>CAVSCD010000015.1:0-302931 GCA_963726335.1 Candidatus Aminicenantota bacterium | reverse complement strand
TTAAGTGGTTGAGAACTTGGGCATAGTGTTTTTTTCTGATCAGCAGACGGCCCAGCCCCAGCTTCATCAGCCCGGATCGGAATAGCCTGTTTTGGATGAGATTGATAGGGCTGAAGACGTTGAGGTAATAATCTTTCCGCTCCGCCGAGAGGGCGTCCCATTCTCTGCCGAGCGAGGCCTCATCGGCGATGATGGCACTCAAGTCCTGGACCTGGCGGAGCACCCCCTCCCTGTCCCCGCCCTGCGGAAGCGTCCAAGAGTAACCCGTCTTCGATTGGCTGATGGGAACCAGCTCCCACGAGAGACCGCTATCCCCATTGACCCGCAGCTTCAGAACCAAGCCCGTATACCAGGCCTCATAAGTTGACGGATGGGAAAAAACAAAGTTGCCCAGGCTGTAAAAAATCGGAACTCCGTGATGAACTTCGAAGCCGCTGAGACAGTGGGGATGGTGGCCGATGATCACGGACGCGCCCTCCTCGGCGTAGAGCCGGTATTGCTTTTGCATCCGCGGGCTGGGGAACGGGGAGAATTCGTGACCGCCATGGATCATGACCACGACCAGCCCGCCGGACCCTCGCGCCGCCCTGATCTGTCTCAGGTTGTCGATGACGTCCAAGGGATTGGAGCCCGGTCGGCCGGCCGTGGCCGTGGCCCATTCGTTTTCCGCAAAATTAAGGAATGTCAAGCGCATCCCGTCGCGCTCCAGGACGAACGGCTTCGAGGCTTCCCGGAGGTTCCGACCGGCGCCGACGGTACTCCAGCCCGGCCCTCGTGAGGCTCGCGACCGTATCGGAGAGCCCGCACGCCCCATAGTCCATGATATGGTTATTCGCCAAAGCCGCCAGGTCGATCTTGAGCCGTTTCAGAGGAGAGATCACCGTAGCTTCGGCCGCCCTCAGATTTGGGCCGGTCTTGAGGATCCTGTTCTCCCTGAGTATCCAGCCGTGACGGGAGCCTCCAGGTTGACGACCCTATAGTCGGCCTGGTCGAAAAGGAGGACCACCGAGGCGTCGAATAGGTCCTTTCCTTGAAGCTCATCGGAGATGTAGAAATCCCCGGTGAAGAGAAGTTTCATCTGAGTCTCCGCAAAATGCCCAGCCTGACATGGCGGCGATCTCCGGTCTTCATGCAGAGACCGTCCTGGCCCGCGAGAATCTTCTTTTTATCCCAGCCCTCAACAGCGCCCAGCGATAAGCGAGCTCTTCGAAATGCTCGACGACCGCCCCGGGATACGGGTTGATTTCGTCAAAATCCCGCGGCTCGATCTTCCCGGGCGTCTTCGCACTAAAACCGGACGGCCCGATATAGAACGCGGGGGTCATCGTCAGGTCAAAATCATACCGGTCGAAGCCGCGTTTCTTGAAGTGGATATAAAGATACTCCTGCGTGGAGATCCTGCCACCCTCTTCGATCGCCCGGAAAACACGGCCGTCTTCCCAGTAGAACAGCTGGCGGTCCGCGTTGGGCAAAGAGATCGCCCGGAAGCGCTTATAGATCATGGAGATATCCAGGAAAAACCTTTCTTCATAGATCGGCAGGCCGTTTTTCTCATAGATCTCGTTGATGCCGACTTCATCGAAGCAGAAATGCACGCGGCCGCCAAATACGTCGCGATAACTCGCCGTACCGCCCCGCAACTTATACCGCTCTTTAACGTCCTTGGTGTTTCGGAAAAGCGTCAGGTGACCGAGTCTTAGGTCTTATCATATCGACTGAGGATGGTCGGCGTGATGAAGCGCCGGATGTCCCCGAACACCATATCGAAGTCACAGTGCCCCCAGAAATCAAACTCACGAATGTCCTCTTCGAAAATGAGGCCGTATAGGCTCTTGAAATCACAGAGTTTGTAGGGACGGTCGAGCGCCGCCTCAAAACCAAGCTTGCCGGAGGCGAGCTTTTTGATACTCTTAAGGTCGGTAGGGATCAATTGAACATTTCGCGGCAGTTCGGCTGTCTTCTGGTCGGTATAGACGCGCCAGGTTGACCGTCGGGTTCAGCTCGCAGGATCTCAGCCACAGGTCGAGGAACCGGCCGAACCGGCCAAAATAGCAGCCGATGATGACGATCGAAGCCGCGGTTTCGGGATCTGGTCGAGCGATCGTTCGTCTCCTCTTCCTTTTCAGCTCGTCGGCCTGATCCCCCGCTTTTTGCGGGCGGATGGCGCGGCCGGCCAGAGCCGTCATTACCCTTTGGTCACGGCCTCAAAGGCACTTTTCAGATCCGTGCCGCCCTCCATTTTCGTCAAAGCGAAGCCGATCATGACAATATAAATGACGTTCATGAGGGCACCAACCAAGGAGAAGAGAAGAACAGTCTGAGCAGCGGGGAGGTAGATGCCGCCGAAGGTCAACGCCAGGGCTCTGGCGAAAAACAACGCCTGGTCATAGACGAACATTCTGCGCTGCCGGCGGATGATCCGGGCGAAGATAGCCGCGGGCACATTACAGAATGGAAACAGCATCCAGATGACCAAGCTTCGGGCAAATACGCCCGCCGTTTGCCATTGGGCCCCGAAAACCCAAGAAAAGATCTGTGGAGCCCAGACGAACAGGATCAATGCGGGCAAGAACCCGACGCCAAACAGACCTAAGGTAATCTTCAGGTAGAGGGGGACGAGCCGCCCGTTTTCGTTAAAGGCCTCTGCCGCCTTTTGGAAGAGGACTTGACGAAGTGCCGTCATGATCAAGGCCATTGGCGCCTGGATCAGGCGGACCCCGAAGGCATAGGCCCCGGCCACGCCGATGCCATAATATCGCGTCAGGAGAAAAACCGGCAAACCCAGCGAAAAGCAATTGATGACATTCGTGGAGGCGGAATAGAGGGGAAAATCCCTGTACTCCTTGGCCACGGCCATAATCGCTTCCAGCTGATACCCTGCCAGAGAACTTTGAATTCCCGAAACATGACCTTGACCAGGCTGAGTGTTGCCAGGATATCCCCCAGGGCCGCCGCGAAGACCAGGGCCATGAAGCGCTTCTTAAAACCCAGTCCGATCTGCAGCCCGTTGGCCGACAGGCTGCGGACGACTTGCGACGCCGAAGTCTGCCCGAACGCTTTGACCCGAACACACCAGGCTTGAGTGGCCTGTTGAGGCCGGAAACAAACCGCCGAAACCAAGAGCACCAATATCCAGGCATTCGTGGCCTTCATGGAATTTAGGAGGAACCCGGGCGCCACAAGGCAAGCGACCAGGCAGAGACCTGCCGTCAGGAAAGTCAGCAGGCAGGAAATGACGAACAGGCCAAAGCCGTGGTCCTGTTGCTTGGGAAGTATGAGGGCCTGGCTGTATTCCAAGGTCATGCCGACGACGATCACGGACAGGATCGCCGTGAAAGAGCCGAAAACCCCGAAATCGGTCGGAGAATAAATGCGGCTGATTATGGGCGATAGCGCGAACCCGAGGGCCTGGGGCAGAGTCGTCCCCGACATGACGACGAGCACATTCTTGACAAAATCAGAATTCTTCAGGGCTGCGAAGTTCACGGGAAACCTAATCCTGCCGGCCGCCTGAGGGCCGGACTGATGCACGGGGTTCATACTCAACGGAGAGGACTCATCCCGCGGGAGCGATCCTCAAATGTGCCGGAAAACTGATGCCGCTTCAGCCTAGGCCGGGCGGGTCGGCTCACCGAGGTCCGGGATCTGCCTGTTCGCCAAGATGGCCGCGGGCACGCTCGTTACCATAGCCTCCGCCCTGGCCACCCACGAGCTTAGCGGCCGCCTTGACGGCCTCCGACAAGCGCGGAGGCCTCGAACCCGAATTGTGGGCGTCGCTGGCGATGACATGGACCAAGCCACGGCGGAGGAACGCTTCGGCCGCCTTCGGACGCGCGGGCCAAACTGACCGGTGAGGCTCTGCGCGGTGACCTGGGCGACGGCCCCTTGCATGACCATATCGTAGAGGATTTCGGGCCGTCGCGCGAATACGGCGTTCCGTTCCGGATGGCTGATGATCGGGATCAGGCCGGCCAGCATCATGCGGCTCACGAGATCCGACACTTCGTCGGGCAGACTCTCGGCCGGGAATTCGATAAAGACATAATCCGATCCGTTGACGGTCAGACCGAAATCCCTGATGGTCCCGATCATGTCCCGATGGAAGTCGACCTCGGCCCCTGGAAAGACCTCCAGGCCGCGGGTCTGGAGGGCATCCAGGAACGCCGGATCCGGGCTTTGAGATCGCCGAGGCCGGCCGCGCTTGTTCATCCGATGGACGTGTGGCGTCAAGACGATCTGGGAGATGCCGTCAACCCGGGCCACGGCGAGCATCCGGTGGGCTTCGGCCTGGTCGGCCGCGCCGTCATCCCAGTCCGGGAGGAGGTGATTGTGAAGGTCGATCACCCGTCGGACCGCTTCCGGTGTCCGTAGTAGTAAGAGACGTGGTATTCGTCCAGGTCCCGCGCGCGGACGCCGTTGATGACGACGCCAAGGTTCTTGATCTTATGGGTGTCCAGCTTTTCCTGCGCCCGCTTCAAAGCTTCGCGAGGCGTGCGCCCCCGCCGCACGACCATGATCGCGCCATCCAGCCGTGAGCCGAGAACGAGGGCATCGCTCACCGCCAGAACAGGCGGGGTGTCCACGAAGATGAAATCGAAATCCTGTTTGAGCTGACCGATCAACGCCGCCATCTTCCCCGATCCCAGGAGCTCGAGGGGATTGGGCGGAATCGGGCCGGCATTGATCAGGAACAGCGTCGAGATCGGCGTCGCTCGAAGCAGGTCTTCCCAGACGACGCCGGTCGTCAGGTACTTGGTCAGCCCATTGAGGTTCTTCATCCCGAACACCTTGTGAAGACGGGGTTTGCGCAGGTCCGCGTCGATGATCACGACCCGCTTCCCGGCCTGGGCCAGCGAAGCGGCCAGGTTGCAGTCGTGGCGGTCTTCCCGTCCTGAGGCATCGGGCTGGTGACGGCCAGCGCCCTCTTGTTCGTTTCCTCCATCGAGAACAGCAGGGAGGTCCGGACCGAGCGATATTGTTCGGCGAATGCCGATTCCGGCGAGAACTGGACGACGAGGTCCACCGATCCGGCTTCGGTTCCCCTTGGCTTGCGCCGCCCGCCAAGGCCCAGCGAAGCCCAGGCCTCCGTCATCTTGTCTCCCGCTTCAGCGAGTCCGCTCTTCTCTTCGAACGCCGGCTCTCCCTCGCTCAGCCCGCCCTTCGACAGAGTCGGGATCATTCCCAGGGTCGGGACTCCGGCGAACTGCTGGACATCTCCTGCATCTTTCACGGTGACGTCCAGGTTCTCGTAGGAAGCGCCAGCCCCATCCCACCAAAAGCCCGACCAGCAGTCCGAGGACCATGTTCTTGGCCGTGTTGGGACTGCTCGGCGACAAAGGGATCTCCGCCCTGTCCACGACCCAGATGTTCGATGTCCGGAAGCCCTTCAACCGCGACGAGACATCGGCTTCGCTCTTCCTCGTCATCAGCGATTCCAGCAGGTTCTTCGAGTTCCGGATCTCGTTCATGAGGCTGTTGTACTGGATGGCGTTGCTGTTGAGCTGAAAAGCCTCCCCCCTCTGCTTGCCGAACTCGGCCGCCAAGGCCTGTTCCCTCGAGAGGGCCGCCTGAAAATCGGTGTAAGCCCGGCCGATCAGGGCCCTGGTCTCTTCTTCCAGGTCCTTTTTGGCCTTGTCCAACTCGGCCTTGAGGCTCTGGATCTCCGGATAATCCGGGAGAAAGGTCTCGCTTTTTTTGGCATAATCCCGGGACAGCCGGCTGTATTCCTCGCCGAGCCGCTGGACGAGCGAGCCGTTCAGGGCGCTGGGGATGTAATCGGGCCCGGCCGTCTTGATCTCGTTGTAATAGGTTTCCTTGTTGATCCGGTCGATCTGGGCGTCGGTCAAGGCCCTGTTCAATCCGCCGAGCTTCTCGATGACCGTGTTCTCGTTGTTGCTCAAGGCGATGATGTTCTTCGACCGCCCGTAATCCTGGAGCTGTCGCTCTTTGGCCTCGATCTCGTTCCTCACGGTCTCGATCTGGGTCGCCAGGAAATCCGTGGCCTGCTCGGTCGCCTGGTACTTCCGCTCGATGTTCATGTCGATGTATGAATCGAAGAAGGCGTTGAGGATGTCGGCGGCGAATCTCGGCATCCCGGTACCTGAAGCTGACCTCGACGAGCCGTGTCTTCCGGAGCGGCTGGATGTTCAGTCGGTCCAGAACCAGGCACGACGAGCCTCCTCCGGAAGCCGGGGTCGGTCTTCGGGTCCACCCCGGGGCGGCGCGGCCGCCTTGAGGACGTCGCGACGAACGCCTTGTTTTCGATCGACTTGACCCGGTCGATGGTGCTCCCGGCGAGTGACCGGCTTTGGAGGAGCTTGTACTGGGTCTGGAAATAGTCGTCGCTGAGCGACTCGATCTGGAACATATTCTCGAAGCTCAGGATGTTGGGCTCCCGCTCGATGAGGAGCTGGCCGACCGCGGTATACTTCGGGGTCGCCAAGAAACGAATACAGGACAGGCGACCGCGAAAACGGCGGCGGCCGTGAGGATGATGATCCACTTTCTCCTTAAGGCCGACCGCCACAGCTCCTGGAGGCTGATCTCCTGCCCTCCGAATGAACGCTCGGTGTCGAACTCTCTCATGCTGGCCACCTCCACCTCAGAAGAAAGACTCGGGCACATAAACGACATCGCCTTCGAGGAGGGCGTCGGCCGGGCGCTTGCCCTTGAGGATGTCCTTCAAGTTGACCTTGATCTTCGTTTCTTTGCCCGTCTTCTTGTCCTTTCGGGTGATCGTCACGCCCGACCTTGACGCTCCCGGACCAATCCGCCCGCCTGGGCGACGGCCTGGAGGACGGTGATCTTCCTGGACAGCTTGACCTGGATGGCGCCCGGATTGCGCACGGCCCCGAACACATAGACGCTGCCCAGCAGTTCGTTCGGGATGTTGATGATGTCCCCGGCTTGAAGGGGGATGTTGAGCGTCTGGTTGCCCTGGGTGATCAATTCGTCGAGGTCGATGACGATCCGGGACTGGCTGCCGCCCTCGCCCTCCCGTATGACGAAAAGCTCCGAGGCGGCATTGTCCGTGAGCCCGGCGGCCTGGGAGATGAGCTGGAGGAGCGTCATCCGGCCGGCCAGCTCATACATCCCGGGCTTGTTCACGGCGCCGATCAGGGCCACACGCTTGCTCTGGTATTCCTTGATGAAGACTGTGACACGGGCGTTCTTGACATAATTCTGTTCCAGCAGGAGCGCGGCCAGCTTCTTCTCGACATCTTCCCTGGTCAGGCCGTCGATCATGACCTTGCCGATGAGAGGCAGGCTGATCGAGCCGTCCTCGGACACCCGGACCGTCTGGTTCAGCTCGGGAAGTTCGACGACCGTGATCTCCAGGAGGTCCCTGGCGCCGATCCTGTATTCCCTGATGAAGGTCTCATCGACCTGCGCAGGGGAGAGAGAAGCGCACACCAGGGCGCCAAATAAAACGAAGAGCATGATCTTCCCAGCATTCATATTTTTTTCCTGCTTTGTTAAGTCGGATCCATTATATCTGAGCGTGGCGCGGTCAGACAAGGGACCCGAGGCCCGGCCATGACGGACGCGGCCCTCCTTATCGCTGGACGAAAATCACGATGCCTCCGGAGTTGCCGGCTCTCTTTCCGTGAGCCGGCTTTCCGGTTTCTCCTGCCGCGAGAGCGGGCGATATCCTTCCAGATAGAAGCGGACCATACCCGCCGCTTTGAGTGCTTTCGGGTTCCGGAGCACCTTGCCTCCGAAGTAATTCAGGACCCAGTGAGTCGCCGGCTTGAGCAGGGGTCGGAGCGCCGGGTGGAAGACGACGCGCTGGCGCACCGTCTCGAGCGAATAGCCCATCCGCAGCTTGAACTCGTCGACTTCCCAAGAGGCGTCCAGCGACTCCAATCCGTAAAAGAGCTTCTTGACCCCGGGCCGGGCCAACGCTTCTTGGGTAAAGACGAAAGCCAGGGCATTGTTCACCCCATATCGCATATGGGCCGTCAGGCTCTGCTGGTAAGCCATGAGGATACAGTCCCCCGTCCGGAAGGCGATCAAGGCCGCGACGAGCTTCCCTCCGTGAGACGCACCCCAGGCCTCGAACCCGGGCAGTCCTTCGCGCTGAGGCACAGCCTCTTCCACCAAGCCTCGGTCTCGGCCTTGGTCCGGCCCTGGCGAACCAAGGTCTCCTGCCGCAAAGCCCACCCCTCATGGCCGGCGAGACGGGTAAACGAGATCGGCTCGATGCCGGCATAGGCAATGCCTTTGCGGACATTCTGTCTCGACTGCCGGGAAACCTGATCCAGTCCGTAGACGGGATTCGCATAGACGACGTGATAGCTGAGCTTGCCGACCGGCGACGTCAAAGGCGCCGAATAGCGGAGCGCCAGAGCGCGGCCGCGCCGGAACACCTGCCGCAGCTCGTCTTCGGAGGGAGTGATGAGTTGATGATAGGGAAAGGCCTGGAATATCCCTCGGGCGGGAGAATGCCAACAGCTGCTGGGGGTGAATATGACCCGGTGTCCCTGCCGGCGCAGCCATTCGACGGCGGGCTCAATGTCCTGCATGGTTCATACTTTCGGGCCGGCCGATCCGTCCAGCTTTTCCAGCCATTCCTCGCGCCAGAAGAAAAAGCAGGCGCGGTCGCACCTGCCGGTCTTTCCCGTTCCCGAACAGATCGCGCCTTCGAGAAGGACGATGCCGCTGGCTTTTTTCAGGCGGTAGTCTTTCTCATCCATGAATCGCTCGACGCGCTTCAAGACTCTCTGGCTGGTGCCGCAATAGCCGGCCATCTCGCCAGAAAGCCGCAGCCTTTCAACGACCGCCAGCGGTCCAGGGTGGCTTCGGATCTCTTCCCGCGACCGCACCCGAACCAGGTCGCCGGCCTCCAGGCGCTTTGATGGGCGGAGTCTCGGAACGTCTTCCGGCGGCTTCGCCCTTCCCCTCAGGCGGTCGATTGTGTCGAGCGCAGAGTTATAGGCGTTTTTGACCTTTTTTTGGAATCGACGCTGAACCACCGATGCAGGGCGCGTTTTACCCTGAGCACAGTCGACAGGCCCGTTTCTTTAACGGTCTCGGAGGTACGGATGATGCCCTGGAGCGGGCAGATGTCGCCTTGAACGCTCTCTTTCATGGAGTCAACGGCCTCATGGCGCGCCGGCGATTATATGCTCTAGTTTATAGAGAGGGGTTTTTTCTGCTGGGGCTCCAGCCGGTCGACGAGCGCCAGTATCTCCCGGGTTCGCCGGAGCCATTCCTGTTTGGATAATCGACCGGTGTCACTCGAGATCAGGTTCTGGATGATGTCGCGCGCCCGGTCCGAATCGGGGTGGTCCCTGAAGTCGAAAACGGATTCCAGGTCCCCGGCCGCCGTGATCGCCGGGTGCGCGTCGAAGAGCAGGGCGTCCGGGATCTCGTCCAGGTCGACCGAGAGGTCGAACCCGGGCTGGATGCCGTAAAAGCCGCCGATCCGCCGGGCGACCTCGCCGTACTCCAAGCCGATCCCCGGCTCGATGGTCAGGAGCTGGCCGCCGGGCGATATCTTGGAGCCCGTGGCCAGCGACTGCAGGATGGAGCGAGCCCCGGCGTTCCTGGAGAGGAGGAAGGCCCTGGCCGCCGTCGCGGGCAGCGGGATCGATTTCCGCTGGAGGATCTGCTCATTGAGCCAGGAAACGATCCCGCCGGTGTTCTCGATGATGTTGCCCACGCGGTTGACGATCAGGCGGGTCGATGTCGGGCCGAAGATCCGGGACAGAGAGATCTCGGCGACCCGCAGGGATTCCGAGATGAAGCTCCCCCGGCGGGCGGCGTTGATCGATGAGATCACCAGGAAATACTCGCAGCCGTGCCGGGCGGCAATCCGGGCCAGGTTGAACGTGCTGAGGTAATTGGCGCGGGCGACCTCCTCGTCGGCCGTTTTCTGAAAGGGGATGAACTTCCTCATCCCGGCATGAAGAACGATCTCGGGGCGATGCCGGAGGAAAACCCCGTCCAGGGCCTCGAAATCCTCGCTGTCGGCCACGACCGGGAAGACCCTGAACCCCGGGAGGTCCCCGATCAGCTCGGCCATGATCCGGCTCAACCGGGATTCGTACCGGTCCACGATCACGAGCGAGCGGCAGCCCAGACGGAAGATCTGGCGGCAGACGGCCGAGCCCAGCTCGCCGCCCGAGCCCATCATCAGCGTCGTCTTTCCCTGGAGGATGGCCATCAGGCTGCCTTCGTCCATCGGGACTCGGACTTGGGGCAGCATGTCGGCCAGTTGGGGGGACCGCACGGAATACAGGATCCGCCCTCCGGATTCATCGCCGGCATCGCCGGAGAATATCCGGCTGCGAATCCCCGCCTTGGCGGCGAGCGCCACGACCTCGTCGATCCGCTCGCGCGACTCGTCGTCAGGGGCCAGGATGACTTCCTGGATATTGTGCAATATGGCCAGCGCCCCGATGTGATGCCGGTTCCCCAGAACCTTGACGCCGCTGATCTTCTTGGCGAATTTCTCCTCGGCGTCGTCGAGGAACCCGACAATCCTGTAAGGGCTGGTTTTCGATCCTCCCAGAACGCGCAGGGCCTTCAGGCCTTCCTTGTTGGCGCCGAAGATGACGGCCCGCGGGCGCATGTCGGACGCCGGCGCGCCTTCCGTTCCCCGGTAGCGGACGATAATGAACAAGCGGACGCCCGCGAGCAGGCCGCTCAGCAGGATGAAATCGACCAGCACCTGGAGCCACGGGAAGGAACCTGTCAGCTGCAGAGCGCCGAGCCCCAAGAAGAACAGGCTGCCCAGGCCGACGGCCTGGACCGCGCGGAAGGCATCGCGGAGAGTGATCAGCTTCACCACGATCTTGTACAGGCCCAATGCATAAAAGATAACCGGGCGAACAACGATCAGCAGCAAAAGGCCGCTGAAGAAGACTCTGAAGTGAGGGAAGATCCCCGCCGTGCGCAGATAAAACCGGTAAGCGATCCCGTAAGACAACAGGCTGAACACAAAATCGGCGGCGAAAAGGTAAGCCTGGCTCTTCCCGCGGTCGACCTGGCGGGCGTTCAGGACGCCGAAAACCGTCTCCATGGCGGCGGTTATGATGATCCTGAAATAGCCAGCCACCGTCTGCCGCGACAGATGGAACATGTCGATCTCGACTTTTTCGGGCAGGATATGATCGATGTAATATTGCTCCGGGTCGACCCCCTGAGGATACAGCTCCTCTTCGTTCCGCCCGATGATCCCTCCCTTCAGGGATGATATCACAACCGGACCGACGAGCCCCGGCTTGACCGAGAAGATCACCTTCGCTTCCCGGGGGTATCTTTCAGCCAGGTTCGGAGCCTCCGGCCTGGGGCCGACGAAGGACATGTCGCCTTTCAGGACGTTGAGCAGCTGGGGCAGCTCGTTGAGCTTGGTCCGCCTGAGGATCCGGCCGGCGGTCGTGACGCGGGGATCGTACTGCGCGCAGATGCTCTGGTCGATGGCGGTCGCGCAGTCCATCATCGTGCGGAATTTGTACATGGGGAAAAGCTTCATGCCCTTGCCGACGCGCTTGACCGGGAAGAAAACCGGCCCCTCGGAATCGAGCTTGATGAAGACCCCGATGATCGGGAACAGGGGCGCCGTAACCAGCAGGCCGAGCGAGGCCAGGATGATATCGAAGGCCCTGATGAGCCCGGCATGGAACGCCGCGACCTGGGTGCCGCGTCGGGCGTCACTCATTCCCCTGACCTGGTCCTCGTTCATCTGAACAGTCGCTTGTCAGTCGGTCTCCGACGGAAAAGACGCATCCTGTCGCAGGGCCGTCCCGAGACAGTCCACGACACGCTCGACATCCGTCTCCTCGAGCGCCGGATGGAGCGGCAGACTGAGCTCCCGCCGGCAGAATTCCTCGCTCTTCGGCAAGGCGATCTCCGGATAGAGCTTCCTGTAGTAAGAGAAAAGATGGACCGGCGGATAATGAATGCTGCTTTGGATGCCGGCGGTCCTCAGGCTGTCCATGACCTTCTGGCGCGGGCGATCTTCCGGGAGCAGCACCGGCATCAGGTGGGCGGCCGTGGGCAATCCCTCGTCAAACGGGACGACGATCGAGGGCGCGGCGGCGGCCAGTTTTTGCCGATACATTCGGGTCAGCGACGTTCCTTTTTCTATTCCATTCCGGCAAGTGGCCGAGCTGGACAAGGCCGACGGCGGCCCGGAGCTCGTCGATCCGGTAGTTGTAGCCGAGCATCGTCACGTCGTAGGAATAGGCGTGGCCGCGGTGGCGAACAAGCGTATCCGAAGTCATGCCGTGACCCCTCAGCCGGCGAATGGCCGAGAGGGCCTCCTCGTCGGGGGACAGGACCATGCCGCCCTCCGCGGTGGACATGTTCTTGTTGGAAAAAAAGCTGAAGGCGGCGGCATCGCTCAGCTTGGCGACGCCGGGGATTCCCGGCGCGTGGGCGGCATCCTCGATCAACCGGAGCCTCCGGGCGTCACAGAACTCCCGCCAGGGACGGGTATCGACGGCATAGCCTCCATAGTGCATGACGATGACCGCTTTCGTCCTGGGCGAGCACTTCGCCGCCGCCTCGGCCAAAGAGATATGGGGCCGCTCCAGGGCCTCGATATCGAGAAAGACCGGCGTCGCGCCGACATAGAGGACGGCGTTCACGGTGGCGACGAAAGTCACCGAGGGCACCAGGACCTCGTCCCCCGGACCGATGTCGAAGGCGCGGAGGATCAGGTGCAGGGCGGCGGTGCAGGAATTGACCGCCACCGCGGTTTTCCGGCCGTGAACGGCGGCGAAGGCGGCTTCGAAAGCCTGGACCTTCGGTCCCATGCTCACCCAGCCGCTGTCGATCACCTCGCGGAGCGCGGCCTTTTCCTCTTCCCCGAGGATCGGGATGCTCAGGCTGATGTCTTTTTTTTCCGGGCTCATGCCGATCCCCTAGCTGCCGAGAACGCGCACTCTATACTCGTTCATGAAAGACTTGCGGACGGCCCTGTAATCCTCCTCGCGACCGATGTCGAGCCACAGCCCGTCATGGCGATAGAGCCAGACGGGCAGTTTCTTATCGAGCATGGCGTTCATGATGTCGTCGAACCCGAAGGGACGCCCCGGGGGATAAAGTCCAGTATTCCCGGGTTCCATGCAATACACGCCGCAGCTGCCAGATATTTCATGGCCGGTTTTTCATGGAAATCGACCATCCGGTCGCCGTCGACTTCGAACACTCCGAGCTCGGACTTGACCAGGCGTTCCGTTACGGCGACCGTGATCAGCCCGCCGTGCTCGGACGTGGAACTCCCGGAAGGCCTCAGGTTGAAGTCCGTTATCAGATCTCCGTTGACGTTGAAAAACGTCTCTGTCAGTCGATCCTGTAATAGCTTCAGACGCGCCGAGAGTGCCCATGGGTTCCGGCTCCTGGTTATAGGTGATCCGGGTGTCCCACTGCGAGCCGTCTCCGCACAGGGCCCGGATCAAACTGCCAAGATACCCCAGCGTGATGTACGTGTCTTTGACCCCCCATCGCCTGAGCCACTTGATGAGCACCTCGATGACCGGCAGGTCTCCGACCGGCATCAGCGGCTTGGGCAGCATGAGGGTATAGGGGTTCAGGCGAACGCCTTTTCCCCCTGCCTGGATGACGGCGATCATGCCGGGCCTCCTTCACCACGACAGCACCTGCGGTCAGGCAGGCGGTTCGTGGACTCAAACATTCCTGTACCTTGCGTCATCCGGGTCCGTCAAGACCCGGTCATCGATGAGCTGCTTGATCTCCCGGATCCCGTCGAGGACCCGTCTTGAGACGTGAAAACCCAGCTCCGAGGCGATCTTGGCGAACGCAACGCGATAGTCGCGGGGGTCTTCGTTCTTGGCGACATACTTGACCTTGGCGTCGGGTATGAATTTCCGGATCTCGTCGATGATCATCGATTTCCGGTAGTTTTCCTCGGTATCGCCGACGTTAAAAACGTTATAGGCCACTTTTTCCGGGGCCGCCGTCAACGCCAGCCGGATGGCCCGGGAAAAATCCCGGACGTGGCAGTACGGACGCCAGAATTGTTCGCCAAACACCGAGAGCTCCCTCCCCAGGGCCAGCTCTTTGGTGAATTCGTTGACGGTGAGGTCGAAGCGCATCCGCGGCGAAATTCCGTAAACTGTCGCGAAGCGCAGGCAGACGGGGCAGAAATCGCCTGTTCGAGTCAGTCCGTTCAGGATGACCTTCTCGACCTGGACTTTAAGCTCCGCGTAAAGAGAAACCGGCGCGAGCGGGGAAGTCTCGTCGACATAGGCCCCGGCATCGCTCATTTTCCCGTAATTGCTGCAAGTCGAGGCGAAAACGAACCTTTTGGCCTTAAAGGCCGCCGCCAAGTCGAGCAGCGCGACAGAGGCTTCGTAGTTCACTTTTCTGGCCAACTCGGGCTCCTTGGCGCAGGCGGGGTCGCCGACGATAGCCGCCAAGTGAACGATGTGGTCGATAGGCTGCCGCTCGAAAACCCGCCGCAGAGCGTCCGGTGAGCAGATATCCCCTCGGACGAACGCGAAACCATCCCGTCCCCAGACAGGGACGAGCGATTCGCCCCCGAAACTGAGCTTATCGAAGACAACGACGCGATAGCCGGTGTCGAGAAGGTGGCTGACCAGCAGGGACCCGATATATCCCGCGCCGCCTGTGACAAGGACCGTTTCCATCATTGTTCTCGAAGGCAGGCTACCGCCGTTGGCAGAAGGCGGACGGTCCGCCCCCTTGATCACTGTCCGGCAAAGCGCTGTGCTTAACCCCGCGATCATCGTCCTGCTCGAAGATGTCGAGAACAAGAAGCTGGGGAGAAAACGGGCTAAGCCTAAGGCGCTTTGATCTCTTGTTTCCTCTTAAAAAAGGACTCTTCCGCCTCCCGTCCCGATAAATCACCTCAGCACACATTATTTTCGGAAAACCGCTGAATAAAGTCAAGCCTTTCCAACCCAGGCTACCGCCGTTGGGGGCGGGAAAACACCTCCGTCCGGGTTGCCGATAAACATTCTCCTGCCGTTGATCGCGAAATACTCGGGTTGGCCAACGGCCGGCCTCATTCTGAGGGTGCCATGAAGGCCTGACAATCACCCCCAAAGATGAACCGGAGGATGAATTCTCCTCTTTCGGGGATGACCGGTAAATTCACCCTCATTCTCACCCCTGAAGGTGAGGGTAAAACGCCTTTCTCCCTCGACTATACGGAGGATAGAAAAATGTCGAAGCGGAAATCTAACCCGGAGGATACTGTATGGGTAAGCTCACCCGATGCGCACTCCTTCTCTGGATCATCGTCGCGCCCCAGCTCCTGGCAGGGACGGTCTATTATGTGGCGACGAACGGGAACGATTCTTATAACGGCCTTTATCCGTCGTATATGGGCGGGGCCAATGGTCCGTGGCGGACTCTGGCGAAAGCCGACCACTCGCTCAAGGCGGGCGACACCCTGAAAATCAGGGGAGGAACCTATGCGGAAGCTCCCGATTTCAGCAATGACGGGACTCCGGACAACCGCATCACGATAACCAGCTATGACGGGGAAACCGTCATCATCGACGGAGGATATGCATCTGCCGGGCAGCGGTGTTTATTATTTCCTTGTCACAGTGTCCGGGAGATTATGTACGCTCAGCAATGTGACCATCAGACGTTCAGCCGGCAGTCTTCTGGCGCTGACGGGGATTATGGCCGCAGGCGATCGGTGTCACGGGGTCGAGGGGAGCCGCGAGACCGGGATGTGTGCCACGGGGAACTCCAAAACCTGTTTTATGTCTGCTACAATGACGGACAACGGTAATGGCTAGGCATCAATCGGGCAGACGTCCTGGGGTTCCGCGCATCGGGCCTCCGACAGGCGCCATCTACGACGATCCAAAACTGCGTGGCTTATGACAACAGCGGCGAGGGCATCAACGCCTTCGGGACCGGCACCAACATCGTACGATCCAAGATTGTGTCGTCTATAACAACGGGGCTCTCAATATCTACATCGATTCGGCCGACGGAACGATCGTCCGGCGAAATCTCGTCTATTGCACCCGGGCGCAACAGTATGGCCCTTCCCCCGGCATCGTCATCGGCAGCCGAAGGTCAACCCGCCCCGTCAAATCTCCAGATCATCAATAATCTTTGCCTCGGCAACTGGCTCAATCTGATCGCGGCAGCGACGTCACGAAGCGGACAATTGCCTGATCGCCCATAATACCTTTGTGAACTCGCAAAAGACCGCGGAGGCTGTCTCCCGCGGATATAACATGAACGTCTATTTCAGGCACCGGCTCGCCATTTCACGAATTCCCGGTTCAAGAATAACATTGTCGTTGAAGAAGGCGCGGGCCGGGTCCCTATCAACACCACCCTGGCCACTCCCACGCCGGTTTCACCTTCGCGAACAATTGCTGGAATACAACCCCCACCGCCGCGGCCATGGGCACCGGAGATATGATCGCCGACCCTCTGCTCGCCAAAACCGGCCCAACGGGACCGGGATCGCTCTCAGCCGGCTGGTTCAAGATCCTGGATAATTCCCCCGCCAAAGACCGGGGGTAATGCTTGAGCCAGGTGACGGACGACTATTTCGGCACGCGCCAGGGGTAGCGCCCCGGATATGGGCGCTCACGAATTGGCTTACTCGGTTTCCTCGCTGTCCGCGTCGGCGGCAGGCTCCCCGGCCTCCGGATTGGCTCCTCTGAATGTGAATTTCATAGGAAACGCCAGCGGAGGGACATCGCCGTATTCCTACAGCTGGTCATTCGGGGACGGCGGCACATCCGCCTCCCAAAACCCTTCGCACAATTACGCGTCCGCGGGCAACTTTACGGCTTCGCTCACGGTCACGGACAACACCTCGACGACGGCCACGTTCGTCGGTGAATATCAATGTCACCGCCAGCCTGACCCTGGCCGCCAATATCGTCGCCTCCCCCACTTCCGGGGCGGCCCCCCTGGCGGTGAGCTTTACCGGAGGCGCCACCGGCGGCAAGGCGCCGTATTCCTTCAGCTGGGTTTTCGGTGACGGCGCCACGGCGACGACCGCGAATCCTTCCCATATTTATTCCACCGCCGGCAGCTATACCGCGACCCTCACCGTCACGGACAGCGCCGCCGCGAACGCCGGCGCACGGTCACCATCATCGCTGCCTCGACCAGCGGCCAAGCCCGGCTGTCCGTGGCCGCTGAAACGGGAGCCCCGGCCACCGGCCAGGGCGGAACCACGGATCCCCCGCCGGGAAATTACATGTTCTCGACTGCGAGCTCGGTCCCGGTCAAATCCATTCCCAACCCCGACTACAGGTTTTCCAAGTGGGACGGGGATATCGAGCCGGCCGGGATGTTCAACGCCGCGACGACGCTGACCTTGGATTTCAACAAGTCCGTGACGGCGACCTTCTGCGCCAAGTGCGCCGACGTCAATGGGGACCTGAAAGTCACTCCGGCAGACGCCCAATCCGCTTTCGACATCTATCTCGGCAAGATCTCCAACCCCACCTGGTGCGAGCTCGAGAACGCGGACGTGAAATGCGACGGGACCAAGCTGGAACCCAAGGTCACGCCCGCCGACGCCCAGTGGATCCTCAACAAGTATCTGAAGAAGGGAGGCCTCGACAGCGACTGCTCGGGAAACTCGAGGACAGCGACGGTATCGACGCTGGACAAGCGCCTGGGCGCAGCCGGCATCCTGTTGACCCTGAGCAACGCGGCCTTGACCTCCGGGGGAGACATCCTGATACCTGTGGTCATCGATTCCCCGTCGGCGATCGATTCTTTCGGGTTTGACCTCGCCTTCCCGGCGAGCGCCCTGCAGTTCATCGGGCTGGAGAGCGCCGAACTGACAACGGATTATGATCAGCTGGGCGCGAACGTGGTGCCCTACGAACCGGCCGGTCAGGACCGGACAGGCGCCGGACCCGAGGAGATCCTCGTCCTTCGGGTCGGAGGGTACAAGACCGCTGCCGGCCCCAGCCCGACTTCCGGGGTCCTGGTGACGCTGGTCTTCAGGATAACGGGGAAAGCCTACGAACCCGACCAGCTGTCCATCATCTCCGCCCAGGACGGCCTGCAGAACGCGACCTTCACGATCGGTCGGCTGTTCGGCCGGGACGCCGATCCCCGGCTTAAAGAGGACATGAGGCCGGGCCGGAACATCACGAGAGGCGCGGGCCGGAAATAAGCCCCGGGCGTTTAAACCGGGCGCGGCGGCCGGCCGTTTTTTGACAAACTGTCGTTATTTCGCTATATACTTTGCGGTTCCCCTAAGATGGAATTCATTCGAAGACGGGCAACCCGGCGTGTTTTGGCGTTGGGCCTGTCTTCGGCTTTTTTCTCCTTGTCTTCGCCACCGGCCTGACCGGGCAAGACTACACGACTTCCGCACTTACCTTCGCACCATAACGGAACGATCGAAATGGAACCTGGGCCCGCTCTGGATCGACCCGGACCTGCGGTTCGATCTCGCCTACGAGAGCAGCATCTACGGGACCTACGCGGGACAGCCGCCCGTCCCGGATACCATCGGCACGATCGCCGTCCCGGTCGATCTTCACCTGATCTTACGGGACCGGTTCATCCTCACTTTCAAGGACATCCCCGAGTATCAATATTTTTTTGAGCACGATTCGGAGAGCTCGTTCAACAACAGCTATTCCCTGGCGGCCCGGCTTTTGCTGTTTCGCCGGTTGGCCTTGTCGGGATCCCACAATTTAATAGGGCGAAGTTTCGCGTCTCGAGCGAGATCGAGACGCGGATATTCGAGCAAATCGAAGCGAACAGCGGCAGCCTGTTTCTGGAGACCCCCAGGGGGTCGGCCTTCGGGTTTATCGGTTCGACCAGACGATACCGTTACCAGGACGAGCTTTTACCCGGGGCGGACGCGTACGCCTCGACAACCCTGGACAGGAATGAGGACGATGTCCGGCTGGAATTCTATCGTCCGGCGGGTATCGACAGCTCCTATTTTATGAATTTCGGCTACACGGACTACGCCTTTGATTATCCTCAAACCCGATACCGCGATTCCTTTTCCTACCAGGCCAGTGCCGGCCTCAGGCTCCCGCTCTTGGGAAGGGCGAGGGGACTCCTGTCTCTCGGCTATAAATACTTTAGGCCGAGAGACGACCAGCAGGAGAAATTTTCGGGGCTGATCGGAAACACCAGCCTGGATTACCGGTTCGCCCGCTTCGGCCTCCGCATCCAGCTGGTCAGGGACGTCGCCTTTTCTTATGACCCGAACAGCCTTTACTTCATCGACAGCCGCCTCGGGGCGGGGCTGTCGTTTTATTTCTACGGAATATCCGGCTGGGTTATGATTTCTCGGCAGGAAGGGGGGACTACTCGGGGACCATCCTGATGATATTGCCCGACGGGTCACGGCAGGAAATCGAGAGACTAGACACGTACATAACGCACTCGGGAAGCGTCGTGTTGAGAATCCGGGGCAACACCGGGTTGGGGTTCAGGATCGATTATTATCTGCGGGATTCGAACGATGTCTATTACTCTGATCAGGACCGGTGGTCGGCCGGCGTCTACATTACTTACGATTTTTGATGAGCCGGGGTATCCGACGCGGGATCGGCGGAGAACATTTTTTGAGCATTCTCCCGTTCGCCCTGCGGACGATGCCCGTCCTCCACAGCCTTAAAGCCAGCTTGCTGGGGAGAACGCTGAAATTGCCGAATCGCAGGTGGGCGAGACTCCTGCGAACCGCCACCAGGGTCAATAGCAGCTTGAAGAGGCCGGGCGAGATCCGCGAGCCGGTGCCCGACTTGGCCAAGCGCGCGCGAGAATTAGCCAGGACCCGTTTGGGCAGCCTCACCAGGACGGAGCTCAGGACGAGGGCGTTGGCCAGAGAAGAGGAGAGCTTTCCCTGATTGATCGGCGGCAGGGCCAGGTTTTCCCTGGCCGCGATCTCGGCCAGCTCGGTGTTGGGGATCCGCATCAGCGGGAACACGTTCAAGATGAAAGGCCGGGGCAGGCTGTGGAGAAGATCGACAGTGGCCGAAATATCCTCCGCCGTTTCCGTGGGATTGTCCACGATCACATCGTACGACGGGGTCATCATATACTTGCGAAAACCGTGGATCACGTCAACGGCCGCTCTGATCGAATCGACCGAATCGGGCCGCCTGTAGAACTTCAGTGTCCGCGGGCTCCCGGACTGGATCCCCATCCGGACCCGGAACATCCCGGCCGCTATGAGCAAGCGGATCTTCCGCGGGTCGACATTCCGCGATATCAGCCCGGTCACGGCGAAAGGCAGGCCGATACGCTCCCGCCATTTGGCGGCGAATTCCTCCAGGACGGGGAATGGGATGGACATGAAGCAATCGTCCTGGAAGGTGACCGCGGACAGATGAGGGACCTTCCCCCGGGCGGAAAGGACTTCGCCCAAGAGTCGATCCACGCTCCGGTAACGTAGGCGGGCATAGCCGGGGTCATTCTTCAGGAACCGGCTGTTTCCGCAGTAAACGCACCTGTTGGGACAGCCGATGGCCCAGAGGATATTGTACGTCAGGCCCTCGTGACGGACGTTATCCGTCAGCGTCATCGGTGTGAACCCACGCCCGTGCCGGTACAAGAGCTCGCCGTCGGCATAAAGAGGGTAAGGCAGGGAATCCAGCTCGGCGCTCGTCAGGAGCGGGAGCATCGCATTCCGGATGGTCCCGCCGTTCGTCCGGAAATAGAAGTTCCCCACTTCCGTATGGTCCTTGCCTTCCGACAGCAGGCGCAGGAGCTCGGGGAAAGCCTTTTCGCCCTCCCCGGTGCAGACCGCGTCGGCTTCCCGGACGGCGTCCTCCGGGTCGACGATGCAGTGGATCCCTCCCCAGACGACGAAGGCGGCGGGGTTCTTTCTGCGAACGGCCCGGATGAGGCTCTTCGTGTATTCCGCATGGATGCTCATCGACGAGAAGCAGACGACGTCCGAACCGGCGAGGTGCGAAGCGATGGCTTCGACCTCGTCGTCGATCTTCTGCCGGTATGTCTGCGCTGTCAGCCGCCTCCATGGCGCCGTCGCCCGGAACGGCACAACGAACCCGACCTCGAGATCCGGGCGGGTCAGCCGCACCAAGGCGGCCAGCCGGCGAAAGCCGATGTTCGAGAGGCTGTTTTCGACGGAGACGAAGACGACTTTCATGCGGGGCTATTATAAGGACTGGCGGGCCCGAGTTCAATCGCTCGGGGCGATGAATCGCAGGGTGATAGCACGGCCGGCCCGCTCACCGGCGGGGGCAGGTACCGCCTGCCCCTCCGCCGGCCAGCGGGACAAAGACGCTCCCGGAATCAATACATGCCGTCGGGAATATAGGCCGAGATCTTGATCCATCCCCAATGGACCGGGTTGGATTCGTTCTCATGCAGCCACAGCCCGGGTTCGTAAGAGCTCGAACCGAAGACAGTGGCGAGCGTGGAGTCGCGCCCCTTCCCGTAGTAGTCTCCCTTGACTGCAAAATTGACAATATAATAGGAGTTGATGAACTCCTTCAGGTTATAATTCAAAGAGTAGTCAAAGAGATAAGCACCGCCGGTTGCCAGGGGGATCAGAACCTCCTCGTCGCCTGAATCCCAGGCGTACAGATCGAAAGCCTCGCACCAGTTTGATCCGGTGACGATGCCGACAATTCCCGGACTTATGATCGGGCTCCAGGTCATCCCGGTGCCGTTCCATACCCCCCAATACAGACCGCCGGCGCTGTCCTCGACAACCAGCTTATTCTCGGGTTCGGTGAACTTGACGTCCATGATGCGTTTGGCATTCATGGAGCTGATCTGAACCCAGCTCCCATCGGACCCTTTGCAGAGCCAGAGCCCGAGCGAACCGAAATCAGCAACGATGTCTTCCGGTCCAGTGCTGTCGATAAAATGGGCCGAGGCAAAATTGCCTTCTGCAGTATAGGTACCGGAAAGCTGCCTGTATTCAATGCCGCCTGAGGCATTTTCATTCATCGACCACATCCCGGCGGTAGCAAAATTCCAGACGCCTTCCTCTTTGCCCGCCGGCGCCAGGTCCGCCCGGAAGCCGTTGACAGGGTTCAAACCCGAGTACTGAATCCAGGCCCCGTCGTCAAATTGGAAGCGCCAGACTCCGATTGTGCCGAAATCGACCTGGAGCTCGTCCGTTCCGCCGCCGTCGTCGTCGAGGGCGATCATGCCCTCGGGGTTGACGCCCGAGAGCTGGAGCCAGGCCAGCCCGTCCCAATACCAAACCCCGGTCGCGCCGAAATCGGCCACCAGTTCGTCATCCGACGGATCCTTGGTGCAGGCTGAAATGACGGCCTCGACGTTGAGGCCGGAAAGCTGCGTCCAGGCACCATCGTTGAAGTACCAGAGGCCGATGGCGCCGAAATCCGCCACGAGTTCGTCGGCCGCGTCGGCCGGGTCGAAATTCGCCATGACGACGCCTTTATACCCGAGCGATGAATTGGTCGGATAATTCGCGACGTCCCCGCCCCCCAACGGCCCCAAATAATCTCCCGGCATTATTTGGGCGTAAGCGGAGCCCACTCCGCCCAAAAACGCGATCAGGGCAATAACCAGTGACCTTTTCTTCATGATGATCATTCCTCCTTGCTCATCTTCATAAGGATCTTTCGGACATTAAGATTTCCTAAGGCATTCAATACAACACAGGACGGCGACTGTCTATCCCTCGAAAGAATGATTTTTCGCTTTCAGTCATGACCTTGGCTTACGGATGACCTTGTTTTAAAAATATATGCCACCTGACCCGGATTGTCAACGACCGGGCCGAAACACCCGGCAAGCTGTTGACGTATCGGGTTCAGTCATGCTAAATTCTTTGACTATCAAGGGAGCGAGGCTGAATGAACATTCGGATTCTTTCTATCCTGGTCATGGCAGCGGCTTTTTCGTTCCCGGCCTATGGAGCTCCGCAGTACCAAATTCTTCCCATAGCCGTAGATGAGCTGATCTCCCAAGTCAGCGAAGCGGAGATCCTCGCCACGGCCACGGCTCTGCAGGGTTTTGGCACCCGACAGGTCGGATATCAGGGCAATATCGATGCGGCGGCCTATATCTTCGACCGGTTCGCCGCCATTCCCGGCTTGAGCGTCGCCTATCAGGGCGGGAACCTGCGAAACGTTGTCGCGACGCTGCCTGGAACGGACGCGGCGTCTGATAAGGTGTATATCGTCGGTGCGCATTACGACAGCTGGTCGACGACGCCGACGGACGCTCCCGGCGCGATAGATGACGGCTGCGGGGTCAGCGTCGTGCTCGAGCTGGCCCGGATCATGAGCCGATACAAATTCAAGAACGACCTCAAGTTCGCGGCTTGGAACAGCGAAGAGATCGGTCGTGTCGGCAGCACGGATTATGCCGCTGAAGCCGCCCTGAATCTCGCCAACATACAGCTCTACGTCAATTATGACACCGTAGGATACGACCCTTACGGGAGAAACGTCGTCGACATCAATTTCAACGCCGCTTCGGCGGGGTTCGCCGACCGCTTGACTCAACTCAACGATTCCCTCGGGCTCGGCATGACGCCTGTCTACAACTTGAATGGCTGTTCCAGCGACCATAAATCATTCTGGGAACGGGGCTATCTGGCTGTCTTTTTGCATTCCGAAACGCACGGTCCGATTCACACCCCCGATGACACCGTCGACAAACTATCAACCCCTTTTGCCAGAAAAGAAGGACAGCTGGGTTTGGCGCTCCTTGCGGAAACCGCTGAACTGGTGAGCCAGCCTTCCTCTTGGGATATGGGGATGTCACAGCACGCCGTCGGCGATTTCGACGGAGACGGGACAGACGAAGTCGCGGTCGATTTCGGGACTCTCGGAGCCTGGATGTACAACGGCGGCGCCTGGATGCAGCTGACGCCGGCCAACCCGGAGGGCCTGTCGGCCGCGGACGTCGACGGCGACCCGGCCGACGAGATCCTGGCCGACCTCGGAGTCACCGGATTGTGGCTTCGGAACGGAGCAACCTGGGGCATGTTGTCGGCGCTGAACGCGGATGGCGCGGCGGGCGTCGATGCGGACGCCGACGGTGCGGATGAAGTGGCCGGCGATTTTGGCGCGGCGGGCCTGTGGCTCTACGATTCGGGGGCCTGGACGCAGATCAGCGGCGCGAACGCGGATTCCCAGGTCGGGATCGATGTCGACGGCTCGGCAGGAGAGGAGATCGTCGGCGAATTCGGTCCGGCCGGGCTCTGGCTGTGGGGCGCCGGAGCCTGGACGCAGCTCAGCGGTGTGAAGGCCGACGGGGTCGCCGCGGATGATACGGACGGCCTCCCGGGATTCGAGCCGGTCGTGGATTTCGGAGCCGCCGGTCTTTGGCTCTGGTCCGCGGCAGGCGGCTGGACGCAAACGAACGGCGCGGACGTCGACGGCATGATCACAGCCGACACCGACAATAACGGCCTGGATGAGATCATCGGCGACTTCGGGGCGGCCGGCACCTGGCTCTTGAACGGCGGTACCTGGAACCGGCTTAGCGGATCGGACCCTGACTTTCTGATCCGGGCGAACATAGACAGTGACGGGCAGGACGAGATAGCGGCCGACTTCGGACCGGCCGGGATATGGGTCTGGAACGCAGGAGCCTGGTCTCAACTGAACGGATCGGACCCCGACCTTATCTTGACGGGCGACCTCGATGGAGACAGCCGGGACGAGATCATCGCCGACCTCGGGGGCCTGGGCCTTTGGCTGTGGAACCAGGGGACCTGGAGCCGGATCAGCCCGGACGATCCGGAATAAAAGGCCCCTCTGGTCGCCGCCCAAGAACCACCGGTCGACCCGATTCCCGCAAATGGACTTGCCGCGCCGGGCTGGGTGTTCCCGCCGGCCTATCGAAGGACGACTTCGTATTGTAATATTCGAACCGGGAATGTAATCTATTAGATGCGATGGACATGACACAGCTCGAAAGCGCGCGACGGGGACGCCTGACCAAGGCGATGAAGGCCGTGGCCAAGGCCGAAAATATCGACGGCCGGACTCTGGCGGCTTTGATCAGCCAGGGGAAAGTCATCATCCCCTTCAACCCCATCCACTCCCCTGCCCGGCCGCCGGCATCGGCCTCGGGCTCAGCACAAAGGTCAACGTCAACATCGGAACGTCCGCCGATTTTCCGCGGGTCGCGGACGAGCTCAAAAAAGTGGACATCGCCGTCCGCCACGGCGCCGATGCCATCATGGACCTGAGCACGGGCGGCGACATCAGGAAGATCAGGCGCCGCATCCTCGCCCGCTCCCCCTTCCCCCTTGGCACCGTCCCCATCTATCAGGCGGCCATCTCCGCCATCGCCCGCCGCGGCTCGATCATCAACATGACCGTCGACGACCTGTTCGCGGCGATCGAGTCCCAAGCCCAGGAAGGGGTCGATTTCGTGACCGTCCACTGCGGCCTGACGCAAAAAGCCATCGAGCGTCTCAAGAAGCAGGGCCGCGTCGCCGACATCGTATCCCGCGGCGGCGCCTTCCACCTCGCCTGGATGCTCCACCACGGCCAGGAAAACCCGCTATACGCCAATTATGACCGGCTTCTCGATATCGCCCGCCGCTACGACGTCACCCTGAGCCTTGGCGACGGTCTCCGGCCGGGGTCGATCATCGACGCCACCGACCGCCCCCAGATCGAAGAGCTCCTGACGCTCGGCGAGCTCGTCGAGCGCGCCTGGGACGCCGGCGTCCAGGTCATGGTCGAAGGGCCGGGGCATGTTCCGCTCGACCAGGTCGAGATGAACATCAAGCTCCAGAAGCGTGTCTGCCGCGGGGCGCCGTTCTATGTCCTCGGCCCCCTCGTCACCGACATCGCCCCGGGCTACGACCACATCGTCTCCGCCATCGGCGGGGCCATCGCCGCCGCGGCCGGCGCGGATTTCCTCTGTTATGTGACGCCCGCCGAGCACCTCGGACTGCCTTCGATCGAGGACGTCCGCGAGGGCCTCGTCGCCTCCAAGATCGCGGCCCACGCCGCCGACATCGTCAAGGGCGTCAAGGGCGCGGCGGCCCGCGACCTGGCCCTGTCCCGGGCGCGGAAAAAGCTCGATTGGCCCGCCCAGCGGAAGCTCGTCATCGATCCCTATAAGTTCGACGAGATCCGAAAGAAGCGCCAGACCAAATCCGCGGCCTGCTCCATGTGCGGCGAATACTGCGCCATGCGCATCGTCAGCCAGTTCCTGAAATCGAAAGGAAAGGCTGATGATTTCTGCTTCTAAGCGGCTGCTGTTCGGGACCGCCGGCGTGCCGCTCTCGACCCCCGCCTCCTCGACCCTCGCCGCCATCGACCACGTCAAGAAGCTCGGTCTCGATTGTCTCGAGGTCGAGTTCGTCAAGGGCACGAGGATGAAGAACGACACCGCCCGCGAGATCGGCAGGAGGGCGGAAGAAGTGGGCATCCGGCTGAGCGTCCATGCTCCCTATTACATCAACCTCAGCTCCCCCGAAATGGGGACGAGGCTCGCCAGCCAGGAACGCCTGATCGGGTCCGCCCGGCTGGCCCATCTTCTCGGCGCCCGGTCCGTCGTCGTCCACCCGGGTTACTACGGCCAGGAAACGCCCGAGAAAACCTATGAGAACATCAAGACCGGGTTCCAGAACGTGCTGTCGATCCTGAGGTCCGAGAAAAACCCGGTCACCCTGCGGCCCGAGACCATGGGCCGGCAGAGCCAATTCGGCTCGTTGGACGAGACCCTCATGCTCTGCAAGGAGCTCGACGGGCTCCTCCCCTGCCTCGATTTCTCCCACATCCATGCCCGCGACCGGGGCGCCAACTCCTACCGCTATTTCCAGAAGATCATGAGGAAGGTCGAAAAAAAGCTGGGCCGGCCCGCCATGGAAAACCTTCACGTTCATGTCGCGGGGATCCTCTATGGAGAGAAAGGCGAGATCCGGCACCTCGACCTCCGGCGGTCGGACTTCAACTACGACAGCCTGGTGCAGGTGCTCAACGACGTCGGGGGCGCGGGGCTCGTCGTCTGCGAGAGCCCGAACCTCGAAAAAGACGCCCTGATGCTCAAGAGGCTCTACGCATCCTATTACATGAAATCGCCCAGTCATCGATAAAACCGGCCCGGACTGGAGGACGTCATGAATGAGCACAGGCTTCTGATCAACGGCCGATGGCAGGCAGCCAAGAACGTCAGGGAAATCAAGTCTCCTTACGACCACGCGGTCGTCGGCCGGGTCCATTTTGCGGAGAAGCGGCAGGTCGAGGAGGCGCTGGCGGCGGCGCATAAGGCCTTCGAGACAACGCGCCGGATGTCGAGCCACGAGCGCTCGACGGTCTTGGAGAGGATTACGGCCGGGATCCGGGATCGAAAAGAGGAATTCGCCCGTTCCATAACGCTTCAATCGGGAAAGACCATCCGGGACGCCCGCACCGAAGTCGACCGGGCCGTCATGACCTTCGACATCGCCTCGGAAGAGGCCAAGAGGCTGGGGGGCGAATTCATTCCGCTCGACCTGAGCGCCCAAACTCCGGGGCGGTGGGGCATCACGCGGCGCTTCCCGATCGGCGTCGTTACGGCCATAACGCCGTTCAACTTTCCGCTCAACCTGGTGGCGCACAAGGTCGCGCCCGCTCTCGCCTGCGGCAACACGGTGGTTCTCCGGCCGGCGTCTCAGGTGCCGATCACGTCACTTCTTCTCGGGGAGATCGTTACGGAAGCCGGCTACCCGCCGGGCGGGCTGAATGTCATCCCCGCGGGATATCAGGAGTCGGAAAGCCTGCTGACGGACGACGTCGTCAAGAAAGTGACCTTCACCGGGAGCCCGGCCGTCGGCTGGGAGCTCAAGAGAAAAGCCTTCAAGAAAAAGGTCACTCTCGAGCTCGGGGGGAACGCGGCCGTCATCGTCGAGCCGGACGCGGACCTCGAGTTCGCCCTGCGCCGGATCGTCGCGGGGTCGTTCGCTTTCAGCGGCCAGGTTTGCATTTCTGTCCAGCGGCTTTTCCTCCACGACAAGATCTACGCCCAATTCCTGGAGGATCTCGTCGAGATCACGATGAAACTCAGAATAGGCGATCCCCTCGATGAGACGACGGACATCGGCCCGATGATCACGGTGGAGGCGGCGAACCAGACGGAAGAATGGATCCAGGAGGCGGTCGGCAGGGGGGCACGGATATCTTACGGGGGCAAAAGAGAGGGCGCCATGTTCGAGCCGACGGTCCTCGAAAACGTCGCCCCCGACTTGCGGATCTCCCGCCTCGAGGCCTTCGCGCCGGTCGTCGTCGTCTCCTCGTACTCGGATTTCTCTAAGGCCCTTGAATCCGTCAATGATTCGGCCTACGGCCTTCAGGCGGGGGTCTTCACCAGGAGCCTGCCCAAAGCTTTTGAGGCATATGAGGCGCTCGACGTCGGCGGTATCATCGTCAACGACGTTCCCACGTTCCGTGTCGATCACATGCCCTACGGCGGCATGAAGGAATCGGGGACCGGCCGCGAGGGCGTCCGCTACGCCATCGAGGAGATGACCGAGCTCAAGCTCCTGGCCATCAATTTAAAATGACAGAAAATTCGTGGAGATCGTTTATTCTTCTCACTGCATAGAATTTCAATCGGAACTAAAAATCCTTCTTAAGAGGGATGGACAACCCCCAGGATACGCGGTATTGAATAAGGCAGAAAACCATTGAGCCAGTTAGGCGCCAAGAGCGACGGGCGAGGAGAAATGAACAACATGAAAAAAACCATTTGGATCATTGCCCTTGCTGCATTCCTGGCGGCGCCGTCGTTCGGCCAAGATATTCCCAATTACCCTGATAACAGCTCGCTCGGGTACAAATAGCGCGATCATGGGCAACTTCGATAGTCTCGACCCACAGGACGAGATCATCGTCGACTTCGGTTCCGCCGGCGTCTGGTATTATGATGGGGGCCATTGGTACTCGCAATCAAGCCTCAACCCGGAGGCCATGATCTCCGTGCTCGCCGACGGCATCGCTGACGAAGAGGCCGTCTTTGATTTCGGGACGACCGGCCTGTGGTACTGGGACCTGGGCGCCTGGACGCAGCTTTCCGTCGCCGATGCCCAAGGTCTATTCGCGGTCGATGATGACTTCGACTCGAGGCAGGAAATCCAGGTCGATTTCGGCGCCCTGGGTGTATGGCGTTATGATTGGGACGACCTGAGCTGGACCCAATTGTCGGGATTGGACCCTTATAACGGCCTCCGGACGGACCTCGGGGAAGCCGGTCACGAGGAGGGATGTTGGAGCTTCCCCGGAGTCGGAGTCTGGACCATCAGCAAGTCGGCCGCCGGCGACACGTGGTCTTACGAACAGCTGACGGGGACCGAGAACGCCGACGGAAGTTACGTGTCGGCCCATTTCATCGATCCCGCCGGCGCCGAGGACTCTGGTCGCCGATTTCGGGAGCCTCGGCCTCTGGCTCTGCAAGGGTGCCGACAAGAGTTGGTTCCAGATCAGCTCTATGAGCGCCAAATTCGTTAAGGAGGTCCAATTCGCCGATGACGCCGCCGCTTGAATTGCTGGCCGAGGATGAGAACGGCGGCCTGTATCGCGGGGAACTGGAACGGCGACGGATTCACCTGGACGCTGATCACAGCTGAGCAGATGGCCTCGAGCTCAACGGCACTCGAGACATTCGATCAGGATGGGACAGACGGCGGGGATGAGGAAATCATTCTCCCGCTGGCTTCGGGCGGGGCCTACGTATCTACGACTTTTCGGCCGGCGGCAGTCTGAGCCCGTTCGTCAACGGCGCCTACATTCTAAGTTTCTGCAATCAAGGGCGACTATTATGGAAAGGGCCATGATTCCACCTTGGCCGTTGCCTTCGGTGCGGGCTCTGCCTCACCCGGCTTCTGGCTGTACGAAAAGGACTCGAATCCGGCCCTTTCAGGCTGGACAAGACTCTCCATCAGCATTCCTGATGGCGGCTTTTAGTTATCGGCCCGAGTGCTGGGACCAAGCTCTTGAGCAGGGCCGTTTCTTTGACAAATCCCAGGGAGAGAGCTATATTTAAGAATAATCGGCACGGGAATCAGGCCAAGGATTAGGATATAGAGCGCAGTCATGTCCATGAAGACGTCACGGCGTCGGATTCTTCAGGCCGCGATCCTCGCCTGCGCGCTCTTTGGCTCGATCGCGGCACACGCCGCCGGACAAATCGACCCTTTCTACACGAACCTCCTCGAAAAAGCGGAGAAGTCGTTCCTGGCCAGGAATTACGCGGAAGCGGCCCGGGACTTCGAGATCGCGGCCTTCGGGCTCGGCGGGAACAAAACGCTGATGGCCAAAGCCCACGTTTATCTCGGCATCTGCCGGTATTATTCCAAGGATATCGAAGCTTCGGAAAAGAGCTTGCAGGCGGCCGCCGCGATCATGGGGGATGAGGGACTTTCGAAATTGGGGATCCATGAGTCGGCCAGGCCGGCCATGGAGAAGCTGTTGGCCTATTACGGCATCGCCCAGCCCCAGAGAGAACCCCTTCCGGGAGAGGCCGAGGAGACTCCTCAGGCGGCGGAGACGAACGCGGGCACTTCGTCGTCGGAGAAGAGTCCGGGAGAGAATACGGCGGAGCCCAAGGCCCCTGCCCCCGAGCCTCCCGTCTCCACGAACCCCGCCGTCAATCTCGACGACCTTAAAGAGGGGGATATCGTCCCGCTCGAGTTCGTGGATACGCCGCCCATGGCGCTCAAGCGCGTCCCCGCCGTTTATCCGAACTCCGTCGGAGCCAAGATGGTCGAAGGCACGGTCATGGTGAACGCGCTGGTTTCGGAGACCGGATCCGTGGTCAAAACCGAGATCGCAAAAGGCATGAAGGCGTACGCCGGGTTCGACCAGGCCGCTGTCCGGGCCGTCCAGCAGTGGGAATTCGAGCCCGCCGTGGTCAAGGGGATCAGGGTCAAAGTCTGGCTGTCGGTCGCCATCGAGTTCAAGAAACGAACCTGATCATCGCCGCCGCCCGGCGCCGTTCCCTACGCTTGACACCTCCCCTTGCCCGTCTTAAACTAGGACACTCATCCATCTCCAAACCACGGCGAGGAGGTATCTCTTGAAAACCATCAAGCTTACCGATGTCAGGGACAAGATCAAGAACCTCGTCCAGGAAGCCAATTTCGAGCTCCAGGACGACGTTTTGGCCGTCATCAAGGACATGGCCGCCAAGGAAGAATCTCCGGCCGGCCAGGAGGTCTTCAAGCAGATGCTGGAGAACGCCGATATCGCCCGCGAGGAGAGGCTCGGCCTCTGCCAGGACACGGGCCTCGCGGTTTTCGCCGTCGAGCTGGGCGAGGACGTCAGGTTCGAGAAAACCGACGGCCTGGAAAGCCTCCGCGATGCCATCTACGAGGGCACGCGGCTCGGCTATGCCGAGGGGTACCTCCGGAAATCGGTCGTCGAGGACCCGGTCCGCCGCAAAAACACGGGCACGAACACCCCCGCCTATATCCACTGGGATCTCGTCCCCGGCGACGTCTTCAAGATCTCGTTCATCGCCAAGGGCGGCGGCGCCGAGAACATGAGCGCCATCCGGATGTTCCCGCCGGCCGCGGGCCTCGAGGGCATCGAGGACTTCGTGGTCGAAACGGCCGACAAGGGCGGCTCGAACCCCTGCCCGCCGATTATCGTCGGCGTGGGCGTGGGCGGGAACTTCGAATATTCCGCCTGGCTGGCCAAGAAGGCGCTGCTGCGGCGCCCCCTCGGCTCGCACAACGCCGATCCCTTCTACGCCGACCTGGAGAAGCGGCTGCTCGAGAGGATCAACATGCTCGGCATCGGCCCCCAGGGCATGGGGGGACGCATCACGGCGCTCGCCGTCCACGTCGAATCCTACCCCTGCCATATCGCCTCGATGCCGGCGGCGGTCAACATCCAGTGCCATTCGCACCGCGTCAAGGAGTTTGAGCTGTAATGGTCGAGATCAGATTCCACGGCCGCGGCGGTCAGGGAACGGTGGTCGCGTCGAAAATTCTGGCGGACGCCCTGGCCAAAGAGGGTAACTACGTCCAGGCCTATCCCGAGTTCGGGGTCGAGCGGCGGGGAGCGCCGGTTTACTCGTTCATCCGGATCGACAGCGGGCCGATCTACGACAAGAGCCGGATCTACACCCCGGACCACGTCGTCGTCGTCGACCCGACGCTCGTCGAAGTCATCGACATCACCGAAGGCCTCAAGGACAACGGCGTGATCATCATCAACTCCGACAAGAAGCCGGCGGATTTCGCCTATGCGCCCAGATTCCGGGTGGCCACGGTCAACGCCAACGGGATCGCCGTCAGGCACAAGCTGGGGTCGCTCGCCGCGCCCATCGTCAACACGGCCATGGTCGGCGCCATCGTCAAGATCCTGAACCTGACGCGCCTCGATTCTCTCACCGCGGCCGTCGCCGAGGGGGTGCCGGTGAAGGCGGAGGCCAACGTCGCCGCCGCCGAGGAAGCCTACGGCAAGGCCGAGCGGCTTCTCTGAGCCGAAAGGAATCCGATGAGAGACAGGAAAAAAGCCGAAAAGATCACCTTCACTTCCGAGAAGGATGTCCCGATGGTCCCGATGTCCCTCGGCTCCATGCTCTACAACAAGACGGGAGCCTGGCGGAACATCCGGCCGGTCATCGACCTCGCGGCCTGCATTCAGTGCGGCATCTGCTGGAAATTCTGTCCCGATGTCTCGATCGAGATCATCGACGAGTTCCCGGCGGTCAACTACGACTACTGCAAAGGCTGCGGCATCTGCGCCGAGGAATGCCCCACCAAGTGCATCGCCATGGTGGAGGAAAAGAGATGAAGAAAGTGATCATGGGAAACCACGCCCTGTCCTGGGGCGCCGCGCTGGCCCGGACGCAGGTCATCGCCGCCTACCCGATCACGCCCCAGACGCAGGTGGTCGAGCTTCTCTCCGAGATGTGCGCCTCGAAAACGCTCGACGCCAAGTTCATCAAGGTCGAGTCCGAGCACTCGGCCATGGCCGCCAGCATCGCCGCCTCGATGGCCGGCGCCCGCACCTTCACCGCGACCTCGGCCCAGGGCCTGGCCCTGATGCATGAGCTTCTGCATTGGGCGTCGGGCGGCCGGAACCCCATCGTCATGGGGGACATCAACCGCGCCATGGCGCCCGGCTGGAGCATCTGGACCGATCAGAACGACAGCCTCTCCCAGCGCGACACGGGCTGGCTCCAGTTCTACTGCGCCTCGAACCAGGAAGTGCTCGACACGGTCATCCAGGCCTTCAAGGTATCGGAAACCCTGATGATCCCGAGCATGGTTATTCTGGACGCTTTCGCCCTCTCGCACACCTACGAAGTCGTGGAGATCCCCGACCAGGATAAAGTGGACGCCTACTTGCCCAAGTTCAACCCGCCTTTCCGGGTGACGCCCGCCGACCCGCACGCGTTCGGCGGCCTGACCGGACCCGAGAACTATTTCGAGCTCCGGTACAAGCTCCAGGTCGACATGGAGAAAGCGCCCGCCCTGATCGAGGAGACCGGACGCGAATTCGAAAAAGCGTTCGGCCGCTACCTCGGTCTCGTCGAGGATTACCGCTGCGAAGACGCCGAGATCGTCCTCGTCACCTCGGGAACCGCGGGCTACACCGCCCGGGTGGCCGTCGACGCCCTCCGCCGGGACGGCCTCAAGGCGGGCAACCTCAGGATCAAGGTCTTCCGGCCCTTCCCCTTCGAAGCGGTCCGCGAGATCCTCGGCAAGGCCAAAAAGGTCGCCGTCGTCGACCGGAATATCAGCTACGGCCATCACGGCATCTTCTACCAGGAGGTCAAATCGGCGCTTTACGGCCACGACCACAACGCGCCGCTGTTCGGCTTCATCACCGGCCTGGGCGGCCGCGACATCACCGTCGACTCCTTCAGGGAGATCGCGCGGCAAACGCTCTCCCAGCCCAAGCCCGACCGGGAGATCTCGTGGATAGGAGTGAAGCGATGAAGAAAGAGAAGACGATGAAGCTGAGCCTCCCCGTCGAGGAGCTGATGACCCCCGGCAACCTGGCTTGCCAGGGCTGCGCCGCGACGCTCGCCATGCGCTACGTCCTCAAGGCCCTGGGCCAGAAGACGGCCCTCTGCATCCCGGCCTGCTGCTGGTCGGTCATCGACGGCGCCTTCCCCCACTCGTCGCTCGGCGTCCCCGTTTTCCACTGCGCTTTCGAGACGGCCGCATCGTCGGCCTCGGGGCTCAAGGCGGGGCTCGAGATGGTGGGCGACACCGAGACGACGGTCGTGGCCTGGGCGGGCGACGGCGGGACGTTCGACATCGGCATCCAGGCGCTGAGCGGCGCCGCCGAGCGGAACGACGACATCATCTACGTCTGCTACGACAACGAAGCCTATATGAACACGGGCATCCAGCGCTCGAGCGCGACGCCCTATGGCGCCTGGACGACGACGACGCCCGTCAAGCACTTCAAGGACCGGCCGAAGAAAGACATCGACGCCATCATGGCCGCCCACCGCATCCCCTACCAGGCGACGGCCAACACGAGCTACCCCGAGGACCTCGTCAAGAAGATGAAGAAGGCCAAGGAGATCAAGGGGACGCGGTTTTTCCACATCTACGCGCCCTGCCCCACGGGCTGGAAGAGCCGGCCGGAGGATACGGTCAAGTTCGGCCGGATGGTCGTCCAGAATTGCAGCTTTCCCCTCTACGAGATCGAGAACGGCGAGACATACACGATCAACGTCAAGCCGCGCGAGAAAAAGCCGATCGCCGACTACCTCCGGCTCCAGGGCCGCTTCCGCCACCTCAAGGACGAGGAGATCCAGCATATGCAGGATGAGGTGGACAAGAGCTGGGAGCGGCTGCTCAAGCGCGCCGAACAGAAATAGAAATCGGCGTTATCGCCGCGGCAGGGTTCAGCGCGGCGCAGCGGACCTTGATTTCAATCGCCTGATCTTGAGATGGCCTATGGCTTTAGAAACGCCGCCAATGGGAATATGGGCGAATTCGTAAGCCTCCCCTCTTTGGATCCTGATCAAGTAGAGGATCGAATAAGAGATTCGGTTCTTTCTGTAAAATGAGGAATATTTTATCGGCAGGGGCAAATAATCAAGCTGTTGAAGAGTGATGGAATAGGGCTTTCCGTGGAACATGCTTTTTACCAACTCGGACAGTGCGTCGATGCCGTTATCACTGATATAAGACATGGCCAATATGTACGAAATCCCTTTGTCGTTGAGGTGCTGGTCAAGGCCAACCAATATTTTTTCCACTATTTCCAGGCCCAGGTGCCCTCCGTATATAAACTTTTTCCCGGCACACTCGTGCGGAAGAAATATAAACGGCGGGTTGGCAAGGATCAGGTCGAATTTTCCCCGGACATCAGAGTAGACATCCGATTTCAGAGTCAGCACGTTTTCAATCCCGTTAATTCCGGCATTCCATCGGGTCAATTCCAGTGCCCGCTCATTGATATCGGTCGCGGTCACGGTGTGTGCAATCCGTGCCATCCAGATTGACAGAAAGCCCGTGCCGCAGCCGATCTCCAGCGCGTCCTTCGCCGGTTTGTCCAGCGATCTCTTGAGCCAGTGCCATAAAATGACCGCATCGCCTTCAATGGGAAGATAATCGGGATCAGCGGCATCACTATCGGGGCTGCTGATCATCATCAGGTCATCAACGGGAACAAATCGATAACGGCTGCGGCATCGTTCGTCGGCGCACGCGAGGAGGCCATCCCTTCTCAGGAGATCGATCTCATCTTGATCGAAGAACTTGCGGAAAACCGCCAGAGGAGACTCCTCACAGCGGAAGAAAAGCCCATAGAGATCATAGAGCTTCGGATAGACACCGCGCATCAATCTCTCATAGACCGCGTGCAGGCCCGACGTCCTAAAGAGACTGACATTATCTTTCAGTAAAAAAGAACGCAGCACTAAGAATTCGTGGGCTAAGTATCCGCCTCGACCTTTAGGAAAGTACTGAATTCTTCCATAGCCCTCTCGTTTTAAGCACCGTATGACAATAGAAAGGGCCTTATGGATTTCGGCAGTCATGGCAGCCTTGGTCATTCAGCTCCGCCCCGGCGAAACGCGCACCATCGAACGTCTGAGGATGGTAGCGAGTCCCGATGTCCCTGTCAATGAAGATTCAAAGGAACGAACATGCGAACGGCAGTTGGCGGGAGCTCCCCCGGTCAGAAGGAAGGTAGGATGGTTAGGGCCCCATTCTCGACAGCGGCGACGATCGCCGAGAGCCACTCCGTTCCTTGCCGTTTGGCGCCGGCATCGAGCGCCTGGATGGCGCTGATATAATCTCTGCCCGCCGTCTTGGCCAGCCGGTTCAGAAAATCATCCCTGAGCACATTACCGCTCTGTCCGTTGCTTTCGGCGAACCCACTCAGCAGGTCCTCAAGCTTCGGCCACGCGGCCTGGAATTCATTCTGCTGCTTTATGACCTTATCAATCCCCGCTATTTTAACGCCTTTGAGCCCTGCCGCTGAGCCGGGCATCTTCTCCGCCAGCTCTTTCAGCCGGGAAACGCGCTCAGCCAAGGCTCCGTTTAAAACCGCGACGGCTTTTTGAAGCAAGACGGGGTGCAGAAATCGCGAGCGGACATCGGCATACCACGCCTTGAGCGCCACGAGGTTGGCGATGTAGCTGATGTTGTTTTTGACCTTCCTGCTGATCTGGACGTAGATCCCCGCCCTATAGGGCGATTCTTTCGGCTCCTGTTTGACTCCCGCGACCAGCACGTTCTCGCCCACATCCGCCCTGCAGACGATCCCCGCTGCGATAACGGACCCGAAACCGACCCGGGCCGGCCCCACCAGCCCCCCCTGCCCGCCGAGGAAGACCGGCCGCTGATCGAGCATCACGCCCCTGGGCACATCGCCGATCAAGGACGGCGTCGCTTTGTCCTGGTTCGGTGTGAAGTTGAAGTGGATATAAGAGCTCCCCACTTCGCCGTGGTTTTGGAGGCCGGTCCCGCCGGCCATCAGGCAATCGCAAAAATTGATCAGGCTGCCCAGCGTGACGAACGGGAACAGGATCGAATGCTTCAGCCCGACCGTGTGAGCGCCGTTCGCTTCCTCCTCGAGGAGGCAGCCCGCCCGGACGTGAGCGCCGGGGCCCATGCCCGACCTGTCGAGAAAAACCGAGCTTCGAAATGAGCCCCCTCTGAGCTCGACGTCGCGGCCGATGGCGCAATCCTCGACGGCGGCCGGTCCCTCCCGGCCGATCGTCGTCCCCTTCCCGATGAAAGTCCATTTCCCGGCGATGCGGCAGCCCCCGTGGATCCTGGCGCCGGGCTCGATCCACTCCAGGTTCACGTTTTCGGCAACGTGCGTCGAACGCGGATCGATGATCGCCACGCCCCGGCTCTTGAGACGTCTCAAGCGCTGTTCGTTGGTCACGACACGCCCATCCTGAACTCCTTGCCGGGTAAAGCGAAAATATAGCCGCGGCCGCCGCCCGGTGTCAAGGCAAGTTGAAAACAGCGGGCATAAACTCTATAATAAAATAAAGATCCAACAGAGGAGAAGATCATGAAAAAGTTTATGCCGATAGGCGCCGTGGCCGCCGTCCTGCTGACAGCTTTGGTCGGTCTGGCCGGCTCGTGCGCCGCCCAGACCGCGGATGCTCAGGCGCCCGATTTTACGGTCGTCGACCTCAACGGCCAGACGATCACCTCGGCCCAGTACAAGGGCAAGGTCCTGTTCCTCAATTTCTGGGCGACCTGGTGCCCTCCCTGCCGGGCCGAGATCCCCGACTTCGTCGATGTCACGACGACCCACAAGTCCAAGGGGCTCGAGATCCTGGGGATCTCCCTCGACACCAAGGACAAAAGCGTTGTCCAGGCCTTCGTAGAGCAGTACAAGATCAACTATCCCGTCGTCCTCGAAACGAAGGTCCAGACCGGAAAGCTCCTCGACGACTTCCAGCCCGGCCAGTTCATCCCGACCACCTTCGTGATCGACAAGAAAGGGCGGATCCGGGACAAGATCGTCCGGGCGATGGATAAAGAGGAGATGCTCCGGATATTCAACCGCCTGATCGCGGAATAAGCCCGGAGGCGACGGCGCGCGGGGAGCTCCGGCGGCCGGCGGTTACCAGCGGTAAGCGACCGCGGCCCAGGTCAACCCCGACCCGAACGCGCTCATTACGATGACGTCCCCTTTTTCGAGCTTTCCCTCGCCGTCGAGCTCGCTCAGGGCGATGGGGATCGTGGCGGACGAGACATTCCCGTACTTGTGGACGTTGACGTAGATTTTTTCCTTGGGCACACCCAGCCGCTCCCCCGTGGCCTCGATGATCCTGATGTTGGCCTGGTGCGGGATCAGCCAGTCGATATCGTCCGTGCCCAGCCCCGCCCGCTTCAGGACCTCCACGGACGCCTCGCTCATGCGCCTGACGGCGTGCTTGAAGACCTCGTTACCCCTCATCTGGAGCGTGTGGAGCTTTTTCTCGACGGTTTCGGCCGAGGCCGGGAGCCGCGAGCCGCCGGCCGGTTGAAGGAGCATGCCGCCCAACGCGCCGTCGGATTTCCAGTAATGGGAGAGGATGCCGGAGTCGTCATGGCTGGCCTCGAGGACGGCGGCGCCGGCGGCGTCGCCGAAGAGCACGCAGGTGTTGCGGTCCTCCCAGTTCGTGACCCGGGTCAGGGTTTCGGCGCCCGCGAGGAGCACCCTTCGGGCGGCGCCGCTCACGATCAGCGCTTCCGCCGTGATCATTCCGTAAAGAAAACCCGAGCAGGCGGCCGCGATGTCGAAGGCGGCGACCTGCTTTGCCCCGAGCCCCTGCTGGACCCAGCAGGCCGTTGCCGGAAACAGGGTGTCGGGCGTGACCGTGGCCACGATGATGACGTCGATATCCTTGACCTCGAGACGGGCGTTCTCGAGCGCCCGGCGGGCGGCGATGAGCACCATGTCGGAAGTCGCCTGGTCCGGGGCGACAATGTGCCTCTCCTTCATGCCCGTCCGGGTGACGATCCACTCGTCGGTCGTGTCGACCATCTTCTCGAGGTCGGCGTTCGTCAGGATCTTCTCGGGCGCATAGAAACCGGTCGAAACGATCCGGACGCGCCGCTGGGGTTCGTTTTTGTGCATCTTTCAACAACTCCAAGTTCTATATTTTATAGCACAGCGCCCAGATTTTGCAATTTCGCGGCCAAATATAGCGGCGAAAAAGCGTTGACATCTCGGGCGCATTCGGTCTAAAACCTTCTCATCGTCTCGGGCCGTCCGAGGAGGGATCATTGGGTCTCGTCGCCGTCCAGGCCATGCCGTCCATCGCCCGGGAAGGCCTTCCCTACTGGGTCTTCTGGCTGATGCTGTGCTTTATTCTTCTTCTCGTATCCTTCATCTTTCTCCGCGACAAGCGCCTGCGCATGCGCCTTAGCGCTTTTCTCGCCGGCGCCCGGCGGCGGTCGGTGCTTCTCCAGATCAAGTATAAGCTCAAGAAGGAGCGTCAGATCAGGGCCGGCGCCCTGAAAAAGATCGGGGAGCGGGCCTGGGGCGAGGACGTCAGGATCCCGGGAAGCGAGAGCCTGTTCGCCCAGCTCAAGAACCTGCTCGCCGAGAGAAACGCCGCCCAGAAGGAATGGCAGGATACACTGGCCGAAGCCGAGAAGGAGCACGCCCGCCGGGACGAACTCGCCGCCCTGTACAGAAAGAAGCGGGACGTCGAAGCGGCCCTGATGAAGCCCTTCGATGACCTGCTGAAACGGAAGCGCGAGGAAGAAAAAGCCCTGAAGCGGCTGAAGCAGGACGGCGAGCTGGCCAGGCAGCTCGATGACATCGAGCGCGACCGGGAAGAGACACGCAAAAGGATCCGGCAGCACCAGGACGCCATCAAGGCCATCGAGGCCGAGGGCGCGGCGCAGCGGCGCGAGGTCGAAAAGGAGATCCGGTCCCTGTCGAGGAGAAAAGAGAGGATCCAGGACAGGATCAAGGCCGTCGAGGCGGAGCAGCAGGAGCTTTACCTCGGCCTGGGCCGCCTCCTCGAGGAGAAGCGGAGCGACAGCCCGGCGCTCGCCCCGTTCTACCTGGAGCTCGACGAGGTGAACGGCCGGATCGAGACCCTCCTCCACCGGATCGAAACGCTCTCGGGCGGTGACAGAGCCCTGATCCCGCCGCCCCTCCGCTGACGCCCCGCCAGCGCTTTACCGGGTTCCTCATCCAGAATACAATAGGCACGTGCCCAAGCCGCGGATCCTCGTTCATGTCTGCTGCGCCCCCGACGCCGCCTACGTCATCGGGCTGCTCAAGGATGACTATGATCCCGCCGCCTTCTTTTACAACCCGAACATCCACCCGGCGGAGGAATACACGCTGCGGCTGGCGGACGCCCGGAAGGTGGCCCGGGACCTCGGCGTCCCGCTTCTCGTGGGGCCCTACGACGACGCCCGCTGGCTGGCCCTGACCGCGAAATTCAAGGACGAGCCGGAGAAAGGCCGGCGGTGCGACATCTGCTACGCCGTGAGGCTCGAGCGGACCGCGATCCGCGCCGCGGCCGAGGGGTTCGACGCGTTCACCACGGTCATGAGCCTCAGCCCCTGGAAGAAAGCGGGCGCGCTCAACCGCATCGGCCGGATGTTCGGGCGACGGCGCGGCGTCTCTTTCCTCGAGGCTGATTTTAAGAAAAAAGACGGGTTCAAAAAGAGCGTCGCCCTGAGCCGGGGCATGAACCTCTACCGCCAGGACTACTGCGGCTGCTCCTACAGCCTGGAAGCCGCCCGGGGCCGGAACCATGAGCCGGAAAAGAGCTAGTCCGGCGGCGGAAGCGCGGGGCGCGTCCCGCGGGACGACGGACGCCGTCGACGTCACCGCCTTCGGAGTGGTCCAGGGCGTCGGGTTCCGGCCGTTCGTCTTCAGGCTGGCCGAGAGGTTCGGCTACCGCGGCTGGGTCCGGAACATCGGCCGCGGGGTGGAAATCCACCTTGAATCCGAAAAGCCGGCGGATTTCGGGCGGTTCGTCGCCGCCCTGGAGTCGGAGAAACCGCCCCTCGCGCGCCTCGAGAAGCTCGGCGTCCGGCCGGCGCGCGCCGTGGGCTGCCGCCTGTTCGAGATCAGAAAGACAACGGGCGGGCCGAGTTTCGTGTTCATCTCCCCCGACATCGCGACCTGCGCCCATTGCCGTAAGGAGATCATGTCTCCCGGCGAGCGCCGTTACCGGTATCCTTTCACGAACTGCACGGACTGCGGCCCGCGCTACACCATCGTCCGCTCGCTCCCCTACGACCGGGCCAACACGACGATGGCCGGGTTTGACATGTGCGCCGACTGCAAGAAGGAATACGAGGATCCCCGGGACCGCCGCTACCACGCCCAGCCCATCGCCTGCCCTGTCTGCGGCCCGCGCGTGAGGCTCGAGCGGGCCCGGACGGGGACTGTTGTGCCGGGCGGGATCGATGAGGCCGCGAAGCTCATCCGGGCGGGGAAAATCCTCGCGGTCAAGGGGCTTGGCGGCTTCCACCTTGTCTGCGACCCGCGGAACGCCTCGGCCGTCCGGAAGCTACGCCGCCTCAAGCGAAGGGAAACGAAGCCGCTGGCGCTCATGGCCCGGGACCTCGAGACGGTGCGGGAGTTCACGTCCGTCGGCCCCGAAGAGAGGCGCGAGCTTCTCTCCCCCGCCCGTCCGATCGTTCTCCTCAGGAAGAAAAAAGACATCCCCGGGATCGCGCCCCACCTCGACGAGGTCGGGTTCATGCTCCCCTACACGCCGCTCCATCATCTCCTTCTCCAGCGGCTCGGGTTGATCGTGGCCACGAGCTCGAACAGGAAGGACGCGCCCATCGCCAAGGACGAAAGCGAGGGCATATCCGATCTCTGCGACTTCTTGCTGACGCACGACCGGCCGATCGAGACGCGCGCGGACGATTCCGTGATGAAGGTCGTCGACGGCCGCCCGCTTTTCGTGCGCCGGGCCAGGGGCTATGTCCCCCACCCCCAGCGTGTTCCGAAGGAACTCGAGTCCGACGCCCGGATACTGGCGCTGGGCGGAGAGCTCAAAGATACCGTTTCCGTATATAAGAACGGCTATATCGTGACGAGCCAGTTCCTGGGCGACCTCGACGAATACCGAAACTACCGGTACTTTGAGGAGACGATCGCGCACCTCGAGCGCCTGTTCGATGTCCGGCCCGGGGTCGTCGTCTCCGACCTTCACCCGGAATTCCGGACGACGCGGTATGCCCGGGCTTCGGGTTTGAGGCACATCGCGGTCCAGCACCATTTCGCCCACATCCTCGCCGTCCTCCTCGAGCACGGGGTGCCGCCGGGCCGGGATGTTTTGGGAGTCGCCTTCGACGGCTTCGGTTACGGAGAGGGCGGCGAGGCCTGGGGCGGCGAGTTTTTGCTGGCGAATTATCTCGAATACAGGAGGATCGCCCGTCTCCGGCCCGTGCCGCTTCCCGGCGGTGACGCGGCCGCGCGGGAGCCCGCCCGGATGGCCCTCGCCTACCTCCGTGACGCGTTCGGGGACGAGATACCGGCACTTGCGCCATTCCGGAGGGTCGAAAGAAAAAAAGCGCGACTGGTCCTCGAAATGATGGAGAAGGGTATCAACAGCCCGCCGACCTCGAGCTGCGGACGGCTGTTCGACGCCGTCGCGTTCCTGGCCGGGGCGGCGCCGCCTCACGTCGAATTCGAGGCCGAGGCGCCGATGAGGCTCGAGGCCGTTTCACGCCGCCGGACGCGCGCCGGCTATCCGTTTGAAATCGACAATAGAGCGTCACCCTGGGAAGTTTCGTTTGCTCCCGCCATTAAGGAGATCGTCAAGGAACTCCAGCGAGAAGCCGGGGCCGGCCGGGTCGGGCCGAAATTCCATCGCACCCTGGCCGACGCGGTGACCGCGGTCGCGGTCAAGTCCCGGGACGCCTACGACGTCGCGACGGTCGCCCTGGCCGGCGGTGTGTTCCTCAACAGGACGCTTGTCTCCCTGGCGCGGGAATCGCTCCTGGAAAAGGGTTTCACGGTCCTGGTGCCGGAGAGATATTCCCCCAACGACGAATCGATCTCCGTGGGGCAGATCGCCCACGCGCTGGCCAGGATCAAGAAGGGCGAATAGATCCGCCCCGCCGGGCGGCGAGCCTGAATTATTCACGAATCGAGGCGGCCTCCAGATGCGAGGCCCGAGGGGTGAAGCGGTACTCTTTGGTACAGCGAACTCCGAGAACGAAGCAGATGGGGCCGAATCGGCTCGCCCGAAGGGTAAAAAGCGCCGCATAAAGAGAGATGGAAAAAAGACGAGGCGCTTTTTATGAATAAGTCAGGCTAGATCTCCGGTTTTTTTTCTTCTTCTTGGGGCTCCGCGGGCGCCAGCCGAGCGGACACACGCAGGCCGCCCGTGACCGAGGCCGTCAGGTTGAAGATCAGGGCCAGGACGCAGCCCAAGAGGCCGACGGCAAGAAAACCGGCGACGCCTCCGGCCACGCCGAACATGATCCCTCCCAACAGCGTGCCGTGAAGGCTCGACAGGAAATCGGGAAAGCGGCCGGCCAATCCGGACAGGCTTCCCGCGGCGCCGGCGAAGGCCCCGGCCACGATCCCTATGATCAGCCCGAGCCCGCCGAAGGCGGTGAACGCCGAGGGGGCGCTGATGCGTCTCAAGATGAATTCCTCTCCCCCCTTTTCCCGGCCCTTGAACAGGGCTTCTTCGGCGTAAGGCGAGACTTCGGCTTCCCGGCTGCAGTTGGGGCATTTCTGGAAGGGGCTGGCGAGCTTTGCCCCGCAGTTCGGGCACAGAGCGGCGGTGCGCTCGAGGCTTTCGCCGCAGCGCGAGCAGGCCGCCGCGCCGGGCTCATTCTCCAAACCGCAAGCGTAGCATTTGGGCTTGGCGGCCGCCTCGGCCGGGGGCTCGGCCGGAGTCCATTCCCGGCCGTCAAAATAGTACCAGCGGCCTGTTTGGGCGCCGATCATCCAGAACCGGCCCTGGTCGTCCCTGAGACGCAGTTTTTTAAGCTGGTCGATAAATTCCCGCCGGGGGATCTCTCGTTCCCTGAATCTTCGGCGTAAAACCTGAAAAGCGTTTTCGACTTCCCTAAACGCACGGTTCATGACGTACCATTTATTTTTATTATAATCAAGTGTTTATAAGCCATCCGGAGCACCTCAGGCGGCGACTGACGAGAACTTGTGCAAAGTGTCATATGTGCAAGCAAATCCGAATTTTGGCCCCCCGTTCATCGGCACTTTTCCACATCTTTTCCACACTTTTTGTGCAAATCTTTCGGGCCCCCAAAAACCTCGCTGGCGCATCTCTCAGAGCCCCCATTGTTTAGCCATTTCGAGCAGGCTGAACCCCTTGATCGGGGCCGGGCTGAAGGACAGGGCGAAGATGATTATGGCGACATAGCCCAGCGCCCGGCGCGGCGCGGACAGCCTCTCCTGTTCGTCGGAAACCCGGGGGTGTTTCATGCCGATCAGCATGATGACGAGGGCCCAGACGATCCAGCCGAACCAGAACAGCACCCCCATGACCAGAAACACAGCCAGGAGGGCTTTGGCCAGGATTTTCGACTTCGGGCCGAGAAGAGCGTAAGCAACGTGCCCGCCGTCGAGCTGGCCGAGGGGAAAGAGGTTGAAGGCCGTGACCAACAGGCCCACCCAGCCGGCAAACCCCACGGGATGAAGGAGGAGGTCGCTTCCCTGGGGCGCGTTGCTGAACAGGAGGCCGCTGATGAACTTGAGGAGCAGCGGCTCCCCGAAGACGAACGCTTCGTCCCGCGGGATGGCCGGCAGGACCTTGGACAGGGAAAGGCCATAGACCAGGGCGGGGATCGCCAGTACAAATCCCGCGAGCGGGCCGGCGAGGCCGATGTCGAACAGGTGCTTTTTCCGGGTTATGGGGGACTTGATCCTGATGAACGCCCCCAGCGTGCCGATGAGCGTCGGCGCCGGGATGAAATACGGCAGCGTCACCCGGAGCCCGTAGCGGCGGCAGGTCAGGTAGTGGCCCATCTCGTGCCCCATAAGGATGACAAGCAGAACGGCCGCATAGACAATGCCCAGTCCGATCACTCGAGGTTCGCTGTAGGCTTGGGCGGGAGGAGCGAACCCGGAGCCTTCGGTCAGCAGGTCGGAGTAGATGTAGCTGACGCTCCAGCTCAGACCGACGAAAAAGGCCGAGCCGCACGTGACGACAAACAGCAGGATGTTAAGCCACGTCCCGAACCTGGGTTTCCCCTCATCCATGTCGGAGATCGCTCGGGACGCGCCGCGGACTCTATCCTTTCAGGATCGACAGGAGCTGAAGATCAGGCGCCCTTGAGGCGATGGAACTTGGCCATCAGCTCCTCACGGGTTTCCTTGTGGTCGGGGTCGGATACGCAGGCGTCCACGGGGCAGACGGCCGCGCACTGGGAGGCATCAAAATGGCCGACGCACTCGGTGCACTTCTCGGGGTCGATGATGTAGATCTCGTCACCCGCCGTGATGGCCTGGTTGGGGCATTCGGGCTCGCAGGCGCCGCAGTTGATGCACTCTTCTGTGATCTTAAAGGCCATGAATATCCTCCTCCGGGAATTTCGAAGTTTTATTATACCTAAATTCCGGTGATTTACATAGGCGGCAGGCCCGTCCCCTCGAGCTTGCGGACCCTCTGCGCGGCGTCGTAGCCGAAATAGGACTGGGGATAATCTTCCTGGAGCTTTTTGTAGACGGCCAGGGCGCCGGATGTGTCGTTCTTGCCTTCAAGCGCTTCGGCTTTGTGGAAGAGGATGATGTCCAGGGGATAGACTTCGGACTTGTCCTTTTCGAGCTTCTCGTAGACGGCGACGGCCTGATCGTACTCCCGGCTGAGGGTGTTCACTTTGCCGAGCAGGTCCTGGGCCTGGTAGTAAGTATAATCCTTGGGCGAGGAACCGACCTTGGCCAGGAGGTCCTTGGCCTTGGCCAGGTCGCCCTTTTCGATCCAGTACGAGCCCAGGAGGACATAGGCCACGCGGCCGTATTTCCCTTTACCCTGGAGCGCCTCGAGCTTGGCCAGGTTCTCCGGCTTGGCGGCGACCGTCGAGCGGAGCTCGAGCATCTGGCCGAGGGACTCGCTGGCCCGCTTGACGTTCTGGGCCTGGATGAACCGCAGGCCGACGAACAGGAGCGCGACGAAGCCGAGGACGCACAGACCGATGATGATCTCATGGGTCCGGGTTTCGACGAAGTGCATGATCTTCGTCATAGTGCTGACGAATTCGTCTTCCTTGAGCTGCTTCTTGACGTCTTTTTTCATCCGTGGCTCCTGATCGGTCTTATGAGGGCACTATTTCTACCACAAATCTGGGGAAAAACCAACTGGAGCGGCCGGAAAACCGGGACATGACCCTTTTCTCCGAAAAGGGATCCTGTCCCACGGATTTTCCGGCTTCAATTGAGCCGTGAGGAGAGACTTTCCGGCCCGTCAAGGGAATAGCTTTTTTGCCAGGGCGGCGACGTTTTTAGCGTAGCTTTCACAGCAGGTCAGGGCGCGCTTGTCGGGCCGGCCGATCGACACCGGCCCGTAATGGTCATACCGGTGATCGCCCCGGACGACCATGCCGTGGATGAGCAGGGCATTCAGGATGTCGAGGATCGTCGTTTCGTTGCCGCCGCCGATGTTGGCCGAGGAAGCGAAGGCGCCCCCGACTTTTCCCCGGAGCTGGCCGTGGAATTTGACGCTCTCGTCGATGAGCTTCTTGAGGGGCCAGGCCATCGAGCCGTAGTAGGTCGGAGACCCGAAGATCAGGCAGTCATAGTTCAGGAGCTCGTCGACCCCGGTGTCTTCCACCTTCTTGACGTCCGCGTCGAGGCCTTCGGCCCGCAGGACGTCGGCGATCCGGACGGCCATCTTCTCGGTGTTATGCGTCACGGAATAATAGCAAACCAGCGCTTTCGGCATTCTCGTACCTCCTGTACGTCCCGGACTCAGTTTTTTCGGATATTGCCACCGATCAGTCTAATCGATGGCAACCGATCTGGCAAATTAACTGACAGCAACTTTTGAGCCGGACGGCCGGCACAGGCAAATCCCTGGAATTCTCAGAATGTGCTTGACATTCCCCATTATTATCAGTAGCATAAGTCCAATGAAGCGGGGCCAAGCCTAATGTATTGGTATAAAAATCGTTCATATTCCCACAAGTTTCGACGCATAACATTAAGACACCGTCAATAGGCATAAATGACATGAATCCTCGCCGGGCGGCCTATTTTTTCCTGGAGAGTCTAAGGGGTTTGCCCGAGGGCAGATACTTTCGACGTTTCTTGCAGGAGGACCGGGACGGCATTCCTCCTGATACCACCAAGAGGCTGCTTGTCGATTTGCTGGCATACTGCAAACGGTCCGTGCCCTATTATGCCGAGGTTATGCGCGGTATCGGTGGCTATTTCGATGATGATCCCGAGAGCTATCTCCGACGTCTTCCCATCCTGACCAAAGAGATCATTCGGAATCGTTTCGATGACTTGAAATCTGTCGAACTCGGCACGCATAAATGGCATCTGAGCTCGTCCGGCGGTTCGACAGGTGAACCGGTCCGGATCATCCGGGACTTCGAGGGTGAGGCGCGGACGGCGGCCATTTCGTTTCTTTATTCTCTCTGGGCCGGTTGTGAAATCGCCGGCCGCCAGGTTAGGCTTTGGGGTTCGGAGCGGGATATTATTCATGGGCATGAGAAATGGGGAGCCCGCCTTCTTAACGACATCCTCAATGTGACGCTGGTGAATGCTTTTAATCTGGACCGGAAACGGATATTTGATTTTATCGCTCTGATCAATGCTCAACGACCCAAGCTGATCGTCGCCTATGCTCAGTCACTCTACGACGTGGCGAGATACTGCGAGCGTGAGGGTCTGGAAGTCAGGCCGCAGGAAGCGATCATCACTTCGGCGGAAACGCTCTATCCTTTCATGAGGGAGACCATCGCGCGGGTCTTCCGCTGTCGGGTATTCAACCGATACGGATCTAGAGAAGTGGGAGCTATCGCCGGCGAGCGCCCTGGCTATGAAGGGCTTTGGGTCGCACCTTGGGGCTGCCATATTGAGATCGTCGATAGCGCAGGCCAGCCGATGCCGGATGGCGCCCAAGGGGAGATACTGGTCACTTCGTTGACAAATTATGCCATGCCTCTGGTCCGGTACAAGATCGGCGACATCGGCATTCTATGCCCAAAGAAGACTGGGGGGCAGAGGGGGAACGGACAGGTGTTGCAACAGGTCTTCGGCAGGATCACGGACACCTTTATAACCCGGGACGGCGCACTTGTCTACCCGGGGTTCTTTGCTTCTTTTCTCTCGTCAAGAAACTGGATCTTGAAATTCCAGATCATTCAGAAAAGCGTCAAGTGTCTTGTTTTTAGGATCGTCCTATCGGGATCTGCCGCTCCGCCCGGCGAACTGAACGAGATCGCGGCAAAAACGAGACTGATCATGGGAGACGATTCTGAAGTGATCTTCGAGTTCGTCGAAAAGATCGTCCCCGGTCCTTCCGGGAAGCACCGTTACGAGGTCTCCGAGGTCACCCTCTAGGAACCCGAGCAGATCGAGAAGACGATGTCGCTTTCATTATTGACCGGCCGTTACGGGAGCAAGAAATGGAAAATATTAAGAGAACGGTCCAATGCCTCGACAGCCATTTGGCAATTGCAGAAAGTTCTAAAGGACCTCAACCGAAGGTCTCCGCAGAAGGCTTTCCGGCCGGATGAACCCGCTAAAATCGATTATCGGATCGGACATCTGGGCGGCCGCCCGGTCCCGAGATTGGTCATTCACTTCCGCTCCAACGGCTGCAGTTGGAAGAAGACCGGCGGCTGCGCGATGTGCGGATTCTGGAACGAAACATCACAGTTTCACGAAGTCATCGGGGTACCGGATTTTATCGAGCAGTTCAAGCGGGCGTCCTCGAAGATCGATCTGAGCCAGTATCCCATCTTATGTTTTTATAACGCCGGCTCGGTTCTGAATGACGAGGAGGTCCCGTTCGAAGCCTTGGAAGCGATCTTTGCCATGCTCTCCCGGTCGGAGACCTTGAAGCAGATCGTCCTCGAAAGCCGGCTGGAATACGTGTCCAAAGGAAAAAGTGAGGCGGCTCAGAAGCCTGGTTCCGGACAAAGAACTGGTCATCAGCACCGGACTGGAAAGCAGCAACGATACCGTTCGTGAGGTCTGCATCCATAAAGGCCTCAGTCGACAGGCTTTTGAAGAATACGTCGCGTCAGGTCCCTCCCTCGGGATCATCCAGCGGATTTACGTGCTGATCAAGCCGCCCTTTCTCAACGAGCGGGAAGCCATCGACTGATGCCGTGTCGACGGTGAAGTATCTGCACGACCTGGGGATCGATGATATCCATTACGAAGCCATGACCATCCAGGAAGACACGCTGATCCACGAGCTTCACAAAAGGGGATATTACCGGACACCCTGGCTATGGAGCATCCTCGAAATACTGAGGCAGGTGACGCCCTATGCGAAACCATTCATCAGCCCTTTCCGATATATCGCGGACGTCAAAGAGGTCCCGCATAACTGCGATCGATGCAGCCCTCAGGTCACGGACCTGATCCTGAATCAGTACTGTTCTCATTTTGACCTGAAGAAACTGGAGCCGGTGGAGTGCTCCTGCAAGGACCAATGGCTTGAAGAACTTTCCCGGAAAGAGCCTCTATCGATCGAGGAGCGCGTGCTCAAGATCACATCGGAGCTATTGTCTCAGGCGCCCAGGCTCCCGATTCATTGACAAGAAAGAGTGCCCCTGGCCTGACTCGAACAGGCGACACATGGATTAGGAATCCATTGCTCTATCCATACTGAGCTACAGGGGCACCTGCGGCGGAACGATCGTCACCGCCGGCGTTTGCGCGGACCTAATATAGCCTAAACACAGGGGCAATTCAATTTAGGAAAGATCGGTGACACGTACCAATTTCAGAAAATTGGAACATGTCACCAATCTTCTCCCGAATTCCTTTATTCGGGGGAAAAAGGGGACGGTTTTATTTTTCGAAAGCCTTACGTGAAAAAGGGGACGGTCCTGTTTTTCGTAAGCTTTATAGGTTGTCTCTTGGCGGAAATGAAAAATAGGACCGTCCCCTTTTTTCAATTGGGCTGGCGGAATAGAGAGGCCAGCTTCTTGAGACGCGCCAGGATCCAGTTTTTATTCCCGCTGTCCTCGACGTCTTTGGCCGAGAGTTCTTTTATCTTGCCCAGGAACTCGGCGTTCTTCCGGTTGCGCTCGCTCACCAGGCCGGCGATGGACTCGCCGATCCCGGGATTCCGGTCGAGAAGCCGCGCGAAATCCGCCGCCGTGATCTCCAGGAGCTCGGCCTGTTCCTCGACGATCCCGGTCGCCGTCCGGGGCAATCCCGTAAAAAGCGACATCTCGCCGAACAGGCCGCCGGCCCCAGTCTTGAACTCCGAGGTGAACTTCTTGCCGCCCTCCTCGTAAATGACTTCGCCGCGGATCAGGCCGGACGCCACGACGTAACAGCTCTCTCCCCTATCCCCCTGCCGGAAGACCACCTCGCCTTTGGTGTAGACGCGGCGCTTCACGAGGTCCGCGAGAAGGCGCACGTCTTCCGCCGAGACAACACGCTCGCCCGCTCCCTCGCCTTCGATGACGCGGAAAAGCTGCGATCCCATAAGAGCTCCGAAAGTCTCGCCGGCCCGGCCCTCGGTCCCCGGCTCCTCTCCGGCCTTGATCCCGCCGATGGCCTGCTTCACCGCCTCGGTCAGCGCGACAGGTATTTCGATGTGGCTCCGCCGGAATTTGTACCAGATGTGCCGGGCGACGTCGCCCCGGATGGAGAACTTCCGGCTGTAATCCGTCACCCAGAATTTTATGAGATAGGAGATGCCCAAGTTGTCATAGCTCAGGACATAGGCCACGGGAGCCGGGGTGGAAAGGACCTCGGGAACCTCGCGCGCAGCCTCCTTCAAGATAGCCAGGACCTCGGTCACGGGCGCGCTGTAGCTCACCATGAGAGGGATGTTCAGGGCTGTTTTCAGGTCGGGCCGGGAGAAATTGACGATCTTCTCCGAGGCCGCGGCGTTGTTCGGGATGACGACGACGTTCGAGGCCCGGTCGAGGATGAGGGTCTCCCGCCAGTTCGTGTCCATGACGACCCCCTCGTGGGGTCCGATACCGACCCAGTCGCCCCGGCTGAACGATTTCGTCAGGTTCAGCGAGATCCCGGCCAGGACGTTGCCCAGCACGCCTTGGAGCGCCAAGCCGATGATCGCCGTGAAGATGGCCGAGGTCGCGAGGAACGGCGTGATGTTTATCCCCAGGACGCCTTTGAGCACGATGAACAGCACGACGAGGTAGATCACGACGAGGAAAAAGCCGCGGAGCACGCCCGGCACGGGGAACGGCCGGCGGCGGCGCTCGAACCGGTAAACAAGCCAGGCGTCGACGGTCCGGATCACAAGCACGATAACCAGAAAGACGATCGCCGCGTTGACATACCCCGCAAAACGCGGGCCGAGGCTGAACGCCGTCGCCCAATATTTCAGCTTAAGGGCGAGGGCCGCGACAAGCAGGATGGCGGGCAGGCTGATGTGCATGATGAAGTCGACAGCCGGACGGGCCGCCCCCAACCTCGCCCGCTTCAGGAGGCCGCGCCAGAGGAAAAAGACCAATAACCCGGCGGCGAGGGCCCCCGCCGCGACGAGGAATTCGATATAGGAAGCGGCCGGCGTTGTGGTCGTAGCGTTCATCGTCCTTTGTCCTTTCTCATGATCATCTCGGGGTCATGACCGCGTGGTGAGGCAGAGCCCTTCGCGGGCCGCCCGCGCGCCCCGGAACTCCCGCTTCGCCCGCCTCGCCAGGTCATCGATCTGCGGGTCGGCATGGTCGGGGCTGAAGTGGGAGAGCAAAAGGTTCGGCACTTCGGCGCGGCGCGCCAGCCGGACGCCGTCAAGCCAGGTGCTGTGTCCCCATCCCTGGCGCGTCGTGTATTCCTCCGGAGTGAAGGTGGCGTCGCAGACAAAAAATCCGCGCCCCGGATAAACCCGGCCAACCGCTCGTCCAGGCCGGCCTCGGGGGGCTCGGTGTCCGTGGCGAAAACGATGCTCCCGCTCCGGTCGGCGATCCGGTAGCCGAAGCTCCCCTGGGGATGGTTAAGCGGGCAGCCGGAGATCTCGAACTTCCCGATCGTCAGGGGATCCTGTTCGACCCTGACGTATTTCTTGGCCGAGGCGGTTTCCTTGAAGTCCACGGGAAAGTATCGCCCCGACATGAGACCGCGCAGCTGTTTTTCGGTATCGGAAGGCGACAGCGGCGAATAGAAAGTGATGGCGGCCCCGGCGGCGTAGAGCGGCGCGAAAAACGGCAGCCCGAGGACGTGATCGAGGTGGAAGTGGGTGAGCAGAATATGCAGGCGCAATTTTCCGTCGCGCGGCCGCGTCATCAGGCTCTCTCCGAGCCTCTTTATCCCGGTCCCGGCGTCAACGATGACGATGTCCCCTGCGGACGAAACGACCGAGGCGCACGGCGTCGCTCCCCCGTACTTCTGCCTGTCCTTCCCCGAGACCGGCGTCGTTCCCCGGACGCCCCAGAATTCGATGTCCATTATCGTTTGACCCCTATTTTTGTTTCAAGTCGAAGACTCCGTCCCAGTCGCCGGGCGGCGGCGAATCCTGGAACAGGCGGCACCGCTCGACATAAACCCCGGCGGGCCCGTCCCCTTCGAGCGACGCAAAAAGCGAACCGGCCGCGGCCCACTCCCTGCGCAGGAAAGCCTGGCGCGCCCGCTCGAAGACCGCTAGCTTCTCCGTGACGGCGGACCCGAGCGCTTCCCGCCGGCCGGCGATCTCGTAGATCGAGACCGGCAGCTTTTTCCCGACGACCCGGACCCTGTCGACGAGCCGGGCCGCCATCTCGTCGCCGACCTTTGCGTAGGTCTCCTCGCCGGCCAGGACCTGGACGCCGTAGAGCTTGCAGGCGCCCTCGAGCCTCGAGGCCAGGTTGATCGTATCGCCCATCGCCGTGTAGTCGAACCGCCGGGTCGACCCCATGTTGCCGACGACGGCGGGCCCGGAATTCAGGCCGACGCGCATCGTGAGCGGCCGCCCGGCCTTCCCGGCCCACAGGGGACCGAGCTCGGCCAGCCGATTCTGGCATTCGACCGCGGCGCGGCAAGCCCGGAGAGCGTGGTCTGTCTGGTCGAGCGGCGCATTCCAGAAGGCGATGATGGCGTCGCCTTCGTACTTGTCGAGCGTGCCGCCGTTTGCCAGGATGATGTCGGTCATCTCGGAAAGGAAGGCGTTGAGGAGCGCAACCAGATCTTCGGGCGAGAGGCGCTCCGAGATCGACGTGAACCCGGCCAGGTCGGAGAAAAACGAAGTGATCTCGCGCTTCTCGCCGCCCAGGCTCAGAAGCTTGGGGTTCTCGATGATCCGCTCGATCACGTCAGGACTCAGGTAGTGGCGGAAGACGCCCTTGATGAACCGCCGCTGCTTCCCCTCGACGCCGTAGTTCAATAGGGCCGCGGCCACAAAGGCCGAGACGACGGCGATCTCGGGAACGACAAGCTCGACCCAGCGCCCGGCCTGAAACCCGATTCCGGCGGCGGCGACGGGCAGGCCGGCAGACACGAAGAAGAACAGGCCCTGGTGCCCGACCTTTCTCAGAGCGGACGCGCCGGCGGCCGTCAGCAGCGAGAAAACAAGCAGAAACCCGATCACGGACGCGCGCGGCTGGGCGCGGATAAAGTCCTTGGCCAGGATGTTGTCGAGGACCGTGGCCTGGATCTCGACGCCCGGATAGACGGCGTCGAGCGGCGTGGGCCGGAGGTCGAGAATGCCGGGTGCGCTGCCGCCGACAAGGACGGTCTTCCCGGCGAACTCGGCCGGCGGGACCTGGGGCGCTTGCCCCTCCTCCAGCTGCGCCCACGAATTGATGACGGCCGCGACGGAATAGGACGTGTAGGTGCCGGCGCCGCCGTGATACCGGATGATGGCCCGGCCTTCGCCGTCGAGGGGTATGCCGTCGAGAACGTTACCGCTCTTCGAGGGGGCGGCCAGCACGAGCGGCGCCGACGGGATGAGGCTCCCCTGATAAAAAACAGCCATGGGCAGGCGGCGGAAAATGCCGTCGCCGTCGGCCGGGAAGAGGACATTGCCCGCCCCGCTGGCCGCGTGGAGCAAAACGTCGACGGGAAGCGTCGCCGACCTCGCCACGGGGAACAGCGCCTTCAGTCCGCCCGGCGCGGGGATCGAAAAGCGCTCGAGCCGGACGCCCGGGACCTCGGCCAGAGAATCCTCCGACTGGCTCAGCGATAGCGGCAGAAAGACGTTCCCCGACCGCTCCATGGCCCGCGCGAAATCCTCATCGTCCTCGACTCCCGAGCGCGAGCTCTCGGTGAACAGGAGGTCGAAAAAGACGGCCCGGGCGCCGCCCGCGCGAAGATAATCCAGGACTGCCGAATAGAGCTGCCTCGGCCATGGCCAGGACAGGCCCTGCTGCGACTCGTAGGCGTCGAGGCTCTGCTGGTCGACGAGCAGGATCACGATGTCCCGGCTGGCGCGGGACGGCTGAGCGAGAAGGCTGAGCCTGAGGTCCCAGGATTTCCATTCCCACGGCCGGGCCAGTTTGGATTCGTAGACCGCATACCCCAAGGCCGCGGCCAGAAGGCCGATGACCAGGCCGCGGCGGAGCCGCCCGCCCAGTTTGGAACTCGACGATCGGCTCATCCTCGAATGATCTAGACGCCTTTGACGATTTTCTGGAATCGCTGTGTCCGCGCGGCCGGGACCTTGACGGCGGCGCCCGTCGAGTCGGCCGCCGGCTTGACCCGTTCGAGCCTCTGACCGGCCGACGGGTGGGTTTTGAACCAGCCTTTGCCCTGTTCCGACGCTCCGGCCCCGGCCAATATCTCGAGGAAGTCCGGCAAGCCCCGGGGAGCGAACCCGGCGGCCGCCAGATATTTCACGGCCAGCTCATCGGCCTGGTATTCGAATTTCCGGTCGTAGCCGCGGATGATCAGCGTGTCGACGACGTCTCCGAGGGCCCCCTCGAAGATGGTCGTCAGCCGGCTCAGCTCTTCGGGCCCGTAGCGGTCGGCCGCCGTCTGCCCGATGACCTTGAAGGCCTCCATAAGCCGGGATTTCTGGATGGATTGGAGCCCGTGCTTGGCGCTGACGTGTCCCACTTCGTGGGCCAGGACCGCGGCCAGCATCTCCTCGTTCGCGCAGCGCCGCACGAGGCCGCGGGTGACGAAGATGAACCCGCCGGGCGCCGCCAGGGCGTTGATCTCGTCCGAGTCGAGGACTGCGAAATGATATCCGGCGTAGGTCTCCGGCCTGTCCGAATAGACTGCCGCCGACTGGCCGAGCTCGTTGATGTAGCGCGTCAGGGCGTCATTACGGTAGACGGAGTATTGCGCGAGGACCAGGGCCGCGACGCCCCGGCCGATGTAGTATTCCTCCTCGTCCGTGATCTCGCCGAACGTGCTGCGGGCGGCCGCGCTCGTTTTGACGATGGCCTGCCTGTCGCTCTCCGAGATCTTGCCGACATCGGCGAGAACGCCGGTCCCCTGTTCCACAACCGAGCAGGACGCCAGGAGCCAAACCGCCGCCAACCCGGCCGCCAGCCGAGCCAACCGGCCCGCGGCGCTCATTTCCGACCTCGCCAATCGCCGAGCTGCCCCTGTTTCATGAACTGCTCGAGGGCGGCCGAGGTCACCGTGAGCTGCTGCATCCTGTCGACCTCGGCGAAGTTCGCTTCCTTGTTCTTGGCGCGGAAGCTCTCTTCGACCTGCTTATTGAAGCCTTTGCCGGCCAGCGCCACTTCGCTCGCCGAGGCCTGGGTTTTCAGGCCCGAGTCCATGGCCGTCAGGCTGAATTTCTGGACGGTGACGGCGCTCGAGTGGATCCAGCCCACCGCGCCGCCCGCGGTTTTGACTTGGATCCAGCCGTCCGGCTGGCTCGTCACCTTCTCAACCTTGTCGCCGGACTTGAGGGCCTGGACGACGGGGCCGTAGAATTTCGGCGTCTTCCTGAGGTTCGTGCTCTGGACTTTGACGACCAGGGTCTCGGCCAGCACGAGCGTCACGAAGAGCGCCAGCAGGCCGAGAGCCGTTATCAAGGGTATTCTTCGTTTCATCTTAACCTCCGCCGAGGGCCATCATATGAGAAAGAATCCGGCCGCGTCAACCTTGGGACACCCGGAGAAACTGAGCCGTCGCCGGCGGACGCGGGAATCCTTAGGTCAAGAAAGGCAGCTCGCCGGCGGCCAGCCTTTCCCTCAGCAGCCCGTTTCGCTTGACGGGCTTGTCGTTCTTGATGGCAATGTAGAGCGCCTTGTAGGAGCCGACGACCACGCTCAGCTTTTTCGCGCGGGTCAGCGCCGTATAAAAGAGGTTCCGCTGGAGCATGATGTAGTGCCCGATAAGAAGCGGCATGACCACGGCCTGATATTCGCTGCCCTGGGACTTGTGGACCGAGATGGCGTAAGCGTGGGTGATATCGTTCAGGTCGTCTTTTTCGAACGGGATCTCCCGGCCGTCGAAATCGACGAGCAGACGGAACCCCTGCCTGTCGACGCCGACGATCCGGCCGATGTCGCCGTTGAAGATATCCTTGTCGTAGTCGTTCCGGACCTGCATCACCTTGTCGCGCTCGCGGAACTCGCGGTTGCCGACCCTGATCCCCTGCTGGCCCGGGTTGAGCCGGGCCTGGAGCTCGGTGTTGAGGCTGTCGACGCCGCATTTCCCGCGGTACATGGGGCTGATCACCTGGATCTGGGGCGAAAGCGGCGGCACGCCGAGCTTCTGGGGGATGTTGAAGCAGCACAGGCTCATGATCGTCTTGAAGGCCTTCTCCTCGTCCTCGTGGTGGAGAAAATAAAAATCCGCTTCTTTTTCCTCGCGGGGCGGGTAGATGAGGCCCAGCCCCTGGTTGATGCGGTGGGCGTTCTGGACGATCAGGCTGTCGCTTTCCTGCCGGAAAATCTCGTCCAGGCGAACGACGCCGATGCGGCTCGACTCGATGATGTCGTGGAGGAGGTTCCCCGGACCCACGGGCGGGAGCTGGTCCTTGTCGCCGACAAGGACCAGCCTCATTCCGGTGGGCAGCGCCTTGACGAGCGAATGCATCAGCGGGAGATCGACCATGGAAAATTCGTCGACGACGAGGGCGTCGGCCTTGAGCGGGTGTTTCTCATCCCTCTTGAACGTGCCCTGCTTGGGGTTGAACTCGAGCGTCCGGTGGAGCGTCTTCGCCTCTTTGCGGGTCGCCTCGGCCAGCCGCTTGGCGGCCCGGCCCGTCGGCGCGGCCAGCAGGACTTTCTGGCCCCAGCTGTCGAAAACGGCGGCCACGGCGCGGATGATCGTCGTCTTGCCGGTGCCCGGGCCGCCCGTGATGACCAGGATGTTCCTCTCGAAGCACTCGCGGACGGCCTCCTTCTGGCGAGGGGAGAACTCGAGGCCGAGGTCTTTCTCCACGGCGGCGATCGTCTTCCCGATTTCGGCCGGCGGCGGCGCCGTCGGTTCCGCTCCGAGCCTGAGGAGCGCCCGCGCCACTCCCTCCTGCGCCTCATAAAGGTGCGGCAGATAGACGGCCTGGCGGCCGGCGGCGGTCTCGACGATCACGCGGCGGTCGCGGACAAGCGCCGCCACGGCGTCCCCGGCGCTTTCGGCGCCGACGCCCAGCTCCTTCACGCAGTTGGCACCGAGGTCTTCCTGGTAGGAAAAGACGTGACCCTGCTCGGAGTCCTTCTCGAGAAGGTAGAGGAGGAACGCCTTGACGCGCTCGGGCGAGGCCGGGTCGACCCCCAGCTTGAGCGCGATCTGGTCGGCCGTCTTGAACCCGATCCCCCAGATATCGAGGCAGAGCTGGTAGGGGTTGCGCTTGAGGACGGCGAACGACCTCTCGCCGTACTGGCGATAGACGCGGGTCGCGATCGAGGTCGAAACGCCGTGTTCCTGGAGAAAGATGATCAGGTCGCGGATGTGCTGGTTCTCCGCCCAGGATTTCTTGATCTCGGCGAGCTTGACGTCCCCGACGCCGTCGACGGCGCGGATCTTGTCGGGGCTGCCGGAGATGATGTCGATCGTCCGCTCGCCGAAGGCCTTGACGATGCGCGCGGCCAGCACGGGCCCGATGCCCTTAACCAGGCCGGAGGACAGGAATTTCTCGATGCCCTTGACGGAGGACGGCAGGACCGGCGTGTAGGTTTCGACGCGGAACTGCCGGCCGAACCGGGGATTCTCCTCGTAGCGGCCGCTGACGCGCATCACTTCTCCCGCGGCGAGCGGCGGGAACGTGCCGATGGCGGTCACCGTCCGGCCGTCTTCAAGGGCCAAGCGGCAAACCGTGTAGCCGTTCTCCGGGTTATAATAGACGACCTGATCGACCGTCCCTTCGAAACTGTCCATTTCCGGCCCATCTTATAGCCTCTGCTCCCTTTTGGTCAATCCGAAGCGCCCCCTTTTCCTTATATCAACTCAAGCGCGCGAAGGCACACGGTGGGTGGCGCAGGTTCGGGAACATTTCGTTTCGTGCAATCCTGAGGAGGCATGGGGGGTGGCATGGCGCCAATCCCTGCGCGCCCGGAGCGACGGGGACCCCTCTCCCCTTGGAGGGCGCGAACATATCGTTGACGGGTGAGGCGCGAGGACGCACAGGGATGCGCCATGACAGGACCCCTTTGAGGAACAACGTCAGCACGCGAAAAGTGATGCGGACCGCAGGCTCGCTCCGATTGACCGCATTTGGGTTGTGTGTTAATTCTAGGCCGGATGAAGCTCTTCAAGATCCTGCTCAACTCGTTCCTGGCGGGCCTCTTTTCTTCCGCCCTCCTGGCGCTCCTGATCGCCGACCTGAACGTCAACCTCGAAGTCACGCCGGGTTTCCTCGCCGGCTTGACGGTCCGGCTCGCCCTGACCTACGGCCTCGCGGTTTGCCTGCTGTCGGTCCTCGTTTTCCTGCTCGTCCAATTCTTCGCCAGCCGGACGGCCCGCCTCCAGTGGTTCTATCCGTCCTTTCTTCTCCTCAGCTTTTCCCTGCTGACGCTGGCCTTCGTCGTCCTGCTCCAGGTGAATTATCGTCATTATTTTTCATTTTTCGACGCGACGGTGGGCGCCTCCATCCGGGCCCAGATGATCGAGCTCTTGCTTCTCGGGTTGGCCGGGCTGGCGGTCTACTTCAGCATCAGGCGCTACCCCCGCCGGCGCCTGGTCTACCGGGCCTTCCTGGCGGTGATGCTCATCGGGCTGGCCCTGGGTTTCGCCCAAAGATGGCGTTATCCGCGGGCGCGGACCGCGGCCGGCAAGCAGCCTCTCCAGGGCAGGACAGCGGACAAGAAGGCGACCGTCATCGCCCTCGAGGGAGTGACGGGCGATATTCTGACCTCGCTGATCGCCAAAGGCAGGCTCCCCAATTTCGCTTGGCTCCAGGAGAACGGAGGCTCGGCCGTGTTGACCGGGTTTTCGCCCAGCGAGCGCTCGGCCCTGGAAGCGTCCTTTGAAACCGGGAAGCTGCCGGCCAAGCACCAACGTTTCTCGGACGTCCGGTTCCGGTTCATGAAGATGCGCGAGACCGTGGAGATCGCGCCCCGCTTCATCTTGTTCCGGCAGCTGACGCGCCTCGGCCTGCTCGAGATCCTGCCGAATGAATCGGCCCAGGCGGTCACGGATGTCTGGGATATCCTGGCCGGGAACCGGATCAGCTTCCTAAAAAAGGACAGCGGCGGCGAACCCGCCGCCCCGGGCCCGGGATCCGCCTGCGCGAAGCTCCTCGACGACACCTTCGACGACCCCGCCCTTCTCCGGGACGAGCATTTCGGGCTGGCCAAGAGCGCCTTCTTCAAGGACTGTGCCCGGGAGGAGACCGTCGCCCGGGAGAAAAGCGAGGCCCAGCCGGAGGTCCTGTATTTTCTGCTCGACGGCCTCAACCTGGTGGAGACGTACTTCTATAAATTCAGCTTTCCCCAACAGTTCGGGACGATCGACCAGGGCGACATCAACCTCTACGGACCGGTGATCGAGAAATATTACGAATTCTACGACGCGCTCATCGGCAAGTACTTGACCGCGCTGAAGGAGGAGGAGCTACTGGTCGTCTTCTCGCCCCACGGCATCGCTCCCCTGCCGGTCTGGAAGAGGTTCGTCGAGAGGCTCCTCGGCGACCCGCGGGTGTCGGCTTATCATGAGATGGCGCCCGAAGGCATGATCTTTTTCTACGGGCAAGCCGTCCGCCGCGGACAGAAGACGGGTGGTGTCCGCCTCGTCGACATCGCGCCCACGCTGCTTTACTACCTTGGGCTGCCGGTCGGGCGGGACATGGACGGCGTTTCGGCCAGCTCGTTTTTTACCGACGAGTTCGTCCGGGAGAACCCGATCATCTACATTTCGTCCTACGAAGATTTCCGGATCCAACTTCCCCAGTGAATGGGGAACGCGCGCGGGACTATCCCCCGGGACGCCGAAGTCCGGGTGTTAGAGGGGGAGCGGGAGAGCCCCGGCTCAGTGGATCGTCCGGAACATCCGCCGCCAGCGCGCCTTGGGGAGGAAGCTGACCACCTTCTTCAACTTGTCCCCCAGGCCGTTCTTCATGTAGGCGTCGCGCTCGGCACGGTAGGAAAAATAGATGACCCACGGTCTCCCCTTGATGTTGTCCAGGGGCAGGAAGCTCCAGTACCGGCTGTCCATGCTGTTGTCGCGGTTGTCGCCCATGACGAAGCAGTGCCCCGTCGGCACCGTGACGGGCCCGAAATTGTCCCGGATGGTGTCGTCGTAACGGTAGAAACCGTTCTTGGTGAAGACCTGGGTGTCGTTATGAACCTTGTAGCTCTCGCCGATCATCTGGTCGTTGACGTAGACCTGCTTATCCTTGATCTCGATCTTCTCACCCTCGAGGCCGATCACCCGCTTGACGAAGTCCTTGTTCAGCTCTTTGGGGTATTTGAAGACGACGATGTCCTGGCGGCGGATGTCGCGCCGGGGCAGGATGACGTTTTCGACGGGGATGACCCGCGGCGAATAGACAAGCTTATTGACCAGCAGGAAATCCCCCACGAGCAGGGTCGGCTCCATCGAGCCCGTGGGGATCTGGAAGGCCTGGACGACGAACGTCATCACAAAGAAGACGAACACCGCCGTCTCGGCGATCAGCTCGAAGTACTCTCGAAAAACGCTTTTGTCGCGTGGTCTGGCGTCTTTGGTCATGTCACACCTGATGGCCATTTAATATAACGGAATGTCCCCCGCCCCGCAAGTGGTCATCGCGACCCGCCCGGAGGAGGACGGAGATGCGCCCATCGGCCCAGTCTGGAAAGAATCTGGTCTTGCATGCCCCTAGGAAGGCATGGCGGGGTGGCATGGCGCCAGTCCCTGCGCGCCCGGAGCGACGGGGACCGGCGGGAAGCGCAGTCTTCGGAGCGACCATCAGAATAGCGGAGGAGTGACTCGGAGCCGCTATTCTGCGAAATATCCTAAAAAGCTTCTGACTATCAGCTCACCGGGGGACCAAGGGGTGATACCAAAGACAATTCGAGCTCATATCGGCAGGCGCGAGGACGCACAGGGACGCGCCATGACAGGACCCCTTTGATGAACTGCGTCTTCACACGAAAGGAGGTGCTTATCCGGGTCGATGGCTGATTGACATATTTCGCTAATATAGGTTTACTTAAACCGTGAACCTGACCCTGTTCGGCTACCCCAAAACGGGCAAGACGACCCTCTTCAACCTCCTCACGGGCGCCCACTGCGAGGTCAAGGCCTACGAGGACGGCAAACGGGAAGCCAACCAGCGGACCTGCCACCCCGCCGACGACCGGCTGGATTCGATCGCCTGCCTTTATCCCGATAAAAAGAAGATCCCCGTATCCTTCGAACTGGTCGACCTCGCCGGGGTCTCTTACGGCGAAGTCAAGAACAGCGTCTACCTGAGCGCGCTCCGCAAAGCCGACGCCCTCATCCACGTCGTCCGCGGGTTCGTCGACCCGAACATCCCCCATCCCCGGGGAATAATCCGGCCGCAGGACGATATCAAATATATGGAAGAAGAGCTCGCCCTCACCGACCTCATCCAGGTGGCGGCGCGGCTCGAACGTTTGGAGAAAGACCTGATGAAGGCCAAGGACCCCGAGGGCGAAAAGGAAAAGGAGCTCCTCCTCAGGTTCCGCGCCGGGCTCGAGTCGGGCCGCGCCATCCGCGAACTGGCCTTCTCCCCCGCCGAGGAGAAGCTCGTCCGGAGCTTCACCTTCCTCAGCCAGAAACCGTTGATTCACGCCGTAAACTGCGACGAAGCCGACATCCCCTGCCTCGAGGGCCCCGAAGAGCGCTTCGGCCCGCCGGCCGCGGGAACGGCTGTCACCGGGTTCTGCGGCAAGGTCGAGTCCGAGATCGCCGAGCTCGATGACGAAGAAAAGAAGGTCTTCCTGGCCGAGTTCGGCCTTCACGAGCTGAGCGCCGGGCGCTTTTTCCGCGCCCTGCCGCGCCTCCTCGGTGTCATCTCCTTTTTCACCGTCGGCAAGGACGAAGTTCGCGCCTGGATGATCCCCCGGGGCTCCGCCGCCGGCCAGGCCGCCGGCGCCGTCCATTCGGACATCGAAAAAGGCTTCATCCGGGCCGAGGTCATTTCCTGGCAAAAGCTCCTCGAGTTCGGCTCGCTCCAGGCGGCCAAGGACAAGGGCGGCATCCGGCTCGAGGGAAGAGACTACCCCATCGAAGACGGCGACGTCGTCTACTTCCGGTTCAGCTCATGATCAAAGGGTTCGAGGTCACCGCCGCCGACCCCCGCTCGTCGGCCAGGGCGGGCCGGATCCTGACGCCCCACGGCCCGATCGAGACGCCCGCCTTCGCCCCGGTGGCGAGCCAGGGCACGGTCAAGGCCCTCCTCCACGACCAGGTCGAAGCTCTCGGCGCCCAGCTCATCCTCATCAACGCCTACCATATATATTTAAGGCCGGGCCTCGAGACCGTCGTCGCGGCCGGCGGAGTGCACAAGTTCATAGCGTGGGACCACCCCATCCTCTCCGACAGCGGGGGCTTCCAGATCTACAGCCTCTCCCCTCTCGTCAAGGTCACCGACGACGGCGTGAGGTTCTCGTCGCATCTTGACGGGACGAAGATCTTCCTCCGCCCGGAAGACGTCGTCGATATCCAGCGGGCCCTGGGCACGGATATCATGATGGCGCTCGATTACTTCGCTCCCTACCCGTCGACCCGCGAGAAGGCGGAAGAGGCCGTCCGGAAGACGACCCTATGGGCGCGCCGGGCCAAGGACAGGTTCGTCGAGACAGAGACCGCGCAGCATCTGTGGGGCATCAGCCAGGGGAGCGTTCATTGGGACTTGCGCCGCCGGAGCATCGAAGAGCTGCTCGAGATCGGTTTCGACGGTTACGCGCTGGGCGGCCTGGGGATCGGTGAGCCCAAGGCCGAGCTGCTCGAGACACTCGAGCGCTCGGATTCGCTCATCCCCAAGGACAGGCCCCGCTATCTCATGGGCATGGGGTATGTCGAGGACATCGTCGCCGCGGTCGAGCGGGGCGTCGACCTGTTCGACTGCGTGCTGCCCACCCGGAACGCCCGTAATGGCACGCTCTTCACCAGCCGCGGCCGGATCGTGATCAAAAACCAGAAATACGCCCGGGATTTCCGGCCGGTCGACGAGGCCTGCGGCTGCCCCACCTGCCGCCGTTTTTCGCGGGCTTACCTCCGGCATCTTTATGAGAGGGACGAGATCTCGGCGGCCGTCCTCAACACCGTCCACAATCTCTGGTTTTATCTTGACATCTTCCGGAAAATGAGGCAATCTATGGCCTCAAATTCGTTCCACGAATTTAAGAATCAGTTCAGCGGACACATCGAGGAAGGCATAACATGACCATCGCAGCTTTTATGATGTCGGTCCAGGCCGCGCCTGGCCGCCCCCAGGGAGGAAGCTTCGTCACGGCGCTGATCCCCTTCATCCTCGTCTTCGTGATCTTCTACCTTCTCATCGTGATGCCCCAGAAGAACCGCCAGAAAAAGCACCAGAACATGGTCGAGCAGCTCAAGCCGGGCGACCAGATCATCACCTCGGGCGGCATCTACGGGACGATCATGGGCGTTCAGCCGGACCGGATCGAGCTCAAGGTCTCGGCCAACGTCAAGATCGATATCACCAAGAGCTCCGTGGCCGTCATCCTCAAGCAGCAGCAAACGCAACCGGAAGTCAGATAGTCCGATGAAATCCTCCCTCCGTTGGCGGGTGCTCCTGACGCTCGGCGTCGTCGCGCTCGCGATATTCCTCGCCTATCCCCCCCGCGAAAAGATCAAGCTCGGCCTCGACCTCAAGGGCGGCATCCACCTGGTCCTCCAAGTTATGACCGAGGACGCCATCAACGCCGAAACCGACCAGGAGATCACCCGGTTCCAGGACCTGTTCAAGCGGAACGCGATCACCTTCACGGCGGCCGCCAAGGAGAAGCCGGGGCGCTTTTATATCGAAGGCCTGGCGCTCGACCAGGAAAGCAAAGCCAGGGACCTCGTCGACCAGTACACCCGGGATTGGGATTATTCCTTCGTCGGCGACCGGATGGCCTTCGTTTTGAAACCGACGGCCATCCAGGTCCTCAAAGACCAGGCCGTCAGCCAGACGCTCGAGACGCTCCGGAACCGGATCGACGAGTTCGGAGTCGCCGAGCCGCTGATCCAGCGGCAGGGCGCCGACCGCCTGGTGGTCGAGCTCCCCGGTGTCGAAGACCCCGACCGGGTTAAGAACCTGATCAAGGTGACGGCCGTCCTCGAATGGAAGCTCGTCAAGGCCGGTCCGGCCGAGACCGAGGCCGCCCTGCTCGGCGGCGAGGGTGTCCCCGTCCCGGCGGACGCCGAAGTCGTCCGCGGCGACCCGAAGCGGTCCGCGGGCGGGTTTTATCTCGTCGATACAGTCGCCGCCGTCACGGGCAAGGACCTGCGCTCGGTCAGGCAGTCGCAGGACGAATGGAACAGCCCCGCGGTCTCGTTCTCGCTCAGCCCCGAGGGGTCGCGCCGTTTCGAGCAGGTGACAGGGGAAAACATCGGCAAAGAGATCGCCATCATCCTGGATAAAAAGGTCATCTCGGCGCCGCGGGTCGAGGACAGGATATCGGGCAGCGGCATCATCCGCGGGCGCTATACCATCGAGGAAGCCACCGACCTGGTCGTGGTCCTCAAGGCCGGGGCGCTCCCGGCGGGCATCCAGTACCTCGAGGAGAGGACGATCGGCCCCGCCCTGGGATCGGATTCCGTGCGCCAGGGGCTCATGGCCGGCCTGGTGGCCATCATCGCCATCATGGCCTTCCTGGTGTTTTTCTACCGGATGTCCGGGCTGAATGCCCTGGCCGCCCTGATCCTGAACGTCGTCATCCTGTTCGGCGCGCTCGGCTATTTCAAGGCCACCCTGACCCTGCCGGGCATCGCCGGCATCATCCTGTCGATCGGCATGGCCGTCGACGCGAACGTCCTCATCTTCGAGAGGATCAAAGAGGAGCTGGCCCTGGGCAAGGGCGTGAAAAACTCCATCGCCCAGGGGTTCGGCCGGGCCTTCACCGCCATCTTCGACTCCAACGTGACGACGATCATCTCGGCCATCTTCCTCTTCCAGTTCGGCACGGGCCCGATCAAGGGTTACGCCGTGACGCTGATCATCGGCCTGCTGGCCAACCTGTTCACGGCCGTTTTCGTGTCCCGGGTCATCTTCGACGCGACCATTCCCAAGACCGCCAAGACGCTGAGTATCTAACATGCAACTCTTCAAGACACCGCATATCAGGTTTTTGAAATACAGGTACGTGGCCCTGGCGGTCACGGCCGTCATCATTCTCGCCGGCTTGCTCAACATCGTCCTGGGTCGCGGGCTCAAGCTCGGGGTCGATTTCGGCGAGGGCACGCTCGTCCGGCTGGTATTCAAGACGCCCGTGTCCGTTTCCGACGTCCGCCAGCGGCTCGCCGAAGTGGGCCTCGGCGGCAGCGTCATCCAGGAGACCGGCAAAAGCGGGCGCGAGTTCCAGATCCGGACGATGGAAGTCGCCAGCACCAAAGCCGACGAAACCATGGAGAGCCACGAGATCCTGGGCAACAAGGTCATCGAAGCGCTCCGCGGCACGGACGGCCAGGCCGAACAGGCCCGCGGCCTGAGGGACCTCAACACCCTCGACCTCAACACGCTGGCGGCCCTGCTCAATACGGGCTTTTCCGGCCAGGGCGAGGAGCTCGCCCGGAAGATCATCGCCCAGCGCAACACGACCGGCATTTTCGGCGACTTCGCGGAGGTCTCGGGAACCGGCATCGAGCCCGGCGTCCTGGCTTTCCTCAAGGATAAAACTTATCTCGGCAAAATGACCGTGATGAGCCGGGAGACCGTGGGGCCGCAAGTCGGAAAGGACCTGCGCAAGCGGGCGACCCAGGCGATCATCTGGTCGCTCATCGGCATGCTCGTGTACATCGCCGTCCGGTTCAAGCTGGCCTACGGGGTCGCCGCCATCTTCACTTTGACGCAGGACGTGCTGATCACGCTGAGCATCTTCTCCTTCACCAACCGGGAGATCAACCTGCCCATCATCGCCGGCCTGCTGACGATCGTCGGTTTCTCGATCAACGATACGATCGTCATCTTCGACCGGATCCGGGAGAACCAGAAAGCCCAGCGCAAGATGCCGCTCGAGGAGCTGATGGACCTGAGCCTCAACCAGACGCTGGGACGAACGATCATCACCTCGGGAACGGTCTTCCTGACGGTCCTCGCCCTGTTCTTTTTCGGCGGCGAAGTCATCAACGATTTCGCCTTCCTGATGCTCGTGGGTACGATCGAAGGCGTGTACTCGACGATCTATCTGTCGTGCCCGATCGTGCTGCTCTGGAACAAGTTTATCAAGCCCACCCAGGGAGCCCGGCGGTGAGCAAATTGGGACTTGTCAAAATATACTTTTTTAATTATACTTAGTCGGAATTTGAATCCGGAAATGAGGTCATGACTATGGTCGAGAAAAAAATGCCTCAGAAGAACGACGTCCCCGAGCTTTTCAAGGATTCGTTTTTTGTCGGCGAAAAGCAGGCCGCGCGAAGGGCGTTCGCTTTCCCCTTCGCCCTCATTGTCCATCTCGCCATTCTCGCCGCCCTGGTCGTCCTCCCGCTGATCTCCACAAGCACCGACCTTCCCAGAGTCGAGATCACCAGCGCCTTCCTCGCACCGCCTCCCCCGCCGCCGCCTCCCCCGCCGCCGCCGGCCAAGAAGCGCGCCGCGTCCCAGGCCAAGACGCGGATCAAGCCCGTTCAGCAGCAGCAGAACATCGAGCCCGGCCGGCTGGTCGCGCCCGTCGATATCCCCGAGGAGATCGCCGAAGAGCAGATCTCTGATTTCGGCGTCGAAGGCGGAGTCGAGGGCGGAGTTGAAGGCGGCGTCGTCGGCGGCGTGCTCGGCGGCGTCGTCGGCGGCGTCCTGGGCGGCGTCGTCGGCGAAGTCGAAGCGCCCGTCCGCGCCATCGGCGAGATCAAACCGCCCAAGCTCCTCAAGAAGGTCGATCCGGCCTATCCCGAGATCGCCCGCCAGGCCCGGGTCGAGGGCGTGGTCATCGTCGAGGCCACGACCGATATCTACGGCCGCGTCCAGAACGTCAAGGTCCTGAGATCGATCCCCTTGCTTGACCAGGCGGCGATCGACGCCGTCCGGCAGTGGGTCTACGAGCCGATGATCATCAATGGCCGTCCCCGGGGGGTTATCTTCACCGTCACGGTGAGATTTCAGTTAAAATAGATAACCTACAGAATGGTTTTCGAGATCTAACAAGGAGGTATCGAACATGCAATTTGGTCTGATCGAAATGTGGTCCGCCATGGGTCCGGTCGCCAAAGCCGTGGCCATCATCCTGATCGCCCTGTCCATCGTCTCCCTCTATCTTTTCGTCGAGAGACAGCTCGTCTTCCGGAGAGCCAGAGGCAAATCCAAAGCGGTTGCCCCGAAGCTCGCGGAATACCTGAAAAAGGGACAGCTCCAGGAAGCCCTGACTCTCTCCACCAAGAAAGAGAATACGGGCAGCCACCTGGCCCGCGTTACGGCTGCCGGGATCCGCGAATTCCTGGAAGCTAAACAGGCGGGACTGGCCCTGGATGACCAGGTCGAGACCGCCCAGCGCGGCAGCGAGCGGGCCGCGGTCATCTTCACCCAGGACCTGAAGCGGGGCCTGAGCACTCTGGCCACGATCGCCACGTCCGCCCCCTTCATCGGGCTGTTCGGGACGATCGCCGGCATCATCAACGCCTTCCGCGGCATGGCCCTGACGGGTTCGGGCGGCATCGGCGCCGTCGCCGGTGGTATCGCCGAAGCCCTCGTCACCACGGCCTTTGGGATCGGCGTGGCCATCATCGCTCTTTGGTGCTACAACATCCTGAACGCAAAAATCGAGGTCTACCAGGCCGAGATGGACAACACCACCTCGCAGATCGTCGATTTCTTTATGAGAAAGCACGAAGCCTGAGCTTATTCTTAAGGCTATATTCCGGAGCGGGCGTTCGCGCCTGTCCGGGAAGCGAGGCGTAATATGGGATTTTCAATGGGCGGCAAGGAAAAGGTCAAATCCGAGCCCAACGTCGTCCCTCTTTGCGACGTCCTGCTCGTCCTGCTCATCATCTTCATGGTTGTGACCCCGCTTGTCCAGAAAGGCGTCGACGTCAGACTGCCGACCGCGTTGAACACCATCAGCATGCCGGATGAGCCCGAGGTCGTCCTGGCCGTCCGCAAGGACGGGACGATGTACGTCAACCAGGACAAGGCCACGATGGAAAACCTGCAGCAGCTGCTGGAAGACGCGTTCCTCACGGCCAGCGAGAAGAAGCTCTACCTGAAGGTTGACCAGGATCTGGAATACGGCAAGCTCGTCGAGCCGGGCGGCGTGCTCGAGCTCGTCAAGGAAGCCGGGATCGAGCTGATCGGCATCATCACCGACGTCCAGACGGAAAAGAGCGGCCAGTAGGGCCGTCAAGCCGGCTCGATCGAAGGATTGATTTTGAGTCCACGGAGCGAGGCGAAAGGCTGAGTTTGACCTCGGCCTTTCGCCTCGTCTTCTTTTCCTCTCCTCCCCTCCCCAAACCTCAGGCTCTCCGGCCCCGCCGGATTGATCAGTTCAGCCGATGGCGATTGAGATGAGTCCCAAAGTCCTGGTGACCCGGAGGTTGTTGCCGGAAGCCATGGCCTATCTGACGTCGCAGGCCGAGGTCGAAGGCGGCACGGACCCCCGAGGGTATGCACGGGAGCACCTCAAAGAAAGGATCTCGGACAAGGAGGGGCTGCTCACGCTTCTTGTCGACCGGATCGACCGGGAGATCATCGACGCCGCGCCCAAGCTCCGGATGATCGCCAACTGCGCCGTTGGCGTCGACAACATCGACCTCCAAGCAGCCCGAGAGCGGGGTATCTTGGTCAGCAACACTCCGGGCGTTTTGACCGAGGCGACCGCCGATCTCACGTGGGCCCTTATCCTGGCCGCCGCCCGGAAGATCCCGCAGGCCGACCGGTTCACCCGGGAGGGAAAGTTCCTCGGCTGGGAGCTCGACCTTTTCCTGGGAATGGATATCTACGGCAAGCGTTTGGGCATTATCGGGTTCGGGAGGATCGGGCAGGCCGTCGCCCGGCGCGCCTCCGGGTTCGGGATGGAAATCGTCTACCACGATCCGCACCGGCTTCCGGCCGAGTCCGAGGCGGGCCTGCGATCGACCTGGCTGCCCCTCGACGAGCTTCTCCAAACGGCCGATATCGTCACCGTCCACGCCGTGCTGAACCCCCAGACAACGCATCTCCTGTCGGCGCAAAAGCTGAGCCTGATGAAGCGCGACGCTCTTCTCGTCAACGTCGCCCGGGGTCCGATCGTCGACGAGGCCGCCCTGGCCGACGCCCTGGAGAGCGGAAGGCTCGGGGCCGCGGGCCTGGACGTCTATGAGAGGGAGCCCGAGATCGAGCCACGGCTGACGGCTCTCGACAATGTCGTCCTCCTCCCCCATATCGGCAGCGCCACCCGCGGGACGCGCCTGGCGATGGCCATGGCGGCGGCGCGGAACCTCATCCAGGGATTGCGCGGCGAGCGCCCCGACAATCTGGTGAATTAGGAATCCGTCCACTATCCAATTGCGCCAGTAGGAATGGGCTAGATGCCCCAGAGAGATCAGCCATCGGCGGCCCGGCGCCCGTTCGGGTTTTTAACGCCGCTCGCGAAACGCCCTTCTCGGCGGCTGCTAACCTCGCGTTCCAGATCACCTCGGCTGATTTTGATTCTCTTTGCTTTTCGGTGCGTATCCGTTTGCCGCGTTGAGCTCAATACATACTCGCCGCCCGGAACGCGGGTTCCCGTCGAGAGGTCATTTCGCGATGGCTAAACACCTCTCATGGTCGCTGCGGCCATCCGACGGCTGATCTCTCCGCAATCGAAGAAACCCGTCGGCAGCGTTCGGGGCTGTCAGGCTTTTGGGGCGGCGACCCTTCTTCAGGGGTTCGTTGAGGCTGCCGGTGCGGTAGCCCTCGAGGTCGAGGGTCACGTAGATATATCCCAGCTTCTTGAACCGGGTCGCGATCTTCCGCCTGACCGGTCCGGCCAGGAGCTTGGGGATGTCTTCGGCCGTGACCTCGATCCGGGCGATGTCGCCGTGGTGCCGGACGCGCAACTGAACGAACCCGAGCTGCCGCAGGGCGTCCTCGGCCTTGGCCACCCGGACGAGGTTGGCGCGCTCGATCGGAACGTGATAAGGGAACCTTGAGGCCAGGCAGGCCATGGAGGGCTTGTTCCAGGTGGGAAGGCCGTACATCCTGGAGAGGACCCGGATGTCCGCCTTGGTCAGGCCCGCTTCCTGGAGGGGTGAGCGGACTTCGAGCTCCCGGCCGGCCTCCGACCCGGGCGGTAGTCGCTCCGGTCATCGGCGTTCGAGCCGTCGAGCACGTACGGGATGCCGCGCTCGTCGGCCATCTTCCTGAGGAGCGAAAAGAGCTCGAGCTTGCAGTGATAACAGCGCCTGGGAGAGTTCTCGTAAAAGGCCGGGTTGTCGATCTCCCGTGTCCGGATGACCGCGGCTTGGGCGCCCAGCCGCCGGGCGAGCGCGCGGGCTGCGCGGACTTCCCGCTCCGGATAGGTTTCGGAGCCGGCGATGACCGCGAACGCCTCCCGGCCCAGAACGTCAAGCGCCACCTTGAGGAGCAGGGTGCTGTCCACTCCCCCGGAAAAGGCGACGAGCGTCTTCTTCATCCCGCGGAGGATCTCCTGCAGCCTTTCGAGCTTGACCAGCACGGCTTTGGGTACGGGGCTATCTTGAGCCATTGTTCATATTCCTTGGACTTTCGATCTTTCCGCGGCCAGCTTTTTCGCTTCGGCGACAAGCTCGGCCACGATCCGTCCGGCCTCGACCCGCCGCACCAGCTTTCCTTTCCTGAACAGGGTCCCGGCTCCCCTGCCGCAGGCGATGCCGACATCGGCTTCCCGGGCCTCTCCCGGGCCGTTGACCGCGCAGCCCATCAAGGCCACGGTGAGCGGGACCTCGATCGACTGGAGCCCTCTCGAAACCGCGGCGGCGTATCTCATCATGTCGACCTCGACCCGGCCGCAGGTCGGACAGGTGACCAGATTGACTCCCCGCGACCTGAGGCCCAGGCTCCGGAGAATCGAGTAGGCGACGCGCACCTCGTCCTCGGGCGGCGCGGTCAGGGAGACACGGATCGTATCGCCCAGGCCTTCGCCGAGCAGGATGCCCAGGCCCACCGAGGACTTGATCACGCCGCTTTCCAGGTTACCGGCTTCGGTGATCCCGAGATGAAAGGGATACGGGACTTTCCCCGCCAGGATCCGGTGGGCCTCCACGGTGCGGGCGACATCCGACGCCTTGAGCGAGACCTTGATGAGGTCGAAACCGAGGTCTTCGAGGAGCCGGATGTGGCCCAGGGCGCTTTCCGCCATCGCTTCGGCCGTCGCGCCGCCGTAGCGGGCCAGGAGGCGTTTCTCGAGCGAGCCCGAGTTGATGCCGATGCGGATGGGTACTCCCCGTTCCCTGGCGGCGGCGACCACCCGGCGGACCCCTTCCCTCGGGCCGATCGTCCCCGGGTTCAGACGCAAACCGTCCACCCCGGCCAGCAGCGCGGCCAGGGCGAGCCTGTGGTCGAAATGGATGTCGGCGATGAGGGGTACGGAGACACGCTTCTTGATCCCGGGCAGGGCTTCGGCCGCCCTCCGGTCGGGCACAGCCAGCCGTACGATCTCGCAACCCGCCTTCTGCAGACGCCTGATCTGGGCGACCGTCGCCGCGGCGTCATGCGTGGGCGTCTTGGTCATGGACTGCACGACCACCGGCGCCCCGCCCCCGACCTGCACTCCCCCGACCAGGATCGGCTTGGTCGTCCGGCGGGGGAAGGAAGAGCTCATGACGAAGCTATATTACCATGGAACGAGGCTCTGCCAGCCGGCCGGCAGCCTCTTGATGATATCGTTCAGGATGACAAAGACGATGAGCAGCACGAAGATGACGAACCCGATCTGCATCCAGACCTGGCGGACCTTGGGGCCCAGGTCCCGCCGGATGATGGCCTCGACGGCCAGCACGAAGATCTGGCCGCCGTCAAAGACCGGGATGGGAAAGAGGTTGATGACGCCGAGCTGGAGGCTGATCAGCCCGATCCAGCCCAGCATGGCCAGGAAACCCATCTTCAGGGCGGCGTAGGAGAAGTTCGCGATGTCAATGGGGCCGCCGAGCTGTTGCGTCGAGGCCCGCCCCACGAACAGGTCCTTGATGAACCGGATGATCAGGAACGTATTCTTGGCGTTTTCTTTAAGGCTCTGCCCAAAAGCCGCGAAAAATCCGTACTTTCTCATGACCGTTTGCGGCTCCTGGTAGATGCCGATCCGGCCGACGCTGCCTTCGAGGCGGGGCGTGGCCGTCAGGGAAAGCGGTCGGCCCTGCCTCTCGACCTCGAGCGTGAGCGGCCGGTCCGGGTTCTTCTCGATCACCTGGACGAACTCGTAGAAGGTGACGGGCTTCCCGTCGATGGCCCGGATGATGTCCCCGGTTTCCAGGCCGGCCTTTTCCGCCGCCGAGCCCGGCTTCACCATCCTGACCTGGGTGAGGATGACGCCCGTGAACCCGGCGTAGCCCAGCGCGTAGCGGGTCTTCTTTTCGGTCCGCATGCCGATCCGCAGCGTCTCGCCGCCTCGCCGGACCTCCACGAAGACGTCCCGGTCGGGCTTCGTGCCGACGGCCATCTCGACGTCTCCCCAGGTCGCGACCTTCTCGCCGTCGACGCTCAGGATCGCGTCCCCGAGATTGAACCCGGACCTCTCGGCGGGCGAGCCCGGTTCGATCCAGCCGATGACCGGCGTCTCCTCCTGGTAGCCCGGCACGGTCACACCCACCATCCCGACGATGGCGATGAGGACCACGGCCAGGATGAGGTTCATCACCGAGCCCATGACCATCACCAGGAAGCGCTGCCAGCGCGTCTTGGCCAGGAAATGGTCGGCCGGGAGAGCCGGCTTGACCGCCCTCGGCGGACAGCTCGCCCTCGCCCAGGAACTTGACGTAGCCTCCCATCGGGATCAGGCTGATCCGATAATCGGTCTCCTTCCCGCGGATGCCGAACAAACGCTTGCCGTAGCCGAAGGAGAATGTCTCGACGCGGATGCCCACAAGCTTGGCCGTGAAAAAGTGCCCGAACTCGTGGATGAAGACGAGGATCCCGAAGACGATGAAAAAGGCCAGCAGCGTGCCGAGGAGATTTCCCATATTACACCCTTTCCGCGATGAATTGGCTGGTCTGCGCCCGGACCTCCCGGTCGACCTGGCTGATATCTTCCAGACTTCGGACATCGACGACGCGATGCCCTTCCATGGCCCGGCTGACCGCCTCGACGATCCCGGAGAACGGCAGGCGGCCGCCGAGAAAGCCCGCGACGGCGACTTCGTTGGCGGCGTTCAGGGCCACCGGCAGTGACCGGTCGGTATCCAGGGCCAGCCGGGCGAGGCGCATCAGCGGGTAGCGGCCCTCATCCACTTCGTAGAATTCAAGCTCCCGGACCCGTCCCAGGTCGAGGGGCGGCAACGGGCCGGCTTCCCTCTCGGGATAGGTCAGGGCGAACTGGATCGGGATCTTCATGTCGGTGACGCTCAGCTGGGCCAGCACCGAGCCGTCGCGCATCTCGACCAGTGAATGGACGATGCTCTGGGGATGGATCAGCACGCCCAGCTCGGCGGGCGCCAGCCCGAACAGCCAGCGGGCCTCGATGAGCTCGAACCCCTTGTTCATCAGGGTCGCCGAGTCGATGGTCACTTTCTTTCCCATCTTCCACCGCGGGTGCCGCAGCGCCTCTTCAACCGTTTTCGCCCCGATCTCCGAGACCGGCGTCCTGAAGAACGGCCCGCCCGAGGCGGTCAGGATGACACGGCGGACGCCCGCCCTCGGCTCCTTGGCCAGGCACTGGAAGACGCCGCTGTGCTCGCTGTCAACCGGGATGATCTCGGCCCCGCTCGATGACGCCTCGGCCTGGAGCAGCGCGCCGGCGACGACCAGCGATTCCTTGTTGGCCAGGGCGACCCGCCCGCCCGCGCGGACGGCGGCGAGGGTCGGCCGCAACCCGTCGATCCCGGTGATGGCGGAGACGACAATGTCGTTATCCGGGGAGCCGGCGACTTCCTCGGCGCCTTCCGGGCCGAAGAGGATGCGGCCGGCGAAACCGGGCAGGCGCTGCCGCAGGGTTTCGGCGGCTTCCCGGGTCTGGACGGAAACGATCTCGGGGTTGAACCTTCTCATCTGGTCGGCGAGCAGAGACGTGTTCGTGCCGGCGGCGAGCCCGACGACTCGGAACCTCTCCCGGAGCCTGTCCGCCAGCTCGAGCGTGTTCACGCCGATCGAACCCGTGGACCCGAGGACCGCCAGCGTCTTCATTTCCAGAAGTATCGGAGCAAATAATAGAAGAACGGGCCGGCCAGGAGGAAGCTGTCAAACCGGTCCAGGAACCCTCCGTGGCCGGGCAGGATGTTGGACGAGTCCTTGACCCCGACGGCCCGCTTGAAAAGGGATTCCAGAGGGTCGCTCATCTGGGCGACGGCGTGGACGACCGCCCCGGTGCCGAGCGCCAGCCAGAGATTGACGTCCCTGAACATCAGGGCCCAGGCGGCCCAGGCGCCCAGCACACCGAACAGGATCCCTCCGGCGCAACCCTCCCAGGTTTTATTCGGACTGGCGAGCGGCGCCATCTTGTGACGGCCCAGGAGCGCGCCGATCCAGTACGCTCCCGTGTCGCCGAGAAGGATGACGGCGCACAGGAAATAGACAAAATACGCCCCCCGTTCAAACCTCAGGAGGAAGATATGGTTGAGGGTGAAGCTCAGGTAGAGAACGCCGAAAAAGGTGACGGCGATGGATTGGCTGAAATACGGCAGCTGCTCCACGCGCCTGAAGGTGAACAGGTAGTAAACTCCGGTGAGAAAAATGACGGCGAAAACGGCCAGGCCGAGCGGCACGGCATCCTGCCGGAAAAACGCCAGACCGAGGAGGACCGACAGCACGGCGCCGAGATAGGACCGGGGGTGGAGCCCTTTTTTTTCGGCCAGCGCGTAGAACTCGAAAAGCGCCGCCAGGATGACGGCCTGCAAGACCACGAACATCACCGTCCTGGAGCCGTACTGGATGAGCAGGAAGAAGAGGCCGATGAGCACTATAGCCGTGGGGACTCGTTTTTTCATTTCGGGCGCAGGCGCCGCCGTAAGATGGCCCGGGGACTAAGAGTTCTCCGGCGGCTGGGCATGAACGGCGCCGAACCTCCTTTCTCTCTTCTGATAATCGACCAGGGCCTCGAGAAAATGCTTGCGCCGGAAATCCGGCCACAGGACGGGCGTGATCCAGATCTCCGCATAGGCGATCTGCCAGAGGAGGAAGTTAGAGACGCGACGCTCGCCGCTCGTCCGGATGAGGAGGTCGGGGTCGGGGATGGCGGCGGTGTAAAGGTACTTCGAAAAGGCGGTTTCATCGAGCCCTTCGGGACCGGTCCCTCCCTCTTGGAGGATCTTCTTGACCGCGTCGACGATCTCGGCCCGGCCGCCGTAGTTGAGCGCCAAAACGACGGTCAAACGGTCGAACCCGGCGGTCAGGCCTTCGACCCGGCGGAGCTCGCGTTCGGTGGATTGCGGAATGGCCTCCCGCTGACCGATCACTTTCAACCGGAACCTATTCTTTATCAACTCTTTATATTCTCTCCGGAGATATTCCTCGAGGAGCTTCCAGAGCAGAGAAACCTCGGTTTTCGGCCGCTTCCAGTTCTCCTTCGAGAAGGCAAAAAGCGTCAGGTACTCGACGCCGAGCCGGGCGCAGGATTCGACGGTATCCTGAACCGCCTTGGACGCGGCACGATGGCCCTCGATCCGGGGCATGTGCCGCCGTTCGGCCCAGCGTCCGTTCCCGTCCATGATGACGGCGACATGTTTGGGGAGAACGGAGAAGTCGACCTGGCGGAGAAGCGCCTCTTCTTCGCTGCCCGGGGAGACAAAACCCTCGAGATCGATCGGCATTACGTCATTATAGAAGCCACCCCTGAATAAGTCAAAAAACCAGCCCGTGCAAGGGGGTATGGGCTGCCACCCCCGGCCTCGGCGACCTTGAGGGTTCAGCCTTTCCGAAATGTCCTTCGAGGGGACCCCGGGTTTCGGGCGGCGAGTATGTATTGAGCTCGCAACGATAAAACGGAAACCCCACTGGGGAAAAAAGAGAATTCTCGTTGTGCGCGAGTGCGATCTGACGCGCGAGTTACGCAGCCGCCGAGAAGGGCGTTGACGGAAACGGCGTTAAGAACCCGAATGGGAGCCGAGGCCGCGGGGTGGCAGCCCATTCCCCCTGATCTCGGCAGCCCAAGGTGGACGGGGGGAGGGCGATTTGGTAGGATAGAGTGACGAAAGGACGACGATCCCATCATGTGTTTAGGCATACCGGCGAAGGTCATCCAAGTCACTCCCGAGGGCACGGGCAAAGTCGACTACCTCGGCACCAAAGTCCGGGTCAATTTCTCCCTGCTCGAGAACGTCCGGCTGGGCGACTGGGTGATCGTCCATGCCGGGTTCGCCATCTCCAGGCTGAATGAAGAAGAGGCCCAAGAGACCCTCGCCCTGCTCCGGGAGATCACCGAAGCTCAGGGAGAATAGAGGGCGCCCGACCGATGAAAGAGCTCCGGGACAAGACGGTGACCCGGGCGCTCGTCCGGGATATCGAAGGGAAAGTCCGGGCCTTGGGCCGGAGCGTCCGGCTGATGGAAGTCTGCGGCACCCACACCATGACCATCCACCGGTACGGGCTCAAGCCGCTTCTCGACGAGGCGGGCGTGGACATGGTTTCCGGGCCCGGTTGCCCGGTCTGCATCACTCCCAATGAAGTCCACGAGGCCTGCCTGGATCTCCTGACCGGGAAGGAAAACCTCATCCTGACCTCCTTCGGGGACATGACGCGCGTCCCCACCCGGAAAGGCTCCCTGCAGACGGCGGTGCCCGCTCCCTCCTCCCGCCTCAAGCTCGTCTACTCGCCCGAGGAATCGGTCGAGATCGCCCGGGCCGAACCGGGCAAGGACGTCGTTTTCTTCGGCGTCGGGTTCGAGACGACGATCCCCGGGATCGCCCTGACCGTGGAGAAGGCGAGGAACGAGGGTTTGGAGAATTTCTCGGTGCTGGCGGCGCTCTGGCTCATCCCGCCCGCGCTCCGGTGGATCCTCGACGCCGGGGAGACCACGGTCAACGGCTTCCTTTACCCCGGGCATGTGAGCGCCATCATCGGCACCCGGCCGTACCGGTTCATCGCCGAGGAATACGGCGTGCCGGGCGCTGTCGCCGGCTTCGAGCCGAACGACATCCTGCTCGGGATCTCCGCGGTGCTCGACCAGCTCCGGGAAGCAAAGCCCCGGGTGCACCTTGAATACGGGAGGGCCGTCGACCCCGACGGCAACATCCGCGCGCTCGACGCCATGGACAGGATCCTCGCGCCGGTGGACGCCTGCTGGCGGGGTTTGGGCATGATCCCTCAAAGCGGCCTGGAGCTCCGCGAGCCTTACCGGCGGTTCGACGCCCGCGTCAGGCACGGCCTGCGCATCGAGCCCGGAAGCGGCGACCTGCCCGGCTGCCGCTGCGGCGAGGTCTTGAGGGGACTCGTCTCCCCTCCCCGTTGCAGCCTGTTCGCCGGGAAGTGCCGTCCGGATGCGCCGTTCGGGCCGTGCATGGTATCGTTCGAAGGCGCGTGCTACATTCACTTCAAGTATGGGCGGGGCGGGCATGGATAAGATTAGCCTGGAGCTCGGAAGCGGCGGCAAGCTGATGCGGGATTTCATCGCCCGCCACATCGTGCCGGCGTTCAGGAATCGCTGCCTCGAGAGGCTGGGCGATGCCAGCCATCTTCCTTCGGGGATCGCTTTCACCACGGACAGCTATGTCGTCGACCCGATCTTTTTCCCGGGCGGGGACATCGGAACGCTGGCCGTCAACGGCACGGTCAACGATCTCGTCGTCTCGGGCGCGGAACCCCGGCACCTCTCGCTCGGCCTGATCATCGAAGAGGGACTGCCGTGGGACGACCTGTCCAGGGTCTTGAGGTCGGTGCGCCGGGCGGCGCGGGCGGCGGGCGTCCAGGTGGTCACCGGCGACACTAAGGTCGTCCGGCGGGGCCAGGCGGATAAACTCTACGTCAACACCTCGGGCATCGGCAAGGTCATCGCGACCCCGCGGCCCGGCCGCCTCCGGCCCGGAGACAGGATCATCCTCACCGGGACACTCGGAGAACACAGCCTCGCCGTGATGCTCGCCCGCCATGAGTTCGGGCTCGAAGGACGGGTTCGGAGCGACTGCGCGCCCCTTAATTATCTCCTGCCCATCTGGAAATCGGGAGCGCTCTGGATGCGGGACATCACCCGCGGCGGGCTGGCGACCATCCTCTCCGAGCTCGCCGAAGGGCTCGCCCATCCGCTGGTCATCGAAGAAGACAAGATCCCGCTCTCCCGGACCGTGCGGGGAGCGTCCGAGATCCTGGGCATCGACCCCCTGTTCCTCGCCTGCGAAGGCCGGGCGGTCGTCGCCGTCCCCGCGGGCAGAGCCGAGAAGATCTTGAGGGATATCCGCAGGAGCCCGCAAGGCAGGCGGGCGGCCGTCATCGGCCGGGTGGACGACCGCATCGGCCGGCCGGGAGAGCTGCTGCTGGCGACGGTCACGGGCGGGCTGAGGCTCCTCGAGCCTTTGACCTCCGAGCTTCTCCCCCGCATCTGCTGAGGGCCCATGGGAAAGGCCCGCCCCCGCCTGGATCGCGCCGGAACTGAATGCCGGCTGGTTGCCCTCGTGACGACCGTCCTGATCGTTCTGGCCGGGGCCTGTTCACAGGCCAAGGAATATTCGGCGGCCATCAAGGCCGATGTCCGGGAGATCCGGGCGTATGCCGGGGAAACCGCACAGGTGACGCTCCGTATCAAGAACCGGGGCCGGTCGGAGTGGACTATGTCGGGACCGAACCCGACGTTCGTGTCCTTCCATCTGCTGGCTGCGGACGGAAGCGTCCTGAGGTTCGACAACCCGAGGACTCAGCTTCCCGGGATTATCCGTCCGGGGGAGACCGCCGAGGTCGGCGTCCGCGTCAAAGCGCCGCTCGCCGCCGGGGAATACCGCGTGGAATTCGACCTGCTCCGCGAAGGCCAATTCTGGTTCAAAGACAAGGGAGGGGCGACGGTCGAGGTCCCCCTTATCGGCGGCGAACGCGCCTGGCCGGAGGACGGGATCCCGCCCGGCCTTGACTACGGCCGCCATTCGAATTTCCTTTCGGCCAGGCCCGAGCTCGAGGCGCTCCGGAAGCTCATCCGCCTGACGCTTCATCACAACGAGGTCGAATTCGCCGGCAGGGCCGGGAAGATCGACGGGTTCGCCGCCGGTGCCGGCTACCCCCAGATCTGGCTCCGGGACGCCGCGACCATCATCCCGGCCTCGCGATACTATTACCCCGAAGCGTTTCTCTCGTCATGGATCGAAGAGCACCTCGCCTTCCAGAAAGCCGACGGCGCGCTCGAGGACTGGATCGACCCGCGGGGCCGGAGCGATAAAAACACCGTGGAAACCGACCAGGAGACAAGCGCCGTCCAGGCCGCTTTCCAGACGTTCGTGCTCAAGGGCGACAGGGGCAAGGACTGGCTGCTGAAGCCGGTCGCCGGAGAACCGGTCATCGACAGGCTGGAGCGGGCCCTGCGGTTCCCGTTCGCCCGGAGGTTCAGCGCGGACCATGGTCTGCTGACGGGTGCCCACACGGCGGACTGGGGCGATGTGGACTCCGAGGACGCCGACCAGCAGGCGATCTATGTGGACGGAAAAACGCGCTGGACGGCGGATATCTACGATCAGGCCATGGCCTACGAGGCCAGCCGCGAGATGGCCGTGATGCTCCGTTCGCTGGGACGAGGCACCGCGGCGGATTCCTGGGAAAAAACAGCCAAGGACCTTCAGGCCGCGACGAACCGCCATCTTTGGCAGGATGACAGGGGCTTCTTTAGGGTCCATATCCACCTCGACGACTGGCGCCACGATCTCGACGAGGATGACATGTTCGCCATGGGCGGGAATGCCCAGGCCGCGATATCAGGACTTGCGGACGGGCGGCAGGCGCAAAAGATCATCGCCGAGGCAGTCTCCAGGCAGTCGCGCTTCGGCGTCTCGACGGTCGGCGGCGCCATGCTCCCCCCCTACCCCGCGGGGTTCTTCAGGCATCCGCAGATGGACCAGCCCTTACGAATACCAGAACGGCGGACAGTGGGATTGGTTCGGAGGCCGCCTGATCCTGGCCATGTTCGAGAACGGTTTCAGCCGCGACGCCCTGGAAAAACTCCTGGAGATCATCAGGAAGGACGTCGCCAACGGAGGCTTCTACGAATGGGACACGCGCGAGGGGTCGGGCCGCGGCAGCGATTACTACGGAGGCAGCGCCGGCAGCCTGGCCCGGGCGCTTTACGAGGGTTATTTCGGCCTCCGGCTATCGGAGAACGGACTCGACCTGGCCCCAAAATTGGGCGAAGCCCCCGCCCAAGTGCACCTCTATTTTCCCGCCGCGGACATTTTCGCCGCCTATGATTATCAGCCGGACGCGTCCGAGAGCAAGATCGTCTTCCGGTTCAACAGCAATGATCCGCGCCCGGGCACGGTCAAGATGTTGATCCCCTGGAGCGTGTTCGGCCTCGCGGGGACGGACGCGGACCGCACTCAGCTTGAAGTCCTCCGCGACGGCGTCACGGTCCCATACCAATGGTCGCGGGTCCGGCAGGACGATTTCATCACGCTGAAAACGGACTTCCAGAACCATTCATAGAAATAAAAACCAGCTGACCGCAGGAGTAGAATAGGGAAGCTGAACAGCCGCCTGCTCGGCGGCGCGCGACCTGTGGGTTCAGCGCTGTTCCGAGGTGCTCTTCGAGGGTACCGGGTTGCGCGGCGGCCAGTCTGTACTGCGCCCGGAGCGACATGGGGAGCCCCTCTCCCATAGGAACAACGCTAACCGTCGTTGTCACGGGTTGAGGCGCGAGGTACGCACCCGAGAAGGACGCGCCGAGGACAGGACGCGCTATTAAGAACCAGAATGGGCGATCAGGCCGAAGGCGGCTGTTCGGCTTCGCCAGAGCCGCTGATCTTATTTGCGGCCGATGGAATAGTATTCGAACCCGAGCCCTTTCAGCGTCTCGGGATCGAAGATGTTCCGGCCGTCGACGATGATCGGGTTGGCCATGGCCTGCTTCACCCGCGCCAGGTCGAGCTTGGCGAACTCCTCCCACTCGGTCAGGATGAGGGCGGCGTTCGCCTTCTCCACCGCCTGGTAGACCGAGGCCGGATAGGCGACCCGCCCGGCCGCTTCGGGAAATTGATGTTTGAAGTTCCCGGCCGCCTGAGGGTCGTAGAGCCTCAGCCGGGCCCCTTCCCGCAGCAGCTCCCTGACGATCCGGAGGCTCGGGGCCTCGCGGATGTCATCCGTCTCCGGCTTGAAGGCCAGTCCCAGGACGGCGATCTCCTTGTCCTTGAGGATCCAGAGCGCCCCCTTGATCTTGTCGATGAAGGCGTGCCCCCGGTCGAGGTTGATCCGGTCCGCTTCCTTGAGCAGGCTCATGTCGACGCCCAACTCCTCGCCGATGTTCACCAGCGCCTTGATGTCCTTGGGAAAACAGGAGCCGCCGTAGCCGATCCCGGCCTTGAGGAACCGGCCGCCGATGCGGGGGTCGAGGCCCATGCCCTTGCCCACCTGCTCGATGTTGGCCTCGGTCTTGTCGCAGATGTTCGCGATCAGGTTGATGTAGGAGATCTTGAGGGCGAGAAACGAATTCGAGGCGTGCTTGATCAGCTCGGCGGTGTCGATGTTCGTGACCACGACCCGCTCCTTGAAGCGGTCGTAGATGCCGCACAGGATGTCGCGGGCCCTGTCGCTTTCGACGCCGACGATGATCCGGTCGGGGTTCAGGAAATCGGCGACCGCCGAACCCTCGCGCAGGAACTCGGGGTTCGAAGCGATGTCGAACTCGATGTTCGCTTTCTTGTAGAGGGAGATCGTGCGCTTGATCCAGAAGGAGGTCTTCACCGGGACCGTGCTCTTCTCGACGACGACCTTGTAGTCGTTGAGGTTCCGGGCGATGAGCCGGGAAACCTCCTCGATCTGGGACATATCGGCGCTGCCGTCGGGGTGTTGGGGCGTGCCGACGCAGACGAAGATGACGTCGGCTTCCCGGATCGTCCGGTCGAGGTCCGGGCTGAAGGATAGCCTGTTCTGCTTGACGTTCGCGGCGAGGAGCTCGTCGAGCCCCGGCTCGTAGATCGGGATGGCTCCCCTGGAGATCTTTTCGATCTTGTCCCCCAGCTTGTCCGTGCCGGTCACGTGGTGGCCCAGCTCGGCCAGCCCGGCCGCCGTCACGAGCCCGACATAGCCTGTGCCGATGACTCCGATCTTCATGGCTCCCGCCTCCTCGGAGGCCGCTAGGCCTTGACGACGTTCTTTCTCTTGCGGCCGACCGCGTTACGGGTATCGACGACAAGCGGCGCCAGACTCACGATCCAGTCATAATCGTAGCTCGAATGGTCGGTGGCGATGATGACCGCGTCGCTCGACTTGAGGCGCCGGGCCGTCAGGGCGACCGAGCGCAATTCGAGGCCGGGATACTCGCGGTGGCCCGACGACCGGGGCACATACGGGTCGTTGTAATCGACCCGGGCTCCCTTGGCTTTCAAGATGCTCACGATCTTGAGGGTGGGTGACTCCCGCTGGTCGTCGATGTCTTTCTTATAGGCGATGCCCAGGACGAGGACCTTCGCGCCGCGGATGGACCGGCCCCTGGCGTTCAGGGCCTCGATCGTCTTGTTGACGACGTAATAAGGCATCCGGGTATTGATCTCGCCCGCGAGCTCGATGAACTTGGTGTTGTAGTCGACTTCCTTCGCCTTCCAGGTCAGGTAAAAGGGGTCGACCGGAATGCAGTGACCGCCGTAGCCTGGGCCGGGATAGAAGGGCATGTAGCCGAAGGGCTTGGTAGGAGGCCGCCTTGATGACCTCCCAGACGTCGATGCCCATCAGCTCCAGGATGATCTTCATCTCGTTGACGAGCGCGATGTTGACCGACCGGAAGATGTTCTCCAAGAGCTTGACGGCCTCGGCGACCCGGGGCGAGGAAACGATGATGGTCTTGAGGACGACCTGGCCGTACAGCAACCCGGCCAACCGGCGGCAGTCCGGCGTGAGGCCGCCGACGACCTTGGGAATGGTCTCGGTGGAGAACTGCTTGTTGCCGGGATCCTCGCGCTCCGGCGAGAAGGCGAGGAAGAAGTCCCGGCCGGCCTTGAGTCCGCGGCGCTCGAGGATCGGCAGGAGCTCCTCTTCGGTCGTCCCGGGATAGGTCGTGCTCTCGAGAGAGACCAACTGGCCCTTCCGCAGATACTTGCCGATGACCTCGGCCGTCCCCAGGACGTACGACAGGTCGGGATTCTTGTGGGCATCCAGGGGGGTCGGCACGCAGATGATGACGGCGTCGACATCCCTGAGCTTCGAGAAATCGGCGGTCGCTTTGAATTTCTTCTGCTTCAGGAAGAGCTGAAGCTCCTTCGCGGAGATGTGGCGGATATAGCTTTGGCCCTGGTTCAGCAGGGACACCTTCCGGGGGTCGATGTCGAACCCGGTGACCGAAAAGCCCTTATTCAGGAACAGCTTGACGAGCGGCAGCCCCACGTAGCCGAGGCCGACCACGCCCACGCGGGCGTGTTTGGCCTCAATCTTCTTCTTCAGCGCTTCGAACTCTGGGTTCATGTCAACCCCTTCCCTTTACCATCGACGGTTTTGACAAGGCCGTCGCGCAAGGTCCGAACGGCGCGTAATCGAGCATCCTGGCGGCTTTCGAGATGTCGGCGAGCGAGTGACGGATCTCGCCGGCGCGCGCCGGTTCGGCATGCACCGGTGCGACGCCGCGGCCGCGGTCAACCGTTTGATCTCGTCCGCCAGCGAATTGACCGTCATCGGCTGGCCGCAGGCGATATTGAAGACTTCGCCCAACGCCGCTTCGGGAGCGTCGAGGGCGCGAAGATTCGCCTCGACGATGTTGGCGACGTAGGTGAAATCCCGGGATTGCTCCCCGTCCCCGAAGATCGTCGGACCCTGTCCCGAGAGAAACCTGGTGACGAACAGCGGCACCGCCGCGGCATACTGGGATAAAGGATCCTGGCGGGGACCGAAGACATTGAAATACCGCAGGGCGACGGTCCCCAACCCATAGAGCTTACGGAAAAGCGAGCAGTACATCTCGCCCGCCTTCTTGCCCAGCGCATAAGGCGATAGGACATTTCCCTCCTTCCCTCTTTTTGCGGCAGGCGCTGTTTCGTCCCCGTAAACGGAAGACGAAGAAGCGAAAACGAACCTCTTGACCTTGGCTTCCCGTGAAGCCCATAGCATGTTGAGTGTCCCGTTCACACTGATTTCGTTGGATAGAACCGGGTTCTCGATCGACCTTGGCACCGACGGCAGCGCCGCCTGGTGGAGGACGTCGTCGACCCCGTCGACCGCCCGGCGGCAGGCGGCCGGCTCGCGGATGTCGCCCTCGATGAGCTCGATCCGGTCGAGAAAGGGGGCGAGGTTTTCCCGCTTGCCCGTGAGAAAGTTGTCCAGGACACGGACTCTCTCCCCCCGCGTCAGAAGCTCCTCGACGATGTGGGAACCGATAAAGCCCGCCCCTCCGGTGACGAGGTGGAATCCCATGGTCCCCTCTCCTCTATTCGGACTTGAGGCAGCCCATGGCCTCGAGCCGCTTCAGGACCTTGCCGACGCTCTCTTCAGGCGTCTCTTTGTCCGTTTCGAGGAGAATCTCGGGGTCCAGGGGCTCTTCGTAGGGGTCGGAGATCCCGGTGAATTCCTTGATCTCCCCCCTCATGGCCTTCTTATACATGCCCTTGACGTCCCTCTCGATACACACCTCGAGGGCGCACTTCGTGTAGACCTCGATGAACTCGCCGATCTCCCGGCGGGCTTCGGCCCGGATGTCCCGGTAGGGCGAGATGAACGACGTCAGCACCGCCACCCCGTTTCTCGTCAGGAGCTTGGCCACGAACGTCACCCTGCGGATGTTCTCGTCCCGGTCCTGGCGCGAGAAGCCCAGGTCCCGGGTCAGGCTCTGGCGGACGATGTCGCCGTCCAGCCGCTCCGCCCTGAGCCCGCGGGCCTTGAGCACCTCGGCCAGGCGGTCGGCCACAACCGACTTCCCCGAGCAGGGCAGCCCGGTGAACCAGAGCGTGAACCCCTTCTGATCGCAGCAAGTTTTTTCGGCCATGTTCTTTCTCCCTCCCCCGGCGCCTAGGCTACGAACGGATCCTTGAACCGCATGATGACCTCCGCCACTTCCGGCCTCATCAGCTCGGGCGGCGGGACCTCGCCCTTGACCAGCATGTCACGGATCTTCGTCCCCGAGAACTGGATGTGCTCGGATGACGGATGGGGACAGGTCTTCTCGTTCACCGCCGACCCGCACTTCCGGCAGTGATAGAACGACCGGAAAAAGAGCGGCGCGATGCCCAGGTCGGGAAACTCCTCGAAGATGTCCTGGGCGGCATAGGGCAGGTAATAATTCCCGACGCCGGCGTGGTCCCGGCCGATGATGATGTGGGTGCAGCCGAAATTCTTCCGGACGACGGCATGAAAGATGGCCTCGCGCGGCCCGGCGTACCTCATCTCCATCTGCAGGATCGCCATGACCGCCCGCTCCTTGAGGTAATAGTTGCGGATGAGCTCCTCGTAGGAGGCGAGGATGACCTCATCCTTGAAATCGCCCTTCTTTTTCCGGCCGATCACCGGGTTGACGAAGATCCCGTCGGTGAACGTCAGGGCGGTCTTCTGGAGGTATTCGTGCCCGATATGGGGCGTGTTCCGGGTCTGAAAGGCGACCACCGTCTTCCAGCCCTTTTCCTTGAACAGGATGCGCGTTTCCTTGGGGCTGAGCTTGTACCTGTCGAACGGCGTGGGCGAGATGTCGATCAGGTCGACCGGGCCGGCCAAGAGGATATCTTTCCTGGCCATCGCTTTGGCGACGCCCGGGTGGGCGCGGTCGGCGGTCAGGAAAACCTTCTCGGCGAGCTCCTCCCTGTCATATTCGTACTTTTCCTCAAGATGGAGGATGGCCACCGGATGCCCGTCGTGGCCGGCGAGAAGGACCTCGCCGCCCTCCTTGAACCCGGCCGCCTCCTCCCGTCCGGCGTCGAGGATGATCGGGATCGTCCAGGGGAGGTCGTCCGGCAGGCGCATCTCGTGGAGGACGCTCCGGAAACTCCTCTTCCCCAGGAAGCCCTCGAGCGGCGAAAAAACGCCCGTGGCGATGTTCTCGACATCGGATATGGATTCGTCGTCGATCTTGAGGACCGGCAGGCTTTTCGCCTTCTCCAGCGCCTCTTCCCGGCAGTCGCCCTTGAGCACTCTGTCGACGAGCTTTCCGCCGTGAGGTGGGATCATCTTATCCTCCGTATCTTCAGCCGGCACGCTTCGTGTCCCAACGATCGTCATCGTCGCGGACAGGATTCAGTCGATGTAGCCGAGCGCCTTGAGCCGCGCCTTGACCTTGTCCTCGTCTTCCTTGGTGAAGGCCTCGCCCGGGGCCATCTGGGAGAGCTTTTCCCTGAGGACCTTGGTCACGTAGTCCTCGACCGACGATTCCCCGGTCCCTTTGATCGTCTCCTCGATCTTCCTGTAAAGGGAAGCCGGAATAGAAACAGCCATCAGCTCTTTGTCCATGATCAATCCTTTAATCCTGGCCGGCTCCCCGGTCGGGGACAGCGGGCTTAAGTTATGCAAAATGAAACCATTATATATACCAGGCGGCCATTTTTTTCAACTGCCCCACGTCAGAACCGTTTTCGATTGCGCTCGATGGGTGGCGCGGTTCGGGGGCCCCCCGCCGACCGAACGTTTGATGCGGCAAACTTCTTGATAAGCAGTGAACATGATAGACCGTTCGGGCGCCGGGGGAGAACCGTGACAGGACCCGTCAGGCGCAACGGCCATCTCATCTTGGAGAACCTGAGAATTTTGTTCATTGACAGGCGCTCCCGGGGCCGAATATTATGCTTACCTGCTGAGCCTATGATTTTGGATGCGAGGGACAGGATCGTGACAGACAAAGAATTCATTTCAGCCTTGAGCGCCGCGAACAAGAAGAGCGTGCTGATCTCCCTGCTGAAACGCTACAGGAAGCTGCCCGCCGACCGTAAAGAACGCCTGAAGAAATTGTTGGCCGGGACCGGGGAAAGCCGTTTTTATCTCCGGTTCCTCAACCGGGGGGCCGGAGATGCCCTCGAACAGGAAAAAGCCTGCGCCTGGCTGCTGGCCAGGAAAACCTTCGGCCTTCCCTACGACGGCGACAAGGTCAGACGGATCATCGCCGCGGAAAAAGACCTGGAGACTTTGCGGAACGCCATTTACAGGACAGTCGCCGACACCTACCGGGAAGCCGAAGACCGGGACTGCAGCCGCCGCCTGTCGCTCCGGGCTCGGACCGAGAGGAGGCGCCTCGTCTGCGGCCGGTTCAGCCGCGCTTTCTATATCGACGCCCTCCTTCTGGCCAACGCCAAGCTCGTGCCGACGGGCCGGTTGACCGGATTTCTCGCCGAGCTGAAAAAGATCACGGCGGCGCTGCGGTACGATCCTTCCTACATCGCGGGCGAGATCCAGCGCCTGGAGAGATCGGCCCTTGAACCGGAGGTTTCGCTCGCCCAGATTTCCGGCGGGCTGGCCAAGCTGAAAAAGGGGCTCCTCGACTACGAAGTGAAGCTCATCCGGAAGTTCGAAGACGGCCAATTACCGGCGGATTTCGCCGGCGCCCGAAGGACGCTCGACAGGTTGCGGACGGCGATCCGGAAGTTCGAGAACCGGATGGCCGCGCTGCCGGGCCGGTCCCCGGCTTACATGGTCTTCTTCCAGAGGATCTTCCCCATCGACGCCATTTATTTGGGACTGCTGAACGAGCTGTCCGAACCGTTCTTCGGGGAAGACCCCCATCTCCACCAACTTCTCGCCGGCGGCGGCGAGAATATCTATGTCACTCCGGACATGACGGACTGGCTGCAGGTCTGCGACGACTGGATCGAAGCTCTCCCGGCCTACGCCTCCTACCAGATCATCCCGGAAAAAGGCGGCTACCGTTTCCGCGCCCAGGTCCAGCGCTCCATCCTGGAGGAGATGTACCGGGCCAACGCCGACAGTTGGGCTGAAAATATCCGGGATGTCATGCTCACCGAACATGTCGCCCTCGCCCGGGAAATCCTGGCCACGCTGCCACGGATAGCCCTGAGCGACAGGGGCCCGGCGACGGCCTGTGCCGCCGCCCTGATAGAGAAAACCTATGAGAATCTGGCGCTCGAAACGGGCCGCCTGTGCGAAGCAGACAGATGCCTGCGCTACGACGGTCTCAAGAAGCTCGTGCTTGGGGAGGAAACCGACCGGAATCTGGTTTGGCGGTTCCGAAAAGACCTTGACTGCCGCCGGCCCGCCGCCGGGCAATTAACGAAGTTCACCGCCGCGAACGGGCTGGCGGACCGGGCGGCGGCCTATCGGGAGATCGTCGATCATCCCCGGCGCGCCCTTCCCTCCGCCCACGTGCTGACCACGCTCGGCCCGGGAGAGACCGAGTTCAACGTCAAAAACTGGCTCGAAGAGAGCATGCTCCTCTGCAACGTGATCCGGCACACCGGCCGGGAGGAAAAAGTCCTGGCCAAGATAGAGACGTGGCGGCGGAACCTGGTCCGGTTAGGCGAGAAGGTCGTTCGCGAGAACAAACTCGGGATCGGAGGTTTACCGGTCCGGCCCGGACGAGAAAAAGAAGCCGGAGGCGATACTGAAGGTGCTCTTCGCCTTTCCCGAGGCGGGAAGACAGGCCGCCGCCCTGGCCCTGCTGTTGGGCCGCGAAGGAAACGGCATCGATTCCCCCGGCCTGGCGGCCCGGGAGCCGGAATGTGTCCTGGAACGGCTGGCCGCCTCGGCACCCGGGCTGGCCGCCCGCCTGGGATCGGACGCGCTGGAAGAGGAGGAAGTCCGGCTGCTGCAGGATACCCGGCTCCAGTTGATTAAAGAGTACGGTCTCGAGGAGAAGATCGGCGGATTTCTCAAGAGCTACCTGAGTCCGACGTATTCCCGGATCAACGCCAGGAAGGAAGTGGTCGTCGAGGACGGGCTCTTGCCGGAGCTCGACAACCCGCTTCTCCGCTACGAGGCCGCCGGGCCCTACAAAAAATACAATCTGCTCTACACGCCGAGCCGGGTGGATTTGGGCGCCCGGGAAGTTCATTCGGTCCAGGATATCCCGAAATGGGTCGGCGGCATCGACGAATTTTCGGCGCTCGCCGGACGCGACCTCTACCGGCTCTATAATGTCGCCGGGCCCACGGCCGTCCCCTCCACCCGGATGGCCGAGTTCCTGAAGGTGGGCGAGAATTTCTTCTCCCGCGGCGGACCGTATTATCTGTCGCTCACCGCCGGGATCAACCTGGACGCCCTGAAGATCGGCGATTTCGAGTTCTTCCGGAACCAGTGGAATATGCGCGGCGACCGGATGGTGCTTCCGTCCGGAGAGACCTACGGCGGATTCTGCGTGCCGAAGGAGTTCAGCCTTCTCTACGCCGTGATCAACGCCTGCGTCGACAGGGAAGTCTCGGCCCGGATGCTGGCTTCGTTCGGCATCCCCGAGAAAATCCAGGACGCGGTCAAGGCCGACCTGCGCGAGGCTCTCTCCTGGCGGCCGGAATGCGCCTCCGAGTTGGACTGGGAAGACCGGGCGGCCGCCCATCTTCACCGGCGCTACCCGGAGTATTTCCGGATCCTGGGCGGGCCGGCCTGTCTGGCGCGCCTGCCGCAGATCGGCCGGACGCTCGAACGCATGGGCATCCTCACCGCCGGCGACGAGAAAGCCCGGGACCTGGAATACCGCTTCACGAGCTGGGTGAACAAGAAGGCCCAAGGGCTCGAAGAGATCAACCGCACCGGCCCATTCAGGAAAGTGAAGCTGATCTACGGCCTGCTCGAGGAGGCCCGCCGGCGGGATCCCCGGATCGCCGCCGACGAAGACCTGATCGGCGTCATGACCGCCAACTACAAGGAGGGGGAGCTTGAAGACGGGCGGCTGACGCCGGTTTCCGACGTGAGATTCAGCGCCGGGAGCCGCAAATTGGAGATCTACGCGAAAACGGCCGCTGAACACATCCTCCTTGACCTGGACCCCGAGGGCCGGCGGATCATCGGCGAGATGTTCGAGCGCTTCGTCCCTCCCGGAGACATCAGGATCGTCGGCCGGTGCACCGGCTCCGACATCCTGAACCATGTCCCGGAATCCGGTCTGGAAGAGGTCAAGAACCGGGTCGACGACTATTTGAAGGACCTGGGTCTTGATGATGACATCATCCGGACCAATGCCGCGGTTTACGGCGGCAACCTGAGGCGCTGGGTGGGCCTGCGGGACAGGCCGAAACGCGAACTGGAGAAAGTCCGGCGCGATCTCGACGGCAAGATCCATCTGCTGGTCACGGAGAAAAGGGGTCCGTTCGCTTCCTACCGGGAAGCCGTTCAGGGAGTCGATTTCGTCGATCTGGGAATTCCCGACCCGGAGCTCCTGGAGCTCATCGACAACCTGCCCGAGCTTCTTTTCCTGATGAAGAAAGCCCGGCCGTCCTCCGCCCTGGTGCTGGCCGACGGCACCTCCGGCGGCCGCCGCCCGGCCTTCGCTTTCCGTCAGCCGAACGCCCGGAGAAAAGTGAAGGAACTCTTCGCCCTGGATGAAAAAGCCTCTTACGGCTGCCTGGGGACCGGCCGGGAGACGGTCGAGGGCTGGCGGAGGGAAATGCGGGAAGAAAGGGCCTTGAGCGGCAAATTGCTTGACGCCGTGCTGCGCGGAAACCGCCGGGAAGTTGAGCAGGGGCTCTCGGAGATCCGGCGGAATATCGCCGCCTCCGATAAGCTGGAGACGGTCCTCAACGAGGAAGACGAGGCGAAGAAGCTCGGTCTGTGGACGGAACGGGACCGCTTCACGGCCGATACATACTTCAGCCTGGCCGGTCCCGAGAGCCTGGCGGAGCTCGATTTCGGAAAATGGCTGATCTTCGGCGGGCTTTATCTCGTGAACGGCAAGAAGGACGCCGATGAGCTGGCCGAGCTGAATAAAGCCTTCGAGGCGAGCTGCCGCAAGCTGAGCGGCGCGGCGCGGCGGGGCTACGCGGAGACCCGGATCCTGAAGATCATCGGGCATGTCTTCCGGCCGATCTTCCGGCCGACGGCGGCCGGCTACCGGGAAATCACCACGGGCCTCGCCGGCTCCCTCAAAGCGGTGGAGGAGAAGACGGTGCGGGCGGCCCGCTGGGAAACACGAAAGAAAGAGTACCTGAAGCTCGTCTATCTGCAGGAACGGACGGCCGCCTTCACCGCCCGGCGCAAATCCGCTTTCCCCGGACGGTCCCTGGCCGCCCTCCATGCCCAAGCCAAAGAGATCCTGGGCCCGGGCGACCGGGATATCTCCAACGAAGAACAGGGCGCCTTTCTGGCGGCGGCCGGGAAATATATCGAGTCCTTGGACAAACGGCTGGCGGTCGGCGGGCGCGGGATCCCGTCCCTCATCGAAAAAGTATTTTCCGGCGGAGAGATCAGCGAGGCGGATTACCTGGCGCTCGCCACCCGGCTGGCGTCGGCGGCGGGCCTGAAACCGGGCGACCGCTCATTCACCGAGGACATCGGCCGGGGACTGGAGCTCTGCGATATCGCTCTGCTCCTCGACAGGACCGGCTGCTGCTCCGCCCCGGACGAGGTCAACTCCGCCTGCGCGAAGTTCTTCGACCGGACGGTCAATAACCATCTCTTCGATTACCTGCCTTACCATTACCACAAGGAGCGGTCCGCGGCGCTGGAGAAGCTGTCGCGGTCCGACAAGTTCGCCTTGGCCGGACGATTCCACCGTTGGCTGTACGCCCGGCTGCGCTGGTTGATCGATACCAAGACCCCGTTACAGAACCAGCCGGCGGAATATCGCGACCTCTATCTAGGCGACCCGGGCCGGAACATCACCGCCATCGGCGTCCGCGGAGAGACCGAGGAGGAGCTTTTCTGGTTCCACTACGCCCGGCTCCGGGATGTCGTGGTGCTTCAGTATGAGGGATTCGGCTATCCGGAGATCTTCGTCGGCCTGGCCCCGGAGGAGATGATGGCCGGCCGGCGGACCAACGTCGGCATCATCTATCCCTACGGCAATACGACGGTACCTGTGGCACTCGAACAGGGACCGAAGCTGGCCGAGGTATCCGGTGTCAACCTGATTCTCAGCGCTTTCCCGATCCCGGCCGAAGAGAACGGGCGGAAGATCCTGACCGTCAAGGAAGGGCTTTTCTATCCCCCGGCTTCCGACCTGGCCGCATTCAGGGAGAAACACCCCCCGGTCGGCGGACCGGCTTCCGGGCTGGTCCTGGCCGTTTTCGACCGCCCGCTAGTCCTCCATGGGCTCTTTTTCCATTTCACGCATCCCCTGAGGCCGGAGATCGACTTCTTCGGGATCCCGATCATCCAGCCGTTGATCTGGGAAGCCGCCACCCATCTGAAATGCGAATTGCCGGCCATGCTCCGAGGCAGCGGCGTCAAGGTTCCGGACCAGGAGAACTGGTACCTGGAAGACACCGCCAGGCAGGGCCCGGAGGCCAAGTCCGGCATCAAGAAGAAGATCCGGCGGCTGGCCGCCAGGCACGAGACACTGATCGTAAAGCCGGAAAAGGAATCCGGCGGACGAAAATCGCTGATCCTGCCGGTCCGGAGCGCCGGGCGCTGGCTCTCCGGGAATATCGATTCGCTGGCCGACCTGGTCTACGAGATCTCCGAGAATGACAACGCCGTTATCCAGGAAGTCCTGCCCTCGCGGGTGCGCCAGCTGTACTCAGCGCAATTCCTGGACTCGCTGGTGGAGCGTTTCGCCCGGATCGGCATCCCGGTGCTTCTGGACCGGGACCCCCTGACTCCCCTCTACTCGTATTTCCGGCAGGCTTTGGTTCTGGGCGAAGACGGTTTCGTCGTTTCCCAAAACATCACGGTTGTCAGCACCCAGGGCGTAGCCAACGTGGGACAGGGAGGACTCCTCTACGAGTACACGGACGACATCATCGATCCCCGGTACCGGGAGGACATGCGGCGGGAGATCACCCGGGCGGCCCGTGACAGCCTGACATATCAATCCCGCTATCTCGAGCGGAGCTGGCGGAAAGTTCTCGAGAGTTACCTGAAGATCCATCCGGAATTCGCCGGCCGCGTCCGTTACCGGGAGGTTTTTACCGACCTGACGGGTTTCCCCTGCAACGGCATTCCCTACGAGATGGGCGACTACATGCCGGTCTTCCTGGTCGACGAGCACGATAACCTCCGCCGGATCTTAGACCCGGAAACCGAACGACTTCTTCCCTTGTTCGATGACCGGGGCCGGCCCACCCGGGTGAAGATATTCGATGAAACCGGGAATGAGGTCGCGCGGACGGATCGGAGCGGTGGGCCGCTGCCCGTGCCCCTTTTTGACGCCCAAGGGAAAAAACGCCGGCTGTTCGACGCGCACAAAAATCCCCTGCCGGCCTTGACCGTGTTCAAGATCGAAGCCAATCCCGGCGCGGGCCTGTGGCGCCCGCACAATGACCGTCTCCCGCCGGAAAGAAAAGGAGAGGGAGTCTTCACCATCTTCGACTGTCTGGGCCAGCGCGCCCGCCGGTACAAGGAAAAATTGCCGGTGTGAAAAGGCTCGCCATCGTCCATGGCACCGACCGGGAATACATCAGGGAAGTCCTGTCCTTTTTCCAGCTCCGGGAACTCCGAAGAGGCGGGCATCGTAAATATATCGCGGTCGCCTGGCGCCCGGAAAAAAAGGACCGGCGGGCGTGGTCGGTAAACGACCGATTCGAGATCGAGGAGGACATATCGGGCCGGCCTCCCCTGTTCGAGGAGGCCGTCATCCTCAGCCTGCCCGCCTTCGCCGAGCGATCCTTCCATCGGGAGATCTCGAGTCTCCTCCAAAGAAGGCACGTCGCCCTGTTCAATCCCTACTCGAGCTCCCGGAAGGCCGGCAACAAGCACTTGACCATTCGAAGACTGGCGGCGAAAAATATCCCTGTCCCCGAGTCCGTCCTTCTCGGAAAGTCCGATCACTCGAGGATCAGCCGGCGGCTGAGCGGTTTCCTGGCCCGGCATGATGCCTCCGGCTTTTATGTTCAACCCAACGAGGGGACCGAGGGCCGGGAGACGTATTTCTTTTCCGCCGATGAATTCCGGCAATCGCCCGATTTCACGGCCGAGGTCGTCTCCGGCATCCTGCGGGACCGGCAAGTGATCGTCAAGAAGGCCAGGGGAAACGTCTTCTATTACAAAAGTGAGGAAAACGAAAGAGGTTATCGCCCGGTGACCTTCAGGGTTTTCCTCTGGCAGCCGGAGGCGGAGGTCGAGGCGGACTCGGGCTTTGCCGAGATCAGCGCCTCGGAAAACGAGCCTCTCACCTCGCCCGAAAAAGGGGGCCGGATCGTCGCGCCCTCAGAGGCCATGGCCCATCTCTATTACCGGGAGACGGCTGGGTTCCGCAGGCTTGTCTTGACCAATGAGGAAGCACGGAGTCTTCCCTCGGCCGCCGTGCGGGCCCTGGCCGCATTCAATTCCGGCCTGCCGCAAAAACTGCGCATCGCCGGAGTGGACCTGCTTCTCGAGGTGACGGACGGCAAGGTCCGGCCCGTCGTCCTCGAGATCAATCCCCGGCCCTCCGGGCTCGACAAGCTCGCCCCGTGGGAGCAGCGGCCGGCTTGACAAAGCCCCTCCGGATATAGTTAAGTATGAGCTACTCGATGACCACCGATTTAATCCCCTTACCCTGAAATGGAAAAAATCACCCACCCGTTTATCCGTAAAAGTGTCTTTTCCGGGACTATGGACAGGAACCTGAAGAAGCTCGAGAACCGCCTGGGCGTATCGCTGGCCCTCCGGGGAGACAGCCTGCTCATCGAGGGTCACCCCAAGCGGGTTGAATTCGCCAAGCACTATTTCGATAAAATGCAGGAGCTCGAGGCCAAGGGCTGCGCGCTCAAGGAGCAGGATTTCCATATCGCGCTCGACCTCCTGGAGGGCGGCTGCAAGGAACCCCTGGAGAGCCACTTCCCTTCCGAGGCGCTCAGCCTGTCGAGAAAGTCCGTCAGCCCCAAGAGCCTCAACCAGCAGGACTACATCCAGGCCATCCGCAATTTTGACCTCGTCTTCGGGATCGGGCCGGCGGGCACCGGCAAGACCTACCTGGCCATGGCCATGGCTCTCATGTTTCTCCAAGACCGGTCGGTCAACCGCATCATCCTCACCCGCCCCGCCGTCGAGGCCGGCGAGAAGCTCGGGTTCCTCCCCGGCGACATTTACCAGAAGATCAACCCTTACCTCAGGCCCCTCTACGACGCCCTGTTCGACCTGACCGCGACCGACAAGGCCGACGGCCTGATCGAGAAGGGCGTCATCGAGATCGCCCCCCTCGCCTTCATGCGCGGCCGGACCCTTAACGACTCCTTCATCATCCTGGACGAGGCCCAGAACACCACGCGCGAGCAGATGAAGATGCTGCTGACGCGCGCCGGCTTCGGCTCCAAGGTCGTGGTCACGGCCGACGTCACCCAGATCGACCTCCCCCAGCCCAGGAAATCGGGGGTCGTCGAGGCTCTTAAGATACTGTCCTCCATCCCCGAGATCGCCGTCATCAACTTCAACGAGAAGGACGTGGTCCGGCATCCGCTGGTCCAGAAGATCATCAAGGCCTACGACCGGGCCGAGTCCAGAGCCGTCAAGGAAGCATGAACTTCATTTCGTTCAAGAGCCTGAAGCTCTTCAAGCGGCCGACGTCGCGCCCGCCCAAGAACGGCGCGGAGCCGCAGGCCGACCAGGAGAACCTCCCGGCGTGGCGTAAGGTCGCCCAGAACCCATTCCTCCAGATGTCGGCGTTCGTCCTCATCCTGGCCTATTTCATGTCCTACACGCCTTCGAGGACACTGCCCGCCATCGAGGTGGGGGAAATCGCCCGGACGGACTTTATCTCTCCCATCGACCTGACCGTCGAGGACAGCATCACCACGGCCGCCCGGAAGAGGCAGGCCGCCGAGACCGTCCTCCCCGTCTATATCTTCGACGAAGACGCTTTCCTTAACACCGAGGAGAGGATCCGCCAGGTCTTCCAGGCCGGTCAGGCCTGGCTGCGGCATCCGGCCTCGCGGCAGAACGTCGCCGAGCTCGAGAAGCAGCTCATGGAGCAGCACGGCCTGGAGATCCCCGCCCGCGACCTGGAATCGCTGGCCAGAGAAAAGTTCTCGGCCGAGCTGCAGGACACGCTCATCAGCCTCATCGGCAAGGTCTCGACCCGGGGCATCGTCGTTTCCAAGAGCCTGTTCATCCGCCGCGAGCCCGAAAGGGGGTTCACCCTCCTCCGCCGCCCGGGGAACGAGAGCGTCGTCAGGGTGGACGACATCCTGGAACTCAAGGAGAGCCGGGACCAATTCGGGGCTGAAGTCGCCAGGCTCGAGATCCCCGGCCGGCAGAAGCGGGTCCTCGAGCGGCTCAGCGATTTCTTCCTCGCCCCCAACATCTCCTACGACAGGGTGGACAGCGAGGCCCGGCGGGAGCGGGCGGAGAGCCAGGTCCAGACCGTCTTCTACAGCATCAAGAAGGGCAAAGTCATCATCCGCAAGGGCGACGAAGCCACGGCCGACTCGCTCAAGTGGGTCGGCCTCATCAACCAGCACCTCCAGGAGAAAAGCGGCTGGACCCTCAACTTCGCCGGCACCTTCCTCCTGTTCGCCCTGCTCTTCGTCACCCTGTGGTTCTACCTCAAATCGCTGCTCGGCGCCAAACCGGCGGGGCGGATCTTCACCATGATGGGCGTGATGCTTCTCATCGCCCTGCTCGTCTATCGGCTCCTCGGCGGGTTTGTCGGGATCCTGGGCGACCGGCCCATCTTCTCGATCGGTGTCGAATCCGAGGTCTACCAGTACGCTTACCCCTTCCAATTCGGGGTCATCCTGTTCGCCTTCCTGTCCACAAGCTCCCTCAGCCTGATATTTTGCATTCTCAACAGCCTGCTCGTCGGCTATCTCTTCCAGAACAACTACCTCCTGCTCCTCTTCAGCTTTCTGGGAGGCCTGGCGGCGATCTACGGCGTCAAGTACTACAAGAGGCAGCGGCGGACTTCGGCCCTGAAGGCGGGGCTGTTCATCGTCGCCCCCGTCAATATCTTCCTCATCCTGATTTTCGCCATGATCGGGGAAATGCCGAGCTCGCGGTGGAGTCCTGGCCGTCCAGTCCCTGATGGGTCTCCTGGGCGGGATCGCCGGAGCGGCGCTCGCCTTCCTTCTCCTGCCCGTGGCCGAGAGCGTCTTCGATTTCGTCACCCAGGCCAAGCTCCTGGAGCTGACGAACTCCGACCTGCCCATCTTCCGCCAGATGGCCATCGAGGCGCCCGGCTCCTATCATCACTCCCTGGTCGTCGCCACGCTGGCCGAGAAAGCCGCCGAGGAGATCGGCCTGGACGGCATGCTGGTCAAGGCGGGCGCACTTTACCACGACATCGGGAAGATCAAGCGGCCGGAGTACTTCATCGAGAACATGAGCCGCACCCCCGACGTGCACAGGGACATGGCGCCGAGCCTGAGCAAGCTGGTCATCATCAACCACGTCAAGGAAGGATCGGAGATCGCCAGGAAGCTCAAGCTGCCCAAGAAGATCCGGGAGATGGTCGAGCAGCACCACGGCAGCTCCCTCGTCCGGTATTTCTATCACAAGGCCAAGGAGACCTACGACCCGGACATGCAGGAGATCGAGGAGGAGAGCTACCGTTACCCGGGGCCTTCCCCCCAGAGCAAGGAGGCGGCCCTGATCATGCTGTCCGACTCGATCGAGGCGGCCTCGCGCAGCCTCAAGACCGTCTCCCAGGAAAGCCTGAAGCGGGTCATCGTCGAGATCTTCGAAAACTACCTCCAGGACGGGCAGCTCGACAATTCCGATTTCTCGCTGCGGGAGCTCCGGACAATAGCGACATCGTTCCACGATACGCTGTACACGATCTATCACCCCAGGGTGGAGTATCCGGGTTTCGATTTCACCATGAAAAAGAAGAAGAAGCCCGAGAACGGCAGGAAGCCTAATGGTCGAAGTCCTCAATCAGCAGAATAGCTACCGGGTCAACCTCAAGCCCGTCCGCAGGCTCCTCGAGGCCCTTCTCGCCGAGTATCGGCCCGATGCCCCGGATATCACGCTGGCCCTGGTGGACACGCGCACGATCAAGAACCTGAACAGCAGATTCCTGCACCGCCCCGGCGCCACCGACGTGCTGAGCTTTCCCGGAGTCGATCCCGGACCGGCCGGCCGGGCTCACCTCGGCGACATCGTCATCTGCGTGCCGCAGGCCTTCCGCCAATGCCTGGGGGAGGCGCACGGGCTGGAGACCGAAATCCTGGACCTCACGGTCCACGGCTTCCTCCACCTGGTGGGGTTCGACCACGGCCGGGGAATCGAGGCGGAAGAAGTCAAGGCGAGGCGGGAACTCGTGGACAAATAGGACCTGAAAATGACGGGAACTTTCTGGGAGTGGGCGCTGCTGGCCGTGATCTTCGCGGGCGCCTTTGGACTGTCGCTGTTTCACGCCTCGCTGAGCACCTTCTCCAGGATCTCGCTCAGCCGGCTGCTGGAAGACAGCGGGAAGGAGTACCGGCAGAGCCGCCTCGACCGCTACGACGAGACCCGGCTCGCCGTCGAGAGCCTGCGCGTCATCCTGATCATCGGCTTCCTGATCGGGGTGTCGGTGCTCGTGGAGCGCGCCCGGCTCCGGGCGGGCTGGTTTTTCCTGGTCACCGTGGTGATCTTCTTCATCGCTTTCGATTATCTGCCCCGCCTGCTGAATGCCATCGACCGGAAGGCCGTGATCCGCTTTTTCCTGCCGCTTTTTCCACTGGTCCTGACCCTGGCCGCGCCCCTGATCCTGCTCATCCGGCGGCTGGAGAAGGAGCCCCTCGATGAAGAGATCCGGGAAGCCTCGGAGGGCGAGATCGAGACCTTCATCGACGAAGCCACCGAGGAGGGCATCATCGAGGAGCAGGAGAGCGAGCTCCTCAAGAGCGTCGTCGAGTTCGGGGATACGCTCGTCCGGGAGGTCATGGCGCCTCGGGTGGATATGGTCGGGATCCGCAGGGGCGCGACGTTCGGACAGCTCCGCGAGCTCATCCTCGCGGAAAAGTATTCGCGCCTGCCCGTCTACCGGGAACGGCTCGACAACATCGAAGGGATGGTCCACGCCAAGGACCTCATCGCCTTCTCGGGAGACAAGCACGCGAACGAGACCATCGACCCCATCGTCCGGCCCGCCTACTTCGTCCCGGAATCGATGAAGGTCGCCGCGCTGCTCAAGGAATTCAAGAAGCGGCACCAGAAGATGGCCGTCGTCGTCGACGAGCACGGGGGCGTCGCGGGACTCGTGACGCTCGAGGACCTGCTCGAGGAGATCGTGGGCGAGATCCGGGATGAGTACGACCAGGACGAGGAAGCGAAGGTCACCCAGCTCGGCCCCGGGGAATACATCGTCTCCGGCGACGCGAACGTCGGCGACCTGGAGGAGGCCATCGGCCAGAACCTCTCGGACGCCGACATGATCACGGCCAGCGGCCTGATCACCCACCATCTCGGCCGGATGCCCAGGCGCGGGGAATCCCTCGACTTCAAGGGCCTGCGGATCGAGATCCTGGAGGCCGACTCCAAGCGGGTGAAAAAGCTCAGGATCAGGAAACCGGAGGGAGGGGCCGGCGGCGACGGCCGGGAGTTGTGACATGAAAGTCGGTTATGTCGCTCTCGTCGGCCGGCCGAACGTGGGCAAATCCGCGCTCATCAACGCCATGCTGGGCGAAAAGGTCGCCATCATCTCGGACAAGCCGCAGACGACCAGGGTGTCCATCCTGGGCATCAAGACGTCCGACCGGGGCCAGATCATCTTCATCGACAACCCGGGCATCCACAAGCCCCTCCACGCCCTCAACCGGCGGATGATGAGCTTCGTGTACTCCGCCCTGTCGACGGCCGACCTCCTCTGCCTCCTGATCGACGCCAGCCAGAGACACGGCCACGGCGACGAATTCGTGCTGGAGACGCTGCGGAAGCTGAACACTCCCCTGTTCCTGCTCATCAACAAGGTCGATATCGTGAGGAAGGACACGGTCCTGCCGATCATCGAAAGGTACAAGGACATACTCCCGTTCAAGGAGATCATCCCCATCTCGGCGCTCCGGGGCACCAACCTGGACGTCCTCGAAAAAAAGATCTACGACTACCTGCCCGAGGCGGAAAAGCTCTACGGCGACGACACGATCACGGACCAGACCCTGAAGTTCAGGCTGGCCGAAGCCATCCGCGAAAAGCTTCTCAAGAAGGTCAAGCAGGAGCTGCCTTTCGTGACGGCCGTGTTCGTGGACCAGATCGAGGAACGCCTGCCCGAACAGGCCGGGGAATTCGAAGAAGAAGAGATCGAAGAAGAAGAAGAAGAAAGAATGGGCGGGGAAACGTCAGAAGAGGAAGAAGCGGAAGAAGGCGAAGAGCCGGAAGATGAGGCGGTCGCCGGACCGGAGGCCGCCGGAGCGACAGTACAGGAATCCGGAGTCCCTGAGCCGGGCGAATCGAACCCGGAAAAACCGAGAAGAAAGCTGACCTATGTCGGCGCCACGATCTTCGTCGAGCGCGACAGCCACAGGGTCATCATCCTGGGCCGGCACGGCCAGGTGATCAAGGAGATCGGGATCGAGGCCCGGCGGGAGATCGAGGAGATCCTGGACTCCAAGGTCTATCTGGAACTCAAGATCAAGGTCAGGCACCGCTGGCGGGATTCCGCCGAGGTCCTGGACCTCATCGAAGGCCGGAAATAGGCCGCCCCGCGGCCCCCTGATATTGATTTTGGCCCTCGTCTGTGCGAGAATCCTTTCGTCTTCCCGCACCCCGCGGTGAGTGTAGCTCAATTGGTTAGAGCAGCGGACTGTGGATCCGCAGGTTGGGGGTTCAAGTCCCCTCACTCACCCCACCCCTGCTCCCCCTGAACTCTCGGTGCTCTCGCTCGATCCTTCGCTTCGGCCCCGGTCCCTCACTATCCAGGCTCTCCCGGATTCCCGGCCGCGTTCCTGAAATTCATACGATAGACTTCGGAAGTGTCTCCAAACATGTGACGGCTATGATCACTTCACCGATGTGCGCGCCCGAGCACGGGACGGCGGGAAGCGTCTTCGGAGCGACTCGTAGCGGCGGGGGACTCGATCGCTTCTGGATCCGAAAAAGCTCGACATCGTTCACCCGGGCGCGGGGATACCGGCGACGCTTCGAAATCTTATCCGTCGGCGCGAGGACGCGCAGCGGCGCGCTGAAGGACAAATCTCAATCGCCTGATCATGGATGGATATGCAGCCCAGAATTCGGGGCGGTTGATTTCCTGCCTTGACGTTTGATATAAGTTAGGGAGCCTGTGGGGGGTTGAGATGAAACCTGCCGCGAAAGAAGCCGTTCTTTTAAAAAATGGCGATCCCGGCTCTTTTATCGGAAAACTGAGAAAGCGGAAGATCATCGAGACGTCGGCGACGTTCCTGGCCGGCGGCTGGCTGACGTACGAGATCGTCCACTGGATACTGGTGGCGCACTTCCATCTGCCGGAAGGATTGCTGGACATCACCCTGATGACCCTGACCGGGGCGTTCGTCGGCCTGCTCGTGAAGCTCTGGTTCGGAGGCGCCCGGGAGAGGCCGCCGGGCATCCGGGTCGAGGTCCTCGCCATTCCGCTGATCGTCCTCCTGACGTTGGCTGTTGATGTGAAGCTCATTTTGCGAATCTTCGACATTCGTGGAAAAACATCCCTGATCAGCATGATCGCCCTGGGCCTCGGCGTTGCCTGGATCGTCGCCAAATCGCTTCAATGGGCGGCCCGGGCCCCGGGAACGGGGAGAGAGGAGGCCAAGGACCTCATCGACTCCGATCCGAGACCCGATAAATCGATCGTCGTCCTCCCCTTCAAGAACATCAGCCCCGAACAGGGCCAGGAATATTTCAGCGACGGGATCACCGAAGAGATCATCGCCGACCTCTCCCGGATCCGGGCTTTCCGGGTCATCTCCCGCAGCTCGGCCATGACCTACAAGGGCTCGGCGAAGACCGTCCCCGAGATCGCCGGAGAGCTCAACGTCCGCTATGCCCTCGAGGGGAGCGTGAGGAAAGCCGGAGACAACTTGAGGATCACGGCCCAGCTCATCGAAGCGGCCAGCGATATGCATCTCTGGACCGAGAAATTCGTCGGGGAGCTGGCCGATGTCTTCGATATCCAGGAAAGGGTTTCGCGGGCGATTGTCTCGGCCCTGCAGCAGGAACTCGCGCCGGAGGAAGAGAAAACGATCTCCGATCGCCCCATCCAGAATCTGCGGGCTTACGAATCCTATCTCATGGCCCGAAGAGAAATGTACCAATGTTCGGAAGAATCCATGGAGCGGGCCCTTCAGACCCTGACCCGGGCCCTGGAAACATACGGTGAGAATCCTCTGCTGATCGCGGCCATGGGCCTCGTCCAGCTTCAACTCTACAACATGGGATTCCGGACGAGCGAAGACACCCTGAAAAAAGCCGAGCGTCTCCTGGACCGGATCATCGCCCTGGAACCTGAATCTTCCGACCGCTATCATCTCATGGGGAGTATCGAGAGGTCTCGAGGCCTGCCTCAAAAAGCCGTCCGGTCCTTCAAAAAAGCCGTGGACCTCGACCCGAATGATCCCGATACCTTGGGGTGGCTCGGGAATTTGCTGTCCTTATATATGGGCAGACCGGATCTGGGAAGATCGTATATCAAACGCCTGATCGACATCGACCCCTTGGTTGCCTGGAACTATTTCGCGGCCTCGGCCTACTACCTGGCCAAAGGCAAAATGGACCGGGCCCTCTCGATGATCCGGAGGTCGGTCCAGATGGACCCCGCCGACAGGAATTTCAGGTTTTGGGAAGCCTGGTACCTGGCCGGAAACGATCGAGTCGATGAGTCCGTCGCTCTCATCGACCGGATCGTCGCCGAAAGGGCAGATGATCTGGTCGCCGCCTTAAGCCAGTCGCTGAAGAGCGCAGTGCGGCAGGAGAAGGGACAGGCGCTTCAAGCACTCAACAAGAAATACCGGGAAATCCTGTGGAACGACCCCGAGGGGCCCTGGCTGATGGCGGGCGTCTTCGCCCTGCTCGATGATAAGGACGAGGCCCTCTCCTGGCTCGAGCGGGCTGTGGCTCGGGGATGGGTGAACTACCCGCTGTTTTCCCGGATTGATCCTTTCTTGGCCAACATCCGGGGCGAGCAGCGCTTCCAGAAGCTCATGGAACGGGTGAAGCACGAGTGGGAGCATTTCGAGCTGTGAGGCGGCGCAACCGCCGAATTTGACATCACCGCGCGGCGGGCATTATCATCACCCGCGACGGGACGGAAACAGTTCTCGGTTGATTTCGCCAAGACCCGGGACCGATCCAGAGGAGACCGAAATGCTCAAGCCGGCATCAAAGACGGGCCATTGGAAGCTCATCGATTCGCGGCATAACAGGAACGTCGAGAGCTGGGAGGCGTCCGGCCGCGAGGTCACGCCGTCCTGCCCGGCGGACTGGTCGGTCAAGAAATTCCGTCTCCACGGCGGAAAGCAGGAAGGCGTCGATGTCATCGCCGTCGACAACGGAAAGCTCGTCCTGACCGTCGTCCCGACGCGGGGCATGGGGATCCTCGAGGTGAAGATGGGAGAGATCCGGCTGGGCTGGGATTCGCCCGTCAAGGAGGTCGTCAACCCGGCCTTCATCAACCTCCAGGGCCGGGGGGACTCGGCTGGCTCGAGGGTTTCAACGAGTGGCTGGTCCGCTGCGGTCTCGAATCGAACGGCGCGGCCGGCGTCGACGAGTTCATCACCAACACGGGCGACCGGGGCACGATGGCGCTGACCCTCCACGGCCGGATCGCCAACACCCCGGCCCAGGAGGTCGAGGTCTCGGTCGACAGCGAGCCTCCCCACCGGCTGCGGCTCCGCGGCCGGGTGGACGAGCGCTGCGTCTTCGGCCCGAAGCTCGAGCTGCAGACCGAGCTGTCCACCGAGCCCGGGTCGCCGACCCTCCGCGTCACCGATACCGTCACCAACCGCGGGGACCTGACGCAGGAATTCGAGCTGCTCTACCATATCAACTTCGGGCGTCCGCTGCTCGAGGCGGGCGCGGAGTTGCTGGCGCCCATCTCCCAGGTCAGGCCCTTCAACGAAAGGGCCGCCTCGGGGATCGCCGACTACAGCCGGTTCGGAGCCCCCCAAAAGGGCTTCGTCGAGCAGGTTTACGGGATGCAGCTGATCGGCGCGGCCGACGGACAGACGGCCGTCATGCTCCGTAACCGGGGGAAAGACAAGGCGGTCCTGCTGGAATACAGCCGGGCCGAGATGCCCTGCTTCACGCTGTGGAAGAATACCGGGTCCGTGAACGAAGGCTACGTGACCGGCCTCGAGCCCGGGACCAACTTTCCCCACCACCGCGGGTTCGAGCGGGCCTTCGGCCGCGTTCCCCAGCTCGCGCCCGGAAGTTCCTGGAAGGGGTCACTCGATGTCACCGTCCTGGACTCGAAGAGCGCGGTCCAGGAGGCTGCCGGGAAGATCGCGTCGCTGCAAAACGGCCACACCATCATGGTCCACAAGGATCCGGAGAAACTCGGGGAATAGCGCTCGTCGACCGCTTCCCGGAATCGTGTCGACGCGGCCCGGGCCGGTTTCTAATAGAGAAGGTCGGATTCCTCGAGCTCGCCCTCGTCGTTCCGGAAAATGAACTTGAGGCCCTCTTTCGTCCCGTCGTCGTCCCGCTGAAAGATCACCGCCAAGCCCATCTCCGGCCGCGACTCGAAATACTCCCGGGCCTTGGCCGAGGCGTCGCCAAGGGAGGCGTAACCCCGCTCGGCGGGGAGGATCAGGGTGCCCTCGTCCTCCCAGCCGGACTTGGACCGGTGGCCTTCGACGTAGAACTGGCCCCGACGGGGGCCCCTTTTCTGCGGAATGCCGCAGTCAGAACAGCTGCCCATGTTTTTCTCCACTGCCGCTATTCTAAAAAAATCCCCGACAAAATGCCAGCCCTCCGGGAAACGGGAAAAATGCCGGGCGCCGCGCGTCCTCTGTATTTGAAAGAAAGGCGCGCGCTCCGTCCGCTCCCCCGCCCCGCACCCCTGCGGAGCGGGGGACGGTCGGGCGGGCCGAATTTCGGACTGGAGGGAAACCATGGCCAAGAAAGTCACACCCGAGGAGTTCGTCAGACTGGCGATCGCCAAGCTCCGCAATGAGCCCTACAAGGGGATCCATTCGGTTTACAGCGGGTTCAACGAGGCTTTTAAGAAGTATTTCGCCGGGGACGACCCCATCCAACTGACGAACCAGATGGCCGAGGACGGGAAGATCGCCCTCCGGCCGGTCAAGGGCGGCGTCGTCCTTTACCTTCCCGAAGACGGGCCGAAAACTTCCCGCGGCGAAGAGGCCCTCGCGAAAATGGGCCTCCTGTAACGGCGAAGGACGCTCAGTATAGCTTATCGATCCGCTTGCTGACGTCGGCCGCGAACCGGTCGATGTACCGGCAGACGAAGTCCCGGACGCTCAGGCTCGGGTCCTCGGCCAAGGGCGTCAGGTCCATGGCGAAGATCATCGACGTCGCCACGTCCACGTCGTGGGTCGCGTAGTAGGTGGCGTGGGCCCGGCGCCGCCCGATGGTCGCCAGGTCATAGCCCTTGCCGCCGGCGACCTGAGAATCGTGGACGCTGACGAGCGAGGTGGCGAGGTTCTGGTGCTCGGAGACATCGAGCCCGACCTTGTCCTCGTCGGACATCCAGTCCAGGTCCCGCCAGACCTCGCAGCCGTAGACCTTCTCCGGACGCAGCTCCGGGGCAGCTCGCGGACGGCCTGCAGCGTCCGCAGCCCGACGGCGACGTGGGTGTCGTGCTTGTCGGCGGGGTTGTGGGTGTAGAGGAATTTCGGCCGGGCCAGCAACAGCAGGTCCTTGAGGTCGTCTTTCGGGTCGGGGTGGCCGGCGTTCTTGATCTCCGAGCTGGTGTAGTTGAGGAAGGCGACCCCGCCGTACTCGCCGACCACGGCGGCCTTCTTCTGCTCCTTCTTGCGGACGATCTTCATCTCGTCGTCGGTAAAGTTCTTGTACATGCCCTCGCGCGGACTGCCGGCGCCGTCGGTGGCGATGACGCCGAAGAAGCACTGGTCGGCGCTCTCGAAACACTCCAGGATGCCGTGGAAAGCCATGATCTCGATGTCGTCGGGATGGGCGGCGATAGCCAGGCGCGTTGTCCGGCTGATGGCGCCGGGCAGGGGCGTGCCGTCGGGGACGAACATCTCGTGTCCGGGTTTTCTGAGCTTGATGTCCATGTTTTGTACCGCCTTGGTGAAGTCCTTTGCCGGTTTAATCCGCCTTCGGCCGGATGGCGGGCAGGCTGGCCGCCGCGACGGCCTGGCCCACGCGCCGGCTCTTCTCGTCCGGAAGGTGGAGGTTCAAGCGCGCGGCCAGTCCGGGGAACTCGAGCCGCAGCACTTCCTGGGCCTTCGCCTGGATGATTCGGCCCGGCCTCGCCGCTCGTGACGCGCCCCAGGATGAGGACGTGGGCGACGTCGTAGTAATCCGCGTAGTGGGCGATGCCGTAGCCGAGGTAGACGCCGATCGTCTCGAAGACACTCAGGGCGCGTCCGTCGCCGCGCGCCAGCAGCTCCTGAACGGTCTTGAGCTTGTCGACGGCCTGCAGGCCCGCCTCGAGCGTGATGCCCGCGGCCTCGGCCAGCCGGAAAACCGCCTGCTGCGAAAAATACTGCACGCCGCAGCCCGCGTCCCCCGACCACTCGTCGACCGGGGCCGCCTGGTCGTAGTCCACGGGCACGAACGCCAGCTCGTTCAGCCAGCCGGTGATATGGCCCTTCGCGTTGACGTAGCCGCCGGCCTGGCTCGAACCCAGGGCGATGCCCAGGACGGCGTTGGCGTTAAGCGACATGGAGCCGGCGAGCGCCGTCACCTCGCCGTCGTTGACGACCTCGAGGGGCACTTTCCAGGCTTTCCGCATCCGCAGGAAGATTGGCCTGATAGCTCTCTTGAACAGCGGCTTCGGGATGGCCCGGAAGAGCGAAGCCACCATGGCCCGGTTGTCGATGTAGATGCCGGCGGAGCTCCCGCCGATGGCGTCGACGCGCGGCAGCCGGGGCGCTGCCTGATGCAGCCCGGACATGACCTGGTGGTAATGATAGGCCGGGATCGGACTGATTCCTGGGGTCCCAGGGAATCTCTTCGCTGAAGACAGTCTCGCCTTCCAGGACGGCGCTCACCTTGCGGTCGCTCGCGCCGAGGTCAAACCCGATGCGGCAGCCGTCCAGGTGACGGCCGAGCGGGCGGGTCTTCTCGTTGGCGGGAGGCACGCTGTCTGCCGCGGCGGCCTCGACGACGAATTTCCTGTCATAGGCGGTGGCCATCAAGTTGGCGTCGAAACGACGCCTGCCCCGCCGCGCGTAAGCTTTCTGCAGGAACTCGGCCACTTCCGGGGGACCGCCGACGATAATCTTATACCCGCCCCACATCCAGAGCAGGGACTTGACCAGGCGTTCGGCATACCGGAGCCCGGGCTCGAATAGGGCGTGCGGCCGGGGAAACACGGCCGTTTCGAACCGGCTCAGCGAGCCGTCGGTCCGCTCGAGACCGATGACCAGCGGCACGGCTCCCGCCGCCGGGACGGCGGCCTGACGGAAGGCCCGGTTCCAGAGCACGGCGGGCGCGAAACCGGGATGAAGGCCGGGTACGACGGCCGGCCTCGCAGCGTCATCGATGGGTTGGTTCATGAGCACTCCCTAGATTAGCATGATCCGAATGATGATCGGGCTTAGCAACGGCCCTAAATTATAGGCAAACACCGGGAGCAACGCAAACGGTTTCCGGCGCGGTTAGCACCTCTTTTCGTGTGATGCCGAAAAAAATGGGAGGGTGGCACGGCGCCAGTCCCTGCCCGCCCGGAGCGACGGGGACCCCTCTCCCCCGGGTGGGCGCAAGCTGTCGTTGACGGGTGAGGCGCGAGGACGGACAGGGACGCGTCGTGACAGGACCCCGTTGAGGAACGACATAATCACACGAATAGAGGTGCTCCCCGGCGCGGCTTCAGAAAAGAATCTCGCACGGCACCCCGAACCGGGCCGCCTGCCGGGCGATGAGCTCGGCCTGCTCGTGAAAGAAGCGGTCGGTCGCGGCCTCGGTAAGACCGAGCTTGCGGTAGTGCTCGATGACCGTCTCGAGATAGTTCATCCGGTCGATGAAGATCTTGTTGACTTTTCCCTTGAGAGCCGCGACGAGCCGGTCCGCTCCGCCGGGGAGGATCGGCCCGACAAAGACAAAGGTCGGAATGCCCCGCGCGTGGAGGGTCTTCAGGGCGTCGATCCTCTCCTCGACCGGCGAAGCTCCCGGTTCGAACATCCGGGCGATGTTCTCGTCGGACGTGGTGATCGTCATCCCGACCTCGATCTCCTTGAACCGCGTCAGGATGTCCAGGTCGCGAAGGACCAGGGCCGATTTGGTCTGCAGGTTGACCGGGAACTGCGCCTCGGCCAGGACCTCCAGGCAGCGGCGCGTCAGCCGGTATTTTTTCTCGAGCGGCTGGTACGGGTCGCAGACCGAGGCGATCCAGACCGTCCCTCGCTTGGCCCGGCCGATCTGCTTTTTGAGGAGCTCGGGAGCGTTGATCTTGACATCGACAAACTCTCCCCACGGCTCCGCGTGGCCGGAATACCGCCGCATGAACAGCCGGGCGTAGCAGTAGCGGCAGTTCACCTGGCAGCCCGTGTATGGATTGACGCAGTAATCGTAGATCTTAGACTTATTCAGGATGCTCTTGGCCCGGACCTCTTTGACGATCAGCATCTTGCCTAATAGCGGCCCGCCTCCGCCGCCGCCTGCGCCAGGACCTCGACGTTTTCCTTCCGGGTGCGGGGGGCGATCGAACAGGCGGTGCTCAGGATGTAGCCGCCGCCCGGTTTCCCGGTCTCGAGGCGGCGCAGCGCGTCGTCCCGGACGGTCTCGACCGTCCCGGCCAGGAGGACGTTGACCGGGTCGAGGTTGCCTTTGATAAAGGCCTTCCCGGCCAGCCGGCGCTTGGCGTCGGCCAGTTCGACGTTTCCGAGGGGAGGCGGGTCGAGGCACTCGAGCCCCGCGAACCCCGCCTCGACCATCATCTCCAGCCGGTCATGGATCGCCCCGCAGGTGTGGACATACGCCGGCACGCCGGCGGCGCGGGCGGCCCCGGCCAGCCGTCTTTCGTACGGAAGAACGAAACTCCTGTAGAACGGGGGCGAAATGAACCCCGCTCCCGCGTAGGGGGACGAAATCTTGACGGCATCGACGCCCCGGTCCGCCATCTCCGCGGTCAGCTTCTCGAGGCCGGCGGTCAGCCGATCCAGGATCGCCCTGGCCCTGTCGGGATGTTCGAGGAGTCCGATGAACCCCTCGCTAAAACCGAACATATTGAGGTAGTAATCGAAGGGCGAGGTGACTTCACCGTGGATGGAGAATCGATCCCCCTCCTCCCTGACGATCGCGTCGATGGCGTCGAAGCGGTGATCCGGGTCGAGGCGGAACTCGAGTCCCTGGGAAACGGGGATGAACTCGATCGTCTCCGGCAGCGACTCGGGGTCAAAATCGGCGACGGTGGCCGGCGGCTTTTCTCGCGCGGGATAATGCATCGGCAGGTCGTCGGGCGGGAAAACCGTCCGGTCGCCGCTCTTCCAGACAATGACCTCCGCGCCGCCCTCCGTCTTCAGCGTCGAGATATTTCTTCTCCCAGTCGGGATCGTGGCCGTGCAGGCTGACCAGGATGCCGTCGAACGCGTAAGCGCCGCGGAGCGCCGCCAGCCCCCGTGCGAATTCGCGGCCCGAGTTCCAAAATACCGAAGGCGAGACGCCGGTTTGGAGGAGCATGTGCCCGATGCTCATCTGGCACATCACGGGGACCCTGTCCGGCACCATCCCGGCCATGGCCAGCCGCACCCTTTCTCTGGAGATCATGACATTTTCAAAATAGGCGCTAATTCGCGTCCTGTCAAGGAGGCGGACCGGGTGTCCGCGCGCCGGAGGGTCAAAATTCATCCGGCCAATCACCTCAAAGGGTGATTGACCCATCTTTTTTCCACCCTAAAAATGAGAGCCGTCCACCGTTGGATCCGGGTTTGTCCGGTTTCGCGGCAGGAAATGCCCGACGGATTCAGGATGAACGATGAACGACAAGAAAGTTCTGATCGTTGATTTCGACGCGGAATCGCTGGTCTCCATGTCCAACCTCGTCTATGAAGAGGGGTTCCAGGCAGAGACGGCGACCGACGGCTTGGCCGCTTACGAAAAATTCAGGTCGGGCCAGTTCTCCCTCGTCATCCTCGAACCGATGCTCCCGAAGCTCCACGGGTATGAGCTGTGCAAGAGGATCGTCAACGACCCCGAAAGAAGGGTCCCGGTCATCATCGTGACGGCCATTTACCGGGAGCCCTCGTGCAGGCACGATGCCCTGACGGTGAACGGAGCCGCCGCGTTCTTCACCAAGCCGTATAACCGGGAGGAGCTCAGGTCGAAGATCCTGCAGCTCCTGGTCGAGGGACAGGAACGGAGCGAAAAAGAGGCCGAAGCCCCGGCGGCGGCCCCCGCGCCGCCCAAAGCTCAGGCGCCGGTCCAGGCCGCTTTCTCCCCTTCCAACACCAAGAGCTACAAGCTCGACCTCAAGGATCTCCTGGAGACGGCGCCCGCCCATAGGGAGACGAGAAGCGCCAAGCCGGCCGTCGACATCGAGAAAGAGCTGCAGGATGCCGTTTCAGGTCTCGTCGGAACCTCAAGAAAGAAAGAGACCGTCGTCCGGAAAGAGCCGGACGCGCTGGCCGTGAAGGACGAGTTCCGTCAATTGAGGGAAAAAAGGGAAATCAAGACCCACGAGGACCGGGATATCGACAGCCTCCTTAAAGATGCCATCGGCGGGCTGGCCGTGCCCCCGAAGAAGGTGGCCGACCCGCCCAGGAGGGACCCGGTCGTCAGGCCGGTCCCGCCTGCGAACCCGGAGACCCGGACCCATCAGGTCGAGAAGATCCCGGTCGCCGAGGAGATCAAGCGGCATCTGCCTTTCCAGCCGGGAAAGGCCAACAATGTCCCGCATGCCGCCTCCCGGGCCGAAATCAGCCGGACGGCCGTGCCGTTCGATATCGACAGGACGCTTATCGAGATCGATCAGATCCCGATCGGCGACGCCAAGCCCGCCCGGGAGGAAGAGAAAGACGCCGCGGCTTTGCCGGGCGTGAAGAAGATTGCGATCTTCGAGGAATTCGAGGAACCCGCTAAGAGGAAGCCCAAGACCGCCGTCTTTGGTGCCGCCGCCGGCGTCCTGATCCTGGCGGCGGCCGCCGGCTTCCTGGTCTTTAAACCCAAAAAGAACGGCCCGTCCCCTTCGGAGAATGTGGCGGCGGTCGAGGAGTCACTGGCGGCGGAAACCGTCTCACGGCCGCCGGACGCGAAATCCTATCCGGATACCGCCGGCGCTGAGCTCAGGTCCGAGCCGAAAAGGGTCGTGAAGCCGGCCCCCGAGAAGCCCGTGGAGATCGGAGCACCCATCCAACCCGACGCATCCACAGAGGGGAGGCTGACAGAGATCCGGGAAAACCCGGCCGCCAATCCGCCGGCCGCTTCCGAGACTCTGTCCGAGGCGGTCCTTCCCACTCAGTCGGCGCTCGATATACCGCGGGAGCCGGAGCCGAAACCCCAGGAAACGCCCTCCGGGTCCGGCGCTCCGCAGATCGGCGAACCGGCTGAGCCCAAAGCGCGCCAGGGCGAGCTTGTTGACCTCGACCGCGTCGACGCGGCCCCCTCGCTCACAAAGCGGGTCGAGCCGAAGTATCCGCCGATCGCCCTGAGGTCGGGCGCGGCCGGGACGGTCACCGTCAACGCCCTCATTTCCGAGACGGGGGACGTCCTCCGGACGGAGATCCTGAAGGGCGTCAAGGACGGGTTCGGGCTCGAAGGCTGCGGCCGAGGCCGCCATCCGTCAGTGGAAATTCAGACCCGCCCGAAAAGACGGCGTAAGCGTCCGGGTCTGGAAAGCGTTCGATATCACTTTTAAGCCCATCATAAAAAAGTCATAAGGAGTCATGGCATGGCACTGAACAAGGAACAAGAAGACCTGTACAAGAAGACGATGCAGGAAGCCAAGAGGCAGCTCGAGGGCGTCGACGCGCTCATCGAGAAGGAGCTCCAGAAGGTCCGCGAGAAACTGGCGGAGCTTCAGGAGTCCAAGAAATCCTTCCGGATGATCTACGAGGGGACGGCGAAGCTCCTGGGGATCGAGAGCGAGATCGACACCGACGAAGAGAGCTCGGACGTCGCCTCGGCGGCTTCCGCGAAAATGTAATCCACCCGCCTGCCTTCCTCATTTCCGATGGAGGAGGCTCGCCTCCGGGCCTCCTTTCCTTCTTTCCCTCGCGGCGATTTCCATTGTCAAGCCTCCGGGCGAAGCATTATAATGCTCCGCGCAAGGAGAAATTCTCATGTCCCGTCCAAAGGTCCATCTCATCTCGAACGCCCACCTCGACCCCGTCTGGCTCTGGGACTGGGAGGAGGGTGCCGGCGAGGCGCTGTCGACGTTCCGGACGGCGGCGGCCCTGTGCGAGGAATTCCCGGGCTACATCTTCAACCATAACGAGGCCGTCCTTTACCAATGGGTCGAAAAGTTCGAGCCGGCGCTCTTTCGCAAGATCAAGAAGCTGGTCAAGGAAAAGCGGTGGCATATCCTCGGGGGATGGTATCTGCAGCCGGACTGCAACCTGCCCTCGGGAGAGTCCTTTGTCAGGCAGATCTTGCTGGGGAAGCGCTACTTCAAGGAGAAGTTCGGGGTCGATGTCCGGACGGCCTCGAACCTCGACCCGTTCGGCCACACGCAGGGCCTCGTCCAGATCATGGCCAAGTCGGGCTATGACTCTTATATCTTTTGCCGGCCGGGTCCGGCCGACCTGCCCCTCCCGTCAGAGGACTTCACCTGGGTCGGGTTCGACGGCTCGACGGTCACGGCGACGAGGATCACGGCCCACTACAATACCGCCGGCGGCCAGGCCGGAAAAAAAGTCCGGGACTGGATCGCCGCCCATCCCGACCGCGGGTTAAGCCTCGTCCTCTGGGGCGTGGGCGACCACGGCGGGGGGGCCTCCCGCGCCGACCTCGACGAGCTCGGCGCGCTGATGAAGGAAAGGACGGACGTCGAGATCCGGCATTCGAGCGTCGATGCCTATTTCGATGAGCTCCGCCGCCGGCGGGCACCCCTGCCCAAACGGGCGGCGGACCTGAACCCCTGGGCCGTCGGCTGCTACACCTCGATGGCCCGGATCAAGCAGAAGCACCGGCGGCTCGAGAACGACCTCTTCATGGCCGAGAAGATGGCTTCGGCGGCCGCCTATCAGGGCCTGATGAAATACCCCGGGGACGAGCTCCACGACGCGCTCCTGGACCTCGCCTTCACCGAATTCCATGACATCCTGCCGGGATCGGCCATCGAACCGGCCGAGGAATCTTCGCTCCGGCGGCTGGACCACGGCCTGGAGATCCTCTCGCGCGTCAAAGCCCACGCCTTCTTCGCCCTGGCCGAAAGCGAGCCCGCGGCCAAAGACGGCGAGATCCCGATCCTCGTCTACAATCCGCATCCTTATACCGTGACCGGCCTCGTCGAGTGTGAATTCGAGCCCCACGAAATCAACGCCTCCGGCGGTTATCTCTTTCCCCAGGTCTATGCTGACGGCCGCCCGCTTCCCAGCCAGCCGGAGAAGGAAGAGTGCAGCCTCAGCGTCGAGTGGCGAAAAAGAGTCGTCTTCGCCGCCGAGCTGGCCCCCGGCCGGATCACCCGCTTCGACTGCCGGCCGGAAAAGCGCGAGGCCAAACCCGCACCCCGGGTCGCGGAAACCGGCGGCAAGATCCGCCACATCACGGACGATCTCGAAGTCGAGATCAACACCCGGACGGGGCTCATCGACCGGTTCGCGGTCTCGGGACTCGACCTGACGGCCGCCGGCGCCTTCCAGCCGATCGTCATGAACGACAACGCCGACCCTTGGGGAATGAGCGTCAAAAGCTTCCGGGAGCTGGCGGGACGGTTCGAGCTCATGCCCGAAGAGGACGCGCGTCAGGTTTCGGGGATCACCGCCGGCGGGGCGCGTTCCGTCAGGGTCATCGAGGACGGGGTGGTGCGGACGGTCGTCGAGGCCGTCTTCGGATATGGACGCTCGGTCATCTTTCAGAGGTACAAGCTCCCGAAGCAGGGCACCCAGGTCGAAGTCGAGCTCCGCGTCATCTGGAACGAGAAGGACAGGATGCTCAAGCTTTCCGTCCCGACCCGGCTCGGCCCCGGCCGCTATATCGGCCAGGTCGCTTACGGCACGGCCGGGCTGCCCGCGGACGGGACCGAGGCGGTCGCCCAGAAGTGGGTGGCCGTCGTCTCCGACGACCGGGACATCGCCTTGACCTGCATCAACGACGGTTCCTACGGGTCCGATTATGCCGACGGCGAGCTCCGTCTGTCGCTCCTTCGCTCGCCCGCCTACTCGGCGGACCCGGCGGCCGTAGGCCCGCTGATCCCCCAGGACCGTTACGTCGCGCGCCATGACCAGGGGGAGCGCGCTTTCCGTTTCTGGTTCGACGGCGGCCGCCGTGGGCCCCGGCTGTCCGCGATCGACCGCGAGGCCCTGGTGAAGAACGAGAAGCCGTTCGTCCTGGCCTTCTTCCCCTCCGGTCAGGGCAAGCGCCCTCTGCCGTTCATCGGGCTGAGCGACGACGCCGTCCAGGTGGCCGCGGCCAAGAGGGCCGAGGACGGCCGGGGGCTGGTCATCCGCCTCTTCGAGCCCACGGGTCAGAGGAGGAAAACCGTCCTCTCGCTGCCTTGGGCGCGGGCGAAGAAAACGATCAGCCTCTCCCCGTTCGAGATCCGGTCGTTCCGGTTCCGGCCCGGGGTCAAGACATTCGAAGAGGTCGACCTTCTCGAAAGACCGCTCCGCCGACGGAAATGAGCAGCCAAGACACGGCCGAGGTTCAGGCTGGCGCGGTTTCCGTCGTGCTCGCCGGCATCGGGGGCATGGGGGCTGTTTATGTCAAGGCCCTTCTCGAGTCGGCCGCCCGGGGCGAGTGCATCATCGCCGGGACCGTCGATCCGGACCCGGAGCGGTGCCCCGACCTCGACAAGCTCCTTGCGCTCAAGATCCCCGTCTTCCGGACCCTTGACGAGTTTTACGAGCGGCACGAAGCCGAACTGGCCATCATCTCCTCCCCCATCCAGTTCCACTGCGAGCAGACCCGCCTGGCGCTGGAGCGCGGCAGCTTCGTTCTCTGCGAAAAGCCGCCGGCGGGGACCGTCCAGGAGGTCCGGCGGATGATCGCGGCCCGGGACGCCGCGCGGAAATGGGTGGCCGTGGGCTATCAATGGTCGTTCAGCGACGCCGTCCAGAGCCTGAAAAAAGATATCCTGGAGGGCGCCTTGGGCCGGCCCCGGCGGTTGCGGTGCCTGTATCTTTGGCCCCGCGACGAAGCCTATTATCACCGGAACGACTGGGCGGGGAAGAAGCGCGACCCACGGGGCGGCTGGATCCTCGACAGCCCGGCCAATAACGCCATGGCCCATGACCTCCACAACATGTTCTATGTCCTTGGCGGGACGCGGGAGACTGGCGCGCTCCCGGTCCGTGTCCAAGCGGAGCTCTACCGGGCCAACGCCATCGAGAATTTTGATACCATAGCGCTCCGCTGCCAGACGGAGGACGGTGTGGAGATCCTCTTTTATGCTTCCCACGCCGCCGACCTCGACACGGGCCCGGTGTTCTCGTACGAATTCGAAAAGGGAGCCGTCTCGGTGAGCGGGCGGGACACGGCCATCCGGGCCGACTTCTGGAACGGCGAGGGCTTCGTCTATGGGTTCCCGGATGTCGAACGCATGAAAAAGCTCCGGGACGTCATCGGCGCCGTAAGAAGCGGCCGTCCTCCGGCCTGCGGCCTCGAGGCGGCCCTGGGACAGACGCTCTGCCTCAACGGGGCGCAGGACTCGATGCCCCGGATCACGGAGTTCCCGGAGGACATGATGGCGGTTCGGGGAGAGCCGGGCCAGCGGTTCATCTCGGTCACCGGCTTGGCCGAGTCACTGACGGAGTGTTACGAGTCCAGCCTCCTCCCCTCGGAGATGGACATGCCCTGGAGCCGGAAAGGCGAGCTGATCGACATCGCCAGATACGGGGACTTTCCCCTGGCGCCCTGACTCACCGGCGCTCTCCGCTTCAGCTCAATCGCTTCAGCTCAAGAAGAAGCGCCAGGCTTTCGCCGGAGCCGGCCGGCCAGTTGTCCGCAAGCCGCCTGGATGCCGGCCCCCTTCGACAGTCTCAGCGTGACTTTCACCCGGAGCTCCTCGAGCGTCCTCAGGAAAGCCTCCTGCCGCGCCTCCCTCGTCGGCCGGCAGGACAGCCCCTCGAATTCGCTGAAGGGAATGAGGTTGACTTTGGCCCTGAGCCTCCGGGCGACAGCCGCCAGTTCCCGCGCATCGGCATCGAGATCATTGATCCCGCCGAGGAGGACGTATTCCAGGGTCATCATCCGGCCCCCTGCCCGAAGATAGCCCTCACAGGCCCTGAGCACCGCTTCGAGAGGGTACTTGCGGTTTATGGGCATCAGCCGGGAGCGGAGGCCGTCACGCGCGGCGTGAAGCGAAAGGGACAGATTGATCTGAAGATCGAGCGCCGCGAGCCGTTCGATACCCGGGATGACGCCCGCGGTGGACACCGTGATGCGGCGCGCCGCGATGCCCAACCCCTCGGGAGCGTTCATATTCCGGAGGGCGCGGACGAGGTTCTCGAAATTGTCGAGCGGCTCGCCCATGCCCATGAACACGAAATTCGTCAGGGCGACATCCACCCGGGACCGCAGGTAAAGGACCTGGCCGGTCATCTCCCCGGGTGAGAGGTTGCGATGGAAGCCGCCCAAGCCGCTGGCGCAGAACCCGCAGCCGAACCGGCAGCCCACCTGGCTCGAAAGACACAGAGTCTTCCGGGGGCCCGCCGGAATGAGCACGGTCTCGATGAACTGCCCGTCGGCGAGCCGGAAGACGAACTTCTCCGCCCTGTCGGCCGAAACGAAGTGCTCGGCCGGCTCGGGTGCCCTGAGGCTGAAGGCTTGCCCGAGCTTTGACCGGAGGTCCAGGGGTAGGCTGGTGAATTCCGCGAAAGAGCCGGCGCCTCTTTTATAAACCCAGGTGAAGACCTGGCCGGTCCTGAACTTCGGTTCCCCCCACTGAGCCAGCTCCGCCGCCAGCTCGTCGCGGGTTAAATCCTTAATGTCCCTTTCGGGATCCGCGGCGGTCGTCACCTTATCGTTACCATGAGCCAGAGCAGGACGAGGATGACGCCGACGAGCAGCCAAGTGCCGCCGAAGCCGATATAATCCTTCTTGCCCGGCTTCATGATCTCCCATTGGGACCCGGGCCACAGCTTGCGGCCCTCGAACTTCTCGGGATGGGCCATCGCCTCCTCGACCGCCCTGGCGTCCGCCTCCGGCGTGGGCTGGACGGCCGTGTGCATCTTGCCGAAGAACCGGTCGAGGTGGCTCTTGGGCTCCGGCTTCGTAAAATAGCTCAGAAGGAACAACAGGACGAACGGGAAGAGGGCGTCGAAAAAGAACCGCACCGCCAAGAGCTTGGCCTTGGTGCTGCGCGTAAAATCGATGCCCGTCCAGCTCAGGACCCAGACCTCGGCTTGGAAGCGGCCGATCCCGATCTTGGGCGAGGCCGGGTCCCGCGGGTCGACCCGCGCCACCTTCTCGAAGAAGACGGCCGCGGGCTCGACGGTGAACGGTTTCTCGATCTTCTCCCCCACCGACACGGCCCGGCCCGCGCCGACATCGTCGTTGAGCGCCTCGGTCTCGATCATGACGACGCGCGGCTGCGTCTCGACCAGGAAGGCGGGATGGGTGCGGGCCCAATCCCAGGTCTGGAAGACGTTGGGGATGATGGCGTAGATCGTGAAGCAGATGAAGGCCTGGAGGATGACCGCCCACTTGGTCAGCCGGCGCCAGATGAAACCCAGCCAGATCGAGGCGCCGAAAACGGCCGGCATGGAGATGAAATACTTGAACAGGTCCAGGAGATTGCCGACGAACAGGGCGGCGCCGATCCCTCCCGCCATGACGACGGCGATGACCGCGCGGCCGACGGCGAGCAGGTGCCTGTCCGATTTCGGGGCCACGAACGGCTGATAGATGTTGCGGATGAAAAGCGCCGAGTTGGTCACGGACGAGGCCGACAGCGCCGACATGTTCGCCGCCAGGATCCCGGCCAGCATCAGTCCCACCGCCCCGGGAAAGAGGAGGTGAAGAGTCATGTAGCCCCAGATGAGGTCGGGGTCGTGGAGCTGGCCCGCGAACAGCCCGACCGCGAGCAGTCCCGCCAGGGCCCAGAACAGCATCAGGAAGCGCTTGAAGAACATGCCGGTGATGGTGCCGAACCGGGCGGCGTACTCGTCCTTGGCCGAGCTGGCCGTCTGCATCATGGGAGCCGAGGCCGTGATCGACACGAGGTTGGCCACGACCATGGCCAGGATGGTGTACCAGGCGTACTCGCTCGTCGTCACCGACCCGAACAGGCTGAACATGTAGTCCGGGACCCTGGCGTGAAGGCCGGCGAACCCGCCGATCCGGCTCAGGCCGATCGGGATGAGCATGATCGAGAAGACGGCGATGAGGCAGCCCTGGATGACGTCGGTGACGGCGGCCGCGAAAAAACCTCCCAGCATGGTGTAGATGGCCACGATGACGCCGTAGATGAGATAAACGGCGAGCGGGTCGATGTAAGAGACGAACGACTTCATCTCCCCCTTCTTAAACCGGTCGTTGAGCTCGGCGTAGCGGACATTTTCCTCCGAGGTCAGGCCTCGCTCAAGGTTCCTTTTGAGCGCCTGGTATTCTTGGAACATGTCGACGCTCTGCTTTTCCGCGACGCTGTAAAGCTCCGCCGGTTTGGGGGTCAGGGCCTGGACGGTCTTGCCGGCGACCATGAAAGCCACCCCGCCTCCGAGAAGCGCCATGATCAGCGTGAAGACGGCGAAGGCGGCGCCCAGGAACTTGCTTCGGAACCTCTCCGTATAATAGTCCCCGAGCGTCATCTGGCGGACGCGGCGGTAGAACGCCGTGGTGAACCAGTAGAACGGCGTCAGGAAGAGCACAAGGTACTGGATCCACATCCCGCCGATGCCCTGGCGGTAGACCTCGCGGGCGACGGCCACGGCCTGCTCCGAGCTCGTGGCCTGCCCCAGGCTCAGGAAGAACTGGTAGAAGCGGCCGAGCCGCCGGCCGGCGATGAAGAAATCGCCCGTGTTCTTGGTCAGCCGGTGAGCCCGCTTCCCCAGCCAGAGAATAACCACGAAATAGACCAGGATGATGCCGGCATCCAACGGGTTCAGGCCGAGGATTTTCATCAGATGGGTTTATTAACCACGATTCTATAAAAAGGTCAAGCGACTTTGGGCTCTGTGACGGAAAGTGCGGTTAAAGCGGTTTGCGAGAAGATGATCAGCCGCCGTCGGCCTGGCTCCCGTTCGGGTTCTTAACGCCGTTCTCCGACGCCCTTCTCGGCGGCTGCGGAACTGCGCGCAATGACGGCTCCTTTCGTCCCTGCCTGTGCTCAAAATCCGGCATCTCCGATTATTCCTTCCACTGCTCGAACAGTCCTCGCCGCCCCCAAGGCAGGGAACCTCGAAGGACATCTCGAGAAGGCTGAACCCGAAATGGTCGCTGCGGCCGACGGCGGCAGATCACCTTCCGACCTAATCCAGCACCACACTCATCGTCATAGAGCCGCGACTTTGGACCCGATGGGTGGTCCGGTTCGGGCCGCCGACGAGCGTTTGATGCCTCTTACTCGCGCGATTCGCCAGAGGGCCGTTCGGGCGCCGGGGGTGAACGGGCCAGGCCCCGTCGAGCCAAAGTCATGACATGCGAGCATCAAGGCGATTGACGGGGGGCGGGGGGCTGGTATGGTATCTGGCGGTTTAACGCCATGACCGACGCCATTCAGCCGCTTTTGAGCTCTCCGTTTCTCGGCGAGATCATGGCCCTGGGAGCCGGGCTCCTATGGGCCTTCGCCGTGATCTTCTACCGGCTATCCGGCCGCGTGGTCGCGCCGCTCGGGTTGAATGTCTTTAAGACGGCGCTGGCGACGCTCCTCTTCGCCGCGACGGTCCTGGCGCTTCGCCAGCCGCTTTTCCCGGCCCGTCCCTGGCAGACCTACGCCCTGCTGGCCGCGAGCGGGATCATGGGCATCACCATTTCCGACACTCTGTTCTTCGCCTGCCTCAACCGGCTGGGGGCCGGACTCACCGGCGTCGTCGACTGCGTCAGCATCCCCTTTGTCATCCTGTTCTCTTTTGTTTTTATCGGCGAGCGGCTGACCCCCCGCCAGTCCCTGGGCGTCCTCTTGATCGTCGGGGCCATCCTCCTCGTTTCGGCAACGAAGGATGCTTCGCTGCCGCCGCGAAAGGACCTGCTGCCGGGCATCGGCCTCGGTGTCCTGGCCATGATCACGATGGCCGCCGGGATCGTCATGATCAAACCGCTTCTCGGCCGCACTCCCGTGCTCTGGGCGACGTTTCTCCGCTCGGCCGCGGCGGCCGCCGCCCTGGGTATCGCCGTGCTCTTTCACCCCAGGCGGGCGACGCTCCTCAGGCCTCTGCGGCATCCCGCGAACTGGAGGCCGATGGTCCTCGCGGCCGTCCTGGGCTCTTACATCGGCCTCGCGGCTTGGATGGCCGGTATGAAGTTCACCCAGGCCTCGGTGGCGGCGCCCCTCAGTCAGCTCAACTCGGTTTTCGTATTCGTGTTGGCCGCGATCTTCCTCAAGGAGAAGATCACGGGCGTGAAAACGGCGGCGGTCGTCCTGGCGACGCTCGGGGCCGTCCTAGTCTCCTGGCCCATCTGAACCGCCGGGCGGGCGGCGCAGGTGATTCCGCTCATAGTACCGGCACGAGTCCCGGATGGTCAGGTCAATGGGGACATAGGCGTGGTTGAAGTCCCGCCGGCTTTTGCCGTTGTCGTAAAAGGTCGTCCAGCCGCTCAAGGCGCCGTAAGAACGCGTCAAGAGCGGCCGCCGGCGCGTCAAGAGGCTCGCCGTCTCGAGCGCGACGCCGGCGGCGGTGAACAACACCCCCGGCACACGGAAGGGATACACGGGGCGGCCGGAGTGCCGCGCGATCAGTCGGAGAACTTCCGCGTAGGTCAGGTTGGCGCCGACAAGAAGGTAGCGCTCGCCCGTCCGGCCTCCGGTCAATGCTTTTTCGGCGATCGCGGCCACGTCCCGCACGTCGACGACTCCCAGCCCGCCGGCCAGCGAGCCGAAGAGATTCCCCCGGTAGACTCCTTCGTAGACGGAGTTGTGGGGGGTACGAGGATCATGGTCCCCGGGCCCCATGATCGAGGCCGGGTTCAAGACGACGGCCGGGAGTCCCCGCTCCCCGGCCGCCTCCTCGACAGCCCTCTGGCCGAGATATTTTGACCACATGTAATGAAAGATCGGGGGCCAGTTGAAGGGCGTCTCCTCGTCGATGAGCGCACCCCTCTTCTTGAACCCGACGGCGCCCACCGAGGAGACGTGTACGAGCCTCTCGACGCGCGCCGACAGGCAGGCCTTGACCACGGCCCGGACGCCGTCGCGGTTGACCTTCATCAGGCGGCCGTAATCCCTTCGCCAATAGGAGATCAACCCCGCGAGATGGACGACGTGGCTCCGGCCGCGGCAGGCCCCGGCAATTCGGTCTTCGTCGGCGATGTCCCCGAAAACGATCTCGACCGGTTCCTCTTTCCAGGTCACGGGCGGCCGGTCACCCGGCAGCACATAGGCCGCGACGCTGTCGGCGCCGAAGCGCCGGATGAGCCGGGGAACGAGGACCGACCCCAGAAAACCGGTCGCTCCGGTGACGAGGATCTTCACCCGGCGCTTTCCCGGCGGAACCGATGAAATAGGAAAGTATCGGTCGAGACGCCGACGGCGGCGTGAAGAAGCGCGGTATAAAAAAAAGACCCCGTCCAGTAGGCGATAAGGCCGAAGAGGATGCCGGCGCCGGCGGCGGCCAGAAGCTCCGACGGCGGATGCCCGAGGTGGTATAGGGTGGAGAGCAAGGTCTCGACGCCCAGGGCGGGGACGAGGCCGATGGCCGGGATCAGGGGGAAAAACAGGATTCCCCGGTACAGGAATTCCCAGGCCGTATAATAGAGCAGAATATAGGCCAGCTCGAAGAGGGCGAAGCGCCGGACGCTCCGGAGCGCCTCTTTGGAAAAAGGATAGAATTCCCGCAAAGCCGGGTCGCGGGAGCCGACCCATCCGGCCAGGATGGCGATCGGCGCTCCGACGGCCGCGAGAGGCAGGCCCCGGCCGAGGTTTCCCGGGCCCAGGCCGATTGCGTGCAGCGAAACCCCTGACCCGCCGCGGACAAGTATGAGGAGAAAACAGGGCAGGAGAAAAAAGAAAACAAAAAAGGCGGCGAAGTAGAGAAGATAGGCCTGGAAATCCCCCCCCGCCCGGCGCCTGCGGAGGGGGTGGAAAAACGAGAGGACGATCGCATAGGCGAGGACGAGGTAGGCAAGGACGATGGCCACGCTATTCTGTGCGCTCTCTCTTTTTCTCGTCCAGATACCAGGAGACGACGGCCTGGACTTGGGCGTCGATGTTGTTCTCCGGACGATAGCCGAGGTCGGCGATGGTCTCCGAAATGTCGTACGTGGTGGTGGTGGTGATCCGCTTGATGCGATAAAAGGAGACGTCCGCTTCGAACCGGGGGTTCAATTTCCGGCGCAGCTCATGGCTGGCGGCAATCAACACCGCCGCCCAAATGGGAACGTAGAGTCTCTGTTTTTTTCCCAACCCGGCCTGAAGCCGCGAAAAAAACATCTTCCAGGTGGGGAGCTCGCTGTTGGTCACGGCGTATGCCCGGCCCTCGATACCCGGCTTCAGACACGCCAAATGAATGGCCTGGCAGAGATTATCGACATAGCAATAGGGCAACAGCCATTGACCGCGGGCGACGGTGAGGGGGTATCCCCGTTCGCAGCCGCGAAGGAGCTTGGCGCTTGTCGTACGGTCGTTGGGCCCATAAACGTCTCCGGGACGGATGATAACGACCGGCATCCCGTCGCGGCCCGCCTGCCTCACGAACATCTCCGTTTTCTTCTTGGCGCGGGTGTAAGGAAGAAAATCCACCGGCTTTCCGGGATTCGCTTCGCTCAGGTTTTCCCCGTCGTACCCCAGGACCAGCGTCGACGAGACATAAATGACCCGGCGGGGCCGGGGTGAAAGGCGGGACAGCGCCTCGAAAAGGTTGACCGTCAGGCCGTAGATGCCCCGCTCGCATTCCGCCTCCGAGGCCAGGTCGGACGTCAGGGAGGCCGAGTGGACAACGTAGTCCATCCCCGGGGGAAGCTCAAATCCGCCGGGGTCGGCCAGGTCGCCGTAAACGATGCGCACGGGCAGACCATCGAGGAAATGAATGTCGGATGTCTTCCGGACCAGCGCGTGGACCTCATACTCCCGTTGGACAAAGTAACGGCAGAGATTGGAGCCGATGAAGCCGCTCGCGCCCGTGATGAGAACTCTGTCCATCCCTTAGGCTCCGGTGAAATTCCCTAGTTTTTCAATCTATCGCGATTCCAGGCTTTAATCAACAGGTTCCCCAGGACCATGGCCAGAAAGGCGGCGGCGATCCCGCCCAAGACGTCGGAGGCATAGTGAAACCGGCCGTAGACCGTCGACACATAGAGGGAGAGGATGATGGGCGAAAGGACATAGAAAGAGGGCCGGGAGAAACGGTAGGCCGACCACCACATGATCGTGGCGGCGCCGCAGTGGATGCTGGGAAAGGCGCCGCCGGGCCGGTGGACATGGCTGCGGATGTACTCGGCGATCCCGGTAAAAAACCAGCCCCGCAGCGGGACGTTGAACTCGAGACCGCCGATCCCGAGAGCCGGGGCCGCCACTGGATAGAGCAGAAACCCGAAGGAGCACAGCACGACGACCAGGCTGATATAAAACAGATACTCCTCGTTCTTATCCTCGCCGTGCCGGAAAAAGAGGATGGCGCTCAGGATCGGATAGATGGCGACATAACACACATAGCAGAACATCAGCCATTCGGTGAGACCTGGCCGGGTGAACTGCTGGAGCCAGGTCGTCGGCTGGCCGCCGAAGACGGCTGTCTCGAACCTGATGATCTCCGGGTCGAACCAGCGGGGGCCGAAGACGTGAACCAGGCGCAGCGCCGCCCGGTAGATGAAAAAGATCAGGACCTGGATGCGCGCCGTGAGGAGGATGAACCTCGGAAAAGGCCGGCGAGCCCTGTGGGCGAGGATCAGGACGGCCGGGTAAAGAAGGACGGACAGGCCCATCTCCAAAAGGACCGTGGGCCGGTCCTGAACGCGAGACGGAAAAGAAGCGGCCAGAAGCCAGAAGATAAGACACGTCAGCCAAAAAAGGATATCCGCAAGCCGGACGTGCAGTCCGAAAATGTCGCGCGAAATCATTCTGTCCATACGCTGCCTTTGGCTCGACCGGTTGAAAACGGTGATAAATAGCCTATTTCAGCGGAAAAGTCAAAGGACGCCGGCCGCCGCCATCGGGATCAGCCGTTCGCCCGGAACCAGGCCACCGTCCTCGCCAACGCTTCATCCAGGCCCGTTTTTGTTTCGAACCCGAGCTCGCGGCGGATCCTGGAGGCGTCGTAGATCCAGTGGCGGAAGCGGGCCGATTTGACGTAATTTATAGTCAGGCGCGGCCGCTTCTTTCCGATCCGGGCGACAGCCTCCGAGAGCGCGGCGACGAGGAGTTGAACGGGGTATCGGACCTTGAGGACCGGCCCGCGGATCCCGAGCGCTCGAGCGACGGACTGACTGATCTCCTGCCAAGCGTAAGGCCGGGGATCGGCGAGGAAATAGGTTCGACCGGCGGCCGCCGGATGCTCAGCCGCCAGGATGAGCGCCTCGACGACGTCACCGACATAACAAAGGCTCGTCTGCGGCTCGCCCGTGCCGACGACGGGCATGATCCTCCTGCGGATCAGGTTGATGGCTTCCAGAAGCTCCCGCTGTCGCGGACCGATGACATTCGGCGGACGGACGATGACGGCGGGAAAAACGCCGGAATACTGCCGGACCGCCTCTTCCGCGAGGAGCTTGCTCCGGCCGTAGTCCGAGATGGGCGCGCTCGGGTCGTCTTCGGTCCTGGCCCTCCCCTGTTCACTGGGGCCGGCCGCGCTGATGCTGGAAACAAAGACAAACCTCCTGAGTCCGGGATTGCGGGCGCGGCAGGCCGCCAGGAGATTCTCAGTCGCTTGGACGTTGGCCCGGCGGTACTCCTCCCAAGTCAAAGCTGTGAGAACGGCCGCCAGATGGAAGACATGGTCGATATTCGCGACGGCCGGCGCCAGGGAGTCCGGATCCTGATAATCAACCGGGACGAGCTCGACGCCGAGGGTCTCGAGAAAACGGGTATCGCTGGTGCGGCGGATCAGGCAGCGGACTTCGAAGCCTCTGCGCAGGAGTTCTTCGACGAGATGGCTGCCGATAAACCCGGTGGCGCCCGTGACCAGGGCTCTCAAGACGGGCCGCCCGGATCAGTGCGCGATGAGCCTGCCCACTTCCTCGACGGCGCTGGCGGCGTCCGGAGCATAGCCCTGAGCGTTGATCTCACTGGCGTATTCGCGCGTCACGGGAGCGCCGCCGATGACGACCGGGATCCCCAGGCCCGAGGTCCGGACGGCCTCGACGATATTCTTCATCTGGACCATCGTCGTCGTCAGGAGGGCCGAGAGGGCGACGATGTCCGCCTTGTTGTCCTTGGCGGCGGCCACGAATTTTTCCGCGGGGACGTCGATCCCCAGGTCGATGATCTTGTACCCGGCCCCCCGGAGCATCATGCCCACCAGGTTCTTGCCGATGTCGTGCAGGTCGCCTTTGACGGTGCCGATCACGACCGCGCCCTTGGGCTGGATGCCGTCGCGGACGAGGAAGGGTTCAAGCTTGGCCAGGCCGGCGTGCATCGCCCGCGCCGCCACCAGGACCTCGGGAATGAAGACCTCGTTATTCTTGAACAGAACACCCAGCCTCTGCATGCCCGCGATCAGCCCTTCGCTCAGGATCTGGCCCGTGGGAACTTGCGCCGCCAAGGCCTCGTCCACGAGCTTTTCGACTTCGGGCTTGCTGCCTTTGAGCAACGCTTCTTGAATCTCTTTTAGCATCATATCCTCCTCGAAACACGCGGCGCGCGGTAATGACGGCCCGCGAAGCTATCAATATATCCGATAAACCTCGGCGAATGTCAAGCCCGCTTTCAAATGTGGTTGCATCTCCATCCAAGTGATCAGGTGATTGAGAATTGGGGTCCTGTCACGGCGCACCCCTGTGCGTCCTCGCGCCTCACCCGTCAACGACTGCTGGCGCCCTCCCAGGGGAGAGGGGGCCCCGTCGCTCCGGGCGCGCAGGGGCTATCGCCGTGCCACCCCTTACTGAGATCATCGCCGGCACATGTTCGGAGATGCGTCCTTCAAATGTCAGCTAGCAGCCCGCTCTATCCCGGGGACAAACTTTAGTTCGTAATGAACGGATCGGTTGACATCCGTGACGTACCCTCATATATTAAGAGCAGCAGGTCACCATGAAGAAAATCGCTTCCGTAACGGCGCTGGTTCTGTTCGCGGCGTCGGCCGCGGCCGCCCAGAGCTGGTTCAAAGGCAGCCTGGATGAAGCCGTGGCCCAAGCCCGGACGGAGAACAAGAAGGTCCTTCTCGATTTCTACTCGGGTGGCTGACCGGGCTGTCGACTGCTGGGTCAGCAGTTTTTCCAAAATCCCAAGTTCCAGGACTTCCTGAACAAGCATTTCGTCATCTTCCGCGCCGACCGAGATGACGCCAAGGGCGCGGAGATCTTCAAGAAATTCAGCATCCGGGCCACGCCCACAACCTTGATCCTCGACGCCGACGGCTCGGAGTACGACTGGCTCCTGGGCTATGACCCGCCGCCCGACAAGTTCGAGGCCCGGCTTCAGAAAGCGCTGAGCGGCCAGGATTCGTTCCAGGCCCTGGCGGCGGCCTACGCCAAAGATCCCAAAGACGTCCCCGCCGTTTTCGGGCTGGCCCGGAAATACGGCGAGCGCTACGACGATGCGAACCGCGCCAAGTCGATCGAGAAGTACAAGGAAGTGATCGCTCTCGACCCGCAAGGAAAGGCCGGCACCTATAAGGACGAGGAGGCCGACGCCACAGTCCCGTACACCGAATATGCCGAATACGCCATCGCCACCTCGCAGGCCATGTACGGGCCGAAGGCCGATATGGAGCCGGTCAAAGCGTTCGTCAAGAAATACCCCGAGAGCCCGCTCGCCAGGATGGCCTACCGCCGGATGGGCTATTACTACGGCCAGATGGCGGCCAAGGATGAGGCCGCCAAGTTCTTCGCCGAGTACACCGCCAAATATCCCGGCGACGCCAGAGCCGCGGACATGTGGCTGGCGCGGATCGTCAAGGACCAGGGGCCGCTCGAGGAGGGCCAGCTGCTGGTCGATAAGATCAAGGAGCTCACGAGCGACTACCCGGTACCCGACATGAACCAGGATATCGCCCAGTACTACATTCTCAAGGGCGACAAATCCAAGGCGGAAGAGGCCTACGGCAAGGACTTCATGGACGGCAAGGTCTCCGGTTTCGCCGGCGACCTCGCGAGCTATGCCGCTTTCTGGATCGATCAGAAGGCCAACGAGGACAGCGCCGTGGCCATGGCCGAGCTGGCCCACAAGCTGCAGCCGGATAGCGCCTACATTCTGAGACAGCTGGCCACGGCCTACATCAAAACCAACAAAGACGACCGGGCCCTGGCCATTTTCGGCCCGGACTACCTCAAGGGAATCGGCGGAGACGGCAATGCCCTCAACGGGTATGCGGTGTTCTGGTCAGGCCAGGGGAAAAACCTGGAGAGTGCCCTCGAGGCCGCGAGGCAAGCGGTCGACCTCAGGCCGAAGGTAAGCTATTCCTGGTCCACGCTGAGCGATGTCTATCTGAAGCTCAAAAACTATCCGGAGGCGCTGAAGGCGGCCGAGAAGGCCGTCGAGCTGACCGAGGCACCTTACCAGGCCCGGATGAAGCAGAAGGTCGAGGCGATCAAGAAGGCCCAGGCCGAAGAAAAGAAATAGCCCGACGGGTCCTGCCTCGTTTCTCCCCCAGCGCCCGATTCGGTCCACCCAACCGATCTCGATTCATGCAGGCTCGTGGCACCAAACGTTCGGTCGGTGGGGGCCGTCCGAACGCCGGGAGTCAACCGTCGGGCAAGCAGACCGGCAGACCCTTGAAGCAACATCCCCGGCTTTGATCTTGACCCCTCCCCTGGTATATCCTCTCTCCCCGTAAGCCCATGTCATCCGGAGACCTCTCCCCGAACCCAGCCGACGGCGGCGGCCTGATCGACACCCGGGAAAAAGTCGCCAGGTCCACGACCCTCGTCAGCTCCGCGACTTTCGTTTCCCGGCTGTTCGGTCTCATCCGCGAGCAGATCTTCGCCTACCTTTTCGGCGCCGGGCTCGCCACCGACGCGTTCGTCGCCGCCTTTCGGATCCCCAACCTCCTCCGCGACCTCTTCGCCGAAGGCGCACTTTCGGCGGCCTTCGTTCCCGTGTTCACCGATTACCTCGTCAACAAGGACAGGAAGGCGGCGTTCCGGCTGGGGAATCTCGTCCTCAACGCCCTGCTCGTCATCGTCGGCGTCGTCGTCGTCGCCGGCATCCTGGCCACCCCGTTGATCGTCGGCGTCATCGCGCCCGGGTTCGACAGCGTCCCCGGCAAAGCGGAGCTCACCGGTCTGATGGCCCGGATCATGTTCCCCTTCCTGCTCATCGTTTCGCTCTCGGCCGTGGCCATGGGGATGCTCAACTCGCTCCGCCATTTCGGCGTGCCGGCGTTCGCTCCCGTTTTCTTCAATGTGGGGATGATCTTCGCCGGTTTCGCCGTCTGCCCTCTTTTCGACCCGCCCATCATCGGCATGGCCGTCGGCGTCCTGCTCGGCGGGCTCGGGCTCTGGGGCTTTCAGCTCCCCGCCCTCCGCAAGGAGGGATACCGCTACCGGCCCGAGATCAGCTTCCGCGACCCGGGCGTCCGGCGCATCATCGCGCTCATGACGCCGGCCGTCTTCGGCTTGGCCTCGACCCAGATTAATATTTTCGTCAACACGGTGATCGCCTCCTATCTCAGCCAGGGCAGCATTTCCTATCTCAATTACGGCTACCGTCTGATGTACTTCCCCTTGGGTGTTTTCGGCGTCGCCGTGGCCACGGTCACGCTCCCCGTCGTTTCCGGTTACGCCGCGAGAAAAGACGTCCCGGGTGTCCTTTCCACCTGCTCTTCGTCGCTGAAGCTCGTCTTCTTCCTGACCCTGCCGTCCATCTTTTTCCTGTCGGTTGGGGCGCGGCCGGTCATCTCTCTCCTCTACCAGCATGGCGTTTTCAAGTACGCCGACACGGTGTTCACGGCCCAGGCGCTTGTCTTCTACTGCATCGGGCTCTTCGCCTATGCTTCGGTCCGGGTGATCGCGCCCGTCTTTTACGCGATGGGAGATACTCGCACCCCGGTCAAGATCGGCGTCGTGGCGGTCGCCGTCAATATCGCCTTGAACCTCGCCTTCATGAAGCCGCTCGGTTTCCGGGGCCTGGCGTTCGCCACCTCCCTTTCGGCCATGGTCAATATGTCCGCGCTTCTGGTTCTTTTGCGGCGCCGCATCGGGCCGCTGGATATCCGCGATCTCGGGGGAAGCTTCGCCCGGCTGCTCGGATGTTCGGCCCTGATGGGCGGCGGGCTCTACCTCTTCCAGCTCGGCTGGCGCTTGAACCTCGAGGTCGCCAGCCTGCCCGAAAAAGCTCTTTACGTCCTGATCCTGTTCGGCGTCGCCGCCGGGAGCTATGTCCTGTTCGCCCTGATCCTTAAGACAAAAGAGATCCGGCTCGTCCTGGAGATATTCAAGGGGATAAAGCGTGGAGGTTCATCCCGATGATCACGGACAGGCGGCCTTTCGAGGTCGGCATCGACAGCTATTCGCTCAAGCCCCTCAACATCTCGGTGTTCGAATGCCTGGAGTGGGCGGCGAAAAACGGCGCCGACGGCGTGCAGTTCTCCGAAGTCAATCTTCCCCCCGGCCGCGAGCTCGACGGCGCCCTGCTCAAGGACCTGTCCCAATTCGCCAAGGACAGGAAGCTTTACATCGAGTGGGGCGGCGGGCAGCACATCCCGTTCAGCCTCGAAACGGGAAAGCCCATCGACATCGCCTCGGTCAACCGGCGGGCGGCGGAACAGGCCGCGGCGCTCGGCGCGACGGCCATCCGTTCCTGCTCGGGCGGCTTGATGAGGTGGCGCGACGATTCGCCCGCCACCGAGACTTTCCTCGAGGCCATGGCCGTGAGTCTGACCGGCCAGCGCGGGATGCTCGAGGGCCTGGGCGTGACGCTGGCCATCGAAACCCACTTTGAATTCACGAGCTTCGAGCTGCTGCGGCTTTTTGAGATGACCGGCGCCCGGCCCGGCGGTTATCTGGGCATCTGCCTGGACACGATGAACCTGCTGACGATGATTGAAGAGCCGGTCATGGCCACGCGGCGGCTCCTGCCCTGGGTCGTGATGACCCATGTCAAGGACGGGGGGATCCTCCTCAGGGAAGAAGGCTTGGTCACCTTCCCCGTCGCGGCCGGAGACGGCGTCGTCGATTTCGTGGAGATCCTCGACCTTCTCTCAAGCCTCGGCCGGCCGCTCCGCCTCAGCCTCGAGGACCACGGCGGGGATTTCCTGCTGCCGGTCTTCGACCCGGAATTCCTCGGCCGGTTCCCCGACGTCACGCCTGTCGAACTGGCGCGCCTCCTCAGGCTCTCTTTCCTGACGAGAAAGAAGATGGACGCCGGCAAGGTCGCCGTCGTCGAGCGCAGCCGCTGGCCCGAAGTGTGCGAGGAGCGGGTCCGCCGGGGTCTCCGGAACATCCGGGAGATCGCCGGCCGCCGGAGCGGAGTTTCATGAGCGCTCCCGTCCATGAGAGGTTCCGCTTCCGCGACCGGGCGGCCCTCGAGAAGAAGATCGCCCGGTTCGGTCTCGAGATCCCGCTGGCGGATGATCTCAGGCCGCTTTTCTCTCCTTTGACCGTCGGCGAAAGAACGGTCCCCAACAGGCTCGTCACCCTGCCGATGGAGGGCGCCGACGCCGACCCTGACGGCGCGCCCACCGAATTGACCCTCCGGCGCTACCTCCGGTTCGCCCGGGGCGGCTGCGGGCTCATCTGGTTCGAGGCCGCGGCCGTGCGGCCGGAGGGACGCAGCAATCCCCGCCAGCTCATGGTCTCCGAGCGAACCGCGGACTCGCTCTCCCGGCTTGTCGAAGAGACGCGCCGGGCGGCCGCCGAAAAATTCGGTCCAGCCCGCCCGCTTGTCCTCATCCTCCAGCTCACCCACGCCGGGAGGTTCGCCAAACCCGAGGGCCGGCCCGCCCCGGTCATCGCTCAGCACAACCCGGTCCTCGACCCCAGGATCCATCTCGCGGCCGATCATCCCCTGATCAGCGATTCCACTCTCGATGCGCTCCAGGAGGATTACGTCCGCGCCGCGCGCCTGGCGGCCCGGGCCGGGTTTGACGGCGTGGACATCAAGGCCTGCCATGGCTATCTCGTTTCCGAGCTCCTGGCCTCCCGGACGCGCGCGGACAGCCGCTACGGCGGCCGGTTCGAGAACCGCTCGCGTTTCCTGCTGGAAACGGCGCGGAAAATCAGGGCCGCGGCGCCCGGTCTCCTCCTGGCCAGCCGGCTGAACATGTTCGACTCGACTCCCTGGCCGTTCGGGTTCGGCGCTGACGCGGGCGGGAGCGAGTATGAGGACTTGAGCGAGCCCCGGGAATTGGTTCGCCGGCTCGCCGCCGAGGGCGTTTCGCTCGTCGCCGTGACGTGCGGCATCCCGTACTACAAGCCCCATTACGGGCGGCCGTTCGATACGCCCGTCGAGGGCGGCGAGATCCCTCCGGAGCACCCGCTGGCGGGAGTCGCGAGGTGGGTCAGGATCACCGCCGCCGCGCAGACGGCCGCGCCAGGACTCCGGGTCGTGGGCGCCGGCCTGTCCTGGCTCCGGCAGCACTTTCCGCACGCCGCCGCCGCCATCATCGCCTCGGGAAAGGCCTCGCTCATCGGGGCCGGCCGCGAAGCCTTCGCCTACCCCGATTGGGCCGCCGATCTTGAAGCCAGGGGCTCGCTCGACCCGCGGCGCGTTTGCACCGCGTGCTCCAAGTGTTCGGAGATGCTCCGGGGCGGGAGCCGTGCCGGCTGCCCGGTCCGGGACGCCGGGGTCTACATTTCCGAATACCGCAAGGCCAGGGAGGCAAACCGTTCCGCCGCCATCGCTCGGACAAGCGAAAGGGACCATCTTAATTAGTGTGGTGGACTCCGGTAGACGATTAGGGGGTGGCATGGCGCCAGTCCCTGCCCGCCCCGAAGGGACGGAGACCCCTGGGGATTGAGCGAAAGTGCTTTTTGCGCCAGAATAGGACGCGAGAGGAAAGTGAGAGGCCGTTGAAGAAAACCTGGACGTCGATCAGGGGCGAGCGCCTCCCGGTCCACTCCCTGAATACTCTCATCATCGGCAGCGGAGCCGCCGCCCTGAACGCCGCTGTCTGCCTCCACGACCTCGGGGTCACCGATATCGCCGTCGCCACCGATAGATGGGGCGGCGGCACATCGAACAACGCCGGTTCGGATAAGCAGACTTATTACAAGGTTTCGCTCGCGGGCGAGCTCCCCGACTCCGCCTTCCGGATGGCCGTCGATCTATTTTCCGGAGGCTCGATGCACGGCGACATCGCTCTCGCCGAAGCCCAGAATTCCGCCCGCGCCTTCTTCCGTCTCGTCGAGCTCGGGGTGCCGTTCCCGCATGACCCTTACGGAGCTTACGTCGGCTACAAGACCGATCATGACCCCAAGCAGCGGGCCACCTCGGCGGGACCGCTCACCTCCCGGCTGATGTTCGAGGCGCTGGCCAGGGAAGTCGAGCGGCGCCGGATCGCGGTCTTCGACAGGCACCAGGTCATCGGGCTCCTGTCGCACGGCCGCGGCCCGGGACGGAGCGTCATCGGGGCCCTGGCCCTGGACCTCGGCCGGCTCGACCGGACCGGGGCCGGTCAAGTCCTCTTCAACGCCGTCAACATCATTCTCGGCACGGGCGGGCCCGCCGGCATCTACGGCGCCTCGGTCTATCCCGAGAGCCAGCTCGGCTCCCACGGCCTGGCTTTCGAGATCGGCGCCGCCGGCCAGAACCTCACCGAATCCCAGTTCGGGTTGGCCTCGACCAAGTTCCGCTGGAACCTCTCCGGCACCTACCAGCAGGTCATCCCCCGCTACGTTTCGACAGATGCCGCGGGCCGCGATGAGCGCGATTTCCTGTCCGGGTATTTCCCGGATATGGGGAAGCTGGCCACGGCCATATTTCTCAAGGGATACCAGTGGCCCTTCGACGCCGCCAAGGTCGCCGGGTTCGGATCTTCGCTGATCGACCTCCTGGTCTTTCAGGAAACGGTCGGCCGCGGCCGGCGCGTCTTCCTCGATTACCGGCGGAACCCGGGCGGCGGCGGCCGGCTCGAGGAGTTCTCGTTCGAGCGGCTGGACCGCGACGCCCATACCTATCTCGAGCGGTCCGGCGCACTTCTGCCGACGCCCATCGAGCGGCTGGCCCGGATGAACCCGCCGGCGATCGACCTCTACCGGAGTCACGGCATCGACCTCGCCGCCGAGCGGCTGGAGATCGCCCTCTGCGCCCAGCACAACAACGGAGGCCTCAAGGGCGATATCTGGTGGGAATCGAACGTCGCCCATCTCTTCCCGGTGGGCGAGGTGAACGGCAGCCACGGAGTGCGGCGGCCCGGGGGCTCGGCGCTCAATTCCGGACAGGTGGGCGGGCTGAGAGCCGCCCTGTACATTTCCCGCCGTTACGCGGGACGGCCGCCCGCCCCGGCGGCGTTTCTGGCGCGGGCGCGCGGCCAGGCCGCCGCCAAGATCGATTTGGCCCGGAACATGGTGGACCCAAGGTCAAAGGACAAGTCGCTTGTCTTCAAGCTGAGACGCGAGATCCAGGAGAGGATGTCGGCCTCGGGGGCCGCCGTCCGAAGCGAGGGGGGCGCCCGGCGGGCCGCGGAAGAGGCGTGGGACCTCTGCGCCAGGCTCGAGACCGCGATGAAGGTCCCCGCCGCCAAGCTCCTGCCCGAAGCCTTCAGGAACCTGGACCTCGGGTTGACCCACGCACTGTATCTCGAGGCCATCCGGGAATACCTGGTTAAAGGCGGGAAGAGCCGCGGCTCCTATCTCGTCCTCGACCCCGGAGGCGCCGAGCCCTGTCCCGGGATGGGCCCGTCCTGGAGGTTCTCGATGAACCTGTCGGGAGCCTTCGTCGATCGGAAGATCCTCGAGGTGTCGCTCGACGAGAACGGCCGGGTCGTCAAGCAGTGGGTCGAGGTCCGGCCCATTCCGGATGTCGATGCCTGGTTCGAAAATATCTGGCGTGACTTCCGTGAAGACAAGATCGTGCGCAAGGAGGGATCATGACCAGAAGACCCGCCGCCCTTGTCACGGGCGCCGGCCGGGGCATCGGCCGGGGCATCTCGCTCGAGCTGGCCAACAGCGGTTTCGACATCGCCGGCGTGGACATCGTCTTCGAGCCCGACAACAAGAAAACCGGGCTGTTCGAGGTCCGGGACCTCCTGGCCAAGCTGGGCGCGGAGTTCCTGCCCATCCAGGGAGACATCGCCGACCTGGCCGCCCATGAGAGGATCCTCAAGGAGGCGGCCGCGCGGTTCGGCCGGATCGACGTCCTGGTCAACAACGCCGGCGTCGGCCCTCTCCTCCGGTCGGACATCCTGGAAACGACGCCCGAGAGCTTCGACCGGGTGTTCGGCATCAACGCTCGCGGCGCGTTCTTTTTCAGCCAAAGAGCGGCCCGGCTGATGGTCCAGCAAGTCAGGGAATCGCCGGGCCCGAAGCCGGCGATCATCTTCATCACTTCGATCTCGGCGGTCGTCTCCTCGCCGGCGCGCCCGGAATACTGCATGTCCAAGGCCGCTCTGAGCCAGGCGGCGACCCTGTTCGCCGACCGGCTGGCCGAGTACGGCATTTGCGTCTACGAAGTCCGCCCGGGGATCATCGAGACCGATATGACGGCGCCGGTCAAGGAAAAGTACGACAAGCTCATCGCCCAGGGCACGGTCCCGCAGAAGCGCTGGGGTTTTCCCGAAGACGTCGGCAAGGCCGTGGCGGCCCTGGCCGGGGGGTCCTTCGCCTTCTCCACGGGGCTCGTCCTCGAGGTGAGCGGCGGCATGAACATCCGCCGCCTCTAAGTCCCCAAAGCGAGAACGGGTCCTGTCACGGCGCGTCCGCGTGGAAGCTTGGGGCATGGGCTCGAAGGCCCGCGAATTTCCCCAGCGCGGAAATTCGCTTAGTCCTCAGCTCGCTCTCCTCTTCGAGGAACCGTGCCCGCTCGCTTCCGGATGACCTTCTTCGCCCACGCCCCATCGCCTCCCCGCGATACCCTCATGGACGGAACTGGCGCCATGCCACCCGTTCCAAGAAATCATCAGATCCTCTTTATCCGGTGCGGCGGATGTTCCGTGCCGGGAGAAAGTGTGATATATGAAATGTAGGACGGAAGGAGAGGTCACATGACGATTCGCAAGGATTCCTCGGGCCGCATTTTCTGGGGCATCATCATCATGGCGGTGGGGGTGCTGCTCCTCCTCCAGCAGATGGACAAGCTGGATTTCGGGGATGTCATCTCCCGTTACTGGCCGCTGATCCTGATCCTCGTCGGCATCTGGCAGCTCATCGCCAACGGTTTCCGGAACACCGGCGGGCCGCTGCTCCTGATCGCGCTCGGCGTCGTCTTTCAACTGTGGAAGCTCGACATCCTGGGGCGGAAGACCTGGAGTTACGTCTGGCCCCTGCTGATCATCTTCGCCGGACTGTGGACCCTGCTCGGCGCCCTGAGGCACCGGTCGCCGGCGGCGACGGTCATCAAAGAAGGAGATATCGATGCCTTCGCCCTGTTTGCCGGCCTGGAGCGGCGCGTCGATTCGCCCGCCTTCCGCGGCGGCAAGGCCACGGCCATCATGGGCGGCGTCGATCTCGACCTGCGGGGAGCCGGCCTGGCCGAGGGTTCGGCGGCGATCGACCTGTCCGTCATCATGGGAGGCATCACCCTTCGGGTGCCACGCGGCTGGCGGGTGGAGATGGACGCTCGCCCTCTCCTTGGCGGCATAGAGGATAAGCACACCTACGAGCCCGCGACGCAGGGCGGCGGGACGCTCCGCGTCAAGGCCACGGCCATTTTGGGCGGGATCGAGATTAAGGACTGACATGAAAAAGTCCCTGGTCTGGCTCCTGGCTTTTATCATCACCGCCGCCAGCGCCGTCTATCAAAGGCGCACCGGCCCCACCTACGAGCTTCGGGGAGCGGTCGAGATCGGCGGCGTCCGCACGGCTTTCGAGCTCCCCCGGAGCGCCGAAACTTCGGCGGACTGTGAAATCGGAGTGGCCGTCGCCGCGCCGGAGGTGACGGGCCGGATCCTCTATCGCAGGTTCAAGACGGCGGACCAGTGGATCGAAGCGCCCATGGTCCGCCAGGGAGACCGTCTGGCGGGCCACCTGCCCAAACAGCCGCCCGCCGGGAAGCTCGACTACCGGGTCGTGCTCAACGACGGAGGCCGGGACGTCTCCCTCACCGGGGAAGCGCCCGTCGTCATCCGCTTCAAGGGGCACGTTCCGCTCGGGGTGCTCCTCGCTCATATCATCGTGATGTTCGCCGCCATGCTGGTGTCGACGCGCGCCGGGCTGGCGGCGCTCGATAAGACGGACCGCCCCCGGGTTTTCGCCTTCTGGACAATCGTCCTTTTGTTCGTGGGCGGGTTCGTCCTCGGGCCGCTCGTCCAGAAGTTCGCTTTCGGCACTTGGTGGTCGGGCGTTCCTCTCGGCTGGGATCTGACCGACAACAAGACGCTCATCGCCATGGTCATCTGGATTGTGGCCATGGTGGCGGGTCGGAAAGGCCGCGGGGCCAGGCCCTGGATTCTGGCGGCGGCCGTCCTGATGCTCGTCGTCTTTCTCATCCCCCACAGCCTGATGGGGTCCGAGCTGAAGTACCCCGACGCCGGAAGCGCGGTGGGCGGCCACTCCGCGCCTCCGGCCCCCGGATCCGACTAGAGACCGCGCCCTATTGCAGGGCGAACTTGATCGTCACGGTAAAGACGACGCCCACCGGCTTGCCCTCGATGACCACGGGTTCGTATTTCCACTGCTTGACGGCGTCGATCGCGGCCTGGTCGAGCTCGGGGATCGATTTCACGCACCTTGACGGCGACGACGTCGCCTTTCTCGTCGATCTTGGCCTCGACCAGGACGACCCCCTGGATCCCGGCCTTGCGGGCGGCTTCGGGATAGACCGGATTGACCTTGGTGAGAAGCTTCGGCTGGACCTGGTCCTTCGTGCCGGCCGCCGGTTCGGCGCCCTCTTTCTTTGCGCCGTTCAGCTTGAAGGCGACCGTCACCGTAAAGACGGCCTCTTTCGGCGCGCCGTCGATGATCAGGGGCTCGTAAACCCACTGCTTGACGGCGTCGATCGCCGCCTGGTTGAGCGCCGGAACCGACCTCAAGACCATGACGTCCTTCACCCTCCCTTGGACATCCGTCCGCGCCGAGAGGATGACCACCCCCTGGATGCCCGCCTTTCGGGCCTCCTCAGGATAGACGGGTTCGACCTTCTTGACGAGCTTGGGCGGCTGGATCTGGTCTTTGACTTTGACGGCTCCTTGGGCGAATTTCTCGATGTTTTTTTCGGTGGCGGTTCCGTCCTCAACATCGCCTTTCGCGCCGGACTGCGTTCCGCCGGTGACACCGCCGGCGGCCCCGCCGCTCACTTCTTCACGGAGGGAAATAAAATACGGTTTCCCGAGACTGTCCTCGAACCCGAAAACCGCGGTGTTCTTGCCGGGGGTCGTGAACGCCGTATCGAGCAGGCTTCGGGACTCCTTATCCGAGACTTCGTGGACCTCTATCTGGTACGCCTGGGAGTCAGAGTTTTTCGAGACGATCTTCACTTCATAGAGCTTGCCGTCGAGCCGGTACATGTGCCGGGCCGTCGGCGTTTCTCCCTTTTGCCACGGCACGGTCGACTCGGACACCAGCCTGACGTCCTTCAGGTTGAATGCCCTCTTGATCTGTTCCTGCTCGACTTCGAGCGCGGCCTCGGCGGCGATGTTCGGCCTCGGTGATTTCAGCACGAAGGACGAGGTGACGCTCTGGGCGGGAACGCTGCCCTCTTTAACACCCTCGAAGACCCTGAGCTTGACGACGCTTCCCGGGCCGGGGATCGCCTGGCCCGTGTTGACAAAGATGAGCCCGACGGCAACCAGCATGATGAAAAAGCTCTTTTTCATGTTTCTCCTCCTATTGCGGGATTCCGGCCCAGACCATGACCATGTCCGAGCCTTGGGGTTGATAGACATAAGCGTTGGCGGGAAGCCCGCCGACGCGGACGTATTCGAGCTCGAATCGGGCGGACGCCGAGGCCGCCGCCCGGACGCCGGCCGGACGGAAATCTCTAAACACCCAATAGCCGGCGAGGAAGGCCACGACGGCTCCCGCGGCGGCCCACTGCCATACCGGACGGCGGGCATTGCGGCTCGACCTTCGCAGGCTTTTTTCGTCCGGCTCCGCCAGCGATCGGGCGACCCGCCGCCAGAGCGCTTCCGACGCCCGGAAGCCGGTATTCTGCGCGAGCAGCGTCCGGGCCTCCGCCGCTCCGGCGAGCGCCTTCTGACAGGCCGGGCACCGCTCGAAATGAACACGGATGAGAAAGGCCCGCCAAGACTTCACCGGAACAAATCTGTAGAGTCGGTCAGCTGCGTTGCAGGAAAGCATGGTCCTTCTCCAGAAGCTTTTTGATCTTTTTCCGGGCTTGGAAGAGATGGACGCGGGCCGTGCCGGCCGAGCAGCGCAAGACCCCGGAGATCTCCGCCGCCGTATACCCGTCGTTCGCCCAGAGGCTAAGGGCCGTCCGTTCCTTGGCGTTCAATTGATCGAGGAGAGCCGCCGGCAGGCTCCGGTCTGCCGGAGCGGAGACGGCGACGGATACGGGCAGCGCCGCCGGATCGTTCTGCACTTTCCTCACCAGGGCGAAGGCCCGGCGGCGCCGTCTGATCTGGTCGAGGCAGCGCCTGTACAGGATGGCGGTGAACCAGGTTTTGAAGCTCCGCCCCGGGTCATAGCGTTCGAGGTTCCGGTAGACCTGGACAAAGGCCTCCTGGCAGGCATCCTCGGCGTCATCGCGATTGCCCAGGACATTCATGGCCAGGGCCATGGCGGCGGGGCTGTAGGCATCGAAGAGGGTCCGGAAAGCCGCCCGGTTCTCTTCGGGGCTGCCGGGAACGAACGTCATCTCCTCCATTTTATTCTCTCATGAGGTTATTACGTCGGCTTTCGGGCGATCGTTTAGCGGCGGCCCGGACGGGCCCTTCGCCGGACGGCGTCCATTCCTCAGGCGGCAGTCTCCGGTTCACCGGGTACGGGAGATGAGATCCTCGGCCCGTTGTCTAAAAGCCGGGTGGCCGGCTGAGCGCTCCGCCATCTCGGCGGCCTTCTGTTTTTGGCCGAAGTTGATGTAGGCGGCCCCCGCGTCATAGAACGCGGCCGCCATGGCCAAGTTCACCTTTTCGACCTGCGCCGCCTTTCTCTTGAGGAGGGCGCTTTTCCGCCCGTCCGCCATCCTGGAATTCCAGATGTCGGAGATCTTCGTTTCGAGCCCCGCCTGCTGGTCCTCATAGACGAACGCGGCTTTCTCGTAGCAGGCCGCCGCGCTGGTCCAATCCTTTTTCCGAGACTGCACGCCGCCGAGGAGCATCAGCGCTTCGGCGTTGGACCGGTTGTATTGAAGCGCCTCCTTCAGGTCCTTTTCCGCCTTGACGGTGTCCCCGGCCTCGAGCGCGATCGAGCCCGAGAGGGCAAAAACCTCGGTCGACGTGGGCAGGCGTCCCTTGGCCTCTTCGATGCTGGCGGCGGCCGCGGCGCCGTCCTTGAGCTCGTGCTGGCATCTCGCCAGCCAGTAATAGCCCTCGCCCAAAAGCCAGTAGCCCAGCCCGATCAGCTCCCGGCAGACGGGGATCGCCTCGCCCGGACGGTCGAGGTAGCTCAGGCACATCGCCTTGCCGAGCAGGGCGTCCCGGTATCCGGGAGCGAGGGCGAGCGTCTTTTCGTAGTGCGCAAGACTCCGCTCGAACTCTTCCACGGCAAAGGCGATGGCGGCGAGCGAGATGGTGGTCTGCGGAGAGCCGGGGATGCCCGAAAGCGACTTCAAGTAGAACTCCTCGGCTTCAAGGAGGTTCCCCCTGGAAAGCGCTTCGTTCCCCAGAAAATAGTCCGCTTCATAAAACTCGGGGTCCGCGGCGAGGAGCTCCTTCAGCAACTCCGGATTGTCCCGGGGACAGGTCGCTCTCTTGAACGCCAGGAGCGGCGACCCGGGGAAGAGCTCCCGGACCCGCGCCGGGTCGCCCTTCTGCTCAACACGTGAAGCTCCCTGTTCGGGATTGAAAGCACACCGGTATGCGGCATGCATATAGGCTTTGAATTCGTCGCCGGCCGCCGCGTCCGCCAGGTCCGGCTCGGCTCTCTTCAGCCGGGCCGCGATGTCGTTCCAGGCGAACCGGGTGTCGATATCGCGCATCACGCCCTTTCCCTGGACCCAATAGACGGCGGCGATGTCGGAATAAACGGAATAGCCGGCGAGCTTGCGGTCCTCGGCAAGCAAAGCCAACGCGCGGTCGAGGTGAGACGTGTTCAAGATGCCGAGTTCCTTCTCCCGGACCGACAGCAGAACGGAGGTCATGAAGAGCTTGGGCGCGAGGGTCCGGCGCAGCTTCGGCCGTCCATAAAGACGCTCGTAAAGATCACCGGCCTGTTTGAGAGCCGTAAAGCTCCCCTTCCGGAAAAGCGAATCGGCGCGCGAGATCGCGGTCACGTCTTCAGCCGCGAGGTCCCCGGTATCGATCCTGCCTGCCGGAGCGCAGCAGAGGAGCAGGCCAAGCGCCGCCAAGCCCGCGAATTCTTTGATCATCCCGCTACTTACTACCCGCCATATACTAATAAAATTCCTGGCGCTCGGATAGAGACTTTTTTCCCTGAACGGGGAAGTGATCGCCGTACCGCCGATGGCTGGACAAAAAACGGCAACGTGACAGAATGAGAAAAGCGCTGGCTGGTGAGGCGCCAAGGTTTGAAAAAGGAAAAGGAAGCGGGGCTAAGGAGGATCCCTCTCCAGCCAGCAGCGTAACTTTAATTAAATAGCATTCTGTATCGGATGTCAAAGGAAATATTTAGTTTTTTTATAATTTTTTTGTGTTATTAAAATAGCCTGAATTATTCACGAATCGAGGCGGCCGCCAGATGCGAGGCCCGAGGGGTGAAGTTGTACTCATTGCTACAGCGAACTCCGAGAAGGGTAAAAAGCGCCGCATAAAGAGAGATGGAAAAAAGACGAGGCGCTTTTTATGAATAAGTCAGGATAGATGGGTTCTGAAACCATGAAGAGCCGTAACAAGCTCGCCGCCTGGGCATGGGTAGCGCTTTGCTCCCTGGCCATTTTTTCGGTCGTCCCCCTGGCCAGGATGATCCAGGATTTCGTCGCATCCAGGTGGGGACGGACGGCCTTCGGGTTCGCCGTACTGGCCGGCGTCGCCGCGGCGTTCCTGGGGATCGTCTATCTCCTTTTTTTCAGGCTGAGGATCCGCTCCGGGCCGCGATATCTCTGGCTCGCCGCGGTGCTCGGGTCATATGTTTATTTCACCCTGAAGCTCTGGCGGGCGCCCGAGGAGGCCGTCCATTTCCTGGAATACGGGGTCTTGGGATTCCTGCTTTTCCGGGCTCTGAGCCTAACGGTTCGCGACAAGACGATCTACGTCACGGCCTTTCTGGCCGGCTCGCTCATCGGAACGGCCGACGAGATCCTGCAGTGGCTGATGCCCGGCCGCTACTGGGATTTCCGGGACGTCGGCCTCAATGCCTTGGCCGCGGGCCTCATTCAGGTGGCGATCTGGAAAGGCGTACGGCCGTCGGTTATCAGTGAAACTGCCGGACCGCGGTCACTGAGGAGAGTCTCGGTGCTCCTCGCCGTTCAAGTCGTCATCCTCGGACTGTGCGCGTCCAACACGCCGTCGCGCACGGCACGGTTCGTGGCGCGGTTCCCTTCTCTCTCCCCCCTGCTCCGCGAGGAGCCGATGTACGAGTTCACCATAAAGCACACCGACCCCGAGGCGGGCGTTTTTTATTCCCGGCTGTCCATCGAGGAGCTCGAGACCGACGACATCAACAGGTCGGACGAATGGTCGCGGATCCTCGGCGAATGGAAAGACAGGCGCTATGCCGATTTCCTGGCCCACTACAGCCCCCTCATTCATCCTTTCCTTTACGAGATGCGCATCCACGTCTTCCGCCGGGACCGGAAGCTCGAGGAGGCGCGGAAGGCGAAAACCGAAAAAGCGCGGCGCGAGACGCTTGTTCATCGCTTTCAGAGAGAACCTGATCCTCGAAAGGCACTTCGCCAGAACGCTCGAGAAATCGGGCTATAAATGGGATCCCGAGCTGCGGGCCGAGGCCGCGGCGGCTGATGACGGCACCAGGCCCTATCGCAGCCCGGTGAGCGCCGGCCGCTTCCAGGTCAAAGAGACCCACCTGTGGGCCGGCATACTGTTGTCGCTCTTGGCTTTGGCCGCCGTCAATGGACTCGCCGCCCTGAAGGTTCGTCCGCCCGGGCCGCGGCGGCCGACGCCCGCTTAGCCATCGAGGAAAATATTCCGCTCAGGGGACGAAATCATTCGCCTTTTTCCAAGAACCGAAGGGCCCGCTCCTTAACCGGATCCCGGCCCGCCAACAGGTCTTCGATCGTCGGCGTCACGGGAAAATCGGGGACGAGGCCGCGGTCCTTGGGATAGCCGTCGACCGCCATCGCGCAGATGACCAGGGGGATGCGGACTTGGATGCGGGTGTTGGGGAGGGTCGCCGTGACCGTGAATCCCGACGTGCTGCCGTAGTAGCCGGAGCCGCATTCCTCCCCGAAGAACACGGCCTTCTTGTGGTAGTGGAAGGCGGACACCGCTTCCCCCGTCGCCGAGAAGCTGCCCCCGTCGATGAGGATGGCCACCCGCCCGGCGAACCGCGGTACCCGTGGCATCTGCAGCCCGCCGTTGGGATGGCCCAGGACATCAAACCAGCCGCGCGCGTTCTTTCTGAGCGGCCTGGCCAGCTCTTCGGCGCCTGCCGCGGATTCGTCCGTGAAGCGGAAGAGGTCGTAACGGTCCTTCTTTGTTTCGAGGGCCCAATAATAGAAGAACGGGCGGTCCATGACGTGGGCGAAGAGGAGCTTGGCGTATTCGTCCCGCCCGCCGCCTGCGCCCCTCAGGTCGATGATCAGGTTCGGGATCTTTTTTTCCTCCAGGGAACGGAACGTCTCCTTAAGGAATTCCGGATACCGCGGCCTCGCCGTGTCCGGATCGTCGGCGAACCCCCGGATCGTCAGAACCGCCGCCGGACCCTGGAAGGACAGCTCGTAGGCCGGGCGGCGCTCGGCGGCCGCCGGGTATCTTTCCGGAGGAGCCGGATGATGTCTCCCGCCGTGATACCCGGGATCCCAACCTCCTTGGTCTCCCCTGCCGGGAACGGCCGGAAGAGGACGCGGCGGGATTCCCGCCGTCCGAACCGAAGGGCCAGGAGCCGGCCAAAAGCCGCCGGAGACTCGAGGCGCCGGAGCCGGGCTGGTCCGGATCCCGGCGTCGCTCGGGATGAGCGGGAGGAGCGCCGCGACGACGTCCACGATCGGCGTCCCGTCGATGGCCAGGAGCTCCGCGCCTTCCTTGATGCTCTCGTCCGGGCTCAGGTTCCAGAAGACGTAGGCCTTGTCGTTCAGGAAGCGGAGCCCGAAGGGAAAGAAAACGGGTTGGGCGTCGAGTTCGGCGGCGGCCGCCGGAGAAAGCATCAGCCGCGTGTGTCCGTCCTTGATACCGGCGACGAGCGGCAGGAGCCTGGAGTAGAAATCGAGCTCCGTCAACGGACCGGTCAGTCCGTTCCCGGCGGCATCGAAGCTTTTTTTCAGCTCCCCTATCGCAGTGTAGCGATCGAGCCCGCCGTGTCCTTCCTCAAGAATGGCCCAGAGGATCTCGAGGTCTTCCTTGAGCGCCTCTACCGTATAGGTCTTGCACGGCTCGAAAGCGGCGATTGACGATTCCTGCGTCTCGCCCTGAACGTCCAACGTATAGCCAAGTCGCAGGCTCAGTCCGTTTCTGGAACTGACGCTTTCGGGACCGAGGCCGAGCGATTTTCCGTAACACGCGGGCGCCAGCGCGATGAAAACAGTCATCAGCGAAGTCGCGATGGACACGGCCGTGCGTGTCTTCATCATTGTTGTCCTGTACGCATAATTTATTCCGTTCCCCGGTCTCTGTATCCTGTAATAAAACTCACTGAGCATATTAGAATACCATCGTCCGGACTGACAAGAGGAGCCGTTGATTGTGCTTTAATGAATACATGGAATCAGAGTGGGGGATCGAGAGCCAGCGAGAGGAATCGAACCTCCGACCCGCTGATTACGAATCAGCTGCTCTACCGACTGAGCTACGCTGGCCCATCGGACGGATGCTATTGGACAGTAAGAAAATAATGGTTTTGCCCCGAAGTGTCAATGGGCGCCGCCCGACATCGGGGACGCTTCCGGCCCCCGGGCCTGTCCCCACAGGGAGGCCTGTCCCCATTGCTTGCCCCGTCGCTTTATCTGGAGAGGATCCGGCGGCGGAGCTGATAATAAGGAACGATCAAGACAATGACCGCGGCGACGATCGCCATGTACGACCAATTGAGGCCCCCGCCCGCGCCGAAGGAGAGGAGTGTCAGCGTCGCCTGGAGATGGATGAACAGGACATTTACGAAGATGAGCTCGAGATGCGTCGCTTCGGACCTGAGGTTGGCCAGGTCTTCGGTCTGGGACCTCCCGATGAAGTGCGTCGCGGCCAGGGACAGGCTCCCGAAAAGGACTGCCGTCTGGATCACGGGATAGGCGAAAAAGAGCCACGACCTGTCCACCACGACTGGAACCTCTCTCCAGACGCTATGCCAGAGGACCATCCGCCCCGGCAGTCGAAGATAGGCCTGGAGCGACATTCCCCACGATACCCCCAGGAGTATCCAGTTCGCCCACTGCAGCAGGACCACAGAACTCTTGCGGCCCCGCATCCTGAAGAGCCCGGAGAATAGTTTTTTAGCCGAACGGTCCACTCCGCCATTATAGAGATTTCCGCCGGTTATTTGAATCTCAAGTCCCGGTCACGGTTCACTGTGATAGCTTATTTCTGGATGGGGGTGGCACGGTGCCAGTCCCTGCCCGCCCGAAGCGACGGGGACCCCTCTCCCGCACTTTCGCAGACGCTTCAGCAGACCTTTTTTTCAGTATATTAACCTCTCCTACCTCCCCTGGGAATCAAGGGAGGACTTGGATCAGGACAGCGTCTGCGATAAAGGTCGGACCTCACCGTGACAGGACCCCCTCCCTTTCAAAACCTGGGCAAATTGTCTACAATAGCCGTCCGATGATCATCAAGAAGCTCGAGATCCAGGGATTCAAGTCCTTCCCCGAGAGGACGAAGATCGTCTTTCATCCCGGGATCACGGCGATCGTCGGGCCCAACGGCACCGGAAAAAGCAACATCGTCGACGCCATCCTCTGGGTGCTGGGGGGCCAGCGGCAGAAGGGCCTTCGCGGAGAAAAGGTCGAGGACATCATCTTCAACGGCAACGCCAAGAAGCCCCCTCTGGGCATGGCCGATGTGAGCCTCTTTTTCGAGCACCAGCAGGAAGAGGAGACGGTCATCAACCATCGGGTTTTCCGCTCCGGAGACAGCGAGTACCGTCTCAACGGCAAGCCCGCCCGCCTCAAGGACATCCAAGACACGCTCTGGAAGAGGGCTGTGGCCGAGAAGGAATATTTCGTCATCGAGCAGGGGACCATCGGCTCGCTCCTCTCGGCCAAGCCGTCCGAAAAGAGGATGCTCCTCGAGGAGGCGGCGGGGACGGCCTTCTACAAAGACAAAAAGAAAGAGGCGCTGAGCAAGCTGGCCTCGAGCGAGCAGAACCTCATCCGCCTCGAGGACATCATCACCGAGGTCGGCCGGGCGAAGAACTCGCTGCAGCGCCAGGCCCAAGCGGCGGTGCGCTATAGGAAGCTCCGCGAGAAGCTCCGCGAGCTCGCGGCGCTCAACTTCCGCAGGCGGCTGACACAGCTCGAAAGACGACACGCCGAGGCCGCCGGCCAGCTCGAATCGAGCCTGGCCACGGAAAGGGAGATCAGCCATCGCCTCAAGAGCGGAGAGAAGGAGCTCACCGACCGGCGGCGCGAGGTCTGGGACCTTGAGAAGTCACTCCAGGAGGGCCAGGAAGCCCTGTACGCCGTCGAATCTCAGATCGCCCGGGCCGAGAGCGAAAGGGAGCGGGAGGCGAAGAGGGTCGAGTTCCTTGTCGAGAGAGGCAAACGAGCGGCCGCCGCGGCCGCCGAGTTCGGCCAGGAGATGGACGATCTTGCGGCCGAGCTCCTGGACTGCGAGAAAGACAGGGACGAACTCGGCCAGTCCTTGAGCCTGAAAAACGAAGATCTCAGCCGCGGCGAAGCCGCGTACCGGTCGGCGGGAGAAAGCTCCGCCGGCCGGGAAAGCGCCGTCGCCGCCCTTAAAGCAGAGCAGCTCGTCAAGCTCGCGGCACTCACCGAGATCCGGAACGAGGCCCTGAGGTCGGGCAAGGAGCTCGAGCTCGAGACCCGCCGGGAAGCCAAGCTTAAAGCCCAGCTCGAGGAGGAGCGGGCCCAGCTCGCGGCTCAAGAGGCGGGCCTGACCGCGCTCAGAGAGTCGCTCGCGGAAACTGAGCGCCTGAAGTCGGCCGCGGAAGCCCGAATGGCCGAGCTCGCGAATTCCCTCGAACAGGAAGGCGAGGCTGCGGGCCGCCTCACTTCGCTCCTTGCGGATGCCCGGAAGGCGCGGGACGAGGACGGCTACCACCTGCAGGCGATACGCAGGATGGTCGAGGCTCAGGCCGGCGAGCCCGCGCCCGAGGTCGACGGGAGCCTCGGCCGGCTGTCGGAGCTTGTCGACGTCGATCCCGATTCCGCGTCCCTTGTCGACGCCCTTTGGGGCGAAGAGGCGGGCTCGGCCGTCATTCCCGTGGACGAGTTCCTGAGACAGGCCGCCGACAAGGGGCTGACGGGAAGCTTCCTCCTGCTCGCGCCGTGGGAACAGGACGAAGACGTCCCCGCGATCGACGATCCCCGCGTCCTCGGACGTCTCAAGTCCCGGCTCCGGCCGGACCCGAAGATCCGGGGATCGGTCGGGCGGCTGCGCGACGCCATGATCGTCAGCGACATCGCCGCCGCCGTCGAGCTCTGGACCCGCCGGCCCGGACTGAATTTTCTCACTCCCGGAGGAGACCTTCTTTTATCGTCGGGCCTCTTGAGGCTCGGCCGGAAAGGCGACGGCGCGTTCGTCCTTCACGGCGAGATCAGGAAGCTCGAGCAGCGCCTCCGCGAGCGCGATTCCGAGATCGCCCCTCTGTCGTCGGACCTCGAAAATCACCGGCGCCAGGCTGAAACACTCGAGGCCGCGCGGCGCGACGAAGCCGTCCGCCTCGAAGAACTGCGGCTCCAGGCCCACGAGCGGGAGAAGGAGATCGCCGGCCGCCAGGCCGAAAGGGACCGGGCGGCTTCGGCCTTCGAGGTGATCGAAAAAGAGATCACGATCTGGAACCGGGACGGCGAAACGCTCCGGCTCGGCCTGGAATCGCTGTCCGGGAAAGCGCTGCTGCTCGAGAGCGAGGAACGGGAGCTCAGGGAGCGCCTCGCCGCGGAGGAGATAGGGCTTCTCTCTTACAAGGAAAGGCACCTCGAGGACGAGAAACGGTTCCTGGCCCTGCGGGCCGAAGCGTCGTTGCTCGAGGAGCGCCATGCCAACCTGGTCCGCCGGGCCGCCGGGCTCGTCGAGCGCCGGGAGAGCCTCGAACGGAAGACTCTGGCGCTCGAAGAGGAAGGACGGGCGGCCGGGACCGAAGGAGAGGAAGCCACCCGCGCCGCCGCGGAGCTCGAGGCGAAGGCCGGCGAGCTCGAGATCGAGAAGAAGCAGCGGCACGACGGCCTGGCGCAGATGGAGACGACGCTCCAGCAGAAAAGGACCGAAGTGGTCGAGATGGACCAGGCCCTGGCTGCACATCGCGAGGAGCTCGAAAAACAGAAGGAAGACCGGGTCCGCTGGGAGATCAGTCGGGCGGAGATCGACCGGGACATGGTCAACCTCGAGGAGACCTGCTGGCAGGAGCTCAAGAAAACGCTCCACGAGGTCAAGAACGAACCCGTGGCGACGGAGCTCTCGGATGCGGAAATCGAAGAGCAACTGGCCGAAACCGAAGAGGATGTCCAGAAATACAAATCGGTCAACCTCATGGCCGAAGAGGAATATGCCGGTCATAAAGAACGATTCGATTTCCTGATCCAGCAGAAAGCCGACCTCCGGGAATCCATCGACGCCACCGAGGCGGCCATCCACAAGATCGACGATGAGAGCCAGACGCAGTTCCTGAACGCCCTCACCCAGGTCAACACCCACTTCCAGGAAGTGTTCACGGAGCTGTTCAAGGGCGGAACAGCCGAGGTGAAGCTCATCGACCCGGCCAACCCGATGGAGAGCGGCGTCGAGATCGTCGCCCAGCCGCCCGGCAAGAAGGTTCAGCACATCATGCTTCTCTCGGGCGGCGAAAAGTCCCTCACGAGCATCGCCTTCATGTTCGGCCTCTTCCGGTACAAACCGACCCCGTTCTGCATCCTGGACGAGGTCGACGCCGCGCTCGACGACCTCAACCTGACGCGCTTCCTGGACCTGATGAAGAACATCAAGATGAACACGCAGTTCATCATCATCACCCACAACTACAAGTCCATGGAAGTCGCCGACTACATCTACGGCACGACCATGGCGGAACCGAACTTCACGACCCTCTATTCCATGAAGCTCGATAAGACCGTCGAACCGGAGACGGCGCTGTAGGATGAAGGTCCAGCTCTACGTCCCGCCCGGCGGCTACTTCGCCGAGCGTTGGTCGAAGGGCTCCACCATGCCGCCGCTCGGGCTGCTCTACATCGGCGCCGTCCTGGAGAAGGCCGGGGTGGACGTCGAGATCGTGCCGGCCGACGTTCTCGGGCTCGATTGGAACGGCATCCGGAAGAAGATCGCCGCGGACCGGCCGGACATCGTCGGGGTGACTTCGACGACCGAGAACCGGTTCCAGAGCTTCCGCCTGGTCAAGACCGCCCGGGAAGCGGCGCCCGGGGCGCTGACGGTCATGGGCGGCCCCCACGCCTCGATGGCCGCCGAGGACACCCTCCTGCACATCCCCGAGCTCGATATCGTCGTCCGGGGCGAAGGCGAGATGACGATGCTCGACCTCTTCCGGGCCCTGGACCGGAACCGGTCCACGGCCGCCGTCACCCACGTCGCGGGCATTTCCTTCCGGCAGGACGGCCGGGTCGTCGCCAACCCGCCCCGCTCCCCCATCACCAACCTCGACGGCCTCCCCTTCCCCGCCTTCCATCTCGTCCCGTTCGACAAGTACAACTTCAAGATCGACGTCCCCGGCCGCGGCCCCCTGCCGGCGGTGAACATCATGACCAGCCGGGGCTGTCCGTTCAACTGCAACTTTTGCGCCACCCCGATCAACTGGGGACGGCCGGTGCGGATGCGGACCACGGACAACGTCATCGCCGAGATCGAATCGCACGTCGAGAAACTCGGGGCCCGGGTCATCTTTTTCTACGACGACACCTTTAACGCCAGCGTCCGGCGCGTCGAGGAGATCTGCCGGAAGATGATCGAGCGGCGGCTGGACGTCTTTTGGCGCGCCGAGATCCGGCTCGACCTGATGACCAAGCCGCTCCTGGCCAGGATGAAGGAGGCCGGGCTGTTCCATGTCTCGTTCGGGATCGAGGCCGGCTCGGAGAGGGTGCGCAACTCGGTCATCGACAAGAGGATCAGCATCGAGGACTTCCACAACGCCGTCGCCTGGTGCCGGGAGCTCGAGATCATCCCCAACGTCTTTTTCATCTTCAGCCATCCCACGGAGACCTGGGAGGAGGCCCAGGAGACGATCCGGCTCATCGAGCGCTACAGGAACGAAGTCGAGGCCAGCGTGGCCATCCTGCATATCTATCCCGGGACGCCGCTCGAAGCGACGGCCAAGGAGATCGGCCGCCTGCCCCCCGGGTTCAGCTGGACCGAAAGGCATTCCTCGAAGATCGTCACGCTCCCCACCGCCCAGGGCGACGTGCCGCTGTTCCTCGACCGGCTGACCTGGGGCCAGGTCAGCGAGCTCATCTTCCGCTGGTCCCTCTCCGGCGGCAACGTCTCGATCGCCCGCAAGCTGCCGCGCGTCATCGCCAACATCCGCTCGCTTGAAGACATCAAGAGATACGCCGTCATGGCGCTTGTCTATATCCGGCTGAAGCTCAAGCGGCTCCTGAGCCGAAAGCCCGCCTGACGGGGCCGGCCGGCTTGAGCGGGAGGAGGCGGCATGTCGATCTACCTCTACATCATCCTGGCCTATCTTCTCGTCCTGACGGCCCTGAATTTCCTGCGGGCCCGGCGCATCAAGAGCCAGGACGACTTCATGGTCGCCGGCCGGCGGCTCGGCTGGCCGGTCATGGTCTTCACCCTCATCTGCACCTGGATCGGGTCGGGGACGTTCATCAGCGGCGCCGAATTCGCCTCCAAAGCGGGGTTCTCGGCGCTCTGGCTGGCCGCCGGGGCCTGGGTGGGCATCATCCTCATCTATTTTCTCGCCGGCAAGATCCACACCTTCGGCCAGTACACGATCGGCGATATCCTGGAGGTGCGCTACGGGCCCGTCGCCCGGCTCGTCGGGGCGGTGGCGCTCCTGATGTCCTTCACCGCGATCGTCTCCTACCAATTCGTGGCCGGGGGGTTCATTCTCAACGTCGCCACCGACGGCCGGATCTCGGACTCGGCCGGGACGGTCATCGCCGCGGCTTTTGTCATCCTGTTCACGGCCCTGGGCGGGATGGTCGCCATCGCTTATACCGACCTGCCGAACGGCATCATCATCGTGCTGGCCTGCCTGCTGGCGGTTCCGTTCGTCTATCTCGCGGCGGGAGGGGCCGCCCAAGCCAGCCAGTCGCTCGGTCCGGGTTATTTTTCGGCCGTCAACAGCCAGTTCGGCGCCCACCCGACGCTCAAGGCCGTGGGCTATTTTCTCTCCACCCTGTTCCTGCTGTTGGGCGTTCAGAGCATGTACCAGAAATTCTACAGCGCCAGGTCGGCGAAGGACGCCAAGAAAGCCGTGGTCTGGTGGACGGTGGGTACGGTCCTCGTCGAAACCATGGTCGTTGTGATCGCCGTCTTCGCCTACAGCAAGCTCAAGGGTCAGATCGATCTGAGCCTCCCCAAGGAAGGAGGGAAGATCGTGCTGCTGGCGGCGAGGAACCTCGTGCCGGCGCCGGTCGGCATCCTGCTCCTCGGGGCCGCCTGCGCAGTCGTCATCTCGACGGGGATGAACTATCTCCTCTCGCCCTCGACGACGCTGATGCGCGATATCTACCAGCGGTTCTTGAACCGGAACGCCGCCCAGAAGAACCTTGTGGCCCTGCAGAAGGTCCTCGTGGTGGCCATCGGCGTGGTGGCGCTTTTTCTCGCCGTCCGGCTTAAATCGGTCCTCGAGATGAGCTTTTTCGCCTACACGATCTACGGCGCGGCCATCACGCCGGCGCTGATCGCCGCCCTGGCCTGGAAGAGAGTCACCCGGGCCGGCGGCCTGGCCTCGATCATCTCGGGAACCGTCGTCTGCATCCTCCTCAAAGTCCTGGCCGAAATGCTGCCGCCCGGCAAAGTCCCCGACGGCGACCCTTGGGGGATCCCGATCATCTATCCCGCCCTGCTCGTCTCCATCGGGTCGCTCATCATCGTCAGCCTGCTCACGAAGAAGCCCAGGCCGGAAGAACTCGAAAAATTCTTCCCCGCCAAGCCCCAAAAGGAGGGGGTCCTGTCATGACGCGTCCCTGTGCGTCCTCGCGCCTCACCCGTCAACGAATGTTCGCGCACTCCAAGGGGAGAGGGGTCCCCGTCGCTCCGGGCGCGCAGGGACTGGCGCCATGCCACCCCCTTGATTTATAAGCTTGCCCGCGAAATTTCTCTGGTGGGGGGTCGACCAAGTAAGGAGGCTGGCGATGACCACGGGGATCGTTAAAGACTGGCGGTATCTCGACCATGACATGGGGCCGGCGCATCCGGAGAGCCCCGACAGGCTGAGGGCGATCTACGGGATGCTGGAAAAAGACGGGGCGCTCTCGAGATACCCCGTCATCGAACCGCGGCCGGCCACCGACGCGGAGATCGAGCTCATCCACACCAGGGCGTATCTCGAACAGATCCGCCGGACCGCGGGCCGGGAGAGGGTTGCCCTCGACCCCGATACTTCGACGTCGCCGAAATCCTACGAGGCCGCGATGCTCGCCGCCGGAGGGACAATCCTGGCCGCCGCGATGATCATGGAGAAAAAGCTCGATAACGCGTTCGCGTTGGTGCGCCCGCCCGGCCATCACGCCGAAGCGTCCGGGGCCCGCGGGTTTTGCATCTTCAACAATATCGCCATCGCGGCCCAGCATCTCGTCACGGCCTTCGGGCTCGAGCGGATCCTCATCGTCGACTTCGACCTCCATCACGGCAACGGCACGCAGCATTCCTTCGAGGAGAGGGACGACGTCCTGTATTTCTCCGACGCATCAGTTCCCCCACTATCCCGGCACCGGCCATTGGAGCGAGGCGGGGAAAGGCAAGGGCGAGGGTTACACCATGAATGTGCCGCTTTCGGCCGGGAAATCGGACGGCGATTTCCTGTACATCTTCAGGCGCCTGCTGGCCCCAGTGGCCAGGGCCTTCAAACCGGAGTTCATCCTGGTGTCGGCGGGGTTCGATATTTTCGCCGGCGACCCTCTTGGGGGAATGGAAGTGACCATCGACGGTTTCGGGACGCTGGCCGCCGAGCTTCAGGAGTTGGCCCGGTCCGTCTCGGCGGGCCGGATACTGTACGCTCTCGAGGGCGGCTACGATCTTTCAGGGCAGTCCGAGGGGGTCCGCCGGGCCCTTCTCGCCATGGGCGGATCGCGGCCCGTCGCGCCGGCCGGATTAAGAGTGTCTCCCTCGACCGAGTCCGAGCTGGCTCCGGTTTTCAGGACGCATCGAAAGCACTGGCCCGTCGAACCCTGACCTGCGGATGGCCTTCCGACTGTCCTTCGGAGGGTCAGTCGTCCCCTTTTAGGGACAAAAGATCCGCCTCCGCGCCGAATTTACAGGGGAAAACCTTGGCATGGATTTTGCTATTAGGAGAATTGGATAGGAGAATGACTATGAGAAGAAATACGGCTTGCCTGCTCGGTTTAACGGTCGTCCTTTTCTTCGCCGCCGGAATACGAGGCGAAGAACCGCCCAAATACACAAACGAGTCGTTTGCCCGTTTGAGTTTTGTAGAGGGAAGCGTGGCCGTCCAGAGGGCACCGGATGCCAAACCCGAGGAGGGCGTACTGAACACGCCTCTCGAGGACGGCAACATCGTGGCCACGGCCGGCGGCCGGGCGGAGGTTTATTTCGGGAAGAGCAATTTCGCCCGCCTCGACAACAACAGCGGACTCGAGATCATGAGCCTGCCCAAAAAGGACTCCAACCAAGTCCGGCTGCGGGTCCAGAAAGGAAGCGTTTACCTTAGCGTATTCAACCTCGACCAGGAGAAATCGATCGAGGTCCACTCGGCGGATGCGTCATTTTATGTCCTCGGCGAAGGGCTCTACCGCATCGACGTCCAGGAGAAAAAGAAGACCGACATTCTCGTCTTTAACGGCATGATCGAAGCCGCCGGCGAGGAGGGCTCGCAGCTCCTTAAGAGCGAGCAGAGCCTGGAGGCGTCGCAGGGGCGGTTCGGCTCCAAGCCGCGCCGGTTCTTCGCGGTGGCCGAGGACGGGTTCGACCGCTGGAATGAGTCCCGCGACTCCAAGGTGATATCCTACATCGCTCAGGGAGGAAATCTCCCCGAAGAGCTCAAGGACTTTGGAGGCGAACTCGAGGAATACGGCGACTGGGTCTATGTCCGGCCCCACGGCTGGGTCTGGGCGCCGAAAAATGTTGGAGAAGACTGGCGGCCTTATTCTAACGGAAGCTGGGTCGATCTCAGCATCGGCATGACCTGGCTCCCCTATGAGCCGTGGGGCTGGGCTCCCTTCCACTACGGCCGCTGGGGCTGGGGCGCCGGGATCGGTTGGTACTGGATGCCGACCTCCATCTGGGGTCCCGCCTGGGTCAGCTGGGGGTGGGGATATGATTATTGGGCCTGGGCGCCGATGAGCTGGTATGGTTACCCGGGCTACCTCTACGGCGGCGTCTACTATGACCATTGGAACGGATACTATCCCTCGCACTCGCGGGCTCTGACCGTCGTCCACAAGGATCAGCTCCGGGCGAAAAACATTTCCCGGGCGGCCCTGAACTCATCCACGGCCAAGGGTCTGGATAAGATGACCATGACCGCTCAGGCCCCCTCCGTCAGGAACTCCCAAAGCGGTACCGTGGCCCGGTCCCTGGCGGCGGACAGCAAGGTGTTTCCCCGGCGCGAAGGTCAGGCAAGCACGGGCCGGCTGGCCGGGGTCAACAGCCGCATGGGGAGTTCGGCGATGCGAGGGGCCGCGCCTTCCGGACAGGCCGGACAGGCTGAAAGAGGCCGGCTGACCGGCCCCGCGCAGTCGGGATCACAGGTGGGTCGCTCCGGCGCAGAGCGGCGCTCGCGCATCGAAGGCGCGGTGACAGGAGGCATGTCCCGGCGGACTGAATTCGGCTACCCGTCCTCCCCGAACGTCAGCGTCAGGAAGTTCAATACGAACACCGCCGGCTCCCGGTCGAGCTCGATCCGGAGCCGGTTCTACGACTATCTGCAGGGTAACCGGTCTTCCTCCCGGGATTCCTCGATGTCTCGGGGCTCGGGCTCGAGCCGGGGCTCGACCACTTCGCGCTCCCGCGGATCGATCTCCTCGGGGTCGCGCGGTTCGTCTTCAGGATCGCGCGGGTCGGTTTCCTCCGGCTCCAGGGGCTCATCTTCGTCGGGTTCCCGCGGTTCCTCCTCATCGGGTCCGCGGGGGGGCTCGGTGTCGTCGCGGGGCTCTTCCGGTGGAGGCAGCCGAGGCCGCCACTGATCTATTAGTGCTCTTCGGTAGCCTTCTCGGTCCCGTAGTAGTCGAGGATCTTCAGATGATCCTGGCGTGAGCAGTACCGGCCGGGCTCGGTGCCCACCAGGAACGCTTCGCGGATGGGCCAGAGGCAGGCCGGAGTTGCCAACAGGCCCGTCTTCCGGTCGACTTCGACAAAGCTGATGTTGGGAGGGATCTCGAAGTCCTCGAAGACGGGCTCCCGGCCCTCGGCGGCGGCTTTTTTCTCCTCGTCCTCGATGACCGCCTTGAAGAATTGAATCCACGCCGGCAGGGCGGCTACGGCCCCGGACTGCTTGTTGCCGATCTTCATTTTAAGGTCATGCCCAATCCAGACGCCCGCGCAGAGCGAGGGCGAAAACCCGATGAACCAGGCATCCGTGAAATCACTGGTCGTGCCCGTTTTGCCGGCGAGCGGAATGCCCAGTGAGGCGGCCGACCCGGCCGTCCCTCTCAGGACGACGCCCTCGAGAAGATAGGTCATGAGGAAGGCGGTCTGCGGCGAGATCACCTCTTCCGCTTCAACCTTGGCCTCCTCGAGAACCCGGCCCTCCCGGTCCTCGATCCGGGTGATGAAATAGGGAACCATGCGAACCCCCTTGTTCGGGAAAGCCGTGTAGGCCGAGACCAGTTCGCTCAGGCTGACGTCGAACGTTCCGAGGGCCAGTGACAGATACGGATAGATCGTCGAGGTCAGGCCGAATTTCCGGCAGTAATCGACCCCGGTCTGGGGGGAGATGAAGTCCAGCATTTTGGCGGTCACGACATTCCGTGATTCCTCGACGCCCATGCGCAAGGTCACCGTCCCCTTGAATTTCAGGTCGTAGTTTTTCGGGGACCAGTCCTGTCCGAGCCATTTGTCGGCGAAAGTCACGGGTAGGTCCTCGATCGGGGTCGCCGCCGTGAACCTGTTTTCCAGGGCGCCGGTATAGAGGAGCGGCTTGATCGCCGAGCCCGCCTGCCGAGCGGCCTGGGTGGCCCGGTTCCATTCGCTTCTCAGGAAGGAATACCCCCCGACCATCGCCTTGACCTGACCCGACCGGGGGTCGATGGCCAGGAAAGCGCCCTCGAGGAGGGGCTCCTGGTCGAGCAGGGCTTCGAAGGTCTTGGCGGCTTCATCGACGGATTTCAGCCTGACCTGGATGATATCGCCGCGCCGGCAGAGCTTGCTGAGGTCGTCCGTCTTGGTCCAGGCGATCTCCTTGTTCGACATCGTCCCCATGTAGCGCTTGACCCTGACCGAGGCTTCCTTCCTGGAAACAGAAAGGACGATGGCGTCGGTGACATCGCCTTCGGCGGCGAAGGCCGTCGCCCAGCCTTTCAGCCATTCCGCATCCAGATCATTTTTGCCTTCGAGGAGAAGGTTCTTTTTGTCCTTGCGCCAACCCTGCTGCTTGTCGATCGCCCGGAGGCGCCCGAGGAGCGCGTCCTCCGCGTGTTTCTGCTGGGCCGGGTTGAGCGTGGTGTAGACTTTAAGCCCGCCGCGGTAGAGCGCTTCGCTGCCGTAGCGCTTATCGATATACCGCCTCACCTCTTCGAAGAAGTAGGCGGCGAAGTCGGAAGAACCCCTGTGCCAGGGCAGCACGGTCAACGGCCTGGCCCGGGCCGCCTCTTCCTGAGCCCGGGTGATGAAGCCCTCTTCCTGCATCCGGCTGAGGACGTGGTTCCGCCTCCGGAGGGTCGTCTCGACATTGGTGTAAGGAGAATAGATGGAGGGTCCCCGGAAGATCCCGGCGATGAGCGCCGCATCCTCCAGGGTCAGGTCGGAAACGCTCTTGCCAAAATAGAAATTCGAGGCCGCCTCGACCCCGTAGACGCCGTGGTTGAGGTAGAACTGGTTGCAGTACATCTCCAGGATCTTTTCCTTGGAATACCGCTTTTCGATCTGCCTGGAGAGGTACATCTCCTTGAGCTTGCGGCTGACCGTCTGCTGCGGGTAAAGGAAAAGGACGCGGGCGAGCTGCTGGGTGATGGTGCTTCCGCCCTGCAGCCGGCCGGACGGCCGGCCGATCCTGAGGTTTTCGTTGAGCGCCCGGACGATGCCCCGATAATCGATCCCGTGATGGCTGAAGAAACGAGGGTCTTCGGTGGCGATGATGGCTTCCTTCAGCACGTCGGGGATCCTCTCGAACGGCACTTCGATGCGGCGCTCGGTGGCGAAATCCTTGATCGGCAGGCCGTCGTCGGCGAAAACCGTGGTGATGATGTTGGCTTCGAACGACTCCAGCCCGACCACCGACGGCAGGTCCTGCCGGATGGCCCGCCAGGCGCCGTACGCGGCCCCCAGCAAGGCGGCCAAGCCGACGAGGGCTGCCAGAATGAGCGCTTTGAAGACATCGGAACGCTTTAGCTTGGGGATGCGGACGCGGAGAACGGGCTTCCGTGCCGGTGCGGGTGCCTGGTTTTTAGGGGCGGTCATCGATTTTCAATATAGCAAAACCCGCCGGAAATTTACAGTGAGGTTCGGACCGGGTCAGTTGAGGAGACGGGTGACGCGGGACCAGATGTCCCGGGCGGTCTCCTCCCGGGAGCGCGAGGCATCGAGGTGAACGAACTTCCGGCCCTTCAGGCTCCGGAAGATCGCCCGGACCTTGCGGAGGTAGAGTTCCTTCTCGAAAAGGAGGTCTTTCCGCTTCCGGAAACGGATGCGGGCGAGCCCCGGCCCGGCGCCGATGTCCAGGATGAAGACGAGGTCCGGCTTGACCGCGATCTTCTCGTTCAGCCTGCGTATCCGGGCGGGGTCGAGGCCCTTCGCGCCCTGATAAGCGATCGTGGAAAAGTAATACCTGTCGAGAACGACGATCTTCCCGGCGGCCAGAGCCGGTTTCAGGTTCCTGGCCACGTTCTCTGCCCTGTCCCTGACGAAGAGTTCGAGCTCCTCCTCCGGCGACAGCGAACCGGGGAGCTTGGCCAGCCTCTTGATCTGCCTCCCCCATCTTCCCCTTGAAGGTTCCCGGAACGACACGGCCTCGCAACCCAGCCCGCGGAGCCGTTTCAGAAGCCGCCGGGCCTGGGTCGATTTCCCCGCGCCGTCGATGCCCTCGAGGACGATCAGTCTGCCTTTTTTGATCCGCATGACGGCCGGAATCATATCCTGGACCGGGGAAATTGGCAACTTTCGGAAGGGCAGCGCGGTTGTAATCTTCTTGGGGCAGGTCGGCCCGGCGCCGGCCGCCGGCGGCTTTGAATTTTCGCCTACGATATGATAATCTTATATAAAGCACTGAAGGAGTGGACAACATGAAAAAATGCGCCTGGATAGCCTCTGTCAGCTTTATCCTGGGGCTCGTGGCAGCGGGTTACGTTTTCTTTTATATGCCCGATAAGAACGCTTCTAAAGCCGCCGCCGGGGCCGAAAGCGAAGCCTTGAGCTCGTCGCTTTATGGCGCGTCCGAACGGAACGCGGTCGAGACCCGGGCGGAGCTCGATTTCGTGGGCATCGCCGAGAGTATCGGCCCGGCCGTCGTCAAGATCGAGGTGGAGAAAGTCCAGAAGGGCCGGGATTTCGGGTCTGACCAGGAAATGCCGTTCGACGATTTCTGGAACCGCTTCTTCGGGCAGCCTCAACAGAGAGAGCGGGAGTACAGGGTCCCCGCTCAGGGAACGGGATTTTTCCTGACCGAAGACGGCTATATCCTGACCAACAACCACATCACCGAGGACTCGGTGAAGGTGACGGTCACCACTCTCCAGGGAGAGGATTACCCGGCCAAGGTCTCCGGTTCGGACAACCGGACCGACCTGGCCCTTCTGAAGATCGAGGGCAAGGGATTCCCGTTCGTCCGGTTCGGCGACTCGGGGGCGCTCAAGGTCGGTGAATGGGTCCTGGCCATCGGCAACCCGTTCGGCCTGGAACACACCGTCACCGCGGGCATCGTCAGCGCCAAGGGAAGACAGCTCGGCCTCGGCGGCAACGTCCCGGAATACCAGGACTTCATCCAGACCGATGCCGCCATCAACAGGGGCAACAGCGGCGGGCCGCTGGTCAACATGAAGGGCGAAGTGGTCGGCATCACGAGCAACATCCTGGCGCCGGCGGGCGGCAACATCGGCCTCGGTTTCGCCATCCCCTCCAATATGGCCAGTAAGGTCGTGGCCCAGCTCAAGGAAAAGGGCCGGGTGGTCCGCGGCCGGATCGGGGTCTCCATTCCCTCCGTGCCGCTCACCGACGAGGACCGGGACGCCCTGAAACTCAAGGACAAGAAGGGCGCGCTGGTGAACGACGTCACACCCGGCGGCCCGGCCGACAAGGCCGGCATCAAGCGTTACGATGTCATCGTCGAAGTCAACGGCCAGAAGATCAGCGACCCCAACGACCTGAGGTTCAAGGTGGCGGATATCCAGCCCGGGACCAAAGTCGACATCAAGGCCATCCGCGACGGCCAGGTCAAAACATTTGCCGTGACCGTCGAGGAGCTCGAGGCGGCCGAACCGCCGGCCCAGGCCCCCGGCTCGGAGAAGGACCTGGGCTTCACCGTCCGGGAGCTGACTCCCAACATGGCCAGGCGCTATGGCCTGAAGACGCAGCGGGGCCTCATCATCTCCGACGTCAAGGAATACAGCGAGGCGGCACGGAAGGGCCTGACGGCGGGCGATATCATCGTCGAGGTCAACCGTCAGTCCGTGGAGACCGCCGAAGACCTCGACCGGATCCTGAAGAAAGTCGAATCCGGCCAGGCGGTCATTCTACTTGTCCGCCGCGAGAGCGACGGCGAATCCGTGGAGCAGATCGTCACCTTGCGGGTGCCGTAGCCTGGACTCTTCACGAGCCGAAGCGGCCCCCAGGTGCGAGGCCCGAGGGGTGAAGCTGTACTCTTTGGTACAGCGAACCCCGAGAACGAAGCAGATGGGGCCGAATCGGCTCGCCCGGAGGGCAAAAACTCCGTCTTAAAAAATGATAGAATAGAAAACAAGGCGTTTTTATGAATAGGTCAGGCTAGATGAGGTTCACCAAAGCTCACTCCTTGGGGAATGACTTTCTGATCGTCGATACTGAAGACAGCGGCGGGATCCCCGACGTTTCCGCCCTCACCCGAAGGATCTGCGAGCGCCATACCGGGGTCGGCGCCGACGGGCTGATCCTCGTCTCGGTCAAGGACCGTTCCGCGGCCCTCGCGGAATTCAGGATCTTCAACGCCGACGGCTCGGAGGCCGAGATCTCCGGGAACGGGCTGCGCTGCGCCGCGGCCCATTACTTCGCCGGGAAAGCGATCTCCGGCCCGAGGATCGTCTTCCGGGCGGCGACCGGGGACAGGGAGTGCTCCCTTATCGAGATCGAGGGACAGCCATCCCGCATCCGGGTGGAGATGGGGATTCCCCGATTCGCTTCGGAAGACATACCGTTCAACGACGGCGCCCCCCACGAGAGGCTCGTTGATCACCCCCTGCCCATTCACGGAAAAACCTACTCGATCACGGCCGTCTCCATCGGAAATCCCCACTGCGGCATCTTTTTTGACGAATTCCCCGCCCGGACCGAATGGCAGGAGATCGGCCGCGAGGTCGAGTCCCATCCGTTCTTTCCCCAGCGGACGAACGTCGAGTTCATCCGGGTGCTCAGCCGCGGCGAGATCGAGGTCCGCTTCTGGGAAAGGGGCGTCGGCGAGACGATGTCCTCAGGCAGCGGTTCCTCGGCGGCGGCCGTGGCCGCGATCCTCAAGAACCTGGCCGACCGGAAGGTGGCGGTCCGGACGGCGATGGGCAGTATCGTCGTCGAATGGGAAAAAGACAGGATCTACCAGTCCGGCCCCGCCGAGCTTGTCTTCGAAGGAAAGCTTCTTTAGAAATCAGGCGAGGTGCTCGAAGCCACGGGGCTCGAGCGGCCGCTTCCTTCCCCGGCCGTCCACCACAGAGATCCCCCTCCCCGACCGGAAGGCCCCGATCTGATAGAGGCCGTATCTTTTCTTTAATCTCGAGACCCCGAGGAGCCGCCCCGGCGGTACGGCAAACAGCAGCTGGTAGTCCTCTCCCCCGTGGAGAGCGAGGTCCTCGGGCTTTCTCCCGAAAGACCGGAGCTCGGAAGATATGGGGAGCGCCTGGAGGTCGACGTCGGCGCCGCACTGGCTCTCTTCGCAGAGGTGCAGCAGGTCGACGGACAGGCCGTCGCTCGTGTCGATCATGGCGGACGCGAGCCGCTTCCGCCCGAGCTCCCTGCCGAGCCGCACCCGGGGGACCGGGTCCAGAAAGGCTTTGATCAGGAGATCGGCTTCCGGGTCCCTGCCCAGCCTGAACCCCCTTTTGAGGAGCCCGAGCCCGGCCGCGGCCTGACCGAGGGCACCGGAGACGAAGATGAGGTCGCCCGGCCGCGCGCCGCTGCGCCGGACGCACCGCTCCGCGTCGCCGGCGAGGGTCACCGAAATGCAGATCATTTTCGAGGCCGAGATATCGCCCCCGACGAGCGCCACCCCGGCTTCGACCGCCGCCGACTTGAAACCGGAGAAAAACGCCTCCACCCACTCCCCCTTGAGGCCCGCCTTCAACCCCAGCCCGAGAAGGGCGAACCGGGGCCGCCCGCCCATGGCCGCGATATCGCTCACGTTGACGTTGAGCGACTTGCGTCCCAGGAGATAGGCGGGTTGGATGGCCGTCGTGAAATGCACGTCCTCGATGAGGAGGTCGGTCGTGAGGAGCAAGCCGGCGCGACCCGGCGTGACGAGGGCGGCGTCGTCGCCGATGCCCAGCCGCACCCCCCGCCCTGTCCCCGCGAAGTCCCGGCGGATGCCCGCCACGAGCTCCCGCTCGCGAAGGGACCGGAGCCTCATGCTCAGGCCTTAGTCTCTGCCTGCGGCTTGATCAGGGCGTGGTCGAAGACGTCCTTGATCTCCTCGACAAAGATGAATTCCATATTTTTCAGAATCTTCGGCGGAATATCGAGCAGGTCCTTTTTATTGGGCGCGGGGATGATCATTCTGCGCACCCCGGCCCGCTGCGCCGCCAGGACCTTCTCCTTGACCCCGCCGACGGGCAGAACGTTGCCCCTGAGCGTGATCTCCCCGGTCATGGCCACGTCCCGCCGGACCTTGGAGTCGGTGCAGACGGAGATCAGGGCCGTGGCGATGGTGATGCCGGCCGAAGGGCCGTCCTTGGGGATGGCGCCCTCGGGAATATGGATGTGGAAATCGAATTCGGCGAAGATATCGGGGTCGATCGCGTAGTCCTCGGCGTGCGCCCGGGCGTAGCTCAAGGCGGCCTGGGCGGACTCCTTCATGACATCGCCCAAAGATCCGGTGAGCGACAGGATCCCCTTTCCCTTCATCTTGGTGACTTCGACAAACAGGATTTCGCCCCCGGTGGCCGTCCAGGCGACGCCCGTGGCCACGCCGACCTGGTCCTTTTTCAGGAGCTGGTCCTTGAATATCCGCGGCGGCCCGAGGTACTTCTCGACGTTCCCGCCCGTGATCCGGTAGAGCTTTCGCTTGCCCTCCGCCACTTTCCGGGCGACCTTGCGGCAGACCGAGGCGATCTCCCGCTCCAGGTTCCGGACACCGGCCTCCCGGGTGTAGAGCTCGATCATCCGCTTGAGCGCGCCCGGCGTGAAGAGGATCAGCTTGCCGTCCAGCGCGTGCTCCTTGACCTGCTTGGGCACGAGATGCTGGAGGGCGATCTGGAGCTTTTCTTCCTCGGTATATCCGGGGAGCTCGAGGACCTCCATGCGGTCGCGGAAGGCCGGCTGGATGGGGTCGAGGAGGTTGGCCGTGGTGATGAACATGACCTTGGAGAGGTCGAACGGCACGCCCAGGTAATGGTCGCGGAACGAATAGTTCTGCTCGGGGTCCAGGACCTCGAGGAGGGCCGAGGACGGGTCGCCCCGGAAATCGGCGCCGATCTTGTCCACCTCATCCATCATGAAGACGGGGTTGTTCGAGCTCGCCCGGCGGATTCCCTGGACGATCCGTCCCGGCATGGCGCCCACATAGGTCCGGCGGTGTCCCCGGATCTCGGCCTCGTCGCGAACGCCGCCCAGGGAGATGCGGATGAATTCGCGGCCCAGGGCCCGGGCGATCGATTTGCCGAGCGAGGTCTTCCCCACTCCCGGGGGCCCGACGAAGCAGAGGATCGGGCCCTTGAGCTTTTTCGAGAGCGAACGGACGGCCAGGTATTCGAGGATGCGCTCCTTGACCTTGTTCAGCCCATAGTGGTCTTCGTCCAGGATCTTCTTGGCCTTCTTGAGGTCGAGGTTGTCGACGGTCGCCTTGTTCCAGGGAAGCGCGAACATCCAGTCGAGGTAGTTGCGGACGACCGCCGTCTCGGCGGATTCCGGATGCATCTGGGCCAGCCGGGTGATCTGCTTGTCCAGCTCCTCCCTGACTTCGGCGGCGACCTTGAGTTTCGCGAGCTTGTCCTGGTAGGCCTTGATCTCTTCCTGGATCTCCGTGCCCTCACCGAGCTCTTTCTGGATGGCCTTCATTTGCTGGCGGAGGTAATACTGCCGCTGCAGCTTGTCCATTTCGCCCTTGGCCTCGGTCGTGATGCGCGACTGCATGTCCAGGAGTTCGAGTTCCTTGGTCAGGAGCTCGTAAACCCTTTTCAGGCGCTGGACGGGGTCGGGCACCTCCAGGATCTTCTGGGCGTCCTCGACGCGGAGCTCGAGGTTGGCGGCGGTCAGGTCGGCCAGCCGGCCCATCTCCTCGACATTGGCCGCGATGATCAGGACTTCCGGGGGGATGTTCTTGCCCATGGAGGTGGCCTTCTCCAGGCCGCTGCGGACGTTGCGGATCAGGGCCTCGTTCTCGATGCCGCTTTCCTTGATGTCCGGCTCGTGGAGGACAGAGATCTGGGCCTGGATGTAACCCTGGTCGTCCTCGTAGGATTCGATCTTGGCGCGGATGAGCCCCTGGGCCAGGATCCTGATCCGGCCGTCCGGGAGCTTGAGCATCCGCATGATCAGGGCGACCGTCCCCACGTCGTAGACGTCCTCCCGCTTGGGGTCTTCGACTTCCATTTCCTTCTGGGTCAGGAGAAGGATCATCCGGTGCGTCGACAGGGAGTTGTCGATGGCGGCCTTGGATTTTTCCCGGCCGACGAACAGCGGGGCGATCATGTAGGGAAAGACGACGATGTCGCGGAGAAGCAGGACGGGCAGCTTGGGCGGGATCTGGAGCTTCTGGTCCTTTTCCTCGATCAGCTCTTCGAAGGTTTCTCCGTTCTTGTCATCCTTTTCAGCCATCACACTCCTCCGGGTTATTCGTCTTCCTTCAGACGCTGGATCTCGATCTCGACATTTTCGTCGGGCTGGTACTTCAGCAGCAGGACGATGAGCACGCCGTTGTCCAGAAAAGCCCTGGCCTTGTCCGGCACCACCGCGCAGGGCAGGGCGATGAGCCGTCGAAAACGGCCGAACTCGCGCTCCAAGCGGAGATACCTGGCCTTCCCGGCCGGAGCGGACTTCCTTCTTGGCGCCTTTGATCTCCACCCGGTTGCTCTGGACGGTGATCGTGATGTCCGCCTGCACAACCCCGGGGATCTCGGCCTCGACAACGATCTCGCCCGCCTTTTCGAAGATATCCACCGGCGGCAGCCAGAATTCATCGATCCGGGGAACGGTATCCACCCGGACGACCCGGTCGCGCTGGATGCGGTCGACCTCGGTCTGAATCTCGACCTGCCGGAAGACCGGTTTGATCTTTCGGACCATCGGTTCGCCGGACGACTACTCCTTGAGGAGCGTCTCGGCCTCCTGTTTGAACTCCATAACGTCCTTGAATTCCCGGTAAACCGAGGCGAAACGGACGTAAGCGACCTTATCCAGGGCCCTGAGTTTCTCCATGACCAGCTGCCCGATCTCCGAGGAGGCGATCTCCTTTTCCGGCCGCTCCTGGACCTTGTTCTCGATCTCCTCCACGATCTCTTCGAGCCGGCCGATCGGGACAGGCCGTTTCTCGCAGGCCTTGAGCAGGCCGCGGAGGAGTTTCTGACCGTCGAAGGGCTGGCGGATGCCGTCCTTCTTGACGACCATGTAGGGGATCTCCTCGATCTTCTCGTAGGTCGTGAACCGTTTCAGGCAGGAAATGCACTCCCGGCGGCGGCGGATGGAGATGCCTTTCTTGCTCTCGCGGGAATCGATGACTTTGCTGTCGGGGTGTCCGCAGAACGGGCATTTCATGGCTGTTTCTCCTCCCCCAGTCTTTTAACCTGAAAAAGACTCATCCCCTCTTTCCACAATATAACATAGGCGATCAAGGTTGTCATCAGGATCTGGACGGCGTGGACGACGATGGTCGCTCCCAGCGCCAGGTTCGGGTCGACCGCGTAGAGTTGGGTCAAACCCAGCTTGGAAAAGTAGTGGAAGCCGCCGACCATCCCCGGTGTCGGGATGGAGGCGCCGACCATGGTCAGGAACACGTAGGGAAAGAGCGCGTAATACGGGATCGTGATCCTGAACGAGATGAAAAACACCCAGTAGAAAAGGATGATCCCCAGCCAGACGACGAAAGAAAACAGGACATAGAGGACAAGGGTCTTGAGGTCCTGAAAGAACTTCAGTCCGGCGATGAATTCATCGAACAGGGCCAGCGCTTTCCCGGAGAGCCGCGGCGGCAGGGGGCGGAGGAAAAAGCCGATCACCTTGAGGGTCGGATCCTTGAAAAAATAGAGCGCCAGGCTGAAAACGAGAAGAAGCGAAGCCACGCCCAACCCCACGAAGCCCCAGAGCCGGAGGCTGGCGTGAGCTTCGGCCGACACCTGGAAGCGGGATGCGTAGAGCGGCCCGGCCAGAAGAAAAACGCCCAGCAGGAAGCACATGGTGAACATGTCGAAGATGCGCTCGACGACGATCGTGCCCATGGCATAGCCTTTACTGGTCTTTTCCTTTTGGGCCAGGTAGAGCGGCCGCACGAGCTCGCCGATCCGGCCGGGGAAGATGGAGTTGACGCCGAAACCGACGGCGTTGGCGGAGACCATGTTACCCATCTTGACGGACGGCTTTTCGTGGACCATCAGGCAGCGCCAGCGAAGGGAGCGCGTCACGAGATGGAGGGGCACCAGGCAGAGGCTCAGGATAAAGAAAAACACATCGACCCGGCCCAGATGTCGGACGACCTCGCCCCAATCCACGCCCCGGAAAAAGAAAAAGAGGAAGACCGCCGTCAGCCCGAAGACAACGGCATAGCGAACCCAGCTTTTCCTCATGATGGCGGATTCATGTTATCAGAGGCCCGATTGGCCTGTCAATTAAGGGGAAATGCATACCTTCGTTTCTGTGTTTGTTTGGTTTTGGCTTAGGGTCCTGTCACGGCGGTCCCCCGTCAGTCCTCCCTCCGTCCCAAGAAAATCCAGTCGGTCCGGGCTGGCGGGGGGCCCCCACGCCGCGCCACCCTTCAGTTAGCTTGTCTCTGTTACGGAAACGAAGGTGCCGGCGAAGTTGAAAAAAAACCCGGAATTGACTATCATTGTGCAGGCCTGCTGGGAAGTCGTCCAAGGGCAGGACACATGACTCTGGATCATGGAATCTTGGTTCGAATCCAGGCTTCCCAGCCAACCTCCACTCCCCGATTGCCAACGACAGAGCGACAGCGATAAGGAAGAAGACTATGGCACTCAAGAAATGTCCGTTCTGCCAGTCGATCATCGACGAGAAAGTGCAGTTCTGCAGCGCCTGCGGAACCCAGCTCCTGTTTCCCGAGGACGAAGCCATCGAAGAGGACATTCCGGGCGACAAGATCGTCGATGCCGATTCTGAAAAGAAAAAGCCCCGCTAGCCTTTCGGCGCTCCCGGCCGTCCCGGCCCAACGCTCATCTTCCTGGACGCGGATGCCGCCATCGGCGCCGGGCCGCTGCTGAATCGACTTGAGGACCGTGCCCGGTAGTCATATAATCTCAATAACTCCAAACATGAACAGACGCGCTTTCCTCCTGGCGGCGGGTTCGGCCGGGGTTGCGCTCCGGTCGGCGCGGAAGTCCGGATGGCCGGGAAGCGGGCCGGCGATGGTCGACGCCCAGGGAATGATCATGACGGTCAGTGGACTGGTTCCGCCGGCCGACCTGGGTTTCACGCTTCCCCATGAGCATGTTCTCGTGGATTTCATCGGCGCGGAGAAGGTCAGTCCCGACCGGTATGACCGAGACGTCGTCCGCGCGGTCCTCCCCTATCTTAAGCAGGTCAAGGACCTGGGCTGCCAAACGATCTGCGAATGCACGCCGGCCTACTTGGGCCGGGATGTCCGGCTTTTGGAGCGGCTGTCCTCGCTGAGTGGACTGACGCTCGTGACGAACACGGGCTATTACGGCGCGGCCAAAGACATCGGCATCCCCCAACACGCCTTTGAGGAATCGCCCGGCCAATTGGCGGACCGCTGGGCACGGGAGTGGGAGGAAGGCATCGAGGGAACGAAGATCCGGCCGGGGTTCATCAAGACCGGCGTTGACGGGGCTCCGTTATCGGCCGTCGACGCCAAGCTGGTACGGGCGGCCGCGCGGACGCATCTCAGGACGGGCTGACCATCGCTTCTCATACCGGGGGCGGAAAAGCGGCGCTCGAACAGCTGGAGATCCTGAAGAACGAGGGCGTAGCCGGCGGCGCCTGGGTCTGGGTCCATGCCCAGACGGAAAAGGACACGGAAGTCCACGCCCGGGCGGCGGCCCAGGGAGCCTGGCTCGAGTTCGACGGGATCGGGCCCGACAGCGTCGAACAGCACGTCAGCCTCGTTTTGGACATGAAGCGCCGCGGGTTGTTGGGAAGGGTGATGGTATCCCACGATGCCGGCTGGTACCGGGTCGGCGAACCGGGCGGCGGCGCGTTCCGGGCGTTTGATACTCTCTTTACGAAGTTCCTGCCGGCCGTGAAGCAGGCGGGGATGACCGATGCGGAGATCCGGCAGATCACGGTGACCAACCCCGCCCGGGCATTTATCGTGGGCATTCGCAAGTTCGGGGCCCGGGGATTGGGGGAATGACCCGAAATTCGGGGACATGATTCTCGAAATTCGGGGACATGATTCTTATCGTGTCCCCTGAAATTCGGGGACATGATTCTTATCGTGTCCCCTGAATTTCGCTTTAATATGCCATCTTCCCCCGCGCAGTTGACTCTATCCATGTTTCTTGATAGCCTTTCGCCATATTCAACCTGAGGGGTTGGACATGGCGACCAACTGTCCGAAGTGCCAGACGGAAAACCCGGAAACAGCGCGGTTCTGTCTTGACTGCGGGACGCAGATCGGCCCGGCCCGGAAAATCCTCCGGTAACGGAAACCATCCGGGCTTCCGGCGATGGGCTCGCCCCGAAGGCCATGCTCGGCGGCCGATACGAGATCCTCGAGAAGATCGGCGCGGGCGGCATGGGCGAAGTCTATCGCGCCCTGGACAAATCCTTGGACCGGCGGGTGGCCATCAAGGTTCTTCCCGGAGGAATTCGTCGAGGACCTCGAACGGGTGGCCCGGTTCGAGCGCGAGGCCAAGCTGCTGGCATCGCTGAATCATCCCAATATCGCCATGGTCCACGGGTTTGAAGAGGCGATGGGCAAGCGGTTTCTGGTCCTGGAGCTCGTTGAAGGCGAGACGCTTGCCGAGCGCATCACCAGGGGGCCGCTGCCGGTCGATGAGGCGCTGGAGGTCTGCCGGCAGATCGCCGAGGGACTCGAAGCCGCCCACGAAAAAGGGATCATCCACCGCGATCTGAAGCCGGGCAACGTAAAGATCACGCCCGAGGGAAAGGTCAAGATCCTGGATTTCGGCCTGGCCAAAGCTTCCACGACAGGCCTCCGAGGCTGATCTCAGTAACTCGCCGACGATTACCGCAAATATGACGCAGCCGGGCATTATCCTGGGCACGGCCGCCTATATGAGTCCGGAGCAGGCCAAGGGAAAGGCCGTCGACAAACGCACGGACATCTGGGCCTTCGGCGTGCATGCTCTACGAATGCCTCACCGGCAAAAGGCCGTTCGAAGGTGAGACAGATTTACGGACACGCTCGCCAAGATCCTCGAGTGTGAGCCGGATTGGGCCAGGCTCCCCGCAGGAACGCCCCGATCCTCCGCTCACTTCTCCGCAGGTGCCTGCAAAAAGATAAAAATAAAAGACAGCACGATATAGCCGATGTGCGGATCGAAATTGAAGAAGCCGATTGGCTCACTCGGGTGAGAATGAGCAATTCCGATCGCTCCCAAACCCAAGTCCTCCAAATGGCTGATTCCGCTTATCGGAATTTCGGTGGCCGCGGGCGCGATTTTGGGCGGCTTGGCCATCTGGAGCATCAAATGCGGATCCGCGCCAAGACAAATCGTTCGATTCCCGTTGGCGCTGCCGGCCGATCAGCAATTTTCGGTCCCATACTCGGCTCCCTGGCCATCTCTCCGGACGGAACCGAGATCGTTTATGCGGCCAACAAAAGGCTTTATAGACGATCTCTTTCGAGCTTTGAATCGTCTCCGATCCGGGGACTGAAGGTTTTAGTTCCTGTTCGCGATATATCCTTTCTTTTCACCCGACGGCCAATGGGTCGGTTTCTGGGCCGATTATAAGATCTTCAGGATTCCCGTTAACCGGCGGAAACCCGCTTCAAGTATGTGCTTGCACCGGAGTACTATCCCGGCCGACCTCATTTGGGGAGAAGGCGGTCTTATGACTTTTAGTCAAATCGGCCCGGGCATCTCGCGGGTGGCAGCCTCGCGGGCGGGCGCCCCCAGGTCCTGATTGCGCAGGACAGCGCTAAGGGAGAACGGCTGGGCTGGCCCGCAGAGGATACCCGGCAGCGTGGATCATATTCTCCAGCCGGCCGATGGACAAATCGTGGCAGGAGACCAAGATCCTTGCTCAGTCTCTTAAAACCAACGAACGCAAGACTCTCGCTAGAGGGGGGTTGTCAGCCTCTCTTCCTAGCAACGGGTCACCTCGTCTATTGCCGGGACCAGCATCTTTATGGCCGTTCCCGTCGATCCCGTGCGGGCGACCATAAAGGGCGAACCAACTATGGTGGTCGACGGGATACTGCAATATCCGGGCAGAACGGTTATCGCTCAAGTGACCGTTGCAGCTGCAGACGGAACACTCGCTTATTTGCCCAGTCGGCCAGAGAGGTTGCGCTGCCGAGGCTCGTCTGGGTCACGCAGAAAGGAGAGGTCACGGAGGCAATCAAAGACCGGCAGTATTTCGGTTTTCTTAACTTGTCGCGGACGGCCGAAAGGCGGTTTTGAATATCGCCGGGGCAGTGAGGGCAACAAGGTAATTTGGGTATATGACCTGATCGGGCGGAACCGCTCCTCTGCGCTTGACACGGAGTGGCTGCAGCTGGGACCCCGTCTGGACGCCGGACGGCAAAAGCATCGTGTTCGACTATGCGCCGACGTGCGGGGGCGACGGGGATATATACTCGATCCCGGCCGAGGGCGGCACGCCAGAGCTGTTGCTGGCGCGGCCCGGCCCGCAATACCCAGTGGCGTTCGGGCCCCGGGGGGAGCTGCTCTTTGTCGAAACCCAGCCTTCGAGGGGTTGGGACATATACTGTGCTGGAGATGAAACCCAATAGCGATTCCGAGCCCAAACCTCTGCTGGATTCGGAATTTAACGAAATGATGCCCGCCATTTCGCCCGACGGCCGGTGGATTGCCTATCAGTCCATATGAGTCGGGTTCCGGCGAAATTTATGTCGCCTCCTACCCCGACCTCCGCGGGAAAACGCGGGTGTCTTCCGGGGGCGGCGATGAGCCGCAAGTGGTCGCCCGACGGGCGCCGGCTTTACTTTAAGAGCGGAAGAGAAATGATGAGCCGTTCCGGATATCAGACCGGGTCCGGATTTTGCCTTTAGCGAGCCGAAAGCCTTGTTCTCGGGCAACTACTGGGGATTTCTTGGCAGCAGGCTGGCCATCCTATTGTGTGGCGCCCGACGGCCGTTTTCTGATGATCGAGGAGCGGGCTGCGGGCTCGGGTCTGCAGATCAACATCATTCTCAACTGGTTCGAAGATCTCAAACGCCTCGCACCTGCGGATTTGACTCTGGTTCTTTTCCTTGCTACTCTTTAGCCACGCTTAAGCAGAAGTTCAGACATTACCTTCAGATGCCCGAAATGCCGTTTCTACAATCCCCCGTATACGCGTTTCTGCGGGAATTGCGTAGCGCCGATCAAGCCGCCAGAGTAAACCGCCGTATCTCCTACCGAGACCATCCAGACCGCGTCCAAAGAGCTTACTACCGGTTCGACTTTTGCCGGCCGCTACCAGATCATCGAAGAGCTCGGTCATGGCGGAATGGGCCACGTTTATCAGGTTCTAGACAACAAAATCAACGCGAAGATCGCCCTCAAGCTCATCAAGCCCGAGATCTCTCGCGATAGAGAAGATGATCGAACGCTTCGCAACGAGTTCAAGATCACCCGGATGATTCGCCACAGAAACGTCTGCCGGCATGTTCGATATCGGCGAGGACGAAGGCGACATACTTCATCACCATGGAATACGTCGCCGGCCAGGACCTCAAGAGGCTTGATCCGGCTATCCAGCCAGTCTCACGGTCGGCAAACGTCCTGGCCATCGCCCAGCAGATCTACCGACGGTCTGGCCGAAGCGCACCCGCTGGGAATCGTTCACCGCGACCTCAAACCCTAGAACATCATCATCGATCAAGGGTGGCAACGCCCAGATCATGGATTTCGGGATCGCCCGATCGATTCACGCGAAGAGCTTCACCGGCGTCGGCATGATCTGCTGCACGCCCGAATACATGTCCCTGGAACAGATCGAGGGCTAAGGATGTCGACCAGCGGTCCGATATTTATTCACTCGGAATCATTCTTTATGAGATGTTCACGGGCCGCGCTCCTTTCGAGGGCGATACAGCCCTCAATATCGCCATTAAACACAAAACCGAGATCCCTAAAGCCCCCAAGTCGATCAAGCCACGCAATCCCGGATGATCTCAATCGTCTGATCCTTCGCTGCCTGGAGAAAGAGCAGGGAGAGGAGATACCAGAGTGCCTACGAGGTTGAGATTGAGCTCGAGCATATCGAAAAGGGCATCCCGACAACCCAGCGGATCGGGCCCGAGCGGGCGCCGCTCACCTCACGCGAGATCACCGTTAAGTTCACGCTGAAAAAGCTCTATGTTCCGGCTTTGGTGTCGGCTGCCGTTGTCATCGTGCGAGTCGTTATCGGGAAGGTCATTACCCGCCGGGGCCGGCCGCTTTTCCTTCGGGCAGCAAACCGTCCCTGGCGGTCATGTATTTCGAGAACAATACCGGAGACGAAAAGCTCGATCACTGGCGGAAAGCCCTCTCGGAGCTGATCACGACCGACCTCACCCAATCCAAGTACATCAACGTGCTGAGCGGCGACCGCCTCTATAACATCCTCAAAGACCAGAACCTCGTGGACGCCAGGAGCTTTTCCTCGGAGGATTTGAAGAAAGTCGCCCAAGAGGGCGGCGTCGCGAACATCCTGCGGGAAAGCTACGCCAAGGTGAGCGAGACCATCCGCATCAACGCGACGCTGCAAAACATGAAGACGGGAGAGGTCCTGGGGACGGAAAAGGTCGAGGGGCAGGCGAACAGGCCATTTTCGTCGCCGTGGACGAGCTCACCAAAAAAGTCCGGGCCGATCTCAAACTCTCGCCGCAGGAGATCTCGGCGGACTTTGACCAGGAGATCGGCAAGATCACGACCGGCTCTGCGGAGGCCTATAGGTATTATGCCGAGGCCAGAAAACAACATCATGACGGCAAGATGCCGGAGGCGATCGAGCTCTACCAAAAGGCGGTGGCCATCGACCCCGGTTTTGCCATGGCCTACCGCGGCCTGGCGGTGGCTCACGGCAACATGAGATCGGGCAACATGCAAAGGGAAAGTATCAGCAAAGCCATGGCACTTGTCGACCGGGTCTCCGAACGGGAGCGCTATCTGATCCAGGGACAGTATCACTACTCTGATCCGGGAAGTTATGATCGGGCTATCCAAAGCTATAAAAAACTTCTGGAGCTCTATCCGGACGACCCCATCGGCACAAACCAGCTGGGGATGATCTATCGACATCTCGAAGAGTGGGATAAGGCGGTCGAGTATCTGGAGCTGGCTTACGCGGTTAAAAAAGACACGTTGAGCTGTTCGGCGTTAGCCTGGACCTACCAGTCCGCCGGGCTTTTTCGGGAAGCCAAGGCGCTTTTGGAGGGTTATCTCAAAGACGATCCGGACAACGCCCGCCTCCATCGGTCGCTGGGTTTTAGCTATCTTCAGGAGGGAAAACTCGGTCTGGCTCAGGCCGAAGCCGACAAGGCCTTTATGCTGGACCCTAGAGATCTCGACCATGTCATTCTCAAGGGGGCGGTCCTCTATCTTCAGGACGACCTTGCCGGGGCGGAGAACGAATACCAAAAACTCCTTGAGGCCCAGCCCGAATATTACCCGTATACCGCTCTGCAAGACATCGTGGCGGTCGACTTGCGCCGGGGCCATTTCGAGAAAGCTATAGGCAGGGGAATTCACCGGCTGGAGCTTGCCCAAAGGGTTGGTGAAAGATCCTGGGAAGCGGAGGCCCGCACCTTGCTAGCCTATCTTTGTTGGAAACGGGGAAGATTCCCAATGGCGGAGGCTGAAGTCGCCGCCCTGATCATGGTCGCCGACGAAGCGGCCATCCTCCAATCCAAAATCGACGCCCTCGGGATGAAGGGAGCTTTGCAGCTGGAAAAGGGATCCGTCTCCGAGGCGTCCGGAACGGCCGAAGAGATGAAGAAGATCCTGGAACCCACGCTGTTCAAGAAGCAGATCCGATGGCATTTCGACCTCCTTGGTCATATCGAGGTCCACAAGAACGATCTTCCCAAGGCCATTAGGTACTTTGAACAGGCGGCCAGCCTGTATCCTTCGCCGGTGATTGCCAAGGACGTCGAGCTTCTTGACGACCTTGGCTCCGCCTATTTCAAGAACGGAGACATGGAGAAAGCGCAGCAGGTCTATGGAAAAATCAACTCCCAGCTCAGCAGCAAGTGGAACGCCGATATGTATGTCAAGAGCTTTTACATGCTGGGCCGGATCGCCGAGCGGCAAGGCGATAAAACCCAAGCCGCGGGGCTCTATCGCCAATTCCTTGACCTTTGGAAGGACGCCGACCCCGGCCTGCCCGAGGTCGACGAGGCGAAAAAGCGCCTGGCGGGGTTATGAATAAGGGCCGGGAGCGAATGAGCTCACTCCCAGGAGGGAAGGAGATTTTTTTTCACTTCAATACGACACGGCTTCTTCTATTAGGAAAGGAGGAAAAAATGAGACCATCTCCCAAGGTCAGGCCAGCCGGCCCGCTTCTGTCCATTCTGCTGGCCGCTAGTTCTCGCTAGTCCTTCGGCCTTCGGCCAGGCGACCGGCAGCGACATCGTGATCGGGAAAAGGATTGATCTTCCGTCGAAAGTGCTCAATACAGACATGCCGATCTCCGTCTATCTCCCGGCGAATTACGAGGCCGGCAAAATCAAGTACCCGGTTCTGTACGATCTCAACGGGTTCGCCTATTTCACTTACGCCGCGGGCACCGTAGAGCTTCTGGCGAGAAACATCGAGATCCCGGATATGATCGTCGTCGGCCTGCCCAACCTTCAGGATGGCTATGTTCCGACCCCCTATGAGATAGCGAGGTCCCGAACCAACGACGGCCGACCTGTCTCTGAAATTCTTGAGCGACGAGCTGATGCCTTACATCGACAAGAATTACCGGACCGCGGGATACAACCTCCTGGCCGGGCACTCGGTGGCGGGCCTGTTCACGATGTACGCCCTTTTTACGAGGCCCGAGCTGTTTTCCGCCGGGATCGCCAGCAGCCCCTGGTTTCAGGCTGACAATCAATACTGGCTGAAGCAGGTCGATAAGATGTTCCAGGCCGAATCGCTCGCCGGCAAATCTCTTTATCTGACCGTCGGCAAGAAGGAACAGGACTTGACCATCAGCACTTACACCGAGCTCGAAAAGTGGCTGAACGCCAAGGACCTGAAGGGGCTGACTTGGAAGAGCGAGTGGCTGGACAACGTCGACCACAGCTCGATGCTCGGCCAAAGCCTATATAACGGTCTTTTGTTCCTCTTTGACGGGTGGAAGATCCCGTTCGATGTCATCCTGTCCGGCGACATTTCCGCCATCGAAGCCCACGGCGCCGCGGTCAAGGCCAAGTTCGGAGACCGTCTCGTTTACGATATCCCCGAGAATCTCCTGAACCAGGTCGGCTACCAGCTTATGAGCAGGAAAACTTACGACAGGGCCATGGATCTTTTCAAGCTCAACGTCAAGCTCCATCCCGATTCCCCCAATACGTACGACAGCCTGGCCGAGGCTTATCTCACGACGGGCGATAAAGTCAACGCCAAGAAATACTACGAGCTGGCCATCGAGAAAAACCCGGGCCGGACGGACGCCGAAAAGCGCATTCTCCAGAATTCCCGGGACAAGCTCAAAGAGCTCGAGCAGTAAACTTAAGGGCATCGCCTCCGCCGGCGGAAGCGAAATGAGGTCCCTCTCCTTGTCTTCGGGTCAAAGCTAAAATGGGACCGTCCCTTTTATTTTGGCCCCGAGCTAGGGGGCGGGCATGATGATGACGTCCTTCTTCCGTTCCGGCGGGCGGACGTCGAGCGAGACGACTTTCCCGTCCCTCACCCGCCCTTCAAGGACCGTCCGATAGGGCGCGTGGACCTTGAAGTCCACATCCCAATCCCTGGGCCAGGCCGGCAGCAGGTAGATCGTCTTCCCGTCGGTCTGGACGAGCATCGCCTGAAGCGCCTTGAGCAGGACGCCGCCGTGGTCCTGGTCGGGGACCCAGTCGTAGTTCGGGCCCCAGAAGGCGGGGAAGCGGGAGTTTTCGTCCCATTTCGCGGCGCGGCCGACGAGATACTCGCGCGCCTGTTCAGTCAAGCCCGAGGTAGGCCATGAAGATGTCTTCCTGCCGCCAGCCGAAATTCCCCCTGTCCTGCCGGTGGTCTGAGGGCCTCGACGGCGAGCTCGATATCCGGACGGCCGATCGCCAGCCGGCGGTACGGGAAAACGGCGTAGAGCTCGGGATTCTCGATGTTCTGCTTATTGGCATAGGTCTCGGCGGCGGCGAGCATGCGTATTCCGCCCTCGACCCTCGTCGGCAACGCCGGCATTTTGTCATGGAGCCGCTGCCACAGAGCCTTCTCACTCGGCGCCCGCCTTCTCCCCCGCCAGCACCGCCAGCCTTTCCGTCACGCGCCAGGATCCCGGCGATCTCGGGCATCGGGTTCCTCGCCTCCCACCAGGTCTCGAGCGCCTGGGCCGGCTCCATCACGATCTTCCCTTGGTCATCGACGGGATAGTGGACGTCATAAAAAGTCAGGATCTCGTGGGCGAAGGGGATGAGCGTGCCCGTCAGAAAGGCCTCTTCCCCCGTGTGCTCATAGAAGTCGAGCATCATCTGGACGAGCTCCAGCCCGCCCTGGAATTCCCAGCGGTGCCAGCGGCTCTCGTTGACCTTGACCTCGCGCTTCTCCCGGGGCGTCCAGCCGTAGGATTCGTTGAACGCCGGGCCCCAGAAATACAGGCATTCGTTGAGATAGGCGCCGTCGTGGCCGAGATAGTGCTTCGTCCTGTACTTGGCCATCTCCAGGACCTCGCCGCTGTACATCCGGAACAGCGGCGCCATCAGGTCGAAATCGCCCGAGGCGCACATGCTCATGTACGGCAGCCGCGTGTTCTGCCACCAGTAACCGGGACCCCAGCGCCTGTAATCCGCGTCCCCCGGGCTCCCCGCGGCTCGGGACGGTGAAGATCGAGCCGTTGAACTTGATCGGGTAGCTCCCCCGGCCCGCGCAGGCGTTGATGAAGCGCTGGAGAGTGTAGGCCCGGCTGACAACATACGAATCGTCGGATGGGTCCGCCGAGGCGACATCGATCCAGCTCCGGCTCCAGAACTCCTCCCACCAGGCCCGGTGCGCCTTGAGCCGCGCTTCGAAGGGGACGATCGCCGTGGCGGCGATGAGCTCGTCCATCCCTTTAAGCCAACCCTCGGGAGACGACGGGTGGTGGGTCAAAACATGGATATCGAAGCGGTGAGATCCGGCTGGCGGCGAGACAAGGTTGAGGTCGTCGATTCGCCTCCCCTTCTCGGCCGTGATGACCGCTCCGAACGTCCGGTGGAGGATCGGGTCGTCCTGCCTGAACCCTTGCATGTCCTGAAGCTCGGCGCTGAGCGCCGGGCCCACGGATTTCAGGTTGTGATGGAACCAGCCGATACGCCCCGACTGGCGCGTGAGCACGGTGTCCGGCTCGACAACCGTCGGGAAGTGCTGCTTTCCCGGCGCATTGTCATCATAATGGACATCGCTGACCTCGATCGAGGGCAGCGTCACAGGCTCGGTCCGCCAGAGCTCGATCGAGGCCGTGGCTTCGACCTGCCGCCGGCCCTCGGCCAGGACATGCACAACCGGGTGGTTGGCGTCGGCCCAGACTCTTACGCTCAGCGCGTCCTCTCCCTCTCCGTACCTGACGTCGACTGCGGCCTCGCTCAGCCGCAGCGTCTGGGCGAAGGTCTTCGAGGCGGCCCTCGGATCCGGGCTGAAGCGGACACGGACCCGGCCCAGCTTCAGCAGCCGCGAGTTGTCGTCCCAGAGGTCGGTCTTCCCGATATAAAAAAGCAGGTCGCCCGACTCCTCGACCCAGACGTTGAGGCTGATGTCGCCGTTCCCGGCCGGCATCGAGCCCCGGGCGTCCCGGCTGGGCGAGTCCCAGGTCACGTTGTATTTTTCGAGGCCGCGGACCGGATCGTGCCGCCGCCCCGCGAACATCCGCACAGATTGAAGGCCATGGCGGCCAAAGTCACGCCGGAGGCGTTAGCGCGGTCAGGCAGCCGGCGGCAATTGGGGACTGTCTTCATGGGGGTCTCTCCTTAGGATACTTTTTAGCCTAACGGGGATGTATAATCAACCGAAACCGACCTTCCAGCTTCGCCCCTATCCTCCGGCCGGGGATTCACGAGCGAACCCTAACCTCCGCCAGGCATAAGGTCTTCGGCCGTGGCGGGCGCCGTCGCGCTCAGTGGCCAGCGGCCCGACTTCGGCGCATTGGGTGGAACACCGGTGCCGCGCGTTGCCCCGGCCTTTGAAGGGAAAGGATCAGGATCAGGGAGACAACGGGTCTGAAGAAGGGGCGGCCGCCGGACCGCCCCCTGAAGAAAGCCCCCGCCTTACGGATGGCTCAGGATCTACTTCACGGACGTGTCGATGACCCGTCCCTCGGTCCTGTACTCGAGCACTTTGCGGTCGGACATGAAATCCCGAACCACGCTGTACAGGAACAGCCCCGTTTCCATCGAGGCATAGGGATCGAGACCCTTAGCTTTCAGGAAATCATGAAGGGCCTCGTTCAGGGCCACCCAGTAGACGCCCCTCGAAATTGAGGGGTTGACCGTTGACCCTGATCGAGAACGGGTCGACCCGGCCCCACTCCATGACGCCGTTGGACATGTTGGTAGACCAGCTGCATCGGGTCCATCGGGTCCTTGCTGCTGTCATACTCGAAGGTCAGGCCGCAGGGCTGCATGGCCATTTCGTCCGTGTACTCGGCCACCGAGACCGAAAACTCCAGGCCAGCCAGGATCTGCAGGCCCGCGAGCAACACCGTGTCGATCTTGAACCCCAGTCCCGATGCCGGGTCGTAGCCGTAGGGCAGCGCTTTCATGATGTCGTTGCCAACGACTTTGCCGGCGGGGATCCCGGCCGCGGTATAGCCGAGGGCCTCGAGGGCGATGTCCGCCGGGTAAGCCCGCGTTCCGGACGCAGTCCCGGATGGCATCAGCCACCAGGTTGCCGAAGGGCGTGTCGCGCTCGGGGAGTGCTTTCATCCCATCTCTCCGTGAGGACCCACGGCGCCGTGGCGACATACTTAGAGTAGACCGGGCCGAAACGCGGGTCGCTGACGATGCCGTCCCTCAAGGCGTTGAGCGTCGCCCTGAGCGCCGGATCTTCATGAACGGACTTGTCGACCGGCAGGAGCTCGCTGCTCTCCAGGTTGACTCCCGCGCCGGTGACCTCGACGACGAGTTTGCCCAGGTACTGGCCGAACTCCCCCGCTTGGACGATGATCTTGCCGTTGGCGACGACCGCTTCTTTCAGGACGCTGTGGGAGTGGCCGCCGACGATGATGTCGATCCCGGGGACCTGGGTCAGCCCCGCGTATTCAGACATCCAGCCGAGGTGGGACAGGCAGACGACGACATCGGCGCCCTCGACATTCCTCAGCTTCCAGGCCGCCTCGCCGGCCGCCGTGAACGGGTCCGTGAGAAGCGCCAGGACATCCTCGGAGTAGCCGACGGGGATCGTGTTCAGGACGCCGAACAGCCCGACCTTGACCCCGCCAACCTCTTTGACGACGTACGGCTTGACGAAGTTTTTGAGTGCCGGATGGCCGTCCAGGTTGACGTTCGCGCACAGGACGGGCAGGGCCACCGGCGCGCCGCCGGAGATCGCGCCGCTCAGGACGCCTGTCAGAACGTCGATCCCGAGGTCGAACTCATGGTTGCCGAGGCACATGGCGTCATACAGCCCCTCCATGATCTTGAGCTCGGGATAGCCCAGGTACTTGTTGAACTCGAAGGAGCCGACGAAGACATCCCCGGTGTTTAACACCAGGACGTTCCGGCCGCCCGCCTTCATCTTCTGGATCAGGGTGGATACCCGGGCGATGCCGCCCCAGTCGTCATGCGGACCGTAAGGCAACAGGGTGGAATGGGTGTCATTCGTGTGGAGAATCGTCAGGTAGGTTTTCTCCTGGGCCAGGAGCCCGGATGCCGCCAAGACGATCAGACCGAAGACCAGAACCCGCCAAAAGCTCTTTTTCATTTCCGTGACCTCCTTTTTAGGTTTCATTGACTTCACAGCCTCAGGATAGGGCGCGACCGGACGGGAGTTGTCAAAGAGTTGTTAAGATTTTGTCAAGACTCGCGGCAGAGGATATCCCGCCAGCCGCCACCGGAAAACCGGAGTTATTGATTTTCCCCGAGAAAAGCGGCAAAATACCCCGGTGCCTGGTGCGGGGCATTCCGGAAGCAAAGATATCTATCGGCATGGCAGGAAAGGAGCCCAGATGAAAAAAGCCGTGATTTACTCTCTGGCAGCGTTGCTCTCGGCCTCGCCGGCGATGGCCGGTGTCGTCAAGAAAACGAAGTCCAACATCGTCTTCCAGAAGTTCGGGACATTCAGCCTCACGTCCAGCAGCAAGACGACGCCGGACATGCAATGGACGAGCTCCTTGAGCGACTTCAAGGGCAAGGGCGTTACCGGCAGCCTGGTCGGAAAGACCATGCTGCGCTCCGGCGATACCGGACAGATCATCGACCTCCCCGCCTCGACCATCGCCACGCTCGACAATAAGAAAAAAGAATACACGGTAGGGCCCATCAAGAAAATGACCGAAGAGACGGAACAGGCGAATCAGGAAGCCCAGGCGGAACCGCAGGAGAAAGAGCAGCCGAGCAACATCAAGGTCACGAAAAACGAGTTCAAGGTCACGGACACTGGAGAAGAGTCGACGATCAACAACTTCCCGTGCCACAAGTATCTCGTCCTCTGGCTGATGGAATGGGAAAATACGGAGACAGGGGAAAAGGGTTCGTCGCGCCTGGATACCGCCGTCTGGACGACCCCGACATCGGACACTCTCCGGGAGGCTCAGGCCGAGGAGCTGAAGTTCAACACGGCATATCTCGAGAAGCTGGGGATCGACATCGATCAGTCCCAGCGCGACGTGCTCGGCATGAGCTGGATATCCATGCTCGACGCCTTCGGACGGCCGGGGGCCAAACCCCAGAAGGACACTTCCAAGGCCGCGGCGGAGATGAAGAAGATCCAGGGATATCCGATCGTCATCGACGGCAAGTATGACGTGAAGGGCGTGAAGCCTCAGGCCGAGGCGGGCGCCGAGACCGCCGAAAGCGAAGAGCAATCGCCCGCGGACGTCAAGGGCGCCATCGGCGGGTTCCTTAAGAAATCCCTCAAGAAGAAACCGTCGGACACCGCCCCCAAGCCGGACGAGCCCACCATGACCTACCGCATCGAGACCCTGGAGATATCGACGGCCAGCCTCAGCCCGGCCGATTTCCAGGTCCCGGCGGGCTTCAAGAAAAAGGGCTGAGAACCGGCGGCCCCGGTCCCGGTGAGGCTTGGGACCCTTCCGGAGACGGCCGGCGCCGGCGGAGGAATTTTGAGAATAGGTTGGCGTTTTTCCGCCGTTCCTCTCCTCCTCTGTTTTCTGACGGCTGTCGCGGCCCAGACCCCGCCCCCCCAGGCCTATGAGCTCGTGTTCGCTCCTCCGGCCGGGGCGACGCTCATCTACAGCCTGACCAGCCGCATGAGCTCCGAGGGCAAGAGCTTCCTGGGGGAGAGCCTGACATTGGGCACTCTGGCCGACGGCGAGCTCGACCTCTTCATCCGGCAGAAAAGCTCGGACAGCGTTTTTGTCGACCTGTCCTCACCGGGAATCCGGGTGGCCGTCCAGGTGCTCGACCGGCAGAACGACTTCACCCTCGATGCGCCCGCCGACGACCCCGTGCGAATGGTCTTCGACCAGACGTGCCGCGTTCGGAGCATCGGCAACGCGGACAGGCTCGAGGAGCGGAACCCGTTGAACTTCTCGGTCATCGACGTCCTCAGGAACAGCCTGCCGGCGCTTCCGGACCGGCCGGTGTCTCCCGGAGATACGTGGCAGGACCATAAAAGCCTGCGGATCCCCTTCCAGGGGATGCGGCTCCTCGTCGAGATCGAAACGACCTTTCAGCTTCGCGACGTATCCCCGACGCCCGACGGCGAGTTGGCCTTCGTGGCCGCCGCTTACTCGGTGCGGCTCTCGGGGTCAAGGGAGATCGAGAATGTCACGGGGGCGTTCGAGGGACAGGGCGCCGGCACGGGCAACCTCAACTTCCTGGTCGGCAAGGGGTACTTCACCGATTACCAGTTGAATTACAGCATCGACGGCGCCATGGTCGTCAGCAGGGGCGAGACCAGGCTCGCCGAATGGCCGTTCACCCTCACGCAGAGCGCGGCGCTGAGTCTGTTGGAGTGGCGCTAGTGGTGCGTCTCGCAAATACCTTGGTTTTCAAAATGAACAACAAAGACGCGCCACCGCGGGGGAGGTTGAGGGGGACGGCGTCGTTCCCCTCAGGGGGTCAGCGGAGTGAAACGAAGCGCCGAGGGGGAAGCCCGACTTCCCCCTGGAAGTGTCCCGTCTCAGCGTGGAACTTCGGAAAGAGAATTACGAGACGGGACACTAGGGTCGCTTTTAGAGGCAGGACATAAGGAAGGCGGCGCCTCTAGGCGCGCCTTATTCCGGGTGAGGGGTCGAACATGCAAGTGGATTATGGCCCACTTTGCCGTTCTGCCGGAGTTAACCCACCGAAGGGAACGGCAGCTTGGGCCATAGCCAAGCTTCCGTTCCCTATGACATCAACTTCCTTTTGAAGAATAGCCGGTTTTAAGCTCACGATGATCCCTATATCAAGAATTGTGCCAACTTCAGGAGGCCGGGAAAAATCCGGATGACGGAGTGAAGTTTCCCCTCGCCCACCCAAAACGGACGCCGCCGCGGGGAAGATGTTCTGCCGAGGAGGACTCAATCCTGCGAGAGTGGACTGGCTCCCGGGTACGGGCGTTTCAACTAGCGCGAGGGCAGGACGTGGTGCTTATTAAAAAGGGCGTAGAGACGTGACCGGGAAAGCCCGGAGATGCGGCAGGCCGCCTTCATGTCACCGTTGACGCGCCGGTTCAGCTGGATCAGATATTCCCTCTCGATCCTGGCCAGCCCGGCCTCCCTGGCCTTCTCCAGGGCGGGAAGGTCGTCCGGCCCGGCGGCCTCGACGGCTTCGGCCGGCTCTTCGACGCTTCGCGGGCCCAAGGAGGCGCGGGCGACGCGGATGCGGACGTGCTCGGGAAGATGCTTGGGAAAAAGGACCGGCTCGTCCTTGGCCGTGACCACCGCCTTCTCGAGGGACTGAATGAGCTCCCGGACGTTTCCCGGCCAATCGTAACCTTCGATAACAGCGAAGAAATTGGAGGCGAATCCCTTCATCGGGATATCGTACTGGCTGCAGAATTTGGCCACATAATGGAGCGTCAGCTCCTTGATGTCCTCCCGGCAATCGCGGAGCGGCGGAAGGTCCAGGCTGAGGGTCCTCAGCCTGTAGAGGAGGTCCTCGCGGAAAGTTCCCTTCAGGGCCATGTCCCCGATGTCACGGTTGGTGGCCGCGATCAGCCGGAAATCGCTCTTGACCTCCTGGCTGCCGCCGACCGGGCGGAAACGGCGTTCCTGCAGGACCCGCAGGAAAGCCTTTTGTACGGACAGCGACAGCTCGCCGATCTCATCCAGGAACAGCGTACCCCCGTCGGCCTGCTTGATCAGGCCGTCCCGGGCCTTGTCGGCGCCCGTAAACGCGCCGCGGACATGGCCGAACAGCGTGCTCTCCACCAGCGTCTCCGGAAGCGCGGCGCAATCGACGACAACGAAGTTGCGGTCCGAGCGGGCGCTGTTTTCGTGGATGGCCCAGGCGAACAGCTCCTTCCCCGTCCCCGTTTCTCCCGTGATCAGGACATTGGCGTCGCTGGTGCTGGCCTGGGCCAGGATGTCAAGGCAGGCTCTGACCGGCAGGCTGTTCCCGACGATGCCCTGGCGTTTCAAGGCGACGGTCTTGCTGGCGGCCTGTTTCATTTCGCGGTATTCGAGCGCGCGCTCCAGTGCCAGCGCGAGATCCTTCAGGGACAGGGGTTTTTGAATATAGTCCCAAGCGCCGTTCTTGATGGCCAACTCTGCCCCATCCGGGTCGCCGAACCCCGTCATGATGATGACTTCGGGCCCGGACGGGCTGTTTTTGAGGCCGGGTAAGATTTCCAAACCGGAGCCGTCCGGCAGCCGGACGTCGCACAGGACCAGGTCGAAGAGCTCGTTCTGGATACGCGCCATGGCCTCGGCGATGTTCGCAACGGGGACGGCCTCGTGGCCGAATTTCCGGGCGGCCTGGACGATCGAAGCGCGGATCAGCGGGTCGTCGTCGACAATCAGGATTTTTGACGTCGGGCGCTCACTCCCTTTCCTCACCGCACTTCCTAAGCCTTAAGTTATTTCAAACAGGTAAAAGATTCTCTTCAACTCGGAGGGGAAGCCGGCCCGGACACCCGAGCCGGGCGGTCGTTCCAGATCAGCCCTGCGCCTTGGCTTCCTCTTTGAGCTTTTCGTTGGCGATAACGGCCAGCTCGACCCGGCGGTTCTTCTGGCGTCCCTCAGCCGTGTCATTGGCGGCGATCGGCTGGTCCGGTCCATAGCCCATGATCGAAAACCGGCTGGAGGCCACGTTGAGCCCCGCCAGATAATGCGCCACGGACTTGGCCCGGCGTTCGGACAGCGTGACGTTTTGCTCCCGCGTTCCGGTCGAGTCCGTATGCCCTTCGATCAGGATGTTCGTGTCCCCATACTTGGCCAGGGTGACCGCAAGATTCTTCAGGTTTTGCTGGCTCGCTTCATTCAGGTCATACTTGTCGACGTCAAAAAGGAGGCCGGAATCGAACGTGATCCGGATGCCCTCGCCGACGCGCTGGACCTCGGCGCCCTCGACGTTCTCTTCGATTTCCTTGGCCTGCTTGTCCATGTATTTGCCGATGTACATTCCCGCGGCGCCCCCGACAGCCGCGCCAAGGATGGCGCCCAGGATGGTGCCGGCCGCACCCTTGCCGATCACGGCCCCGGCCACGGCGCCGGCGGAGGCGCCGATGATCGTGCCTGTCTTCTCCTTCTTGCCCATGCTGGCGCAGCTCGAGCTCCATGACCACGATGCAGACGACCAAGAGTCCGACCAGAAGTCTTTTCATCGGTACTCCTCCTTAATATGACGACTTGATGTCCTTAAAATTAATTTATCACGCCCAGGCGGGAATATCAACCCGGCCGCCGCCGGTTCCGCATCCGGATCCCAGGGCCGCTTGACAACCCCGCGCCCGGGACCTCATATTGGAGGGCTCCCGTGGACTCCACGGGCGACGCTGGCACGAACAGGAGGTTTTGATGAAGAATAGAACCCGGATCGTCCTCTTTTTCATTTTGGCCGCCTGGGCGGGGCTCGGGGGCCTCGCTGTCACCGGCGGTCACGGATCTCTCGCGTCGGCCCTAATCAGCCGGCCGGATGCCGGTCCGGCACAGGAAGAGCCGGTCCGCCCGAGGACCGAACCCGAGCCTGTCCGGAGTTCCTGGGATGACCTCCTGGCGGGAGTCAAGACCCTCGACGACTGGAGGGCGCGGAAAGAAGTCCTGCGGCGGCGCTATCTCGAGCTCATCCGGGACGCCGAGAAACCCGCCAAGCCGCCCCTCGACCTGGTCGTTCATGAGACGGTGAACGTCGACGGCGTCTACCTCAGGAAGCTCATCAGCTATAACGTCGAAGCCGACGAACGGGCGCACGCCTACCTCGCGATCCCCATCGGCCTCAAGGCCCGCACGCCGGCCATGGTCACGCTCCACGGCACCCACCCCCAGGGAAAGGAACAGGAGGCCGGACTCCTCGGAGCGCCCGAAAAAGCTTTTCTCAACCAGTTCGCCCGCCAAGGCTACGTGGTGATCGCGCCCGACCATTTCGTCGCCGGCCACCGGACGCCGCCCGAGGGCGCCTACGAAACGGCCCGTTTCTATAAAAAGCACCCCGAGTGGACGGCCGTGGGCAAGGCGGCCTACGAGGGCTCGATCGCCATCGACGTTCTCCAGTCCCTCCCCGAGGTCGACCCGGATAAGATCGGCGTCGTGGGACATTCGCTCGGCGGCCACGGGTCCTATTTTCTGGCCGCCTACGATCCGCGGATCAAGGCCGCCGTCTCCAACGCGGGCTGTTCGCCTTTCCGCTATAACGACATGGTCGAAGTCTGGGCGAGGGATAAGTGGTACGTTTACCTGAAGCCGATCCGGGAGAACCTTCTCAAGGGGATCCTGCCGCCCATCGATCATCATGAGATCATGGCCCTTATCGCGCCGCGGCCGTTCCTCGACGTCCAGGCTCTCAATGACTACATCGCCGGCAACCCGCACGAGCTCGCCAACCTGACCTATCGCCAGCGAAACCTGATGCTGCAGAAGGTCATGGACGTATACGAGCTCGAGGGCGCGCCGAAAAACTTCGCGTACTACGCGCACGGACAGGGCCACTCCGTCACCTACGAGGCGCGCCAGCTCATCCAAGGCTGGTTCGACAAGCACCTCAAGGGGGAGGACGTGACCCGGATGCCGCTCGTCAAGGACAGCGGGTTCGCCGACCTGGGCATCGCCGCGGCGGCCACGGAAAGCCGGGGAGTCATCTGCACGCAGGATAAGAGCGGCCGTCAGCTGGCCGTCGCCTGCCTCCTCGACATGAGCCGCGTCGGGTCGATCCTCGTCACGGACATCGACAGCGGCGAAACGGGCCAGTACGAGTTCCCCGAAAGCACGGGCTCGGACCAGTTCGCTGCCTGGGCGCCCTACGCGTCGATGCTCAGCAAAAACGGCCGCTTCTATACGTTCGCGGGAAAGAGCCTGATCGAGTTCGATATCGAGCGGCGGGAAGTCACTTTCTCCGGGGTGCCCGCGCCGACCGAATCGTGCTACCTGGGGGCGGCTATGGTGGACGGGCCCGACGGCCGGATTTACGCCGCGAGCTACCCGAACAGCCGGCTCATCTCCTTCGACCCCGCCACGAAGGTCATGCAAGAGCACGGACAGCTCGACCCCAAAGAGCAATATCCCGAGAGCCTGGCCTTCGACGAAGCCGGCTGGCTCTACTGCGGCATCGGCACGGCCCGCGCGAACATCGTCGCCTTCGACCCGAGGTCGGGAGAAATGCGCCAGCTGGTCAAGGAAGACGCCCGGAAGTTCGGGACGGCGCGGGTTTACAGCGCGGCCGACGGGTATGTTTACGGCGAGGCGGGCGACCAATGGTACCGGATAAAAGGCGGACGAGCCGAGGCCATCGCCGAGAGCCAGGCCGCCGCTCCCCTGCCCAACCGCGCGATCGCCTGGGGCACGCGGACCGGAGTCTTCCCCGACGGACGCCAACTCGTCGCCTACGTCCTTCCCGAAAGATGGCTGGCGGTGAAGGACCCGAAGTCAGGCGCCGAAAAAAAGATCGAGATCAAGTTCAGGTCGGGCGGCGCCGGGATCAGCACGCTGGCTATCGGACCGGACGGGATGATCTACGGCAGCAGCCTGCATCCGATGCATTTTTTCCGGTATGATCCGGCGAGACTGCAGCTCTTTGACCTGGGCCCGGTTAAGTCCATCGGCGGCGGCAATATCTGCGCCATGGCCGCGCAGGGCCGATACGTTGCCGGACCGTCCTACAGCAAGGGATATTTCCACCTGTTCGACACGACGAAGCCGTTCCGGTCGGAAGACGAGGCCGCCCCCAACCCCAGGATCATCGCTCAGTTCGAGGGTGATATCACCAGGCCGCGGACCTGCCTGGCTCACCCCGACGGCGAGCACGTGATCATGGCCGGGTTCATGGGCTACGGAATGACGGGAGGCGGAGTCGGCATCGTCAGCCTGAAGACCGGCAAGAAAGAGCTCCTCACCCATCAACAGGTCATCCCCTTCCATAGCACGCACACTCTCAAGGCGCTGCCGTCAGGTGACCTGGTGGGCGGAACAAGCGTCCTGACTCCGGGCGGAGGCCACGCCAAAGACACGGAAGGCGTCCTCTACATCATGGACTGGAAGACGAAAAAGGTCGTTTTCCGCACCGTCCCCGTTCCGGGAGCGGCCGAGGTCTTCAGCCTCGAGGTCGGGCCGGACGGGTTGGTTTACGGCGTCGCCTCGGGCTCGCGGTTCTTCGTGTTTGACCCCGGGAAAAAAGAGGTCGTCCATCGCGAGGACATGAGCGCCTATGGCGACCTGGTGCGGCCGTCGCTGCTCGCCGGCGCGGATCGGAAGATCTATGCCCTTTTCGGAAAGTCGATCGTCCGGATCGAGCCCGGGACATTCCGGGCGGAAAAGCTGGCCGATTCGCCGGTCCCGATATCGTCCGGGTTCGCCATCAAGGACGGCGTCATTTATTTCGCCTCGGGGGCGCACCTCTGGCGCTTCAGGATTTCCCGCGGCCGCCGGGGCAAGTTCTTCCGGCGCTTGACAGTGGCGGTTATCTAAAAATAGAATCAGACCGGGGCGGACAGAAAAGAATGCTCCGGGGGAAGGGGTTTTTCATCTCGGTTTACAGCCTCTGTGCGTTGGCCAGCGTCCTTTATTCCCAAGTCCCCACGGGAAAGGTTGTCGGAACCGTCACCGACCTGGAGAAGGTCCCGCTCGCCGGTGTAGTCGTCGAGGCCGCGAGTCCGAGCCTGGTCGGACCGGCCTCGGCTATCACCGACGCCGACGGCGTCTTCCGGCTGCTCGCTCTCACTCCCGGCACCTATAAAATCACGTTTTCTTTCCAAGGCTTCAAAACCGTGATCCGCGATAACGTCGCGGTGGCCATCGAGCAGTCCATCAAGCTGGACATCACTCTGCCGATGGGGGCACTGGAAGAGCAGGTTGTCGTCGTCGGGAGGACTCCCCAGATCGATTTCAGGTCGACGGTCAAGGGACTGACCATGACCAAGGAAACGTTCGAGGTCCTCCCCCGAGGCCGGGATTTCGACAGCCTGGTGACAACCCTTCCCGGCGTCTCGAACGAGCCGATGCTGGGGGGAATCTCCGTGGACGGTGCCTCCGGGCTGGAAAATATGTTTTATGTCGACGGGACCGAAATCGGCGACCTCCTGACGGGAGCCAGGGGCCAGAGCGTGGCGTTTGAATTCGTCGAGGAGGTCCAGGTTAAGGCCAGCGGTTACGCGGCCGAGCACGGCGGCTCCATGGGCGGGGTCGTTAACGTCATCACCCGCCAGGGCGGAAACCAGTTTCACGGCGATGTCACGGCCTATTACGGCGGCTCCGCCTTGACCGGTAAGGGCCGGGACACGCTCCAGTACGACCCGTACGACTTTTCCATGGTCGAATACGTCAACTTCGAAGATCTCTACGGAAAAGACAAGGTCGACCGCCTCGAGGCCGGATTCAGCCTGGGCGGCTACATTTTTAAAGACAGGCTGTGGTTTTTCGGCTCACTCCTGCCTGTTTACCAGCGAACCGCGCGGCACGTCGTCTTCCAGCCATCGGGAGAGCAGGGCGACTACACAAGCACATATCAGTACCGGAATGTTCTGGCGAAGCTGACCGCCCAGCCGCTCCACTTTCTCCGGGTGGGCCTGAGCGTCGTCAATAATTTCTCGTCCTCCCGGGGAAATCTCCCCAGTCCCACAGGCCATTCCAATCCAGACGACTTCTGGGCGGACTACGGGTACAGCTACCCGAATTGGACGGCTTCCTTGCTTGCCGATCTCACCCTCGGCAACAATATGCTGATCAGCCTCCGCGCGGGGTCATTCTTGTCCGACACAACTGGCCAGCGAGTCCAGCCTGCCGGCACGCGTTTCTCCCACCGCGGCAAGGGGACCTCGACGTTCCCGGAAATTCCCAGCGGATATCAGCGGCCCCTCAATTGGACGAATTACAGCGGCAGCGTCCTCGTCAGCGACTGGCAAGTCCGGCAACGCGCTCACCTGGACGCAGACATTTCCTACTACGTCAATCTCTGGGGCGAACACGCCTTGAAGCTCGGAGCAACCCTGGCGCGCGCGGGGGAAGACGTCCATAACGTGGCCAAGTATCCCGTTGTCAGTCTCTACTGGGACCGGCCCGCCATCCTCTATGGCGTAAATTATGGCCGGGGCCAATACGGCTATTATACGGTTTCTGGAGGCGATGTCGCAGGCCCTTACGGATATGTTTATGACACCCGCAGCGATAGGTGGTCGCTCTATCTCCAGGATTCCTGGACCATCGCCAGCCGGCTGACCATCAATGCCGGCCTCCGGACGGAGAAGGAATACATCCCGAATTATTATAACGACCCCCTGTTCAGGAACATCAAGCCGATCGACTTCCGTTTCGATGACAAGCTGGCGCCCCGCGTCGGCTTTGTCTATGACCTCGATGGCGGCGCTAGGGTCAAGATCTTCGGAAGCTACGGGCTCTATTACGATGTCATGAAGCTGTACATGGCGGGCACTCTGTTCGGCGGCTATAAGATGAAGCAGGCGTATTTTGCCCTGGAGAGTTACGAGTGGGACAAGATCGGCGTTTGGGGAGATTATCCCGGCACTCTTCTCAAACTCTACAATTACTATCCCGCCTCGGAGGAAGCGATCCTGGAGCGCGTCGACCCCGGCCTGAAGCCAATGAGCCAGCGGGAGGTGTCGCTCGGAGTGGAGAAGCAGCTCTCAGAAAACACGTCCGCGACCTTCCGCTTCGTCCAAAAGCACCTGCGCTCTGCGGTGGAGGACGTGGGCGTGCTGGTGCCCGGCGAAGGAGAGATGCTTTACACGACCAACCCGGGGTACGGGATATCCCGCTGGACGACGCACGGCGGCAAATTCGACCCGGCCTATCCCGAAACCCCCAAGGCGAAGCGTGAGTACTGGGGTTTCTCCTTCAGCCTGGACAAGCGGTTCGCCGACAACTGGCTGGCCGGTCTCTCCTACACCTGGAGCAGCCTGACCGGCAACTATTCCGGTCTGGCCAACTCGGATGAGTTCGGCCGGTCCAGCCCGAACGTCGAACGATCATTCGACCTCTGGTACATGGCTTACGACAAGGACCTGATCCCTATCGACGGGCCGCTGGCGACGGACCGGGAGCACTACTTCAAGCTTTTCGGCGCTTATACGCTCCCTTTCGGGCTGACGGCCGGAGCCGTGATCAACGCCATGAGCGGGACGCCCGTCTCCGAAAAGTGGTATGTGATTAAAGGAAGCTTCATGCCTTATGGGCGGGGCAACTTGGGAAGGACGCCGTTCCTGTGGTTCGCCAACCTGTATGCGGAGTATGCCTTGCCGCTGGGAAAGACATCGCTCAGCTTCAACGTCAATGTGGACAATGTTTTCAACGTCTCCACGGCCCGGATGTTCGGCTCGGACCGCGCCATGTTCTCGCTGGAGTTGACCGAGGGACAGCTCCTCTCCCGGAGCTGGAGCCTTAACGACCCCGCCGTCGGGTTCGTCCCCAATCCAATGTACACGATGCAGAGCGATTTCTATGCGCCCATCTCAGCGCGCCTGGGCATCAGGTTCAGCTTTTAGGCGGCGGCAGCACTATCGGCTTCCGGATCGCGATGCCGCATGGCCGCCCTCTGGCGGTTGACACCCCGTCCTTTCTAGCATAAGATTTCGAGCAGGGAAAAATAATCCGGAATATTAGGGGCTCTCCATGGCCGTGGACGAGAAACCAGTCCTCGAATCCTGGAAAGAGATTTCATCCTACCTGAACCGTTCGCAGAAAACCTGCCAGCGCTGGGAGCACGAAGCCGGCCTTCCCATTCATCGTCTCGACGGGACGCCCAAGGCCCACGTCTTCGCCTACCCCGAGGAACTCGACCTCTGGCTGGCCAAAAAGCCCCACGACCGGGAAGCCCCCGACAGGGGGCCGAAGCCGGCGCGACGCTCCAAGCTGGGGCCGGCCCTGGTCGCGGCAGGCGTCCTCGTCGCCGCTGCGACCGTCATCTTATGGGGCCCCATTCTCGGACCGCCGCCCCCCGTCCCCGCGGCCAAGCCCTGGCTGGCCATCCTCAATTTCGACAATCCCGGCGGGGACGAAAGCCTGGAAGCCTGGAAGACCGCCCTTCCCATGCTTCTCACGCTGGACCTTGAGCAATCCCGATATATCCGCGTCGGCGGACCGAGCACGCCGGCCGAGCTCGAAAAAGTCGCCGCGAGGCGCAACATCGATTATGTCTTGTCGGGCAGCTTGCTCATGACCAGCGGGAACATCGTTATCACGACCACAGTCGAAAATTACAGAACCGGCGAACGCAAGACAACGGCCCGGGCGGTCTGCCGCGACGAACATGACGTGATGGCCAAGGTCGACGGCCTGACGCGGGATATCAAGCGTGCCATGGATCTCTCTTCCCGACAGGTCGCGCGCGATGATGACGAAGATGCGATCGGCATCACCACGGGCTCGCCTGAGGCGTTCAAGGCTTTTTGCCGGGGATTTCCCGGTCCCCCCGAACAGATGATGAGAGCCGTCGAGATCGACCCGCAGTTCGCCTTGGCCCACAAAAGCCTGTACTTTTTCGGCGGCCGCGAGCATGACCACAAAAAAAACCTTCAGAGGGCCTTCGAGCTGTCCGGCCGGCTGGCGAGTGATGACCGGCTCATCGCCCGAGGCGACTATTTCTATGAGATCAAGGAAGATTGGGGAAAGGCCACCGGATACTTCAGAGAGCTCTGGGACCATGATCCGGGGAACTGGACGGCCGCCGCCAGGCTGATGAGCATCTACGTCGCACTCGAGGAATGGGACACGCTGATCCCTTTGCTCGAAAGGACGGTCAGGAGGCCCGAGAAAGGGAATGCCCTCGACGACACCAACCTGGCCGTCTGCTACGCGGGCAAGGGATGGCTCGACAAGGCAGGCCGGGTCCTCGATGATTTCATCAGCAGCTCCCCCATTGGATTGCGGAGCGCGGGCATCCCCCGCTTTCACTATTTTGTTCTGCAAAACGACTTCGCCGGCGCTCAAAACTTGTTGGGACGGATCTTCGGGGTTCGGACCGATGACAAGGAATACGCCTATTGGCAGGGTCTGCTGTATTACCATCGGGATAACTTTGCGGACGCCGAGCAAATATTCCGGAGGTATCTCGTGGATGCCGACGGGAAGCCGGACCTTCGGCATCTGGACGCCTTGAAGACGGTCTATTTAGTGCAGGGGAAAGTCGAGGCGGCCAAGAAGCTCCTTGACCTTGGCCTTGGACGGGCCAACGACGAAAGAACCAGGGATTACAGGGTCGGCTTCGCCGAGGACCTGGCTTATATCCACGGCCTGTCCGGAGAATACAGGGAGGCCGTGGAGGACATCGAAACAGCCAGCCGGGGTCAGCGCCAGATCATGGAAGAGGCGGAGCAATACTCACGCTGCGTGGAACGTGAATACCCCTATTACCTCCAGCTCCTCCACGAGCGGGCCCTGCTCACCTTGGATGCGGGGGACACTGAGGGGTTCGAGCGCCTGGCCGCTGAGATCAAGGAGTCAATCGATCAGAAGCCTCTGAAAAGACACATCAGGCGCTATTACCACCTCCTGGGGCAGCGCGAACTGGGACGGGGACACCCGGCGGCGGCCGTCACCTGGTTCGAAAAAGCTATGTCGCTGCTGTCTTCCCAAAACCCACACTCGGAGGAGGACCTGTCGCGGTACTTCTACTCACTGGCCGAGGCTTACGAAAAGTCCGGGAACCTCGGCCAGGCCCTGGAGTCGTACGAGAAGCTGACCGGGCTTCGGAAAACAGAGCCGTTCGACGCTTATGCCAGAAGCTTTTACCGGCTGGGAAGGGTGAAGGAGCAGATGGGAGATCGCGCCGGGGCCGAAGAATCTTACCGGAAATTCCTCGCTCTTTGGAAGGATGCCGACCCGGTCTTCCCTGAGATAGGAGACGCCAAAACCAGACTGGAGAGCCTCGGAAGCTCTTGAGCGCCGGCCGCGATGGAAGAGAAACGGGCCTTCGACTCCTGGAAGGAGATCGCCGCCTATCTCAGGCGCTCGGTCAAAACCTGCCAGCGCTGGGAGGCCGAGCTCGGCCTCCCCGTCCACCGTCCCGACGGCGGCAAGAAACCCCATATCATCGCCTACAGGGACGAGATCGACGCCTGGCGCCTCAGGTCGCAACATCTCGATGACAAGGGAACTCCGGTCGAACCTCAGGCGCTCCGCAGAAGGCGAATCCGCCGGGCTGTTGCCATAGGGCTCGGCATCGCGCTGGTCGCCGGGGCGGTCGCCTCCCGGCGTATCCTCACGGCCAGGTCCGCGGCCCGTCCTCCCGGTATCGTGGCTTCCCTGGCGGTCCTCGACTTTGAAAATCCGCTTGACGATGAACAGTTGGCGGGCTGGGCGTCGGCCCTGGCCGACTTGCTCGCTGAAGACTTGCGGCAGTCGCGGTTCATCCATGTGGTCACAACCGAACGGACCCTGCGCGTCCTGGAAGACCTTCACCTGGCCCGGGCCGAGAGATACACGGCCGAGGAACTCGGCAGGTTCGCCGAGCGGACCGCGGTCGGCATGATCGTGAAGGGGACCTTGCTCCGGGTCGGGAACGGCTGCGTCGTCACCGTCTCTGTCGAGAATCCCTATACAGGCGAGGCGGCGGGGTCGTTTTCGGTTGAGTGCGTGGACGAGAAGGGGATGATCGCCAAGGTCGACGAGCTGACGAGGAGCATCAAGCGTATGCTAAACCTCTCGTCCCGGCAGGTCGCTCGTGATCCTGATGGAGATACCGGGCAAATCGCTAGCCCATCTCCGGAAGCCTTCCTGCTGTACAGTCAGGGGCTGAGGGAATATGCCGCAGGCCGTTATGAGGCGGCCAGGGCCGCTATGGATAAAGCGGTCGCGGTCGACGGAGAATTCGCCCTCGCCTACCTGCAGCTCTCTCGGGCCTGTAAAAAGATCTCCAAGCGGGACGCCGCCGAACGAAGCCTGAAAAAGGCCCTTGAACTCTCCAGCCGGCTGTCGGAAAAGAGGCGATGGCTCGTCCAGGCCGCTTGTTGCGAGTTTGCGGACGAGCTGAGGGATAACGGCCTGGCCGCATATCAGCAGCTGGTATCCGCGGACCCTTATGACTTCGACGGCGCAACCGGCCTGGCACGGTTCTATGCAGAGGCCGAGCAATGGGATAAGGCCGCTCCCCTGCTCAAGAAATTAGCCGCCAAGAACAAAGACGATGCAGCCGTTCAACTCGCCCTGGCCGAATGTTACGCCGGACTGGGGGCGCCCGACAGGGCCGAAGATCTCCTCCGTGCCTACGCGGAGGCTTTTCCGAGAATGAGATGGCCATCAACCGGGCTTCCATTTTCTATGCCGTCATTCAGAGAGAGTTCGACGTCGCCCTCCAATATGCGGAATGGGCACTTGCCTTGGCCCCCGATGACCCGGCCAACACGCTGGCAATGGCACAGGTGCATTTCTATCAAGGAGATCTGGCTGCCGCCGAAAGGGAATTTCAGGCCTATATCGAGTTGACCGACGGCGGAGGTCAGATGGCCGGAAGACTCTGTCTCGGCGCTCTCTGTTTGCTCGAGGGGAGGATCAGTGAAGCCCTGCGACAAACCGAGTTGGGAATAGAGCTCGCGATAAGCCTTGATGATGCCGGCGCGGAGGGACGCCTCCGGGCTTTTCTTGCCCACCTGTGCCGTGTCGCCGGAAAACTGGAGGAGGCCGGCCAGGAAGCGGAGAAGGCCGTCCGGCTGGACGACAAAGGAGGGCTTTCGGTCTGGGCCCTCCAGGCCATTCACGATAGGGCCCTGATCGCGCTTGAAATGGACCGGATCGAGGAATTCGAACGTCTGGCCGCCGACCTGAAGGCCCGTATCGGACGCCAGGCCAACCCGAGGCTTATGCGGCTTTATTTTCACCTGGCGGCGCGGCGGGAGCTCAAGGAAGAAGATTCCCCGGAAGCGTTCAGGCTTCTCTCAAAGGTCACGGACCTTATGCCCGTCCAGGTTGCGGCGATGGCCGATGAGGACCAGGCCGCTTATCTTTACACTCTCGCCGAAGCCGATGAGCAGGAGATGTTCGGCTTCAGGGCCCCCGGCTCCTATGAAAAAGTCACAGTCTTAACCTGGGGCAGAGCATTTCGCGGAGACATCTACGCCCGGAGCTTTTATAAGATAGCTAAGTGCGCCGATCGGCAGAGGACACGGCTCATCGGGATCGGGGCGGCCGAACAGATCAAAGAGCAGCGGGCAAGAGCCATCGAGAACTATGGGAAGTTCCTCGACCTCTGGAGCGATGCCGACCCGAAATTTCTTGAGGTGGAGGACGCCCGGTCCAGGCTAAAGGCCCTCCTGACCGAGTAGGCGTCCTCAGGACCCCCCGCCTCGGTTCTCCTATTTTCAAGTTCTTGCCTATGCAGACCGCCCAGAATTGCCCCCCTTAGCGCGCTACATAAAAGCGTCAAAATGAGTCAAAATGCGACATCAGTCCGAATCCCCCTTGACAGCCGCCGAAAAGCGAATTAACGGGTAAAGAAAAGCATTTTTTTGGGGTAATACTCCCCCGATGAATTCAATAGGAGGCCCAAATGTCAGGAAGAATCAGGAATCTCATTTTAGCAGGTGCCATCGGCCTTTTGCTGATGCCGGCACCGGCACCCGCGCAGGACCCCGCCGGGAGCGTTTTTTTAACAGCGACATTCAGGGACGGCGCGGACAATGACGGCTTCCCGGACAAGCTCAAGAGCGACGGGAAAGGCTTTTATCAGAACGCGAAAGACCTGACGGTCATGATCAACGACTCCGGCGAGCTCGAGTTCTTGTTAGGCCCCAAATCGGGGAGACGGATCAGCCTCATCTTTGACGATTGCCTGCGTGCAGGTGCGAGCGCAGAAAAGCCCCCCGTAGCCAGCACAGAACCCTATGAGCAAGGCAGTATGAGAACGCAGATGGATGACTACGCGGAGCCAAAGGTCAATTTCCTGCTGATGCAGCCCGGAGAAAAAAAGGAAGTCAGGTTGTGGATAGTCTTCGCGACAACTCAAAGAAGCTATTTTTATCTCTGCTATGCCCAAATTCCCAAACCAGTTCTCCGGCAATGTTATGGTCGAAGCCGTCGACATGACGGGCGATGATGTCACGGATCGTTGGATCCTGTATCCAAAGGCGGGGACTGATAACAGCGCGAATCTCCACCGGCGGTCGTATACGGGAAAGAACCGAACGCCTCAAGACCTGGGCGATTATAGGATGCCGTTCGCATTGGTGCTCGACCGGGTTAAATAATCGCGGCGTCACAGCAGACGATGCGGGAAGCAAGCCAGCTCAACGACTCCAAGCTGATTCAGCGGGAAAGCAAAGGTTTCTTTATTAGGGATCCCGGGTTGCGGCAGGGGGAGCCAGGGACCCCGCCGGAGGACGGGAGCCCGAAGGCTCTCGCTTCCGTCAAAGCTTGATGGAAAATCAGAGGGTCGTAACCCCACGCCCTCGGGACGCTCCTGAGGGACAGTCCTAACGGACTGATTCCTTGGGAGCGTCCCCTTTTTGAGATGGCGGCGGGGAATCTCCCCGATTCAGATAAAAGGAGAGTAAAATGAAACGGCGAAGCCAATTTCCAATTGGGGTCCTTGTTTTTGTCCTGTTAACAGCCGCCGGCTCACTGCTGTCCCAAGACAAGCCGGGAAGGAACGATATCCTTCTCAAAGCGACTTTCCGGGACTACCCTGAGGACATGATCCGCAGCGACGGCAATGGGGTGTACGTCAACGGGAGGGACCTCTACGTCTATATCCATGAGGACGGGACCCTCCATCTATGGATCGGCCCGCAATCCGGCCGGCGGGCGATCTTTGAGTTTCCCAAGGTCAACCGGGTCCGTCCGCCCTACTCTCCTCAGAACCCCACGGCTTTCGACGGCAGCCTGCTGTGCCTTCCGCGCGATGAGAGCCCGAACCCCCCCGGATACGCTTGACCTCGAGCCCGTCCTGGACGTGAAGTTTTACACCTGGATAGGTACGCAGTTCGGCACGCCCCAATACAACCTCATCAGCATGATACCGGACCAGGTCGAACGGGTCCGGTTCTGGCTCCATTTCTGCACCCGGGAGAGGGGCGATTTCTGGGTGACCCAGAACGAGCGTATTTGCGATGAGGCGAGCTACACTTCAAGGGTCGGCTGGGTCTGGTTCAAAGCGATCAACATGGATGCTGATCCATCGTCCGTCGAGCGCTGGGAGATCACGCCTTGGAATCCCGCGAACTCTTCGATCCCCTGTAAAGGGTTCGCCAACCTGTGGCGCTACGCCGGGACAGTCAAGGGGAAGTCCGTCAAAACCGACTTCGGCGACTTCGAGATGCCCTTCCTGTTGTGGCTCGATCGGAAATAATTAGCCTCTAATAAGGACCCCGGGAGGCCCCCTGCCTGGGGCATCGGCTTCCGGGGCAGCAGGGCGTCGCGCATCGCCGTGTGATAGACGAACGAGGCGATGACGACCGCCGACTGCATGACGTCAGCCCTGACGATCCGGTCGTAGACATCCATGTTGGTGTGGTGGACCCGGGTGCCGTAGTCGACCGGGTCCTGGATGAACTGGAACCCGGGCAGGCTGAAGGCGTCGAAGGACTGGTGGTCCGTGCCGCCCGTGTTCCGGATCGTCACCGTGGTCGCCCCCATGTCGGCGAACGGCGCCAGCCAGGCCGTAAAGACCGGCCGGACCTCCTCGTTTCCCTGGAGGTAGATACCGCGGATCTTGCCGGTGCCGTTGTCGTAGTTGAAGTATCCGGAGAGCTTGGCATACTCCGGCTTCAGCGTCGGAGGCACGGCGGCGTTGGCCTCCGTCCATTTCCGGTACTCCTCGCTCCCCCGCTCCAAGTCAGCCGGGGGGACAGGCCGGGAAGCGAAATGCCGGCTGACGTAGGCGCGCGAGCCTGCCAAGCCGCCCTCCTCGCCGCCCCAGAGCGCCACTCGGATCGTGCGCCGCGGCTTCAGCCCGGCGTCCTTGATGATCCGGACCGCCTCCATGGCCACGGCGCAGCCGACCGCGTCGTCGGCGGCGCCCGTTCCGGCGAGCCAGGAATCGAAATGCCCGCCGACCATGACGATCTCGTCCTTTTTGTCGGTCCCGGGGAGCTCGGCGATGATGTTGAAGTCGTTGAGGTCCTGGCTCAGGAAATCCGCCTGGACCTCCATCTCCAGCGTGACCTTAATTTTCTTGTCGAGGACGCGGCAAATGCGGTTGTAGTGCTCCGCGGCGAGCGTCACCTGGGGAGGCACCGGGGGAGCGTCCTTGGCGCGGCTGCCGCCGCTGGCGACGATGAATGTGCCGTAATCTCCACGGCCCGGGTCGAGAACCGCGGCTACGCCTTCGGCGACATAGAATTCGTTGATCTTCCTGGCCAGGCCCCGGTCGCCGAACCCGCCGGGGCGTCGGCGCCCGCTCTCCTGGCCGGGCTCGGGCATCATGACCAGATCCTCGAGCTCCTCGCCGGTATATCGACTGGCATCGGGATTGAAATGCTGCGCCAGCTCGATTGGCGGCTGGGCCAGCACGAACACACCCTTCAGCTGGCCGCGGTATTTTTCGATGTCGGCCTCGGTGGCGATGTCGACTCGCACGGCTTCACCGCGGACGAGGCCGTTCGTCCCCGGGGTCCAGGCCTTGGGGAACCCGGCGAGCGGGGCATAAGTCGGCTCGACCATATGGGCCTGGAACCGCCGGAGCTCCCAGCTCCGGCCGAACTCGTACGGCTCGGCGTGGACATTGGCGAATCCCCATTCAGTCAGCTTATTCTGGACCCAATCGCCGGCCTTCCGGATGGCGGGCGACCCGCCCAGGCGGGGACCGTGAACGTCGGTCAGATAGCTCAGGACCTCCATCACCTGCGAGCGGTTGAGGCCCTCGTCCTTGATCTTATAGACGGCCGCCAAGTCCGGTTTGTCCTGGGCCGTTGCGGCGCCGATCGCGACGAGCGCCAGCATCAGACAAAGTGCGGTGATGCGTTTTCTCATTTTGAACTCCTTTATAGACTCTCCATTGTTCATCGTAAGGAATGTCCCGCAATTCTCAACAAGCGCCACAACAGGAAAGTATCTTCTATAATGATGTGGATGCCCACGGGAACAGGGAAAGGGTGGCGCGGCGCCAGTCCCTGCCCGACCGGAGCGACGGGGACCCCTCTCTTGACGGGTGAGGCGCGAGGACGGACAGGGACGCGCCGTGACAGGACCCTATTCCCGAAAAAACACGATCATACGAAAAGAGGTGCTTCCTCGTAAGAGGCATCAATCGTCAGACGGCCGGCGGCTCCGTCGCCGACTCCGGCTGGTCCTCCATATACTGGATGTAGAGCTCGGTCAGGTCGGCGCCCTCGAGCTCGGCGCGCGTCTTCATCATCACCAGGCGGCCCTTCTTCATGAACCCGACGCGGTCGGCGATGAGCTTCGCCCGGAAGATGTCATGCGTCGACATGAACACCGATTTGCCTTCGTCCCGCATCCGGAGGAGAAGGTTCAGGAACTCCTGGCCGGACTTGGGGTCGAGCCCCGAGGTCGGCTCGTCGAGGAGGATATTGGGCGCATCCTTGATCACGGCGATGGCCAGGCCGAGCTTCTGGCGCATGCCCTTCGAGTAGTTCTTCGTCCGGACATCGAAGGCCTCCTCCTGGAGCCCGACGCTCCTCAGCGCCGCCGCGAAGTCGGTTTTCGTCAAGCCGCGCTTGCCGGCCAGCTTGGTGAAGTAATCCAGGTTCTGGTAGGCCGTGAAATTCCCGTAAAGCATGACGTTCTCGGACACAAACGAGATGTAATCCTTGGAGCGCAGCGGCTCCTTGGTGACGTCGATGCCCTGGACGAGCGCCGTCCCCTCGGTCGGCGGGATGAAGTTCAGGAAGAGGTGGATGGTCGTCGTCTTGCCCGCGCCGTTGGCGCCGAACATGCAGAAGATCTCGCCCGGCTCGACCTTGAAGTTCAGACGGTCGACGGCCAGCTGCCCGTCCTCGTATCTTTTGGTGAGGTTTATGGTTTCGATCATCGGTCGCCTCTCAACGCACGTCGTATTTCAGGAACGAGACATAGGCCCCGGCGAAAAAGACGATGATCAGGAAGAGCATCAGCCCGAAATCGGGGAAGGCGCGGGCCAGCGATTTGCCCAACCCCTCGGCTACGAACTGGTGCTGGGGCATATCGTCGAGGACGACTTTTGCCTGCTCCCCCGTCTCGAAGTTGATGTTCTGCATCATCCGGGAATTCGCCCACTTGGTGAAGATCGGCTTGTAGGTGCGGATGGAAGCGAGGAACCGCTCGTGCTCGTCGATCCCGGTCCGGGCGAAGCTCATGGTGGAGAACGTCAGGGCCGAGGCCGGCGAGATGCGCGAGAGGTTGATGGCCAGGTTTTGCTGCGAACTTTTTTTAGCCTGGTAATCGCGCTCCAGGGCGGCGTTGTTCTCGTCGATCTTGGAGGTCGATTCCTGCTGGAAATCCTCCAGGAACTTCTTGAATTTATCCTGGTAGGGTTTCTGGTCCTCGCCCTCCTTCGGGGCATTCTCCTTCATCCAGTCCATGACCTTCTTTTGGGCCCCGCCCTGGATCTGCTGCAGGAAGGCGTCCTTCTTGGCGGTGATCTCGTGGACCGAGGGGATGGGATTGAGCTGGGCGGCCAGCATCACCGAGAGCTTGGGGATGACGGTGACGAAAGTGACCCAGATGAAGAGAAGGACGAGAAAGCTCGTCGAGCTCTTGCTTGTCCGCGCCGAGACGAGCAGGCCCAGCGTGAAAAAGACCGACAGGTAGAGGAGGAAGATCAGGAACATCAGGAGCAGCCGGGCCCAATCGTCGCCGGACAGCGAGATGTCGGGATAGACGAGGATGAGGATGAGGCTCAGGACGAGGGGGATGATGAGCGGGATGAGCAGGCTGATGAACCCGCCGATGACTTTGCCCAGGATCAGCTTGTCCCGCGGGACCCGGTTGGAAAGGGTCAGCTTCAGCGTGCCCCTCTCCTTCTCGCCGACGATGGCGTCGTAGGTGAAGAGGATGGCGAACAGGCTGAGGACGATCTTGACGATGAAGGTCAGGTCGAGGGCCCCGAACACCGAAAAGACGGGGTTGCTCTCGTACTTGGAGTCGACGAGGTTCGGGTCGTAAGCGATGTTGACCGAGGCCACCCGGCCGACCGCCTCGTCCACGCCGCTCGAGATGGCGCCCAGCACCTGGGGAGGCTTGTTGATCTTCGTACCCAGCCCGGCCAGGGCCTGGTAGCTCGGCTGGCTCTCCAGGTTTTTCTTGTTGAGGGCGACGGCGGCCGAGAATTCCTTCCGGTCGGCGCGGTAAGTGGTCACGCCGGTGTACACGGACAGCAAAATAAGGATCGCGCAAAGAAGAAAGGTGAAGACGAACTTGGCGCTCGTGATCGTCTCCAGGATCTCCTTTTTTATGATGTCTTTGAGCATGGGCGACCTCTCTCGTTGAAACCGGTTCGAATCGCGGACCTAAGCCGAGAGGAGCCCGGTGTAGGTCGCGTTCTGGCGGATCTGGTCGATGGCCTTCTGGGCGTAAATGCCGACGCAGACGCCGTCCTTCCGCCGGATGTGGTTGAAGGCATATTCAAAGCCTTCGCTCGCCGGCAGCCGGCCGGCCGCCAGGATCTTGTAGGCGATGACGGGCTTGTCGATCTTGAGGACGGTGGCGACGGCTCTCTCCCGCTCGGCGGCGGGGTAATCTTCACTCCTCGACACATAATAAAAACACTGGTAATAGAAGTCCGTGGGAAACTTCCGGCGTTCAAGCTCGGGGTGGATCGTGGGGTCATGGGCGGCGCAGCCGGCGGGCAGGCCCGCGTCCTTGACGCGCTCCACCCAGGAACGAAGAGTATCGAACTGGCCGGCATTATACTGCTCCTCGACCCGGGCGCCCTGGATGAAGACGGCCTTGGCGCCGGCCTTGACCGAGCGGTCGATCTCCGAGATCATCTGGTCGGGATTGCCGTGGCATTGCGAGATCCAGATCTTCAGGCGGCCTCCCCTGTCGAGGTAGCGGGCCCAGAGCCTGATCCAGCGCTCGTCGGGAGGGCTGGCGAGCGTCGTCACGCCGCACTCGGCGGCCTCGTCCAGGATCTGCATGATGCGCTCGTCGGTATGAAAGCGTTTCATCTCTTCGTCGAGCGCCTTGGACTTATGGGAGTAGCCCCAGAAGGGGTTGGAGCCCAGGATGAAGCGGGAGACTTCGAGAGTCCCCAGCCTGACGGTGGGCAGAGCGGGCGGCGCGGCAGCGGCTTGCGGACCGCCGAAGGCCGGTGAACTTAGGCCAGGGATCCCGCCCGCCGCCGCGCAGGCGGCTCCCGCGACGCCGCTCTTCAGGAAGTCCCGTCTTTTCATGCTCGTCTCCTTGGTTCAAAGGCTGATTGAGAGCCAAACGTAATTCCGCAGCTGATGCTAAACCAGTAAAGCCCGGGCTGTCAATGTTCCGGCGCTGTTTCAGCCCGCGCCGGCGATCCGGCCCTATCGGGTTGGAACCTTGAATTCAACGAGGCGGCCGGACTCCGTCTCGAGGACGAAGACGCTGCCTTTCGCGTTGACCGCGACGGCCGCCGGGCCGACCAGCTGCAGGTCGTCCCCGCGGGCTGTTCTCCACTTGGCGACGAACTTGCCGCCGGCGTCGAATGTTTGGACCCGGTTGTTCCCGGTATCCGCCGCATAGATATGGCCATGAACGTCGACGGCCAGACCGAGCGGCCGGTTGAACTCTCCGTCTCCCGTCCCGGACTTCCCCCAGTCGGCGATCAGCTCTCCTTGGGTATTGAACTTCTGAATCCGGCTCCGGTCGATGACGACGATCTCATTCTGCGGCGTGACGGCGACACCCGCGGGCGAAACGAACTGGTCCGCTCCCGTCGCCGTCTTTTCCCAGGCATTTTTGACCGCGCCTTCCGGGGAGCAGATGACGATACGGTTGTTCCCGGAATCCGCCACATAGATGTCGCCCGCGCGGTCGACTGCGATCCCGAGTGGGGCCGTGAACTCGCCGGGCTTTGTGCCGGGCTTTCCCCACTTGGCCACGAAAACCCCTTCCTTCGTGAACTTGAAGACGGCGTTGAGCTCGGCGTCCGTGACGTAACAGTATCCCCGCCCGTCGACGGCTATCCCCGCGGGCTTCTTCAGGGATCTGAGTTCCCGTCCATTGACGGCCCAGGTGACCTGCCGGCGCCCTTCCGGGGAGTATTTCTTCACCTTGAACTCGCTTTCGTCGGCGACATAGAAATTACCCTCCCCGTCAAAGGCGACGGCTTTGGGCAGCTTGAAGATATTGGCCCCGCCCCCGCCCATCTTGATCCCGGCCGAATAGTCCACGGCAGCGAGAGCGGCCCGGACTTCTATCGGGTCTGTTCCCGCGGGAACCTCGAGGCTCTGCTCGTGATCAGCCCAACCCGCTTTCTTCAAGGTTATTACGTGAGAACCGAAGGCGATATTGGGCAAGTTACAGTCGGTGATCTGACCCGAATCCTGTCCGTCGACGATCACCTGCGCTCCCGTCGGTACCGAGCTGAACAGCACCGGCCGGCCGATGGTCTCGAGGACGACTTCCTTCCTGGTAGTGGGCTGAACAAGAACGATGTCTTCGGTATAGGTCCTGTAGCCTTCCCTGGAGATCTCAAGCCTGAGCTTGGAAACGGGACTCCGATAAACCCCGGGCGTAAGTCCGGAGTCCTTCCCGTCGATCCTGACCGACGCCCCTTTAGGTTCGGAGGTGATCTCCAGTGAGTAGTCGACGACCAGGCCCCTGGACTGTTTTTCGGCCTGATCGATGAGGCTGTCCGCGCCGGGCGCAGAGATGTTGCGGCTCATCTCGCTGGCGGTTGCGGTGTCCACCGCAAACATGTTCTGGAATTCCTTGAAAGCCCCGGAACTGTCGCCACGTTTGCTGGAGGCGATCCCGAGCCAGAGATAAACCTCGGTGGCGATCTGCTTCCTGCGGGCGCGGTCATCGACATTAAACGCCCTGGCGAGGAGCGGGCGGAGATTATCGGCCGCCCGGTCCAGGTCCTTTCCATCCCGGATCAGCGATTCGCTTTCCTTGAGCTTGAGCTCGATCCCGGCGAGGGTCTCTTCCTGGGATATAACCGGTCTTCCCGGAGACGCAGCACTCGTGGACTCTCCCTCGACGACCTCCTCCACCAGGATCTCATGGATGTAGCCGATGAGCGCAATACCCTCTTTGCTCGTCGTGACCTTATACCATGCCCCCTTTTTCGCCTCGACTTCGAGGATCGTGCCGAGTGGGAGATTGACCAGGGTCGGACTGCCGATGTCGGGAGTGGCCTTGATGCCGGCGCTGTCGACACTGACTCTGACCTTGACCTGGGCTTTAGCCGGGCCGGCAGCAAGAAGGATCAAGAATAGCGAGGCCAATACCGCCGCTGGCCGAGGCCATCGTCTGACTGCCATCGTTCGCTCCTTGTCCGCCTGGGGAATCTATTGACTGGCGCTGATTTTCCAGCCGGTTTGCAGTTTCCGCAGCCTCCATGTCCTCTGTCCCTCGAAGTAGATCTCCCTCTGCCCGGTTTTCTTGGAAACCGCGGTGAGGAGCTCCGAGAAACCGGCCTTGGCTCCCTGCGCGCCGGAGAGGCTGATCGCTACCTGGGAATGGACGGACTTGATGCCGTCGTAACCGTTGAAGAGAAGCTTAAATTCGGACTGGAGGGAATCGGCGGGGATCGATGGATCGTAGAAGCTGAGGACGGTGAGCAAATCCTTGTTTTCAACCGCCGCCCGGTGACTCTCGATCAGGCGCTTGATCTCCGGCGCGGCGAGAGCCGTCTCCGCCTGGAGAAGGTATTTCAGGGCCTCCTGATTGGTCTTGTCGACGGCCAGGACTTTTCGCATCTCGACGACGCACCGGGCAAAGTCGCCGCTGCCGTAGGCGGCGATCCCGGACTGAAGGGACTGGGCTAATTCGGAAGCTCTGATGGCGGCGTTGGCCTTACTCAAGTAGTCCAGGGCCGGGGCGTTGTCCGGTTCTTCGGCAAGGACGGCCTTGGCCAAGCGGACGGTCTCCTCGTAAGATTTAGCGTCAAAGCTCTGCCGCAATCTGACGAGGCCGCCGTCTTCCGAAGCGGCGGTTTCGACACCTGCGGCGGCGGGCGCGGCGGAGGGAACGGGAGCGGCCGAAGGGGCGGCCGGATTCGGCTTTTCCGTCTTGGTGGTTACCGTGTTCTTGGCGGACTCGGACGATTTCGCCGGGCGCGACGAGAAAAGCAGGTAGGCGCCTCCCGCGAGGACGGCGACAACGGCGACTGCCGCCGCCACGAACAGGCCGGTCTTTCTTTTTTGTGGCTCCGGCCCGGCCCCCGGTTCAATCTCGTAGGCCAGGGTGGCTTCGGCCATCAAGCCAGGATTCTCCAGGTCGACGATCATCTCCAGGCAGGTTTGATACCTGTCTTCTGGCCTTTTGGCCAGGGCCTTGCCGACGACCCGCTCATAACCGCCGTGGAGATCCTTGTTGATATCCGAAACGGGCTGGGGATCCTCGTTGACAATCTGGTAGACGATGGTGGACATGTTGTCCCCGGCGAACGGCTTCTTCCCCGTGAGCAGCTCGTAAAGGATAACGCCGAGCGCGAAGACGTCCGACCGCGAATCCACCGTCTGTCCCTTGATCTGTTCGGGAGACATGTAGTTTAAGGTCCCGACGGTCGTCCCGGTCTGGGTCATCGTCGAGGTCAAGATCCGGGCGACCCCGAAGTCGGCCAGGAAAGGCCGGCCGGACTTGTCGATCAGGATATTGGCGGGCTTGATGTCCCTGTGGATGATCCCGTTCCGGTGGGCAAAATCCAGGGCTTCAGCGACGGGCTTCAGGGTGTTCAGAATCTCACGGGGCGAGAACGACTTGCCGGAAGCGAGGAGCGCATAGAGGCTCTGCCCGTCGATGTACTGCATGACGATGTACGTCATGTCCCCGTCCCGGAAGACGTCGTAGATGGTGATGATGTTCGGGTGGTTGAGACGGCCGGCGGCCTTGGCTTCCCTGACGACGCGGGCCAGGAGGTTTTCTTTTTCCAGGCCTTCGTCGAGGAGGTCGAACTGCACCGTCTTGATGGCCACCTCCCGCTCGATGTCCGGGTCCATGGCCTTGTAGACGATTCCCATGCCGCCCTTGCCGAGGGTCCCGAGAATCCGGTATTTGCCGATAGTCTCCATCGTCAAGCTGGAAAAAGGGAATAAGCCCCCGCTTCTTCCCTCGCTCCTTTCATTGAAAAGCTAACACCTAGTTAGCCGATTTGACGGGAGGTTGTCAAGAGAATTCACCGCCTCGAAGACGCGGAACAGGGAATTTCTCTAGAGAGAATTGGTAGCGCTACTCGGATTCGAACCGAGGTCTGATGGCTGAGAACCACCTGTCCTGGGCCTCTAGACGATAGCGCCGTGAGCCATAAATTACCAGATTCGCCCCCCCAAAGTCAACGCATGCCTCCCAAGCCCCATCATTTACCCCGACGGGTCCTGTAGCTTATCAGGAGGATCGAAAGCGTCCCGGAGCTCCTTGTCGGTTACGGGGAGAAAGGCGGATTCGGGGTGTTTTCCTTCATCAGTCCGAGGTTGGCATCCGCGGCGGCCTCTGTTCCGCCGGCCTCGCCACCCAGACCGTCTTCAGCGCGTCATCCCAGTTCTCCGGCCTGAGGTTCCTCAAAAAATAGTCCAGCCGGAGCTTACCCAAGTGGTCGGAGCTGAAACCGCGGATGCCGTGGCGGTTCTCGGGATAGAACATGACATCGAAATTCTTCCCTTCCCGGTGCAGGGCGTCGATGAGGTGGACGGTGTTCCCGGCATGGACGTTGTTGTCGATCGTCCCGTGCACCAGCATGAGCTTCCCCGTGAGGTTTTTGGCGTAGGCGAGCGCCGAGCCTTTTTCGTACCCCTCTGTGTTCTGGTCGGGCAAACGCATGTATCGCTCGGTATAGATCGAATCGTAACTCCGCCAGTCCGTGACCGATGAGGCCGCCACCCCGACGGAATAGACGTCGGGATAGCGGAGAAGCGACATGCAGGTCATGTAACCGCCGTATGATCCCCCCGTCATGCCGACGCGCGTCCCGTCGACGTAGGGCCGCTCGCGGAGCTGCTTGATGCCCGCGGCCTGGTCGTCGACGTCCACCTGGCCGAACCTGAGATAGGTCTCAGTCAGAAACTTTTTACCGCGGCGCGTCGTGCCCCGGCCGTCGAGCTCCCAGACGAGCCAGCCGAGCTGGGCGAGCCGGGCTTTGGGTCCCGCCGTCTGATAGGAATTGCTGTTCCGGTGCGAGGGGCCGCCGTAAACCTGGACATAGAGAGGGTACCTTTTTCCGGGGCTGAAGTCCGCGGGCTTGAACAGGATGCCGTAGACGTCGGCCGCCCCGTCGGCCGCCTTGAGCTTCACGAGCTCGGGCTCCTGGAGACCGAGCTCCTTCACTTTGGCGGCGTCCGTCGAAGCGAGGCGGCGAATGAGCTTGCCGTCGGCCTGGTGGAGGTCGGCCACCGGAGGCTCCGTCAGCGAGGAGAAGCTGTCGACATAGAACCTCCCGGCGGGATCGATCGACACGCGGTGTGTGCCGGATACTTCCGTCAGCCGGGTGAGCTTCGAGCCGTCGAGCCGGACCCGGCCGAAGTGGCTGTCCAGCCCGAAGTTGTCAGCGGCCGAAAAATACAGCCAGTGGTTTGTCTCGTCCACAAGGTCGACGCGTTCGGCCTCCCACTCCCCGCCCGTCAGCGCGTTGACCAGCTTGCCCGTAAGATCGTAGAGGTACAGGTGCCGCCAGCCGGTCCTCTCCGAGCTCCAGATGAAGTGCTTGTTGTCGGCGAGCGGGCGGAAGTCGTCGTGGAGCTCGATGAAGCACGGCTCCTCTTCGACCAGTATGGTGCGGACATCGCCCGTCGCCGGGTCGGCGGCCTTAAGCTCGAGGCGGTTCTGAAGGCGGTTGAGCCGCTGGAAGAAGACTTCGCTGCCGTCCCGGCGCCAGACGATCCGCGTGAGGTAGACGTCCGGGCCGCTTTCGGTCTTGATCTCGACCGGCTTTTTACCCGCCAAATCGACGCTAAAAAGCTTAACGGTCGGGTTGGGCTCCCCCGCTTTCGGATACCGCTCGAGCTCCAGGCTCGCCTCGAAGGCGGGCTTGCGGTCGGGCGTCATCTCGTGAAGGATCGGATAATTGAAAACGGCACGCTCGTCGAACTGGAGGTAGGCGATCTTTTTCCCGTCGGGCGACCACCAGAAGGCCTCCCGCTGGCTCAACTCCTCGGGGTAAACCCAGTCCGTCTTGCCGTTCATCAGCTCTTCCGAGCCGCCGGTCGTGAGTTGTTCTTCTTTCTTCGTGGCCAGGTCGTAGATCCAGATATCGAAGTCTTTGGAGTAGGCGTACTTGGTGAAATCGGGCGACCAGCCGGGCGCCACGGGAGCCGGACCGCGCCTCATGAACGGCATGAATTCCGGCGGAATGCGCTCGGCGAACGGGGCGGGGGCGGGTGCGCCCGCCGGCCGGTCGAGCTTCCGCATGGTCCGTTCCTTGAAGAAATAGACGAACTCCTGGCCGGGCCCGACGCGGAAGAAAATGCCGGAGTCGTCCGGGAGATAGCTGAAGGTCGGGAACGGCAGGCCCGCGGCGGCCTTCTTGGTGAGCGTGTTGTATTCGGCGACGATGGAGGCCTCGACCTCGGGCAGGAAAAGCCTGCTTTTTTTCTGAGTTTTAGGATCGACCTTGTAGAAAACAGTCGCAGAGCTTGCCTTGTCGGTTTCCGCTTCGAGCCATCCCTGACCGTCGGGAAGCCAGGTCACTCGCGTCATCCCGGTGGTCTTGGCGATCTCGAGCTTCTCCCAGGCATCGTAAAGCGCCTTGCCGCGAAGCTGGGGTCCGGCCGCCGCCGGCAGCGATAAAGCCAGACACAAGATGAGCGAGATAAATGCTGTTGTCGTCCGCTTCATGTGGCCTCCTCGATGACGGCACAATAAGAGAAAGATTATAAGAGCATCCCAATTCGGGACACAATACCAATTTCCCATTTCCTCAGACTGGTGACAGCCTATCAATTCCCTATCTTTTAAAATGGTCCAGCCGGTATCGAATCGTGCACTTGCGGCTGTTCGCGGGGAAATTCGGTGAATTGGTATTGTGTCCCGAATTACCGGTGTCCCGAACTGCCCGGCTCACGGCTGGCCATCAGTTCGGGCCCGTGACTCACCGGCTCGCAGGCACGGTGATCGGCCCGTCGGCGACAATCTTGATCGGCGTGCCGACCGCAATAAGGTCATAGAGCTCACGGATGTCGGGGTTGAACAGCGCCGCGCAGCCCTGGGTCCAGTCGTAGAACTCGTCGACGCCGGCGGGCTCGATGTCGCCGATCTCGAGCCCCGGGGGCGGCGTGAGGCCGCGCGCTTTCCGCTCCCGTGCCTCCTTCGCGGTGTGCTCGGGAAACTGGCCGTGGAGCAGCAGGTAGCCGCCGAGCTTCGTATCCTGGGGAGGACAGTCCTTCCTTTTCAGCGCCTCGACGATGCCGTCATGAGCTTTTCGTCCGATAACCGCGGCCTCCAGCCCGCGGCGCGCATCATCGAGGTTGGGGTAGGATATCCAGAGTGCCCGGCAGTATTGGCTCAGGCCGCTGCGGCAGATAAAGTATTCGCCTTCCGGCGTCCGCTCGTCGCCCTGGCGCACTTTGCGGCCGACGGGGTTCCCGCCCAGCTGGACCCTATAGGCTTTGACCATCCGGCGGCCTACCCAAAGCTCCAGGCGCCGCTGGGCTTTGTTCAGCAGGAGCCTGGCATCCCTGATCTTCCCGTCAAGGAGGCGGAGACGGTATTCACTGATGAGGTCCGGAAGCGGCTGCTCCGGGCCGAAGTCCTCGGGATCATAGACGGCGTAGGTCGTGTCCCAGGGGCCGGGCCGCTCGGCGGGCTGAGGCGGCGCGGGCAGGGTCGCCGTCCGGGGCGCCGCGCAGGAAGCGGCCAAAGCCGCGAGGACCAGCGCGCCCCAGCCGCGCCGCGGGCGATGCCGTGCGGAAATATGAGTCATCTGAAACATCCCCATTAAATAATGCAGGGTCCTGGCGGATCCGTCAACCCGAGCGGCCGCCGCATGAAAAAGGAACGGTCCTATTTTGACAGCCAGAGAAATGCCCTTCTAAGATGGCGATGCCTTAAATAGGACCGTCCCCTATTTCAGGCGATTGCCGAAAACCTCGCGGCGTGCCAGAATAAAAGCGTGATATCCGCCAAGATACCCGACGGCTACCGGCCCTGGCTGCGCCTCGGCACGTGCTCCTGGAAGTACGATACCTGGAAGGGACTCGTCTATGAAGCGGGAAAGAACTACCGGCCCGACGATTATCTCGCCGACTACGCCCGCTTCTTCAACACCGTCGAGATCGACCAGTGGTTCTGGAGCCTGTTCCCGGGGGGCGTCAAGCTCCCCGAGACCGCGGTCGCCAAACGCTACGCGGCGAGTGTCCCGGACGATTTCGTCTTCACGGTCAAGGCGCCGAACTCCGTTACACTGACGCACTATTACGACCGCGAGTCGAGCGGGCCGGTGAGAGGACAGCCCAACCCGCACTTTCTCGATCCGAAGTTCTGGCGCGAATTTCTGGACAGGATCGAGCCGCTCCGGCCGAAGCTCGGCCCGGTCATGTTCCAGTTCGAATACCTGAACCGGCAGAAGATGCCGTCAAAGGAGGCGTTCTTCGAGCGGTTCGGCGATTTCGTCTGCCCAGGCGCCCAAGGGGTATCAATACGCCGTCGAGATCAGGAATCCCAATTATCTTTCGCCCGCGTTTTTCGATTTCCTGGAGAGGCACAAGCTGGGGTTCGTCTATCTCGAAGGTTATTACATGCCGCGGATCGGAGAGCTGCTCGACCGCTTCAAGCCCGTCACCGCGCCGTTCTCGGTCATCCGCCTTCACGGCGGAGACAGGGCGGACATCGAGGCCGAGACGGGCGGCGTCTGGAACACGGTCATCTCCCCCAAGCCGGACCGGATTGATGACGCCGTCCGGATCGTCCGGCACAACAGGCGGTCGAAAGTGCTGACCTACCTCAACCTCAACAACCACTTCGAGGGCAGCGCTCCCCTGACCGCCGAGCGGTTCCTCAAAGCACTCTCGTAGCCTGGCCTATTCGTATAAACACCTTGTTTTGGTGATTTCCGTTTTCATGGGCGTTTATACGAATAGGCCGAGCGGGTGATCCCGTCTCGTAAATCTCTTTCCAGAGTCCTCCGCATAGACGGGACACCTCAGGAGGGAGTCAAGTCCCCCTGGGCGCTTCGTTTCTCTGCGCTCGATCCCCGAGGGGAACGACGCCGTCCCCCTCAGAACTCCCCCGCGGTGGTGCGTCTTCTTAATTCAGTTTGAAAGCCAAGTTTATCGCGAGACAGCACCAGGCTAAATGAATTCGATGGTGGCCGGCGGCTTGGGCGTCAGCTCGTAGGCCACGCGCGTCACCGTCGGGACCTCCTTGACGATCCGGCGCGACATCTTCATCAGCGCCTCCCACGGCAGGGGCGTCGCCTTGGCTGTCATCGCGTCCTTGCTCTCAACTGAGCGGATGATGATGATGTGCCCGAACTTTCGCTTTCCGTCCTCGATGCCCGTCCCCATGTCGCTGAGGAGAACGGCGAAGGCCTGGAAGGGGCTGAACTTGCGGATCTCCCGTTCCACGATCACGGTCGCCGCCCGGACAATGGCCACTCTTTCGGGCGTCACCTCACCGAGCACGCGGGCCATCAGCCCGGGCCCGGGGAACGGCATCCGCTGGTAGATCGACTCGGGCAAGCCCAGCTCTTTGGCGACCTGCCGGACGCCGGGCTTATAGAGCTCCTTGATGGGCTCGATGACTTTGAACCCGAATCCCCGCTCGGGGTCGATCCCGATCTGCTCGAGGATGTTGTGCTGTGTCTTGACGCCGCCCTTGGTTTCGATGATGTCGGGCGCGATCGTGCCCTGGATGAGGAACTTCGCACCGCTCCTCTTCACCTCGCGGCCGAAGACAGAATAAAACGTCTGGCGGAAGGCCTTCCGCTTATCCTCGGGGTCAGTCTTGCCCGCGAGCGCCGCGAAGAATTCATCACGGGCGTTCACGATCTCGACTTCGATCCCCAGCTTCCCGAAAACCCCCCGGACCTGCTGCGGCTCCCCCTCGCGCATCAGGCCGTCGTCGATGAAGATCACCTTGAGCGTGTCGCCCAGCGCCCGCCAGGCGAGGACGGTGCAGACGGAACTGTCCACCCCTCCCGACAGCGCGGATATGGCTTCTCCGTTCCCGACGGTCTTCTGGATTTCGGCGACTTTGTCCTTGATGAATTCTTTGATTTTCATGTTTTCGCTCCTTTAAATCGTGGCGGAATCCTATCACACCGGCGCGCGGCGACGCAAGGCAGCGGACAGGACTTCCCTCCTCTTTAGGGGTGAAGGACGGGAGCGGAAAATCACCGCCTCTTCCACCTGTAACGGCGATTGCCCCCGGAACTGAGAAAATTTATAACGGATATGCGTTAAGGATTGAAAAAGGTTTTACCCCGAAGGAGGGCCTCATCCAAGGCGGAAACCGGGTCGAAAAAGGGAGTTGGCAAAGGAGATTATCTCTCCTCCCTCTCCTGGCCCTCCTTCGCTTCTCTCATCCAAGAGCGGAACGTTAGCTCCCTGACGATATCTGCCGGACCCCAGTCAAGCGCCGCCCCATTGGCACAACATCTTGGGTCCTCGCGATACTCAATACGAGATGTAGATAGAAAAGTCAAGAAGTTTTTTCGCGCTTCGGAGGGAGGGGGATGAAGGCGCTCGTTCGGCGCGCGTACTCGGCGAACTCGCTGTTTCCCGCATACTGTTTTTCGAGCATGGTCACGCCCGATACCCGAAGGAGCAGGAACGTGATCATCAGGGGACTGGCAACGGCGGTCCAACCCGAAGGCGCGGACAGGGCGATCAGGAAGATCCCCCACCACATCACGACTTCCCCGAAATAGTTCGGATGGCGGGTGGTGCGCCACAACCCGGATGTCATGATCTTGCCCTTGTTGTCCGGATCCATCTTGAACTTCACGAGCTGGGCGTCGCCGACCGCTTCGAAGAAAAACCCGGCCAGCCAGACCGCCGTCCCCGCAAGATCCAGAGCTCCCAGGGCCCGCGGCCCCGACGCGTTCACGAGCATGACGCCGTAGGAAATGACAAGGAGGAATAGCCCTTGGAGCATGAAGATCTGCAGGTAGCTTCTCGGCACGAACCAGCGCCCCCACTCGCGGCGCCATTTCGCGTACCGGAAGTCCTCTCCCCTTCCCCGCTTCCGGCTGAAGATATGGGCGGCCAGCCGCAATCCCCAGATCGTGACGAGCGCCGTGACGAGGATCTGACGGGGCCCCTGTTCCTTACCGATCAGGAACGTCAGGAGCGCGACCAGGATGAACCCCGGCCCCCAGGCGATGTCGACGATCGAGTTGTCGCGCCAGAGAAGCGCCGCCGCGAAGACGGCGGTCATGTAAATGAAAACGGCCAGCGCCGCGACGATGATAATGTGGCCCATTCCTCCGGGCTCCTTTGTCCTATTCGAGCATCAGGGAAACGCCGATGGCCCCCGGGCCCGCATGAACGCCGATGACCGGAGACACTTCCATCACAAAGGCCGGGGGCCGGCCCAACCGTGTCTCGAGGACGTCCGCGTAGGCCTTGGCGCGGGCCGGGTTCTGGGCATGGACGACAGCGTAGTTCCAGACCTTTCCGCCCGCCGCCAGCCGTTCGACCCGCCCGATGATTTTCCGCATGTTGCCGCCGCGGGTGAAGGATTTATCCCCGGGCGCGGACTTCCCTTCCTCGTCGAGGACGATGACCGGCTTGATATGGAGGAGGCGGGCCAGCAGCCCCTTCAGCGGGCTGACGCGGCCGCCGCGCACCAGGTACTTCACGGTCCCGACGTCGACCCAGACCTTCGTTTTGGCGATCCAGGTCTCGGCCTGGGCGACGATCTCGTCGTGGGTCGCGCCCGAGGCGAGGGCCTCGGCGGCCCGCTTGACGATCAGGCCGAGGGACAACGACAGATTCCGGGTGTTGATCACCGAGATCTTCTTCCCCTCGATAGCGGCGGCCGCCTGCCGTCCGAAGGCGCAGGCGCCGCTCAGCTTCTCGGAGATATGAAGCAGGATGACGGATTCGTAATGGGTCGAGAGAAAGGAGAGCAGGCCCCGGACGACAGCCAGCGGCGCCTGGGCTGTCTGCGGCTGGACTCGGCTCGTCCGGAGAAACGTGTAGAACGTGTCGGGAGTGATCGTCAGCTTGTCGAGGAAGAGCCGGTCGCCGAACGACACGTTGAAGGGGATGATGTGGATCTGGTGCTCGTCGAGGAATTCCGGGGGCAGGTCGCAGGAGGAGTCCGTGACCAGCGCGACCGGCCATTTCCGGCCGTGGCTCGCCTCGAATTGCCGCCGCATGTCGTCGACTTTGACCTGGATGACCTCGCCGGCCGTGTCGATCCTGGAAAACAGCTCGGCGGGCGAATCGGTGTGAACGTGGAACCGGGCTTTTTCGGCGGACCCGGCCACGATGGCCGAATCGCCGTAGGACCGGACAAAGCTCCGGACCGCGTCGAGGTCCAGCCGCTCGCCGCGGAGCAGGGCCTCGGTGCAATAGCGATGCGTGATCGGCCGCTTGAAGGAATGAATCTTGGCTTCGAGCCGGGCCGGGACGGCGGACGGCTGCGGGATCAGCCTGAGCTTGCCGGCCCGGGTGAAGTGATGGACGCCCTCGATGAAGTCCACGAACCCCTTGGCTCCGGCGTCGACGACTCCCGCCTTGGCCAGGACCGAGAGCTTCTTGGGCGTGTCCATCAGCGACTGCCGGGCCGTTTGCAGGGAGCGCGCCAGGAGGTCGACGAAATCGGCCGTCCGGGGCGCGTGCTGGTGGAGCGACTCGGCCCACTCCCGCATCACCGTGAGCATCGTGCCTTCGGTCGGTGTCATGATCGCCTTTTGCAGCGAGTGGACCGCCCGACGCGCCGATTCGGCGAAGGACCGGGTCGTGAGGCGCTGTTCCGGGGGGATCTCGTCGCTCAGGCTGTGCAGGAACTGGGCGAAGATGAGGCCCGAGTTCCCCCGGGCGCCCGCCAGGGCCGCGTCGGCGATCGACCGCAACGTCGCCTTGATCGACCGGCTCACCACCGCGGTCTCGGCGATCGAGCGCATGGTGGCGGCCAGGTTCGTCCCCGTATCGGCATCGGGCACCGGGAAGACATTGATCTTGTTGAGGTAGTCCTGGTCCTGGATGACAGCGTCGCCGCCGGCGAGGAAGGCATAGTAGAGCCGCCGGCCGTTAAGGTACGCGATCTTCATGGCTGCACTCGTCCGCCGGGGCAAGACCGCTCAGTTCACACCATTCCGCCAAAAATGTCAATCATAATTTAGTATTCCGATAGGAACTATATTAATAGTATACTTTAAACGGCTCTGAGTTGCCATTTCTAGCCTGCCGCATTGGGGGCGGCCTGACCGTCGTCGCCGAGCTCCAGGCCGACGACTTTGCGTCTCGGGAGGACCCAGGACTCGTTCCAATCGATGAGCCGGCGCCCGTTCCAATAGTAAACCTGGAAGGCGGACCGCCGCTCGTTGGAGACCGTCGCGCAATAGAAGGAACCGCTCTTCTTGAGGGTCTTGGCCATGAACCGCCGGGCTTTCCTCCGGGAGCCGAAGCACTTCAGGGAGAACTGGTAATCGGCGGCGTCGGAAAAGAAACAGACCTCCCACTCATCGGGGAGAGAATCCGGTTTTCTCCCGTTCTCCTCCAAGGCGGACATCTTCACACCCCATCCTCCAAAAAGAGCGCCGCTCCTCGCGGGCGGAAGCCTGCCCGCCGATGACGGCAGTTGAGTCTATTGTACACATCCGGGCGACGGGCCTCAAGAAAATTCCCCTTCGCGCATCGTTGCCGCGCCCGACGTGCGGGCCCAGCTTTTTCTTGAAAATTGTCCGCGTTGCCCTCAGAATAGGGACGCCGACGGGCGATCCGATAACCGGGCGAAGGACAACGGACAGTTGAGCGAATTTCTGGAATTCCGGAACATCGCCAAGCGGTTCGGCGAGATCCGAGCCGTCGACGGCGTCTCCCTGGAGATAAAAAAGGGGGAATTCTTTTCGCTCTTGGGGCCGAGCGGCTGCGGCAAGACGACCATGCTCCGCCTGGCCGCCGGGTTCGAGCAGCCCGACCAGGGGCGTGTCATCCTGGACGGCGCCGACATCACCGACACGCCGCCGAACCGGCGCCAGGTCAACACGATCTTCCAGAGCTACGCCCTTTTCCCCCACCTCACGGTCCGGGACAACATCGCCTTCGGCCTCGAGGTCGCGAAGAAGCCGAAGGACGGGATCCGCCGGGAGGTCGAGGCCATGCTCCGTCTCATCCGGATGACCGACGAAGCCCTTAAAAAGCCGGCTCAGCTTTCCGGCGGACAGAAGCAGCGGGTGGCCATCGCCCGGGCTCTTGTCAACAAGCCGCAGGTTCTTCTCCTCGACGAACCGCTGGCCGCGCTCGACCTCAAGCTGAGGCAGCGCATGCTGATCGAGCTCGACGCCATCCACGACGAGGTGGGGATCACCTTCCTCTACGTCACCCACGACCAGGGCGAGGCCATGAGCCTGAGCGACCGCATCGCCGTGATGGAAGCCGGACGGATCGCTCAGGTCGGCGCTCCGGCGGAGATCTATGAGGCCCCGCGGACGAGCTTCGTGGCCGCCTTCATCGGGGACACGAATTTCCTCGAGGGCCAGGTGACCGCGGTCGAGGACAAGGAGTACTGCCGGGTCCGGATCGGCGGCCTCGACGGCGTCGTGGGTTTCAACGACAAGGCCAAGCCGGCGGGCAGCCCGGTTTACCTGAGCATCCGGCCCGAGAAGATCCGGATCTCGCGCGACACGCCCGATCCCGCCCCCCGCCTCAACATCATCCCGGCGGTCGTCGAGGACATGATCTACCTCGGATCGACGACGAAATACTGGGTGCGGGCGCATGGCCTCAGGATCCAGGTCCTGCGCCAGCATTCCCGGTACTTCCTCGACGAAAAGCCCATCCGCTGGAACGACCCGGTCTGGATCTCCTGGCACGGCGACGACGGGTTCATGCTCGACCGCTAGTAATAATTCGCCTTAATTATCTTGTCCACTCGGCGAGCAGGCTGAGGCTCTCCGAGACGAGGCGGGGCAGGCCCGATTCGACCGCCGGAGTGAGCTCCGTCCCGAGGGCGATGGAATCGGCCTGGATGCCCAGAAGAACCATTTGCCGGGGCATCTTCCCCATGAGCCGCAAGGCCGAGATCAGGTCGGAGACCCCGAGCTCATGGACGTGGGCTCCGCCCGAGATCTCCTTCAGGTCGCTGTCGTCCAGCCGGACCACCGTTCCGGGCACGGCCCCGACGTGGACGGCATCAAGGATCAGGAGCCGCTCGGCGTTCTCGATCAGGTTGACGACCGGCAGCCCGGCGGCGCTCCCGTCCACGATATCCACGCCAGCCGGCAGCGCGGGATCCTTCTCGAGCTGCCTGAGCGCCCTCAGCCCGGCCCCGTCATCGGAATAGATGAGGTTCCCCATCCCGAGGACGGCGACGGCAGGTCTTTGTTCCCCGTTCATGCCGCCCCCGATCTGGGCGCCGGCTGGCCCGCGCACTCATCCGCCCGGAGCTCCGCCTCGGGGATATACTTATACCCCGTGACAATGCTCTCGAGCAGCCCGTTCTTTTCCTCGATCGAAACGAGGACGGCGCTGTAGACATGATGAATGGCAAAGGCGATAAAAACATACATGAGGAGAAAGTGGACCAGGCGGATGTTCTGGATGCCGAACACGACGGCGGCCCAGCCAAAGACCGTTTTCAGAAACCCGGTCTGGGCCGTCCAGCTGAACAGCACGAACCCCGTAAAAATGCTCACAAAGATGAGGATGAGGATGCCCGTGTAGGTGATGCCGGCCAGGGGATTGTGCCCGACCCGGCCGACCGGCCGCCAGCGGAGGAAGGAATAATATTTGAACATCTGCCACATCTGCCGCCACTGCCACCGGCGGGTGGGAATGAAGGCGCTCAGTCGGGCGCAGCGGTTGCCGGCAAAAAGCCAGTAGATCCTCACCAGGAACGACATGAGCAGGACGAACCCCGCCGCGACGTGGATGAACCTCGCAGTCCCCATCACGAAGGGGGCCCGGGGCGGAACGATAAAGTACGGGTCGTGGATGTAGTAGCCCGTCGCCGAGAGGACCACGATCGCCAGGAAGGTCGTCCAGTGGGTGACACGCACCGGCATTTCCCAGATATAGCTTCTGATGAGCTCGGAGCCCGGGGTGCCGGGCAGCGGCTCCGTGTGGAGGTCGTACTTGGCGTCCATGACACGTCACCGGAATTTCGACTTGCCAAGCGAACGGCCGCGAAGGTCGGTGAGGTGAACAGCGCAGGCCAGGCAGGGGTCGAAGGAATGAATCGTCCGTAGGATCTCGACGGGCTGCTCGGAATCGGCCACCGGTGTCCCGACCAGGGCGGCTTCGTAAGGCCCCGGACGGCCGTTGGCGTCCCTGGGGCTCCCGTTCCAGGTGCTGGGCACGACGAACTGGTAATTTTTGATCAGCTTGTCCTCGATCTCGATCCAGTGCCCCAGCGCGCCGCGCGGCGCTTCGTGGTAGCCGAACCCTTGGGCGGACCTGGGCCAAGTGTCCGGGTCCCAATATTCGCCGTTATGGATGCGGGTATCCCCCCCGCCAAGCTTCGCGGCCAGCTGCTCCACCCAAGCTTTGATCTGGGACGCCAGGACCAGGGTTTCGATGGCCCGGGCGGCGGTGCGGCCGAGCGTGGAGAAAAGGTAATCCGGCGGCGCCTTGAGCTTTTCCAGCACGGCGTTGACCAAGCCGACGACTTCCTTCCGCCCCGATGCGTAGGCGACGAGCACCCGCGCCAGAGGACCCACTTCCATAGGCTTGTCGTCGTACCGGGGAGACTTGAGCCATGAATACTTGGCGTCCGTATCCAGGTATTCATACGGCGGCTTCGGCCCGGAGTAAGCGGGATTGGTCTGGCCTTGGGAGGGATGCTTGGCGGCTTGGTTGCCCTCATCGTAGGTGTACCACGAATGCGTGACGTACTCCGTGACCTTGGCCGGGTCGACGCTATGGACTCTGGAGAGATCGCGGCCCAGGATGATGCCCCGCGGGAAAAAGAGGCTGGTCGGGTCGTTGACGCTGACCGAGGGGTAATCGCCGTAAGCCAGGAAATTCCCGGTCCCCTCCCCGAGCTTGAACCACTCGGGATAGAAGGGGGCGACGGCCAGGACGTCGGCGACATAGACCTGCGCGACGAACGTCTCGACGTCCGCGACGAGCTTCCTGAGAAAATCGATGCGCTCCGGGTTGATGACGGCCTCGGGCGCGTCGCTGCTCATGGCGGTGCTCATCCCGCCCACGAGGAACGTCTGGAGGTTCGGATTTTTCCCGCCGAGGAGGGCATGGATGCGGATGAACTTCCGCTGCCACTCCAGCGCCTCGAGGTAATGCGCCACGGCCAGGAGGTTGGCCTCCGGGGGCAGGCGGTAGGCCGGGTGTCCCCAATAGCCGGAAGCGAACAGGCTGAGCTGTCCGCTGTCGACAAGCGTCTGGACGCGCTTTGCCACGCTCCGGAAGTGCTCCGGGCTCGAGTTCGGCCACTCGGAAATCGAGGAGGCGAGCTGTGCCGTTTTTTGCGGGTCGGCCTTAAGAGCCAGGGTGACGTCGACCCAGTCGAGCGCGTGAAGATGATAAAAGTGGATGACATGGTCCTGGATGAGTTGGGCGGCCCCGATGATGTTCCGGATGATCCGGGCGTTGTCGGGAACTTCGATGCCCAGAGCGTTCTCGACCGCTCTCACGGAAGCAATGGCATGGACCATGGTACAGACGTTGCAGATGCGCTGGGCCCACAGCCAGGCTTCGCGCGGGTCCCTGCCGCGGAGGATCAGCTCCATGCCGCGGAACATGGTGCCCGAGCTCCAGGCTTCGGCTATCCGCCCGTTATCGACCTGGGCCTCGATCCGGAGATGTCCTTCTATTCTGGTGACGGGATCGACCACGATCTTGGGCATTTATTCCTCCTTCTTGGTCGGTTGGGGGCGTGAGGCTTGAGGCGTCTTCTGCGCGCGCCCGCCCCGGACGGCGCCCCGCACCAGGCTGCCGGCCGCGTGAACCGCGGTGGCGGCGGCCACGACCCCCACGATACCCAGCCCGACGTTCCCGGCGGTGATGTCGGCCCCGAACCCGGGAACGGACGGCAACCGCTGGTAGAACGGCGACGCCGTGTCCCAAAAACGGTGGGAAGCGCAGGCGATGCAGCCATGTCCGCCCTTGACGGGCCAGCTGGTCTGGTCATTCCAGCGGACGGTCGGGCAGTTGTAGGTCGCCACGGGGCCCTTGCATCCCATCCGGTAGAGGCACCAGCCTTTGGCATGTCCCGCGTCGCCCCATTTCTCGACGAAACGCCCGGCGTCGAAGTGAGCCCGTCTTTCGCACTGATCGTGGATCAAGCTCGCGTGGGCGAAGAGCGGCCGGCCGTAGCTGTCGAGATCGGGCAGAGTCCCGAAGGCGAGATAATGGGTCAGCAAGGCCGCCATATTGACGGCGTTGGCCGGACAGCCGCCCATGTTGACGACCCGGATTCCGGGGACCGCGTCTTTGACACCGATGGCTTTTGTCGGGTTGGGCGCCGCCCCGACGAACCCCCCGTCCCAGGCGCAGGCACCCATGGCGATCGTGGCCGCCGCCTTGGGACAGACCTCGCGGACGATGTCCAGGGCGGTTCTCCCCCCGATCGTGCAGTGGATGCCGCCCTCCGCCGTGGGGATCGCGCCTTCGACGACGGCGATGAACTTTCCCTGCTCCTCGTCGAGGACCCGCTTCAGCGCCGCCTCCGCCCGCTTTCCCGCGCCCGCCATGATCGTCTCGTGGTATTCCAGGGACAGCAGGTTGAGGACGATCTCGGTGACCGTGGGGTGGGGCGACCTGAGCAGGGATTCGGAGTTACCGGCGCAGTCCTGGAACTCGAGCCAGACGAGGACAGGCCGTCTCCGGCTTTCCAGGGCTTTTGCCACCTGCCCAACGAAACTCGCGGGAAGCGCCAGGGTGCTGACCATCAACCCGCAGAAACGGAGAAACTCGCGGCGCGGCACCCCGCGCGCCAACAGAGCGGACTTCAGGGCTGGTACCATAGTTTTTCCCTCCCTTTGATCAAATCGTTGCAAGAAACATGCCTTCCGCCGTGGACGCTGTGACAGGGAGAAAGCTGGCGGAAAGGCCAAAACGGATCTCCCCAGTCCCACAAGGCAGGACTCCCCCGCTGCACGGCGGATCCCATTGAATTTGACACCGACCATCCCTATATATAAAAATGACGAGCCGATGACAAGGGCGGCTCGCCGGCGGATCCACGAATGGGCCGTGTCCCTCCCCTCTCTTTTCTGGCTGTCCCTGTTTTTCGTCATCCCGACGCTCCTGGTTTTCGCTATCGCCTTGCGGGCGCCGAACCCGTACGGTGGGATCGGCCGCGGCTGGACCATGGCCAATCTGAAGGCGCTCGCCAGTCCGGTCACCGTCTCCATCGCCCTGCGCACGCTCTGGATCAGTCTCGCCGCCGCCGCCGTCTGTCTCCTCCTCGCCGCGCCGACCGGATACTTTTTAGCGCGTGCCTCCGCAAGATGGAAGAACGCGCTGTTGATGCTGATCATCGTCCCCTTCTGGACGAGCTTCCTCGTCCGCGTCTTCGCCTGGAAGTCCCTCCTTCATCCCGAGGGGCCGGTCAAGAAGCTCCTGGTCATGGCGGGTCTGGCCGGGCCGGGCACGCCGCTTCTCTACAACTCCGGCGCCGTGGTTCTCGTCACGGTCTACGCGTACCTCCCGTTCACCATACTGCCCATCTACGCGGCGGCGGAAAAGTTCGATTTCGAGCTCCTCGAGGCGGCCCGTGACCTGGGCGCCAGCCGGTTCCAGGCCTTCCGCAGGGTGTTCCTTCCCGGGATCCGGACCGGCCTCCTGACAGGGCTGCTTTTCGTCCTCATCCCGGCGTTGGGGTCCTATGTCATCCCCGACCTGGTCGGAGGCACGGGCGGCGAGATGATCGGCAACAGGATCGCCCAGCGGGTGTTCGTGGACCGGAACCTCCCCCAGGCGAGCGCGCTCTCCGCGCTGCTCATCCTGGCGGTGCTCGTGCCCCTGGCCGCCGTCCTGGCGCTGGAGCGGCGGCGGGAACGCCCGGAGACCGCCGTGGGAACTGGGACATGAAGCGCAGCCGCCTTCCGCTCGCCGTCACCGCGGCCGTGCTGTTTTTCCTCTACCTGCCGATCGTCATCCTGGTCGCCAACTCGTTCAACGCCTCGCGCTTCGCCAGCGGCTGGCGGGGTTTCTCGCTGGTCTGGTACAAACAACTGCTCCGCGAGCCCGAGATCTGGCGCGCCGCCGGCACCTCGCTCCTGATCGCCGCCGGAGCGACCGCCGTGTCCCTCGTCCTGGGCACAGTCGCGGCTTTCGCCCTTTACCGCTTCGCCGGGAGCCGCCTCCAGCGTCTTCATTACATCCTGATCTACACGCCGCTCGTGGCCCCCGAGATCCTGGTCGGCATCAGCCTGCTCATGTTCTTTGTCGCCGCCCGGGTCGGGCTCGGGCTGTTCACCATCTTTCTCGCCCATATCACCTTCTGCGTGAGCTTCGTCGCCATGACCGTCCTGGCCCGGTTCCAGGATTTCGACTACGCCGTCATCGAAGCCGCGCGGGACCTGGGCGCCGGCTGGTGGACCGCGGCGCGCCGGGTCATGCTGCCGATGCTCAAGCCCGGCCTGGCGGCGGGGGCGCTGCTCGCGTTCACGCTGTCCATCGACGATTTCGTCATCACCTTTTTCGTGGCCGGTCCCGGAACCACGACCCTCCCCATCCGGGTGTACAGCATGATCAAGTACGGCTCGCCGCCGCTCATCAACGCCCTCTCGACGATCCTGCTCGCGGTCACCTTCGCCGCGGTCGCCGTCAGCCAGCGCCTGACTCGCCGCGTCCCCGGAGGGGCCGGATGAGGTCCGCCGGCGGGTTCCGCCGGACGGCCTCGTGGCTGGTCACGGCGGCCTTCGTCGCCGGCGCGGCGCTCCCTCTTGCCCGGTGCGGCGGGTCGCGGCCGGTTCTCCACGTCTATGCCTGGGCGGACTATTTCAAGCCGGGGATCGTGGCGCGCTTCGAAAGCGAACAGGGCTGCCGCGTCGTCATCGACACCTTCGATTCGAACGAGGCGATGTACGCCAAGCTCAAGGCGGGCGCCGCCGGATACGACATTCTGACGCCGACGAGCTACATGGTCAGCCTGATGAACAGCCAGGGCATGCTCCTCAGGCTCGACCGCGGCCGGCTGCCCAACCTGGCCCACGTCGACCCCGGGTATCTGAAGCTCGCCGTCGACCCGGCGATGGACCACTCCGTGCCCTACATGGTCGTCAACACCGTGATCGCCTATCTCCGGAGCCGGGTCGGCGACTTCCAGCCGTCCTGGTCGATGTTCGACCGCGGCGACCTCAAGGGCCGGATGACGATGCTCAACGACATGCGCGAGACGATCGGGGCGGGGCTCAAGGTCCTCGGCTGCAGCATCAACTCGACCGACGCCGGGGAACTGGCCCGGGCGAAAGACGTCGTCATTCGCTGGAAAAAGAACATCGCCAAATTCGAAAACGAGCAATACAAGACGGGCCTGGCCTCGGGCGAATTCCTGGTCGTCCAGGGTTACAGCGGCGACATCCTCCAGGTGCAGAAGGAAAACCCCGACGTGGCCTTCGCCGTGCCCCGGGAAGGGACCGTCATTTCCGTCGACGACCTCGTCATCCCGGAGGGGGCCCCGCAGCCGGACCTGGCCCACGCCTTCATTAATTTTCTCCACGATCCCGCCGTGGCGGCGGAGAACACGGAATTTCTCCAATATCTGTGCCCGAACAAGGACGCCTATCCCCTGCTCGATGACAGTTTGAGGAAGAACCCGGGCGTGTTCATGGCCCCGGAGGTCCGGGCCAGGAGCGAGATCATCGCCGACCTCGGCGAAGCCAACGCGCTCTATACAAAAGTCTGGGACGAGATCAAATCCTCGCGCTAACGAGTGCCGGACGGACGGCGGGGCCGTGCCGTCAGCGGAGAAGCTTGGCTTCGAGCGTTATCGGCGTCGCCGCCAGGGCCTTGGAGACGGGACAGGTGGCCTTGGCGTTTTCGGCGATCTCGAGAAAGAGCTTCTCGTCGATCCCCGGAAGGTCGACTTCGGTCTGGAGCTTGATCCCCGTAATCTGGGCGGCGCCGCCCACGATGTCCAGGGAAACAGCCGCCGTGGTCTTGATGCTCTTGGGGACATAGCCCTTTTGTGAGAGATCGCCGGCGAACTTCATCGAGAAGCAGCCGGCATGGGCCGCCCCGATGAGCTCTTCCGGGTTCGTTCCCTGGCCCTGCTCGAACCGCGAAAGATAGGTATAAGGGCCTTCATAAGCGCCGCTCGCCAGCTTCACTCTCCCCCGCCCCTGCTTGAGGTTCCCCTCCCAGACGGCCGATGACTGCCTGACAATCATGACATCCTCCTGCTTCAGTTTCTGTATTGTCTCGAAATCAGGCGCACGACAACAACATCCCAGAAAGCGCCCGCTTTTTTAAGTAGCAAGAAACATGCCAGCCACATCAGCTCAGTCTTCGACGGGCCTTATATGTTCGTTCTCCCTGTTGACCGGGGGATCATGAGGGCCGCGCGGGTCCCTGCGCGCGGCATGCCGAACCGGCGCCGTCCTGCCCCGCGGGATTCGTCCTGCCGGATAGCAGCGCAAAAAGGGCAGAGATTTTCAATCTCCCGATTTTAGGGTAATATCTGGACTTCATTCCCGATCGAGGAGGTCGTCATGAGGCCGGAATTCACTCGTTGCCTGGCTTTGAGCCTGATCGTCATTTTCTCAGTGGCGGCGGGCCCGGCGGCATCCCAGGACGCTCCCAAAGCGGCCGACACGGAAATAACTCCGTGGACGCCGGATGACCTCCTTCTGGCCGAGAGAGCATCCCAGTGGGCAATCTCTCCCGACGGGAAATGGGCGGTCTGGGTGAGATCCCGGATGGACAAGGATAAAAACGGGAGCTTCTCGAACCTGTTTTTAACCAACCTGGAGACCAAGAAGGAGATCCAGCTGACCCGGGGCACGGAAAGCCACGGCCAGCCGAAATGGTCACCCGACGGCGCCCTGATCGCCTTCACCAGCAGCCGTCCCCTCCCCAAGCCGAAGCCGGAGCTAGCCCGCACCCAGCTGTGGCTGATCGATCCGTCGGGCGGCGAGCCCTACCCCGCCTCGGAGCTGGCGCGCGACATCCGGAGCTACCGCTGGGCCGGAAACGATAACATCATATTCAGCGCCCAGGAAGAGGCGGCGCTTTACGAACAGGAACTCAAGAAGAAGAAAGATGCGACGCGGGTCGTGGACGACGTCGACCACGAGCCCCCCGTCCGGCTCTTCAAGCTGAGCATTAAGGACAAAAAGGTTGCGCGGCTCACCGAAAACACGGATTTTATCCAGCGCTGGGCGACGACCCCCGACGGCCGGCTCGCCGTGACCGTTCACGAGGAGTACCTGAGCTACGAATGGGACCACAAGACCCTGCCGAAGACCTTTCTCTACGACCTCGTCAAGGGCGAGAGAAAGCCGCTCTTCGCCGGACAGCGCGTCGTTCCCCAGGAGATCGAATGGGCCCGCGACGGAAGCGGGGCCTACGTCCTCGCCCCCTATTCGACCGACCCGAGGTTTCTCGAGGCCACGATCACGCTCGTCTATTTCTATGACGTCGCCTCGGGCCGGGACGTCAAGGTCGACCTGGATTGGGAGAACGGCGTTGGCAGCGGGTTCGCGGCGGCGCCCGACGGGTTCATCACGCTGCTGGCCGCCGGCTCCCGGTACCGGCCCGCCCGCTATATCAAGACGGGTCTCGCCTGGAAGCGCCTCGACATCGAGGGCGAACACACCGCGAACCTTTTCGATTTCGCCGCGAGCCTTGACGCCAAGACCCTGGTTTACGAGCATTCGACGCCGAGCCTGCCGACGCAGTGGTACCGGGCCGGTCTCGAGGGAAACCGGTTGACCAATCCGGCCAAGATCACGGACCTCAACTCCGGCTTCAAGAACAAAGTCGTAGCGAAGTCGGAAGTCGTCCGCTGGAAAGGCGCCCTGGGCGAAGAGGTCGAGGGCATCCTTTTCTATCCTCAAAAATACCAGCCCGGCAAGAGATACCCGCTCCTCACGGCCCCCCACGGCGGCCCGGCGGGCGCGGACCTGGATTCCTGGGACGAGGGCTGGGCCTACCCGCACCAGCTTCTGAGCCAGCGCGGGGCGTTCGTCCTCGTGCCCGAACTACCACGGCAGCTCGAATTACGGGCTCAAGTTCGTGGAGTCGATCTGCTGCGGCCACTATTATGATTATCCGGTCGAGGACATCGAAAAGGGCGTGGACAGTCTTATTGCCCGCGGCCTGGTCGATCCCGATCGGATCGGGACGCTGGGTTGGTCGAACGGCTCGATCCTGTCGATCGCCGTGAGCATCGCCAACCCCGACCGGTACAAAGTCGTCTCGGCCGGCGCCGGCGATGTCGAGTTCATCAGCGACTGGGCCAACGTGGACTTCGGCCACGCCTTTGATACCTACTATTTCGGCAAATCGCCCCTCGAGGACCCCGATCTCTACGTTCGGATGTCGCCGCTTTTCAAGATGGACCGGGTCAAGGCGCCCACCATCATCTTCTTCGGCACCGAAGACCGGAATGTCCCGACGAGCCAGGGCTGGACCCACTACCGGGCCCTCTATCATCTCGGCCAGGTGCCCGTGAAGTTCCTGCTTTTCCCGGGCGAGCCGCACGGCCCGCGGCAATACGTCCACCAGCTGAGAAAAGTCGAAGAAGAGATGAGTTGGCTCGACCGGTACTTCTTCAAGACCCTCAAGGCCGGGAACGAGGCCTTGAAGAAGGATTCGCCCCTCGGCCAGGCGCTCCGGAAGAAGGACGTCGCCCGCGTCGGGACGAAGTACGGCGCAGCCGGGAAAACGGCCGGTGTCCTCATTCCCGAAGTCGTGAAGCGCGGCAACCTCGAGATCGGCCGGTTCGAGGTCACCCGCGCCCAGTTCGCGGCTTTTGACCCAGCCTGCGCGTTCGCGCCGGGCACAGAAAACTACCCGGCTAACAACATATCCTTCGAGAAGGCCAAAGCCTATGCCGAGTGGCTGTCTAAAACGACCGGCGAGAATTGGCGTCTGCCGAACGAGGACGAGGCGGCCAAGCTCAACGAGGGCCTGAGCGGTGAAAATACTCTCGACTACTGGGCGGGCTACGCCCTCAACCCGGACGACGCCCGGAAGCTCGAGCCCAAGGCGGCCGAGCTCGGCCCGGGGGCACCCCTCCTCAAGGAGGCCGGCAGCTTCAACGGGGCCGGCGAGGATGACGAGGAGCCCGTCTTCGACCTGGGCGGGAACGCGGCCGAATGGGCGGTCGCCAAGGACGGGACCGGAAAGAAGATGGGCGGATCGGCCGACAGGCCGGCGGACCCGAAAGCCCAGACGGGGTCGGCGGCCATGGACTATACCGGGTTCCGGGTCGTCCGCTCCCCTATCGTGATAAAATAGACCGAGCATGAAGACTATAGTCTCCGCCCGGAACCTGACCAAGAAATTCGGCGACCTCACCGCCGTCGACGGGATCTCGTTCGATATCCAGGAGGGGGAATGCTTCGGCTTCCTGGGTCCGAACGGCGCGGGCAAGACCTCGACCGTCCGGATGATCCACTGCGTCTCCCCTGTTACTTCGGGCACGCTGACCGTCGACGGACTGCCGGCGCACGTCGACAACCGGGATATCAAGAAGATCACGGGGCTTATCCCCCAGGAGATCACGCTCGACGTTGACCTCACGGTCTTCGAGAACCTGATCATCTTCGCCAAGTTCTTCGATATCCCACGTCGAGAGGCGAAAACGCGGATCGCCGAGCTCCTCAAGTTCACCGAGCTCGAGGCCAAGCGCGACAGCCGGATCAACGCCCTCTCGACCGGGATGAAGCGGCGGCTGCTCGTGGCCAGGGCGCTGCTTAACCGTCCGCGGATCATCGTCGCCGACGAGCCGACGACCGGCCTCGACCCCCAGGCCCGGCATCTCATCTGGCAGAGGCTCCGCCAGCTCAAGAACGAAGGCGCGACCTTGATCCTCACGACCCAGTACATGGAGGAGGCCCAGCAGCTCTGCGACCGGATCGTCGTCATGCACCAGGGAAAGTTCCTGCGCGAGGGCGTGCCCACACAGCTCGTGGCCGACGAGATCGGCCGGGTGGTCATCGAGGTCCGCGCCCCGAAAGAGGACGACGAGCGGCTCGTCGCCGAGCTCGGGTCGTACACCTGCGGGCACGAGCGGGTGGGCGACACGCTGTTCTTCTACTGCCGCGACGGCCACGACATGATGAAGAAGCTCGTCGAGCTCGACCTTCCGGACTACCTGACCCGGCCGGCCGGCCTCGAGGACGTTTTCCTGAAGCTCACCGGCCGCGGGTTGATCGAATGATCGAGTAGGAGGGGGGCTTGCGCCCCCCGTCCTCTCACACCACCGTACGTACGGTTCCGTATACGGCGGTTCATGACGCCTGTACGGACGTCGAGGATAGCTGTCCAGCAGTGTCACGAGTCCCAGGCGGGTCAAAGTAGGCGTTTGGGAAGGCCTTGTTCATGTGGGGGGCTCCGGCGTTCCACCAGGGTCCTCGCCCGTTCGAGGCCGACTGCCAGGCCGGTCTTCCGTCAGTCCGCGTTTCATCAGTTTCCGTCGCCGGGTCGCACGGGCGCTTCCACTGCCGCCAGAGGATGCACCGGAGCTTCCGCCGGAGCCATTGGTCCAGCTCTTCGAAGACGGTCTTCACCTCCGCCAGCCGGAAGTAATCGAATCCATCCCCGCAGCTTCACGTTCAGCGTCTGCGATCAGCCTTCGGATGTTGCGGCCGCGGCCTTGCCGGAAGATGAGCCGAGGTTTCCTTAGCCGTTTCTCCGACCGACGCGCCACCCGTCAAGCGCGGGCTTCTGTCCGTGTGATCGAGTAGCCCAGGAACTTGCGTCCCAGGGCCGGCCACCGCGCTCTTCGTCGCGATTGACCCGCAGCTGCAACCGCTTCTCCAGGAACCGGGTGATCGACGCCATGACCCGCTCTCCCGCCCGTTCGACCGCACATAGATATTGCAGTCGTCCGCATAGCGGCAGAACCGATGTCCGCGCCGTTCCAGTTCCTTGTCCAGGTCATCCAGCAGGATGTTGGACAGCAGCGGCGACAGCGGGCCGCCCTGCGGCGTGCCTTCCGTCCGGACCGTTTCCAGTCCGTCCTTCATCACCCCCGCCTGCAGGTACCTCCGCATCAGCCCGAGCAGCCGCTTGTCCTTGACCCGCCGCGCCACCCGCGCCATCAGCACGTCGTGGTTGACGCGGTCGAAGAACTTCTCCAGGTCGATATCCACGACCCAGCGCCAGCCCTCCGCCACGTATCCCGTCGCCGCCTTAACCGCCTGCATGCGCGCTTCGCCCCGGCCGGAACCCGTAACTCGCCTCCGAGAACGTCCGGTCCCAGACCGGGGCCATCACCTGATGCACGGCCTGTCCGATCAACCGGTCCACCGCCGTCGGGATGCCAAGCTTTCGCACTCCCGCCGTCCGGCTTGGGGATCTCAACACCCCTCACCGCCTGCGGTTGGTAGCGGCCTCCGAGCAAGCTCCGCCTTGATCCTCGCCCAGTGGCTCTTCAGGTAAGGTCCCAGTTCCTCGACGGTCATCCCGTCGATCCCCGGACTGCCCTTGTTCCCTCGAACCCGCTTGAGCGCCTGGATCATGTTCTCGCGTTCGACCACCGCGTCCAGCCATCCTCCATCATCCGGATAGTCGGGTTCCGTCCCTGCCGTGACGCTTGACGCCTCCCTCTCGGAGTCCTTCGGCTTCCGGCCGTATCTCCCCCGCTCGGGCTCGGGCCTCTCAGCCCTCTTCTCCGGCGTCTCCCTCGTCATCGAAGCTTCGGTCCTCCTATCGGTTCGTCCTGTTCGGCCCTTCAACCCGGTCGAGGGGTCTACTATGGCCTCGGCTGACTTCTGCCCGGTCCTTCCCGCCCCCTCTCGAAGACGGTAGCCACTGGGCAACCGGGCAGATCTCCCCGGGTAATGCGCTCCTGCTGTCCCGCCTATACCCGCCGCATATACGTCCGCGCGTTCCGGACAGGGATTGGGACGTCGAAGATATTTGCCTTCTTATCCCGCGCGGCCGCCTCGATGCGATTCCTGTTCGTCGGGCCGGCGTTTTGCCTGCGGCTTCCTTCAGATCCCGCCTCGCGACGGGCACCCTTGCCGTCCGGCTAACACTTCCTCCTGTCAGGCGTGTTCGGGACTTGCACCCTAAAGCAGGTGCGCCCTGCCGGGCGCACAAAAAGAAGGGGCCGGGTTTCCCCGGCCCCTGTGGCAATGGAAGAAGGGGTGTAGAGGGGCTTTGATGGATCCTTTACGTATTAGACAAGGTCCCGCCTCAAAATATTCCCGCGGTTTGCCGGTGGGCCCGAGACAGAGTCATTTCTGGCGAATGGTCAACTCCGCCCGGGTCACGGAAACGGCACCGGTCCCCGGGGCCCTCCCAAACCGCGCTCGCTGAGCTTCACGAGCTTTTCTTTCTGCTCGTCCGTGAGGATTTTCAGGATGGCCTCTTGGAGGTCCTGCTCGACTTTTCTCATCTCCTCGGGGCCGGGCGGAGGAGCGGGACTGGCCGGTGTCCACAGTTTCTTTTCGAAATCAACCTGGATGGACCTGATCTTCGCGGCCTGCTCCTCCGACAGCTTCAATTCGGCCTTCATGACGGCCAACCCGAACTGACCCGCCAGGGGCCCCCGGGTGAAGGGCAAATTGCCCATTCTCGGACCGCCCCCGCCGGGGCCTCCCAGCCCTCGGTCGGCGGGGCCGCCTGGAACAGGGCCTCCCGGCCCACGATCGCCCGGAAAACCGCCCGGTCCTTCTTCGCCGGGTCCCCTGCCGCCCGGGAAGCCGCCCGGCCGCCCGAACCGAGGCGGCGGCCCCGGGATCGTTTTTTCAAACTCCGCCCTCTGCTCGGGCGTGAGGATGGGGTCCAGACTGGACTTCAGGGATTTAAACGAGGCCTCGATCTCCTTCCCGTACCGGTCATGGATAGCGGACAGCCTCTGGGCGTGCTGGTCGAGGACCTTCTGGATCTTGGCCTCCTGCGCCGCATCGGTGGGTTTGAAAGGCAGCTCTCCGCCCGGAGCGCGCAGGCCGGCGCCGCGCATCGACAGCGAGTCCCTGATCCAGTGCCGGACGAGCGCCCGGTTGAGCATCGCGCCGATGGCGATGCCGATGATCAGCGTGACCGCGATGTGAATCCCGATTTTCCATTTGTTGTTCATGGCCAGCCTCCTCGATCAGAACACCGGCACGCGGAGGAGCTTTTCGACGGCCAGGTCGGAAGCGTAGAATATGGCATCCCGGGGCATCAAGTCCCTGTTCGCCAGGTTGTACGATACCAAGACGGCCAGAATGACGAGACCGGCGATGGCCACCGGCTTGAAGGCCCCGGCGTAAGCCCTGACCAAGGCCGCCAGGCTGTCTTCCCGCTCCGGGCCGGATCTTAGCCTGCGGATGGTCCGGTCGGCGAATCCCGGCCGGAAGGACCGCCCGGCGCCGTCGGCCAAGGCCTGTCTCATGGCGATGATCTCGTCCCGCTGCCTCCTGAGCTCCGGCGACCCGGCGAGCGCCCTGCTCAACCGGTCCTCCTGCCTCTTCTTGAGCGGAGAATCGAGTGAACGATACAGAAGCTTCAAGATCCTCTTATCCATCCCTCACCTCATACTCATGACCTGTCCTCGATCATGTCCCCGATGATCTCCTTGAGCTTGGCCTGTCCGCGCGCCAGCCGGGACAGCACCGTGCCCTGGGCGAGGCTCAGCATCTCCGCCGTTTCCTTCGTCGAAAACCCGTCGATGAGCCGGAGGACGACAACCGACTTGAACTCCGGCCGGAGCTGCTGCAAGCCGTCACTGATCATCCTTTTGATGTCGGCGGCATTTTCCCGGTCGCGCTGGCTGCGCGGGCCCGCGGCGTTCTCCGGGAGGTCATCATCGTATGACGCGGCGAATCGCTTTCGCCGTTTGAGCTCATTCAACGACAGGTTGATGGCGATCCGGGTGATGTAGGTGCCGACCTGCGAATCGCCGCGGAACCGGTGCAGCGACCGGAAAAACTGGACAAAGGTCTCCTGCCCCACATCATCGACCTCGGGTCCGCTGCCCAAGATGCCGGTGACCGTGGCCGCCACCTGGTGCTCGTATCTTTCGATGATCTCCCTCAGCGCGTCCTCGTGGCCCTCTTTAGCTCTCCGGACGATCTCGTCTTCGTTGTGCTCCATGGGTTTGAATACTTTCCTTCCTTATACAACAACGACGAAGCGGCGCCAAGCGATGCGCTGTCTTCAAACCCGCGTAAAACCCGGCCGGCCGGGCCTGGACGAGAAGGTCTATTCCCAGGTTCATTAGACAATCCGGAACCCGGCTTTATTCCCGGGATTCCCGGATTGACCCGGCCCGCGGAAATCCGTCGCCTTGGGGAATGATTCCCGGACTCCGACTGTCTAACGACCTATTTTGCGAGTGAGGTCATCAATGACAAGTCGGATGAAGAAGGGAGAAGCCCGCCGGCTGGCGGCGCCGGCGCTGGCCCTCGCCGCCGCCCTGGTGTTTCTGCTCCCGGGCTGCGAGAGCCTGTTCGGCCCCAAGACGGAAGAAGCCACCGAGACATCCGAAGAAGCGAGGATCATCTGCACCAACGATTACGGCTTGATCCTCGACATCTACATGGATGGCAGTCTCCAGTTCACGCTGGGGACGTCCGCCACGGGGACGGGAGCGAACAACACGAAGAAGATCCACAATGTCAGCCTGAACGAACACACGCTCCAGGGCAGGCTGGCGGGCAGCGGTACCGTGGTCGATGAACAGACGATCGACGTCACGTCGTACACAGATCATGCCTACACCATCGGCGCTCCCCGTCGATCAACGTGACCAACAAGTACGGTGTCACTCTCCGGATCACGATGGACGATGTCGTCCAGTTCGAACTGGCGAACGCTGAGAGCCGCTGGATCATGAATGTCTCCAAGACGGAACACTTTCTCAAGGCGACCAAGGCCAGCGACGGCAAGGAGGTCGCTTCCACCTCGATCACGACCGATGATAACAAGACATATTCGTGGTCGATCAACTGACCGCCGGGCCGCCGGGAAAAGGCGGCTGAGGACCCGTCGGGTCTTTCCCCTGGCCGTGGTCCTGGCGGCGCTCGTGCCGGCGGCCGCGAACGCCGGCCTCCTGGACCGGTTCGGGGTCGCTTCCAGGTCGGCACGCTGCTGTCCCGCAAGGGAAACTACAACACCTCGGCCACGCTCGACCGCACCGTACTTCCGGGGGCCGGCTGGGGTTTCAACCTCCGGTACAGGATCAGCAATTCACTGTTCATCGACGGCGGGTTCAGCTACAACTGGATGTATTTCCGGAAGGAGACCAGGCCGCCCGATTGGATCGACCACAAGCCGGCCTTCGTGGCGCCCCTCTACTCCCTGAACCTGACCTATCATCTCCCGAACGTCCGCGGCGTCTCGCCCTTTATCACGGCCGGCTACGGCGTCTGTCCCTGGTGGTTTTCCTCCTCCGTCTTCGGCGGGGAGATGTGGATGGCGCCCGCAGACCGGCACGAGCAATTCACGGACGTCAGCCATCAGGTCAACGCCGGGCTGGGGGTCGAGGTCAAACTCAGGTCGAAACTCTACGTCCTGGGCGAAGTCCGTTATCATCGCGTCTTCGTCGGCAACGTGGCCAGGTTCGGAGCTTTCGGCGACCAGGATCTGCTGGGCGTCCGAGTGGGGATCACGTATTACTTCGGCGGTCGAAACGCCAGGAAACACGCAGGAGACGACGCGCTATGAGAGGCGTCAAGTCCGCCGCACTCCAGTGGAGCATCGTGCGCCTTCTGGCGCTGGCCGGCATCCTGGGACTCCTCGGGGCGGCTCTCAAGAGCCCGACCAGCCCGAAAGGGAACGGCGAGGCCGACATCTCCATCACGAACGGTTACGGCGAGGCCCTGGACATCTACCTGGACGGGTCGTTCCAGTTCACGCTGCGGTGGGGGACGACAATCGAGATCGACGACGTCACGCTCTACCATGAGTACACCCTCGAGGCCAGAGAGCCCGGCACCGGGGATCTCATGGATTCCACGACCATCGATGTCCAGGCGAAATCAGATTACAGTTGGACGATCCACCCCGCGCCGCGCATCTTCGTGACCAATGACTGGACCGAGGTTCAAGGGGAAAAGCTGGCCATTTCCATGGACGGGGTCTGGCTATTCAACCTCGAAAGGGGAGAGAGCCGGTGGATCATGCAGGTCGATTTCGGAGAGCGATTCCTGGCCGCCGTCAACTTAAGCACCGGGCGGGAGGTGGCTGCGATCTCTTTCCAGGTCGATGATAACGATATCTATGAGTGGGATATCAAAAGGATCACCCCCAACTGAGATTCCTATGAAAAAACGCACCTTTTTCTTTCTCGCCGCGCTGCTGACCGTCTTCTCCCAAGGCACCGCCGAGGGGTTCCTCGATCGTTGGAGCTTCCGTCTCAGCCCGGGGGGAGTCATGCCCATAGGCGGCCGTTTTAACGATGTCACGAGGCTTCGCAATACGGTCAACTTCGGGGCCGGCCTGGCCGGCGGGCTCAGGTACCGGGTCAGTGATTACTTTTATGTCGGCGCCGATTACGGCCTGACCTGGCTGTCGGCCAAGACCGAGTACCGGCCTCTCGATTACAAAGGGACCGCGGCCCGCCCTCAACGTCATGAGGCTGACCGTGGAACTCGACGTTCATCCTGAGCACCGGTTTCGGGATCAACCCCTACGTCACACTCGGGGGGGGATTGTACCCCTGGAGGTTCAGCCAGGAGCCGCTGTGGGGAGCCGCCTGGCCGGCGCCGGCCGACCCGACCCAGACGTTCGCCATGAACAGCTTCGGGCTCAACACGGGGGTGGGTGCCCAGAAAAACGTCTCCTCCCGGCTCGCCGTTTTCGTCGAAGTCATGTACCACTACGTCTTTCCCCGGAACCCGGAGCGGTTCGGGACGGACGATTTTAACGAGCAGGATTTCCTCGGGCTCAACATCGGCCTGAGCTTCGCCCTCGCCAAAAGAGTTGAAGAAACTGGCCGCCGTCTACCTCCTCGCCTGCCTGGCTTCACCGGCCCTGGGTCAGGAGATCGTGGAGAAGATCGAGATCCTGGGAAACGCGCGGGTCAGCCGCGAAACCGTGCTGTATTACCTGACGGCGCGCGAGGGCGGGTTCTTCGACGAGGGGGCGCTCCGGAAGGATTTCCGGGTGCTCTGGTCACAGGTTTCTTTGCCAACATCACGATCGGTTCGGAAGCCGGGAACACGGGCCGGATCGTCAGGATCACACTCGAGGAGAACCCGGTCGTTAAGGACATTACTTTCAAGACCGGGAAGAAGGTCAAAGAGGACGATATCGTCAACACGCTCAAGGAGAAAGACCAGCACATCCTCCCCTATTCTTATTACAGCCCCAGCAAGGTCCAGAAAGTCAAAACGACGATCGGGACGCTCCTGCAGAGAAGGGCCTGGCCCGCGGAGACATCTCGGCCGAGGTCGCGAGGCTGGGGCCAAGCGAAGTCGGCATCACGTTCCAGGTCAAGGAAGGAGACTTGGCCAGGGTGGGGGAAGTCATCTTCGAAGGGAGCCCCGGCCTGCACAGGGACGCGCTGGCAGGAGCGATGAAGGACAATAAGAAGCACGATGTCCTCACCTGGGTGGCCGGCAAGGACACCTTCAAGCAGAACAAACTCAGCACTGACCTGACCGCGATCAAAACGAAGCTCCAGGAGAGCGGGTTTATGGAGGCCACCGTCCTCGAGCCCAGGATCAGCGACACGGCCCGGCGCAACATCTTCTTCCAGAAAACGACCATGAAGAGCATCGTCATCCCCGTGCAGGCGGGTGAGCGGTACAGGGTCGGAGACGTCACGGTCGAAGGGAACAAGCTCCGGCGGCCAAGAACCTGAGGTCCATGATCAAGTTCGAGGAAGGTGCCTGGTACAGCTCCAAGGTCCGGGAACAGGCAGTCGAGAAGATCGTCGAGCTCTACCGCAACTTCGGCCATATCTACGCTCAAGTGATGCCGGTGGAGAGCCTCGACCCCGTCCATAAGCGCGTCGGCGTCGTCTTTAATATCCAGGAGGGGGACGCGGCCTATCTCCATAGGCTCGAGTTCAAGGGCAACACCTTCACCAGGGACAAGGTTTTGCGGCGAGAGATGCTGGTCCGCGAGGGCGATCGCTTCAGCCTGGCGATGTTCAAGGACAGCGTCCTGAGGCTCAAGCAGCTCGGTCTCGTGGACGTCGACAAAGACCCGGATATCCGGCCAGACAATGAGGACCCCAGCCAAGTGGACGTCTCGCTCGGCGTCAAAGAGCTCCAGCGGAACAACATGCAGTTCTCGGCGGGCTACAGCGGCTACGAAGGGACCTTCATCGCCGGGAGCTATTCGACGGTTAACCTCCTGGGAACGGGAGAGAGCCTGGAACTCATGGCTCAATACGGCAAGAGGATTAGAACTATTCCTTCAGTTTCACCGAGCCCTACGTGTTCGACCTGCCGGTCAGTCTCGGGTTCACGATCTTCGACCGCTATACGTATTATCCCTACCTTTATACCCAAAAGTCCCGGGGAGCCAATCTAAGCACCGGGTTCAGGGTGAGTGGGTTCTGGCGGAGCAGCGTCACCTACGGATATGAGAACATCGCGGTGGGGCCGACGAGCGGCGAGGAGGATGCGTCGGCGGGCGGATACTACAATCCCTATTATTATGGCGGAACTTACGGCTACGGCGACTACCGCGTCGGCAGCCTGTCGACCGCCTTGTACCGGAGCACGGTCGACAGTCCGCTGGCGCCGACAAGCGGTTCTCTCTACCTGGTGGGTTTTAAGATTGCGGGCGGACCTCTGGGCGGCGAGATCAGCTACGTCAAGCCGCGATTCGAATGGACGTTTTACCATGGCGTCGTCGGGCGAAGCGTCATCGGCCTCCATCTGAATTACGAGTTCATCAGGCCCCTGGGGATTTCGAGCGTGCCGTTCTGGGAGCGCTTCTATCTCGGAGGGGAGCGGTCCATCCGGGGCTACGAGATCTACAGCGTCGGCCCGTTGGACAGCGACGGCATCAACATGGGAGGCGAGAAGGCCCTGGTCTTCAACTCGGAATACACCATCCCGGTCGGCAGCATCCTCTCCGGCATTTTCTTCTTCGACGCAGGCAACGCGTTTTCCCGTCATGCGCAAGTGCGATTGGACAATCTCTACACGTCGACGGGATTGGAGTTCAGGATCTTCGTCCCCGCCCTGCGCGTTCCGTTCCGCCTGATCCTAGCCTATAACAACCGCCTCGTACACTACGAGACCTCGCACTTCGCCTTTCGCTTTGCCATCGGGACGACCTTCTAGTTCAGCAGGGGTGACTAGACATGAAGAACACAGGATCCCGGGCCGGCATAATTCTCCTGAGCCTGGCCGTGCTCGGTCTGCCGGGGTGCCGTTCCCAGCGACTCTACATGCTGGAGAATCTGCCTCCCCTGGCTCAGATCGTGGTAGACGGCCGCGCCGAGGACTTGCGGGGCTCGCTGTCCATGATCGAAGGCGGCGACGCCTCGCTGGGTGTCGCCAACGATGAGCAAAACCTCCACTGGGCGGCCTGCCGCCCATGGGAGGCGGCACGGGGTGGGACAGGGGCGGCGGACCGGGAGGCGACCACATGACACCCGAAGCCCCCAAGGCCGCGAAATTCTGGGGCCTCGTCCGGCTCTCGGGGGGCCGGGAGGGACCGCTGACTTTTTTTTGGGTTTCCCCGCCGGCTCGACATGACAATTGTCTCGGCTCGGCCCGCGCCTTCCGGATTAAGCCGCCGTGGGGCTTGTTCGAGCTCCGGGTGAACGCACCATGGCCGGGGTCCTCCCCTCAATCCGTCAACCTCCAAAAAGAAAATCAGGAATGAACCGGGGGCCCGTCTTGTCTAATGGCAGAGCTTGGAATGCCAAGGCCCGCAGGGATTAAGGGGATGAGAAAAAATGCGTCCTGGATCGCTTTTTTCCTCGTTATCCTGTTCCCGATTATCTCCGGCCTGGCCCAGAGCCCGGGCAACCTCCTTCGGCGGCTCCGGTCAACGAGGAATTCCTGAAATGGCAAACACAACCAAGTCTCCTGCAACGGTCTCGATTCGCCGAGGACGGTCACCCCTTGGGCTTGGCGCCGAGCCCTCATGACATGTCCCATCTCAAGCTGGGTCGTCGGCGGCCATAAGCTGCCGGGCGGATCTTCTCGACCTGCCGGACTATGTGTTCGAGGCCGGCTCCGAGTTTAAAGGCCGCCAGATCACCCGGATGTCTGCCGCCAGTCTCCCAGCCGCCTACGACTTGCGCTCCAGAAACAAGCTCACGGCGGCCAGAAACCAGGGCTCCGCGGCAGTTGTTGGGCTTTTGCCACCCTGGCGTCGCTCGAATCTTACCTCATGCCCTCCGAGAACTGGGATTTCTCCGAGCAAAACCTGATCGATGAACACGGGTATGACAACGGCCCGTGCGAAGGGGGACAAATCTACATGTCGACGGCCTATCTGGCGCGGTGGAGCGGCCCGATCAGTGAGGAGGACGATCCCTTCATCTACCTATCCGCCGGGGCGGCCGGGCCGGCCAAGCAGCATGTCCAGGACATCATCTACCTTCCACCCAGGAACGACGCTTCTGATAATGATCTCATCAAGAGCTCCGTGATGAGCTATGGAGCCGTGTACGCGACCATGTACTATAAGAGCGTCTTTTACGCCCCCGATCATTGCGCCTATTACAACACAGGGACCAGGGAAGGCGCACATGCCGTGGCCATTGTCGGCTGGAATGACAATTTCGATAAGAAGAGTTCAGCGTGACGCCTGCCGGTAACGGGGCGTTCATCGCCAAGAACAGCTGGGGAGCCGAGTGGGGGGAGGACGGCTACTTCTATATTTCGTACTACGACAGGTATTTCGCGACCGAGGACGTCAGCGCCGTCGTCAGAGCTGAACCGTTGAACCTCCACGAGGTCATCTATCAATATGACCCTCTGGGTTGGGTGAATTCCCTGGGTTACGGAACGGAAACGGGCTGGTTCGCCAATATTTTCGCGGCCTCCTCGGATGCCCCCCTACGGCGGTCGGTTTGTATTCGGCGTCAGCGTCAAGCGCCTATGAGATCTAGTCTATACAGATGTCGTTGGCGGTCAGCCGAGGAGCGGCGCCCTGGCCGGCTCCCAGGCCGGTAATCTTGATTCTCCCGGCTATTTCACGATCCCTTTGGACAAGGCCATTCCGCTGGCCGCCAACCAGGCGTTTTCCGTCGCCGTCAAGCTGTCGACCGCCGGCTACGCCTATCCCATCCCTTCCGAGCAGCCTCAGCGGGCTTATACCAGCCGGGCCGTGGCCAACGCCGGAGAAAGCTACGTTAGCGAAGACGGGGAAACCTGGAACGACCTCCATACCTCCTGGGAGGGGAAGTTCAGAAATACCAACGTCTGCCTGAAGGCGTACGCCGGGGGACCGAATTCATTTGGCGATTATCCGGCCCTGTTTCCGCCGTCGGCCTTTCAGGTCCAAAGGCTGGAGAATGACTTCATATTCTTCAAGGAATACATCAACAGGTTGACTTGGCAGGCCAATCCCGAAAACGAGGACCTCGTGACAGCGTATCGCATCTACAGAAAGGCCCAGGGGGGCGCCGCGGGAACGCAGCAGTTGATCTCCGAGGTCGCCAATACCGTGTTCATGTATGATGACCGGGGGCTGGCGAAGGGCGACCTCTATTCCTATCAACTGACCGCGGTGGATGGCTATGGCCGGGAAAGTGAGCCGGCCGCGGCCGGCAACTGAGGCGAGCGATCATGAAGAGATATCTGGCGGCCTTCATCGTGCTTGCCGGATTCGGCACGGGACTGTTCGGGGCGGGTTCCCGTCTGCGTTTCGAGGCCGGCGCCTTCTCTGGGCCACGCTACATGACGGGCTCGGACATCAGTGCCGCCTACGGCCAGGGATTCGTCTATAATCCGTATGCGGCCATTCAGTGGGGACGGTTCCTGATCGGCGGCGGCTATGAAGAGGCGAAAGCGAGCCGGGGAGAGATCGGGCTGTACGAGGAATCGTCTTCGCTGAGGATCCGTGGCTTCGATCTTTTCGTCGGCTATGTCTTCACGTTCAGGATCGTGGCCCCTTATCTCAAGATCGGTTATGGTCGTTATTCCTATCAACAGACCATTGATAGCCTCTACGTCGGAAGCGACGGCGTTAATCAAAAGAAATGGACGGTCACGATCGCGGGCGGCGCCAGATTCCGTGTTTTCAAGCATCTTTTGCTGGCTGGCGAGGTGAAATATACCCCGCTTAAAGCCAGGCCCTTCGATGAGGAAGTCGACCTTGGCGGCCTCAGGCTATTGGCGGGAATCGGTTTCAGCTTATAGAAAGGCGTTGGGGGGTTCCGGCTGCAGGCTCGAGAAAAGGCCCCCCGGGCGAGCTATAAGGTTTTGGCGATCTTGCGGTAAGCGTCCCTGAAGGGGATTCCCTTTTTAGCCAATGCCAGAGCCTTGTCGGCGGCGTATATCTCTTCGGTGCAACCCGCCTTGCACTTCCCGGCGTCCACGATCAGCCCGCCGAGAACGAGACTCATGATCCGGATGGCCCCCAGGGTTTCATCGAGTCCGCGCATCAGCGGCTCCTTGGTGAGTTGCAGGTCGCGATGGTAGCCGGAAGGCAATCCCTTGAGGATCTCCATGATCTGGAAATAGCAGGCGTGAACGACGGCGAATTTTGCCCTGACGAGCTCCAGGACATCGGGGTTTTTTTTCTGCGGCATGATCGAGCTGCCGGTCGAGAACTCCTCGGGCAAGCAGAAATACCCGAACTCGTCCATGCTGTAGAGGATCAGGTCATGGGCCAGCCGCTGGAGGTCGAGCATGATCTGGCTCAAGGCCCCGAGGATGATGCTCTCGAACTTCCCCCGGCTGTTCTGGGCGTAGAGATCATTCTCCTGGATCCGCCCGAACCCGAGGAGGCGCGTCGTCAGACCGCGGTCGATCTTGAGCGAGGTCCCGTAGCCCGCCGCCGTCCCCAGGGGATTCTGGTCGTTGATTTCCTCCGCCGCCTTGAGGAGCTTCAAGTCATCGCTCAACGCGTCGGCGAAGGCTTGGAAGTATTTGCCGACGGTGTAGGGCATGGCCTTTCGCGAGTGGGTGTAGCCCGGGAATTCGACGCCGCCGCAGCGCCGGCTGAGACCGCCCAAAGCCTTGCGGAGTTCAAGCACCGCCGCCCGGACCTCCCCCAACCTGTCCTTGCTGTACAACCTGAGGGCCGTCAAGACCTGATCGTTCCGCGACCGTGCCGTATGGATCTTTTTTCCCGCCGCTCCCAGTCTTTTGACGAGGTGGTTTTCGATCGCCGTATGGCAGTCCTCGTCGCCCGGCCCGACTCTGAACTGACCGTCCCTCCAAAGCGAGACGATCCGCTCCAGCTCATTGACCAGCGCCCGTGCCTCCCCTGCCTCGAGGATGCCGACGGACTTCAGCATCCGGGCATGAGCGATGCTCGCCCTGCAATCATAGGGGATGAGCGCGTTGTCGAGCTCAGGGTCGCGGCCGACGGTGAACTCCTCGACGCCAGGGTCGAGCCTAACCCCTTTCTGCCAGAGCTTCATGGCCGCTCGAATTGTCGCCGGGGCTCAGGGAGCGGTGGCGAGAGAGAGATGTTTCTTGACGAGGAGATACGACGGGTGCTTCCCCTCAGGCGACAGGCCCGCGGGATGGCAGCAGGTTTCCGCGCCGCTCTTGGAGATCGCCAGGATCTCGGTCCCATCGACGCTGTTGCCGACGGCGAACACGACGCCCACCGCGGGCGGTTCGCCCTGTCCGTCCAACCCGTAGACGACCAGCGCCGGGAGATCAAAGGAGAGCTCCGACCAGGGCAAGCGGGTCCAGTCGGCGAGGTTGACGAACTTCTTGACAGGGAAATCGGGATGAGTCCCGTCTTTCACGACGCACCCCAGGAGCTGGTCGATGAGGTTCTTATCTTCGGGGTCCTTCTGACAATTCTTGTTCATTACGGCTCCTTCTTTTCTGTCTTCATGTAGGGCATCGGCCACACGCCCCGCTTCTCCAGGATGGCGTGGTGGGCCTTGAGGCGGATGGCCTGGATGTTGATGAACCCCCGCGAGTCGAGCTGGTTGAACCCGCCCTCGAGGTCCATGCTCGACAGGTCCTGGTCATAAAGTGAGCTATGGGACTCCCGGCCGAGGACCATGACGTTGCCCTTGTAGAGTGAGAGATAGACGATGCCGTCGATCACCTCCTGGCTCTTGTTGAAGGCGGCCATCAGGAAGTCCATCTCCGGGCTGAACCAGAAGCCGTTGTAGACGAGCTCCGAGAACTTGGGGCTGAGCATGTCCCGGAGGCGCATCACCTCCTTGTCCATGGCGATGCCCTCGATGTCCATATGGGCGACGCGCAGGATCGTCCCGGCGGGAGTCTCGTAGACGCCCCGGGACTTGATGCCGATGAAGCGGTTCTCCACCATGTCGACCCGGCCGATGCCGTTCTCGCGGCCCAGCTCGTTGAGATAAAGGAACAGCCCGAGCGGGGTGCTCTTCTCGTTGCCGTCGACCTGGTTGACGACGCGGACGGGTACCCCGTCCTTGAAGTGGATGGCGATGCGCGTCTCCGCGTCCGGCGCGTCCTTCGGGGACTTGGTGAAGCTGAAGACGCTCTCGTCCGGCGTCCGCTTCGGGTCCTCCAGGATCCCGGCCTCGTGGCTGATGTGCAGCAGGTTGGCGTCCTCGCTGTACGGCTTGGCCGAGGTGGCCTTGATGGGGATGCCGTGCTTCTCGGCGTAGCGGATCATGTCGGAGCGGCCTTTGAACTCGGCCAGGAATTCGGGGTCTTTCCAGGGCGAAATGACCTTGACCCCGGGCAACAGGGCATAGTAGGCCAGCTCGAACCGGACCTGGTCGTTGCCCTTGCCCGTGGCCCCGTGCGCGACGATCTTGGTCCCCTCGCGCATCGCCACCTCGACCTGGCGCTTGGCGATGATCGGCCGGGCCAGGGCCGTCCCCAGGAGATAGCGGCCTTCGTAGATCGCGTTGGCCTTGAGCGCCTGGAAGATATAGTCCGTGACCAACTCCTCCCGGACATCCTCGATGACCACCTTGGACGCCCCGACGGCGTACGCCTTGCTGCCGGCCTCCTCCAGGTTATCATCCTGGCCGACATCGACGATACAGGCGACGACCTCGTAGCCCCCTCTCGATCAGCCACTTGAGGATGACCGAGGTATCCAGGCCTCCCGAATAGGCCAACACCACTTTCGACATGATTAACCCTCGTATGAAATATTATTCAATATTGTGCAACTTTATACAAGTTTAAGCGGCTTGTCAAGCCCCCCGGGCCGGCGGCCGGGAACTCTGGCGGGGACGGGGCCCTCAGTGTATAATGGGCGCCGATGAACCTGTCCTACCGCGCCGGCCACGTGTTCCTCAGGAACCTCATCTCCTACAAGCGGTTCGTCCTCCCGACCTTCCTCGTCAGCCTGGTCGAGCCGGTGTTCTACCTCGTGACCTTCGGGGTGGGCATGGGCGCCTACGTCGGCTACTTCGGCGGCCAGCCGTACCTCCACTTCCTCGTGCCCGGCGTCCTGGCCTCCTCCGTCATGATGTCGTCGACCTTCGAATGCCTGTACGGGACCTTCGTCAAGATGGTCCACGAGAAGATCTACGATTCCCTGATCGCCACCCCCGTCTCCGCCGAGGACGCGGTGGCCGGCGACATCGCCTGGGGGACCTTCCGCGGGCTCCTGAGCGGGACGCTGATGATGGTCGTGGCCGCCGCCATGGGGGTCTCCCCCGTCTCGGCCGGCGCCCTGGCGCTGGTCATGGTCCTGATGGTCTTCACCGGCATCCTGTTCAGCTCGCTGGCGATGATCGTAACCTCGTTCTCCCCGAGCTTCGATTTCTTCAACTATTACACGGAGCTCATCATCACCCCCATGCTGTTTTTCTCGGGGGTCTTCTTCCCGCTCGACAACTTCCCGGCCTGGATGAAGACGCTGGCCGACTTCCTGCCGCTCACCCACGCCGTCAAGATCTCCCGGGCCGCCTTCACCGGCGAGGTTCACGCCGGCCTGATCAAAAATGTCCTGGTCATCCTGGTCCTCGAGACCGTCGCCTTCTCCATCGCCATCAGGACCATGAAGAAGCGGCTGATCAAGTGACCGGTGCGCCCTTGAGATTACTCGCCGTCACCCGCCGCGTCCCCCCCGACGACCGGGGCGGTTACGCGCTCGGCTTCCTGAGGGCCGTCGAAGCGCTCCAAGCCCGCGGCCACCAAATCCGGGTCCTCACCTCGTCCCCTCCGCCCGGGCAACCTGCCGGCAAGTCACGAGGCCCGACTCAGCTCTCGAGAGACGCCGAGACCAGTCCCGGCTGGCAGACAGCCTTCGTCAAGGAGCTGGTGAACCAATCCCTGTTCAACAGGGCCTGCCGGGAATTCCGGCCCGACGCGATCCTCGCCTTTGACCTGTGCGGGATCTCGCTTTCGATCTCCACCCTGGCCAGGGACCTCGGGCTTCCCGTAGTCTACTATGTCGCGAGCGACTGGCTGGCCACTTGGGAGCGCGATATCTGGTACCGGGCCTGGCCCAAGGCCGAAGCCGGATTCAAGGTCCTCCGCTTCCTCAGCCGCCGTTTCGGCCTCAGGCCCGTCTGGGACCCGCTGTCATCGGGCCGGGTCGTCTTCGCCAGCCGGCATCTCGAGGACATGGCCCGGCAGGTGGGCAAGACCTGGGCGCGCGGCGACGTCGTTCCCTGGGGGATCGACACGGCGCGCTTCTCGCCGCGGGATCCGGCGAACGCCCCCCCGACGCGGCTTCTCTATGTCGGAAGGATCTGGCAGGAGAAGGGGATCGATGTTCTCATCCGGGCGCTGGGCCGCATCCGTCGGGAGCGCGGGACGGATGGCCTGTCGCTGACGATCGCGGGAGACGAACGGCCCTCACAGGGATACACGGCCTACCTCCTCGAGCTCGCCTCCTCCTGCGGGGTGGCGCGGAACGTAACCCTCGCCGGTTTTGTCCCGCCCCGGGACATGCCCGGTCTCTACCGCGCCCACGACATTTTCGTCTTCCCCTCGGGGGTCGTCGAGCCGCTGAGCCTGCCCGTCCTCGAGGCGATGGCCTGCGGCCTGGGCGTCGTGTCCACGGCCACGGGCGGCAACTCCGAATTCCTCGAAGACGGGGTCAATGCGCTCGTCATTCCAGCGGAGAATACGGACCGCTGTGCCGCCCAAGTGCTGCGGCTCGCGCGGAGTCCGGAGCTTCTCGCCGCCCTGGGCGCGCGGTCGCGCCGGACGATCGAAGCCCGATATGCGCTCGATGCCGTGACCGCTTCGCTGGAAAGCATCCTGAGCCAGGAGACGGAAATGGCCCGCCGGGCAAGGCCGGCGCCGGCGGCCGGGGTTCGGCCCGCCGACATCGACAGCGCTCCGTCCGCATCGCTCGACAGGCGCGTCGCCAAAGCCGGCCGTTGGTTGCGCTGGGGAGGGCGCGCGGTGCTCGCCCGGAACGTGCTGCGTCAGCAGAAGCTCCTCACGGCCTATAGGAGATCCGTCCGCGCCGTCTCGTCCTTCGTGTCGCTGCTCCTTTTCCCCGCTTGTCTCGAGCCTTTCTTCCGCCTGGCGGGGAGGCGCCGGTCGATCGCCGACGCGCCGGGATCGCCTCCCAGAAGCGTGCTTGTCGTCCAGCTCGCCGACCTCGGCGACGTCGTCCTCTCGGCCCCCTTCCTCCGGGAGCTGCGCCGGCACCTGCCGCGCGCCCGGATCGCGCTTGTCGTCCAGCCCGGGCTCGTCAACATCGTCGAGAGGTGCCCTCATGTCGACGAGATCATTCCTTACGAGTGGCGGACGATCAGGGACTGGATGACCGCTTTCCGCGGTGCTCCGGGCTGGTGGCTGTCGGCGCTTCGCCTCTCCCGACGGACCCTCTGGAGGCGGCGCTTCGACCTGGCCGTCTCGCTCCGCCGGAACAACGATCCCTGCCAGTCGGCCGGGCTGATCCTGATGTATGCGAGCGGCGCCGCGCGGCGGGCCGCCTACATCGACCGCCCCGGCGACCCCAAGCTCCGGAGCCCGAGGTTCGTCGACCGGCTGATCACCGAAGGCCCCTACCGCGGCGCGCCCCGGCATGAGGTCGAGTACCAGATGGAGATCCTGCGTTCCCTGGGGGCCCGACCGGCCAGCACCTGTCTCGAGGCCTGGACGGACGCCGCTGACGAAAGCTTCGCCCGCGAGGCGCTGGCGCAGCCGCCGTTCGCCAAAGACGGCCCGCTTGTCGCCTTGGCGCCCGGCGCCCGTTGGTCATACCGCCGCTGGCCGGCCGACCGGTTCACGGAGCTCGGGGTTTGGCTTCAGGATGAGTTCCGGGCGCGGATCGTCATCCTGGCCGGGAAAAGCGAGAAGCCGCTCGCGGACCAGATCGAGCGCCGTCTTCAAGCTGCCCGCACCGTTAACCTGGCGGGCCGCACGACCCTCCGGCAGATGGCCGCGGTCCTCAAGCTCTGCGACGTCTTCATCGGGATCGATTCCGGCCCGATGCACGTGGCGACCGCCGCCGGGATTCCCTCCGTGGGCTTGTACGGCACGGGGGAGTACGAGCGCTTCAGGCCATGGGGGACCGCCCACGACGTCATTCGTATCGGACTGACTTGCAATCCCTGCTCGGAGAGCTGTCTTTTCGGCCGGCCCTTGTGCATCGAGGGGATCACCATCGAACAGACGAAGAGAGTCATGGCTCGAAAGCTGGCGGACGTCTTGAAATGAGCCGCGATTGGTCATAAAATCAGGGCGACGGACTACGGGGATAGAATGACCGACCTCAACCGGGAAATCGAAGCTCTCAAACGGGAGATCGAGGAAAAAAAGGCCGAGATCCGCGGCCTGGAAAAGCTCGTCCGCGGCGCGATCGACCGGGATTTTCCGATCGAGGTCGGGGAGTTTTCGGAGCGGGAGCTCGAGGATTATTTCCGCGACGCCGTCTCCCCCTTCAAGCTGGTCATCGATCCCCGGCCCGGCCCGAAATCCGTGAGGTCGCACCGTAGAGTTATCGGCGCTCCGATCGTCTTTCTGAAGCGGGTGTTCCTCAGGGTCTTCGCGTTCTACACGCATCTCCTTCTTGACGATCAAACCAAGTTCAACCGGAGGTCGGCCGAGCTCACGGAGGCCTTGGTCACCCGGGTCCGGCAATACAAGGAGCGTCTCGAACACGCCGAAGACAAGGTCGCGGCTTTTGAGGAGAGCCTCGTCATCCTCAAGAACAAGCTCGAGGACCTGCGTTCCCGGCTGGGCGCGCCGCCCGCCGGTCCGGACAACCCTCCCGCCAGATGACAGCCTGTTCGAAAGAAGACCTGATCCGCCGCCTCAAAACCCCTGCGCGCGATCCCGACGCCTCGCTCCGGGAGCTGTCGAGAGAGGTCGAGGCCTCGAAAATAATGCCGGCCTCCAGGCGGCTTATAACTGCCTGATGCGGACCCAGGCGGCCCTGGGCCTCCGCAAGCCCAGCCTCGCCATCTACGACCACGCCTTCCAGTTCATCGGCGGCGCCCAGAAATACGGCCTGACCCTGGCCGCCGCGCTCCTGGACGTTTTCGAGATCACGATCCTGGCGAACAAGCCCGTCCGTCTCGAGGATTTCCGGGACTGGTACGGCCTCGACCTCACGGGCTGCGAGGTCCGGGTCGTCAGGCTCCCCTACTATGAGGAAAAAAGCGCCGTCCACCTCGACCCGGCCTTCATCACGAGAAAGATGGAGAACCCCTTTCACGGAGTCAGCAGGGCGAGCGGCGAATACGACGTCTTCGTCAACAACAGCATGAACGAGATGGTCTATCCGTTGTCGAACATCTCCGTCCTTGTCTGTCATTTCCCGGAGCGACGGCGGCGAAGCTACTTCTACGCGGACCGGTACACGTACACGATCACGAACAGCCTCTACACGGCCGGCTGGGTCGAAGCCAGGTGGAAATACCGGCCGCATCTTCAGCTTTATCCGCCGGTGGATGCCGGGGGCGGGGACAACGCCCGGCCCCGGAAAAAGGTCATCCTGTCCGTCGCCCGGTTCGAGCCGGAGGGAACAAAGCGGCAGCGCGAAATGGCCGAGGCCTTCCTCAAGCTCGGGCGGGATTGGCCGGAGATCGTCAGCGGCTGGAAGCTCGTCCTGGCCGGCGGCAGCCCGCCTGGAAACGGCTACCTGGCCGGGCTCGAGAAGCTGACCTCAGGTCCGACCGGGGGGACCGTCGAGCTCAAGGTCAACATCCCCCTCACCGAGCTCAAGGCTCTCTACCGCGAAGCGACCTTATTCTGGCATGTCTGCGGGCTGACCCATGACGACCCTTCCGAGATCGAGCACTTCGGCATGACGACCGTCGAGGCGATGCAGAACCGGCTCGTGCCCATTGTCTACGACGGCGGCGGGCTCCGGGAGATCGTCGACCACGGACTGAACGGGTTCAGGGTCCGGTCAACGGCCGATCTCCTCGACTGCACGATCAGGCTGCTCCGGGATCCCGGGCTCGTCAGCCGGCTGAGCGATGCGGCGGCCGAAAAAGCTCAGGCTTACACCCGGGTCCGGTTCGAGGAGCGCGTCAGGACGTTCTTCGGCGGCCTCCTCAAGCAATACACCCTGTAGCCCCGGGATCCGCCGTCACTCCCGCCCGCCAGCCCGACCCCCCCTCCTCTTCTCATGATTCGCTCCATGCTATAATTTGATCGGCACTCAGCATGAAACGCGGCCTCAAGAGAACCCTGAAGACGCTCGCTTTCGCAGCCGGGGGTCTGGTCCTTCTTATCGCGGGCGCCGTCCTCCTTGTGATCTACGATAAACCGCTCGTTAAGAAATCCGTCGAGAGCTTTTTAGCCAAGAAAACCGGGATACAACTGAACATCGGCCGGTTCGATTATCGCCTGTCGCCCCTGAGCGTCGAAGCCGGCTCGATCAAAGTCACCTATGCCACGCCGGTGTATTCGCTCGAGGCCACCGTCCGCCGCGTCGCCCTCAGGGGCGCCCTGGGGAAGCTTCTCCGGGGCGAACGGCACGCGCTGGATACTTTAGAGGCCGATATCGAGGAAATCCGGGTCGATCAGAAGATAAAAACCCCCCAGCCCATCGACTACCAGGGATTGATACAGCGGTTGGCGAACGCGCTGAATTATTCGCCTCATTACTCGCTCCGATGCGGCCGGATGGTCGTTCTCCTCCTCCATACGGATTTCCGAGGGGACGGCACAACGCTGACCATCTCCGGCGGACACGCCGGCGGCGTCTTCGACGTCGCCCTCAACTTCGAGGATATCGCCTGGGTTCTGAACCGGGGGAAAATGTCCATCGTCGGACCGCTCCGGGTCGACGGCGAGCTCAACCTCGGCCGGCCGGCCGGCGTCGATCTTCAGCTGGCCATGGCCAGGCCGCGGATCGATGTCGCCGGCAAGGCCGCGGCGGCCGACAACCTGAGCATCGGCCTTCAGGGCACCTGGCAGACGGACAACCGGACGGCCGACATCGATCTTCACCTGGCCCTGGACAAGCCGCGGGCCAATCTCGCGGGCGAGGCCGTCGCCCTCGACAGCCTGACCGCGGGGTTACGCGGAAGATGGCAGCCGGACAGAATTTCGTTTTGGTTCCCCGACGTGGCGCTCGACGTTCCCGGCCTGGCGAGCCTTGAGGGAAGCCTGAATCTGGACCGGGGCGGGGAACCGGCTTTCGAGGCCGGGGCAAAAGCCCGCCTCCCGGACCTCGAGGCGATCGCCCGGGCCGCGGCTCCCTTCCTGCCGGAAGCGCTCCGCGGCGTCAGTCTCCGGGGAACAGCGGACCTCGAGGCGAAATACACTCGTTCCCAGGCTACTGAAGGCGGGTCCGGGACGCTCTCCGCCCGGCTGGAAGCGCAGGCGGTCGAATGGACCGCCAAGGGCGGCGGCTTTCCCCTCAGCGGCAGGCTCTCCGGGACCATTCAGGCCGAAGGCTCCCCGGCCGACCCGCTTCTCTCGGGGGACATCCGCCTCGAGTCGGGAAAGCTCTCCGGCATGGGCGCCGTCGTCGACAAGGCCTCGGCTCATCTCCGGCTCACGGGGTCTCTGCAGGCCGTGAAGATCGCCGTCCCGGCGGCGACACTCGACGGCGTTTCCGTCGCCGTTTCCCGAGGAAAGACGATCGCCTTCGATAAGGTCGGCGTCACCGGAATCGTCGGAGTGCGCGCCGGCAAAAGGCCCGCGGTCGACGCCGATCTCGAAACACGCCTCCCCGGCTTGGCGCCCGTCATGGTCGCCGGGCGCTTCGGCGTCGCGCCCAAGCGCTTATATCGCGCGCGTCTCGAAAGCAGGGGTCAGCAGATCCCGGCGATCCGCGGTCTCCTGGAGCCATTCCTGCCTCGGGAGATAAGCGCGTGGGACGCCGGAGGGAGCAGCCGATATCGTGCTCGAGGCGGATGCCGCGGGACGGGCGAAAGGCCCGCTCAAGCTGCGCGCGGACCTTACGCTTACCGACGGGCTGTTCAACGACCCCGGCTACACCGTCGCCTCAGAGGGGCTGCGGCTTCATCTCGGCTTGGAAGGTGATTACCGACCCGGGAGCCGGGACATCACAGGCGCGGCGAACTTCGAGCTCATCCAAGGCGAATCCCTGTTTAAGCATTCCTACGTTTCCTGGGATAGTTTCCCTATCAAGGCGGAGATTTCGGGCCGGTACGACTCCGCCGCCCGCAGCCTGGAAGAGGTTTCCGCCAAGGTCGCTGTCTCCGGATTAGGTGAAGTTCTGGCCGACGGCCGCCTGGGTCTGGCCGTGCCTGTGATGTTCAGTTTTCGAACGAACTCGCGATTCGCCATGGAACCCGCCCTGCTGATCCTCACCAAGGGGAGAGCATCCTCTCAGGGACGGCCGCAAGTCAGAGGAGACGTCTCGACCAACCTCGAGATCAGAAAAGCGGACGAAGGTCTCACGCTCCGGGGCCGGCTTACGCTCGGGGATGTCTCGGTGCTCAATCCTTCATCCGGTTTTTCCATCCCCCGCCTGAGCGCCGAACTCCCGCTCAACCTCACCCTCGCCGGGTCGCCCTCGCCGGCGGCAGTGAACGCGCCCGTCGACGCCGGGACGGTCACCGTCGGGGAACTCAGGACAGCCGGGCTGGCGTTCGAGATCCCTCCCCTGGCGGTGCGCAGCCTGCCCAACGCCTTCGAGATTGCGCCCTTCGCGCTCGGAATTTTCGGCGGGCGGCTCGAGGTGGGCAAAACCTCGCTGACCGCAAAGACGGGGCCTCTGTCACTCCAAGGCGCGTCGTCCCTGAGGCTCACCGGAGTCGACCTCTCCGGGCTGCCGTTTCTCCCCGCCGGGACCGCCCTCGGGGGGACAGCCGGGGCGGATTTTCCGGAGCTGGACATCACCCTGGACAGAATCCGCGCCACCGGAAATGCCGAGGTCGATGTCTTCGGCGGACAGGTGATCGTCACCGACCTGGCCGTCGCCCACCCCTTCGCCGCCGGCCGCAAGATCTTCTGCAATGTCGAGCTCCGCGGCCTCGACCTCGAGAGCATCACCGAACTCGTGCCGTTCGGCGAAGTGACGGGGACGATCCGAGGCGAGGTCAGCGATCTCGTCCTCGCCTACGGCCAGCCCGAGCAGTTCACCCTGACCCTTGAATCGGTCAAAAAGCGGGGCGTGCCCCAGACCTTCAGCCTGAAAGCGGTCAACAGCCTGACCCTCATCACCGCCGGCCAACCGGCGACCGCCGGGTCCGGCTCCTTCTGGCTGAGTTTTATCAAGGGCTTCCGATACGATAGAATAGGTATCAGGAGCACCTTGAGAAACGACACCTTCACGATCGAGGGGACGATCAAGGAAAACGGCCTGGAATACCTGGTGAAGCGCCCGCCGCTTTTCGGGATCAGCGTGATCAACCGCAACCCGGGAAAGACGGTCGGGTTCAAGGATATGGTGAGCCGGCTCAACCGGGTCGGACAGTCCGGCGCCCCGGACACGAAGTGACACGGAGGGAACAGCCATGAGATCCAAGATCATCGGTGTCGCGGTCTTCACCGCGTCACTCTGCCTCGTCCTCGCCTGCATCACCGTCAACATCTATTTTCCGGAGGCCGCGGTCAAGCAGGCCGCCAGCGAGATCGTGGACGAGGTCCGGCAGCAGAATACGAACGATAAAGACACGGCCCAACCCGCCATCAAAGGCCAGGGAACGGTCTCCCGGAGCGGCGGCTTCTCCCTGGTCCCGGCGGCTTTCGCTCTGCAGGAGACTTCGGTCTCCAACCCGACGATCCGCGCCCTCAAGGACTCGTTGAAGCAGCGCTTCCCGGACCTCAGGCCCTTCTATGACGCGGGGAATGTCGGGGAAAGCAACACCGGGTTCGTCGAGGTCCGGGACGACGGCGCCTTGAGCCTCAAGGACAAGGCCGCTCTGCGCGACCTCGTCCGGGACGAGAACAGCGACCGGACCAAGCTCTACGCCGAGGTGGCCATGGCGTTGAACATCGAAGCGAGCCAGATCGGCCGCATCCAGAAAATATTCGCCGAGAGCTGGATCGACAACGCGGCGCCCGGCTGGTGGGTGCAGAACGAGGCCGGCGAATGGGCCAAGAAGTCGTCGTGATGGGCTTTTACAAATTGCTCGGGTCAGACTATAATATTAGACAGGAAAGGAGAAAAACATGAAGACACACAAGAATTCACACTTTGTTTACGGTCTATTGGCGCTGGCGGTTCTGGCCGTGGCCTTGACACCGGCCTGCAAGTCCAACACACCGGCCAGGACATCACCCTGGATTCGGTCGCCGCCGTCATGGGCAGGCCCAGCGGCTCGTCCTCCGGGGTTTCGGAGCTGGCGAAAGACGGCGACACCTACATCATCAATTACCATCTGATGATCTCGGACATGAAGGACTTCGACGTCGTCATCGGGACCGACCTCGCGCCCAAGATCGCGGCGATGTACAAGGCTTTCCCGAAGCTCGACAGGGTGACTTTCACGGTCGAGACGGGCGATCCGTCCAATCCGGCAAACGTGAATCCCTATTGCGACTTCGACATGACCCGCAAGATCTACGGGCAGCTCAACTGGACGAATCTCCTGGCCAGGGACCTGTTCAAGGTCTGCAAAGTCAGCTTCAAATAAGCATCGGCCGCGGCGGCGCTTGACCCCGGAAATTTCCGGGTGGTTTCATGCCGATAAGGTTTTCCGGACAACCCGGGACGCCGGCGGCATGTCTTCGGCCGCGCTCGGCCCCCGGACGGTCGACGACCGGCTCGACCAGCGCAGGCGGCTAACTGACTCGAGCGATTCGGGTATAATGCCGCGTCCGGGAGAACGTCGATGACCCAGCTTCTGACCATCCGGGAATACAGGCCGGCGGACCTCGAGCAGGTCCTCGATCTCGTCCGGGATCTCGAGCGCGAACTGGCGGGCAAGTTCCAGAGTGTCACGGTGAAGTCGACCATCGACGATTACCGGGACCGCTACTTGAATCCCGTCAACAAATACAAGACCTTCGTCGCCGTCTTCGAGGACAGGATCATCGGGTTTCTCCTGGGTTATCCTTCACTCGGCTCCCCCGAGGCCGACGTCATGTACGACGTGCTGCCTCTGCCGAAAGGCGAGCAGCCCCCGGAGTTCTACATCCACCTCGCCTTTGTCTTCATGCCCTTTCGAAAGAAAGGCATCTCGATCCGCCTCCACGAGCGGGTGATCGCCTACGCCAGGGAGAACGGGTTCAAGGAGATCTACGCCTGCGTCGCCAAGTGGAACCACCCGGAGCTTCGAGCCGTCCGCTCCCTCAAGTTCCAGGCCAAGGACCTGAGATACCGCTACCGGCTGACACTGAAGCTCTGATGTCTTCGGTGCCGGCGTCTTCGCGCCGGAGAACGGCGCCCGCTCCGCCGATGATCAGTGCGTCTCGCCCGAAAGCGAGCTTGAAGAACCGCTAATCCGAACCCGCGCTCTGCCTTCGCAGCTCGAACACGGACTCGAATATCGCCCGGACTTTATCGTCCGTGACCCGGTCGTCCATATTGATGCAGCAGACTCCCGTGAGCCAGGGATTGTCCGAGGCCGTGACGCGGTCGATGACGGCCTGCCGGACCTCTTCGACGCTCTGGTGATTGATCTCGACGGGGCTCAACCGGACGTTGAGGAAGGTCTCCGGCAGCCGCCGCCGCAGGGCCGCCACATCGCCCCCCCAGCCGACGTCGAGAAAATCAAGATGCGGCAGCTTGGCGAACGCCTCCGCGAAGCGGTGGGGATCGACGCCGCAGTAGTGGATGCCGAAGGGCCGGCGGCCCGCGCTCCAGGCTTCATCGATCGGCCCGAGGGCCGCCTCGTAGTGCCGCGTCGAGATCATGGTCAAGGCGCATTCGGAATGCAGAAAGACGGGGCGGCCGAGATGCCGGACCGACCGGTTGACGGAGATCGAGGTCGAGCCTGTCTCCCTTTCGACATAATCCGTGAACCGCTCGATGACCGCGGCGATCCGGCCGAAAAAAGCCCCGGCCGCGGCCGGTCGGTCGGCCAAGTCGAGTAAGATGTCCTGGCCGCGGCAGTCGAGGGCCAGGTTCAGGACCCCGCCCCAATTGACGTCCCCGGTGACATAGCCGAAGCGGGCTTTCAAGGCCTCGACGAGCCCCCGGAAGCGGAGAAAAGCGGCGCTCTCGAACGCCGTATCGACATCGAGGTCGAGGTCCGGCCGGCCGGAGGGAATCACCTGCGGCGGCGCGTCCTCCCTGTATTCGACCCGGCAGCCCAGCATCTCGGACAGGAGGTAGCCGGCGGCGTTATGGACGGGGCCGACGGCCGGGACGTCCCGGTCCCGGTCCTCTCCCAGCCCCAGGTCGCCGAACCTCTCGAACAGGACACGCTCCATCCGGCGCTCATCCTCAACGCGCCGGACCGGATGATAGAAAAAATCCTCATCGAAGCTGATCCCCGCGTGCCTGTGCCACCAGGAGGGATGGAACACGACCTCGACCGGCAGCGGACCGTTGGCTAAAACCGGATTTCGCGGATAGTTCTGACGATCGACGTTATTCATCGGTCGACGGGCTCCCGGAGGGTCTTGATCACGTCCCGGCAAGTTACCAGAAATCCGGAGCCGGGTCAACGCCAGGCCGATTCTTTCATTTTCCGACCGATCTGGATTAGAATGAGCCCGTCGGAAGATCCATGACCGGAGGGAACATCATGTCCGTAAGGCAGTCTCTTGTCCTATATCTTATCACCCTGGCCGTTTTTTTCGCGATCGATATGCTCTGGCTCGGACTCGTGGCCAAAAACTTCTATCGCCGTCACCTGGGGTATCTGATGAGCCCCAAGGTGAACTGGGCCGCGGCCCTGAGCTTCTACCTGCTGTTCATCGTCGGCCTGCTCGTTTTCGCGGTGCGCCCCGCGCTGCTCGGCGGCGCGCCGCTCCAGGCGCTCTGGCTCGGCGGCCTCCTGGGCTTGATCTGTTACGCCACCTACGACCTGACCAACCTGGCCACGGTCAAAGATTGGCCGGTGATCGTCACCGTGATCGACCTGGTCTGGGGGACGGTCCTCGGCGGCGTCGTCTCCTTCGTCAGCGCGCTCATCGGCCGCGGGCTCTTCAGCCGCTAGCCGCCCCCCGGCCGTCCGCCTCCTCCCCCCGCGGGGTGCGGATCATGATGAGAAAGAGCATTTCGCGACGCGAACACTTCACGAAGTCTTGGGCTTGAGCGCCCTCTTGAAGATCCAGAAGACAGGGACTCCGATAAGGACCATGCCCAGCGCGATCGACGATTCGACCGGCCGCTCGAGGAACCCGAGCGTCAGGATGGCCGCGCCGGCGATGATATAGACGAGCGGAACGAGAGGATAGCCCGGCAGCTTGAAGACGCTCTCTCCCCTCCGCCTCAGCTTGAACACGCCGATGACCGAGAGAATCGGGAAGATCCCCAGCGAAAACCCCATGTAGGTCAGAATCTGGTCGAAGCGTGCCGAAGAGCACCAGCACCGAGGCGATCAGCCCCTGGAGCATGATGGACTTCGAGGGGACGCGGAACCGCGGGTGGACCTCCGCCGCGAACGGGAAAAGCACCGGTCGCAGGCCATGGCGTAATAGACCCGCGGACCGAGGATGATGAAGGCGCTCAAGGACGAGAATAGGGCGAAGGCGATGAGCGCCGACAGGACGCTCTCCAGGGATTTGCCAAAGAGGTTGCCGACGGCGAGCCCGCCGATCGAGATCACGCCGGCCATGTTCTCCGGCGGCACGGCGTAAACATAGAACAGGTTGATCAGCAAGTAGAGGACGACGACGCCCGCCGTTCCCAGGATCAGGGAGAGGGGCAGGTTCCGCCGCGGGTCCTTGATCTCCGAGCCGATGTAGGCCGAAGCGTTCCAGCCGCTGTAGGCGAACATGATCCACATCAGCGACAGCCCGATCGTTTTCCAGCCGCCGAAATCGAACCGGAAGCCGCCGCCCTGCGACAGGTGGGCGAAGTCGCCGCGGCCCGAAGAGAACCCGGCGACGATGAGTGCCGCGACGAGCGTCACCTTGAGCAGGGTCAGGAAGTTCTGGACCCTGGCGCCGGCCTCGACCCCCCGGGCATGGATGAGGGTGAAGAGGACGATCACCAGGATCGAAAGGAACTTCTTGACCGCCACGCCGTCAGCGGGACCGTCGAGGATGCCGGGCTCGAGGAGCGAAGGGAAGGCGCGGGTCAGGTACTCCGAGAACCCGATGGCCGAAGCGGCGATCGGGGCCGAGAACCCCGCGAAAAAAGAGACCCAGCCGCTCAGGAACCCGAAAGCCGGATGGAACAGCTTGGAGAGGAAGGCGTACTCGCCGCCGGCCTTGGGGATGGCCGCGCCGAGCTCGCCGTAGCTCAGGGCGCCGCAGAGCGCGATGATCCCGCCCGCCAGCCACAGGGCCAGCATCAGGAGCGGTTTCTTGAGGTCCCCCATCAGCAGCCCGGACGTCGTGAAGATGCCGGCGCCGATCATGTTGGCGATAACGATGTTCGTGACGGGGAACAGTCCGAGCTTTCTCTCCAGCCGGTCTTCCATAAACTTTCCGCCTCGCGCTCAGCGCATCTTCTGGCGGAGCTTCTGCTCGGATTCGGCCGGCCAATAGCCGCAGTCGAGCTCCAGGAAGACCGAGGTATAGGGAAGCGCCAGGTCGGTCTTGATCATCAGGACGCGGAAGGTCTTGGCCACCTGGTCGAGGCGCGCGATCAGCTCCTCGTGAAGGACCGGCTTCACGTCTCTGCCCTTGAGCATGGCGTCGAGACGGGTCCGGAGGCCCCCGATCCCCGGCGCGAGGTCGTCGCCGAGGTAGGAGAGCTCCTGATCCAGATAGATCCTGGGCCGGACATGCCGGCTCGCGTCCAGGGCCTTGAGCACCTTGCCCAGGACGGCGAAGTGGTCTTCGCCGGAGACGACGATCTCCATCCCGGGGCTGATCTGCGCCGGGTAGGCGGAGTCGGCGACGACGATCCAGTTGCGGTGGCCCAGCGCGGGCAGCTCCTCGAGGAGCCGGACCTCCCACGACGCGGCGCCGGGGTCCTTTCTCCCCGAGCTTTGGCCGCTCGCCGCGGCCACTCCCAAACCGGGGATCATGAGACAAAGGGCGAACAGAGCCGTCTTGAGCATGGGCGATATCCTTTCATGTCGAGTATATTGAGTCCCGGGACATTGTCAACCAAGCCCTCCGCCCGGGCGTTCGGGCTCATCGAAACTCAGGGCTTCTGATGGATTCAGCTCAGCCCTTGCCCCCCCGGAGAGTGGCGAGAAGCCGTTTGGCCTCTTCAACCTCCGCCAATCCTTGATCAGCGTCCTTCCAGAGCTCGGCGAGCCGTTCGAGCTCGGCGATCGCTTTGTCCCGCTCGCCGGTCGCCTCATACAACTTGGCCAGCTCCAACCGGCTGAAGGGATGGAGGAGTTCCATCTCCCGCGCCCGCGGGTCGGACGAAACGAAACTCTCGTAGAAGGACACGGCGAGGTCCGTTTTTCCCTGCATTGTGTAAGCCTTGCCCCGGATGTCGCGGATATGGGGCACGTTCCGCTGCACGAGAATAACGGCCTCGATGATGGTGATGGGCGTTCTCTTGATCTTCTCATACGCCAGCAGGGCGTCTTCCGGACGGCCCTCCGCCAGCAGGATCTCCGCCCTCAGGTGCTCGACTCCCGTGGTCCAGAATTCGGCATCCTGGGGGAGGTTCGACGCCGGACGAAGCTTCTCGAGGGCGGCGAGCCTTTCCCGGGCGGCGGCCGATCCTTTTCGTTTCAGATCGAACAGCCCCTGATAATACTCATAGATGAAGCGGTTGATCTCTTCCGTCAGGTACTTTTGGGCGGCCCGGAAGTCGAACCGCTCCTTGGCGGTCTTGATAAACAGGTCATGATCCCGCCATTCCCAGGCGATCCACAGCCGCGTTCTGTAGACGTTGTCGATGGCGCCGAGGGCGCCGTCGATGGCCGCGTATTTCTGAGCCTCGTCAAGCGATGTGATCGATTGGCTGTGCCTCCCCTGCATGTGAAAATAGACCGCTTTCAGCAGGCTCGCCCAGGCTTTATCGGCGTTCGAGGGGACAGCCGCGATATGCCGGTCGGCCCAGATCATCGCCTGATCGTAATCGCCGCGGAGCGCCTGGATGTAGGAGATCTTATAGCCCGACGCGAAATCCGGCTTGATCCTCAGCGCCTCCTCGTACTTGCCAAGCGCCTTTTCGAACTCCCCGATGTTGAAATAGACATCGCCCAGGGAGTCATGGGGGTTGGCCTCCGTCGGCGACACCAGGGCGTACTTCTTGAACCATTCGATGGCCTGGTCGTACTTTTGAAGCCGGGCGTAAGTGTAAGCCAGGATATTCATGGCATACCCGTACTGAGGGTCCAGCTTGACCGCCTCGCGGAGCTCAGCCAGCGCCTCCTCGGGCCTTTCCGCGAAGAGGAAGTAGGTGCCAAGGTCCAGACGGGCCCTTTTCTCATCGGGGAAATCGGCGATGATCTTCCGGAGGGTGGCCACGTATTTTTCGGGGTTGCGCTCGGACATCTGGGCCAACAGCGCCCGGATGTAGAGCCCCTCTTTGCCCACGACCCTGTCTCCGAACTGCCGCAGCTTCGCCAGGGACTGCCTGGCCGCTTCGCCGTTCCCCATCCGGAGATGGACCCAAGCCAGATAATAATGGGCCATGGCGAAGTCGGGGTCGAGCTCGATCGCCCGCTCCAGGGATTTCTGCGCCTCGGCCAGATAGAATTTCTCGTAATCATCCCGCCCGCGCAGGAAATGGTGGTAGGCCTCCATGGACACGGTCGTCACTTCCGCGATCGGGGAGGCGGCGGCCTGGGTGACTCCCTCGGGTTGGATCAGCCCCCTGGCGATATCCCGGCTCAGGTCGTCGATCTGCCTCTTGAGGATGCTGTCGACCCCCTCGCCGCGCGAGCTCGAGGAAAGGAGTATGCCCTTGGTCCGGACATCGAGGACCTTGATGTCGGTGGCGAAGGTGTCCCCCGCCTTGACGTAGCTGCCGAGGACGATGGCCTGAACGCCCTCCTGCCGGCAGAGCTCGAACCCCAGGTCCCGGTCGATGACCACCCGATCGCCTTTCCCATTCTGCTTGAGGAGGTCGCGCAGCCGCTCCCAGCTCGTCATCCGGATGTCGTCGGATTGTTCCAGGCTGGTGATCAGGAGGTTCGGGATCGCGTCCCGGAGATAATCATAGGCGGTGTCGCCCGTCTGGTTTTCGAAGGTGATCACCGCCATCTTGACCTTGTCCTGGGATGGTACGGGTCCCGCGCCCCGGAACAGCCGGCGGCCGCAGATCGCAGCCAGGATCACCAGGGAAATCACGCCGACCGCCGCCAGGCCCCGGGCGGCCGTTTTCCTCGCCGGCCGGTGGAACAAGGGCTTCCGGACGGCGGGCGTGACGCCGGACCTGAGCCGCGTCTCGACGAGGACGTGCTCATCCTCGACCCGTTTCAGGTCGGCTTCAAGCTCCTCGACCGTTCGGTATCTCCTGTCCTTCTTTTTTTCAAGGCACTTGAGGACCACGCGGCTCATCGATTCGGGGACCTCCGGGTTGATCTGCCGCGGGTCGGCCGGGATCTCGGTCGCGTGTTTGTGAAGGACGGCCCAGGACGTTTCCCCGGAAAACGGCGGCCGGCCGGTGAGCATCTCGTAGAGGACGACCCCCACGGAATAGATATCCGAGCGCTCGTCGGCGGGCGTGCCTTCGACCTGCTCCGGGCTGATGTAATCGGGCGTGCCGAGCATGGCGCCCGGCAGGGTCGCCCCGCTGGTCTCCACCGAGCTGGCGATGCCGAAATCCATGATCCGGGCGGTGCCCTGCTCATCGATCATGATGTTCTGAGGCTTGAGGTCCCGGTGGATGATCCCCAGCCGGTGGGCCTCGGCCAGTCCCAGGCAAACCTGCCGGGCGATGCTCAAGGCGGCCTCGAGGCTCAGCTCCTTGCTCATCCGGATCATCGTCTTCAGGTTCTGGCCCGGGATGAATTCCATGGTGATGTAATACGTTTCGTTGTGCTTGCTGAAGTGAAAGACCCGGCCGACGTTCTTGTGGGTGATCTTACGGGCGATCTTGATCTCGTTCTGGAAGCGCTCGATCGTCTCCGGCTCGGCGGCGAACTCCGGACGGATCAGCTTGAGCGCGACCTTCTCGTTGATCTCCTTGTCGAGGACCTTGTAGACCCGGCCCATCCCGCCGCCGCCGATCTCCTCGATCACCAGGTAGCGGCCGGCGAATTCCAAGCCCGGGGTCAGCGCCTCGCGGGGGGAGGGATAGGTCGGAGTCGACGTGCCGGCCGGCTTTCCGCCTGTCTCAAGGGGAAGCGGCGTGGCGCAGTTCCGGCAAAAACGGCTGCCTTCCTGGTTTACGGTCAGACAATCGGGGCAACGCAAGTCCATTTGGCCATCTTCTCAGCTGAATCTTACCCTACTATAATATACGCGACAAGCGGCGTTTCGGGACGGGATTATTTAGCCTGACTTATTCATAAAAAGCGCCTCGTTTTTTCCCATCTCTCTTTAGGCGGCGCTTTTTACCCTTCGGGCGAGCCGATTCGGCCCCATCGGCTTCGTTCTCGGAGTTCGCTGTACCAAAGAGTACAGCTTCACCCCTCGGGCCTCGCATCTGGTGGCCGCCTCGATTCGTGAAGTATTCAGGTTAGAACTCCATCAGCGTCATCTCGCGCAGCGCGAGGAAGGCGGCCCCCAGGACGCCCGCCGAATCCCCGAGCGTCGCCCGGATGATGGGGACGCGCCTGTTGGGGATGCCGAAGACGGACGGGGCCATGATGGAAGGGACATGATCATACCAGAGGGTGATGTTGGAGACCCCGCCGCCCAGGATGATGGCCTCGAGATCGAGGGTGTTGACCGCGTTGGCGAAGACCTCCCCCATGACCCGGAAGCTTTCCTCGAACAGGGCCCGGGCCCGTTCGTCGCCCTGCTGGTAACGGCGGTGGATCTCGACCGGGAACAGGTGCTCGCCCGAAAGCTCCTGGTACCTGCGGCTCAGGCTGGGGCCCGAGAGGTAGGCTTCGGCGCAGCCGCGACGGCCGCACTCGCACTGCCGGCCGTGGAGGTCGATGGCCGTGTGCCCGATCTCGCCGGCGTTGCCGTGAGGTCCGCGGTAGAGTTTATTATCCAGAATGAGCCCCGAGCCCATGCCGGTCCCGAGGATCACCGCCATGACCGACCGGTAGATGCCGTAGCACTGCGAAAAGAATTCGGCCAGCGCCAGGCAATTGGCGTCGTTGTCGATGATCAGGGGAACCGCCAGCTTCTGCCGGAGGAGCGTGACCAACCCCGGCTGCTCGTAGAGCGGCGTGTGCGGCGCGCCGTACATGATATCGTCGGCCGGAAGATAGGTCCCGGGGGTACCGATGCCCACGGCCTCGTACCGGCGGACGCCGGCCGCCTTCGAGATCAGGCCGAGGATGTTGTCGACGACCCGCTCCTTGCCCCGCTCCGGCTCGGAAGGGACGCGCTCCCGCGAGAGGATTCGCCGGGTTTCGTCGATGAGGCAGACTTCAACCTTGGTTCCTCCGAGGTCCACACCGACGGCATACCGGCTCATGGCTTTGACGTGAATTTATATTCCAGATGCTCATGATAGTCAACTCATCCCGCGCCGCCGGTTTGACACAAACCGCTCCGTCCCGTATATTTCGTATGGATGTCATTCCATGCCATTCAAGCCGAAAAACGTCAGGATCCATATCACCGACGGCCAGCCGCCTCCTCCCCCGCCGCCGTCGCGCCCTAAAACGGCCGATAAGAAGGGGGGGCCGCCGGCCATCGCCGGGGCGGGGATCGCCTGCCTGGATTATATCTTCGCCTCCCGGCGGCCGGCCTGGGGAGGAATGGCGGAGGTCGATGACTTCCTGGTGCAGGGCGGCGGACTGGTGGGGACGGCCCTCGTCGCCTGCGCCAGGCTGGGCGCCAGATGCGGGCTTTACAGCTATCTCAGCAACGATGAAACGGGGACGAGGATTGCCGCCGGGCTCGCCCGGGAGAGGATCCGGCTCGACGGCGTGGTGGCCATCCCGGGCGGCACCAGCCCGTTCAGTCTCATCCACGTAGACAGCGTTACCGGGGACAGGACGATCTTTCACCGGCCGGTCACGGGCGTCGAAAAGGCGGTGATGCCGGACCTTGGCGGCATCGCCGGCTGCCAGGCCCTGCTCGTCGACGATTACTACCCCGCGCTGGCCCTGGCGGCGGCCAGGACGGCGCGGGAGAACGGGGTCCCGGTCATCGCCGACGCGGCGGTGAACCCGGTCCGGAACGGGGATTTCATGCGCTGCGTCTCCGTGCTCATCGCTCCGGTCAGCGTGGCCGGCAGGCTGAGGAACAGCCAGGAGCTCGACGACGCGCTCGAAGCGTTCCGCGGGCTCGGACCGGAAACGGTGGTGCTCACGCTCGGACCGGAAGGCTGGGTCTTTTCGGGACCGGCGGGCCGGGGTCGGGGCAGCGCGTTCGCCGTCAGGGTCCGCGATACGACGGGAGCGGGAGACGCCTTCCACGGGGCTTTCGCCTACGCGGCGGCCTGCGGCTGGGACGTCGAGCGCAGCGCCGAGTTCGCCGGCGCCGTCGCGGCCATCAAGTGCACCCGTCCCGGCGGGCGGGAGGGGCTGCCCACCCTGGACCAAGCCCTCGCTTTCCTGGAAAAGTACGGGCGCCTGGACTGGTCGGGCTGCCGCGCCTGAAGCGCGCCGAGGGCCGAGGGCCGGCCCGGGACGACCCGGCCGGCTACTCGAACTTGACGGCGCAGCTCCCCGACACCTCGGGGTTCGAGCGGTCCCTCACCTGGATGATGATCTCGTCCCCTTTCTTGAACCCGGGATTCTTGAAATACAGCCGCGTCCTGAACCCCAGATCGCCGGCCATCGACCCCTCGCCGACCGACATGATGTCCCTGCTGAGCAGCGGGAAGAAATCCGTGCCCACCTGGTAGCGCCAATACCTCATCCTCGATAGGATGAGCGATTCCTTGCCGGACCGCTCGTAGAGCGTCCAATCATTCTGGCCGCCGTTATAGCTCGAATTGAGCTCCTTGACCGTGGGCATCTTGTACTCCCGGCCGTTGTGGATCATCGTGACGTCCTCACGCCTGACCTTGATGCTCGCGTTGCCGGACGCTCCCATGTAAGCCATGAACATAACGTAGGGCTTGTCGAGCTTCAGGTTGGCCACGACCGCGTCCACGGCCATGACGACGTCACCCTGGTCGCTGTAAAAGACACCCTGCCCCATGTCCTGGGTTTGAACGGGCGGAAGGACCGCCGTCCAGAGACACATTAAGGCTGTAGCCGCAGTGATCATCTGAACCTCCTCAAAAAACTTCGCAGGGAATCTCAAGTGCATAAAACGTGCCATCTAGAAAAGGCGATGGACCGGGTGCCTTCAGGGAACCGACTCAGGGACGCTCATCTCAAATCGTCCACTTTTTGGGACAATTGATTCGCCGGCCCAAACAGCCTATAATCGCACTCGCGACGGCGTCCATCCGGAATCGCGAGGTAGACCATGCAAATCACCCTGACTAAAGAGCAGTACGAAAAGCTCATGGAGCTTGTTTATCTCGGCAACTGGCTGGTGAATTCCTACAGGGCCGAGGAGAGGATCGAAGCGTACGACCGGACAGCCGAGCACCTCCTGTCCTTCGCGCCTTCCGCGGGTTTCCAGGATCGCGTCGAGTTCGACGAATTCGAGGGCCGCTATTTCCCTTCGCCCAAGTTCGACGAGAATCTCAAACCGCTTATCGACGATTACGATGATGACGTCTTCTGGAACGTCCTCATCGACCGCCTGGCCGAGCGCGACCTTCTCCGCGCCCAAGGTGAGGAGACCGTCGAAAAGATGGATTGGGATGAATACAGCCGGAACGTCGAGCCGTACATCAAGAAGTACGAAAAGGAGATCGACGATTCCGGAGTGGAGCACCTCGAAATCTTCAAGATTTCATGACCCGAATGAGGGTCCTGTCACGGCGCGTCCCTGTGCGTCCTCGCGCCTCACCCGTCAACGATAGCACGCGCCCTCCCAGGGGAGAGGGGTCCCCGTCGCTCCGGGCGCGCAGGGACTGGCGCCGTGCCACCCTCCCCGTCCAAATCCTTCCCAACACATGCCATGACATTAATCTCAGGACTACAGAAAGTTGACAAGCGGCCGCAATCCGCATATCTTCTGACTCCATGAAACCAATCGGCCCTGCTGTGGGTCCCGGGCTGGGCCTTGGCAAGCGCCTTCTTTCCCTCGACTTTTTCCGCGGCTTCACGATGTTCCTGCTGATCGGCGAGGCGACCGCGATCTACGAGAGGCTCATCGACCCGGCCCTTCATAATCCCCTCATCCAGACGATCGGCCTCCAATTCCACCACCATCCCTGGAACGGCCTGCGCTTCTGGGACCTCATCCAGCCGTTCTTCATGTTCATCGTCGGGGTGGCGATGCCGTTTTCGATCGGCCGGCGCTTGGAGATGGGCGACACCTGGCGGCGCGCCTTCGGCCACGTTCTGAAGCGGTCGGCGCTCCTTCTCTTCTTGGGGTGGGCGGTCTACTGCATCGGGCCGGGCCGCATCACCTTCGAGCTCTGGAACGTCCTCGCCCAGCTCTCGTTCACGTATCTCGTCGCCTTCCTGATGATGCGCCGCGCGCCGTGGGCCCAGATCGCGTTCACTTTCGGATTGCTCGTGCTCACCGAAGTCCTTTACCGGACATGGGCCGTTCCCGGTTTCAACCAGGCCTTCGTGCCCGACCACAATTTCGGCTCCTGGGTCGATATGAAGCTCATGGGTAAGCTCTCCCTGGGCCACTGGGTGGCCTTCAATGCCGTGCCCACGACGGCGCATACCATGTGGGGGGTCCTGGCCGGACAGCTCCTGAAGAGCGAGCGGCCGGCGGCGCTAAAGATCAGGATCCTGGCGATCGCGGGTGTCGTCGGCGTGGTCGCCGGATACGCCCTCAACCCGCTGACGCCCATCATCAAACGGATCTGCACCAGCTCGTTCGTCATCGCCAGCGGCGGCTGGTGCCTCCTCGCACTCTGCCTCTCGTACTGGCTGATCGACGTCCGGAAATGGCGGCGCGGCGTCGCCTTTTTCGCCGTCGTCGGCATGAATCCCCTCTTCATCTATCTGATCACGGAAACCGGCGGCGCCAATTGGCTCACCGCCATCGCCAAGCCCTTCACCGAGGGGCTCTTCGGCTGGACGGGAGAATGGGGCGCCGGCGCCGCGACCAGCCTCGCCGTCTGGGGCATGCTGTGGGGGATCTGCTATTTCTTGTATAAGAAAAAGATCCTGATCAAGATCTGATCCTTTCGGCCGCAAAGCTCAAACTGGGATCTCGACCGTCTCCCCCGTCTTGACGAGGATCGGCCGGCGGAATCTTTTTTCCGCGCGCTGTCCCAGGCGAAAGGACCTTAGCTCCAGGCTGCCGCCGAGGACCCGCAGCTCGGCCCGGACCCGGGCGCCGTCGCGAACGACCGCGCAGGTTCCCCAGGCCGACCCGTTGGACCAGAAATACGTCCCCTCGCTGTCCGTGAAGGCCATGGACTTCCCGACGCCCGAATACCGGAATCCGCTCAGGGCCGTCACGGCCGCCCAGCTCGCCATGGCCCGCGCATAGTGGTGGCCGCATTCGGCCTCGTCGAACGGGCTGCGTTTCAGGCCATCGTAGCGCGCCCGGATGTCGCGGATGCAGGCCAAGCCGTCCTCGACCTGCCCCTCGTAGAGCATGCCGACCGCCGCCGTATATTCGAAACCGGTCATCACCTCGGTGAAATACGGGAAGGGATTCCCGGGGCGGCCGTGGGGGTAACTGGCCATGAGGAGCGCCGACTCGTCCCCGAGCGCGAACGACCGGAGGCAGTTGAAATGGTCGTAGAACCCGGACTGCCGGTTGTACCGCAGGATGCTGGCCAGGGTCGTCCGGACATGAGCCGGGTCGACGAGATACCCGAGCCCGCAGACATGGGCCATAAACTGCCCGACGAGCTGGTCGACGAGACAGCCCTTGCCGAGCTGATAATCGGGATTGGCCGGGTCGCCGGCGCCCATGCCGACCCGAAGCCCGGGGGCGATGGCCGCGGGGTCCCGCGGCGGCCGGATCTCGTGCTCGTAGTACTCGCCGTTAAAAAGATGGCCGTCGATCCAGGCCCGGCCGTTTTCGAAGAGCCGGCGGCAGAGGCCGGCGAACTTCTTGTCGCCGAGATAACAGGGACATCTCCTCGGCCGACCTCAGGGCGCCCAGATACCAGATGCCCATCTGCGGGTTCGGGCCGTAGTATTCGACGTCCATGGTATTATGCTGGCAGCCTTCCATCACGCCGTCTTGATCGGCGTCCCAGCCGCCGGGGACCCAGCAGAACTCGAGCGCCTTCCGGACGTTCGGCCAGAGATCCCGGAGCAAAGCGTCGTTTCCCGACAATTGCCAGTCGCGGTAGATCTTCATGATGCAGCCCATCTGGCCGTCGGCGGCCGCCAGGCCCTGGTCTCGGGCGCGGGCGAGCGGCAGGCCGACCCGGAAGCTCATCAGGCCGTCGGGGCCCGTGGCCTGGCCGAACTCGACCTCCCTCATGGACCGGGCCAGGCTCCCGAAAAGAAAGGCTGTGGCCTGCTCGTAGTTCCAAACATGGGTGCAGGAACCGTAACAACAGCCGGCGTGATGGCTCGAGCCCTCGTAGCCGTAGAAGCGCCCGTCGGGCGTCCGGAAGCAAGTCTGCGAGCGGAGGGTGCTCAGGTTGAAAAGGGCGGCTTCCTTGACCTCGGCCGGGAGGCTGGCGCCGCAGAAGGCGGTGACGAATTCGACGGTCGCTTTTTCGAGATCCCCGAGCCGCGGAGCGATCTTCTCGGCGGCTTCCCAGGCATCGGCGTATTGAGTCGTATAGTAATTCCCGATCCGGTCGTCGGGTGTGTTTTTCGGCGTCCAGGTCTGCCTGTTGGGGAAGTGCCAGGTTAAAAGAAAGGTCGCCGGCCGCGATTCGCCGGGAGCCAGCTCGAGCTCGACGGTCAGGGTGGCCAGCGGCATGGCCGCATCCTTATGAGCCCTCTCCTCGAGCCGCCCGTCGCCGCTGAAGTCATCCCAGAAATCGAGGAGCGGCGTCCCCCAGCCCGCTTCGAGCCAGGCCGTCCGGTAGGTCAGCGGTTGGCCGGCGGGCGTCGAAAGCGCCATCGTCCCCCACCGCTCCGAGTCGGGAGCCTGTCCCGAGGTGCTCATGACGATGCCGTCGACATGCGTCCCCCGGCGGAACTCGTTCCGGTTGCCCTTCAGGTTGTCCACGGCCGGGTCGCCCTTCCAGTCGCCGGCCAGGCTCGAGCCGTCGGCGCCGATGAAATTCGGGATGGTGCCGCACACGGACGCGCGAAGCGCCTGCCCGGACATGTTCTTGATGACGTACCGCAGGACGGCGACGGGCAGGCCGCTCGAATCGGGGTCGCCCGGGATGAGCGGGTTGAAGGCCTCGAGCCGGACCTCGACGGGCGCATCCGGGTCGGAGAGAAACACCTGCCCGAGGGGATAGGCGGCCGCGAACGACGCCCGGCTGAACCTCGGGAGCCCGTGATTGATGGCCGTGCTCCCGTGGCTGTTCTCGTAGACGGCCGTCGGCAGGGGGCCTTCGAGCGCCCGCGTCCAGACCCTGCCGTCGGCGGAACGCAGCGACACGGCAAAAAACGGGCCGAGCTGCTGCCCGCTGTACGGGATGAACCCCTTGGCCGGCCGGTTCACGATCTCCCAGTCCCTGAGGTCGCCCCGGCCTCCCAGGCTGACCGTGCCGGTCCCGATCCCCCCCAGGGGCAGGGCGATCCTGTCCAGGTGATCCTGGTCGTAAGTCTTGAGGACGGGCCAATCGGGGGCATCGGCCCCGGCGGACGCGGCTGCCAGCATGATCCAGATGAGGGCGACGCTCAGGGATCGGACAGACCTCGGGTTCATTGCGCGCATGACGCCTCCTTTGGGGGATACGCGGAGTTGTGGCTGGGAAAGGAGAGGAAGATGAGAAACGGGCGGAGCGCTCTTGCCACTTGGCCTCCGCCCGGATTTTAGCAGTCTACTGCCGCCCGGGCAACATCATGGCGCCGGACTGCCGTCATTCGTAGACGAGGATCTCGACCCGCCTGTTCTGGGAGCGTCCGTCCTTGGTTTTGTTGTCGGCGACGGGGTCGGCATTTCCCAGGCCGATGACCTGCATCCTGTGGAGCGGGATGTGGTACTGCTTGTAGAAATACTCCATCACCGCCGTCGCCCGTCTCTTGGAGAGGTCCGCGTTGTAGGCGTCCGGCCCGACGTTGTCCGTGTAGCCCCGGATTTCGAGGTAGACGCCGCGATTGTCCTCGACGAGCTTCTGGACAACCTGGTCGAGGGCGGCCTTGGCCTCGGGACCGAGCTCGGCGCTGTCGAACTTGAACTTCGCCTGATCGTTGGTCAGGACGGCCTTGTCGACGAGCGTGCCTTCGATCAGCTTCTTGACGTCCTCGATCTTGCCGTCCACGCCCTTGATCTCGCTCTGGTTTTCCGAGATCAGGCTGCCGAGCGTGACCAGCCGCTCGTCGTGCTCCTTGATCCGCTTCTGGTTCTCCTCGACCGAGGTCTGAATGGCCTGGACCTTCTGGTCGACCCCCGCGGTCTCCGTTTGCACGAATTTCTTCGTGGCGCAGGCGGGACCGAGTACGAGGGCGACGATGACCGCCAATCCGAGAAAAAGAGTGAGGCGATTCTTGCTCATGGGGCCACCTCCCGATGGTCGGTGCGCCGGCCCCTCGGGGCCGGCCTATGTATTTATTAGAGCACCCGGGGCGCAAAAAATCAATCCGAATAGCTTGCAGCTCTTTTTACATGATCGTTTATCTCGATAAAGGGTCCTGTCATGGCGCTAGCCTGAATACTTCACGAATCGAGGCGGCCCCCAGATGCGAGGCCCGAGGGGTGAAGCTGTACTCTTTGGTACAGCGAACTCCGAGAACGAAGCCGATGGGGCCGAATCGGTTCGCCCGAAGGGTAAAAAGCGCCGCATAAAAAGAGATGGAACAAAGACGAGGCGCTTTTTATGAATAAGTCAGGCTAATATCCTTGGCGGGCCCGGACGCGGTATTTTTTCTTCCCGGCGGTCACCTGGATCTGACGGTATTCGCCGCCGGCGCCGACATACGAAGTGTAGCCGATGATGTACTGGTGGCCCAGCTCCTGCCTGATCTCGAACAGCGCCTCCCGCAGTTCCTGCGGCGCGTTGATGAAGAACGCCCGGCCGCCCGTCGCTTGCGAAAACCGGTCGAGCGTGGCGATGATCCCGGCCGGGGTCACGTCGGAGCCGCGCTTGTATTTCGCGAGGAGCTGTTCGCCCAAAGGTATGCTGTACCCGATCGTGTAGATCGGCACGTCGACGCGGCGGGCGATCTCGAGGGCCTGCTCGGGCGAGGCCTGGCTGTCGTTCTCGATGCCGTCGGTGATGAGAAGCAGGGCCCGCTTCTCGTTCTTCCCCCGGCTGGCGAATTCCGGGGAGACGGCGACGGCGTCGTTCAGGGCGGTCTTGCCGTAGGCCTCGGTCCGGTCGAGGACCGACAGGATGCGGGAGCGGTCGTTCATGAACGGCGAGGCCACTTCGACCTGTCCGTCGGCGAAGATGAGAAGCGAGACCTCGTCCTTGGGCCCGACGAACCCGGTCAGGAAATCCCGGAGGGCGGCTTTGCTCTCGGCCAGCTTGTCGTCGATGGCCATGCTCCCGCTCACGTCGAGCAGGATGGTCAGGCTGAGAGGAGCCTCGGAATCATGCTTGAAATAGGTGACGGTCCGCTTGACGCCGTTTTCGGAGATCGTAAAGTCCTCTTGGCTGAGGCCGGTGATGTATTTCCCGCCCTTATCCTGGACCGTGACGGCCAGGGTGATGGCCCGCACCGAGATGTCGTGCTCCAAGGTCGCGGCCTTCTTTTCCTGGGAGAGGGCGGTAAGGCATACGGCGGCCGCCAGCGCCAGGCCGACACACAGGGCACGAGGTCTCATCCAGATCATGGGTATTGCCTGATATTCATTATACCGGATTATGCCGAAAAAACCGGAACCCGGGAGTAAGCATCTTCTATCATGATGTCCTTCCGCCCCTCACGCCTGCGCAGGTCCGGACGGCGATGCGCCCCTAGCCCCCCGGCCCCCGGGAACCAGTCCCGTCGGTTCCCCCGTCGGCCAAGGCCGACGGGCCCCCCTCCGCTACGGGGGTCTTCGGGGCGCCATCCCCATCCGGACCTGCTAAACGCGTCACACCTACGGAGTTGCATCCAACCTGGGGGAAGATGGACAGGGACGGGAAACATTGGTATGGTTGATTCGACCCGAGGAGGCCCAAAATGAGAAAGCCCGCCTTCCTGATCCTCCTTCTGCTTGTCGCCGCCGGCTCCATCGCCCTTCAGCCGGTCACAAACACCGCCGGCCGGGCCGACGGACGAGCTCTTCCGTGCCTTCCAGGACCCGCCCCGGAAATACTCCCCCGAGCCGTTCTGGTTCTGGAACGGAAAGATGGAGCCCGCCAAGGTCGCCGAACAGGTCCGGCAGATGGTCGACCAGCATGTTTACGGGGCCTTCCTCCATGCCCGGGACGGCCTCGAGACGCCGTATCTATCCGAAGAGTGGTGGGAGGCCATTGGCGGAGGGGTTGCCGAAGCCCGGCGCCTGGGCTTCAGCTTCGATTTCGTCGACGAGTACGACTGGCCGTCCGGCGAAGTCCGGAACGTCTGGCGGACCGACAGCCACCAGAGCGAGATCATCGCCCGCCGCCCGGAGCTCAGGCAAAGGACGCTCGCCCACCGGGAGGAATTCGTCCAGGGACCGAAAGACATCAAGCTGGCCCTCCCGCCGGACGTGCAGGCCGTGCTCGCCGCGCGCTGGCTGGGCAACGACCGCATCGACGGGGCGAGCCTGACGTCGATTGCGTCCGGCGCCGGCGGCAGGGAGCTGAGCTGGTCGGCGCCCGAAGGGTCCTGGGTTGTGTCGATCTTTTCGCTCCAGCCGGGCACCGGTTTCGACGGCGGGTACGTCGACCTTCTCAATCCCGAAGCCGTGAAGCTGTTCACCGAGCTCTATTACGACGAGTTCTATAAGCGCTTCGGCGGCGATTTCGGAAAGACGATCCGCTATGCGTTCGCCGACCATGAGGGCGATGACGGCTACAAGATCGCCTGGACGCCGGCGCTGTTCGACGAATTCGCCCGGCTGAAAGGCTACGACCTGCGGCGGGCACTTCCCCTCCTCTATTTCGACGGCGGCAAGGAGACGATCAAGGTCCGCTGCGACTATATCGAGGTCGTCACCCGGCTCTACGACGCGGCCTTCTGGAGCGGCCTCACGTCCCGGGTCAAGGCCCTCGGCCTGGGCCGGACCGGTCACGGCTGGGAGGAGAGGCTCGCCTGGGCGGCGGCGTTCCACGGCGACCTCTTCACCATCGAGCGCGGCCTGGACCCGGTCGGCGTGGACTCCCTGTTCGATTTCGGCCGCCAGCCGAACGCCTTCAAGGTGACCCAATCGGTCGCCGATTTCGAAGGCCGTCGGTTCATGTGCGAGAACCAGGGCGTGCAGGGTACGGATTCCTATCTCGACATGGAGGGGCTGCGGCGGGGGACGAACGGCATCGGGACCTGGGGCGTCGACCTGTTCGTGCCCCACGCCGTCAACTATAATCCCGACAAGGCCAACTACCCGCCGGACTGGCTTCACCAGCCTTACTGGCCGTATTTCCGCCATTACGCGGATTACGTGAGGCGGATATCCTACATGAACGGGGAAAGCCGGCGAGTCGTCAACCTGGCCGTCTATTACCCGATCACCTCGGTCTGGGCGAACGCGGCCGCGGCCTTCGCCAACGCGACGAACTACCAGGACATCATGAGCCTGCGGCCGTGGAACAGCACGGTCAACCTGATCGAGGACTACAACACGCGCCTCCAGCTCGCCCTGACCGCGCGTTGCTGGGATTACAGCTATCTCGACGACCACTACCTCGAGAGGGCGCGGCTCGAAGGGAGCGAGCTTGTCATCGGGGACCAGCGGTTCGGGGCGATCATCCTGCCGCCGCTCACCACCATCCGGCGGGCCGCGTTCCGGAAGATCACCGAGTTCTGGCGGGCGGGCGGGCAGGTCCTGGCCGTCCGAATGCTGCCCGACTCCTCCCCTGAAGCCGGCGGCGGCGACCCGGAGATCCTCGCAGGGGTTGACGTGCTGTTCGGAAAGGACGCGGCGCAGACGCCGCTCGAATTCACGACTTCCGAGAACACGAACGGCGGCCGGGCGGTCTTCGTCGCCGCCGATATCGGGACGCTCATCGACCAACTCGAAGCGGTCCTGCCCAAGGACGTCCGGTTGACCGGCGGCCCGGAAGAAGATCTTCTTGTCCAGCACCGGCGTCGGCCGGACTGCGACTTCTACTGGGTGGTGAACGACACGGACCGGCCCCGCACCAACCGTTTATTTTTATCCGCTCAGGGAAAGCCTGAAAAATGGGATGCGCTGACCGGCGAGAGATCTTCCCTCTGGTATACGAACTTATCCCTTTCGGGGACTCTCCCCTCCACCGGAAACGTCCCGCCGGTGGGGAACGTCCCCGGGACGGAGGTGCGGTTGAACTTCGGCCCGTGGGACGCCTTTTTTATCGTCTTCGAGCGAAGAGCGGACGGCGGTCGTTCCCAGACGCTGCGGCTCCTGGAGACCAACGCCGAAGAGCTGAGCCTCGAACCGGACGATCCCGACCCGAGCGGCGACAAGCCGGTCCGCGTCCATGTCCTCACCCCGGCGACGGAGAGCCGCGTAGAGGTGAGGCTAGGCGGGGGTCAGGATGGGTACAGCGGATCGGCCCTGGCCGGAGGTCTCGCGCCGATCGATCTCGACGGCGAATGGCGGTTCCGGCCCGAGCCGGACCGGCTGGCCGTTCCCTACGCCAGGGTGAGCGATGCACCGAATGCCTTGACGCGCCGCGGCCATGGCTCGAGCCGGAATATGACGATTCGGCCTGGCCCGAGGCCTGGCTGTCCGAATCCCAGAACACGCTCCGGAACTGGAACGTGATCGGCCCGTTCCCGAACGAGGACGACGCGGGTTTCGCCGCGGGCCTTCCCTCCCGAGACCGGGTTCGACCCCGACGCCGAGTACGCCGGCGCGGGCGGGACGTCCCGTCTCCTGGAAAAGGTATTACGGCGATATTCCCCGCTACGAGGAGGGTGTCTACAACATCTGGGCGACGACCGCGGGCGGACCGTTCGCCGACGCGGCCCACATCGTCGAGTTCGCCAGGGTCCTGCCCATCCGGGGCGAATCCTGGATCGTCTGCTACGCCCAGGGCCATATCTACTCGCCCGAGGCCCGGACGGCCAGGATCGTCCTCGCGGCCGACAACGCCGCCCGCCTCTGGCTCAACGGGAAACAGGTCTACGAGCGCCTCCGGCATCCGTTCTGGTACGAGATGAACGACAACTGGGCCGACAGCATCCCCGTCGAGCTCAAGCGCGGCTGGAATTCCGTCCTGATCAAGGCCGGGCTCGGCCGGCACGCGGCCAGCGGCTTTTTCGGGTTCACCTTCCGGGTGGCCGACGCCGCGGGGAAGTCAATACCGGGGATCATCGGCGGCTTCGCGCCCTATGATGTCGAGGCCCCGCCCGCCCGCCCCGAGGGCTTCCGCGTTTACCGCCTCGCCGTGCCGCCGGGCTGCACGGCGGTCATCCTTCCCGTCATGCGGCGGCCGTATCACCCTTTCCTCAACGGCCTCGATATCGACGGGCGGGACGGCGAGCCGGTCGATATCTCCGCGTTTCTCACGGCGGGAAAAAACGTGCTCGCCGTGGTCGCCGCCCGCGATGACCGCCTGACCGCCCCCGTCGAGTTCGTGACCGGGTTCACGCCGTTCCGGCTCAAGCCCTGGACCCGGACCGGGCTGGCCAATTTCTCCGGGACGGCGGTCTATGAGAGGGAATTCACGGTCCCGGAGCCATATGCCGGGAAAAGGCTGATCCTCGACTGCGGGCGGGTGAGCTCCGTGGCCGAGGTGGCCGTGAACGGCAAGGCGGCGGGGACGGCGGTCTGGCGGCCTTACCGGTTCGACATCACGGACCTTGTCCGGCCCGGCCAAAACCGCCTGACCATCCGTGTCACGAACACCGAGGCCAACCGCCGCGCCGTCGGCACCTATCGCCGGATCCTCAAGAATATCGACGTCTGCGGGCTCGAGGGCCCGGTCAAGATCGTGCCCTACCTGGATACGGTCATCGATTGCCGGCCGGCGATGCTCAACGGTGATATCGGGGTCACGCCGGCTTTATTGATCGAGCCGCTCCCGTTGTTTTCGGCTTCCGGCCGGTAGAAAGAACGACCGGCCGCGGCAAGGCCAGCCCCTGCCTTTGCGCGAGAGTCCACCTTTTGGCACATTTCTTGCTACTTTTTTAAGGCGGAGAATATTGAACTCAAGAAAAGGAGATGGCCCGATGAAACTTAGATTCCTTAAAGGAGTGCTGTTCGGGGCACTGGCCGGGATACTGCTCGCGCCGAGGGCCGGCAAGGAGACCCGCGACGAGATCAAGAAAACCTACGGGGATATCACCGACCGGATCACGGAAGAGCTGTCCTGCCTGAAAGAGGTCAGCTCGGAAGCCTATAACCAGATCGTCCAGTCCGTCGTCAACGCCTTTACCGAGACCAAGAAGATCACCAAGACGGAGTCCGAGCAGCTCCTCGCCGAGCTCAAAGAGGGATACGACAAGATCCGGTTCGCCCATCAGGAAGGGATCAAGAGGGAAGAAAAGAGCGCCTGAATCGCCCGCGGATGCTTCACTGTCCTGAATCGCAGGACAAGTGCTCCCTCTGATGCATCTGCCATCTCTGTGATCGTGACATATGAGGTTATAGGGTCCTGTCACGGCGATCCCCCGTCAGTCCTCCCTCCTTCCCCAAAAAAATCCAGTCGGTCCGGGCTGGCGGGGGGTCCCCGCACCGCGCCACCCTCCCGTTTGCCCATCGCCTTCACAGAGATGGAGATGCCAGGTCGCTATCTGTCCGCTTGACACCCGCCCTCCCCTCGGATATGTAGTTCTCGACCCCGCTCGAGCGGGGAGCGAACTCCGCGGGAGGCGTCAATGAGATCAAAGATTCTTTCAGCCGTGCTGCTGGCCGCCGTCTGGCTTCCGGCCGTTGCCCTAGCTCAACCGCGTCCCCTGAAGGTCCTTGTCCTTTACGACATGGAAGGGGTGACTGGCGCGGTAAGCTATAAGAATGTCCAGTTCCCATACTCTGCCGAATACGAAGAAGGACGGAAGTCCCTGACGGCCGACGTCAACGCCGCCATCGCCGGTCTCAAGGCGGCGGGCGTGCAGGACATCGTGGTCGTGGACGGCCACGGGTCGGGGAACACGGGCGGACCGGATGTCTTCGAAGATCAGCTCCTTCCGCCCGCCAAAATGATCTCCCGCGACCGGCGGTTCGATATCTACATGGACAGCTATGACCATTCATTTGACGCCATCGTCGCCGTGGCCATGCACGCCGGCGCCGGGAACTCGGCCGGGTACAGCTCGCACACCTATGCCTATGAAGATATTCAATACAAGGTGAACGGCGTTCCCTTCAATGAATCCATGATCCTGGCGATGGGGGCCGCCCGGTTCAAAATCCCCCTGATCATGGTGAGCGGCGACGACCAGTTCGAGCGCGAAGTCCGGCGCGGCCTGCCCTGGGTCAAGTGCGCGGTCGTCAAGCGCGCCCTGGGCCGGGCGTCGGCGGAGAGTGTTCCCCGCGAAGAAGCGTCGCGGCGGATCGAAGCCGCCGCCAGAGAGTCGGTGGCGGCGCTGGCTTCGGCGCAACTCCCTGAATACCCCGGCCCCTACCGTTTTGCGCTGACCTTCCAGGATGAGGCCCAGGCGCGGAACGCGGCGCTCCTGCCGGGGGCGGAACTTCTAGCCGACCCCACGACAGTCCAGATACGGGCCGGCGATTTTGAAGAGGGCTACCGCCGGAGCCTTCGTCTCCTTTCACTCGCGGAGGATGTCGCCTATTTGGAGGTCCTTCAGTCTGTCCTCGACGAACAGCCTAACGCCGCCGCCCTGAAGCTGCGCCTCGAGGATTGGGTCCACGAGCGATGGCTGAACCTGCCGCATGCGTCCGCCCCGGCCGCCTCATCGGGCGCGCCGGGCGCGACGCAACCAAAGCCGCGTATTTGGGGCGCCCGCTGATCCCGGAAATTCGGCGACCGCAATCTGATAATATATCAGTACCTGGATATCAATTCCCCTAATTCGAGGCAACCAAGAATTAAATGGGGAATTGATATCCGGCCATCGCGGCACCAATTTCGAGGCCGGTTTATCCCAGATCTTCGCCAGGTTTTGGCTTAAATTGCCGGCTTGAAGAATTCTTTGTGCAACGCCAGCAGGGTCTTCTCCGTGTCCTTGCGGTCGACGATGAAATAGGCGGCCACTTCGGAGGCCCCGGTCGAGATCATCTCGACGTTGATGTCGGCCCGGGAGACGGCGGAAAAGATCCGGGCGGCCAGTCCCTTCCGGGCCAGGAAGCCCTCCCCCACCGCCGCGATCAGGGCCACGTCCTCTTCGAGGTCGACGCTTTCGATGACCCCGCCGGCGATGGCCTTCAGCGAGTCATAGCCCTTGCGGGCGTCCTTCCTGTCGACGAGCAGGTTGATGCAGGTCTGGGCGGTGATGATCGAAAAGATGTTGACCCCGTCCCGGCCCAGTCGGCGGCCGATCTCGCCGATGATCCCGGGCTTGATGCCCACGCCCCGGCCCCGGATCCTGAGCAGGGCGATCTTGGTGTTGGCGGTGACGCTCTTGATGACGTCCCGGCTGGCCCGGCCGTTGGGCGCTATCTCGGTGCCCGGAGATTGGGGGTCGTACAGGTTCTTGATCCTGACCTCGATATCCAGTCCTGACAGCGGCTCGAGGGTCCGGGGATGGAGGATCCTGGCCCCGAAGTAGGACAACTCGGCCGCCTCGCTGTACGACAGCCGGTCGATCGTCGTCGCCCCCTTGACGATCTTCGGGTCGGCGCTCATGAACCCCTCGACGTCCTTCCAGATCTCGAGTGTCCGGGCCCGGAGCGCCCAAGCGATGACCGCGGCGCTGTAGTCCGTTCCGTTGCGGCCGAAGGTCGCCGTCCGGCCGTCGGGCGTCGTCCCGAAGAACCCGGTGATCACGGGCGTGACCTTTTTCCGCGCGAGGGACCGGGCCAGCGGACCGAACTTTTTCCTGAAGAGCTTCAAGTCGACCGTGGCGTTCTCAAGGTTGTCGTCCGTGATCAGGCCGACCTGTTCGCTCTCAAAGGCGGCCGCCTTGACGCCCCGGTCGGCCAGGACCTCGGCGAAAAGCAGGGCGGCCAGGCGCTCGCCGCAGCTCAGGATGCGGGAGCGGACGGCCGGGGTGGTCTCGCCGGTGTAGGCGATGCCGTGAAGGAGCCGCTCCACTTTCCTCAGCCGGCCGTCGATGCCATGGGCTAGGGCCTTCAAGCGGTGTTCGTCCTTGATCGTCCGGCCGGCCAGCTCCAGGTGGAGGTCGTGGATCTCCTGGACCGCCCCCTTGATCGCGGCCTCGTCCCTGGCCGCCTTGCCGATGGCGGCGACGAGGAGGTCGGTGACGCCGGAGACGGCCGAGACGACGACCGCCGGGGCCGGGACTTCGGCGCCGACGATGTCCGCGGCCCGGCTCACGCCGTCCGCGTCCCGGAAGCAGCCGCCCCCGAATTTCATGACTTTAATCATTGGCATTCTCCTGCGGCGCGCCGGCTCAGACCCCGAGCTTTTCCCTGACCGCGAGCTCCGCGGCCAAGACACAGGTCCCGGCCGCGCCGCGGACCGTGTTGTGGACCAGGGCGACCAGGCCGATGGCGCCGGCCTGGGCCCGGACCCGGCCGACGGTGACGGCCATCCCCCGCGCCCGGGCGGGGCTCCCGGCCCAGACATCGAGCGCCGGCTGGGGCCGGTCCTCTTCCATTCTGACGATGACCGGACGCTCCGGGGCCGTGGGCAGCCCCAGCTCCTGAGGGACGCCCCGGAAAGACGCCAGGGCCTCCGTCGCGGCCGCCGCGCTCACCTCGCGCTCGAACCCGATGACAACGCTCATCAAGTGCCCCTCCCGGACCGGCACGCGACAGCAGGTGACCCGCGCCTCGAAGGGCGCGGGGATCAGGCCCTGCCCGTCGATCCCGCCCAGGATCTTCTTCGACTCCCGGGCCATCTTCTCTTCCTCTTGCCGGATGAACGGGATGACGTTCCCGGCGATGTCCATGGCGGCCAGGCCCCGCCGGCCAGCCCCGGAGATCGACTGAAAGGTCGTGACCACGACCTCCCTGATCCCGAACCGCTCGAGGGGCTTGAGGGCCAGGACGAGGCCCGAGGTCGAGCAATTGGAGTTGGCGACGATGAACCCTCTCCCGCCCGCCAGTTGCCGCCGGGCAAGGTCGAGGTGTCCCGGATTGATCTCGGGGATGACGACGGGGACATCGGCGTCCATCCGGTGCGCGCCGGCGTTCGTGAAGACCCGGACGCCGCTCTCCCTGAGCCCGCTCTCGATCGGCCCGGCCAGGCCGGCGGGCAGGGCGCTGAAGACGATCCGCGGCTCGGCGGCGAGCACCGCTTCGAGGTTCGTTTCGCGGACGACGAGCCTCCCGAAGGCTTCGGGCAGCTCCCCGCCCGCGCTCCAGGCCACGACCTCCGCGTACGGCCGGCCAGCCGACCGGCTCGACGCCGACAGCGCGACCAGCTCGAATTCCGGATGCCCGTCCAGCAACCGGACGAATTGCTGCCCGACCAGTCCGGTGCAGCCCATGACGGCGACTCTGATTTTATTCATAATCCACCTCCGGCGTGATCATTTTGGTGAACGAAAACAGCCCAGCTCGGGGGCTTGATGAGCTTCCCGAATATCCGGCCCCGGCGGGCCGGCCTATTCGGGTTTCACATTATCAAACAGCAGAGGAAGTTCTTCATTTTTCTCGCATATCCTATAGCACACAGCCGATGCGGAGTCAATGGCCCGGCCCCCCGGGTTATGCATGTCGTTTCATTAATAATGCAACTTTATTCTTTGCCGGCACGGCCTGACGGCTTGGACCGGCGGTGCGTCCGGCAAATAGCTTGGTTTTCAAAAGGTGTTGCCCCGGCCGGCCGATTGTCATAAGATACTGGCCATGAGCAAGGGAAAAGAATACAGCCTCAGCCTTGTCCGCGAGATGCTGGAAAGCGGCGAAGCGCGCACCCAGAGGGAACTCCAGGCCAACCTGAAGCGGGCCGGCGTCGACGTTTCGCAGGCGACGATCTCCAGGGCCCTCAAAGAACTGGGCTACGCCAGGGCTCCGGTCGGCGGCGGCTCCTACCGGCTCCAGAAGGTCAAGGAGCGGGAAGAGCACATCGACATCGTCCTGCGGCTCGGGCTCGAAAGGATCGTCCAGGTGGGAAACCTCATCGTCATCAAAACCCGGCCCGGGAACGCCCAGACCGTCGCCGGCGCCATCGACCGGACGGGACTGTCCGGCATCATCGCCACGATCGGCGGGGACGACACGATCCTGGGGATCACCAAAGACGAGCCGTCGGCCCGCCGCGTCGTCATGAACCTCAAGAAAATGCTCGCCTGAAGGGCTTCCGGACCGTCTGCCCCGTCGGCCCTCAACTCTCGCTGATGGCGACGTTTCCCGTCCTGACATACTCCTTGATGCCGTAAGGCCGCAGGAGCTCGATGAACCGGGCGATCTTGAGCGGCGGCCCGGACAGGTCGATGGTGATGTGCGACCGGGTGACGTCCACCGCCTTGGCCTTGAACACCCCCATGAGCTCGAAGATCTCGGAGCGCTTCTCCGCCTTCACCTTGATCAGCAGGAACTCGCGGATGATGTAGTTCCGGCTGTGGGAGATGTCGATGACCTTGATCGTGTCGATCAGCTTGTTGAGCTGTTTCGTGACCTGCTCGATCTGTTCGGCTGTTCCGGAAATGACCAGGTGGATCTTGTAGATGTCGGGGTTTTCCGTGGGGGCGCCGATGATGCTCTCGATGTTGTAGCCCCGCGACGACAGCAGCCCGGAGATCCTGGCCAGCACGCCCACGCGGTTGGCCACCGTGACGATGATCGTATGCTCTTCCATCAGGCCCCCTTGGTGATGAACTCGTGGATCGGCTTACCCGAGGGGACCATCGGATAGACGTTCTCGAGCTTCCGGACCATGAACTCCATGAGGACCGGCCCGGGCGTCTCCAGACCCCGCCGCAGCACGGGCTCGACCTCTTCCGGCTTCTCGGCGCGCAGCCCCTCGACGCCGTTGGCCAAGGCGACCTTGACGAAATCCGGCAGGTACTTTTCGGGACAGCTGTCGCCCGGGCCGGAGCATTGTTTGGGGCAGTCGGGCCCCTGGCGGAGGCAGGTCTTGGCGTACTTCCTGTCCCAGAAAAGCTCCTGCCACTGCCGCACCATGCCCAGGTAGGAGTTATTGAGGATGACGATCTTAACCGGGATCCGGTTGATGGCGCAGGTCGCCAGCTCCTGGATGTTCATCTGGATCCCGCCGTCTCCCGAAATGCAGACGACCGGCCGCCCCGGGGACCCCAGGGCCGCTCCCATGGCCGCGGGCAGCCCGAACCCCATCGTCCCCAGGCCGCCCGAAGTGATGAACGAGCGCGGGCGCCGGTGCGAGAGATGGAGCGCGGACCACATCTGGTGCTGCCCGACGTCGGTGACGATGATGGCGTCCTCGCCGGCGAGCCGGCCGGCCTCGGCAATCACGAACTGCGGCAGGATCACGTCGCCGCCGTCCTGGCCGCAATCCAGCCGGTTGTCTTCCCTGTTCTTCGACGTCCGGAGGACCCACTCCCCCGAGCTCCTGGGCTTGACCTCGGCGAGCAGGTCGGCCAGCACCGTCTTGACGTCGCCCACGACCGGGATGTCGGCCCTCACGTTCTTGCCGATCTCCGAGGGGTCGATGTCGATATGGGCGATGGTGGCGTTGACGGCGAACGAATCCGGGCTGCTTGTCACCCGGTCGTCGAACCGGGTCCCGACGCCGATGAGCAGGTCGCATTCGGACAGCGCGAAGTTCGCCGCCGCCTGGCCGTGCATCCCGGGCATGCCCAGAAAAAGCGGGTGGTCGCTGGGGATCGCGCCCAGGCCCATCAGCGTGGCGACGGCCGGGATGTTCGTTTTTTCCATGAGCGCGATGAGCTCGGCGCTCCCGCCCGAGCTGATGACGCCCCCGCCCGCGCAGATCAGGGGCCTCTTCGCTTCCTTGATGGCCTGCGACAGCCGGAAGATCTGCCGGTGATTCCCCTTGAGCGTCGGGCTGTACCCCGGAAGGTCGACGCCCTCCGGATAGCTGTAGTTCTTGAGGGTGGCGTTGGTGACGTCGACCGGGACGTCGACCGACACCGGACCCGGCCGGCCGGAGCGGGCGATGTAGAAGGCGCTTTTGATCGCGGCCGGCAGGTCCTCGACCCTCTGCACGAGGTAATTGTGTTTGCAGATGGGCCGCGTCAGCCCCACCATGTCGGTCTCCTGGAAGGCGTCCGAGCCGAGGACCGCCGTCCGGACCTGGCCGCTGATGACGACGAGCGGGACGGAGTCCAGCTTGGCCGTGGCGATCCCGGTGATGGTGTTCGTCGCCCCCGGGCCGGACGTCACCAGGCTCACGCCCACCTTGCCCGTCGCCCGGGCGTAGCCGTCGGCGGCATGGATGGCCGCCTGCTCGTGCCGCGTCAGGACGAGGTTGATGTCGTCGCAGGCGTGGAGGGCGTGGAAGATCGGGATGACCATGCCGCCCGGATACCCGAACAGCAGATCGACGCCCTCATGTCTCAGGGCGTCGACGAGTATCCCGGCGCCCTGCATGGGAGTTCCAGCGGGTCGCGCTTTTTCAGGCATGGCCGTTCTCCTCCGCGGACAGGACCGCCCCCGAGCTGGCCGAGGACACCTGCCGGGCATATCGGGCCAGCCAGCCCGAAGCGATCTTCGGCGCCGGCGGCGTCCACCCGGCCTTCCTCGATGCCAGGACCGTTTCCGGCACATCGAGAGTCAAGGTCCCTCCGTCGATATCGATTGAAATCGTGTCCCCTTCCTCAACCAGGGCCAGGGGGCCGCCCCGCGCGGCCTCGGGCGAGACATGCCCGACCGAAGCTCCCCGGGTGGCGCCGCTGAACCGTCCGTCGGTGACGAGCGCCACCGAGTTGTCGAGCCCCATTCCCGCCAGGGCGGACGTCGGCAGCAGCATCTCGCGCATCCCGGGCCCGCCCCTCGGCCCCTCGTACCTGATGACGACGACATCGCCCCTCGCCACGGCGCCCCCGAAAATCGCCTTGACGGCCGCGTCTTCCGAGTCGAAGACGCGCGCCGGGCCGCGGTGCTTGAGCATGTCTTTCGCGACCGCCGCCCGCTTGACGACGCAGCCTTGGGGCGCCAGGTTTCCTTTGAGCACGGCGATCCCGCCCGTCGGACTGTGCGCGGATTGGACGGTCCGGATCACGGAAGTATCCAGGTTCCGCGCCGGGCCGACCTGTTCCCTGATCCTTCCCCCGGTGACGGTGATCAGGTCGGCGTTGAGGAGCCCGGCGCCGGCCAGCTCTTTCATCACCGCCTGGACGCCGCCGGCGGCGTCGAGGTCTTCGATATGATATGGGCCGGAGGGCGCTGATCCGACAGAGGTTGGGCGTCCGCCGGCTGACCGCTTCGGCGGCCTCGAGGCTCAGCGTCAGGCCCGCCGCGTGGGCGATGGCCTGAAGATGAAGGATGCTGTTCGTGCTGCCGCCGAGCGCCATATCGACCGCCAGGGCGTTGAAAAAGGCCTCGATGGTCATGATGTCCCGCGGACGGATGCCCCGCGCCAGAAGGTCCATGACCGCCGTCCCGGCCGCCTTGGCCAGCCGGATCCGACCGGCATCAACGGCCGGAATGGTGCCGTTCCCGGGCAGGGCCATGCCCAGCGCCTCGGCCAGACAGTTCATGCTGTTGGCCGTGAACATGCCGGCGCAGGAGCCGCAGCCGGGACAGGCCCGCTCCTCGATCTCGCGGAGCTCCCCGTCGCTCAGCCGGCCGTCCTTGAACGTCCCGACCGCCTCGAACACGGAGTTGAGGTCCAAAGCCCTCTCCCCGATCCGGCCGGCGAGCATCGGGCCCCCGCTCACCAGGACGGACGGGATGTTGACCCGGGCCGCGGCCATCAGCATTCCCGGCGTGATCTTGTCGCAATTCGTGACCAGGACCAGGGCGTCGAGCTGGTGGGCCTGGGCCATGGTCTCGATCGAGTCGGCGATGAGCTCCCGGCTGGGCAGGGAATAGTGCATTCCCACGTGGCCCATGGCCAGGCCGTCGCAGACCCCGATCGACGGGAACTCCATCGGGGTCCCGCCGGCGGCGAGCACCCCGGCCCGGACCGCCGCCGCGATCCGGTCAAGCTCGATATGGCCCGGGATGAGCTCGTTCCAGGCGTTGACGATGCCGACCCAAGGCGCGGCGATCTCTCTTTGGGTGTACCCCATCGCCCTCAGCAGCGAACGATGCGGCGCCCGCTCCGGTCCATTCTTGACGTTGTCGCTCGTCATGGCTATCCCTCCGATACCGACAGCCCGCTCGTTCGGGTCTGGTCGCGGAAAGCGGCGGTCAGCTGCCTCGTGACCGGGCCCGGACGGAAGTCCCCGATCTCCCGCCCGTCGACGCTCGAGACCGGGACGATCTCGGCGGCCGTGCCCGTGAGGAAGCACTCGTCGGCGGCATAGACGTTGAACAGAGTGAACTCCTTCTCCTGGAGCCTCATGCCCAGGTTCGAGGCCATCTGGATGACCGTCTGGCGGGTGATGCCGTTCAGGATCCCGACGTGGCAGGGCGGCGTGATCAGCACTCCCTCCTTGACGATGAAGACGTTTTCGCCGGTGCACTCGGCGACGATCCCGTCGTCCGTGAGCATCAGGGCCTCGGGCACGCCCGCCCGGACGGCCTCGATCTTGGCCAGGATGTTGTTGAGGTAGTTCAGCGATTTGATCTGCGGGTCGATCACCGTCGGCTTGATCCGCCGCTGGATGGAGGTGATGAGCGGCATCCCGGTTTCGTAGATCGCCGGGTCGTAAAGCGCGAGCCGGCTGGCGATGCAGAACAGCGTCGGCGGCAACCGGTCGTGAGGCAGCAAGCCCAGGTCGCCGATGCCGCGCGTGGCCACCAGCCGGACGTAGCCGTCCGTGATGTCGTTATAGTTGCATGTCTCGGCGATCACCTCGGTCATCTCCCCCCGGTTCAGCCGGAGGTCGAGCATGATGGCCTTGGCCGATTGGTAAAACCGCTCGACGTGCTCCGCGCACTTGAAGATCTTCCCGTCATAAACCCGGATCCCTTCGAAGACGCCGTCGCCGAACAGGACGCCCTGGTCGAAGACCGAGATCCTGGCCTGGGATTCCCTGACGAATTTGCCGTTAAGATAGATGATGAGCTCGTCTGTCATGATCCGCCTCCGCCTGCCGAAATTTCCTCGAGAACCTGTCGCGTCATCTCCCGGGTGCCCACGAGGCGCCCGCCCGGGGTTTGGATATCCGCCGTCCGGAAGCCGCCGTCGAGGACCGCCTCGACCGCCCGGTCGACGGCCGCCGCCTCGCTCTCCCGGCCCAGGGAATAGCGGAGCATCATGGCCGCCGACAGGATGGCGGCCAGCGGGTTGGCGATATCGCGGCCCGCGATCTCCGGCGCCGACCCGTGCACCGGCTCGTAGAGCCCGGGCGGGCTGTCGCCGAGGCTGGCCGAGGGCAGCATCCCGATCGAGCCGGCAAGCGTGCTCGACTCGTCCGAGAGGATGTCCCCGAACATGTTGGTCGTGACGATAACATCGAACTGCCGCGGATCCCGGATGAGCTGCATGGCCGCGTTATCGACGTACATATGGCCGAGCTCGACGCCCGGGAACTCCGCCGCCGTCCCGGTGACGGCGTCCCGCCACAGCCGGGAGCTCTGCAGCACGTTGGCCTTGTCGACGCTCGTCACCTTTTTTCTTCGCTTCTCCGCCAGCCGGAAGGCGACCCGGGCGATGCGCTCCGCCTCTGTCCGGGAATAGCATTCCGTGTCGAAGGCCTCCTCCCCCATCGGCCCGACGCGCCGGCCGCGCTCGCCGAAATAGATGCCGCCGGCGAGCTCCCGGACGATGCAGATGTCGATGCCCGGACCGGCGATCTCCGGCTTCAGCGGACAGGCGTCCTTCAGCGCCTCGTAGAGGAACGAGGGGCGGATGTTGGCGTAGAGCCCGAGGCTTTTCCGAAGCTTCAGCAGCCCGCTCTCGGGTCTCAGGTCGCCCTCGAGGCGGTCCCAGCGGGGGCCGCCCACGGCCCCGAGGAAGACGGCGTCGCTCGCCCGGCAGACCTCGAGCGTCCGGTCGGGAAGCGGCGCGCCGAACTCGTCGATGGCGCACCCGCCGGCGGCGGCCGCGACGAACACGAACTCATGGCCGTAGACGGCGCCGACTTTCTCGAGGACCTGGACCGCCGCGGCGGTCACTTCGGGCCCGACGCCGTCGCCGGGGATCGTGGCGATCGTGTAGGTCATGACTTCCGCCTCCCGCTTGTCTTCGGTTTCATTTTTTTCCTGAGCGCTTCGACCAGGCCCCCGGCGCGGATGATCTCTTCGATGAACGGCGGGAAGGCCTCAGCCTGAAACGCGACCCCCTGCGTCAGGTCGCGGACGACCCCGCCCGCGAAATCGACTTCGAGGGTATCGCCGTCCCGCGCCGCCTCCGCCGCCTCGCGGCACTCGAGTATGGGAAGCCCGGTGTTGACCGCGTTCCGGAAGAAGATCCGGGCGAAGCCCGAAGCCACGACGCCGGCGATCCCGGCGGCGATGAGGGCGATGGGCGCGTGCTCCCGGGAAGAGCCGCCGCCGAAATTCCGGCCGGCGACGATGATCGAGCCGCGCTTCACCCGTTTCGGGAAATCGGGGTCGATGTCCTCCATGCAGTGGCGGGCCAGTTCCTCCGGGTCGGAGGTGTTCAGGTATCTCGCCGGGATGATGGCGTCCGTATCGATGTTGTCGCCGTACTTGAGACGGGTCCCCTAACTCACGTCGGCCTCCCTTGCCTGACTTCATAAAAAGCGCCTCGTTTTTTCCACCTTCTCTTGGCGCTCCCTCCGGCGACGATCCGACCCCAGCTGCTCGTCTCGGGTCGCAGTACCGAAGAATCTCCCCTCGCGCCTCGCATCGGGCCGCCTCGACTCGGATCCGGCCGAGCTGGCCGGTCCGCCGTGACCGCCGTGGCCGCCGCCACCGCCGGCCCCGCGAGGTAGATCTCCGACTCGGCGTGGCCCATGCGCCCGAGGAAGTTGCGGTTCGTCGTCGACAAGGCCCGCTCGCCCTTGGCCAGGATGCCCATGTGCCCGCCCAGGCAGGGACCGCAGGTCGGCGTGCTGACCGCCGCCCCGGCGGCGATGAAGATCTCGATCAGCCCTTCCCGGAGCGCCTGCCGGTAGATCTCCTGCGTCCCGGGGATGACGATCGTCCGCACGCCGCGGGCGACCCGCCGTCCCTTGAGGATAGACGCCGCCGTCCGGAGGTCCTCCAGCCGGCCGTTGGTGCAGGAACCGATCACCACCTGGTCGACCGCGACGTCTCCAAGCTCGGCGGCCGGGCGGGTGTTCGAAGGCAGATGCGGGAAGGCGACCGTCGGCGGGATGCGGCCGAGGTCGATCTCGTAGACTTTTTCATACTCGGCGTCGGCGTCGGGCTCGAAGACCTTCCAGGGTCTCGCGGCGCGGGCCTTGAGGTAAGCGGCGCAGCTTTCATCCACCGGGAAGATGCCGTTCTTGGCGCCGGCCTCGATGGCCATGTTGGCCATGGTCAGCCGCGAATCCATGCTCAAGCGGCGCGAGGCCCGTCCCGGAAAATTCCAGGGACCGGTAGTTGCGCCCCGTCGACGCCGATCAGCCCGATGATGTGGAGGATGACGTCCTTGCCGGCCACGAATCTCCCCGGCGTGCCCTGGAGCTCGAACCGGATGGCCTTGGGCACCCGGAACCAGCACTTCCCGGTGGCCATGGCCGCCGCCATGTCGGTGCTGCCGACCCCGGTGGCGAAGGCGCCCAGGGCGCCGTAGGTGCAGGTGTGGGAATCCGCGCCGATGACGGCGTCGCCCGCGACCACCAGTCCCTTTTCCGGAAGGAGCACGTGCTCGATCCCCATCGAGCCCACCTCGAAATAGTTGACGATCCCCTGCTCCCGGGCGAACTCCCGCATCATGCGGCACTGCTCCGCCGCCTTGATGTCCTTGTTCGGCGCGAAATGATCGGGGACGAGAACGACCTTCTTCTTGTCGAAGACGCGGCGGGCGCCGATCCTCGAGAACTCCCGGATGGCCACCGGCGCGGTGATGTCGTTTCCCAGCACGAGGTCCACCCGGGCCTCGATGAGATCGCCGGCGGCCAGCGATCTTCTTCCCGCGTGGGCCGCGAGGATCTTCTGGGTCATGGTCATGCCCATGGTTCTCTCCTTGCCGTCACTGGAACGCCCGGAATTTTTCCTGGATCTTTTGCAGGAGCTTGTATTCGATCGAATCGACCAGGGCCAGGCAGCTCGCTTCGATGATGTCCGTCGAGACGCCCACGGTCGTCCAGATATCCCGGCCGTCCGTGGATTCGATGAGGACCCGGACCTTGGCGGCGGTGGCGTCCCGGGGGTTGAGCACGCGGACCTTGTAGTCGATAAGCTTCATCTCCCGGAGCTCGGGGTAGAAGACCTCGAGCGCCTTCCGGAGCGCCCGGTCGAGGGCGTTGACCGGCCCGTCGCCCTCGGCGGCGGTCACCTCGCGCTTCCCTTCGACACTGACCTTGATGAGGGCGATGGCGGCCCGGCCGTCGCCGGGCACCGTCCTCTCGCCGATGACTTTGAAATCCTCGAGCTCGAAGAAGGGCTTGTACTTCCCGAGCAGCCGCCTCACCATGAGCTCGAAGGAGCTCTCCGCGGCCTCGAACTGGTAGCCGGCGCCCTCCAGGCTCTTGAGCTTCTCGACGACCGAGCGCGTCTCCTCCGAGTCCTTCTCCAGCTCGGGGAAGATCTCCTTGAGCTTGCGGAGGATCATGCTCCGGCCCGAGACCTCGGACATCAGGAACCGCCGGTGGTTGCCCACCTTCTCGGGCGGGACGTGCTCGAAGGAACGGGACTTCTTGACGACGCCGTCGATGTGCATCCCGCCCTTGTGGGCGAAGGCGCTCTTGCCGACATAGGGACAGCGCGGGTCCAGGGCGATGTTCGAAACCTCGGCCACCCGGCGCGCCGTCTCGGTCAGACGGGCCATGGCCGGCTCCGGGATGCAGGCATAGCCCCTCTTCAACTGCAGGTTCGGGATGATCGTCGAAAGATTCGCGTTGCCGCAGCGCTCGCCGAACCCGACAAAGGTCCCCTGAACCTGGGTGACTCCGGCCTCGACCGCCATCACCGAGTTGGCGGCGGCCATGCCGCCGTCGTCGTGGCAGTGGATGCCGAGCGGCAGAGGGAACCGCTCTGCCACGGCGCGGGTGACGGCCTGGACCTGGTCGGGGAAGGCGCCGCCGTTCGTATCGCATAGGACGAGCCAGGCGGCGCCGCCCTCGACCGCGGCTTCGAGGCATTTCAAGGCGTACTCCGGGTTGGCCGCGAAGCCGTCGAAGAAGTGCTCGGCGTCGAAGACGACCTCGCGGTCCCTGTCCTTGAAATACCGGACCGTCTCCTCGATCATGCGCAGGTTCTCGTCGATGGTCGTCTGGATGACCTGGGTCACATGGAAATCCCAGCTCTTGCCGAAAATGGCCACCGCCCGCGTGTTCGCGCCCAGGAGCGCCTTGAGGTTCATGTCCTCGTCGACGGAAATGCCCTTGCGCCGCGTGCTGCCGAAGGCCGTGACGACGGCATGCGTCAGGGGCTGGGCCGCCAGGAGCTTGAAGAACTCCAGGTCCTTGGGGTTCGAACCGGGGTTCCCCGCCTCGAGGTAGCCGACGCCCAGATCGTCGAGGGCCCGGGCGATCCGCCATTTGTCCTCCGCCGAAAAGGAGATCTCCTCGGCCTGCGCCCCGTCCCTCAGGGTCGTGTCATAGATCGAGATGGCTTTGCCCATGTCAGTGTCCCGTTGGCTCTTGTTCCTCGAACAGGCGGTTCACGGCGTTGACGAAGGCCAGGATGCCGGCTTCGACGACGTCGGTGCTCAACCCCTTGCCGACGACGACGCGGTCGCCGCGGCGGAGCTTGAGCGAAACGCCGGCTTGGGCATCGTTCCCCGCCGTCACCGAGCGCAGGGCGAAGTCCTCGAGGGTAAACTTGTCGCCGACGATCTTCTCGACCGCCTTGAAGGCCGCGTCGATCGGGCCGTCGCCCTGGGCGACCTCCTCCCGGGACACGCCGTTCCGGCCCAGCTTGATGTTCGCCGTGGCGGTGATCGTGTTGCCGCTGTTGATGATGAAGCGCTCCAGCCGGAAGACTTCGGGCGCGTCCCAGTGCTTCTTCAGGAGCAGCGCCTCGATATCCCAGTCCGAGATCTTCTTCTTCCTGTCCGCGAGCTCCTTGAAGAGCCGGAAGTTCTCGTCGACCTCCTCCTTTTTCAGCTCGTAGCCAAGCCGTTTCAGGCGCTCCTCGAAGGCGTGGCGGCCGGAGTGCTTGCCGAGGACGATCTGGTTCTCCTGGAGGCCGATCGACTCGGGGGTCATGATCTCGTAGGTGATCTCCTTGGACAGGACGCCGTGCTGGTGGATGCCGGATTCGTGGGCGAAGGCGTTGCCGCCGACGACCGCCTTGTTGGGCGGGACGGGGACGCCGATCAGGGAGCTGACGAGCTTCGAGGTCCGGGAGATCTGTTTTGTGTCCACCCGGCAGCCGCAGTCGAACCGGTCGCGGCGGGTATGGAGGGCCATCACCACCTCCTCCAGGGCGGCGTTCCCGGCCCGCTCGCCGATGCCGTTGATCGTGCATTCGAGCTGGGTGGCGCCGGCCCGGACGGCGGCCAGGGTGTTGGCGACGGCCATGCCCAGGTCGTTGTGGCAGTGGACGGAGACCTCGGCCCGGTCGATGTTCGAAACGCGCTTCCGGAGGAAGCCGATCAGGCTCGCGAACTCCTCGGGCGTCGTATAGCCGACCGTGTCCGGAACGTTGATGACGGTCGCGCCGGCGCCGATGGCCGTCTCGAAGACGCGGCAGAGGAATTCCGGGTCGCTCCGGGTGGCGTCCTCGGCCGAGAACTCGACCTCGGGGCAGAGGTTCCTGGCGTAGCCGACTTTTTCCTTGGTCACGGCGAGGACGTCTTCCGGGGACATCTTCAGCTTGAAGTGCATGTGGATGGGCGAGGTCGCGATGAAGGTATGAATGCGCGGGCGGACGGCGTTCTTCACGGCGCCGGCCGCGGCGTCGATGTCCTCGGTCTTGGTCCGGGCGAGGGCGGCGACGCCGGTCTCCTTCATCTCGGCAGCGACGGCGCGGATGGCCGCGAAATCGCCCGGCGAGGCGATGGCGAAACCGGCTTCGATGACATCGACCTTCAGCCGCTCGAGCTGCCGCGCCACTTCGAGCTTCTCGGCGTGGTTCAGGCTGCAACCCGGGGACTGCTCACCGTCGCGGAGGGTCGTGTCGAAGATCTTGATCTCGGCGGGCATGGCGCGCCTCCCCTATCTTTCGTCCGGGACCGTCTTTCCACCCTTGAGCCAGCTCATTTTCGACCGGAGCCCGCGGCCGACCTCTTCCAAGAGGCTCTGACGCTCCTGCCGGCGGCAGGCCCGGAAGTACGGACGGTTGGCCTGGTTCTCCAGGATCCAGTCGCGGGCGAAGCTGCCGTCGCGCACTTCGTCGAGGATCTTCCGCATCTCCTGCCGCGTCGACTCGCTGACGATGCGCTTGCCGGTGCGGTAATCGCCGTACTCGGCGGTGTCGCTGACCGAATATCTCATGTAGCTCAGGCCGCCCTGGTAGAGAAGGTCGACGATGAGCTTGAGCTCGTGCATGCACTCGAAGTAGGCGATCTCGGGCTGGTAGCCCGCCTCCGTCAGCGTCTCGAACCCGGCCTTGACGAGCTCGGAGACGCCGCCGCAGAGGACGGCCTGCTCGCCGAAGAGGTCGGTCTCGGTCTCTTCCTTGAAGGTCGTCTCGAGGATCGCGGCGCGTCCCGAACCGATGCCGCAGGCATGGGCGATGGCGAGGTCCCTGGCCTTCCCCGTCGCGTTCTGCTCGACCGCGAACAGAGCGGGAACGCCCGCGCCCTCCTCGAAGACCTGGCGGACGAGATGCCCCGGCCCCTTGGGCGCGACCATGTAGACGTCGACGTCCTTGGGCGGGACGATCCGGCCGAAGTGGATGTTGAACCCGTGGGAGAAGACCAGGGCCTTGCCGGCCGTCATATTCTGGGCGATCTCCTTGTAATAGACGTCGCGCTGGACCTCGTCCGGCGTCAGGAGCTGGACGATGTCGGCGGCGCGGCTGGCCTCGGCGGCGGTCATGGGCTTGAATCCGTGCTTTGCGGCCAGCTCGAAGTTGTGCGTCCCGGGGACCTCGGCCACCAGCACCTTGAACCCGTTGTCCCTGAGGTTCTGGGCCTGGGCGTGTCCCTGGCTGCCGTAGCCGACGATGGCGATCGTCTTGGGCTTCAAGACCTCGAGATTCGCGTCCTTGTCGTAATAAACCGTGGCACTCATGAATTCTCTCCTTTCATTTCGTTCGTTCGTCCGTCGTTTCTCATCGTTCTCCTCTTTCATCTCTCCATAAAAGCCGAGAATATGGATGTAGTCTTTGGGCCCCCGTTCCTGTGGAGAGAGTCAGGAACGGGGTTCCGTCAGATAAGGATCAGCAGGCTGATTAAAGAAATGAGGGAAGGAAGTGCGTGCGGGACGGACGCGCTCGGGCGGGAGGGCTCGGTCGGCGCTGTCGTGTTCATTGCTCTGTCTCGTTCATGTCCGTCGCACAATTTCCGCCTATCTTAGCACGATCAGGGCGCTTGTCAAGCGGCATGTGGAAATTTATTCAGCGGAATGCAATTATTCTCGAGACCGCTTTTCGGCACGACAGGGAATTTCAGCCAGTGAAATCTTCAGATCAAAGCCGTGCTGAAATAGCGTTCGGCGCGGTCCGGAAGCACCGTGACGACCGAGCGCTTCCCGTCCGCAAAGTGCGCGGCGCACCAAACGTTGGCCCCGGAAGAGGTTCCCACCAGCAGGCCCTCTTCCCTGGCCAGCCGCCGCGTCGTTTCAATCGCATCCTCGTCCGTCACGGTCATGACGATGTCGATCTGCCTGCGGTCGACCACGTCCGGCACGAATCCGTCGCCAATACCCTGGATCATGTGCAGGCCCGGCTCCCTCCCGAGCAGGGCGGCGCTGTTCTTGGGTTCCACAGCCACGATCTGCACCCTGGGGTTCTTCTCTCGAAGAAACCGGCCCACGCCCATGAGCGTCCCTCCGCTCCCGACCCCGGCCACAAAGACATCGACCTTTTGCCCGCTTTGTTTCCAGATCTCGGCGGCCGTGGTGCGGTAATGGCATTCGGGATTGAGCGGGTTTGTGAACTGACCCGGGATAAAGAGATGAGGGACGGTCAGCTTCAGTTCCTCGAGTCGTTCAAGGCTTCCGCCGAGGCTCTTCTCGGCAGGCGTGAGTACCAGATCCGCGCCCAGCGCCTTTATGATCTTCTTGCGCTCCTCGCTCATGTTCTCCGGCATGACGATGATGACGCGGTGGCCCTTCTGAACCCCCACCAAGGCCACCCCGATGCCTGTATTGCCGGAGGTTGCTTCGGCGATGACACTGTCGGGCTTGAGCTTCCCGGCCTTCGCCGCGTTCTCGATGATGTACTTGGCCACCCGATCCTTAATGCTCCCGCCCGGGTTAAGGAATTCGGCCTTGGCCAGCAGCTCGCCCTTGGCGAGTCTTGAGATCTTCACCATGGGCGTGCCGCCAATATACTTAAGGATCGTACCCGAAATGTATCTCATTTCACCTTTCTTCCGCAACGCGTGCAGGTCATACTTTTATACTCCAAGGATCGCGCAGGCGTCAAACCGCTGGGCATAGGTCCACCCATGTCACGCCGCTGCCGCAAAGGCCGCCTAAACTCGCCTCATTCCGGCTAATGGTTCTTCTAGTCGAAAAAAAGAATAAACCGAAATGATCGGGGGAAAATCAGGGATGGAAGCGTGCCGGGGGCCGGTTTCGAACCGGCACGGCTCTTGCGAGACCGAGGGATTTTAAGTCCCTTGCGTCTGCCAATTCCGCCACCCCGGCGGTGTCCCAAAATTAGCATGATTGGGGAATCGGGGTCAATGGAGCGAAATTGCAAACCGCACTGTGCACCAGCAGACGATTATTCATAAAATACTTACGCATTCTTTACGAAATCTTGACAACTGAGCTGCTACTAAGAGCTATACTCCTCCCCGTGATGGATAAATTGATGTCCTAAGAGGAGGTCCGGGATAGAAAAAAAGCTCTGGCATGGGAGGTCTTGGCATCCTTCTCACTTTTTTCTTGGTCATGCTATAGTTGGCGACAGACACCTGTTCAATCCATTAAGCCGGAAAAAAACAACGGCAAGATCTATGCCGTCCAAACAAAATCCGGAGAAAAAATCGATCTAAATAAGAACCCCGCGGCGAATATCCTGGCGGATTCTGTAAGTAGGAGAACAGTTCGTCAAAAATATCCTTATTGAGAAGTCGAAGATAGTAACGCCGAAAAAATTGCCTGGCGATGCTCTTTTTGACCTAACGACGACAGACGGGACCGTATACCGGGTCACTTTTTGGAATGATATGCAGGACAAGATTTTGCTACACGCATGGACTGCTTTCTCTAAACCCCTATCGGATATCGATTTCGTTTGGATTAAGAAGCTTAATGGCGGGGCAACAGTCTTGGCCACTGTGGCGATAGTGGCTAACAGTTTCTCAGCAATTTTCGCACCCGATTTTGGAGAAATTTAGGCAATGAGGGCTCTGGGGGGAAAACCCCTGCACCCTCACTAAGGTCAGCGCCTGGATCGTATGCAGGACGTAATCATCCGTCGATGGCGCATAGATTAACGAGCTGGGCCGGCGGTTTTGAGCAGGCTTGAAAATTCTCCGCGAGGCGGCATTTTGGCATCCTTCTCTTTCATCTCGGGACGGAGAGGAGAGAGAGGGCTGGTGCAGAAGAGACTCACTATCGACGATGCGGACTCCATCATGAAGCTGAACGAAGTCGGCTTTTCTAACTCGGAGATCGCGCGCTGCTTCCGCCTAAAAATAAATATTATGAACAGCATGAATATCCCTGTTTTGGGGACCAGCGGCCACGATGGCTAGCGGCCATGCCAACTGATGTTCGCAGCAACTTGGGGGCCATCGTATAGCTCTCTCAGCTTGCTCTCTGTGCCGCCAGTCAGGTCGGCCAGTAATCGGAGTATTCCATGAGATGGCGGCTTCCCAGCCAAACCCAGGAATCGATTGTCGGGAAGATCCCGATGACTCGGCTCCAGCACCGGGCCTCGACGAGATTGTATTTACTTCGGAAGAGATACCTGAACGAGAAACCCCACTCGTTGGAGCCAACTCGTCTCCCTGCCTGTTGTAACCCCTCACGTGCCAGTTGTATGTAACCCAATTCCATAATTCAGTGACGACAGTATAAGAAGTACCCGTTATTCCCTCGATCTTCTCCTGGTACTTTTATCTGTACCACTGCCGGAGATGTGGACCGTGTCAAACGGCTTCGTCTAGCTTCCTCCATACAAGAGTGGGATGGCTCGTGTTAACCGTCGCCATACTCGGGGGGGCAAGCAGTTGGATCAGCCTGGCCAAATATAGATCCTTTTTAATATTGCCATCAACTTTGACCCCAACCGCTTCTAAGTTAGGCCACCCCACATATCCAGGAGCGGCAGTCCTTATCCAGTACCAACCTTCCTTGACTGATGCAAAGCGATGGTGGTCTCCCGCTACTGTTTTTGTCTCCAAATCCGTCAAATCCGTTGCCGCCCCGTTCCACATATGTACCACCACGCTTGTATCAGAGATAGGAGTCGTCGAGTAAAAGACTGTCCCCTCAACGCTGAAGTATGACGAGACGACTAGGGTTGGGGAGGGGCTGAGGACGTAGGGGAGCCCTTACAGGAGAACATCGATGCGGTGGCCAATAAAACCAAGCTAAGTAATGCCTTAACGGAAGTTGGCTTTTTCATGGTCTCACCTGCCTGCTCTATCGACAATATTCGCAGACGCGCCGCGAGTTGTTAAGAAACCGTTAAGATTTCGTTAAAAGGCGGTAGGCCGTTTGACGACGAACAATGATCCTAGCACTGACATCCCCTCCCGCTATATCCCCTTGAATAATAAAACGCTATGTTAGGGGAAGTCAATTTGTGCAAGGATTGATTCATGTCTGCAGGGGCCCCGCCTGTCTCCTGCCAGGGCGTCAGCGTTTCCTCGACAGGATCTCCCCCCTCAGCAGCCATCCATCATTCGCGATCACCGCGTCCTCTAAAACCTGGGGGGCCTGGGCATCACCCAGCCGCCCCGCTCAATCTAGTCCGGATTGTTCGCGCTGATCTGGCTCCACCTCCCTCATTCCACATCCACACGCCCAATGTGCCGAAGTCGGCCAGGATTTCGTCCTTGTTATCGCCATCTAATTCGGCGGCCAAATGATATTCGGGATTGAAGCCGCTGATCTGCGACCACCCGCCGGATTCCACAGCCATAGGCCGAGCGTCCCGAAGTCTGTGGCGATCTCTTGGCTCCCGTTGCCGTCGATATCGGCGGCGATCATGTATTCCGCATTTACCCCACTCCACTGGGTCCAGACGCCGGCGTCACATAACCATAGCCCGGTGGAGCCGAAATCCCCGACGATTTCATCGTCCGTGTCCCCGTCGGTGTTCGCCGTGATCATGTAATCCGCATTGACGCCGCTGAGCTGCGTCCAGCCTCCGGTGTGTCCACATCCAGAGACCGGTCGGCCCGAAGTCGCCCACGAGGTAGCGATCCCCCGCTTTACCCGAGGTCACGTAGTCGGCGTTCACGCCGCTGAGCTGTGTCCAGACGCCGGTATTCCAATCCACAGCCCGATGGCCCCGAAGTCGCCGATGATCTCGTCGCCTCCGGTCCCGTCCAGATTGGCCGTCGGACATATTCCGCATTGACGCCGCTGAGTTGTGTCCAGGCCCGCCGTTCCAGAGCCACAGCCCGACGCGCCGAAATCGCCGACGACCTCGTCGGCCCCATCCGCGTCGACATCGCCGGCGGCCAGGCTGTCGACATTCACCCGCTGACCTGATTCCAGGCGCCGCCGTTCCACAGCCACAGGCCGGTCGGGCCGAGATCGGCGAGGATCTCCTCGACATTATCCCCGTCGACATCGGCGGCCATCAGGCTCTCTGGGTTGGCGTGGCTGAGCAGCGTCCAGGCGCCGTCGTCATAAGATAGATGCCCAGTCAACCCGAAATCCACGGCCACCTCTTCCGCGCCGTCTCCATCGAATCGCCCGACCGCATGCTTGGCGGCCCACTCATCCCAGTAAGAATCTTGGCTACGAAGGCGTCAGTTGCCGCCGTTATAGGTCAGGTCCGGCCCCACTGTCACCGGGAACGTGGCTTCGGTGGAGCGGTGTACCCGTCACATAGGCATTCCCCGACCCGTCCACGGCAATTCCGTAGCCACATCGTATCGGGAGCCGCCGATGTAGCCGCAGTAGACCAGCGCTGTTCCCGCGGCATTGACCTTGGCCACAAATGCATCAGTCCAACGTTCATAAGTCAGGTCCGGCCCCACGGCCACGGGGAAGGTGGCTTCGGTGGAGTATGTGCATCCTGTCACATAGGCGTTGCCGACCTGTCCACGGCGATCCCGCGGCCATAGTCACTATGCCGGAGCCGCCGATGTAGCCGCAGTAGACCAGCGCCGTGCCCGCCGCATTGACCTTGGCCACGAAGGCGTCGTAGCCACCATTATAGGTCAGGTCCGGCCCGACCGTGACCGGGAAGGTGGCTTCGGTGGAGTCGGTGTCCCCCGTACATAGGCGTTGCCCGCCTGTCCACGGCAATTCCGTTAGCCACAGTCATCGCGAGGAGCCGCCGATGTAGCCGCAGTAGACAAGCGCCGTGCCCGCCGCATTGACCTTGGCCACGAAGGCGTCATGACGCCGCCGTTGTAGTCAGGTCCGGGCCCGACCGCGACCGGGAAGGTGGCTTCGGTGGATTCGGTGTACCCCGTCACGTAGGCGTTGCCGGCGCCGTCCACGGCAATTGCCATAGCCATATCACCGTCGGAGCCGCCGATGTAGCCGCAGTAGACCAGGCCGTGCCCGCCGGATTGACCTTGGCCACAAAGGCGTCTCGTAGCCGCCGTTATACGTCAGGTCCGGCCCCACTGTGACCGGGAACGTGGCTTCGGTGGAGATCGTGCTGCCTGTCACATAGGCGTTGCCTGACGCTGTCCACGGCGATTCCGTAGCCGTAATCATATGTCGGAACCGCCGATGTAACCGCAGTAGACCAGCGCCGTGCCCGCCGGCATTGACCTTGGCCACGAAGACGTCACTAGCCGCCGTTATGAGTCAGGTCCGGCCCCACGGTGACCGGGAAGGTGGCTTCGGTGGAGTAGGTCATGCCCGTCACGTAGGCGTTTCCGGCGCTGTCTACGGCGATGCCGTAGCCCTCATCGCTCGCCGGAGCCGCCGATGTAGCCGCAGTAGACGAGCCCCGTGCCCGCCGCATTGACCTTGGCCACAAAGGCGTCCGATAGACCCGCCATTATAAGTCAGGTCCGGTCCGACCGTCACCGGGAAAGTGGCTTCGGTGGAGTTGGTGTTCCCTGTCACATAGGCGTTCCCCGCTCCGTCCACGGCAATTCCGTAGCCATAGTCATCAGCCGGAGCCGCCGATGTAACCGCAGTAGACCAAAATAAGCCGGGTCGAGCACGAGCGGTCCGCTGAAGGTCATAGTCGCCGACCTTGAAACCATAAACATCAAGTCTTTGTCTCCGGCCCTTTCATGCGGCGCTGTTGCTGCTCCTCTTCGCTTCGCTCGCAGCTTCAGTCTATAGGCCATCGGGACTCCGCTCTCTTTCCGTCGGACGTCCTGATAGGCCACGGGCACATCGTCTCTGAATCCGCCCGCGGGCGTCTTCACTCGAAGCCGGCCGCTCTCATCGACCGAGAACGCTGTCCGCGCCCCGATAGGCCAGCCGGATTTTCGAAGGGTCGGCCCCGGGATGAACGATGAACTCGTATTTCAGTCTGTCGACCGTGCCATAATAAATAAGGTCGATTCCAGGCCAGAGGTTCGGGATAGACGATTTTCGAATACGTCGGCAGTCCTGTTGCCACTCCTCCGGTTTCCCCTTGAAATAAGACATTACGGCTCCCGTCTCCGCCTCGCCGAACGGCTTAACATCCTGGGCGGCCCCCACAAACTCAAGCTTGACCACCCACCGTTCAGCCGCCCCTCCCGACCCCCCTCAAGCCTTCCTTCTTCACCGATCTGCGTCCCGGCATTCTCTCCGTTTAAACCAGCATCCCGATCTCGATTTCGTCTTGAGGCAAGTCCTGAGATAGGCCGACCATATCGAGTATCGATGGGTGATTGTCTTTTGGAGAAGGCTTTGTCAGGGCAAAAGTGATCCCTTCCGGCGTGAAATATATCATCTTATCCTTCCCCTGGACATAGTAGGCCACCTGTTTGTCCATCTGGCCTTTATTGGGAATGAAGTAGAGCGGGATTTTTCCGAAATCAGTATCGATGCTAACCCGCTGAGAGTTTCCTATCGCTGGGATTTCGTGGGGGACTTTCTGCAATCCAGCATTTTCAAACCCCGCAGATAACAAGAGGATTGCCAAAAAGACTCCGCAAAAACGGAGCATGCTTTTTTCATTTCCCCCTCCCCATTTTCGTCTGATGAGAAATGGGGGGCACTCCCCCGAGCATATATCACGGTTCTTGTTTACCCCTTGAATCTCCCCTCCTATATGTCTTGCTTATAATACGGAAACAAGGGAATTGTCAATCAGAGATCGGAGGCGGCGTGTCTTGGGCGCCAGTCAACGCCGCAGGCTAACCGCCATGGCCGGGCTTGTCAGGATTCTTCACGCATTCTTGACAAAACCTAACAGCATTTTCCCGGCGAGAGCAAGCGGTAATGTATCCGCGAATGAATTAAAGGAGCCAAGCAATGAAAACAAAAGCATCTCCAGATGCGTCCGTTCTTTGGCCTTGCCGGGGGGTCTCCTCTCACCAAAAAGATCCTCGCTTGCGTTGTTGTGTGTTGCTTCCTGGCTTCTTTCCTGGTCTTGCGCGGTTTATTCATGGAAACAGAGGCCTTTTGAATCCGTCAGACCGGAAAAAAGAGAAGAGCTTGAAGATCTGTGCTGTCCAAAAAAAACCAGAAAAGATCGAGTTTAGTAAAGAATTTCCCGGCGAGAATCAAGGGAGATTCTGTTCAAGGAAAAACTCGTCAAGATCGCCATCGAGAAATCGGATATAGATCATCCACATTACTTCACGTTCTGACGCCCCCTTCGATCTCACAACTAAAGACGGGCACTTGTATAGGGTTACTCAGTTGACAGAGCTGGAAAAAAGAAATTGTCGGTTTGGCATACGCCCCATTCCCAGTAATGCCTTTATCGGATATCGACCTCGTAACGATTCGGGGATGAATCTGCATCCACACTATTGCTGAGTTTGGGGGTTCCTGCTGCACTCTATTTTGTTTTTATGGGTATTGCTATGAACGGCTCTTGGTAGGTGTGGCGATTCCTTTAATAGTCGGAGCTATCCTCTATGCGATTACGGTGGACACCACCAACGAAATACTAAAGTCGATCCGCCTCCCGGTGTCGTGAAATCGGCCGGCCCCATCTCACGCTCACGCGAGTGGGCGCCTTTCGATGGACCTCCGCTCGCGGCAGCCATCCGTCATTGGCGGTCACCGCGTCCTTTGACACCTGGGGGCCTGGGCATCCCCAGGCCCCGCCCGCCTCGATTCGTATTCAGCCTGGCCAGATTCTGGCTCCTCTTACGTATGATCTGGATTAACACCAGTCAACTGAGACCATTCCCCCTCATTCCAGAGCCATACGCCGGAAGATCCAAAATCGACGAGGAGTTCCTTTTGTTATCACCATCTATATCTCCAGATAGCACATTCTCAGGATTGAAGCCGGTTAGTCCGCTCCATACTCCGCTATCCCATAGCCACAGTCCAAGGGTCCCAAAATCAACCACAATTTCTCCGTTACCGTCTGCGTCAACATCGGCCTGTAACATTTGTCCCGGATCGACTCCAGTTAATTGAATCCAATCGCTCCCATCCAATAGCCAAAGGCCAATTGAGCCGTAGTCTCCCACAACCTGCTCCATTCCACTTGCACCGTCCCCGGAAGCCAGACCTTCGGCAGCAGCCCGCTGAGTTGCAGCCAGACACCATCGTTCCAAAGCCAGGTCCCGAATCCGGCAAGTCCGAATGCACAGTCATCCCGGCCATCGTTATTGACGTCGGCGCTGACCATCGTGTTCGGATCAGCCGAAGTCCACCTTGCCCAACTCCCCAGATCACATGCCCAAACTCCGGCTACGCCAAAATCAGCGATAACCTCATCCCCCTGGTCACCATCAGCATCTGCGGCGATCATCTCTTGCGCATTAAACGAAGTCATCCCAAACATGAAACCGTCTTCTTGTCTCCACTTGAGTCCTTGGGGACCAGGTCGAGTATTAATTCTTCTTTTTGATTATCTTTTGTGTCGACAGCAATCATGTATTCCGGATCGTTAGAATCCAGTTGAGCCCAAGTCCCCGAGTCCCAAAGCCAAAGACCGGAAGTGCCGAGATCGACGGCAATCTCGTCGCTGCCGTCTCCGTCGGAACTCCAGGGCGATCATTCCTTCTGGGTTTTCGGGTCTGGTTTCGATCGAGGAACCGGCGTCCCATATCCAGATGCCAAGTGTCCCAAAATCAAAGGCGACCTCATCCGAACCGTCATTATCAAAATCCCGAGTACGTGATTCTGGCTAATACCGGCTTGTGAAGAGACA
>CAVSCD010000014.1:0-192303 GCA_963726335.1 Candidatus Aminicenantota bacterium | reverse complement strand
CTATAAGTGATAGTTTGACCGTTAATAATGTTAGTGGAGGATTGCTTTGTGCTTTTAATAATTTATCTGGAAATACTGCAGAATGTAGATGGATTTCTACAGGGACAAATGGGATTCTAAAAGTTGGGTTGGATAGTAGCGATAATGGTTATATACTTACGTATGGTAATAATATAAAATTCTATACGGCAGGTTCATCAAGTGAAACGATGAGAGTTGAAACTTCAAATGTCGTAATTCCAGCGGGTTCTGGATATGCTAACAGTTGGTTAATAAATAGTTCAAGAGAAATTAAAAAGAATATATCAGAAGTTCCAGACAATGAAATATTTGACAATTTAGAATTTGTTAGATACGACCTTAAAAATAATGAAACGCATAATAATAAATTAGGAGTTATTGCTGAAAATATAAAAGAAATACAAGGGGAATTTAATATTACAGGTAAAAGTAATGATGGGATACTCTCCGTAGATTACAATCAACTAATGTTATTGGGGATGATTGAAATTAAGAAACTTAAAAACCGCATTGAAGAATGAGAGAAGATTACTAAAATATGAAAATTACAATCTTAAAGTAACCCTATGTTCGATATCGTACTTAACAAATTAAAGGTAATATTCCCGTGTAATAGTTCCTGTATTAATGAAAATGGCGGTGACAGCATTGAGATAAAAATAAACGACAAACAAATTCTACTGTTGAATGAGACGCATTCTAGGTTTCAAGAAGTAATGGATATAGTGCATTCTATAAATTATAATTATTGATATTACTAATTGTATTATTAACTGTAATTCCTATTAGATTGTTATTATTATAAATAGTGGTTCCCAAACGTACCAATTCTAATTCCCGAATCAAAAAAACAAATACCTGTTACAAGGTCTACTCTAATAATTCTGGAATTATCAAGTGTTCTCATAAACATTTTATTTAATTAAGCTTATATTATTACATAATTGCTAAGGTTATTATGTAAAATAATATTTTTTTTAACATTATCGTCGTCTTCTTGATCCAGTACTCATACTTGCGCGCTCGACTGGTAGAGCTTGCATATTATTAGCAATTTGTTCTGCGTGGGCGGAGATCTTTTGAATTTTCATTTGGTGGATTAATATGCTCAGTATTCTTCCCACTCATAGCTGCCCCCCTATTTAATAGGTTGTCTGCCAGGTGTACTCCCTTACTAAACGTATTGTATCCTGGAGACTTAATTATTTTTTAAATATATCTGAATGCTTACTTAGATATGGAGAGACTTCTTCGATTAATTTCAGTGCATCGGTACTTATAGCTAATACTCTTTTAGCGTTTGCCAGATTTACATGCTGTAGGAATCGTTTTCCAACCTGTTTTATCTGTTTAAATATACCGATAATTTATTGTAAGTTTATAAAAAAACTGAAATTGTAAAATCAAAAAATAAATGTTATTTAAACGAATTGAAGAATTTCCAGATTATTGGATTAGTATAGAAGGAGATGTATGGAAACAAAAAACAAATAAATTTATAGTTCAAATAAAGAATAGTAATGGTTATTATTGTGTTCATTTGAATAAGAATAAATAACCAATATTACTAAAAGTTTAATATTCTATTGGCAAATGCATTTATTGAAAGAATTGAAGGTAGTAATGTTGTTGACTATATTGATAGAAAACCCCTTAATAATTCTCTTGATAATTTACGATGGGTGACTCCTAGACAAAATGCGCAAAATATGACAAATCAGTCTAATTTGGGACATAAGAGTTTCTATAAGAATTAATAAAAATAGACATATCAAACATTTTCTTACTTATATTTGAGGAAGCACTAGCCCATAGGGTAATTGTTTTGAATAATTTGGAAAAATATGATAAATCAGCAACTCTATTATATGGTAAATATATATCCTTTTAAAAAAACGCAAAACGAGCCCTTGGAGAGTTTATAAAAAAGGAACTCTTTGTAAATATTTCAAAAAATTAGAAGAAGCCATTGAATACAGAGATATAAAAGCACTTCCATTAAAATTGATAAAATCACCAAATGCTGCTGCTGGATATAATGAAATTAGTCTATTATGATTTTGGTTGTGGTTTGATGTACTCCATAAATTAAATCATGTCTCTATAACTAATTCGTCTGTTCCTGAAAAATCCACAGTTTGGTCTGAAGTTAAAATAAATGGTGCAGTAACTCCAGCTGAAACGTGTGTTCCAGCTCTTAGTCCCAGGTATTTATAAGAGGTATCTGTTGGAACTCCAATATTGAAGGCTGTAACTCCAGAAGTGAACGTGAAACCAAGAGTACTTGTATCATAAGCAAATGTAATTCCTAATGAATTTTTTTTTAGAAATCAGTTATGAATTGAGTTGTTGTTGGTGTGGACTGTTTAAGAGTAATAGTTTGACTTGTTCCTAAAGCTAATGTATCATTTCGGGAATTAATAGAATAGTAAGACCTCGGAATAGTAATAGTACCCACGGAAATCTGAAGGTCTGCTTTTTCTTTTGTTAGGTCTTTAATATTATAAACAAAATCTGTAGCAGATGCACTTCCAGCTTCTCGTAGTGTACTATTGATAATAATTTGTTGACTCATCTATTTTATATAAGTAAATAAAATCCAATAAAGGATTATTTTTATAATATAACATTAAAATAAGAGCGAAACTGAACACGATCTTCAACCTATTATGGATGCCGTTATGGCGGAACAAGAAGAAAGTGTACCCAACCATTAGCCCAATTAACTAAAAAGGGACGAGTAAAGAAACCTGACAGCGAAGCAAAGAAGAAACATCTCGAAAATGCTCGAGCACTACGTAAACCACTTTACGATAAAAGTAAGGAAGCATTGAAAAAATTAGAATCTCTTACTGCTCGGGGAATAGATATTGAAGACCTTATTAAACAGGTACAAGCTTTGGATGAAAAGAAAGAGCAAGTTGTTAGCGATATTGTTGAGTCCAGAATCAAAGAAAATAAAAAAACCTGAAGAACCCGAAGATTCCTCAGAAGAAGAAGAAGAAGAAGAAGTTAAACCAAAGAAGGATAAGAAAAAGAAGAAAAAGAAAAAGGCGACACCTCCAAGTTCTTCTGAAAGCGAAAGCGAAGATGAATCACAAACTATTTATTTCAATCCTCTCAGACGAAATATCTGGCATTAGACTACTGCTAATGTTCTTTTATTTACTTACATTAAAATATGGCTAGTATCAACGCTTCAAGCAAGGAGCAACAATGGATTCAACAACAATCTTTTAAAAATAATCAAAATATTAATATATTTGATGAACGAACAAAGTACAAGTATCTTAAACCACCCAAACCTCAGAATTTTTCCGTCGATACTAATCTATTAGATATCTTTAAACCAGATGCTATTCGTATTCAAGAGAAAAGTATTACAATAGATGGTATAAGAATTCCAGTTATTTATGAACCCGTTACCCGTCCACAACTCTAAAGTTACACGAACCAGCCTTCATTGGTAAAGATTTCGCCCAGAGTCCAATGAATTTAAAGGGCGTTCCTAAGAAGAAAAAGAGGCAGACCAAATCCCCTTGAAATAGACGATGAATTTAATGAATTTAATGGTATTTCTATAAATAAAAGGAAATTTTTTCAGTAAAATATGACGCTTAACATCTTTAAATAAACTCTTAATATAATATGCCAAAAAAACCTATTGACCTCAGAATATTACAAAATACGACCGTCCAGATCGAGTCATAGAAATACATCCTAATCTCCCTTCCTCTACTCTGTATTTCCAAGTCTTCTACAACATTGTATGTCGGAGCAATTTCTTCTGGAAAAAAATAGCGGACAAATTCTCATTCTAAAACTATGAATGATTGTGTTGTGAAAAACTTGGTGGCTCTATATATGATTCGCTTACCGATGAATTTGGTAATGACCAACTATTAAATTATCAGAAAGAACAAAAGAAAAAGGGAATAAAATTACGGCAGATTATGATTATATTAGATGATTATGCGGATTCAGGTGTTTAATAATACGACATAGTGTGTTGCTTATTATATTTTAAGAGGGCAGGCATGTGTAATATATCCGTTATATTAACTTCTCAATATTTCAAGGATATACCGAGAAATATACGTCAATTAGCTCATTACCGTTTTATTTTTAATCCTTACGATGATGACGCATTAAATGATATAGCAGAGGAAAATAGATTATCATTATCAAAAAACCAATTTATAGAACTTTTCAAAAAACATATGACAGAAAGACACACATTTATTCTTATAGATAAGAAGAAAGGTAGAATCCTCAAGAATTTCACAGACGTAATTTATAAAGATAGATAAATAGAATTTCAGTTTTTTTTATTTTCCCAAATTCTCTGGTCGATAACCTTTCGTTTAATCGGCATTTCGATTTTACACTCTCGGCACAAATCTTTTTCTCTATGCTGAGTCTCTATATACCATTTACTACACTCTCCACATTTCATATTCCAACCCATTTTATAATAATATATTCAAATTTTAATTTAGTATTTTTGTCGATTCCGTTCACCAGTATCTAAATACTCTATCAAGGTAGCATCAACAAATGTTCTATATTTGAAGTATTCTGGAAAATAAAAACTGAAATCAGTCTTATATTGGTTGACGAAATTCTTGAAATCGTTTGTATATGTGATTTATCTTTCTTATCTATTCTTTGAAGATGCTTCTTTAAACGTAATATATTGTATAATCGTCCATTACCTTATTACTTTATACTTTCTTATTTTAATATGAGCGTTATCCAAAGCTGAACATAAAAGTTTATACAAACAGGTCGTTAACGAATTATTACTAGAAGAAAAGGAAATTATTAAGAAGCAGAAAGAAAAAGAAAGAGAAGCGTATATGGAAACCATTAACGCATTGACATTTCATGAATTATTAGATTCTGATGTAGATTATGAAAAATCAAACGAAGAAACTGATAATTACCTCAGTTTGAAATTATGGTCTTTTCCTGATGACATCAGAAGCATCTTCAGAATAAATTCGAGGATGAATTACAATATATTGAACGATCAATTTAAAGTATTAATGGAACCTGTAAAAGCTTTCGTTGATGAAATGAGAAAGACAATTAGTTCATAAAGAATTGGATGCATATCATCTTAATAAGGAAGTTAATAAACGATTGAAACCAAAGAAAAAAGTTATTAAAGTAGGTGAAGAAGTTGTTACTCTGTAATTGTGTTTAAAATTATTAAACGAGCGTATTACGATCCATCAAGTGGTCTATTATCAGCCCGTAATTTATTATGGAAATTGAAAAATGATCATCCAAAAGTAATACTCAAACAGATAACAGAATTCATAAAGAACCAAGCAACTAAACAAATTCATACAGCTAAAAAGATTCCACTTTCTGAATACCATCAAATAAAAGCTCCTACTCTGGGAGAATTCCAATTAGATATATTAGATTTATCTAATTACGCCAGACACAACAACGGCTTCAGATACATTCTTGTAGTAGTTGATATCTACTCTAGATATTCATTTGTTCATTCATTAAAAACGAAAGCTGGTTCAGTTGTTCTAGAAGCTATGAAGTCTATTGAAAAAGAAATCCTAAACCATAAAGTGAAAATTTGATCGTTTGTAATGGACGCCGGTTCTGAGTTCAAAACCAACGCTTTCAACAAACACTACGCCAATGTTAAAATGTATCGTAAATCCGTAGAAATCCATAACAGCACTGGAATAGTAGAAATAAGAAACAGATATATCAGAGATGTATTACAGAAATACTTTACATCATATCATACTTTGAAGTGGGTTGATATCATACAAAAAATTAATAACAATATTAACAATACGTATAATCGAACAATTAAACACGCTCCTATAGATGTATGGAATCGTATTGCTAAAAACGAACAGGAGTCAAGAGAAGCTCCCACTAAATATGAAATAGGTGATAGGGTCAGATTACTAATTCAATCAAAAGACTTTGAAAAAAAGAGCACTGGAATATACAGTAATCAAATTTATAATATAACAGCTATCGACGGTCTTGGATATCGATTAGACGGTATTGAACGTAAAGTATTCGGTTGGGAGCTAAAGAGAATTGATACATCAGATGAACGAGTTAATATAACTCTCAGGAGCTCTCCCAAAAATATATCAGAACAACGAGCAAATAATAAACGTACTAATACTATCGCGCGTAGATTATCAAAAGAGAACTTAGATTAGAGAATCTCTAAACGCCTTGGCTTCCTCTAAATCACCTATTGTTTTTGTTGTGCGAACGTTGTTTCTGCGTATATCAACATAATATTTTCCTGATTTCGTCGTGGTTATATCAACCATTGATTTATCTACAATATCTTCTATGTGTACATTACAACGAATCTGATTAAGACATCTGTCTCTGAAAACAACAGCCTCTGTTTGTAATGTAAAAGTTTTCACAATTACATTTCCTTTTGATACATAAATATCAATACGAAATTTTCCATGTGATGTTTTTACAATATTATGACCAAATGTACTCTGAACCCTCCTGTTTTGTTGATTTTCTCTGTTTGTTGCCCATCGTAAATTAGATATAGAGTTGTTTTGACGATTTGTATCTATATGGTCGACGAATGGTTTATTATCAGGATTCTCAATGAATGCCATAGCAATTATTCTGTGTAGTTTTCTCATGAATGGTTTTCCACAACACTTCAATTGTATAATAGAATAACCATTGCTATTATATGTAGGTATCTCTTTGCGAGCGTCTCTTTTAATGACAATCCCTTCTGTATTGACATCATAACCAGGAAATTCTGCTATTTGTCTCCATTCCACCATGTGGTTATTATATTATAGTGTTCAATTTTTTTTCAGGCGTGTGTTTTTTGATTATAACACTGTGATTTATGGTACCATAATCTCTGTTTCACATTAGCACATTTACCTATATAAATAGGAGAATCAGTTAATAGATAACGAATATATAATAGGATACCTCATATATCATATCATATATTTTCAGTTTTAATTTATCTGAAAATATATAAATAACAGTTGTATATACATTACATTCAACTAATTCTAATAATAGGTTGATACTAATTTATATTTACTCATTCATTTTTTTTCAAAATCAATTTATTTTTAGAAAAATAATATATTTTTTAAATTATTCTAATATTTTCTCATATGAAATTTTGTCTGGAAAAAAATAACAGTTGTATATCAGTTGATTCAACTATTATTAGAATTAGTTGATACTAATGTAGTTGACTCATTCATTCATCATCGTCGTTCTGCGTCAAAACGCAGAAAACGCTAATATTGATGTCATTTTGAAATCAATTTCTGCGTCAACGAATTCTAAATACCAGTTTCTCCTCAAAAAAAGTTTTTCTGAAAAATCGAGGTTCTGAAAAAGCTTGATTTTGGGTCCCGTGGGTCCCCGACTTTGAAGACTTTTCAGAAATCGAAATTCTGACTTTTTTACTTTTGAAATTTTTGATTTTCAGAACGAAGGAAAGTCGCTGTCCCAAGAGACCCAAGAGACCCAAAATTTAGTCATTACAAATGGCTACTATAGGTTGTATTAAAGCTACTATAGACTTAATTAGAAGGTAAGTTGGTACATACTCTGCTATGTTGTGTGTATTACTAATACTATGGTGCATTTGTGCTTTTGTGCTTTTGTGCTTTTATTTTTAGAGAATTCGAAAAAAACAATTCATTTAATTTTTTTTCTATTTTACGGAAATTAGTGCAAATAAAAGCACAAAAGCAACGTTCTATTATAGGATGTATTGAAGCCATATATAGACTAAAATAAAAAGAGGTTGGTGTCTACTGGGCGCCCATAGGGCGCTATTGAGCCCTATATGAGGCTGAATGTATTGAATGTTAAGAGTAGGTATCAACTGTATTAAGACATATATATACGGTTGAATATAAGAATAGGTAGGTACTGTGTTGCCTGCCGCCCATCTCCCAATCCTTGATTAAAGATAAGTTGGTATCTACTCGGCGCCCGCAGGGCGCTATTGAGGGTCTAATACGTTCTAATCCTTGTCCTTGCCTAATCCTTGCCTATATAGTATTATAATTCCTTGCCACCTGACCCCACTCGGATTCCAGCGGCTCAAGCTCGCCATCATCGCAGACTCCTATTCAGCACAACACCGGAGACATATCATCCGACCAATATGACGCGGTCGGGGACGTCTGGCCTTTTTTTAGTCGGCGTTGCGATCGTCTGATGACAGTCGCATCTAGGGCGACCCGCCGTACGTTTTTGACGAGAACGAGCTGATTCAGCGCCTTTTATTAAGCGCTCGTGGAAGAACCATGGACCACGACCTGGCGTACGGTGACAACGCCGGCGGGATATCGCCGCCCGACGACGAATCGTTCGAACGCAACCTGGTCGTCTATTTCAGCCAGCACCATATGGTTTTAGCAACCAGCCGCCTCGTCATACTGGGTTCGTGATCGGCGAATGCGCTCCGGACAGCGTCTACAACCAGGCGGGGGACGCTGACATTGTTTGCAGATCGATTGCCAACGAGCGCCGACTGCTGCGACTACCATCGGACGTTGTCGTCCGAACACGGTTGCCGAGTGACCATGCACCGGACCATTCCGCATCTGTCGCTGGTCGTCTTCAGCTGCTCCAGCGCGAAGCAGGCCACGCTCGTTCGGATCACCAGGTTAGGCTCAGCGTCGCGCCTCGAAAAAATCGGCCAGGTTCCAGTCAATGCGCAGACGTCGACCTCAATCATCGGTAGGCGCTCGTGGTCATGCCCGACTTTCCCCGACCGCCTTCGTCGTGCGTATCCTTATCGGCTCAGATTCGTCGATTGGACAGGGATCGATGTCCAATACTGTCCAATTCGTCCTGCACCGGCTGATCATATGCACTTTTGGCGCCTGACTTTGCTGCATGCTGATGGCATCCTCAGCTGCTACGAGATCCGCCGCTCAATGTACGCCCGGACCCTAGACGTGCTGCCGGTAACCATCTGACGACGCCGACGGTTCGCCTTGGATGGCGCTACGAGTTGCCGAGTCGGCAGGTCAAGCAACATGACAATGGTTTTTGGCCCCCCAAAAAAACGGTTGCAATCGGGAACGATTGGTTCGTAGTGTTGAAGTCGCTGTTTGAAATCGGTCGGTGGACGAAGACGCTGGGAAGGGCAGGGCACGCGAGACGCAACTTCATTCTCCTTCGTCGTCAACGGAAGCTGCTCGTCGCTGCCTCGAACATCGCTGCAGGAGACGAGATGGTTCCATGATCGCCAAACTGAACGATGCCGGTCGAGGACGAGATCTGGGTTCTGATCGGGAGCGACAGCCCGTATTGCCTGCCGCGATGGCGACCTGCTCGAATCGCTCTCATCCCGCCCGGACGCTGCGGTCGTCCCGAACTGCATATTCGCCGGTCGTTGGCCGGCTATCGTTCCGTTCCAGTAGGGAAACGGATGGAACTTGCGCTGGTCATGGCGATCTGTGGCTGAGCGAATTTGATCAGATCGCGATCATTTCGTTGGACAGCATAACCGGCCTTGATCCGATCGCCGAAGGGCGCTTCCAGATGCGCTTCCAAGGGGTCGGCGGTCGCGAAGACTTCTTCGAGATGGACGCCGGCGATGCGTCAATGGCCGGCTGCTGGCTGACCTATATCGGAGCCGCCGTCGACTTCTACCGTCGGCATCAGACGTGGTGTCCGCCCGTCCTCGTGCAGCCGCCGCCGCCCGGCGTCGATTAGGAACCGGCGCCGCGCCCAAATGAACGCCGCATTGTAGTGGTCTCGTCGCGACGCGCGCACCCACCCAGACCAGGGCGGTGCGGCGCAGCCCACAAAGCGGGATACGCGCGCGTGTCTCTGAGGGCGACTTGGCTGGCCAGGGCAGGTCGCGTTACTGTACTTAAGGCATCCCAACGCGTTCCGCGGGACGACTTGTGGTCGGCGGCGGCGTGGCGAAGCTTAGGAAGTCCCCCCTCATCCTCCCCACTGCCACTGTTTTGCCCGGCTTCGCTGCGAAAACCAAGCATGCGAACATCCCCCACCGCCCCCATCCACAGCAACTGTTGTCCGTCATAGTCGTGTTGGTTGAGCTTGCCTACGTCCCCTACTGTCACTGACAGATGACGCTGTCGGTTGGTTGAGGTCCAGACTCTGTCGCCGTAGCGACGACGGTCTGCGTTACGATGGTGGGCAGCTGTTCGCTTCGCTCCGCTCGAGGGAATGGTTTCATTTGGATATGATTGTTCCCGTCGGAGTATCGCGCCCGTTTGAGGACGTTGCTGGGGACGGGCGCCGTGCGAGTTGAGCGCGTCGGCGACGAGGTTCGGGAGCGGTGACGGCAATGTTGTTCGTCATAATAGAGCAAGGTGGACGCGGATTCCGATACGAAATTATGTTGGGCAGAATCCTCGGATTTAGCGTGGCAACGGGCTTGTCGCTTTTTACGCTCAACAGCTGTTTATTATACACGGCTTGACGCCAGTTTCCTGGTTGATTAGGTAATGGACTCTAGCATACGTTCCGGCTTCAGTCCTGGAAGGTGGTAGCTGGATGACAGAGCAAATTCACATGCGACATTTATGGGCTGGCATTGAGTTTTGTGTATAACTTGCTGACCGGGTAGCTATAGCTGTATATTTTGCCAAACGTCATGTGCTGGTTATATAGATGCTGATGATTTCAGTATTATCAGCCTTAGTCACTTGCTCTTCCTTGCCTTCATAATGTTGCAGTTGCAATGTGAGATTCGATAGTTGCGGGCAGGTAATAGTCCCGAGCTGACGCGAGAGGTGCTGCATTGGAGGTTGTACCAGCCTGTTACTTTTTGCTTAAAGAGCCGAACGACCAGACTAATTTAGTAATTGCCAGCCTCTCTTCATTATGAGAATAAATAATAAGCGAGGACAATTCGAAGGACTTCCACACCTCTGACAGTTGGGATCGCGCGCGCTGCAACTGAAATGAGTCTATCTCTGATCGTAGCCGATCAGTAAGTGGACCCAGAAGTTGAAAATAATTTGCTTGTGATTAGTCTTCTGGCGTGATGAAGACAAGCCGCGTCTAATGCGGATTAAAAGCGTGCCATTGTGTAAGGGCAAGTCGAGTTTCACGATTGGGTTGACGAAGCACTCGACCATTGAAATCGCGCCTCAGTCACAGAGATTATCATTATCGCTCTGTATTTATTCAGACGTCCTAGATGAACTGGCCAATTCCGCGAATTGGAGCGGATCACCCGGATGATTTCTTACAAAAAAAATCGACAAGGAACTGGGCCAGCATCGGTACCTGCCGATCCTTTACTACAAGGATCGCAGGCAAGCTCGTCAAAAGGATGGCACGATGCGATTCATTCATCAGTAGCTTTATGTATTCGCTTGTGCGCGTTAAGAGACCAATGAGCCTTGAACACTTTACCACAGGTCCCGCAAATATAAGAGCTCACAGCATGCCTATAGGCGTGTCGTTTGACCTTGTGCAGCGACGGATTCGGGATGCGCTTGCCGCAAACACAGTCGTACAGGAGCGCGCCCTCTGGGTCGGTCCAGACTCGAATGCGATCGAACGGCGACGATTTGCCATGCAGGCCGTCGAACGTTAAGTTGGTATAATGCGAATGGTGCCGCCTGTCGATTCTGGTGGTATCGCCGGCAGGCGGCAACGGTGTCTTGGACGGGACTGTGACCGTTGTTGCCGACGACGACGAGATGTGGGGTCCTTGCTGGACATGGAGCTGATCGATCCTGGCGACGATATCGAGAAGTTGGGCGAGGCCGCCATGAAGCCGCATTCCTGCTGATGTTGCTGGCGCAGCAGGACGCTACGCCTGAGCGACTGTGCTGCTGGCATTGGGACACTCGAGAAGATATGTACACGCTGGGTCGGCGAGGGCGACCCAACCGCCTGGCATGGCTGGAAGAACTGGCTGGAAGACGTCGAATCCATGCGGATCGCTGGGACCGATTGGTGAAAGGCCGACCTGGACATTTGCTGGGCGGATGCGAACATGATCGGGCTGGAGGTCAGCGCCATGGGCGACGCCGGGGCCGGCTCTGGCGTATAATAATGAATATACTGGGGCATACTAGCAGCCGCCATTTGCCCATGGCCGTTGGTGGATGGCGACGACGGCATGCTGGGGAACATCATGGGCGACGGCTGCTGATGGCCGGCATATCCGATGCTAAACGGTGACGGGTACGAGCCCGACGATACGGTCTCGTTGGACGACACGAACTCGGCCGGCGACATGACGGCCAGATCGGCGGGACGATATGACATGGAAGCGCGAGGGGACAGCTCGCCAAAGCCGCCGAGATCGGGGATCTGCACGGACGGCGCGATTTCAGCCGCTGCTGCTGCATCTAGGGCGGTGGGGGAGCGTCCGGCGCCGGCGCTCTCGCCACGAAGCCTGGGCGTGCAACAGCGACCGGGGGCGAAATATATGGTCGCGATCCGCCTGGGCGAGCGGCAGTCGACTGGAGGATTTCGAGCTGGTTGTGACTGTCGTTTTGGGCGATTCAGGGGCCCTAATCAGCCAATTGCATGTCGCGGACATTGATTCATTCTTCTCGCAGTTCGGCTCCTCGGTGGGAGAAAAACACCCAGCCAAAGCCAGGGGGCCCCCTAAAATCTCCATCGGGGCTGACTCTAACTGTGCGACCCGAGTCGATGAAACCCTCGGTCGCCTGCCGCTCCATCCCAATGCGGCCTGGATTGGAACGACGGCGACCCCCACGGCGGCCCAGTCGGGCCCGGCCCCACGATCGGATGACGACGACGGGAAGACCGCGCCGGGCTCGACGAGCGCCGAAGCTGTCGTGGGGTCCCCCTGCCTCGTACATAAGCTGCCACTAGCAACCCACCCCTCATACACAGTGTGGCATGGTGGCCGTGGCGATAACGGAATCGCTGCTGCGAGCGCGTACGTCGCCCCCATCACCCCCTCCTCCCGCCCACTGCCGGACGAGAGGATGCACGCCCAGTGATGTCGGGTCCCCCACTGAGCCCGCGCGAGCCTGGCTTGGGGTCGTACACCTGCTGGGACTGCGGCGACCACACTGCCGACACCCCGGACGGAAGCGGGACGTGCTATGTTCCGGCTGCCCCAATCGGGACGGCCTGGACACATAACGGATGGCGGGCTTAGGGACTAGCCAGTGTCCGCGGTGCGGACACTGTGCTAACGGTAATGAGCCAAGGTCAAACAGTGTGGTCGAATCGCACTCCTGAATGGAACTAGACCATTGTAATGTTGCGTCGGCGTGGCGACAAGGCTCAGGGCTCGGTTCGTATAACCGCAGAGGGTGGGGCGTCCGCTGTTCGGGCGCCTGGATGCTACAGCGATGCTCTCGGATAGACGACCCGGCAACTCGTCGCTGTCACAGCCCAGATCGCAGGAGCTGCGTTCGCGTCTGGGCATCTGTGTTCGCCAGCAGACCACACGTTGGTTTGGCATTTGCAAGACCAATGAAGTTGGGGAAGGGGAGGGTCTGGTTATTTTCGCATAAGGCGATGCTTCTCGCTGGCGCACCTTTCTCGCAGTTCTCGGGGTGCAGTTTGTCCGTAATCGGGCGAACGGTCTTCGCGAGAGACCGGCCGGTGCTGTCGTTCCCTCAGTGATCGCTACATCGCCGCCTCGTTCGTTGCTCCTGCGCGGGAGCGGCTGGCGCCCAGAGCAGTTAGAATAAAAGGGGCGCTGTCCGCGCAGAAGTGTTAATCGCAAATTAGCAATGTCTGATCAGTATCTGGATCATAATAAGCAACGCTAGCTAGCTATCTGACAGCATGGCTGAGGGTTCACGGTAGACGAGCCGAACATATACTATGATCTAGCATGACGTTCAACCGCCTCGGCAAATTCTCTGTATGCCTATTGTTCAAGACGATACGACTATCGCTGCAACAAGAAAACCGAGTCGAAATGGTGCACAAGTCCTTATCCCACTGAAGCGGACTCGAAATGGCTAGTTGTGCTTTGCGGTTTCGTCAACGACGGAGAATCGCGCAGATTATCGCAAGGGAGACGTCCCAAGCACCGAACGATGTGATGAAATTCGCCGAGATTTCAGACTCGACCCAATGCCTGTGGCTTCCAAACCAAAATGCGCCGAATCAGAAACTCTGATCGAACGGTTACGTACATTCCAAAGGATTGGTCGAGTTGTTTCTATGTTTCTACTCCCATAATAGCACATTTCATGAGCGAAGTGAACATGCGATACTCACTTAAACACTACAAATAGTACCTTGAACGATGGCAAAAGCAAGATCCGGTTTACATTAGGTCAAAGCGATTGAATGCTCTACGTCGCTGGCAAGCATTTCGCCAGGGCACTAAACGCGGCAACTCGGTACGCCTCCGCGAAACTCGGTAATTCCAGACACAATCAATTAGCATCTCTGCCGACCCTTGCTGGGCCATCAGCGCCTGGCCTACACACGCAAAAACCAGCCAGAATCGCGCCTAGTCAGCTCCCAGCAGATAACAACACTCGATATGAACTTGGATGATTACCGATATGGATGAGCTCATTGGCAGCCGTCCCCAACGTATGAACGGACAGCAGCTGCCTTGTATTTGGGCAGACACTGAGCTTCATGAAGCCTGCGCAAGACGTCATCGTCGAACGATGCGAGCTTCCCTCTCTGTTTAAAAACATACCTTTCCTTTGAAGCATTTGCCCTTTGGCCAACTCGTTAAAGTCGGCAATGCCCGTTACGAACGGGCGGCTCATAGCGTGCAGGGCCCGATCGGTTGGGCCAACACGGCTGACCAATGGGATCGAGTTGACCGTGTTCGGAATCAAGTCGTTGTCAGACGCACGGACCGCCACCGGATCGCCGACGATATGACATGCTGCTTCGATTCCTGCCGAAGCGTCGTCTTAGCAACGCAGACAGTCCATGACAAACTCGGTTAATGGCGGAAACCTTGCTGGCTGCTCAGGCTGTGAATAGTACGACCAGATCACATCACGACTTAGTGCCAAACAGGGCGATCACAAGAAAGGCGTATGAACGAAGCAAGGCGTACTAGGACACGCCCGTATGAGCGATAACGTTGCCAACAGCGTAGATATGCGGCACACGGCTTTGCATGTTCTTGTTGACCACGATGAACCCGCGATCGTCGAGGCCGTTAGGGCCTAGGATGGCATCGAGATTCAGGCCAGCCGTGTTGCCGAGAAACTTGTTCCGAGCCAAGATGACAAGGTCACCGCACAGCCTCTGGCCATTCTCGAAATGAACGCAGACGTCATCCGACTGCCAAAACAACGACCGTCACTACTCAACCAAAGAGGCTAGGCTGCAATAATCGACGACGACGGTGACAATGACGAAGGAAGGGATGCATTTAGGCACACCTGCTCGTTGACGGTGACGGCGCTGTGGATTGGACAAGAGCCAGACAACCAGCAGGTACCAGGAGGTGTCGATGAACCAGGTTGTAGCGGCGTAGCCCAGCCTGGCTGGCAGTGTGGTATCGGGGCCTATGACCTGGCTGAACACGGCAACGAACCACACTGCGATATTCGGGTTGAGAAAGGCGATCAGAAATCCATCCCGGCCGGCATGAGTGGTGGTAGGCACTACAGATAATTGCTCGGCCAGTTGAGGCTTTGGCCACAGGCCTCGCACACCCAGCCAGGCGAGATAGACCGCACCACCCCATTGAAAGGCGGTGAACAGCCGCGGTGAGTTGGTGATGAGGAAGGCCAGGCCTGCGATGCACAAGAGGGCATAAAAACCGATGCCCATGCCGTGCGCGAAAGCCGCAATGCAGCCATTCTTTCTGCCGCCGGTGAGTGTGTGCCGCAATACCACGGCCAGGGAAGGACCGGGCGCCATGGCGCCCAGTAGAACGATGAAAACAACGGTCAGCCAGGTGGCAAGGTTCATGAAATGAGTGCTTTCCCGGCAGAGAATTTACGCCGGTAATTTCTTGCCCCGCCTTCTCACCTAACGAAACGGGAGAAAAAGAAACAGCAAGGCCTCAGCGCAGGAAGGAGAAACGCGTCAGCTTGGTTGCGCCTCTCTGACCCCGGGTGTTCCGGCCCATGCGTTCCCGCATGCGATTCAGCAGTTCCTGCTGTTTACCTTTCAACCAGTCTTCGCGTGAAACATCTTTACCACGCAGGCGCTCTTCCTTGCTGCGGTAAATGCAGAACTCATCGTAGGCATCAAGCTGGTGTTTCAATTCCCGCGCCACCAGTTCGATCATGATGGCATCGTCAATCAAACCGATAACCGGCACATCGTCCGGGATCAGGTCTTCCGGGTTGTGGAAGTAGGCCAGGGCACTGACCACGTCGGTTCGCTCCTGACCATCGAGCGGCCATTCCGGATCTTCCAGCATGGCAATCATGGTGGCAAGGCGTTCCAGGCGGTCGCGCACGAAAAGCGGCGCGCGCAAATTGTTCGCGTCTCGCAGGACCTCGCTTGCAACCCGGATGATTTCCTCCTCGGATGCATTACCCGCCTCGTCTTGAGCGCGGTTCATCACACCGCGAAAGTACTCGATGTCGGTGTCGTCAAGCGAGAAACTGATTTCGATGGTCATGGCTACATTCCTTGTTTTAAGTTAAGTTCCTATGATAATTTAAATCGACTGTGGGATGTAAGCCCTGTGCAGGCCTGTCCCTGTTGCCGCTCATTCACCGCCCTTTTCCCCGCGTGAACTCAAGCCGATTCCCGCCAGGTACAAAGCGCATAGAAGCAGGATCGCTCCAACCAGTGGCAGGATTTCATGCTGGAACAGCCTGACCATTTGTTCAGGGTCTCCGACAAGGTCTGCTCCCGGGTGCCTGGCGAATATGTAAAGGCTGAATTCCCCCAGTATCCAGCACCAGGCGAATGATCCGATCACGGTAACCAGGCTGAAACCCGAAAACCCGTGCGGATCGAGCCCGCCGGAATGGATATGACGTGGCGCACGAACAGACATGAGACGGGCAAAGAGCACCTCCGCCCGCCTCGTACCGGTGCACGATGTGTTCCGCACGGTCAATGCTTGCGGGGCTGATGCGAAACCATTTGCCGTACCTTGCAACTACGATGCGGCCCACGACCTGCGCCACCCGGTAGGTGATCGACGCGCCCAGCCATGAACCCAGGGTTCCCGCCCACACCACTCCCCAGAGGCTCATCTGGCCCTGGCTGGCCCAGTAAATGGCGGGGAATTCGCTCGCTGCACGGGAAAAATTGAACTCTCCAGGGCCATCAAGGGCGATGACGCCAAGATATCCCCAGTCACGGAGCAACCCGAACCAGAATACAATCAATCCGCTAAACATCTGTTTCTGCCGGTGTGGATGGTAGACCTCCCCGGGCAGCAGTGCCGGCCGTCATCGGGGAAAGCGAGTTTCAGCGGCGAACGTCAGTCAGCCGCCACTGTCTCCGACTGATCATATCTGCCGCCAGCAACGCCTGGCTCTGTTCGTCCAGTATCTGCGCGATGGATCCAGATATCGATGCGAGCCCGGAATTGATGAAAAGCAGCGGGATCGCGATTCCCAGCCCAGCACCGTGGCGATCATGGCCTGACCGATACCGTGAGCCATCAAGCGTGGATCGCTGGAACCGGATGCGGTGATCGCGTGGAAGGTGATGATCATGCCAATGACCGTACCGATCAAACCCAACAAGGGTCCGGCCGCTACGGCAAGGCGCAAAAATGACTGGAAGCGCTGAATCTTGGGAATTTCTTTCAGCACGGCTTCGGACAGACGCAGTTCTGTGAGTTCGGATTCTCGACAGCCGTGCCGTTTCCGCGAAATGCCAGCACCACGCGGCCCAGCGGGTTTCCAGCGCTGGGATTAGCCAGGTCTTTAAGCTGGCGAGTAACTGCGGCGCGTGTGACGAACAGGTACAAAAATTGAAACGCCAAGAGCACGCCTAGGATACCGACAAAAATAATCACGTAACCGACCACTTCGCCATTCTGAATGCGCTCGATAAAGTTGGGCCGATCCACGTAGCGTTCCAGCAACGCGCCCCTCGGGCAGGATCTACGATCGCTGCACGGTAGTCGCTGCCTTCCCCTTCGGCCTGCAAATCCTCGGCCACCGAGCGGGAAGGCTCGCCGGCAACTGTCGTGGCAGCGTGGTCAACGCTTTCTTGCCGGGGCTGTAAGCCAGGTAGCTTCCGTCGGAAACCGCTGTGAACGGTCCAACCCGCACCACTTCCGTCTCTACGCTCGGTCATCCTCGCCTGCAACACTGCACGGTAAAGCGGGTCACTTTGCCGTTCTCCGTCATCTCGCGCTGCAACTCAAACCACATGCGCTCCAGTTCAGGCATCGAAGGCAGGCTTTTGACCGCCGCCAGTCGCACCAGGAACTCGTCCGGTCTTCCTCTCCTTTTGGCTGCGGGTATTGCACCGTCAGGATTGACTGCTGCAAGACGTTGGCCGAATCGCCGGCTATTTGACGCGTAACGCCAAACAACTCGCCGAGGTTGCCCTCATGCTGCTTTAGTAACTGCGTCAGCTCGGCAATTCGCTTGCATGTTGCTGTCGAACGCATTGTTCAAGGCGTTGCTGCGTGCTTCGCCGCATCGCGACGCTTCAGCGCATCGCGTGCGAGTTGCTCTTGCTCCCTCAATTCTTGATGGAGTTTGGCCTCGCGCTGCTGTGCGAGTTTGGCTTCCTGTGCTCCGATTGCTTGACGGATTTGCTGCAGTTCTGCAAGCGAAGCGGCGCCAACGCACTGGCTAAAAGCATCTGTGCCAGACGCACCGCCACGATTGCGATCAGCGTCATTCTACGAAGTGATCATCAAAGCTGCACCTCACGGGGGGCCGGTACCGGCAGGATTACCAGGTCGGCGCGATTTCCTTGGATGCGACCTGCACTGCCTTCTCGACGCCTTGATAAATCGTTGTCGACTACCCAGGCTTTCTGCTCGGCATCCCAGTATGCGGCCTCCTACCATCCACGGTCCGGTAAACCAGCGAGACCCGGCCAACCGCGGAGGAAATCGACTTCGCGGCCTCATGCAAGCTTGCCCTTGTACGCGGCCATGGTCCTGCCGTACTCGAGCTCGATCTGGTAGGCCTCGATCAAGCGCCGGTATTTTTCCCGACTGCAGCGCCTTCATTTGCCATCAGTTCCCGTACTCTGTTCATCGCTCGCTACGCGAGTCGGGCCCTGCCTGGGTAGGATCGAGTAAACGGGAGGTCCGGGCCGATAAATGCTCCAGTGCGTCAAACATCCGTTGAACCCGGGAGGCGACCGCCGTAGCCGTCGCATCGATTTCGTCAAGTTGTTGTCGATCAACGCCATCTGCGCTTGCTGCGACTCGAGTTGTTTGCCCAGTTGTGCGTTGTACGTGCACCAGGTATCCGTCTCGGCGAGGATGCTTGCGTAGCGGTCGCCGGCACTGCGCCGATAGGACCAAGCGGCACTATTCGCACACAATGCTGCGATCAACTGCCAGACCCGCCAGGATTTGGAATCTCGTATCTATGTATGGATGCTCTAATCGCCACATGTTCTCGGTATCTATCCAACTCGTATCGACATTTGCAACTAACCGTCTGCGCTTTTTATGAGCTGCAGATACCCTTCTGCGGTCTTGCGTCGCTTACTGGATGACTTCGCTTTCTGCAACCGAGTCAGCGGCTTGCGGGATTTTCTTCTGGTTGTACAGCGAAATCCCCAACATCAGTTGGGCGTACGCCGTATCCTTCAAACGGCCCTTGTTCAAGGCCTCGGCTGATTGCTTCGCCGCTCGGCCCATTCGTTGCGCTGAACATAGGCTTCGCCAAGCCGCACGAAGAGGTCGCCGCTGGATGACATCTGCGCAGCCCGCCGAGAGGACCAATTGCCTTCCCGTATTCGCGTGCGGCAATCAAGCAATCGGCTTTTTTGTGGTAAAGCTTTTCATCGGCTTTGACCTCTTCTTTCCGATGCCTCTTCCATCAGGGTTCCGCACCGGTAAGGCACATTATTGAACATCAGCAGGTCAAAGAGGCGCAGAATTTCACCGCTGTCGACAATCAAGCCGTTGTTGTACCCCAACTGCATGGTTGCAAGCGCCTTCGGTATTCTCCTTCTGGCCATAGACCGAGGACAACTGCACCCAGTAGGTCTTCTTCTCCGGATACAGGTTGATCAATCGCACGAGCAACGGCACGGCTTCGGCCCAGTTCTCTTCCTGCAGATGCAGGGCAAGCACCAGTTGAATCCAGCTTTCCTGTGGCTTTTCTGCGAGTTCAACGGCCTTTTGCGCTGGCGCCAGCCTGCTATACAGTTCCTGCTGATAATAGGCAACGGCAAGCAGGTAATAGGCCGAAGAATTGGGCTTGCAGCGGTCTGTATCCAAGCCTCCATCGCAGCAGCCCCTTCCTTCCATTTTTCCTGCGCCATCCAGAGTTGAGCGATCTGATAACTGGCCTGCGATATCTCCTGCTCGTTCAGGCCGCCTGAATTTGATGGCTGCCTGCAAGTGACTTTGTGCAGCGGGATAGTCTTCCCTGAGTCAGCAATCGTTTCAAGAGTATCTGCTCCACCCGGCCGCGTTCGTAGGGGCTTAGCTTATCCATGCTCAGCTTGGCGATGGCTGCCGCTGCGCCGTCATACTGCTCGGCGTTCAGTAACTCGTTCAGTTACGTATGTCTCCGATCAACTGGTTACCGGGATGCTGACCCGGCGCCTGAATGAACTGAGGGACGGGCTGATCCGCCCATATTGAATGCGCAGGTGGCAAAGGGTTCCCTTGTTCCTGAAAAGGGATTCTTCCAGATGATTGCGCTGGTTCCGGAGACCGGTGTGGAAAGAGGAGTGAAAGCACTCATTACCGAAGGTGAACGGGCTGTAAAGTATGGTTTCACCCCGGGAGAGCTGGCCCGCCAGAAAAAGGAGTATTACGCCATGATTGAAACCGCATATAACGAACGCGAAAAAACGAATTCTGCAAACCTGGCAGATGAATACATGCGCAATTTTCTCAGCCAGGAGCCCATTCCGGAATCGAATTTGAATACAATTTTGCAGGGGAATATCTCGAAGGAATAACCCTGGAGGAGGTAAACGAGCTGGTGCGGAAAAACATCACCCCCGATAACCGGATCATGGTTGTTTTGGCCCCCCAGAAAGAAGGTCTTCAGTTACCGGGTAATGACCAGATTCTGGCTGCCATTGAACAGGCATCGGGCAGTGAGATTGCTCCTTACCTCGACAAGATAGCCGGAAGCCAGCTGTTGTCTGAAAAACCAAAAAAGGGCAAGATTCTTCTGACCAAAAAGAATGAGGAACTGGGTATTCTTGAAATGAAATTGTCCAATGGATCTAAAGTAATTCTTAAACCAACGGATTTTAAAAATAACAGTATTATTTTCTGCTTTCAGTCCTGGTGGATACTCGGTTTATGAAATCAAGGACTTCCAGTCGGCATACTATGCAGACGATATCGTAAATGAATGTGGTGTTGCAGCATATTCTCCCTCGATCTCGGTAAGTTACTCGCCGGGAAAAACATTTCTGCAGGGCCCTATGTTGGAGAATTTTATGAAGGATTTGGCGGTTCATCGGTGCCGAGAGATCTTGAAAGCATGCTGCAAATGGTCTATCTTTATTTTACACAACCCCGGAAAGACAGTGCATTGTTTAAATCCGTCATGTCTCTCCAGAAAGACTATTTTAAAAACGCCAATTCCAATCCGGAAGCTTATTTCAAGGATCGATTACCATTCGTGCCAAAACGCAGAATAATCCCAGGGCAGGGGTTATTCCCACTGATGCAGAAATTGACCAGGTAAATATAGACCGGTTGTATGAGATTTATCGCGACCGTTTTGGAGACGCATCTGATTTTACCTTCTTTTTTATAGGCTCCTTTAAGACCGACAGTATTAAGCCATTGATTGAGACCTACCTGGCCAGTCTCCCTTCCCTGAAACGTGTTGAGACAGGAAAGGATATGGGTATCAGACCTCCTGCCAAAAAAACGGATTTGCCGGTATACAAGGGCAGTGATCCCAAAAGCCGGGTGGGACTTTATTTTGAAACCATTGAACCGTATGATCCGCTGGAGGATCATATTTTCGAATCACTCGGACAATTGCTTTCCATCCGATACCTCGATGTCCTGAGAGAGGAAATGAGCGGTGTATACACTATCGGGGCGAACTGTGACCTCGTAAGAATGCCTTATTCCCATGCTTCTTAGAACATCATCATCCCCTGCTCACCGGATAATGTTGATAAGCTCACAGAAGCAGCGATCAATGAAATTCGCGTAATACAGAAAAAGGGAGTTACTGCGGAGGATCTTCTAAAAGTCAAGGAAGCCCAGCGCCGCGATCTCGAAAGGAATCTCAAGGAAAACGGCTATTGGATCGGACAGTTGACGGAGGTATACAAATACAATGACCCTGGTTTGGTTACCCAGTACAGCAACCGGATTGAGGCTGTGACCCCGGAGAAACTGCAGGAAGTGGCAAAGAAAATTGATTTGAAAAAATACGTGAGGGTGGTGTTATTACCGGAGAAAAACTAAACTATTTTGTCGTAAGTTTGTTGTACCCAAAAATATTTCAACATTAATAATCACAACAGTGAATAAACGAACATTCTTAAAGTCAGTATTTTTAGGCTCTGCGGGTATTCTGGCCGCCAGTCTTAGCTCAAAAGCTAAGGCCGCAAAATCAAGAAAAAAATGGAACGGTGGCGTTCCTGCTCCCAGAAGTGCCTTATGCCTATAATGCTCTCGAACCATATATTGATGCCAGAACGATGGAATTGCACCATTCCAAGCATCATGCAGCCTATACGGACAAATTCAATGCTGCTGTTAAGGAAGCGGGGCTGACTCGGTAAAACAGCGGTAGAGATTCTGAAGGAAGTTTCGGCGGGTATCCGGCAGCCATTCGCAACAATGGGGGAGGATACCTGAACCACAAACTGTTCTGGAAAATGCTGGCCCCCGCAACAGGGCAGCAGCCCTCTAAAGAATTGATGGAAGCCCTGAACCGGGATTTTGGTTCCCTCGACCAGTTCAGAGAGAAATTCAATGCTTCGGCAAAATCAGTGTTTGGTTCCGGTTGGACCTGGCTTGTGCTCGACGGGGAGAAGCTGAAAATAACCGCCACTCCCAACCAGGACAGTCCCGTTATGGATATCGTGACTGATAAGGGCTACCCGCTTCTGTGCCTCGATGTTTGGGAGCACGCTTATTACCTGAAATATCAGAACAGACGTGCCGAGTATATTGACGCCTTCTGGAATGTGATCAACTGGGATTTTGTGTCACAGAGCAATACAATTCTTAGGCCTTGTTTCTCCCTGTTCTTCGCTCAGTTACGTATTGCTAACTTGAAATTTGAAGTCGATGTTTTTCTATTTTTCATTACGTTACTTAAGGTATATAAGCATATTATATATATATATCTTATTAGGATCCTTTTGACCACTCTTGACCCGTCTGTCGGAACACCTGTCCCGTACATTGTTCCTACTTCTACCTTTGGACCTGTTACTTCCTATGTCACTGCTTTCAATGACTTCGCTGGTTCGATACTTCAGGTGACATATTTTACTATTATATACATATTTGTGTTTTCCCACATATACATATCGTGATTAAAAAAAAACAAAATCAAGACCTCCTTTTCTGGTCGGTTTCTCCGTTTTGGGCAGCCAACCACCAATATATCCATGGTCTGCTGCCCAAAACCGGCAGAGAAACAAATTGCCTCCTGGCGCGGGGATTCGAACCCCGGCCTCTCGGGTGATAGCCAGAGGCGTTAACCGCCGCGCTATCGAGGCTTGACACGGATCCTACTTTAAAGATTAGCTCTTCTCTCGAGAGCTTTTCTTTGAAGTACGAACCTCACTAATTTCGCCTTCGCGTCATGGTGCATACGGTTTACATTTATTTTTTTTATTTTTAGGTTTTTATTTATTTTATTTATTTTTTTTTTATTTTTATTTTTTTTAATTACCTTCATCTATTTTAATTTATTTATTCAATTTATTTCAACAAATTCTCCTTACTAATAATTTTAGTTCACTATACTAATAATATAATTATTTACATACCACCTCCCGCAACACACACGCTTCACGACTTAATTTAAGGTTTGAAATAAACCAAAAATGTAGCCATTAACGTGGAGTTGGGTAGGCGAGGTCGGATTGGTGTGCTCCAAGCTGGAAGATGGGGTTCAGTCATCTTCCTGCAAGTGGAACGGCCGGTGAAGTGCGTGATCGAGGTCACACCCTGCATGATCGGCGCCGTCAGCGCTTAGAGGGTGGCGATCGTGGTGGCGTCGACATTACCGGAGGCGTCGAGGCCGAAGGCGTCGAGCTTATAGCGATAGGAGTCGGTCATGGCGGTCTCCGTGGTGACCGCGGAGTCATTGGCGATCTTGCCGTCGTAGCTGGTGAGGCTCCAGGTCTTCTGGACCGAGCCGATATAGGCGTCTGAGGCGTCTTTCTTGGTATTGTAGTTGTTGGTGTACCAGGCGATCTCGTCACCCTTTCTCCGTGAAGTGTGTGACGGCCGTGGCACCTAAGAGGTTCGGCGCGGTGACGGCGTGGATGGCAGCGGCATCGGCGAAGGCGTCGAGCTTATAGCGATAGGAGTCGGTCATGGCGGTCTCGGTGGTGACCGCGGCGTCATTGGCGATCTTGCCGTTGTAGCTGGTGAGGCTCCAGGTCTTCTGGGCCGAGCTGACGTAGGCGTCTGAGGCGTCTTTCTTGGTATTGTAGTTGTTGGTGTACCAGGCGATCCGTCACCCTTTCTCCGGAGAAGTGTGTGACGGCCGTGGCACCAGGAGGTTCGGCGCGGTGACGGCGTGGATGGCAGCGGCATCGGCGAAGGCGTCGAGCTTATAGGAATAGGAGTCGGTCATGGCGGTCTCCGTCGTGACCGCGGAGTCATTGGCGATCTTGCCGTTGTAGCTGGTGAGGCTCCATGACTTCTGGACCGAGCCGGGTGTAGGCGTCTGAGGCGTCTTTCTTGGTATTGTAGTTGGCGGTGTACCAGGCGATCTCATCACCTTTTTCGCCGATAGAAGTGTGTGACGGGGTGACACCCTAATGAGGTTCGGCGCGGTGAGGCCTGTGACTCGTCATCGGCATCGGCGAAGGCGTCGAGCTTATAGCGAGTAGGTCTCGGTCATGGCGTCTCCGTCGTGACCGAGCCGTCGGTGGCGATCTTGCCGCCGTAGACTGGTCATGCGAATAGCTCTTCTGGGCCGAACCGATATAGGCGCTCGTGGCGTTTTTCTTAGTGTTGTAGTTGGCGGTGTACCAGGCGATCTCGTCGCCCTTTTCCCGTGGAAGTAGGTGACGAGCGCCGCACCTGACGAGGTTGCCGGTGAGGCCTATGGCTTCGCCAGCATTGACGAAGGCGTCTAGCTTATAGCTCTAGTCGGTCATGGCGTCTCGGTCGTGACCGAATCGTCTTTAGCGAGCATGCGGCCGTAGACCATGATCAGAGTCAGCTCTTATGAGCCGAAGCGATATAGGCGCCGGAGGCTTCTTGGTGTTGTAGTTGGCGGTGTACCAGGCGATCTCGTCACCCTTTCGCCCTGGAAGTAGGTGGCCGAGGTGACGCCGCTGAAGGTGCAGATCGGTATAGACCAGGTGCAGTGTTGAAGTCACTACCGGCATTGTAGAAGTCGTTACTTATAGCGAGTAGCTCTCGGTCATCGCGTCTTCGGTCGTGACCGAGCCGTCGGTTGGCGACCTTGCCGCCGTAGACCATGACCGAGTAGCTCTTGAGGGCCGAGGTGATGTAGTCGGCGTCCGACTTCTTGGTGTTGTAGTTGGCGGTGTACCAGGCGATCTCGTCGCCCTTTCGCCCTGGAAGTAGGTGACCGAGGTGACGCCGCTTAATGACGAGGTCTCATAGGTCAGGCCCGCGTTGAACTCTTCATGCGGCATTGTAGAAGTCTTTACTTTAGCGAGTAGCTTTGGTCATCGCGTCTCGGTCGTGACCAAATCGTCTTGGCGAGCTTGCGGTGCCGTAGACCATGACCGAGTAGCTCTTGAGGGCCGAGGTGATGTAGGCGGCGCCGGACTTCTTGGTGTTGTAGTTGGCGGTGTACCAGGCGATCTCGTCGCCCTTCTCGCCCTGGAAGTAGGTGACCGAGGTGACGCCGCTTACTAGTAAGGTTCGGCCATAGGTCAGGCCGGTGTTGAACTCTTGCCAACATTTAGAAGTCTTTCTTCAGGAGTAGCTCTCGGTCATCGCGTCTTCGGTCGTGACCGAGCCGTCGTTGGCGAGCTTGCCGCCGTAGACCATGACAGAGTAGCTCTTAAGGGCCGAGGTGATATAGGTGATCTCGTCGGCGTCTCTTCTTGGTGTTGTAGTTGGCGGTGTACCAGGCGATCTCATCGCCCTTCTCGCCCTGGAAGTAGGTGACCGAGGTAACGCCGCTTAACGTGAGATCTCCGTAGGTCAGGTCTCGTGTTGAACTCTTCGCCGACATTGTAGAAGTCTTTCTTCAGCGAATAGCTCTCGGTCATCGCGTCATCGGTCGTGACCAATCGTCGGTAGCGAGCATGGGTGCCGTAGACCATGACCGAGTAGCTCTTAAGGGCCGAGGCGATGTAGGCGGCTGCGGACTTCTTGGTGTTGTAGTTGGCGGTGTACCAGGCGATCTCGTCGCCCTTCTCGCCCTGGAAGTAGGTGATCGAGGTAACGCCCGTGAGAGGTGTGTCAGGCTTCGAGGGTGACGACCGTGTTGACGTCGACATTGCCGGACGTCAGGGAAGTCGTTCTTCTAGCGAATAGCTGTCGGTCATCGCGTCTTCGGTGGTGACCGGGCCGTCGTTGGCGAGCTTGCCGCCGTAGACCTGACCGAGTAGCTCTTCTGGGCCGAGGCGATGTAGGCGTCCGAGCGTCTTCTTGGTGTTGTAGTTGGCGGTGTACCAGGCGATCTCGTCGCCCTTTCGCCCTGTGAAGTAGGTGATCGAGGTGACGCCGCTTAAGGATATCGAGCGTGTCTTAGGTCAGGCCTTGACGTGTGAACTCACTGGCGAAATCGTAGAAGTCTTTCTTAAGCGAGTAGCAGTCGGTCATCGCGTCTCGGTGGTGACCGAGTCGTCTTGGCGAGCATTGCCGTTGTCGCCGTAGACCATGACCGAGTAGCTCTTGAGGGCCGAGGTGATGTAGGCGTCTGAGGCTCCTCTTGGTGTTGTAGTTGGCGGTGTACCAGGCGATCTCGTCTCCTTTTTCGCCGTTGAAGTAGGTGACCGAGGTGACCGCCGCTTAATGGGCGCCAGGAGCGCTTGAGCGCGGTGATCAGGCGGCGTTGGACTGGCCGGAGGTCGGTCATTGCAGAAGGCGTCAGCTTATACGAGTAGGAGTCGGTCATGGCGTCTCGGTGGTGACCGGGTCGTCCTTAGCGGTCTTGTCGCTGTAGACGATGAGAGTAGATCTTCAGGGCCGACGTGACATAGGCGTCTGAGGCGTCTTTCTTGGTGTTGTAGTTCTTCGAGTACCAGGCGATCTCATCGCCTTTTTCGCCGTTGAAGTGGTGACCGAGGTGACGCCCTGCATGATCGGCGCCTCAGGCTTCGAGGGTGGCGATGTGGTGGCGCGACATTGCCGAGGCTCAGGCGAAGGCGTCGAGCTTATAGGAGTAGGAGTGGTCATCGCGTCTCGGTGGTGACCAAGTTGTCCTTGGCGGTCTTGCCGTTGTAGCCTGAGAGTCCATGACTTATGGACCGAGGTGATTAGGCGTCCGAGCTCTTCTTGGTGTTGTAGTTCTTCGAGTACCAGGCGATCTCGTCGCCCTTTCGCCGGCGAAGTGCGTGATCGAGGTGACCCCCTGCATGATAGGCGCCGTCAGCGCTTCGAGGGTGGCATCGTCGTGGCGTCGACATTGCCGGAGGCGTCAAGGCCGAAGGCGTCGAGCTTATAGCTATAGGAATCGGTCATGGCGTCTTCGGTGGTGACCGAGTTGTCCTTGGCGGTCTTGCCGTTGTAGCTGTGAGACTCCATGACTTCTGGACCGAGCCGATATAGGCGTCTGAGGCGTCTTTCTTGGTGTTGTAGTTCTTGGTGTACCAGGCGATCTCATCGCCCTTCTCGCCGGCGAAGTGCGTCATCGAGGTGACGCCCAGCATGTAGGCGCGGTGGTGCGCTTCGATGGTGGCGTCATGGTGAAGGCGTCGAGCTTATAGGAGTAGGAGTCGGTCATGGCGTCTTCGGTGGTGACCGAGTTGTCCTTGGCGGTCTTGCCGTCGTAGCTGGTGAGTCTCCACGACTTCTGGACCGAGCCGATATAGGCGTCTGAGGCGTCTTTCTTGGTGTTGTAGTTCTTGGTGTACCAGGCGATCTCATCGCCTTTTTCACCGGTGAAGTGCATGATCGAGGTGACCGCCAGCATCGTGGGCGCCAAGAGCGCTTCGAGCGCGGTGATCGAGGCGGCGGTGGGCTCGCCGGAGGTCGGGTCAACGCCGAAGGCGTCGAGCTTATACGAGTAGGAGTCGGTCATGGCCGTCTCGGTGGTGACCGAGCCGTCCTTGGCGGTCTTGCCGTTGTAACTGGTGAGACTCCATGACTTCTGGACCGACAGCAATACGCCGTGTTATGTCGTTGAACCGTACGTATTGCTAGAATGGGTGAATTCATCCGAGGGCCGGGGCGGCAGTCACGGCCTTGTCAGGAGCGGGCGACTGTGGTAATTAAAAGAACTTGGTGAAGGCAGGCCGGCGACTGAGGGCGGCCGCCGGAACCGAAAGGAGGATGATGATGAGCTTTGAATTCAACGCCGACGAGGTTTTCGCCGTGGCCGAGGATATCGAGAGAAACGGCGCCGTTTTCTACCGGGACGCCGCCCGGAAGACCAAGAGCATCGCGGCGAAGGAATTTCTCGAGGGGCTGGCGGCCATGGAAGACGGCCCACCTCAAGACGTTCGCGGCCATGCGGGGCGGGCTGACCAAACACGAGAGAGAAGAGTCCATGACCTTCGACCCGAACGACGAAGCCGCGCTCTACCTCGGCGCCCTGGCCGATACGCGCGTCTTCTTCTAAGAAGAGGGATTCGGGACCGGTTCGCTCGAGGAGATCTACAGGGCCGCCGTCCTGGCCGAAAAGGACTCCATCGCCTTTTACCTCGGGATGAAAGAGGTTGTCTCCGGCCCGGCGGGCAAGGCCAAGCTCGAGGACGTCGTCCGGGAGGAGATGCGGCATATCCGCATTTTGAGCGAGCGGCTCGCTGCGTCAAAAAGATAGCGGCTCGAGCCGTTCACCTCTTACAGGCTTTTCGCGACCCCAGGATGCCGCCCGTGAGGAAGAGCCCGGCGCCGATGACGAACCAGAGGTTGTACCAGAAGCCGTTGTTGTGCACTTCGTAAAGCCGGACGCTCTTGGAGAAGATCGAGATGACGAAGGTGACCGGCGAGATGAGCCCCTGCCGAGCCCCATCAGGAGCACGGCGATTTTTCCGTCGGCATCGGGAGTTTTCTCGGACGTGTTGGGGCCCGGCGCGCAGCTGGCCAGGATGAGGATAGAACAAGGATCAGGCTGAAAACGATCGATTTCTTCATAGGCCCTCCTCGCAGTTATAATATCATTTTGCATGGGTCAACGGAATCATGCGGCCAGGATTGAACGCGGGCAACGGCTGCCGGCGAGTGATGAAAGTTGGCTCCTCGGCCAGGACTCGAACCTGGAACCTAGTGGTTACAAGCGCCCCAAAATTTCTCTTGGGCTTGGACTATCTCTTCACCCGTTCCGTATACCGGACATAGGGTGTCGGGCGCTTCCCCCGAATCCGATCCGGGGTACGAGCTTTCGCTCTAGTCTCTGCACCTTCCCTGTCCCACCGGGACTGGGCTTGGCTCAGGATTACCCTTTCCTCTGAAGGAAGGCGGGCTTCCCTGAATTCACCCGATTCTTCGACCACGATTCCTCGTGGAAGCTGCATTTTTACAGCCACCCGCTCTGCCAATTGAGCTACCGAGGAGCAGGCGCCGATAATCTACCACGTTTGGGAGCCGAATTCAATCGCCGGCAACCGGCATCCGGAGTCATCCCTGAAGCGGTTCCTCCGCCTTCCATTCTCACCTTGGCGGCGGCCGGTTCTCGCCTTTTACATTTTTTTGACGAACGTTTTACGGCCCTCTGACAACACCATCGGACGGTCTCTGTATATTGAGCGCGATGGATATCGATAACCGATGGCTCCATCACATCTCATCTCAGGAGGCAAGTCCGATGAAAAGATCACTCAGGTTGGTCCTGCGCCGCTCTGGCCCTGGCGCTTCTCGCCGGGGTCGGAACGGACGCGGTCGCGCAGGCAGGCGGGAATCCGGTCCGGCGGTGGTCAGGCGGCTGGAGCTCGGCAAACCGGTGAGCACCGGCAGCCTGACGATCATCCCGGTTTATCTGGACGGGGTGGCCGACCGGACGCGTTACGCCACCTTGGAGGACGCCCTGAAGAACGGCTGGATCACGATCACCGAAGTCGAAGGCGGCCGGGTTCCCCAGGTCAAGATCAGCAACCGGTCCAAGCAATTGGTTTTCCTGATGGGCGGAGAGATCCTGACCGGATGCCGTCAAGACCGGATCCTCGCCGGTGACATCCTTCTCGCCCCGGGGACGAGAGACCTGTTGGCTCCCGTCTTCTGCGTCGAGCAGGGACGCTGGACACACGAATCCCAGAGCTTCTTCAGCAAGCAGAACCTCGGGACTCCCGCCCTGAGGGCGAGGGCCCAGGAAAGATCGCCCGCGGCCCAGTCCGAGATCTGGGGGCGCATCGCCAAGGAGAACCGGGCGATGGGCGTCTCCTCGAACACGGAAGCCTATCAGGACGCCTACGAGAAAGAGGACAACCGCGCCGGCATCCTGAAGATCGAGGAAAAAATGAGAGAGATCCCCAGCCTCCATGCGGACACCATCGGGGTGGTCATCGGCCTGGGGGGCGAAGTCGTCAGCGCCGACATCTTCGCCAACCCGGAGCTTTTCCTCAAGCAGTGGCCGAAGATCCTGAGATCGTCGGCGCTGTCGTCGCTCGCCGAGGCCGGAGACGGCTCCCTCGACCGGAACGAGGCGGCCGGGTTCCTGAAGTCGCTCATGGGCCGGAAGTACCGGAGCCAGTCGGGACTGGACCTCGGCGTCGAGTATTCCTCGATCGATTCCGAGGCCAATATCCAGGCCCTGGTCTACGATGATGTCCTGCTGCATCTGGCCGGATTCCCTCAGGATGAGGACCGGATCAAGGTCATCGGCGATGACCGGGAGGGTCCGCGGCGGCCGGTCCGCTTGCGCTGACCTCTCGCTCTGTGGTTATAATGAGGCCCCGGCCGCGGGGACGACGATGAAGAGAAAGCGGAGCATGCCTCACCTGAGGCTCCTGTTCGTCCTGGCCGTCGCCGTCCCCTGCCTCGTTCTCGGGGTCATCGCCATCCGCTCGATCAACCGGGAACGGGCTTTTGTCGAGATGAGGCTGCAGCGGACGATCGACGCCGAGCTGGTCTCGATGGTCTCTTTGCTCAATGCCGACATGGACCGGATCCGGGAGGAGCTGGCGACTTCACTGAGCGGTGAAGAGTTTTTATCACCGCCAAGCGCTCTCGCCCGATGGCGGACCCGCTCCGAGCTGGTCGGCGTTCCCTTCCTGCTCTCCCCGGATCTGAAGATCGTCTGGCCCGACCTGTCCCGGACGCTTTCCGAGGAAGAGCGGGCTTTCCTCAGCTGGAACGCGGAGTTCGTCACCGGTCGGGCGCCTGTCCCGGTCTACCAGAATGTCGCCCTTCTCTATAAAGATGAGATCGCCAAGAGCCGGGAAGCCGCCTCGACGTCGTCCCCAGGCGACCCGGGAAAAGCCGCGCCGTCCGCCGCGCTCGAAGCGAAGCCGGAAAGCATGATCCCGAAAACCCAGATCGAAGAAGTCCAGGCCGGGCAGAAAGCGCTCAGCGAGTTTGAAAAGAGCCCCGATGTCCGCAAGTCCGTGTTCGACCGGGCCCTGGGAAGCGGACAAAGCACGACGCCCCGGAACGTCACCACCGACGCCCTCTCGCAGGGAAAACAGGCTCCACCGGAACGGTCCATTTTCATCTCGGAGCCCCGGCATTTCAACGAGATCACGGCGGACCGGGACAGCGGGCTCATCCCGCGCTTCATGCAGGACAAGCTGACACTTCTCTTCTGGAAGAAGGATCCCGCCAGGGGTTTTGTCGGCTGCGTCGTGGACGGCGCATCCCTCCGCGGCCGCCTGGCGGCCCTCCTCCCGAACGTCTATACTCCGCTTCGGATCCTCACCATCCTCGATGAAAACGGCCGGCCGCTCGTCACCCCGGACGATACCGGAAACAGGGATTGGCGCCGGCCCCTGGTCGCCCGTGAGATCAGCGTCAGTCTGCCCCGCTGGGAGGTGGCCGCCTATCTCTCCAGCCCGGATGCCCTCGCCTCCCGGGCCGATCTGACGGCTCTCAGCCTCTGGGTCCTCGTCTTTTTCCTGCTCCTGGCCATGGCGGGCGGCGGAACTTACATCATGAATACCCTGCGGCGAGAGATGCTGCTCGCCCGGCAAAAAACGACCTTCGTCGCCAACGTCTCGCATGAGCTTAAGACGCCCCTCACCTCCATCCGCATGTTCGCCGAAATCCTCAGGGAACACCGCCAGCCCGACCCGCGGAAACAGCAAAAATACCTGGACCTCATGGTCGCGGAGACCGAGCGCCTGACGCGGCTCATCAACAACGTCCTCGACTTCGCCCGGATGGAAAAGGGCGAGCGGAAGTACGAAAAGAAGCGGCTGGATGTCGCCCTGCTCTGTGAGGGACTGATCGAGGGCCAGAGAGTGAGGCTCGAGCCCGGCGGGTTTGAAGTCAGCCTCCGGAATGACCTGGGCGAAGCGTTCGTCGAGGGGGACGAAGAGGGTCTCAAGCAGGCGCTCCTCAACCTTCTGTCCAACGCCGAAAAGTACGGCGGCGAGGCCAAGCGGATCGATATCGAGATCAGCGGCGCGCCCGGTTCCGTCCTGATCGATGTCCAGGACAGGGGACCCGGCGTCTCGTCCCGCGAGGCGAAGAAGATCTTCGAGGAATTCTACAGGGTCGACGATTCTCCGTCGGCCAAGGTGAGGGGCAGCGGCCTGGGCCTGCCGATCGCGCTCCGGATCGTCAGGGATCACGGAGGGGACATCCATTATTATCCGAGAGAGGGAGGCGGGAGCGTCTTTCAGGTCCGCCTCCCCCGCCAGGAGAACCAAGGGCGGCCATGAGAAAAGAGTTGATCCTGGTCGTCGAGGATGACCGGTCCATCTTGACCGGCCTCCGGGATCTGTTGGAGGCGGAGGGATATGCGGTCGCGACGGCCGAAGACGGGGCCGAGGCGCTCCGGGTTTATGCCGGGGAGAAGCCGACGCTTGTCCTCCTCGACATCATGATCCCGGAAAAGAGCGGCTACGATGTCTGCCGGGAGATCCGCAAGACAGACAGCCTGACCCCGATCCTGATGCTAACGGCCAAAGGGCAGGAAGTCGACAAGGTGGTCGGGCTGGAGATGGGCGCGGATGATTATATCGTCAAGCCGTTCGGCGTGAGCGAGCTGCTGGCCAGGGTCCGCGCCGGCCTCCGCCGCGCCCGGGTGAAGCCGGCGGTTCGAGACTCCGGACCGATCGCTTTCGGGGACGTGGCCGTCGACCCCAAAACCTACACCGGCAGAAAAGGCAAAAAGACGTTCGCCGTCTCGGCCCGGGAGCTTCGGCTGCTGCGCTTTTTTCTCGACCATGACGGTCAGGTCGTCGAGCGCTTCACGCTCCTGGATGAGATCTGGGGGATCCGGTACGAGGGAACGACCCGCACCCTCGACCAGCATATCGCCAAGCTCCGGCAAAAGATCGAGGACGACCCGGCCGAGCCCCGCTTCATCCTGACGGTCCACGGCGTTGGCTATCGTTTCGTCTCCGGAGGCTGAATGTGCGGAGCGGGATAGCGGAGTCGCGCCGTCAGAACCGGTAGCCGGCCTGCTTGGCGACCTTGCGGTAATCGTCCCCCCACAGCTCGACGACTTTGCACATCTCGTAGAGCCTCGACCTCAGCCGGACGCCGATCCGGTCGACGAGGGTGTCCCCGCCTTTCTTGTAGAGGGCGTCGCGGCCGTCGGCCTCCTCTTCCGTGTCCAGATAATTGGAGGTGAGGATGGTCAGCTTTTTCTGGTTATAGCGCTGGTTGATGATGTAGAACACCATCTCCTCGACCCAGGCCGTCGTCCGCTTGGCGCCCAGCTCGTCGAGCACAAGCACGGCCGCCTCGAACACGGGGGTCAAGACCTCCGATTCGCTGACGTTGGATTCGGGAGTGTAGGTGCCCTGGATGTCCCGGATCAGCTCCCGGAAATCGTAGAAGACGCAAGTCGCCTTCTTCTTGTCGATGATCTCGCGGATGATGGCGACGCTCAGATGGGTTTTGCCGACGCCGCAGGATCCGATGAACATCAACCCCACCTCCTGGGCGGGGAAGTTCTTGACGAACTGTCGGCTGATCTTGAGCGCGTCGCGGTGGGAATCGTTGTGGACCTCGAAGTTGGCGAGATTGCAGTTCTGGTACCGCTTGGGGATCCGGGCCTGGCCGACCAGGGTCCTGGCCTGCTGCTCATGCCAGCAGTTGCAGCGCCTGGCCACCTGCTCCCCTCCCGAGCCGGCCAGCACCCAGCCGCTGCCCTCACAGATGGGACATGTGTTAGGGGGCCTCGGATCGGTCTTTTTGGGCATTTTCAGAAGCCGGCAAAGATTCTAACACAGCGCCCCCCGCGCTTCCAGCCCCACCCCCCGGCCTTGCCCGGGACAATGAAAACCTGTGAAACCGACTCAGGCGGTTACTTCGGTGTGTCCTCGACCTTGACGATCATGGTCGACCCCACCTTCACCAGGCTCCTGCGCCGGACCTCGAAATCGTCCTCGCGGCCGCGGAAATACTCCCTCTTGACGTACTCGAGAAGCTCGCTGACCTCGGCCTCCATCTGCCGCATCTTCTGCCTCATGTTCAGGATGACCTCGACCCCGGCCAGGTTGACGCCCAGGTCCCGGATCAGGTTGAGGATCGCCTCGAGCTGCCTCAGGTCTTCGTCGGTATACAGCCGCGTATTGCCTTGGCTCCGGGAGGGCTTGAGGAGCCCTTCCCGTTCGTAGAGCCTCAGCGTCTGCGGGTGGAGGCTGTACAGCTCGGAGACCCGGCTGATGTGATAGTACTTTCTGACTTCGGTGTTCGGCTCGCGCTTTTTTCTCATCGGGTCCTACCCCATCTTGGCCCTCGGGTTTTCGCCCGAGACCCGTTCGAGTTCTCTCATCAACTCCCGCACCCGTTGGTCGTTTGCCGAGGGGGGAACGATGCTCATCTCGACGATCTCATCGCCCCGCGCCCGTCTCCCCGGAACCGCCGCGCCTTTCTGCTTGATCCGGAATTTCTGCCCGGACCGGGTGCCGGGCGGGATCAGGATGGTCGTTTTGCCGCCCAATGTCGGCACCTCGATCTTCGCCCCCAGCGTCGCTTCCGTGACGGTGACGGGGAGCCGGAGATGAATGTCGGCGCCCTCCCGCCGGAAAAGCGCGTGCGGCGCGACCTCGATCGTGATATAGAGGTCGCCCGGCGCCCCGCCCTGCCGGCCGGCGTCTCCCTTGCCGGGGACTCTCACCCTGGACCCCGTATCGACCCCGGCCGGAATCCTGACCTGGATGTGTTCGGTCCTCCGGACCGTTCCTTGACCGCGGCAGTCCGGACAGGCCTCGCCCCGGGCGGTCCCGGTGCCCTGGCACTGCGGACAGGCCGATTGGAACCTCATCGACCCGCGCTGAAGATGGACGCTCCCCCGGCCGCCGCAGGCGGGACAAGCCTTCGCCGCCGCCGCCTGGATGAAGCCTTGGCCGCGGCACGCGGGGCAGGACGCCAGGCGCGTCAGCTGGATCCGGGACTGGAGCCCGGAGATCGCCTCTTCGAAACCGATCCTCATGCTGTAGCTGAGGTCTTCGCCCCGCTCGCGGGCTCCTTGGGGCCGGGCCTGGCTTCCGCCGAAGAGGCTGCTGAAGAAATCGGAAAAGGTCGAAGACCCGTAGTCCGAGAAATCGAACCCCTCGAACCCCGGGCTGAACGGCTGCCCGCCTCGAGGCGGCTCGCCCGCGGCCCCGTACTGGTCGTACTGCGACTTCTTCTTCGGATCCCCCAGGACCGAATAGGCTTCCTGGATCTCCTTGAACTTCTCTTCGGCGGTCCGGTCGCCGGGGTTCACGTCGGGGTGGTGCTTCCGGGCGAGGCGGCGGTAAGCTTTCTTGATCTCCGGGGCCGAGGCCGTGCGCTCGACGCCCAACACCCGGTAGTAATCTTTATCCATGATTCAACCCGCCGCGGCCTGGAAGCCGGGCCGCGGCCCGGAGCTCGATCTAATGCCCCTTCTCGCCGTCCACGACCTCGGCGTCGACCACTTCCTCGGCGCCGGCCGTCCCGGACGAAAAGGATTCCCGTCCCGGGTATTCCCGGCCGCCTTCCGGCGGACCCGCGTCCGGCCCCGCGCCGGGACTGGTCTGCCGGTAAAATTTTTCCGTGATCTTGTGCGAAACCTTGGACAGGGATTCCAGGGCGCTCCGGATCCGTTCGAGGTTTTCGCCGTCCACGGCCCGCTTGGTGTTCTCGATCTCCTCGCGAGCCCGCTGGGCGTCATCATCGGGGATGCGGTCCCGGCCGTCCCGCAGCAGCTTTTCCAGGGTGTAGATGAGCTGGTCGGCCTGGTTCTTCGCTTCCACGACCTCGCGGCGCCTCTTATCGTCCTGCGTGTGAGCTTCGGCGTCCTTGACCATGCGGTTGATCTCTCTTTCATCCAGCCCGCTGTGCCCGGTGATCGTTATCGCCTGCTGCTGGCCGGTGCCGAGGTCCTTGGCCGAGACATGGAGGATCCCGTTGGCGTCGATGTCGAAGATGACTTCGACCTTGGGCATGCCGCGAGGCGCCGGCGGAATGCCGGACAGTTGGAAGCGGCCGAGCGTCCGGTTGTCGGAGGCCATCTCCCGCTCGCCCTGAAGAACATGGATCTCGACCGAGCCCTGGTTGTCCGAGGCCGTGGAGTACACTTCCGTCTTCTTGGTCGGTATCGTCGTGTTGCGGGGGATCATCCTGGTAAATACGCGGCCCAGTGTTTCGATGCCCAGCGTGAGGGGCGTGACGTCAAGCAGGAGGACGTCCTTGACATCGCCCCCGAGGACCGCGCCCTGCACGGCCGCGCCCACGGCCACGACCTCGTCGGGGTTGACCCCCCTATTCGGCTCCTTGCTGAACAGCTGGCTCACGAGCTCCTGGATCCTGGGCATCCGCGTCTGCCCGCCCACCAGGATGACCTCGTCGATGTCCTCGGGCTTGAGCCCGGCATCGTCCATGGCTTGCCGGCACGGCCCGGCGGAACGCTGGATCAGGTCTTCGACGAGCTGTTCCAGCTTGGACCGGGTCATCTTCAACAGGAGGTGTTTCGGGCCCGTGGCGTCGGCGGTGATAAAAGGCAGGTTGATCTCCGTCTCCAGGGTCGTGGACAGCTCGATCTTGGCCTTTTCCGCCGCCTCCTTGAGACGCTGGAGGGCCATCTTGTCGCGGGTCAGGTCCATGCCCGTATCCTTCCGGAATTCGGCCACGATCCAGTCCTGGATCCGCTGGTCGATATCGTCGCCGCCGAGGTGGGTATCCCCGTTCGTCGACTTGACCTCCACCACGCCTTCGCCGACTTCGAGGATCGAGATGTCGAAGGTGCCGCCGCCGAAATCGTAGACGGCGATGGTCTCGTCCTTTTTCTTGTCCAGGCCGTAGGCCAAGGCCGCGGCGGTGGGTTCGTTGATGATGCGCACGACGTCCAGGCCGGCGATCTGTCCGGCATCCTTGGTCGCCTTCCGCTGGCTGTCGTTGAAATAGGCCGGAACGGTGATCACGGCCTTCTCCACACTCCCTCCCAGGTAATCTTCAGCCGCTTTCTTGAGCTTCTGAAGGATCATGGCCGAGATCTGGGGCGGAGCGTAGTGCTTGCCCAAGGCTTCCACCCGGACATCCCCGTTGGCTTCCTGGGTGACCTTGAACGGGACCTGCTTGATCTCCTGGCCGACCTCTTCGAACCGCCGCCCCATGAATCTTTTGATCGAGTAGATCGTGTTTTCCGGGTTGGTCACACGCTGCCGTTTGGCCACCTGCCCGACAAGCCTCTCCCCTTTCTTGGTAAAACCGACAACCGAGGGAGTCGTCCGGCCGCCTTCTTCATTGGGGATGACGGTGACCCTGTCGCCTTCCATGATGGCGACTACGGAGTTGGTGGTTCCGAGATCTATACCAATAATTTTGGCCATTAAAGCCTCCTTTTATGGATTGAGTATAATATTTGAGCGTGTTATTGTCAACTAATAATCATGCCGTCTATAGGCGATCCTGATGGAACTTTCTTAAGAATTCATGGAAGACAGGGAAGGAAAGTGGTTCAGAGCGGGAAAATGAGCCCTTTTGCCCCTTCGGCCAATGACCAGTAGACGGACTGGCAATCCTCGGGGTTTTCCAGCTTGATGTCGATCGCCGAAAACGGCCTCTTGTTCAGGCGGAGCCAGAGGTTCTTGAGAGGGACCCAAAAATACCATGAAAGCGAATGGCCGAAGGAGGCGATCCTGGGGAGGAACTTGCGGGCCTTGGGGCGGAAATACACCCTGGTGCTGTCGCTCATGAAGAACATGAAGCTCGCCGGCATGTCCTTGAGCTCCAAGGCCTCAAGCTCAGGGATCTTGGGCTTCTCGTCGTCCTTCTTTTTATCGGCCTTCGCCGGCTCGGTCCGGGCCTGTTCTTCCTCTTCTTCCGCGGTCGGTATGATCTCCGCCCTTTTCGGGGGGAAGAGGGTGCTTTTCCTCTCGACGGTCAGCGGCTCGAGAGGGTGCGGTGCGCCCCAGGCGCGAACGCCGGCGACCTTCCACTCTTTCAACGTCACACCGCCGGCCCGCAAGGACATCGTGCCGGTCTTCATCTGAATGACGAAATAGAGCGAGGACGCCTTGGCCAGCGCCAGATCTTCGCGCAGGAAGCGGCTCTGGAGCGCCGGCGACGGGGTATTCTCGGCGAGCGCCGGTGCCGCCAGGAGAAAGCCAAGACACATGAGCGCTTTTATTTTATCCATCTTAAAATATGAAGATCCTCGTGCCGATCGGAGACGCCTCGAAGACCGCTTTGAGGTCGGCGTCCCCCATCCTGACGCACCCGTGGGTCACGCTCCGGCCGAGCATCCGGGTGTAGAGCGTCCCGTGGATGAAAAACCCGTCCCCGAAACCCAGCGCGTAATCGCCCAGCACGCCGGATTCCATCCGCTCCTCCTTCTTCTTCGGCGGTTTCTTGCCTTCTTCGATGAATGCCCAGTCGGGCTTGACCCAGGTCGGATTGAGGAGCTTGGACTTGACCTGGAACACGCCGCGGGGAGTGTCGAAGACCCATTGGCGTCCGCCTCCCGGCTCCTCGAGCACGCTCCCGCTGCCGCAGGAGACGACCGCCTCCCGGATGACCTCATCTCTTTTCTTGAGGAAGAGGACGTTCCGGGCGGAGTCGACCACGATGTAATGGCCACGCGGTTGGAGCGCTTGGAGCTTCTTCTGGACGGACGCGATGTCGGCTTCCGCCGGCGCCGCTTCGCCCCCCTTTCCTTTCATCAGCTCGGGCGGGAGAGGCGGCTCGGCGGCCGATTTCGGGAGGGCAACGATGATCGCGATGACCTCGATGATGACCAGAAGCGCCAGAATGGCCAGCAGCGAGCGGAGGAGGAACTTTTTCAGGCGCATGTCCGGTCAGGGTCTCCCCAGCGAGCTGAGGAGCTTTTCGGCGCTCTCCAAGCTGCCGATGATCGTCACCGGCGTGCCCACCGGGATGGTCGGGTAGAGGCCGTCGATCACGTCGTTCTGGACGGCCACGCAGCCGTTGGTCAGGCTGTCGTTGCCGCCGCCGTGGATCTCGATGAGCCCCCCGATCGCGGCACTCATCGGGACTGCACCCTTCTTCTTGGCCTGGGAAAATTCCCGGCGGTCGTCGGCATTCGGGTAATCGATCAGCAGAGCCTTCCGGAAACGGCTGTGGGGGATCTTCTTGATCACCTTGTAGCGGCCCTCCGGTGTCGCCTCGTCCCCTGCGTAGAGCTTGTCGGACAGGCCGTACCGGCCCAGGCCGATCTGGTAGACCGCGGTGGCGCGCCCGGACCTGTAGACCGTCAAGGTCCGTTCCAGCTTATTCACGACGATCGCGGGCCCGCCCCGCCTCTTCGACTCGCGGACCGTATCGTCGGCCCACTTGCGCCACTTGGCGACCTGCCCCTCATCCGCGTACCGGGCCAGAAGCGAGAAGAGACCGTCCTCGGCCGCGCGCAGGTGCCGGTCGCCCCTGCCGAGAACCGGCTCGAGATCCAGGAACTTCTCTTCTTTCAACAGCCGGCCGGCTTCGCGGAGGGCAACATCCGCCTGAGCCAGGTCCTTCCTGATCGGGCCGTTCTCGTTCATGGATTCTGTAAGGGACTTGATCCGGGCGATCCGGCCCTCAAGCCGTCTCAGCCTCACCGAAAGATCCTTCGTTTGGGTCTGTTTTTCGTTCTGGACCGTCTCCAGAATGCCTTCACCCTGGTTCAGGACGACCAGGAGATCCGCCCGGACTTTTTCGTAATCGCGAAACCAGCGCAACCGGGCTTTTTCCCTGTTCAGCTTGTCCCGCGCCGCCTGGAGGATCTCCAGGTACCGGGCATACTCCTGCCGGGCATAAATAGGAGCGCCGGCCCTCCAGAGGTCGTGTTCTTGGGTTTTGACCCGTTCGACCTCCGGAGGGACCGGCGGTGCCTTACAGGACGATAGCAAGAGGCACAGAATTAGGGTGCCTCTGAGCCAAAAAGAGAGCCGCAAAATTAGGTCAGCTACTCAGCGACGGCCGTTATCTCTTGACCTTCTCCATGGCCGCCTTGACCTGGTCGGAAATGGCCATGGCCTTTTCCTTGATCGTGGCCGCCTTGCCGGAGGCGCCAAAATAATCTTGGCCGTCGATCGCGGTCTGGATCTCGGCGAACGAGGTATCCAAGCCGGCGAGGTCCGCTTTCATGGCCTCGATGTCAGCCTTCGTGCCCTTGCCCTTGGGGGCCTTGTCGAGAAGGGCTTTGGCCTCGTCGAGAAGGGCCTTGGCTTCGGTCTGCGCCAGGACGGCGGCGTTCTTGGCGGCTTCCTTCTTGGCCGGGATGCCGGCCTTGACGGCCTCGGCTTCGGTCAGGATGCCGGCGAGCATTTCCTTGGCGGGGCCGAACTTCTTGAAGAACTTCTTGCTCTGCGTGCTGATCTCATCCGTGGCCGCCTGCATCGAGTCGTTGAGCTTCTTGAGCTCCTCCGGAGCGTAGACATCGCCGCCCTCGGTTTGAACGGCGGCGATGGCCGCCTTCACGGCTTCGATCTGCTCGGTCGGCTGTTTGGCGCAGCTCGTGAACAACGAAACGGCAAAAATGCCCAGAACGAGGAATTTGGTAAAATACTTCATTAGAGTTAACCTCCTCTCAATGATTGATTGATAGAAACCTCGATGGCTGTGCTTATAACACACGGCCATTCAATTGTCAATCGAGCTCAGTCGTCGGGATCGAGGATGAATTTCTCCCGCATCAGCATTTTCAACTGGTCGCGGGACTGCTTGATGATCGCCTCGGCGGTCTTGAACCGCTCCTCGGCCGGGGCCGTGATGCGGGCCACCCCCTGCTCGATGCCCTTGCTGCCGACGGCGACCGCCAATCTCGGAAAGAGCTCCCATTCGTCCATGTTCGGGACAATGTACTCTTCGCTCAGCCCGTTATCCTCGGCCACCCGGGCCAGCTCCCGGGCGGCTTCGATGCACATCTCGTCGGTGATCGTCCTGGCCCGGATGTCGAGCGCCCCCCGGAAGATCCCGGGGAAACCGAGCGAGTTGTTGATCTGGTTCGGGAAATCCGACCGGCCGGTGGCGACGATCCGGGCGCCCGCCTCCTTCGCCTCCCACGGCCAGATCTCGGGCACCGGGTTGGCTTCGGCGAAAACGACGGCGTCCTTGGCCATCTCCTTGACCCAGGCCTTGCGGATCGTGCCCGGCCCCTGCTTCGAGGCCGAGATCAGGACATCGGCCCCCCGCAAGGCGTCGGGGATATCGCCCTTGATCTGCTTCTCGTTGGTGATGAGGCAGACTTCCCATTTTTCCTTGAAGCGATCCTGCATGACTTCCCGATCGCTCCGGTCACGGTGCAGGATCCCCTTCGTGTCGACGCCCACGATATTGCCGGGGGTGACGCCGGCCCGCACCAGGAGACGGACGATGGCCACGCCCGCTCCCCCGCTGCCGACCATGACCAGCTTGACGTCCGCCATCTTCTTGCCCACGATCTTGAGGGCGTTGATCAGTCCGGCCACCGTCACGCAGGCCGTTCCCTGCTGGTCGTCGTGCCAGACCGGGATCTCGCATTGCTCGCGCAGGGTATCCAGGATCCTGAAGCACTTGGGGTTGGCGATATCTTCCAGGTTGACGCCTCCGAACGTCGGCTGGAGCGCCTTGACGATGTCGATGAACCTGTCGGGGTCCTTCTCGTTGAGACAGAGCGGAAAGGCGTCCACGCCTCCCAGGTACTTGTAGAGGAGCCCCTTGCCTTCCATGACCGGCAGGCCGGCCTCGGGGCCGATGTCCCCGAGCCCGAGCACGCGCGAGCCGTCGGAGATGACCGCCACGAAATTCCACTTGTTCGTGTAGTCGTAGACCTTTTCCCGGTCCTGATGGATCGCCTTGCAGACGGCCGCGACGCCGGGAGTGTACCAGATGGCGAAGTCGTCGAAGCTGCGGATGCGGCACTTCAACGTCATGCCGATCTTCCCCCTGTAGAATGCATGAAGGCGCATCGCCTCCGCGGAGGGTTTTTCAGCCTTCGCCAACAGCTCGTCGATCGTCACTTCCTTCATGGCCAGAACCTCCTTACAGGCGGACAGATTTATAGATCAGATCCGCACGAATTCGTAACGGGAGTCCGTCCTCCCGACCTTGCCGAAGAAATAGGCCGGGTCATGGACGAAACCGAGGATCCACTCGCCGGCGAGGGCCTGCTCATAGAGCCGCTTCCGGGTTTCGAGCGTCTCGAGCGGGTAGAGGTCATAGCTCATGATGTAGGAGAGGCGGACGTGGGCGGACGTGGGCACGAGATCGCCCAGGAAGTAAAGCGTTTGGCCGCCGGACCTGACCAGGACGGATTGGTGGCGGCGGGTGTGCCCCGGGGAGACGACGACGTCGACGCCGGGCGTGACTTCCCGGTCGCCGTCGACGAGGTCGACCAGACCGGCCTCTTGGAGGGGAACGAAATTCTCGGGGAGATAACTGTTCCTATCGCGCTCGTTGGGCGACAACGCCGCCTCCCACTCCCCCCTCTGGATGATGTACCGGGCCCGGGGGAACGTGGGAACGACTCGGCCGAAGTCGTCCCAACGGGTGTTCCCGCCGCAGTGGTCGAAATGGAGATGGGTGTTGATAACGAAATCGATATCGTCGGGCCGGAAGCCCGCGCCGGCGAGCGCCGGGACGAGGCCGGGTTCGGTCTCGACACAGTAGATGCCGGCGAACTTCTGGCTCGTCTTGGTCCCGATGCCGGTCTCGACGAGCACCACCGCCCGGGGCGTCCTGATGACGAGCGAGTTCAGGCCCAGCCGGATCCGGTTCTTCGTGTCAGACGGGCACACCTTCTCCCAAAGCGTTTTGGGCACGACGCCGAACATCGCGCCGCCGTCGAGCAGGAAATGCCCCTCGCGGAGCCCGAAGACATCAAAATCCCCCAGCCGGATGCGCTCGGTCGTCATCGGAGGAGCTTATTCATATCATAGATCAGGTCGCGGCGCACCGTCTCGGCGGCCTCGATTTTCCCCGTATCCATGCGGATGGCGTCCTCAGGGCAGGCCTCGACACAGAACCCGCAGAAACAGCAGCGGCTCTCGTCGATGATGAACCGGGCCGGGAGCTTCTGGATCTCGGGGTCGGGGTCCTCCGTGGCCTCGATGAAAATGCACTCGGACGGACAGACGGTGACGCAGAGCATGCAGGACACGCAGCGCGGCTGGCCGTCATCGCGCCGCGTCAGCCGGTGCAGGCTGTGGTGCCGGGCCGCCAGCTCTTTCCGCACCTCGGGGTACTGGATAGTCACCGCACCCCGCCGCCGCGTCTTGACCCCCATGGCCTTGAGGGTATGGAAGAACATGTTGACGGTGAAGTGACGGGTGGTGATCAGCCCGCCCCGGATGATCTCCAGAAAATAGCCCAGCGACTTGATCATTTGAGGATCCCCATGACCACCGCCGTCCCGACGATATTCAACAGACTCAGCGGAATGAGGAGCTTCCAGCCCAGGTCCATGAGCTGATCGTACCGGAAGCGCGGGTAGGTCCAGCGGATGAGGATCTGCAGCCAGCAAAAAAAGACGACCTTGACGTTGAAGGCGAGGAGCTGAAACAGGACGACCAGTCCATGCGGCAGCGCCCGGACGCCCCCCCACGGCCAGTGGAAGCCGTCGGCCGCCAGCCAGGGCACTTGCCAGCCGCCGAAAAAGAGCGTCGTCAGCAGGGCGGAGACGACCAGGATCTCCATGAAATCGGTCATCATGAACAGGCCCCATTTCAACCCGCCGTACTCGGTGAAGAAACCGATGATCTCGGACTCGCCCTCGGGAAGGTCGAACGGCACGCGCTTGGTCTCGGCCAGGGCCGCGAACAGGAAGACGACAAACCCCAGGGGCTGGAGGAGCACGCCCCATCTCGGAAGCCAGCCGAAGACATTCTCCCCCTGGAAAACGACGATGTTCTGGAGCCGGAGGGAGGGGTAGACCATGATCAAGCCGATGAGCGAGAGCCCGAGCGCCACTTCGTAGGAAATGAGTTGGGCGGCGCCCCGGACGCTGCCCAGAAGCGCGAAGCGATTGCGCGAGGCCCAGCCGCTGAGGATGATCCCGTAAATGCCCAGCGAGAGCATGGCCAGGATGAACAGGAGCCCGGCATCCATGTCCAGCACCTGGAGGTTGATGGTCCGCCCGCCGATCCTGAGCTCGTTGCCGAAGGGGATCGCGCAGATGGTCACGGCCACGAAAAAGAACGACAGAAATGGAGCGAGCGTATGCAGGATCTTGTTCGAGAAGGCCGGGACGAAATCCTCCTTGAAGATCATCTTGATGGCGTCGGCGAACGGCTGGAAGAGGCCGAGGAACCGGAACTTGCCGATGTTCGCCCGGTTGGCGCCGATCCGGTCCTGGATGACGGCGCTCTCCTTCCTCTCGAGCCAGGTCAGATAGAGGGTCAGGACGAGGAACCAGACGAGCGCGAAGACGATCTTGATGACCACGATGATGACGTCCATCATATCCTACGCAAAGAAAGCGATCTCTTTTTTCAGCACGGCCAGAATGTCCGCCGGACTGCCCAGGGCCTCGAAATCGGCGCGGTCGATACCGAGCTCCGCGGCCAGGTCGAGGAGCACCCGCCACTCCGGCCCGCCTTCGGCGCAGAAACCGAGCGCGGGCGACAGCGACTGCACCCGCCCCTCGACATTCGTCAGAGTGCCGCTTTTTTCGGCGATGACCGGAGTCGGGATGACGATATCGACGAGCTCGTCGAGCGGGCTCCGGTGCGAAGCCCACAGATACTTGGCCTCGACCCTGTCGAGGGCGGCCTTGAGCTCGCCGGCCGTGGCTTGGGCCGCCAGAAAGTGTCCGAAAAGAAGAAGCAGATCGACTCCGCCGGCCAGATCTTCGAGAGCGGGGACGGCCGGGAACGGGCCGATGGCCGCGGCGCCCCGCCGGTTGGGGGTCCGTTCCGCCGTCTGGAGCAACCCGTCGGCCTTCCCCTCGGGCGGGTCGGCGAGGAAGATCTTCGTCAGGCCGAGTCCTTTCCGGAAGACACGGTCCGCAAGGAAAAGCTCTTCGTTCGTGAGCGTCGTGTTCAGGACGACCGCGATCCGCGGCGCCTTGTTCAGGTCGAGCAGTCCGCGGATCTTGGCGGCGATGATCTGGGTGGCCTTCTCCCGGGTCAGCACGGTCTCCCGTCCACCCTTTTTCTGGACCAGCTTGTCCAGGCGGCCGCGGTCGAGATAGGCATAGCTGCGCCGCCCGAAGTCGCAGATCCAATGGCCGTTGACGTCCGGGTTTTCCCGGGGGCGGACCCGGTAAGCGCGCTGCGGCAGCAGGATCCGGGGAAACCCCGGATGGGAGTCGATGAAGATATTGCAGCCCCGGCCGCAGAGCGGACAGATCGACGCCTTGGGCTCCAGGAACCAGACCCGGGCCTTGAACCGGAAATCAACGTCGGTGATGGCGCCCACGGGGCAGATATCGACAAGATTGCCCGTATAGTTATTATCGACCTTCTCGGAATCGCAGGTGTCGATCTCGGAATGATTGCCGCGGTTGATGACGCCGAGTTCGCCGGTCCCCGTGACCTCCTTCAGGAAGCGGACGCACCGGGTGCAGAGGACGCAGCGCTCGCGGTCCAGGATGAGCTGGTCCCCGATGGCCACCTTTTTCTCCCGCTTCTCCTTGGCGTCCTTCAGGCGGCTGTCGAAGCGGCCGTATTCGTCATAGTAATCCTGCAGCTGGCATTCCCCCGCCTTGTCGCAGATCGGGCAGTCCAGGGGATGCTCGGCCAGCAGGAACTCGAGGACGGCCTTTCTCGCTTCGACGACCTTGGGGCTCCGCGTCAGGATCTTCTGGCCTTCCCGCACGGGTGTCGAACAGGCGAGCTCGAGCTTGGGCAGGCCCTCGATCTCGACGAGACACATCCGGCAGCTGCCCTCGGGAGCGAAGGCCGGGTGGTAGCAGAAATGGGGGATGTCGATGCCGGACGCCTCGGCCGCGCGGAGGATCGTCGAGCCCTCCTTGGCCTCGAGGTCCCGGTCATCGATCCTCAGCTTGACCATGGGCTCAGCTCTTTCCCTTTATCATCGAAGGCTCTGCTCCAGCTCCCTTCGAAATTTCGCGCAGATCGAGAGAATGGGCAGCGCCGCGGCGTCCCCCAGCGGGCACTCGGTCTTGCCTTTGATGTTCGCGGCCAGGCTGGCGATCGTATCGATGTCGTCGGCCTGGCCGCGGCCCTCGGACATCCGGGTGACGATCTTGTCGATCCAGGCCGTCCCGATCCGGCAGGGAGTACATTGTCCGCAGGATTCGTGGGCATAGAACCTGGCCGTGATGCGGAGGACTTCCAGCATGGGCATCTCCCGGTCGATGACCATGACCGCCGCCGAACCCAGCATCGACCCGGCGCCCGCCAGGGAATCGAAATCCATGGGCAGGTCGATCTCCTCCGGAGTCAGGATGGGGGCCGAGAGGCCGCCCGGGATCACGGCCTTGAGCTCGCAGCCGGGTCTCATCCCGCCCGCGTGCTCCTCGATGAGAGACCGCAAGCTGGTCCCCACGGGCAGCTCGTAAATGCCGGGCTTGTTGACTTTTCCGCTGACGCCGAAAACCCGGGTGCCGCCGTCCTTGGGAAGCCCTTGCCTCACGAACCAGTCCGCGCCGTTCAGGATGATGGCCGGGACGTTGGCCAGGGTCTCGACGTTGTTGATGACCGTCGGCGCACCGAAAAGCCCGACGACGGCCGGGAACGGAGGCTTGAGCCGCGGATGTCCCCGCTTGCCTTCCAGGGACTCGAGCAGGGCCGTCTCTTCGCCGCAGATGTAGGCCCCCGCGCCGCGGTGGACGAAGACGTCGAGGTCGAACCCCGCCCCGAGGATGTTTTTCCCCAGGAGGTTCTTCAGGCGGGCGTCGGCGACGGCCGTCTCCAGCCTCCGGGCGACGGTTTCATATTCGCCGCGGATGTAGATATACGCCGTGTGGATGCCCACGGCGTAAGAGGCGATGACGATCCCCTCGAGGAGAAGGTGGGGATTGTGGAGCATGATATAGCGGTCCTTGAACGTCCCCGGCTCCCCCTCGTCGGCGTTGACGCACAGATACCTGGGACCGGGCAGGTTTTGCGGGACGAACCCCCACTTGACGCCGGCCGGGAATCCCGCCCCGCCCCGGCCGCGGAGATTCGCCGTCTTCACTTCGCACAGGACCTCGGGGGCCGGCATCTTCAGGGCCTTGCCGACGGCCGCGTAGCCGCCCCGGCTCAGGTAAACGCCCAAGTCGTTGAGGTCGGCCGCGCCGAAGTCCCGAGTGAGGATCTTGTCGTCCATTCCCTCAATCCAACCCGGCCAGGATCCGGTCGATCGCCGCCGGGCTCAGGTTCGTGTAATAGTCGGTGTTGACCATCATGCAGGGGGCCTGGTCGCAGGCGCCCAGGCATTCGACGGTGGTCAGCGTAAATTTCCGGTCGGGGCTCGTCTCCCCCACCCCGACGCCGAGCTTTTTCTGGAGATGATCAAGGAGCGCGGCCGAGCCGAGAAGCGAGCAGCTCAGGTTGGCGCAGACCTGGATATGGTACTTGCCCAACGGCCGGCGCGTGAGCATCGTGTAGAAGGTGACCACCTCGCGGACCCGCATTCTTTTCGAGCCCGAGCGACCGGGCGACGAATTCCTCTTCGTCGGGAGAGATGCAGCCGGCTTCCTCCTGGACGAGACGGAGCACGGGGATGAGCGCCGCCTCCTTTTTCGGATAACGGGAGGCCAGCTCGTCGATCTTCCGGAGGAGCGTATCCGAATACGGCCGGCTCATCGGTCGAGCTCTCCTCCGATCATATTCATCGACCCGAAAGTCGGGATCACGTCGGCAACGTAGCGGCCCTTGATGAGCTGCTCCAGGGCGGCGACGATGTGAAAGCAGGGCGCTCGAAGATGCAGCCGCCAGGGGCGGTCCGTCCCGTCCGAGACGATGTAGTAGCCAAGCTCGCCGTTCCCGCCCTCGACGGAAAAGTAGACATCGCCTTTGGGGGGCCGGATGCCGTGGCCTTTCATGAAGAACTTGAAGTGCCGGATCAGCCCCTCGATCGAGGTGTAGGTGTCTTCCTTGGAAGGGACCGCGCAGCCGGAAGAAGGGGTCAGGATACCGGCGAGCCGCGGCTTCTCCGAGCCCTCGAGGTTCGGGGAGAGCCGGATGTCCTCGCGGACCCGCAGTCGGCGGGAGTCGCGGATCGCCGCCGCCGGCTCGACCCCGCCGACGATGAACTCCCCGGCCGTCCCCGGCAGCCGGGCGGCGGCCTGCTCGATGATCCGCAGGCTCTGGTCCATCTCCTTCATCCTGACCATGTACCGGTCGTAGTTGTCCCCTCTTTCGCCCAGGGGGACCTCGAAATCCATTTGGTCATAACGGCTGTAAGGGAAGGCCTTGCGGACGTCGTAGGAGACGCCTGTCGAGCGCAGGCACGGCCCGGTCCAGCCGTAGGCCACGGCGTCCTCCCTCGATATGACGCCGACGTCCCTCGTCCTGTTCAAGAAGATCTTGTTTTTGTCGAGAAGCCCGTGGACGTCCTTGAGCACCGCCCGCGTTTCGCGGAGGCCTTTTTTCAGGGTCGAGTCGAAATCCCGATGGAGGTCGGCCCGGACGCCGCCGATCCGGATGTAGGATGTCGTCATCCGGGCGCCCGTCGTCTGTTCGATCACGTCCCAGAGAAACTCACGGGCCTTCATCTTGTAGAGAAACGCGGTGAAGGCGCCGGATTCCATGGCCATCGCCGCCAGGCAGGTCAAGTGGTCGGAGACGCGGGAGAGCTCGCTCATGATGATCCGGATGTACTGGGCGCGCTCGGGGATCTCCAGGCCGAGCATCTTCTCCATGGTCATCGCGTATCCGAGGTTGTTGATGAGCGGCGAGACGTAGTTCAGCCGGTCGGTGTAGATGAGCAGGTTGAAGTAGGTTTTATTCTCGCAGGTCTTCTCGAAGGCCCGGTGGAGGTAGCCCACCTCGACCTCGGAATTCAGGATCCGCTCGCCGTCGAGCTCGAGCATGACGCGGATCGTGCCGTGCATGGCGGGATGGGATGGGCCCATGTTGATGAGCATCGTGTCCGGCCGCGCCTGCTGTTCGAGCCTCGTCGGCATATCACTCCCTCATCCGGATGATGGGCTGCCGTTTGCGCAACGGATAATCCTTGCGCAACGGATGCCCCTCGAAACCATCGTACATGAAGAGGCGGCGGAGGTTGGGATGGCCCTCGAACTCGACGCCGAAAAGGTCGAACACTTCCCGCTCCAGCCAGTCGGCGTTCTTCCAGAGGGACGCCAGCGAGGCGATCTTGAGGTCGCTCTCCTCCAGCCGGACTTTGAGCCGGAGCCGCCGGGAGTCGGAGAGCGAGAAAAAGTGGTAGACCATCTCGAACCGGGGCCGCCCGGGCGCATGGTCCACGCAGGTCAGATCGAGGAGCATGGAGAAGTCCTGCGGCGGCGTCTTCAGAAAACCGGCCACCTCGAGGAGGTCCTGCCGGTCGATGGCCGCGACGTCGTCGCCCGGTGATCCCGGGACCTCCCGGACCCTGCCGGGAAACCGCCGACCGAGGAGGGTCAGGACTTTTTCTTTTTCCATCGCCAATCCTGCTCCTGGTGCTGGATCTTGTCCTGGAGCTTGAGGAGCCCGTCGAGCACCATTTCGGGACGGGGGGGACAGCCCGGGATATACACGTCCACCGGAATGATCTGGTCGATCCCCTGGACGACCGCGTAGTTGTCGTAGATGCCCCCGCTCACGGTGCAGGTGCCGAAGGCGATGACCCACTTGGGCTCGGTCATCTGGTCGTACACCGTGCGCAGCACCGGCGCCAGCTTCTGGGTCACCGTGCCCACGACGAGCAGCATGTCCGACTGCCGCGGCGAGAACCGCGTCCAGCCGGCGCCGAACCGGTCGATGTCGAAATGGGCGCAGGCCGTCGACATGTACTCCATGCCGCAGCAGGCGGTGACGAAGGGATAGTGGAACAGCGAGTACTTGCGCGCCCAGCCGAGAAGGGAATTGAACTGCGTCGTGATGAACTGCCCGGCCGGAGGCTGCTTCCTTTTGACTTCAACCATGACGCGTCGGGCTCACTCCCACTCGAAGGCGCCCTTTTTCCAGGCGTAGATCAAGCCCAGGACCAGGACCACCAGGTACGCGGCCATGATCGCCAGCCCCGGCCCGATCATCTCCTTGAACACCAGCGCCCAGGGAAAGAAAAAGACGACCTCGATATCGAAGAGAAGAAAGATGAAAGCGACAAGATAGAACTTGACGGGAAAGGGGTTGATCCCCTTCTGGAGATACGGGCTGCCGCATTCGAAAGGCTGCTCCTTGGCCGGGTTGGTCCGGGACGGCCCCAGCAGCTTGTTCATCGAGAGGAGGATGAGTCCCAGCCCACCGAAGATCAGGAACACCAGCGCCAACTCGACCACGTCACTCCTTAATTGACGAACGGCAGATTTTATTTTAACCAAACGCCCGGAAATCTGCAAACTTTTGACAAATTCCGCGATATTTTCGATAATGACGCGTCAAGAGCGCCGCCTCCGGGACGATTTTAAAACCTGCTCGGCCGATACCATGAAGAACTCACGCTGGCTCAGGATGTTGCCGGGACTGCTGGCCGCTGTTGCGGCGGCGGGCTGCGGCCGCGGTCCGAGTCCGGATAACTTCATCCTCATCACGCTCGATACCCAGCGCGCCGACTATATCGGCGCCTACGGCGGACGCGCCGCGACCCCCAGCATCGACGCCCTGGCCCGCGACGGGGTCCTCTTCCAGAACGCCTACAGCCCGGTCCCCATCACCATGCCGGCCCATGCCTCGATCTTTTTCTCTCAGCCGCCGTCCGAGGTCAGGAACTACAATAACGGGCAGAAGGTCGGGTTCAGGCGCTCCCGTCCCTCCCTGGCCAACGTGTTCCGCAAGGCCGGCTACTCGACCGGGGCCTTTGTCTCTCTCGGGGTGCTCGCCGCGGGCTACGGGCTCGACCAGGGCTTCGGAACCTACGAGGACGACTTTCCCGCGGACCGCTGGTACCTGACCGCCGGCGAGGTCAACGCCCGGGTCTTCCCCTGGCTCGAAGGGAACAGGGACCGGCCGTTCTTCCTCTGGGTCCACTACTCCGACCCTCACGACCCCTATGCGGCGCCCAACGCCCCCAAGGACCTGACGCTGTATTTGAACGGCGAGCCGATCGCCGAAACCAGTCTTCAGACCTATACCCTCAACGAAGTCACCCTGAACCTCAAGCCCGGCCGGAACGAGCTCCGGTTCGAGTTCGCGAACGCCTTCGACCCGAACCCCGATCACTTCCTCGGCCGTCTCGACCTCGTCGACTTCTCACCTCCCCTGACGGCCGGCACGCTCGAGGCGGACTTCCGGAGTGGATGGTACGTCCGGCGCCCGGACAACGTCTATTTTTTCAAGGGCGACAGCTCCGTGGCCATCGACAACATGGCCGGGTTGAAGACCGTCCGGTTCACCTTCCGCGGCAAGCCGCTGCTCTCCGTCGATGCGGCGAGGACCAGCTACGGAAGAGAGGTCGAATACATGGACGGCGAGATCGGAAAGCTGTGGGTCAAGCTCCGCGAACTCGGACTTTACGATCGGACGGCCGTCCTTCTCGTCGGCGACCACGGCGAGGGCCTGGGCGAGTACCACAACGATTTCGGGGACCCGCATGTCGGCCATGTCCATTTTCTCTACGGCGTTTATACGAGGGTCCCGTTCGTCGTCAAGCGGGCGATGTCCTCCGGCAAGGGGGAGACGCGCCACGACGTCGTGAACCTGCTCGATGTCGCGCCGACGGCCGCCGGGATGATGGGGTTCAAGCCGCCGGCGAGCTTCCGGGGAAGGAACGTTTTCCGGCCCGCGAAAAACAAGGACGCGGGCTTTTTCGAGGAAACCTACAAACCCGAGGCTTACCAAGACCGGTTCGGGCTGCTGGCCCCGCCCTGGCACATGATCTTCACGCCCGAGAAGAATCAACTCGAGCTCTATAACCTGGAGCAGGATCCCGGAGAGAAAAACGACGTCTATCCCCGGGACAGCTCCGCTCCCGAAGCGGCGGCGCTGCGCCGGCGGCTCGAGGAATTCGCCCGCGGCGTCCTCAGCGCCAAACAGGACATCCAGATCGACGATCAGACGAAGGAAATGCTCCGGGCGCTCGGCTACATCCGCTAGCCGGGTTCATTCATTCAAAATCCGGACGGCCTTCCGCTCGGCCTTGAGCGAGGCCTCCATGATCCCCTCGGAGATGGTCGGGTGGACGTGCACGGTCTCGCCGATGTCGGCGAGGGAGAGGCCTTTGCGGACGGCCAGCGTGACTTCCGAGATCGTCTCGCTCGCGAAAGGCGCCAGGATGTGGGCACCGATGATCCGGCCGTCCGGACCCGCGATGACCTTGATCATCCCGTCGACGCTGTCCAAGGCGACGGCGCGGCCGTTCGCCTGGAGCATGTAGATCCCCGTCCGAGTCTCTATCCCCTGCTCCTTAGCTTCCTCATCCGTCAGGCCCACCGCGGCGAACTCCGGTTCGGTGAAGACCGACATGGGGAGCGCGTTGTAGGCCATCTCCGCGGCTCCGCCCGCGGCGTTCTCCGCGGCCACGATCCCCTCATGCTCGGCCTTGTGGGCAAGGAGCTTGCCGCCGATCAGGTCGCCGATCGCGTAAACCCCGGGGACGGAAGTCTCGAGCCGGCTCGACACGCGGACAAACCCGGCCCGGTCGAGGAAGTCCGCCGTCCCGTCCAGGAGCCCCTCGGAATTCGGCTTCCGGCCCGTGGCCAGCAGGACCTTCTCGGCGGCATACTCGAACGGCTCCTGCGTCTTCAGACTCGTGCCCCGGAGGCGGACGCCGCCGCCCTCGAGCGAGCCGGCCTCGATCCGCATGCCGGTCAGGATCTTGAGACCCTGCTTCTTAAGCAGCCTCTCGAGCCTCATGGCCATCTGCCTGTCCATGCCCGGGAGGATGGCCGGCATCATCTCGAGGACCGTGACGTCGGTCCCCAGACGGGAGAAGATCACGCCGAACTCGAGCCCGACCGCCCCGGCCCCGGCCACGATCAGCGAGCGCGGCGCGGTCTCGAGCTCCAGGGCTTCGATATGGGTGATGATCTCGGTCCCGTTCGGCTTCAGGAACGGCAGCGCCGCGGGCCGGCTGCCCGCGGCCAGGATGGCCCGGTCGAACTCGAAAGTCCTTTCGCCGTCGTCGGACCGGCAGAGGATTTCGCGCCCGCTCCGGAGCGATCCTCTGCCTTTGACGACCTCGACCTTGGCGCGCTGCAGCAGGAACTCCACGCCCCGGACGAGCCGGTCGATGACCGCCCGCTTCTCCTCCAGAACCCGCTTCCAGTCCAGCGTCGGTCCGGCGGGTGAGCCGGCGATGTTCCTGCTGCGCTTCCATTCGGCGAGGAGGTCCGTCTGGTGGAGGAGAAATTTCGTCGGGATGCACCCCCAGTTCATGCAGGTGCCGCCCAGCCGGTCTTCCTCGATGAGGGTAACGCGCCGCCCCAGTTGAGCGGCCTTGAGGGCCGCGATATAGCCTCCCGGTCCGCCGCCGATGATGACGAGGTCTCGTTTTTCCGACATAGCACCTCCTCTACGCGGGACATTATAAAAGCATTCCGCGGCGAATTCAAAAACCGCGACCTTGACAGTCGGCGGACAAATTGAGAATGATATGACGACTTGAAAGGTAGAAGATTTTGGCACTGAATAGATCCGCGGCCGCCGACAAGACGGCGTCGGCGGGTTCCCTCTTCTTAATCATCCTTTATCTTATTCCGTCCTTCGGGCTGGCCGCCGGGGACGGAGCGAACCTGTCGGGGCGCATCCGGGATGCCGCCGGTGAACCCGTCGCCGGGGCGCGCCTGACGATCCGCTCGTCTGACGCCCTGTTCAGCTTGAACGCGGTCTCCGGCGTCGAGGGGACATTCGACCTGGTCGGCATCCCGCCGGGTCGGTACGCTCTCACCGTGGAGAGCGGCGGCAGGACCGTCCATGAGCGCGAGGGTCTGGTCTTCGAGCCCGGCGCCGCGTTTTATGTTCGCCTCGAGCTGCCGCGGGACGGCGGGCCGCAGGGCGCCCGCGCCGAATTTATCGACCTCTCCCCCTCGATCGGGCGGACCATCATCAACGAGCTCCAGGTCCGGTCCCTGCCCTCGGGGGACAACCTCTGGTCGCTCCTGGAGAACCAGGACCTGTCCGCGACGACCAACAGGATCGATGTCGGCGGCGTCTGGGCCGACGTGCCGGCGCTCTGGAGCTCGCGCGGCGGCGGCTCCTGGGCGCAGAGCGCTTACCTTCTGAACGGTCTCGATGTCACGGACCCCTACGCCTCCGGAACGCCGATGTTCTACCCGGACCTCAACAGCCTGGCCTACACGGCGCACGCCGACGGACGGCACTCCATCCGGAACCTCTCGCCGGGCGGCGCCTTCAACATCGTCCCCAAACAGGGAACGGCTGAATGGCACGGCGCCGCGACGCTCTCCTTCACCCCCTCCGGGCTGACGACAGGCCGCGTCCCGGAGCGCCTGGTTGCGGAAGACCTCACGGAGAGGACGCATCTCAATACGCTGTCGAACGCCGCCGGCCGGGTCTCGGGCCCCCTCGTGCCCGGCAAGCTTCTCCTGTTCGCTTCCGTCAGCCGGCTTGACGTGTCGCGCGATGTCGCCGAGTTCGCTTCTGACGACAAGGGAGAGGTCTCGTCGGGGCTCGTCAACCTCACCTATCTTTTGCCCCGGGGCTCGCTCCAGTTCCTTTGGACCGGACAAAACGTCCGGCAGCCGACCTACGGCGCGGGCCGGAACGTGCCCGTGGAATCGACCGTCAATAACAAGAACACCTTCAATGTCGCCCAGCTCCTGTTCAGGACGCGGTTCAGTCCGGGACACGCTCTCGAGCTCGGCGCCTCGTTCGACCGCGGCGGTCTCCGCTCGGGATTCCAGGACGGCGTGAGCGCGCCGCACAGCGAGGAGGTCTTCAAAAAGATCCCGGCCGGCGCGGCGGCGGCCGCCGGCTCCGACGACCGGACGACGCTGAGCGCTTTTGGACACGGGACGGCCGCGCTCCGGAGCTCCGGGAACATCCGTCATCACCTCGAATACGGGACGTCATTGCGCTATGCCTCGTCATCATCGGAGGACGATATCTTCGACAACCTTCACCTTCGTTACTGGGACGACATCCCCTTCGAGATCGTCCGCTACAACACGCCGCTCAACCGTCGGGCGCGGGCGCTCGACATCCATGCCTTCGCCAGCGACAGGCTGATCTTCGCGAACCTGGCCTCCCTCGAGGTCGGGGTTCACGCCGTAATGACCAAGGGCTGGGTGCCCGGGGACGGGTCGGACGAAGTCAGATGGACCAACCTTTCGCCCCGCGTCGCCTTTTCGCTGCCCCTGCGCCGGGACGGGTCGATGGTGCTCGGGGTTTCGGCGGCGCGCTACTTCTTCGAGCTCCCCCTGTCATATCTCGACCACGGGAATCCCGGGGCCCTGGGCGGGCTCGCCTACTCCTGGAGCGACGCCAACGGCGACGGCCGGTTCGAGGCCGCCGAACAAGGAACGCTCGTGCGGCGCGAGGGGCCGTACTTCTCCTCGATCGATCCCGACATCCAGCGCCCGCTGACCGATGAGTACTGCGTGAGCGTCTCGAAGGTCTATCGCGGCGGCCTTTACCTCAGCCTGGCCGGCTACTACCGCGAGACGAAGCACCTCGTGGAAACACTCAATATCGGCGTCCCGCCCGGATCCTCTTATGATCCCGTCACGATCACCGACCCGGGGGATAATTTCATCCCCGGCGACCACGATGACTTGAGCTTCGTGGTCTACGACCAGAGGCCAGCCACGCTCGGCCGGGATGCCTTCCTCCTGACGAACCCGGACGCGGACGGCCGCGCGTCCCGGTACCGCGGCCTCGACCTCACGCTCGTCAAGAAATTCAGCGGCCGGACGGTCTTGTTTTTTTCCGGGACGGCGACCGAGGCTCTCGGCACGACCAGCCCCGGCAACGGCGAGCGGGAAAACGACGACGGCGTCGTCGGCGCGCTCGACGACAACCCGAACGCCGCCATCGAGGCCCGCGGCCGGCTGCGTTTCGACAGGGCCTACACGGCCCGCCTGGGGTGGAGCTTCGCCGCGCCCGGCGGTCTCCGGCTGTCGACGCTCATCAAGTACTATGACGGCCAGCCGTTCGCCAGGAAGATCATCGTCTCCGGGTTCAACCAGGGGCCCTTCTTCATCCAGGCGGCTTATCGCGGCCAGGCCCGCTACGAGTTCAATATGACCGTCGACCTCCGACTGGAGAAATCCGTCGCCCTGGGCGCCGGGCTCGCACGGATCTTCATCGAAGGCTATAATATCTTCGACTGGGCGAACGCGACCGAGGAAAGCGAGTGGACCGGCCCGGAGTTCGTGCTCCGGTACGCCACCGAGGTGCAGTCGCCCCGCGTCTTCCGCATCGGCTTGGCCTATGAATTCTAGAAAGACGAGTCGGACGGTCGGCAGGGTATTCCGCATCGCGGCCATCCTCCTGTTCGCTCTCGCCGCCCGCCTGACCGGGTCCGAAATCTTCATCCACCGCCAGTTCGACAACAAAGACGCGATCAGCCGGACCGGCCGCCTGACGCTCCGGGGCGAGATCTTCAGCAACATCCTGGCACCCTCGGACTTTCCGAGCTACAACGACCTCAGCGGCCCCGTGGACCGGTGGACGCTGGGCTTCCAGGACTTCGTCCTGATCACCCCGACGACAAGGCTCCTCGCCCAGCTCGTGAGCCACAACCTGGGCGGAGAATTCACTAAATTCGACTGGCATTTCTCGCTCCGGCAGCTGCTCGCCCGGAATCTGGTCCTGATCCTCGGCCACGATTCCGACCACGACGCCGACCACGCGAGCGAGCTCGATGGAAAGCCGTTCACCACCAACCGCAATTACATCGGCGTCGGCGCGCCGTTCACGGCGGGAGTCTTCTGCCTCGAGCCCTTTTTCAGGTTCTTTCATCACACGAACCAGCCGACGCGTCTCGATCTCAGCGGAGACGAGCTCAAGCAGGAATCCGGGCTGCGGGTGGGCGCGCGGTTCAGCCCTGCGGTGTCGCTGAGCTTTCAGGGCCTGATCCAATCGAGCGCGGTCTTCGACCTCGCCCAGGCCTGGATGGCCGATGTCATCCTGCGCTTCCGGCTGACGGACTGGCTCGAGGCGACGGTGGGCGGGCGCATCTGGCAGGACTGGGGGACGGACCCGGCGGGCGGGAAACAGACGTTCACTAAACTCATGTGGGGAATCGCGGTCCCCTTCTGACAAGGAGGTCCGATGCTCTGGGCGTGGGAAAAAGCGGTCTTGGCACTGATCATCCTGGCAACGATGTTCGCCTTCTTCCGTCCCGCTTATCTCCGGTACCGGCTCGTGCGGCAGGGCCGTCCCGAGCGCCGGGGAGAGGGCGCCGGCGGGCGCCTGGCCGACACCCTGACCAAGGTGTTTCTCCAAAGGTGCACGCTCAAGGATGAGCGCCGGTTCACCGGGCTGATGCACGTCTTCATCTTTTACAGCGCGCTCACCTTCGACACCATGACGGTCAGCCACACGCTGGAAGGCTTCTTCGACGGTTTCTACCTCTTCGGCCGGACGGGGTTCGGCCTGTTCTTCTCTTTCCTTGTCGACGCCATGGCCGTCGCCGTTCTCATCGGGGTCGCGTTCTTCGCCGTCAGGCGCTTCATCGTCAGGCCCAGGGCCTATCAGACGACGCCCTGGGATTCCGCGGCGATCTATGGCTTTCTGGTCGCGGTGACCCTGAGCTATGTGTACTTCGAGGTGTTCTCGGTCGTCCTTCACCCGGAAGCGGCGCGCCTGTCGTTCCTGGGAAGATACCTGGCGGACCTCCTGGCGATACCGGGCCTGCCGCAGGCGGCCGTGGAGGCGCAATTCCGCGCTTCCTGGTGGCTCCACATCCTGCTCGTCTACGCCTTCATCGCCTACGTGCCCTACTCGAAGTATTTTCACATGTTCACGGGCCCGGTCAACGTATTTTTCCGGAGCCCGGGTTCGAGCCGCCGGCTGCCTCCGGTCGAGATCGAGAAAGCCGAGGTCTTCGGGATCGAGAAGTCGGCCGACTTTACCTGGAAAGACAACCTCGACGCCTTCGCCTGCATGGAGTGCGGCCGCTGCCAGGACGCCTGTCCCGCCTCGACAAGCGGCAAGCCGCTTTCGCCCAAGATGATCCTCGTGAACCTGGAGAAGCGGCTGCTCGCGGACCGACGGAACCTCCTGGCGCGCCGGAGGGACGACCTTCCCCCTTTATTCCCCGAGACGTACACGGAAGGAGAGATCTGGACCTGCACCACCTGCGGCGCCTGCCAGCACGTCTGCCCCGTCGAGATCGAGCATATCCGCAAGATCGTGGGCGTGCGCCGCAGCGAAGTCCTGATGCAAGGCCGGTTCCCCCAGGAGCTCAACGCCTTCTTCCGGAACCTGGAAACGAACTCCAACCCTTGGGGCCTGGGGTTCGCCAAGCGGGCCGACTGGGCCGCCGGGCTCGACGTTCCGGTCATGGCCCAAAAAAGGAGCGCCGAGGTCCTCCTCTGGGTGGGCTGCGCCGGCTCCTACGACGAGCAGGGCATCCAGGTCGCCCGGGCCATGGTGACGCTGCTGAAGACGGCCGGTCAGGACTTCGGGATCCTGGGGACCGAAGAGAAATGCTGCGGCGATTCGGCCCGCCGGCTCGGCCAGGAGTACCTCTTCCAAACGCTGGCGGAAGAGAATCTGGGGCTGTTTCTCAAATATGACGTGAAGAAGATCATCTCCTTCTGTCCCCACGGCTACAACACATTGGAGAACGAATATCGCCAGCTCTTGCCCCTCCTCGCGGCCTTCTCCGCGGAAGACAGGGAACGCCTGTCCCGGATCGAGATCATACCCCACGTCCGTTGGATCCACGACCTCCTGCGGCGGGGAAAGCTGACGCTCAAAACCGGCGTTGACGGCCGCGTGGCTTATCACGATCCGTGCTACCTTGGCCGGCACAACGGGATCCTCAAGGAACCGCGGGAGATCCTGTCGCGATTGGGCGAGGCGGCGCCCGCCGAGCTCGAAAACAACCGTGAGCACAGCTTCTGCTGCGGCGCGGGCGGCGGGATGATGTGGACCGAGGAGAAGCTCGGCCGGCGGATCAATCACCTGCGGACCGAGGAAATCATCCGTTCCGGGGCGGCAACGGCCGCGACGGCCTGCCCGTTCTGCCTGAGCATGCTCCAAGACGGGCTCAAGGACAAGGAACGGCCCGACATTCAGGTCAGGGATATCGCCCAGCTCGTCGCCGGATCCCTGGAGAGCTAATCCAGAATCTCGCGGAAGGCGGCGGCGGCCCGGTCAACGTCCTCGTCGTCGATATCCTTATGGGTTACGAGCCGGACTCCGCCGGCAATCGCCAGCGCGAGGATCCGCCGTTTGGCGAGCGCGTCGAGGAGCGCGGCGGAGCTCAGCCGCGGGTGCGAAAAACCGAAGATCAGGATATTGGTTTCGACCGCCGCCGGGTCGAGTGAAACGCCCGGCAGGCCGGCGATCCCGGCGGCCAGCCTTTTAGCCCGGCCGTGATCTTCGGCCAGCCGCTTCGTCATCACGGCGAGGGCGATGATCCCAGGCGCCGCCAGGACGCCCGCCTGCCTCATGCCTCCGCCCAGCGCTTTTCTGACCCGGCGGGCGGTGTCGATGAATTCGCCGGGCCCGACAAGCATTGAGCCCACCGGCGCCGAGAGCCCCTTCGAAAGGCAGAACATCACCGAATCGGCCTGGCCGGCGTATTCCTTGACCGAAACCCCTGACGCCGCGGCGGCGTTGAACAGCCGGGCTCCGTCGAGGTGGATCCGCAACCCGTGCCTGTCCGCGACGTCCCTGAGGGCGCGGAAATTGGCCAGCGGCACGACGGCACCGCTCCAGTTGTTATGGGTGTTTTCCAGGCAGATGAGCGAGGTCCGCGGCGAATGGACGTTCGGGGTCCGGATGTTCCTTTCGACCTCTTCGGGGTCCATGGCTCCACGCCGCGAAGGGATGGGCCTCGGGGTGACCCTGGAGATAAAGGTCAAGTGCGTCGATTCCATATTGTAGATATGCGACCTGGCCTCGACGATGACCTCCTCGAGCTCACGGGTCCAGACCTTAACCGCGACCGAGTTGCCCATCGTCCCCGAGGGCATGAACAAGCCGGCCGCCTTGCCCATGGTCTCGGCCGCCATCGCCTCCAGCCTGATGACGGTCGGGTCGTCCCCCAGGACGTCGTCTCCGACGACCGCCTCGGCCATGGCCCGCCGCATCTCAGGCGTCGGCCGGGTTACCGTGTCGCTTCGAAAATCCGAAATCTCGCTCATGGTGCCTCCTCCTAAGGGAATGCGCGCGACATTATATTGGAAACCCCGCCCGGCGGCAAAACGGTGGCCACGGACGGCATCTCTTCTTGTCAAATTCAAGGCGGCGCGGCGCCTGTCCCCGCGCACGGAAGGCCTCGGCGGGTGCGGATGGGGATGACGCCCCGAAGCCCCCCGTATCGGAGGGGGACCGGCGGGAAGCGGAGTCTCCGGAGCGACCATCAGAATAGCGGCGGAGCGACTCGGAGCCGCTATTCTGCGAAACCTCTAAAAGAAACATTGACTATCAGTTCGCCCGGGGGCCGGGGGACAGGGGCGCATCCTCATCCGCACCTGCCGATCCGTAAGGACGCACAGGCACGCGCCCTGACAGAACCCTATTCGTGTCACGGCCATTGAGGCCAGGGTGAAACGCTGGGCCAGTTTACTTCGTTGATATTCTATGATATCTTCGATGAGCGTGGTGAGTCAGGCATGCCGTGGAATCGGGTTTTATTTTATCTCCAGATACTGCTCCTTTGCTTCGCCGTTTTCTTCCTGAGCGCCATCCTCGCCTCCCGGTTCATCCAGAAGGGAGATTTCGTCTCCGTGCCTGACCTCGCCGGAAGAACCATGACCGAGGCCGGGGCCGAGCTCGCCGCCAAAAGGCTGTCCCTGCGGGAAGTCGGGACCGAGTTCAGCGACCGCTTCGAGCTCGGCCGCATCATGCTCCAAGACCCTCCGGCCGGTTCGAGGGTCCGGGTCAACAGGAGTATCAAGGTGGTGTTGAGCGGCGGCAGCGAAATGATCGAGGTCCCGCAGCTCGCCGGCCGCAGCCTCGAAGCCGCCGTCAGGTCCATCGCCGAGATCGGGCTCCAGAAAGGCCAGGTTTCCCACATCCATACACCCCGGTATGCGGCGGGGCGCATCATCGCCCAGGAGCCGGAGCCCGGCTCGCCGGCGGTCCGAAGGAACTCGGCCGTCGACCTGCTGGTCAGCCAGGGAGGCCTGGAAGCGAAATATGTGATGCCCGACCTGATTGCGCGCTCGGCCGCGGCCACGATCGCCAGGCTCAACGGGCTGGGTTTCCGGGTGGCTGACATCCGGTATTCCTATTATCCCGGATACGACCCCGGGATCGTCATCAATCAGTTCCCGCGGGCCGGATACAGCGTTTCCAAGAGGAGCCTCATCTCCCTGGAAGTCAGCCGATGACCATGCTGGCGCCTTCGATCCTGTCCGCCGACTTCGCCAGGATGGGCGAGGCGGTGGAGATGGCCGAGGCGGCCGGCGCCGACCTGATCCATGTCGACGTTATGGACGGGCACTTCGTGCCCAACCTGACCCTCGGGCCGCAGGCCGTCGCTGCGCTCAGGAAAGTCACCCGGCTCCCGCTGGACGTCCACCTGATGGTCGAGCGGCCGGGGGACTTCATCCCCCTGTTCCTCGACGCCGGCGCCGACTGGGTGTCCGTACACGTGGAAGCCTCGGTCCACCTCCATCGCGATATCGGCCTGGTCAAGTCCTCGGGAAAGAAGGCGGGAGCCGTCCTGAATCCCGCCACTCCCGTCCGGCAGCTGAGCGAGATCCTCCCGGAGCTTGACTTTGTGCTCCTGATGTCCGTCAACCCCGGGTTCGGGGGCCAGACGTTCATCCCCGCCACGCGCCGCAAGATCGGCGAGCTCCGCCGGCTGATCGACGAACGCCATCTCGAAGTCGCGATCGAAGTCGACGGCGGGATCAACCTCGGGAACGCGGCGGACCTGATCGACGACGGCGCCGGGATCCTGGTCATGGGCGCGGCCGTCTTCGGGAGCGCCGACCCGGCCGGCGCCATCCGTCAAGTCCAAGAGATCTTCCGGAGGCATGGGCGGCCATGAAATGCCTCGTGACCGGCGCCGCGGGTTTCATCGGATCCCACCTGAGCCGCCGCCTGCTCCGGGACGGCCACGAAGTCACCGGAGTCGACTGCTTCACCGATTACTATCCCCGCTGGATGAAGGAGCGCAACCTCGAGCCCCAGCTGGCCGACGGGAATTTCACCTTCATCGGCCGGAACCTTCTGGAGCTTGACCTGCGCGAGCTGCTGGGAGGCGTCGACGCCGTCTTCCATCTGGCCGCCCAAGCGGGAGTCCGGGCGAGCTGGGGGGAGAGCTTTTCCGTCTATCTCCAGGACAACATCGCCGCCACGCAGAAGCTGCTCGAGGCGGCCAAAGCCTGCCGGCTCGGCCGTATCGTCTATGCCTCGTCGTCTTCGGTCTACGGGCTGACCCCGACCCTCCCCATGACCGAGACCAGCCTCCTCTATCCCCTGTCGCCTTACGGCGTCACCAAGCTGGCCGCCGAACAGCTCTGCTTTCTCTATTTCAAGAACCACCGCGTACCGGCCGTTTCCTTGCGCTTTTTCACGGTCTACGGCCCCGGGCAGCGTCCCGATATGGCCTTCCACAAATTCTTCAAGGCCGCGGCCGAGGACCGTCCCCTGACGATCTACGGCGACGGCCGTCAGACCCGTGATTTCACGTTCGTCGCGGACATCGCCGAGGCCTGCGTGTCGGCGATGGAGCACGGGCGGGAGGGTGAGGTCTACAACGTCGGAGGGGGTCACCGGGAGATCCTCAATGACCTTCTGGCGCTGATCGAGGACATCTGCGGCCGCCGCCTCCGGATCGAGCGCCAGGACCGCCAAAAGGGAGACGTTCCGGATACGTTTGCCGACATCGCCAAGGCGGCGAGGGACCTCGGCTACTCGCCCCGGACAGGCCTGAGAGACGGCCTGGCCCGGGAATGGGACTGGGTCAGAACGCTGTATGCTGACAAGAGTGATTGATTCGCGTGAACGGAGCGCCATGAAGAAACTCGCATCGATACTGATCGTTGTTGTTCTCGGCGGGCTTGTCCTGACGAGCTGCAATTCCAAGAAAGTGGTGATCGCGCCGGAGCTGGCGGCCTCGGATGAGGCCCTGTTCAGGGCGGGCCAGGAAGCCGCGAAAAAAGACGCGGAAAAGGCCCGGCTCTATTTTCGCCAGGTGATCGAGTCCTTCCCCAAGAGCTTCTACGCGCAGCGGGCCAAGCTGGCGATGGCCGATTCCTACTTCGCAAAAGGCGACGAGGGAAGCATGATTCTGGCCGCCTCGGAGTATCGGGAGTTCATCCAGCTCTATCCCTTCAGCCCGTCAACCCCCTACGCCCAGTATCAGATCGCCCTGAGTTACTACGAGAAGGCGCTGAAGCCGGGGCGGGACCAGACCAAGACCACCCAGGCGCTCGTCGAGTTCCGGAAGGTCATCGCGAGCTTCCCCACCTCCGAGGAGGCCGGCAAAGCCCCCGCCATGATCGCCGACTGCGAGGAGCGCCTGGCCACCCACGCCTTGAGCATCGGCCAGCTTTATTACAAGCAGAAAGCGTACAAAGCCGCGATCAGCCGGCTGACGGAGATCATAACGGGGTACCCGTCGTTCTCGAAGATGGACGAGGTCTATTTTTATTTGGCCGACTCCTATTACCTGGCCAACAAAGTCGAAGAGGCCGTTCCCTTCTTCACCAAGCTCGTCACCGATTTCCCCAAGAGCGAGCTCGCCGAGAAGGCCCAGGAGCGGCTGGAGCTCACCGCCAAGGCTCCCAAGAAGACCGCCGCATAGGGAGGATCCATGATCAAACGGCGCCGACTCCCGGCTCCATGGATAGTGCTGTTCCTTTTCTTTGCCGCGGCGGCCGCCGCGGCCGCCCAACCGCGCTCGGAGGCGCCAAGCGACGGCATGCGCCTGGGATTCAGGGTCGATTATTTTTCTCAGACTGTGAGCTGGGACGATCCGGGTGAAGCCTCGACTTCGGACTTGAGTTCCGCCCTGGCCGCCGCGGTGCTGCAATTCCCGCTCGGCCGGGGGTCCTCGATATCGCTCTTCGGCGGCTACGCCACGGCGGATATCGGCGGCCTGATGTTCCGGTCGCTCCCCTTTTCGGTCGACTATCAAGCGGGCGCGGGCGGCGGGGCGGCCCTGGGAGGGTTGTTCGACCTCGTCCTGGCGGCCGGTCCTCCCGTCAGGGTGGATGTTCAGGGCGAGATCACCGCGCTCCTCGGATCCTCCAAAAAGCGGGACATCCCCGGGCTGGCGGTCGACGGCACCCTGGAAGCCAAGGTGACCTGGTTTCGAGCCCGGATCGGACCCGTGATCGCCTTCGGCGCCGAGAACCGGGTGACACCCTACCTTTTCCCGTTTTTCCATTATATCTGGGGCAGCTTCGAATTGCGCGAGTCCATCGAGTCCCTGAGCGGCGAGGAGAAAAAAGGCCTCGAAGGCAAGAGCCTCTTCGGGATCGCCGGCGGGCTCGACATCCCGCTCTCGCCGGGCCTCAAGCTCAGGGCGGAGGCGGGCGTTTATCCTGGGAGCGGCGGCACCGGTTACTCGGCCACGCTGGCGACGATGTTCTCATTCTAGGCGGGAGAGGAAAAGCCGATGACAGCCCACAAGAAACACACCGCGCTTCTCATCGTACCCGTCCTGGCCTTCTTCGCCGCGGGTTTCGTCCTCGGAGCGCAGCGCTCCTTTAAAGGGAAGATCCCGGGGCGATCAATCTCTCCCCGGGCGGGCCGCTCCGTGGACGACCGGGCCGGGCTCCGGGCCGGGGCGCTGCGCTATGCGCCCGGCCAGGTCATGGTCAAATTCAAGCCCGCGCTCTCCGAGCCGCTTCTCGAAGCGACATCGAAAGCCTACGGCCTCGAAAAGCTCGATAGGATCCCCGTCCTCGAGATCTACAAGTACCGGGTCCCCGAATCGCTGACTGTCGACGAGATGGTGCAGGCGCTGAGGCGGAATCCCGATGTCGAATACGCCGAGCCCAACTATACGGCCCGCATCGCCGCCTCGCCGAACGACTCTTTTTTCAGGGTCCAGTATGCGCTCTCGAACACCGGGCAGACGATCGGCGCTGCGGGGCCGGCGGGGACATCCGGCGCCGATATCAAGGCCATCGCGGCCTGGGACGAGACCAAGGGAAGCGCCGAGATCACCATCGCCGTCATCGACACCGGGGTCGATCTTCTCCACCCCGACCTGAAGGCCAAGATCAAGTCTTCCGGAAGGGATTTCGTCAATGACGACAACGACGCCACCGACGACAACGGCCACGGCACCATGGTGGCCGGGATCGCCGCCGCCGACACGAACAACGGCGCCGGTATCGCCGGCGTGGCCTGGAACTGCAGGATCCTGCCGGTCAAGGTGATCGACGCCGAAGGGACGGGGTTCTACGACCGGATCGTCTCCGGCATCCGCTGGGCGGTCGACAACGGGGCCAAGGTCATCAACATGAGCATCGGCGGCGAGGACACCGCCGATATCCTGAGGGACGCCGTCAGGTATGCCCACGACAAGGGGGTCGTTGTCTGCGCGGCCTCCGGAAACGACGGCACATCTGTCCTCTACCCCGCCGCGTATGACGCTTATGTCCTGGCCGTGGCGGCAACGGATTACAACGACACCCGGCCCACCTGGTCCAATCCCGGGCCCCAGGTCGACGTGGCGGCGCCGGGAGTCCGGATCGCCTGTCCGGTCCCCACCTGGTTCTGGGCGGCCAACGGGGGCTCGCCGGGGGATGAGCCGTACGCCTTCGCCGACGGGACATCGATGGCCTCGCCTCACGCGGCGGGGCTCGCGGCACTGATCGCCGGCCTCAAGCCCGACTTGGACGCCGACAGCGTCATGGACGTCATCCGCTACTCGTCGGACGACGTCAATTCCAGATCGAAGAGCGGCAAGGATGACGATATCGGATACGGCCGCATCAACATGACCAAGGCCCTGGTGCCGATCAAGATCACCGCCCGCTGACAGGGAATGCTAGTTTCTCTCCGGATCAGGAACCTGGCCACGATCGAGGACGCGGAGATCCGCTTCGGACCTGCTTTCTCCATCCTGACCGGCGAGACCGGCGCCGGGAAATCGATCATCATCGACGGGCTCAAGCTCGTCCTGGGCGAGAAGGCGTCGCCTGACCTCATCCGGACGGGGAAAAAAGAGGCGGCGGTCGAGGCCGTCTTCCGGCTGCCGCCGGGCCGTCTTCCGGCCGGAGACTTGCCCTTTTCGGAGGACGGCGAGCTGCTCATCCAGAGGCGCATGGCCGGTGACGGGACCGGAAAAGCCTATGTCAACGGGGTCCTTGTCCCGGTCAAACGGCTCCGGGAGATCGGCCTGGACCTGGTCGACATCTACGGCCAGAACGACCACGTCTTCCTCCTCCAGACCGAGAACCACCGGAAGTACCTCGACGAGTATTCCGGTCTCGGCCCCCTCGCCGACGACGTGGCGGCCCTCTCCCAGGCGCTCCGGTCGCTCGTTCGGGAGAAATCGGAGCTCGAGACGCGCCGGCGGGAGCGGGAGCAGCGGCTCGATTTTCTGGACTTCCAGGTCAGGGAGATCAAGGGCGCCGGCCTCCGGCCCGGAGAATGGGAGAACCTGGCCGCCGAGCGCCATCTGCTCAAGAACGCGGAAAAAATTTCGGGCCTCGTGGACAAGGCTCTCGACCTGGCCTACGCCGCCGAAGGCTCGGCCTCGGCGGTCCTCGCCGCGCTCCGTGATACGGTCCGTGAGCTCGGGCAGTATGACCAGCCGCTCGGGGCTTTCGAGGAACCCGTCGATGAAGCGGCCATCGCCGTCCGCGAGCTGGGAGATCAGCTGATTCGGTTCAAGGAACGCCAGGGTCTCGGCCCCGAGAGGCTGGAGGAAGTCGAGGCCAGGCTCGATACGATCGAAAGGCTGAAGAGAAAATACGGCGAAACGGTGGAGGCCGTGCTGGCGCACCTGGTGAAGGCCGAAGAAGAGCAGGCGGACCTGCTTCAGAGCCAGGAGAAGCTCGCCGATATCGATGCCCGGATCGCCGGCACGATCGAGCATTACAGGACGAAGGCCGGGACGCTGTCCCGGCTCCGGGGCGAGGGCGCCGGTAAGCTGGCCGCCCAGGTCGAGAAGGAGATCTCGGCTCTGGCCATGAAGAAGGCGCGCTTTCAGGTGCATCTGGAAACGCAGCCGCGGGCTTCGCTCGAACCCGGCGGCGCCAGGGACTCGGGGTTGGACGGAGTGGAGTTCTTGATCAGCCCGAACCCCGGCGAGGAGCTGCGGCCGCTGAGGAAGGTCGCCTCGGGAGGAGAGCTCTCCCGGATCATGCTCGCGCTGAAGACCGTCGGCAAGGAAAGGGCCGGCCTGAAAACGCTCATCTTCGACGAGATCGACTCCGGCATCGGCGGCAAGACGGCTGAGTGCATCGCGGAGAAGCTCCGCGACCTCTCCGGCAGGCATCAGGTCATCTGCATCACGCATCTTCCCCAGATCGCCTCCTTTGCTTCGGAGCACTTCAGGATCGAGAAATCCGTCGAACGGGACAGGACCTTCACGACGGTCGAGCCGCTGGATTTCGAGGCCCGGGTGGACGAGATCTCCCGGCTGCTTTCGGGAAGCCGGATCACGCCCACGGCCGTCGAGAACGCCCGGGAAATGCTCCTCCACAATCTCCAGCGGGAGCAGAGAAAGGCGAAGCGCGAATGACAGCCGCCCAGCGGGCCGCCGAGAACTTCGAATCCGGGTTCAGCTGCTCCCAGGCTGTGTTCGCCGCCTTCAGCGAGGCGCTCGGACTCGAGCGGACGATAGCCCTGAAGATCGCCCAACCGTTCGGAGGCGGCATCGCCGGCACGGGTTCGACCTGCGGCGCCGTCACGGGCGCCCTGCTGGCCATCGGCCTCCAGCACGGCCGGTTCCGGCCTGAGGACGCGGCAGCCAAAGACAAGACCTACGCCCTCGTGCTGGAATTCATCAACAGGTTCCGGGAGCGGCACGGCTCGATCGTCTGCCGCGAGCTGATCGGCGTCGATTTGAGCGCGCCGGAGGGCCACGAAGAAGCCCGGCGGCGGGGCCTGTTTACGGAGCGGTGCTCTCTGTTCGTGTCCCAGGCCGCCGAGATTCTCGAAGTGATCCTATGACCAGGTTTTTCGTCCGGACTTTTGGCTGCCAGATGAACGAAAGCGACTCGGAGCGGATCGCCGGGATCATCATGGCCTCGGGGGGCTCTCCCGCCGCTCGCGTCGAGGAAGCCGATCTTGTCATTGTCAACACCTGCGCCGTCCGTGAAAAATCCGAAGACAAGCTGTATTCGTACCTCGGCCGTCTGACCCGGCTCAAGGAACGGCAGCCTCTCCGGGTCGGGGTCGTCGGCTGCGTGGCCCAGCTCCGGAGCCTCGAGCTCCTGGGACGCCGGTTTTCCGTGGACTTCGTCCTGGGGCCGGATAACTACGCCCAGCTCACGGAGATCCTGAGGGCGGCTTCATCCGAGAAGATCTCCGCCACAGGCTGGTCGAGGGACTGGCATGAGACTCCGCCGGACATGATCCTCCGCGCCAGCCCGGTCAGCGCCTACCTGACTGTGATGGAGGGCTGCGACAACTTCTGCGCGTACTGCGTCGTCCCCTTCACCCGGGGCCGGGAGAAATGCCGGCCCCTGTCGTCCATCCTCGCCGAAGTGCGGGACCTCGTCCGGAGCGGCTACAAGGAGATCCAGCTCCTGGGCCAGAACGTCAATTCCTATCGCGACCCGGAGTCCGGACGGACTTTTGCCGGCCTCCTCCGCGAGGTCTCCGCGGTCGACGGCCTCCCCTGGCTTCGGTTCCTGACATCCCATCCCAAGGACTTCCCGGAGGAGATCGGCGAGGTGATGAGCGAGAGACGCAATATCTGCCGGCAGCTTCACCTGCCGCTTCAGTCGGGCTCGAACGCCGTCCTGAAGAAGATGAAGCGGGGCTACTCCAGGGAAAGATATCTCGAGGTCATTGCCGGCCTGAGGCGCCTGATGCCGGAGATCTCCATGAGCACGGACGTCATCGTCGGCTATCCCGGCGAGACGGAAAACGAATTCGAAGAGACCCTCGCCCTCCTGAGGACGGTCAGGTTCACCAATATCTTCTCGTTCCGTTACTCCCCCCGGCCGCTGACCAAGGCCGCCGGGCTGATCGACGATATCCCCCAGAACGAAAAGCAGCGGCGCCTCGCCGCCGTCCACGAAGTCCAGAAGAATATCCAACTCGAGGCCAACGCCCGCCGGGTCGGCCAGGTCCAGGAGGTGCTGTGCCTGGGACGGGGCAAGAAGCCGCCGCACCACTTCTCGGGCCGGAACGAAAGCAGCCAGGCGGTGAACTTCTCCTCGTCCGGCGAGCGCGTCGGGGAGTTCGTCACCATCCGGATCACGGGATCCGGTCCTTACAGCCTCCAGGGCGAGGAAACCTCGCCCTGAGGAAATCCCGGTATTCGTCGTCCTGGACCTTGGTCAGGAACCATCTCTCCCGCACCTGACCGTCGGCGGCGTCGATCAGGAGGTGGGCGACGTTGAGCAGCGGGTTCTTGAGCGGCGGCGAGGTCGGCGGTTTTTCGATGATCGCGACCTCCCAGAAGCGTCTCCTCCCCAGCCGGCAGCGAGCTTTTTCCGTGGTCACTGCCGGCCTTTCCTCCGGCTGAGAAAAGACCGTTTTGATGAAGGCGGCCGTTTTCAGGTCCGCCAAGGCGGCAAACACGGCGTCCGCGGCGCCGATCCCGCCGTCCTGCGGCCGCCGCGCCCCCGTTTTGTCCAACGGACCATTGCGAGATTTCATGGTGATGTCCTTTCCCTCGTGGCATTCCGCATATCCTCTAATATCGACGCCCTTCCCCTGGTCTTTTTCTCATCCTTAGAGCACATATCGCGCGGATGTTGGTTCCGTGACGTCGGAAATGAGGGCAAAGCCAGGACATGAACAGCCGCCGTCGGAGGCAGCGACCATTTCGGGTTCAGTCTTCACGAAACGTCCTTCGAGGGAAACCCCGGGTTCCGGGCGGCGAGTATGTATTGAGCTCAACGCTATAACAGGGCAACCCTACCTGATAAACAGAGATCAGAGTTATGGCGTCCATATCCGACATGCGAGTTACGCAGCCGCCGAGCCTACCGCAGGCACTCTCTCAGACTATTTCTTATTCTATTTATCCCACCTACCGCCCTTATCGAAATAAGGGCGGACTCGGATTTGGTGAGTGCCTGCGGAAAAAGGCGTGGCGATAAGAACCCGAACGGGAGCTAGAACGATGGCGGCTGGTCATGTCCCCGACGTCCCGCCTCTGCGCGGCTCGCGTTTTGCATTCCGGCGGGATTTATGCTATACAAACACTCCCGATTTCGCCCGAAGGGCTGAAGGAATTTCCCGTTAAAACCGCAGATTAAGGAGATGCCGAAATGCTAGGAGCGACAACGTTCGAGACCTTCGCGCTGTGGACGGTCCTGGGGATCGCCTTCCTCGGGCTCGCCTACGCCCTGTTCCTCAGGCGCCAGATCATGGCCGAAGATAAAGGCACTCCCCGGATGATCGAGGTCTGGGAAGCGATCAAGCAGGGCGCGGAGGCCTATCTCACCCGACAGCTCAAGTCCATCCTGCCGCTGGTCGTCGTTTTGACGATCGCGCTGTTCTTCAGCGTCTATATCGTGCCGCCCTCGGCGGAGGCCCTGGAGCGGTTCGCCGGCATGTCGCCCGACCGCATCAAGATCATCCTGGGCCTGGGACGGGCAACGGCCTTTATCCTCGGCTCGATGTTCTCGCTCATGGTCGGCCAGTTCGGCATGCGCATGGCCATCCAGGGCAACGTGCGCGTGGCGTCGGCCGCCCGGACGAGCTTCGACAAGGCGCTCAAGATCGCCTATCGCACGGGAACGATCACCGGCATGCTGACCGACGGCCTGGGCTTGCTCGGCGGCACGGCGATCTTCATGGTCTTCCAGAAGGCCGCGCCCGACGCCCTGCTCGGTTTCGGTTTCGGCGGCACGCTGCTCGCCCTGTTCATGAGGGTGGGCGGCGGCATCTACACCAAAGCGGCGGACGTCGGGGCCGACCTCGTGGGCAAGGTCGAAGCCGGCATCCCCGAGGACGACCCGAGGAACGCCGCCGTGATCGCCGACCTCGTGGGCGACAACGTCGGTGACTGCGCGGGCATGGCCGCCGACATCTTCGAAAGCTACGAGGTCACGATCGTCTCGGGCCTGATCCTCGGGCTCGCCCTGGTCCAGATCACCGGGCAGATCAAGTGGATCATCTTCCCGCTTCTTGTCCGGGGCATCGGCGTCTTCTCCTCGATCATCGGCACCTACCAGGTGCGAGGCAACAAGAATCAGAAGCGCGGCAACGCCATGGCCGGCATCAACAGGGGCTTTTACACATCCGCCGCCATCTGCTTTGTGGCCTTCGCCATCCTCGCGCATTACTACATGCACGAGTGGCGGGCCTTCTTCTCGGTGGCCGTGGGCATCATCCTGGCGATCGCCATCGACGAATTGACCAAATATTTCACCGACACGCACCACAATCCCGTCAAAGAGATCGCCAAGTCCTCGCGGACCGGGGCGGCGACGGTCATCCTGTCCGGCCTGTCGTCGGGCATGGAATCCACCGTCTGGTCGATCATGGTCATCGCCGCGACCATCCTCTCGGCCGTCCTCATTTACTGGGGCCAGCCCGTGTCCTACGTACTTTACGGCGTGGCCATGACGGGCATCGGCATGCTCACCCTCACGGGGAACAACGTGGCCATGGATTCGTTCGGGCCGATCTCCGACAACGCCAACGGCATCGGCGAGATGTCCGGCCTGGACAAGGACGCCCGCCAGATCATGGCCGACCTGGACGCTGTCGGCAACACGACCAAGGCCATCACCAAGGGCGTGGCCATCGGCTCGGCGGTCATCGCCGCGGTCTCGCTGTTCGGGTCCTTCATGACCGATGTCACCAAGGTCCAGGCCCAGCTCGGCCTGCCCGAGGCCGGGCATCTCATGAACACCGGCATCCGCGTCTCCGTGCCGATCGTCCTCATCGGCATGCTGATCGGCGGAGCCATCCCCTGGCTTTTCTCGTCGCTGACCATCAACGCCGTCTCCCGGGCCGCCTCGCTGATCGTCCTGGAGGTCCGGCGCCAGTTCAAAATCCCCGGGCTCATGGAAGGCAAGGTGAAGCCCGACTACAAGCAGGCGGTCGGCATCTGCACCGTGGCCGCTCAGAAGGAGCTCACCGGCCTGGCCCTGATCGCCGTGCTCGCCCCGCTCATCGTCGGCCTCACCCTTCAGGTCGAGGCCTTGGGCGGGTTCCTGGCCGGCGTCATCCTTTCGGGCCAACTCCTTGCCGTCTTCATGGCCAACGCCGGCGGCGCCTGGGACAACGCCAAGAAGCTGATCGAAGACGGGCTGATGGGCGGCAAAGGCTCCGACGCTCACAAGGCGGCGGTCGTCGGGGATACGGTGGGCGATCCGCTCAAGGACACCGCCGGCCCGGCGCTCAACCCGATGATCAAAGTGATCAACCTGGTCTCGCTGCTCGCGGCGCCCATCATGATCCAGTACCGTAAGATGACGCCGCCGATCATCATCATCGTTTTGGCGATGCTGGCGGCGGCAATTATCGCCATCTGGTACTCCAAGCGAACCGGCGAGAAGGAAGCGGAGCTGGTCGAAGAGTCGGTCAGCCGCACATCCTGAGCGGCAGATACGGGTTCGTTGCCCCGGCCGCGGCGGCCGCCGGCTCATTTGATATTGTCCTATTTTTTCGCTATAATCACGTCCTGTTTGTCCCTCATCCCGGTTGAGGCCAAGACGATGAAGATCAATGTGTGGAATACTATTCTCCAGCTCAGCAAAGAGCGTGGGGTGGAGCCCGCCGTGATCATCAGCGCCATCGAGGAATCCCTCCGGGTGGCCTCGGCCAACTATTTCAGCCACAACGAGAAAGTCGTCGTTGCCTTCCGTCCTGAGAAGGGAGAGTTGCGGGTCTATGCCGCGAAAAAGGTCGCGGAAAAGCCTCAGGCGTCAGGAACGGAGATATCGCTCGAGGAAGCCAGGAAGATCAAGGCCTCGGCGTCGCCGGGGGACACCGTAGAGATCGACCTCCCGGCCGACACCCTGGGGCGCATCTCCGCCCAGGCGGCCAAGCAGGTCATCTTCCAGAAGGTCAGGGACGCGGAACAGGAAAAAATCTACGTCGATTTCGCCCCCCGCATGGGCGAGATCATCACCGGAACCGTCCGCCGCTTCGAGAACGACAACATCATCCTCGAGGTCAGCAGGACCGAAGCCCTCTTCCCCGCCCGGGAAAAGCTGCCCAACGAGGTTTTCGAGCGGGGCGCGACCGTTAAGGCGCTGATCACCCAGGTCCAGAAGACTAACAAAGGTCCCCAGATCTTCGTCTCCCGGACCCATCCCCGCTTCCTGGCGAAACTGATCGAGCTCGAAACCCCTGAGATCACCGACGGCCAGATCGAGATCCGGGACCTCGTCCGGCAGCCGGGAGAGAGGGCCAAAGTCGCCGTCTTCTCCAGGGAACGGGACATCGACCCCGTCGGCGCCTGCATCGGGGTAAAAGGCAACCGGATCTTGTCCATCAGCAAAGAGCTCCAGGGCGAGAAGATCGATGTCATCGAATGGTCCGCCAACCCGGCGGCCTATGCCAAATCCGCCCTCAGCCCGGCCCGGATCGAGAGGGTCATGGTCTTCGACAAGGACCAGAAGATCATGCACGCCATGGTCTCCAAGGATCAGCTGTCCCTGGCCATCGGCAAGAAGGGGATCAACGTCAAACTGGCTTCGCGGCTGGTTGGCTGGAAAATCGAGATCAAGCAAGTGTGAACATGAAAAAAGAGACGCCCAAACCCAAGCCTGTCATCAAGAAAAAACCCAAGTCCGAGGAATCCCCCAAAGCCCGGTGTCATCACGTCTTCGCCGAAGGGCTGACCGTGCGCGAGGCCGCCGAAAAGGTCATGCTCAACCCGAAGGAGCTCATCTCCCGGATCGCCGCCCGGGGACAGAACCTCGAGCTCGGGGAGCTCGTGGACCCGGCTTCCTCCGCCCTGATCGGACAAGCGGCCGACTGCGACATCGACTTCCTGAGCTACGAAAAGGATATCCACAGGATCGCCCTGAGCGAGCCGGCCGATCTCGTCCCCCGTCCTCCGGTCGTCACCATCATGGGCCACGTCGACCACGGCAAGACGACGCTGCTCGACGCCATCCGCTCCTCCAACCTGGTGGGCAAGGAGTCCGGGGGCATCACCCAGCACATCGGCGCCTATCGGGTCACCTATAACAACCGGCCGATCACGTTCATCGACACGCCCGGCCACGAGGCCTTCACCCAGCTCCGCGCCCGGGGCGCCCGGCTGACGGACATCGTCGTCCTGGTGATCGCCGCCGAGGACGGCGTGATGCCCCAGACCAGGGAAGCCATCAGTCATGCCCGGGCGGCCGGCGTTCCCATCATCGTGGCCATCAACAAGGTCGACAAGCCCGAAGCCAATATCGACCGGGTCAAGCAGCAGTTGTCCAAGGAGGGCCTGCTCGTCGAGGACTGGGGCGGCCAGACGATCAGTGTCGCGGTTTCGGCCAAGGACAAGAAGAACCTGGGCGAGCTCCTGGAGATGATCCTCCTGCTCGCCGACGTTGTCGAGATCAAGGCGAACCGTAAAGTGCCGGCCCAGGGGGTCGTCCTCGAGGCCAGGCTCGATTCCCAGAAAGGCCCGGTGGCGACGGTCATCGTCCAGCACGGAATCCTGACGACGGGAGTGGCGTTTGTCTCGGGGACCGCGTCCGGCAAGGTGCGCGCCCTGTTCGGAGAGGGCGGCCGGCCGCTCAAGCGGGCCGAACCGTCGATGCCCGTCGAGGTCCTGGGGTTTTCCGAGGTGCCGGTCGCCGGCGATTATTTCCAGGTCGTCCCGAGCCTGGCCCTCATGAAGAGAATCCTGGCGGGGCGGCTCGCCAAAGTCAAGAGGACCGAGCCCGTCAAAGCCGAGCGGGTCACGCTGGACGAGCTGTTCAAGAAGATCGAGGAGGGCGAGGCCAAGGAGTTGGCCCTCGTCGTCAAGGCGGACGTGCAGGGGTCGGTCGAGGTCCTGCGGGACATCCTGCCGCCCCTGAGCTCCGACAAGATCAAGATCCGGATCCTCCACGCCTCGACCGGGAACATCAGCGAGTCCGATATCGTCCTGGCCTCGGCCTCCAAGGCGATCGTTATCGGCTACAACGTCAAGCCCAGCCAGAAGATGCTGGAATTGGCCAAGCGCGAGGGCGTCGAGATCCGGACCTACGACATCATCTACCAGCTGACCGAGGACCTGGCCAAGGCCCTGGTCGGCATGCTCGAGCCCGTCGAGAGAGAAGTCTTTATGGGCCGCATCGAGATCCGGCGCGTCTTCCAGATCCCCAAGGTCGGGGCCATCGCCGGCTGCTATGTCCTCGACGGCCGGATCACGCGCAACGCCGAGATCCGGGTGATGCGGGGCCAGCAGGTCGTTCATGAGGGCCGGATCGGTTCGCTCAAACGGCTCAAGGAAAACGTGAACGAAGTGACCAAAGGCTACGAGTGCGGCATCGGCCTGGACAAGTTCAAGGACATGCAGCAAGGCGACATCATCGTCGCCTTCCAGAGAGAAAAGTCCAGGGCCGTCTGACGAGCGGTTGCCGGGATGGTCATCGGCGTCCTCAGCTTGGAGTTGTTCCTGCCGGCCTGCCGCTCGCTCAAGGATAAGCGGCGCATCCTGCTCAGTTTCAAAACCCGGGTTCGCGGCCGGTTCAACGTCGCCGTGGCGGAGGTGGATTTTCAGGACGTCTGGCAGCGGGCCCTGATGTCCGTCGTCACCCTGAGCAGCGACCGGAAGCTCGTCGACCAGACGCTGCAAAGGATCCGGGACGAGGCCGAGACCAGTCTGGAGGGCGAGGTCGTCAAGTCCGGGATCTGCTATCTCTGAGGCGAGCCCCCGAGGGAGTGAAGATGGAGTCCAGCAAGCGGCCGAAACGAGTGGCCAGCCTGATCAAGGAAACGCTCAGCCGGATCATGCTCCGGGAATTCCAGAGCGAGGGTTCCGGCCTCATCACCGTCACCCGTGTCGAGATGACGGCCGACCTCCAGTCCGCCCGCGTCTTTCTCAGCGTCTTCGGCGGCAGCCGCGAGGGCGAGGTCCTGGAGCTCATCGCCAAACGGCGGGGCTACCTCCGCAAATCTATTGCCAGTGAAGTCAAACTGAAGTATAATCCGGAACTCATTTTCGTGAGGGACCCGGCTCCGGAATACGAGAGCCGGCTGGACGCGTTGATGGATCGCCTTAAAGATGACGAAAAATGACCCGCTTTCCAAGATCGCGGCGAAGGTTCGCTCGAGCCGCACGATCGTCATCACCTGCCACCTGAGGCCGGACGGCGATTCCATCTGCACGGGCCTGGCCCTGGCCGGGATGTTCGAGGGCCTGGGCAAGCGCGTGGAGCTCGTCAACAGGGACCCGACGCCGTTCCCCCTGGTCGATCTTCCGGCCGTCCGACGCATCCGGGTCGGCCAGATCCCGGCCCGAGCCTTCGACCTGGCCATTCTCCTCGAGTGCGCCAACGTCTCGCGCTCCGGCCAGGAGAACCTGGACGGCTATTTCAAGATCAACATCGACCACCACTACTCCAACGATGTCTATGCCGACATCAACTGGATCGACCCGGCGGCGCCGGCGGTCGGGGAAATGGCCTATACCCTGGCCAAGCGGATGAAGCTCCCCCTCACCCCGGAAATCGCCGGGCATCTCTACTGCGCCATCGTCTCCGACACCGGTTGCTTTCAGTTCAGCAACACCACGGCCCGCGCCTTCGAGGTCAGCCACAAGCTCGTCAACTCCGGCGCCAACCCGATCAAAACCAGCGAATTTCTCTTCCAAACGAACAGCCCGCAGAAGATCAGGCTCCTCGGCCAGGTCCTGTCGACGCTGCGGATGAATGCCCGCGGCAACATTGCCGCCATCACCATGTTTAAAAAGACGCTGGACGACCTCGGCCTCAAAGAGGTCGACACCGAGGACATCACCACCTTGGCCCGCTCCATCAAGGGCGTCGAGGTGGTCCTGTTCTTCAAGGAGATGGCCAAGGACACGTTTCGCGTGAGCGTGCGGTCCAAGGACGATGCCAACGCCGCGACGGTGGCGGAGAGCTTCGGGGGCGGAGGCCACGTCCACGCCGCCGGGTTCACGGCGGTCGGAGCCTACGCCTCCCTGATCGAGGATATTCCCCGGCGGGTCGAGGGACTGATCCGCCGCCGGCCGGCCGTTGCGCACCGGCGACGGCCCGGTTCCGGCGCTGCCTGATGGACGGCTTGATCCTGGTCGATAAGCCCCGAGGCGCGACCTCTCATGATATCGTGGCCCGCGTCAGGCGGTGCCTGGGGATCCAGAAAGTCGGCCATTTCGGGACCCTGGATCCCTTGGCCACCGGGTTGCTGCTGGTGGCGGTCGGCAGGGCCGTCAAGCTCTTCCCGCTTTTCTCCAGGCACGACAAAGTCTACTCGGGCGAGATCCGGCTGGGGATGGCGACCGACACCTACGACGCCATGGGCCGGCCGACCGCTTCGGCGGCCGGGACCCTGCCAGGCAGGGAGGCCATCCTCGAGGCGATGCGCGCCTTCGAGGGCGAGATCCTCCAGGCCCCCCCCCTTACTCGGCCAAGAAGGTGGCCGGCAAACCCCTTTATAAATGGGCCCGCGGCCAAACGCCCATGACCAGCCCGCCACGGCCGGTCACCGTATACGCCTTCAGGCTGGACGATTTCAAGCCGCCCGTCGTCGAGTTCGAGGTCCGGTGCGGCTCGGGCACGTATGTCAGGTCATTGGCCCATTCGCTCGGCGAGGTTCTCGGCTGCGGCGCGCACCTGGCCGGCCTCCGGAGGCTCAGCGCCGGCGATCTGACCGTGGACCGGGCGCTTTCCGCCGACCGCGTCGAGGAGATGATCAAGGAGGGGCGGGCCGGCGAGGTGGTGCTCCCCCTCGAAGCGCTGCTGCCCGGGCTTCCCAAGGTCATTATGACGGAGACGGGAGAGGGCCGGGTCCAGAGGGGGCGGCCGTTGGCGCCCGAAGATATCCAGAGCACTCTGCCGCCCGCGGCGCCGACCTGGAAAGGTCCGCCCGACGCCTTGAACACCTGCCGTCTGTTCAGCCTGACGGGGCGGTTCCTGGGCTTGGCGCGCCCCGGTCCGGACCCGGAAACCCTCGTCCCCTTCCTGATTCTTGCCGCCTGAGTCGGACCGTTCCTTGAATTTTAGGCCGAGGTGGTGTATTTTATGTGGACTATGAGACTGAACAAGAACCAGATCGAGCACCTGGCCTTCGTGATCGTCCGAAACCTCAGCAGGGAAAGCAAGGTTCTTCTCGAGGACAAGAAGAAAATCCTTGATAATGTTTCCAATCTGATCACCGACGAGTTCCAGAAAGAAGACCAGCTCGACCAGGAAGTCCGGGAGATCCTGGGCAAACACATGGAGAAGATCCGTAAGGAGAACATCGAATACCAGACGATGTTCAAAATGATCAAGACCAAGCTCGCCAAGGAAAGGAACCTCGTCCTGTGAGCATTCGGCTATCGCGCGAAAAGATCAATTTCCTGTCCCGCCAGGTCCTTAATTTCCTTAATAAGAACGACCAGGTGGAGTTTCTGGACGACCCGAACGAGATCCGCCTGATCATCGTCAAGGCCATCGAAGAGGAGATGCGCCTCTACGAGACCCTCGATAAAAAGGCCGTCGATAAGATCCAGTCGCAGAAGAAGGCCATCGAAGAGGGCAGCCGCGAGTGGGAGATCCTCTACCGGAAATACTATAACGAAGAGCTGACCAAGCTGGGCAAGCTCTCCGATTAACCGGCCTCAGAGTCTGTCCCATGCCTCCCGCCGTCGAAATTGAAGAACGCGTCCGTTATTCCGAGACCGATCAGATGGGGGTGGCCCATAACAAGGTCTATTTTGAATGGTTCGAGCTGGGCCGCACCGAACTCTGCCGGCAGAGGGGCGTCACCTATAAGGAGATCGAGGCCCAAGGATTCTACCTCGTCGTCGTGGAGGCCCACTGCCGCTACCGCCGCCCGCTCCGGTACGACCAGACGTTCATCATCCGGATCTCGCTGCGGGAGTCGACGCCCAAGAAGTTCGTCTTCGACTACGAGTTGCTGACGAAAGAGGAGCGGACGCTGGCGGCCGAGGGATACACCGTCCACATCGTCACCAACCACCGGAGCGAGGTCACGCCTCTCCCCGACCACCTCCGCGCGAAGATCGCCGGCGATCAGGCCGGCCGGCTTCAGGACAGATAGCCCTTCCGCTTGAGGTAATCCCGGAGCGCCTCCCGCCAAGGGGAGAAGTCCGGAAGGCCGATCTCCTTCGCCCGCCTGTTTTCGAGCACCGAATACCGGGGCCGCCGGGCTTTGGCGCCCGCCACGGCCCGGGAATCGACGGGCTCCAGGCGCGCCTCCCGGCCCGTCAGAGAGAGGATCTCCCGGGCAAACTCGAACCAGGTGCAGGATCCCTCGTTTGTCAGATGGAAGAGGCCGTAACGGTCCGTCCGGATCAGGGCGCTCAACCGCTCCGCCAGCTCGGCGGTCGAGGTGGGCGTGACCCGCTGGTCGTCGACGACGCGGATCGTCTTCCCCTCCCCGGCCAGGGAGATGATCCTGTCCACGAAGTTGTACCCCTTCTCTTTTGAACCCGCCAATCCGTACAGTCCGCAGGTCCTGACGAGGTAGAATTTGTCGACCAGTGACCGGATGAAGTACTCGCCCGCCAGCTTGGAAACGCCGTAGGCGCTCAGGGGGTTCGGCGCGTCGTCCTCGACGTAGGGACTCAGCTTGGCGCCGTCGAAGACGTAGTCCGTGCTGAAATGGACAAGGCGAAAACCGAGTTCCCGGGCGGCGAGCGACAGGTCCCGGACGGCGATGGCGTTCAGCCTGAGCGCCGTCCAGGGATCGTCTTCGCACTCGTCCACCCGGTGGAACGCCGCGGTGTTGATGACCGTGTCGGGGGCGATTTCCTCGAGCGTCCGCCGGACGCCGGCCGGGTCGGTGATATCGAGGCCGGGATAGACGAGCGGCGCGACCTCGTCTCCCCGAAGCGCCTGGATCAGGTCGCTCCCGAGCTGCCCGTCGGCTCCGATGACGGCGATCCTCATTCCGGCTCCAAATCCGGGCGAAAAAAAAGGCCAAGGAAAAATTCCTTGGCCTTTTCGTTCTTCAGAAAATACCGGGCCTTAGAAGTGAACCCTGAATCCGAGCAAAATCTTGTGATAATCCCAGAGGTCTTTCCCGGCGGACCACCGGAACTGACAGATCAGCGAGCCGAAGGAGGTCGGCTTCTTGAAGACATCGACGCCCAGGTCGCCCACGAGTTCAAAGACGCTGTCCCGGCCTTCCTTGAGCGCCGTGCTGATCCCCACGCCGCCGCCGAAGAAGAACGCCGACGGATGGTAATGGATCATGGCATCCGCCATAAAGAAGGTCTTCCAGGGATCGCCCTTCAGGGGTATGGCGGGGCCGGCCGCGATCGTGAAGTCGGTCTTGCCCGGGGTAATCCAGTAGAGGTAATCCAGCTCTGCGAAGATGTACGGACCGTGGCTCCCCCTGGCGAAGAGAGGGCCGGCGGTGACCGAGAAATAGCCCCGCTTGATCCGGGTAACGTCCAGGACCACCCGGCAGGGCTCGGAAACGGCGCCGAAATCATCGGTCACGACCACGGACACGGCATAGCTCCCGGCCGCCGTGAAGGTCTTGTTCCAGACGAACGGACCCTCGCCGGCCATGAACTTGTCGACCGGGTTGCCGGCCTGGTCGGTGATCGTGAAATCGGCCTTGACCACCTTGCCGTCGGGGTCGCTCGAGCCGGAGGCGTCGAGGGCGATCGGCTTGTTGACGTAATCGGTGCAGCTCACGCAGGGGGTGCTCAGCGCGCACACCGGAGGAGCGTTGACGACGACAGTCGCTTCGCAGGGAGTGGTCGACGCCTTGCCTTGGGCGTTGACCGCCGAGGCCTTGAAGGTGTACGTGCCGGGCTTGTCGAAGGTGACCTTGGCGCGGGCCGCGTCAAGCGTCATGGCCTGCGTCCAGGCCTGGACGCCGTCGGCGCCGACGGCCGAGACCTGTATCGACTTAGCGCCCTGAGTGCCGCTCACGTCGACCGTCACCGGATCCTTGAGGTTGACCTTGGCCGGCGAAACGGCGATGGCGCAAGTGGCCAGGGGGAGCGCCAGGTCGGTGATGCCGCGCAGCGAGATGTTGCCGCAGGGCCTGGGCATCACGAATTCATAATTCTTGAAATCCTTCTCAACGTTGAAGGCGAAGACGTCCAGGGGCTTCTTGCCGGCCCATTCGACGTCCCGGACGACCTTGACCTTGCCGTGGGACCGGAAGAGCATCCACTGGAGCTGATCGCCCACGGGCAGCGATTTTTCCTCGAACTTGGCGCTCTTCAGCTGGTCCATGAACGGGAGATAGAGGTCGCCGGCGTTGGCCAGGTCGAACCCCTGCTTGATATCGCCGGCATAACGGTCGACCAGCCGCTTCATGACGTCCTGGGTGGGCACGCTGCCGCGGATCCGCACCAGGGTGTACTGTCCGATGCTCTTTAGCTTCTTGGTCTGCGCGAAAGTGCTCGCGGTCATGACGACGAGCAGCAACGCGACAAAGATAACCAGTTTTTTGTTTTTCATCCACGCCTCCTGTTTAGAATGCCATTCCCTTAATAATTTTAACCGCCATTGCGCTTCAGTACGTTAGATACCGGAAACAGGAGGTTTTGTCAAGAAGTAAAAAGAAAATTGCTGCCGGCTGTCCGGCCCTCAATTATTTTGTTTTTTTATCGTGGATTTTGATATAATATTTTTTCTTCGAGGAGGAACCGTGTATAAAGTCGAAGAAGACATCGAACTCCATGTGATCACAGCCAACGAGCCGGGTATCCTGGGCCGGGTCCTGGGGACCATGGCCAACGCCGGCGTCAACGTGAAAGCGCTCTCCGCCTACTCCGAGGAGAAACGGGGACATTTCCGTCTGATCACGTCCGACAACAAAAAGGCGGAAAAGGCCCTCCGGACGCTCGGCTACCGTGTCAAGACGAACAAGGTGATCGTCGTGGAGCTCGGCGACCGCATCGGCGCCGGGGCCGAGATCGGCGCCCTTCTCGGCAACGCCGTGGTCGACATCGATTACTGCTACGGCACCTCGGCGGGACTGGGACGGGCCGTCCTGGTCTTCAAAACGACCAATCAGAAGAAGGCTTTCGCCACGCTGAGATAACCCCTCCCGGAGGCTCCCGCTCCGGCAGCCGCTCGAGCGTTGACAAACAGATTTTGTTTGGAATAAAATGTGGACCCGAGTGTAGATCATAAGGAGGCCAATATGTCAGCTTCAGCTGAGCCCAACGTCGTTCCGTTGTGCGACGTGTTACTCGTCCTGTTGATCATCTTCATGGTGATCACGCCCATCGTCCAGAAAGGGATCGACGTCAAGCTCCCCGAAACGTCCCAGGACACCTCGTCGAGCGGCATGCCCACCGGTCTGATCGTCCTGACCCTCAACGAGGACCTGAGCGTTTTAATCAACCAGGAGCAAATTGACCTGAAGATGCTCCCCGACCGTCTCCGCACGATCTACGCCGCCCGGCAGGATAAGACGATCTTCATCCGCGCCGACGCCAAGCTGTCCTATGGCCGCATCATCGAGCTGATCGACATCGCCAAGGGCGCGGGGGCCGAAGTCCTGGGGATCATCCCGGAGTACTTCACCAAAGAAGAATCCTGAGCCGGTCAAGGTTCAGGATCGCCTGTCGCCGGCTGCGAGGGGGCGTGATGCGTTTGCCGATCGCCGTTTTTCCCCTCGTCGCTTTCTGCAGCTTGGCCGGCGGGCAGACGGAACTGGTCGGCCCCCTCACGCCCGAGGGCCTCATGGAAAGACTCCCCGGGTGGAAATCACAAGTTGACGCCTACTCGCCCGACCTCGAGACTGTCGGCCGCCTCCAGGACGTCCACGAGGCCGTGCGGGTCGAGGTCTTCCTGGGGACATGGTGCCCCGACTGCCGGCAGCATGTCAGCGCCTGGCTGAAGCTCATGGACATGGTCCGGAACCCGCTCTTCACCACGACCTACACGGGCATCCCGAGAGCGCCCGAATCGCGTCATGAGTACATCGGGGACAAGGGCGTCGAGAGGGTCCCCACGTTCATCGTTCATTTCCGCGGCCGGGAGATCGGCCGCATCATCGAAACTCCCAAGGTCTCCGTCGAAGCCGACCTTTGGAGCATCCTGACGCCGGAAATCGGCTCCCGCTAGTGGTGCGTCCTTTAATAGCTTGGCTTTCCAAAGGGCAATAAAGACGCGCCACCGCGGGGGAGTTTGAGGGGGACGGCGCCGTTCCCCTCAGGGGGTCAGCGCAGTGGAACGAAGCGCCGAGGGGGGAGCTTGACTCCCCCCTGGAAGTGTCCCGTCCCCGCTGAGGACTTGGGAAAGGAATCTATGAGACGGGACACTGGGCGGCTCCCGCCGGGGGGCTACTTGATCGGACCGATCACCTCGCGGGAAATCACCAGCCGCTGGATCTCGTTGGTGCCCTCATAAATCTGGAGCAGCTTGGCGTCCCGCATCAGCTTCTCCACGGGATAATCCTTCATATAGCCGTAACCGCCGAAGATCTGGACCGCCTCGACCGTTGTCTGCATGGCGACGTCGGAGCCGAAGCACTTGGCCATGGCCGATTCCTTGCCGCACGACTTGCCCTGGTCCATGAGCCAGGCCGAGTGCCAGACCAAGTGGCGGGCGGCGTTGACCTCCATGGCCATCTGGGCGATCTTGAAGGCGGTGCTCTGGAAGGTGGCGATGGCCTTGCCGAATTGGACACGCGTCTTGGCATACTCGACGGCGTAATCGAGGGCCGCCCGGGCCACGCCGACGCCGGCGGCGCCCACCGAGGCGCGTGTCTTGTCCAGGGTCCTCATGGCCACGAGAAAACCCAGCCCCTCCTTGTGGAGGAGGTTGGCCTCGGGGACCCTGACGTCGTCGAAATAGACCTCGGCGGTGTTCGAGGCCCGGTGGCCGAGCTTGTCCTCCACCTTGCCCACCGAAAGGCCGGGCGTCTCGCGCGGCACGATGAACGCGCTCAGCCCGCGCATGCCCTTCTCAGGGTTCGAGTTGGCGAAGACGACATACAGGCCGGCGATCCCGCCGTTGGTGATGAAGCACTTGGCGCCGTTGATGACGTACTCCCCGCCGACCTTCTTGGCCGTGGTCTTGATCGCGCCGGCGTCGGAACCGGCCTCCCGCTCGGTCAGGCAGAACGCCGAAAAGGTCAGCTTCCGGGTGCACGGCGTCAGGAACTCTTTCTTCTGCTCCTCGGTGCCGAACAGGATGATCGGCGTGAACGCCAGCGAGCTGGCCATGATCGTCGTGAACATTCCGGCGCAGCCCGCGGCCAGCTCCTCGCTGATGATGGCGATGTCCAGCTCGCTGAGGCCGCCTCCGCCGTACTCCAGGGGAATGTTGCAGGTGATGAACCCCGCTTCGAAAGCTTTCTGCATGACGTCGTCGGGCGGCTCGTGAGTGTTGTCGTAGCGCGCGGCTTTGGGCTTCATCTCTTTCGTCGCGAACTCCCGGGCCATCTCCTGAAGGGCCAGCTGCTCCTCGGACAGGCTGAAATCGATCACTTATGCCTCCTGTTTTCGCTTGGGTTGGGGACGGGCCCACCGGGTGTCCGTCCCGTTATCGTCGTGGTCCCTAATATACCGGTTTCAGGCGCGGAGTCAACTCGCTCCTCAAGTGACCCGGTCCCGGCCGGAAGGTTACTTCTTAGGGGATGCGGTGTAAATAAAACGTTCGCGGGTGAGATGGAAGGCGGGGAACTCCAGCCCGAGCACGGCAGCGACGACATCCTGGGGGCGGGCGCCCTTGGTCGGCAACGCGGGGAAGATCATCCTGAGGCGCCCGGTCCGCTTGTCGATGGACATGCGGACGGCGCCCTGGCCCGCCGCGGCCAGGGCCGCGGCCGCCTGGGTCTTGATGAACCCGAGGTCGTCGCCGGGGGGCTCTCCCGACGCGGCCCGCCGCGAATCCAGGGCGCGGCGCACCTCGGGGTCATCAAGCTCGATGGAGAAGATCATGCCCTGGATCCTCTCGCTGAGCGCGGGCGTATCCTTGTCCAGGCATCTGAGAGACTTGAACCGGATCCCCGGCCGCAGGCAGCGATTGAGCTGGCGGAGCCGTTTCTTCTCGTCGAGCTCCGCGGGGGACCTGAACTCGAAAATCTCCTCCCTTCCCGTCATGCCGAGGGCCAGCGCCGGACCGTAGGAGACGAGCATTTTCGGATGGAACCCGGAGGAGAAGGCGGTTTCGAGCCCGGCCCGGCGGAAGGCCCGCAAGAGGTGGCCGGTCACATCGCGATGGGACAAGAAACGCGCCGAGCCGGTCTTGGAGTATCTGGCTTCATATCGCAAGGGCGTTCGGGGCTCCACGACGGAGGAGGCCGCGGCCGCCGGCGGGGGCGAGGTTTCGGGCGGGAGGCGTTTCTTCGGACGGACGGCGGTTTCGCAGCCGCCGCACTTCCTGCAGTCGGCATCCAGGCACGAGGGCGTTCGCTCGGCGGCCATCGCCCTTTCGAGCTCGGCGCGCAACGTCTCCTTCTTTATGCCGGTCCCGATATGGTCCCAAGGGAGCGGAGCCCCGGCCGCCAGGGCGCCGAGGTATTGCTTGTGATCCAGGCCCTCGGCGGCGAACGCCTCCTCCCAGCGCGAAAAATCGAACTGGTCTTTCCAGGCGTCGAAGCGCGCCCCGCCCTGCCAGGCACGGCTGAGGACCGCGGCCAGCCGCCTGTCCCCTCTCGAGAAGACAGCCTCGAGGACCGAGCTTTTCGTGGGATGCTCTTTGACTTTGACCGAGGCGAGCCGGCGCAATCCGGAACGGATGTATCTCTGCTTTTCGAGCAAGGTCGACTCATCGTCCATGGGCAGCCACTGGAAAGGAGTATGGGGCTTGGGGATGAAAGAGGACAAGCTGAGGTTGATGCGCGGCGCCGAGCCCATCAGGCTTCTCCCCAGCCTGACGATCTCGGCCGTGAGATCGACGATCCCCGCCAGGTCCGCCTCGGTTTCGGTCGGCAGCCCGGCCATGAAATACAGCTTGAGGAGCTGCCATCCCCGGCCGAAAGCATGTCCCGCCGCGGCCAGGATCTCCTCGTTGGTCAGGTGCTTGTTGATGACGCGCCGCAGGCGGTCGGTACCCGCCTCGGGCACGAGGGTGAACCCGGTCTTTCTCACCCTGAGGATATTCTCGGCGACAGCGGACGAGAGCCCGCTGGGCCGGAGGGACGACAGGGAGAGTGAGATCCGGCGGCTCGAGATCTCATCCATCAGGGCGTTCACGCACGGCTCGAGGTGAGGATAGTCGCTGATGGACAGCGCCGAGAGGGAAACGTCCTCGTAGCCCGTGGCGGCCAGGCTGCGGCTCACCTTGCGGAGCACGGTCTGCGGCCGCATGACCCGGAATGGGAAATAGAGCGTGGTGGCCTGGCAGAAACGGCAGCGCTCCGGGCAGCCTCGCGCCACCTCGACCGCCACCCGGTCGAAGACGGCCTGGATATCGGGGACAACGATGCGCTCCGGGAAGTGCCGGCCGTCCAGGCTGGGCAGGATCCGCTTGTCGATCCTGGCCGGCGCCGAACCCAGGGGGCGCCGGGCGATGAGCGTGGAGCCGGCCGGAACAAACCCCTCATAGAAGCGCGGCACGTAAACACCGCGGATTTGCGTCAATTCGTCGAGCAGGGCCTCTCTCGTCAGCCCGGACCGCCGGCCCTGGCGGAAGCGTTCGACGACCTCGGGGAAGGCTTCCTCCCCGTCCCCGAGGACGAAGGCGTCGATGATGTCGGACAGCGGCTCGGGATTGAACGCGGCCGGGCCGCCGGCGATGACCAGAGGGAGCTCCCCGCCCCGGTCTTTCGAATACAGCGGGATGCCGGCGAGGTCGAGGACAGTCAGGATGTTCGAATCATTGAGCTCATAGAGAAGCGAGATGCCGACGATGTCGAACTCGGCCAGCGGGATCCGGTTCTCGAGCGAGACCAGAGGCTGCCGCGCGCCGCGAAGGACCGCTTCGAAATCCGGCCAGGGCGCGAAGACCCGCTCCGCCATCACGCCGGGCAGCGCGTTGAGGACCGAATACAGGATCTTCTGGCCGAGATAGGACATCCCGATCTCATAGACGTCGGGAAAGACAAGGGCGATCTTGACATCGGACCTTGGAGGGATCCTTGCGGACCGCGTTCCATTCCCCGCCGACATAGCGGCCGGGCTCGTTCCACCCGCCTGAGCATCTCTTCAAACGTTTTGTTTTCGATCATTGTTCGACAGCCGGATGTTTCCGGGTCTCGGTGTCAGATGTTGGCGAACCGCCTCATCTTGACGTTCAGAACCAGGCTGACCCCCAGATAGTTGGCCAGCAGCGACGAGCCGCCGTAGCTTAGGAGCGGCAGCGGGATGCCGACCACGGGAAAGATGCCGATCACCATCGCGACGTTGACGATGAGCTGGAAGGACATCATCAACCCGACCATGAAGACGATATAAACCCCCGTCCGGTCACGGGCCTTGGCGGCGGACCGGAAAAGCCTCCAGAGGAAGGCAAAGTAGATGAGCAGGACGGTCGACGCGCCCACGAATCCGGTCTCCTCGCCGATGACCGAGAAGACGAAATCGGTGTGCCGCGCGGGGAGGAATTTGAGCTGGCTCTGGCTCCCTCTCTTGATGCCCTTGCCAAGCACCCCGCCCGACCCGATGGCGATCTTGGACTGGAGGACCTGGTAGCCCGACCCGCGGGGATCCTTGTCCGGAAAGACCACCGTGGCCAGCCGGTCTTTCTGATAGTCTTTGAGGTAGAAGTGCCAGCCGGCGAAGCCGACCCCGATGACGAGTATGGCGGCGGCGATGACCGCCTTGCGTTCGAGCCCGGCGAGGATGAAAGCCCCGGCCAGGATCGACAGCAGGCTGACGGCGGTCCCGAGGTCGGGCTGAAGCGCGACAAGAAAGAAAGGAACAGCCGCCAGCCCGGCGCCGGCCAGGAAGGCGCCCCGGGTCAGGCTGCTTTGCTTGTATTCGGCAAACAGGTGCGCCATGGCCAGCACCAGCGCGACCTTGGCGAGCTCCGAGGGCTGGACCTGGAAATATCGCAGCCGGATCCAGCTGCCCTTTTTCATCAGGTGGTTGAAAACGACCATCCCGGCCAGAACGACCATGACGAAGCCGTAAATATAATAGGAATAGTCCACGAGGACCTGATAATCGAACAGCAGCAGGACGAAGAGCGCGGCCAGGCTGACCCCGAGGAAGAACAGCTGCCTGAGATAAAAGTTCCCCGGAAGATAATGGGACGAGCTATAGATGAAGAGGACGCCGATCAGGGAATTCAGCAGGAGCAGACCGAGGAGGACCCAGTCGATGTTCTGGATGAGCCGCCGGTCAATCATATTTTTCCTTGTAGAGCTTGAAGAGCTCCCCGGCCAGGGGCGCGGCCGTCGCCCCTCCCATGCCTCCGAACTCGACGAGGATCGTGACGACAAGCCGCGGGTTGTCCCGGGGGGCGAACCCGGTGAACCAGGAGTGGGGCATGACCTTGCGGCCCAGCCTCTCGGCGGTCTCCCGGCCGATGGTCTGGGTTGACCCGGTCTTGCCGCAGACATCGAACCCCTCGACCGCCGCGGCCTTGCCGGTCCCGCCCTCGTTGACGCAGCGCCACATGCCGTTGACGACCGTCTCCAAAACTTGCGCCGGGATCGGCCCGGACCCGGTGCCCGCTTCTTCCCGGGCGCCGGCCGCCGCGACGCTGCCGGGACCGCCCGCGCTCCGCAGCCGCGGCATCGGCCTTCTTCCGCGGTTGGCCAGGATGGCCGTGTGAACGGCGATCTGGGCGGGTGTGACGAGCACGGGTCCCTGGCCGATGGCGACCGAGATGGTTTCGCCGGGATACCAGGGCGACTTGCGAACGCTCCGGCTCCAGGCCTCGGAAGGGATGATCCCGCCCTTTTCTCCGGGGAGGTCGATCCCAGTCCTCTCCGCCCCCAGCCCCAAGGCCTCGGCCGCCTGGGCGATCCGGTCGACGCCCAGCCGCCGGCCGACGTTGTAAAAATAGACATTGCACGAGTTCTGGATGGCGCCGGTCAGGTTGAGAGTGCCGTGTCCGCCGCCCTTCCAGCAGGCGAACGGCCGGCCGTAAAACTGGGCGGACCCGGGACAAAAGAAAGTCGTGGATTCGACGACCGCTCCGAACGCCAGCCCGCCGGCGGCCATGGCCAGCTTGAAGATCGAGCCGGGAGAGTACTGGCCGCGGATGACGCGGTTCTCGAGCGGATGGTCGGGCCGGTTCATCAGGTCCATCCACTCCTGGGGCGTGAACCGCGTGATGAACTTATTCGGGTCGTAGGTGGGATAGCTGGCCAGGGCGAGAACGTCGCCGTTTCGAGGGTCCATGACGATGATGGCCCCCTCCCGGCCCTCGAGGAGCTCGCTCGCCCTCTTCTGGATATCGAAGTCGAGAGTTAAGGAGATATCTCCTCCGGCCGCCGGTTCGACCCGCGAGGTCTCGCCCCGCGACCGGCCCTGACTATCCACGAGCTCGGTGAGCCGGCCGTTCACGCCGGTGAGCCGAGGCTCGTACTCCCGCTCCACGCCGGCCCGTCCGACCAGGTCGCCGAGCATCTTGCCTTTGTAAGCCTCCCCGGCGAGCTCCCCGGCGTTCACCTCCTGGAGATACCCGATGACATGGGCAGCCAGGGCGCCGAACGGGTAAAACCGGCGGGGATCGTTCTCCACGATGAGCTCCGGATGTTCGAGGCGCCGGGACTCGATCCGGGAGACTTCCCGGAGGTCGAGGTTATCCTTCACGACGATCGGCTGGAAGGCGGGAAGCGACGCGTATTTCTCGATCCTGAGCCGAAGCTCCGCGGGCGGGATGGCGAGAAGTCGGGCGACAGTCTCGATCGACCTGTCGAGGTCCCGGCAGTTCTCCCGGATGATCGACGCCCTGAAGGACGGCGTGTAGTCAGCCAGGATCACTTCGTTGCGGTCCTTGATCTGCCCCCGGGGCGCGGCGATGGCGGACTCCCGGAAGCGGTTGGCTTCGGAAAGCGCCCAATACTTCCCGTGGTCCAGGATCTGGATCTTCCAGCAGACCAGGACTATGAACAGCAGGATGATCCCGATGACGACCGCGACGATCGTCGCCCGCCGCTGGATGAGCGACAGGTCCTCGTAGACCCTGTTCGTATCCATGGCGCTCCGGCTAGGCGCCCTCGGGGCGGAGCTTGGCGCTTAGCCTGAACAGGCCGGCCGTCGCCAGCGCCGTCACCACCGGCTGGACGAACGCCAGCCCGTGATCGGCGGTCAGCCGGGTCCCGAAAAGGAAAGCGGCCGATCCCTTCCAGACGGCCAGCTCGACCAGGGCCAGGATGAACAGGAAAACGATGTTCCGGACGAGGGGCCCGACGTTGATTTTGCGCGAGATATAGCCGCAGGCGAACCCCATCAGGGTCTTGCTCAGGCCCCCGACGCCGAACACGCCGATCGTCAGCGAATCCTGGAGCAGCCCGCAGACGCTGCCGGCAAAGGCGCCGAAAAGCTCCTCGCGGGTCAGGCCGAAATACAGCACCACCCAGGAAAACGGGTTGAAGACGAGAACGAGCGGGGGCGCGATTTTGCCGAGAGTCGCGTAGAGGGCGAACGCCAGGACAACGGCCAGCACCGGCTCGAGGTATTTCCTCACTCTCCCCTTCCCTCACCACCGATCGCGCAGGTCCGCGGTGAAAACGGCCACCCGGTCGAGATCGGCGAAATCGAAGTGCGGCGCGACCACGATCCTCTTGAACAGGGATGGGTCCTCGCTGATGGCGGCAATCCGGCCCACGGGCAGGCCGGCGGGATAGATGCCGTCAAATCCGGAGGTCACGACCTCCTCGTCCTGGGCGACCTCCTTGTTAGTCTTGAGCACATACTTAAAGAGACAACGTCCCCGGGCGTCGCCGCCCAGGACGCCCATGACGCGGCTCTGGGCCGACAGCACGCCCACTCCGCTCTCTTCGTCGGTGATGAGCTGGACCTTCGCCTCTCCCGGCGTGACAAAATCGATCACCCGGCCGACGAGCCGGCCGTGCCTGTCCAGGACCACCATGTCCTGCTTCACGCCGTCCGATGAACCCCTGTTGAGGATGACGGACTTGTGATACTGGCTGGGGTCGATCCCGATCACCGAGGCGGCGAGGATCGAGCGGGAGGCCGTGTCGAGGAGCTTCCGCATGTCCCGCTCCCCCTGGAATTCCAGGACCCTGTGCTTCAGGATCAGGTTTTCCTGCCGGAGTTGGAAAAGCTCGTCTCTCATCTTCTGGTTCTGGAGCTCGACGTTCCGCAGGTAGACATAGCCCGACCAGACCGATTTCAGCCGGCCCACCGCGCCGCCCGCCGCGCGGCCGACAGGAGAGAACACGGTGAACAGGGCCTTCTCAAAAAAGGTGACTTGGCCGCCTTTGGGGACCTGGATCGAGATCAGCACAAGCTGCAGGAAAATCAGCCCGCAGAAAACGGCGAACTTCCTATTGTCTTTCACGCCCCGCTAGTCGAGAGCGATCTTCTTGAGCAGGTCGAGGTCGTCCAGGAGCTTGCCCGCGCCCAGGACGACGCTCTTGAGGGGGTCTTCCGTGACGAAGACGGGCAACTGCGTCTCTTCGCGAACCCGCTTGTCCAGGTTCTTGAGCAGCGCGCCGCCGCCGGTCAGGATGATGCCGCGGTCGATGATGTCGGCGGACAGCTCGGGGGGGGTTTTCTCGAGCGCGATCCGGACGGCGTTGACGATCGAGGCGACGACGTCTTCCAGCGCTTCCCGGATCTCCTGGTCGTCGACGACGATGGTCTTGGGAATCCCTTCGCGGAGGTCGCGGCCCTTGATCTCCATCGTCATCGGCTCGTCCAGCGGGTAGGCCGACCCGATCTGGATCTTGACCGCCTCGGCCGTGCGCTCTCCGATCAGGAGGTTGTATTTCTTCTTGAGGTACTGGATGATCTCCTCGTCCATCTCGTTCCCGGCGATCCGGATGGAGTGGTTGAAGACGATGCCGTCGAGCGAGATGACGGCGATGTCCGTCGTGCCGCCGCCGATGTCGACGACCATGTTGCCCGTGGGGTCGGAGATCGGCAGGTCGGCGCCCACGGCCGCGGTCATCGGCTGCTCGACGAGATAGACCTCGGAGGCCTTGGCCCGCATGGCCACGTCCTTGACGGCGCGCCGCTCGACCTGGGTGATGCCGGTGGGGATGCCGATGACGATCCGGGGCCGAAGCCAGAAACCGCGGTTATTGGTGGCCTTCTTGATGAAGTATTCGAGCATCTTCTCGGCGATCTCGAAATCGGCGATCACGCCATCCCGCATCGGCTTGATGGTCGTCACGTTGGCGGGCGTCTTCCCCAACATGTCCTTGGCCCGGCTGCCCACGGCCTCGACCTTCCCCGTCACCTTGTTGACGACGACGATCGAGGGCTCCTGGACGATGATCCCCTTGCCCTTCAGGTAGACCAGGGAATTGGCCGTGCCCAAGTCGATGGCCAAATCACAGAAAAGACGGTCCTTGAACCAGCTGATCACACTCATATCGTACCTGTAGCGGACGTTATTGTATCCCGAAAGAATGCCGTTTGCAAGCTTTCTTGCCGGGGCCCACGCCGGCCTCTATTGACTCGAATCGCCGAGTTCGAATATACATAGGGCAATGACTGAAGAAAGGAGCCTGGGATGAACTACACGCCATACGTTCCTGAAAAGACCGGCCTCCGGGAGTTCACGCTCAAGGCCGTCATTCTCGGAGTGATCCTGACCGTGGTCCTCGGGGCCGCCAACGCCTACCTCGGCCTCAGGGCCGGCATGACCATCGCCGCCACCTACCCCGCCGCCGTCATCGGCATGGCCGTGCTGAAGCTGATGAGGGGGTCCATCCTCGAAGAGAACATGGCGCGGACTATCGGCTCGATCGGCGAGTCGGTGGCCGCGGGGGCCATTTTCACGATCCCGGCCTTCGTCATCGCGGGCGCCTGGCTGAGGTTCGACACCCTCGACGCCTATCTCAAATCGAGCGCCTTGATGTTCGTCGGCGGCCTCCTGGGCATTCTGTTCGTGACGTTCCTCCGCCGGGTCATGGTCACCGACCCCGAGCTCGGCTTCCCCGAGTCGGTGGCCGCCTCGGAGATCCATAAGGCCGGCCAGAAAGGCAGCCAGGGCGCCAAGTTCCTGTTCCAGGCGATGGGCGCGGGGGCGCTCGTCTACGCGATGGGCGCCATCAAGGTCTTCTCCGCCTCCAAGGAATTCGTCTTCAAGGTCGGCAACATCGGGGCGAGCTTCGTCCGCCTGGGAACGAGCCAGACCGCCGCCAAGGTGGATGCGGGAGGGACGATCTCCGTGGCCGGCCCGGGCATCTATCCGGCCTATATCGGCGTCGGCTACATCATCGGCCCGCGCCTCGCGTCCCTGAACTTCGCCGGCGGCGTCCTGGCTTGGGGGCTGTTCGCTCCCCTGCTGATGTACTTCCTCGGCCCCCAGCTCGTCGAGAAATTCTACGGGCCCGGCGTGGCCATGGCCGGCGTCGACTGGGCCGACATGATGTTCAATGTCTGGAAGTTCATCATCCGGCCGATCGCCGTCGGCGGCATGCTGGTGGGCGCCGGCTTCACCCTCTTCAAGATGAGGAAGAACTTGAGCGCCGGCATCAAGCGGTCGGTCGGCGACGTGCGCAAGGCGACCGGCCAGGCGCAGTCCGGCGCGCGCCTGGAGAAAGACCTGAACATCCGGCTCGTCCTGGCCCTGCTCGCCGGGACGGTGGTGCTCATGGTTTTCCTCTACCGGGTGTTCTCCGGGAACTATACCTCGGCGATCCTGGCGGCCGTGGTCATGGCCATTTTCGGGTTCTTTTTCGCCGCGGTCTCGGGGAACCTGGTCGGCCAGATCGGGTCGTCCAACAACCCCATTTCCGGCCTGACGCTCTCGACATTGATCGTCGCGGCGCTGCTGATGGTCGTCGTCGGGGCAACGGGCACGAGCGGCGTCGCCGCGGTGCTCGGCGTCGCCGCCGTCGTCTGCGTGTCCTCGGCGGTCGCCGGGGAAATGCTCCAGGACCTCAAGGTGGGGCACATCCTGGGCGGCACGCCATGGAAGATGCAGGTCGGCGACATCATCGGCATCCTGATCGCTTCGCTCGTCCTTTATTTTCCTCTGCTCGTGCTCCATGGGGCCTTCACTTTCGGCAGCAAGGAGCTGTCCGCACCTCAAGCCGGGCTGATGGCCGCGCTGGCCCAGGGTATCGTCGGCAAGGAGATGGCTTGGCCGCTGGTGATCGTCGGCATGCTGATGGGGTTCGCCTTCATCCTGGTCCAGGTCAAATCGCCGATGCTCGTCGCCGTCGGGATGTATCTGCCTCTCGAGACGACCTTCGCCATCTTCATCGGCGGCATGATCAAAGGCATCATCGACCGCCTTGCAGCCAGGAGGAATCTGAACCCGGCCCAGAAGACCAGGGTCGATAATGTCGGCATCCTGCTCGCTTCCGGGCTGATCGCCGGGGAGGCGCTCACCGGGCTCGTCCGGGCGGCCTGGAAGTTCATGTTCTTCCAGAAAGTCGTCGGCTCGGATATCCCGGAGGTCTTCAAGAACGCCAGCTACTATGTCGGGCTGGCCGTCATGGTGCTGATCGGCCTCTACCTCATATACCTGCCGCTCCGCCACGCCGGCAGAGCCGACGAGCCGCCGCCGCCCTCGGCCGTGATATAACAGCCAATAATCTTTAAGAGGGTGGCACGGTGCCAGTCCCTGTCCGCCCGGAGCGACGGGGACCGGCGGGAAGCGGAGTCTTTGGAGCGACCATCAGAATAGCGGCGGAGCGACTCGGAGTCGCTATTCTGCGAAATATCCTGAAAAAGATCTTGACTATCAGTTCGCCCGAGGGCCGGGGCAAAGGGTGACATCGATGACGCTTCTGGATCTTATCCGCAGGCGCGAGGACGGACAGGGATGCGCCGTGACAGGACCCTATACCTTAGAAATAGGGAATTCGTTTGACGTCGAATTTGAAATAGGTTGCCGCATTATCTAAAATAGAGGCGATGCCTGTACTCAAGATCATCACCTACGGACACCCGGTCCTCCACCGCCGCGCCGAGCCCGTGCGGGAGATCGACGACGAGATCCGCACCTTGGCCCACGACATGGTGCTGACCATGCACGCCGCCCCGGGGATCGGCCTGGCCGCGCCCCAGGTCTGCGTCAGCCGGAGGGTGATCACCGTGGACCTTTCGGTCGGCGAGCGGCCGGAACAGCTCCACATCCTCGTCAACCCCGAGATCGTGGAAAAGGAGGGCGAGGATTACGGCGAGGAGGGCTGTCTGTCAGTTCCGGGCATCAATGAGATGGTCCGCCGGCCGGCGCAAGTCAAGGTCCGGGGGCTCGACCTCGAAGGCCGCGAAAAAGAGATCACCGCCACAGGGCCGCTGGCCAGGGTTTTCTGCCACGAGATCGACCATATCGATGGCCGCTTGTTCATCGAAAACCTGACCCCCCTCAAGAAAACACTGGTCAAGAAGAAGCTCAAAAAGCTTCAAGAAGACTCCGCCTGACCTGACCAGGATGCGAATCGCCTTCTTCGGGAGCCCGGCGGCCGCTCTCCCCTCCCTCGAAAAACTGCTCGAGGCGGGCCACGAGATCGTCCTGGCCGTCACCCAGCCCGACCGGCCCGCGGGCCGCGGGAAATCGACCTCCGCACCTCCCGTAAAGGCCTCCGCCCTCGGCCGCGGGATCCCCGTCCTGCAGCCGGCCAAGGTCCGGAATGACACCGTCTTCCTCGAGGCGCTTCGCGCCGCGGCTCCCGATATCAACGTCGTCGTCGCTTACGGACAGATCCTGCCGGCCTCCGTCATCTATCTTCCGCGGTGGAAATCGGTAAACCTCCACTTCTCCCTGCTTCCGAAGCACCGCGGCGCCGCCCCGGTCGAGTGGGCCATCCTGAACGGAGAGCCCAGGACGGGGGTCACCATTTTCGAGCTCGACGAGAGGATGGACGAGGGAGACATTCTGAGCCGCGAGGAAGTCGAGATCCGGCCGAGGGAGACGGCCGGCGAGCTTGAAGCCCGGCTGGCCCGGGTGGGCGCGGAGCTTCTGACCGCCACGCTCGATCGGATCGACCGCCTGCCGCGGGTCCCTCAGGACCACCGGCTGGCGACTCCGGCGCCCCGATTGAAAAAAGAGCAGGGACGGATCGACTGGACCAAGAGCTCGGTGGAGATCGAGAGGATGGTCAGGGCCTTTTCTCCCTGGCCGGGAGCGTTCACCTTCTGGAGAGGCCGGCGCCTCATCCTCCACTCCGGCCGGGCCGCCGGCGACGCCGTCCAGTGCGGCCCGCCCGGACAGGTCGCCTCGGCCGCCGGGAGCGGGGTCGCTGTGTGCTGCGGGGACGCGACCGTCTTCACCGTCGAGCGCCTTCAGAGGGAGAATAAAAAGGCGCTGGGAGCGGCCGAATTCCTCCGCGGCACAAGGCTCGCCCCCGGCGATATCTTGGGTTAAGAAGCGGAGAAGAGGAGCTACTCTTCGAGGATATAGTCGTAGGGATTGACCGGCTTGTTGTTGATCCTGACCTCGTAATGGAGGTGAGGCCCCATGGCCTTGCCGGATTTTCCGACCAGCCCGATGACGTCGCCGCGCTTCACTTTTTCCCCGGCCTTGATCAGGAACTTGCTCAGGTGGAGATAGTGGGTCGTCATCGCCGCGCCGTGACCGATGATGATGTTCCGGCCGAGGATCTTATCCGTGCCGAGGGAGAGCACGATGCCGTCGGCCGAAGCCACGATCGGGTTCCCGAAGTTCGTGGCGATATCGATGCCGTAATGAAAGGCCCGCTTTCCCGTGAACGGATCATCCCGGAAGGAAAACGCCGAACTGACCCAGCCGATGGTCGGCCAGATGGTGGGCGTCGAGGCGAGCTGGGCGGTCTGGGTCTCGAAATACTTGGAGAGGATATCCAGGCTCTTGGTGACGTCCTTGGCCCTTTCCGTCAAGACCTTGGCGTCCTGGAGGGAGATGTTCTGCCCGGCGGCCGCCGGGGCCGCGACGTCCTCCATGGGGGTGCTCAATTGGGAGGTGTCGCCGTCGCCGATGCCCAGCTCCTCGATGACCTCGGGCGAGCGGAGCCCCGCCATGACGTTGAGCTTCTTGGCGTAGCTCTCGAAGTTCTTCACCACATCCCGGAGCTTGAAGATCGAGCTTTCGTAATCCGAAATCAGCTTTTTCTGCTCGGCGTTCTCCCGGAGCAAGCCCTTGTATTTCGCCCGGGTGACGTTCATGGTGGCGTAATCGACGAGGAAGGCGATCAGGACGAGAAAGCCGAGGCCGAGAACGGTCCCCGAGCACTTGATGACCTTCTGGGAAAGCGTGATGGTCTTGAATTTCTGGGCGCAGTGGGGGACGATGATGAAGGACAGGAACTTCTTCGCCATGGTACCTCCCCTTGATTAACAGATTGAAAAATCAATGTCAAGGCTTAAATCGGCGGAATTCAATGTTTTTTGCCCCCGCCAGGCGGGCGGTGATCCAGTCGACGATGGCCTGGGTGGTCGTCCCGGGCAGGAAGATCTCCTGGATGCCCGCTTTTTTCATCGCGGCGATGTCCTTTTCGGGGATGATCCCGCCGGCGATCACCGGGATGTCCCCGGCCTTGTTTCTCCTGAGGAGGCTGATGATCTTCGGGAAGAGAATGGGATGCGCGCCCGAGAGGATGCTCAGCCCGATGACGTCCACATCCTCCTGGATGGCGGCGCTGACGATCTCCTCGGGCGTGCGGCGCAGTCCCGTATAGATCACTTCCATCCCCGCGTCCCGGAGGGCCCGGCAGATGACCTTGGCCCCGCGGTCATGTCCGTCGAGCCCCGGCTTGGCGATCAGGACTCTGATTTTTTTGCCTGGCATGAAACCTCCTAAAAGGTGACCGGCTCCTCGTACTCCCCGTAGACGTCCTTGAGGGTGTCCATGATCTCCCCCAAGGTCGCGTAGGCCTTGACGCAGATAAGGAGCTGGGGCATGAGGTTCAGCCCGTCGCGGGCGGCCCGCTTCAGGTCGGCGAGCGAGCGGCGGGCGCGGGCCTGATGGCGGGCCTTCTTCACCGCTCTGAGCCGCGCCAGATGCTGCCGGGCGACGGCTTCGTTGATCTCCAGCAGGGAGATGGGCTCGTGGGCCATTTCGAAGGCGTTCACCCCGACGATCACCTTGTCCCGGGCCTCGACCGCTTTCTGGTAGGAATAAGCGCTGTCGGCGATCTCCTTCTGGGGAAAACCGAGATCGATCGCCTGGACCATTCCCCCCATGTCATCGATCCGGCGGATGTAGTCCTTCGCCTCTCTCTCCATGTCATTCGTCAGCGCCTCCACGAAATACGAGCCGCCCAGGGGGTCGGCCGTGTTCGTGACGCCGCTCTCGTGGGCGATGACCTGCTGCGTCCTCAGGGCGATGGTCACCGCGTCTTCCGAAGGCAGGGCGTAGGTTTCGTCCAGCGAATTCGTGTGCAGGGATTGCGTGCCTCCCAGGACGGCTGCCAGGGCCTGCAGCGCGACCCGGACGATATTGTTGTAGGGCTGCTGCGCCGTGAGCGATACTCCCGAGGTTTGGGTATGGAACCTCAGCCACCAGGACCTGGGCTGCCGGGCCCCGAACCTGTCCCGCATGACCTCCGCCCAGATGCGCCGGGCCGCCCGGAACTTGGCGATCTCCTCGAAGAAATCGTTGTGGGAGTTGAAAAAATAAGAGAGCCGGGGGGCGAACTCATCGATCTTGAGCCCGCGCTCGAGCGCCCACTCGACATATTCGATGCCGTCCCTCAGGGTGAAGGCCAGCTCCTGGGCGGCCGTCGACCCGGCCTCGCGGATGTGGTAGCCGGAGATGGAGATCGTGTTCCAGCGGGGGACCTCCCGGGAGCCGAATTCCATCGTGTCGACGATGAGCTTCATCGACGGGCGCGGCGGAAAGACGAAGGTCTTTTGGGCGATGTACTCCTTGAGGATATCGTTCTGGATCGTGCCCGAAATGACGCGGGACGGGACGCCCTGTTTTTCGGCGACCGCGATGTACATCGCCCAGAGCACCGCGGCCGGAGCGTTGATCGTCATCGAGGTCGTGATCTTGTCGAGCGGCAGGCCGGCGAACAGGACCTCCATATCGGCCAGCGTGTCGACGGCGACGCCGCACTTGCCCACCTCGCCCTTGGCCAAAGGATGGTCCGAATCGAGGCCCATGAGGGTCGGCAGATGGAAGGCCACGCTCAGGCCGGTCTGGCCGTGGGCGAGGAGGTACTTGTACCGCATATTCGTGTCTTCGGCCGTCCCGAATCCCGAGAACTGCCGCATGGTCCAGGGCCGTCCCCGGTACATCGTCGGGTGGACGCCGCGGGTGAACGGGTATTCGCCGGGAAAATGGAGGTCCCGGAGATAGTTGAACCCGGGCAGGTCGGCCGGAGTGTAGAGCTCCTTGATCGGCCTTCCGGAGACGGTCGAAAACCCGCCCCGGGCGCCGCAGGCCTGGGCGGCGCGGGAGTAGGAATTCCGCTTCCAGCTCTCGTATTCCCGGTCGAGCGCAGGCGGGTTCTGCCGCTTTTTCCCCATTTCAGTCAGACTCCTCGGCTCCGGGCGAATTTCTCTTCAATCCTCCGTGTGCTTGAAGACCAGGTCATGCTGGCGGACCTGGGATCCGACCTCGAGCCCGAACGACTCGCCGACATCGGCGGCTTGAACGGCGGCGTGCTCCATCTGCATGGAATCGATCTTCTGATAAAGATCCGTGGTGTGCCCCTTGACGTGGATCGTGTCCCCCACCTTCAAGCCGCCCTTCGTCAGCTCGACCACTCCGACATTGATCCGGGAAAAATAGTGGCTGATCCGGCCGACTTCTTCCTCCATGCTGTCCTCCTTCGCGGGACCTGAGCCAAAGGTAGCAAAATCGCGCGGCCTTGGCAAGTCCATCCGGGAGAGGCCAGCATCTCTTTTCGTGTGATTGTTATTCGTCGAAGAGGGTCCTGTCATGGCGCGTCATGCCACCCCGCGAAGCCCCCTTGGCATCGCATCATCGCAGAAGATGCTTCCTCGGGAAAGCCGACCGAACGACGGCGTCGGATCAGCTTCTGCGCCCGGATCAGCTCCGAGCCTAGCCGCAGAGGACGGAGCCGCCGTTGACGTTGATGATCGCCCCGGTGATGTGCCGGCTGAGGTCCGAGGCCAGGAAGACGATCGGGCCGGCGATGTCCTCGGGAGGAGGGATCCTCTTCAGGGGGATCGATTGCCGCACGCGTTCCTTGAAGGCAGCGTCGCCGAAGACCTCGGTGCACATGTCGGTGTCCACCCAGCCGGGGGCCACGCAGTTGACCAGGATGCCGGACGGGGCGAACTCCGCGGCCCAGGACTTGGTCAGCGCCTGGACGGCGCCTTTGGTGGCGGCGTAGTGGGAGTGAAAAGCCTCGCCCCTGACACCGGCCGTGGAGCCGACGTTGATGATCCGGCCGCCGCCCTGCCTTTTCATATGCGGCACGACCGCATCGGTGAAATAGAAGACGCTGTCCAGGTTGACGGCCATCGTCTCCTTCCAGGCCGCGGCGTCCCCGGACCCGATCTCGAGATAAGTCCAGATCCCGGCGTTGTTGACCAGGATATCGATCCGGCCGAATTCCCGGACCAGCCGTTCGACCGCCGACCGGACCTCGGCTTCCTTCGAGATGTCGGCGCGGAGCGGCAGGCACTTCCGTCCAAGCCGCTCGACCTCCTCCTTGACGCCCGCCGCGGCGGCCTCGTTGGCTTGATAGCCGACCGCGACGTCGGCGCCGGCGCGGGCCATGAGGATCGCGGTGGCGCGGCCGATCCCCCGCGAGCCGCCCGTGATCAGGGCTGTCTTTCCTGTGAGGTCGATCATCAGCTCTCCTTTGCGGGCCGGCCCGTTAGAACACGGCGCGATATTACGCGCCCCTGAAACGCCGCCGGCCGCTTTCTCTCTCTGACTCTAGAAGCGGGCGCCGGTATAATGGAGCGTAAAATCGCCCATCTCGGCAAAGTCCAAGGGCCGATAGATCCTCTCCCTGTCCGACAAAAGCTTCCCGTTGTAAGAGGAGAAATACTCCGCCGCCGTCGGCAGCGCCCCCTTGATGCCGGCCATGGCCGCGAGCTCCGCCGAGCCCAGGTAGACGCGGGCACCGTCGCCCATCCGGTCATCGAAATTCCGGGTCGAGGTAGAGATGACCGTCGCTTTGGGCCGGACCCTGGCTTGGTTGCCCATGCAGAGGGAACAGCCGGGGATCTCGACCCTGGCCCCGGCCGCATTGAAGATCGCGTAATAGCCCTCTTTCATGAGCTGGGCCTGGTCCATTTTAGTCGGCGGCGTCAACCAGACCCTCGTCGGCAGGCCGCCCGCTCCGTCGAGCAGCTTCCCCGCCGCCCGGAAGTGCCCGACGTTCGTCATGCACGAGCCGATGAACACCTCGTCGATCCTGTCGCCCGCCACCTCGGACAGGAGCTTGACGTCGTCGGGGTCGTTGGGACAGGCCAGGATCGGCTCCTTGATCCCGGCCAGGTCGATCTCCAGGACGGCGGCGTATTCGGCGCCCTTATCCCTCTCGAGGAGCGCCGGCGCGGCCAGCCACTTCTCGCAGCTTTCGATCCGGCGCCTGAGTGTGTCCCTGTCCTGGTAGCCCTCGGCGATCATCCGGTTCATCAAGGCGATATTGCTTCTCAGGTTTTTCGCAACCTGCGCCGGTTCGAGCGCGATGACGCTCCCGGCCGCCGAGCGTTCGGCCGAAGCGTCGGTCAGCTCATAGGCCTCGTCGACGGTCAGGCCCGCGATCCCCTCCATCTCGAGGACCCGGCCGTTGAAGATGTTCTTTTTCCCCTTTTTCGCGACCGTGAGCAGGCCCCGCTTCGATGGCGAAATAGCGGGATGGCGTTGACCACGTCCCGGAGCGTGATCCCCGGGTTGAGGCTCCCCCTAGAATCTCACGAGCACCGATTCGGGCATGTCGAGGGGCATGAAGCCCAGGGCGCCGGCGAAGGCGACCAGCCCGGACCCGGCCGGGAAGCTCAGGCCGACGGGGAACCGCGTATGGGAATCGCCGCCCGTTCCCAGCGTGTCCGGCAGGAGAAGCCGGTTGAGCCAGGAATGGATGATCCCGTCGCCGGGCTTGAGCGCCACCCCCTTGCGCGTCGACCATGAACCGGGGCAGCGCCTGATGCATCTTGACGTCGGCCGCCTTGGGATAGGCCGCCGTATGGCAGAACGACTGCATGAAGAGATCCGCCTGGAACTCGAGACAGGCCAGCTCCTTGAGCTCGTCGGCCGTCATCGGGCCGGTCGTGTCCTGGGAGCCGACCGTGGTCATCTTCGGCTCGCAGGCCGTCCCCGGCAGGACGCCGGGAGCGCCGCAGGCCTGGCCCACGATCTTCTGCGCCTGGGAATACCCCTGGCCCGGCTTGGCCGTGGGATTCCGGGGCGCTATGAAGAAGGTCGCATCCTCCATGCCCAACGCCCGGCGCGCCTTGTTCGTCAACTTACGGCCGATGATCAGGTTGAGACGCCCCCCGGCGCGAAACTCATCCCGGAGGGTGGGCGGCTTGAATTCAAACCGGACGGCGGCCTCGCCGCTCTCGTTCCGGATTTCGCCGGCCTTGGTATCGAGGACTGATGACGTCGCCGGTCTTGAGCTTCGAGACATCGGCGGTGAGCGGCAGGCCGCCCGAATCCTCGGTCGTGTTGAAGAAGATCGGAGCGATCAGCCCGCCGATGACGACGCCGGCGCGGCGCTTGTTCGGGATGAACGGGATGTCCTCGCCGATGTGCCACATGAGCGAGTTGCAGGCCGATTTCCGCGACGAACCGGTGCCGACGACGTCGCCCACGAAGGCGACACCATGGCCTTCCTCGCGAAACTTCCGGATCACGGCGTTGACCGCCGGGGAAGCGCGTCTCCCCCATCGAGAGCGCGTGGAGAGGGATGTCCGGACGGGTCGAGGCTTGCCGGGCGGGGAGAAATCGTCCGTATTGATCTCGCCGTCCACCTTGAAGACTTTAAGGGTCAGTCGGTCGGGGATGCCCGGCCGGTCGAGGAACCACTTGCCCTCCGCCCAGGACGCAAGGACGTCCTGGCGTGCTTGTTCCAGAGGGCTTTTTCGACGATCTTGTCCAAGGCGCCGTAAACAAGAATGATATGCTTCAGGGCCTCGGCGGCGGCCGCGGCGAGCTCCTCGTTGTCCAGGAACTCGACGAGCGGCTCGACGTTATAGCCGCCGAGCATCGTCCCGAGGAGAAAGACCGCGTCTTTTTGCGAGACGACGGGCGAGACCGCCAGGCCGTGCGCGATTTCATCAAGCCACTCCGCCTTGACCTTGGCCGAGGGATCGACGCCGGGAGAAACGCGGCCCCTGAGAAGGGCCAGCAGGAGGCCGGCCTCCCCGGCCGGCGGGCTCTCGAGGAGCCGGCAGACCTCGGCCGTCTCCTCGGGGCTGAGAGGCAGGGGCGGAATTCCGAGTTTTTCCTCTCAACTTCCTGCTTGAAATAACTCTCCAGCATGGCCGTCCTCCCTTCGTAAGTTTCAGTCCTGGCCAAGTCCCAGGACATCAGCGGATCCGTGATCGTAATCACCTGTATAAGCCGTTCGGCGGACTTTGTCAAAGCCGGTCCGGAAGCCGGCCGGAACAAGTTGCTTTTCCCTCCGCGAAATTATAAAATTGTTTCGCAGAAAAGAAGAATCCTGGTTTTGTAAGGGAGGGAAAATCATGGATAAAGCCGCCATCGCCAGGGCCCAGGAGCATTTCGGAAAGCTCCTCGAGGTCCAGATGAAACGCATGGAAGCCCTCAAGAACGCTGCCGGACTGGATCGACTACCGCGACGCTCAAACCCATCAAGATCGGGATCATCGGCGGCGACGGCATCGGCCCCTTCATCGCCAAGGACTCCCAGCGCGTCCTCGAATTCATGCTCCGGGACGAGGTCAAGACCGGCAAGGTGAGATCAACGACATCGAGGGTCTGACCATCGAGAACCGCGCCGCCTGTCATGAAGCCCATCCCTGACGATGTCCTGGCCGAGATCAAGAAATATCACGTCACGCTCAAGGGCCCGACGACGACGCCGCGCAAGGGCGACCCCTGGCCGAACATCGAGTGCTGCAACGTCGCCATGCGGAAGGAGCTCGACCTGTTCGCCAACGTCCGTCCGGTCCGCGTTCCCCGAGCAGGGCATCGACTGGATCTTCTTCCGGGAGAACACCGAGGATCTCTACGCCCTCGGCCCGTACGGGATCGAGGTCGACGACGAACATCGCCATCGATTTCCGGCTGATCACGGCGCCGGGCGCAGAGCGCATCAGCCGTCTGGCGTTCGAGCACGCCAAGAAGAACGGCCGGACGCCGCGTCACCTGCATCACCAAGGCCAACGTCGTCAAGACGACCGACGGCCGCTTCCTCGAGAACTTCTACCGGATCGCCAAGGAGTACCCGGGGATCGAGGTCGACGACTGGTATATCGACATCATGACGGCGAAGCTGGTCGACGAGAAACGCCGCCGCGACTTCCAGGTGATGGTCCTGCCCAACCTCTACGGCGACATCCTCACCGACGAGGCCGCCGAGTTCCAGGGCGGCGTGGGCACGGCGGGCAGCGCCAACATCGGCAAGCGGTACGCCATGTTCGAGGCCATCCACGGCTCGGCCCCGCGCATGGTCAAGGAGGGCCGCGCCCAGTACGCCGACCCGGCCTCGATGATCCGGGCCGCGGCCATGCTCATCAACCACATCGGGTTCACCGAGCGGGGCCGACAGCTCGAGATGGCCCTCGACGTCTGCGGCCAGTACGAGAAGAAGCTCGTGGTCACGGGGCGGCCGACCGGCGCCACCGGCATGGCCTTTACCGACTACCTGATGGAGACGCTCCAGGACCCCGGGCTCGAGAAGCGGTGGGAAGGTTACGTCAAGGTCTAGGGCTCGCCGATTCCAGGTTGACTCCGGTCCGGAATTTCAATATATTTTGGAGTACTCGAGTCCGGCAGAGGCTAATTCTCGTCATGATCATATTCTCGGCTTAAAGAGGAGGTTTTGATGCACCATCAAAGGAACAAGATCGCTCTGATCGGCGGCGGCCAGATCGGCCAGAATTTGGCCATGCTGGCGGCCATGAAGGAGCTCGGCGATATCGTCGTCCTGGACATCGGCGATTTCGTCAACCCCGCCAAGGGGAAGGCGCTCGACCTGATGGAGATGGCGCCGCACGGCAACTACGACGCCAAAATCAGCGGCACGGGCGATTACCAGGACATCGAGGGCGCGGACGTCTGCATCATCACCGCGGGCAAGCCGCGCGTCGCCGGGATGACCCGGGAAGACCTGCTGGCCACCAACATCGCCATCATCACGAACGCGGCGGCGGGCATCAAGCAATACGCGCCCAAGGCTTTCTGCATCGTCGTCACCAATCCCCTCGATGCCATGGTCTACGCCTTCTACAAGCTGACCGGCTTTCCCAAGCACCAGGTCGTCGGCATGGCCGGGACGCTCGACACCGCCCGCTGGCGCGCCTTCATCGCCATGGAGCTCGGCGTGTCCGTGGCCGACGTCGCCGGGACCGTCCTCGGCGGTCACGGCCCCGACATGGTCCCGCTGCCCCGGCTGACCACGGTCGGCGGCGTGCCTCTCACCGAGATCGCGACCAAAGAGCAGATCGACAAGCTCGTCCTCCGGACCCGCGAGGCCGGCACCGAGATCGTCAAGCTGTTCGGCAGGGGTTCGGCGTTCTTCTCCCCCGCCTGGAGCGCGATCATCATGGCCGAGTCCTATCTCAAGGACAAGCGCCGGGTGCTGCCGGCCGCCGCCCTGTGCGAGGGCGAGTACGGCATCCACGGGCTGTTCATCGGCGTCCCCGTCCTGATCGGCGCCAAGGGCCTGGAGAAGATCTTCGAGATCAAGCTCGCGGATGACGAGATGGCCATGCTCCAGAAAACGGCCGGCGTCGTCAGGAACACGGTGGCGGAGACCAAGCTCTAGACAGACGGAGGCCGGCTGCCCGGAGATACGAGCCCGCACGGAGAGGTGAGACAATGGCCGAACACAGAATCCAGACGCCTGTTTCCGACCCGGTCATCGAGGGCCTGCGCGCCGGCGACAAGGTCTTCATCAGCGGGTACCTCCTGACCGGACGGGACGCCGCCCACAAGAAGCTCATCGACCTGATCAAGGAGGGCAAGGAGCTCCCCGTCGACGTCAAGGGCCAGCTGATCTATTATGTGGGGCCGACGCCGGCGCGGCCGGGAAAGCCCATCGGCTCGGCCGGGCCGACGACGAGCTACCGCATGGACTCCTATGCGCCCACGCTCCACGCCTTGGGCCTGAAAGGCACCATCGGCAAGGGATCGCGGAGCAAGGAAGTCCGGGAGGCTTTGAAGAAGCACAAGGCCGTCTACCTGGCGGCCGTCGGCGGAGCGGGGGCCCTGATCTCGAAGAGCATCGTGGGCTCGGAAGTCGTGGCCTATCCGGAGCTCGGGCCCGAGGCCGTCATCCGGCTCAAGGTCAAGGATTTCCCGTGCATCGTCATCAACGACATGTACGGCGGCGACCTCTACGAGGAAGGAAAGAAGAAGTATCGGGTCGAATAGAAAGAGCGTTGAGGGCAGTCCCGCGCCGGGACCGTCCCCGAACGAGGGTTGAGTAATCCACTACCGGAGGTACACCCAACGTGAAAATCCACGAGTATCAAGCCAAGCACATCCTCAGCCAGCATGGGGTCGCCATTCCCCGCGGCGAGCTGGCGGAAACGCCGGACAAAGCCAAAGAGATCGCCGCCAAGATCGGCCCGCCGGTCGTCGTCAAGGCGCAGATCCACGCCGGGGGACGGGGCAAGGGAGGCGGCGTCAAGGTCGCCCAGTCGGTGGAGGAAGCGCGGGCCCTGGCCGGCAAGATTCTCGGGATGACGCTCATCACCCACCAAACCGGGCCGCAGGGCAAAATCGTCAAACGGCTGCTCGTGGAAGAGGCGCTGGGCATCGCCCGGGAGCTCTATCTCGGCATCGTCATCGACCGGGAGAAGGAATGCCCCGTCATCATGGCCTCGACAGAAGGCGGGATGGAGATCGAAAAGGTCGCCGCCGAGCACCCCGAACTCATCTTCAAGGAATGGATCAACCCGGCCGCCGGGTTCGCCGGCTTCCAGGCCAGGAACCTGGCCTTCAAGCTCGGACTGGCCGGCGACACATTCAAGCAGGCGGTCAAGCTCCTGGCGAACCTGTACCGGGCTTTCCAGGCGACCGACGCCTCGCTGGCCGAGATCAACCCGCTCGTCGTGACGAGCCAGGGGAACGTGCTGGCGCTCGACGCCAAGATGAATTTCGATGATAACGCCGTGCCGCGCCATCCCGATATCCAGGCGCTCCGCGACCTGGACGAGGAGGAGCCGCTCGAAGTCGAAGCCTCGAAATACAACCTCAATTATATCAAGCTCGACGGCAACGTCGGCTGCATGGTGAACGGGGCGGGGCTGGCCATGGCGACGACCGACATCATCAAGTACTCGGGCGGCAATCCGGCCAACTTCCTCGACGTCGGCGGCGGAGTCACCGAGGAGGCGGTCACCAACGCCTTCAAGATCCTCGTCTCGGACAAGAGCGTCAAGGCGGCGCTCGTCAATATCTTCGGCGGGATCGTCCGCTGCGACATGATCGCCAACGGCATCGTCAAGGCGGCCAGGGAGCTCGGCACCAGGATCCCGATCGTCGTCCGGCTCGAAGGGACGAACGTCGAGCTGGGCAAGAAGATCCTCAAGGACTCCGGGCTGGCCTTCACGCCGGCCTCGAGCATGAAGGACGCCGCGAAGAAGGTCGTCGGCCTGGCGAAGTGAGCGGAGTGGACAGGAGAAGACCATGAGCATCCTCATCGACAAGAGAACGCGGGTCGTCGTCCAGGGCATCACGGGCGGTGAAGGGACATTCCATACGCAGCGGATGATCGAATATGGGACCAACGTCGTCGCCGGCGTGACGCCCGGCAAGGGCGGGACCACCCACCTCGGCGTCCCCGTCTTCAACACCGTCGCCGACGCGGTCGCTCAGACCGGCGCCAACGCCTCGGCCATCTTCGTGCCGCCGTTCGCGGCGGCCGACGCGATCATGGAAGGGGCCGCGGCCGGCCTGGCCGTGGTCGTCTGTATCACCGAGGGCATCCCGACCTTCGACATGATCAAGGCCAAGACGTTTCTGCGGACCCGGCCCGTCTCGCTCATCGGCCCGAACACCCCGGGCATCATCTCGCCCGGCAAGTGCAAGATCGGGATCATGCCCGGCCACATCCACACGCCCGGCTCGATCGGCATCATCAGCCGCTCCGGGACGCTGACCTACGAGGCCGTCCAGCAGGTGAGCAAGGTCGGGTTCGGCCAGTCGTCGGCCGTCGGCATCGGCGGCGACCCGATCGTCGGGCTGAAATACATCGATCTCCTCAAGCTCTTCAAGAAGGACAAGGATACCGAGGCGGTCATCCTGATCGGCGAGATCGGCGGCACGGCCGAGGAAGAGGCCGCGGCCTACATCAAGAAGGAATTCACCAAGCCCGTCGTGAGCTTCATCGCCGGCCAGACCGCCCCGCCCGGGCGGCGGATGGGCCACGCCGGCGCCATCATCGCCGGCGGCAAGGGAACGGCCAAGGAAAAGATGCAGGCGCTCGAGGACGCGGGAGTGCACGTAGCCAAGAGCCCGGCCGACATCGGCCGCAAGGTCAAGGAAGCCCTCGGCAAGGGCTGAGGCGGCCAACAATGGGCGGAGTCGGATGGGGATGAGCCCCTTTCCCCCCGGCCCCCGGGAACCAGTCCCGTCGGTTCCCCCATCGGCAGAGCCGACGGGCCCCCCTCCGCTACGGGGGTCTTCGGGGCTCATCCCCATCCGACTCCGCCGGGTCGTGGCCCTTAAGAGTTCCGGTTCGTCTGAGTTAATTTAAGAAAACGATCACTCTCCCCGTGACACGTAAAAAGCTCAAGGTCGACTTTCATACGCACACCGCGGACGACCCGGAGGACTACATCGATTTCAGTTCGGAGCAGCTGATCGACCGGGCCGCCGGGCTGGGCTATGACGCGATCGCCATCACCAACCACAACATCGTCACGGACCGGCCGGGGCTCGCGGACTACGCGGCGGCCCGCAACGTCCTGCTCGTCCCCGGCGTCGAGCTGACCCTCTCCGGAAAGCATGTCGTCGTGATCAATCCGCCGTTCGCCCAGAACCCGGGCCTGACCTCACTCGACGAGCTCCCGGCTGTCCGCAGCGAAACGAGTCTCGTCATCGCTCCCCATCCCTACTACCCAGGGCTCAAGTGCCTGTGGTCGAAGCTCGCCGAAAACATCAGCCTGTTCGACGCCGTCGAGTTCTCGTTTTTTTACAGCCGCCTGATCGACCCGAACCAGCGGGCCGTCGACGCCGCCAGAGCCTCGGGAAAGCCGCTCGTCGGGTCATCGGATTGCCACAACATCTGGCAGGTTGGATTCACCTATTCGCTCGTCGATGCGGAAAAAGATATCCCCTCAATCATCGCCGCCGTCAAGGCGGGAAAGGTCGAAGTGGGGACCACTCCCCTGTCCCTGCCGCAGATGCTCCGGATCGCGGTCAATTTCGCCCTGGGCGACCGGCTGGGCATTCACCTGCGGATATAAAAGATCCGGGGACAGGCCCTCTTTGGGCCAATCCCCATTTCTTTAAGTCCGCCTCCCCGTGAGTGAGGAGGTTGGCTGGAGGGGGCCCTAAAGAGCGGTTCCCCAGGGGCGGTAGGGAATGACGGAAAGCTTCGCCGGCTCGACGATCCGGCTGACGACGTAATAGCTCCCCGCTTCCGGGAGGAGGCCAAACGACCGGTAGCGGATCAGGCCGTAATCGCTCTGGGGCTCGAGCAGGCACGGAATAAGGCCGGCGGCCGGCTGCCAGCAGGATACAAAATAATCTCCCTTTTTCGCCAGGATCGATCGCGCTTCCTTTTTCACTTCGATCTTGAGCGGCGGCAGATAATCGTGCCCGGCCGGCGTGACTTCGAGCGCGAGATACGTCTCGACATTCAGGTTGAGATCGCCGGCCAGCAGGCCGACCTCGATGCCGTGAGCGAGCAGACAGTCGACCACCTTGCCGCGGGCCGCCGGGATGAGATAGCCTCGGGGGCTCGGCACGGCCAATCTCGGGGCGACACCGGGGAACCAGTTCTTGATGACATCCGTTATGACCTGGTATTCCCGCGGCGCGGGGGCCGGCGCGAGATCCGAAGCCAGGACCGGATCGCCGGCTTTCTTGTCCACCTTCAGGATCCCGCGCACCGGGCTCTCCGTCCCCTCGAACCGGCGGACAGTCAGCACCGGTTGTTTCTCGTCGCGCACAAAATCCATCCTCAGGACCGTCTCGCCTCCCCGGCCGGCCTTCGCATCCTCCAGAAGCGCCGCCCGGCGGTTCCGGACGAGAGCCAGGACCTCGGCCGAGCGCCGAGCCACCGCCTCGCATAAGAAACGCGCTCCGAGGTACTGCCAGCGAGACCTGTCTTCGAGCGTGGCCAGGTCTTGGCGGGAGGCGCACTCCTGGATGAACGAAAGAGTTTCGTAGATGCCCAGGCTGTTCCGGCCGTCGTTAAGGTCGGTCGTGCTGTAGCGGGTCATCTCCTCGCGGCCGGCGCGCTCCTCCGGCCGGAGGTTCGCGCCGGCCGCGGTGTTGACGCCCATCTCCTCCGTGACGAGGTATTCGTGGAAGGTCACCCGGCTCTTGGCCAGGCTCTTCTCGACGTCGGCGAGGATCACCGACCTCTCGAGCTCCTGGATCGGCGCGGCGATGTTGACGTTCGAGACGCAGCCGAGCGAGACCCGGTAGTAGTCGTCGCCCTTCTCGTGGAGGTCCAGGGTCACCTCGGGCATCCAGTACCGGAAGACGCGGTGGATGGCCCGGGCCTCGGGAGACTCGAGCTTGACGTGGTCCCGGTTGAGGTCGAGCCCCTGCTCGTTCTCCCGCCGGTCGAACCAGTTGCCGTAGGGATTGGTTTGCGGCATGATCAGGAAATTGAGGCTCTTGAGGAGCGGTCGGAGCTCGCCCACGGCCAGGTCCCTGGCCAGCCGGAGCGCCGCTTCCTTGCCAGACTGCTCGTTTCCATGCTGAGAGGCGAAGACGAGAATCGTGGGCTTGGCCCGATTCAGCCGCTCCACCGAGCCGGCCCCCTCTTCGTTGACGATCGCCAGGAAGATGTCGCGCGACAGAAAACCCTCAACGGCCAGCGTCTTGCCAAAGGCGCCCACGACCACCTGCGGCGAGGAAAAATCGAGCGCGCTCAGGAACCGGGCGATGTCCTCGTTCTGGCTATAGCGCGTGTAACCCGCCTCTTCGGCGGGCGTCTTGACCAGGTCGCCGGCCGGCGGCAGCGCCGTGGCGCCGATGGTCCCAAAGCTCAGGCCGAAGACGAGGACGGCGGCGGCCGGCCGCGTGACGCTCATCACTGTCCTCCTTTGGCCGGAGGCATTTCCGGGGTCGCGGCCGGGGCTTCCCTGAACTTGAGGTCGACGTCTTTCACCGCGGCGCCGCGCAGCAGGCGGAAGCGGCAGGCCTCGCCCCATTTGAACCCCGCGAGATACATCCGCAGCGCGTTGATATCCGGGAATTCCCGGCCATCGACAGACAGAATGACGTCGCCCTTCTCAAAATCCTGTCCCACGGCGACGCCGTCGATCGGCCGGCGCTCGATGACCGGATTATTCAAGCCTTCGAACTTTTTGAGGGCCAGCCCGACGGCCGGGAAAGCCGGCCGCTTCTCTTCGGGGACCCCATAGACGAAATCCGCCAGGCTCCGGGCGACGACGGCCGCTTCTCCGGCGGGTCCGGCGGTCACGGCCACGACGGTCCCGAAGGGCAGGCGGTTACGATCATGCACCCGGCGGTTGATCCCCAGGCCGTAGATCATGTGCCCGGATCCCGCCAATACGACCAGCCGTGACTTCGAGGCTTCGGCGCCGCGGATCGCGTTCGCCGCCATGACCTCGTCCCAGGCGACCTGGGCGCGATAAAGCCCCTCGAACATCTTGTCGAACGCCGCCTCCCCGCCCTTCATCTCGTGGGGGATATCGCTTTCACCGAAGATCGCGCGCATCAGGGCCCGATGGTCCTCGAGCCCGAGGTCGAGGGGCGGGACCACCTCTTTTTCGGCCTCCGTGAGGCTGTCCCGGCCGCCCGCCCTGACCTTGGCGATGACTTCGCGCGGGGCGTTGAGCGCATAGAGCGGGATCCTGTTGGCCTTCGCGAATTCGAAGATCTTTTCGTAATAGCCGAAATTCATGCTCCAATGGACATACCAGCGCGACTCGCGCAGGAACTCATCCCGGCTGAGAAGCCCCTGGCTCCAGCGGTCGAGGACCGGCTGGGTTTCGAGGGGCAGCATCTCCAGCCCCACGGCGATGTCCGGCGACTTCGCGTGGAGCGCCTGGATGACCTGGAGCTGGATGTCGTGCATCGCCAGGCTGTCATGGCTCTCCCCGACATACACAAAACGATATCCGGCCAGCTCTTTGATCATCCGGGAAAAGGCCGCCGGCTTTCCGGTGCGGGCCGCCAGGATCTCGCCGGCCGCGACGTTCATGGTCCTGTCTTTGAGCCTGGCATCGCCGATCGGCAGCCGGAGGGTTTTGTCCTCCTCGTCCTGTCCGCGCGCCAAAAGCGGCAAGACCAGAGTCAGGCATAAGAACCAAGCGACCGGACTTCTTCCGCGAGACACTTTGTCCATGCCGTCCTCCCGTCACGAAAATCCAGGAAGTTCATGATAGCCCCCTCGGCCCGAACCCGTCAAACCTGCGCGTTGGCTCTGTGACGAAAAGTGTGGTTAGCGCGGTTTGCAACCGAAGCTTGATGCGCGGACTTATTGATCAGGCAGCCAAGATCAGCCGTTCGCGCCGGGGTGAATCCAGCCAGGCCCTCGTCGAGAGCCCCAGCCGCAATATCCGGTTCGGCTTGACACCGCGGACAAGACCTCATAGAAATAAACGATGACGCCGACAGCACCTGACGCGGAAAAACCTGTGAGCGAGGCCAAAAAAACCATCCGCGTCTTCGCCGCCTCGTCCTTCCTCAACGACATGGGCTCGGACATGATCTATCCGGTCTGGCCGATGTTCGTCACCGAAGCGCTCAAAGCCGACATGGCGGCGCTCGGCTTCCTGGACGGCCTGGGGGATGCGCTGGTCTCGCTCTCGCAGGCCGGTTCCGGGTACCTCTCCGACCGTCTCAAGAAAAGAAAGATCTTTATCTGGTTGGGCTATCTCTGCGGCGCCCTGTCGAGGCTGGGCTACGCCGCGGCTTCTGTCTGGCCCCACCTTGTGCCTTATCGCGTCCTCGACCGGCTGGGCAAGATCCGAAACCCGCCCCGGGACGCCGAGCTCGCCGACGTTTCCAGGCCGTCGAACCGCGGCCGGAATTTCGGCCTGCTCCGCGCCATGGACAACCTGGGAGCGGTTTGCGGCGTTCTTCTCGCCATCCTGCTCCTCGACACGCTCGGGTATCGGCTCCTGTTCGCCCTGGCCGCGATCCCTTCGCTGGCCGCCGTCGGGCTGATCCTTGTTCACCTCAGGGAAGCTAAGCCCGACCGGTCCACCGTCTACAAAGGCCTCTCGCTCGGGGATCTCGACAAGGACTTCAGGCTTTTTCTCCTTCTGAGCGGCCTGTTCGCCCTGGGCGCCTTCAGCTATTCCTTTCTCCTCATCTATGCCCGTCAGGCCGGCTACCGGACCGCTGTCATCCCGGTTCTCTACCTGGTCTTCACCGCCACGGCGTCCCTTCTTTCGCTCCCCTTCGGCAGGCTCTCGGACCGGATCGGCCGCAAACCGGTCCTGTTCATCGCCTTCTTGTGCTGGGCCGCCGTCTGCCTCATCGTCATGGCCCGGCCGAACCGGTTGCTGATCCCCCTGATCTTCGTATTTTACGGGATCCATAAAGCCGCGCTCGAGCCCGTTCAGAAGACGTTGGTCACGGAGCTCTCGCCTTCAGACCACCGCGCCAGCTCCCTGGGTGGTTTTCAGATGATCATCGGGTTTTGCGCCCTGCCGGCATCACTGGGCGCGGGCTGGCTGTGGGAGAGGCTCGGCGACACGGCGCCATTCGCCCTGTCCCTCGGCCTGACGGCCGCGGCCGCCCTGCTTTTATTGTTCTTGAGGGAAAAAAGGGCAGGATCAGCACCTTAGATGCAACGAGCAACCTGCGGCGGGTGGCGCGGTTCGGGGGGCCCCCCGCCGACCGAACGTTTGATGACGAAAGTTCTGCAGCTAGAATACAGCAAGATGGGCCGTTCGGACGCCGGGGGGTGAACCGAGACAGGACCCGCCGAGGGTGCTCGCTTCCAGTCGGCAAAAAAACGCGGCTGACCGGTTTATTCTTCTTCCGGCCTGACCCGGCCTTCCTTGACGGCCTCGGCGATGATCTTCTGCTGGAGGTGCGAGGGGACCTCGTCGTAGTACGAGAACTCCATCATGAACGAGCCCCGGCCGCCGGTGATCGAGGTCAGCGTGGGCTCGAAATCCAGCATTTCGGCCATCGGCACGGTCGCCTTGATGATCCGCATGTTCCCTTTTTGCTCGATGCCCTGGAGCTTGCCCCGCCGCGTGTTGAGGTTCCCCATGATGTCGCCCATGTAGGCTTCGGGCGAGTAGACCTCGACATTCATGACCGGTTCGAGGATTGTGGGACGGGCTTGCTGCATGGCCAGCTTGAAGGCCTTGCGGGCGGCGATCTTGAAGGCGATGTCCGAGGAGTCGACGTCATGGTAGGAGCCGTCGTACAGGATGACCTTGAAATCGACGACAGGGTAGCCGGCCAGGACACCCTTTTTCCGGGCATCGATCAGGCCTTTCTCGACCGAGGGGATGAAGTTCCGGGGTATGGCCCCGCCAAAGATCTTGTCCTCGAACTCGAAATCCTTGCCGCGCGAGAGAGGCTCCATCTTGATCCAAACGTCGCCGAACTGGCCCCGGCCGCCCGTCTGCTTCTTGTGCCTTCCCTGGACGTCGGCGCGGCCCTTGATCGTTTCCTTGTAGGAGATCTTGGGCGGCTTGAGGTCGACGTCGACGTTGTAGCGCTTTTTGAGCTTGTCGGTGATGATCCTGACGTGGAGCTCGCCGTTCCCGGAAATGAGGAGCTCGTTCGAGTCCGGATCGCGCTCGAAGCGGACGGTCGGGTCCTCCTCGATGATCCGGTGCGAGGCCTGGGAGATCCGGTCCTCGTCGGCCCGGGTCTTGGGCTCGATGGCGAAGGAGATCGACGGCTCGGGGAACATGATCGGCTCGAACTGGATATCGGCGCCTTTGCCCGAAAGCGAGTCGCCGGTCGAAGTCGACTTCAGCTTGGCCGTGGCGCAGATGTCGCCGCAGCGGACCTGTCCGGCCGGTACCTGCTCCTTGCCCTGAAGGAAGAACAGGCCGCCGAGCTTCTCGTCGACGCCCTTGTTGACGTTCGTGACGAGGCTGTCGGGGCTGATCTTGCCGGAAAACACCCGGATGAGGGAGATGCGGCCCGTGTAGGGGTCCGAGAGGGTCTTGAACACCAGCCCGCCGAACGGCTCGTCGGCGGACGGCTTGACCGCGCCGTCGCCGCCCTTGACCTTCGCCGTGATCTCTCCCCTGTCGACCGGCGAGGGCAGGAGCCCGATGAAGCCCCGGACGAGCGGCTGGGCGCCGATGTTGGCGGCGGCCGAGGCGGCGAAGACCGGGAAGAGCTGCCGTTCGCGCACCGCCTTTCTGAGCCCGGCTTCGACCTCCTCCGGAGAGAGGGCGCCGGCTTCGAGATATTTCTCCATCAGCTTCTCGTCGTTCTCGGCGATCATCTCGACAAGCTCTTCCCGTTTTTTCTCGGCTTCGGCCTTGAGGCCGGCGGGCACCTCGACCTCGGCGAACTTGCCGCTTTCGTCCTTTTCGAAGACAAGTCCCTTCTGCCGGACGAGGTCGACGACGCCGCTGAAATCCTTCTCCTCGCCGATCGGGATCTGGACCGGAACAGCCTGCCGGCCGAAGAACTGGCGGATCTCCTCGAGCGTCCGCCTGAAGCTGGCATTCTCCCGGTCAAGCTTGTTGACAACGAACAGCCGCGGCAGCCCGCCCTCGTTCAGCATCTCCCAAACCTTTTCCGTCCCCACTTCGACGCCGGCGGCGGCGCTGATGAAGACCGCGGCGCCGTCCACGGCGCGCAGGGCGGCCCGGGTGTCCGAGAGGAAGTTGCTGTAGCCCGGCGTGTCCACCAAGTTGACTTTGTGGTCGTCCGCTTCCACCAGGCAGACGGCGGAGTTGATGGAGATCTGGCGCTCGATCTCCTCGGGTTCGTAATCCGTCACGGTATTGCCCTTGTCCACTTTGGTCAGGCGGGGGGTCGCGCCGAAATCGAACAGCACCGCCGAGGTCAGGGATGTCTTGCCGGAGGAGCCGTGGCCGACGAAGGCGACGTTCCGGATCTTGTCGGGCGTATAATCTTTCATCTCGAAGCCTCCCAGGAATTGGTAGAACGTCCGTGATCAGCTCTGGCAGCCCGAACCGCGCGCCAAAGAGCAGGCGATATAATACACCAAAACGCTCGCCCGGCTCAAGGGACAGCCGGACTGCGGATGATCTCCTGGAACTCCGGCGGCACGGGCGCGTAGAACTCGAGGAGGCTCTTGGTCGCGGGGTGGGAGAAGACGATGTGCCAGGCGTGAAGGTAGAGGCGCGTGCTTCTTTTCGCCTTATCCTGGCCGCCGTAGCGGGTGTCGCCCACGATCGGATGGCCGGCGGCGGCGAAGTGAACGCGGATCTGGTGCGTCCTTCCGGTGACGGGCTTCACTTCGACCAGCGTGAACGCCTCCAGGACCTTTTTCACGGAATAGAAGGTGAGCGCCGAGCGGGGATGCCGGCTGCGGATCGAGATCTTCTGCCGAAAGCGGGGATCACGGCCGAGCGCCCAGTCCATCCGGCCCTCCTCGACCTGGAGGCGGCCCCAGACAAGCGCCATGTAGACCTTTTCGACCTCGCGCGCCTTGAACTGGCGCTTGAGCTCGTTGTAGGCGAGCTCGCTCCGGGCGACGATCATAACGCCCGAGGTCTCCTTGTCCAGCCGATGGACGATGCCCGGCCGTTCGGGATGGCCCACCCGCTCGATCCCGGGAAAGCGATGGAGCAGGGCGTTGACGAGCGTCCCGGTCTCGACGCCAGCCCCTGGGTGAACGACGAGGCCCGCTTGTTTGTTGATCACGACGACGTGCTCGTCGCCGTACAGGATGTCGAGGGGGATGTCCTCGGGGAGGAGAAAGCTCGTTTTTTCCGCCGGCGGCTCGACCTCGATGACGTCGCCCTCCTGGAGCTTGTGCGAGGCCTTGGTCCAAGTCCCGTTCAGCCGGACCTTCTGGTCGGCCACCAGCCTCTGGATCTGGGACCGGGTGAATTCGCTGAGGTGGGCGGCCAGGAAAATATCGAGCCGCTGGCCGGCCCCGTGAGAGAGCGTAATGTGGAATTTATCCTTGGTCATCTATCTGGCGGTCCGGTCCTGACCGGCCGCCCCCGCGGGCCTTTTCCTCATGAACATCATCAGGAGCAGGGCGGCGGCGAAGCCCACCAGGCTGAAGAACTGGGGATAAGTCAGACTGGCCCATGGGGATGCGCCCTGGATGAGGTAGGTCGGCCCCGAATGGTCGCCCCGGAAGTATTCCGTGAAGAACCGGATGACCGAATAATTCAGGATGTAAAAGGCGAAGACCTGGCCGTCGAACCTCTTTCGCCGGAGGATCAGGAAAAGGACGGCGAAATTGAGGACGTTGAGCGCGGCCTCGAAGAGCTGGACCGGGTAGAGCTTCTCGCCGAGCGGGATGCCGGTAAGACCGTGGGCATAATCGCTCCGGTACGTCACCCCGACCGGGGCCTCGCAGGCGCGGCCGTAGCAGCAGCCCGCCAGGAAGCAGCCGACCCGGCCGAAGGCATGGCCCAGGGCCAGGGCGGGACCGACGATATCCGCGAGCTTCCAGGTGGGGAGCCGGCGCTTGCGGAAATACCACAGGGCGAAGACGACCCCGAACGCCAGGCCGCCCTGGAACACGCCGCCCGAGCGGGCGAGGCTCAGCAGCTCGCTCGGAGTGCGCGTGTAAAATGAAAAGTCCTTGACGAGCAGGACGAGCTTGGCGCCGACGAGCGCCACGAGGATCGTGTAGAAACCGGCGTCGGCGACCCGGACCGCATCCAAGCCCTGCTTCTTCGACTGGGCGTACAGGAACCAGAGTCCGAGCCCGACGCCCGCGGCCATCAGCAGGCCGTAGGAGTGGACGGTGAGCGGGCCTAGGCGGAAGAGGACGGGGAACATGCCGGTTTCCTGATGACGAAAAAGAGGATGAGCAGCAGGGCGCCGATCGTGATGCACGAATCGGCGACATTGAAGAACGGCCAGTGCCAGCGGCCGACGTAGAAGTCCAGAAAATCGACGACGAAACCCCGGGCGACGCGGTCGACGAGATTGCCCATGGCGCCGGCCAAGATGAGCGAGAGGGCCAGCTTGACCCTGCCGTCCGAAGCCGGGGTTTTGATGAAATAGTACACCACGAGCCCCAGAGCGATGAGCGAAGCCGCCGTCAGGAAGGGGATGACGCCGCTGCCGCCGGGGCCGGAAAAGGCGCCGAAGATCGCCCCGTTGTTATGGATGCGCGTGATGTTGAAGAACCCCGGGATCACGGGGACGCTCCCGTAGAGCTCCACCGAGCGGGCGACGAGGGACTTCGCGAGCTGGTCGAGGATGACGAGCGCCGCGATGAGCGCGAGATAGGCGGAGGTCCTGTTCATCGCTGCCGCCCCTCGACGACGTCTTCGCACCGCCGGCAGAACCCGGGGTGGGCAGCGCTCGTCCCGACATCGGGGCTGTAGTTCCAGCACCGCTCGCATTTCTTTCCCGGAGCCCGGCTCACCGAGACTTCGACCGCCCCGGCCGGTTCGGGCTCGATGACGACGGAGGAAACAATGAACAGTGAACACAGGTCGCCGCGGTGCGCGTCGGCCAGCGCCCGGTCATCCATCGGCAGCTTGAGCCGCACCTCGGCCTCGAGCGAGTTCCCGATCCGCTTGTCCTCGCGGGCGGTTTCGAGGGCCTTGAGGACCGTCTCCCGGAGGGTGAGCAGCCGGTCCATGTCCGCCCGGACGTCCGGCTCGAGCCAGGATTCTCCGTACGCGGGGAAGAGGCGGAGATGGACGGATCCCTCTTTGCCGGCGAACTCGGGCATGCTCTCCCAGGCCTCTTCGGCCGTGAACGGCAGGACCGGGGCCATGAGCTCGAGCGTGTCCCGGAGGATCCGGAAGAGCGCGGTCTGGGCGGAGCGGCGGAGCCGGGAGCCCTTGGCCGAGCAGTAGAGCCGGTCCTTCAGGACGTCGAGATAAACGGCGCTGAGGTCGACCGTGAAGAAGCTGAAGATCGTATGGAAGACGGTGTGGTACTCGTAGTCTTCGTAGGCCTTGAGGATCCGCCGCCCGGCCTCGGCCGTCCGGTCGAGCGCCCAGCGGTCGAGGAGGAGCAGGTCAGCCTTGGCGAGCGCGTCCGTGTCGGGCGCGAAATCATAGAGGTTGCCCAGGAGAAAGCGCCAGGTGTTCCGGAGCTTGCGGTAGGCGTCCACCAGCCGCCCCAGGACTTCGTCGCCCAGCCGCGTGTCCTCCTTGAAGTTCAGCATCGCCACCCAGAGCCGGAGGATCTCGGCCCCGTTTTTGGAAATGATGGTCTCGGGTTCGATGACGTTGCCGAGCGATTTCGACATCGCCCTCCCCTGCTCGTCCAGCACGAACCCGTGGGTGATGCAGGTCTTGTAGGGGGAGCCGCCTTTCGCGCCGGCGCCGACGAGAAGCGAGCTGTTGAACCAGCCGCGGTACTGGTCGGTGCCCTCGATGTAGACGTCGGCCGGCCACGGCAGATCCGGCCGCTTGCCGAGAATGGCGTGGCTCGCGCCCGACTCGAACCAGACATCGAGGATGTTGCTCTCCTTGACGAAGTCCGCCGAACCGCACCGCGGGCACTTCGTGCCGGCAGGGACCAGGTCCGGGGCGTCCCGGACGAACCAGGAGTTCGAGCCCTCGCGGCCGAAGATGTCCGCGACGTGGTGAGTGATGGCCTCGGAGGCAAGCACCTCGCCGCAGGACCGGCACTCGAAGGCCGGGATGGGCACGCCCCACATCCGCTGGCGGCTGATGCACCAGTCGGGCCGGGCCGCCACCATGTTGGCCATCCGCTCCTCGCCCCACGGCGGGATCCAGCGCACCTTTCCGATCTCCTCGAGGGCCCGGGCCCGGAGTCCGGCCGCGTCCATGGAGATGAACCACTGGGAGGTCGCCCGGAAAATCACCGGGTTCTTGCATCGCCAGCAGTGGGGATAGGAGTGGCTGACTTTGCTTTCCTTGAGCAGCGTCCCCTCCCTTTTCATGTCGGCGGTGATGATAGAGTTGGCCTCGAAAACGCTCAGGCCGGCGTAGCGGTCGACCTGCGGAATGAACTTGCCTTCGTTGTCCACGGGAGCGTAGATCTCGATGTCATAGGCCAGACCGGTGAGATAGTCTTCCTGGCCGTGGCCCGGAGCCGTGTGCACCGCCCCGGTGCCGTCCTCGAGGGTCACATAGGTGGCCAGCACCAGGCGAGACTCGCGGTCGATCCAAGGATGGCGGGCCTTGAGCCCCTCGAGCTCCTTTCCCGGAAAAGTCGCGAGGATCAGAGCGTCCTTGAATCCCAGCTCTTCCGCAACGACCGGGAGGAGCCTTTTGGCCACGATAAAGACCTCGCCCCGCTCCTGGACCTCGAAGGCCACATAATCGTAATCGGGGTGGAAGGCGATGGCCAGGTTCGCCGGGAGAGTCCAGGGCGTCGTCGTCCAGATAATAACCGAGACCGGTTTGCCGGCGAGCGCCGGGAACTTCGCCGAGAGGTCCGAAACCATCGGGAATTTTACATAGATGGAGGGCGAAGTCTTGTCCTTATACTCAATCTCCGCCTCGGCCAGGGCGGTCTGATCGTGGGGGCACCAGTAGACGGGCCGCAGGCCTTTGTAAACGTTCCCGGATTTAAAGAAGGCGGCCAGGAGGCGAAGGACATCGGCCTCGTAGGCCGGGTTCATGGTGAGATAGGGATTCTCCCAGTCTCCCAAGACCCCGAGCCTGCGAAACTCGGCGCGCTGGATGTCGATGAACTTCAGGGCATAGTTCCTGCATTCCTCGCGGACGGCGATCGTCGACATATCCTTTTTTCTGGGACCGAGTGCCTTGTCCACGTGCATCTCGATCGGCAGGCCGTGGCAGTCCCAGCCGGGCACGTAGGGCGCGAGGAACCCCATCATGGTGCGCGACTTGACGATGAAATCCTTGAGGATCTTGTTCATCGTCGTCCCCAGGTGGATGTGCCCGTTGGCATAGGGCGGTCCGTCGTGGAGGACGAACGCCGGGGCGCCCCGCCGGCTGTCCAGGATCTTGCCGTAGAGTCCCGTCTCGGTCCATCTCTTGAGCATTTCGGGCTCTTTCTGGGCGAGCTTCGCTTTCATCGAGAAAGAGGTCTGGGGCAGGTTGAGCGTGCCCTTGATATCCAGTTCTTCAGGCATCTGAATCTCCGCGGCACCGAATTAACTTGCGATTATAGACGAAATCCGGTGAACCGACAAGTCAGGTTGCGGCCGGAAAGGCCGACGGGGCCTGGCCCGATTCACCCCCGGCGCCCGAACGGCCCATCCAGCTAATTTCAAACCGCGGAGACATCGGCATCAAACGTTCGGTCGGCGGGGGGCCCCCGAATCGAGCCACCCGTCGGCTTTCCCGGCCGCAGTAGATGATCAGCGCAGTCTTCGGAAGATTGACAATCGAGGGGGCCTGTGTTTACATGAATTCAGGTTACCGTTGCGGGGGACGGATTCTCCCGGGGAGGCAGATCGCCATGAAAAAACGACAGTGTCTTTGGCTCGTCCCGGCGGCCCTGCTGGTCTTCGCGGCCTGCGGGGTCAAAGGCATGCCCTCCCATGACGAGTGGTACACGAAACACTATTACATCATGCAGGATTTCGAGCGCCGAACCTACAAGGAGCTCTCGCCCGCGGCCCGGCTGGAATTTCAAACGGCCTTCTGGGAGGCCCGCGACCCGAAATCCAAAAAGGTCTTCGACGAAAGAATGGACTACGTCATGAAGACGTACAAAAGGGACAACTCCCGCCAGCCGTGGAACTGCGACCGGGGCCGCATCTACCTTCTCAACGGCCCGCCGAATGACGTCGAGCTCAAACAGAATGAGGACTGGACGATGGGGCACGGTTTCGGGGCGGGAGTGACATCGAGCGGCGACCGGACCAACGAAGATATCTCCGCCAACACGCTTGAGATCTGGATATACCGCTACGATAAATACTTGGTTCAGTATATGTTTTATTTTAAGCCGCCGAATGAATGGCGGCTGGCACCGACAGGCTTTGACGGGAACCGGTACCTCGGCGCTCTGGAAATCTGGAGCAAAGAAAACACCTTTCCCATTCGCAACCCTGAGGAGTACAACTTAAGGCTCGATGAGCTGAAATCCCTCCTATGACCCCCGCCAGGCGGCCTCCCGCCAGGCAGTGCCATTCAATTAATTGAACGGAATTCATTATTTTGGATAATGCCCCTCTTCATTGACTACTTAAATCATTTAATACAAATGATTTAATAACATTTCAACTTGGCATATATCTTGCAAATCAATTATACGGAATGTCTAAAATGCTAACTTCTAAAGGAGGTGAGAATCGTCGATTTTTTCTGTCTTGGATGAAGGGTAGGAGTGGGGCGCGGATTCCCGCTCCAGGGTTGGATTCTCGATAAAAAGGAGTTTTGCAGAGAATGAGTAAGAAAGCATTGACATTCGCTTTTCTTGCGTTCTTCGTGACAGTCGGGTTTGTCGCTGCCCAGGAAGGCAAGATCACCGGCAAAGTGGCCGATGACCAGGGCAACGCCCTCCCCGGCGTCACGGTTGAAGCGATCAGCCCCAAACTGGTCGGAAAAGCAGCGACTGTTACGGACGACGGCGGCAGCTTCCGGTTGCTGGCCCTGCCTTCCGGGACCTACGAGATGTCCTTTTCCCTCCAGGGGTTCAGAACCCTGGTCCGGAAAGACATTCTCCTACAGATGTCCCAGACCATCGTCATCAACGTCACCCTGACGCAGGCGGCGATCGAAGAGCAGGTCACGGTTGTCGGACAGAGCCCGTTGATCGACGTCAAGAGCACGGTCAAGGGCATGACCATGACCAAGGAAATGTTCATGAGCCTGCCCCGGAGCCGGAACTTCGACGGCCTGCTGAGCACGGTCCCCGGCGTCCAGTATGACAACGTCGGCGGCGGACTGCTCGTCGACGGCGCGACCGGAACCGAGAACATGTGGTACATGGACGGCTCGGACATCACCCAGCCCCACATCGGCACGAGAGGCCAGGGCGCGGTCATGGAGCTCGTCGAGGAAGTCAAGGTCACGGCGTCCGGGTACAACGCCGAGTTCGGCGGCTCGATGGGCGGCGTCGTCAACGTCATCACCCGGTCCGGCGGCAACAGCTTCCATGGGGACATCATCGGCTTCTATGAGGATCGCAGCACGGTGATGTACGGGAAGGCCCGCGATTACGGCCGCTGGGATCCCTACGACGACGAGGTCTGGCAATACGTCAACGACGACGACCTCTATTTTGACGGCGGCTCCGGCCGCGATCCTTACACGCGCCTTGAAGGCGTCTTCAGCCTGGGCGGCTATCTCTGGAAAGACAGGCTGTGGTTCTTCGGGTCGTTCAACCCCCAGTACAGCAACGAGACAGGCATGCGCGGCTTCGATTCCGCTCACCCCGAAGTGCGGACCCAGGAATTTAACCGGTATGATCACGTCTGGAACGGCCAGTTCAAGCTGACCGCCGCCCCGCTCGCCGGGATGAGGATTTCGGCCAGCTTCGTCAACAACTGGTCCAACTACAGGGGAGCCATTCCGAGCATCAACGGCACGAGCAGCTCGACCTATGCATGGGACGCGGAAGGGTACGATTATCCCAACTACAGCGCGGCCGCCCTCCTCGACTACAGCATCAGCAACAGCCTGCTGATGAGCGTCCGCGGCGGCTACGCCATGTCGGACACCACGAACCAGCAGATCGCCCCGACCGGAACGTCCTACTATTTCAATTACAGCAACTACATCTACCAGACCGACCCCTACTACGTGGCCAACCCGAGCAAGCTCCATTACGCCGGTTATGCGAATTCCTCCATGTGGCAGGAAACGCAGCAATACAAGCTCGAGAAGTACTCCGTGAACTCGGACCTCACCTACTACGCGAACCTCGGCGGCGAGCATGCCTTTAAAGGGGGCGTGCAGTGGATCCGCGACCAGGAAGACGTGTCCCGGGTCGCCCCCTTTCCGAGGATCACCCTCAATTGGGGCCGGGGCTACTACGGCCTGGCCACCGGGCTGCCCGTCATGGGCAAGTACGGGCACTACCAGATCCGCAGCGGCTGGACCTCGATCTACGGCTGGAACTGGAACATTCACCGGAACAGCTGGTCGCTCTACCTCCAGGATTCCTGGACGATCGGCGGCAAGCTGACCATCAATGCCGGCGTCCGGACCGAGAGCGAGTACATCCCCGCCTTCACGAGCGACCTGAGCGCCGAGGGCGCCTCGGCCAAACCGGTCCAGTTCGACTTCGGCGAAAAGCTCGCCCCCAGGATCGGCCTCGTCTATGATGTGTTCGGCGATTCGAACCTCAAGGTCTTCGGCAGCTTCGGTATTTACTATGACGTCATGAAGCTCTACATGGCCGAGGGCGCGTTCGGCGGCTTCAAGTGGAAGACCGACTACTACGAGCTCAACAACCCCGACTTCGACCTCATCGCGGCCAGCGGCAAGCTCGACGACCGGGCCAGCCAGGAAGCCGGCGGCAAGTATGTCGGCACGATGGATTGGCGCATCCCCTCATGGGACAGCACCAACCCGGACATGAAGCCCGTCTCCCAGAGAGAGATCTCGCTGGGCGCGGAGAAGAAGCTCGCCGAGAACGTGTCCCTGTCTGTCCGCCTCGTCAACAAGCACCTTATCCGGACCATTGAAGACATCGGTGTCCTGACGCCCGAGGGCGAGGCCTACTACACCGATAACCCGGGGGAAGGCTGGTCTCTGCCGATCTCCCAGGGCGGCAAGTTCGACGACAAGTACTGGCCCTGCCCCAAGGCGACGCGAGAGCACTATGCCATGAACCTCGCTCTCGAGAAGCGGTTCAGCAACAACTGGCAGGGCGGCGTCAACTACACCCTGTCCAGCACCGAGGGGAACTATGGCGGACTGTCCTCGACCGACGAGGGCAACCGGAACTCTCCGAACGTCGAGAGGTACTTCGACCTCTGGTTCATTACCTATGATTTGCAGGGCAAGGAGCTCGACGGCGCGCTGCCCCAGGACAGAACCCACTACTTCAAGGCCTACGGTTCCTACGCCTTCCCGTTCGGACTGACGATCGGCATCGTCGGCTACAGCCGAAGCGGCATGCCTCTCACCACGGGTCTCAACGCCAACAACGTCGAGATCTACCCGGAAAACCGCGCCGACCTCGGCCGGATGCCGTGGACGACCTGGGCCGACATCTATGTCGAGTACACGCTGAGACTGGGCAAGACCTCCGCCTCCCTCAACCTCCAGCTCAATAACTTCACGAACACCAAGACGTGGCAGTCCTACGAGAACTCTCCGAACAGGGTCAACATGGACATCTCGGACGACGAGATCCTGTCGGAGTCGTTCGATTGGCAGAGTGCGCTCAACGCCCCTGGCGACCCCTACTTCAAGGCCATCAACTTCAAAGAGCCGCTCACTCAGTTCGCCAGATGGTCCGCCAGAGTCGGCGCCCGGTTCTCCTTCTGATGCAGGAGTGAAAGCAGACTAACACAAGCTGAAGCAGACACGCGGCCCGCTCCCCCCGCGGGGAGCGGGCCTTTTTTTTTACCTGCTTTTGTTCAGCCGGGCGAGCTCGGCCCGGGCGGCGGCGATGTTCGCCTCGCTCTCCCCTGCCGGGTCGTCGAGATACAAGCCGAGATACCGGATCGCTTCCCCGATATCGCCCGTGTTCCGGTAGGCCACGGCCAGGTTGAAGTAGGCGGTGGGAGTGGGCCGGATATAGACGGCCTGCTTGAGGCTGTCGATGGCCGAAGCATAGTCGCCCTTCACGCCGAAAGCGATGCCCAAGTACTGCCGGAGCGATGCGTCTCCGGGATGGTCATCGCAAAGCTTCTTATAGACGTCGATGGCCCGGTCGATGAGCCCGCTCTTAGCCAGGCTGGCGGCATAGCTCAGGCGCAGATACGTGTTTTCCGGCTCGATGGCGATGGCGCGCTCATAGTACCGGCGCGCCTCCTCTTCGGCCCCGGTCGAGTCCAGTACGCCCGCCGAGACCGTCAGGGCGTCGACATAATTCGGGTCGATCTCGAGGACCTTGGCCATGGTTTCGAGAGACTCCCGGAGCCGGCCCGTCACCAGATAGGTGTGACCAAGCCGCGCCAGCAGGACGACCGAGTCCGGAATTTTGGAGATGCCCTGTTGGAGAGTGGCAACGGTGTCGTCGAACTTTTTCAGCCGCGCCTGGGCCAGGGCCAGGTTGACATAACTCGCCGGTGCATCCGGAATGAGAGACAGCAGCTTCGTGTAGACGTCCTCGGATTCCTGGAAACGCCCCTCGAAATCCGCCGTTTCGGCCTGCTGGATGAGCTTCAGGAGTTCGAGCTGATCCTTGGGGTCGGGATAATCGGACTTGGCGCTCGCGCCGGCAAAGCTCGTATAGCCGAGGGAGCGGAGCCGCTCCTCTTCTTCGGCGGTCAGCGTCCGGCCTTTGGCGGCGGCGAGTCCGGCGCCGCCCTTGATGAGCGCCTCCAGGCGTACGTTCATCGAGGCGGCCGCGTTCCCCGACGAAGCGAAGATGTTGGTCAGCTCGCCGGGGTCGGACTTGAGGTTGTAGAGCTCCGGCCGGGGGGCGCGAACGTATTTCCAGTCGCCCGCCACGAGCCCGACGAGCTCGGACCAGCCGTAGTTCTCCCTGGGGTAAAACGTCTCGATGTAGGACTCGAGAGGACCGCGCTCGCGGCCTTCGATATAGGGAACGAGGCTCGTTCCCTGGACAGGGGCGGGCTTGGGGAGGCCGAGCAAATCCATGATCGAGGGGAAGATATCGATGAGCCTCACCCGCGAGCCGATGACTTTGCCTCGGGGAAGCCGTCCTTCGGCGAAGAAGATGAGGGGCACGCGCAGGGTGTCGTCGTAGAGGAATACCCCGTGGCCGCTCTCGATCTTGCGGCCGAAGGCCTCGCCGTGGTCGCCGGCCGCGATGACCAGCGTGCGGCCGAGGAGGTTTTTCTGTCTCAGCTTTTCGATCAGCCGGCCGACATGGACATCCATGTAGGCGATCTCGCCGTCGTACGGGTCGGCCGCGAACTCCTCCTGGAACGGCGGCGGGGGCTGGTAAGGAAGATGGGGGTCGAAAAAGTGGACCCAGGCGAAGAACGGCCCGCCGGTCTGTTTGTCGAGCCAGGCGGAAAAGGCCGCCGACACCTCCTCGGCCCGCCGCTCCGAATTCAGGGGCTTGAACGGCAGCCCGGGCCGGAGGCTGTCATCATAAAAGTCGAACCCCCGGGCCAGCCCGAAACGCGAGTCGACCGAGAAGGAGGCGACGACAGCGCCAGTGCTGAACCCCCTGTCCTTCAAAGCCTGGGCGATCGTCAGCCGGTCGGCGGCGAGCTCATAGGTGCCGTTGTTGTGGACGTTGTGCGAAAAAGGATACGTCCCCGTCATGATGGAGCAATGGGACGGCAGGGTCAGGGGAACCTGGCAGGTGACGTCGGCAAAGCGCACGCCGTCGCGCGCCAGGTCGATCCAAATTGGGGGTTTTGGCGCGGGCGTATCCGTAGGCGCCGAGCCTGTCGGCGCGAGTGGTGTCGAGCGTGATGAGCAGGACGTTCAGGCGGCTGTCGCGCCGGACGGTCGTCCGCCCGGCGAAAAACAGGAAATAGACGAGCGCGGCGGCGGCGACGAGGATCCCCCCGCGCCCGCCCAGGCGGCCGCGCCCGGCCGCCGTTTCGGCGCCTCCTCCCCTGCCTTTCTTCCGCCGGGCGCCGGAATCCCGGCAGCACGGAACTCGGCCTTGGCTCCCCCGGAGGCGGCGCCTCTCTGATGTCGAGAGCGTTTCTTTTTAGCCATTCTTTATCCAACAGGCATTAAGACGGGAATATCGGGCCTACTTGCTGAAATAAAAGTCAGTGCCCGTATTATTCGGTTTCCGGCCGGGTATCCTGTCCGGCCTATTTCTTGATCGAGTTCAGGATGTTCTGGGCCTGCGCCGTGCGCTCCGTGCCCGGTTCGAGCTGGATGAACTTCTCGAGGTACTCGACGGACTTGGCCATGTCGCCCTTGTTTAAATAGACATACCCCAGCTTGAGATAGGGGTCGGGCCAGTCGGGCTTGATCTGGGAGGCCATCTCGAAGTACTTAGTGGCCTCGTCGATCTGCTGGTTGGAGAAACAGATCTCGCCGACGTTGTAGGCCAGCGTTTCGTCCTGCGGCGCCATCTCGATCGACTGCCTAAAGTATTTCTGGGCCTCCTCGAGGTTGTTCTGCCTCAGGGAGCATAGCCCGATGGCCGCCAGAGCCTTGGCCTTCATCGTCTTGCCCATGGCCGGGTCGGTATCCGACTGGGCGGAGACCATGTTGTAGTATTCGATGGCCTTGGCATAATCGCCCTTGTCCCGATAACAGTCGCCGATGTTGAGCTTGACCTGGTAGGCGGAGGGGTTTTTCTGGAGGAACTCCTCGTACATCATGACCGCCGTATCGTACCGGCCTTCCTGATAGAACTGGTTTCCCTGCTCGAGAAGCTCGAACGACTTCTCATCCTGGACGAGCCCCGACCCAGCGCCCGCGCCTTTTTTTTCGAGCGTGATCTTGATCTTGGGGTTCCTTTCCAGCTGCTTGGAGGAATAGTTGACGCTCGCCGGCAGGAACCCGGCGGCCGAGGCGGTGATCACCCAGCTGCCCGTCCCCACGCCCAGGATCGCCCACTCGCCGATCTCGTTCGTGACGGTCTCGAATTTGGCGTTCTCGTCCTTGGAAAAGACAGCCGCGATTTGCGCGTTGGGAATGCCTTTGCCGGCCTGGTCCGAGACTGTGCCGCCGATCCGGGCGGTGCCGCGGCCCGCCTGGGCCCGGGCCGTGCCGACGGCGAGGAGCATAATGGCCAGGACGGCGGCCAAGCGATAAAAACCGGTGGGCTTCATCTCGACCTCCTCACTTCACGATTTATTATACATCAAAAGGCCGATGGATATTTCACAGCACGAGTTTTTCTTTTCTGACCGCAGGGCGTCCCTCCCCCGCCGCGTTTTTCAGGATGAGCATGATCTCGTATTCCCCGGGCGCCAGCCGGATGGGGATTTCGGCCAGGAAATCCCGGCGGATGGCCTGGAGATAATCCTGGCGCCCAAAGCTGATGGGATAGATTTTCTTATCCTGCCAGACCGTCTTTCCGGAAGGGGACGAAACCTGGACTTCGAGCTCGAGAGCCGCTTGGAAGCTTTCCCCCTCGGCCTCGAACCAGATGTCCCTGTAAGGCAGCCGCAGGCGGACCAGGGCCTCGCCCTCCTTGACCTTGGCCACCGAGATATCGAGGTCGGCGGCGGCCGCCTCCGAGCCGAAAGGTTCCGGCTGGAGGAGGACCTGGGCCCTGTTGATCTCGCCGACCTGGGCCGCGCTCTCGGGGGTCATCCGATAATTGCCGGTCCAGCCGTCGTCGATGAAGACGATCGGGAAAAAATTATAGTACCAGATCTCGGTCGGCACCCCGTAGAACGACACGCCGCGCGGGTAGGTTTCCCGGGTGTCGGGCGGCCCGAGGGTGACATAAAGATGCCCTCTCTCGCCGCGAAAACCCGGGGTGGTGCCCTCCTTGAAAAGCCTGTCGGCCTCCGCGATCCTCCGGAGATACTCGGTCTTGAACTCGTTCTCCGGAGTCTCCGGCTTCTGGTCCCGCTTCTTCCAGAAATCCTCCATCCAGAGCTTCCTCGCCGGTTCGTCGGGAACCGCCAGAAAGGCCTGCCGTTCCTCCTTGCTGATCAGGTAGCGGACGGTTGACAGGAACTCCCGGCTGGCGGGATCGAGGGCTTGGACGGCCCGGTTGGCGGCGCAGGCGCCCGCGAGGAGCAACCCGAGAATGAGGGAAACCCGAGGGGCTTTTCTCATCGTTTCGCTTTTAGGGCCTTGATCTTCTCCCTGACGCTCTCCTGTTTGGGGTTGAGCTCGATGGATTTCTCCCAGGCGACGAGGGCGTTCTCCGGGTCGGCGAGCAGGACGTAGCAGTCGCCGATGGAGTTCAGGACCTCGATGCTCGTGCCCATCCGGTTCAGATATTCCTTATAGTAGCCCACGGCCGCCGCCGCTTCGCCGAGCGATTGGCTGGCCTGGCCGAGGACCTGGTAGAACTCGTAGCGGCCGGAGGCGGCAAGGGGCTGGGCGACGCGCATGACAGCGGCGAAATCGTCGAGCTTGAGGAGCACCTGGCAATAGTCCATGGCCAGCTTCGGGGACGAGGGATCTCTCTTATAGGCCCTTTCCAAATAGGCTCTCGCCCCGGCGAGGTCCCCCTTATTCATGGCCTGGACGCCCAACGGGTTCAGGATCTCGGGGTCGTCGTTGGGCGGCTTGGTCAGGGACAGCACCCAGGGCCTGGGAATGGCCGGCCGGTGGCTGACGTAAAAAAAGGTTTGGCCCGAGAGGACCGCGGCCCCGCTCCCGTCCTGGAGCGTGACCTTGATCTCATAGTTGGCCGGCGGCAGGCCCGCCAGGCTGATCTCCTCGAGGAAGTCCAGGGGGCTGTCGTAGTCCCTGGCGGCCTTGACGGTCGACCGGACCTTTTCGGTTTCGCGATAAAGGTCAAAGACCAAAGAACCGCTTTCCCTGAGGTCGGAGGTGAGTCCCCGGACCTGGAAAAAGAGATAAAGCGGTTCCTCAAGAGCGAAATCATGCCGGGGCGCCGGCAACATCTGGTAGGCCGGCGTCATGAACGGCTTGTTCTGCCCCTTGTACTTCGAATCGCGCTCGACGCGGCTCGCCACGATCAACGGGCTCATCGCCAGCTCGGCCGATTCCGGCACGGTGAGGTCTGTCTCGACCGAGCTGAATTCCTTGGAAACGACGTTCTTGAACAGCAGGCTCAGCTTGTAGCGCCCGGCGAGGAGCGGGAACATGTCCTGGAAGCTGAAGAGCTTCGCCTGGATCGAGCCCATCTGGTCCTCGTTCAGCTCGATCGGGACGCTCCGGTCGAACTGGTAGACCGTGGCGCCGCCCGGGTCGGTCACGCGGCCGTTGATCTCCAGGTTGGATATGTACCTGTTCTCGACGCGCTCGAAAGTCAGGCGCTTGGGTTCGATGAGATAGTGGACGAAATAGAGCCCGCGCGGGATCCCGCAGCACGCTCACGACGGAATCGTTGTCGATGTAGTTCGCAGTGTACTCGACCTCGATGATATCCTGGTAAGCCAGCAGCTTGTCGGCATAGCCGTCCTTGACCTTGCTGTAAGCCGCCTTGGGAATGCTCTGGTGGATGAGGATCTCCGAGGCGATGGACGGGCGGAAGGTCTGGAGCGATTCGCCCTCGACCAGCGACAGCGACAGGTTCGCGATCGTGGGGTCGATCTCGTAGAGCTCGGCGTAGGCCTGCTCGTAGTCGGTCATGTCGCCGCGGTAATTGACCAGGAGCTCCTGGGGTCCGTCGTTGATGGGCGAATAGAGCTCGTAGGCCCCGGCCCCCATCTGGCGATAAAAGAGGACGCTGAACGAGCCGGGCAGGCCGTACTCGGCCATCCCGCTATAGAACCAGACGGTGACGGGCTGGATGTTCCCCAGGTTTTCCTGCCTGTCGATCTGCTGCGGCTCCCCGAGCTGGATATAGATGCGGCCCATGTCCGACCGCCAGCCGGGCCCGGGCGAGTCCTTGCCGAAATTCTTATTGGCGTAAGCGATCCGCCGGAAGTGCTCGGTCTTGAACTCGTTCTCCGGGGTCGTCGGGTTCGTGTCCCGGGCCTTCCAGAAGGCTTCGATGAAGATGTCCCGTTGTTTATCGTTTTCGAGCTGGAGGAAGACGTCCTTCTCCCTGGGGGTGATGATGTAGACCACCTCCTCTTCGAGCCACTTGCGGTGGACGGGAGGCAGGTCCTTGGGGGACCTTTTGGTTTGCGCCGGGAGCGGCAGCGACACCAGAACCGCCAGCGCTCCGATCAAAGACAACAAGAGTGCTTTTTTCACGACCCTATTATATTCAATATCACCTTCCCCGACAACCGTTGCCAAGAAGTGTCGGTGTTATCTCATGACTCCAGCTTGGCACCGGTATCACCCTTTGCCCCCCGGCCCCCGGGAACCAGTCCCGTCGGTTCCCCCGCCTTCGGCGGGTCCCCTTCCGCTACGGGGGTCTTCAGGGTGATATCCGGCGCCGCCTCGCTAAGTTGTCGACCCTCACGAAGTCGTTCAGGGCGACGGGGGGATGCGCACTTGCCGGCGGCTAATCTTTGCGGAAATGGGCCCCGAGGCTCACCGGGTTGGCCAGGGCCGCATGGGTGATCATCAACGCGACCTCGAGGCCTTGCTTCAGCCCGACGACCTTGGAGTCCAACCGGGCCTCCCTGTAGAACTTCTCGACCCTGTGCCGAAGGTATTCGAGGTCCGCCCTGGCCCGCTCGAGCCGCTTCTTCGTCCGGATGATCCCGGCGTAATTCCACATCGTCGAGCGGATGGTCAGCCAGTCCTGGTTGACGAGAGCGGGGTCGATCTCCTCCTCTTCCTCGGGATAGTACCAAGGGTGGACCTCCTCCGGCCGGCACGACGATGCCTCGCCGAGACGGGAGGCGATCTGCCGGGCGGCGCGCGTTCCCCAGACCAGCCCTTCGAGGAGCGAGGTCGAGGCCAGGCGGTTGGCGCCGTGGAGACCCGTGCATGAGACCTCACCCACGGCGTAGAGGTTCTTGAGCGAGCTCCGCCCCCAGCTGTCGACGAGCACTCCGCCGCAGCTGTAGTGCGCCGCCGGCACAACGGGAATCGGCTCCTTGGTGATGTCGATACCGTACTCCAGGCACGTCCTGTAGATGTTGGGGAACCGCTTGGGGATGTCGATCCGGGCGTAGCTCGCGAGGTCGAGCAGCACGAAGCTCGAATCGCTGTTCGTCATCTCCTCGTAAATGGCGCGCGAAACCTCGTCCCGCGGCGCCAGGTCCTTCCTGTCGCTGTATTTTTCCATGAAGGTCCGGCCGTTGCGAGTCTTGAGCCGCGCTCCCTCGCCGCGGACGGTCTCCGAGATCAGGAACCCTTCGGCATCCCGGTGGTGGAGCGTCGTCGGATGGAACTGGATATACTCCATGTTGACGATCCGCGCGCCGGCGCGGTGCGCCATGGCGTAGCCGGCGCCGATCGCGTCACGCGGGTTCGAGGTGAAGAGGTAGACGGCGCCGCAGCCGCCGGTCGCCAGGACGGTATATTTCGCGCAGAACGTGCGGACGAGCCGGGTGCGGTGATCCAGGACGTAGGCGCCCAGGCACTCCGGCTCCCGGTAATACGCCATCAGGTTCCGGGAATGGTGGGGAACGGTGAGCAGGTCGACGGCGGTGTGGCCGGAAAAAAACCTGACGCGGCCGCTGCTCTTCAAGGCCTCGACGAATTTTTCCTCGATCGTCCGGCCGGTCGTGTCCTTGACGTGGAGGATACGGCGCCTCGAGTGCCCGGCCTCCTGGGCATAGTCCAGCGCCTCGGGACTGCTCCGGGCGAAGGGGATCTTCAGGCGGCCGATCAGGATCTGCTCGACGAATTCCCGGCTGTGCCTGGCCAGCACCTCGACGGCCTCGGGGTTGTTGATGCCGTCGCCGGTCCGGATGATGTCCTCTGCCAGGAGCTGCGGGTCGTCGCCCTCGCCCAGGGAGACGATGCCGCCCTGGGCGTAGTAAGTGTTCGATTCTTCGAGCCGCTCGGCCTTGGTGACGATGTTGACGGTCAAGCCGTGTTGGGCCGCCTCGAGCGCTGCGCTCGCGCCGGCGATGCCGCAGCCGATCACGAGGACATCCGATTGAATGAGGCTACTTTCGTCTGTCGCGTTTTTCACTCTCGAACTCCAGGCTGATGTCGGTCGAGGCGTAGGAATGGGTCAGCCCGCCGACGGAGATGAAATCGACGCCCAGGGCGGCGATCCGGGGCACCTGGTCGAAGCGCACCTTGCCGGAGACCTCGACCGGCACGCGGCCTCGGAGCTCGCGCACCACCTCCCGCATCCGGGCGAGGGGCATGTTGTCGAGCATGATGATCTCCGCGCCCGCGGCCAAAGCCTCCCGGGCTTCGGCCAGGCTCGTGACCTCGACCTCGATCTTCATTCCCGGCCCGGCCCCGGCCTGGGCGCGCCGGACAGCTTCCGTAACGCCGCCGACGAGGCGGAGGTGGTTGTCCTTGATCAGGACCATGTCCGAGAGGCTGAAGCGGTGATTCCGGCCGCCGCCCATCCGGACCGCGTACTTTTCCAGCCGGCGAAGTCCGGGAGTCGTCTTCCGGGTGTCGAGGATCCGGGTCCCCGGCCCCGCCGCTTCGACGAACTTCCGGGTTTTCGTGGCGATCCCCGACAACCGCTGCAGGAAATTGAGGGCCGTCCGCTCTCCCTTGAGCAACGACAGCGAGGCGCCTTCGACTTCGGCCAGCACATCCCCGGGCCGGAAGGCGCTGCCGTCCTCGAGACGTTTGCTGAACCGGAGGCGGGGATCGATCTTCCGGAAGACCCGGCGGGCCACCTCGATCCCGGCCAGGACGCCCGGCTCCTTGGCCAGGAAAACGGCCTTCGAACGCGACCCCGGGGGCACTAAGCTCTCCGACGTGATGTCGCCCGCCGGCAGGTCCTCGTCGAGCGCCGCCTGGATGATCGGGTCGATATCAATCCATCTCATGAAAGCCGATTATATCAAATTCGCAGCCGGATGGCGCGTTTCGTGGTCAGCTTGACTCCGGAAAGGTATCTGAGAACGCGCCATCGCGGGGGAGTTTGAGGGGGACGGCGTCGTCCCCCTCAGGGGGTCAGCGGAGTGAAACGAAGCGCCGAGGGGGGAGCTTGACTCCCCCATGGAAGTGTCCCGTCTCTGGTGAGAACATTAAATAAAGAGATTTGCGAGACGGGACACTAGATGTGGAGCGGAATGAATATGGACACGGCGGTGGCCAGGGCAAAGGCCATCAGGAGGACGGCCAGCGCCAGGAAGATGCGCTGAAAAGTTTTCGGCTTGAAGAGCCTGTGATACCTGGCCACGTAGTGGTTCAGGAGGAGGTACCAGAGGACGCAGCCCGCGAAGACCGACGCTGTAAAGAGATAGGCCACCGACCTATGGGACGCGATATAGCCGTGTCCGGTGACGAACCCGGCCGTCCCCAGCCAGAACGCGTAGAGCGACGGGTTCGAGACGTAGAGAAAGAAGACGGTGAAAAAAGGGCGGGCCGAGGCGCCCGCCGGCGGCGCCGAGACGCCCAGCCGGCCGTAGTCCCGCGACTGCCGGAAGGTGCGCCAGGCGACCCCCGCCAGGATCAGGAAGGCGATGATCTTGAGGACGGCCTGATAGGCGTTCAGGTATTCGGCGATGTTGGCCATCCCCAGGACCGCGAGCAGGCAGTACGTGCCGTCAAGGACGGCGGCCAGCAACCCGGCCGCGAAACCGTGGAGGAAGCCCCGCTTCATGGCCTGGGAGATGATCACGATGTTGACCGGTCCCGGGGGGATGCAGACCGCTAACCCGACGAGAAGGCCGATCAGGACGGCCATCAGCAGGAAGTCGGCTCGTGCTTTTTCTCGAGGGTGCGGGACTTTTTTATGGCCTTGAGAAGGACGGCGGCCGGACCGGCGAAAACGCTGAAGACGAAATACCCGAGGATCAGGTACTTGGTGTAGAAGATCAGCGCCACGATGAGGACGGCCATCAAGAAGGCCGTCTTGATGTCGATGCGGTGCCGGAGGTTGAAGTTCAGGTAGTTCCGGTAGGGGATCGAGCTGACCATGCAAAAGGAGACGATGACGACGAACGCGGCCAGCACGGCCGACTCGACCCCCGAGCGCAGCGGCTGGGGATGAAGCAGGACGATGGCGACGAAGAACATCGCCGAGGACGGCAGCGTGTGGCCTTTGTAGTACCGCCGGTCGGACTGGACCCTGGACAGGGTGTTGTACCGGGCCAGGCGGAGGACGCCGGCCGCGATAAAGAGAAAGCTGAAGAACAGGCCCGAGGTCCGGGCCGCGCCGAACCCCCACGAATAGAGGAGCAGGGCGCCGGCGCACCCGAAGGAGACGGAGTCGGCCAGCGAATCGAGCTCCAGCCCGAAATCCGAGTGGGTGCGCGTCGAGCGGGCCAGCAGGCCGTCAAAAGCGTCGAGGATGGCGGCGACCATGATCCAGAGAGCGGCGCTGCCGTAGCGGCCGTGGAGAGTCGCGATGACGCTGAAGAAGCCGAAAAACAGGTTAGCCAGCGTGAAGGCGCTCGGCAACAGGAACATCTCGCCGTACTGCTTGCGGACTCTCATGTCTTGACCTCTGCGATGACGGTTTCCGCCGCGCGGACCTTCTCGTTCGGGCGGACCTTCGGCTCGACCCCCGGCGGCAGGTCGAGCTCGACGCGCGAGCCGAAGCACATCAAACCGATGCGCTGTCCGCGAACGACCCGGTCCGACGCCTTCACGTAGCACTTGATGCGGCGGGCGGCGACGCCGACGATCTGGCGGAGATGGACAGCGACGGGGCCGCCCCGGATATCCAGGGCGCAGGACTCATTGTGTTCGCCCGCCTCCGGACGATACGCGGGGAGGAACTTCCCGGCGCGATAGTCCACTCCCTCGACCGTGCCCGAGACGGGGGCGCGGGTCACGTGGACGTCGAGGAGCGAGAGGAAGATCGTGATCCGGGTCACGGGCGGGTCGAGGCCGGGCCGGGCAGACCGGGATTCGACGGCCAGGATACGGCCGTCGGCCGGAGAGACCAAGCGTCGGTCGCCGGCAGGAGGGACTCTCTCCGGGTCCCTGAAGAAGAAAACCAGGGCCCCCGACAGGATGAGGAACAGCGCGCCCGGCAGCCGCCAGCCGACGGCCAGGAAGACAAGCGCCAGCAACAGCGCCGGCAGGATAAATATCAGGCCGTGTTTGGCGATCTTCATGAGTCGATCTCGACATGATATTAGCGGGAAACCCGCCGAATGTAAATGATCAACGGAAATGGGGTCCTGTCATGGCGGTCCCCCGGCGACCGAATGATAAGAAATGAGATAGCTCCGCGGACACTCTCCCGGACTTCATTCTGATTTCATTAATCCCTCCAACCTCCCTTGCATCAAGGGAGGGCTTGAATCAGGTAAGTGTCCGCGGAAAAGGTCGGCGGGGGGCCTCCGCGCCGCGCCACCCCACCCTGAGATTCATTATGTTCACGAAAATGGCGGAACAACCGATGGTTGACTCCGGCGGCGGCTGGGATAGAATAAACCTGCCGTGCGGAAGACATTCAAAGGCTATATCCAGGTCTACACGGGAAACGGCAAGGGCAAAACCACCGCCGCCCTGGGGTTGGCCCTCCGGGCGGCCGGCCGCGGCTTCAGCTCCTTCATCGGCCAATTCCTCAAGGGCCAGCGGTACGGCGAGCTCAACTCGGTCCGCAGGCTGTCGCCGCTTATCACCGTCCGGCAGTTCGGCCGCAAGGGGTTCGTCCACGTCACCGAGAACCCCTGCGACGAGGACGTCCGCCGGGCGCGGCGCGGGTTCGAGGCCTGCCTCCGGGCGATGCTCTCCGGCCGGTTCAGGATCGTCGTGCTCGATGAGATCAACGTCGCCCTGTATTTCCGGCTCCTCGAACGGAAGGACCTCGAACGGCTCCTCGACCGGAAACCCGCCGACGTCGAACTCGTGTTGACCGGCCGGTACGCGCCCGCTTGGCTCATCCGCCGCGCCGACCTCGTGACCGAGATGAAGGACCGGAGGCATTATTACGACAAGGGCGTCTGCGCCCGCATCGGCATCGAAAAGTAGCGGAGATAAGAACGCCCGGCACGGTGCCGGTCCCCGCAATGAGCGAGGAGGCGAAGGGTCGCGCCGTGACGGGACCCGTTTTCAGGCAGAAAGACCATGGGAGGAAGGCAAATTCCGATGGACCGCGAGAAGTTCGAAGCGCTGGTCGGGGAGGCGGTCGACAGCCTTCCCAAAAAGTTTAAGGACCATCTCGAAAATATCGCCATCATGGTCGAGGACGCTCCCCCCGCCGGCGCAGCTCGGCGGCGCGAAGCACGCTGCTCGGGCTCTATCACGGCGTGCCTCTCCCCTTCCGGGGGCCCTACTACGGCAACGTCCCGCCGGACGTCATCATCATCTTCAAGCAGCCGATCGAAGCCATGTGCTCCACGGACGAGGAAGTCCGGAAGGTGGTCCGGGAGACCGTCATCCACGAGATCGGGCACGCCCTGGGCATGAGCGAAAAGCGCGTCCGCGACAACGAAGACTGACCTGAGCGAAGCCGGGAGGACGACATGGAAGCCGTCAAAAAAGGCGTTTACGCGGCGCTGACAACGCCATTCGTCAGGGAGAACGTATCGGCCGACAGGTTCCGAAAAAACGTCGAAAAATATAACCGCCATGATCTGGCCGGCTACGTCGTCCTCGGATCGACGGGCGAGGCCGTGTTCCTTGACGACGCGGAATCCGAACGCCTCGTGGCCGAGGCGAAAGCCGCCGCCGCGCCCGGAAGGACCGTGATCGCCGGCGCCTCTCGCGAATCCGCCCGGTTGACCGTGACCCTTATCAACCGGTTGGCGGCCCGGGGCGCCGACGCGGCGCTCGTCAAGCCTCCCCACTACTACAAATCCAGGATGACGCGGGAGGCCATCAGACTCTTCTACGAGCGCGTCGCCGACGAGGCCCGGATCCCCGTGCTCATCTATAATATCCCCCAGAACACGGGCATCGCGGTCGAGCCGCCGCTCGCCGTCGAGCTGTCCCGGCATCCCAACATCGTCGGTTTCAAAGACAGCTCGGGCGCCTTGGCCAACCTGACCGAGACCCTGCCCGCGGCCTCTCCGGGATTCCTGTTCCTGATCGGCGCCGGGAGCGTTTTCCTGCCCGGGCTGGTGATGGGAGCCGCGGGCGGCATACTCGCCATGGCGGCCGCCGTGCCCGGTCTGTGCGTCCGGCTCTACAGGCTGTTCCTCGACAATCGTCTGAAGGAGGCGAGGGAGCTGCAGCTCCGCCTCGTTCCCCTCAACAAGACCCTCACGCAGACGATGGGTATCCCGGCGATCAAGCATGCCCTGGATATCCTGGGGTATTTCGGGGGCCGGCCGCGCTCTCCTCTGCTCCCGCTCGACGCCGACGGCAAGAGACAGGTCCGGAAGCAACTCGAGGACCTGGGACTGCCGGACTGACCCGCCAGAGGGGGAGAGATGACCGTGCCGCCGGCTCCGACCGCCCTATCTCTGCGTGATCCGGACATTCGACTCAGGCAAGGCTGGCTGTCGCACAGAAGACCGTCCTGCTACCGTTGCTACCTTCCGGTCCTGGCGGGGTTTGCAGGAGGCTCCTTGCGCAGGGCCCCGGCCCTCAGCGTCTCCTATGCGGACACTGGCCAGATACAGATCGGCCTCGACGCGGCTTTCGACCCCACTGGAGCGGGTTGTGGGTTACAGGGCACCGCTAGCTCCCCGTCTAGCACGGTCATAGATATTATAGCGCGAATCAGAGCCTGAAGGCCAGGCCGGCCCGAAGGATCAGGCCGTCCCAGAACCCCGCCTCCGCCAGGAGGATGACGCCCCGGAGGACCTCGGCCTTGATCCCGAAGGCGGCGTGCGCCATGAGCATCAGGTCAAGGGAGATGTCCTCGTCTTCCCTGAGCTGGTCGAAGGACTCGGTCCAATCGCCGCTGACCGAGAGCTGCTGGCTCCCGCGCGCGTACTGGCCCGCGTAGGTGTACCGAACGTCCCCGTTCAGCGGGCCCAGCCCGAGGCCGAAAATAAAATACGGCGTGACCCGCGATGAGGGAACGAAATCCCAGCGGAAGCTGAGATGGGTGGTGACCGGATTGGTATCGACCACCGCGTCCCCCTCCACCGTGGCCGACGAGCCGTCCGTGTAATTCTGCGTGACCGGACCCTTCGCATAGAGCATGATATTGGTCTGCTCGATGGAGAACCCGACGCTCATCGAGCCCCGCCGTCCCCGGGGGTAAAACCGGATCTCCGCGCCGTAGTTCTTCCCCTCGGAGTCGAAGACCAGCGCATGGCTGTCCGTCGACGGCGTCAGGTAGCCGGGAGCCAAGGCATCGAGCTGGGCGTTCACGTTCTTCCGGATCTCCTTCGAGACCGATTTCAGGAGGGGATCCTCGAACAGCCCCTTGACCAGGTTGACGCCCCAGGAGGAATAATGGAATCCGATCTCCCAGTGGCCGCCGCGGGGCCCGATGGTCTGTCCGCCGGCCACGGCGGTGACTTTCGGTCCCTGCCCGGGCTTGGCCGGGGTTTGGGCGGCCCGCGGCTCTTCGGCCGCGGCGGGAGGCTGCCATTTCCCGAGCCGTCCGGCGTTCTCCTTTTTGACTTCCTCGAACAGGTCGATAAAGGTCTGCGGATGGAACAGGCTCGAGACCTCCTTCTGGGGGTCGATCTCGAGGACCTTGAGGATGTTGGCCTTGGCGTTGGCCGTATCGTTGAGGTAGAAATAGCAGAGCGAGAGGCCCATGTGGGCCCGGGATAAGCTCAACCGGCTGACGCTCGCGAGCGATGCCTGGCGGTAGAGATCGGCGGCCTTATCGTAGCTGCCCTTGGAATACAGGTCGTCGGCCTGCATAATGAAGGATACGGCCCGGTTCTCCCTGTCCTGGGCGGTCTGCGCACCGGCCGGGAGCGGCATGGCGGCGGCCAGGGCCAGGAACCCGGCCAAAAGGACGATCCTGGTCGTCCACCTCGCGCCGTGACGCCGTCCGGGCATCGTCTTGTCCATGGTCGGTCCTCCTGGTCTCGCGCCTTGCGGTTCATTATACTCCAGCCGACGGGCGGCGCAAAAGTTGAGTCGGAGAGGCCGGCGGGCTGTTGACAGGAATCAGCCCCAGCCCTATGATGTTTTGGGAGGAAATGCCGATGTATTTTGGTGATTATACCTTCTTCCTGCTCATCCCTTGCCTGCTTCTGGCTTTCTATGCCCAGGCCAGGGTGAAGAGCACCTATGCCAAGTTCAGCCGCGTCGGGGCCTCATCGGGGATCCAGGGAGCGCAGATGGCCCGGGAGATCCTGAATCTCGGCGGCGCGGCCCAGGTCCAGATCGAGCCGACGCCGGGCCAGCTCAGCGACCATTACGACCCGAGGAAAAAGGTGCTCCGCCTCTCCCCGGGAGTCTACGACAGCAGCAGCATCGCCGCGCTGGGCATCGCCGCCCACGAGGCGGGGCACGCCCTCCAACACCACAACCACTATGCCCCCCTCGCCTTCCGGAACGGCATTTATCCGGTGGCCAGCTTAGGCTCGAAGCTCGCCTTCCCGATCTTCATCGCCGGCTTCTTCTTCAGCTCCAAGGGCCCCAACATCCTGATGGATATCGGCATCCTGCTATTTTCAGGAGCGGTTGTTTTCAGCGTCCTGACCCTCCCCGTGGAGTTCAACGCCTCCAAGCGGGCCGTCGCCCTCCTGGGCGAGCGCGGCTACCTACAGGGCCAGGAGATCGCCGGCGCCCGCAGCGTCCTCTCGGCGGCGGCCCTCACGTACGTGGCCTCGACCGCGATGGCGGCCATGCAGCTCGTCCGGATGCTCGTGATGCGCAGCTCCCGCGACTAGCTTTCGCCCGCCGCTTTCCTTGACAGCCTTCCGGCGCGGTGATAGATAAACGACCGAAGCCCTATAAGAAAAGGAGTCCGCGCCGATGACAAGATCCGTGTTCCGTAAGGTTTGCGCCGGCGTCGCGATAGCCGCCGCCATCCCGCTCCTGACCGCGGCCCAAACACCGCCCGAAAAGTTCCTGGGGTTCAAGGTCGGGGCCGACCGCCAGCTCGCCGATTATGCGCAGATCACGGCCTATTTCCAGAAGCTCGACCAGGAATCCCCAAGGCTCCAGCTGTTCACGATCGGGGAATCGACCCTGAAAAAGCCCATGATCATGGCCGCCATCACCTCCGAGGCGAACATGCCGCGGCTCGACGCTTTCAAGGCGATCGCCCGGCGCCTCCGGGACGACCGGTCCCTCGGGGCCGAGGAAGCGCGGCGGCTGGCCAAGGAAGGCAAGGCCGTCCTCCTCATCACCTGCAACATCCACGCCAGCGAGATCGCCGCGGCCCAGATGTCGATGGAGCTGGCCTATAAGCTCGTGACCGGCGATACGCCGTTCGACGCGGCCCGGGTCCTCGAGGATGTCATCGTCCTCCTCGTGCCCAGCACGAACCCCGACGGTGAGCAGTTGGTCGTCGACTGGTACAAGAAGAACCTGGGCACCCCGTTTGAAGGCGGCCCGATGCCCTGGCTCTATCACCATTACGCCGGGCACGACAACAACCGCGACTGGTTCATGTTCAACCTGCCGGAAACGAGAGCCGTCAGCCGCGTTCTCTACCAGGACTGGCTGCCTCAGATCCACATCGACGAGCACCAGATGGGCTCGACCGAAGCCCGGCTGTTCCTGCCGCCGTTCATGGACCCGCCCGTCCCGGTGGTCCAGCCCCTCCTCTGGAGGGGCATCAGCCTCTGTGGGGCGAACATGGCCTACGACCTCCAGAAGAACGGTTTCAAAGGCGTGGAGCATGGACGGAGCTTCACGGGCTGGTGGATCGGCGCCTGCGACGACACGTCCTGGCTCCACAACGTCATCGGCCTGCTGAGCGAGATGGCCTCGGTCCGGGTGGCGACGCCCGTCCACATCGAGCCCAACGAGATCCCCCAGTCCTATTATGAACGTCGGATGGAGTTCATCGACCCCTGGCCGGGAGGCTGGTGGCGGCTCCGGGACCTCGTCGATTACGAGCTGACGCTCTCGCTCAGCCTCGTCAAGACCGCCTCTCTCCACAAAGAGGATTTCCTGTTCAACTTCTTCCAGATGTACAGGCATTCGATCGAAAAGACCGAGAAAAATCAGCCTTACGCCTACATCGTCCCCGCGGCTCAGCACGACTATCCCTCGGCGCTCGAGATGATCAGGGTCCTGATGCTCGGCGGCGTTGAGGTCCAACGGGCAAAAGACGAGTTCACCGCCGGCGGTAAGATCTACCCGGCCGGTTCGTTCGTGGTGCTCCTCGGGCAGCCTTACAAGCCCTACGCCTGGGCGCTCCTCGAACGCCAGAAATACCCCGACTTGAGACAGTATCCGGGAGGCCCGCCAACGCCCCCCTATGACAATGCCGGCTGGACGCTCCCCCTCCAGATGGGAGTGGTCTGCGACGAGGCGGCGGCGCCCTTCGAGGCGGCGCTGGACAGGATCGAGGCGGCCCCCGCGGCCGAACCCGCTCCGGCCGCCGCCCTCGAAGCGGCGAACATCGTCCTGGACTGTCGGACGAACGCCGCCTACGCGGCGGTCTTCGCGCTGTTCAAGGAAAAGGCCGAGGTCCGCCGCTCCAAAGACATGATCCGGGGTGAGGGTTTCGAGGCGGCCGCGGGGAGTTTCATCGTCAAGAACTCGCCCGGTGTCCGCAATGCGCTCCCGGATATCCTGAAGAAATGGCCGGTCAAGCCCGAGGCCCTGGCCGACGCCTCGGCGGTCCCCAGCGCGGCCATCCGGGCGCCCAGAATCGGCCTTTACCAGAGCTGGCGGGGGAACATGGACGAGGGCTGGACCCGGTATGTCTTCGACAGCCTGGGCGTTCCTTACACGACCTTGCACAACGACGCTTTCCGGCCGGCCAAAGACAAGAAGGCCGGGAAGGTCGATCTCAAGACGAGCTATGACGTCATCGTCTTCGCCGACGAGAGTGCGGACATCATCAAGACGGGAAAACGCGCCCCGAATCCGGAACGGCCCCAGTACTTCATGCCGGCCTTTCCCCCGGAATACGAGGGCGGCATCGAGAAAGAGGGCGTGGACGCGCTCAACGCCTTCGTCGAGGCCGGCGGCATCGTGGTCACCCTCAACGGCGCCTGTGAACTCGGCCTCAAGGACCTGACGCCCCGGCCCGGAACGTTCTCGAGAGGGAGGAGCGGACCCGGTTCTTCTGCCCGACCTCGATCCTCAGGATCGAAGTGGACAACCGCGAGCCGATCGGCTACGGCATGCCGGAGAAGGCGGCCGCCGTTTTCGCCGACAGTCCGGCTCTGAACACGCGGATCCCGCCCGCCGATTGGGACAGGCGGGTGGTCGCCGCCTATCCGGACTCCGGTGTGCTGCTCAGCGGCTGGCTGCTGGGCGAGGATGTCATCGCCCGCAAGGCCGCGGTCGTCGATACCCGGCACAAAGAGGGCCGGATCATCCTGATCGGCATCCCCTGCCAGAACCGGGCTCAAAGCCACGGGACCTACAAGTTCCTGCTCAACGCGCTGCTCTATCCGCGGCCGTGAGGCGCCGACAAATTGCCTAGCGGCGGCTTCTCGGATACAATCTCGGTCGGCCTCTCCGACTAAAATGGCATCAGGGAGAATTCTGCGGTGAAGCTCAAGATCGGCCTGCGGCCCAAGCCGCGTTCCCGGAAGGCGGAGACCCCGGAAAAAAGCTTCGAAGAGCTCCAGCTCGAGATCGAGCGGCATATCCGGCTCGAGGAGCTCAAGGACGATCTGATCAACACGGTGTCCCACGAACTCCGCACTCCCCTCTCCATCACCAAGGAAGCGATCAGCCTGGTGCTCGAACATGTGCCGGGGCCGATCAACGACCAGCAGGCCGAGATCCTGGGGATCGCCAAGAACAACGTCGAACGGCTGGCCCGCATCATCAACGGCCTGCTCGACATCTCGAAGATCGAATCCGGCAGGACCCGGCTCCACAGGGAAGAATTCGACCTCGGCAACCTGGTCCGGCTGACCGCCGCCGCCTTCGAGATCAAGTCGCGGGACAAGGGGCTCGGGCTCAGCGTCCGGCTTCCCGGACAGACGGTCGTGGCCTGCGCGGATGAGGACAAGGTCAGCCATATCCTGATGAACCTCGTCGACAACGCCGTCAAGTTCACCAAACGGGGCTCGGTCGAGATCTCGGTTGAGGACAAGGGGACTTCGGTGGAGTGCCGGGTGCGGGACACCGGCCCGGGTATCGCCCCGCAGGATCTTCCCAAGGTCTTCGACAAGTTCACCCAGTTCGGAAGAACGGACGGCCCGGGCGAAAAGGGCACGGGCCTCGGCCTGTCCATAGTCAAGGGGCTGGTGGAGCTCCATAAGGGCGAGATCCGCGTCGAGAGCGAGCTCGGTCAGGGGACGACGGCCACCTTCACGCTCCCCCGGCCGGACTTTCAGGACAGGCTTCAGAGCCGGATCTCGGACATGATCCGCGACGCCGCCGAGACGAACGGGTTCTTCTCCGTGATCGTCTTCGAAGTGCCCGGCTTCAGCGGCCTCGAGGCCGAATCCCCCGAGCGGACGTCGGCGGCCATGCGGGAGCTTTCGAAGGCGCTCACCAGGTCCTTACGCCGCCGCGGAGATACGGTGGTCTGCGACAAAGGGACCTTTTATCTGATGCTCCCCGAAACCAGAAAGAATGACGCGCCGTTCGTGCTGACGAGAATACTCAAGAACCTGGACGAGTGCATCGCGGCGGACAGTTTTCTCAGGGGCAGGAGCCGTCTCGAGACCAGGATCCTCGCTTACCCCGAGGAGGCCGTGGAGCTGGGCAAGTGGCTCACGGCGGAGCGATGATCCCCATGTCCAAAATCCTGATCATCGAAGACGAGCCCGACCAAAGGCGCCTGATCCAGCTCCGGCTGGAAGCCCGCGGCTATCAGGTGATCTCGGCGGGCAAGGCGCGGGATGGCATCGCCCTCGCCGCCAGGGAAAAGCCCGCCCTCATCCTGATGGACATGATCCTGCCCGACATGCACGGGCTGGACGCCGCCATCAAGCTCAAGCAGAACGAGGAAACGCGCGCCACGCCCGTGATCGGGATCTCGGCGGTGGGCTCGCCCGACTTCATCAAGACCTGCCTTCAGGAGGGCCTGTCCGCCTACATCCGCAAACCGTACGACCCGCGCGAGCTCTTCAAGACGATCGAGAAGCTCGCCGGCCCGCCCGCCGTGAAAAAGCCGGCCAAGCCGCCGCCAGTCCCGGCCCGGAGTCTGTCCCGCAAGCTGAACGAGATCGAAAACGAATTCAAGCAGTTGGCGAAGGCGCGGCCCGCGGAGAAGCCGGAGGTCGATGACCTGATCAAGGAGGTCCTGAGCGACCTCCCCGTTCCCAAGAAGCGCGCCCGGGCGGAACCCCGGCCGGCCGAGCCGAAGCCCGCGGACAGCCATCCTCCGAGTCGCATCCTCATCGTCGACGACGACGCGGCGTTCGTCAAGTCCGTGACCGGCCCCCTGAGCGCGAGGGGCTATGCGGTCAGCCAGGCCGTGGACAGCGTCCGGGGACTGCAACGGGCTTTGGAGAACAAGCCCGACCTCATCCTGCTCAGCCTCATCCTTCCGGCCGGTTCAGGCGACGACGTCGTCGCCCGCCTGCACCTGGCCCCGGAAACGCGGGGCATTCCGGTCTTTATCATGTCCGGCCTGCTGTCGGTCCGGGCGCTGGAAGAAAAAGTCAAAGAGCTCGGGGTCCAGGGTTTCATCTCCAAGCCGGTCGAGCCCGAGGACCTGCTCTTTATTGTCGAATCCGTCGTGGGGGGATGAAGGTGATGTCCAAGAAACGCATCCTGGTCATCGACGACGAGCCCGATTTCGTCCGGCTGCTTCAGGCTCGGCTCCAGATCGCGGGCTACGATGTCCTGACGGCGGAGGACGGCATCAAGGGGATCCAGGCCGCCCGCCGGGACAAGCCTGACGCGATCATCCTGGATGTCATGATGCCCGGATTGGACGGCCACATGGTCTGCGACATGCTCAAGAAGTCCACGGTGACCTGGTCGATCCCGGTAATCTACCTGACGGCTCGGAACAGCCAGGCGGACGAGATGCTGGCCTTCGAAAAAGGCGCCAAGTACTATCTGACCAAACCCTACAATCCCGAGATGCTCCTGGAGATGATCAAGAGCGCCGTCACCGAGTCCGAGGCGCCGGAAAAAAAGGAGGGGCGCATCCTGGTCATCGACCAGGACCTCAGCCAGATCAGCGAGCTCGAGGCCAAGCTCAAGCAGTCCGGTTTTGAGGTGGCTTATGCCTCGACGGCCGCCCAGGGCATCAGCCTGGCGCTCGAGACCCCGCCCGATGCGATACTCCTGGACTTCGCCACCTCCCACGCCGACGGCCACGCCGCCGTCAAGGCCGTGGGCCGGGAAAAGGCGCTGTTCGCCACCTCCTTGTTCATCCTCGCCACGCTGCCGGTGCTCGACAGGGTCGACCCGGCGACCGTTCAGATGGGGAGCTTCATCGCCAAGCCCATCAACTACGTACAGCTCCTGGAAACGCTCAAGAGGACGTTGCGACAGAAAAAAGTCGGGGCTTAGGCGGATCCGACAGGGCTCACTTGCCAGCCAGGATGGCGGCCGCCTTGTCGATGTCCGAGACGTCCAGGATAATGGAGGTCGCGCCCCCCTTGCGGCTGAGCGTGCCGTAACAGTATTCGATGTTGACGCCCTTGTTCCCCAGCTTGGTCGTGACCTCGGCCAGCGCCCCGGGCCGGTTCTCGAGGTCGATCTTCAGGACATCGCGGAGCTCGGTCGTATAGTTCAGCTTGCCGAGCAGCTTGACGGCCTTGGTCACGTTCTTGACGTAGAGCTTGGCCGTGTCCTGGAAGACGCCGATGGCATCGATGTTGATGTCGTTTTCGGCCAGGTGAGCGCAGAGCTCACCCAGGGTGGACGGACGGTTTTCCAGGATGACGAAGATCTCGGTGATTCTTTCCATTGTGCCCCCAGAATCGGAGTTTGGTCTCGTCGGCATGCGCTTCGGGACTTCCCATGAATCTCATAATCCAATCGGCGGCGGATTTCAAGTCCGCACCTTGAGCGGCGCCACGGCGGAGCGATAACGGGCGGCGAACTCGAGCTCGAGGTCGCGGCGCAGATAATTGTCGGGCGGCGCTCCCCGGTACTCCTCGCGGAACCAGCGGATGGTCTTTTCCAGCCAGGAGGGGCAAGGCGTGGCCGTAAACCCCAGGTCGCGGCGCGCCTTGTCGGTGACGAGGACGAACGGCCGGCGCGTGGACAGCGGGGACAGTCCGGTGCCGAGGCCGGAGGCGGTGAGGACGTCCCAGGGGATGTCCACGATCTCAGGCCGCCGGCCGAGGATGCGGGCGGCTTCGCGGACGAAGGCGCGGAGCGTCAGGACCTCGGGCCAGGCCAGGTTGTAAGCTTGGCCGACGGCCGCGGGGTTGAGGAGGTTCGCCGCCACCGTCCGCACGACATCGTCCTGATAGATGTGGGTGAAGACATTGAACCCGCCGTCGGGCAGGATCAGCGGTTTCCCGTCCTCGAGCCGCAAGAAATAGGAATAGGCGCGGAGGGTGTAATCCCTTTCGCCGAAGACGATCGGCAGACGGAGGATCACGAAAGGGAAGCCGCGTTTCGCGCCGGCTTCCCGGAGCGCCTCCTCGCAGAGCCGTTTGTGATAGCCGTAGAGCCACCAGTCGTCGTCGCCGGACGGCCGAGGCAGGACCTCCCGGTCGAAATCCTCCTCCCGGAGCGGACAGGGAAAATCCCGGGTGACGATGTAGACCGAGCCGGTGCTGATGTGGATGAACCGGCCGACCCGGCCGGCCAGGATCTCCGCGGCCGACTCGCTGTCGGCGGCTGTGTAGGCGATCATGTCGATGGCGGCGTCGAACTCCTGGCCCCCGAGCCGGCGGGCAAAGTCCGCCCGGTCCTTCCGGTCGCCGTGGATCCGGCGGATGCCCGGTCCGAGGTCGTCAGGAGTGAAGCCGCGGTTGAAGAGCGTGACCTCGTGGCCGTCGGCCAGTAGCCGCCGGGCGATGAAATAGCCGAAGAACCGGGTCCCGCCGATGATCAGGACCTTCACGGCGCCGCCCCCGGCCCGGGGTCGAAGATCTTGCCCGGGTTGAGGATGCCGCCGGGGTCGAAAAGGCGCTTGATCCCTCTCATGAGCTCGATCTGCACCGGGTCCAGAGCCAGGGACAGGTACGGTTTCTTCACCAGCCCGATGCCGTGCTCCCCCGAGATGACGCCGCCGCGAGCCAGGCCGTCGGCGTAGAGCTCCCGCCTCACCGCCTCGAATTTCGGCCGCCACTCGTCCTCGGGAAGCGGGACCATCCGCCCCTCCTCGTATCTCGCTTTCATGATGTGCGTGTGGACATTGCCGTCGGCGGCGTGGCCGAACGTCGGGAGCCACATCGCGTGCCGGGCGGCGACCTCCCGGACCCGGGCGACGTGACCCGGTATCTCCGCCCGCGGGATGGAGATGTCCAGGATCTCGATCGTCTGGGACTTGATGGCGTCGTAGATCTTGCTCCTGATCTCGAGCACCGTGTCCTGTTTTTTCGGCGTGTCGGCGACGAAAACATCGAGAGCGCCGGCCTCGAGACAGACCTCGGCGACCGCCTGGCTGAGCTTGTCCATTTCCTCGTCGCTCGACGCGTCCAGGATGATGAGGAGGCAGGTCCGGCCGATCGCCGCCGGCCAGCGGAGGTTCAAGTGATCCTCGGTGATCCGGATGACCTCGCGTTCTATGAACTCGACCGCCAGCGGTTGGATGCCTCGGCCGGTGAGCCCGGGAACGGTCCCGATGGCGCCCCGGATGTCGTCAAAGGGAATGACCAGCGAGCGGGTCCGCGGCGCCGCCGGCAGGAGCTGGAGAGTGGCCTGGGTGATGACCCCCAGCGTGCCCTCGGAGCCGATCATGAGATGCAGGAGGCTATACCCCGTGCTCGATTTGAGGAGCTTGCCGCCGAGGCGGATCGTGCCGCCGCGCGGGATGACCACCTCGAGGCCCCGGACGTAGTTCCGGATCCCGCCGTACTTAACCGCCCGGCTGCCGCCCGCGTTCGTCGCCACCAGCCCGCCCATCATGGCGCTCTCGTCGCCGGGATGGGGCGGGAAGGCCAGGCCCGCCTGTTCGACCGCCGCGACGAAGTCCCGGAGCGTGACGCCGGGTTCGACCACGGCCATCTGGTTTTCCCGGTCGACTTCGACGATCCGGCTCATTTTTTCAAGCGACAGGACGATCCCGCCGAGCGAGGGCACGCAGCCGCCGCACAAACCCGTCGCGCCGCCGCGGGGGGTCACCGGCAGCCGCTCGGCGACGGCGAGCTCGAGGATCGCGGCGACCTCCGCGCGCGTCTCCGGCCTGACGACGGCCTCGGGCAGCCGGCGGATATCGGACAGGGAGAACTCGTCGTGGCCGTAGTCCTCGATTCTCTCCGGGTCGACGAGGACATCGGCCGCGCCGACGATCTGCCGCAGGCGCTCAAGGACGGAAGGGTCGAGCTTCTTGAACATCGGATTCACTACGGATTTTATAAACCTTCGCGGCCGAACCGTCAACCCAAAGCGGTTTCAAAGACGAATTGTGTGATAGGAGAAACACGAGGGGAGATGATCAGCCGCCAGCGGTCTTGCTCCCGTTCAGGTTCTTAACGCCGTTCCCGAAACACTCTTCTCGGCGGCTGCGTAACTCGCCTGTCAGATCCATTCGACACTCCGTTAATCTCTATTTTTGCTGTTGGGGTTTCCGTATTATCATTTCGAGCTCAATACATACTCGCCGCTCCTACGGCAGAGTCCCCTCAAAGTGCCTTCAATGGTCGGGCGCCCATCGGCGGCTGCTCATCTCGCCCGGAATTAGCCCATTCCTGACTATTCGTCCTCGGTCAACCCGGAACGTCTACTCGAGGCGGAGCTGGTGGGGGAAGTGGAGGAGGATCTGCGGGCGGCCGCGGAAGGCCTCGATGAACCCGGTGACGGCAACCGGCCGGCCGGCGTAATCCTCCAGCCGGGTGAAAGAGCTCAGGCGGTCGAGCGGGACGAGCGCCTCGAAATCCTTCGCGGCGGAGCGGAGGAACATGAACCCGCGCTCGCGGGTGACAGTGGCGCAGTCGAAGCGAACACAGAAGAAGCCGCCGAGGTTGGCGCCGGCCGCCGAGGCGGCGATGGTTTCCGGTTCCCCGCCCTGCCAAAGTCCCCTCCCCGACCGCTTGGCGTCGGCCTGGGCTTGCCGGAACCGGGCCCGGTAATCCTCGCGGAACGGATACTTGAGGAAAGCGCGGGCGTAGCCGTCGCGAATGATGCGCTCATTGAACAGCGCGCCGTCTTCGGTCAGGACGTAGGCGAGGGTCCTTCCATACTCATCCAAGCGCGTATCGCCGTATTCCAGCCGGACGCTCCGGCCGCGGAGATGGAAGAGCGTGTACCGCGAGGCCAAGAAGGCCCAGAACGCGGGTTCTTTCCGTTCGTCGTTGAGCTCGGGCGAGTTGATGCCGATCAGCCGGACGCGCCGTTCGCCGCCGTCGGCCAGCCTGACCCGAACAGTGTCCCCGTCGGCGACCCGGGTTACGACTCCGGTGTCGGCGGCCTGTTGCCGGCCTGGACGGCCCGAGGGGTCGGCAGAGGGAGCGGCCGCGGTAATTAGGGCCAGCGTCCCCAGGAGGACCGTCCCGCGGATGACGGCCCTGATCCCGGCGCGCCTTCTCAACCGCGGACGAGCTCGCGGGCGGCGCAAACGATGTGCGGAGCGGAGATGCCCGCGGCATCCATCAGCTCTCCGGCCTTCCCCGACCGGGGCAGCACCCGGACACAGAGGTGGACGAGCCGGGCCCCGCCGGCAAGCGCGGAGGCCACCGCTTCGCCCAGCCCGCCGGCGGGAAAGTGGTCCTCGACGACGATCGCCCGCCCGCCCGTTTCCCGGACTTCCCGCCGGATGCCCTCGGCATCGATGGGCTCCACGGAGTAGGCGTCTATCACCCGGAGACCGATGCCATCCTTCTTCAACTCGCCGGCCGCCTTCAGCGCTTCGAAGACGGTGATGCCCGCCGCGATCACGGTGACGGCGTCACCTTCGCTCTTCGCCACCACCTTGGAACCGCCCACGGGGAATTCCTCGTCCCGGGAATAGAGGATCGGCGTGGCCGGCCGCGTCGTCCTCAGGTAGGCCGGGCCCCGGTGCCGCATCATGGATTCGATGCAGGCCTCCGTCGAGGGGGCGTCGCAGGGATAAAGAACGGCGCACCCCGGGATCGGCCGGAAGATGGCCAGGTCCTCGAGCCCCATCTGCGACGGACCGTCCTCGCCGATGCTCACACCGACATGGGAGCCGCAGAGCTTGAGGTTCGAGCGCGAGTAAGCCGCCATCCGGATCTGGTCGTGCGCCCGGCTCAGGAAGGCCGCGAAGGTCGCGATGAACGGGACATAACCCTTGCCGGCCAGCCCGATGCCCATTCCCACCATATTCTGTTCGGCGATATAACCCTGGAAGGACCGCTTGGGAAAGGACTCGAAGAATCTATCGGCATAGGTGGAGTTCTTGACATCGCCGTCGATGGCGACGACGTTCTCGTTGACCCGGCCGAGCTTTTCAAGGGCGACGCCGTAAGCCATCCGGGTGGCCGTCGGCGCGGCGTAGGCCGTTCGCTCCCAGCTCAATTTGGCCGGCGGGGCCGGCCGGACCGACTTTTTGGGCGCGCGGACGTACCGTTTCGCGTCCACCACGGGCATCGGACCGAGCTCGGCCAGCGCTCTTTCGAGCTCCTCGGGCTTGAGGGGCTTGCCGTGCCAGCCGTTCCTGTCTTCGATAAAGGAGACGCCTTTCCCCTTTTTAGTCTTCGCCAGGATGACGGCCGGACCGCCGCCCGACCGGATCATCTGCAGCGCGGCCAGTATCTTCTTGACGTCGTGACCGTCGACCGGGTACGTCTTCCAGCCGAAGGCCTTGAACCGGCGCTCGTAAGTCCGGATGTCGTGCCCCAGCATCGTCGCTTCCGACTGCCCGAAACGGTTGATGTCGACGACCGCGACGAGGTTCTTGAGCCCGAAATGGACGGCCGCGCCGGCCGCCTCCCAGACCGAGCCTTCGGCGCACTCCCCGTCTCCCATCACGACGAACGTGCGGCCGGGAGACCGGCCAAGCCTCTGGGCGAGGGCCATCCCGACGCCGACCGACAGCCCCTGGCCGAGCGAGCCCGTCGCCGCCTTCACCCATTTCATCCGCGGCGTCGGATGTCCTTCGAGGTCGGAGGAGACGAGGCGCAGGGTGGGAAGATCGTTCGGGTCGATGATGCCCGCCTCGGCCAGCGCGGCCCAGAGGATCGGCGCGGCGTGCCCCTTGGACAGGACGAATTCGTCGTTGCCCCACTGCTCCGCGTCCCGGACGTCGTAGCGCATCTCCCCGAAAAAGAGGCAGGCCGCGAGCTCGGCCATGGACAGGCAGGTGGTGGGATGCCCGGACCCGGCCTGGGTCGTCATCCTCAGCGAATGGATCCTCAATCGGGTCGCGATCTTTTGCAGTGCTTCGATCCTGTTCATGCGAGCGGTCCTCCCGGGTGGATTTTCAAGGACGCTCATTATATCCGCTCGAGGGAATTTCGACAATACGGCCTGGAGGTGAGGGGACCGGGCGAAAAATCACCCCGGGGCTCATCCCCCGCGGTTATTGACCCGGGCGGGCGGGCGCCCGAAAATACCACTTCGGCCCGGAGTCATGTTCTTGGAGAAGAGCGCGGCAGTCATGGATAACGACATCTTTCAGAAGGCCAAGATCATGCTCGACGAGATGGAGGAGGTGGAGTTCGCCGCCGCCGACCTGTACCGCCGTTTCGCCGGCTCGTTCCCCGCCGACCGGATCTTCTGGCAGGGCCTGGCCGCGGACGAGGACGGCCACGCCGCCATGGTTTCCGAGCTCAGGGCCTCGCTCTTCAGGAACGGCTCCCCCTTCGAAATCGTGCGGCTCAACGCCGCCGTCCTGGCCACCTTTCGCCAAGGCATCGAACAGCATGGGCTGCGACTCCAGCGGGGGGAGATCAGCCGGCGGGGCGCCCTGTTCATAGCCAGGGACCTTGAAAAAACGATGATCGAGCGCGGCTTTTTCGGAGCCGTCAGGAGCCAGAAGCCGGAATTTCGCGTGGTTCAGGAAAAGATCCGCAGGGAAACCGAGGGTCATTTCGAAAAGCTCCAGAACTATATCCTGACCCTCTTTCCGTGACGGTCTAAAGGGGATGAAGCCATGAAGCTAGCCGCCATGCTCGACGAGGCGATCGGCCTCGAGGAAAAGATCCATGCTTGCTACCGGGCGCTGAGCCGGCTATCCGATGACGGGCTGGCCGCCGAGCTCAAGGCGTTGGCCCAAGAGGAGAAAAGCCATATCAACGTCCTCAAGACGGGGAAGAGCTTCGTCTTCCGCGCGCCCGAGGCCTTCGGCGGCGAAATGATCTCCGACGCCGAGATCCGGATGGGGCTCAAGGCGGCCGGCGAACTCGAGGCGGACCTGGCCGCGGCCAGGGTGGGTTTCGCGGACGGGGCGCGGCGCCTCTCGGGGCTGGAGAAAAAGTTCGAAAAGGTCCACTTCCACACCTCGGTCGAGATCAACGATTTTTGCCTGAAGAAGCTGTTCGAGGCGCTGGCGCGGGCCGACGCCGAGCACCGACAGCGGCTCGACCGTCTCCTCGCCGGCTTCTGATTCATTCGAGGCCGTCGAGCGCTCTTCGGGCTTTTGCATGCCCCGGATGGAGAGCCAGGGCCCGTTCAAACTCGGACCGGGCTTCCGTCCTCTGCCCTCTGCCGAGGAAGCCCAAGCCCAGGAGATAGCGCATGCCGGCCTCCCGCCGGACCGCCGATTCCTTGTCCCCGAACTTGGCAAAGAAATCCACGGCCGGTTCAGCGGACAGGCCGGCGCGGGCCCGTTCCAGGAGCGCCTCGAACGCCAACCCGGCCTGCCGCTCCTCGCCGAGCCTCCGCCAGGACAAGCCTTTGTAGTACAACAGCTCATCCGAGGGCGCCCCGCCGCCGGCCGAGCGCCGGAAAGCTTCCTTGGCCTCGGCCGCTTCGCCCAACGATTCAAGGGCGGTGCCGATCCAATAGCTCACCTCAGGCTCTCTCCCCCGGATGCGGGCGGCCCCACTTCGAGGTTCTCCGGATACTCCAAGGCGGCCCGGAAATCGGCGAGAGCCGCCCGCGCCCGCCCGCCCTCCAGGGATTTCCTCCCGCGCAGGAGGTGAGCGTCAACATATAAGTCATGGACGCCCTCCCCGCCTTCCCAAACATGGAAACGATGTCCGGACAGAAGCTCGATCGCCCGGTCATACCGCCCGACCCCGACGAGAAGGCCGATCTCACGCGATAACGCGTCGTCGCGGCGGGCGACGGAATCGTGGCCCCCCTCGAGCACGGACAGCCTCTTGGCGGGCGGTTCGCCGGCCAGGTCGTAGAGCTCATCGAGCTCGGCATAGAGCTTGGCGTTATCGGAGTCGCGGCTGACCGCCTTCTCGAGGCAGGCCACGGCGCGCGGGATGTCGTTGTTCACCCGGCCGTAGGCCAGCCCAAGATTCCGCTCGGCCATGGGCGGTGAGCCGTCCAGGGACCTGGATCTTTCCCATTCTTCGATCGCTCGCCCGGGCTGCCGGTCGAAGAAAAGGTTGCCGAGAAGGTAAGGCGCCAGGGCGTCATGGGGATCTTCTTTTTCGGCCCACTCGAGCACGGCGATCGACTCGAGACGGAACGGGAAACAGTGATCCGGTGACGCCGCGCCGGCCTGTTCGAGGCGACGCCGGGCCTCGGCGTCTTGACCCAGCTTATGGAGGTAGTAGGCGAGGTCATAAAAGACCATCGGGTCGGTGCCGGATCCAGCGCTTGGATCGGCGAGCCTTATAAGGATATCGGCCGCTTCGTCGACCAGCCCGCAGCGGGCATAATCCGCGGCGAGCTCGAGATAATTCTGCGGATCATCGCGCAGCCTGTCCCGGAGCTCACGGGCGCGTCCCTCCGCCTCGTCCGGATTTCGTGATGCCGCGGACAGGAGGAAGAGCTCGTTCGCCGCCCGGAAGTCCAGCGGGTCACGGGACAGAGCCGCCAAGGCCAATGCTTCGGCGTCCTTCGGCCGGCCCAGCCGTCTCAGCAGGGCCGCCTTGAAGCCGGCGGCCTTCGCGTTGCTTCCGTCGGCGGCGAGAGATCGACCGACGAGGTCCAGTGCCCCGGCCCACTCGCCTCTCCCGGCCGCGATCCCCGCCATCTCGAACCACGACGCCGCCGACCAGCCGATGTCCCAGGCCGACCTGCCGAAAGCATCGTAGGCTTCCTCGTCCCGGGCCAGGCATCTCAGGGCGACCCCGAGATAAAAGAGCGGTTCGGCGTCCTTGGGGCGGGTCTCATTGGCGGACAGCCGGCCGGCGGCGCGGCGCAGCCGGGCCTCGGCGGCTTGGAAACGTCCGGCCAAGAGCTCCCGCCGGCCGAGCGCCGTGTTCACCCTGGCGTCGCTTGGGTCGCGCTTCAGGGCCTCGAGATAATAGGGCTCCGGCTCGAGCGCGGGGTTGTGGAACTGTTCGAGTCTCAGGCCCGCAAGGTAGAGCTCCTCATTAGCTTTGATGTTTTCCGGGGCCGGGGGCGGCGTCACGGGGCTCGGCAGCGGGGGCTCGTCCCGCCGGCGTGGGCTGTAGCCGATGAGCTCTTCTCCGTCCGCGGTGGTCAGGGACAGGCGCAGAGATTCCGGGTCGACGTCAGCGGGCAGGGCGGCCTCCGCGGTGAAGGGCCGGTCCGGCCCGATGTCGAGCCTTTTTTCAAAAACGATCCTGTCGGCGAGTTTCAGCCGGGCGACGGCGCCCCGATGGGCCGATGTCGCCAGAAAACCGATGGCGGCCCGTGAATCCGTTCCGAGCTCGAGCCGGCAGGCGGCCCGCGGGTTGGCGGACTGGACGCCGCCGATGCCCCGGACGGGGTACCACGACTGGGTGACGGTCTTGAGCTCGTACGGATTAATCCAGCTGTAGTCCGGTTGATTGTCCGAAAAGGAGCCGAACATGAGCTCGAGGTACGGTCCGTCCTCGTCGGTGAGGATCTTCTCCCAGAGCGCGCCCTCGCTTCCCGTGCCCCATGTCCAGAGCTTCTTGCCGGGTGTCACGGTGTGGTCGCCGGTGAAGACGACGCCGGCCTCCCGGCCGTGGTCATAGCCCGCGAGGAAATCCCCGTCGCCGTCGTAAGCGAAAAACGACGTGGGTGACGGGTTGTTCTTCCACCAGGAAACGTCAACCCCCCGCGTGTAATCCACGCCGTTATAGACCTCGTGAGAAACGGGCCAACGGGAGAATTCGTTCTTGCCGTGAAAGGCGGCCAACCGCGTGCCCGGCGGGAAGATGATCTGGTAGTCCGTGTTCGCGTGGACGGCGGCGTTCGCCCAGCAGAGGATCGAGTGGGCGAACGGGGTGCCGTTGAAGATCCGGTAGCTGACCTCGAGCGCCGAGCAACCGGGGCGGAGCGTCAGCCCCACGCTCCACCTCATCCGGTGGCGGAGCTCGGTCTCTCCGACCCAGATCGTCTTCCCGCCGTCGGGGTTTTCCGAGACCGCCCAGTCGACGGGCAGGAACGAGGTGGCGCGATGGTGGTGGGGGATGTTCCATTCGACGCCGCCCGAGATCCAGGCGCCGAGCAGGCCGATGAGCGCCGGCTTGATAACGGTCTGGCGGTAGAAGAAATCATAGCCGTCGGTCTTGTCGACCGCCTCGAAGATGCGGCCGCCGAGCTCCGGCAGGACGCAGAACTTCACGTATTCGTTCTCCAGGTAGAGAGCGGTGTAGGCCTTGTCGGTTTTCCGACCCGTCAGGGTATCGAGAAGCGGATAGGGATAAACGGGCCCCCGGGCGCCCTGGTAAGCGCGGCCGAAATAGAAAACCGGGTTGCGCTCCGGCTCGCCGGCTAGGTACGTCGGGATCGTCAGCGAAGTTCTGGTGAACTTGACTCCGGAAGTATCAGTGGGCCCGGCGCTCAGGAGTGCGCCGGACAACCCCAGGACCAAGACGCCCAAGGCGACAGCGCGGAGAGAAGCCCGAGCCGGCGAGCGGGCCGGGACGCCCAGTGTGATGAAGAGGCTGCGAACCTGTCTCATGTCTCTGCCTCCCTGCTCGAGAGCTCCGGCCCGTCTTTGAATTCACGGTGGCCGGCCGGCGGCCTCCGTTGCCCGCGCATCAGTCGGACCAGTATTTGGGGAAAAACAGCGTCTTGAACAGAGCGACGGCATAGAGGTCGGTCATGCCGGCGACGAAATCCGCCGTCCGCCGTAGAAGCGAGTCGCCGGCGGGATAGGGTTTGACGAATTCGGCGGGGTGATCGTGGACATAGCGGAAGAGATCGGTCAGGATCTTCTTGGCTTTATCGACTTCATCGCGGGCGAACGGGCTGCCGTAGACTTTCTCGTAGAGGAATTCCCTGAGCTCGACGACGGCCGCCAGCATGTCGGGGTTCATGCAGATCCGCTCGAGCTCGCACTTGAGGCTGGACTTAACCACGTCTTCGACCATCCGGTCGATGCGCGAAGCGGGCCATTTGCCGAGCGCCTTGACGAGGTGGGGCGGGATGTCGTCCTCCTTCAGGATCCCCGCCCGCAGGGCGTCGTCGATGTCATGATTGACGTAGGCGATGACGTCGGACACGCGGACGATCTGGCCCTCGAGCGTTCGCGGCTTGTCCTTGGGCTTGATCTCCAGGATCTCGCCCCGGCCCTTGGAGTGCCGGCGGATGCCGTCCCGAACCTCGAGCGTCAGGTTCAGCCCCTTCCCCTCGTACTCCAATTTTTCAACCACCCGCAGGCTCTGTTCGTAATGCGTGAACCCGTCCGGGAGGAGACTGCGCAGGGTGTCCTCGCCGGCGTGGCCGAACGGCGTGTGCCCGAGGTCATGCCCCAGGGCGATCGCTTCGGTCAGGTCTTCGTTGAGCCTGAGGGCTTTGGCGACCGTCCGGGCGATCTGGGAGACCTCGAGGGTGTGAGTCAGGCGGGTGCGAAAGTGGTCGCCGAACGGCGCCAGGAAGACCTGTGTTTTGTGCTTGAGCCGGCGGAACGATTTGGTGTGGATGATCCGGTCCCTGTCCCGCTGGAAGGCCGTCCGGAAAGGATGCGGCGCTTCGGGCCTGACCCGGCCGAGCGAGTCCGCGCTGAATCCGGCCTTCGGTGAGAGGATCTGGCGCTCGATGTCCTCCAGCTCTTCACGGATGCTCTTTGCCAAGGTCTTACTCCTGGTGAGTCGTCTCGGGGTGCCTGCCAAGCGGCGGAATTATATCACATCCGCCAGCGGGAAACAGGCTGGTCGCATCGCCTTTTCAGTGACAATATTAAGAGAACGGGTCCTGGCATGGCGCGTCCCTGCCATCCCTTCTGCCCGAAGACCGATTCATCATCTCACTTGAATTTGGCGGCGGTTTTGGGCCATGATATCCATCCCCCATGATCCGAGACAATATCGCCGCCCTGCTCCGGGAGCTGCCGCCCGGCGTCGCGCTCGTGGCGGCGGCCAAGTCCCGGACCCCGGCCGAGGTGCTCGAAGCCGTCGAGGCGGGCGTCTCCATCATCGGCGAAAACTACGTCCAGGAAGCCGCGGCCGCCGTCGCCGCCGTCGGGCGGCGCGCGGCCTGGCATTTCATCGGCCACCTCCAGAAAAACAAGGTCAAGAAAGCGGTCGAGATCTTCGACCTCGTCGAGACAGTGGATTCGGCCGCCCTGGCCGGCGAGATCGACAGACGGGCCGGCGAGCGGGGCCGGATCATGCCCGTGTTCATCGAGGTCAACAGCGGCCGGGAGCCGCAGAAGGCCGGCGTCCTGCCCGAGGCCGCCGAGAGCCTGGTGCGGGAGCTCGCGGCGCTCCCCAACGTCCGCGTGGAAGGCCTGATGACCATGGGCCCCGAGACGGGCGACCCCGAGGCTTCGCGGCCGTACTTCCGCCTCACCCGGCAGCTCTTCGACAGCCTCAAGGCGTTGGCCATTCCGGGAGTCGAGCTGGCCCGGCTCTCGATGGGCATGTCCCATTCCTACCGCGTCGCCGTCGAGGAAGGCGCGAACCTGGTGCGCATCGGCACTCTGATCTTCGGTCCGCGAGACGGAGCCTGACATGAAAATCCGGAACATCGACATCTTCTATTTCGACATCCCGCTCCGGCAGCCGTTCAAGATCGCCATCGGGACGATGCACGGCGCGAACGACGTTCTCGTCCGAGTGGAAACGGACGAGGGGCTCACCGGCTGGGGCGAGGCCTGCCCGTTCCCGCCGATCACGGGAGAGACCCAGGAGACGAACGTCGCCGTCGCCCGGAATCTCCGCGACCTCCTCGTCGGCCGCGACCCCCTGGCGGTCGGCGTCTTTTTGCGGGAAGCCGGCCGACTGATCGACGCCAACCCGAGCATCGTGGCGGCCTTCGACATGGCGCTCTACGACATCGCCGGCCGGGCCGCAGGCCAGCCGCTATTCCGGTTTCTGGGGGGAGAGAAGGTCGCCATCGAGACCGACATCACGGCCGACCTCGACACGCCGGAGCGGATGGCCGAGCGCGCCGCCGGGTTCGTCGCCTCGGGCTTCCGGAAGATCAAGATCAAAGTCGGCCAGGACCCCGAACTCGACCTGGCGCGGCTCGCGGCCATCCGGAAGACCGTGGGCGGCCGCTGCGCCGTCAGCATTGACGCCAACCAGGGCTGGACCGTGCCGCAGGCGATCATCGCGCTCGGGAACATGGCGGAGTTCCGGGTCGATTTCGTCGAGCAGCCGGTCGCGGCCCGGGACATCGCGGGGCTCCGCGAGGTGCGGCGCCGGAGCCCCATCCCGGTCATGGCCGACGAAGCGCTCTTCTCGCCTCACGATGCGATCAACCTGGTGCGGGCCGAGGCCTGCGACTACTTCAACATCAAGCTGATGAAGTGCGGCGGCGTCCGGAACGCCCTGAAGATCGCCCATATCTCCGAAAGCGCGAACCTGCGGTCGATGGTCGGCTGCATGCTCGAATCGCGGCTGGCGCTCACGGCCGCGGCTCACGTCATGTCCGCCGAGAGGAATATCGTCTTCGCCGACCTCGACGGCCACACCTCGCATGCCGTCGACCCGATCATCGGCGGCCTGGAACTTGTCGGCGGGACGATCACCCTCCCCGAAACGCCGGGCCTGGGCGTCGACATCGACCCCGCCTTTCTCAAGAAGCTCAGGAAGGTGTAGGGGCGGCGCGGAGAATATCGTGAGCATCATGGAAGGCCCGCCCGGGGCCGTCACGGTCATCGACGGAAAGAGGTGCCTCTATTTCGGGGGCACCGGATATTTCGGGCTCCAGGGGCATCCCGCGCTCATCCGGGCCGGGGTCGAGGCCTTCAGAGCCTTCGGCTCGCACGGCGCGACCTCGCGGGCCGGGTTCGGAAACAACCCCGTCCTCGGGAGAGTCGAAGCCCGGCTCAGGGAATTCTTCGGGACGGCCGAGGCCGCCTATTTCGGATCGGGCTACCTGAGCATGTTGATCCTGGCGCAGGCCCTCAGTGACGATTTCGACACCGTCTTCATGGACGAATCGGCCCATGTCGCGGTCGCGGACGCGGCCGCCTCGGTGAAGAAGCCCGTTTTCCTTTTCCGTCACCGCGACCCCGGGCACTTGGAGCGGCTGCTCAAGGCCAAGCTCCGGCCGGGCCAGCGGCCTGTTGTCCTTACGGACGGGGTCTTCCCTGTCTACGGACGGATAGCGCCCGTCAAGGACTACGCGGAGGCGCTCGCCCCCTACCGTGGGCTTCTCGCCGTGGACGACGCCCACGGCGCGGGCGTCCTTGGCCCGAACGGCCGCGGCGTCACCGAGCACTTCGGGCTGCGGCCGGAGGCAACGCACGTCGCCGGGACATTGAGCAAGGCTTTCGGCGGGCACGGCGGGTTCATCATCGGCGGAAAGAGACTTATCGCGCGGGTCAGGACGCAGGGCGCCTACCTTGGATCGACCCCGGCGCCGACACCCGTCGCCGCCGCCTCGGCCAAAGGCCTCGAAATCGTCGGCGCGCATCCGGAACTCCGGTCGCGGCTGAGGAAGAACACGGCGCTCGCCAAGGCGGAGTTGCGAAAGATCGGGGTTGACGCCGACGAAACCCCCGTCCCGATCGTGGCTTGGTCGCTCAGGACCTCGGCGGCGATGAAAAAAGTTCAGCGGGCGCTTTTCGACCGGGGGATAGCGATCCCCCTGATGAAATATCCGGGAACGCCGCCGCAGGGAGTGCTCCGGGTCACCGTCTTTTCGACCCATACGGCGGCCCAGATCGAAGAGCTCATCGACGGCCTGAGGCGCGCTCTCTAAAAGTCCTCGCCCGTCCCGCCGCCCATCCCCCCCTCGTCGCCGTCCGCGCCCGGGCCCTCGGATTGCTCCATGGCTTCGTCGATCGACTCGTCAAGATCCTCGCCCATCTCGTCCCCCATCTCCTTCCCCATCCGCTTCATCCAGCGGGCCAGGCTCTTGGGGTCGTTTTCGTCGACGCCGGAGAGCTTCGAGGGGTCGGCCAGGCTCTCCATCCGGCTCTCCTCGGAGCGGGAGATCGAAACCCGGGAGACGAGCTTGACGACATCGCGGCTGCCGCATTTCCGGCAGGCGGGGTCGAGGACAGTTTTCACCGACAGCGTCACGAAAGTGGATTTCTTGCCGCACTTCAGGCAGCGATATTCGTAGATGGGCATCGTCCCTCCCTCAGATCATGATCTCCTCGGCCCGACCGAGCTTGACGCGGTCGATCCGGGCCGGCTCGCTCACCCCCAGGTGATGCCGGAACCGGCCCAAGCTTTCTGTTTCGGCGTGCCCGGACGCACCGGCGGCCATGGCAGCGAAAAACAGGAATCCCGCGGCCCCAGGAATAAGGACTGAGATCAACAATTTCATGCGCCCCGCATTTTACCAAAACCGGGGTTAAGCGTCGATTCCGCGCGGCCTCTATAAAAAGGGACGGTCCTATTTATTGGCCAGTTCGCGGTACGATTGCCCGCCGGACATAAATCAACAGGACTGTCCCCTTTTTCGCTGGTCGCTCCGGTCTAGATCTTCCCCGCGGCGCGCAGGCGGAGGTTGACGAGCTTGCTGAGGAAGCGCAGCGCTTCGTCCGACCGCCGGAAAACCGGGATCCCGGCCGCCTCGAGCATTCTCGCGAGCGGATCATACAGGACCCCGGAGTCGATGTTGACGACGGCCGGTTTCGGGGACCGCCCCAGGATCGCGATCAGCCGCCGCCCGACGCTTTGCGGACTCGAGATATCTTCCATGTGCCCGGGCGAGGGGGCGAGCGTCTGGAGGGCGCCCGTCAGCGGGAGGGGTGAGACGACGGCGCAGTCCACACCCGGGTCGACGAGGACGAGGTCGACCGCCCCGGCGAAGGCCGCGTCGTCGGCGACGGGAGTCAGGTCGAGCGGGTTGCGGACATCCTGGAGCCGGTCGATGCCCAAGGGCTTGAGAAGTTCGACGATCCCCGAGGTCGTCCGACGGGAGAGCCGCGCCAGCTCCAGTCCCTCTCCGCCCTTCAAGCCGTCGGCCATGACGACGCACTCGAACCCGGCGTTGCTGACGAGGGCCGCCCGCCGGCCGGCGAACGTCTTGTCGGCGAGCCGCGGCAGGACCCGGAGCGCGTCCTCGAACTCGGCGATCGTGTCGGCCAGGAAGACGCCCGCGCTTTCGAGCACCGCCCGGCAGACCTCGTAGTCTCCGGCCACCGAGGCCGTGTGACCGGCCGTGGCCTTCTTCCCCTCGGGCGACCGGCCGCTTTTATAGACGAGCACGGGCTTTCCCAGTCCGACCATCTTCTTCGCCGCCCGGGCGAGGGCCAGCCCGTCGCCGGGGACGAAGCCTTCTATATAGAGCGCATAAACCGAAGCGTCGCCCGCGGCGAGAAAATAGTTCAAGTAATCCGAGGCGGTCAGGTCGAGCTGGTTGCCCAGGGAGATGGCGAACAGCGGCTCGATGCCGGGCAGCTGGCTCATCCGGGAGCCCATGAAGGCGCCGCTCTGGCTGATGTAAACGAGGCGGGGATCGGCCTTTCCGGGACTGGTCAGCTTGTGCGCCGGCAGGAAGGTCGTGTCGTATTTCCCGGGCGCCGAATAGATGCCCATGCAGTTGCCGCCGTTGATGACCGGGGTGGCCCGGCCCGTTTCGCGGCCCCTTTGAAGAAGGCCCCGGATGTTCTCTTCCAAAACCTCGGTGCCCTGCTTTTCGCCCATGCCGCCCGCGATGATGATCACCGAACGGGCCTTGTCGAAGGTCACGAGCGCTTCGACGACGGCAGGGCTCTGCTCCGCCCCGAGCGTCAGGACGAACAGGTCGACGGTCTCCGGCAAGTCGCGGATCTCCGGAACGCAGCGGCACCCCTCGATCTCGGCGAGCCCGGGCTTCACGACATAAACACGTTCCCTTGGGAATCCCTCCCGGAGGATGTTCTTCAGGATGATCCGGCCCAGGTTCAGACGCTCGGAGACGCCGATGATGCCGATCGACGCCGGCCGCAGCAGATGCCCGATCTGGCCGTGGATCGCCGGCCGGGCCGGCTCGTGATGCCTGGAGAACCGGCACAGCCCGTCGAGCGGAACGAGGCGTCCCCCTCGAATGACGAACGGGTTGACTTCGGCCTCCTCGATCACGTAGGGAAATTTCCGGCCGAAGGGAGAGAAAAGCTCACCCAGCTTGCCGAAACTCTCGAAGATGTCGACAAGCGCCGTCATGGCGACGGGGGCGGATCTCCCCCTGAACCCGCCGACCAGCTTATCGGTGACGGCCAGGCGCGAAAGACGGGGCGCGATCTCGCGCCGCCGCAGGAGGTGGGCCGAACCGATGGCCAGCGCCATCCCCTCCTTCAGCCTCGCGCTCAGGTACTCGACGTCGAGGCCGCCCAGGCCCATGGTCACGATCGGACCGAACTCCCGGGAATTGCGGAGACCGACGAGGAGCTCCGACCCGAACCCGACGTCCTCGGCCGCTACCCTTTCGATAACGAGGGCGCCCCGGATATTCTCCGACACTACCTCAGCGGTCCGGCTGCCGCCGCCGTTCTTTTCCAGCCATTCGACAAACCTCGCCGGGACCCGGGACGTCATGGCCCCGATGGCCGCGTTGACGGCGGCCGCGCCGTTTGGGACAAAGGCCACGCCGCCCACGTCGGATTTGTGGAGAATCTCCGGAGAGACGATCTTGACCACGACGCAGTCGCCTTCGAGCGCCGCCAGGTCTTTTCGGGTCGCTCTTCGTCCGCGGGGGACGAAAACATGCCGCGGTGTCTCGAGGCCGCACGCCCGCAGGAGCGCGTAGACTTCGTGCTCGAAGAGCGCCGTCCGGTCTTCCTTTTCGGCCCGCGCGAAAATCCTCAGGAGCTTGTCTGTCGCGATGCGCATCGTCCCCTTCCCGGCCGGCCCAACCGGGGCGGCCCGCGGCTTGTCCGCCGGCTCTCAGCCCTTCCCGTAAGCCGCCCCGGCCTCGCGGCCGAGCGCGAACGCCTTGAGGTTGGCGGCGACGACGTTCTCGCCCCGGGGCTGAAAGAGCACCTTGATATATTTTATGAGGTCGTCCTCGCGGACGATCAGCTGCGTCGAGGCGGCGCCCAGCACGACCATGTTCTGGCTGCGGGTCGACCCCGCTTCCCGGGCGAGGGCCTCGGAATCGACGATGATGTGCCGCGGCGCCTCGGCGATCTTGGCGGCGAGCGCGGCGACATCGGGATAATCGGGGATATTGACGAAGGGCGTCCGGCTGGCGATGACCATCCCGTCCGGTCCGAGGAAATCGAAATAGCGGAGCGCCTCGAGCGGCTCGACGCTCACGATGAGGTCGGCCCCGCCCCGCGGAATGATGTCGCTCGCGATCCGCGCGTCGGCCAGCCGGAGGTGGGATTCGACGGCCCCGCCGCGCTGGGACATGCCGTGGACCTCCGCCTGCTTGACCTCGAGGCCTTCTTCCAGGCCGGCGCTGGCGATGACAAAGGCGATCGAGATGATGCCCTGGCCGCCGACCCCCGCCAGGATGATGTCCTGCTTCATCTACCCCCTCCTCCGCTTTTTCTTCGATTCCTCGAGACACTCGCGCACGGCGACGATGACGGAGAGCCCGTGGTGCTCGAATTCCTGGCGCATGACCTGGACGTTTTTTTCCAGGTTCTTGGGCAGCGGCTCGATCACCCGGAGGTGGTCCTTGGGCACGCCCAGGCCTTCGATCAGCTTGAGCAGCCGCTCCCCCGTCGCGTAGCTCGGCTGGCCGCCGGTCATGGCCACGGTGCTGTTGTCGAGGATGACCACGGTCATATCGACATCGTGGGCGGCGGCCTCGAGGAGAGGGGTTAGACCGGAGTGGCCGAAGGTCGAATCGCCGATCACGGCCACCGCGGGACTCACGCCGGCATCGGCCCCGCCCCGGGCCATGCCCACCGAAGCGCCCATGCAGACGCAGGTCTGGATGGCGCTGTAGGGAGGATAGGCCCCGAGAGTGTAGCAGCCGATGTCGCTGAAGACGTTGCCCCTATCGTAGCTCTGGAGAGCCTTGGTCAGGGCCGTCAGCGTGTCCGCGTGGGGGCAGCCCTGGCAGAGCTGCGGCGGCCGCGTCGCCAGCTTGAACCCGCCCAGGGACATCTTGGGAAGGGGCCGAAGCCCGAGCGCCGAGCGCACGACTTCGGGAGAAAGCTCACCCGTGAGCGGCAGGTCGCCGGCAAGCTTCCCCCGGAGCTTTTTGCCGGGTATCCCGTAAACGCCCTTCAGCTGCTCCTCGATGAGGGGGTAGCCTTCCTCGACGACGAGCACCTCGTCGACGTGCTCGACAAGCTTCCTGACAAGTGACTCGGCGACGGGATAGGTGCAGATCTTGAGGAGGGAGGGAGCCTCGCCGAGGTCCTGGAAATTCTCCCGGACATAGTTATTGGCGATGCCCGAGGCGATGACGCCCAGGGCGCGGTTCCCGGGATTGAGGGCGAGCGCGTTGAACGCCGAATTCTCGGACAGCCTGACGAACTCGTCCTGGAGGTCGAGCAGCCGTTTGAACCTGCGGCGCGCGTTCGAGGGCAGGAGGGTCCAGTCCTCGGCCGCGCCGTAGCGGATCTCGTTTTCCCCCCGGGGCTCGCGGGGCTTGACGAGCGAACGGCTGTGGGAAAGCCGGGTGACGAGCCGGATCATCACCGGGACCCCGTGCGCTTCGGAAATATCGAACGCCTCCCGGGCCATGTCGTAGGCTTCCTGGTGCGTCGACGGCTCGAGGCACGGGATCCGGGCGAACCGGGCGTAGTAACGGCTGTCCTGTTCGTTCTGGGAGCTGTGCATGCCCGGGTCGTCGGCGGCGACGACAACCAGGCCGCCGTTTGTCCCGGTGATGGCGGAGTTCATGAACGGGTCGGCGGCCACGTTCAGCCCGACGTGCTTCATCGAAACCATCGCCCGCCGGCCGGCGAAGGAGACGCCCAGCGCCTCTTCGAAGGCGACCTTCTCGTTGACGGACCAAGACGCCTTGAGGCCCGGGAACCCTTCCCGGAGCTTGATCAGGAACTCCATGATCTCCGACGCCGGAGTCCCGGGATAGGAGTAGGCGCCAGTCAGTCCCGCGTGGACGGCACCCAGCGCCACGGCCTCATCGCCGAGCAGGATTTCGGTTTTCATCGCAGTTCCTCGTGCCCTCGGGAATGGAGAGGCAAGAATACAATCCCGCAATAGGAGTGTCAAGCCGCCGGATCTTCCTGTCCGCGCGCCCCTTTCCGCATAAAGACTACAATTCTTATAGTTTTTATCGTTCCGATAGAATTATGTTGAATTTGCCCGAGAAACTCGGATACAATACAGTCCTGATTTTAGAGCGTGCGATTCGTCGAGGAGGATGCGATGATCAGAGTTTCCACCAAGGGACGTTACGGAACGCGGCTGATGCTCAACCTGGCCAGGAATTATAATAACGGCCGCAAGGCGGTTATCCTGAAACATGTCGCCGAGGAAGAAGAGATCTCGATCCGCTATCTCGAGCAGATCATCATTCCGCTCAAGATCTACAAGCTCGTCAAGTCCATCCGGGGCGCGGGGGGCGGCTACTCCCTGGCCCGCAATCCCTCGGAGATCACGCTCTGCTCCATCCTCGAGGCCCTGGAGGGCTCCTGCGCGCTTGTCGACTGCGTCGAGGACAAGGAGCTCTGCCACCGGCTCCCGACGTGCGCCGCTTATGAGATCTGGAGGGAGGCGAGCGGGATCCTCAAAGGCTACTTCGAAAAAGTCACGCTCCAGGTCGTTCTCGATAAATGTGAAAAGCATCTCCCCAGGAACAAAGACGCGGCCAAGCCGGCCCACTGAGCTCCCGCCCCAAATCCCTAACCTGAATACTTCACGAATCGAGGCGGCCCCCAGATGCGAGGCCCGAGGGGTGAAGCTGTACTCTTTGGTACAGCGAACTCCGAGAACGAAGCAGATGGGGCCGAATCGGCTCGCCCGAAGGGTAAAAAGCGCCGCCTAAAGAGAGATGGAAAAAAGACGAGGCGCTTTTTATGAATAAGTCAGGCTAAGAATAATCTCTCTTTTTCTCTTGACAAGAGGGGTCAATTTCACTATAAAATATAGCGTTTTTATAGATTATATAAATTTAATAGGAATTGACCCTTGGCGGCTCGGGGGGAAAGCGCGGGCCGCTCGTCGAGCTGGGTCAGGTTGACAAGCCGCTCGAGCGTCGGCTAAAATTTTATTGACGCGAAAACGCTCGTCAGCAATCATTCATCACAAGATCATGGAATACGGACTTCGACCCTGATCGAGGAAGCCCCGTGAATCACGGGAGGAGGTGACATTTGTCAGCGATTGTCCCCAAACCGTTCGCGCGCTTCGTCATCGGAGCGGCCGTGCTTGTCGCCCTCGCGGGCCTGGTGCTCGCACTGGGCTCCACGCCCCGGCAGGCCCGCCCCGACAACGATGCCGAGACCTGCGGCGCCTGCCACGAGGACATCGTCAAGGCCGCCGCGGCCCGTCCCCACTCGGCCCTGAAAGACAAGACCTGCACGTCATGCCACGGCAGCGCCGAAAAGCACCTCGAGGAGGAGAGCAAGAGCGGCGTCTTCGCTTTCGGACCCTCCGACCCCCCGGCCGAAAAGTCGGCCAAGTGCCAGGTGTGCCACCAGAAGGATAACCCGCAGTATGCCCTGAGCCCGCACGCCAAAGCCGCGCTCGATTGCACCTCATGCCATTCCGTCCACGGCGAAACCGTCAGGGCCGGGATGCTCAAGACCGACACCAACAAGAACTGTTCCATCTGTCACCAGGAAGTCGTCGCCCAGTTCCAGCTCAGCGAGCGGCACCGCCTCCAGGAAGGCGTGATGACGTGTGTGACTTGCCATAACCCCCACGAGCCGGCCGATCGGGTCCGGCTGGGCGGGTTCAAGCAGGAGGGCTGCCTGCAGTGCCACCCCGACAAGGGAGGGCCCTTCATCTACGAGCACGAGAGCTCCCGGATCGAAGGCTGCACCATCTGCCACGAGGTCCACGGTTCGACCAACCGGCACATGCTGGTCCAGCAAAGCGTCGCCGACCTCTGCTTCAGCTGCCACGCCGAAGCTCCCGCCTGGCATGCCAACATGACCTCCTCCGGCACGAACTGCGTGACCTGCCATTCGGCCATCCACGGCTCGAACCTGAGCCCGAGATTCCTGAAATGAGGGGAACTCAGATGAAGACAAGCAAGATGACCAGGACGGCGCTCACGGCCGCCGCGCTGGGGATGCTCCTGGCCGCCGCGGCCGTCTCCCCGCTCGAGGCCCAGAGCCGGTTCACTGGGGATTTTCTTCTGGGATTCCGTACGGTCGACACCGGCGGCCCGGGAGCGGATTCCAAGTACAGGGAAGACCTGAACCTTAAAGGCGGCGCCCGGCTCTATAACCTGAACCTGTCTTATCAGCCGGATGAAAGCGGCAAAAAGCTCTTCGACCGGTTCGACCTGACGATGGTCAACCTGGGCGGCGAGCCCTTTGAGACGATCTCCGCCAGGCTCCAGAAATATGGCAAATACCAGTTCAAGTACGACCGCCGCAAATCCGCTTATTATTATAAGGACTTGACCCAGGTCGACGGCGGCTCCCTCTACGACCTCCACATGTTCGACTTCGACCGCGTGGTCGACAGCGGCTCGGCCAAGGTCTGGCTGACCAGGAACGCCGACGTCTTTTTCAGCTTCGACCGCTTCACGCGCAAGGGCGCGAGCACGACGACCCAGGACATCGGCCGCCAGGTCTTTCCGTTCGACAAGCCGATCCAGGAAGAGTCCCGCCAGGTCGCGTTGGGCCTCAATGTCCACTTCAAGCGCTACTCGTTCTTCCTCGAAGAGAAATACATCAATTTCCAGAATGACAACAGCTATTTTCTGCCCGGCGCCGCGGACGGCGGCCCCGACGCCGTTTACCCGACAACGCTCGACAATTATTCCCTGAACGAGCCGTATGAGCTCAAGACGTCCATCCAGACATTCCGTTTCACCGCCGGGCCGTTCGACCGGCTGTACCTCTCCGGGTCCGCCCAATGGAGCAACCTGGACGAGAACCTGAGCCACACCGAATCCGGTTCCGGGATCAACGAGCTCAATAGAAAGTTCACCATCGGCAACTCGGGTTCCGGAACATTCGAGCGAAACCAGCAGCGCTACGAGTTCGAGGCCACCTACCGGCTCCTCCGAAAGCTTTCGATCGTCGGCGCCGTCCGGCACCAGAATTTCGACCAGACCGGCTCCCTGACCATAGGTTCAGCTCCCGCCACCGGCGAGTACGCCTACAAAACCATGGGGGTGGACGCCGGTTTCCAGTACGAATTCAACCCCAAGCTCATCCTGACGCTCGGGTACCGTTTCGAAGACCGGCGGCTCGAAAACCTCGAAACCGTCAATTTCGAACCCCAGACGACAAAGGGCGGCGGTTTCGGCAACCTGCGCTGGGACGTCTCCCGCCGGCTGAAGCTCACCGTGGACTACGAGCACAGCTCATACGACGATCCGTTCACGCTCATCTCCCCCACCTCCTTCGACCGGCTGCGGGCCACGGCCAAGTACCAGATGGGCGTCTTCAGCCTGAGCGCCGCGTACCTCTACAACAACTCCGAGAGCGATATCGTCGATGACATGTTCAAGGCCTCGCGGAACCAGTTCAGCCTCAGGGGCGGATTCCACAAAGACAACTTCAAGGGCTTTGTGGGCTACACCTATCTCCAGGCGAAAAGAGAGGGCACCAGGACCGTTTCCTACCTGCCCTTCTGGACGGGGCCCGGAGGGACTTTCCTCTGGGACCTCCTCTATGAGGGAAAAGCCAGCATTCTCGACGCCAGCCTGACGTGGGACCTGAACGCATTCTGGAAGGTCGGAGGCTGGGTGAACAGCTATTCGAACACGGGTTCCTATGACGTCAAGCGCACGATGGCCAAGGCCTACGTTGAATACGCCTTCGCGGGCGGCTACTCCGCTCAGGCCGGCTACCGGTACGCCTGGTTCAAGGAACCCAACCTGGGTTTCAACAACTACCAAGCCAACATTTTCGAGTTTTCCTTCGGCTACCGTTGGAAATAAGCGGCATCGAGGAGTCTTCCATGTCCGAAAGAACCTGTCGTTTCAAGAGCATCCTGGCCGCCCTGGCGGCGGCGTTCGTCCTGGCGGGCGCGGCCGCGGCCCAGACGGCCTCCACCCAGGACAAGGCCAGCCACGCCCGGAGTCTGTGGCAGAATTCGCCCCACAACGATAAGTCGAGCATGGCCTTTAACGACTGGAATGATACCGGATCGATCCCGGCGACGTGCGCCAAGTGCCACAGCACGCCGGGATACCGCGATTATTTGGGAGTCGATGGGTCGCCCGCGGACGTCGTCAACAGCGCGGCGGCGATCGGAACGACCGTTGAGTGCGCGGCCTGCCATTCAGACGAGGAGAAGGGGATCCCCCACGACCGGACCTACGTCATATTCCCTTACGGCACCAAAGTCACCGGCTTGGGCCCCGAAGCCATGTGCATGGAGTGTCACCAGGGGCGAGCTTCGACCAAGACCGTCAATGATTCGATCACCGCCTCGGGCGTGACCAACGACGACACGCCGAGCTCCAGGCTCCGCTTTATCAACATCCATTATTTTGCGGCGGCGGCCTCTCAGTTCGGCACCGTGGCCAAGGGCGGCTACGAATACGCGGACAAGACCTATGACGCCCGGTTCTCCCACATCCCCGGCTATAACGCCTGCACCGTTTGCCACAACTCTCACTCCCTCGAGGTCGAGATCCAGGACTGCAACACCTGCCACATCGGCATCAAGGACCCCAAGGATATCCGGTATGTCGGCTCCCTGGAGGATTACGACGGCGACGGGGACATGACCGAGGGCATGTATTACGAGATAGAGGCCCTGAAGGCCTATCTCATGGAAGCCATGCAGGCTTACGCCCGGACCGTCATCGGCACGCCCATCGCCTACGACCCCCTTGCCTATCCCTACTACTTCATCGACCTGAACAACAACGGCCAGGTGGACTCGAACGAGGCGACCTCGGCGAACGGCTACAACAAGTTCAGTGCCCGCTTGCTGCGGGCGGCCTACAACTATCAAGTTTCGGTCAAGGACCCCTGCGGCTACGTCCACAACGGCAAGTACATCATCGAGCTTGTCTATGACTCGGTCGAGGACCTGAACACGAAACTCGGAGCGGCCGGCAAGCCGGCGTCGGCGGGGATCCGGCGGCCGGAGATCATTCAGGTCCAATCAGCGGGAGCGGCCCGGAGGACGATGAAGGACAGAGGCCTGACCCAGGAAGGCGGCCGACTCCCAGCCGAAGGTGCCTACGGCGGGCTTTCGGAGGCCGAGCGGGCGGCAGCCGCGGCCGCGCACGGCGGCCTGCGCCGGACAGACGAAGGGCATTTCGACGGCTCCTCGATGGCCTTCCGGGACTGGGATGATACCGGAACCGTCCCCGCGACCTGCGCCAAGTGCCATAGCGCCGAGGGGCTCCCGACTCTCCTCAAAACGGGAGCCATCACCACGGGGATGCCCACGGCCAACGGCTTCCTCTGCTCGACCTGTCACACGGTTCCGCCCCTCACTCATCCGGCGGGCCCCGTGACTTTCCCTTCGGGCTCGGTGGCGGACCTTCACGACAGCTCCAACCTGTGCCTCAACTGCCATCAAGGGAGGGCTTCCAAGAAAACCGTGGACACGGCCATCGCGGCCAGCAAGGGACCTTATTCCTTCACCAACATCCATTACTTCGCGGCGGCCGCCTCGTTCTTCGGGTCCGAGGTCCACGGCGGCTACGAGTTTGATGGGAAGACTTACGCGGGACGCAATATCTACACCAATCACATGGGGGTTTTTACCGATTGCGTGGAGTGCCATTTCAGCACCAAGAGCCCCAACCGGAAGCAGGACGACTCGGACGCCCACTTCCACAACACCGCCCCGAGTCCCGAGGATTGCGTCTCCTGTCACGGCCAGGATATCTCCCAGCCTCACCCCGGCGGCGACCCCGAGCAGTTTGAATTCGAGGGCATCCGGCCGGCCCAGACTCCCGATTACGACGCCGACGGAAATATCCGCGAATCGCTCAAATCCGAGATCGTGGGCCTTGAAGATAAGCTCTATCCGCAGATCCAGGCTTATGGAAAAAGCATCGGAGCCCCGGTCGTCTATGATCCGAATGCCTATCCTTACTGGTTCAAGGACCTGAACGGGAACGGCATCGGCGACCCGAACGAGCTGACGACATCGAACGGCTACAGGTTCACGGCGCCCATGCTGCGCGCGGCTTACAACCTGCATTTCAGCAAGAAGGAGCCCTGCAGCTACATCCACAACCCCCGCTATTTCGCCCAGCTGCTCGTGGATTCCATCGGCCATCTCGGCGGCGACGTCGGCCCTTACTCCTGGCGCTGATTTCCGGCGGGGACGGCTCACCCGTTGAGCCGTCCCCTTCCTGTGGATACCTCTGTCTTTTTTTGACAATTCTTCTTGCGTCCGTATAGTATGAGTTGTCAGGCTAGAACAAACTCGGTTTTTCAGGAAGGAGGCGTGAGATGCCCCGAAGGTTGTGGATTCCGTTGATCTCGGCGTTGGCGGCAGCCGTCTTCGCGGCCTCGCCGGCGCTCTCCCAGCAGTGCGTGGACTGCCACAAAAAAACCACCCCCAACATCGTCAGCGACTGGCAGTTGAGCAAGCACAGCCAGAACGCCGTCGACTGCTCGACCTGCCACGGGGAAAAACACAAAACCGAGGCCGATTTCGCCGCCGCGGAGATCCCCACGCCCGACACCTGCGCCCAATGCCACGACGACAAGGTCGCGCAGTTCAAAAAGGGCAAGCACGCCCTGGCCTGGGCCGCCATGAAAGCGATGCCCATGGCCCACGCCCAGCCCATCGCCCTGATGGAGGGGATGAAGGGCTGCGGCGGCTGCCATAAGCTCGGGCTGAAGTCCGAAACCGACCTCGCGGACCTCCGCAAGGCCGGCTCCGGTTTTGGCCGCGCCTCCTGCGACGCCTGCCACACCCGCCACAGCTTCTCGGTGGCCGAGGCGCGGGCGCCCCAGGCGTGCCAGACCTGTCACATGGGCTTTGACCATCCTCAGTGGGAAATGTATTCCGCCTCGAAGCACGGCGTCCGCGCCCTTCTGAAGCAGACGGGCGTTCTGCCTGAAACGGCGGCCGCGCCCACCTGCCAGACCTGTCATATGCCAAAGGGAGACCATGAGGTCCGGACGGCCTGGGGCTTTCTCGCCGTCCGCCTGCCGATGCCCGAGGATAAGGCGTGGGCGGCCGACCGGGCCGTGATCCTCCAAGCCCTGGGCGTCCTCGACCCCGAGGGAAAACCCACCGCCCGGCTTGACGTCGTCAAGGCCGCCGATGTCGCCCGCCTTACCCAGGAGTCGTGGCAGGCCGAGCGCGACAAGATGACGGGCATCTGCCGCCAGTGCCACAGCGTCAACTTCGCCAAGGGAGAGCTCGCCAAGGGGGATGACATGATCAGGGCCGCCGACAGCCTGATGGCCGAGGCCATCCGGATCGTCGCCGGCCTGTATAAGGACGGCATCCTGCCCAAGCCGGCAAACTACGCTTACGCTTTCCCCGACCTGCTGACTTTTCACGACGCGCCCACGGAAATCGAGCAGGAGCTCTTCGTCATGTATCTCGAGCATCGGATGCGGGCTTTCCAGGGGACCTTCCACGCCAACCCCGATTATGCCATCTGGTACGGCTGGAGCGAGCTGAAGCGGTCGATCGGCAAGATATCGACCTTGGCCGAAGACATGCGGCGGAACCACCGCTAGGAAACCGAAGATATCCAGCGTGAAATCCCTCTACCGTTTCTTTACCTCGGTTAAAGTCGCGATCGTCCTCTTAATCCTGCTCATCGGGGCGTCCGTCGCGGGAACCCTCATCCCCCAGCAGCGGAGCCCCGAAGAGTACGCGGCCCGGTACGGCCAGCTCGCCGGCCTCTTCGAGGGCCTGCAGCTCACGCGGCTCTACAGCTCCTTCTGGTTCATCGCCCTCCTCGGCCTCTTCGCCCTCAACATCATCGTCTGCACGCTGGCCAGGCTGCCCGCCAAGCTTAAACGGGCGTTCCGGCTGCGGTTCGAGACCGAGGTCCGGCACCTCCAGGCCATGCGCGTCAAGGACAAACTCAGGCTGCCGCTGCCCCTGGACGGCGCGCGGCCGCTCGTCGCGGACGAGCTGAGACGGCGCCATTACCGGGTCCGGACAAACGAGGCCCCGGGCCGCATTCACTTAAGCGCCCAAAAGCGCTTCGCCGGCATCTTCGGGTCGGACGTCGTCCACGTGGGGCTCCTCGTCATCCTCGCGGGCGGGATCGTCAGCGGCCTCGCGGGCCGCCGGGCGGACCTCACGCTCCGGGTGGGGCAGACGGTTCCCGTGCCCGGGTCGGGCTTCGCCCTCAGGCTGGACGAGTTCACGACCGATCTTTATCCGGACGGGAGCGTCCGGGACTGGAAGAGCCGGCTGGCGGTCGTCGAGGAGGGGCGCCCGGTCCTCGAGAAGACGATCGAGGTCAATCATCCCCTCGCCCACCGCGGGTTCATCTTCTACCAGAGCGGCTACGGCTGGGACTGGGACAATCCCTCGCTCCAATTCCTGATCAAGAAAAAGAGCGACCCGGCCTATCTCAAAGACATCCGGCTCCATCCCGGCGAGAAAGCGCCGGTCGACGGCGGAGAGCTGGAAGTCACGGTCGCCCGGTTCATCCCCGATTTCGTCCTCGACGAGCGGAATCAGCCGAGCTCCCGCTCCCCGCAGCCGAACAACCCGGCCGCCTTCATCGAAGGCCGGCGGGGGACGGCGACCGTTTTTTCGGGCTGGGTGTTCGCCAAGTTCCCCGACTTCACCCGCCTCCACGGCGCCGAGGAAGCGGACCTGACGTTCGAGTTCAAGGACGTCAAGGCGCCCGAGTATTCGGTCATCCAGTCGGCCAAGGACCCGGGGGCGCTCTGGATCTGGGTCGGCTGCGGCCTGCTGATGGCCGGTCTCTTCCTGGCCTTCTACTGGCCCCCCCGGGAGATCCGGCTGATCCTCGAGGACAGCCAGGGCAAGACCGAGCTCGTGGCCGGAGGCCACTCGGCCAAGAGCCCGGATGAATTTAAAAGCGAGTTCGAAAACCTGATGTCCGTCTTGAGGCAAGTCCGATGAGCGAATCCACCTTTTTCACTCTGTCCTTTGTCGTCTATTTTACTTCGGCGCTGAGCTATTTCGCATATCTTTTTTCCCGGAAGGAGAAGGCGGCCGCGGCGGGTCTCTGGCTGGCCTTCGCCGGGCTCCTCCTCCACACGCTGGCTCTCGTCATGAGGACCGTCCAGAGCGGCCACGCGCCGTTCACGAACATGTACGAATCCCTGTCCTTCCTGGCCTGGTCCTCTGTCTTCGCCTTCATCATCGTCGAATGGAAGTTCCGGCTGCGGCGGCCGGGCGCCTACATTCTGCTCATCGTCATCGCCCTGATGGCCCTGGCGTCGTCGCCGCTCATGCCCAAGGAGGCCGCGCCGCTCGTGCCGGCCCTCCAGAGCTATTGGCTCTGGCTCCACGTCTCGGTGACTCTCCTGGGGGAGGCCTTTTTCGCCGTCGCCTTCGTCACCAGCATCATGTATCTCGTCGCCCGGCGGCGCGAGAAGAACGGCCGGGCCGCGGGCGCGAGCCTGACGGCCGAACGTCTGGACTCCATCAGCTACAGGACGATCGCCATCGGCTTTCCGCTGTTCACCCTGGGCGGCCTGGTCTTCGGCATGGTCTGGGCGTACAAGGCTTGGGGGAGCTACTGGAGCTGGGACCCCAAGGAAGTCTGGAGCCTGATCACCTGGTTCGTCTTCGCCCTCTATCTCCACACGAGGATCGTCATGGGCTGGAAGGGGCGCCGGTCCGCGATCATCGCGGTCCTCGGTTTCCTGGCGGCCCTGTTCACCTATTTCGGCGTCAACTATCTTCTGTCGGGGCTCCATTCCTATGCGTGAGCGTACAGGACGGGAGGTTGGACAATGAACAGGCGAACCCTTATCAACCTGTTCCTGGGCGGGTCGGCGTTCGGCGCCGCGGCTTCGCTTCTCTACCCGGTCGTCAGATACCTCATCCCGCCGCGGCGATCGGAGACGACCGCACGGACGGTGCTCGCCGGCAAGACGGGCGAGATGGCTCCGAACTCGGCCAAGATCTTCAAATTCGGGAGCTCCCCGGCCGTGCTCATCAACAGCGCCGACGGGCGGCTCCTGGCGTTCAACGCCGTCTGCACGCACCTCAATTGCACGGTCAGCTACGAGGGCGATTCCGAAACCCTATACTGCCCCTGCCATAACGGCCGGTTCGACCTGGCCGGGAACGTGCTCTCGGGCCCGCCGCCCGGGCCGCTCGAAGCGTACGAGGTGACGGTGTCGGGGAGCGACATCACCGTCTCGAGGAAGGCCTGAGATGAGCGGGTTCTGGCGGAGCGTTCGCGGCTACCTGGACTCCCGGTTCGCCCTCGAGTCCGCGCTCGAATTCGGTCGCCATAAGAAAGTCCCCGAGCACGAGCATTCGATCTGGTACTACTTCGGGGGGCTCTGTCTTTTCCTGTTCGTCATCCAGGTGATCACGGGCCTGCTGTTGCTGCTGTATTACAATCCGACGGTCGGCGGCGCCCACGAGAGCATCCGGTATATCATGAGCCAGGTGAAGTTCGGCTGGCTCATCCGGTCCGTCCACAGCTGGACGGCCAACATCCTGATCGGGGCCATCTTCATCCACATGTTCAGCGCCTTTTTCATGAAGGCCTACCGGCCGCCCCGCGAGCTCACCTGGATGAGCGGCTTCTTTTTGCTGGTGCTGTTCATGGGTTTCGGGTTCAGCGGCTACCTTCTGCCGTGGAACGAGCTGTCGTTCTTCGGGACGCGCGTCGGGACCGACATCGCCGGGTCGATACCTCTTGTGGGCAAGGCCCTGAAAACGTTCATCCTGGGCGGGCCCGGCGTCACGGAGGCGACGCTTGGCCGGTTCTTCTGGCTCCATGTCGCCGTGCTGCCGGCGGCCGCCCTGCTCGTCGCGGGCGTGCATGTGCTGCTCATTCAAACGCTCGGGATGAGCCGGCCTGTCGGAATGAAGCCTGGCCGGGAGATCTCGTTCTTCCCTCAGTTCATCCTCAGGGACGCCCTGGGCTGGCTCATCGTCCTGGGGATCATCGGCGTCATCTGCGTTTTCATCCCGTGGGAAATCGGGACCGAGGCCGACCCGTTCGCCGCGACGCCGCTGAACATCAAGCCCGAGTGGTACTTCACCTTCATGTTCACGACGCTCAAGGTCGTCCCGGCGCATATCCTGTCGATGGAGGGCGAGGTCCTGGCTATCCTGGGCTTCATGCTGGGCGGGCTGCTCTGGCTGCTCGTGCCGTTCCTCGACCGGCGGGCGCTCCGGGAGGAAAAGAGCCCTGCCTTCACTGCGGCGGGGGCGCTGGTCGTGATCTACATTGTCGTCCTGACGGCGCTGACGTATCTGGCGCCGAACCTGGGGAAATGACCGTGAGAAATAGAGCGAAAATCCGAACCGCGCTCGTTTTAACCTGGCTCGTGCCGCTGGCTGTCGCGGCGCCGCTGGCGGCCCAGAAGAATTCCTGCGTTGAGTGCCACGCCCAGCTCGAGGCGGAGCTCAAGGCGCCGGTCGACGGGTTCGCGGCGGATATCCATAAGCAGTTCGGGCTGAGCTGCGCCGGCTGCCACGGCGGCAACCCCGCCCAGGACGACATCACCCTGGCCAAGGATAAGACATTCCGGGGCAGCCCGGCGCGGGCGGCCATCCCCGAATTCTGCGGCTCCTGCCACTCGGATTCGGCCTACATGAGGCGATTTAACCCGAATATCCGGGTGGACCAGCTCGAGCTCTACTGGACGAGCCGGCACGGCCAGCTGCTCAAGAAGGGCGATACGGCCGCGGCCGTCTGCACGAGCTGCCACGGCGTTCACGGCGTCCAGACCGCCAATCTCCCCAAGTCGTCCATCTTCGCCTGGAACATCCCGGAGACTTGCGGCCGGTGCCACGCCGACGCCGAGCTCATGAAACCCTACGGGATCCCGGTCGACCAGGTCTCGGAATACAGGCAGAGCGTCCATAGCGCCGCTCTTTATGACAAAAAGGACCTGTCCGCGCCGGTCTGCAACGACTGCCACGGCAACCACGGCGCGGCCCCCCCCGAGGTCAAGGCGGTCGCCTTTGTCTGCCGGCAATGTCACCCGAGCGCCGGCGACCTCTTCTCGGCGAGCCCGCACAAATCCGCCTTCGACGACATGGGGTCCTCGGAATGCGAGGCCTGCCACGGAAATCACAGGATCAGCAAGCCGACGGACGAGATGCTGGCCGGCGGAAAGGACGACGTCTGCGTCCAGTGTCACGACGCCGCCGACAAGCATTACGAAACGGGCTTGGAAATGCGGCGGCGGCTGGGGGCGTTCGTCGCCTCCACCACGCATGACGAGGGCCTGCTCGACCAGGCCGAAAATAAGGGCGTCGAGGTCAGCGAAGCCAGGTTCAGGCTTCAGGAGGCCAGCACGGCGCTGATCGAGGTCCGGAACCTGACGCATGGTCTGGCCCTTCCGGAAATCGAGGCCAGGCTGACCGAGGGCGCCAAGGTGCTGGATGAGGTCCGCGGCCTGGGCGAAGCGGCGCTGCGCGAGGCGACGCTGCGGAAAACGGGACTCGTCGTGGCCACGGTCTTTATCCTGCTTCTCGCACTGGCCCTGTTTCTCAAGATCCGCGACCTCAATTCGGGGGACACTCACCGAAATTGATAGGAATTGGCGGGGAATTGCAAACTCGCCCGGGCAAAGATATACTGGGTATGTGAGATTCGACAAATCGACGGATCTACGGGAGGAATGATGAAGAAAGCCGCTTTGCTTATCGTGATGACCATGTTCGCGACAACGGCTGTCCTGAGCCAGACACACACCTACGTGGGGTCCGCCAAGTGCGCCATGTGCCATAAGACGGACGCCCAGGGGAAACAACTCACCATCTGGCAGGCCAGCAAACATTCGAAATCCGCCGCCGCGCTCACGTCGCCCGACGCCGCGGTCAAAGCCAAGGACATGAAGGTCGAGAACCCGGCCGCCGCCCCCGAGTGCCTGAAGTGCCACGTGCCCCTGTCCGAGAAGTCCCCCGAGATCAAGGCCGAGGGCGTCACCTGCGAAGTGTGCCATGGCCCCGGCAGCGACTACCGGAAGCTCAATGTCATGAAGGACAAGGCACTGGCCGTCACGAACGGTCTGGTCATCTACGGCTCGCCCGAGGCCATCAAGAAGCAGTGCCTCACCTGCCACGAGAATGCCCACGGCCTGAAATTCGACTTTGCCGCTTCCTGGGAGAAGATCAAGCATTCCAAGCCCTAGGCTAAGGACCGGCGCTTGAGTCCGGCCAGCCGGTTCCCGGCCTGCGGCCCCGGCCCGAAGGAGGGTTTCCTGCCGATGCGGAAAAAGAGAGCGGGTATCCTGTCGATCCTCTGCCTGGGCTGTTTTTCCTGGCTGGCCGCACAGAGCCCTCCGCCGGCGAACACGGATTGCCTGGACTGCCACGGCACGGCCGGATCGGCCGCTGAGAGATTGAGGATCGGCGAGAAGAGCCTGGCGGATTCCGTCCATGGCGGCTTGGGCTGCACGGAATGCCATGTCTTCAAGCCGGTTCGGGTGCCGGGCGGCCCGCCGCATCCCAGGATCCTTCCCCCGCCCGATTGCACGGCGAAATGCCATCGCCAGGAGAGCCCCCAGGCTCCGGGGATGAGTCCACTCGCCTACCGCGACAGCGTCCACGGCCGGGCCTACCTCGAGCGGGACGCCAAAGAGGTGGCCAGGTGCTGGGACTGCCACGGCAAGCACAACACGCGTTCGGCTTCCGACATCGAATCCTCCGTCAATCGTAAGAACATCCCCCTGATGTGCTCCTCCTGCCACGAGGACATGAGCGTCGTCACCAAGTTCAACATCCATCGCGAGCAGCCTTACCAGGAATACTTGAAGAGCGTCCACGGCCGGGCCCTCCTGGAGAAAGGCCTCGTCCAGTACGCGGCGGTCTGCACGGATTGCCACGGCGTCCACGATATCCGGGGCGTCGGCGAGCCGCACCTGATGGCCAAGCAGCCCCAGACCTGCGGCCGGTGCCACGAAGCGGTCTTCGACGAATACAAGAACAGCATCCACGGGGCCCAGACCTTAGCCGGAAACGTCGAGTCGCCCCTCTGCGTGGACTGTCACGGCGAGCACGGTATTGTCTCGCCGGGGGAGGACGGAGCGCCCACCTCGGGGAAGAACATCCCGGACACCTGCTCCGGCTGTCACGCCCGTCCCGACATCATGAAAAAGTACGGCGTACCGGAAGACAGGATATCGACCTTCATCGACAGCCTGCACGGCATCGCCGTCGGCTACGGCTACCGCGCGGCCGCCAATTGCGCGAGCTGTCACGGCGTTCACGACATCCGGCCCGCCTCCGACCCCAAGTCCAAAGTTAACCCCGCCAACCTCAGAGCGACCTGCGGCCAGCCCGACTGCCATCCGAACATGCCCGCGCGCATCGCCGACGCCAAGATCCACATCGGGCCCGGCGACAAAAGCTCCGGCGCCCTGTACACCACCCAGAAGATCCTCGTCATCCTCGTCCTGGTCTTCCTGGGGATCACCGTCCTGTGGTTCGTTCCCGGGTTCATCAAGAGAGTGCGGCTCCTCGGAAAGAAGTGAGCGTGGGGATGCGTCGATCCTTTATCCTGGCGTTGGCCGCGGCCGGCGGACTGGCCGCGGGCCCGCTCGTCTGGACATCGCCGGCCTTTCCCCAGACGAACGACGACTGCCAGACCTGCCACGCCGACGCGGAGCTAAAAGCCGAATCCGGGAAGTCCCTGTTCGTGGACGTCGAGAAATTCTCCGGCTCGAGTCACGGACAGGCAGGGATCTCCTGCGTGGACTGCCACGCCGACCTCGCCAAGGTCGCGGATTATCCTCACGCCTCGCCGCTCCGGCCCGTGGACTGCGACGGCTGCCATGACGCGGCCGCCCAACAGTTCCGGGAGAGCGTCCACTTCGCCTCGAACGAAAAGCACGAGGGGCAGCCCCTGGTCCGCTGCAAGGACTGTCACGGGACCCACAACATTCGGGGCAAGGACGATTTCGAATCGACGGTCTTCCCCCTCAACCTGCCCATGGTTTGCGAGGCCTGCCACCTCGGTCCGGTGAAGACGCCGAAGGGCGAAAGCTTCATCCGGGGCTACCGGGAAAGCGCGCATTTCAAGGCCCTTGAACAGTCCGGGTTGACCATGTCGGCCAACTGCAGCAACTGCCACGGCGCCCATGCCATCAAAGATGTCGGCGATCCCGAGTCGCGGGTCGCCCGGAAAAACATCATCAGGACATGCGGCATCTGCCATGTCGGGATCGAAAGAAGCTACCTGGCGGGGGCGCACGGCAAGGATTACGTCAAGGGCATCAAGGACGTGCCCGTGTGCACGGACTGCCACAGCGAGCACAGTATCCTGGCGCCCGAGGACCTGAACTCGACGGTCTATGCAACCAAGGTCGCCGAGGTCTGCGCCCGCTGCCACGACAACGTCGCCCTGAGCCGGCAGTACGGCTTCCTGACCTCCAGGCTGAAAACCTACAGCGAGACTTTTCACGGCACGGCCGCCCGGTTCGGCGAGACGCGGGTGGCCAATTGCGCCTCCTGCCACGGCTTCCACGATATCCGTCCGGCCGGCGACCCGGAATCGACCATCAACCCCGAGAACCTGCCCCGGACCTGCGGGAAATGCCACCCGGGGGCCAGCCGCCGTTTCGCCGAGGGCCAGGTCCACGCCATGCCCGGGGCCGATGTCGCGGCCAAGTTCCGGTCCTCCCACGTGGTCAAGAATATCTACATCATCATCATCGGAGTCATCATCGCCGTGATGCTCATTTTTATCCTGGCGGATTTCCTCCGCCGGGTCCTGAGGAAGGAAACCCATGGCTAATCCGCCGCTCATCCGGGACGACGAGATCTTCCTGCGGATGAACCTGGCCGAGCGCATCCAGCACTGGCTCCTCATCTCGACCTTCTTCCTGCTCATCATCACCGGCCTGCCGCTTTTTTTCTACGATTTCAAGCTGTTCCAGTGGTTGCTGCCGAGCGGCCAGGCCTTTTATGTGCGGGGCATCATTCACCGGGTGGCCGCCGTGGTGATGATCGCGAACATCGTCGGGCACATTCTTTACAGCATTCTCACCAAGCGGGGAAGGCATAACTTCAGGGAGATGCTGCCGAAAATGAAGGACGTGTGGGACGCTTTCCAGCTCTTCGGGCACAACACCGGCATCACCCGCTTCCTGAACAAGCACGGTCTCTTCGGCAAGTTCTTCAAGGCGAATCCCGACTGGCTGCTCGATGGTCCGCCCCGGTACGGCCGCTACAACTTCATCGAGAAGTTCGAATACTGGGCTCTCGGCTGGGGCTCGCTGGTGATGATCGCCAGCGGATTTTTCATGTGGCAGGTCGAGATCTCGCTCCGCTTCTTCCCGCTCTGGTTCCATGACATCTTCATCATCGTCCACGGCTACGAGGCCATCCTGGCCTTCCTGTCGGTCATCGTCTGGCACATGTACAACGTCCACCTCAACCCCGAGGTCTTTCCGATGAGCAAGGTCTGGCTGAACGGGAAGATCACCGGGAAAGAGCTGCGGCTGCTGCATCCGCTCGAGTATGAGAGGATCGAGGCGGAGCGCCGCCGGGAGCTGGCCGAAGAAGCCCTCTGACGGGAACAGGCGCCCCGCCACCTGAACGGATTCGCCGCCCGAGCTATCCAAGCCTGCGAAGCATCCCTTCTGCCGAACTCGCCCCACCGTAGTTGCCCGCTCAGCCGGGAACAGGTCGAGGGGCTAAGGCTATCCTCCGGAAAGTGTGAGCCCTAAAGGCTTTCGACGACGCTCCTCAGCTTTTGCTGGACGTCCTGGGCGATGCCCACCAGGGCCGGGTTTTCGACAGCCTGCATCGAGGCGATGGGGTCGATGGCCGCGACCTCGACCTCCCCTTCCCTGACCTCCCGGACGATCACGTTGCAGGGGAGCATCGTCCCGATCTTGTTTTCCTTCGTCAGGGCCTCGTAGGCGTGCGAGGGGCTGCACGCGCCCAGGATCCTGTACTTCTCGAAATCAACGCCGAGCTTCGCCTTGAGCGTCGCCTGGACATCGATTTCGGTCAGGACGCCGAAGCCCTCTTTCTTGAGCGCTTCCTTGACGCGCTCGACCGCCGCGTCGAACGACGTGCGCAGGATTTTGCTGAAATAGTATTTCATCGGCCCTCCTAAACTCATCGCGCCTCGGCAGGGCCGGACGGCGATGCGCCCCTATCCCCCTGGACCCCCGGGGAACCAGTCCCTTCGGTTCCCCCGTCGGACAAAGCCGACGGGCCCCCCTCCGCTACGGGGGTCTTCGGGGCGCTATCCCCATCCGACCCTGCCGAGCATCTTCGGGCAGGCAGGGACTGGCGCCGAGCCACCCTCTCCGATGACCATCGGAAATCACGCAAAAAAAGCTGTTTTCTCCTACTGTAATTCCTCTTGAAGTGGATCCAAGAGTAAAATACCATAGGTGTTGGGATAGAAGGAAGTAAAAACGGGAGCCGAACAATGAGGGAAAAACTCGACCGCTTGCGCCAGGAGATGAAACGCCGCCGCATCCAGGCCTATATTGTTCCCGAGCGCCGACCCGCACCAGAGTGAATACGTGCCGGCCTGCTGGAAGAGACGCCAGTACTTAACCGGGTTTAGCGGGTCCGCCGGGGACGCCGTGGTCACGCTCGACAAGGCCGGCCTGTGGACGGACTCCCGCTACTACCTCCAAGCGGAGCGTGAGCTGGAGGGAAGCGGGTTCGCTCTTTTCAAGTTTGGGCTCGCGGGCGTGCCGGTCTGGAAGGAGTGGATCGCTAAAGAACTCCGCGCGGGTGAGGCCCTCGGGTTCGATCCCCAGCTCATAAGTCACAAGGAGCACGGCGAGCTGGCCAAGCTTTTCGGCGACCGCGGGCTCCGGCTCAGGCCGGTCGAGGTCAACCTGGTCGACGAAATTTGGGACGACAGGCCCCCCGCGCCGTCCGGCAAGATCACCTGGCATCAAAAAAAATACACCGGCGAAACCGTCGCTTTCAAGCTCGAGCGGGTCCGAAGGAAGATGGCCGAGGAGAGGGCCGACGCCCACCTTCTCACGCAGCTCGACGCCGTCGCCTGGCTTTTCAACATCCGCGGGTCGGACGTCATGTTTAACCCCGTCATTATCGCCTACGCGATCGTCACCCGGAAGACGGCGTCGCTATTCATCGACCGGAAGAAAGTGCCGCCGTCCGTCGAGTCGGCGCTTGGGAAGGATGCCAATATCCGGCCCTATAAGGACTTCCAAGGCCGGCTTCTGGCCCTGGGAAAGCCGGGCCGCCGGGTCTGGCTGGACGATTCAACCACCAGCCGGTGGGTCGCGGACAACCTTCGCGGCGCGAAACTCATCCTGAAACCGAGCCCCGTTCCCCTATTCAAAGCTTGTAAGAACACGACCGAGATCGAAGGTTCGCGCCGGGCCCATCTCCGCGACGGCGCGGCCATGGTCAAGTTCCTGAGCTGGCTGGAAAATGCGGTGCCCCGGGGCGGCGTGACGGAGCTTTCGGCGGCCCATAAACTCGAGGAATTCCGGAGCCGCCAGCCGCTCTACCGCAGCCTGAGCTTCGAGACGATCTCTTCCTACGGCGCGCACGGCGCCATTGTCCACTATGCGGTGAAACCGGAAACGGATATCCCGCTCAGGCCCGGGGGGCTCTATATCATCGATTCCGGAAGCCAGTACGCGGACGCGACGACCGACATCACCCGGACGGTCTGCCTGGGCGAGCCGACTGCCGAGCAGCGCGACCGGTTCACCCGGGTCCTTAAGGGAGTGATCGCCCTGAGCACGGTATCATTTCCGCAGGGAACGGCCGGGCCTCAGCTCGATATCCTCGCCCGCAAGACCATCTGGGATGCAGGCCTCAATTACGGACACGGCACGGGCCACGGTATCGGAGCGTTTCTGAGCGTCCACGAGGGGCCGCAGAGCATCGCCCCGGCCCGCGGGTTCGGGGTGGCGCTCGAGCCGGGGATGATCCTGTCCATCGAGCCCGGGTTTTATAAAGACGGCGAATACGGCCTGCGGACTGAAAACCTGGCGCTTGTCGTCGAGGACAAAGAGAAGACGACGCCGGCGCTTTCTTTTCATACCTTCGAGACGCTGACGCTTTGCCCGATCGACTTGAGCCTGGTGGAAAAGGAGCTGCTGACGCCGGGCGAACTCGTGTGGCTTAACGACTATCACAGGAAGGTGCGCGAGGCCCTGACTCCCCTGCTCGATCCGGATGAAGCGGACTGGCTGGCCCTGGCTACCCGTCCACTCGAGTAAGTTGACGATCGCCGGCGAACCGGACCGGGCTTCCTCAGCCTCTGTGCTTCACATTTCATGCGGGCACGAGCGATCCTGACTGATACTTAGCTCGCTCTATGATAAGGCCCAAACCGCCTTTTGCAGGATGTCCATATCGGAATCGTATGCTAGCCGGCGTTAAACTACGATTTCGTTACACTCCCGAAGACATGCGAGGCTAAGCTCCGGGTTGAAGGTCCAGGAGTAGAGATCGACCGCCCTAAAGTACGGGAAAAAGTGGGCGCGGTAGAAGGCGCTCTGCGAATAATAGCCCTTCGTCCATTCGATCACGCCGATACAGCCCAAGTCGCGGACATGACCCAGGAAGGTCTGAACGAAGGTTCCTCTCTCCTGGAAGGACAGCGCGTCGTAAGCGACGTGGTTGACCCAGGCCCAGCGCTCTCGGGTCCGGCCGAGGTGGTCGTGAAGAAGGAAGTTGATGGCTCCCCGGGCGCGGCCGGCCTTTTCAAAGACAAGCGTCCGTGCGACATCCGGGAAGGCAAGCTCCCAGCCAAGCTCCTCACGCTCCCAGGCCAGGGCGAGATGTATCTTACCGCCGTAAGAATTGAACAAGGACAGGCAGTCGTCGAGGTCGGTTTCGCGGTACTCTCGGACGATCGGGTTGGAGGACAATGCGCCCTTCTCCTTCCGGCCCCCGGGAACCAGTCCCGTCGGTTCCCCCATCGGGATAGCCGACGGGTCCCCCTCCGCTACGGGGGTCTTCGGGGCGCATTGCCATCCGACCCCACTTCCCTTGCGGGCAGGCTTTGGCGGTCAGTCGCGGCCCAGGAGCTTGACGGCGGCGATCTCCCAGAGTTTCAGGCCTTCGGAGGCGGCCGCCCGCCTGAGGTCGAGGATCCTCGCCAGCACGCGCACGCGATGCAGCCGCTCGATGCGCTGTCCCTCGGCCCGGAGCTTCTCAAGCACCCGGGTCGAATTGTGACCCGTCTCGAAGGTCGCCAGCGAGAAATCGTACTGGTAGCGCTCGTTGATGCGGACGGCTTCGCGGATGATAGCCGCCCCCAGGCCTTTCCGGAGCCATTCTCTTCTCGAGACCATCAGGCCGCTCCATAGGCCCCGATAGATCTTCTCGCCGTAATAGAACCGGTGCGGCAGGTTGGCCAGGAAACAGACGATCTCGCCGTTTCGATAGGCCGCGAGAAGGTGGTCAGAGTGCTCGAGCCGCCCGAAAAGATATCGGAGGAACGCCGGTCGGTAGAAATTGGGGAAGGACGAAACGCCGTACTCACCCCGCCATGAGGTGTGGGCCATCTTTTCCAGGCCCTCGAGGTCCCCCCGGAAGGGTTCGATCGAGATGCCGGTGAGTTCGGGCATAAACGGACGATGGTCTGCCACTGCGCTCGGCCGATGATAAAGCCTGGCCCGGCGAGTTGTCAAATCAGATCAGAACTTGATGTCTCCACATGCCAGGCTTTCGGCGTTGGCCGTATTGATCCGTATCCAGTTCCACGGCGTACCGGACTCGTCGGAGATCCAAAGCCCCAGGCTCCCGAAATCCGAAACGACCTCCTCTTTCCCGTCTTTGTCGATGTCGGCCGCCGCCAGAGTCTCGGCATTGTTGGTATTCACCTGGGTCAGGCTGCCGCTGTCCCACAGCCAGAGCCCGGCGGCCCCCCTGTCGATCATGAGCTCGTCCCCGGCATCGGCGTCGACGTTCGCCCTAGCGATGTCCTCGGCGTTGGTGATGTAAGTATGATCGCCGCCCCAGACTTCGCTCCAGGCCCCGCTTCTCCACTGCCAGATACCCGCACCTCCGAAATAGCCGACGATGTCGCCGACCCCGTTGCCATCGGTATCGGCGGAGATCAGCCGGCTCGGAGTGGAGCCGGTCAGCTGATTCCAGACGCCGCCGTTGATCGTCCAAACCCCCACGCCGGGAAAGGCGCCCGCGAACTCATCGCTGCCGTCGTCGTCGAAATCGGCCGCGACCATCAAGGCGACGTTCGTTCCCGTCAGCTGGGTCCACGATCCGCCGTCCCAGAGCCAGACACCGATGCCGCCGAAATCACAGAAGATCTCATCATCCGAGTTGCCGTCCGTATTAGCGGCAACCATGGATTCCACGTTCGCTCCCGAGAATTGGCTCCACGCTCCGCCGTCCCATTGCCAGACGCCGATGCCGCCGAAATCACAAACGACCTCATCCGTGCCATCGCCGTCGCTATCGGCCGCGATTATCGTCTCCACGTTGGCGCCGGTGAGCTGGCTCCAGTCGCCGCCGTTCCGCAGCCAGAGGCCGGAGGTGCCGAAATCGCCGACGACCTCAAGCTCGGCGTCCCCGTCGATGTTGCCGACAATCATGCCGTCGGCGTTCACGCCGCTCATCTGACTCCAGATGCTGCTGTTCCACAGCCACATGCCCAGGCTGCTGAAGTCGGTGACCACGGACAAGGTGACGGCGTCACCGGTGCCCAGCAGGAAATCCAAGTACAGGTGCATGATGGCGTTTTTCGACGCCGCGGGGATTCCCCCGAACTCGAAGGATACGCCGATCGTCCTGAAGTTCCCAAAGCTCCTGGCAATCCCATTATGATAGACGGGGTTCTGGTTGTTCCAGATCACGAAGGCGTCATTCACTCCCGTCCCGATCTCGATCTGATCCATCCCGAAGTTGTCACCGGCATAGGCAAAGCTTTGGCCTTGAGGGAAGGTCATGGCCGCCCCGTTGACGGTATTCACGTCCGCCTGTCCCGTCGGCTACGCCGGCGATGCCGAAATACCCGTGCGCCGATGTGGGCGGATCGTAAGCCCACGTATCGCCGCCTTCCATGTACACTCGGCCCCCGCTATCCAGGTAGCTCCTGAGCGTATTGCCTTCTGTTGTGCTTGAGCACATGGTTGCTGCTGTAGACTCCCAGAGAGACAAGAACTGCCGGATGCTCGGCGACATGATCGAGGCCGGATACGCGGTCAGATCGTCGTCAGATAACCATTGGCCTGAGCCGCGGTGGTCATGGCCGGGCCGCTGTTGTGATTGCCATCCATATCAATGATCAATATCGAGGGTGGCGGCGTCCCCGCGTAATTCTGGGCCGTCTGGTTCGACGTCACGTTGCTGTACGACCGCGAGACCGGCGAGAACGTGTAACCCGCCTTCGTCGGCGTCACCGTCCCCGTCCACCCATAGATCACCGACCCGGTGTAGTCCCCGCTGGCGTTCGTCTGCGGACTGCCCGCCAGCCCGCTCATCACCACCCCGGCGATCGCCATGCCGCCGGCCGTCTGGATGTGCCCCGAGATCACGGGGCTCGCCGGCGCCGTCCCGGTGTAATCCTGGGCAGTCCTGATTCGACGCTCACGCTGCTGTATGTCCGCGAGACCGGCAAAAACGTATAGCCCGTCTTCGTCGGCGTCACCGTCCCCGACCACCCGTAGGTCACCGTCCCGGTATAGTTTCCGCCGGCATCCGTCTGCGGGCTGCCCGGCAGCCCGCTCATCACCGCCCCGGCCACCGCCGTGCCGCCGGCCGTCTGGATATCCCGCGAGATCACGGGGCTCGCCGGCGCCGTCCCGATATAGTTTTGCGCCGTTGGTCTGAGGTCACATTGCTGTACGGGAGCGAGTCTGGCGAGAACGTGTAGCCCGCCTTCGTCGGCGTCACTGTTCCCGTCCAGCCGTACGTCACCGTCCCGGTGTAATCCCCGCCGGCGCTCGTCTGCGGGCTGCCCGGCAGCCCGCTCATCACCACCCCGGCTATCGCCGTGCCGCCGGCCGTCTGGATGTGCCCCGAGACCGATCGGTTTTGGGTCGAATGATGTATTTCAGGTAGCCGCTCCAGAAGCCCCCCCGTAAACCCCCACTTTCAGGTAGTAGGACTGGGTGCCGGCCGCCGTGTAGTTGAGGCGGAACTGCAAGTTCCCTCCGCCGTCGTCATCGGCAATCGCGACCTGGGTGGTCCCTGCGCTATCCGCATAGAGAACTGCGTAGGTGTTCCGGCGTTCCCCATACCGCCGGGAAATCGCAGGTCGACCAGAACCCATAACTCGTTCCGGCTGTCATGGGAATGACGTACCAATCGTAATAATCGATTGCGCTCAGCGTGTGGCGTCCGTGTGTTTGCTCGACCGTGGTGGGGGTCAGGGTCGTCGCCCCGGCTCCTGTATTGTCTGTAGGATCCCACGCGTCGTCGCCGGCAGTGTAGATCCATTTAATTCCGGATGCATCGTCGGCATGCAGCGTGCGCTTCTGCGTTTCGCCCGCCGACCCAAATCCATACATCGTCTTGGCAACGTCGTAGACGCCGTCGCCGACATTTCCGTAAAGATCTCTC
>CAVSCD010000013.1:0-161770 GCA_963726335.1 Candidatus Aminicenantota bacterium | reverse complement strand
GTCGGCTACGGCAAGGCCGACATCACCCCCGAGCTCGGCACGCCCTGCGCCCTGGGCCTCGATGACGAGCTCCTCGAGGTCTTCGACCCCCTCTACATCCGGGCCGTCTGGCTCGAGTCAGGCGGAGAGACGGTCCTTATCCTCGCGGGCGACGTCATCGGCGTCTACGGGGCCGATTCGGACGCCTTCACGGCCCTCGTCGCCAAGGAAGTCGGCCTGCCGCGGCGGAACATCCTCCTCACCTCGACCCATACCCACCAGACGGCGAACTCGCGTTGGATCATCGGCACGTACCTCAGGCCCTACGGACTCGAGGAGAAGTTCGTCAGCCTGAAGTTCAAGGACCAGTTCGTCAAGGGGCTGATCGGGAGCGGCGCGCCAGGCCAAGGCCGCAGCCGTCCCGAGCGAGATGGCCTACGCCGAGTTTCCCGTCAAGGACGTCGCCTCCAATCGGCGCCTCCCCATCGGGGATGGAAAGGTCGAGTTCCGGTCGTCGCGGGCGGACGCCGCGATGCGGGCCAAGCCCGAGGGGAAGATCGACCCGCTCCTCCGGGCGGTCCTCTTCCGGAGCCTGGCCGACGGATCCCTGATCGGAATCGTCAACTACAATTGCCATCCCACGGCGGCCGGCGGCGAAGAGCTCGGCTACGCCACGGGGGATTTTCCCGGCGTCGGGATGACCCTCGCCGAGGCGAGGATGAAGAACCTCAAGCTTCTCCACCTGACCGGGACGGCGGGTGAGATCAACCCCGGAAAATACGTCGAGAACGATTCGGGGTCGGCGGCCGGCCGCAAGCATGCGGTCCAGGTGCTGGGAGAGCGCTACGCCCAGGCCATACTCGGCGCGGTCGGGAAGGCGGTGTCGTTTGCGCCGGTTTCCGGAGTCGAGCTCAGCCGGGAATCTTTCGGCCTGACGCTCAAAAACGAAATCCCTTCGCCGGCCGAAGTCCGGAAAATGCTGGCGGCCGCCGCCGAAGAATATAAGAGAAAGAAGCCGGATGAGGATCCCCAGCATACCCGGATCCGGGGACTGTCCGAGGAATACGCGCTCTTCCATTCCAAGGACGGGAAGCTCCTGACCCAGGCTGCGGCGCTGCGCCTGGGCGACGTCTTTTTCTCGTTCCTGCCCGGCGAGCAGATGCTCAGGCTCGGCGAGGAGCTGCGGGACCACTTTGGCCGGCCGCGGCTCTTGAACGTCGCCATCGCACTCGACTACGGGACGAGCTACGTCGTGCCCCAGGTCTATTTTGATGAGGGCGGCTACGAGCCGACGGCGACACGCATGGCGCCGGCGGCCTACGTCGAGCTCAGGGAGAAGACGATCAGCCTGCTGCAGGCCGTCGGGCTCGCGCCCGCGAAACCGGGAGCCTGATCAGTCCGTCGAGGTCGCGAGCATCGCCGCGGCCCAGGAAGCGCGGCCGCGCGCCTGGACCCGTCCCCGGGGATCCACGATAAAATAATCCCCGCTGGCGCACCAGGCGGCCACGGCGTCATCGTGCGTTTTCCAGAGACGGGCGACCGCTTCCGGAAGCGGAACGGCCCACGCCACGCGGCCGTCCGGCCTGATGGCCATGACCCAGCCGGCTTCCGTCGCCGCGACGGCCGCCGTCTCCTTTCCCGCGTTCATCCAGACGATCCCGGAAACCGCATCCCCGACCCGGGTCTTTCCCAGCGACAGGCCGGACCGGGTATCGTAGAACTCGACTTCATTATAAGCCCCGCTCCGGCCCACGGCCAAGAGAGGGTTTTCGGGCCTGGGGCGTTCGAGCGCGGCCAAGGCGGACACACCGGTGTAATCCCAGCCTTCGCGCCCGCTGGGAAAGGCGTCCGCGCTGGCCATCGTGCCGTCGTGCCGGAAGCGGAACAACCCGGCCTGCGACGGCAAGAAATCCAGGCCGGCGAGGAGGTCAGGAGGTGCGCCCGGCGACGGCCGGAGGGAAAGAAGGCGGACCGGGAGTCCGTACCGGACCGGCTGTCTCCATCTCAGGATACCGCCGGAATCGACCAGCTCGACCTGCATCCCGCCGGTGCCGATGGCGATCTCGGTGTCGCCGTCGCCGTCGAAGTCGGCGGCCAGGACGCTCCTCACCTTGGCCTTCCCGCCGAGCGTCCACCAGGGGTAGATGCTCGCCTCCGGAAAAACCTCGGCGCGGTGCGCCCAGAGCATTTTTCCCGTCTCGAAGTCCAGCGCGTAGAGGGATTCGTCGTCGGACCCGGCCAGCACGACCTGAGCGTCCGGCCGCAGCGACGCGGTTTCGACGGCGTGGACCGGGCCGTTCGTCCGGAATTCCCAGGCCGTTTTTCCGCGCCGGTCCGACCGGATGACCCGGCCGTCATCGCAACCCACGAGGATCGCAGCGTCTTCACCGCCGCCGATGACCTTCAGCGCGTGGACGACAGCATCCGGCCAGGGTTCGTGGGCGGCCAGGAGGTTGGGCGCTTCCAGAGCGGGCCGGAGCGCCGCGTCGGCGGCCGCGGCCGGGTTGGGCGCGGGAGGATCGAAGATCCGGGCCAAACGCTCGGCCGTCGCATCGTCAAGCGCTGGCAAGCCGGACAGCCGGTGCCCGCCGCGCCCGAGCTTCAGGATGCCCCGGGAGGCCACCTCGACCACGGCGGGGCGGTCCAGGTTCAAGACGCAGGTTCCCTTCACGAAATCCCACTCGGCATTGACGGGGATTTCCGAGCTCAGCATCACCCGTCCGCCAAGCCTCAACCGAGTCAATCCCCGGGCGGCGGCAGACGTCGCCGTCGCCCAGACGAAGTCGGCGTCCGCTTCCAGCGGTCCTCGCGCGAAACGGCTCCTCTCATCCGCAAAACACAGCCACGCGGGTTCGTCTCCGGTGATGAGGAAAGCGTTGCGGCCGGAGGCGGTGATCGCGTAGCGGCGCGGCTCGGCCCGTGATGCCGTATAAAACAACGAGGCGATCCCCGTTTCCTGGCCGGCTTCGAGCTTGAGCACGGCGGTCGGCCGCAGCCGGTTGATCACGGGCGGCGCATAGCCGGCATATTGGCGCCTGGCCGGGTTCGCGGAGATATCGATGAGGCTGGAACGCACGGGCCAGGCGGAGCGGGCCTGATCGATTCCGGCTTCCGCCGCGGTCTTGAAGATAATCGTTCTGTCGTCGGAGCCGTTCGCCGGCGTCCCTCCCAAGGCGCTCGTGAACCCGTCGGCCGAGACCTCCGAGCGTCCCAGCAGCCGCCACTGGCTCTCGAGCGCGAACAGGCCGGCCCGGCCGGCGCGGAAGGCGTCGAGGACCACAAAATAGGCGGCCTTGCGCCAGAAGATATGGCGGTCCCAGGACCCGTCCATGTACGGGGCGAGCCGCGTGTGCGTGTAACCCACGGACGGAAGTTCGGCCGCGGCCTCGAGCGCAACCAGGCGCGGCGGCACGGGCGCCTGCCCGTCCAGGGTGACGGTGAGAACGTTGTGATTGACGGAGCTCGAGCGGCGGTTTTGCGTCTCGGGGTCGAAGGTCACGAGGAAGGTCCGTCCGCCGTCGCTGTACTGGAGGATGGCATTCGCATCCTGGATCGGTTTGCCGGGCGGCCCGCCCCAGATGCCGTCGAGGACCAGATACTGGTCATCCTCGCCGGGACCGCTCCGGAAGGTGATCTTGGCGAAGGCCTTCTCCGGCGGCATGCCGGGATCAAAATCGCGCCTCTCCCTGTCGTCGAGCGGGATGACCCGGACGCCCGTCAGATTCTCGGGAGGCCGTGGTTCGATGTCGCCGGCGAAAGCCTGACCCTGCTCGTACTCCATGCCCAGTTCGTAAACGCCCTGGGATCGGCCGGCGCGCCGGCGGGCTTCGGCCAGGAAAAGGAGCCCGGGGTCCTTAAGAAGATAGGCGGCTTTGCGCAAAGTAAAATACGGGTAGGAAGACTCGTCGAATTGTCCGGACGGGACCAGGAACCCCATCGGGTCGCACATGGCCGCGCAGCGTTCCGCCCAGGCGCCGAGCGCGCCGCTCGTGACGATCTCGTCGTTCTCGGTGAGCAGGGAATAAATGACGAGGGCTTCGAGATAGGTATAGATGCCGCGGGCCAGGTCCGAGCCGCTGGCGTAGGAACCGAGGCGGGGACGGAAGTAGTCGTCCACGGCGGACAGGATCGGCTGCCAGTCCGGCCGCGGGTAATCCCGGGCGAGATACCGGATGTCGGTCAGTGCCGACAGCCCGATGAAACCCACGTGACGATCAAACACCGCTTCCGGACCGACGGATAAAGCCGCCAGCCCGCCCCCCGATTCACCGCTCAGGGCATGTTCGAGGATCTCGTTCGTCACAAACAGGCGGTCGGCGTCGGTGAACAGCGGGCTCTCCTCGATCAGATCCCAGACCAGGGCGTTGTGATGCGAGTGATAATGGTCGGCCCGGGCGAGGAGGCGGCTGCTGCGGGCGGCCTCCATGAAGGCCCGGGCGTATCGTGCCGCGCCCGAATAATAGTACATGAGACCGAGCCGGCTGGCTTCGTTATAGCCGAGCGGCATCTCCAGGCCTTCGACGAACAGCCGGAGGAGGGGAGGTGTCCCGCTGGGATCAACGGGCGGGTTGTGGTTCCCCCCGAGCCGGACGTCGAGCAGCCAGCCGACACTGAGCGTGCCCGAGCGCGCGGGCTCCAGACGCGCGCAGAACTTCCCGACGGCCTCGGCGACGCCCGCCGCGTCGCTCCCTCCGAGCAGAATGACATTTGTCCCGGTTCCGAGGGGGTTGTGGATCGACCGGACTTCGTATCCGCCATGTCCCGGATACCACCGGTCGGTGAAGCAGAGCCAGCGGAAGTAGAGCTTTTCGATGAACGGATTGTCGGCCAGGCTGCCCAGGGCGATCACGCTTGTCCGGGGCAGGAGCTCGTCGGGGGTCGTGTCGGCGACGACGGGAAGCTCAACCCCGGCACAGGTCTTGACGCGGGCGTTGATCTTCGCGGCCAGCTCACGGTAAGCGTCATCGTCGGGGATGACCAGGACCGCCTCGGGCCGCCGGCCTTGACAGAGCGTGGTCAGGAGGCGCAGGTCCTTGAGCCGGGCGATCTCCCCGTCCTGGCGCGGCCGGACGGGTTCCAGCTTCGCTCCGGCGACCCCGATCCCGCAGGCTAAAACGATGGTCAGGAGCCGGCCGGGCACGTTACAGCTTCCAGGTCTCATTCTCGGTCTCCGTTTCGGGGTTTTGATTTTCCCGGGTTTTGCCGATGGAAGGGCCCTCGGCAGGCTGGCGCAGTCCGGTCCGGGCCTCTCGCGGCTTTCTCCCCCTCATCGCCCGGCTGACCATCGCCCACTCGCCGGCGCTCGACTCGACCTCGGACATTTCCGTCTTGACCAGATTCCTGATGAATTCCCTGATCTTTCCCGTTTTGCTGTAGCCTTTCTCATCGCAGATCGTGCTGAAGGCCCGGTATTCGTCCTCGGGAAGACGGAGCGTGATGCTCTTTTGTCTCATGACAACCTCGCCTCGGAACCCATGATGCATTATAAATAATGCAATATAATGCACATGTCAAGACATTCAAGGCGCGGGGCGAGTATCGGAATCTTCTCGATGACCGGAAGGATGCCGATCCCGGCATCCCGGAGCTCGTCGACGCCAAGAAAAATATCGCCTCTGCCCGCTGACTGGCCCGCGCGGTATTTGACTAGCGCAGCGCCGCCTTCAGCTTTCGGACAAGCTCCTGACGCTTCCCTTCATCAGCCATCAGGTCCTGCTTGAGGGCTTTCCAGGCGGCGGGGCAATCTTTGTAGGGAACGCCGACGATCTGATGAACGGCGTTGTCGATCTTTTTCCTGTTGCCGGGATCAACCCTGATGCCGGCCTCGTCAAGGATCTCCTTCAGATGGCGAAGATAGCAGGACATGCGGCGCCTCCTCCCGTTCAGTCGGTGATCTCGATGATCGCGGCGATATCGAGCCGGTCGACCGTAAACTCCACTTCGGTCTCTTTTTCGTGCGGGCGGGAAACGAAAGGTAACCGGCCCTTGACCGTCCGTTCGTCCGCGCTATAGCTCATCACAGATCGGACGTTGGTAAAAGGAACGCGCACCGTGGCGTGCAGGCCGTTGGCGGGCGTCACGGCATCCTCGAACGACGAGAGCCGGCGCACGTTCAAGTTCAGGAGATGGACGATCGTCCGGGTCGGCTGGTCGTGGACGTAGGCGCGGACCGTCGCGGGTCCGTCGACGGTCAGGCTCGGCCGGCCGAGCGCCGCGGTCAGCCGGCTAATCCAGGCAGCGTCATCACGGGCCGGCCGGCCGGCGCCGGTCTCGTCGGCGGCGACAACCTTCCCGCCCCGGCTTTCGAACGCGCGGGCGGCGGCGGATTCTTCAGGCGTCAATGCCGAAAGGCTCTCGACCAGGAGGACCCTCGCCGGAGCTAATCTAGCCGCGCCGAATCCTTCCTCGCTGACGGCTTCGAACGGGATGTTTCGTCGGACCAGATCGGCGGCCAGTTCGGAGGGCACGCACCGGTCGCCCTCGAGCCAGCGGCGGAAAGGCAGGAAGATCGCCACATCGCGCCGGGGCCGCGTCTCGTTGAGCAGACCGGCGTGCCGGCGCATCAGGTCAACCTGCGGCCGGACAGCCGCGATCATCTTCGTCCGCTCCGCCTCGGGCCAGGCGGCCCAGAGGACATACGAGGCGCGGTTAGCGGCCGCCTCGGCCATAGCCAACCTGACGAGGTTCGGCGGCGTGTGATAGTCTTCGTCGGCGATGGTCACAGCGGCGAGGGGACGTCCGTGACTGATGGCCTGGAGCAGAGCGTAAGTCGGCCCGTATTCGACGACGCGTCCGTCCTCAAGCACCCGGGGCTGGGATTTCATGTCCTCGACGAGAACGTAATCCTCGGCGCGGCTGAGCTGGGAGATGTCATAGCCGTAAGTCCGGATCTGGGAAAAAAGCGCCTCGGGCGTGTTGAGGCTGTTGTTGCAGGTCACGAGCGCATCACTTTTTAGGGATTTGGCGAAGGCCCGCATCTCGGCGAGAAATCCCGGCGCTACCGTCGCGCGGAATCGCTTGAAATCGCGCGGCTCAGCTTCGGCGGCTCGGCGAACCGCCTCGAGAGAACGGTCCGCGGGCGCCCGTCCTTCCGACTCCAGGAATTTCGCGAATTTCCCCATGCAGTGGAGACAATAGCAGCCGTCGGGATGAACGGTCGGGTTATCGAAAAAGATCCCGTCATAACCGGCTTCGATGGTCGCCCGGACCATGAAGCGCTCGTAAGCGCGCCAGTCCGGGTTGTTCATGCAGGCGGGACGGTAGGCGCCTCCGTACCAGGAGGGAAGCGGCCGGCCGGTCCGATCTTGCTGTCGCCACTCGTCGGGAGTTGATTTAAATTGGGCGCGAAAGTCCGGCGTCCAGTTCTTATCGAAGGTCTCCAGGCCGACGATGGACGTGGCGCAGATATAGCCGATGGCGGTGTCGATGCCCTGCTTCCTGGCCTGCTTCACATAGGCCGCCTCATCCCGGCAGAGCCTTTTGAATTCGGCGGGGGCGGGAAGGCCGTTGTAGCCGGCGCCCCCGAACCCGGCGTAAATGAGTGTCGCCCCGGCGGCGGCCGCCGCTTCGGACTGATGACCGATAGCGCCCAGGTGGTCAAAGGCGTGGATGGCGACCCCGACGCGCAACTTCGGCGACGGCCTGAACTCTTCTCGCCCGGCCGCTCCGAGGCCGACGGCCAGCGAAGCGGCGATCAGCCAGTGCGCGAGTCCCTTGGTCGAGGCGACGATCATGGTCCTGATGAAAAACCAGTATATTTCCGGAGCCATCCTTTTGAAAGCAGTTTTTGACTTTTCGCCCAGTCCATACTATATAAACGGACATTCTGACCTTGGCTGGTGCATCGTGAACATGACCTCGCGCGACAGAGTGCTGGCCGCCTTCGCCCATCAGAAGCCGGACCGCGTCCCGTGCTGGCTGGGCGCTTCTCCCGAGTTCCGCGACCTGGCCCGCCGGTCGCTCGGCCTGGCCACCGACGAGGACCTATCCGTCCATATCGGCGACGACTTCCGCCGTGTCTTCGCGGGCTACGCGGGGCCGGCCGAGAGGTCCCCCGACTCGCAATTCACAATCCCCGGCGCGGCGTCCCGGACGCCCTTCGGCGTAGAGCGCCACGGTTACGGCTACGGCCAGCCGCTCCATCATCCCCTCGCCGACGCCAAGACGATCGCTGACCTCGACCGGTACCCCTGGCCGGACCCAGCCTGGATGGATGTTTCCCGGGTCCGTGACGACGCCCGCGCGTGGGGCCGCCGCTACGCCATCCTCGGCGGCGATTGGTCGCCCTTCTACCATGACGCCATCGACCTCATCGGCATGCAGAACCTGATGCTGAGGATGTACGACAGCCCGGACTTCATCGACATCCTGCTCCGGCGGATCGTCGACTATTATTTCGCCGTCAGCCTGCGCGTCTTCGACGCGGCCGCCGACGCCATCGACATCTTCTTCATCGGCAACGACTTCGGCACCCAAAACGGGCCGGTCGTGGGCGGAGCGCTTTTCCAGCGGTTCTTCATGCCCCACCTCCAGCGGCTGATCGACCTGGGGCACGACTTCGGGCTCGAGGTCCTGCTCCACTGCTGCGGCGGGTTTTATCCTCTCATCCCGATTTTCATCGACGCCGGGCTCGACGGCCTTCAGGCACTTCAGCCCGACGCCCGGGACATGGCGCCCGCCAAGCTCAAGCGCGACTTCGGCGGCCGGATCACGCTTATGGGATGTATCGATACGCACCACCTGCTCATCAAGGGGACGCCGGAGCTCGTCCGCGCCGGAACGCGGGAGGTCATCGAGATTATGAAGCCGGGCGGCGGCTACATCGTTTCGCCAAGCCACGACTTTCTCCTGCCCGAAACCCCGGTCGAGAACGTCCTCGCGCTTTACGAAGCGGTTCAGGAATTCGGGAGTTATGATTGACAATAAATAATGACAAGTGAGGTTTGGCTGACCATGGCCCGCGTGCCGAGAGCCTCCAGGGTAACGATGCTCTGATTTCCGTTGGGGAGCAGGTGAGCCTCGAGGACAACGAAGTCATGAATTCCGATCGAGAGTTGATTTTTTTATATGGGAGACCACAATGAAAAAACTCAAATGCAGCAGCAAAATGGGTCGTCGGCTTGGTGCGGCTCGGAACGCCGTCATCGCCGGCATCGTTTTGCTTGGCCTGGCGCTGTTTGTCGGATCGGCCGACTTGACCCAATCGTCCGTCGCCCCGAAACCGGCGACCGCCAAGAAAGGCAACGACCCGCTTAAAAGCGAGATCTTCCGCGATGCGGGGCTCGGCCTTTTCATCCACTGGGGGATGAACTCGCAGATGGGGACCGAGATCTCCTGGCCGCTCTACCACGCCTCCGACGACTACATCGAAAAATATTATGCGCTGGCGAAGACGTTCAACCCGGTGAAGTTCGACCCGGCCGAGTGGGCCCGGCTGGCCAAGCTGGCCGGCATGGAATACGTCGTCTTCACGGCCAAGCACCACGACGGCTACTGCATGTATGATACGGCCTACAGCGACTTCAAAGTCACGAACGGCCCCTACGGCCGGGACATCAGCCTGATGGTTGCCGAGGCCTTCCGGAAGGAGGGCATCCTGGCGGGCTTCTATTATTCGCCCGGCGATTTCCGCTACCAGTACCTGACCGGGATTCGGGAGCTCGAGCTTTATGAGCCCAATTTCGCGGCGGCCGCCCTGTTCGGCCCGCGCCAATTGTCCTTCGTGGATTACGAGCGCGGCCAGATCGAGGAGCTGCTGACCCGCTACGGCGACATCTTCCAGCTCTGGTTCGACGGCAAGTGCGAGCCCCTCAAGGAGAAAGCCTGGCAGGTGAAGCCCGATGTCTTCATCGGCCGGGGCGAGATCCCGACGCCGGAACAGGCGATCCCCGGCCAGGCGCAGGACGAGGCCTGGGAGAGCTGTCTGACGACGAGCGTCCAGTGGTCATATACGCCGTATCCCGACATCCGCACGCCCGCGGAGGTCGTGAACAACCTGATCCGCATCCGTGCGCGAGGCGGTAACATGCTCCTCAACATCGGTCCGCGGCCGGATGGCCTGATCGCGCCCGCCGACGAGGCGCTGCTGCGGCAGCTCGGGCTGTGGATGATGCTCTACGGCGAGGGCGTCCGGGGCGTGCGTCCCTGGGTGGTGACCAACGAAGGCGATGTCTGGCTCACCCACAACCGGAAAGACGGCGCGGTGTATGCTTTTGCCGATCTCGACCCTCTCGACCCCAAGGCGGCGCCGGGGGGAGCCTATTACGGCAAGCGCATCACGCTCAAGTCCGTCAAGACGACTCCCCAGACGAAGGTCACGCTCCTCAGCCAGGCGGGAGAATGCGAATGGACTCAGGACGAACAAGGACTGCACATCGGCGTCTTCCGGAATCACACGGTCCAGCTCATGCGGTCCCGGGACGAAAAGACGGAAGGCGGAGGGGAGAAGACAGTCGTGACCTGGGGCCCGGAGTTGCCGGTCGCGGTCAAGATCACGAACGCCGGTCCGGCCCCGCTGACGGCGAAATAGGAGGAAGATGATGATCGCACCGACATGGCTCATCCGCGGCGCCGCCGCGGCGGGGCTCCTTTTCGGGACGGCCGTTCTCGCGGCCGCCGTGCCGCAGAAAACCGCGGCCAAAGTCCAACGCTACGGCTCGGTCATCGGCCTGCGGCCGGAAAAGATCCCCTATTACAAGAAGCTCCACAAGGCCGCCTGGCCGGGCGTCCTCAAGATGATCAAGCAGTGCAACATCCGCAATTACTCGATCTACCTCAAGGAGGTCGAGCCCGGCAAGTTCTACCTCTTCAGCTATTTCGAGTACACGGGGAAAAACTATGACGCCGACATGGCCAAGATGGCGGCCGACGCCACGACCCAGGAGTGGTGGAAGGAATGCAACCCCTGCCAGTTCCCCATCCCGACGGCCCGCCCGGGGGAGTGGTGGAGCGGGATGGAAGAGGTCTTTCATAACGACTGAACGGGGCGCTGGAGAACAAGCGCCCGCGGAAGTGAGACGATATGGATGAACGCCTGAAGATCGCCATCTCGTGGCCGGACCTGGTCGTCATCCTGAGCTATCTTTTGGGGATCGTCGGCCTGGGGGTGTGGGCCTGGCACAAGCGCCGGCGCGAGGACGCCTCGAGCGCGGCCTATTTTCTGGCCGGAAGCTCGCTCCGTTGGCCGGTCATCGGGCTGGCGCTATTCTCGGCCAACATCTCGACCACCCACCTCGTCAGCCTGGCCCAGGAAGGCTACGTCAACGGCCTGGCCTACGGCAACTTCGAGTGGATGGCGGCCTTCCTGCTCATCGTCCTGTCGCTCTTTTTCGCGCCGTTCTATATCCGCTCGCGGGTGGCGACGCTGCCCGATTTTCTGGAGAAGCGCTACAGCCCGGCCTGCCGGGACTGGCTGGCCGGCCTGTCCATCGTCAGCGCCGTCTTCATTCATATCGGGTTCTCGCTCTATACGGGCGCCGTCGTCCTCAAGGGGCTGTTCGGGATCGATATCAGCGTCAGCATCGCCGTCACCGCCGCCCTTACGGGGATCTATACGATCGTCGGCGGGCTGCTCGCGGTCGTGCTGACGGAATCGGTGCAGACGATCATCCTCATCGGCGGCTCGGCCTGCGTCGTCGTCATCGGGCTCGTCGCGGCCGGCGGCTGGAGCGGAGTGGCGGCGGCCGTCGAACCGGTCAAGCTCACCGTCCTGCGGACGGCGGCCGAGACCCCTTCGCTGCCCTGGTATGCGGTCTTTCTGGGCTATCCGGTCATCGGCCTATGGTACTGGTGCGCCGACCAGACGATCGTCCAGCGGGTGCTCGGCGCCAAGGACGAGAACCACGCCCGGATCGGGCCGCTGTTCACCGGTTTCCTCAAAATCCTGCCGGTTTTTCTGTTCGTCCTTCCCGGGGTGATCGCGACCGCCCTCATCCGCCAGGGGAAGCTCCCGGCGATCGCGGATTCGGCGGACACGTATTCGCTCCTCATCAACGCGCTCCTCCCGGTCGGGCTGAAAGGCCTGGTGGCGGCGGCGCTGCTCGCGGCGCTCATGAGCACGGTGTCGGCGGCGCTGAACTCGATCGCCACGCTGTTCACGCTCGACCTCTACAAGAAGTGGAAGCCGCGGGCGAGCGAGGGCCATCTGACGCGCGTCGGCCGGCTGGTGACATTCGCGGCCATGATCGCCGCCATCCTCTGGTCGCCGCTCATCAGCCATTTCCAGAGCATCTTCCAGGGGATCGTCGCGTTGATCTGCTATATCGCGCCGCCCATCTCGGCGGTTTTCGTCTGGGGCGTTTTCTGGCGGAGGACCTCGACGGCGGCGGCGACGGCGACCCTGTCGGCGGGGTCGGCGCTCGGGCTGGCTGTCTTCTTCCTCGACTGGTTCAAGGACAAGACCGGCTGGCACGTCCCGTCGATGATGGCGACGTTCTATCTGTTCGTGATCTGCTCGACGCTCCTCGTCGTCATCTCGATCATCAAGCCCCACGTCCACACGGCGGAGAGCGAGAAGCTCGTCTGGACGAGTCTGTCCGAGGCGCTAAAAGGAACCGGCGCCCGCGGGCTGAGGGACTACCGCGTGGCGGCCGGACTGCTGTTCGCCGCCATGGTCGCCCTCTACATCCTCTTCGCCTAGTGTCCCGTCTCGCAAGTTCCTTTCCAAAGTACTTTATATAGGCGGGACACTTCCAGGGGGGAGTCAAGCTCCCCCCTCGGCGTTTCGTTTCACTCCACTGACCCCCTGAGGGGAACGACGCCGTCCCCCTCAAACTCCCCCGCGGTGGTGCGTCTTCGTTGCTCTTTTTATAAAGCCAAGTTATTTGCGAGACGCACCACTAGCTAAAGATGAAGCCGCCCAGGGCGGTGGTCAGGCAGGGGAGGATGATGAAATCGCCGCGGCGCTTGGGGATGCCGCTCAGCGTGCCGTTTTCTTAGCGGTGGAAGCTCTGGCCGATGAACTTGAGGCCGTCGGCGATCCCGGTGCGCCAGTAAGACCAGGTGTGGCCGCCGTCGCGGACCCGGAACTCGTGGGGGACTTTGCGGTCCTTCAATATGACATGCAGGGCGGAGTTCCCCCTGATCAGCTCATCGTCGTCGCCGCAGTCGATGTAATACCTGACTTTCTGGAGAGTATCGACGCTCATGGTCTTCGCCTGCTCCAGGGGGCTATAAGACTCGAAATGCGCCGTCAGCCGTGCTTTTCCGGAGGGCCTGGGGCCGAAGACAGGACCCAGCATGGAGATGTACTCCTTCTCCTCCATCGCCGAGTATTCCTCATCGGTCCAGACCGCCGCGCTGAAGGCCGCGCAGGCGGCGAACATGTCCGGATGCCGCATGGAGAAAACCAGGGCGCCCCATCCGCCCATGGAGAGCCCGGCGACACCCCGGAATTCTTTTTTCGGCCGCGTCCGGTAGGTTTTGTCGATGTGCGGGATGAGTTCCCGGATGAACATGTCCTCGTAGCGGACCTTGTTCTGGTGGTCGTTGATGTACCAGGAGACGCCGGCGTCGGGCATGACGATGATCAGGGGCGGGAACTCGCGGCCGTCGATACCCCGGTCGGCGGCCAGATTCACTTCGCCGAACTGGATCCAGGCCGACTCGTCATCCGTGTAGCCGTGGAGCAGATAGACGACCGGATAGCGCCGGCCCGACGCCGCGTAATCGGGCGGCAGATAGACGGCGAAATTGACGTCCCGTCCGAGGATCGCGCTCGGGAGGCTCTGCCCTTCGACGACCCGTCCCGCCGGCACTCCGGCGGGCATCGCCGCCGCAAGGCCCGCCGCCGCAAGGCCGGCCAGAAATAAAAGGCACAGACCAGGCATCGTCATTCTCAGCTCCTTCATGGGCGCGGGCCGGCTGGCCCCGCCTCAGTATTTTATATACCAAAAAAGCCCGGACGGCGACAGCCAAACGGTGCCGGCATATCAATTTCCCAATTCCCGGAAAAGAGGCCCGGGCCCCCGCCGGCCGCTTTCTGCCATCGCCGAGAATTGGGGAATTGATATACCAGGTACCGATCTGAAGGGAAGGCGGTTGAATTGCCGCGTTTCCGCGCCGTGTGTATAATACATCTCTCATTCCCTGTCATTATCCCTTAAGGAGACTGACGATGACGACGTGGTGGCATCTCGAAGTCGAGGAAGTATCGCGGCGCCTCGAAACGAACGGCAAGACGGGGCTCTCCGCGACGAGCGCGGCCGCCAAGCTGGAAAAGCACGGCCCGAACGAGCTCCAGGAGAAAAAGGGCCGCGGCCCCCTGGCCATCTTCCTTGACCAGTTCAAAGCTCTGATGATCTGGGTCCTGATCGGCGCCGCCCTGGTCTCGGGTTTCCTCAAGGAGTGGGTGGACGCCGTCGCCATCCTGGCCATCGTCATCCTCAACGCCATCCTCGGCCTGGTGCAGGAGTACCGCGCCGAGAAAAGCCTGGCGGCGCTCAAAAAGCTGTCCGCGCCGTCGGCCAAGGTCATCCGCGGCGGCGCTTCCCAACTCATCCCGGCCCGCGAGCTCGTCCCGGGCGACCTCGTCGAGATCGAGGCCGGCGACCACATCCCGGCCGACAGCCGGATCGCCTGGCATACCTCCAATTTCGCCGTCCAGGAGGCCAGCCTGACCGGGGAATCGACGCCCGTTAACAAGACGGACCTGGCCCTCGAGGAGAAAGATATCCCGCTCGCCGAGCGGGCGAACATCGTCTATCTGGGGACGGCGGTCGTCGCGGGCAAGGCCCGAGCCTTTGTCGTCGAAACCGGAATGCAGACCGAGCTCGGCCGGATCGCCGGGCTCATCCAGGACATCAAGAAAGAGACGACGCCCCTGCAGCGAAAGCTCGAGGATTTCGGCAGGATCCTGATCTATCTCTGTTTCGTCCTGGTGGCCATCGTTTTCGGCTTGGAGATCCTGCGGGGCGGCAAGCTCCTCGACATGTTCCTGACCTCGGTCAGCCTGGCCGTTGCGGCCATCCCCGAGGGGCTGCCCGCCGTCGTCACCATCGCCCTGGCTTTGGGCGTCCAGCGCATGGTCAAGCGCCACGTCCTCATCCGCAAGCTGCCGTCGGTCGAGACCCTGGGCTGCGCCACCGTCATCTGCTCCGATAAAACGGGCACCCTGACCAAGAACGAGATGACCGTCCGCGCCGTCTGGACCTCCCGCTCGCCCTTCGAGGTGACGGGAACGGGCTACGATCCCGCCGGGGAATTCCTCAAGGATTCAGCGGCCGTCGACCCCCGGGCGCACCCCGACCTTATCAAGGTCCTGACCGTCGGCGTCCTCTGCAACAACGCCCAACTGACCGTCGATGGCGGCCGGACCTCGGTCTTCGGCGACCCCACCGAGATCGCCATCCTCAGCGCGGCGGCCAAGGCCGGCGTCTGGAAAGGGGATGAGGAGGACACCTTCGAGATGGTCGAGGAGATCCCGTTCGACTCCGAGCGCAAGAAGATGAGCATCGTCCGCCGGGCCGACCAGGACCTGACGGCTTTCACCAAGGGGGCTCCGGACCTTCTTCTCCGGGACTGCACCTACATCCTGGAGGACGGCGCGGAGCGTCCGCTCACCGACGCCGACCGCGAACGGATCATGCAGGCCAACGACGGATACGCCAGCCAGGCTCTTCGCGTCCTGGCCGTGGCCTTCAGGAACCTCGACCAGGATCCCCACTCTTTTGCGGCGGAAACCATTGAGAGGGACCTGACGTTTGCCGGCCTGGTGGCCATGATCGACCCGCCCCGCGCCGAAGTGCGCGAGGCCATGGCCAAGTGCCGCACCTCGGGCATCCGGACGGTGATGATCACCGGCGACCACAAGAACACGGCCGTGGCCATCGCCCGCGAGCTCGGGTTCTACGAGGCGGATTCCCAGGCCCTGACCGGCGACGAGCTCGACGGACTCGACGACGCCGGCCTCGACGCGGTGGTGGAGAATGTCGCCGTCTATGCCCGGGTCTCGCCCGAGCACAAGCTCCGGGCCGTCCGCGCCTGGCGGCGCAAGGGCGCGATCACGGCCATGACCGGCGACGGCGTCAACGACGCCCCCGCCGTCAAAGAAGCGGACATCGGCGTCGCCATGGGCATCACCGGGACGGACGTGACCAAGGAAGTCTCGGACATGGTCATCACCGACGACAACTTCGCCTCGATCGTCGCCGCCGTCGAGGAAGGCCGCGGCATCTACGACAACATCCGCAAGTTCATCCACTTCCTGCTGTCCTGCAACCTGGGGGAGATCCTGGTCATGTTCACGTCGGCCCTGATCGGTCTTCCCGTGCCGCTGCTGCCCATCCAGATCCTCTGGGTCAACCTGGTCACGGACGGCCTGCCGGCCCTGGCCCTGGGCATCGACCCCGTCGACCCGAACATCATGGACCGGCCGCCCCGTAAGCCCGACGAGCCCGTCATCACGGGGGCACGGGCCTGGCTGATCGGCCTCCAGGGCGTTCTCATCGCGGCCTGCAGCTTGGGCGCGTTCCTGTTCGTCCTTCTCTACGAACAGGAGGGCATCGACCGGGCGCGCACGGCGGCCCTGGCCACCCTGGCCTGCAGTCAGCTCTTCCACGCCTTCAACTGCCGGAGCATGAAGGAGTCGCTCTTCAAGCTGAAGATCTTCTCCAACCCGCAGCTCGTCTACGCCACGGGCCTTTCCTTCGTCCTCCAGATGGGGGTCATCTATGTGCCGTTCCTGCAGCCGGTCTTCAAGACGCAGACGATGAGCGGGCTCGACCTGGCCATGATCATCGTCTTCTCCTCGCTCCCGCTGTGGATCATGGAGCTCGTCAAGGCGCTCAACAGGAAGTTCAAGTTCTACGAGATCTATTGAGGGACCGCTGGCCGGGTGGCCTACTGATAATTCGGGACACAATACCCATTTACCTAACCTGACTTATTCATAAACAGCGCCTCGTCTTTTTTTCCATCTCTCTTTATGCGGCGCTTTTTACTTTTCGGCGAGCCGATTCGGCCCCATCGGCTTCGTTCTCGGAGTTCGCAGTACCAAAGAGTACAGCTTCACCCCTCGGGCCTCGCATCTGGGGGCCGCCTCGATTCGTGAAGTATTCAGGCTAATTGCCTCCGAACGGATCAGCAAGAGACGGGGCTATGGGCCTTGCCATCGGCCGACCGGTCAGCGCCTCAGCGGGGTGCCGCCTGAGCTGATGACCGTGACGTTCGCCCGGGGCCGCTGGGCGGCGGACCCAACGCAACTGAAAGTCACGACGTTTTCACCCGCCTCGAGCATGGGGACCTCGCCTTCCGGCTTGACCTGGCGGATCAGCTCCCGCTTCGGGCCATACAGCCGGCAGTCGCCGGGGCCGTTGAATTCGAGGTAGCAGCCGCTGTCGATCTCCACGGGGAAGACGACCGTCCGGCCCCCGGCCGTGATCGCCGGCCTCGAGATCCTGCTTTTCACTAGCGGCAGGGCCTTGACGGGGCTGAGGAAGCATTTAACTTCCCGGCCGGCGGGCACGTTGTTGTACCAGAGGTTGAACCATTCGACGCGGCCGAACCCCAGCGCCTCGCGGTACTGCGAATAGATGCAGCGGCCGTACGGCCAGGAATAGTCCTCGAACCGCTCGGACTCCGGCTCGACGAGCTCGAAATACCGCCAGCCCGTCAAAATCCACGGTGACGTAATGGTCGGCATGGGCCTCGAAGGGCTGCTGCGTGCCGAGCTGGAAGTTCATGACCTCGCCGCGGCCGTCCCCGTGGATCCAGACGCCCATCCCCTGATGCCGGCTGAGGTCCAGGGGCGCGGCGAAAGTCTTGCCCAGGCGCGCCCACGATGCCGGGCGCGGCCGGTAGATCCTCTCCGCGTGGTCGAACAGGGAGTATTTATCGTCCGGCGCCGAGGACGGGACAAGTTCCGGCGAGCCGTCGTTTCTCGCCGTCCAGCAGCCGCTGACCGGCCCCGCCTTGACCTCTTCCACGGACGGCCGGATCTCGGCGGCCAGGCCGGGAGCCGCCGCCGGATAGGAATACGTCTTGCCGCTGTTCAGGATGATCTCGGTCGGCCGGCGGTCGTCGAACTCATCCGGCGCTCCGAACCCGGCGATAACGATGTTGCTTGCCGCGTCGTACGGCCCGGCGGCCATCAGCGCCTGGATCCGCACCCTGAGGGGCTGGCGGCCGAACTTATTGTGCGAGCGCCAGACGTTCGTCACGCCGTCGACGGCCTCGACCTTGTGCTTGGCGAACTGCCGGGGTTCGAACTCCCATTCCCCGTCGGATGCCTGCTTGAGCGTGAACTCGGCGCCGGGTTCGCGGAGCTTGGCCTTGACCCCTTCGGGGAAGTATTTCTGCCGGCGCAGGGATTCATATGACTTGATGAGCGGCGCCAGCCGGCGCAGCCACGGTTCGGCGGCGTACATCTCCGGCGTCACGACCTGAAGAGAGAAGCCCGAGTCCGCGCCCAGTCCCTTGCCCCACATGTATTCCACGTCGTCGTCGAAGGTCACGTCGTGGGCCTGGTCCACCCAGGCCAGGACCCGGGACCAGCCGAGATGCCGCGGCATGAAGATGCGCCGGCAGCCTTCGTTCGAATAATTGTGGATGTCGATGAACCTCTTGTGGGCGCGGACGCCGTGGTCCCAGGCCTGGAGACGCGACCGGACGAACCACAGGTGATGGTGAAAGGCGGCCATCTCCATCATGGTCGGCCGGCTGAATCGCCGGAAGACCTCGAAGGCGAACTTGGCGCCGTAATGCCACCGGTTCTCCTCCCCCCGATGACGTGAGAGCCGTCGAGCCCGTCGAGGTAGGTGAAGTCGAACCCGCAGTCGTTGATGACGGTCGAGATCCTGTCGGCGACCTCGCCGAAGAGGGTGGATTCGCCGTCCGGCAGAAAGCACTCCCAGCATTCTTTGAGGTGGTGGACCGGGGCGCCCTTGGCGTGGGGCGCGGCCCGGGTGCCGCAGGCGCCGCGCCGGCAGCCGCTCACCCCGTACGGCCCCTTGTCGCTGACGGCGGCGTATTCGATGAGCTCGTCGTCGACCTGCAGGGTCATGCTCCGGCGGATGAAGTAGGTGATGTATTTGGGCAGGCCGGTTGTCGGCTCGACCAGCCCGAGGCTTGTATCGGCCGCGCCGATCGGCTGGGCCAGGGTATAGGTCCGTTCCTTCGCCAGCCGCGGGTCGGGGACGGGCGTGACCCAGGCGCAGCGCTTGTCGATGGAGAAGGACATGGTGTGCAGGCCGGCCAGGATGCCGGCGTCGTGGAGCCTGTCGATCACGGACTTGACGCTTCGACGCCCCCCGGGGTACAGGCTCGGGAATGGCTCGTAATCGCCGTAGTTCAAGGCTCCGTGGAAATCGATCTGGGTGAAATCGAGGGCCCGGCAGAGCTCGATCCAGGAATCGACCGTGTTTTCGGTCGGCAGGCCGAAAAGATAGCTCCCGCCCGGCAGGTCGCTGTCCATGGCCCACGGGCCGCCGAGCGGCGAGTGCGGCACACCGGGCGCGGCGCCGACCATCTCCTTGAGCGCCTGGCGCATCTCGGCATAAGGGCAGGCGACGAGGCCCGCCCGGGCGCCGGCCACGCCGAAGCGCTTGATAGCCCGCGGCCCACAGATGCGCCTGCGGGCCGGGAAGCTCTTCGACGTTCGTCTGGAGGTTGAGGGCCAGCGTCCCGGCCGAAAAAGGCTCGTCCGCCTTGACCTCGAGAGCGGTCGGGATATTGATGAACACGAGCTCATCGGGATCGCCGGCGAGGGATTCGACCTCGAAAATGAAATAGTGGGACCGGGTCTCGACCCTGATGACGGCGCTCATGCCGGGCGCTCCGAAATCGATCCTCAACCGGCCGTCGGAATAGGAAACGCCGCTGGCGTCATAGGTCCGTCCGTCCTTTTTCATTTGGGCGCATCGAGACGGCGGCCGGCCCGCCAGATAGTCGATGCCCGTCTGTTTCCCGGCGAAGCTCAGGTTGGCGCCGTCGCGGCCGATGGCGTACTTGACGAACCGGTTCTCGAGAGTGATGGCGGCGCTTTTACAGGAGGGAAAGATGAGCCCGCCGACGGTGACCGCCCCGACGCCGATCAGGAAGTCGCGGCGGCTGACTCCGCCGCGGTGAACGCTTCCCCCTGAATGACGATGGTCCCTCCTTTTTTGGTCTCGGTCGGCAAGGTCGGGCATCGGGGACTACTTTCTTTCGAGGGTTATAGATATCTCTTTCGGCCGGCTTTGACAAGCCACGAGACCGAGAATATCTCTATCCTGTCTTTACGGCGGCGCTTGCAGCTTTAAGGACGCCTTCCCTTCCGAGGGCTTCGACCCGAATTTGGTAACATGTTCCGAATTCGCCGGAATTCGGTACGTGTCACCGGAATTCGGTCAAGAAATAAGGAAATTGGTATTGTGTCCCGCACGTCAATCCGGGCTCAGGCCGCTGAGCTGGTGCCAGGAATTGGAGTACCCGTCGTAGGCCCACAACCCGGCGGTCCCGAAATCGACGACCAGCCATTCGTCGGTTGTGCCGCTGTCGAAAAAATCTCCCCTGACCATGTACACCGGATTGGATGCCGTAAGTTGAGCGAAAGCGCCGGTTGTGCGGTCGTAAAGCCAGAGGCCCTGGGCGTCAAAGTCGATGGCGACCTCCTCGTCCCCGGTCGTTTCGACTGTGAAGCCGTTCGGGTCAAACGGTTCAAAGAACCCGTCGCCCGGATCGGCGGCGCTCAGTATCTCCCAGCCGCCCGAATCCCACAGCCAGAGGCCGGTGGCATTGGTGAAATCGATCAACACTTCGTAGTCCGGAGCGCCGACGAAACGCACTTCCCCGGCTCCCATCGGATAAAAGGCTGAGATCTGCTGCCAGGTCACGGCGGGGTAGGTCCCCTCCTGGGCCAGCCATAGGCCGAGCGCCGGGCCGAAGCTCACCACCATCTCTTCGGAATCGTCCCCGATCCCGAGTTCGGCCGAGACGTTGGGATAGGCGGCGTCGTTCCCCGTGAGCTGCCAGATCGCCGGATTGCCCGAAACGTCGGCCTGAAAGCTCCAGACGCCGAGGCCGGAAAAGCTCCAGGCCCCTTCCTCCTGGGCGGTCGTCCACTGGTTTTTCCTGATCCCGCCCGCGAGCGGATCGAAACCGGAGAACTGGACCCAGGCTCCGGTGTCGGCGTCGTAGCGCCACAGGCCGGTGGCCCCGAAATCGACCTGGATCTCGTCCTTCCCGTCGCCGTCGTCATCGACGGCGAAGCCCTGGCTGGGGATCGATCCCGAGATCTGTGTCCAGGCGCCGGGGTATCCCGAGTAGCTCCAGACCCAGAGTCCCAAGGCGCCGAAAGCCCCGATGATCTCCTCGTTGGCCACGTCCCCCCAGCGCGCGCTGATGATCCAATCCGGGTTGGCCGCCGATATCTGGTACCATTGGCCTCCGTACACGAACCCGCTGTGGACCCAGACGCCGCCGGCCCCGAAATCGACGATCAGCTCGTCCCGTTGGGTGCCGTTATCGACGTTAGCCGCCACGCAGCCCCGGTATTTGTTCTCCAGGGAATTGCCGGGATACTGGACCATGGCCTCCAGGCCTTTCTGTTCCTCGGGCAGGTCGATGCGGTCGAGGTTGAGCGGGACGATGTCGACCGGCGGCCCGAACTGCCGGCTGGCCGGCCGGGCCGCCCTCGCCGGATCATCCTGACCGGACAGAGCGGATACGGATAGAACCAGGACCATCCCGGCGACGCCGGCCCAGCAGAACCACAACTTTTTCATCTGAACCTCCCTCCTCGAACTCGGAAGACCGTAAATCTCGCCTCTACCCCTCAATAATGATCATAGAGGGGTGCTCAAGATGATGTCAAGGCGGACAGCCGGCGGGGGAGGGCTATCTCAGCTCAACATCGCCAGACGGGCCCGCGCGTCGTCGACTTCGGGCTGGCCGGGGTCGGCGTCCTTCCAGAGGTCGAGGAACTTGCCGTAGTTCTCGGCCGCGCGCCGCTTGTCCTTCTGCTCCTCGGCGATCTTCCCCAGCCAATAAAAGCTCTTGGCATACAGGTCGCCGTAGTTTATCCTCCCTAATGTCAGCAGCGTGATTTTTTCGTATTCCGCCCGTGCCTTTTCCAATTCTCCGGCCTTGTAATAGGCTTCGGCCAGCGGAAAAAAGAACAGCGCATGGATATCCTGCCAGTTCGATTCAAAAGGCAGCAAAGAACAGGCTTTCTCGAAGCTGTCGATGGCGCTCTGAGTATCGCCTTTTTCGAGGTCGATCAAACCCTGCAGATGATGATAATATCGAATGATTCTCTTGCTGACGCTCTGTTGGCACACAGCCTTGATCTCACCCAGGGCCTTTTCCGCCTCGGGAATCATCTTTTTCTCTATGTTCATGAGCCCTTTCCGCCAGAGGGTTGATGCCTGGAACCTTGTCTCGCCCCGTTCCACCGCCATTTTGAGTCTGCGGTCGAGGATCTCCGAGGCGGCCTCATATTTCTTCGACCTTAGAAAAACATACGGGGCGGGGAGATTCCATAACAACGGCTTGTCCGGTTGCAGCTCATTTTCCAGGTCTCCCCCGGGCCGCATCTCTTTTTCCAGTTCTTCGCCTGCCCGGCCAAATTTTCCCTGAAGCAGATAGAGGCAGGAAAGTCCGCCTCTAACGGAATTCCGGGCGTCCCTGCTTTCTTTCTTCAGGACGCGGAGATACACTTTTTCGGCCTCCGCCAAATCACCTTTCAAGAGAGAGACACTTCCCCTCTCCGTGCCCCACTCGAACTCGGGTTTGAGCCGGTTGGCTTTTTCGATTTCGGCCAGGGCCAGATCGCATTTCTTTTGGAGGAGATACACTTCGTAAAGGCTATAATGGACTCCGAAATTATCCTCGTGGGTATCCCGATAGTCCTTAATGGTCTTTTCGGCCTTATCGTAGAAGCCCATTCTCTGATAGGCCACGGCCAGATAGGACAATGTTTGGTAACTCTGGTCACCTCGATAGGCCATTTCCAGCTGCTCCAGGGCCTTCTCGTAGTCCTCAAAGCGGCCCGTATAGACAATCGAGAGGCTGAGTCTTTCTCCGGCTGTTTCCACCGAGTCCTCGGGCGCGAGCTCGAAGTATCTCTCGTAGGCCTCCAGCAGTTTATCCATCTCCGTCTCTCCCTGCTGGAGGTAATAGTTCGCTTCCACGAGGTAGCGGTCTTTGGCCGGGAGCCGGTCCCTCAAATCGTAAGCCTTTTTTCTGAGCTCCCTTCCCTTGCCGGGGTTGCCGCGACCCTCGTTTAGTACCGCCAGCATGAGGTAAGCCGAAGCGAATTCGGGGTCGGCCTCGATCGCCTTCTCGCAAAGGGGAATGGCATTTTCAAACTCGAGCGATCTGAACGCTTTGAGGGCCTCGAGATAAAACTTCAGGGCAGGGACAGATTTTGTGTAGATCGCCTCGACCCCCGGACCGGCGTCCGCGGCGAGCTGATCCGAGGGAAGGCCGAGACCGGACTTGATCTTCGCCGTTATCTCGTCGGTTCTCGGAAGGATATCGTCTTCGTTTTGACAGCTCAGCTTGATGGAGTCGATGACCTCTCCGGTGCGCGGTTTCTGGAGCGTCATCATGATGATGATGCTCGCTCCAGTCTTCATCAAGCTTCCGCTTGCCGTGTAGGTTGCCTGGCCTTCGTTTGCCACCTTGATAAGATCCTCGCGGGTATATTTTTTGGCCTGGTCGAGGTTGGATTTCTTGAGGATGCTGTAGGTCTTGTTCGCGTCGAGCACGCGGATGAGCTTCGATTGCTGAAGTTCTGCGATCAAGAGCTCGGTCAGGCCGGTTCTCCACCCCTCTAAGGCCGGGTCGCCGGAGAGGTTCTCGAAGTAGAGGACGACGATGGAGGGCTTTCCCGAAGCGGAAACGGGTCCCAGGGTCGGCTTCTTGGGCAAGACGCGCAGGGCAATAAACGCGGCGAGGGCCAGGACGACGACTCCGAGTGCGGGGATGACGAAGCGCCTCACACCGGTGGGCTTCTCTCTCGAAATCCGGATGGTCGGCCGCGCCGGGAGGGCGACGCGCTCGGAGATCGGAAGCCCCTCTTCGATCCGGATGAGGTCCGCCAGGAGCTCTTCGGCCGTCTGATAACGGTTCTCTTTTTCTTTTTCGAGACAGGTGAGGATGAGCTTATTGAACGGCTCGGGGACCTCGGCGTTGAGCTTGCGCGGCGGGATCGGGATTTCGTTTTTGTGCTTGTAGGCTACCGACAGGGGAGAGTCGCCCTCAAACGGCACCCGCCCGGTCACCATCTCGAAGAGGATCGCGCCCATGGCGTAGATGTCGGTGCGTTGGTCCGCCTCCAGCCCCTCCACCTGCTCCGGCGCCATGTACTCCGGCGTCCCGATGATCATTCCCTCGGCTGTCATCCCGGCCGCGCGCAGCGACCGGGCGATCCCGAAGTCCATGATCTTGGCCTTCCCCTCCTTATCCACCATGATGTTCTGGGGTTTGAGGTCCCGGTGGATGACGCCCAGGTTATGCGCCTCGCACAGCCCCTCGGCCACCTGCTTGGCGATCGAGATGGCTTTCCCGGCGGTAAGCCCTTTCGTTTCCCTGATCAGCCCCTTTAAATCCTGCCCGGACACATACTCCATCGTGATGAAGAGCTGCTTTCCGTCCTCGTGGAGCTCGTGCATCCGGCAGACGTTCCGGTGGCTGATCCGGCGGGCCAGCTTGATCTCGTTCCGGAACCGGTCGACGGTCCTCTCGTCGAGGGCGATCTCGGGATGGAGGATTTTGAGGGCGATCTCCTCGCCGACCTTGCTTGTCGTAGGCGCGATAGACGATCCCCATCCCCCCGGCGCCGAGCTCCTCGATGAGCTCAAACCGCCCGGCGAAGAGCTCCCCCTTGCCCAGCCCTTCGGGAGTTGTCTCGAGCGTCCGGGTAACGGAGAACGGTTTGTTTCCGCGCGCACCGCTTGCTCCTGTTCCTTTTGCCGAATTCTGAGGATGCTTTCCGGATCCCGGAGGATCAGGAACACGTTCAGGAATCCGGGTCGCGCACTTGGCGCAGTAGATTGCGTCGGAGGGATTATCAGAATAACACTTCGGACACTTCATCGATTCCGCCGCCCCGGTGGGTCAATAACTAACAAATTCAGCGAGGGGAGTCAAACTCGTGTATGAGATCAGGTACATATCTCCTTGCCCGTGACGCGAGATGGGCACGGAAAGGGTGGCCACGGCTCTGGATAACATACTCGACTATCAAGAGGTTTATGTTCCGAAGATCGTGCTGGCCGAGCTGATGCAGGGGGCTAAGTCCGCTAAGGAACTTGCCATCATCCAAGATTTCATGGATGCCTTTCACGTCATCGACCAAAGCGGAGAGACATGGCTGAAGGCCGGACGCCTTGCCTATGACTTGAAAAAGAAAGGGAAGACGGTCCATTTGCTGGACTGCTATCTGGCCGTGATCGCCAAAGAACACTCCTGCACCATCTTTACCCTGAACAGGCACTTACAAGAGATCAAGGAGATTGCCGGGATCTCGCTTCTCTAGGGGCCCGGCAGGCCTTCAGTTGCTCGAGAGCACGGCCAGGCGGGCCTTGGCCTCGTCGACTTCCGGTTGGCCGGGGTCGGCGTCCTTCCAGAGGTCGAGGAACTTGCCGTAATTCTCGGCGGCCCGCCGCTTGTCCCGTTGCTCTTCGGCGATCTTTCCCAGCCAGTAGAAGCTCTTGGCGTACAGGTCGCCCGTGAAGAAACGGCCGGTGGTCAACAGCGTTATCTTCTCGAACTCGGCCCGCGCCCTCCCCAAATCTCGGGCTTTAAAGCGGGCGAGGGCCAAGGGATAGCGGAATATGGCGTCTTCAGTCAAACTGAAAACCGGGCCGTTTTCATGCGGCATAAGGGCGCAGGCTCGATCCAAAGATTCCGCAGCCTTGGCATATTGCCCTTTGGCCAGGCTGATCAAGCCGCTGAGATGGTCATAGTATCGGACGGCTCTTTTATTAAGGCTTCCTTCGGTAATAGTCTTGATCTCCGCGGCCGCTTGTTCCATATCGGAGATCGACCCGCCCTCGCCGGCGAAATATCCTTTCCACCAAAAAAAGCGCCGCCGGCGCTCTACATAACCCTGGTCCATCGGCCTTTTCCACGCGGCCTCGATCAGCGCCGACGCCCTTTCCCCGTTGCCCGCGCGGAGGAAAACGTAGGCCATGAATGGACCAGCCCGGACACCGGCTGATTCTCCGCCAAGATCGAGTGCTTTGGTGAGATCTTCGCCGGCCGTCCTGAACCTTCCTTGAAGCAGGTTGATGGAGCGCAGCCGTTCTCGCCCGGCGTTCCGCCAGCGTTTTTCCTCATGAGACAGGAGCTGGCGATATCCTTTTTCGGCGGCCGCCAAGTCTCCCTTCAAGGTATCGATGTCCCGTTTGTCAATGTCCCATAACGGGTCGGGGTCGAGCAGAAAAGATCTTTCGACCTCGGCCAGAGCCCGGTCGAATTTCCTCTGGTGAAGGAAAACATTGCGCATGTATTCATGATTTAAGACCGAGTCTTCGGCTGTCTTGGGGTAATCTTCATAGGCCTTTTCCGCCTGCTCATAGAGTCCCAGCTTTTCGTAGGCTCGCATCATGGGGCATAAGTATTGGGGAGCCTGATCGATATTGTAGGCTTTTTCCATTTGCTCCAAACCCCGTTCGTAGTCTTCCAGGTAATCGCCATAAACATAGCCGAGGGAATTGATCTCTGCGGCATCATGGGGAGCATATTGAAAGTATTTTTCGTAGGCTTCGATCGTTTTGGTGGCCATTCTCTCCCCGAAATCCAGGTAATAATTGGCCTCGACAAAATAGCGTTCCCTATCCGGAAGCCGGTCTTTTAGCTCGAAGGCCTTCTTTCTGAATTCGTGCGATCTCTGGTCTCCCATGCCCACATAGACCCCCCCGAGAGCGGCGTAGGCCAGGGCGAATTCGGGGTCGAGCTCGATCGCCTTCTGGAGCAGCCCGGCGGCCTTCGTATATTCCACTGTCCTCCAGTATTTCTGGCTTTCCAGGTAGTACTTCATAGCCTCGGTTGAGCTCGTGATGAACTTCTCGACGCCCGGACCGGCATCGGCGGCGAGTTGGTCCGAGGGAAGGCTCAGGTTGGACTTGATCTTCGCCGTCAGTTCGTCGGTTTTGGGGAGGAACTCGCCTTCGTTTTGGCAGGTGAGCTTGATCGATTCGACAACCTCGCCGGTGCGCGGTTTCTGGAGGGTCAGCATGATGATGATATTTTCGCCCGCCTTCATCAGGCTGCCGCTCGCGGTGTAGGTCGCCCCGCCCTCGTCCGCCACCTTGACCAGGTCCTCCCGGCTGTATTTCTTGGCCTGGTCCAAGTTGAGTTTCTTGAGGACGCTGTAAGTCCTGTTTCCATCCAGGACAGTGATGAGCTTGGATTGGGAGAGGCTCGTGATCAATAAATCCGAGAGACCGGTTCTCCAGCCCTCGAGCGTGGGGTCGCTGGAGAGATTCTCGAAATAGAGGACGGCGATGGAGGGCTTTCCCGAAGCGGAAACGGGTCCCAGGGTCGGCTTCTTGGGCAAGACGCGCAGGGCAATAAACGCGGCGAGGGCCAGGACGACGACTCCGAGTGCGGGGATGACGAAGCGCCTCACACCGGTGGGCTTCTCTCTCGAAATCCGGATGGTCGGCCGCGCCGGGAGGGCGACGCGCTCGGAGATCGGAAGCCCCTCTTCGATCCGGATGAGGTCCGCCAGGAGCTCTTCGGCCGTCTGATAGCGGTTGTCCTTTTCTTTCTCGAGACAGATAAGGATGAGCTTGTTGAATGGTTCCGGGATTTCGGCGTTGAGCTTGCGGGGAGAAATGGGAATCTCGTTCTTATGTTTATAAGCCACCGATAGGGGGGAGTCACCCTCGAACGGCACCCGCCCGGTCACCATCTCGAAGAGGATCGCGCCCATGGCGTAGATGTCGGTGCGTTGGTCCGCCTCCAGCCCCTCCACTTGCTCCGGAGCCATGTACTCCGGCGTCCCGATGATCATGCCCTCGGCGGTCATTCCGGCCGCGCGCAGGGACCGCGCGATGCCGAAGTCCATGATCTTGGCGGTCCCCTCTTTATCCACCATGATGTTCTGGGGTTTGAGGTCGCGGTGGATGACGCCCAGGTTGTGCGCCTCGCACAACCCCTCGGCAACCTGCTTGGCGATGGAGATCGCTTTACCGGAGGTAAGCCCTTTCGTTTCCCTGATCAGCCCCTTTAAATCCTGCCCGGACACGTACTCCATCGTGATGAAAAGCTGCTTTCCGTCCTCGTGGAGCTCATGCATCCGGCAGACGTTCCGGTGGCTGATCTTCCGGGCCAGCTTGATCTCGTTCCGGAACCGGTCGACGGTCCGCTCGTCTAAAGCGATCTCCGGGTGGAGGATTTTGAGGGCGATTTCCTCGCCGACTTGCTTGTCGTAGGCCCGGTAGACGATTCCCATGCCGCCGGCGCCGAGCTCCTCGATGAGCTCAAACCGCCCGGCGAAGAGCTCCCCCTTGCCCAGCCCTTCAGGAGTTGTTTCCAGCGTTTTCGTGACAGAGGACCGTGCGACCGACCCGCCCGCGCCAGACCGGGCATCTGCCTTGGAATTCGGGGACATGTTCCGAATTCTCTCGAATTCGGTACGTGTCCCCGGAATTCCCGTCGCGTCGCCCGGAATTCGTGTTGCGCACTTGGCGCAGAAAATCGCTCCGTCCGGGTTCTCAAACCCGCATTTCGGGCACTTCATGTCTTTATTCTTTGCGACCCTGACCCTGACGCTATGCGGGCTGATAAATATCAATTCGCAGGTTTGAAGTCAAATCCAACCGCTCTCTTTGGCTGCGTGAGTTTTGACTTTTTGGGGTCTCAATGCTATAAGCTGATTAAACTTGGAAGGCCGTTGAAACGGCCGTTGAATCCACTTATAAAAGAGTGAGATCAAGAATCCTTAGACCCGAATATCTATTGGCCATTGCTTTGCAGGCCAATCGGCCCAAGGACAGAGCGAGGGCAGCGATGTTGCTGGAGCAGGCGAAATTCGACCCCAAATTGCTGGCGAGATTACTGATGTCTTACGGCTTGTCTGAGCGATTTCAAAAACTGAAGGCCTAGCGACATGAACGAGATCGCAGCCCAGAGGATTTTTCGGGCAAAAACCATCCGCCGCCGCCAGCTCGCCCGGCTTCCGTTTGAAAAGAAAATCCGCATCGTGGTTCGACTTCAGCAGATCACCGCTGACATCCGAAAGGACCAGCGACACAGGGTTTGGAAGATCGGCTAACAGTATTGGATCAGCCGGGTTTGCGCTATTTCAGCGCGGCCAGGCGGGCCTTGGCGTCGTCGAGCTCGGGCTGGCCGGGGTCGGCGTCCTTCCAGAGGTCGAGGAACTTGCCGTAGTTTTCGCGTGCCCGCGACTTGTCTTTCTGGTCCTCGGCGATCTTCCCCAGCCAGTAGAAGCTCTTGGCGTACAGGTCGCCAAAACTGACCCTGCCCATCGTCAAAGTTGTGACCCTTTCGTACCCTCTCCGCGCGCCCTCCAGATCCCCGGACTTGTAGCAGGCGAAGGCGAGCGGATAAAAATACAGGGCGTGGGGCGGCACAGATGTTGCCCCAATCATTTCAGGCCACAACGTTGAGCATGCCAGCCGCAAACTCTCAGCCGCTTTCGGATAATCGCTCTTCTCAAGGGCGATGAGGCCATCCAGATGCTGGGAGAGATTGATGTTTTGCCTGTTAGGGTATTTTTCGCCTAAAACCTCTGAGCTCTTCGGCGGTCTCTTCCGCTTCCGTGATGGCCTTTTTTTCGATCGCGACGACCCCTGTCCACCAGAGGGCTCTTTTTTGCCTCCGGGGTTCTCCGCCTCCACGGCCGTTTTCAGGTTTCTTTCGATGATCCGGGAAGCCCGGTCATATTCTTTTAGCCTGAGGAAGAGTATTGGCTATCGAGTACTGGTCCGTCCGCCTCCAGTCCCCACCGGGTGCCGTCGATCTGGATAAGGTCTTCGCGGGCCCGCCCAAACCTGCCCTGAAGCAAATAGAGCGAAATCAGATACATTCTTGCGCCGGCTCTGCCCTCCTTGGTTTCTTTCGCCTATGACCTGAATGAACCCCTTTTCAGCGTCCGCCAGATCACCTTTGAAGAGATGGACAATGGCCCTCAGAGTGCTCCATCCCCATCCGGGCGTCGGGTCGAGCAGGAAACCCCGCTCGATCTCGGCCAGCGCTTGGTCATATTCTTTCCGAAGGATATACGTCCAAAGACCCAAACCTATGGATGAGGGTCTGGCGGGATGGTCCTTGAGGTAGTCTTCGGTTACAGTTGCCGCTTCCAATTGTCGAGGCCCATCGCTCGATAGACCACAATGAACGACTCACCAAGGCGGAAGGTGGGTTCGATTCCATAGGCTTCTTTCATCAATTCCAAACTCTGGCGAGGTCCCCGAAATTCATGTAAACGTAGCCCAGACCCGCGATCTCAGCGGAATCATCGGGGCAGAGTTCCAAGTACTTCTTGAAGGCCTCGATAGCTTTATCAGGCGCTTTTTCGTCCCGGAGTCCAAATAATACTGTCGTTCCACGTAGATAGCGCTCCCTGGCGGTGAGCCGATCCCTCAACTCGAAACGCCTTGTCGATCTTTTCCTGAGCTTCTGGGCCGTTCCCCATTCCTTGTAAGCGCCGTCCATCATGTATAGGCGAGGGCGAACTGCGGGTCGATCTCGATCGCTTTCTACACAGGCCGATGACTTTCGAGTATTCCGCCGTCATGAAATATTTTCAGCTTTCCAGGTAGTATTTCAGGGCTTCCGGTGAAGCCGTGATCTTCTGAATCTCTAGGCCTCTCGTCGCTTGCGATCTGGGCGGGCGTCAGGTCCAGGGCCGGACTTGATCTTTGCCGCGAGTTCGTCGGTTTTGGGAAGGATCTCGGCCTCGTTTTGGCAGGTCACTTTGATCGAGTCAATGACCTCGCCGGTCCGCGGTTTCTGGAGTGTCATCATGATCGACGATACTCTCGCCCGCCTTCATCAGACTGCCGCTCGCGGTGTAGGTCGCCCCGCCTTCGTCCGCCGTCTTGACCAGGTCCTCCCGGCTGTACTTCTTGGCCTGGTCCAGCTTGAGTTTTTGAGGACGCTGTAAGTCCTGTTCTCGTCGAGGACCGGATGAGCTTGGATTGGCTAAGGCCCGTAATGAGCAAATCTGGGAGACCGGTTCTCCATCCCTCGAGCGCCGGGTCGCCGGAGAGGTTCTCGAAGTAGAGGACGGCGATGGAGGGCTTGCCCGAGGCGGAAGCGGGCGAGCCTGTCGGCTTTTGGGAAGGAGGCGCCAGATGATGAGCGCCGCGACGGCCAGAACCGCAACAATCAGGGCGGGGATCGATGAAGCGCTTTATGCCCGTGGGCTTTTCCCGGGCTATGCGGATGGTCGGCCGGGCCGGGAGCGCCACTCGCTCCGAGATCGGCAGGCCCTCCTCGATGCGAATGAGGTCCGCGAGCAACTCCTCGGCCGTCTGATAACGGTTATCTTTTTGTTTCTCGAGGCAGCGCAGGATCAACTTATTGAACGGCTCGGGAATTTCCGCGTTGAGCTTGCGCGGAGGGATAGGAATTTCGTTCTTGTGCTTATAGGCCACCGATAGGGGAGAGTCTCCCTCAAACGGCACCCGGCCCGTGACCATTTCGAAGAGGATCGCCCCCATAGCGTAAATATCCGTCCGCTGGTCCGCCTCTAGCCCCTCCACCTGTTCCGGCGCCATGTACTCCGGCGTCCCGATGATCATGCCTTCGGCTGTCATCCCGGCCGCCCGCAGCGACCGGGCGATCCCGAAGTCCATGATCTTGGACGTCCCCTCCTTGTCCACCATGATGTTCTGGGGCTTCAGGTCCCGGTGGATGACGCCCAGGTGATGCGCCTCGCACAGCCCTTCCGCCACCTGTTTGGCGATGGAGATGGCTTTCCCTGCGGTAAGCCCTTTTGTTTCCCTTATCAGCCCCTTGAGATCCTGACCGGACACGTACTCCATCGTGATGAAAAGCTGCTTTCCGTCCTCGTGGAGCTCGTGCATCCGGCAGACGTTCCGGTGGCTGATCCGGCGGGCCAGCTTGATCTCGTTCCGAAAGCGGTCGACGGTCCGCTCATCTAAAGCGATCTCGGGGTGGAGGACCTTGATGGCGATCTCCTCGCCGACTTGCTTGTCGTAAGCGCGATAGACGATCCCCATGCCGCCGGCGCCGAGCTCCTCGATGAGCTCGAACCGCCCGGCGAAAAGCTCGCCCTTGCCCAGACCATCCGGAGTTGTCTCGAGTGTTTTAGTGACGGAGAGAGACGGCTTGGAATCGGAAGTTTCCCCCTTTTTCCCGGCCCCGCCCGTGGCCCCCACTGTGCCTGCCCCTGGATTTTGGGGACTCGTCCCTGCTCCCGGAGAATCCAGTGACCTGTCTCCCAATTCCGAGCTTGGTCGCGCACTTGGCGCAGAAAACCGCCCCGTCCTGGTTCTTAAATCCGCATTTCGGGCAGTTTCCCGCCATCCTTTTTGCCTCTCGTTATGTAAGCCAAAGGGTATCAATTTAAGAAGAGCGAGTCAAACGTGTATGCTGAAGCTCTGGGCGACCCCACGGCAAGCCCAACAAAACAGGAAATCGGAACGTTATCCGAAAAAGTAATTGGCTACAGTTCCATAGAGGAACCGTCCCCAAGAACCTCCCCACGATCTGCTTGACTTTGGCCTCCGATTTGGATGATAGTTGCCGGAGAAGGGAAGTGGCGGTGAACGCTGGAACCCAACCTTAATGCCGTATCGACCACACCGCCGATCTCTTTCTGCCTTTATTGAAAACAAGGGAGGAAGAGGATGGGACGACCAAGGCATACCTTATCATGTCTGCGGCGATGTATCTTTGCGGTCATCGGAATTGCACTGCTCGTTTTTGCGCTGTCCGCTGCGGACCTTTTCGCCCAGGCGCCCTCGAGCAAAATGTTCGGCACCGTCACCGACGAGCAGGGGACCCCTCTTCCCGGCGTCGCGGTTGAGGCCACCAGCCCGAAGCTCGTCGGCAAGGGCGTGGCCATAACGGACGAAAAGGGCGTTTACCGCCTTTTCGCCCTGACACCGGGCATCTACAAGTTGGCCTTCACTCTCCAGGGCTTCAAGACCGTCACCCGCGAAGGGATCATCGTCGAGCTCGAGCAGACCGTCAAGCTGGACGTTCCCATGCCGCTCGGCGCCCTGGAAGAGCAGGTCACCGTTATCGGCCAGTCGCCGCTCGTCGATGTCAAGAGCACGGTCAAGGGCATGACGATGACCAAGGAGATGTTTTCTTCCCTGCCCCGGGGCCGCGACTTCGACAGCCTGGTCGGCGCCGTCCCCGGCGTCCAGAATGAGCGCCTGCTCTCCGGCATCTCGGTCGACGGCGCCTCGGGCGCCGAGAACATGTTCTATGTCGACGGCACCGACATCACCAATCCTTATGTGGGCGTCCGCGGCCAGGGAGTCGCCTTCGAGTTCGTCGACGAAGTCCAGGTCAAAGCCAGCGGCTACCAGGCGGAATTCGGCGGCTCGCTGGGCGGCGTCATCCAGGTCATCACCCGCCAGGGCGGGAATGCCTTCCATGGCGACGTCCTCGGTTTCTACAGCGGCTCTAGCCTTAATGGGAAAGAAAGGGACACCCTCCGCCTTGGGCTCTACGATATCAACGTCGCCGAGTATGTCAATTATCAGGACCTCTATGGCAAGGACAACGTTGATCGCATCGAGGCTGGGTTCAACCTCGGCGGATACGTCATCAAGGACAGGTTCTGGTTTTTCGGCTCGCTGCTTCCCGTTTTCAATACCACAACACGGCATGTGGTCTTCGATCCGTCGCATGATCGAAGGAGACTACACCAAGCGGGATACCTTTTGGAACTCCCAGGCGAAATTGACGGCCCAGCCTTTCAAGTTCGTGCGGCTGGGAGCGAGCTTCGTGAGCAATTTCTATAACTATCAAGGTGAGCTGCCGCCCCGGGACGGCACGGGCAACCCGGACGATGTCTGGGCCGATTATGGATTTAGTTTTCCTTACTGGACCGCCGCCGCGTACGCCGATTTCCCTTCGGCAATAACACACTGTTCAGCCTCAGGGGAGGGACCTTTTACAACAACATGACCGACCAGCTCGTCCAGCCCACTCGCCCCGCTATGCCCACGGCGGCCTGGGCAATTCCATTTACCCGGACATCCCCTCCGAGTACATCAGGCCGAGGGGCTGGTCCAGCATGCCGGGCGGTGCAGCTCTACGTAACGGAAAGGGACGAGGTTCAGAGATCCTACGTCGGCGGCGATCTGACCTATTACCTGGATTTCGCAGGCGAACATGCCTGGAAGTTCGGCGCCCAGTGGGTGCGGACGGCCGAGGATTGGCAGGACGGCTATAAGTATCCGGATTGTCCGAACATCGGTTTTGTTTGGGGCCGCCCGTTCATCTACCTGGGGCAGAACTATGGCCAGGGAAAATACGGCTATTACGATGTGACGGGAAATGAAGCCACGGGCCCCTACGGCTTTTTCTATAAGGTCCATTCCGACCGCTGGGCCCTCTACCTCCAGGACAGCTGGACGATCAAGGGCCGGCTCACCCTGAACCTCGGCCTCCGGACGGAGCGAGAATATCTGCCGAGCTACACCGACGACCCGGACTCAAAGGGATCAAACCGATAGAGTTCACCTTCGGAGACAAGCTGGCGCCCCGCCTGGGTTTCGTCTACGATGTCTTCGGGGACGCCAACCTCAAGGTCTTCGGAAGCTATGGGATCTACTATGATGTCATGAAGCTCTATACGGCGGCCAATAGTTTCGGGGGTTCGACTGGCAGACCGCCTATTATAAGCTCGATACCTATGAGTGGGACAAGATCGGGAAAAACGGCTATTATCCCGGGACGCTGATGAAGACCATTGACTATCGCCCGGTCTTTTGGACACCGTCGACCCCGAGCTTGAAGCCGATGAGCCAGCAGGAGATCTCCTTCGGCGTCGAGAAAAAGCTGATGGAGAACCTGTCGGCGACGGCGCGCCTGGTCCAGAAGCACCTCCGGTATGCGGTCGAGGACGTGGGCGTCATCACGGAAGGCGATATCATCTACTACACCTCGAACCCCGGCTACGGGTATTCGCGGTCCACAACGGACGGCGGTAAATTCGACGCCAAGTATCCCGCGTGCCCCGAGGCCAAGCGCGAATACTGGGGCCTCAACCTCAGCCTGGACAAGCGATTTTCCAACGGCTGGTTGGGCGGCCTCTCCTACACCTGGAGCCGGCTCACGGGCAACTATTCCGGGCTGGCCAGCTCGGATGAATCCTATACCACGGAGACTATGCGGGAGAGGGGAGGAACAGCCCGAACGTCGAGAGAGCAACTTCGACATCTGGTACCTTGCCTATGACAAGAGCTTGAACCCGATCGATGGGCCGCTGGCCACGGACCGGCCCCATGTCTTCAAGTTCTATGGCGCCTACACTTTCCCCTTCCGCCTGACCGTCGGCGCCGTGGTTGCCGCCTCGAGCGGGACGCCGTTCACGGAGTATCTGGAATATCGAAGGCGATTATATGCCCTATAATCGGGGGAACCTGGGGCGCACGCCGTTCCTGTGGTTCACCAACTTGTACGCCGAATACAGCCTGCGGCTGGGGAAAACCTCGCTCAGTTTCAATGTCAACGTCGACAATGTCTTCAACATCGCCACGACTACGATGTACTGGCCGTGCCGCACGCTTTACAACCTTGACGTCACCGAAGACGAGCTCCTGTCAGGGGATTGGGAGCTCGAATCCTCCGGCTATCGTGCCCGACAACCGGTTCATGATGACGTCCCAGTTCTACCCGCCGATCTCGGGCCGGCTGGGCGCCCGCTTCAGCTTTTAAAGATTGGGGACAGGCCCGGTCCTCCTCGCTGACATCATCATCGAAATTTACGCACTTTTTGTTACGCGCTGGCGAAACGGCGGGTAGTTTGTCTTCATTTGACTCGCCCCCCTCTCCTTGATAGCCTTTAGCCACACCGGACAAAGGGCGTCGGCGGAGTGATATCGATGAAATGCCCATCTTGCGGGATCGAGAATCTGGAAGATTCGAGGTTTTGCCGGAAGTGCGCGACGGCGCTTCCCGGGGGAGAAGCCTCATTCACCCGGACACTCGCCCCAGGGCCGGCGGAGCCGGCCTCCGGGACCGTGATCGCCGGTCACTACAAGATCACCAGGGTTTTGGGCCGGGGCGGGATGGGGGTTGTCTATCTGGCTGACGACACGCGGCTCAAACGTCCGGTGGCCTTGAAGTTCCTCCCGCCCGGGCTGGCCCTGGACGAGGATATCAGGAAACGGTTCACGATCGAAGCCCAGGCCGCGGCGGCCCTCTCCCATCCCAACATTTGCACCATCTATGAGGTCGACGACCAGGCGGAAAAGGCTTTCATCTCGATGGAATACGTCGAAGGGGAAAGCCTGAGAGAGAAGATTGCCAAGGGCCCCCTGCCATTCGACCAGGTGCTCGATATCGCCCTCCAGGTCTGTGCCGGACTGGACGAGGCCCATAAAAAGGGAATTGTCCACAGGGACATCAAGAGCGCGAACATCATGCTGACGGCCAAGGGGCAGATAAAAATCATGGACTTCGGGCTGGCCAAGGTCGCCGGCGCAGCGATGGTCACGAAAGAGGGCTCGACCATGGGCACAGTGGCCTACATGTCGCCCGAGCAGGCGAGAGGCGAGGCTGTTGACGAGCGGACGGACATCTGGTCGCTGGGAGTCGTCCTCTATGAACTGGCGAGCGGGAAGCTTCCGTTCGGAGGGGACCTGGAGTCGGCGGTCATCCACAATATCATCCACGAGGAGCCGAAGCCTCTCCAGGCGATCGCGCCCAAGGTACCCGAAGAATTCGAGAGGATCGTCAAGCGGGCGCTGAAGAAGACGGCGGACGACCGTTACGGCTCAGCGGCCGAAATGCTGGCGGACCTCAGGAAGCTCCAGGCGGCTCTCGAAAAGGAGAAGGCCGGCGTATTCAACCTCCGTTCTTTCCTCCGCATCATGCGCCGGCCTGTGGTCGCCGTTCCCTCGGCCCTTGTCCTCCTCGCCCTCGGTTTCATGATCTATTCCATCATCAATCGCCAAGCGAAAATCCGCTGGGCGGAACGAGTCGCGATCCCCGAAATCGAACGACTCCTCGATCAATCGGATAACAAAGCCTCGTTTGACCTGGCTCTTCGAGCGGAAAAATATTATCCCCAAGAACCCCAAGCTCACTCGTCTCTTGCCCCTGGTGGTCGGTTCCCTTTCCATCGAGACCGTTCCCGCGGGCGCCGACGTCTCGATCCGGCCGTACAGGGGGGACCCGAACGCCTGGGAGAGTCTCGGGAAAACGCCGCTCGTGAGCATCCGCGTGCCGTTGATGCCCTCCGCCTCGTCGTCCGCCTATGTCTTCCGGTACGCCAAGCCGGGGTTCGTCACCCGGTACGAAATTGGGGCCCCGGACGGGCCCGAGCCGCTCGAGCCGGAAGGGAGCATCCCGGGCGGCATGGTTCGCGTGCCGGTGCCGGGCGGGACGATCGCCGCCAGCGTGAACGGTCTCGATGATCTTCCGGAAGTCCCCGCCGACGACTACCTCATAGACCGGACCGAGGTCACTAACGAGGAGTACAGCAAGTTCGTGGAGGCGGGCGGCTACGAAAAGCGCGAGTTCTGGAAACAGCCCTTCGTCAAGGACGGGCGGACGATCCCGTGGGAGGAAGCGGTCGCTCTCTTCGTGGATTCGACGGGCCGCCCCGGCCCCGCGACGTGGGAGGTGGGGAACTTCCCCAAGGGGCTGGAAAAGCACCCGGTGGCGGGGGTGAGCTGGTACGAGGCCGCCGCCTACGCTGAGTTCGTCGGGAAGAGCCTCCCGACGTTCTATCACTGGTCCAGGGCCGCGGGGGTCGGCTGGGCACCCGTCACCGTGCCCGGGAGCAACTTCCGGGACGCCGGCACGGTGCCGGTCGGAGGACAAGGGACTCTGGGCGCGTTCGGCACCTGCGACATGGCCGGCAACGTCAAGGAGTGGTGTTGGAACGAGAGTTCGGAGAGCAAGCGGTTCAGCCTCGGCGGGGGCTTCGGCGAGCCCTCGTACATGTTCATCCAACCGGATGCGGAATCCCCCTGGGAACGCGGGCCCAACCTCGGCCTCCGCTGCGTCAAGCTGCCCTCGGCTCCTTCTCCTGCCGGGACAGGAAAGATCGAGTTTGAGATCCGCGATTTCGCGAAGGAGAAGCCCGTCTCCGACGAGGTCTTCAACGCCTTCAAGGGGCTCTACGCTTACGACAAGGGAGACCTGGACGCGAGGGTGGAGGAGACGGTGGCGACCGAGGACGGAACACGGGAAAGGATCAGCTTCAAGGCGGCCTACGGCGGCGAGCGCGTGGTTGCCTATCTATTCCTTCCGAAGAACGCGGTGCCGCCCTACCAGACCGTCGTTTACTTCCCCAGCGCGGCGGCCATCTGGGCTGAGAAGTTCGAGAACGACGATGACTTCTTCATGAAGAGCGGGCGCGCGCTGATGTATCCGATCTACAAGGGCACCTACGAGCGGCGGGACGGGCTCAAGTCCTGGACTGCCGAGCCGACCGCCTTCTACCGCGACCACCTGATCGCGTGGTCGAAGGACCTGGGCCGGTCGATCGACTACCTGGAGACGCGGAAGGACATCGACTCCGGGAGCCTGGCGTACAACGGCTTTTGCTGGGGCACCGAGGTCGCGCCGGTACTGCTGGCGGTGGAAAACCGTTTCCAGGCGGCGATCTTCGTGGCGGGGGGGATCATGAGCACGCGGGCCCTTCCCGAGGCTGACCAGATCAACTTCGTGCCCCGGGTGAAGCTGCCCGTGCTCATGCTGAACGGGCGGTACGACGCCATCTTCCCCCCGGGGTCGTCGCAGCTCCCGGTTTTCCAGCGCCTCGGAACGCCCGGGAAGAACAAGAGGCACGTCATCTATGAGAGTGGCCATGTTCTCCCGCGCAAGGAGATGATCCGCGAGACCCTCGACTGGCTCGACAAGTACCTCGGGCCGGTGAAGCGCTAGTGAGGTTGGCAGTGACCATCAAGTGCCCGAAGTGTCAATTTAATAATCTCACGGATACCAATTTCTGCGGCAACTGCGGCAGCCGGTTTTCCCCGCCGGGTGGGCCGGTTTTATCCCAAACCATAACGCAGGAAACTCCGTCCGCAGAACTCAGGACAGGCGCGCCTTTAGCCGGTCGCTACGAAATCCTCGAGAAGCTCGGGGAAGGCGGGATGGGTGAGGTCTATCGCGCCCTCGATAAGACGCTGGGCCGCCAGGTGGCCGTTAAGGTTCTGCCTGAGATATTTACAAAGGACCCGGAGCGGCTCGCCCGCTTCGAGCGCGAGGCCCGAATGTTGGCCGCGCTGAATCATCCCAACATCGCTGCCATCCATGGCCTGGAAGAGTCCGAGGGAAGACGCTTTCTCCTCCTGGAGCTGGCGGAGGGCGAAACTCTCAAATCAAAGCTGGACCGTGGAGCGTTTCCGCTCGAGGACGCACTGGAGACTTGCCGTCAAATCGCCGAGGGACTCGAGGCCGCCCACGAAAAAGGGATTATCCACCGCGACCTCAAGCCCGGTAACATTATGATCACGCCCGAGGGCAAGGTGAAGATCCTCGATTTCGGCCTGGCCAAGGCGTTCGCCGGAGAGACGACGGCCGTGGATATCGCGAGCTCGCCGACGATCACGGCGGAGATGACGAAGCCGGGAGTCCTCCTCGGGACTGCCGCCTATATGAGTCCCGAGCAGGCTCGCGGGAGGGCAGCGGACAAGCGGGCCGATATCTGGGCTTTTGGCTGTGTCCTTTATGAATGCCTGACGGGAAAGAGGGCTTATCAGGGAGAGACGATATCCGACATTCTGGCACAAGTTTTAAAGAGCGAACCCGACTGGAGTGCGCTGCCGGCGGATACTCCGAGATCTTTAAGGTCGCTTCTTCGTCGTTGTCTTCAAAGGGATCCCAGGAATCGCCTCCATGACATCGCCGATGCCCGGCTCGAAATCGAGGCGATTCTTACCGGCCCTCTCCAGGGGGAACCGGCCGGGGAAGAACTTCTGGGAAAACGGCGCGTCTGGTTCCGAGCAGCTATCTGGGCTGTCTCCGGCGTGCTCGTGGGGGCCGTCGGCATGGTCCTGCTCCTTGGCCCGCGAAAAGAGATGCGTCCTCTCCCCCTGCACAAGTATCGCCTCGCAGTGGGCACAAGCGAGCAGGCCGCTATCTATCTCAGCGGCGCGGCGATCTCGCCGGATGGAAGGCGGGTGGCCTACGCGCTCGGAGACGGCGTTTGGGTCCAGGACTTGGACAAGCTGGAGCCTCGGCGCATTCATGACACCGAGGGAGCCGCTCGGCCATTCTGGTCGCCCGACAGCGCTTCCGTCGGCTTCTTCGACCTCATGAAACACGCGCTCCAGGGAATTCCTGTATCAGGGGGCGAAGCCCGGACGATCTGCGATGTCCCCGGGACAGATATCGGCGGCGCATCGTGGGGGACGGAAGGCCTGATTGTCTTCAGCTGGGGCGCCGGCTGGGGTACACGGGCGGGTGGGGGCCTGTATGAAGTTCCAGAGGCCGGCGGCATTTCTACCTTGCTCGCCAAGGCCGGCGAAGGAGAGATTGGCTTCATGTCTCCCCTTGTGCTGCCCCATAGAGCGGGAGTGCTGGCGGTCGTTATTTACAGCGATAGAACATCGAAGGTGCTGAGGATCTCGAAAGGTGGATTGCGCGAACCCGTTCTCGATATCCCAGGTTCCGCTCAGATCGCTTATTCTCCTTCAGGAGACCTTCTTTATGGTCTCGGCACTGGTGGATTATGGGCCGTTCCGTTGCGTCTGTCGCCGTTCGGCATAACGGGGAAACCCGTTCGTGTTGCCGAAGACGCCTCAGCACCGAGCATATCTGCCGACGGCAGTCTCGTTTATATGCCCAAGCTCCTGGCAGCCCAGCGCCTGGTTTGGGTGAATCGGCGGGGCGAAGTCACTGGGGCCATCGGCCAACCTCAGGAGTCCATGTCGGATCCGAGGATGTCGCCGGATGGCCGCCGTGTCGCGGTTCGTGGGACGGAGGCGGGTAAGAGCTGACATTTGGATTCATGATACCGCTCAGGCCACAAAAACTCGTCTAACCTTTGAACCTGGCTCCAACATCCAGCCGTTCTGGACACCGGACGGCCGTGAGATCGTGTACTCGTCCATGGTAAACGTCGGTCGGGTGGTGGCGAGACCCGCCGATGGGAGCGGCAAGGCCAGGCCTCTCATCGATGAGCCGGTGGCTCAGTACGAGGCGGAGCTCTCCAAGGACGGCAGATTCCTGGTGTTCGTCGCAGTCGATGCCAATAGGGGAATAATCAGGGATCTTTGGTATATGGATCTATGGAATGGCGGTCAGCCGACGCCCTTTCTGGAAAGCCCGTTCGATGAGTTTTTCCCGGCCCTGTCTGTCGATTCGCGATATGTCGCGTACGTATCCAACGAATCGGGAACATACGAGGTTTACGTCCGGCCTTTTCCCAGAGGGGCTGGCAAATGGAAGATCTCGGATAACGGCGGAGTTCAGCCGAGGTGGGGACGCGGCGGAAAAACGCTGTACTATGTCCGCGGCAACTCGCTGCTGACGGTTCCAGTGGACGCCAGGTCCGATTTTCAGCGAGGCCGGGCGGAGGAAATCTTCCGCGGCGACGCCATCGGGGTCCAGCTTTCCTTGCCAGCCGCGCTTTACCTCCATCTCTACGACGTCGCCTCCGACGAGCAGCGCTTCGTCGTGGTCCAACCGATCCTGTCCAGGGAAGCCGGCCTGGTCGTCGTCGAGAATTGGGCCTCCCAGCTTGTCCGCTAGCCTGGAGCGCCGGGTCGGCGCCCGCTTCAGCTTTTAAAATTGGTGACAGGATATCAATTCCCCAATTTTGAGAAGTCCGCTCAACGCGGGACGACGTTCGTCGTGGCGTTGGAGCAGACAATCGATTCTTCGTGGCCGGTCGTCGTTGGCGGAGCCGGATCTCTGTTCGTTGCGGGGAGTAGGCCGTCCAGGCAAGAGTCGAGCCGTCCGCGGAAACGGCGACGTCCCCTTTCCCCGTCGAATCGGAGGTGACCGGCTCGGGCGGTCCCGAGGCCATACCGTCACTCATCTTAGCGGCACTGACCAGATGTTGGGTGTCGCAGAAAGGGTGCTGAAGACCATCCGGCCGTCAGCCGATATCGAGACTCCCCACAGCATCGCGGGCAATGATGCGATGAGCTGCGGCGGCCGGCCGCCGGCCGCGGATCCTTCGGAGAGCGGAACCCGATACAGGCTCATAGAGGCCACCGACGTGCCCTCCGTATAATAAATACTGGTCATTCCACCAGGCCATAACAACACGGGTCGCGCGGGGATAGATAAATTGAGGCAGCTGGATTTGTACGGCCGGGCCTCCGGCGACAGGCGCCAGCCACCAGCCGCGGGCGTCCGGGTCGCCGGGCCGCATCCCGTCGAAGAAAATAGTCTTGCCGTCCCAGGACCACAACGGCGATGAATGCGACGCTCCTTTGCGGAGAACGACGAATTCCGGCTGGAAGGGGCGGGGAACGCCCCCGGCCGCGGGGACCATGAACAGCTTGGCCCACCCGGTCGCGGAAGCGACCAGGTAGAGGATCGTCGACCCGTCGGGAGAGAACGTTGGCAGTCGTCCGCCCTCGGCGATCCGACGCTCGTCCCCGGCGAGAGCCTCGAAGATATAGAGCCCCCCGCCGTCCCGCTCGGACCAGAAGACGATCTTCGACCCGTCCGGTGAGAAGCACGGAAACCAGTCGGGCGCCGGGTGTGTCGTCCGCCGGAGGGTCTGCTGTCCGCTCAGCTGCCGCACGTAGATATCCATGTTACCGTTCCGCTCGGACGAATAGGCGATCATTTTTCCGTCGGGCGAGATCGCCGGAGTGAACGCGCCCCCCGACTCGAACGTGATCCGCTCCGGTTGGACCATCACCGGTCCCGGAGTGGGTTTCAACAAGAACCAAGCTATGACGCCCCCCGCCGCCAGGACTCCCAACGCGGCCAACGCGATCAGGAGCCAAGGCTTCCAGCGTGCCGGCGACGGTGCGGCGGCCGCGGCTTGAAGCTTGCCCGATTCGGACTCCTCTTTCATATCCTGAAGCGCGACATTAAGGTCCGACATGTTTTGCCAGCGCGCTTGGGGTCTTTCCGTAGGCACCGCATCACGACTTGCTCTACCACCGCCGGCAGACTCCGCGAGATTCCGCTCGGCGACGCCGGGTCCAGAGCGATGACCGCCGCCATCGTGGTGGCTTTCGTTTCTCCGTCGAAGGCCCGGCGGCCGGTCAGCATCTCATAAAGGACCGACCCGAAGGAGAAGATGTCCGAACGGACATCCACGGATTTGCCGGCAGCCTGCTCCGGCGACATGTAGGCTATGGTCCCGAGGATCATGCCCTCCTCGGTGACCGGCGCCCGGGCGAGTGTCATGGTCACGGCGAGGTCGCCGGGTTGTTCGACCTTTTCGACGAGTTTCGCCAGCCCGAAGTCGAGGATCTTGACGAGGCCGTCCGAGGTGACCATGATGTTGGATGGTTTCAAGTCGCGGTGAACGATCCTCGCTGCGTGAGCTTTTGCGAGGCCGTCGGCGATCTGAAGCGCGAAGCTCAGCGCTTCCTTAAGCGGCAGCCCCTTCGGGCCGATCAGCCTGTCGAGCGTCTGGCCTGCGACGTACTCCATCGCGATGAAAAAGACATCGTCCGCCTGGCCGATGTCGTAGATGGTGACGATGTTCGGATGGTTCAGCGCGGAGGCGGATTTGGCTTCCTGCTCGAAACGCAGCCGCCGCTCCGGGTCGGACATCTTTCGGCGGTTGATTCAGGGGACGGCGGTCCAGGCCTCGTCCCGCGCTTTATGCCCGCAACCATGCCCCCGCCGGAGTTTTCCACGATGATATTTCTTGATTGTCCCCCCGTGTTGATGGAGGGGTTCCCACAAACAGATACTAGGTCTCGGTGACGCCGATTGTCAAGATTCTGGCCATCGCTCAATCACCGTCCGCCAGCTCCCCACGCAGAAGGGACGGGGACGGTAGAGAAGAACTGGGGACGGTCCTGTTATCTTAATGAGCTGGGAGAAGCATCCCTATGATCGGCTTGACTTTGGCCTCTGATTCGGATGATAGTTGCCTACGAGGAAGAGCGGCGGTGAACCCCGGAACACGCTCCTGAAGCCGTATCAATCGCACCGTTGTTTTCGTTCTGCCTTTATTGCAGATATAATCGCGCCAGTAGGGAAAAAGCGGTGTGTCACCGCGTATGCTTATCTAAATAGGGCCGATTTCGCCGCCGCTCAGTTCATCGCCGAGCTTCTGCCCTTTTGTGCGAGCGAAGGAGGAAGAAGATGGGACGACTGACGCAGTATTCTCGTGCGCTCCTCGGGATGGGTCTCCTTGTCATAGCGCTTACGGTCACGGCCGCGTTCCTATCCGCCCAGACGCCTACCGGCAAGATGTTCGGTACGATCACCGACGATCAGGGCGCGGCGCTTCCGGGTGTCACGGTCGAAGCCTCCAGCCCGAAGCTCGTCGGCAAAGGGACCGCTATCTCCGATGAGAACGGCGTTTATCGCCTTTTCGCCCTGACGCCGGGCCTTTACAAAGTCAGCTTCGCTCTCCAGGGCTTCAAGACCGTCACGCGCGACGGGATCATCGTCGAGCTCGAGCAGACCGTCAAGCTGAACATCACCATGCCGCTCGGCGCGATCGAAGAGGAGGTGACGGTCATCGGCCAGTCGCCCCTCGTCGACGTCAAGAGCACGGTCAAGGGCATGACGATGACCAGGGAGGTGTTCGACCTGCTGCCCCGGGGAAGGGACTTCGACTCGCTGGTCGGCGCCGTTCCCGGCGTCCAGAACGAACCCATGCTCTCCGGCGTCTCGGTCGACGGCGCCTCCGGCTCCGAGAACATGTTCTACGTCGACGGCACGGACATCACCAACCTGTATACGGGAGTGCGGGGCCAGGGCGTGGCCTTCGAGTTCGTCGACGAGGTCCAGGTCAAGGCCAGCGGCTACCAGGCCGAATACGGCGGCTCGCTGGGCGGGGTTATCCACGTCATCACCCGCCAGGGCGGGAACGCCTTCCACGGCGACGTGCTCGGCTACTACAGCGGCTCGCGGTTGAACGGCAAAGAAAGGGACACCCTCCGCCTGAATCCCTACGATCAGAGCGTCGCCGAGTACGTGAACTACCAGGACCTCTATGGCAAGGACAAGGTGGACCGCGTCGAGGCCGGGTTCGACCTCGGCGGGTACTTCATCAAGGACCGGCTGTGGTTTTACGGCTCTTTTCTCCCGGTCTATCTCGAGACGACCCGGCACGTGAAGTTCGAACCGTCGCTGATCGAAGGGGACTATACCGAGCGGGACTATTACTGGAACTCCCAGGCGAAACTGACCGCCCAGCCTTTCCGGTTCATGCGCCTGGGCGCGAGCTTTGTGAGCAATTTCTATAACTATAAGGGCGCCTTGCCGCCGCGGGATGGAACGGGCGATCCGAACGATGTCTGGCCGGATTATGGATTTCGGTTTCCCTATTGGACCGCCGCCGCCTACGCCGACTTCACCTTCGGGAACAACTTCCTGGTCAGCGTGCGCGGGGGATCGTTCTATAACAACCAGACCGATCAGCTCGTCCAGCCCACATCACCGCGCTACTCACACGGCGGGACGGGCAACTCGGTTTTCCCGGGTATTCCTGCCGAATATATAAGGCCCCGGGGCTGGACGAACATGCCCTCGGGCGCACTCAACGTCATGGAAAAAAAGGTGGCCCAGAGGTCCTATGCCGGCGGCGACCTGACGTATTATCTGGATTTCGCCGGGGAGCATTCCTTTAAGTTCGGGGCTCAATGGGTGCGAACCTCAGAAGATTGGGCGTACGGCTACAAGTATCCGGACTATCCGGCCATCGGGTTGGCTTGGAACCGGCCCCTGATCAATCAGGGCGTGAACTATGGCCGAGGAAAGTATGGCTATTACGGCGTGTCCGGAAACGAAGTCACGGGTCCGATCGGCTCCTTCTTCAACGTCCATTCGGACAGGTGGGCGCTCTACCTCCAGGACAGCTGGACGATCAATAGCCGCCTCACCCTGAACCTCGGCCTCCGGACGGAAAGCGAATACATTCCGGTGTACTCGAACGACCCGGCTTTGGAGGGGGTCAAGCCGATCGATTTCAGCTTCGGGGACAAGCTGGCTCCCCGTTTGGGTCTCGTTTATGACGTGCTTGGGGACGGGAACTTCAAGGTTTTCGGAAGCTACGGCCTCTACTACGATGTCATGAAGCTCTACACCGCGGCGAACGCCTTCGGGGGGAGAACGAACGCGGCCGCTTTTTATACGCTGGACACATACGAATGGGACAAAATCGGGAAAGACGGGTATTATCCGGGCACCCTTCTGCTGACCTACGATTATCTGCCCTTCAACCCGGACTTCGTCGATCCCAGCCTGAGGCCGATGAGCCAGCAGGAATTCTCCTTCGGCCTCGAGAAAAAGCTTATGGAAAACCTCTCCGGCACGGTGCGCCTCGTCCAGAAGCACTTGCGCTATGCCATCGAGGATGTGGGCGTCCGCACCGAAACGGAGGTCCTCTATTACGAGGCGAACCCCGGCTATGGCTATTCCCTGTCGGAAGCGGAGGGCGGGAAGTTCGACGACAGGTACCCGGCGTGCCCCAAGGCCAAGCGCGAATACTGGGGCCTCAATTTCAGCCTCGACAAGAGATTGGCAGACAGATGGCTGGGCGGCGTCTCCTATACCTGGAGCCGGCTCTCCGGCAATTACTCCGGCCTCGCGAGCTCGGATGAGTATACCTCAGGAGGCGTGGGGAGGAACAGCCCGAACGTGGAGAGGAACTTCGACACGTGGTATCTGGCTTATGACAAGAATCTCAATCCGATCGACGGCGAGCTGGCCACGGACCGGCCGCACGTCTTCAAGCTCTACGGCGCCTATACGTTCCCCTTTCGTCTGACCGTCGGCCTCGTGTTGAGGGCGAACACAGGGAGGCCGATGACCGAATATTGGATGCTCGATAACGACAATTATATGCCTTATAATAGGGGGAACCTGGGACGTACGCCGTTCACCTGGGTTACCAACCTCTACGCAGAGTACAGCCTCAGGATGGGCAAGACTTCCCTCAGTTTCAATGTCAACGTCGACAATGTCTTCAACGTCGCGACGGCGACGGCCTTTTTCCCCTATCGCAACCTCTACAACCTGACGGTAACTGAAGATCAGCTTCTTTCCGGGGACTGGGACCTTGATGACAGCGTGGGTTATGTCCCCAATAACGCTTTTGGGATGGATGGCCTTTTCTATCCGCCGATCTCGGTCCGGCTGGGAATGCGCTTCAGCTTTTGAAATTCGGGACATAATACCAATTTCCCTTTTACAGATCATGAAATTCGGAAATTGGTATTGTGTCCCGAATTATTCACCTCGCGACCCTCTGTGTCGCCGATGGCCTTCGCTAGAAATTGGTGACAGGATATCAATTCCCCAATTTCTTAGAGTGAAAATGGGGACATCCCAAGAAGGACCATCCTCAAGATCGTTAGTTGCCGGGTCGAGAGCTATTCCGGACGCTTCTTGAACTTGTCGTAGAGCGTTTCCCACCAGTTCGACATGTCGATGGCCCGGCCGTTGATGACGAGCTGCTTCACTTCGGTTTTAGCGTCCAGGGGGTCGCCCGAGGCGATGATGAGATCGGCGTCCTTGCCCGCCTCGATGCTGCCCAGCCGGTCAGACACTCCGAGGATCGTGGCCGGATTGATGGTCAGGGCCCTGATGGCCTCTTCTCGGGGCAGCCCAAAGGCCACGGCCTTGGCGGCGTGATACGGCAGGTCCTTGCCTTGCGCCGGGTCGCCGCCCGACGAGAAGGCGAACTGGACGCCTGCCTTGGCCAGCTCGACCACGTTACGGTAAGGCGCGTCGTACCCGTCCTCCGGCTCGGACGGACCGGTGTACAGGCTGTCGATGATTACCGGGATCCCGGACTGCTTGATCTTATCGGCGACCTTGAACCCCTGGGCGCAGCCCCGGAAAATGGCTTTGAGTTTCTCTTCCCGGACGAATTTGATGGCCAGCTCGATGTCCTTGGCCTTCTCGACCGAGATGACGACGGGAAGAGTCCCCGCCAGCACAGGCTCCAGGGCCTCGTACTTGGGGTTGTGTTCGGGCGCCTTGACGCCCGGGTCCGCCGCGGCGAGATTCCTGAGCTCGAGGTATCGCCGGGCCTCTTTAAGGTAATCGCTGATCTTTTCGACGAGCTTCGAGGTGACGTCTTCACCGGCTTCCTTCTGAGCGGCGGCTCCTTCCTTGGGCGGCCGCGGCGTCATCGGGAAGTTGATGAGCGAGGTTGCGGCTTCCTTGACCGCCATCTCGGGCAGCGTCCAGCCGTCCATCTTGACGAGCGCCGATATCCCGGGGAAGGTGCCGCCAGCCGGCGCGACCAGGGCCGTGGTCGTCCCCGTGACCCTTCCCGTTCCGAAATGGACCGAGTGCGGGTTGATGGCCCAGGCGACCCGGAGCTCCGGGTTCTCTCTGCCCATTTCCCGGAAGTCTGTCGTGCTGGAGATGGAGTCGATCTCCGCCAGGCCGTAGCGGCTGTAGGCATCGATGAACCCGGGATAGACGAACATTCCCGAAGCATCGATGACCTCGGCGTCGGCGGGCTGCGGAAGCCCCTTTCCGACGGCCTTGATCTTCCCTCCCTCGATCATGATATCGGCGCCCTCCATCGTTTCGCCGATGACGGGGACGACCTTCGCGTTCCTGATGAAGAGCCCGCCCGACCCGGCCGCTGCGGCCTTTGATAAGGGGCTGGGGACTGTGTTCCCCGAAGCCCCCCGTAGCGGAGGGGGACCCGTCGGCTCTGCCGACGGGGGAACCGACGGGACTGGTTCCCGGGGGCCGGGGGGAAAGGGGGATATAGTCCCCAGCCCCTTATCAGGAGGCGCGCCGGGCTTCTCCTCCGGCTCCTTCTTCGGCTTCGCCCCGTCCTCGGCTTTCTTCTGTTCCGCAAGGTACTTGGCGCGGTCGAAAACCACCGTGCCGTCGACCATCGTCATCTCGCAGACCGTGAACGGGTCCAGGGGATGACGGCTGAACACGGCCAGGTCGGCATCCTTGCCCGGCTCGATCGTCCCGACCCATTTGTCGACGCCCAGGATCCTGGCCGGGTTGATGGTCAGCATCCTGATGGCCTCGTCCTCCGTGGCCCCGCCGAAGCGCACGGTCTTGGCCGCGTCGTTGAAGAGATGCCTCATCCGCTCGGGGTCGTCGGAATTGAGGGCCACGAGCACGCCTCGCTCGGCGCACAGCGCCGCAGCCTGGGGCATCGTGTTATAAGCCTCCCACTTGTAGGCCCAGAAGTCGGCGAAAGTGGAGATGGCGACGCCGTGCTGGACGAGCTCGTTCGTGATCCGGTAGCCTTCCAGCCCGTGCTCGAAGCAGACGAGCTTCACGCCGTATTCCTTACAAAGGCGCATGATCGAGAGCATCTCCTCGGACTGGTAGGCGTGGCAGCGGACCCACAGTTTTCCGCTCAGGATCTCGGCGACAGCCCTCGAGCCGGTAGTCCTTCTTCGGAGGCAGGGGAGAAGCGATCTTCCCTTTGCTTTCCTTGGCGGCCTTGGCTTTCTTCTCGTAATCGGCCCATTTCTTCGTATAATCCTTGGCCATCTCGAACTCCGCCCGGATGGATTCCTCGACGCCCATCCTCGTCCTGGGGTAGCGGGCCGGGCCCATCCCCGACATGTTGCTCCGCTTGGGGTTTTCGCCCAGGGCCCATTTGCTCGTGAGCGGCGCGTCCGGCAAAGATCGAGGTCCGCGGCGCTCTTCCCCCAGCGCAGCTTGAGCACGATCCCCCGGCCGCCGATCGGGTTGGCCGACCCGTGCATGGTGTGGATCGAGGTCACGCCGCCGGTCAGGGCGTAGAAGATGTTCATATCCCGGGGATTGATGACATCCCGGACGTCGACCTCGGGCGTCAGCAGGTTCCCCGATTCGTTGACCTCGCCCTCGACGGCGATGTGGGAGTGGGAATCGATGATCCCGGGCATGACCCAGCGGCCGTCGAGGTCGATGACCTCGGCGGCCGGCGGCGCCGCGAGACTTTTACCAACCTTGGCGATCTTCGTTCCTTGGATAAGGATATCGCCGCCGGTGATCGTCTCGCCGCTCACCGTGATGACCTGGCCGTTGCGGAGAAGCACGGTTTTCTCGGCGGCCCCGAGCGCGCAATAAAGACCCGTGACGAGGACCGCGGCGGCTATGAATAATGATTTGAGCCTAGTTGTCGGGTTCATTTATATTCTCCTATCCCGGGATGCGCTTGGCCGTGAACTCGGCGGACCCGGCCCCTCCCTGGACCACGGAGCCTGTCATCCTGTCGCCTTCGACGCTGCCCGAAACGAAAAGATCGATATCCTGGCCGCCCGCGCTCAAGGCGATCTCGAAAGAAAAAGTCTTCCCCGAGACGACGCCTCCGGTGAACTCAAACGTGCCGAAGGACATGACCATCCTTCCCGAGAGAGCGGCCTCCTCCTGGACAAACTCCAGTGTCAGTTTCTGGCCGCCTCCCTCCTCGAGGATCATTTCCCACTTGCCGGAGAGGTTGACCGTCGGCTTTTCTCCGTCGCCGGGCTTCGTCTCCTTGAGCTCGAACCGGGTGCCGTCGGCAAAAACGTAACGCACCTTGGCCTCCTTGGCCAGGAGCTCCCCCTCGGTGATGACGAGGTTGGCGATTTTTCCGGGCTCGACCGTCCCGAGCGCGCGGTCCAGGCCGAAGAAGGCGGCGGGCGTCCTGGTGAGCGCTTCGAGGGCCTTGTTCCCGGGCAGGCCGGCCTCGATCGCCTTTTGGATCCCCTCGGTGAAGGTCCTGGGATCGTCCGTTCCCAGGGACGAGAAGGCGAACCGGATGCCGGCCTCGGCCAGGCGGGCCGGGTTCTTCGGATAGATCTCCTTTTCCGCTCTCGCTCTTTCCGCCTTGCCGCGCTGGGCATAGACACTCGAGCCGGGCGCCTTGAAGGCGACCGTGCAGAGCACCCGGGCATTGGCTTTCTTGAGCTCGGGGATGACCTCGAAGGCCTCGCCGCCCAAGTCGGCGATGAAATAAGCGAGCTTATATTCGACCGCGAGAGCCAGCGACCGCCGGATGTCGTTCTGGTTGCGGCAGAGGAAGATGACGGGCTTCCGCGCCGCGGCATAATCGGCCAGGATCTCGAGGTTCGCGTCGTGGCCCGGCCGGGCCATCCCCGTCGGCTCCTTGAGCCAGCGCGCGCGCGCCTGTTCATAGTAGATGGCGTCGGTCAGCGCCTGCTTGAGGTAGGCTTGAACGCCCATGAGCGAGTTCGGATAGACCGTGAAGTTGGCCGGGCTGTAGCCGATCCCCAGACACACGTCCTTGAGAACAAGGGCCTTGTTCTTGTCCGGATCGCTGAAGCAGAAGATCGCCGACCGGCCGGTCAGCAGTCCGCGGTCGGGCATGACCTGCCCGGCGACGAAGCCCAGCTTGTGGTATTTCTCGAGGGCCGCCTTGCCCAGGCTGACGTGGTCGAAAGCGGACAGGCCGGGGGTGATGCCCCGGTCCTTGTCCGTGAAGTCGCCGGACTGGATGCGCGCCCTGTCGATCTTCTCTTCGGGGAGTTTGAGCAGCGATTGCCCCAGCCCGTCGATCAGCCCCGGGTAGACCGTGAGTTTGGCGCCGTCGATGACCTCCGCGTCCTTCGGTATCGCCAGGCCCGCGCCGACGGCCTCGATCAGTCCGTCCCGGATGACAACGGTGGCTTTCTCGAGCGGCGGCCCCGCGAGCGTGACGATCCGGGCGTCCTTGACCGCCCAGACGCGGTGCAGGTCCTGTTCGGAGCGCAGCGGCAGACAGGCGAAAAGAACAATCGTCAGCGCGATGGCTATAAGTCGATACCGGTTTCGGCGCGTCATCTGGCCTCCTGTGTTCGGAAGTGGTAAGCGGATGCAAAATGCCATTTTATGGATATACGCGGGAAATGCCAAGAAAGATCGGCAAAAATGGGGACAGTGGCCGCGTCGCCGAGGACGTCGAGATCCAATGCCCTTGACAAACCGGAATTTTGTTTTATAATACAGACTAGTTTGTAATACAAACTAAGAAGGTAAAAATGAGGTCAGATATGTACGAAAATGAGATCAGGGACATGGAAAAGCGAACCCGGAGGTATTTCTACGACGACGGGTTCGTCGAGATCGCCGTCGGTATTCTCTTCCTGTTGCTGGGCGGATATTTCTATGCCAGCGTCGCGCTCCCGGCCGCTTCCTCCGTCAAGAGCTGGCTGGACGCATCGCTGGTCCTGGTGATCGCGGCCGGTGTCTTCCTGGTGGGCTGGCTGGTCCGCTTCCTCAAGCACCGGATCACGTATCCGCGGACGGGGTATGTGGCCTACAAGAAGAAGGAAGCTGCGCCGAGCCGCCGGGCTGCCGCCGCCGTGAGCGGGGTGGTCATCGGCGCGGCTCTCTCCGCGCTTCTTCGCCGTTTCTCCGTCCGGTCAAGGCCTGGCTGCCCGCGCTGAACGGGTTCCTGCTGGCCATCGCCTGCCATCTCTTCGCCCGCCGGTCCGACGTGATCCGCTTTCACATACTGGCGGCGGCCTCGGCCATCATCGGTTCGGGCGCCGCGCTGGCCGGGTTCGGCGATATCAAAGGCATCAGCCTCTACTATGCGGCCTTCGGGGTCGCCGTGATCGTTTCGGGCCTCGCGGCCTTCAGCTTTTACCTGGGGCGCTCCCGTAAGGAAGCCGAGGTCGGCCGTGGGCTCTGACCTGCGCGGCCTGACCGACATCGACCGCGTCATCCATGAGCCGGCCAGGTTGGCGATCGCCACCATCCTCTCGCTGGTCGAGAGCGCCGATTTCCTGTATCTCCAGCGCGAAACCGGGTTGACCAAGGGAAACTTGTCGTTCCACCTCGCCAAGCTCGAGGAAGCGGGTTATGTGTCCATCGAAAAGACGTACCGGGGCAGGGTACCGCTGACGCTGGTCCGGCTCACGCCGGCAGGCGCCGCGGCCCTGAAAGAGTACCGGGCGCAGCTCAGGGAATTCCTCAGCGGAACGCCACGTCGATCAGCATGATCTCCGACACGCCGGCCGTCCTGACCGGCGGGCCCCAGAGCTGAACGCCGCTCGTCACAAAATAGTGGGTCCGGTTCTTCACCAAGTGGCCCCAGCTCAGCTCATAAACGCGTCCGGCGATGAGGTTCATCGGGAAGAGCTGGCCGTTGTGGGTGTGCCCGGAGAGCTGGATGTCGACGCCCGCCCGGGCCGCGTCGTCAAGGCGATCCGGGATGTGGTCCAGGAGAATGACCGGCAGGTCGCCGGCCGCGGGCCGCAGGATGTCCGCCAGGCTCTTACGGCGCCGGGAGCGGCCGTCGACATTCCTGCCCGCAAGGTAAAACGCCCCGCCGACTGTCACGACCTCGTCCCTGAGCAGACGGATTCCCGCCTGCTCGAAGAAATCGTTCCTGCCGCCGCCGTAGCGCTCGTGATTGCCCGGCACGGCATAGACGCCGTATCTCGACCGGAGCTCCCGGAAGCGGGCGATGAATTTTTCCTGGTCATCTCCGCGGTGGCCCTCCATGACGTCTCCCCCGATCAGGATGATATCCGGATCCAGGGCGTTCACCTTGGCGACGAACTTGTCCATGAAATGCGCCTCCGTCATGGCTCCCAGGTGGAAGTCCGAGGCGAAGACAATCCTGACTCCGTCCGCCGGCGACGACCGCCGCGGGACCTCTATCGCATATTCGGAGACGCTGAGATGATGGTGGTTCCAGATGCCGTAACCCACTACCAGGAGCGGAACCGCGATCAGGAAGGTCAGGCGCGCCCTGCGGAACGCCGGCCGGCGGAGAGCTTCTCGGCACAGGACCCGGCTGAGCCGGAGAGCGGCGATGACGGCATCCGAGAGGACGACCGCCAGGACGAGATAAAGAAGAAGCGGCAGGGCATAATAGCCGGTGACGACGAGCCAACGCTTGCCGCCGCCCATGGGGTCGTGGGCCAGGCGCTCGGCCGCCGGATAGCCGGCCACAAGCAGGAGGAACAGGAGTGTCGATAAGTTCCTGAAGGCTCGGCGCGGGATCAGGCTCCTGATGCGCCAGGCGGAGTAGACCGCGAGCGGGGAGAGGAAAAGGAGCTCGTTCAGAAGATACATGTCAGAACCGATATCATAGCATCTTCCCGCTTGCGCCAAAGCGAGGGGGAGGCTTCTTGCCTTAGCTTCCCCTCGTATTAAGCGCTCTGGACAGGCCGCGATCTTGGCCCAAGGACGATCGCTTGTGAAACAGCCTGAAGGCGCTTATTCAACAATCGGGGGATTGATATGCCGGCACCGATGACCGGCACCGATTATCAGTAGACACACTCGCGGGCGGCGTCGGCGAAGGTCGTCAGGTTTTCGACCGGGGTCTCGAAGAAATGGTCGGAGGCGGAGCAGATGTAGCCGCCCTCCTGGCCGACGGTCTCGAACAGCCGGCGGACGGCCCTCCGGATAACCTCGGGCGCTCCGACGGTCAGCGTGTTGTGCTGGTCGAGCCCGCCGATGAGCGCCAGCCGCTTCCCCAGCTTGCTCTTGAGCTCCCACGGTTCCTGGTTCCCGCCGATGCTTATGGGTGCCAGGGTCTCCGAGGCGTCGGCGCCGTTGGCGACGATCATCTCCTCGATGCCGAGCGTCCCGCCGCAGGTGTGGTACACGGCCTTGAAACCCAGGTCGTGGAGCGCGTCGTGCATCCTCCGGTCATACGGCAGGCAGAATTCCCGGTGGAGCGCGGGCGAGACGAGGGTCGATGAGGCCGAGCCGCCGCCGGTTTCGACGAGGTCGAAGCGCGCGCCCTTCATCGATTCGATGAACTGGAGCTTTTTGTCGAGCAGGATCCGGAGCAGCTCGTGGACCCAGTCCGGCTTGTCGATGGTGGCCAGGATGAGCGCCTGGATGTCGTAGAGGCAGGCCGCGTGCTGCCAGCAGCCTCCCTGGTCTCCCCAGACGAAACCGCGCAGGATGCCGGCGTCCCCGACCTCCTCGTACTTCCTCGCCACCGGTGCGAGGTCGAGCCGGGGCACGGGCATGTAGCGGTCGATGAGCCGGATGTCCTCGTCGCGCTTGATCAGATATTCCGTGATCCAGGTCGTCTTCCGGTCGCCGGCCGTCTTGTAGGTCAGCACGCCCTCGGGGGTCGAGATGGTGTGATGGACGAGGCGGTTGTCCGGGTCGGCGCTGATGACCCGGGCCTCGTCGCGCCAGACCCGGGAGTTGAGCTTCCTGAAGTCGGCGTCAACCAGCCAGAACTGGGCCATCTCCTCGAAATACTGGATCTGGGCATCCAGCCCGACGCGCCGGAAGGCCTCGAGGTCGGTCGCCCCGCCCATGTGCGTCTGGAGGTGATAAGGCTGCCACTGGTGGACGGAGGCCGGCAGCCGGTCGGGCTTTTCTTTATTGAGGGCGAGGAGCAGCCGTTCTCGGGAAGTCATCGCCCGAAACTATACAATCTGCGCGGCCCCGAGTCAACTTCGTCCGGCAACGCTCTTTGGGGAACGACCGACCCTGCCGATCAGCGGTTTTCCGGCTCGGCGTGGACGAGGATGCGGTCGAGTTCCGGGATCGCCTCCGTCAGCCGGGCCTCGATGCGTGTCGTGATGTCGTGGGCTTCGACGATGGACATATTCCGGTCGAAGTGGCAGTGCAAGGAAACCGCATGTCTCTCGCCGCGGCGGCGGACAAGGACGTTGTGGCAGCTCCCGTATCCGGCCAGTCCGTCGGCGATCTCTTTGATCCGCCGCACCAGGCCGTCCTCCCTGGCGGTCACGTCCTCCCCCTCGCCCAGCCCCATTCCCCGGGATTCCATGTGGACATAAACCTCGCTGATCTCGGGCAGGTCTTTATGCAGGTCCTCTTCGATGTGGCTCGCCATCTCGTGGGCCTGCGCCAGGGAAAGATGGTCGTCCACCTCGAGATGGAGGTCGACGAAAACGCGGTTCCGGCTTTCGTGAAGGGCGATGTTGTGGACGCTCATCTGGTTCCGGTAGGCGACGGCGCGGATGCGCTTGGCCAGGGCCTCCCGCTCGACCTCCTTCGGGTCGGTGTGGATGACGACGTCGGCCCCGGGGGAGATCTCCTGGACGCGGCCTTCGACCTTCTCGGCGATGGCGTGGGTCCGCTCGAACGACAGGTTGCGGTCGACGGCGACCGTCATGTCCACGAAAAACACCGGGCCGGAGCGGCGGACGCGCACCTGCCCGACGTCGAACACGCCGTCGACCTTCTCCGCGGCCTCCCGGAGCTGCTGCGGCAGGCCGTCCGGCGCCCGGTCGAGGAGGACGTCGATCGTCCGCCGGCCCAGCCGGTAGCTCACGAAGAGCACGATGAAGGCGACGCCGAGCGCGGCCAGGGCGTCGGCCCTCTCAAAGAAACGGGCGTAGCGCGGCGGGGCGTGCCGGCCCAGCCAGACGACCGTGAGCCCCAGGATGACCACCGAGGAGCTCCAGACATCGGTCGAAAAATGAAGCGCGTCGGCCTCGAGGGCCTGGCTCCGGTGCTTTTCGGCGGCCGCGGCGAGCATCCGGGAGCGGCTGACATCGACGCCGATGGACACGGCCATGACGAGGAACGCCCAGAGGCTGGGGTCGACGTGCACCGACTTGAAGAAAAGCCGGACGACGGCCTCGTAGATGATCCAGGCGCAAGTCACAAAAAGGAGCACGGTCTCGATCAGGGCGGAGAAATTCTCGACTTTGCCGTGGCCGTAGGTATGATCGTGGTCCGCCGGCTTGTCGGAGACGTGAACGGCGAGCAGGGTGACGACGGCGGCGACGAGGTCAAGCGCCGAGTGGGCCGCTTCCGCCAGGATCCCCAGGCTGCCCGTGATCAGGCCGACGACGAGCTTCATCCCCGTCAGGAAGAAGGCGGCGAAAACGGAATTCCGGGCGGCGGACTTTTTCCCGATTTCCGCGGCGCGTTCGGCGAGCGGCGACTTGGAGGACATCTTCCCAATATTAAGGCAACGGGCGGCCGTTGGCAACATTCCCGGGCAGTTGACAACTCGGCGGGATTGGATTAGCTAAAGGTGGCATCCTGCATTTCTAAGGAAGGATCAACGGATGAGCGTACTTGCCCTGAGCCGGCTGCAGTTCGGCCTGACCGCCGCCTTCCATTTTATCTTCGTTCCCCTGACGCTCGGGCTGTCGCTCCTCGTCGCCTGGATGGAAACCCGCTTCGTCCGGACCGGCGAAGAGCTCTATCTCCGGATGGCCAGGTTCTGGGGGAGGCTGTTCATCATCAACTTCGCCCTGGGAGTCGTCACCGGCCTCACGCTCGAGTTCCAGTTCGGGATGAACTGGGCGGAATACTCCCGCTACGCGGGGGACATCTTCGGCATCCCGCTGGCGATCGAGGCGATCGCCGCTTTCTCCCTCGAGTCGGTCTTCATCGGACTCTGGGCGTTCGGCTGGGAGAAGGTATCGAAGCGCGTCCATCTCCTGGCCATCTGGCTTGTGGCCATCGCCTCAACCCTGTCGGCGTTCTGGATCCTGATGGCAAACGGCTGGATGCAGCGGCCGGTCGGGTTCGTCCTCAGGAACGGGCGCGCCGAGCTCTCGGACTTGGGCTCTTTTGTCACCAACCCTGTCGGCTGGGCGGCCTTCGTCCACACGACCCTTTCCGGCTACGTGCTCGGGGCCGTGTTCGTGATGGGCGTCTCGGCCTATCACCTGCTGAAGGGCAGCCATGTCCCCTTTTTCCGGACTTCGTTCCGGATGGCGGCCGCGTTCGGCCTGGTGAGCTCGGTGCTCGTGGCGGCGGCCGGCGACCGGAGCGGCGTGCTGGTGGCCAAATACCAGCCGGCCAAACTGGCGGCCATGGAGTCGTTCTGGGAGACGAAATCGAACGCCCCGTTCACTCTCTTCCTCTGGCCGGATGCCGGGAACGAGAGAAACTATTTCGAGTACCTGGCGATCCCTGGCGGCCTGAGCCTGATGGCCTTCCATGAGACGGATGCCGAGGTCAAAGGCCTCAAGGCGTTTCCTCCGGCAGACCGGCCGCCGGTCCTGCCGGTTTTCCTGGGTTTCCGGATCATGGTTGGGCTGGGCATGCTCTTTATAATCCTGACTTTTCTGGGGTGGATTAAGGCGCGCCGGGGACGTCTCGAGTCGAGCCGCGCCTACTTGAAAATCCTCCTCTATGGGATCCCCCTTCCCTATATCGCCATTACCGCCGGCTGGATCGTCACCGAGATCGGGCGGCAGCCCTGGATTGTCCATGGCCTGATGAGGACTTCCGAGGGGGTCTCGGGCTCGGTTCAGCCCGGTCACGTGATCACTTCCCTCATCGGGTTCACACTCATCTACGGGCTGTTGGCGGCGGTGGATATCTATCTTCTGGCCAGGTATTCCCGCGCCGATCCGGACGACATTCCGCCGGGCGCGGGACAGGAATCCCGGAAGGCGGAGGCCTGAGGTGTTCTACCTGATCACGTGGTTCATCCTCTGGGCCGTCCTGTGGGCTGTCTACTTCATGCTGGACGGCTTCGACCTGGGCCTGGGAATTCTGTATCCGTTTCTGGGGAAGGACGAGGCGAAACGATCGGCCATCAGGGCGTCAATCGGTCCTGTCTGGGACGGCAATGAAGTCTGGCTGATCACGGCGGGAGGCGCGACCTTCGCGGCTTTTCCAGCGGCTTACGCCACGCTCTTCAGCGAGCTTTACCTCGCGACGCTCTTTATCCTATTCGGTCTCATCCTCCGGGGTGTGTCCCTCGAATTCCGGGGCAAGGGTGAAGCGCCCGGCTGGAAGAGGCTCTGGGACGCCGGGTTCTTCGCGGGCAGCCTGGTCCCGGCTTTTCTTTTCGGCCTCGCCTTCGGCAACCTCTTCCGCGGGCTGCCGATCGACGCCCAGGGTTGGCGCGGGGGCTCGCTCGCTTTGTTGGATCCGTACGCGCTGCTGACGGGCGTCCTGTTTGTGGCCATGTTTGTAATGCACGGACTGCTCTGGCTGGCGATGAGGGCGGATGGCGGGATCGGGGAGACGGCGTTGCGCCGGGCCCGTCCGGCTTGGCTTATTACAGCTGTCGCGGCAGTTGTCTTTCTTGCCTGGTCGGCGCTCCGGACCAAGCTGGCTGAGAATTATCCTCGACCGGCCCGTCTGGCTGGCCGTGCCGCTTCTGGCAGTGTTTCCTTGATCCTGGCCAGGGTCTGGATTTCGAAAAACCGGCCGTTCCCGGCGTTCCTTTCGTCGTGCGCGACGATTGTCTTCCTGGTCTTCACCGGCTTTGTCGGGCTCTTCCCGAACCTGATCCCGTCGCGGCTCGACCCGGAGAGCAGCCTGACGATCTTCAACGCCGCGTCGAGTCCGTACACGCTCAGGATCATGACCATCGTGGCCGTCGTCTTCGTGCCCTTCGTCATCGCCTACCAGGCCTGGGTCTACCGGGTATTCCGCGGCAAGCCCGGCGGGGGTCCGGCATATTGATGAGCAGGCAGTCCCCGTCCTGTGAGGGCGATGAACTAGCTGGAGGGTGGCGCGGCGTGGGGGCCCCCCGCCAGCCCGGACCGACTTATGACGGAGGCACTTCCCAAGAATCTATTCATAGTATTAACCCCTCCTTCCTCCCCTGGGAATCAGGTGAGGCTTCGAAAACGTCGGTGCCTCCGGAAGAGGTCGGAGGGAGGACTGACGGGGGATCGCCGTGACAGGACCCTGATCCCGAGATAAAGCGTCCACAGGAACGGAGACGTTAAGACAGCTTGACAGGCATGCGGGACCGTCATATATTTCCCTCATCTTCAATCTTAAGTCTTAGGGGAGGGTCGAATGTGTATCCGGAAGACGGCGTGTTTGGTCATCGTCTGCTTCTTGCTGACGTCGCTTGGTGCGTTCTGCCAGACGAAAGAGATTTCGCCACAGACTGACAAGGTCTTGGCCAGCCTCGTCAAGATAAAGCCAGGCCTGAGAGTCGATCCCGAGGTGATTCAGAAATTGGTGGAGAAGATTATTGAAGACAACGGCTATCTCTCGGATGAGTTTCGAAAGCGAGGGACTTTATCGCCGTTGCCGAGCGCTTGGGCGAGCGCGGCACTTCGCTCCTCACCCCAAAGTACGAGAAGCTTTGGGCGGAATGACAGCGCCGGTTTCTGGAGGCATTCCTCGGCGGATGGCGCAACTTCAGGCTCCAGTTCGTGATCGGGGATCTATGTCACGGACGTTGTCGGCAGACATTCAGATCGATATTAGAGGCCCGACTCGATAACCGGTATTGCGGCCGGATATCACCTATGATCTATGCGGCGCGTCGTCGTCCAGGAATTTCACGTCATAGAGGGCGCACCGGTAAGCCATAACGCGACGGGCATCGGCGACGAGATCTACCGCCACCAGGACACCTGCGTCTGGGAGTAGCCCCCCGAGATTGCCGATCGAAAAATATCATCACGAGCGAAGCGTGGTGATCTCAGCAGTTTACGATGAGATGGCCACGTCCCCTTCGGGGACTCGCCATGACGCATAAATAAACGGCTTCTGTTTCTATCGGCAAATTTCGGAGCCCCGTTCTGGCTTGTTGACTTCGCGATCTCCCGAAATTATAAGAGAGTTCTGTCTTGACCGCACCGGGCATCGACCCAAAGCGGTGTCCGATTCTGTTTTTGTGCGGCGGCAATAGAGAAGGAGGTTCGGCATGAAAAGACGCGAGTTCATCGGCGCCGCGGCCGCCGCATCGGTCGCCCTGCCCGGATACCTGAGGTCCGAGCGCACCATAGGAGATCCCCGATCGCAGGCGCCCAAGACCGCCGCGTCCCTGGGCGGCGTCCCCCTCGACTCCCTCCGGAGTGATTTTCAGCGCGACCTCGACGAATACGTCGGCTTTTTCCTGTCCCACGGCATCGACCTCGACCGCGGCGGGTTCATGTGCAGCTTGGACCACGACGGAACGCTCGTGGACACGAACAAGTTCCATTGGTTCCAGGGCCGGGGCGTCTGGATCTTCAGCCACCTCTACCTCCACTTCGACAAGAACCCGCGGTATCTCGAGGTCGCCCGCAAGAGCTGCGACTTCATGCTTCGGTACTTCCCCCAGGATAAGGAAAAGATGCGCTGGGCGACGGTCGTGGCCCGGGACGGCACGGTGGTCCAAGGCTTCGATAACGATCCCTTCGGCTGTTACTTCGGTATCGAGGGGATGTTCGAGCTGGCCGCGGCGGCGGGCGACGAGAAGCTGTTCGCCGATGCCCTCGAGCTCTACCTCCGTCACTATAAGTTCGTCCGCGACCCGGAGCGCCTCTTTCTGACCCACCCGGCGGGGACCCGGGGTTTCAACATGGAGATGGCCGACCTCGAGATCGCCACCCAGGTCCTCCGCCGCCGGGACATTCCCGATGTCCGCCGGATCGCCGACGATTGCCTCGCGGCCATCATGGACCGGTTCTACGATCCGGAGCTCAAGTTGTTCAACGAGCTCCTGGGCGCCAACCTCGACCGCCTCCCCGCCCAGAGGTCTCAAGGCAACCCCGGGCACGGCATCGAGGTCATGTGGATGGTCATGGACGAGGCGGGCCGCCGCGGCGATCCGGCGCTCTTCGACCGCGCCGCCGAACGGGTCCTCGACCTCCTCGAGATCGGCTGGGACCACATCCACGGCGGCGTGGTCTACGGCATTAACGTCGGGCAAGGCTGCTTCGACTGGCCGGCCGTCAAACCTGCGGGCATGACCGTCGAATTCCGCGAGCGCGGCGAGTTCAATTACGTCAAGTCACACTGGTCGGTGGCCGAAGTTTTGATCGCGACCCTGATGGTTTACGAGCGCCGCGGCGCCGAGTGGGCCGAGCGCTATTTCAGCCGGGCCAAAGCCGTGAACGATAAAAAGCTCTCGCTCCGGCCCCACGGCTATCCGCTCCATCTCCTGTTCACTGACCGGGTCTTCACCTACCAGCCCCACACCATGCGCAAGGACAACTATCATTACCTCCGTGCCCTGATGCACTGCCTGGCGATCCTCGACCGCCTGCCGGCGAAAGCCTGAGGGCCTAAAAGACCGGCCCGCACATCAGGCCGTGGCCATAGTTCCGGAGTTCGATCCGGGGAACGCCCGTCCCTTGGCTCGACGTCGCCGAAGGGCATCATGTTTTCTTCTCCGCGGCCGGCGGCAGAACGGCCACCACGGACAATCCCAGAGGCAGATCAACTCCCGCTTCTTCCAGCCGGAGGACGACATCCAGGTATTTGGTATCAAAGCGCTCCTGGTCGTCTTCGGTCCGGAAATTCCGCCGGCCGAGATACGGAGCCATGGCGATGACTTCGCCCTGTCCGACGGGCGCGTTCGTCTCCGAGTCAAAGACCTGGTAGCGGTCGCCGATCCGAACCCGGTCCATCCAGAAGGCCTCCACCGAGAGGCGGACCCAGAGGTCGGGCGACCCGAGCACGATTTTCGACGCATCGTCGGCGGTCAGTGATTCTCCCAGCCGGACGTCGAATTTGTAGATTTTTCCGTCGACCGGTGAGAGCAGCTCGAGCTGCCGCAACCGGACTTTGGCCAGGTCCGCTTCCTCCTCGGCCAGGGCGAGGTTGCTCAGGAGAAGATCGACCTGCAGCTTGGCCTGCATATAGGCGTATTGGGTGTCCGCTTCCTTGGCGTAGAGGTTCGCCCGCCGCTTCAGGATGTCCTGGCCGATCGCCAGTTCCCGGCGGATGGACTCCACTTTGGCGAGGGCGACCTGGATCTCGGCTTTTTCGACTTCGTTCTCGAGCGACAGCATGATCTGGCCCCGCTTGACCAGGCGGCCTTCCTGAACATGGACCCGGATGACTCTTCGTGTCACCGGAGAGGCCACGAAGACCTCGCGTCCGGCCGGCTCGAGCTGGCCGTAGACCCGGGCCGGCGCCCGGCCGAGGTCGAGCGGCGGAGCGACCTGGGGCGCCGCCGACGACCGGGTTATGGTCCTGACGATGAAGATCGATCCGGCGATGAGGATCGCCAGGAAGACAACGGTGGTGATGATCCTTTTCATGAGACGGACTCTCCTTGGCGTCCCGCCTTCGAATCATAGACGATCGCCCCGTCCTCGATCTTGAGCAGCCGGTCGGCGAAGGGAAAGACGCGCGGATCATGGGTGACCATAACGACCGCCCGCGCCGGTTCCCCGGAGAGATTCTTCAGGGTGTCGAGGACGACGGCGCTGCTCTCCGCGTCCAGCGCGGACGTGGGCTCGTCGCAGAGGAGCAGCGGCGGATCGTTGATCAGCGCCCTGGCGATCGAGACCCGCTGCTGCTGTCCGAGAGAGAGCCGCTGGGGCATGGCGTTGACATACTCCTTGAGCCCCAGCGTCTCCAGAAGCTGCCTGGCCCTGGCCTTGACCGCCTTCGGGACGGACTTCCCCTGGATGCCGAAGGGGAGGACGGCATTCTCGAGCACCGTCAAAGCCGGGATCAGGACCGATTGCTGGAAGACAAACCCGATCTTGTCCTTGCGCAGCGTGGCCAGCCTGGCCGAAGAGAACCGGGTGACCTCCCGGCCCTGGATGAAGATCCGGCCCTCGGAGGGCTGGAGCAGGAAGCCGATGATGGTGAGGAGCGTGCTCTTGCCGCTCCCCGAGGGACCGGCGATGACCGTTAGCTCGCCGCTCGAGATCTCGAGGTCGATTTTTTTGAGGACCCGGCGCAGGATCTTCCCATCGAAGAAATCCCGGGCGATCCCCTCCAGGCGGACCGGGGCGGCTATCGCCCCATTGGGAAGTTTCTGTTCACCGTTCCCGCCGTACATTGTTCAGTCCTAACGGAAAACCGAGGCCGGCTCGACCTTGACCGCCTGGCGCATGGCGTAGGACGAGCCCAAAAGGCAGAGGACCAGTGTGACCACGGCGTGGAGCGGCGGCAGCCAGAGGGGCAGAGTGGCCGGGAGCTGGCTGTCCCGCGTCCCGGACAGGAACCCGGCCAAAAGCAGGAAGCCGACGAAGATGCCGATCAGCCCGATCAGCAGCGCCTGCCAGAAAACGACCACCAGCACGTCCCGCTTGCGGCCGCCCAGGGCTTGGAGCACGGCGTAATCGCGGCGGTGATTGAGCACGCTCGCGTACATGGTGAGGCTGATGATGACGATCCCGACGAGGGCGCTGATGATCACGGAGAACCCGATGCTGCTGCCGATCCCCGTGTTCAAGACGTAATACGCCCGTGTCGCAGCCGAAAGCTCCGCGGAGGCCATGACGGACGCGGAGGGAAGCAGCTTGCGGACGGCCTCGGCCACGGCCGTGGTGTCGGCCTCCGGCTTGACCTTGAGGATGATGTGGCTGCACCGTCCCGGAGGAAGTCCCGAGGCCTCGCGGGCCTTCTCGATGTTGGTGAAGATGATCGTCCCACCGAAGCCCCGGATGTTTTTCGTTATGGCGCTGATCCGGATGCGCCGGCCGCTGACCTCATAGGACTCCAGGAACCCCGGGTAGCCGAGGACCTTGAGGTCGAGACCGTCGACCGTGGCGCCCTCGTAATCGAGGAGGACCTCGAGAGCGCCCTCGGTGAACCTCCAGGGCCCGTTTTCGAGGCCGGGACGGGGGAGTCCGACCATCTGGACGGGCTGGTACTTCCCCGCCCGGCTGCGAAACAGCCCGCCGCCGAGGATCAGGGGCTCGACCCATTCGACCTCGGGCAATCCGGCGATCCGGTCCACGTAGCGCACGGGGAGCGACCCCGAGGAATTGACCTCGTCCACCTCCTTGGTCATCACCCAGATGTCCGCCGGGCTGTGGTCGACGAGCACCGACATGAGGCTGAACAATCCGAACAAGATGGCCAGCTGCTGGCCCACCAGGAAGACGATGGCCACGACCCCGAGGACGGAACCGGCCGTCGTCGCCCGGTCATGGCGCAGGATCTTGAAGGCGGTTTTCCTACGCATGGCGTTCGGCGAAGCTCCTTGCGAGCCGGATACCCTCCCCCAGGCTGGCGGCGATTCCCGCAACCTGCGGCCCCAGGAGCTTGCCCGCGGCCAGGGCCGCACTTCCGCCGAGGATGATCCGGACTCCGGGGGCCTTTTCTCTGACATCGGCGATCAGGGCGCAAGCGGCGGGCAGAAGGGAAATCAAACTGACGGACAAAACCAATACATCCGGCCGGGCGTCAGCCACGGTATCGAGGAGGTCCTGGTGAGGGGCGCCCCGGCCGATGAGGACCGGCGACCAGCCGTCGCTGCGGAGCAGGCCGGCCATGATTTCAATCCCGATGTCGTGTTGGTCGCCGGGGACGCAGGCCAGGACCGCCCTGAGGGGCAGGCTCCTCTTTGCGGGCAGGCTGTCGAAAAGCCGGTAAATGACATAGCGCGTGATCTCGGTCGCGCGATGCTCGGTTGCCGCGCCGATGCCATTCTTCTCCCAGGTCCGGCCGAGCTGCCGCAAGGCCGGCATGAGCAGGCCGTCGGCGATCTGTTCAGGCGCCAGCCCGCCTTCAAGAAAGGATAGGGCGAATTCGGCCGCCTCGCGGCGTTGTCCGCGGACGGCATGATCAAGATATCTGGCGACGCTCTCCGCCGGCTTGCCGTCTTCGGCGGACGCGGAGTGTGCCGGCCGCAAGATGAGGGCGCGGGCCCGGACGAGCGGCCGGGTGAGCTCATCCGCCTCGGGCGGCCTGACCAGGCCCTGGATGGCATTCGCCCATGTCTCCAGGATGCGGTCGGCCCATCTCCGGCTCAAGCCCCGGCTTTCGATTACGGAGACAAGCCAGGCCGTTTCTTTCTCCAGTTCCTCGAAAAGCCCGAGGGAATAGATGGCCTTCAGGGTTTCACCGAAGCGGCTCGCGGAGTCCTCGAGAAGCTCCCGCTGGCGGCGGTCGTATTCCGCAGGCGTTTTGGTCAACTCCAGGCTGAATTTTTCCCGGACCACGGCCAGTATCCGCGGATATAGCGTCTCGAAAGCGGCCGGGGCCATTGGCTTCAGCTGCTCACGTTCCATGTTCGTTGATTTTAGCAAAGTGGGCGGCTTCTTTAAATAGACCATAGCCGCAAGTCGCCTAATCGCGCCGGCGCAGGATCCGGTTTCCCGAAGACTGGGGAAACCGCGCCGGCTGCTGGATTATCACCTGTTGTTTTGAATAGAATGGATCCGCTGATTTGCCCACGATGCGGCGGGAGGATGAAGGTCGTTGCGTTTCTGATAATATCGTCAAGTCGTCACGGAAGGGGCCAATTTTGAGCTCAAGGAGAGCGATCTCCGGGCCGCGAAAAAAAGGAATCTCCTATCTTTCATCCGCCTGCCGTAATCCGTTATGCGGTCCTAATCCGGGTTCAGCGCGCTGATCTGACTCCAGAAACCTCCGTTCCACAGCCAGACACCCAAGGCGCCGAAATCGGCGATGATCTCCCGGCTGCTGTTGCCGTCGGTGTTCCCGGCCAGGAGCGCTTGGGGATCGACACCCGACAGCTGGCTCCAGATGCCGGTGTTGCGGAGCCACAGTCCGAGCGAGGCGAAATCAACCGCCAGCTCGTCGACCCCGTTCCCGTCGGTATCGACCGCCATCAGCTCATCGGCGTTCACCCCGCTGAGCTGGGCCCAGGCGCCGCCCGACCACTGCCACAGGCCAAGCAGCCCGAAGTCGCCCACGATCTCTTCGCCCCCGCCGACGACCATCTTCCCGGAGACAAGACGGTCGGAGTCGATGCCGCTCAACTGGGTCCACAGGCCGGTGTCCCACAGCCAAGTCCCCAGACCGCCCAGGCCGGTGGCCAGGCCTTGTTCGCCCAGGCCGTAGGCATCCAGGGCGGACAGGGCGTTCGCGTCGGCGGCCGTCAGCTGCGCCCAACTGCCTTGGTCGCAGACCCAAAGTCCCATCGTCCCGAAGTCGGCGACGACCTCCCCGCCGCCGTCGTGGTCCGTATCGGCCACGATGATGTTCTGGGGATCCATCCCGGTCATCCCGAACATATATCCACTCTCCTGTCGCCACTTCAAACCCCCGGCCCCCAGGTCGATGATCAGCTCGTCGATGCCATTGTCGTCGGTGTCGGCCGCGATCAGGTATTCGGGGTCGAGGCCGCTGAGCTGGCTCCAGAGGCCGCCGTTCCACAGCCACAATCCCTGGGTATCCAGGTCCAGCGCCACTTCCTCGGCACCGTCGCCGTCGAAGTTGAGGGCGATCATGTTCCCGGGATTAAGGGTCGAAAACTGAGACCAGACACCGCCGTTCCACAGCCAGGCCCCGTTCGTCCCAAAGTCCATAACGAACTCGTCGGCTCCGTCCCCGTCGAAATCGCCGGCGGCGTGCTTGTGGACGGGCGCCTCGAAATAGTAGACCTTGGCCACAAAGGCATCGAACGAGGCATTATGAGTCAGGTCAGGTCCGGTCACGGCCGGGAAGGTGGCTTCGGTCGAAATGGTGTCTCCGGTCACATAGGCGTTCCCCGACCGGTCAAGAGCAATCCCGATCCCATGCTCATCGCTGGCTCCGCCGATATAGCCGCAGTAAACGAGCGCCGTGCCGGAAGCGTTGATTTTGGCCAGGAAAGCGTCATAGAACCCATTGTGAGTCAGGTCCGGTCCGACCACGACCGGGAAGGCACTTTCGTTCGAATGTGCATACCCGGCCACAAAAGCGCTCCCGGAGCCGTCGACGGCGATCCCGGCGCCACTGTCCTCAGCGCCGCCGCCGATGAAACCGCAGTAAGCCAAGGATGTCCCGGATGGAATGACCTTGGCCACGAAAGCATCGATCGAGCCGTTAGCGCTCAGGTCCGGTCCGACCACGGCCGGGAAGGTGGCCCCGGTGGAGGTCGTGTTTCCTGTCAGATACGCGTTCCCCAAGCGGTCTACTGCAATTCCATGCCCGAAATCATTTCCCGAACCGCCCACATACCCGCAGTAGGCGAGCGCCGAGCCGGAAGCGTTGACCTTGGCCACAAAAGCGTCCCCGCCCACGATCGTTCCGCCGTTGTAGGTCAGGTCCGGACCCGCCGTTTCCGGGAAAGTGGCTTCTGTGGATCGGGTGTATCCCGTAACATAAGCATTTCCCGATCCGTCCACGGCAATCGCGTTGCCAGATTCGGATTCGGAGCCGCCGATGTAGCCACAATAAGCGAGCGCCGTGCCGGAAACATTGACCTTGGCGACAAAGACATCGTTGCTTCCATTTTGGGTGATGTCCGGACCGACCGCCCGGGGGAAGTTAGCTTCGGTCGAGCCGGTCAGGCCTGTCACATAGGCGTTCCCGGAACCATCGACGGCGATGCCGTTGCCCCATTCGCTGGCGCTGCCGCCGATATAGCCGCAGTAGACGAGCGATGTCCCGGCAGGATTGATTTTGGCCACGAAGGCATCGGCCACGCCGTTAAAGGTCGTGTCCGGACCCGTCACTTCGGGAAAGGTAGCTTCGCTCGAATAGGTTTTTCCTGTCACATAGGCATTCCCGGAACTATCCGCGGCGACTCCATAGGCCCAATCATCGCCAGCGCCGCCGATATAGCCGCAGTAAAGAAGCGCCGTCCCGGAGGCGTTGACCTTGGCCACGAAAGCATCCAGAGCGCCATTGAAGCTCGGGTCAGGGCCAGCCGTTTCCGGGAATGTGGCTGGGGTCGAGGTCGTTTCTCCCCCCACGTAGGCGTTCCCCGATCCGTCCGTCGCAATTCCATAGGGGAAATCACCGTCAGAGCCTCCGATAAACCCGCAGTAAACGAGGATGGCCGGATCCAAGACAAGATCACGGGAGCTGTCATACGCCCCGACAGTAAATCCAAAGGCGAGTCTGCCGCTGTCGCCGTCCGCCGCCCGGGGGCGCCCCGGCGCCGGTTTGGGATCGTTAGATTTGTCCGTTTGGCGCGCGGAATACAGTTCATAATCTAATGGAACGGCGGGTTTCTCCCCTCTGACATATTGGTAGGCCATGGGGACATCGTCCCTGAAGTTGCCCGCAGGGGTCATCACCTCTAGGCGGCCGGCGTCGTCGACCGCAAGGCCCTCGGCGCCCCGGTAGGCCAGGCGGATCGCCGAGGGATCAGCCCCGGGATGAACGATGAACTCATACTTCAGCTTGTTGACCGTGCCATAGTACGCCAGATCGATCCCCGGCCAAAGGTCGCGGTAGAGGATCTTCGAGCATATCGGCAGACCGGTCCGCCATTCCTCGGGCTTGCCCCTGAAGTAGGAGATGACCCCGCCGGTTTCATCCTGGCCGACCGGCCTGACGCCGTGATCGGCGCCGACAAAATCGAGCTTAATTATGTAACGACCGTCAGCGCCCCCCCGAGCCAGCGCCAGAGTGAGCCCTCCGGAGGTGAAATAGATCGTTTTATCCGTCCCTTGGATATAGTAAGCGACCTGCTCAGTTAGCTGGCCCCTGTTGGGGATGAAATAAGCCGGCATTTTTCCATAATCGGCGGCGATTTTGGCGCTTGTTGGAACCGGTGCCGGAGGTTCGGTCGCTGGAACACCTTTGGCTTGATGTCCCGTCTTCGCCAAACCGGAGAACAGAACGAGACACAGCGTCCCAATAAAGCAGGTTCGCGATACGCTCATGGCCCCTCCTTAGATGAACCGACTTTTTTTACTGCGCCCCAATCATATCGGGACAGTAAATCCGGTGTCAAGAAACTCTTGGCAGGTGTCAAAGCAACGTGTATATTTCCTTCTATGATGATGTGATGCGAGGAGTATTATCTACTTTCTCCTCCTTTCTCTTCTTGCCTTCTCTTTAGGTCTTGTGGACCATCCTTCTATCCGTGCCCTCAGCCCGAAGGCTGTGTCCGCACACACTCTAACGTCAGGTCCCGGCCCCTTAACCTATCAAGCAATGCGGCCTTCTCAGGCCCATTAAGGAGATTCCCAAGGCGGCCGAGTTATCTCCGATAAGCAATATAGTGCGCCCTTCTTTCCATACCTTGTAGATGATCGTCTCTCCGAAAAGATATTGGTCTCCCTGGCCACCTCCTCCCGCACCTCCTCTCTCTGCTGGGCGAGTAAGGCATAAACCCGATTCTTGAGCGCCGTCATCGCGCTCACATAAAACGCCCGCTGCCCCAAGACATGCTGGGCCTGCCGATTCTCCCGGGAGCGCCGATAGACCTCCGGCACCATGTCCATCCGCAACAGATGGGCCAGCACCTCCGAGTCCCGCTTGTCCGTCTTGATTTGCGCCCGAGCGATCGCCTTCACCTCATGCGGATGGGCAATCTTGACCGCAACCTTCATTTCCACCAAGACATCCACCATCGTAGAGCTCGAGCGTCCCGTCTCGATGACCGCCTCTACGGCCTCCAGACCTTCAAGGAACTTCTCGATCTCGGCCCGTACGTTGGGAACCCGCCCGGCTCGGATCGCCTGTCCCTCTTGATCCATCACCGTCAGATGCGAGTATTGATGATGATAGTCAATCCCGACATAATTCATCCGTGCACCTCCTGAATAAGATGTTTCCAACGGGGGGTCTATCAAACTCCCCGAGGAGGTGCATCACATCATCATGTTACCTATTCCCTATCTTTCAGGCCGCCTAATCACGCCGCCGCCGGATCCGGTTTCCCGAAGACTGCGGATACCGCGCCGGCCGCTGGATTATAAGCGGTCGTTTTAATAGAATCAAAATGTGGAGAGGCGATCGATGCCGCTAATTAGGGGCCTGCTGTTCGCGGCGCTTGCCGTCGCGGCCGCTTCGGCGTCCGCTCAGACCCTGGAACACAAGGGCCTGGTCGCAAGCTGGCCGGTCGGGCAGTTCGAAAGCGCGGTCAATCCTCAGGTCGGCGTGCGTTATATCCCTGAATTCTCCCTCAGCCAACTTGAAAGCTGACCGTCCGCGAATAAAAGGGGTTGGCCCGAATGGCCCAGAAGTGCAGCGTGCCAGCGGCCAAGTAGGCCGGGGCGGCGATCCCATAGACGACGAGGGGGAGATGCCCTGTCCAACGGAATCTTCCGCCGTCCAGGCAAGCCAGCACGAAGACCGCGAGATTCATGGGGCCGAAGAGCACCCAGAATATCCTGTCCCACCACTTGGTCGCGGGCCCGGGCCTGGCCCGCTCTTTCATCAAGGACGGAAGTTCAGGGATCCGGACGATGAGGACCGCGAGCATCAGGGCGTTGATCCCCACGAACAGCCAACCCTGGAAATAGTCCAGGCGGCCCGCCAGCGTCAGGACAAAAACCAGCAGCCCCACGATCCCCAGCCCGCTCTTAAAGGCGGTCCGAAGCCGCCCGAACACTTTTTGGGGCCCCGGTGTCAACGGCCCGGGAGCGGAAGGAAGACGGTCGTTGGGCTCCATGACGAACCTGCAGCTGCCCATGATACCATGAAAGCCAGATTTGAGTCTGTTCCTTGAAACGAGGATTCTCCGACTCATGATTCGGCCATCCGGTTGGCCAACCCGTTCTTTAGAACATGGCCCTGTTTACAAGCAGCCGGGATTCATTGAAAATAGGGCCGTGACAGCGAGAACGGACCCTGAGGGGATTCGAATCCCGGCGGCTATGAACGTCCTGCTGACCGGCGCCACGGGCTATATCGGAAGACGGCTCCAGGAAAGACTGCTCGCCGACCGCTCCGTCCGTCTCCGGCTGTTCGTCAGGAATGCCCGAAAGGTCCCGGCGGTGCCGGGCGACCGGGTCGAGCTCTTCGAAGGGGACGCCCTGGACCGGGAATCCATCCACAAAGGCCTCGAGGGCGTGGACGTCGCCTATTATTTGATCCATTCCATGGGCGCCGGCTCTAATTTCGAAGAGCTCGACCGGACGAGCGCCCGGAATTTCCTCGAGGCCGCTATTCAAAACAAGGTCAAAAGGATCATCTACCTTGGCGGTTTAGGGAAAAAGGACACCTCATCCAAACACCTGCGCAGCCGGCTGGAAACGGGAGAGATCCTGTGCTCTCGTCCCGACCGCATCCAGTCGGTCTGGCTCCGGGCCGGCATCATCATCGGCTCGGGCAGCGCCAGCTTCGAGATGGTCCGTCATCTCGTCCAAAAGCTCCCCGTGATGCTCACGCCGAGATGGGTCCGGACGCAGACCCAGCCCATCGGCGTCCAGGATGTCCTGGAGTATCTCTTCCGGGCCAAAGACGTTCCCGTCGAGGGCAGCGTCACCGTCGATATCGGCGCGGAGAAAATGAGCTTCAAAGCCATGCTCCTGGGGGCGGCCCGGGTCATGGGGCTGAAAAGGACCATCATCCCGGTGCCGGTCCTCAGTCCCGGGCTCTCCTCCCACTGGCTCAAGCTGATGACGCCTGTTCCTTTTGCCGTCGCCGGAGCCTTGATCCAAGGATTGAAATCGGAGACGACGGCCCAAAACGATAACGCTCTCCTGTATTTCCCCGGGATCCATCCCCGTTCCTACGAGGAGTCTTTCCGGGCGGCGCTCGACGAGATCCAGAACAGGCAGGTCGTCAGCCGCTGGTGCGACAGCAGCGCTCAAAAGGTTTGTGATATCACGGGGCAGGACCGGCTGGAGTCGGCCGTTTACCGGGAGGCGATCTCCGTGGATTTTGGCGCGATTCCCGTACGGGCAGTTTTTGACGCCGTCGAATCCATCGGTGGCGACAGCGGCTGGTTCACCTATGACTGGCTGTGGCGGCTGAGGGGGTTCATCGACATCCTGTTCGGCGGACCCGGACTGAGCCGGGGACGCCGGGATCCGAACAGGCTCCGGGCCGGCGACGGCCTGGACTTCTGGAAGGTCGTCGATCTGAAGCCGAACCAAAGACTTCTTCTCGTCAACCAGATGAAGGTCCCGGGCAAGGCTTGGCTGGAGTTCCTGATCGAGGGCAGCCAGCTGACAGTCGCGGCCCATTTTTATCCCAAGGGAGTCTGGGGAAGGACGTACTGGCTGCTCACCAAACCCGCGCACAAACTCATTTTCCCGGATCTCGCGGCCGGCATCATAAAAAAAGCCGGACTGGGGGAAACAGGCGAACGGAACCCGGCGGACCGTAGGCCGGACTAGGCCATCCCTTATGGCTCATCAACCGGGATATGTCTCAACGCAGGGGGCTGATATGAAAAGTTCCGGCTCGAGGTTGATCGGATCCTTGATGTCGCTCGTCCTCCTTCTCGGATCGGCCATCATCTTGGACATGACGGGCGCGGAGACCCCTGTCCGAGAACCCGGCACCGTGCTCATCGGCGCCAGCCTGCCGCCCGGGGTCGCCAACCTCGAAGCCTTCCGCCGGCTCAAGCTGGGCGACATGGTCCTGACGGCGATCCCCAAAACAAAAGCCGAAGCGATGGCCATGGCGGATTACTGCGCTAAAAACGCGGTCCACCTGTGCTTCTCGGAGCTGCTGTATCGCGGCGGCCGAGACCTCTGCTGGGCCTGGCGGGAAAGAGTCCCGCGCAACCGGTTCTTTACCAGGACGGAGATGGCGGAGATCGCCGCCGCCGCCGGGCCCTTCTATTACGGGAGATACGCCGTCGGCGAGATCGGGAACGTCGTCTACGCGCCCGAAAAGTACGCCGCCGAGTGGGCGGGCGAACAGTGGGAGAACCTGCCGGCGCTCCAAACACAGGCCGAAGCCCGGGACGCCTACGTCAGTTACATCAGGAGCTTCCTCGATTTCGAGCGCCGGGAGCTCGGGCCGGGACCGCTGATCAACGTCGACGCCGGCATGATCTTCAAGTACGTGGCCGAAGCGGGCGTCGACGTCCTCGGTCTCGAGTCGCTCCCCGGCGATCCCCACCTGATGCACGCCGCCGTCCGCGGCGCGGCCGCGGCATACCATAAACCCTGGGGCGTCCACATCGCCATGGAAAATTACGGCGGCATGCGCTTCGACGAGCTCTGGCAGAAGCGGTGGCAAGCGTCGCTCGCCTATTCCTACATCAGCGGCGCCGGGTTTATACTTCCAGAGTCGGGCCATCTCGCCTACACGAACCCGGTCACGGGGCGGAAGTTCGCCTTCGACAGCCCGGAGGTCAAGCGCGTCCGCCGCTCCCTGAGGGAGATGTACCAGTTCGCCCGGATCCACCGCAAGCCGTCGCTCGCGCCGCGGGTCCGGCTGGGGGTCGTTTACGGAAACGAGGACGGGACTCCTGGGCTTTGGAACCGCGCCGCGTGGGGACAGTACGGCGACCCCAAGTGGCTCGAAGGTCCCGCCGAAAGAAGCTGGCGGCTCGTCGACACGTTTTTCCGCAAGGAGGACTGGCCCCGGGAAACGGTGCAGGGCGACCTGGATTTCTCGGGCAATCCGCCGCTCGGCCAGTACGACCTGGTGCCGGCTGAAGCCGCGGCCGAAACCCTCGATCAGTACGGATGCCTGCTCTTTTTGGGCTGGAACACGATGACCGGCGAGCTCTACGCCAAGCTCAAAGGCTTCGTCGAACGCGGCGGCCGCCTGGTCATGTTTCTTCCTCATCTCTCGACGGAATCCGACCGGGGGCGCGAGCTAAAGCTCCATAACGGCGGCGATTTCTCGGACCTCTTCGGCGTCCGGATCCTCGGCCGCGCCGAAAAGAAGATCCAGGGGTTCAAGTACCTGGCCGAATCCGCGCTTCCCGAATACCGGTTCCCCGTCTGGCGTATCCGCACGGACCCCCGGTTCATCGGGCTCTTCACCTCGTCGCGCGTGAAAATGACCATGGGAAAGGTCCTGGCCGGCGCCGCCGACAAATACATTTCGACGGCGGAGGAGCTTGGGGAGCGGCCGCTGGTCATCGAGAACCGGCTCGGCCGGGGGACGGCGTTCCTCGTCACGGCCTGGGAATACCCTGGGGACGAGGGCCTGGTTCCGTTCACCCGGGATCTCGTCCGGGCCGTCATCCAGGGCGAGCAGGCCGACATCCGCCTTCTCGCGTCCGACCGGGTTCGCTACGCCGTCTGCGAGGGCGATCTCTCGGGCGCCGGTACTGCCTACTCAGTTGTCTATCTTCTCAACACCGACCCGGATATTCAGGCGCCGGCGAGGCTCTGGGTGAAAGGCCGGCTGACACAGGAGTTCGTGATCCCGCCGAACGGGATGCGGCTCGCTTATCTTTTCGGCGACCTGGCCGTATTCCCGGAAGACAAGCGGGTGGACCTGGCTGCCTGGCAGAGGGGTAAAGATCTCCGGGAGTTCCGTTTCTTCAGCGCCGCGGCGCAGACATTCCGTATCCACAACTTCGGCATGGCGGCCTGCCGGGTCCGGATCAACGGCCGCGACCTGACTTGCGGACCGGGTGAAAGCGCGGCCGCCGATGTCGCTTCGCTTTCCGACCCCGCCCGCCGGGCTTTTTTCGCCGCCGATTTCCTGGAAGAGCCCGAGATCGACTGGCATGGAGAGGGCGGCCCATACTGATCGCAGAAGGTCATCATCTACCGCGAAGCGCTCAGCACCTCCGCGGACTGCAAGCCCGCTCTTGACTTCGGGAGCGAGGGGCCATATCTTTCAGCGAGAGCGCTCTTCGAAAAGATCCGTTTCATTTAGGCCCGCGAACAGCGGGGCCGTCAGGAGGTTCGACGCCGTGAGAAGACTACACTTGATACCGGTCGCAGTCATTTGGCTTTTGGCGTTTGTCGCCGGCGCCCCGGCGGCCGGCGCAGCCGCCGATGAGAACGCCCATAATTTTTATAAGCCCGGGAGCTTCCCCGCCAAGTTCAGTGAACGCGTCTTCGGGATCCCTATCGACCCGGCAGATGTTGTCGCCGTGATTCCCGCCTCGCACGCGGCCGAGATCCCCGCACTCGACGCCCGGTTCAAGGAAATAAGCGGCGTTTCCATTCCCTGGAAAACCGCGGACGCCGTCCAGGCGGGGGACCTCCGGGGCAAGCACCTGATCCTCGCCGGTAACATCACGGACAACCCGTGGATCCTCGAGATGTACATGAAACGCCTGACTTACGCGGACGCCTACTTCCCGGGAAAGGGCGGATATCACATTCACCCCGCTAAATCCGTGTGGGACAGATCGAAAAACGTCATGGTCGTCGGCGCCGGCGACGATGGCGGCCTGGGCCCCGCGCTGGAGGCTTTCCTGGACGCGCTCACCCCCGGCGTCAAGTCGATCGGCCCCGTGCGGCTGCTCAAGACCGTGCACACACTTCCGGCCGTTCCCCCGGGCATCGAGCCCGCCTTGGGGCCGACGATCAAAGACCTCCGGGAGAGGCCGCCTTACAGGACAGTCGCCGAGTGGGGCTTCATGTATTTTTTCACGGGAGACAAGAAATGGGCGGAGCTCTACCGAGACGGGATGACGGTCCTCCACCGCCGAGCCGAGACGAGCGGCAAATGGATCACCGAGCCCTGGTCGAACATCTATTTTGTCCTCTGGAATCTCTTTCACGTCTGGCAGCTCATTGACGACGACCCGTTCTTCGAGATGAAGGACCGTCAGATAATCGACGAGGTCCTTTATGGATATACAATGTATATACAAGACAGGCCTTATCTAGATAAGGACCTGATGCCGCCCGCCGAGCCCCGGCAAAATCATTATACTTTCCTTGCGCTCAGCCTTGATGCCGCGTACCGGTATTACACTGAAAAATATGCCGTTAAGGGTCTGGAATCGATGGCCGACAAGGTGCGCAGTACCTTTGACGACGGCCAGGGGCTGAGCTATCGCCCGAACGACGACGGCGGCTCGGGGTACCAGGTCTTGGCGCCGTCCCATTACCTTTATTACGCGCTGCCCAGGGGAGATCTGTCCTTTATCGAGAGCGGTCGTCTGAGGACGCAGGTGGACCTGATCGCCGCGACGACCGACAACCGCGGGGACCCGGTCACCTTCGGCGACATCGGGAATTATGCCCATCGCCAGCCGGGATCTCCCCAGATGGAGGAGGTCCTCTTTCCGTCGGTGGCGGCATGGTTCTACAAAGATGGGGCCTACCAGTGGCTCTGCAACTGGCTGGGCCGCGACAGCGTCATCAACCTATCGCCCTGGAGCCCGGTCGGGATGGGTTTCTACGCAGGGGGCCTTGCGGAGGCGCCCCCGTCGAGGTTCACGGGGATCCTGCCGGTCGTCCTGGACGAGGCTTCGCTCCGGTGGAGCTCCCGGCGGTCGGCGAACCCCGGAGAGCTGCCACTCGCCGGTGTCAAGTATTTCGACAAGATCTCCTTTCGGAAGAGTTTCGCGCCCGAGGACGAGTATCTTCTCCTCGACGGGACGTCGACCTGGGCTCACGGCCATCAGGACGGCAACACCGTTACGCGGCTGACCTGGAAGGACCGCGTCTGGCTGGCCGACCTCGATTACATCAAGGACGGGCCCCAGGAGCACAACGGCGTCTCGGTCGTGAGGGACGGCACGCAGGACGCGCCTCCGCCCCTCAACCGCCTGGACCTGGCCGCGGACTTCGAGGCGCTCGGTGCGACCGAGACGACCGCGACGGGTTTCAACGGCGCCGACTGGGGCCGCCGCATCCTCTGGAAGAAGGGCCGGTATTTCCTGTTCCTCGACAGCGTCGTCGCCCGCGAGCCGGGAGCCTACCGGCTCGAAAACAGATGGCGGCTGCGCGGGGACGTCTCGCTCCAGGGCAACACGGTCACGGTCCGCCAGGGAGACCCGAGCTTCTTCATCCGCAGCGCCGACGACGCGGCGCGCGCGCTCGGGATCGTGCCCGATTCCGTCTATTACAGTCACTGGGACTATCCTTTCGGGCACTTCAGCGCCCACCTGCCCGACGGCATGAAGCTCCTCGCCCGCGAGCCGGGCGGCATCAATGAGCCCGGGGCGACGACCGTTTGCCTGGCGGCCAAGGACATCAACCTGCCTCAAGGCTCGCGCTGGGTCTTCGCCAACCTCCTGTACGCGACGGATCGGGGTGCCGCCGCGAATATCGAGCTCCGCCGGGCCGCTGAAGATCTCTACGTCGTCGACGACGCGGGCCGGAGCGAGGTCATCGGGCTCGACCCGGGCGTCCTCGGAAAGTCCGGGATCTCGACCGACTGCGGAATGTTCGCCCAGACAGGCGACCGGCTGTATCTTTTCGGCCTGGGCCGGCTGACAGTAGGGCAGGGCTCGATCATCTCAGACGTCAAAAGCAGCCTTGAGATCGACCTCGCCTCGCGGACAGGGGTCCTGCTTGTGCCCGAGGAAGGCGGCTTTGTCCTGCGCGGCGTCGAGGTCGAAAACGCCGCCGTGAAGATCGGCCCGGGCGGCCTGGATGGCCGCCTTAAACCGGGGAAATACGCGGTGAAATTCCCGGCCGGGCCGGCGATCGCCCCGGTTCTAGACGGAGTCTTGGTCGAAGCGGCGGGCCTTGTCCTGCCCGGCGATCATCGGACAAAGCCCGTGGACTTCGGGCTCGAGCCTGTCAACCGCACGGCGAGCGCCGCGGAAATCAGCGCCGCGGCTGCCGACGGCGGCGGGCTTCTCTTCGGCACGGCGGCCGGGTCCGTCCACGCGCTCGAAGGGGGAAAGGAGCGGTTGCTCTTCACTCTCCCCGAGGGGAAAAGGGTCCTGGCGATCGCCGGCGCCGACCTCAACGGCGACGGCCGGCGGGAGATCATCTCCTCGGACTCCGGCTCGCGCCTCTTCTGCCACGACGCCGACGGAGCGCTTCTCTGGACCTCGCCGACCGTCCCGTTCTTCGGCCCGGACGCCGATGTCACGGAGATCGTCGTCGACGACATCGACGGCCGCGGCGTCCCGACGATCCTGGCGGCGACGAACGGCTGGAAGCTCTACGCCTTCCACCCTGACGGCAAAGTCCGTTGGGAGAGCTTCATCTTTTATCACCGCCTGACCCGCGTCCGGGTGCTTAAAGACAAGGGCCGGACGGTCATCGCCGTCGGGACGAACTACCAGACCCCGCTCAATGTCGTCGACCCGGCGACCGGTGTCGTCATCTGGAAGACCTGGGAGCAGACCGGCAGCGAGACGATGTCGACGACGGAGTATTGCGGCAAGGTCCTTCGCGACATGCTGTTCGTCGACACGGACGGCGACGGAGCCAAGGAGATCGTCTTCGGCAACGATTCGCACACCGTCACCGCCATGAACGCCGCCGACGGCCGGGTGAAGTGGAGGGCTCAGGTGGGCGATAAAGTCAGCGTCATGAAGCTCCTGGGTGAACGGGCGGCGGCCGGTGCGGGCGGACGGATTCTGGCCGCGACCGAAGCGGGGGAGGTCTACATCTTCGACAAGAGCGGGCGGCGGGAGGCGATGATGTCGCTCGGGAGCGGCGTCACAGGCCTGGAGGTCATGAGCTTGGGGACTCAGGCCAGGGACGACGTCCTCTTTGCCACGGACGACGGCCGGCTCGCCGTCTACGACGCGGATTTTGTTCCCCGCGGGTCCCTGGAGGCCGGGATCGGCAGGCTGAATGGCGTGTTCCCGGCGAAGAGCGGCGACAAAGACCGCAGCTTCTACGCCGTGGGCGGCCGCGGGATCGTGGAGGTGCGGTATCGGCCTTACTACCTGTACCCCTCGCGGCACTATTGATCGGACGCCGTCTCCATGTGTTCGCCCTTCTCCTATGGGAGGGGGCCGGAGGGAGGGAGGCGCGAGAAGGTGGAACGCGAGACGGAACCGGAGCGCCGTTCTCTGCGGCAAGAGGACGCGAGACGGCCGGAGACTGCGGTTGGGCTCTCCATCCCGGGATGGGAGGGGGTGAGCGATGGAGTTATGCATGATGAAGAAGAATAGCTTGAGGGCGGCCTTGACGGTCGTCATCTTTGTGTCCGCGTTGAACCTGGGTTTGGGCGCTGCCCCGCCGCCGCCGGCGGCAGGTTCAGGAACGCGACCTGACTGGAGCGCCTGGAAGCATCGGCTGCCGGTAAGGCTCGCCGGGTTGACGGCGCCGGTCTCGAAGCTCCTGCCCGTCGACGTCATGTTCACCCTTAAGGCGGACGAGTGCTCGGATCCGTTGCGCGAGATCCGTCTGCTCTACAGGTCCCCCGACGGCCGGGAGGAGGAGGTGCCGTTCCAGCTCTCACGGCTCCTGTTTTGGGATCGAGGCGACCCCAAAGCCGCCGACCCCACGTTCGTCGGACGGGTGACGTTTTTTGATGTTTCGGGCGGGGATCCCAAAGGTACCTATTTTATTCTCTTTGGGAACCCCGAGGCGGATCGGCCCGCCTATCCCACCGACCTTTCAGTCACGGGTGAACGTCCGGCCTGGACGATCGCGAATAGCCGGATCCAAGTGGAGCTGCGAAAGGGCGACCCGGTCAAGCCGGCCATCCTCCACGATGTCTTCGGGGACAGCGGGCAGATCGCGGCCGTGACCCTCAAGTCGAACCCCAAGTTTCCGATCACCAATAAGGACCACACGCTCCACTGGAACCCCGGGATTCTCATTCCGGAGCGCGGCTGGTCGAACGCCCATGCCTGGGACCCGCCGGCTGCGGCGGAGATTGAGGAGGGGCCGGTTTTTGTCGAGGTCCGGCGCTGGGGTCCGTTGCCCCTCATCCCGGAGGTCGAGCTCTCCGTCACATACAGGATATTCGCCGGGCGCGATTACGTCTGGTACGGCGCGAAGCTCCGGACGAAAGAAGACGTGGGGGTCGTCTCCGTGCGCACGAACGAGCTGGTCGTCGACCAGGGCTTCTTCACGCGGCTCGGCTGGCCGGGTGCGGACGGAGTTTCCGACAAGCCGCTGAGCGCCTTCACGCCGGCCAACAAGCACGGCGACATTCTGCGGCTCCCGGCGAGGGTGCCTTTTCTGGCCGCCTACGACCCCCAAAAGAAAGTCGGGCTGGCCTCGGTGAACCTGGATTATGCCGTGGTCGACCCTTGGGGCGGGGCTCCCGACCTTTACGACCATGCTTTTTTGGTTGTCAGCGGCACGCCGGAGATCGGCAGCGGCGGGCTTTTCTTCTGGTTTCGTTCCTTCCTCAATTTCGCTCCCGAATGGGACAGGCGCGAGCGGCTGGTGCTTTCGGCGGGGACCGTGATCTCGGAGCAGAGCCTCTATCACTTCTTCGAGCCCGCGGCCGGCGCGCCGCTCGCCAGCGTCGTCGAGCTCGACCGGGCCGTCCGCGACCTCGCCAAGCTCGATATTCAGGTCGGCCCCCATCCCTTCGGCCCGGCGCCGAAGTAGAATGAAGGCAGGGTCGGGCGGCGCTGCGCCCCTATCCCCCCGGCCCCCGGGAACCAGTCCCGTCGGTTCCCCCGTCGGCAAAGCCGACGGGCCCCCCTCCGGCCTCTCCTGAGACACTGACCTGCTTCCCTCCCTGTTATAGGGAGGGTAGAGGGTGGGTAATGTCTATATTCAAAGTCTGGGGAAGGGTCTCAGGCATCGAGTGCTTGGGGTCTTCGGGGCGCCACCGCCATCCGACCCTGCCGAGGTGCGAGGACGTACAGGGAGGCGCATTAACAGGACCCTCTCCTCTTGGACACAACGAGTGTCGACTTTCCTGTTGCTGCGGCTGTTCGCGCGTTGTATAGTATCGCTTAACGCATGAAGGAAGACGCCGCCAAGAAAGGCAAGGTCGCCGCCGTCCTCGACGGCTTGAAGACGGGGCACGTCCGCTGGGGGATCCTGCTCCTTCTTTTCCTCTCGACCGTCGTCAACTACCTCGACCGGCAGGTCTTCTCGGTGCTCGCGCCGCAGATCAAGACCGACCTCCTGCTCACCGACAGCGGCTATGCCCTGATCATCAACCTGTTCAATGCCGGCACGATTCTGGGGCTGATTTTCTCCGGACCGTTCATGGACAAGTTCGGGGCGCGGCTCGGGTTCACGATCGCCATCGTCGTCTGGTCGGTGGCGGGCGGGGCCACGGCCTTCGCGCCCACCCTGTTCGCCATCGCCCTGTGCCGGTTCTTCCTCGGGCTCGGGGAGTCCGGCAACTGGCCCGCGGCCAGCAAGGCGGTGGCCGAGTGGTTCCCCGCCAAGGAGCGGGCGCTGGCCATGGGCTTCTTCAACGGCGGCGTCTCGATCGGCGCTATCCTGGCGCCGTTCCTTGTGCCCCTGGTCGTCCTGCTCACGGGAAGTTGGCGGTGGGCGTTCGTCGCCACGGCCGCCCTGGCCATTCCCTGGCTTTATTTCTGGCGCAGGAACTATTACCCGACGGCCGAACATCCGCGGGTCAAGCCGGAGGAGCTCGAGCTCATCGCCAGGGACAGGGTCAAGGGCGCGCCCGGCAAGCCGTCCGTCGTCTTGAAAACGCCGCAGTTCTGGGGGCTGTTCGGCGCCCGGCTCGTCACCAGCCCGGTCTGGTTCTTCATCTCCTACTGGATCTTCAACTATCTACACCGGGAGTTCGGGTTCAACCTGATCAAGATGGCCGCGGTCGCCTGGATCCCGTTCGCCTTCGCCGACGCGGGGAACATCCTGGGCGGCTATCTTTCCGGCAGGCTCGTCGCCCGGGGCATGGCGCCGTCGCGGGCGCGGAGGCTCCTCATGGGCGTCGGGGCCGTGCTGATGGCGGCGAACGGGTTCACGGCGTTCACCCACAGCCCGGTCGTGGCCCTGGGCCTGATCAGCCTGCTGACGCTGGCCTGGGGGATCTGGGTTTCCAACATGCTCGGGCTGGTCAGCGATTCGTTCGCTTCCGCCCACGTCGGCACCGTGATGAGCTGGACGGGGCTCGGTCAGTACGCCGGGTCGACGGCCTTCACCTGGTTCATCGGCTACGCGCTCGACAACTTCGGGATGGGCTATGTCCCGGTATTTCTGGTGGCGGCCGCCCTGCCCCTGATCGGCTACATTTTCACGCTGACTCTCAACCGCAAGTAGGCGGCGACGGGCCTCACGGCCGGAAGCGTCCCTTTACGACGCACTAAACGGTATCAAGGATGGAAACACAGGCCGGGGATCCGTCCCCGGCCTGTGCCAAAGAAACAGAAGGGGCTCTAAGAACGAGCGCTCGGTTCCTTACTTCGAATAGCTGCCCTGGCCGGTCGCCTTGGCCCGGTCCTCGGCGGACATGCCCGCCAACTTCGCGACTTCCTTGACGTCGAGCTTCAGCCCTTCGGCCACCCGCCGCCCGTAATCCTGGTGGGCCTTGGTGAAGACCGCGCACTGGCGATACTGGATTCGCTTCTGGGCGCCGCCCAGATGGCCGACGATATTGCCGACGAGGTGGTCGCGGTCGAAGTCGGTCATGACCTTGCCGAAAAGAGCTCCGGTCTGGACAAAATCATCATTGGGATGGACGTACTTCTGGCGGGCCGCTTGGCCGGAAACTTCAACCGGCGGCTCGGCGACCTCGGGCCTCGGCTCGGGACCGCCGAAGCTGTTGGGGTAGTAATTCGGGCCGCCGCCGGAATTGGCGTCGGTGCGCATGGCGCCGTCCCGCTGGAAGTTGTCGACCCGGGCCGCCTTGGGCGCGTTCACCGGGATCAGATGATAGTTGGCGCCCAGCCGGTGCCGATGCGTGTCATGGTAGCTGAACAGGCGTCCCTGGAGCATCTTATCCGGCGAGGCGGCGATGCCCGGCACGAAATTGGCCGGGGAAAAGGCGGATTGCTCGACCTCGGCGAAATAGTTCTCCGGATTCCTGTCGAGCACCAGCCGGCCGATGACGCGCGGCGGGAAGTCCGCGTGCGGCCAAACCTTGGTGACGTCGAACGGGTCAAAACGGTATTGAGCCGCCTGCTCCGGCGTCATGATCTGGACTTCCACCCTCCAGGAGGGATATTCCTGCCGCTGGATGGCCTGATACAGGTCTCGGGTGGCATGGTCGGGGTCTTTGCCCTTCATGACCTCCGCTTCCTGGGCGGTGAGGTTCTGGATCCCCTGCTCGGTCTTGAAATGATACTTCACCCAGAAATACTCGCCCTTGGCGTTATACCACTTGAACGTATGGCTGCTGTAGCCGTTCATGTTGCGGTAGGTTTTCGGCGTTCCGCGGTCGGAGAAGAGGATGGTCACCTGATGGATGGACTCCGGCGTCAGCGACAGGAAATCCCAGAACATGTCCGGGTCCTTGAGGTTGGTGGCCGGGTTTCTTTTCTGGGTGTGGATGAAATCCGGGAATTTCAGGGGGTCGCGGATGAAGAAGACGGGGGTGTTGTTCCCCACCAGGTCGTAGTTGCCCTCTTCGGTGTAGAACTTCAGGGCGAAGCCGCGCGGGTCCCGCTCGGCGTCGGCCGAGCCCTTTTCCCCGCCGACGGTCGAGAAGCGCAGAAAGACCTCGGTCCGCTTGCCGACCTCGGACAGGAACTTGGCCCGCGTATAGGCGGTGACGTCCGCCGTGACCTCGAAATAGCCGTGGGCTCCCGCCCCCTTGGCGTGGACCACGCGCTCGGGGATCCTCTCCCTGTCGAAATGGGACAGCTTCTCCACGAGATGGACGTCCTGGATCAGGACGGGTCCGGGATTGCCGGCGGTCAAAGAATTCTGGTCGTCGTCGACCGGCGCGCCGAAGTTGTTGGTCAGCGCTTTTTTGATGTCGCTCATGTCACCCTCCCAGGCGATTTAAATTAATAGGAATAATTCCTATTTAGAATTCGATCCCTATCCATCCCTATCAGGCCCTCTTCCTGGACGAGCAGCGCCGGCAATCGCCGTAATATTCCAGTCGCATCTCGCTGACCTTGAACCCCGTCGTTTTCTCGACCCTGTCCGCGGGGACGGGCGAGGCCGCGGGGAAGTCGTCGATCCGGCCGCATTCCCTGCAGACCAGGTTGAGGTGGTCGGTCGCGTCCGCCTCAAAACGGCTGTCGCGGTCGGCGAATTCAAGCTCCTTGATCAACCCGGCGCGCTTGAGGGCGTCGAGCGTGAGATAGACGGTCGACAAGCTGATCGAGGGCGCCTTTTTTTTCGCCTCGGCAAAGACGGCCGCGGCGCTCGGGTGGCTCCGGGTTGCGGCCAGGACGTTGACGACGGCCAGCCTCTGTGAGGTGAGCCTGAGGCCGGCGGCCTTTATCCCCTGGACGATCCTGGTCCTGATCTTGTCTTTGGTCATGATTCTTTAATCGGAATCATTCCTATTTAAGCATAGCTTCCGTCCGCTGTCAAGCGAATCATGCGGCTCGGTGGCATCTCCAGCCATGTGATCAGGAGATTGATAATTGGGGGCCTGTCACGGCGCGCCCCTGTGCGTCCTCGCGCCTCACCCGTCAACGACTGCTGGCGCCCTCCCAGGGGAGAGGGGGCCCCGTCGCTCCGGGCGCGCAGGGGCTATCGCCGTGCCACCCCTCAGTCAGATCATCGTTGTCACATGTTCGGAGATGCTTCCATGCGGCTCCCCGGCCACCGGCCGGACGATAAAACCGCCGAAGCCGGCTCCCTCCTTTAGGCTTTGACCTGTTCAGTTCGGCGGCGGCGGACTGGTGGCTCCAGACGATCTTCCAGAAGGGGTGGAATATCACCGCCCAAATGGAGATAATAGCCGGTGCGGGAACAGTCCCTGGGCCGGGGAAAGCGCCGACGCTGAGACGCGACCCCGGAGAGGAGAGAGCATGAACCAGAACAAAGAAGAGAGCCTGAGCCAGGTCAGGGAGATCCCCTGCCCTTACAAGATTCCGGTGGCCGAGATGATCGAGCGCTACGAGAAGCTCTACACCGGCGCCCTGATCGACATCTTCCAGGAGATGAACCTCCACAACCAGTGGCTCGGCCCCCAGGTCAAATGCCTGACCAAGGACCTCAGGCTCGAGACGATCGCCGGTTTCGCCTTCACCATCCAGTGGATCTTCGACCCGGAGCCCGACGAGCGCGAGCGCATCGCCGCCAAGATGGTCGAGTCCTATCCGCGGGGCTCGATCGTCGTCGTCGATACCGGCGCCGACAAGACCTCCGGGTTCTGGGGCGAACTGGCGACGACGACCTGCCTCAATCACGGCGTCCGCGGGGCCGTCATCAACGGCGGCGCCAAGGACACCGGTTTCGTCAAGGTCATGGGGTTTCCCATCTTCGCCAAGTTCTCGAGCCCGGTCGACGGGTTTGTCCGGTCGCGCCTCCGCGGCTGGCAGCTTCCGATCTGGTTCGACGAGGTGCTCGTCCGGCCGTGGGACTTCCTGGTGTGCGACAACGACGGCTGCCTCCTCGTGCCGCAGGAGCGCGCCGAGGAGATCCTGGTCAAGGCCGAAGCCCGCAAGGAGAGCGAGAACTCGACCCGGAACCTCCTGAAAAAGGGCGTCTCGGCCGAAGAAGCCGTCCTCCGGACCGGCCGCAAAGACCTCTAACCCCGATATCGGTTTAACCGTACTGCGTTCCGGCAGGGCCGGACGGCGATGCGCCCCTATCCCCCCGGCCCCCGGGAACCAGTCCCGTCGGTTCCCCCGTCGGCCAAGCCGACGGGCCCCCTTCCGGCCTTTCCTGAGACACTGACCTGCTTCCCTCCCTGTTATAGGGAGGGTAGAGGGTGGGTAATGTCTATATTCAGAGTCTGGGGAAGGGTCTCAGGCAAAAGGTACCGGGGTCTTCGGGGCGCCATCCCCATCCGGCCCTGCCGAGTAGCTCGGGTCCCCGACAAAGGGGCCTTTCGGCCCTACCGGACGCGGATTAGGACGGCGCCGTCGCCGGGGATAGCGACCGTGATCCCCTCACCGACCAGGCGGCGAACGTCCAGGACAGGCCGCTCGCCGGCCGCAGGCGGGTTGACCGCCGCGATCGACGCCACCGAGGCACCGGCCAGAGGATACGGCAATTTCTCCGGTCGCAGCCGGCAGGTGACCTCGCGCGGCGCTTGGTCCAGGTTAGCCAGCAGCAGATAGGCCTCGCCGGTCCGGCTGTACACGGCCGAGGCGCAGCCGGGGTCGGATAAGCTGACCGCCTGGTTCCGCCAATCCGCGAACCGGTAAGCTTCGATGTCGCCCAGCGGCTTGAGCAGCGGCAGCAGACTCGAATGTCTCGGGGCTGGCCGGCCAGGGAGCAACGCCTCCGAGCAAGGCCTCCAGGGCGAACAGCCGGAAGAGCCGGCGCGGCGCCTTCTCGTCGATGCTGCCGTAGCTGATGACGCCCCGCGGCCGGGCTCCGGCCAGGTTCCACTCCAGGGGCAGGCTCTCGAGCTCCGGCGCCCGGTCGGTCCATTTCTGGTATCCCCATTCGGTGGCGACGACGTAGTCGGCGAAATTCTCCGCGACGAACATCGGGACGGTGGTGTTGTGGACGATCACGAGGCCGTCCGGCCCGACCCGCTGCCGCGTCCACTCCATGAGGTCCAGCAGCTCGTCCATGTCCCAGTGGCCTTGCGCCTTTTCACCCGCGCCCTTGCCCTCGTGGAGCGGGTTTTCGCAGTACAGGGCGACGTTCCAGTCGTAATAGACGCCATCGAGAGGGTGGTTCTTGAGGACGCGGTCGATCGAGAGCTTCAGGTACTCGAGCCAGCCGGACCGCATGCACATCAGGGCGCCGAACTCGCTCTGCTCGCGGAAGAAGGTGTGCCGCAGGTCTCCCTTAAGATCTTTGCGCCCCCACTATTCGCCGTGCTCCTTGAACTCCTTGGTGATCGGGTGGAGCTCCTTGTTCGAAAAATAGGTGGCGGTCCGGATCCCGGCCTCGCGGCAGTCCGTGAGCACCTTGTCGTAGCGTTCCATGTCGGGATAGGGGGGATAGGAGCCGTCGCGCCAGAACAGGCCGTCGCCGTAATAATCGCCGTCGTTGTGGCAATGGACGGTCCGGTAGCCCTTCTCGGCCCATTGCCTGATCTCTTCAGTCGAAACCCAGTTTCCCTTGTTCCGGTTGAACGAGGTGTGGATCCACGGCTTGAAGGCGTGCCCTTCGAGGAGCGGGACGGCGATGTAGAAATCGAAGGCGCTGGCCGTTCTTGACAGGGACTGCCTCTTCCTCGCTCCACACGGGCGAGATCGACAGCGCCAGGCCGGCCGGATCCTGACTCGGCGCGAGCGAGCAGAGCCCCTGGCCCCGTCGCCCCGCGGGTCCGATCTCCCATGGCGCCAGGTCGGAGCCGACGAACCACTCGATCCCCTCGACGCCGGGGTCGAGGAGAATCATGGAGCGGGGCACGAAATGCGTTGTCACCGGCTTATCGGCAGGCCGTCCCGGCCGCAGCCGGCCCCAGATGTTGCTGCCGAAGGAGAACGCCTCCGCGCCTTCCGCCTCCGCGGTCCCCTCGCGGTAGCCGTAGCCCGTCAGGCTGGGGGAGAGGACGGACGACAGCGGACACAATTCGCGCAGCTTGGCCTCGCCGGCAGGGATGAGGAACTCCTTATGGATCCTGACATAGCCCCAGCGGTATTCGAAAGTCGTCATGACCCTGAATCCCGACGCGCGGCCCTTCGTGTCCGTGAGGGCGGAGTCAACCGTCACGATTTCGTTCAGTCCGGCGCGGCGGTGCGCGACCTTGGGCGCCGCGTCGCCGAGGTCGGTCAGCACGGTTCCATTCTCCTCCCGGACGCGCGTGGCGACCGGGGAAGCCAGCAGGTTGGCCGCCCGGCCGTTCTTGAGAGTGATGCGCGAAATCGCGCCGCCCCGCCTCAGATCGTGCTCGATCGTGTAGTAGGGTGTGCTCAGCGAGAGGATGCCGGCGGCCTCGTTCCGCTCGACGGTGTATGGCTGCGGCCAGGTGCTCCGAAGCTTCGGAGCCTGATCTGCGGCCGTGGAGACGGCGGCCGGCGCCACGATCATGATTAAAAGCAGGCTGAATACCCGTGATCTCCCGGGTTCAGCATGGCTGTGCGCTCTCTTGGCCAGCCGAAAGAAAAATGAGCTCATTTTATCCCTCCGGAACATCGTGGCGGAGCATAGATTGCGGCTCTAAGGATGTCAAGGCATGTTTCCGGGGGAAGTTCGTACGCACGTTGACTGTTTTGCCAGGCGCGATTTCAGAGTCCGCGGCCGATATCATCTGATCGATTTTGAGCTCCGGGGAAACCGGGAAATTGGCATGCTGTCACCGATAAGTGTATCCTAAAAATGAGATCCGGGGCGGCCATCGCCCGCCAGCCGCCCGCCCGGTGGAGGCAAAATGAGAAGCTCGAAACCGCAAAAGACCTTCGCGATCATCGTTATCGCTTTCTTTTTCATCGGCTTAACCGGCCTGTCCGCCCAGATCGCGAGGGACACCTTTGCCGGCCTGAAAGCCCGCTCGATCGGCCCGGCCAACATGAGCGGCCGGATCGGCGCCATCGAAGGCGTCCCTTCCGACCCCAACGTGATCTATGTCGGCGGCGCCGCCGGCGGCGTCTGGAAGTCGACCGACGGCGGTTTGACCTGGCTTCCCATCTTCGACGACCAGCCGGTCTCCTCGATCGGCGCCATCGCCGTGTCGCCGAAAAATCCGAACATCGTCTGGGTGGGCACGGGCGAAGCCGCGCCGCGCAATTCGGTGAGCGTCGGCCGGGGCGTGTTCCTGAGTCTCGACGCCGGGAAAACCTGGAAGGGCATGGGCCTCGAAAAGACGGAAAAGATCGCCAAGATCATCATCCATCCCGATGACCCCGACATCGTCTTCGTGGCCGCCCTGGGTGCGACCTGGGGCGACAGCCCGGACCGGGGCGTCTTCAAGACGATGGACGGCGGCAAGACCTGGCGCAAGGTCCTTTACGTGGACGAAAAGACGGGCGCGGCCGACCTGGCCATGGACCCGTCGAACCCGAACAAGTTCCTCGTCTCCATGTGGGAGCACCGGCGGCTGCCCTGGTTCTTCACTTCCGGGGGGCCGGGGAGCGGCCTGTTCGTTTCCACGGACGGCGGCGAGAAATGGGATAAGCTGACGACCGCAAACGGCCTCCCCTCCGGCGAGTTGGGGCGCTGCGGCCTGGCTTTCGCCCCTGGCCGCCCGGAGGTCGTCTACGCCCTTCTTGAAGCCAAGAAGAACGTGCTCCTCCGGTCGACCGACGGCGGGTCCAGTTTCCAGGTGGTGAACGCCATGGCCAACATCCATAACCGCCCGTTCTATTACAGCCGCCTGTGGGTCAACCCCCGGAATGAGAACCTGGTTTACATGCTGGCGACCCAGCTTTCGGTGAGCGAGGACGGCGGCAAGACCATCCGGCCGCTGACGAGTTCCAGGCAATCGCACGTCGACTTCCACGCCATGTGGATCCATCCCGAGGGCGAGCGCCTGATTGTCGGCAACGACGGCGGCGTGGTCATCAGCACGAACCGCGGCGGCAGCTGGCGGTTCGTCGCCAACCTTCCCCTCGGCCAGTTCTACCACATCAACCTCGACTCGCAATATCCCTATCATATTTACGGCGGGCTCCAGGACAACGGCACCTGGCGCGGGCCGGCCTATACCCTGCGCGAGCGGAACATCACGAACGAAAGCTGGCTGTCCGTCGGCGGCGGCGACGGGTTCGACGCGGCGGCTGACCCCGAGGACCCGGACTGCGGCTACGGGATGTCGCAGGGAGGCCGGCTCTATTACTTCGACGTCCGGACCGGGTCGAGCCGCGACATTGTGCCCACCGAATCCGAGGTCAAACATCGCTTCAATTGGAGCGCCGGGTTCGCCGTCGACCCGTTCCGGCCGGCGACGATCTACTACGGCAGCCAGTTCGTCCACCGCAGCGCCGACAAGGGCCGAACCTGGGAGATCATCAGCCCCGACCTGACGACGAACGACGCCGACAAACAGAAGCAGTCGGAAAGCGGCGGCCTGACGCTCGACATCTCGAGCGCCGAGAATTACTGCACCATCCTCAGCATCGCGCCGAGCCCGGTCAAGGAAGGCCTCATCTGGGTCGGGACCGACGACGGCAACATCCAGCTCACCCGGGACGCCGGGCAGACCTGGGAGCTTGTCTCGAAGGCGCTGACCGCGGGGAGGCGGCCGCTTTTCCCCGAGGGCGCGGCGGTCCCCCACATCGAGCCCTCGCACTTCGAGGAGGGGACGGCCTATATCGTTTTGGACGACCATCGCCGGTCGAATTTCACGACTTACGTAGCGGTGACGCGCGATTTCGGCAAGACCTGGAAAAGCCTGGCGGCCGCCGAGATCGACGGTTACTGCGCCGTCGTCCGCGAGGACCCGGTCAATAAGAACCTTCTTTTCCTGGGGACGGAGTTCGGGCTGTTCGTGAGCTTCAACGGCGGGGCGGGCTGGCTGAAGTGGACGAGCGGGTTCCCGACCTGCCCGGTCTATGACCTGGCCATCCAGCCGCGGGAGAACGACCTGGTGATCGCTACCCACGGCCGCGCGCTCTACGTCATCGACGACATCACGCCGCTCCGACAGCTCAGCGATGAGGTCACGAAGAAGAAGCTGTATCTTTTCGAGGTGCCCGACGCCATCCAGTTCCAGCAGGGGCGGATGAGCGTCACCATGAACCCGGGCGATGCGTCGTTCACCGGCGGGAACAAGCCCTCCGGCGCCGCCATCACGTATCACCTCATCCCCGGCGAGAAGAAGCCCGAAAAGGACGCCGAAAAGGCAGCGGAAACGCCGGCGGGAACGGAGGCGGCCGGGCGGCCGGGGAAGCCCGGCGGCGTCACCATCACGATCCTCGACACGAACGGCAAATTCGTCAGCCAGTTCAGCGGGCCGGAGAACAAGGGGCTCAACCGCGCCCACTGGAATTTCCGGGAGACCGAGGAGCCCTCGGAGCAGGAGCGGGAAGAGGCGGGACAACAGGCCGAAGAGAGGGGAGCCGGCCGGTTCTCCGGCCGCGGCATGGGCCTGACGGCTCTGCCGGGCACCTACACGGCCAGGGTCAAGTACGAGGACGAGGAGCTCATCCAAACCTTCGAGGTCCGGACCGACCCGCGGCTCAAGGTCGACCTCGATGTCCTCAAAGCCAACTACGACAAGGCCAAGCAGGCCCAAAGCCTGAGCCGGACCGTCACGCGGGCCGGCCGCGAGCTTGAACAGACCCAGCGGACCATCCAGACGGTCAAGGAGAACCTGAAGGCGGCCCGGAATCCCAAGGCGGAGGACCTCCGGAAGGCGGCCGACGAGCTCGAGAAGAAGCGCCGGGAGCTCGCCGAAACCCTCAACCCGGCGCCTGCGAAACAGGGCATGACGGACTGGACCGCCAGCCTCCAGAGCCAGGTGATGGGCGCCGTGGCGGGGATCGGCGGCGCGGGGATCGAACCCGTCTCGCAGGCCGCCCAAGTGAGATACGACAGGGTCGTGCCCAAAGCCCGGGATTTCCTGGCCAAGGTCAACGAGTTCTATGAGAAGGACGTGGAGGGGTTCAGGAAGCGGCTCGAGGAGTCGGACTTTTCGCTCTTCGGGGCCTTCACGCCCCTCAAGATCGACTAGGGAGGGGAGGCATTTCTTTCGTGTGATCGTGTTACCCCTCAATAGGGTCCTGTCATGGCGCGTCCCTGTCCGTCGGACCTTCGCCAGAGTCGCTAACCTTTTCGCCCCTCCTAATTTTAGGAGGGGAAAGGGGAGCGTAAATATCAATTAGAATTTCTTGAAAGCGGCTCCCGGACGCGCCGGGCGGGCAGGGACTATCGCCATGCCACCCTTCCGATGACCATCTCGTATCACACGAAATGAGATGCAGCCCTAGGCCGGCCGCAAATTGACCGGATTACCGGCGCCGCATATAATGATTCCGGGTTAAAGGGAGACAAATAATGACTCAAAAAATACGGCTCGTTTCGGCGTTAGCGGCATGCTTGTTTTTATCCGCCGGGCTGGCTCCGGTCCTTTCCGGTCAGAAGACCCAAGAAAATGACCTGCTGATACTTCAGAAATACAGGATGACGCGGCCCGAACTCCTCAAGGGCCAGGAGCAGCTTAAAAAAAACCAGCTCGACAAGGCCGAGCAGGCCCTGCTCAAGGTCATCAAGGAGATGCCGGAGAACGCCGAGGCCTCGTTCTTTCTGGCCGAGACCTACTACCGGAAGGCGGAATTCGAAAAAGGGCTGGCGGCGATCGTCGAGGCCGAAAGGCAATTCCCGGTGATCCAGAAAGCGCTGTTCAAGCGTCAGATGGAGACCGTCGCCGAGAGCGGCGAAAGCCGGGCGGACATCGAAAGTCAGATCGGTATTGAGCAGCAGCGGACGCTCGAGCCGATCACGACGACGACTTCGAAGATGCAAAAGGATGCGGCCTCGAGCCAGAGCCGGTCGCAGGAGGATAAAGCGGAAACCTACGCCATTCCCGCCGAGTATTCCTACCTTCACGGCAACCTCCTCATCCGGCAGAAAAGGTTCGAGGAAGCGCTGGCCGAGTACGAGAAGGCGATCGTCGCCGAACCCAAGCATGGGAAGGCCCTGAACAATATCGCCAATATCTATTACATGGGGCGCCAGTACGACAAGGCGCTCGAGTACATCCAGAGGGCCGAGGCGGTCGGCGCCCCGGTCAACCCGGACTTCAAGAAGGCCGTCCTCAAAGCGCTGGGGAAATAGCTGCCGGGGACAGTCCCCAGCAAGGTTACTGCCGCTCGAACCTGGCGATGACCTCCGTGTCGCCCTCGACATAAACACGGATCGTTTTCTTCCGGCTCTTGAGCGGCCCGTCCCAGCCGGCGAACTTGAAGGGCTTTCCCTCGAACACCTTTCCCGGCTCCGAGGGGTCCATATATTTGCCCAGCCGTTCCGGGTCCCGCGGGGCCGTCGACGTGGCGCCGGGCATGACGGTCTCGTTCAGGGCGTACGCATCCTGGTAGCTGTTGGCGACGAGCATCTCCTGCCGTGTTTCGTCGATGACCGTGACCGTGTGCCAGCCGGGCTGGTCGAACCGGGCGATGAAATTGCCGAAATTCGGGCCTTTGATGTATTCCGTTGTCCAGCGCCCGCCGTAGGTCATCATCGGCTGGCCGTCGAGCTCGAAGCGGGTCTTGCCCAGGCTGGGCTCGGTCCGGACCGTCAGGGCATGCCGGTTCCGGTCGAGCCCGCGGGTGCGGCGAAGGCCTGTAGAGGTAGACCCGGCCGCTCTGGGGCGGGAGCGCCAGGACGATGCCCTCGGCGCCGCCCGCGACCTCTTTTTCGTCATAGACGTCCCAGAGGAACGAGGTCGGAAGGCGCGCCGGCAGCGCCAGCTTTTTCTCCGAGTCGGTGGGGTTGACCGCCACCAGCCCGTTCTTGAACAGCCGGTAGTGGACCCCGTCGGCGACCGTCTCGGGGGCCGTGGGCTGGCCGACCGTCAGCCCGTTGATGGTCCGCATGGCGCTGTCGTCCCCGACCTTCGCCTTGTCGTAGCCCGCCCCCCAGATGAAGTTCATCAGCCGGGCCGAGGCGTAGCAGAAGAAGGCGTCGTCCTTGAAGGAATGCTTCGTGTCGTGACCGAGGTAGCTCAGGCAGCAGACCTGCTTTCCGGCCGGCAGTTTCTTGTCGAGTCCGTTCCAGTTCTTGTGCCAGTCGCCCCAGCGGTCGGTCGCGACCCAGGTGCAGATGTAGCTTTCGCTCATCTCCGCGTCGGTCGACGGCCAGAACTCCGCCGGGAGCGTGGCCGGGTCCGCCGAGTTGATGAGCAGGGCGCCGTCCGGATCGTAGGTCTTGATCAGCTCCCGGGCCCGGCGCATCAGGTCGGCGAAGGCCTCGATCTGCGTCCCGAACTGGTGCTTGTGCTTGCCGAATTTCTCGCCGAAGCACTCCCGGTTCGGGTGCACGTTGTCCAGGAAGATGCCCGCCGCTCCCCGTTCCATGAGGATCTTCACGTAGGCGAGGACGGCGTCGGCGTAGCCGGCCGCGTTCGGACAGGTGCAGTACATGTTCTTGGCGTCCTCGGACTCCCAGAACCCGGTGGGCGCCCAGCGGCCGTTGGCGTTGATCAGGATCCAGTCGGGGTGCTCGGAGAGCCTCATCTCCTGGTAGGTCTCGGCGAGGGCCGCCTGGTAGAACGTCATGTAGGGGAAGACGCGCACGCCCCGGCGCCGGGCCTCGCCCAGGAATTCCGCGGAGTGGGGGACATGGGTGATGAACTTCCAGGCGGTGCCGTTCATGGCCTCGAGGCCCACGCCGAACCCGTAGGTTTCCGATTCCTCGAGCCAGGCCGGGATCTTGGTCAGATCGCCGCCCGCCGTCTGCGCCGCGGCCGGGACAGCCGCGGCGAGCGTCAGGACCGAAGCTGCCGCAACGAGACAAAGAATTGGAGCTTTTTTCATGGTTCCTCCAAGCCTTCGGCGTTTCCGGATCTTGTCACTTCTATGTGATGCGCGAAAGGCATCGGGAGGGTGGCACGGCGCCAGTCCCTGCCCGCCCGGAGCGACGGGGACCCCTCTCCCCTCGGAAAGCGCAAACAGTCGTTGACGGGTGAGGCGCGAGGACGGACAGGGACGCGCCGTGACAGGACCCTATTGATGAACACCACGATCACATAAATAGAATATATCCACATTGAGCGGGGCGGCTTGAAGGCCGCGCCGCGGATGGGTATTATACTGCTATGAAGCTCGAAGAGAACACCAATTATATCGTTTCCGGACTGGAACGCTCCGGCACCTCGCTCGTCATGCAGGTCCTCCACGCGGGGGGCGTGCCCTGCGCCTTCGACACCTCGTCGCGGCCGCCCGACGACAACAACCCCCGCGGCTACTTCGAGCTCGAGGGCGGGAAGATCATCAGCCGGCTGCGGGACGGGACGCTGCCCCTGGCCGATTACCGCGGCCGGTTCATCAAGATCACGGCCTACGGCATGAAGTTCCTGCCGCCCGGGAACTATCGCGTCGTCTACACCGAGCGCAACATCGAGGAGGTCCTGGACTCGATGGAGGTGATGACGGGGCAGCGGGACCCGGACCGCGCGGAGACGCGGGCCAGCTTCGTCAAGCTGAACGACATGATCAAGGGGCTGATCGGCGGCCGGGCGGACGTGAAGATCCTGTTCGTGAATTACAACGCGATCGTCAAGGACCCGGCGGCCGAGGTCCGGCGGATGGCCGAGTTCATCGGTCTCCCCGGGATCGACGAAAACGCCATGACGGCGGCGGTGGACGCCAGGCTCTACCGGAAGCGCCGCCCGCAATAAGGCTCCGGCGAACGGTTTTTCGACCGGAAATAACCGCGGCAGGAGAGAGGAGAGACACGATATGAGCACACCCCAAAAACTCGCGATCCACGGCGGCGAAAAAACCGTCAAGAAAACGTTCCCCTGGCCGGTCTTCGACGAAACCGATGTCCAGGCCGTGGCCGACGTCCTCAGGGGCGGCCAGTGGGGCGATCCCGATGTCTCGGGCCTGGTCGCCGAGTTCGAGCGGCAGTTCGCCGCCTACTGCGGGGCCAGACACGCGGCCGCCTCGGTCAACGGCTCGGTGGCCATCCGGCTGGCGCTCATCGCCGCCGGCGCCCAGCCGGGCGACGAGGTCATCATCCCGCCCTACACGTTCATCGCCACGGCCACGGTCGTGCTCGAGGCGAACTGCGTACCCGTCTTCGTCGATATCGATCCGGACACCTATAACCTCGACCCCGGCCGAAATCGCCAAGGCCGTCGGCCCGAAGACCAAGGCGATCATCCCCGTCCACTTCGGCGGGCTGGCCTGCGACATGGACCGGATCATGGCCATCGCGCGGCAGCGGGGGCTCACGGTCATCGAGGATGCCTGCCATGGCCACGGCGCCGAATACCGCGGCCGGAAGCTGGGCACGATCGGCGACGCCGGGGCCTTCAGCTTCCAATCGTCGAAGAACCTGACAAGCGGCGAGGGAGGGATCACCATCACCAATGATGAAAAGCTGGCCGAAACCATCGCCTCGCTGCGGAACTGCGGCCGGGTCAAGGGCCACCAGTGGTACGACCACTTCCGGCTGGGCTGCAATTACCGGATGACGACGATGCAGGCGGCGCTGCTCATGTCCCAGCTCAAGCGGCTCGACGACCAGACCCGGCGCCGGGACGAGAACGGGCGCTATCTCGCCGACCTTCTCGGCGGCATCGACGGCATCTCGCCCCTCGTCCGCGGCCGGGGAGAGACGCGCCACTCCTACCACTTGTTCATCTTCCGGTACGACGCGGCCAGGTTCAACAACCTGCCCAAACAGGAGTTCGCCAAGTGGCTGGCGGCCGAGGGCGTGCCGGCCTTCATGGGTTATCCGCGCCCGCTCTACAAACAGCCGCTGTTCCTGGAGAAGAACTTCTCCGGCTATGCGATCCCCAAGGACGTCGATTATACGAATGTCCGCTGTCCGGTCGCGGAAAAGGCCTGCACCGACGAGGCCGTCTGGATTTTGCAGCAGGCCATGCTCGGGGAGCGTTCAGACATGGAGAGTTTCGCCGAGGCTGTCCGCAAGATCCAGCGCCACTGCCTCTCCTAATTGTTGCCAATCAGGAGACGCGGCTGAGGAGCCGGATCTTCACCCTCGACGGCTCCTCCGTGAGCCTGATCCTGGGCGCCTTGAGCTCGAACAGGGGAGTGGCCAGGGTCACGCCGGTGTATATGTCCTCGCCCTCTTTGGCTTCGTAACGGATCGTGTAGGCCGTCTTTTCCGTTTTCCAGCCCGTATCGACGACCTTGAAATAGTAGAGCTGGTTGATCTCCGTCGGGACCTTGGTGAACCGGATCTCGATGTCGTCGGCCCTGACTGTCCCCACGCCGCCGGGAAAGATGCCCATCAGCCCCACCTCAAATTTTTTCTTCCGCGGGTCGACGAGAGTCGAAGCGAATTGGAGGATGGGCTTGAAGCTCACGATATAGGACCGGCCCTGTCGCGAGGAGATCGCCTGGTAGGCCGCGTCGCGCTCCCGGACCGCTTTCGCGTGGCGCTCCCGGACCCGGCTGAGTCCGTACACCCTCTCGAACCGCCGGGGGGACTGTCGTTCGTCCTCGGCGCCCGGACTGACCCGCGCTCCAAGCTCCTCATCCAGCAGGCTCGCCTTTTCGGAGAACGGCTTCTGCCAGCCCGGGAACAGCCGCTCGAGCAGGAGCGCCTGGTAACATCCGTATTCATAACCCTTGAGATAGCTGTAGGTCAGGGCCTTCCTTTTGTCGAGCCGGAGCCAGTAGACCCGGAGGAGGCCTCCGGTGTCGGCGAATCCCCGGTAATGGGGGTCCGAGGCGCTGGTCAGCCGCCGCATGAATCCGGCGCCGAGTGCCTCGAGCGACCGGACTTCGGCGTAGACGGCCGTCCCCTCCCTCACTTCATCGCTTGATTCGCAGCGCGCGTCGAAATCCGGCATGCCCCGCCTCTTCTGCTTCCGGGCCAGCAGGAAATCCATGAGATATCGTTTCGCTTCCTCCGGGTCGCCCGCCCCGTAGGCCTTCTCGAGCGCCGCGCCCTCGACCTCCGAATAGGCGGCGAACTGGGTGTCGGGGTTATAGCGGAAATTAGGGAAGGGGACCCGGAGTCGGACCTCCTGGAAGCAATGGAACAGCTCATGGATATACGTCAGGATCGTGGTTTCGGCTTGGAAGCGCCTGTCGCCGTCGCCTTCCCGCGGCCCGGACCGGCCGAGAGAGATGTCGATCAGGGTGACGGGCTTTCCGTCGAACCGGCCCAGGCTCGATATCCCCCCGCCCGCGTGGAGCGGCTGTTCGAGCCGGAGCGGTTCGACCCGGCGGGCGTCGATGTGGACCGGCTTGCCGTCAACCTTGATGTCGGGCGCCAGGACATAGCCTTCGGGCGGGTCGGGGTGGCCGACGAGAACCCGCAGCCCGTTCTCGAAGCTGAACCGGAACGGGAAATCCCTGTAATTCGTCCAGCCCGGCCAGACCTTGTCCGCCGTATGGTCGAGGACGTGGTAGGCTTCCTCGAGCCGCAGGAGCTCGATCCTGACCGCCTCGGGGAGCTCCGGCGGTTTTTCCCCGGCTCCGGGCGGCGGCCCGCCGAGGATGAGCAGGAGGCCGGCGGCCAGGACAGCGGCTTTAGGGCTCCACCCGCCCCTCATGGGCGGTCTCCGCGCCCGTCGACCTTCCTGAACCCGGCAGGGACCTCGTAGGTCCCCGGCGGCGCTTCGGTTTCCTCGAGCATCTTCAGCGTCGCGGTCGCCCGGATCGTCGGGGCGATCGAATTCTCGACCGTTTCCTCCCGGTAGGCGCAGAAACCGGCGGAGTTCTCCTCCAATAGCTTCAAGAGCGCCGCCATCCTGCTGACGCCCCGATACTGCATCAGCGAATAATCGTGAAATGCTTTGGCGCCCGGGACGTCCGGCGCCAGGCAGATCCAGTAGACGGCGCTCATCTCGGCGAAATCGGCCTCGCCCGAAGCCCGGAACTCGCGGCAATCGAACCCGTTGAACGACCGGCTCGCTCCGGTTTCCCTGATCGTCCAGGCAAAATCCGGCTCGTAGTATTCGAGCCAGAGCTTTCTCATGTCGAGCTTTTGCCGGGACGGCGGCGCCGGCGGGTTCGGGATCACGGTTTCGGTGTAGGTTTTCGCGTCGAGGTCGAGGTTCCAGATAAGCCCGAGGTCGTCTCGCGTGATCGTCGTTCGGCCGGCCGCCGACCTCGAGCTCCTGTCGCGGGCGATCCAGTACTCCAAGCTGACCTTCGTTTCCTGGTCCATGTAGAGGCGGGTCGAATCGACGACGGCGTGCGTATCCGCAGTCGCCGTCAAGCCGGCGGACAGGAGGACAGCGATGATGACCGGGCCGGCCGCAACTCTCGTCATCGGACTCACCTTTTCCCCAATCATTTTAACATGAACTCGATTTATTTCGCTTGGCGTCGCCGTCGGCCGATCATCTTCTGGCCTGGTCCAGCACCACACTATCCGCCATAAAGCCGCCGCGCCGTTGACTCCGCCCGGGAAATATAGTAAATGCCATGCCATATAGGAATGAGGCGCCGACGCGTGAAGTCCGGCGCCGAGCCTCTTCGGGAGGAGGGCCCACCGTGAAGAAGTACCCCAGTCTTTTCCCTGGAATCTTGGCCTGCCTGATCATCTCGGGCGCATCCGGCAGCGAATATCCCGCGGCACGTGGACCGGCGGCGGTCGGCCCCCAAGCCGTCCTCCGCGGCCCGGTGTTCTCCGGACAGCCGGCGGTCGCCGCGGCTGCGGACTACGGCCGGATGCCGATCCACTTTATCGCCAATGGGGGCCAGTTGGACACGGCCGTCGATTTTTACATTCCCGGAAGCGATAAGTCCGTCTATTTTTCACCCGGCGGCTTGACCATCGCCATGGAAGGACGACCCGCCGCGCCGAAAGGGGATGGCGCGGGCATTCCGACAGCCTCGGGGAGGGAGAGCACGCCGCTCCCCGGCAAAGAGCCTCGATCGGTTGAAAACCCGCCGGGGCGGTGGGCGGTGAAGCTCGATTTCCTGGGCGCAAACCCCGACAGCCGCCCCCGCGGAGAAAATAAGACCGAAGCCGTCGTGTCATATTTCAGGGGCGACCGGGAGGACTGGAAAACAGGACTTCCGACCTATTCCAGGATCGTTTATTCGGACCTCTGGCCGGGGATCGACCTTGTTTATTCCGGAACATTCGACGGGCTGAAATATGAGTTTGTCGTCCGGCCGGGGGCGGATCCCGCCGCGATCCGTTCGGCCTACCGGGGTGCGAGCGAGGTCGCAATCGACGCCCAGGGGAGGCTCCAGGTGACGACTCCCGCCGGCGGTTTCGCCGACGATCGGCCGGCGGCCTACCAGGAGATCGACGGCCGGAAGACCTCAATCCCGATCGCCTATGCTCTGGAAAACGGACTTCCGGATTTCGGCCCGCCCGGGCTCCCCGACGGGACGCTGGTTTCCGGAAAGACGGCACCGGTGCCCGCGGACGGGGCCGCCCGCTCCGGCGAATCCACGAGCTTTGCCTATGGCTTTAAGATCGGGGACTACGACCGGAACGAGACTCTGGTCATCGACCCGGCGGTCTTTGTTAACTGCGGGTTTGTCGGCGGGAACGGCACGGAGTCCGGCGCCGGCATTGCGGTAGACGGCTCTGGAAATGCCTACATCACCGGGAGCACGATTTCCACAGAAACGACTTTCCCGGTCGCGGCGGGTCCGGACCTGACCCATAATGGTGGGTACGACGTGTTCGTGGCCAAGGTCAACGCCGCCGGGACAGGGCTCGTCTACTGCGGGTTCATCGGCGGGGACGGGGCCGACTACGGGAACGGGATCGCCGTCGACGCCGCCGGCTGCGCTTATGTCGCGGGCACGACGGATTCGAACGACACGACCTTTCCGGTGACCGTCGGCCCGGACCTGGATTTCGGCGCTACCGGGACCGGCGGTTATCCCGATGCCTTCATCGCCAAGTTGAATGCGGCCGGCACCGGGCTCGATTACTGCGGGTATATCGGCGGCCGTGACGAGGACCGGGGTTACGGCGTCGCCGTCGACGGCTCCGGCTGTGCCTATATTACGGGGTTCACGACGAACAACGCGGCGCTCTTCTTTCCCGTCCTTATCGGGCCAGACCTGACCCATAACGGCAGCGTCGACGCTTTCGTCACCAAGGTCAACGCCTCGGGCACCGGGTTCGTCTACAGCGGCTATATCGGCGGCGACGGCAGCGATTATGGACACGGGATCGCCGTGGACGGTTCGGGCCGTGCTTACGTCGCCGGGGTGGTCTATTCCGATCACACCACGTTCCCGGCGGCCGTCGGCCCCGACCTGACCTTTAACGGCGTCGCCGACGCTTTCGTGGCCCGGGTCAGCGCCTCGGGCGCCGGGCTCGACTATTGCGGGTTCATCGGCGGCTCCGAACAGGACATCGCCTACGGGATCGCGGTGGACGGTACCGGTTGCGCCTACGTCACGGGCGTCACTTTTTCCACGGAATCGACGTTCCCCGTGATCGGTGGGCCCGGACATGAGCTCTAACGGCCTGAGCGACGCCTTCGCGGCCAAGGTCGCGGCGACCGGCGCCCAGCTTGAGTATGCCGGTTTCATCGGCGGCAGCCTGGCCGATTACGGCAATGGGATCGCGGTCGACGGCAAGGGCAATGCCTATGTCACGGGCGAGACGGCTTCTTCCGAAAGCTCCTTCCCGGTCGTCTCGGGGCCGGACCTGACCTATAATGCGAACCGGGATGCTTTCATCGCCAAGGTGAAACCCGGAGGATATGGGTTCGAATACAGCGGCTACATCGGAGGCACGAACTATGACTGGGGGTCCGCGGTCGCCGTGGATGGCTCCGGCAACGCGTACGTCACCGGGAGGGCGAGCTTCTCGTCGACGCCTCCGATTCCCCATGACGGGCGGCCCGGACCTGACCTTCAACGGCGGTCCCGATGACGCCTTCGTCGCCAAGATCCAGTATTTCGATGAGAATATCTCGAAGCACGCCGTGGGTGATTTCGATGGCGACGGAAAGGACGAGGCCGCCGTGGATTTCGGGGCAAACGGCGTCTGGGTTTGGAACGCCGGGGTTTGGGCCCAGATCCTTCCGGCCGACCCCGAGAGCCTGCTGGCTGCACAGGTTGATCAGATTGGTGGTAACGCCGATGACGAGATCATCGCCGACCTCGGTACCAACGGCGTCTGGGTGTGGAACGGCGGCGGCTGGACGGTGCTTAGCACCATGAACGCCGAGAGCCTGGCGGCGAGCGACATGGACGGGGACGGGAGTGACGAGATCATCGGCGATTTCGGGGCCTCGGGCCTGTGGATCTGGGACGGCGGCGGCTGGACGCAGGTCGCGGGAATCGACGCTCAATACGCTATCGCGCTCAGCGCTGACGGCTACTGGGGAGAGGAGATCGCCGCCGACTTCGGCTTTTCCGGCCTGTGGCTGTGGAACGGCGGCGTTTGGTCGCAGCTCAGCGGGGTCAACCCGAATCACATCCGGCCGGCGAATATCGACGGGCTGGGGGCTGAAGATATCCTGGCCGATTTCGGCTCCCTCGGGGCGTGGTTCTGGAGCAATGGCACCTGGACCCAGATCAGCGGGACGCGGCCGGATGACCTCATCGCCGCCAACGTCGACGGGACCATGGGGGATAAGGTTATCGGGGATTTCGGCGCGACGGGCCTCTGGCTTTGGTCGGCCGGCGCCTGGACGCAGTTGAGCGGCGTGAACGCGGACTACATGATCTCGGCCGACACGGACGGAGACGGGAGCGCTGAGATACTCGCCGATTTCGGAGCCACCGGACTGTGGCTTTGGAATGCCGGGGCGTGGACCCAGATCAGCGGCTCCAACCCGGAGTTCATGATCGTCCTGGATTCCGAGCCCGACGGTCGGAAAGAGATCATGACGGATTTCGGGATGCTCGGCCTGTGGCTTTGGGATGAGGGGACCTGGTCGCAGATCAGCAACCTCAACCCCGATTAGGCCAGGGGACGCAATTAATTGGTGCCGATTAATTGGTGCCAGCATATCAATTCCCCAAATGATGGGGGACAGACCAAGTTAGATTCCGTCAAATTCGGGGACGCCATACGTAATACACTTAATTCGCGCAAGGATTTAGGCCACAAACCCACTTTTCTCTTGAGTGCATTATGTATGGTGTCCCCTTTTTCCCCTTGATTTACTGACCGCTCCGGTTTTGCGGCGGCTCTCTAGCGCTTCGGTCTTGCCTTAAACTGCAGCTTGAACGGCGGGACCTCGAACGGAAACTCCGAGAGGTCAAGGCCGATGCGCGCCCGGCCGGCCGTTCCGAATTCGTGGGCGCCGAGGTCGTATTTCCGAGCCTTGGACAGGTGGGGCCGCGGGCCGTTCCAGAAATCCACGGGATTCTCGTAGAGAAGGAGGCCCTGGTCGATGGCGGCGGAACCGCTCTCGAGCCGGTACCCCTCCGGCGTGCGGGAATCGGGGGCGGCGAACCGGGGATCGCCCGTTAAGGCGCGCGCATCGCCCGCGAACGCTTTGTCCCAGAGATTATTCAAAAAGTGGAATGCCCCGGGGTCCACTCCCGCCTGAAAACTCACCCCGCCGCTGTTTTCCCAGAAGATATTATTCCGGAACCAGATATTCCCGAACTCGTTCTGCGGGGGTCGGTTCTGGACCCCGACCGCGCTCCCGCCCCTGTTGTGGGCGATGGTATTATTGTCGAAATAGACGTCGCGGGTGTTCGAGGTGAAGAGCAGGATGTCTTTCCCGTAGAGCTTGGGCTCGCCGAAGGCCGTCCAGTCATTATGGACGATGATGTTGTTGCGGACGACAATAAAATCGCTCAGGAACCGGTTGCTCGATTCCTCGCCGGAAAGCCAGACCGCGACATTGTTAGCCTCAAGATAGTTGCTGTCGAAGATGCTCATGCTGGCGTTGTCGATCCAGATGGCCGCGATCGCCGAGCCCCGGATAACGTTGTACCTGGCGGAGGAGTGGATCGTCCAATCTTCATAGAGTATGCCGTCGCCGGTGTTATTGTCGATCTGGCAATTCTCGATCGTCAGGTATTCCACCGCGCCGTTACTGGTGATCCCGTAGCCTTCGGTGCCCTCGATGTTCCACCCGGCATCGTGAAGATAACAATTGCGGACCTCGACCTGATAGCATTCATCTTCGGGGTTCCACTGTCCTTCCTTGGCTTCTCCCGACCCGAACAGGTGAATTCCGTAGGCCCCGCATAAGGCCATTTCGCAGTTCGTGATGGCGAGATAGCGCGCGCTCACGGCGTTGACTCCGACCTGACAGGCGAAGAAGCGGCAGTTTCTGATGATCGTGTGGTCCCTTCTGACGATCGATATGCCAGACCGCTTCGGAGCGTCCGAAGTCATCTGGAATTCGATCCCCACCACGGTGTTATATGATCCCGTGAGGAGAATATCCTTGCTCCCGTCATTGGCGAAAATGACCCCGCCCTTACCCGCCGGGCGAAGCACGATGGGAAGATCCCGGCTGCCGTCGGGCACTTGGACTTCAAAGCAGGGATAGGTCCCGGCCGAGAAAACCACGGTATCTCCTGGTTTTGCCAGGGACACCGCCTTTCCGACGGAGCGAACGGGCCGCTGTTCCGTTCCCGGGTTCGCATCCGATGCATTTCCACCCGCACCGGCATACCAGACGGCGGCGCGAGCCGTCGCCACCCCGATTAATCCCACAGCCCCCAGGCAGGCCATCACCACCGCGAGGTGAAGTCCGCGCCTTTGATCTCTTCTCATGACAGCCTCCCTCATGGTGATTCCGCCAAAAGAGCCCGGTGACATCGACACACGCTATCACCAACATCAGCCATTGTCCATGATTCCCGGGGACCTCCGGCCAGCGAACGGTTGACAGACGCCCCGCTTCTCTTTTATTCTCGCCACGTTGTTGGCGGATAAGCGCCGCCCAAGGAGGCACGAACAATGAATCAGCCATTTCAGTCCGGCGGCCGTCATCATCATCTGCGCCGCTTGTTCCTTCTCGGAGTATCTTCAACGCTCCTGGCGGCGGCGGTTTCCGGCACGGACCGCGTTGCGCCCATCAAGGGCGGACCGGAGATCGATGGCTACGAATGCCTCTATTACCCGATCCCTTACCAAAAGCTCGGCGACGCCATCTGGGATTGCGCCGCGGGGCCCGATGGCCGCGTGTACATCGGCATGTGCTCGGAGCATTCGGGCGGGTCGGCGCACCTGTTCGCCTTTGACCCCGTCACGGAAACGTTCGAGGACGTCTTCGACGCCCAGGCGCTGACGAAAAGCCCGATGGATAAGATGCCGCAGGGCAAGATCCATTTCACGCTGAACGCCCATCCCGACGGCCGGCTGTTCGGCGGGACTCATTTCGGCTACCTGAAGTTCTCGCCGGACGAGCCCAACCCGAACCCGACGAACCTCGACGAATGGAATCGTCTGTTGACCGACCCGGAGAAAGGCTATCCGGGCGGACACCTGTTTGTTTACGACACCAAGACGAAACAAGCGCGCGACCTGGGCCTGCCCATCGAATACCAGGGCGTGCGGGTCATGGTGCTGGACAAAACCCGAGGCCACCTTTACGGCCTGGGCGCCCTCGATAATTACCTCTTCCACCACGACATCAAGTCCGGCACGACGAAGATCGTCGGCAAAGTCGCGGGCTATAACCCGTACGGGATGGTCGTCGATGAGCGGGACGGCACCATGTACACCTCCGACGGGACCGGTCACATCGTGGCCTACCGTTACGATTGGCCGAAGATCCGCCGCCTGCCCGTGACCATACCGGGCTTGAACGATCCCGAGAGCATCGCGACGGTCTTCATCACCGCTCCCGACGGCAGCTTTTACGGCGTGGATCACGTGGTCAGGCACCTCTTCCGGTTCGACCCGAAGGCTGGGACCGACGGCGTCGTGACCGACTTCGGCAGGTTTCTCGGGCCGGGGCAGGACTATTATGTCGTCGAGTCGCTGGCCTTCGACCGGCGCGGCGTCCTGTTCGCGCTGGTTCCGTCCCTGGAGGAGCGCGAGACCGGACAGACCTTCGTGGTGACGACCGAGACGAAGACCGGCGCCAAGAAAGTCTGGGGCGCGCTCGAGTGCCGGGGCGAGAGAGTCAACGGCTGTTACCGGATGACCACGGGCTCCGATGGGAGCCTGTATTCCGGGTCGAGGATGGACGGTCCGGCGGGCGGCGCCGGGCGCAAAAAGATCGAGAGTACGGGCGCCTTCTGGCTGCTGCGCCTCAAGCCCACCTCTTGAGGCGGCGACGGGTCGCAGGCTGCTTTGCGTCCTCTATGGCCAAGGCGTGCTCGCGCTGGTGGCTGAACGCCAGAGACCGGTAGCGTTCGAGAAATCTGGCTTTCTTGAAGGCGGCCTCGATATCCGGCGCCAATAGCTCAGCTTAGAATTCGGCGCCAAGTATACAAAATCGATAGGTTTAGTATAATATTGACGCGGCCGGGGAAAGTTCCCCGCGCGGCGACCTTCGACGACAAAAGGCAAGGAGATTGACGATGAGCAAAGTTTCGAGGCCGACAGCCCAACTCTTGGAATATTCCACGTCCCGCCGGCGCTTCCTCAAGAACGGCGCCTTGGCGGCGCTCGGCCTGGCCGCCGCCCGCAGCGGGTTTTCGTTTTCCGGCCAGCGGTCTTCTTCCGGCGCCGCTGGGGCCAACCCTTTGGCGGGATCCCTGGCCGGTCTGCCTCCGGGCGGCGCACCTCTCGGCTATTCGGCCGCAGCCAAAAGCCGCGTCGTCCTCGTCCGGCACCCGGCCGTCGTCGACGCCGCCGGCAAAGTCCAGGCCCCGCTCCTCCAGAACATCCTCGACAAAGCGATCACCACCTTCTCCGGTGATTCGACCATCGCCGACGCCTGGCGCCGGTACTTCTCCCCCGACGACGTCGTCGGGCTCAAGATCAACGCGCTCGGGCTCCAGGAGATCCGGGGCATGGATTACACCCAGCACTTCGCGGCGATAAACGCCGCCCTCGCGGCGGGCCTCCGCACGGCCGGCGTCAAAGACGGCAACATCGTCGTCTGGGACCGGAGCGAAGAGGAACTGGAGTCCGCCGGGCTCGCCATCCAAAAAGAGCCGGGCCGGATGCGCGTCATCGCCACCAAGGGCGGCCGCCTGAGCGCGGGCGATTATGCGCCGACGACCTATCCCGTCGGCTCCGGCTCGAGCCGGGTGAGCGCCATCCTGGCCGACGTCTGCACGACCTTCATCAATGTTCCCGTGCCCAAAACCCACGGCAAATCGCTCTTCACCTGCGCCCTCAAGAACCATTACGGATCGATTGATAACCCGTGGGACTTCCACGCCGACGGCTGCTCGAACCCGGGCATCGCCGAAGTCAACGCCATCCCGATCATCCGCCAGAAGGAAAGGCTCGTGGTTTCGGATGCCCTGCTCATCGTAACCGAACAAGGGCCGCGCTGGAGACGGAGCTTCATCCGGCCGTTCGGCGGGGTCATCATCGGCACCGACCCGGTGGCCGTCGACGCCGTGGCGCTCCAGATCGTCGACGACGCCCGCGAGCAGGACGGGATGGAGCGGCTCGCCGCTCAGGTCAAACATCTGCCCCTCGCCGAGGCTTTGGGCCTGGGCAACAGCCGGCTCGAGAATATCGACCTCGTGAGCTTAACCCTAAGTTAACGAGCGGCTGCCCACGGCCGCTCCGAATCGCACTTCCGCGGCAACGTGAAAACTTCCGCTTTTTCCCTAGAAAATCCCAGATTACCGTCCCGGATCAGAGATATCATGGAATTATTCCAGATACCTTCAGATAGTCAGCTTAATCCATCCCCAATTAAACCGAATCAACTATAATCAGCCGGCTGAACCGCTGCTCTTGCCCGTTTCTTTTCCCGCTCAAGGTTTTTCTTGACTTTCCGGGGTGAACCTCAGTATATTTTTTTCGAGGACAAGGCTTATGGGATGAAAGCCCTAGGCCTTGAAAGGAGACGGGGAGCCAGCGTCCTAGCTTATTCCTGTCTTTTCAAGGAACGCCCGGTTCCTCGCGCATGAGAAGAAGGGAGAGGGGAAAATCATGAGGAACATCTCTAAGTTCTTGTGGTTTGCTGTGTTCTTGACCGTGGCGGTTCTGGGATCGGGGCTGGCCTGGCGCCCCCAAGAGCAGACGAGGGAGGATCGCACGGCTCCGATCGTCAAGTCCCAGGATGCCTCTTTGGCTAAAGCGATCCCGGACTGGGTCAAGGATGTCCGGCACCTCCGGTCCATCGGCGACGCCGAGACAGCCCGCCAGATCCTCCGGCAGAATTCTTCCGCCGAGGTCTATGCGGGCGACTCCGGACCGCTGACTCCGGCGGACCGGCCGTTGATGTTCGAGGAATCTGCCGGTAAATCGCCCGACGGCGTCCTCCAATGGCAGGACCCCGATATTCCCATCTTCAATTTTGCCAATTACGAGGACCGGCCCGACCTGGCCGTCCGGCTCGATACCTCGACCCCCGACATCTATGCCATCGCGGAAAGACATCAAGAGAATGACCCCTATTACGACGACCTGGTCCTCCGGGCCAGTGCCGACAACGGGCGGACCTGGGGGACGACCAAGACGATATCCCACACGACGAACGACTACCGGTGGCCGCGGATGACCCAGATCGGCTCGGGTTACCTCGGGGTGGTCTTTGAAGATCACCTAAATCCGAACCTCTATGCGGACATCATGAAGGTCAACACGGCGAATTTCGACGATTGCATCATCTGGCTTCTGGATAACGATGGGGCGAGAAACGAGTTCAGGCCGGAGATCGCGTCCGATATCGCCGATTACCCGGCCGCTCCCTATACTTATGCCGCCTACGTCAGTACAGCGGGCAAGGACGTCCGGATCTTCCTGAGGAGAAGCGAGGACGGGGAACACACCTGGACTTCACGCATCGAGATCGCCCACCTGCCGGATTGGAGCAGCTATACCTCCGTCTCCCTGGCCATCAATGGCGATATGCTGTATTGCGCCTATACATCTGGAGATGACTCTTCCGCACAGAGCCACAACATCGAGGTCAAGACATCCTGGGATTACGGCAACACCTGGAGCGCCGCCGCAACAATCGCCGATACAGCCAACGTCGAGAGGTCGCCCCGCATCGCCGCCGCCGACGCTGACCATGCCGTCTGCGTTTACCAAAACTGCACCCAGAACGCTACCTATTATGCTTATACTCAGAACGGGGGCATTTCCTGGGTCACGGACATCTGGCTTGCCGACAATAACGCGTGGGAAAACTGGCCGGAGGTCAAAGCGACCATTCCGGCAGGCTTTTTCTACGTCGCGTATCACAAGAACACGCCTGACGAGGTCTATATAAAACGAGCTCCTTACGCCGACCCCAACGGTTCGTCCTGGACCTCACTCGGAAACGTCAAGGCTAACTTGAACGTGCTTGCTGAGAACCGGAATCCCGCGCTTCTCGCGAAAGTCCATCCGAACGGAGGATTCAGCGCGGCGGTTGCCTGGGCAGAAAAAGTCGCCGGATCGGCGGCGAATTACGACGTGCGCTTCGATGCCGAATGGCTGCCGCAGTACACCCTAAACCTTACAAAGAGCGGCGCGGGAGGGGGCAAGGTCAGGGTCGACGGCAAACTGATCGGCCTGCCGGACAGCAAAAACTATTTCAACGGCGCCTCGGTTGAGCTCGAGGCCGTCCCGGAGGCGGGGAGCTCGTTTGACGGCTGGGGCGGTGACATCGTCACCAAGCTGAACCCGGTCACGGTCACGATGAACGCGAATAAGAGCATTTCGGCCGGGTTCGTCGTGGCCAGCGCCTCAGTGACCGTGACGACGTCGCCCGCCGGACGGTCTATCAACGTCGACGGCACGCTGTACACCGCGCCGCAAACATTCACTTGGGCCGTCGGCTCCTCGCACACCCTCGACGTCGCCTCTCCCCAGAGCGGTTCGACCGGCACCCGCTACGCCTTCTCCTCCTGGTCTGACGGCGGCGCGCAAAGCCATACAATTTCGGCGCCGGGCACGGCGACGACCTATACGGCGAACTTCACAACGCAGTATCTTCTGACCAAGACGGCCAGCCCGGCGGCGGGCGGCTCGATCTCGGCCAATCCAACGACGATCGGCAGCTGGTATCCCTCCGGCGATTCGGTCCAGCTGACGGCGAGCCCAGCCGGGGGCTACTCGTTTGTCGGCTGGACGGGAGACCTGACCGGGACCGCCAATCCCCAAACCGTCATGATGAGTGCGCCGAAATCCGTCACGGCGAACTTCTCGGCGGGCACGACAGCCGTGACCGTGTGCCCGTCGGCATACGGCCGGGAGTTCATGGTGGACGGGATCCCGTACATTTCGTGTCAGACGTTCAACTGGGCGGTCGGCTCCTCGCACACGATCGCCACCTACTCTCCCCAAATGCACGAATATGATCCTGAGCGCTATGTCTTCACCGGCTGGTCGGACGGCGGGGCCATCAGCCATTCGATCAGCACGCCGGCGATCGCCACGACCTACACCGCGAATTTCGTGACCCAGAAGTTCCTCGAGCTTTATGTCGAACCGGCCTCGGCCGGGACGATCACGGCGACGCCCCCCTCGGCCGACGGATACTACAATGTCGGGACATCGATCCAGCTCCAGGCAAACCCGGCGGCCGGCTACGGCTTCAAGAACTGGACGGGGGACCTGACGGGATCGGCCAACCCGGCGACGATCGTCCTCAACTACTGGCATACGATCACGGCCGAATTTCGCGGCTCCGACTTCGGTGACCGTGACCACCTCGCCGCCCGGGCTGGCGATCATGGTCGACGGAACACCGTACATGTCGCCCCACGGATTCACCTGGGGCGTGGGCTCGGTGCACGCGGTCGCCACGGCCTCTCCGCAGTCGGAACCCGGCCATCCCGAAGAGCCCCAGCGTTACAAGTTCGTATCCTGGTCGGACGGCGGCGGGATCAGTCATTCGATCACCACGCCGGCCTCGAGCGTGACCTACACGGCGACTTTCGCCAGGCAATGGCAATTGCTCTCTGGCCGTGATCCCGCCCTCCACCGGGACGGTCGTCCCGACGCCGGCGTCGGCCGACGGCTGGTATAATACCGGAGTATCGGTTCAGCTCCAGGCCGCTCCCGCCGCCGGCTTTTCCTTCACGAACTGGTCGGGCGATTTGACCGGAACCGCCAATCCTGCGACGATCACGAGCACGGGATACCCGAAGGCCGTGACCGCGAATTTCGGAGAGCCGACGATCGTCCGCCTATCGCTCACGGGCGGCGGGACAGGGACAGGCCAGATTGACGCCAATAACACCTTCTATGATCTACCCGCTTCGGTCATGTGTGCAGCGGGGAGCACCGCGAACTTGCAGGCCGAGCCGGCCAACGGGAGCGTTTTTGTCCGTTGGGAGGGGGATCTTACCGGGACGACCAACCCCACCTCCGTCCTGATGACCGCGGCCAAGACGGTGAAAGCCGTCTTCGCCCTGGATTACCGTCAGGCCAAGGTCATGGTCGATTTCGCGGCGGTCGGCCTGTGGATGAAGCAGGGCGGCTCGTGGCTCCAGCTTTCGGGCGTCGATTCCGATAAAATGGTCGGGATCAACGCCGATGGCGATCCGGAGCAGGAGACGCTCGGCGATTTCGGCACGCTGGGGGTCTGGCTGCTCGATAACGGCTTCTGGACGCAGGTTTCGGGGGTGAACCCGGACGCCATGGCGGCGGTTAACATCGACACCGACCCCGAGGAGGAGGCGGCGGTCGATTTTGCGGCGCTGGGGCTCTGGCTCTGGAACGCCGGGGGCTGGACCCAGCTTTCGGGGGTCAATCCGGACGGTTTCATCGGCGCCGACGCCGACGGCAACGGGGCGGATGAGATCATCGGGGACTTCGGGGCGATCGGGCTCTGGCGCTGGGACGGCGCCGCCTGGACGGCGATCTCGCTGAACAACGTCGAAACGCTGGCGGCGGCGGACGGCGACGCCGATGGCGCGGAAGAAGTCTTCGGGGACTTCGGGGCGGTCGGGCTGTGGATCTGGGACGGCGCCTGGAGCCAGGCCAGCGCGTCCAATGCCCAAGGCCTGCTGGCCGCGGACATGGACGGCGACGGCGACCAAGAGGTCTTCGCCGACTTCGGGTCCGGCGGGCTGATGGTTTGGAATTCGGGGAGCTTGGAGCCTGGTCTCATCGCTCGACCCGGATGGGATGGTGGCGGCCAACCTCGAGGGCGACGCGGCGCAGGAACTGGTCATCGATTACGGCGCGAATGGATTGCGCCGCTGGAGCGGCGGGAGCGAAGTGCTTCTGACGGGCGCCAACGTCGAGGACGTGATCGCGGCGGACATGGACGGCGACGGGTTCGAAGAGATCGTCGGCGATTTCGGTACGCTGGGCCTCTGGTACCTGCCGCCCACGAACCTCTGGGAGCAGTGGAGCGGCGTGAATTCCCAGGGCATCGCCGCGATCTACTGATAAGGGCCTGCTGCCGGGCGCGGAAGCCGGGCCGGGGCCGTCGTCTTGACTTCGGCCGCGGCGTGGAATTATAAGTATCTCAACGGCCCCAACCGGCCAACTACGCAGGGCTAGGGTTCCATGACCGGGCAGACCATCCTCCACTTTCGCATACTGGAAAAGATCGGCGAGGGCGGCATGGGCGCTGTCTACAAGGCCCAGGATACCCACCTCGACCGCCTCGTCGCCGTCAAGTTCCTCCCCGCCGACCGGCTGGCCGACCCCGACCGCCGGCAGCGGTTCGTCCTGGAGGCCAAGGCCGCTTCCTCCCTCAACCATCCGAATATCATCGTCATCCACGACATCGCCTCGGACGGCGGCCGCGATTTCATCGTCATGGAATATGTGGAGGGCAAAACCCTCGACCAGCTGATCGGCCGCAAGGGGATGAAGCTCAACGAGGCGCTCGCATACGCCGTCCAGATCGCCGACGGGCTGGCCAGGGCCCACGCCGCCGGGATCGTTCACCGGGACCTCAAGCCGACGAACGTCATGGTCACGGCCGACGGCCGCGTCAAGATCCTCGACTTCGGGCTGGCCAAGCTGACCGAGGACGTCGGACCCGATCCCGCCGGCCCCACCATGACCCTCGGCCGCCCCGAAAAGCCCCTGACCGAAGAGGGCTTCATCATGGGGACGGTGGCCTATATGTCGCCGGAACAGGCCGAGGGCAAGACCGTCGACTCGCGGTCGGACATTTTCGCTTTTGGCGCCCTCCTCTACGAGATGCTCACGGGCCATAAGCCCTTCCGCGGCGAAACCCGGATGTCGACGCTCGCCGCCATCCTCCGCGAGGAGCCGAAGCCCGCCGCCGAGCTCAACGAATCGCTCCCCCCGGATATCGAGCCGATCCTGGCGCGCTGCCTCCGCAAGGACCCTCAGCGCCGCTGGCAGACCATGTCCGACCTCAAGGTCGTCCTTCAGGATCTCAAGGAGGACTCGGAATCCGGCAAGCTCCGCGCGCCCCTTCGGCCGCCGTCCCGGCGCGCCACAAAAGGCCGCTCGTCTGGGCAATCCCCGCGGCGATTGTCCTCGCCGCCGCCGTCCTCCTCTGGCTTTTCTTCCCGGGCAAAGCCGCCCCGCCGGAATATGAGATCACCCCCATGACTTTCGACGCCGGGGTGAGCTGGTTTCCCGCCTTCTCTCCGGATGGGCGCATGTTCGCCTATGCGTCCGACCGGGCCGGCGCCGGGAATTCCGATATCTGGGTCCAACAGATCGCGGGCGGGCCGCCGCTCCGGTTGACGAACGATCCGGCCGATGAGCGGGCACCGTCCTTTTCTCCGGACGGCTCCAGGATCGTGTTCCATTCCGGGCGCGATGGGGGCGGGATCTATGAGATCGCCACGCTCGGCGGCGCCGAGCGCCTGATCGCGCCCCGCGGCCATCACCCCCGCCTCTCTCCCGACGGCGCCTGGATCTCGGTTGTCGAGGTCCCGGCCACCCTGGAAACGCGTCTGACCAAGATGTTCCTCATCCCGGCCAAGGGGGGAACGCCGGTGCCGTTTCAGCCGGATTTCTCCATCGTCGGCCTGGCCTCGGCTTCGGCCCCGGTCTGGTCCCCGGACGGGAAATACATCATTTTTAACGGCCGGAAGGCCGACGACGCGGCGACCCTCGATTGGTGGGTCGCTCCGGCCGCCGGCGGCCCGGCCGTGCGCACGGACGCGCACCGCGCGCTGTCTCTGCCCCAGGTCTGGCAAACCCCCTATGCCTGGACCGGGTCCTTATATTTATTTCAGCACCGGGTCCACAGTTGAGGGAGTCAACCTTTTCCGGGTGCGGATCGATGACCAGAGCTTCAAAGTCGGCGGACCCGCCGAGCGGATCACCTCAGGAGCGGGCATGCAATACCTGGGATCGGTGCTCCCTGACGGCCGTCTCCTTTATGCCAATCTCAATTGGGTGGCGAACATCTACACCCTCGAGGCGCGGCCGGACCAGGGCCTCGTCAGCGGCAGCCCGGTCGCGGTGACCGAGGACCTTTTTGCCAAGCTCGATCCCAGCCTGAGCCGTGACGGGTCCAGGCTGGCTTACTCCGCTTTTGGCGGCATCCAGAAGTCGAGCTTCGAGGTCCGGCTGAAGGACCTGGCCGGGGGAGACGAGCGGATCATCCCCATGAATAGCCGGCAATACGGCCAGACGCCCAGGATCAGCCCCGACGGAAGCGCCCTGTCCTACCGCGACAGCGTCGAAGGAAGCGTCAGGACCTTCATCGTCAAAGACAAGGAAACATCCGGGCGCGAAGTCTGTGATTCTTGCTTCATTTTGGGGTTTTTCGCGGACCCGAACTTCGCCCTCGTCCGGGAAAAAGAGGGTCGCCAGCTGCTTCGTTACGGCATCGCCACCGGCGAAAGAACGGTCATTTTAGAGGTCATTTCCGGAAGGATCGTTGAACCCGCCCTGTCTCCCGACGACCGCTGGCTTGCCTTCGTCCTTAACAAGCCGGACGGACGCGTGGCGATGTATATCGCGCCCCTGGCCGGCAGCCCTGCCGCGATGCCGGCCGCCGAGAAGGACTGGGTGCTGCTCTTCGAAGATGATCGTTATCTCGGCTCCCCGGCCTGGTCTCCCGCGGGGAACCACCTGTTTTATCTTTCGGAAAGGGACGGCGCGTGTTCTCTGTGGGCCCAGAAGCTCGAGCCGGGGTCGAAAGGAGCGGACGGGGCCACGCGGTTGGTCTATCGGCCCACGCAAGGCGGCATAAACTTGAATTTTCCCCGGGGCAACGGCACGGTGGCCGTGGCCAAGGATAAACTCGCCCTCTGGATGGGCGAGGCGAAGGGCAACATTTACCTTGCGACACCCAAGAAAAAGTAGGCGTTGCCGGCCCGCCGGCCCGGCCGCGCCGTCGCGGCTCTATGACGTTGAGTGTGGTGGAATTTTGGGGAAGGGGTGTTTGACTTTGCGCGCCGCCTTCTATATTAATCAGGAACTCACTCAAATTTAGTAGAGGAGGCTATCCATGCATATAGTCTGGACGATCCTTTTAGGTTTGGCGGCCGGGATCATCGCCAAGTTCATTTTCCCCGGAAGGCAGGATATGGGCATGATTGTCACCATTCTGCTCGGGATCGCGGGTTCCTTCGTTGCCTCTTACGGCGGACAGTGGCTGAAGATCTATCAGCCGGGTGAAACCGCCGGCTTCATCGGCTCCGTGGTCGGGGCCCTGGTGATCCTATTCATTTACAGCCTGTTTAAGAAGAGGGCCGTCTAGCCCTTAATCCCTGTTCTTGCGGCGGCGCCAGCGGATGACCCAGTAGGCGCCCAGAACGATCAGCGCCGCCAGCAGTACCGGCGCGACGACCGCCAACAAGGTTGTCACTCCGGAAACGGCATCCTCCGCCAGGCTGACCAAGGGGTTGGCCGTGCCCAGCGTCCCGGCCGTGACCGCCGGGCGGGACACGGACTTGGCCGTGTGCACGCCGCCCGCGATCACCAATCCGCAGATCATCGCCAGAACCGGGCTGACATCGCTGATGATGTTCCTGCTCGCGGCGAACAGGATGGCGCCCGCGGCCGGCCGGAAGATCGTTTGGATGATGTCGTTGACGGTATCGACCGCCGGGATCTTATCGACGGTCATCTCGATCGCCAGGAGCACGGCGATGACCACGAGCACCCCCGGGTTCGCCAGGGCATTCCACGGCGCCTTGAGGGTGATGAGCGTGGTGGTCCTGGCCAGCAAGCCGACGATCAATAGGGGCAGATAGGCGTTCAGCCCGGTCGCCGCGGCCAGGCCGAAACGCCGCCAGGATTCCTGTCATCCTCCGTAACCCTTTCCCGCCGCCGGGAAATCCCTAATGGACTCTCGGGTCTACTTCGGGATCTTCAGCTTCTGGCCGACCTTGATGAGGTCGGGGTTGTTCAGGATGTCCCGGTTGGCCTCGAAGATCTTCGGATAGAGGCTGGCCTTTCCGTAAAAGCGTTGGGCGAGCGCGCTCAGGGTATCTCCGCTCTGGACGACGTAGGTCGTCACGTCCCCCGCCTGCGGCGGCGCCGGCGTGAGGGGCGGCACCGGCTTGGCGGCCGGCGCTTCCTTGACCCGGAGGCGGTTGATCGTGTTCTCGGTGTTGACGAGCTTATTGAACTCGGTCATAACCCGGCCCTTGGCTTCCATCGTGTCGGCCTCGCCCTCGAGCGTCACGACCTTGCCGTCGACCGTGGCCTTGAGGCCGCGGACGCCCGGGATAGACCCGCCGAGAGCCGATACGGCCTCCTGGACTTTCTGGCTGAAAGACTTCCCAAAAATACCCATCGTGTTTCTCCTTTGAGCGCCCACCGGTGTCGACGCTGGCCTAAAATCGTATTTTCGCTCCGATAACGGGAAAAAGCAAACGCGGAGAGATGCGGTCTCGAACCGGCGCTCAGGCCGGGCGCTTGACATGGGCAAGTCATTTTGCTATTAAACGCCAAAGATATCGGATTGAACGGGGAAAGATCAGGAGGCGCCATGAGACACAGTCAGCGCGAAATCGGTGCGCGCGTTTTTTCACTCTCGCTGGTCATCATCCTCGCCGCCGTGGCCGCCGCCTCGGCGGACACTCTCTCCGTGACGCTCAAGGCCGACGCCCCCCAGCTGGCCAAGGACGCGTCGGGCTACGACGTCCCCCGGCTGACGGATTTCCCGATGTCCGCCGTCCCGGGCCGGCCGATGCTGCCCCGCCGCGTGTTCGACATCGCGCTCCCGCCCGACGTCGACTGGGCGAGCCTCCGTCTCACCGTAACCGCGGTCGACGAGCAGAAGCTCCCGGGATTCTTCACCGTCAAGACCTGCCCTCCCGACAGCGCCTGGAAAGACGGCCAGTGGCTGACCTCGCCCGCCCCCGACTCCGCCGCGCCGCGAGCCCGCCGTGAGCATCGTCGCCGTCTCGCAGCTCAGGAAATGGAAGTTCGTGAGGGTCGAGTTCTCGCCCTTCCGGTACGCTCCCGAAACGGGCGCGCTCAGCCTCATCCGCCGGGCGGATATCCAGATCGCCTACTCGAGGACCGGGGAAGCGGCCAGCGCGACCGCCCTCCGTGACGACCTGATGGACGACGTCGCGCGCGACACCTTCCTGAATTACGGCGAGGCCGCGGCCTGGTATGCCGCGCCCGCCTCCGACGCGCCGGCGGCGCTCACGCCCTCGGATTACGTCATCATCACGACCGGGGCCATCGTCGCGGGCAGCGCCAAGCTCAGCGGCTTCATCGCCCATAAGCAGGACATGGACCACACCGTCAATGTCGTCACCGAAACGACCTGGGGGGCCATGACCGGCCAATCGCCGAACCGCAAGGCCGAGAAGATCCGCGAGTGGCTCAAGTCGAATTACCTCGCCCTGGGGATCAAATACGTCCTCCTCATCGGCAACCCCTCTCCCTACGAGAGCGGCGAGGGCGACGTGCCCATGAAGATGTGCTGGCCACGGCTGGGCAGCGGTGCCGACGAGGATGCGCCCACGGATCATTTCTACGCCGACCTCACCGGCAACTGGGACAAGGACGCCGACGGCTACTTCGGCGAGTGGTCGGTGGACATGGGAACGGGCGGCGTCGATTTCACGGCCGAGGTCTATGTCGGCCGGATCCCCGTCTACGGCGCCGACTATACGACCCTGGACGCGATCCTCCAGAAGATCGTCGACTACGAGCGGGCCTCCGCCTCGTCCATCGCCTGGCGGAAGAGCATCCTCCTGCCGATGAGCTATTCTCAGGCGGCTTACGACGGCGCCCCCCTTGCCGAGCAGATGCGGGACGATTACCTCACCCCGAACGGCTGGGCCTCCTGGCGGCAGTACCAGCAGGGAACCGCCTTCCCCGCCGACAATTCCGCCTACACGAGCGAGGAAGAGCTCCGGGGCGGGACGGTCGTCCGCGCCCGCTGGGCGGCCAACGACTACGGCGTCGTCTGCTGGTGGGGCCACGGCAGCGCGACGACCACCGCGGTCGGCTACAGTCCCAACTGGGACGGCAACCTTTTCACCAATGGAGACTGCGCGTCGCTCGACGACGCCCATCCCGCGTTCACCTACCAGTGCTCCTGCACGAACGCCTATCCGGAGAATACCGGCAACCTGGCCTATTCCGTTCTTAAGAAGGGCGGCATCGGGTCAGTCTCGGCGACGCGGGTCTCCTGGTTCAACACGGGCGTCGTCTACGGCGGGTTCGACGGCAGCACCACGAACTCCGGCATCGGCTACGAGTACGTCAAGCGCCTGGCCGCCAACAAGTACGACGCCGGCAAAGCGCTCGCCCTGGCCAAACAGGCGATGACGCCCGAATCCAATACCCGGCTGATGAACTACTACGATTTCAACCTCTACGGCGACCCCTCGGTCTCGCTCCAGAAGGTCCGCGGCGAAGACGCCGGCAAGCATGCCGTGGGCGATTTCGACGGCGACGGCGCGGACGAGGCGGCCATTGACTTCGGCGCGGCCGGCGCCTGGATGTGGAACGCCGGGGCCTGGTCGCAGCTCACGACCAGCAACCCCGAGCACATGCTCCCCCTGAACATCGACGCCGACAGCTCCAAAGAGCTCGCCGCCGACCTCGGGACGGCCGGCCTCTGGCTCTGGAACGGCGGCTCCTGGAGCCAGATCAGCGGCACCAACCCCGAGTCGCTGGCCGCCGCCGACACGAACGCCAACGCCGTGGACGAGATATTCGCCGATTTCGGGTCCCTCGGCCTGTGGTGGCGGCAGGAGGCCGGGACGTTCGTCAACCTCACCTCCCTCGACCCGCAGAACGTCATCGTGGCCAACACCGACGCCGACGCCGGGAAGGAGATCGTCGCCGACCTCGGCACGCCCGGGCTCTATATCTGGGACAGCGGCGTCTGGACGCAGCTCACGGGCGCCGACGCGAACGCCCTGGTCGCGGCGGACACGAACGGCGACGGCCGGGACGCCGTGGCGGCCGGGCTCGGCTCCCTCGGCGTTTGGCTGTGGGACAGCGGCGCCTGGACCCAGCTGAGCGGCGTGCTGACCGATAACCTGTACGGCGGCAACTTCGTTTCGGGCGGCGGACAGGAACTCGCCGGCGATTTCGGGTCGGTGGGCCTCTGGCTCTGGGTCGGCAGCGGCTGGGGCCTGCTCAGCGGCGTGGACGCCGACGGCCTGGCCGCGGCCGACGCGGACGGGGACGGCGACGATGAGGCCGCGGTGGATTTTGGCGCTGTCGGGCTGTGGGGCTGGAGCCTCGGCGGCTGGGCGCAGCTCTCGGGCGTCAACGCGGAGAGCATTTTGGTCGGAGATTTCGACGCGGACGCCCGCGAGGAGATCATCGTCGATTTCGGCGCGCTCGGCCTATGGCTTTTTAATAACAGCGGCTGGACGCAGCTTAGCGGCTCCAACCCGGATTGACCGCTGTCTCTGCCGGGGGACACGCCCTCCCGGCCGGACTCCTTGACATTCGGGCCCCATCCCCTATATCGTAGAAAATATAGGCGCAGGTGGCGCGCGATGGGCTTGAAATGGCCCTTTGGGCGGGCGACGCCTTGCCTCGAGAGCCGGAGGAAAGAGGTTTGGAACCGTGAGCACCGAAGAACGCATCAGGCTGAAGCAGAGGGAGGCGGAGCTTCTCAAGCGTATCAACAGGCTGAAACAGGCGATGAACGAAACACGGGAGCTCGAGACCCTGGCCAATAAGGGACAGCTTTTCAAGAAAGCCCAGGAAGAACTGCGGCGGGTCCAGGAACGGCTCGCGGGCATCGACTCCGGCCATTGAGCCAATTCGGGACACAATACCAATTCCCCAATTTCCTCGGGCTGTTTGACAGGTCGCCTCGTGTGAGTTGGTACCTTGCTAATGAATTGGTACCTGGATATCAATTCCCCATTTAGCCTGATTTATTCATAAAAAGCGCCTCGTCTTTTTTCCCTCTCTTTTTAGGCGGCGCTTTTTACCCTTCGGGCGAACCGATTCGGCCCCATCGGCTTCGTTCTCGGAGTTCGCTGTACCAAAGAGTACAGCTTCACCCCTCGGGCCTCGCATCTGGGGGCCGCCTCGATTCGTGAATAATTCAGGCTAGCTGAGCCGGCTGGTCCGGCTTCCCGGGCGCCCCGGCGTTGACAGCCCGGCTCATGATATCCTACCATCCAAAGTCGACTTGCGGGCGGCCCTCGAGAAGGCGTCCGTCCCGGAATCCACTGAAAAGGCATGGTGTTTGAAATGAAGATGCTCGTCGGGTTCTTGGCAATCACTCTGGCCGCGGCCGTTCCCGGGCTGACCGAAGGGCCTCCCGGACCGCAGGACGCCCGTGAGCTTCGTCTCGGCGCCGGCGCGGTCAAGATCACCCCGCCCCCCGGGGCGCCGATGGCGGGTTACTATTACAGCCGCGCGGCCTCCGGCGTTCATGACGACCTCTGGGCCAAAGCCCTGGTCCTCGAGTCGGGCGGGACGCGCGCGGCGCTGGTGGCGTGCGATATCATCGGCCTGCCGCGCCAGGTCGTCGAGGACGCGCGGCGACTGATTGAGCGCGGCTCGGGCCTGGCCGCCGGGAACGTGATGATCAGCGCGACGCATTGCCACACCGGCCCGGTGCTCCTTGTCCCGGGCAACCGCCATAAGGCGGAGGGTGAGATGCGCCGGATCGGCGAAAAATACCTGGCCGACCTGCCGGGCATGATCGCCGAAAGCGTGCGTCTGGCCGCCGCCGCGGTTCAGCCCGTCCGGGTCTCCGCCGGGCGCGGCCGCGAGGAGTCGATCTCCTTTAACCGCCGGTTCTTCATGAAGGACGGCTCGGTGAGGTTCAACCCGGGCAAGCTCAACCGGGATATCGTCCGGCCCGCCGGACCGATCGACCCTGACGTCCCGGTCATCTTCTTCGAAACCCCCGAGGCCAATCCGGTCGCCGCCTGCGTGAACTTCGCGATGCACCAAGACACCGTGGGCGGGACCGAATACTCGGCCGACTATGCTTACACGCTTTCCCGTCTCCTCAACGAGGCGATGGGAGGCGGTCTCGTCACGCTGTTCACCGTCGGCTGCGCCGGCAACGTCAACCACTTCGATGTCGCTTGGGACAGCCCGCAGACGAGCCACGGAGAAGCCGCCCGTCTCGGCACCGTGCTGGCCGCCCAGGCGCTGAAGACGATGCGGCGCCTCGAGAGAACCTCCGGCGGGCCGCTGAGGGCAAAAAGCCAGGTTGTCAACCTGGCGCTTCGCGAGGTTACGCCCGCGGACCTCGCCTGGGCCAAGACGGTCGTTCCCACTATGGGAGACAAGCCGAACTGGTCAAACTTCATGGACCTGGTGAAGGCTTTCAGGATCCTCGACGTCGAGGCGCGCGCCGGCCGCCCCGTGGGGGCTGAAGTCCAAGTCGTTGCCCTGGGGGACGATATCGCCTGGGTGGGGCTGCCCGGCGAGGCCTTCACCGAGCTCGGCTTGGCCATAAAAACCGCCTCGCCATTCCGGTTCACGATCGTCGCCGAGCTGGCCAACGACACGATCGGCTATATCCCGAACCTCAAGGCCTACGACCAAGGCGCCTACGAGGTCATCAGCTCGCGTGTCGCTCCGGGTTCGGGCGAGATGCTGGTCGACGCCGCCGTCCGGATGCTGGTCGAACTGCACCGCCAGGGGATGTGAGGTCACTCATGATGCGAAAGATGATCCGAAGGGATTCCGCATTTTTCACCGCCTGGGTTTTAGCTTTCTTGGCGGCTGGCGGGCTGGCCCCGGCGGCGGCAGCGGCCGTCTCCCGGGCTCCCGCCCAAGTCCCCGCTCCGGCCACCGCGCCGGCCGGGCACAACGCGCTTCTCCCCGCGCCGCAAGAGGTCCGTTACGGCTCCGGCCGGCTCCCGGTCCAAAGGCTCGTCATCCGGATCGACGGGACGGCGCCGGCGGCCGAGGACCTTTTCGCGGCCCGCGAGCTCGCCGGTTGGCTGACCGAGGCGTGCGGGTCCGAGGTGCGCGTCGCCGAAAAACCGGCGGACACGCCTCCGCCGTCATCTTCTCCCTCGCCCGCCGTCATCTTCCGCCGCACGGGCGAGGCCGCCGCGCTCCCCGTCCCCGACGAAATCGCAGGTCCGGGATCGCGCGAGTCCTATGAAGTCCGCGTCACTCCTCAGGGCGCGATACTCGAGGCCCGGTCCTCGGCCGGCCTCTACTACGCGGCCCAGACGCTCCGGCAGATGGTCGAGGGGCGGGGCGAGGCCGCGTCGCTCCCCGAGGCCGACGTCCGCGACTGGCCGGCTTTCGCCTACCGCGGCTACATGATGGACTTCAGCCACGCCCAGCTCCCGACGCCGGAGGAAGTGCGAAGCCAGCTCGATTTTCTGGCCCGCTTCAAGACGAACCAGTATCTTTTCTACACGGAGGCCTCGGTCGAGCTCGAAGGCTTCCCGACCCTCATGGCCGAGGCGCGCTACTCGCAGGCAGAGGTCCGCGCCGTCATCGACTACGCCCGCGAGCGGCACATCGACGTCGTCCCGAACATGGAACTCTACGGCCACCTCCACGACCTTTTTCGCATGGAGCGCTACGCCGACCTCGCGGTGATCGCGCACGGCGGCGAGTTCAAGGGCGAGGATCCGCGGATCGGCCCGCTCCTCGAGGACTGGATCGGGCAGATGGCCCGCCTCTTCCCCAGCCCGTTTTTCCACATGGGGTTCGACGAGACCTGGCTCATCCGGAGCGAGGCCGCCAAGATCGGCGTCGACCCGGGGGACCTTTACCTCAGGCGGCTGAAGCAGGTCGCGGAGATCATCGCCCGCCACGGCAAGCGGCCGTTGGCGTACGCGGACATGATGGAGAAGTTCCCGACGATCATCGGCGACCTGCCTCCCGGCCTGACGGCTTTTGTCTGGAAGTATTTCCCGCTCGACCCGCCCCTTTACGACCGCATCCTCGAGCCCTTTGTCCGGAGCCGAGTCCCGGTGAGCCTGCTGTCGGCGGTCATCAACTGGAGCTGGCTCGTCACCGATTACGACCGGAGCTTTCGGAACCTCGACCTGCTGGCGGCGGCCGGCCGGAAGCACGGGGCGCTGGGCCTTTACCAGTCCGGCTGGACCGACGATACGCAGACCCTGACGCGGCCGGGGAGGCCGGCACTCGCTTACGCGGCGGTGGCGGGCTGGCAGGCGGGCCCCGTGGACAGGGCGGGGTTCTTCGAAGCTTACGCGGCGCGGCTTTATCCGCCCGGCATCGCGGCCGAGGCGGCCGGGGCGTTCGAGGCGCTGGCCCGGGCCGAGACGTCGCTCCAGGAGGCGACGAGCCACGAAACGATCGCCGTCTTTTTCGAGAACCCGTTCGCGGCCGCCGTGCTCGACAAGAGCGACGCCCAGCGGCAGGCGCTTCGCGACACGCGGCTCGCCTGCGACGAAGCGCTGGCCCACACCCTGCGGGCGGGGGCGTCGGGCGCCGACCCGGCCACCTTCATTTCGCTCGAGGCCTGCGCCCGGATGATCGACTTTGCCGCCCTCAAGCACATCTACGCCCGCGAGATCGCCGATTTCTGGCGCGAGCTTGGGCCCAAACCCGACAGGGAGGCGGCCTTCAACCTCATCCACAACGAGGTGAGCTTCAAGTACCACACGCGCACCTCGGACCTGATGGACGCGGTATCGGTGATCAAGGACAGGTTCAGGGAGGCGTGGCTGGCGGAGTTCAGGCCCTTCCGGCTGAACGTCGCGCTGGCGAAGTTCGACGTCGAGTTGGCCGTCTGGTGGAAGCTCCAGCGGCGCTTCCAGGAGTTGGTCAAGAGGCTCGATGCGGGCCTGCCGCCGCTCGAAACGCTGACGCAGGACTTGTGGTAGGGGAGACGGGCGGATGAGACGTGTCGCGGGCAAGGTCGCGCGGCGGTTGGCGATCGTCGCTCTGATCGCGTCTCTCGGCGGTGCGGCCACCGGCGATGCCGTTCGAAAGCCGGAGGCGCCCGGGGGCGGAACCGCCGCCCAAAATAAGGACGGGGCCGAAGTCAAAGACCTGTCCGGCATCCTGGAGCCCATCCGGACGGAGCACGGGCTGCCGGCGCTCGGCGCGGCGGTCGTGACCGGCAAGGGGCTCGAGGCGATCGGCGTCGTCGGGGTGCGCAAGGCGGGCACGGATCTCGCCGCCACGGCGGAAGATCAATGGCATCTCGGGTCGGATACCAAGGCGATGACCGCCTTCCTCATCGCCGCCCTTATCGAGGGGGGAAGCTCAAATGGGAGACGACGGTCGGCGAGATGTTCCCGGAGATCACCGCCGCGGCCGCGTCCCCGGAGTTCGGGAAGATCACGATCCGCCAGCTTCTTTCGCACCACAGCGGGCTTCCGGCCAACGCCCCCTGGGGGATGATCCCGCGCGCTCAGCCGATCAGGGAGCAGCGGCTGGCAGCGGTCAGGGCGGCCGCGCTGGCTAAGCTCGATGTCCAGGGCGGGGCCAAGTTCCTCTATTCGAACCTCGGCTATGTCGTCGCCGGTGCGATGGCCGAGCAGGCGGCAGGCGATACGTGGGAAGAGCTGATGAAGAGAATGGTCTTCGGGCCCCTGGGCATGACGAGTGCCGGTTTCGGCGGCGTCGGCACTGCCGGCCAGGTCGACCAGCCCTGGGGCCACGAGGCCGACGGCCAGCCCGTCAAAAATAACGGGCCGGACGCGGACAACCCGCCCGTGGTGGGCCCGGCCGGCAGGGTCCATTGCACCCTGGCCGATTGGTCAAAGTTCATCGCCGACATTCTGCGCGGCACGCGCCGCGAGAAAGCCCTCCTCAACCCGGCGATCTACGAGATGCTGCAGACGCCGCTCTTCGACGGGAACTATGCGCTCGGCTGGATCGTCCTGGAGCGCGACTGGGGAGGCGGACAGGTGCTGACGCATACCGGCAGCAACACGATGAACCTGGCCGTCGCCTGGGTGGCTCCGTTGAAGGATTTCGCCGTGCTCATCGTCACGAACCAGGGCCCGCCGGTTGCGCCCAAAGCCTGTGACGAAGCCGCTTCGGCGCTCATCAAGGATCACCTGAGGACGGATCAATAGGATCGGCGCCGGGTTGTCGAACGCCCGGCACTGCGGTAAAATATCATTTCGCCCGCGGGGATCACCGGGGGAAACGAAAACCGGAATTCTGGGAGATCAAAAATGCATAACCGCCGATTCGCGGCCGGGATCCTCACCGCCGTCCTCTGCCTGTTCGGCGCTTTCACGGGCTTCGCCCAGGAAAAAGAGGCGGAAGTCCCCCACTGGCAGGGAGACGTGTCCTTGGGGCTGTCCCTGGCGCGCGGGAACACGCAGTCATCAAATTTCTCGTTCAGCTTTGCGGCCGGCGGGCCGGTCGGCAAGAACCTGATGTGGGAGAATAAAGGCATCTATCTGTTCGCCGAAGCGGACGACGAGACGAGTGCCGAATCCGGGCTGATCGCCAGCCGCCTCAACTGGGCTCACACGGCCCGGCTGTTCTCCTACTATGAGATCCAAGCTCTCCACGACCGGTTCAAGAATTACAGCTCGCGTTTTATGCCCGCCGTGGGCGCCGGCTATAAGGTCGTCGCTCAAGAAGCCCTCAGCCTAATTTTGGACGCCGGCCTGAGCGAGGTTCTGACCGATTACTATGACAACAGCGATTCGGACAGCTATCTGGGCCTCAAAGGCGGCCAGGCCTTGATCTGGAAGATCTCGAAGACCTCCGAGTTCAATGAGAAGGCCGAGATCACCGGCGAGGTCTCCGACCTCGGTCGCTATTTTCTTCGCCTGGAGGCGAACCTGGTCACGGCCATCACCAACAGCTGGGCGGTCAAGCTGACCTTCATCGACAATTACGACAGCCGGCCCGTCGGCCTGGGGATCAAGGAAAACGACATCATCTTCATCGCGGGCATCTCCCGGAAGTTCTGACAAGAATTTCCGTTGCGTTCGCCTGAACGGAGCGATATGATAATCTCTCGGTCAACGGAGGTCATCCATGCCGGCTAAAAGAACCACCCTACGGAGCTCGAAGGGCACGAAGCTCTATGCCGTTCGCGACAGCAAGGGGCGCTTCGTGGACATCCAGACTTACAAGCGCGCTCACACCATGGACATGAAGCGCAAGAGCCAGTCTGAGACGGCGGCCAAGCTGAAGAAGGCGAAGTAAGCCGTTCGCTTTCGTTTTCACCCGTCCGGATCCGCCCTTATTGAGAGCCCGAAGCGGGGTGGATAGGATTCGGACCGGAAGTCCGTTTTTCGAAAAAGCCGGGCCGTCCCGCATGGCGGCCTGTTTCCGTCGACTTCCACAAGGAGTATCACGATGCGATGGCAGAATAGAAGAGAAAGCTCGAACGTCGAGGACCGCCGCGGCGTGAGCGGCAGAAAGATCGCCGCCGGCGGAGGGATCGGGGGCATCGTTCTGATCGTCCTCTACCTCCTCCTGGGCGGGAACCTCGGCGAAAACGTCCCGGACCTTCAACTGTCGACGGACGCGGGGTCGCCCGGCGAGAGCCGTCCGCTGACCGCCGAAGAGAAGGAAGCGGGCCGGTTCGTCTCCGTCATCCTGGCCGACACCGAGGACGTCTGGAACACGCTCTTCAGCGCCCAGGGAAGGACCTACGTGGAGCCCACGCTGGTGCTGTTCACCGACCTGACGGACTCGGCCTGCGGCATGGCCCAGGCGGCGACGGGACCGTTCTATTGCCCCGGCGACCAGAAGGTGTACATCGACCTCGGGTTCTTCGCCGAGATGCAGCGGAAGCTGAACGCGCCCGGGGACTTCGCCCAGGCCTATGTCATCGCCCACGAGATCGGCCACCACGTGCAGAACCAGCTGGGGATCATGGAGCAGGTCATGCCGCTGCGCAACCAGATGAGCGAGCCGGAATATAACGCCCTGACAGTCCGGCTCGAGCTGCAGGCGGATTTCCTGGCCGGCGTTTGGGCCCATCACGCCCAGCGGATGGCCAACATCCTGGAAGAGGGGGACATCGAGGAAGGGATCAACGCGGCGGGATCCGTGGGCGACGACCGGATCCAGAAGATGACCCAGGGCTACGTCGTGCCGGACGCGTTCACGCACGGGACCTCGGAACAGCGCGTCCGCTGGTTTCTGAAGGGGTTCAAGTCCGGCGACCTCTCCCAGGGCGACACGTTTTCGGCGTCGAGCCTGTAAGTCAGCGCATCACTTGCGGGCGCGCTCGCGGGGACGCCATACCTGATACACTTAATTATCCAAGCCAGTCTGGCAATGTGATCTGAGTGCAGAGATTAATGAGGTCAGAAGGTTGACCGGGGGGAAATAAGTGCATTACGTATGCTGTCCCCCGATTTGCGTCTAAAAAAGGGTGAATTGGTATTGTGTCCCGAATTGTTCAATTGCCGGAGCGCCCTGCGGCCGGGACGGCGGGTGCAACGCCCGGCATGAACGTCACCTCGACGGCGTGCGCCTTTCCCTCGGGCACGACGACCGAACGCTGAGCGGCGTCGAAGCCCGTCCACGGCTTCCCGTCCATCGTCACCCCCGAGATGCGCACCGCGGGGTCGTCGACGAGCGATACATAGTGAGTGCGGGGGCCGTCCAGGCGGTAATTGAGGGTGGCCCGCGTCCCGTTCACGTACAGGTTGAGATAAAGATAATTCAGCAGGGCGTGCTCCATCTCGTGGTAGCTTGTGTGCCAATCGGAATCGGACGCCTTGCGCCCTTCGCCCATGACCGTGCCGTCGGGCTTAACGCTCCCGAAAACGCCGCCCCGCTCGCGGTCGTGGAAATACGCGGCGTAGAACTCCTCGCTCTTTCCGAGCGTCGCGAGACAGGCCGGGTCGCCGGTCAGATGGTAGAGCTGGAGCTGGAGGAAGGATCCGTAGATCTGCACCCACCACCAGACGGTGGGCTGGGCGACCGGGCGGTGGGGCGGGGCGGTCTCGATGAGGTCGTACCAGCAGCCGCGGACGGGGTCGAACCCGTATCGCGTCAGCAGGTCGCCGAGCCGGCGGCCGGCGTCGAGGTACTTGCGGTCGCCCGTCTGGTGGAAGAGCCTGAGGAAGGCCAGGGCCGCCGTGAGCTCGGCGCCGACGGAGACGACCTCGCGGCCGTCGACGAGGGCCGGGGTCCGCCGCCACTCGCGGTCGAACCGGCTGCGGAAGCCGTGGATCCAGCCGTGCTGGTCGAACATCCTGGCGAGGGACAGGTCCGCGAGCTCTTTCTCCCAGGCGAGGACCTCCGGGTCCTGGGTTGCGAGGTAGAGGTTGAGCAGCAGCGACCCGACGTATCCGTAATGGGCATGCTTATTCTTGCCGAAATCGAGGACGCTCAGGTCGCGGTTGAGGGCCTGGACGTAGCCGCCGGCCTCGGGATCGTGTCCTTTCGCGCGCTGGATGTCGACCGACTTGCGGACGAACGACAGGGCCCGTTCGTCGCCCGAGGCGATATAGTAAGCCGTGAGCCCGACGTTGGTGTAGAGCTGGAGCGAAATGCTTTTTGTCTCGACGAGGGGCCGGCCGTCGCGCGTCAGCTTGTCGAACCAGCCGCCGTATTGCGGGTCCCAGGCGTGCTCGAAGAGGTAGTCGGCGCCTTGGCGGGCGATGTCGAGATACCTGGGATCGCCGGAAAGAAGGAAAGCCGCCGAGAAACCGAAGACGTGCCGGCTGACCAGGGCCGGAACCTTGTCGTAGGGCGGCAGCGGCTTCCAGTCGCGCGACAGGTTCATGAAGAAGGCGCCGTTGGCCGGGTCGGGGGCGTGCTCGGCCCAGTAGGGGATGAGGTCTTTCAGGGCATGGGCCCGCCAGTATTCGGGGGCGAGGAGGCGCGCGCCGGGCTGGGGTTCGGGTCGGGGCGCCGCTTGAGCCGCGGGCGTCGCTGGCGAAGGCCTCGATGCTTGCGACCCGGCCGAAGCGCCGAGGCCGAGGATTATAAGGAAGACCGCGGCGGCCCCGGATCGCCACTCGATTCTTCAGCATCTCGCGCATTGCTCCCTCCCAATTCAAATTCGGGACACAATACCAATTACCGAATTTCCGCCTCAATCAGTGGGAATACAGCATGCATAATACATCATTCCGCATACGCTGCCCCAGAGAGAGGAGCGCCGAAAACGCGGAATTGATATGCTGGCACCGATTTCCTGTCACTTGTAAATTGGGGAATTGGTATTGTGTCCCGAATTCATTTCTTGAGGAAGCGGTCGAGGAATTCGAAGGTCGCGTTGTAGGCGTCCATCAGGTTCTTCCGGAGCTTGAACTCGTGCGGCTCGTCGGGACGGACCATGATTTCGACATGGACGCCGCCCTTGGCGCGGAGCTTCTGCACGAGGTCGACCGTCTGGGCGAAGTTGACGTTCCGGTCATCGTCCCCGTGGATGAAGAGAACGGGCGAGGTCCAGGTCTTGACGGCGGCCACGGGCGACGATTCGAAAGCCAGCTTCCGCTCTTCCGGGGTTTGTTCGCCCCGGGCGCTCCGCGACGTGGACCAGTCGTGGACGCCCGCCAGGTCGACCCCGGCCTTGAAGATATCGGAGTTCCGCGACAGGCCCATGGCCGTCAGGTTCCCGCCGTAGGAGAGGCCCCAGAGCCCGACCCTCTGCGGGTCCACCTCGGGGCGGCCCTGGAGATACTTCGCGCCCGCCAGGACATCCTGGTACTCGGAGGCGCCGCGCCGGCCCGCATCGGGGCGAACCCTGAACGAACGGCCGTAGCCGATGCCGCTCCGGTAATTCACGGAGATCACGACATAGCCCCGGTTCGCGAAATACTGATTGATGCCGTAAGCCTCGGAGTAGAACTCCATGTAATGCCAGCCGAGGAGCATCTGGCGCATCGGTCCGCCGTGCGAAAAGACGATCCCGGGGCGGCGGTCCCCCGCCTTGGCGCCGCGGGGGAGAAAGAGCTGGCAGGGGACATCCAAGCCGTCGGGCGCCTTGACGATGATGAGCTCGGGAACGACGAGCGCATCGGTCGGGAATCCCTCGGGAAGGCCGCGCGGCGCGATGACGCGGCTCGGGCCGCCCGCGGCGGGCACGACGGCGATCGACATCGGCTGCCTGGCGGTGGCCTGCAGGAACGCGACGTCCCGGCCGTTGGCGAGGGGCACGGGATAGCTCCCGATCGTCGGGCCGGCCGTAAGCGGCGCGGCTTTCCCGGCGCCGACGGTGGGGGCTTTGTAGATGTGGCGGCCGTGGATGTCCGCGTGGTTGCCGCTGTAATAGACCGTGGCGCCGTCGCGCGATAAATAAAGGTGCTCGACCTCGCCGTCGCCCGGCGTGAGGTCGACGGGTTCGTCCGAGGCGGCGGCTGCCGCGCCTCCGCCCGCGGCCGGAGCGGCCAGCGCGTGCACGTGGTTCCAGTTGTCGCGCTCGGCCGTAAACAGGATCCGGCCGTTCGCGGTCCAGGTCAGGTTCCGGATCGAGCAGTATTTCGGCTCTTTTCCCGCGGGGCTCCAGAACTCCTGCCCGGCTCCCGTCTCCGCGTCGGCGACCACGATCGAGGGGACGGGCGGGTTCAGATAATCGACCTTTTCGTCGTACTGCGCGCCCGGCCCGCGGAAGAAGGCGACGCGCTTCCCGTCGGGCGACCAGGCGGGTTCGGTGTCGCGGTCGACGCCCGGCGCGAGCCAGGTGATCTTGTTTTTGCCGGGATCGTAGACGCCGATGAAGCTGTGGTCTCCGCGGCTCGAGACGAACGCCAGCCGCGCGCCGTCGGGCGACCAGGCCGGGTCGCCGTTCCTGCCGGCGGCCTTGAAGAGAAGCTCGGGCTCCGGCGATTCCCCCGAAGGGCTCGGGTCGCGGAGCGGCGCGCGATAGATCAGGCCGTCCTTGACGATGAGGACCCACCGGCCATCCGGCGAGATGACCGGGCTGTTGCCGGCGCAGACGCGCCACGGGCTGCCGCCCGTCGCGCGGACCGCCCAGACGGCCTGCTCGACGCCGGCCGGGTCGCTCGTGGGGTTCGTGACCCAGCCCTGGCTGTTCGGATCTCCGCCTCGGACGTAAACGACGACCGAGCCGTCGCGGGTGATCGCCAGGCCCGGCATTTCGAACACCTCGTCGGGCGCGTAGTTCGTGAGGCGAACGGGCGCATAATCCGGGGCGGCGGCGGTCCAGACGTTCCGCGCGCCCTCCTCGTTGAACACCCAGGCGAGGCGGTCGGCGTCATGGGCCGATACCAGGTCCGTCGGGTACGGCGCGCTCAGCACCTGTTCGAGGCTGAATGAGCCTTTCGGCTGCTCCGCGGAGGCGGGCGAGCCGGGGACCGAGCCGCCTGCGGCCGCGGACAGGGGTGCGCCGATCAGTCCGACCAGTATGGCCACGCAGGCCGTGAGCTTGTTCATCTTCGCCTCCAGAAGGAAATCGGGGGACCGCCTACATAATACACTTAACCTGACTTATTCATAAAAAGCGCCTCGTCTCTTTTCAATCTCTATTTATGCGGCGCTTTTTACCCTTCGGCGACCGATCCGGCCCCATCGGCTTTGTTCTCGGAGTTCGCTTACCAAAGAGTACAGCTTCACCCCTCGGGCCTCGCATCTGGGGGCCGCCTCGATTCGTGAATAATTCAGGTTAATTCCCTGCCCGGAAATCGGTGACAGCATTCAATTTGCCGATCTTAATTCGGGACACAATACCAATTTACCAAATTTCCCCCGGGCCGAATAAATGGGGTAATTGGTATTGTGTCACGAATTTATTATTGCGCCGCCCTGGGTTTTTGCTTAAAATCGCCGTTTGATGCTTCTTTTAAATCCCACCGAAAGGAAATCGCCCATGAATCGACCGCTCGCCCTTCGTCTTCGTCAGGCCGTTGCGCTCTCGGCGGCCGTCATCCTCTGCCTGTCCGCCGCCGCCTTGGCGTTCGGCGCGGAGATCGCCCTCAAGCGCCCCGGCCATCCGCGCCTGACCATGACGCCCGCCGAGCTCAACGCCCTCAAAGCCGACCCGGCGGCCGTCAAGGCGGCAATCGAGGCGGGGGAGAAGGCCCTGGCCAAAACCAAGACCACCTCGTACACGGACTGCTTCGCCGTGCTCCCGGCTCCCACCATGCCGGAGCCGCATCCCTACAACAAGCCCTGGCCCTACTGGACCGGCATCTGCTCCGAGATCCGCGGCTACCTGGAGGCGACGGCCCGCGGCTGGGCCATCGGCGGCAACCGCAAGTGCTTCGACGCCGCCCGCTCCACCATGCTGGCCGTGGCCGATTGGGCGCAGTGGACCGACCCCGACTACGGCGAGGCCCCCTGCCTCGACACCCACTCGCTCGTCCGGGGCATGTCGGCGGCCTACGACCTCCTCTACGGCGACCTGAAGCGCGGCGAGCGCAAGACGATCCGGACCGCCATCCTGGAGAAAGGGTTGAAGTTCATCCACGCCTGGGGCTTCAAGGAAGACTCGTACGTGATGAAGCCGCTGCTCTGGCCCAACGGCTTTGCCGTGATCAACGTGGCCATGGGCGTGGGCGGCATGGTCCTCCTCGACGAGATCGAGGACGCGCCGACCTACGTCTCCGAGTCGCTCGTCAAGATGGACCGCTTCTGGCGCGAGGTGGCGGGCACCGACGGCGGGCTTATCGAGGGCTTCGGCTACGGCAGCTTCGCCATCGACAACTTCATGGACCTCATCCTCCAGGTCCACGACGTCTGCGGCATTGACGCCATGACCGGCGATTACCTCGCCCACGCCCGCGAGTTCCCGATCTATTTCACGCTCCTGGGCGGCGGCCAGAACATGCTGCCCGCGATCGGCGACAACGGCGGCGTCGAGGGCTGCGGCCCGACCCTGACCGGGATGATGTCGGCCATGGTCAAGCTGAAGAAAGACGCGCCGGCGGCCTGGTATCTCGGGAAGGCCGGCACGGCGGACGAGGCGGCGAAGGCGATCGCCAAAGCGCCGGCGGATTGGCCGTACGGGCGGCGTTTCCCGAGCGTTGAATGGGCGGCCCTCCGCGACGGCTGGGGGGATTCGGGCGCGCTCATGGCCTTCAAGAGCGGCTATGCCGACCACCACAACCACCTCGACCGGAACCATTTCCTCGTCGGCTGGGACAACGAATGGGTCATCACCGATCCGGGCTACCAGATCTATGACATGGACTATCCGCCCGAGCGAAAAATGGACCGGAAGGCGATCAAGAACATGCACGTCTATACCGCCCAGACCGAGGGGCACAACACGATACTCGTCGACGGGGCGGGGCAGAGCGAGAAGCCGGGGAGCATTACCGAGTTCTTCACGTCGGCCGCGGTGGGTTGGGTCGTGGGCGATGCCGGGCCGTGTTATGAAGGGAAGCTCACCCGGTTCCTCCGGTCCGTGGTGCACATGCCGGGACAATACTACCTGGTTTACGACGAGATCGCCGCCCCGAAACCGGTTAAGGTCGAGTTCAAGCTGCATACGGCGCCTGACGGCCAGTATGTGGTGGCGGAGAAGGCGCTCGACGTGAACGCGAGCAGCCCGGCCCGGAGCTTCGTCATCCGGCGGCAGACAGGGCAGGTGGCGGTCGACCTCATCGCGCCCAAGCGGACGACGGTCAAGCACCTGCAGTGGCCGGATTCGGAAAAATACGGCCATTATGTTTCGATCGCGCCGGCGGCGGGGACCCCCGCGGCGACGCAGGAGAATGCGTTCGTGCTGAGGCCCGGGCCGGCCGGAACGAAGCCCGCGGCCATCAAGACGGCTGTCCAGGCGCTGGCCGGCCGGGCGCGGCTGTTCACCGTGGGCGGCGACCGCCTGCTCATCAACCCGGACGGAGCGAAGATCGCGGGCGCGGGCGGCGGACTGACGACGGACGCCCACGCCGCCGTGGTCAGCGACCTGGCGGGGGAGAGGCGGTTCGCCATGGTCGGCGGGACGACCCTCGTGGCCGCCGGGAGTACGCTCCTTTCCGGATCGGCGCCGTTCAGCGCGGGGGTCAAGGTCACGGGCTCGGGTGCGGCGGCGGTGACGGAAGCGGAGATCGAGGCGGCGGCCGAAACGACAGTCAGCCTGGCCGTGCCCGCCGCGCCGAAGGCGATCGCGGTTGACGGGAAAGACACACCGGCCGGCCCGGTCTACGACGCGAAGACGAAAACCGTCCGTATCGTGCTGCCCGCGGGCCGGCATACGGTTAAGGCCAACTAAATATCCCATTTGTTGGAAGCCGGAAAATGGGGAATTGAGGAGGTAAGGTCATGAACCGACGAAGCTTTATCGGAACCGCTTGTGCCGCCGCGACGGCGTCGGCCTGGCCGATATGGGGCGCCAAAAAGGCAGGCCGCAAAAAGCCCTCCGCCTGTCCGCAGCCTCGCCGGCCTGTCGCTCGAGGAATTGCGGGGTCAATACCATGCCTTCCTCTTCGATGATTTCCTGCCCTTCATGGAAAAATACGTGATCGACGCGGAATTCGGGGGCTTCCTCTGGAACACCGACCGCGACGGCACCCGGCTCGGCACCTCGAAGACCCCGACCAACGAGGGCCGGGGGATCTGGGTCTGGTCCTATCTCTATAATGTGCTGAGCAAGGAGCAGAAGTACCTCGACGTCGCCAAAAGGTCGGCGGATCTTATCCTCAAGAGCCGGCCCGACGGGGATTCCCTGTGGCCCACCAGCCTGACCCGGGAAGGGGAGCCGGCCGCCGCCGCGGATGTCACCGTCTATGGTGATCTCTATGTCGCCGCCGGGCTGGCCGAATACGCCCGCGCCGCGCGCGACGCCGATACCTGGAAGCTGGCCAAGGACATCATGGACAAATGTCTCCGCATCTACGACCGGCCGGATTACGATTCGATCACCGGCGCCGACCCGGTCCCGGGGCCGCGGCGGCAGGGCCTCTCCATGCTCCTCCTGCCGGTGACCATATCGCTCCTGAAATACAAGTCCGACCCCGACGTCGAGGCCGTCGCCGCCCGGGCCGTGGACGCGGTCGTCAACCGCCACTTCAATCCCGATTACCGGCTCAACAACGAGGTCCTCAACCATGACTACAGCCGCGCCGGGGGGGGCCACGCGCAGACGGTCTCCTTCGGGACCTCCATCCAGACCCTCTGGATGATCCTCGCCGAGGGCCTGCGGCGGAAAGACCGCACGCTCTTCGATACGGCCGCCGAACGACTCCGGCGTCACGTGGAGGTCGGCTGGGACGATGTCTACGGCGGGGTGGCGAGCATGCTCATGCACGTCGACAACTGCACCTGGAACTTGAGCAAGCCTCTCCACTGCGATGTCGAGGCGCTGGTCGGGTTGCTGGCGGTCCTTGAGCACACCGGCGAAGCCTGGTCCGCCGAGCTGTTTTCGAAGATCTACGAGTTCACGATCGCCAAGCGCGTCCTCAAGAAATACGGCTACCCGCTCTGGCAGCACGAGGGCGACCGCCGCGTGACATACGAACCGCACACCCGGCGGGCGGAGCATTTCCATAATTCCCGGCACCTGATGATCAACCTGGCGGCCTTGGACCGGATGATCACCCGCGGCGGAAAGGCCTCCGATTTGCTGAGTGACTGATCTATTCTGACTTATTCATAAAAAGCGCCTCGTCTTTTTTCCATCTTTCTTTAGGCGGCGCTTTTTACCCTTCGGGCGAGCAGATTCGGCCCCATCGGCTTTGTTCTCGGAGTTCGCCGTACCAAAGAGTACAGCTTCACCCCTCGGGCCTCGCATCTGGGGGCCGCCTCGATTCGCGAAGTAATTCAGGCTATTTCAGTTCGACAGCAGGAAATCGAGCAGCCTGGAGATATTCTTCTGGGCGGTGGCCAGTTTGATGGCCCGGATGGTCCGGCCCTTCGACCGGTCCCGGAAATCCGGATAATTCACCGCGAACATATCCTCGACCCAGGCTCCCCGGGGGTCCATGGCGGCGATGATCTTGTCGGCCTCGCCGGCGTCGATTTTCCCGGGCCGGTCGCGCCTCTCTCTCTCCCGCTCCCCCTCATATTCCGCCCGTGCCTCAACTGCGCCGAGAGCGCTCACCCTCTCGAACTCCCGTTTGACCGCGGCCACATCGACGTTCCCGGCTTCGCCGTAGTGTTGCGTGAAATTGCCCAGCTCGTAATCCACCCAGTACCCCCTGTTGGGGTCCTTTGGGTCGACCTCGGCCAGCGAGTTCTTCCGGTGGGCGTATATGGGCCGGTTCGTCCCGGGCTCGTAGAAGCTCGCGTGCGTATAAGTCTTCCCCTCGTAGACGGCGCCCCGGCCGCCGTTGAGGGTTGAGCTTTCGAGCCAGCGGACGGCGTCGGGGATGCCGCGCAGATAATCCCTGTCGCCGGTGATCTTGGTGAAGATCTCGAGGTTCCGGATGCACTCGAGCGTCTGGCCGACGGACACGGCGGCCGGCTCGTAGTTCCGCGCCTTGGCCGGCCGCATATCGTGATCGTACTGGAGCGCCCAGGCGGCCTGGGGCGGCGCGAGCTGCGCCTTGACGACGAACGTCATGCCGCGCCCGGCGGCCTCCCTCAGCCGCGTGTCGCCGAGCTTCTCATAGGCCTCGAGCAGCAGGTGGATATTGTTGATGGTCACCCCGTCGTTGAACGTGTAATAGGACGAATAGTCGTCGCGGAGCGGAAAACGCTGGGGCCAGCCCCCGTTCGGAAACTGGGACGCCAGGACGAAACTCGAGCGCCTTGTCGAGCGGCGCGCGCCAGCGCGGGTCGAGCGTCGTAAGATATAGGGACATCAGGCAACCGCGTCGCGCCGGCGTGGACGTCGTCGTCGAACGTCGAGTTGTCGCCGTAATGGTAGAACTCCTCCCATCCCCAGCACCGGGAAGCCACCTGATCGTAGTATTCCGGTATGCCCCACGGGTCGAAATCGATGAAATAGTGCCAGCCGCCCTCCGGCCGCTGGCCGTAGACGAGGGCGCCCGCGATCTTCTCCGCCATCCGCAGATACTCGGGGTCGCCGGTGGCGTCCGCCGCGCGAAGCATGAGCTCGCCCATGCTGACCGTGCCCGGCGACTGCACCCAGACCTGGGATTTTCGGGCCGGGATCTCGCCCCATTGCTCGGACAGGTCGGACGCGTAAGCCGACAGGAAACCGCCGCGATTGGAGACGGTCTCCATCAGGAAGCGGGCGGCCTTTTTAACGGCCGCCAGGACCGCGTCCTTTCCCGATGGCGCCTCTCCTGGTAGCTTTTCGGATGGACGCGGTCGGGGACGCGCTCGGGTCCGCAGCGCCCGACAGGGCAGGAGCTTGGGGGGCGGCCGGGGTCCGGGGCATAGTTTGCGGCAGGGGCGTCGCCCGGCCGGCTGCCAGGAGCGTGATAAGCAAGGCGGTCAACGCATGGGGTCGTTTCATGGTCAGCCCACTTTCGCAGGTTACCCGCCGATTTGTCAACTCCAGTGAAGAATATGGTACCTGGATATCAATTCCCCATTTTCCCGATGTTTTCCGTAATCCCGACCCGGAGCCGACAAATTGGGGAATTGATATCCAGGTACAAATACGCAAACCGCTCCAACCACACTAATTGGGGAATTGATAACCAGGTACAGAAATGCAATTGGCGACTTGATTGCCAGGTACAGAAATGCAAGCCGACAAATTGGGGAATTGATATCCAGGTACAAATATAGGTCGCAGGCCTCAGCGCTTCTCGTAAGGCGGACGCTTCGGCTCGGAGCGGCGGGTGCGTCTTCCAGGAGCGCTTCAAGACTTCCTGCGATGCCGCTCTCGAGCTGCGCGTCGACGCCTTTCGCCATGCTGCGCCGGGTCCTCGACGACCTCGATGTCCGGATCGACGCCGTGCCCTTCCACGACCCACGTGCCGTCCGCCTCGTACATGCCGAACGTCGGCACCGTGACCGCTGCCGCCGTCGACGAGGTCCGGCGTGCCGGTGATGCCGATCAGGCCGCCCCAGGTGCGCGTGCCGACCAGCGGTCCGAGGCCCGGCCTCGCGGAAGTAATCCGGGAAGGCGTCGCCGCCGGAGCCGCTCCAGCCGTTGATCAGCATCACCTTCGGTCCGAAGTTGGCGATCGGCGGCCTCTGCCAGTCCGTGCCGTCGCGGACGGCCCAGAAGGCTAGCGGCTTGCCGGTTCAGCAGCTCGATGAACCGGTCGGGGATCTGCCCGCCGCCGTTGAACCGCTCGTCGATGACCAGCCCGTCCTTGTCGATCTGCGCCGTGGAACTGCCGGACCAGCTCGTTCTGGCCGTCGATGCCCGGTGTCTGGGCACGTAGATATAGCCGATGCGGCCGCCGGTGGCCTCTTCGACGCGCTTGCGGTTGCCCTCGATCCAGGCCAGGTTGCGGAGCCGGTCCTCGTCGGTCGAGCGTCTCGACCAGCGACCTCGCGCGCGCCCTCGCACGCTCGGCTTGGCGCTGACGGTCAGCATCGACCGTCTTGTCCGCCAGTCCCTGCGAACGCCGCCCACGGGTCCTTCGTCGATGTCCATCGGCGCGCCGTTGACCGCGAGCAGGTAGTCGCCCTCGTTCACTTTCAGGCCCGGGCTGCGCGAGCGGCGAGCGCGCCTCGCTGTCCCACGGCGCGCCGTCGATGATCTTCTTGATCGCGATAGGCGCCGTTCTCGAGCGCCCAGTCGACGCCGAGATAGCCGACGCCGAGCTCGGAGCCGCTACTCCATGTCGCCGCCGCCGCGGTAGGTGTGCGACGAGTTGAGCTCGGCGATCAGCTCGCCGATGCACGTAATTGACGTCCTCGCGCGTCACGGCGTCGTCGAGCAGCTTGCCGTAGCGCGCCTGCATGGCCGTTCCAGTCGACGCCGTGCATGTTCGGGTCGTAGAAGAAATCGCGCTCGAACCGCCAGGCGTCGTTGAAGATCTGCCGCCACTCCGCGCGCGGATCGACGGTCGCCTCGAGCTCGGCCGGACGGCATCTTCTTGTCGATCTTCTGGTCCGTCGCGCGACGTCGACGATCGCGTAGCTCGGCCGTCTTGGCCACGAGCATCTTCTTGCCGTCGGCCGCTGAGCTCGAAGCCGTCGGCGTCGTCGAGGATCGGTCTTCTCCTCGCGCTTCTCGAGGTCGTAGTAGATCGACCGGGCCGCTTCTTCTCGGCGGAGCCCGGGTTCGGGCAGCCGGCGGAAGAGCGACCTTGCCCGGACACGCGCAGCGACGGTCCTGATAGTTCCCCGCCTCGGGCGGCAGCACGACGAGGCGGCTCTCGAAGCCGTCGAGGTCGATCGCGACCGGCTTGGGCGGCTCGCCTTCTCTCTCCTTCTCGCTCCTTGCGCCTTCTTGTCCTTGTCCGTCCTTTCGTCGGCTTCTCGCCGCTCGTGGCCTTGTCTTCTTCTCGCTCGTCCTTCTTCGCCTTCGACCTCGTCGTTCTTCGGGGCGCAGCGGCGAGGGCGACGTCCGTCGCGCAGCGGCGACGGCCGCGATCGATCGTCGTGTTGGCGTAGATCCAGGTGGTGTCGATGTCGCCGTAGAGCGGCTGGAAGCGTGCGGTTCGGTCAGGAAGTAGAGGTACTTGCCGTCCGGGTCGAACGACGGGCTGCGGTCGTTGTAGTAGCCGGACGTCACCTGGTGCGATCTTGCCGTCCTTCGTGTCGTAGAGGAAGACCGCGCTGTCGCGGTTCGTCGAGGTCGCGCGCGTAGGCCAGCCAGCGGCTGTCCGGCGGACCAGCTCACGCGGAAGCCCTCGAGGTCGCCCTCGTAGATGTAGATCGCCCTTGTCGACCGTCGTCGACCGTTGCCGGTGGCGACGTCGCAGGATCTGATGCGCCATGGTCTTGTCGATGAACGCGATCTTCTTGCAGTCGGGCGACCAGAAGGGCCGGTAGCGGAAGCCCGGTCCGAGGACGTCGTGACCTGCTCTCCGCGCCGGCGCCGTCGGCGGGCCGCACGGTACAGCTCGTACTCGCCGGACGGTCGCTCCAAGTACGCGACGGATCTTGCCGTCGGGCGACCAGGCGGGGTAGCGCTCGGCCACGCCCGGAGGTGCGGGTCAGGTTCAGGACGACGCCGTTCTCGCCGGGACCGAGAACACCTCGCCGCGCGCCTCGAAGACGGCGCGCTTGCCGTCGGGCGAGACGCCGGCGTTGCTGGATCGAGCTTGGCGACGTTCTCCATGCGCGGGCTTGAGCGTGGCGCGGTCGGTCGACCACCTGGATCTTGACCTCGCGGAGCTTCTCGGTCGCGAGATCGAGCAGGTAGAGCCGCCCGCCGGCCTCGAAGACGATGTCGGCGGCCCGAGCGCGGGGAAGTGCGATGTCGTAGTCGGTCGAAGTGCGTGACCTGGCGGGTCGGCTTTCGTCGCGATGTCGTAGGCCCAGATGTTGGAGCGCATGTGCGGCGCCGCGGTCCGACAGGAAATAGAGCGTCTTGCCGTGCCACATCGGGAACTCGTCGTTGGCGTCGCTCTGGGTGAGGTTCTCGCGCGGTCAGCGTCTCGAGGTCGAAGAGCCAGATGTCGGGAGCCATGCCGCCGCGGTAGCGCTTCCAGGTCCGGAAGTCCGCGGCTGATCGGCGTGTAGGCGAGCTTCTTGCCGTCCGGGCGAGAGCGCGCCGAACTCGCCGTAGGGAACCGGCAGCTTCGCCGGCAGGCCGCCCTCGCGCGGACGCGTGTAGAGCTGGCTGAAGCGCTGCTTGCCGCTCGTCCATGCGACGAGGTGAACAGGAGCGCCTTGCCGTCGGGATACCAGTCGACCATGCGGTCCGGCATGCCGTGGTGGGTGACCGCGTGCGGGCAGTCCGCCCGTGCGCCGGGACGGTGTAGATATCGAGGTTGCCGTCGTAGTTGGCGCTGAAGGCGATCGTGCGAGCCGTCGGGCGAAAAGCGCGGGAACGATTCCTCGCCCCTGGCGGGGTGACGCCGGTCGGCGACGCCGCCGGCCTTGGGCACGATCCAGATGTCGCCGGCGTATACGAAGGCGATCTGCGTGGCCGAGACGTCCGGGTAGCTGGAGCATACGCGCGTCGACCTGGGCGAGGAGCGGCGCCTGGACGAAGGCCAGGAAAAACGCCAGGCCGAGCAGGGCGGCCAGGGGCGCTCTGAGCGTGCGGATATCCGCGGCGGCGCGCGATGAAGACCGCCGCGATAATGAAGATGAGCCGTTCAACGGTTTCGAGATGGCCATGGTACCTCCGGGAGAAGTTCGCTCTGAAGCATAAGCTTGAAATCCTAGCTTCAACCCGCGGGCAAGTCAATTCAATGGCTGGGTGGGGCGGGCCAATGGGGAATTGATATGCCGGTCCCGGCGCTTTATGATGTTCTCGGGGAAGATTTCAGCGCGCCGCCGCGTCTAAAGGTCGCACTGGGAATAGTGACCAGTGGAGGAATGCGCGTCGATCGGCACATTCGAGCATTCATAAGCACCAATAAGGCAGGATCAGATGAAGAAGAAGCCATCATCGGGACCATCGTCGTGATCGCGGCGGTGGGCGGTGGCCTCGGCCTCGCGGTCGCCAAGAAGAACAAACCGGCGGACCTCCACTTCAAGCTCGAGGCTGTCAGCCGGGGGGATGTCGAGTCGACCGTCACGGCCACGGGCATCGTGCAAGCGATCACCTTGGTCGAAGTGGGGAGCCAGGTGTCGGGCATGATCAGCCGGATGGCCGTCGATTTCAACTCCCCCGTCAAGCAGGGGCAGATCCTCGCCGAGATCGACCCGCAGACTTCGGAGGCCAAGGTGGCGCAGAGCAACGCGAATTACCTCATCGCCCTGGCCTCGCTCGAAAAGGCCAAGATCACCCTGGCTAACCTGAAGGCGAAATATGAAAGGTCCAAGAGCCTGGCGGCGGCGAACCTGGTCTCGCCCGAGGAGCTGGAAGCCGCCGAAGCCACCTACTTTTCATCCCAATCCGACCTCGAGAACGCCAAGTCGAGCGTCGCCAGGGCGAAATCGGCGCTCGAGTCGAGCCGGCTCGACCTGGGTTATTGCATCATCCGCTCGCCGATCGATGGGATCGTGATCTCGCGGAACATGGAAGCCGGGCAGACGGTGCAGGCGAATTACCAGGCGGTCAAGATGTTCGAGATCGCCAGCGACCTGAGCCAGATGAAGGTCGAATGCGACGTCGACGAGGCGGACGTCGGCAGGATCGCGGAAGGGCAGGCGGCGCGGTTCACGGTGGACGCCTTCGCGGAGCGTCCATTCAACGGGACGGTCCAGCAGCTCCGCTATTCGCCGACGACGAGCTCGAACGTCGTGACCTACACCGCGGTCATCGACGCCGACAACCCGGAGCGCCTGCTGCGGCCGGGGATGACGGCGACGGTGACGATCGTCACCGGGGAGGCGAAGGCCGCGCTCCTGGTGCCGGCGGCGGCGCTGCGGTTCACGCCGACACTGCCGCAGGGGGAGGCCGCGCGGCTGGCGAAGGCGGCCCGGGACGCGGGCGAAAAGATCCCGGGCGCGCGCCAGGTCGTGATCTGGCATCTCGATGACAAGGGCGAGCTTCGGGCGGCGGCCGTCGGGGCCGGCGTCAGCAGCGCCGCCTACGTCGAGATCCTGGCGAGCGGATTCAAGGAAGGCGGGAAGGTGATCACCGGCTACGAGACAGCGGAGCAAGCCACGGCCCGGGCGCAGCAAGGGCCGCCGCCGGGGGCGATGCTCATGGGCGCCCCGCCGCCGCCGCCCCCTCCCCGCTAATTAATTCGGGACACAATACCAATTACCCAATTATTTTGCGGGAAAGAACTGGTGACAGCATACGATATTCACCTAATTCGCCGGGCCTCTCAGTTTTCATCGAGTCTCCGCCGGAATAATCCCGGACATAATGCCGATTTCCGCACCCAAAGAAATTCGGTAATTGGTATCGTGTCCCGAATTTCATTTAAGCCAATCCGGCGGAACCGCCAGGCTCCACACCTCGCTGCTGAGCTTGTAGTTGGGCTCTGCCGCGCCGGCGGCCACCCACAGCTTGTCCTGGAAAACGAAGGCCGAATGCTCGTGGCGCTTCGACCAGATCAAATCCGACTTGAGCTCCGTCCACGTCTTGCCGTCCTTCGAGTACCAGACATCGCCGAAGTTGCCCTGTTCCTCGGACCACCCGCCCAGGACCCACATCCGGTCCCTGTAGACGACCGTCGAGAACCACATCCGCGGCTTCCAGCCGGCGGCCGCCGTCGCCAGCGTCCAGTTCACCCCGTCTTCCGAGCACCAAACGTCGTTCGTCGGGAGGGGCTTCGGGTTCCGTGCGCCGCCGCCCATGATCCACATCCTGCCGTCGAACACGACCGCCTGGCCGTGGGCCCTCTTCGACCAGGGAGCGTTGGCCAGCTCGAGCTTCCATTCCTTGCCGTCGGCCGAGGACCAGACGTCGTTGAAGAGCGTCGTGTCGTCGTTCTTGTAGAAGTCCGAGGTGCCGCCCATCACCCACATCCTGTCCTTGAAGACGACGAAACCCGGGGCCAGCCGCGGGCTCCAGCCGGCGTTCGGGGTGACGAGTGTCCATTCCTTCCCGTCGGTCGAAGACCAGACCTTGTTGCTGCACTCCGATCCGGGCACTTTCCGCCCGCCCATGAGCCACATCCTGTCCTTGAACACGAGTGACACCGGGAGGTCGCTCTGCACCCACGGCCCCTTTTCCAGCACGCGGGTCCATTCCCGGCCGTCCGGCGATTTCCAGACATCCAGGAAATTGGGCGTCTGCGGCGTGTCCCAGCCGCCCATGATCCAGATCTGGTCTTGGTAGACGAATTCGGCATGCGAATCCCGGGGCGCCCAGCCGGCCTTTGGGGTGACCTGGACCCAATTGAGCTGACTGCCTTGGGAGGCTAAGAAAGCCGCCGGCATCAAGATCGCCATCGCGATCACGGCCAGCTTCATTTTCAGTCTGATGCTTTTCATGACTTGAATCTCCTTTTACGGCGGCCCGGCTAAAGGATCATTCCCGCGCCGGTTCACTCTCGTACCGTCTTCCGGGATGATAAGGACTGGGGCAGGGGAATGTCAACGGTGCGCCTCGAGGTGTCAGCGCCACCCGATGCTCTTCGAGGCCGCGCCAGCCTGAGCTCGCCATTTCGCGCACCCCGCGCGGGTGTACGTCTCCTCACTCGGAATTCAGTGCATTACGTAAGCTGTCCCCCGAATTGCGAGGCCGCGCGATTTACTGCCGCAGCGCCGAGAGCATCTCCCGGGTGGTGGCGGCGAGATCATAGTCCGGTTTCCAGCCCCACTCCTCGCGAGCGGCCTGGTCGTCCATGGCGTCGGGCCAGCTGTCGGCGATGCGCTGGCGCAGCGGGTCGATCCGGTAGGTGACGCTGAAGTCCGGAATGTGCCTGCGGATCTCTCTCTCGAACAGGGCCGGAGAGGCGCTCATGGCGGTAACGTTGAAAGCGTTACGGTGCTTCAGGCGCGAGGGCTCGGCCTCCATCAGCATGATCGCCGCCCGGACGGCATCCGGCATGTACATCATATCCAGGTAGGTTTCGGGCCCGAGATAGCATTCGTACCGGCCGCCGTCCAGGGCGCGATGGAAAATCTCCACGGCATAATCCGTGGTGCCGCCCCCGGGTGGGGTCTTATACGAGATGATGCCCGGGTACCTCAAGCCGCGGATCTCCAGGCCGAAGCGGACGTGATAATAATCGCAGAGCAGCTCGCCGGCCACCTTGGTCACCCCGTAGATCGTGGTGGGGCGCAAGACGGTCTCCTGCGGGGTCAAGCGGCGTGGGGTCTCGGGGCCGAAGACTCCGATCGAGCTGGGAAAGAATACCGCGCAGCGGTGGGTCCTGGCCACCTCGAGGACGTTGCGCAGGGTCCCCATATTGAGCTGCCAAGCCAGGGCCGGGGCCTCCTCGCCCTTGCAGGAAAGCAGCGCCACGAGATGGTAGATGGTGTCCACCTGGAAGCGCTCCACGGCGCCGGCGATGGCCTGGCTATCGAGGCAATCCACCGGCCAGCTCGGCCCCGAACGGGCGAGCTCCGGGTTCGGCGGCCGGAGGTGGATGCCCGCCACGACATTGTCGCCGCCGCAGCGCTGCCGCAGGGCCATGGTCAATTCCGATCCGATCTGACCGGTCGCGCCGGTCACGAGAATGCGTTTCATGATCTTCTCCTCCCGCAGTGATCGCGGCCAAACAAGACTCATCCCGGGTGAAAAAAGAAGGGGAGCGGGGGGGCAGGGTTTTAGGCGGGAAAACCCGCCGTCGTCGTGGCGGTGGCAGAAACGCGAAAGCCTAACCACGCTGTCATAGCGCGCGCATTATGCGCGTTCCGCGCCGGCCTGTCAACGGCTAGTTGGCAGCCGTAAGGACATCGCAAACTGATTCTTTATGGATGGAACCGTAAGAACATCGCAAACTGTTTGGCCCTCAGCAAGGGGGCGCTCTGGTCTTTTTTAAACGGATTGACCATCGCCCGGCGCCGTCATAATATACAGGCGGCGTCGGCTCCCGGCAGCCCGGATTCATAGAGAGACAAAAGGAGATCGAAGATGAAGCACCGCATTTTGGTTTTGAGCGTCGCGATCGTGATGTTCGCGGCTTTCGGCCTCGCCGCCAGGGCATCTCAGCCCGCCGCCAAGGCCGTAGACGACGGGTTCGTGTCGATCTTCGACGGCAAGACCCTCCAGGGGTGGCATATCAGCGCCAAAACGGGGCACGGCACGGGCGGCCGCTGGGTGGTCGAGAACGGGGCCATCATCGGCCATCAGGACCGGCCCGGGCAACGGCGGGATCATCATCACCGACGCGCAGTACGGCGACTTCGAGGTGGTCCTCGAAATGAACAACGACTTCGGGCCCGACAGCGGCCTGTTCCTCCGGAGCACCGAGGAGGGGGTGGCCTACCAGGCGCTCATCGACTATCACCGCGACGGCTACCTGATGGGCCTTTACGGGGAAAAATTCCCCGTCCGCTTTTCGGAATTCAACTTCCAGTTCCTGGACAGCCCCGATAAGATCAAGCCGGGCAACTCGGCCTTCCCGCTGCCCGTGACGCCCGGCCTGTGGCCCGACTTCTGGAAGCACGGCCAGTGGAATACCCTCCGGGCGCGGATCACGGGCAACCCGCCGACGATCGACACCTGGATCAACGGCGTGCAGTTCATGCACTGGGCGGACGACGAGAAGATCCTCGGCGACACGGGGGGCATCGCCCTTCAGGTCCACGGCGGCGATTTCCCGACGGGCTACGACCTGACGAAGCTCTTTGTCCGGTATCGCAACATCCGCGTCAAGGTGCTCGGCGCCGCCGCGAAATAGAAGCGGAGCCTGCATTACCTGCCGCTGCTTTTGCCCTGCCCATTGAAAAGTATATTCATTATGGATATAAATGTATTCAATTCGCATATAGATCATGCTCAAGTTCACAATAAACCAGGCTGAGCTTCTCGGGCTTTTCTTCACCAACCCTGAACGACAATTCTATATCCAGGAGCTCGGGCGGACCCTCGCCAAAAGGCCGGGCAGTTTTCAACGGACTCTCTACAGCCTGGAAAAGCAGGGTATCCTGCTCAGCGAATACAAGGCCAACGCCCGATTCTTCATGGTGAATAAGAACCACGCTCTTTATCAAGAGCTCAAAAGCATCGTCTTCAAAACTGTCGGGGTCGCTGGAAGCATAGAGAAAATTCTCCGCAAAGCCGACCGGGTTCGCTTCGCGTTCATTTTCGGGTCTTATGCCAAGGGCAGTGAGAATTATCTCTCTGATGTCGACGTCTTTATTGTTGGATCCCCTGACGAGGATCTTTTGATCAGGGCGTTCGATCGGCTTGAAGCTGAGCTCAAAAGGGAGATCAATTTCAAGTTGCACTCTGAATCTGATTTTGGCAAGAGGCTCTGCAAGCGCGACCCGTTCCTCCTGAACTTGCAGAGGGAGAAGAAGCTCTGGCTCGTCGGCAATGAGCACGAATACCGCGAATTTCTTAAAGAACGGTCTCATCAAAAGGGCAAGCCCCGATAACCGGCAAATTGAGCATCAACTCAGGCGCGTTATGAAGGACCTTAAGGCGGCCGATTCCATGCTGAACGTCGACCTCACCTGGGCTCTGACCATCGCTTACCACGCCATGATCAGAGCTTCGAGGGCGTTGATGTATTCGAAGGGATACTTGCCCACATCTCAGAATGCCCATAAGACGACTATAAAATTTACGGGGCTATGCCTGGGCCAGGATTATGAGAGTACGGTAGCCCGGTTTAACCGACTGCGCCGAAAGCGACATGATTTTATATATGATTCCGTGAACCGGACGACGCAGGAAGAGGCGCGATCTGCAATTAAGACAGCCAGGACCCTCGCCCGGCGGATAATCGATATTATCAGCAAAGCTAATCCTGACGGGCGGCTTATCTAGGTGGGAGAGAGCCGTTCCTTGTTGCACAGCGCGGTAAAATTTCCGACGTGTACGTCCCGGTGGCATCTTCGGATCGTCCCCCCGAAGAATGGCGCCGGCAATAAGCAAGATCCTCAGCCTATATTTCGATAGCAGTCTCGAAGAGAAGGGACTGATTGTGTGTGCTGTCCTCCGAATTCAAGGACAACCGCGCGGGCGAGTTCCGCGGTTGCCCGGGTTGACTTGACGCCCCGGTTTCCGGACAATGTTGCCGGCCATGAAGACGTTCATCACCGAAGAGTTCCTGCTGGAGACAAAAGAAGCCCAACGGCTCTACCATGAGTACGCGGAGAATCTGCCGATCATCGATTTTCACAACCATCTGCCGCCCGCCGAGATCGCCGGCGATTACCGCTACCGCTCGCTGACCGAGATCTGGCTCAAGGACGACCACTACAAGTGGCGCGCCATGCGCACCCTGGGCATCGAGGAGAAGTACTGTACGGGCACGCCGAGCGATTACGCCAAGTTCGAGAAGTGGGCCGAAACCGTGCCCTACACGCTGCGCAACCCGCTCTACCACTGGACGCACCTGGAGCTGAAGCGCGCTTTCGGGGTCGATGACATCCTCGACCCCGGCTCCGCGGCCCGCATCTACGAAACGTGCACGAGCCGGCTCCAAACGCCCGAATACTCGTGCCGGCGATTGCTCGAGCGCTGGAACGTCGAAATCCTCTGCACCACGGACGATCCCGCCGACAGCCTGGAGCATCACCGGCGAATCGCCGCCGACGGCTGGAAGGTGGGCGTCTTCCCGGGATGGAGACCCGACCGGATCCTCAACCTGTCCCGGCTGGAGCCGCTCAACGCCCACATCGACCGCCTGGGAGCAGCGGCCGACGTCAGCATCACCAACCTGACCTCGCTTAAAGACGCCTACCAGAAGCGCCACAGGTTCTTCGACGAAATGGGCTGCCGGTTATCGGACTATGGCCTCAAAACGGCCTATGCCGCCGCCCACACCGAGGCGGAGGTCGAGGCGGCCTTTCTCCAAGATCAGAATGGGCCAGTCCGTCGGCCCCGGCGAGGAGGAGAAGTTCATCAGTTTCATGCTCATGTTCTTCGCCGAGCTCGACCAGGGGTGCGACTGGGTGCAGCAATACCACTTCGGCGCCCTGCGCAGCGTCAACACGCTGATGTATCGCGCCCTCGGACCCGATACCGGGTTCGACGTCATCGGCGATGCGGCCTATGCCGAGCCTCTGGCCAGGTACCTCGACAACCTGCAGACCCGGGGCCGGCTGTCCCGCACCATCCTCTACAACCTGAACCCGAAGGACAACGAGGTGATCGCCGCCATGCTCGGCTGTTTCCCGGCCGAAGGGGTCAAGGGCCGGCTGCAGTGGGGACCGGCCTGGTGGTTCCTCGATCAGAAGGACGGCATGACCCGGCAGCTCGAGACGCTTTCGGCGCTCGGGCTGCTTCGCCTCTTCGTCGGCATGGTCACCGACTCGCGGAGCTTCCTGTCGTTCTCGCGCCACGAGTACTTCCGCCGGCTGCTCTGCAACATGCTCGGAAACGACGTCAACAAGGGACTGATCACCAACGATTTGCCCCTGCTCGGGGCGATGGTGCGGGACATCTGCACCAATAACCCCAAGAGCTACTTCAAATTCTAGAAGCTCGAACGGCAACCCCGGAGCGCATGAAAGAGCTGAATAGAAAAACGGTCGCGACCGCCGCCAGGCCCATCCGGATCATGCAGTTCGGCGAAGGCAACTTCCTTCGCGCCTTTGTCGATTGGATGGTCGATCGGGCCAATAAGCAGGGCGTCCTCAATGCGGGCATCGTCGTCGTCCAGCCCCTGGAAAGGGGCATGGTGGACGCGCTCAAGGCGCAGGATAACCTCTATCACGTTTATCTCGAGGGCATCAAAGACAAGAAGCCGGTGAAGGAGGTGACGCTGGTCGAGTGCATCCAGGATGCCCTGGATCCCTACACCGAATTCGAAAAGTTCGAGCGGTATGTCCGAAGCGAAGAGCTGGAGTTCGTCGTCTCCAACACCACCGAGGCGGGCATCACCTACCACGACGATGAGGATATCTTCGCCAAGCCCGCCAGGTCGTTCCCGGGAAAGGTCGCGGCGCTCCTCCACAGCCGTTTCGAACATTTTAAGGGCGATCCGACGAGGGGCCTCACCTTTTTCTGCTGCGAGCTCATCGAAAATAACGCCGCGACACTCAGGGAGTACGTGCTTCGCCATGCCGATCGGCTCCACCTGGGAGGCGATTTTACCAACTGGGTCAAGGGGGCCTGCCGCTTCTGCGATACGTCGGTGGACAGGATCGTCCCGGGCTTCCCGAGGGAAAATATCGATGAGATCAAGGAGGAGATCGGGTTCAACGACAACCTCGTGGTCAAGGGCGAGTACTACCACGTCTGGGCCATTGCCGGCGGCCGCGATGTGCAAAGCCGATTCCCGCTCGATCGGGCCGGCCTCCACGTGCTGTTTCTCGACGACCTGAAGTCGTTCAGAGATAAGAAGGTCCGCGTATTGAACGGCGCGCACACCGCGCTTGTCCCGGTCGCTCTTCAGCTCGGCTACAAAACCGTGAAGGAGGCCTTCGACGACAAGCTGGTCGAATCGTTCATCAGGACCATGGTCGCCGAGGAAGTGCTGCCCGTGATCGAGGGGGACCCGGCCGAGCTCAAGGAATTCGCCGAATCGATCATCGAACGGTTTTATAACCCGTCCATCCGGCATCACCTCGAAGCCATCGCGCTCAACTCCCTGTCCAAATGGGAGACGCGCGACTTTCCGACCCTGAAGGACGGGTTTGCCAAGGAGGGGAAGGTGCCCCCGCTGACGGCTTTTTCGCTGGCGGCACTGCTGGCGCTTTACAGCGGCCGGTCGGAGATCGACTTCACGCCGAACGACACGCCCGGGCATGTGACGTTCATCCGGCAGGCGTGGGATCCCGACGACATCAAGGCGTCGGTCGAGCAGATCCTTTCAAATAGGAAGATCTGGAAGGAAGACCTGACGGCCATCGCGCCCTTGGCGCTCGTTGTCGCGGGCTTTGTCCAGGGCATTCTGGCCGTCGGCATGCGGCGGTCTTTGGAGGCGGTGCTGGGTTCATATAAGGCATAGATAAAAACGGCGGTTTCGGGCCCGCGCCGAAGCGGTCCGATGTCCGCCATCGGGGTGAACATGAAGACATGGCTAAAGATCAATGTCCTCGACAACGTCGGCGTAGCGCTGGAGGCGCTGCCGGCGGGTGAGGCGCTCAACGTCGATGGCGCGGATGTTATTCTTCAGGAGCCCATCGACAAGGGGCACAAGTTCGCCATCTCAGCGATCAACGAGGGCCAGGTCGTCCTCAAGTACGGTTTCCCCATCGGCTATGCCCTGCGGCAAATCCTGCCCGGCCAGCTCGTTCACAGTCACAACATCAAGACAACGCTCGGCGATAACCTGGAGTACGAATACACGCCGAGCTTCGCGCGGCCGGCCGTCCCCGGTCCGGAGCGCACCTTCGAAGGCTACCTGCGCCGGAACGGCGCCGCCGGCATCCGGAACGAGCTGTGGATCGTCCCGACGGTCGGTTGCGTGAACGGCCCGGCGCAGTTGATCGTCGACAGGGCCAGGCGCGAGCTCGACCTGGCGCATGTCGACGATATCGTCGCCTTCAAGCACAGCTACGGCTGCTCGCAGCTCGGCGACGACTTGAAGAATACGCAAAAGGCGTTGGCCGCCCTCATCAACCATCCCAACGCGGGCGGCGTGCTGGTGCTCGGCCTGGGCTGCGAGAACAACCAGATGGGCTCCCTGAGAATGCTGGCGGGCGAGGAGAACGGCGAGCGCGTGGCTTATCTCTTGTCTCAAGAGGTCGGCGATGAGGTCGAGGCGGGCTTGGGCCTTGTCGCCAAGCTGGCCGAGGCCATGAGGGGGGATTCGCGGACCCCGCTCCCTGTCTCCCGCCTGAAGATCGGGCTCAAGTGCGGCGGCAGCGACGGTTTTTCGGGCATCACCGCCAACCCGCTCGTCGGACGTTTTTCCGATTGGCTCGTCGGCCTGGGCGGGACGACCGTGCTCACCGAGGTCCCCGAGATGTTCGGCGCCGAGACCATCCTGATGGACAGGGCCAAGGACCGCCTGGTGTTCGAGAAGATCGTCAGCCTGATCAACGGTTTCAAGGACTACTTCCGCGAGCACCATCAGCCGATCTACGAAAACCCCTCGCCCGGCAACAAGAAGGGCGGCCTGACGACCCTCGAGGAGAAGTCGCTCGGCTGCGTCCAGAAGGGCGGCAGCGCCGCCGTCGTGGACGTGCTGGACTATGCCGAGCCGCTGAAGGTGCCGGGGCTGAACCTGCTCTTCTCTCCCGGGAACGACCTCGTCGCCACCTCGGCCCTGGGCTTCTCGGGCTGTCAGATGGTGCTGTTCACGACCGGGCGGGGCACGCCCTTCGGCTCGTTCGTGCCGACCATGAAGGTGGCCACCAACTCGGCCCTGGCCGCGCGCAAGTCGAACTGGATCGACTTCGACGCCGGCGTCCTGCTCGAAGAGGCGCCCGCCGAAGAGGTCACGGCCCGGTTCATCGACGCCGTGATCCGCGCGGCCGGCGGCGCCAAGCTGAAGCACGAGAAGGCCGGGTTCAAGGAGATCGCCCTCTTCAAGACCGGCGTGACTTTATAAGGCTCAGTAAGCGCCGAACTCGTGGGCACCGCGGCGGCGGCCGTATAACAGTTCGATGCCTTCTCCCTGGAAATTCAGGGACACGATCCCTTTTCCGTGTCCTACAGGTTTTCCGATCATCTCCCGAATTTCCGCTCTTGTCTTTTCTTATGCAGGGAAATCTTATAAGATTCCCGCCGCTTATCGACAGCCATGGAAAAGGACTATCGCCATGACAACTGTTCCCCCTAGCCCGGAGTCGGCCGCCCCCGGCGCCGGCTGCCTGACATCTTCCCTGACCCGCCGCATCGATTCGGTCGATGTCATGCGCGGCCTGACCATCCTCGCCATGGCCTTCGTCAACGACCTGGCTGATTTTGCGCCCGTGAAAGACGTGCCTCAATGGCTGAAGCACATGAAGGCCGGCCTCAACGGCTTCACTTTCGTCGACATGATCATCCCCATCTTCATGTTCATCCTGGGCATGTCCATCCCGCTCGCTCTCGGCAAGCGGCTGGCCCGGGAAGGGGGATCGCCGGTCCGCGTCCTCGGCCATGTCCTGATGCGCGGCGTCTCGCTGATCATCATCGGGCTCTTTGACGCCAACCGGGGCGCCGGGCTGGGCCGGCCCTACGGCGATATGCTGGACTGGCCGCACGGCCTCTGGAAATTCCTGGCCTGGACGCTTGTCTTTATCGTCTGGCTGGATCTTCCGCTGAAGTCGGCTCGGGCGAAAAAAGCGCACGGGCTGATCCGGATCGCCGGCCTGGCCGGGCTTATCGGACTGGCCGTGCTGTTCCGGAACCCGGCCGGCGGGCACTTCGTGATCGCCAAGTGGTCGACCTTGGGGCAGCTCGGATGGGCTTATATCTTCGCCTCGCTGACCTGGCTCATCTTCCGCAACAACCGGTTCGGGATCCTCGGCGTCTTCGCCCTGTTCCACTGCCTGTATATCGGGATAAAAGGCGGCCTGTTCCCGGATGTCTGGGTGGTCAACTGGATCGGCGCGTCCATCCTGGGGACTTACTCCGCCAACGCCGTGGCGGGATTGATCATCGGCGTCATGCTGACCGAGCCGTCCGGACCCAAAGCGAAGATCCGCGGGGCGCTGGTGCCCGCCGCCTTTGCCTTCATCGCCGCCTTTCTCCTTGAACCGGTCGGCGGCCTCCATCTCCCGTCGACAAGCTGGTCCCTCTATTCCACAAGCTGCGCCTTCGCCGTCTGGGCGCTCCTCTACTGGCTCATCGACGTCAAGGGCTGGAAAAAGGGCTGGGGCCCGGTACGTATCGTCGGACAGAACTGCCTTTTCCTCTACCAGATGTCCCGTTACTGGATTTTCATCTACTGGCTCTCCGGCCTGACCTTCTACGAGGCCCTCGGAGCCGATACCGCGACGGGGATCATCCGGGCCATTGCCTATACGGCGTTTCTCGGAGCGATCACGGTCATCGCGACCAAAAAGCGGCTTTTCCTCCGCGTGTGATACGCCGCCAGACGCCCTGAAGGAGCAACCCATGAGAAAAAGAAGAGTGACGCTACCGCTCATCGCCGCGACTCTGATGCTGCTCGCGGCGGCGGCCTTCGGCCCAGCTGCCCCCCGCGACGGACGTCGTTCCGGCGGGATTCAAGGTGACGGGAAATCTCGACCTCGGCGGCACCAAGTTCATCAAGGCGACCAAGCCCAACGAGAATTTCCCCAAGCCCCACATGGACCAGGGCATCACCCTCGAGATCACCTGGCAGAACAATCCCGGCGGCCGATATGATCCTGGATAATGGCGGCAAACAGCCCGAGGAGCCGGCCGGCCAGATACCGGGCTCGGCGACCCGGGAGGAGCCCTGCGGCAACGAGCGCTACCGCGGCGGCGTCCTGATATGCCGCAAGGTCATCATCCCCTGGATCGGCGCGGGGAGCGGCCCCGACCTCGTGACCTGGCGCCTGGGCTGGACCGGCAAGGGCGGGGGCGGCCTCGTCGGCGTCAGCATCAACAATTTCCACGGGTCGAAAGAAACCGCCATGGCCTGGATCGACGCCATCATCCCCAAGATCGCGAAGGCACAGTAGCCGGGCGCCTTTAGCCGCCGGTCCCGGCATCCACAAGGATGCCTTCGCCGACGAAGAACAGCCCCCCGTGAGATCCCGCCGCGGTGACCTTCGTCTCAATCATTGAGACCCGAAGAGCGGCGTGTGACGCCAAGCACCATTGACACCCGGACGGGAGCTATGATATGGCTAGCCATATGAAGACAACCATACAGATTGCCGATAGTCTCTTCGAGGACGCCCGACGCGTGGCCCAGGAGGAACGCACGACGCTCCGTGCTTTGGTCGAGGAGGGGTTGCGCGGCGTGATCTTGGAGCGGCGCCGTCGCCGCAAGCAGGGCTTCCGGCTCCGAAAGGCGACCTTCAAGGGCCGCGGCCTTCAGCCCCGCTTGGCCGGGGCGGCCTGGGACCAGATCCTTGGGCTCAGCTATGAGGAGCGGGGAGGATGATTGCCGTCGACAGCAACATCCTTGTCTATGCCCACCGGGAGGATTCTCCGTGGCATGAGGCCGCCTCTGCCTGTCTGGCCGGACTGGCCGAAGGGCGTGAGGCCTGGGCGATCCCCTGGCCGTGCCTTCACGAATTCCTGGCGATCGCCACTCACCCCCGGATCTACGACCCGCCGACACCCCTGGCCAAAGCCACGGATCAGGTTGAGGCCTGGCTGGAATCGCCCTCCGTCGTCCTGCTGGCCGAATCCGAGGACCATTGGCGGCAGCTGGCCTCGCTCCTCCGCGCCGGCCGGGCGACCGGCCCGATGGTCCACGACGCCCGCGTGGCCGCGATCTGCCTTCAACACGGCGTCCGGGAGCTCTGGACGGTCGACCGCGATTTCAGCCGCTTCCCCCGGCTCAAGACCAGGAATCCCCTGGTCGGGACACGTTAATCAGCTGTGGCGAGACACAGCTTAAGGCTCTTTCCGCCGAATGTCGTCCAAAGACCCGGACGACTGCCGGATCATATCATTTGAAAGCACTGATCTTTTGAGAATTCTCGGGTGGCCCACGCGTCTCACTTTATATGACCCTTCAGCATGACAATCCTGGCGGCGTGAGCGGCGGCCCAGCCGAGATCCTCGATTCCTCTCTTGACAGCAGGAATGGTATGACATATTGTAATACTTCAAGGCAGCTCATGCGAAAAGCTAAAATCGCCATATCATTGAGCGAGGCGGCGATCCAGGGTCTCGATCGTCTCGTCCGGGACAAAGTCTATGCCAACCGGAGCCGCGCCATCGAGGCGGCGGTCGAGGAGAAGCTGCAAAGGCTCGACCGGGTCCGGCTCGCGCAGGAGTGCCTCAAGCTTGATCCCGCCGAGGAGAAGGAGCTTGCCGAAGAAGGTCTTTCGGAGGAGCTTTCCCGTTGGCCCTCGCACTGAGAGGCGAGATCCGCTGGGCCGACCTGAGTCCCGGCCGGGGACATGAGCAGACCGGCCGTCGTCCCGTCCTCGTCCTGAGTCACGACATCTTCAACGAGCGCTCGGGAACGGCCATCGTCATGGCCGTCACGAGCCGCCCGCAGCAGGCCGGCTTTCCCCTTACCCAGGAGATCCAAGCCGCCGGGCTCCCCAAACGCTCTTGGGTGAAGATGAGCCAAGTCAGAACCTTGGCTGTCGAGCGCATGGGCAAGAGGATCGGCCGCCTTGCACCGGAGGAAATGGCGCAGGTCCTGGCCGGCCTCGGCGAGATCATCGGGGCCTGAGCGTGCCCTGGCGAGGCGAATAGCCCCTGCCCGTGATCTTTCTAAAAAGGGGTCCAGTTAGGCTAACGAACTGCACGTCGCCTTGGGCCGCCTGCGGCTTCTTGAGCGCCGAGTTATGAGCTCCGACGACCCGGAGGAGGATCTCATTCGGCCCGCCGAATTCAAAGGTGAACCGGCAGTGATCGTCCACCCTGGCTTCGAAGGTCGATCGCCTTCCCCTGATCTTCTTTATGCCCAGTGTCGGGGGCGATTGACCATAATTGACAACCCCCCTGCGCTTTCTTATAGAATCAGTCCATCGCCTGGAAAATGGGGACGTGACATGGACTGGAAAGAAAAATACGAAGCTCTCTTTAACCACGTCGTCTCGGTAAAGTACGGGAGGCCGATCGACTTCCCGGCCATCGAACGAAAGGTGAGCCACCTCCGCGACGGCGACGCCATCCGCTACGAGGACCTGGAGACGATCGCCAGGGAGGACTTGTGGCCGTTCAAGAAGTATTGGATGTGGCCGGCCAGGGAGCAGATCGAGGACAAGCTGGAAGATAGCTGGGGCGTGATCATTAATCCCGCCGCCGAGTGGGATGAAGAAGAGGACATGATCGGCAGGCTGCTCGACATCTTCAAGCATATCTCCCTGATGTCCATCCTCCTGAGATTCGTCTGGCCGGAGCACTATGCGATCTATTCACGGGCCGAGCTGCAACTGCTGCAGATCGAACGCGGCCAGAACGACACGCAGGAATATATGAACCTCATTACCGAAATGCGGGCGCTGCGGCTCAGCTTCGGACTCGAAAGGACGGCGGACGTGGATATGATCGCTTGGGTTTGCACGCAGCGGGAAGATGCCCGTGAAGAGCTGTGCCACCATCTCAAGCTGAACCTGCCGGGCGACTTGTCGCCCCTGGATGTCATCAAAGGATCCTGGACCGATCCTCTGGGGATGGCCGAGATCTATATTGACAGCGATATATTCGCCGCAGGCTATTGGGCTTCCCGCGCGTTCGAAAGAGCCCTCAGGGAGGGATGCCGCCGGCTTCTGGGATATGTTCCCAAGGATTGGACCCGGGAACACGGCGACCTTGACTACATGATCCGGTGCTTGTGCGAGGACAGATGGCATCGCCAGCACGAAAAGCTCCTGTTCGACCTTAAGAAACTCAGGAACGACGCGGTCCATGAAGAGAGGCCGTTCAACAGGGAAAAGGCGCGTCTCCTGATAGACGGGGTGCGCGAACTGAAGGAGATAACGAAGGAAGCCGCCGGCGAAATCACCGATGACAATCTCTAGAGATTGTATAAAGGCGTCGCCCGGCATTTGAGGCGAGCCGGCTGGTACGCGGTTAAGAGCGGGATCGAATTTTTTGAGAGAAGCATGAGCGCAGGAAAATTCTCATCGGCACGTTCATGAGCTTCGGCCATGGACTGCTGATCGCTTTCTTGACGAGATATTTTCTGAACTTCTAAGGAAGTCCTTTTCCGGGATTTCTAGCCGGGCAACTCCTTGACGAACCGGTATATGGGGAATTGATATCCTGTCACCCAATTCCGCGATGCATATCTCAAGATACCCGGCCTTTGGGAATTTCGTGATAGGCCGCGGTGTGCTCTTTGAGCCTGGCTAAGAATTGCGGACTCAGCCCCCGCCCCTCGATCTTGTCGATCCGGTCGAGCAGCGCGGATCTTTTGCGGCCCACCTCGAGGTCGCTCGCCCGCTCCCATAAGTCGACCCATTCCCAGTAATCGCACTTGATGTCAGGGTCGTCCCAGATAAACTGCAGAAAATGCCGCGCCTCGGGCCGGTCGGCCCACAGGCTCTTGTGCCAATCGAAATACTCGAGCGCGTAATCCCGGTACATCAAGTTGCTGGAATGCCAGATCGGCAGGGTTTTCGGCTTCTTTCCCAAGGCAAACGGGATGAGGTAGGGATTCTGGAAGATCACGTCCCGGAACCGGATGGCCGCCTCCTCGAACCGGCGTCCCTGGAAAAGGGTCAGCCCCCAGTCGAGGAGAAAGTGCGGGTCCGGGCAGTCGTTCGGATAATGGCGTTTGTACCCATCGAACTCGCCGAGGGCGTCCTCGAGGTCGCCGCCGAGAAGGAGCGCCGGCGCCACGAGATAGCGGATGCCCTGATTATCGTTCGGGTTCCGCCCGAGCAGGTCTTTGAACTCGGCGACCGCCTCGCGGTATCTGCCCGTCTGCGCGAGAAGCAGGCCCAGACCGTGCCGCGCTCTCATGTAAGGACGGGTTTCGAGCTCCCCCACCAGGCGAACGTCTTGGGATCTTCGGTCCCCAGCGCCGCCTTGGCCTTTTCGAGGGCCGTTTGATAGAGCGCCTCCGCCTCTTCGAAGCGCTTTTTATCGACGGCCAGCCCGGCGAGCCCGTTATAGGCGTCGGCCAGGTCGGGATCGAGCTCGAGCGCCTCCTCGAAGCACTCCCTCGCTCCCCGCGGGTCCCGGGAATAGAGGTCCCAACCGTCGTAGACCAGGTCCTGGGCTGTGCCCAGGCTGGGATCCAGGTAGTCCGGCGGCACCGTCGGCTTTCTTTTCGGCTTTCGGCGGCTGCCCATGAGGACGATCTTCCGAGGGGCTTTTCGCGCTGCCTTGGTCATCTTGCGTCAACCTCCGGACGGCTATTTTCTTTTATCCGGCGCTGAAATTCAAACGCCCGGTATGCCTTGAGCTCCCCGTTCACCGCTGAGATTTTCCCCTGCATCTCTACGTCCATTTCTATAAGTGAGGCCGGTTGCGATTATTCTCCTTGACGAAAGGACGGAAAATGGCTAGAGTAAGACAAAGTAATACTCAGGAAGCGCTGAACATGGGACGAACGACGAAGACGCTGACGGTTTCGCTGCCCCCCGATATCTTCGATGAAATCTCGAGCCTGGCCAGGCTCGAGCGGAAGACCAAAAGCGAGCTCTTTCGGGATATGGTCAGGGCCTACGAGGACCAGCTCGACGAGGCGCGCTGGAAAAAGCTAAGGCAACTCGGCAAGGCGACGGCCAGGAAGTACCGCCTCACTTCCGCGAAAGATATCGAAAGGCTCATCCATGAGGTCCGCGGCAGCAGGACCTGATGTCTTCTAAGGCCGTTTTCGACACCAACATCTTCCTGTCAGCTATACTGTTCGGCGGGACGCCGGAGATCCTGATGCGGGCGGCGCGCGCCCGCAGGATCGAACTCTTCACATCGTCCCAAATCCTGGCTGAATTCGTCTCCATCTTGGGAAGCAAGTTTCGATGGCCAGAGGAGGATGTGCGGGAGGCGGTCCTGGCCATCGGCCGGCATGCCGAGCTGATCAAGGCCAACCAGAAAATAGCCGTTCTCGGTGACGACCCCGACAATCGGGTTTTGGAGTGCGCCGTCGCGGCGGGTGCCGACTATATCGTGTCCGGTGATCATCATCTCCTCGCCCTGAAGAATTTTCGCGGGATCAGGATTGTCCGAGCGTCGGACCTTGCGGCAATGCTCAAACGGTAACGCGCCCGCCGCTATTTCTGCCTACAGGCGACTGAAATCTCCTGAGCAGCCGCTTGATATCCCGCTCGAACTCCGGCAGTCTGACGATCTCTCTAAACGGCGTCGTCATCCTCCCGTACCGAATAGGGGGGTGTCCTGTAGAAGACGGACTCATACTCGATGGCTTTCCCCTCCTCTGCCGTCAGCCAGGGAACGTCGTTGTGGGAATAGTCGCTGATCTGGCGGGCGGTCATATCGGATAGCCTGTCAAGGACGTCATTGATCGTTTCTATCTCGCTACCCTTAAAAATGCTCAGGTCCGGCTTCCTTAGCGGAAGATACTTTCTCCGGGGATACTCAAAATACTTGTCCTTGACCTCGATAATTTCACCCTTGGCTGCCATCTGATCTACGATTTTCCTGAATTCGAGAGGCGTGGGCCCGTACTTGTTTTTCAGGTAAGTTGCCCCGATCAACTGCTCTTCATACTTCTCGTAATAGTCGAAATCGGCGAAATAGAGCAGCTTGTAGATAACCGTTTCTCCTATGTTCGGCTTAGCCCCCACCTCGTTCAGGATATAGATCAGCACCTCCCTGAATTTCTGGAGGTTTTTCCGGGGAACATTGATTCTCATCTCGGATACGGGCTCCGTCCTATAGACTTCCCCTTTCTCCCTAACGACGATCTGCGGCTCCTTACGCGCGTCCAGCAGGGCGTCCGTCGAGATATTGAAGATCTCAGCCAGTCTCTTGAGCTCCTCGGCACACACCTTCCTCTCTCCATTCTCTATCTGTGATATAGACGGGCGGGAAATGCCCAGTTTCTCAGCCAGGACCTGCTGGCTCAACCCGAGAGATTCTCGGATCTGTTTTATCCTTGGACCCAACTTAATCATCGGCCGCTCCTCGGATTCAATCTTAGCTAAAGTAAGATTATAAGTCAATAGATAGTAAGATTAGCTTACATCGCATTTGTTCATTATTTCGGGTTGTTCATTAAAGATGAACACGCAGGATTATTGAACAGCGGAAATCCGGTTGGCCGAGAGGCCTAAAAAGCACGATTTTCGCCCCTTTAGAGTGATTGACAACCGCCCGCCGCTTCCCTATAAACTAAGGTCATAGCTAAGTAGCAGAAAATTAAGCAATTGATATACTGTCACCAATTTTGAGGGAAATGGGGCCGTCCGACAAAGCTGAAGCGAGCGCGCCTGGGTCTGCGCCGGGGATCGCTCCCGAAGCCAGGCCCGCCTGTACGCCCGCTCGCGCCCCCGCTTGCCCCCCCGGCCTGCACCCGCGAGGCTGCATGCCCGCCGGGGCGCCTGAATCAGAAAAGAAAGTTTATGCGGCGATCGCCGACGCGCTTCCAGCCGGATGGTACGCCTGGCACTCTTGTCAAGGTCCGCTCCGAAGACGGCCAGAACACCGAGGCGGATTTCATCATCGCGTCTCCCGGCCTCCTGCTCTCGAACAGTCTGGATCTTCCTGCTAAACCCGCTTCTCCCAACGCAGCTATCTCCCTTGGTGCCTCTAGGTCTCCCGGTTCCGCGGCTGCTCCTGCTTCAGCACCCTCCCCCCGCGCGCCCACTGCCTCCCCCTCCGATCCCTTCCTCTCCCCCGGCATCCTCATCCTCGAGGTCAAAGGGGGCGCGATCCGCAAGCATAACGGCCAATGGTACCAGGGCGGCCGCTCCACCCCCATGCCCAAAGCTCCGCTCGACCAGGCCCACGCCTGTTGCAGGGCGCTACTCTCGAAATTCGTCGCCCACCGTCTCCCTCCGCCGGCCATCGGCCAGGCCGTCATCTTCCCCGACCAGGAATTCGACAAGCCCCCCACTCAAGGCGACCTCGAGGGCGTGGTCATCGGCGCCCGCCAGCTCCCTTACCTCAAGGAGCTCGTTCACGACCTCATGCGCAAGGCCATCCCGCTCCAGTACAAGCGGCAGCCCAGGCCTTGGCTGGACCGGCCTCATCCACGAACTCTGGTGCGAGGCCTGGCCGCTCAAGCCGAACCTGGCCTTCCAGGCCCGCGCGCGCCTCGATGACCGCGTCAAGCTCGACGCCGCCCAGTTCGCCGTCCTCTCCGCCGCTCTCGAAAACGACCACGTCCTCGTGCGCGGCGGCGCCGGCACCGGGAAAACGCTCCTCGCCGCCGAACTCGCCCGCCGCGAAGCCGCCGCCGGCCGCGCGGTCCTCCTCCTGACCTTCACGGAAGCGCTGGCCCGCGAGCTCTCCGCCTCCCTCTCCGGTTTCCCCCTGATCACCGTTTCTCCCATCGGCCGCCTCGCCCTCGAGCGCCTGAGGGAAAAAGGCTTCGACCAGCCTGAAAGGTATGCGCCCGAATTCTGGAACGAGGTCACCCGGCTCGCCGCCAGCAACAAGTCCCTCTGGAAGGCGTGCCGCTTCGACACCGTGATCATCGACGAGGCCCAGGATTTCGGCGTCGACGAATGGCGCATCGTCGCCCGCTGCTCCGGCCCCAGGAAAAGGCTCTGGGTCTTCAAGGACGAGAGCCAGGCTTCTGGTAAAGCGCGCGCTCCCGCGCCCCGTCCTCAGGAATTAC
>CAVSCD010000012.1:0-1056373 GCA_963726335.1 Candidatus Aminicenantota bacterium | reverse complement strand
ACGGCGTTCCGCACATAAAAAACCACCGACTGCCCGGGAGCGATCGCCCGCTGGGGCCTTTCGAAATCGACCCGGACCCGCCCTTTATTGAGAGGCGTGACCAGCGCCGCCGATTCCTCGTGGCGGTATCTGATCTTGGCCTTGACCCTCACGGGCCCGGCCATCTTCTCGAACGAGATCCAGTTCACCGAGGTCGCGGTCAGCGTTTTCGAGAACAGGTCCTTGCCCTCACTCACAAAAACCGTGTTGGTGGGGCCGTCGATCCCCGAGACATAAAGAGGCCGCGGCGCCGCGATCCCCAAGCCCCGCCTCTGCCCGACCGTAAAATAGCCGATCCCCTTATGTTTGCCCAGGAATCCGCCCTCGCCGTCCTTGATCGGGCCGGGCACGAACGCCCGCGGGCTCCTTTTTTTCAGGAATTCGGGGTAATCTCCCAGCGGGGCAAAGCAGATCTCCTGGCTTTCCGCCTTATCCGCCACCCGCATCCCCCATTTTCGGGCCAGCGCCCTGACTTCGCGCTTCAGCATGCCGCCGACGGGAAAAAGGCTCCGAGACAGCTGCTCTTGGGTGAGCGTATACAGAAAGTAGGACTGATCTTTGGCGGCATCCTTCCCTTTCCGGAGGCGGAAGCGGCCCGAATCCCGGTGATAGGCGACTCTCGCGTGGTGGCCGGTGGCGACAAGGTCGGCGCCGAGCCGCCCCGCCCGCTGAGCGAGCAGCCGGAACTTGATATGTTCGTTGCATCGGATGCAGGGGTTGGGAGTCCGGCCGCGGCCGTATTCCCGGCAGAAATCCTTGATCACCGAGGCCTCGAACTCCTTCCGGAGGTCGATGACGAAATGGGAGATGCCGAGGTCGAAGGCCGCCTGGTGGGCGTCCTCGACGGCCTTGGCACCGCAACACGCTCGCAGCTCCTCCGACCGGCAAAGCTCACGGGGAAGGGCATAGAGGTTCATGGTCACGCCGATGACCTCGTACCCCTGCTCCTTGAGTATGCCGGCGGCGACCGTGGAATCGACGCCACCGCTCATGGCGACGACGACGCGTTTCTGTTTCCCGGGTCCCGCAGCCATCGTCTTTCCTGAGGATAGAATAACAGAATTTGCTCCCAGGGCACAGAGCCAAGCGGGAGTTGAAATCTCCGGCGGACTCAGCGGCTGGAGCCGGCACCCAGGCTGCGCGCCAAGCTCCCTCCGCGCAGGCTCTCGACGAGTCCGGGGCGGAGACTTCAGAATCGATGCCGCTCAGAGAGATAGACTTCAACCCCGCCTTTCCGGGTCAGCGTGGAGTTGAAGGGTTTATTAGAAAAACACCCGCGGGGCTATTTTTTCTCTGCCTTGGGCGCTTCCTGCTGTACCTTCTTCATCATGGTGCAACCCTCGCCCATCTTCGCGCAACACTCGCCCATCTTGGCAACGTGCTCCTGGATCTTTTTCACAGTCTCGGGGTTTTTCGAGCTGATCTTGATAGTCACGCCGTCGGCCGTGTTCTCGACTTTCTTCTCGACGTCCTTGTCCATCATCGGGCAGCCCTGGGCCATCATTCCATGGCCCTGCATGCCCTGGCCCATCATCTTCCCGCAGCAGCCCTTGCCCGCCTGGCCCTGCATCATCGGGCAGTCGCCGCCCATTCCGTGCTTCATCATGCCGGGCTGGGCTCCCGTCGTCTGCTTCTGCAGGAACTTCTCCGGGTCCTTGGCAAAGGATTCCTTGCAGCCGGGGTTGCAGAAATAATAGGTCGTCCCCTTGTATTCATAGGTGGCCTTGGCCTGGGCCTTGTTCACCGTCATGCCGCAGACGGGGTCGATGGCCGTGTCATCAGACTTCTCCTGGGCGATGCCGATCATCACAAAAACAAAAGCGAACGCCAGGAGGAACGCGAACAGTCGTCGATTATTCATTCAAATTGCTCCTTATAAGGTTTTACCGTGTTGCTAACCGTTCGATGATATTATGACGGCTCCGCGGCATCTTGTCAAAGCCCCGGGCAGCCGCAGAAGCCTCTCCAACCATGTGACGGCGATGATCTCTCTGAGGGGTGGCGCGGCGATAGCCCCTGCGCGCCCGGAGCGACGGGGACCGGCGGGAAGCGGAGTCTTCGGAGCGACCATCAGAATAGCGGCGGAGCGACCCGGAGTCGCTATTCTGCGAAATATTCTGAAAAAGCTCTTGACTATCAGTTCACCCGGGGGCAAGGAGTGATACCGGCGACACTTCGGGATCTTATCCGCCGGCGCGAGGACGCACAGGGGCGCGCCGTGACAGGACCCCAAATCTCAATCACCTAATCACACGGATGGAGATGCAACCGGCAGCCGTTCAGCCCTTCCGCCGGGACAGCAGGAAATACCAGTTGATGAGAACGATGAGCGCGAGGCCGGCCGCCGTCACCAGGATTTTGATTGCCATCTCTGATCCTCCCTACGTCCGGATCTTCATGCGCCGCAGCCTGAGCGAGTTCGTGACCACCGACACCGAGCTGAAGGCCATGGCCGCCGAGGCGATGATCGGGTCGAGCAGCACCTTGAAGAAAGGATAGAGCACCCCGGCCGCGATCGGGATGCCGATGACGTTATAGATGAACGCCCAGAACAGGTTCTGCTTGATGACCCGGATCGTCTTCTTGCTCAGAGCGATCGCCGAGGCGACCGCGCCCAGGTCCCCCCGGATCAGGGTGATGTCCGAGGCCTCCATGGCCACATCCGTCCCCGTGCCGATGGCGATCCCGACGTCGGCCCTGGCGAGCGCCGGCGCATCGTTGATCCCATCGCCCACCATGGCAACGACCTTCCCTGCCTTTTGAAGCCGCTCGATCTCCCGGAGCTTGTCCTCGGGCCGGACCTGGGCGATGACCGTCTCGATCCCGACCGAGCGGGCGACTGTCTCGGCCGTCCGGCGCTCGTCGCCCGTCAGCATGACGACGTCGATCCCCAGTCGTTTCAGGCTGGAAATCGCTTCGGCGGAGTTGTCCTTGAGCGTGTCGGCCACGGCCAAGAGCCCCGCGGCCTGCCCGTCCACGGCGGCGAAGATCACGGTCTTGCCCTGGGCGGTCAACTCCGCGGACCGCGCCGCCGCCTCCCCGACTTCGACGCCGCGCTCTCTCATCAGGCTCGCGTTGCCTAAAAGAACGGTCTTCCGGCCGACGGAGGCAATGACTCCGCGCCCCTCGACCGCCTCGAAGGAATCGGGCTCGACAAGGGGCAGGTTCTTCTCTCCCGCAAAATGGAGGACCGCCAGGGCCAGGGGATGCTCGGACCGCCGTTCGGCCGCGGCCGCCAGCGTGATCAGCTCGGCTTCGCCCAGCGGCCCGGCCGTGATGACATCCGTGACCTCGGGTTCGCCCTTTGTCAGGGTCCCCGTCTTATCGAACAGGATCGTGTCGACCTTGTGGATGGTCTCCAGGCTCTCGCCGCCTTTGATCAGGATGCCCTGCTCGGCGCCGCGCCCGGTGCCGACCATGACCGCCGTGGGCGTCGCCAGGCCCAGGGCGCACGGGCAGGCGATGATCATCACGGCCACGAAGTTGAGCAGGGCGAAGGTGAAGGCAGGCGCCGGCCCGAAATCGAACCAGATGACAAAAGTCGCCACGGCGACGGACATGACGACCGGGACGAAGTAGCCGGCGATCACGTCCGCCAGTCGCTGGATGGGCGCCTTCGAGCCCTGGGCTTCCCGGACGAGCCGGATGATCTGGGCCAGGGCCGTGTCCTTACCCACTTTGGTCGCCCGGAACCGGAAGCTTCCCGTCTTGTTGAGCGTCGCCCCGATGACCTCGTCTCCCGGACCTTTCTTGACCGGCATGCTCTCGCCCGTGATCATCGACTCATCGACAGCCGAGCGGCCGTCCTCGACGATCCCGTCGACGGGGATCCTCTCGCCCGGACGCACGACGATCAGGTCGCCGGCCAGCACCTCCTTGATGGGGATGTCGGACTCGACGCCGTCGCGCACGACGCGGGCCGTTTTCGGCTCGAGCCCGGCCAGCTTCTTAATCGCCTCGGAGGTGCGGCCCTTGGCCCTGGCCTCGAGCAGCCGGCCGAAAAGGATCAGGGCGATGATGAACGCCGAGGTGTCGAAATAGACAGCGGGTTTGAGGCCGGCCCCGGTAAAAAACGCCGGGAACACGGTCGCCGCCGCGCTGTAGATATAGGAGGCCAGGGTCCCGACGGCGATCAAGGTATTCATGTCGGCGTTCCGGTGCCGGAAAGCGAGCCAGGCGCCCCGCAGGAACGGCCAGCCGATGACGAACTGGACCGGGGTCGCCAGCGCCCAGAGGAAATAGAAATTCTTGAGGAATCCCGGCGCCCAATGAAACCAGTGGGGCATGCTGCCGACGAATATCAGGACGGCCAGGACGATGCCGGCGATGAACCGGGTTTTCAGCCGCCCGTATTCCCTGACGCGGATGGCCTCTTCGATGTCCTCCGCATCATCGGTTTCCGGGACGACCAACACCTTGTAGCCGACGGACTCGATCGACCGGCTCAGCTCTGCCCGGTTCGTCTCGGCAGGAAGGTATTCCACCCTCGCCCTGCCGGTGGCCAGGTTCACCGAGGCCCCGACAACCCCGCGCACGGCGGTGAGCGCCCGCTCGATGTTTTGGACGCAGCCGGCACAGACGATCCCTTCGATCGGGATCTCGGCCGTGACCGTGCCCACATCGTAGCCGATCTCCCGGATCAATTTGACCAAGACGTCCGGCTTGACGATGCCCGGGTCGAAGATCACGGTGGCCAGCGAGGTCGCGTAGTTCACGGCCGCCCGCTCGATCCCGGCCACGGCGCGCAGGCTCTTTTCGATATTGGCCGCGCAGCCCGCGCAGTGCATGCCTCGGACGGGAAGGTCGAGGCGCTGCGACCGGGAACCGGTTTTATCAGACTGCCCGGACTCTTTCCGTCCCTCAGCCGCGGGTTTCGGCGCTTTGCCGGTTATGCCCCCGGCGGCCTCGGCCGCTTTCCCATGATTTTTTGGGCTCGTGCCTTTTCCGGGCATGCCCGCGGTCCCCGGGGCCTTCAAGTACTTCTCCGGCTCCCGATCGAAGGCCGTTTTGCAGTATTCGGAGCAGAAGTAATACGCTGTCCCCTGATATTCCGATTTTGCGGACGGATTCCGCTCGTCGACATCCATGCCGCAGACCACATCTTTAGCCATATGATATGTCCTCGCCTTTTTATTATAGACCATGTATGGCCAAGGCGATACGCCAAGGCCTGTTCATCCTCACGACCCCGCTGGGTCGGATGGGGATGGCGCCCCGAAGACCCCCGTAGCGGAAGGGGGCCCGTCGGCTGCGCCGACGGGGGAACCGACGGGACTGGTTCCCGGGGGCCGGGGGGATAGGGGCGCATCGCCGTCCGACCCGGCGGCGGCCCACGGGGCGGACAGGGACGCGCCTGACAGGACCCTATTATTGAAATAGACGATCACATAAAATGAGGTGCTTCCCCTAGGTCCGAGCCCATTTGCATGCGGCCTCGGAGTTGTGTTAGAATTTGGTTTAATCCCGAAGGAGAACTGCCATGTCCGGACACTCGAAATGGGCTTCTATCAAGCATAAAAAGGCGGCCACGGACTCCAAGCGCGGCAAGATCTTCACCAAGATCATCCGCGAGCTGAGCGTGGCGGCGCGCGCCGGCGGCGGCGACCCCGATACGAACGCCCGCCTTCGCAAGGCGATCTCCGACTCCAAGGCCGTCAACATGCCCGCCGACAACATCAAGCGGGCCATCTTGAAGGGCACCGGCCAGCTCGAGGGCGCCTCCTTCGAGGAGATCACCTATGAGGGCTACGGCCCCGGCGGCGTGGCCATCTTCGTCGAAGTCCTGAGCGACAACAAGAACCGGACGGTCTCCGAGCTCCGGCACATCTTCACCAAGAACGCCGGCCGGATCGGGGAATCCGGCTGCGTCGCCTGGATGTTCAAGCGCAAAGGCTATATCGTCATCGATAAAGCCAAGGCCTCCGAAGACAGTCTTCTCGACATCGCCCTCTCGAGCGGCGCCGAGGACCTGCAAGAGGACGGAAGTCTTTGGGAGATCTTCACGCCGCCCGAGTCCTACGAGGCCGTCGTCGAAGCCGTCAAGAAAAACGAAATCGAGATCGACACCTCGAGCCTGGGTTACATCCCGCAGAATTACGTCAAACTCGAAGGCAAGCCGGCCCAGCAGCTTCTCCGCCTGATGGAGGAACTCGAAGACCACGACGACGTTCAGCACGTCTGGTCCAATTTCGACATTTCCGAAGAGGAGATCGCCAGCTTCTCGGCCTGATACAGGGCATGAGGGTCCTCGGCATCGATCCCAGCAGCCAGGCGACAGGGTTCGGTGTCATCGAATACGACGAAACGAGCTACACCCTGCTGACATTCGGCGCCATCAAGCCCGCCCGCCGGATCTCCTTCCACCAGAAGCTCCACGCGATCTCGACGCAGGTCGGCCAGATCATCGCCGCCTACGCCCCCGAGGAGGTGGCCCTCGAAAGCGCCTTCTACGCCCAGAACGTCAAGACCGCCCTGGCCCTGGGCCAGGTCAGGGGAGCGGTGCTCGTGGCCGTGGCGGCCTGCGGCTGCTCTCTCTTCGAGTATTCGGCCCTCGAGATCAAGAAGGCCGTGACCGGCTACGGCCACGCCGAAAAGCAGCAGGTCAACGCCATGGTCAAGGCCCTGCTCCATATCGAGGAAGCGGTTGAGACCGACGCCTCGGACGCCCTGGCCACGGCCATCTGCCACGCCAACACGCAGTCATTCGCCGGCTGCATCCGGGGGTCCGGCCAGGGAGGCGGGCATTGATCGCCTACCTCAAGGGCCGGATCATCCAGAAATCGCCCGCCCAGGTCACGCTCGACGTCGGCGGCGTCGGCTACTGCGCCGCGATCCCGCTTTCGACCTACTTCCAGCTGGGCGAAGAAAGCGGCGTGTGCGAACTTTATATTCATACCCACCTCACGGACAGCTCGCTCGCGCTGTTCGGGTTCTCGACGACCGAGGAAAAGGACGTCTTCCTAAAGCTCATCGCCGTCTCGGGGATCGGGCCGAAGCTCGCCCTGAGCGTCCTTTCGGGGATCGAGCCGGGGGAGCTCGAGACGGCCGTCCGGGCGAGCGACGTCGCCCGGATCACCAAGATCCCGGGGATCGGCAAGAAGCTCGCCATGCGCATCGCCCTCGAGCTCCAGGAGAAGATGGGGAAAAAGGAAACGGTCCTGCCTTCCGAGGCTTCGAAGGAGAAGGAGGACCTCATCTCCGCCCTGCTCAACCTGGGTTTCCGGAGAAAAGAGGTGGAGGGCATCGTCGACCAGACGCTCAAGGCGCTCAAGCCCGAGGCGGGCGAGGAGAAGCTCCTCCGCGAGTGCCTGAGAAAACTCGCCAGGATGTAGAGGAAAGAGGATGCCCGACGTTTTGACCCCGGTCCGCACCAAGGAGGACCTCCAGTTCGAAGACAGCCTGCGGCCGCGGACGTTTGACGAGTTCATCGGGCAGGAAACGATCAAGTCCAACCTCAAGATCTTCATCGAAGCGGCCAGGAAACGGGGCGAACAGCTCGACCACGTACTCCTCTACGGACCGCCGGGCCTGGGCAAGACGAGCCTCGCCTACCTCATCGCCAAGGAGATGGGGGTGGCCATCAAGCCGACCTCGGGACCGGTCGTCGAGCGGACGGGCGACCTGTCCGCGATCCTGACGAACCTGCAGAAAAAAGAGGTTCTGTTCATCGACGAGATCCATCGCCTTCATCCCGCGGTCGAGGAGCTTCTCTATTCCGCGATGGAAGACTACAACCTGGACATCATCATCGGCCAGGGCCCGAGCGCCCGGAGCCACAAGCTCCAGCTCAGGAAGTTCACGCTGATCGGGGCGACGACGCGGGCGGGCCGGATCACGGCACCGCTCCGGGGCCGGTTCGGGATCATCCACCGGCTGGACTACTATCGGGACAAAGACCTCGGGAAGATCATCGCCCGGTCGGCGGCGCTCATGGGAGTGGCCATCGACGAGCCGGGCGCCGGACAGATCGCGCAGCGCTCACGGGGGACGCCGCGAGTGGCCAACCGGCTGCTCCGGCGGGTCCGCGACTACGCCGATGTCAAGTCCGACGGGGTCATCACGGCCAAGGAGGCGCGGCGGGCCCTCGACATGATGGAGGTCGACGCCCTCGGCCTCGACGAGGTCGACAGGAAGATCCTGACGACCATCATGGAGAACTTCGGGGGCGGTCCGGTGGGCATCTCGACGATCGCCGCCGCCATCGACGAGGAAAAAGACACGATCGAGTCGATCTACGAGCCCTTCCTGATGCGGATCGGTTTTCTGGAGCGGACTATCCGGGGCCGGAAGCTCACACCCAAGGCCTATGAGCATCTGGGCTTCCCGATGCCGCCGGCGCCGAAGATCGGACAGAAGAAGCTGTTTTCGGACTGAAACGGCATCCGGTGTTTATCGAAATGAGGGTCCTGTCACGGCGCCCCCCGCGCCGTGCCGCCCTCCGCTTGATTGACATGCTTTTCATAAACGTCCCCGCGGTGATTGAGTCATGCTGATCTCGGAATTTGATTATCACCTACCGAGGGAGTTGATCGCCCAGAAACCGCTGGAGCGGCGGGACGACTCGCGGATGATGGTCGTCCGCCGGCGCGAGGGGACGATCCGGCACGGACGGTTCAAGGATTTTCCGGAATACATGAGCTCCGGCGACGTTCTGGTGCTCAACACCACCAAGGTGATCCCGGCTAAAGCCTGGGGGCTCAAGGACGGAAAAGAGGTCGAATTCCTGTTCCTCAAGGAGGTCGGACCGGACGTCTGGGAGGTCCTCTGCCGCCCCGCCCAAAAAGTCAGGCCGGGAGATAGGATCCTTTTTGCGCCCGGGTTCGAGGGAGAGGTGGCCGGGTCCGCCGCCAGGGGAAAGCGGCGGCTCCGGTTTCCGGGCGGACGCGTCCGCGAGCTGCTGGATAAGATCGGGTTCGCGCCGCTCCCTCCCTACATCAAACGGCGGAAGACGGAGGCGGGGCTCAGGGATTACGACCTCGAGAGGTACCAGACCGTTTTCGCCCGCCGCGAGGGCTCGATCGCCGCGCCCACGGCCGGCCTCCACTTCACCCCGGAGGCCCTTGACGGACTCGCAAAAAGGGGCGTGGTCGTCTGTCCGGTGAGCCTCGACGTGGGACAGGCGACTTTCCAGCCCGTCGAGGCGGAAACCGTCGAAACCCACCGGATGCTCGAAGAGACCTATGACATCGCGCCGGATTCGGCCGCGACCATCAACCGGGCCAAGTCCGAAGGCCGCCCGGTCACCGCCGTCGGCACGACCGTCGTCCGGACGCTCGAGAGCGCCTGGACGGAAGGCGGCGTCGCCCCGGGGTCGCGCCCGACGTCGCTCTTTATTCATCCCGGGCATGAATTCAAGGCGGTGGACAGATTGTTGACCAACTTCCACCTCCCCCGCTCGACCCTGCTGATGCTCGTCTCCGCCTTGGCCGGAACGGAGCTCGTCCGGGAGGCTTACGCCCAGGCTGTCCGGGAACAGTACAGGTTCTACAGCTACGGCGACTGCATGCTGATCGTCTGAGTGGGGGGGTGGCACGGCGATAGCCCCTGCGCGCCCGGAGCGACGGGGCCCCCTCTCCCCTGGGAGGGCGCGAGCAGTCGTTGACGGGTGAGGCGCGAGGACGCACAGGGGCGCGCCGTGACAGGACCCCAATTCTCAATCACCTGATCACTTGGATGGAGATGCAACCGGGACAATTCAGGGATTTGACAAAAACCGGCCTCTGGCATATAAATTTTCGCAAATGACCGACGACAAGGCGACCGAAGAGAAGCTGGCGGACATCCTCTATCCCTCGACGAAGGCCAGGCAGTTTTCGATCACGCTTGTCTTCGGCTGCAAGATCTCAGCCGATTATGCCAAGGCCGTGGACCTGGCCAAGAGGAGCCCGACCTATGCCGAAGAAGGTACGGGCGAATGGATCCGCCACTCCGTGACCTTCACACCGCCCGAGGTTGACGACCTGTTCGCGCTGTTCAACCTCGTCCACGAGTGGGAGACGACCGAGGTGCTGGTCAACCACAAGAAGATCCCCTACGGCCACCAGCTCTGGCTGCCGCTGATGTGGTTTTACCGGATAAAATAGCGACCTGCCACCCTTCCAACCGATCCAATTTCCGTGGCCGTTATTTAGTCATGGCGAGGGAGCCAGGCGATCGAAGCCATCTCCCTGGTCCAGCTCCCGACATTGAGATGGCCTCGCTCCCCGGTATCGCTCGCCATGACCGGATGGAAGTCGCGATGCGATTGGCCAGAGAATGACGGAGAGGAAGGATCAGACTTCCGCCATCCGGACGGTGAAGTGCCGGAGATGCGGGGCCTGCTCGACGATCTTCAGTCCCCTGATCTTCTCCCGCTTCTTGTGGAGCTCAATCATGGCGTCCGCGACATATTGAAGATGGGAGGCCGTATAAACCCGGCGCGGGATCGACAGGCGCACCATCTCCAGGCGCGGGTACCGAGTTTTCCCGCGTCCGCCCGGCGTATCCTTGGCGAACATCACCCCGCCGATCTCGACGGCGCGGATGCCCGCTTCGCGGTATAAGGCCACGGTCAGGGCCCAGCCGGGATATTGCTCCCTGGGGATGTGCGGCAGGAACTCGTCCGCCAGGACATAGACGGCGTGACCGCCCGCCGGCTTGTAGACGGGAACGCCGGCGCGGTCGAGCTGATCGCAGAGCCAGGCCACCTGGGCCAGACGGTGCTCCATGTAATCCTCATGCAGCACTTCCTCGAGACCGCGGGCCATGGCTTCGAGGTCCCGCCCCGCCAACCCGCCGTAGGTCGGGAAGCCCTCGCTGATGATGGTCTGGTTCTTGAGCCGCTGGGCGAACTCGCCGTCCGCGAGCGCGATGAACCCGCCGATGTTCACCAGGGCGTCCTTCTTGGCGCTCATCGTCGCCCCGTCGGCGAGCGAGAAGATCTCCCGGGCGATCTCGAGAAGCGAGCGGTTTTTGTAAGCCGGCTCGCGCGTCTTGATGAAATAAGCGTTCTCGGCGAACCGGCAGGCGTCGATATAGAACGGAATCTTGTGCTCCCGGCAGACCCGGCTCACTTGACGGATGTTCTCCAGCGAGACCGGCTGGGCGCCGCCGCTGTTGTTCGTGATGGTCATCATGACGAGAGGGAGGCGCTTCGTCCCTTTCCGCCGGATGAACCGCTCGAGCTTGTCCACATCCATGTTGCCCTTGAAGGGAGCGTCCAACCGCGGGTCGAAGGCGGCCTCGACCGGGAGGTCGACCGCCTTGGCGCCCCGGACTTCGATGTTGCCCCTCGTGGTATCGAAGTGGATGTTGTTGAGGACATGATCGCCCTTCCTGAGCATTTCCTCGAACAGGATCCGCTCGGCGGCCCGGCCCTGGTGCGCGGGGATGACATGGGGGAACCCGAAGATGCGCCGGACGGCGCTCTCGAACCTGAAAAAGCTCTTCGCCCCCGCGTAGGACTCGTCCCCGACCATCAGGCCCGCCCATTGGTTGTCGCTCATGGCCGAAGTCCCGCTGTCGGTGAGCAGGTCGATGAAGACCTTCTCGGCGGGGATGCCGAAAACATTAAAGCCGGCGGCCCGGAGGGCCCTTTCCCTCTCGGCCCGGGAGGTCCGGCGGATGGCTTCGACGACCTTGATGCGGTAGGGTTCTACGGGCATCTTGATTCCCGGCATGAATTCCTCCCTTAAAAGGCCACCAGCCTGCGAAACTCGTGGAAGCGCTCTTCGATCTCGGCGGGCTTGAGCGTCTTCAGCCGCTCGACCCCGAAATCCTCGATGGCGAAGGAGGCCAGAACGCTCCCGTAGACAGCCGCCCGGCGCAGGTTCGGGCGGGTCAGCTTGCCCATCTTGTCGAGGTAGCCGAGGAAGCCGCCGGCGAAGCTGTCGCCGGCGCCGGTCGGATCGACGACGTTCTCGCACAGCCGTCCGAGGACGCCGAACACGAAGTTGCGGCCGAAGACGATCGCCCCATGCTCCCCTTTCTTGGCGACCAGAAACCGGGGTCCGGCCGACTGGATCTTCTTCGCCGCTCTCACCAGGTTCGTCTCACCGGTCAGCAGCCGGACTTCCTCATCGTTGACGAACAGGATGTCGACCCTCTCGAGCGCGCGCCAGAGGACGTCCGGTTTGGTTGTGATCCAGAGCTTGATCGTGTCCATGGCGACGAGCGCCGGCCGCTCGATCTGCGACAGGATGTCGTCGTGGAGGCCGGGGTCGATGTTGGCCAGGAAAACGATGTCGGAGGCCCGATAAGGGGCGGGGAGTTTCGGCCGGAAATTCCCGAAGACGTTGAGCTCCGTCCGGATCGTCTCCCGCTGGTTCGGGTCATGGCCGTAATGGCCTTCCCAGTGGAAGGTCTTGCCCCGGCGGATCTCCAGCCCGCGGACGTCGATCTTCCTGCGCTTGAACAGGGCGAGAACGTCCTTGGGGAAATCCTCGCCCACGACGCCCACGATCCTCGGCGGCGTGAAAAAGCTGGCCGCGAGCGAGCAGTAGGTCCCGGACCCGCCGACGATCTTTTCGCGCCGTTCCGAGGGCGTCTGGATGGTGTCGAAGGCCAGGGAGCCGACGATGACCAGGCTCATGCGGTCCTCCCCTATCCCTTGATGTATTTTCCGATGATGAGCCGGAGGCGGTTCTTGATGTCGTCCGGGATGAGGTCCGCCCGGGTGACGATGGCGCCGGACAGGGCGCGGCCGCAGGCGCATTTTCCGCCGCGCCCTGCGGGAAGGAGCGTCACCGCTTTTTTGATCATGGCCTTGGCGTTCTCGATGTTCAGCCGCAGGTTCTCCAGGATGAGCTCGACCGTGACGGCGGCTTCCTCGGCGTGCCAGCAATCGTAGTCCGTGACCAGGTTCATCGTGGAGTAGCAGATCTCGGCCTCCCGGGCCAGCTTGGCCTCGGTGGCGGCGGTCATGCCGATGACCTCGCAGCCCCAGTGGCGATAGATGTTGGACTCCGCTTTGGTCGAGAAGGCCGGCCCCTCGATGCAGAGGTAGGCGCCGCCCTTATGGACCGGGATCCCGAGCTCCTGTCCGGAAGCGAAGAGCGTATCGCCGAGCTCGGGGCAGACGGGTTCGGCGAAGCTGATGTGGGCGGCCAGCCCGCCGCCGAAAAACGTGTTCGTCCGGCGCGTCCGGTCGAAGAACTGGTCGGAAAGAACGATGTCCCGCGGGCGGATCTCGGGCTGCAGCGACCCGCAGGAATTGACCGAGATGATCCGCTCGACGCCGAGCATCTTGAAACCGTAGATATTGGCCCGGTAATTGATGTCCATGGGGAGCAAACGGTGGCCGCGGCCATGTCGGCTGAGAAAGGCCACGCATTTCCCCTCGAGCCGGCCGAGGATGAAGGCCTCCGAGGGGCTTCCGAACGGCGTTTCGAGGGTGCGTTCCTCGACGTCCCCTAGGCCGTCGATCTCGTAGAGGCCGGTCCCGCCCAGAATCCCGATCTCGGCGTACGGAAGGCCCCGCAGGTCTGTGTCCGCCATATTTCCTCCTGGGTGAGCTATTTGTATATAATCTGCGCGCTTCTAAGTCAAGGAGCGCCGCTTCTTGCGAAAAACGGGGAAAGACTCTAGAATAAGCGCACACCCCGGAATAAGGGCGATCCCCTCGAAACCAGGGCGGATATGACTGTCACCAAAGATCAATTGGACGAGTTGGCCGGCCTTCTGCGCTCGGGTCCCCGTCTGGCCGCCCTCACGGGCTCGGGGATCTCGGCCGAGTCGGGCGTCCCCACCTTTCGCGGCAAGGAAGGCCTGTGGAAAACGTTCCGCGCCGAGGATCTGGCGACACCCGAGGCCTTTGAGCGCGACCCCCGGCTCGTCTGGGAGTGGTACGACTGGCGGCGGGGACTCATCGGCGCCTGCCGGCCGAACCCCGGACATCAAGTGCTCGCCCGCTGGGAGAAGCGCTTTCCAGGCTTCGTCCTGATCACCCAAAACGTTGACGGACTGCACCGCCAGGCCGGCTCCGAAAGAGCTCTCGAGCTTCACGGCAATATCTGGGACGTGCGTTGCACCGCCGAGGGCACGGTGACGGAAAACCGTGACTCTCCCCTCCGCGAGCTCCCGCCCCGCTGCCCCCGCTGCGGCGCGCCGCTCCGCCCGAACGTCGTCTGGTTCGGCGAAGCGCTGCCGGCGGAGACGCTCCGGGAAGCGTACGCGGCCAGCTCGGCGTGCGACCTGATGTTCGTCGTCGGGACCTCGGCCTTTGTCCAGCCGGCCGGGTCGCTGCCGCTGCTCGCCGCGGAGCGCGGCGCCGCGATCGTCGAGATCAACCCCGACATCACGCCGCTCAGCGAGACCGCGGATTTCTCCTTCCGGGAAAGGGCGGGCGAGATCCTGCCGCGGATCGACGGCCTGCTCGACGCCGGAGAAGCCTGATGAAAGGAACGCATCCGATGAAATACGCTTACTTTGATGCCTCGTCCGGGCTCAGCGGCGACATGATCCTGGGCGCTCTCCTCGACCTCGGCGCGTCAACAAAGACCTTCAAGGACGCCATGGCCGAGCTCAAACTGCCCGTCGAGATCCGGACCAAGGAGGTCACGAGGGCGGGCCTGCGGGGCCTGAAGGTCGACGTCGTCATCAAGAAAGGCGGCGAGTCGCCGGCGCGTCACTGGCACGATATCGAGTCGCTTGTCCTCAAGAGCCCGTTTTCGGAACCCGTCAAGGAGCGCGCACTCGGCGCCTTCAGGGTCCTGTTCGAGGCCGAGGCCAAGGTGCACGGAAGCACCTTCCACGACGTCCATCTCCACGAGGCCGGGGCCGACGACGCGATGGTCGATGTCGTCGGCAGCGCCTTCCTTCGCGAGGAGCTCAAAATATCGCGGGTCTACTGCTCGCCGCTCAACCTGGGCAGCGGCTGGGTCAAGGCTTCCCACGGCCGTCTGCCGGTCCCGCCCCCCGCCGTGGCGGAGATCCTGAAGACGACCCCGGTATATTCGGCCTGGGCCGACCAGGAGCTCGTCACGCCGACCGGCGCGGCGATCATCTTTTCGTGGGCCGAACGGTTCATCGCCTTTCCGGAGATGAGCTATGAGAAGATCGGCTGCGGCGCCGGCGGCCGCGACCTCGACGCCCTGCCCAACATCCTGCGCATCTTCTACGGCGATGAGCGGAGCCTGCAGCCGGAAAAAACCGCCTTCCAGGTCGAAGCGAACATCGACGACGCCAACCCCCAGCTTCTGGCTCAGTTCGTCGAGTCGGCGCTCGGTATGGGCGCCCTCGACGCCTTCCTCACGCCGGTCGTGATGAAAAAGGGCCGCTTGGGGACAAAGCTCACGCTGCTCGCCGGCCGCGACAAGCTCGACGATCTCGTCGAAGCCGTCTTCGCCGAGACGACGTCGATCGGGCTCCGGTATTTTCCAGTCGGGAGGCGGATCCTGGAACGGGGCGTCAGCAAGGTCAAAGTCTTCGGGGAGGAGATCGCGGTCAAGACCGCGGGTCGGGGCCCGAAGGAGCTCAACGCCCATCCTGAATTCGCCGACTGCCTCAGGGTCGCCAAAAAGAAAGGCGTGCCCGTCAAGGCGGTTTGCCAGAAAGCGCTCCAGGCGCATCTCAACGGCGAACAGAAGCGCTCCAAGGAATAAACCATGGACCAGAAAAAGATCGAGAAGGGAGTCCGTCTCGTCCTCGAGGGCGTGGGCGAAGACCCCGACCGGCCGGGGCTCCGGGGGACGCCGCAGCGCGTCGCCTCGATGTTTTGCGAGATCCTGAGCGGGACGTCCGAAGACCCGGCCAAGCATCTCCGGCCGATCGACGAGGAGCGGCACGACGAGATGGTCATCGTCAAGAATATCCCGCTCTATTCGATGTGCGAGCACCATCTCCTCCCCTTCGCCGGGGTCGCCCACGTGGCCTATATTCCAAAAGGCGGGAGGATCGTCGGCCTGAGCAAGATCACCCAGCTCATCGATATCCTCTCCCGCCGCCTCCAGGTCCAGGAGCGGCTGACCAAGCAGGTCGCCGACATCATCGATGACCGTCTCAAGCCGCTCGGCGCCATGGTCGTCATCGAGGCCGAGCACATGTGCATGTCGATGCGGGGCGCCAGGAAGCCGCGGGCCCTGACCGTGACGTCGGCGGTCCGGGGGTCGTTCCGCAGCAACAGCGCCACCCGCGCCGAGGCCATGATGCTGATCCGGGGAGGTCTGAGCAATGTCCGCGAATAAGAAACCGACGTTCTACGTCACGACGCCGATCTATTACGTCAACGATATCCCGCACATCGGGCACGCCTACACCACGGTCATCGCCGACGCCCTGGCCCGGTTCAACCGGCTGCGGGGACGCGACGTTTATTTTCTGACGGGCACGGACGAGCACGGACAGAAGATCGAGAAGGCCGCCGCCGCAAAAGGGCTCCAGCCGCTCGAGCTCGCCGACCGGGTCGTCCTCCGGTATAAGGAGCTCTGGGAGGCCCTGCACATCTCGAACGACGGGTTCATCCGGACGACCGACCCCCATCACGAGCAGGGCGTGCAGAAGCTCTTCCAGGCGCTTAAAGAGAAGGGCGACATCTATAAGGGCGCCTACCAGGGCTGGTACTGCGTGTCCGACGAGAATTTCCTGGCCGACGATGTGCCGTTCCAGCCCGAGGGCGACAAGGTCTGTCCCGACTGCGGCAAGCGGGCGATCCTTGTTTCCGAAGAAACCTACTTCTTCAAGCTGTCGAAATACCAGCAATCGCTTCTCGACTTCTACGACCAAAACCCGGAGTTCGTGCGGCCGCCGAGCCGGATGAACGAGGTCGTGAGCTTCGTCCGGCAGGGGCTCCGCGACCTGAGCATCACCCGGACGTCGGTCAAGTGGGGGATCGCCGTGCCGGACGACCCGAAGCACACAATCTACGTCTGGTTCGACGCACTCCACAACTACGTTACGGCCGTCGGCTACGATTGGGACCCGGAGCGGTTCTCGAAGTTCTGGCCGGCGACGATCCATCTCATCGGCAAGGACATCCTGAGGTTCCATGCGGTCTTCTGGCCCGCCTTTCTGATGGCCTCCGGGCTGCCGTTGCCCGAGACCGTCTACGGCCACGGCTGGTGGCTCAAGGACGAGGCCAAGATGTCGAAGTCCAAGGGCAACGTCCTCGACCCCTACCAGGTCCTCAAGACCTTCGGCGCCGACCCGCTGCGGTATTTCCTGCTGCGCGAGATCCCGGTCGGGCTCGACGGCAATTTCTCCCACGAAGGGTTCATCCACCGGGTCAACTCGGACCTGGCGAACGACCTGGGTAACCTCGTCCACCGCAGCCTGACGATGATCCAGGGGTACTTCCAGGGCGTCCTCGAGGCGGGCGAGGCCGAGCAGGACGCCGACCGGAAGGTGCGCGAGTCGTTCGACGCCCTGAAGGAAAGAGTCGCCGAGCTCAGCGAGAGCTACGCCTTGAACAGGGCCCTCGAAGAGATCTGGGTGTATATCAACGAAGTGAACAAGTACCTGGCTTCGAACGCGCCGTGGAAGCTGGCCCAGGACGAGACCCGGCGGCCGAGGCTGGCGCGGATCCTGTATCAGGCGGCGGCGGCCATCCGGGGCATCGCCTATCTCGTCTACCCGGTGATGCCGGATTCGAGCGCCAAGATCTGGAAGTTCCTGGGAGAGCCCGGGGAGATCCAGGATGTGAGCTACGACGACTTCAGGTTCGACGGGCTCAGGCCGGGGCAGAAGATCGAGCGGCACACGCCGCTTTTCCCTCGAGTCGTCCTGGAAGATTTCCTCAAGGAAGAGGCCGCGGCGCCGGTTCAAGCCCCGGCGGCAGCCGCCGGCAACAAGGAGGCGAAGATGGACATCATCACTTTCGACGAGTTCAAGAAGATGGACCTCAGGGTCGGAGAGATACTCAAGGCGGAGAAGGTCCCGGGCACGGATAAGCTCCTGAAGATCGAGCTCAACCTGGGGACCGAGGTCAGGACGATGGTCGCGGGCGTCGCCGATACCTACGCGCCCGAAGAGGTCATCGGCAAGAAGCTCATCGTCATCGCCAACCTGAAGCCCGCCGTCATCCGGGGGATCGAATCGCAGGCGATGCTGCTCGCGGCCGAGATCGGCGGTAAGGCCATCATTCCCTTCTTCGACCGCGACGTCCCCGCCGGCGCCAAGGTTAAATAAGCTCGCCAGGCGGCAGAGGACGGAGTCCCGAAGCCTGCGAAATCGCCGGTTCAATTCGTGACGCTCACCCGGGCGTCGTGAGCCAGGGTGAAGTGTCCCTCGACGATGACCATGTCCCCTTCCTTGACGCCATCGAGGACCTCGGCGAAGCTTTCGTTCTCGAGCCCGACTTCGATGGCGCGCCACTTGGCCAGTCCATCCTCGACGACGAACACGAGCTTCCGGCCGCCCCGCACGAGAACAGCCTCCTGGGGCACAAGGAGCCTCTCCGTGTGCACCTCGGCGGCGATCTCGACGTCGGCGTGCATTCCGGGTTTGATCTCCTCCCCAGGATTCTCGACGGCGACGCGGACCGCACAGGTCCTATCCTCGGGATTGATGACGGGGCTGACCGCTTCCACAACGCCGCGGAAAACCCTGTCCGGGTAAGCGCTGAACCGGAGGTCGGCCGCGCGGCCGGCCCGGACCTTCCCCACCTCGCTCTCGAGCACCCGGGCGATCACCTTGATGGCGCCGATATCGACGATCGTAAAAAGGTCCCGGCCGGGAGCCGCGTGTTCCCCCGGAGAGACGTTGATGCCCGTGATGATCCCGGCAAAGGGCGCCCTGATGATCGTTTTCTCGAGGTCGAGCTCGGCCGTCCGGACGTCGACTTCGGCCTGGGTGAGCCCCTTGGACGCCGCCATGACGTCATCTTTCCTCAGACCCGACTCGATGAGGGCGGTCTCCAATCCCTTGGCCGCCTTCTCCAAGCCCTCCCTGGAGATGAGCCCCTCGCGGAATTTCGATTCGACGTCGGCAAGATCAGACTTGGCTTGGTCGATCTTCCCGGGTTCCGTTTCCGACATCTCCGTCGACCGCCCGAACCGTTTTTCGAGGAGCATTTCGGAGAGAAGACGAAGCCGCGTCGCCTGCTGCCGCTCGAGGGCCAGCCGGTACGCCCGGTCATCGAGCGTGGCGAGGAGCTCGCCGGCCTTCACGTGAAAGCCCTCCCGCGCCCGGAGCGCCTTCACGACACCGGCCACTTCGGTTTTGAGCACGGCCTGCCTTTCCGCCACCGCCTCGGCCGGGGACCTGAGCCGAACGACGAGCTCACCCCTGCGGGTTTCGACGGCCTTGACGGGGATGGGCGTTTCCTCCGGCTTCAGGCTCCTGGCCGGGGTGGAGGCGGCCTGGAGGACGCCGGGATCAGCCTCCGTTTCGGCCCGCGGCTTATCGAAGACAAGGACCAACGTCATGACCGCCGGGATGGCGACAAAGGACGCCGCCAGAACCCGCCTCTTGAATATCATGGCCCCTCCTGACCTCACCCCTCGCGTCCGGCGGAGATCCCCTTGAGCCGGCCCGCCAACCAGGGCTTGAGACGTTCCCCGTAAAAATAACAGACCGGCACCACGACAAGGATGAGGGCCGTCGAGCTCACGAGCCCCCCCGCCGTGCACAGCGCCAGCGAAGACCAGATCTCGCCTCTCCCCGCTTCGGCCCTGAAAAAGAGCAGGGGCAGGATACCGAAAACGGTCGTCCCCGCGGTCATCAAAACAGGCCGGACTCTCTCGCGGGTTCCCTCGAGGACGGCCTCCAGGAGGCCCGCCCCCTGCCGCCGCTTGAGGTTGACGTGGTCGACGAGGAGGATCGCGTTGTTGACGACGATCCCGCCGAGGAGGACGACGCCGATATAGGCCGAGGCATCGAACGCCGCGCCGGCGAAGACGAACGCCAGGAAGACGCCGATCAGCCCGAGCGGCACCGCCGACAGGATATAGAAAGGCTGAAGGAACGACTCGTAGAGCGCGGCCAGGATCATGGTGATGAGGATCAGGGAGAAGGCGGCGGCGGACTTCATCTCGGTCTTTTCCTCCGTCGTCATCCGCCAGGACTCGTCGGGCGCCGCTGAAAAACCCGGAGGCAGGCGGAGACCGGCAAGAAGGGCCGTCTGAAATTTCTCCGCCGATCTCGCGGGGCCGCGGAATTCCCAGCTGACCGTCTGCTGGTATTGCTGGTTCTCCCGGTCGATCGACCCGGCGACCGGACGCTCCTCGAGCCGGGACACTTCCCCGAGCCTGAGGTATTTGCCTGACGCTGTCCTGAGCAGGGAATTTTGAAGGCCCTTGAGGTCGATCACGTCCGCTTCGGGGAAGGTGATGGCCAGCGCGATCTCCCGTCCGCCGATCGTCGCCCGCAGCGGCGCGCTCAGCCGCCCCCGGATGAGGGGCTGAAGATGATCGAAGATCTCGTCGGGCGAGACTTCGGCGGCGGCCAACGCCTGCCGTTCGAGCCGGATCACGTATTCCAGGGAATCCGTCCGCCACCAGCCCCGGCCGCCGGAAACGATCCTGAAATCCTTGATCCGCGGGTTCCGGACGAGCGTCCGGGCGAGTTCGGAGGAGATCTGCTTGAGCGTCTTCAGGTTATAACCAAAGAGGTTGATGGCCGATCCGTACTGCGTCCCCGTGCCCAGGCTCGAAGAGTACCCCCGTAGGTCGAAACCGGTGATCCCGCAGTCGATCCCCGCGAGCTGCGCGGCCAGCTGGATCAGCTGCTCCTTGAGCGCGAGCGGCCGGGACGACCGCTCGACATCCGGGGGAAAGGCGATCGCGGCAGATGCGCGCTCGGGCAAGACATAGGTATTGATCTCTTTCGCCAAGTCCGCTTCCAGGACTTTGTCCTCGAACCGCCTGATGACGCCGTCGGTCACTTCGATATCGGTCCCGGGCGGCAGGCCGATGCTGACATAAAGCCGCTCCTTCGAGTACCAGCGGGGAAACTCGCCAGTCGCAACCGCGGTCCTGAACCAACCGCAGCTTCCGGCGAAGAGCGCGACGACAAGGACCAGGATCCCGAAGGGATGGCGAAGGGCGAGACGCAGAAGGCTCTCGAACCCGGCGCCTCCCTTCCTGATCCGGGTCCGCCGCGTCGTCCGGACGAGATGCAGGCTCAGGGAGGGGATCAGTGTGGTGGAGACAAGAAGGGACGCCGAAAGCGCGGAGACCATGACGAAAGCCAGGGGGAGGTAATAGATCCGGAGACGGCCCTGGAAATAGGGAAACAAGAAAAATACGCTCACCGTCGTCAGCGTCGAGGCCAGCACGGCTGCCGTGACTTCCCGCGGGCCCTGGACCGCGGCCTGGCGAGGCGGGACTCCCCGCTCCCGCAGGCGCAGGATGTTCTCGTAGACGACGATCGAGTTGTCGACGAACATGCCGAACCCGAGCGCCAGGGCGCCGAGCGTCAGCATGTTCATCGAGAGCTTGAAGACATAAATGAGATTGAAGGTGATGACCACCGAAATGGCGATCGACGAGAGAATGAGGAGCGAGGGCTTGAGGCTCCCGAGGACGATGAAGACCATGAGAAAGACGACGGCGACGATGACCCCGGCCAAAAGAGAGAGTTCCAGGAGCTTTTTCCGGACCTCCCGGCTCTCGTCGTCGACTATCCTGAACATGAGGTCCCCGGGCAGCTCCAGGCGGATCGCGGCGAGCTTGTCCTTGACGGCCCGGGCGGTCCGGAGTGTGTTTGTCCCTTTTTCCTTGTATATGGTCAGGCTGACGGTCGGCCGGCCGTCGATCCGGTTGACGGCCGCGATGTCGCCGTAGGCCGGCTCGAGCCGGGCGAGCTCGCCGAGCCTGAGGCTGCGGGCACCCGTCCGGCCGACGACCGTTTCGGCGAGTTCATCGGGTTCCCGGATCACACCGGAGATCCTCAGGCTGAACTCCTGCTCTCCTTCCCTGACCATCCCCGTGGGGAAAGCCTGGAGCCTCCCGCTCAGCGCGGAGAGGATCCCGCGGGGCCGGATGTCGTAAGCGCTAAGCTTCTCCCTGTCGAGAACGACCCGGAGCTCAGGGTCGGAGCCCCCTGTGACCGTGACCCTGGCCACGCCCCGGACCGAACCCAGACCGAGCTCGAGCCTGTCCTTGACCGTCTCCCGGATCTTTTGAAGCGGCAGGCTCGCGGAGATCGTGTAGCTCAGGAAGGGCCGAACCCGGAAGTCCTCGGGAACGTAGGGATCAAGCGACGGCCGGACGCCGTGGGGAAGCGACCGCTCGGTTTTGGCGATCTCCTCGCGCAGGGCGAGGCGCGTGAACTCGAGGTCGGCCTTGGGGTCGAGCTCGACCGTGATCCTCGAGCTCCCGGTATCCGAGACGGACCTGATCCCGCGGACGCCCTTGACGCCGACTGCGGCCTGTTCGAGCGGCGCCGTCACCCGGGTCTGGACGGTCTCGGGCGAGGCGCCCGGCCAGGAGGAGACGATATCCAGCCGCGGGAAATCCTCCTGGGGAGCGAGCTCGAGCGGGGTATTGAGGCAGGAAAAGACGCCCAGGGCGGACACGGCAAGATAAACCATGGCCGTGGCCACGGGCCGCTCGATGATCGCCGTCATCATCGGACACCTCCGCGGCGGCTCTCCAGCCACTCGTAGAGGACCGGGATCTGGATGAGCGTCAGGAAGGTGGAAAAGGAAAGCCCGCCCAGGACCACGACCCCGAGTGGTTTCAGGAGCTCCGCGCCCTCGGCCATTCCCAAGGCCAGCGGGATGACGCCGAAGACCGTGCTGAGGGACGCCATCAGGATCGGCCGGAGCCTGACTCGGCAGGCTTCCTCGACCGCCTGTCGGAGACCGGCGCCGCGCCGTCGCAGCTGGTTCATGGTGTCGACCTCGACGATGGCGTCGTCGACGACGAGCCCGACAAGCACCACCAGGCCGATGATCGAGATGACGTTCAGGGACTGCCCGGCGACGAGGAGCGCCAAGAACGCCCCCGCCGCTCCCATGGGAAGAGTGAACATGACAAGGAACGGATGGAGCAGGGACTCGAACTGCGCCGCCATGATCATATAGGTGAGGAGGATCGCGAGCAGGAGCGCGATCGCCAGGCTCCTGAACGACCGGCTCATCTCCTCCCTCTCGCCGGCGGCGCCCACCTGGTAGCCCGGGGGCAGGTCGAGCGCGGCGATCTGCCGGTCGATCGCGGGACCGACCCGGCTGAGCTTCGTGCCGTGAAGGTTCGCGCTGACGACGACCTCGCGCCGCTGGTCGGCGCGCCGGATCTCGCGGGGTCCGCGGACAAGCTCATACGTCGCGAGCTCCCTGAGCGGGATGAGCGATCCCCGGTGGGGGAACTCCGCGTCGAAAAGGGAATCGATATCCCGCCGCCTCCCGGTTTCCGGGAGCACCAGGATGTCATACTTTTTCTCGAGCTCCCGGAACTGGGTCGCCGCGAGGCGGCCTCGGCACAAGCGGACGATGAAGTTGCCGACGGCGGCCGGCGACACGCCGGCGTACTTTTCAAGAGCGCCGGTTTTTATCCTGACCTGGAACTCCGCTTTGCCTTCGCCGGCCGTCGTGCGGACGTCCGCGATCCCCCGGATGCCTTTCAGCCGGCCGGCCAGGTCCTCGGCGATCTCGTCGAGGCGGCCGAGGTCCTCGCCCCTGACCTTGAGCCCGACCTCGGCGCCGGAAAATGACAGGAGCTGGGCAAGAGCGGACTGCTCCCGGATGATCGAATAGCTCAGGCCGGGAGAGGCGGAGAGCTTCGGTCTCAGGTTCTCGAGGACGGACTCGAGCCGTGCGGGATCACCGGCCTCGACGAATATCCGGACCGAGTTCACGGACACGTCGGGGCCCGCGCTCTCCATCCCGCTCACGATCCCGACTTGGGCGAAAGTGACTTTGACGCCGGGCGCGGCCATCAGGGATCTCTCGAACTCGGCGGCCAGCTCGTCGGTCTGCTCGAAGGAACAGTCGGCCGGGGTTCTCAGGAAAAGCTCAAAAGACCTCACCGGGACCTTCGGCATGTTCTCCCGCGGCAGAAAAACGTAGCCGAGCGAGAAAGCCGACGCCAGGAAGACCAGTGAGGCGGCAAGAACGGGCCCCTTGTGGTCGAGGCTCCACCTCAGGCGGCGCATGTACCGGTCGACAAACCGTGAATACAGGGCGTTGAACCCGCCGAACAGGCCGCTAAAGATCGGCCGGAACGGGGTGCGGCCTATCGCCGCTCCGATCCCGAACCTGCGGGAATGTAGCATCGGCAGGAGCGTCAGCGAAACAAGAAGCGAGACCATCAGTGAAAACGTGACGGTCAGCGCTTCATCCCTGAACAGCCGGCCGGCGACGCCGTGGACATAGATGACGGGGAGGAAAACGACAACGGTCGTGAGCGCCGTCGCCGTCACGGCCGGCCCGACTTCCCTGGCGCCGGCGGCGGCCGCCTCGGCCAGGCTTTTTCCCAACCCGCGGTGGCGGAAGATATTTTCCGAGACGACCACGGCGCAGTCATCCAGCATGCCGATCCCCAGGGCCAGGCCGCCGAGAGACATGATGTTCAGGGTGACATGGTTGACGTAGAGAAGGTTGAAGGTGGCGATGACCGAGATGGGAATGACGGTATCGATGAGCAGCGGGGTCTTCCACTCCTGGAGGAAAATGAACAGGATGAAGAAGGCGAGGACCGCGCCCTGCGCGATCTCGCTCTTGACGGAGCCGATCGCCCGCTCGATGGCTTTCGACTGCTCGGAGATGACGCGGATACCGACCTCGGGGTTCTCGTTTGCGATCTGGTCGATCACCTCCCGGGCGAGCTTCGTCACCTTGACCGTGTTGGCGCCGTATTCCTTGCGAACGAGGATCCCGATGGCTTCCCGGCCGTCGAGGCGGGTCGTCCCTTGGCGTTCCTTGACGGCGTCCGCGACGCGGGCAACATCGCGGAGGCGGACAACACCCCCCTGCCCGGTCGACTTCAGGCCGATCTCCCCGATCTCCTTAACAGCCTCGAACTCGCCCGCCACCCTGAGCGCGTACTGGAACCGGCCCTTGCGGATCGTCCCGCCCTCGAGGCTTTGGTTCGAGGCGTCGATCCTTGCGGCGACGTCGTCGATGGTCAGGCCGTAGAGGGAGAGACGCCCTGGGTCGATATCGACCTGGATCTCGCGCTCCACGCCGCCCGTGATCTCGGCGGAAGCGAGCCCCGCCACCTGCTCCAGTCGCGGCTTGACCAGCTCCTCGGTGAACTCCTTGAGCTCGAGGAGGCTCCTGTCGCCGGAAACGGAAAGGACGAGGATCGGCTTCGACATCGGGTCCATGGTCACGATGTTCGGGTTAGCCGCGCCCTCGGGGAGAGAAGGCCGGGCGCCGTCAAGCTTCTCGCGAGTGTGGAGCATGGCCAGGTCCATGTGCGTGCCCCAGTTGAACTCGAGAGCCAGACAGCAGACGCCTTCGCTGGAGACGGACTCGACCCGGCGGAGGCCGGGGATGAGGCTGACGGCGGCCTCGAGGGGAACCGCCACCAGGGTCTCGATCTCTTCCGGCGCGACACCCGGATAGACCGTGACGACCGAGAGCCGGGGGTAGCCGATGTCCGGCAGGTAGTCGACGCTCAACCGCCGGAAGGAGATGACCCCCAGGAAAACGACGGCCAGGTAGAACATCAGCAGGGCGACAGGTCTTTTGATGGACAGCTCGACAAGGTTCACGCCGCAACCACTCCACGGTTTTTCGACTCAGACACTATCCAGGACGAAAAGTGCGTTGCCGGAGTCTCACTCCGAGCGCCAGGCTTCCTGGACATCGGCAAGCCGGGGCCATATAATGAGGCGCAGGGGTGAACAATGCGCCAAAAAAGTTTTCTCTTCGTGTTCGGTATGATCATAGGGGCGATCACGATCGCCGCCGGCGCGGCGCCGCCGCCCGGACAGGAGGAGCCGCTGGTCAAGGTCGAGAAAAAAACGTGTCCGGCTCCCGACGGCGTTAAGATCGTCTATTCCGCGGCGGGCAAGGGCGAGCCGGCGCTCGTCTTCATCCACGGCGGGCTGGCCAACCGCAGGTTCTATGACGGACAGCTCAGGGCTTTCGCGGACCGCTACCGCGTGATTGCCGTCGACCTGCCCGGCCACGGCGAGTCGGGCGTAAACCGCAAGACATGGGGCCTTCCCGAGTTCGGGGCCGATGTGGCGGCGGTCTGCGGGGCGGAAAAGCTGAACAGGATCATCCTCATCGGCAATTCGCTCGGCGGTCCGGTGGCCATCGAGGCGGCCCTTCTCCTCCCGGGGAAGGCGCTGGGCGTCATCGGCGTCGACACTTTTCAGGGCCTCGACTACTCCATGACGCCGGAGCAGGCCCGCCAGAGGGCCCTGGCTTTTCGGGATGATTACGCGGGCGCGATGAAGGAGATGGTCAAGTCGCTTTTCCACAAGGACGCCGACCCTGAACTCGTCGCGGACGCCGAACGCCGGATGTCCAAGACCTCACCCGAAGCGGCCTACCAGATGTTCTCGTCGATGGGCGGCTACAACCCGGCCGACGCCGCCCGCAAGCTGACCGTCCCGCTCCGGGCCGTCAACGGCGACCTCTACCCGACGGATTTCCGCGCCGTCCGCAAGATCAAGCCTGATTTCGACGCCGTGATCATGCCGCACACGGGCCACTACCCGATGCTCGAGCGGCCGGAGGAGTTCAACCGGAACCTCGTGGAATTCATTGTCCGGCTAGCCAACTAGTGTCCCGTCTCGCGAGTTCCTTTCCAAAGTACTGTATATAGGCGGGACACTTCCAGGGGGGAGTCAAGCTCCCCCCTCGGCGTTTCGTTTCACTCCACTGACCCCCTGAGGGGAACGACGCCGTCCCCCTCAAACTCCCCCGCGGTGGTGCGTCTTCGTTGCTCTTTTATAAAGCCAAGTTATTTGCGAGACGCACCACTAGCCTGACTTATTCATGAATCGAGGCGGCCCCCAGATGCGAGGTCCGAGGGGTGAAGCTGTGCTCTTTGGTACAGCGAACTCCGAGAACGAAACAGATGGGGCCGAATCGGCTCGCCCGAAGGGTAGAAAGCGCCGCATAATGAGAGATGGAAAAAAGTCGAGGCGCTTTTTATGAATAATTCAGGCTAGGGCCGCGATCGACTCCCTGGGGATGGCGCCGTCGCGGCGGACGACCGGCTTTTCCGCTGTCAAATCCACCACTGTCGACGGACGGCCCCCCGCGGTCTTGCCGCCGTCGACGATCAGGTCGACCTTGTCCGTGAACTGCCGGACGGCCGCCTCGCCGGAGTCGATCTCTCTCTCGCCCGAGATGTTGGCGCTCGTCGCGACAACCGGGAAGCCGGCGCTCCTCACCAGCTCCCGGAGCCAGGCCAGGGCAGGCAGCCGGATGCCGATCGTCCGCGCCGGGCCGACCAGCTCATCGGGGAGGTGCGGCGCGGCTTTGAGGACCATCGTCAAGGGCCCCGGCCAGAAGGCCGCCGACAGCCTGGCGAAGGCGGGCGGGATCTCGACGGCCAGCTGTCCGGCCATGTCCACACTTGAAACCAGCACGAGCAGGCCCTTCGTCAGGGACCGCCCCTTGATTTCATAGATCCGGGAGAGCGCCGGCGGCGAGAAACAATCCGCGCCCAGGCCGTAGAAAGTGTCGGTCGGATAAACGATCACCCCGCCCTGCCGGAGCGTCCGGGCGATGTCCTCGATGACATCGGAACCGGTGATCAACGGATCCATTTTGATTGTCGGGGCTGTCATCGCTGACTCTTCCTTCTGCATGCTAGGCCGGGTGTTGATGATTGTCAATCGCCGGTGCTGCCCCATAACGTCTCCCAAATACCCATACGGGTGACAACTGACCACTTTTGGACACACCGGGCCGGCCAGCCGCCGCCGCGTATCCGATATTGCTGTTTTGGCACGGAATTTGCTATATCTAGGTGTGAGGAGAAGAAAAATGAAAAAGACAATAGCACTGGCGGCCCTGGCGGTTTTCCTGCTCCCCATGCTCGGGTTTTCCGATGGCACCTTCTCGTTTCGTCTCGGGTACAACTTCCCAACCGCCAAGAGCGAACTGTGGAACATCGAGTTCGAGAACATGACCTTCGATAAGCATGATTTTGAGGCCGTGACGTTCGGCTTTTCCTACGAATATTTCATGACGCGCGAGGTCAGCCTGGTATTCGGAGTCGACTATTACGGAAAAAGCGAGTACGGGATTTACCGCGATTGGGTGGGCTACGAGATCGACGGCTATGATTATGCTTTTCCCTACGAGTATTATGACGGCGATTTTGACTTTGGCCACCAGTTCCGGACATGGATGGCCCCTCTCCAGCTGTCCCTGAAATTGAGCCCCTTCGGCCGCCGCTCGGGGATCATCCCTTATATCGGGGGGGGCGTTTCGTTCTATTTATGGAGCGTGGCGATCGAGGGCGATATGGTCGACTTTGAAGACCAGTATGTCTACGAGGACCCCGACCTGGGCGATATCGATGTCTACGGCGTCGTCTTCACCGATGCGCGTGAGCAAACCAATTTTAACGTCGGTTTTCATGCCTTTGCCGGGATCACCGTCCCCATCGCCCGGCGCACCGCCATCGAAGCGGAATTCAGGTACAATTACGGCAAGGGCGGCCTCCATGATGCTTTCCAGGATTTCGACGACTTCGACCTGGGAAGCTACCAGATTACGGTCGGACTCAACTACTGGTTCTGATCCGGTTCGGAAGCGCGCTCGGGCCGCGGTCAGTCCGCGGCCTTGAGCTGCGCCTGGACATCCTTGCTGTACGAGAGCTTGACGGGGCCCCAGACGGAGTCGGCGGTCGCCGCGAGGCCCAGGTGGCAGGCTGCGGCGGGCTTATCGAAGATCGCGTAGAATTCTTTCCCGACCTCAAAAAAATCGAGCATCACGGGAAGAGTGAAGGCCTTCTCGCCCCCGGGCCCGAGCTGATTCTCGCCCTCGAGCGCTCCCTGGGCGGCGGTCTTCCCATCAAGGTCGAGGCGATGGTCGAGTCTCCCCAAGACCAGCTCGAAATCGTTCGGGTTCCGTAAGACGAAGGAGAAGATGAATTCCGTTCCGCCGATCGTCAAGACTTTGACCTCGACCGGCTGGACCGTGATCTCGACGTCCTTGAACACCGGGAACTCGGCCGAGAAGGCGAACGGCACCTTTTCCTGGCGTTGCTTGGCGTCGGTGAAGACCATCAGCCCCGTGGCGTAGCCGTTGAGCTTCGTCTTGCCCTCGGCGGCCGGGATGGTTTTATAGACCTCCGCATAGGAGATCTTGATCGGGAGGGCGATCCGCGACTTGCTGCCTTTATCGACCGTGATGGGCGCCTCGACCGAAGTCCGCCAGGCGAAAAGGTCCGTCCCCTCGACGACCACCCGGTAATCATACTCCGAAAGGGAGTAGGCGTTCGAGGAGGCGTTGGCGACTTCGATCTGGAAGACAAGGACCAACCCGGACGAAGTCATGTCTCGGATCTCTTTTTTATCGAGCGTCAGGACGATATTCCGCCGGGCGGCCGACGCCAGAGAGGCGGATATTAGCACCAGCGCCAGGACGCAAAAAATGCGGCGATACTGCGTGATCATCGTGAGCTTAGGATACATGAACGCGGCTCCTCCGACAAGTCACGAGTCAGATGCCGCGGTGCAGCATATCCAGGATCCGGAGAATGGAGGAGCGACCTCTCGGGTTTAGCCTTTCCGAGATGCCCTTCGAGGTTCCCCGACTTTGGGGCGGCGAGGACTGTTCGAGCAGTGGTAGGAGCTGGGGAGATGCTCGGTTTAGAGCTCAGGCTTGGATGAAACGTGACCAGCACTGCGCGCAGTTCCGCAGCCGCCGAGAAGGGCGTTGAGGAAACGGCGTGAAAAACCCGAGGGGAGCGATGACGTCTCTGGATCCTGGACGGAAATATCGATTGAACGGGGGCGAAGGTCACTTTATAATAGGGAAAACTCATCGCGGCAAAGAGAAACGCATGGCGGTTCAGAAACACGACGCGGCAGCGGCCGGTTCGCCCGCGCACCTGGCGGCGAGCTTCCCGCACAAGGCCCTGTTCGTCCGCCTGTTCGGCCGCGACGTTTACGCCGTCGGCGGGTTCGTCAGGGACCTGGTCATGGGGCGGCCCTCCGGCGAGGTGGACATCCTCGTCGCCCGCCATCCACTCGACGACATCATTCGGAAGATCAGCCCTCACGGCAGCGTCGACCTCGTCGGCAAGAGCTTCGGGATCATCAAGTTCACGACCGGAGGCAGGACTTACGACATCGCCATGCCGCGGAAGGATATCGCCAAAGCCCAGCCGGCGCGGCGCCACCAGGATTTCGAGGTCGATTTCGACCCCGCCCTGCCTGTCGAGAAGGACCTCGAGCGGCGCGATTTCCGGTGCAACAGCATGGCCCTCCGCCTCCGGGACGGCGCCCTGGTCGACCCGTTCGGCGGCCTGGCCGACATCCGCGACCAGCGAATCCGGCTGACGAACCCCGAGGCTTTTCCCGAAGACCCGCTCCGGGTGCTCCGGGTGGCCCGGTTCTCGTCGCAGCTCAAGTTTACGGTCGACCCCGCGATCTACGAGGTGGCCAAGGACATCGACCTCCACGGGCTGAGCCTCGAGCGGATCAACGAGGAACTCTTCAAGATCCTTCTCTCCTCGGAGCGGCCCGGCGACGGCCTCGAGGAGCTTTTTCGGCTCGGCGCCCTGAAGCAGCTCTTCCCCGAGCTCTACAGGCTGACGCTCGCCATCCAGGACGCCGTCTTCCACCCCGAAAAGGACGCCTTCGGCCACCATACGGTCTGGCGCCACACCGAGCTGACGGTCGATCAGGCCGCCGCCCTGGCCCGGGTCGCCGGGTTCGACCAGGGGAAAAAGCTCTGCCTGCTTCTCGCGGCCCTCTACCACGACGTCGGCAAGCCGGCCACCGCGCAATGGGAATACAAGCGCGGGCGCATGGCCATCACCAACAACGGGCATGACATCCAAAGCGAGAAGATCACGAGAAAGGCCTTCGCCCGGTTCCGGATCTTCTCCTGGAACGGCTATCCTCTCCGGAAGACCGTGCCGGTCCTCATCCGGACCCACCACCGCCTGTCCGAGCTCTGGCAGAACCGCCGCGAAGTGACGAAGAAAGCCTACAACCGGCTGGCGGCCGAGGTCGGGGGCGAGATCGAGCTTCTGATCTACCTCGACGCGGCGGACCGGGCGGGGCGGCGAACGAAGCTCGTCCGGGGGCTCGACGGCCAGGGCCAGCGGCTGGTCCGGAAATTCGAGGAGCTCCACGTCAGCCGGGAGACGATCGCGCCGCTCATCATGGGCCGCGACCTGATCAAGCTCGGCGTCGAGCCCGGCCCCGGGATGGGGAAGCTCCTCAAGCGCCTCTACAGCCTCCAGCTCGATAACGCCTTCGACACCCGGGTCCAGGGCCTCAAGGCCGCCGAGAAGCTCGTGCGGAGGATCAAGGCGTGAAGGTCCTCGTCTGCGGCGGGGCGGGCTACATCGGCTCCCACACGGTCAAGAGCCTCGTCCGGGAGGGCTACGAGGTCGTCGTCCTCGACAACCTGTCCTCGGGGCGCAGGGAACTGCTTGGCGGCGGGGAATTCATCCCGGCCGACCTCAACGACAAGGACGCCCTAAAAAGGGCCTTCCGGGCCCACGATTTCGGGGCGGTGCTTCATTTCGCCTCCCTCATCCAGGTCGGCGAATCGTACCGCGACCCGCGGAAATACTATACGCAGAATCTCCTGACGAGCCTCAATCTGCTTGAGTCCATGCTCGAGGCCAGGGTTTTGAGGATGATCTTCTCCTCGAGCGCCGCCGTCTACGGGGTGCCCGGGACAATTCCCATTCCCGAATCCCATCCCCTCGAGCCCGTCAACCCTTACGGGCGGACGAAGCTTTTTGTCGAGCAGATCATGAAGGATTACGAGTCCGCTTACGGCCTGAAGTTCATTTCCCTTCGCTACTTCAACGCGGCGGGCGCCGACCCCGACGGGGAGCTGGGCGAGATGCACGACCCCGAAACGCACCTCATCCCCAACGCTCTGCTCGCGGCGCTCGGCAAACGGACATCTCTCGACCTCTTCGGGACCGATTTCCCGACGCCGGACGGGACGGCCGTCCGGGACTATATCCACGTCACCGACCTCGCCGCGGCGCATGTCCTGGCCCTCAAGAGGCTCCTGGCGGCGCCGGAGAGCGATTTTATCAATCTGGGCACAAACCGGGGCTACTCGGTCCTCGAAGTGATCCGGGCGGTCGAATCCGTGACCGGGCGAAAGGTCCCTCGAGAGGTCAAGCCGCTCCGCCAGGGCGACGTGCCCGTGCTTCTCGCGTCCAAGGAGAAGGCCGAAAAGACGCTCGGCTGGACCCTCCGCCACTCCTCGCTCGAGGAGATCATCCGGACGGCCTGGCAGTGGCACAAGAAGCAGGCCTGAACCCATTTTTCAGGGAGAAAACGGTTGACGCCCGCACTTCATGATGGTATAACGACTAAATCTTGGAAGCTCATGATGAACTATAAGAGATTGTTTGTCCTTTTGGTGGTCTTTAGCCTTCTGTCCTGGGCCTGTTCCTCGTCGAAAAAGCCCGAAACGACAGTGGCGGGGCCTTTTGTGGTCACCTCTGCCTCCCAGGAACCTGCCGGAACACCTCCTCCCCCTCAGATAGACCCCCTCCCCGCCGCCCAGGAAGCCCCCGTGTCCCCGGCCGAGGTCCCGGCCGCCGAGCAGGAGCGTCCCGCCGAGGACCTCCTGGCCGAGCAGGAGCCGCCCTCCGTCCTTCTCGACGAGGCGCTCAACCTCTACCAGGAGGCCGTTTCCGAATGGGAAAAGGGCGACAACGACGCCGCCCTGCGGTCTCTCGACGAAGCCTACGCCCTGATGCTCAAGGTCCGCCTCCAGCCCGATTCCCCTTTGGTGCAGGAGAAAAACGACCTCCGCCTCCTCATCGCCCGGCGCGTCCAACAGATCTACTCCTCCCGGCCGGTGATCGCCGGGGATAATCACAAGACGATCCCGCTCGACGAGAACCGGGACGTCATGAACGAGCTGGCTTCCTTCCAGGGCCGGGAGAAGAAGCTTTTCCTCGAAGCCTACCAGCGCTCGGGCTGGTACCGGGAGATCATCCTCGAAGAGCTGCGCCGCGAAGGCCTGCCCGAGGAGCTCTCCTGGCTGCCGATGATCGAAAGCTGGTTTAAGGTCAAGGCCCTGTCGCCCGCCCGGGCGCTCGGCCCCTGGCAGTTCATCTCCTCGACGGGCTACCGGTTCGGCCTCCGGCGGGACCGATACGTGGATGAGCGGATGGACCCGGTGAAATCCAGCCGGGCCGCCGTCCAGTACTTGGGAGAGCTCCACTCTTTCTTCGGCGACTGGACGACCGCCCTGGCCGCCTATAATTGCGGCGAAGCCAGGGTCCAGAACATCATCCGCACCCAGCGCATCAACCACCTGGACAACTTCTGGGACCTCTACCGGCAGCTCCCGGTCGAGACGGCCCGGTTCGTGCCCCGGTTCATCGCCGCCGTGCTGATCGTCAGCAATCCCGAAAGATACGGGTTCACCCTGCCCGAGCCTTACCCCCCCATGCAGTTCGACACCGTCACCGTGAAGGCGCCGTTCAAGCTGGCGAGCCTCGCGGCCAGGCTGGGGGTGGAAGCCGCCGAGCTCTCAGCCCTCAACCCCGAGCTCCGGCAGGAATCGACGCCGAACTATGATTATCCGCTCCGGGTCCCCGTGGGGGCGGCCGAAAAGACGATCGTGGCCGTCAACGACCTGCCCAAATGGATACCCCCCGAGACGGAATACAGCCTGCACTACGTGAAGAAAGGGGAAACGCTGGGGGCGATCGCCAAGCGGTACCGCACCTCGGTGTCGGCCATCGCCCGGCTCAACGGGCTGAGCAACCCGCGCTACCTCAAGATCGGCCAGCGGCTGAAGATCCCGGGACGGGGCCTGGCGGCCTCGTCCTCTCTCCCCCCTCGAGCCCGGCGCGGGCGTCGGGCCCGGCCGGCAGCAACTGACCTACTTCGCGGGCTTCTTGGCGGCTTCCTTGCCCTTCTTTTTCTTTTCTGTCTTCTTGTATTCGGACCCGACGAGCTCGATCAGGCTCATCTCGGCGCCGTCGCCCGCGCGGGGCCCGAGCTTGACGATCCGCGAATAGCCGCCGGGACGCTGCCCGAACCGCGGCCCCAGGACGTCGAAGACCTTCGTGACCACCGATTCCTTGCGGATGAACGCCCCCGCCTGACGGCGGGCGCTGAGCGTGCCCTTTTTCCCCAGGGTGATCATCTTCTCCGCGATCGGCCGGAGTTCTTTGGCCTTGGCGGTCGTCGTGTGGACGCGTTCCTTCTCCAGGAACGACGTCACCAGGTTGCGTAACATGGCCAGCCGGTGAGCGGTTGGCCGCCTCAGTTTTCGACCCGAAACTCCGTGCCTCATTCCGCGGACTCCTTTCGCTTCTTCTGATCCTGGACCTCATTCTGGATCCGCTCGACCAGCTTCGGATGGAGATCCAGGCCCAACCCGAAGTTCAGGTTCCCCAGGGTCTCCTTGATCTCGGCCAAGGATTTCCGACCGAAATTCTTGGTCTTCAGGAGCTCGTCTTCGCTCTTTTGAACGAGCTCGTAGATCCTCTCGATGCCAGCGGACTTGAGGCAGTTCGACGACCGGACCGAGAGCTCCAGGTGTTCGATCGGCTTGAGCAGCACGTCGATCTGCGTGATGTAGGGGATCTCCTTCGTCGACGGCCCCTGTTCCCGCTCCAGCGGCTCGTCCACCACGGTCAGGAAGATGGCCACGTGGTCGCGGAGCAGCTTGGCCGACTGGGAGAGCGCCTCCTGGGGCGTGATCGCCCCTGTCGTCCAGATCTCGAGGCTCAGGCTCTCGTAGTCGATGCGCTTGCCGACGCGGGCGGGCTCGACGCGGTAGTTGACCTTCTTGATCGGCGAGTGCGAGGAATCGAGCGGGATGGTATCCAGGCTCAGGTCCTCGTCGAGATTCTGATCGGCGGACACGTAGCCCCGGCCGTTCTTGACGATCATCTCGATCTCGAGCCGGCCGTCCTTGTCGAGCGAGGCGATCGGCAGGTCGGGGTCGAGGATCTCGATGTCGCCGTCGTGCTCGATGTGAGAAGCCTTGGCCGTCGCCGGCCCTTCGATCTTCAGGGTCATCTTCTTGGTCTGGTTCGTGTGGAGCTTGAGCGGGATCGCCTTCAGGTTCAGGATGATGTCCGTGACGTCTTCAACGACGCCCGGGATGGTCGAGAACTCGTGGAGGACGCCCTCGATCCGGATGGCCGTGATGGCCGCGCCGGTGACCGAGGACAGCAGGATCCGCCGCAGCGCGTTCCCGACGGTCACGCCGTAGCCGCGCTCGAACGGCTGGGCCCAGAAGCGCCCGAACTTGTCGCTGAGCGTGTCGTAATCGCACTCCAGGAACTTGGGTCGTTGAAAACCTGTCTCTGTCATGTTCCCTCCTTATTGAGGCTGCCTCTTCAAGCCGATCACTTCGAATAGAGCTCGACGATGTAGTGCTCTTCGATCGGCAGGGTGATATCCTGGCGAGTCGGCAGAGCGGAGACCTTGGCCCGGAGATTGTCCCAGTCGACGGCGATCCAGGCGGGGAGCGTCTTGTTGCGATTGCCGCTGATCAGGCCCTTGAGGTCTTCGTACTTGGCCGAACGGGGCCGCAGAGTGAGTTCCTCGCCTTCGTCGACGAGATACGACGGGATGGTCACCCGGCGCTCGTTCACCAGGAAGTGGCCGTGCGAGATGAGCTGGCGGCCGTGGGCCCGCGACCGGGCGAAACCGGCGAGATAGACGACGTTGTCCAGCCGGCGCTCCAGCAGGCTGAGCAGGTTCTCGCCGGTGATGCCCTTCTGCCGCTCGGCGCGCGTGAAGAACAGCCGGAACTGGCGCTCGGTCATCCCGTAGTACCTCTTGAGCTTCTGCTTCTCGTGGAGCTGAATCGCGTAGCCGAGCAGGCGGCGCCGCGCCCGGCCGTGCTGGCCGGGGGGATAGGCGCGCCTCTCGACGGGGCACTTCTCCGACAGACACTTGTCGCCCTTGAAAAACAGCTTGGTGCGCTCGACACGGCACTGCCGGCAAACCGGTTCAGAGTATCTTGGCATCGTGATCTCCTCTCCGCCCTAGACCCTGCGGCGGCGCGGCACCCGGCAGCCGTTGTGCGGGATGGGCGTGACGTCCCGGATGGACTTGATCTCCATCCCGCCCGACTGCAGGGCCCGGATGGCCGACTCCCGGCCGGCGCCGGGACCCGAGATGCGGACGTCCAGGGCCCTGACCCCGGCGTCCCTCGCCTTGTTCGAGGCGTCCTTGGCCGCCAGCTGGGCGGCGAACGGCGTGCCCTTGCGGGCGCCCTTGAACCCGGCCGTTCCGGAGCTGGCCCAGCAAACGGTCCCGCCCTCGCGGTCGGTGATGGTGATGATCGTATTGTTGAACGTCGCCTGGATGTGGGCGACGCCGAAGCCGACGTCCCGCCGGACCTTCTTTTTCGTCTTTGTCTTCGCCATGCGCGCTCTCCTTAACTCGCCTGGGGCTTGCTCTTCTTGATGACCCCGCCGTGCGTGCCCTTGCGGGTGCGGGCGTTGGTCTTCGTCCGCTGGCCGCGGACCGGCAGCTTCCTCTTGTGCCGCATGCCCCGGTAGCAGCCGATGTCGATCAGCCGCTTGATGTTCATGCTGATCTCCTTGCGGAGGTCGCCTTCGATCTTCTCGCGCTTCTCGATGATCTGGCGGATCTTGTTGATCTCGTCCTCGGACAGCGCCTTGACCTTCTTGTTCTTGTCGATCTTGGCCTCGGCCAGGATCGCCTCGGACTTGGAGCGGCCGATCCCGTAGATGTAGGTGAGGCCGATCTCGATGCGCTTTTCGGGCGGCAGTGTGATGCCTGCGATTCTTGCCATCTTTCCCTCGCTTAGCCTTGTTTTTGCTTATGCCGCGGGTTGATGCAGATGACCCGCAAAATCCCCTTGCGGCGGACGATCTTGCAGTTGCGGCAGATTTTCTTGACCGAAGCTCTGACTTTCATGGGCCTTGTCCTTATTTATATCGATAGGTGATGCGTCCCTTGGTCAGGTCGTAAGGGGACAGCTCGACGAGCACCTTGTCGCCCGGGAGGATGCGGATGAAGTGCTTGCGCATCTTCCCCGAGATGTGGGCCAGGATCTTGTGCTTGTTCGTCAGCTCCACGCGGAACATGGCGTTGGGCAGGGTCTCGATGACCGTGCCCTCGGTTTCATAAACATCCTGCTTAGGCATGGCGGTTCACCTCGGAAGAGGCCAGGCGCTCCCCGTCCTCTTCCCTCAGGGTCAGGATCTCGACGCCTCCGGACGTCACGGCGACGGTGTGCTCGAAGTGCGCCGCCAGGCTCCGGTCGCGCGTCACGGCCGTCCAGCCGTCGGCCAGGATCTCTTCCTGCCAGTCGCCGGCGGCGATCATCGGCTCGATGGACACGGTCAGCCCTTCCTTGATCTTCGGGCCGCGCCCGGGGGGACCGAAGTTGGGCACCTGCGGCTCCTCGTGCGGCGAGTGGCCGATGCCGTGGCCGACGAAGGAGCGGATGACCGAGAAGCCCTGCGACTCGACGTATTCCTGGACGGCGTGCGAAATGTCGGAGATGCGGTTGCCCTCTTTCATCTGGGCGAGGCCCCGGAAGAACGACTCCTCGGCACAGGCCATGAGCTTCCGCGCCAGGGGGCTGACTTCGCCGACGGGAACCGTCAGGGCCGCGTCCCCGTAGAAGCCTTCGAAATTGACGCCGAAATCGAGGCCGACGATATCCCCCTCGCGGAGCTCTCGCTCCGAGGGAATGCCGTGGATGATCTCCTCGTTCACCGACGTGCAGAGGGAAGCCGGATAGCCGCGGTAGCCCTTGAAGGCGGGCGCCGCGTGGAGCTCCCGAGCCCGCGTCTCGGCGAACTCGTCGAGCTCCCGGGTCCGGACACCGGGACGGACGAGGCCGGCGACCTCGCGGAGCACCCGGGCGACGATCCGGTTGCTCTCCCGCATGGCGGCGATCTCCTGGAGGCTCTTGTAGATGATCATGCCTCCGCCTTGCCCGCCGAGTCGCCCAGAACGCCGTTCAAGACGGCGCCGACCCGGCCGAAGACTTCGTCGATCGGGCCGGAGCCGGCCACCAGGTGGTGGACCTTCTTGGCCCGATAATGTTCCCGGATGAGCGCCGTCTCGTCCCTGTAGACGCGCAGCCGCTCGGCGATGACCTCGGGCGTGTCGTCCGGGCGCTGGTCGAGCGAGCCGCCGCAGGCGTCGCATCGCCCCTCGACGCGCGGCGCCCGCGATGCCGGGCCGTAGATCGCCTTGCAGCCGGAGCAGGTTCGACGCCCGCTCAGCCGGCCGATGATCTCCTCCGAAGGCACGGCGATCTCGATCACGACTTCGGGCCGCGTCCCGTCGAGGTCTTCCAGTATCTTCACCTGGGAGAGGTTCCGGGGGAAACCGTCGAGGAGATACCCCGCCCGGCAATCGGGCTCCGCCAGCCGCTCGCGGAGGAGCTCGGCGACGATCTCGTCGGGCACCAGCAGGCCCTTTTTCATCAGGGCCTCGGCGCGCCGCCCGAGCGGCGTCCCGTCGCGGACCGCCTGGCGCAAAAGATCCCCGGTCGAGACCTTGGGGAGGCCGTATTTTTTTTCGACAAGGTCCGCCTGCGTCCCCTTGCCGGAGCCGGGCGGGCCGTACAGGATGATCCTCATGCCCTACCCTCGCCTCCCCCGGATGCGGCTCCGTCTCATGAACCCGTCGTAATGCCGCATCACGAGCTGGGCTTCGATCTGCTGCATGGTGTCCATGGCGACGCCCACGACGATCAGGATCGACGTGCCGCCGAAGTAGAAGTCGATGTTCAGCCCCTGGGTGAACCACCGCGGCAGGTTGGCGTCGAGGAAATTGCCGATGAGCGGGATCGTCTGGACCTTGAACCCCGTGATCAGGAACTCGGGCAGGATGGCGATGGCCGCAAGGTACACCGCGCCGATCAGCGTGATCCGGGAGAGCGTCGCGTCGATGAAGTCCGAGGTGTTCTTCCCCGGCCTGATCCCCGGGATGAAACCGCCGTACTTCCTGAGGTTGTCGGCGACGTCCACGGGGTTGAAGACGATGGAGACGTAAAAATAGGTGAAGAAGATGATGGCCGCGATGTACAGCAGGTTATAGAGGGGCGTGCCCATGGCGAACTGCTGGGCGATGCTCTGGAAGAGCGGTATGTTGATCATGGTCGCGAACGTCTGGGGGATGGTGATGATCGAGGCGGCGAAGATGATCGGGATGACGCCCCCGGTGTTGACCCGGAGCGGCAGGTGCGTGCTCTGGCCGCCGTAAACCCTCCGTCCCACGACCCGCTTGGCGTAGGACACGGGGAGCCGCCGCTGGCCCCGCTCGACGAAGATGATGATGGCGATGACCGCCAGCATGATGGCCGTCAGCGCGATCAGCCGCAGGGGATCCATGGTCCCGTTCCTGAACCCCGTGACCAGACTCCCCATGCTGCGCGGGAAATTGACGACGATGCCGGCGAAGATGATGAGCGAGATGCCGTTGCCGATCCCCCGCTCGGAGATCTGCTCGCCCAGCCACATGATGAACACCGTGCCGGTCGTCAGGGTCAGGACGGACATGAACAGGAACCCGATCCCCGCGTGGGGCACGATCGCCGCCCCACCCGGGCTCTTCAGGGACTGGAGGAAGAAGCTGATGCCCAGGCCCTGGACGAAGCAGATCACCAGGGTCCCGTACCTCGTGTACTGGGTGATCTTCTTCCGGCCCATCTCGCCTTCCTTGGACAGCCTCTCGAGATAGGGCCAGACGACCTGGAGGAGCTGCAGGATGATCGAGGCACTGATGTACGGCATGATCCCCAGGGCGAAGATGGTCATCCGGGACATGTTGCCGCCGGAGAAGAGGTCGATGAACCCGAAGATCGTGCCCTTCTGGGATTGCCAGAACTCGGCCAGCGCGTCGCCGCTGATGCCGGGGTTGGGGATCTGGGCGCCGATCCGGTAGACCGCCAGGAGAGCCAGCGTGAAGAACACCCTCTTCCGGAGCTCCGGAATGCTGAAGATGTTTCTGATGCTGGCGAACATTATGGTTTTCCGATCAGGATCGCCTGCCCGCCGGCCTGCTCGATCTTCCGGACGGCCGACTCGGAGAAGCGATGGCCCTGGACCTTCCTGGGCGCCGAAATCTCACCCCGGCCCAGGATCTTGATCCGCGCCGACGGGCTCTTGATCAGGCCCGCCTCGAACAGCTCCTTCGGCCCGATCTCGTCTTTGTCCAGGCGGGCCAGCCGGTCGAGGTTGATCTCGGTGTATTCCGTTTTGAAGATGTTGGTGAACCCCCGCTTGGGCAGGCGGCGGTGGATGGGCATCTGCCCGCCCTCGAACCCCTTCTTCTGGGAAAACCCGGCGACGGACTTCTGCCCCTTGGAGCCGCGGCCGGCGGTCTTGCCCTGACCGGACCCGGGGCCCCGTCCCTTCCGCTTGTTGTTCGTTTTGGACCCTGCTGCAGGACGCAAGTTGCTCAGGTTCATTTCGAAATGACCTCCACCTTGACCACGTGGACGATCTTGTTGATCATCCCCCGGATCTCCCGATTGTCGGGGCGGACGACGGACGAGTTGATCTTCCGGAGCCCCAAGCCCCTGGCCGTCAGGTGCTGCTTCTCCGGATAGCCGATCAGGCTCCGGACCAGCGTGATGCGCAATTGGCCGCTGCCGGCTTCGTGCTTCCCGGACTTCGGCGCCGTCACGGCCGCACCGTTTCCTTGGGCTTGCCGCGCTTGAGGGACATGGCCTCGGCGGTCCGCAGCTGCAGGAGGGCCTTCAGGGTCGCGTTGGCCACGCTGAAGGGATTGTTGCTGCGGATCGACTTGGTCAGGATGTCCTTGATCCCGGCCAGCTCGACGATCACCCGGACCGCGCCGCCGGCGATGACGCCCGTCCCCTGGGAGGCGGGGCGCAGGATGACCGTCCCGGCGCCGTCTTCGCCGCGCACGAGGTGGGGGATGGTCGTCCCGGCCAGCGGGACGGTGATCAGCCGCTTCTTGGCGGCCTCGACCGCCTTGGAGATGGCCATCGGGACCTCGCGGGCCTTGCCCTTGCCCACTCCGACCTGGCCCTTCATGTTGCCCACCGCGGCCAGGGCGGAAAAGCTCAGGTTCTTGCCGCCCTTGACGACCTTCGTCACCCGGCGGATGGATATCACCTGGTCTTTGAATTCGGATTCGGGTTCGTTATCCTGCTGCCGTCTTCGTCGATCCTCTCTCAATTCACTCCTCCTTCAGGCATTCGCCGGCCGGGGTCAAAACTGCAGGCCGCCCTTTCTCAGCGCTTCCGCGACGGTTTTGATGCGGCCGTGATATGGATGGGTGCCTCTGTCGAACACGATGGTCAGGATGTTCTTCTCTTTGAGACGGAGCGCCAGGACATCGCCCAGCCGTCCGCAGGCATCCTTGTTCTTGAAATTCTTGCCCTGCTCCTTGAACGCTTTCTCCAGGGTGCAGGCGGACACGAGGACGGCGCTCCGGCCGTCGTCGATGGCCTGGGCGTACACGTAGCGGTTGCTCTTGAAAACGTGGACCCTCGGCCGCGCGGCCGTTCCCGTGATCTTGGCCCGGATCCGCTTGCGGATCCTGGCTTTAACTTCCTTCTTTTTTTCCGAAATGTCCTTACGCACCGGCCACCCCCGCCTTCCGTTCTTTCTTGATCAGGCGCTCGCCGACGTACCGGACGCCCTTGAGCTTGTAAGGGTCGGGCTTGCGGAACCGCTTGATCTCTTCGGCGACCTGCCCGACCCGCTGTTTATCGATGCCCTTGACCGTGATCAGCGTCGGCTTGTCGACGGTGATCTGGATCCCCGCCGGCACCTTGAAGCTGACCGGTTTGGAATAGCCGAGGCTGAGCTCCAAGGTCTCTTTCTCGAGCTTGGCCCGGTAGCCCACGCCCACGATCTCCAGCTGCTTGGAGAAGCCGACGGTCAAGCCGAGCAGGGCGTTGTTCGCCAGGCTCCGCGCCAGGCCGTGGTTCGTGCGCTTCTCCTTCGTCTCTTCGTCCCGGGTGAAGACGAGCGTCTTGTCCTCCAGCCGGGCCCCGATCCCCGCGAACAGGGGCGAGGCGAGCTTTCCCTTGGAGGACTCGAACTCGACCTTGTCCGGATGGATGGTCACCTTCACGCTCTCCGGCACCGCGATGGGCTTGCGTCCGACTCTCGACATCTTCAGGTTCTCCCTTGTCCCGGCACTACCAGATATAGCAGAGGATCTCGCCGCCCAGCCCGAGGTCGGCGCACCGCTTGTCCGTCATCAGGCCTTTCGACGTGGAGATGACGGCGGTCCCCAATCCGTCCAGGACCTTGGGGATCGAATCCCGGGTGCAATACAGGCGGCGGCCCGGGCGGCTGATCCGGCGGATGCCGGAAATGACGCTCGTGTTGTCGTCGCCGTATTTGAGTGAGAGGCTCAGGATCCCCTGCTTGTTGTCGTCGATCACCTTGAAATTCCGGATGTAGCCCTCCTCCTTGAAGATCTTGGCGACCTCCGTTTTCAGCTTGGAGGAGGGGATCATCACCTCTTTTTTCTTGATCAGGGCGGCGTTCCTGATCCGCGTCAGCAGATCCGCGATCGGGTCCGTTTGACTCATGGTTTTTTCCTTTCCCGGCCTCTACCAGGAGGCCTTGATCAGCCCCGGGATGTCTCCCTTGAGGGCGAGTTGGCGCAGGCAGAGCCGGCACATGTCGAACTTGCGGTAGTATCCCTTGGAACGTCCGCAGATCCGGCACCGGTTCTTCTTGCGCACGGCGAACTTGGGCTTTTTCAGGTACTTGGCGTAAGCAGCAGTTGTCGACATCTCTACCTTCCTTTAACCGGCCTGGGCCTCTCGAAAAGGCATGCCCAGCTTCTTCAGCAGGGCCAGGGCTTCCTCGTCGTGCCGCGCCGTGGTCACGATCGTGATGTTCATGCCGCGCGGCCTCTCGACCTTGGTGTAATCGATCTCCGGGAAGACCAGCTGGTCCCGGAGCGCCAGCGTGTAGTTGCCCCGGCCGTCGAACGACTTGGGGTTGACCCCCTTGAAGTCGCGGACGCGCGGCAGCACGATGTTGACCAGCCGGTCGTAGAACTCGTACATCCGCCGGCTGCGCAGCGTCACGAAGCAGGCGATCGGCTGGCCCTTCCTCAGCTTGAAGGACGAGATCGACTTCCGGGCCCGGCCGATGACGGGCGCCTGGCCGGCGATCTGGCTGAGCTCGGCCCTGGCCGTGTCCAGCAGCTTGATGTTCTGGATGGCGTCTCCCGCCCCCATGTTCAGCACGATCTTCTCGAGCTTCGGGACGGCCATCCGGTTCGTGATCCCCAGCTCCTTCTGGAGCTCGAGGATGATTTCGTTCCTGTATTTGTCGTAGAGGCGGCTCATGGCGTCTTCCTCACTTCTGCTTTTCGAGCGTCAGACCGCATTTCTGGCAAACCCTGGCCCGGCTCCCGTCGTCGAGCACCTTGCTCCGAATGCGCACGCCCTGTTCGCACTCCGAGCAATAGATCATCACGTTGGCCACCGAGAGGGGGGCTTCCTTCTCCATGATGCCGCCCTGCACGTTCTTGCTCCGGTCCGGCCGGATAAAGGCCTTGACGAGATTGATCTTCTCCACCATGACGCGGTTCTTCTCGGGGTAGATCATCAGGACCCGGCCCGTCTTGCCCTTGTCCTTGCCCTTCCGGACGATGACGATATCGCCCTTCTTCAGCCTCAGGCCGCGCATCAGAGGACCTCCGGCGCCAGGGAGACGATCTTCATGAACTTCCGTTCCCGGAGCTCCCGGCCGACCGGACCGAAGACCCGGGTGCCGACGGGCTCGCCGGCCTTGTCGATGATGACGGCCGCGTTGTCGTCGAACCGGATGTAGGAGCCGTCCTTCCGGCGCCGCTCCTTCCGCGTCCGGACGATAACCGCCCGCACCACCTTGCCCTTGGGGATCTTGCTCTCCGCCTCGGCTTCCTTGACCGTGGCCGAGATGATGTCGCCGAGCGTGGCCACATGACCGACCCCGCCGCCCTGCGGCGTGATGCAGGAGATCAGCCGGGCGCCCGAGTTATCGGCCACCTTGAGCTTCGTTCGCATCTGGATCATTCTTTGGCCTCCCCGATCACGGTCTCCGGCTCCGCCGAGGCCAGACCGACGATCTCAGTGACCCGCCAGCGCTTGCGGCGGCTGATCGGCCGGGTCTCGGTGATCCGGACGACATCGCCGACCTTGCACTTCTCATACTCGTCGTGGGCGAGGAACGTCTTGCGGCGCCTGACGATCTTCTGGTAGAGGGGATGCCTCAGCTGGCGCTCGACGAGGACGGTCACGGTCTTCTTCATCTTCTTCCCGACGACGACACCGACCTTGGCGGTCTTTCGGGCTTTTTCTTTGGCGTCCATTCTCTATTCCTTCCCCCGGCGTTTCTCATCGAGCACGGTCTTGATCCTGGCGATCTCGCGGCGGATGTTCCGCAGCTTCATCGGGTTCTCCAGCTGGCCGAGGGAGTGCTGGAAACGGAGCTTGAACAACTGGTCGGCGAGCTCCTTTTCTTTCGTCCGCAGCTCGTCGGCCGACAGCTCTTTGAGTTCTTGGGGCTTCATCTGAGTTCTCGACTTTCGCGGGATATGAACCGGGTCTTGATCGGCAGCTTGCGGGCCGCCAGGACCATGGCCTCCTTGGCGATGGTCTCGGAGACGCCCTCGAGCTCATAGATGATCTTGCCCGGCCGGATAACATCGACCCAGAATTCTGGGTCGCCCTTGCCTTTTCCCATCCGGACTTCGGTGGGCTTCTTGGTGACCGGCTTCCAGGGGAACGACCGCACCCAGAGCTTGCCGCGCCGCTTCATGAAGCGGGTGATGGTGACCCGGCCGGCCTCGAGCTGCCGGGCGGTGAGCCAGCAGGGCTCCAAGGCCTGCAGCCCGAACTCGCCGAACGAGAGCTCGGCGCCCCGGGTGGCCTTGCCGCTCATGCGGCCGCGGTGGCTCTTGCGGAATTTGACTTTCTTGGGCATCAACATGGTCAGATCTCCTCAACCTCGGCGGTCTGGGAAGACATCTTGGCCTTCTCCGTGTCATGGCGGTAGATCCAGACCTTGATGCCGATCTGGCCGTAAGTCGTGAACGCCTCGGTGAAGGCGTAATCGATATCGGCCCGGAGGGTCTGGAGGGGCAGCTGCCCCTTCAGGTACCACTCCGTCCGCGCGATCTCCACGCCCCCCAGGCGCCCCGAGCACATCACCTTGATCCCCTTGGCCCCCATTTTCAGGGCCGTTTCGACCGCCCGGCGCATGGCCCGCCGGTAGGCGATCCGTTTCTCGAGCTGCACGGCGATCCCTTCGCCGACCAGCAGCGCGTTGAGCTCCGGCTTGTCCACTTCCCGGATGTCCACGTAAGCTTCCCTCTGGACGATCCCTTCCAGGAAGTTCTTGAGGCTCTCGATCTCCTTGCCGCCCCGGCCGATGATGATGCCCGGCCGGGCCGTGTGGATGATCACCCGCACCTTGGGACCGATGCGCTCGACGATGATCTCGGAGATCCCGGCGTGGCTGTACTTCTTCTTGATCTCCTTCTTCATCGCCAGATCCTCGTGGATCAGCCGGCTGTAATCACGGCTCTTGGAGAACCACCGGGACGACCATGTCTTGTTGAAACCCAGGCGAAAACCGAACGGATGTGTCTTCTGTCCCACTGTGCTAACTCCCTTTCTTTTCTTCGAGGTAGATGTGGACGTGACTCGTCCGTTTGATGATGCGGTAGGCCCGTCCCTGGGGCGCCGGCCTCACTCTCTTCGCCTGCGGCCCTTCATCGACGTAGATCTTCCCGACCACGAGGGTGTCGACGTCGATGTTCGGGACCTTCTGCTGGGCGTTGGCGACGGCCGACCGGAGCACCTTTTCGATGATCTGGCTGGCCTTCCTCTTCTCCGAAAAACGGAGGATGGTCAGCGCCTCGCCCACGTAACGCTCGCGGATGGTGTCGGCCACCAGCCGCGCCTTCTGGGCGGAGATCCGGATGTACCGGGCGACCGCGCTGGAAACATAGCTCGGTTCGTTCATCTTACTTGCCTATTTTGACGGCCTTGGCCGCCTTGGAAGTGTGCCCCCGGAAGGTCCTCGTCGGCGAGAACTCGCCCAGCTTGTGGCCGACCATGTTCTCGGTGATGAAGACCGGGATGAACTTGTGGCCGTTGTGGACGGCGATGGTTATGCCCACCATCTCCGGGATGATCGTCGAGCGCCGCGACCAGGTCTTTATGACTTTCCGTTCCTTGACGGAGCGCATGGACAGCACTTTTTCCCGCAACGGGTCGTCGATGAAAGGGCCTTTGCGAAGTGACCGGCTCATAGTTACTTACTCCTTCTCCGGACAATGAAGACCTGGGTCCGCTTGTTGTTGCGCGTCTTGTAGCCCTTGGTGGGAATGCCTTCCGGGCTGACCGGGTTCCGGCCGCCCTTCGCCTTCCCCTCGCCGCCGCCGTGCGGATGGTCGATGGGGTTCATGGCCGTGCCGCGGACGTGGGGCCGCCAGCCCTGCCAGCGGGACCGCCCGGCCTTGCCGACGGAGACGTTCTGGTGGTCGAGGTTGCTGACCTGGCCGATCGTCGCCCGGCAGTCGACATGAACCTTGCGGATCTCCGAGCTGGGGAGCCGCACCTGGGCGTAGTCGCCTTCCTTGGCCAGGATCTGGGCGCCGCTGCCGGCCGACTTGGCCACCTGCCCGCCCTTGTTCTTCCTGAGCTCGATGTTGTGGATGATCGTGCCCAGGGGGATGAACCGCAGGGGCATGGCGTTGCCCGGCAGGATGTCCACCTGGGAATCCGTCGAGACGATCGCCTGCCCGACCTTGAGGTTCAGGGGCGTCAGGATATACCGCCGCTCGCCGTCCCGGTACTTGACGAGGGAGATGAAGGACGAGCGGTTGGGGTCGTACTCGATCGTTTCCACGACGCCGGGGATGTCGATCTTGTCGCGCTTGAAGTCGACCGCCCGGTACATCTTCTTGTGGCCGCCGCCGCGGTGACGCGAGGCCAGGCGGCCGCGGGAATCCCGTCCGCCCGAGACCGGGAGGTATTCGAGCAGCGGCTTGTAGGGTTCGCGGGTCGTCAGCTCGCTGTAGGTCAGGCCGGTCCGATGACGCAGTCCGGCCGTCCGGGGTCGATATGTCTTGATGCCCATGTTAGACCGCCTCGAAGTATTCGATCATCTTTTCGCCTTCCCGCAGCTTGACGTAGGCCTTCTTCCAGGTCTTGGTCTGGCCCTTGTTGCGGCCGACCCGGCGCCACTTGCCCACTTTGATCTGGGTCTTGACGGCCTCGACCTTGACCTTGAACAGCTGCTCCACCGCCTTCTTGATCTCGGTTTTGTTGGCGTGCTTGGCGACCTCGAAGCAGACCTCGCGGTTGGTTTCCTTGAGCTGGGTGCTCTTCTCGGTGATGATCGGCCGGATGATGATCTGGTACGGATCGTTCATTTCGACATCCTTTCGATGACCGACTCGAGGGCCCGCCGGCTGAAGACGAGCCAAGTGTGGCCGATGACATCGAAGGCCGAGAGCTCGGCGGCGTCGACGGCCTTGATCTTGGGGATGTTCCGCAGGGCCAGGAACAGGTTGCGGTTCTCGCGGCGGTCCACGATCACCGCCGAGTCGAGGTTGAGCGCGGCCAGCCACTGGGCGGCGGCCTTGGTCTTGGGCTCCGCGAGGCTGACTTCGTCGAGGACGAGCATCCGGTTCTCTTCATGCCTTAGGGCCAGCGCCGACTTGAGGGCGCCGCGCCGGGCCTGACGGGGCATCTCGTAGGTGTAATCCCTGGGCTGCGGACCGTGCGTGATGCCGCCCTTCTTCCAGAGCGGGCTGCGAATGCCGCCGGCCCGGGCGCGGCCGGTGCCCTTCTGGCGCCACGGCTTGCGGTTCGAGCCGGAGACCTCTCCCCGGGTCTTGGTGGCGGCGGTGCCCCGCCGCAGGGCGGCCCGGTGCTGGACCACCGACTCATAGAGCAGGTGGTCCTTCACGGGATAGGAAAATACGGCGGCCGGGAGCTCGATCTCGCCGGCGGCCTGCCCGGTTGCGTTCATTACTTGGACTTTGGCCATGGTCTTCTCTCTTCCGCGCCTCAAGCCGTCCGGGGCGTGAAGCTCTCCTTCAAGATCAGGAGATATCCGCCCCGGGGTCCCGGGACGGCGCCCCTGATGAGAAGCAGGTTGTTTTCCTTGTCGGCCTCCACGACCTCGAGGTTCCTGACGGTGACCCGGTCGTGGCCCATGTGACCGCCCATCCGCGTTCCCTTCATGACCCGCGAAGGATACGAGGACGCGCCGATCGAGCCGGGGGCCCGGTGGAACATCGAGCCGTGCGAGGCCCCGCCGCCCCGGAAGTGATGACGGGTGACGACGCCCTGGAAGCCCTTTCCCTTGGACGTCCCGATCACGTGGACCTTATCGCCCGCCTGGAAGATATCCACCAGGTACTGGTCGCCCTCTTTGACCTCGTCGCTGAACCGGAATTCGCGGAGAAGCCTGGTCGGCGGTACGCCCGCCTTCTGGAAGTGGCCGACCGACGCCTTGACCGGTTTCCTGACGCCCTTCTCCTCCACGAACCCAACCTGCACCGCCTCGTAGCCGTCCTTTTCCTTGGTCTTTTTCTGGATGACGGTGCACGGTCCGGCCTTGATCACCGTGACGGGGATGACGTTGCCTTCGGCATCGAAGGTCTGGGTCATCCCGATCTTTCTGCCGATCAATCCTTCGATCATCGTCATTCTCCCGTGGCCCCGAAGGCCTGAATCTCGACGTCGATCCCGGCCGGCAGGTCGAGCTTCTGGAGCTCCTCGATGGTATCGTTGTTGTACTCGCTGATGTCGATCAGACGCTTGTGGATCCGCATCTCAAAGTGCTCCCGCGATTTCTTGTCGACGTGCGGAGAGCGAAGGACGCAGTACCGGTGGATCTTCGTCGGCAGCGGGATCGGGCCCGCGATATGGGCGCCGGTGCGCTTGGCCTTGGTGACGATGTCCTTGACCGACTGGTCCAGGAGCCGGTTGTCGAACGATTGCAGCCTGATTCTGATTTTTTCCATGCTCGCCCTCTGTTCTTCGTTAACCGAGTTCTCTGATCTCCGCTTTTCCCCTCCCCGTCACGTCCCCGCCCTCGCGGGCAGGCGTTGACCGGGAGGTGATCCGTCTTTACTCCAAGATGTCCGTGACCGAGCCCGCGCCCACCGTCCGCCCGCCCTCGCGGATCGCGAACCGCAGCCCCTTCTCCATCGCCACGTCCGTGATCAGCGTGATCTCCACGTTCACGTTGTCTCCGGGCATCACCATCTCCACCCCGGCGTCCAGCTTCACCGACCCCGTCACGTCCGTCGTCCGGAAGTAAAACTGCGGCCGGTAGCCCGTGAAAAACGGCGTGTGCCGTCCCCCCTCTTCCTTCTTCAGCGCGATCACCTGCGCCTTGAACCGACGGTGCGGCGTGATCGAGCCCGACTTCGCCAACACCATCCCCCTCTCCACATCCGTCTTCTCCGTCCCTCTCAACAGCAACCCAACGTTGTCTCCCGCCATCCCCTCGTCCAACAGCTTCCGGAACATCTCCACGCCCGTCACCACCCGCTTCCGCGTCTCCCCAAATCCCACAATCTCCACCTCTTCCCCGACCTTCACCTTCCCCCTCTCCACCCGGCCCGTCACCACCGTCCCACGTCCCGAAATCGTAAAAATATCCTCGATCGGCATCAGGAACGGCTGGTCCACCAGCCTCACCGGCTCCGGTATGAACGCGTCCACCGCGTCCATCAGCTCCAGTATCCGCTTGTTCCACTCGTTCCCCGCGTCCCCGTCCGACTCCATCGACTTCAGCGCGCTCCCACGGATGATCGGCGTCTTGTCCCCGGGAAATTCGTACTTCGCCAGCAGCTCCCGCACCTCGAGCTCCACCAAGTCCAGGATCTCCGGGTCGTCCACCAGGTCGACCTTGTTCATGAACACCACGATCGACGGCACGTTCACCTGCCGCGCCAGCAAGATGTGCTCCCGCGTCTGCGGCATCGGCCCGTCGTCCGCCGCCACCACCAGGATCGCCCCGTCCATCTGCGCCGCCCCGGTGATCATGTTCTTGATGTAGTCCGCATGGCCAGGACAGTCAATGTGCGCGTAGTGCCGCTTCCCCGTCTCGTACTCGATGTGCGCAATGTTGATCGTCAGACCCCGTTCCTTCTCCTCCGGCGCGTTGTCAATCTGGTCATACGCCCGGAACGCAATCGACGGGTTCTGCTTCGACAAGATCCGCGTGATCGCCGACGTCAAGGTCGTCTTCCCGTGGTCCACATGCCCGATCGTCCCGATGTTCAAATGCGGCTTCGTTCTCGCGAATTTTACCTTAGCCATTCTTGTCCTCCTCCTGACTATCTATGGACGGGCAGGCGTCCCTCGATCCGGGCGATGATCTCCTCCCCGACGGCGGGGGGCGTCTGCTGATACTTCCAGAATTCCAGGGAAAAGACCCCCCTTCCCTGCGTGAGCGTCCGCAGCACGGTGGCGTAGCCGAACATCTCGGCCAGGGGGACCATCGCCTTGACGACGCGGGAGCCGCCGCGCATCTCCATGCCCTCGATCTTGCCGCGCCGGGAGTTGAGGTCGCCCGCGATCCCGCCGAGATAATCGTCGGGGCTGACGACCTCGAGCTGCATCATCGGCTCGAGAAGCGCGGGCTTGGCCCGGCCGGCGGCGTCGCGGAAGGCGAGCGAGCCGGCGATCTTGAACGCCAGCGGCGACGAATCCACCTCGTGCCAGGAGCCGCCGTGCAGCGTGGCCTTGACGTCGACGACCGGGAAACCGGCCCGGATGCCGGACTCCATGGCCTCCCGGATGCCGTCGCGGACGCTGCCGACGAACTCCTTGGGGATGACGGCGCCGCGGGTTTCGTCCGAAAAAACAAAGCCGTTGCCCCGCGGCAACGGCTCGATGGTGATCTCGCAGTGGCCGTACTGGCCGCGGCCGCCGCTCTGACGGATGTATTTGCCCTCGCCTTTCGCGGACTGGAGGATGGTCTCCTTGTAGGCGACCTGGGGCTTGCCCAGATGGGCCTGGACGCCGAACTCCCGGCTCAGGCGGTCCATGATGATCTCGAGATGGAGCTCGCCCATGCCGTAGACGAGGGTCTGTCCGGTGTGCGGATCCTGGGCCACCTTGAAGGTCGGATCCTCCCGGGTCAGCTTCTGGATGGCACCGGCCAGCTTGGCGTGCTCGACCCGGGTCCGGGGCTCGATGGTGGCGTTGATGACCGGCTCCGGAAACTTGATCGTCTCCAGGACGAGCGGCCGGCTCCGAAGGCACAGCGTGTCCCCCGTGGACAGATTCTTCATCGAGGCCAGGGCGGCGATGTCGCCGGCGTAGACTTCCTTGATCTCTTTGCGCTTGTTGGAGTGCATCTCCAGCAGGCGGGAGACGCGCTCCTCCTCGTCCTTGGCCGTGTTGTAGAGGAGCGAGCCGACCTTGGCCTTGCCGGAATAGACGCGGAAATAGGCCAGCGAGCCCACGAAGGGGTCGGTCATGATCTTGAAGACGAGCGCCGAGAACGGCTCGGCGTCCGAGGGCAGCCTCTGTTCGGTCTCGCCGGTGCGCGGGTGCAGGCCGGTCACCGGGGGGACTTCGGCGGGGGATGGGAGATAGTCGACGACGGCGTCGAGGAGCGGGTGAACACCCTTGTTCCGGAACGACGCGCCCATGAGGACGGGGACGAACTGAAGCCCCAGCGTGCCCCGGCGGACGGACTCGCGGACCTCTTGGGCGGAGATGTCCGCGCCGCTGAGATACTTCTCCATCAGGCCATCGTCCGTCTCGCTCAAGATTTCCAGCATCTCGTTTCTTCTCGCCCGGGCCTCTTCCCGGTTCTCCTCCGCAATCTCCCGGACCTCGAATTTGGTCCCCAGGAGGTCATGGCCCCAGTCGATCTCTTTCATCTCGACCAGGTCGATGACTCCGCGGAAATTCTCTTCACAGCCCAGGGGCAGCTGGAGGACCAGCGGCCGGGCGTTCAGCCGTTTCCGAATCTGCAGGACGGCGATCTCGTGGTCCGCTCCGACCCTGTCCATCTTGTTGATGTAGACCACTCTCGGAACGCGGTACCGGTCGGCCTGCCTCCAGACGGTTTCGGTCTGGGGCTCGACGCAACCCACGCCACAAAGAATGACTATCGCCCCGTCGAGAACCCGTAAGGATCTCTCGACCTCGGCGGTGAAGTCGACATGCCCGGGAGTGTCGATGATGTTAACGCGGTGGTCTTTCCAGAAGCAGGTGGTGGCCGCCGACGTAATCGTGATGCCGCGCTCCTGCTCCTGCACCATCCAGTCCATGACCGCGGTGCCCTCGTCGACCTCTCCCATCTTGTACGTAATGCCCGTATAAAACAGGATGCGCTCGGTCGTCGTCGTCTTGCCCGCATCGATATGAGCCATGATGCCGATATTCCTGACTCTCTCGATCGGGTGAGAGCGCATACCGTCTTTTCTCCATCTGTCTCGTCAAATCCGGTTGTCGTTTCCTGGAGACTACCATCTATAGTGAGCAAAAGCCCGGTTGGCTTCCGCCATCTTGTGGGTGTCTTCCCGTTTCTTGATCGCCCCGCCCCTGAGGTTCATGGCGTCCATCACTTCGGCCGCCAGCTTCTCCTCCATGCTCTTGCCGCTCCGCGCCCGGGAGTAGTTCAGCAGCCAGCGGACGCCCACGGCCACCGACCTGTCCATGGGCACTTCGATGGGCACCTGGTAGGTCGCGCCGCCCACCCGGCGGGATTTGGTCTCGAGCACCGGCCGGACGTTCTCGATCGCCTTCTCGAAGGCTTTGAGGGGATCCTCCTTGGTCTTCTGCTTGACGATCTCCATCGCGCCGTAAACGACTCTCTCGGCAGTGCTCTTCTTGCCGCCCTTCAGGAACAGGTTGACGAACCGCGATACCAACGTGCTGTTATAGAACGGGTCGGCCGGGAGCTTCCGTTTCTTGATGATTCCTCTTCTGGGCATCGCTTCCTCTTCTCTTTCAACTGCCGGCGCGTTTTTCCTTGGCCTTGGGCCGCTTGGCTCCGTACAGGGAGCGGCTCTGGTGGCGGTTCTGCACGCCCTCGGAATCCAGGGTGCCGCGGATGATGTGGTACCGGACGCCCGGCAGGTCCTTGACCCGGCCGCCCCGGATGAGCACGATGGAGTGCTCTTGCAGGTTGTGGCCGACGCCCGGGATGTAGCCCGTCACTTCGATGTTGTTGGTCAGCCGTATCCTGGCGACCTTGCGCAGGGCGGAGTTCGGCTTCTTGGGCGTGGTGGTGAACACCCGCGTGCAAACGCCTCTTTTCTGGGGGCAGGTGTCGAGCGCCGGAGACTTGCTCTTGTAGTGCTTCGGGGTTCTGCCCTTCCTCACTAATTGGTTAAAAGTTGGCAAAAAACCTACTCCTCAAAAAATTCCATAATTGGCTTCATCCCGAACGGATTTAGTCTCGAGACGAATTCTGCTGATATTAGCAGAATCAGCGATCTATGTCAAGAAAACTGAGCGCTTTAGCCGCGTTTTCAGCTCCGGACCGGGACCTCGATTTCCTTCTCCTCGTCGGCCTCTTTCGACTCCTTGAGCTCGACATCGCGGTAGAACCGGTAGCCGGTGCCGGCCGGGATCAGGCGGCCCATGATGATGTTCTCCTTGAGCCGCCTCAGATAATCGACCTTTCCGTACAGGCTGGCCTCGGTCAGGACCCGCGTCGTCTCCTGGAAGGAGGCGGCGGCGATGAAGCTGTCCGTGCTCAGGGCGCTCTTGGTCACGCCGAGAAGCAGCGGCCGGGCCTTGGCCGGCTTGCCGCCTTTCTTCATGACCTTCTCGTTCTCCTCCTGGAAGATGAACTTGTCGACCTGCTCGTCCACCAGAAAATCGGTTTCGCCGACCTCTTCCACCTTGACCCAGCGCAACATCTGCCGAATGATGGATTCGATGTGCTTGTCGTTGATGGTCACTCCCTGCAGCCGGTACACTTCCTGGACCTCGCGCAGCAGGTATTCGGCCAGCTCCTTTTCTCCGAGGACGCGGAGGATATCGTGCGGGTTCACCGGCCCGTCCATGAGCGGCGTCCCGGCGCGGACCTTTTCGCCCTCGCCGACGCTCAGGTGGGCGCCCTTGGGAATGAGATATTCCTTCTCGCCGCCCTTTTCGTTGAGGACGGTCAGCTTCCGATACCCCCTGACCAAGCCCCCGAACTGGACCGTCCCGTCGATCTCGGAAATGACCGCCGGTGCCTTGGGGCGCCGGGCCTCGAACAATTCTTCGGCGCGGGGCAGACCGCCCGTGATGTCCTTCGTCCTGGCGACTTCCCGGGGGATCTTGGCCAGGATGTCGCCCGCGAAGACCTTGTCGCCGGCCTTGATCTCCAGGTTGGCGCCCGAGGGCAGGTAGTACCGCCGCAGGAGAACCGATCGTTCCTTGCCGTCCTTACCCCTCTCTTTCTGGGTCGGATGGACGACCTCGACCCGGGGCTGCATCTTCTCGTCCTTGGGCTCGATCACGACCTGGGTGATCAGACCTGTGAATTCGTCCTGGACCTCCTCCATGCTCAGGCCGATCTCGACGTCATGGTATTCGACGACGCCCGAATCCTCGGTCAGGATGAAGGTGTTGAACGGGTCCCACTCGGCGAACGGCTGGCGGGCCTTGACGGGATCGCCGTCCTTGAGGAAGACCTTGGCCCCGTAAGGGACCTGAAAGTGCTCGATCTCCCGTCCCCGGTGATCGAGGACGGCGATGTTGGCGTTCCGGTTGACGACGACCAGCGTGCCTTCCTGGTTGGCGACGCCCTTCAGGTTGTTGAACATGATCACGCCGTCGCTCTTGGCCTCGAGCTTGGACCGCTCGGCGCCGCGCATGGCGATGCCGCCGACGTGGAACGTTCTCATGGTGAGCTGCGTGCCCGGCTCGCCGATCGACTGTGCGGCGATGATGCCGACGGCTTCGCCCAGGTCGGCCAGTGCGCCGGTGGACAGGTTCCGTCCGTAGCAGAGCTGGCAGATGCCCTTTTTGGCCTCGCAGGTCAGGACGGTCCGGATCCGCAGCCTCTCGATGCCCAGGTTCTGAAGCTGGTGGGCGACGGCTTCGGTGATCTCCTGGTTCGGCTCGACGACGGACTCGCCCGTGTCCGGGTGGAGCACCCTGTCCATGGCGACGCGTCCCACGATGCGGTCGACGAAGGGTTCGACGACCTCGCCGTTTTCGACGATGGCGGTGACGTTGACCCCCTTGAGGGTGCCGCAGTCGTGCTCGTCGATGATGACCTCTTGCGCCACATCCACCAGCTTCCTGGTCAGATAGCCGGAATTCGCCGTTTTCAGGGCCGTGTCCGCCAATCCCTTGCGGGCGCCGTGCGTCGAGATGAAGTACTGGGAGACGTTCAGGCCCTCGCGCAGGTTGGAAACGATCGGCATCTCGATGATCTCGCCGGAGGGCTTGCTCATCAGGCCGCGCATCCCGGCGAGCTGGCGGATCTGCTGCTTGGTGCCGCGGGACCCGGAATCCGTCATAACAAAAAGGGAATTCAGCTCATTCCCCTCGAAGCTGATGCGCTTCATCTCTTTGATCATGGCCGCGGAGACCTTGTCGGTGACCGCGCCCCAGATCTCGACGACCCGGTTGAACCGCTCACCGCCCGAGATCGTACCGTCCCGGTAGAGATTCTCGAGGTCCTGGACATCTTTCGTGGCCGTGGCGACGAGCTCTTTCTTTTCCTTGGGGATGACGAAGTCGTCGATCCCCAGCGAGAACCCCGCCAGCGTGGCGTACTTGAAGCCGGTTTCCTTCAGCTTGTCCAGCATCTCGATGGTCGAACCCAGCCCCATCTTGAGATAGGCGTAAGAGACAAGGCTCTCGATGCCTTTCTTCCGCAGCATGCCGTTGATGTACGGGATGCCTTTCGGCAGAACGCTGTTGAAGATGATCCGGCCGGGGGTGGTGTCCACCAGCTTGCCCTGGATGTCCGCCACCGGGCAGGTCATGATCGCCTGGTCGTCGTAGTAGGTGGCCAGGTTCATGAACGGCCCCTTGAACCGGAGCTTCACCCTGGCCTGCAGGCTGATCTCCTTGTTTTCCAGGGCCAGCAGGACTTCATCCCCGGACCCGAAGATCCGGCCCTCCCCTTTCAGGCTCTTCTTCTCGAGCGTGAGGTAGTAGCAGCCGAGGACCATGTCCTGGCTGGGGATGGTCAGCGGCCGGCCGTGCGCCGGGGACAAAATGTTGTTGGTCGAAAGCATAAGTGTCTGGGCCTCGATCTGCGCCTCGACCGACAGCGGGATGTGGACGGCCATCTGGTCGCCGTCGAAGTCGGCGTTGAAGGCCGCGCAGACCAGGGGGTGGATCTGGATGGCCTTGCCCTCGATCAGGATCGGCTCGAAGGCCTGGATGCCCAGCCGGTGAAGCGTCGGGGCGCGGTTGAGGAGGATGGGGTGCTCGCGCACCACCTCCTCGAGATAATCCCAGACCTCGGGGCGCTCGGCCTCGTGCCACTCGCGGGCGATCTTGACGCTCGGGACCAGACCCTCCTTCTCCAGCTTGTGGAAGATGAAGGGCTTGAACAGCTCCAGGGCCATTTTCTTGGGCAGGCCGCACTGGTTGAGCTTGAGCTCCGGCCCGACGACGATCACGGACCGGCCGGAATAGTCGACCCGCTTGCCCAGCAGGTTCTGCCGGAAGCGGCCCTGCTTGCCGCGGAGCGCCTCGCTCAGCGACTTGAGAGGCCGCCGGTTGGCTCCCAGGTGGACCCGTCCCCGCTTGCCGTTGTCGAACAGGGCGTCGACCGCCTCCTGGAGCATGCGTTTCTCGTTGCGGATGATCAGCTCCGGCGCCTTGAGCTCCATGAGCTTCTTGAGCCGGTTGTTGCGGTTGATCACCCGGCGGTAGAGATCGTTGAGGTCGGAGGTGGCGAACCGTCCGCCGTCCAGCCGGACCAGCGGCCGCAGGTCGGGCGGGATGACGGGAAGGACCTTCAGGACCATCCACTCCGGCCGGTTGCCCGATTTTTTCAGGGCCTTGAACACGCGCAGCCGCTTGGCATACCGGAGGCGGCGCTGCTGGGAGGTCTCTTTTTTCATCATCCGGCGCAGGCGGTCGGTCTCCTTGGCGGTGTCGATCCGGGTCAGCAGGAGGTCGATGGCCTCGCCGCCGATGCCGGCCTCGAAATTGCGGCCGTACTTTTCCTGGGCTTCCTTGAACTCCTCTTCACTGAGGAGCTGCTTTTCCTTGAGCGGCGTTTCGCCCGGGTCGGTCACGATGTAGGCCTCGAAATAGAGGACCTTCTCCAGGTCCTTGATCGAGAGGTCGAGCACCAGGCCGATGCGGCTGGGCGGGCTCTTGAAATACCAGATATGGGCGACCGGCGAGGCCAGCTGGATGTGGCCCATCCGCTCCCGCCGCACCTTGGACTTGGTCACCTCGACGCCGCAGCGCTCGCAAATGATGCCGCGGTATTTCATCCGCTTGTATTTTCCACAGAGACATTCGTAGTCGTTGATCGGGCCGAAGATCTTGGCGCAGAAGAGGCCGTCCCGCTCCGGCTTGAAGGTCCTGTAGTTGATGGTCTCCGGCTTGGTGACCTCTCCCCAGGACCAGCTCTTGATCTTCTCCGGGGAGGCGATGCTGATCCGGACCCGGTCGAAATCAACCCGGCTCTTACCCGTGACGCTCGGTCTCGATTCCATTAGCGTTCTCCTTTGATCGAGGGGACGTCAATTCCCCAAGGCAGAATTTCTTCCCTCTCGGCCCGTTCGAGCTCCACGTTGAGGCAGAGGCTCTGGAGCTCGCGGATGAGAACATTCACCGACTCGGGCAGTCCGGGCTGGAAGTCCAGGTCGCCTTTGACGATGGCCTCGTAGATCTTGGCCCGCCCCTCGACGTCGTCCGATTTGACGGTCAGGAGCTCCTGGAGGGTGAACGCGGCGCCGTAGGCTTCCAGGGCCCACACCTCCATTTCTCCGAAGCGCTGGCCGCCGAACTGGGCCTTGCCGCCGAGCGGCTGCTGGGTGATCAGAGAGTACGGCCCGGTCGAGCGCGCGTGGATCTTGTCGTCGACGAGGTGGTAGAGCTTCATCATGTAGATGTAGCCGACGGTCACTTCCTGCTCCACCGGCTCGCCGCCCACGCCGTCGAACAGGATCGTCTTGCCGGTTTCCGGCAGGCCGGCCTTTTTCAGGAGCGCCTTGATCTCGTTCTCGGTGATGCCGTCGAAAACCGGCGTGTCCACCCACAGGTTGAGGGCGTTGGCCGCCCAGCCGAGATGGGTCTCCAGGATCTGCCCGACGTTCATACGGGAAGGAACGCCCAGGGGATTGAGGACGATCTCGACCGGCGTGCCGTCGGGCAGCCGGGGCATGTCCTCCTCGGGCACGATCCGGGCGACGATGCCCTTGTTCCCGTGCCGTCCGGAGACTTTGTCGCCGACGGACAGCTTGCGCTTCATGGCGATGTAGACCTTGATGGCCTGGATGACTCCCGGTGACAGCTCGTCGCCTTTCTTCAAGGCGTCGACCTTTTCCTTGAACTCGGCGCGGAGGGCGTCGATCTGCCGCCTCACCTTCTTGTCGATGTCCTTGGTCTTGCGGTCCCGCTCCTCGTTCTCCTCGAGCTTCAGCTTGCCGTAGTCCTCGGGCTCGATCGTCTCCAGGACCCGGTCGGTGAGCTTTGTCCCCTTCTCCAGCGCCTGGCCCGAAACCTTCTGGTCGCGGTCGAGCACTTCGCCCTTGAGGTAATTCCTGATGCGGCGGGCCTTCTCGCCGTCGAGGATGGAGATCTCGTCCTCGAGGTTCCGCTTCATCTTGGCGATCTCTTCCTTCTCGATGACCTTGGCCCGCGGGCCCTTCTCGCTGCCGCGGCGGGAGAAGATGCGGACGTCGATGACCGTGCCCTCGATGCCGGGAGAGCAGTACAGGGAGGCGTCCTTCACGTCCAGAGCTTTCTCGCCGAAGATCGCCTTGAGCAGCTTCTCCTCGGGCGAGAGCTGGGTCTCTCCCTTGGGAGCGACCTTGCCCACGAGGATGTCGCCGGACTTGACGTAGGCCCCGATCCGGACAATGCCGTTTTCGTCCAGGTTGCGCAGCAGGTTCTCGGGAACGTTGGGGATGTCGCGCGTGATCTCCTCGGGCCCGAGCTTGGTGTCGCGGGCCTCGATCGTCTCCTCGACGATGTGGATGGAGGAGAAGATGTCTTTCTTGATCAGCCGCTCGCTGACGATGATGGCGTCCTCGAAGTTGTAGCCGCGCCAGGGCATGAAGGCGACCAGCACGTTCCGCCCCAAGGCCAGCTCGCCCCGGTCCGTGCAGGAGCTGTCGGCCAGGATCTGGCCCTTCTCCACGGGATCGCCCTTGCGGACGATCGGCCGGTGGTTGATGCAGGTGTTCTGGTTGGTGCGAAGGAACTTCGTCATCTGGTAGAGGTCGGTCCCGACCTCGTGTTCCTTGGACTTCTCTTTTTCGTCCACGCGGATGAGGATGCGCTCGGCGTCGACGAATTCGACGACGCCCGGCCGCCGGCAGGTGACGACGTCGCCCGACCCCTTGGCGACCAGGTATTCGATGCCCGTGCCGACAAGCGGCGCCTCGGGCCGCAGGAGCGGCACCGCCTGGCGCTGCATGTTGGAGCCCATCAGCGCCCGGTTGGCGTCATCGTGCTCGAGGAACGGGATGAGCGCCGCGGACAGGGAAACGAGCTGCTTGGGCGAAACGTCGATGTAATCGACCTGGTCGCGCGGGACCATCTTGAAATTCCCGGACTGCCGGGCGCTGACGTCCTCGCCCAGGAACCGGCCGTTGTCGTCGACCGGCGCGTTCGCCTGGGCGATGGTGAATTTTTCCTCTTCCCAGGCTGTCTGATACTGGCAGTACGGCTCGATGACGGGGAACTGGCGGACCTTGCCCTTCTTGAGCTGCTCGACGGTCTTGAGGAAGGCGTCCTTGCCGACGACCTCGCCCATCTTGTAGTCGGAATCGCCGGGATGGACGATCTTGATGTAGTCGATGATGCGCCCGCCCTTGACTTCCCTGTAAGGCGTTTCGATGAACCCGTAGTCGTTGACCCTGGCGAAGCAGCTCAGCGAGGCGATGAGCCCGATGTTCGGACCTTCCGGGGTCTCGACCGGGCAGATCCGTCCATAGTGGGAGTTCTGGATGTCCCGGACCTCGAACCCGGCCCTCTCGCGGCTCAACCCGCCCGGCCCCAGGGCGCTCAGGCGCCGCTTATGGGTGATTTCGGCGAGGCTGTTGATCTGGTCCATGAACTGGGAGAGCTGGGAGCTGCCGAAGAACTCTTTCAGGGCCGCGATCACCGGCTTGGAGTTGACGAGGTCCTGGGGCATGGCCGAGGTCAGGTCGGCGCTGACGGTCATCTTCTCCTTGACCGTCCGCTCCATGCGGGTCAGGCCGATCCGGAAGGCGTTCTCGACGAGCTCGCCGACCGAGCGCACCCGCCGGTTGCCCAGGTGGTCGATGTCGTCCACTTCGCCTTCGCCCTGTTTCAGCAGGAGGAGGTACTTGATGACCTCGACATAATCGAGCGGCCGCAGGAGCTTCTCCTCGAGGGGCGTGTTGAGCTTGAGCTTGATGTTCATCTTCAGCCGGCCGATCCGGGAGAAGGTGTATTTTTGGGGATTGAAGAACAGGTTGCGGAAGAGGTTTTGGGCGCTCTCGGCGGTGTGGGGCTCGCCGGGACGGAGCTTCCGGTAGATCTCGGCCAGCGCCGCGCCGGCGTCTTTCTTGAGGTCCTTCTTGAGCGTGTTGCTGACGATCGTCCCCGTCTTATCCTGCTCGGGGAAGAAGACCTCGAACGGCTCGGCCCGGCCGACGAGGAGGTCGAGACCGGCATCGCCGAGCTCCTCGTTCGACTTGACCTTGCCCTTGATGACGCTCAGGGAATAGGCGCCCTGGAGCTCTTTCTTGACGAGCGGCACCCGGGTGACGCCCTTGTCCTTGAGCTCCAGGATGATCTCCGGCGTGAGCTTCTTCTTGGCCGGGACGATGACCTTCTTGGCGGCGGGGGCGACGATGTCGTCGGCCGCCGTCTTGCCCGCCAAGTCGTCCGAGAGCTCCCAAAAGAGCTTTCCGTCCTCCGGAATGACCCTGTAAACCGGATGGAACAGCTTGATGATCTCCTCGTCGGACCCGAACCCGAGGGCCCGCAGGAAGACCGAGATCAGGAATTTCTTCTTCCGGTCGAGCCGGACGTAGAGCGTGTTCTTGGCGTCGTACTCGAATTCGACCCAGGCGCCGCGGTAAGGGATGATCTTGCCGATGAAGAACCCCTTGTTCTCCCCCGGCCGGTAAAACACGCCGGGAGAGCGCTGGAGCTGGCTGACCACGACCCGCTCGATCCCGTTGAAAATGAACGTGCCCTTTTCGGTCATGAGCGGGATGTCGCCGAAATAGACCTCCTGCTCCTTGATGTGCTTCAGCCTCTTGACTTTGCTGGTGGCGTCCTTCTCCCAGGAGATCAGGCGCCCCTTCAGCCTCAGGGGGACCGAGTAAGTATAGCCCTTCTGCAGGCACTCGTTGGGCGTGTACTTGAGCTTGAGGTGAACGGTGTCGCCGCAGTGCTCGCAGCTTGGAACATCGATCTTCCTCATCGCGGAACAGTAGGGGCAGATCTCCTTCTCGGTCAGCTCCACGCCGGCCGGGAGCAGAGTGTCGCAGGACTTGCACCGGGCGCGGGAATTCTCGACTCCCTTGAGGCGCCCGCACCTGCACTCCCAGTTGCCGATGGAGTAGCTGATGAAATCGAGCTGGGTCGTCTCCTTGAAATCGGAGATCGGAAAGACGTCCTTGAAGGCCGCCTGCAAGCCGGTGTCCTTCCTCTCCTCCGGCAGCAGCTCCATCTGCAGGAACTCGGCATAGGACTGCGTCTGGATGGCCAGCAGGTCGGGCATCGGAAACTGCGCCCTGATCTTGGAGAAGTCGGTCCGCTGAAGGCGATGGCTGGGAAGAACGGGTTCTTGTGACATGTTCACCTTCAAAAAAGAGTCTTCAATTCATCTGACAGACAAAAAATAAAAAGACAAAAACAGAAGCAAAGATGTCCCAAGGACACTCTTACTGCAGCTCGACGGTGGCCCCGACTTCCTCGAATTTCGCTTTGATGGCTTCGGCTTCTTCTTTGGTGATTTTTTCCTTGACCGGCTTGGGCAAGGTATCGACCAGGTCCTTGGCCTCCTTGAGGCCGAGGCTGGTGATCTCCCGGACGGTCTTGATCACGTTGATCTTCTTGTCCCCGGCGCTCTTCAGGAGGACCGTGAACTCGGTCTTGACCACTTCGGCAGCGGCCTCGGCGCCCGGGGCGGCTCCCGCCACGGCCACCGGGACGGCGGCGGCGGCGCTGATGCCGTAGCGCGTCTCGAATTCCTTGATGTAGTCCGCGAGTTCCAGGACCGTCAGGTTGTCCAGGTGCCCGAAAAACTGCTCTTTGGTGAGTTTGTCGCTCATGTTTACCTCCAACCTATTTTTTCTCTTTTAATTGACTCAACAACCGGCCCAGCTGGGAGACGGGGGCTTGCCAAGTCCTTAAAAGTTGCATTAAGGGAAGGGCCATCAGATAGCCGATCTTCCCGAGCAATTCCTGTTTCGAGGAGAGCTTGCAGACCTCCTCAAACCGGTCCGGCGTCAGGAGCTGGCCCTCGATCAGGCCGCCCTTGAACGCCAGGACCTTGTTCTTGACCGAAAAATCCCTGATCAGCCGCGCCAGGCGGAGCGGCTCCTCGGCCCCGAAGGCGACGGCCGTCGGCTTCTGAAAATAGCCGTGCAGGGCCTCGGGGAAATCCGCCTTGAGGGCCCGCAAGGCCAGGCGGTTCTTGACGACCTTCATGGTGTAGGCGTTCTTCCGCAGCAGCTTGCGCAGCGCCACCGACTGGGCCACGGTCATGCGGGTGTAATCCAGAAGGTAGGCGGTGTCGGCGCGGTCGAAATCCTGCTGCAGGCCCTGGATGAGCTTTTGCTTCGCGTCTTGCTTCACCGGCGCTCTCCTATTTCTCCAGAATGGCTTCGGACAGACGGAAGCTCGGCCCCATCGTCGAGGACAGGCACATGCTCCGGACGTACTTCCCCTTGGCGGCGGGCGGCTTGGCGTGCATCACCGCCTGGAGGAAGACCTGCACGTTCTCGGCGAGCTTGGCCTCGGCGAAGGAAACCCGCCCGACGATCGAGTGCAGGTTGCCGGTCTTGTCGACCCGGAATTCCACCTTGCCGGCCTTGGTCTCCTCGACCGCCTTCTTGACGTCGAAAGTGACGGTGCCCGACTTGGGGTTGGGCATGAGCCCCTTCGTCCCCAGGATCCGGCCGAGCTTGCCGACGTTTCTCATCACGTCGGGCGTGGCGATGACGATGTCGAAATCCAGCCAGCCGCCGGAGATCTTCTCGATCAGCTCATCGCCGCCGGCGTAATCGGCGCCGGCCGCTTCGGCTTCCCGGATCTTCTCGCCCGAGGCGATGACGCAGATCTTCTTGGTCTTGCCCGTTCCGTGGGGGAGGACCACCGTACCCCGGACCATCTGGTCGGAGTGTTTGGGGTTCACTCCCAGGCGCATGGCGATGTCCACGGATTCGTCGAACTTGGCGTAACTCGCCTTTTTCAGCAAGCCGACCGCCTGCTCCACCGTAAACTCGGGCTGGTCGACCAGCGCCTTGGCCTTGTCGTATTTCTTGCCTCGTTTATTCACTGACGATCTCCAATCCCATATTCCTGGCCGTGCCCTCGATGATCTTCCTGGCGGCTTCCAGGTCGTTGGCGTTCAGGTCGGAGAGCTTCAGGCGGGCAATGTCTTCCACTTGCTTCCGGGTGACCGTTCCCACCTTGTCCTTGTTCGGGGCGCCGGAGCCCTTGGCGATGCCGGCGGCCTTCTTCAGGAGATAGGAAGCCGGCGGGGTTTTCAGCTCGAACACGAAGCTCTTGTCCTTGTACACCGTGATCACGACGGGAATGATGCTGCCCTCTTCCATCCCCCGCGTCTTCTCGTTGAACTGGCGGACAAAATCCATGATGTTGACGTTGTGCTGGCCGAGCGCGGGTCCGACGGGCGGCGCCGGGCTGGCCTGGCCGGCCACGATCTGCAGCTTGATACGGGCGACAATCTCTTTCGACATCCTTTCCTCCTAGATCTTCTCCACCTGCAGAAACTCGAGCTCCACCGGGGTCGACCGGCCGAAGATCGTCACCAAGACCTTAAGCGTGCTCTTCTCGTGGTTGACTTCCTCCACGAGGCCGTTGAAATTGAAGAACGGGCCGTCGATGATCCGGACGGCCTCGCCCTTCTCGAAGCTGTGCTTGGGCTTGGGCTTCTCCGAGGTGGTCTCCATGTGCTCGACGATCTGGCCGACCTCGTCCTTGTTGAGCGGCGAGGGTTTCTTGCCCGAGCCGACGAAACCGGTCACCTTGGGCGTCTCGCGGACGAGATGCCAGGCCTCGTCGGTCATCTCCATCTCCACGAGGATATAACCGGGGTAGGACCGCTTGGTGGAAACGACCTTCCGTCCCCCCTTGATCTCGATGACGTCCTCGGTGGGGATGATGATCTGTCCGAAAAGCTCGGTGAGATTCAGCTCCAGCGCCCGCTGGCGGATGGACTCGGCCACGAATTTTTCGAACCCCGAATAGGTGTGAACGACATACCAGTTTTTTGCCATGGTCGGAACCTGCTTAGCCGAACAGCGTTTTGACCTGCGAGATGGCCCAGGAAAAGATAATGTCCATAAAAAACAGGTAAAAGCCGAAGAAGGCCATGGCGATGATCACGACCACGGTCGTGCTGTAGACCTCCGGACGCGACGGCCAGGTGACCTTCTTGGCCTCCGCCTTGACGTCCTTCAGAAAGTTGCCGAAGCGCTTATACCATCTCACTTTTTCTTCCATGGGCGATCTCTCTCCCGCGGCGTTCCGCTAGTTCGTGCTCCTTCCTTCTCGTGCCTCCGGAAGCGAGCATCCTCGGGCATCGGGTCATCGATGAGCAATAAGAGCAGGTGAGAGAGGACTCGAACCTCCAACCTGCGGTTTTGGAGACCGCTGCTCTAGCCTGTTGAGCTACTCACCTTTCCACTGTTCATTCCGCCTCTATCTCGAAACCGGCCGTCCTCACTTCACTTCCTTATGAAGCGTGTGTTTACGGCAGAACTTGCAGTACTTGTTGACCTCGAGCCGCTCGGTTTGCAGCTTCTTGTTCCGGGTGCTGATGTAATTCCGTTGTTTACACGCCGAGCACTGGAGGGTGATCTGTTCGCGCATGCTTATCTCGCTTCACTCATTTCCCCCTCCCCGTCACGTCCCCGCCCTCGCGGGCAGGCGTTGACCGGGAGGTGATCCGTCTTTACTCCAAGATGTCCGTGACCGAGCCCGCGCCCACCGTCCGCCCGCCCTCGCGGATCGCGAACCGCAGCCCCTTCTCCATCGCCACGTCCGTGATCAGCGTGATCTCCACGTTCACGTTGTCTCCGGGCATCACCATCTCCACCCCGGCGTCCAGCTTCACCGACCCCGTCACGTCCGTCGTCCGGAAGTAAAACTGCGGCCGGTAGCCCGTGAAAAACGGCGTGTGCCGTCCCCCCTCTTCCTTCTTCAGCGCGATCACCTGCGCCTTGAACCGACGGTGCGGCGTGATCGAGCCCGACTTCGCCAACACCATCCCCCTCTCCACATCCGTCTTCTCCGTCCCTCTCAACAGCAACCCAACGTTGTCTCCCGCCATCCCCTCGTCCAACAGCTTCCGGAACATCTCCACGCCCGTCACCACCCGCTTCCGCGTCTCCCCAAATCCCACAATCTCCACCTCTTCCCCGACCTTCACCTTCCCCCTCTCCACCCGGCCCGTCACCACCGTCCCACGTCCCGAAATCGTAAAAATATCCTCGATCGGCATCAGGAACGGCTGGTCCACCAGCCTCACCGGCTCCGGTATGAACGCGTCCACCGCGTCCATCAACTCCAGTATCCGCTTGTTCCACTCGTTCCCCGCGTCCCCGTCCGACTCCATCGACTTCAGCGCGCTCCCACGGATGATCGGCGTCTTGTCCCCGGGAAATTCGTACTTCGCCAGCAGCTCCCGCACCTCGAGCTCCACCAAGTCCAGGATCTCCGGGTCGTCCACCAGGTCGACCTTGTTCATGAACACCACGATCGACGGCACGTTCACCTGCCGCGCCAGCAAGATGTGCTCCCGCGTCTGCGGCATCGGCCCGTCGTCCGCCGCCACCACCAGGATCGCCCCGTCCATCTGCGCCGCCCCGGTGATCATGTTCTTGATGTAGTCCGCATGGCCAGGACAGTCAATGTGCGCGTAGTGCCGCTTCCCCGTCTCGTACTCGATGTGCGCAATGTTGATCGTCAGACCCCGTTCCTTCTCCTCCGGCGCGTTGTCAATCTGGTCATACGCCCGGAACGCAATCGACGGGTTCTGCTTCGACAAGATCCGCGTGATCGCCGACGTCAAGGTCGTCTTCCCGTGGTCCACATGCCCGATCGTCCCGATGTTCAAATGCGGCTTCGTTCTCGCGAATTTTACCTTAGCCATTCTTGTCCTCCTTGCGGCTAATTCAGAGGCGTGTATGCTCTCTGAGCCCACGACCAGAATCGAACTGGTGACCCCATCCTTACCAAGGATGTGCTCTACCTACTGAGCTACGTGGGCCTCCACAACTTCGACCAAGCGGGAAACGGGATTCGAACCCGCGACCGATGGCTTGGAAGGCCATGCTCTACCACTGAGCTATTCCCGCGCAAGTGGGCAGGGAAGGATTCGAACCTCCGAAGCGTTTCCGCAGCGGGTTTACAGCCCGCCCCATTTGGCCACTTTGGTACCTGCCCGTATATCGGGTCAGCGGCCCCGTTTCCACTTAGGGAAACGGATCTTGTCCGGAAGCGTCCCGGACAAAAGCCAGCGAAGGGATTCGAACCCCCGACCCGCTGATTACAAATCAGCCGCTCTACCAACTGAGCTACGCTGGCGCAGGCGACTCTCCAAGAATACACATCCTCTTGACGTTCGGACAACAGACGATAGAGAAAGGCAACCATATACTGGTAAATATACTTTCTCTTAAAACGGCCTAAAATCTCGTTTTATGGAAAAAACAGTGAAAAGATTACTCGACAATACTAGAAGAAAACCCCATTTTTGTCAAGAGAGCGGCGAATTTTTCCTCAGGGAAGCCGGCCGCCGCGGGTCAGGGCCCTCGCCCGGCTCAGCCTGTCCCCCATCGCCTGGTTGAAATCCGCCTGGAAGACGATATACTTCGCGACCTGGATGCCGCTGAGGTTCTCCTGGAGGAACCGTTCGAACTCGAGGTCCTTCTCCTGCAGGCTCCGTCTCAATTTCCGGATGGCTTCGACACGGGCGGCCAGGTCCACGTCATTCGGGCCGCTCTCCCCGATGACCCGCCGAAGGTCCGTCATCTCGGCGCTGAGCCCCCGGAGGATCTCCGCCTTTTCCTTTTCGATCCGGGCGGAAAAGGGGTAGATCTTGGCGGTCTGTTCCTCGGTCAGTTCCAGGGCTTCCGTCATGCGCAGAAGCCGCAGGTTCGTCAGGTTCTCCCGGAGTCTCTCCCTGTCGGGCCCCCGGCGCCCGGGCTGGGTTTGGGCGACTCCGACCGCGGATGTCAGGAACAAGCCCAGAACGATCCAGTGTAGGGTATTACGCCGCATGTCGTTTCTCCTAGGATATTAGCTCTTTGGCGATCTCCTCGTCAATGAGCGAGACCTCCGCATCGGTCAGGCCGTCCCAGAAACCCGGGTCATCCACAAAAGGAGGGAGCTCATCAAGGGACAGAAACCCGGTCTCCTCCTGGATGGCGGCGAGGACGAGATCATCAAGCTCTCCGGCAAGCTCCGGGTCCTCGAAGACCGCCAGGCCGGCGGCGGCGAGGCGCCGCTCCTGATTGATCGGGTCTTTGACGGAAACCGGGGCCGGGCGAAAGACCTGAATAAAGACCAGCCAGCCCGCCGCGGCCGCGGGGACCGCCAGCCACGCCCATCGCCAACCCCGAAGCGGAAAGGACCGCGGCGGCACACTGGCTGAAGCCGGTTCGAGCCGGGCGCGGACCCTCGCGGACAGATCATCCCAGTAACCTGACGGGACAGACGTTTCCTCGGGCACGGCCGCCCCTCTCTGGATCAGGTCCAGCCCGGCCAGGTAGGAGCGGCATGACGGACAACCCGCCAAGTGGACTTCGAGATCTCTCGCCGCGCCGGCCGAGAGCCTGGAATCGAGGAAACCGGAGATCAGCCGTTCGGCTTTACGGCATCTCATCGCGACACCTCGTTCAGGATGGGCAGGAGCCTCGCTTGGAGCATTTTTCTCGCCTTGTGCAGACGCCAGGAAACAGTGTTCTCCGAGCACCCCAGTATCCTGGCCGCCCGGCCGTGGCTCATTCCCTCGTAGACGACGAGGACGAACGATGTCTTGTAGGCCGGAGGCAGGGAATCCACCGCGTCTCTCAAGTGGGCTTGAAACTCGGCGCTCCGGAAGGCCGATTCGGGCGAGAACCCGGGAGCCGGCTGCCGGTCCGCGAAACTTTCATCAAATTCCCGACGGCCCATCTCTCTTCTTTTCCTCTTCAAATAATTGAGGCTCAGGTTCACGGCGATCCGGTAAAGCCAGGTGGAAAACCCCGCCTGTTCCCTGAATCGCCGGATCTCCCGAAAAGCCCGCAAAAACGTCTCCTGGGCCAGGTCGTCGGCGTCTCCATGGTCCCGGGTGAACCTGAGGATCGTCCCGTAAACCCTTTCCCGGTGCCGTCGCACGAGCTCGGAATAAGCTTCCAGGTCGCCCTGCTTGGCCCGGCCGACAAGCCCTTCGTCGGAAACATCGTTAATCACGCCGCTCACCCAATTAGACACCTATATATATAGACTCCTTGGATTGAGTTTTCTTCCTCATGGGGTGATCCACTTCAATAGAGAGGGTAAAATAAGGGTGGCATGGCGCCAGTCCAAGAAAACTCACTCCTGGAAGAACGAGGGGGAAACCTTTTCCCAAGCCGAATTGACACTATCGGGTCACCTTGTTATGATTGGCCCTCATTTGAGGAAACACTCATGATCGACCGCTATACGCGCCCCGAAATGGGAGCCATCTGGTCGGACGAGAACCGCTACCGTAAGTGGCTGGACGTCGAGGTTGCCGTCTGCGAAGCCTGGGCCGGCCTCGGCCGCATCCCCCAAACGGCGCTCGGCAACATCAGGTCCAAGACCTCGATTTCCGTGTCCCGGATCGAGGAGATCGAGCGGGTCTGCAAGCACGATGTCATCGCCTTTCTCGAGGCCGTGGGCGAGACCGTGGGCGAGGACGCGCGCTTCATCCATGTGGGGCTGACTTCGTACGACATCGTGGACACCGCGCTGTCGCTGATGATCAAAGAGTCCCTGGAAAAGATCGCCAGGGACGCCGCCGCCCTGACGGCGATCCTCAGGGAAAAGGCCCTGCAGTACAAAAAAACCCTGATGATGGGCCGGACCCACGGCGTCCACGCCGAGCCGATCACCTTCGGCGTCAAGATTCTCGTCTGGTACGAGGAGATGAAGCGCCACGAAGAGCGTCTGCGGCGGGCCCTGGAGACGATCGCTGTCGGCCGCATCTCGGGGTCGGTCGGAACCTACATTCATCTCGACCCGAGGGTGGAAGAGTTCGCTTTGGACAAACTCGGCCTCTCCCCCGCCCGGGTGTCGACCCAAGTCCTGCAGCGCGACCGGCACGCCGAGGTCATCTCGGCTCTAGCCATCCTCGGCGCCAGCCTGGACAAGTTCGCGACCGAGATCCGCCATCTCCAGAAGACCGAGGTGCTCGAGCTCGAGGAGCCGTTCACTAAGGGCCAGAAGGGCTCCTCCTCGATGCCGCACAAGAAGAACCCCGTTCGGGCCGAGCGGATCTCGGGCCTTTCCCGGATCCTGCGGGGAAACCTCCTGGTCGCCCTGGACAACATTCCCCTCTGGCACGAGCGGGACATCTCCCATTCCTCGGCCGAGCGGGTCATCTTCCCCGATTCGTTCATCCTAGCCGATTACCTGATCGCCGAAACCACCGACATCATCGGGAACCTCGTCGTCAACGAAGACAGGATGACGGCGAACATCACCGCGACAAGGGGCTTGATCTTCTCCCAACGCGTCCTGCTGGCTCTCACCGACAAGGGCGTGTCCCGCCCGCGGGCCTATGAGCTCGTGCAGCGCAGCAGCCTCCGGGTCTGGCAGGAAAACATCGAGCTCAAGGGATTGCTGCTCCAGGATCCGGACGTCCTGGCCGTGCTGACGCCTCAAGAGGTCGAGGCCTGTTTCACCATCGATGTCTATCTCGAAAGAATCGACTATATCTTCGAAAGGGTGCTCGGGCATGAAAGTTAGAGTCCTCGTCTCCTTTAAGGAAAGCGTCCTCGACCCGCAGGGGCAGACCGTGAAAAACGCCCTGCTCACACTGGGCTACCAGGCCGTCAAGGATGTGCGTCAAGGCAAGGTTTTCGAGATCGAGCTCGTCGGCGTATCCGAGGCCGGTGCGGAACGGATCGTCCCCGAGATGGCCAACAAAGTCCTGGCCAACCCGATCATCGAGAAGTTCACCTGGCAAATCCTGAAAGACGGGAAGAAGGACTGACGCCTTGAAATTCGGAGTCGTCGTCTTCCCGGGTTCGAACTGCGACCATGACGCTTTCCATGTCCTGAAGAGCGTTTTCCGCCAACCGACGGCTTACCTCTGGCACAAGGACCACGACCTCCGGGGCGTGGATTGTGTCGTCCTCCCCGGAGGTTTCTCTTACGGCGACTACCTGCGGGCCGGGGCCATCGCCAAGTTTTCGCCGCTCATGCGCGAGGTCCGGGAGTTCGCCGCCGGCGGCGGGCTCGTCCTGGGCATCTGCAATGGGTTCCAGGTGCTCCTCGAGCTGGGCCTCCTGCCGGGGGCGATGTTGCGGAACAAGAACCTCAAGTTCCTCTGCGAGCATGTCCACCTCCGCGTCGAGAACGCCGGAACGCGGTTCTCCAACCGGGCGCGGCGCGGCCAAGTCTTGCGGATCCCCATCGCCCACTTCGACGGCAACTATTTCGCTCCCCCGGACGAGGTCCGCGAGCTCGAAAGGAACCGCCAGGTCGTCTTCCGCTACGTGGATGCGGGGGGGCGCGCCACGGCCGCCGCCAACGTCAACGGTTCGGCGGCGGGCATCGCCGGCATCATCAACCGCGAGGGGAACGTGCTGGGCATGATGCCCCATCCCGAGAGGGCGTCGGAGGCCCTGCTGGGAAGCGAGGACGGTCGGATCGTTTTTGAGTCCCTCCTCGAATCCGGAAAATCCCTCCTCTTCCGGGGGAAACTCTCATGATCGACCCCAAGCTCCTCGCCGACCACAATCTCACCCCCGATGAATACGCTCGGATCGTCGAGCTCATCGGCCGGGAGCCGAACATCACCGAGTTGGGCATCTTCTCGACGATGTGGTCGGAGCATTGCAGCTACAAGAGCTCCAAGGTCTTCCTCAAACGCCTCCCCACCAAGGGAAAGCACGTCATCCAGGGGCCCGGCGAAAACGCCGGCATCATCGATATCGGCGGCGGCCTGGCCGTCGTCTTCAAGATCGAATCCCACAACCATCCCTCTTATCTCGAGCCTTTTCAGGGCGCGGCCACCGGCGTGGGGGGCATCCTCCGGGACATCTTCACCATGGGCGCCCGCCCGATCGCGGTCCTCGACTCGCTCCGGTTCGGTCCCCTGGATAATCCCAGGAACCGCGCGATCATGGACGGCGTGGTCTCGGGCATCTCCTCTTACGGCAATTCATTCGGCGTGCCCACGGTGGGCGGCGAGGTCTATTTTCAGGAAGGTTACGCCAAGAACCCCCTGGTCAACGTTTTCTGCCTGGGCCTGGCGCGGAAAGACAAGATCTTCTACGCCAAAGCCGAGGGCATCGGGAATCCCGTCCTCTACGTCGGCTCGAAGACGGGCCGGGACGGTATTCACGGGGCGACCATGGCCTCGGCGGAGTTCGGCAAGGAAACCGAGCAGAAGCGGCCGAACGTCCAGGTCGGCGATCCGTTCAAGGAGAAGCTGCTGCTCGAGGCCTGCCTCGAGGTCATGGACCGGGGGCTGATCATCGGCATCCAGGACATGGGCGCGGCCGGCCTGACCTGCTCGACGACCGAGATGGCCGCCAAGTCCGGAAACGGCATCGCCGTCGACCTCGACCTCGTCCCGCAGCGGGAAGAGGGCATGACGCCCTACGAGATCATGCTGTCCGAATCCCAGGAAAGGATGCTCCTTGTCTGCAGCCGCGAGAAGCTGGCCGCGGTCCAGGCCGTCTTCGCCAAGTGGGACCTGGACGCGGTCAATATCGGGGAGGTCACCGAGGGCGGGCAGGTCCGCGTGAGATGGCACGGCGAGACGGTGGTCGACGTGCCCGTCAGCGCCGTGGTCGACCTCTGTCCGGCCTACACCCGGCCCGGCCGCAAGCCCGCGGCCCGGCCGGCGGCCGAAGTTCCGGAGGTCCCTCCCCCGCCCGCCCGCCTGGGAGATGCGCTGCTCAAGATCATCGCCGACCCGAACCTGGCGGACAAGAAATGGGTCTACCGCCAATACGACCACATGGTCCAGATCAATACCGTCGTCCTGCCCGGCGCGGACGCCGCGGTCCTGCGCATCAAGGGACAGAAGAGGGGCTTGGCCGTCACGCTCGACGGCAATTCCCTCTACTGCCAGATCGACCCGCGGGCCGGCGGCCGGATCGCGGTGGCCGAGGCCTGCCGCAACCTGGCGTGTGTCGGCGCGAGGCCCGTCGGCGTCACCAACTGCCTGAATTTCGGGAACCCTGAAAAACCGGAAGTCATGTGGCAGTTCGAGGAAGCCGTCGAGGGCCTGGCCGAGGCCTGCCGGGCCTTCGGCATACCGGTCACGGGCGGCAACGTCAGCCTGTATAACGACACCGAAGGCGCCTCGATACATCCCACGCCCGTTCTGGGAGTCGTGGGGATGATCAAGGATGTCGGCCGGGTTGTCGGCCCGGGTTTCCGAAAAGAGGGCGATATCGTCGTTCTCCTCGGGGAAACGCGGGACGAGGTCGGCGGCTCCCAATACCTGAGGATCATCCACGGCCTGGAGACGGGGCCGGCGCCCGCGCTCGACCTCGGCCTGGAGAAGAGGGTACAGAAGGTCGCCGTCGCGGCCGTCGAGCGGGGCCTCGTCCGCTCGGCCCACGACGTCTCGGATGGCGGCCTGGCCGTCTGCGTCGCCGAGAGTTCGATCCACAGCCCCGGAAAGCTCGGCTGCGCGCTGGACCTCGGGGAGGATATCCGCGACGAGGCGCTCCTTTTCGGCGAGAGCCAGTCGCGGATCGTCGTCAGCCTGGGCCGGTCGCGCCTTCCCGAGCTTCGCCAGCTCGGGGCGCGGCACAAGGTCAAGATCAGCGTGATCGGCCGGGTCGGCGGCCGGGATGTCGTCGTCCGCCGCGCCGGCCGGAAGGTCGTCCGGGTTCCGGTGGAACGCCTCCGCCGCGCCTGGGAAGACACCCTGCCCCGGGCGTTCTCGGTCCGCTGAGAGAACGAAGCCATCCATCATGCGCATAAAAAGGACAGGGGCGGCCGCGTGCCTGATGTTTCTGATCCTGACGCCGACCGCCCGGGCCGTTGATCTCCGGCTGCGGTTTTCCGCCGCCGTCGAAAAGCTCAGGTACGATAACGATGACATGGGTGTCACGGGCTGGGCGGAGGAGATCAAGCTCCGCACGCAGTCCTTCTCCAACCTGGAATTCATCAGCCAGAGCGTCGGCACGCTCAAGCTCGGGTACGGTTTCGAGGGGGAGCTCCAGTTCGCCTTTTCCCGGCGGCTGGGGCTCGGCCTGAGCGCGGGCTATTCCTACGGCTCGCTCCCTGAGGAGGACGTCGAAACGGTGAGCATCTGGGACGGGGTCGATTACATCCACACGAAACCCGCCAAGATGAGCGCCTACCCGGTGATCGCCTCGGGGTATCTCTTTTTCCCCTTCGGGCAGAAGCTCAATCTCTATCTCCGGGCCGGCGCGGGGTTCGTTTTCGCCAAGTTCGTCGGCCGGGAGGGCCTCAAAAAACCGGAAGAAGCGAATTTTTTTTATACCCTCTTCGAGACGGCCAAGGCGCAGCGGACCGCTTACCTGGGGGGGCTGGGTTTAACCTATAATTTCGACGACGCCTTCGGATTTTTCATCGAGGCCGCCGCCCGGTCGGGAAAGGTGGACGGGTTCACCGGCGAGGACAACCTGCAGCAGCCCGGCAGCCTGTACTCCTACGAGGAGTACATTTCCGACCTCGGCTACTGGCAGGCCAAGATCCATGTGCTCCCGGAGGCGCCGGCCGGCGATAATTTCCGGGAGGTCCGGGACGCGTCGATCGATCTCGGCGGATATTCGGTGAGGCTCGGCCTCACCATCAAGTTCTGAAACCGGCGGGAAAAGGTGAATCCATGAGCCAGGAGATATTCGTCAGCCCCGCGAAACGGGGCCGGATCGCGGTGCTGCTGTCGGGCCGCGGCTCCAACTTCCGGGCCATCCACGAAGCCGCGGCGGCGGGCCGGATCGACGCCGACATCGCGCTCGTTTTCAGCAACGTTGACGACGCAGCGGGTCTCGCGACCGCCCGCGAGCGCGGCCTCGAGACCTTCTACCTCAACCCCAAGCTTTACCCCAACCGCGAGGAGTACGACAAAGAGATCATCCGGGAAGTCCGCAAGCGGAATATCGACCTCGTCTGCCTGGCTGGCTACATGAGGATCCTGACCCCGCTCTTCTGCCGGGAATTCAAGAACCAGGCCATGAACATCCACCCGGCTCTTCTCCCCGCCTTTCCCGGACTTCATGTCCAGAAGAAAGCCATCGACTGGGGCGTCCGGTTCTCGGGGGCCACGGTGCATTTTGTCGCCGAGGACGTGGACATGGGGCCGATCATCCTTCAGGCGGTCGTCCCCGTGCTCCAGGACGACACCGAGGACACACTCGCCGCGCGCATCCTCGTCGAGGAGCACAAGATCTACCCGGAGTCCGTGAAGCTCTACTTCGAGGGCCGGCTCGAGGTCCGCGGCCGCCGCGTTGCCATCAGGTGAACATGAACAAAAGCGTCGAAGAACAACTCGCCTATCTCAAGAAGGGCTGCGTCGACGTCATCCAGGAGGACGAGCTCCGAAACAAGATCGCGCGGTCGCTTCGCGACAAGAAGCCGCTCAAGGTCAAGGTCGGGTTCGACCCCACGGCGCCCGACATCCACCTCGGTCACACGGTCGTTATCCGGAAGATGAAGCACTTCCAGGACCTCGGCCACGACGTCATCTTCCTCATCGGCGACTTCACGGGGCTCATCGGCGACCCGTCGGGACGGTCGGTGACCCGGCCCGCCATGACCCACGAGGACATCCTCAAGAACGCCGAGACCTACAAGGCCCAGATCTACAAGATCCTGAGCCCGGAGAAGACGATCATCGACTTCAACTCGCGGTGGCTCGGGAAGCTCACGAGCTTCGAGATCATCAAGCTGGCGGCGAAATACACAGTCGCGAGGCTTCTCGAGCGGGATGATTTTACGAAGCGGCTGAAGGAGGGCTTGCCCGTCTCGGTCCACGAGATCTTGTATCCGCTCATGCAGGCCTACGATTCCGTCGCGCTCGAGTGCGACGTCGAGATGGGTGGGACGGACCAGAAGTTCAATCTGCTTGTCGGCCGGGACATCCAGCGGGAGTACGGCCTGGAGCCTCAGGTCGTGATGACCGTGCCGCTCCTCGAGGGGCTCGACGGCGTGAACAAGATGAGCAAGTCGCTCGGGAATTACGTCGGCATCAACGAGCCGCCCCAGGTCATGTTTGGCAAGCTGATGTCGATCTCCGACCCGCTCATGTACAAGTACTACGATCTGCTGACGGACGTGACCACAGCGCAGGTCGAGGCCTGGAAGGCCGAGGCCCAGGCGGGAAAGGTCAATCCGCGGGACCTCAAGGCCCAGCTGGCCCGCATGATCGTCGCCGACTTCTGGGGCGCAGAGAAGGCGAACGAGGCGGCCGGGGAATTCGACCGCATCCATAAGAATAAGGAGACGCCGGCGGACCTGAAGGTCCAGGTGATCGAAGGCGCGGGCGAAGCCGAACCCGGCCAGCATGCCGTGACGGGTGAAGCCGCCGCTCTCCGCCAGACGAAGCCGCTGATCGACATCATGATGGAACTGAAGGCTTGTCCATCGCGCGGCGAGGCGAAGCGGGTCATCCAGCAGGGAGGCGTCGACCTCGACGGCGAGCGGATCGACGATATCGCCCACCAGGTCGACCTCGCCGATAAAACAGAGCACGTCCTGAAAATCGGGAAAAAAAGATTCTTTAAATTCGCCGTCAAATAGCCGGGGACTTTTTTTGCCCGCGGTATCTCAAGCGGAATAACCCCAAGGTCGTTCGCTTGACAGGCGGGCGAGGCATTGAATATCCTCCCCCTCGGCGGACCGGGAAACTTTGACAACCCTGGCGCGAACGAGGACTCGGGCTTTTCAGCTTTTTCTGCTGATCATCTTGGCCCGGCCCGTCTTGGCCCAAGACAATTCGCTCTGGGTCAAGCCCCGAGCCGCCCTGCGAGCGGAATTCGGCATCGATTCGCTCCAGCGAAAGTTTTACCGGCCCGAATTCAAATTTTCCTGGCCGATCCACATCCTCCGCGGCAGCCGGGTCTTCGCCGACCTCAGCTACCTCGAGCGGATCAGCGGCAGCCTGAAGGGCGCGATCGACTTCTGGCTGCTGGCGGGCTTCGAGACCCGGGTCTCCGACGCCGTTTCATTCGAGGCCGGCCTCAACCACTTCTGCCGGCACGTGACCTCGACTTATAACCCGGACATTCTCGACCTCAACGAGCTCGTCGGCCGCGTCTGGGTCCGGGAGGGGAATCTCGCGATGGGCCTGGGATTCGGGCCGTACCTTGGCGGCGACCCGGGTTTCGACGAGCTGCTGGTGGTCAACTTCAACCTGGCCCGCTTCATCCTCCCCGAACTGTCGCTGGAAAGCGAGCTGAAATGGGTCAATTTCGATAAGATCTATTATGATGCCCGCCTGGCCGTGGGATTGGCCAAGGGAGTGGAGATCTTCCTTCGTACGGCGCACCACTATGATTACCCGCCGACGACCGACATCGGCGCGCGTCTCGGCTCGGGGGAGCCCCCCGCCCGCATCGTCGATACATTCAACGTCGAGGCCGGCTATTATCCCAACTACGACGAACACAAGCTCCTCGTCCTCGGCGGGTTCCGGCTCCGGCTCCTTGACGAGCCCGGACGACGATTTCTCGTGGACGTCGATTTCCGGACGCCCATCCTCGCCGGCACCTCGCTGTTCGCCCAGTCATGGCCCGACCGGATGCTCTACGCTGTGGGGGGCCAGTACGAGAAGTCCCTGCCCGGAGGCCTGTTCGGGGCCTGGTATGCCCGGTATGACGTGGATATGCCGGTCGACAAGGCCATCCGGTTTCGCTCCAGCCTGGCGACGGGGCTCCTCGTTCGCAACCAGAAGGACTTCAACCGCCTGGAAAAGGCTCTCCGGTTCGAAGTCGCCGCCGGATACGATTTTACCTTTAACTATGACCTCAAACTCCGTTTGGGCGCCCTGGCGCGCCCGCAGGGGCTTTTTCCCACTGGGAGCGGAGTTCCGCGTCGACGCCAACTCCGACCGCCAGACCGTCGAGTTCAAGGCGTTCGGCGCCTTCGGAAAAGCGATCGAAGTCCGCCCGTTTGTGGGAGTCCGCAAGGTCACCTATTACGCCGGTCCCGAGCCGCCTTCAGATCACTTCTCGAACCGGGTCACCGCGGGAATTTCGCTCTACACGTGGTTTTGAGCGGCCGCCTAAACACACTGAACCCATAGAATATATAGGAATAATATATTTCACGGGGTGGCGTTCGCGGGAGAGAACTCACCTGACTTATTCATAAAAAGCGCCTCGTCTTTTTTCCATCTCTCTTTAGGCGGCGCTTTTTACCCTTCCGGCGAGCCGATTCGGCCCCATCGGCTTCGTTCTCGGAGTTCGCTGTACCAAAGAGTACAGCTTCACCCCTCGGGCCTCGCATCTGGGGGCCGCCTCGATTCGTGAATGATTCAGGCTAAAAAATGACCGCTTCGCCGCCGGCGTCTCGACGCAGCCCGGAGTCCGGATGGAGGATCAAGGGTAGGAAATTGATACACGCTACCGCAATAAAAAATGCGATGGTGCGAATAATTCGGATTATTTGAAGGTCTCGGGCGGAGAGAACTTAGGGGGCCGGCCAAAAACCTTCTTATAGAGAGCGGGATACCTGTTTTTGCCGCCGAGAAGGAGGGTGCTCAGCGGCATGACCTCTCTCGCCAGGTTCGACATCCGGCCCGCAAGCTTCCGGATTTCCCACTGGGCCGTCGGGTCCTCGCGGAGCCTGGAGATGTGGTAGAGCTCCCGGACGTTGACTTTCAGGAGAACACGGCGGCGGTGGGCGTTGGTCAGGACGTAATCGGCCGCCTCACCCGCTCTTTCCTTAAGCCGCCGATACGTCGCGTTCGTTATTTCGACGAGCTCGCGGAATTCGCCGACGGCCCCCACCGCGGCGAAGGACGGCGGCACGGACACGCCCAGCCCGGGGTCGTAGTCCTGCGCCGTCAAGGTGGCCATCCGGTGGCGCTTGAGCTGGGCGAAACAGGACGCGGAGATTTCGGCGGCGAACGTCAGGTCGGCGTACTCGAACTCCCGGAGGGGGAAATCATAGAACTCCATCCGGTGGAAGGCGGCTTTGATCAGCGCCCGTTTCTCCGGGCACCCCAGCTCCTTCACCCTGGCCAGGCAGCGATCATAGGGATCGGATGTCGTCGAGTGCAGGAGGGCGGCCAGGATCCGCCCGTCGCCGTCGGGCGTAAAATCGGCCAGCCGCACCGAAACGTCTCCGGGACGGCCGCCGCGCGCCGGCCGCGGTTTTTTCCCCAAGCCTTCGCCTTGACGGACCGGGGCGCCCGCCGGGTCTTCTGCCGGCACCCGGCCGACAGCCCGAGCGGCCGTTTCGACCTCATCGTAGGCCCGGGAATCGAAGTCCGTCGCCTCCGTGAACAGGATGATCGACGGCGCGACTTCCCTGGCCAGATCATAGAGCTTCCCCTTGAGCTCGCGGAGCTCGGCTGATCTCCGGGCGGCGAACCGTCTGACGAGGAGCTCGAGGTTCCGGGCGTTGACGGTCAGGCCGACCTGGCCTTCCGTCGCCAGGCTGACGGCGTAGCGCGCGTCTTCCTTGGCCCAGCCGTCGAGGACGGAATGATTTTTGGCTTCAGCCGCCAGGTCCGCGTGCTTTTCGAAAACATACGGCCGCAGCCTCCCGTAAAGCCGGTGGTACAGGGCGTTCTGGAGCCTGACGGTCCGGACGAAGTCGTCTTCGGCGCCCGCGTCCGTGATCTCGCGGGGGACGACGAAGTCGTCGCCCAGCATGATGTACCGTTGGGATTTCTCGGTGTAGGAGCCCAGCCGGAATCTCTCGATCTCCTCGAGCGCCAGCCGGCTCACGCCGATGATGTCGAAATTGAAGACGGCGTGCTCGGCCACCGAGTGGTGTCCCATCTTGAAGATGATGGCCCGGTTCGACCGGCGGGCTTTCTCCACCTCCCGGCGGGCCGCGGTGCGGAGCACATCGGCCGGCCGAGGATCCCTGGAGATCCTGGCGTAGGCCGCGGAGAGGGTCTCGGGGGTCACGTCCCGACGCGCGGGCGCGCTCTTTTTCAGGTCCTCGATGACGTCGCGGTCGACGTTGTAGCCGGCCAGCACCACTCTCATGATTTTCCAAGATAGGCGGCGGCGCGCCAAATGTCAACGTTTGCGGGAATCGGCCGACACGTGTATCCTAATCGCGTAAGGGAGGACAGGCATGATCAATATCGCGAGAGCGCCGGTCGACAAGCTTCTGGGCTATGCCATGAAGGCCGAGATCGATTCCGACCGGATCTACACCGAGATGTCCATCAGGGTCAAGAACCCGCTCCTCGTCCAGAAATTCAGGATACTCGCCTACGAGGAACGAAAACACAAGTCCGTCCTCGAGAACCTCTTTCAGTCGATGTACCCCGGCGACACTCCCGAGGTCGCCGAAAAAGTCGACGCCAAGCTCCTGCCGGCCGTGATCATCCGGCCGTCTTCCGGCCTGATCGATATTCTCCATCAAGCGATGGCGGCCGAGAGATCCGCCCAGGCCTTCTATGCGGGTCTGGCGAAGCGCGTCGAGCTGGACAAGAAGAAGATCCTGGTTTACCTGAGCAAGGTCGAGCGGAGCCATTTCCTGATGCTCCGGAGCGAGTCCGCGATGGCCCGGCAGTTCGAGGATTACGCGGAAAAAGACATCGACGAGATCGTGATCTGAGCGCCCGGCGCACCGGCCTCGGCCGGGCTCGGGCGGTCTATTTAAGCGAGGACAATAAAATGCTGAAGATGATCGAAGTCATCGGCGTCTCGGAGAAGGGTTACTCCGAGGCCGTTCGGGCCGCCATCGAACAGCTTCTCTCTGCCGGAGAGAAGATCCACTTCTTCGAGGTCATCGAACAGAGAGGATCGGTCCGGGACGGAAGGCTCAAAGAATTTCAGGTCAAGCTCAAGGTGGCCGTCGAATAAGGGACAGGTCAACCCTTCATGACAGCCACGGGCACCAGGCGGGCCACCATGCCGCCGATGCCCACCTCATGGGACACCCTGACCACTTCGTCGACGTCCTTGTAAGCTTCCGAGGCTTCCTCGGCGACCCCTTTCCAGCTCGCGGACTGGAGTTCGATACCCTTCTTCCGAAGGTCGTCGCGGATCTCGTCGCCGCGGAAGCGGCGGAGCGCCTCGTGCCGGGACATGACCCGTCCCGCGCCGTGGGCGGTCGAACTGAAGCTCAGGGCCTCCGACTCGGACGTCCCGGCCAGAAGATAGGACGCCGTCCCCATGCTGCCCGGAATGATGACGGGCTGTCCGTGCGGCCGGTAAACCTCCGGGATCTCCGGCCGTCCCGGCCCGAAGCTTCGGGTGGCGCCCTTCCGGTGGATGCAGACCTCGCGCTCGCGGCCGCCGATCTCGTGACGCTCCATCTTGGCGACGTTATGGCAAACGTCGTAGATCTGCCGCATGCCCTCGGAGCTCCCCATGACCCTGGCGAACACGTCCCGCACCCAGTGGGCGATCATCTGGCGGTTGGCGAAGGCGAAGTTGACGGCCGCGCACATCGAGGCATAGTATTCCTGCCCGAGCCGCGAGCGGACGGGCGCGTTGACGAGCTCCCGGTCGGGAAGCCCTTTTGTCCCGTAGGCGTTTTCCATGATCTCGATGTAATCGGAGGCCACTTGATGCCCCAGGCCGCGGCTGCCGCAGTGGATCATGACCGTGACCTGTCCTTCGGCTTGGATCCCGAACACGCCGGCCTTCTCCTTGTCGTAGATATGGGAGACCTTTTGGATCTCGAGGAAATGGTTCCCCGCGCCCAGTGTCCCGAGCTGCGGGAGGCCCCGCTCCATGGCTCGCGCCGAGATGTGGGACGGGTCGGCGGCCTTCATCCGGCCGTACTCTTCGGTCATCAGCAGGTCCTCTTTCGAGCCGCATCCCTGTTCGACCGCCCACTCCGCCCCGCGGCGGAGGATATCGAGAAGCACCCCCCGGCCGAGCTTCGTGACGCCGCCCTTGCCCACGCCGGCCGGCACTTCCTTGAAGATCTCGGCCAGCAGCTCTTTTCGCTTGGTTGAGATGTCCCCGGCGGTAAAGTCGGTCCTGAGGAGCCGGACCCCGCAGTTGATATCGTAGCCGACCCCGCCGGGCGAGATGACGCCCTCGTCCATGTCGAAGGCGGCCACTCCGCCGATCGGGAACCCGTAGCCTTGGTGGGCGTCGGGCATGACATAGGACATCCGCTGGATGCCCGGCAGGCAGGCCACGTTTCGGGCCTGCGTGAGCGTCAGGTCGCGCCGGACGCTCACGAGGAGCTTTTCGGACGCGTAGATCAAGGCGGGAACGCGCATCTCCCCCTGCTTCGGGATCTCCCAGGCATTGTCGCCGACCTTTCTGAGCTCCATGGCGCGCCTCAGGTGTCGACGACGACCTGGACCGTGACCAGGTCGTTTTTCCGGATCTCCATTTCGTTATAGGTGATGGCTTTCACGCCGCCGTAAGTTTCGTAGGCGTCTGAATTCGTATCGCCCCAAAAAACGGCCTCGAGCCTATACTCTTCGCCGCGCCGCTCGATCTTCAGCTCCTCGGCCGAGGCCAGGAGGAAGAACCGCGACTCGACGAGGTAGAGGATCTCCTCGAGGAAGCGAACGAGGAGCTGCTCGAGGTCGATCGCGCTGGCGCGCACCGGGCGGCTGATCTTCCGGGCGATTGTCCCCGTGTCCCACATCAGTGAGGCCGTGGCCAGGGCGGCGTTGGCGAAGGCCTCCTCGAGCGTCCGGCCGAACGCCTGGAACTTGGCGTCGGCGGTGTGCTCCAGGAACCGGAACTTTTCGTCCACTTAATCTTTCTCCTCCCGCCTGTTCAAGTTAATTCTAGCACGCCGCAAACGTCTTTTCATCCTCGCGACCTCGCAGGGTCGGATGGGGATGGCGCTCCGAAGACCCCCGTAGCGGAGGGGGACCCGTCGGCTCGGCCGACGGGGGAACCGACGGGACTGGTTCCCGGGGGCCGGGGGGATAGGGGCGCATCACCATCCGACCCTGCGACGGTATGCGGCCGGGACCGGGACGCACCGTTACAAGGCCCTATCCTCGAACAGGGCTATCACACAAAATAAAATGGTTGCCAGCGGCGTCATTTCCCGGCCGTCGTAGCCGCCAGCGCCTCCCGGATCTTCAGGAACTCCTCGCCGAAGAAGTCGCCCTCGGCCGCCGGCGCGGTCGGACTGAAGGCCTCCTCATAACGCTTGACCATGTCCTCGACCGCCTGGCGGTTCCAGCCGAACTCCCTCATATAATCCATCGTCCAGGCCTGACCGGAGTCCTTTGGCGGCCGGAGATGGGGGTTCCGGCGCAGGAAGCATCGCAGGGCCGTGACGGCCATGGTCTTCAGCCGGTCCTTGAGGAGCGGCGACTTCGCCGACGCCGCGGCCGCCGCGGTCGTCTCGAAGGCGCGTTTCAGGATCCAGGATTCCTCCATATTCAGAGAGTTCTCGACGTCGCGGGTGTGGACGTTGTTGTACCAGTTCCGGTGGAAAACGAGCGCCTGTTGATAGTCGAAGAGCGCCTGCCCCATCCGGGAATCCCCGTAGTACCTTTCGCCGAAGGTCTTCAGGAATTCTTGGTGAGGCACCAGCCCGTCCCTCGCCACCTGGGCGAAGTACATGGCGTTGAAAGCATTCACCCCGAAAACGCCCTGGGGCGCGAGGCCGTGACCCCGCTCGAGCGCCTCGGCGAAGTACTCTTCCAGGTAGTCCAGCTTGACCATGGGGAAAGCGCCGTCGCGGCTGACGGTGACATACTGCCAGTACCAGACGCGGTCGAAGTTCTCGTCGTAACTCGGGATGTCGGTCAGGGCGGCGTCGATGATCGGCGTGTTCGGAACGACCCAGGCCACCGTATCCGATGGAAAAAGCCGCTTCATCTCGGCGGCCGGGTTCATGTAGACCCAGCCGAAGAGCATCACCAGCATGGCGTCTTTATTGATCTTCCGGATGGCCGAATAATAGGAGTTGAAGTAGCGGGCTTCCCAGTGGGCGCGCGAGTATTTTTGATACTCCGGGTCCGAGGCGATCTCGATCGCTTCGCTCGCCGAATGCCAAGCGAACCCGTCGAGACCGAACCTGGAGACCATGCCCGCATAAACGTCCGTGCTGGCCTGGATGGCCTCCGGGCTCGAGGGCTTGAGCGCGCTCAGATGGGCGGGAAGCCTGTGGGTCATGTTCAAAAAGAGGGCTTTGATCCCGAGACGGTGGGCCTGGTTGACGGCGTCCTCGAGGCTCTTGTTTTGGGACTCGGACAGAGGAAACTCGCGCGGCGTGGAGATGACGAGATGGCTGAGGCGGTTGCGGGAGGCCCAGACGACAGCCGGGACCATGTCGGGGGCGTAGCCGATGTAAAGGACCCTGTCGGAGACGGCGGGCTTCCAGACGAGTTTCCCGTCGGGCCAGGACAATTCCCCGCTCCGGACCACCGTCGTTTCGGCGCCGCCCGATGTCGCGCCGGTCCTTCGCTGGAGGATCCGGCCGGTCTCCCAAAAGATCCCGGCGCTTCGCTCGAGCAGGGTGTACGCGCCGTTGAGCAGGCCCCGCGCGCTGCCCCCGACCAGGGCGACGCCCGGCCGCCCGTCGGAGAACTTCTCAACCGGCAGGATCAGGCATTCCTGTTCGCCGACGGCCGGCAGGTCCTTCCCGATCCCGGCCCGGGACATGAATTCTTGTGAGCGGACCGTCGCCAGGAGGAGCATATAGTCGTGGGCCGGTTTGGCATCGGCAGACACGGCCACCTTTCCTCCGCAGGCGAGCGGGAGATAGCGCTCGAAGTCGCCCGCGGCGACGCGCCCCGCGACTTCGAGGTCCGGAGCCGTCAGGATGAGGGTCGTCCGGCCCTCCGCGGCAAAGACCCGGCCCGGCGGCGCCGGCTTCGCGGCGGCGGGCCGGATGAGCACGGTCTCGCCGTCGAGCCGGACCTCTTTCCAGGATTCAGCGCCGTTGACCGCGCCGGGCCAGACGGCGAGGGCCAGGAGACCAAGGCTGAAGAGTGCGCTGCGTCTTTTCATGTCCCCTCCTTTCCGAGTCATCGGTGTCCATTCAGGTGCAGACTAAAACACGCCGGCGATCTGAGTGCCGCACTGGGGGCAGGCGCCGCCGCGGACCTCGTTTTTCGTAACTGTAAATCCGGTCCGGCTGATGAGCTCGCGGCCGCACCGCGGACAGGCTGTGTTCTCGCCCTCGCCCCGGACGTTCCCCACGTAAATGTACCGGAGTCCGGCCCGTTTCCCGAGGTCCCGGGCCAGGTCAAGGGTCTCGACCGGGGTCGCCGGCGTGTCCGTGTATTTATAGTCGGGATGGAACCGGCTGACGTGCCACGGCATGTCGACGCTGACGCCGGCGATGAACCGGGCGATATCGCCGAGCTCGGCCGCGCTGTCATTCATCCCGGGGACGACGAGGGTCGTGACCTCGACCCAGACGCCGAGCTCGCGCATCAGCCGAATCGATTCGAGCACGGGCTCGAGCCGCGCGCCGCAGACGCGCCTGTAGGTTTCGTCCTTGAAGGCCTTGAGGTCGACGTTGGCGGCGTCGAGGAGCGGCTGAATCGTCCGCAGCGCCGTCCCGGTCATATAGCCGTTCGTGACGAAGACGTTGGCCAGGCCCGCCTCGCGGGCGAGCTTGGCCGTATCCTGGGCATATTCGAAAAAGATGGTGGGCTCGGTGTATGTGTACGAGATGCTCCGGCAGCCCCGCGACCGCGCCTCGGCGACGATCCCGGCGGGCGGAAACTCCTGTCCGCCCCGGAAAGCGTCCTTTGCCCGCGGCGCCTGAGAGATCTCCCAGTTCTGGCAGAAGGGGCAGCGGAAGTTGCAGCCGACGGTGGCGATGGACAGCGAGCGCGAGCCCGGCTGAAAGTGGAACAGAGGTTTTTTTTCGATCGGGTCGAGGTGGGCGGCGATGACCCGGCCGTAAGCGTGGGTGGTGAGCTTCCCCTCCGTGTTTTCCCGGACTCCGCAGATCCCGAATTTTCCGGGGCCGATCCGGCAGCGGTGGGCGCACAAGTCGCAGTCCACCCGGCTGCCGTCGAGGGCCCGCCAGAGCCTCGCCTCGACGGTCATCAGCCCGCCTTCTTCAGATCCGGAAAGAGCTTCACGGCCGACGGACAGAGCTTCCGGATGGCGCACCGCGGGCACAGGGGTTTTCTCGCGCCGCAGGTTTTCCGGCCGTGGTCGACGAGCAGGGAGTTGAAGTCGAGCCAGTCCCGGCGCGGCACGAGCTTCAACAGGTCCTTTTCGATCTTCTCGGGAACGGTCTGCCGGCTCAACCCCAGCCTCCCCGAGAGCCGGCGGACGTGGGTGTCGACCGCGATGCCTTCGGCCTTCCCGAATCCCGACGACAGCACGATGTTGGCCGTCTTGCGGGCGACGCCGGGCAGGGTCAGAAGCTCCTCCATGGTCGACGGGACCTCGCCCCCGTAATTCTCCACGATCCTTCTCGCCGCGCCGATGATGCTCTTGGCCTTGTTGCGGAAGAAGCCGGTGGAGCGGATTTCCGTCTCCAGGGCGGCCCGATCGGATTTGGCGAAGTCCTCGGCGGTCGGATACTTGCCGAAGAGCCCGGGCGTGACCTTATTCACCCGCTCGTCGGTGCACTGCGCGGCGAGGATGGTCGCGACGAGGATCTGAAGGGGCGTCTCGTAAACCAGGGCCGTCCGACTGTCCGGATACTCCCGGCGCAGGATCCGGATGATCTGGCCGAGGCGTTTTTTGGCCGGTTCCATGCTTGTCACCTTCCCGTGCCCGGAGACACGGACCGGGGCCCGGAGGGACCGGAATATGTCTCCCGGTCCGTCAGGGGCCGACGTGGAAAAGATCCTGGCCGAGGTGGAAATCCTCGACGTCATAATAATCGGGGAAGCGGCTGAGGAGGTCGATCTCCGACCGGATCATGAAAAAGTGGCTCCGCTCGACCCGGCTCAGGTATTCGAGGATCTTCCGGCTGCCGGCGTCGGACATCCTTCCCCGGGCTTCGCGGTAATATTCCTCGGCCGCCTTCTCCGCCTCGAGAGCGGTTTTGAACAGGTCGAGGACCGAGCTCGCCGCGTCGACCTTCGCCGCCGGCCGCGGGCGGACGGACTTGGCGGGGATCTCGAGGCCGGCGGCCGGGTATCGCCCGGCGTGCAGCCTCTCCAGGATCGCCCGGTGCTTCTTCTCTTCGAGGACCAGGAACTCGAGCTTCTGCCGAAGCAGGATGTTATGGACCCAGGCGAGCAACCCGCAGTAAAAGTCCGCGGCGTCGATCTCCGAGCGGATGGCGGCCGCCAGGACCTCGTTCGGCTTCAATCGGGGATCCAAAGCCATGTTCGTCACTCTCCTCTAGAACCGGACGAATCTTTCCTTGGGGGCGCCGCAAACGGGGCACTTGTCGGGGGCTTCTCCCTCGACGGTGAAGCCGCACTGGCCGCAGACATGGATCGGGAAAAAGCCGAGGTCCTTGCCGGTTTCGGCGTTGTCCTTGGCCCTCTTGTAAAGACCGGCGTGCACCTTCTCGGCCTCCATGGCATAGTTGAACCACATTACGGCGACCTTCTCCCCCTGTTCGTTTCCGGTCGCGATAAAGGCCGGGTACATTGTGGTGACTTCGTAGGTCTCGCCCTCGATCGCCCCTTGCAGGTTCGCGGCCGTCGGACCCACCCCCTTCAGCGCGCCCAGATGGTTGGTCGCGTGCACCTGCTCGGAGTAGCTTGCGGCGCGAAAGAGCCGGGCGATGTTCGCCAGGCGCTCCTTCTCGGCGGCCGCGGCAAAGGCCAGGTATTTCACGTGGGCCTGGCTCTCGCCCGCGAAGGCGGCCTTGACGTTGTCCTCGGTCGGTTTTTTCACGGAACCCTCCTATAGCTGGATCATTTTTTCGATGGCGCCCCTGGCCCTCCGGCTGATGTCTTGGGGAACCTCGATACGATATTTCATCTCTTCCAGGGCCGCCAGGACCTTGCGGAGATTGACCTTTTTCATGTTGGAGCAGAACGCCATGTCTTTGACCGGATAAAATGCGGTCTTCGGGTTTTCCTTTTTCAGCCGGTAGATGATCCCGGCCTCCGTGCCGACGATGACCTCGGCGGCCCTCGTCGCCCGGGCCGCCGTCACCATGTGCCCGGTCGAGATCACCCGGTCGGCGAGGTCGATGACCTCGGGGCGGCACTCGGGATGGACCCAGACCTCGGCGTCGGGATGGAGCCTTTTCCTGGCCTGGACGTCCGCGGCCAGGATGCGGTCGTGGACATAGCAGCAGCCGTCCCAGGCGATGATTTTTTTCCCCGTCTGCCTGGCCACGTAGGCGGCCAGGTTCTTGTCGGGCACGAACAGGATCTCCTCGTCGGGGATCGAGTTGACGACGCGCACGGCGTTCGACGAGGTGCAGCAGACATCGGACTCGGCCTTGACCTCGGCCGTGGTGTTGACGTAGCAGACCACCTTCCTCCCCGGGTACTTCGCCTTCCAGTCCCTGAGCTCCTGCGCGGAGATGGTCGCCGCCATGGGGCAGCCGGCGTGGCGGTCGGGAAGCAGGACTGTTTTTTCGGGCGACAGGATGGCCGCGGTCTCGGCCATGAAATGGACCCCGCAAAAGACGATGACCTCGGCCGGGCTCGCCGCCGCCTCCTGGCTCAGGCCCAGCGAATCGCCGGTATAGTCGGCGACGTCCTGCACTTCCGGGATCTGGTAATTGTGGGCCAGGATCACGGCCCGCCGCTCTGTCTTGAGCCCGTTGACCCGGGCGACTATTTCCTGTTTGGTCATGAGACTCCGGCCGCGCTCAATCCTTGAGCTTCCGGACATAGACGCGAATGATGTCTCCCTCTTCCTGCGCAGCGATGAATTCCTGGCCCTTCATCCGGCACCAGGCCGGCATGTCCGCCTTGATGCCCGCGTCCGTCGAGACGACCTCGAGCACCTCCCCCACTTTCATCTCCTTCATTTTGCGGGCGGCCTGGATGATGGGCATGGGGCAGAGGAGGCCGAAACAGTCGAGCGTGACATCGGCCTTAATCGGCATGGTTTCTCCTGGATCGATCCCGTTTCGGGTCCGCTCCGCCGGCCGGCGTGCCAGCCGGAGTCACGGCTGAGAGAGCTCGGCCCCGCAGCTCGGGCATTTCTCGGCGCCCTTCTTGGCCAGGCTGCCGCAGTGCGGGCAGTCCTCGAACTCGATTTGACAGTGGTCGCAAAACTCCTCGGCGCCCATCTGGCCTTCGCAATAGGGACAAGTGCACTCGCTCTTGGCGACCGTCCCCTCGAACGCCTCGCCCCGGGCGGCGGCCCCTTTTTTCCGGTAGTCGTCGATGGCCGCGTGCAGAGCGTCGGCCCCCAGGTTCGAGCAGTGGAGCTTGTTCTTGGGCAGCCCGTCCAGCGATTCGGCCACCGTGTCGTTCGTGATCTTCATGGCCTCGTCGAGTGTCTTCCCCATGGCCAGCTCGCTGACCATGCTGGACACGGCGATGGCCGCCCCGCAGCCGAACGTCTGGAACTTGATGTCCTCGAGCCGTTCGTCCTTGACCTTGATATAGAACGTCATCATATCGCCGCAAACGGGGTTTCCCACCTGTCCCTGGCCGTCGGCGTCCTTGAGAACCCCGACGTTGCGGGGGTTCTGAAAATGGTCCATCACTTTATCGCTGTAAATCATGTCCGATTTTCCTCCAGGAATTTTGTGTACAGGGGCGACATCCGGCGCAGCCTCTCGATGATCGGCGGAAAGACCTCGAGGACATAATCGATGTCCGGGGCGGTCGTGCCGTCGACCAGGCTGAAGACGAGCGAGCCCTGGGCGAGGGCGTGGTCGAGCCCCATGGCCAGCAGGACGTGCGAGGCCTTGAGCGCCCGCGACGTGCAGGCCGAGCCGCTCGAGACGGCGATCCCCTTCATGTCCAGGTTGAGGAGCATGGATTCGCCCTCGACGAACTCGACGCAGAAGCTGGCGTGGTGGGGCAGCCGTTTCTCCCGGTGCCCGGTGAGGACGACGTGGTCCACCCGGCCCGGCAGCCCGCCGATGAGCGTGTCCCGCAGGGCGGTCATCGCCGCGGCCCGTTCCGCGAGCTTGAGCCCGGCGGTTTCCGCGGCCTTTCCCAGCCCGACGATCGCCATCACGTTCTCCGTACCCGCCCGGCGGCCGCCCTCCTGGATACCGCCGTCGACGAACGGGAGGATGCGGACGCCTTTCCTGACAAACAGCGCGGCGCCCCCGTTCGGACCGTAGAATTGGTTTCCCGCCAGGCTGAGGGCGTCGACGCCGAGCCCGGCGACGTCGACGGGGATGTTGCCCGCCGCCGCGACGGCATCGGTGTGCAGGGGCACGCCGGCGGACCGGCAGACTCGGCTGATCTCGGCCACCGGTTCGATCGTGCCCACCTCGCTGTTCGCCAGCATGACGGAGACGAGGACGGTCTCTTTGCGGATCGCCTTCCCGACCTCCTCGGGATCGACCAGGCCGTCCTTGTCCACAGGCACCAGGGTCGAGGAGAACCCGAACTTCTCCAGGCTTTTGGCCGAATGGAGGATCGACTGGTGCTCGACAGCCGACAGGACCAGGTGACAGCCTTTGTCGCGGCGGGCGAGCGCCAGCCCCTTGATCGCGAAGTTGTTCGCCTCGGACCCGGAGGCGGTGAAGATGATCTCGCTTTCGGTCGCGCCGACGAGCGCGGCCACCCGGCCCCGGGCCTCCTCGACGGCCTCGAGCGCCTCCTGACCGTCGCCGTGCAGGCTCTGAGGGTTCCCGAAGCGGCCGTCGAGGAACGGCCTCATCGCCTCCGCCGCCCCGGGATCCAGGGGGGTCGCGGCGATGTGGTCGAGATAGACCCGCTTCATGGTCCTCAGACGGAAACCACTTCCTTGACTTCGGGGACTTCCTTCTTGAGGTGGCGTTCGATGCCCATCTTCAGGGTCATCTGGGACATCGGGCAGCCGCCGCAAGCGCCGGTCAGCCGGACCTTGACGACCCCGTCCGTGACGTCGACGAGCTCGACATCTCCGCCGTCGGCCTGCAGGGCCGGCCGGACCTTATTCAAAGCGGCTTGGACTTTCTCTTTCATCTCGAAACTCCTTTTTTCTTCTTCTACCAATATAACACGTCACCGGAATTTTTCCATGATTTTGTCCAGCCGCCCGGCGTCCACGCGGAGCTCTTCGAGGCCGATCGCCCGCCCCGGGTCGGCGAGCATGAGCTCCTCGAAACAGGCCTTGTCCTCCTCGTAGATGAGCCCGGTGGCGATCTTCTCCGGCTGGCTCAGAGCGGCCCACGCCTTCTGCTTATCCTTGGGATCGTAGGCGGGGTCGTCGTCCAGGCGCACGATGTGCTTCCGGAACCAATCGTAGGTATTCAGCTTGTTGTGGGTGACGCAGGGGCTGAGAACGTCGATGAGCGAGAAACCCTTGTGCCGGAGGCCGCGTTCGATGAGCGAGGCCAGCCCGGCCACGTCGCCGGAGAAGCCGCGGGCGATGAACGTCCCGCCGGCGGCGAACGCCAGGGCCGGCCCGTCGAGCGGAAAGTCCTTGGACCCGAACGGCGTCGAGAGCGTCACGGCCCCGAAATCCGACGTCGGCGAAACTTGGCCCTGGGTAAGCCCATAGATGCGGTTGTCGGAAACGATGTAAGTGAGACCGATGTTCTTGCGGACGGTCTGGATGAAGTGGCCGAGGCCGATGGAATAGGCGTCGCCGTCGCCGCTCACGGCGACCACCCGGAGTCCCGGATTAGCCAGTTTGACGCCCGTGGCGAGAGGCATGGTCCGGCCGTGCAGGCCGTGAAACCCGTAGCCGAGGAAGTAGTTATTCATCCGGCCGTGGCAGCCGATCCCCGTGACCGTGACAATGTTCTCGGGCTCGAGGTCGAGGGCCGCCGCGGCCCGCTTGATGGCCTCGAAGATGCCGTACAGGCCGCAGCCCGGGCACCAAGTGGGGGCCACGCGATGGAAAGCTGCCTTGTCTCTCATCGGAAGGCCCTCCGGACCGGACGGACGATCTCGCCCGGCAGGAACGCGCGGGTCGAATAATTGACGATGCTGCGGAGCTCGCGGCAGGGGCTGAGCTGGCTCTTGATGAGCGTCGCCAGCTGTCCGGAGTAATTGCTTTCCACCACAAAGGCCTTCTCGCAGCCCTCGAGGAACCTCTCGACGGCCGCGGCGGGGAACGGCCAAAGCGTCCTCAACTGGAGGAAATTGGACCGGATGTTCTGCTCGCGAAGCTTGTCCCGCGCCTCGAGGACGGCGCCGAGCGTCGAGCCGAAGGAGATGAAACCCGCCTCGGCCTTCCGCTCGCCCCACAGCCGGGGCGGAGCGAGGTCGCGCGCGGCCCGGGCAAGCTTGCACATCCTCTTGTCCATCATCCGGACGCGGTTTCTGTCGTCCTCGTCGCGGTAGCCGTGCTCGTCGTGCTCCACGCTTTCGGCGAGGTGGACGCCGCCCTTGAAGGACGGCCGGGCCCGCGGCGAAACGCCGTCGGCCGTGAACTCGTACCGGCGGTAGTCCGCGAGCTTCAGGAGGTCTTCGCCGCGGAGGAGCTTTCCCCTGTCGATCTTGACTCCCGCCAAGTCGAAAGCCTTCGAAGTCCGGAAGTTCTGACCCATGTCGAGCTCGGTCAGGACGATCACCGGGCATTGATATTTCTCGGCCAGGTTGAACGCCCTGACGGTCAGGTCGAAACACTCGCCGACCGTCCCCGGCGCGAGGACGATCCGCGGGAACTCGCCGTGGGACCCGAAGATCCATTGCAGGACATCTTCCTGCTGGGTTTTCGTCGGCACGCCCGTGGCCGGACCGAGGCGCTGGACATGGGCGATGACGACCGGGGTCTCGGTCATCCCCGCCAGGCTGAAGGCCTCCATCATCAGGGAAGCGCCCGGCCCCGAGGTGCCGGTCATCGCCCGCGCGCCGGCGAAGGCGGCGCCCAGGGCCATGTTGAGGGCGGAGATCTCGTCCTCGGTTTGAACGACGACGCCGTTAAACTCCGGCAGGTGGCGGGTCAGCCACAGGTAGATCTCCGAGGCCGGGCAGATGGGGTAAGCGGCGAAAAACCGGCAGCCCGCCGCCAGGGCCCCGAGGGCGATGGCCTCGTCCCCGGAGAGCAGGATGCGGCCCCGGTCGGGCTTTCGGACCAGGGGATGCCGGTCGTTCCCGGAGGTGATCTCCTTGGCCTTTTGATAACCGAAGGCGGCGGCTTCGACGTTTTTCCTGACGACCTCCTCGCCCTTCTTCTTGAGGAACATCTCGGCGATGATGCGGTCGAGGACCACGCAGTCGAGGTCGAGGACGTAAGCGAGCGCGCCCAAGGCCAGCATGTTTTTGTAGATCTCCTGGCCGAAGCGCTCCCGGGCCAGGGCCCGGAGCGGAAACTTGTGGAAGGCAAAACCTTTTGTTCCGGCGGAGGGTATCACGGCATCCTGATGGCCGTCGCAGAAGACGATGCCGCCGGCGCCGATCTCGGGAAGATGGGAGATGGTGGCCTCGCAGTCGAACGACAGCAGGATATCCAGTCTGTCGCTCAGGCCATAGCTTTTGTCGAGCGAACCCCGGATGATATAGCTCGTCGCTTCGCCGCGGATGTTCGAAGGGAAGTCCCTGTAGGTCGAGGCCTCCCAGCCGTGCCGCTTAAAGAGCCGGGCGAGAACGTTCCCCGTAAAGAGAACTCCGTCTCCCGCCTTGCCGGCGATCATGACGGATAAGTCTTTGATCACGCGTTTCGCCCCTTCCCCGCGAATTTCGTACTCTCGCGGGACTCCTTCATATTAAGGATTCAGCCGGAGAACATCAACTAATCTTATCGGAATAGTAGGCTTTAGGGCGCTTTCCTAGACGAGCTCCCCCCGGGCCACCGGTATCACCCGGCCGCCGACAGAGACAGATATGGCCTCGCCCTTCTCCCCGGCTTTGAGCAGGAGAAGGGACGGACGGCCCACCTCATGCCCTTGTTCCACCCGGATATCGACCTCAGCCTGGCCGAAGTACCTGTGCTTGACGAGATACCCGGCCAGGCAGCCGTTGGCGCTTCCTGTCGCCGGATCCTCGGGGACGCCCAGAGCGTCGGCAAAAACCCGGACCTGAAGGTGATTCTCCGGGTTGAGCGTCTCGGGGCAGAAAAGAAGGAAAGCCTTGGCCTCGGTCCGGTTGATCAGGGCGAAGAACTTGCGGGGGTCGACCCGGCTGCGCCGCAACGCCTCCGCGGTCTTCAGGGGAACGATAAAAAACGGCACGCCGGTCGAGACGCTCTGGACAGGGAACCGCGGGTCGATGTCCGCGGGCTTGAGCCCGAGCACCTGGGCCGCCTGCTCCGCTGTGATCGTCTGTCCGAAGCCGGGCGGGATCTGTCTCATCCACAAGACGTCCGGTTCCCCGCCGCGATAGGTGAACGTCACGGGGATCGGGCCCACTTTCAGGTTGAGGACGACTTCGTTGACCTCCTGCTTGAGGATCTCCTGCTGGATGATGAAGGCGGTCCCGAGCGTGGGGTGGCCGGCGAACGGCATCTCGGACCGCGGGGTGAAGATCCGGACGTCGAACCCGCCTCCCCCGCTCGCCTCGTCTTTCAGGATGAACGTCGTTTCCGAGAAGTTCATCTCCCGGGCGATCTTCTGCATGTCCGGGCCGGAGATCGACGCCGCCTGCCGGATGACCGCGAGCTCGTTCCCGGCATACTTGGCTTCGGCAAAAACGTCAACGATGGAGAACGGATGGGGGCCCATCCTATTTTTTCTTCATCGGCTTGTCACAGCAGATAATGACGTGCTCCTCGATGCAGCCGCATTCCGAATTGGCCACGAGACGGTAGCCGCACACGCCGCATTCGTAAGCCTCGGCTTTCTTGACGGCTTTCGGCTTCGCTTTGCCCACGGGTTTCTTGACCGCTGTCTTGACGGCTTTGGCCATGTTCAGTCTCCTTGTTCGACCTGGATTCGAGCCGGGGCGACTGAGATCATCGGCCCCCGGCCTCTATAAATATATTACCCACAGAGTTCGGAGGCTGTCAATTCAGCCAAGTCATTTCCGGGCCGCACCACTCGCGGCGGGAGTGGAGCAAGGGGGGTATCAGCCGAGGTCCGCCTTGATGCGATCGAGGTCGACGATGCCCCGGAGCTGGTCTTGGATAAAGATGGCATCCCGGCGCTCGACGCCCGTGGAAACGATACAGACCCGGGCCTCGATGGCGTCCTCGATGAACCGGAGATAGTCGCGGAACTCTCCCGGCAGCGCCTCCCAGTCCGTGACATTATGGACCGGCTTCCTCCAGCCTTTGAGCACGCGGAGTTCCGGCGACACCTGTTCCAGGATCCAGGGCTCCGTGGGGAAACCCGCCAGCCTCTCCCCTTTGTAGAGATAGCCGGTGCAGACCGGGATCTCCTCGAAAGCATCCAGGATATCGGGCTTGGTCAGCACGACCTTCCCGATGCCGTTGACCCGGCAGGAATAGGCCGTGGCCACGGCGTCAAACCAGCCGCAGCGCCGCGGCCGGCCGGTGGTGGCGCCGAACTCGTGGCCGCGCTCCTGGATGAGCTTCGACCGGTCATCGCGGATCTCGGTCGGGAACGGCCCCCCTCCCACCCGCGTGATGTACGCCTTGGCGATGCCGACGACATGGCCGATCCGGGTCGGACCGATGCCCAGGCCGGTCGAAACCCCGCCGGCCGTGCAACTCGAGGACGTCACGAACGGGTAGGTGCCGTGGTCGACGTCGAGGAGAGCCCCCTGGGCGCCCTCGGCCATGATCGATTTCCCCTCTTTGATGCTCCGGTCCAAATACAGCGAAACATCGCCGATGAGCCCGGCCAGCCGGGAGGCATATCCGGCGTACTCCTCGAGGATCTCGCCGGCCTCGACCGGAGGCAAACCGGCGGCCTTGATGATCGCATTCTTCTCGGCCACGTTGGCCCTGAGCTTGTCTTCGAACACCCCCGGTTCGAGGAGGTCGCCCGCGCGGATGCCGCACCTCGCAACCTTGTCTTCATAGGCGGGGCCGATCCCCTGGTTCGTCGTGCCGATCCGCCTGTCCCCTTTTTTCTCTTCCGAGATCCTTTCGAGGACCAGATGATACGGGAGTATGAGATGGGCGTTCCGGCTGATCATCAGGCGGTCGCCGATGATGATGCCCCGCTCCTCGAGCATGGCCGCCTCCTTCAGGAGGGCGGACGGGCTCAGGGCCAGGCCGTTCCCGATGACGCAGCGCTTGCCGGGGTGGAGGATCCCCGAGGGGATGAGGTGGAGGACGAGCTTTTGGCCGCCGACATAGACGGTGTGTCCCGCGTTGTGGCCCCCTTGGTAGCGGGCGACGATGTCAAAGGAAGGGGTCAGCAGGTCGACGACCTTGCCCTTGCCCTCATCTCCCCACTGCGTGCCGAGAACGACGATGTTGGCCATATTGCACCTTCGATAGAGGATTGCGACTCAGAAATGAAGCGCCACCTGCGCGAGAAAGATATCGTTATCGATTTCCCCGAGTTCCTCCCGGTTGAAATCATACTCCAGTTTCAGCATGACGGATTCGACGGGCGTGAAGACGAGCCCGATCGTCCACCGGGAGTCGGCCTGGACGATCCCGGCGCCGACGGCGGCCAAGGGAACGGAGAACTCCGCTCCGTGGTAGGCGTCATTATAATCGAGCTTCTGGTAGCTGACGACGGGAGAGAAACCTTGCCAGCTCAGGGAGCCGAGCACGAGATGCCCCTGAAGTTCTCCCTTCGAATACCCGTCGGGGTTTTCGATCTCGGCCTGGCTGTATTCGTAGAGGAGCCGGAAGGCCTGGCTGATCAAGTTGACATGGGCTCCCCAGAGATTCAGGCTTCTCGTGGCCTCATCATCGAACTTGCTGCGGTTATAGGAAATGCCCACTTCGAAGCCGCTGCTCAGCTTGACCGCGATTTGAGTGCCCTGCCCTTTGTTGCCGTTGTTGTCGCCGAACTGCTGGCCCGAACCGAGGTCAGCCGCCTCGCGCAGCCCGTTTCCAAGATAGACCGCGTAACGGAAAACCTTCGTTTCGCCTTCGGTCAGCACGCCCAGGTCTCTCCAGCTATCGGGGTAGAGCGCGGCCTGCGGCAGCGGGGTCCGGATGAGCGGAGTCTGGTAAGGACGGCTGGCCGTGTTGTAAACGCCGAACGGCACGAGGTACATGCCGACCTTGGCGTGAAAGGCGGCGGAGGGCCTGTAGCCGACCCACGCCTCCTGGACCTCAATGATGTCGTTGCTGTCGAAACGGAGCTCGAGATTATAATCGAAGACGTTCTCGATCAGGCCCAAGAAAAACACTCCGGCCCGGGGCGTGCCGAACTCGCCGTAAGGCGAAAGGCTCTGCGATTCGCCGTCCTGGTAATGAAAAGAAAGGTAGCCTTGGACCCGGAGCTGCGCCCGGGCGGGCACCGCGGCCAGCGCCGCGACGAAGGCGGCCAGGAGAGTGATCAGCTTCCTGTTCATCGGCCCGAATCGCCCCGCGGCTCCCCGGGGCCGCTGCGGCGGACGCGAATTCTCATGTCCGTCATGCCGGCGATCATGCCATTTTCTGGAAAAAGCTCTTGTCCACTCCGCACTGGGGGCACACCCAGTCGTCGGGAAGCTCGCTGAAGGGGGTCCCGGGGTTGATGCCGTTGTCGGGGTCGCCCGCGGCCGGGTCATAGATATAGCCGCAGGCCGTGCATTCATACTTTTCCATGCGCCGTCTCCTTTATTGATATCGCTGGGGGTTGACTTCCCTGGCCGGTCCGCTCAGTCCTCCCAGAGGACGCGCTTCTCATATTCCAGTTCCAGCCTCAGCTTGTGCGCCTTCTCCTGCTTTTCGAGGTACTCGAAGAGCCGCTTCAGCTCCTTGGTCTCGGCCTCTTTCGCCAGGTCCTTGTAGAGCTCGACGGCTTTCTTCTCCTTTTTGGCGGCGAAGATGAGAAGGTCCTGGAAATTCATCGCCGGCTCGAGAGGTTCGTCAACCAGGTAATCGCTGATCTTGAGGTCCCGGACGTCCTTGCCCGAGGCGGCCGTTGTCCTCGCTTCGGTCAGTCCCTGAAGAACTCGCTTGTGGTTCTTTTCCTCTTCCTGGAGGTCGAGGAGCAGCTTCCGGGCCGACTCCTCCTTGGCCATCGCCATCATTTCCCCGTAGGCCTTGGCGGCCTCTTCCTCCCGCCGGATGGCGAACACAATGACGTCGTTGAACGTCGAAAAACCCATGGATGGAATCTCCTTCGGGACGTCCCGCTCAATTATAGTGAAACAGGTACTGAAGTCAAACGCGCCGGCGCTGGCAGCGGGGACAGTAGTGGCTGCTCCGGCCGGCGACGCGCACGAGGCGGACTGCCGCGCCGCAGCGGGGACAGGCCTCGCCCTCTCGGCCGTAAACTCGGAGCCGCGACTGGAAGCCGCCGGGCTCTCCGTCGCCGTCGCGATAGTCGCGAAGCGTCGTGCCGCGGTGGCGGATGGCGCGCCGGAGGACGAGGCCGACGGCCGGCCACAGCCTTCTCCAGGAAGCGGCGCCGAGCCGGGAAACGTCCGTCTCCGGATGGATGCGGGCTTCAAACAGGATCTCGTCGGCGTAGATATTGCCGATGCCGGCGACGATCCCCTGGTCGAGCAGGCGAGCCTTGATGCGTCCGCGCCGGCCGGCGAAGGCTCTCCGGAATTCGGCGAGCCCGAGGGACAGGGGCTCGGGCCCGAGCCGGCTGAGCTCCGGGGCCAACCCGGCTTCGGCGGTCGCGAGCGCCATGGCGAACCCGAACTTCCGCACGTCGCGGAAGCGGAGCTCTCGGCCGGGATCCCGGAAAGCGATGGCCAGGCGGGTGTGCTTGTCGCGCGGAGCGCCCGGTTCGCAGAAAAACAACTGGCCGGTCATCTTGAGGTGGAAAAGAAGGGACAGCCCCCCCGAGAACCGGATGATGATCAACTTTCCCCGGCGCCCGATGCCGAGCACCGTCCGGCCCCGAAGCGGCCGCAGGCCCGCCGCTCCGGGACGGCGGACAACCGGCGGGAAAAAGACCCGGACCTGCCGGACCTCCCGCCCGGCCAGCCGGGGCCGGAGGCAGCGGACGACGGTTTCGACTTCGGGGAGCTCGGGCACGGCCCGATTTTACCACAGTCTTGATTTAGCGGGGTGTTTCCTTTAATATCGTAAGCCAAGATCATGAAAGCCGCACTGTACCTTATCGCCGGCTGGCTCGTTCCGGGCCTCGGCCATCTGCTTCAGAAGAAATTCTGGCGCGCCGCCGCCTTTTTCTCGGCCATCTCGGTCATGGTCCTCATGGGCCTCGTCATGGGCGGCAAGATCTATCCGTTCCAGACCGAGAATCCTCTGACCATTCTGGCTTTTTTCGCCGACCTGGGCAATTTTCTCATCTATGCGTTGTCGATGAAGCTCGGGTTCGGCCAGGGAGCCCTGGAGAGGGTGACGTTCGAGTTCGGAACGGCCTACATCGCCGGCGCGGGCCTGCTGAATTATCTCGTCGCTCTGGACGCCTTCGACATCGCCAGGGGTAAGAAGACATGATCTTCCGCAGCCATCTCGTCTCGATGGTCATCTATGCCGCCTTGGTGTCCGTCGTCCTCGCCCTCATCCGCAAGGAAGGCGTCAAGGCCCGCCTCCGCTATGGCCTGTCGCTCTTCCTGATCATGGTCGTCGGCGCCGTCGCCTTCGGCTGGTTCATGTATCTTTTCGCCCGCTGAAAATCGCGGACGGCTGTGCTATAATCCCGCCCGGTCCGGCCGCCGCCATGATTGAGCTCTACCATATCTGGAAACAATACCAGGAAGGCCAGTGGGCCCTTTCCGATATCAGCCTCACCGTCGGCGACGGCGACTTCTGGTTCATCACCGGCCCCAGCGGTTCGGGCAAGTCCACCCTGCTCAAGATCATCTTCCGGGAGATCATTCCCAGCCGCGGCCAGATCGTCATCGACGGCGTCAACATCCTGAAGCTGGCCGATCACCGGATCTTCAGGCTGCGGCGCACGATGGGAATCGTCTTCCAGGATTTCCGGCTGCTCTTCCATCGCAAGGTTTTCGACAACGTGGCCATCAGCCTGTACGTGGCCGGCCTGCCCGTCAAGGAGATCCGCCGCCGCGTGTTCAACGCCCTGCGCCTCGTCAACCTCCACAACAAGATGTGGGATTATCCCTCGCACCTGTCTTACGGCGAGCAGCAGCGCGTGGCCATCGCCCGGGCGGTGGTCAACGAGCCCCAAATCCTCCTGGCCGACGAGCCCACCGGCAACCTGGACCCGGAGCTCGCCTTCGAGATCATCAGCGTCTTCAAGGAGATCAACCGGCGGGGAACGACGGTCATCATCTGCAGCCACGACAAGGAGCTCATCCGCCACTTCGGCGACAGGATCCTGTTCCTGTTCAAGGGAAAGATCATCGGTAAGGAAGTCCTGCCATCATCCAGAAAATCGGCTACCTGATAAGGGTCGCCCTGAGCAGCCTCTGGCAGTACAGGGCGAGGAACTTTTTTTCCGTTACCATCATCTGCCTTTCCTTCCTGATCGTCGGCGTGTTCTTCTCCCTGTCGAACAACCTCCAGCACATCGCCCGCCAGCTCTCGGAGAACATGGTCGTGGCCTTTTTCATCGACCCCGCCGCCGCCGAGGCGGACGTGATGGAGGCGGAGAACCGCATCCGGTCCTCCACCTCGGTCGTCCGGCTGAACCCGGTCAGCCGCGAGGAGGCGCTGGAGAGGTTCCGGAAGAACTTCCCGGAGCTCGAGGAGGTCCTCCAGAACCTGAGCGCCAACCCCTTCCCCGCCTCCCTCGAGGCCACTCTCAGCAAGGACGCCTTCATGTCGGAAGCGACGCCGGCCTGGATCGCCGGGATCAAGGAGCTGCCCGCCGTCCAGGACGTCCAGTTCAACCGGGATTGGGTGGATAAGATGCAATCGCTCAGCCGGCTGGCCAAGGCCATCGGTTCCCTCCTCGGCGGCATCCTCATCCTGGCCTCGTTCTTCATCATCTCCAACGTCATCCGGCTCAACGTTTTCAGCCGGAAGGGCGAGATCGATATTCTCCGCCTGGTCGGCGCCACCAACACTTTCATCCGCCTCCCCTTCCTCATCGAGGGGATTTCGCTCGGCATCCTGGGGAGCCTGATGTCCCTGGCCCTGCTCTACCTGCTCGTCAGGCTGTTCCCGCTCTATCTCGGGCAATCGCTGGGGGCCCTCCAGGAGATGATCGCCTTCCGGTATCTTTCGCTCCCCCAGTCCCTGAGCCTGATCGCGGGAAGCGCCGTCATGGGTTTGCTGGGCAGCGTGAGCTCGCTCGCCCGCTTCCTCAAGATCTAACCCGAGCCTTATTTGACACCGCGGGAGGGATTCACCTACAATTTTTGCCAATGGCATCATTCGGGCAATACCTCAAGCACGAACGGGAAACCCGGGGCATCTCGCTCAGAGATATCTCCGACACCACCCGGATCACCATGCGCTACCTCGAGGCCCTCGAAGGCGATCGGCTGGAGATCATTCCCCGGCAGTTCTTCGTCCGGGCGATCATCCGTTCCTACGCCAAAGCCGTCGGGCTGGACGAAAACCAGGTCCTGGGGAAATTCGACAATAAGCTCGAGTTCGGCGAGCAGCTCGAGTACAGGGCCTCCGCCGCGGCCGAGGCCGCACCGCCCAGGGCCGGATTCCCCGGCTGGGCGCGGGCGCTCATCGTGGCGCTTCTCGTCATCGCCGTGGTGGTACTGATCTATCTTTTTATCCTATCGCCCGGAAAACCCGGCGAAGCTCCGGCCAAGGGCCAGCCGGCCGTGACCCCTCCGGCCGCAAGCACTACGGAGGCCCGGCCCGCCGCCGCCGCTGTCGAAGCCGCGATTGAGGCGGCCCCCGCGCCGGAAACGACCGTCCCGACAACGCCGCCTGCGCCGCAACCCCAGGCGCCCCCCGTCAAGCCGTTCCCGGGCCTGGTGCTCGAGGCGGCCTTCTCCGCGGAAACATGGCTCAGGGTCACCGCCGACGGCGCGCAGGTCTTCGAGGGCAATAAGCAGCCGGGGGAGACCCTCGCGGTGAATGCCGAACGCCTGATCGTTCTGTCCACCGGCAACGCGGGCGGCCTGGACTTCACCCTCAACGGCAAGCCGGCGCGGCCCCTCGGCAAGAGAGGCGTCGTCATGACGGACATCCGGCTGACCGCTGACAACTTTAAATCGTTCCTTGCCCCGGAGCCGGCCGACTGAGGCGGGACATGAAGTCTTCCCGGAAAAGAGGCCCGCGTCTCGTCGGGGCCTTCATCATCGTCCTGATCATCGTCTTCTTCGCCATCGAGTTTTACATCCGCGAATCTCAGGAGATCTCCCCGGCCTCGGTGACCAAGGCGCTCCTGTCCACGATGCAGATCATCGTGCTCCTGCTCTTCCTGGTGCTGTTCTTCGTCCTCGGCCGGAACCTGGTCAGGCTCTACCTGGACCGGAAGAGAAACGTCGTCGGTTCCCATTTCAAAACCCGGCTGGTGCTTTTCTTCATCGCCCTGTCTTTCATCCCGACGCTGCTCCTTTTCTTTTTCGCCAGCGACTTGATCAGCCGGAACATCGAGATCTGGTTCAAGACCCCGTTCGACAAGGTCATGGAGGACACCCAGAGCATCGCCGACGGTCTTTATGCCGAAGCGGAACAGGCCACCCACCACTACGCCGCCGGGCTGGCCCGGGACATCCAGAGACAGAAGCTCATCCAGGTCGAGAACAGGCTGACTCTCCGCGACTTCATCCGGCGCAAGCTCAGCGAGTACGCCCTCGACGAAATCGGGATCTACCTTCAAGGCGAGGAGCTGTTCACCTACCTCAACCCCAACCTGCCGCTCCAGAACTATAAATCCGTCCAGGCCGTCGCGGTCCTGGCCGCGGAGCCGGGCGGCGCTTTCCGCAGCCTGGAGCCCATGGGAAACGGCGAGATGGTCCGCCGGGGCGTCGTCCTCGACGTCGCCGGCGTGGGCCGGATGCTGGTGGCCGCGGGGAAGTTCTTTCCCCAGAGCTACACCCAGAAGATCAGCAACATCAACTCCTACGTCCAGCGGTACAACCTCCTCGTCCCCCAGAAGATCACGGTCAAGACCCTCTATCTCTTCAGCTTGATGTTCATCACGCTGCTCCTCATCTTCGCCGCCTCCTGGATCGGGTTTCACCTCTCGAAGGGCATCACGGTCCCGATCGAGAAGCTGGCCCTGGCGACGAAGGAGGTCTCGCGGGGCAACCTGTCGGTCCAGGTCGATGAGCCCGCCAACGACGAGCTCGGCGACGCTCATCGACTCGTTCAACCAGATGATCACCGACCTCAAGAACAGCCAGACGCACATCGCCGAGAAGACCTCGGAGCTCGAGAACCGCAAACAGTACATCGAGACCGTCCTCAACAACATCGCCACCGGCGTCATCACCCTGGACGCCGAGGGAAAGATCACGACGATCAACCCCTCGGCCCGGGAGATGCTGGCCCTGGGGAACGAGAGCCCGGTCGGCCGGAGCTTTCCGGGGGTGCTCCAGGACATGAAATACACGGAGATCCTGAACGCCATCGACTGGGGCCTGAAGAACCGGCTGCGGCAGTCCGACAAGGAGATCACGATCATGGCCGACGGGCAGCCGACGACGCTGGCGCTGGCGCTCTCTCCCCTGCCCCTGGCCGACGGACGGTTCTCGGGCATGATCGTCGTCTTCGACGATCTCACCCAGCTCATCAAGGCCCAGAAGATCGCCACCTGGAAGGACGTCGCCCAGCGCGTCGCCCACGAGATCAACAACCCGCTGACGCCCATCCAGCTCTCGGCGGAGCGGATCATCAAGACCCTGAAAAAAAACGACGGGAACGCCACCGGCGTCATCGAAGAGGGCGCCCGGACCATCATCCAGGAAACACGGGCCATCAAATCCATGGTCGACGAGTTCTCCAATTTCGCCAGGATGCCCAAAGTGCAGCTCAAGTCCTGCGACCTCCGGGCGCTGATCGAGGAGATGGTCTCCCTGTATCACGGGATCTACGCCCAGGTCGATGTCCGGGCCGAGCTTGTCGACGGCCTGCCCGACTCCATCTCTCTCGACCCCGAGCAGATGAAGCGCGTCCTGATCAACATCTTCGACAACGCCATCGAGGCCATGAACAATAAAGGCCGGATCACCGTCCGGGCCGTCTATGAAAAGCCCCGGCAGCGCGTCCAGATCACCGTCTCGGACACCGGCCCGGGCGTCCCCGCGGAGGACAGGACCAGGCTCTTCCTGCCCTATTTCTCGACCAAGAAGAAAGGCACCGGGCTCGGACTGGCCATCGTGAGCCAGATCATCCGCGAGCACAACGGGTCGATCCAGGTGGAGGATAATCAGCCGACCGGAGCCAAATTCATCATCCAGTTGCCAGCATGACCAAAGAAAAAATTCTGATCGTCGACGACGAAGCCAGCATTTGTTCCTCGCTCAAGGGGATCCTCGAGGACGAGGGTTTCCTGGTGAAGACCGCCCCGAGCGGCGAGGAGGGCCTGGATCTCCTGAAGAGCCAGAACGTGGACCTTGTTCTCCTCGACATCTGGCTCCCCCGGATGAACGGGCTCGATGTCCTGAAGCGGATCAAAGCCCTGGAGGACAGCCCCCAGGTGGTGATGATCTCCGGCCACGGGACAATCGAAACGGCGGTCCGGGCCACCAAGCTCGGGGCCCACGACTTCCTGGAAAAGCCGCTGTCTCTCGAAAAGGTCCTCCTGACCGTCCAGAACGCCCTCCGCCAGAAGAAGCTCGAAGAGGAGAACATCGAACTCCGGGGTCAGCTCCGGACGCAGTACTATCTCATCGGCGCCAGCCCGGCCATCCGGAAGCTCCGGGACGAGATCGAGCTGGCCGCGGCCTCGAACGCCCCCGTCCTCATCTACGGCGAGAACGGGACCGGCAAGGAGCTCGTCGCCCGGCTGATCCACCAGCAGGGCCCCCGCCGGGAGAAGCGCTTCGTCGGCATCAACTGTTCGGCCGTCCCGGACGAGCTGATGGAGGGCGAGCTCTTCGGTTACGTCAAAGGCGCCTCACCGCGGGCCCTGAAGGACAAGAAGGGGAAGATCCTGTCGGCCGATGAGGGCAGCCTGTTCCTGGACGAGATCGGGGACCTGAGCCTCAAGGTCCAAGCCAAGCTCATCCGGGCGCTCGAGGAACGGCGGTTCGAGGTCCTGGGGGCGTCGGAGCTCATCGGGTTCAACACCCGGATCATGGCCGCGACCGGCAAGAGCCTGCGCGACCTGATCGCCGCGGGCGGATTCCGGGAGGACCTGTTCTTCAAGCTGAACGTCTTTTCGCTCACCCTGCCGCCGCTTCGGGAGAGAGTGGAGGACATCCCGCCCCTGATCGAGCATTTCCTGAACCACTTCTCCGAGGAATACGGCAAGAAGCCCAAGACGATGAGCCCGGAGGCGATGAGCGCCTTCCTGAAATACGTTTGGCCGGGGAACGTCAGCGAGCTGATGAACGTCATCGAGCGGTTCGTCATCATGATCCAGGAGGACGTGATTGTGAGCTCCCACCTGGTCCTCCTCGTCGAGACGCGCGAATTCGAATATGTCTCGGGGTTCTTCGAGGGCCGCTCGCTCGAGAAGGCCAAGGAACAGTTCGAGCGCCGCTACATCCACGGCGTGCTGCTCCGGACCGGCTGGGACATCGAACGGGCGGCCGGCGACCTGGGCATGACCGAGGACCGGCTGCGGGAGCGGATGCGCGCCCTGAACATCACCTTCGTGGCCTAGGGACACGCCATGCCGCTCGACCAGGCCGAAGCCATCGTCCTGAGGAGCTTCCCCGTCGGCGAGCAGGACAAGCTCGTCGTCCTCTTCTGCCGGGACAAAGGCATCCTCCGGGGCGTCGCCAAAGGCGCCCGAAAGTTCGGCAACCGTTTCGGATCGAGCCTCGAACCCCTGACTCACGTCCGGGCCTTCTTCTACGAAAAGGAGCGCCGGGAGCTGGTGACGGTGAGCCAGTGCGACATCCTCCAGTCCTTCTTCGACGCCCAGCGGGATTACGGCACGGCCTGCACCCTCGCTTATTTCGCCGAGCTCGTCGAGGAGTTCATCCCGTCCCGGGCCCAGGAGGAGATCGTCTTCCGGCTCCTCCTGTCAACGCTCAAGGCGGTCCAGGCCGGGGGAGACACCGGCCTGCTCAGCCGATATTACGAAGCCTGGTTCCTGCAGGCGAGCGGCCTGCTTCCGGACCTCAAGAGGTGCCGACGCTGCCGCAAAAAGCTCGAGGCCGGCGGCTGGCTGTCGCCGAGGATGGAAGGGGCTTACTGTTCGGACTGCGCGCCGCTCAGAAAGGTCGCCGTGCCGGCGGCCACCGGCCCGTTCCTCGAATGGACGCAGAAGAACCCTCCGCCGGGGAAGGGCGAGCCGGCCTTCCCGGCCGCGGAGATCGCGGCGATCGGCAAGGCGTTCCAGGCGCTGATCGTCTACCACCTCGAGAGGGAACCGAAGAGCCTGCAGTTCCTCAAAAGCTGAGGCAACGAAGCGTTTGTCCGCCCGCCTCGGCTTGTGATACGATTCGCTCGCGATGGCGGAGGGCAGGACGGAAGATCCGGTACTCGAAGAACGGCCGGGCGAGCCCGAGACGCGCTTCGAGCGGCTCAGGCACCGCATCGGCCTCGTCCTCGGTCCGCTGCTCGCCGCCCTCGTTTTCGCCCTCCCCTTGCGCGGGTTGAGCGGGCCGGCCCACGCCCTGGCGGCCATCGTCGCCTGGGTCGCCGCCTGGTGGATCACCGAACCCGTCCCCATCCCCGTCACCTCCCTTCTCGGCGCCTCGCTCGCCGTCGCGGCCGGCGTCTCCGACGCCAAGTCCGCCTTCGCCCCCTTCGGCGACCCCGTGATCTACCTTTTTCTCGGGAGCTTCATCATCGCCAAGGCGATGTCCGTCCACGGTCTCGACAGGCGCTTCGCCTATCGCATCCTTTCGGTCCGGGCCGTGGGCAACAGCTCCGCCCGGATCCTGCTCGTCTTCGGCGCGATCACGGCCGCCCTCTCCATGTGGATCAGCAACACGGCGACCACGGCCATGATGTTCCCCATCGCCCTGGGGATCATCTCGGCCATGTCCGGCATCCTGGCCGAGACGCGCGGCGGCCGGCCGGCGAAGGACAATTCCCTCTTCGCCACCGGCCTGCTGCTCATGACGGCTTTCGCCGCCTCGATCGGCGGCATCGGCACGCCCGTCGGAACGCCCCCCAACCTGATCGGCCTGGCGATGCTCAAAAAATTCACCGGGCTGGAGATCCCGTTCTTCCGCTGGATGATGTTCGCCGTGCCGCTCCTCGCGGTGATGTACGGATTTCTGTTCGCCGTCCTCTATCTCCTCCACAAACCCCAGGTCCGGCGCATCCGGGGAACCCGGGAGTGGGTCGGCGCGGAGCTCCGGAAGCTCGGCCCGATGACACGGCGGCCAGAAGAACGCCCTGATCGCCTTCCTGGCGGCCGTGACGCTCTGGGTGCTGCCCGGTTTCCTGGCTCTAGTCACCGGCGTCGAGTCGGCTCTGTCCAAGACTTATAACCGGCGAGTTCCCGAGGCGGTGGCCGCGGTGGCCGCCGCCGCGCTGCTCTTCATCCTGCCGGTCGATAGGAAAAAGAGGACCTTCACCTTGACCTGGCGGCAGGCCGTTCAGATCGACTGGGGGACACTGCTTCTCTTCGGCGGGGGCATCTCGCTCGGCGAGATGATGTTCCAGACGGGGCTGGCCGAGGCCGTCGGCCGGGGCGTGCTCGGCCTTTTCGGCGCCGCTTCGCTCTGGGGATTGACGCTCGCGGCGATCTATCTCGCCGTCTTCGTTTCCGAAGCGACCTCGAACACGGCTTCGGCGACGATGATCGTGCCGGTGATCATTTCGGTGGCCCGGGCGGCCGGGGTCAACCCGGTCCCGCCGGCCATCGGCGCGATCATCGGCGCGAGCTACGGGTTCATGCTGCCCGTCTCGACGCCGCCCAACGCCATCGTTTACGGATCGGGCCGTGTGCCGATCATGCGGATGATCCGGGCGGGTGTGTTCGTCGACCTGGGCGGAGGGGTCCTGGTGTGGATCGGCCTCAGGCTGCTCCTGCCCCTTGTCGGGCTCGGCTGAAGCCTGTTCCGACGGCCGGGCGGAACCGGGTCGTCCCGTACCTTCCCCTGAACCAGGGCCGGGGGGTCATTCGCAGCGTCTGTCCGCCCCGGCCTCGATCTGCCTCGCCTTGAGGCGCCTCTTTTTCAGATAGCTTCTCGTGTACGGCACGGCACCCATGAGGAAGAGAGACAGCGTGAACAGGATCAGGGCGCTGATCGGAACGTCGACCCGGCTTCCCAGCAACGCCAGCAGGAAGAACCTCGGGCCGCGGCCGAGGGCCACGGCCAGGATATACTTCCTGGCCGGATATTTCGAAAGGACGGTGAGAAACCGGAACGGGTAGAAGATGATCGGCGCGAAGGCGAAGACCACGAGCGCCGGAAAAGGAGCCTTGAGGAAAAGGTTGACGGCCTTGTTGACCAGCGGGCTCGCCTTGATCTTCTGGAAGGCCCGGAGGTCGAAGAGTTGGCCGATGGCATAGTAGTTCGTCAATTCGACGAGCAGCGTGCTCGAGAGCGCGACGGCCATCACCGTGGCGGGGCTGAAGGACTTGCCGAAATAGATGAGGACCGGCTCGTGGGGAAGGACGGCCATCAGGAACTCGGAGGGGAAGCTGTAGAGGAAAAGAATAAGAAGGTTGGTGCTCTTCTGGAGGAGCCCCGAGGCGAGCCAGACGACGATGAAGACGATGACGAAAGCGGACTCGGTGATGAGGAGGATGTTCCGCTGGCGCCGGCTCAGGCCCCGCAGGACAGAAGGAGCTTCCGTATCTTCGGGTGGATAGTCTTGTTTTTCGTCGGCCATGGATCTTATGGGCCTTTCAGCGTGTCACGGACCGACCGCCGGAACGGAACATGTCGTCGAAGGCGTATTCGATGGAGAGGGACAGGCTCCGGCCAGGATACTTGAGCATTTGCTTCCGCCGGGTGCTCGGCCGGCCCTGGAGGCTCGACGGCATGCGGCAATCCTAGTTATCCGGGCCCCGGATGTCAAGGAGAGGGCACCCCTCCTTGACACCCGCGCGGGCATCGTTTATCATTTTTTTGTAAGAAAAAGACGGGGCCGGGTCTTCTCAGAGACCGTCCCCTCTAATCCTGAACAGCCGCAGAACAATTCAGGTCTATCGCGGATCCAAACGTTCCTGTGGCCAAGGTTCCGGAGCAAGACAGCTGACAAGGAGGACACAATGGCAAAAGTCATCGGCATCGATCTCGGGACATCCAATTCCGCGGCCGCGGTCATGGAAGGCGGCCGGCCGGTCATCATCCCGTCGGCGGAAGGCGCGGGCGTGGCGTCGGGCAAGGCGTTCCCGTCGTTCGTCGCGTTCACCAAGGACGGCCAGCGGCTCGTCGGCGAGCCGGCGCGCCGCCAGGCGGCCATCAACCCCGAAGGCACGATCTACGCGGCCAAGCGCAAGATGGGCACCGACTTCAAGTTCAAGGTCTACGGCAAGGAATACACGCCGCAGCAGATCTCCGCGTTCATCCTGCAGAAGATCAAGCAGGACGCCGAGGCGTATCTGGGCGACACGGTCGAGGAGGTGGTCATCACCTGCCCGGCGTATTTCAACGACAACCAGCGCAAGGCGACCAAGGACGCGGGCGAGATCGCGGGCCTGAAGGTCCTGCGCATCATCAACGAGCCGACGGCCGCGTGCCTGGCCTACGGCCTGGAGAAGGCGGGCAAGGAGCAGAAGATCCTGGTCTTCGACTTCGGCGGCGGCACGCTCGACGTCACCATCATGGAGATGTGGAAGGAAGGCGGCGTTCAAGGTCGTCTCGACCAGCGGCGACACGCAGCTCGGCGGCACGGACATGGACAACGCCTTCGTCGACTACATCGCCAAGCAGTTCAAGCGCGAGACCGGCATCGACCTGAAGAAGGACAAGATGGCCATGCAGCGCGTGCGCGAGGCGGCGGAGAAGGCGAAGGTCGAGCTCTCGAGCACGCTGACCACGGACATCAACCTGCCGTTCATCACGGCGGACGCCGACCGGGCCCAAGCATCTGACGATGACCCTCAACCGCGCCAAGCTCGAAGAGCTCGTCGGCCCGATCATCGACCGCTGCCGCGGCCCCTCGAGCAGGCCCTTAACGACGCCAAGGACGCGCTCGCAAAGGACGGCGCGAGCTTCGAGCGGCGCAGACATCGACAAGATCATCATGGTCGGCGGCCCGACGCGCATGCCGATCGTGCAGAAGTTCGTCGAGGATTACTTCGGCAAGAAGATCGAGCGCGGCGTCGACCCGATGGAGTGCGTGGCCCTGGGCGCGGCCATCCAGGCCGCGATCATCAAGGGCGAGGTGAAGGACGTCCTGCTCCTCGACGTCACGCCGCTGTCGCTGGGCATCGAGACCCTGGGCGGCGTGCTACACCAAGCTCATCGAGCGCAACACGACCATCCCGACGCAGAAGAGCCAGATCTTCTCGACCGCCGCGGACAACCAGACCGCGGTGACCATCCGCGTCCTCCAGGGCGAGCGCCAGATGGCCGAACGACAACGTCGAGCTCGGCCGGTTCGACCTCGTCGGCATCCCGCCGGCGCCGCGCGGCGTGCCGCAGATCGAGGTCACCTTCGACATCGACGCCAACGGCATCGTCCATGTCACGGCCAAGGACCTGGGCACGGGCAAGGAGCAGTCGATCAAGATCACGGCGCCGAAGAAGCTCTCGAAGGAAGAGATCGAGAAGATGGTGAAGGAGGCCGAGAAGTTCGCCGCCGAAGACGCCAAGAGGAAGGAAGAGGTCGAGGCCGTCAACCAGGCCGATACCCTGATCTACGCGACCGAGAAATCCCTCAAGGAATTCGGCGACAAGGTGACGCCAGGCCGAGCGGGCGAACATCGAGGCCGCGCTCAACGATCTCGAAACGCCGTCAAGGATAAGAACCTCGACCGGATCAAGAAGGGCTGGAGAGCTGACCAAGGCCTCGCACAAGCTCGCCGAGGAGATCTACCGCCAGGCGACCGCCAAACAGCAGCAGGGCCAGCCGGGCGGCGGCGGGCCGGCCGGGCCCGGACCGACCCCGGAGCAGCCGGCGAAGGACGAGGACATCGTCGACGCCGAGGTCGTTGACGACGACGACAAAGGCCAGAAGTAAACCCCGCGGTTTCAGGCTTCCGGCCTGAGGAGGCCGGCGAAAACATGGCCGCGAAGCGCGATTATTACGAGATCCTGGGCGTCCAGAGGAGCGCGACCTTCGAAGATCTGAAGAAGGCCTACCGGGAGCTCGCCCTCCGCCACCACCCGGACCGAGTGCCGGTCGAGAAGAAAAAGGCAGCCGAGGAGAAGTTCAAGGAGATCTCCGAGGCCTACGCCGTCCTTTCGGACCCCCAGAAGCGCGCCACCTACGACCAGTACGGGCACGCCGGCATCGACCAGCAATACGCGGCCGAAGATATCTTCCGGGGCGCCGATTTCGGAAGCGTGTTCCAGGACATGGGCGACTTCGGGATCGGCGAGAACCTGTTCGAGAGCTTGTTCGGGGGCCTCGGGTTCGACATCTCCGGGGGCCGGCGGCCGCGCGGCCGCGCGGCCAGCCAGCGCGGCCGGGACCTCCGGGTCACGATCGCCATCCCGCTCGAAGAGGCGGCGCGGGGCGCCGAAAAGACCATCGCGGTCCCGCGCTACGAAACGTGTCCGACGTGCGGCGGCAACGGGGCCAGGCCGGGAACGCCGCGGACGGCCTGCCCTCAATGCAAAGGCTCCGGGCAGAGTCGCCGTGGCGACAGGGGGAATGCGGCTGGCCCAGCCGTGCCCCCGCTGCGGCGGCGCCGGAACGATCGTCACCTCTCCCTGTCCGGACTGCGGCGGCCAGGGACGGAAGAAGGTCAGACGGACTATCAAGGTGAAGTTTCCGCCCGGCGTCGAAACGGGCTCGAGCCTGAGGGTCCGGGGCGAAGGGGAAGCCGGGACGGCCGGCACCGGCGATCTTTACGTGCTCATCGAAGTCCAGCCGCATCCCGTCTTCAAACGGGAGGACAACAACCTCGTCACGGAAATGACGGTCAGCTTGAGCCAGGCGGTGCTCGGCGGCCAGGTCGAGGTCCCGACGCTCGACGGCTCCGTCAAGATGAAGATCCCCGCCGGCACCCAGCCCGGCCGGACCTTTCGGCTGAAAGGGAGAGGGATCCGCGACCTCCGGGGCAAGGGCGTGGGGGACGAGCTCGTCCGCGTCAACGTCGCCATCCCCGCTCGCCTCTCCCCCGAGCAACGGAAGCTCATGGAGGAGTTCGCCAAGATCTCGGGCGAGGAATGACCGGCCAACTGCCACCTCGTGCCCGTCGCCACTCGGCCCCCGGGGACATCGCCACGTCATGAACCTGCCCGCCATTGCGCTTGCTCTCCTTTCATTCGCCGCGCAGGCCGGGGATCATCCTTTGCCGAGCCTCGAACCGGAGTTAAGATGCTACTGAGCAGCATTGAAGGCGGGTGTCACCGGGGGGGGGACACCTGATACATTAAGTGGACATGCGCTCGGCGCATCATCGGCAATCTTCCCTGAAAATTCTTTTTCGATCTTGGCATAGAATATGCTATGAATAAGAACGGATGGATTATGCGAGGGGGTGAAGCGCATGAGAGCTAAAGCCCTCCGGCAGGCCGCCGCGAGATCATCGAGCAGCGAGCGAAGAGATTCGAATCCAACCCCCGAGGTCACGCCTGACACCGAGTTCGGGTTCGAAAAGAACGGCCTGCGGTTCCCGAGCCTCGACCTGACCGAGGAAGCCTACGTCGACAAGGACGGCGCCAGGTTCGTCCGGGCGGTGACCAAGGTCGTCTACAAGGAATACAAGTTCTTCACCGTCGAAACCGAGACGGATTTCGAGAAGTAGGTTGGGAACATTTCTCAGGCTTTTCGCGGTCGCCGCGCTCCTTTCGGGTGTCACTTATCCTCCCCAGGAAAGACCCGACGCTCAGAAGCCGCTGCAGTACGAAGTGACCGTATCTTTGAAGCTCATCCAAGTCTATGTCACGGACAAGGACGGGAAGCCGGTCACGGACCTGACCAAAGACGACTTCACCGTCCTCGACAACGGCCAGCCCGTCGCGATCACAGAATTCGAGAAGCATGAGCTTCAGCCCGCTCCGGAAGAGAACCGTCGGCCGGCAGAAGCTGAAACTTTAATCGAAACGCCGGTCGAGACCCGGGCGCTCAATCGGAGGTTCATCCTTTTCTTCGATTTCGCCTTCAACAGCCAAAAGGGCGTCGTGGCCGGCGTCCAGGCGGCCCTTCACTTTCTCGATACCCAGGTCCTGCCGGGAGACGAAGTCGCGTTGTTTTCGTATTCCATGATCAAGGGGCTCAAGGTTCATGAGTACTTTGCCACCGACCATGACAAAGTCCGCGAGGCTGTGACCAAGATTACAGGGAAAGAAATCTCCGGCCGGGCAGAGGAAGTTGAGCAGGCTTACTGGCAATTGGCATCCATCGCGGATGACGGACCCCCGCCCGACCAGAATTTCCGCGTCGCCCTCAATAAGATCGAGGGCCAACGCCGGGATTCCCAGCTCCAGGTCCGGAACTACTTCCTTAACTTGGCGTCGGCGGCCAAGGCGCTGCGGCTCGTCCCGGGGCAGAAGAACATCCTTTTCTTCTCTACCGGTATTCCATATTCCCTCATCTACAGCGGCCGCGTTGCCGGTTCAGGTATCGGCAACGTCAGGAGCACCGCCCAATCACAGTTCGAGCTCGGGGAATCGACGCTGCAGCCGCTCCAGGAGTCGATGTTGAAGGAGTTCTCCGCTTCTAACTGTTCATTCTACGCTTTCGACACCCGGGAATCATCGAAGCTCTCTTCACTTTTCGCCTATGACGAAATGCAATTCGAAACAGGGCTGGGCGGGATGTTCAGCGCCGACGGCGTGCGCCGTTCGACTTCGAGCCCACTGCGCGACGACAAGACGACAGGTCAGGACACGCTGCGGCGGCTCAGCAAGCAGACCGGCGGACAGTATTTTTCGAACATCACCTTCTACGAAGAAAGCCTGGACAAGGTTCAAGACATCACGGGGGCTTACTACGTCATCGGCTACGCCATCTCCACGGCCCCGGACGGCGAGTTCCGCAACATTAAAGTTTCCGTTAAACGAAAAGGCTGCCAGGTCCGGACCCAGTCGGGCTACTTCAACCCCAAGCCGTTCCGCGACTTCTCGAAGATCGAAAAAGAGCTCCAGCTTTTCGACCTGGCCCTTAACGAGCGGTCCGACCTTCAGGCGCCCAAGCGGCTGTCGATGACCGCACTGTCTTACGACGCGGGAGAGGGCACGCGCCTGCGCACGATCTCGAAGATCCCTAAGGACACCCTCGACGCTTTCGGCGGCAAGACTGCGGAATTCGTCGCCCTTTTCTTTGACGAGAAGGATAACCTCGCCAGCCTGCAGCGGGCGACCGTCAAGCTGGCCGATTACAGGGGGAAAGAGCTTTTGTTCTCCTCCGGGATCGCGCCGCAGCCGGGCCAATATAAGTGCCGCCTGGTCATCAGGGACCTGGATACGGGGCAGAGCGCCGTCGCCTCGAGCGCCGTCAATATCGCCAAGCGCGGCCCCTCGACGCTGGTCCTGGGCTCGCCGCTTATGCTTGTCGAGGGAGGCAGGCTCGGTTGTATCGAGGGGAAGACCCGGGAGAGGAGCGACTCTTTGTCCTGGCGCGACATCTATCCCTTCGATGAAGCACGGTTCACGCCCGTATTGGGCGAGATTCCGGCGGGCAGAGGAAAGGTCACGGTCGTGGTCCCCATGACGACCTTGCTCCCTGACGAGACAGGCCTGGCTTTTTCGGCCAGCCTGGTCAACGCGGACTCCGGCGCGGCGCTCCATGTCCCCTTTCAATTGATGAACAGGGCCCGGCTGAGGAACATCGTCCTCAGTTTTCTCGAATTCCCGCTCGACTTGGTACCCGAGGGAAAATACCTGATCTATATCCACGCCGGAGACAAAGCCACGGGGGCGCTCGCCAACACGCGGACGTCTTTCAGCGTGCGTGCCGGCTCATAACAGCCTCTTCCGGGCGCCCGGTGACGCGGTTCACCAGGCCTAATGAAGCGTTATGTATGCGACCAAGCAGCGCGAGTTGCCGGTGCCTAAGGCATTCGATGAAAAAGATGAAGCAAAACGGTTTCTGTATTCATCGCTGCCATTTTCTTGACTCGCACCGAGGGCCCGAATTATGATTCCGTCCATGAAAATACCTTCCATCCGGATACTCCTGTTTTCGGCGGCCGCGGCGGCAGTCGGCGTCATCGGGGCCGCCGTCCTGATTTCAAGCCCTCAGCCGGCGAAGACTGCGCAGTACAAATGGACCTGCGTCACGAAAGCAGGCGGCGTTCGCCGCCCGGGACGGCGCGGGCGCGCTCGTCTTCAACGGCAAGATGTGGCTGCTGGGCGGCTGGAACCCGGAGGACCCCGTCCACTTCGCCGTCAAGGGTCACACCAACAGCGAGGTCTGGTCGTCGACCGACGGCGCGGCCTGGACGCTCGTCAATCCAGCCGCTCCCTGGGAAGGGCGGCACACGGCCGGGTACGTCGTCCATCGCAATCGTATGTGGATCGTCGGCGGCGACCCGCTCCGCGGGCATTACCAGAACGACGTCTGGGCGAGCGCCGACGGCGTCAACTGGGACGAGATCACCGACCGGGTGCCGTGGGCGCCGCGCGCGCTCCACTACACCGTGGCCTTCAAGGACAAGATCTGGGTGATGGGCGGCCAGACGGTCCCGCCGTTCGCCCCCGAGCCCGAGGTCTTCCACAACGACGTCTGGAGCACGGAAGACGGCGTGACATGGACGAGGGTCCTCGAGCACGCGCCCTGGTCGCCGCGCGGCATGATCGGCGGCAGCGCCGTTTTCAAGGACAGGATCTGGATCCTGGGCGGCGGCACCTACGATACCCCGACCACTCCCAAGCGGAACTACTACAACGAGGTCTGGAGCTCGCCCGACGGCCTCCGCTGGGAAAAGGTTCTTGACCGCGCGCCCTGGGAACCGCGCCAGTACCACGATGTCGCCGTCTTCGACGGCCGGCTGTGGGTGCTCGAGGGCTGGAGCGGAAAAAACCGGAACGACGCCTGGTGGTCCGAGGACGGGAAAGCCTGGTTCGAGGTTCCGGACACGCCGTGGCCGCCGCGCCACGCGTCGAGCCTGTTCGTCTATCAGGATGCGCTCTGGGTTGTCGCCGGGAACAACATGACCCCCGACGCCTGGAAGCTCACCCGGATCAACGAAAAATGACCGGCCGGGCGGCCAGACACCCGGCGGAAGGATGCGCACTATGCCCGACGATGACGATCTGATCGAACAGGAAAAAGCGGGAGCGGGGCGGGATTACTCCGGAAACGACCTCCCCTATCTCAAGCAGGTGCTCGTTTCGGGACACCTTTCGAGCATCATGGGCGGCACGTTCGTCCCCCGATTCGAAGCGGCTTTCGCCCGCGCGATCGGGGCCCAGCGCGCCGTGGCCATGGCGAACTGCATGTGCGCCCTCCACAGCGCCGTGCTGTGCGCCGGCGCCGGCCCCGGGACCGAGGTCATTTGCGATTCCGAGTTCATCTTCGGCGCGCTCGCGGTCCTCTACAACTCGGCCATTCCGGTTTTTGCCGACATCGACCCGGTGACCCACAACCTGGACCCGGACACGGTCGAACCGCTCGTCACGGAGCGCACCCGGGCGATCATCGTCACCCACGCCTGGGGGCTGCCGGCGGACATGGACAGGATCCTGAAGATCGCCCGGCGGCATAAGCTCTTCGTCATCGAGGACTGCGCGGAGTCTTTGTTCGCGTCCTACAAGGGGCGGATGACCGGGGCCTGGGGAGATGTCGGCTGCTTCAGCTTCCAGGCCAGCAAGCAGCTCTCGACGGGCGACGGCGGGATGGCGACGACTTCGTCCGACGAGATCGCGGCCAAGCTCGGCGCGCAGGCCGGGGCGCCGACCTTTCTATCGGTCGCTTATAATCTCGATTATAACTACCGGATGAACGACCTTACGGCCGCCGTCGGGCTGGCGCAGCTCGAGACGATGCCGGAATTCATCGCCGGGCTGCGCCGGAAGGCGGCGCTTTTCGACCGGGCGGTCGCGGGCTGCCCGTGGATCAAGCTCCAGCGCGGCCCGGACGGCGCCGAGCACAGCTTTTATCATTGGGCGGCAACGCTCGACGAAAGCGCCGGCGGCGGAGCGCCCGCTCTCGACGAATTCAGGGCGGCCGTGAAGGAGGCGGGGCTGACCTCGGTTTCCATCGGCTACACGGGCATGCCGGCCTATAAGCACCCGGTCATCAGCGAACGCCGCGCCCACGCCTTTCGAGCGCCCGAGAACACGGGGCATTCCGCGCGCTACGAGGACGGGACCTGCCCGGCGGCCGAGCGGGCCGTGCCCCGGCTCATACTCGCCTATCTCGTGGGGGCCGAGGAAACCGCCAAGCGTGACGCCGACCGCCTCCACTCGGTCATCGCCCAGCTCGGAAAAGGCTAGACTATGCGCATTTACGACGCCCACTGCCACCTGGGCCGGGGCCTGGATTACACGGTCACGGCCGATTCGCTCCTCGAGGAGATGGATGCCTGCGGCGTCGAGCGCGCCGTCATCGTCCCGGCCGACCGGCAGATCGCCGTCGCGAACCGGGAGGGTAACGAGGCGGTCCTCGAGGCGATGGGGCGGCATCCGGACCGGCTGACGGCTTTCTGTACGGCGAACCCCTGGTTCGGGGCGGCCGCGGTCGAGGAGGTCAAGCGGGCCTTCGACCTGGGCGCCGCGGGCCTGAAGCTCCACCCGGTGCTTCAAGGTTTCCAGATCATCGACCCGGTGGCGCGGCCGGTCGTCGAAGCCGCCGTCGACGGCCGGAAACCCGTCTACTTTCACACCGGAACGGCCGTCGCGTCGTCGCCCTTTCAACTGAGCGAGCTCTGCCTGCGCTATCCCGAGGGGCGGTTCATCATGGGCCACGCCGCCTACAGCGATTACTGGAACGACGTCGTCTTCGCCTACAAGGCCGCGCCGAACATCTTCGTCGAGACGTCCACGCATCTTCCCGTCGTCATCAGGATCCTGATCGAGGCGGTGGGCACGGAGCGGGTCCTCTACGGCTCGAACCATCCGTTGAACGCGATGGGCCTCGAGGTCGAAAAGATATCGCGCTATGTCGCCTCCCCCGCCGACCTCGATAAGGTCTTCGCCTCGAACCTCGAGAAGCTTCTCGGAGGGGGGGCCCGATGATCATCGATCTCCACTGCCATCTCGGTTCCTGGGGAGGGGCCGTCGCGCCGGATGACACGCCGGAGCGGACGCTGGGCCGGCTTGAGAAAGCCGGCGTCGAAGCCGCGCTCATCATGCCTTTTGCCGGCCTGTTTTCGAGCTGCTCGGACCATCCGGCGGACAACGACCGGGTCTTCCGCTATTGCGCCGGGGCGCCGGGCCGCCTCTTCCCCGCGTTCACGGTGAATCCGCTGATGGGCGCGCCGGCCCTGGACGAGGTCCGGCGGTGCGCCCTCGAGCGGGGCGCGAAGGTGCTGAAGCTCCATCCCTGGCTCCAGGGCTTTTCGGTCAGCTCGCCGGAGATGGACGCCGTCGCCGGGCTATCCCTTGAGCTGGGCCTGGCCATCATCTTTCATGACGGCTCGCCGCTCTATTCTCATCCGCTCCAGTGCGCCCGGCTGTGCCGGGATTTTCCCGGGTTGACGGTCATCAGCGGCCACGCGGGTCTCGGAGACCTCTGGCGGGAGGCGATCGCGGCGGCCCAGCGCTACCCGGATTTTATCCTGTGCCTCAGCGGCCCGCGCGAACTGGGGATGGCTGAGATTATCCGGGAGGTCCGTCCCGAGCAGCTCTGCGTGGGGTCGGACATGTCCACTTCGGACAGGGACGATATCGTTCTCTGGTTCCGCTGGGCGCAGTTCAGGAAGCTCGAATTGCCCGAGAAGGTGAGACAGGCGATCGAAGAGGAGACGCCGGCCCGCCTTTTAGGAATCAGCGAATAGAATAGCGCTAAAAATAAATGACGGCATCACCGGCTGCTTCTCCTCCACCCGAGGAGGTCGGAAGGAAGAGATCCGACGCGTTCAGACAGGAAAGGCTAGGAGGCAATCATGGCGAGCATTAATATCGGAATAATAGGATATGGCCTGCGCGGACGGGTGCTGCGGGATGCGTGCCGTTCGGTCGACCGCCTGAAGATCACGGCCGTCGTCGAGACGGGCGACGCCGCCAGGGACAACGCCCAGCGGGAGATCGAGGGTATCCGCCTGTTCGAACGCTTCGAGGAGATGTTCGACTCCGGCCTGGTCAACGCCGTGCTCGTCGAGACCCCGCCCGAAACGCACACCTCCATCTGTATCGCGGCTCTCGACCGCGGCCTCCATGTGATGAGCGATGTTCCCGCAGTCCAAGAGACCGGCGAAGCCGCTCCTCTCTGGGAGGCCGCCAACCGCGCAAAATCCGTCTATACTTTCGGGGCGACAACGAACTTCTGGGGGTTCGTCGAGACCGGCGCCGACCTGATCCGGCAAGGCGCCCTGGGCAAGCCCTATTATGCGGAGGCCGAATACGTCGCCGACATCGGCTGGCTCACGGCGCTCACGCCGTGGCGGAAGCACTTCGCCCCGATCCGCTACTGCACGCACTCGCTCGGGCCGATCCTCAAATGGATCGGCGAGGAGCTCACTGAAGTCGCCTGCTTTTCGACGGGAGGACAGCATCACGGCGACCCGGGCGACGACGACGCCATGACCGCTCTCTTCCGGACAGCCAAGGGGACGGTCGTCAAGCTCCTGACCTCGTTCATCACCAGCCACCCGGCGCCCTTTCACCGCTACGTCCTCTACGGCACCGCGGGCTACTTCGAAAAAACTCAGCCCCTGGCCGGGGGCGAAAGCCAGGTGCTTTTCTCCTCACGGAACACATACGGGATGCACGGGCTGACGAAGCTGCCGGTCGCCGAGGCGCGGCCCGAGTTCCAGGCCGCCGCCGGGATCGGCGAGCACGGCGGCGCGGATTACGTCATGCTGAAGAACTTCGCGGACGCGATCGAGGGCCAGGCGGCGCCGGCCGTCGGCATCAAGGATGCCCTTCGAATGACGCTCCCCGGGCTGTACGCCCTGGACTCGGCACGCCATGGCGGCCGCCTGACCAAGATCAGCTACCCTTGGGATTAAGATATTAGATAATTCGTCCTTTTTGGATGCCGTTTTATGGCCGAAAAACGTGCCTATAAGTGGGTTTCGGTCTCTAAACTGACGGTTTTATAATTAGCTTTAACTAGTTAACTTGGCCCCTCCCCAATCCTGATCGGCAATCCGACAATCCTAATAGGATTGGAAGAGTTTGCCCCAGGAGCTGCGGAGGACGCGGCGCGTCCGCTCCCGGCCGATGAACGGATGCCAGAAGTAATCGTGGAAGATGACCGAAGCGAGGTATGACCAGGGCGCGAGCACCGTCCGCAACAGGAATGTCTCGAGCGGCTTGAGCGGCCCGTGGTAGATGAGCTTCTGGCCGTAGCTCGCGAACGTCTGCTTGTCCCCGCGGAAATGCCAGTTGACGCCCTCGATGTCCTCGCCGACGATCTCGATCTCGCGCAGGTCGCCGCAGCCCAGCCCCGCCTCGTGGGCCAAGCGGATGAACGGCAGGCTCAGGGGGTCGAAACCCATCATCTTGGCCGCGACCGCGTCGATCGCCACCTGGTCGCCGCTCGCCAGGATCGTGTTCTTGATATGAGGCACCATGCACCGCGGCCCCGGTCCGTCGCCGGCGATCGTCCCATCCATGACCGCGAAGATCCCGGTGTGGATCTCCTTCTGGATGGCCAGGAGGTCGACGAGCGTCTCGTGGATGACCGAGTGGGTCCAGTGCCGCTTCTCGTGGAGCAGGCCGCCGAAGGCGTTCTTCATCGCGCCCGTCATCGTCGTGAAGACGTGGGTCTTCATGGTCGGAAGATGGAGGACGTTCTCGCCGATCAGGCGCTTGGGAATCTCGATCCCGCGCGGGTAGATGTCGTGGAGCACCCGCATCTTCGACTTGGGCTCGTAGCAGACCCACTCCTCGCCGTCCTCGTAGAGGTGGATGTTCCGCAGGCCGTATTTCTCGGACGACCGGGAGCTGCTTGTTCGCCACCTCGCCGCGCTTCGCCGAGACGACGACCGTCTTGTTGTGGCAGGCGTGGATCCGGTCCCGCGAGTAACCGTCCTCGAGGAGCGTCTTGATGACCCCCTCGAGCTGCCACGGCGTCGTCGAGCAGGCGGGGTAATAGTAGTGCCAGGAGATGTTGATCTTGAGGGCCGTGTCCTTGTCCTTGGGGAGATACCGGCTGTAATCCGCCAGGCGCATCAGCTTCCCGTAATCGTCGAGCACGGTCCCGGGAGTGGTCTTGAGGACGGCGACTTTGGAGCGGGTCATGACGGTCTCATGGCCTCATTTCAGATAGATGATCAGGATGACGGCGCCGATCCAGAGCACGATGTTGAAGAGAAGCGGCTTGTCCTGGATGATGAGCTCCTCCGGACTCCCCCCCTTCCCTTTCTGGTGGATGAGATACAGGTAGCGGAAGATGCCGTAGAGGACGAAGGCCGCCGTCCAGATGAGGTGCTCGGTGCCGAACTTGGCGACGGTCTCCGGGGAGATGGTGTAGAGGCAGTAGGCGATGAGCGTCGAGGCCGTCACGACGGCGATCATCTGGTCGAGGAGATAAGCGCTGTACTCTTTGAGGATCGCCCGGTGATGGATCGCCTTATCCTCGAGGAGGATGAGCTCGTGGCGCCTCTTTCCCATGGCGAGAAGGAGCGCCAGGAGCGTCGTGCAGATGAGGAGCCAGGACGATATCGGAACGTCGATGACCAGGCCGCCGGCGACGACCCGGACGACGAACCCCGCGGCGATGACGAAGACGTCCAGGATGACGACGTGTTTGAGCTTCAGGGAATAGGCGAGCTGAAGCGCAAGATAGATGACCACGGCATAAAAAAAGTTGCGGTGGAGGAGAAAGGCCGCGACGAGGCCGATGACGGTCAAGATGATCGAAGCCGCCATCGCCTGGCCTTTGCCGAGGTCGCCGTGGGCGATCGGCCGCAGGCACTTCTTGGGGTGGGCGCGGTCCTCTTCGCAGTCCTTGATGTCGTTGAAGATATAGAAGGCGCCGGAGACGACGCAGAACACGAGAAACGCCCCCAGGGTGAGCGCCAGGTCGCGGGGCGAAAAGAACCTCCGGGCGAAGATCAGGGCGGCGAAGACGAACAGGTTCTTCGTCCACTGCGCCGGCCGCATGGACCTGATGATGGCCGCGATGTTCATTGGATCTCCGTTGTTTTCGCCATTGTATCGAAAAACCCGGGCCGCGGCAACCGGATTTCGCGGGGACCGGCGCCCTGCCGGCCCGCGATGTCCGCCGGCATCACGTCATCATAGAAGATGACTTCCTTTAGTGGTTGACCATGCCGCGGAGCTATGGTAATTGTTGACCATCGGCCGCCTGGGGGCAAGCGCCTGTTCGTCGATAAAGGATGGCCAAAATGAGCGAAGTCACGAACCCAAACCCGGTTGAAAACGTTCCTTCCGAAAAAAGCCGCCCGCTTCCCAGCCTGACCGGCGGACTCATCCTGATCCTGCTGGGCGTTCTCTTTCTCCTCTCCGAGATGGGGCGCCTCGGCTGGTCGGACTGGTGGGCCTACTTTCTCGTCGGCCTGGGCGGGATCCTGATCGTCGACGCGCTCTTCCGGGCCTCCTCGGCCGAGGGCCGGAAGGGCGCCGGCGGCAAGGTCATCGCCGGGTGCATCCTGATGGTGATCGGCGGCGCCCACCTCATCGGGTTCGAGGACTGGTGGCCGCTCATACTCATCGCCGTCGGCGTGGGCGTGCTGATCTCGGGATTCACCAAGCGGAAATAAAACCGGGCCGCTGCCGCCCGGCCCCTGAGCTCACTCCGGTTTGACAGCCAGAAGCTCCCCGGCGAGTTTTTTATAGATCCCCACCGCCTCCGCGAGCTGCCGCTTGTCCACCCTATCGTCGACCGTGTGCGCGGTCTCGCCCGAGCCGGGCCCGAGGAGGAGCTTTCTCCCGAACCGCGCCAGATGCGGAATGTCCGTTCCGTAAGGAAGGACGGCCAACTCGTATCCCGGCAGGGTGAACAGCGCCTGCGGCTCGGCGCAGGACAGGATCTCGACCGCCACTCCCCCGCTGCTCAGCGCTTTGAGCTTCTCGACGACGCGGGGCCAGTTGGCGCCGACCCGGAGCGAAACGACCGCACCGGCGGAATCGGGGACGACATTATGGGCGACTCCCCCCTCGATCTTCCCGATGTTGACGAGAGTTTTTCCCCAAGCGGGGTTGTCCTCGAAATCCATGGCGCGGATCTTCACGAGCGTATCCAGCAGCTTATCAATGGCCGAGTCGCCAAGGTGCGGATAACCGGAGTGCGCGGCCCGTCCCGACGCCGCGATTCTTACTCTCATCAGCCCCTTATGTCCGAACCCCAGCTTATTTTCGGTGGGCTCGCCGACGACCGTAAAATCGGGCGCGATCCCCAGCTCATTGGCTTTCTTTGCGCCGGCGCTGTCCGTTTCCTCGCCCACGACAAAAAGAAAGCCGACGCCGGCGGCGCCTTCGTCTTTGAGCTCCCCGGCGCAGCGCATTATCGCGGCCAGACTCCCCTTCGCGTCCCCCGCTCCCCGGCCACGGATAAAAGTGTCATCTTCGGTCGCGCCGATAAACGGCGGCACGGTGTCCATGTGGGTGCAGAAGACGACCCGCGGGCCGGGGCCGAGGGTCGCGAGGACGTTTCTCCGCTTCCCCTCGACGGTCTGCTCCCTCACCTCGAGCCCGAGCTTCCGGAGATGACCGGCTATGAAATCGGCGATCACGGCTTCCGACCCCGTAACCGAGGGGATATCGACCAGTGCTCTAGTCAGTTCCAGTATGTCCATTTTAGCCCGGCCCCGATCTGGCCTTGCAGAATTGAAACCCTGGGGCAACCCATCGTCACCAAGTGAAGATGGACTGAAGACATCTTCCTAGATTCTTCTCAGAATCTTGACCAAAGATATTTTTTCCTTTTCCTGGATTTCCCGGACCCACTTAATGACCTTAGCCGGGACCCCAGCCACCACGACGCCCGGCGGGACGTCCTTAACGACCACGGCGCCGGCTGCCACCACGCTCCCCCGGCCGACTTTTACACCCTCGAGCACGACGGCGTTCGCGCCCACCAGGACATTGTCGCCGATCCGGACCGGTTTCGCGCTCGGCGGCTCCAGGACGCCGGCGATCACCGCCCCGGCCCCGACGTGGCAGTCCCTGCCGACAATCGCCCGGGCCCCGAGGACCGCGTTCATGTCGATCATGGTCCTGGCCCCGATCACGGCGGCGATATTGACGACCGCCCCCATCATGATCACGCAATGATCTCCCAGACGGGCGCCTTCCCTGATGACGGCTCCCGGCTCGACCCTGGCCTTGACCTTCCGGAGGTCGAGAAGCGGCAGGGCGGAATTGCGGCCGTTGATCTCGACGTGGCAATCCCGGACCCGGGACTTGTGGCGCTTCAGCCATTTCTCCATTGCGGCGTAATCGCCGATGAGCACCCAGAAGCCGCCCTCGCCGAACGCCTGAAACCCGCCATTTTCAAAGTCCTCGGCCAGGAATTCGCCCCGCAAAAACACCTTAGCCGGAGTTTTTTTCCGGCTCCCGGCGATGAGTTCGGCGATCTTCCGAGATGTCATTCGATTTCCCGCAGTCCCTGGTTCGAAGCCCTTGTCAGGATGGTTTCCGCCGGGATTCCCCGTTCCTCGTAAAAGGATTCCATGACCCGGAGGACCAGCTCGGCGGTCCCTTCCTGGCAGATTGCAAACACCGACGACCCTCCGCCGCTGACGTTGAAGCCCAGCGCACCGCTCCCCAGGACTCTTTTCTTCAGGTCATCGTAGGCCGGAATGAACCTGGACCTTGCCGGCTCGGAGATGTGGTCGCGGTTGATCGCCCCGCCGATTTTTTTCAGGTCTTGAGTCAGGACGGCGTGAACGAGGGCCGAACACCAGGACATCTGCTCCTTGACCTGAACCAGGCTGAACTGCTCGGCGATAAGCCCCCGGGTCGTCGTCTGGGATTTCCTGAGCACCCCCACGACCACCGGCACTTCGGGCGCTTCCAGCCGGATCACATCGAGCGGGCGGTAACTCCTGACAAAAATGAACCCCCCGAGCAGGCAGCCGGCGACGTTGTCGGCATGGGGCGTTCCGCCTGAAGCGACCTCGCCCAGGCTGGCGATCTCGATCATCTCCATCTCGTTGAGTCCGGTCCCCAGGAGCTTGTTCAGTCCGTAGACGGCCCCGGCCGCGGAAGCGGCCGAGGAGCCCAGTCCCGAGCCTACGGGCATGCTCTTGACGATCTCGATATCGACTCCGGCTGGCCGTCCGACGCGCTCGAAAAAATGGCAGGCGGCCAGCCCGGCGGTGTTTTGCATGGCGGCTGTGGGCAGGGCGTCATTCCGACCCGTAATCCTGACTCCGACGGCGCCCGATTTGTTGAGACGGATTTTCAGGATGTCGAAGGGCCGTTCGAGCGCCAGCGCGAAAATATCGAACCCGGGCCCGAAGTTGGCGATGGTCGCTGGAGCCTTGATCGTGATTCCGGTCAAATCAGACGCCTCTCCTTGAGGAGTCTCTTGAGAAGCTCGCGGTTCGACTCGCCCAGCCGAGTGAGCGGCGGTCTCAGTCCGCCACCGGGCAAACCCAGCATGGCCAGCGCCTCTTTCACGGCCATCGGGTTTGTCTCCAGCCTCAAGGCCTCAAAGAGCTCATAATAGGTGAAGTGGATTCTCTCAGCCTTCTCGAACTCGCCACGCAGGCAGAAATCCACGAGGTCACGCATCACCTCGGGGAGTATGTTCCCGGCCACAGTAAAAACGCCGCTCCCGCCGAAGCACATCAGCGGGTAGGCCGTGGTGTCCTTCCCGGTAAAGAGGGCAAAGTCCTTACCCTTCGCGAGGTAAAGAATCTTGGCCAGGTGGTCTAGCTCTTTTTTCCCATCCTTGGTGGCGAGGATGTTATTGTTTTCGATGAGCCGCGCGTAGGTTTTGGGCTCGATGTTGACGCCGACCCGGTCGGGCGAGTTGTGGATGATGACCGGTATCCGCGAACTTTTGGCGACGGCCTCGTAAAAATCGATGAGCCCGGCCTGGGTGGGCTTGACGAGGAAGGGAGCGAAGACGACAGCGAAGTCGCAGCCGATATCGGCGTAGAGCTTCGCGCGCCGAATCGTCTGGTCCAGGTTGTTCGAGCAGGTGTCAGGCGCGACCCGGCACTTGCCCCCGGCTTCCTCGACGACGATTTCGACGACCCTCTTGATCTCGTCGTCAGAGAGAAGCGGGCTCTCGCCGGTTACGCCGAGGGGCGCCAGGCCGTGAATTCCGGCCTTAACCTGGAGCCTGACGAGCGTCCTCAGCCCCTCTTCGTCAAGCTCCAGGTCCTCGTTGAACGGGGTCATTAAAAGCGTGAACGCACCAGTTAACATGCTCACCCCATGCGGGTAATATTCGTCTGCCAATTTATAGCATAGGGTCCAAATTGTGTCAAAATGCCTAGGGACTGAGATATTATCAACAGTGAGAATGCAAGGCATGGCGTTAGTTCCTCAACGTCTGAGCGCATTTCCTGCTGAGACACTCACCAGAATATTATCTATAGTCATTAACTCCTCCTTCCTCGCCCGGGCACTCAGGGGAGGCCTCGAAGTATGTCAACGTCTCCGGCCAAGGTTGGTGGCCGAAAATTTGGGCGAAGGCGAAGGAGACGCGCCGTGAAAGGACCTGTTCTCGTCATAAATAGCTGATGCCATCTGCGTTTGACCTTGCCCTCCGGCTGTGCTAAAAGCGGGACGGATAAAATTTCGTCCTGGTGAGGTCAACATGAACGGCCGGATCCCGACCCTTTGCGTTACCGGACAGACTCTGCCCGAGGCCTGGGAGAAGGCGGTCCTGGCCTGCTGGGAACAGGGCGAGGCCATCAGGACCGAATACGACAAACCCGGCGACCCGCCCAGCCGGGACTGCACCATGATGTGGGTCGTCGAAGACCCGTTCCTCGAGCCGCGGCTCCATCGCGCCTTCCCGGGCGGGCTGGAAGACCTCGAGGTCTACCGCCAGGAGGTCGTCGACGGCGTCCATGACCACTGGATCGCGCCCGAGGAGGGCAAGTGGACCTATACCTACCACAAGCGCCTGTTCGCTTACGAGATCGAAGGCCGGACGATCGACCAGATCAACTCCATCATCGACAGGCTCAGCCGGACGGGCCACTCTCGCCGAGCCCAAGCCATCACCTGGAACCCGAAGCTCGACATCCAAACCGAAGACCCCCCGTGCCTGCAGCGCGTCTGGTGCCGGCTTCTCGCGGGCGACGATGATGAGCTTGTCCTCAACATGAATACGCACTGGCGGTCGCGCGACGCCTACAAGGCCGCCTTCATGAACGCCTTCGCCCTGACCGACCTCCAGCGCCGGATTGCGGGAAAGATCGCCGAACGCTCCGGGCGGCAGGTCCGAGTCGGGAGATACGCGGACATCTCCGACAGCTTCCACGTCTACGGCTCCTACTTCGGGGAGTTCCGGGGCTTCCTGAGCCTGGTCGAAAAGAGGAGCTTCGAGGACCGCACCTGGCCTTCGGCCTACGCCGAACCGATGTTCGCCGACGCACGCGAAAGGCTGAAGCAAGAGAAGGAATCAGAGGCGAAACGGTAGAGTCAGGCCAGCCGTTCGCGGCAGACGCGGCCAACGCGCTTGGCCATGGCGATGATCGTCAGGATCGGGGGTTTGCCCAGGGAGTCGGGAAACAGGGACGCGTCCGCGATATAGACATTAGAGGGCAGCGCGGGCGGATGGAACGTGTCCTTCTCGTTTTGCGTCAGCGGGAACATGCCCCCCGGATGCCCGGCGTTGATCATCCCCCGCAGGATCCTTTCTTTCCGGACGCCGGCGCGGACCATGATCTCGGTTGTAACATCTACGGCCTCCGCCAGCCGCGCCTTGTCCAGAGGCGTCAGCGCCTTGCGGATGCCGTGCGCCCCGGCCTCCCCCGCCGGCTCGTCGGCCAGCTTGATCATCAGGCTCAGGACATCCGGGGAACGCCAGCGCCATCCCCCGCCGAAGAAATGGCTCAGAAGGTCGAAATAGGGGGAGATGATGAATTTCCCCCTGTCCACGATGAACGGCATCGGGACTTCGGTATCGAGGCGCGCGCCGGGCCATTCGGCGGCCAGGGTCAGGACCGGGTCGACGAATAACCGCGGCTGCCCCCGGATGCCCGACCGCTCGAGGACCGGCGGCGTGCCCAGGCCGCCCGCGGCCACAACAACAAGGTCGGCGGGGAGGAATTCGCGCCGGCGCCGGCCGGTCCGGACTTCAACTCCCTTCGCCCGGCCGTCTCCGAGCACCACCCGGTCGACCGTCGCCCCGGTGACGAGCCGCGCGCCCTTTTTTTGAGCGGTGTCGAGGAACGCCCGGCTGTCCCATTTCACGCCGTAAGGACACCCCAGGATGCACCGGCCGCAGTGCCGGCAGCGGGAATAGTCGCCCAGCTTGGGCGAAACCCGGGGCTCGAGCCCCATCTTCCCGCAGACGTCGAAAAGGCGCCGCGCCGTCTCTCCCCAGCGTTCCCGGTGGGCCGTGGAAATCGGTATCTCCCGGCCGATCTCCTCGAATTCGGCGTCGAGGTCGATCCCCATCGCTTTGAGGCCGGCGTCGAGGCGGAGGGCGTTCCCGGTCGAGAGTGTCGTCGTGCCGCCCAAGCCTTTGCCGTAAACGAGGACCATGTCTTCGGTCTTGGCGACCCTCATGGCCGGGAATAGCCGTTGGATCCAGCCGACGTCAAGCCGGAGGCCGAGCTTCCTCCACCTGTCGAGGGTGGCCATCTTCATTGTTATCCGCCGGAACGCATTTCCGGCCTCGAGGACGGTGACGTCGCAGGCGCCCTGGAGTACCATGGCGGCCGCGGCCCCGCCCGCGCCGCTGCCGACGACGACGGCCCGCTTCACCGGACCGGCTCCCCGATTTCGAGGCGGGCCAGGCAGACATCCGCGCCCTGGGTGATCCTCTGCGAAAAGGCGAGCCGGCCGCCGCCCGAAAGGCCGGCGGCGACGCCCGCGTCGGCCGAGCTCATCATCCGGCAGATGCCGGCGGAATAGAAGCGGCTGAAGTAACACCGGCGGATGGTCACTTCGCCGGGTTCACGGCCCTCGAAATCGATGCCCAGCGCCGCGTAGAGTATTTTACTCGCGGCCATGATCTCTCCGAACGTGCGCAGCTTGAGCGCCCGCCTCAAGCGGTCGCCCAGCGCCCGGGCCTCCCGATAAAGCCGCTCCTCGACGAGCGCCATGCGGCCCGAGTCCGGGAGAATGCGCTCCGCTTCAGCCTTCGTGAAGGCGGCGTACGATTCGAGGAGCGCGGCGTGCGACAGACGGCCCAGGCGGGCCGGCGGGGCGGCGTCGAACGCCCTCGCCGTCGCGGTATAAAGCTCCCGCAGGACAATTCTGTTAAACGCCGGCGGGGCGTAAATCTTGAGGGCCTTCAGCGCCAGGCTCATCCGACGAGCTTCCGTTGCCTCCTGAGGAGGGCCAGGACGCCCAGGCCGATCAGGCCGTCGACCAGAAAATTCACAAGATAAATGAGGTACGGCTGATGAAAGATGAAGAACCCGAGCGAAAGGAGCGCCGTGGCCAGCTTGGCGTGGATGAGGAGACGGGAGTAAGCCTCGTTCTCCGGACGCCGGAACATCAGTCCGGCGAGAAGCGTGACGACGTACATGTAACCTGATGCCAGGACGAGGTAGAACGCAAACCCGGCAACGGGCGCTTCCCGGAAGCCGAGCGAGGCCGAAAGTGTGTTGAAAAAAGTCAGAACGCCGCCGGGCAGAAACAGAAAAAGCAGCCCGACCGCGGCAAAGGACACGGCGAGCAGCGCCGCAGCCATACGATAGAGATGCATTCCGATGACCTCAGGCCTTGAATATCTTGAAAAATCGCGGCGGGGGCCCGAATTCGACACCCCGAAGCGCGGTCTCCGAGGCGGCACGGTCGAGGGGAACGCGGCCGCCGCCGGCCTTGGCCAGGCGCCCGTAGTTCCGGTTGATAAAGCAGCTCTCCTCGCCCGGAAAACGGCGGCGCAACCCGGCCACGATGTCGCGGACGGGCTGCTCCATCACGTTCCCGAAGGTCAGGGGCACGAAAACGCACGGGCTGACCTCTCCGAAGGCATCGACATAGACCATCTTGCAGCCGGCATTGCAGCCGAAATGCTCGCGACCCTCGAAATGGCCCAGGTAATTGACGGTGAGCCGGCCCTCCCGGTTGGCGCGGTCCTGGAGCGCGACCAGGGACCGGCGCTCCTCCTCCGTGATGATCAGGTCCCTGTCCCACAACGCCGGCAGCGATGGCTTGACCTCGCTCAGCCACGCCTCGTGGATGTCGAGCCCGGCGAGGAAGGCCAGCAATTCCTCGACCTGGCCGCCGAGGATCATCTCGCGCGTGAGCACGGCGGAGACGCCCACGTGGAGACCGCCCACGGCCTTGAAGAGCTCGATCGCCCGGAGCGCATCCCGGAAGGCGCCGGGCGTCCCCCTCGCCTTGTCGTGTTCCGCCTCGCGCCAGTGGTCGAGGCTCACGGAAACGGAGAAGAGCCCGGCGTCGCGGAGGGCGGCGGCGAGGTCGCGGGTCAGTGTCGCCCCCGTCGTGAAAAGCTTGACGGCGCAGCCGCCGGCGGCGCCGGCGACAATCCGGACGATGTCCCGGTTGAGCAGAGGCTCGCCGCCGGTCAGCCCGAGCCAGAAAACGCCCAGGCTTTTCAGGTCGGCGATCACCCGGATGATCGTGGCCGTGTCCATGACCGTGCCGGAGCGGCCCTTGTTGTAGCAATAGGCGCAGTTCTGCGGGCAGGCATTGGTCAGCCCGATCTGGGCGTGGGACGGTCCGTCCGTCCGGGCCAAGAGATGTTCGTTGATGAAGCGCCCGTAAGCGAGGCTGTTGAGAGGAGGAAGATGGCTGTGGAGGATCACGTTCCGGCCGACGCTGACGGCTTTGAACTTCCTGAGATAACGGAGCATGAACAGGTTGACCGCCGGACCCGCCCTGAGGATCCGCGGGTTTCGGGCGAGGGCCTTCGCCAGCGCCAGCCGGCTGCTGCGATTCTTCATGGTCCTATTGTAGCCGGTTTTTTCAGGAAACTCGAGTCGAGGAAGGGTCCGAACGGGGAGACCGCCTCAGGTCCCTCGCTCATAGCCGACCGCGGTGAAAAAGATCGCCCGGTCGAAAAAGAGCGTCACGCGGTCGTTGAGCTCGATCGCCTGGTAGAGGTCGTAGGTCGTATCGAGCAGACCCTCGTCCATGACCTTGTGCCAGAGGGTTCGGCGGATGAGGAACAGCGCCTGGATCACTTCGGAGAGGGCGAACCCCTCTTTGCGCCTCTGGGCCCCCAGGGCGATATAGTCCCTGGCGATCTCATCCTTGCTCGTCTCGCGGGAAATCCATTGGCCGAGATGACTGAAAACGCGGTGGGCACGGTTGTAAAGCTCAGCATTGTCCAACAGCCGGTAGTTGTGCAGGCCGGCGTCGTGCCGGACCTTGTTGAGCCAGTGGTTGGTGAGCTCGTCGGCGTTTCGCTCGATCAGGTCGACGAGTTTCGTCAAAACGGAGGCTTCGTGCCCGGGACGGAAACCCTTTTCTTCTTGATCCATTCCCAGCTCCTCTTGGGCTTAGTTAACACATCCCGCGGCTGAAGTCAACCCGCGCCGGGCGGGTCGTAAGCACCTCATTTGGTGTGATGATCTACTTCCGACCGTCGCGCCGGCGCAGGTCCGGACGGCGATGCGCCCCTAGCCCCCCGGCCCCCGGGAACCAGTCCCGTCGGTTCCCCCGTCGGCCAAGGCCGACGGGCCCCCCTCCGGCCTTTCCTGAGACACTGACCTGCTTCCCTCCCTGTTATAGGGAGGGTAGAGGGTGGGTAATGTCTATATTCATAGTCTGGGGAAGGGTCTCAGGCAAAAGGCACGGGGGTCTTCGGGGCGCCATCCCCATCCGTCCCTGCTGGACGCGTCATACCAACGGAGATGGATCCGGGCGGGATTAGGGAATACGGATAATGGTCTTGATGGCGCCGTCGCGGTAGCCGGCCGCGAGTTCGAAGGCGCGGGCGCCCTCGTCGATGCTGAAGCGGTGCGTGAGCATGAATCGGGGATCGGCCTCGCCGCGCGCGATAAAATCGATCGCCTCGGACATGCAGTGCCGCTGGCGGCGGACGTTGAGGAGCGCGATCTCCTTGCGCCGGAACTTGTGGATGTCGAGCGAGATGCGCGGCGCGGGCGGGATGCCGACGACGACGAGCCGGCCGCCGGGCGCGAGGAGGTCGGCAGCCTGGTCGAGCGCGGCCGGGTCGCCCGTGCACTCGAACACGGCGTCAAGCAGCAGCGGCTCGCGGGCGGCGACCTCGGCGACGACGTCGTCGCGGTCCGGGTTGCCGGCCCACGAGGCGCCTGCCAGGCGCGCCGCTCGAACGCGGTCGTCGATCTTGTCGGTCATATAGAAATTCCCCGGCGCCAGCTGCCGGGCGACAAGCAGCACCGACAGGCCGATCGTCCCCGCGCCCAGGATGCCCGTTTTTCGCGGCGCGGGAGCCCCCGCGATCTTGAGGCTGTGGAAAGCGATCGACAGCGGCTCGACGAGCGCGCCGTCTTCGACGCTCAGGCTCGCGGGCAGCGGCAGGCAGTTCCGCGCGGGCATGACGATGTATTCGCACATGCACCCGGGCAGCTGCCCGGGCGTCCCGAGGAAAACGAGCTCCCGGCAGGTGTTCGGACGGCCGACGAGGCACTGGTCGCACCGGCCGCAGACGACGGCCGGCTCGATCACCACCCGGTCGCCGGGCTTTAAACCGCCCGCCGCGGGGCCGGCGCTTTCGACGACGCCGGCGCCTTCGTGGCCGAGGACCGCCGGATGGACGACGACCTGGTCCCCGATCCGGCCGTCGAGGTGATAGTGGATGTCCGAGCCGCAGATGCCGACCGCCCCCATCTTCACGAGGACATCGTCGTCGCGGACCGGCCGCGGCATCGGAACGTCGCGGACCTCGACTTTTTTCAGCCCGGTAAGTACGACCGCTTTCATGGCAGATTCTCCTGCGCTCTCAATTTATACTCATTCCATAATAACGATAGAAATACTCAACGCTTTCCCGCCAACTGATGCAACTCGTCGAATTCATCGATTGCATCGCCGCGCCGCGGAAAATCAGGTGAATTGGTATTGTGTCCCGAATTCATTGATATGCTGTCACCAAATACATTCGGAGGGGTAGAGTTGGCCCGCCGGCCGGTTGAAGTACAGCTCCTCCACCCCCAGCATCCGGACCGCCGCGGCCAGCGACCTGCCGGCGTGCGCGAAAGCGATCGCCGTGTGGTGCGGGAACCGCTTTTCGATGAGCACGTGCCGGTAGAACCTCCCCATCTCGGGGATGGCGAACACCCCGATGCTCCCGAACGACCGCGGATCGATGTCGAGCGTTTCCCCTTCCGCGGCGTAGGCCCGGAGCTTCGTGTCCGCCGTCGACTGGAGCCGGAAGATGGTGACGTCGCCGGGCCGGATGCGCCCGTCGAGCGTCCCCCTCGTGATGTCGGGCTCCTTCCCGGGCTCCATCAGCCTGGCCATGATGAGCTGGTGCTTGAGCATGCCCCCCACCACGCAGACCGAGGGCGTGTTGCCGCAGTGGAAGCCCATGAACAGATCGGTCGGCTTGAAAGCGCCGACCTTCTTTTTCTCCGCCTCGTACATATCGCGCGGGACGGAGTTATTGATATCGAGGAGCGTCACCGGAAACTCCGTCGCGCAGGCCGCCATGTACTCGCTCAGGGCGCCGTAGATATCGACCTCGCAGGCCACCGGGATGCCGCGCCCCGCCAGGCGTGAATTGACGTAGCAGGGCACAAACCCGAAGAATTTCTCGAAGGCCGGCCAGCACTTGTTGGCGAAGACGCAGTATTCCTCTGCACCCAAGTTCTTCTCCGCGAATGAAGTCAGGGCCAATTCGTACCGAGCGAGCTTGCCCAGCAGGCTCATATCGACCGATCCCCCGCCCAGCTCTTTCGCCATGTCGCGGGCTACGGCTTTGATCTTCTTTTCGTCCTTGACCGACAGGAAATGATCATAGAGGTCGAGCTCCGAGTTCTCCATGACCTCGACGCCCAAGTCGTAGAGAGGTTTTACGGGGGCGTTGCAGGCCAGGAAATCCTGCGGCCGCGGCCCGAAGGAGAAGATCTTGAGCTTTTTCAGCCCCAGCATCACCCGGGCCACCGGGACGAACCCGGCGATCATCTCGGCGACGTCCGTCGCGTTCCCGACCGGATATTCCGGGATATGGGGATTGAGGCCGCGCAGCCCGAGGTTGTAACTCAGGTTGAGCACGCCGCAGAGGGCATCCCCCCGGCCCCAGAAAAGGTCTTCCTGGGTTTCCTCGGCGGCGGCGGCGATCATGACCGGCCCGTCGAAACGCTGGGCCAGCATGCTGGTCGGCCCCTCGGGCCCGAAGTTCCCGAGGAAAATGACGAGCGCGTTGGCGTTCTTGTCGCGGAGCTCCTGGAGCGCCGCCAGCACGTCCTTTTCGTTCTCGATCACCGTCTGCATCTCGGTGACGGGCAGCTTCTTCGCCCGGCACTCTTTGGCCAGCGCCGCCCGGCGCTTTTTCGAAAGCTCGAGCGGAAAACAATCGCGGCTGACGGCGACGAGGCCCAGCCTGACCTTGGGAATGTTCTTCATCATCGTTGTGCTCCTTTTTTCTGTCCGTAATAGGCCCCGGGGCCGTGCTTTCTCAGGAAGTGCTTGTCGAGGAGGCAGCGCGGGAAGGCCGGCGGCACGCCGAGCGCCAGCGTGCCCCAAGCCAGCTTGGCGATGCGCTCGAGCGCCAGGCCGTGCTCGAGGGCTTCGGCCGCCGTCCGCCCCCAGCTGAACGGCCCGTGGCCCGCGACGAGGACGCCGGGCCGCTCGGCCGGGTCCAGGGTCTTGAACCGTTCGACGATCACGCGGCCGGTGTTCCGCTCGTAATCCCGGACCACCTCGGCCCGCTTAAGGGGACGCGTCAACGGCACCGCGCCGTGATAAACATCGGCGTGGGTGGTCCCGAGACACGGGATCTCCCGGCCGGCCTGGGCGAACATCGTCGCGTATTCGCTGTGGGCGTGGATGACGCCGCCGATGCCCGTAAACGCCTTGTAAAGCTCGAGGTGGGTGGGCGTGTCCGACGACGGGTTGAGCTTCCCCTCGACCTTTTTCCCGTCGAGGTCGACGAGCACCATGTCCGCCGGACTGACCTCGCCATAAGAGACGCCGCTCGGCTTGATGGCCATGACGCCCTTGAGCCTGTCCAGGCCGCTCGCGTTCCCCCAGGTCAGGGCGACGAGGCCGTGCTTGATCAGGTCGAGGTTGGCTTTCCAGACCTGCTCCTTGAGGCCGGCGAGCATCACTTCCCTCCCGTCCTCTGGCGGTCGCGGATGGCAAGCAGGTCCTTCATGACGTTGAACAGGCTCCCCTGCCACCGCGCTGACCCGAAGGCATCGTGAAGCTCCATATAGAGCCGATAGAGCTCGCGGTAGACTCTATGATTCTCCGGGTCGGGCTGGAAGGACTTCGGCTTGAGGCCGCACATGGCGGCCTGCGCGTCTTCGAAAGTCAGGCAGCCGCCTTTCGACGGACCCGCGGCCACGGCGCCGGCGATGGCCGACCCGAGGGCGCAGGTCTGGGCCGAGCGCGCGACCTTCATCTCGCGACCTGTGACGTCGGCATAGATCTGCATGAGCAAGGCATTCTTTTCGGCGATGCCGCCGCAGTTAACGATCTCCGAGATGTTGACGCCGTACTCCTCGAACCGGCTGATGATGGCCAGGCCGCCAAGGGCCGTGGCTTCGATGAGGGCCCGGTAGATCTCGCCGGGCGAGGTTTGGAGCGTCTGTCCGAGGATGAGTCCGGTCAGCCGCTGGTCGACGAGAACGGTCCTGTTGCCGTTATTCCAGTCGAGGGCGAGAAGCCCGGACTCGCCGGGCTTGAGGCGCGCCGCCTGCTCCGTGAGCGCCCTGTGCGAGCCTTTGACCCTGCCTCCGGGCTGAATCCAGCTGACGAACCAGTTGAAGATGTCGCCCACGGCGGACTGGCCCGCCTCGAGGCCGAAATAGCCCGGGAGGACCGAGCCGTCGACGATCCCGCAGAGACCGGGAATGTCGGCCAGAGGCTCCGAGCTCGGCCAGACGGCGATGTCGCAGGTGCTCGTCCCGATGATCTTGACCAGCCGCCCCGGCGCGATCCCGGCTCCCACGGCCCCGAGATGGGCGTCGAAAGCGCCGACCGCGACCGGGATCCCCGCGGGAAGCTTGAGGCGGGCGGCCCAGGCGGGGATGAGGCGCCCCGCGCTGACATCCGAGGTGAAGGTCCGGCCGTAAAGCCCGCGGCGGAGCCGGCCCATTTTGGGGTCGAGCTTGGCCAGGAAATCCTCGGCCGGAAGGCCGCCCCAGGCGGCGTTGAACATGGCTTTGTGCCCGGCGGCGCAGCGGCTGCGCTTCATCCTCAGGGGGTCGGTGATCCCCGTGAGCAGGCCCGGGATGTAATCGGCGCACTCGACCCAGCTCGCGGCGGCGTCGAAGACCGCGGGGTCCGTCCTCAGGCAGTGGAGGATCTTGCTGAAGAACCACTCCGAGGAATAGGTCCCGCCGCACTTGGCCAGGTATTCCGGGTGGTCGCCCGCCGCCAGCGCGGTGATCGCCGCCGCTTCGGCGAACGCGGTGTGGTCTTTCCAGAGCCAGGCCTGGGCATTCAGGTTCTTCCGCCATTTTTTCTGGAAGGCGAGCGGCGTGCCGGTGCTGTCGACGGGGATGGGTGTCGACCCGGTCGTATCGACGCCGATGCCGATGATCCGCGCCGGGTCGAAGGCCCGGTCGCTCTTCCGGGCCGCGGCGAGAACGGCCTTGACTGCGCTTTCCAACCCGGCCACATAATCGGCGGGGTTTTGACGCGCCAGGTTGGGGTCGGCGGCGTCAAGGAGGATGCCGGCCTGTCCGGATTCGTATTCGCGGACCGCCGTCGCGACTTCCCGGCCGTTCGAGATATCGGCGATGAGCGCCCGGACGGAATTCGTCCCGAAATCCAGGCCCAAGCTGAGCTTGGCCGGGCTCATTCGGAGTCCTCGCCAACGGTTTTCGGAGCGCCGGCGGCCGGCGCCGGGACTTGAAGCCTGGCTTGGGCATCTTCCCGAGCCAGCCAGACCATCATCTCACCCGGACCGCGGTGGGCCCAGGCATAATACGGGATGAGGGTGATCCTTCCGGACCTCTTGACGAAGGTACCGTCCGGAGCTTTCCGGGTGACGACCGCGGCATCGCCCCAAACGACCGTCACGCCGCCCAGAAGATTATTCCGAACCTCGGGATTCATCACAACGTCGTCCCAGAGAACGAGGTTCCCCACCCGGCCGCCGTGTTCGGGCCACTCGGCGGCGTAGACGAGCGGTCCGCGCTCGATCGCTACACGCCCGGCGTCGGCCTCGACGGCCGGGTTGGCGAGCACCCGGCGGACGGACATCGGGAAAACGACCTCGAGGGTATCGCCCGGATTCCAGGCCCGCCGGAACTTGATGTATCCGAGCTCGGGCACGGCCGAAACCGGCGACCCGTTGAGCAGGATGTCGACGGCGCCGGGTTCGCTTTCAAGGTAACTATAAAGGTCGCCCGGTACGGGGCGGCCCAACACCCAGCCGGGAACGCGGACGGCGAGCTCGAATTCGCCGGCCGTCTCGGGCGTGACCGTCAGCTTGATCGCGCCATCCCAGGGGTAGAGCGTTTCCTGGCGGATGCCGACTTTGCGTCCGTTCAGGCTGACTTCGGCGTCGCCGGCGGCGAACAGGTTCACATAAAGAGAGTCCCCGCGCGCGGCATAAAAATAGCCCGGTATCTGCGGCACGAAACGGGTGATATTGCTCGGGCAGCAGGCGCAGTCGAACCAGGGGCTCCGGGTATGCTTGCCGCGCGACTCGAGGGGGTTCGGATAGAAGAACTTGTCGCCGCTCATGCCGACGCCGGAGAGGAAGCTGTTGTAGAGGGTCCGCTCCAGGATGTCGATGTACTTGGAGTCGCCGTGGGTCAGGAAGAGCCGGTGATTCCAGAGGACCGAGGCGATCGAGGCGCAGGTCTCGCAGTAAGCGACATCGTTCGGGAGCTCATAGGCCGCGCCGAATCCCTCGATCGAGCCCGCCGCGCCGATCCCGCCCGTGAGATACATCTTCTGATAAGCGACGTTCTCCCAGAGCCGGCCCAGGGCCTCGAGGTAGGGCGCGTTCCCGGTCAGGGCGCTCACGTCGGCCATTCCGGAATACAGGTAAAGCGCCCGGACGGCGTGGCCGACCGCCTCGGCTTGTTCGGCGATGGGCAGGTGGTCCTGGCAGTAGTCGCCGTAGAGTTTGTGGCCCTTGGCGTTGCCGCGCTCGTCGAGGAAGAACTGCGCGAGGTCGAGGTATTTCTTTTTCCCGGTCAGGCGGTAGAGCTTGACCAGGCCGATCTCGATCTCCTGGTGCCCGGGCACGAGGTGGAGCTTGTCCGGCCCGAAGACGCTGTGGACGAGGTCGGCGCTCTTGAGGGCGACGTCGAGGATGGCCTTTTTCCCGGTGGCCCGGAAATAGGCGTCGGCGGCCTCATAAAAGTGGCCAAGGTTATAAAGCTCGTGGCTTTCCGGGAGGTTCGACCAGCGCTCCGGCCCCACCCAATCGACGGGCGGGTTGGCCGGATCGATCGTCCGCGCGGTGTAAAGGTAGCCGTCCTCCTCCTGGGCGGCGGCAATCTTGGCGATGATGGCGTCGATCCGCGCTTCGAGCGCCGGGTCGGGGTGGGTCATCAGCGAATAGGCGGCGCCCTCGATGACCTTGAAGACATCGGAGTCGTCGAACGGGTACTGGGAGCAGAACCTGCCCTCGGCCAGGCCGCCGGCGATCTCGAAATTCTTGATCCGGCCGGTCGATTCCGATTGATCCAGCGCGAAGGGGATGGTGACGGTGCGGTTTGTCTCGAGGCGGGGCGCCCAGAAGCTGTCCGTGAGTCTGACGGCGGTGAGCGGGAGCGCCGCGTAGGGGTAATCCGGCACCGCCGCTTTCCGGCACGAAAGCAGCGGGATGATCAGCAGGGCCGCGGGGACGAGGATCCAAGGCGCGTTTTTCCTGGTCATGAGCAAGGCCTCCTCAGGGTCCTTTCGGTAGGCCTCATTTTATCACCGTTCCATGGTGCGAACCAAATGACGATATTCAGGGGTAAGCATATCTTTTGGTGTGATGATGTACTTCCCCCCCTCGCGCCAGCGCAGGTCCGGACGGCGTTCGGTTTAATGGCTCCGTGAAGGCTAAGCCCTCCCACGTCCGCTGCTTTCGCGGGGCTGATCGTTTCCGTCGATTGAAAAAGGCCGCTGGTTAAAGTAGGATGAATCAAAAGGAGGAGCGCGTGAAAAAAGATTTCCGGATCATCGTGGCCGCGGCCCTTTGCGCCGCCGCCCTCTTCGGAGCCCTAGCCTGTAAAAAGGAACCCGCCGGCGCGCCGGAACAGGCCGCAGTCGAGCCGCCGGCCGCAGGAGGAGAAACCATGGAAATCCCCAAGCAGCCGTTCGGCACGCTGCCCGACGGCACAGCAGTCGACATCTACACACTCACGAATAAGAACGGCGTCAAGGCGCGGATCGCGACCTACGGGGGTACGCTCGTCTCGCTCGAGGTCCCGGACCGGAACGGCCGATTCGCCGACATCCTGCTCGGGCACGACTCGCTCGACGGCTTCCTCAATCGCAAGACGAACCCCTATTTCGGGACGCTCGTCGGCCGCTACGCCAACCGGATCGGCGGGGCCGCCTTCACGCTGGACGGCGTGAGGTATCAACTGGCCAAGAACGACGGCGAGAACACCCTCCACGGCGGACTGAAGGGGCTCGACGCTGTTGTCTGGAAGGCGGAGCCGGTCAAGGGGCCGGAAGGAATCGGCCTGAAACTTACCTATACGAGCCCGGACGGCGACGAGGGATACCCGGGCAACCTTTCCTGCACGGTGGTCTATACGCTGAGCGACCTGGACGAGCTCAAGATCGGCTACGAGGCGACTTCGGACAAAGCAACGCCCGTCAACCTGACCAACCACGCCTACTTCAACCTGGCCGGACAGGGCGAGGGCGATATCCTGGGACACGAGGCCATGCTGAACTCGGACGAGTACCTGGAGGGCACGGCCGCGCTCATCCCCACGGGAAAGATACTCCAAGTCAAGGGCACGCCTTATGACTTCACCACACCCAAGCTCATCGGCGCCGATATCGCCAAGGCGCCGGGCGGTTACGACAACTGCTTCATCCTCCGCGGCGGCGGCGGGGCTCTGGCCCTGGCGGCCCGGGTCACCGATCCGTCGACCGGGCGCACCATGGAGATCCTGACGACCGAGCCGGCCATCCAATTCTACACCAGCAACTTCCTCGACGGATCGATCACCGGCAAGGGCGGCAAAGCCTACAAACAACACTACGGTTTCTGCCTGGAAACCCAGCAGTACCCCGATGCGCCCAACCAGCCGGACTTTCCCTCGACCATCCTCCGGCCCGGCGAGGTCTTCAAAAGTCTGACGGTCCATAAATTCTCCGTAAGATAGCCGGGGCCGGGCCCGGCTCCGGGGACAGGCGTCGGGGTCGGAATAGTCATGGGGATGGGGAGAGGCACCGTGGCCGGGACCTTCCCCGGGGCGGGTGCCGTCCCCAAAGAGGAAATGATGAACGATAAAGAGAACCGCGACCTCGCTCTCCGGGTGACCCTTCTCCCCCGCGATACCAACAAGCACGGTTCCATATTCGGGGGGATCATCACGAGCCACATCGACTTGGCGGGGGCGATCCAGGCCCAGAAATCCTGCGGCCCCCACAAGTTCGTTACCGTCGCCATGGACAAGGTGGTCTTCCACAAACCGGTCTTCGTCGGTGACCTGGTCAGCTTTTACACGCCGAACCATCAAGGTGGGCCGCACCTCGATCACCATCAAAGTCGAGGTCGACGCCACGCGCGTCGAGAACCAGGAGACCGTGAGGGTCACCGAGGCGGAGATCGTTTATGTGGCGGTCGACGAGAACTGGAAGCCCGTCCCTGTCGCCAAGCCGGCCGGCTAGCTGCCTCCCCTCCTCAAAGTCAACTCAGGCAACGAAAACTGGAAGTGTCCCGTCTCTGCGGAGGACCCTGGAATGAGATTTACGAGACGGGACGCTAGTGGTGCGTCTCGCAAAAAACTTGGCTTTATAAAAGAGCAACGAAGACGCACCGCCGCGGGGGAGTTTGAGGGGGACGGCGTCGTTCCCCTCAGGGGGTCAGTGGAGTGAAACGAAACGCCGAGGGGGGAGCTTGACTCCCCCCTGGAAGTGTCCCGTCTATATATAGGACTTTGGAAAGGGACTTACGAGACGGGACGCTAGGCTGAGATCCGCAGCACCTTGGCGCCGCGGATCCGGCGCTCCCTGATCTCGACGAGGGCGGTGTTCGCCTCCTCGAGCCGGTACTCCTCGACCTCGGGCCGGATCGGGATGTCCGCCGCGACCGCCAGAAATTCCGCGACATCCGCCCGGGTGACATTGGCCACGCTCTTGATCTCTTTCTCGAGCCACAGGTCGGCCGCGTAGTCGATCTTGAGCAGGCTGTCCTTGTCGGCGTCTTCTTTCCGGATGGCGTTGACCACGAGGCGGCCGCCGGGCGCCAGGTTCCCCAACGCCTCGACGACGGGCTTCCAGACCGGGGTCGTGTCGATGATCGCCTGGAGCTTTTCCGGCGGCCGGTCTCCCGTGTCCCCGGCCCAGACCGCTCCCAGCTCGCGGGCGAACTCGCGCTCTCTTTCCGCCCGCGCAAAGACATGGATGCGCGCGTTCGGAAATCTGCGCCTGACTGTCTGGAGGACGATGTGGGCCGAGGCGCCGAACCCGGTCAGCCCAAGGTTGTCTCCGTCGGCGAGGCCGGCGAGCTTGAGAGCCCGGTAGCCGACGGCACCCGCGCAGAGAAGCGGGGCGGCTTCGACATCGCTGAAAACGCCCGGGATCGGATGGGCAAAATCCTCGCCGACCTTCATAAACTCGGCGTAACCGCCGTCCGCGTCACGCCCGGTGCCCCGAAAATCCGCGCAGAGGTTCTCCCGGCCGCTGCGGCAGAAAGCGCACCCGCCGCAAGCCGAGAAGATCCAGGCGACGCCCACGCGATCGCCGACGCCGAACCGGCCGGCGCCGGGACCGCGCGCCACCACTCGGCCCACGACTTGGTGCCCGGGGATGACGGGAAGGCGGGGCGGCGGAGTCCGGCCCTCGATCTCGTCCAGGTCGGTGTGGCACACCCCGCAGGCGAGAATCTTGAGAAGCAGCTCGCCCCTCCCGGGTTCGGGCAGCGGGACATCGCGGAGCTCAAGGGGCGCCCGGATTTCCTTCAGGTCGGCGATCCGGGTGATGACCATGGCCCGCATGGTCAATCCTCCTCCGCAAGCTCGCGGATCCTGTCGAGGCTCAATTCGCCCTTGGCCCCCCACCCCGTCACGCCTTCGGGGACAGAGGGCCGGAAATGCTCATAAAACACGTAGGCCTTGGCGGCAAGCTCCGCCGGCTGGAACGATTTGGCCAGCGCCTCCATCGCCCGCCGGACGCTCTCGAGCGCTTCGCCGAATTTGCCCTCGAGGTATCGCTCGACGCTCTCAGGCTCGACCGGACGGGCCCCGGAAATCGCCCGCAGCCCGCGGCCGGTCTGGACAACCGGCACCGGGCGCCCCAGAAGCTCGACCCAGAACTCTTCCCCGAGTCGCGGCTTCTTCGACGGCGGCGCCTTCCCGGCCTCCGCCGGTTTGAAGATGCCGAGGCGCCGGCCCTTGGCTTGGGCGTTGAGCCCGGCCAGGGCCCGGCCGAGCGAGAGCGCCGCTTCCGCATCGTAGCCGAGCCGCCGGGCCACGACGCCGGCCCAGAGCGTCAGCACGGGAGCCCGATTGACCTGGACGATTTCGCTGGTCATGTGAGGCCTCTTTTCGCCGAACGGCTGCCCCTCACCCGCCGAAAAAAGAATAGCAACCCGCGCCGGCCGCGTCAAATTCCGGTCCGGCGAAGCCTTCCGTCAGGCCAGCCGGTCCCACTCGATCCCGACCCGCTTGACGGCATAGCCGAGCTCGCGGAGATAGTCGCCGTAGCCCGTCATCCAGTGGAAGCCGGGCATGCGCTTGGCCAGGGTCAGGCTGTCGGCGGCGAACCGGACGTCGATCTGGGAGCGGCAGATCGGCAGGAACGGCGCCTCCACGATCTCCGCGCCCAGGCCCAGCCACCGTTTCGAGGCGAAATCGGGGGCGATGTTGGTCACGAACTGGCCTTTCCTCATCTCGACCTTGGGCGCGGCGCCGTAGTCCGATTCGAAATGCGTCAGTATCCGGGCCGGTTCCCGCTCTTGGCCGTCCATCCGGCGCGGCGCCGTGCAGTGGGCGATGGTGATGATCCCGTCATGCGGGTAGGTCGGGTCGTTCAGGAACACCGGCTTCGCGGAGATATTGGCGAGCAGCACGCCCGAGGGAATGACCACGAAATCGGATTCGCAGAAGGCCAGGTATCCCGCGTCGTTGAGCAGGCTCAGCGTCAGGCAGGCCGAAGTCTCGGCCAGAGGCATGATCGTGCCCATGCAGGAATTCACGGTGATGGCGCGGCAATCCGCGGCCTTCATGATCCCGCGGAAGACGCGGGCGAGGAGGAAGGCGTTGACGACGAACCCGCGATCGGTCTCGAGGGTCGTGCTTGGCGCCCGGAGGTAGGCGTCGGCATCGGCCCGGGCCAGTCTCACGGCCGAAACGTCGGCGCGGGCCTCACGGATCAGCCGGCCGAGCTCGTCATAAGCGACCGTGGGCATGTCGAATTTCCATTTCTCCGCGACGAGGCTGGGAACGACGCCCTCCGGCTGAGACCAGGCGTTCGGCCCTCCGATGGAGACGACGCGGGTGCCGACGGTGTTGCGCAAGCCGCAGAGCGCCCGCAGCCGCCACATGATCTCGGCCTGGCTGTCGATGACGACATCCTCGTCGTCGACGGCCTTCAAGGCCAGGCTGTCCGTCCCCTTTCTGAGGTAGCGGGGGCTCACGATCTCGTACCAGAGATAGACCGGGCCCGACTTGTGCCGGCAGAAGAAGATGATATCTTTCTTGAGGCCGTCCAGCGCGTCGTAGCAGTCGAGCCAGCCGCCGGCGGCGTAGGCGATGACGGCGTCGGCCGACGGCAGGTCGGCGATGGCGGCGATGTCGCCGCCCGTCTGCACTTTCGAGACGGGCAGGAATTCGACCGGGAAGTCGGCTGTCCGACGCATCGCGGCAAGCTCCTCCCGGATCCGCGCGCTTTCGGCTTCGGCATCCTGAAGGGTTTCGATCCCGCCCCAATTGCGCCAGCTTGTTTGCGGCTGCCGCTTGGGAACGGTGTGAACGAGAACGGGTTTAACCCTGAGCGGACGCCGCGCGATCCCGAATAGCCTCTTCTTCAGGCGCGGCGGCCAGGATCGCCGGCCACGAGAGCCCGGAGAGGGCGACCCCCCCGATCGTCGCGGCGCCCATGCCTTTGAGAAACGTCCGGCGGGTCACGGTCCAGTCGCCGTCGCCGGGCGGCGCGAATCCCGCATGCGGGCAACAACCGTATTTTTTCATTTTTCCTCATCCTCCAAGACGCTGGCGTTCTGACTTACTCAACTCGCTATCGATGGCGCTCCCGGCTTCCCGCGGGAAGACATAGGTCGGGAGAAAACGCCCGGATCATGTTCGGGGATTCGATTATCATATTGAAAAGCGGGTTGTCAACGGCCGCCCGGGCCGCGCCGGATCAGTTTGTCTTGACGGCGCCAATGTTCAATATTGACTTACCCACCCCGACTCAATTCATGGGAACAAACAGCTTGACAGGCAAAAGCAAATTGGAATATTTATTATGTCAGCAAGGGAAGCGACCAACCAATGGCCTCGAGGTTTACTATATGCAAGACCACCAAAGGGAGGTGAAAATCATTACAAGACTCATTCCGGACGGATTCCCTATTTTCAAATTCTAAAAAAGGAGAAGAAAAAAGCATGAAAAAAGGAGTATGGCTTTTCGCATTCATGGCTCTCCTGACCGCTTTTTCGTTCGGCCAGACCCAGCAGCAAGGAGCGAAAAACGACGACCAGACATCGCAGCTCCCGCCCGAGCAGGCGCTGGGCAAGGCGCCGTTCATCTTGGGCTATGACGTTGCCCCGCCCGCGGCCATCGAGGATGTCGCTTACGGTCCCACGAACACATCACTCGGATACAAGGGCGTGGTCATGGGAAATTTCAACTCCGCCGACGCGGCGGATGAGCTCTATGCCGATTTCGGCAGCTCGGGGCTCTGGTACTACGACAACGGCGGCTGGACCCAGGTCTCGGGACTCAACCCCCAGGGCATGATCTGCGTCACCGCCATCGCGGCCTCGGATGATGAGCTGATCGTCGATTTCGGCGCGACGGGGCTCTGGTATGCGGATGCAGGGACCTATTGGTATCAAATTTCGGGGGCGAACGCGGACGGCATGTTCGCCACAGACGACGATAATGACGGAGTGGACGAGATCCAGGTCGATTTCGGGACGCTCGGGGTTTGGCATTTCGACCCCGACAACTGGGCCTGGATCCAGATGTCCGGCCTGAATCCCTATAATGGACTCCGGATGGATTACCTGCAGGCGGATTACGAGGAAGGGGTCTGGAACTTCCCCAACGTTGGGATGTGGTTGATGTACACCGACACGACAGGAAGCGGTATCTATTACGAACAACTGACGGGCACGGTGACCGCCGCGGATGATCACGCCTCGGCCAACTTCGTCAACGACACTGGAGCGGAAGACCTGGTCGCCGATTTCGGAGGCCTCGGGCTCTGGCTCTACAAATCGGACAGGACGGGATGGGTCCAAGTCAGCTCCATGTGGGCGAACCGCGTCAAGGAAGTCAAGTTCATGGGCACCTCGGATTATGAGCTCCTGGCCGAGGACATGGATACCGGGATTTTGCACTGGGGGAACTGGAACGGAAGCGGCATGACCTGGACGCAGATAACGGCCACCGCGCAGGGCCCCGGATGGTGCGAGACGTGCGACTGGGACGGCATCGCTGCCGGCGAAAGCGAAGAGGTCTTTATCCCCATAAACGCGGGGGGAATGTACAGGTATGATTATGATAACGATTCTCTGACGTCCGTGCTCAATAACATATACACTGTCAACTTTGCGGTGAGAGGAGACCCCTACGGCGTGGGCTATGACTCGACCCTGGCCCTGGCCCTGGCTGCGGCTTCAGGGAACCCCGGGCTCTACCTGTATAGCGACGCCCATGGGTACGTGAAGATATCCAGCCTGGTCCCCGACGGGGTGTATTGATCACAGGTGGAATGACCAAGTAAAAAAACGTGATTGATGAAGGGCGAGGCATCGCGCCTCGCCCTTTTTTTTATCGACTTCTGGTACACCGGTCCTCCACCGAGGCCCGCTGATGCTGCTGACGAACGTCCCGCTCAAGAGAACTCGATGGAGCTTATGGTGGGCGGTCCACAGCTATATGACCCGCTGGACGATCGAGGAGACCATCCGGTTCATCAAGCCATCGTATCAACTTGAGGATATCCGGTTGCCGACCTATCAACAATTCGCTTGACAGACGAAGCCGTATTGGCGTATTTTTCTCCCATAAGGAAGTGGAAGGACATTACCGCCGCTCGCTAGCAGAACGTATTCATCAAGGGAGGTGAGAATTGGACTGCATCATTTTTAAGCCTTTCAGGAGATGCCTTTAATGAGAATAACGAGAAAGAAGGAGAGAATTTCATGAGAAAGAGTGTTTGGTTCTTGGCTCTGATTGCCGTGCTGGCCGTCTTGTCCCCGGCGCTGGCCCAGCAGAACGGCAGCGCCGGTGACAACCAGAACGGACTCCCCCCGGAGCAGGCCTTGAGCGAGGCGCCGAGGATTCTGGGCATGGAAGAGGCGCCTGCCTCGGTCGACGAAGACGTCGCGAATTATCCCTATAATTCATCGCTCGGCTACAAGGGCGTCTGCATGGCCAATTTTGATTGGATTGACGCCAACGACGAGCTCCTGGTCGATTTCGGGACTCTGGGTATCTGGTACTATAATGCCGGGACCTGGACCCAAGAGAGCGGGGTCAATCCCCAGGCGATGATCACCCTGGAGCATCCGGGCGCCAGCGATGCCGAGATCGCCGTGGACTTCGGAACGCTCGGTCTCTGGTACTGGAACGAGGGCTCCTGGTCGCAGCTCTCCGGTGTCAATCCCGAGGGCATGATCGCCGTTGATAGCGACAACGACGGGGACGATGAGCTCCAGGTCGACTTCGGCACTCTCGGCGTCTGGGAATGGGATGTCACGAGCTCGGCCTGGCTCCAGATCTCGGGCCTGAATCCCTATTACGGGCTCAAGATGGACGTCGGTGGATATCTCTACGAAGAGGGTTGCTGGCTCTTTCCGACCGTTGGGGTCTGGAACATCTTCCAGTCATCGAGCTCCAGCAGCACCTATACTATACTCAGCTGACCGGAACCGTGAACGCTAACGACGACCACGCCTCGGCCCGCTTCACCAACGCCGCAGGCGCCGAGGACCTGGTCATGGATTTCGGTGGCCTGGGAATGTGGCTCTATGGCGAAGCCTGGGGTCCCTGGACCCAGATCAGCACTTGGGATCCCAACCGGATTAAAGAAGTCAAGTTCGTCGGCGGCAGCCAGGATTACGAATTGCTGGCGGAAAGCAATGCCGGCGGGCTGTACTGGGGGAACTGGAACGGCTCGGCATTCACCTGGACCCTGATCACCAACGACGATCATCGGCCCCAGCAGCGTCTTTTGCGAAACGTTCGACATCGATGGCACGGACAGCGGCGACGAAGAGGTCATCATTCCGATGACCGCGGGCGGAGCCTATAAGTTCGACTATTCGGCGGGGAGCACCTATACGCCCTTCTGGGCCACCAACTATTTCACGAATTTCATGGTCAAGGGTGATTATTACAACAGGGGGCTACGACTCAACCCTGGCCGTGGCCTTCAACTCGAGCTCCGGCAACCCCGGCCTCTGGCTCGTATGAGCAGGCCTCCGGGGGCGCTGGAGGATGGAACAAGATCTCCAGCAACGTCCCGGACGGCAATTATTGACCTGAGGGCGAATGACGGTTTAGGAACGTCGGCTTTTTCCTGGCGGCCGCGATTGGAGGGGTCGCCTGCATCGACTGATGTGAGGGCGAGGCTCGGCGCCTCGCCCTTTTTTTTCCTGCCCGACAGGATTCTGTCCGGCCGAAGCGTTCTGGAAAACTGAAATCCCTTTTACTGAGGGCCGCCTACAGTCCGCTTCAATCCCCCCCCACCTGTTTCTATTGCCGGCTGAAACCGAGTCTGCTCCCATATTTTGGCCGGCTAAATAGATCATATTGGGCTTGATGTTCATTTTATTGGATTTTATTGTCATTGCTGGGGAATTGGCACGATTACTGCTGTAAATCTCTTGAATGTGCTCGTTGGCAACATGACAATGGCGGATCGGTATCCGGATACTCGTTGGCTTGACATTTCTTCCAGAGCCGGATTAATATCTACCAAATACATCGATTCTATAGGAATACCATGGATTATGATGACCATTACGGCAACGGACGGACGGAGATGAATCAACGGGAAAAGAAGTTCATCTTTCGCCTCGGTCCGGGCGTCCTGCTTGCCGGGTTCCTGGTGCTCCTGACGCTGGCCCTGGGCGGCCGCTCAACGGCCGGTCCCGGCTATTCCCAGGAAGCCCCCGGTCCCCTTTCGAAAGCACACGCCGCTCTCGAGGGCGCCGCGAACTGCCGGAAATGCCATGGACAGGACAACACCATCGTTGCCGAGCGTGCCTCGCCTGCCATGGCCTGTCGCCGCCCGCATCGCCGCGAAAAAAGGCGTCCACCGCGAGGTCACGGGCGACTGCCAGGTTTGTCACGTCGAGCATCAGGGCGTCGATGCCGACCTCCGGCCGCTCGACTCCAAAGACTTCGACCACCGCGCCGAAACCGGCTTCCCGCTCGAGGGAAAGCACACCGCTCTCGCCGGGAAATGCCCCGCCTGCCACAACTCGCGTTCCTACCTGAACAATCTGAAGAACTGCGATTCCTGCCACGCCGACCCCCACAAGGGCGGAATGACGCAGAGCTGCGATTCTTGCCATTCCCCCGAGGGCTGGAGCTTTGCCTCGCGCGCCTTCCACAAAGCCGGCCACTTCCCGCTCGAGGGACGGCATCTCTCCGTGCCCTGCGCCTCCTGCCACCTCGATGGGCTCATCAAGGGAACGCCCACCCGCTGCTACGATTGCCACTGGATCCGCCGGCAGGACGACCCCTACCGCACCCGGCTCGGCAACGAATGCGAGGAGTGCCACCGGCCGACTTCCTGGACCGCCGTCTTGTGGGACCACGGCGCGAGGACCGGGATGCCCCTCAACGGCGCTCACCGGAGCTTGAACTGCGACGCCTGCCATAAAGACCGCGTCTTCACCAACGCCAGCTTCGACTGCTATTCCTGCCACCGGGAAGACTACGAAGAGACGGATGACCCCAACCATATGCGGGCGGGCTTCCCGACGACTTGCGAGCTCTGCCACCTGCCCTCGCACACGAGCTGGGAGCAGGCGTCTTTTAACCATGCCTCGATCTACCCGCTGGTGGGCGTCCATGCCGCGCAGGCCTGCAGCTCCTGCCACAAAAACAATATCTACGCGGGAACCCCTCGCGACTGCTACGGCTGCCACCGGACCGATTACGAGAGCACCCGCGATCCCAATCACGTCGCCGCCGGGTTCCCGACGAGTTGCGAGACCTGCCACCGCCCCACCGACGCGTCTTTTGAACAGGCCTCTTTTAACCACGGCGCCACCTACCCCCTGGTGGGCGCCCATGCCACTCAGGCCTGCAGCTCCTGCCACAAAAACAACATTTACGCCGGCACGCCGCGCGACTGCTACGGCTGCCACCGGACCGATTACGAGAGCACCCGCGATCCCAACCACGTCGCCGCCGGGTTCCCGACGAGTTGTGAGACCTGCCACCGCCCTACCGACACGTCTTTTGAGCAGGCCTCATTTAACCACGGCGCCGTTTACCCCCTGGTGGGCGTCCACGCCACGCAGGCCTGCAGCTCCTGCCACAAGAATAACATCTATGCCGGGACACCGCGCGACTGCTACGGCTGCCACAGAGCCGATTACGAGAGCGCCCGCGATCCCAATCACGTCGCCGCCGGGTTCCCGACCACCTGCGACAGCTGCCACCGTCCCACCGACACTTCCTTCGAGCAGGGCCGGTTTGACCACTCCTATTTCCCGATTACGACCGGACGGCACGCCGGAAACGCCTGCTCCGCCTGCCATCCCGACAGCTCCAACTTTAAAGTCTTCAGCTGCCTGACCTGCCACGGCCAGAGCGAAACCAACTCGCATCATACCGGAGTTTCCGGGTACAGCTACAATTCCCAGGCCTGCTACAGCTGCCATCCGCAGGGGAGAGAATGAAACTCGGGAAAACCCTTGCCGCCGCCACGCTCGCCGTCACGGCCTTCTTTATCGCCCCGAGCGCCTCAGCCTACCAGCCGGGCCGTTATTCGGGCCGCTTTTCCTTCTTCGCCCAAGCGGCGCAGCGAGACCTGACCGGCATCGGGAACGACACCTTCAGCGAGCTCATCGGCACATTTACTCTCAGGTCGACCCCCAGCGACAAGGGGGGCTTCGAGTTCGCCCTCGACACCCGCTTTGCCGGCTACCCCTCGGTGGAAGAGCGGAGCCAACGCGCCTCGATCTACGAAGCCTATGCCGGCTGGAGCTTGCCCGGAGGCGCTCTCAGGATTCGGGCGGGACAGCTCTGGCTTTACGAACTGGGAGCGTTGGGCTCGGTCGCCGGCGCGGCCGCCGAGGTCCGCCTCATCAAGGAAGAGGCCTTCGCGCCGGGCACACTGAAGGTCGGCCTGTTCGGGGGGCTCGAGCCCGAAGTCCTCAACCTGGGATACGTCGACGGCGTCTCGAAGCTCGGCGGCTACCTGAACCTCGAAGCCAAATCGGGCCGCCGGCATGTCCTCGGCTACGCCAACATCCAGAACCAGAGCCTGACGGAGCGGTCGGTCATCTTTTTCTCGAACTACATCCCCGTCCGGAACTCGTTTTTTATCTATCAGTCCGCCGAGTATGATCTCCAGGGGCCGGGCGGGCAAGGCAGCTCTCAGCTGACCTACTTTTTCACCAACGTCCGGTATTCCCCCTTCCGCCAGGTCGAGCTTCAAGGCGTCTATCATCACGGCATCTCCGTCGACACCCGGCTCATCGCCGACAGCCTGCAGGCCGGCCGGCCGGTCAGCGAAGCTCAACTTGAAGGGTTCCTGTTCGAGTCGATCGGCGGCCGCCTGACGCTCAGGCCGTGGCGGAATTTCCAGTTTTTCTTCGGCTACGCCCAGGACCGGACCCGTCAGGATGAAGAAAAGCGGGACCGGCTGACCTTCGGAATTTTCAGCCCCAACCTGCTCCGCTCCGGCTTCGACCTGACCGTATCCGATACGAGATTCAACACCGCGGCGGGCTCCACTTCGGACGCCTGGTACTTTTCCCTTGGCAGGAACCTCGGCCGCGCCCTCTATCTCGAAGCGTATTACAGAACATCGGTCGCCTTCCTCCGGCTGACAAGCTCGGGAGTGCTGGTCGACAGACGGCCCTACAGCCATCTCTACGGCCTGTCTTCCGTCATCCGCATCGGCCGCCGCGCCTCGATCCTCGTAACTCTCGAACGGACGGACGAAGATTACCTGAACGAAACGCGAGTCCTGTCCGGCCTGAGTTTCCGTTTCTAGCGTCCTTTTTCATTAATCCCCTCTCATAGTCCCCCGAATTCAATCGGGGGACGCCCTACATAATCCACTAAATTCCCCGCCATCCGCTTTCGTCGAAGCTGCTGCTAAGAAGCGTCTTCCCGTTGAATTTCCCCCGTGAGTTGGGGTAACTTGTCGTTCGAGATCCCGGCCGCCCGAGGCCAAGGAGGTTCAACACCGATGCGCAAGAAGAAAGACCGCAGTCCCCGGCCGCCCGGAGCCGTCACCAGGCGCGCTGTTCTCGAGGCAGGACTTCTCGCGGGCGCGGCGGGAATCGCCGCCGGCCTGCCGGGAACACCCTCGCCGGCGCTCTGTCCGGGCCGCCCGGCCGCGACATCGCCGAGGACGACCCCGCGAACATCAAGGTCATGCGGGAGATCAGCGCCCGCGCCATGACCGACGACGACCTGCTTTTCCTCAAGCAGATCGGGATCCGCTGGGCCAGGCTCCAATTCGGGGCCGAGGAGGCCACGCTCGATTTTATCCGCGCCGCCCGGGAACGCTGCGCCCGTTTCGGCCTCCGCGTTTATTCGGCGGTCCAGACAGCCTACCAATCGCCGGCGATCCAGCTCGGCCTGCCGGGCCGGGATAAGGATATCGACGCCTACCGCGGATTCGTCCGCAACCTGGGCCGGGCCGGGATCCCGGTCGCGAGCTACGACTTCCACCCCGGGAACACCTACTCGACGGCGACCTCCGAGTATCACGGCTACACCACCCGCGAATTCGACCTCGACCTCTTCCGGGCGAAGCTCGAGGCGCCCCGCTACGACCGCGAGTTTACGGCCGAGGACGTCTGGGCGGCCTACGCCTATTTCATCCAGGCGGTCCTCCCCGTCGCCGTCGAGGCCGGCGTAAAACTCGCCCTCCACCCCGACGACCCGCCCGTGGCGCGGATGAACGGCGTCACCCGGATTTTCAACACCTACGAAGGCTTCCGGCGCGCCGAGGAGTTCGCCTCGAGCCCCAACTGGGGGATCCTTTTCTGCGTGGGGACATGGTCCGAAATCGGGCTGGGCGCGGGCAGGAGCGTCATCGAGATGATCCGCGATTTCGGCGGCCGGGGCAAGATCCTCGAGGTCCACTTCCGGAACGTCAGCTCCACCCTCCCCCGCTTCCATGAGACCTTCCCCGACGACGGCTACGTCGATATGTACGAGGTCATGAAGGCCCTCCGCGAAGTGCGCTTCAACGGCGGCCTGGGCGCGGATCACATCCCCGGGCTGGCGGGCGATGAGAGCCGGCGGGCCGGCGCCGCCTACAGCCTCGCCTATATCAAGGCGCTCCTCCGCCGCGCCAACCAGGAAGTCGGATAGCCCCGCTCAGTCCGGGGAATACCGGCGCCTGAACCCGGACTGAAACAACCGTCCTCGCCGGAGGACGGTTTTCGGCGCGCGTTCGGCGCCTCTGCCCCTAAGAAACTTGGCACGCAGATTGCTATATTTTGGAATGTTATAATGATGCTCTAAGGCCAATTCAGGCGCAAGAGTCGACAAAAGCAGCTGAGTGGAGGAATTGATGCGGGGTACCGCAAAAGAAACGAAAGACGGAATGGCGGCCCCGGCGGTGGAAGCCCGTTGGGCGCGGGCGGCGCTGGCGCTCCTCCTTTTAGGGATCCTCACGGCCTGCAGCTCGTTCAAAACGTTCCAGATAGAGAGCCGTCCTCCGGACGGACAGGTCCTCATCGACGGCCTGGCCGGCGACTGGGCGGGCCGCCTCTTCGTCGTCGAAGGCCAGAATGTCGCTCTCGGATTCCTGAACGACCGGGAATGCCTTTATATTTGCCTCAGGATAGACAACCCGGGCATGAAACGCCAGCTCCTGAGATCGGGGATGACCGTTTGGTTCGACCCCGCCGGCGGCAAGAAAAAGGTTCTCGGCATCAAGTATCCAGTCGGCCTGAGAGCCGGCGAGGAGGGGACGTGGAGGGTCGAGGGCCCCGAGGACGTCGAGGCGCCGGGCGAGGTCGGCGGCAACCTGACGGACGTGGAGATCCACCGGCAGGGCATCTCCGAACCCGAGGTCATGGACATCGCCGAGGCCGAAGGCTTCGAGCTCAAGGCGTCCGCGTCCGGAAGGAGCTTCGTCTATGAGCTCAAGGTCCCGCTGACGAAGTCCGGCGACTGTCCGGCCGGTCTGGGCGCTGCGCCCGGCGGGACCGTCGGCGTCGGGTTTGAGACAGGGAAGTTCGACTTCAACAGCCTGTCCCGCCGCCCCGCCGGACCGGCCGGAGGGACAGGCGCCATGCCGCCCACCGGCACCTACGGAAACCGCGGCGGCGTCATGCGCCCGGGCCAGATGCATCCCAACGATCCCGAGCTGCCCGAGGAGCTGAAGATCTGGGCGACGGTCGACGCTCAACCCGGGCGGCGATCCGGCGCCGGCGACGATTCAGTCCCTCTCCAAGTGAGCGCCGGGGGACGTTCCCCGGTCCCGTCACAAGTTGCCCGATCATTTTTCAGCAGATATAATGAAATCGGCTGGAGTTTGGCAGCCCGCTTGAGGCGAATTCCCGGAACTCGAGAGAGGAACTGGCCATGAGACATACCGGCATCGAGGTTATCGGCGATGTTCCCTGGGGGACGCATTTCTGTCAGTTTTACGAAACCGACCAGGACCTGATCGAGACGCTTGTCCCCTATTTCAAGGCAGGCCTGGAGGCCAACGAATTCTGCATGTGGGTGACATCCGAACCGCTCCAGGTCCGGCAGGCCAAGGCCGCCCTCAAAGCGGCCGTCCCCGACCTGGACGAACGCCTCCGCAAGGGACAGATCGAGATCCTCGATTATAAAAAAATGTATACCCGCGCCGGCAGGTTCGCTTCGGACGAAGTGCTGAAAGGATGGGCGGAAAAGCTCGACGCCGCCCTCGCCAAGGGCTACGAAGGCTTGCGCCTGAGCAGCAACACGTGCTGGCTCGAACAGGCCGATTGGGAGGACTTTTGCAAATGCGAGAAGGCCGTCGACAACGTCATCGGCCGGCGCCGCATGATGGCCATGTGCACTTATTCGCTCCAAAAACTCGGCGCTTCGGAGATCATCGACGTCGTCGCCAACCATGAGTTCGCCCTCATCAAGCGCCAGGGCCGGTGGGAGATCATCGAGAGCAGCGTGCGCAAGCAAGCCGAGGAGACGCTTAAAAAAGAAGCGCTGAAATATGCCAAAGTGCTGCAGACGGCTCACGCGGGTTTCTGGATCGTCGATATGGAAGGAAAGCTCCTGGAGGTCAACGACACCTACTGCCTCATGAGCGGCTACAGCCGGGAAGAGCTCCTGGAGATGCGGATCACCGACATCGAGGCTAAGGAAACGCCCGAAGAAGTCCAGAACCACATCCGTTACTTGCACGAACACGGCCAGCACCAGTTCGAGAGCCGGCATCGCCGTAAGGACGGGACGGTCTTCGATGCCGAGATCCGGGCCTCCTACCTGGACATCGAGGGCGGCCGGACGCTCGTCTTCGCTTGGGACATCTCGGAGCTCAAGACAATGGACCTCGCTCTCCGTCGGGAACGCGATTTCAGCTCGGCCGTGCTCGATACCGCCGGAGTCCTCGTGATCGTCCTGGACAAAGAAGGCCGCATCAGGCGCTTCAACAGGGCTTGCCAAGATCTGACCGGCTACTCCGAACCTGAGGTCAATGGCCGCCTGTTTTGGGAACTCCTCGTGCCCCGCGAGGAGCTGTCCGGGATCCAGGAAACATGGGCCGCCTTGCAGGCGGGGAACTTTCCCCGCCATCACGAGAACCACTGGCAGGCGAAGGACGGCTCGAGGCGTCTCATCGACTGGTCGGGCTCGGCCCTCTTCCTGCCGGATGGCGGAATCGAGTTCGTCATCGGCACGGGCATAGATATTACCGAGCGCAAGCGGGCCGAGGAGGAGCTGTACAGGACCCGGGAGCACCTGGAGAACCTCTTCGACTATGCCAACGCGCCCATTATCGTCTGGGACACGGATTTCAGAATCACCAGGTTCAACCACGCCTTCGAACGGCTGACCGGGCTCAGGGCGGAAGACGTCATGGGCCGGCCGCTGGACATTCTCTTCCCGGAGGCGAGCCGGGTGGATTCGCTCTCTCACATCAAACGCACTCTCGCCGGGGAGCGCTGGGAAGTCGTCGAGATCCCGATCCTCAGGACCGACGGCGCGGTGCGCACGGTTTTATGGAACTCGGCGAACATCTACGATAAGGACGGGACCACGCTCACCGCGACGATCGCCCAGGGCCAGGACATTACAGAACGCAAACAGGCTGAGGAGGGCCTCCGCCGCAATGAAGCCACCCTGCGGGGCATCCTGAACGCCACTCAGGAGTCGATCTGGCTGTTCAGCCCGGACGGCATCACCATCACGGCCAACGAGACCGCGCTGCGGCGGTTCGGCAAGCCGGCCGAAGAGGTTGTCGGCAGGCATATGACGGAGATCCTTACGGAGGAACTGGGCCGGTCGCGCCTGGACAGTCTGAAGCGCGTCGTGGCCTCGAACCAGGTTGTCGAGTCCGAGGACCAGCGGTCCGGTATGCTGTTCCATCACAGCTGGTATCCCGTTCAGGACGATCAGGGGCAAGTCACCGGCGTCGTCAGCTTTAGCCGCGATATCACCGAGCTCAAACAGGCCGAGGCCGGCGTCCGTTACCAGGCCCAGCTGCTCGGGCAGGTGCAAGACGGCATTATCGGAGCCGACCCCGAAACACGGATCACCTACTGGAATAAAGGCGCTGAACGCATGTTCGGCTTCACCGAAGCCGAAGCGCTGGGCAAGACCACCGTGGAACTCCTGAGGCCGGAGTACGCTCCGGGCGAGCGCGAGAAGATCATGTCCGAACTGGCGCGTTTGGGCGCGTCCAGGTTGACGATCCGCGTAAAGCACAAGAACGGAGCCGATGTCATGGCCGAGGTGCATTCGACCCGGCTCACCGACGAGTCCGGCGCGACCTCGGGATACGTCGTCGCCTACCGCGACGTCACCGAGCGCAAACGCATGGAGGAAGAAACCCGGCGGCTCGCTTCTTTTCCGCTGCTCAATCCCCAGCCGGTGGTCGAGGTCGACGCGGCGGGGCGGGTCAGTTTCGCCAATCCCGCGGCGCAGACGCTTTTCCCTGATCTTCAGCAGTCCGGCGCGGACCATCCGTGGCTGGCGGACTGGAAGACTCTGGCCGCGGCTTTCGACCGGCCGGATTCGAGCCTCCCGGCTCGCGAGGTCAAAGTTGGGGAGCGCTGGTATCACCAGTCCATGTCCCTGGTTCAGGAGCCGCGCCGTCTCCGCATCTACGGGATCGATATCAGCAGCCGGGTGCTGGCCGAGGAGGAGCTTCGCCGGCATACCGTTGAGCTGGAAGCGGCCCGCATCGAGGCCACGAATGAAAAGCTGCGGCTGGAGGCGGTGATGGAGGCTTTGCCGGTGGGTGTTGCGATCACGGACATTCGCGGGGGCAGTATCAGCGCCAATCGCGCCTACGATCAGGTCTGGGGCGCGCCGCGGCCGGCAACGGAATCCGTCAGCGATTATGCGGAATACAAAGCCTGGTGGGCCGACACCAAACGTCCCCTCTCTCCTGAAGAGTGGGCTTCGGCACGGGTCCTCGAAAAAGGCGAACCCGTTGTCGGCCAGCTGCTCGAGATCCAGAAGTTCGACGGCTCCCGCGCGCATGTGATCAACAGCGCGGCACCGGTGAGGGATGCGAGGGGAAATCTGGCCGGGGCCGCTGTGGCGATCCAGGATATCACGGACTTGCGACGGTCCCAGGAAGCCCTACAGCTGCGGACCGAGGAGCTTCAGCACCTGACGGGTACCCTGGAGCAGCGTGTCCGGGCCCGGACCGCGGAGCTGGCGGAAGCCAATGAACTCCTCCAGGCCGAGGTCACTTACAGTCACTTCGTCGAGACCGACCTTAAGAACCAGAAGGAGACACTCCAGACCGTCATCGATAGCATCCCGATTATGCTGTGCTTCTTCGATTCTTCGGGCAAGGCCAGATTGACCAACCGGGAGTTCCAGCGGCTGCTGGGCTGGTCCAAAGAAGAAGCGGAGAGCCTTACGGCCTTACGCTGGGAGGCCGGTGAATCGGGACAGCCTGAATTCCCGACTCTTGATGCCGGGGGCATACCGGGGTGGCGCGAGCACAGGATCAGGACGAGCGCCGGCGAGGAGATGGACAGCTCCTGGGCCACCGTGCGGTTGTCGGACGGGGGACAGATCGGCATCGGCATCGACTTACGCGAGCGCCGGGAGGCCGAGCGGGAACACCTGCGCCTGGCGGCGGCGGTCGAGCAAACCGACAAGGGGATAGCCATCACGGATGAAGCCGGTTTCATTATCTACGCCAATCCGGCCTTCGAGACGACGAGCGGGACGGCCCGGGCCGACCTCCTGGGCCACCGTTATTATGACCTGCTGGCCGGAGACGGAACGGACGGAAGCCTCATCCGGAACGTCGAGAAAAGCGTGCGGGGAGACGGGATCTGGAGCGGCCAAACGACCCGGAAGACCAGGGCCGGTCAATCCCGCGAGCTCGAAATTTCGATATCGCCGATCCGGGACGCCTCAGGACATATCATCAATAACCTGGTGCTCGAGCGGGATATCACACGCGAAGTCCGACTCCAGCAGCAGCTCCGGCAGGCGCAGAAGCTGGAGGCCATCGGGACGCTGGCCGGAGGGATCGCCCATGATTTCAACAACATCCTGAATCCCATCTTCATCAACACGGAGCTTGCCCTCCTGGACGCCGCCCTGGACGAAGACGCGCGGCGGGGCCTCGAGCTGGTTCTCCAAGCCGCCGAGCGCGGCCGGGATCTGGTCAGACAGATCATCGTCTTCAGCCGGCAGAAAGAGAGGGAGCGGCAGCCCTCGAAGGTCGGCCCGGTGGTCAAAGAGGCCCTGAAATTCCTCCGCTCGACCCTGTCGACAACGGTCGAGATCCGCGAGCACATCGAGCCCGAGACGGGGTTCATCATGGCGGACCCCAGCCAGATCCATCAGGTCGTTATGAACCTCTGCAACAACTCCGCCTACGCCATGCGGGAGCGGGGCGGAGTGCTGGACGTGGGGCTTGCCGAGGTCGAAGTGGACGAGGAGATGGCCGTGCGCTATCCCGACCTCAAGCCCGGGCCCTTCCTCAGGTTGACGGTCACGGACACGGGCAGCGGGATGACAGCCGAGGTGATTGACCGAATCTTCGATCCCTTCTTCACCACCAAGAAGCCGGGCGAGGGGTCCGGCATGGGGCTGGCCGTGGTTCACGGCATCGTCAGGGACTATCAGGGCGCGGTGGCCGTCTATAGCGAGGTGGGCAAAGGGACGACATTCAGCATTTTCTTTCCGCGCGGGCCGTCGGAGAAGATCGAGACCCAGGCGCCGGCCGAGATCCTGCCCAAGCGCAGCGAGCGCATCCTCCTCGTCGATGACGACGAGGCGCAGGTCCAGAGCATGCAAAGCATGCTCAGGCGCATCGGCCATCGTGTCGTCTCCAAGACCGACCCCGAGGCCGCCCTCCAGGTCTTCAGGAAGAACCCCGCCCGGTTCGACCTGGTCATCACCGACCAGACCATGCCGAAGCTGACCGGCGAGCAGCTGGCCAGGGAGATCCTGCGGCTCCGGCCGAACTTGCCCATCATCCTCTGCACGGGCTTCAGCACCAAAGTCGACGCGAGCGAGGCCTACGCCATGGGCATCATGGGGTTCCTGATGAAGCCGTTTTCGATCCGGGAGATGGCGGCGGCCATCAACCAGGCGTTGAAGAAAGATTAGGTGCCGGCGGAATACGCGGCAGCCGTTACTCGGGGAGCCAGCTGACGATTTGCCGCGCGGCCGCGCCGGCCGCGGGCGGGTCGAAGTTCGTCAGGACGATGACGAGATAGCCGCTGCGGCGGTCCCATTCCACGGCCGAGTTGATGCCCGGCGCGCCGCCGGCGATCCCCAGGCCGTTGGCGATGTCGGGCAGGAAGAGCTGTCCCGTGCTCAGGGCCTGAACGTACTTCAGCAGGTCGGCTGCGGTCGAATAACCGCCTCCCGCCGAGCTTCCCCGTCCGGGGAGCGTCTGGTGGTTGAGCACGCGCTCCCCTTTCGGCTGGCCGCGGCGGGTGTAGCCCAGGGCGAGGTTGGGGACACCCTGATCACGCTCATATGAGTCCGTATCCGGCATGCCGCAGGGCTTGAAGATGTTTTCCCGCACGTAAGTGTAGTAATCGACACCCGCGACCTTCTCGATGATCGCCCCGAGGACGATGTACCCGCCGTTCGAATAGCGGTTGTTCGTCCCCGGCTCGAATTCGAGGGGCAGGTCGGCAAAAAGCGGCAGATAATCCCGGAGGCTCCGGATCTTGTCCTTGGGCGTGGCCTCGTACCGCGGGCCGAAGAAATCGCCGATGCCGGAGGTCATCTCGAGCAGGTGCCGGACCGTGACCTTCCCGGCGGCTTCCGGGTTGGGGTAGCCGGGCAGGAGCTTGCCGATCGTATCGTCAAGGCTCAGGCGGCCTTCCTTCTCGAGCTTGAGGATGGCGGCGCGGGTGAAGCTCTTGTTGATCGACCCCAGGTTGAACTTCGTGTCCTTCCGGTTCGGGACCTTTTTGTCCCGGTCGGCGTAGCCGTAGGCCTCGTGGAAGAGGACCTTGAAGTCCTTGGCGATGAGGACGACTCCCGAGAATTCGTCCCCCTTGGCCCGGGCATCGAGGAAGGCGCCGGCCGCAGCGGCCAATTCCTTATCGTCGGCTTTCGGGTCGGGGATGGTGATGTTCTCCGGGTCGTCGACGGCGTCGAAGAAGATGTATAACAGCTTATGCGGCGGCTGCTTCTCCACGGCCGCCCGAAGGAGGAAGTCGGCCCCGTTTTCGGTCTGGACATGAGCATAGGTGGCCTGGGGCCGCTCGGCAATGATCTTTTTGACCGCGAGCGACCGCATACGGGTCAAGGTCGTCGAGTAGCGGGCGACCCGGGCGTCGACCGGGACCTCGAGGAGCGCCGATTCGGCGAAGTGCTCCGTGAAAAACTGCCGCATCCGGTCCACGCTGCCGGAGTTGAAGGCCGCGATGTACTCGTTGAGGTGCGCGGTGGCTGGAAAGACCTGCGTGGGTCCAGCCTGCGCGGATGCGCTCCTCGCGGCCCCGCCCGCGGCACAGACGGCGATGAGCGCGAATATCGAAATCAGCGTCCTGCACTTGGCGCGCATTATTTTCTTCTCCTTGTTTATATTATCTCCCAATGGCTTATAACAAGAAAGAGACGGTCTTCGATTCAGAAGGCCGGAGAATTTTTCCAGCCTTCCCCCGCTGAGCGCACTTCAGCTCGAGTGATGCGATCCGGATCCGGCGAGAAGCGTCTCCAAACACGTGAGGGCCATGATCTCACCGAGGGGTGGCAGGGCGCGCCGTGACAGGACCCCAATTCTCAATCGCCTGATCACACGGATGGAGAGGCAACCGATCCGGCGATTTTGCTTGAAGGTCAAACCCTGATTGAATTATGATAATTTCATGAAGAGGCTCAGGGTCGCGGTCCTGTACAACGCCTACCAGGACGCGACGCCCGACGCGAAGGCCGACACCGCCGGCCTCTGGCATCTCCGGGTGATGATCCGCCGCATGGCCCGGACGATCCGCAGCCTCGGCCATCACGCGACCGTGGTGCCGCTGGCCGGGGACCTTTCCTCGCTGCAGCACAAGCTCGACAACCTCCGTCCGGACGTCGTCTTCAACCAGTACGACGACAACGTCCGCGGCGCCCTCTACGAGATGCGCATCGCCGCCTTCATCCGGATGCTCGGCTATCCGATGACGGGCTCGCCGGCCCTGGGGCTCGGGTTGAGCCGCTACAAGTACATGGCCGCCAGCCTCCTCAAGGGCGTCGGCATCCCCATCCCGCCCGACACCGTCCTCATCGAGCGAATCTCGGAGACGGACCGGCACAAGTGGCAGTTCCCGCTCATCGTCCATCCCGGACAGGAGCACGCCGGGATCGGGCTCCACAGGGATTCCGTTGTCCACACCAAGAAGGCTTTGAAGGAAAAAGTCCGGGAAATCCTCGGCTCTCTCGAACAGCCGGCGCTCGTCCAGCGCTTCCTGCCCGGCCGGGAGTTCAACGTCGGGCTCATCGGCGGCCGGAAGCTGAGCGTCATGCCCCTGGCGGAAGTGGATTACTCCAGGCTGCCGTCGAGCATTCCGCCCATCATGTCCTATGCCGCCAAGTGGATCGAGACTTCGGTCGAGTACAAGCGCACCAAGATCATCTGCCCGGCCGAAGTCGAGCCCAGGCTGGCCGCGCTCATCGGCCGGACGGCCATCAAGGCCTTCCGGGTCGTGGGCGGCTGGGGATACGGCCGGGTCGACGTCCGGCTCGACGAGGCCGGCTGGCCCCGCGTCCTCGAGGTCAACTGCAATCCCTGTCTCGACGAGGGCATGGGGCTGGCCCGCTCGGCCGAACGGGCCGGGATATCCTACCCCGAGTTGCTCCAGGCGGTCATCAAGGCGGCGTTCGAAGGGCCCCCCTATGACTTGAGCCTGCCCATTTTCAATTCGCAGAATTCGGTTCGCCAACCCCGCCGCCGCCGACCCCGGCGCCGCTGAAGCGGACGCTCAGCCGGTCAGCCGGCCGGTGTAGGCGTAATCCATGGCCAGGCCCACGGCCAGGGACAGGATGTCCAGAAGCTTCTCCCCCTCTTTTCCCGGCCGGTAGCCGAGCTTGAGAGCGGCGGCCCGGGATTCGAGCTTACGCAGGATGGTTTCGCCCTCGAGCTCCGTCAGCAGGGACCATCGGATGACGCGCCCGAGGAGCCGGTCGTGGTTATTGCGGAAGAGGGCCGCGGCCGTACGGAGCGACTCGCCGCGGACCGCCGGAAAGACATCCCGGAGCCGGTCGTCCACGTAGCCTCGGGCCAGCCGGCGGAAGCGTTCGCCGACCTTGCCGTAGTGTTCGGCCAGGAGGATGTTCATCTTCTCGACCGGATGGCAGTACCTTTCCTTGATCCGCCGGGGGTTCTCTCCTCGGACCTCCCTGACCAGAAGGTTGACATAGACGAGCTTGCGGATGGCCGGCCAGTGCCGGTAGCGCCGTCTCCAGGCCGAGCGGGGCGTCAGCCAGACGGCAAAGGTCTCGGCGAAATCCTCGTCGGGATGCTTCTGGGCATAGGTCCGGCCGTACGGGTTGACGCTGATGTGCCGGACGTACTGACGGCTCATCCGGTCGGGCCGGAAAACATCCCGGTAAGGCCTCGAGAAAGGGCCGAAAATCTCCGACCAGCTGGGCCGCCGCCAGAGGCGGTAGGCATAGTTGATGGCGTGGCCGGCCTCGTGCCGGAGGAGCATCATGATGTTCCGGGCGTCCTCGATCTCGCCGCTCTGCTCCTCCTCGAGTGTCGTCAGCCGGCGGTCGGCCAGGTAGAAGGGGATCCCGATCACCGGCGTCCGGTCGGGGCAGCCCCAACCGTCCGTCAGGTAGACCTTGGGCTTGAAACGGATCTTCTTGGCCGCGAGCTCCCGATAAAGGCGCTCGACGTAAGGTTCGACCGGGGAGCCTTCGATACGGAGGCGAAGGTCGGAGATCCGGGTGTTCAGGAGCTCGCAGCGGACGGTCTCCCAGCTCTGGACCAGGGTCTGAATGCCTTTGGCGCTCATTTTCCTCAACGAAAATAAGGCATGGGGGGGGCCTTGTCAAGCCGGAGACGAAGGCTGATAATAGATTTGGGCTCAAGCGCCGAGCGCTGATCGTTCATGGGCGTTGGCTTTCGACATGTGAAAAATTATTGTCGGATGGGCCACTTTTCCGCTCTTGTACGACTAAAAGGATGAGGAGGAACAGCCATGAATAGAATGAAGTGTCTTACGGTTATAGCGGCGTCGATTCTCCTGGTCTGGGGGATGTCGTGTCAATCCCCCTCGTCGTCCGGCAATCCCTCCGGGTCGGCGCTGGCCAGCAGCCAAACCGTCACCCCCCCTACCGGAGGCACCGGCAATCCTCCGACGGGTGGGGGCGGCAGCCAGCCTGGCGTGGGCACCCTGCAATTGACCATCACCGACGGACCCGTGGACAATGTCGCCAGCATCCTCGTGAAGATGACGGAGATCCGTGTTCATCAGTACGGTGAAGATGACGCCAGCGGCTTCCACACGGTCTGGAGCGATCCGGCGGGCAAACACATTGATATCCTCAAGCTTAAGACTGAACCGTTGGTCCTGACGAGTCCCCTGGCAACAGGAACATACAACCAGATCCGGATATCTTTGGCCAAGGACGCCGGCCAGATCTTCCTCAAGGACGCCCCGACGGTGCCCCATCCCCTGGATGTTCCGAGCGACGAGATCAAGATCCATCTTCAGTTTGAGGTCCTGACCAGCGGCGTGACCGAGATCCTTCTCGATTTCGACGCCGAGCAATCCCTGCACGTGGTCCAAAAAGGCAAGAAATCGGATGAGTACCTCTTGAGGCCGGTGATCAATCCCGTCAGCCAGAGGACAACCCCGGGATCTTGAGGTCAGGTCGATACCATCCGTCTCGGCCCAGCCGACGTCACCCGGCGTAATATCTGGGTTGACGACCCCCTCATCTCATCGAGGCTGTGGTCTAAAGGATTGGAAGACGGGGGCTTCCAGTCCGCGATCGCCTTGCCCTCAGCCCCCCCTCTCGATTTCCCATCGGCGAGGGAGGCGACCTCTAGGCATGGGGTGGGGCTGCAAAAGTCGGTAGCCAACCGTCCACCGGCTACGGGCTGCCACAGTCCCTATATGAGGCCAGAAGCCCCCTCGGTTTGAGTCTATCGCTGACGCGCAGAGATTGTCAAGCGTTTTTTTTAGCGAGACTCCCGTGACGAGACCTCGAAGCGGCTCCAACCTTATGAGGAGAGGCAAACCCACGCGGCCTCTTCCCTGCCCCTGAAAACATCGGCCGCGATATCCGCCGCTTTCCGCATGCTCGAGTCCCCCCGGTTAATGTATTTCGAGGTCATCACGATAGAGCTGCGGCCAAGCGGCGTAATCAAGACGGTCAAACGGACGACATCGCCCGCCGGACCCTCTCCATGAGCTCGGGCATGGTTTCCGGGGTGTAGCCTGTCAACGGGATGGGCTCATGGAAGGCAAATTTGACCCGCCCTTTCCGGACGAACTTTTGGCCGCGGGGCATGAGCTCATAGGTCCCCTTGACCGTGATGGGCACGATGGGCGTCCCGGTCTCCAGCGCCAGGAAGAAACCGCCGCGCCGGAAAGGCAGGAGGCTGCCCTCCCGGCTGCGCGTTCCCTCGGGGAAGATGAGGAACGAATATCCTTTTTCCCTGACCAAGTTCGCCGCTCGGGTGATCCTCTTCCGCCCCTCCCCCACGCCCTCCTTGTCCAAGGGAACGTAGCCGACGAATCGCATGCCCAGGCCCAGGACCGGTATGCGAAAGACGAAGCGTTTGACGATAATTCGTACCGGACGGTCGAGGACGGTCATCAGGAGGGGGCCGTCGAGGAAGCTCTGGTGGTTGATCATGAACACATAAGGGGTGGCGGCGTCGAGCCGCTCGAGACCCGTGGCGGTGACATCGATGCCGAGGACCCACCGGTCGACCCGCATCAGCCAGCGCCCGTAGGCGAGGAACGTGTCACGGAGGCCGAGGCACACGCAGAAGAGAAGCACGGGGATGGTGAGGAACATCAGAACGAGATTGACCAGGACGAGGAGGGCGCTGCGGATCATCCGGGCAAATTATAACATTTTCGGGCTTTCTCCGGGCTCGCCAATCCTTCCCGGCCTCATTCTGAACCTGCTTGTTCAAACGTCAGGTCCTAAAATAGACCGCCCTTCCCAAACCCCATGCGGACACGGCGTGGACAAAATCGCTAACTTGTTAAGCCAGTCGGCAGACAACTTTCCTCTACACAAATATTACACAATTTGCCTAAATCCGCCCAAATCCAGCTAAAGGTGCCTAATAGGAAAACGATGATTATCTGGAGAAAACGGAAAAAAAGGGCGGGACGCGGAAGGCTGAGGTTCGGATTTCAAGTCCCTTGCGTCTACCGATCCCGCCACCCCGGCACCTTTCGAATCAATGTCGTAACGAGGACGAATTATCGGACCGCCGGATGGCTCAAATCTTGTAGTACTTGACCGGGCTGTAGTAGGTGCGCTTGACGTCCTGGATGAGATCGGTAATCGGCAGGTGATAGGGGCAGGTGTTGATACAGGTCAGGCACTTGGTGCACTTATCGATCTTGTCCATCTCGTTCAGGTATTTGAGCTTGTTGTCGTTCTCCACGAGCACGAGCTCGAAGCCTTGACGGCGCAGCATCAGCGGCATCATGACGATGGTCCGGTAATCGATCCCCTGGGGACAGGGCTGGCACTGGTAACAGAAGCGGCAGAGCTGATAGTACCAGTATTGGCGCTCCTCGTGCAGATAGGCCAGCTCCGTCTCGCTCACCGGCAGGAATTCCCTCAGGTGCCGGGTGTTTTGCGTGACCTCGTCGACCTGCCACATGCCGGGTACGGACACGTGCGGCGGTCTCTGAAGGTTCCAGCGCAGGCTGAGGGAGTGCTGATTGAGAAACCCGCCGGCGAAGGGTTTGATGGCGACCATGCCGACATTGAGTTTCGCGCAGGCGGGCCAGAGGTCGGCATCCGCATCATTGAAGACATAATTGTAAGGAATAATGACGACATCGATTTCGCCGGATTCCACGATCTTGGTGAGCTGGCCGGAGCGATGGCCGCTGATCCCGATGAAACGGATCTTCCCTCCTTTTTCGCTTTCTTCAGGCCCGCCAGGGCGCCCTCGGGCGCGATCGCCTGTTCCCATTCCTTTTCCTGGCACAGCTCGTGGAGACAGTAAATATCCACGTAATCGGTGTTCATCGTCTTCAGGCTGGTCTCGACGTCCTTCAAGGCGCCCTCGGCCGAGCCGAACTCGCGGGTCTTGGTGGCGATGATCACATTCTTTCGGATTCCCTTCAGCGCCTCGCCGATCCGTTCCTCGCTGTAGCCCTTCCGGTAGGCCCGGGCGGTATCGATAAAATTGATGCCCAGATCGATCGATTTCCTGATGACCTTCACCGCCTGCGCTTGCGGGGCCCGGAATGTGGGAATGGTGCCGAGGCCGATCGCCGTGACTTTCAGGCCGGTCCGGCCCAGAGTTCGCTTGAGCACCCCGCCCTCGAGGGCGCCGTGGATTTCCGGCGGCAGTTCGGACGAGGCCTCGGCTCGTCGGTCGGCTCCGAGTGCCATGAGACCGAAAGTCCCCAAGCCGGCGGTCTTAAAAAAAGTCCTGCGGTCAACTTGATGGCGATCGTCCATATTCCTCTCCTTTTCCGGACTCAAGAAAGACTTCCTTTTGACCCGGCCCGAAAAGCCATCCAGCCGGCCCCAGACATGGGCGCCAGGCGGACAGGCGTCGGCCTGGTCATGGGAATGACCGCCGTGATGATATTTCGTGACGCCGGCGAGTGTCAAGAAGTTAGAATTCGCGGGACCGGAGTCAGGGAAGATGGATTATCGGCCCGGGCAAATAATGCAGAGCTCCCCGCAAATCATGTAACTCCCTAATTATTCAGTAAGATACTGGCTAATACTGAGCGTAGCTCAATAAGTTCATTTCTTCTTATCTGCGTAAACCCGGTTAACTTGGCCTAAAGGAGCCCAAAAGAGGAAAACTCATAAATCGTTCAAATATCAGGGGAGACGAGGGAAATAAATGGTGGAGCTGAACAGGATCGAACTGGCGACCTCTTGACTGCCAGTCAAGCGCTCTCCCAACTGAGCTACAGCCCCACGATGAGGGGCACATTATTGCAGGAACGGGCTTTGGCGTCAAGGCTCCGGATGGAAAGCACCCCGACGCGATGATGTGGAGAGGAAATTGGTGACACGTACCAATTTCCAGAGAAATTGAGAACATGTCACCAATTTCTGTGTCACCAATTTCTGCGCCCCGGCTGGGGACAGGTACGGGACTGGGACTGTCCCCTAGCGGATGCCGACACCGCGGTATTTCAGAAAAATATAGCAGCCGAAGCCGAAGATCACCCAGCAAATAAAGGAGATCAAACCGGCGGCCGCCGACTGCCAGACGACCGGCAGCAGGAAGATGGCAGCCATCGTGGAGGCGATGAGTGCCCTCCCTTTGGCGGTATCAGCCTGGATCAACGCCCAGATCCCGAGCAGGAAGCCGATCCCAATGCCTATGGCCTGATAAGGTATGCCCATCGCTCGCGTATAATACTCATATCTTTGTTAAGGCCCGTTTCAGCAGGTCTACGACCATGGCCTCTTTATCGGCCTCGACGACGATGGCCAGGCACCGGCCCGACCGGACCGCGCCGGCGTACTTTCTGTTTTCGAGCTCGACCGGGGGGAACGCACGGTCGGGCGCGAACCTCTTAAGAAGGAAGATCTCGATGAACCGGCCGTAGGCGCTGAAGGCTCGTTCCTCCGACGGGTACTCCACCAGGATGAGCGTCCCCTGGGCATCCTTGATCTTTATATCGGGCCATGACGACCTGGGTTTCAGGCGACAGGTTCAGGATATTGACGTTGGACATGAAATACAAAGAATTGAGCGAGATGACCGTGTGAAAAAAGCGCACCGTCGGGGATTCGAGGCCCTCGACGGGCAGTCGGCCCAGGATCTCCGGCTTGGGGCCGGCCTCGGGGACGGCCGCCTCGATCGCCCCGCCGACCTTCATGATGGCATCCTTCGCCTCCGGAGTCTCCCGGTCCGCCATGATCCGGACAAAGACATTGTCTTTCCAAAACCTGAGCAGCCCGGCCCCGTAGAGCGCCTCCTGGCCGAACCGGACAGGCTCGCCGTCCCTATCCTGGGTGAATACGCCGTAGGCGTCCGCCGATGACGACATCTGGTGGATCTCGACGACGATCGACGGGCGACTCGGGCCTGACGTATTCCCTGACGAAGACGAACCGGAAATCGAAGGCCAGGTAGAGTTCGCCCGCGCCGTCATGGTAGTTGAAGATATCATTGCGGTCATAAACCTCGTCATCCCGGCTCTTTTGCCAGCCGGAAACCTCCTGCGGCAGGGCTTTGGCAAGGGTGAAGTCGGAGGGGACCGGCGCTTGCTCAGCAAGCATGGCCGGGCTTCTGAGGGCACCCAGGGACAAAATCCCGATGCCAACGGCGGAAAGGATCATCGAGGTTCACTCCTTGCTTAGGCTTATCATAAGGATATAACCTTGTCAACGCCGGGCACGTTGCCGCCGGCCGTCCGTTGCCAACCCGGCGCCAGTGGATATAATCCGGTTGCCGAATAAATTGACAACGGAACGATACCGGAGGATCACCATGAAAGCTGACAAGATCGAGCGCATCCGCGAGCGCGCCGCGGGCCTGCTGAAGCGGGCGCATATCGCCGTCACGCCGCAGGAGCGGGCCGGCATGGAGGTCGCCGAGTTTGGGCTGGGCGACGTCGAGAGGCTGGGTCTCGAGATCATCGTCTACGAGAATAACGACCGTTACTGCGCCAAGGAGCTCGTCCTGTTCCCGTGGCAGATCTGCCCCGAGCACCGGCATCCTGGGGTGAGCCGGACGCGTCCCGGGAAGCAGGAGACTTTCCGCTGCCGCTACGGCGAGGTGTATCTCTATGTCCCCGGCGAACCCGCCGCCAAACCGAAAGCAAAAGTGCCCCGAAAGTACGCCAAGAATTTTACCGTCTGGAAAGAGATCGTTCTACGGCCGGGCGGCCAGTACACCCTGCCGCCCGACACCCTGCACTGGTTCCAGGCCGGAAGCAAAGGCGCCGTCGTCTCGGAGTTCTCGTCCACGAGCACCGACGAAAACGACGTCTTCACCGACCCGGCCATCCGCCGCGTTCCCTGAACCGGTTCAAGTGATCGAGGGCCGGCTCTCGATCGTGGCCGTCTCGGGCGGCCGGGCGTCATGCACCCGTGATCATCTTGCGGCGGCCTTTCTCAAAGCCCGCTATGTGCAGGAGAAGGCCTTTTGACTGCCTGGTCGGCTTATTTATTCTTAAGATACAATGGGCTCTTTCCAACGCGGCCGTCCTGGGTGATGGAAACCCCCTCGCGGCCGTCAACGCTTTCGAGCACGGCCTCCCACAAGTTGAAGGCGGTCCGGATCCGGGGCGGCCAATTGTAGCCATCGACCTTCATTTCGCCTAATCCAAGGTCGGAAAGCTTATCGGTGTAGGCCGCATGGTTCAGGAAATGCGTCTTCTGTTTGTAGTAAACCTGCCGGAGAGCCCACTTGGCCGCCTCTTCCGGCCGGCTGGCGAACTCTTCGTTCACTTCACCGGCCTTACGTCCTGAAAACTGGAGCCAGCCCCACATTTCCGGGTAGTGGATGTTGATCACGCCCTGGGGCGCCCAAGTCCAGTTGTCTTCGGGAAGCGATTTTCCCGTCTGTGGGTTTTTCAGCTTGACATATTTCCCGTCGCGGACCTCGACCCGATATTCCACCCGGGAGAAATTCAGTCGCCATTGATCGCCCGGGACCGGCGGCTTTTTCCCGTCCGATGCTTCCTTGAGGATCTCGAGCGGCAGGGCGATCTCGACCGTCCAGCCCTTGTCCTTGTCGCCGGGCCGGTTGATCGTCCCGTCAACGGCGATTCTGGACTTCAGCCCCCGGATGTCCCAGGCATGGATGGCCGGGCCCCCGTCGCGGTAGGGTTTGACGAGGAGGAGGTCCCACTCGGTCCCGAGCGCGTTCAGCTCCAGCTCATAATAGCAGTGCGTATCGCCCCGCGTGTCGATGAAGACCTCGAAATCGTTATCCAGGAAGATGATCGAATCGCGGGCGGTGAGCGTCGCCCAGACGTCGGGCTCGTCGAGCTCGGCAGCAATGTAGAGATAGGCGGCATCCCAGAGCAGCTTGGCGCGGGTCCTGAACCTGGGTTCGGGTTTGAGCGAGCCCTCGATGTCCACGAAATCGGCCGTCCAGGCCGCCTTGGTCCAGGACGGCTCGTCGAGCCGTCCGTCGATGACGAGCGGCGACGGCGTCCGGTAACAGATATAGTGGGGCGGCGCGAACGGGACCCGGGGCTCCGGGAAGATCCGCTCGGCCCCCGCCTGCCCGAAAATGGCCCAGGGCGCAGTTGGATCAGCCGCGGGTCTCGAACCTGGAAAAAGTGGGGCCCCAGCGCAAAAGACGGCCACTGATAGAACCGCCCACGTCGGCAAGGACCTCAATGCCGGATCCGGTAGGTTTTGGCGGCCTCGGCCATGGCCACGATGTTTTGTGGCGGGACGTTGGGCAGGATGTTGTGGACCTGGGTAAATACGAACCCGCCGCCCGGCGCGAGCGTTTCGATCCGCCGCCGGACATGGTCGTCGATCTCCGCCTCTGTCGCCTGGGGCAGGACGCGCTGCGTGTCGCAGCCTCCGCCCCAAAAAGTGACATCCTTGCCGAAATCCCGCTTGAGCCGCTCGGGCTCCATGCCGCGGGCGCTTGTCTGCACCGGGTTGATGATCTCGACGCCGGCCTCGATCAGGTCCGGAAGCAAGTCGGCGATCGCCCCGCAGGAGTGGAGAAAGAGATGGATCCCCCGCCGCCGTTTCACCCGCTCGTAGATCAGCCGGTGGCGCGGCTTGAAAAACCGGCGGTACATCCGCGGCGAAATCACCGGCGCCTGCTGCGTTCCCAGGTCGTCGCCCATCTGGATGATCTGCACGTACCCCTCGATCGCGTCCAGGAACTTCTCGAGGTTGGCGATGTGCATCTCCGTCAGCCTGTCGAGGAGCGCCTCGACCTTGGCCGGATTCTCGACGAGGTCGATCAGGAACTGGTCGTTCCGGCAGAGATACTGTCCCCACTCGAGGAGGTTCGCGCCGAACGCGGCCATGACGGCGAAGTCGGTCGTTTCGAAGAGCTCTTTCGCTTTGAGGCGGATGTCCCGAAGATGATCTTCCGTCAGCGGCTTGTGCCAGGGCGGCGACGGCAGGGCGGCCCACGTCACCTCGTCCATGAGCTCGGGCAGCCTGTCGAGAACACCGAGGTCGCGGCCGTCCCAATCCTTGAGCGGAAAACGCATCTGGCTGAGATAGAACGCGCCCTGGGGCATGGCCCCGATCGCCACTCCGGCGGAATTCAGGGCCAGCCGCCCGCCCGCCCCGTCCGGGCGGAAACGGATATGTGACGGGGCCTTGGCCGCCGAGCCGTCCGGAAGCTCGAAGTCCTGCCAATCGCCCTCACCGGTGAGGAAGGCGCGGCCCAGGTCGACGACGTCGGATTCGACGTAATCGAGGATCGCGCGCTCCGGCTGGGCGAGCTGCTGGACGACGTCGTAAACGTACGTGTTCCCGCCCGTCAGGCCGAGGTATTTCTTGAGCCGCCCGTAGGCGATCGCCGTGATCCCGGTCGAACGCATCGCCCCGAGGTCGATCGGGACGCGGTCCGGCTCGTGATGGGCGATGGCCGCCAACACCCGTTCGCGCCTGGTCATCGTCTCACCTCGTTTTGATGTCGATCACCACGGGAGCGTGGTCGGAGGGCGTCGGCGCCCGCCGTTTCCGGGGCCAGAGATCGACGTCGATCTTCGAGATCTTGGCGAGGACGGATTTCGTGCACAGCGCGTAGTCGAGCCGCAGGCCCTTGTCTTTCCAGATGGCGCCGCCGATGTAATCCCACCAGGTGAACTGCTGTTTCTCCGGATAGAGCTCACGGAAGGCATCGACCAGTCCCCAGGCGAGAAGCGCAGCGAACGCTTCCCGCTCCTCGGGCATCGTCCCGATCATGTCCGCCAGCTCTTCGGGCGAATAGACGTCGATATCCCGGTGGGCGACGTTGAAGTCACCGACCATCAGGAGCGGGTCGCCGGGCGAAAAATTCTCCTCGAGATATCGGATCAGGTTCTTGTACCAACGCAGCTTGTAGTCCGATTTGTCCGTTCCGCGGACATCGCCGTGAGGCGCGTAGACGTTGATGACCTGGAGGCCCTTGATCTCGGCGCGGATGAGACGCTTCTGTTCGTCCCAGGCCGCCTGCCCGAACCCCTTGAACGTCGACTTCGGCGGGACTTTCGACAGGATGGCGACGCCGTTGTACCCTTTCTGCCCGAAGACCTGGCAGCTGAACCCGCGCGCCTCGAAGTCCGCGGCGGGAAAGCCGCTGTCTTCGGTCTTGATCTCCTGGATGCACAGCGCGTCGATGTCGCCGCCCCGGTGGTCGAGCCACTGCAGGATAAGCTCCTTCCTGGCCTTGACCGAGTTGACGTTGAAGGAGCAGACGATCATCGATTATTTTTCGAGCTTATCCAGGACCTCGCTCAGGCTCACGGCCTGCCCGCCGCGCTCCTGGCTCAGCGCCGACGCCTCCATAAAGGCCAGGATCTCGACCGTTTCGCGCTCCGGCACGGGGGAAACGCCCGTCTGGAAGAACTTGATGATCTCGCCCACCAGCGGCTCGTAGCCGTCGTAGGCGCCGACGGCCCATTCGCCCTTCTCCCCCTTGGCCGTGCCGCCGTAGCTCTTGTTGTCGGGCGCCTGGCGGAAGATACCGGTGCGGCCGCCCTTCCACGTCCCGGTGACCTCGACCCGTCCGTCGGCGGTCAGGCCGCGCTTGACGAACTCACAGCCCGCCCCCATCACGGTGAACAGCGACTCGACGCCGTGGATCCCGTACCAGAAAAGCTCGGGATGATGCGGCTCGAGGTGGACCGGGCAAAAGGTCTCGGCGCTGAGGACTTTCCCGATCGCGCCGTTGCGGACGGCGATGGTCGACTTGCCGAACCGGAGCGACGAGGCGCTGAATACCGGCACCTTGGCGGCTTTCGCCAGCCGGAAGATCTCCAGGCCGTCCCGGAGCGAGGCGGCCATGGGCTTGTCGATGTAAAGTGGCTTGCCCGCGGCGATGACCGGACGGGCCTGCTCGAGGTGCGGCCGTCCGTCCACGCTTTCGAGCATCACGGCGTCGACTTCGCGGCAGAGCGCTTCGATCGAGTCCACGAGCTTGACCCCGTATTTTTCCTGGAGCTCTTTCGTATATTCCTCGATCCGGTCACGGCTCGAGGGGATGTCCATGCTCCCGCCTTTATAGGCGGCGACGACGCGCCCGCCGGCGATATGGGCCGGGTGGGACGGGTCGTTGAGCGCCTTGGTGAAGGCGACGACGTGAGAGGTGTCCAACCCGATGAGCCCGATCTGCAGCTCCTCGCCGGGGGCGGCGCCGAAACAGGCCCCGGCAACCAGCAGGCCGGCGAACGCGACAAGCGAGACCGATGTTTTTCGTGATGTGGTCATTTTCTTCTCCCTTGCCGGCCAGCATACCCCGGGCGGAAAACCGGTGTCAAGAAAGCGGTATAGTCCAGCTCTGCGGATTCACTCCAGGGCGGCTTCGGCCATGGCGGCGATATTCCGCGGCGGAACGTCCGGCAGGACGGCTTCGTGGCTCGGGCTGACGATGAGGTCGGGACCCAGGATGCTCTTGACCCGGCGCACCTCGGCCTTCACCTCCTCGGGCGTCCCCTGGTTCAGGACGCGCTGGGTGTCGACGCCTCCGAGGAAGGCGATCTTCCCCTTGAAGTCCCGGGCCAGCGTCTCGGCGTCCATGTTCCGGGCCTTCGCCTGGAGCGGATGGAGGCAGTCCACCCCGGCCTCGATCAGCCGGCCGATCACCCGGTGGATCGACCCGCACGAGTGGAGAAGGACATGATAGCCGTGGCGGTGTCCCTGCTCGGTGAACCGGAGGAACCAGGGCATCACGAACCGGTCGAAAAGCAGCGGGCTCAGCATGAGGTCGAGCTGGGTCCCGAAATCGTTCCCGAAGAAGAACCCGTCGACAAGCTGGCCGGCCTCGGCGAAGAACCTTTCGTTGGCCTCGAGGTAAAACCGGCACACCCGCCCCGTGACCGCGTCCACGACTTCGGGATGGGTGTACATCTTGAGCATGTAGTGCTCCATCCCGAAGAGGTCCATGACGTCGTGATAGAAGGCGCACCAGAACCCGCTCGCCCGGTAGGCGTCGCCGGCGTCCCGGAGACGCCCCAGGCTCTCGGAAAAATCGAGGTGCTCGAGGCTCGGCCAGTCGAAGGATTCGACGGCGCGCGGGTCGACGCAGTCCGCGAACGGCCCCGCCTGGCCGTGCGAGAGTTTCGCTGCCGTCCAGCCGAAAAGCCGCCGGCCGTCCGGAGGCCGGTACGTCGAATCCATGAGCTGCGGCGACAGCCAGCGCACATCATCACCGAGCTTCCGCCTCAGATCTTCCTCGGACTGGGTGCCGAAATACCGGTGAAGGATGGGCCAGGTGTCGGCGTGCGGGTTCCCCAGCCAGAACCCGCAGCGGGGCGCGGGCCGGCGCTCGATGATCGAGCGGATCAGCTCACGCCGCGACGCATTCACTGTCATCACTCCGAGAATAATGGCCTTGACGAGAAACGGGTGGCACGACGCCAGTCCCTGCGCGCCCGGAGCGACGGGGACCGGCGGGAAGCGGAGTCTTCGGAGCGACCATCAGAATAGCGGCGAAGCGACTCGGAGCCGCTATTCTGCGAAATATCCTGAAAAAGTTCTTGCCTATCAGTTCGCCCGAGGGCCGGGGCACAGGGTGATACCGACGACGCTTCGGGATCTTATCCGCCGGCGCGAGGACGCACAGGGACGCGCCGTGACAGGACCCGTCTCTGGGATGTCGCATTAATCCATGGCGAGAGAGACAACGGCCATGACCAGCCGGAAATTGCGGTCGCCGGTGCCGAGATCCCAACTCTTTCCTTTCTCGCCCGCCTCGAGCTTCCGGACGATCGCGTCGGCGGCCGCGGTCTCTCCCATAAATATTGCCCTGGCCCAATTATAAACGGCGTCATCGGCGCCCCGGCTCTTCTGCCAATCATCGAAGAGACGATCCGCATCCTGCGGTCGCCCCAGGCTCTTAAGAGCCAGCGCGCTGACGGCATGATCTGACCCGAAGCCGGCCCAAAATTCCTTAGTTCCCAGAGAGACAGCCTCCATCGATTTCCCCGCTTCGGCCGGATTTCCCTGCTTCTGCCGGCAGAGGGCGGCGAGAAAGTCCTCGAGCCGTTCGTCGGTGTCGTAAGGACGGCCGACGCCAAGATGCTCGGGCCACAGCCTCGCCTTCTCGACGAGGGCGACGGCGTTTTTCGGGTTGCCTTTTTTCAGGGCTTCGACGGCCTGGAAAAGACAGGCCTGCCGATAAAGGTCATGACCTTCCTGAGCCCCCTCGTAAGGCAGGATCGTCGTCCGGTCGAGCACCTTGAGGCAGTCGGCGGCCTGCCCGGCCCGGAGAAGTCCCTTGGCGTAATCCATGGCCAGCGCGGAATTTCCGGGGTAAAGGTCAAGGACCTCACGGGCGCTTCGGAGGGCGAGGTCGAATTCGCCGCGTCCGTCATAGTATTCCGTCAGGGCACGGCGGGCCCGCCAGCTCTTTTTGTCCAGGTCGACGGCCCTGCGGATCTCGGCCAGCGTCTGTTCCGATGTCCACTCCCCGGCGAAAAGCGCGCGGCGCGCAAGATAAAAGGGCGACCAGCCGGGCACGTTTTCGAGCCGCGCACAGAGCGGCTTGGCCTCGTCGATGCGGCCCAGCTGCCACAGCAGAAGCCCGAGATAATAGTCCGCTTTCCAGTCGTCCGTTTGGGAAGCTGCCCAGCGCAGCACGGGAAGCGAGTCCCGGCGGGAGGGGAACACGAGCTCCGGCGGGCTCTCCAAGGCACGCTTCAGGAAAGTCCGGCCCTTGTCCGGGTCTTTGTCCCGGAGGAGATAAGCAAGCCACAGATCTCCCTCGGCACGGGCAGGCGATATCTCGAGAATCCGGACCGCCTCCGCCTCGAGGCCGAGGTCGAGATAGGCCATGGCCAGCTCGAGATACGTTTCGTGCGGCAGCTCGTTCCGGATCAGCGCCGCGAATTCCCGCTCGCCGGCCGCCCCGGGTTCGAGGACCGCCCTCTCGAACCGGGCGAAGTGGCTGAGGGGGTCGATGGCCAGGATGCCGTCAAGAGCCCGGCCCGCTTCCTCCTTGTCCTGCCGCAGACGCGAGATAACGGCCAGGACCTGCCGGGCGTTGAGGTTGAGCCGGTTGTAATCCAGCGCGCGGCCGGCGTACTCCGCCGCCCGGTCCAGGTCTTTTTCCAGCAGGCTCAGCTCGGCCAGCTGTTCGTTGGCGGCCGACCTGAATTCGAGCGAGCGGGCGGCCCAGCCGAACCCGTCCTTCGCGTCCGCCGCCCCGCCCAACTCGCGGTTGATGACACCGTATATGAAGTTCGCCGGCGCATCATAGGTGTTGATCGCCAGACCCCGCTTGGCGTAATCGAGCGCCTTATCGTACTCGGCCCGCTTGACGTAGAGCTCGGCCACCCGGACGAGCGCCCTCACGTGGCCCGGCTCTTTTTCAAGACAGGCCAGGAACCTGGACAAGGCCTCCGGGTAGCTTCTTTGGCGGGCCAGCTCCTCCCCGTCAACGAACAAGCCCTCGGCCGATTTCCAGTCGAAGCCGGCGGGCGCGACGACCGGCCGGGCTAATGTGTTTTGCTCCTTATCAGCCGTCGACCACTTGATCTTGCCCTGACCCAGCTCGACGGTAATCTCCCCGGCTTTCCCGCCGAGGTCGAATTCCTGGATGAAGCTTTCGAGCGGTTTGAGAACGAGGCGCTTGGTGGCGACGACTTCACCGCCCGCACGGATGACCAGGTCGTCGTCGATATTCTGGAGCGGGCAGACGCCGACCTTGAGCGTACCGCCGGTTCGGGTCACGTTGAGCGCGGCGTGGGGCGAAGCGGCGACCAGGCCGCCGATATCGAGAACCGGGAACCAGATCTCCTTCCAGCGGTGGACCGACTGGGGGGCGAAATCGACGTGCTTGAACGGGGTCAGGGCGCTGTCGGCGCCGGCCTGGTTGAACAGGAGGCCGGTCTGGGGCTCGGAGTAATTCCGCGCCCGGCCGTCGGTCAGCAGGCCGGTCCAGATCTCGCCGTCCCGGGCCAGGGACCAGACCCAGAGCTTCATCCCGGGCTTGTCGCCGTGAAGCGCCCAGTGGCCGAAACCGTAGCCGGACTTCTCGAAGTAGCCGCCGAAGAACTCCGCGGACTCGCCCAGGATGTGATAGGACTTGCTCCCGCCGAAGTTGTTGTTCCGGTAGTAGGAGACATCGCGGCCGTCCTCGGTGACCGGCCAGGAGTGGGCGGAGCCGTCATGCCCGATATAATGGGTGCCGGGATAGTGGAACTTCAGGTCGTCGCCGACATCCTCGGCGGCCGTCATCCAGTGGTAGAGTGAATCGTTGAGCGGCGTGGGGTTGAACCAGAGGCATTCGGCCTCGAGGTAGGCCGCGTCCTTCGGCAGCCGCACGTTGACCCGCCAGTAGGTCCGCGAGGGAAGGTCGATGGCGCCAACAATGCAGCTCACGCTGCCGTCGGGATTGGTCAGGGTGACATAGTCCACGGGCGTCGCCGTTGTCGGCGCATGCCCGATGATCCCGAAATTGAACTCGATCCCGCCCGAGGTCCAGGGCCCGCGCATGGCGATTTCCCTGAACTTGACGGACTTGTTCATATAGATGAATTCCCGGCCGGCGGTCTTTTCGACCGCGCCCCAGACCTTGCCGCCGATCTCGGGCGCCACGAGCGCCCGGACGTACGGGTTCTCGAGCGCGACCATTTTCCAGGCCTGCTCGCGGCCGGCGGCGCTGTAACCGTGGAACTTGAAGTACGGGTAGATCGGCCCGACAAGGGGCGCCGGGTCGGGGTCGGAAAAAGGATAGGTCTTGAACGTGAGCGCCTCTTCCTTGACCGTCGCCGTCTGAGCGGACGCGGACAGGCTGACCAACAAGACGCCGGCCGCTATTAAGGAGGTGTTTTTTAAGATTCTCAGAAGCGTCATGGAAGCCCCTCTTCAGCGCCGCGGTCAGAACTTCAAAAGGACGCCGGCACGGAAATAATTCCTCATGAACCCGGCGGCCGGCGATTCGTCGAAGCGGCAGCGTCTGGCGGCGCTTCTCCTTGACGTCGAACGTCGTGACCTGGATCTTGTCTTCAAGCGGCGTCCCCAGCGCTTCAACGATCTGGAGGAGCGTCAGCGGGGCGCTGTCGATCGTGGCGGACAGAACCCGGCCCGTCGGGTCGATCCAGGCCCAGCTTCCGGTTTCCCTGGAGTAGACCTCAACCGTGCCGTGGTGCTCCGTGGTGAGGAACTTCACCTGCGGCCCGACCGGCTGCATGTCCGAGCCGGTGTGGATGATCCGGGCATCGATACCCAGGCTCAGGCAGGCATACTGGAAGATCGCGGCCAGATTCCCGCACCAGACCCGGTCCTGGCCGCTAACCGCCCGCTCGTACTGGACCCTGGGCGACGAGACGTTCATCACATCGGAAGGTATGCCGCGGTGCGCTTCGAGCCGGAGCATGATGTCCTCCTCGACGGCCTGGGCCAGGGCGATGTCGGTCATCCGAGCGGTCTTCATTCCGCCCCAGGTTTGGCGGGCGAAGGCCAGGTCGTCCGGCGTGAAGGGGGGAGCCTGATAAACATAGGAAGGCTTGCGGGTGGCCACCGTCGCCTTGTGGACAATGATGTAGTTGCCCTCGGACATCCGGCCTTTCTCTTCATACAGCTTGGCCGGATAGAACGTGAAGTCGACGGTTTCCCCGGCCCCGCTTCCGGCGGGCGTGATCACAGCGCTGAAGGCGTACGACTTGGGCTCGATCGGCTCCGGCAGACGAATCGCGCCGTCCGGCGCGGGTTGGCCGTTGATCGTGAACTCGAATTTCGTGATCTTCGGGTCCAGGCTCACGGGGTATATGCGCAGCGAGTCTCCCTCGATGCCGATCTTGTCGATGTAAAATTTCTTCAGCGAAAAATCATAGTGGTCGGTATGCGAGACGTCGCTCGCCGGGCTCGAGAGCCGCACGAGACTGAAAAGGATGATGGCCGCCACCGCGCGGGCGGCGGGCCGGCACAGAAAATGGTTCATGATTGTCTCCTTATCGTTTGTCTTACGTCATCTCGGTTTTTCATGGTCCGCCGCCGGAGCAGGGCATTGTCCATCAGGATACCTGCGGGCCTCTTTCGGAAACGAGGTCGACTTCGCGCCAGCGGCCGCCTTTTTCGAGGCGCAGGGTCTTGATCTCGAAGGGACGGAGCCTGACTTCGATCGCGGCGCGGGGCCGGGCGAGATCAAGGCGCGCGTCGGTCGCCACGCCGCGCGTTTCATGAAGCCGCAGGACGAGCGCCCGCCTGTCGAAAGAACGCTTGAGGCAGGTCATCCGTATGCCCGGAGGCGAGAGGGCGAGGAGGCCGGGCGCCCGAGGGGATAGCGCGCCCGCGCCGCCGGAGCCTGCCGCTTCCCGCCCGTCGCGAAGGCGAGACCCCGCCCCTTCTGCACCTTCGGCAAAGGGGAGGTGGGCCACGGCCCAAGGCGGCGCGTTCAGCCAGTCGGCGAGCGCCGAGACCCGGTCGAGGACCGTCGCGGGTTCGCCGGCCGTGACGAGGAGCCTGAAGTCATGAATTCCCTGGTCCATGTATTTCCTGGCGGGAAAATCGGCCAGCGGAAAGTTCCTCTCATGGCAGTAGGCGGCGCTGCGGAGGACCGACAGGCGAAGCTCTCCCCGATAGAAGTCCAGGCCGTGCTGCCCGCTCGCAATGAGGGCGACGGCTTGCCGCGCGCCGGCGGATTCGCCCTCGATGACGGCCCAACGGCCGAAGACGTGCTCGTCGCCGTCGCCCGGACGGTCGATCGCGCCGCCCGGAACCTCGACGAGGAGCGAGGCGCGGCGAAGCGCCGTCGGCACGGCGAGCTTCAGCATCCGTCTCTCTTCGTTCCAGTGGATCCGAAGCCGGAACTCGATCGCCGGGAAGCGCGGATAGCCGATCGTCTGAAGGACGATCCGGCTGCCGCGGTAGATAAGGACGGATTCGAAGACCGTCCTCACGGGTCCGTCCTCGATGACGCGGGGACGTTTTGAGAGCGGGGCGAACCGGCCTTCGACTCTCCGGTAACGCCGCCGATCCGTCCCCCAGGAATCGCCATCGTCTCTGATGACGAGGGGTTCGAGCAGCGGACCGTCGAGGAGCGGCGGACCGCCGGCGGCAGCGAGTTCGGTGATTAACCCACTTTCCCGATCGATCCGATAGTTTATCTCGCCTTTCGGCGGCGCTGAACTTGCGCAAACAGGACGTCTCCCGGGTTCTGCCCGGGCGACGAAACGGGAAGCTCCCACTCCATCGAGGCCGGCCATGAAGCAGAGCTTCTTTCGCCAATTAAAAGGAAGAAGCGACTCCGGCTGCTCCTCCTGGCTCTCGACCTCGCGGCCGTCGGGGCCGAAAACCCGCATCTGCCACTCCCCTGTCCAGAGCGGCCTGTAGTCGGCCAGGCATTCGACCTCGATGGGCGCGGCCCTCAGGGCGGGATCAGAGTTGACGATCGTGATCGGGACGGAGGGTTCGGGACCCAAGCCTCCGCCCCCGTTTAGCGCCCTGGCGGCGCCCAGCCTCAGCCGCCGGGATGACTCGATCGCCCTGCCGTAAAGGTCGAGGGCGTCCCTTTCGGCCGGTTCGGTGCACGAACCCGTCAGGATGTCGTGGAAATCGTTGAACAGGTGGTCGCGCCAGGCATCCGCGAGCTCGGCGTCGGGATAGGGCTGGCCCTCGAGCCACCAGGAGGCCGCCCGGAGAGCCTCGGCCTGGACGAGCATGCCGAGGCTTTCTTCGGCTCGGCGCTTGACGCGCGAGAGCGAGGTGTAGCAGCCGGTGAAGACGCGCTGCAGGTCGCCGGTGACGACGGGAGCGCTTTTCGCGAGCGGGGCGAGGGCTTCGTAAAGCTTGTCGGGCGTGCTGTGGAGGACGGCGACGCGCCTTTCTTTCGAAGCGAATTCGTCGATCAGGGCCAGGTCCCCCCGCGTCGCTCCTCCGCCGTGGTCGCCCAACCCCCAGAACACCGGAACGTCTCGGCCGAGGGAGAGCGCGAGGGCCGCGGCCTCCTCGAGCCGGGCGCCGAGGTTGTCTCTTTCCGTGTGGTAAAGCCCGACCTCGATCCTCAGGGCCAGGACTTCCGAGCCGTCGACGCCGCGCCAGCGGTAGAGGTTGGCGGGAAGTTCGAGGTCTGTTTTCTCCGGCCGCATGTGGATATACATTTTGTAGCCGGCCAGCCGAAGAAGCTGGGGCAGCCCGCCGCCGTGGCCGAAAGAATCGAAATTGTAGGCGACGAGCGGCCGGACGCCGAATTTCCCGGCAAAATAGCGCCGGCCTTCGATGACCTGGCGGGCGAGCGACTCCAGGCCGGGCATGTTGGCGTCGGGCTGCAGGTACCAGCCGCCGCTCACCGACCAGCGCCCTTCCCGGATAAGCCCGCGGATCTCGCAGAAAAGGCCGGGCGCGTAGCGCTCCACCCAGCGGTAGAGAACGGCCTCGTTGTGGTTGAAGATGAACCGGGGGTGTTCGCGGAGGAACCGCGCCGCGGTCCCGAAGGTGGCGATGGCCTCCGAGGCGCCCTCCTCCCAGCGCCATTGCCAGACCGGGTCGAGGTGGGCGGTGCAGATGAGGTGGAGCCGGGGCCGCCGCACCGCTAGACCTCGTCTTTCGCCGGCAGGTTTTTATACCACGTGAAATACAGGAGGACGGCCAGCGCCAGCATGGCCGCGGCCCAAGGCAGGAAGCTCGACCAGCGCCTGAGAAAGAAATAGAAGACGACGAGGGCAATCGAGAACTGGAAACAGGCAGAGAGCAGCCCGTTGAGGGCGTCGACGGCGGGCATCGGGTCCCGGGCCGGCACCAGTCCGCGCCGGACCGCTTCGCGCCGGACCGGCCCCCAGAACCCGAAAGGCCGGATGCGCGCGTAAAACCGGACGAGGACGTCCATGTCGGTCGGACGCGTCACGGCGGAGATGACGAGTGTCGCGGTCAGGCAGAGGCCGACGTCGACGGCCAGCGACGCGTAGGCCGGAAGGCGCGGAAGGGCGACCAGCCGCGACAGGATGAGGACAACGGAGGCGCCCATGCTCCAGACGAAGGCTCTGGCGCTGAACCTCCAGTAATGCCAGCGCAGCGTCGCGGGAACGAGGATGACCGTGACCCAGACGAAGACCATCGTCTCCCAGGCGGTGACGATGTTCGTGAAGGAGAGGCTGAAGACGAAGCCGATGAGGAGCGCGACGACTGAGGCCAGCTGTCCCATCCGGACGAGCTGTCTCTGGGTGAACGGGCGCTTGACGTAGCGCCTGATGAAATCGTTGGTGACGACCGAGCTCGTGACGTTGATCATGGCGCTGATGGTCGACATCAGGGCGGCGAGCAGCACCGCCATGAACAGGCCCCGCATTCCCAGGGGCAATTTTTTCAGGACGAGCGGCATGATCTTTTCGGCGTCGAACCCCGCTTCGGCGCCGAGATACAGGATCCCGAGCAGCATGAAGGCGCAGCCGATGATCCAGCGCAGCGTGTAGCCCACCGTCCACAGCCCGCCGGAGAGGGCGGCGTCGCGGGGCGTGCGCGTCGTCAGGAAGAACTGGAAATCCCAGACGTTCGGCCCGGCCAGCACCCGGAACATCATCCAGAAGAACCCGGCCAGAAGGATCGGGCCGAACGGCGAGAAGTGCTGGTAGCTCGGCGCCGTCGTCTCCAGGAAAGAAGGCCAGAGCCGCCAGGTCGGGGCGAGGGCCGTCCAGGCGGCATCCTTCCGGGCCAGGACGGCGGCGGCCGGCCCGCCCCGGAAGGCCATGACGCCGAGCACGACAGCGCCGACGGCGATCAGGGCGGTCTGGAGGATGTCGGTCAGGATCACGCCGAAAAAACCGCCCAGGATGACATAGACGCCGACGACGGCGAAGACGATGATCGTCGATTCCCAGCGGCCGAACGGCAGGAATTCCTCGGCGAACTTGCCGGTGCCCACGGCGATAAACATCAGGTTGAACACCATGAGGACGAGGAGGAAAACGGCGGCGGCGGCCCGGGCGGCCTCGGCGTCCCGGGTCTTACCGAAGCGCGTCTCGTTCCATTCGGCGAAGGTCATCACCCCGGACTTCCGGATCCACTTCGCCTGGAAAGCCATGTAGAAGCAGATCATGAACCATCCCCAGAAGATGTGCGTCGCCCAGACGGATTTCAGGCCGAGGTAGTACAGGGCGCCGACCATCGACATCGTCCCCCCGATGTCGATGTAGCTCGAGCAGCCGGCCAGCCCGAGCATCCACCAGGGGACGTTCCGGTCGGCGAGAAAATAGGAATCGATCTTTCGGGTGGCCCGGTTCCTGATGAGGAACCCGACCATGGCCATCAGGAAAAGATAGACGCCGATGATGGCCAGGTCGACCGGGTGAAGGATCATGGGCTTAGCGTCCCCAATCGTTTATCCCATCATCCGGCCAAAGTCAATACGGGGACAAGTTAACCCGTTCAATATTAACATCAGCTTGGAAACATGCTAAGATAACTTCTTAAAAAGGATTGAAAGATGCCGCGAAAGAAGAATAAATCGACGAAAAACCTGCTGTTCTGGCTGTCGGCGGGGATGATCATCATCCTGCTCTGGAATTTCCTCCAGACGCCGCCGAGCGCCAAAAAAGATGTCAACTTCAGCCAGTTCATGAACGACGTCGAGGCGAACAAGGTGGAGGACGTGACGGTCACCGGCACCCAGATCCGGGGCAAGTACCGGGACGGGGAGACGTTTAAAACCACCGCCCCGAGCCAGTACGACGACCTCGTGAGGATCCTCCGGGAGCACCAGGTGAGCATCGAGGTCAAGGAAGCCAACCGCAGCCCCTGGCTGTCGCTGCTTTTCTCCTGGTTCCCGTTCGTCCTGCTGATCGTCTTCTGGGTCCTGATGATGCGCCAGATGCAGGCCGGCGGAAATAAGGCCCTGTCCTTCGGCAAGAGCCGGGCCAAGCTGGCCTCCGGCGGCCAGAAAAAGATCACCTTCAAGGACGTCGCCGGAGTCGACGAGGCCAAAGAGGAGCTCAAGGAGATCATCGACTTCCTGAAGGACCCGCAGCGCTTTCAGAAGCTGGGCGGGAAGATCCCCAAGGGCGTCCTGCTCGTCGGCGCCCCCGGGACCGGGAAAACCCTTCTCGCCAGGGCCGTGGCCGGCGAAGCCGACGTTCCGTTCTACTCCATCTCGGGGTCGGACTTCGTCGAAATGTTCGTGGGCGTCGGCGCCTCGCGCGTCCGGGACCTCTTCGACCAGGGGAAAAAACACGCTCCCTGCCTGATCTTCATCGACGAGATCGATGCCGTGGGCCGGCAGAGAGGCGCCGGCCTGGGCGGCGGCCACGATGAGCGCGAGCAGACGCTGAACCAGCTCCTCGTCGAAATGGACGGTTTCGACTCGAACGAGGGGATCATCCTGATCGCCGCCACCAACCGCCCGGACATCCTCGACAGCGCGTTGCTGCGGCCCGGCCGTTTCGACCGCCGCATCGTGGTCAACATGCCGGACGTCAAGGGCCGGGAACAGATCCTCGAGGTCCACGTGCGCAAGATCCCGCTCGCCAAGGACGCCAACCTCAAGGTCCTGGCGCGCTCGACGCCGGGTTTCTCCGGCGCCGACCTGGCCAACCTGGTCAACGAGGCCGCGCTGCTGGCCGCGCGCCACGGGCAGACCGATGTCACCATGAAGGACATGGAGACGGCCAAGGACAAGGTCATGATGGGCGTCGAGCGGAAGAGCATGATCATTTCCGACGAAGAAAAGAAGAGCACCGCCTACCATGAGGCGGGCCACGCGCTGGTCGCCCAGCTCATTCCCCAGGCCGACCCGATCCATAAGGTCACCATCATCCCCCGCGGGATGGCCCTCGGGATCACCCAGCAGCTGCCGCTCGACGACCGCTACACCTACAGCAAGGACTACCTCGAGGCCCAGCTCTCGGTCCTGCTCGCGGGGCGGGTGGCGGAAATCATGCTGCTCGGACAGACGACGACCGGGGCGGCCAACGACTTCGAGAAGGCCACCGAGATCGCCCGGAAGATGGTCTGCCAGTGGGGGATGTCGGACCTGGGGCCGCTCGCGTACGGGGAGCGGGACGACCTGATCTTCCTCGGGCGCGACCTGGCCATGAACAAGAACTTCAGCGAGCGGACCGCCGAGCGGATCGACGAAGAGGTCAAGAAGATCATCAACCAGAGCTACTATATTTCCGAGGAGCTTCTCGGAAAGAACCAGGAGAAGCTGCTGAATATCGCCAAGGCTCTCCTGGAGAAGGAGGTCCTGGATTCCGAAGAGATCGCCGCGCTCGCCGGGGTGAGGAAGCCGGCCAAGCCCGAACCGCCGGCCACGCCCGACGAGACGCCGGCGCCGGCCGGCCCGGCCGGCGGCGAAGTCGGCAAGACGGAGGGGGAGCCTGAGGTTCCACCTCTGGACAAGCCCGGCTTGGTGAAAGCATAAAGGTTGGGAGAGACGCGCCAGCTTCAGATCAGGGACAGGATCTATGACCTGGGTCAGCGGACCTGGGTCATGGGCGTCGTCAACGTCACCCCGGATTCCTTCTACGACGGCGGGCTGTACTTCGAGCCCGCCCGGGCCATCGAGCAGGCCCTCAAGCTGATCGCCGACGGGGCCGACATCATCGACGTCGGCGGCGAAAGCAGCCGGCCCGGCGCCGCCCCGGTCTCGGCCAAGGACGAGAAGAAACGGATCCTGCCGGTCATCGAAGTGGTGCGGGAGAAAAAGGACATCCTGATCTCGGTGGATACGACCAAGGCCGAAGTGGCCGAGGCGGCCGTCGCCGAAGGCGCGCACATCATCAACGACATCAGCGCCGGCCGGTTCGACCCGGATATCCTGTCGCTCGTTTCGAGGACCGGCGCCGGCCTGGTCCTGATGCACATGAAGGGAACGCCGCGGACGATGCAGAGCCTGGCCAGCTACGACGATGTCGTGGCCGAGGTGAAATCGTTCCTGGCCGGGCGGCTGGAGGCGGCGCGCGAGGCCGGCGTCCGCGAGGCCGGTCTCATCTGCGACCCGGGCATCGGGTTCGCCAAGAAGCTCGAGCACAACCTCGCCCTGATCAACAACATTCCGGCGCTGGCCAGCCTCGGGCGCCCCGTGCTCGTCGGCATCTCGCGCAAATCGTTCATCGGCAAGATACTGGACGCGGAGCCCGAGGACCGGCTCGAGGGGACGATCGCCGCGGCCGTGGTGAGCGCCCTCAACGGCGCGGCCATCCTGAGGGTCCACGACGTCCTCGAGGTCAAGCGCGCGCTGGCCGTCGCGGAAGCCATCCTCAACCAGGGGACGGGCGGGCCCGGCCGGGAGGCCCGGAGGAAGCCCTATGTTCACTAGACTCCTCAACGCCGTCCAGCACTTCACCTGGGTCGACGGCCTGGACATCCTGGTGGTGGCGATCATCCTGTATTCTTTTCTGCGGCTGATCAAGGACACCCGGGCCTATCAGATGGCCATCGGCCTGGCGATGATCGGCCTCTTCTACGCCGTGACGGGCTGGGCGAAGCTCAGCGTCTCCCACCGCTTGATCCAGAGCTTCACGACCTACATGATCATCGCCGTCATCGTCCTTTTTCAGGGCGAGATCCGGCGTCTCCTGAGCGGCCTGGGGTCGCGCTGGTTCCGGCGGCCCTTCACCCTGCGGTCGCTCGAAGAAAAGCTCGAAGACCTGTTCCTGGCCGTCGAGTACCTCTCCCAGAAAAAAGTGGGCGCGCTGATCGCCGTCGAAAAGGACATCTCCCTCAAGGTCTACGCCGACCGGGGCACGCGGCTCGACGCTCTGCTCTCCAAGGACCTGCTGGTCAACATCTTCTTCCCCCACTCGCCGCTCCACGACGGCGCCGTGATCATCCAGAACGAGAAGATCGCGGCGGCCGGCTGCCTGTTGCCGCTGCCGGCTTCGCACACGCTGGGCGGCGAGTTCCTCGCCCGGACCCGGCATCTCGCCGCCATCGGCCTCTCCGAGGAAACCGACGCGGCCGTCATCGTCGTCTCGGAGGAATCGGGCGCGATGTCCCTGGCCACGCGGGGGAAGCTCGTCCGGATGAGCGAACGGGAAGAACTCAAGGAGAAACTCCTGCGCTACCTGGGCTGAACATGATCAGATTCATCCGCGACCTGTTCCTGAACAACTGGGCCTTGAAGCTCCTGGCGCTCGTGATGGCCTTTGTCCTGTGGCTGTCCCTGATCCCTGAAGAGAGGACATTCTCCGAGAAGACCGTCCCGGTCGCCTTGGAAACCCTCAACGTCCCCGTCGGGATGGAGCTTGTCGAAAAACCCGGTGCGGATATCGACGTCTCCATCCGGGCGCCGAACAGCATCATCGACACCATCACCGCCGCCAACGTCTTTGCCAAGCTCGATCTGCATGAGGCCACGGTCTTCCAGCAAGAGTATCCCCTCAATGAGGGCATGATCAGCATCCCGCCGGGGGCCCGGGTCGTCAGGATCTCCCCCAACAAGGTCAGGCTCAAGCTGGAACGGTCGGAGGAACTGCTGCTCGAAGTCGTCCCGGCCATCGTCGGCAAGCCCCGGGAGGGCCGGGTCATCGCCAAGATCGAGCTTTCGCCCTCCCACGTGCGGGTGCAGGGGCCCGAGAGCAAGCTCCGCGAGAAGGACCGGGTGACGACAAGCCCGGTCAACGTCTCGGAGATCGAGGCCACGAGCACTTTCATGGCGGACCTGATCCTGCCGCGGCCCGAGCTGCGGCTGGCCGGTTCGCCGACCCGCGTTCAAGTCCGGGTCATCCTTAAGGAAGACCGCCCCGAGGGCAAGGCGCCGGCCGCGCCGAAGCCGGGACGAGGAGCGAACCGATGAGACTGGCCCTGAACATCGACCATTTTGCCACGCTGCGCCAAGCCCGCCGCGGCGATGAGCCGGACCCCGTGCTCGTCGCCCTGATGGCGGAGCAGGCGGGCGCCGAGGGTATCGTCGTTCATCTCCGGGGAGACAGGCGTCATATCCAGGACAGGGACATCCGGTTGCTCCGCCAGGTCGTCAAAACCAAGCTCAACATGGAGATGGCCGCGACGCCGGAGATGATGCGGATCGCCCTGGAGGTTCTCCCCGATGTCGTCTCGCTTGTCCCCGAGAGGCCCGAGGAGCTGACGACCGAGGGCGGACTGAACGTCGCGGCCGCCCGCGACGCCCTGGCCCCGTTCATCGCCGACCTCCACCGGGCCAAGATCAAGGTGAGCATCTTCGTCGACCCCGACGTCCGGCAGATCGGAAGCTGCCGCGAAGCGGGGGTATCGCTGGTCGAGATCAACACCGGCAAGTACGCCGACCAGAAACCCGGACCGGTCCGGGCCGAGCTCCTGGGCGTTGTCCAGGAGGCCGCGGCCTTCGGCCGGTCGCTCGGGCTGGAAATCCATGCCGGTCACGGGCTCGATTACCGGAACGTCCTGCCCATCGCCGCCCTCCCTGAGGTCTCCGAGCTGAGCATCGGCTACTCGATCGTGGCCCGGGCCTCCGTGGTGGGCATCGAACGGGCGGTCAAAGAGATGATCGCCATCCTGGACCGCCGGTAAGGGCGCCGGTTTTTTCCAGGGCCGGCCGCCAAAGCAGATGAACGGGATTCCGCAAGACCTGGCCGTCAATATCGGACGCCTCCGTACGGACATCGAGGACCTGAGCCGGATCGGCCGGGACCCGCGGGGCGGCCTGACACGACCTTCTTTCAGCCCCGCCGACCTCCAGGCGAGGGCCTGGCTCAAAGCGAAGATCGAGGACGCCGGGCTCGGCTATCGCCGGGACGGGGCGGGCAATATTTTCGCCGGTCTGGACGAGCGCGCCCCGGTTGTCCTGGCCGGTTCCCACATCGACACGGTCACGAACGGCGGTCCCTTCGACGGCGCGGCGGGAGTGCTGGCCGGGCTGGAGTGCCTGCGCCGCATCCGCGAAACAGGCCTGCGGCTGGCCAAGCCCGTCGGGCTCGTCTCCTTTACGGACGAAGAGGGCAACCTCGTCGGCGATTTTCTCGGGAGCCGCGCGTTCACCGGCCGGCTCCCGGGGATCGTCCCCGAGCGAGGATTTTCCCCGCTCGCCGGGAGCGACCTGACCGCTTCCGGCCGGCCCCTCGACGAGATGCTGGCGGGCGCAGGGCTCGGCGTGGAATCTCTCCTCGGGGCCCACCGGGAACGGCCCGAGGTCGCCGCCTATCTCGAGCTCCATATCGAGCAGGGCCCGAAGCTCGAGGCCGCGGGGGCGCCCATCGGGATCGTCGACCGCATCTCCGGGAAGAACTACCGGCGCTGTGCGTTCATCGGCAGGGCGGCCCACGGGGGGACGACGCCTCTCGAGCTCAGGCGCGACGCTTTTCTGGCGGCGGCCGATTTCGCCCTCCAGGCCAACCGGCTCGTCGCTTCGCGCCACCGCGACGGCCTGATGACGATCGGGATCGTCAACCTGTCACCGGGGTCTTTCAGCGTCGTGCCCGGGCAGGCCGATTTCACGCTCGACATCCGGAGCGCCTCGGCCGAAACACTCGAAGAGATGGGGAAGGAGATCCTGGCGCTGGCGGAGGACGTGGCGGCGGCCAGGGGCGTGACGTTCCGCTCCCGGCTGGCGGATGCGACCGAGCCGGTCGCCGTCCCGGGCCGGCTCGTCGCTCTCCTCGAGGAGGAATGCGCCGGGCTGGGCTACCCGCACATCAGGCTGACGAGCGGGGCGGGCCACGACGCGCAGATCGTTTCGTCGATCGCCGAGGCCGGCATGATCTTCATCCCCTGCGCCGGCGGCGTCAGTCACGCGCCCGAAGAGATGATCGACTGGGAAGACCTCGAGAAGGGGGCGAACCTCCTCCTCCGGTCGCTTATTCGTTTAGCCAGCCGGGGATCTTGACGCGGGCCTTTTTCTTGGCGGCGTGTTCGCGCTTGTCGTCGAGCATCTTGGCCTTGGCGCGCCGCGACCGCCGCCTTTTCTGGCGCCGGACCTTCTCCGCGCGCTGCTCTTCCTGGGCTCGCTTTCCCAGGACTTTCTCTTCGATCTTGTCCGCGAGGATCCGCCTCGCCAGGAACCTGTTCAGGAGCTGGGAGCGAGTGGCCTGGTTCTTGACTTCGATCCCCGTCGGCCGATGCTTGAGGTAGACGGCGCTCGCCGTCTTGTTGATCTTCTGCCCTCCCTTGCCGCCGCCGTGGATGAACTTCTCCAGGATATCGTCCTCGCGGATGCCCAGACTGTCCATCTTCTTGCGCAGGGCCTCCTGCTTCTCCGGCCGGACGCCGAAATTCAGCATTTGGCTTCACTCCCCTTCCCCGGGTCCCGCCGCGCCCGGAAGCCCGCGCCGCTCGCGCGCGGTCTCCTCGCCGCCGGGCTCAGGCACACGGCCCGGATCCGGGAGGCCGGGGCTCTCACTTCACCCCGCCCGCTTCAGGCTCCAGATATTTTTCGATGCCGGCCCGCAGATTTTTTGCCTTCACGGCGATGCGGCCATCGATGATTTCGGGAAAGATGCCCGTGATATCCCCGGCCCGCCCGCGGAGCCTTTGACAGAACTCGCGCGCCGTCAACCTGTCGCCCTCGGCCAGTCTTAAGCGCTCGCACCAGCGCCGGTTGATGAGCAGATCCCAATCGCGCATCAAGAGCGGCGCGGTCGGCCTGAAGGATCGGTCGATGACGTTGTCGCACACTCCTTGGACGTTATGGACGCACGGCCGGCACACGTCGTCGGCCTCGAGGGTGATCTCCAACAGGGAATCCTTATCGTTCAGGATCCGGTCCGCCACGAGATGAAGGGCGTGTCCAAAGGAGTGCGGTTCGAATTTTTCCGTCCCCGCGCCGTAATCGCAGATGATGTCCACAAAATGGAGGGGCCTGAGGCGAAGCGGGTTTGTCATGAGGCTATTATACTCCAGGCCGGGCTGACGGCCAGCGGAAGTCCTCCGCGCGGACTCCGCCACGGCGTTGACGGCCCGCATGAAGTTAGAGGAAGTTAGAGGGACAGTATACGTAATACACCTAATTCGGCTGCACAAATTCAAGAATTAAGTGTATTACGTAAGCTGTCCCCCGAGCTCTATGAGCCCGGCGTTGACGGTTCTGTGTCGATTCGATAAACTCGGTCCCGGCTCGAGATGAAAGGAACGACACCATGAAGAAACTGGCTCCATCCCTGGTGATATCGGCCGCGCTATATGCCGCCGCCATCCTTGTGCCGGCGAGCGCTCAGCAGAAGCCCTTGACGGTCGCGGAGGCGACCCAGTGGCAGGCGACGTCGCGCTACGCCGATGTCATGGACTTCATCGCCAGGCTTCAGCGCCTGAGTCCGCACATCCGGGTCGAAACGCTCTGCACGAGCGCCGAAGGCCGGGCCGTCCCGCTGCTCGTCATCGGCCGGCCGCTCCCCGCCCTGCCCCAGGCCCTGGCGAACGACTCGAGGATGGTCGTCTACATCCAGGGCAACATCCACGCCGGCGAGGTCGAAGGCAAAGAGGCGGCGCTGATGCTGGCCCGGGACATCCTTTTCGACGAGAAGAGCCCTTATCTTGACAAGCTCATCCTCCTCATCGCCCCGATCTTCAACGCCGACGGCAATGAGCGCATCAGCCCCGAGAACCGCAGGCAGCAGCCCGGCCCCGAACAGGGGGTCGGCATCCGGTACAACGGCCAGAACCTCGACCTCAACCGGGACGCCATGAAGCTCGAAAGCCCCGAGGTCGCGGGGCTCGTCGAGAATGTCCTCAACCGGTGGGACCCGCTCCTCATCGTCGATTGCCACACCACGGACGGCGCCTACCACCAGGAAGTCGTGACCTATTCCTGGGCCCTCAATCCGAACGGCAACAGCGGCCTCATCGCCTACCAGCGCGACAAGATGATGCCGGACATCGAGGCCCTCCTCGAAAAAAAATACGGCACTTTGTCCGTCGGCTACGGCGGGTTCAGGGATTTCAAGTCCCCGGAAAAAGGCTGGGAATCCATGGAGCACGAGCCCCGGTATATCACGAACTACGTGGGCCTGAGAAACCGCCTCTCGATCCTCGACGAAAATTACGTCCACGCCGACTTCAGGACGCGGGTGATGGGCAACGCCGCCTTCCTCCGGGCGATCCTCGATTACTGCGAGACCAACGCCGGGGAGATGAGCCGTCTCGTCGCCGAGGCCGACAGCCGGACCGTAGCCCGGGGGCTGAACCCCGGCGACAAGGACGTTTTCTTCACGGAATACGAGCTCCTGCCGCTCGAGAACCCCGTCACGGTACATGCCTACGAAACCGAGGTCATCCCCCAGGGCGAGGGCCGGCGGCCGCTCGTCCGCCCGACCGACAAGATCAAGGTCCTGACGATCCCGTACTACGCGAACTGGCAGGGGAAAAACGGCGTCAGGATTCCCTTCGCTTATATCATCGACGTCCCCGACCGCCGGGTCGTGGATGTCCTTCTCCGGCACGGGATCGTCGTCGAGCGGCTCACGGAGACCGCCGCCCTCGAGGTCGAGGCGTTCAAGCTGACCGAGGTCAAGGCCGCGCCCAGGCTCTTCCAAGGGCACTGGCTGGACCAAGTCAAGGGAGAGACCGCTCTCGAGAAAAAGGAGTTCCCGGCCGGGACCCTCCTCGTGGCCGCCGCCCAGCCGCTCGGGAACCTGGCCGCCTATCTCCTCGAGCCCTTGAGCGATGACGGCCTGCTCGTCTGGAATTTCTTCGACCGCTACCTCGTGCCGCAGTGGAGCCGGGAGCTCCAGACCTATCCTGTATATAAACTGCTGAAGAGGGCCGATCTCCCGCGCGTCATCGTGGGGAGGTAGGCCATGCCGGCTCGTGTCCTCTCCTCCCCGTCGAAAGAGGACGCTCGGAGGCGGGGGCCGGAGGGAGATGACGTCATGACTCACAATCCGTACGCTGGGCTCAGGACCGGGCAGGGAAGAACGGAGAGGGGCGGGCGCGGGTCGCTGGCCCGCCGGGTTCTCTGCGCCGGGCTGGTCATCACGGCGGGGGCGGCCTGCACCGCGAAAAAAGCGTCCATCGCCGCCGTCGACCTCAGGTGCGAGAACCGGGAGCGCCTGCTGGGCGCGGACACACAACACGCCGTGTTCAGCTGGACGCTGTCGTCATCGGCAAGGAGCCAGATGCAATCCGCTTATCGGATCCAGATCGCCAGGTTCGCCCCGGACCTCGGCTCCCGGTCCGGCCGCGTCTGGGACAGCGGAAAAAAGACCGGGACACTCGGATTCTCCGCCGTGTATGACGGCCCGGAGCTCGAGCCGGGAACGGAATATGCCTGGAGAGTCCGGGTGTGGGACGGCCTGGACCGGCCGGCGCCCTGGAGTCCCGCCTCGACTTTCGTGACCGGGCTCGCCCGCCAGGACGACTGGTCCGGCGCACGCTGGATCGCCCACGAGGAGCTCCCCGGCGCGTTGAAGCTCGTCCCCGGCGTCCACGGGTCGGGGGATGGCCTCGGTGAGGTCGCCGCCCGCCGGCCGGTCGTCCCGCTTTTCCGCAAGGACTTCGAAGCCCGCCGAGATATCGTCAAGGCCGTCGTCTGTGTTTCCGGGCTCGGGCATTATGAGCTGACGATCAACGGACGGCGGGCATCCGAGAGCTTCCTCGCTCCCGGCTGGACCGCCTACGGCAAGTCGAGTCTCTACAATGTCTACGACGTCACCGGACTTCTCTCCGAAGGACGGAACGCCATCGGTCTCATCGTCGGTAACGGGTTCTTCAACGTCAACCGCGAGCGCTACCGCAAGCTCGTCATCGCTTACGGGATGCCCATGGCCATCCTGAAGCTCAAGATCGACTACCGATCGGGCGAGAGCGACGTCCTGGTCACCGGCCCGGATTGGCAAACCGCGCCTTCGCCGGTCACCTATTCGAGCATCTACGGCGGCGAGGATTACGACGCCCGGCTCGAGCCGCCGGGATGGGACGCGCCCGGGTTCGCGGATCCTTCGTGGAAGCCGGCGGTCGTCGTCGACGGTCCGGGGGGCCGGCTCAAACCGGAAATCGATCATCCCCTTAAGATCATGGAAGAATTCGCCGCCGCGAGGATCGCCGGCCCCGAACCGGGGATCAGCGTCTTTGATTTCGGCCAGAACGCCTCGGGCGTTATCCGGCTCAGCGTCAGCGGGAAGCCGGGGCGGTCGGTCAAGATCACCCCGGGCGAGCTGCTCGGAAAAGACGGCCTGGTCGATCAGCGGGCGTCGGGCGGGCCCAGCTTCTGGACATACACGCTCAAGGGCGGCGGAGAGGAGACATGGTCGCCGCGCTTCACTTACTACGGGTTCCGGTATGCCCAGGTCGAGGGCGCGGTCCCCGCGGGGACCGACGACCCCGGCGACGAAACGCCGGTGATCCTCGACCTCCGGCTTCTCCACACCCGAAACTCGGCGCCCCAGACCGGCTCCTTCGAGTGCTCGAACGATCTCTTCAACCGGATCTACCGGCTGATCCTCTGGGCGATCCGGAGCAACCTGGCGAGCGTCGTGACCGACTGCCCGCACCGGGAGAAGCTCGGCTGGCTCGAACAGACCCATCTCATGGGCGCCTCCATCCAGTACAATTTCGACATCCGCAATCTCTACAACAAGCTCGTCGGCGACATGATCGAGTCCCAGCTCGAGACCGGCCTCGTCCCCGACATCGCGCCGGAATACGTCCCCTTCTATGGCGGCTTCCGCGACTCCGCCGAGTGGGGAAGCGCGAGCATCATCCTGCCCTGGCTGATCTACGAATGGTACGGCGACCGGAGCGCCATGGACCGCGCCTACCCGATGATGACAAGGTACGCAGCTTACCTCGGCAGCCGGGCACGCGGCCATCTCCTGACCGAGGGACTCGGCGACTGGTACGACCTGGGTCCGAACCCGCCGGGGCCTTCCCAGCTCACGCCGCTCGGCCTCACGGCCACCGCGATCTATTACTATGACTTGAAACTTCTCGCCCGCATGGCCGGGATCCTCGGCAAGCCCGGGGAGGCCCGGGGATTCGAAGAGCTCGCGGCGGAGGTCGGGGCCGCCTTCAACAGGGAATACTTCCGCGGCGAGTCCGCTTCCTACGCAACCGGCAGCCAGACCGCGCTGGCCATGCCGCTGTGCGTGGGCCTGGTCGACGAGGAGAACCGCCGCGCCGTCTTTGAGAGCCTGGTCCAAGGCATCCGCGCGGGCGGGAACGCGCTGACGGCGGGCGACGTGGGGTTCCATTATCTTATCAAAGCCCTCGAGGACGGCGGCGGATCGCCGATCATCTTCGAGATGAACAGCCGCACCGATGTCCCCGGCTACGGCTTCCAGCTGGCCAAGGGCGCGACCGCGCTCACCGAATCCTGGCCGGCGCGCGAGGATGTCTCGAACAACCACCTGATGCTCGGCCACATCATGGAGTGGTTTTTTTCGGGATTGGCCGGCATCCGCCAGGCGGAAGATTCCCACGGGTTCCGCAAGATCGTCATCGCCCCCAATCCCGTCGGCGACATCACCTGGACGAAGGCGAGGTACCGGTCGGTCCGGGGGGACATCGCCTGCTCCTGGAAGCTCGAACAGGACGGGCTTTCGCTCGACGTGGAAATCCCGCCGGGCGCCGAGGCGAGGGTGCTCCTCCCCGCTCCCCGGGACGCGCGCCTCTTCGAAGGCGGACGGCCGCTCGTCGAGGCCGCAGAGATTCGGTCCCTGGGTTGGGAAGACGGGCGGATTATCCTGGAGATCGGTTCGGGGAATTACCGGTTCACCGCGGCGCGCTGAACGCTACTTTTTTTTCTTCCGGGGAGAGACGAGAAACTTGCCGCAGTTCTCGCAGACGAAGATGGCGTTGCTGCCCTCGATGGCCGAGCTCATCTGGGTCGCGAGCCTCATGTTGCAGCTCTGGCAGGCGCCCTCGACGACCTCGGCCACGGCGTAGCCATAGCGCTCCATCAGCTTATCGAAACGGGTGAGGAGGGTTTCGTCAAGCTCCTCGCGGATCAGCTGGTCGTGCTTCTGGAACTCCCGGAGCTGTTCCTTGGGCGCCTTCTTCATTCTCAGCTCGATCTCCTGGAGCTTGTTGAGGAGGCTCGCCCGGCTGATGACCCGGTCCTCCTTGGGGAAGGCCAGGTCGATCTCCGAGAGGACCTTCAGAAGGCCGGCCTTGTTTTTGGCCTGGAACAGGCGCTGGCGGTATTCCGGCTTGTGCAGGAACCTGGCCAAGCCAGAAAACAGGTGGTTAAACAGGCCGGGGAGAGCCGGATTCCAGAGAACGAGGATGATCAGTTTGACTTTCTTCTTGTCCAGGGCCTTGAAATCGATGCCCTTCGCCGAGCGCCCGATGGCGACGGCGATCTTGCCGCCCGTGTCCACCCGGGCATGAGGGAGCGCGATATGCTCGCCGATGGCCGTGGATTCGAGGCCCTCCCGGTCAATCAGCCGGGTCAGGATGAGCTTCTTGTTGGTGATGATCTTTTCTTTGAGGAGGATATCCAGGAGCTCCTCGATGGCCTGGACTTTTTCGGCGGCTTCGAGGCTGAAGACGATTCGCGACGGTTCAACGAAGTCAGCGAAAGAATGGCTGTTCTGGAAACTCGCCATGGGATTGACTGCTATTCTAGCATACTCCCGCCGAAAATCAAGGCGCACGGGCAGCGGCTCAGGCGCGAAGCAGCCGGTTCCTGATGAGATCGTAGGTATTGAGGACGCCGGCGGCGCAGACAGCCTCGGTGGCGAGCTCGACGCCGAAGGCCGCGGCCTCTCCGGGGGCCGACCCGAGGGCCAGCATGGCGGCGGCGCCGGCGCAGAAAATGTCGCCGCAGCCGGTCGTATCGATGACGCGGCCCTGCTCCCGGCAGCCGACCCGCAGGGCGCCGTCGCGCGTCAGGACCATCGCGCCGTCCTTCCCCATCGTCAGGAAAACCGCCCCGACGCCCAGGTCCATCGCCGTCCGGCCGAACCCGAGGATCCCCTCCCGGCTGGGAAGCGTTTCGGGGTCGCCCAGCATCGAAGCGACTTCCTGGGCATTCGCCTGGAGATACGTCACGCCCGCCACCCACTCCGGCCATTCCGGGAGCGGGCGGTACCGGCGCGTCCCGCCCACAACCTGCGTCAGGACGAGGGAATGGATGTCGAACCAGACCGGACAGGCCGCGGCGTCCACGATCCGGCGCCAGGCGGCAAGGTCGATATCGAACCCGGAGTTGATGACGGAGATGAGCATGCGGCAGCCGGGGAGGCCGTCGATGATCCGCTGGGGATCGAGCGGCGGCACGTGCGACCTGAGGACCTCGACCCGCTCGCCGCGGGCCGGGTAATGGAGAAAAACCCTGTTCCCGGGCCCGGGGGCGGCCCGCACGCCGTCCGTGCGGCAGCCGGGCCAGTGCTCCATGACCGCCCGGACCTCGGCGTCATAGTCCTCGCCGACGTTGGCGAACAACGCGACCTCGAAGTCCAGCGCGCAGAGCCCGGCCGCCTGGTAGAGGATCCCGCCCACTCCCGAGTGCCCCTCTCCCCCTTCGTGGGTGACGACGTCGTACCCGATCGTCCCCATGATGGCGAACGGCTTGCCGGGGGTTGAATTGTCGTGCGGCGATAAGCTCATGGGCGTTGGGACCTCGGGGACTACCCCTGCCGGCGCTGATAAAGCCTGTAAACGTCGAGCTCGTGGCGGAGCATGATCCGCGCTTTCCGGCGCAGCTGGTCGACGATATCCGGCCCGATGACGAAGATATCCTCCTGGGACTTGGACGGCGCGAGCTCGATGAGCGGGACCTTACTCCCCTCGAGCAGGCCGGCCAGCTCGTTCGTGTTGTCGATCTCATCACGGGCGACATTCTGGATCTCGCGGAGCTTCTGGTCGCCGTCCTGGGGATAGATATTCTCTTCTTTGGGTGGCTTGGAGAAATCCGTGCGGTCGAGGATGTCCTGGTACTGGATCGTGTTCCGGGCGTTCCGGTAAACGCAGCGCAGCACGCGGAGCCGCAGCGCCAGCGTGTCGGCGTAGGACTTATCGGCGCCCCGATCGCGGAGCGCCGCCAGGTCCTTGACCGCCGCATCGAGGCCGGCGATCGCCTGGTTGAGCAGGTTCGAAGCGAGGAGCGAGCCCGAGAACCCGTTGATCAGCTCGAAGCCCTGCAGGTTCATCAGGTCGGCGGCTTCCTCCTCCGAGTTCGCCTGGAACTGGAATTTCCGGTAGTAGTCTTTTTCCTCGGGTTTGAGCTCCATCGGGAACGGCACGAGCGGCCGGGTGAGCCAGCGCTGGTTGACCGTGCCGACGAGCAGGAAGGGATCGCCGTTCGTCGACCGGACAAAGCCCACGGCGCGGTCGATCTTCTCCCAGGCCCCCGCCAGCGCCTCGGCGTTCGCTTCCCCGGCGATCCCGGCCGCGACGGCGTGGACGGCCGCGACGCGGCCCATCGGGCCGCGCCAGGGCTTGCGCCGGAACTCCCGGAGCAGGGCGAAGAGCTCGGGCGAGGACGGCTCGCAGAAAGCGAAGCTGAGGTTGGCCCTTTCGTCGACGGCCGCAGCCTCGAGCTGGCCCGCGAACCGCATCACCTGGGGGACCCCGATCACCGGGTTGGTCCAGGACTCATAGAAGTTGTTGCCGACGGTGAGGAGCGGCGTGACCCCGTCCTTCGCCTTGCCGTTAACGGCCTGGCCGGGCGCGAGCTTGGGGATGACCGACGCCACCTCGGCCTGGGAGATGTATCCCGAACCGTAATTGAACGAGGCCTCGGCCTCGAGCCCGGCGTCGCGGGCGCCGTCCTGGACCGCGGACAGGAATCCGACGACGCGGTCGGCATACGGCCGCTCCCGGCACCAGGCCGGCCCGTTCTGTCCCGGGTAGAGGCTGACGCTCCAGCAGATGCCGCTCCCCGAGTCGTTCGTCAGGAAGGTAAACAGCTCGACCGGCGCGACCCGGCAGATCTCGGCGACGGCCCGGCGGTACATGGCCAGGACCTCGGGGCGGTCGATGCACAGGGCATAGTAAGCGTGCCGCGACCGGCGGGGATGCTCGCAGCGGGGACCTCGCCAATCCGGGTACGCGGCAAAGACCGTCTCCGGAAGATAGGCCGGCTCCTTCCCGGAAAAGGCCGCCTTGAGCCCGAGTTCCTTGAGGACGGCGCCCCGCTGCCGGATGATTTCCAGGTTCCGGCGCGCGTAGTCCGCCGGCAGGAACTTCTCGAGCTCGGGCGGGACGACGACCTTGAAGACGGTGGACATGAGCATGCCCCAGTTCGGATACGGGTCGTTCCGGTCGAGGTCCCAGAGCCAGGTGCTTTTCGGCAGGTCGCTGATATAGACATGGGTCGCGCCCAGCGCCTTGGCCTCGGCGGCGAAGGCGCGGAACTCCCCGATCGACGCCGTGGGCGCGCCGAACAGGACCTTCCTGCCGCCCGCCTCGAGTCCAGGCGGGAGGGTTGACAGAAAAACCGCCGCGGCGACGGCGGGCAAGAGGATCGTCCTCCATCTCTTTGCGGGCATGCGCTTCCTCCGATTCAAATCCCGGAACAGGTCATCATCCCGGCGTTTCTATTTCCGACCGTCCTTTTCGTTCTTGGGGACGATATCGATATACCCCATGTTCTTTAGGACCTCAAGATAGCCCTGGACGGACGCCACCGGAAGGGGGCCGTATTCCGCGGCCACGGCGTTCCGGATGTCCAGGATGCTGCGCCGGCCGTCGATGAAGTTCCGCACCTCGAAGTCGGCGCGGCCGAGCCGAGAGAATGCCGGCGGCGACTTCGCGCCCTCGGCCATCTCCCGCATTTTCTTGTAGAACGCGAAGGCGTTGAAATAGCCCTTCATCCTATCCGTCCGGACCGGGACGAGCCGGCCGGCGCTGACTTCTTCGTCAGTCAGGGCCGGATTTTGCGGCACCTGGCCCGCTCTCCGACACCGGAGTTTATAGACATCCTCGATCTCCCGGATAAAAGCCGCGTGGACGATGCCGAGCGCCGCCGCCTTGGACTTGACCAGCGCTTCGACGGCCGCGTCGCCTCCGGCGAAGAACCGGCAGCTCAAAACGGCCTCCTTTTCCCTTCCGAAGGCCTGGCCGATGATGTTCAAGGCCTCCTTGAAGGCGTCATGGAGTCCCTTGGCGTCGGCGTCGGCGACCATTTTCTCGGCCCGGAGCTTTTCCAGCCCCAGCCGGGCCAGGCCTCGGCCCGAGGTTTCCGCGATGATCTTCGGAGCGTCCTCCGGCCCGGCGTTGGCCAGGAAGGCGGCCGCGGCCGCTCCGATGACCACCACGCGCTTGAGCTGGGTGGCATCGGATTTATCGGGCGTGTCGCCGCTCGTGTGGTACCACATGTCCGGCCAGCAGATGAACATCACCGCCGGCACGCGCACGCCGCCGTCGACGAAGACGATGTGGTCGCTCCCGCCCACAAAGCGGGTGACGGCATAATAGAACGGGTCCCGGGTCCCGGTGGGCGATACGACAGGGATCATCGGGCTGTCGTCCAACCTCTCCTTCTGTGTCTCCCCCATCCACCGGACGATCGACTCCAGGACATCGCCGAGATACGAGGGCAGCGAGTCGGGCGAGTTCTCCAGGTTGAAGAGCGACCGGTTCTTGACCAGGTCCTCGCCGACCATGTCCTCGTTGATGTTGGCGAAGAAGCGCCGGGCAACCTCCGGGTATTTTTCGATGTACGCCGCCGTCCCGGAGATCTCGGGAACGAACAGGAAGCGGATCGACCTCTTGAGCGGCGGGATCCTCCCATCGTCGATGAGCTTTCTCAGCGTCCGGGCTGTCTCGAGGATGGCGGCGCAGCCGCTGGCGTCGTCGTTGGCCCCCTGTTTGGCGAAGCCCTCGAAAAGATGGGCGGTAAAGACGAGCTCCTCGTTCGGCCGGCTGTCACCGGGCAGGAGCGCCGAGACCATCTGCTCCTTGTAAGGAACCTGTCGGGTTCTGCAGACCGCCCGGACCTCGAGCGGAGTCCCTTGTTCCAGCGCACTCCGGAGCTCGCTCCCCCTGCCGGGTCGAGATCGTGAATCCGAACGTCGGCTTCATCTTTCTCGCCGCCGCGGAGCGAGTTCCAGCCCACTTGGTCCGGGTCCCACTCGGGATGGCTCGAGGAATACCCGATCAGGCCCTTGGCTCCGAACTTCTCGACGGCCAGCCGCCTGGCCATCTCCGGCTCGCCGTTGACCAGGACGATCTTATCCTTGACGTCCTTTCCCTGGTAATCGGATTCCTGGAAGCCCGGCCCCACGTAGACCAGCGCCGCCGTCGTATCCGTGGTCACGCTGCCCGAACAGAGCGTCGCCGGGATCTCATCGAGGTCGGCGAGCTTCCGCGGCTCGGGCTGGGTCACCCACAGCTCGGCCATCTCGGCGTCCCAGGTCGTCGCCGACCGCGCGGGCAGGTCGATGATCTCGCACTGGGCGATGCCGTATTCCTTGAGCTTCGCCAGGATGAACTCCGTCTCGAAATACCCGTCCATGTATTCGCCGGGCAGCCGGTTCCGGTTCACGCCGGTGAGGCTGATCTCGTTCTGGAGGGCCGTGTCGCCCGAGGCTTCGTCGATGACGGCCCGCAGGAGGCTCGGCGGGACGATCGTCTCCGGCCCGGCGGTGCGGATCTGCCGAGCGGACATCAGCGTGAGAGAAATGGCCGCGACGGCGGCGAAAGCGAGAGCTCTTTTCATGACGGTCTCCTTGGGTTTTCGAATTGTATCACTTTTTTTCGGCTTGGGTGTAATGGTAAATTTCTGATAGAATGGCTTCATCCAGCGGAGGACAAAATGAGCGTCGAAACCCTGAAGTACATCGTCCTGGCCTTGATCGGGATCTCGGTCATCTGGCTCATCCGGATCCTGGTGAAAAAAGAGTTCGAGAACGTCGTCCGGACGCTGATCGTCGGCGCCCTCCTGGGCGGCGCCTACTTCTATCTCCAGAACACAAAGCTCGAGAAGCTGCATTTCAGCGACATCCGGAACGAAATCAAGGAGACTTTTTTCCCTGAAAAGCTGCCGAATTACATCTTTAACCGGGAAGAGCGAAACGACGCCAGCGGCCGGTATATCCGCTATTTCTTCGAGAGCCCGGGACCGCGGCTATCCCTGGAGCTCGACCCCAGCGGGAAATATTTCAACATCAAAGATCTCTATTCGATCAACCGCATCCTGAAATACCTGGGCCTGCCCGAGGTGAACCGGCGGGTGCCCGAGCTCGTCTCGATCACCGGGTCCGCCAACGACATCAACATGTACCGGTGGGACGACTACGAGATGGGGATCCTGACGGTCGAGCGGGCCATCTGTCAGGACCACGATAGGCTCGAATCCTACCAGTGCATCGTGAACGTTGTAATCACGAGGAGATAGCGGTCAAGGCTCGCCGAGCCCGCGGGGGCTTCTCCGCAGCCCCCTGATAGAAACGGCAACGATCAAACCGAAATAAATCCCCGCCACGGCCAGGAAGATCCCTGGGGATACCCCCTTGAGCCCGTAGAGCGGGCTCCCGCCCGGGGCGGGAAGCGGCTGCGGGTCCCAGGGCAGCCGATAGCGGTCGCAAAGCCCTTTGATATAGAGAAGATGGATGACCGGAACCCCGCGCGCGGCCATGGCAAAAACGACGCCCCGGCGCTCCGCCGGGGGCAGGCGGGAAAAACTGGCGAGCCCCGGGCTCACCTCGAGGATCCTGGAGTCCGTCCCTAAATTCGCATACGCGCCGCCGATATTGACGAAGGCCCGAACTCCGGCCGCCCCCGCCGCCCGGTCGTAAAGGGCCAACCGGCGGCTGACATTCTTTTCGAGGTCGGGTTCCCGGATAAAAGGCAAGCCGCTGGCGCCGGCCTCGGCGATGACCATCTCCCGGCCCCGGACGCTCATGTCCCTGCCGACGTCCCCGTCTCCGCCGACCGAGAGCGCGAGGGTCTCGAAGGACAACAGGCCCGACCGCCCCAGGCACCGCGTTAGCGACAGCCAGTCGAAACGCGGATCGTTCGCCCCCCACTCGGAGGCGCCGAGCGAACCGATGACGAGCGGCCGGGCGCCCAGGGTCTCGGCGGCGCAGAGCGCGGCCACCGTCAGCGCGGGGAACGAGCCCGAGGCGCCCACGGCGACGGCGTCTCCCTTCCGCACTCCGGCTTGATGGAGGAGCAGAACGACGAGCGCCGCGAAGTCGGGATTGGCCGTTGTCCGCTTCGCTTCGAGGTTCCCGAGCGAAGTGGTGATCGGCGAGGACTCGAGCCCGATGAGCCCGGTGCGGTTGACGTCGACGGCCCCGTCGATCGCAATGCCGGCGGCTTCCCGGCAGTCGCGGACCGCGGCCGCGGCCCGGGACATGAGGTCCGCGGCCCGGCGCATTTCCTCCCGGACCGCGGGCGGCTCCCCGACCGCGAATTTCAGGACGAGAAAAGCGGCCAGGCTCAGCAGGCCGAGCGCGTAAACCGCGGTCTTCTTCATCTTCTCTTCCCGCGCTCTACAGCCCCGCGAGCTTCAGGAGGCTCCCGAGGAAATAGGTGATCACGGTCACCGTGACGAGCGAGGCGATGGTGGGGAGGAATTCCTGCCTTTCCAGGTTGTTCGCCAGGAGACCGGGGAGGACCAGGCCCAGGGCGCGCATGGGCGCGGCGGCCGGAAAATGCTGGGGAGCGGCCAGGCACAAGGCTTGAGCGCCGAGCCCGCCGAGAAGCAGCATGACCACGAACCGCCGCCGCCCGAACAGGATGAGATACCGCGAGGCCGACCGGAAAACGAGGACGCTCAGGCAGGCGACGGCGATCGTCACCACGGCCCGGACCGGCCGGTCCAGCGTGAGCGCGAGAAAAGCCGGGACGACGATGCCGCCGGGAAAGATGCCCGTAAGCTCGGTATACAGGAGCGCGATGACGACGCCGATGAAAACCGTCTCAAAGGGCATGAGTCCTCCCGATCGTTTCCCAGTGCTCGACCAGCGACCGTCCCAGGCCGCCCATATTGCCCAGCCCGACAAGGACCGCACCCTTCCTGTGAGCGCCGACGATCGCCGCCATCAGCGGTTCGGCGGCGCGAGCCTCGAGCGGCTTGAGCGCGGGCGAAGTGACGGAGGGCCGCCGCCATCGTCCGGCCCTGGTGTGCGCGCCGACGACATAAAGCGCCGCAAAACCGCCGAAGAACCCCTCGTCCAGGGCATCGATCCACTGGAGCGTCCTGTCGCCGCGGTCCCTCCTCAAGTTGAGCACTCCGACGAGGTCGCGAGGCGCCGTCCCCCGCGAGCCGGGGAGCCGTTCCAGCGCCCGGCGGCTCGACTCCGGATCGTTGGCGGCAAAAGCGCTGACCAGGGTCCATGGCGCCGGAGGGTCGCCCAGGACGGCATCCCAGGCCCTGAGACTGCCGAAATCCGGGCGGGCCCCGGCGATGCCCCGGAGAGCCGTTTCTTCCGGGACGCCAAGATGGCCGGAAACGGCCAGGGCCAGGGCGAGGTCCCCGTCGAACCACTGCCCGGCATCCGGCTGGAGCGCCGGCATAAGCTGCCGCCGCGGGCCGCCTTTCACGGTGATGAGCCGGGCGCCGGCCTCGCTCGCGGCCCGCTCGAGCTCCGGACGGAGTTCCTCTTCGAGGATAAAGACGGTCGCCCCGGGCGGAACGGCCGACGCCAATCCCCGGGCGATCTCGGCCCGTGTCTTTCCCATCTCCTCGCGGTGGTCCAGCCTGACGTTGGTGATGACCAGGACCTGGGGGCGAAGAAGGCGCCGGGATTCGACGGCCAGGACGCCGGGCCGGACGCTCATCAGCTCCGAGACCAGGACTTCGACGCCGAGTTCGGGTCCCCGCCGCAGGATCTTTTTTTGCTCGAGGATGGTGGGCAGCCCCCGCCGGACGATCTCGACTTCGCTTCCGTCAGGCAGGATCAGCATCGCCTTCGACCCTGTCGTCTTGGCCAGGACGGGGCGGCCGTGGGCGCGGAGCGAAGCGGCGATAAGGCGCGTGACAGTCGACTTGCCCCGCGTCCCCGTCACGGCGATCCGAAGCGGAATCCGCCCGGCGCTCCGGGCGACCGCCTGTCTTTCGAGGAGAAGATAAGCGAAAATGGCCGCCAGACAGCCCGCGATCGTCAACAGCTCTCGGATGTTCCGTCTCCCTGCCCGGATCCCGGTCCGGGAGCGCATTATATCCTATTGCGGGGCGGTTTCTCGACGTCCGAGCCGATGAGCGAGAAGAAGAGGGTCGAGGGTCCCACCCGGAGGCTCATTTTTCAAGGCTCGGCGTCTTCTCTCCGGCATCCGAACCAGCTATAGAGCACGGGGAGGAGGAGAAGCGTCAAGATCGTGGACGTGATCAACCCGCCGACAACCACAACGGCCAGCGGGCGCTGGATTTCCGATCCCGGACCCTGCGCGAAGAGAAGCGGCGCCAGGCTGAAAATCGTGATGGACGCCGTCATCAGCACCGGGCGCAAGCGGTTGAGGCAGCCCCGGATGATGGCCTCGCCAACCGTCATGCCCTCCTCCTGGAGCTGGGTGATGTACGAGAGGAGGACGATGCCGTTGAGGACGGCGATGCCGAAGAGGGCGATGAAGCCGACCGAGGCCGGGACGGAGAGATAAAGCCCGGAGACGTAGAGCGCCAGGACCCCTCCGATCAGGGCGAAGGGCAGGTCGAGGATGACCAGAAGCGAAACCCTGAGCGAGCCGAAGGTCACGAACAGAAGGAGCAGGATGAGGCCGATCGTCGCCGGCAGGATGATCGCCAATCGCTGCATGGCCCTCTGTTGGCTTTCGAACTGTCCTCCCCAGTCGAGGAAGTATCCCGGGGGCAGCGCGACGTCGCGCCCGATCTGCCGGCGGACCTCGGCGACGAAGCCGCCGAGGTCGCGGCCGGTGATGTTGCACTCGATCCCGATCCGGCGCTCGCCGGACTCGCGGCTGATCTGGCTGGGGCCCTCGAGCATGGCGATCTCCGCCACCTGGCTCAAGGGGACGCGGGCGCCGCCCGGCGTGCGGACGAGGATGGCCCCGATCGTTTCGACGGAGTTGCGCCGCGGCTCGGGGTAGCGGATCTGGAGGTCGAAATATTTATCCCCCTCGTAGATTTGAGTCACTGTCTTCCCCCCGACGGCCGCCTCGACGACGGCTTGTACGTCCTCGACGTTGAGGCCGAGGCGGGCGATCCGGCCACGGTCGGGTTGGACCGTGATATAGGGCTGTCCCGCGACCCTCTCGACGTTGATGTCCGTCGCTCCCCGGACCCGGCCGAGCGTGGCGGCGATCTCATCGGCCTTGCCTTTAAGCACGTCCAAGTCCTCGCCGAAGAGCTTGATGATGAGCTGAGCCCGCGTGCCGGCCACCAGTTCGTCGATGCGGCAGGCGATCGGCTGGCTGAAGGAGATGTTCATGCCCGGAAAGTCCTCCACGGCCTCCCGCATGCGGCCGACGAGCTCCTCGCGGTTCCGGGCCGAGGTCCACTCCTCCCTCGGCTTGAACACGCCGACGAACCCGGTCTTTTCGACCCCCCGGGCCTCGAGGGCGATGCCGGTCTGTCCCGTCTTGCCGATGATCGTCACGACCTCGGGGAATTCCATGAGGCGGGCTTGGACTTTGCGGCTCATGGCCAGGGACTCATCGAGTGAGATCCCGGGCAGGAACTGGATATCCGTGTCTAAGCGCGCCCTCGTCCATGATGGGCATGAACTCCGTCCCCAGCCGGGGGATCACGGCCGCCGTCCCCGCCAGCATCGCGACCGAGACCGCGACGATCACGCCTTTGCGCCTCAGACTCCAACGGAGAAGCGGCAGGTAGGCCTTTTTGGCCCCTTCGACGATAAAGCTCTTCCGTTCCGGATGGGGTTTGAGGACCATGTAGCAGAAGGCCGGGATCGCCACCAGCGAGAGCAGGAGCGAGGCGGACAGGGCGATGACATGAGTGAAGGCCAGGGGCAGGAACATCTTGCCCTCGATCCCCTGGAGCGCGAAGATCGGGATGAAGGTCAGGGCGATGATGAGCTCCCCGAAGATGGACGGCTTTCGGACCTCGAGGATGGCCTTGAGGACCGTCGCCAGCTTGTGGGTCCCGGCCCCTTTCTCCGAGAGGTGCCGCTGGACGTTCTCCACCTGGATGATGGTCGCGTCGATGATCATGCCGATCGAGATGGCCAGGCCGCCGAGCGACATGAGGTTGGCCGACAGCCCGAAGATCTTCATCGTGACGAAGGTGAACAGGACCGAGAGCGGCAGGGCCAGGACGACGATGAATGCGCCGCGGAAGCTGCGGAGGAAGGCATAGAGGACAAGGATGACGAGCACCGACCCGATCAGCAAGGCTTCGGTCACGGTATGGACGGCCCGATTGATGATGTCCGAACGCTCGTAAAAGGGCTCGATGCGGAGACCGAGCGGCAGGACGCCCGAGCCATTGATCTCGCCGACCCGGTGTTCAATGGCCCGGACGACCGACCGACCGTTGGCGCCTCGGAGCATCATGGCCACGCCGCCGACGACCTCGCCTTTTCCGTCCTTGACCGCGCCGCCTTGGCGGACGGCCTGTCCGGTCTCGATCGCGGCAACGCCTCTCAGGAGCACGGGGACGCCCCCCTCTGTTTTCAGGGCGACGGCACCGATGTCCTCGACATTCTGAAGCAGGCCGATCCCCCGGACCAGAAACTGCCGTTCGTCGCGTTCCAGGATATTGCCTCCGACGTTGAGGTTGTTCCGGCGGAGCTTCTCGCCGATATCTCCGAGGGTGAGGTCATAAGCGAGCAGCTTCTCCGGGTCCACCGTGACATGGAACTGTTTGATGTAGCCGCCGAAGGAGTTGATCTCGTTGACGCCGGGTATGGACTTGAGCAGGGGTGCCAGGATCCAGTCCTGAACGGTCCGGACCTGGGTCAGATATTCCGTCATGCCCATCCCGGCCGGCGGGTTCCCGACGAGGGTGTACTGATAGACTTCGCCCATGGCCGTGGAAACGGGTCCCATGGCGATCTCCGTGCCCGCCGGGACGCGCTCCCTGGCCTCGATCAGCCGCTCGAGAACGAGCTGGCGGGCGAAATAGATATCGACGCCGTCCTCGAAGACGATCGTGACCACGGATAAGCCGGCCTTCGAGATCGACCGGACCTGGGCGAGCCGCGGCAGGCCGCGCATCACGATCTCGACAGGGTAGGTGACGAATCGCTCGACTTCGGGAGGCGACATGCCCGGGGCCGTGGACAGGACTTCGACCTGAATGTTGGTAACATCGGGGAAGGCGTCGATCGAGATGCTCAGGACGGACCAAGCGCCCAAAGCGATGAGGAAGAGAACGCCGATGACGACGAAAAGCCTGTTGCGGAGCGAACCCTCAACGAGACGTTCGATCATGCCCATGTCCGTCCTCCATCCCGCCCTTCCGCATCTCGGATTTCAAGAGGAAGCCTCCCGAGGTGACGACAGTCTCCCCCTCCGCGAGGCCGCTGAGGATCTCAACGTACCCCGCAAACCGTTCGCCGGTCTCGACCTCGCGCCGGGTGAACGTCCGCTCCCCGGTCTTGACGAAGAGCACAGCCCGGCCCTCGTCGTCCTGAAGCGCGGCTTCGGGCACGACGATGGCGGCCAACTCGCCGGCGGCCGCTACCGATCCATCGACGTACATTCCTGGCTTGAGCTTGCCGGACGGATTGGGAACCTCGACCCGGCCCTCGACCGTCCGCGTTCCGGCGTCGACGACGTCGCCGACAAGGACGAGCCGGCCGCGGAAAGCCTCGGCGGGATACGCTTGCGTTCTCAGCACGGCCTCGGCCCCCGCTTTTACGGAAGACAGGTCCTTTTCCTGGATATGCAGGCTGGCCCAAAGGGTGCTGAGATCCGCCAGCCGGAAAAGGTTTGTCCCAAGATCGACCCAGTCGCCGGCCAAAACGCCGGCTTCGAGGACCGTCCCCGACAGAGTCGCCCGGACCTGGAGAAGCGGCCGGGGTACGGACAAGGCGCCGAGGCCGTCGACCTCGGCCGGGGTTGCGCCCAGGAGCAGGAGGCGTTCGCGGGAGCTGTCGAGCAGCGCTCGGGCCTGGCCAGCCTCGGCCGGGTCTCCGGCTAGTCTCTTGGCCCGCTCCGCGGCCAGGAGATATTCGGCCTGAAGCGTCAGATAATCCGGACAATAGATCTCCGCCAGGACCTGGCCATCGCGGACCCTGTCTCCACGGACGACAAGGACACGCTCGACCCGGCCCGGTGTCCGGGCCGTGAGATGGACGAGACGGCGGGCGTTGAATCCGAGCTCACCGGCGGCCGTTACGCGCCGGGCGAGGGCACGTGTCGAAACCGGTTCGGTCTTGATCTCCGCGATGGCAATGCTCTCGGACGTCAGCGTAACCGAATTCACCGCCGTCGCAAGCACAGCTGTTTCGGTTGGGTGACCCGGTTCAGCGGGCGGCTTGTCGCGACAGGCGGCAAAGAGAAAGAGGGCCGGGAGGGCCGCTCCGACGATCCATCGGGGAAAATTCTTCATCGGTATTCTCCGTTATTCCGTTTCCTCGCCGGCGACTTCCAGGTCGACAAGGGCGAGGTTGTAAGAAAGGAGGGCGCGCAGATGCTCGACCTCGGCCAGGACATAGGTTCGGTGGAGGTCGAGAAGACTAAAGGCCTCGACCTTGCCGTAGCGGAAATATTCCAGCTGAATCTGGAGTTCGCCCTCAAGTTCCGTAAGCAAGCTCTTTTCGAAGACCAGAACCTGCTCTTCGGCGGCTTTGGCGGCGTTATAGGTCCTCTCCAGGACCGACCGGACGCGCCTGTCCAGGGCCTCTGCTGAAATCCGGGCGAACTCCGCCTCGGCGCCGGCCTCCATAGCCGCCCCGTCGGCTCTTCCCGGCCGGAGAAAGGGCATGGTCAACCCGACCGAAATTCCCCAGGCGTTGGTGCGGACGCTGGGGAGGAAAAAGCCGGCCAGGAGATCGGGACGATTGCCCAGTCCGGCCAGCTTGACGGCCGATGCCGCCCGGGCCTGCGACAGGGCGGCGATCATGAAGGACGGCCGGGTCGCCCGGGCATTCTCCCAGAGGCCGGGGAGATCCGCGGCGAGCGGGCTGAAGGACATGTCGGTCAGGAGCTCGATAGGTTCGTCGGCCGCCCTCCCCAAGAGTGCGTTCAGTTCCAACCCGGCCGCATATCTTTCCTGGGTCTGCTCGATGATCTGGTTTCGCAAACGGGCCTTTTCGGCCCGGGCGCGCAGGACGTCGGCATAGGAGGCGGCGCTCGTCCTGTATTTCGCCTGAAGATCGGCCACGAGGGTATCGAGCCGGGACTCGGATCTTCCCATAGCCTGGGCCGCGCTCCCGGCGAAGGCCGCCTTCCAGTAAGCCTTCTTCACCCTGGCCGCGACAAGGAGCTGGACTCTCTCGAGCTCGGCCTGGGCAAGGTCTTCTCCCTGGCAGCCAATCTCTTCCCTTAGAGAGCGCTTGCCGGGATATTCGAAGAGTTGTTCAATCCCGAGATTAACCTCCGTCTGATCGCCCTCTTTCTTGAGTCCCGGAATGGGCAGGCCCTCCAGACTGGCCAGAATCCGCGGCTCGGGCCGGGACTTGAGCTGGAGCGTCCGGCCCCGGGCAGCCTCCACGGCGGTCCGGGCCGCAAGGACGTCCGGATTACGAGACTGGGCGATCTCGACGGCCTTTTCGATTGTCAAGCCCTCCTGGGCGGGAAGGGCGATGACGAAGATAGCCGCCGCCAAGGCGGCGAGAACGAATGGTCGCTTGACCGGCATGGGAATCCTCCTTCTGGGGATATTGTCGGGAGACCAGAAAAAGAATCAGGTGAGGAGGAAGTTCGGAGGGTGGGAGATATCGGCAGCCAGGGAGGGGGACAGGCGGCTCTCGACGGGCGCAGCCAGGTCGACCCGAATGACTGCGGCGCCGTCCCAGTCAGCGGTTTCGGGACCGAAAAGCCCGCTCAAAAAGCTCAGGCAGGTCGACGCGTTCCCATGGTGATGGTGAGCGTGGCAGAAAACGCCGCCTGCCGTGGGGAGGCGGCTGGGGCAATGGCCCTCTCCGTAGAAAAAATGGAACATGGCGGCGGCAAAGATGAGAACAAAAAGAACGGCCACGGGCTTTTTCAGATGCATTTCGAGATGTCAGCAGGGGGAATGTCGTCAACTGATCTCACCTTCCCCGACACGCTCAAGCCCCTGCACAAAAACTTTTCAAAATGGCACTCTGTAAGGAATAGGATACCATTTTCAAGCGCGGGCGTAAAATAAGGTGACATCGAAAAAAAGAGGCTTCAGCAGGCTTGAGGCGCCTTGGAGGAAGAGAGGATCCTGCTGAAGCCTATATATGAGAGAAGAAAAGGGGCCTTAACGCTCGTCCTTGCCTGCTCTCCGGCAACATCTCACTGAATATGAATGCAAGTTTTATGCCGAATAAAGACCCCCCTTCCTGGGTCAATATGGATTCCAGCGCGCTGGAGAGAGGGGCCCCGAACCTGGTCCCACTAGGTAGACCCTCGGGGGCCGGCTTTTTTCCCGCGCGGAGTTGTATTTCGGCAGGATTTGAACGAGAATGTCCCCGGGCATGGACCTGAAGAGCCTCTTCGGGACAAGGGAATTCCTGGACGAGCTGTCCGTCTCGATCCGGAACATCATCCTGTCCTCTTTTCCCAACCTGACCTCGCAGGAAAAGGAAGAAGTCGACCTCGAGGTCAAGCTGAAGCTCTGGAAAAAAGTCGCCCGCGGGAAAAAAATAGATAATCTGAGGTCATATCTATGGAGGGTTGTTTATACAACGGCACTCGACGTCATCGCGGAAAGAAAGGACTATCTTCCGATCGACGAAACTCGACATGGGGCGGGCGGAGACCGTGTCGTGCCCGAGGAACTGACCTCGCCGGATCACGCCGTCCAGGTGAGCGAATACAAGCTGCAGCTTGAAGACGCCGTGGCGGCTCTTCCGGAAAGACGACAAGCGGTCGCGAAACGCTATCTCGCCGGAGAGGGGATCCCGGCGATCGCGGCCTCACTGGGGTGGAGGGAAAACCAGGTTCGTCATCTCCTGTACCGGGGGCTCGCCGATATTCGTATAAGACTGACCGTGGCAACGGCCGGCCGCCCGGCGGCCGGGGAACAGGCCGATGTTGATACCGGCAACAGGATCAAAAGGGGTATTTCATGAGCCGCAAGCCATTTAAGAATTGTCCGGACAGCGAAGATTTGGTCCGGGCCTTTCTTGAAGCAACAGACAGCGGCGCCGGCCATGAGCTCATCGAGCACGCCAGGCGCTGCCCCCGCTGCCGGCCGAGAATCCAGGTCCTGACGAAGGTCAAGGCCGCGCTCGAGGCCCGGGCCGCTGCTGTCCCGGAGACGGGGCTGAGCGGGAAGGAGGCGCGGGCGCTCCGCAGGCTCGCGGTCGAGCAGACGAGGCTGGTGAAGCCGGACCGTCCCCTCTCTTTCAGGCCCCTGCCGCTCGCGGCGGCGGCCGTGGTCGCCGTCTTCGCGCTCGCGCTGGGCTATCTTTATCTCAGCGACACCCTTCGCTCCCGGTTGACCGTGAGGGGGCCCATAAACCAGGAGCTTCGCCTTCTTGTGCCGGGCGCTCATCTCCGGGAAGCGCCGGCTGATTTTTCCTGGACCGATATTCCGGGCCGGGACAAATTCCGGTTCGTCTTGATCGATGAACACCTGGACACGATCTTCGAAAAGGAAACCCATCGCACCGAACTGAGGCTGCCCGAAGACGAGAGACAAAAACTGGTGAAGGGCGAAAGCTATCTTTGGACGGTGCTCGTCCTGGACGGCAACGACAAGGAGATGGCCTCGGTTTCAGGTGAATTCGAGATCGAATAGCTCCCCGAAGAGCAGCCGATCAGGCAGAAAGCCGCCCAATAGAAGGGGTGACGGTACCTGGACCTGATCATTCCGATTTTGGCCTCCCGGACCGCCGCGCCGACCGCCCGCCCCGATGCCAGCGAATTGTAAAAGCGCCGCATGAACACGGCCGTCGACCGGTCGTTGATGTTCCACTGGCTGACCAGGACGGAGCGGCTGCCGGCGAAAAGAAAAATATTGCTTAGACCGGTCATCCCCTCCCCCGCGAGCAGGCCGGCCTTGGCCGTCTGACAGGCCGACAGGACCACCAGGTCCGAGGCCAGTTCGAGGGGCAAGATGTCCCGAACCTGCAGGTAGCCGTCCTCTTCGGACGGCCCGTTCTGCCACAGCAGCAGGGACGACCGCGTCCAGTGGTCCGCGTCGAAAAGGCCGTGGACCGCGAAATGGATGATCCGGTAAGCGCGCCAGTCGAGCCTCTTCAGGGCGCCCTCCTCCGCCTGGGCGTCCATCAGGATGCGCTTTTTTCCCCAGACGAAAGCGCGTTCGGCCGCCTTGACCTCGTGCGAGACGTTGCGGAGCTCTGAGAACTGCGGAGAAAGCCGGAAAACCGAGCGGCCCGGACGCGGCGCCTGCGAGACACCCACGGCCAGCAGCTCTTCTGCGGTCCGCTTCCTGGTTCTCTCCTGGAGCATGACCAGCGCGGAAGCCGAGTGGACGTAGGAAAACTCGTATTTTTCAATCAAGTATCGCCCGTCGCCGTCGACCAGCGCTTCGAAAGGAAGGTCGATGAGCTCCCCGTCCGGGACGACGATGATCCTCCGGATCCCTTTTTCGAGCTCGCCCTTGAAGGGGCCGAGGAGGAGATCATTCAGCCTCGCCCCTCCCGTCAGGACGCGGAAGTCCCCGGGGCGGGGGATATTCACATATTTGAGGTAGTTCTCCGTCAGTCGCCTGAGTTCCTGCTTCCCCGGTAAAAAGTCGACCGACAGGGAGCCGGCCGTGGCGAGCAGCGCCACGGAGAAATCCGGGCCGAGCATGTATTCGACCAGCGCCGTTTCACCGTCGAGAAGCCGCGTGCGGATCCCGGACAAATCCAGGGGCGCGAGCGAAGGGGGGGCGCGGCGCCGAGGATTTTCCGGCGGATGCGGATCAAAAGGTCCGAGTAGGCGTTCTCCGTTTGGCGAAGTTGCATCTCGAGCTCAAGTCGTTTGACTTGGGAAAGGTAGGGATTTTGGAGCCGCACCTGATATTGAGCGATGCTCTTGGAGTGGCGGCGTTCCTCATCCTGGAGGTCCAGGCTCGCCATGGCCGGCAACCCGAGTCCGGCCTCCTCAAGGCTGTCGATAAACCCCCTGGCCTTCGACCGTTCCATCACGGAGAAGACATGACCGAGATAGTCTTCCCCGGGATGTCGCCGGTCCAACTCCCGGAGAACCCGGATCAGCGAGAGATAGACCTCTTGCTTATCCTCGAAAAAACCGGGGGCGGAGTGCTGGAGCAAGACCTTGGTCCGGATCGCCTCGAAGCCGTCCAGGGCCTGCCGATAGAGCCCGAGCGCCGCGGGCAGTCGCCCCTGCTTTTCCTGGCAAGCCGCCAGTCCGAAATCGGCTCTCCAGTCCAGGTCCTGGGACCCGGTCTCCCGCGCGACTTGAAGCGCCGACTCATAGAAGCCGGCGGCCCGGCGGCACTCCCCTTTCTCGAACAGGACGCCGCCCGCGATCAGCAAGAAGATGCCCCGGCTCATGGTCTCCGGCGGAACGCTCACGCCGGAGAATTGAGGGGCGGCGAAGAAACGGGGTGACGCCCGGAGGCCTTCCAGGATCTTGTCCGGCCCTCCCGGCAGGTCATCCAGGACGACAACCCGGGGGCCCCGCGAGATGACGTTGGTCATCGGCGGCTGGACCGGAACCCGGGACTCGGAAAACGCCTTTTGACAATTCCAGATGAGGACGTTCCGCAAGCGGAAATAGACGTGGTTATAGGCCCGGAACGCCTCCCGGCACCGGCTGATGAGCCCGTTGACGAGCTCGAACCCGTAGGCGTCGTTGGCCTCGATGCCCTGGCCGCAATTGTCGACGATGATGTTCTCCACCCGGCCCCGTCCGATGTTGTTCACGGGGTCATCGATCGATATCGCCGCCCGCTTCATGTTGAAGATGCCCAGATTCCTGGCCGTCCAGTCAACATCGGGGCTGTCCCGTTGGATGATCCCGTTGACGCCGTTCCTGAGGACGAAGCCTTCGATGACGACAGAGGACCGGATGCAGAGTATGGCATCGGCCCGGAAGCCTTCGCCCGTGCCGCAGATCACCGTCCGGAACGGATTTCTGGACCTGAGAACCAGGGGTTTGTCGAGAATGATGGTGTCTTCGAAGTAATACCCGTCGTCGACTTCGACGGTGTCCCCGGGGGCCGCCGCCCGGACGGCGCTCTGGATCGTGGCAAAGTCGCGGGGAACGGACCGGGTTTCCCCTCCCAGTGCCGATGGGAGCGCAAGGCACAGGCAGACCAGCCAGCCGCGCATAGCGTCCACGGCCCCCAAGATTTACACAACGGCCGGGGATTGTCAAAAGGCGGCCGGCGATTGCCGGCGGTCGTCAGGCCGGGGGCCAGCCGGGAACGCGGAGGCCGTATTCCCTGATCTTCTTGTCCAGGGTCGGCCGGCTGATCCCGAGTATCTCGCTGGTGCGGATTTTGCTGCCCTGGGTCGCCTCCAGCACCTGCTGGATGTAAAGCTTTTCGACTTCGCTCAGCGGCATGAGCTCGGAGGGAAAGGGGCGCTTGTCGGGGATCCCGAGGGGCAGGTTCTCCTTGAGAATGACGTCTCCCTTGGCCAGGATGACGGCCCGGGTCAGGGCGTTTTCGAGCTCCCGGACATTGCCCTTCCACGGGAGGTCCTGCAGGAGCCTCATCACCTCGAAGGGGACTTTCCTGACGTTCTTGCGCAGCTCACGGTTGATCTTCTCGAGCAGATAGCCGACGAGGTCGGGGATGTCCTCCCGGCGGTCCCTGAGCGGCGGCAGAAAGATCTCGACCACCTTGAGCCGGTAATAGAGGTCCTCCCGAAACCGCTGCTTTTCGATAAGCTCCTTAAGATCGTGGTTGGTGGCGGCGATGACCCGGGCTTCGGTCTTCAGGATCTTCTCGCCGCCGACCTTCATGAAATCCCTGGACTCGGTCACGCGGAGGAGCTTGGACTGGAGGCTGGGCGAGACATCACCGATCTCGTCCAGGAAAACCGTCCCCTTGCCGGCGATCTCGAATTTGCCCTTGGTTTCGCAGACGGCGTCGGTGAAAGCCCCCTTGACGTGGCCGAACAGCTCGCTCTCGAGCAGGGTGTCCGAGATGGCCGAGCAGTTGATGACGATGATCGGCTCGTCGCGATACGGGCTGTTGTAGTGAATGGCCTTGGCCACGAGCTCCTTGCCGGTCCCGCTCTCGCCCTGGATCAGGACGTTCGTCCGGGTGTTCGACACCGAGCCGATGAGCTTGAAGACCTCGCGCATCTGCGGCGAACGGCCGACGATATTGTCGATCGTGTAAGCCTTCTGACTTTCCCCGACCAGATAGCTGACCTTATCTTCGAGGGCGCGGACCTGGACGGCCTTGTCCATGGTCAGGTCGAGGCCGATGAAATCCAGCGGCTTGACCAGGTACTCGAAGGCCCCGAGCTTGATGGCCGTGATCGTCGACTGCATGTCGTCGAAGGCGGTCATCATGATGACGGCCGTCCTCGTCCGCTGTTCCGTGATCCGCCGGAGGACCTCGAGCCCGTCCGTGTCGGGCAGGCGGATGTCGAGGAGAACGAGGTCGGGACAAACCTGGGCGAACCGGCTGAGGCCCGTTTCGCCGTCTTCAGCCTGGTGCACCTCGTAGCCCTTCTTGACGAGATGCGAGCTGAGCGTCTTCCGGATCAGAGGCTCGTCGTCGATGATCAGGACGGATTTCATGTTTCCACCTCGCTCGGGATCAGGATCTCGAAGGTCGTCCCCCTCCCCGGCTTTTTTCGGACGCGGATCAAGCCGCGGTGCTGCTCCACGATCTTCCGGGCGTTGGACAGGCCAAGTCCGAACCCCGTCGGCTTGGTCGTGAAGAACGGCTCGAAGATCATCTCCCAGTCCTTCTCGGGTATCCCGCAGCCGTTGTCCGAGATGCCGATCCGGATCCGCCTCGGCTCGCCGTCGGCGAGCGCCAGGGCGACGTCGATCCGCCCCCCTTCGTTGACGGCTTCCAGGGCGTTGCGGAGAACGCCCTGGAGGGCCTGCCGCATCCTGTCGCCGTCGACCAGGACCGGGGGAAGGCCTTCGGCGTAGCTCCGCTCGAGGGCCACGCGTTTTTCCCGAAACGCGTCCGTCATCATCTTCAGGGCTTCTTCCATGATCTGGACGGCGGAGAACCGGTCCAGGTTCAGCACGGAGACCCTGGCGAAATCCAGAAGCTCCTTGATGAATTTCTCGATCTGGACAATGCCCTCGGCGGACAGTCCCAGGTGTTCCTTTTCCTCATCGCCCAGACCGTCGTCCTGCAGGAGCTTCTGGACGTTGAGCTTCACCGCGGTCAGGGGGTTCCGGATCTCATGGGCGATCGTCGCCGACAGCCGGCCGATCGAGGCCAGCTTTTCGGCCTGGACCAGCCGCTTGTTCGCGTCCTCCATCCGCTGGCGCGTCTCCAGCAGGTCGCGGGTCATCTCGTTGAACCCGCGGGCCAGCTCGCCGACCTCGTCGGCCGAGCCGACCTCGATCTCCTGGGAAAAATCCCCGCGGGAAATACGGACCGTCCCCTCGACGAGCTTCCTGAGCGGCCCCGTGATCCGCCGGGCCATCAGGGCCGCGCCCAGGGTGCCGAGGCCGAGCCCGGCGCAGCCGATGAGGATGAGGATCAGCCGCGTCTCCCGGATAGCCGCCCGCATTTCCTCGAGCGACATCCCGACCTTGACCGATCCCCAGTGGTCTTCCGACCCGGCGAAGAAAACGGGGATCTCGATCTCGATGACCGGCCGGGTCCGGGCGCCCCGCGTGAAATTCCGCGGGGTGATCGCGTAGGTCCGGGAATCGATCTTGGCGGGCAGCCGGCTGCAGCAGATGATGTCCTGGTCGTCCTGGACCAGCGCGGTGGAGACGAACGGGTTCCTGAACTTGTCGTAGATGACGACGTACAGGAGATTTTCGTCGAGCGCCTCCTCGATGCTCGCCGTGATCCCGGCCGCGTCCCAGAACTCGAAGCGCTCCTGGTTGACGCTGGCGATGTTCCCGGCGATCAGCAGCCCCCGGCTCTTGGCCTGCCCGGAGATGGCCGCGACCTCGCGTCTCTGGATGAGCCAGAGGATCGAGCCGACGAGGAGGACGAGGAGCGAGGTGGTCAGGATCATGAACCGCGCGTAGAGCGTGACCTTGAACCGACGTCTCCGCAGAGCGCTCATCTGGCCAGCCAGACCTCCTTGACTTGGAGGTACCGGAACCCGAAGGGCGGTGCGGCCAGGCCGCGGACGCGCGGTTGGACGGCCAGCCGCCGGTCTCCTGAATAGAGCGGCACCGCCGGCATGTCTTCGTTGAGCAGCGCCTCGATCCGGCGGAAAAGGGCGGTCCGCTCGGTCCAGCTCCGCTCGGACTCGGTTTTCCGGATAAGATCGTCGAGCGGCCGGCTCGAGTAATGGAGTGTCTCGAGATTGCGTTGGGAGAGCGAGAAAAACAGCGGGGTCACCAGGTTCCCCGGGTCGGGATACTCCATCGTCGAGCGGATGACGATGAAGTACGGATCGTTGAGGGTCTTGAGCTCGCCGGGGGAATCGAAATACTCGAGGTCGAGCCGGATCCCGAGCCCAGCCAGCCCGTCCCGGAGGGCCCGATAGATCTTCACGTCTTCGACCCTCTTGGGCCTCTCGAAGAACAATTTGAACGGCGGAAAGCTCGCCGCGCCGATGAAGCCTTCCCCGCGGAGGAGGGCCTTGGCTTCCTCCGGCCGGTAAGCGTCAACCCGGTCGGCCGGGAAGAAGCCCGGGAGCTTGGCGGGGATGAAGTTGTCCGTTACCCGGGGAACGGTGTCCAGCCGGAAGGCGGCCCGGGCGATCTCCTTTTTATTGACGGCCAGGGCCAGCGCCCGGCGCACGACGGTCATGTCCAGCGGGGGGATGTGACAGCTCATCCCGAGATAAACGGGATTGAAGCTTTCCTCTTCCAGGACCCGGCAGCCGCTGTCTGCCAGCCGCTCCGAGGCATAGATCAGGATGTCGACCTCCCCGCTCAGGAAGTGGTCGAGAGTGTAGAAAGGACTAAACTCGACCGCCTCGAGGTAGGGCTTCCGTCCGAAATATCCTTCGTTCCGCTCCAGCCTCGCGCCGACGACTTCGAGGCGGGTGTTGCGGAGCCAATAAGCGAACCGGAACGGGCCGGTGCCCGACGGCTTGAGGAAAAAGCCCCGGCCCTGGCTGAGGACGAGTTCCCTGGGCAGGACCTTGCAGAAGGGCATGCTCAGTAGATAGAGCGTGGTGACTTCGGGCTGGAGCCATTCGATCTCCAGCGTCGAATGGTCCCGAACCCTGATCCCGGCGACTCCGTCGGCCCGGCCGTCATAGAATTCCTGCGCCCCGAGCAACTTGCCGAGGAAGTGACCGGCATGGGGACCGGGCGAGTCGCCTCTGATGAGTCGCTCCAGGGAGAACTTGACGTCCGCGGCCTCGAGCTCCCGGCCGTGGTGGAACTTGATGCCCTGGCGAAGGTAAAAAGTATATGTCTTTCCGTCTTCGGAGATCACCCAGTATTCGGCCAACGCCGTCACGATGCCGAGGTTGCTGTCGAGCCTGACCAGGCCGTCGAAAACCTGCTCAAGGAGGAAAGCGGGAGCGCCGGCCGACGGGTCGAAGGTCGCCCGGAACTCCCCGGCGTCCGGGGAACCGACCCGGAGCGTGCCCCCCGGGCGAGCTTCCTCCGCGCTTTTTCCGGTCGGGGAAGGAACCACAGGCGCAGAGGATCCCAGCACCAGGGCTATGGCAATAAAAAGGGAGAGGAAAATTCTTCCCGGTAGTCGAAATCGCGACATCAGGCCACATCATGATAGGAAAGAACCATTGGGAATGCAAACCCGAGCAACTTTCGTGCCAGCATCGGCCTGTTTTTTCCCCCATATGGCTCAGTTTCCCTGTAAATTTTATTTACACTCGGGTAGGGCAGATATCCGGGGGAAAGCGTCAGGAGGCCGTCCTGCCGGCAACCAAGCGCCCCGTGGCGCGTCTCGCAAATAACTCGGTTTTCAAAATAAACAACAAAGACGCGCCACCGCGGGGGAGTTTGAGGGGGACGGCGGCGTTCCCCTCAGGGGGTCAGCGGAGTGAAACGAAGCGCCGAGGGGGAAGCTCGACTTCCCCCTGGAAGTGTCCCGTCTTAGCGTGGGTCTTCGGAAGGAGAATTACGAGACGGGACACTAGTGGTGCGTCTCGCAAATAACTCGGTTTTCAAAATAAACAACAAAGACGCGCCACCGCGGGGGAGTTTGAGGGACTTCGGAAGGAGAATTACGAGACGGGACACTAGCCGATGCGGAATTTCTGAATGAGCGGGTTCAGGCGCGTCAGGAGCTCGTAATGCGAGACTCCGGCCTTACGGGCGACCTCACAGGCGGAGACCTCCCCGGCGCCGTCGCGGCCGATGAGCGTCACGACATCGCCCGGGCGTGCCCCCGGGATGCCGGTCAGGTCAACGACGATCATGTCCATCGAGACCGTGCCCAGGACCTTCGCCCGGCGGCCGCGGACGAGGACCTCGCCGGTGCGGCTCAGGCTGCGGGGAAAACCATGCCAGTAGCCGACAGGGCAGATACCCACGGTCGAAGCGCGCCCCAGCCTCTCGGTGAAGTTATAGCCGACGGCGTCTCCCTTGCGGAGCCTCTTCGTCTCGGAGATCAGGCTCCGCCAGCTCAGTACGGGCCTCAAACGGAGATCCTTTTCCCAGGCAAGACGGGTCTCGTCGGAGGGCCAGAGCCCCATCAGACCGATGCCAATCCTCACAAGGTCGTATCTCGCCTCGGGATAGTTGAGGGCCCCCGACGTCGCCCCGGAGTGAAGCAGCGGAGCCAGACCGCCCGCCCGGAAGAACGCCGCCGCCGTGTCGAATTCGCGGATCTGCATCCGGGTGGACTCCCGCCGCGCGGGGTCTTTGGCCTCGGCGAAATGGGTGTACAGTCCCTCAAGCCGGACTCTCGCGGCGTGTCGTTTCAGGAGGCTCAGCGCGGCGGGCCACTCCGGCCGCATCAGCCCCTGCCGGTGCATCCCCGTGTCGATCTTGAGATGGACGGCGATACGCCTCCGGCGGCCGGGCCGCGCCAGGGCGCGGAGGTTGGCGAGCGACGACATGGTCAGGCTGACGCCATGATCAGCGGCATCATCGAACCGGCTGGGAAGGGTGTAGCCAAAAACCAGGAGGGGCCGCCGGATGCCCTTTTCACGAAGCGTCACGGCCTCGACGATCGAATCGACCCCGAACCAGTCCACTTCCAGCTCTTCGAGCAGGGGCGCGAGGTCATACAGCCCGTGGCCGTAAGCGTTGCTCTTGCAGACGGCCATGATGCCGCAGCCGTGCGGCAGGACCCCGCGGAAGAGCCGCAAATTGCCGGCCAGCGCTTTCCGGTCGAGCTCGATCCAGGTGCGAAGCCCCGCCCGGTCGGATCGTTTGAGCATCCTTCCGTATATAGCCCAAACTCCGCCCGACTGCAAATCCCCCTCGGCTTTAGCCTGAATTATTCACGAATCGAGGCGGCCCCCAGATGCGAGGCCCGAGGGGTGAAGCTGTACTCTTTGGTACTGCGAACTCCGAGAACGAAGCCGATGGGGCCGAATCGGCTCGCCCGAAGGGTAAAAGCGCCGCATAAAGAGAGATGGAAAAAAGACGAGGCGCTTTTTATGAATATGTCAGGCTGGGAAGGACCTCCATTTATGTGATGGCAATAAGCAGATTGAGGGGTGGCACGGCGTGGGGGCCCCCCGCCGGCCGAACGTTTGATGCCAGGGACTCCATTGATCCTGAAGATCATGACTGACCGTTCGGGCGCCGGGGGATCGCCGTGACAGGACCCCACTGAAACACCCAACGGTCACATAAATGGAGATTCTCCCTTTGCTCCATATCGAAGGCTTATGAGCGTGAAATCATCAGGCGCCGGCTGATGCCAGAAGGCGGAGGTTGACTTGGGCCCCCTCGGGGATATATTAATGCTTCCGGCTCGCATGAAAAAAATCGCCATCGTTCCCGCCTACAACGAGGAAAAGACAGTCGGCGCCGTGTTGGCCGAGATCAAGGAAGCCTGCCCCGATTTCGACATCCTCGTCGTCAACGACGGGTCGACCGACCGGACGGCCGAGGTCGCGGCGACCGTGCCCGGGGCGCGGGTCGTCACCCTGCCGTTCAACCTGGGCATCGGCGGCGCCGTCCAGACCGGCTTTCTCTACGCCCGGAAACACGGCTACGACGTGGCCGTCCAGGTCGATGCCGACGGCCAGCACCGGCCGGCCGAGGTCGGGCTCCTGCTCGATCCGATCCTGAAAGACGAAGCGGACATGGTCGTCGGTTCGAGGTTCATGGAAAAAGGGGGCTACCGGGGGCGGGCCTGGCGGCGTCTCGGAATCAGGATCTTTTACCTGACGAACAGGCTGCTCCTCGGAGAGAAGATCACCGACAGCACTTCGGGCTTCAGGGCGTATAACGGGAAGGCGATCGTCCTGGCCGGCGAGTCCTATCCGGATGACTATCCCGAGCCCGAGGCCATTTTCATCTTCAAGAAGAACGGTTTGCGCATCCGGGAGGTCCCCGCGCAGATGGGTGACCGGCGGGCCGGCCGGTCGTCGATCGGCTTTTTCGAATCGATATATTATATGGTCAAGGTCTTCCTGGCCATATTCGTCCTGACGTTGAGAAGACCGAATAAGAGATCGGAGAGAACCCATGGATAAATTGGCGAACGTCGAGGTCTTCAGGATCCAGGTCTTGGCGATCATCGGCAGCCTGGCCCTGATCGTCTTCATTCTCGAGCTCATCCGCCGCAAGAGGCTGAAGGAGGAATTCTCCCTGCTCTGGCTGGGCATGGGCGTCGTTTTCCTCGTCATCTCGCTTTTCCGGGGACTGCTCGACAAATTCTCGATCCTGGTGGGGATCGGCTACCCCCCGGCCGCTCTTTTTTTGATCCTGATTATGGGGCTATTGTTCATCCTGGTCCACTTCTCGGTGGCGATCTCCGAGCTCAAGGAGTCGAACAAGAAACTGGCCCAGCAGCTGGGGCTCCTGCGCCAGGAGGTCGAGGAGAAATGAAGGAGATCAAAATGAAGGAACTGAGCCTGTTTGTGTTCATGATCATCCTGTGGGCCGGCGGCCAGCTCTTTCTGAAACTCGGGATGAACCAGCTGGCCGGCCAAAAGATCAGCCTGCAGTTCTTCTGGAAAGCGCTGACCTCGTGGCCGGTCATGGCGGGGCTGTCCTGTTCGGTGGTCGGGTCGCTGCTGTGGCTGGTCGTGATCTCGCGCTTCAACCTCGGGTTCTCGAACCTCGTGGCCAGCCTGACCTTTGTAGTCGTCGCCATGGCTTCCGCCGCCCTCTTCAAGGAGCCGATGCCGCCCCTGAAATGGATGGGGGCGACGCTGATCGTCCTGGGAGTGCTGCTCGTCTCCCAGACGCGCTGAACGGGCCCGGGAGGCCGATGAGCAATCCCGACTGGATCCCCTGGGAGGAGACGGCCGGCCCGGATTGGGATGCCTTCGTCGAGCTCCATCCGCACGGCCGGTTCATCCACCTCACGGGGTTCAAGAAGACCGTCGAGGACGTCTACGGCCTCAAGGCCAATTATTGGCTGTTCCGGGACGGAGGCGGCATCCGGGCGGTTTTTCCCTCCTTTTTCCACCGGGCCTTCGTCACCGGAAGAAAACTCATCTCGCAGCCGTTTTCCGAGTACGGGGGTATCCTGTTCGCGACGGACGCCGGACCCGCCGAGAGGCGCGCCATGCTGTCCGGACTGCCGCGGGTCGTCGAGGAGAGCCGGAAAAAGGCACGGCTGGCATATCTCGAGATCCGCGGATTTCCTGACCTGGCCGAGGATGAGAGAGGGATGTTCCAGGAGATCAGGATGTGCGAGCGCGCGGTGCTGCCGCTCGACCCGGCGCTCCGACTTTGGGACAGGATCGACTACAGTGTCAGGAAGAACGTGCGCCGGGCCCGCGCGAGCGGTCTGGAGCTCCGCGCCCTGAAGACTCAGGATGACATCCGCCGGGTTTTCTATCCGCTCCACCTGCGGAGCCTGAAAAGGCTGGGCAGTCCCCCGCATCCGCCGGACTACTTCCTGAAAAATCACGAGAACCTCGCGGGCCGGATGCGCATCATGACGGCTTGGCTCGGCGGACGGCCGGTCGGCGCCCTTCTCGGCTGGGTCGTGGGGCGCTCCGTCCAGATCACCGACATCGCCTCGGACGAGCGCTTCTTCGCTTACCGGGCCCCCGACCTGCTCCATTTCGAGCTCATCGATTGGGCCGTGGGCCAGGGTTGCCGCCTGTTCGATTTCGGACCGGTGAGATACGAGGGACAAAGGCGGTACAAAAAGAAATGGGGCGTCGAGCTCCACGCCTACGCGCATTATTGTTACCCGGCCCGGATGGGGAGAGCGCCGCTTTCCGACCAGACCCTGCCGGCGCGGGCGGCGCGGTCGCTCTGGCGATTCGTTCCCAGCGGACTGGCCGCCAGGTTCGGACGCCGGCTGCGGCGGGAGCTGGCCATATGATGGGCTTCGCCGACCTCGTCGCCGTCTTGAGATGCCTCGCCTGCGCCGGACCGCTGCGGACCGGCGGAGCCGGGCTCGTTTGCCCCGGCTGCGGCCGCGCCTACCCTGTCGTCGAGGGTGTTCCCGTCATGATGGAGGGCGCCGCGGAGGACGTGGTCTGGCAGGAATATTTCCGCCGGCGGGCGGCAACTCTCGGGGACACCGAATCGGCCAACAGCTACTTCAACCTCAGGAGCTTCCGCATCGTCAGGGATAACCTGCTGGCGCTCGTCGGACGGCCCCGGGGCGTGTCGATCCTGGACATCGGCTGCGGCACCGGCCATTTCTCCCGGTCGCTGGCCGAAACGAACCGGCTTGCCGGCGTGGATATCTCCCTCGAGATGGCAGCCTTCGCCCGGAAAAAGGGGCTGGCGGCGGTCCAAGCGACCGGGACAAAGCTCCCTTTCGCCGCGGCGACGTTCGGGCTCGTCATCGCCAATAACGTCGTCCAGTCCTTCAGGGAGGGCGGGCCGTTCGTCACCGAAGCCGCGCGGGTGCTGCAGCCGGGAGGTCGGCTCATCATGAGCGCCACAAACGGCCGGAACCTGGCCATGACGGTGTTGCGCCGGTTCGAACGGAGCAAATACGAGCACCTCGGCGCTTATTCGGCGGCCGGACTGAGCGGGCTCCTCAGGCGGGCCGGGTTGAGCGTCGGATCCCTTCTCTTTTTCTATTTTCCCCAGGGAACGGTTTCCAGGATCACAGGGGACGACCGGATCGGGTGGCTGAGGAACCGCCTGGCCTCGACGGTCGCGGTCGAGGCGGTCAAGCCGGACTGAGCGAGCCTCCGGGTCCGGGCGGGCCGAGCCCCGCCCTGCGCTCACGCGTTGCAAACTCGAGGAACCTAAATTATAATTCACCGGCTATGGCCGGCACACCTGCTGCCCCGCGAACGCGGCGCCTCGCCGCCCTGCTTCTCCTCATCATGCTCACCGGCACGCTCTTCCGGGTGGCCGGGCTGTCCTCCGGCTACCAGAGGGTGGACGACTATGTGGTCGCGAGGCAGATCGCGCAGAACTACCAGGGCGACTGGCGTCCCGATTTCGTTTACTATTATCCCAATTTCTTCGATTACATCGTCGCCGTCTGCCTGCGGCTCGTGAACGCCTTGTTCCGCCTGGTCGGCGTCCAGCGGGGGCCGGAGCTTTTCCCCTTTTCGATCGACCAGATCCTGTTTGCGGCCCGGCTTCTCTCGGCGCTCCTTGGCTCGGCGACGATCCTCGTTGTCTACGCCATCGGCCGCCGCCTGTATTCGGAGCGGGAAGGCCTGACCGCCGCCTTCCTTTATTCCGTGGCGTACATTCCCATCCTGTTCAGCCACCAGATCGCCCTTGACGTCCCGATGACCTTCTTTTTCGCCCTGTCGCTCTATTTTTGCGTCCTCATCGCCCAGCGGAGACGCTGGAGCGATTACCTGCTGGCGGGCGTCCTCGGCGGCCTGGCCGTGGCCACGAAGTACAATGGGATCTTCATTTTCGCGGCGGTCTTCCTGAGCCACCTTCTCACGCAGCCGGGAGCGAAGAGAAAAGCGATCCGGGCGCTCCTCGACCGGAATCTCTACCTCGCGGCCGTCGCCGGGATCGCGGGGTTCTTCGCCGGCCATCCGTACGCGCTGCTCAAGTTCAAGAACTTCCTGGGCGGCACCAGGCTGCTCCTGCAGGGCGTTCACGAAACGGAGTGGTTCCTCAAGCCGATCCAGCCGAAGACATGGATCGAACATATCGCCTATAACAAGCAGGTGCTCGCCGTTAAGAACATCCTGACGGGCGAGGGGCCCGTCTTTCTCGCCCTGATCCTGCTCGGCGTCGCGGCCGTCTGTCTCCGCCGCAACAGGAAGACGGTCTGGCTGGCGCTCTCCGGGCTGGCCTATTTTATCGGAGCGATCAGCTACCTCGGATTTTCCAGGCACCGGGACCTGCCGGCGTTCGCCATCTTCTACGCGTTTCTCGGGATGTCGGGGATCGGTCTGATCCGGGAATCGGGCGGCCGGTCGAAGGCCGCGCGGCGAGCCGCCGGGCTCATCGTGGCCGCCGCCTTCGTCGCGCTCGAGTTCGGCGCCTGGACGAAATCCTTTTACCTCTGGGAGGACGACACGACCGAGATCGCCGAGAGGTGGATCCGGCGGAATGTCCCCGTGACGAGCACCATCGGGAAGGAATGGTTCACCCCTCCCCTGCGCGAGCGCGAGCCCCGCTACGAGACGTTTTCCCGGGCGTATATTTTTTCGAGGGACTTCGCGCCCTACTCCCGGTTCGACTATCTCATCACGTCGAGCGCCGCCTACGGGCATTTCTTCAAGAACGAGAAATTCTACCCGGAGCATCTCCGCCTCTACCGGAGCCTTCGGGTGGATAACGAGCGGGTCAAGGACTTCTTCTTCTGGGATATCGAGTACAAGAACCCCGAGCTCAACATCTACCGCGTCGGGAGTCCCGGCGGGAAAAAGCCGCGCCTGACGCTTCCCCTGTCCCTCCCGTGGGACAACCCCGCGAGGGAATTCGAGTGCCTCGACGGCAGTCCCTACGGAAAGAGCACGATGAGCTTCTTCCTCGAGGACCGCCAGAGGGTCGAGAGGGCGGTCATCTCCCGCAGCAAAGTCGCGAGCCTGGCCGTGTTCGTGTCCGGCGCTTCCAGCGAGGGGGAGGTCGAAGTCGCCCACGCGGGTGTCGCGACCCGGCTTAAGATCCGGCCGGGAAAAACGGCTGTTGTCGTCCTCAACCCCCGCCTTTCCTTCCCCTTCTATCATCACCTCTACAGGGTGTCCGTCAGGGGCGGGGGGTTGTCCTCACCCGTCTTCGTGCGGGTTTGCGCGGACGATTTCGAGATCGGCTCGGAGTTCTATCGACAGGGCCGATGGCGGGAGGCCCGAGTCTATCTTCTCCGGGCCCTTGAGAGACGGTCCCCTCCCGTCTGGGATTTCGAGATCTACGCCCGGCTCGCCGCTTGCTGCTCGTGAGCTGGGGCTGTCGGAGGAGGCGCGGCGGTTCGCCGGGCGGACCGAGGCGAGCCCATTCTTGAAGAGGTATCTCGCGCTCGCCGGTCCGATGGAAGACGATGCGGCGTGGCGGAGAAAGTTCGAGAGATTTTCGGGCTTGGACCTCGACCTCTTCGAGACTCTCCAAGCCAACAGGATCTCGGCATCCGAGATGGCGAGACAGGGAACCGGGGAGATCCGGCTCGTTTCGGCCGAAAAGAGACTCCTTCCCCAACGGTACAGGGTCAGGCTGCGTTTCGTCAACGCATCGGGGATCCGGGGACCCCTGGGAAGTCTGGAGGTCATCTCAAGAACGGCGGCGGCCGAGAACCGGCAGGTCCATCCCGTCGAGCCGGACGGGGCTCAGCCTGACCGCTCGTCGGTTCTTCTCTCGATTGACGTCCCGGAGACCGGCGCCGAAGTCCGGTTCGAGCTGGTCCTGGACAAAGACCAAGGCGCCCAATTCCAGGGCCTTGAGATCTATCCCGACGTCCGGGCCTATCTGAGCGGCCAGCCGCCCCTCATCGCCGGTCCGGCCGGAACCGCGCTCTAATCCGACCCGGTCCCGGTCGGGATGGGCACGGCCAGGTCAAGGACGATCCGCCATTCGCCTCCGGACAGCTTCCGCCAGATCCGGACGTAGCTCGAGGATTCGAAAGGCTCATGGCTGTCCAGGCTCAGGCCGTCGCGTACGCCGAAAACATAACCGATGTCGCCGGTCGAGGAAACGACGGCATCGACCGGCCCCCAGTTGTATTTCGGGGTCGAGCCCGCGACGAGCTTGAGGAAAGCCGCTTTTCCCGTCACCGGAAGCTGGCCGTCGCGGTAAACACGGACGTCGTCCGCGGCATGGATGATATAAGCTTCCGTCAGGCCTTCGGCCCGGGCGGTCTGGGCGAACCGGGATTCCTCCTTGAGCAGCGCACCCCTTTCCGAATCGCGGTCCAACCGCCGGCCCCGCCATCGTTTGCAGTCCGCCGGCAGCGTCGCCACGCTTTCCGGCGCCGGACCGGACTGAGGATGGCGCACGCCGGCGTCCAGGGAGACCTTCCATTCTCTGTTGGCCTGCCGTTCCCAGACCGAGACGTAATGGCCATGGGCGACTGACTCCCCCGGCCTGGCGCGATTCCTGATGACATAGGGCCCCGTCGTGTATCCGAAGTCTCCCCCCGCCGAAACCTCGGCATATTCCGGACCCCAGGTCAGGAGGGCGGCCGATGAGGCGGGCATATCTTCATAGGATTTTCTCCCGGGGACGGGTTTCGGCCGAAAGACGATAGAATCGTCCGCAAGATAGAACAGGAAGGCCTCCCGCAAACCCTTGGCCTCCGACATGCTGGAAAACGCCCGCTCCGCGGCGACAAGCCGATTCAGGTTCGGGTTGGCAGCCTGGCCGCCCGCCTCCGCAGCCAGCCCCAGGATGAGCCATGCCGATATGACGGCGGCGGTCTGTCTCAACATCACGGCCTCGCGCCGCTCCATTCTACCATAACGCTCGGACCACCCGCCTGGGCGGAGTCCTCACTGATGACATCTTCCTTCGTGTGATGCTAAAAGGACAGGGCGGGGGTGGCACGGTACCAGTCCCTGCCCGCCCGGAGCGGCGGGGTTACTCGTGCCGCAGGGCCCGCACCGGGTCCACCCGCACGGCCCTCATCGCCGGGTAGACCCCGGCCGCCAGGCTGACCGCCGCCGAGAACCCGAGCGCGGCCAACCCCAGCCACCAGGAAATGTCAAAGTAATCGATGAACGGGACGCCCTGCTTGGAGAGAAAATAGTTGATGATCCGGTTGATGAGCCCGGTGGCGACGGCGGCGAGCGCCAGCCCCGCCACCCCCCCCAGCACGCCGATTACGGCTGATTCGACGAGGAAGATCCGGCGGACATCCCGGTCGCGGGCCCCCAGCGCTTTCATGACGCCGATCTCGGAATAGCGCTCGAGGATGGACATGACCATCGTGTTGATGATGCCCAGGGAGGCGACGATGATGGCGATCATGCCCACGGCGGCCAGCACCATGTCCATCATCAGAAAGCCGCGCCGGATCTCCCTGAACTGATCGGCCAGGGCGAACGTGCCGAAACCCATCGCCTTGACCTCTTTTTTCACCCCCTCCAGCGCCTGGATGGACTTCAGCCGCACGTTGAGCGCCGAATAGCCGAGGCCGCCCCGGCCGGCGCGAAAAAGGTCCCAGATGCTGCTGAAGGGCAGCCGGTTGATCCGCCGGGCGGTGCCGGCGGGCATGAAGATATCGCTCTGGAGCGGCCCCGAGCTTCCGAACGGGGAGACCTCGGAAACGCCCGCGATCGTCAGCCCGTGCTCTTCGGTCGAGAACGGGAGCTTCTGCCCGGCGAGCGAAGCCATCGGGTCCGCGAGGTCGAAATTCGAAAAATCGAGCCCTACGGTGGACACGCTGAGCTTGCGCCCGATGGCCGATCCCGGATCGACGACGCCGAGGTCCTTGAGAAGCGAGGCCGAGATGATGACCGCCTCGTCGTCGTCCGAACCGTAGGACCGGCCGGCGGCATAGCGGATCGACTCCGAACCCGCGATCAACGCCGGGACGACCTGGACGAACCGGAGCTCCTCCTTCCCGTCGAGGCGGACGAGCGCGGGCAGCCGGATATCGGGGAAGGCGGATTCGACGCCTTCCAGCCCGGCGATCCTGGCCGCAGCCGCGTCGTCCAGGATGCCGCCGGCCCCCTCGGCGGAAGCGGCGAGCGGAGCGGGCGGCCGCCCCTCGCGGCGGTCTCGAGGCCTTCCCCCGGCGGCATTTCCGGGCAGCACCGTCAACGTGTTGAAGAGCTCGAGCGACCGGAAATTATCGGTCACGTTCTTTTGCATGCCCCGGCCGAACGCAACCATCGAGACCAGGGCCGCGATCCCGATCATCACGCCGGCAGCCGTCAAGAAGGTGCGGAGCTTTCGCTTCCAGAGGCTCGTCAGGGCGAACCGAAGATGGTCACCCGGCCGCATGCGCCGCTCCTAGTACTGCCCGTCCATCTTGAATTCGGAGCTGTCGAGCCAGAATCCCGAGCCCGTCACGGAATCGTACTGGGCCAGCAGGAGGTCGTAATGGAATCGCTCCTCGTCGGCGATCTTCTCGAAGATCTCGCGGGCGGCGGCGTCGGCCATCCCGGCCGCCGTTCCCGAAAAAAAGTCGACGGCCTTCTGCTCGAGCTCCATCCCGATCCGCAGGGCCTCGACTTCGCTCTTGCCCTCGGCCCGCTTCATGCGTTCGGCCAGCTGCTGGATGACGGCCGAAGGCCCCTTGAGCTCCTCGTCCCGGACCTGCTTTTTCCAGTCCTCGGACTTGATAACCGAGCTGAACAGACGGCTGAACGTCTCCAGATGCTTGACCTCCTCCTGCGCCAGCCGGGTGAACATCTTCTGGCCCAGCTCGTTCGCCGTGGCCTCGGCCGCGTGGTTGAAGAAGGCTTGGCCGTTGATCTCGAGCTTGATGGCTTCGCTGATCAGGGTCTTCACATCATGGCTGATCTTATCCATGGTTTTCTCCTCTCAATCCGAGTCGCCGGTTCGCCGGAGGACATAGTAGTTTTCGGAGCGGGGACCGGGGGTGGAAAAGAAATCGGCCACCGCGTAGCCGCCGGCAAGAAGCGCCAGAAACAACTCTCTCGTCGAGGTCCGCCAGCGGACGGGGATCTCGCGGACATTGGGAAGACCGACATCGGTCTCCCGCAGCATGGCATAGAAATCCCTGGGGATCCGGACGAACAGGATTTCGGCTTTCGGCTCGAGCTCGACGCCCGCGAGGATCTCGAGCTCCACGGGGCCGGAGCGGCCGGCGACGATCTCCTCCCGGCAGCGGACGACGCCGAGTCTCTCGGTGAAGGCTGAAGCCCAGGGCGACTCTCCCGGCGCGGCCGGGCGCGACAGGTCCCAGGTCATGAAGAACCTGTCGCTCGGGACGTCGAGCCGGTTGAGCAGGCCGCCGTACTCTCCGTAAGTCGAGACACGGTAGTCCTCGACCTCCATCCCGAAGTGATGGACATTCCTCCAGGCGTTGACGCCGGTGAGCGGGTCGTAGGTGCAAGTTATGGTGTCGATCCCGAACAGGTCGCGCACCTTATTCCGCTGGAACTCTTTGATGGCCGCTCCCAGCCCGAAGCCGCGGAACTCGTTGCGGATCCCGGTATATTGCGAATAAAACCTCAGGTTTTCGATCTTCTTGAAAGCGATCTCCTTGTCCTTGACCCCGACGAAGCCGTAGGAGAAGGCGACGAACGGCAGGCCGTCCGCGAGGGCCTCGCCCTCCGTCCCCAGGGCATAGACCCCGATGAACAGGGAACCGCCGTCATGAAGGAAGTTCTCGCACATCAGGTTCCGGGAGCCGGGGAGGTTGTCCTCGGGAAAGCCCCAGATCTCGTTCCTGAGCTTTTCGTACTTATCGTAGTCGCGGGACTGGGCGGACGACTCGAGCCGGAGCAGAAAGGACTTTCCCCCGGATCGAATGACCTTCTCGAGCTTGTCCATGATCACTGCCCGCCGGCGACGAAAGGCGGCGGACTGATTCTAGCCGAACATCGCACCGCGTTGCAAACCCTCATCCTCGAAGGGTTGCATCTCCAGCCACGTGACGGCGATGATCTCACTGAGGGGTGGCACGGCGATAGCCCCTGCGCGCCCGGAGCGACGGGGACCGGCGGGAAGCGGAGTCTTCGGAGCGACCATCAGAATAGCAGCGGAGGGACTCGGAGTCGCTATTCTGGGAAATATCCTGAAAAAGCTCTTGACTATCAGTTCACCCGGGGGCAAAGGGTGATACCGGCGACGCTTCGGGATCTTATCCGCCGGCGCGAGGACGCACAGGGGCGCGCCGTGACAGGACCCCAATTCTCAATCTCCTGATCACATGGATGGAGATGCAACCGACCGCCGTCGCGCTTTGCCGGAAGCGATCACAATGTGCTAGAATTCTTTTTACATATTCCGTTGGAGAACGTGATGAAACCTTTGTCCCGCATGATTTCCGTTGTCCTCGGCGGCATTCTTCTGTCGGCCTCGCTGCTCCCCGCATCGGTCCGGCAGAGCCCGGCGCCGGCCGTCAAGGTCATCCAGGGGCCGGAGGACGTCCCCGACGGCTTCACCTCCCTCGCCCGGAAGGGCGACTTTCTGGTCTTCGACGGCAGAAGCTACGCCGTCCTGGGAACAAGCGCCAGGTCCATCATCACGAGCGTGAACTATCCCTACGGTCAGGCCATGGGCAGCCTGCTCGGGTTCGTCCCGGCGGACAAGGTCCCGGAAGCGGGCGACCTCAATCTCGGGGCGCCCGTCCTCCGCATCGGAGACAAGACCCATCATCTTGGCTACACGGAAATCACCAGGCTGAAGGATCAGCCCGGAACCGGCACGCTCTCGTTCGAAGCCAGGGGTGTCTTCGAGGATAAACCTGGCCGGAAGGCGGAGATCACGACCGTTTACGCTTTCGACCCCGATAAGGGCCTGCTCGAGATCTCCTCGACGCTCACCAACACGGGCAAGCTGGCGCTCGAGGAGGCGAGCTTCTCGCTCTTTATGGACACCTACGGACGATTCAACTTCAGTCCCTTCGAAGAGAAAAGATTTCCGGCGCTGAATTTCCGCGTCTGCCAGAAGAAGGGGTATTTCCTGGGCTGGCTGAGCTTCAACCCGGTGGAGAAGGCGACGGTCCGCTATCCCGGCCGGCTTCTTCCGGGCGCCTCCGCCCGCCTGCGGCATATTCTTCTCACCGAGACATCCGGTTTGAAGCTCGTTTCCCGCGTCTATGAGATCCTCGGGGTCAAGCCGCTCCGGGCGGCGGTTTCGTTCAAAGATTTCGACGGCCCCTGGCTCGAGTTCACGGCGAAGGAGATCCTCTCGTCGGCCGTTTTCTACCGGACCATAGTCGAGGGCACCGGTTACCTGGAAGTCCCTCTGCCCCCGGGGATCTATAGGTTCCAGGCCAACTTTTTCCCGGGTTCGGCGGAGGAGATCGTCGAGGTCGAGGCCGACGGCGAAAACGGCTTCATTCTGAGCAATCCGCCGCTCGGGAAGGTCGGCGTCCGGGTCCGGGACGGCGGCGGGAATCCCGTCCCGGGGAAGGTGGCCTTCATCGGCCTCGGGTCCACGAAATCCCCCTATTTTCGTCCGGAAAACCCCGTCGAGACCGGCCGGGGTTGGGAAAGCAACAAGAATTCCTGCTTCCCGCCGGCCGAAGGCCTGGATGTGGAGCTTCCGGCGGGGACGTACCTCGCGACGGCCTCGCGGGGACCGGAGTACACGATCGACGAGAAGGTCGTGGAGATTGTCAATGAGGAAAACCAGGACCTGGCGTTCGTCATCGACCGGGTCGTCGAGACGCCCGGCTTGGTCGCCCTCGATCCGCACATGCACACGACGAATTCGGACGGGTCGGTATCCGTGTCCGAAAGGATCAAGGCCGTGGTCGCGGAGGGCATCGAGGTCGTCTGCGCGACCGACCACAACCTGGTTTCCGACTATGCCCCGGCGCTCACACAGCTCGGGCTCGACGGCGTGCTGACGGTTATCCCCGGGAGCGAGGTCACCGTCACCGAGGTCATTCACTACAATACGTATCCCATGCTGATCCGGCCGGACGAGCCGGGGAACGGCGCCATCAAGGCCCTGAGCGATACGGCGGCCCCGCTGTTCAAGGCCAGCCGCGAAAAGGACCCCGGTGCCCTCATCCAGGTCAATCATCCCCGGGCGGGCGACCTGGGCTATTTCAACAACTCCTACCTCGAGCTGGAATCGGCGGCGACCGCCCTGGCCGCCCTGGACACGGGCTTCGACGTGCTCGAGGTCATGAACGGGCCCTATTATTTTTCCTCCAACCAAACCGCCATCCAGGACTGGTTCCATCTCCTGAACCGCGGCCACTTGGTCCCGATCGTCGGCTCGTCCGATTCGCACACCATCGACCGCGGTGAGCCTGGCTATTCACGCACCTACGTGTATCATGCCGGGGACGCCAAGGCGCCCCTCGATATCGATGCGCTGCTCCGCTCGGTCAAGCAGGGACGGTCCTTCGCGACGAACGGGCCGATCATCGATTTCCGGGTCAACGGCGCCTCCGGTCCCGGCGACGTCTGCCCGGCGCCGAACGGCCGGGTGGACATCCGCATCGGGGTGAGAAGCGCGCCCTGGGTCGCGGTGGACGAGGTCAGGCTGGTCCTCAACGGCGAGCGCCGGATCGTCTTCCCGGTCAACGCCCCCAAGGGTGACGTCGAGAAGTTCGAACAGCAGTTCGGCCTGACCCTGGAGCGCGACACCTTCCTCTGCGTCGAAGCGCTGGGAAAGGAGACCCTGTTCCCCGTCCTGCAGAGCCCCGCCCGCGGCGGGTCGATCAAAGGAGGCACCCTGCCTTTCGCGATCACCAACCCCGTGTTCGTGGACGTCGACGGCAACCGGAAATTCGATTCCCCGCTTCCGGACAAGATCCGTCCCGTCGCGGATGTCCCCGTCCGGGGAAAAAAGGTCCCGCGGCTGTGAGGCCGGGCTATTGACGCCTTCCAGGTGAGCTGAAATGGCGAGTCCGAAAGCCTCGAGCCGGCGGAGCGAGCACCTTGAAAACGCAGTCTGCATCATCAACCCGTACGCCGCCCGGAAGAAGTGGTCGCGACGCCGGGACCTCAAAGCCTTTCTGTCGCGGAATCTGCCCGGCGAGATCTTCGACACCATGGGCCGGAAGGAAGACACCGTCGCCCTGGCCGGACGGCTGGCGGGCAGCCACCGGACGATCGTCGCCCTGGGCGGCGACGGCACCATCGCCGACGTCATGCAGGGCATTCGCCAGGCGCACCGGGAACAAGACGTCCTGTTGGGCATCGTGCCGCTGGGCAGCGGCAACGCTTTCCGCAAGTCTCTCCTCATCCCCAAGAATGTGTTCCGGGCGGTCCGGGTCCTCCGCCGGGGACGGCCCCGGCCGGTCAACTTGATGGAGATCGAGGGCCGGATCTCGGGTTTTTCGAGCATCGGGGCGACGGCGCTCGCGACCAATACCGAGCTTCGGCACAAGGTCAAGGGGCTATGGGGACACATCTTCTCAGGGCTGTCGCTGCTCAAACTGCCGCTCTGGGAGGTCACCGCCGAACTTGAGGACGGGCTGGACGACCTCGGCCAGCCGTTCGACCGGAAGACGGTGAGCTTGCGCGTCCTCGACGTGGTCGTGGCCAAGTCCAACTATTTCGGCTACAGCTTCCGGATCGCCCCCAAGGCCAGCTTGGCCGACGAATATCTCGACATCACCTTCTTCGATATGAGGCCCCGCCGGTATGCTGTGCTGCTGCCCCTTACCTACCTCGGCCTCTACCAGCGCCGGCTGCAGCACTTCAAGGCCAAGAGGATGGTCCTTCACGGCCGGGACCTGCCCGTCCAGTACCACGGAGAATTTCTCGGCACAATGGACAAGGTGGAGGTCCGGATGGTCCCCCAGGCCATCCGGGTGATCGCGCCGCCGCGCCTGTTCGGCGAAAATCCGGACTAGTGTCCCGTCTCGTAAATCCCTTTCCGAAGTCTTCCGAAGAAACGGGACACTTCCAGGGGGGAGTCAAGCTCCCCCCTCGGCGCTTCGTTCCTCTCCGCTGACCCCCTGAGGGGAACGACGCCGTCCCCCTCAAACTCCCCCGCGGTGGCGCGTCTTCGGGGATCATTATTAGGTCATGTTATTTGTGAAACGCACCACTAGGCGGCCGGCGGTCCCGGCCGGTACGGGTAGTACCGGGGGATCCACTGCGCCTTGCGGATGAGGTTCTCCAGCCGGTCGTCGCTTACCATCCGTCCGAGTCCCGAATCGCGGGCCTCCTTGGCCACGGCCAAGGCCACTTGAAAGGCCACTTCGCGAATGATGCCGGCATCGGGCAGAAGCTGGCCGTGGGCCTCCATATCCGGAGTGACCATGCGGCTCAGGGCCCGGCTGCCCGCCAGGAACATCTTGTCGGTGACCTTGGGCGCCTGGCTGACCAGGGCGCCCAGCCCGACCCCGGGGAAGATGAACATGTTATTGGACTGCGAGACCCGGAAATCGCGGCCCGGCGTGACGATCGGCGGGAACGGGCTTCCCGTCGCCAGCAGTCCCTTCCCGGCCGTCGCCTTGAACACGTCTTCGGGCGTGCACTCGGTCTTGGAGGTCGGGTTGGAGAGAGCCATGATCACGGGCCGGCTGTCGTTGGCGGCCATCAGGCCGAGGATGCCGGCGTCGAACAGCTTCGGTTGGGCGGTGACGCCGATGAGAACGGAGGCCCGGGTGTTCCGGACGACGTCCTCGAGCCCGATCGCGTCCGGCGACCTGAGCGTCCAGCCGTCGACGGCCGCGCGCGGCTGGGCGAACGGCTTCATTTGGGGCTCCAAACCGGGCCAGTCGTCCATGACCAGTCCCGGCGCATCGATGGCAAAGATCCTCTGCCGGATCTGGTCGTCGGTCAGGCCCTCTTCCCTGAGCTGGGCCCGGATGTGGAAGGCGATCCCGGAGCCGGCCTGGCCCAGGCCCGCGATGACGAAGCGCTGGTCGCTGAGCCGGCCTTTCTTGATCCTCGCCGCTGTCATCAGGGCCGCCAGGGCCGTCGAACCGGTCCCCTGGATATCGTCGTTGAACGAGAGGATCCGCTCCCGGTAGCGCTGCATCAGCATGAACGCTTTGTGCTTGGCGAAATCCTCCCACTGCAGCAGGGCGTGCGGGAAAACCCGCTTGACACCCAGCACAAACCGCTCGATGAACGCGTCATACTTCTCGCCCTCCAGGCGCCGGTGGCGATACCCCTGATAAACGGGATCATCGAGGAGCCGGGGGTTGTTCGTACCGACATCGAGAGTGATGGGCAGGCAGCTGGCAGGATGGATCCCCCCGGCGCCCACGTACAGGTTCACCTTGCCGATCGGGATGCCCATGCCGTCCGAGCCCAGGTCGCCCAGCCCGAGGATGCGCTCGCCGTCGGTCACGACGATGAGGGAGACGTCCGCCCGGCTCCCGCTCTCCAGGATCTTGTCGATGTTGCCGATGTCCTCGGGAGTGACATACAGGCCCCGGTACCGGCGGACGATGTGGCTGAGGTTCAGGCACGCTTGGCCCACTGTCGGCGTATAGACGATCGGCACCATCTCCTCGAGGTTCTCGTAGAGAAGACGGTAGAAAAGGGTCTCGTCGCGGTCCAGGACGCCCTGGAGGAAGATGTAGCGTTCGAGGTCGTCGGGCTTTCGGCGGTACTGTTCGAGCGTCCTCTCCACCTCCTGCTCGAGCGTCGAGACGCCCGACCGGAGCAGGCCGTCGAGGTCCAGGCTCATCCGCTCCTCTTCGGAGAAACACGATCCTTTGTTGAGCAGCGGGTTATTGAGGATCAACCGGCCGCGAAGGTTGACCTCATAGTATTCTTCGCCGGTCAGAGGGTCGATTTTTATCGAAAAATGCTTCATCGGGGATCACCTCGTGAAAGATTCCAGGATATTCTAGCGGACGGACGGCCTTTTGGAAAGGCCCGGCCGCGGTTCGCCGGAACGGGGTCCCGGCATGACGATGGCGCCGGTCGAGAAATCCCCGAGCACCCGGGCCCGGCCCTGCAGGAAGAGGCGGCCGACCAGGGCTCCCGTGACCGCATCCAGCTCGTGCTCGCCGGCCTTGGCGCCGACGCCGCGCACTCCGAGCCGAAACAGCCCCCTTCTCAATCCCGCGAGGTTCCGCTTCGCCCGCGGCAGCCCCCAGACGTCCTGGGCCCCTCCCGGATAGATCTCGACCGCCCGGATACCCGCCGCGGCCAGCCGGTCCGCGAGCCGGATGCCCCGCTCCGTCAGCCCCCTCATGGGACCGAGGGTGATCGGGAAAAACGGGATCCCCAGTCGCCGCAGCTCGATATCGCAGGGTCGGTAATGCGCGCCGTTTCGGTCGGCCATCGACCGCCGGCCGGGAGGCAGGTTAAGGGGCGCGTCGATCGCGACCAACAGCGGCCGCGCCTGCCGGGCGAACTCCAGGATCTCCTCGTCGCCGAAAAGGAGCGTCGTGGACGCCGTCCAGCCCCGGAGAAGTCCGATACCGCTCGGCCGGTGCTCGACCCCGCCCAAGTCGATACCCAAAACCGTGAGCCGTCGTCGCCGCGGGGCCGGATGAACCCGGCTCGGCCCGCCGGCGGGAGAGGAATGGGGATTCAGGCCTGGGGCTTTCACGGACGGGCCTATATTAGCGCCTCGGGTCGGCGGGGGCAAGCGGCCCGGGGGAGCCGCGGATCGGTTCTTGATATGGCGGAATGAATAAAATACGGTCCGCACCTGGACTAAGGTCCAATTGCCAAGGCTTCCAAGACATGGAGAATACAGATATAGTTATTACCAGACTGGAGAACCCATGAGAAAACTAGCCTTCGCGCTTCTGGCAACGATCCTGCTGACGGCAGGCTGCAACGTGAACCTCGATCTCCTCGGCCAGCCCGAGTTGCAGGAAGTCGTTCTGGTCAAGAGCCCGGCCAAGGAGAAGATCCTGGTCGTCGATGTCCAGGGCATGATCGGCGGGCTGAGCCTGGACAACCCGCTCAGCCGTGACGGGAACGCCGTCTCCCATCTCTACTCGCGCTTGCGAAAAGCCACCGAGGACGATCGCGTCAGGGGGGTCATCCTGAAGATCGACACGCCGGGGGGCGACGTGACGTCGAGCGACATCCTGTACCGCGAGATCCTGAAGTTCAAGGACAAGACCGGCCTGCCCGTCGTCGGGCTGATGATGGGAGTCGCGGCCTCCGGAGGATACTACGTGGCCTCCGCCTGCGATACGGTCGTGGCGCACGCCTCGACCATCACGGGGAGCATCGGCGTCCTGGCCGTCTTTCCCAGCGTGTCCGGGCTGATGTCCAAGGTGGGAGTCGACATCCGGGTGGTCAAATCCGGGGCGCTCAAGGACGCCGGCAGCCCGTTCCGGGGGATGAGCCCGGAGGAGCAGAAGGTCTTCGAGGGGATCGTCAACGAGATGTATGAGGACTTCCTCAAGGTCGTCCACGAACGGAGAAAAGACGCCCTGTCCATGGACGAGCTGCGCCGGCTGGCCGACGGCCGGGTCTACACCGGGCTCCAGGCGCAGCGGCTCAAGCTCATCGACACCGTCGGCTATTTCGACGACGCCCTCGCCGCGACGCTCTCCCTCGCCGGGCTCAAGGCCGCCCGGGTCATCACCTACACGTATTATCCCAAGAAGCAAAACAACCCCTACGCCGCGGTCACCGGCGCTCCCCAGCTCTTCGAGAAAAAAGGGATCGAGGACGTCCTGCCGCGTGTCGGGGCCGGCTTCTACTACCTCTGGCTTCCCGAGGTCAAGACCGACTAGTGTCCCGTCTCGCAAGTTCCTTTCCAAAGTCCTGTATATAGACGGGACACTTCCAGGGGGGAGTCAAGCTCCCCCCTCGGCGTTTCGTTTCACTCCACTGACCCCCTGAGGGGAACGACGCCGTCCCCCTCAAACTCCCCCGCGGTGGTGCGTCTTCGTTGCTCTTTTATAAAGCCAAGTTATTTGCGAGACGCACCACCAGCCTGAATACTTCACGAATCGAGGCGGCCCCAGATGCGAGGCCCGATGGGTGAAGCTGTACTCTATGGTACAGCGGACTCCGAGAACGAAGCCGATGGGGCCGAATCGGCTCGCCCGAAGGGTAAAAAGCGCCGCCTAAAGAGAGATGTAAAAAAGACGAGGCGCTTTTTATGAAGACGTCAGGCTAGAGCGGTTTCGGGATCTCGGCCGTGATCTCGAAGGCGGGCGGTTTCAGGATGTGGGCCTTGACCGTGCAGTAGTCCACGGCCTTGATGACGGCGCGCAGGTACTTTTCGGGGAACCCGGCCGGCAGCCGGAGCTCGATCCTGATCCTCTCGATCATCTTGGTTTCGGGGTCCTTCGCGGCATGCATGATCACGCCGGCGTCTTCCAGGGGGATGCCTCTTTCCCGGCAGAAGGCCACCATATAAAAGCCCGCGCAGGTGGCGATCGACGCCAGGAAGAGGTCGAACGGGGCGGGCGCCGTGTTTTCTCCTCCCTGATGGACCGGCTGGTCCGTCTTGATCACGAACCCCTTATAGACGGCATCCACCTTGACCCCGCCGGAAAAAGTCACCCGGATCTCACGATCGCTCATAATTCACTCCTTTGCTCGCGGAACCTCTGCCGTCCGCCGGCGGAGTCCGGACGCTTCGCCATTGGCTCCTATTCTACAAGGACGCGGGCGGCGCTTCAATCCTCCGTCCCCGGCCCATTTCCGGCGTGGGAGAACATGGCCAGGAGCAACCGCCTGTCTCCGGCCGTGATCGCCAGCCGTCCGATGAGGTCCCGGACCATCTCCGTGGCGTGGCGTTCGTTGGTCGCGTGGATGAACCGCCGGTCCTCGAGCTTCCTGAGGATGAGTCGGAGGCAGGCGTCCTGCTCCGAGAGCGGCAGGGGCGCCTCGGCACCGGCGGGCGCGGGCCCGGCCCGCCCGGCGCTTCGCCTGCGGAAGATTTCGAAGAGAGTGACCAGGACGGCCGCGGCCAGGTTGTAGGACGGCTGGGGCAGAGCCTGCGGGATGGTGAACCGGAAGTTCGAGGCGGCCAGTTCCGCGGAGGTCAGCCCCGTCCTCTCGTTCCCGAAGACGAGGCCGATCCGGGCCGGCGGCCGGAAGGTCAGCAGCTTCGTGACCGCCTCGTCAAAGTCCAGGACCGAGAAATTCTGCCTCCGCCTCGCGGTCGAAGCGAACACGACATTGAGGTCGGAGACGGCGGCCGCCAGGTCCGGAAAGCGGGCGCTCGACGACAGAACATCCCCGGCGTGAACGGCCGTCCGGAAGGCTGCTTGGCCAAGCTCGTCAAGCCCGGCCAGGCGGAGCCCGGAAAACCCCGTGTTCTTCATGGCCCTGGCCGCCAGGCCGATGTTCTCGGGGCTTTCGGGCCGGACGAGCACCACGACGCACTCGGCCCAGCGGTCGGCCGGGGCAGCCGACTTCCGTTGTATCCTCGAAGTCGGCGCGGCGGCGATGCGGCTCATTGTTTCTCCCGGGGACTCCGTCTATATTATAATTCACTCCGCATCTCCGAAAAAGCCGAACGCCGGCCGTGGCCGGACATGGGAGGAGGCGATGACCTCGAAAATCGAGCTGGCAAAGACCTTTCGAAAACACGGGTTCGCCGATTTCCGGTGGCTCGACCCGGGAAAGATCGTGGTCGCCCGCTGGCCGAGGCTGAAATGCCTCTACGGCTGCGGCGAATACGGCCGGACGGCGTCCTGCCCCCCCAACGTCCCGCCGGTCGACGAGTGCGCCGCGTTCTTCCGGGAATACCGGCGCGCGGCGGTCTTTCATCTTGAGAAGCGCGTGGCCAAGCCCCAAGACCGGTTCGCCTGGACGCGCCGCCTCAACCTCAAACTCCTCGAGGTCGAGCGCGAGGTCTTTCTGGCCGGCCACGAGAAGGCCTTCCTGCTGTTCATGGACAGCTGCAACATCTGTCCCGAGTGCGCCGGGCAGCGGGAGGCCTGCCGGCAGCCCCGGCTGGCCAGACCGACCCCTGAAGCCATGGCCATCGACGTCTTCGCGACGGTGCGCGCGCTCGGCTATCCGATCGAGGTCCTGGCCCGCCGCGACCGGCCGATGAACCGCTACGCATTTCTGCTTGTGGATTGATCCGGGCGCCCGGAACCCGGTGTCGAGCCCGGTTCCTAGAAGGCTTCGGCCGCGGTGAAATAGACGGCGGAGCTGCCTTCGCCGAAAGCGTAGTCCAACCGCAGGTTGAGATGCTGCGCGCGGCTGAAGACGAACCGCAGCCCCAGGCCGTAGGAATACTTGAGCCCGCCGAGCTTGAAACCGGCGAGCCGGTCCGCCACTTCGCCCAGGCCGGCGAAGCCCGCCAGCCCGATCCGCCAGACGACCGGCACCCACCTGTACTCGGCTTGGACATAGATCATGTCATTATCCCTGAAGCGGCCGAGGTAATAGCCGCGGAGGCCGTCTTCTCCGCCGAGCTGTCCCATCCGCCAGAACGGCGGCTGGCCGCTCTGGAGCAGGACGTACGACTGCAGGGCAAGAACCCGGGACGGCGACAATTTAAAATAGCGGCGCGCGTCCAGGCAGAGCCGGCCGAAGGTGAAGTCGCTGCCCAGGCCGCGCCCGAAGCCCAGGACGGCCAGCTGATGAAAGCTCCCTGACATCGGGAAAAAGATGCTGTCCCGGCTGTCGTAGGTCATGAACAGTCCGCCGCCCGAAGTGACGCCCCCGTCGCTTCCCTGAACGGACCCTGAGGCGAGGTCCCCGTCCGGCTGGACCTCGGTCATGGTCACGCTGTCGAAATAATACTGGATCCCCAGGTTGAGGGCCCCGAGAGTCTGTTTGAGGGCCTCGACGCGGAGCTTCCAGTACTTCGAGGTGAACGGCTCTTCCTGGCTCTCGGGTGTTTCGTTCCCGATCCCGAAAAACTTGTCGGGGTATTTCGCGTACTGAAGGTCGAACTGGATGTGGTAGCCGTGACGAAGATAAAAGTCGGGATTCAGGTCGAAGGTGTATTGCTTGTTCTGGGTGAAGACGCCGCTGAAGGCGACATTGGACGGTCGGGTCACGGAGTCGTCCTTGGTCAGAGAGAAATAGGCCAGGCCGCCGGCCCCCCAGGCCCATCGCGTCTCGGGAGTGTAATAGATGATGGGCGCAGCGGCGAGCCCGGACTTCTTGGCGGGCTTGGAGGGTGTTTCCGGGGCGGGCGAAGTCTGCGCAGATGCCAGGAGTCCATACAGCAGGAGAACCGCCGCCGCCGTCCGGATCATGCGCGCCCTCATCGGCGAACCCTTTATGCCTCTGCGGGATATATATAAAAGGGATAGGAGGTTGTCAACTCGGTTATGATCAGCCGCTGGCGGCTGATCATAACCGTTGCGGCGCAGCGCGAGTGGTGCGTCTCGCAAATAACCCGGCTTTATTAAAGAGCGACGAAGGCGCACCGCCGCGGGGGAGTTTGAAGGGGACGGCGTCGTTCCCCTCAGGGGGTCAGTGGAGTGAAACGAAACGCCGAGGGGGGAGCTTGACTCCCCCCGGAAGTGTCCCGCCTATATACAGTACTTTGGAAAGGAACTTGCGAGACGGGACGCTAGTGGTGCGGCCCGCGAATAACCCGGCTTTCTAAAAAACAACGAAGGCGCACCACCGCGGGGGAGTTTGAGGGGGACGGCGCCGTTCCCCTCAGGGGGTCAGCGGAGTGAAACGAAGCGCCGAGGGGGAGCTTGACTCCCCCCTGGAAGTGTCCCGTCTATATACAGGACCTTGGAAAGGAACTTACAAGACGGGACACTAGAAGCGGCCGGTCGAGCCGAACCCGCCGTCGCCTCGCGTGGTGTCGTCCAGGTCGGCCGTCTCCGTGACCTCGGCGGCGACCACGGGTTGGATGAGCATCTGGGCGATCTTCATTCCCTTCTTGATGGCAAAGGGCAGTTTCCCCAGGTTGATCATCACCACCTTGACCTCGCCCCGGTAGCCGGCATCCACGACTCCGGCGAGCCGGTGAACGCCCTGGAGCGAGATCCCGCTCTTGTCCCAGATGAGGCCGACATGACCTTCGGGTATGGCCATCTGGAGGCCCGTCGGCACGGCTATGAGCTCGCCCGCCCCCAGGACTTCGTCGACCGCCGAAAAAAGATCCAGGCCCGCGTCACCGGGATGCTGATAGACCGGCAGCCTGGCCTCGGGATGGATCTTCCTGACCCTCAGGCGCACGGCTCAGGCTCCCATGACCCGGACTTCCTGGAAATAAGGCCGGACCAGCGCGGCCAGCCGTTCGACTTCCTCCGGAGGGAAAGCCTGGACCTGGAGGTAGTTCCTATCGACGGTGTTCCGCGGCGAGAACTGCTGGACCTGGAAGAGCGCCGCGCCGTGGAGCAGCTGGGCGATCTCGAGCAGGTCCTTTTCCCCCACGAGCCCGGGCACGACCGTCGTCCGGAACATGTGGCGGAGCCCGCTCCGCCGGATGATATCGATGCTCCGGAGGATGTCGTCTTCGGACACCTCCGAGCGCGTGACCTGCTTGTAGCGGCCGAGCGGCGCCTTGACGTCCATGGCCGCCTGGTCGACGAGCCCCGACCCGATCAGGTCCTGGAGACGGTCGGGGAGCGACCCGTTGGTGTCCAGCTTGACCAGGAGGCTCCTGTCCTTGATGACCCGCAGGAGGACATCCAGATTGTCCTCGAGCAGGGGCTCGCCGCCGCTCACGCAGATGCCGTCAAGCCAGCCCTGGCGCGAATCGAGATAGCTGATGAAATAGTCGAGGGGCATCGAGGTCAGCGTGTCGGGCCGCAAGACCAGGTCGGCGTTGTGGCAGAATGGACAGCGGAAATTGCAGCCCCCCAGGAAGACCGTGGAGGCGATGCAGCCCGGAAAGTCGAGCGGGGCGAACTTCTCTAGGCCCCTGATTTCAACCAACTCTCGACCTCCAGGGGGGTGTTGAAGACCCCCAGCAAGCTTTCCTTTTCGCGGAGGACGAAGATGGGCAGGACCATGGCGCCGTGCTCGTCCCGCCGGATATGGTCGAGATACTCGCGAACCTTGAGCTTGCTGTCCTTCTGGGTCAGGTTATACTCCACGCCCTGGAACCCGGTCTGCCGGAGATAGGCCTTGAAGCCCTCGCACTTGTCGCAGTTCGGGTAGGTGAAGAGGAGATACTCCATGGCCGTCGGCTCCTAGTTGATCTTTTCGTAAGGCGTCCGCTCGCTGAACTCCTGCTGCTTGCCGTCGTTCCAGGTCCGGATGGGCCGCAGGTAGCCGACGATCCGCGAGTAGACCTCGGTCTCGCCGCCGCAGCTCGGGCACTTCTCGTGCCGGCCCCGGAGGTAGCCATGGCTGTAGCAGATCGAGAACGTGGGCGTGATGCTGAAGTACGGGATCCGGGTCGCGGCGATCTTCCGGACGAGCCGGCGGCAGGTTTCACGGTCGATCGACTCCGGCAGGAAGGTGTGGAAGATCGTTCCGCCCGTGTACAGCGCCTGGATGTCCTGCTGGTGCTGCAGGGCTTCGAACACGTCCCGCGTGGCGTCGACGTTGAGCTGCGTCGAGTTTGTCAGGTAGGGGTGCTTCTCCGTTCCCGAGGTGATGATGTTCTTGTACTTGGCCCGGTCTTTCCTGGCCAGCCGGTAGGAAGTGGATTCGGCCGGCGTCGCCTCGAGGTTGTAGAGGCTCCCCGTCTCATCCTGGAATTCCTTGAGCACCGAGCGCATGAAGTTCAGAGTTTCGACGGCGAAGCTCTTGCCCTCGGGGGTGCCGATCCCCTTGCCCATGAAGTTCAGGCAGGCTTCGTGCATGCCGACGATGCCGATTGTCGAGAAATGGTTGTCGAAGTGCCCGAGATAGACGAGCGTATAGGGCATCAGGTTCTTCTGGAGCATGTTGTTGACGATCTCGCGCTTGGTCTCGAGGGACTCCTTGGCCAGCGACATGAGCTCCTTCAGCTTGCCGAAGAATTCCTCCCGGGTCTTGGACTCGTAGCCGATGCGGTTGAGGTTGATGGTGACCACGCCGATCGAGCCGGTCGAGTCGCCGGGGCCCCAGATGTTCCCCGGCCGTCGCATGAGCTCGCGCTGGTCGAGGTTCAGCCGGCAGCACATGGCCCGGATGTCGCCGGGGTTGAGGTTCGTCCCCAGGTAGTTCTGGAAATAGGGAATGCCGTACTTGGCCGTGGCCTCGAACAGCAGGTCCGAGATGGGCGATTCCCAGTCGAAATCCTTGGAGATATTGTAGGTGGGGATGGGGAAGGTGAAGACGCGGCCCTTCTGGTCGCCCTCGATCATGAGCTCCAGGAACGAGCGGTTGATCATGTCCATCTCGGCCTGGTATTCGCCGTAGGTCGAGTCCAGCTCGACGCCGCCGACGACGACCCTCTTGTCCTTCATGTCCGCGGGGACGGTGAGGTCGAAGGTCAGGTTGGAAAAGGGCGTCTGCCAGCCCCAGCGCGAAGGGACGTTCAGACCGAAGATGAGCTTCTGGACGTCCTGCTTGACGCGCTCGTAATCGAGCTTGTCGGCGCGGACGAACGGAGCGAGGAGCGTGTCCACCGACGAGAAGGCCTGGGCGCCCGCGAACTCGCCCTGCATGGTGCCGATAAAATTAACCATGTGGAGCGTCGCCGTCTCCAGGTGCTTGGCCGGGCTGGAATGGACCTGGTTCGCGACATGTCCGAACCCCTTGCGCAGGAGCTTGTCCAAGGACCAGCCCGCGCAGTAGCCGACGATGGGGTAAGAGAGGTCGTGGATATGGAACTCGCCGTCCTGGTGGGCCTGCTTGATCCGGGCCGAGTAGATCTGGTTGAGAGCGAAGCTTGACAGGACCTCGCCCGAGACGCGGGCGTTCAGCCCGGAGAAGCTGATCACGCCCTCGTTGCTGTTCTCCCGGATCTTCCAGTCGGTGTCGCTGATATAGTCCTTGATCAGGCGCTCGAGGTTGAGGCCGGTCTGTTTCGCCTCGCGGATGCCTTTGTGCCGGTCCCGGTAGAGGATGTACGACTTGGCAACCTCGAGGTAGCCCTGTTTCATCAGGACCATTTCGACGATGTCCTGGATCTGCTCGACCGAGGGGATCGTGTAACCGCCGAACTTGTCGTCCATCATGAAGGTCGCGATGTCCGAGACCGTCTTGGCCGCCGCCAAGTCGGATATGCCGCTCGCCTCCATCGCCTTGAAGACGGCGGTGGTGATCTTGTCCTGGACGAAATCGACGATGGAGCCGTCCCTTTTCTTGATTCTGGAAATGCCTTTGGTCATAACCTCCCTCCTCTCATCCTCTACGTCGCGGAAACCGGTCTAAATGAAAAGCAGAAAAAAATGCCGTATCTAGTGTGTTTTCGGTCTCTTGCTACAAAATATTGTAGTTTACGCGAGGGAATCTACTCCAGATCTCTACCCGTGTCAAGAGTCCGGCGCCACTTTTTTTTCTTTTTTTTCAGCCGCCGTTCCGCTATGCTGGAGTGGTGATTTCCAGACCGGGTCGGTGACGAATGACCAAGAAGATCGAGGTCCGGACGGCGGCCAGAAATTCCCTGGTCGATATCACCGGCCGCGTCGAAGAGGCCGTAAGGGAGTCCAAAGTCGATGCGGGATTGTGCGTTATCCACGTCCCCCACACGACGGCCGGGGTGACGATCAACGAGAACGCCGACCCGTCGGTCCGCCGGGACATCCTGATGGCCCTGGCGCGGGCGGTGCCGGATTCCCTCCCCTACACCCATGGCGAAGGCAACTCCCCAGCCCATGTCAAGGCGAGCCTGGTCGGCTCATCCGCCAGCGTTTTCATCGAGGACGGCCGGCTCCGGCTGGGGACCTGGCAGGGGATCTTCCTTTGTGAATTCGACGGGCCGCGTCAGCGCCAAGTCCTGGTCAAGATCATATCCGCCTGAGCCCAGCTAAAGAAATGGGAAGATTCGAGGGCCGGCATCCGTCTAAAAAGCGATCGGTGAATTATGGTTGATTTCACAAATCCCGGAAGGAGCCGAAGCGTTGACAATTCGGGGTCGATAATCTACCATGGCGTCCCCGTTCCGTGAGGATTTAGACCCTGCCGAGGAGGACCCCATCAGACGGAAAATGAGCCGACAATATCGTCTTAAATCGAATGGTCTCGGCCGCGCGGCGAAAGCCGCGGTTTTGGTTTTGGCGCTCGGCGCGACGATGGGCACGGCGGCCGCCCAGGACAATGTCCTGACTCTTGAATCCGCGATCCAGATGGCCTTGAGCAGGAATGAGCAGTCTCTGGCGGCCGACCAGAGCTACATCGCCGCCAAGGCCCGGGTGACCGAGGCCCGGGCCTATTTTCTGCCGATGATTACGGTCCTGGGCGGCTACTTGCGCCGGCCTTTCCAGGTCGTCCGGGAATTCCAGGGCTCGCAGATCGCCGTCCAGAAATACAACGCTCTCTCGGGCTCGGTCAACCTCAGCCTGACCGTCTTCGATTCCCTGACGATCCCCGGTTACAAGAGCGCCAGAGCGGAGGAACAGGCTCAGAAACTCGCTTCCGCAGAGGGCAAACGCCAGCTCGCCTACGAGGTGAGCAATGCCTTCCTCGTCACCTTGGGCGTCGGCCAGGTTTTGGAAGCTTCGCGGCATCGTTATGATTATTCCAAGCAAGCGCTCGACGCGGCCAAGGCGCGCTACAAAGCCGGTCTGGTCGGGGTCAACGACGTCACCCGGGCCGAGCTCGAGGTGGCCACCTCGGAGATGGGCATCACACAATCCCAGGGCCAGGTGGATACGACCTACCTCCAGCTGGGCCACCTGCTGGTCGAACAGGATATGATCCAAAAGAAGCTGAAGATCCCGGATTCGCTGATCCAGTCCGCCGAAGAGCAGTCCATTGCCGGCACGGGGCTGGTCGAGGAAGCCCAGAACCGGCGGCTCGACTTGAGTTCGCTGCGCTGGAGCGCCCAGGCCCAAGAGGCACTGGTGCTCACTCCCACCCTGAGATGGTTCCCTTCCCTGACGCTCTCCGGCCAGTACCGCTATACCAATGAATCGGGGCTAACCGGCCGGAGCACGAATTGGAACGTCGGGGCGACCCTGAACTGGGCGCTCTTCGACGGCTTCTCCAGAAACGGCCAGCACAGCGAATACAAGGCCCTGGCCCAGCTCGCTCAGCTGGATGTCCAGGCCACCATGAGGCAGGTGGAGCTTCAGGTCCGCGAGGCTTTGGTTTCTCTCGAGAATCAGCGGGCGGCGTACAGGCAGGCCAAGGTGGCCCACGAGGTCGCTCTCAAGAATGCCGCCGAGATCGCCGAACTCTACCGCCAGGGTTTGGCATCGGCCCTTCAAGTGGCCGACGCCAACGTCGCCCTCTTCGACGCGGAGGTGGCACTGGTCCGGGAAAGATACGGTTTGGGAGTTTCCTTTCTCAACCTCGAGGCCGCCCTGGGGTTGGATCCATTGGGCAAGGAGCCGGTGCTGTGAACATAAAAAATATCGTGGCCCTCGTCGGCGCCATTCTGTCCATCGGGATTTTGCCCGTCGCCTGCAAGAAAACGGCGGACGCCGGAGGGGCCCCCGGCGGAAAGCCGCCGGCGAAGGGCAGCTCGGTCCTGGAGAAAGCGAGAATCTCGTATCCCGTCGAGGTTGAATCCGTGCAGGTCCGCTCGCTGATCTACGCTGTCAACGCCGTGGGGTCGATCGATGCATTCGAAAAGGTCCAGGTGACGGCCCGGGTCGCCGGGGTCGTCGACCGCGTTCTCTTTTCGGAAGGCAACTTCTCCAAGCTCAACCAGATCCTTGTCGAGATCGAGCCCGAGCGTTACCGATTGGCCGTCGAGTCCGCTCAGGCCGCCCACGAAAAAGCCCAAGCCTCTCAAGCCGACGCCGAAGCCGGACTCAAACGGCGGGAACAGGTCGTCACGGAGACTCCCGGACTGATCCCGGGCGAGGAGATCGAGACTTGGAAGACCAAGGTCCGGGTGGCGGCCTCCGAAGTCGCCCAGACAAAGGCCGCCCTCGATCAGGCCAAGCTGAACCTGCACGACGCCTATGTCCGGGCTCCCCTGTCCGGTATCATCCAAACCCGGACCGTCCAGACCGGCCAGTATATCCAGGTCGGAACAATCATGGCCACTCTGGTGCGCCGCGATCCCCTGTTGCTGCGCTTCAAGGTCCCGGAGCGGGACGCCGCCCGCCTGACGGTGGGCATGACGGCCAACTTCCGGGTCCGGGAAGCGTCGACCGATTTCGCCTCGAAGATCGTCCATGTCGCCGCCTCGGCCGACGACTCGTCCCGGATGGTGGACCTGACGGCGGAGATCCAGGACAGCGGCAACTCCATGCTTCGCCCCGGCGCCTTTGCCGAGATCACCGTCCCCGTCTCGACCTCCCAAACTGCCCCGGTGATTTCGCAGACCGCGGTCCGGCCGAGCGAGCGAGGGTTCCTGGCGTACGTTGTCGAAGACAATAAGGCCGTCGAGCGCGTCCTGATGCTGGGAATGCGAACGGCGGATGGGTACGTGGAAGTCCTCTCCGGGCTCTCCCCCGGTGAGAGCGTGGTGATCCGCGGCGCCGAAGCTCTCCGGGACGGCGCGCCGGTCAGGGCCGTCCAAGCGGCCGAGAAGAAGCCTGAGACCGCGGAGAAGAGGCCGGGATAAGGGGAACGGATCGATGAACCTCACGGATGTCTGTGTTCGGAAACCGGTCCTGGCTTGGATGCTGATGACCGCGACGGTCGTCTTCGGCATCGTGGCCATCGGCCGGATCGGGATCAGCCAGTTCCCCGATGTTGATTTTCCCACGATCAACGTGTCGGTCGTCTGGGAAGGCGCCGCTCCCGAGGTCATGGAAAACGACGTCGTCGAGGTCCTGGAAGAGGCCCTCGCCCAAGTCGAGGGCATGAAGAGCATCACCTCGGTCAGCCGGATGGGATCGGCCTATGTCACGATCGAGCTCGACTTGTCCAGGAACGTGGACATCGCCCTCCAGGATGTCCAGACCAAGGTTTCCCAGGCCCAAAGACGTCTGCCGCGGGACATCGACCCGCCGGTCATCTCCAAGACCAATCCCGAGGACCAGCCCATCATGTCGATCTCGCTCCGCGGGCCGTTCCCGCAGCGGGTGCTCAGCGATTACGTGCGGTATGGCCTGAGAGAGAAGCTCCAGACCATTCCGGGCGTGGGCGAGATCTCACTCATGGGCGCCCTGGACAGGAATGTCCGGATCTGGCTGGACGCCACGAAGCTGGATGAAAAAGGCCTGACGGTGATGGACGTCACCTCGGCCCTCCAGCGGGAGCATATCGAATTGCCGGCCGGCCGGCTGGAAACCCCCGGCCGGGAGATGAATGTCCGGGTGCTGGGCGAGGCCCTCGACCTGGACACGCTCCGCCAGATCGTCGTCCGCGAGGTGAGCGGCAGCCCGATCTATATCAGCGACGTGGCCCTCGTCGAAGACGGGTTCGAGGACGTCCGGCGGTTGGCCCGGGTCAATGGCGTCCAGGCCCAGGGCATGATGGTGAGAAAGCAGCGGGGCGCCAACGCCGTGGCGGTCGCCCGGGCCGTGCATCAGGCCGTCGACGATTACCAGAAAACCCTGCCCGAGGGGATGACGGTCAGCGTCGTTTTCGATTCGACGCAATTCATCAAGGAATCGGTGACCGAGATCCAGTTCGAGCTCGTTCTGTCGGTCCTGCTCACAGCCCTGGTCTGCTGGCTGTTCCTGGGGTCGCTGTCGAGCACCCTGAACGTCATCCTGGCCATACCGATGTCTCTCATGGGGACGATCGCCATCATCTATTTCCTGGGCTTCACCTTCAACACGTTCACGCTGTTGGGGCTCGCCCTCGCGGTGGGGATCGTTGTCGATGACGCCATCATGGTCATGGAAAACATCTTCCGCCACCGGGAGGGGGGCAAGGGACTCGTCAAGGCCGCCCTGGACGGAACCCACGAAATCGCCTTTGCCGCCCTGGCCGCCACGCTGGCCGTCGTGGCCATCTTCATCCCGGTCGTTTTCATGAAGGGGATCATCGGCCGGTTCTTCCTCCAGTTCGGTATCACTCTCTGCCTCGCGGTGCTCCTGTCGTACGTTGAGGCGGTGACCCTCGCCCCGGCGCGGTGCTCCCAATTTCTCAAGACCTCGCGCGAGGGACGGAGCCGGGTGGGTCGTTTCGTCGATTCCGGCTTCCGCAAGCTCGAGGGGGCCTACGGCAAGGTGCTGGCGCGCGGGCTCCGGCGGCCCGGGTACATCCTGATCGTGGCGCTCTTCGTCTTCGCGGCCGCGATCATCGTGCTCAGGTCCCTGCCGGGCGAGTTCGTACCCTCCCAGGACCTGAGCCGCCTGTCGGTCCGGTTCCAGACTGCGGTCGGCTCGGACATCACCGAGACCGATAAGCTGATGCAAAAAGTGGAGGGCGTCTTCTACGGCCACCCCGAGGTCACCCAGCTCTTCAGCTTCGTCGGAGGGATGGGAGGGGGCGGCATCAACTCCGGCAACATTTTCGCCAACATCGTGCCCCCCAAAGAGCGCAAGATGACCCAGGCCGAGTTTTCGGCGGTGCTGCGGCGCGAGCTCAATTCCATACCGGGCGTGCGGGCCGTAATCCAGGACCTCTCCCAACAGGGGTTCACCGCCCAGCGGGGCTTCCCCGTCGAGTTTTCGGTGCGGGGCTCGAACTGGGATGAGCTCGTCGATTTAAGCCAGAAAATCATGACCCAGGTGGCCTCGAGCGGCCTGGTCGTGGACATGGATACGGACTATCAACTGGGCATGCCCGAGCTCCAGGTCGAGCCCGACCGGGCCGTGACCGCCGACTTGGGCATTTCCGTCGACGAGGTCGCCACGACCCTCAACGCGCTCGTCGGCGGGATCCGCGTCGGCAAGTACAGCTCAGGCGGCCGGCGGATCGACGTCCGGCTCAAGCTCCTGGCCTCCCAGCGGACACGCCCGGAGGACATCGCCCGTCTGAAAATCCGCACCCGCGGCGGCGACCTCATTCCGTTATCATCGCTCGTTCGGTCCGAAGAGCGCCCCGCCCTCCAGGCCATCACGCGCCGCGACCGGGAACGGGCCATCTCGATTTATGCGAACGTGGCGCCCGGGCATTCCCAGCAGGAAGCGCTGCGATATGTCGAGGGCCTGACCGAAGGCCTGCCGGTGGGGAACCGGATCGTCCTCGGCGGGGCCAGCGTGGCCTTCAAGGAATCGATGAGCAGCCTGATCTTCGCCCTGTTTCTGGGGATCGCCATCGCCTACATGGTCCTGGCTTCGCAGTTCAACTCCTATAAGGACCCGGTGACCGTCATCACCATCCTGCCGCTGTCGATCGCGGGCGCGGCCTTCGCCCTGCTGGTGACCGGGCGGACGCTCAATGTCTTCAGCATGATCGGCCTCCTGCTCCTGATGGGGATCGTCAAGAAGAATTCGATCATCCTGGTGGACTATGCCAACGCCTTCAAAGCCCAGGGGTTTGACGCCAGGGAGGCGATGAAAAAAGCGGGGCCCATCCGGCTGCGGCCGATCCTGATGACCGCCACGGCCACGCTGATGGCGGCCATCCCGCCCTCCCTCGGGTTGGGACCGGGCTCGGAGATACGGACGCCCATGGCCATCGCCGTCATCGGCGGGCTGGTGTTGTCGACGATGCTGAGCCTGGTGGTCGTGCCGGCCTTCTATGTCGTCGCCGACCGCGTCTTCAAGAGCCGGCGCCGGCCGGTCGACGAGTCCGAGCCGGAGGGGGGGGCGACGGCAACGGCTCCCTCAGAACGATAGCCCCAGAGTCCGGAGCTCCCGCTCGAGGTCGGTTTCCGGCCGGTACAAGACGCCGGGAATCCCGAGCGCCGCGGCCCCCTCGATGTTCTCCTCGAGGTCGTCGATGAAGACGCACTCGGCCGCCTCGGCCCGGGCCTTGTCGAGCGCCACGCGGTAGATTCGGGCATCGGGCTTCATCACCCTCAGCTCATAGGACAGCACGTAATCATCGAAGAACATGAGCTCGGGGAACCTCTTCCTGATGAACCTGAACCGGACCTCATCCACGTTCGAAACCAGGACGAGCCGGTGTTTCTCCCTGAGCCGCTTCATCGTTTCGAACACCGGAGGGTTGATCGTGAAGACATCGGCGTAGGCGGCCATGAACTCATCGTAGCCGACCTTGGCGCCGAGCTTGGCGGTGACCCGATCATAAATCTCGCGGGGGGCCAGGCTTCCCAGGTCGAAAAGCTTGACGAACTCCGGGCTGTTCCACACGATCTCGCGGATCTCGTCGACAGACAGCCGGCAATGGGCGGTCATCTTCCGGAAGAAGACCTCGTTGTCGAACCAGAGGATGACGTTGCCGAGGTCGGAGATCACAGCGCTGGTCATGGGGGATCCTTAGCTTTTTAAACAGGCTTTTATACCAGAAACCCGGACACAGGGCAAACGCCAGTCCTCAAACGGGCGGGATCAGCCGGCCGGCCGGTTGGGCACTTCGAGGCCGCTCCCCTCCCGCTTGTCGGCGCGTTTGAGGAGCAGGGCGAAAACGAACCCGACAAGTCCCAGGCTCGCGAACATCGCCTGGCTCGCCACATAGGATCCGGTCGCGTCCCGAAGAAGGCCGTTGAGAAGCGGGAACAGGCCCAAGCCGACATTCTGGATGGCCGTCATCAGCCCGAAGGCCGTGCCCACCCGCTCCGACCGGACGATGAGCGGCACCGACGGCCACATCGCCGCCGGCACCAGGACGAAGGCGAAGCCCAGGAGGATCATCGGGTAGACGGGGTAGATTTGGGTAAGGCCCATCGCGAGGTGGCAGGGGATCATGAGGAGCGAGCCGGCGATCATGAAGGTGGCGCGCCTCCCGACCTTGTCCACCAGCCGCCCGGCAAACGGCGCCAGGATCATCGAGGAGAAGATGATGATGCTCGTTATGCCGCCGGCCGTGCTGAACATGTGGAGGAGGTTGCTGAAGACCTGGGCCAGGAAACCGCCGCTCGACGGCGCCGTCAAGGCGATCCCCCATTTGGTCGCGAAGAAGTCCGTGGACAGGCTCTGGAAGGGGAAGATGGCGGCGTAGAACGTGAAACACAGGAACGTCACGTACCAGAATGTCGGCCGGAACTCCTTGATGTCGCGGAAGACGATCTTCTCGCTCACGCTCTCGTCCCTCAGGTTGAGGGCCTTTTCCCCGCGGCGGTCCATGATGACATAAAAGATGTTGCCGATCAGGGAAAGGGCGCAGGCGCCGGCGGCGGCCATCAGGGCGTAACGGTAGCTTCCGAAGTAGCTCGAGAACAGCTCTCCCGTGTTGAAGGCGAAGAGACTCCCGATGCGGCTGACCGTGAGCTGAATGCCGAAGGCCATGGCCAGCTCCTTGTTCTTGAACCAGCGGGCGAGCATCGCGCTCTGGGCGACGACGAGGGGCTCCGAGCCGGCGCCGAAGATGAACCGGCCGAGAAAGATCACCGGGATGCTCCTGGCCTGCCAGACGATCACGGCGCCGAGGAGGACCAGGCTGGAGAAGATCAGGCTCGCCTTGCGCGTGCCCAGCCGGTCGATGAGCATGCCGCCGAAGAGGACGACCAGGATGGCGGCGAAGCTGTACATCGTGTTCATCGTGCCCACGGTCGCGCGGGCGGCCTTGAGTTCGGCGATAAGCGATGGCGCGATGGCCCCGATGATGTCGTAGGCGAAGTAGCTGCCGAACGACAGGGAGGAAATGAAGAGGAGGTTGATGAACCGGAAGACGGGCCCGGAAGGATGCAGGACGCCCGGGCGCGGCGCGGGTTCGGCAATCCTGTTGTCGGCCTCTCGCATGGCCCCCAAAAGTTATGTTATTACCGTGACTCTGTCAAGGAGCCGAAAGACGAGGGCAGCGGGTCCTGTCATGGCGTGCCCCCGTGCGTCCGCGCGCCTCACCCGTCAACGACGGTTCGGGCGCTCCGGTCCGGCTTGACAACCCCGGCCCAGATCTAAGAATATTGAACAACCGCCCGGACGGCGACGATGACCAAAGACATGAACTTCGAGCCAGACGAAGATGAGATCTCGCGGGCGGCGACGCAGCGCCGGCCGTCTGGCTTGCCGGCTGAAGCCGAATCGCCGCCTAAGCAATCCATGAAGTTGAGACTCGCCGCCAAGAAGTGGCCGACAGCCGAGGAGGAAACATGACGTCAAAAGAGAGAGTGATCGCCAGCCTGAACCACCGCCAGCCGGACGCCGTCCCCATCGACTTCGGGGGCACGGCCGTCACGGGGATCCACATCCTGGCCGTGGCCGCGCTCAGGGATTATTTCGGCCTCGAAAGACGGCCGGTGAAGCTCTTTGAACCCTACCAGATGCTGGGACTTATCGAGGAAGACCTAAAGAAAGCTATGGGGATCGACGTCGAAGGCGTTCCCGGTCCTGAGACTCTGTTCGGGTTCCGGAACGAAAACTGGAAGCCCTGGCGGCTCGATAACGGCCTCGAGGTGCTGGTCTCCGAGCACTTCAAGACGACCCGGGAGCCCAACGGCGACCTCCTGATCTATCCCCAAGGGGACATGACCGTGCCGCCGAGCGGCCGGCTGCCCAAGGGCGGGTTCTTTTTCGATTCGATCATCCGCCAGGAACCGATCGACGAGTCCCGCCTCGATCCGCAGGATAACCTCGAGGAATTTGGCCCGATCTCAGCGGCCGACCTCGAATATTATGCGGTCGAGACCGGCAAGGCGGCGGTCACTGGCCGGGCGGTCGCGGTGACCGTCGGCGGCCTGGGACTCGGGGATATCGCCCTCGTCCCGGCACCCTTCCTCAAGCATCCCAAGGGGATCCGGGACGTCGAGGAGTGGTATGTCTCCACCGTCACCCGAAAGGACTATATCCATCGCATCTTCGAGAAGCAGACCGAGTTCGCCATCGGGAACCTCGAGAAGATCAAGCCCGTGCTCGACGGCCTCGCGGACGTCGTCTTCGTCTGCGGCACGGATTTCGGCTCGCAGAGCTCGCAATTCCTGTCGGTCGCGACGTTCCGCAGCCTCTTCTTCCCCTACTACAAAAAGATGAACGACTGGATCCACAAGAACACGCCGTGGAAGACCTTCAAGCATTCCTGCGGCGCCGTCGACCCGCTCATCGAATCCTTCATCGAGTGCGGTTTTGACATCCTGAACCCGGTCCAGGTCACGGCGGCGGGGATGGACCCCTCGCGGCTCAAGGAAAAGTATGGACGCCGGCTCGTCTTCTGGGGCGGCGGCGTGGACACTCAGCGGACCTTCGCCTTCGGCACGCCCGAGGAGGTCCGCGCCCAGGTCCTCCGGCGGCTGGAGATCCTGGCCCCGGGCGGCGGCTTTATCTTCAACGCCATCCACAACATCCAGGGGAACACGCCGGTCGGGAATATCGTCGCCATGCTCGCCGCCGTCAAGGAATTCAACGGCCGGCCCTAAGGGCCCGGAGGTGATCCGGGAGCGAGCGAAGCGGCCATTTTAGGTCGAGTCGTCTCGAAATGCACTCCGAGGGAAGTCAGTCTTGGGAACGGCGAGTAAGGATTGAGCTCGACGGATCAAGGAGGCCCTGATGAAAAAAACGATCGGCTGGCCGCTATTTCTGGCCGCGGTGGCCGCAAGCTGCTCGATGCTTGCGGGTTGCCGGGACGCCAAAAACGATCTCCTGATCGTCACTCCGAAGAGCGCTTCGCCGCTTGAAACACTGGCCGCGCGGGAGATCCGGCGCTACCTGTACCTGCGTACCGGGTCGCTCTTCCCTATCGAAGAATCAGCCCGCCTCAAAGTCGGACGGCGGCCGACCGTCGCCGTGTTCGCCAAGGGCCGCCTCGAGCTGCCGGAACGTACGGATCCCGAAATCATCGCCAACATCGACCGCCTCGGGGACGAGGAATATCTTCTGAAAACGATCCCCGGCGACAGCTCGAACCTTGTCCTCGTCGCCGGCGGGGACGGGCCCGGGATCCTCTACGGGGCTTACCGCTTCGTCGAGAGCCTGGGAGTCCGCTTTTACCTGCACGGCGACGTCGTACCGGACAAACGTCTCCCGGCCTCACTGCCGGACGTCGACGAGCTGGGAAAGCCGCTTTTCCGGCTCCGCGGCATCCATCCGTTCCATGATTTCCCGGAGGGCCCCGACTGGTGGAGCCGGGAGGATTATCTGGCGGTCATCGCCCAGCTGCCCAAGCTGCGGATGAACTTCTTCGGCTTGCACACCTACCCCGAAAGCCGGCCGAACGCCGAGCCGACCGTCTGGATCGGCCAGCCGGGCGACGCCGGCGAGAACGGGCTGCCCGAATTCAGCTACCCGTCGAGCTATCAGAACACGCTGCGGGGAAACTGGGGTTACGAACCGGCCAAAACCTCGGGTTTTCATTACGGGGCGGCCGAGCTCTTCGACCGGGATGATTACGGAGCGGAGGTCATGACGGGCTTCGCCCCCGAACCGAAAACTCCCGCTGATATGAACGAGCTCTTTCGGCGGACGGGGAACCTGCTCCGGGACGCCTTCTCTTTCGGCCGCGGCCTGGGCGTCAAGTCCTGCGTCGGCACCGAAATGCCGCTCACGATCCCCGACCCGGTCAAGAAGAGGCTGATCGAGCAGGGGAAGGACCCCGGCGATCCGGGAACGGTCGCCGAATTGTACCGGGGAATGTTCGAGCGCATCAAGACGACATACCCGCTTGACTATTACTGGCTCTGGACGGACGAGAACTGGACCTGGAGCGATGCCTCCGAAGCCCAGGTCGAGGCGGTGATCGGGGACGCCCGGACGGCCATCGCGGCGGCCGCGGAAGCCGGCGCGCCGTTCTCCATGGCCACCTGCGGCTGGGTCCTCGGGCCGCCCAGCGACCGGACGCTTTTCGACCGGGAGCTGCCCAAGAACCTGGCCGTAAGCTGCATCAACAGGGAAGTCGGCAAGGCGCCGGTCGACCCCGTGTTTGGCCGGATCGGGGACCGGTCGAAATGGGCCATCCCCTGGATCGAGGACGACCCCGCGCTCACATCGCCCCAGCTCTGGGCCGGCCGGATGCGGAAAGACGCCATGGATGCGCTCACCTACGGTTGCGACGGGCTGCTGGGCATCCATTGGCGGACACGGGTCCTGGGCCCCACCGTCTCCGCCTTGGCCCGGGCCGCCTGGAACCAGAAACCGTGGGCCCAGCCCGCCTTCGCCTCCGCACAGGCCGAGGGGCCGATCAACGGCGTTTTCGCCTCCGCCGCCGGCAGTCCGGTCAGCGGCGAGGCGGCCCGGGCGGTTTACCTCGATTACCGCGACCGCGTTTACGGGTATCGCCTGACCGTTCCCAACGGCCGCTACCGGGTGGACCTCCAGTTCATCGAAGGGGAAATGAAAGAGAAGGGGCGACGGGTTTTCGACGTCTCTCTCCAGGGAAAACGGGTCATCGAGAAGCTCGATATCTTCGCCCGGGCCGGGATGCTCCGACCTCTGGAACTCCGTTTCGCGGATATTGAGGTCACCGATGGAACGCTGTCCTTGGATTTTGCGGACAGGATCCATTACCCGGCCATCGCCGGGATCATGGTCCGAGGACAAGATTTTGCGAGGAAGATCAACTGCGGCGGCCCGCGACTGGAAGATTACGAACCCGATTGGCCGGAGACGACCCGGTTCGCGCCCATCGACGATTTCTACGCCGACTGGGCGGCGAGCGAGTTCGGTGAGGAGGCCGGACCGATGGCGGCGGCCGTGTTCGCCAGGATCGACGGCCGGCTCCCCCAAGTCAGTGTCTGGGCCAACGGTCCCGGAGGTCTCAAACCCGACCCCCGCCCATGGGAGGAAGCCGCCAAAGATTTTGGTTTCGTGGCGGAACTGGCGGCGCTGCAACCCCGCGTGACGGGAGACGGCAACAAGGAGAGGTTCGCCTACTGGCTGAGCACTTTCCTGTACATGCGGGAAACGGCCCGCCTGGAGTGCTTGTGGGGCGAATATGACATGGCCGTCGCGGCGCTCCGAACACCGGGGAAGGCGGCGTCAAAGATCTCACTGGCGGAGTCGACGCTCGTCCCGATCCGCGAGCGCCTGGTCGCCTGCCTCGAGTCCATCTACGGCCATCTCCTGGCAACGGTCAGCAATCCCGGCGAGCTGGGCACTGTCGCCAACTGGGAACAGCACCTGATCCCCGGCATCATCCTTAAGCCGAACGAAGAGCTCCGCACGCTCATGGGGCGCGAGCTGCCGTCCGCGGCGCAGCCATCGCGGGGCTATCAAGGCCGGCCGAGGATCATCGTCCCGGCGGCGCGGACCCTGCTCGCCGAGGGGGAGGCGCTGACCCTGCGGGTCATCATCCTCGCCGGAGAGCCCGCCTCCGAAGCGTCTTTGTACTGGCGGCCGCTGGGCGCGGGCGAGTATCAGGCGGTGGACCTTAAAAAGAGGGACCGGGGAGTCTATGAAGTGACTTGCCCCGAGACGGGGCGGGATATCGAATACTATGTCAGGATCAGGGCCGGAGAAGACGTCGTCGTCTATCCGGCCACGGCGCCGGCGATCAACCAGACCGTCGTCCGGAAACCTTCTTAGCCTGAATTATTCACGAGTCGAGGCGGCCCCCAGATGCGAGGCTCGAGGGGCAAAGCCGTACTCTTTAGTACTGCGAACCCCGAGTACGAAGCAGATGGGGCAGGATCGGCTCGCCCAGAGGGTAAAAACGCCTTGCTAAAAAAAGATAGAGCAAAAACGAGGCGTTTTTATGAATAGGTCAGGCTAATACAGCCCGGCGAACGCCAGGTCGGCGTGGAAGAGCTCGCGGGTCTTGCGGCGGACCTTCGCGTCCACGGTATCCTTGATGTTGAGATACAGCCAGAACCTGTCGAACAGGTGAAGCTTGGTGATGTAGTACTTGCCGAAGTCGGTCACGCCGTCGACGATGATTTTCCCGACCTCCTTGCCCTTCTCATCCAGAACGGAGATGGTGTAGGTTTCTTGACCGGCCGGCGATTTCGCGGTGATCAGGCGGCCGTAGACCTTGCCCTTGCCCTTGCCTTCCCAATCGGCCGCCTTGTCGGCGCTCGTGATCTTGAGCTGGGCAAAGGTCGCCCGCGCGGCCGCGCCGACGTAGTCGTCGACCTTGACTTCCTCAGCCCTCGTAAAGATGTTCCGGGAGGCGCCGCCCTCGTTGATGGCGATGGTATCGGCGACGAGGAGCGAAGGCTCGTCCTTGAGAGCCTCACCTTTAAGGAAGATCTCTTTTCCCGCCAGGGAGCTCGCGTCTTTCCCCTCGATCTGCCCCTGGACGACGATGTCGTATCCTTTGGCGGTCGGCAGGTAAAAATACTTGCCCACAGCCGCTTTTACGACCCCTGCGAATTCCGGCTGGGCGGCGGGAGCCGCCTGCTGGCCCGATTCCTGCGCCGCAACCAGCCCGGCAGTCGTGAGCATGACGAGGGCGGCGAGAACGGCGATCTTCGAATACCTTACCTGATGCACCATCGGTCTTACCTCCAAACTGAAATCGGGCCCGGCAGCGCGGCCACGACGGGAAATAGGAATAACTTATACCACCGTAAAAAAGAAAAGTAAAGAGCGCAACCGGGACCCGGGGATCAGCCCCGTCTCGAGCCCCTTCCCCCGGCGCCGCGGGAGGATGGGCCCGACGACCCCCGGCTCGAGCCGGAGGAGGTGCTGCGACCGGAGCCCGAGCCTGAAGACGGCCCGGGCGAAGACACCGAGCGGCCGGCCGACGACGAGGAGCGGCTCGGGGCTGAGAAAGAACGGCTGGAGCCTGAAGACGACCGGCTCGGTGTGGAGAATGAGCTCCGGGAACCCGAGGTCGAGCGGCTCGACGCGGAGTCGGAGCGGCCGGAGCTCGAAGAGGATCTGTTGGGCGGGGAGAAAGTGCTTCTGGAACCCGACGAGGAACGGCCGGGGGAGCTGAACGTCTTCCCCGCCGAGGACCGGTCGCCCGAAAAGGAGCGGGCCCGGCTCTGCGAAACGGCGTTCGATTTTTCGAGCCGGTCCCCAGTGTAAGGGGAGGGCGGCCAGGCGGAGGGGCGGTACTGGGTTCCCGAGCTGCCTTGCGAGAGGCCGGCTGACCTGTCGGTCTGCCGGGCCCTGCCCAGTGTCCGCGACTGACTATCGGGCGAGCTCCCCGAGCGCGCTCGCGACGTCGTGCCGGAGGGGCTGACGCCGGCACTGGGAGAATACCGGCGAGGCTCCTGGCGGCCCTGGACAGTCGCTCCGCGGTCCGGCACGGACAACCGGGAGGAGGGCGCGTACGTCCTGCCGCCGGAAGTTCCCGGCGAATTGGTTCGCGACGGAATCCCGGATTCCGCCCGGTCCCGTTTCGGGGCCGATTGGATCCTTGCCGACGGCGTCCTGTCGTTCGACCTCGATACGGTCGAGGACCTGTCCGTGGATTTCGAACCGGCGGTTGACCTTGAGTTTGAAGTGACCCGGCCGCCCGATGAGAGTCCCCCGGGGGAAACCGTCCGCGGCGACGCGCTCCGGCCGACGGAACCGGCCGCCCGGCTGCCGTCCGCGGGTCTGCCGGTGACTCGGGACAAGGAGCCCAGCGAGGACCTGTCGAGCGTGCGCTCGAACGACCGGATTTGGGTCCGCGCGCCGCTTCCCAGAGAGTTGGCGCTCCGCAGCCCGCTCCGGTTGATCACGGGCCTGACGTCCGGCTGCCGGGCAGCCAGATTGATGTGCCCGAGACCCGAGGCCTGCTGGCGGCTCAGCGCCACATGGGAAACATGCCGGTTCTGAAGTTGATTCCTGTGCACGACCGTCATCGCCCGGTTGTGCCCCGGGTAATGCGACCCGTGGTAACGATCGTAGTACATATTGTCGGCCAGAACACAAGGATAATTGTACCAGCTGAGAGGGCACCATCCGTAGTAATCGCTCCCATGGTACCAATGAACCCAGGCCGGGCCCCAGGAAACTTGGGGAACCCAGTACCAGCCCAGCCCGAGTCGCCATCCCCAACGGCCATAATGGTGGACCGGCCAGCCCCACGACTCATCCGGAATCCAGGTCCAGCCGCAAGAAGCATACCAGCTCCAGCGGCCGTAATAATACGGCCGCCAATCCGAGTAATTGAGTCTCGGGGCCCAAACATAGCCATAAGGCTGCTCATAGACCCAGCTCCCGTTATCGGACAGCTCCTCCTCATAATCGCTCAACTCGGACGGCAGGTAGCGGTTCGAAACATACTGGCTGTACTTGGAGTCCCGGTCCTCGTTGAAATTATCGAAATCGTCCCGGCTGTATGAATAGGCACCCTGGGCGCCCAAACGGCCGTTCGAAGCGACTAAGCGCTCGCGGCTGGAGATGATCTGCGAGCCCCCCTCCCCCGCAGCCTCGATCGATCCCTCGATCACGGCCAGCTCCGTCTCGGCGTTCGAACGCACATCGAAACGGAACAAGCCTTCTTCCAGAACATAATAAGAAGCGTCGGGAGAGTGGACTTCGATGTTTTTTTCCTGATCCAGGCTGTTGACGCGCAAATAGATCCGCCCGGACCGAAGATGAAGCCTCGTCCGGTCGTCCCCCCCGCGGGGAAGGTTGGAAATCTCGACCTCGGTCCCCCGGTCGATCCGGAGAAAGTTCTTCCGGCCGAAATCGACCTCCGCCCGTCCCTCGCGAACGCCGATCCTGTCGCCCTCGACGAGAGCCACGTTGACGGTCGCTTCCTCGGACCCGAGATCGCCGGCTCTGGTGACGGTCACATCGCCTTTGACGTAGGTCACTCGGGCGAAGCTCGCGGCGTCATAATCCTCGCTCTGGGCCGACAGGCCGAGCGGCCAATAAAGAACCAGCCCCGCGATGATCCAGGCGATCTTTCTCATTTCCTTTCTCCTTCCACCTCCTCTTGTGCAATCCGCGTGCCAAGTGCTCTTCCCATATGGCGGCGCCGACCGGCGCGAATATTGTCCCCTAAAGCGGACAATTGAACTGCTAAGAGTCAGGGGCGTCTGGCGGAACGTTTTATTATTAAAGGAACGGGGGACGTCCGTGCTCGGGTTCAAAACACTCTTAAAAACGAAAGGGGCCCGGTCACCCGGGCCCCAGTCTGGCTGAAGTATGGACGCGTCGCCGGTACTAAAACCACCCCTCCCCGCCCCTGCCGGGTTCTCCGAAGGAACGCGGGCCCCGTCCATGACGCATCCCGCGACGCGGTCCGAAACCGTGATCGAATCCGCGCCTCGTCCCCATTCTGGACCTGACCTCCCGGTATTTTTCGAGCTGTTCCGGTGTCAGGGCTTTTTCCAGGTCCTTGTGCGTTCTGACCAGGCTCTTAAAGTGAGCCGCCCGGACCTGGCTCAATTGGTCGATCAGACCGTCGATCTTATTCTGGTCGGCCTTCGGGTCCTTCATGGCCTCCCGGAGCTGTGGACGCAGCTTGCCCATTTCTTCGCGGAAAGCCTTCGCCTCGTCCTGCCGCGCCTTCCTGACCTCATCGAACCTGGCCTGCTGGTCGGGAGTCAGCTCGAGGAACTTCGCCATCCGCTCTCCGAGCTGCCCGGCAAAGAACCAAGCGCCCCGGGGCTGCATCTTCTCTGGCGGGTTCTGGGCGAAAGAGGCGGCCGAGCCGACCAGAAGCAAGGCTGCGGTCAATCCGGCGAGTGCCATTTTTCTTCGCATCGTGAACCTCCGTGATTTTGTCTCCAGATAACTTAGACAACCCCGCGATAAAAACCTTGGAGGCCCTCTTTTTTTGCCCGTTGCGAGGGAACGTCGCCATTTTTCGCAATGGACTTGATCCTGGGAAGGGTGGCACGGCGTCCGTCCCTGACCGCCCGGAGCAACGGGGCATGGGCGAAGAAGATTACCCGGAGGCGAGCGTTGTGTGCGCAGAGGGAGACCGACGGGTGGCCCGGGACAGGGGCCCCCCGCCGGACCGAACGTTTGATGGCACCAACTCTGGAATGTGACCCGGGCAAGATGCACCGTTCGGGACGCCGGGGGTGGACCGGGACAGGACCCGTCGGTGGATTGAGTTCCCGAGCCTATACTTCCCAGGCTTCGAGCCCGGCAAAGGACAGCGACGCGGGAAGCGGCCGGATGCCCTTGCCCAGAGCGGCGATCTCTTGCAGCATCTTCCGCTTCAGCCCGTCGTCGCGGTTGGCCAGGACGGTCATCGAACCTCCGCGGCCGCCGGCGCCGTTGACCTTCCAGCCCGAGGCTTTGAATTTCCTGGCCGCCAGGGCGATGGCGTCGGCGTCGGGACCGACGAGCTCGGGATGGAGCGCCCTCTGGCATTCGTTGTTCTCGGTCATGATCTCGCCGAAGGAGTCCAAATCGCCGTCAAGGAGATGCATCTTGCCGAGCTCGGGTAGCTGCTTCATCCGCTCCAGGGTTTTCCATTGCGGGCCCCCGCCCTCCAGCTTGGCGATCACCCGGTCATGGACCGTCGTCGAGAGGTGCGGCCGGCCGAGATAGATGAGACAGAGCCGGCGATTGAGCTCCTCCCAGACGCGGGGCTCGAGGGCGATCTTTTCGACCCGGGCCAGCGGGTAGCGGTACATGTGGATGTAGCAGATACCGCCGTAGGCCGCGGAGAACTGGTCCTGGATGCCGCTCTGTTGGCCGAGGTCCTCGGTCTCGACGCGATGCGCCAGCGAGACGATGTCCCTGAGGACGAACCCGCCGTCCCGGAGCTGGCTCAGCGCGCCGAGGAGCGCCACGCAGACCGACGCCGATGTCCCCGTCGAGATGCCCGCCGGCACCGGGGAGAAGAGGTTGATCTCCAGCTTGTAATCGGGAGGCGGCGGGACCCGGGCGATGATGTGCTGAAGAAAGGGATGGGGGGTGCGGGTCGGCCTCTCGGGGTTGACCCAAAAGCTCTCGCCGTAGTTTTCCGTATGGACGAGGATCCGCTGCTTCCTTTTCTCCTTGTTTTCGTAGGCTTTGACCTGGACCTCGACCGGGGGCATGACCGCCATGTTGAGGACCCAGCCCTGCTTGGCGAACCAGGTGTCCGTCCAGCCGCCGATGTCGTTGATCCGCAGGGGCGCCCGGGCGTGGACCATCCGCGCATAGCGTCCGGAGCTTTGCAGCTCGGCAGTTTTTTTCACGGCTAGGCCTCCTTCCGATACCGGAACTGATCGAGGCTGACGGCGGCGACGATGATGACGCCGATGATGATCTCCTGGATGTAGTTGGGCCAGCCCATCATGGTGCAGCCGTTGCGCAGAAACGACATGATGAAGACGCCGATCATCGAACCCAGGATACTGCCCTGGCCGCCGTTCAGGCTGCCGCCCCCGATGACGACCGAGGCGATGATGTCGAGCTCGAGCCCCACGGCCACTGTGGGATCGCCCACGGTCAGCCGGGAGAATTCCATGACGCCGCTCAGCCCGCAGAACATCCCCGCCAGGGAATAGATCAGCACCTTGGACCTGTTCGTCCGGACGCCGCAGAGGCGGGCCGTGGCCTCGTTCGAGCCGATGGCAAAAACGTGGCGGCCGAAAACCGTGAATTTCAGGATGACGGCCGTGAGCACCGCGAAGAGTATCATCAGCCAGACGCCGGGGGCGAGCAGCAGCCAGCCGGGCCTGGGGCTTCGGGCCATCAGCTCGTTGACCCAGGTGATGGGCGCGTCGATCTTCTGATTTCCCGCCATCCATTTGGCGACGCCCCTGGCGATACCCATCATCCCCAAAGTGATGATGAACGGGACGACCCGGAGCGAGGTGATCAGCGCCCCGTTCAGCAGACCGATGACGCCTCCCGTCAGGACGCCCAGGACCAGGCCCAGCCAGGGCGGGAGCCCGGCGTTGATGACGTAGGCGGTAACGCAGCTCGCGAGGGCGATGTTCGAGCCCACCGACAGGTCGATGCCGCCGGCGATGATGATGAAGGTCATCCCCAGCGCGCCCAGGGCGACGATCACGGATTGAGTAGCGACGCTCTTGAAGTTGCCCAGCCTGAGGAAGCGGTCCTGGACCTCGGGAAGGAACGCGAAGATCAGGATGACCAGCAGGAGGCCCATGAAGGGCCCTAAAAAATTGATCATCATCCTGAATTTCCTGGTCCCGGCGTTCGAGTCTTTCATGGCGTCCATCCTTTTCATGGCTCCGCGGCCGCCCGACCGGTCGTGGCCGCAACCAGCAGGGATTCCTCCGTCCAGCCGGGCGACGGCCTCGTGTCGACCAGGTGCCCCCTGTGAAAAACAGCGATCCGGTCGCAGACCCCGAGGAGCTCGGGAAAATAGGAGCTGACGAACAGGACCGATTTCCCTTCCTTGGCCAGGCCGCTCATGCACTCATAGATCTGCGATTTGCTGCCGATGTCGATACCCCGGGTGGGCTCGTCCATGAGGAAGATCTCGGCGTTCTGGTGGAGCAGCCGCGCCAGGGCGACCTTCTGCTGGTTCCCGCCGGAGAGGTGCGCGACCTCCTGGAGAGGGCTCCTGGCTTTGATGTTCATCCGGCGGACCCATTCCCAGCCGGCTTGGCGCTGCCGCTTGAGGCTCAGCCACCCGAAGCGGACGAACGGCTCGAAACGGCTGAGGGTGAGGTTGTCAACGATGGACCGGCTCAGGGCCAGGCCCTCGCCTTGGCGGTCCTCGCTCAGATAGCCGAGGCCGGCCGCGATCCTCGGCCCCGGACCGCCGCGGAGGGTGCCGGACCTTGCCGTCCGGACGCTGCCGCCTTCCAGCCGGTCCATCCCGAAGATCGTCCTGAGGAACTCGGTCCTCCCCGAGCCGATCAGCCCGGCGATCCCCAGGATCTCGCCGCGACGGAGGTCCAGGCCGACGGCCGCCGCCATCTTTTTGCCCTTGAGCGCCCGTGCTTCGAGGGCCGTCTCTCCGACCGCATGCCCCTGGCGGACAAAAAGCTCCTTGACCTCGCCGCCGACCATCATTCGGATGATGTCGTCGAGCGAGCTGGCCGCGGTCTCGCCCTCGCCCGCCAGCCGACCGTCCCGGAGCACGGTAAAGCGGTCCGCGACCTCCTGGACTTCCTCCAGGAAATGGCTGATGTAGATGATGCCCACGTCACGCGCCTTGAGCGAGCGGATGATCTCGAACAGGTGCCGGGCATCCTCGCCGGAGAGAGAGCTCGTCGGCTCGTCCATGATCAGGATCTTGGCGTCCTCGGCCAGCGCCCGGGCGATCTCGATGATCTGGCGGGTGGCCACCCCCAGCTCGAGGACGGGAGTCTCCAGCCCGATCTCGCCGTGATGGACGAGGCTCAGCACCCGGCGCACGCGCTCCCTCATGGCGTTCCGCCGCAGCCAGCCATGCCGGCTCTCTTCCCGGCCCAGCATGATATTGTCTTCGACCGTCAGGTGGGGGGCCAGGTTGCGCTCCTGGTAGATCACCGAGATCCCCGATCGACGGCTCTCGAGCGGACCGGCCGGGGCGTAGGGTTTCCCGTCGAGTGTCATGGCGCCGCCATCCGCTGGGATGGCGCCGCTCAGGATCTTAATCAGCGTACTCTTGCCCGCCCCGTTCTCGCCGAGGAGCGCATGGACTTCTCCCTTCCGGAGGTCGAAGCTCACCCCATCGAGGGCCCGCGTGGCTCCGAAATCCTTGACGATGGAGTCCATGCGGAGGAGGGGCGGGGTGGGGTTTGGGGCAGCCAATTCAGATGTTCGGGAACCTGGTGAAATCCGGAAGCAGCAGGGATTTCATCTCGGGATCGTCCATGTTCGCGGGCGTGGCCACGTAGACGCCGGTGTCCACGATCTTTTCGATCTCCTGGCCGCGCAGATGAAGGACCAGCTGCTTGACGCCCAGGTAGCCGATCTTCACGGGATTCTGGAGGATGAGGGCGTTGATGTGCCCGTCCCGCAGCCCCTGGACGAGCTTGGGCGAGGAATCGAACCCGACGAAGGCGATCTTGCCCGCCAGACCCTCCTGCTGCAGGGCGCGCAGCGTCCCGAAGGTGCTGGATTCGTTCGGACTGAAGATGCCGTCGACGTCGCGGAACCGGCTGAGCAGATTCTCGGCCAGCTGATAGGCGCTCTCGGTGGTCGCCCCGGCGTACATATCCTGCACCAGGATCTCAACCCCGGAAGCCTCGGCCGTGATCGTGTCGAGGAAGCCCGCTTCGCGCTGCATGGTGCTGGCCGAGCCCTCCTGGTAGCGGATGAGGAAGATCTTGCCCCGTCCGCCCAGGATCTCCGCGAGCTGGCGGGCGGCCAGGACGCCGCCCTTGTAGTTGTCTGTCGCCACGTAGCTGACGTGATCGCTCCCCTCCAACCCGGAATCGATGACCACCACCGGGATCTTCTCCCGGACGGCGTCCTGGACCGGGCGCCGGAGGGCCCTCTCGTCGAGGGGCGCGAGCACGATGCCGCTCACCCCGCGGCTGACGAAGTCCTCGACCACGGTGATCTGCTGGGCCCGGTCGTCTTCCTTCTGCGGGCCTTTGAAGATCACGTCGACGCCGAACTCTTCGGCGGCCATCAGCGCGCCCATGTGGATGGCTTTCCAGAACTCGTGAGTGGTGCCCTTGGGAATGACGGCGATCTCCGGCCTCGGGGAGGACCTGGGCGCGCCGGTTTTTTCCGCTCCGGGACCGCAGCCCCAGACCAGGCCGAGGCACAGAAACGCCGCCAGCATCTGGACCGAGCGAGGTTTCATGCGCCGAGTATAATCAGAAAAACAGGCCGAGTCAATTCGCAGAAATGAGGATCGCCGGGAGGCTGAGCGGGGGCGGTCCCGCGCCGGGGCCGCCCCCGTCACGTGTTCTCGGTATCGCGGGAAAAAGGCGCTCAGGCCTTTTTCAAGATCGGCATGCCGGTCTTTTCGGTCTCCTGGACCTTGTAGCCCGCGGGAACGGCGTCCAAGGCTCCGGGCCGAACGTCTTTGGCGAAATAGTAGATCATCTGCTCCCGTCCCCCTTTCAGGTTGACCTTCTTGGAGTGCAGATAATACTTCACGCCCTTCTTGTTAGTGAATGCAAAAGCCATGATGTATGACCTCCAAATAGAAATCTTTAGAAAGCGTACCGCAGGCTTACGCCGAACAGCAACGCCGTCGTCTCGTAGGTGCCCTCGCCATAGTTGATCGACCCCACCTGCAGGGCATAGCGGTTGGGGACGGTCCGGTCCTCGAACGGCTCATACTGGAAGGCCAGATCCAGGACCAAATTCCCCGCCACCGTCCACCCGAACCCGCCGGTCAGAGCCATCCGGTTGGCATCGGGAAGGAGCGGATCCGCGGTCGCATCCGGCTGCGGCGTTTGGTCGTAGAGGAAGCCCCCCCGGAGCGCAAACCGGGGGCTGAAGGAATACTGCGCGCCGCCCCGCACGAGGTAAGAATCGTCAAAATTCTGCAGGACCACCATGTCCTCGAGCTTCTCCAGGTCCACGATGTACTTGTCGTACCGGCTCCAGGTGACATAATGGAAATCGGCCGACAGGAGAAGCTTCTCCGTCGCGTTGTACGCCAGGCCCAGCCCGAAAATGTTCGGGAACTTGAAGGTGGTCGTGCCCGTGTCGGACGTCGGGGGCTGGAAGGGCGCCGGCAAGCCGGCCATCGCCGACGTGTCGAGGGTCAGGTCGCCGCTGTACTCGATGTCGAACTGGCTGCGCCAGTTGAGCCCGACGCTGAGCTTACTTGTCTTGTAGAGAAACCCGGCGTTAAGGCCCACGGCATCGCCGGCTCCGTTAAGCTCCGAGGGAATATCGTACTTTTTGAGCCCGTACTTGGTGAGATCCACCAGGTCCACGGTCTTGAACAAGACCGTCGAGTGGATGTAGGAGACTCCGAACCCGACCGAGAATGTATCCGCCAGCTTGACGGCGATCGTCGGGTTGAAAAAGAACGTCTTCATATCATCTTTATAGCCGAGGTAGCGGAGCGGGTTCTCCTTCGGCCACTCGGCGCCCAGACCGTAGGGTGTGAAAAAACCGAACCCCAGCGCCACTCTGTCGCTCAGGGAGTGAGTGATGTAGAAGGACGAGGGGTAGAAGACCTGCTCGGCCTGCTCCCAATTGCGCTGGGACGGATCGGGGTACTTGTTCAGGGTCATCGACGACTGTGACATGATGAGCGTCGTGCCGGCCGAGACCTGAGTCCCTTTAAGGAAGGCGATGCCCGCGGGATTGTGGAAGATCGTCGAGGGGTCGTTGGCGACCGCCACGAAAGCTCCGCCCATCGCCATGGCCGCCGCCCCGTGCTCGTAGATGAGGAAGCCGGAGCCCTCACCGACGGGCGCGAGGCCCAGCAGCAGACAGACAAAAACCGCCGCCGCAATATACTTCTTCACTTCTGCCTCCTAAATCGTTGGCCTTCGAATGCGCGCCAGTATTTAAATGAATTGGCGCTTTTCTGTCAAGGACAATTTTAGTTAATGAACCCGACCGACGGCGGAGGCTCGCCGGGCACGATCGTGCCGAAGCTGTCCTCGTACCGCTTGACGTTGGCCTGGAGCGCCTCCAGGAATCTCTTGACGTGGGCCGGGCTGAGGATCAGCCGCGAGATGAGCTTGCCCATCGGAGCGTCGGGGAACATGAAGGCGAAGTCGAAGATGAACTCCTCCCGCGTGTGGCGGATCGCGGCCAGGTTCGAATACTGCCCGAGCGCCACATGTTCGTCGACTTTGATATCGATCTTCTTCTCTTCCATGCCTCCTCCTATCGCGAGTGACTGTCTCAATTGTCACAGAACGAAGAGAAAAAAACAAACCAAAAAAAATATAAAAAAAGCTCTTTACTTTTGACTTTTGAATGCTATAATGACGATGGCTTTCTTGCGCGGGCTGGAGAAAGCCCCCACCTTTTTGGTTCCCATCATCAACCCCCCTTTTGCTGACAACAGCCCGCACTCCTCACCGCGGCCCGGGAGGTGTGCTTTCCGGGAACGGAAGCTCAGTTGATGGGTTCGCCCTCGGCGTATTTCAGGATGACCTCGGCGGGCACTTCGAACACTCTCGCCCAGCCGCCGAATCGCTGGAGGACCTGGGGGCTGGTCAATCCCCGCTTCTTGTCCCCCTCGATACGATAGACGCCGCGGCCGGGCCGATCGCCTTCCTCGATGATCAGCAGACCGTCGAAGGTCAGATCGATCGTCTCTCCCTCGGGCATCTTGTTCAATGTGGCCGGCGCGACCTGGACAAGAAAATCCCAGGGGTTCTTCCCTCTTTTCCGGTCGTAGTTGTACCGATAGAGGCTTTCCAGGTCTCTGAACGCGCGGCGCACAAAGCGCCCCGGGCCCTCGCGTTCGATCAGGTAGACCGTGTCGCGGCCGGTCTTGACGTACCGTTCATGCAAGTAAGCCAAGTTGTCCGCCGACGGCCAGCGCGAAAATTCGGCGTCCATGGCGGACAGGAGGCGCCGGCAAGCCGATGTGTTCCGCGAACCTCCCCGCCCCGCCCGCATCGCTTCCTCGAACTCGCGGTATGAGCGGCTGACGTTGAGGAAGGCGTTGTAGAGATTGGTCCTCAGGTAGCCCGAACGGAAATAGTCGGACCGCTCCTCGGTGAGTCTCAGAAACAGCCGGCAGGAGGCCAGAAAAGCCTCCGACTGGAACAGGATGGCCTGCTCATCGTCCGAGATGGTGTCGTCCCGGCCGCTGAAGCGGTCAAAGCTCGCCCGCGCCAGCGACTCGGCCTCTTGCTCGAGCTCCACGCCGAGTGAATAGATGGCCTGGCGCTGGTCCGCCGCCAACCCTGAACCCGCGGCGAGGCATAGGAGAACGGCTAACGCGATAGGGGATGTCTTTTGGGTCATGGGTACCTCCCAGAATCTCGGACTACGATATATCGTGACCGGCAGGCGAAGTCAATCCGGATTGACTCGGCTGGGGCGCGGGTGTAGAAATAAAGTGATGGACCGAAAAGAATCCCTGGCGAGGCGCTACTCGCGGATCCACACCCAGCTCGAGACCCATCTCGCGAAGACGCTGAACTCGACGGCCCGGATGGCGACGGTGGCCGCCCTCCTTCATCACAAGCTGCCCCATTTTTTCTGGACCGGTTTCTATGTTCTGGACCGGGGCGAGCTGACCGTCGGCCCCTACCAGGGCGCTCTGGCCTGCCCGGTCCTGGCGAAAAACCAGGGAGTCTGCTGGGCGGCCGTCAACCGCCGGGAGACGGTCGTCGTGCCCGACGTTCACAAGTTCCCCGGCCACATCGCCTGCGACAGCCGGTCCGCATCCGAGATCGTCGTCCCGCTTTTCGCCGGGCGGCCCGAGGTGTGGGCCGTCCTCGACGTCGACAGCAGCACCCTGGACGCCTTCTCCGAAGTCGACCGCGAGTGGCTGGAGAAGATCGCGCGGCTGATCTGAGTTTCTTCAGGCTTTGGGCTTCGCGCCGGCGGCCCGCTTCCCGATCATCCGCCCGGCGACTTCCTTGATGATCTTGACGGCGGCCGCGGCCGTGATGCCCGAAGGGTCGCGGGTGGGGTTGCACTCGACGACATCCAGGCCGATGATGTCGGCCTTGAGCCTGTGGATCAGGTCGAGGACCTGCCGGGTGGACAGCCCGCCGGGCTCGTGATGGGAAACCCCGGGAGCGAACGCCGGGTCGAGGGCGTCCATATCGAACGTGATATAGAGCGGCCGGGCGAACTCCAGGACGAGGCCGTCGGCGAAATCTTTCATCTCGATCAGCCGGGATCCGTGCCGCCGGGCGTTGGCGCGCTGGTCGCCGGTCGCCGCCCGGATCCCCACCTGCACGAGTCCCTGGGCCAGCCCGTCTTCCATGATCCGCGCGAACGGACAGGCGTGGGAATACCGGTCCCCGTAAAGGTCATCGTAGAGATCGGGGTGGGCGTCGAAGTGCAGGATGTCGAGCGCCTTGTGGGTTTTCGCCAGGGCCCGGACGACCGGGTAGGTGATGGAATGGTCGCCGCCGAGGATGATGGGCCGGGCCTTCTTCGCCAGGATCTGGCGGACGCCGGTCTCGATCCGGAGAAAAGTCTTGTCCACATCTCCCGAGGTGTCGACATCGCCAAGGTCGGCGAGCACGGTGTCGTGCTCGAGGTCGACGCCCAGCTCGGTGCAGGGGTTGAGGGCTTTCCCCGTGGAGGCGGCCCGGATGGCCGCCGGCCCCAGCGCCGCTCCGCGGAGAAAACAGGATTTTTCGTCGAACGGGACCCCCAGGATGGCCAGCTTGTAGGCGGAGGAAGCCTTGATGGCGCCGCCGAAATCCGTCATGATCCACCTCCCGATTTGTCGATATCCGCATGCAGCACGGCGGCGGCGAAGCTGACCGCCGACTGGGTCGGCTCTTCCAGCCAAAAATCGTATGCCAAAGGGAAGCCCGTCGCTCCCGGCAGGACCTCGAGCAGGAAAGCGAGCGCGGACAGACCGCAGACGTTGTACCTGTCCCCGACCCGCCGGGATTCGGCCCAAAACTCCTCGGCGTCGCCCGCCGCGAAGGCCCGGAGCAGCGCCCGGTCGTGAGCCTTGGCGTCGGGCAACAGGGCCGCCGCCCGCTCCCGGTGCCCGAACTTCGGACCGATGTGCGAGAGATCGACGCCGGCGACGAACAAGGTTCCCGCCGGGTCTTCCTCCCTGAGGCGACGCAGCTCGGCCAGGACGCCGGCGACCCCGGGGATGGCGGCCGGCCTGGAGACGCGCTCCAGGTGCTGCGACACGGAGCCGCACAGGATGGGAACGAGGGAGAACGGCGAGCCGACAACATGCTGGAGGAAGATGAGCTCGAACTCGATGGAGTGCTCGCGGCGATGGGCGAAGTCCGAAGACGACAGACAACCGTTCCCGGCCGCCCGCAACCGGCCCACAGCTTCGCGGTCGGTGACCACCCGGCCGAGCGGCGTCAGGTAGTCTTTTTCCGTGAGGCCGAAGACCCCGTCCTCCAAGCAATGGCCCGTTCCCAGCAAGACGACCCGTCGGGGCTTCGCGCCCCGGATGGCCCGGTAGGCGCAGCCGTAGGCCCTCTTCCCTGTCTCCAGGTCGATGTGCGGGGCGACCAGGGCCAGGACCGGAAGTCCGCCGCCGACGGGGCCCGCTTCTCCCGGCGCGTCGAGGATCGCATCGAGATAAGACCTCAGCCGGTCCGGCTCTGCCGGATACGAGACCCCGGCGTGGCTGGGCTCGCGAACCTCGAGTCTGGCATAGTCGGCCAGCAGCCGGCGTTTTTTCGCTTCGTATCCGGGACTCTGGAGGAGACCGACGGAATCGAGCTCCCGGACGATCTCTTGGAGAAGCCCGGAGTCCACGAGCCGTCCCCCTCTCGAGCGGACAAGCGCCATTTGGATGTCGCGGACCGTTCTCCGGCCGTCGAGCAGGCCGAACAACGCTACCGCCTCGCCTTGGAGAAGGACCGGCTCAGCCACCAGCCCCAAGTGGTCCCTGACCAGGATGGCGGCGCTCCCCTTGTAGGACGTCGGGACGATCTCCAGGTCCTCGCGTCGGCGGCAAACAGGCTGTTCTTCTTCCATGCGTGTCCTGGCTCTTTTACTAAGTATATCTCTTCGTCCGAAAAATCAAATAGTCCTCCCCCGGGTCGATTTTTCGACTCAAGGGAGTTTGAAAGGAGGGTGGGGAGGAGAGGGATCTTAGCCCCTCTCCCTTTTTCACAACCTCGGCTTCGCCTTGGATGAGAGAATCTCGAGCCTTTGAGGCTGCAATGGCTTCATGTTTTCACGGCCCCCCGGACAGGGCAATCACCCCCCGGGGTAGTTCAGGGGGTGAATTTCCGCCGGCCGGGTTCACCCCGCCCCGGCCTTTTCATTTCCCGGGAGGATGACTATAATCTGAGGGAAGCCATTTGAGAGGAGGCGACGTGGAAAAGAAGATTACGGTGACGAACCCGGAAGACGCGCGGCATCTCCTGGAGACCGCCCTCCGGCATGAGTGGGCGGTGAGCTTTGAATACGTCATCCACGCCTACTCCATGCCGAGGGGGAAATTCTGCTATGAAGACCCCGTCATGCGGAGCCGCACCGATGCCCGCTCCCAATCGATCCAGATCGGGATCGACGAGATGTACCATGCCTACCAGCTGGGCTTGATCATCTCCAAGATGGGCGGCCGCCCGACTTTCAAGACCGACGAAGTCGTCCGCTACCCCAGGATCATCGACAATCTCCGGCGGGATAAAAAGACCGAGGAGGAGGTGACCGACCTCTACCTTTCCGTCGCTTGGGAGGGGGGAAAATATCCCGAGCTCCAGAACATGATCCTGAATATCGCCAGCGACGAGAAGCGGCATATCCGCCAGTTCGCGGCCGCCATCGAGGCGGTGGAGCGCGAAGGGGGGACGGAGGCGATGTGCTTCCGTGAAGGGCCGGACGCGGTTTGCCGCGAGGACGTTCAGGCGCTGCACGCCATCACCCGTCTCGAAAACGAGATCATGCACCGCTACCTGAATTGCGCCATGCTCTTCAGCGACCACCAGGACCTCACTTTCCGGCTGTTCAAGAACAGCATCAACCACATGCGGCACTGGGACAAGAACGCCGGGCTCCTCGTCGAGCTCGGCAGCGTCATCCAGATCGAGAACGCCTCGACCGACGCGGCGGGCCGCGAATCCAGCCTGCACCCCATGCCCATCCTCTACCCGGGCGAAAGCCGGCTGGCCGCCCTTCAGGCGCTCGTCCCCGAAGAGGAAAAGCTCATCGCGGCCTACGATGAGCTCATCGCCCGGCTGCCCGCGGGCGCGGCCAAGGACAGGCTCGCGGCCCAGCTGGCCATCAAGCGGGAGCATCTCTACACCCAGGAATCGCTCTTGGCCAACGCCCGGGGCATCGACGGGCTCCGCTAATGTCCCGTCTCGCAAGTTCCTTCCAAAGCCCTGTATATGACGGGACACTTCCGGGGGGAGTCAAGCTCCCCTCGGCGTTTCGTTTCACTCCACTGACCCCCTGAGGGGAACACGCCCTCCCCCTCAAACTCCCCCGCGGTGGTGCGTCTTCGTTGCTCTTTTATAAAGCCAAGTTATTTACGAACGCACCGCTAGGCGGCGCAATCGGCGGGAGCACGCTTTCCTTTCCGGGTTCCTTTAAATATAATAAGAAATCGGCAGATGCTCACAGCACTCAACGTCGAAGATCTCCATAAAACGTTTGCCTCGGGGTTTATCCCTAAAAAGCGGCCGATCTTGAGGGGCGTTTCGTTCACGGTGACCGCCGGCGAGATCTTCGGTTTCCTGGGGCCCAACGGGGCCGGAAAAACCACAACCCTGAAATGTGTCCTGGGGTTGATCTTTCCCGACCGGGGCAAGATCGAGATCTTCGGCCGGCATCACCTGGACGCCGCGGCCAGGCGGCGCGTCGGCTACCTGCCGGAACAACCCTACTTCTACGACTATCTCACCGCCGCCGAGTTCCTGGATTTCTACGGACAGCTCTTCCTGATCAAAAAGGGGGCCAGGAAGGCGAAGACCGCCGCCCTGCTCAAACAGGTCGGCCTGGAGCGGGCGTCCGGCAAGCCGCTCCGCAAGTTCTCGCGCGGCATGCTGCAGCGGGTCGGACTGGCCCAGGCGCTGATCAACGACCCGGACTTGGTGCTCCTCGACGAGCCGCTGGGCGGGCTGGATCCGCTCGGCCGGAAAGAGCTCCGGGACATCATCGCCCGGCTCAAGCAGGAGGGCAAGACGGTCTTTCTCTGCTCCCACATCCTCCAGGACATCGAGATGATCTGCGACCGGGTGGCCATCGTCGCCGGCGGACGGGTCATCAGCCAGGGCGCGCTCCAGGACCTGATCTCGGAGAAGGTTCTCTACACCGAGGTCACCCTGTCCGGCCTGGCCGAGGCGGACCTCATCGACCTCGGAGAGCCGGTCTCGATCCGGGGCGGCCGGATCCTCATCAAGGTCTTCCAGGAAGACCAGGTCGATGCCCTGGTCGGCCTCGTCCGGGAACGGCGGGCCCGGATCCACTCCCTCGTCCCGCGCACGGAGACGCTTGAGGACATCTTCGTGGAGACGGTCAAACAGTCATGAAGGTCGCCGCCATCGCCGTCAACACCTTCCGGGAGGGGATCCGGGACAGGATCCTCTATCTTCCCTTCTTCTTCGCCCTGGTGGCCGTGGTCTTCTCGCGGGTGCTGGCGGTGCTCACCGTGGGCGACCGGGTCAAGATCATCAAGGACGTGGGGCTGGCCTCGATCTCTCTCTTCGGCCTGCTGATCGCGGTCCTGATCGGCACGGGCCTCGTCTACAAGGAGATCGATAAAAAAACGATCACACCCTGCTGGCCAAGCCCATCGAGCGCTGGCAGTTCCTCCTGGGCAAGTTCCTCGGGCTGGTGCTGACCCTGTTCGTCCTGACGGCCGCGATGGCCCTGGCCTTCCTGGTCGTCGTGCTGGCCCACACGTCCGGGGTGGACGGGCGCCTTGTCCTGGCCGTGGTCTTTATCTTCCTGGAGCTCGTCCTGATCACGGCCGTGGCCATGCTGTTCTCCTGTTTTTCGACGCCGATCCTGAGTTCGCGTCTTCACGCTGGCGTTTTTCGTGATCGGCCACTTCTCCTGGGGCCTGCAGACCCTGATCGAGAAAGCCCGGCCGGGGCCGGCCCGGGTTGCGCTCCGTATTCTCTACGCCATTCTCCCCGATCTCGAGAATTTCAACTACAAGACCGACGCCGTCTACGGGCTCAAGATCCTGCCGCAATACTATGCCGTCTCCGCCCTTTACGGGCTGACCTATACGCTGTTCATCCTGGTGCTGGCCGTGCTGATCTTCAAGAAACGGGATTTCGTCTGACCGCGATGAAAGTCGTCCGCGCCCGCCGCCGGGGCATCGCCAGCCTGGCCCTGACCGGCATCCTGCTCGCGTCCTGCGCCGGGCTGATGGCCCTCAAGACCGCGGTCGACCGGATACCGCGCCAGAAGATCCCCGGCGCGTCCATCATCTACATCCCCTCGGGCAAGTTCCTGAAGTACGCCACGCTCGGCTACTCATCGTTGGCAGCCGACCTCATCTATCTCTGGGCCATCCAGTACTACAGCACCTACACGGTGGTCGACCGCTTCCAGAACCTCGAGCACATCTTCTCCATCATCGCCGAGCTGGACCCGCGCTATTCCGACCCCTACGAAGTGGGCGCCCTGATCGCCGCCTATGAGGCCAGGGACCTCGATCTCGCGTTCAAGATCCTGGACCTGGGGCTGGCGAAAAACCCCGGTCAGTGGCTGTTCCCGTTCGAGGCCGGGCACTACGCCCAGAAGGCGAAAGACTATGAGACCGCCAAGCGTTACTACGAGAAAGCAATGCGCATCCCCGGAGCGCCGGAGATCGTCAAGCGGCTGTATGCGGCGGCGGGATTCAAGACCATGGACTTGAAGACGGCCTGGGAGATGTGGCTCGAAGTGCGGGAAACGGCGACGGACGACCGCATCCGGAAGATCGCCGACAATCACCTTTACCAGGTCAAGTCGGCCGCGGACATCGGCGTCATCCAGGCGGCGCTCGCCCGGTTTCACGAACACTACGGCCGGCTGCCGGCCGAATTGACGGAGCTTGAGCGGACCCGTCTTCTCCCCGACCTTCCCCTCGACCTCGACGGCCGCGATTATCTCTACGATCCTCAAAAGGGCGAAGTCTCGCCCCCGAGCATTTGGTGGAAAAGATAATCGTCGCCGCCTTCGGCCTCGTCTGGGGGAGCTTCCTCAACGTCGTCATCCACCGCCTGCCGCGGGGCGAGAACATCGCCACCCCCCCTTCGGCCTGTCCCCGCTGCGGCCGGCGGATCCGGCCCTACGACAACATCCCGGTCGTCTCGTATCTTCTCCTGGGAGGCCGGTGCCGCGACTGCGGCGTCAGGATCTCGCCCCTGTACCCTGTGGTCGAGCTTTTGACGGCCGCAGCGTTCGTCATCCTCTATTTCCGGTTCGGCCTGAGCCTGCAGTTGGTCACCGCCTGCGTTTTCGCCGCGGCTCTTATCGCCCTGGGCTTCATCGACTTCTTCCATCAGATTTTGCCGGATGCCATCACCCTGCCCGGGCTCGTCCTGGCGCTCGCCTACGCGGCCGTCCGCCCGGACTTGAGCCTGCGGGGGGCGCTCGGCGGGGCCGTGTTCGGCGGGGGATTCCTGCTCTCGGTCTACGGCGCTTACTATCTCCTGCGGAAGAAAGAGGGGCTGGGATTGGGGGACGTGACGATGATGCTCTTCGTCGGCGCCTACCTCGGCTGGCGGGGAACGCTGCTGACGCTGGTCCTGGCGTCGTTCAGCGGCGCGCTCGTCGGCGCCTTCCTCATCGCCTTCCGGAAAAAGGACCTGCAGCACGCCCTGCCGTTCGGGTCGTTCCTCGCGCCGGCGGCGTTCGTCGCCCTCGTCTGGGGCGAGACGATTATCCGAGCTTACCTCGGCCTCTACAATCATTAGGATTTAACTCCATTCGTGTGATTGTGTTGTCCCTCAATGGGGTCATGTCACGGCGCGCCCCTGTCCGTCCTCGCGCCTCACCCGTCAACGACAGTTTGCGCGCTCCAAGGGGAGAGGGGTCCCCGTCGCTCCGGGCGGGCAGGGACTGGCGCCGCGCCACCCCCGCCATATCCTCCAGCCTCATACGAAGAAAGAGGCTTGCCGGTTATTGTTGGGCGTTTGAATTCGCCGCTCCGATATGGTATTCACTGGGAACAGGACGTTAAGATGATAGAGGCTCCACCGGGGCACAGAAAGGCCGCCCTGACCGTCATTCTGGTCATCTTCATCTTCTGCCTGGGTTTTTCGCTTTTCCTCAACCTCCCGGCCGTCCACAGGGGGTTCCTGTTCGCCGACCAGGCGGTCTATTACGCGCTCACTCAAAGCATCGCTTTCGATCACGACCTCGAATACACCAAAAAGGACCTCGTCCGCTACTACCAGGATTTCAACGCCGGCCCGCAGGGAATCTTCCTCAAGAAGACCCCCGGCGGCAAGATCTACTTCGCCAAGTCCTGGGCTTACTCGCTGTTCGCGGCCCCCTTCGTCCGTGTCTTCGGCTATAACGGCTTTCTCGTCTTCCATTCCGTGCTTCTTCTTCTCGTGCTCCTCATGGGTTTCCGCTACCTCGAGCTCTTCAACAGCTCCGCGCTGTCGCTCGCCTGGGTTTTGTCGTTTCTTTTCGGCTCGGTGGCGATCGTTTATTTTCTCTGGATCTCCCCCGATTTCTTCAACCTGTGTCTGGCCTTCGCCATCGTCTTCCTGTGGTTGTACAAGCTCAGGTTCCGGGAAGTCAACCCGGCCGCGACCCCGTCCGGCCGTTGGCAGGCTTTCCTGCTCTCCCCCGGAAGCGACTACCTGGCCGCCCTGTTGGCGGGCCTGGCCTTCTTCTCCAAGCCCCCGAACATCGTCCTGATGGGCCCGCTCGTCCTCTATTACCTCGTCCGGAAGAAGTTCGGCCGGGCCGCTCTGATGGCGCTCGTCTTCGCGCTGACCGCCGGCGTCCTGTTCGCCGCCAACCTGCGGCTCACCGGGGAATGGAACTACCAGGGCGGCGAGCGAAAGACCTTCATCGGCGAATTCCCGCTCGAAAAACAGGCCGTGACCTTCGACTCGACCGGGGGCACGATGACCTCGGAAGGCTACTTCGAAAAATTCCTCCTGCCCCCGAAGTTCATCGTCTACAACATCTTTTATTATTTCTTCGGGCGGTTCACGGGCATCGCCTGGTACTTCTTTCCCGCCTTGCTGGCGCTCGCCGTCTTTTTCCTGGCCAGGCGCCGGTTCGACCGCTGGCTCGTCTTCGCCGCCCTGGCGGGCGGCATGATGATCTACATCGTCATGATGCCGGACAACTACGGCGGCGGCGGGGGCACTCTGGCCAACCGCTACTTCCTGAACATCTATCCGCTCTTTTTCTTTCTGCCGGCGGAGAACCGGAACTGGCGGCAGATCTTGGCGGTCTGGGTGGTGGCGGCGGTGTTCATCGCCCAGATCCTGGTCAGTCCCTTCCGGTCGTCGGCCGACCCGGCCACCCACGCCAAGCGGTTCCCGATCAAGGCCCTCCCCCTGGAACTGACCCAGGTCAACAACTTCCCGACGAACACGAACCCGCAGGCCTTCCGCGTCCACATCTGGCCCGGCAAGCCCCAGCCCCACCGCGAGTTCATCCACTTCCTGGACGACAATTTCTATCCCAAGCTCGAATCGACCGGCATCTGGACCCGAGGCGACAAGACCTGCGAGATGGTCCTCAAAACCTACTATCCCCTGAGCCGGATCGACGTCCATATCCTCAATAACCCCCGGGCCAACAACGAGGTCAAAGTGCGCGTCGACGGAAAAACCCAAAAGACGGTCCTCCAGCCCAAGCAGTGGGGGACGCTCAGCTTCCCGGTGGGCCGCGGGTTCCAGATGGAGAGCCGCTATCTCCACAGGATCTCGATCAACCCCGCCAAGGGCGCCATCCCCTATCTCGAGGACCAGGCGAGCCTCGAGCGCCGCTATCTGGGTGTGTTCTTCGAGCTCGAGCTCGTCCCCGAACCATAATGTGCGGTATCTGCGGCCTGGCGACAGCGACACCCACCGCGCTTCCCGCCCCGCTCCTCGAAGCCATGTGCCGGACGCTCGTCCACCGCGGTCCCGACGACCAGGGCATCCATATCGGGAGGAGCGCGGCGCTCGGGGCGAGGCGCCTGAGCATCGTCGATGTCGAAGGAGGCCATCAGCCGCTGGCCAACGAAGACGGCACCGTCTGGGCCTCCCACAACGGCGAGGTCTACAACTTTCCCGAGCTCCGGGACGAGCTCATCGCCGGGGGTCACAAGTTCGCAACGCGCACCGACACCGAGACGATCGTCCACGGCTACGAGGAATGGGGCGAGGAGTTCGTTCACCGGCTCAGGGGGATGTTCGCCTTCGCCCTGTCCGACGAGCGGAACGACGAGGTGCTGCTCGTCCGGGACAGGCTGGGCATCAAGCCCCTCTACTACACGATCCTGCCGGACCGCACGCTCCTTTTCGGCTCCGAGCTCAAGGCCATCCTGGTCGACCCGAGGGTGGCCCGCGAGGTCGACCCGGCGGCGCTCGACCTCTACCTCTCCCTCGAATACATCCCGGCCCCGCTCACGATCTTCAGGAACATCCGCAAGCTCCCGGCCGCGTCGTATCTCGTGTACAAGAGGGGCCGCGTCGAGGTCAGAAAATACTGGGACATCTACCCCTGCCGGGAGCCGGCTCCCGGCTTCCGCCGGAAAGACCTGCCCGACGTCTGCGACGAGATCTACGAGCTGCTCAAGGAATCCGTCAAGCTCCGGCTGGTCAGCGATGTTCCCCTGGGCGCCTTCCTGAGCGGCGGGATCGACTCCTCGACCATCGTCGGGCTGATGAGGGAGCTCGGCGCCTCCCCTCTCCGGACGTTTTCGATCGGGTTCGAGGACGAATCGTACGACGAGCTCAAGTACGCCCGTAAGATCGCCGAGCGGTTCGAGACGCAGCACGAAGAGCTGATCATCCAGCCCCGGGCGCTCGACCTCACCCAGAAGCTCATCCGGCACTTGGACGAGCCCCTGGGCGATTTTTCGATCTTCCCGACTTACCTGGTTTCGGAAATGGCCCGGAAAAGCGTCAAGGTGGCGCTCTCCGGCGACGGCGGCGACGAAATCTTCGGGGGCTACGAGCACTACCAGGCCCAGCGGCTCGCCTCCCGGAAACCGGTCGCGGCGGGGGGGCCCGCCTTATCCTCGCTCCTCAACCGCCTGCCGCCCTCGGCCAGGAAAAAGGGTGTCTGGAACAAATCGCAGCGGTTCCTCAAGGGCCTGGAGGAGCCGCCCGGCAACCGCCATTTCCGGTGGATGAGCTTTATGACGCGGCGCGACAAAGGCTCTCTCTACACCGCGGATCTCCAGGACCGGCTCGGCGGCCCTCGCGATATCTTCGAGACCGATCCCTTCCGGGAGATCTACGAGAAGCTCCCCGCTTTCGACGCCGTGAACGGCGAGCTCTATCTCGACCTCAAGACCTACCTCGTCGACGACATCATGGTCAAGGTCGACCGGATGAGCATGGCGGCTTCGCTCGAAGCGAGGGAGCCGCTTCTCGACCATCGGCTGGTCGAGCTGGCTTTCCGGCTGCCCGGATCGGTCAAGCTCCGCGGCCTGACGACCAAGTGGATCTTCAAGAAGACCGTGGAGAGGCTCTTGCCCCGGGAGAATATCTACCGCCGCAAGGAGGGGTTCAGCATCCCCATCAAGCACTGGCTGCGGTCCGAGCTCAAGGGCCTCCTCCTCGACCACCTCAGCGAAAAGAGACTCCGCGACGGCGGGTTGTTCGATTATGGGTTCGTCAAGGGGATGATCGACGCGCATCTTGCCGGCCGCGAGAACTACAGCCACCAGCTCTGGGCGCTGCTGGTGTTCGAGATCTGGAAGGAAAATTACCTATAGAATGCGGTGAGCGCGGGGATTTCGTCGGCTGACCGGCTCTGGCCCGATTCACCCCCGATCCCGAACGGCCCATGAAGTCGATTCCCCTCCGCAGAACCTGAACCATCAAACGTTCGGGCTGCGGGGGGCCCCCGAACCGGGCCACCGGTCAGCCGCCTTGAGCCCGTCCCCTTGCTACCGGTAAGACTCTTTATAATGCCGGTCCTCGCCTCCCGCCTCAATAGGCAGGAGAGCGAGGTCAGGATCGGCGGATAATAAGAAGTTTTTTGGTGGCGGGGGTGACTTTGAATTCCTCGGCGACGGGCAGGCCGGGGACCCAGGCGATCTTTCCCTCGCATAGGAAAACGGGCAGGCGGTCGCGCTCGTCGAGCGGCACGCCGCGCGCCCGCATGATCTCCTTAAGCTTCTTCCGGCCGGGAGCCCCCAGGGGTTGATAGCGGTCGCCTTCCTTACGGGGACGGACAATGAGCGGCAGCTTGACTTTGTCGGCGTCAAGATAGGCCCGGGCGGCGTCGTCGTGGGCCAGGACGCCGGCCTCGGCCGCCGGGCAGGTCTCGGCGCGCCAGCCCGGACCCGACTCGTCTGTCCTCAGCGTGCCCCGGCCGTTCCAGACGTAATGAAACGGGGTCGGGGGCACCGGTTCCCGCTTCCCGGAAACCCGGATGCGGCCGCCGTCTCGGCGGATGACCGGCCCTCCCGGCAAGCTGTGCTCTTTGTGCTCGCCCAGCAGGCGCACCGCCTCGATGTCCAGGAAAGCCAGCCGCCGAAGATCGCCCCTTGCTCCGAGCAGGAAATCACGGACCAGACGCCGCGCCGCCGCGATCGGCAGCCCGGCCAGCTCCGAGGCGTCCAGCGCGGCCTCACCCTCAACGGCCGGAGTCTTCATCACCCCGGCCGGCCGGTCAGATCCCCTCGGGAAGGCGTCCTCCTCGCGGCAGATCTCGGCCAAGCGCGCCAGCTGCCGGACGACGGCGGGTTCGAAATCCGTCTTTAAGTAAGGGATCAGGTCGAGCCGGACCCGGTTCCTGAGATACCGGCGGTCCTGGTTGGATTCGTCTTCCCGCCAGCGGATCCCTTCGGCCCGCAGGAAGGCTTCGATCTCGCCGCGCTCGACATCGAGCAGCGGCCGGATGATCAGACCGGCGACCGACGGGGAGATACCTCCGAGGCCCGTCGGTCCCGTGCCCCTGAGGATCCGCAGGATCACGGTCTCGGCCTGGTCCGTCATGTTATGCCCGGTGGCGATCCGGTTCGCACCCACGCGGACAGCTGTGGTTCTGAGGAATTCGTACCGCCGCCCGCGGCCCGCCTCTTCGAGGTTCAGTCCCGCCTCCGCAGCATAAGCCCGGATGTCCTCCCGTCCGAGATATAACGGGAGTCCGTGACGGCGGGCCTGCTCGGCGGCGAACTCCTCGTCGTCGCCCGCGGTCCGTCGCAAGAGGTGATTGAAATGGGCCAGGGCCAGGCGCAGGGACAACGCGTCCCGAAGGCGCAGCAGAACCTCGAGAAGGGCCGTGGAGTCCGCGCCTCCGGAGTAGGCGATGAGGATCTTGTCCCCGGTTCCCGCGAGTCCGTGCCGCTCGATCGTCTTCCGGACCTTGTCGAGGAGGCGGACGGCCTCGGGCTGACGACGGGGGGAGGCCGGCCGGCCGGGTTTATCCGTGTTCATCGGTGATGCCGGGATTGAGCGGGCTTCCCGATCCTCCTTTGCCGACGAAACCGGCGCGCGCCGGGGGAAAATGTGGCGGTGGAGGGAATCGAACCCCCGACACTGCGGATATGAGCCGCATGCTCTAACCGTCTGAGCTACACCGCCGAGTTGAAAAAATTGTAGCGGAACGCCCTCCTTTAGTCAATTTGTCGGGCGGCGCAAGGCTTAGAACAGCGCGGCGATCTCGCGCAAACACAAAATATAAGAAAAACGCGAGAGTGACGGCGAGGAGGGCGTTGACCAGGCGGCCATTCCCTAAGGCCAGCCCGACGAGCCGGACGCGGTTATTGAGGATAAGAAGGCTTGAACCGCCGGGAATTCACCAAGCTCGCGGGCGCGGGCGCTCAGTCGGTCGTCATGATGAACATCGGCTTCTGGTGGAAGCTCGTGTAGAGCGGCCGCAGCCGGTCGGGGTCATAGTACTTGTCGACGTCCACGACCTTCTTCTTGCTCGTGACGATGTCGATGGGGATGTTGTCGTACTCGCCGTTCCGCAGGCAGACCATGCGGCCGGATTTGCCCTCCATGATCAAGTCGAGCGCCAGGTTGCCGTAGGCCATGGGGACGATCGAGTCCACGGCGTCGGGATCGCCGCAGCGGACGAGATAGCCCAGCTTCTGCTCGATGACATTGACCCGGCGGCCCTTGTTGTATTTCGGCGAGAGCTCCTTGAGCTGCTGCGCGACATAATCGCCGATCCCGCCGAGCTTCTTGTGGCCGAACATGTCCTTTTCCTCGCTCTTAAACACCATGTCCCCGCCGGCGGGCATCGCCCCTTCGGAGACAAGCACGACGGCGTAGCCGCTCGGGTTCTCGGCCCGGTCCTCGGCCAGGAGCTCGCAGAGGCGCTCCATGTTGAATTGGCGCTCGGGAATGACGCAGCGGTGGGCGGCGCCGGCCATGGTCGGCAGGAGCGAGGTGAAACCCGCGTAGCGCCCGAAGATCTCGATGCAGAGGAACCTCTCGTGGGAGCCGGCGGTCGTGCGCAGGGCGTTCGTCAGGCTGATCGTCCGGGTGAGGCAGGTGCTGAAGCCCAAACAGTAGTCGGTCCCCGGGACGTCTCCGTCCATGGTCTTGGGGATGCCGATCACCTTGATGCCCTTCTGATGGAGATGGACGGCGTAGCTCAGCGTGTCGTCGCCGCCGATCGGGATGAGGGAATCCAGCCCGAGCCAGTCGATGTTGGTCAGCACCTCGTCGGTGAGGTCGTTGACCTTATTCCCATACTTGTCCCGGAGGTGGGCCGGCACGTTGACGTCCGGGACGTGGCTGGGCCGCGTCCGCGAGGTGTGGATGAACGTTCCGCCGGTGCGGCCGACTTTGTTGACGATCTCTTCCGTAAGGACCTGGCAGCAGTCCGCGTTGTCGGCGTCCTTGTCCCTGATGATGTCGACCAGCCCGGCCCAGCCCCGCCGGATGCCGATGACCCGGTAGCCCTCCCGGATCGCCCGGAGGGTGACGGCGCGGATGGCCGGGTTGAGGCCGGGGACATCGCCGCCGCCCGTGAGGATGCCGATGACACCCTTCTTCGTATTGATGTTCGCCATGCTCGATCTCCTTTCTGCGCGCTCCTTCGCCGGTCCGCCGCCTCGCGGGTGACTCTCGAGAGCGATCGCGGCGCGCCTTCGGTCCGAGAAATATAGTCTCGCGGTTGCGCGCTGTCAAGGAGCGCGGCGGCCGGCGGTCCACCTTGACCCGGAGTGCCCGGTGGACGGGCCGGAGGTCGAACGGCAGGCGATGAGGTCCAACCCCCGGGCTGCCCCCCGCCGATTCGATAAGTAACCTGACCCCGAGGTTGAGGAATGTTCGGATCCGGATCCGGCTTATGACGCTTGACCGATAAGCTTCCTGAATGCCGCTTCGTCAAGGACGGTCACGCCGAGCCGCCGGGCGTCGTCATACTTGCTGCCCGGGTTCTCGCCGACGACCACGTAGTCCGTCGACTTGCTGACGCTCGAGGCGGCCCGCCCCCCCAGCTCCGCCACGAGCGCCTGCGCTTCGGACCGCTTGAGGCCCGCCAGCTCGCCCGTGAAGACGAAAGTCTTCCCCTCCAGGGCCCGGCCCCGCGGGCTCTCCGGCATGGCCTCGACGACGACGCCCGCCTGCCAAATCTTCCGCAGGACCGCCCTGTTTTTTTCCTCCGAGAAGAACTCGGCGACGCTCCTGGCGATCTCGGGCCCCACTCCCGGCGTCTCGCGGAGGTCGTCCTCGCGAGCTTTCTCGAGCTTTTCCAGGCTCCGGTATTTTTCGGCGAGAACGCGGGCCACGTGCCGACCGACCTGGGGGATCCCCATTCCCAGCAGGAACCTGTCGAGCTTGGGGTTCATCGCCGACCGGATGGACCGCTGCAGGTTCTCCGCCGATTTCTCCGCGAACCCCTCGAGCTCGAGCAGGCCGCCGGTTCCCAAAGCGTAGAGGTCGGCGACATCCTTGACCATCTCCCGGTCGACGAGCTGGGCGGCGATCTTTTCGCCCAGACCGTCGATGTTCATGGCGTACCGGGAGGCGTAATGGAGGATGTGGCCGATGAGCTGGGCCCTGCAGGACAGGCCGGCCGGGCAGAAATAATAGGCGCCCTCCCTCAGCACCGCCGTGCCGCATACCGGGCAGGTTTTCGGCATGGCGAACGGTTGGCCTCTCTTCCCCCCGGGTTCGGGGATCCTCTCGATGACCTCGGGGATCACGTCGCCGGCCCGGGCGATCCGGACCTTGTCGCCGACCCGGAGGTCTTTCTTCAGGACCTCGTCTTCGTTGTGCAGGGTGGCGCGGCTCACGGTGACGCCGCCAACGTCGACGGGCGAAAGGAGCGCCACGGGCGTCAGGATGCCGGTCCGGCCCACCTGGACGACGATGTCCTCGAGCGTCGTGACCTCTTTTTTAGGGGGAAACTTCCAGGCCATCGCCCACCGCGGGCTGCGCTCCCTCATCCCGATCTCGTCCCGCAGCCGGAGGTCGTCGAGCTTGACGACGATGCCGTCGATCTCGTAGTCCAGGGAATCACGCTCCTCGCCCAGCTTGTCGCGATAGCGCTTGACCTCCTCGAAAGTCTCCGCCCTGCGGCTGTGGGAGTCGGTCTTGAGCCCCCACGCGGGGAGCTGTTCAAGCTCCTCCCAGTGGCTGGCGAACTCCCGGCCTTCGACCCCGAGGATATCGTAGAAGAAGATGTCGAGCGGCATGGCGGCGACCTTTTTCGGGTCGAGCTGCCGCATGGTCCCGGCGGCGGCATTCCGCGGGTTGGCGAACGGCGCCTCCCCCCTCTCCACTTTCTCTTTGTTCAGCTTCAGGAAGGACTTCTTGGACATGATGACTTCGCCCCGGACGGCGAGGAAGGCGGGCGGCTTCTCCCCGGCCGGCCGCTGCAGGCGGAGGGCCAGCGGACCGATGGTCTTCAGGTTCTCCGAGATGTCCTCGCCGGTAGTCCCGTCGCCGCGGGTGGCGCCGTAAGCAAAGAGGCCGTCGCGGTAAACGACCTCCACCGAAAACCCATCGAACTTGGGCTCGAGGACGTAGTGGACGGGCTTTCCGTCCACGTTCCGGCGGATGAAGTCATCGAAGTCCTCGGCCTCCGTCTCGTCGAGCACCGAGTTCAGGCTCAGGAGCGGCGCCGTGTGCCGGACTTTCCTGAGCTCGGAAACGGGGGCGGTGCCCACCCGGCGCGTCGGCGAGGTGGGTGACTGGAGCTCGGGGAAGGCGTCCTCGAGCTCCAGGAGGCGACGGAAGAGCCGGTCGTAGGCCGCATCGGCGATCTTCGGGTCGCTCTTCACGTAATAGAGATAATTGTGGTGATCGATCGCCTCGCGTAACGCCTCAACCTCCCCGCGGGCCCGGGCGGGCGTGAGCTTTTTGACATCCTTGAAAACGGCGGGCGGGTTGTTCTTGAGATCCATGTTCCGGGCCTTCCCTTTATTTTCGTTTCAGGAGCTTCCGGAGCTCCTTCCAGGATCGTGTGTTGAGCACGTCGGCCGGTTCGAGCCAGCCGCGCCGGGCCTGGCCGATGCCGAACCGCATGAAGAAGAGATCATCGACGCGGTGGGCGTCGGTCGAAACGGAGACCTTGAGGCCCATCTCCTTGGCCGTCTGGCAGTGGACGTCGTCAAGGTCCAGCCGGTCGGGATGGGAGTTGAGCTCGATCGCCACGCCCCTGTCCTTCGCCGCCCGCATGACCTTTTCGAGGTCGAGCTCGTAGGGGCGGCGCTCGTTGATCAGCCGCCCGGTCGGGTGGCTGAGGATCTGGAAATAGGGATTGTCCATCGCCCGGATGATCCGTTCCGTCTGTTTCTCCCGCGGCAGGTTGAACCTGTAATGGACGGAACAGACGATGACGTCGAGCTCTTTGAGGACGTCATCGGGGAGGTCGAGCCGGCCGTCCTCGAGGATGTCGAGCTCGATCGCCTTGAGGACGAGAATGCCCCTGAGCCCCGCGTTGAGCCGGTCGATCGCCTTGACCTGCCGGATTGTCCTCCCGGCGTCCAGGCCGCGGGCGACGGTGACGCGCCGGGAATGGTCGGTCATGGCGATGTAATCGTAGCCGAGGTTGGCGGCAGCCTCGGCCATGTCCCGGATGCTGTCGTGTCCGTCGGTCGAGGTGCTGTGGGCGTGGAGGTCGCCCCGGATGTCTTTGAGGGTCACCAAGCGCGGCAGCCGGCCGTTTTGGGCGGCTGCGATTTCGCCCCGGTCTTCCCTGAGCTCGGGCTCGATGTAAGGCAGGCCGACGCGCCGGTAGACGGCCTCTTCGGTCAGGCCGGCGAGCTTCTTTTCGCCCCGGAAGACACCGTACTCATTGATCTTGATCTTCTTTTTGACGGCCATCGTGCGCAAGGCGATGTTGTGGGCCTTCGACCCGGTGAAATAGAGAAGCGCCGCGCCGTAGCTTCCCGCGGGGACGACCCGGACGTCCACCTGGAGTCCATTGCGCAGGAGAACGGACGATTTCGTCGCGCCGTGGGCCAGGACCTTGTCCACATCCTCATAGGCCACGAACTTGTCCATGACGGGACAGGCCGCCGAACAGGTGGTCAGGATATCGAGGTCCCCGACGGTCTCCATCCGGCGGCGATAGCTCCCGGCCGCGACCGCCTCCTTCACGCCCTTCACTTTCCTGAGGTAGCCGACGAGAGGCTCGACCACCTGTTCGGCGATGTCGATCTTGACCCGCTCCCCGGCGGCCTTGGTCTCGGCCATATGCCGGAGCTGCTCGAGGATATTGGCCTCGGTCTTTTCGCCGAATCCCGGGATATCCCTGAGCTTTTTCCCCTCGGCCGCCCGGCGGAGGTCGTCGAGCGAACGGATGTTCCGCGCGCTGAAAAGGAGCTTGATGCGCTTGGGGCCCAGGCCGGGGATCTTCATCATCTCGTCGAGACCTTCGGGAAGCTCGCTCATCAGGTCCTCGAGCATCTTGAGTTTGCCGGTCTCGACGATCTCCCTGATCTTCACGGCCAGGTCCTGGCCGACGCCGGGGAGCCGCGTCAGGTCGTCCCCCCGGACCACCATATCCGACACGCTCTTGGACAGGCTGCCGACGGTCCGGGAGGCGTTCCTGTAAGCCCGGATACGGAATGGATTTTCTCCTTTAATGTCAAGGAAATCGGCCACTTTGTCGAAAATGCCGGCGACGTCATTGTTATGAATGGGCACCGCTCATCCCTGGACGGACATTGACCGTATTATTCTATCCGCACCGCCGGTGAGCGTCAAACGGACACCTTCATTTCTGTGAGGGCGATGGGCTAATTGAAGGGTGGCGCGGCGCGGGGGCCCCCCGCCGACCGAACGTTTGTTGCCACAGGCTCTGTTGATTCCCCAAGGCTTGACTGGCCGTTCGGGCGCCGGGGGATCGCCGTGACAGGACCCTAATCCCGAACAATCTGGCCATAGAAACAGAGGTGTCCTCTATTGCCATGAGTGCGGTTTTCCGGTATGAATACGGGCATGAAGACACTGTTGCCTCTCCGGAACCCGCGGCCCGATGCGGAGAAATTCATTTCGGTGCTGATGGGAAAAACCCGGACGCCGTCGCCGCCGCTCGTCGAGTACCTGGTCGACGACGTCGTGATGAAGCCCATCGTGACCGATGTCCTGGGACGCGCCTGGGTAGCCGAGGGGCCCGACCGCGAGTCTCAGCGGGCTTATCTCGACAACTTCATCGAGCTCTGGTACCGCTTGGGCTACGACTGCGTGCGCTTCGAGCGGGGCCTGCCCTTCCCCCTGAAGCAGAACATCGTCCCGGACGCCGCGCCCGGCTCGACGAAGCAGCGGGCCTGGGCGGAAGAGCACGCCGGCCTCATCCTGAACTGGGAGGATTTCGAGAAATACCCTTGGCCGAAGGTCGAGGAGATGGATTTTTTCCCAATCGAATACATCAGCGCCCGGCTGCCCGACGGCATGGGTCTCCTCACCTGCCACGCAGGCGGCGTCTACGAGCATCTCTCGTGGATCATGTCCTACGAAGGCCTGGGCTTCGCCCTGATCGATAACCCCGCCCTCGTCGAGGCGGTCGCCGACAAGGTCGGCCGGCTGCTCCATCAATATTACGAGAACCTCCTCGGCCTCGACCGGATCGCGGCGGTCTTCGCGGGCGACGACATGGGGTTCAAGACAGGCACGCTCATCTCGCCGGCCCATCTCAGGACTTACTGCCTGCCGTGGCAGAAGAAGTTCGCCGCCCTCGCCCACGACAGGGGAAAGCCGTATTTCCTCCACTCCTGCGGCAAAGTTCTCGGGATCATGGAGGACCTGATTGCCGATGTCGGGATCGACGGCAAGCACTCCTTCGAGGATGTCATCATCCGGGCCGAAGACTTCCAGATGCGGTACGGAGACCGTATCGCGGTCCTCGGCGGCCTGGATGTCAACATCCTCTCCCACTCCACCGAAGAGGCGGTCAGGCGGAGGACCCGCGAACTGATCGAGACCTGCGGCGGGCGCGGCCGCTACGCCGTCGGATCGGGCAATTCCATCCCCAGCTATGTCCCGGTCGGGAACTACCTCGCCATGGTCGACGAAGCCTTGGGCGTGAGGTGAGGCGGCTCAGACGACGCCGCGCGCTTCCTTGTTCAACCGGTCGAAGAACCCGACCATGAAACGGTGACGCTCCCGGGCGAGGCGTTTTCCCTCCTCGGTGTGCATCCTGTCTTTGATCCGGCTCAACTTCACCAGGAACTCTCGGTAAGCCGTATCCTCACGGGTGTAGGGTCGAGTCTTCCGGGTATCGACCGCGGGGTCGTGGAGCCTGGCACCGACCTCCCCGGCGAAGAGGAAGGCCCGGCCGATGCCCACGGCGCCGATCGAATCCAATTTGTCGGCGTCGAACAGGACCTTGGCTTCGAGCGATTCGGGCTCCTGACGGCCCCGGAACCGGTGCGCCGCGATGCAATGGACGACCCGCGAGATGGTGTCTCTTTCCAGGCCGTGTCTCTTCAGGATCCCGGCGGCCAGAACGGCGCCCCGCGCGCCATGGCAAAGCCGCCCGCCCGACTTATCCTCCGCCTCGCGCCCGATATCGTGGAGAATGGCGGCGAGCCGCAGGACCTCGAGGTCGGCCTTTTCCTTCCGGCCGATCCGGAGACAGAGCTCGAGGACCCTCTCGGTGTGGTCCCAGTCGTGGCTGCCCCGGGCGCTCCCGAAGCCGGCCCGGGCTTCCTCCCGGACTTTTTCGAATGCTGCCTTCGGCGTCATGGATGGTTTATTCATTATATATCAAGGCGGACACTCTCCATAAACTGTGAGAGAAAATGACGTGATTTGGGGTTCAAGGGATGATCATCCATCGTCGGCCGCCGCGACCAGGGGAGGGCTTGGCCGGCCTTCAAACACGCCTCATAAGAAACCCGTTGCTGTTTTGACCCGTCCGCCGTCCCATGATATAAGCATCTTGGGAGTCCCGGGAGGGCGAAGATGCTCATTAAGAAGGCGCCGGATATCAAATACTCGGAGATCACCCCAAAAAAACTTTACCTGAGGCGCCGGGAGTTCATCGCCGGGTCGGCGGCGCTCGCCGCCGGGGCGCTCGTCTCGCGGGCGGGGGCGGCCGCCCTGTTCTCTCCCGACGCTCCCGGGCGAACCTCGGCGTCGGTCACGGCGGCACCCGAGAAGCTCACCATCGCCAAACGCGTCAACCTGGCCGGCGACGAGAAGCTCACGCCCTTCGAGGACGCTGCGGGCTACACCAACTACTACGAGTTCTCGACGGCCAAGCGCGACCCGACCAACCTGGCCCGGGATCTTCGCACCCGTCCCTGGACCGTCGCGGTCGATGGGCTGGTCAAACGCCCGCTCACTTTTGATGTCGACGAGCTCAGCCGCATGTTCCCCATCGAAGAGCGCGTCTACCGCTGGCGCTGCGTCGAGGCCTGGTCGATGATCATCCCCTGGGACGGGATCCCGCTGGGCGATTTCGTCAGGAAGTGCGAGCCGTCTCCCGCGGCCAAGTTCGTCGAATTCACGACGCTCCTCGATCCCGAGCAGATGCCGATGCAGAACGACGGCGTCCTCCGCTGGCCTTATGTCGAGGGGTTGAGGCTGGACGAGGCGATGCACCCCCTGGCGCTCCTCGCCGTCGGGATGTACGGGGAGCTGATGCCTCCCCAGAACGGCGCCCCGATCCGGCTCGTCGTTCCCTGGAAGTACGGGTTCAAAAGCGGCAAATCGATCGTCAAGGTGAGCTTCGTGGACAAGATGCCGAGGACCTCCTGGCCGCGGGAGAATCCCGCGGAATACGGCTTCTACGCCAACGTCAACCCGAACGTCTCCCACCCACGCTGGAGCCAGGCCAATGAGCGCCGGATCGGCGAGGACGGGCGGCGGCCGACGCTGATGTTCAACGGCTACCTGGACCAGGTCGAAAGCCTGTACGCCGGGATGAACCTGAGGAAATACTATTAACCTGAATACTTCACGAATCGAGGCGGCCACCAGATGCGAGGCCCGAGGGGTGAATCTGTACTCTTTGGTACAGCGAACTCCGAGAACGAAGCCGATGGGGCCGAATCGGCTCGCCCGAAGGGTAAAATGCGCCGCATAAAGAGAGATGGAAAAAAGACGAGGCGCTTTTTATGAATAAGTCAGGCTAAAAGCGCCAGAGGTAGGACGCCTTGAAGAAGAACCCGCGGCGGGTCTCGAGGAGCTCGCGGGCCGGCACGTAGACTCCGTCGTCCCACCGAACCTTTTCATAGAGCGACCCGTATCCGAGGTGGACGACCGTCCCGGGGATGTAGGTGAAGGAAGCCAGAAGGTCCGTTAAGACTTCCTTGCGGAAGGCGTTATATTCGACGACGCCGCGGAAAAAGAGATACCTGTTGAGCTGGTAGGTCAGCCGGTTCCGGACGATGGTGTAGTCATAGATCTTTTCCGACCCCGCCTGCCGGAAGAAGTCGGCGTAGGTGAGGTTGAGCTCCCAGTTGATCTTCTCCGAGGGCTGATAGACAAGCGAGGCCGAGCCCCTCGTGCCGTAGCCCTGATAGGGGTTGATGTCGTACCGGATGGCTTTCTCGTTCCGGAGGACGACGCGGAAATAAACGTGCTTCGTGATCTGGCTCGAGGCCAGGGCCAGCCAGCCGCTGGTCTCGAACCTCCGGCCGCGGTAGACCTCAGTCGAATAGATCCCACCCAGCGAGACCCGTGAAGTCTTGATGAGGGTGAAGTTGAGCGTCAGGCTGTTGTAGGTTTCCCAAAGCCCGCTCGCTTCGTCGCGGAGCTGAAGACAGGCCAGCGTGGGCGTGACTTTTTTCAGGATCTCGGAATCCGGATAGAGGAAGGGCGAAACGGAAAAGCCGGCTTGAAGGAACCCCGTGCGCGTGAGGTAGCCGGACTCGGTCGAAAAATCCCGGGAAATGTCCTGGAACATAACGTCGAGCCTGAGATTCCGCGTATCGTAGAGCAGATCGAGCCCCGCGGCCAGCCCTTTGCGAGGACCGGCCTCTCCTCCGCCGTTGGTGGACGACCCGAGCGCATGGAAGCTCAAGAGCGTCGCTGGCCCGAGCCGGAGCTGGCCGTCGGGGCCGGCGACACGGTTGAAGTGTCCGCCCCACTCTCGGTCGGTGAAAAAAGCGCCGATGTACCCGTCCGACCCAAGCGTCCGCCGATAGCGGACGATCGAAAAATACGCGGTCTCGGCGAGCGGCACAGATGGGTTGTCTCGGACCGAAGTATCGTCAGCCGCGAAGATCGCCGCCACCGTATCTTTTTTCCCGAGCTTCCCCGAGAGCTTGAACCCTCCCCGGGGATCGACGATGTTCCGGGTATGCACGGCTTCGGTCGGATAGCTGTAATCCGAGATCCCCGCTAAGTTGAAGATCTCGCTGCCCTCGAGGAAAAACGGGCGCTTTTCGGGAAAGTAGAGGTCATAGCGGAGGTTGACGTCCACCTGACCGGCGTCCGCCTCGACCTGGCTGAAATCCGGATTATAGGTTCCGTCGAGGATGAGGCTCGGCGTCAGGCCGTATTTGGCGGTGAGGCTCAGGTCCGGCCGGGCTTCATCCCGCGCCAGCCGCCCCTCGTCCCGCGCATACCCCTGGTGATAGGTGAACGCCGGCAAGAGCTCGAGAAGGGTATACTTTTTCAGCCCGAAATACTCGATGGGGGCCATCTCGGTCAGGAAAGCAAAGCCCTTGGCCGGGTCGAGCGGCGGATACGACCCGTGCTCCGTCCGGCGGCCGATCACGCGCTCAAAAAAAATACCCATCTCCACGCGCGCGCCCGAAGAATATCGGATGCTCTTGAGGGGGATCCGGAGCTCGACGGCATAGCCCCAGTCGTGAAGACGGCCGGCGCTGTACCAGACAAGGTCGAAGCTGAAGTCCTCCTTGTTGCTGGCATACCGGCTGTCCATCTGGATTCCCAGAGGGTTGATGTAGAGCGCGTAAAGCGATTGCTGGTCGTTGAAAGAATCCAGGTTGATGCAGACCATGTCGTCCGTCCGGATGTCGTCCCGCTTGGAGAGCGTGGCCTTGATCTTGTCCGGCTCGCGGTCGCCGCAGTCGAAGGCGAAATACAGATTTTCGCTGTCGTAGGCCATGTATGCGACAGTCTCTTCCGACAGGTCGCGGCCGAAATCCGGGATGAAGGTCTTGAAACCGGTCACCGACGGGGCCGCGGTCCAGACAGGGTCGTCCAGGCTGCCGTCGATCCGGGGAGGTTGCGCGGTCTTTAGGGGCTTGAGGGTGGCGGGGGTGACGGAAGAGGCGTTCCGAGGCGAACCGGATGAATGGATTGACGCGCCCCCGGGAAGGAAGAGCGCCGAGCAAGCGAGAACGAGGAGCGCTCCAGTTCGGGGCGCTCGATTCCTCCGGGACGTCGGAAACTCGCGCTTCATGGTCCTTGGCGAAATTATAGGTTTGGGGATGGGCCAAATCAAGTTGTTGAAACCAAAGGCTATAGATTTTTTTTGCCCGCCCGATCGCCGCCAGTCAAAAAGGTTTGCCGCGGATTATTGGGTGTAATAAAATGGGTTGGTTTCGATCGTGGAACCGTTGCCGGCGGCTGATTCTCGGGCCGGAGCGGATTCCGGGAGGGAAAAACCAGGAGACGAAATGCCCGATAGAAACCAGACTGGCGGGATTCCGGATCAGAGCCAGGCCGGCGGCACCGGTGGTCGTGCTGGCGATGCACGGCGGTCCCCCCCTCGATTTTCCGGAAAACGAGCTGGTCGAGTTCTTCACGCTTCACGCGCGGGTCGGCCACGGCGGCGCCGGCGCGCGAGACCAGAGGCCCCGTTACGAAGAGCTTGAGGCTAGAGTGCGGAGCTGGCCCCGGACCGGAAACAACGATCCTTTCTATGCGGGATCGGCCGAGCTGGCCGGGCACCTGCGCCGGGAGTTGGGCCTCGAGGTCATTCTGGGATTTAACGAGTTCTGCTCGCCCAGCCTGGCCGAAGCGCTCGATCGGGCGGCCCGCGCCGCGCAAAAGATTCTGGTCATCACGCCGATGATGACCCGGGGGGGCGAGCACTCGGCCGTCGACATCCCGGCGGCCATCCAAGCGGCCCGAGTGAGGCACCCGGGCTGCGAATTCACCTATGTTTGGCCCTTCCCCACGGGGGATATCGCCCGCTTCCTCGCCGGCCAGCTCTCCCGCTGCCTGTAGCTGATTAAAAAAACTCTACGGGCGTCCCCATTCCCGGCCCGGGCGGTCCACCCTGAACCGGACGAGGCGGCCGTGGTCGACCTCCGTCACGTAGATCGTCCGCCCGTCCGGACCGCCGAAGCACAGGTTGCTCGGCCGTGTTCCCGGGACTTCGATCTCCCGGAGGACTGAGCCTTCGGGGGACATCTTGACGACCGTCCCCTTGCCGGGACGGGTTATATAAAGGTCGCCGTCGACATCGCAGCGCATGCCGTCCATCCCGAAGTCGGGAAAGCTTGCGATCAGCCGTTTATCCTTCAGGCCGCCGTCGGGCAGGATCGAAAAAGCCCAGACCTTCCGCTGGACGCTCTCGTTGACGTAGAGCGTCCGGCCGTCCGGGCTGACCTCGATGCCGTTCGTCGTCCCCATGTCCCCGGCCGCCAGGGTCAGCCGGCCCCCGGAATCGATCCTCCAGACCTGTCCCGTCCCCTTTGACCACGCCGGGTCGCTGGCGTACAGGGTTCCGTTCGGTGCCAGGGCGATGTCGTTGGGCTGGTTCATCGAGGGTTCGTGGGCCAGAACGCGGACGGCTCGGGTCGCCGGGTCGACCGCCAGAATATTGTGTCGCGTGTAGTCGGCGACAAGCATGGTCCCGTCGGCGGCGAACCGGATGCCGTTGCCGATGCTCCCTTCGGGCAGCACGACGTACACCTCGGCCCGCCCTTCCGGCGTCACCCGCCCGACCGTTCCCTGGCGTTCGAAATTGACGGCGTAAACGTTGCCGCCGGCATCGCAGGCCGGGCCCTCGATGCCCTCCGTGAACTGCCCCTCAGGAGTCAGGGGCTCGGCGACAAACAGCCGCTCGGACGGCGGCGAGGCAACGCAGCTCGCTCCCAGAACGGCCAGCGTTGCCGCGGCCAGGACGCTTTGCCGATGTTCATTTTATGACCTCTCATTTTTGGCGATGGTAGCTCACCGAGGCTGGCTCTGTCAATTCAGCCGGGCACCCGGTTTCAGTGATCAGAGAGGACTCGCTGAAGGGTGGCCGTGCGAGGGGCTCCCCCGACGGCCTTTATCCGCGGGACTGACCGGGGGATCGCCGTGACAGGACGCTCTTTCGAAGGCGTGGCTATCACAGAAACCGAGATCCCTTCGTCTATACAGCACGTGTCCGTTATGGTATAAAGTGGCCTCCGTGTCTTTACCAGCCTCTAGAAATCTGCACCCCGCTGCCGGGGTATCCCTCGCCGAGCTCTTCCGGCGGGGAAAAGACCTGGAATCATTCCGCACAGCCGTCATCGATCTCGAGGGGAGCTTTCCCTTCGGCACCGTCGAAATGATCGAGCTCGGAAGGGCTTATCTCGAGCGCTTCCCCGACCGTGACAGGGACAGGAACGCCGGGGAAGTCCGTCTGGGCTACGCGATCGTGCGGACGGCCATCTGCGAAAAAGCGCTCCTGGCCGTCGCCCCTCCCCGGAGAAAGGCCTTCCGAACGATCTTCTGCAACGTCGCCCGGATCGCTTCTGAAGCCGAAGCCCTCGTCGCCGCGTCGGGCCGGGAGGCCGTCCTGGCCGACCACGACGCCCTGGCCGCGGCCCTGGCCGCCCTGAAAGAGGCCATCGAGGACATACCCCAGGGCATGATCAAGGAGCGCTTTATCGGGGGGATCTCCTACTTCTTTAACGTCCTCTATGTGTTCAAATCGAGCCTCGGCGAGCGCCGGCCGGGATGACGGTCTGCAGCCTTTACAAAAACACCACGATTTGGTATATTCTGCTCTAATTTTCCCCCGCACGCGGCGGACGAACGAAACGTCTCCGCACTCGGCCATCCGTACCCCGAACGGGTGTCGTGTCTCGTCCGGCGCGCACCTCTCCGGTCCCGGATCGCCCGGGGGGATGGACGGGCATTCAGGGTGAGGATTTCGGGCATGAGCACTCATTCAGGCGTCTGTAACTTCTGCGGGACGGGATGCGGTCATCTGCTCAAGGTCGATGACGGCGCCGTGAGGGGCGTGTTTGCCTCTCCCGGCCATCCCATCAGCCGGGGCAGGCTGTGCGTCCGCGGCTGGCACATCCACGAGCTTCTGGCCACTCAAGACCGGATCGTCACGCCGCTCGTCCGCCGGTCCGGCCGGCTCGAACCGGTCTCCTATGATGAAGCCGTCGCCAGCGCGGCGGACCGGCTCGCCCGGTACTCCGGCGATGAGGTCGCCTTCCTGGCGTCCCCGCGCGCTTCGAACGAGGACAACTACCTCCTGGCCAAGCTGGCCCGGACGGTGTTCCGGTCCCCCAACATCGGCCTCGCTTCCGACCAGGGCCACGCGACCGCCGTCGACGTCCTGCTCGACGGCGCCGGCCTGCCGGCGATGCTGGGCGCGCTGACGGAGATTCGCAAGGCCGAGCTTATCCTGGTGGCGGGAGCGGACCTGGCCCGGCTGAACCCGATCGTCGGAAGCGAGATCCACATGGCGGCCCGGAACGGCGCCGACGTCATCAACCTGAGCAGCCGGCGGACCCAGATCTCGAGGCTCAGCCGTAAACACCTCTGGCTGAACCCGGGGACCATGAGGCACGCGCTGGCCGCCGCAGCCAAGGTCATGGTCGAGCGCGGGCTGGAGGACAGGGACTTCATCCGGGCGCATACCGACGGGTTCGAGGCCTTTTCGCTCTTCCTGTCCGGACTGGACCTCGAGGCGCTCATGGCCGCGGCCGAGCCTTCAACGTGACGAGGTCGAAGACCTGGCCGGCCGGCTCGCCCGAGCCCGTAGTGCCATGGCCTTTTTCTCTTCGGGGATCTCCGGCCTTGACCGAGGCTCGGTGGCCCTGCTTTACAACCTGTTCCTGACCGCGGGCCAGGTCGGTCGCGAAGGCTGCGGCGTCAATCCCGTCACCGGGATCTGCAACATCGTCGGAAGCTACGACGTGGGCGCCGTCCCCAGGTTCCTCCCCGGCCACAGGCGGGCCGAGGGCCAGGCCGCCGGGCGCACGCCCAGGGAGCTCCTCGCGGCCGAACCAACTCCCCTTAAAGCCCTGGTCGTGGCCGACCGTGACGAGGAGATCGTCCGCCACGCCGCCAAGATCCAGGGGCTCGATTGCGTCATCTTCATCAGCGCCTACACCAATCCGTTCGTGGATTTCGCGCATATCGTGCTGCCCTCGGCGTCCTTCGCCGAAGCCGATGGCACCTATACGAACGCCGAGCGGCGGATCCAGCTCAACCGCCGGAAGGTCGAGCCGCCGGCGGGCGTCCGTCCCGCCTGGCGCGTTTATGCCGATATCGCCGCCAGGCGCGGCGCCGGCTGGTCCTATGCCTCGGCCGAAGACGTCATGGCGGAGATCGCCGCCTCCGTGCCCGCTTACTCGGCAGTCACTTACGCCCAGCTCGGGAAGGGCTTCGGCCTGCAGTGGCCGTGCGACGCCCGCCACGAAGAGGGCACGACGCGGCTGTCCGTGGACGACATGCCCCGACGGCTCGCGTTCTCCCCCGCGGAACCGGGCTTCAGGACACCGGCCGTCTCGGAGGCGTACCCCTTCCTGCTCATGGCCGGCAAGGCCACCTACTTCTGGCACCGGAACAACGTCATGAAGAAGACCCATATCCCTAAACGCGAATACAACGCCCTGCTCCTGCTCTACCCCAAGGGGTTCGTCGAGCTGACGGCGGCCGATGCGGCCCGGATCGGGGTCCGGGATCGCTCATCCGTCAATGTCGTGTCGGCCGGGGGGTCGATGCGGGTCGCCGTCCGCATCTCCGAGGACGTCAAGCCGGGAACGGCCTACGTTCCTTACTTCATCGACGATATGGTCCCCGGGTTCCTGAACGCGCAGGGCGGCTCGCTCGACGAAGACCAGGATTCCGTCATCCCCGTGCGGTTGGAGAAGGCGTGACCATGTATCTTCTGCCCAAGAACCAATCCCTCAGGCTGGCCGCCGCCCTGGCGGAGGACCATGAGATCTACGGCCCCGTCCTCGATCCGCTGTCCGGCGAGCCCCTGTTCGGCAAGGCCGTTGACCCGGCCTTGATCCGGCTCGACGCCGCCATCCCTTACAACCCTCCGAAGAGCGCGGTCTTTCCCCAGTCCGAGCGGATCCTGTCGTATCGCTACGACAGAACCTCCCGCCAGGTCGACCTTGTCCGGGATGATCATGTCCGCCCCAAGGCCCTGGTCGGGCTGCGGGCCTGCGACCTCACCGGGATCCTCTGCCTCGACCGGTTCTATCTCGGCCAGGAATACGTGGACGAGGTCTACCGTGATCACAGGAAGAAGCTGTTCATCGTCGCCAACACCTGCGTCCGGCCCTTCCCCCAGTGTTTCTGCGTCTGCACCGACAGCGGGCCGGCCGCACGCGAAGGGTTCGACGTCAACCTTACCGAAGCCGGCGACAGCTACCTCTTCGAGACCGGGAGCGAAGAGGGCGCCGCCCTGGCCCGCCGGCTCGGGTTGAAGGAGGCCGGCCCGGACGCGGCCGCCCTCAAGAGGAGGATCGTCGACGCCTCGATCGCCCGGTTCGACGCCGAGGCCACTCAGAACAAGGCCTGGATCTCCCGCGTCATGAACCGGGTGACGACGGGTTTCGTCAGCAACGACGTCTGGGAGTACATCGGCGACCAGTGCTTCGAGTGCGGGGCCTGCTCGTTCGTCTGTCCGACCTGCTCCTGTTTCAACATCGAGGACGCCGCCGCCCCGGCGGGGAGGACCGCCCGGCTGAGGTCCTGGGACTCCTGCTCCTATGAGGGCTACACGCGGATGGCCGGCGATCACAACCCCCGCCAACCCGTCGAGGACCGTCGGAACAAGCGGTTCTTCTGCAAGCTGTCCTATTCCCAGTCCAGGAAATACCTCAGGCCGGGCTGCGTCGGCTGCGGACGCTGTGTCCGGGTCTGCCCGGGAGACATCGGTATGTCGAACGTCGTCACCTATATCCGCCGCGAGATCAGCAAGGCAGGTGCCAAGTGAGCGCCCCGAACGCCGGAGCGATCGTCACCGTCCCCGAGGTCGCGGTCATCGACGAGATCAAGGACGAGATCGAAGACGTCCGGACATACTACTTTTCGTTCGAGAACGGGGACGTCGCCAATAGCTTCCGGGTCAAATCCGGGCAGTTCATCATGTGCACGATCTTCGGGGCCGGCGAGTTTGCCGTCTCCCTGCCGTTCAGCCCGGAGGGCGACCGGCCCCACATCTCCGTCCGGCGGGTGGGCCAGGTCACACGCGCCCTGCATGAGCTCCGGGCCGGGGACAAGATCGGCATCCGCGGCCCGTTCGGCAACGGCTTCCCGTTCGCCGAGCTCAAGGGCCGCAACATCGTTTACGCCGCGGGCGGCATCGGCATCATTCCTTTGCGCTCGTCGATTGTCCACGTCCTCCAGCACCGCCGGGAGTTCGGACGCATCATCCTCCTTTACGGGGCCCGCTCGCCGAGGGAGCACATGTACAAGTACATGATCGACGAATGGCGCAAAGTCTCCGGGTTCGAAACGCACGTCGCCATCGACCGGCCCGAGCCCGGCTGGCCGGGCGAGGTCGGGTTCGTGCACACCCTGATCGCCAAGGCGTCGGTACCCGTCAAGGACACCACGGCCTTCGTCTGCGGCCCGCCCGTCATGTTCAACGCGGTCATCAAGGAGCTCCTGGCCAACGGCCTGAAGGACGATGCCATCATCTCGACTCTCGAGCGGCACATGAAGTGCGGCATCGGCAAGTGCCAGCACTGCGCCATCGGCCGGACGCTTGTCTGCACGGACGGCCCCGTTTACACCTACAAACAGATCAAGACGCTCGGGGAGCAGATCTAGAATCGCCATGACCGGACTCGAAGACATCCTGAGGGAAGGCGCCTGCCTGGTCGGGACGGGAAATCCCCTGCGCCGGGACGACGGCGTGGGCGTCTGGCTCGCCGAGCGCCTGGAGGGCGCGCCCATCCCGGTCTTCAATGTCCAGGACGTTCCCGAAAGCTACGTCGGCGACATCGCCCGGTCGGGTTGCCGGAATGTCATCATCATGGACGCCGTCGCCGCCGGGCTCGAGCCGGGGGCGGTCGTCTTCGGGCCCATTGAGGAACTCGGCGAACAGCCGGGACTGTCGACGCACAAGCTCGCCCTGTCGCTCTGCGGCCGGTTCCTGGGCGCGCACGGTCAACGAACCTTCCTCTTGGGCATCGTCCCCGGAGACATCGATTTCGGCCCCGGGCTGACCGCGGAGGTCGAACAGGCGGCCGGAGAGGTCCGCGACCTGATCCTCAGGGCGTGCCCGCCGCGTCACGGAGACCATCAATGAGTCCAGATACCTTCAGCCGGCTGTTCATCGCCTTCGCGCTCTTGGCGGCTTCAGCGGCCCTGACACCCCTGACCGCTCGAAACAGGACGCGCGCCGGGCTGGTCAATCTTCTGTTCATCGCCGCCTCGGCCGTCCTCTTGCTCACGGTCGGCCTGAACGCCATTTTCGGCGGCGGGCAGGCTTCGCGGACGATCCAGGTCGGGCCGCTCGGCATTCCCTTCCTCGTCGACGGCCTCTCCGGCCTGTTCCTCGCCGTCATCGCCCTAATGGCCGTGATGAGCGCGATCTACTCCGTCCGCTACATGGATCACTACCCGGAATACCGGGTCGCCGGATACTATCTTTGCTATCCGCTCTTCATCCTGGGCATGGCCGGGCTCGTGACCGTCGACGACCTCGGCATGGGCTTCACCCTGGCCTGGCAGATCATGACTGTCGCCTCCTATTTCCTCGTCCGCTTCGAGCATCGGCTGGCCCGGAACCGGCGGAGCGCCGCGAAGTACCTCGTCCTCATGGAGCTCGCCTGGTTCCTGGTCGTCGCCGGAGCTTTCTTCGTTCAAGGCTATGAGTTCGGCGAACCCCTGTCCGAGATCGCGGCCAAGCTCGGCGAGACGGCCGGTCCGCCGCTCCTCGGCTTCCTGGTCTTTCTCCTCGTCGGCTTCGGCCTGAAGGCCGGCGTCTTCCCCCTCGGCCAGCTCTGGCTGCCGGACGCCCACTCGATCGCCCCCTCGCCCGTGAGCGCCCTCCTGAGCGGGGTCATGCTCAAGACCGGGATCTACGGGCTCCTGAGGACCTTCCTGTTCATGACCCCGAAGGACAACCCGGCCTTCGACGGCCGGACCTGGGGCCTGGTCATCGCCGCCATCGGGGCGGTGACCCTGTTCATCGGCACGATCCAATCGATGAAGCAGAGCGATGCCAAACGGCTCCTGGCCTACAGCTCGATCGGCCAGATCGGCTACATCGTCCTGGCCACGGGCGCCGCCCTCTGCCTCGGGACGACGGGCGACCCGACCCTGCGGGCCCTGGCCGTCGCGGCCGCCATCGGGGCCGTGTTCCACGTCCTCAACCACGCCATCTTCAAGGGGCTGCTGTTCCTCACGAGCGGCAGCATCCTCTATGCCACAGGGACCAAGGACCTCAACAAGCTCGGCGGGCTGATCCGGCTGATGCCGGTAAGCGCCGTCATCGCCGGGATCGCCTCGCTGTCCATCTCGGGCATGCCGCCCTTCAGCGGCTTTGCCAGCAAGTGGACGGTCATCTCGAGCTCTCTCCTGGCCGGCGACGGATCGCTCGTGCTGGTGCTCTTCGCCATCATCGCCCTCTTCACGAGCGCCGTCACGCTGGCCTGCTACGTCAAGTTCTTCGGCATGGCCTTCACCTCGGCCGGCTCCGAATGGAACGTCGGCAAGCCCATCCGCGAAGTCCCGGCCTCGATGCTCGCCCCCAAGATCGTTCTGACCGTCGTGGCGCTCGTCCAGGGGCTCTTCCCGGTCCTGTCCGTCGGTCTCGTCATCTCCGCCTTGCAGAGATCCGAAGGCTTCCTCCTCGCCGACGCCGCGGCCGCCTCCGCCGGCCCCGTGTCGACCTCGGCCCTGGGCGTGAGCCTGACGGGGCTCAACGGACTGCCTCTCAACGCGGCCGCCGCGCCGCTCATCGTCCTGCTCGTGCTCGGCCTGGGCCTGGCGATCGGAGCCCTCCTACGGAAGGCGGGAGGCGCGCCGGAGGTCGAAGCTCCGACCTGGCTCTGCGGCTACCAGGATCTGGGCAACGCCAACCGGTATACGGACCGGAGCATGTTCGCGGGCCTGCGGGGCCTGTTCAAGTTCGCCGGCGGCAAAAGCGGCAAGTAGGGAGATTCGCATGGACGCCATCGCCAGGATAGAAACGGAGCTCAGAAGCCGCCTCGGTATCGATATCAAGGGCCTGGCCGCGCCCTCCCCGGCCCGGATGTTCGTCGACGTCGACCGCCGGGCCCTCCGCGGCGCCGCCAAGGCGCTCGTCGACCTCGGCGCCCGCTATATGGTCGGCATCGGCTACGACGAGATCGCCCGCAACGGTTCGCTCGGGCTCATCCACACCTTCGCTTTCGATGCCGACCACGTCGGGGTCGCCCTGCGGACTTCCGCTCCGGCCGCCGACCCGGTGTTCGATTCCATCACGCCCGACATCCCGAGCGCCGGCTGGTCCGAGAGGGAATACCAGGACCTGCTCGGGATGACATTCACCGGACACCCCAAGCCGAAGCGCCTCGTCCTGGCCGACGATTGGCCGGCCGGGATCTACCCCCTGCTCAAGGAAGTGCCTTACAACCTCGAGCCGCCGGCGGCCGAGGACGTCGCCTACCGGCTCGACGAGGCCCCGCCCGGGACGACGGTCGTCCCCATCGGGCCGTTCCACAGCAGCCTTCACGAGCCCGAGCACTTCGCCGTCTACGTCGACGGCGAGACGATCAAGGGCTGCGACTACCGCGGCTTCATGACCCACCGGGGCATCGAGAAGCTCTGCCAGACCCAGGTCAGCTACAACGAGGTCCCCTTCGTCGCCGAGCGGATCTGCGGCATCTGCGGGTCGGTCCACGCCGTCTGCTACGCGCAGGCGGTCGAGGCGGCCGCGGACCTCAGGATCTCGCGGCGGGCCGAGTACATCCGCACCATCATGCTCGAGATCGAGCGCCTTCACTCGCACCTCCTGTGGCTCGGCATCGCCGGGCACCTCATCGGGTTCGACACGGTCTTCATGCAGGCCTGGCGGGTCCGGGAAAAGATCATGTGGCTGTCCGAGCGGATCACCGGCAACCGCAAGACCTACGGCATGGTCCTCATCGGCGGCGTCCGCCGCGACATCACGCCGGAGATCCGGGCCGAAATCGAAGGCACCCTCGCGACTCTCGAGAAAGAGGTCCTCGTCCTCAAGAACTCGATCATCGGCGACAGCGCCATCCACCGCCGCACCAAGGGCGTCGGCTACCTGTCGAAGGAGGAAACGGCCCGCTGGAGCCTCATCGGCCCCGTCGCCAGGGCCCGCGGCCTCCGTCTCGACGTCCGTAAGGACCATCCCTACGCGGCCTACGACGACCTGGCCTTCGACGTCCCCGTCGTTGATTCCGGCGACGTCTGGGGGACGCTCGTCGTTCGAGTCCTCGAGATCTTCGAATCCATCAGCATCCTCCGCCAGGCGCTGGTCAAGATGCCGGACGGCGGGCCGCTCCTCACCGAGGTCCCGGAGGCCCTGCCGCCGCTCCGCCACGGGCTGTCCATGGTCGAGGCGCCCCGCGGCGAATCGGTCCACTATGTCATCACCGGCGAGGAGAACCGGCCCGAGAGGTGGCGCGTCCGGGCTCCGACTTACGCTAACCTGCAGGCCGTGCCGCAGATGCTCCTCAACAACCAGTTCGCCGATTTCCCCATCATCCTGGGCCAGATCGATCCGTGCTTCTCCTGCACGGACCGGGTCGCGGTCATCGACGCCAAATCGGGCCGCCGGCGCGTCCTGGCCCGGACCGAGCTCGAGAGGCTGTCGCGCCGGCCCGAGGGCGGAAGGGCCCGACCATGAGCATCGCCGCCATCTTCATCAACGTCATCCTCTTCCTCCTCCTCGCCCCGCTCTACGAGGGTGTCATGCGGAGGATTACGGCCCGGGTCCAGTCCCGCCAGGGCCCGCCGATCGTCCAGCCCTACTACGATCTGTTTAAGCTCCTCGGCAAAGAGAGGATCAACTCGGCCAAGACCTGGGCTTTCAAGCTGGCGCCGCCGGCGGCGTTCGCCTCGATCCTGGCCGTCGTCGCCCTCATCCCCTTCGGCTCGAAGCTGAACGCCCTGGGCGGCCGGGTCGACGCCATCACCGTCGTCTACCTGCTGACGCTCGGCGGCGTCTCCGTCCTCCTCGGCGCCCTGGCCAGCCGCAACACCTTCGCCGCGATCGGGGCCAGCCGGGAGATGGTGACCATGGTCATGGTCGAGCCCGTCCTGGCCATGACCCTCATCCTCGGCGCCGTCCGGATGAAGAGCCTCGGACTGGGCGCGGCCGTTTTCAGCACCGCGGGGCTGGGCTACAGCGTCGCCACCGCGGTCATGCTGGTCGCCTACCTTCCGGCCCTGCAGGCATTCGTGGCCAAGCAGCCCTTCGACATCGCCGAAGCCGAAATCGAAATCCTCGAGGGACCGTTCATCGAGTACAGCGGCGCGGATTACGGCCTGTTCCGCTATTACTTAATGATGAAGCAGATGTTCTATGCCTGGCTCTTCGTCGCGGTCTTTCTGCCCTTCCTGCAGACGGGCTCCTACGCCGGCGACATCCTCACCCAGCTGGCCGGGACCCTCGTCGTCTTCGTCCTGATCGCCCTGGTCGGGTCGACCAACCCGCGGCTGCGGATCGACCAGGCCGTTAAGATCTATGCCGTCCTGATCCTGGTCGCCCTGGCCGCGGTCAGCCTGGCGGTCGCCGGAGTCTGAGAGAACACGGGAGAAACGCCATGTGGCTTGTGAGCAAGATCAAACAGGTCCTGATGGTCGCGAAGCCGGGAGTCGTGACCCTGAAGTACCCCTTCGAACCCCGGCCGGCCCCGGAGAATTTCCGCGGCGCCCCGCACTGGGACCACACCAAGTGCATTGGCTGCGGCGGCTGCGCCAACCACTGCCCGGCCCGGACGATCATGGTCCGGGACCTCTGCCAGGAAGTCCGGGTGCTCCTCTATGACGGGGCCCGGTGCACGTATTGCGGCCGGTGCGCCGACGTCTGCCCGGAGAAGGCCATCGCCATGACCGGCCGCTTCGAGCAGGCGACCGACGACCGGAACGACATCACCGAGAACCTGGAGCTGTTCATGCTGACCTGCCAGCGCTGCGGCCGGTGCTACGACATGGAAACGACGAACGCCATCGACAAGCTCGGCTTGACGGGCTTCCGCTACGACAGCCTGGAGGCCCGCACGGTCATCCGCCGGGCGACCGACACGTTCCAGCCCAAGGTGCTCGAGACGACCGAGCGCTACGAGCGGCCGGAGACGGCAGGAGACTGACATGCTGGCCAAGATCGCCAAGAAGTGCTTCCCCCGCTCCCTCTGGGTCTACCATTGCAACAGCGGCGCCTGCAACGGCTGCGACATCGAGATCCTGAACATCCTGACGCCCTACTACGATGTCGAGCGGTTCGGCATCAAGCTCGTCGGGTCGCCGCGCCACGCCGACGTCATGCTCCTGTCGGGAGCCGTGACCCGGCCGACCCTGCCTCTTGTCAAGAAGGCTTACGCGGCCATGCCCGGCCCGAAACTGGTTTTCGGCATCGGTTCCTGCGCCACGGGCGGCGGCTGCTGGTTCGACACTTATAACGTGACCGGCGGCGGTGCCACCGCCGTTCCGGTCAACTATTTCATTCCCGGCTGCCCTCCCCGGCCCGAGGCCATCATCTACGGCGTCGCGCTGGCCCTTGGCCTCGTCGACAAACAGGCCGCGCCCGTGGAGCTCAAGCAGGTCGAGTTCCCGATCGACATGTACGAACGGAACAGGGCTTGGGAGGAGCGGAACGTCATCTACAAGGTCCTCAACACATGAGCAAGAAGATCCTGATCGTCGACGACGACCTGGACCTGGTTGCCAGCCTGGCCCAGGTCCTGAAGGGGAACGGCTATGAGGTCGCCTCCGCCCACAACGGTGCGGACGGGCTGAAGGCGCTCCTCAAGGAGCGTCCCGACCTCGTCATCCTCGACGTCATGATGGAGACGGATACGGCGGGCTTCGAGGCCGCCGACGTCATTCGCAGCCGCCGACCGACGTCCAGGTACCGCGACTTCCGGGACGTCCCGATCGTCATCCTCACGGCCATCAATCAGGTGACCAACTCGCGCTTCTCCCTGGACCCGAAAGAGAGCTTCCTCCCGGGGACGAACGAATTCCTGACCAAGCCCGTCGACCTCGACGAGCTCCTGGCGAAGGTCGCCCGGGTCCTGAGTTGATCAAATCCATCCTGCGCTCGAACATCCGCTTCAAGCTCGTCGTCAGCCTGCTGTCCATCGTCTTCCTGACGGGCACGCTGACGATCATCATCGGCCTCAACATCATCAACAAGAACGTCATCCGCGAGGCCTACGACAGCGTCCGGACGAGCCTGGCGGCTATCGACGAGCTCTACAAGGAGGACGTCCTCCGGCGTTCGCGGACCATCCAGTACCTGGCCAAGACCTCCGAGATCGTCCGGGCCACGGCGGCCGCCGACCGGTCCACGCTCCACGCCGCGCTCGGCCGGATCCGGCGCGATTTCGGGTTCGACATCGTCAACGTCGTCGACCCGCAGGGAACGGTCCTGGTGCGGGCCAACAACCCGGACGCCTTCGGGGACAGCATGGCCCATTACCGGACGATCCAGGAGGCCCTGCGGACCCAGGCCCCGGTCGCCGGCACGGGCGTCCTCGACTATTCGAGCATCCGGAACGAGGGGCCGGAGCTCGCGGAGCGGACCCGCATCACGGTCGTCCCCACGCCGCACGCCCGGGCCCGGTCGTCCCCCCTCGAGGACCAGGCCATGGTCATCAAGATCGCCGCGCCGATCATGTCCGGCAGCCGGATGACGGGCGTCCTTTACGCCGCCGTCCTCCTCAACAACAACACCGAGTTCATCGACCGGTTTAAAAGACTCGTCTTCAAAGACGAAAAGCTCCGGGGGAAGGACGTCGGGACGGCGACCATTTTCCTCGGGGACATTCGGGTGGCGACGAACGTCGTCGACGCCGCCGGCCGGCGGGCTATCGGCACCCAGGTCTCCGAGGAGGTCTACAAGCGGGTCTTCGAGGAGGGCCAGGTCTGGGTGGACAACGCCTTCGTCGTCGACAGCTGGTACATCTCGGGCTACAGCCCGGTCTTCGATCTGGACCACAAGGCCCTGGGCATCCTCTACGTCGGTATCTTGAAGCAGAAGTACGACCTCGTGGTGAGGAGCACGGCGGTGTCCTTCTTCATCGTCATCGTGGTGACGACCATCATCGCCCTGATTCTCGCCGGCTACCTGATCAACATCTACACCAAGCCCGTTAAGCGGATCATCGGCGCCTCCAAAGAGCTGGCGCAGGGGATCTACCACCGCATCCAGGTCGACCCGGGCGACGACGACGACGCCCGGGACCTGACGCAGGCCTTCAACGGCATGGTTGAGGCCATCGAGGAGCGCGACGGGGAGCTGAAGGAGCAGGCCGCCCGGACCATCCTCAGGTCCGAAAAGCTCGCCTCCATCGGCCGGCTGGCCTCGGGCATCGCCCACGAGATCAACAACCCGCTGACCGGCGTCCTGACCTACAGCAGCCTGCTCCTCGAGGACATGAAGGGGACGAAATACGAAGAGGACCTCACGGTCATCCGGGACGAGACGATGCGCTGCCGGGGGATCGTCCGGGGACTCTTGGACTTCGCCCGCGAGAACAAGCCGGAGCGCGTGCTGAGCGACCTGAACGTGATCATCGAAGACAGCCTGAGGATCCTGGAAAAGCACGTCAGCTTCCAGAATATCGAAATCGTCAAGGCCCTCGACCGGCCCCTCCCCGGGTCAGCGTCGACCCCCAGGAGATCCGGACGGTCATCAATAACCTCGCCGTCAACGCCGCCGACGCCATGCCGAACGGCGGCCGGCTGACGATCACGACCTCGGCCGAGCCCCAGTTCGGCATGCTCGTCATCTCCGTGGCCGACACGGGGGCGGGCATCAGCGAGGAGAACAAGAGGAAGATCTTCGAGCCCTTCTTCACCACCAAGGAGAAGGGCAAGGGAACGGGCCTCGGGCTGGCCATGACCTACGGCGTCATCCAGCGGCACGGCGGCCTGATCAACGTGGAAAGCGAAATCGGCCAGGGCACGAAATTCACCATCAAGCTGCCCCTGCGGTGACGCGGGGCGCCGGAGAGAAGGCTATGGGCAACAAGATCCTGTTCATCGACGATGAGGACATCGTCCTCAAGAGCTCGCGGCGGATCTTCGCCGCTTCCCCCTTTGAGATCGACACGGCCTCGTCGGGCGAAGAGGGCCTGGCCAAGGCCATGGCCCGGGACTACGACATCGTCGTCACCGACCTGAAGATGCCCGGGCTCGGCGGCATGGAGATCCTCAAGGCGCTGCGGCGGGACCGGCCCGGGATGACGGTCATCATCTTCACCGGCTACTCGAGTGTGGACACGGCCCGCGAAGCCCTCAAGAACGGCGCCTTCGACTACGTCCCGAAACCGTTCACGCCCGAGGAGCTGCGGAGCGTCGTCGCCAACGCCTTCCAGGCCCGCCAGGACGCCGCCGGCGCCAAGATGCTCGACCTGATGGCCATTGTCTCCCACGAGCTCAAGAGCCCCCTGGCCACGGTCCAGACGACCGCCGCGACCCTCCATCGCGGCTATTTCGGCAAGCTCGACCCGGAGCAGCAAAAGGTCGTGGAGACGATCCTGCGCAACTGCGAATACCTCGAAGACACCATCCGCACCTACATCGACCTGTCCAAGATGGAGCTCGACGGGCTGTCCGCGTTCAAGGAGCGGCTGCCGTTCGCCTCGACCGTCCTCGCGGAGGCCCTGGGCATGCCGGGCGTCATGGATAATCTCCGGCGGATGCCGATCGTCACGGAGTTCGAGGGCGACCCGGTCATCGAGGGCGACCCCGCCCTGTTGAAGATCGTCGTCGGCAATCTCGTCAACAACGCGATCAAGTACGGCTACGAGGGCACACCCGTCCGGCTCAGGCTCGCTCGGCAGGGCGGCGAAGTCGTCTTCTCCGTCCGCAACGAGGGGGTGGGCATTGCCAGGGAAGACATCGCCAACCGGCTATTCAAGCGGTTCGAGAGGCTGAAGCAGAAAGGCACCGGCGGCGTCAAAGGGTCCGGCCTCGGCCTCTATATCTGCAAATCTATCGTCGACAAGCACCAGGGGCGCATCTGGGCCGAATCCGAGCCCGGCCAGTGGGTGGAATTTTTCGTCGCCCTGCCAGCGGCCGCCGCCGCGGCTCCTGATCCGGCTGCCTGACGTCCGGACGGACTCCGGCGTACCGGCGGCCGTCGGAAGTCTCTTAGCCGCCGCCGCACTCCGGGCAATCCGCCCGACGGCTGATTTCGACCTGGTCCAAGGAGCCCTTGAGGCTGTCGAAAACGAGAAGCTTGTTCATTAAAAGAGAGCCGTTGCCCAGGAGGTACTTGATGACTTCCATGGCCTGGAGGCAGCCGATGACGCCGCAGACCGGGCCCAGGACGGCGGGGGCGTCGTCTTTCGGGATCTCGGGAAAGAGGCACCTCAGGCAGGGCGTCAGGCCGGGCACGAGCGTCGTCACCTGTCCGTAAAACCCGCGGAGACTGGCGTGGACGAGGGGGATGCCCTGGGCGAGGGCGGCGCTGTTGAGAACGTAGCGGGAGGGAAAATTGTCCAGGGCGTCAACGATGATATCGAACGTGGAGACGGCATCCCGGATATCGGACGCGCCGACGTCGACCCGTTCGCCGCGGAGCTCGATGTGCGGGTTCAGTCCGCTCAGGCGGCCCGCCAGCGCAGCGGCCTTGTGCTTCCCGGCGTCTTTCGCCGTGTACATCACCTGACGGTTGAGGTTATTGACCCGGACCTTGTCCCGGTCGACGATGAGGATGCGGCCGATCCCCGCGGCCGCGAGGTAAGACGCGGCCGCCGTCCCCAACCCGCCGGCGCCGGCGATGAACACGCTCGACCGCTTCAGGCGGCTTTGCCCCCGACGGCCGATCAGCTCCAATTGGCGTTCATAATGCAGCAGCTCGAGCTTGTCCCACATGTCTCCCTCCCTTATCTTCAGCCTTCGCGCCCGCCCGCGATCACGGGTTCCGGGACGTCACGCGAGATCTCGAAAAGTAACGAAGCCCTGGCCGCCGGCTCATCGACAGTGAAGACCTGGAACGGGCGGCCCGCCAGCTTCCCCGACAGCGCCTCAAGGCACGAGGCGCGGACGACCAGCAGCGAGCGGCGTCCGGGACCCGCGAGGACCGCCTCCAAGGGGCCCCACAGCCCCCCGCCGCCGAGCTCGAGGGGGCCCACTTCGTCGACGACCAGAAGATCGCGCGGCCGGCTCTCCAGGATCGTTCGGCGGGCCTCCTCCAGGGCTTCAGGGATGAAATAGTACGGCCCGACGCGCTCCCATGCCGGCTCGCCCGACTTCCTGATGTAGGGTACGGGCGTCTTCCGCCCGAGGACGGCCAGGTCATACCCGATGAGCCGGCCGCGCTCGTGCACCGCGGGGCTCAGGAATCCCGACACGCCCGTCCGCTCCCTGTCCAGGCCGGCGACGATCCCGGCCAGAAACCGGGTTTTTCCCGATTGGATCGCACCGGTGAGGATCAGGACCACGAACGGAAAGATAAAGCATAAAGGAGGAGAAGTCAAAACAAAGAACGGAGAACAGCGCGGGCTGCTCTCAGCGCACCACGACCCGCGCGTCCCGGGACGTGAAGCTGACGGACTGGCCCGTTATTCCGTTGGCGGCGACGCTCGAGATCGTGACCGGCGTGTCCCCCGCCGCAACCGCCTCGAAGATGAGCACGGCCAGGTTGCCGCCCCCCTTGAACCCGCGGCCGATATTCGGGCTGGAGAAGCCGATGGTGCAGCTCCCTTCCGAGATGCTCTTGAGGAAGGGGACGCTGTCGCCCATCTGCCTGACCATGCCGCCCTCGATGACGTCCTTGAGCTTGGCGACCTGACCGTTGAACCCGACGCCCAGCGAGAGATTGCCCACCTCCTGCTGGGTCCGCAGGTTGACGCTGATCCGGAATTCCCGGCCCGCGGGGACTTCGAAGTTGGCCGGGTCCAGGGTGACCTGGTTGTCGCCCGGCTGCTCCTGTTCGGCGTCCGGCCCGGGCACGGGGCCTTCGGCGCCCGGCTGGCCCGGAAGGCGGAGACCCTCCGGCTCATCCCGGTCGCCCCGGTCAGACGGCGACAGCCCCTCGAGCTGGATCCAGACGGGTTGGTCGTCCTCAGGGGTCCGGGAGAGCGGCCGGATGATATAGGGCGTGATGGTCAGGACAAGGTCGGACTGATCGATCTGCTTATCCGTGGCGCCGAAGAGGTATCCCAAGAGAGGGATGTCCTTGAGCCCGGCGATGCCGGTCAGAGATTTTCTTTCTTCATCCCGGAGCAGCCCGCCCAGGAGGTTGGACTCGCCGTCCCTGAGCCGGATCACGTTCTTGACCTCCCGCGTGGCGATGATCGGAATATCGGCGTATCCCGAGCCGGCCAGCGCCGAGACCTTGAGCTCGATCTCGAGCGTGACTTCTCCTTCCACGTGGATTTTCGGCTTGAGCTTGATGTCAAATCCGACGTCCTGGTAAGTGAACGAAGTGACGGGCTGCTGGTTGACCCCGCCCGCGGCGATCGGCGTGAAGGTTGTCTGGGGGATGGGGATTTTCTGTCCGATCACCGTTTTGATCTCTTCGTCGGCCAGCCCGCGGAGCCGCGGCTGGGCGAGGATCTTGGTGTCGGCGTCGCTTTCCAGGAGCTGGACGACGGCGGACGGCAGGGAGACCTGGTAACTGGATGCCTTTCCGAGTTGGATCTCGGAGAGGTTGTACCAGCCCTCGTCGGACGACAGGCCCGGCCCGGAATACCGGACCCCGATGCCGAGGCCGCTGTAGTCGACACCGATGTTCTGGATTTTTTGCCGGGAGACTTCCATGATCTCGAGGTCGATCACGACTTCGGCCTTCGACTTGTCCCACTTCCTGATGAGCTGGGCCGCCAGCTCGATATTGCCCGGGGTATCGCGGACGGTGATGGTGTTGAGGTTCTTGTCGACAAAGATGTTCGGCGCCCGGAACTGGCTCCGGAGCATCTGCTGGAGGGCCGCGAAAATATCCTGGGCATTGATGTTGGAGAGATAGAAGACCTGGATCGCGTTCTGCTCGTACTGGATCCTCTTGACGGGCTGGTCCGGGACGACGATGATCGTCTGCTCGTCGATGATCCGGTAGAAGTTCTTGCTGGCCAGGCAGAGATAGCTCACGGCGTCCTCGAATTCCTTGCCGCTGATATCGATCGTCAGGTTCAGGTCCTTGAACAGCTCGTCGTAGATGATGCTGACCTGGGCGTGCTTGCCCAGGGCCTGGAAGATCGACCGGACGCTGGCGTCCGTGAACTTGAGCTCGAGGTTGTCCCGCCCGACCTTCAGCTTGACGGGAGGCTCTATCTTGAAAGGTTTGACCTTCTGCACCGGAGCTTCCTGCGGCGACAGACGTCGGATCTCGTCGAAGATCGCCACGTTCTGGGGATCATAGGCCATGGCCTTTTCGTATTGCTTGATGGCGTCTTCCTTTTTTCCCTGGTTCGCCAGGATCCTCGCGTTCCGGAGGGCCTCGACGCTGCCGGACAGCTTAGCCCGCTGGAGCGCGACCTGGAAGGAGTGCTCGTTCGGGTTCTCCTCGAGCGCCTTTTCGTAATGCTGGATGGCGAGCTCCCAGTTCCGGTTGACGGCGGCTTGATTGCCCTGCCGGTAGTAGTAATTGCCGAAACCGGCGCACCCCCAGAGGCCGAGGATCATGATCACGACGGTCCAGTTGCGTATGCTCATCATTCCTCTCCTTCCAGGGAAAACGTCTTCGTCGAGGCGTCCGGCAGCACGACCTCGATTTCCTCGCGCCCGATCTTGCCGATGCGGACGCCCTCGCTGATCACCTCGCCCTCGACCACGGCCCGCGCCTGTCCCTGGAAGATGACCAGTCCGATGATCTTCCGGGTCTTCGGGGAATCGACATAGCCGATGAAGCGGAAGTCGATGCTGAAGGCTGGAGGGGCCGCGGCCTCGGACGGAGCGCCCGGGACGACGGCCGCCTCTCCGAGCCCGCCCGCGGGCAGGCCGGCCGTCAAGGGGTTCCCCGGCGCGACGGACACGGGCCGCGCCGGTTGAGCGGCCTGGGGCGCGAAGATGTTCCGGCCGGGCGCGGCGGTTGAGGGCGGGCGCGGTTCGAGCAAGTCCATCCGGACCAGAGGAAGCGCCTTATCTTCTGCTACCCCTCCCTGGGATTGGGCTTGAGCGCCGGCGGAAAGCCGCCCGGAGAACGACAAACCCGCGGCCAGGAGGAGAAGAAGCGAGAGAACCTTAGAAATTCGCATAATAACCCGCCAGAACGACCCTGAGCTCGAGGTTGTTCCCCCCTCCCGTGATCCTCACGAAATCCAGCCTCTCCAGACAGATGAACTTGGGGAACTGCTCGACCGTGTCCAGGAAATCCTTGAGGAGCGGATAGGACCCGGTGAAATTAAAGGTCACGGTGACCTTCCTGGATCTTTCCTTGTCCAGGTCGGCATAATCAAACTTGATCGCCCGGGCCGTGATCCCGGACTCGGCGAAAAGCTGCTGCAGGTCCAACCGCAGGACGTTGACATCGTCTTTATCCTGATAAAAACGGTCCGCTTTCAACGTGTCCAAGTCCTTCAACGCCTTCTCCCATTTGGCCATCTCGCTCACCGCGCTGGAGCGCTCGGCGTCGAGCTTCACGAACGCCGCCTTTTGGCCGGCGAGCGTGTCTTCCAGCCGGTGGAAGCTGCGCCGCTCCCGGAGCGAGACCAAGAAAAGGAAAACCAGGGAGACGCCGAGGATGAGCAAGAGCTGCCGGAGGCGCTTCCGCTCCGTATCGTTGAAGGATCTAAATATGTCTTTCATAGCTGACCAGCAGATCGGAGGTCAGGAGACCGCCGGTATCGACTTCTTCCGCCTCGACGCGGATCTGGCTGAAATCTAATTCGAGGAGATTGTTGATCAGCGCCAACTGGTCGTCCAGGCCCGCCGAGGCGACTTTCAGCCGGAATTGAACGCGGTGGCTTTCGAGGGCCACCGGCGCCATGGACAGAATGTAGCTCGAAGCGGGCAGGCCGTCTTCGAGCCGGGAGAGGAACTCCGCCCAGGAGAAGGATTTCTCCAGAATGACGGAGTTGGCGAAATCGACGCTGATCCGGTCGCGGCTCAGCGCCTGCTGGACTTTCGCCTGGGCCGCGGACCTTTCTCTTTCGGCCGACTGGAGGGCCTGCTCGACGCCGGCGAGCTCGGAACGGACCCCCCGGATCTTCAGCGCGAACCGGGAAAAGATGAAGACGCCGAGAAGAAGGGCGATCAGAGCGACCAAGGCGATGGCCCCGGCGGTGAACTGGAACAACCGGCGGTTGAGGAGGGGGCGGGACGCGAGGTTGATGCGGATCGACTTCATGGCATCAAACCCGCCAACGGCGTCAGGATCGAGCGCTCCGATTCGGGCAGGGAATCCAGCAGTCCCGACGGGACGGGTTTGACCGGCACGGCCAGCTTGCCGGCGAGCGCCGACGGCAGGTCGCCGCCGCCGTCCAGCAACCCGTTCCTGAACCAGAGAGTCGGGACCGCCTGTTGCTCCCTGTCCTCGATGAAATGGATCGTGTTCTCGATCTCTTTGGCCACGCCGTCCACGCGGCGGGCCTCGCTCCCCTCACCGGTAAAGGCCTTCACCCGGTACAGCGCCGGCTCGGAACGGGTGACCGCGACCAGGCCGAGCGAGTCGTCGTCGAGGTTCGCCAACAGGCCGGCCGGCTCGGTCCGCCAATCGATAAGGTTGATCAGGCTGAGCGCGGGGGGGCCGATAATGCCGAGCTTGAGCCCCAGGCCGGCAAAAAACGCCTCGTATTCGCCGATGACGGAAGCGCGCGCCAGGGCGGCCATGACCTTGACCCCCTGGTCCGATTCCAGCGTCTGGTAGGAGAGCCTGAGGTCATCGGGCGGCAGGGGCAGCTGCTTCTTGGCGCGGAACAGGATCAGGCTTTCCCGTTCGCGGTCGGATGCCGGAAAGGACTCAAAAGGCAGGACGAACACCCGGAAACAGGCCTCGGGCAGCAGGCAGGCCGCGTCGCCGCCCGAAGCGCCAAGGCGACCGAGCGGCTCTTGAAGAAGCCGGGCCAGGGCGGCGTGGTCCCGGATGTTGGCCTTCTCGAAGTGGGGCTCGACCAGGCCGCCGGGGAGCGGCATGATCAGGCGCTGCTTTGGCTTTTTCTCCGTCTCGGCCACCTGGAGGCCGCTCAGGAAGGCGGACGAGACCTGGAGCAGGACCGGCGGACAGGGCGGGGCGGTAAAAAACTTCCCGACCCTGTCGAGGAGGGCCGGCCGCTCGATCCGCAACTTTAGGCCCATCGTCTCTGCTGTCCTCTATTCGACGAAGGTGACTTTGTTCAATTCCTTCAGGCTGGTCAGCCCGAGCTGCACCTTCTCCAGACCGACCTGCCGGATGAAGACAAGGCCCTCTTCCTTCGCCTGCTTCCTGATTTCGGAAAGCGGCTTGCGCAGCAGGATCATTTCCCTGATGGCGTCCGACAGCTCCAGCAGCTCGGCGATGGCCGTCCGGCCATGGTAGCCGGTGGAGTTGCAGTTCGCGCAGCCGCGGGCCTCGAAGAACTCCGTGTCCCCATATCTCTGAGGGTTGAGCCCGGATTCGATGAGCTGCTCGTCGCCGTAGCGGACCGCCTCCTTGCATATCGGGCACAGGACGCGCACCAGGCGCTGGGCCAGGATGCAGTTCAACGCCGAAACGAAACTGTACGGGTCGACCTGCATATGGATGAACCGGCCGATGACGTCGAAGACGTTATTGGCGTGAACGGTCGTGAAAACCAGGTGACCCGTCAACGCCGCCTGGATGGCGATCTGGGCGGTCTCCGGGTCGCGGATTTCGCCGACCATGATCTTGTCCGGGTCGTGCCGCAGGATGGACCGCAGGCCGCGAACGAAGGTCAGCCCCTTCTTCTCGTTCACCGGGATCTGGGTGATACCGCTGACCTGGTATTCCACCGGGTCCTCGATCGTCACGATCTTGTCTTCGATCGATCTGATCTCGGTCAGGGCGGCGTACAGGGTCGTCGTCTTGCCGCTTCCCGTCGGCCCGGTCACGAGAACCATGCCGTAGGGCTGGGAGATGTACTTGCGGAATTTCTTCAGCAGCTCGTCAGAGAACCCCAGCAGGTCGAGTTTCAGGTCGGCGATGGCCTCGGTGATCATCTCCTTGTCCAGGATCCGGATGACCGCGTCCTCGCCGTAGACGCTGGGCATGATGGACACGCGGAAATCGATGGTCTTATCTTTGATCTTGAGCCGGAACCGGCCGTCCTGGGGCACACGGCGTTCGGAGATATCGAGGTCGGACATCACTTTGATGCGCGAGATGATCGGCGCCTGGAACTTCTTGTCGATCGGTTCCATGGCCTCGCTGAGGACGCCGTCGATCCGGTACTTGATCTTCACCCCGTCCTCGCGGGACTCCACGTGGACATCGCTGGCCCGCTTCTGGACGGCGGTGAAGATGATGGTGTTGACCAGCTTGATGATCGACCCGTCCTGGTCGGCCAGCTTCTCCAGCGAGATGACCTCCTCCCCCTCGCCCCCGTCCTTCTCGACCACCTGGACGATGTAGCCCTCGGTGACGTCCTTCAGGACCTGCAGGGCGGTCTCGCTCTTCCGGAGGGCCTCCTGAATGGCCCGCTTCGAGGCCGCGTAGACCTGAACCTTTTTCCCCAGGAAGGATTCGATGGAATCGATCGCCCCGATATCCGAGGGATCGGCGATGGCGATCTTGACGTGGGTTTCGTTCGATTCGAGCGGGATGAAATTGGCCCGGTACAGGAATTCCGGGGGGAACGACTGGACGAGCGCGCGGTCCAGCGCGCGGCTCGAGAGGTCGATATAGGGAACGTGATAGCGTTCGGCGAGCTTCCGCGATTCGGCCTCTTCCTGCTGGATGGTTTTCAAGGTATCGGCTTTGTTCATGATTATCTCGTCATCTTGATGATGTTAAAAATCGGCAGGTAAACAGCCATCAGCATGGCGGCGACCATCAAGCCCATGAAAACGATGATCACCGGCTCGATCAGGGAAACGAAAGTGTCGATCCGGGCTTGGGTCCGCTCGTCAAAGACCTCGGCGAGCTCATGGAGCATGCCGTGCAGGTTCGCGGAATCCTCGCCGATGCGCACCATGTCCACGGCCAGCATGGGGAAGAAACCCGTTTTCGTCAGCGAATCCGAGAGAGTGCCTCCGTTCCTGATGTCATCCGGAAGGTGCCGGGTCTGATTCAAGAAGAACTTGTTGGGGATGGCCTGGCAGGCGATGGGCAGCGCCGACAGCAGGGTGATCCCGGCCTCGAGCAGCAGTCCGAGCGTCCGGCTGAACAGGGCAACCCCCGTCTCTCTCTGGATGACCTTAAGGAAAGGGAGGCGAAGCTTCAGCCGGTCGACGGCCAGGGCGACCTTGTCGTTATTCCTCAGCCGGACAAGCACGAAAAAACCCGCCGCGGTCAGCACGAGGAGGAAGGGCGTCAGCCTCCGGAGCAGGCCGGCGAACGACATAAGGAGCAGCGTTATGCCCGGCAGCTGGGCCTCGAAATCCTGGTAGAAGCCCGAGAAGCGGGGCAGGACGAAATTGACGATGATCCCCATCAAGACGATGGAAACGGTCAGGAGGAGGGTCGGGTAGGTCATGGCGGTCCGGATCTTCGCCTTCGTCTGGGAAATGACCCGGGCGTAATCGACGAAACGCTTGATCGTGCCCGGCAGGTTGCCGCTCTGTTCGCCGGCCATGAGCGAGGCCGTATAGACCTTGGAAAAGCTCTTTTCGAACGGGGCGAAGGCGTCGGACAAGGCTTTGCCGGCGCGGATATCCGCTTCCACCTTGAGCAGCATCTCCTTGAGGAAAATGTTCTTCGTCCGGCCTGTGATCAGCTCCAGGCTCTTGAGGATCGGGTAGCCCGCCCGGAGGAGCGCCATCAGCTCCTGATTGAACATGATGAACTCCCGGTCCTTGACCCTTTTCTCGAACGGGAGGCCCGGCAGGGAGAGCTTTTTCCAGTCTTTCTTCACCGAAAGAACGCACAGTCCCTCGGACTCGAAGTGTTTCCGGCACTCCTCTGCCGACGGAGCCAAGAAAGACTGTGTCAGGTTGCGGCCGTCTTCATTGGCCATATGGCATAAAAAGTATGGCATCTCTATATATATCCGAATAAAGAGTAAAACGATACGCCGGGCAAAATCTTAGGTTATCCTCCCTGATTTGTCAATTATGACCCCGGGGACCGGGCCCGCGGCTTCCGAATTTGACAAAGATCGGCGAAAGAATTATTTTGAAGTCAATGAACAGACGGCTGAGCGCGGGGATTCTTCTCTGTATACTGGGCCTGGTCCCGGGCTTCCCCCAAACCCGGGACAAACCCGCGCCGGAGGTGAACCCGCCGGAGGAGGCGGTTCCCAACCCCCAGGAGTTCCAGGCCAGGAAGCCCAAGGATTACATGAGCTCGTTTTTCTCCCGCGATACCAAACCCTTGGGGCTGAAGGAGGACCAGGCCCTGAAAAAGCTCCTCCGTGAGCCCGCTATCAAGTGGGCCAGCCGTACGGGAACGCGGCATATCCTGGATTGAAGGATGCCGGGAAAAAATTTTTCTCCGGGTGATTCAATTTTTTGAATTCAGGTCCCATGAAAAGACGGACACTCGTCGTCCTGCTGGTGATCGGCCTGTTCGCCGTCCTGGGGGGGCTCAATGTCTACAGGAAGATCACCTGGCGCGAACCGACGGACGGCGTGACCTGGGGCGAGAAAGACGGCCGGTTCACAGCACTCAAGGTTGAGGTCGACGGCCCCGCCTATCTCGCCGGAATCAAGAAGGGCGACGTTCTTCTCTCGGTCAACGACCTGCCGGTGGCCAGTCGGATTGATATCGCCAAAAGCCTCTGGATGGCGGGCGCCGCCCGTCAGAAAGTCAGGTATCAGATCAGCCGGGCGGGAGAGCTTCTTTTTCCGCCTTTCTTCCTGGCCCAAAAGGGCTCGCCTCTCATCTACTTCTATCTGGCCCTGATCGGGTTCACCACCCTGGCCATCGCCGTGGTGGTCTTTTTCAACTCCAAAAAGACATTTTCCCTGCCGTACCTTTATTATTATCTGCTTTGCGGGTCTCTCTTTTCGCTGTATGTTTTCTCGCCGACGGGACAGCTCGATGCCCTGGACAGCGTGTTCTCCTGGCTGGGCAAAGTCGCGCTGCTCTTCTTCCCGGCTCTCCTCGTTCATTTCTTCCTGATCTTCCCCCAGAGGAAGGTATTCTTCAAGGAGAGGCCGTCCCTCGCCTATCTTCTGTACGCCCCGGGCGCCTTGCTTCTTGCGGGCACGGTCTTTCTTTACCTTCCCTTCGCCCGGCGGTGGACCGATTCCCTGGTCCTTGCCGTTTACGACGCCCTCGAGCGTCTCGAGATCCTCCAGCTGGCTCTCTGCGTGCTGGGCGCCCTGGCCATCATCATTTTCAGTCTCAGGGCTCCGCAGAGCCAGCTCGCGAGGAGGCAGCTCCGCTGGATTTTGAGGGGGCTCGGACTGGGGATGGCGCCGTTCGCCGCGTTTTACGCCGTACCCTATTTTCTGGGCCAGGTTCCCTCCCGGATCGCCGAGCTGACCGTCCTGCTCCAGGCCCTGGTCCCCCTGACCTTTGCCTATGCTGTATCCAGATACAGGATGATGGATTTCGAGGTCCTCCTCAAGAAGGCGGCGACGCTGGCCTTTTCGTATTTTGTGCTCGCCTGCCTGTACGTCGTCCTCAGCTCCGGGACTCAGATGTCCTCCGAGAACAGGTTGAACGTCCTGATCCTGGGGCTCCTGGCGATGGTGCTGGGTGCAACGCTCTTCTCGCCGCTCAAGAAGCTCTTCGCCTCTCTCTTTGACCGGGTGTTTTACAGGCGCGCCTACCGCTACCGGAAGACACTCCTGTCCATCAGCAAAGAGCTCAACAGGGAAAGGAACCTGGACAAGCTGTCTCTCTCCCTCCTGGACCTGATCGCCAACGCCCTGTCCCTGGAGAACCTGGCCCTTCTCCTGCCGGAGACAGACGACGGGCGGACCTTCGCCGTCGCCTGCTCCCAGGGCAGCTTCCCCTCGCTGCCGGCGCGTCTCAGCCTCGATCCGGCTTTTCACAAAAGCCTGGTTGAGAACGAGTTCATCTCCTTCGAGAGCCAGGCCGAGCGCCGCGAGCGCCTGCCGGGGGCGGAGGTCCTGGCGGCTCTCGGGCTCGCCCATTTCCTGCCCCTCCGTGTGGAAAAGAAGCTCATCGGCTGCCTGGCCATGGGCCGGAAGACCGACAACTCGTATCTGAACAGCGAGGATTGGGAGCTCCTGACGACCATCTCGTCGTCGGTCGCGCTGGCCATCGAGAACGCCTCGCTCTACAACCAGGCGGGGCTGCGGGCGCTGGAGCTCGAGCGGCTCAAGGATTACAGCGAGAACATCATCGAGAGCCTGACGGTCGGCGTCGCGGTCATCAACGAGATTGGCCTGGTCATCGGCTGGAACCGGGTCCTGGAGAGGGCCTTCAGCCTGAAAAAGCAGGATGTGCTGGGCCAGAGCTTCCAGCTCATTCTCGGGCCGGAGAACTACCGGGGCCTTTTCCCGGACAGCCCGTCGGATTTCCGCCTGCTGAGCGAGATCTCGCTCGAGATGAGGACCGGGGCCAAGCGGATCTTCGACATCGCCAAGACGCCCCTGCTCGATAACACCATGGCGCCGTACGGGACGATCATCGTCTTCGAGGACATCACCGAGAAGATTCAGATCCAGCACCAGCTCGTGACTTCGGAGAAGCTGGCTTCGATCGGGTTGCTGTCGGCGGGCGTCGCCCACGAGATCAACACGCCGCTGACCGGTATTTCGAGCTACGTCCAGATGCTCCAGAAACAGCTCACCGACCGGCATTATTCCCAGCTCCTGGAGAAGATCGAGGTCCAGACCGAGAGGGTCTCCCGGATCGTCAAGAACCTCCTCAACTTCGCCCGCAACCCCTCGGAGTCGGCCTTCCACAAGGTGAATATCGTGGAGAACCTGCAGGAGATCATCTCGCTCATCGATTACAAGCTCAAGGCCATGAATATCCGGTTGGAGATGACGAACGCGCCCGTCAAGCCCATCTGGGTCCAGGGCGAGCGGCTGCAGCAGGTGTTCATCAATATCATCCTCAACGCCCTCGACGCCATGCCGGGAGGCGGGACGCTCGGCATCAACGTGACGGCCGATGACAAGGATGTGGTCGTCCGGATCTCCGACACGGGCACGGGGATCAAACCGCAGCACCTGCCCCATATCTTCGACCCTTTCTTTACGACCAAGGGCATGGGCAAGGGGACGGGCCTCGGGCTGTCCATCTCCTACGCGATCATCAAGGAGCATGGGGGCGATATCTCGGTCAGCAGCGAGACGGGTTCGGGAAGCCGGTTCTCGATCAGAATACCCGCCGACCTTGAACTCAAGGGTCTCGGCGGCAAATCCACTTCGGCGCGGGAATGACCATGGCCAACATTCACTCTATCCATGTTATCGACGACGAGCCCGTCATCCACGATGTCCTGGGCCAGCTGCTCACCTCGGAGGGCTACGAGGTGAGCTTCTCCTCGACCGGCGAGGAGGCCCTGGAAAAACACGCCGCCGGGACCTGGGATGTCATCCTGCTCGACCTCCTGATGCCCGGCCTGGACGGTATCGAGGTCCTTAAGGCGATCAAGAAAATCGACCCTCTGGCCGTCATCATCATCATCACCGCCTACGCCTCCGTCGAAACGGCCATTTCGGCCATGAAGTTCGGGGCCTACGATTACATCCAGAAACCGTTCAAGCACGAGGATCTCCTCCTGACCATCCAGAGGGCGATCGAGCATAAGAGCCTCCGGGACGAGAACATCCGGCTCAAGGACGAGCTGACGCGCAAGTTCGGTTTCGACAACATCATCGGCCGCAGCCTGCCGATGAGCCGGGTCTTCGACATGATCAAGGCCACGGCCCCGACCCGGAGCACCGTCCTCATCCAGGGGGAAAGCGGCACCGGGAAGGAGCTGGTGGCCCGGGCCATCCACCTGAACAGCGACCGCAAGAACTTCTCGTTCGTCGTCGTCAACAGCGGCTCGCTCCCCCCCGACCTGCTGGAGAGCCATCTCTTCGGTCACGTTCGCGGCGCCTTCACGGGCGCCGTCAGCGAGAAGCGGGGCCTGTTCGAGGCGGCTGACCGGGGGAGCATTTTCTTCGATGAGATCTCGACGATCAGCCTGGAGACCCAGGCCAAGCTCCTCCGGGTCATGCAGGACAAGGAGTTCATGCGCCTGGGCGGCACCAAGACGCTCAAGGTGGACGCCCGCATCATCGCCGCCACCAACATCGACCTGGAGGAGCTGATCGCGCGGCAGGCCTTCCGTCAGGACCTTTTCTACCGCCTGAACGTCATCAAGATCGAGCTGCCGCCGCTGCGCGAGAGGCTCGAGGACATCCCCGCGCTCGTCCATCACTTCATCGATGTCTTCAGCCGGGAGAACGCCAAGGAGATCGAGGGGCTGAGCGAGGATGTCATGGAGCTCCTGGAAAACCATGATTGGCCGGGCAACGTCCGGGAGCTCGAAAACGTCATCGAGCGCGCCGTCGTCCTGACCAAGACCAAGCTCATCACCCGGGGCGCCCTCCCCCCGCCCTGATCGGCGGGCGGCCCGGCGCGGCGGACCAGGGGGCCCGGTCCGGCCAAGTCCTGCCCTTCAAGGAACAGACGCGGGCGTTCCAGAAGAAGGTCATCCTCGAGGCTCTCCGCCGGGCCAAGGGCGTCCAGAAGAACGCCGCCGAATCGCTGGGGCTGAAGCCGACCACGCTCAACGAGATCCTCAAGCGCCTGAGGATCGGCCCGGACGGAACGGACTGAGCGCCGCTCAACGCCGGCCGGAGAGGAACCGGCCGGGGACGGCCCCGTCGGGATTGACGACGACATCGCGAACCCCGCCGGGCACCCGGAACTCGAAATCCTGAGCTTTCTGCTCGACCAGGACCTTCTCGCGTCGGGTACCGCCGTCCGCCCCTTTCCACGATAGCCAAAGCGGGAAGATGAAATGGCGTCCGGGCTGGTCGACACGGAGCCGGAGGACGGTCAGGCCGCCGCTCCGCTCCACCGACCGCCCGACCCGTACCTCCGCCAGTTCGTGCGAGTTGAACCAGGGGTCGAAGAAATCCGCTAAACCGCGCCCCGCAGCGGCCTCCATGGCCGTTCGGAACTGGCCGGTGCTCGCGGCCCCGCGCTGATACCGCGTGAAGAAATCCCGGAGGCCGGCGAAGAAAAGCTCCTCGCCCATCATGTCCCTGAGCATGTTCAAAACGAGAGCCGCCTTGTCATAGACGATGGCCTGGTAGGCTTCGAAATCGACGTAGCTCAACCGCGCCCCCAGCGTGATCCCGCCCCAGCGGGACTTCTTCTGAGTCCATTTCGAGAACTTCTTCAGGATCGCCGAGAAGCTGTCTTCTCCGTACTTGGAGCGGAGGTACAGGGCGGCGGCAAACTGGGACAGCCCCTCGCTCAACCACTGGTCCCGGTAGGTGGCCCCGGTCACTCCCTGCCCCCACCACTGGTGAGCGAGCTCGTGCGCCAGGAAATAATCCTTCCAGTGCGACAGGTCAACGGGGCTGCTGGGGCTGGGTACCAGGGGGACGATCGTGCCCGTGGCATCCGAGCGGCGGGGCAGCTCGTTCACCACCAGGAACGAAGCCGGGCTGTGGCCGCCGGCGCTCGGCGAGAGCCGATGGACGAGCTTCAAGCTGTCGAACGGATAGGGCCCGAACAGGTCTTGGTAGAAGGCCAGGATCTTGCGCGTGTCGTCCAGGAAATCCCGCCTCAGCCAGCGGACATCGGAGGCCACGTAGCACGACACTGGCGGACTGCCGGCCCGGTCCTCCTCCGTCAGGCTCAGCCGGCCGACCAGGAAGGACAGGTACTTCACGGGCCTGTCGATCTCATAGACCATGTAATCGCTGCCGGCCTTGTCGAACTCCGTCACCCGTTGGACACCGTTCAACGTGCCCTGTTCCGCGAGACGCCCGTTAGCCACCGCGGTGTAGCCCGGGGGGACGATGAACTTCATCCGGGCCGTGAAAAAATCCCCCTCGGGGGGCGCCGGATACCAGAGGGCGGATTGGCTGTAAAAATAGGTTTCGTACCGGGGCCCGATGAAAACGACCGTGCTGGATTGCTGGCCGGCCGAGAGGGCGTCGTTGGCCTGGGGAGGGGGCGCCAGCCGGCCGCGGTAGAGAACTTCGATCTCCGCCGTCTCGAGGGCCTTGACGGGTTCCAGAAAGTAGATATAAATCAGGCGGCCGCCCCTGTCCTGGGTGAAGAAGAGCTCCCGGCGTCTCGAGTCGTAGACGCGCAGGATCTCGAGCGACGGGTTGAACTTCAGGCTGACGGCGTCCAGCCCGTCGACAGCGGCCAGGAACCGGATCCTGGCCCGGGCCGACAAGCGGAAGTCCGCGGGCTCGAAGGCCACCTCGATCTCGTAGCGCTCGACGTTGCTCTTTTGCCCGAAGCTGACGAACATGCGCCGCTCGACTTTTTCCCGGGCCGGGGAGTAGAAGTTGACGAACCGCCCCCGCGCTCGATTGTAGAGAATAACCTCCTCGTCGGCGAACGGGGAATAGACGTAGGCCATCTCGCCGGTCTTCCGGCCATCGAACTCGAACGAGGCTTCATCGCCCTGCGGAAGGAAGGAGAGGGGCTCGGCGCTCAAGGGAGTCTGGACGGTGAAGTAATTGGAGCCGAGCTTCCGGAAGAGGGAGGCGGCCTGGTCCGTTTCCGCCCTGGACGCCGGCGGCTTCGGAGGCCCGGGCGCTTTCCGGATCGTGATGTTGCGCCCGAAAAATGACGGCGAGCACCGGATGAAGGCATACGAGACGGTATCCTGCAGGTGCGGCGATTTATAGATGAGAGAGAGCTGATGGCTCTCGCCCGGGTCCGACGGCGAGAAGACCAGGCTGCCGCGGCCGATGATCAGGAGCGCCGTGTCGAGGCCGGGGACATTGTCGTAGAAGATCAGGGCGTTCCGGAAATTCAGACGGATGTCGACATGCCGGACCTCGATGGATTCGACCCTCTCCGGAGGGCCGGCGGGAAGCTGGATACTATACAGCCGGCTGACGCTGCCGCGGACGGTCTTTTCCGCGATCATCCAGCCGCCGGAGCCGGGCGCCAGCCCGAGCTGCCAGGTCTCGATGATCGCGGAGTAAGCGTTTTTATAGATTGCCTGGACGAAGATCTCCGGGTCCTGCGGGTTCACCATCCCTTGGCTCGCAGGATGAAGGGTCACCGTCTCCATTTGGAGGCGATCAAAAAAAAGGTCCAGGGAATCCTTTTGGGCGGCGCGCAGAGACGGCGTGTACGCTTCCAGGTAAGTCCCGAAATCCTTCGCCTGGAGCGCGGACTGGAGCTTGAGGATGAAGGCCTGGGTATCGGGGATCTCCCCCGGTGCGCCCGAAAGGCACGGCGTCAGGGCCAAGCTGAAGAGCAAGCCCAAGGCTGCGGCTTTCACTTTCGTATTATACCATCATCTTTCCTGACCTATTCATAAAAAGCGCCTCGTTTTTCCTCTCCATCTCTGCTCTTAAAGGGCGCTTTTTACCTTTAGGGCGAGCCGATTCGGCCCCCATCGCTTCGTTCTCGGGGTTCGCAGTACTCAAGAGTACAGCTTCACCCCATCGAGCCAAGCGTCCCGTCCGGGCCGCTTCCAGGGGGGAGTCAAGCTCCCCCCTCGGCGCTCCGCTGACCCCCTGAGGGGGACGCCGCCGTCCCCCTCAAACTCCCCCGCGGTTGCGCGAGACGCGTAACACGCATCTGGGGGCCGCCTCGACTCGTGAATAATTCAACCTACAGCACATTTCGTGCCAGCAAGGTGACGGGTAAGAAAGACCTCAATATCGGAGGAACGTAAGAATTGTTTACAGAAGGTGCGGGGACTACTTGTCCGTTTTCTTCAACTCGGAATTCTTGAAGTCTTCTTCCCAAGTCACGAAGCTGTGATAGTAGATGGAATCGCCCTCGTCGATGCCCCGGGTGATCTCGGTGATGTGGGAGGTCGACGAGCCAAAGGCCTCGACGGCGAAGACGACGGCCTTCTCCGGGTCGACGTGCTTGCCGCAGGTGTAGATGTCCAGGGCGACATAGCCGTACTCGGGCCAGGTGTGGGTGGAGATGTGAGACTCGGAGATGACCACGACGCCGCTCACGCCATTCGGCGGGAACCGGCTGAAAGAGATCGACCAGACTTGGGCGCCGGCGACTTCGGCCGCCTTGACCAGGATCTGCTGGACCTTCTCGATGCTGCCGATGATCTTGGGGTCGCAACCGGAGGCTTCGGCGATATAGTGACGGCCGATCGTCTCGTGAATCTCTTTGGCCATGTGGTTTCTCCTCTTAGTGATATACGTTAGGAGATATGGCCGGGACTGTCAAGCCGCGGTCAGGCGGGGACGCGTTTTTCGTCTTTCACCACGTTGAGCACGAGATGGGTCACCGTCCGGTCGACGTACGGGAGAGAGAGGATGCCCTTGAGAAAATCGTTGAGGTCGTCGCGCCCCCTGAAGCGGCCGAGGACAAAGGAATCCCATTCGCCGGTGACATCGTAGACGGCCGCGACGCGCCGGTCTTCGCTGATGCGTTGCTGGGTTTCCAGGAGCTTCCCCTTGGTGATGCGCAGGGCGATGATGGCGGTCAGCTCGAACCCGAAATATTCCGGACGGACGATGGGGATATAGCCCCGGATGACTCCCGAAGATTCGAGCTTCTTGACCTTGTTCACGACGGCTGTCGCCGAGGTGCCCAGCTCTTTGGCGATCTCGCGAAAGCTGAGGCGGGCGTTTCGATTCATCTCTCTGATGATCTTCCTTTCAAGCTCGTCGATCATGATATCCCTCCAATTGACATATATTTTACAATAGACATTGGTCAATTGAACACTAATTATATAATTTTATTGACATATGACAACTCATGTGGTATTAATTCATCACTAATGCGCAAAACGATGACTCCGTTTTCAAAGACAGCCGTCATCTTAGGGCAAGGCCCTTCCGGCGTCAACCCGGCCATGGCCGGCCCGCAGGCGCATCCCAAATCAAAGGAGTTTGCGATGTCTAAAGAACCTCACGCGCAGCACCCCGGGTTCGGGTTCGAGTCCGAGCCGGAGGTCTTGGATTATGTCCAGAACCCGGCCAACCGGGTGGAGTTCATCAGGGTGGTTTTTCCCGACATCCTCGGCCGGCCGATGGACTTCTCCTTGCCGAGCCAAGAGCTGGCGACGGCCTTCCGCGAGGGCAAGGGGTTCGACGGCTCGTCCATCGAGGGGTTCGTCCGGATCGAGGAAAGTGACCTCATCATCAAGCCCGAGGCGCGGACCTTCCGTCTGCTCCCTTGGGAATACCAGGGATTCTCCCCGGATGTCCGGTGGCGAGAGGGGATCATGTTCGGGGACATCCTGACGCCCGAGGGCCGTCCCTACGAAGGCGATACCCGGCACATCCTCAAGAAAACCCTGGCCTGCGCCCGGGAGGAGTTCGGTTTCGATGATTTCAAGGTCGGGCCCGAGCTCGAGTTCTTCATTTTCCCCTCCGAGACGGATACCAGTTTCAGCGACCGCGGCGGCTATTTCTTCGGCGGCCGGTACGGGGAGATGCGCAAGGAGATCCAGCTCCTCCTGAAGCGGATGGGGATCGACTCCGAGTACGACCACCATGAGGTGGCGCACGGCCAGCACGAGATCGACCTCCGCTATCAAAACGCCATTGATATGGCCGATATCTGCATGATCTTCCGCTACATGGTGAAGAGGGTGGCCCGCATGCACAACCTCTATGCCACGTTCATGCCCAAGCCCATCAACGGCCAGAACGGGAGCGGCATGCACGTCCACCAGTCCTTGTGGAAGGCCGGCAGAAATGTCTTCTTCGCCGAGGACAACAAGTATCATCTCACGGATACCGCCTTTGCCTACATGGGCGGCCTGATCACCCACGCCCGTGAGACGTCCGCGGTCCTGAGCCAGTGGGTCAACTCCTACAAGCGGCTGATCGAGGGTTACGAGGCGCCGGTGTATATCGCCTGGGGCCAGAAGAACCGCTCCGCCTACATCCGCGTGCCTCAATACCAGCCGGGCAAGGAGGGCGCCACGCGTCTCGAGCTGCGCTCGCCCGATCCCGCCTGCAATATCTACCTCGCCCTCGCCACGATGCTCGCGGCCGGGCTCGGGGGATACGGGACGGCCTGGCCTGTCCCGATCCCGTCGAGGAGAATATCTACAGGATGTCCGGCGCCAAACAGAAGAAGCACGAGATCAGGACCCTCCCCCGCCACCTCGAGGAAGCCGTCAGGCTCATGGAAAAAAGCCCGCTGCTCGAGGAAACGCTGGGGGAGCACGTGTTCCAGACATTCATCGCCAACAAGCGCGCCGAGATCGCGGAGTACGGCAATAACGTTTCCGGGGAGTTCGAGAAGCAGGTCAGCGATTTCGAGGTCAAGACGTACCTGCCGGTCCTTTAGAGCATCGCGCCGTCCCTTTATTATCTCCGGCCGTTGTGCTATAAATGGGCGCTGACCGCCATGATCCTCAACACCATCATCAGCCTGTTCGTCCTTCTGTTCGCGATCACCATCCATGAGGCGTCGCACGGCTGGGCGGCCGCGAAGTTCGGCGATTTTACGGCCAAAAGCATGGGCCGGGTGAGCCTCAACCCGGTCGCCCATATCGACCCCGTCGGGACGGTTCTGCTGCCTTTGTTATTGGCCATCACCCGACTCCCCGTCTTCGGCTGGGCTAAGCCCGTGCCCGTCAACCCCTTCAACCTGAGAAACCCCCGCCGGGACAACCTCTGGATATCCGCCGCCGGGCCGGCCGCCAACCTGAGCGCGGCCGCCGTCTGCCTGGTCTCGATTGTCGTCCTGAGGCTGATCGACCCGGGGATCGTGGTCTTCCTGGGCAACTACCTCAGCGGCTGGGGCTCGCTGCCGCGGGGATTCCACCCGCTGGAGGGCCTGGTCCTGATCCTCTTCTTCGGAGTCCAGATCAACACTTATCTCGCCGTATTCAACCTCATCCCTATACCGCCGCTTGATGGCAGCGGCGTCCTGATGGGGCTGCTGTCCGACGAAGCGGCCCAGCGCTATGACCGCCTCCGGCCGTTCGGATTCATCATCGTCATGGCGCTCATTTACATGGGCCTTCTCCAGGTGATCATCCGCCCGATCGAACTGTTCATTCTCAAGATCATTTTTGTCTGAACCATGAATTCCGCCAACAGAAAAACCGTCTTCAGCGGCATCCGTCCCACGGGCCCGGCGCACCTGGGCAATTACGCCGGCGCCATGCGCAACTGGCTGTCCTTGCAGGACAAGTACGACTGCATCTACTCGATCGTCACCTGGCACGCCCTGAGCTCCGAGTACCAGAATTCCAAGATCATCAAGGGCTATACGGAGGAAATGGGCATCGACCTCCTGAGCGTCGGTCTGGACCCCGCCAAGTGCGTGATCTTCGTCCAATCCGAGGTCAAGGAGCACGCCGAGCTCCACCTCCTTCTCTCGATGGTCACGCCCCTCCCCTGGGTGGAGAGGGTCCCGACCTTCAAGGACATGCAGAAGGAGCTCGAGGACAAGGACCTCAACACCTACGGTTATCTCGGCTATCCGGTCCTCCAGACCGCCGACATCCTTCTTTATAAGGGCGATATCGTGCCCGTTGGCGAGGACCAGGCCGCCCACCTCGAGCTGGCCCGCGAGATCTGCCGGCGGTTCAACCGGATGATCGGCCAGGTCTTCCCCGAGCCGCAGATGCTGCTGACCGAAACACCGCGCCTCGCCGGGACGGACGGCCGGAAGATGAGCAAGTCTTTCGGCAACGCGGTCTATCTCAAGGATCCGCCCGAGGTCATCCGGCAGAAGATCTCGACGATGGTCACCGATACGAGACGGAAGCGCCGCACCGACCCCGGTGAGCCCGCGGCCTGCCCGGCCTTCACCCTGCACGCCGCCTTCGTGGAACAGGCGGCCCGCGAGGAGCTGGCCCGGGGATGCCGGACGGCCGGGATCGGCTGCCTGGCCTGCAAGACGGTCGTCATCGAGCGCCTGATCGAGATGTTCGAGCCGTACCGCGAGAAGCGGGCGGAGTTCGAAAAGAACCCGGCCCGGGTTTGGGAGATCCTCGACGAAGGGAACCGGCGCGCCCGCGAGGTCGCCCGGGCGACCATGGACGAGGTGCGGGCCGCGCTGGGTTTCTAGCAGGACCGCGGCGGAACCGGATGGAAACCTCAACCCCGACCCCGACCCCGGCCGCGGACAGCTACCAGGTCCGGCTCGAAGTCTTCGAGGGGCCGCTCGACCTCCTGCTTTTTCTCATCCGGAAAAAGAAGATCGACATCCATAACATCCCGATCGCCGTCATCACCCGGGAGTACCTCCTGTATCTCGAGCGGAAGGAGGCGATCAACCTCGATCGCGAAGCGGAATTCGTCCTGATGGCCGCCCTTCTCATCCATATCAAATCGCAGATGCTGCTTCCCAGGGAAGAGCCGCTCGTCGGCGGCGAGGACCCGCGCCGCTTCCTGGTCGACCAGCTCGTGGAATTCCAGAAGATCAAGGCGGCTTGCTCCCTCCTCAAGGAAAAGGAGGACGAGCAGCTCAGCCTCTGGACCCGGGACACCCTCCCGCCCGTTCCCCAGGCCGAGGAGTCCGAGCTCGTCGAGGTCTCGCTGTTCGACCTGGCCGAGACGTTCTTCGTCCTGATGAAGAGGAAGGAGGGGGAGAGCTTCACGGTCGTCCGGGGGAAGAACTATTCGCTGGAAGAGGAGATGGGGAAGATCGTCGCCGAAATCGAGAAGCAGTCGGTCATCGATTTCCTGGACTATTTCAACGCCCGGGAAACGCTCGAGGAGGCGATCGTCTCCTTCTTCAGCCTGCTCGAGCTCATCAAGGCCAGGCTGGTGATGGCGGTCCAGGAACGCCTGTTCCACACCATCAAAGTCTGGCTCCGCAAGGAACATACCGCCAGGAGCGAATCATGACACCCGGGTTGAAAGAGACGATCGAGGCTCTCATCTTCATGTCGCTCGAGCCTCTCTCCGTCGACAAGATCAAGGAGGTCCTGAGCGACTTCCCGGCCGAGGAGGTCGAGCAGGCCGCCCTGGAGCTCCAGGCGGATTACGCCGAGGCCCGGCCGTGGGATCCAGATCTCCCAGACCGGCGGCGGCTGGGTATTCGTCACCCGTCCCGAGTTCGACGCCTACGTGCGCCGGCTCCTCAAGATCGACCGCAAAAGCCGGCTCTCCGCCGCCGCCCTGGAAACGCTGTCGATCGTCGCCTATCACCAACCCATCACCCTGGCCGAGGTCTCGGCCCTGAGGAACGTGGATTCTTCGTACAGCATCAAGTCGCTGCTCCAGAAGAAGCTGGTCAAGATCGTCGGCCGGAAGAAAGCCCCGGGCAACCCGCTCGTCTACCGGACGAGCGACAGGTTCCTGGCGTATTTCGGGCTGAACAGCCTGGATGAGCTGCCGACCGAGGAGGAGATCGCCAAGATCCTGGGCGAGGACAAGACAGTTGAACAGACCTAGCCGGACGGCGGCCGGGAAGGCCTGCCGCCTCGGCCTGAGCCTGCTGGCGACGGCCGTCCTTTTCCAGATCGCCTGCCGGCCGGCGCCGCCGCGAACGGCGGCCGGGGCGGCACCGGTGGCCGACCGGCACGCCCCGTTCAATTTCACGGCCGCGAGGGCCATGGTCGTCGCCGCTCACCCGCTCGCCGTCGAGTCCGGGCTGGCGGTGCTCAAAGCCGGAGGCAACGCCGTCGACGCCGCCGTGGCCACGGCCTTCGCCCTGAACGCCGCCGAGCCGTTCGCCTCGGGGCTCGGGGGCGGCGGCTTCATGGTCATCCACCTGGCCGCGGACAAGCGCACGACCGTCATCAATTACAGGGAAAAGGCGCCCGCCGCCTCGACCCCCGGCATGTTCCTGGAGAAAGGCGAGGAGGCCGGACGTTGGCGAACAGCCACCGGCCTCGCGGTCGCCGTCCCCGGCGCGCCGGCGGGCTGGGAGCTGGCCCTTAAAAAATACGGGACGAGGTCACTCGCCGAAGTCGCCCGGCCGGCCATCGATATCGCCGAGCGCGGGTTCGCGGTCAGCGCCACCTTCAGCGGGATCAACAACGACGAATTCGAAAAACTGTCCGGAAACGCCGGCGAGAGAACCTGCTACCTTAACCAGGGACTCCCCTACGGGCCCGGCGAGCGCTTCCGCAACCCGGAGCTCGCCGCCACTTTCCGGACGCTCGCCGAAAAAGGGGCGTCGGAATTCTACAGGGGTGGGATCGCCCGCAAGATCGTCGACGCCGTCCGGGCGCATCAGGGTGTCATGACACTCGACGACCTGGCCGCCTACCGCGCGGTCGAGGTCCCGCCGCTCGAGGGAAGATATCAGGAGTTCCGCATCGCCACGGCGCCGCCCCCGGCTTCAGGCGGGCTCCACGTGATCGAGCTCCTGAACATCGCGGAGAGCTGGCCGCTCCGTGAATGGGGGCAGAATTCCCCGGCGGTCATCCATCACCTGAGCGAGGCCCTGCGCTTCGTGTTCGCCGACCGCGGTCGTTACCTGGGCGACCCGGACTTCATTTCCATCCCGGTCGAGGGGCTGCTGTCCAAGGATTACGCGGCCGCCGTCGCTTCCCGCATCCCGCCCGACAGGCCCGCCGGCGTTTATCCTTTCGGGAATTTCGCGCCCAAGACCGGCGACGCGGCCAACACGACCCACCTCTGCGTCGTCGACGAGGCGGGGAATGTCGTCTCGCTGACCCAGTCGATCAACGACTTCTTCGGCACGGGCATCGTGCCCGAGGGCACCGGTTTTCTGCTCAACGACCACATGGACGATTTTGCGTCCGACCCGGAGTCCCCCAACGCGCCCCGGCCGGGGCGCCGCCCGGTGAGCTCGATGGGGCCGCTGATCATGTTCCGCGAGGAACGGCCGTTCCTGGCGCTCGGTTCTCCGGGCGGGACGCGCATCTTCTCCTCTCTCAGCCAGATCATCATCAACCTGACCGAGTTCGGGATGCCCCTCGACGCGGCGATCGAGGCGCCCCGTTTCTTCTCCTATTCCGTCGGCGGAGCGCCGCGACCGGTCGAGGTGGAATCGAGGATCCCCGAAGCGGCGGTGGGCGACCTCGAAAGACGGGGGCACAAGGTCAGGGTCCGGGAGCCTTATGACAAGTATTTCGGGGGCGCCCAGGGGATCCTGATCCTTCCCGACAGGAAGACGATCATCGGCGGCGCCGACTCCCGGCGCGACGGCTGGGGCGCCGGCTACTGACGGCCGCCTCGGTCTCTCCTCGAGACCCGCTAACCCTATGGTCTGATATCGGTCCATCCATTTGCAGCCCGTCTTCCCGCTGATTCCAAAACTCCGACAAACATCACTCAGGGAATCGGAAATCTCAGCCAATCTGATAAACTCGCGCTTCTGAGACATCAGTGTCACCTCTTCCCAAGGCATGGTGAGCCTCCTTCGTAACGATCACCATGCAGTGTATCGAAGTGTTACCTATGTCCCCGAACCTATGTAACCTATCTGTCCGGTCTGTACAGCAATCAGGGGAGGACCCGGATCAGGAAAGCGTCTGCGAAAAGGTCGGACTTCGCCATGACAGGACCCTTTTGACGAACACCGGTATCACACGGAAAAGACGCGTACGGCTTCCGGCCAGGGTATAAAAAAACGGCGGGATGGTGTATAGATAGGCTAATAATCCAGGCCGAGGAGTTGAAACATGAAGTACAGGGTCATCGCCTCATGGGTCGCGGCCGCCTTCATGGTCGCGACCGCGGCCGTCCCCGGCTTGCCCGGAAGCCAGGCGTCCGGCGGGCGGTTCGAACCGCCGCTCCTCATCACCTCGGCCGGCCAGAACGCCGAGGTCCAGATCGCCGCGGTCCTGGCCAAGCGGGCGGGTCTCGATTACACCCTCTCGAAGCTCGCCGGACCGAAGGACTTGGCCGGCATGAAGACGCTCGGCCTCGTGCTCGGGACCAGCCTCAAGGGCCTGGGCGCCGCCGGGCTGGATATCGACAAGGAGAACGAGCGGGTCGAGGCGCTCGTCGCCGAGGCGGGAAAGGCCAAGATCCCCATCCTCTGTCTCCATCTCGGCGGCGAAGGCCGGCGCGGCCAGCAGACCGACGACCTGATGGCGAAGCTGCTGCCTCTCGCCCGTCTGGTCATCGTCGTCAAGTCCGGGAACGCCGACGAGTTCTTCACCAAGATCTGCCAGGCCCGCGACATTCCACTCATCGAGGTGGACAAGACCACCGACGCCCAGGCGGCGCTGGTCCAGGCTTTTACTCAATAAATCCATGCCGGAGTGGCTGGTTTTCCTGGTGATGGTGGCGGTCTTCGCCGCCCTGGCGATGGCCGCCAGGTTCCCGATCGGCATCGCGCTGGCGCTGGCGGCGGTCGCCGGTTCGGTCCTCGCCGGGAAAGGGCTGAGCGTCCGCCACCTCATCGAGGGCGGGTTCGGCTACTTCGACACCATCCTGATCATCATCACGGCGACGATCTTCATCAAGGTCCTCGAGGCCTCGGGCGTCCTGGACACCGCCGCCGCCGGCCTCCTCAAAGCCTTCTACCGGAGCCGCGTGCTCCTGCTCCTCGCGGTCATGTTCATCCTGATGTTCCCCGGAATGCTGACCGGCTCCTCGGTCTCGGCCATCCTGAGTACGGGCCCGATCATCGCCCCGGTGATGATGAAGCTCGGCCTGCCTCGCCTCAAGACGGGCGCGCTCGTCGCCATGGGCGGCATCCTGGGCATGATCGCCCCGCCGGTCAACATCCTCGTCATGATCATGGGCAGCGGCGTGGACATGCCCTACGTCGGCATCACCGTCCCGCTCCTCATCATCGTCGTCCCGCTCGCCGTGGCCATCCCCCTCATCCTGGGCCTCCCGCACCTCAAAGCGATCGGGCGGGAGGAAATGCTGGCCATCGTCCCGCCCTCGATCTGGCCGGACTACGGACTGCGCCTCCTCGTCCCCTTCTCCGTCCTCCTTTTTTTGATGGCCGCGCCCGGGGTGTCTGGCGGCAGGGTCCCGGATATCGGCATCCCCGCCGCCTTCCTGGCCGCGAGCCTGGCCGGCCTCGTCTCGGGACGCCGCCTCAACCTCCTCACGGTGACGCAGAAAGCGATCGAGGAGGCCATGCCCATCCTGGCCATCCTGGCCGGCGTCGGCATGTTCATCCAGATCATGACGCTCACCGGGGCGCGGGGCTGGACGGTCGTCTCCATCCTCTCGCTGCCGTCGCTTTTTCTGTATCTTGGCATCGCCCTGAGCCTGCCCGCTTTCGGCGGCGTGTCCACGTTCGGGTCGGCGTCGATCCTGGGCATCCCCTTTATCCTGGCTTTGATCAGCCGGAATGCCCTGCTGACTTCGGCCTCGCTCTCGGCCATCGCCGGCCTCGGGGACCTCGTCCCGCCGGCCGCGGTCTCCGTCCGGTTCGCGGCCCAGGTCGTGGGCGAAAAACGCCTGTCCGGGATCCTGCGCCACTGCCTGGTTCCCGCGCTCCTCCAGCTCGCCGTCGGCATCGCCGTCCTCGTCCTGGCGCCGTTGATCGACAAGCTGATATAGATGAATGCGATGAGATCCGTCTACCAGCTGATCGTCGCCTACCTCACCGTGCATCTCATCTGGTATCTTTTCCGCGAGAAAAAAGTCTGGGCCCAGGCCTCGGTCGTCCTGGTCCTGGCGCTGTTTCTTTTACGCCTCTTCCGGATCAAGTGACGATGAGAGAGATCAGGGGAACGCCGCTGCACCTCAGGGATTTTTCTCCTGCTGACGGCGGCGGCGGCTTTTTTCGCGGCGGAGAGATTCCTCGGCATGCACCGGGACGAGCCGATCTATCCGAGCGCCGGGCTTTCCGAGATGAAACCGTTGAGCGCCTACCTTCCCGGGCTCGCGGGCAGCCACGGGGAGACCGATGTCTATTTCTATCGCGGCGCGGAAAAAGGCGGCACCGTTCTCGTTCTGGGCGGCACCCACCCCAACGAACCCGCGGGTTTTGTCACGGCCGTCGTCCTGGCCGAAAACATCCGCGTCCGCCGGGGGACGGTCATCGTCATCCCGCGCGCCAATCACAGCGGGTTCAGCCACAGCGACCCCCAGGAAGGCAACCCGCAGCGGTTTTTCGTCCCGCTGCCCGGGGGCGGCGCCCGCGAGTTCCGGCTGGGCTCGCGGCTGACCAACCCGGTCGACCAGTGGCCCGACCCTGCCGTCTACATCAACCCGGCCGGCCAGGAGCTGAGCGGCAACGAGGTCCGAAACCTCAACCGCTGCTTCCCGGGAAGGGAAAAGGGCCTCCTGACGGAGAGAATCGCTTTCGCCGTCATGGATCTCATTCGGCGCGAGCAGGTCGACCTCGGCATCGACCTCCATGAATCCGCGCCCGAATATCCGGTCATCAACGCCATCGTCTTCCACGAGAACGCCGCCGACCTGGCGGCCCTGGCGGCCAGATGGGCCTCCAGGGCGACGGCCTCGACTTCCGGCTCGAGGCCTCGCCGCCCAACCTGCGCGGGCTGTCCCACAGGGAATGGGGCGACGCCGCCGGCATCCGGGCCGTCCTCTTCGAAACGCCCAACGCCTCGCACGGCCGGCTGAAGGGCCAGCCGTCGTAGTCGCTCGTCGTCGACGGCAAGGACAGCTACTACGCCGGGCGTCGCGTCTCGGCCGGCTCTTCGTGCCTTACAGCGAGGAGGGGATCCCGCTCGCCCACCGCGTTGCCCGCCATCTCGCGGCGTTCGAGGCCGTCCTCCGCGGGCTCGGCGACCTCGAGCCGGAAAAAGCCGTCGCCGTCGACGGCCTCCCGCCTTTCGCCGAAGTCCTGGAGAAAGGCCTGGGCAAATTCCTCAGGGCGGCCGAGTGATCCGTCGGCTCGATGCTAAGTTGCGATTACGCCTACACTTAGCATTGACAAAAACCGGCTCATCCGATAGTATGAGGCATTGTTTTTCCCATCAGATATGGACATCATCATCGCCTCACACTCCGGCCTGTGCTATGGCGTCAAGCGCGCCCTGACGCTTGCCAAACAGACCCGGCGCCGCCGCTCCGGGCGGGTCCTGACCCTGGGCGAGCTCATCCACAATCCGAAGGTCATCGCCGACCTCGAGGCCCTCGGCCTCGAGTCGGTGGACGACCCCGCCGATGTGGGCGAAGGCACGGTCGTCATCCGCAGCCACGGTGTCGCTCCCGACGTCTACCTGGCCCTGAAGAAGAACGGGATCGAGGTCGTCGACGCCACCTGCCCGATCGTCAAGCGCATCCAGCAGCTCGTCGTGGGACTGGCCCGCCGCCAGGCCGACATCGTCATCGTCGGCGACCCGGCCCACCCGGAGATCCGGGGCCTCCTCGGCTGCAGCCGCGGCCGCGGGCGAATCGTGGAGAACGAGGCCCAGGCGCGAAGCCTGCCCCGCCGGCAGAAGCGGGCCGTCCTGGCCCAATCCACCCAGGACGCCCTTCTGTTCGGCCGGGTCGTGGCCGCTCTGCTCGAGCGGACCGACAAGCTCGAGGTCTACAACACGATCTGCCGCTCGACCCAGACCCGCCAGAAGTCCACCTCCGACCTGGCCGGCCGGGTGGACGTCCTGTTCATCGTCGGCGGCCGGAACAGCTCCAACACCCACAAGCTCTACGAGATATCGAAGCGGATCCTGCCCCGCACCTATTTTATCGAGAACGCCAGCCAGATCACCCCACGCCTGCTCAAGCAAGCTGAGGTCGTCGGCATCTCCGGGGGAGCGTCCACTCCCCCCGAAGCCATCGCCGAAGCCGTGGCCAAAATCAGAAATAGCTTCGAACACTCATCGCCACAGGAGAATCGAGTCCCATGCCAGAGTTAAAAAAACCCGCAGACAAAGACGAGAAGCTCAGCTCCGAAGACTACGAGCAGCTGCTGGACAAGTACCAGTTCAGCGCCAAGGACGTCTCGGCCGGCAAGGTCGTCCGGGGCCGGGTCATCAAGGTCACTCCCCAGCCAGCGTACTCCTCGATATCGGCTTCAAATCCGAGGGCGTCGATCCCCGTCGAGGAATTCGAGCGAGGACGAGATCAAGAAGCTGCCATGCCCGGCGACGAGATCGAAGCCACGATGGAGAGGACCGACGCCAAGGAAGGCTATCTTCGTCCTTTCCAAGAAGGGCGCCGACGCCGATCGGGCCGTCGACCAGCTCGGAGAAGGCCTACGCCAGCCACGGCTGGGTCAGCGGCCGGGTCAAGGACCGGACCCGGGGCGGGTTCACCGTCAACGTCGGCGTCGACGCCTTCCTCCCGGAATCCCACGCCGACATCCGGATGGTCAGGGACCCGGACAAGCTGGTCGGCCAGACGTTCAAGTTCAAGGTCATCAAGTTCGACCGCAAGACCGAGAACGCCGTCCTCTCCCGGAAGCTCTACCTCCAGGACGAGCGGGAGAAAAAGAAGAAGCGGGTCTTCGGCCACCTGGTCAAGGGCGAGAAGCTCAAGGGCCAGGTCCGCTCACTGACGAGCTTCGGCGCCTTCGTCGACATCGGCGGCATCGAGGGCCTGCTCCACGTTTCGGATATGTCCTGGGGCAAGACCGCCCATCCCTCGGAGCTCTTCAGCGTCGGCCAGGAGGTCGAGGTCGATCGTCCTGGATTTCAACGAGACAGGACGAGAAGATCTCCCTCGGCTTCAAGCAGCTCACGGCAGACCCCTGGAAGAACGTCCAGCAAAATACGCCGGCGGGCCAGAAAATCACAGGCAAGGTCACCAGCCTGACCGATTTCGGCGCCTTCGTCGAGCTCGAGAAGGGCGTCGAGGGCCTGGTCCATATCTCCGACCTGTCGTGGTCGCGCAAGCTCGTCCATCCCAAGAAGCTCCTGACCGTCGGCGAGGAGGTCACGGTCACGATCCTGGACGTCAATCCCGACACCAAGCGCATCTCCCTGGGGCTCAAGCAGTCGTCGCCCCATCCCCTGGAACAGCTGCGGCAGAAATACAGCCCGGGCGCGCGCGTCAAGGGCAAGATCACCAGCATCACGGATTTCGGCGCTTTCCTCGAAGTCGAACCCGGGATCGAGGGACTCATCCACATCTCCGACATCTCCTGGGAGAAGATCAAGCATCCGTCGACAGCGCCTGGAGGTCGGGCAGGAGGCCGAGGCCGTCATCCTCAACATCGACGTCGAGAAGCAGAAAGTCTCGCTCGGCATCAAACAGCTCGGTGGCGACATCTGGGAGGACTTCTTCTCCCGCCAGAAGGTCGGCGACCTGGTCAAGACGAGGATCGTCCGGATCGTCGATTTCGGCGTCTTCGTCGAGATCACTGCCCGGGATCGAGGGCGTCGTCTTCCTCTCCGAGCTCGACGAAAAAAAGATCGACAATGCCCACGACGTTTTCCGTGGGCGAGGAGCGGAACGCCAAGATCATCAAGATGAACCCGCGGGAGAAGAAGATCTCGCTCAGCTTCCGGATGGCCCAGCTCGACATGCAGAAGCTGGAATACCAGAAGTTCATCAGCGGCCAGGACCAGCGCCACACCCTGGGCGACATCATGAGGGACCAGCTCAAGAATTTCGGATCGTCCAAGAAGGGGGCCAAGACCGTGGAGGACAACCATGATTAAAGCCGACCTCGTCGGCCGGATCGCCAAGGAGATGAACATCCCCAAGCAGGAGGCGGAAGACGGGGTCGACCTCTTTTTTCAGTCGATCAAGGACGCCATCCTCAAGGGGGAGGAGATCGAGATCCGCGGTTTCGGGAGCTTCCGCTTCCGCAAGCGCACTTCCCGTTCGGGACGGAATCCGCGGACCGGCGCGCCCGTGAAGGTCCCGCCGAAAAAGGTCCTGTACTTCAAACCCAGCAAGCTGCTGAAGGAACTGATCAATCGCTGATGGAATATATCTCGGCTCCGTGGAGGGGAAAGTACGTGCGCCAGGTCCGCCGGAAGAAGGGCTGCATCTTCTGCGAGGCCGCCCGGCGGGGGGATGACGCGGCGTCGTTCGTCGTCCATCGCGGCCGGCACAACTTCATCCTTCTCAACAAGTTCCCTTACACGCCCGGCCACCTGATGATCGCCCCCTACCGCCATCTCGCGGTCTTCGCCCGGGCGCCGCGGGAGGCCAGCGACGAGCTGGCCGACCTCCTCAAGCTCAGCCTCCGGGTCCTGAAGCGGGCCTACCGGCCGCAGGGCTTCAACGCCGGCATGAATTTCGGCCGGAGCGCCGGCGCGGGGATCGTCGATCACTACCATCTCCACGTGGTCCCCCGCTGGCCCGGAGACTCGAATTTCATGCCCCTCGTCGCCGGAACGCGCGTCTTCATCGAAGACCTCGACCGGACTTACTCCCTGCTGGCGCCGCTCTTCGCGAAGGAGGCGGCCGGCGGGAAAAAAGAGAAGGGCCGATGAATTTCGACCTGAGCGACGACCAGCGCCTGCTGCGGGACCTCGTCCGGGATTTCAGCCGGTGCGAGATCGCGCCCAACATCACCGCCTACGAAGACCAGCACATCTTCCCCAGGGAGATCATCCAGAAGCTGGCCGAGCTCGGCGTGCTGGGCATGACCGTCCCGGCCGAATTCGGGGGGACGCAAACCGACCATCTCTCGTTCATCCTGGCGCTCGAAGAGCTGGGCCGCGTCTCGGCCTCGGTCTGCGTCATTGTCGCCGTCCACGGTTCCCTGTTCGCCAAAACCATTCTGGATCACGGGACGGCCCGCCAGAAGGATAAATACCTGGCCCGGGCCGCGCGCGGCGAGGTCTTGGGGGGCTACTCCGTGACCGAGCCGGGTTCCGGTTCGGACGCGGCCGGCCTTAAAACCCGGGCCGTCCGGTCGGGGAGCGAGTACGTCCTCAACGGCACCAAAGCCTGGGTGACGAACGGCAGCGCGGCCGACGCGCTCATCCTGTTGGCCCAGACCGAGCTGCCCGGCGGGTCCGCCAAGCCCAGCGCCTTCATCGTCGAAAAAGGGTTCCCAGGTTTCCGGGTGGCTAAAGTCGAGGACAAGATGGGACTGCATGCCTCGGTGACCGCGGAGATCGTCCTCGAGGACTGCCGTGTTCCCGCCGAAAACCTCCTCGGGGATGAGGGACGCGGCCTGGCCATCGCCCTGCACAGCCTGGAAGGCAGCCGCATCGGCATCGCCGCTCAGTCCGTGGGCTTGGCCCAGAGCGCCCTCGAGCTGGCGGTCCGGTACGCCAGGCAGAGGGAGCAGTTCGGCCGGCCGATCGCCGACTTCCAGGCTGTTCAGTTCATGATCGCCGACATGGCGGTCCAGGTCGAGGCGGCACGGCTTCTGACCTACCGCGCGGCCGACGCCTGCGGCCGCGGCCTGTCTTACGCCAAGGAAGCCGCCATGGCCAAGCTGTATGCTTCGGAGATGGCCAACCGGGTCGCCTCCCTGGGCGTGCAGATCCACGGCGCTTACGGCTACTCCAAGGAATATACGATCGAGAGGCTCTTCCGGGAGGCCCGCGTATTCTCGATATACGAGGGAACCTCGGAGATCCAGCGGATCATCATCGCCAAGACGCTCTTGAGAGAGACCTGACGGCAAGATCCGATAAATCTTCGGCGGAAAGTTCGAGGTGACACCATGCTGAAAACGATGAGAAAGAACGTCAAGTCGCTGGCTCCGACGCTGTGGATCGTCATCGCCACCTTCATCATCGCCATTTTCGCGGTCTGGGGCGGCGCCGGGCGGCTGGGAGAGAAGGCCCGCTCCGAGACAGTGGCCACGATCGGCAAGGACAAGATCTCCATGGACGCTTACTACAACGTCCTGCGCCAGAGGCTGGAATCCCTCCAGAAGGAGTTCAAGCAGCTCAACAGGAGCTTCATCCAGCAGCTCAATATCCCCCAACAGGTTCTCGAGCAGCTGGTCCAGCAGTACCTGCTCCGCCAAAAGGCTTCCGAGATGGGGATCACGGCCTCCGACAAGGAGGTCAGCGACCGGGTCGTGGCGATGTTCCAGCGCGACGGCAAGTTCATCGGCGTCGAGGAGTACCGGCGCCTCCTGTCCTACAATCGGATGTCCGTCGCCGATTTCGAGGACAACCTGAAGTCGGAGATCGCCATCAACAAGCTCATCAAGCTCCTGACGGCCGGCCTCGCCGTGACCCCCGAGGAGCTGTGGTCCGAGTATCAGAAGAAAACCGATTCCGCCAAGCTCGAGTACGCGATGCTCGAGGAGAGCAAGGCCGCCTTCGACGATCCGGTGACGCCGGCCGAGCTCCAGGCGTATTTCGACAAGAACAAGGATAAGTACGCCCTTCCCGAACGACGGGAGGGGTCTTATCTTCTCCTTCAGACCGACGAGCTGAAAAAGGATGTCCAGCTAACCGACGCCGACATCGAGAAGTATTACAGCGATAACGCCGACCAGTTCAAGGAGCCGGAGAGGATGCGGGTGAGCCGGATCTTCCTGTCCATAGCCAAGAAGGGGGCGGCGGGCGGACCCGAGCAGGCCCAAGAGATTTTGGACCGGCTCGCCAAGGGAGAAGATTTCGCCCAGCTCGCCCGGACGTATTCCCAGGACGACAAGGCCAAGGACGGCGGAGACTGGGGTTTCGACGCCTGGACCCAGCTTTCGACCAACGAGGTCGCGGAGATCCGCAAGCTCGAAGCGGGAGCGGCTTCGGCGAAGGTCGACCGGCCCGACGGAACCGCCATTCTGAAGGTGACGGAAAAGGAGCCGGAGAGAACCCAGCCGCTCGACGTCGTCAAGGCGAGGATCCGTTCGATCCTCGAGGACCAGAAAGCCCGGGATCTTGCGGCCGAGAAGATCGGTCGGCTGGAGAAATCGGCCCGGCGCGAGAAGAGCCTGGACGTGGCCGCCCAGAAGGAGGGCTACAAGGTCAAGACCACGGGCACCCTCAAGGTCGGGCAGGCCTTGGAGGAGATCGACCCGGCGGGTTCCATCAGCCAGGCGCTCTTCGGGCTGAAAGACCGTGAGATCTCGGGGGCCATCCCCATGTTCACCGGCACCGGGATCGTCCAGCTCGAGAAGATCGATCCGCCCCGGCCGGCCGCCTTCGAGGAGGTCAAGGCCGACGTGGAAAAGGATTTCCGGACGGCCAAGCGTCAGGAGATCACCCTCGCCAAAGTCCGCGAGGCGCTGCCGAAGCTCGGCGCCAAGGGCTGGGAAGAAACGGCCGTTAAGCTCGGCCTCGAGTACAAGCTGATCAACGAGCATAAGAAAGCGCAATACTTGGCCGTGATCGGCGAGAGCCCCGAGATCGACCGGCTGGCCTTCACCATGCCGCTCAACCAGCCCAGCGAGCCCATCGAGTTCGGGGGCGGCTACGCGGTCATCCGCGTGCTCGAGCGCAAGCTGGCCGACCGGGCCGAGTTCGAGAAGAACCTCGAGACCGAGCGGGACAATCTGCTCCAACAGAAACAGAACAGGTTCCTCCAATCCTACCTGGAAAAGCTGCGGAACGAGAAGGACGTCAAGGTTAACACCGATCTTTTCACCCAGGTCACGAACGACATCCTGGGCCGGTTCGAGGGCGCGGAATAGCGGGGTGGACAAGCTCCGCAAGGCGGCCGAAAGAGCCGTCCGGCAGTCGCTGCGGCTGCGGCCGGGTGAGCGATTTCTCCTGGTGACGGATACGGCCAAGCTCGAGATCGCCGAGGCGTTGGCCTTCTGGGCCAAGCGGGCGGGCGCCGAGACGACCACCTACCTGATGACCGAAACCCTCCGGCCGATCGTCGAGCCGCCCCGTCTGCTCAGGGAGGCGGCGGAGCGGGCGACCGCCATCGCCTACGTGCTCGAAGCCCGGGCGGAGGAAAAACCATTCCGGGGATTCCTGGTCAAGACGGGCCGGGCCCGTTCGCGGATCCTGATGATGCCCGGCCTGACCAGGGACATGATGGTCCGCCTCGTGGATATCGACTACGACAAGCTCAAGCGCTTCACGGAGAAGGTCATCCGTTCCCTGCGCGGCGCGGCGGACGTCGAGGTCACCAATCCGTCGGGAACATCCCTCCGGTTCAGCGTCGAGGGCCGGCGCTGGGTGGCCGGCGCCGGGGACATCAGCCGGAAGGGAGGACACGGGAATCTGCCCGCTGGCGAATGCTACACCGCCCCTGTCGAGGACAGCTTTAACGGACGGATCGCGCTCAGCCTGATCGACGATCAGCTCGGTCCCGGCATCATGGAATTCAAGCGGGGACGGCTCGTCGCCTACCGCGGCCGAAGCGTCGGGGCGATCCTCCGGCTCGTGGGCGATGACATCTCCGGCCGTATCATCGGCGAGTTCGGGATCGGGACCAACCCCGGCGCCCGGATCTCTGCCAACATGCTGGAGGCCGAAAAGGCGTTCGGCACGGCGCACTTCGCCATCGGCGACTCCTACGGCCTGGGAAAGAACGCGAGCCCGCATCATTACGACGCGCTCGTCGAGAGAGTCACCGTCACGGCCGGAGGAAAGGCCATTCTCCGGGACGGCCGGTTCGAGATCTAATCTTTCAGCAGATCAAGGAACAGGGCCTTGACCCTCACCTCAAGGGCGCTCCGGAATTTCTCCACGACATCGCCAGCCGGGCCCCCGCCGAATTCCCCCACGTACATCGGCTCGCCGACGTTCAATCTGATGCTTCCCGGGACGAGCCAGGGCTTATGGGAACCGAAGATCGCCACGGGCGTGACGGGCACGGAAAGTCCGGCCTCGCTGTAGAGGGTATACACGATCGCCGGAGTTCCCCGCAGGAAGCGGCTGATGTACGGATGGGGATCCGAGGGTATGACACGGCCCCTTCCCTGGAGGGCGATGACGGCCCTCTCGGCTTCCAAGTAACGCCTGATCTGCAGGCGGGTGCCTTCCCGGCCCGCGGCCAAATTGACGGGGATCGAGCCGACCTTGCCAATGTTCGTCGAAACGAAGCGGACCAAAGCCGACTTGACCGGCCTCAGCACGGAGTTCAGGGCCAGCCCGAAGCCGCCGAGGTGGCGCGCCAAATGTTTCTGGATCAGGGCATTGAACTCATCCCGGGTGAACAGCTGCTTGTTGGCGGTGAAAAAAACCGGCCTGGGGACCGACCTGATAACCACAGCGACATCCTTGAAGGCCCCGCAGTGGTTGCCCACGATGATGTTCGGGCCTTCGCGGACGAAATGGCCGGCGCCGCGGACTTCGATCTTCTTCCCCAGGAGCAGAATCGAGAGCCACCGCTGGAGCGCGGGCTGGATTCTCTGAAGCTCCTCTTCAAAAGTGGCCATGGCGTTTATTTAATTTTATCAAAACACGGGAAATTGCAAAAGGCCGGCCCTCCATGATAAGTTGGGCCCGACAACGGACGGGGTGGGCCCCGCGGCGACCGGGGCCGGGACTCCGGGGAGGACGCCGTGGCCGCGATCACAAGAAACGGATTTATTCAGGCGCCGGAGCCGCTGGGGATCCGGGACGTCCCGGTGGCGGGCGGGCGCTAGTCGAAGATGGCCGGCGAGCGCCGGACGCCCGCGTTTGGGATCGCCCTGATCCCGCTCCTAACCATGGCGCTCCTCCTGGGCGTCGGCTATGGGATCTACAAGATCCGCCCGCAGGTCCTTCTTATCGCCGCCGCTTTTCTCACAGGCTGCCTGGGCGTTCTCCTGAAGTTCCGCTGGGAGGACATGCAGAGGGGTATCGTCGACAGCATCCAGAAGGCGATGCCCGCCATCCTCATCATGCTGACGGTCGGCGTCCTGATCGGGACCTGGATGGCCAGCGGCACCATACCCATGATCATCTACTACGGCCTCAAAGCCATCTCGCCCAGGTTTTTTCTCGTCACGGCGTGCCTGGTCTCGAGCGTCACCGCCCTGGCGACCGGGACCTCCTGGGGAACGATCGGCACGGTGGGCGTCGCTTTCATCGGCATCGCGACCGGGCTGGGAATGCCGCTTGGGCTGGCCGCGGGCGCCGTCGTGGCCGGCGCCTATTTCGGCGACAAGATGTCCCCGTTCTCCGACATTCCCAATCTGGCGGCGGTCTCGGCGGGCGCCAACCTGTTCGACCACATCAAGCACATGATGTGGTCGGCCGTACCCGGCTGGCTGCTGAGCCTGGGCGTCTATTTCGTGGTCGGCCTGAAGTACGAGGGCCGGACCGTCTCGTCCGAAACCATGTCCCTCATCCTGGAGACGCTCGAGAAGAGCTTCCGCTTCCACATCGTGCTCCTCCTGCCGCCTCTCATCATCTTCACTCTCGCTTTCGCCAAGAAGCCGACGATCCCGGGAATGCTGCTGTCCTCGCTCGCGGCCGCGGCCTTGGCCGTCATCTTCCAGGGCGAGTCCGTCGTCCGGATCGCCGCGGCCATGAACACGGGCTATCCGGCGCGGACCGGCGTCGAGGCCGTCGACCGGCTGCTCGCCCGCGGCGGGCTGATGAGCATGATGGAGACGCAGCTCGTGGCGATCACCGCCTTCAGCTTCGGGGGCATCATGCAGAAGACGGGCCTGCTCGCCGTGATCCTGGAAAAGGTGATGACGGTCGCCCGGCGGACAGGAAGCCTGGTCTCGGTCACGATCGGCTCCTGCCTCGTGACCGCCGCCGTCACCGGCAGCTCATATCTCGCGGTCATCCTCCCGGCGGAGCTTCTCGGGCCGGTGTATAAAGCGAAAAGCCTCGCCGCCAAGAACCTCTCGCGGATCGTCGACGAGTGCGGCGGCATCATCGTGCCGCTTGTCCCCTGGAGCATGGCCGGGGTTTACGTCGCGGGGTCGCTCGGTGTGCCGGTGACGAGCTACGCGCCCTGGGCGGTAGCCAACTGGGCCGCCGTTTTCATCCTGGCGCTTTTCGGGTACACGGGATTCAAAATGGCCCCCAAAATCAGGGACGATGAAACCCTGGCGGGATCTTAGCCGGTCAATCGTCCTCGCCGGATTTGCCCATCGCCTTCTCGAAGGCCTCCCTGGCCTTTTCCTTTTTCTGCCTCTCGAGCTCCGCGGTGGCCTCGAACTTCCCGTCGAACCCCTCTTTTCTCTTTATTTCCTTTTCCAGGAGTTCGTCGAGCGTGCCCTTCTTCTTGGCCGCGTGCTTTTCGGTCTTGACCACCTGGCGGTTGACCGCGTCCACCCAGAGCACCGACTGGCAACAAGGGCAGACGATCTCAAACACCCCTGTCTTCTTTTCTTCGCTCATGGCCCCCTCAATGTATCATAATAATGATGCTTTTTCAGCAACTTGAAAAGGCCCTGGCGCGTCAATCCCACCCCGGCGGCCGTCCGAGCCTTGTTGCCGCCGAAACGTTCGAGGGCTTGGCTCAGGAACCGCCGTTCGAACTCGGACTTGGCGGCGAAATAGCTGTAAAGAGCCGGCGACGAAGTCTCCCCCTTCGGGTTGAGACGGGCCGAGAGGTGCTCCTTCCTGATCACGCTCTCCCCGCCGGCGAGGACCAGGCATCTCTGGAGCTCGTTCTGGAGCTCGCGCACATTCCCCGGCCAGGGATAGTTCATCATCATCTCCATGGCCTCCGGAGAGATATGGGCCCGCTCCCTGTTCAGGTCAAGGCAGTAACGGTCGAGGAGGTGATTGGCGATGGGCAGGAAGTCCGCCCGCCTCTCCCGGAGCGGCGGGACCTCGATCGTCAGGATGCGCAGGCGGAAGGAGAGGTCGAGCCGGAAGTGGCCCCGTTCGATTTCCTGTTCGAGGTCCTTGTTCGTGGCGCTGATGAACCGGGCGTCGACTGGCCGGGTGCGCGTCTCCCCGATCCTCCGGATCTCCTTTTCCTGGAGCAGGCGCAGGAGCTTGGCTTGAAGCGGCAGGGACAGGTCGCCGATCTCATCCAGAAAAAAGGTGCCGGCGCAGGCCTCCTCAATCAGCCCGGCCTTGTCCCGGAGAGCCCCTGTGAACGCCCCGCGGGCATGGCCGAAGAGCTCGCTCTCCAGGAGATGGTCGGGAATGGCCCCGCAATTCACGGCGACGAAAGGTCCCCGGCTCCGCTGCCCGCGGTCATGGATGGCCCTGGCGATGAGCTCCTTGCCCGTGCCGCTCTCACCGTAGATAAAAACCGGCGCCGACGTGTCCTTGACCTTGGCGATGAACGCCCGGATGGCCTCGGAGGCCGCGCTTCCACCGACGATCGGCTTGTCGGTTACGGCGGGCGCCGGGCCGGCCGGGGAGAGCCGTTCGACAAGGTGCTCCTTGATGACGGCGAGCATCGGACAGCACAAGAAATGGCACGTCTCGAGGTCCTCCGAAGAAAACGGGGCGGGTCCGCTGTCGCGGGCGAGGCAAACGGCCCCGACCGGACGAAGCCGGACGATGAACGGCAGGCAGAGCAGGCTCTCCCCCGGGGCCCCGGCGTCGGCGGCGGTCGTGACCAGCGGGCGTTTTTCCTCGACCGACCTCCGGATAAGGCCCGCCGCCCGGAGCTCGAATGACCTGTCCGTGGCCGGCCACGCCTGCTCGAAGGCCGTCCCGCCATTACCGTCGCCAACCGCAAGCAGACCGCGCGACGCCCGGGTTTCGCGGCCGGCGAGATCGAGGAGCCTGGCCAGATGCTCCCGGATTTGGGCGAGTCGTATTCCCACATCCGAATAAACGGGGCGCGCCCGGCTTTTTTCTCAGATGCGGTGAGGCGGTTCGGGCGGGGTTGACGGCGGAGTCCGGTTCCCGATAATCTAAAGGCCAGCCGGCAGGAGTTGAACGACAAGACATGCCAAACCGCCTGATCGGGGAGAAGAGTCCCTATCTTCTTCAGCACGCCGATAATCCCGTTAATTGGCATCCGTGGGGGGCGGCGGCGTTCAGTGCGGCCGAGCGGCTGGACCGGCCGATATTCCTGTCCCTCGGCTATTCGAGCTGCCACTGGTGCCACGTGATGGAGAAGGAGTCTTTCGAAGACGGCGAGACGGCCCGCCTCCTGAACGAAGCCTTCATTTCGATCAAGGTGGACCGGGAGGAAAGGCCCGATATCGACGCCCACTATATGGCCGTCTGCCAGATGCTGACCGGGAGCGGCGGCTGGCCCCTGTCGATTTTTATGACACCGGACCGGCAGCCCTTTTTCGCGGGCACCTATTTCCCCAAAGAGCGCCGCTTCGGCCTCAGCGGGTTCAAAGACTTGATCACCCGTATCGCCGAAGCCTGGAAAACCAGGCCCCGGGATCTTCTGGGTTCGGCGGAGAGGATAGCGGCCGCGCTGCGGGAGACGGCCGAAGCGCCGCCGGCCGAATCCCCCGGACGGAAGACCATGGACGACGCCTTCGACCAGCTCTCGAATGAATTTGATCCCGTTCATGGCGGGTTCGGCGGGGCGCCCAAGTTCCCGCTGGCCCATCGTCTCTTTTTCCTCCTTCGCTATGCCGATCGCACCGGGAACAGACGGGCCGTCGAGATGGTCGAAAAAACGCTGCTGGCGATGAGACGGGGCGGGTTATTCGACCAGCTGGGGTTCGGGTTCCATCGCTACTCGACCGACCCGGGCTGGCGGATCCCCCATTTTGAAAAGATGCTCTACGACCAGGCGCTCCTCACCATGGCCTACACCGAAGCTTACCAGGTTACCGGCCGGGAGGAATTCCGCGGGACCGTCGAGGAAACGACGTCCTATGTGCTGCGGGAGCTGGTTTCGCCGGAAGGAGGGTTCTTCACCTCGGAGGATGCCGACAGCGAGGGCGAGGAGGGCCGGTTCTATCTTTGGGACGCCGCCGAGGTCAGGTCGAGCCTCGCGCCGGGGGAAGCCGAATTGGCCGTCCGGATCTTCGGCCTTCGGCCGGAAACGGGCCGCGGCGCGGCGGCTGGGCCCGACGCGGGTCAAGGCGTTTTGCGCTTCCCGACGCCGTTCTCGGCTCTGGCCGAGGAGAGGGGGATTTCTGAAGGCGAGTTATCAAGAAGCGTCGCCGCCGTGCGCACCCGTCTCCTGGCGATCCGCGAGCGTCGCCCCAAGCCCTTTAAAGACACCAAGATCCTGACCGACTGGAATGGATTGATGATCGCGGCTTTGGCGAAAGCCGGCCGCGCCCTGGGCCGGGACGATTTGGCCGCCGCGGCCGGAAAAGCCGTTGCCTTTGTTCGAGAGCGGTTGTATCCGGGCGAAAAGCTGATGCACAGGTATGCCGGCGGGGAGGCGGCGATCGCCGCTTTCCTGGACGACTATGCTTTTCTCATCCGAGGGCTGATCGAAGTCTATGAAACCGGCGGCGATCCGGATCCACTGGCCTGGGCGCTCCGGCTGACAGACGACCTGACCGACGGCTTCTGGGACGATAACCGAGGCGGCTTCTTCCTGACCCACCGCGATAGCCGGGACTTGCCCTTGAGAAGGAAGGACGTCCAAGACGGAGCCGTGCCTTCGGGGAATTCTGTGATGTTCGAGAACCTGCTCCGGCTGGGGCGACTGACCGGCCGGCCCGAGCTCGAAAGAGCCGCCGGCAGGATCGCCGACGCCGCGGCCGCCGGCGTTTCCCTTGCTCCGGCGGCGCACACCCAGTTTCTCTGCGGCTTGGATTTTGCCCTCGGCCCCTCCCGCGAGATCGTCGTCATCGGCGCGCCCGAAGACCCCGATACCCAGAAGCTGCTCGGACCGCTCCGGGAAAGCTTCCTTCCGCGCGACTCGGTTGTCATCTGCCCTCCTGACGCGGGCTCGGCGGCGATCTTCGAGCTCGTTCCCTATGCCAGGACGATGACCGCGGTGGGCGGCCGGCCAACAGCTTATGTCTGCTCCGGATTTCAATGTGAGAGCCCGACGACGGACGCGCGGGTATTGCTCGCGGCCCTGAAAAGCCCCGCCTCCCGATCCCGGCTCGGGGAGGAAGAAGAATGAAAGGCGCCCGAAGAGAAGCGCTCGGCCTGATCGTGCTCTCGGTTCTTTGGGGGGCGGGCTTCTCCGCGCCCCGGCCGGCCGACTGGCTCATCAACCCCTCTTCCTTCAAGGCGCGGATCACAAGGGACGATCGGAGACAGGAGATCACCGTCACCAACGGTCTGATCGAGCGGGTGTTCCGGCTCGCTCCGAATGCCGCGACCGTCGACTTCCGGAACCTGATGACCGGCGAATCGATCCTCAGGGCCGTCGGGCCGGAGGCGAAGGTCGGGATCGGCGGCCGGAGCTTCGCGGTCGGCGGGCTCACGGGCCAGCCCGAACACGCCTACTTGCTGCCGGAGTGGCTGGACTCGATGGCCGCCGACCCGGAAGCCTTCCGGTTCAGGGACGTCAGGATCGGACTGATCGACCCCCGGATGGAGTGGAAGCGAAAGCGCCCGGCGGCCAGCTCCCAGTGGCCGCCTGCCGGCTTGAGCCTCACCCTGGAATTCGAGCCGCCCGCGGGCGCCGTCGCTGGTGTTGCGGTGTCCGTCCACTACGAGATCTACGACGGCCTCCCGCTTTTGGCCAAGTGGCTGAGCGTCGACAACCGCGGCCCCGGCCCGATCACCCTGGAATCCTTCGCCAGCGAAGTCCTGGCCGCCGTCGAGGGTGAATCGACGGTCGAAAATCCCGGGCCCTGGACCCTGCCGAACATCTATGTCGAGAGCGATTACGCTTTCCTGGGGAGCTCGGCCGCCGGGGGAAACAAAACTGCGCGCTGGGTTCCCGACCCGGCGTACGAAACCCAAGTGAGCTACCGGAGGGAAACGCCCTGCCTCCTCGAGTGCCGGCCGCCCCTCGGCCCGGCGGCCGCCATCGCGCCGGGAGAAACCTTCGAAACCTTCCGGACATTCGAGCTCGTCTTTGATTCCACCGACAGGGAACGCAAGGGACTGTCCCTGCGCCGGATGTACCGGAAGATCGCGCCCTGGGTCACGGAAAACCCCATCATCATGCACCTGCGCTCGACCGACCCGGCGGTCGTGCGAACCGCCGTCGACCAATGCGCCGAAGTGGGGTTCGAGATGGTCATCCTGAGCTTCGGGAGCGGTCTCGACATGGAGAACGAGGACCCCGCCAATCTCGCCAAGTTCAAGGAGCTGGCCGGATATGCCCACGCCAAGGGCATCGAGATCGGCGGTTATTCTCTCTTGGCCAGCCGGAGCATCGGCGAACAGGACGACGTCATCAATCCCCGCACGGGGAAAACGGGCGGAGCGGTCTTCGGCAATTCGCCCTGTCTCGGGAGCCGCTGGGGCCGGGATTACTTCCGGAAGATCAGGGCGTTCCTGGAGGCGACCGGATTCGATATCCTGGAGCACGACGGTTCGTATCCGGGCGACGTCTGCGCTTCGCGAGATCACCCCGGGCACAGCGGGCTCGAAGACTCGCAGTGGACGCAGTGGAAGACGATCACCGATTTCTACAAATGGTGCCGCGGCCTGGGCGTTTATCTCAACGTTCCGGACTGGTATTTCCTGAGCGGGTCCAGCAAAAACGCCATGGGATACCGGGAGACGAACTGGTCGCTGCCCCGGGACCGCCAGATCATCCTCGGCCGGCAGAACATCTTCGACGGGACCTGGGAAAAAACGCCCTCGATGGGCTGGATGTTCGTTCCGCTCGTAGAGTACCAAGGCGGCGGCGCGGCAGCCACGCTCGAGCCGCTGGCCGAGCACCTCGACGCCTACGAGGCCCACCTCGCCCAGAACTTCCTGAGCGGCGTCCAAGCGTGCTACCGCGGGACAAGGCTCTATGACACGGGGGAGACAAAAAGGGTGGTCAAAAAATGGGTGGATCTCTACAAGAGGCACCGCTCCATTCTGGACTCCGACATCATTCATCTCCGGCGGCCCGACGGCCGCGATCTCGACGGGTTCCTCCACGTCAATCCGGAGGGAAGCCCGCGGGGACTGGCGGTTTTCCATAACCCGACCGGCCAGGTCATGGAAAAGACGATGGCGGTGCCGCTGTATTATACTGGCTTGGATGGTCTCGCCCGTGTCCGCGAACAGGACGGAACCTCAGTTCCCTACAATCTCGATCGGGATCATAAGATTTATTTGACCGTCAGGATCGCTCCGCACGGCCGGACCTGGTTCATCATCGAAGCTCCCGAAATCGCCCCTTAACATTTTCCCCCATATCTCGATATACTCTATTGTGAAATGGAGGAGAGGGAGTTTGGCTTGGTGGAGCGTGTTCTCCGGGGCGAAAGCGATGCCTTCGGGCCGCTGGTCACTCCCTACCGGAAAGCCCTGTTGAGCATGGCTTACCGCCTTTGCCATAACTGGGAAGACGCCGGCGAGCTTTCCCAGGAGACCCTGCTCCGAGCGTTTCGCTACCTGCGCTCCTACGATCCCCGCCGGAGCTTCAGGAACTGGATGTTCCAGATCCTGGTCAATGTCTGGCGGAGCTCGTGGAAAAACAAGCCGGACGGCGCGGCGCTCAGGGAGTTGGCGGCCGCGAATGCCGCGGAGGGCCCGGAAGAAGAGCACGACCGGTCCGAAGTCCGGTCCCAGCTCATGGAGTGCCTGGACGCGCTCAGCCGCCGTGAGAGGGAGGTCTTCCTCCTTCGGGATATTGAAGAGATGAGCATACTCGAGACGGCCGAAGCGCTGGGCATCTCGCCCCTCTCGGTCAGGGTCCGGCTCTCTCTCGCGAGAAAGAAGATCCGGGAGCGGGCGATGGAAAAGTTCCCCCATCTTACGGAGGGCAGGTCATGAAACAGGCCGGGCAGTCCGGGAAATACCGGCCGCTCCTTGACAACCTCAGGGCGATCGCCCGGAGCGAGGAGAGGGACTGGGAGGAAGAGGACTGGCAGCGCGCCCTGCGCCGGGCGACAGCCGGGGAGCCCGGAGAGCCGCGTCCCCAACGGCATCCCCGACCGGTGTGGGGCTGGGCTTACGCGACGGCCGTCGTCATCCTCCTGGGCGCGGCGGCCGTGACGACCAGAAGCTTTTTCCGCGCCGCCGGACCGGCCCTTATGGCTCGGGTGGGTCCCGCCAGCGGCGGCGGTTCCGCCGGACCGGCACGCCAGGATCAGCTGGCCGTGACCCTGGTCTCGGCCGAGTCGGGGCTCCGGGTCTACTGGTATTTCGACAAGGAATTCGACTGGAAGGAGGAGTTCAAATGAAGTCACGCGCGCTATCGGCCGCCCTCTGTGCCGCGGTCATTGTCTTCACCTCCGCCGGTCTCTCCCAGGAAGCTGCCAAGCCGGCGATGCGCCAGGAGATCGTCAAGCTCAAGTACATCAAGAACAACCAGATCCTGAGCGTCCTCTACACATTCCTGAGCCCGCAGGGCCGGATCAACCCCAACCCGGAGTCCGGGTTGATCACGGTCAGCGACCTCCCGGAGAACGTCGACCGGATCCTTTCGGTCATCCGGGAATTCGACGTCAAGCCGGCCGACATCCAATTCACCGTTCAGCTCGTCCAGGGTTCGACGGGGCCGGACGAGAGGCCGGATGACCCGATCCGTGAGGACCCGGTGATCCGGGAGCTGAGGCAGCTCATCAAGTTCCGGTCGTTCAGCCTCCTCGACACATCTTACGTGCGGGCCCTCGACAGACAGCTTTCCCAGGTCAGCCTCGGCCGCACCGCCGACCTCAGGCTGGACCTCGTCCCCAAGTGCATCAAGGAGGACAACGAACAGCTGATTCAGGTCGAGGCGACGCTTTACAAGATCGGATTTCCCTCGCTCATGCCGACTCCCCAGGGGCCCCAAAACCTGGCGCCGGCTCCCAAGACCCTGGTGAACAGCAACTTCACCATGAAGTCGGGGGAGAAAACAGTCGTCGGCATCTCCAGGATGGAAGGCGGGGACAGGGCTTTGATCCTCATCATCTCGGGGAAGATCCTGAAATAAACCTAGGCGCCAGCTGAGGCCGAGTGAGTCTTCTTTGGTCAGCAACTCCGAGAACGAGCCGTGGGCCGAATCGGCTCGCCCGAAGGGTAAAAAGCGCCGCCTAAAGAGAGATGGAAAAAAGACGAGGCGCTTTTTATGAATAAGTCAGGCTACGCCAGCGGATTTCTCTTCCCGACGTCCCGGTAGCCGGGGTTTCGCGCCAAGATCCGCTGAAATAGGGAAAGGGCGCGAGGAGCGTCCCCCTTGTCCTCATAGAGCGTCGCCAGCTCATATTCCAAGGCCAGCTGCTCGGGGGATCCGTCCTGCACCCGGCCGAGACAGCTCTCGAGGGACTTCTCCGCTTCCGGGTAGTTTTTCTTCAGCCGGTAAGCCTTGCTGATGATGCTGTAACACTCCAATGTCAGGGAGCCATCTTCCGAGGCCAGGATGAACTCCTCGATGGCTTCGTCGACCAGCCCCTGGTCGAGATAGGCCAATCCGAGGTGGAACCGGGTTTCATAGGCCTTGGCGTCGATCTTCCTATTCACGTGGCCGCGGAAATCCTGGACGATCTCGGTCAGCTCCTTCTCCAGGATGGAAATGTCACCCCGGACCTGCTGCTGGTAGATGCCGTGCAGGAGCCCCCGCTCGTCCTCGGTCTTGCCCCGGAGGTCGTAATAGCGCGTCTCCACGGCGTCGTCGGGCGGCAGCGGCAGGATCTCCGTGTCCGCGAAGAGGTCGGCCGCGGTCATCCTCTTCTCGCCGGCGCCGTCGTCCTTCATCACGTTCAGGAATGTCCGGGCCATCTCGGGGGTGGCTTCGATCTTTTTCTCGATCTCCTCGATCCGGCCGACGCGGCCCGGGATATCCTCGGCGCGGACCTCGGCCCGCGGCTTGTCCAGGTCGCCGATCTTGGCTTCGACTCGGGCGGAGTGAGGAAACCTCTGCCGCAGATTTTCCAGGATCCGCCGGGCGTTCCTGACCAGGCCCTGGCCGACGTAGAGATCGACCCTGGCCAGGAGCAGATTGATATCCTCCTCGTCCGCTTCGGCCGCGGCCCGGGCGTCGTCGTCGCCGGTTTTCTCGTTCAAAAAGCCGATCTCTTTCTTGACCTCCCGGTATTCCCGTTCCAAAGCCTCGTCCCGCGGGCGGAGCTCCTGGAGCTCGGAGAGCGCCACAAACATCTTCTCCCTCAAGTTACGGGCCCGAGCCTCCTGCAGGATGACCCTGTAAACGACCTCGAGATGGCTCTTGTGGTTCCTGGTCTTGAGGATGGCGGCCAGCTTTTCGAGAGCGGGAAGATACGCCTCGCCGCTGAGGATGATCCCCAGCAACCCGATCGCCTTGTCCTCCTTCTGCTTCTTGACCAGACCGGCGATCATCGGTTCGAAAAGCTCCAGGGCTCTCTCCGGACGGCCCTGGAGGACATAGACCTTGCCCAGCTTGATCCGGGCCCTGGCCTCGAGAGGATGGTCGGCGGCGACCCGGGAGAAGAACTCCTCGGCCCGGACGAGGTCCCGCTCCTCGAGATAGAGGGCGCCCATCATGGTCAGGAAGTGAGCGTTGCCGGGATCGCGCTGCAGGATCTCGGAGACGACCTCGATCGCGTACGGGCGCCGGTTGCTCTTCTTCAGGATCTCGACCAGGTTGGTCAGGGTCCGTTCGTCGTCCCCCTTGAGCCAGCGGGCCTGCTCGATGATTTTCTCGGCTTCGCCCACCTCGTTCCGGCCGAGCCGGAGCTCGGCCGCCTCGTTGAACTTGACGACGGCGTCATCCGTGAACCCTTCCTGCTTGAAGAGTTCGGCCTGGGTCAGCTTATACGCGATGTTGTCCTTGTCCAGCTTGATCAGCTTGTCATAGAGGAACATCAGCTCCTTGACGCGTTTCTCGCGCCGGAGCGTCTGTTCGGCTCTCAGGTACTCGCGCTTGGCCTCGGCGGCGAAGCCCTGGGTGGCAAAGAGGTCGCCCATCCGGACGATGGTGATGACGTCATCGGGGGCCAGCTTGCTGATCTTTTTATGGAGGGCCAGCGCCTGGGAGTGATAGCCCTTGGATTCGTAATGGCTGGCGACGGCCTGAAAGGACCGGATGGCATCGTCGCTCCGGCCGAGCTGGGCGTACAGGTCCCCGATGATATTGTGGATGCTGACGTCGGGCGCATCGCCTTGGAGGAGCTTCTTGTACTCGACGATCGCTTCTTCGATGCGCCCGGCCTTGACTTGCCGCTCCGCGAGCTCGAGCACCCTCGCCTTGTCGATCCTCTCGTTCATGCGTTCCCGGACCGTTCTCCCAGGTTAAAGCTCAGCCGATGAAGGGGCGTCGGGCCCAGCGCCCGCAGGGCTCGGTAATGTTCGGCGGTGCCATAGCCCTTGTTCCTGGCCAGGTGATAGCCGCTGAAAAACCCGTCAAAAACGTCCATCATCTCGTCGCGGACGACCTTGGCGATAATGGAGGCCGCCGCGATGGTCAGGCATTTCCGGTCCCCGCCCGTCACGCCCCGCTGCGGGCAAGCGAAGACGCCGGTCCGGTTCTTGAACCCGTCGGTCAGGACGAAATCCGGCGGCACAGCCAGGTTCGCGACCGCGCGCTTCATCGCCTCGAGGGACGCCCAGTAGATATTTTGATCGTCGATCTCCCGGCTCGTTGAAAAACCCAGGCCGAGGGCGAGGGCCTCGGGTAGGATGCGGCCCGCCAGGAGGCGCCTTTTGGCTGGGGAAAGCAGCTTGGAATCGGTGACCTGGGCCAGCCAGCCGCGGACCGGCTGGGGGATCCAGCTTGCCGGCAGGATGACGGCCGCCGCCACGACCGGGCCGAATAGCGACCCGCGGCCCGCCTCGTCGACGCCGGCGATCAGCCGCCGGTCTTCCGTCAGGATCGACTTCTCAACCTCGAAACTGGTCATACCCCCCCTTACCTGACTTCTTTGAGCTTGGCCGCCTTTCCCTTGAGGTCTCTCAGAAAATAGAGCTTAGCCCTGCGGACTCGGCCGCTCTTCACGAGCTCGACCCGCTTGATCGTCCTGGAGTTCATGGGGAAGATCCTTTCGACACCGATGCCGAAGGAAACCTTCCTGACGGTGAAGGAAGCCCCCATGCCGCTTCCCCGTTTGGCGATGACGTCGCCCCTGAAGATCTGAACCCGCTCCTTGTCACCTTCCTTGATGATGACGTGGACCTTGACCGTATCCCCGACGTTGAAGGGCTCGAGATCAGTCCTCTGGGCCTTGTTTTCCACCGTTTGAATCAGGTTCATGATGTTTTCCTTTCTTGATGATCGACTCTAAAAGTTCCTTATCGTCGTCCGCCAGCTCCAGTTTTTCCAGGAGATCGGGACGCAGCGTCAGCGTCTTCTGGAGAGCCTGGCGGCGCCGCCAAGCGTCAATTTTAGCATGATTGCCCGAGAAAAGCACCTGTGGCACGCCCATTCCGCGGAAAAGGCGGGGCCGGGTGAAATGCGGGTAATCGAGCAGGCCCTGATAAAAAGAGTCCTGACGGACCGAGCCCTCTTTGCCGACGACGCCGGGCACGAAGCGCGACAGGGCGTCCACGACCACCCAGGCGGCGGGCTCGCCGCCGGTCAGAACATAGTCGCCGATGGAGAGCTCGCCGTCGACGAGCGAGCGGCTCACTCGCTCGTCCACCCCTTCGTAGCGGCCGCAGATGAGAATGAGCCGGCCGGCGAGCGCGAGCCGTTCGGCCATGGCGGAGTCGAACCGGACGCCCTGAGGCGACAAGAGATAGACGAGCCCGGGCCCCTCCCCTGTCCTCCGGATCGCCTCGACGGCCTCGAACACGGGCTCCGGCTTGAGGACCATGCCCTCGCCTCCGCCGAAGGGGCGGTCATCGACCTGCTTGTGACGGTCGTGGGTATAATCCCTCAGGTTGTGAACACAGATCTCGAGGAGGCCCTTGTCCAGCGCGCGCCTGACGACCCCCCCGGCAAAGAACGCGGCGAACATCTCCGGAAAGATCGTGATGACATCAACTCTCATTCAAGTCCAGAAGCCCCGCGGGCAAGTCGACCCGGATCTCTTTCGCCGCGAGGTCCACCTCCTTGCAGAACGACTCGTGGAAGGGGATCAACGCTTCCTTTCCCCGCCTGTCCACGACGAGGACCGAGCTCGCTCCCAAGAGCAGGACGTCGGACACGGTTCCGACGTCGTCTCCGGTCAGGGTCATGACCCGGCAACCGACGAGCTCAAAAATATAAAACCGGCCCGCCTCGAGGGCGGACAGGGCGGTTTCGGCGACCATGACGTCCTGGTCGACCAGACGGTCGGCCTGGGACAGGGAGTCCACGCCCGCCAGTTTGAGGATGAAGTCGCTGCCGCACGGCCGCACGGACTCGACCCGGAATTCCTGGGCGCGTCCCCCTCTCCCGATAAAAACCTTCTCGACTCCGGCGAGATCAATGTTATCGGGGTCGAAAAGCCTGAGCTTGACCTCCCCCCACTTATCGTGACTCCTCAGGATCCTGCCAACGCTGACCAATTAGCTCTTTTCGATGATCTCGAGGTTGAATCTCCTCTTCAGCTTCATCCCCGCCGCGCCCAGGATGATCCGGATGGCCTGGGCCGTGCGTCCCTGCTTGCCGATGACCTTCCCCAAGTCCTCGGGCGCGACCTTGAGCTCCAGGATGCTGGATTGCTCGCCTTCGAGCTGGGAAACCTGGACTTTGTCCGGATCGTCGACCAACGATTTGGCGATCAGCTCGACGAGCTCCTTCACGGTCAACCTCCTTAACGGCTACGACTTAGCGGTACCGCTTTTCGACTTGCCGGCCTTGTCGATCATCGACTTGACCGTCTGCGAAGGGCGGGCGCCCTTGGCCATCCAGGCCTGGGCCTTGGCGAGGTCGATCTCGACGAGCGCGGGATCGTGAAGGGGGTCATAAGTGCCCAGGAACTCCCGGACCTGGCCCTGGCGCGGGCTCTTGGCCTCCATGACCACGATCCGGTAGGAGGGTTTCCCTTTGGCGCCGAAACGCATCAATCTCATGCTCAGCATCTGATTTCACAGTCCTTCCAAAATGATTCAAAATGATACCGAAATTCGCCCCTGAAGTCAACTTGAGCGGTCGCAATACTCGGACCGGGTCACTCGAGGGAATCCGGTCAGCCGCCATCGGCCTGGCTCCCGTTCGGGTTCTTCACGCCGTTGCCGAAGCGTCCTTCTCGGCGGCTGCGTAACTCGCGTGCCAGACTCATTCGTCACAACTTTGATTCTCTTTTTTACCTGGTGGGGTTTCCGCTCTATTGTTTCGGGCTCAATACATACTCGCCGCCCGAAGTTCGGGTTTCCCTCGAAGGACGCTTCGGCAAGGCTAAACCCTCCCATGGTCGCTGCGACCAACGGCGGCTGACCGGATTCCCTACAGCCGGCCGAGTTCCCGTCAGCAAGAGCCTAGGCGAATCTTTGACTTTCGCGGCCCAAACTGCAAAAATTGGGCCTCGCCAATTCAAGGAGAAGAAAAATGCGCGCAAGATCAATTCGGGCGTTGACGGTATTGGCCATACTGGCCCTGGCAGCGGCCGGGGCGGCGCAGGAACCGGCCGTCAGGATCCCGGGGACGGACTTTGCTGCCTCGGAGGCGGATGGACGGCAGGCTGGTTTTACCCTTGAAAAGGTCCCGCCGGGACCGCTTTTCATCCATCTGAAGCTCAAGTCCGCCTCGCCGGCCGCGGCCGGGGCGGCCGTGGAGGTCCGGCTCAACGGAGATTCGATAGGCCTGGGCCCGGCGGCGCTTTCGCCGGACTATTGGCGTTTCAAGAGATACGAAGTCAAGTCGGGCCTGCTCCAGGCTGGCAGAAACAAGCTGGAAGTCCGGGCCGGCACCCGCCAGGACAGTGTCGAGGAAGCCGAGGCTCCGCTGGTCGGCGAAGCGTTCGTCTCCGACCAACACTTCGCGCCCACCCTCGACCTGATGACCGATTTCGAGGTCGAGCTGTCCGCCAAAATGGAGCCATATCCCGTCCCTCTCGCCGGGCCGGACAGGGAACCATCCTTCAAGATCCGGGGGACGAAAGGCTGGGCTTGGACGCCCGAGCAGTACCTGGCCGAAGTCCCTTTTCTCGCCAAGGCCAAGATGAACTTCCTTATGAACTGCTACACCTCGCTGTTCACCAACCTCAATCCGTTCGTCAACAGGTGGTGGGAGCCGCTGCCCGAGGCCAAGAAAAAGGGGTTCGAAGCGGTCGTCCGCGCCTGCCAGGCGAACGGCATCGAGTTCTGCTTCGCCGTCCACCCCGGGCTTTTTTCCGAGCGGCCGCTCGTCCCCGGAAACGCCCGGGATTTCGAGGACCTCTGGCAACATTACGCTTGGATGCAGGGGCTGGGGGTAAAATGGTTTTCCGTAAGCTATGATGACATCGGGGTCGAGGGCCAGGACAAGGCAAAGCTGGGCGAAGCCCACGCCGAGCTCGCTAACAAGCTCCTGGCCAGGCTGCGGGAAAAGGACCCCCGAGCCCAGCTCGTTTTCTGCCCCGTCTATTACATGGGCTGCGGCAACACCCCGGACGGCAGCGCCTATTTCGGCGGCCTGTCACGGACCCTGGCGAATGATGTTTATGTCTTCTGGACCGGGGACGCCGTCGTCCCGCCCCGGATCACCATGACCTGCGCTTCGATTTACGGGAAAGCCGCCGGGCACAGGCTGATCCTCTGGGATAACTATCCCGTAAACGACCGGCACCCGACCCTCCTCCTGGGCCCTGTCACCGGCCGGGATACGGCCCTCCCCCAGCTCATCGACGGCTACATGGGAAACCCGCTCTGCCCCCAGAGCGACATCAACCGGATCCCGCTCTTTACGGAAGCGGACTACTCGTATAACCCCGAGGGTTATGACCCCCTCCGCTCGATCGGCCAGGCCATCCTGCATCTGGCGGGGACGCCGGCCGAGCGCCTGGCGCTCAAGCATCTCGTCGAGCTCTACCCGGGGAACCTCCTCTACGGGGACAGCCGGACGAGCTTCAACCCCGTGCTCGAGAGGTTCCGCCTGCTCATCTCCAAGCCCGAGACCCGGCGCCTCGCGGTGGAGTTCGCCGGCCGCGTTCAGGCCGTGGACAAGGAGCTGAGCGAGGCTTTCCCCGGCCGGTACGCGAGCACCCACGAGACGATCCGCGGCCATATCGCCGAGATGAGAAAAGGACTCGGGACCGCCAATTAAGCTGCTTTTTTACCCAGTTCTCCATGAACCGGCGGTCGCCGCCGGCCGGCGCCCCCAATCGTCAGTGACTTCGATATACGAAGCCCCCCGGTCTCAGGACCGGCCGCCGGCCTTCGGGGGCAGCGGCAGCACGCCGGCCATCTCGCCGATGACGTTGATCAGCTCGGCGTTCGCCGGGACGACGATCTTGGCGTTGTCGGCCAGGGCCTTCTCGACCGTCTCCAGCCGCCGCAGGAGCTGGGCGTTGCCGACGAAATACTTGTCGGCCGCCTCGTTGACCAGCTTGATGGCCTGGGCCTCGCCCTCGGCCTCGAGGACCCTGGCCTGCTTGACGCCTTCGGCCTTCTTGATCTCGGCCCGGCGGGCGCCGTCGGCCATGGTCTCGGTCGCGGTGGCGAAATCGATGGCCGCGATCTTCTCGTTCTCGGCCTTGACGACCTTGTTCATCGTCTCCTGGACGTCCTTGGGCGGGTCGATCTCCTTGAGCTCGGTCCGGACGATCTCGATCCCCCAGCTCGTCGGTCTCCTCCCGCAGCGTCTTCTGCAGCTCGGAATTGATCTTGCCCCGCTCGCTGTTGGCCGATTTCAGGGTCAGGGTGCCGATGATGTTCCGGAGCGTCGTCCGCGCCAGGTTGACGATCTGCCACTGGTAGTTGTTGACGTTGTACTGGCAATTCTTGACGCTCGCCTCGTCGTCGTTGACCCTGAAATAGACCTGGGCGTCGACCCGGGCGTTGAGGTTGTCGTTGGTGATGATCTCCTGGGGCTCGGCGTCGACCATGAGCTCGGTGATGTTCACCTGGTACATCTTCTCGATGACCGGGATGATCCAGTTGAACCCGGCCCTGGCGAACCTCTTGTATTTGCCCAGCCTCTCGATCAGGCCGCGGTGGGTCGGCCGGACGATCCGGATGCCGCTCAGGAAAAAGACGACGGCGACGATGACGATGATGGGGATGAGATTGATCATGGATTCCTCCTCAGGGCTGATCCACGGACGCGGATCGGCCCTCGGCGGAATTCTACCCAAAAACCGGCGCCTGTTCAAATGCCGCCACTCCGCCGGAAGCATATCTTTTCGTGTGATGGTGTTACCCCTCAATAGGGTCCTGTCATGGCGCGTCCCTGTCCGTCCTCGCGCCTCACCCGTCAAGAGAGGGGCCCCGTCGCTCCGGTCGGGCAGGGACTATCGCCCTGCCACCCTTCCCATGACCATCTCGTATCACACGAATAGAGATGCTTACCAGTCCGCCGGTCTTCCGGCACGGCTCCTGACGGGAGCCTCAGAGCGACCGCTTGAGGAGGACGCGGTACTTCGAGGGCCTCGAGGCCTTCAAGTCGCGGATGACGATGTCGAAAATGTACTCTCCCTTGGCGCCCGGAGCGTAAGCGATGACGAACTTCAGGTCTTCCCCCCCGAAGAGGTTCGCCTGCGTTTCCTTCATCGTTTTCGTCTCCCGGATCTCGTCGACCTTGATATTGTCCCTGAAGACATTGATCTCAACGGCAAGCTCCACCTGGAAGAGATCGTCGGTGCTCACCCGCCCCACCGGGAGCCGGACCTCGATTCCGGAAGGGCCGTACTTCGCGGTGAACTTGAACCAGGCACTGATCTCGGGCGCGGCCTCGTCCTGGAGCCAGTTCAGCTTGGCCCATTCGAGCTGGTCAACGAAGTTCGACTGGAAAGAATCCGCGTACCACTCCGCTCCGTCGTCGCGGCGGAAGATCACATAGGTGTTCAGCCGGTCATAGATCCACTGTTCCAGGATCCACAGGTCGTTCTGCAGCCGGCTCCGGCTCCCGTCGCGGCTTTCCGTTTCGTGGAGGCCGTCGAAGAAGATGATGACATCCGGCTGGCCGAGCAGGATATAGGCGCGGCCTCGCTCGTCGTTCAGGCCGGCGAGGTTCTTGAGCGGGCCGCCCGGGTCATTTCCCTTGTAAGGGTTGTGGGCCCCGAACCAGAGCGCCGCGTACCGGACCCGCTTTTCAAACTCGATCCGGGCCTCATTTTCGGGGGTTTCCGGCTTGGGGTCCCTGACCGCCCAGAACTCCCGGATGAACTCGGCCCGGGAGGCCTCATCCGGCAGGGACTTGAAGACCTCGGCCTCGTCGGCGGTCATGATCTGCCGGGCCTCGTCGTCGAAGGTCTTTAAAGACGGCTCGGTGCTGACCGTCGTCCGGGAACCGCACGCGGCGCCCAGCAGGAATGATCCGCCGGCCAGAACGAGCGCGGACAACGCACGGTGATGCCACATCTTAGGTGCCTCCCTTTTCTAATTACGTTAACTGATAATCGGCGTTATTGCAATACCGCCGGGAACGTGAAAAAATATCCGCTGGTCCGATTTTTTCAGGGAGGAGAAAGACCATGGCTTTCCAGGCCGGATACGGCGAACAGACGATCACCCCCCCGCTCGGCACCGACCTGACGGGATTCGGGTTCTATCTCGACCGGCGGACGGACCGGATCCTCGACGACCTCAAGGCGCGGGCCCTCTTCCTCAGGGATGGAGAGCGGGCTCAGCTCCTCATCGTCTGCGACCTGCTGGGGTTCACGGTGCCGTTTTCCGACAAGGTCCGGGGGCGGCTCTCGCGCGAGCTCGGGATTCCCAAGGAAAATATCCTTCTCGCCTGCACCCACACGCATTCCGGACCCGCCGCCCAGCCGCTCGCGGGCCTGGGAATCGCCAACCCGGCCTACATTAAGACCCTTCCGGACGCGATCAGCCGGGCGGCGGCCATGGCGGCGGCGGCGCCCGAGGAGGCCGAGTTCGGTTGCGGGACCGAGGTGGTCGAGCCCATCGGCTACAACCGCCGCAACCGGGATTTCGGGGAGATCGATCCCTGGCTCAAGTTCGCGGTCCTCAAGCTGAAAGAGAGGAAGATCTACCTCCTGAACTACGCCTGCCACGCGGTCACGCTCGGCCCGACGAAGGAGGTCACGGCGGACTGGCTGGGCGCCACCGCCGCCGAATTCGAGAAGTCCGGGCACGGCGCGCTCGTCTTTCAGGGGTTCTGCGGCGACATCGACCCCGTCTGCTACATGAACCGCCGGCTGGGAGCGACCGCCGACGATTTCCGGCTCGACGCCCAGATCCTGTCCCGGCGGACGCTCAAGGCGGAAAAATACGTGACGTTTTCGGCCGGGCCGAAGCTCCGGTCGGTCGAGAAAAGGGTCCGGCTGCCGCTCCAGGTCTTTCCCAGGAAAGACCTGGACAGGGAGACCGAGGCGGCCTACGAAGCGACCAAAGAATTCGCCCGGTCGAGAGAAGTCGTCCAGGCTTGGCGCAGACGCCTGGTCAAGCAACATGACGCGTATTTGAGGTCACCCTGGATGGACGATGTCCCCCTCCAGGCCGTGGGCCTCGGCGACTTGAGGATCATGGCCGTGCCGGGCGAGATCTTCAGCGGCTACGGGATGAAGCTCGCCGCCAAATGGCCGAAGCTCATGACCTTCGGCTACGCGAACGGCAACATCGGGTACGTCCCGATGAAGAAGACGTTCCGCACGCCGAACGACTACGCCTGCTATTGCGCGCCCAAGTTCTATGACCTCTTCGCCTTCGCCCCCGAGGTCGAGGCGGTCCTGCTCCGCGAGTGTGCCGGCCTGCTCGATCAGATCTAACTTCCCTTGACGAGGCGCCTCTTCAGGACAGCCGCCGCCTGGCGAGCGTGGCTGGAACGAAACCACGACCGGGAAGAAGGGATCTGGCTCGTCTATTATAAAAAGGCGTCGGGCAAAAGGTCGGTGACCTACAAGGAAGCGCTCGATGAAGCCCTCTGCTACGGCTGGATCGACTCGATCGTGAACCGGCTCGACGAAGAGCGCTACACGCAGAAATGGACGCCGCGGCGGGCCGGCAGCGTCTGGTCGGCGGCCAACAAGGCGCGGATCAAGAAGTTGAAGGAGGCGGGACGGATGACCGAGCCCGGCCTGGCGAAGGTCGCCGCCGCCCGCCGCGACGGCTCCTGGAACACGCTGAGCGACATCGACCGCATCGGCAGGCCGCCCAAGATTCCCCCGGAGCTGGAAGTCGCCCTGGCCGCCCGTCCGGCCGTAAAGGAAAAATTCGACGGGCTGGCGCCGTCTCAAAAGAAGCTCTGGGCCTGGTGGGTCCTGAGCGCCAAGCGGCCGGAAACGCGAGCGCGGCGGGTCGCCGAAACGCTCAAGGGGGTCGCGGCCGGCCGCCGCCCCGGAATCTGAGGGGGAAAATCGTTGCTCAGGGGTTCTGCCGCCCGGCGTCGCGGACGGCCAGGTCGGCCTTGATCTTCATCATGAACTTCCGGTTGACCGGGTAGATGAGGATCAGAAGAAGCGCCGCCGCGGCGATGGCCGGCCCGCAGAGGAAGGTCGCCATGGCGACTTTCTTCGTCGCCCCGGCCGCCTGGACCGCCGCTTCGGGGACGATCCCCGCCCAGTCGAGCAGCTGCCCGGTGATGAGCAGCCCGACGGAGAGGGCCGCCTTGGAGAAGAAGCTGAACACGGCCGCGTAGCTTCCGTCTTTGAGCACCCCCGTCCGGTGCTTGTTGATCTCGGAGACATCGGCGATCATGGACGAAGCCAGCGGGGACATCACCCCGTTGCCGGCCCAGTAGACCGCCTGGCAGACAGCGAAGACCAGCGCGGCCAGCGGGATGGTCAGGCCGCCCGCGAACGGGAGGCCTTTCGGCAAAGCGGTCACGGCCTGCGGCCGCAGCAGCCCGCCGCCGAAGATGACGAGCAACAGGATGCTTCCCGCAACGCTCAAGGCCACGCCGACGCCGGCCGCCAGTTTCTTGTCCAGCCGCCGCACCAGCGGGGTCGCGAGAAACGCTCCGGCGGCAAACCCCACCATGGTGGCGCCGTGCACGAAGGTCTTCTGCGTATCGGGGAACCCCATGAAAAACCGGTAGGTGAACATCTGCATCTGAGCCACGAGCATCATGCCCAATTGAGCGACGGCGAAAAACAGGAAGACGATGAGACCCAGCCGGTCCCTGAGGATATCCCTCATGTCGGCATAGAAATCCTTCAAGCTGTTGCCTTTGATCTCCGGGCTGTTCCTCGTGTCGTATGCGTACCGCTTCGTGGAAAAGAAACAGATGAGGATGAGCGCCAGCGCGGCCAGCGCCAGGACGGCGCCCATGCGCGGGTAGTTCGACCTCACGGTGGTGCCGTCGATCAGCGCGCCGCCCGCCCCCAGCCGGTCGGAGAAGAAAAGCATCCAGCCGCCAGCATTGAACAGAAGGTTCATGGCCATGTTGAAGACAAACCGCACGCTCTGGAGCTTCGCCCGGTCGTCGTAGCCGGTGCAGACCTCGAAACCCAGGGCGGCGTAGGGGACGCCGAAGATCGTCCAGGCGGTGCGAACGATCAGGTTGACCGTCAGGACGTACCAGAAGAGCGCCGAGGGCCCCCGAACGCCCCCGGGAATGAACCACAGGAAAAAGAACGAGACCGCCAGGAAGAACCCGCCGCCCAGAATATAGGGATGCCGGCGGCCGTGGCGGGACCGGGTGTTGTCGGTGATGTGGCCCATGACCGGGTCGGAGACGGCGTCCCAGAGCATGGAGATGGAAAGGGCGAGTCCGGCCGCCCCGCTGTTCAGCCCCAGGACCTGGACGTAATACAGCAGGGCGAAGGCGGCGATCCCGTTCTGGGTCAGCGAGGACGCGCCCTCGCCCGTGGCGTAGGCGACGATGCGCCGCAGGGGGACGCGGCCGTCGCCGCCCTCAGCTTTTTTCGCAGCCATAATCACACGCAGCCCTTTCTTTTATGCGGCGGCGGACTCGATGTCAAGCTTTTTAGGGACTGGCGCCGTGCCACCCGTTCTCTCAGTGAACCAGCTTGCGCAGGCGGACCGGCCTGTAGTACCGCAGCCTGACCTTGTGATTCAGGAACTCGACGAACACGGAAAACGCCATGGCGAAATAGATGGCGCCCTTGGGAAAATGCCAGCCCAGACCCTCGGCCACCAGGCTCGCGCCGATGAGGATGAGGAAGCTCAGGGCCAGCATCTTGATGGTCGGATGACGGTCCACGAACCCGCTGACGGTGTTGACCGAAAGCATCATCACGATGACGGCGACGACGATGGCCAGGATCATGACTCCCAGCTGCCGGGCCAGCCCGACCGCCGTGATCACGGAGTCGAGAGAAAAAATGACGTCGAGCACCATGATCTGGCCGACCACGAGAAGGAACTTCCGCGGGGCCCGTCTCCTGGGCGTTTCCCCTTCAGTGCCCTCCAGGCTGGCGTGGATCTCGAACGTGCTTTTGGCCAGCAGGAAGAGGCCGCCGGCGATCAGGATCAGGTCGCGGCCGGAGATCCCATGCCCCAGCACGACGAAAAAGGGCCGGGTCAGCTTCATCACCCAGGTCAGCGAGAGGAGCAACCCGATCCGGCTGACCATGGCCAGGGCCAGTCCGACGACCCGGGCCCTCTCCTTTTGCCCGGCGGGCAGGCGCGAGGCCAGGATGGTGATGAAGACGATGTTGTCGATGCCCAGCACGATCTCGAGGGCGGTCAGGGTGGCCAGGGCCACCAGCGATTGGGTGCTAAACAGCCAGTCCATCGGGCTTTCCTCGATCCGGCCTATTCATTCCGGGCCAGCGACAGGCAAATGAAGTCCACCGCCGGTATGGAGAGGCCGACCCGAGCCAGGTCCTTCCCCGAGCCCGTCCGGACGGCCTGCCCGGTCCTGAGGTCCGTGAGCGTATAAGCGGCCGCCGGCTCCAGGCCCAGCGGGCGCAAATCGATGCCCACGGCCCGGTTCTTATAATTCACGACGGCGACGACCGGGCGCTCCCCCGCCGGCGACATGGCGATGTCGGAATCCTCGTCCAGGCCGATGACATCGAAGGGGCGCCGGTTCCGCGGCGCGGCGGCCTCCCCGTCCCCCCCGCCCAGCGCCTCGTCGAAAATATCCCGCACCAGGTCCGGCATCACGCGCACCGCGTCCTTAAGAGTCAGCGGGATCGTAAAACACGTGCCCCGGCCGAACGTGTTCCTGAGGACCGCGGCGCCGCCGTCTTCGAATACCGAGACCGCTGTCCCGCTCGTCGCCGTCCATGACGGAGATTCGATGGCCGCGAACCGGAAGGCCGTCCCGGCCTTCACCCGCCCTTGAAGCGCCCGGACGACCCGGATCGCCGTGTGGCTCTTGGCCGGGTTCTCCCGGCCCCCGCTGGCCTCATCGCGGCCGTAGGTCCTGGTATAAGGGACGCGGCTGCCGAAAAAGACGACCCGCCCGCCGTCCTCGATGAACTTCTTGATGAGGAGGCCGTCCGTGTCCTGGAAACCGCCGATATCCGCCAGGACCAGGACATAATCATTGGCCTTCAGGAAAGCCAGCTGCTCGGGGTTGAGGTGGAGAGGGTAGTACGGCAGGATCTCTTCTCCCGGCGGCGGGATGAACGGCAGGATGTCCGGGCTGACGCCCAGCCGCCGGAGCCCATCGAGCGCCGGGACAACGGTGCTCGTCCAGCGGTCCGACCACCAATCGGTGTAGGGGATATAGACTCCGAGGCGGCTCGTGACGGTGGCGCTCGACCTGGCGATCAGGTTGTACGCCGCCATGGCTTCCAAGACGGCCTGACGGGAGGCCTCGACCGCCGGGGATTTCTGACCGAGGCGATGGATGCAGTAATAATAATTGAAGAAAGAAATCCCGTCCGGACCGAAGCAGGTCGCCGCGCTCAGGATCTGCGAGCGGATATCCTCGGGGCTGGCGAGATAGATGCCGGCCACCTGTTTTTCGAGGTAGCCGAAGAGCTCGACGTGGGAGATCGTGATCTTGTTGCGCGCCCGGGTCGCGCCGGCCGAGAGGCTGGTAAAGTCCTTGGTCCGGCGCGGCGGGAAGCACTTCCTGTTATCCGGGCGGTAGGAGGCCATGACCGCTCCCTGGTAGATGACGATGTCGAGGTCGTCGATCGAGGAGAGATAGCCGGCCAGGAGCGGGTCGTCGATATACGGGGCGCAAGCCGTCAGCAGCCCGCGATTGTGGGACTTCACAGCCGCGGCGAATTCCCGCATTTGCGCCGCGAGGTACGTCCCGCTCCCCTCCTGGTAGCTGTAAAAGCCGGCCAGGGCCGGGTTCGAGCCGTAGATACCCCAGAGCTCACCGATGATCTCCTTGGTGCCGGCCAGGCATTCGGCATAAGGCATGGGCCGCGTCATATCCCAGGCGGCGGTCAGGAGCGTTGTCAGTCCGAACTGCTCCGCCAGGCGAAGGGCGAGGGTGACTTTATCCTCGGGGGAGCCGGCGGCCGCCGCCTTCGAGCAGACCCGCGAAGGATAGTGGGCCATATCGGTGATGAAGTCGTGGATGATGACCAGGTTCCCTCCGGTTTTCCGGAAATCCTCGTAATAGCCCTTGAGGTCCTCTTCGATGTTCTCGTCCGGAACGACGCTCACGGCCAGGAAATCGGCCACGACTTTCCCCACCAGAAAAGTGGCTTTGCCGTAAGCCTTCTCCTCGCCCCGCACGGCCTCAACGGTCAGGCCGTACAGGCCCTCGGCGGATTCCGGGCCCAGAGTCATGGAACCCTGATAGCGGACCTCGCTCGGGCCCGGTTCGCCGGCCGGCCGGAGGTCGAGGGCCGTGGCGCCGCGGGTCGGGACGAAGGCGCGGGCGCTGATCTTGAGGCCCCGGAGCGGCTTAGGTGAGCTGATGACGACCGTCACCCCGACCGCTTCGCCGGCCTTCGGGCGCGCCCTGTCCACCTGGACATCGACGGACAGCTGCCGACCGGCCGACGGCGCCGGAGAGGCCGGCGTCCGGCAGGCGAAGGCTGAAAAAAGAACCAGGCTCAAAACAAGAACAAGGGACGTGACTGTAAAGAATTTGCGGCAGGATTCATTCGAAGCCATATTCATCCTCCATCCCCTCGCCCATGCGCTCCCGCCGGGGGGAAGCGGAGCGAAGAGATTCGTGTCGCTGTTCGCTCTCACCGCCCGCCGGGGATCCGGGAGATGACCTTCTTGAACTCGGACTTTTTCATCATCCGCCTCATTTCCATGAACTGCTTGAGGAGCTGGTTGACCTCGAAGACGGGGCGCCCGCTGCCCCTGGCGATCCGCAGCCGGCGGCGGCCGTCGACGATCTTCGGTTCCTGCCTCTCCCGCGGGGTCATCGAATTGATGATCGCCTCGAAGTGGAGGACCTTCTTGTCATCCATGTCGGCGCCGGAAACGTTCTTGAACGGCCCGCTCGTCGGCAGGTACTTCAGGAGCTGCGAGATTGACCCCAGCTTCTTGATCTGCCGGAGCTGCTTTAGAAAATCCTCGAGCGTGAATTCGTCGCGGCTCAGCCGCCGGGCCAGCTCCTCGGCTTCCTGGACGTCCGCCTCCCCCTCGGCTCTCTCGATCAGGCTCAGGATGTCGCCCATCCCCAGGATCCGGGAGGCCATCCGGTCCGGGTGGAAGACCTCGAGCTTGTCGAACCTCTCGCCGGTGCCGATGAACTTGATGGGCTTCCCGGTCACGGAGACGATGGACAGGGCGGCCCCCCCTCTGGCGTCGCCGTCAAGCTTGGTCAGGATGACCGCCGTCAGGCCGATCTTATCCTCGAAGGCCTGGGCCGACCGGACCGCGTCCTGACCGGTCATGGCGTCGCCCACGTAAATGATCTCCGAGGGCTGGAGCGTCTCCCTGACCAGCTTCAGCTCGGCCATCAGCTCCTCGTCGATATGGAGCCTGCCGGCGGTATCCACGATCAGAGGGTCATGGCCCCGGTTCCTTGTGTGCTGGACGAGCTCTTTCAGGGCCTTTTCGGGAGAAGCCATCTGCTCCGAGCTCATTTCATAAAAAGGGAGTCCGAGCTGGCCGGCGATCATCCTGAGCTGGTCCTGGGCGGCCGGCCGCCTGAGGTCGAAGGAGACGAGGAGGGGGCTTTTATTCAGGCCCAGCGCCCACTTGGCCAGCTTGCCGCAGGAGGTCGTCTTTCCGGAACCCTGAAGACCGACCAGCATGAAAATGGAGGGCGGCTGCCCGGAAAAGCGCAGGGGTTTGGCCTCCTGGCCCAGGATGGCGGTCAACTCGTCCCTGACGATCTTGATCACCTGCTGGGCGGGTGTCAGGCTGTCCAACACCGCCTGGTTCAGAGCCTTGACCCGGATCTTCTCGACGATGTCCTTGACCACCTTGTAGTTGACGTCGGCCTCGAGCAGGGCGAGCCGGATCATCCGGAGGGCTTCGGCCATGTTCTTTTCGGTGATCTTTCCTTCTCCCCGAAGGAATTTCATCACCTTCTCCAGGCGCGCCGAAAGCTGGTCGAACACTCTGTGGATCTCTCCTGAAAATTAGGTACTGCGGATTTCCATCTTAGGAGATTGATCCCGTTCAAGTCAACCGGCCGGAGACGATCCGACTTGACAAACCCCGGCGTTGCGCATAACGTGGTATCCGCTCAGAAACATATAGCCGCCTTCGGATCAAGATAATTAATCCGTCTTTGACCTCTTTGGAGGACAGCCAGATGAGCATGAAGATCGACTATGACGAGATCACGAAGCTCGTGAGCTTTCTTGAAGAAAAGAACCTGACCCAGTTTGAGCTCGAGGTCGAGGGATTCAAGATAAAGATCGCGCGGGGGGCCGCCCAACCCGCCCAGGCGGGGCCCGTGCCCGCCCAGACCGCCCCGCCCCAGCCGATGCCGACGTCCGGTTCCTCTCTCGATTTCGCGAAGGCGCAGGAATCGAGCCATAACATTCATTACGTCACGTCCCCCATGGTGGGAACGTTCTACCGCGCCCCCGACCCGGCCTCGGAACCGTACGTTGAGATCGGGGAGCAGGTCAAGAAGAGCCAGACCCTCTGTATCATCGAAGCCATGAAGCTCATGAATGAGATCGAGAGCGACGTCGACGGCGAAGTCATGGAGATCTTCGTGGAAAACGGCAAATCCGTCGAGTACGGCCAAAGGCTGTTCGCCGTCAGGCCGGGGTCCTGAGCCTCATGTTTTCGAAGGTTCTGGTCGCCAACCGGGGAGAGATCGCCCTCCGGATCGTCCGCGCCTGCCGGGAACTGGGGTTGAAGACGGTGGCCGCCTACTCCGAACCCGACCGGAACGCGCTCCACACGGTGCTGGCCGACGAGAAGATCTGCATCGGCCCAGCCCGGGCTTCGGAAAGCTATCTCAACATGCCGAACCTGCTGAGCGCCGCCGAGGTCACCAAGGCGGACGCCATCCACCCCGGCTACGGCTTCCTGGCCGAAAACGCCCGCTTCGCCGAGATCTGCGAGTCATCCGGGATCGCCTTCATCGGCCCTTCGGCGCCGCTGATCAAGCTGATGGGCAACAAGAGCCTGGCGCGCCAGGAGATGAAGAAGGCCCATCTGCCCATCATCCCGGGGAGCGACGAGATCGTCCAGGACCTCGCCCAGGCGAAAAAGGTCGCCAAGAAGATCGGCTTTCCGGTCATCATCAAGGCGGCGGCCGGCGGCGGCGGCAAAGGCATGCGCATCGCCCGGTCGCTGGCTCAGCTCGAGGAGCAGTTCGGGCTGGCGCAGACGGAAGCTCAGGCCGCCTTCAGCGACCCCTCATTGTATATTGAGCGATACATCTCCTCCGCCCGGCACATCGAGATCCAGGTGATCGGCGACAAGCACGGCCATGTGATCGCGCTCGGCGAGCGGGAGTGCTCCATCCAGAGGAAGCACCAGAAGATTATCGAAGAAACCCCCTCGACCGCCGTGGATGAGCGGCTGCGGCGAAAGCTCGTCAAGGCCGCCGCCGACGCGGCCGAACACATCAAGTACGACAGTCTCGGGACCTTCGAGTTCCTCCTGGACGAGCGGGGAAGCTTCTACTTCATGGAAGCCAACACGCGGATCCAGGTCGAGCACCCCATCACCGAAATGGTCTATAACGTCGACCTCGTTCAGGAGCAAATCCGGATCGCGGCGGGCGAGAAGCTGGCCATCCCGGATGACATGAAGATGCGGGGCCACAGCATCGAGTGCCGGATCAACGCCGAGGACCCGGTAACTTACAGCCCAAGCCCGGGGACGATCGATTTCCTGGTCTTCCCGGGAGGCCACGGCGTCCGGGTGGACTCGGCGGCCTACCAGGGCTGGAAGATCCCCCCGGATTATGATTCGCTCGTAGCCAAGATCGCCGTCCAGGCGCCGTCGCGGCCGCTGGCCATCAAGAAAATGCAGGCCGCGCTGGAGATGACGACCGTGGTCGGGATCAAAACCAACCTCCCCCTCCATCTTCAGATCCTGGCCGATACCGACTTCATCCAGGGAAAGTACGACACCCAGTTCATGGAAAGGTTCCAAGCGAGGGTCAACGGCCAGCCGAAATAAGCCGCCCTCAGTCCCGGGCGGAAAGCGGTTCCCTCGCCCGGGGCGCCGTCACCGTCACCCGGAATTCGCCCGCATTGTCGCCGATGACGTTTTCATTGATCCCCAGGAACAGGCGGCCCTTGGCCGGCATCTCGACACGGCTCTCCGCCCCCACATAAAAAAACACCGCCGCCTCCTCCCGCCGTTCCTCTTTCGTCTGTTCGTCGATCAGCACGGTGACGCCGATGACCACCTTGCCGATGAGCGAGCCCAGCCTCCGTCCCGTGAGCGGCTGCTGCAGGGTCTGGAGGTCGTAGCCGCCGGGACCGCACTCGGCTTCCGGATTCCCCTTCTGCAGGGTAATGTTCCCCTCGGCCCTGAAAGAGACCATGTCCCCGGAGGCCACCTCGAGACCGGTATCGGTCCAGGCCTCGGCGCCGGCGACCGCGACCACCACCGTCCTGGCCTCGCCCGGTTCCGAACCGGCGAGGGGGGCGGTTTCCTGGGCAATCGCCGCGAGCGCCCCAAGACCGAGTACAGCCAGGGATGCGGGGCCGAGCCATAATCCCCGCCGGGTCGAGACGCGACTGAAGGTCACCGGTTCACCGCCTCTCCGGCGGGCGGACGTCCGGCCCGGCGCCCGAGCCTGAGGACCGCCAGCATGGCTTCGTGGATCAAGCTGTTTGTCGCCACCGTTTCTCCGTTGTCGATCCGGAATGCCCCTCCATCGAGGTCCGTCACCCGGCCGCCCGCTTCCGTGACGATGAGCGTGCCCGCCGCCACATCCCAGGGCTTGAGCTTCAGCTCCCAGAAGCCGTCGAAGCGGCCGCAGGCCAAATAGCAGAGGTCGAGGGCCGCCGACCCGCAGCGTCTCACCGCCTGGGCCCTCAGGCAGAAATTTTGAAAATGGTCGAGGTTGTTGACAGGGCTCTCCCGGATGTCATAAGGAAACCCGGTCGCCAGGAGGCTCCGGTCCAGGTCGTCCACGTTCGAGACCCGGATGCTTCGACCGCCGAGATAGGCCCCGCCTCCGGCCGCCGCCGTGAACATGTCCTCGCGGACGGGATCGAAGACGACACCGAGGACGGGCGCGCCCCGGAACACGAGACCGATCGACACGGCAAAGACGGGCAGCCCGTGGGCGAAATTGGTCGTCCCGTCCAGAGGGTCGATCACCCAGAGGAATTCGGACTCCCCGGCCGGGCGGAGCCCCTCCTCGGCGAGAACGGCATGACGGGGGTAAACCGACGAGATCCGGTCGACGATGACCTCCTGGGCCAGACCGTCGAAGTTCGTCACGAGGTCGACGGCTCCCTTGTAGCCGACATCCTTGGCCTCGTCCAGCCCGCGCCGCAACAATCGTCCCGCGGCCTCGGCCGCTTCCCGGGCCGCCGGCAGGAACTCCAACCACTGGCTCATGAGCCCGTTATTTTATCAAGACGCGCGGCGGCACGCAATCTTCCGGCATGTCTCCGTTTGTGACGCGTCAGCAGTGACGGATGGGAGGCGCCCGGAGCCGGTAGCGGAGGGGGCCCGTCGGCCTTGGCGCCGAACCGAGGGACTTGTTCCCGGGGGCCGGGGGCAAGGGGATCGGCGTCGGACCTGCGCGGCGCGAGAGGCGGAAGGACCATACCCAAGAGCTGCCTATGCTTCCGGAGACTTTTGCCCTTTCGACCGCATTATATTATTATAAGAAATCAGAAAACATGAGATATCGGATCATCTGGCGAAAAAAAACCATGAACGAACCTGAAACCCAGGCCGTCCCGGCCTCCCCGCCTCGGCGCTCCAAGAAAAAAAAGATAATCATCATCGCCTCGATCCTCGTCCTGGCCGCGGTCGTCGGACTTATGGCCGTGAGGTCCAAGAGGGAAAAGTCGATCCAGGTCACGACCCAAAAGATCGCCCGGCACGATTTGACGTCGATCATCTCGGCTTCGGGCGAAGTCAAGCCGAAAAAGAATATCAACATCAGCGCCCATGTCCCGGGCCGCATCATCAAGATCGGCGTCGTCGAAGGCCAGGAGGTGAAGGAAGGGGATTTCCTGCTTAAGCTCGATTCGGCTCAGTACGAGGCCATCGCCGAGCGGGACAGGGCCCTGATCCAGGCCTACCGGTCCCAGCTCATCCAGTCCGAGGCGCGGATGAAGATGGACGCCAACAGCTATAATCGCCAGACACAGCTCTTCGAGAGCCAGCTCATCTCCCAGGAGCAGCTGGAGGCGGCCAAGGTCCAGGCGGAGGTCAGCCGGGCCGAGGTCCAGGCTATCCGCCACCAGATCCAGCAGGCGCAGGCCTCGCTCAAGAGCACCATGGACAACCTGGACAAGACCGTCTACAACTCGCCGATCGACGGCATGATCACCAGCCTCAAGGTCGAAGAGGGGGAAGTGGCCGTGATCGGGACGATGAACAATCCCGGGACCGTCCTGATGACGATCGCCGATCTCTCCGAGATGGAGGTCGAAGTCGAGGTCGACGAAACCGACGTCGTGGGGGTTAAGCTCGGAGAGGTCGCGGACATCAAGGTGGACGCGCTTCCGAACCAGGTCCTCAAGGGTTCCGTCACCGAGATCGGCAGCTCGGCGATCGAAAAACTCAGCGTCACCCAGGAGGAATCACGGGATTTCCTGGTGAAGATCACCCTGGACGAACCTCCCAAGTCGCTGAAGCCGGGCCTCTCGGCTTCCGCGGACATCATCACGGCCGAGAAAAAGGGCGTCCTGGCGGTGCCCATATCCGCCCTGGTCCTCCGGGAAAAGGATAACTCCGATCCCTCGAAGAAAGACAAGGTCGAGGAGGAGGGAGTTTACCTGCTGGAGAACGGCCAGGCCAAGTTCTACCCCGTGGTTAAGGGGATCATCGGCGGCCTGGATATCGAGATCGCCTCGGGCATAAAGGAGGGGCAGGAGGTCATCGTCGGACCCTACAGCGCCCTCCGCGAGCTCAAGGACGGGACCGCCGTCCAGCTTGAAGAAAAGAAAAAAGAATAAGCCATGGATCCGCGGGACAACGGTGTGATCCGGGCCGAGGACCTCAAGAAGATCTATCAGCTGGAGAGGCAGGAGGTCCGCGCCCTGCAGGGTGTCACCTTCCTCGTCCGGCGGAACGAGTTCATGTCCATCATGGGGCCCTCGGGCAGCGGCAAGTCGACGCTGATGAACATCCTGGGCTGCCTCGACACGCCGTCGGACGGCAGCTATTTTCTGAACGGCAAGCTCGTCAGCGCCATGACCGAAAACGAGCTGGCCCGCATCCGCAACCGGGAGATCGGGTTCGTCTTCCAGGTCTTCAACCTGCTGCCCCGGGCGACGGCCTTCCGCAACGTCGAGCTCCCTCTCATCTATAAAGGAATGAAAAAAAGGGAACGGGAAGGCTTGGTGAGGAAGGCCCTCGAGATGGTGGAGATGGGAGGCCGGATGAACCACCGGCCGAACGAGCTCTCCGGCGGCGAGAGGCAGAGGGTGGCCATCGCCCGGGCGCTGGTCAACGAGCCCGCGATCATCCTGGCCGACGAGCCCACCGGGAACCTCGATTCGAAGACCGGCTCGGAGATCATGAACCTCTTCCGCCGGCTCCATGACGGCGGCAACACGATCATCATCGTCACCCACGACAGGGATATCGCCGACCAGACCCAGAGGATCATCTTCCTCCGCGACGGCCGGATCGAATGGGACAAGCCCACCGGGGAGCGCGGGTGAGCTGTCTTGGCCGGTTCGCGGGCGTTGTCTTCCGCCCGGCAAAGACCTTCCGGTCCCTGGCCGACCGTCCCGTCTGGGTGGACGCGCTGGTCGTCGTCCTCGCCGCCGGCGCCGTCTACAGCTACCTCGTCTTCCCGTTCGTCCGGCAGGACAGGCTCCGGACTTTCGAGAATTCTGCGGCCGGGTTCATCGAGAAACATGGACAGCAACAGTACGCCGACGCCGTGGCCAGGCTCGAGGGCGGGAGCCGGGCGCTCGACGCCTTCGTCGTCCGGCCTCTCGTTTCGCTGACGTTCTTCCTCTTCACCTCGCTCATCGCGCTGGGCGCGGGCCGGGCCCTGACCCGGCGCGGCCACTATGTTCAGGTTCTCTCCGGCTTCCTCCACGCGGGGCTTGTCGCGGCCGTCCTCGGCAACGCCGTCCGGCTGGCGCTGCTCAAGTCGCGAGGGTCGGTCCTCCAGATCTCAACGGGCTTGGCGGCGTTTTTCCCGGACCTCCCGGCCGGCTCGGCGGCCTACGCCGCGTTGAGCCAGGTGGACTTCTTCACTCTCTGGATGTACGGCCTGTTCGGCCTGGGGCTGGCCTCCGCCTTCAAGTTCAGCATCGGGAAAGGCCTGGCGATCTCGTACGCACTCTGGTTCCTGGGCGGCCTGGCCGGATTCGCCTTCGCGGTCGTCGGGAAGGGGTTCTTCCTTTGATCCGGCCGTGTTGACAGAACCACCGTCGTCACCTAAATTATGACCATGACCGAAGACCTCTGGCGCGGCCGCTTGACGGAGACGCCGCTGCCCGTGCTGCTCTTTCATTTCTGGGAGCGGCGGAAATCGGGGGCGCTGCGCCTCAAGGGCGAGGCCGGCGAGCGGGACCTCCTGATCTCGGCCGGCGAACAGGCCTTGGCCGAAGGGTTTTTTTCCGAGGATCTGTTCCGGAAGCGGCTGATGGCCTCGCGGGTGCTCGGCGTCCTGCAGATGGAGGAGTGCGCGAATTTCGCGCGCGAACGCGGCCTGACCCTTCCCCGGGCCCTGATCGAGCGCGGCGCCCTGGGGCCCGACCGCGCCTTCGAGCTAGCCGCCGAATCCTGGCTGGACGAGTGCCTGCCGGCCTTCGACTGGCCCGACGGGGAGTTCGTGTTCGAGCCGGAAGCGGAGGTCCGGGCCGCCCGGGTTTTCGCCATCGTGCCCACGCTCGATTTCATCCTGCGGGGGATCCGCCGGATGAAGGGCTTCAGCCTGATCGAGGCCTGCCTCCCGCCCGAAACCGAGGCCGTCCAAGTTCTCTCGCCGGGACATGCCGCCCACGCGGCGCTCGCGCCTGCGGAAAGGCACGTCCTGAGGCTTCTTCGTGAGTCTCCCAGTCTTCAGACACTTTATGCCGAAAGCCAGTTGGGAAAGAGGGAAGCCCAGCGGGCGGTTTGGGCGCTTATCGCGCTGGGGCTCGCCGGAGTGCCGCGGTCCTCGGGCAAGGTCAGGCCGCCGGCCGATGTCCCGGCGGGCGGATTGGAGAGGTCCTGGGGCGATTTCAACGACAAGTGCGCCTATATCTTCCGGTACATCTCCAAGGAGATCGGACCGGTGGCGATGAATGTGCTCGAGAAGGCCCTGGATGAAGTGAGGCCGCGGCTGGCGCCGCCGCTCCAGGATCTGGAGATCCGGTCGGACGGCCGGGTCGAGCTCAAGCCGTTCCCCGTCGTTGCTCTCAACTCTCTCCATCTCGCCGGCCGGCGAGCGCTCCTCGATATCCTGAGCGAGATCCTCGTGGCCGAGGTGCTGGCCGTCAAGAAGACCTTGGGGAATGATCACGAGGCCGCCGTCGTCAAGGGCCTCGAAAGGATCGGGGAGGCGAGTTGAACCGTCGTCAGGTTCTCGCCCTGCTCCTCCTCGTCACGGCCGCGGCCGTTTGGGTCCTGGCAAAAATTGCGCTCTGACCGCCGCCCGCTCATCGTCATCCTCGGCCCGACCGGTGTGGGCAAGAGCGCGGCGGCCATCGAGCTGGCGCTCCGCTTCGAAGGGGAGATCATCAACGCCGACTCGATGCAGGTGTACCGGGGATTCGACATCGGCACGGCCAAGCCGTCACTCGACGACAGGCGCGGGATTCCCCATCACCTTCTCGACATCGTCGAACCCACGGTCCAGTTCACGGCCGCCGAATTCGCGGCCCAGGCCGCGGCCGCCGTCCGCCTCATCCGCGGGCGGGGGCGGCGGCCCTTTGTCGTGGGGGGGACGGGACTCTATCTCAAGTCTCTGCTGGACGGCCTCTTCCCGGGTCCCGGACGCGACCCGGCCGTGCGGGCGCGGCTGGAGGAGGAGGCCCGGACCTCGGGCCTGGACAGTCTGAGAAAGGAGCTGGAACGGGTCGACCCGGTCTATGCCCGGCTCATCGGCCCCCGTGACAAGGTGCGCTTGGTCCGGGCCCTCGAGGTCTACGCCCTGACGGGGCGGCCGATCTCCGAGCATTTTTCGAACACGACCCCCCCGGCCGAAGGGCTATCGCCGGTCAAGATCGGTTTGAACCTGGAGCGTCCCGCGCTGTACCGGAAGATCGAGGAGCGCGTGGACCGCATGTTCCGGAACGGCCTGGTCGAGGAAGTCCGCCGGCTGCTGGACGAGGGCATCCCGGAGTCGGCGCCGCCGTTCCGGGCCCTCGGCTACAAGCACGGCGTCCGCTGCGTCAGGGGGGAGATCCCGGTCGAGGAAGCCGTCCGGCTGACCAAGCTCGATACGCGTCACTTCGCCAAGCGGCAGATGACTTGGTTCAGGAAAATGCCGAGCGTCATCTGGGTACCTGCGGACAACCCCGCCGTCCTGGCCGCCTGCCTCGAGGGGCAGCTCGCCGCCTGACCATGGAAAGAGCCATCCTGGTTCATCTGGCCCTCGGCCAAGGCGAAAGGCGCGACGCCGAGGAGTCCCTCGACGAGCTGGCCCAACTGGCGGCGGCAGCGGGCGCTGTGGTCGTCGAGAGGGTGCTGCAGCACCGGCCCAAAGCGAACGCCGGGTTATTCGTCGGCTCCGGCAAGGCGGAGGAGCTCGGCCAAAAGAGGGAGGAGCTCGGCGCGGACCTCGTCATTTTCGACCATAACCTGAGCCCCACCCAGCAGCGGAGCCTCGAGGACCAGATCCAAGCCAAGGTGATCGACCGGACCCAGCTCATCCTGGACATCTTCGCCCAGCGCGCCAGAAGCAACGAGGGCAAGCTCCAGGTCGAGCTGGCCCAGCTCAAGTACCTGCTGCCCCGGCTGACGGGCAAAGGCGTGGCGCTGTCACGGCTGGGCGCGGGCATCGGGACGCGGGGCCCGGGCGAAAAGAAGCTCGAGGTCGACAGGCGGCGGATCAAGGAGCGCCTCAACCGGATCGGGCGCGAGATCGAGGCCATCCACAAACGGCGGGAGAGCCAGAGGCACGGCCGCCGCAAGGGGCCCGTGCCCACGGTCTCGCTCGTCGGCTACACCAGCGCCGGCAAATCGACGCTGTTCAACGCCCTGAGCCGCTCCCAAAGGTACACGTCGCCCGCGCTATTCGCCACCCTGGATCCCGTCCTGCGGCGGGTCGATTTCACGGACGGCCTGTATTTTTTCCTGAGCGACACCGTGGGCTTCATCCGGAAGCTCCCCGTCGAGCTCGTCACCTCCTTCCGGGCGACGCTCGACGAGATCCGCGAGGCCGACGTCCTGCTCCACGTCATCGACCTCTCGTCGCCCAGGTCCGGCGAGCAGGCCGCCGCCGTGGACAACATCCTCGCCGACATCGGCGCCTCGGATGTTCCCGTGATCCGGGTATTCAACAAGATCGACCTCCTGCCCGCAAGGGACGATCTCGCCGCGCGCAATGACGCTCTCGGCGACCGGACCGCCTATATCTCGGCCCGGACGGGAGAAGGGCTGGCGGGTTTGAAGCTCAAGATCCGGAATGTCGCCTTCCAGGACTTCCGGCTTTTCCACCTCCGGTTTCCCGCCGTCGAGAGGGATCTGGCGTCCTCTCTCCGGCGCTGGTCGATTGTCCTGAAGTCCAGGGAAAACGGGGAAGTTGCGGAATTTTTGGTTATGGCGGATTCCCGGTTCATGATAAACTATCTTCCGTACCTCGTCGAAGGAGAGGAGAATTGGTAAAGAAAGTCGGACTGCCGCTTGGGCTGTGCGTCCTGCTCGCGTCGTGCGTCCCCGCGCCGACGCCGCCGCCCAACCTTTACCTCGAGAACCTGCCCCAGTCGCTGACCGGCTCGATGGAGCTCGAAGAGCGCATCCAGACCCAGGATGCCTGGAACCTGATCCGCGATGGGTATCTCGACAAGGCGCAAAAGGCCCTCCTCATGCTGGGCGAGGGAAGTCCCCTCTATGACATCGGGTTCGGCTATCTCGCGCTCGCCCGGGACGACTATCCGGGCGCGGCGGGATTCTTCGGCCGAAGCGTCGAGCAGCATCCCAACGCCACGCTCGCCCGGATCGGCCTGGTCCAGCTGTATCAAAAGACGGGCGAGTCCGACAAGGCATTCAACGAGCTCCGAGAGGTCCTGAAGCTCGAATCGCGCAACGCCTGGGTCCGGGACAGCTACGAAGCCCTCAAAAAGCAAAGCACGGAGACCGCGATCGGCGAAGCGCGGTCGGCCGCCGCCGCGGGCGACGTCCAGAAAGCCACGGACGCCTACCTCAGGGCGCTTCATTACTCTCCCGAGTCGCCCGAAGTCCACCTCGCGCTGGCCAACATCTACAGGAAGGTCGACAAGCCCTCGAGTGCCCTCGTCCACCTGAAGGCCGCGGCCGCGGCCGACCCGGATAACCTGGACATCCTGGCCGATTATGCTGCCGTGCTCGAGGAATCCAAGCAGTTCGAGCGGAGCCTCGAGGTCTACGAGAAGATCCTGGAGGTCGAACCCGGGAACGCCAAGGCCAAGGAGCGGGTCGAGGCCATTAAAAACAGGCTGGGGATCTTCGAGCTGCCGAGCAAGTACAACGATATCGCCACACTGCCGGTCGTCACCCGGGAGGACTTGGCGGCGATCCTGGCCGTCCAGCTGCGGAACGACCTGGGAGAGGCTCCGGGAAAACCGCCGATCATCGTCGACGTCTCGGCGTCCTGGGCAGCCAAGTTCATCCTGAAGGTCACCTCGCTCGGATTGATCGATGTCTATGCCAACCACACTTTTCAGCCGCGTCGCCTGGTGACGCGGGCCGACCTGGCCGAAGTCCTGGCCCGAGTCATCGCCTATCTCGGCGAGCGGGGCCAGCGGTTTTTCCGGCAGATCCCCCCCGAACGGATTCAGATCTCGGACATCGTTCCGGAACACGCCAATTTCCGCCCCATCAGCGATATCCTGTCCTATCAGGTCATGGAGCTGTATCCCGACCGGACCTTTCGGCCGGATCAGACCGTTTCCGGGTCCGAAGCCAGGCAGGCCGTCGACACTTTGCTGGCCCTTTTGAGGTGAGCCGCGGCCGGCGTGCGGAGGAAGCGTGATCGGAAACCCATGATGAGCAACCGGACCGGAGGCGGATTCCTGAACCTGCCGAACAGCCTGACGATGATTCGGTTCTTCCTCGTCCCGGTTTTCGCGATGATGATCATCCGGAACCGGCCGGGCGCGGCCCTGTTCGTGATCTGCCTGGCCGGGGCGACCGACGTCCTGGACGGGTTCGCCGCCCGGAAGCTCAAGCTCCAAACGGAGCTCGGCGTGCTGATCGATCCCCTGGCCGATAAAGCGCTGGGAGCGACCTCCTTCGTGCTGCTTTCGATCGGGGGTCTGGGCGGGGCGAATGTCATTCCGATCTGGCTGACGGCGACCGTCCTGGGGCGCGACCTCATAATCGTCCTGGGAGGGGTGGTGATCAGCCTGGCGCGCGGCCGGCGGAAATTCACCCCCGCCGTGCTCGGGAAGATCAGCACCGTCCTTCAGGTGATCACGGTCATCTGGGTGGTCCTGGGGAATTATGTCCAGGCCTCGTCCTGGCGGCTGCAACCGGCGGTCGCCTGGGCGACTTCAAAGGAAGCGCTGTCCCTGCTCTATGCGTTCACCCTGGTCTTCACCGTGGTGTCGGGGATCCAATACGTCGCCCGCGGGATCCGGCAGATGTGGCCCGGCCGGGCCTGAACCCGCTCACGACATGTTGCGGTCGATGAAACCCCGGCGCAGCGTCATCCAGATGATCTTCAGGTCCAAGGCCGGCGACCAGTTCTGGATGTAGTAGAAGTCATACTCGATCCGCTTGTCGATCGGGGTGTCCTGCCGCAGGTTGTGGACCTGGGCCCAGCCCGTGATCCCGCATTTGACCTTGTGCCGCAACATGTACCGGGGGATCTTGTCGGAGAATTCCGCCACGAATTCCGGCCTCTCCGGCCGGGGGCCGACCAGGCTCATCTCCCCCTTGAAGACGTTGACGAGCTGGGGCAGCTCGTCCAGGCTGAGCTTTCTGAGGAACCGTCCGATCCTGGTCATCCGCGGGTCGTCGGGCCGGCACATCACGGGCCCCGTTTCCTTTTCCGCGTCACAGACCATGGTCCGGAACTTGATCATCTTGAACCGGCGGCCGACCAGACCCATCCTCTCCTGAAGGTAGAAGACCGGGCCGCGCGAGCCGGCCTTGATGAGGAGACCGATGATCAGGAAGAGCGGCGAGAGGAGGAGAAGACCCAAGGCCGAGACGAGGATGTCGATCGCCCGCTTCAGCAGGCTCCTCATACCCCGCAGCGCGACGTCGTCGATCGAGATCACCGGGAAGCCGTCCAGGTCCTGGATGTTGGCCTTGAGGGTGAGGAGCTGGAAGAGGTCCGGGATCAGCCGGATGTTGACGAGATAGTTGTTGGCGACCTTGATCGTCTCCATGATCTTCGCGTAGTTGTTCAGGTCCAGGGCGACAAAGACTTCGCTCGTTTCGCCGCGGTCGAGGACCGCCGCGAGGTCCCGGAGACTCCCCAGGACTTCCACGCCGCCGTCGACATCCACTTTTTCCCCGGGAGCCCGGTCGTCATCCAGAAAGCCCTGGACACGGAACCCGAGATCCTTGTAGACGTTGACTTTCTGGGCGACGGCCCGCCCCATCTCTCCCCCCCCGATGATCAGGACATTCTGGAGGTTGAGGCCCTTGGCGTAGCGCCGTTTCATGAAATAATAGATCTGGTTTCGGAGGAATGTGATCAAGAAGATGACGGTGATGAAATAGACGAACAGGAAGCCGTGCGAGAGCTTCAGGGTGACCCGGAACAGCGGCTTGGCTCCCTGACTGTAGCTGTAGAGGTAGCTCATCACGGCGAACACGGCCAGGATGGTCAGGATGGCGTTCAGACAGATGGCCAAAAAATCGTCGATCTTCGCCCGCTGGAGACGCGTTTTGTAGAAACTCTGAAAATAGAAGAACAGCAGGTGCATCGCCAGGAACAGGGGAAAAACGGCGACATAATAGCGGAGCGGCGGGACACCCCGGTCGGTGGGGATGATGTAGGCATAGAAACGGAAAAGATAGGCATAGAAGAACGACGCCAGGATGGACACGGCGTCGCTGAGGACGAACAGGCCGACGAGCCCGGACCGTTTGTTCTGGATCACGGCCCCGTCCTGAACGCCCGCCACCGGGCCTCGAAGCAGGCGGCGAGCCTGTGCCGGAAAAGTGAACGGGAAAAGCGCATGGCGTTCGACCGGAGGTCGGAACTATTAAATTTCAGGCCCCGGAAATTGTCAAGGGCGCCCAGCAGTCCGGCGGGCGACGGGTCGGCGAAAAAGACGCCGGTCCGGCCCGGGACGACGCTCTCGAGCGCGCCGCCGCGCCCGTAGGCGACGACCGGCGCCCCGCAAGCCTGGGCTTCGACCGCGGCGATTCCGAAATCTTCCTCGCCGGGCAGGAGATAGGCCAGCGCGCCCCGGTAGAGGTCCCTCAGCCTGTCGGCGGGGACTTGACCGAGAAACTCGATGTTGGGCCGGGCCCGCCGGGCCAGCCGGCTAAAATCGGGGCCGTCCCCCACGATCTTCAGCGGGTCGCCCGTCCTGTTGAAGGCCTCGACGGCCAGGCCGATCTTTTTATACGGCACGAGCGCCGAAACGATCAGGAAATATTTCCTCTCCGACGGCGCCGCCGGAAGCGTGAAGAAGTCGGTGTCGGCGGGGGGTGGGATGACTTCGGCGTCCCGGCGGTAATAGCGCCGGATCCTTCGGGCAACATTGGCCGAATTCGCGATAAAGTGGTCGACCCGGGCCGAGGACGCCACATCCCAGATCCTCAGCCGGTGAATAACCGGCGGCACGGCCAGCCGGCGGAGCAACGACAGCTCGCGGGGCGAAAAGTAGGCGTGATACTGGTTCCAGGCGTAGCGGACGGGCGAATGGACATAGCTGAGGTGGAGAGAATCCGGCCCGGGGATGATGCCCTTGGCCACGCAGTGCGAGCTGCTGATGACGAGGTCGTAAGCCGCGAGGTCGAAGAGCTCGGCGGCGAGGGGAAAAAGCGGCAGATACAGCCGGTACTTTTTCCGCAGACAGGGAAGCCGCTGGAGAAAGCTCGTGTGGATCTTCCGCCTTTCGAGCGCGGGCGACTGGCTGCCCGGGAAATGGAAGAGCGTATAAATCGGGGCCTCGGGGAAGATCTCCGCCAGGACCTCGAGGACCTTTTCGCCGCCCCGCTGCCCGGTGAGCCAGTCGTGGACCAAGGCGACGCGGATATTTTCCATTGCGGATGATTATAAAAACGGGATCTCGAATTGTCAAACCGCCGTGCATTGGGGTAATCATCTCTTTTCGTGTGATCATGCTGCCCCTCAATAGGGTCCTGTCACGACGCGTCCCTGCCCGTCCTTGCCTCACCCGTCAACGACAGTTTGCGCACTCCAAGGGAGCGGCGCTGCATATCAATTCCGTCCCGTCACGATGCATCCCTGCCCGTTTTCGTGCCTGACCGTCAATGACAGTTTGAGCTCTCTAAAGCGTGATCGGTCCCGTCCTTCGGGCGGACAGGACTTCGTCGTTCCTGCCCCTCTCCTGCTCGCCGCCCGCGTCCTCGCGCCTCACCCGTCAACGACAGTTTGCGCACTCCAAGGGGAGAGCGGTCCCCATCGCTTCGGGCGGGCCGGGACTATCGCCGTGGCACCCTTCCCCTGACCATTTCGTATCACACGAAAGAGATGCTTCCTGCATTTGGTAGCCCACCACCTCTCTCTATTCTGGCGACAGCGGTCCCCATCTCTTCGGGCGGGCAGGACTATCGCCGTGTCACCCTTCCCCTGATCATTTCGTATCACACGAAAGAGATGCTTCCTACATTTAGCTTCGCCCATCACCTCTCTCGATCCCCTGGCTACCAGGGTTCCAGCCCGGTTTTTTGGCGGTAGAGCTTGAGATAGAGGCTCTGGTGCTGTTCAATTGTGCGGCGGAGGGGGAAACGCGGCGGGATCAGCGCCTTGCGGCGGCGGCCATCGCGGCGGCCCTTGGCTTATCGGAGAGCAAGGATATCACGGCGTTCGCCAAAGCCTCGGCATCGCCCGGCGGCACGAGGATGCCGGTTTTGCCGATATCGATGATCTCGGGTACCCCGTCGACCGCCGTGGCGACGATCGGCTTGCCGAGGGCCGCCGCCTCGACCAGGACGAACGGCAGCCCCTCCCAGAGTGACGGCAAGACAAAGATGTCAAAGAGCGAGATAAGGCGGCGTGCGTCTTCGTTCTCTCCGAGGAAAACGAACCGGCCTTCGAGCCCGGGGGCGGCGGCCCGCCGCCTGAGCTCTCTTCCGAGCGGGCCCTCCCCCACCACGACGATCCTCGCCCCGGGGACCGCGGCGAAGATCTTGGGGGCGGCGCGGAGAAGATGGCCGATCCCCTTCTGGCGATGGAGCCGGGCCACCGTCCCGACGACAGGCCCCCCGGACCCCGCACCGATTTTTCGTTCGATGTCCGACGCCGGCGGCGGATCTCCGCCCGGCCCGATGTCCAAGCCGTTGGGGATCGTGACCAGCCGGTCCCGGGGCGCCAGACGGTGTCTTCTTGGCCCGGGCCAAGTCCGATTGGCAGACAAGGACGAGCGCATCGGTCATCCGGGAAAGCAAGCGTTCCTGCCAGATCGAAAAAGCACGCAGCGCGGGATTCCGGTAGTGGAGGTAATGGATGCCATGAAGCGTGTGAACGACGACAGGCGTCCGGGCCCGCCGGGCGGCCAGGCGCCCGTAGAGCCCGGCATAACCGCCGTGGGTGTGGAGGACGTCGGCCTTTTCAGCGTCCAGGATCCGGGCGATCGCCGCCGCCCGCCGAAGGCTGAGACGGCTCACGGGGGTGAACGGGATATGCCGCAATCCGGACCGGCCGGCTTCGTCAACCAGCGGCCCGGGGCCGGCCGATGAAACCGCGACCTCAAAGAGCTCCGGGTCGAGGCCCCGCGCCAGAAGCAGGACGGCCGTCTGCCCGCCGCCGAGCGCGGGCTTGTCGATCATCTCGATGATCTTGATCTTGGCCATGGTCCTATCGCCTACCGGCCGCCCCGAAATCCTGGCCTCGAGCTGTCCGAGGAGCGCCCGCTCATCGGCCGTCTTCGGACCCGGAAGAGCTTCATCCGAGCCAGGCTGATCCGGAGGTAAAGCTTCAGCAGGAAGACAGACGGACCCTGCCCATGCTTCTCATAGTAACAGAGCTGGCTCTCCCGGTAATGGAGGCGGCTCTTCAGGCTTCGGGGGGCCGTGGTCGCGCCGCCGAAATGAACCACCCGGACCGACGGATCGTAGAGGAGCTCGAATCCCAGGTCCCCGATCCTCCGGCAGAGATCGATGTCCTCGAAATAGATGAAAAAGCCTTCGTCGAACAGACCGGCGGCCCCGACCGCGTCGCGCCGGGCGAGCAGGCACGCGCCGCTCAGCCAGCCGACGGACCGGACCCCGCGGGAGTGCTTCAGAACGATTTTGTAATACGGGTTGAGGAAGAGTTTCTGCCGCAGCTCGGCGAAGAATCCGATGTCCCTCCCGAACGAAACTTGGAAGGTCGAATTCTCGCGGACTAGGGCGGGGCCGATGGCGCCGGCCTCCGGCCGGCGCTTGAGCCCGGCAAGGAGCTCGACAACCGCGTCCGGCGGGACGACCGTGTCGGTGTTCAAGAAGAGTATGTGCCGGCCGCTCGAGACCCTGATCGCGGCGTTGTTGGCTTTGGCGAACCCCGGATTGTGGTCGTTGACGATCAGCCCGACCCAAGGGAAGGCTGCCCGGACGAATTCGGGGCTCCCGTCGTCCGAATGATTATCCACCAGGATGACCTCGGCGGACAGCCCGGCCGTGGCCGCCCGGACGGAATCGAGGCAGGCACCGAGGTGGGACCGGTCGTTAAAGTTCACGAGGATCACAGACAGCTCGGCGGCGCCGCTCATGATGGCTTCGCTCCCGTCCTGAGCCCGGAGAGCAGCGCGGCCAGCTCGGCCGCGGCCTTGGGCCAGGAGAATTTCTCCCTGAGCGCCGGGAAATCGCGGGTGCCGGGAGGCCCGGAAGATCCGCCAAGCAGCGCGGATCGGAGCCCTTGCGCGATAGACTCCTCTTCGATCGAATCGACCATCACGGCCAAGCCTCCGAAGACTTCGCCCAAGGATGTCCGATTGAAAACGACGGCCGGCGTGCCGCAGGCCAGTGCTTCCAGGGGCGGGAACCCGAACCCCTCGTATTCCGAAAGATAGGCGAAAACATCCAGGGAAGAATAGAACAGGGCCAGGTCCTCCTCACGGAGCGCCGTGTCCCACCTGACCCACGGCAGGGCCCGGATCTCGTCGAGCTCGGCCCGGTCCAGGCCGCCCAGGTTTTCCCCGACGATATGAACGACCAGGTCGGACATCTCGCCCCGCAATCGGCCCACCGCCCGGACAAGCTCGGGAACGTGGCGCCGCCGGAAGATCGACCCCAGGAATCCGACCAGCCTTTTCCCGGACCATCCCATTTCCTGTTTCCAGCGGTCGATGCGCTCCCGGGGCTGGGGACGGAAGGACTCCTCGACGCCATAGCCGATGGTCTTGATCTTCGCGTCCGGGATATCGAAATAAGACCGTATCTCCCGCCGCGTGAACTCTGAAGGCACGACCACGGCCGCCGCCCGGGACAGGCTCCGGCGAACCAGGAGCTTCCGGCTCATGGCGAACCTGCGGGGATACCACTCGGGGTGAGTGACCGCGGAGATGTCGTGCTCGAAGAGCACCGCCGTCCCCGAGAAGAAAACCGGCAGCAGATAGTTCGCGGCGAGGAAGATATCGGGCCTGTCCGTCCGGAGGGCGCGGCGCAACGGTCCGTTGAGCCAGCCAAGATACCCACCCTGCCAGGGCAAAACGACCTCGGATACGCCCGGAAGGCGGGACCCGGCGGCCGCCGCCTTCGTATAGGCCAGGACCTCGTCGTCCGGCAAAAGACCGGACAGCAAGGGCAGGAAGTTCAGGATGACCCGGCCGACGCCCCGGGCGCCCTGGCCGAGCTCGAACCCGTCCGCGGCGATTTTCATCACGGCTTCCTTTCGGCGCGGGAACCCCCGGCCTCCCGATAGAATTCCAGGGTCTCGGCGGCGGCTCTTTCCCAAGTGAAGCCCAGGGACCGTTGTCTTCCCCTGGCCGCGAGCTTCGCCCTGAGGCCGGCATCCTCCAGGAGGAGCCGGATCTTCCCAGCCATGACCTCGGGATCTTCGGCCGGGAAATAGACGGCCGCGTCCCCCGCGACCTCGGGGATGGCCGAGTTCTTCGCCGCCGCGACCGGCAGGCCGGCCGCCATGGCTTCGACAAGGGGCAGGCCGAACCCTTCGCAAAGAGAAGGGAACACCAGTGCGGTCGCCAGGCGATAGAGCTTGGGAAGGTCGTCGGTCGGGAGATAGCCCGTCATGATCAAGGAGTGTTCCAGGCCGAGCCGGGCGGCCATGGCGCGGATCGTCTCCGTGTCTCCGCCCGGCGGGCCGGCCAGGACGAGCGGTATCCTGTCGCCGTGGAGATGGACGATCTTCAAGGCCTCGATAAGGCGCGGCAGGTTTTTTCTGGGTTCCTGCGCGCCCACGAAGAGAAGGAAGGACGCCGGCAGCCGGTGGGCATCCCGGAAGGACTCCAGCCCGGCGGCCGGGATATCCTCCAGGAAACGGCGATCCACCCCGTGGGCGATGACTCGGATTTTTTCCGGCCGAACGTCAAACCGCGTCACGAGCTGGTCGCGCGTGTAGGACGAGAAGGTGATGATGCCGTCGCTCCGCCCGATCGAGCCGGTCGCGTGTTTGAAAAAAACCTGGCCGGCCTCCTTTCCGGCGCTGGCGGGAAAGTCCATGAAAAAGAGGTCGTGCACCGTTATGAGCTTTTTCCCGGCCGTCGGCAGGACCAGCGGTGTGGCCGAATGGACAAGGTCCAGCCGCGCGCCGGCGAGACGGTCGAAGGACGGGAAGCCCCATCGCTGCCAGGCGCGGTTGAGCATCCGGACAGGGATGCGCCGGTCGACCAGCCTGGCCTTGGCGAAGGGGGGGACCCGGCTCGCCGGGAAGCGGTCTTTCCAGGAGGCGGAGAACAGGAAATATTCGTTGTCCCGGTCCAGGAGGGCCAACCCCGTAAGGAGGTTTCGGAGATAGATCCCGACGCCGGTCTCCCGGCGAAGAAAGGGACGGAGGTCGAATCCCAGCCGCATGTACCGGCTAATCTATGTCCGCGACTCCGAAATGTCAATACGGGGAGGATGGCTTGCGTAACGATGTGCGCGGTGAGATAATATCGTTCAGAGAGGGCGTCTATGAACAAGTTCACCCGCCTGGCCAAGAGGATCGACAGCTTCAGGGATGAGATGGTCAATATGCAGATCAGGCTCTGCGCCTTGCCCTCGATCTCTCCGTCGAGCGGCGGGGAAGGCGAGGTCCAGAAGGCCCGGTACCTGACCGACTTTCTCAAGCAGACTCCCTTCGACGACATCGAGCTCATCCAGGCCCCGGACATGGAAGCGCCGGCAGGCTACCGGCCCAACATCCTCGCTTTCGTTAACGGACATCGGAGTTCGCGAACGATCTGGGTCATGACCCACATGGACGTCGTGCCGCCGGGCGAGCTCGCCCAGTGGCGCGGGGACCCCTTCAAAGCCTGGGTGGAAGCCGGCAAGATCTACGGCCGCGGCGTCGAGGACAACCAGCAGGATATGGTCGCATCCCTGTTCGCCGTCAAAGCCCTCCGCGCGGAGAAGATCATCCCCAGTTTCAATATCGGCATCGCCCTGGTGGCGGACGAGGAAACGGGAAGCCTGAAGGGGATCGACTACGTCCTCAAACACTCCCAAGCCTTCAGGAAGGAGGACCTGATCATCGTGCCGGACTCGGGCAACGAGGACGGAACGCAGATCGAAGTCGCCGAGAAAGGGCTCCTCTGGCTCAAGGTCAAGACGGTCGGCCGGCAGGCGCACGCCTCGACCCCGGAGAAGGGCATCAACAGCTTCAAGGCGGCATCCTTCCTCATCACGGAGCTCGACAGCCTCCACCTCACATTCGGGGACCCGGACCCCCTGTTCGAACCGGCGATCTCGACTTTCGAGCCGACGAAAAAAGAGGCCAACGTCCCGAACATCAACACCATCCCCGGCGAGGATGTCTTCTACCTGGACACCCGGCTTCTCCCGAAGTATACCCTCGAGGCGGTGGAGGCCCGGATCCAGAAGCTCGCCAGGAAAGTGGAAAAGAGGTTCGGGGTGACGATCACTTTCGAGGTGCAGCAGAGAGCGCCGGCGGCGCCGCCGACTTCGGCGAGGGCTCCCGTCGTCACGGCCATCCGCCGGGCCGTCAAGGACGTCTACGGTGCCCAGGCCAAGGCGCGGGGGATCGGCGGAGGAACGGTGGCCGCGGTATTCCGCCGGGCCGGATACGAGGCCGCCGTCTGGTCGAAGATCGACGAAACGGCGCACCAACCCAACGAATACTGTCACATCGACAACCTGGTGGGCGACGCCAAGGTCTTCGCTCACGTCTTTCTCCAGGAATAGCCGGGCTGAACGATGACGGAGTACAGGCTCGTCCTGACGACCGTGCCCGATGAGGAGCTCGGCCGCCGCATCGCCCGGACACTCGTCGAGGAGCGGCTGGCCGCCTGCGTCAATGTCGGCCCGGCCGTGACGTCCTTCTACTGGTGGGACAAGAAGCTCGTCGAGGACGGCGAGCGCCTGATATTCATCAAGACCAAGGCGGCGGTCCTCGACCGCCTGGCGGCCCGCCTCAAGGAGCTCCACCCCTATGAGGTTCCGGAGTTCATCTCCCTGCCCATTGCCTCGGGCTCTCCGGAATACCTGGGGTGGCTGGAAGCCGAAACACGGGACTAGTGTCCCGCCTCCGCCAGTGTCCCGTCTCGTAAATTCCTTTCCCAAGTCCTCAGCAGAAACGGGACACTTCCAGGGGGGAGTCAAACTCCCCCCTCGGCGCTTCGTTTCACTCCGCTGACCCCCTGAGGGGAACGACGCCGTCCCCCTCAAACTCCCCCGCGGCGGTGCGTCTTCTTGCTTTTTTTAGAAAGCCAGGTTATTTACGCACCATTCCCGTCTCGTAAGTTCCTTTCCAAAGTCCTCAGCGAGACGGGACACTTCCAGGGGGGAGTCAAGCTCCCCCCTCGGCGATTCATTTCACTCCGCTGACCCCCTGGGGGAACGACGCCGTCCCCCTCAAACTCCCCCGCGGCGGTGCGTCTTCTTGGCTTTTTTTAGAAGCCAGGTTATTCCGGACGCACCGCTAGGGAAACCGCCGCTGGACCCGCTGCGCGACGCGGACGGTGTTGAGGTGGATCGTGACCGTGTCCTCGAACTCGGCGGCGTAGCCGCCGCCCAGCACGATCGCCACGGCGATGCGGCGCCGCCGGGCTTCGCCGATGACCAGCACGTCCCGCTCCCGCAAGCCCTTCTTGGTGAGGCAGAGACCGCCCAGCTGGTCGTGTTCGTAGGGGTCGGCGCCGGCCAGATAGATCACCAGCTCGGGCGCGAACTCATCGTACAGCCTCGGTATGCATCCCCGGAGCGAAGCCAGGTACTCCAGGTCGGTGGCTCCCGACCAGAGTCCGATATCGACCGAGCTCTCCGTTTTCACAGCCGGGTAAATGTCCATTTGGTGGATGCTGAACGTCAAAACATAGTCTTTGCCGTGGAGGATATGGGCCGTCCCGTTCCCCTGGTGAAGGTCGCAGTCGACCACCATCGCCCGGCGGCAGGCGCCCTCTTTGATCAGCTTCTCGACGGCGACGGCGACGTCGTTGAGCATGCAAAAGCCCTCGCCGTGGTCATGGAAAGCGTGGTGGAACCCGCCGCCCAGATGCACGGCCGTCCCCTTCTCCAGCGCGAGCTTGGCGGTGAGGATCGTCCCGCCCACGCTCACCCAGGCGAACCGGACAAGGTCCGGCGAAAACGGCAGCTCGAGCATCGCGATCTCGGCGCTCGACAGGGTTCCCGTCTTGAGCCGCTTAACGTACCGGGGCGTATGAACGAGCAGGATGTCCTCGTCGGCCGCGGGCCCGGGAGTGGCGACCTGATCTTTCCTGGCGCCGAGGAGAAGCAGGCGCTCGTAGAGGGCGCGGTATTTCTTGACGGGAAAGACGTGCCGGCCGACATTCGGCATCCAGTAGTCGTCGCTGTAGACGAGCGGAACCGGATACCGCCAGCGGTCGATGAGCTTCAGAACATCCATGGCGCGTCAGAGGAGCCTATTCATATCAAAAAATCGCCAGCCCGTAAACTCGCCTAAATAGAATGGGATCTCCTCACGGCCCGTCCGGTCTTTATCACCGTTGCATTCGCCCCGGAAAATTATATGATATTATCTTCTATTAACCGGCATGTGTTTCCATTAGGAGCGACCATGAGATTAGTCACCCGCCTGGCTCACAGTTTTGTCGCCGGCGACACTAACGCGGAGGCCATCCAGGCCGTCGCCAGGCTCCGCGGCAAAGGCATCATGTCCACCATGGACGTCCTGGGAGAAAGCGTCAAGGATAGGAATACGGCCGAGAAGGCCGTGACCGCCTACCTCGAGCTCCTCGACGTGATCAAGGCCGGAGGAAGCGATGCCCACATCTCGCTCAAACTCACGCAGCAGGGGCTGGACATCGATACCGAGTACTGCTATCAGAACGTCCGCCGGATCATCCAGAAAGCCCGGCCGCTCGGCGTTTTCGTCCGGATCGACATGGAGGGAACGCCGCACACCCAGCGCACGCTCGACCTGTTCCAGCGCCTGAGGAGTGAGTTCGACAACGTCGGGATCGTCATCCAGGCTTACCTCTACCGCTCGGAGAAAGACATCCACGAAGTGAACAAGATCGGGGCCAAGGTCCGCCTCTGCAAAGGCGCCTACAAGGAGCCGAAGGAGCTGGCCATCCAGAAGATGAAGGACATCCGGGCCAATTACATGAAGCTCGCCGACATCCTCTTCCGCGAGGGCGTCTATCCGGCCATCGCCACCCACGACTTCAAGCTGATCTCCCTGACGAAAGAGTACGCCGCCGCCCACAACATACCGAACGACAGGTTCGAGTTCCAGTATCTCTACGGCATCCGGACCAAGTCATTCCAGAAGCTGGCGGCGGAGGGCTACCGGGTTCGCTGCTATGTCCCCTTCGGGACCCATTGGCTGCCCTACAACATGAGACGGCTGCGGGAGAGGAAAGAGAACGTCTGGTTCGTGATCAAGAGCCTCTTCCAGCGCTAGGCGCCGGCCGGAATTCCGGCTGGAGTCCGCTTCCCCTATTCGGGGGACAGCATCCCGGGGCACTGAATTATGAATCCAGTGAATGCGGTGACTGTCCCCCGCGGGGATTAATCCGCCTCGGAGCCTTTCTTTCCGATATTGACCTGCGCCGCGGCCAGCCGGGCGATCGGGATCTGGTAGGCCGAGCAGCTCACGTAGTTGAGGCCGAGCTTGTGGCAGAAGAAGATCGACCGCGGGTCGCCGCCGTGGACGCCGCAGATGCCCACCTTGAGGTTGGGCCGGGTCTTCCGCCCCTTCTCGACGGCCATCTTCATCAGCTGGCCGACGCCCTTGACGTCCAGGGTTTCGAAGGGGTCGTCCTTCCAGATGCCCTTGTTGAGGTAGTCGTTCAGGAACTTGCCGCCGTCGTCGCGGGAGACGCCGAAGGTCGGTCTGGGTCAGGTCGTTGGTGCCGAAGCTGAAGAACTCCGCCTGCTCGGCGACCTCGTCCGCTGTGAGGGCGCCGCGGGGCACCTCGATCATCGTCCCCACGAGGTATTCGACCTTGACGCCGTACTGCGCCATGACCTCGGCGGCCACGCGGTCGATGATCTCTTTCTGGTTGGCCAGCTCGTTGACGTGGCCGACGAGCGGCACCATGATCTCCGGCCGGACCGCTCGCCTTCCTTGATCAGCTGGCAGGCGGCCTCGAAGATGGCCCGGGACTGCATCTCGGTGATCTCGGGATAGGAGATGCCCAGCCGGCAGCCGCGGTGCCCGAGCATCGGGTTGAACTCGCTGAGCTGGCTGACCCGCGCCAGCAGCGCCTCGAGCTCGGCGATCCGGGCCTTGTTCTTCCGGGGATTGACCTTGAGCTCGGCGAGCTCGACCATCAGGTCCTCCCGCCGGGGCAGGAACTCGTGAAGGGGCGGGTCGATCGTCCGGATGGTCACCGGGTTCCCGTGCATCTCCTTGAAGAACTCGTAGAAATCCTTCCTCTGGAACGGCAGAAGCTTGTCCAGCGCCGCCCGGCGGTCGGCCTCGTTATCGGCGATGATCATCTCCTTGACGATGGGCAGCCGCTCCGGCCCGAAGAACATGTGCTCGGTCCGGGCCAGCCCGATCCCCTGCGCGCCGAAGGCGAAGGCCGTTCGGGCGTCGACGGGCGTGTCGGAATTGGCCCTGACGCCGAGCTTTCGCACCTCGTCGGCCCAGGAGAGCAGCTTGCTGAAGTACTGATACATGGTCGACTCTTCGGCCTTCTTCTCGCCGCGGACGACCTGCAGGATCTCGGACGGCCGGGTCTTGATCTCGCCGGCCATGACCTCGCCGGTGCCGCCGTCGATCGAGAGCCACTCGCCCTCGCTGAAGGTCTGGCCGCCCACGGCGAAGCGCTTTTTCTCCTCGCTGATCTTCAGGACGCCGCAGCCGACGACGGCCGGCTTGCCCATCTGGCGCCCGACCACGGCGGCGTGCGATGTCATGCCGCCCGTCGCGGTCAGGATGCCCTGGGCGGCGCTCATGCCGTGGATGTCGTCGGGCGAAGTTTCGGCCCGGACGAGGATGACCTTTTGGCCCTCCTTTTTCCACTGCACGGCCTCCTCGGCGGTGAACACGGCCCGGCCGGCCGCAGCTCCCGGGGAGGCGGCCAATCCCTTGGCCAGAACGGGGTGCTTCTTTTTCTCTTCGGGGTCAAAAATCGGATGCAGCAATTGGTTCAAGGCCTCGGGCTCGACCTGGAGAAGCGCTTTGTCCTTAGTCGTCAAGCCCTCCTCGACGAGGTCGACGGCGATCCGGACCGCCGCCTGGCCGGTCCGCTTGCCGTTCCGGGTCTGGAGCATGTAGAGCTTCGCGTCCTGGATCGTGAACTCGAAGTCCTGGACGTCCCCGTAATGGCGCTCGAGGTTCGTCGTGATGCTGTTGAGCTGGTCGTAGACCTCGGGCATCTCCTCGTGGAGCTTCTTGATCGGCGAGGGCGTGCGCACGCCGGCGACGACATCCTCGCCCTGGGCGTTGAGCAGGTACTCGCCGTAAAGCACCTTGTCTCCCGTGGCCGGGTTCCGGGTGAATCCGACGCCCGTGCCGGATCGGTCGCCGCTGTTGCCGAACACCATGAGCTGGACGTTGACCGCCGTGCCCAGGTCGTCGGCGATGTGGTTGAGCCGGCGGTAGGTGATCGCCCGGGGGTTGTTCCAGGACTTGAAGACGGCGTTGACGGCGAGGCCGAGCTGCTCGTTGACGTCCTGGGGAAAGTCCCGGCCGGCTTCGGCCCGGACGAGATCCCGGTAGGACGCGAGGATTTCTTCCAGCATCTTCTGGGACAGCTCGTTGTCCAGCTTGACGCGGTATTTTCCCTTCCGGCTGTGGAGGATCTCCTCGAACTTCTTCTTGGGAATGCCCAGGACGACGTCCGAGAACATATGAATGAGCCGGCGGTAGCAGTCCAGGGCGAACCGGCGGTCGCCGGTCTTTCGGGCCAGGCCCTCGACAGTCTGGTCATTGAGCCCCAGGTTGAGGATCGTGTCCATCATCCCGGGCATGGAGAACTTGGAGCCCGACCGGACGGAGACGAGAAGCGGGTTCGCGGGGTCGCCGAAGGTCATGCCCGCGACGCCTTCCAGCTTCTTGAGGCTCGTCTGGATCTCGGCATCGGCCTCCGCCGGGATCTTTTCACCCGACTTGGTGAAGAGGTTGCAGACTTCGGTCGTCACGGTAAAACCCGGGGGAACGGGCAGGCCGGCCCCGGCCATCTCGGCCAGGTTGGCGCCCTTGCCGCCCAGGAGGTCCTTCATGTCCTTGTTGCCTTCCGCATGGGAAGGGGCGAAAAAGTAAACGTATTTCGGCATGCTTTTACTCCTTGGTTTTAAAAAAGGTCTTAAAGACATGCCAATATACTCTCCGACCCCTGAAAATTCAAGCCGCCGGCGAATGGCCAGGGGGACGTATTTTCGGATGGGATAAAGTTCAGAGACCGGATTCCGGCAAAGTCATTTCACGAAATCGGGCGATCCGTGCTCCGTCGCCGGACGATCGGATCAATGGCCGAGGAGCCCGGCGAGGCTGGCCCGGGCGCCCTGTTCGTAAAGGCTGCGGAGTGCGCGGCCGACCCCGTCCCTGAATTCCGCCGAGGCCGCGAGCCGGTCCCCGAAGACCGCCTTCAACCCGAGGAGCGGTCCAGAGTCCTGCCCGCCGCGGCGAGCGAGCCGCTGGAGCTCGGCCGCGCGCCGGTCGACGATCGTCAGCGCCCTCCCTTGCTCGTCGGTCCCGGCCAGGCATCTGAACCAGCAGGCCACCGTGAAGCACAAGCGGCCGATCGGGCCGCCGCGCTCCAGCTGCTCGGAAACGGACGGGAGAACGAACGCGGGGATCCTCACCGAGGCGTCGACCGCGTTCCGCGAGAGCTGGTCCCGGATGGCCGGGTTGGCGAAGCGCACCATCAAGGTCGCTTTATAGTCCTCGAGGTCGATGCCCGGGACGGCGGGCAGAAGGGGCGTCACCTCGAGATCCATGGTCTCGCGGACGAGCCGCCGGATGTCCGGATCGGCCATGGCCCCGTCGGTCGAGCTGTGCCCGAGGAGGAGGCCGATGTGGGTCATCACCTGATGGCTGGCGTTGAGCAGCCGGATCTTCATCTTCTCGTAGGGCGCGACATCGGAGGTGATCTGGGCTCCCGCCAGCTCCCAGGCCGGCCGGCCGGCCGGGAAACGATCTTCCAGGATCCACTGGCGAAAGGGCTCGGTAATGACCGGCCAGGCGTCGTCGACTCCGAACTCGCGCCGGACCATCTCCCGGTGAGCGTCCGTGGTGACGGGCGTGATGCGGTCGACCATGCTGTTGGGGAAGGCGCCGTTCTCCGCTATCCAGCGGGCCAGGGCAGGATCCCGGCGCTCGGCGAAACCCAGCATCGCCTGCCGCGTCACGTCGCCGTTGTGCTGCAGGTTGTCGCAACACAAGACCGTGAAGAGTCCGAGGCCGCGCCGGCGCCGCCGGTCGAGGGCCTCGGCGAGATAGCCGAAGGCCGAGGTCGGCTCGTGGGGATGAGCCAGGTCGCGGAGGATATCGGGATGCGTGTCGTCGAAGTCGCCAGTCCCCTCTCGCCCATAGTAGCCGCCCTCGGTGATCGTGAGCGAGACGATCCGGCAGTCGGCGGAGGCCATTGTCTCGATAACGCGTTCGGGCTCCTCCGGAGCGAACAGATACCTGCCGAGCGAGCCGATGACCCGGGGGCGCCGGCCGCCGGCGTCGCTCTCGACGACCGTGTAGAGCCCGTCCTGGGGCCGCAGCGCATCGCGCATCAGGGCATCCTGGGGCAGGAGGCCCGCGCCGCAGATTCCCCATCGCCGACTCTCGGGCTCCGGCAGATGGAGAAGGTCGTCCAGGTAGACCGCCTGGTGGGCCCTGTGGAACCCGCCGACGCCGATGTGGACGATGCTCGGCGGAAGTCCGCGGCGGTCGTAGGCCGGCACCCGGACGTCGCGGGCGAGCCGGCCCAGGTTCTCCGGATTCAGCTTGACGGCGGGCGTTTCCATCGCGGTTCAGCTCATCCAGTTGCCGCCGTCGACATTGAGCGTCTGGGCGACGACAAAATCGCTGTCGCTCGAGGCCAGGAAGACCGCCGCGCCGACATGGTCCGCCGGCAGCCCCATCCGGCCGAAGGGCACCGCCTCGCCCACCAGGCGCTTCTTCTCGCCGATGGGCCGGTTCTCGTACTTAGCGAACAGGGCATCGACCCGGTCCCACATCGGGGTATCGGCCACGCCGGGTGAGATCCCGTTGACGTTGATCCGGTGCGGGATGAGCGCCAGGCCGGCGGACTGGGTCAGGCTGATGACCGCCGCCTTGCTCGCGCAATACACGGAGACGAGCGGTTCGCCCCGGCGGCCGGCCTGCGACGCCAGATTGATGATCTTCCCGCCTCTCCCCTGCTTGACCATTTGGCGGGCGACCGCCTGCAGGGTGAAGAAAAGCCCCGCGGCGTTGACGGCGAAGACACGCTCGAAGCTCTCCCGGGTGACATCGAGGACGGGCGCCAGGTCGAAGACAGCGGCATTGTTCACCAGGATATCGACGCCGCCCGCGCGGGCGACGACGATTTCGACCAGCCGGTCGATCGATTCCTGCCGCGTCACGTCCAGCTCGACGGCGAAGGCCGGCTCCCCAAGCGCCGCGGCCAGGGACCGGGCCTCTTCGACCAGGATATCGGCGACGGCGACGCGGGCGCCCTCGGCGGCGAACCGCTCCGCGATCGCCCGGCCGATGCCCCGGGCACCGCCCGTGACGATGGCGATCTTTCCTTCAAGGGTGTGCTCTTTCATCTAAGCCTCTCCTGCCGACTGACGGCGCCTGCCCCATAAAAGCCTCGCCATACTGATAGAGAATTCATGTCGCTCCCCATCTTCATCCTCTCCCTCGAGGAGGGAGGGAACCGAATGCCTTGAGCTTCTCATTTTGATGATCTGCCTCTTATTCGTTTTTTTCTTGGCGATCCCGTCTGAGCCGCGGGATGGCCAGGCCCGAAGCGTCAAACAGGTGCGCTGTTTCGCCTCTCACATTGACCGAGACAAGGTCATGCGGCCTGACCGGGAGGTCATCTCCCTCCTGGACGGTGATCATCGCCCCGCCCCCGACGGCGACGTGAACGTGGGTGGCGCTCCCGAGCCTCTCGACGACGAGCGCTTCTCCCCGTAGCGCTCCGCCTTCGCCGAGTGTCAGGTGCTCCGGCCGGACGCCGACCGTGACCAGATCGCCCGGGCTGAGCCGCCCGGGCGCCGCCGGGACCTCGAGCTTCGCCCCGCCGGCGAGCGCCACCGTGGTGCCTGACTCGCCGATGCGGTCCACCGTCGCCTGAAGGAAGTTCATCCGCGGCGAGCCGATGAACCCGGCGACGAACTGGTTCCGCGGGCAATGATAAAGCTCGAGCGGCGTCCCCGCCTGTTCGATCAGCCCGCCGTTGAGGACAACGATGATGTCGGCCATGGTCATGGCCTCGACCTGGTCGTGGGTGACGTAGAGCAGCGTCGCCCGCAGCTCGTCATGGAGCCTCATGATCTCCAGACGCATCTGCGCCCGGAGCGCGGCGTCGAGGTTCGAGAGCGGCTCATCGAACAGGAAGACCTTGGGGCGGCGGACGATGGCCCGGCCGATCGCGACCCGCTGGCGCTCGCCGCCGGAGAGCTCCTTGGGCTTGCGGCCGAGGAGCGGCTCGATTTGGAGCAGCCGGGCCGCTTCCCTGACTTTGAGGAGGCGAACATCCTTAGGAACGCCGGCAAGCTTCAGGCTGAACCCGAGGTTATCGGCGACGCTCATGTGCGGATAGAGCGCATAGCTTTGGAAGACCATGGCCAGCCCGCGCTTGGCCGGCGGGACATCGTTCACCCTTAAAGCGTCGATCCACAGGTCGCCGGACGTGATCTCTTCCAGCCCGGCCACGAGCCGAAGCAGGGTCGACTTGCCGCAGCCCGATGGACCGACGACGACGGCCAACTGGCGGTCGGCGACGTCGAGGTCGACACCTTTGATGGCCTCGACCGCGCCGAAGCTCTTGCGGAGGTTGATCGAACGGATGGTGGCCATCTCGGCATGCCTCCCTGTTACTTGACCGCCCCGAAGGTCAGGCCGCGCACAAGATGACGCTGGCTGAGCCAGCCGAAAACGACGATCGGCGCGATGGCCATCGTCGAGGCCGCCGAGAGCTTTGCCCAGAAGAGGCCCTCGGGGCTGGAGAAGGACGCCATGAAGGCGGTGAGCGGGGCCGCCTTGGCGGCCGTCAGGTTCAGGCTCCAGAAGGCCTCGTTCCAGGCCAGGATGACAGACAGCAGAGCGGTCGAGGCGATCCCGGGAAGCGAGAGCGGCAGGAGAAAGCTCAGGATCTCGTGTTTCGGCCCGGCCCCGTCCATCCGGGCGGCCTCGAGCACCTCCCGCGGCACTTCCTTGAAGAAAGTGTACAGCATCCAGATGACGATGGGCAGGTTGACGAGCGTATAGACAGAGAGCAACCCGAGCCGCTTGTCGAGAAGCCCGAGGTCCCGGAAGAGAAGATAGATGGGCACGAGCACCCCGACCGGCGGCAGCATTTTCGTCGACAGCGTCCAGAGAAGAGTGCCCTTGGTGCGGCGCGTCGGGAAGAAGGCCATCGCGTAGGCGGCGGGCAAGGCGAACGCCAGGGCGAGGAGCGTCGATCCGAACGAGATGAGAACGCTGTTCGCGGCGTGCCCGACATAATCGGCGCGCTGCCAGACGGCGGCGTAGTTCTCGAGCGTCGGCCGGAAGACGAGGCGCGGCGGCGTGGAAACGGCCTCGACCTCGGTCTTGAACCCCGAGACGAGCATCCAGAAGATCGGGAAGAACATGGCCAGAGCCACCGCCCAGGCGGCGGCTGCGGCCAAGGCCCTGGCGCGGACTGATCTTTTCATGCCGGCCGGCTCACGTTTCGAGGTTCCTGGCGATCGTCCGCATCAGGAAGACGGCCGCGATATTGGCCAGCACTATGGCCAGGAGGCCGCCGGCCGAGGCCCCGCCGATGTCGAATTCGAGAAGGGCGTACCGATAGATGAGAAAGGCGAGGTTCGTCGAGGCCAGGCCCGGGCCGCCCGAGGTCGTCACGAAGATCTCGGCGAAGATCGTGAGCAGGAAGATCGTCTCGAGCATCACGACGACGCCGATGGCCCGCCGAAGGTGCGGCAGGATGATATGGGCGAAGAGAGCGACCGGACCCGCGCCGTCCAGGCGCGCCGACTCCTTGGTCTCCGGGTCGAGCGACTGGAGGGAGGTCAGGAGAACGAGGAGGGCGAACGGCAGCCACTGCCAAGCGACGATGATCACGATCGCGGCCAGCGGCGCCTTGGCGAACCAGTCGACGGGCTGGAGCCCGACGCTCCGCATTAGAAAGGCGAAGACGCCGTTGACCGGGTCCATCAGCATGTTCTTCCAGATCAGGGCGCTGACCGTTGGCATGACGAAGAAGGGGGCGATGACGAGAACGCGGGCCAGGCCGCGGCCGAAAAACGGCTGGTCAAAGAGGACGGCGAGAAGAGTCCCCACTCCCACGGTGATCGCCAGCACGCCTCCGGCCAGGAGGAGCGTGTTGACGACCGCCCTGGCCAACCCCGGGTCGGTTAAAAGAAAAGCGTAATTCCCGAACCCGGCGAAGCCCCGCTGGCCCGGGTCGAGGAGGTTGTAGCGTTCGAACGAGAACCAGACGGTCATGACGAGCGGCACGACCGCCCAGAGCAGGAGGACGGCGACCGAGGGCAGCAGGAACGGCCAGGTCCGGGGTTGGCGGCGGGACACGCGCCCGGACGCGGCGGGAGGGCGGGAAGATGAGGAAGACGTCACTTGATGTAGCCTGCCCGGCGCATGGTGCGTTCGACGGCTTGTTGAGCCGCCCTCAGGGCCTGCTCGACAGTCTGGTCCCCGGCCACGGCGGCGGCCACCAGCTGGCCGACCTGGGTCCCGATCGCCTGGAACTCGGGGATGGAGACATATTGGATGCCGGTGTAGGGCACCGGTCGGTCCGTCGGGTGGATCGGGTCGGCCGCCTGGATGGCCTTGAGCGTCAGCTCGGCAAAGGGGGCGGCCTTGACGTACTGCGGCTCGGCATACGTGGACCGGCGCGTTCCCGGAGGGACCGCCGCCCAGCCTTCGGTTTCGGCGACGAGCCGGATATACTCCTTCGATGTCGCCCAGTGGATGAACCGTTTCGCTTCTTTGGGGTGCCGCGACGAGGCGGGGACCGCCAGCGCCCAGGACCACAGCCACTGGCCGCCGTTGGCCGTCTTCTGGACCGGCGCCCGCGCGAAGGCCACTTTATCCCCGACCTTCGACTCGGCGGGATCGAACATGTAGCTGGCGGCCACGGTGGCGTCGACCCAGATCGCGGCCTTGCCGGTCGCGAACAGGGCCCGGCACTCGTTGTGGCCGTCGGAGGTGACTCCGGGGGGACCGTATTTCCTCACGAGGTCCACATAGAAACCGATGGCCCGGCGCCACTCCGGCGAATCGAGCTCGGGCCGCCACGTCTCGTCAAACCAGCGGCCGCCGAAGGCGTGGACGAGCGTCGAGAGAGGTCCCATGTTCTCTCCCCAGCCCGGCTTGCCGCGGAGGACGATACCGTAGATCCCTTTCTCGGGCTGGTGAAGCGCCCCGGCAAACCGGGCGATGTCGTCCCAGGTGGGCTGTTCCGGCATCTTCAACCCGGCGGATGCGAACAGGTCTTTCCGGTAGAAGGTGAATGAGCTCTCGCCGTAGAAGGGAAGCGCGTACAGCCGGCCTTGATCGGACAGGCCGTCGCGGATAGGCCGGATCACGTCGTCGAGGTCATAGCCGGCCGGCAGGTCCTCATCGAGGCGCGCCAGCCAGCCGCGCCGGCCCCAGATCGGGGTTTCGTAGGTCCCGATGGTCAGGATATCGAACTGACTGCCGCGGGCCGCGATGTCGGTGGTCACGCGCGCCCGGAGCACGTTCTCTTCGAGGATCACCCAGTTGAGCCGGATGTCCGGGTTTCGCTTCTCGAACTCCTTGGACAGACGCTGCATGATGATCATATCGCCGTTGTTGACGGTGGCGATTGTGAGCTGCGTCTCGGCCCGGGCGAAAGACGCCGCGGCCAGCATCAGGAGGAACGCGGAGCGGTGAAGGCGGCGCATCTTGTTTTTCTTCTTTTCTTCCTTGGGGTGAATCTTAAGATAAATGTCCGCCAATTTCAATTTGCGATGCGCAAAGTTAGCTATCTCTTTTTGTGTGATCCTGGGAAGGCACCGCGGGGTGGCATTCGCCAAATCCCTGCGCGCCCGGAGCGCCCGAGCAGGGCCGGATGGGGATGGCGCCCCGAAGCCCCCCGTGCCCCCGGGGGCCAGTCCCGTCGGCTCGGCCGACGGGGAAGCCGACGGGACCGCTTCCAGGGGGCCGGGGGGCTTCGGGGCGCCATCGCCGTCCGACCCTGCGCAGTCGCTCCGCGGCACGCAGGCCCCACCATGACAGGACCCGCTTTGAGGAACGAGGCCATCACACAAAACGAGATGCTGCCGGCGTGATATAATCGGGGCCGGACAACCCGACGGAGGGAAGAATGAAAAAGGTCCTGGCGCTTCTCGCGGCCCTGATGGCCTATGGATTTTCGTCACGGCCGGCGTTCGAGTCCTTTCCCAAGATCGACGCCCATTTCCATATCCAGACCGCGGAACCGGCGTTCGTCGAGTTCGCGCACAAGCACAATTTCCGGTTGATGACGCCCGCTACGGGATCGTCGAGCCGGGAGAAGATCGATCAACAGTTGGCCTGGGCCCGGCGTCAGCACCAGGCTTTTCCCGGGACCGTCGCCTACGCAACGACTTTTTCCATGGAGCAGTGGGGCGATGCCGGCTGGCAGGACAAGACCCTGGCCCGGTTGCGAAAGGATTTTGCCGAGGGCGCCGTCGCCGTCAAGGTCTGGAAGGACATCGGCATGACTTTCCGCGAGCCCGGCGGCCGGTTTATCCTCATCGACGACCCGGCTTTCGACCCGATTTTCGATTTTATTGCTGCCGAAGGGAAACCGGTCATCGGTCACCTCGGCGAGCCGCGCAATTGCTGGCTGCCGCTCGACGCCATGACCGTGCCCGGCGACAAAAGCTATTTTGCCGAGCACCCCCAATACCACATGTATCTTCACCCCGACTATCCAAGTTACGAGCAGCAGATCGCCGCGCGGGACCACCTGCTGGAGAAACATCCCACCCTGCGTTTTGTCGGCGCCCATCTCGGCAGCCTTGAATGGGACGTCGACGAGCTGGCCAAGCGGCTGGACGCCTTTCCCAACCTGGCCGTCGACATGGCGGCGCGCATCTGCCATTTCGAGATCCAGGACAGCGAAAAGGTGCGCCGCTTCATCATCAAACACCAGGACCGCCTGCTCTACGCGACCGATCTCAGCGCCGAGGAAGGCGCCCGCGATTTCAGCACGATCCTCGAGACCTGGAAGAACGACTGGCAATACTTCACCGACGATGAGGAAATGACCTCGCCGGCCGTGCCGAAGCCCTTTAAAGGGCTGGCGCTTCCGATATCCGTTCTGAAGAAGATCTACTATCAGAACGCCGTCGATTGGCTGGGGGGATGGAAGGAAGGCCCGGGAAAAAGCGAACCGCCCGGCCCGCCGGTGCCGGAGACCGATGACTCATTCGCGTTTGCCGTGATGGGCGATTCGCGCCCGGGCGGATTTATGGCCTGGGTCGGCCAGACGGTCGTCGACGATGCCCGCCGATTCATCTTTGACAAGATAGCGGCCTGCGAGCCGGCCTTCGTCGTCGACGCCGGGGATTTCGTGAAGCAGGGCGACAACGAAGAAGACTGGCGGGAATTCGAGGAGATGCGCCGGGTTTTCAAGGATAATAACATCCCCTACTATCCCGTCCGGGGCAATCATGAGTATAAAGGCAACACGACGGAGGCGCTGGCGCGCTTTTTCGAGCATTTCCCGGCCTTGAATAACCAGCTCTGGTACACCCTGACCTTCGGAGGCTGCGGCTTGATCATGCTCGATTCGAATTTCTCCCAGCTGTCCCGGGAGGAGCTGGCGAGCCAGAAAAAATGGCTCGAGGAGACACTGTCAAAATACCGGAATGACGGTGGTATTTCCTCCGTGCTGGTGTTTTTCCACCACCCTCCGTTTACGAATTCCAGGTACTTCAGGAAGTACGAGCGTGTTCAGGAGTATTTCGTGCCCATACTGGAGACATGCGCCAAGGTCAAGTTCGTATTCAGCGGGCACGTCCATACATACGAGCGCTTCAGGAACAACGGGATCAACTATGTCGTCACTGGAGGGGGCGGCTCGCCTCTGGTGTCGCTGCCGCCGGCGGAAAAGTCGCGCTTTCAGGATGAATATGATCAGACCGGCAGCAAACCCCGAGGAACCCACTTCTGCCTGGTGACAGTCGCCCGAGATCATATCGCGTTGAAGACGCTCAACTTTGACCCGGCGCGGCTCACCTGGTCGGCCGGCGATGATTATCGGGAAGACTTTTTGAACAATTAGCGGGAGTTGCCCGATGCGAAGATTCAAGTTAGCCGCCATTCTTGCCGTTCTGCTCCAGGGCCTGCTGTCGGGCGCCGAACCGAAAGACTTTGTCGGGGCGTGGGAGCTCGTGCCGCAAAAAAGCAGCGTTATCCCGCTCTACCGCACGCTCCAGCTCGATATCCGCGTGGAGAACGATTCACTCGCCCTGGCCCAGAAATGGGGCACCCGGGCCCGTGACGCTTTTACAGACACCATCGTCCTGCCGCTCGACGGGCGGACGATCCTGGCTCCGCTCCAGCATCAGGTCGCTCCGACCAGCGTGTTCCTGGGAATCAGGAACCTGACCCAGGGGCAGCGCGAAATGTCGGCCGCTTGGAGCCCTGACGGCGCGGTCCTGACCGTCGAGGAGCGCCTGACCGTTGAAACGTCTCAGGGCTCGAGCCGCATCGACGCCACGCACACCTATGCTGTTTCTGTCCCGGAACAGGTCCTCGTCTATAAGGTCACGCGAGCGACGCGCAAGACAGGCGACGCCATCTCCTACACCTTCAAGCGCGCCGGCACCCGGCAAGCCTATTTCATGCGCCTGGAAGACGATTGGGCGATCGGCGGCGGCCTCGCGCGCCAGGCGTTTCTCATCTCCCTCCAGGGACTCGCCAACGGCACCGGTCCCAACCTGTATTTCATCTATCCCGAGAAATGGGACTTCCGTTATACGCCGGGGGTGTTCGACTTCCTGCAAAACGAGCGTTTCTATTCCTTCAAGGAGCTGCGCACCGCGGAAGAGGCCCTGGCGGCTTTTCGCGACCGCGTGAGTGGGTACGTAGTCTGGGACAAGTCGGTCCGCGCCTCCCTGATCGTGGCCTATACCATCGCCGGCCTGGAGCGGGCCGCGGTCGTGAGCGAGGACATGATCCCGCTCGTCGAAAAAGCCGGGCTGAAGCCCCTCGCCGACCTCCGCGGCCAATTCACGGGCCGGTCGGACGCCGAGATCTACCGTTGGGCCAAGGAAAAGTACTGGCCGCTCTGCAGCAAAGAATATATCGTTTGGCTGGGCGGCGAGCACGGCGAGGTCATGAAGCCCGGCGTCGCCGATTGGGGCATCCACAAGCGGGCTTTTTTCAGCGATCTTTGTGCCAACGAGACGATCCCCGAAGAATACCGGCTCACCCGCGAGCTGCTGTCGGAGATGAAGCCCTTCGGGATGGTGTTCGGCTGGCACTCCTATAAAAAGGATCTGGAGGAGGAATGGGTCCGGTTGACCTCGAGCTACGCGCTGCGCGTCGAGGGCCTCCACACCCTGCCGAACCTGAGCTTCAGCTCCCAGGTCCCGGCCACCCCCGGTTTCATGTTCAAGAACAACCACCACCTGGAGCCCGGGAAAGCCTATCGCCCCGAAAAGAAGGTCTATGTCTCCTGCATCCAGACAGACGGCATGGGGCTCGGCGCCTGGAACCAGCCGGGGCGCGGCGAGATCCCCTACGCCTGGGAAGTGCTCATGAACAACTCCTGGCTGGCCCCGGTCATGCTCGAGTATTTCTACACCCAGGCCACCCCGAACGATTACTTCATCGGCTGCCTGGGCGGTCCCGGCTATGTCTATCCCAAGGCCGTGCCCCCCCAGCATCTGCCCAAAATGGTCGACCTGGCGTACGGCCTGATGAAGACGCTCGACCTTAAGGTGTTCGAGATCATGGACTATTCCGAGGGGGTGATGGTCGAGGGCAACTCCGACCTCACCCGCGCCGTCGTCGACGCCTTCTACCGGGGCATGCCTGGAGCCATCGGTTTCGTCAACGGCTACGTCCAGTCCCATACCTTCACGGTCAGGGACAAGCGGCCGCTCGTCTCGTACGATTATTACATGGCGCCGGAGGCCCCGGAAGAGCAGGCGGCCGCCGACCTCGAGGAGTTGGCCGCGCTGAACACGGCCCGGCCCTATTTTCTATTGATGCATGTGCGGCAATCGAGCAGCGTCAAGCGGGTGAAATCCATCCTTGACCGGCTGGGGCCGGAGTTCGAGGTCGTTCCCCTGGATATCTTCCTGAAGATGGCCGGCGAGCAGCCGACCTTCGTCGAAAGATTCCGCGACTGACCCGCCGCTTATTGTCCCGCTCGCCAAGCGAGCGCGGCTCCATAAGCCAGATGCATCATCCCTTCCTGCCCCTGCGCGAGCTCGTCCTGCGGTGGGGCGGAGAGCAGGCCGTTGAGGAGGTTCCGTACATCAAGGTCGGTCCGTTTCAGCACGCCGATCAGGGCGTGGATGGCAAACGGGCAGATCTTCTCTTGTTGATGCACCGAATAGGCGTTTCCCGGCACCCGGGATTTTTCCCATTCTTCCCCGTCGAAACAGCTCCGCAAGAATCCGTTCGCCCGCTGCTCGACGGTCAGGTGGTTGATCGCGCGGACCAGGCGCCGGCGGAGCTCAGGCTTTTCTGGATGACCGTCAGGCAGCACGCCGTAGAGCGCGGCGAACCCGCGGATGATGATCGAGTGGTAGAAGATCCAGGAGTTATGCCCGGACCAGGCGCCGTTCGGAAGCTGGTCCGGATAGACGCCCCGGACCGTTTTCTCGACGGCGTTCTTCAGGAAGCGGGGGTCTTTGGTCTCCCCGTATATCTCGCATAAGTTCCAGACGGCAAAGGAATTGTAATTATTGTTGGGCGAAACCTCGGCCTTGACCAGCCATTCAGCCGTTTTGATCGCCGCTTCCAGGTACTTCTTTTCGCCGGTGATCCTGTAGGCGTCGAGAAGTGCGCAACCCGGGCTCGCCGTGCAGAAGAGAAGATGAGGCGAGTTCGGCCAGCCGTCTTCACGCCCCCGCCAATAAAGGAAGCTCCCGTCCGGCCGCTGCTCGCGCACCAGGTAGTCCGCGCCGGCCCGGATCCGTTCCAGGTAGATCTTGTCCTTACAGGCGAGATACGCCTGTTCGTAGCCGATCAGACGCCAGGCCGTATTGCGATAAAGGGGCGGGAATTTCGGGTCGATGACGTTGAGCGGCCGGCTCGCTTCGGGAAGCGAGGCCAGGCGCTTCGGGTCGTAATCGGCCCAGACGCCATTACCGTGATAGGCCTTCTCCGAAAGAGCATGCACGTAGGCGAAGCACTTTTTCAGATGCTCGAGCGGAGGCTTCAGGAAGCGGTGGGACGGTTCGAGCAGACGATCGCCCGGCACCGGATCCAGCGGTCCGAGGCAGGCGGCCGATGCCTTCAGCGAATCCTGACCAGGTGACGAGATCGCCGGTGTCCGGTGTCCGCGGGCAATTGCCGACGGCACGGCGGCGATCAGGGGGGTTCGATTTCGATTGGCGGCGGGTTGACAGGACCGGCCGGTCTTAATAAACTCTCCCTTCGCCTGACAGGGAGGCCGCTATATGCCCAAGACAACGCTTCGCTACGCCATCATCGGGTTCGGCGGGATCGCCGAGAACCGGATCGCCAAAGAGGGATTCGCCCGCGACGCCTCGCGGTTCGAGCCTCTCCCGGGGATCGAGCTCACCGCCGCCGCCGACGTCTCCTCCGTCCGCCGGCCCGCGGCCGAAAGACTGGGGCTGAAATGGCACGATTCGCCCGAGGCCGTGTTCGCCGATCCGGCGATCGACGCGGTCTTTATCGCCAGCAACAACGCCTCCCATTATCCGCTCGGAAAAAAGGCGCTCGAAGCCGGCAAGCACGTCATCCTGGAAAAGCCGATGGCGACCCGCCTCGAGGACGCCCGGAGGCTCGTCGACTTGGCGGCGGCCCGCGGCCTGTCGCTTTCGGTCGACCACATGATGCTTCACAATTCCTACAACGCCAAGGCCCGCGACCTCGTCGCGGCGGGCGCGCTGGGCGAGGTCAACGACATCACGCTCCACATGGAGTTCTGGTACGGCGCGACGCCCGAAGAGGCGGCCACTTGGCGCTGCTCCCGGCCGTCCGAGCTCGGCGGACCGATCGGCGACGTCGGCAGCCACTGTCTTTATATGGCGGAATTCCTGTTGGGCTCGCCGGTCCGGTCGGTGGCCGCGGTCTTTGCGCCCCGGACCATCAAAATCCGGGCGGAGAACGGCGCCTTCATCCGGTTCGAGACCGCCTCGGGCCTCACGGGCAGCGCCCGGGTGTCCTTCAACGACCCGCGGGGGAGCCTCGCCGGGACCCTCCTCAACCTTGGGTTTCGAAGTTTACGGGACGGGGGCGGCGCTCCGGTCCTACGGCACGCTCTTCCAGCTCTCGGGACATCAGGGCGAGCCGGTGAAGATCCGGCTCGAGCTCGAAGCCGCCGGGGCCGCGCCGCAGCCGGTGCGCGTCGGCAAGGTCAAGAACATCTACCAGGCGATCATTCTCGAACACGCCGCGGCCATCCGCTCGGAGCGGCGCCTGACGGGCGAGGACGGCCTTCATAACCTGGCCCTCGTCGAAGCGGCCTACCGCTCGGCTGCCCAGGGCGGAAAAACCATCACCGTAAGCTAACCGACTGAAGAGAAAGGAGTTGTTCATGGACAATAAGCTCGCCATCCACGGCGGCCCCAAGACCGCCACAGAGCCCTACCCGATGTGGCCGAGCCTCGCCGAGAAGGGCATCCTGGCGGCGGCCGAGGTCCTCCGCTCCGGGAAGGTCAATTACTGGACCGGCCCCCTGGGCATGGAGTTCGAGAAGAAATGGGCCGACTGGAACGGCGCCAGGTTCGCCATCTCGACCTCGAACGGGACCTCCGCCCTCCACACGGCGGTCGCCTCACTCGGCATCGGGCCGGGCGACGAGGTCATCTGCCCGTCCTATTCATTCATCGCCTCGAGCTTCTGCATCCTCCAGGCGGGGGCACAGCCTGTGTTCGCGGACACCGGGACAGACCACGTCCTCGACCCGGCCGACATCGAGAAAAAGATCACGGACCGGACCAAGGCGATCATCGTCGTCCACCTCTACGGGATCATCGCCGACCTGGACCCTATCCTCGAGATCGCCCGGCGGCGCAACCTGTTCGTCATCGAGGACTGCGCCCAGGCGCACGGCGGCGAATACAAGGGCAAGAAGGCGGGCACGGTGGGCCACGCCGGCTGCTTCAGCTTCTGCCAGAGCAAGCATTTTACGACGGGCGGCGAAGGCGGCATGGTCATTACCGACGACGAGGACCTGGCCTGGCGGTGCAAGTCCTTCCGCGACCACGGCTACGATGTCCAGAAGCGGCTGAACCTGCTCGAGCTCGAGTCGAAGCTGATGTACATCCATTCCCAGGTCGGGTTCAACTACAGGATGACCGAGGTCCAGTCGGCGATCGGCCTGGCCGAGCTCGAGCGTTTCGAGTCCTGGAACCTCCCGGCCCGGCGGCGGAACGGCCGGCTGATCGTCGAGGCCCTCAAGGCCCACCCGCTCGTCCTCCACATGCCTCCCGACACCGAAGAGAGGAAGAACGCCTACTGGTGGTGCCCGCTGGTCATCGACGTGGACAAGCTCAAGTGCTCGACCAAGGACTTCGTGGCGGCCATCAACGCCGAGGGCGTGCCCGCCTACAGCGTCCAATGGCCGGAGATGTACAAGGAAGACGCTTATGTCCTGAGGAAAGGCTTCGGCACGGCCAACTATCCCTTCGACGACCCGAAGGCGCGCCGCATCGACTACGCGGACGTCAAATGCCCGACGGCCCACTGGCTCACCGACCGCACCATCTCTTTCTTCACGCACCCGGTCTATACCGAAAAACACGTGCAGTGGATGATCGACGCCTTCCACAAGGTGGCGAAACACTATGCAAAATAAAAGATTCGCCCTCCCCTCTGTCCCCTCCCGCAAGGGGCGGGGAGGCAAAAGGAGGTCAAGATGAGAAAGCTCAGCGTCGTGGCTCCAGGCTGGTGGGATTACACCACGCTCGATGACAAGATCGCCCAGGAGGCCGCCAGGCTCACGGTCAAGGATATCGAGCAGCTGGCGCGGCCGGGTTTCACGGTCAAGTTCTACGATACCCGCGAGGATTTCTACCTGGCCGAGGCGCTCGAGTACATCAACGCCTGGCGCCAGGCCAAACCGGGCCAGCCCGCCGGCATCTGCGGCCCGATCGGACCGACCGAGCAGCTGCCGCTCGTCGCCCGCCTGGTCAACGAGCTCGGGCTGAGCCTTAAGAACGCCCACTTCTGGGGCATGGACGAATGGCTGATCGGCGACCGCGAGGCGGGGATCGACCATCCCCTCGGGTTCGCCAAGGCGGACATGGAGCTGTGCTTCAACCGGATCGATAAGAAATACGCCATGCCCAAAGAGAACCTCCACTTCCCGAGCGTCGCCGGACTCGGCGCCTACACGAAGAGCTACGGGGAGGTCCGCTGCGTCACGATGCAGGGCGGCCAGGGCGAGGTCAAGCACTGGGCCTTCAACGACCCGCTCAAGCGCGAGGGCAAGTTCAAGGACGATCCCCCCTCCCCCGCCGAGTTCCGGAAGCTCAAGACTCGGGTCGTCGAGCTCCACCCGATGACCCTCATCCAGAACGCCCGGACCTCCGGCGGCGGGCTGGTGAGCAGCATCCCGACCAAGGCCCTCTCCGTCGGCCCTGTCGAAACCTGGCAGGCCGAGAAGGTCTCGATCTGGCACTTCGGGAACCACGACAACCCGTTTGGGATCCGCCTGACGGCCTTCATGATCTCGAAGACGATCTCCCGGATTCCTCGGTCCCGATGTCGCTTCTCGCCGACCACCCCAACGTCCAGTTCAATTATTTCCGGGGCGGGGTGGGGACCTGCGACGTCGAGATGCACTGAGGCCAGGCGCGCCATGATCGTCTTCGCCATCGGCAGCCATCCCGACGACCTCGAGTTCATGATGGGCGGGACGCTCCTCCTGCTCAAGGACCGCGGCGCCGAGATCCATTACCTCAACATCGCCAACGGCAGCTGCGGCACACAGCTCCACACCAAAGAGGAGATCATCCGCATCCGCCGCGAGGAGGGCCTCCAGGCGTGCGCCTATCTCGGCGCCGTCTATCACGAGAGCCTGGTCGACGACCTCGGTGTCTTCTACGCCGCCGACCTTATCCGGCGCGTGGCGGCTCCGGTCCGCGAGGTCAAGCCCGACATTCTGCTCACCCTCTCACTCGAGGACTACATGGAGGACCACATGAACGCGGCCCGCGTCGCCGTGACGGCCGGTTTCGTCCGGACGATGCAAAATTACGGGACGGTCCCGCCGACGCCGCCGACGATGAAAGACATGGCGGTCTACCACGCCCTCCCCTACGGGCTGACCGATATGATGCGCCGGCCCGTGACGCCCGAGTTCTATGTCGACGTCAGCCCGGTCATCGACCGCAAGGGCGAATTCCTGTCCCGGCACGTCAGTCAGAAAGACTGGCTGGACAAGAGCCAGGGGCTGGATTCCTACATCATCTCCATGCGCGAGATGAGCCGCGAGATCGGCCGCGGGTCGGGACGGTTCGAGTTCGCCGAGGGCTGGCGGCGCCACCTCCACCTCGGCTATTCGGCGCGGGACATCGACCCGCTGGGCGGGCTTCTCGGACCGCTCTGCGCGCCGGCGGCCAAAGGCTGAGCCGGGATGGCGATCATCGACGGCAACGCCACGCTCGAGAGGGGCGGCGTCCGGGCGCTCCTCGACGAGATGGACCGGAACGGCGTCGAGCGGACGGTCATCGGCCCGGCCAGGTGTTACGCCGCGGTCGAAAACAGGGCCGGCAACTCCTATATCGCCGCGGCCGCCCGCCTGCACCCGGATCGGTTCACCGGGTTCGCCGTCGCCTCTCCCTGGTACGGGAAGAAGGCGGTCGACGAGCTCGAGCGGGCGCGCGGCCTGGGCCTCGGCGGGCTCAAGATATTCCCGGCCATCCAGGGGTACATCCTGACCGACCCGCTGATCTTCCCGCTCATCGATTTCGCCGAAAAGGCGGACTGGCCGGTCTGGTGCGCCACGGGGACGCCGGTCTCGGCCATGCCCCTGCAGCTCGCCGAGCTGGCCGAAACGTACCCGCGCGCCCGGTTCATGATGGGTTACGGCGGGTTTTGCGATTTCTGGAACGACGTCCCGGACGCCCTCAACCGCTGCCCCAACCTCTGGATCGAGACGTCCTATATCATCTTCTCGCAGATCACGGCCTGGGTGGCGGGTTGCGGCATCTCCAAATTCGTCTTTGGGAGCGACCATCCTTTCTCCTCCCTGCCGCTCGAGCTCAAGAAGATCGGGATGCTCAAGCCGCCGATCGATAAAGGCAAGATTCTGGGCGGGAACATCGTGAAGTTTCTCGGAGGGCGGCGATGATCATCGACGCCCACACCCATCTTTTCGGACGCTGGCTCAACCTCCGGGGGATCCGGCCGCGCGATTTCGTCAGGATCATGGACGAGACCGGGATCGACAAGGCCTGCGTGTTCACGCTCGAAGGCTTTTTCGACGCTCGGGACGCGAACGACAAGCTGGCCGCCCTGATCAAGGGCTTCGAGAGCCGCCTCTTTCCTTTCGCCACGGTCGACCCGAACATGGGGGATTTCGCGGTCAAGGACCTCCGGCGCTCGGTCCGCAAGCTGGGCATGCGCGGCCTCAAGATCCACCCCTGGCTCCAGGCCTTCTCCCTGACCAACGCCTATTTCCTCAAGGTCGTCGAGGAGGCGGTCCGCCTCGGCATCCCGATCATCACCCACAACGGCAGCCCGCCGTACGCCTGCCCGACCCAAGTCGGGAACCTGGCCAAAAAATTCCCCGAAGCCACCCTCATCCTGGCCGAGGCGGGACTCAAGGACCTGTGGCTCGATGCCGTCGCCGTCGGGAAAAAATACCCCGAACGTCTACCTCTGTCCGGCCGCCTCGCCGTTCTCCGCGGTCCTCGAGATGGTCCGGAGCGTTCCGATCGAAAAGCTCGTCTTCGGCACCGACCTCGGGTTCTCCCAAAAGGAGGAGGTCCTGCTCGAGATCGAGAAGATCAACCGCCTGCCGCTCACTCCGGCGGACCGCGAGAAGGTCTTCAGCGGCAATATCTCCCGGCTGGTGGACTTCGAAAATTGAAGGGCCTGGCCCGGGTTTATGTGCAGTACGTTAAGAAAGGGGCGGGTCCTGTCATGGCGCGTCCCTGTGCGTCCTCGCGCCTCACCCGTCAACGACTGTTAGCGCACTCCAGGGGGAGAGGGGTCCCCGTCGCTCCGGGCGCGCAGGGACTGGCGCCATGCCACCCGTTCTATTCAATCACGGATAATGCCGAAAACTGAGGATTTGCGATCAAGTAGGTTACGGAGGTAAGCCCATGGGTTGGATATTTCTCGCGCTGGTGATCGTCGGCTACGTGGCCATGAACTTTATCATGAAGCTCGGCAGCCTGAAGGGGCACGAGGCGCCCGCCCTGACCGGAGCGCTGTTCGCCGTTGCCGCCTTCTTCTGTCTGCTCTTTTTGATCTTCTCGGGACAGCCGCTCCAGGCCTCGACGCCGGTCGTGCTCCTGGCCGTCGCCGGCGGGGTCGGCGGCGCGCTGGCCTATTTCTTTTTCCTGAGCGCCCTCAAGATCGGGAACTACGCCCTGTCGATCTCGATCTACACGATGACCTTCCTCATCCCGGTCGTCTTTTCGATCCTTTTCTGGAAGCGGCCGGTGAACGCGGTCCTGGCCCTCGGGATCGTCGGCATCATCGCCGGGATCGCCATGATCACGACCTCCGGCTCCGGCAAGGAGGAGAAAAAGACCGGCCTCTGGCTCAAATGGATCCTCTACCTCAGTGCGGCTTTCCTCCTGACCGGCATCCCCCAGCTCTCGCAGGCGGCCGCCGCCAGGCTCCAGGCGATCAACCTCTGGTTCTATCTCTTCGTCTGCTTCCTGTCCGGGGCGATTGCCTTCGGCCTTTATTTTTTCTTCAAGAAGATCCGCCTGGGACCGAGCGTTTACTATTTCGGCACGCTGGCGGCGTTGGGAAGCGTGGCGGGCAACTATTTCACCCTGAAATCGCTGGCCAAGCTGCCCGAGACGATCGTTTTCCCGGTGTCGCTCGCGGCGCCGGTGATCGCCGCTGTCCTTCTCTCGCTCCTCTTCTTCAAGGAAAAGACCAAACCCCTCGGGTATCTGGGGATCGTCGTCGGCCTGGTGGGGATCGTCCTCCTGACCATCGCCTGAAGTGGCGGGAGGACTTTCGACGCTGAAGCAGAGCCGTTCCCGTGAAAGCGATGAGCAAGCTGAAGGGTGGCGCGGCGTGGGGGCCCCCCGCCGGCCTTTCCCGCGGACACTATCCTGATCCGAGCCCTCCCTTGATGCAAGGGAGGAAGGAGGGATTAATATTCGAAAAAGAGTCTTAGAAGTGTCCGCGGAGCTATCTCCGAGGAATCATGCGGAACGGCCATCTTGAATTAACTAAATCGACCGTTCGGGCGCCGGGGGATCGCCGTGACAGGACCCTGACCCCAAAGCCAACAATAACGCTAAAGGTGGCAGCACGCAAAAGGGTCAATAAAGGATGAAACCGGTCGAGTTCGAGATCCGCGAGCACGGCGCTATCCGGGTGATGACCTGGCGCCTCGACCCGAACCATGACAGCCTGTGGGCCGTCCATTCCGGCAGCGACGGCCGCGTCTATTTCTCGAGCTGCAGCGAGGGCCGGGCCTCGAGCGCCCATCTCCTGAGATATGACCCGGCCGAAAACAGGCTCTGGGACCTCCTGGATATCGGCGAACTGGCCGACGATCCGTTCGATTCGGGACGCGTGCCCCAGAGCAAGATCCACACCTGCCTCCGCGAGACCTCGGACGGGTATCTCTACGGGGTCAGCCACTGCACGGCGCCGAACCATGGCGAGAGACTGTTCGAGGTCAACGGGACGTTCGGCGACCCCGATTACGGGTTTCGCGGGTCGCAGATGTTCCGGGTCAGGATGGCGACGGGCGAAGCCGAGTACGCCGGGCTCGCCATTCCCTTCGAGGGCTGCCGGTCGATGGAGATCATCGAGCGGCTGAATAAAGCTTATCTTATAAGCTACCCCCGCCACTGCCTCTATGAATATGACCTGGGGAAACGCGAATCGCGGCTCGTCGGCCGCATCGGGACATGGGGCGGTTTCGAGATCATCAGCGACTCCCGGGACAGGCTCCTGGGGTCCTACGACGACGGCCGGTTCTTCCGCTACGACCCGGCCCGGGACAAGTTCGAGGACCTGGCGCTTCGCGTGCCCGGCATCCCCGGCCGCGAGCGGCTGTATAACTTTTTCTTTTTCGCCAGAAAATTCCGGCCGGACTTCGTGGCGGCGACGGGCTATTACGATGGCCACATCTTCCGCATCGACCCCGAAGCGCAGCCCGAGGTGACGATCGAGGACTACGGTTTCGGGTCGCCGGGCGGCTGGAACGGCCGGGACTGGGCGGCCCCGTATATCCAGTCCCCGGTTCTCTACAAAGACCGTTGGCTCTTTTACGGGGCCAACACAATTTGGGAGCCCACGCAACTCGTCGTCCTCGACATCGAAACCAAGCGGAAAAAGATCCTGGCCACGCTTGAATTCGAGGGCAACCCGACAGCCTGGCTGTCCGAGGGCGCCCTCGGGCCGGACGGGGAGACGCTCTGTTTCGCCGAAGTCAACATGAAGGCCGTGCCCCGCCTCCTCATGGTCGACCTGAACAGGCTCGACTGGAGAACATAAATGACCGACGACATCGATCCCAAGTCTAACTCCTCCGAGGCGGGCTACCATCTCAAGGAATCCGAGATCATGGCGGGCACCGCGGATTTCCGGGACGGCGCCTTCGCTTTCATCACCGAAGGCTCGGTCGCCCTCCGGGAGCTCGGCCACTTCGGCGCGGCGCCGCCCATCCCGAACGGCGAATCGGCCGTCACGGCCCTGACGTCCGGCGCGGGGATGAAGAAGATCTACGGCGCGACTTCGGGCAGGAAGTCGCACCTTTTCTATTACGACCCCAGCCCGGCGGCCGAGCACGCCGTCGATATCGGCGTCCTGGGCGAGGAGGCCGAGTGCCGGATCCTGGCGGCGGATGCGACCGGCGTTATCCACGGGCTCGTCAACCCCGGCGGCCGCCTCTTCCGGTATGATCCGCGGGGCGAATTCTCGGTCATTTGGAAGTCCGAAACGAGGCCCATCGACTTTCCGGGGATCGAGCTCGGCGAAGACGCCGCGGCCGGCGTCATCGACCCCGCCGCCGGAATTCTCTACGCGTTGGGACGCGAATCGTCGGCGCTCTTCGAGATCGATCCCGGGGCCGGCACGGTCCGACGGTTGGCCGGGATCGAAGGCGGCGCGAGATCGAACGCCGTCGTCCTCGACGGCCGGGGCCATATCTTCGGTTCCTGCAAGAACGGGCACCTGTTCAGGTATGCGATCTCGCCCGGCTCTCTTGAAATCCTCGACCTTCAGCTCCCCTCGCCAAAGGGGATGGAGTTCCTGAACCACCTCGATGCCGCTGTCTCGGACGGCGGCGGGACGATCTTCGCGGGGACGACGCTGGGTACGATCTTCCGGCTCGAGACGTCGTCGCTCAAGATCATCGGCTACGGACGCCCGGTGTCCGACCACAGGATCCGGGCGCTCGCGGCCGGCAAAGACGGAACCGTGTACGGCGCGGCCGGCAGCCCCGGCCGGAACTCGCATCTTTTCCGTTGGGACCCGCGGACCGGCGAGGTCAAGGACCTGGGCCTGCCGATGGTCCATTTTCCCAAGAACTGGGTATGTTACGATATCTCGGCGCTCGCCGCCGGACCGAACGGCGAGATTTACATCGGCGAGTCCGAGCGCGTCTCGCATCTCCTGATCTATTACCCGCCGGCAGGGCGACAGCAGGTTTAAGCTGCCCCGGACTCGAGCCGCGCCGTTGAGTGAAGGATCGGAGAGGCAGCAAGCTCCGATGGGGTCCCTTCGGCTCATGGAAAAGCAGTATTTGATGAACAGTGCCAGGAGTCATAGATGAGCTCAATAACGCCGCTGACACGGGACGATATCTCGCGGGGGCTGCGCGAACTCGGGTTGACCACGGGCGACAGCCTCATCGTCCACAGCTCCATGAGACACATGGGGCCTGCCGAAGGCGGGGCCGACACGGTGATCGATGCGATCCTCGAGGTGATCGGGCCCCGGGGAAACCTGATGCTCCCCACCTTTAACTACGTGAACCCGGTCCCCTCGCCTCACTTCGATCCGAACGAGACACCGGGCCGCACGGGCATCCTGCCCGAGGTCGGGCGGAAGAGGCCGGAGGCCGTGCGCAGCCTCCATCCGACCCACTCGGTGGCCGTGATCGGCCCCGGCGCCGGGCGGCTGACCGAGGGGCACCTCTCCCAGCGGGTCTTCGGCGTGGGGAGCCCCGTCGACATCCTCGCCAGGGAAGGCGGGAAGGTCCTCCTCCTCGGCATCGGCCAGACGTCAAACAGCACGATCCATGTCGCCGAAGAGCATGCCGGCCTGCCCAAGGGGCCGTGGCCCGTGGGGCTTCCCGTCGTCAGGATCCGCCGGCCGGACGGCACGTTCCTGTCGCACCAACTGGATACTTCCTGCTCATGCAGCGCGGCGTTCGAGGGGGCCGAATATGCGCTGAGGGCGCACGGCGAGATCCGGGACGCCCGGATCGGCGGCGTCTGCAGGCTGATGCTCGGCCGCGATATCATCCGCCGGGTGAGCGAGATGATCCGGGAGAAGCCCGACATCCTCCTCTGCACTTGGGAACATTGCCCGCCGTGCACGGCGGCGCGCCGGCGGCTGGCCGCCGGGGGGCTCCTCCCCACACCGGCGCGCGGGCCGGCTGACTAACCCAACTTCGACAGTTATTGAAGAACTTTTGTTGATAGACCTATAATTACAAGTTCTAAGAAGGCAAAGTCGCCACTACATTTTCGATGATTTTCGGCCGGTTAGGGAGTCTGAGGCCCAAACGATGCAGCAAGACCCGGGTCGATTCCTCCGGTACCCCGACCACCCGGAGCCGGATCTCGGTATCGTCCCCGCCCAGTCCCATGATTTCCGTAAGCCGTTGCCTCAGGTCGTCGACACTCCTCCCTGTTGTCTTTCCGGAGGCGGTGTCAGGTTCATTAATCGGTCGATTCGAGGAGGGAGCGGAGGGCGGCGATAATGCGGTCGGCGGCATCCGTGCTGAGGTAGCTCGCCGCACCGGCCCGCGTCTCGTAACCGCCGCGGCCGAAGTTCTCGGGGAGCGCGATGTACCCGAAATAGCCGTTGGCCAGGGCGACGGGAACGACAAGGTCATAACCCTTGACGGCCTTGAGGGCCAGACCGACCTCGACGAACGGCTCGCCCGGGATGGCGGCGAACGCCACGCCACCCATTTTGCAGGCCTGGACCGAAACCGCATAGTGGGCCGGTTTGGTCTCGGCGAAACGGAGGAGCTCGCCGGCGAACAGGGCTTCGACCGCCATGTCCCCTTTGGCCAGGTCCTCGGCCGTCAAGTCCCCTCCCCGGCCCCGGCCCAATGCGCCGGCGCGCTCCAGCGTCTTCCCGGCGTGGACGAGATCGGCCTCGCTGATCTCGCGCGAGGGGATGGAAGCCAGAATCTCGCGGGCCTCGAGCCGCCCGACGGCTTCGGGCCGGGCGCCCGGCACGGAGGCGGCGATGATCTCGGCATAAGCGCGCCCGAGGTGTTCCGCCTCGGCGTAGCCCGTCTGCGGCCTGGGGTCTTCGAACTCGAGATGGTTGATGTTCCCCTGCGGCGCGATGAAAGGAAACACCGGGAAGTCCGCGCCGAGCCGGCGGTTCAGGTCCCGCTCCATGAACCCCGGCCAGTCGGCCGTAATCTTGGTCCCGCCCACCGTGTCGGTGTGGTTCGAGATGCTGACGAAAAGGGCCTGAATGTCCCCCCGCGCGCCGCGGAAGATGATGGTGTTCGCCTCGCGGTCGACCGGGCCCTCGGGCTTGACGCGTTCCGGCGACCGCTTCGGCGGATTGGTGACGACCGTTCCGTCCTTCATCCACCAGCGCCTGTTATAGGCCAACCCCTCATACGTGGCTTTGGCGATCGCAACCTGGCTCGACTCGTTCGGCGTCATGGCCGCGGCGGCTTCGACGACCCATGACTTGAGGTCGGCGAGATAACGCTCGTCCCTTGCCAGTCCGAAGAACCCCTCGAGGTCGGGGCCGGTGTGGATGTGGGAGACAAGGAGCATGACCTCGTTCTTCCGGAACGCCGTTCGACGGGCGATCATGGTCCGGATCTCTTCGGCCTCCCCGGGCGGGATGGCGCAGCTGTCGACCTGGATGAAAAGAAGACGGCTCCCGCCGAGCTCGAACGCGGCCAGCCTCAGGTGGAGCGGGTCCAGGACGCCGTCCGAGATCCGCTCGTTGAAATACCCCGCCAGCCGGACGGGATAATCGGGAGTGATATCGACTTTCTTGAATTGAGCTTTGAGTTCCTTCATGGCCTCACCGGACGATCATTATAAGCCAAACGGGCTCCGCCCGCCACGCCGTTGAGCTGGCGGAGGCAGACGCGCCGGAGAGATCAACTCACTTTCCGTTGCGGGTCGATGAACATCCAGCACGCCGCGCCGCCGATCAGGAGCAGCCCGGTGACATATAGCGGAGCGGCCCAATTTGACCAGCGATGCAGCACCAGCCCGAGTATCACCGGACTCAACATGCCGCCCGCCTGGCCGGCGGTGTTCATGCAGGCGCTGACGACCCCGGCGTTGTCGCCGGCGATGTCGATGCAGGTTCCCCAGGCCGCGCCCAGCAGGAAGCTGAGGCCGCCCGCCGCCAGAGCCAGGAGCAGCGCGGCCGTCCAGGGATCGCGGACGGCCGCGCCGAGAAAGATGCAGGCGGCGGCGAACAGAAAGGACGCGATCCCGACGCCGGCGCGGCCGAGGCGCAGCCCGAACCGGCGGCTGAGCGCATCGGTCGTCAGGCCGCCGAAAAGATCCGAAAACATGCACGCCACCATCGGCAGCCCGGTGAAAACTCCCAACTTCACGGCGGAAAACCCCCGGGCTCTCTCCAGGTAAGAGGGCAGCCACGTGATATAGAAATAGAAGCTATAGGATTGAACGAAGTACATGGCGCACAGAAGCAGCACCGTCCGGTTGCTCAGGATCTTCCTCCACGGGACGCCCCGGGCGCCATGTCCGGCGGCGACCGTCCGGCCGTTCTCGATCTGCTTCAGCTCCAGCGCGTTGACCGAGGGATGGAGCTCCGGCCTGTCGCGGAACCAGCGGCTCCAGGTGAACGCCCAGAAGAAACCGGCCAGGCCGAAGATCACGAAAACCCAGCGCCAATGGAGGTGGACGAGCAGGGCGGTCGCCAGAAGAGGAGTCAGCGCGGCGCTGAAATGCGCGCCGGCGAAGAAGATGCCCTGGGCGGCGCCCCGCTCTGTGGAGGGAAACCAGAGCGAGAAAGTCCGGGCGGCGTTCGGCCAAGCGCCGGCTTCGCCCACGCCACTGGCTCCGACAATGAGAGGGGGAGCCGCGCATGTCAACGGCGGCTAAATAAGGCCAAGAATATGTTGACAATTCCGCCCCAGTGGCCATAATTTGGGATTTCCAGGCTCAACTCGCCATGCCTGATAGAATCCGGATGAATCGGAGCGAAACAGCATGACCAATTTCTCCTGGCTTGTGGACGGCAGCATCATCGGGCTCTACCTCCTGGTGACCATGGTGGCGGGCATCATGGTCCGGAAATACGTCGGCAAGGTGGAGCACTTCCTGGTGGCGGGCCGCGAGATGAACGTCTATCTCGGCATCGCCTCGCTGGCGGCGACCGAGTTCGGCGTCGTCACCTGCATGTACACCGCCCAAAACGGCTACCGCTACGGGTTTTCCGGAGCGGTCCCGGGCCTGCTTCAGGCCGCCGCCATGTTCCTGATCGGCGTCACGGGTTTTTGCATCAAGCCGCTCCGGGATTCCGGCGTCATGACCATCCCGGAGCTTTTCGAGAAGAAGTTCGGCCCCAAGATTCGCTGGGCCGCGGGCGTCGTCATCGTCCTGGGAGGCCTTCTCAACATGGGTGTCTTCCTCCGGACGGGCGGCGAGTTCCTGGTCCAGGTCACGGGCATGAACATCAGGTACCTCGAGATCACAATGACCGCCCTGCTCCTGATGGTCGCCATCTACACCATACTGGGCGGCATGCTGTCCGTTCTGGTCACCGACTTCCTCCAGTTCGTGGTTATGAGCATCGGCCTGATCGTCGTCACCATCGTGATCATCAGCAAGGTCGGCTGGGGGACGATCATCGCGGCCGTCGAGACAAAGCTCGGCGCCGGCGGGTTCAACCCCTTCGTCAACTCCGATCTGGGCTGGGAGTTCGTCCTGTTCAACCTGATGCTCAACACCGCCGCCGTCCTGACCTGGCAAACGACGATCGTCCGCGTCCTGTCCTCCAAGGACACCAAGACCGGACTGAAGGTCTACAAAGGGACGGCCTTCTTTTTCGTCAGCCGGTTCATGATCCCGGGGATCTGGGGCATGGCGGCGCTGGCCTACCTCACGGCCACCCAGGTCGGGACGAATACGCTCGGCGCCATGCCGATGCTTCTCAGCCAGCTCCTGCCGGCCGGGTTGATGGGGCTCCTGATCGCGGCCATGTTGGCGGCCGATATGTCGACCGATTCGTCCTACATGATCACCTGGGCGGGCGTGATCTACAACGACATCATGGCGCCGTTCCGGAAAAAGCCGTGGTCCGAGAAAAAGGGGCTGCTCTGGAACCGGTCGATCGTGGCGCTGATCGGGGTGTTCCTCCTCGTCTTCGGCCTCTGGTATCCACTCAAGGGCGACCTGTGGACCTATCTCGGCGTCACGGGGACGATCTACCTGTCGAGCATGTCCGTCCTGCTCATCGCCTGCAGCTACTGGAAGAAATCCAATAACTGGGGAGCGACCGCGGCGATCTTCTTCGGGGCGGTGATTCCCGTGACCTTCCTCGTCCTCGAGCAGCTGCCGTCGACGGCCGGGCTGGCCAAGAGGATCGGACCCTATTATTCCGGGATCGCCACCTATCTCATCGTGGCGGCCGCCATGATCATCGGCTCATTGACTCAAGCCCCAACCAAAACTTCCGGCCCTCGAGGGAGGTTCCCATGCTTAAGCACTGGTTCTGGAACCTGATGTCGGCCGCGGTCATCCTGTGGTATTCGACGATCACGATCTACGTGGGCATCAGGGGCTGGAAAGACATCAAGACCATGCTCTCGAACCTGGCCAAGCTCAAAGACGCCGAATGAGTTTGACGCCGGAACCCGGCGACGTCCGGTCGATCCGGGCGATCGACGTCCACGGCCACGTGGGCCGGTACAAGGGCTGCCCGCTCGAGGTCATCGACGGTTTCTATTCCGGCGGCCCGGAGGATGTCCTCCGCCGGGCGGAGCGGGCGCGGGTCGAGTTCACGTTCGTCTCGCCGCTCCAGGGTCTCTTCACCCAATTCGGGGACGACCCGGTCCGGGCCAACGCCGATCTCGCCGCCGATATCGGCCGGTATCCCGGGCTTTTTCAGTGGGCCGTCGTCGATCCCACCCGGCCGGAGACCTACGGCCAGGCGGCCGAGATCCTGAAAACGCCGCGCTGCATCGGCATCAAGGTCCATCCCGATTTCCACGGCTACGCCATCAAGGAGCACGGAGACAAGATCTTCGAGTTTGCCGCCGCCAACGGAGCGGTCATTTTGAGCCACAGCGGCGGAGTCCCGAGCCTGCCGCCCGACTTTCTCCCGTTCGCCGACCGGTTCCCCGAGGTCAGCTTCATCCTGGCCCACTGCGGCTGGAGCCTCGACGGCAACCTGACCCGCCAGGTGCGGGCCGTGGCGGCCAGCCGGCACGGCAACGTCCACGTCGATACCTCGAGCTCGTTCTCCATTACCAGCAACCTGATCGAGTGGGGCGTCCGCGAGGTGGGGCCGGAGAAGATCCTGTTCGGCTCGGACACGCCGCTCTATTTTTCCCCCATGCAGCGGGCCCGGATCGACAACGCCGAGATGGACGACGGCGCGAAAAGGCTGATCCTCCGGACGAATGCCGAGCGCCTGTTCGGCGCCAAGCTCGGGCCCTTCCTCAAAGGCTGAGGATGGCGTCCATGGCCCGCGAGGTGTTGCCGATCAAGACCTCGGGGCAGTGCTTGTAGGCGGGGATCATCTCGGCCGTCAGCGGCCCGCTGTACCCCGCGTCGCGGAGCGCCTTCATCACCTCCGGCCAATTCACGTCGCCCGCCAGAAGATCGACAAACCCGTCCGCCGTGCCGACGCCGCGCCGGAAATCCTTGAGGTGGACCCGCTTGATCCTTTTCCCCAGGATCCGGATCCACTGCTCCGGGTAGCCGACGAGCATCGCGTTGCCGACGTCGAAATAGGCGCCCAGCCAATCGGAGTTGAACTGGTCGATGAAGGCCCGCATGGCGAACGGGTCGACGAGGAACTTGTTCCAGACGTTCTCCAGGCCGATGGCGATCTTCGACGCGGCCGCCAGGGGCAGCAGGGAGGCGACGGCGTCGCTCGCCCTTTTGTGCACGGTGTCATAATCCACGACGCCGGCCGCGGGGTCGAAAAAGACATCGACGGCGCCCGGGATGAGAAGGACCGCGCCGGCGTCGAGCCAAGCGGCGGCGTCGATGAGCCGGCGGCCGATCTCCAGCGCCTCGGCCCGAACCCCGGGGTCGTTAGAGGAAAGCGATTTCCCCCAGAAAAGGCCCGTGGCGACGGACGCGATGCGGACTCCCGCGTCGCGCGCCGCGCGAACGACGCCCTGCGCGTCTTTCTCCGTGGCCGACAGCCCCAGCTCTCCCCCGGCGGATAACGCCACCTCGACCGCCTCGAAGCCCTCCTTCTTGGCCTGGGCGAAGACCTCGGCCACCGGCCGCGTCCCCTCGAGCCCCCCGCGAAACGACCAGTAGCTGATGCTCTTGATAAACATGATCTCCCTCCGTTCGCAGAGTTTTGCCGGACCGGGTCAACCCAGGTCGACGGTTCTTCCGGTCCTCGCGGATTCGGCCACCGCCAGCGAGAACCGGACCGATTCCCGCGCCCCCTCGGGCGTGACGACGCCGGGCTTCCGTCCGGCCTCGAGGCAGTCGAGATAATACCTGATCTCGTTGTAATAGCCCCCGAGCGACCCGATGTTGCCCTGGGTCTCGCTCGAGACCCCGACTTTCGGCTCGGGCAGGGTCGGTGCGAACGCCGCGCCCTCGAAAGGATAGACGACGAGCGAGGGCGAGGCCGCGCTGTCGAGGCGGATCGTCGCCTTCTCGCAGGCCACGAGGAGCGCCATGCTGAAGGGAAATCCCGGCGACAGATACAGGGACCCTTCGGCCGCGCTCTTCGCCCCCGACTCATGCCCCCACGCCAATGTCATGACGGAGTCCAAGCCGCCGTGCGGCCCCGCGGCGCCCGTGGCCAGGACCTTTTTCGGCAGGCCCAGGAGCCATTGGATGTAGTCGAGGTCATGGATGTGGAGGTCGAGAACTCCGCCCCCGCTGCGCGCCGGGTCAAGGAGCCATCCCTGCCAGGCCCAGGTCGGCGGCGGGCTCAGCCGCCGGGCGCTCAGCCACTCGACGCGGCCGTGCCGGCCCGAATCGATGAGCTCCTTGACGACCTGGTATTCGGGCCAGAACCGGACGACCTGGCCGGTCATGAAGGCGACGCCCGCTTTCTCCACGGCCGCGATCATCCGGTCGCACGACTCGACCGTCAGGGACATCGGTTTCTCGCACATGATATTCCGGCCGGCCCCGGCCGCCGCCACGACCAGGTCCTCGTGGAGATAGGTGGGTGTGCAGACGTCCACGAGGTCGACCTCGGTGGATCTCAGCAACTCGTCCAGGCTGGGGAAGGAAAGGCACTTAAGCTTCTCCTCGGCCTCCCGGCGCCTGTCCGGCTCGACGTCGGCGACGGCCGCCACTTTGGCGCCGGCCGCACCATAGCACTGGGCATGCATGTGGCCCATGAATCCGTAGCCCACAAGTCCGACTTTGATCATCCTCATGCTCCTTTTGCTCCCGGCGCTCCTGGCGCCTCGCACCAGCGCCTTCATGTTTTCGACCGGCACATCGCGGGGGTTCATCTCGCCGGTGTTGAAGATAAACCCGCCTCCCGGGGCGGCGACGCGGACGATCCTCTCCGCCTCCGCGGCCACCTCCTCCGGTTTCCCGTTCATCAACACCCGGATCGGGTCGAGATTGCCGCCGAGACAGACCTTGCCGCGCAGGGCCTCTTTGGCCCGGCCGATGTCGATGCCGGGTCCGACGTTGATCACGCTCGGTCCGAGCTCGACGGAGGCCAGGATATGGGGAACGGACTCCTCGCTGTTGTGGAGGAACGTCAGCCCGCCCGCCTTTCGATACGCCTCGACAACCCGGGCGCAGGGCCCCAAGGCGAACTTCTTGTACTGTTCCACGGAGATGAGATTGCTCATGGCGTTGCAGTCGCCGAGCCAGAGGGCATGGGCCCCGGCGTCAAACTGGGCCAGCCCCCACTCGATCTGGACATCGACGAAGAACTCGCAGGCGGCCTCGAGCAGCCCAGGGTCGGTGTGGATCATCATCAGCGCCTCGGTCAGCCCGAAGAGCAGGCAGGCGGAGGAGAAAGGCCCCGCGGTCGAGCCGCAGACGCAGGCCCTATCGCCGAAATGCCGGCGGACAAGCTTCAGCGCCTTGAGCTTTTCCGGCATCCGGCCGTCCTTTAGGGGATTCGGCACTCTGAGGCCGTTCAGTGTCCCCTGAGCAGGCGGAAGGTAGTCTTTCGTGGCCCTGAGGATATTACCCTGGCCGACGCAGCCGACGCCCAGGGGCTCGAACTCGAAACAGTCGTCAACCTGCAGCCAAGCCCAGTCGTAGTCGAAGGCTTCGGTGGCGGCGATCCAGGTCTCGGCCATCTTGTCGCCGTCCTGGCAGGTCTCCTCGTAGGAGTAACGGCCGTACCACTTGACGTCGAATTCCTCGCTCAGGGCCAGGACCGGGAGCCTCCTGGGGGTGCCGAGCGCCACGCAGGTCCTGATGTCATCCATCACGCCGTCGTACATCTTGCTGCCTCCTTGCGGTTCCCTCGACCAGCCGACGCGCCAAGGTTATGCGGGTGAGGGGGAAATGTCAACTCACCCCAGGCTCTGCGACGATAAACGCGGTGATAAGCTGGCATGGAAGGTGATCGGCGCCGGCGGACGCGGCGACGTTGAGGGTTCAGCCCGACCGGGACGCTCTTCGAGGGAGCCCGGGGTTGAGGGCGGCGAGTATGTATTGAGCTCAAAAACGGAAAAGGGATACGCCACGTACGCTGGAGAAATAAAGAGAATCGTCCCAGAGCCTCACCACATCACGGGGCACCGATCCTATCGCTCGACCGAGGTGGTCATGGTCGCGAAGCTCGTGACGCCCAATTCACTATCGAATTTATCGAAATTATCGAGATTGGCCTCCTGTCCCAAATAAGCCAGGTCAAGGATTTGCCGCTTGCCCTGGCGTGACGCATTGTCCATCCCCGAGCTCGAGGCGAATTCCCCGATCGACCGGAGATAGACGTCCGCTTCCTGGGGTCGGCCGAGCCCCCGCAGGCAGTAAGCCTGGTAATAGCGGACCTGCATCAAGGTGAAGTTGTAGGACGCCTCAAACCGGATGTGTTGCTGGATGTCGAGCGCCGCCGTCCAGGCCGCCTGGGCTCCCGCGTTATTCCCGAGTTTGGACAGACAGTAGCCGGTATAAAACAGCCGGCGGGCCTTGACAGGCTCGTCCTCGAAGTAGTTTTTCTCGAGCGTCTCGGGCACGCGCCCCGCCGCCTCGAAAAAGGCCAGGGCTTCGTCGTATCTCTTCTCCTGGATCTTCCGGTAGCCGCGGGCCATTTTCATCAAAGCCCAGGTCCGGCCGAACGAGGGTCTCCAGAAATAGGGCATGTTGAGACGCCCCGCAAAGGCCTCGAGCTTGTCGTAGGCGCCGGCCCCGAGGTACTCGTTGAGGAGCGTGCCGCACGTCGTGAAGCAGTTCATGAACCGCCCGATGTTGGCTTCCAGGACTTCGATGGCGGCCGGCACGCCGCGTCGCGCCTTGATTTCAGCGACGTAGGCGTCGAAAAGATACGCGTCGTTCGGGTCGAGCCTCAGCGCTTCCTCGAGCCAGGCGAAAGGCCTGTCCTCGGCGGGCTGGAGCTTTTTCCCGGCGCGGTAGAGCGAGAAGAGAGACACCTTGTCTTTATATCCCAGGCCATACGCCTTCTCCCAAAGGGACACCCCCTCTTTTTCGAGGTCATGGGCGTAGACGAAGTTGCCGAGGTGATAGTTGAGCTCGCCATCCTCTGGCCGGAGCGTCAGCAGGTGCTTGAGGGCCAGATACTCCTCGAGCCGCCAGGCGAAATCCATGTTGAGTTCGGGGCCTGTCCGAGGCGCGCTCTTCTTGTTCAGGAGCGATTCGAGCTCGGCCTGGTAGAGGCGGATGATCGGGTTGTTATTCTCGATGAGGCCGAGGAGGGCATAGGCCTCTGGGAAAAAACCCGCCGCATAAAGCTGGGCGACGGCCTCGAGCGGCTCCTCGCTGAAATCCCGGTACCGCGCGCGCACAAAATCAGCCGCCGGCCCCTTCCCGCCGTCAAGGGCGGCCCGGGCCGAAAGCACGAGCGAGTTCTCAGGGTCGAGGGCGAGCGCCTGCTCGAGCAGCCGGCGCCCCGCGGCGGCGTCGCCCAGCCGGTTCCGGATGAAGGCGCGCAGGACATAGCCCTTGGCGACCGTGCCGTTCACCGCGATGGCGCGCGCCAGGTGGCGGTCTGCCTCGGCCAGGTCCCCCGCGCGGATGGCCATCTCGGCTTCGGCCACGCGCTCCTGCGCCTCATACCCGAAGCGGCCGGCATGGCGGAGATAGTAATGGGCATCTTCGGGCCGTCCGAGCCAGCGCAGGCAAAGGCCTTTATAGTAGAGAGTGCGGCCGTCATCGGGAACGCGGACGAGCGCCTTGTCGAAATGCGCCAGGGCATCGTCGAACCGCCCGGCCTGGAAGGCCACCAGCCCGAGCTCGGTGTGCGCCCGGCTGAACAAGGGGTCGGTCCTGAGGCACTCCTCGAGGAGCTTTTTCTGCGCCGGCAGGTGATAGAACCAGTCTTCGGCCAGGGCGCTTTCTTTGGCGAAGACGCCCTCGGCGGTGAAGTCCTCGGCCGCCGCCGGCCGGCGCTCTTCCGGGATGAAATAGCTGTCGAACGGCTTCGCCTTGCGGACCTTCGACCGGACCTCGGCCAGGAGCCGGCCGTCCGTTCGCCTGATCTCGAGCGAGACCCGGTCGAGTTCAGCGGCGGGGCAGGCGAACTCGGCGGTAAGCGACAGCGGTTTCTCGGGTCGCAAGCCAGGCCTGCCTTATGGTCTTGAGCGCATGGCCCCGGCCTTGATGATGGCGAGCGTGACCTCGCGGGCCGGGGCCGCGGCCTGGACGGGATCTGGGCAGCCGCCTCACCCGCCGTCTTCGGCTCGACCGAGAACCGGACGGCCGCGTTCTCGGAGGCGCCGTTGAAGACGCCGATGTCGCCGACGGGATACCAGAACTCCGTCCAGACTTGGGACGTGAGCGGCGCCAGGCGGTCGAACTTCTCCTGGATGACGACCCGGCCCGCCTGGACCTCGCCGTAGACCACGCCGTCGGTGTGGGTCAACTTCGTATGCTGGGCGTCCTCGGCCCAGCCCCAGCTCCAGTATTTCTTCCCCGGGAGGTCGTTGACGTCAGCGGCGTGGGCCAGCCCGGCCTTTTCGTCGTGGCTGAAATAGCCGAAGAAACCCTCCCTGGCCTCGAGCATATAGACGCCGAGCATCTCTTCGAGGTTCTTGATCAGGGCGAGGTTTATCCCCTCGTAGGTCGGCCAGGAGAAGACCGTTTCGTATTTCCCGTGCATGGCGCCCTTGGTCTCGGGGTAGATATACTCCGTGTTCTCCTTGAGGGGGATGCCGCAGTTCGCCCAGTAGAGGTAGCGGGACTCGACGGCGGTTTCGTTCGCGATCCGCACGTCCTGGCGGACGCGCGCCTCGCCCGGGCTTAAGGTGAAAGTGACGGACCAGTGGATCCTGCCGATCTTCTCGGTGTTGCTCATGACGAGCGACACCGAGCCGTCGGCGTTCCGCCGCATCAGGCACTCCCGGGGCCGGGCGTTCGTCTGCGAGTGGGCGTTGGGGATGTTGAGCTCAAGCCCGCCGGAGACGTACTGGAGGCCCATGCCGGCGTTGTAGAACTTGGAGGCCGTGGTGATGCGGTGGATGACCTCGCGCTGTCGGACCTTGTCGTACATGTAGTAGAGGCGACCGCCATAGTCGGGGCACATGGCGATCTTGAGGTACTCGTTCTCGGCGACGAGCAGGCGCAACCGCCGCGGCGTGACCTGGAACTGCACGCTGCCGTAGAACTGATTGGGATAGCAGATGTAGCCCGTGAGCAGGCCGAACGGCGGATAGGGGTTGAGGGGAAGCTGGTTGTGCTCGTCGATCTGTTCAAAGGCCTCGTAGGCTTTGACCTCGGCCTTCTGGGCATGGATCAGGGGCGGACAAAGCACCGAAAAAACCGCCAGGATACCGAGGGCGGCGGCCGGCTTTCTCATCCTCTCTCTCCTTCCTCAAGATCTCAGGAGATCATGGGGCCAACATCAGCAAAGGGAAACCCCGGCCGCGTGAGAGCCGGGGCGGGCGCGGCTTCCCGAGCAAAGGCTTATTTCCGCACCTTCTCCGCGGTGTTGCGGATCCCGCGGATCATGGCCTCGACATCGTCGTCCGTCAGGCGCGGGTGCATCGGCAGGTTGAACTCGCGCTTGTAGAAGAACCGCTCGGCGTTCGGGCAGAGGTCCTGGGCGTAGCCGAGCTTCTTGAGCCCGGTGAAATGATAGGTCGGCTGGTAGTGGAGGATCCCCTGGATGCCCTCCTCCTTATACAGGACGCGCAGGAAGTCGTCCCTCGAGGCGCCGAGCTCCTGCTCCTCGATGCAGACGGTGTAGAGATGGAAGACGTGCTTGCAGTCGGACGGCTCATAGACCGGGGTCACGCCCTTGATCCCGGTCAGCCCCGCGGTGAGCTTGTGACCGATGGCCCGGCGCTTCTCCGTCAGCATCTCGAGCTTGTCGAGCTGGGCGACGCCGACCGCGGCCTGGATCTCGTTCATCCGGTAGTTGCAGCCCCAGTGACCGTTCCAATCATCGACGTCGAAGTGGGACGGCAGCCAGTAGTCGAGCCGGCCCTGTTTCTCCAGGACCGAGGGACCGAACTTCCATTTCGTCTGCCCCGGCTCCCAGTCGATGAGGTTCATGCAGCGGAGCTTCTCGGCGCCCTTGGCAAAGTGATCGTTGTTCGTCGTGATCATCCCGCCCTCGCCGCAGGTCGTGATGTTCTTGAGCGAGTGGAAGGAGAACACGCCGATATCGCCGATGGTCCCGGCCTTTCGCCCCTTGTACTCGGCGTTGACGGCGTGGGCGCAATCCTCGAGGACGAAGAGATTGTGCCGGCGGGCGATCTCCATGATCGGGTCCATGTCGCACATCAGGCCGCCGTAATGGACCACGTAGATCGCCTTGGTCTTGGGCGTGATCTTCTCGGCGATCTTTTCGGGATCGATGTTATAGGTCCGCGGGTCGATATCGGCGTAGATCGGCAGCCCGCCCTCCTTGAGAACGACGAGCGAGGTGGCGATGAAGGTCGTGGGCGTGACGATCACGTCGTCGCCCGGCCGGATGTCGAAGAGCTGGGTGGCCAGGTGCATGCCGGTCGTGCAGTTGGAGCAGGCCAGGGCGTGCTTGACCCCGCACATCTTGGCGAATTTCGCCTGGAACTCGGCGGTCTTCGGGCCCATGGTCAGGGAATCCTGCTTCATGGCCGCCAGCACCGCCTTCTCCTCGGCCTCGTCGTAGATCGAGCCCATGAAGGAGTAGCCCACCTTGAGCTTGACGCCGTCGTCGGTGGCATAGGAACTGGTGATACCGCCTTCGGTCTCACCGCCGGTTACGTGTTTCTTTTCGTCGTCATTGGACATCGGTCACCTCCACGCCGAACCGGATATCATATCTCGCGCGGCAAAGTCAACCTGCGGACGGCTTACCGGACGGCGGCGGCCCCGCTTCAGGGCGTCTTCGGCTGCCAGATCGGCTCAGTCTCGCTTCAAGCTGCCGTCGGGGTTGTAGCGGCCGAACTTCTCCGCCGCCTCGAGCATGGCCATGACGTTCGCCTCGGGCGTCTCGGGGGTCAGGGCGCAGCCGGGTCCCAGGATGAAGCCGCCGCCGGGCGCCAGGACCTCGATCGCCTCCCGGGACCTGGCGGAAACGAGCTCCGGCGTGCCCCGTTCGAGCACGTTGGCCGGATCGACCATCCCCAGGACCGCCGCCCGGCCGCGGGTCTTCTCTTTCGCCTGCCGCAGGCTAGTCGCGGGGTCGAGCTCGAGGATAGCGGCGCCGGTCGCCGTCATGTCATCGAGGACCGCCACGGTGTTGCCGCACTGATGGAGCGAAGCCGGGAAATCCGCCTCCCTCATGGCGCCGTAGAACCTCGAGAGGCGCGGGACGGTGAACCGCCGGTACATTGCCGGCGAGATCGTGTCCGACCCGAGCTCCCCCAGGGAGGTCCCGTGAGCGCCGGCGGCCCGGAGCGCCATCGCGTAGCGAAGCCCGCTCTCGGAACAGATATCCATCAGGCGCTCGATCAGCGGGGCGTTCGATTCTTCCGCGATGTCCAGGAAGAACTGGCCGTGGCCGCGGAGCATCGCCGCGAGCGACATCGGTCCCTGGTCGGCCCGGCCCATGACGAAGACCCGGTCCCCGAACTCGCGGCGCAGGATGGCCACGGCCTTCACCACCTCGGTCAGGGGAAAATCCTTCCCGGGGTCGACGGGGCGCAGCCGGTCGATGTCCTTGAGATCCCGAAGGGCGGGTTCGACAGCAAGGGGGGCCGTGTCATCGGGGTAGATCACGCCGCAGCCCATGGCCTCGGCCAGGGCGGCGGTCCCGTTCTCGACGAGGAGCATGTCATGCCCGAACCGGCGCCGGGCGAGGATCTGGGACTCGGCCATCAGCTCGCCGCTTCGGAAGCACTCGGAAAGCTTCATCCCGGCCGCTTTCGCCGCCGGCAGGAAGTTGTGGAGATCGGTGGGCACGCGGTCCGGGATGCCCCCCGAAATAACGGTCATCACCCGCTCGAAAGAGGTCAAGCTCATGGTGCCAAACCTATCATCCCTCGACGGCCGGAGTCAACATCCCGCCGGCTCCTGCAATAATCTCCGTTTATCTGGCCGCATGCCTGGGTTCTTAGGGCCCCGCCGCTCCGGGCGCGCAGGGGCTATCGCCGTGCCACCCCTCAGTGGGATCGTCGCCGTCACGTGTTCGATGATGCATCCTACGACATCCCCTTATTGGTATTGGGGCACGAATTGTGCTAAATACAGCCTTGGCCGCGGGACGGCTCCGGCCCAGGAGGATGCCCATGGTTTCGAGATCGATGATCGCCCTGGTCGGAGCGTGTTTTATGGCCGCCGGCGCGGCGCAGGCCGGGGAAAAACCCCCGGCGCGCCCGTCGCCCCGCGAGACGGCGGCCCCGCAAAAAGTGGTCCCCGTCGCCCTCCCCTCACGCGTTTTTGTCGTCCCGAATTTCCATCCGGCAAGCTGCGGCTGGCTGACCAACTGGTCGGCGGAGCGGGATTACTGCGCTAATTCCTATCTCGACCACCTCGACCGCGTCCGCGACGACCCGAACTACGAATTCGTGTTGTCCGAGTGCAACAACATGATCGCCATCCTGAATTTCGAGCCGGAGCGCTTCGCCGAGCTCAAGAGACGGGTCCGGGAGGGGCGCGTGGAGCTCGTCAACGCCTTCTTCCTCGAATCGACGGCCAGCCTGTCGGGCGGCGAGGCTCTGGTCCGGATGGGCGTCGAGGGGCTGCGCTGGCAGCAGGCGGTCATGGGCGTCCGGCCCCGGTTTCTCTGGGCCATCGACCTCTGCGGCACCCACGAGCAGATGCCCCAGCTCGCCGCGGGGCTCGGGCTCGAGGCCCTTGTCTACTGCCGGTGCAACCCTACCGACAAGAGCATGTTCTTATCGGAATCTCCCGACGGATCGAGCATCCTAACGTTCGCCCTCGGCGAGTACGCCGAAGACCTGGGCGGGGCCTTCCACGCCAAGGAGCCGCTCACGGCAGTCCAGCTCGATAAGACCGCACAGTATATCGCCTCCAAGATGCCCGCCAATCCGGCCGGCGCGCCGCTCCTGATCCTCGCCGGCGGCGGCGACTATTCGCTGGCGCCGGCGCGGCCGGAAAACCCGAGCGATTTTCTCCGGCAGTGGCAAGCCTACCGCCCGGACTCCGACCTCCGCTTCACGACGCTGTCGAAATATGTCGATGCGGTCCTGCCGGGCATCCGGTCCGGGGACATCAAGCTCCCCACGGCGCGGGGCGGGACGGGCTATACGTTCGACTCCTTCTGGATCCAGAACCCGCGCGTCAAGAGCTGGTTCCGCCGGGATGAACATGCCCTGCAGGCGGCCGAGACGCTGGGCGCGATCGCCAGCCTGAGGTCGGGTCACGAATACCCGGCGGAACGGTTCTATCACGCCTGGCTTCAGATGCTCTTGTGCATGGACCGCAATTCGCTTTGGGGTTCGGCGGGGGGGATGGTCTTCGAACATGAGACCTCCTGGGACGTCCGCGACCGGCTCAGCTGGGTGGAAGCGGCGAGCGCGGACGAGCTCCGGGCCGCGGCGAGAAGCCTGACCGGCGAGGGCGACGGCGTGGCTCTCTTCAACCCCGCCAACTGGACGCGCACCGACCCGCTCCGCCTGAAGCTTCCCGCCGGAACGAGACTCGCCGGCGCGGCGAGCGAATCGGCCGGGGACGGGACAACGCTCTGCCGTTTTGAGGTCCCGTCGACCGGAGTCGTCGGCGCCAAGCTCGAGGCGGTGCCGCCTGCCGACCCGCAGCCGGCCGGCCTGCCGCCGGTCATCGAAACGGAGTTCTATGCCGCGCGCCTGGACCCGGCAACAGGGGCGCTTGTCAGCCTGAGGACCAAGCCCTCGGGCCGGGAAATGCTCGGTGGCCCGGCCAACGTGCTGGTCGCCGAGAAGCGCATGGGTCAGGGCGACCCGGGGGATTTCATGGACCCGCGCCCCAAGCGGCCGCGGCTGTCGAGCTCGAGCGACTTCAGGCCGGAGATCGCCGTTACGGAAGGGCCGGTCGCCATGACCGTGGATGTCCGCGGCGGGTTCATCGGCGGGACCCGGACGAGACGGTTGATGCGGTTCTATAAAAGCCATCCCCGGATCGATTTCGAGACCGAGCTCAACGATATCCCGAATCTCACCGTGGTCGTCGCCGAGTTCCCGCTGGCCGCCGCGCCGGCGGAGATCCGGCGTGGCCTCCCCTTCGGGTTCACCCACGGCCCCTGGGCTCGTCCGAACCCCGGCCTCCACGGCTGGGTCAAGGGGATCAATCCCGTGGTCAGGTGGAGCGATTATGAGCTGCCCGGCGGAGGAGGAGTGGCGCTTCTCGATCGGGGGCTCACCGGCCGCGAGATCAACGACCGGACGCCCGTCATCTATCTCCTCAATGCGACCGACAAGTACTACGGATATCCCAATTCCTGGTTGAGCGGCAAGGGGGCCCATCGGCTCGAATACGCCCTGGTGGCGCACGAGGCCGGCTGGGACGAGGCGCGCGTGCCCCAGCTCGCCTGGGAGTATAATTGTCCGGTCACGGCCGTCGAGGGCAGCGCCGTGCGGGCGTCCAGATCGTTCCTCCGGACATCGTCGAACGTCATCGCCGAGGTCGTGCGGCGGGACGGTCCGGACATCGAGGTCCGGCTGGTGGAATGCCTCGGGCGGGCCGGCAAAGTCGAGGTCGCCCTGGATCTGCCTCACGAACAGGCGGCCATGACGGACCTGACCGGCCAAAACGCGCGCCGGCTCGAAGGCGGCCCGAATTACAGCTTCCCGGTGAGGCCGCAGCAGATCGTCAGCCTGCGCTTCCGGACCGCTTCGCCGGTCGCCAAAGTCGAGCCCCTGACGAAATGGGACGATCTGGTCCCCGCGGGGAAGCGCGCCGCGCTCTATGACCACCGTAAAGACCGTAAAGGGCACCCGCCGAAGGGCGAGTGACAGGCGCGCCCGCTCGGCACCGGCTTAGCCGCCAGGACCACTGAGGAGTCGCGCGCGTCGCAGGGATGCTTGCGGCCTTGGCCGGCAACGCAACCTGGACCCATGTCCCCCCATTCCATAGCCACAGGCCGTGTATCCCGAAGGCGGCGAGGATTTCGTCCCTGGAGTCGCCATCCCCGTCGGAACAATCCCTTCGGGCCGAAGTCTCCCACAACCCACTGGTTGCCGTTCGAGTCGGCGGCCAGCGATCTGGACAGCGGCCGGCAATCTGCTATACTGAGGGGCTTATATCGACCACAAGGTTTCCAGTTTCGCGATACCCGCCATGCCCATCCCGCTTCTCACCCTGGCTTTGGTTTTCATTCTCATCGCCGTCCGGAAGGTCGGAAGCGTCAGGCTTCTCATCTGGCAGGTCATGCTGTTCGGCGCCGTCATCGTCCTTCTCACGGGGCAGATCTCGCCGGAGGCGGCTAGGCGGTCCGTCCGCCTGGACGTCCTCGCTCTGCTTTTCGGGATGTTCGTCATCGCCCGGGCACTCGAGGACAGCGGTTACCTCGAGGAAATCTCCTTTTCCGTCTTCGGCCGGGCACGGTCGCTCGACACCCTCCTGCTCCTGGTCCTGTTCGGGTCGGCGGCGGGCTCAGTCTTCCTGATGAACGATACGGTGGCCATCATCGGCACCCCGGTCGTCCTCCTGCTCGCCCGGAAAAACAAGGTGGCGCCCGGAGTGCTCCTCCTCGGACTCGCCTTTGGGATCACGATCGGCAGCGTGACGAGTCCGATCGGCAATCCGCAGAACCTCCTGATCGCGCTCGGGGAAAGCCATCCCACGTTCGCGACGTTCTCATATTGGCTGATGGTGCCGACGCTCCTGAACCTGCTGGCGTCATATGCGCTGCTCCGGCTCTTTTTCAAAAACCAGTTCAGGTCGATCGTCCCCGATCGGGCGGCTGTGTCCGTCACCGACCCGAAGCTGACCGGCCTGGCCCGCTTTTCGCTGGCCCTGCTGCTCGTCCTGGTCGCGGTCAAGGTGATCGCGGCTCTGGCGAACGTCGGCTTCGATCTGCCGCTCGTGGCGATCGCCGTTATCCCGGCCCTCCCGATCCTGCTCCTGAGCCGTCGCCGGTTGGCCCTGCTCCGCCGGCTCGACTGGGGGACGCTGGTCTTCTTCGCCGCCATGTTCGTCCTCATGGAATCCGTCTGGCGGACCGGGGTCTTCCAATCGCTCCTGACACGGTGGCGCCTCGACCTGAGCGCGCCCGGGACGATCATCGGCGTCAGCGTGGGCTTGAGTCAGTTCATCTCGAACGTGCCGCTCGTGGCGCTCCTCCAGCCGCTGCTTCTCCAGGCGGGCGCTTCGACAAGGGACCTGATGGCCCTGGCGGCCGGCAGCACGATTGCCGGCAACCTTTCGATCCTGGGCGCGGCCAGCAACGTGATCATCGTTCAGAATGCCGAGGCGCGGGGCGACAGGTCCATCACTTTTCTGGGATTCATGCGCGTCGGCGCTTCGCTCACGCTGATCAACGCCGTCGTCTATTGGCTCTATCTCCGCCTGATCTGAGGGAGGCTTGCCAGTTCGGGCTGTCGAGCGATCCCGCTTCTTGACGGCGCGGCCGGGTCGGGCGAGAATAGGTCCGGCGCCGCCTCGTCCGGCGGCCAAGCGATGACAAAAGAGGTACTCACGTGAAAACGAGCTTCACCTGGGGGCTGGCCGCGTTCGTCATGGCGAGCCCGATCCTTTGTCGCGTCCCGGCCCGGGCCCAGAGCCCAGCCCCCGAGAACCGCGTTGTCCTTGACCTCGATACGAGCGCCGCCAACCCCCGGAATTCCGAGGGCGCGTTCATGGAGCTTCGCGACGGGCGGCTGATGTTCGCCTACACCCGGTTCACGGGCGGAGGTGACGATAACGCTTCGGCCGACGTTGCCGCGGTCACTTCGGCCGACGGCGGGCTCAGCTGGCCGAAGCCCCCCGAGATCATCGTCAAGAACGACGCCGCCGAGAACGTGATGAGCGTTTCCCTGCTGCGGCTCCAAGACGGGCGGATCGCGCTTTTCTATCTCAAGAAGAACGGTCTCGACGACTGCCGGCTCTGGATGCGCCTGACTTCGGATGAGGCCGAATCCTGGGGCCCGGCGACCCTCGCCATACCCGCCCCGGGCTACTTCGTGGTCAACAACGACCGGGTCATCCAGCTCAAGGGCGGCCGGCTGGTCGCCCCGGCGGCGTTCCACCGGCTCAAGGGCGAGGACGCCAAGGACATGAAGAACTTCGACCCCAGGGCCATCGCCGTCTTCTTTCTCTCCGACGATGCCGGCCGGACCTGGCGCGAATCCGCCTCCTGGTGGGCCCTGCCCTCGGCCACCCGGACGGGACTCCAGGAGCCCGGCGCGGTCGAGCTCAGGGACGGGACCCTTTACGGCTGGGCCAGGACCGACCAGGGCTGCCAGTACGAGATGACCTCGAAGGACGGCGGCGACACGTGGACTTCCCCCGTGCCCTCCCCTTTCAAGTCCCCGAACTCACCCCTTTCCCTGAAGAGGATCCCCTCGTCGGGCGAGCTCCTCGCCGTCTGGAACGACCACTCGGGGCGGTTCCCCTCCCCCAAGGACCACGCGCTTTACGGCGGTCGGACCCCCCTGGTGAGCGCGGTCAGCCGGGACGAGGGCAGAACCTGGGAGCACTTCAAGGAGGTGGAAACCGACCCCCAGGCCGGCTACTGCTACGTGGCTATCGATTTCCTGGGAAAGCACGCGTTCCTGGCGTACTGGATGGGCGAGTCGAAGGGCGGAGCCGCGGTCACCCGCCTCCGCATCCGGCGTATCGACCTCGCCTGGTTCGCTCATTAAGCAGCGCCCATTCCCCATAATCGTCGACGTTCCTGTGAGCGCGATCAGCTAGCTTGAGGGTGGCACGGCGCGGGCGCCCCCCTGCCGACCTTTCCTGAGACACTGACGATTATCCCTTCCTGTATAGGAAGGGTACAGGGATGGCAATATCTAAAAATAGTATCTTGGGAAGTGTCTCCGTCAAGGTCCGACGGGGGACCGCCGTGACTGGACCCTAAGTGCGGGAAAGGGATGTCACGGGAATAGAGATGATTCTAGTTTTTTAAACTTGACTGTTCCCTAACGACTAAACCATAATGTAGAGGAAAAGTTGATCTTTTTTCTGGCGTGAGGGCTGAGTCGAAATCATCTTAGGGAGACCCGGATGAAAAACAACAAACGGCTTCTCGTCCTGATCGGACTGATGGTCATGGTGCTGGTCACGCTTCAGGTGTCCGGCCAGACCAAAAAGCTGCGCGATATCGGCAGGTACAAGTTCCTTCCCATGGACGCCGGCCGGCCGGCCCCGGAGATGATGAAGGTCTTCGCGGAAAAATACGCCGACGACGTCCGGCGCGGGTTCGAAGTGGCGGGCGCCCCGCAATTGTACCCCCAGTTCATGGAGCAGCTTCGACAGGGCGCCGTCACGGAGCGAGCGCTCCCCGTCGGCACCACCATGGTCTGGATGATCTTCCGCTCCCAGGGCCAGATCAAGGCCGTCCACGACCTGGAATGGGCCGGCCGGGAACCTCTCCCGGTCATGGCGATCTCCGTCCAGGAGGGGAATGAAAAATACGAGATCGTCGTCCCGAAAGCCTGCGGCAACGTAGCGCTCGAGCGGGTCGAGTCCGTGCCTGCGCCCGCCGGAGAAGCGGAGCCCGCGCCGGAGCCCGCCCCGCAACCGCCCTTCCAGCAAAAGCAGGATGATCGCTATCAGATCTCCAAAGGCAAGATCTATCAGGAGATCACCGACCTGATCAACCAGACCGATCTTTACTGTTCCTATTCGGTGTGGGAGAAGGAGATCCCCGAGTTGCAGATCATCGGAGCGGAACGGGAAGACGATAAAATCATGTTCAGCGACGGCGACCTCGTTTACCTGAACAAAGGGAAAGACGGCGCCATCGAGCCCGGCCAGATTTTCTGGGTCCTGGAATTCAACGATCAGCTTCCCGAATACGGGCCCATCGCGATCGGCAGGGGCCAGGTCCGGGTTCTGCACGTCACCGAGGACCGGTCGGTCGCCGTCATCGAAAAATCCTGCGACCGCATCCGCATCGGCGAACGCCTGGTCCCCTTCGAGGCCAAAGAAGGCATGATGGGCAAGGACCTGGGATACGACGTGCCGCCGGTGGAAGTCGACGGCATCAAGGGCCATCTGGTTTATTTGCAGAGCCATCTCAACCAGATCGGCAGCCACATGCAGACGCTCATCGACATCGGCGAAGACCAGGGGCTCCAGGTCGGGCAGCAGCTGATCCTCTACCGGAAGATTCGGCAGGGCCTCCCGATAACCATCCTGGGCAGCTGTGTGGTCATCGACGTCAAGAGCAGGACCTCGACCGTCAAAGTCCTGTCCTGCAAGGACGCCATCGTGCCGACCGACCTGATCATGGAACGGCCGCTCTGAGCCGTCAGGCCCGGCGGCGATTTCCTACATCTTCCACGAATACGCCAGGCGGCTGGCGCTCACGATTCTGTCATAGGAATTGCAGATCAGGTCGTTGACCCCATCCCGGCCCTGCCAGGGAAGCCGTTCCTCCTCGAGCTCGGCGATCCGCGCCGCCCGGCCGGCCAGAAATTCGTCGATCCGCCATTTCGACGTGGCGATCCTCGACAGCAGACCGCCGTAGCGAACGTCCATCACCTCCCAGCCCGGCGGCTGGTCGATGGCCATCCACAAGCCGCGGTGATAATCCCGGAGCTCGGTCACGAGCCCGGCCAACTGGGGCAGCCTTTCCGTCGAGAGCCTCTTCAGCGCGCCCGCGTCCTTGGCCAGGTAGGCTTGCCGCAGCTTGATCCCGAGCTCGGCTTTCACGGCCAGGACCGCGCTGACCTTGGCGTAGTATTCAAAAAGAAAATTGAACCGGCCGTTCCTCGAGGCGTTGGCCTCCATCTTGGCAGTCAACGCGGCGTAGTGCTTCTCGAGGGGCAGGCCTTCGATGTTCTTGTCGAATAGGCCCATCAGAATATCCTGCCACATCAGCCAGCGGCTGGTGTTGGCGTCGGAGTGCTTGTCGACTCCCGGGATGACGTTGACGCTGTTGATGTCCCAGAAATCCTCGTACCGGCAGCCGGTGCAGAAAGCGAACCGTTTTTTCAGCTTCTCCTCGTCGAGCTCGCGGGCGAAGGCGTGCTCGGCATAGAGCTGCAGGCCGAGGATGTGGCCGAAGATGTTGCTCTCGGTCGTCGCGTCCCCCCAGATCGTGGCGAAAACCTCCTTGACGCCCGCCGCCTTGCAGGCGCCCAGGCCGGCGTTGGTCGTGACGAATGTCTTCCCGTACTGCATGCCATAGCCCTGCCAGCCCCAGATGCCGCCGGCGAAGACGGGGTCGGAGCCGAACTCCTGGTGACGCCGGATCCACTCGGCGTAGAACGCGGGCTCGTTGTGGTAGTAGTCCCAATAGACAAACTGGACGTTCTTGGGCATCTTCCGGATGTCGTCGGGACTGATGGCGCTCGACTCATCGTAGTAGTCGCCGGTCTTCGAGGCGCCGCGAAAGTACATGTCGCTCCAGATCATGGGGCGCAGGCCCAGCCTGTCGGTAATCTCGAGGACCCGGCTCAGGTACTCGCTCATGATGTCGATCTTCTTCCGGTAGCCGTGGAGCTTGAGATAATTGCCCTGGCCAAGCCGCCAGGCCTCGTCCATGCCGATGTGGATGCGCTTGGTCTGGAAGGGGGCGGCCGAAGCCGCGACCATCTTCTCGACGAAAGCGAAGGATTTTTCGCTCCCGGGCAGCAGCGTATCGGCGTCTTCCCGGATGTCCGCGTAGGCGTCCCACTGGAGCACGTCGGTCAGATGGGCCAGCGTCTCGATGCAGGGGATGGCCTCGATGCCGAAGGTCGCGGCATAGCGGTCGACCTCCCGGAAGTCGTCCTGCGTGTATTTCCCGCGCATATAGCCGAACCAGGGCTCTCCCTCGAGGACGTAGCTGTCCTCGCAGTAGAGCATCAGCATGTTGAGGCCCATGACCGCCATCAGGTTGATCAGGATCTTGACGCTCCGCACATCGATCACGGCGCTCCCTTGGGAGACATCGAGCATGGTGCCGCACATCGTGAACTGGGGCTCCTCGACGATCTCGAAGTCGGTCCTCTCCCGCATCTCCTGGAGGAGGAGGCCCAGGCCCCGGAAAAAGTGGCTTTTCTCGGAGTAATGGATCTCCGCCCTTTTTCCCTTTTTCAGGACACGAAGCCGGTTCTGCTTGATCCGGCTCACCTTGACCGGGAGGCCCTTGGGAGAGAGCTTGAGGTTGAGCTCGGGCGCCAGCAACTCGAGCCCGGGCAGGAGCTCCTGGACGTCACCCGAGAGCATGATCTCGACCGGCGGCCCGGCCGGCGGCCGCGGCTCGAACAGACGGCGGACCGCTTCCTTGGCGTCCTGGGATGGGAGCCCGGGTCCCGCCCCCGGTCCACCGGGCCAATCCCGGCCCGCCGGCGATCCTTTCAGGCGGAGGGTTGTCAGGGCGGCTGCGCCCGCGGCCGTTCCGATAAATTCGCGTCGTTTCATGGTCGTCTCCTTTCTCTTTAAACTGGGCTTCCGGCTAGCGGTCCCGGAGTGAAGTGATCTCCCCCTGGCCGAGGACCAATCCCCTGATTTTGTCCGGGGGAGGCGGGGTCGTGAGCAGGCTCGTGAGATGACCCGTGACGTAGGTGACCACGAGTCCGATCGGTCCCAGGTAAAAGAAGCTCCAATCCGTCAGACCGCTGACGAGGCTCACCGCGCCCAGGCCGGCGCCGGCGCCGACCAGCGTCCCGGCCGAAGTCGCCCGCTTGTCGAGCACGGCCAGAAGAAAGATGCCCAGCAGCGGCCCCGAGATATGACTGCTGACGAGATTATAGGCGTTGACGAGCTCGCCCAGGCGCCCGGCGAACAGGGCCAGTCCGGTCATCGCCAACCCCCAGAGCGCCGTGCCCATCCGGCCGACCGCCGCCAGGCGCTGCGCCGAGGCGTCGGGCCGGAAGAGGCGTTGGTAGAAATCCACCGTGGTCGCCGTCGTCAGGGAATTGATCCCGGCCGACATCACGGCCATGGACGCTCCGAAAATAGCGGCGATGATCAGCCCCGAGAGCCCGGCGGGAAGCTCGTGGACGGCGAAGAACGGCATCACCGCGTCGGGGTTCGTCAGGCCGGTCAGGCTGTCGGGGCGGCCCTGATAATAAACCTGGAGGGCCACGCCGGCGAGATAGAGGGTGAAGGCGATGGGGACGATGATCACGGACTGGACGATGATGGATTGGCGGCAATCCTTCGTCGACTTGGTCGTGAAGAGTCTCTGGATGATCGCCTGGTCGGTCGTCACGGGAGCCATCGACAGGACGAACCCGCCCAGGATCAGCGACCAGACCGTGGTCAACTGAGTCGGGTCGGCGGCCAGGTTGAAAAGGTCGAGCTTCCCCGCTGCGGCGGCGGCCTTGAACGCGCCCGCGGCGCCACCCGGGATCTGGGTGAACGCTTTGATGAAGATCAGGAAGATCCCCGACGTGACGACTCCGAATTGGATCACGTCCGTCCAGATCACGGCCTTCATGCCCCCGAGAGTCGTGTAGAAGGTCGTGAACCCGCCCATGAACAGGATGCATTGCCAGATCGGCAGGCCGGTGACGAGGTTGATGACGAGCGACGGGGCATAGATCACGATCGCCACGTGGGCGCCCCTCAGCACCTGGAAGAGGACGCTGGTCAGGACCCGCACCGGCAGGCTGAACCGCCGCTCCAAGTACTCATAGGCCGTGTACAGGTTGAGTCGGGAATAGAACGGCACGAAGACCTTGATGACGATGGGGGCCATGAGCGGGTAGCCCAGGCTCAGGAGCGCGAGCTGGATGTTGTGTTTGAAGCCCCAGGCGGGCGCCCCCATGACCGTGATCGCGCTCAGGTCGGCGGCAACGAGCGAAATCCCGACGGGAAGCCATGACATGGACCGGCCGCCCAGGAAATAGTCCTTGGCGGTGCTCTTGCGCTTGTAGAAGGAGCTCCCGATCGCCGCGATCATCAGGAGATAGCCGACGACCAGGACATAATCGAGCGTGGCAAAATCCTTCATGGCACTCTCATCCTGACGCGCAGCCGGTGCGTCCTGATTTTGCCCTGCCCGCTCCTCGATCGCCCAGTGAACGGCCAGGAATTCGTCTTCGGTCAACCTGAGGAGCGAAGGCTGCCCGAAGCGGAGCGAAACGAACATCTCCGCCAGGCTTTGATGGCCGGACGTCTGGACCCGGGAGCCGGCGCCGTAGATGACCTCTTCTTCGATGGGCTGCCAGAGGTCGCGGCGGAAGTCCACGACCCGGACGGCGATCCCCGGATCCTCGGCGCGGTGGGCGTGGATCGTCAGGAGCATGTCCCCGCCGAGCCAGAGGAGATGGGACGCCTGGCCCGGGCAGTCCGTGTCGATGGGCCGGGACCAGGAATGCCCGTCGTCATGGGAGACGGCGAGGTGGTTCGGGTGATGGCGGCCGGCGGCCGTGTCGTAAGCCCACGCGATGGCCACCAGCCGGCCGTCCTGCATCTCGCAGAGCCTGGATTCGTACGGTGTCAGGTTTCCGGCCGGAGACCTGAAAAAAACCTCGTCATCCCCCCAAGTCCTTCCCTTGTCCTTGCTCCGGAGAAGGAACCCGAGCTGGCCCGACGGGTTGGCGCCGTCGGGCATCAGGAAAGGAGCCGACGCCGCGATCAAATCCCCCGACCGGAGCTCGAGGCACGGCCCCGAGATCTCATAAAGCTCGGGGCGAGTCCTCGGAATGACGTCCGGCGCCGCCCAGGTCCGGCCGCCATCGCCCGAAAAACTGATGATATCGTCTCCGGGGAGCACGCCTCCCGTTCCCCCGATCGAGATCCCCTGGTCGGGATGGGCACGGTGGAACCGGTAGCCGATGGCGGCGAGGGCGCCGTCCCGGAGCGACGTCGGCTTGAGGTAATCGGAGGCCGGCAGTCCAGGGCCGCTCCGCAGGGCATGAGGGCCGATCACCGGACCTTCGAGCTCCCACGTCCTGCCGAGGTCGCGGGACCGGGCCGCCCAGGTCGTGGCATCGGCGGACTCAAAGGCCTCGGCGATGACCAAAAGAGCGATCAGCTCGCTGGAGCCCAGATTCGCCAGGCCGGGAAAATAGCCGTGGCGGCTGCGGACGTGGGGCCGCGGGTTTTCGTAGAGGACGCCGCCCTCGAGATACTCAATGGGCATCGGAGGGCTTGTTTATCATACTCGGCAGGGCGATTCAAGCGCGGCGAGCGCCTGCGCTTCGTGGCCATGAGCCGAGGGTCGGATGGGGAGATGCCCCGAAGACCCCCGTAGCGGAGGGGGGCCCGTCGGCTTTGCCGACGGGGGAACCGACGGGACTGGTTCCCAGGGGCCGGGGGGCCAGGGGCATATCCCCATCCGACCCTGCCTATTCCATGATAACCGGAGATGCGCCGTCACGGAGCTCCAGTGTTTGGAGAGAACAAGGACAGAGACGGATCGTTAGCCGCGCCGTCTGCGGACGGTGACCGCGCAGCGCGCTTTGTCGACCTCGCTCAGGTCGACGTCGTATTCGTATCCGAGCGGCTCGAGGACGCGCCGGTAGAGGACGTCGCAGTGCCGGCAATACTCCGGGTAGGGCGCCATCCGGTCGAGCTCGAGGAGCCGGCCCTTCGACGGGCAGTGGTGCATGACGATCCTGAACTCGCCGGCCTTTTCGTCGAGTTCCATGGTGAAGTCGGCGGCCTCCTCGTTGAGCGCCCGGGACCAATACAGCCAGCAGCCTTCGAGCCCGCGGGCGGCGACGAGGTCGCGCAAGGAGGTCAGGTACGTATCGGAGAGGAAATTCCAGAAATCGAGGACGGCCTGTGGACCACCCCTTTTTTCCAGAAACTTGAACAGCTCGCTGTAGGCCGGGATGAAATCGACGCAGGAGATCAACGGCGCTTCCTCGAGTCGCGTCTCGAATAGCGCTCGACGCGCCGGCCGGTTTTCGGGTCGTATTCCAGCAGCTCGAACCGGAACGGCGTGCCTTCGCAGATCGCGGCGTTGACGGTCCTCGTCGTCTCGGCGAAGCGGGGCGAAACGGCGAGTCCCATCTTCCGGATGTGCCCCACGGCCGGACAGGCGGCGACTCTCAGGACGAGCTCGTCGGCGGAGAAGGCGATGGTGAACTCGGCGCCCTCGGTCCGATAGAGGTGCCCGAGGTGGGCTTTCAGGGCGGCGAGCCCGCGGTCCTTGAGCTCCCGGATGAGCGGCGCATAAAAGGCCCGGGCGAACTGGCGGAGATACGCGCGCACCGCGCCGGCGCCGAAATTTCGATCGAGATAGACGAGGGCCTGGTTCAGGGCGCCGTGAAAGTCCTGGTGAAAGTAGGCGTTGTCGGCCGCCCGGCGCGCCATGACCCTCCGGCCGCCGGGGATCCTCACCGGCCGCCGGGAGGACTTGGGTGCTTGCTCGGCCATTCGCTCCGGCGCGCGGTCAGGGCAGAAGGAACGCCTTCTCCTTTTCCGCGATCTTGTCGATGGCGGCCTTCTCTCTTTCGGTCAGCGGATAGTCGGGGAAGTTCTTGTAGGTCTTGAACAGCCCGAGCTTGATGAGCAGGTATTTCTCGCCAGAAAGCCAGGCGGTGATCTTTTTTCCGCCGTAAACCGCGTACATCAGGCGGTTCATCTTTTCCTGGAAGGCTTGCGCGGTCTTCTCGTCACCGGCCGCCATGGCTTTGAGGATCAGGTTGGCGAGGTGGCCGTTGAAGACCCCCCCGCCGAGGAGGAGGCCGTCGTAGCCGGCCCGGAGGTACTTCACGCAGTCGAACTCGTAGCCGCAGAACAGGGCCAGCTCGGGCCGCCGTTGCCGGGCCTTGACGGCCAGGACGAGGTGGGACGCGATGACCGAGCTGTCCTTGACGATCTTGACGTTCGGCTCGAGATAGATCCTTTCGAGAACTTTTTCCGGTATGACGACGGCGGAATAGTTGCCGCGGTCGTAGATCCCGACGGGAAGCGGGCTCCGGCCGACGGCTTCGAGATACAGGTTTTCCAGGCGCCGCGCGGTTTCCCTGGGCGAGGCGTAAGCCATGCCGAAATAGGGAGGCGCGATCACGGCCAGGTCGGCGCCGTCGTCGGCCGCCCGGCCGATGTTGTCGACGATCCGGGCCGCGGAATTATCCGTCACCTGGACGGCGACCGTCATCCGGCCGCGGTTGGACTTGACCACGGACCTGACGAGGGTCCGGAGCTCTCTCTCGGGAAGCCAGGGCCCTTCGCCGTTCGTCCCCGCGAGGAACAGGCCTTGGACGCCCAGCCGGTAGTGATGGTCGACCATCCGCTTCACCGACTCCACATCGACCGCCAGGTTCTTGTCGAACGGGGTCGGCGCGGCCGACCAGACGCCGGAGTAACGCGGCTTGTGTTCTTTGTCCGCCGGATGCTTCATGTGACTCTCCTCCCGCTGGGCACTTTTGCCTAACCCACCTCTGTGCCGCAAGTTCATTATAGGCGATGGGGTTGGGGCGTTCAACCCACCCTCGCCGTCGCGCCCGGGGATCGAACGTGTTACCATGAGCCGCATGAAGATCGTCGCGCAAGGGATCGTCTGTCGGGGAGAGAAGGGTACCGGCCGCTCGAGCTGCGCTTTCCCCGGGGTGGCCGCGCTTCCGGGGGGACGCTGGCTCTGCGGGTTCAGAGGCGCTCCGCTCAAGAAGGAATCGGCCGGCCAGCGCGCCCTGATCGCGCTGTCCGATGACGAGGGCGAGACCTGGACGGCCCCGGTCAGCCCGTTCGAGCCGCCCGAAATCGACGGCCGCCCCGGCCTCTTTCGCGCCGCCTACCCGACGTCGCTCGGCGGGGACGAGGTCCTGGCCGCGCTCTGCTGGGTCGAACATGCCAACCCCGCCCTCCCCTTCTTCAACGAAGACACGGAAGGACTGCTGGATACGCGCGTCTTTGTCGCGGCTTCGGCCGACGGCGGCGCAACCTGGTCAGAGCCTTCGCTCGTCGACGCCGCGCCGTTCTCTGCGCCGACCCCCCTGACGGGTCCCGTGCTCGCCCTTCCCGACGGCGAACTGGCTCTCCAGTTCGAGCTCAATAAATCCTACTTCGACCGGACGCCCTGGCGGCACGCTTCCGTGATGCTTTTTTCTTCAGACGGCGGACAGTCGTGGCCGCGGCCGTCCCTCGTCTCGCGAGACCCCGATAACAGAATATTCTACTGGGACCAGAGACCGGGCCTGCTGACCGACGGCTCACTGCTCGACCTGTTTTGGACCTATGACCGCGCCGGGTCCGAATACCTGAATATCCACGCCCGCCGGTCCCGGGATAACGGCCGGAGCTGGTCGGATATTTGGGACACGGGAGTTTCCGGGCAGCCCGCGGCGCCGGTCTCACTCGCAGACGGCCGTATCGTCATGATTTACGTGGACAGGACGGGAGACCCGGTGATCAAACTGAGGGTGAGCCTGGACGGCGGGAGGACGTGGCCGCCGGCCACGGAGATGCCCTTGTCTCAACCGGGCCCCGGGTCGCAGTCCGCGAAGAAGGGCTCGCTCCGGGAAGCCTGGACGGAAATGGAAAGATTCTCGCTCGGCCTGCCGGCCGCGGCGAAGCTGCCCGACGGTGATATCCTCGTCGTCTTCTACTCGGGACCCGAGCCCGACCTCACGGATATCCGCTGGCTCCGCGTCCGGCCGTAATCGTGCCGAATTTCGCCCGGCGGCCCCGTCCCCCAGGGATCACCCGAAACAGCGGGCCGGCATCGTCCGGACCTCGCGAACGATCGGCCTGAAACCCATCTGGTCGAGCACCTGGGACGCCAGGTCGATGCCGGGCGCGATCTCGATGAGCTCGAGGCCTTCCCCGGTGAGGCGGAAGACCGCCCTCTCGGTGATGAAGAGGACCGGCTGTCCGATGGCCCGGGCCCGCTGCCCGCTGAAGGATACCTGTTCGACCCGCTCGACGAACTTGCGGACCCGTCCCTCGCTGACGATGCTGAGCTTCCCGTCGCGGACCGCCACGTCCAGACCCGAGGTCGTCAGGGTTCCGAGAAAGACAAGGCGTTTGGCATTCTGCGTGATGTTGACGAACCCGCCCACGCCGGGAACCCGGGTCCCGAACTTGGAGACGTTGACGTTTCCCTCGCGGTCGATCTGGGCCGCGCCCAGCGCGGCGAAGTCGAGCCCTCCCCCGTCATAGAAATCAAAAATCGCGGGCTGGTCGATGATGGCTACAGGGTGGAGGGAGGCGCCGAAGCTCAGCCCGCCGGCCGGGATGCCCCCGATCGGCCCGCTCTCGACGGTCAGCGTCAGGCTGTCCAACCGGCCCCGCTCGGCCGCCACGCGGGCGAGGCCTTCCGGCATGCCGATGCCGAGATTGACCACGGCGTGGGACGGGATCTCGTCGCAGGCCCTCTCCGCGATGATGCGCCTCTCGGCGGGCATGGGAGGCTCAAGATTGGCCGGCGTCCCGCGCTCCGGCCGGTGCGCTTCGCAGTAGGCCGGATTGAAGGATTCGGCGAAGGTCTGCGGGTGCAGGGCCGGCGGCGCCACGACGATCTTATCGACCAGGATCCCCGGGACCCGAACGTGTTGCGGCGGGAGCGGCTCGTCGAGCAACTGCTCAACCTGGGCGATGACCGTGCCTCCGGAGTTGCGCGCGGCCTGGGCCAGCGGCAGGACCTCTCCGATCAACACTTCACGGTGCATGGAGAGATTCCCGGCCGGGTCGGCCGCCGTGGCCCGGATCAATCCGACGTGAAGGGGAAACGCCTTGTACCAGAGCCACGTCCGGCCGCCCAGCTCGACCCTCTCGATAAGGCTCTCGACCGTTCTCGCGTTCAGCCGCCCTCCGTCATATTTCGGGTCGATAAAAGTATCAAGACCGATGTGCGTGATGCACCCGGGCCGGCCGGCGGCGATGTCCCTGAAGAGATGGCAGATCACGCCCTGCGGGAAATTGTAGGCTTCGATGTCCCCCTCGACGGCCAGCTTGCCAAGCGACGGCGCCAGCGCCCAGTAGCCGCCGATGACCCTTCTCAGCAACCCCCGATGAGCCATGTGATTGAGCCCGCGGCTCTGGCCGTCACCCTGTCCCGCCGCGTAGACCAAGGTGAGGTCCCGCGGACAGCCGGCCCGAAGGAACCGCTGTTCAAGCGCGCTCGTCAGGGCCTCGGGATGGCCGGCTCCCACGAACCCGCTGCAGGCGACCGTGTCGCCGTCCTTGATCAGGGCGACGGCCTCCTCGGCGGAACAGAGCTTCCTGTCTCTCGGATCGGTCATCGTCATCCTCCATTGTTCGTCGTGCGGCGGGCCGCCGCGAGAGCGCAGAAACCGGCCCGGTTCAGTAACGCCCAAAGCGGTCCACCAGCTCGCCCATGACCGCGACGCGCGCCTCGTCCGCCCCGGGCGGCACCTGGTCGCCGGCGTTGGCGATGAGCCTCGGCGAGGACCTCTTGAGATCGAGCCAGTCCAGGACGGATCTCCTGAAGACGTCGAGCGGAACGCCGGGCAGCCACAGGTTCGGCGGCACGCCGCCCGAGAGGATGAACCGGCTTCCGGCTTCGGCGCGGCAGGCGGCGGGCGAAAGGTCACCCAAAGGCGCCGGGGTCACGGCGTCCGCGCCGTCGGCGCCGGCGTCGCGGATCATGCCGAGAGCGCCGCGCAGCCGCCCGTCGATGTGGACGGCGACATACTTCCCGGCCGCGTGCAGGCGGCGGATGGCCTCGGCGTAATAGTCCCTCGACCAGAGGTTGAAAAACCGCGGGGGCTGGACGTCGCCCGAAAAATTGTCGCCCAGGCAGACGATCTCCGCGGGCGATCCCGCCACGAGGTCGATCAGCTCGAGGTTGTTGGCGTTGATCTCTTCCACCACCTCGCGCATGGTCCCGGGCCAGTCGGCGGCGGCGAAGATCGCTCCCTCGACGCCCATCCAGTAGTGCATGATGTGGCCGATGGCGCTGTAGCCGGTCAGGAGATAGACGACACCCGCCTCGCCGACATAATCATTCCAGGCCCGGTAATTGTCCCAGCGCGGCGCGTAGGTTCTCGACCGGAGCGCCTGGGCGAGGATCCGCAGCCCGCTTTCATCCCGGATCCCCCATCTCGAGATGGCCCAGGAGTAGGACGATTCCTCCCAGACGCGGCGGCGCTCGATGGCGCCGAGCGGCGTCTCGAGCCGCCAGGTGATCTCGGGCGCGCCGTTCCTCAGGCCCTTGCTGACCGAGGAGCGGACACCGGGCCCGTATCCGGCCGAATAGAAGGCGGCCAGATTGGGCATGTAGAACCCGACGTCCGCCCGTTTGTGATAGTCGATCAGGGCCCTCTCGGGCCGCTCATAGACCGCCGTCAGGTCCCAGGGCTGCCTGTTCTTGTGGTAAAACCAGTGGGAAAGATCGAGCATGTAGGGCACGACGTCGGGCGTCTCGCCCCGGTAAACCGCCAGTATCCTCTCTCGATGCGTCATGTCTGACTGATTCATGCCAGGCGGGCGAACCCGGTATGGGCCGCCGGGCCTTTGAGCCGTTTATTCCAGTCTCCCTTCTCCAGGGATTCCGCGATCTCGGCGAAGGCGCCATCGGCGGCCTCCTCGAATTTCGTCAGCACCTCGCCGGTATGGGTAAGAGCCGGATAGAACAGGGTCCCGGCCAGGAATCCCCGTTCGACCATGAGCTGGGTGTACAGTGTCCGAAGCGCGTTGGCCGCCTCATGGTCGAAATGGAAATGCGACAGGCAGGGATAGCCGGCCTCGACGACAAGAGGCAGTCCATGCTTATCGGCGCCGCGTCTCCAGGCCTCCATCACCCGCCGGCCCGCTTTCTCCACATGCGCCGGGACGTCCAGCCGCCGCATCTTGCGCAGCGTGGCCAGCGCCGCCGCCGGGCCGATGCTCTCCGTCCAGTAAGTGCTGCTGATGAACGAGCCGTGGGCGCCCTCCATGGCCGCCGCCGTCCCGATGACGGCCGCCATCGGATGGCCGTTGCCGAGCGCCTTGGCGAAAACGGCGATGTCCGGCGTCACGCCGAACTTGAGATGGGAGCCGCCGCAGACGAGCCGCCAGCCGATCGTGATCTCGTCGAACACGACCAGGGCTCCGGCTTCGTGCGCCATCGCCACGACCTGCTCGAGGAACCCCGGTTCGGGATCATGCCGGCGGCAGGGTTCCATGACGACGGCCGCCAGGTTCCCGCCGGCGCAGCCGATGACGGACCTCAGTCCCTGGAGATCGCCGTGGCGAAACGTCAGCGCCGTCCCCCGGAGCTCCCGCGGCACGCCGAGCGGCGCCAGCCCGGGCAGAAGGTGCCCGTCGAGCGCGTCGGTCTCTCCCAGGTTCGCCGCCAGGTACCAGTCGCTCCAGCCGCTGTAGCCGCAGATGGCGACGGCGGAGCGGCCGGTGGTCGCCCGGGCGATCCGGACGGCGACGGCCATGGACTCGCCGCCCGTCCGGGCGTAGCGCACGCGCCCGGCCCACGGATGAATCTCGAGGAGCAGGTCCGCGAGGGCCACCTCCTCGGGCGGGTTCAGCTGGCTCATCGAACCCAGGTTGAGCCGCCGTTTCACCGCCGCGGTCACGTCCGGGTCCCGGTAGCCGAGAAGGCACGAGCCGATCCCGCTTCCGAAAAGATCATAAAAATGACGGCCGTCGATGTCCCAGATCTCCGACCCCCGGGCCTCCCGGAAATAGGCGGGCCAGGTCCCCGGCGCCTGCATCTCCGGGCGCTTGCTCAGAAGCTGCGTCCCTCCGGGGATGACGGATTTGGCCCTGTCATAGAGCGTTCGCCCTGCCTCCGTGGGTCGCTTCTCGATGCCGAAAAGGCCGGCGGCGTTGCCGAAGAAGATGTCCCGGATGTCGTCTTCGTCCAAACCGACGATGCGGGCCGCCTCCCTGAGGGCCCGGAGGGATTCGAGCCCGACGAGCACCGGATGGCAGTTCACGGACGCCGACCCCGGGTCCAGCGTGCGCTCGTCCAGCCAAACGAACCCGTCACCCAGGGTCACGGCCCGGCCGCGCATCTCCGAGATCCAGAAATCGCTCCCCCAGAGCAGCCGGCGCGGCCCGAACTCCTCGAGCACGGCCGCGAGAGCCGAAGACTCGCAGATCGCCGCCGAATCGAAGAATACGTTGTCCAGCCCGCGAAACGCCGCTGCCCCCCGGACTGTGTTGGGTGCGTGAAAGCCGCGCCCGGCATGGGCCAGGATGAGCCAGGCACCGGGATACTTTTGGCATCGCTCCCGGATATATCGCTGGTTCTGAGGGTCGTCGAGGGCCCGGGTTTTGACGAGATGAAGGACGATCGCCAGCCGGCGCTCGGAAGCCAGCTCCCAAGCCCACTCCGGCAGAAACCCCTCGACGGAGGACGAGAACGTCGGCTTCTCACGGCTCCAAGTATGGTAGGGCTTGAACCCGGCGATACACCGCTGCCGAAGAAGATCGATCACCTTTTCCCGGGAGGATTCCGGAGCGATCAGGAGCGCGGCCCGGCTCAGCGGCTCGGGCGAGACCTGGGAAACCAGGAAGGCGTTGGCCCCGTCGATGTCGGACCTCGGCTCGCCCAGGAAGAACCCGCCGACGACGCGCGGCTTCCCGAAGAGAAGGGATTGGCTCTCCCGCCACCGTTCGATGGTGCCGTCCGCGGCTTCGGCGATCTCGCAGCCCGGGGTGAACCGGCAATCCTTGACCTGCCAGAGATGGGCGTGGGCGTCGAAGACGCGGCCGGGCAGGAAGTCTTCGAGCTCGGTTAGGATCTCCTTTTCGGGTCCGGACAGCGTGATGCGGATCAATCCAGGACTCCTGCCCCGATCCGGAAACGACGCCTAAGGTCTTCGGATTTCCTTCCTGTCGCGCCGGCGGGCTGACTCTTAGAGATCTTCATTGGCAACTTGCGTCGGGGAAAATATATCGAAAAGACAACCCGCACGCAAGACGGCCCGGCTCGCCCGGCTAAGACAAAAGGAGGAGCGCGAAGACGGCGACGAGCGGGAGTAAGAGTGCAGCCGCCCACAGCCCTCCCGCCCGCCTCGTTTTCGGCCGGCCCACGAGGGGGCTGAAGGCGAGTGAGCTCAGGATCGAGACCGCGAGCGAAGCCGGGATGATCCACTGGAAGCCAGGGCTCGGCTCCCCGGTGAACATCTGCCAGAAGGCGATGAGGAAAGCGGCGGCGAATCCATAAACGGACCCCAGGACCGTCCCCAGCGGACTTGCGCCCCGGATGAAAATGGCCATGAAGAAAAGGTTGAACAGCGGCGCCACAAAAAGCCCGTTCGAGCGGTTGGTCATCTCGACGATGTTCCCCGGCACGCGGTCCATCAGCGTGCTCAGCGCCAGAACGGTCACGCCCACCGCGACCGTAGCGACGCGCGAAGCCGCAAGTCCCCGCCGGTCGTCTCCGCCCGCCGGAGAGTCAGCCCGCGCCTGGAAGCCCGGCGGGCGCCCGGCGAAATCGGTCACGATGACCGCCGCCGTCGAATTGACGCCCGACCCGAAGCTCACGAGGACCGTGGAGATGACTCCGGCCATCAGGAACCCGGCCGCGCCGTTGGGCAGGAGGTTGGCGATGAGGTGGGGGAAGAGGAAATCGGCGTCCCCGGTGATGCTCTGTCCGGCCGAGGCCAGCTCCGGGAACTTCTGGAAAAAGGCCATCACGGCCAAACCGACGGCGCCCAGGAAGATCGTCAGAACGGCATCGGCGATGTTGTTGGAAAGAAATGCTTTACGGGCGGACCGGAGGTCGCGGGTCGAAGCATACCGCTGGATGGCGATCTGGTCCGACCCCGCCGTGCAGACCCACCAGACGATCGTCATGATCATTATGCCGATGAGCGTGATCCGGACGCCGGGGTCGAAGCTGAAGACCCGGAAGGCCGGCCAATGACCGGCCCAGCGGTAAGGCCGCCAGGCCTCCACCCCTCCCATCCGGACGCTGATAAAGACCAGGGTCAAGACCGCGCCGGACACGAGCAGGAAGAACTTGACCACGCCGGCGGTCACCGCCGCCCGAAACCCGCCGAGCGCCGTGTAGACGAGCGTCGCGGCGCCGAGCGCCAGGACGATCGGCAGGATGGCCCCTTCGCCCCAGTTCATCATGACCGCGAAGGTCTTGGCCGAAAGGAAGACGATGAGGGCCATCCAGACCACCCGGATCAGGATGAACAGGACCGACCCGGTCAGCCGGACGCCCCTCCCGAGCGGCTTCTCCAGGATCTCGTAGGCGCTCGTTATCGGAAGCCTCATGAAGATCGGGATGAGAAGGTAGGCGACGGCGAGATAAACGACCGGGAGGCTCAGGAGCGTGGCGATCACGTACGTCGGGCCGAACTTCACCGTCTCCCCCACCACGGCGAGGTAGGAGATCAGGCTGACCAGCGTGACGATGATCGAGATGCCGGAGGCGATCGGGTTCATCCGCCTCCCGCCCAGGAGGAAATCGTCCCGGCTCCTCTGCCGCCGGGACCAGTACCAGCCGATCCCCAGGACGAGGGCGAAATACAGGCCGACGACGGCCCAGTCCAGGATGCCGACGCCGCGCTCGAGGTCCATTTATGTCTCCCCGTTCGTCTGCGAGCTCAACTCAGATCCTCGGAAGAAATCCCCGGCCTTTCCGCCAAGAGAACAACGGTCCGGCCGCCTTTAATGCCGGTTCAGTTCACGCTCGATGACGCCGATGACCTCGGGGCTGTCGGGAGAGATCTTCGGCTCGAAGCGGGCGACGACGCGGCCCTGCCGGTCAAGAACGAACTTCGCGAAATTCCAGGCTATCGGGCCGGAGAAATCAGGATTCGTCGTCGTGCCGGTCAGGAAGGCATAAAGGGGATGGATGTCATCGCCGGCCACCGAGATCTTGGAAAACATCGGAAAGGTGACGCGGTAGTTCAGGGAACAGAATTCCTTGATCTCGGCGTCCGTGCCGGGCTCCTGGCTCCTGAAATTATTGGCCGGAAAGCCCAGAACGACGAAGCCCTTAGGGCCATAGGTCTCATACAGGGACTGAAGCGCCTTATACTGGGGAGTCAAGCCGCACTGGCTGGCCACGTTGACGATGATGACGACTTTGCCCTTGTATGCGGAGAGCGGCTGGGGAGCGCCGTCGATGTCCGTCATCGTGAAGGACAAGGGAGACCGGACGGCCTCCTGTCCCGCGGGCGCCGCCGCGGCTAAAAAGCATTGGAGGCTGACAAAAGCCAGGACGATGAGAGGCCGAACTGCACTTTGGATCATGGGCCCTCCTTGAAATCCGTCAACGAGTCTAGGCTACGGCCGAATAAGATGTCAATGATGGCCAGGACCGCCGGGCGCAACTCACCCCATCCAGAAGCCTTTGCGGTGAGAAACCCCGAGGGTCTTCTTGCAGCCCGGGCAAAAGTAGATATAGCGTTTCCCGAACTGTGAAGACAGGCCCCGGCAATGAACGCTTTCGAGCGGAGCCTGGCAATGCGGGCAGATGGGCGTTTCGTCGTCTTTTTCGTGGCAGGGGATCATTCCGGTCTCCTTTCAGCCGATCCTTTGATCTTTTTTCCTTTTATTTCGCCGTGTAGCCGCCGTCGACGGCGATGTTCGCGCCGGTGATGTATGAGGAGGCGTCGGCGGCGAGGAAGACGACGACGCCCATGAGGTCGGTGTCGCCGGCGAGGCGGCCGAGGAACGTCCGGCGGCTGTAATTCCCGACGAAGGCCGCGGGCATCGTCTCCGTCCGGAATCCGCCGGGGCTGACGCAATTGCAGCGCACTCCCTTGGCGCCGTAGTAGCTCGCCGTGAAGCGGGTGAAATTGAGCATCCCGCCCTTGTGGAAGAAGTAATCGGGATAGAAGCCGTGCATCTCGGTACCCTCGTAGATCGGCGGGTCGGGCCCGGTCATCCCGTGGATCGAGCCGATGTTGATGATCGAGCCGCCGCCGCGGGCCGCCATGACGTCGCCCATCGCCCGGGTGATGAGGAACAGGCCCGTGGCGTTGACCTTCATGCTCTCGGCGAAGGCGGCCGACTCGTCGAGGAAACCCTTCTTCATCGGCCGCAGCACGGCGTTGTTGACGAGGACCTCGAGACCGCCCGCCCGTTTCACGATCTCGTCCCGGAGGTCGAGGATCGAACGCTCGTCGCCCTGGTCGAGACGGAGGGCGGCGACATCCAGTCCGTCGGCGGCGAGTCGCGCCGCGTCGGCGCGCAAGGCCTCCAGGCCGCGCGAGGCGGCGAACGTCTTCGCCCCGGCCTCGGCCAGCGCCCGGACGATCTGCCGTCCGTAGAGCCCGGCCCCACCCGTGACCAGGGCCGTCTTGCCCTTGAGAGAGAAGGAGTCGAGGACGGTCATCGACTCACCTCGGCTTCGTGACCGCCGCCGCGAAATCGGCCGCGATCTTCCCGAAGTAGCTGCCGAGGCCGAGCACGTCGGCGCCGATGCCGAGAAATTGGTATCCCATCGCCAGGTGCTCCGGCGTGCTTCCGAGCGCAGGCGTCCCGGCGAAGATCCCGTGGGCCCGTGCCGCAGCCGCCACTTTCTTCTTGGCCTCGATGAGCTCTGGATGGGAGAAGTCGCCCGGCACGCCGAGCGCATGAGAAAAATCCCCCGGCCCGAAGAAAAGGATATCCACGCCCGGCAGCGCCGCGATGGCGTCGAGCTCGGGGACGGGCTCTGGGTCTTCGATTTGGAGCATCAGGAACCGGTTCTGGTTGGCGAAGGCCGTGTATTCCTTCGCCCCCACTTGGGCATAGGCTCCGTCGGCGTTCCCGCCGTCGAGGGGCCGGCGGCCGAGCGGCTGGAAACGCGTTTGCCGGACGACCGCCCGGGCGTCTTCCAAGCTCATGACATGAGGCACCATGATGCCCGCGGCGTCGAGCTCGAGCGGCCGGATGTAATCGGAATAGCTCCCCCGGGCCACCCGGACCATGACGTCCACGTCGTAGATTTTGGCGGCGTAGATCTGCGCCTCGAGCACCGACCAGTCGGCCGCGACATGTTCCATGTCCAGCCACAGGCAGTCGACCCCGGCCATGGCGGCGAGCTCCGCGACCCGGGCGTTGTCCAGGTTGAGCTTGACCGAGCTCACCGGCAAGCCTCTTCTCAGCTTTTCTAACACTCGGCTTCTTCTCATGCGCTTTCCTTATCTCCTTGATGGATCAGATCTCCGCGAGCGGCACTTCCCGGCCGGAGTGCCTCGCGGCTCTTGATCCCGGCGATGACCATCTTGATCAGCTCGACGGTTTCGGTGAAAGGGAACGGCGGGGTGCCTGTCTTCAGGTACCGGACAAAACCCTCGAGTTGCTTTTTAAAGGCGTAAAAAGTGTCCGTGAACGCGGCCCGGGCGTGTCCGGCCGTGCCGTAGAGCCCGAGGACGCCGAAGGCCCCCGTCATGTCCGCGATCGCCGCCACGACGGCGTCGGCTCCGCCGACGTGCTTGAAGTGGACAATGTTGCGCTCGACCGTTCCGGTGTTCGCGGCCGAGAGGAAACCGGGGCCGAAAAGGGGGTAAATCCCCTCGAGGGCGTGGATGCCGTAGCGCTCCCAGGATTTGGGGGTCGTGATCGTCACCAAGCGGAGCTGGCCGAGCCCCTGAGTCGAACCGTGGTAGGGCTCGAACTCCCGGGCATAGCGCAGGCAGCTTCCGGAGAGGATGGCTTTCCCCTCGGCCTGCCAGACCATGAACGTCTTCAGATCCTCGGCGTTGTCGGCCAGGGGCTTGTCGATGAACACGGGGATCCCGGCCTCGACGAACGGCCGGGCCCGGCGGACGTGCTCGTGGCCTTTGTCGGTCGGGATGACGACGGCGTCGACCCGTCCGATCGCGTCCTCGGGGAGCGCCAGGACTTCCGGAATGAGGGACGCCCTGGCGACGCGGGCGGCGTCCCCGGGGTCGTCGGTCCAGATGGCCGTGACCCGGACGCCGTCGATCCCGAAGGCCGTCGGCGGCTGCTTCGACAGATAGGCCGGGATGACGGGAAAAGGGCACTTGGCCATCTCGGCCGGGTCGTAGCCGTTGAAGATCGCGCTCCAGGAATACGGGTGGCCGTTGCCGTCCACCATACCCAGCATGGCCAGCCGGATGTCCGGCTTGGTGATCGGAAGCGAGCGTTCTGTGTCCATGGATTTTTCCTTCAGCGCGGCCATTGCCGCGGGTCGATGACCGAATCGGGCGCCGTGCCCAGGCCATTGATATCTGCGATCAGCCGCTCGGGGAGGCGGCCATGTTCGGCCAGCTCCAGGTTCTTCTCGAGCTGGGCCGCCGTCTCGACGCCGACGATCACGGAGTCGATCCCGTCGACGCTCAGGACATAGCGCAGGGCCAGCTCCGCAAGGTCCAAGCCTTCGGCGGCGGCGAGGGCTTCGAGCTTCGCCCGAAACGGTTCGAAATCGGTCAGCCCGGCCGGGAGTTCGCGCCGGAAAAACAGCCCCTGGAGATAGACGCTCCGGACAAAGACGGTCTTGCCGGCGGCCTTCGCCTTCCTGAAAAAACCGACGGCGAGAAGACGTTTGTCGGCCAGGTTCAACGGGACTTGGATGACCTCGCAGGCCGGCAGACGGACGCAGGACTCGGCCTCTTCGGGGGTGTAGACGGAGCAGCCGATCTTCTCGACCAGCCCCTCGTCTTTGATCGCGCCCAAGACGTTGAGCGCGGCCCCGTCCTTCATGTGCATATCGTTGAACCTGTGAAAAAGGCAGATGCTCATCCGGGGCCTTTTCAGGTTGAGGAGCGACGACTCGATCCCCTTCCGGATTTCGACGGCGACGGCCGCCGAGCCGGATGTCCAGTCGAGCGCGGGGATCTTGGTAACAATCACGTAGTCACCGGGCAGGTCCCCGAGGCACCGGCCCAGGACCTGCTCGCTGTCGCCGTAAGCGGGCGCGGTGTCGAAAGCGGTGATGCCCCTCGCGACCGCCGTGCGGACGATCGACCGGCATTCCTCCGGGCTCGGCTTGCCGCTCAGGTTGTTGATGCCATAGTCCATCCCCAGCTGGACCGTGCCGAGACAGAGCCTGGAGATTTTCATTGCGGTGATGTCACGCCGTCTCCCCGGATTTTAGCATAATTGGCACTTGGTTATCATGCCGCCGCTGATTAATGTGCCGGTTGAGGTCGGAGGGGCATGCCGCCCTGAAGACCCCCGTAGCGGAGGGGGACCGGCGGGAAGCGGAGTCTTCGGAGCGGCCATCAGCATAGCGGCGGAGCGACTCGGAGCCGCTATGCTGCGAAATATCATAAAAAAGCTCTTGACGATAAGTTCGCCCGGGGGCCGGGGGGAGAGGGGTGGCATGCTCCTCCGACCTTTAATCGGGGAATTGATAACCAGGTACCGATCGGTGTCAGATTCGGAAGCGGCGGCGCTGGCGGGTGGCGGCCATGTCGCCGGCCCGGTCGCTTTCGGTGACCCGGAAGAAGGCCAGGTGGACGACGTGCCCGTCCACGGCGAGGGCCGACCCGACGATCGACTTCCCTTCGTAGCGGTAGTCGGAACCTTGCCCGACGGAAGGGTATTTTTTCTCCTCGCACTCGGCGGCCTCACGCAAAAAATCCGCGGGGCCCGGAACATCGGGCGGCGAGGCGTCGTGTTTCTGCTCCAGGAGCGCTTCCATGGCATAGCTCTTGATGAGCTTCGGATACAGCGTTTCGAAGGCCTTCTCCCGGGAAAGGAAATCGAACCCGACCGGACAGCCGTTGAGATACACGAGCAACCCTTTCTGCCCGGGGACGCGGCGGAAGGCCTGAAGATACTCGTTGAGGTCCTGGGTCTTCGCTTCGTAGACGGCCTTCATCGCCCCGGTCCGCGAGGACACCTGGGTTTTGTGCTCCATGTCCTTGATGCCGTCCCAGACCTTGCCCTGGTCGGCCCGGAACTCGCCGGTGGCGCTGAGAGAGATGGCCACCGTCTTGGCTTTTTCCCCGCGCAGCTTCGGGGACATGACCGTGTCGGAATCGCGAAAGGCGTTCGAGACATAGGACCAGCGGCCCCGCTCGGTGCAGCTCACGGGAATGACGACCTCGGACCGTCCCTGGAGCAGGATGGAGGTGTTCAGGACGCGGTTCTGCTTGGCGCCCGCCAGCTCCTCGCCGTCAAGAAGAAGGACGGCCAGGTCCGCCGCGTTAGCCACCTTGAGCTCGGGCACCGACCCGCCCGCGCTCACCTCGGTCACGATGAGGAGCGACTTCTCCAACGCCTCTTTGAGCGTCAGGTAATCGGGGCCTCCGTCGAGCGGCGAGAGCAGAGGATAAACCGCCATATTCTTGAATGTCTGGGCCTCGGCCGGCTTCAGCCCCAATAGAGCGTTTCTTACGGATTCGTCCATTTATAACCCCTTTTCTTCCGTCGTGATCAGTTCTTCTCCCGCAACCGGCGAATGTATCTTACTCCAATTTCGCGGAAAAAGCGCAAGTATTTCTAGCGTCTTCTGGAAGGGCAGAGAGGGTGCCGCCCTTCTCCCCCCGGGAACCAGTCCCGTCGGTTCCCCCGTCGTCACAGCCGACGGGTCCCCCTCCGCTACGGGGGTCTTCAGGGCGGCAACCCTCTCCGCCCCAGAAGGTGGCAGTTCGATGCGCCGGGGTCAGTCCAAGAAGCGGACGAGCTCGGCGAGAGGACGGCGCTTCTTCGGCCTGGACTCGGCAGCCGGATAGCCTAAGGGCGTGAAGGCCAGGGGCTCGAGGCCCGGCTCGAGACCCAGGACCTCCCGGGCCGCCGCGGGGTCGAAGGCGCCGATCCAGCACGTCCCGAGCCCGAGGTCGTGGGCGGCGAGTATGAGGTGGTCCATGGCGATCGTCACGTCGATATCGACATAGCCCCTGCCGTCCCGCCGGCGCCACGCCTCGGCCTCGACCCCGCAGGCGCAGATGACAAGCGGCGCCTGGACGAACCAGTCACGGGAATAGACGCGCCGAAGATCGGCTTCGCGGCCGCTCGTCGGGACGACGATCATCCGGAACGGCTGGCGGTTGGCCGCCGTGGGGGCGATGACCGCCGCCTCCAGGATCTTGGTCAGCTTCTCCTTCTCCACGGGCCTCGGTTGATAACCCCTCACGCTGTATCGCTGGCTGATCAGGTCAAAGAATTCCATGCGGCGCTCCTTCCGTACGAAACTTCCCGCTCGGGATCTTATCCTATCTTCGCGGCGCCGGCAAAATCTCCGGCCCGTCGAATGACAATCGGCAAGTCAGGGAGCTTCCGGGAGACCCGAAGACACCGACCCGGTAAACCCCGTTCCGGTTGGGAGCCGTAAAGGTTTCGAGAACGGCTTCGGCCTTCTCGGGCGCCAGGCAGGCCACCTTATATATATGCCCTTGATATTCCACTTCGAAGGAGCCTTTCCCCGGCCGCACTTTCGACTCGTGACGTCCGTCGGTTTGGAGGAGGGGCACCTGGACGCGGATCCCGCCCGCCGATCCGTCCGGTCCCGGCCGGACTTCCCAGCCCACGGTCAGGCCCCGCCCGTCGAGATCATAAGTTCCCGCGACGACGCCCCCCATCCGGCCGAGGTCATAGACGACCCTGAACTTCACTCCCTCCGGTCTCTCCTCGAGGACCTCGAACCCGACGCTCTCGATTTCGGCGGATAGCTCGGAGAGCCAGACCGTCCGGCCGCCGCTCTCCCAGCCCGGGCCGATGGCCACGGCGCGCGGCGCCTCGGGCGTCGAGACCAGGTAATCGGGCTTCGGGACGATGGGCGTCGAAAGCGCCGTCTCCGTCGGGATGCCGGCCCGGTGCAGCCGGCCCAGACCGGTGGCGTCGTAATGACGGTCCGCCCGGGTGTCGATCTCCAGGTGGTAGCCGCCGCCCGAGGCGAAGATCTTGTGGAAGTCATCGTCGAGCTTGACGACGTAAGCCGCCCGCTCCCACGGGACGGGCCTCTCCTCGATCCGGGGGTCGGCCACGAGCCGGGCCAGCCCGAGCTGGCTGGCGATGAGAAGAGTGTAGACGCCGTAAAACCCATACCCTCTCTGCCGGCCGTGCTGGCTCGAAGGGGGGAACTCGTTCTTGGTGAAGCTCACCGGCCGGAGGTCGAGCCAGCGCCGGACCGATTGCACGGCGAGTCGGGCGGCCCGCTTGAACATCCCCGCCAGCTCGGCGTCGCCCGCTTTCTCTAGCCGCGCCGCTTCGTATTCGAAGATCAGCGCCGCGGTGGCCTCGTTGAAATTCTGCTGGTTGGAGCGGCCGCCGTAGGGACACTCCCCGGTCGTGGACATGGTGAGGAGCATGGTCAACGCGCCCCGGCGGAGCATGTCCTCGAGTGCGGCGCGCCGCGGCCCGTCATAGCCCCAGAACATAAAGAGGCTGAGGTTCATCCGGGGAACCGCATCGTAGGTCATCGGGTTCGCGGGGTCGTGGTACATGCCGAAGCGGTTGAAGCGGGGAAGCTGGGTGGCCAGGTGGCGCTCGATGAAGTCCGTGTTGTCGGCGATCCCGCAGGTCTTCTTGAACTGCTCGCCGGCCAGCGCGAAGGTCGTGTAGTTGTGGAGCTCGGCGGCCGGGTGCTTGGAGAGGACGACGTCATAGGCGGCCTCGGGGTCGAACCCGCCGAGATATTTTTTCCAGAGCGCGAGCGTCTTCCCGTCCACGCGGTCCCGGAGCGCGAGATACCCGAGCATCAGCTCCTTGCCGTAAAACTCCGACCCCTTGACCGGTTGGTCCGCCGACGCATAGAGGTCGCTCGCGGCCGCGGTCAGGGCGCGAACGCCGTTATCGGCCAGGTCGAGGCACCGGCCCTGGAGCATCAGCCCGCCCAAGGCGCCGACGAACCGGGCCGTGGCCGTCGGGGTTTCGGACTTGACGAAGGGGTCGATGATCCGGCCGCCCGGCTCTTGCCAGGCGACGGCCTGGCGAACGATCGGCTCGCTCAGGGCGGTGTAAAGATCTTCGCTAACGCCCGTGGGGCGCCAATCGCTGATCCGGGGTTTCTGCTTCAGGAAGGCGGCGACTCTGGCCTCGAGAGGATAGGGGGACCCGGCCGGCCCGCCGCGCGGGCCGCTCGTGCCGCCGGGAACGACGGCCAGGCCGCCGGCCAGGGACAGGAAGACCAGGCCGAGCCGGATCAATCTCCGGGGGCCGGATTTTTGGGGGTCAGGGTTCATGCCCGCCATTGTAATCAAGACGGCCGGCCGATATCAAACGCATCCTGAAGTCCGGGCCCGCAGGGGAGCTTCGCGCCCAGGCGCGTCTCGCCGGTCGCCTCCCCAAGGAGTGAAAGTACTTTCTTTATTTAAGAAATATTATTCATCGGCCCCCTTGACAACGCGCCCCGCATCGTCTATAAGATCAGCGTGAGATACGCCGGACGGTTCTTTATCGCCTACTGCACCATCACCTCCGAAATCCACCATAACTAGCCCCCTCCCCTGATCCCGAACCCGGTTCCAAGCGCCTGTCTGCGGGCGCCGGGCGGCAAACCCCTCGAACCCCGGAAAGGAGACATCATGCGCAGCTGTTTTCAGGCTAACGATCGTGGACGGCGCCCCCGCGCGCCGCTCGCCGGCGGGGACCGATGAGCTCCCTCAGGATGGTCCTCCCCAAAGGCAGGACGTTCGACGGCGTCGTCGGACTGCTCAACGATTCGGGCAAGACCGTCGTGGCGAACTCGCGGCACTACGTGCCCTCGATCGCCGACGAAGAGCTCGAGGCCAAGATCATGAAGCCCCAGAACGTCGCCCCCCTCGTCGAGCGCGGCGCGTACGACATCGGGTTCACCGGCCGCGACTGGGTGGTGGAGACGGGCGCCGAAGTGATCGAAATCCTGGACCTGGGGCTCGACCCCGTCCGGATCGTGGCGGCGATCCCCGAAAGCGAGGATGAGACGGAGGTCTTCCGCCGGCGCCTGGTCGTGGCCACCGAATACACGAACATCGCCGGGCGGTTTCTCGGGGACCGGGGCTGCGATTTTCTCCTGCTCCGGACGCAGGGCGCCTCCGAGGCCTTCCCGCCGGAGGACGCCGACATGATCATCGACAACACCGCCACCGGCCAGACCCTCAAGGAGCACCGGCTCAAGATCGTGGCCGAGATCCTCGCCTCCTCGACCCGGTTCATCGCCAACCCGGCGGCCCTGGCGGACGCTTCGAAGCGGGAGAAGATCGAGGAGCTGACGATGCTCTTCGCCGCCGTGCTCAACGCCCGGGCGAGGGTGATGCTCGAGATGAACGTGCCGCCGGACAAGCTCGAGACAGTCGTCCGGATCCTGCCCTGCATGCGCTCGCCGACGGTCTCGCCGCTCTACGGCGAGGCGGGGTTCGCCGTCAAGGCGGCGGTAAAGAGAGAGGAAGCCGCCCGGCTGATCCCCCTCCTCAAGAAAATGGGCGCGACCGATATCCTGGAATACTCCTTCCGAAAGGTCGTCATATGAGCCTCATCAGGCCGGGCGTCAGCCGCCTTGAAACCTACGCCGTCTCCCAGGCCCCGGACTGCGTCAAGCTCAACCAGAACGAGTCGCCCGACGACCTGCCGCCGGAGGTGAAGCGGGCCGTCCTCGCCCGGCTCGGCGGCATCCCCTGGAACCGGTACCCTTCCCAGGAGGCGGCCGAGCTGACCCGGCGCCTGGCCGCGATTACGGGCTTTCCGGCCGAAGGGATCCTCGTCGGGAACGGGTCGAACGAACTCATCCAGACGCTCATCTCGGCCGTCTGCGGGCCGGACGACTTCCTGGTCACGGTCACCCCCGGGTTCGCGGTCTACAAAAGGGTCGCCGCGACGTTCGGCATCGGGGTCGAGGAAGCGCCGCTCCGGGAGGATTTCTCCTTCGACGTCGAAGAGATCATCGGCCGCGCCCGGCGGGCGAAGCTGGTGATCCTGGCCTCGCCCAACAACCCGACGGGCACGGCCCTCGACATCGCCGGCGTGGAGGAGATGCTGAAGACGTTGGCCGGGATGATCGTCATCGACGAAGCCTACTTCGAGTTTCACGGCCGCACCGCGCAGTCCCTGGTCGCGGGCCGCGACAACCTCCTCATCCTCCGGACCTTCTCCAAGGCCATGGGGCTCGCGGGGCTTCGCCTTGGCTATCTCCTCGGCTCCCCCGGCATCGTCGGGGACCTCGCCAAAGCCAAGCTCCCGTTTTCGGTGGGGGCCCTGCAGCAGGCCGTCGCGCTCGAGGTCCTGGCCAGGCCGGACCTCGTCGAACGCCGGGTCCGGGCGATCGTCGCCGAAAGAGAGCGTCTCACCGAGGCGCTCCGGCTGATCCCCGGCGTCGTCCCGGTGGCCTCGCGGGCGAACTTCGTCCTTTTCGGGATCCGGGATCTTCCCGCCGCCGCGGTCTACGAGCGCCTTCTCCTGGGCGGCGTGCTCGTCCGGCCGTTCGGCGGCCCCCGGCTCGAAGACAAGCTGCGCGTGACCGTGGGAACGCCCGCGGAAAACGATGCCTTTCTCGCGGGCCTACGCCGGGTCTGCGGCGGAACATGATCATGAAGGGAGTCCTATGATGCGCGAGGCGCGGTTCGAACGAAAGACCAAGGAAACGAAGATCAACGCCCGGCTCAGGCTCGAGGGCACCGGCCGGGCGCGCGTCGCCACGACCGTCCCGTTCCTCGATCACATGCTGGAATCGTTCGCCCGGCACGGCCTGTTCGACCTGGGCCTCACCGCCCGCGGCGACACCCGGGTCGACCAGCACCACCTCGTCGAGGACTGCGGCCTCGTCCTCGGCCGGGTCTTCAGCCTGGCCCTCGGCGACCGGGCGGGAATCAACCGCACCGGGTTTTTCGTTTTCCCGATGGACGAGGCGCTGGCCGTCGTGGCCGTCGACCTGGGCGGGCGTCCCCATCTGCAGCTTGAGGCGGACTTCCGGCGGCGCTTCTGCGGAGCCCTGGATACCGACCTCCTCGAGGATTTTTTCCAGGCGTTCTCCGTCCAGCTCGGGGCGAACGTGGTCGTCCGTCTGCCGTTCGGCCGGAGCGATCACCACAAGATCGAGGCCGCCTTCAAGGGTCTGGGCAAGGCCATGCGCACGGCCTGCTCACTCGACATCCGGGAGGCGGCGGGGCTGCCCAGCGCGAAAGGGGTTATCGATCATGATTGGCATCGTTGATTACGGCGCGGGCAACCTGAAGTCGGTGAGCAAGGCCTTCGATTTTCTCGGTTTCGAGAGCCGGCTGGTCGACGCCGCCCCGGCGCTCGAAGGCGTCGAAAAGCTCGTCCTCCCCGGAGTCGGGTCTTTCGGGGAGGCGGTGCGCCAGCTGAGGGCCAGGGGTCTTTTCGCTCCGGTCGGAGAGTGGCTCGAGGCCGGCCGTCCCTTCCTCGGGATCTGCCTCGGGCTCCAGCTTCTCTTCGAGTCGAGCCAGGAATCGCCGGGCGAGCGGGGCTTCGCCGCGTTCCGGGGGTCCTGCCGGAAGCTCGTGGCGCGTAAGGTGCCCCAGATCGGCTGGAACACGGTTCAGGCCGTCGACGAGCCCGCAGCGGCCGCGCTGCTTTGTGACATCCCGGCCCGGTCATACTTCTATTTTGTCCACAGCTTTTTCGCCGCCCCCGAGGAGCCCTCTCCTGCCGTCGCCCTGACGGATTACGGCGGCTCGTTTCCGTCCATCGCGGCGCGCGGCCGGGTCTGGGGCGTCCAGTTCCATCCCGAAAAAAGCGGCGAGCTCGGCCTGCGGCTGCTTTCGAACTGGGTGCGAAAATGTTAGCCGTCAGGGTCATCCCCTGCCTCGATGTCCAGGACGGACGGGTCGTCAAGGGCGTGCGCTTCCGGGACCTTCGCGACGCCGGCGACCCCGTGGAGCTCGCCAAGCTCTACAACGACCAGGGCGCCGACGAGATCGTCTTCCTGGACATCGCCGCGACGCCCCGCAGCCGCCGGACCGTCCTCGACATCGTGGAGAAGGTCTCGCGGCAGGTGTTCGTGCCGCTTACGGTCGGGGGCGGGGTCCGGAGCCTGGGCGACGTCCGCCTGCTCCTCGAGGCCGGGGCCGACAAAGTGGCCATCTGCTCGGCGGCCCTCGACCGTCCCGAGCTCATCGCCGAGGCGGCCGGGACCGTGGGATCGCAGTGCGTCGTCCTGTCGATCGACGCCAAGGCGCGGGGGGAGGCGGCCTGGACGGCCTACCGGTCGGGCGGCCGGGAGGACACCGGGGTCGACGCGCTCGACTGGGCGCGCCGCGGGCAAGCGCTCGGCGCCGGCGAGATCCTGCTCAATTCGATCGACCGGGACGGCACGCGGCAAGGCTACGACCTCGAGCTGTTGCGCCGCGTTTCCGACGCGGCCTCGATCCCGGTCATCGCCTCGGGCGGCGCCGGGAGCCTCGGGCAGATCGCGCGGGCGGTCCACGACGGCCGCGCCGACGCCGTGCTCGTGGCCTCGCTCCTCCACGGCCGCGAGCACACGGTTGCCGGCATCAAAGGCTACCTTCGAGAGAAAGGAGTGAACGTCAGATGATCATCCCGTCGATCGACCTGAGCCAGGGCAAGGCTGTCCAGCTCGAGCAGGGCCGGAAGAAGATCCTGGAAAGGGATAACCCCCTCGCGCTCGCCGAGGAATTCGCGCGATACGGGGAGGTCGCGGTCGTGGACCTCGACGCCGCCCTGGGACGCGGCTCAAACGACCCGCTGGTTCGCGAGATCTGCCGGCTGGCGGCCTGCCGCGTGGGCGGCGGCATTCGGACCGTCCCCCGGGCCGCCGAGGTCCTCTCGTGGGGCGCGGAAAAGATCGTCATCGGCACGATGGCCTTCGCCCGGGGCGCCGTTAATCGCGAGTTCCTGGCGTCGCTCTGCGGCCAGGTGGGAAAAGAGCGGATCGTCATCGCCCTCGACACGCTCGCCGGACGCATCGTCACCGAAGGCTGGCGGAAGAAGACGACTTGCCGCTGGCAGGACGTTATCCGGGACCTCGAACCCCATGCCTCGGAATTCCTGTTCACGACCGTGGATAAAGAGGGCTTGTTGCAGGGCCCCGATCTCGCGCCGCTCGAGTCCCTTCGGAAATCGACTTCGCTTCCCGTGACGATCGCCGGGGGCATCACGACAGGTGAAGATGTCGGCAAGATCTCGCGCCTCGGGTTCCACGCGCAGCTCGGCATGGCGCTCTATACGGGGAAGCTCAGCCTGGCCGATGCCTTCATCAGCGCCGTCGATTGGGAAAAGGGGCTCGTCCCGACCGTCGTCACGGACACCGAGTCGCAGGTGCTGATGCTCGCCTACAGCGACACGGCGTCGCTGAAGAAAACGCTATCCACAAAAAAGGCCTGGTTCTACTCCCGGTCCCGGCGCAAGCTGTGGCAGAAAGGCGAGACCTCGGGCAACACGCAGGAATTCGTCAGGATCCGGACGGACTGCGACGGGGACGCGCTCCTCCTGACCGTCGCGCCGAACGGACCGGCCTGTCATACGGGCGGCTACTCCTGTTTCGGCCCCAAGGAGTTCTCGATGCTCGAGCTCAGCCGGACGATCGCCGACAGGCTGAGGAATCCCACGCCGGGGTCCTATACGGCGGGGCTCACGCCGGAGGCGGCGCAGATGAAGCTCAGGGAGGAGGTCCTCGAATTCCTGGAGGCGCCGAACGGAGAGAACCTGGTCTGGGAGGCGGCCGACCTCCTGTATTTCGTTCAGGTCATCCTGGCCCAGGCCGGAGCGTCCTGGGAGGGGGTCATGCGCGAGCTCAGGCGCAGGCGGCGGACCCCGGTCAAGCCCAAGCGCCTGCGGAAAAAGAGGGCCGGCTCATGAATCGCGGGAAGATCGGAGTGAGCGAGGGCGACGCCCGGAAAAACCGCCGGTCCGTCGATGCCCTTGTTTCCGGGATCGTGGAAGACGTTCGGACTGACGGCGATGCCGCCCTGAGGAAATACACCCTCCGCTTCGACGGTGTCCGGCTCGGCTCGCTCCGGACGGAAACGGCGGAGTGGGACGAGGCTTGGGCGCGCGTCAGTCAAGAGCTCAAACGAGACCTCCGGAGCGCTATCAGACTCCTCCGGCGCTTCGCCCGACGGCAGTTCAGGGCCTACCGGGATTTCGAGTTCGAAGTCGAGCCCGGCGTCTGGACCGGGCAGCGGATCAGCCCGGTCCGCCGGGTGGGGATCTATGTTCCGGGCGGCCGGTATCCGTTATTTTCCTCGCTCCTCATGGCCGCCATCCCGGCGCGAGTCGCCGGCGTCGGGGAGATCGTGGTCTGCACTCCGCCCGCGCGGACGGGAACGGTCCCCGGCCCGGTGCTCGCGGCGGCGCGCCTTGCGGGCATCCGCGATGTCTTCAAGGTCGGCGGCGCCCAGGCGATAGCGGCCATGGCCATCGGCACGGCCACGATCCCCAAGGTCGATAAGATCGTCGGTCCGGGCAATGTCTACGTCAATGCGGCGAAGCGGCGGGTTTACGGCGAGGTGGGAGTGGATTTCATCGCCGGCCCGACGGAGATCATGATCATCGCGGATTCGGGGGCCGATCCCGAGCACATCGCCGCGGATCTTGTCGCCCAGGCCGAGCACGGCCCGCTGTCATCCGGCCGGCTCGTCACGGACGCGCCCGGTCTCGGCGCCCGTGTCGCCCGGGAATTGAGGAAGCGGCAGCGGGACCCGAAGACCGCGGAGGCGGCCGGCCGGCTGCTGGCCGATCCCGGGCTCATCAGGCGCGTGAAGGATATGGACGAAGCCGTCGAGGCGGCCAACACCGCCGCCCCCGAGCACCTCTCGCTCTGCGTGAACGCCCCCGGGAATCTGGCCGCCAGGCTCAGCGCCTTCGGCTCGCTCGCGGTCGGCGGGCTGACGAGCCCGGTGCTCGAGGACTACGCGAGCGGGCTCAATCACATTCTGCCCACCAACACGGCCGCGCGATTCACCGGCGGGCTCGGGGTTCGTGATTTTCTGAAGGTCCAGACGACCCTCCGGGTCTCGGAGGAAGGTCTGGAGAGGATCGGTCCGCTGGCCCGGCGGCTCGCCACCGAGGAAGGGCTCCACGGACACGCCGACGCCGTCGCCCGGAGGCTGAAGGCCTGCGCTCACATCACAACAAGGACTTCGTAAGGTGATATACTAGCGCGAGAAATCCATCCGGGCCGGACATCCCGGCGTGCCTGTGTCACAAGGAGGTCGGCTCATGGGAGCGTTCATCAAGAGGGGAATTTTCCCGGCGCTCATCTTCGGCGCTCTGGCGGTCCTCCTGGATACGGCGGCGTCGGCGCCGCCGGAAACCGACGGTTTCGTTCTCACCAAGGCCCTGGCTGTCGCGCTTCCCGAAGGCAGCTGCCGGCTGGTCATCCCATATGATCCCGTGGAGTACTTGCTCATCACAGGACGCTGGTCGCCGCCGCGCGCCGGCGACGGCCTTCCCCTGGCCGCGGTCCCCCGGAGTTCACCCCTCCTGGCGGCCTCGCCGGACAGTGTCTCAGGCCGATCTCCCGGGACGACGACGGCGGCGCTCAACCGATCCTCTTCAGCGGTATCGCCGCAACGGCTGCCGACATCCCCGGCGAAGCCCTCAGTCGAGTTCCGGACCTCGCCCTGGCAAGCGATCACGGCCGATGACAAGGGCTGGTTCGAACACAAGGCCTTGAGCTGCGGCTACGCTTATATCGCCTGCGAATCTCCTCGCGACCAGGTCCTGCTCCTCGAGGGTTTCGCCCACGATTTCGTTTATGTCAACGGGGAACCGCGGATCGGCAACCGCTACGGCCAGTCGGAGACCTACGAATCCTGGCAACCGCGGTTCGATTTTTCCTCGATCCCGGTGAGGTTGAAGGCGGGGCGCAACGAGCTTCTGTTCAAGTGCCTTCGCGGCCGTCTGAAAGTCCGCCTCCGCCGGCCGCCCGCCGAGGTGTTTTTTGAGGCCAGGGATCTGACCGTTCCCGACCTCATCGTCGGCGAGGAAACGAACTGCCGCGGCGCCATCGTCGTGGTCAACGCCTCGGACAGAGCCCTGCGGGACGCCAGGATATCCGTCGCCGGCGGCGGCCTCATCGCCCGGGACCTTCCGGTCCCAGAGATCCTGCCGCTCACCGTCCGAAAAGTCGCCTTTCCGCTCGAGGGCAAGGCGCCGGAAGCGCCGGGCGAGTTCAAAATCGAGGTCACGCTGCTCAAGAGCGACGCGTCCGGCCGAACGGCAATCGGCACGGCGGCCGTCGGGCTCCGCGCCGTCGATATCCATGAACCGCACCGCAGAACCTACATCAGCGACGTCGACGGCAGCGTCCAGCATTACGCCGTCCTGCCCGCGCAACGCGCGGACAAGCCCGCGGCGCTCGTCCTCTCTCTCCACGGCGCCAACGTCGAGGCCCTGAACCAGGTCCGCTCCTACGCTCCCAAGACCTGGGCCCATATCGTGGCGCCGACAAACCGGCGGCCCTACGGTTTCAACTGGGAGGACTGGGGACGGCTGGACGCGCTGGCGGTTCTGGCCGAGGCGCAAAAGCGCTACGCGACCGATGCGAACCGGGTTTACCTGACCGGTCATTCCATGGGCGGGCACGGCGCCTGGATGCTCGGCGGCCTCTTCCCCGGCCGCTTCGGCGCCGTCGGGCCCAGCGCCGGCTGGATCAGCTTCGTGTCCTACAAAGTGAGGACGCCGGTCGATGCCGACACTCCCATGGGCCGGATGATCATGAGGGCGTTCCTTCCGAGCGATCCTTACGCCCTCATCCGCAACTATCTTCCTGTCGGTGTCTACCTTCTTCACGGCGAAAAAGACGACGACGTGCCCGTCACCGAGGCGCGGGACATGGCGGCGGCGCTCGGGAAAGTCCATCAGGACTTCATCTACCACGAGCAGCCGGGCGCGGGCCACTGGTGGGACGCCTCCCCCGAGCCGGGAGTCGACTGCGTGGACTGGCGTCCGATGTTCGACTTTTTCGCGAAGCACGTCCGGCCGGATGCCGGGCTCGTGCGCGACGTCGAGTTCGCCACCCCCTGCCCCGGCGTCAGCGCCACCTCGGACTGGTTGACGATCGAAGCCCAGGTCCGGCCGCTCGAGTTGAGCTCGGCGCGCCTGCACGCCAGCCCCGCGGACGGCCTGCTCTCCGGGACGACACAAAACATCTCCCGCCTGTCGATCGACTTGAGCTCGTTTGCGCCGCGGCCGACGCTCCGGGTCGGGCTCGACGGCCAGGAGATCGCGGACGTCCCGTGGCCGAAGCCGGAGCCCAGGCTGTGGCTCGCCCGGCGCGATGGAAAATGGGAGGTCTCGCAGCGGCCTCCGGCGATGCTCAAGGGGCCGCATCGCTCCGGCCTCTTCAAGGACGCCTTCAAAAACCGGGTGGTCCTCGTTTACGGAACGCACGGGTCGGGCGAGGAAAACGCCTGGGCGAAAGCTAAGGCCCGGTACGACGCCGAGGTCTTTTGGTACCAGGGGAACGGTTCTTTCGAAGTCATACCGGATACGGATTTCGTCCCGGCGGGCTTCCCGGACCGGAACGTTGTTGTCTACGGCCATGCGGGGATGAACACCGCCTGGCGAACGCTTCTCGGCGGCAGCCCCGTTCAGGTCCAACGCGGCCGGCTGACGGCTGGCGGCCGCACGCTCCAGAGGAAAGACCTGGGCATTCTCTTCCTTCAGCCCCGGCCCGACAGCGACATCGCCAGTGTCGGCGTCGTCGCCGGTACGGGCGGCGAGGGAATGCGCCTGACCAACAACCTGCCCTATCTCTATCCCGGCTACGGCTTCCCGGATCTTCTGGTGGCCCGGCCGTCCCTGCTCGTCGCGGGGATCTCCAGCGTCGAGGCGGCCGGGTTTTTCGGGCCGGACTGGCGTGTCGAAACGGGCGACATTGTCTGGAAATAGAGCGGTGGAGGTCGAGCGCACGGGCGGGCGCCGCGTCAAAAGAGATGCGGCGCTGCGTTTTCGACGGCCAAAACCCGGAGCGTCCCGTGGCGATAAACGATGGGCACGAGAAGAGGTTAGCCATGACACGACAGTCTTTTAAAAAAGTGGGCCTCTGGGCCGCGCTGATGATCTGGGCTGCGGCGGCGGCGACGCCGCTCTGGTCCCGGCAGGCGCCGCAACAGGACATGGAGAGCTTGCTGGATAAGCTCTCCCGAAAAATCGCGGCTTCATCGGATTATAAAAGCTGGCGGGCGTCCGTCCTCTCCACGATCACCAGGATGGACAAGAACTGGACACCCGAGGACGTGACGGTCGTGACCAAGTCCATCGCCTCGTCCGCCGGGGGCGAGCCGCGGGAAGAGATCTTAAAGGCCCTGCAAACGAAAAAGGGGAAGACAACGGACATCACGCAGAAATACGCCGAAGAGAGACGGAAGGAAAGGGAAAAAGAGAGGCAGCGGCGGGCCAAGGAAACGCCGGACGCGTCGGCCGACAAACCGCGCGGCGGCGGGGCGATGCCGTTGGACGAGTTTCTTCCCTTCTCGGAAAAGAGAAGGCCAGACTTTGAATTCCGGCTGCAGGATCGCCCGATCTCGGAGGGATCGGCTGTTTCGGTCCTCGAGGGCCGGGCCAGGGTGAAAAGCTTGAGGAACTGGGAGGGGACGTTTTCTTTCGATCCGGAGACCTACGACCTCATCAGCCTCGACCTGCGCCCCTCGCAGATCCCGAAAATGGTCAAAGAGCTGGCGATGCAGATCGACTTCGAAGTCCTGGACGACCGCTACCTGGTCCTGAAGAGGCTCCAGTTCAAAGTCAACGGGGGCATTTTTATCAAGCATGTGCGACAGATCGTCGAAGACGTCTATTCCGATTTCGAAGTCCTCGATCAGAAAGCCGACACGACATCTTGAATGCGGGGCGGGTTTCCGTTAAGGTAATGGGCCGCGGGCCCGGCGGCCCGCGGTTCGATATATCATGAAGCCGACGATTTCGCGAAAAAGATCACTGACTTTCGCTCTGATCCTGGCGGGGTTGGCTCCCCTCCTGGCCGCCGCCCAACCGGTCGACGACCTGGCGAAGCGGATCAACGGCCTCCTGGCCGCGCCGGGGCTCCGGCGGGTCCAGTTTTCCATAAGCATCGTCCGCCCGGCAACGGGCGAGACCGTCTATGAAAAGAACCCTCGCCAGCCTCTCATGCCGGCCTCCAACATGAAGGTCATCACCTCCGCCGCGGCGTTCGAGACGCTGGGCCGGGATTTCTCGTTCTCCACCCGGATCGGGCTGTGCGGCGACCGCCTCGTCGTCATCGGGGGGGGCGACCCGCTCCTCGGCTACTGGGACAAGGACCCCGGAAGCGGCGGCTTCCGGTCGCCCGAGATCATCCCGGACGTCGTTTTCCGGCTGCGCGGCATGGGGATCGATACGATCTCCGATATCGTCGTGGACACGTCGATCTTCGACGGCCAGCGCGTCTCTCCGACCTGGCCCAAAGATCAGCTCCGGCAGAAATATGCCTGCGAGGTCGGCGGCCTCAACTTCAACGGCAATTGCGTCGATATCTCCGCCGTCAACCGCGGCGGCAAAGCGGAGCTCCGGATCGACCCGCCGACGGACTACATCCGGCTGATCAACTCCGTATCGGTCGGGCCGGCCCGCAGGAGCTGGTTCAGCGTGATACCGATGGACTCGGCCCGCGAGCTTCTGATCAAGGGGAACTGCAGGACGCAGGCGGGGCCATGCGCCGTGGCCGTCGAGAACCCGGCCCTGTTTTTTGGCGACCTCATCAAGGCGGCGGCTTGGCAGGCGGGCATCACGGTCACGGGGCAGGTTCTCGAGGGCCACGCCCCGGAGGACTGCGGCTTTCAGCTTGTAGCGGAGCAGCGGACCTCGATGGCCGACTGCCTTCGCCAGATGAACAAGAACAGCTTCGGTCTCGCGGCTGAGGCTTTTTTCAAGACGCTGGGAGCCCTGGCCAACCCCGACGGCAAGGGCGGCAGCTGGGCGGGCGGTCAGAGCGCCGTGGCCGCATACCTCAGGGGACTGGGGATCGACGACGCCGAATTCGTCATCGCCGACGGAAGCGGCCTCAGCCGGGAGAACCGGTTGACCGCCGGCGTCCTCACCCGCGTCCTGACGCACCTCTCGGGGCAGCCGGATTGGGAGTTCTACAGGGGCTCGCTGGCCGTGGGCGGGGTCGACGGAACGATCGAGAGCCACTTTTGGGAACCCATGTATCGCGGCCGGGTTATGGCCAAGTCCGGTTACATTTCAACCGTGCGGTCGCTTTCGGGGATCGCCCGGACCTCGAGCGGCGAATTCGTTTTTTCATTCCTCGCCAACTCGGCCGGAGGCGGAGCGCGAACGGCCATCGACAACGCCGTCAAAGCCCTCATCGACTGGGGGGACGGCCGCCCGCCCGCCGTGCCGAAGCCCAAAGCCAAGACGGCGCGCCGCACGGCAAAACGCTAGCGTCCCGTTTCGCAGTTCTCTTCCCAAAATCCCCTGCCTGGACGGGACACTTCCAGGGGGGAGTCAACCTCCTCCCTCGGCGCTTCGCTTCACTCAGTTGACCCCCTGAGGGGGACTACGCCGTCTCCCTCAAACTCCCCCGCGGTGGTGCGTCTTCATGGTTCATTTGATAGCCAAGTCAATTCCGAGACGCGCTACCAGACAGCCCGCGACCCGCCGATATTTTACTATTCCTATAGACTCAGTAGGGATATGACCGAAATAGGGGAATGTTTTGGGCTTCAGGACGGCTGTCTATTAGTGGATCGAACAGCGGATACAAGCGATATACGGTAGAGCGCTATATAAGGGCCAACCCCCTTGGCATTTTGCGTTGGTTTTCGTTTCCCGCCTATCAATCTAAGGCAACGGGGGGTCTTGTCAAGGTGTTCGTGGTGAAATGTCCCATTATGCCCCTTCATGTCGCATATTGTCGCATCGCCGAGCGCTGAAGCCGGACGAATCCCCCGTTCGGCCATCGACCAGGACAGCCGGGAATTCCGGTTCGCCAACCGGACTTCGACCGACGACCACGTCATGCACGTCCTCGGCTGGGAGAAGAGGGATGACGGCGAGTGGCTCCCGCTCAAGGATTCCTGGCGGACGGCCTGGCAGGGTCAGTTCAAAGGCTACTTCTTCTACCGCGACGATTACGTCAAGCTCAAGATGCTGATGTTCCTTGTCCACAAGGACGCGGTCGCCGGCCTCCTCGCGAAGCTCCTCTAGATCCCCGAAACGACGACGTCCGTGAACACCAGGCTCGGAAATCGCTGACTTGAATAGGGATAGGGGTCGTTCGCGGTCTCGGCCAGCCGCTGCCAGATCTTGAGGTGGTTGTCGGCGATGTTCATCTCGGAGACCGCCTGGACCGGCTCCCCTTTTTCGAACAGATGTCCGGCGATGCCGATCGAGGTGTCCCCCGTTGTCGAGTTGGAGTTGCCGCCGATAAACCCGGTGATCAGGATGCCCCGGCCGAGGTCTTTCATGATCTCCTTCACCGGGCGCCTCCCCGGGGGAATGACCAGGTTCGACGGCCTGCCGGTCGTCGGCTCCCAGCCCAGCTTCCGGCTGTAATACCAGTCGATGTAAAACTCCTTAAGGACGCCGGCGTCGATCATCACCCGTTTCTTCGCGGCCAACCCGTCGCCGTCGAAAAGCCGGCTGCCCAAGCTGCCGGGGATGAACGGATCGTCGAGAACGGTGAGAAGCGGGCCGGCCACTTTTTGGCCCTTCTTGTCGGCCAGGAAAGATTGCTTCTGCTGGATGCTCCGCCCGAACATGGCTCCGATCAGCCCGTCGGCAAACCGCGACGCAACCCTGTTCTCGATGATGACCGGGAGCGTCTCGGTCTTGATCTTCTTCCCGCCCAGGAGCCCGAGCGTGCGCTCGGCCGCTTCCCTGCCGATATCACCCGGCCGGGGAAGGGCTCTCCGGCTGGCCGTCACGGCGTAGGCGTATTCCGCCGGCCGCCGGTCGCCCTCGTCCCGGGCCGTCATTTCGGCGCCGCCGACGTAATACGTCGATTCGGCGTAGCCGTCAAACCCGTTGCTCGTCATGAGCGCTTCCTCGCCATAGCCGTCGTTGACGAAAGCGGTCACGGAGACGACTTTGTCCCCGCCCCGCGTCAGGCAGGCGTCTTCGATCGCCTTGGCGAGATCATGTCGCCCCTGCGGCGTCAGGTTTCGGTACTCGGGATCGTTGAGGCCGAGCTCGACCGCGGACCGGCCCTGGTAGTATTTCGGGTCGGGCAGGGTCCGGAAGGGGTCCTCGGCCAGGAGCTTGGTCATGGCCACGGCGTCGCCGATGAAGGTCTTCAGGGAATCCGGCCGCAGGTCGGACGTCCTCTGCTGGGAATACCGCCCGGCGGCGAAGACCTCGATGCCCAGGCTTTTCGTCGACGCCTCCTTGATATTCTCGGGCTTCCGGTCGCGGTAGCTCACTTCCACCAACCGCTCGACGCCGATCGAGGCGCGGCAGCCGTCCGCGCCCGCCGCTTTCGCGGCCGCGATCACCAGGCCGGCCAGGTCGTAGAGTTCCTGTTTCATCGCTCGACTCCTTTCCTCAGCCCTTCGTCCCGCCGACGGTCAGGGATTTGACAAGACAGGTGGGCAGGCCGAACCCGACGGGGGCGGACTGTCCGTCCTTGCCGCAGGCGCCGCCGCCGCCCAGAAAGTACTCGAAGTCGCTCGCCACCATGGTGATGTTCGCGAGCATCTTCGGGCCGTTCCCCATGATGTTGACGTCCTTGATGGGCGCGGCGAGCTTCCCGCCCTCGATCATCCTCCCCTGGGAGACATAGAAGGCGAAGTCGCCCTCGCCGATCTTGACCTGGCCGTTGGCCACGTCCTGGACATAGATGCCCTTGCCGGCGGCCTTGATGACGTCCTCGGGCGACGCCGGCCCGGCCGACATGTAGGTGTTGCGCATCCGGGGGACGGCATAGTGCTGATAGCTCTGGCGGCGGCCGTTGCCCGTGGGCTTGACGTTGTAGAACTTCGCCGAGATCCGGTCGTGCATGTAGCTCGTGAGGATGCCCTTGTCCACGAGGACGGTCTTCTGCCCCGGCGTGCCCTCGTCGTCGACGTTGATCGAGCCGAGCAGGTTCGGGACCGTGCCGTCGTCGAGGATGGAGACGAAGGGCTCGGCGACTTTTTTGCCGATCATGGTGCTGAAGGTCGAAGTCTTCTTCCGGTTGAAATCGGCTTCCATCCCGTGCCCGATGGCTTCGTGGAGCAGGATGCCCGTCATGCCCGGCCCCAGGACGACGGGCACTTCGCCGGCCGGCGGCTGGACGGCATCGAACAGGACCAGCGCCCGCTCGACGGCCATCGTGGCGATCTTCTCGACCACGGCCGGGGTGTAGAAGGAGAACTCCCGGCAGCCGCCGATGTTCCAGCCGGACCGTTCGCGCCGGCCGTTCTTCTCGGCGACGACGCCGGCGTTGAGGAACGACCGCGGCTGCAGGTCCTCGGCCTTGACGCCGTCGCTCGTGACGATCATGATCCGCTTCTGCTGGTCATGGAACATGACGCTGACCTTGGTCACAAGGGGCGACAGCGCGAAGCAGCGGTCGTTCGTCGACTGGACGATGGGGAGCTTCGACGCCGAGGGGCACCGAAGTGAACGGGGTCGCCAGTCGGGTAGAAGCTTCCGGTCTTGAGAGGCACGAACTCTCCGGCTGGGCTGATTGGCCTTGGCGTCGGCGATCGTGGCCGCGGTCGCGGCGGCCGCGAGCATTCCCTTCTCGCCGAAGTCCTGGGTGAACCCGTAACCGACCTGGTCGCCCTTGACCGTCCGGATGCCCACCCCCAGGGCGATCTCGCAGGCCGCCCGGTTGACCTGGCCGTCCTCGAGCATCAGATAATTGCTGATGGTGTGCTCGAAATAGAGGTCGGCGAAATCGCCTCCCTTGGCCAGCGCCTCGGCCAGCACCTTGCGGCAGAGCGCCGTCGCTGATGCCGAATTCCCGCTCGAAATAGCCGGGCGCCGCAGCCTGGACGGGCAGGGCGAGCCAGCCTTTGGCCAGGACAGAGGGGACGGCGAACGTCCCGACGGCGGCCGCGCCCGTCCTGATGAAATCGCGCCGTGTGATCGTTTTCATACGCACCTCCTCAAATGGTACCTGGATATCAATTCACCAATTTCCATTCCCTATCTTAGGCCCGTGATCGCCAGCCAATCGAGTTGGAGCAGTCAGCGGGGGCTCGGTTGGCGGAAAGGCAAAATCAGGCACATTCATCTTTATATACGCTGGAAAGCGGAAAAGAGTTCCTCGATCATATGCCTGCGTCCGCCGGCACGACGGCGAGCGGGCCTCGTCCTCGCCCGTCTGGGTCACAAAAGCGCGCCCGGCCGGCTAGGCCTGGCTTTTCGGGTTCCCTCCGGAGGTCGAACCGTCGCCCGGTAGACCGAACACGACGTCGTCCCGGACATAAACCGCCCCGGGCTGCTTGATCAGTGTCCGAAGCTCTTCGTCCGTCATGTCGTCCCTGATCGTTCCGACAATAGGCTTCCCGTAAAATAGCTTGCCGTTGGCGGCGTCGAGGAGGCTCGAGACGCGGATGTAGGTTTTCGCCGGGGCCCTGTCCAGGACGACGATGATCTGGTCGTTCCGGACGGCGACGGCCTTGACTTCCGGCAGCATCGCCACTTTCTTCGTGAACCGGGCCATCATCCGGCGCCGGCGGTCGCGAACGACGCGGTACAAGAAAAAAACCATGACCGCCGGTCCGATCAGCTCGCCCCACCGGACTTGCGTGGCCATCAGGACGGCGGCCGCGATGAGGAAGATCCCCAGGACGATCAGCCATTTCCCGCTGAGCGGCGCCCAAGATTTGGCTGAATCGAGCCAGGCCTGGAGCCTGGCCCCCGCGGGAACCGAGAGGCGCGATCCCGTCTCCAGCTCCTGCTTCAAGTGCTTGAGGTCGCCGGCCAGGGCATGGGCGTCCGGGTAGCGGTCCTCGCGGTTCTTCCGCAGGCATCTCGAGACGATCTGGTGCATCTGCGGCGGCAGGCCCCGGCGGATCGCGGTTACGGGCCTCGCTTCCTCGTAAGCGATGGCGTGCATGGTATCGAGAGGCGTATCGCCCTTGAACGGCAGCTCGCCGGTCGACATTTCATAGAGGACGACGCCCAGGGAGAAGATATCGCTCCTCGTGTCGAGGCCCCGGCCCCTCGCCTGTTCGGGGCTCATGTAGCTCAGCGTTCCCAGGACCGCGCCGGCAATGGTCTGGGCTTGTTCCATGGTCAGGGTCCAGGCCGGCGCCGCTCCGGAGGCGTCGCCTCCCTCGGCGCTCGAATCCATCAGCTTGGCCAGCCCGAAGTCCAGGATCTTGGCGTGGCCGTCGCGCGTGACCATGATGTTATCCGACTTGATATCCCGGTGGATGATGCCCGCGCCGTGCGCCCGGGCCAGGCCTTCGGCGACCTGAAGCCCGATCTCCACGGTCCCCATGAGGTCGAGCTCGCCCTGCGTGATGAGTTGGCCGACCGTCCGGCCGTCGACGTATTCCATGGCGATAAAAGTGATCCCGTCGGCTTCGTCGATGTCGTAGACCGGGGCGATCGCCGGATGATTGACGGCCGCGGCCGCCCGGGCCTCGAGGATGAACCGTTGCCGCCGTTCGGGGTCGGCGACGAGGTCGGACTTGATGACCTTGAGGGCGACCGGGCGCTGCAGCCGGGTGTCGAGGGCGCGGTAGACTTCTCCCATGCCGCCCCGGCCCAGGAGCGCGTCGATCCGGTAGTGCTTGAGCGTCCGTCCGATCATCGGGGTAGTGCGGAAACCTCTTATTTCATAACACAGGTCCCGGCCGGGGTCAAACCGGCCGCCGGGGCGTCTATTCGAACTGAAAGACGGGTTTCAGGCCGTTGACGAGGCCCGTCTGAGCATCGAAGGTGAACACATAGAGTCCAGGACGGAAATCCTCCCGGCTCGCGGCCGGAAGCACCCTGGTGACATCAACGAGGGAACCGGTGAGCGCCGTGATCAAATCCGCAGCCGGCGACTCCCGCGACTCGCTGAACCCGGTCAGGTTCCAGCCGTTCTCGAGCGTCAGCCGCGAGTCGGCGCGGCCCAGCCCCGACTTCGCCGTGGCGACGTATTCCTGGCTCTTGTCGGGAAGCCAGATGATCGAACCCTGCAATCCCCCGTTCTTGTCCTTGGTGACCCAAAGATAAGGATGAGGGCGATAGAACCGCAGGCCGTCCTCGTAGGGTTTCTGCGGCGTGACCTGCCGGATCTCGACGCCGCCGCAGCCGGCCATCGCCGCGAATATCGCACCGGCCACCGCGCCGAACGCGCACCAGCCCGTGATCGTCTTTTTCCTCATGTGATCACTCCCGCCGGCGCGGCCCCTTGGCCATCCACCGCGGCCTGCGGCCACGCCCACGCCACGTTGATGCTAGAAGTTGGCACCGGCGCTCCCGCCCTGGATGAACAGGGCGAAGATCCGGAAGAGAACGAAGATGATGCCGCCCGTCAGGCCCAGGGCATAGAGGGCCAGAAACGCGACCTGCGCCACGGTCCTTCCCCGCGACGTGTCGAGTGGAAAGAAAAGGTCGAAGAGCGTCTTCCCGTAGAGGATGATGAGCATCGTGATGCCCAGGGCCGACCGGTAGAAATACTTCGTGGCGTCCTGGAGGTTGGGTTCCTTCAGGAAGACGAGCGGAAAGATCAGCCAGACGGTGACGCCCCAGACCAAGACCATGAAGGCGATGCGGCCCCACTTGCCCAGCCTCGTTTCGTCGGTCCCGGTCACGGCAAAAGGATATCGTTTTAGACGGCAGCGGTCAAATATTCTTTGGGCCGACCCAGACCCGGGTTTCCGGCAGACTAATCCCTTCCCAGGCTGCAGGGGATAAAGGGGAGAGATCTCATTGCGCCGCGCCGCAGTAGGGGCAGGCCTTCCAGGCGGCATCCACGGACTTGCCGCAGTTCTTGCAGACCGGCTGGAGCGCCGTCCCGCAATGGGGACAGTAGGCAAAGGTCCCGTCGATCGGCTTCTTGCAGGAGGGACAGGCTGACGGGACCGCCGCTGAGGTCGCCGCGGCCGGCGGCGGACTGGTGCTCGGGGAGGACGGGGGAGCCGAGGATTTGGACGCTGCGGGGGCGCCCCCGACCGGATGATCCTGGCGCACGATCAGGAAGACGAGCAGCCCGATCAGGTGTCCGAAAAACACGAGAAGCGACCAGAGGAGGCCGTTCATCCCCCGCTGCTCGGCGTCTTTGTAGACCCAGACGATGACCGCGATCCAAAGGATCAGGAAGAACATCCCTAACCCCAACGCCGGGAGAAGAGGGAACCAGGGCCGGACATGCCAGGCATCGAAGGTGATGCCCCTGGCGCCGTGGGTGAACCCTGTGAAGACTCCCAATGGGACCAGCATGAACGCCAGGAAGAGCAGGACAAGAAACACAATGAGAAGGGGGGCCATTTTCCCGGATCGAGCTTTCATTTTCAGCCTCCTTGAAGGTGCCGTTCCCGCCTCAGGACGACGGGCGCGAAGAAAAGGGTCAGGGTATTTTGGAGGACCAGAACAAGGACGAGCGCGGCGCCGAACGTCAGCTTCTGGTTCTCGATGACCTCATGCACAGCGGGAATGAGGAACCCGAGTGTCAGGGCCGTGACGGTTCCGATGGCCGCCCAGATGAACCCCGGCACACCCGGCCCGGCCGGCGCCTTTTCCCGGACGGCCCGCTCCCGGAGCCCGGAGACGAGTTCGGCATGGGCCGCCAGCCTCACTTTCTCCGAGAGCCCCGAGGGGAGTTCGGGCGCCGGCGTTTTCGCGGCCCGTTCGTGAACAGACGGCCAAAACTCGCGCAGGTCCGAGCACCGGGCGCATCGCGCCAAGTGGGCGTCCATCTTCGCGTGTTCCTCGGGCCCGGGCTCGCGGCCATCGATGATCAAACGCTCAACATTTTGACATCGCATTTGACTTTCTCCACTTTGGCATGGCAGTCGACGAGCTCTTTTTGCAGCCCGAGGACAGCCCGGTGCATCAACGATTTCACCGTGCCGACCGGGATGCCCACGATGCCGGCGACCTCCGCCTGTTTGAGCCCCTCGATTTCCTGAAGCACAAACACCCGGCGCTGCTTTTCCGGGAGGGCTGAAACCGCCAGGTCGATCCTTCCCTGAAGCGTTGCCTGTTCCGCTCGGATGGCGGGGTCGTCCCGTTCCGCGGACACCCCGCCGGAGGAGGGCCGGCTCAAGTCCTCTCTCGCTTTGGACAGGAAGAAGAGACGACGGACTCGCTTCCTCCGGAGGGCGTCGCGATGGAGGTTCACGGCGATCTTGAACAGCCACGGCCTGGCTCCCGACGGGTCCGGACTCTCCGCGAAATGCCGGGCCACGCGGAGCCAAACCTCCTGGAAGAGGTCCTCGGCCTCGGCCCGATCCCCCGCGAGATGAAAAGCAAACCGGAAGACGTCGTCCTTGTGCCGATCATAGATCCGGTCGAAATCGGCAGCCGGTCCCGTTTCGGTCTTCCGGACAACGCACTTCCGGTCAAGCGGCATATCGGTCTCCGGCGCTGTTCATTTCCATAGATAAGACGTTTATCTGTAGGAAAGGTTCCAGCCTGACTTATTCATAAAAAGCGCCTCGTCTTTTTTCCATCTCTCTTTATACGGCGCCTCTTACCTTTCGGCCGAGCCGATTCGGCCCCATCGGCTTCGTTCTCGGAGTTCGCTGTACCAAAGAGTACAGCTTCACCCCTCGGGCCTCGCATCTGGTGGCCGCCGCGATTCGTGAAGTTTTCAGGCTAGTGTCCCGTCTCGCAAGTTCCTTTCCAAAGTCCTGTATATAGACGGGACACTTCCAGGGGGGAGTCAAGCTCCCCCCTCGGCGTTTCGTTTCACTCCACTGACCCCCTGAGGGGAACGACCCCGTCCCCCTCAAACTCCCCCGCGGTGGTGCGTCTTCGTTGCTCTTTTATAAAGCCAAGTTATTTGCGAGACGCACCACTAGAAGAAATCGGGCCGCCCCGCCGCCGGCGCCTTTTTCGGTCCGGCCGCCGCCAACACGTTGACCGCCATCAGAAGAAGAACGGTGTCCATGAGCATGAGCCCCAGGTCGGCCCGGCGGCTGAGGCTGCCGAAGCAACCGCACGAGGTATCGATCCCGCGCAGCAGCGCCGAGCCCACGAGGGCGATGAAGCCGGCGAGAAGGACCGCCGCGATGAACGCGCTCGACCTCCTGAGGACCCCGGCGATGAGGCCCGCCCCGCACAGCACCTCGACCCAGGGAAGCACCAAGGCGATGACGAAAATGAAGTCATCGGGAAAGGCCTGAAAATTCTTGATGGTCTGGGCGAACCCGAGGGGGTCGCCGACCTTCAGGACCCCGGCCCAGATGAACACCCCCCCGACGGCGAGCCTGAAGAAAAAAAGAAGCCGCCTGTTGCGGATCATTGCGGCGCTTCCACCGGCAGGCCCGCCGACGCCCAGTCCGTCCAGCCGCCCTGGTAAATCCGGATGTCGCGAAATCCCCGGTCGTGGATGAGCCGGGCCGCGGCCGTGCTCGTTTGACAGTCGCCGCCCTCACAATAAACCACGATCGACTGCCCGAGCGGGAACCTGGCCGCAAGATCCGCCAGCGCCCGGTCGCTCGACTCGAGCGGCACGTTGAGCGCGCCCGGGATATGTCCGGCCGCGTATTCGGCGGGAGTCCGGCTGTCGACGGCCACGGCCTGTCCGCCGAGGACGAGGTCCTCGACCTCGGCCCGGGCGATGAACACGATCCCGGGGTAGCGTTTGGCGTCGACGAAGCTCGCCCGGAATTCGCCGGCAAAAAACCGCCTCACGAGGGAGAAATGGGATACCACCCCCAGGACCATGCCGAGAACGACGATCGCCAGGACCCCGGTGACGAGCCTTTTCAGGCGCATGAGCTTCAGCCGAAAAGCTTCCGGTATTTCTCCAGCCCGGCCCGGAGGATCTCGACCGCCCGCCGGATCTTGGCGGCCTCGAGAACGTAGGCGATCCGCACCTCGTCCATGCCCTTCCCGGGTGTCGAATAGAAGCCCGAGCCCGGGGCCACCATGACCGTCTCTCCGTCCACGCTGAACTCGGTCAGCATCCAGACGACAAAGTGCTCGCCGTCCTTTATGGGCAGCTTGACGGTGATATAGAAAGCTCCTTCGGGCTTGTAGGCGACGACGCCCGGGATGCCGCGGAGCCCTTCATAGAGGACGTTCCGGCGGTTTTCGTACTCTCGGCGGACAGGCTGGAAATAGCCCATGCCCATATTGTAGGCCGCGATCGCCGCCCGCTGCTCGACGGTCGGCGGGCAGAGCCGCGCCTGGGCGAAGCGGAGGACGGCCTGGTGGACATCGCAGTTCCGGCTGATGACGGCGCCGATGCGCGCCCCGCAGCAGCTGAACCGCTTGGAAATGCTGTCAACGACGATCGCCCGTTCCTCGATCTCGGGAAATTCCAGGATGCTCTGGTGCGTCCGGCCGTCGTAGATGAACTCCTTGTAGACTTCATCCCCGATGAGAAAGAGGTCCCGGTCCCTGGCGATCGCGGCGACACGGGCCAGCTCTTCTCGGGAATAGACCGTACCGGTCGGGTTGTTGGGCGAGCACAGGAGGATGGCCTTGGTCCGGCGGGTGATCTTGGCCTCGATCTCTTCCCGGGGCGGCAGGTGATAGCCGTCCGAGACGCTGAGCGTCAGCGGCACGATCTTGAGGGAGGCCAGCGAGGCGTACCCATTATAATTCGTGTAGAAAGGCTCGGGGATGATGATCTCGTCCCCCGGGTCGGCCACGGAGGCGAAGGAGAACAAGATCCCTTCCGAACCGCCGAGTGTGACGACCACCTGGTTTTCGCTCAGGGCAATTCCGTAAGTGCCGAAATATTGGGCGATGGCCTGCCGGAGCTCGAGAAAGCCCTGAGCGGGGCCGTAGCCCAGGACCTCGTCGTTGAAGGCGTGAAAGGACTCGATGACCGGCCGCGGGGTCGGCACATCGGGGTCGCCGATATTCAGGAAATAGATCTTGACGCCTCTCTTGATGGCGTCGTCGGCGAACGGCTTGAACTTTCTGATGGGGGAAGCCTGGATGGTTTGTCCCCGGTACGAGACGTCCATGGCTGAGTGCTCCTCGTCGTCCGGATAATGAGGTCATTATTGTCCAAACGCCTCCGGCTTGTCAAAACGCGAGGTTTCTGATAATTTCCCCTTCGGCCCGGCAAATGCTCAAAGACCCGGCGGCGCTTATCGTCCGAAAAGAGACCTGGGGGGAGTATTGCCTGCTGGCGCTCGATTCGCCCCTCGCGGCGAAAAAAGCCGAGCCCGGGCAATTCCTGATGGTCCGGGTCAGCGACGAACCTTATCCCCTCCTTCGGCGGCCGTTCAGCATTCACGCGCGGGAGAAAAACCGCCTGGAGATCTTTTTTTCAAAGGTGGGCGCCGGAACCGCCATCCTGGCCGAAAGGAACCCCGGCGAGACCCTGGATATCCTGGGTCCGCTCGGCAAGGGATTCCGCATCTCCCGGAAAAGGCAGCCGGGCCGGACGGCCTTCCTCGTCGGCGGCGGCCGGGGCATCGCGCCGCTTTACTTTCTGGCCCGGGAGCTGCGGGCGCGGGGGGTCCGGCCCAGGATCTTCTACGGCGGGCGGACCGAATTCCATCTCCCTCTCCTCTCCAAGTTAATCGAGCAGGGGTTCGACCTGTTCGTCTCGACCGACGACGGCTCACTCGGATACCATGGGTTCATCTGCCCGATGCTGGAGCGGGAGCTCGCGCGCTGGCTCAACGCGCCGCGGCGGGGACGTGCCCTCCCCCGGCCGGAGATCTTCGCTTGCGGCCCCGACGCCATGTTGAAAGGCGTCGCCGGGATTGCCGACCGCTACCGGGTCCCGGCGCAGTTCTCCCTCGAATCCATCATGGGCTGCGGCATCGGCGCTTGCTGGGGATGCGTGAAGAGGATCCGGAAGGCCGGGCGCACCGGCTGGGTGAAGATCTGCGAGGACGGTCCGGTGTTCAGGAATTCGGAGATCGTCTGGGAGGAGGCATGATCGACCTCTCCGTCGACCTCGGATTCCTCAAGCTCCGGAACCCTGTCCTGGCGGCGAGCGGCACCTTCGGCTACGGCCTCGAGTTCAAGCCGTTCCTCAACCTCAATAAGCTCGGCGGCATCGTCGTCAAGGGGCTCTATTTCGAACCGCGCCAGGGCAACCCGCCGCCCCGTCTGGCCGAAACCGCGAGCGGCCTGCTCAACGCCATCGGGCTCCAGGGGATCGGGACGCCCGCCTTCTGCGAAAAGGTGCTGCCCAAGCTCGCCCGGCTCAAGACCCCCATCATCGTCAATGTCTGCGGCGAGACCGACGAGGAATACGTCGCGGTCATCGATTGCCTGAACCGGGACGGCCGCATCGCGGCCTACGAGCTCAATATTTCCTGTCCGAACGTCCGGTCGGGGGGCCGCTGCCCGGCGCTCAGCCCGGACAGCACATATGCTCTCGTCAAGCTCGCCAAGGCCGCCGCCAAGCGGCCGCTCATCACCAAGCTCTCGCCGAACGTTACGGATATCGTCTCCGTCGCTCTGGCGGCTGAAGAAGCCGGGTCGGACGCCATCTCGCTCATCAACACGCTGCTGGCGATGGCCGTGGATGTCGAAACACGGCGTCCTCGCCTCGCCAATGTCACGGGCGGCCTCAGCGGCCCGGCGATCAAGCCCGTCGCCCTCAGGATGGTCTATCAGGTCGCCAACCGGGTCAAGATCCCGGTCATCGGCCTGGGCGGCATCATGACGGGGCGAGACGCCCTCGAGTTCATGATCGTCGGCGCCCGGGCCGTCGAAGTCGGGACGGCCAGCTTCATCGACCCCGGGGCCTCGGTCCGGATCGTCGGCGAGATCGAGGACTTCTGCCGGGAGAAGAAGATCGGGCGGGTCGAGGAGGTCATCGGCACGCTGAAGACCGATTGACACCGAGGAAGACATGTCCAACACGACAACCATCGAAGACAAGATCATCATCGCGCTGGATGTCGGGACGAAGGCCGAGGCGCTGGCGCTGGCCATCGAGCTCCCCGAGGCCCGCGTCTTCAAGGTGGGGATGGAGCTCTTCACCGCCGAAGGTCCGGCGCTCCTCGAGGAGGTCGCCGGGCTCGGCAAGAAAGCCTTCCTCGATCTCAAGTACCACGACATCCCCAACACGGCCGCGGGGGCCGTCCGGTCGGCCGTCCGGCTCGGCGTTCACATGCTGACCCTCCACGCCTCGGGAGGCCGGGACATGCTCCGACGGGCGGTCGACGCGGCCCGCTCCGAGGCGGATTCGACCGGCCGACCCAGACCGATCCTCCTCGGGGTGACCGTTCTGACGAGCCTCAAGGACGAGCAGCTCCGCGATGTCGGGTGCGCCTTTCCCGTGTCCGAGCAAGTCCTACGGCTCGCCAGGCTGGCCGGAGAAGCGGGGGTCGACGGCGTGGTCTGCTCGCCTCACGAGATCGAGATCATCAAGCGCGAGCTTGGCCGGGAGTTTTTGGTCGTGACACCGGGGATCCGGCCCGCCTGGGCCGCGACCCAGGACCAGAAGCGCGTCATGACCCCGGCCGAGGCGGTCCTCAGGGGCGCCGACTACATGGTGATCGGCCGCCCGGTCACGGGAGCGCCGTCCCCCCGGGACGCCTTCGCCTTGATCGTCCGGGAACTGGCGCAGAGCTTTCCCCGCTCCTAAAACAGGGAGAGCTCGGTCCGCGCTCCTCTTCTCTTCGCCTGAACCCGCAGCTCAGAATACGGACATCACGCCGCGCATGGCGAACGCCGCGCCCAGGATGGCGCTGACAACGAACGTGAGCACGATCATCACGATCCCGCTGACGACGATGTAGCCCATGACTTTTTCCTTGGGCGTCCCCATGAGCGGGTGGCTGAATCCCAGGTACAGGACATAGAGGCCGTACAGGGAGCCGATGGCGGCCAGGATCCCCAGCGCCGGGATGATGTGGAAGACGCCCGCCACCCAGCCGGGGGTCATGCTGTACACGGCCAGCTTCATGGCCAGGAGCGGATTCTGCGTCGACCCGAAATTCGGCGCCAGGGCGTTGATCACGAACCCGAAGATATAAACGGAGACCAGACCGAGGATATAAGAAAAGATGGCGTAAAGAAGACCACGGCCCGTCCACGAGGCGCCGCTGAACGGAACGCGAAATCCGATGAGCGCCCAGCCGAGGAACATGGCCACCGCGGGGATGGCCGCCAGGATGCAGGCATACTTCGTAAACAGTTCGGGAACGGTTGACGGCTCCTCCTTGATCACGGCCCACTCTTCCTTGGGCTTCAGGATGATGCCTTGAGCTCTCTTGACCAGATCCATATGCGCCTCCTGTGCGAATACCGATTTGGCAGGAATCTATTATAAAAAGGCCCGCTAGTCAATGGAATTCTTGGCGGATTTTCTATCCCCGAGCCGGGGAGAGAGGGATGGAGGCGCGGGGCGGACTCGAACCGCCGAATCGAGGTTTTGCAGACCTCTCCCTTAACCGCTTGGGTACCGCGCCTTCTTGGTCATAAGCATCGCCGGGTTCGACTGGAGCGGGCGATGGGACTTGAACCCACGACCTTCTGCATGGCAAGCAGACGTTCTACCACTGAACTACGCCCGCACCGGGTTGACGCCGGCAAAAGCATCCGATTAAACCTAGCAGAAATAGGGGGGGCCTGTCAACACGGACCGCCCGACCGCGGCCGTTCCGGAGAGTCAACAACTTATTTCCCACGGCTTGACAGATTTTCATCTTCCTCATAACATAGTTATGGGAACTGAGCAAATTAAGCCGCGTAAGGATAGCGGAGGTTGAGCATGAACAAGAAAGAGACGATTTCGAGGATGGCCAAGGATTCGGGGATCACCTATCTCCAGTCGGCCAAAGCCTTCTCCACGCTGATCGAGGGCATCAAGACTGCCCTCAAGGCCGGGGAAAAGGTCACCTTCTCCGGGTTCGGCAGCTTCGATGTCAAGGAACGGAAGGCCAGGAAAGGCCGCAACCCGAAGACCGGGGAGCAGGTGGCCATCCCCCCCAAGAAAAGGGTCAAGTTCACGCCCAGCAAAAGCCTCAAGATCGCCCTCTGATCCCGGCTGTCGCGCGATCGTTGGACAGACAGGGAGGAATCCGCTAATATAAGCTCCTTAAGAGCCCTTGAGACGCCCCAAAAAAACGATCGCACTCCTTTTCGGCGGCCGGTCGGCCGAGCACGACGTCTCTCTGGCTTCGGCCTCGGCCGTCTACCGGAACATCGACAAAAAGAGATTCCGCGTCGTTTCGATCTTCATTGACAAGCAAGGCGCCTGGAAAAAAGTCGCCACTCCCCTTCTGCCGCCCCGCCAGCTGAACGCCGGGCCGGCACACTCGTTCCTGCCGTGGGGCGGCCGGGGCACAAGCCCTCTGGCCGCCGACATCTACTTCCCCGTCCTCCACGGGCCCTGCGGCGAGGACGGCACGGTCCAAGGCCTCCTCGAGATGGCCGACGTCCCCTACGTCGGCGCCGGCGTGCTGGGGTCGGCCGCCGGGATGGATAAGGATGTGATGAAATCGCTCTTTGCGGCCCGGGGCCTGCCGATCGTCAAGCACCTGACATTCCTCGAAGCGGACTGGCGCGCCGGGAGTGCCGCGGCCCTCGCCCGGATCGCCCAGGAACTCGCGCTTCCGGTTTTCGTCAAGCCGGCCAACCTGGGCTCGAGCGTCGGGATCAGCAGGGTGAGCCGCGCCGGCGAAACCGCGACCGCCATCCGGCGAGCGTTCCGGTACGACCGGAAGATCGTCGTGGAGCAAGGCGTCGAGGCGCGCGAGATCGAGTGCAGCGTCCTGGGCAACGATCACCCCAAGGCTTCGCTCCCGGGGGAGATCATCCCCAACCGGGATTTCTACGATTACCGCGATAAATACATCGACAACAAAACGACGTTCCGGATCCCGGCCGATCTGCCGCCGGAGACGGTCGCACGGGTCCGGAGATTGGCCGTCGAGGCCTACCAGGCCGTCGAATGCTCGGGGCTGGCCCGACTGGATTTTTTCCTCGAAAAGAGAACCGGCAAGCTTTTTATCAACGAGATCAACACCATCCCCGGTTTCACCGAGATCAGCATGTACCCGAAACTCTGGGATGCCACCGGCCTGCCGTTCGGCCGGCTGATCGAAGAGCTCGTCCGCCTGGGATTCGAACGGCACCGGCTCAAGAAGCGGGCGGGCGCGAGGCCGGCGCGATGAGGATCCTGGGCATCGACTACGGCGACCGGAACGTCGGTCTGGCCCTGAGCGATCCCCTGCTGCTGACCGCCCAGCCGCTCGGCCAGTACATCCTCCGCGGCGAATCCGAAAACAAGAAATATTTCTGCTCCCTGGTCAGACAGCACGAGGTCGGCCGGATCGTCATCGGGTTTCCCTTGCGCATGGACGGGAGCGCGGGAACCCGGGCTCAGAAGACGCAGGAATTCGCCGCCTGGCTCGGGACCGCCAGCGGGCTGCCGGTCGAGCTCTGGGACGAGCGCCTGACCACGCAGCAGGCCGTGGGCATCATGCAGGAGCAGCGGGTCCGGTCGAGGGACAAAAAACGGGTCGAGCACCAGATCTCGGCCTCCATCATACTTCAGGGCTATCTCGACCACAGGCGTTTCCAAAGTCATGCTCCTTAGGATCGTCAAGACCGCGGTCTCCCTGGCGCTCCTCGTCCTGTTCGCGATCCTCCTCTTCATCGCCATCGAGGTCTACCGGCCGCTGACGATCGCGGACGGCAAAGCCGTTTTCGTGGTCGAAAAGGGCATGGGCGCCAGCTCGGTTTCGCGAGCTTTAAAGGATAGGGGGTTCATCCGGACGCGGCTGCCCTTCGTGGCCGCCTACCGCCTTTTTTTCTATCCGGCAAAGATCAAAGCGGGCGAGTATGAGCTCGTCCCGCCTCTTCGCCAGAAGGGCCTCCTCGAGGTGCTGGTCAAGGGTCGGGTGATGCTCCATTCGGTGACCGTCCCCGAAGGCCTGACGGTCGGGGAGATCCTGCCTTTTGTCTCCCCTCTCCTCGCCGACGGCGGCAGCGGGTTCGAGGCGAGCACCCGAGACACGCGGCCGGTCGCGGCGTTCGATGACCGGGCGGCCGACCTCGAGGGGTACCTTTTTCCCGAAACCTACTCGTTCCCCAAAGGCGTTACCGCCGCCGAGGCCGTCGGGGCGATGGTGAACCAGTTCCAATCGGTGTTCGGCGATAGCTGGAGGTCGCGGTCCAGGGAGCTCCGGATGTCCGTCCGCCAGGCGGTCATCCTGGCCTCGCTCATCGAGAAGGAGACATCCGTCCCTTCGGAGAAGCCGCTGGTCTCGGCCGTCTTCCACAACCGCCTGAAGATCGGCATGAAGCTCGACTGCGACCCGACTATTATTTACGCCCTGAAGCTCAAGGGCGCCTACGCCGGCCAGCTGTTGAGGAAGGACCTGGCCCTGGATTCCCCTTATAACACCTACAGATACGCGGGGCTTCCTCCCGGACCGATCTGCAACCCGGGGCGGGAGGCGATCGAGGCCGCCCTCTACCCTGCCGCCGTGCCGTATCTTTACTTCGTCGCCACGGATGACGGCGGCCACCGGTTCAGCCGGACCTTTTCCGAGCACGCCGCCGCCGTCCGGCTATATCGGAACCGCCGGTAACTTCCTGAGCATGGGGCTTGTTTAAAAGAGCTTTCCATTTCTGCGAATGAACTGGGCTAACTGAAGGGTGGCACGGCGTGGGGGCCCCCCGCCGACATTTCCTGAGACGCTGACATTTATCCCTTCCTATATAGGAAGGGTATAGGGATGGTAATATCTAAAAATTAAGTCTTGGGAAGTGTCTCAGGAGCTTAGGAACCGACTCCTTCGCGGAGGCACTTCCAAAGAACTCGATCTTATGACATTAACCTCACCAACCTCTCCTGGGATTCAGGCGAGGCTTCGAAAACGTCAGTGCCTCCGGTAGAGGTCGGAGGGAGGACTGCCGGGGGATCGCCGTGACGGGACCCTAACTCCAAGACAAACGAGGCAGAGATAGAGAGCTCACCTCTCAAAGGGCCCTCTATTGCAAAAAGAGCGGATTCTGATATAGTAAAATTTCTTTTTTTTATGACCGGCCGGGCCTGTTGTGGATTGGCACTTTTCTTGCAGAAGCGGAGTCCCGGACGAGAACCGCTTTGTTGGAGGAGGATTCATGAGAGTCAAGAAAATCATCGTCCCCGTGCTCGTTGCCGCCGTCGCCTTGAGCCTCGTGGCGGGCCTGAGCGCCGGCCAAAAGCAGAAGGACAAAGAAAAGCCCCAGACCAAGCAAGAACAGGAAAAGATCTTCATTCCCAAAGAGATCAAGGCCATCCTCGCCGAGGGCCTACCGGCCAAGCAGGGACGCCAGGACATTCCCGTCAGCATTTACTACAATCTCTTCCTTCCCGCCCAGCAGAATTTCCACGACGTCTTTTTCCTGAAGATGAAGAACAGTTCCCTCGGGTTCGCTCCCGTGTCCGCGACCCCCGCCGTCCCGCCCGCTCCCCCCAAGAAGGGCCCTCAGCAGGCCGCCGTGCAGGAAACGCCCCAGCTCCTCCAGGCGAATTTCATCCTGTTCATTCAATTCAACCTGTTGAAGGAAGGCGCGCAGCCCGAGAGCGTCAAGGAAATTTACGTCCCTTGCACCATCCAAGTGCCGGCCGAAGGCTTCGACCCGGAAGCGGAGGAGACCTACACGTTCGGCTATCCGATGCCCGCCGGACATTATATCCTGGCGATCGCCGTCACTTCGCCCGACCTCAAGACGGTCGGTACCGCATATTATGATTTCGCCGTTCCGGACCCGGCCGGGTTCGCCACCTCCCTGGAAACCACGCCCATCTTTTTCGTCAAGGAGATGGAGCAGATGGAAGGGGTTGAAACCCGCACGGTCGTCCACCGCGGTTTCTTCACCTACTCCGTCCTCAAGGTCATCCCGAACCTGGAAAAGACTTTCGCCGCCGGTCAGAACATCGACATCTTCTTCTTCATCTTCGGGACGCAACCCAACGCCCAGAACCAGTATGACATCGAAGTGAATTTCGAGGTCAAACAGGGTGAGAAGTCTTCGATCAAATGGGCGCCCCAGACCTACCAGAACCCGCTGATCAGCCAGCCGCTGCCGCTGAAGCAGACACTCAACATCAAAACGGGCGACCAGGAGAGGACCGAGACGAAGGACCTGCCGCCCGGCGACTACACGCTCGTCGCCCAGATCAAGGACAAGATCTCGGAAAAGACGATCACCAAGACGGTTGATTTCACGATGAAGTGAGGCCCGGCCGGCCGCTTATTTCCCGAGGGCGTCCAGCAGCTGTCTGGCGATCGGCGCCTTCTCATGGCCGGGCGCGAGTTCCAGGAATTTTTCGAGGCTCCCGACAGCCTCCTTCACTTTATTCAGGCCGATCTCGACGGTCCCCAGCTGATAGTACGCATCGGCGTAGTCCGCATTCAGGGCGATGCATTTCTCAAAAGACGCCGCCGCGGCGGCGCCGGCGCCGGTCGCGGCCTGAGTCAGGCCAAGGTTGTATTGAGCGTCCGGGTCATCCGGGCTGATCTCGACGGCCCTGAGGTAATACGTCTTCGCCTCCTCCATCTGACCCGCCCGGCCGAGGCTCTCGGCCAACTCCTTGTTGGCGCCGTAGCTTGAAGGGTTGAGCTCCTGGGCCCTGGCGAAAGCGGCCTGGGCCTCGGGGCCCTGGCCGAGCTTCTTGTGCGCCAGCCCGAGGTTGAAATAATAGGACCACTGGAGCGCGCTGAGCTTGACCGCGTCCTGGTACGCCTGCGCCGCCTCGGCGTACTTCCCCTCGGCATAAAGTCTATTCCCCTTGACGAACAGCCGGTCGGCGTCGGAGAGGGCGCGCTCCATCGCGGCCTCGACCGCTTCCAGCTCGGCTTCAAACGCCGAAGTCTCGTCGATGCTGACCTTGATCTCGAGCGAGCGGCTGACAAATCCCTGTTTGTTGAGGGTGACCTGATAATAGCCCGGCTCGAGACCGATCTGGGTGAACTGTCCGTCTTTGCCGGTCGAGAGCTCGATCTTGGCGCTGGTGCGCTGGGACATGATCACGACGGCGACCTTGTCCAGGGCGTTGCCCGCGGCGTCCTTCACCAGCCCCTCGATCTTGCCCCGGGTCTGCGCCTCGACCCGGCCGGCCAGCACAAAAGCCGCCAGGAGCATCACTACGGGAAGGGCCCGCCGCGTCGTTGCGTTCAGCGCTGCGCTCATGCTTGTCGTCTCCTTTTCCTTGGCCTCCCGTTTATGACGAGGGCGGCTTTATCCCAGCCTGGGCATTCCGCTCCAGGTCTTTAACGGCCGGTTGGTCGGGGTCGATATCGAGGGACTTCCGAAGCAGCGGCAGGGCCTTTTCGGGCTGGCCGAGGCGAAGGTAGCATTCCCCCGCCAGGTTCAGGACGCTCGCCTCGGTGGCCTCGGCCATGAGCTTCTCGAGAATCGCGACGGCCGACGTCCAGTCCTTCAGGCCGGCGTGGGCGGCGGCCATGATCTTAGCGGCCTCGCGTCCGCCGGGCGCCTCGGCAAGAGGACGGGCAGCCGTCAGGGCCTCCTGGTACCGGCCGAGGCCGAGGTGCGCCTGGGCGGACAGGAGCCGGCTCCGGGACTCCGGCTTCAGCTTGAGGGCCTGCTCCGCCGATTCCAGGGCTTTGGGGTATTGCTTGGCCAGGTAATACTCCGTGCCCAGCCAGAAGAGGCTGTCGGCGTTCGGAAATGGGGGATGGACCCGGGAGTAAACCCAGGGGAGAACCGGATAGACTCGGGAGAGCAGCACGAAATTCCCCCTGGCCGAGGCCGCTTTTTGACCGTCGCCGCCGAGGAGCGAAACCTCCGCCGAGTAATAGCCGGGCTTGAGCGGGGCGAGCGAAAACAGCCCGCTGTCCAGTCCTTCGCCGCCCGCCGCATCGGCCTCGGCCAGCGGCGTTCTGTGGCTCAGCACGACGTCGTCGGCGTCGGCGGACCGCACTTCGACAAGAAGCCCGGCCGCCCGGGTATTTCCCTTGACCGGCGCTCCGGGAAACTGGACGAACACGCCCATCTCGCCCGGAGGCAGGAACTCGTTCTGGGCGTTGACAAGATAGTGCCTGTCCCCGAAGGCAAAGGCCCTCAGGCCGGCGCCCCGGCCCGCGGCCGATGTTTCGCGATTGAGGTAGAGCAGCACTCCGGCCGGCCCTTCGTCGCTCTTCTCCGGGACCGTGAACGGCGCGCTGAAGGAGGTAAAATCCTGGGCCGTCTTGTTCTTGAGAAGGCCGAACAGCTTGAACCGGCCCGGGATGACAGGAAGTACGTCCTGGAAGGCGAACCGCTGCCTCTCATGGGCTTTGTACTGTTCCGCTGTGACGGATAGGGGGATCTCCTCGGTTTTTTCCAGGAGAAGGGTTCCCGACGCATCCTCGAGCCTCAGGACGAGCTCGTAGATCGCCTGGAAGCGGTCTCCCCGGGCGGCGAAATTGATCTTCTTGGGCTCGAGCGTCCAATGGACGAACGGCTGCCCGGCGTTCCGGAACACCCGGGCGGAAAAGCCGCACTCGATGAACTTATCCGTATATTCGGTGGTGACATAGTCCTTGTAAGTCAAATAGTCGCGGGTGTAGGAGTCGGAAAACTTCTTTTCCGGGTAGACACCGATGCTGGCCAGGACCGAGGTCGAAGAGACGACCGGGGCCATGAGGTTCTGGTCACCGGGGAGATAGCTCAGCGTGGCGCCGGCGAGCTCGGAGTTGACCTTCTTGATGATCCGGTAAGCGCCGGCCCGGCTGAGCGCGCCTGACGCCATGGTCGGGACGATGAGGTTCTCCGGCCCGTCGGTCCCGGGAGAGTAGAGGCGGAATTCCCCCAAACCGTGCGGCTGGAAAAAGATCAGGTAAAAGTAGGGCGGCAGGCCGTGTTCGACCTCGCCCTTGTAGAACCAGAGCTCGAGCGGCCAGAACTGGGACTGGGTGAGGAAGGCCTGCCGTTCGAGAGGCGGTCCGAGAAGAAGGTAATAGAACCCGCGTTCGGTCTGGCTGCCGCGCTTCGACGTGCCGCGGCCGAAATTCTGGTCGGCGAACCGGACCCTCGCCATGTATTCCTTGGCGAATTCGTTCTCCTCCGTGTCCGGAAGAGGGTCGCGCTGCTTCCAGAAGAACTTGACGAACTTTTCCCGGTCGGTGTCGGTCTTGAGCCGGGAAAATATCTCTTTCTCGGCCTTGGTGATGATGGGCGAAACGTCTTCGAGCCAATCCGTATATCCTGAAGAGAGTTGCTGATCCGGAAAAACACCAGGACTCAGCAACAGAAATAAAACAAAGCCGGCCAGGCGTCTTAGCGGGATGAACATCGGGTCTCCAAGTTAGCATAACCGCACGGTCGTTTCAAATTCTGGAGACGGGAGTCAGCATCTGTTTTAGTGTGATGATGTACTTCCGCCCCTCGCGCCAGCGCAGGGCCGGACGGCGATGCGCCCCTAGCCCCCGGCCCCCGGGAACCAGTCCCGTCGGTTCCCCCGTCGGCCAAGGCCGACGGGCCCCCCTCCGCTACGGGGGTCTTCGGGGCGCCATCCCCATCCGTCCCTGCTGGACGCATCACACCAACGGAGATGCATCCGGGTCGGGAAGCTCTCCAATTTATTGAAGATGATTCAATAATTTGAATTGCCTTGGTCCTTAGGATCAAGATTTCCATAGGGAATTCATTGAAAACAAAATAAATATTTTTCCTTGCCAACTGGCACGGACTTTGCTAAATAAACTAGTCGATATCAGTTCTGATAAAAATATGAAACGGGAGGTTTCTATCGAGCGACCAGAAAAGAGCTTCCGGGATTCGACGGTATGGACGCTCGCTTTTCATCGGAAAACGGAAAGGAGGACGAATGAGAGCTAAAACATTTTGTGTGCTGGCCGCCGTGCTTCTGGCGCTGGCCCCGGCCGTATTCTCCCAGTCCAGAGAGACCGGCGCCATCGCCGGCACGGTGACAGACCAGCAGGGCGAAATTCTCCCCGGCGTCACGGTCACGGTGAGCGGCCCGAACCTGATGGGCACGCGCACCTTCGTCACAGACCGCCAGGGCAATTACAGGTTCCCGGCTCTGCCGCCCGGAGAGTATTCCATCAAGGCTGAGCTTCAGGGCTTCAAGACCGTCATCAAGGAAAGCCTCCGCTTGACGACGACTCTCCGGCTGACGATGGACCTGATCATGATCCAGTCGGTCGTCGAGGAAGAAGTGACCGTCCAGGCCCACTCGCCCACGGTGGATATCAAATCCACCGAGACGGCCTCGGTCACGCTCGGGAATGACCTCCTGAGAAATATCCCCTTCCAGAGCCAATTCACTTCGGACATCGTCAACATGGCGCCCGGCGTCAACGGCGACGTCGCCTTCGGCGCCTCGGATTCGACGGGGATCGCCTACTCCATGGACGGCGTCAACGTCGCCGACCCCGACGCCGGCTCGGCCTGGGTCTTCCTGGACTACAACATCATCGAGGAAGCCAAGGTCATGGGCGTCGGCCTGCCCGCCGAGTACGGGAATTTCACGGGCGTCATCTTCAACCTGGTCACAAAATCCGGCGGCAACCAGTTTTCCGGGCATGTCGAGTTCGACGTGCAGGGGAAGGCCAAGGTCGAAAATGACGACCTCAATCAGTTCTACGACGGCTCCTTCTGGCAGGCCGCCAACAACGGCGCCTATATCGAGGATTTTCCCGACCTGACGTCGCCGAGCTTTGGCCTCCAGGACGTCAACGCCCATCTCGGCGGTCCGATCAAGAAGGACAAGCTCTGGTTCTATGTCGGTCTCCAGTACTACCGCAGCATGGAATACCCGACGGGCTTTCCGGAGGCGGTCGACTATAAGCAGCCACGGAGCTTCTTCAAGCTGACCTCCCAGCTGACCCCGAACACGAACCTGACGATGTCCCTCGAAGTCGACACGTATAACGGAGTGAACCGCGACGGGAGCGTCACGGTGACCCCGGAGGCGACCGTCAGCCAGAAATCGCCGGAAGCCGTGGGCAACTTCAGCCTCACCCACATCATCAGCCCGGCCTCGTTCTTCGATGTCAAGGGCGCCTACTTCTGGGGCTATTACTATCTCGACCCCACGACCGGGAAAGACCTCCACACGCACCTGGACCTCAACACCAATAATTGGCTGTACAACTCCGGCTATTTCTATTATGCCGACCGCAGCCGGATCCAGGTCAACGCCAGCTACACCCACTTCGCCGAGGATTTCATCCAGGGCAATCACGACTTCAAATTCGGCGTCGAGATCGAGAGGTCGGGAACGCGGAGCCGGTACGGCTATACCGGGAGCGGACAGGACGCGATCTTCGGCAACACCGGCCTGCCGTTCACCCAGTTCAACGACTATCTCGGGTATGAGTATGCCGGGCCGCTGGGCCAGTATCTGGCCTACCAATACGAGGGCTACGACAAGAATTCCCCGTACACCCGGCTCGAAGGCTTCGTCCAGGACTCCTGGCAGATCACGTCGCGGCTCAACCTCAACCTGGGCGTCCGCCTCAGCCAGAACTGGGGTTACGTGAAGGACGTCGAGGGCGCGGTCTACAACACCTTCCGGATCGCCCCCCGGCTGGGGTTCACGTATGACATCCTGGGCGACAAGACGACGGTCTTCAAGGCCCACTACGGCCAGTACACCGAGGGCATGTTCGCGAGTTATCACGACCGGATGAACCCGTCGTCGGCTTTCAAGGACGCGGTCAGCTACTATTGGGACACCGGTTCCAACGAGTGGGTCGAGTTCAGCCGGACGGTTTACGAGCAGATCTACAGCATGGCCGACAACATCAAGCATCCTTATATGAACCAGTTCGTGGTCGGCATCGAGCGGGAGCTCTTCAAGGACACCTCGTTCAGCGTGAACTATATCAACCGGAGGTGGAACGACCTTATCGGCCTGATCGACCTGCAAGCGGATTATGCCCCGGTGACCGTCACCGTCCCCGACCTGGACAACCAACAGTACCAGGTCTTCGAGCGCACCGAAGAGACCGTCGACACCCACGAATACGTCATCTCCAACATCAAGAAAGGCGACCCCTGGATCGGGCTCGATCCCTACCGGAAATACTGGGGCCTGGAGTTCGTCTTCAACAAGCGCTTCTCCAACCGGTGGCAGCTCCTCGCTTCCTACGTCTATTCCGAGGCCAAGGGAACGATCGACAACGGCATGGCCGACGATATCGGCTACGGGTCCCGCGACAGCATCAACACCGACGACCCGAATTTCTGGACCAACGACGAGGGGAATCTGACCGGCGACCCGACCCACCAGATCAAGCTCCAGGGCACCTACATGTTGCCGTACGGGATCAGCTTCAACGCCCACTATCGCGGGATCACGGGGAACGCCTGGACCACCAGGTTCCGGACGTCGCGGTTCAACCAGGGGCGGGTGACCTTCTTCGCCGAGCCGCGGGGCACGAACCACTACGAGATGGCCAACCTGCTCGACCTCAGGCTGGAGAAGATCTTCACCATCCAAAACCGCTACCGGATCGGGGTCATGTTCGACATCTTCAACGTCTTCAACGACGACACGATCACGAGCTGGGGCACGAGGATCGGGTATGACTGGACGCCGGGCGATTACCCCTCGAGCGACGGCCACGAAGACATCTCCATCGTCAACCCGCGCCAGGCCCGGATCGGCATCCGGCTGATCTTCTAGGAGAGATACGCCGCAGTCGCAGACACAGACGCCATCTGAAGCCGGACCGGGGACGGCCCGCCGGGCGGGCCGTCCCTTTTTTTCTGCCGCTATGCTAGAATGAGTGCCCGGCCATGAAAAAAAGAGCGATCCTCGTTGCCGTCGGTGCCGTCCTCCTGCTCGCCGCGGTCCTGGCCGTCCGCGTTCTGGTAAGACAAGACGATTTCCCCGGGTTACGAAGCGGAAAAGAGCTCAACGTCATCGTCATCACGCTCGACACCTGCCGGGCCGACCGGCTCGGCTGTTACGGGTATTCCCAGGTCCGGACGCCGGTCATCGACGGGTTCGCCGCCGGCGGCATTAAATTTGAAAACGCCATCGCCCAGACGCCGCTCACCCTGCCCTCGCACACCTCGCTCTTCACCGGCACGCTGCCGTTCTTCCACGGCGTCCGCGACAACGGCGGGTTCATCGTCCCCCCGGAGCTCGAGACGATGGCCGAGGTCTTCAAGGGCGGCGGCTACGCCACGTCCGCTTTTATCGGCGCCTACGTCCTCGATTCGAAGTGGGGCCTGGCCCAGGGTTTCGATACCTATTACGACAAGTTCGACCTGGGCAAATTCGACAAGATCTCGCTCGACTCCGTCCAGCGGCCGGCCAACGAGGTGGTCGACCAAGCCCTGAAATGGCTGGAGGCCAATCAGGCCAAGAAGTTTTTCGCCTGGGTCCATCTCTACGACCCGCACACCCCCTACCAGCCGCCCGAACCCTTCAAGTCCGAATATCCGAAGAATCCCTATGCGGGCGAGATCGCCTTCGCCGATTCCCAGCTGGACCGGCTCCGGGACTGGCTCGAGGCCGCCGGGCTGGCCGGGACGACGATACTGGTCATCGCCGGCGACCACGGCGAGAGCCTGGGGGAGCACCGCGAGGCGTCCCACGGCTTCTTCGTTTATCAGGAGGCGATCCACGTACCCCTCATCTTCGTCACGCCGTATCCGCGGCTCCGGGGGGTCACGCCGGGCGCCGTCGTCTCGCTCATCGATGTCCTGCCGACGGTACTGGAGATGACCGGGCTGCCCCGGCCGGCCGAAGTCCAGGGGCAGAGCCTCGTCCCCTTGTTCTTTGATCCCGAGCGCCGGGCCGCGCGCTTCGCCTACGCCGAGACCTATTATCCTCGCTACCATTTCGGCTGGTCCGAGCTCCGAAGCCTCCAGGACGGGCGTCACAAGCTGATCCTCGCTCCCGAGCCCGAGCTCTACGACCTCGCCGCCGATGCCGCGGAAGCGAACAACCTGGCCGTCGACGAGGGCCGGACCCTGGCCGGCCTGCGGGCCGAAGCGGCCCGTTTCATCGACGAGTACGGCCGCGACGCCCACCAGCTCGACGTCCGCAAGATCGACGAGGAGACGCGGGAGAGACTGGCCGCGCTCGGTTATATCGGGTCGTTCACCGACTCCGCCAAGCTCGAGGGGCAGCGCCTGGCGAACCCCAGGGACAAGATCGGCGTCTTCAACGAGCTCTCCCGGGCGCGCGAGCTGGGCATGAGCGGCAACGCCGAGGAAGCGATCCCGATCATCCGAAAGATCATCGCCGCCGACCCCGAGATCGGCGACGCCTACTTCACGCTGGGCAACATCCACTTCAAACAGCGCCGCTTCGACGAGGCCATCGTTTCCTTCAAACAAGCCCTCGAGCGGAAGCCCGACGACACGTTCTGCGTCATCAACATCGCCAATTCCTACCTCAACCTGGGCCGGCCCGAGGACGGAGTGCAGTTCGTCATCGGGTACATGGAAAAAGGCTTCCTCGACTCCCAGCTTTTCCATCTTCTCGGCCAGCTGAGCTACCTCCAGAAAAAATACGACGAGGCGCTCAAATACTACGACGAGTGCGTCTCCCGAAATCCCGAGTCCGCGGCGTCGCACAACGCCATGGCCGCCATCTACCTCATCCGGGAAGACCTCCCCCGGGCGGAGCGACATGTCGAGGCCGCCATGGCCATCAACCCGCGGCTGACCAACCTGAACTACAACCGGGCCGACCTGCTGGAAAAGCGGGGCCAACTGGAGGCGGCGGCCGCCGCCTACGAGCTGGAGCTCGGGACGAACCCCGGGCACTTTCGCGCCAGCTACAACCTGTCCCGCGTCTGCCGGGCCCTGGGCCGCGAGGCCGAGGAAGAAAAATACCTGAGGCTCACCCTGGAGCTCAACCCGGCCTTCCCCCTGACGTATTTTTACCTGGCGCGGCTCCACCTCAACCGCGGTCAGGACTACGCTGAGGCCATCCGTCTGGTCAATAAAGGGATCGAGCTCAAACCCGAGGCCAAGGACCTGCCGCTCGGATACTTCCTGCTGGCCGACCTCTACAACCGCCTCGGCGACTACGCCCGCGCCGCCGACTGCGCCCGCCGCGGCCAGGCCCTCACCCGCAAACCTTAAGTCGCTCGTCCCACCCGATAATAATTCGTCTCCACTTCCGTGGCGCGATGGAGTTAATAAGAGGGTGGCGCGGCGTGGGGGCCCCCCGCCAGCCCGGACCGACTGGCTTCTTTTGGGAAGGAGGGAGGACTGACGGGGGACCGCCGTGACAGGACCCTAATGACGTGTCAAGCGATCACGAAAGTGGAGACACATTATTAACAAAATTCACCCTTGTAATCGCGTACCCGATTCATTAGACTGAATCGGACTCCCGATGAAATTCATTGCGGACCTTCATATACATTCCAAGTTCAGCCGCGCCACTTCGCGCGACATGACCTTCGACAACATCGCCTATTGGGCCAAGGCCAAGGGCATCTCCCTTGTCGCGTCGAGCGACTTCACCCACCCCGAATGGTTTTTCCTGACCAAGGAAAAGCTGGAGCCGGCCGGCAACGGGTTCTTCCGCCTGAAAAGCGTTTTGCCGCCGGCGAACGACTACCTGAAAGGCTTCCCGCTGCGACCGGACGAGGTCCACTTCATCCTCTCGACCGAGATCAGCTTCATCTATTCCAAGAAGGGCAAGGTCCGCAAGGTCCACATCCTGGTCCTGGCTCCCGATTTCAAGTCCGTCGAAAAGATCAACGGCCGGCTGACCGGGCTGGGCAACCTGCGCTCGGACGGACGGCCCATCCTGGGGATGGACGCCCGCCAGTTCGTCAAGATCATCGTCGACGTCTGCCCGAAATGTGTCATCATCCCCTCCCACATCTGGACGCCCTGGTTTTCCCTGTTCGGCGCCAACTCCGGGTTCGACGCCATCGAGGAGTGCTTCGAGGAGATGACCCCAGCGATCTTCGCCCTCGAAACCGGTCTCTCCTCGGACCCGCCGATGAACTGGCGGCTGTCGGCGCTCGACAAGTACGCTCTCGTCTCCAACTCCGACGCCCATTCCCCGTCCCGCATCGGGCGGGAGGCCAACGTCTTCGACACCGAGTTCAGCTACAAGGGGCTGGCCGACGCCCTGCGCGCCAAGGACCCGGCCCGTTTCCTCCACACGATCGAGTTCTTCCCCGAGGAGGGGAAATACCACTACGACGGCCACCGCAAGTGCGGCGTGGTCTTCTCGCCCAAGGAATCCATCGTCCACCAGGACACCTGCCCGAAATGCGGCAAGCGCCTGACGATCGGCGTGATGCACCGGGTCGAAGCCCTGGCCGACCGCGAAGTGGGAGTCCGGCCGCCCCTCAAGATCCCCTTTAAGAATCTCATCCCGCTCAACGAGGTGATCGCCGCGGCCATCGACAAGACGGCGGAATGCCAGAGCTCCTGGGACCTCTATTTCCGGCTCATCCGCGAGTTCGGGAGCGAGCAGGCGGTCCTGACCGAGGTGCCGATCGCCGACCTGGCCCGGGTTCAGCCCGAGCGCCTGAGCCAAGGCATCGACAGGATGCGTCGCGGCCTGGTCAAGATCGCGCCCGGACACGACGGGTACTACGGCCAGGTCAGCATCTTCGAGCCGGACCTCCCCGAAGAGCCGTCCGGCGGCCAGCTCGCCCTCTTTTAATCCCCCTTCCGAGCCTTCCTTGACATCCCACTTTTAGGAACCTATAGTAGAGTCACAAGGAGCAGAGGCGATGGAAATTGCCATGAGGATCAAGGGCCTGGTCGTCGACCCGGTCTCCAAGATGCCGATCGTCGTCCTGGAGGACCCGCAGACCGACCGGATCCTGCCGATCTGGATCGGGGTCTTCGAGGCCAACGCCATCGCCCTGACCATCGAAAACATCCCCACTCCCCGCCCGATGACGCACGATCTCCTGAAAAGCTTCCTCGAAAAGCTCCAGGTCGCGGTGGAAAAGATCGTCGTCAACGATGTCCGGAACAACACCTTCTACGCCATGATCTATCTTCGCCACAAGGACCAGCCGATGGTGATCGATTCCCGACCCTCCGACGCCATCGCTCTCGCCCTCCGGGTCAACTCCCCGATTTTCGTCGAGGACAATGTCGTCCAGAAGGCCCAGAGCATCAAATTCGACGAGAACCCGGAAGACACGGAGAAGCTGATGTCTTGGCTCGAAAACCTCAGCTCCGAGGATTTCGGAAAATATAAAATGTAAGGGCTCTCATACGGCCCTCTTCATGACGCCGGTCCTCTGTCTACAAAAGCGGACGATGGCCAACTGCCGGATTACGTGCGGAGGCGAAGGAGCAGGTAGAGTCCGATCGGGGCGAAGAGCAGGTTGGGTCCCCAAGCCGCCAGAAAGGGACTCAGGAATTTCACATAGCCCAGGCTTTTGAAGACGCCCAAGGCGCCCCAGTAGACCATGCCGATGGCGATGCTCAATCCCAGGCCGACCAGGGCTCCCCGCTTCCCCATCGAGAAGGCGAACGGGATCGCCAGCAGCGTCATGATCAGCGAGACGAGGGGGAACGAGAGCTTGGCCATGAGGTCGACGCGGAACCGGGTCGTTTCAAAGCCCATCTGTCCGACTTCGAAGCCGTACCGCTTGAGCTCCTGATAGCTCATCAGGGAGGGCTCCTTGGATTCCTTGGCGAAATAGCCGGGCTCCTCCGCCAGGGGGGTGTCCATCCCCTGGAACGGCTTGAGCCGCGCTTCGAGGCCGCCGCCGAAACTGCGCTCCCAGCCGTTGCTCAGGTGCAAAGTATCGCCCCGGAGAAGGGCCTTGTCGGCGTAGAGGCGCCTGTCCAAGGTCCAATCGGCGGAATTCATATCGAAAATGGAGATCTGGCTGAAAACGTTCGTCGGGAGATCGTAATACGAATAGTGATAGATCCGGTCCTTGTCCCGGCTCAGCACCCAGCGGCGGTCGAGGAAGCCGTAGCTGCGCGGAGGACGGTCGTTGATCTGGTTCCAGATCTCCTCGGCCTTTCTGTTGGCGGACGGCACGACCCTCTCCTGGAGGGCGAAGGAAAACAGGCTGGCCGCCGCGGCCAGCAGCACCACGGGCAGGATGAGCCGGTAGACGCTGACGCCGCAGGCCTTCATGGCCGTGATCTCGTTCGTTTTGGTCATCAGTCCGAGCGCCAGGAGCGACGTCGTCAGGACGCTCACGGGAAGGATGAAGTGGCTGAACTGCGGCAGGCTGTACTCGATGTACCGGAACAACATGATCATGGACTTATCGTGCTCGTAGACGTTATCGATCCGTTCGAAGAAGGTGACGATGATCGAGATCGAGAGAAGCGCCATGAACACCAGGGCGAAGATGGCCAGGAACTTCCGGGAAATGTAGCGGTCGAGGATGTCGGGGAAGCGGAGGGCCAGGCGGGGCCGCTTCCAGGAGGCCAGTTTGCGGGCGGCGGGGGTCAGTTGAACGCGGATGACGACACTGCGCGGGTCCTTCCGGCCCGGCCGGGACCGGAAACGGAGCAGGGGCGATTCCCGGGTCGTCCGGATGAACAGGTAGGCCCCGGCCAGCATAAACGCGATGTTCGGCCCCCACATGCCCAGGAACGGGGTGATCCGGCCGTCGAGGGCCATCTTCTCGCCCGCCGTGATGAGGACATAGTAGACGAGGATGATGCCCAAACTGATGGTGAAACCGCTCGTCCGGCCGCCCTTTTTAGTCGTCGAGCCGAGCGGGATGCCCAACAGGACAAAGACGAGGCAAACGAAAGGCAGGGCGAATTTCTTGTGGATCTCGACCCAATGCGACCGCCAGTCCCGGTCGCTCTGCCGGAGCGCGGTCTCGAGCCAGCGGCGCCGGCTCGCCGCCTCGCCCCTGGTCGCGCCGGAAGCCGTGAGCAGCCCTCGCTCGGCGGCGAGCTTCCGCCGGTCTTCCCGGATTCGCCCGACCCCCTGCCAGAGCTCGGCGATGTCCTTTTCCCGGACTCGCTTTTCGCTCGAGTACTCGGCGAACAGGCTCTCGACGTTGATCTCCTCCTCGATCCGCTTGAAGGTGGTGACGCTATAGCGCTCCGGCACGTCCGGCGCCGCCGCGTGGATGGCCCCGTCGAACAGTTCCAGAGTGGCCCGCTTGGCTTCGGGGAAGAAGTTGAGCCTCCCCGTCCGGGCCAGGATGGTCTGCGGGTCCTCGTTCGGCCTGGTCAGGTTCACGAAAATGTTCTGCCACCGGTTCTCGGACGAGATGTCCTGCACGAAGATCACGGTCCCGGGGATGGACTCGTTGAATTCCCTGGGGTTGATGTTGAGCTGCACCTTGGACAGGACCGACTTGGCGAGAGTCTGGACCCACTTGAAGTTGGCCCAGGGGGCGAGGTACAGCGTCAGGGCCGAAGTCACCAGCCAGCCGCCGAGGGCGAAAAGGAGAACGGGCTTGAGCAGCCGCGTGTTGCGGATGCCCAGGGTCCGGAAGGCGACGATCTCGGAGTCGGACGACAGCCGGCTCAGGCCGGCCAGGATACCCATCAGCACGGACATGGGGACGGCGAAGGCCAAAGCCGACGGAACGAGGTAAAGAAAGATCCGGGCGACGGTCGGAAAGTCGACGCCCCGTGCGATGAACAGCTCGGACAGGAGGAAAACCTGGTTCATCAGCAGGACGAAGGTATAGACGAGCAGGCCGATGAAAAACGGAGGGCTGATCTCCCTGAGGAGATAGCGGTCGAAGAACTTGAGCATCCCGCTCATTTATAGCAAAAAACCCGGGAACGCACCAGAGAAACCCGGCGGCTCCTGTCCCGATTCGCCCCCGGCGGATCATCCGATCGCGGACCCGGAACGGACTGGACTCACTTGTCCGACCGCGACTTCATCGACCCACACGGTGCCGGTGTACACTTTAACGGCCGCATAGACTTGCCCGATGCCGGTGTGCAGCCGGCATTTCAGGGTGTATTCTTTCCACTTTTTTCCGACGTTCACGCGTTCGACATAGGTCCCCTGGCCTTTATAGGTCGACTCTAACAGGGCGATATCCACCGGTGTCCCCTCTTTGTCGGCTCGGAGCCACACGGAATAAACAACATCCGAGGCCGGATTCGCCGGAAAGGGCACGGAGCGGGCAAAAAAAGCGTATTCGATTTGGCTGCCGGGATCTTTGGCGGGAGCCAGCCTCAACGAATACTTTCCTTGGAATGGATTCCTGCCGTCCAGAGTGAAGGCCGAGGTGCCGAAAGGATTTGAGGCGGCGGCCGACCAGTCCGCCGGACGAAGATCAGCCGCTGCTTTTGGGTCGATCGTCTCGAAACCGCCGTTCTTCAACACCATGTCCACAATCCTCTCCGGCTGGACGATGGGCCGGTAATCCAGCACAAATTCACTGGCGAAGCCTGTACGCCCGAGGTCATTGACGGCGCGGATTTTCAAGGAGTTTGTCCCCTGAGCGAGTTTCCAATCGTAGGTCTCCGCCACAAAAGCCCGGGCCTGGTTATCGATTTCCAGCAGGTAATGCGAAAAATTGGGGGTCTGTGTGCTGAAGGCGGCGCGAAGAACGGGCGGTTCGCCCGGATCGGATATTTTCTTTAAATCGACCCTGACCTCGTTCAGCGGCCAGTAGAAATCCGTGATCTCGGCCGAATTGTCATCCGCCGTGATCTGCGGCGGTGTCGTGTCGTCGACCCAGTGCAGCTGCGGGCCCCACCATTCTCCACCCCGGGAATTATAAGGGACCATGAAGCCGTCGACGAAGACATTTTCCGTCCGTTGGGGATGGACGGTATGATCGTTTCGCATGACAAGGCGAAAATCGTGGTAGTGGTCCAGATAGCCCAGCCAAGGAACCTGTTCGACGGCCAGGCGCTTTCCGGAGTGCTCGGCAGACGCTTTCCGGCCGGCCCGGACATCCCACATTTCGGTCCCCAGGCCGTTCTCACCGAACACAAAAACAAGACCTGCCGCGCGACCCCCGGCCCGATGAAGATCCAGGGCGCTCTGCGGCTCTCCGTCTTTTTCGAAATAGCCGTTGAACCAGGGATCCACCAGCAGCCACTTCCTCAGTTCGTTGTTGTAGACCTCGGCAACGGTATGGGCCGACTCGTCCTTCTTGTTGATACCGAGCAGACGCGCGGTCAGGCCCACGGCGTTGCAGGCCTGGACAAATAGGACCGCCTTAAAAGTGCACCAGAAGGCGTCTCCCCGTTCGGCCCTGTCCAGGATCTCGTGGGCGTCCCAGGAAGGATAAGGCAAAGGCTGCGTATGGCCAAAACGGCCGTTGGCCCAGTTGGCCAACAAGCGGCTGAGCTCGAGCTCCGAGCCGGCTTCCTTAAGAAACCGGTCCAGTCCCGCCCGTTCCCTTAACAGCTGCACTTTGAGGTGCGTCATGTCCTGATAGGCGAAGGGGTAGCGCGACGGCAGGACACGTCCATTGACGGCCTTGCTGAAGGTGACGCCGTGCCATCGATTGAGATCATAACAATACGGCGGCTCGAGATACGACCGGGCCCGGTGTGAATTCGGATCAAGAGAAGCCGGCCGGTTCGGAGGTTCCTGGGCCAAACACCCGGTGACGGGCGGCAGCCGATCGACAAGAAGCCAGCGTCGACAATAGGAACAACACGATTCTTTTCATGTGACACCCTCCTGCGAAGGGAACCCGCATTTCATAAAACCGTCAAACACAAAACGGTTATTCGTCATGAACAGAACAGGTGCCGGGGTCTTAGGGCCAGCCGCCGGGAACCCGGCGCGCCCCGGGAGAATTCCGGGCGCCTTGAGCTCATCGCCCCGGCCGGCCATCTGCTTATTTGAGGAAATCCTGCCGCTGCGGGGTAAAGACATCCACGATGACGGAGGGTTCCAGGGCCACGACGCCGTGCGGCACAGCGGACGGCACGTAGAAGGTATCCCCGGCCCGGACGATCTCCTTGGTCCCGTCCATCTCCAGCTCGAACGCGCCCGAGACAATATAGCTCGCCTGTTCGTGGGGATGAGCGTGGACCGGGCCCACGGCGCCTTTGTCGAAAAAGACCTGGACCGTCATCAGCCCGCCGCCGCAGGCCAGGATCTTCCTGGCCACGCCGGGGCCCACAACATCACGTTCCCGGGTTTCATTTCTAACGATCATGGGTTTGTCCTTGATCGGCCGCCGTTTTCTTCTGCGTGAGATAGTCGAGGAGGACACGCATGTTCGAGAGATAGGCGGCCGTCGAGATATATTCCTGGTCACTCGTGTCCTGATAGGGCGAGGTATCCGTTTCGTCGCCGACAAATGTCGTGGCCCAGTCATCGGTCGGCTCGGTCCGCGTGCCGTCGCCCCGGTAGGGGTGGCTGGTGGACTCGTGCCTGGTCAGCCAGCGGCCTTGGGCATCCAGGGCGGCCAGGACCTCCATCACCCCGTTATCCCCAACCGGTTCCTGACCCCGGCCGGAATAGGACCGCGTGAATTCCCGCTGGGGCAACGGGCCGCGAGGCGCTTGAGGCCGCAGCACGGATTCTCTTTTCGCTTCGTCGGGAGGAATCTTTTTGACCCGCTCGTATTCCTTTTCGAGTGCCGGGATGTCCAGTGTCACCTTGGCGCCATAGTGCGTCAGCAAGCGGGCGTCCTCGTGATCGTAGTAATAGGCGCCGAACTTGACATTGGATCCCCGGCGATGAACGAAGATCGGCCTGTCGGTCCCGATCTCGACGAATACCGGATGGGTGTACCGGCCGTTCTCCGTCATGGCGGGCGGCAGGGCGCAGCTCTTGAGCCAGGCGATGGCGGCGGGAATGCCGGCCAGGAACTTCGTCTCCCCGGTCAGCTGATAAAACGTCATCAGCAGCTGAGCATGCTGGAAGGTATAGGACGGCAACAGGGCGTTCGGCTCATAGGTCCGGGCCCCCGACGGCTTCAGGTCCATGGTGTACTGCTGGCCCCAGCCGGCCTGCGGCGGCCCCTGCTGGGTGAGGAGATAGAAGTTCATGCCGCGGCGGATGGGATCGAGGACCCGCCGCTCCCCCAGGGTCCGATAGCATTTCAGCAGGAAGCTGATGTTCTCCCAGACGACATCGTCGTTGAACGTGGTGAACGATGTGTAATCGGGAAGCCCGTGATGGCTGAACTCGGACTTCAAGGGATACCGCTGCGGCCAGCCGCCGAGGGGATACTGGCTTTTCAGGATGAAATCGATGGCCCGGTCGAGAGGATACTTGTAGGCCGGGTCCAGGTCCTCGAGGTACATCCTCAGGAGAAAGGCGGCGGCATCGGACGAGACGTCGTCGTCGAAGGTGGCGTTGCCGTAATAGTGCTGGAACTCCTCCAGCCGCCAGCCGTTCCGGCCGATCGTATCGTACCATTCGATAAGCGACCGGTCGCCGGCAAAATCGATCATATAGTTCCAGCCACCGCAGTCCAGTTGACCCCAGATGATCGCCCGGGCCGCTTTTTGGGCCGCCCGATGGTAGTATTCATCCCCGGTGAGGTGATAGGCATCCAGGAAAAGATGGCCCATCGATGTCGTCCCCGGCGGCTGCACCCAGATCATGCTGTCATAGGCCTCCATCTCGCCCCAGCGGCGGGACAGGTCGGGAAGGTAGGCCCAGACATAGCCGCCGTTCGTGCTGACCTCTTCAACCATGAAGCGGGTCGCTTTTTTCATGGCCTCCAGCGCCTTCTCTGCGGATGGCTCCGCGGAGGCAGTTTGCAGGGACATCAGGAATAAACACAAAAGCAGCCGTCGAATCGACATCATGTCATCGTCCTTGACTGAGATACATGACACCCATTTCAGCTCAACGCGTCGCGGGAAATGATAGACCGGGGCGTTTGGGGATGTCAATTTCCGCAGCGCGGATGAAAATGGGAAAAGCGCCGGCCCTAGCAGCCGCCGAGCCCGCCGAAAATGGGCAGCAGATGCCGCTCGTAGATGTTCTCCGTCACTAGGCGCGCGACGACCGCCTCGTTGGCGGCCAAGGCCCTGAGATAGCGATCCCCCAACTCCGCCGCCACCTTGAACGCGACGTGAAGGAACTGCCGGAAGTCGGAGTTGAAGCGCGAGTCGCCGGGCGCGTTGCGGAGCGCGCCGGCGAAGAAACCGCCGGTCCACGCCTGCATCTCCTCCACGCCGGGCAGCCGCTCTTCCGAAACGTCGATGACGCTCGCGTAAGGCCCGCAGAGTTCGTCCAGGCGTGGACGGGCCCGCGCATAGATCTCTTTCGCCACCGCCAGCCCCTCGCCGCCGGCGACCGCCAGGCCGGTCACCTCTTCCAGCCACGTCGTACCCGCCGTCTTCACGTGCACGCCGACGCGGCGTTCTCGAAGCGCCTTCGCAAGGTGGGGGTAGAGAGAGAACTTGTCGCTGCCGGAGTGGATGCTCAGCTTCAACGCGTCCGGCAACCCGAAGCGCTTGATCGCGTATTGCACGACGCAGATGTCGGCGCCGAACTCGCGGCCGAACACGGCCGGATCGCCCACGTAATCCACGCCCTTGTTGAACCGCCCCGTGAATTTGGGCGCGATCGTCTGGGCCGGGATGCCCTCCTCGGCGATCGCCGCCAAGATCACCAGAAGCATGACCGGCGTTTGCGGCTGAGCCGTCTCATCCATCGAGACCTCGGTCACGAAATCGTCCGCCCCCTTCTTCGCCAAGATGTGCCGGTAGAGCTTGCCCGCCTGCCGGACGGCGAACAGCGTGCTCCTGAGGTGCTCCGCCAGCAACGGTCGCGTCAACACCACCGGTTCCTCCAGGCCCTCGATCAGGTGCGTGCCGATCAGGTCTTCGTGGCGGGCGATAAAGCCGTAGATATCAGCTTCCTCGCCCGTCTCGCCGATGTCGTCGGCCACGTCGAGGGTGAAAAAGTCCGAAGCGGGGATGAAAGCGTCCACGTTCTTGAGGCTGATGTGGTCGGCGTCCACGTGGTACGGCAGCTTCCACCCCGCCGCACGCACGGCCGTTTCCGCCTCGTCCCGGACCGACTCAGGGCGCGTGCCGATGATGGTGTGCTCGCGGTGGGATTTGTTCCAGACCGGCGACACCGCCACCCCCTGCTTGTCCAGCAGGCGCTCAAACGCCTGAAGCTGCGCGCGCCCCTGCCGCCCGAAACGGTCGCCGACTCCCATCGAGTACTTCGCTAATGGCTTCATTGTCTTTCCCGCCTCGAATATCTCGCTCCGCGCGTCCGCGGTCGATCAAACGGATCACGTGTCAGCACAACAGATAGAAGGAGTTTACAGTCCCGCCGTTTCAACGGTCAAGCCGGTTCGCCAGCCGCGTACGAATATTGGGGCCACTCGTCCTCCAGGGAGGACGCACCCCCGCTCGTTATCCAGGGGAAAATCTTGGCACGGCGTTTGCTATAGTTGATTCGGGATCAATGAGTAGCGGCGTCCCAAGAAGCAAATACGCGTGCTTTTTAGAACCCCGGTTCCGGCATCTTCATCTTTCGATCCGATCATCGTGATGATCCCCAAAGGAGGCCGAACATGATGAGCCTTAAAACAGGATGGCTCGGGTTGGGCCTGGTCCTGGCCGCCGCGCTCGCGGTTTCCGCCGCGCCGCTCGCGGCGGGCCGGACGGAGGCACAGCAGGCGCCCTCTGAAATCCGGACGAGCCCCATCTACGCGACCGCCGGGGACGGGACGCCCGTGACGGCGCTTGGAGCCGACGATCTCGAGGTCAAGCTCGGCGGACGGCTGATCTCGGATTTCACGCTGATCAAGGGAGAATCGCCCAACAAGCTCGTGTTCATCATTTTCGACACGGCCTCGCTGGGCTCGAATTCGCTCTCCGTATCGAAGAAGATCGCGCAATCGACGGTCGCCCAGGCCGGCCAGGGGGTCCGGTTCGTCGTCATGTCCGTGGACCCCGGCGCCGGGCTCAACCTGATCTGCGGTCCAACGACCGAAAGGGAAACGGCCGCCGCGGGCATCGCCGGGTCCATCGTCTCCAAGATCCGGTCCCCCGGTCTTGACGTTTCCGTCGTTGACGGGGTCGCGGCCCCGGCCCCGCGTCAGGTCAGGGAGGAGGACCGGGAGCAGATCGGAACGATCATCATCGATTCCTTGAGGACCCTGAGCCGCGTTCTCGCCCGGTTCCCCGAGTCGAACAAGGTCGTCCACTTTTATTCCGGGGGAATCCCCCAGGGACCGATGCTGGATCGTTCGCCCATCAAACGCTATACCTACCTCGGCGCCGAGACACTGCCGGTCACAAACTACCAAGACCTGCATAATTTCACGTCTCCCAGCACGGAAACTGACGAGCGGATCATGGGTGCCGGGCGGGCCATCAAGAAAAGCGGCGCGGTGCTCTTCGCTATTACGGCGGGCGTCCTCAAGCGCGCGGCCGACGAGAGTATGGGCGAGCCGTCCCTTCGCCTGCTGGTCAAAGAGAGCGGCGGCCGGTTCTTCGAGGGGACGGACGAGGACATCATCGGCTCCCTATCTGCGGCCGAGCAGGGCTATTACGAGCTCGCCGTTGGCGTCCCCGAGTCGAAGCGGGGCGAGGGCCTGCCTCTCCAGGTCCGCGCCAGGGACCGCGCTCTCACGCTGTCGAGCGCCGGCTTCCTGGCGGCGCCGCGCCCGCCGGTCAAGTGAAGGCAGGTCCCCGACGTGACCATGGCGAAACGCGGAGTCCCGGCTGTTGACTCCGTGCCGGTTCAATACCTGTCGTATTTGCCGTCAATGATCACCTGCTTTACCGCTTCCAGATAGCCGAAGCCGTTGAGCATGTCGGGCAGCAGGTAACTCCCCTCCACCCATTCGTTCCAGGCGTTGATGGTGATCAGCTTCGGCTGTTCGGGGTGGCTGTCGGCGTATTTTTTCGCTTTGGCCAGCACGGCCGCAAAACTCTGCGGTGTGTTGTGGTAATGAACGACATCACGCATGCCTTTGGCGGGAAAGCGCGGTGTGTCGTCCCAGCCGATGGACACGCAGGGAAACACCGGCACATCCAGGACAGCGTCCATCTGTTCGCGAATTTTGATGGCATTGGCGCCGTAAGCCAGATAATCTTCGGCGAATCCGCCCATATTGTACATGGCCACGCTGTCGAATCCCATGGCCTTCAGGCTGTTGACAAACCGGCCGGCGGCCTCTTCCGACATCAGCGAGCCGCCCCCCTGGTTCCACTGGATATGCAACCCGGGAAAACCGGCCTTTTTCACTTCCTCGCGGAAATAATCCAGCGCCTTGCGGGCTTCATCCGCATCGCCGCCGAAGCTTTCCAGCAGCTTTTGCACGCTGAAGATCGAAAACACCGGCTCGCCGTTGATCTTAAAATAGTTCGGTCGTTTGAAATACAGGTTGATGACCCGGTCCACGATTTTCCGGTAGTTTTTCCAGTCCACCCTGGCATCCCACAGGATATCGGTGTTGTCCTTATAGCGGTGAACATTCCAGTAATTGTATTTCACATCGTGATTGGCCCACATGATGTAGAACTGCATTTTTTGGTTGTTCTGGGCTTTCAGGAAACCATCGTTAAGGGCGCCTTCCAGAAACGGCCCCTCGTCATACCAGTACCAGTCGTAAACAAATATATTGACTCCGTGGTCAGTGGCGACATCGATCCATTTCTCCACCACTTTCGGGTCGTTGTCCGATTCGTAACCCCAGAGCGGCTGACGGGGCTGGTAGTGTCCCTCGAAACGGGGATTGCCCTTTTTTATCACTTCCCATTCGCCGGTGCCTTCCGGCCACAGCTTCTCCCGGCCCAGCGGATCGTCGTGGCACGACGGCCAGACATACGCCGCCACGTAATACTCGCTTTTCGCCGGTATCTTTTCCGGCTGTAACGGTCGGACGTCTGACGAACATCCGAAAAGGAAAACCGGCACAATCAGAACACCGATTTTTTTTATGGCCTTGTTCATTGGCCCAGCGACTCCTTGGCGCTTTTCATGAAGAGGCGTAGAAGTCGTGCAGCTCTCATTCGGCGATCCCGTCCGTGTGGCTGCAATACCCGCCATAGCGGCAATATTGATGGCGCTAAAAACAATTTTCCCTAGACCTCCTTATATGATGTTAAGGAGAATTTCAAGCGCCGCACGATCGATTTCCAATTACCGAGAACGGCGGCGGGGCATGGCGCATAACGTTTCGCGCAGCCACGCAGTGCTTTTGCCGCTCGAAAACGACCGCCGGAGCGCGCTCCCGAACGACCAATTGTCCGCAGCGAAGGCGCAAAGCCAACCGGCGGAATGGATGGGAATTTCCTTTTGCGCCGCACGCCCGATCCCGGAGCGAAGCTCCCCAAGCCAATGCCTCGCATCTTGAAGGGATGCTATCCCCGCGCCGGATCCGTGTCAAGAACCAAGGACGGGCAGCTTTAAATCTGTCCCGAGTACCCAATCCGCCCCGGACCGCCGAAAAAGCGGCCAAACGAGGCTGGGCTCCCCCAGGCCTGCCGCGAGTCCGGTTTATCTTGAAGGGCGGTGTCACCTCCAAGCTTTCATGGCGGGAAAGGCCGCAAGCGCTGACCACCCATGAACGCCAGACCGGCGCGTTGAGCGGGATTCAAAGAGAAACGGGGGCCTTGACTCCGCTCTCGGGCCAGGAATAACATGGTTTTTAGCAGAGGAGTGCGGATAGGCTATGCGTCGGCTCATCTTCCGATGGTTGTCGGGATAATCACGGTTTCCCTTTTCGTTGCCGGCGCCGCCGGGCAACGACGATAATTCTACTGCCGTAGACCATACGGAGCTGGCGGGAATCCTGGCGCACTGCGCCGATTATTGCCGAAAGCTCGAGAACGCCGTCCTGCACTTTATTTGCCAGGAAAAGATCCGAGAAGAGATCTTTCGGCCTTCGATCATCGAGGTCGAGACGCGCAACAAATACGTCCGGGAGAGAGACCAGACTATCGTCAGTAAGCGGGTCGCTCGAAACGAGTTCGTCTACGACTACCAGCTTGTCCGGAAGGAGGGCGAGACCAGCGAAAGAAGGACTCTGGTTCGCGAAAACGGCCGGGAGGCCGATGAAAAGTGCCCAGCTCAAGACGTCCGGCTGCACGTATAGAAGCATCATCTTCAGCCCCATCGTTCTCGTTGGCGAAAAGTGGCAGCCGAGGCACGACTATAAGGTGCTTAGAGAGGAAAATGTCCTCGGGAAAAGGCCCTCGTCATCCAGGTGACCCCCAAACCGGGCGATGGCTCGGCTATCTCTACGGGACAGTCTGGGTCGCCCAGGAGGATTCCGCCATCCTCAAGATCGAGTGGGCCCAGGAATATATCGGCAATTACGGGGAGCTCGAACTAGCCGCCCTGAATCTGGGTATCAAGCCGGACATCATCCTGTGTGGTGATTATAGCTACCAGAAGAACGGGATCCGGTTCCCGAGCGCGTTCAGCGTCAGCGTGGCTTGTCGCTATACCCCGTAGAGGGAAACCACATTATATAAACTGGCGGTCGCTTTCACCGACTACAAGTTCTTCACCGTCGAAACCGAGGTGAAGTATTGAACGCCGCCGGCAGGCCCGCCACATCACGAGGAGGGCCCCGACCGCCGAGTCCAAACATAAGAGGCCGTCCTGAATTGTTGATCCGATTGGCAAGGCTTTCAGGGGCATCCTTTATCTTTGATTCTCCTATTATGAACTGGAAATCGGGCCACTTGCTTTCGATCCCTCGGCGGCGTCTGATCTCACTTCGCAGGCCGATGTCCAGCCTTTAATTCCGGCGATTTGAGTGATGGGATTCATGGCTGATATCAGTTGGTTGGATTGGGAAAGACATGCGGGCTGGCGTACGGCTACCGGCCATCTGCCTTTCCGGATCTGGGTCTGTCGTTCTTTGCTAAATCCGCTTTTTCACTGTGGCAACCAGGGACTTTTTCTTGACTCTCGCCGCAATGGAGACCGCCGCAGCAGTCGGAGGGTCTTTTCTTGTATCGGCTGAAATGCAAAGCCGCCAGCATCAGTGAAAGGGCCAGGATGAAGAACAGCAGAACCGCGATATATTGAATCATATTTTTCCCGTCTTGATGTCATTCCAGAAGTTTTAAAAACGGCGCGGTCATTTTTTCCCTAAAAACGCCGGCCTCTCTGACCAGAAGGTAGACCGGAAGTTCCAGGCTCACCGCTAATTCAAACCCCTTCTCCGGCCCCAGGACATCAATCGCCGTCGCCAGGGCGTCCGCGACCATGCAGGTATCGTGGATAACCGTCACAGAAGCCAGGGAGTGCGTAATCGGCCGGCCTGTTTTCGGATCGATGGTGTGAGAATAGCGGATCCCGTCCACCTCAAAATAATTCCGATAATCGCCCGAGGTGGCCATCGCCCGGTTATCCAGAGGGACGGCTTTCTGAATACCGGATTTTTCATCAGGTGTGGAAATTCCCACTTTCCAGATCTTTCCCCGGTGGTTTCGGCCGGCGGTCTTGATTTCCCCGCCGATATCCACCAGATGACGGCTTAAACCCCTCTGATCGAGATATTCGGACAATTGATCCACGGCGTAACCCTTGGCGATCGCGGCGAGGTCGCAGTAAATTTCCGGCCGTGCCTTTTTTACGGCGGGCGGGCAGGCCCTGAGCTGGAGTTGATCGGAACCGACCCATAATTTCCGTTGTTGGATCTCGTCCGCGGTCGGCACCAGCTCCCGGCGATCTTCCGGACCAAACCCCCACAGGTTGACCAGAGGTCCAACCGTGATATCAAACGCCCCCCCCGAGATTTGAGAGACCTCCCTGGCTTTATTTAAAACCAGATAGAGCCCCGGCGATACCGGGAACCAGCCGGTCTCGGTCGACCGATTGAAACGGGATATTTCCGATTGCGGGAGGTAGGTGGACATTTGCCGGTTAACTTCCTGCAGCAGGCTGTCAATTCCAGAGTGAACTGCGGCAGAATCAATACCAGCAGTCGATGCTTCTTCCCGGACAATTTTCACGGAGTAAACAGTCCCCATGGTGTTGCCGGTCAGGGTGAGCAGCTGAGAAGCCTGCCGCCGTGGCGTGCAGGAAAGGAGCACCGCCAGATTGAGAAGAATCGTGAGAAGGGCTTTCATTTTTTGCGCCACCGCCAGTTTTCATAATACTCCCAACTGACAAAAGCGTTGAGCTTCCTGAGTTCCTCATCTTTAGCCTGCAGACATGATCGGATCACGTCACCGATCGACAGCAAGTCGAGATACTGATCATCCTTCTTGATGAGCAAATGACGCCGCCGCAGGCCGAGGAATTTGTCCAGGAGCTGGTAACAGCTGTCATCGTGGGGAGCGGAGGGCAGGCCCGTGGTCATATAATCGCCGATTCTTGCCGTTTTGGCATTGAAACCGGCGGTCATGGTGTTCCGCATCAGATCCCTTTCGGTCCAGATACCGACGATTTGGCCGTTCTCCTTGATCAGCATGGCGCCGATCTGGTTTTTGATCATCAGCTGCAGGGCCTCGGCGATGGACGTATCGGGAGAGACGGCGATAAGATGGTGTTCTTTATCCTGTAAAATCTGTTCGGCGGTCCTCATCAAATCCTCCGCTTTTGGCTTAAATGCCAAAATCGTCAAACATGATGTTCTCCCGTTCGACGCCCAGGTTGTCCAGCAGTTTAAAGACCGCGTCAATCATCATCGGGGGGCCGCACAGGTAGTATTCGCAGTCTTCGGGTGCGGGATGATCTTTCAGATAATCATCATAAAGGATCTGATGGATGAATCCCACCGGGCCTTTCCAGTTGTCTTCCGGCAGCGGTTCCGACAGGCCCAGGTACCATCTAAAATTGGGATTTTTAGCGGCCAGCTCATCAAACTCTTCGCCATAAAAGGCTTCCCGCAGGCTGCGGGCACCGTACCAGAAGGTCATCTTTCGTTGGCTGTGAATCCGCTTCAGCTGATCGAGAATGTGGGAGCGCATGGGAGCCATTCCGGCCCCGCCGCCGATAAAGACCATTTCATTGTCCGTGTCTTTCGCAAAAAATTGGCCATAGGGTCCTGATATTGTGACCTGATCCCCCGGCTTCAAGCTGAAAATATAGGATGACATCTGCCCGGGGGGAACATTCGGAAGATGGGGAGGCGGTGAAGCAATCCGGACATTCAGCATCATGATGCCCTTTTCTTCCGGAAAATTGGCCATGGAATACGCCCGGACCACCGGCTCGGTGACTTTGGACACGTACCGCCACAAATGATATTTATCCCAGTCCCCCCGGAATTTTTCTTCTATTTGAAAATCCTTATAATAAACCGTATGGGGCGGCGCTTCAATTTGGATGTATCCACCCGCCCGAAAATCCACCTGTTCACCCTCAGGCAGCTCCAAAACCAGCTCCTTAATAAATGTCGCCACACCGCGGTTGGATCGGACCGTGCAGGCCCATTTTTTAATTTCAAAAACCTCGGGCGGAATCACCAGCTGCAGGTCCCGTTTCACGGGGACCTGACAGGTCAGGCGGTATCCCTCCCGTGCCTGCCGCCGGTTCAACTTGGCTTTTTCGGTCACCAGAATATCCCCGCCGCCCCGGGTAATGATGGCCTTGCATTCGCCACAGGTTCCACCGCCCCCGCAGGCGGAGGGCAGGTAGATTTTGTGATCCGATAAGGTGTTGAGCAGTTTATCTCCCGTGGAGACTTCCAGGGTTTTTTCCGGATCGTCGTTGATAAAGATCTTAACCTTCCCGGTGGCGACCAGTTGGGATCGGGCGAACAGGATCATGACCACCAGCAAGAGCACCATCACCGTAAACATCAGAACGCCGAGCAGAATGAGAGAAAATCCTTCCATGTCCCTATAATTGAATGCCGGAAAATAACATGAAGGCGATCGCCATGAGCCCGACAGTGATGAAGGTGATCCCCAGCCCTCGCAGGCCCTTCGGAACATCGCTGTATTTCATTTTTTCCCGGATACCGGCCAGCGCGATGACAGCCAGGCCGAAGCCGGCTCCGGAACCGAATCCGAAGGTGACGCTTTCGGCGAAAGAATACTCCCGTTCCACCATGAACAGCGAGCCCCCCAGAATGGCGCAGTTCACGGTGATGAGAGGAAGAAAGATCCCCAAAGTATTGTAGAGCTTGGGGACGTATTTATCCAGGATCATCTCCAATATTTGAACGATGGCGGCGATCACTCCAATGTAGGTCACCAGTCCCAGAAATGAGAGGTCGACATCGGACAGGCCAATCCAGCCCAGGGCGCCGGCTTTCAAAATATGATGGTAGATCAGGTTGTTGACCGGCATGGTGATGCCCTGAACGACGACCACGGCAATCCCCAAGCCGACGGCGCTTTCCACCCGCTTGGAAATGGCGATAAAGGTGCACATCCCCAGGAAAAAGGCCAGGGCCATGTTCTCGATGAAGACGGATTTGATCAACAGACCGAGATGATGTTCGAGCATCGTCTATTCCTCCTCGACCTGCTCCGGTTTCCAGCTCCGGATGCCCCAGATGAGCAGGCCGATGATGAAGAAGGCGCTGGGCGAAAGCAGGAACAAGCCGTTGGGGACATACCAGCCGCCTTCGGTATTGACCCTGAAAATGGTGTATCCCAGCAGTTTCCCGGATCCCAGGAGTTCCCGGAAAAAGCCCACGAATAGAAGAATAAAGGCATATCCCAAACCATTCCCCAGTCCGTCGAGAAGGCTGGGGACGGGAGGATTCTTCAGGGCATAGGCCTCCGCCCGGCCCATGAGGATGCAATTGGTGATGATCAGCCCGACATAAACCGACAGTTGTTTGCTGATGTCGAAGGCATAGGCCTTGATGATCTGGTCGGCGACGATCACCAGTGGAAGCGATGATGGTCATTTCCACCAGGATGCGGGTGCTGCTGGAGATGTGATTGCGGATCAGGCTGATGGCGAAGTTGGAAAAGACCAGCACGAAGATCACGGCCAGGGACATGACGATCGATGTTTCCAGTTTGGAGGTCACCGCCAGCGCGGAACAAATCCCCAGGATCTGCCGGGCAATCGGATTATTGTTAAAAATCGGATCCAGGAGTATTTTCCTAGACTTGGTCATGTGCCATTTCCTTCCTTAATCTCCGGATCAAAGGACCATAACCATCGTCCCCCAGCCAGAACTCGACCATCTGATCCACTCCCCGGGTCGTCAGGGTGGAGCCGGATAATCCATCCACCTGGTAGATGGCCTTCTCGCTGCCGGGATCCACCCGCCCCTTAATGACCTCGATCTTGATCTCGCCATTTTCATCAAAAGCCCTCTTGCCTCGCCAGCTGCCCTTTCCACACCGGATTATCCACTTCCCCGCCCAGACCGGGGGTTTCCCCGTGCTCATAAAACGTAAAGCCGTCGATGGTCCGGAGGTCTCTGTTGAGCGCGATAAAACCGTACATCGTGGACCAGAGACCTTTGCCGTATATGGGGAGAATCACTTCTTTGATCTCATCGCCGTCTCTCACGAAGTAAACCGCCATGTATCTGGGCCATCCGCTTAATCTGCCCCAGATCGCGGTTCGCCGGGACACGTTTTCCATATCGCGGGTCATTGGCCAGAGCCTTGATATCGAAACTTTCCACATTCAGCTGATCGGTATATTTCTCCGGGGGAAGCTCCTCTCCGGTTTCCAGATCGATGATGACCGCCTTGATGTATCGATCATAGATTTTTCGGAGATCCTGACCTTTTTCCCATAAATTCCCCGCTTGCAGGATGTTCTTGATTTTTTCCAGCTTCTTGTTTTCCACTTGCCGGGCATTCAGGACGACGGCGGCGGTGGAAACCAGGATGGAACAGGCGAGACAGACTCCCAAGGCGACCCCGATGATTTTGTTCCGTTTTTCAGCCGGCATGCCGTAATCGTCTCCTCTTGATATTCGCCGTGATGAACAGGCGATCGATGATCGGAGCGAACACATTCATAAACAGGATGGCCAGCATCATTCCTTCCGGGAAGGCCGGGTTCACCACCCGGATCAGAACAACCAGGATGCCGATGAGCAGACCATAAACATAGCGGCCGGGATCCGTCATGGCGGCGCTGACCGGATCGGTGGCCATGTAAACCGCCCCAAAGGCAAATCCGCCCGCGACCAGATGCCACAGCGGTGATACCTGGAACATGGGGTTGGTGCCGCTTCCCAGCAGATTGAACATCAGGGAGGTACCGACCATTCCCGCCAGCACGCTGGCCATGATTCGCCAGGAACCCACGCCGGTGGCGATTAAAATGACGGCGCCGATCAGGCAGGCCAGGGTCGAGGTCTCTCCCATGGAACCGGGAATGAACCCCAGGAAGGCGTCCATCCAGGACACCGAAAGATGCATGGCCGAATCGGCCATTTCGGCCAGCGGCGTCGCCCGGCTGAAGCCATCCACGGCCACCCAGACCTTGTCTCCCGAGATCTGGGCCGGATAGGCGAAAAACAGAAAGGCCCGGGCGGTCAGCGCCGGATTGAGGATATTCATCCCCACCCCGCCGAAAACCTCTTTGCCGATGACCACCCCGAAACTGATGCCGATCGCCACCTGCCACCAGGGAATATCGGGAGGCAGAATCAGCGGGAATAATAAGCTGGTGACAAAGAATCCTTCCTGGATCTCATGCTTGCGGACGATGGCAAAAAGTGCTTCCCAGAACCCGCCGGCCGCCACGGTGATGATATAGACCGGGAAAAAATAGAGCGCGCCGTGCAGCACATCGGCCAGGATATTCGCCGGATCGGTACCGGCCCCCAGAAAGGCCAGCACCCCGCCCCGCCAGCCGTCGGCCGTGGTCCGTCCCAGCTGGGCCAGGGCCAAATTGGCCTGATAGCCGGTGTTGTACAGGGCCATGATCACGGTGGGAATCAAGGCATACACCACCGTCAGCATCATCCGCTTCAGGTCCAGGGCGTCACGGATGTGCGGTCCCTCCCGGGTCACCCGGCCCGAGGAATAGAGAAAGCTGTCGATCGCCTCATAAAGGTAATACAGCTTTTCTAATTTTCCGCCTTTCCGGAAATGCTTTTCTTGTTTATCCAGAAATCCACGTAGAAGTCTCATGATCCTTCCTTTATCATGAGGTTGAACGTCTGCCGCAAGTTGGATCCATGATCTATTTTAGAGGGGCAGACGAAGCTGCACAGGGCCAGGTCCTCCTCGTCCAGTTCCAGGCAGCCCAGATTTTCCGCTTCTTCCACATCATTGACGGCCAGGGCCCGCAACAGGTAAGTGGCCAGGATATCCAGGGGGACGACTTTTTCATAGCTGCCGATGGGAACAATTGAACGATGACCGCCGTGCAGGGCGGTAGTGAAAGCGAATTTGCGTCTGGGCGTGAGACTGGACGCCAGCACCCGCTTCACGGAGAAGAGATGGAATCCTAATCCAGCCCAGCCCAGAAGCTGGCGCTGTCCGCCTTCACGGATAACCGATACCTGCTGATGATAGCGTCCCAGGTAGGCGGTCGCTCCGCTGGCGGTAAATCCGGAAAGCACGGAACCGGAAATGACCCGGTTTTTGCCCTCCCGCAGTTCACCGGCAGTGACGCTTTCCAGAGATGCTCCCAGTCGGGTGCGAATCAGCCGGGGATTTTTCACGACCGGTCCCGCCAGGGAAATCACCCGCTCCACATTGAGCTTGCCCGTGGTGAAAAGAAGACCGATGGCCGCCACATCCTGCGCCCCGATTTGCCAGACCGTCTTATGGCGATCCACCGGATCCAGAAAGTGAATGTGGGTACCCGCCAGGCCGGCCGGATGCGGGCCGCTGAATTCCTCCACGGACAGCTTATCGATTTCAGCGGTGGGGATGGAGGAGTCCGGGTACTTACAGAGGTATAATTTTCCGTCTGTCAGTCGCGATAAGATGCGCAGACCGGTGAGGAAGTTGTCTTTATTGCCTTCAATAATCTTATCCACCGCCGGCGCCAGCGGCTGAGAATCCATCGCCGTGATAAAAATGGAGTGCGGCCGGGCGTCCGGATTGGCCACCCGGCTGAAGGGGCGACTCCGCAGGGCGGTCCATAATCCTGAATCGAGGAGCTGCCGGATCACTATTTCCGCAGAAAGCGATTCCAGCTGTGATGCGGAGTGAGGCGAGAAGGAGATCTCCTCCTGCCCTTGCCTTTCTATAACCACGGAAATGAAATGCCGCTTTTCACCCCGATTGATCTCGATCACCTTTCCGGCGGCTGGAGAGGTAAACTGTACCCGGGGCGTCTTTTTATCGGTGAACAGCACTTGCCCTAATTTGACGGCCTCTCCCACCTGAACCGCCATGGTCGGTTTCATTCCGGGATAATCATCTCCCAACAGCGCTACCCGGTCGGGCGTATTTCCTTCCCCAATGATCTGAACCGGGGCGCCGGTAATGGGGATATCCAGACCTTTTTTAATTTTGATCAGTCCCATGGATTCCTTCTTTATGACCAAAATGCTTTTTTCAAGTTATCAATTTCCTGCCGGATAGGAATTTCCTTTTTCGCGCCGCGCGCGGACCCAGCCCGGGATGCTCGGTGCTGATACGTTCCATCACGAAATCATAGTATTTCCGGCCGCCGGCATGTGTCAATGACCCCGAGGAGCGGGTCAACCTCGTGGACCTTCCGGATCATCTCCAGCCAGCCCCTGGAGGAGGTCCGGGGGCCGGCCGCCGGATCCGTCAACAAATGGTGACACTCAGGCCACATTGGGGACCAAATATGAAGCGGGTGAAGATACAGAAGTTCCAAATGAGTTCCAGACTCATCGACGCAGCTCAATTGATCTTCCCGTTCTTGAACCATTATGAATAGGAAGGAGCGATGATGATTCGGCCCGGGACTCGAGTTCAATTGTTCCCGACTCCGTGTCAAGGCAACGGCCAAGCCGTGCTTGACATCTTTGCCGGTCAACGCCTATGCTTCTGCGCGAAGGTCAGAGGAGGTTAATCGCGGATATGCCGCTGCAGAATTTCGCGGCAAAGATCGTGGGCGGAGATTCGATCATGAGATTAGTACAGATATCGGCACCCTTTCTTCTTTCTTTGTGTCTGGCGGGGCAGACCCGCTATGACCTTCTCCTTCAGAGCGGGCATGTCATTGACCCCAAGAACGGAATCAGCGCCGTGCGCGACGTCGCGATTAAGGATGGCCTGGTGGCGTCGGTCGCCCAACGCATCAATCCCGCCGATGCCCGGAAGGTGGTCAACCTGGGCGGGCTCTATGTGACGCCGGGCCTCCTGGACATGCACGTCCATGTTTTTGCCGGAACCGGTGAGCGCGACTCGTACGCCGGAGATAACAGCGTTTACCCCGACGGGTTCACGTTCCGCGCGGGCGTCACGACGGTGGCCGACGCCGGTTGCGCCGGCTGGCGCAATTTCGAGGAGTTCAAGGATCGGGTGATCGATCGCTCCAGGACGCGGGTGCTCGCTTTCCTGAATATCGTCGGTGCCGGAATGCGCGGCCCGAAGTTCGAGAACAACCTGGAGGACATGCAGGCGGCGCCGGCGGCGGAGATGGCGAAAAAGCACAAGGGCCTGATCGTGGGGATCAAGACGGCGCATTACGCGGGGAAGGATTGGACCCCGGTGGAACGCGCCGTGGAGGCCGGAACGGCGGCCGATATTCCGGTGATGGTCGATTTCGGCGCCGACTACCCGGAGCGGCCGATTTCGGAATTGCTGGGCAAGAAATTGCGCGCGGGGGATATCTATACGCACTGTTACTCGGGGGTGCGGCACGAACTGGTCGAGGGGAAAGTGAATCCGGGCATGATCGAGGGCCGGCAGCGCGGCGTGATCTTCGACGTCGGGCACGGAGCCGGGAGCTTCGCCTGGCGCATCGCGGCGCCGGCCATTCAACAGAGATTTCTGCCGGATTCGATTTCGACCGATCTGCACATCGCCAGCATGAACGCGGGCATGAAGGACATGCTCAACGTGATGGACAAGTTCCTGGCGTTGGGCCTCACGCTGGACGACGTGATCTTGCGCTCGACCTGGAACCCGGCCCGCGCGATCAAGCACGAGGAGTTGGGTAACCTGTCGGTGGGCGCGCCGGCGGACGTCACCGTTCTGCGGTTGGAGAATGGGGACTTCGGTTTTACCGATGCGTACGGCGCCCGGATGAAGGGAAAGCAGAAGTTGACCTGCGAACTGACCTTGCGCGACGGCAGGGTGGTTTACGATCTGAACGGCATCACGCGTCCGGACTGGACGACGCTGCCGGCGAACCACACGCAGACGGGCGATCCGGCGTGGGACGCGGTATCCCCGGTCAGGCGGACACCGGAGGGGCCGAAGAAGCCGTAGGGCCCACGGGAACGGCCTTCGGCCGCGCCGGCCGAGTCGACAGGAGAGGATCCTCCCTCGCCATTCCGCGCTCAGCAGGCCGGGATCGCGCCCGCCGGGCAAATAGAAGTTCCTATCGATCATGAGGAGACCATGAACAAACCGGCGATTTGGAAAACCTGGGCGGGCGCCTGCGCGTGTTTCCTGGCGGTATCGTTGTCGGCCGCGCAACGCGTAGTCAAAACCGCCGAAGAGGCGCAGGCGGCCGGGCGCGCGGCCGGCCCCGGCGACGAGATCGTCCTCAGCGCCGGCGAGTATCCGGACTGCCTGCTGGAGCTCGCGGCGGCGGGCACGGCGGAGAAACCCGTCGTGCTGCGCGGAGAAAAGCCCGGCGCGGCGGTGTTCACCGGCCGTTCGCATCTGCGTATCGCCGGCAGATTCCTCGAGGTGCGCGATCTGGTCTGGCGCGATTGCGCGGCGCGTCCCGACCTGAAAAATCCCGTCGACTTCGACGGCAGCGAGCATTGCCGGGTGACGGGCTGCCGGTTCGAGCACACGCGTTGCGGCAGCGTGGCCTTGGTGGTCTTTCGCCGCGCGGCGACGGAAAACCGCCTCGACCACTGCCGCTTCTTGGACACGCAGTTCGTCACCCTGCGCGTGGTGATCGATGATCATTCGCTCCAGTTCGGGCCGCCGCTCGCCAATCGCATCGATCACAATGTGTTTCAGGACGTGCCGCCGCTGGGCAAGAACGGCGCCGAGACGATCCAGATCGGGCAGGACGCCATCCCCTACGCCGACCTGCGCCCGGAGACGCTCGTCGAGCGCAACCTGTTCGTCCATTGCGACGGCGAGATCGAAATCATCAGCGTCAAATCCGGCAACAATATCATCCGGGAAAACGTGTTTCGCGACTGCGCGGGCGAAGTGGTCAATCGCACCGGCTCCGAGAATGTCTACGTGGGCAATCGCTTCGAGAATTGCGTCGGCGGCGTGCGCCTCTCCAACCATGGGCACCGGGTGGAGAATAACGTGATGATCGGCTGCCGCGAGGCGGGCATCCGCCTGCTGTTCGGCACGCCCGACACCAAGCACCCCGCGGCGTATTTGCCCGTCTACGGCTGCGTGATCGCCCATAACACCATCGTCGACGCCGGCCAGACCGGGATTTTTCTGGGCGTCATGCGCGAGGCCCGGCGCGAAAACCAAATGTGGGCCGGCGCGCCGTGGTTCGGCAACGCCGTCATGCTCTGCACGGTCGCGCCGCGCGAAAACCGCATCGCGCGCAACCTGATCGTCGGTCACGCCGGCACGCTGTTCCGGAGCGATGGCGCGCCCGACAACGTGATCTCCGACAATTGGCTCCGGGCGACCGGGACCGCGGTCGTCGGCGAATCCGGGCTGCGGGCGCTGTCGGGCGATCCGGGTTTTGTCGACGCCGCCAAGGGCGATTATCGGCTCCTGCCGGCCAGCCCCGCGCGCGCGGCCGGCATCGGCGCCGGCGCCGAGCCCTTCGCCGCGGGCCCGGAGGCCGAGTGAGACCGCGCGGCCTGGAATACTCATGACTTCAAAAGAACGCGTCCGGGCGGCTCTCGAGCGGAAGCCGGCCGACCGGGTTCCCATCTTCATGTGGTTCCACCCCGGCACCGCCGCGCGCCTGGCCCAACGGCTGGAGATCCCGCCGGCGTATGTCGGCGAGGCCATGGGGAACGACGTCCGCCAGACATGGGTGAACAACAACTATGCGATGGAAGGGATCACGCACGACCGGGAAGGAGAACAGCACACCGACTTCTGGGGAATCACCTGGGAGAAAGTCGGGCCTTTCAACCAGATCGCGCGTTTCCCTCTTGGGGAGGCGGCCCCTGAACAGGTGCTCGCCTACGCCTTCCCCACCGCACATATGGACGAGCTTCTTGCCCAGATGTCTCCGTTGCTTTCGGCAGGCCGTGACGGGTTCATCGGCTGTGACGTCTCGCCGTGCGTCTTCGAAATGTACTGGCGGTTGAGAGGCATGGATAAGGTTTTGCTGGAAATGGCGACCGACCGCGAACTGGCCGACACCATGCTGGGGCGCTGCGCGGATTTCGCCGTGGCGCTGGCCAGGCGGGCGTGCCGAGAGATGTCGCTCGACTGGCTCTGGACGGGTGACGATGTCGCGGGGCAGAACGCCCTGATCATGAGTCCGGGCATGTGGCGCGACCTGATCAAGCCTCACCTGCAGCGGGTGTTCGATGTGGGAAAGGACGCCGGACTCTGGATCGCCTATCACTGCTGCGGCTCTCTCCGGCCGATCATCGGCGATCTCGTCGGCATGGGCCTCGACGTCCTGAACCCGATCCAGTCACGCTGTCCGGGCATGGACGCCCTGGAGCTCAAGCGCGAATTCGGACGGGAGCTCTCGTTCATGGGGGGAGTCGACACCATCGGGCTCCTGCCCCAGGGAACGGCGGCCGAGGTCAGAAGGGGGACGGCGGACTTGATAGAAGGGATGACGGCGGATGGAGGAGGCTATATCCTCGCGGCGTCCCACACCGTGCCGCCGGAAACGCCTGACGAGAACATCTTCGCGATGTACGAAGCGGCGGGGGTCACCAGGGAGGAGATCTTTGATAGAGCCAGTGACCTTCGCGGGAAAGCCGAATCGAACCCGGCAAAAGGAGCCCAGGAGCGGCCCTGAATCGGCCCGGCTCCGGGCCGTCGTCGGTTACTTGACGCTCAGGCCATGGTCGATGATGTCGCGCAAAGCGTAGTCGCAGCCTTTTTTCGGCTGGAATCGCGCCCGCAAATCCCGCCCAAGCCCCCCGCCCCGGATCAGTGTCAAGAACCGTGCACGCGGGCAGGAGTTTCAAAGGTCAGACCGCGGCGGACGATTTCGCGAGGGGATTGGGTCGGCCTGGGTTGTCGACTTCCTTCGCTCCATCCACGATCTCTCGATATCTTCCAGCGTTCGGCCCTTCGTTTCCGGGATGTAGCGCCAGATGAACCAGATGGCCGGGAGGCTCAGGCCGGCATAGACGAAGAATGTGCCCGCGGGCGTGATGCTCTTGATCAGGACGGGATTCGTGAGCGTGATGAGAAAGCCCGTGATCATGAGGGACAGCGAACCCAGCGCGCCGGCGGCGCCGCGAATGCGCGTCGGGAAGATCTCGCCCAGGATGGTCCAGACGATCGGGCCGTAGGAGAAGGCGAAACAGGCCACGTAGCACAGGAGGGGAACGATGACCAGCTTGGAGCCGACGGCAAACGCGATTCCCACTCCGGCCAGAGACAGCATGGCGCCGGTCACGCCGACCAGGAGCAACGGGCGCCGGCCGAACCGGTCGATCTGCCCTATGGCCACGAAGGTGAACACGGAGTTGACCAGCCCCACCAGCAGGGCCCCCAGGAACGAGCTCTGCACGTTGTGCAGGGCTTCGTTGAGAATGTTCGGAGCGAAGTACATGATGGCCGCAATGCCGCTCAGATGCGAAAACATGGGAAGCAGGATGCCGATGCGCAGAGGAAGGCGCAGATGCGGCTTCAGCAGTTCCTTCAAGCCCCCGACTTCCTCCCCCAGGATCTTGCGGATATCCCGCATTTCCGCGTCCGCCTGTTCCCGGCCGCCGATTCGCGCCAGCACGGCCATGGCCTCGGGCTCCCGTCCCCGGGCCACCAGCCATCGCGGGCTCTCCGGCGTCAGCAGAAGCAGAAGGAAAAAGAGGGCCGCCACCGGAATCTCCGTTCCGAACATCCCCCGCCAGAGCTCATGGACAAAAGCCCATCGCCAGAATCCGGGTACGGCGCCGGCAACGACGACGCCGGCCGCCTTGCCGGCATAGGTCAGGACCAGCCAGTCCACAAGAAACGCCAGCAGGATTCCCAGGGTGATCGAGAGCTGGTAAATCGAGACCATCCTCCCCCGGTTGCGGGGCAGCGTTAACTCGGCAATGTACACCGGCGCGACGGAGGCCGTGATCCCCACTCCGAATCCGCCGATGATGCGGGCGACGATCAAGAAGTTGAAGGCGGTCGCGGTGTCGGAGGCGAACCAGGGGAAGCCGGCGGGCTTCAGGAGGAAGAGCGGCGGGAACATGGAGCCGATGGCCGAAATCGTCAGAAAGCAGGCGGCCAGCAGCAAGGTCTTCTTCCGCCCGATGCGGTCGGAGAAGTAACCGGCCATCAAGCATCCGGCAATGGTGCCGAGCAGCGCTGATGACGCCGCCCAGCCCAGGCTCGCCGCGTTGAGCTGAAACTGTGCCTGCAAGAACGTATTGCAGCCCGAGATAATGGCGGTGTCGTAGCCGAAAAGGAAGCCGCCGATGGAGGTGACGAAGCAGATCCCCAGGAGATACGCTGCCGATCCCTGCCTGTTGTCCGATGTCACGAATTCTCCCAACTCATCAGTAGGCCCCGCCTTCCTCGACCAACTCCCTCACCCGCCGCACGCGCGACTCCAGCCCGCCCGGCGGAACCTGGTCGGCCACGCCCAGCACATAGCGAGGCGCCGTGCGCATGACGCTTAACACGTGGCGCACGTGCGCGTCGAAGTCTTTGTCGCTGACGAGCGGCGTGAAGAACCCGCCCGGCAGGCCGCCCCAGAACACGGTGTCCACCGGCCCGACGAAGCCCGCCCAGTCTTCCACGGCCAGGTCCCCGACCGGTGCGGGTGTCATGGCCTCGATGAAAGTCAGCCCAACGCCGCATTCCTGCCGGAGCAGACCCTTCAGCGTTCCGTCGAGGTGGATGCAGGAGGACTTGCCGGCGGCGCGGATCGCCGCGGCCCACCCGGATTGGTAGGGCCTCATGAAGCGTTCGAACAGCGCCGGCCCGACCACCTCGGAAGAGAGGTTTTCGGGGATCATCAGGACCTCGGCGGGGGAATCCACGGCGATACGGGCGGCCCGGTCGTGCGAGGTCTTCACGGTGGCGATGGTTTCGGCCAGCAGGTCCGGGTCGTCCAGGTTCATTTCGACCACGGCCATGATTCCCGAATCCAGCGCGACCATTTGCATCAGCGGGCTCTTGGGGAGATAGGCCAGCATCACGCCGGCGCCAGTCCGGCGGAGCTGCTCCAGCCGTTCCGACGCCAACCCGTAGTCCGGTTCGTAGCGCGTGTTGGCGTGCACAAACTGGTAAGCCGGCAGATCGGCCACGGACTTCACGAGATGTTCCATGGGGCCTTCGGTGAAATCATCCGGCATCCACTGCCAGCACTCCTGGAGCGTGCCTTTCGGCGTCACGATTCGCCGGTAGCGTTTGTGGCCGGCCTTCCATTCTTCCACCTTGCAGTTCTCGATGATCGTCCGGAAAGGGAAGTAGCCCTGCAGGTAGAACCCCACCCCCAGGTCGAGATGCCAATCAAGGTACTGCGGGCTGCGCTGGAATCCCTGCGGTTTTTGCCCGCGCCCCACCAGCGCGGTGGCCCAATAGTCCAGGTCGCCGCACCAGGGCACGCGGTCGGGCTTCCCGCCGCGCAAGAGCGTCAGAATGCGTTCGCGTTCGGTCATGAATCTATCGGCGGAAGCCGCCCCCCTCCACCCGATACGCGGCCTCGATCAGCCATTGCACCTCGAGTCCGATTTCTCCCGCAACCTCCGGCTGCCGGCCATGCCGCACGGAAGAAGCGAAGTCTTCGACGAGCGGCTGGTGGAGGTTGGCGTGGGGCGGGTGGTCCTCGCTGCGCTCTTCCCCGCCCTTGATCACCCGCAGGGTGCCCTGGTTGAGAACTGGAACGTGAATGCTTCCCTCACTTCCGTAGAGATCGAGGCTGTCACACGGCTCCCGGACCGAGATGCTCACCGCCAGCAGGCCCATGGTCCGGTTCCGAAATCGGAAGCCGACGGTTGCGGTGTCCTCGACTTCGCGCAGGAAAAGGGTATTGCCGATAAGGCCGCTGACTTCTGCCACCGGACCCAGGAGGTTCACCAACACCTCGATGCGGTGGCAGCCGAAATCCATCAGTGGTCCGCCCCCGGCCCGGTCCTTTCGCAGGAACCACGAACGGGGAGAGCCATCCGGGATGTCCTGCCACTCGAAGGCCCGGATCGATACGAGGCCCGGCCGGCCGATCTCCCCGGAGGCGAGGATCTCCTTGATCCTTCGGATCACCGGGTAGAAGCGGCGATAATACGCCACCCCCAGCAGCACACCGTTGGCGCGACAGGCGTCGATCATCGCCCGACACTGCGAAGTGGTGAGGGCCATCGGCTTCTCGCACAGCACGTGCCGGCCGGCTTCGGCGGCGGCGATGGTCTGCCGGGCGTGCAGGTCGACGGGCGTGGCCACGTAGACCGCATCGATCCCGGGGTCCCGGACCAGTTCATTCCAGTTCGCGTGCCAGCGCGGGGCGCCAAACTGGCGGGCGAAGCTTTCCGCCAGCTCGGCCCGGGCACGGCTGACGGCAGCCAGCGTGCATCCCGCCCCGTCCCTCAGAGCGGGGGCCACCCGCTTGCGCGCGATGTCCCCGCACCCGATCAATCCCCACCGCAGCACTTCGCCCGACTTATTCATAGCAAATTGCCCTTGCGCAAGCCGCGATATGGCGCCGACCGGGCGCCCTGGGCGGGAGAGTTCGAGTCCGGAACTCAGGCTGTCCATTTCGGAAGGATGCTATCCCCGGGTCGGACCAGTGTCAAGAGCCTGGCCGGGCGGGTCGGGCCTCGAGCTCCGAGCCAGGGTCCGCCGGCCGAGGCGGTCGAGCGTCGACCTCCCGGCTCCCTCCGGGCCCGTCGTTCGGGGCAAAGACGGAGGGAAGCCCCCAGCACGGGTGCGGCCTCGCTCAGCAAATTCCGGAACGCGGCGGAGACGGAAACTGCGCGGGGTTTTGCTTTTTGCGGGCCTTGCGGCGATAAAGACGTATTGCCCGGTCACGCGGACTGAAGTGACGCCGAGGCCGAGTCTCGAGAGATCAGCCAAGGAAGGGCCTGACGATGAAAATAGGACGTTGCCTCCTCGTATTGGCCGGCCTGGGGGGCCTGCTGGCCATGGAGAGTTGCGCGACTCTGGATCAGTACGCCCGCGCCTGATGAGCCTTCGGCGGCTGCAATTCAAGCTCGCCGGAATCCACAGCTTCAGCCTGCTCGGGATCGACTTCACCGGGAAGTCCGCGCCGGCCGATCTTTCGCCGGCCGACGGGCTGACGCTTCTTCAAGGTTTCCGCTCCCAACGGCTGCCCGCGGAGTTGACCCTGGACATTCTTGTCCAGAACCCCAATGACGGCAGCGGCGGCAGCACTCGGACCGTCTCGACCTTGACCAGCCTGGAATCGCGCCTGCTCGTCAACGACAGGTCGACGGTCTACGGCAATATCGAAAAGCCCGTGGAAATCCCCGGGACGGGTCAGGCCTCGACGGTTCCGGTCCGGATGTCGATCGACCTTTACGAGTTTTTCGGCCACGAAGGATATGAGGGGCTGATGGATCTCGCCTTGAGCCTGGGCGGACGCAAAGACGCGGGCCGCATCGCCGGCCAGGAGAACAGGCCGACCCCGTTCTTTGAGTTCGGTGCCCTACAAATCCGCGTCCATCGTGATTATGTAGGGCAACGGGGCAGGGAACGCTTCTCCCCTCACCGAATTTCCCGCGTCTCCCGTCCAAAGGCTGGGCGGAGGTGATCCGGAAGGCTTATGCGGTCGACCCGATGATTTGCCCACGATGCGGCGGGATCATGAAGGTGATCACTTTCCTGATTGAACATGCGATCGTTGACCAAATCATCTGTCATCTGGGGTTGACGTTTGCCGCAGAGAAGCCCGCGCCCTCCGTTGTCTTCGAGCAGGTTGCCCTGCTGGCGGCCGCACAACTTCTGGGCTCTTGACACCCTCCGCCAGTCGGGAATTTCATCCGGTCGTGAGGGAAGGGGCAGATTTCGAGCACGGCAGGACGCTTCTCATCCAGAATCAGGATAGACAGGCCGCGGCAACCTTAACCCATTCATCGCACTTGGCAAGTGTCTTCTCCACATCCCCGCACGGATTGTCGATGCCGTTCGCAATCACGCAATAGGAGACCCGGTCGAGCGCCGCCGCCTGTATGTCCCTGATGGCCTTCTCCATCCCCTCCATCCCGGTCGAGGACTCCCGCATCGGGTGCAGCGTCTTCTGGAGAAGGGTGTCCGTGCCCGCGTACGTGCCGACTGCTTCTTCCCAGTCCGTCCAGGCGCTGACGTGCTGCGTCATCGGACGGAGTTCAGGTAGGCGGACAGGAAAGCGTGAGACAGCCGCAGGAATGGTAATAGTTGAGCCTTCCCGCCCGCTCGACGAGCTCCCGATCGTAGGGGAAGACAAGATCCTCGTAGACGGCGGGCGACATCATGGGCATGTTGACCTCGTCCGCGATGATGTTCACGTGGGCGGAGTTCATGACCGACGTCGAGCCCGTCCCCGGTGAGATGCTGGATTCGACCGGGAAACCCGATCGCTCGAGGAGCGCCTTTCGTTTCATGGACCACTCGAGATCCTCGTCGACGATCCGTCTCATCAGCTCGTGCACGAAGGCCGGCTCGACAATGGTCTTGACCAGGAACTCCTCGCTGCCCATGAGGTCCATCGCTATGCCGACCGGGGACCGGTCCCACGCCTGGACGTGGACCGTGAACTCCGGCAGCGCCCGGCGGCAGAACTCCGACATCTCGAGCACGAGCTTCACGACACCCCTGCCGGGATCGAACTCCGCCCGCAGTCCCGCGATGTCGCGCGGTCCCGTGACGAGCGGCCTGCGCACGACCCACGGATCCTGTGTCGCGGGATACACCGCTTCCATGCCGAAAGCCGAAGTCTCCAGTATGACTCCCGGCCAATAGGCGATGTCCAGGGCAAGCGGAGTGCAGTCCGCCCAGCGCTCGAATCGATAGAACGCTGGGAGAGAGTGAAGCGGACGAACGCCTCCGGCTGGAGGTACGCGTCGCGCAGGGATGCACCGGTGACCGCGGCCAGCAGGGGGAACTCGGGGAGAATCGACCACGATGTCCCCGTCCTCTGCATGCGCCGCTTGTTCTCGGGAGAATCGTACAGCTGGAGGTAACGCGTGCGCAGTCGATCGATACTCTCGGCGGCGGAGGCTTGAACCGGCTTCACTGCGACCACGGCCGTTCTCTACCGCGCGTCCTCGGAGAGGATGGCGTCCACCTCGGGGTAGACGAGCGCGGCGTCCAGCCGCTTCTCGCGGAGCAGGCTCCTGACTTTTGCAGCTCGAGCATTTCTCTCGGCCAGGTTGTAGTACGACATCGACTCCTCATTTACAACGCTGTAATTCCAAGCCAAACCGCGTCGAGCACCGCCGGCGTAACGTCCGAGATGACTTCAAAACGATTCCCGCGATAGGCAACCGTTCAGCTCTCACACCGGAAGTCCTTGACACCAGCATGATATGAGGGATAGGAACTTCCTTTTTTGTGCGTCGCTGAGTTCACTCCCATTCGGTCTGAAATAGGCACCGACCCTCACGAAATGATGATATTCCCGGCTGTAGAAAGGTGTCAAGAACTCAAGGTCGGCCGCCCGAGTTCCAGTGGCGAATCATCGGCCCGGACGGCCGCGAAAGCGGCCAAACCGAGGCTAGACCGCCCCCCGTCTCGAGATCACCCGCTATTCATACTCCCCGCTCTCCTCCGCCGCCATCAGGGCGACCTGCTTCCGGCCCGGTCCACGCCGCCCTCCGTCACCAGGGATGCAGATGCGGACCTCAAAGTAGACCTTAATGGACCTGTCGGCGGCGCGGCAGAGCTCCCCAAGGAGCATCCGCCGAAACTTGGAAGCGGATGAAGATACAGCTCTAATGAAGGGACTTGGGGGAAATAGGTAGCGGCCCGAAGGCCGCTCTATCGGCGGAGGACGTCTCCCTCCACCCGATAAGCGGCCTCGACCAGCCGCTGCACCTCGAGTCCCATTTCTCCCGCAACCTCCGGCTGCCGGCCATGCCGCACGGAAGAAGCGAAGTCTTCGACGAGCGGCTGGTGGAGGTTGGCGTGGGGCGGGTGGTCCTCGCTGCGCTCTTCCCCGCCCTTGATCACCCGCAGGGTGCCCTGGTTGAGAACTGGAACGTGAATGCTTCCCTCACTTCCGTAGAGATCGAGGCTGTCACACGGCTCCCGGACCGAGATGCTCACCGCCAGCAGGCCCATGGTCCGGTTCCGATGAAAAGGACCCGAAGGTGATGGCCCGGAAGATCGCCGCGGCCGCCGCCCACGGCCTCGATGTCTTCATCTTCGACTGGTACATGTACGAGGACGGCCCCTTCCTCAACCGCTGTCTGGAGGAGGGTTTCCTCGAGGCCGGTAACGCCGGCGACATCCGGTTTGCCCTGATGTGGGCGAATCACGACTGGTTGGAGATCCACCCCCTGGCCCGCGGCGCCACGCCCAAGGTGCTCTATCCGCGCCGGGTCTCGGCCGTAAGGTTCGAGGAGATCGGCGACGAGCTCGTCTCGCGGTACTTCCGGCGGCCGAACTACTGGAAGATCGACGGCCGGGCCTACTTCTCGGTTTACGATGTCCAGAAATTCGTCGAGGGCTTCGGGAGCCTCCCGGCGGCCCGGCTCGCCATGAAGCGTCTGGACGACAAAGCCAGGGCGGCCGGGCTGAAGGGCGTCCATTGGAACGTCGTGGCCTGGGGCGTGCCCGTTCTTCCGGGCGAAACGGTACCGGCCGACCTGCCGGGGATCATGCGGGCGCTGGAGTTCGACTCGGCGACCTCCTACGTCTGGGTCCATCACGTCCCCCTGCCCGACCTCCGGACGGACTACGACTGGGTCCGCGACCGGTACTTCGAGCACTGGGACAAGGTCAGGGCGGAATACCCCGTCCCCTACATCCCGAACGTCACCGTCGGCTGGGACTCGAGCCCCCGCTGCGACCCGGGATCGGCGTGGGGTAATTTCGGCTACCCGTTCACGAACACGATCGGCGGCAACTCCCCCCCGAACTTCCGGAAAGCCCTCGCGCTGGCCCGGGACAGGCTCCTGGCCGACCCCCGCGGGCCGCGCATCCTCACCATCAACAACTGGAACGAGTGGACCGAGGGCAGCTATCTCGAACCCGACACCAGGGACTCGACCGGCTATCTCGAGGCCATCAAGCAGGTCTTCAGGTAGTCAACGGCAGCGCCTCTTCCTTTCCTCGGCAGTTACGAACTTCTTCACTCCGTGGGCTCGGATGAACCGCAGGTTCTCCATCAAGCCCCTGCCGTACCTTTTCCGTTAATGCCAATCCAGCCGGACCAGCCTGTCGCCGGGATAGGGCTTGGCCTCGAAGGCGAAGCGCTTCCGCGCCGGGACGCGGCTCGACTTCCGTCGGTCTATTCCGCCATAGGGAGAGCCTCCCTTTTGCAAATAGTACAGGAGGTCTCGCGCCACAAGGGCGCGTCCTTCGAGAAATGGTATAATGCCTGACTCACCCAAGGATGGCTTAATGAAGTATCGCAAGTTCGGGAAGCTCGATACGGCGGTTTCCGTCCTCGGGTTCGGCTGCATGCGGCTGCCGACCCTCGACGGCCTGCCGCTGAGCGGGAACATCGACGAAGAAGAGACCGCCAGGATGATCCGGCAGGCCGTCGACGCCGGCGTGAACTATATCGACACGGCCTACGGCTACCATAACGGCCGAAGCGAAGTCGTGACGGGAAAGGCGCTCGGGGACGGATACCGCGGCCGGGTCATGCTCGCGACCAAGTGCCCCGTCTGGCTGGTCGCCAAGCCCGGCGATTTCGACGCTCTTCTTGACGAGCAGCTGCGACGGCTCGGGACCGATCACCTCGATATCTATCTCTTTCACGCGCTGGGGGCCGAAACCTGGGAAAACACCGTTCTGAAGCACGGCCTCCTCGAGCGCGCCGAGGCCGCGCTGAGCGACGGCCGGATCCGCCACCTCGGGTTCTCTTTCCATGACGCGGCCGATGCCTTCAAGAAGATCGTCGATGGCTACGATAATTGGGCCATTGCCAGATCCAGTACAACTACATGGACGCCGGCTACCAGGCCGGGACCCAGGGCTTGACCTATGCCGCCGCCAAGGGGCTCGGAGTCGTGGTCATGGAGCCGCTTCGGGGCGGGCGCCTCGCCTTGCCGCCCGCGGCGGCCGCCGCCGTCTTCCGGGAATCGGCAAGAGGCTGGTCCCCCGCAGAATGGGCGCTGCAGTGGGTCTGGGACAGGACGGAGGTCTCGACCGCGCTCAGCGGCATGACGACTATGCCTCAGGTCGTCGAGAACCTGAGGGCGGCGGACCGCTCCAGCGCAGGCTCCCTGGATACGCCGAGCCTGGAGCTTATCGAACGGGCCCGGCAGGTCCTGCTCGAGCGCATGCCCATCCCCTGCACGCAGTGCGGCTATTGCCTGCCCTGTCCGAGCGGGGTCGACATCCCGAGAAACCTCGAGCTATATAATGATTGCTTCATCTACGACGACCCATCCATCCCGCGGGTGACCTATGCCCGGTTCGTGCCCGAAGGCGAGCGGGCCGCCGCTTGTACCGCCTGCCGGGAGTGTGAGGCCAAGTGTCCGCAGGGCATCGTCATCAGCGAATGCCTGACCGAAGTGGACGCCGTCCTTGGCCAAAACCAGCCGCCCAACAAGCCCCGGGGCTGATCTCCACGGCCCGGCCGCGGCCGACGAACCCGGGCGTCTTGACGGCCGCGCTTCGCCTCGCGGGCGGGATCGATCAGGCGCCGGGTTGGATCAGTTCGAGCAGCTTGGCATGCAGCCCGCGGCTGGCGCCGAGCACCGTGTAGTTGCGGCCAAAGGGTTCCGAGTCGGGCTGGAAGACGATTCCGCTTCCGTTGACATCGGTCAGCCGGCCTCCGGCCTCCGGGAGCATCAGGGCGAGCGGGGCAATGTCCCAGATCTTGGTGTTGAAGTTGAGGCAGCCGCCCAGCCGGCCGTCGATGGTGAAGCAGAAATCCAGCAGACAATTCGTCGCGCGGAAGTTGCGTACGCCGTTGGCCAGGCGATGCAGGACTTCGGTTTGCCGGCAACTCTCTTCGACGCTCGCCGTGGCATCTAGGCCGAAAGCGCACAGCACATTGAGGGGATCGGTTTCAGCCGTGACCCGGACTGGCGTGTCGTCGCGAAAGACGCCCCGGCCTTCTTCCGCGAAATACAGCGTCTGGGTGAGCGGCAGATACATCGCCGCCAGAATGGGGGTCCGGTTCTTCAGCACCGCAACTTGCACCCCGAACCAGGGCAGGCCGGCGGCGAAGTTGGACGTGCCGTCCAGCGGATCGATCACCCAGGTGAACTCCGAGGCTCTCCGTTGATAGCCCGTTTCCTCCGCGATGATGTTGTGATCCGGGAACCGCTCGCGGATGCGCCGCACAATCAACTGCTCCGACGCGACATCGGCGTCGGTGACAATGTTGCTTTGGTCGCCCTTGCTCCGGATGTTGAGGGACTTGCCAAAGTACCGGAGCAGAATCTCACCCGCCGGTCGCAGGCATTCTAGGAGGGTTGGCTTCATGACGATTCAAGTTGGTGCGCTCAGTACCGATAGGAATTTGCTTTTGCCCGCCACGTGCGAGCCCGGAGCGTTGGGCCCAGGACTTGCGCTTCGCATCTCGAAAGGATGCTATCTCCGCGTGGGATCAGTGTCAAGAACCGTTGCCGGGGGGGCTCAAATCATGAACAACACACGGTCGAGAACCGTGCGCTCCGGATGGCGAGGGCGATGGAGGGAACCTCCCGAAACTTGACGCGGCGCAGTCGCCGTGATACAACAGCGCCCGTTTTCGAGGAACTGACGATTCCTCGCTTATTGTCCGATTTGCCCGCAGGGAGGAGCCGGAATGAGAAAGGTGTTTTGGAAGATCGCCGTGCCCGTCGTCCTTGCCGCCATAGCCGGTTGGGCCCGCGAATCCACGCCTCAAGAGGCCGAGCAGAAGATCCAAAAGGGTTTCGAAATTTCCAAGCAGACGAAGTTCTGCACGCCCAGCTATTGGTCCTGGGAGTTGCAAGCTGGCCACGGTTCAAAAAGACCGGGAACTGGCCGGGCGGATCGCCAAGGTCCTTTATGGCCTGCAAAAGCCCGACGGCCGATGGGCCCTGGGCACCGATTGGACATTCAACAAGGACTTCGATTTCAAGCCGCGCACGGCCGAAGACGCGGAGACCTGGGAGGTGGCCGAAGCCGGCAACGCCCTGCTCGATTATGCCGCGGCGTTTGGCGACCGGGAGGCCTATCCCTATGTCGTCAAGGCCGCCGAGTACCTGAAGACGGGCGTGCGGCGGGTCCAGGGGAAGCCGTACCTGCCCCATATGATCGAGTGCAACAACATCCTGCAGCCGCACAGCACGATTTGCACGGCCCTGCTCTTCCAGCGGCTAAAGGACCGGCCGGAGTTCGTCCGGTTGGGCAAGGAGCTCGAGGAGTCCGGCACGGCCATGAACTTCATGAGGATCATCATCGATCCGCAGACAAAGGACCTCGATGCCCCGAAGCCGGGCACCGAGATCGTCAACTACGAGAAGGTCCAGGTCGGCTTTTACCTGCTCCAGATGGGCAATCCCAAGGGGAAGAGATCCTGGCGGGCTTCGACAACCACGACATCAAGGACCGGGGCGGAGAGATGGCCGCGGCCTACCACGTGCTCGTCGAGCTGAAGCTCGGCGATTTCGGGAAGGCGAAACGCATCGCGGAAGAGGTAAAGGACTTCCAGCCGAAAAAAGGCTACGACTTCGCCTTGCGCGACATCATCGACTACGGCCTGAGCGTCAAGTAGCCGACGAAGGCCCGCGCAGGGCATAACTCGAGGTCGGAGCCGACGCCGATTCAGGGCAGCGCCTTGACTCCTTTTGCCAAGTTCGATTCGGCTCTCCCGCGAATATCACCGGCTCTATCGAAGATCTCCTCCCTTGGGAACCCGGTCGGCCGGCTTCCGCTCGAGAGCCGCCTGGACGCGTTCTTTTGAAGTCATGGTCATGGATATCGGCGGGCTGTTCGGCTCATCCTTGCTTCATCTCTGACGAATAGAACGAATATGCCCATCAGCAGCAGCGCCCCTCCTAAAATCCAGAGCGCCAGTTGATTGTTTCCTGTTCTGTCTTTGAAAACACCTACCAGATAGGGTCCGACAAAACCACCAAGATTTCCGACCGAATTAATAAATGCGATTCCTCCGGCAGCCGCGGTTCCGGTCAGAAAGGAAGTGGCCAAGGCCCAAAAAGGCCCTGAAGTTGATTTCAGGCCGATAAAAGCGATGGTCAGGGAGGCCAGGGCCAGGAAAGGATTCTGGAAGTATGCACTGAGGAAGAATCCTATGGCCGAAATGGCGGCTGAGACCGCCACATGCCACCTCCGGTCGCCGGTGCGGTCAGAATTCCGGCCTACCAGGAACATCGATATTCCGGCCAGAAGATAGGGGAAAGCATTAACCAGCCCAAGCCCGAAAGAGGTGAAACTCAGCCCTTTCAGTTCATTGATGATGGAAGGCATCCAGAGTTCATAGCCGTACCCGCCTACGTTAAGAAGGAAATAGACCAGGCACAACAGCCATACCCATTTGCTTTTCAGCGCTTTTGACAACCGGAAGTGGACATGGTCCTTTCGTGTCGCAATTTCCTCAGCCAGCCGGAACTGAACCTCATTTTTCTCCTGAGTTGTAAGCCATCGGGCTTTGGACGGGCCATTGGGAAGTACGAAAAGAACCACCACTCCCAGCACCACCGCCGGAATACCTTCCAGAAGGAAAAGCCATTGCCAGCCTGCAAGTCCGGCACATCCTTCCATGCCCAGTATGGCCCCGGAAACCGGTGATCCGAGGATACCGGCAATGACCGCTCCTGTGGCAAACATGGCGATTACCCTCGCCCTTTCACGGGCAGGATACCAATAGGTAAGATACAGGAGAATTCCCGGGTAAAATCCGGCTTCAGCCACGCCCAGGATGAACCGCATGACATAAAACATCGTGGTGCTGTGGATAACCATCATCGATGCTGCCACAAAACCCCAGATGATCATGATCCGGGCAATCCAAATCCGGGGCCAACCCTGGCCAGGATCAGGTTGCTCGGGATTTCGAACAGGAAATAACCGATAAAGAACAGCCCGGCACCCAATCCATACACACTGCCGAAAATGGCATCGTCGACACCCAGCACTTCCCGAAGCTGCAATTTGGTAAAGCCGACGTTGATCCGGTCGATATAGGCGATGATGTAACAAACAAAAAGCAGGGGGATCAGCCGCCAGGTGATTTTTGAGTACAACTTTTGCGATTCTTCGGCGCTCAAAGCAAAAGGTGTTTCGTTTAATTCCATTTTGAAAGTATTCTTACACACCAAACTCAAAAAAGTATTTTCTGGCAATGGCTTCCAATACTAAGTTTTGATGTCAGGAAATTAACCTGAGAGACTTTTTATTTCCACGCCAGGACACTACGGCCTGGGTGTAATAGCAACATCACCATAAGCATGCACCTTTTCACAAATCTTACGAAGTACCTCTCCAATATTGCCAGCACCCCTAGAAAAAGAGTCTGAATCAATCGCCAGCGGAGCACCAATGACCACTAGCGGCGCACCATAAGAAGGGCAGGCAATGGTTTGCTCAAGTGATAATCCACCAACGGCTTGCACTGGAATACCAACGGCATCAACAACCGCTTTTAATTGATCAAGTGGATTAGGAGCTTTCTTACCACTTGCGGCAATGCCTCTTCGTTCGTCATATCCGATATGGTGAATGACCATGTCACAACCTAAATCTTCAAGCTGCCTGGCACCATCTACCATGTCATCACAACCTAAGTTATCTCCCATGACTGTGATCCCATAATCCTTACCCGCTTGGACAACACGCTTAATCGTTTCAGGGTGTGCTCTGGCCATAACCACAACATGCGTGGCACCAGCCTTGGCCATCATCTCTGCTTCTAAATATCCACCATCCATAGTTTTTAAATCAGCTACCACTTGCGTATTTGGACCCTCTTCTCAGAGAGCGCACCCCATGTAATCCTTCAGCCAAAATAAACGGCGTTCCTGCTTCCAGCCAATCAACGCCTGAGCGCATGGCAGTGTGGGCCATATCCATCGCCTCCTTAATATCAGTCAAATCTAGTGAGATCTGCACAATGGGTTTCATTTTAAAACTCCTTAACTTTGACCTGCTCCCTAGGATTGTACCGGCCCGAGAGTGAACTTCCCGCTTACGTGGGCTTCCGGCGGCCTATATCCCAACGAGCGGTGTGGCCGGGCAAGATTGTAGACCCTTCGCCAGCCTCCACAAGCACTTTCGCCTCCTCCTGATCGGCGACAATTGTATTTCCCGGCCGCGTTGACTCAATGTTTTTTTTACTGGGATGGTGTCGTTGCCTCAACGAAATGTTACCGGAAAAAGGAGGGCAACGCTGTAAACCATCAGTTTGAGACCGATTTGACTCACTATCGTTCCTTATGTATAAGAAAATTCCCGCCGATTCCAAGGAGGAGTGGATATGTCCAAAAAGCTTCCCGCTATCATCGTTTCTGTCATGTTGTTCGTGTCGCTGTCGACAGCCTTCGCTCCGCCCGGCCGGCCGCAGGCCGCACCGGAGACATCGGGGCGTCCGGTCCGGGCCGTCTGGATGCATCCCGGGACTTTTGGGACCGAAACGGCGGCGGCCGTCGAGAAGATCCGCAAGACGCTCGACGAATACAAGCTGGCCGGGATCACAACTCTCATCATGCTCGTCAAGGATACCGACGGCTACGTTTATTACAAAAGCGACCTCGCCGTTACCGCCCCGGGCTACGATTGGGATTTCTTCGGCACCTTCCTGGCCGAGGCCCGCCGGCGCCAGATGGAAGTCCACCCCTGGTTCCGCGTCTTCCCCGAGTACGCGATCGTCGGCCAGGTCAGCAAGCACCCGGAGTGGCTGATCGCCGGCCCGAGGCGGGACTTCGTGACAGTGGCCGACCCCGCCCTGCCCGCCGTCCGAAATTACGAGCGCAGCCTGATGCTCGAAGTCGCGGAGCGGTACAAAACCGACTGGATCCATCTCGATTACATCCGCTTCCCGAACAAGCCCTCGGAGCCGTATTTCAGCTTCAGCCCGGAAACCCTGCGCCTGTTCAAGGAGGACTCCGGCGTCGACTTGAACGAGGTGAGGATTCGCGATTCCGGGTACACCTTCTGGAACGTCTGGCTGGAATGGAACCGGGACCAGGTCACGGCCTTCGTCCGCGAGCTCAAGGACGCCCTCAAGGCGACGGGCCGAACCATCAAGGTCAGCGCCGCCGTTTTCCTCGACGCCGACAGCGCCAAGGTCCTGATCGGCCAGGATTGGCCGGCCTGGGCCGGGAGAAGCTCGTCGACATGCTCTGCCCGATGATCTACACCAACGACCTGAGGTACTTTGAGAGATATTCCCGGCGGGCCGTGGCCAACGGCCAGGGTCGCTGCCAGGTCTGTATCGGCATCGGGGTCGTTTCGTCGGCCAACCAGAACACGCCGGAGGGCATGATCGAGCAGATGCGGATCGCCAAGTCGGTGGGCGCCGACGGCGTGGTCTTCTTTTCCGGGAGCGCCTTGACCCGCCGTTTCTCGAAAGCTTAAGGCGGCAAAATAGCAGACGGCGGGACCGGCGCGGTGGCTTCTTGGACGCGAACGTCTACTCCAGGTGACGGATGGGATGGGCGTTGGCATAGAGGCCTTAATAGCGAACCACGACCTGGCGCTCGTCGGGTACGCCGGGTTCAAAGACATATCCGGTTTTACCTGATGAGCGGCTAGACGAATTGGACAAGATCATCACAGAGGCCGTCGCCGGACGCTGATCGCCTTCGAAGCCGAGGTCGAGTTCTTCTCGCGCGCCTCCAGCCGGCCTATCCCGCCTTCACGGAGCGCCAGAACTCGACGATCGCGGCCGCGAACTCCGGTTTGATGAGCGTGGTCATGTGGTCCCCGCCCTCGACGATCCTGAGCTCGCCGCGGCCGAGCAGCGCCCGTACGGCCGCGACCCTGTCCTTCACGTAATCCGATTCGTTCCCTCCGTGGATGAATAGGATCGGAGCCTTGGACTCGTTCAGCTGTTCCCGGGTCACTTCCAGCTTCGGGAAGCTGCGGCCGGCCGCAGCGAACGCTTTGACGTCCTTGCCGTCATACAAATACTTGGCGATCGCCTTGGCCGATCCTCGGTCGGCTTCGGCTTGCCGGGCGGCCACACCGCGATGATGTAGGACCCCAGGTCCTTGCCCTCGTCCACCGCCTTGGCAAAGACCTCGACTTCGGAGGAACTGGGCGCTTTGGTCCCCGCGACGAGGGGGGCTTGCCCGGCGTAGACGACGCTGAGGACACGCCCGGGGTGATTCGCAGCCACCCACCCGGCGATGAACGCCCCGCTCGAGTAGCCGAGCAGGTGCGCTTTCTCGATCCTGAGGCGGTCGAGCAGCCGCACGACGTCGGCCGCCAATTCCGGGCCGTAATCCGCCGGATCGTGCGGCTTATCGCTCTTGCCGAGCCCCCGGCAATCCAGGGCGATCAGCTGGAACCCGGCCGTGCCCCTCGTATCGAGTCTGGTGTTACCGGATTGGTCCCGGCCCCACATGCCGGAATCGGCCATCCACCCATGGATGAGGACAACGGCCTCGCCCGCGCCTTCCGTGACATAGCGGATCTTCACGCTGTTCGAATCGAACACACCCTCCTCCGCATAAAGGAGGCAGGGCGCAAGACATAAGACGACGAGCCAAGCCCGCAGAGATCGGAACTTCATTATTGCCGGTCCTTCCGGTTGTACCGGTGTCCGCAGTGCGGGCACTTATCGCTGTGGACCGTAAGCAGGAGGCCGCAGATCGGGCAGGTAACGCTCGATTTCACGGCGCAGGAAAGCCGGCATCCCTCGACTCCGAATGAAGCGCAGATTCTCGACGAAGCTGTAGTTGTGGACCCGGGAATAGCGGGCCTCGACGGACATCAGGCTCTCGCAGGGAAATCATCGCACCTGTAACAGAAATCAATCTCCCGGCGGGCGAGCTTGTCGCAAAGACCTTTCCTATGCACGCAGCCTCGCCCGCGGGGGCGGCAACCGGGACAGTCGGGCTTGGCGGGATCCTGGACCCAGCTGCAAAGGTTGCAGTTCATGCCGCAGGGGGCGACGAGTTCCCTGCGCATGACCGGACCGGACCCCTCCGGCTTCATCTCGCACGGGGTTCTCCCGGCGCCCGATCCGGCTCTAACGGCGATCTTAGGATTTCCCAGACTATCCCGGGATGTAGCAGTCAGCAGCCCAGGAGTCAAGTCCCCGAGCGAGCCGTGAGGAGAGGGAGTTCGCCTGAGCTTGGGTCCTCACCAAGCACTACGACCTCTATCGGAAGGACGACGAGGCCGTGGCGGCCTTGACAAAAAGCCCCGCGGATCCGGGGGCCGGCCGCCAGATCCGTCCCAGCTTCATCGGCCTGTTAGGCGCGCGCTCGAAGGACTCCAGCAGTCAGCGCTCGACGGCATACCGGACCAGAAGCAGGCTCGAGCCATCGAAGGTACGGGTGTCCAGCAGGCGGAGCGAACCGGGCGGCCGGACTTCGAACGCCGCACGCCCTCGCCGACCACGCCAGGGCCGATCATGAGCTGGAGCTCGTCAACCAAGCCGGCAGCGAGCAGGTCATTCCAGAGGATGTGGCTGCCAAATATCAAGATTCCTGCCCCGGTCCGCGTTTGAGTGCGGCAACCTCCGCGAGCGCATTCGCGCGACGCACGATGCGGGTTGGACCCCACCTCTCGATCTTGTCAGGCTTCAGCCGGCTCGAGATCACGACCTTTTCAATGGCGGCATTGAGGCGGGAAATCTCGCGCTCCACTGCCGGCTGGCCGATGTCCTCGGCAACTCTAGGCCAGTAGGACCTGAAGCCCTTGTACGATGTGCGCCCGAGCAGCAGCGTATCGGCCGCTCGGAGGCGTTCCGCGTTGTAGTCCGAGAAGCCGGCGTCGAACGGCATGACCATAACGTTACCGCCCGGGCCGGAGTAAAAACCATCGAGTGAGATGATGTTGCAGACAATGAGCTTGCGGACCGTGTTTCCGTTACATCGACAGATACGGCGAGAAGATCCGGACGGGCGAACCCTCAAGCACTTTCATCATAGGGATTTCCTTGCAGATGACTGATCACGACGGCATACTCCGTGAGAAACGATGACCTTTATTTTTCCGCCGCAACGGGGGCAGAGAAGCGGCTCCACCTCATGGACCTTCCGGATCATCTCAGCCCAACCCTTGGAGGGAAGGCGTTCTGGCTCATCCTCCATCAGAGTCAGAGGGACAGGGTTTGCCTTCCTGACCTTCCCCGATGGGCCTTGGCGTAGAGTCCGCAATAGCGAATCATGACTTGGCCTTTATCGGGGATGGGCAAGGTCACCCGGGCCGTGAATCCAGATAATCCACCGCCCCGTCGAAAAGTTCTGGCGCGATGCCAAGCTCAGCACGATCGGCGAAGGGACGAGCGAGATCCAAAGGCCGGTTATCACCCGCGAAGTCCTCGGCCGCTGAGCTCTTGACGCCCGTCAGGGGCTCGCGCACTCGACACTGTAATGGAAAGGCCTGAAACCGGAAAGACGAAGCGCGCCGTTTTCCTGGATAGAGACGGCACGCTCATTCATGACAAGGGGTTCATAACGGATCCCGAAGAGGTCGTCTTTTACAGGCTGGCCTTTGCAGCCTAGATGCTTCAGGGGAGATTCGAGCTGTTCATCATCAGCAACCAGAGCTGCATCGCCAAAGGGATGCAGAGCGTCAAGGAAACGGAAGGGGTTAACAGGCATGTCGTCAGACGATTGAGGGCGGAAGGAATAACGATAAGGGATTTCTATTATTGTCCCCACCGCCGGGAAGACGATTGCCGATGCATCAAGCCAAAGCCCTTTTTCGCCCAGAAAGCCGCCGCGGATCACGGGATTCGCCTCTCCGGCTCTTTTTCGGTCGGGGACCATCCGCATGATGTCGAGCTGGCCCGCAATTTCGGCGGCACCGGCGTCTATCTTCTGACCGGGCATGGAGGAAGCACACTTGCGATCTTCGCAAGAACGTCTTTGCCGCGAAAAATATTTTGGCTGCTGCAAAATACATTTTAGAGCAGCCCCCGCCGGAAAAATAGGTACTGCTCCTGCCGCCAATGAATAAACTGCCTCAGCTATTCGATAACAACCGCAGGTGGGCTTCAAAAATTAAAGAAGTCAATCCCGACTTCTTCCTCAATCTGAAAACAGCATGCTCCGCAATGCCTGTGGATCGGCTGTTCGGACAGCCGGGTGCCCGCAAATGAGATCGTTGGACTGCTGCCCGGCGAGCTGTTCGTCCATCGCAACATCGCCAACCTGGTCATCGACACGGACATGAACTGTCTCGCGGTCCTTCAGTACGCCGTGGACGTTCTCGGGGTCAAGCACGTGATCGTCTGCGGACATTACGGATGTGGCGGCGTAGAGGCCGCGATGGAAATGCGGTCACATGGCCTGGTTGACAACTGGTTGCGGCCTATCAAGGATATCTGGCGCAGGAACCGGGTGGAGCTAGAGATGATCCCGGATGATCCAGGGAAAATGAACAGATTGTGTGAACTGAATGCGTGCGACCAAGTCTTCAATGTCTGCAACACGACGATCATCCAGGACGCGTGGAACCGCGGGCAGAAGGTCATGGTTCATGGATGGATATACGATCTCGGCGACGGATTGCTTAAGGACCTGGGCGTATGCATTTCTTCACGCAAAGAACTGGGCAGCCTGCAAGAATGAATGAGGACGCGGTCCGGCTGGCCGCGGCGCTGTCCGAGACCTTGGAGCAGTCGAAAACATCGAGGTGGTCGAACCGAAGTTATGACCATGTCAGTCGAATCCGATGGGGCCATCGAAAGCCTCAGATACATAATCCCTTTGATCTGGAATAAGAAAACCTGAGCCCCAGTAGAGTCATGTGCGCCGTCCAAAACAATTAAGTTGAGTGTCCCCAGAACTTCCCAGAACTAATTAATATCTCCTGAACTAATGGGGCTATCCTGTCAAGCCATTTACACCCCCCAGTTTCTCCCCTTATAATCTCTCGCTATCGGATGAAGCAACATCGGCGCTTGGACGATCTTTCCACCGGCACATCAGAAAAGAAAATAACCTCTCCTTTAACCAAGTTCGTCCTTATCGCCGCCGGGACGCTCTTTGTCATCTTGGGTGCTGTGGGTGTTCCGGCCCGTCCTGCCCACTACCCCTTTCCTTCTTCTGGCCGCCGCCTTCTACGCCAGGAGTTCAAGGCGGCTCTATCACTGGCTCTTGAGCAAACGTTTATTCGGAGAATATGTTGGAAAATACCGGGAAGGCCGCGGACTGCCGCTTCGGCTGAAGATCCTGACGATCTTGACTTTATGGCTTACGATCGGCTCGACCGCGTTATTCGCCGTATCGTCATTGTGGGGTGACCGATCTAATTCTTGATCGCGGCGGGGATGACACTTCATTTAATTATGATCAAGACATCCACCCAGGCCCCAAGTCCCGGGCCGACTGATCTTGCCTGCTCATCTGAAGAGCCTGGCCGAGACGAGGTGAAGAAGACATAGCGGCCTTCGCGGCATCCGCAGGGACGGTTTTCCAAGATGAAAATTCTGCCTCATCGGCTCTTCGAGCGCCCGCTTGACGATGTTGATGCCGATCTGCAAGTCGCCCTCGGCCTTGACCGCCTCCAGACCCTTCTGGCAGCGGAGCAGGGCCACGCCGCCGCCGGGCAGGATGCCCTCCCCGACGGCCGCCTTGGTGGCGTGGCCTTCTTCTCCTTGAGCTCGGTCTCGGTGGCCGCGCCGACCTTGATCAGGGTCACGCCGTCCTTGGTGCTGTTGGGCGAGCCGAATTTCTTTTCCAGGATAATATTCTTCCCCCGCGGTCCGAGCGTCGCCTTGACCAGGTTGCTGAGGACGTTGACGCCCTTGAGGAGAGATTGTCTTGCGTTTTCACCGGTGGTGATTTGCTTGGCCATGTTTCCATCCTCTCCGAGGATGTCCGGAGGGGCAAATTGGCACTGAGACGCTCGGTCGGTCGGCACAGCTAAAAAGGAAATTCTTATCAAAATAAACTTGACTTTGGCTATTTGCTGGTGTAGATCAGTTCTTGAAAATTGATATTCACAGTAGAATATATTTTAAGTTAACCATATCAAAGAACAGTCTATGAGACTGGCACAAATAATACTTTTTATACTCGGAGCAGCATTACTGATTGCCTCGGCCTTTGGACTTGGGAAAGATTATGGAGAAACCATTTACAATGCCGGAGTCGCTATGCTGCTTATCGATATTGTGTTTATACAGTTGTGGCCATCGGCAAAGCGTCAGTAGCCCTTCTAATGGGCGCCGTTCATCGCCATCGGCCGCGCTTTCTGACGCGACTCACTCGATCACGACGATTGCGTGCGGCCCCACCCGCGGCACGGTGAACTCCACCCCGCCCGCCGCCGTCTTCCGCACGGCAAGCGTCTTCTTCTCCGGCCACACCATCGACGCTCGCGCGCCCGCGGCTTCAAACCGCACGTCCACCGGCATGTCCGGCTGCCAGTTGACGAAATGCGCCACCCGCCGCTTCGCTGCCGGCTGGTTGCTCACGCTCGCCCACACGGCCCGCGGACCCTCGAACCGCCACGGCGACCGCGGCGCCAGGTAACCCACCGCGTTCAGGATGAACCGGTCCGCCCAATCCACCCCGTCTCTCCCCTCGCCATGCCGCGACCGCGCAAACAGCGAATTGCTGACGTACAACGCCTTGCCCTTGCCGAACGCGTTCGCGTGCACCGCCGCCCAACCGCTGGTCTTGCCGGGCGACGGCATCACAGCCCCACCATCGAGAGTCAGCGACAGCAAGGCCTCCCCCTGAGCGGCCTTCGCGTACACAGAATCGCCCAACAGTATCAGTTCCGTCCGTGGCATCCCTTTGAACAGCGCGTGCTCGCCGCGCGGCAGCAGGAACGCCGGCTTTTTCCTGTCCGTCTCCTGCAGCGCGCCGCTCGGCGTCTCGTCCACGCGCACAGCGAACACATCGGCCAGCGCGAAATCCTGTCGCGGCGACCCGTTTTCGTCGAACAGCGAGGACTCGGCCGTCGCCCACAGCGCGCCGCCCTCCCGTACGTACTCGCGCAACACCGCCGCCTGCCGGTCGCTCATCGCAGCCGCATTCGGCAGGATCACCAACTGGTAGGGCTTCAGCAACTCCGCGCTCAGGTTCCAATCGCCGATCACATCGTGCTGCACGTGCAGCGCATCCAGCGCCCGTAGTGCGCCGATCAAATCCTGCGCGTGGCTCCCGGCGTCTCCGCGTCCGCGATACAGCATCGTCGGCTCACTCGCCAGCACCGCTACGTACTTCACCGGCTCGGCGGCTTTGATGTACGGCTCCCTCTCCTTCACCTCGCGGAAGATGACGCCCCAGGTCTCCGTGAAGTGCCGGTTGGCGTCGCCGTCGATCGACGTGCGATCATAGCGGTACGGCTGCCCTCCCTCGGCGAGCGTCCGCCCCACCCGCGCGCGAATCTCGTCCGGGTCGAACGGATCGAGAATCGAGTTCGCATTGAGGAACGTCACCTTGAACGGCTTAGGCCACGCCGCGCCGCGCACGAACGTCGCGTATTCGCCGCTGCTGCCCGCTTCCGTGAACGCGTAGTCGGTCAGGCTGTGCAGACGCGGCGAGGTGGCCGCCTGACTGGCGTACGGCATCTGTATCTCCGGTCCCGGGCCGTTGAACGTAACCTCGACACGCTTGTCCTGCGCCTTCACGGCATCCTTCAGCTTCTTCCAGAAGTTCTCCACCTGTTGCGCTTCCCACCGAACCGTCGCCCGCCAGTCCGGGTCCGCCGCGAGCGACTGGGGATAGTCGCGCCCCACGTCCTTCTTGAACTTCGCCACCGTGAACTCGCTTTGCCCGTAACGCGGGAAAGAGATGCCATCGGCGAAAAACGCATCGCCGCCGTACGCCGGTATCAACTCGCGGATCACGTCCACGAACCAGTCCGACGCCGGCGAGTTCGGGTCGGGGTGATAGCCGCCGTAGGAGGCAGTGTAAAGCTCTCCGTCAGGGGTGCGGTAGCCCCACGACGGGTGCTGCTGAACGAGCCAGTCCGCCCACACCGTCGGCACGTACAACTCCATCGCGATGCCCTTCTCGTGCCCCAGTCGGATCATGTCTTTCAGGTAGTCGTAGTGCAGCCCGGGGTGCCGCTTGCCGACCTTGCTGTCGTAGAACGTGTAGCCGGAAATCGACATGGTGAACACCATCAGCGAATCGGCGTGCATCGCCACGAGCTGATCGATGTGGTCTGTCGCGCTCACCTTCGAGTAGTCGGCCAGCGGTTTGCCCGCGCGGTCTACCTTGTCCACCCAGTTGAAGTCGAAACAGTAGTGCCGGTAGTTTTCGCTTAACCTCGGCCACGGCGTTTGACCCGCGGCGGTGAGAGTACAACACAGGCAGGATATGAGTACGAAGATCGTGCGCATCGGTGGTTCCTCCTGGTGCCGATCAGTGATTCACAGACAACTTACAATTGAACTATGTCGACATAATGCGTCGTCCGAAGAAAGATAAGAAGTTCGTTTTCTGCTGCGCCTGCTTGATGAGTATTCACGACACCGATTTTGCCTCTTCCCATCGTTGGGGATGGTAAATCAATGACTTGCCGCTTGTCAATTTGAGTCGAGTCGATGATGCGGTCCACCACGGCATAGTCCGTGAGGAAAACGAAAAGACCTGGTGAAAAAAAGGGAGCGTCCGAAGCCGCTCCCTTACGTTGCGTTCCGTAAGCGCTCGGGCGCTCAGTACATATCGCCGCCGGGCAGGATGCCTTCCTCGACGTCCGCCTTCGGTGGCGTGCATCGGCGTCCTCGACCCGGGCCTTCTTCTCCTTGAGCTCGCCGCTCTCGGTGGCGCGCGCCGACCTTGATCAGGGCCACGCCGCCGACCATCTTGGCCAGCCGTTCCTGGAGCTTCTCGCGGTCGTTAACCCTTTCCGAGGTCGTCTCGTCGATCTGGGTGCGGATCTGCTTGATCCGGGCCTGGCCTCGAAAAAAAACATTTAAAAGAAAAGCGGTAAATATTTTACGAATATTTATCGGTATTCTTGGTCGAAAAATAGATTGAACCATAATCGAGTGAACTAAAGTATGATAACTTTCGTTTATTGGCCTGGAGGAAAAAATGAACAGTGAAAAAAATGTTGGTCATGGTTGTGTTGGCGTTGTCACTGGCGGCCGCTCCGGCCATGATGAGCGGCCAGGCGCAGAAGGGCAAGAATGTGAAGAAATCCCTGCCGCAAACGGTCAACCCGAAGGACCCGGTGCTGAATTTCGAGCATGTCTGGAAAACCCTCGACCGCAATTACGGCCAGTTCCTGGTCAAGCACGTCGACTGGGACGCCCTGTACCGGGTCTATCGCCCCATGGTCACCGCGGCGACGACGGACCAGGAATTGTGGGACATCCTGCTGACCATGATGGGGCACCTGAACGACGGGCACCTGGCCCTGGCCGACGGCAAACGCCGCATCGGCGGTGGCCGCAACAATGGGTTGTTCACTAATGATGGATTTTCCCTGGACCTGGTGAAGTCCAAATATTTGCAGGGCAAATTCAGCGACGCATTGGGCGGCAGCTTCATCAGCGGCTGGCTGGCCGAAGGTGTCGGCTACCTGTACATCGGCGATCTGAAGGACGGCCTGGAGCCGATCACCAAGACCATCGACGCCGTCATGGCCGAATTCGCCAAGGCCAGGGTCATGATTGTCGACGTGCGCAACAACCCGGGCGGCACCGGACGGGCCGTGGAAGATCGTGGCCAACCGCTTTGCCGACCGCCGGCGCCACTACAGCGCCAGCCGCACCCGCTACGGCCCGAAGCATGACGATTTCTGGCCCTGGGAATTCCGCAACATCGAGCCGGGCGGGCCGCTGCAGTTCACCGGGCCCACGGTGCTGCTGACCGACCGCATCAGCGCCAGCGCCGCCGAAGGCTTCACCATGGCCATGCGCGTGCTGCCGCACGTCACGGTAGTGGGCGACACCACCGAGGGAGCCCTTTCATCGCAGTTTCCCGAGCGCATGCCCAACGGCTGGACCCTGTGGGTGGCCTTCAAGGAGGTCCGGGACCATGACGGCGTCTGCTGGGACGGGGTCGGCATCCCGCCCGACCTGCGCGTCATCAACACGGCGGCCGATATCGCCGCTGGCCGTGACCAGATACTCGAATTTGCCATGAAGTACTTGGAAAAGGGAGCTCCCGCGCTCCAGGATGAGGCAAAAAGCCTGGTGGATGTGAAAAAATCCTTGGTGGATGAATATGTGCAGTCTGGCAAAGGACAAAGGGCTCGAAGCGGCGGTCGCCATGATCAACCGGGAGAGGGCGGCAAAAAGCGGCATGTACTACTTCGGCCCTGACGAGGCCATGCAGCAGGCGGTTCCGTTACTGGCACGCCGGCAATACGCCGAGGCCATCGGCCTGCTGCAGGCCTGCCGCGAGGAGTTCTCCCAAATTCGCCGCACTCTATGCCATGCTGGCCCAAGCCTATCTCGGTTTGGGTGATGTCGCAACCGCCGAGGCGATCATGAAAGAGGGCGAAGCGGTCGAGCCCATGTTCTCCTATGAACGGCCGAGATCGAACAGGCTAGGCTAGCGCTGCGCAAGGCCAAGCTGGGTTCGGCCGCCGAGCTCTTCGGCAAGGCCCTGGCCGAGGGCGGTGTGCCGGCCGCGGAAAAGAAACTGAAGAAGCTGCTGAAGAGCCGCCCGAACGGTCCGGTGTTCGACGAAGCCGATTTCAACGCCCTCGGCTACAAGCTGCTGCAGGAGAACCGGCTCGAGTTCCGCCCTCTATGTGTTCGAAAAGAACCACCCGGCTCTACCCCGATTCGTGGAATGCCTGGGACAGCCTCGGTGAAGCGGCGGCCAAGGCGGGCCGTAACGAACAGGCGATCGCCAACTACCGCAAATCGCTTGAGCTGAACCCGAATAACAAGAACGGCCAGGCCATGCTGGAAAAATTAACGAAAGGTCAATAATAGCTCCAGGGCGGCGGCCTCTCGGCGGCGAACGTCAACTGCAGATGGCGGATGAAATGGGCTTGGCGTAGAGCCCATAATAGCGAACCACTCCCCCTTCCGTCACCAGGAAGTGAAGATGCGGGTGGAAGTTGATCCGTTCGCCGAAAGTCTGGATGGCGGCGACGATACCCGGGACAAGTTCTTCCTCCGCCAGCCCCCGACATAGAATGAGACGGTCTTGACAGCGCGACGGCAGAGCTCCCCGAGGAGCTTCCGTCGGAACTTGGAATACCCGTACTCTTTCTCGAAGCGGCGCTCGTATTCCGTCAGGAAGCGCTCAAAATAGTGGAACAGAACCCGATAGAGGACTGTGCGCTCAGGCTGGCAAGGGCGATAGATTCCCGGCACATCGCAATGCTTTATATAGAGGTTTGTAGAAAAGCAATTTTAGTTGTCCAGCGGCGTGAGTATTTACGGGCGGATCGGCGCATAGATTTACGAGTTGAGGAAACTGGATTTTCTACGGACGAGTTGCTCATCAACCGGCGTATTCCACCCGGGGCCCTCAACACCGGAACGGCGGCGGCCCCGTGACCACAGGTGCTCAATAACTGCGCTCAGGCCCACCGGGGTTGTGCCGTGATGCTGTGGCGGCAGCTCAAGTCTCAACGTGCCGGCAAGCGTTGCGCAGCATCGTCCGCATGCCCGCGGCGCTGTAGGCGACACCCGCCGGCGGAAACGGCGTCCGGTAGGTGGTGCCCGGTGGCGGTGGAGGCGTCTGGTCGATTGTGAATACAGGGACGTGATCAGGCACAAGCAGACCGTCAAAGCCCACCTCCACCAGCGTGTTCATCACCTCCTGCAGGTCGCAATCGCCATTGTCGATGAACGTCTCCTGAAAGCGCGGCAGCATTCCACGGATGTTGCGGAAATGCACGTCGATCAGCCGGCCGTTGGCGGCCAACCAGCGGATCATGTCGTTGACGGGCTTCCCCGTCGCCTCGCCAGGCTCGATCCATGTGCCAACACAAAAGTTCACCCCCAGGTTGGGACTGCGGCACAGGTCAAAGAGCTGTCGGAAATGTTCGAAGGAGTGCAGAATGCGCGCCACCCCGCCCTGCTCCGGAATCGGCGGATCATCGGGATGAATGGCGACACGCACCCCGCTGGCCTCGGCCACCGGCATGATCCGGTCCAGACAATACTTCAGCGCGTCCCGCACCTCCTCCGCCGACCAGCGCCGGCCGGCAACCTTGTCGATTTTGGCGTATTCGGCGGTGTCGAAGATACGCGTGCGAATGCCGCTCAGATCGGCGTAGCTGGTGTCGAAGACCTGTGACCCCGGCAGCAGGCCCAGCCACGCCGTGTCATAGACCGGGATGCCCAGCCGGCCCAGGTCCTTGATACCGCGGGCCAAGACCTCCAAGTGCGCCTCGCGTTCGGGTCCGCCCAGGAGCAGCGAGGGGCTCTTATGGGTGTTGTTGAAGACGGAAAATATCCTCAGCCCGTGCTTGGCGTAGCGCTCCTGCGTGCGGGCGAGATCCTCGTAACTGAAATCGCGCTCATGCACATCGAGCCGGCACCAGCCCAACTCCAACTGGCGCATGAGCTCCAGATGCTGGTCGCTCAAACCGGGCGATACACGCATACCGAGTTTTATCGCCGCCTGGCGGGGCGTGCTTCGTGAAGAGACCGGGGCGGAGACCGGTGCTGCCATCGCCGGCAGGCCTCCCGCCAGCAGGGCCCCGCCCAAGGCAGCTAGGTTGGTCTTGATGAAATCGAGTCGCTTCATGGTCGGGTTTTTCGGCACCCGTGACGGTCAATGGACTCAAGCGATGAAAAAATCGGAACCATAAGCATGACCTCCCCAGTCAGGTTGACGCTGGGCACTTGCCTTGGACTTCTCCCCGACCAAGCTCGCTGCTCGATGTCAGCCCACCCGGTCAACCCCACCGCTGATCCCACCAACCCCGACGGACGCGACGCCAAGGGCGAATGGCGTCCACCCTACACGCTTCGTTACTCGCCGCTGTTCACTTGGCCGCTAAGGATAAGAATTTGCTTTTTCTGAGCGAGCTAAAGTCCTCCTTCCGGCATTGAATTTGCCTCCCAGTCCATGGTGGAACTGTACCCCCGGCCGGACAGCGATGTCAATAGCCGCGAAAACCGCGCCCCGTCAACAAATGCCGACACTCAGGCCAAGTTGTGGACCGAATATGAAGAGGGTGAAGCTCAATTGAACGGGCCGTGCTGAAAAGGGAGCGGCCGAAGTGGGGTGAAAAAAAGGGAGCGGCCCGAAGGCCGCTCCCTGACGTTGCGTTCCGTAAGCGCTCAGGCGCTCAGTACATATCGCCGCCGGGCGGGCTGGGATACTTGGGGCCCTTCTCCTCTTCGGGAAGCTCGGCCACCAGACCCTCCGTCGTCAGCAGCAGGCTGGCGATGCTCGCGGCATTCTGCAGGGCGATGCGCACGACCTTGGTCGGGTCCAAAATCCCGCCCTTGATCATGTCTTCGTACTTCTCGGTCAGGGCGTTGAAGCCCATGTCCTGCTTCATCTCTTTCACTTTCTCGACGACGATCGATCCTTCCCAACCGGCGTTCGAGGCGATCTGCCGCATCGGCTCTTCGAGCGCCCTCTTGACGATGTTGATGCCGATCTGCATGTCGCCCTCGGCCTTGAGCGTCTCCAGGCTCTTCTGGCACCGCAGTAGGGCCACGCCGCCGCCGGGCAGGATGCCTTCCTCGACGGCCGCCTTGGTGGCGTGCATGGCGTCCTCGACCCGGGCCTTCTTCTCCTTGAGCTCGGTCTCGGTGGCCGCGCCGACCTTGATCAGGGCCACGCCGCCGACCATCTTGGCCAGCCGTTCCTGGAGCTTCTCGCGGTCGTAATCCGAGGTCGTCTCGTCGATCTGGGTGCGGATCTGCTTGATCCGGGCCTGGATGTCGGAGGTCTTGCCCTTGCCCTCGACGATCGTCGTGTTGTCCTTATCGATGACCACCTTCTGGGCCTCGCCCAGCCAGTCGAGCCCGACGGTCTCGAGCTTGACGCCGATGTCCTCGGTGATGACCCGGCCGCCGGTCAAGGTGGCGATGTCCTCGAGCATGGCCTTGCGGCGGTCCCCGAAACCGGGGGCCTTGACGGCCGCGCTGACCAGGGTGCCCTTGAGCTTATTGACGACCAGAGTCGCCAGGGCTTCGCCCTCGACTTCCTCGGCGATGACCACGAACGGGCGGCCGCCGCGGGCCACGTTCTCGAGCAGGGGCAGGAAGTCCTTGAGGTTCGAGATCTTCTTCTCGTGAAGGAGGATGACCGGGTTTTCCAGGACGACTTCCATCCGCTCGGGATCGGTGATGAAATAGGGCGAAAGATACCCGCGGTCGAACTGCATGCCCTCGACGATCTCCATGGTGGTCTCGAGCCCCTTGGCTTCCTCAACGGTAATGACACCGTCCTTGCCGACCTTGTCCATGGCCTCGGCGATGATCTTGCCGATGGACTCGTCGTTGTTGGCGGAGATGGAGCCGACTTGGGCGATCATCTCGCCGCTGACTTCCCGGCTGAGCTTCTTGAGTTCGCCGATCACGGCCTCGACGCCCTTGTCGATGCCCTTCTTGAGCAGGGTGGGATTAGCGCCGGCCGTGACGTACTTCAGGCCTTCGCCGTAGATGGCCTGGGCGAGGACGGTCGCGGTCGTCGTGCCGTCGCCGGCCACGTCCGAGGTCTTCGAGGCGACCTCTTTGACCAGCTGGGCACCCATGTTCTCCCAGGGGTCCTTGAGCTCGACTTCCTTGGCGACGGTCACGCCGTCCTTAGTGCTGTTGGGCGAGCCGAATTTCTTCTCCAGAATGATATTCTTCCCCCGCGGTCCGAGCGTCGCCTTGACCAGGTTGCTGAGAACGTTGACGCCCTTGAGCAGGGATTGTCTTGCGTTTTCACCGGTGGTGATTTGCTTGGCCATGTTTCTCTCCTTTCCTCTTCCGCTACTCGACCTTCGCCAGGATCTCTTCTTCGCGCAAGATCACGTGCTCGACGTCGTCGATGGTGACTTCGGTGCCGCTGTACTTGCCGATGAGGACCTTGTCGCCTTTCTTGACCTCGAGGGGAACGACTTTCCCTTCGTCATTGACTCGGCCCTTCCCCGCGGCGATGACTTCGGCCTTCTGGGGCTTCTCTTTGGCGGTGTCGGGAATGATGATGCCGCCCTTCTTGACTTCCTGTTCTTCCAATCTCTTGAGAAGAACTCTGTCGTAGAGGGGTGTAACCTTCATGAAAACCTCCTGTTTTTGTAAATTAGCAGTCTGAACGACTCAGTGCTAATAATAGCGGAGCCCGATGGAAATGTCAATTAGGGAAGTGAAAAATTTAGCAATTCAATGCCGAGAGTGCTAAATCAGGCTTTTTATCTTGAGCGCCTTGGCTCGGCTGTGGAGGGTATTACGGTGGATGCCGATGGCCTTGGCCACCTTGGACTTGTTCCCCTTGTGCCGGCCCGCGGCCGTCTCGATGAAGATCTTCTCGAACTCGTCCCGGGCGTCCTTGAACCGGATCTCCCTGTCCACCATTTCCCTGATGATCGCTTCGAGCTTTTGATGGATGTTCGGCGGGCTAGATTTCTTGTCCATGGGACCCTGAGCCTTCCACGATTTCTCTATAAGTTTGGTTGAACCGGTCTTTGAGGTCCTGCGGAATGATCTGGACCATGGCCTTCGTCAGCCAATAACAGTACGGAGCCAGCCTCGACTCCGTGAGGAGCGGCTTGTTAACGGGAAATGCGAGCAGCGCGAAAACGATGACACCGCTGATCAGGACGCCCTGGATGAGTCCCAGAACCCCCCCGAGGAGATGGTCGGCGAAGCGCAGCGGTCCGGGAAGAAGCTTGCGGACAAGGAAGGAAATCAGGCTCCCCACCAGCAGGACGACGATAAAGACGACGGCGAAGGCGATGATGGAGGCCCACTTTTCGGAATTGAAGGCCCGCCCGAAGACGGTGGAGACACGATCATAATACCGGGCCGCCAGGATCAACCCGGCGACGACGGCGCCGACGCCGACCAATTGACGGACCAGGCCCTTGATCAGGCCGAGGATCAGGGTCGCGAGGAGGATGACGATGACGACGATATCCAGGGCGTTCCCGATCACGGCAGTCTCCTTCTGGCGCGCAGGGCCTCGACCATGCTGTAATCCCCCTGCCTCATGGAACCGAACGCGACGTGGGGCTTGATCCGCCCGTGAAAATCCGAGCCGGCCGTGGGCACCAGGTCGAGCTCTTCGGCCAGGGCGAGGTAGGCGCGGGACTTCTCCCGGTCATGGTAGGACGAATAGACTTCCAGCCCGGCCAGCCCGGCCGCCTTGAGCTCGGTCAGATCGGCTTTGTCCGCGTGCGCGAAGTCGGCGCCGGGATGAGCGAGCACCGGCACGGCGCCGTCCGCCAGAGCCCGGGGCAGGATGCCGAGCAGGCTCATCGACCGCCGCGGGACGTGCGCCGGCCGGCCCTCCATGAAATAGTCCCTGTAAAAGGCATAAGGCCCAAATTTCCTGTTCTCGCCTTTTGCGTATTTATCGAGGGCGGGGTTTTTCTCGCGGCGGCACTTGTCGATCAGGATCCGGGCGATCGTCACGCCCAGGGGCAGGGCGCCTCCGGAATCCCGCACGATCTCGTCCCAGCCGATGTCGAACCCGAGTTCCCGGAGCCTGGCCACGCGGTCCTTGGCTTCTTCCGTCCGCGCCATGACGATGCGCCCCAAGATGGCCTTCACGGCCGGGCTGTCGTAGCGGACGAACGGCAGCAGGAGATGGAATTCCCGGTCCCGGAAAACGGTCGTCAGCTCGACGCTCGGAATGAGCTCCACCCCGACCTCGAGGCTCTGCTCGATCGCCTCCGGATAGGCGTCGACCGTGTCATGGTCGGCGATGGCGATGGCCCGGAACCCGTTCTCCCTGGCTTTCCGCAGCAGATCAAGGGGCTCGAAATCTCCGTCGCTGGATTTCGAGGAGTGGATATGGAGGTCGACCCGGCCGCTGTTCACAGCTCTTTTTTCCCGGTCAGGAGCGTAAAGATCTCGCGATACCTGCGGGCCGTCTGGTCGATGATCTCCGGCGGCAGCGGCGGGGGGATCGACTGCCGGTCCCACGGGCTGCCCAGGAGATAATTCCGGACGAACTGCTTGTCCAGGCTCTCCTGGGTCCCGCCCGGGCGGTAGGTCTGGACCTGCCAGAAGCGCGAGGAGTCGGGGGTGAAAACCTCGTCGATCAGGATGAGGTCGTCCTTGTCCAGGCCGAATTCGAACTTGGTGTCGGCGATGATGATCCCCTTGGACAGAGCGTAGAGGGACGCCTTCTGGTAAAGCTTGAGGCTGGTTTTTTTCAGCTTCATGGCCAGGTCATCGTCGCCCAGGATCTTTTTCATCTCCTTGTAGGAGATGTTCACGTCGTGCCCGGTTTCCTCTTTCGTCGCCGGAGTGAAGATCGGGTGAGGCAGCGCGTCGGATTCCTTGAGGCCGGCCGGGAGCTTGACGCCGGCCACCTTGCCGGTCTCCTGATACTCGTTCCAACCCGACCCCGCCAGATATCCCCGGACGGCGCACTCGATGGGCACGACGCTGGTTTTTTTGACCAGCATCGAGCGTTTGTCCAGAATGTCCCTGTATTTAGGGAGCGGCGCGGGAAATTGGTCGATTTCTGCCGACAGGACGTGGTTGGAGCAAATGTACGAGGTGAAGTCGAACCAGAATAACGACAGCTGCGTCAGGACCTTGCCCTTGTCGGGCACGAGCGACGGCAGGACGAAATCGAAGGCGGAGATCCTGTCGGTGGCCACGATGAGGAGACGGTCTCCCAAATCGTAAACGTCGCGAACCTTGCCCCTTTTATGAAGGGGCAGTTCCGGGATGACGATATCGGAAACAAGGTTGGCCATGGCAGGTAAAGGATAGATAAAATGGAATCAAAATGCAACTCGCGGGTGATCTGTCTGGGTCCTCTCGAAACTGCGGGCGGACGGGGATGTGCCCCTAGCCGCCCCGGCGCCCCGGGAACCATTCCCGTCGGTTCCCCCGTCGGCACCGCTTCGACGCGGTCCCCCTCCGCTACGGGGGTCTTCGGGGCATCATCCCCATCCGCCCTCGCCGAGGCTAGGGGCCTGAGCTTTGGAAACGGATTACCCCCAATCATCTGAGTTGTTTTTGATCCTCAGGGAAGTAGGCCGATAAAGGACAGCAGGCGGCCGGCGCGGTCCGGATCGCGGCGGTAGGAAGGAAAGCGCGGGTCGCAGTGAGTGCAGATGCCGGCGGCGAAGATGTTCCGCCTGCCCACGCCGGCGCGACGAAGCTGGAGTCGGTTGGCCGCGGCCAGGTCGAAGAGGTATTTGCCGGGGCGGCCGGGCGCGGGACGGAAAAGGCGCCCCGGAAAACCGGCGCCGAGAAACCGGCCGCGGACGTCTTCGCCCACTTCATAGCAGCCGGCCCCGATACAGGGTCCGAACGCGGCCAGAAGCCGGGACGGGTCGACGCCGTAACGCGCGCCCATCCCCCTGACCGTCTTCTCCAGGACGCCGGCCAAAGTGCCCCGCCAACCGCAATGAACGGCGGCGATGGCCCGACGGTCCTCGTCGACGAGAAGGACGGGCAGACAATCGGCGGTCCTGACGATCAGGAGCAGCCCGGGTGTCCGGGTGGCGAGGGCGTCCCCCCGGAGGCGTTGCCCCGGGACCCGGCCGACGAAATGAACGGTGTCGGAGTGGACCTGGCGCAAGGCGATTGGCCGGAGTGGGATCCCGGGGACCGCCCTCCTGATGCCGGCCGCGGACAACGCGCGGTCGCCGAACCCATGGACCAGGAACGGGATCTTATCAAGACGCGCTGCGGTGATCATGTTCGGAAGCCATCATCTTATTCTAAAACAGGACGCGCCAAAAGCGGCGGGAGCTTGATTTTTTCTGATTCCCTCCCCCGGTGCCGGAATGCTATAATGCCGGCGCAAGGAAATGAAACCAACGGGAACTCAACCGGTTTACCTCAAGACCTGGGAATCCGGGTCATTCCCCGAGAAGATCACCGCGGCCTTAGGATCCTCGAAGACTGCACGCTCTGCCCGCGCGGCTGCCGGGTCAACCGGCTCCTGGGCGCCCGCGGCACTTGCCAGGGCGGCTATCTGCCCACGGTCGCGTCGTACGCGCCGCACTTCGGCGAGGAGCGGCCGCTCGTGGGCCGCTACGGATCGGGCACCATCTTCCTCGCCCACTGCAACCTCCTGTGCTGTTTTTGCCAGAACTATTCCATCAGCCACCTGGGAGAGGGCGGGGAGGTTTCCTTCGAGCGCCTCGCCCGGATGATGGTCGAGCTTCAGAACCTGGGCTGCCACAACGTCAATTTCGTCACTCCCTCCCACTACGCGGCGCAGATCCTCGAGGCCGTCCCGCGCGCGGCCGGGATGGGGCTCAGGATCCCGCTCGTCTATAACTCGAGCGGGTACGACGCCGTCCCGACCCTGAGGCTCCTCGACGGCGTCTTCGATATCTACATGCCCGACTTCAAGTTCGGCGCCTCCGGGCCGGCCGCCGAATTCTGCGGCGCGGCCGATTACCCCGAGAAGGCGATGCAGGCCATCACGGAGATGCATCGCCAGGTGGGCGATCTGATCATCGACAAAGACGGCCTCGCCGTCCGGGGGCTTATTGTCCGCCACCTCGTCCTCCCCGGCGGCTTGGCGGCCACCCGCGAGGTGCTGCATTTCATCGCGGCCGAGATCTCGAAGAACACCTATCTCAACCTCATGGACCAATACTATCCCTGCGCCGGCGTGGCGCCCCGCTCCCGCTTGGGGCGACGGGTCACCCGGGAGGAATTCGCGACGGCCCTCGATATCGCCCGGGAAGAGGGCCTGACTCGCCTGGACAAGCGCGAAGGCCCGCGCCTTATCCGCTTTTAGTGTCCATTCAATCCCCCGCCGGAAAGGCCGGCACCGGGCAAATTGACAACGCCCGGGACCCCAAATATAGTGGACGATAAAGTCGCGTGAGAGGACAAATCATGACCTTCGGGGTTCTGTTGCTCATGCTGGGAGCGGTCTGCCTGGGAATGAAAGCCACGCCGGAGGAGCGCCCCAGGCTTCGCGAGTTCGGCCTCAAGGCCGGCGTGCTGACCCCCGGCGCCCTCAACGCCATCACCGACGTGGCCGGGGTCAAGGTGGGCCATACGACCCTCATCCGGGGACGGGACGTCCGAACCGGAGTGACCGCCATCCTGCCCCATGACGGCAATCTCTTTCAGGATAAAGTGCCCGGCGCCGTCGCGGTCGCCAACGGATTCGGCAAGCTCATGGGGGTCACCCAGGTCGAGGAGATGGGCACCATCGAAACGCCGATCATCCTGACCAACACCCTGTCCGTGCCGGAGGCGGCGGCCGCCGTCATCGAGTACACGCTCGCGCACCCCGGAAATGAATCGGTCCAATCGGTCAATGCCCTGGTCGGAGAGACCAACGACGGGTACCTCAACGATATCCGCGGCCGGCATGTGCGAAAGGAGCACGTCCTCGAGGCCATCGCCAAGGCCGTCGGCGGGCCCGTCGAGGAAGGGTGCGTCGGCGCGGGCACCGGCACCGTCTGCTTCGATTTCAAGGGAGGAATCGGCACGTCGTCCCGAAAGCTCCCGGCCGAAAGCGGCGGCTGGACGGTCGGCGTGCTGGTCCAGACGAATCACGGCGGCATCCTCCAGCTTGCCGGTCTGCCGGTCGGAGAGCGATTGAGAAATTCCATCCCGGCAAAGGACGCCGGGGCGAAACCGGACGGCTCGTGCATGGTCATCGTCGCGACCGACGCGCCGCTCGACAGCCGGAACCTGGAGCGGCTGGCCCGTCGCGCGCTCCTCGGTATCGCCAGGACCGGCGGCTATTATTCGAACGGCAGCGGGGATTACGCCATCGCCTTTTCCACGGCCCGGGAAGTCCGCACCCCGCAGCGCTCCGGTTCTCCGACGCGTTCGGTCGTCCTCCTCCAGGACAGCGGGATGTCCCCGCTTTTCCTGGCCGCGGCCGAGGCCTCGGAAGAGGCGATCCTCAATTCCCTGTTCCGGGCCCGGCGGATGAACGGCCGCGACGGACACGCCGTCGACCCCCTCCCGCTCGACCTGGTCAAGGAATTGGCCGGAGAGAAGACACGACGGTGAAAAAGACGATCGGCGTTCTGGGCGGCATGGGCCCCGAAGCGACAGCCTATTTTTTCAGCTTGATCATCGCGCGGACCCGGGCGAACCGCGACCAGGACCATATCCCGGTCATCATCAACTGCAACCCCAAGATCCCCGATAGAACGGAGGCCATCGTGGGAGAGGGGCCGAGCCCGGCCCGGCCGCTCCTCGCGGGCGCCCGGAGCCTGGCCCGGGCGGGCGCCGATTTTATCGTCGTCCCCTGCGTCAGCGCCCATGCCTTCCTGCCCTGGGTTGAAGAGCGGTCCCCTGTTCCCTTCGTCGATCTTGTGGACGAGACGTGTCGGTACGCGCGCCGGACTGTTCCCGGCCTTAAAAAGGTGGGTCTCCTGGCGACGACCGGCACCGTCCGGTGCGGGATGTTTGACAGGGCGTTCCGGGCGGCCGGAACGGAGGTCCTCGTGCCGGCGGCCGACGGCCAGCGGCGCCTGATGGACGCCATTTATGGAACGGACGGAATCAAGGCGGGCGGCAAGCCGGGACGGCCGCGGAACCGGGTTCTGGCGGTCTGCCGGGATCTCATCCGCCGGGGCGCTCAGGCCGTCGTCGCGGGCTGCACCGAGATCCCGCTGGTCATCGGGGAGGATGACCTCCCCGTCCCCCTGATCGAGCCGATGTGGATCGCCGCCGGGGCCTGCATCCTCAAAGCCGGCTACCGTCTAAAGTAAGATTCTCCAGCGCTCGCGCTCCTGTTTCTTGTCAAGGCGAGGGTGCGTGTGCGTAGAGGGTCATCCGGAGGCGAGCGGGCACGGTTCCTCGAAGAGGAGAGCGAGCCGAGGACTCAGCGAATTTCCACACAGGGGAAATTCGCGGGCCCTCGAGCACTCCACCCGAGCCTTCCTTGACTTTACCCCCCCGTTCGGGTATAAAAGCCCGTGCCTATCTGCCAATAAAGGAGGTGAATTTATTGGCTTTTGTCGTTGTTGATGAGGGAGAGTCTATCGAGAGTGCCCTGCGGCGTTTCAAGAGACGGGTCCAACAGGAAGCGATCATCAAGGAAATCAAGAAGCACGCGGTCTACTTCAAGCCGGGTGAAAAGAAGCGGATGAAGGAGGCCCAGGCCCGGAAACGCATGCGCCGCCGGATGAAGCGAGAAAGAGACATCGAATATTGATTCGCCTCTGATTTTGGCGTTCGCACCAAACGACCTTGCCCATTGTTCCCGCGTCCTTAAGCGGTAACCGCGCTCGCGGCGGCGCGGCGGAATCGAGGTCTGTCTCCAAACCGCCGTGGCTGAAGGTGCGTCTGCCGTCCCAACCGGGGTATTTCCAGGTCAGCGAGATCGTCCGCCGCAACCATCTGAACACCATCTGCCAGAGCGCGCGCTGCCCGAACGTCGGCTCGTGCTGGGCCGCCAGGACGGCGACTTTCCTGATCCTGGGCGATGTCTGCACGCGGCGCTGCGCCTTCTGCGCCGTGAAAAAGGGCGCGCCCGCCCCCCCGGGCGAGGCCGAGGCCGACCGGGTGGCGGAGGCCGTGGCGTCACTGGGGCTCAAGTACGTCGTGATCACCTCTGTGACAAGGGACGACCTGCCGGACGGCGGGGCCTCGGCTTTCGCCCGGACGATCGACGCCGTCAGGCGACTCAGCCCGGCGGTCCGGGTCGAGGTCCTGGTCCCGGATTTCCAGGGCGATACGAAAGCCCTGGGCGAAGTCCTGGGGGCCGGTCCCGACGTCCTGAATCACAACCTGGAAACAACCGAACCCCTGTATCCCGCGATCAACCGGCCGGCGGAGAATTACCGCCGGTCGCTCAAGCTCCTGAAGGCGGCCAAGACAACGGGGGTGACGACCAAGTCCGGCCTGATGATCGGGCTGGGCGAGGCTGCGGCGGATGTCATCCGGACGCTCGCCGACCTGTGCGAGGCCGGCTGCGACCTCCTGACGATCGGGCAGTATCTCCGCCCGTCCCTGGACAGCGTCCCGGTCGACCGGTACGTGACGCCGGATGAGTTCGAAGCGACGAAAGCCCGCGCCCTCGCCTTCGGGTTCAAGGCGGTCGAAGCCGGACCGCTCGTGAGGAGCTCGTTCAGGGCGCAGGAGATGTGGAACGCGCTGCCGAAGGGAGCCGCCTGAGCCATGCGTTACCTGCTGTTCGCCGACATCCACGGAAACCTGGAAGCGCTCCTGTCCATCCTCAAGTTCGTTCAAAAGAAGAAGATCGACCACTATATCTTCCTGGGCGACGTCGTGGGCTACGGCGCCTCGCCCAACGAGGTCATCCAGAAGCTCCAGGTCCTCAAGCCCCTATCGACAGTCCGCGGGAACCATGACAAAGCCGTCTGCGGGCTGGATTCGATCGAAACCTTCAACCCGATCGCCGCTTCGGCCATCCACTGGACCAAGGAGCGGATAACGAAAAGGAGCCTGGCCTTCGTCCTGCGCCAGAAGAAGGGCCCGCTGTTCGTCGACGAGTCGATCACCATCTGCCACGGGGCGCCGTTCGACGAGGACTATTACATCTTCGGCGAATTCGACGCCACCGAGGCCTTCCGCCACATCCAGACGCCGCTCTGTTTTTTCGGGCACACCCATTTCCCGTTCGTCTATTCGGAAAAGGACGGCGTCGTCGAGGGCACCTTCATGGAAGGGAACGCCGTCGAGGTCCGGCTGGAGAAGGACGTGCGCTATCTCATCAACCCCGGGTCGGTGGGCCAGCCGCGCGACCGGAACCCCCGGTCCGCCTGCGCCATCTACGATTCGGAGACCCGTTTAATCAAGTTCTTCCGCTTCGAGTACAACATCGAGGAGGCCCAGCGGAAGATCCTGGCCGAACGCCTGCCGCCGGCGCTCGCCGAACGCCTGTCGCTCGGCATTTAAGAAGACAGTCTAGCCCTTCGGGTTGGCATAACAGTACACGCAGCCATGGGGACAGGCCTGTGTGTAGCTCCCGATATCCACGGACTCGGTGCAGCCGCATTCGCGTCGCTGCGACCGGTCCTTGGCGGTCGAGGCTCTCTCCTGCCCGGGATGGAGGGACTGGAGGAGGCGGCCGTCGATACAGGCCGAGGGCTCGATGCCGGGCACGGCGGTGAGGAAATCCTGGCTGCAGGAAAACAGGCGCAAGCCGCGCTCCCGGGCGATACCGGCGAGATAGGCCGCCGCCCGGAGTTTCTCCTCGCCGGGCGGGTCGACGTAATCGAAACCCCGCCGGGCCGCGCGCCGTCGGGACTTCGCGTACCATTGGGCGAAGCTGAACCGGACGTCCCGGATGCCCAGCGACACGGCCTCGCCCGCGAGAGCCGCGAAAGCCTGGAGGTTCGTCATGTCCCGGCCCGCTTCCCGCCAGCTGATCACGGGGTCGAACCGGAGCGAGACGCGGCCGGGCAGCCCGGCGATCTCGACAAGGGGCACGAGCTGGCGGAGCGCCTCGCCGGGGGAAGGCACCCCTGCTTCCAGCGACGTCCCGCCCAGGCCCGTGACCGTGAAATGAAAATACAGCTGGGCGTAATCGCGGAGAAGGTCCCGCAGGCCGTGACGGTTGCCGGTCAGGTTGGCGAAATCTTTCGACCACAGCACGACCGTATGGACAGTGCCCGGGTCGAGGTCGACCACCCGGGCGCAACCGGCCGGCGGGCCGATGTGCGCCTGCCGCGCCCTGAACGCCGCGGCCAGCCATTCGGGAAAGCTGGCGACGAGGTCGGTCCGCCGCGAGGCGCTGATGACCCGCTTCACGTCCCGTCTCCCGGTCCGTCCGTTCCTTGACACATATGCGCTCAGACTTCTATATTGTAGCGGACGAGGTGATACCCCTCAATGTCTGTGCTGCGCGCGGAAAAACTGGCCAAGAGCTACGGCCGGCGCCTGGTCGTCGCCGGCGTCGACATCGGCGTCGAGTCCGGTGAGATCATCGGCCTCCTGGGAAGGAACGGGGCCGGCAAGACGACCACCTTCCAGATGATCATCGGCCTGATCAAACCCGAGCACGGCCGGATCGACCTCGACGGCCGGGACATCTCAGGATGCACGGCCCCGGAGAGGGCCCGCCTGGGGATCACCTATCTTCCCCAGGAAAACTCGGTCTTCCTCAAAGCCACTGTCGAGGAAAACCTGAAGCTCATCCTGGAGCTTCTCCCCTACGATCGGGCGGAGCGGGGGCGGTTCTCCAGCGAGCTCTTGAACGAGCTCGGCCTGATGCCGCTCGCCGGGCAGCCCGCCCACAGCCTGAGCGGCGGCGAGAGGCGGAAGCTCGAGATCTGCCGGTCACTCACCCTCAAGCCCAAGTTCCTGCTTCTCGACGAGCCGTTCACCGGCATCGACCCCCTGACGATCGTCGAGCTTCAGAAAATCATGCTCCGGCTCAAAGACAGGGGCATGGGGATCATCATCTCCGACCACAACGTCCGGGACACGATGCGGATCACGGACCGGGCGTACATCCTGGACGAGGGCCAGGTCCTGATCGAGGGACATCCCGCCGAGATCGCGGCCAGCGCCGACGCCAGAAAGAAGTTTCTGGGGGATGATTTCGAGCTGGCGGGAGGGGAGGCGGGCGCTACTCGGAAAAGTAATGATCGCCCAGGGTTTCCCCGAGGAAATACAGGAACAGGAAAAAATAAAGAACGAGCAGGATGACATAAAAGGCGAGCACCTGAAGCGGCGAGACAAAGAGCAGACGGAAGAACGACACGCCGACGACCTGGGCCGTAAACCAGAGGGAGATCACCCACAGCGCCGTCACGAAAACCCAGTCGACAAACTTAGCCCGGAGCTTCAGGGAGAGGCCGCCTGAGGGGCCAGCCTCGGCCGTTTCCGCCGTCGCGTCTGGAGTCTCTTCTTCCACGTGATCTGTCTCCCGGCCGGGTTGGGCGCCGGCCTGGCTGCCGGTGTCCGCGAAAGGCAGCGCCGCTTGGGTGATCCTCTCGGGAACGCCGATGCCCGAGTCGGTCGTCCACTCGCGGCTCAACGCGCTCGTTCCCCGGGTCCCCTCCTCCGGTTCGACGGCCGCGGGGGTTTCACGGATACGATTGGCCCAGGGAGGCAGCGACGCCGTGTCCGGGGGACGAATTCTTTCCGCTTTCACCTCATCGACCGTGTCGTCGCGGTTCGCCATACCCTTCGTCTTGATGACGAGCTCATCGTCCTCGAGCGAAACTTCGTACTTTTTATCGGCCTGAGCGTGAGGCTCTTCATACCGTTCGGGTTCGTTCAGTTCGCCAAGCTCGTCTTCCTCTTCGACTTCCTCTTCTTCCCGTTCCCTGTCCTCATCGCCGGGTTCTTCGACTTCCTCTTTCGTTCCCCCCGGCTCTTCCAGCTCGTCCGTATCCTCTTCTTCTTCTGATCCCTCGTCGTCCTCGTTCGCTTCTTTTTCCCCTTCGAGCCGGAATTCCCCGGTTTTCCCCTTTTCTTCCTCTACCTCCGCCTCCTCTTCTTTCTCTTCTGCGTCGTCCTCGTCGTCCTCGTTTCGTCCTCTTCGTCATCCTCGACGAGCTCTTCCTCATCTTCAAGCTTCGCCTCGAGCTCCTGCTTTTCGCCTGAATCCTTGTCCTCGGCTTCTCCGGGCTCGCCGGCGTCGATGATCTTGTCCCCGGGGATCTCTTCTTCGACGAATTCGTCCTCGGGGAAGAGAAGCTGGGTGCCGCAGTTATTGCAGTACTTGTCTTGCTCGTCGATGATGGCTTTGCAGTACGGGCAGCGTCGGATGGCCATTAGGTATTTTATAGATAGAAATCAGGACAATGTCAATCGGGGAGATCGGCCGTCCGGAAAATTGACACGGAGGCCGAAATCGTCTAAAAATATGCCCGTGGGCGATTAACTCAGTGGTAGAGTGCTACCTTCACACGGTAGAAGTCACAGGTTCAAATCCTGTATCGCCCATCGTACCTTTTCCCAAAACGCCAACCTTATCCTCCCCTCCTGATTGGCAGGAGGGGTAGGGGTGGTTAATATCTAAGGTTAAAGTCTGAGAGGCGTTTTGGGAGCTATCTAACGCCAACCTAATCCTCCCCTCCTGATTGGCAAGCGGCGCGTCGCGTAAAGAACTCGTTACGATGATCAACTGTGAGGACGCGCCGCCGCGGGGGAGTTTGAGGGGGACGGCTCGTCCCCCTCAGGGGATCAGCGCAGTGAAACGAAGCGCCGAGGGGGGAGCCTGACTCCCCCCTGGAAGTGTCCCGTCCGGACGAAGGTTCAGCAATAGAGAGAATCGGGACGGGACACTAGGAGGACTAGGGGTGGTTAATATCGCCTCGCTCTACTTCCGCCGGCGCACGTCGAGATAGACGGCGCCCAGGATGACCAGGCCCTTGATGATGTATTGCAGCGAGAAATGGACACCGGCCTGGTTGAGGCCTTTGTCGAGGATGCCGATGATCACCGCGCCGATCAAGGTGCCGGGCATCGTGCCGATGCCGCCGGTGAAACTCGTGCCGCCGACCACCACGGCGGCGATGGCGTTCAACTCGAATCCCTGACCGGAGGCCGGCTCGGCGGAGTACAGTTGCGAGGCATGAACCAGCCCGGCGAGTCCCGCCAGCAGCGAGCAGAGCACATAGACGGCGATTTCCCGGCGCACGAGAGGGATGCCGACATAGCGCGCGGCTTCGCGGTTGCCGCCGATGGCGTAGAGGTGCTGGCCGAACGCGGTCCGGTGCAGCAGCACCGCCGTGACGGCGAAGGCGCCCAACATGATCAAGGCCGGCACCGGCACGACGCCGAAGAGCCGCGCGTTGCCGAGCGCCAGAAACACCGTCTCCGAATCCGGCACCGGCAGGGGGCGGCCTTCGTTGAATCGCAGGGCCGTGCCCCGCGCCGCCAGCATCGTCGCCAGAGTGATGATGAACGGCGGCATCCGGGTGCGCGCCGCGCACGTTCCGTTCACCAGGCCAAACGCCGCGGCCGTCGCGATCCCGGCGAGCGCCGCACCGGGCCAGCCCGCGCGCGGCAGCACGGCCACGGCCACGGTACCCGCCAGGGCCACGACGGCGCCCACGCTCAGGTCAATGCCGCCGATCATGATGACCAGCGTCATGCCGAAGGCGAGGATGGCGTTGATGGAGATCTGCTGCGCCAAGTCGAGCAGATTGCTCATGGTGACGAATCGCCCGCCGGGAACGAAGACGGCGAAGAACGCCACCAGCAGCCCGCCGGCCGACAGCAACGGCAACAGTCGGCGCAGTGTTCTCATGTTCAGTTCCTTGTCAGTTCGGCCATGACTTCCTCGGCTGAAATGGACGGCGCGGGCGTTTGCCGCACGATCCGCCCGTCGCGATACAGTGCGAGCCGGTGGGACAGGTTCATCACTTCCGGCAGGTCCGAGGAGATCAGCACAACCGCCAGCCCCTGCTCGACGGCGCCGCGAATGATGCCATACATCTCCTCGCGCGCACCCACATCCACGCCGCGGGTCGGCTCGTCCAGGATCAGAACCTTAGGCGGGCGCTCCATCCATTTCGCGACGACGGCCTTCTGCTGGTTGCCTCCGGAGAGATTGACGATCGGCTGATCGGCGCCGGCCGCCTTGATAGCGAAATTGCGGATGGCGCGGCGGATGATCCCGGCACGGCGCGAGCGGCTCACCCGGCAACCCCGGTTCCATTCGCGAACCCACGGCAGGGCGAGATTGAATCCCAGGGAATCGGTCATGACGAGTCCCTGGCGTTTCCGGTCTTCCGGCACGAGCACGAGGCCGGCCGCCAGCGCGTCGCCCGGCCGGCGAAGCGTCACCGCGCGGCCATCCATCAGAATCTCCCCGCTTTCGGCCGGGGCGATGCCGAACAGCGTCCGTGCCAGGTCCGTGCGCCCGGAGCCGACCAGCCCGGCGAAACCGAGCACTTCGCCGTAGCGCAGCTCGAAGCTCACGTCGTTGACATGCGCGTTGCTCAAGTGCCGCACGCTGAGCGCGACCGCGCCGGGCCGCCACGGCGGCCGCGGCTCATGCCCGCGCATCTCGCGACCGACCATCCAACGGATGAGCTCGGTCCGGCTGAGCTCGGCGGACGCCTGGGTGCCGACCGAGCGGCCGTCGCGCAGCACCGTGATCCGGTCCGCCAGCCGCCCGATCTCTTCGAGGCGGTGCGAAATGTAGATGATGCCGACGTCTTGCACGCGGAGTTGACGCAGAATGACGAACAATCGTTCGGTCTCCGCCTCCGAGAGCGACGCCGTGGGCTCGTCGAGCACCAGCACGCAGGCCTTGACCGAGAGCGCCCGCGCCATCTCCACCAGCTGCTGGCGCGCGACGCTCAGGCCGCCGGCGCGCGTCCGCACGTCGCCGATCTCCGGCAGTCCGAGTTCATCCCGAAGGCGTTCCGCCTCGCCGATCATCCGCCGGCGGTCCAGAAGTCCCCAGAATCGCGGCTCGCGGCCGAGAAAGATGTTCTCGGCGACAGACAGGTTGGGCGCCAGCGACAGTTCCTGGTGGATCAGCCGGATCCCGAGCCGGTTCGCGGCGGCCACATCGGGGATGTCCACACGCCGTCCGTTGTGGATAACCTCGCCGGCATCGGGACGGTGGATGCCGCCGAGGATCTTGATGAGCGTGGATTTGCCGGCGCCGTTCTCGCCGAGCAGCGCGTGGATCTCGCCGGCCCGCAGCTCGAAGTCCACGCCGTCGAGCGCCACGATGCCGCCGAAGCGCTTCGTCACGCCGCGCAGTCGCAATAGCGGAGGAGCGTCGGCGGGCACGGCTCAGCGGCCTTTGAGGAATTCCGCCGCGTTCCGGCGGGTGATGAGCTCCACCGGGACTTTGATGTCCTTGGGCACCGGCTTGCCGGCCAGGTGGTCGTAGGCCGCTTCGGCGGCCATTCGGCCGATGACCTTCGGAAATTGCGCCGAGGTGCTGTGCAGCTTGCCGGCCAGGATGGCGCGCGCCCCTTCCTCGGAGCCGTCCACGGTCACCACCGTGACCTGTCCAAGCCGGCCGGCGGATTCAATAGCGGAAATGCAGCCGAGCGCGCCGGGATCGTTGATCGGGAAGGCGGCGTCGAGCTCCGGGAACCGGCCCAAGAAATCCCGCATCACCGGGCGCACGGCTTCGGTGGTCCCCTTGGCATCCTGGGTGTCCAGCATCTTCATGCCCGGATGCTTGGCCATCTCGGCCTTGAATCCGTCCACGCGGTCAATACAGGCCTTGTTCACCGAATAGTGGATGATGACCACTCGCGCTTCCGGCTTCACCTTCGCCAGCGCCTCGCAGGCCAGCCGTCCGGCCTCCACGTTGTCGCTGGCGACCTGGCAGAGCACCAGATCGGGATCACTCACCGGAGCGTCAATGACGATGACCGGGACCTTCTGCCGTCCGGCCTCGAGGAGCGACCCCTTGACGCCTTCCCAATTCACGGGATTGAGGAACAGCGCGGCCGGTTTCTGCTGGAGCACGTCCGCCACGTCGCCTTTCTGTTTCAGGCTGTTGAATTGGGCATCGAGCGTCACGAGATGATCGCCGTGCGATTCGACGACGCGCCGGATGCCCTCGTTGAGCTCGACAAAGAACGGATTGTTCATCGTCTGAAACGAGACCGCGAACAACCGCCCGGCGCCGGGCGAGGCCTCCTTTTCCTGTCTCCCGCAGCCGGCCATCGTCAGTCCGATGGCGCAGACCATCAAAAGCCTCATTCCGCCGCGTACGGCTGAGTTTGGTGCCGGGATGTTCCTTCTCCGAAAGATCATGGGAAACGAGGATACCCAGGTCCCTGGCGGGAGTCAATGGCCCGGCGCCCAGGATCGGGCCGGCGGCGGCTCCCCGGGGCAAATCCTTGGTTATCGGCGCCCCGACTCTTTGCCTGTCACCACCGGGGATGGTTTTTCAAGCCGAACCAGTTCCTTTCCTTTGGCGGCCTTTCAAAGGAGATGAACCGCTGCTCCCCGTCCGTCTCCCGTCCCGGCCGTGCCAGCGTATAGCGTCCGCCTTTTTCCGTGGCAAAACTCAAAATATGCCCGGATATTTCCCGCGCTTCACGGGTTGGATCCGATGCCAGGACCGCCGGTCCGGAGAATGGATTCTTCACCCGGCAGGGGCCGCCCGCCTCGCTGAAGATCTCAATTCTCCCAACTTCGCCATCCCTCATGACCGCGGACACCAGGAATGCCCCCTCCGCCCGAAACCCGATGAAGGCGGCGTCCTGCCAGGCATCCGGAAGAGCGGGAAACACCCGGATGATCCCCCGATGGCTTTGCAGCAGCATTTCCATCATAGCCGCCGCGGAAGCGAACCCGGCCTCCAGGGTCATGGGCTCGTAGGTCCATTGCGAGTAGCCGAACTGCCGGTAATCGCCGTTGACATGCAGCGTTGACGGCGTGATGAACCCGTTGGCGTACATGTCCAACATCGCCCAGCTCATGTTCGGATAACCCGCCCGCGAGGCGATGCATGAAGCCCAGGGAAACGCCCATCCCGTCCACATCATGGTCCCCGTCCGCCGCCAGTGCTCGAAGGAACGGCGGACGAGGTCGCGGGTCTCTTCGCCGTCTTCCGGGCCGAGCAGATCGAGCGGATAAATCCCCATCAGGTGCGAGTGATGCCGATGGGAAAAATCCAAGCTCATGTCCCGCGATATCTTAAGCCCCGTTTCATCCGAGTGATAATCGACCAGGCGGCCCAGCGTTTCCCGCCACCGTCCCGCTTCGGGATCGTTCAGATCAAGGATCTCGTCCGCCTCCAGGAGCGAGCGGGCCAGGAACCGGATCAGGAAAAGGTCGCAGTTTGGATCCGAAGTCCAGGCGCGGAGGCTTCCTTCATGATATTCCGGGGAGCTCGAAAGCGGTATATGGAGTCTACCGTCTTTCTCCTCCTCCAGCAGGTTCATATAGGTCCGCAGGAACGGTTTCATGAAGGGGACGGCCTTGTCGCGAAGGAAATCCCGGTCCATGGAATACCGCCAGTGCAGCCAATACTGATGGGCTAACCAGGCCCCGTTCCCCGGCCAGAATTCGGTCGGCGGATAGCCGTGGACACGCGCGCCTTTCGGCCCCAGCGCGCATCCCGACCAGGCTCCGTCGAAGCCGAAAAACTCGCGGCAATTCTTCTGAAAACGCGGCAGGCAGGCCAGGAAGAAATCATACAAGGACAAGCCCAGGTTCAAGCGGTTTGACGTGTACATCGGCCAGACGCTTTCCTGGACGTTCATGTCCAGATGATAATCGCCGGACCAGGGCGGCATCCGTCCGTCCAATGTCCAGAGCCCCTGGAGGGTGATCGGCCAGCCGTCCGGACGCGTGCTGCAGGCCAATTTGTACATTTCCGCGTAATACAGATTCTCCAGCCTGGAGTCCGGGATCGAGAGCGCCGAGACTTTCCAGTAGTCATCCCACCAGGCCGCATGCTCTTTGAGGAGCCGCTCTACGCCCTGGGCCCGGCTCCGCCGGACGACCTCAACCGCCCTTTTATCGGAATCGCCCCCTTCGCTCACGACAAGAGCGACCCACAGGGTCAGGCCTTGGGAGACGTACTCGGGATGCCAGGCAACCGCGTAAGATCCTCCCTGAGGAAAGCTTTGAAACAGAACTTTCTCCGCACCGGCGTCCCTCGTCTCGGCAGGAGGATAGCCCCATTCGGAGAGGAGTTTCTTCGCTCCGTCATCGAGATGGTCGAGCGTCGCCTTGATCGCGGGCGCGCCGTCCGCGGGCACGCCGTCAAACTGCACCACCAGGAGGGGCGCCCCGTTCTGCGTCCACGCTCTCCACGGAACCTTGCGGCCCGCGGCCTGAAGTTCCCCTTCGACGATCCCCTCGTGAAGCCGAAGCCGGGCCGTGAAGAAGTCAAACGACTTGGGCCCGGCGCTCCCTCCGAACTGGATCTCGATCCTCGGCATCGGAAGCCGGGTGACTTTGGGCGGCGTTCTGGCGCCGGCCGGCCGATCGACGCTGCCGGGGAACATCGTCTCCCAGACTTCCTGTTCGCGGTTATCAGCCACGGCCTGGCGCAGCCACCGGTAGTTGTATTTTTCCGGGTCAACCCCGGTCTCGCGCGTCTCCCAGGCCGCATAACTGTCCAGAGTGATCTTCCACGGCGCGCCGGTTCCCCAGATCATCGCGCCGATCTCTCCGTTGGCCAGCGGAATACCGTCCAGCCAGCGTTCCGGGGCGCGTTCGTAGACAAGATCGTGCTGAGGCAGAAAAGAGGCCATCTCCGGCAGGCTCATGGCCGGGATCGAGCGATCGGCCGCAGGCCGGACTTCGGATCGGGCCGACAGCAAGATCAGAGAACCCAGACCTAGGACAACGGTAAGACTGATCCCGAAACGGTAACCCCGGCTCGGATGAATCGGCATCGCAACCTCCAGGATGTCAAATGGGTGAATCGGCCGCCCGCAACAAATATCCCGCGGGCTTGATAAAGCCGATAATCCATCTTCATAATCCATCGCCGTATGTTTTTCAAGGTCGTTTTTGCTGATCGTTTCTGGAGAGCTCGGGACCTTAGGGCGTTCATGGCCGGATGTCGTGCTTCAGTTTTGGGATCTGTTCCGAGGCATTCCTGTTGGCCGAGTTCAACTCCAAGGATTTTTTATAGTTCTTGACCGCCTCCTCGTTCTTCCCCAGGGCCGCCTGCGCTTCAGCCAGTCTGTCATGCGCGTTCCAGGAATCGGGAAACTGTTCGCCAGCAAAAGAGAAGGTGGAGGAGGACAATGAAGATGCGGTCTTGAGGTACGCGCCGAAGCCGACTGTTGAATCCTCCGAATTATCAATGCCTGCCCCCGGCGGCGGAGGCGGTTGTTATATTTTCATGCATATAATAGAATATAAACACCTCACTTTTACTTTTACCCGCCGATAGAGGACCACACATGGGTTGGGAATTCGAGGACCATTACGCGTCGCGGTGGCGCAAGCTTTGAAAGCGCTTTTCCGCCGGCTCAGCGGCCGCGCTCCGCGGCCGGCTGAGAAGCCCCTGCGCGATGAACTCCTGAGCATCGAAAAACTGGAGGAGAGGGCGAGGGGGCTCGCGGCCAGGTTCACGATCGATCCCAACCGCAGCCGCCAGGCGCGAAACGTCCTGCCGCGCCTCGAGGACAACGCCCGCGTCCTTCGCGAGACCTACATCACCCTGGCCGACGACGTGCACGGAGGGGGAAGCGTCACCCCCGCTGCGGAATGGCTCCTCGACAACTACCATCTCGTGGCGTCCGAGGTTCTCGATGCTCGCCGGAACCTCCCGCCGGGCTACTTTCGCGAGCTGCCCAAGCTCTCTTTGCCGGAGCTCGCGGGCACCGCGCGCGTCTATGCCCTGGCCGAAGAGATCGTCCGCCACAGCGACAGCCGTTTGGACCGGCAGCAACTCGTGCGCTTTATGAGCGGCTTCCAGGCCGTGGCTCCGCTGACCATCGGCGAGCTGTGGGCCTGGCCGAGCATGCTGAAGCTGGCCCTCATCGAGAACCTGAGACGGCTCGCGGAGGAGATGCTCGAGGACCGGGCTGCCCTCCGGGCGGCCGACGCTTACGTGGCCCGGATCGACGCCGCCGGGCGCGGGCAGCCGCCGCCGCTGCCCACGCAACTCCACACCGGCTACGTCCATCAGCTCATCGAACGCCTGCGCGAGTACGGCCCTCGCCTGGCCGCCGTCCGGGCCGCCGTCGAAACGCACCTCTCCGCCCAGGACATGACCTCCGAGGACGCGATCCGGAGCGAGCACCAGCGCCAAGCCGCGGCCCAGGTCTCCGTGGCGAACGTCATCACCAGCCTCCGGCTCTGCTCCGCGCTCGACTGGAGCCAGTACTTCGAGGCCGTCAGCCTGGTCGAGGGGATTTTGCAGCGCGACCCGGCCGGGATCTACGGGCAAATGGACTTCCTGAGCCGCGACCGCTACCGCCAGGCCGTGGAGGAACTGTCCAAGCCGACCGGAGAAGCGCAGTTGGAAGTGGCTCTGCGGGCGGTCGAGAGTGCCCGCCAGGCCGTAGAGATCGGACAGGCGGAGGACCGCGCGGCCCACATCGGGCATTACCTCGTCGGCAAGGGCCGCCCTGAATTTGAAACCGCCGTCGGCTTTCGACCCCGCTTCGGCCAGCGGGCGCAGCGTTTCCTGTTCGCCCACGCGACCGCCGTCTACCTCGGATCAATCGCTCTCCTGACCGCCCTCCTGCTCGGCCCTGGGCTCGCTTACCTCCATGAACAGGGCCCATCTCCCTGGGTTACAGCCGCAGCGGTGCTGCTCCTGTGGCTTCCGGCCAGCGAGGCGGCGATCGCCTTCGTGCAGCACCTGGCCGCCCGTTGGGCGCCGCCGCGACGGCTCCCCCGCCTCGAATTCCCCGCGGGGATCCCCGAGAACGCGCGAACCATGGTGGTCGTGCCGACGCTGCTGACGAGCGTACCCACCGTGGCCCGGCTGATCGAGCACATCGAGGTCCTCGCTCTGGGGAATCTCGATCCGCGCGTCCACTTCGCGATCCTCAGCGACTTCGTCGACGCCCCCGCATGCGAGATGCCCGAGGACGAGGCGATCATCTCGGCCGCCCGAGCGGGGATCGACGTCCTGAACGCCCGCTACGGCGAAGGCCGCGCGGACCGGTTCTTCCTATTCCATCGCGCGCGCCAATGGAACCCGGGAGAGAACGCCTGGATGGGATGGGAACGAAAGCGCGGAAAGCTCGAGGAATTCAACCGCCTTTTGCGCGGGGCCAAGGACACGAGCTACTCCGTTCAGGTCGGCGAAGCGGCGGTCCTTCCCGGCGTTCACTACTGCCTCACTCTCGACTCCGACACCCGCCTGCCGCGAGATGCCGCAAAAAAGCTGATCGGCATTATCGCCCACCCTTTAAACCGCCCCCGCTTCGACGCCCGGCTCGGCCGCGTCACGGAGGGCTATGGGATCCTGCAGCCCCGGGTCAGCGTGACCATGGCCAGCGCCGCCGGCTCCCTCTTCGCCCGACTCTACGCCGGCCACACCGGTGTCGATCCTTACACCACCGCCGTCTCGAACACCTATCAGGACCTGTTCGGCGAGGGGAGCTTCACGGGCAAAGGGCTCTACGATGTGGACGCGTTCATGGCCGCCCTCGAGGACCGCGTCCCCGAGAACGCCCTCCTCTCGCATGATCTCTTCGAGGGGATCTACGCCCGCACGGCGTTCGTCTCGGACGTCGAGATGGTGGACGACTATCCCGCGACCGTCCTCGCCCACGCCCGGCGCCAGCACCGCTGGGTGCGGGGAGATTGGCAGATCCTCCGTTGGCTGTTCCCCTGGGTCCCGACCCGCGCCGGCCTTGAGCGCAACCGACTCCCGCTCATTTCCCGCTGGAAGATCTTCGACAACTTGAGGCGCAGCCTCGTGCCGCCCGGGACCGTCGCCTCGCTGTTCCTGGCCTGGGCGATCCTGCCGGGCCGCCCGGCGGTATGGACGGCCGCCATCCTGGCCGCCCTGGCCTTTCCCCTCTATCCTCTGCTCCTTGAAGCCGCCTCAGGTCCCCGGCTGCAAGAGCCGTGGCTGGTGTTTTTCCGGAGAGCATGGGAGGACGGGAAAACCGTGCTCGCTCAGATCACGCTCCAGTTCACGTTCATGGCCAGCCAGGCTTACGAGCGGACCCACGCGATCGTGCTGACTCTTATCCGTCTCGCCGCGACCCGGCGCCGCCTTCTGGAATGGGAGACGGCCGCGGCCAGCGAAGCCCGAGAGGCCGCCAAGGGCAGCCGGGCGGGCGCCCGGCCGTTCCTGGTGGAGATGATCGCGAGCCCGCTGGTGGCGTTGAGCGGCCTCATCCTGCTCTCGCTGGCACGCCCGGGGGCACTCCCCGCGGCGGTTCCGCTCCTGGCTTTGTGGACGGCCGCGCCGCTGATCGCGTATGGGATGAGCCGGCCCGCCCGAGCGCCGCGCGTCGAGCTGGGGGAAGAGGACCGCCGGTACCTTCGTCTCCTGGCCCGCGACACCTGGCGGTACTTCGAGGCGTTCATGGGCCCCGAAGACCACGGCTTGCCAGCGGACAACTTCCAGGAGACGCCGGAACCCCGGACCTCCCATCGGACGTCGCCCACGAACATCGGCATGGGCCTCCTTTCCGCCCTGACGGCTCACGATCTCGGGTTCATCCGGACGGACGAGCTCACCTCCAGGATCGACGCCGCGCTGACCACGATGGAAGGCCTCGAACGTTTCAATGGCCACCTGCTCAACTGGTACGACACACAAAGCCTGGCACCGCTCCCGCCGGCCTACGTGTCCACCGTCGACAGCGGCAACCTCGCGGCCGCGCTCATGACCCTGGCGGAAGGGCTGCGCCGGGCGAGCCGGCCCCCGGCGTCTGAGGCAGGTCTGGAGGCGGATCTCCCCCAACGCCTCCTTGACCTGGCGGGCCGGGCCGCCCGGTTCGCGGACGGGATGGACTTTAAGTTCCTTTACGATCCGCAGCGCAGGATCCTGTCCATCGGCTATCGCCTCGCCACCGCTGAGGGGCCCGGCCGGCTGGACGCGTCTTACTACGACCTGCTGGCCTCGGAATCCCGGCTGACGAGTTTCATCGGCATCGCCAAAGGCGACCTCCCCGAAACGCACTGGTTCCACCTGGGACGGCACATCACCGGCGTCGAGGGAGCGCCCACCCTCCTATCTTGGAGCGCCACCATGTTCGAGTACCTGATGCCGCTCCTCGTCATGCGGAGCTATCCGGAAACACTTCTCCATCAGTCGTGCCGGATGGCCGTGCGGCGTCAGATCGAGTACGCGGCATCTCGCTCCGTGCCCTGGGGAGTCTCGGAGTCCGCCTACAACCTCGTTGACCGGCACGGCAACTATCAATATAAGGCCTTCGGCGTCCCAGGCCTCGGTCTGAAGCGCGGCCTGGGCGACGAACTGGTGGTCACTCCTTACGCCACCGCGTTAGCCGCCCTGGTCGATCCCAAGGAAGCCGTCCGCAACCTGCGGCGGCTCGCCAGGGAAGGCCTCGAAGGCGCCTACGGCTATTACGAGGCCATCGATTATACACATGGGAAGACCGGCGATCCTGAGAGCGCACCGAGAAGAGCGGCCCCCCCCGGGGAACGGTGGTGCGAACCTTCATGGCCCATCACCAGGGAATGACTCTCGTGGCCCTCGCCAACGTTCTCCTGGGCGATCCGATGGTCAAACGCTTTCACGCGGACCCGCGCGTGCAGGCCACTGAGCTGCTATTGCAGGAGCGGGTCCCGCGCCTGGCGCCCATCACCCAACCGCGACCGGTCGAAGAGACCCGCGTGTCCGGACCGCTGCCCGCGCTGGCCATACGCCGCTTCCGGTCGCCGCACACGACGTTTCCTCATGCGCAGTTCCTATCCAACGGCAACTACACGGCCGTCGTGACAAATGCGGGCGGGGGCGCCAGCTTCTGTCGGGGTCTCGCGGTGACAAGGCACCGGGAGGACCCGAGCCGCGACCCGGGGAGCCAATTCCTCTATCTTCGCGACGTGCGGAGCGGCTCGGTGTGGTCGGCGGCTTTCCACCCCACCGAAAAGGAGCCGGAGGACTACCTGGTTTCGTTCCTCGCGGAGAAAGCGACGTTTCTGCGCCGCGACGACGACATCACCAGCCAGCTCGATATCGCGGTCTCGAACGAGGACGACGTCGAGGTGCGGCGCCTGTCGGTGACCAACCACGGCGATCGCCCCCGCGAGATCGAGGTCACGAGCTATGCCGAGATCGTCCTCGCCCCGCCGGCCGACGACTTGGCCCACCCGGCCTTTGGCAAGTTGTTCGTCGAGACGGCATACCTTCCCGAAAGCTCCGCCCTTATCTGTCATCGCCGGGCGCGCGCCCCCGACGAGCCCGGGGCGTGGGCGATCCATGTCCTGAGTCTCGAAGGACGGAAGCAAGGACCGGTGGAATGGGAGACCGACCGGGCACGCTTCCTGGGGCGCGGCCGCGGTCCCGAGAACCCCCAGGCTCTCGACGGACGCACCCTGTCGGGGACGACCGGTTTCGTGCTCGATCCCGTCGTCAGCCTGAGGCAACGCATTCGCCTCGCCCCGGGAGGCTTTATGAGGCTGTCCTTCGCCACGGGGATGGCCTCCACCCGCGAGATGGCCCTGGCCCTAGCCCAGCGCTATCACGAGCCGACCGCCGCGGCGCGAACGTTCGCCCTCGCCTACGCGCACGCGCAGATCAGCAACCGCCACCTTGGCGTCTCGAACGAACACGCTTTGCTCTTTGAACGCCTGGCTTCGCGGGTGCTGTATGCCGACGGCTCGCTCCGCGCGAGCCCGGAGATCCTGGCCCGCAGCACCTTGGGCCAGGACGGCCTCTGGCCGCACGGCATCTCGGGCGATCTCCCCATCCTCCTTGTGCGAGTCGTCGAGGAGGACGACCTGCCTCTCGTGCGCCAGGTCCTCCAGGCGCAGGAGTACTGGCGGCTCAAGGGGTTGAGCGCCGACGTCGTGATCCTCAACGAACACCCTGTGAGCTATCTCGACGAGATGCACGCGCTGCTGGCGGCCCTCCTCGACAACGGGCCCTGGAGGACCTGGAAGCACCGGCCCGGCGGAACCTACCTGCTTCGCGGGGACCGCATGGCCGAGGCCGAGCGAAACCTCCTTTCCGGCGTGGCCCGCGCCGTCCTGAGCGGCGAGCGGGGAGAACTGGGCAGCCAACTCGACCGGCACGAACGCAGGTGGCCGGAACCGGAGGAATCCATGCCCTTCCCGGAGGCCGGTCCGGTCGGCGCCCCGCCGTCGCCGGCGGCCGTGCCCCCCCTCGCCCTGGCGAACGGTATGGGCGGCTTCGCCGACGACGGGCGCGAATACGTGATCGCTCTTGAGGCGGGCCAGGAGACGCCCCAGCCTTGGGCCAACGTTATCGCCAACCCCGCGTTCGGGACGGTGGTCACGGCTTCAGGGTCGGCCTTCACCTGGTCGGAGAACAGCCGGGAAAACCGCCTGACGCCGTTCGCAAACGACCCCGTAACCGACCCCACGGCCGAGGCGCTCTTCATACGCGACGATGAGACCGGAGAGACCTGGTCCCCCACGCCGGGCCCGCTGCCCCGCACGGGAGGGGACGGCCGCATCGTGATCCGGCATTCGGCCGGGCTGACCCGGTTCACCCGGATCGCGCATGGTCTGCGCCACGACCTTGAGGTTTTCGTCGATGCCAAAGACCCGGTGAAATTCTCGCTGCTCAGACTTACGAACGACAGCGGAAGGGCGCGCCGCCTCAGCGTGTTCGCGTACAACGAGTGGGTGCTGGGGCCGCCGCGGACGGGCCAGAGCAGGCACGTGCTGACCGAGCTCGACTCCGCGACCGGAACGGTCCTGGCCAGAAATCCTTACAACCGGGAATTCGCGGGGCGCGTGGCTTTCGCCCATGCCAGCGAAGGGCTGCGCTCGGCGACAGGAGATCGATTGTCGTTCCTCGGCCGGAACGGCTCCCTGGCCCAACCGGCCGGCCTGCGCCGCCAAGCCCTCTCGGGCCGCTTCGGAGCGGGGCTCGATCCGTGCGCCGCGCTGCATGTTTCCATCACGCTGCCCCCCGGGGAAACCCGCCTCCTCGTTTTCCTGGTCGGGCAGGGGAAGGACTGGGATGAGGCCCGTGAGCTTGTCGGCCGGTATGGCCGCGTGGACGCCGCGGAAAACGCCCGGGAGGCCGTGCGCCGGAGCTGGGACGACATCCTCGACACGGTCCGGGTCCGCACGCCGGACGACTCCTTCGACCTGATCATGAACCGCTGGCTGCTCTATCAGGACGTGAGCTGCCGGCTATGGGCCCGTTCCGCTTACTACCAGCCGGGCGGCGCCTTCGGGTTCCGCGACCAGCTTCAGGACGTCATGGCCTTGACGCTGGCCGGGCCGGGTTTATTTAGAGAGCACCTGTTGCGAGCCGCCGCCCGGCAATTCCTCGAAGGCGACGTCCAGCACTGGTGGCACGAGGGGAGCGGGCGGGGCACCCGGACGCGCTGCTCGGACGATCTCTTATGGTTACCTCACGCGGTGGCGCACTACGTTCGGACAACCGGAGATACTGGGATCCTCGATGAGCCGGTGCCCTTCCTGGAGGCCCCGCCGCTCGAACCGGAAATGCAGGACGCCTACGTTCAGCCCCGGATCTCGAACGAAAGGAGCCCGCTCTTCGAGCATTGCCTGCGCTCCATCGACCGGGGAATGACCGCGGGCGCCCACGGCCTTCCCCTCATGGGGAGCGGGGACTGGAACGACGGGATGAACCGCGTGGGACGGGAAGGGCGCGGGGAGAGCGTCTGGGTGGGGTTCTTCCTCCACACGGTCCTGGGCGAGTTCGCGCCCCTCTGCGAAGCCCGGGGGGACCCGGCCCGGGCCGAGCGCTACCGCGAGCGAGGCCCGCCGGCTCGGCAACATGCTGGAGCAGACCTGGGACGGCGAGTGGTACCGGCGCGGCTACTATGACGACGGCAAGCCTCTCGGCTCGGCCCAGAACGACGAGTGCCGGATCGACGCCATCGTCCAATCCTGGGCGGTGCTCTCGGGCGCCGTTCCCGTCCGCTACGCGGAGCGCGCCATGGACGCCGTTCGCACCCACCTGGTGCGGCGCGGACCTCAAGTCATAGTGTTGCTCACCCCGCCCTTCGACGGATCCAGCCAGGATCCGGGGTACATCAAGGGTTACCCGCCCGGCGTGCGTGAGAACGGCGGCCAATACACCCACGGAGCTCTTTGGGTCGTCATGGCCATGGCCAAGCTGGGCAGCGGCGACGAGGCGGGCGAGCTCTTCCACATGCTCAATCCCGTCAACCATACCAGGACTGCGGCCGGTGTCGGGCGCTACATGGCCGAGCCGTATGTCGTCGCCGGCGACGTCCACGCCGACCCGGCAAACGCCGGGCGCGGGGGCTGGACCTGGTACACCGCCTCCGCGGGCTTGATGTACCGAGTGGGCCTCGAGAGCATCCTCGGGCTCCGGCGCCGGGGCTCGACGTTCGAGATGGATCCCTGCATCCCGTCATCCTGGCCTGACTACGCGATCGTCTGGCGATTCGGCCGGACGCGCTACGAGATCGCAGTCTCGAATCCGGAGCGCCGCTGCCGAGGGATCGCCGAGGCGGAACTGGATGGCGCGCCGGTCGACCCCGGCTCCATCCCTCTCGCCGATGACGGCGGCGTGCACCAAGTCCGCCTGGTGCTGGGAGACCGGAAGCCCTCCGTCCCGCCCGTTGCCGACCCGGGCGTCGCGGCTTCTGCTTGAGTCTCGCAGGTTCCCTTCTCCTCTCCTTTGGCGGCTTCAACCTGATGTCGGAATGCGCTTGTATGGGGTCAGGACATCCGTGACACCTCGATTCTGCTGATTTCCATTCTTCTTGACGGCTGGCCGCGTCTGATGTTATGGTTTCCCGGATCCAAGGAAACTCATGGCCGCCGAAACGCATTCGCGCATACACCTCCGAGAGCTGACCCCCGTTCAATGGAAATCCGGGATCGCCGCCTGGCTCGGCTGGTTCTTCGACGGCCTCGATATGCACCTCTACACCCTCGTGGCCGCGCTTTACGTTCAGGAGCTGGTCAGGGCGGGTTCGCCGACCGACCCGGGGGTCAAGACGGCAAGCTCTTTCATCCAGGCGGCGTTCCTGGTGGGCTGGGCGGTCGGCGGCGGGCTGTTCGGCCGGATCGGCGACCGGATCGGCCGCAGCCGGGCGCTCGGCCTGACCATCCTGACCTACGCCGTCTTCACCGGCCTCCAGGCCGCGGCCGGCACCTGGTGGCAGCTCCTCATCTTCAGGTTTCTTTCGGCCCTCGGGATCGGCGGCGAGTGGGCCGTGGGGGCGTCTCTTCTCTCCGAGACTTGGCCCCGCAAGTGGAGGCCGTGGATCGCCGCCGTCCTCCAGACCGCCGTCAACCTGGGGGTGCTCATCGCCTGCGGCGGCTATTACATTTTCGCCCAGACCGGCGTCCCGGTGCGGTACGTCTTTCTCATCGGGATCCTGCCGGCCTTCATGGTCGCCTGGATCCGCCGGTCGCTGCCCGAACCCGAAGAATGGCGGACGGCCAAGAGCGAGGCCCGCGGGCGACAGCCCGGGCATCAGGGACCTCTTCAGAGGCGAGGTCGGCGAACGACCCTCCTGGCGATCCTTCTCTGCAGCCTATCCTTGACCGGCTGGTGGGCCTTCCTGTTCTGGAACCCTCAGCACGTCCGGAACCTGCCCGAAGTCGCGGCTTGGACTCACGAGCGGCGGGAGGGCCTGGTGACCATGACCTTCTTTCTGATCGTGGCCGTCTCGATCGCCGGCAACTTCTTCGCCGGGCTCCTGGCGAAGCTCCTCGGCTACCGCCGCGCGATCGCCGTGATGTGCGCCGGGTTCTTCGCCTGCTTCGTCGGGGCCTTCGCCACGACGCGGGGGCACATTGGGATCATCCCCTGGTTCTCGGCGATCGGGTTCTTCTCGGGGGTCTTCGGCCTCTTCACCATGTATCTCCCGCCGCTCTTTCCGACGCTCCTCCGGACGACGGGAGCGGGTTTCAGCTACAACATCGGCCGGATCGCGGCGGCCGCCGGGACGATCGTCTTCGGCCTGTTCTCGAAGGTGGGCGACTTCCGCCTGGCCCTGCTCTTCAGCGGTCTGCTGTTCCTGCCGGCCGCGGTCGTCGCCCTGTTCATGCCCGAGCCGCCGGGACCCGGGGCCATGGACCCGGCCGCGCCTGAAGGACGAGGTTAGAGGTCATGCCCCTCGCCGCCGAAGAACGATTTCTCGTGACCGGCGCGCTCGGCTGCATCGGCGCCTGGGTGGTGCGCGTGCTGACGCGGGAGGGCGTGCCGACCACGGTCCTCGACGTCGCCGGCGACCCGCACCGGCTCAAGCTCATCCTAAACCGCGAAGAGCTGGGGCGTGTGGACTTTCGGACGGGCGATATCACCGAGCTGGCCTCGGTCGAGCGCGCCATCGGCGAAACCGGCGCGACGAACCTGGTCCATCTGGCCGGCTTGCAGGTTCCCTTCTGCAAGGCCGATCCGCCGCTGGGCGCGCGTGTTAACGTGGTGGGTACTGTCAACATCTTCGAAGCGGCCCGGCGGGCCGGACTTGCGCGATTGGCCTACGCCAGTAGCGTGGCCGTGTTCGGGCAGAGCGACGAGTACCCTGCGGGCGCCCTGGCCGACGACGCCCCGCAGAAGCCGCACACCCACTACGGCGTGTTCAAGCGGGCCAACGAGGGCACGGCCGGAATCTACTGGGAGGACAACGGGCTGGCCAGCATCGGCCTCCGCCCGTTCGCGGTGTACGGCCCCGGGCGCGACCAGGGTCTGACGTCCGCGCCCACCCGGGCCATGCTGGCGGCGGCGGCGGGCCGGGGGTTCCATATTCCCTATGGAGGGCGCGGCGCTTATCAGTACGCCGAGGACGCGGCCCGCGCTTTCGTCCGGGCGGCGCGGGCGCCGCTCGACGGCGCGCGCGTCTACAACATGCGCGGCTCCGCCGTTCACATGCGGGAGATCGTCGAGGCCATCGAGAAAGTCGAGCCGGGCGCCCACGGACGCATCTCGTTTGACGACAAGCCGTTGCCCTTCCCGGAAGACCTGGATGATTCGGCGCTTCAAGCCGCCCTTGGGCCGCTTGAGGCCACCCCGCTCGAGGCGGGAATCCGGTCCACGATCGACGCGTTCAAGCAAGCCCTGGCCGAGGGCCGGCTGGCCGCGCCGGCCATGGCTTGAAAGGATAGCACCATGAAACTGGCGACCTTCACCGCCGACGGCGAGAGCCGGCTCGGCGTCATCAGCGGCGGCCGGATCATTGACCTGACAGCCCCCGGCGCGCCGGCCACCATGCTGGAGTTGATCCAGGCCGGGCCGCCAGTGTGGGCACAGGTTGAGGCCCGCAGCCGGACGGGTGACGCCGCATCCTTCCCGCTCGGCTCGGTCAGACTGCTGGCCCCCCTGACCAATCCGCCCAAGATCGTGGCCATCGGGTTGAACTATATGGATCACTGCCGCGAGCAAAATGTGCCCGTGCCGGATCGTCCCCTCGTCTTTGCCAAATTCTCCTCATCGATCATCGGGCCGGGCGACGACATTGTCTGGGATCCGGCGTTGACTCAACAGGTGGACTATGAAGCCGAGCTGGGCGTTGTCATCGGCCGGCGGGCGCGCCGGGTGAGCGTCGAGCGGGCGCTCGATCACGTCTTCGGCTACACCATCGTCAACGACATCTCAGCGCGCGACGTGCAATTCCCCGACAAACAGTGGGTGCGCGGCAAGAGCCTGGATACTTTTTGTCCGCTGGGTCCATTTATCGTGACGGCCGATGAGATCCCCGACCCGCAGGCCCTGGCAATCAAGTGCCGGGTCAACGGGCGATACCTGCAGGATTCGTCCACCTCGGAAATGATCTTCGGCGTCCGGGAGCTGATCGCCCGCTTGTCGTATTCGTTCACCTTCGAGCCGGGTGACCTCATCTCCACGGGCACGCCAAACGGAGTGGGCGCGTTCCGCCGGCCGCCCGTCTTTCTCCAGGACGGCGACGCCGTCATCGTCGAGATCGAAGGCATCGGGCAGCTCGAAAACCGGGCGCGGACCGAGACCTCATGATACCCGCCTCATTCTCTGGAAATCGCATCCTTTCGCCTTGACGCCTCGCGGCGTCTGATGTTATGGTTTCCCGGACTTGACCACGCTGTCGACGGCCGCCCAGACCCGCCCCCGCACTCCCCTGCGGCATCTCATCGCCTATGCCACGGGCGAGGGGGCCTATTCGCTGACCGTGAACGGGATCTCCGCCTTCGCGATGCTGTTTTACGTCCAGGTGCTCGGGTTGAGCGGAAGTCTCGCCGGCCTGGCGCTTTCCGTCACCATGCTCTGGGACGCCGTCACCGACCCGGTCATGGGCCACATCACCGATAACACGCGCAGCCGGTTCGGCCGGCGGCACCCCTACATCCTCGGCGGCGGCATCTTCCTGGCGGCAGCCTTCTTTTTTCTTTGGTCGGTTCCGGGATTCGTCAAGGGACCCCAGGCGGTTTTCTGGTACCTCCTGGGCATGAACCTCGTGGTCAAGACCGCCTCCACCATCTTCGGCGTTCCCTATACGGCCCTGGGGTTCGAGATCTGCCCGGATTACGACGAGCGGGCCAAGCTTCAAAGCGTCCGGTACATGTTCAACATGGCGATGAACCTTCTTTTCAACGCCGGCGGCTGGCTGCTTTTTTTCGGCGACCGGAGGGGAGCCGCGGGCCGGATCATCGACGGCACAACAATCGAGGCCAACTACAGGCGAATGGGCCTGGCCCTATCCCTGGGTGTCCTGGCGCTCATCCTGGTCTGTTATTTCTCGACCAGACGGCACGCCTACGACACGAGATCTTTGCCCAACATCGCGGGCAACAGCCTGAAGGCGTTCGCCTTAGATATGAGGGATATCCTGCGGGACCGGCTGGGCGTCGCGGTCTTCGCTTATTTCGGCATCGCCCAATTCGGCATGCTGCTGGTGTCGCAGATCCAGATGTTCACCTACCGCTTCTTCATGGGCTTCCCCGATTTTCTAAAGACGATCGTCCACGGCAGCGGCATGTTGGGTTTCGCGCTCGGCTCCCTGCTGGCCACGCTGCTCGTCAGACGCTGGGATAAAAAGCCCGCGGCCGCGGTCGGCGTCGCCCTGAATGTGACCGGCAGCGCCCTCTTGTATGTCTTTTTCATCGGGGGAATTCTTGCTCCTCAAGCGGCCCTCCAGCTGCCTGTTGGCCTGCCGCTTGTCGGGGGCAGGCTGTTTCCCTTGGCAGCGATGGTCTTCGCCTTGGGCCAGTCCATGTACTGGGCCGGAAACGGGGTGCTCGTGCCGCTCGCGACCTCCATGATCGCCGACGTCTCCGAGCTCAACGCCCACCGGACCGGGGTCCTCAAAGACGGCAGTTATTCCGCCGTCTTCAGCTTCTTCAATAAAGCCACGACCTCGTTGGGCCTGCTGGTTACGGGCCTGATGCTCGACGGGGCCGGCATCATTCCCGAGGCGGTTACGCAGACTGCCGGCGCGGCCAGGAACGTCGCCCGGCTGACCTTTGTTTCCGGCCCCGTCATCGCCCTGCTGGCCTTGATCGTCATGCTGACCTATCCCGTCAACCGGCGGTACATGGCGAGGGCCAGGGCCGCCGACCGGCAGGGTTGATCTTTCCTCTTGATTCAGGCTTGCGGAGCGGGCTCGGCAACCGGCGGCGTCGCTTGCGACTTCGACTTCTCGAGCTCACTCACCGCGTAATACATCGTCGCGAAGGCGCACCGGACCCACATCCAGGCCACGATCACGCCCACGCCGAAGCAGAGCAGTCCGGCGATAAACACCCAAAAAGCCAGGAAACCCGTCCAAAAGATCTGATTGGCGTGGCCCCTGGTCAGCCGCCAGCTTTCCTTGACGGCTTCGACCGGCTCCATCTTTCTGTCCATGACGAGATACCTGACAAAGGCCAGGCGGCAGGCGGCGATGACCCCCGGGACGAACAGGAGCATCATCCCGATGCCGATGATGGCCCCCGCCAGGAGCCCTGCGAGGACGACGTTGAGATAATTCTCGAAGACCGAGAACATGTCCTGGACATCGACCTTTTCGCCCCGGACGGACTTCAGAAAGACCCAGGCGGCGCCGAAATCAATGGGCAGGAGAAGCAGGATCAGGTAAGCGAACGAAAACATGTTGAGAAGCACGCCCCCGGGCGTTTCGTGGCCGTCCAGAGACTCGATCATGCCCAAGGGCACGTGGACGGCGGCGACGATGATGATGATCAGGAAAAGGTCCAGGAAGGACTTCTTCAGCCTTCGCCAGCCGTAACTGTACACGGACCCGGCGGTGGGCGTGAGGACGATCGTTTTTTCGGCGGCATTGTTCAAGGTAACCTCCTTGGGATCAGCGTTCACAACCCGAAAATATCCGGACTTACTGAGAATATCTACCACCGAAAGTCGGATTCGGGGAAAACACGACTTTAGTCCGACTGCCGACGGCGGGAGAAGACTCGCAATTATCTTGAGATTCGAGGCTGTTTTTGTATATCCTTGGGCAAGGACAGGAGGACGGCCCGGCTGATGGGTGACTTGATCTTTGGCGTCGTTGTGGCGGTTTCTCTCGGCATCGGCCTGGTCGCCGTCCTGCTCGCGAACCGCCTGCAAAAACGGTTTCGGTTCAATTACCTTTCTTCTTACCTGTATTTTCAGGTGTTCATCAACGTTTTCGGCGTCTATGGCATCGTGGGCCAGGTCATCGCCCGACAGATGCTGAGCCGGCGCGGGGCGAGCTTCGAAACCACCGAGACCATCCGGCACTTCTTCACCTTTCTGGGCCTGCCCTTTCTGATCCTGGCCTGGTACATGTTTCTCCGCCTGTCGCGGGAAATGGTCGATAAGGACCTCTCCCGCAAGATCACCCTGATCTACTTTTCGATTTTCGGGGGGGCGTTGCTGGCTTACGGAATTTTCATCGTCCGGGCGAACGTCTCCACCTGGACCGACAGCCAATATGCCGCTTTCTCGTCCGGCTTCAATATCCTGTATGCGATCCTTGTGACCGTGGCGCTTGGCTCGGGTCTCTCCGAGCTTTTCCGCCGGGCGCCGGACATCGGAGACGGAAAAAAGCAAAAGGCGGTCCGGTTCTTCGGGTTGACCTGCTTTCTGGCGTATGCGGCGGCGCTCGTCCTTTCGCCCTATGCCTATTCGGGCGGAACGATGGCCGTCGCCTATGTGCTCGCCTTCTTTTCCGCCAACCTCATCCCCCTCCTCTATTGGAGGGCTTACCTCCTAAAAGCCGGTCCGGCCGCCTCTTTGCTCCAGACGCCGGCCGATGCCATGACCCGGTTCGTCGAAGAGTACAGGATCTCCAAGCGGGAGGAGGATGTCATCCGGGAGCTGTGCGCCGGAAAAACAAACAAGGAGATCGCCGAAACGCTGTTCATTTCTCTCCAGACGGTCAAGGACCATATCTACAGGATCTACCTGAAGACGGAGGTCAACAACCGCGTCCAGCTGATCAATCTTATGCAGAGCCATGGGAGTCGGGACGGGGGATCCCCGCCGGCGAGCCGGGTTTAGGAGCCGGACGAGCGCTTGATACCAATCGACCATAACGGAGGCGGCATGAGATACCGGAAGGGACGGATTTTCGCACTGCCGTGTTTGGCGGTTACAACGTTGGCCATGGGGACGACTTTGCAGCGTTACTATGCCCACCCGGCCGTGGTCGACAGCCACGGGGTTATCGCTCCTTGGTACCAGGGACAGAACGGCCAATTGGACCTCCGGGTCCGGATCGCCGCCGAGACGATGAAACGGTACCCCTGGACGGACACGAAAAAGGCGGTCGCGGCGGCCCCGGAATACGTGTTCAACAGCCGGTGGAACATCGCCCCGGACGGCACGATCACCATCCCTCCCTTGGATGACTGGCTTAACGGGGACTTGGGGCAGCGGGCCGCTTATGTGCTTTCCGGGCTGGTCGATTATTACCGCTATTCCGGAGACCCCGCGGCCATCGCCCACATCACCGTCTTGGCCGATACCCTGCTGGCGCACTGCCTGACGCCGGCCGACCACCCCTGGCCGAATTTCCTAGTCAGCGTGCCCACGAGGGGAAAGCCGTATGGCAAATCCGATCCCCGCGGCATGATCCAATTAGATATCGCCGCCGAAGTGGGCATCGGGCTGCTGCGGGCGGCGCAAATGACCGGGAACACCATATGGCTCAACGCCGCCGAGCATTGGGCCGACCTGCTGGCCGAAAAGCAGAACAGGACGCCGGGAGAGCCCCCCTGGAACCGCTACGCTAACCCCGAGGAGGCGACCTGGGAAGATCATCAGACCGGGGGCATCGCGTTCATCCTGGCCTTCTTCGACGAACTCATCCGGTCGGGGTATACCGGCCCCAATCAGAGCCTGGTCCTAGCCCGGGATGCCGGACGGGCCCACCTGCGCGACGTGCTTCTCCCCCGCTGGACCGTCAACGACGTGTGGGGCCGCAATTACTGGGATTGGCCCGACCCCGTCCAGGCCGAGAACGTGACCGAGTTCGTGGCCCGCTACCTGATGGATAACCCGGACGTTTTCCCCAACTGGCGGAACGACGTCCGCAACATTATGTCTCTCTTCCTCCACCGGACCAGCGTGGCCCTCGAGTCGAGCGGAGATGTCTTCAGCGGAGCCTGGGCCTACCCCGAGTCCTCGAATTGCTGCGGCCGGTCCCTGTGGTATGGGCCGATGGAGCTGGCCACGGTTTATGCCCAATATGGAGTCGTGGCTCGGAGCGAATGGGGCCGGGAGATGGCCCGCCGCCAACAGATCCTGGCCACTTATGATGTTCACGAGACCGGGGTCGTGGAAGACAACATCGACGGGGGACAGATCGTAGCCGGCAGTTGGTTCAAGATCGCGCATCCCATGGCCCTCAAACATGTGCTGGGCACCATGGCCTGGCTGCCGGAGATTTTCGGAGCCGGCCGCGAAAACCACCTGATGCGCGTATCCTCAATCGTGACCTCCGTGATTTATGGAGACGGCCGGGTCGACTATTCCACCTGTCAGGCCCCTGCCGGGAGCGTCGACGTCTTGCGGCTGGCCTTCCGCCCCACCTCCGTCACGGCCGACGGGAAGCCCCTCGCCGGCCGCGCCGATCTTCAAGGCAACGGCTATCAGGTTCTGGACCTGCCTGGAGGGGATGCCTTGGTCACCATTCGCCACGACGGCTGCCGGAATATCGTCGTCCTGGGTGACGACCCTCAACAGGCGGTCGACGACGACAGGTTCAGCTTCACGGAGGGATGGACCGCCTCCCGGGACCCGCAGGACATGGGCGGGCAAGTCCGGGTTTCTTCCGCGCCGGGAGCGACAGCGACATTTTCCTTCGCGGGCAACCAGGTGCGGTTGATTGGGCGCGTCGACGCCGCCGGAGGGTCGGCGGACGTTTATCTGGATGAGGTAAAACAGCTGGTGGGCCTGGATTGCTGGAATCCCACGCCCCGTAACCAGCAGGTGCTCTACTATAAGAACGGCCTGGCCAACGGAGAGCACCGCCTGAAGATCGTCGTCCGCGGCGCAAGAAACCCGCTGTCCCAGGGTCAGAACGTGTATGTCGATACCGTGCAATGGTCCACAGCGACCGGCACGGGGGGGTTCGGAGAGGGCGGCGGTCCGCAAGAACACCCAGCGGATCATCTTCACCACCGGCCGAACGGATTACGTGGATTCCGATGGCCGCGCTTGGAGGCCGGGGACGGAGTTCATCCTCCCCGCCGGTTTGGGCGTGGATTCCGTCGCCGCTTCGTGGTGGACGAAACGCCGGCATCTCGCCATAGACAACACCCCGGACCCGGAACTCTACCGCTACGGCATCCACGGCCGCGATTTTACCGTTTACTTCACGGTCGGGCCGGGCCAATATCACGTCCGCCTGAAGTTCGCCGAGATGCGCCGCACCGACCCCCGGCTGCGGGCGGTGACCATCCACCTCAACGGCCGGGAGGTGGTCAAAGAGATGGACGTGGTGGCGACTGCCGGCGGTTTCGACCGGGCGGTCGACCTGGTGTTTTCCGATGTCCGCCCGTAGAACGGCGTCATCGCCCTCCGTTTCACCGGCCAAGCCGGAGGGCAGGCCATGGTTCAGGCGATCGAGGTGGGTCCGGGCGACGGCGGCGCGGCGTCACACCCGTCCCGGTGGGACCCAGCCCACTGTACGCAGCCCCAATACATAAGACAGCCTCCGGTCCGGCCCGGCAAGAAGCGGGTCATGCACAATAAGTTTTAACCAGCCGGCATTCATTCCCTGAGGTGGATTCTTCGCCAGGCTGATCTGGTCCTGACAGGATGGTGCTCCTCGACGAAACCGTCCTCGGCCGCGGTTCCGTACCCTCAGTTTTGGGGCGACTTCCAGACCAACCTGTCCGCCCTCGACCATCTGCTGTGCACGGGAAGCGACGGCCAGGGCGAAACCGAGAGGGGCGTCCGCCTGCTGCGAGCAACTTGACGCTGGACTGCCCGGCGATGTGCGCAAAGGACCTCAGGCCCGATATCCATGGCCTGGCCAGAGATGCCCGTTTTGTTATAATAGCCGTCATGCGCAGGAAGGCGACGCATTTCAGGCCCAGGCCGCGGCCGCTCGTTCTCGCCCTGCTGTTATTCCTCACGGTGCCGGCGCCGGCCCAGTCGCCCAGCCTTAAAGCCCTCCATGTCGAGCGAGGTCCCGTCATCGATGGCAGTCTTCAGGATGAGGCCTGGAAAAAGGCGGAGCCGTTCACCGCTTTCCGCAGGGTCTTTCCCACAGAAGGCGCCCCCACGGAAACCACGGAACTCCGGGTTCTCTATGATGACGACGACCTGTTCCTCGGCATCTATTGCCATGACTCCCAGCCCGCCAAGGTCTGCGGTAACACGATGGCCCACGACGCAACGACGAGGGCGAAAACGACGACATCATCAAGGTCTCCTCTTAACAGTTACTTGACAAGCGCAACGCCTACCTTTTTTTTGTGAACGCCGTGCGGCGCCCGGAGCGAGGGACTGCCTTCGGCGAACACTCGAGCCTCGACTGGACGGCATCTGGGATGCGCGGAGCCGGAGCCTGGAGGACGGCTGGAGCTGCGAGATCCGGATCCCCTTCAAGACGATTTCGTTCAAGCCCGACCTTCCCCACTGGGGGATCAACGTGGAACGGTACATCCCCAGGAAACAGGAAACCATCCGTCTCTCCGGCGTGAAGCAGGACAATTTCTTCAATAACCCGCCGAAGCCGCCCCGCTCGAGGGCCTCCGCGACCTGAAGCTGGGGACGGGGATCACCTTCAAGCCCTACGGCGGCCCGGACCTTGCAAAATCATCTCCAGCCGGGCGGGACTCAGTACCAGTGGGACGGGGGGTTCGATATCTATAAGAATTTCACGCCCAGTTTCGTCGGGGCCTTCAGCTACAACACCGATTTCGCCGAGACCGAGGTGGACGAGCGGCGCGTCAACCTGACCCGCTTCCCGCTCTATTATCCGGAAAAACGGACATTTTTCCTCGAAGGCTCGGAGATCTTCAATTTCGGGACGACGAGTACCGAGCTTCACCCCGTTTTTCAGCCGGAAAATCGGGCTCTACCAGGGCAACCAGATCCCGGTCATTTTCGGGACCAAGGTCTTCGGCCGGCTCGGCGGCACCAATTTGGCCTTCCTGGACGTGATGACCGACAATTTCAATTCGTTCGCTCAGCAGAACTTCATCGCCGGCCGGGTCTACCAGAAGTCCTGCTGAAAGCAAGGTCGGCGCCATCTTTACCGTCGGCAGCCCCACGGGAGAAAAGAACGCGCTCGCCGGGTTCGATGCGATCTACCAGACATCGCGTTTTAGGGGAACAGCAACCTGTCTGGCCGGAGCCTGACGTCACAACTGGAACGGCCGGAGTGCGGGGCAGCACCAGGTATTCGGCATGAGATTGATTATCCCAACGACCTCTTGGATATCAGCCACCTCATACTCTTACTACGGGGACGCCCTCGACCCGGGCATCGGGTTTCTTGCCGAGGAGCAACGTCCAAACGTCCTCCCTGCATATGAGTAATGCCCCGTCCGGAAAAGGGATTCGTCTGCCGGCTGGTCCGGCAGTTCTTCTATGAGCTGTCGTTCGAGTATTACTTGACCTCCAGGGCAGCCTGGAAACACGGCGCATCTCCCTCAATCCCCTCGCCTTCCAGACCGAAAGCGGCGAGCACTTCGAGGTCAGCATCACACCGAACCGCGACGTCCTGCCGTATGACTTTGAAGTGGCCGACGGGGTCGTCATCCCGAAGGGGGCTTACGATTTCACTAACGGCTCAGTCGAGTTCCGTTCCGCCTCCCACCGGCCCGTCAGCGTCGACGTGGAGCACACCTTCGGCGAATTCTATTCCAGGGCGGCTCAACCAGACAGAGCTGGGCCTGACGCTCAAGTGGAGGGGCTATTTGACACTAGCTTTGGCGACCGACTTCATCCGCGCACCTTCCCCAAGGCCGCATCGATGAAGATGTCTACGAGGTCAAGGCGGATCTCTTTCTCTCGCCGCGTCTCGGGCTCATGAACTATTTTCAGTACGACGACGTCTCCCGGCAGCTCGGCGTCAACCTCCGCTTCCGCTGGGAGATCGTCCCGGGAATTTCATTTATCTCGTTTACAGCAAAACTGGAACGGCGCTGGGACCCGGTGAGCCGGTTCGTGCCGTTACAGGAGCGAGGAGTTTTCAAGGTCCAGATCTCCATCCGCCCCTGAACGCCCCGGCGACCAGCCTACGGGTTCTCCTGACGCTTTCCTGGCAACTCCCCTACGGGCTCGACACGGCGCGGCCCGCGGCCAACTTGACAGCCGACTGCCCCGACATCGCCGAGTAGTAGGAAACGAAGCGCTTGATCTCGGCGGCGTCCTGCTGCTCGAGGTTGTGCGCCCAGCGGAAGCCGATGGGCTGATACCAAAGCTCCGCCCGGACTTCGAACGGGCCTTGGGCGCCGTCGATGCCCACGGAATAAAGGATCCGGTCGCCGCCGGCGCCGAAATCCCCGTCCTCGAGGGCTTCTCCCCTGACCGCGATGTCTTCGTGCGCCGTGGCCTTGTCGAACCCGTCCGGGAGGATCCGGTTGTCCTTGATATAGCGGACCCCGGTCAGCAGGACCGTGGTCACCTTATTGTCGGGACCTTCCAGGATGCTCTCGTAGACCTGGACCTGGTCCGGCTTTTCGATCCGGTCGTAATGGGGTTCGAAAGTGTCAGGGGAGGCGTCGTTGTCGTTCCCCGAGACGGACCCGTCCGGGTTCAACGCACCGGATTCATAAACAACCCGGTTGAACCGGTCCCTTACCGTGAAGTGGATCCAGGCGCGGCGGGAGGGGTAGGCCGAGGGGAGCTTGTGGCCGGCGAGGTTCTGGATGGTCACCCGGGCTTCCAGACGACCGTCTTTGATCTCCGCCGAATCGACGGCCAGGGTCGCGGAGGATGTCTGCAGATGACCGACCGTGTCCAGGGCGGCGGCGTCCAGATCGCGGGGCAGGGCGGCGGTGTTGAGGTCCCGGCGGTACGCATTGAGGATCCTGGGCATGAAGAAGTTGCCGGCGCGGAAAACGTGCCTCGCCACCCCGGCCCGCGGCTGGCCCATGACGCCGGTGATCGGGGCCTCCCCATCCACGGCCGGCATGTGGCACGACTGGCAGCTCTGGCTGCCGGGGTAGGCGCTGTGCCGCCACTCGAGATAGGGGACCTGTTCGGGAAGAACGCCGACCGGCCGGCCGTCGGCGTCAAGCGATTCCGTATAGAGAGTGTGGCAGGTCGCGCAGACCTCGGATTCCCGGATGTAGGTGACCTCCGCGGGAATGAACTGGGCGGAGGATCTCATCAGCGCCTGCCGGCCCTCGTCGATCTTGTAAGGCCCGAAGGCCTGGCGCTTGCCGAAGGCCGCGGCCGTGTCCACGGCGAACCCGGCGGTGAAGCTCGACGGCTGGCCAAGCCCCTTGTCCTGGATCTGATGGCACATGGAACAGGACACGCCGTCGATGGCCAGGACTCCCATGGGACTGATCGCGCGGGCGCCCTGGAGATTGCCGAACACCTCTCCCATCTGTCCCGCGGTCTTTGCCTCGAACCGCGCCATCGGCATGTGACAGGCCGAGCATTCGTTTTCGATGGCGGCCCGGGCCGCGGGATGGACGAGCGATTCCCGCCGCACCGAGGCCAGCCAATAAGGGTCGCGGGCGGCGTTGGCCATCATCGAGGGGCTCCAGTCGGACCCGAAGGAAATATCCTCTCCCCGAGGCGACAGGACCCCATTGTGGCAGGCGACACACCTGTCGGCGGCGTGGAAGAGGCGGGGCTGGAGACCGGGCGCCTGGGCCACGGCTTGGGACACAGAGCAACACCACGGCCAGGCTCGATATCGCGAACATCCGTATGCGCTTGGGTGTTCATGGTCTCACCATCCTTCAAAGAACGTGCCGTCGAACCAGTCCCAAAGAAGGTAAAAAACAACCTGGACATGCCGGCCCGACGTGTTATTGACCGGAACCCGCACGCCGAAATTGGCCATGATGTTTTTCCGCGTGTTGAGGGTCACCTGGAACTGCGGGATGATATCCCAGTCGATCACGGCGCCGCCGCTCAGCTCGCCCGCTCCCACCAGCTCGACCATCGGCGTCCAAGAGCGGCCCCACTTGCCGGCGTCGAAGCCCCGGCCCAAGACCAGCCTTAGGAAGCCCTCATTCTCCGCCTTGCTGGTTTGAAAAGGCAGCTCCACGCCGGTCTGGACCTGGAAAAAAAAGTCAGCCGGCAGGAGCTGGCCGAAGCTGAGAAAGGGCTCGAAGATGAAGGTGCCTTTGCCGAAACCCCGGGCTTCATCACCCGTGGGCGTGATGAGCTCGGCCGCCGCGCTGAAAATCGACCCGCGCTCGTAGCTGTGGTAGAAGACCCGTTTGATCCCCACGGCCAGGTCGCCCAGGCTGGAGCTCCAGTCCGGGCTTTCGGGTCCGACGCTCGACCTTTGCCAGCCGAAGGGGGCGATGATCTCGAGCTGGTTCCTCACGCCCAGCCGCTGCTCATAGATGAACTTGTTGGCGATCCGGCCGTCACCTTCGGTATCGATCGCGCTGGTGAGGACGGCTTCGTCCTCGGGAAACGCCTTCTCCGTAACCAGGGCCCGGGGCATGTTCAGCTCGCCGCGCACCCAGTTCCGGTCGGGGCAGAAAGTCCGCATGTGGGTCACGATCAGGCTGACCTCCTTGGGAGTGAGGACGCCCTCGAAGGCGGGCATGAGCTCGGAGAAGCCCCTGGCCGGTCCGCCTTTGAGACCGACCGCCACCCAGTCGGCATCGGGCTCCCGGTTCGTCGCCTGGCAGTCGGTGAAATCGCGGATGCGGAGGTCAAACCCGAGAAGACTCTGGGAGACGCTTTTGCCGTCCGGGCCGTGACAACTCGCGCAGGCCGCAAGATAAAGCTCCCGGCCGGACCGGGGCTTTTCCTGCGCCGCCGCGTAACCCGATGGAGAGCCCGCGGACGGCACTGCAAGCAGGGACGCCGCCGCGGCCAGGACGGCCATAGCCAGACCCGCTGACAAGAATCCGAAATGGTACTTCATCTTCGACTTTCGCTCCTGTCCGCTGACCATCATTTCGACGACCAGCCCGGCTGACAGCCACGCTATAAGCCAGACCGATCGCTTCACGCCGAAAAGGGACGGATCCTTTCTTCCGCAGTCAGATCCTTTCACTCATCAGCAAGAATAGGCGACAGTTCGCCGCGATGTCAAGCCGGGACCCCCGCCGCCACAAACCAACCGGAGAAAAGAGAGACGGACAGAAGGCGGCGATTGGACGCCGAGGCAAAAAGGGGTTAATATTGATAATGACAGGAGGAACCCCACATGAAAATTTTGAGATTCGCACTGTTAGGTGTTTTGGCTTTATCCGCAACCGCCATCGGACAGACGACCGACCTCGGCCAGAGCGTGTTCTCAAGCAATCAGGGCGAGATCGTCATGACCATCGACGCCGCGCTGGCGGTCCGCAAGCTGGACAGCCCCTACGTCATGTTCATGGCATACTTGGTGGTCATGGGCGGGCAGAGCGTCACGGTCAACCGGGACGATGTGACCATGACATATAACGGTCAAGATTACAAGATGCCCTCTCTGAAGGAATGGCGGGATAAGTACAACGGCGCGCAAGGGGATATATCGTTTTACAACAGGATGGGCAAAGAAACCCTGGTTCTTTCCCATTTAAGGGAATACGATTTCCCCTGGGACCAGGACTTTTTCCCTGTCCTGGGCTCGGGCCCGCTGCCCACAGACCAGGGCTCCATGGCCGGCATGGTCGGGTTCAGGACCAAGCTCTACTTCAAGAATCCGGGGTTCAAGAAGGGGGACCAGCTCGTGCTCTCGGTCAAGGACAGGAAGGACCCTGAGATCGTCGGGTCCTGCGCGGTTATTTTGAAATAGCCGGGCACCCTTGCCAGGGAGGCCGGTTCTCCCTATAATCCCGCTTTAACGTGAAGAAAGTCCTGCTCGTTTACCCGGGGTATGTCGTCCGCGAACAGCCACTGAACATCCTCTATATCTCCGCGGCCGTCAAAGCCGCCGGCCATGCCTCGCTCCTCTTTGAGATCACGCCTTACAGGAAACGCCCGTTGTGGGGCGATCCCTACCGGGTCATGAGACTGGCCTTCGAGCGGGCGCTCCTCTCCTTCCAGCCCGACGTGGTCGGGTTCTCCGCAATGTCGGTCAACATGAAGATCGCCCTGATGCTCGCCGGCAGCGTGAAGCGCCTCCGGCCGGAGGCGCTCGTCCTGTTCGGGGGCATCCATCCGACGATCGCCCCCGAGGATACGATCCGGGAAGAGGCCGTGGACGCGATCTGCATCGGCGAGGGCGAGGGATCCATGACCGATCTCCTCGCCGCGCTCGAGGGCGGCCGGGACCATACCGGCCTGGCCGGGCTGTGGGTCAAATCGGACGGCCGGATCTTCCGGAACCCCGTCAGGCCGCTCGCTCAGGACATCGACATGCTGCCTTTCCCCGACCGGACCGCCCTCCCCCCCGAGCGCCTGCAGGCCGAGCTCTACGGGATCAACGTCCTGTCGTCCCGCGGCTGTCCTTTTCCCTGCGCCTACTGCCAGAACGAGTTCCTGATGGACCTCTATCGCGGCCGGGGGACTTTCGTCAGATACCGGAGCCTGGACAACCTGTTCGCGGAGATCGACGACGTCATCCTCAAGTACCGCCCCTCCCGGCTGTCCTTCTCCGACGAATCGTTCACCCTCAACGCCAAGCGCCTGGAGGAGTTCTGCCGCGAGTACCCCAAAAGGTACGGCCTGCCATTCCTCTGCCAGACGCGGCCGGACCTGGTCGACGAGATGACCATGCGCCGGCTCAGGGAGGCGGGTTGCGATTTCGTCAACATGGCCGTCGAGGCCGGGAACCCCGCCATCCGGAACGATGTCCTCCGGCGCAACATCTCGGACGAGAAGATCGTCCGGGCCTTCACTCTGGCGCGCCGGGCCGGCATCCGGACCGGAAGCTTCAACATGATCGGGCTTCCCGGGGAGACGATGGCCACGGTCAGGGACACGATCAACCTGAACAGGGTTCTACAGCCCGACCGGATCATGTGCACGGTTTACATGCCCTTCAAGGGCACGGCTCTGGGCGAGAAGTGCCTGGCCGAGGGCTGGCTGGCCCACCCGGTCGACGATTCCGAAGTCTATTACACGGAGGTCTCGATCCGGCATCCGACGATCCCCGCGCGGACGCTGTTGGGCTACCAGGGGTTCTTCGACTATTATGTCCGGCTGCCGAAGCGGCTTCACGGACTTGTGCATTTCCTGAGGTTCCTCTACCAGCTCCTGCCCGCGGCGTCACACCGGCTGCCGCCGCCCCTCAGGATCGTCCGGGAGGCCGTCATCGACTGCGTTTACAGGATGAAGAGGTTCCTGCCGAGCCCGGGCTTCTTCATGAAGTCGCGATAGCCAGGGGGGCCCGGTTTTGGGTATAATCGCCGCTATCCGGGATTTGGAGGTCGCAAGGTGAAAATTCTCGTGACCGGAGGCTCCGGTTTCATCGGGAGCCATCTCGTGGGGAAGCTGATGTCCGAGGGCCACGGCGTGTCCGTCCTCGACGTCAGGAAACCGGTTCAGGACGTCGAGTGGGTCGAGAAGGATATCCGGGACGATCTGGGCGCGGCGCTGGACGGTTACGATATCGTCTTCCACCTGGCGGCGCTGGCCAACGCGCGCAAATCCTCGGACGATCCCCGGCTGTGCTACGAAACCAACGTCAAGGGCACGCTCAACGTCCTCGGCGCCGCTCTCAAGGCCAACGTCGGCCGCGTGCTCGTCGCCTCGAGCTCCTGGGTCTCGGGCGCTCAGGAGGGCGAGATCGTCAACGAGAAAAGCCCCTTCAACCTCGGGGACATCAACACCGTTTACGGGGCGAGCAAGATCAGCCAGGAACTCCTGTGCTTCTCTTTCCAGAGCGAGTACAGGGGGCCGCAGTACACCGTGCTGCGCTACGGCATCCCCTACGGCGAGCGGATGTGGAGAGGCCTGGTGGTCCGGGCGTTCATGGAGATGGCCGAGCGGACCGGGATCATCAGCATCATGGGGGACGGCAAGCAGTTCCGCGAGTTCCTCTACGTCGGCGACCTGGTCGAGGGCCACCTCCACGCGCTCCTGCCCAAGGCGGAAAACAAGGTCTACAACCTGACCGGGCGGCGGCCCGTCACCATCGAGGAGATCGCCAAAGAGGTGGTCAAGCATTTCCCCGCCAAGATCGACTATATCCCCCAGGCGCGCGTCGAGCCGAAGATCAAGCGCGTGCACAACTGGCTGGCGGAAAACGAGCTCGGCTGGGTCCCCGGGACCTCGCTCGCGGACGGCATCGCCCGGTGCGCCGAATGGTGGAAAAGCCTCGCCGACGAACAGAAGAACGAAGAATACTGGTGCTGACCAGGATCCGGTAGCCGAAGTCTTGCTCCACTACATCATCCCCGTTTATAACGGCCGAAACGCGCTCGCCCGGAACGTCCAGGCGCTGGACGACTTCCTGAGCGCCCGCTACGACAAACCCTACGAGATCGTCCTGAGCGACGACGGAAGCTCGGACGGGTCGGCCGGGGCGGCGGCGGAGATCGCCGCGGTCCGGCCGCGCGTCCGGGCCGTCGGCTATGCCGTCAACCGCGGCCGGGGCGGCGCCGTCAAGTTCGCGGCCGAAAGCTGTCCGGACGGCCGCATCATCTACTCCGACCTCGATTTCCCCCTGACCTCGAGCCTCGACCCGATCCTGTCGGTCGCCGGGCGGCTGGCGGAAGCGCCCCTCGTGATCGGTTCCCGTTTTCATGCCGAATCCAGGACGGAGCGGATCTGGCGGAGACACCTGATCGGCAAGGCCCACCGGCTGACCGTTCGGCGCGTCTTCCCGGAATTGAGAGTCTCCGACCCGGACATGGGCTTCAAGGGCTTCCGCCAGCCCGAGTTCGACCGACTCAACCGCCTCAGCCGGATGGACCGTTGGTCCTGGGACCTCGAGGTCCTGGTCATCGCCCGGCGGAACGGACTGCGCATCCAGGAGATGCCCATCGATTGGCGGGAAAATTTCGAGGGCTATTCCACCTCGGTCAGCCTTCTGCGGGACAGCCGGGAGGAACTCCGGGGGATCCTCGCCATCCGGAAGAACCTGCGCCAGGGACTCTATGACTTTTAAGAAGCTCGTTTCGGGCGCCCTCCCAGTTCTCCAGGCCGTCTTCTACCTCGCGGCGTCGTTCTCTGGTTCAAGGACAACTTCCCCGCTTTAAAGCCGCTCCGCGTTTCCCCGCTCTGGGCGTTCATCCCCCTGGCCGCGCTGACCGTCTTTCGCGTGTTTCTCCGGGTTGGGGCGCGGAAGCTCTCCTTGCCCCCGGGCTGGAAGCGGGACGCGGCGGCCCTCGGGATCATCGTGGTTCTCTCGACAATTGTGCATGTCCCCTTCCTAGCCCACAGCTTCGGGTTGATGGACAGCGACGAAGCCATTACCGCCCTGATGGGAAAGCACATCGCCGAAGGCCGGCAGCCGCCGCTCTATTTCTATGGCGCCTTTTTTCAGGGCAGTTTTCCCCAGCACTGGATGGCCGTCTTTTTCAAATTGTTCGGCTACTCCATTTTTTTGGCCAAGCTCTCGGCCTATCTGGCCTTTGTCCTCTTTCTCGGGATCCAATTCTTCCTTCTCAAGAAGGCCTTTTCGTTCGGGTTCGCCTGCGTTGCCGGGCTGTTCTACGTCCTCCCCTGGCAGGAGCTCGTTAGCGCATCGCTGGACATCGCCTCCGGCTTTCCGGTCGTGCTCCTGCTGGGATCCCTGGCGTTGACCTTGACGGCGGGCCTGGTTTTCGACGACAAGTCGGAGCGGCTCGCGGCCCTGGGGTTCGTCCTGGGGCTGTCCTTCTGGAGCCACCAGATCAGCATCATTTACTGCGCGGCGGTCGCCCCGTTCCTGGCCTTCAAGTTCAGGTTCAGGATCAAAAAGTACCTGGAGCTGGCCGTCTACTTTCTGATCGGCTGCTTCCCCCTGCTGCTGAACGAATTCGCCCGCGGATTCCCGATCGTCCGGGTTTTTTTTCTCGGCGAATCGACCGGCCCTTCCTCGGCAGCCACCGGCTCCGGCACGCTTCCGGAAATTCCTTGTCGGGCTCATCTCTTGGCCGGCCCGCCGGGCGCCTCGCCGATCTACTTCGGCGTCATCGCCGCCGGTTTCTGACCGTCATCCTGCTCGCGGCCCGTCGCAAGCTGCCGCCGTCGTCCCTGATCTTTCCGGCCTTTTCCGGCCTTCATGGGCATCTACCTTCTGTCCGAGTCCAGCGGCACTTATGTCCTCCGCTATCTTTACATCCTTTATATCGTCGTGCCGGTCCTCCTCGGCGCCCCGTTCCTCTGGCTGAAGTCGAAAGTACCGGTATTGCCGCGTCGGCCGCTGTCATGGCGCTCGTTTTCGCGCGTCAGCCAGGCGGGAGCCAGCCGCGCTTTCTATGGTGATATCAAAGCCAAGCATGAGTCGCTTTCGAGGACCGTCGCCGCCATGACGGAGACGGGCGAAAGGATGTGGCTCAGCGATTTCTGGACATCGTACCTTTTGACTTCGTTGTCCGGCGAGAAGCTCATCGTCGCCTCAAAGGACGTAAAGCGGTATTACCCCTATGAGCTCCAGTATTGGAGCGAGGGCCGGAACAACTGGGTCATCGCCAAGCGCCGCGACGCCACGGAGAATTACCGCGTCGATCTTCCCCGGCGTGCTGGACGGCGTGGGGGCGGCCTACGAGAGGCAGGTTGCCGGCGAGTTCGCGCTCATCTATCGAATCGGCCAGGATGTCTTCCCGCGCGTCTTCCTGGCCGACCCGCCGGACGTGCTCCCGGACATCCGCCTGGCGGGGATGTCGGCCGGCGAGGGCGCCCTCGGCCTGGAGTTCGTCCGGGAGGATTCGCGCCCCACGCCGGGTCTCGGGTTCAGGGTCGAGATCCCCGGCTACTGCGCCCGCTTATTCCCGATGTGGGAGCGGGGCGGCTTCACCGCGAGGCTCCCCTTTCCCCTGAAGGACGAGGTCCAGATAAAATTCGGCTTGACCTACGCCGGGTTTCAACTGGAAAGCTCGACGCGGGAGGCCGTACGGATGTTCGGGCCCGCCGAGCTCGCCCAGCCGCGGCCCGAGCTCGAATTCCTCGAGGGGATCGGCCCCCAGAGGGAAGCCTACGGACGGACGATGTCGGTCTGCCGGAAAGTCGCCGTGATCGAGATCAACCGGCCCGCCGGCGGGGGCTCGAAGCTGGCGCTCGACCTTTACAGCCCCTTCGATTTCAAGGAGCCTTTCTGGTACGGGGACTACGCCCAGAGCGTCGCCATTTCCGTCAACGGCAGGACCTTCGGGGAGCGGACCCTCGGCGACGGCAAGACCACGATCCTGATCGAAACGGAACCGCCGTTCTTCACCGGGCGGGGCGATATCGTCCGGCTGGAATTCAAGTACGCCATGCCCATATCGTTCAGTGAAAACTTCAAGACGGCGGCCTACCTCGAGCGCATCGCTTTTCAATAGAACATATCCAAAACAGGCTGAGGCATCGCGCGAAACGCGAGGGGTGGCTCGGTTCGGGGGCCCCCCGCCGGCCGAACGTTTGATGCGCTGAGCCGACTTCATGAAAGCAACAGGATGGGCCGTTCGGCGCCGGGGGTGAACCGGGCCAGGACCCGTCGCGTTTCATCTTGCCCGGCAGCCATCGGATTACGGATTCGGGCCGTTTCTGATAGAATGATGCTCCGGTTCGAGGACCGGCCGGGGCGGAACGCAGGAACAAAAAAACATGGCCACGCCGCTCGAAAAATGGGTCGACGAACAGGCCCGCCTGTTCGAACCCAAGCACATCTACTGGTGCGACGGCTCCGAGGGGGAGGCCCGGCGGCTGATCGAGATGGGGACCCGCGAAGAGAAGATCGGCCAAAACGACATCTTCCGCGCGCTGAACCAGAAAGTCTGGCCCAAGTCCTACCTCCACCGCAGCCACCCGACCGACGTCGCCCGGACCGAGCATCTGACCTTCGTCTGCCACATGACCGACAAGGACCAGCCGGGCCCAACAATAACTGGATGCCCCCGAAGGAAGCCAAGGAGATGCTCACCCGGCTCTCCCGGGGCGCGATGCGCGGCAAGACCATGTACGTCCTGCCGTATATGATGGGCCACCCCGACTCGCCCTACGCCAAGGCCTGCGTCCAGGTCACCGACGTATCCTATGTCGCCATCAGCATGCGCATCATGACCAGGATGGGGAAGCGCATCGTCGACAAGATCGGCAGGGGCGATAACTTCGTCAAGGGCGTCCATTCGGTCGGCGATTTCGACCCCGACAAGCGCTACGTCATGCATTTTCCCGAGGAAGGGCTCGTCTGGAGCATCGGGTCCGGCTACGGCGGCAACGCCCTGCTGGGCAAGAAGTGCTTCTCCCTGCGGATCGCCTCCTGGCTGGGATACCGGCAGGGCTGGCTGGCCGAGCACATGGTCATCATCGGCATCGAGGACCTGCACGGCAAGGTCACCTATATCACGGCGGCCATGCCCTCGGCCTGCGGCAAGACGAACCTGGCCATGCTCGAATCGGCCCTGCCCGAATACCGGGTCTGGACGATCGGCGACGACATCGCCTGGCTGAATATCGGCCCCGACGGCCGGCTCTACGCCATCAATCCCGGAAAGCGGGTTTTTCGGGGTGGCTCCCGGCACCTCGATGAAGACGAACCCGAACATGATCCGGACGCTCAAGGGGACGAGGTACTACCCGACGATCTTCACCAACGTCGGCTTGAACCTGGACGCGAACGAGCCCTGGTGGGAAGGCCTGGACGGGCCGGTCCCGGAGAACATGGTGGATTGGCAAGGCCGGGCCTGGGACAAGTCCTTGGGGACCAAGGCGGCCCACCCGAACTCGCGGTTCACGGTGTCGGTCACCAACTGCCCGACGCTCTCGCCCGACTTCGACAATCCCCAGGGGGTTCCCATCTCGGCCATCATCCTGGGGGGACGACGGTCCAAGCTCATCCCCCTCGTCGCCGAGGCCTTCAGCTGGGACCACGGCGTCTTCATGGGGGCGCGGATGGGGTCGGAGACGACCGCCGCGGCCGCCGGCAAGGTCGGCGTGCTGCGGCGGGACCCGATGGCCATGCTGCCCTTTTGCGGCTACAACATGGGCGACTACTTCCGCCACTGGACGAACATCGGCCGGATGGCCTCCCGGCCCCCGCTCATCTTCGCGATGAACGCCTTCCGCCAGGACGATCAGGGGGGGTTCCTGTGGCCCGGGTTCGGCGAGAACATCCGCATCCTCAAGTGGATCATCGACCGGGTGAACGGCCGGGCCGGCGCCCGGCAAACGCCCTTCGGCCTGGTCCCGGACCCGGCGAGCTTCCCCACCGACGGGTTGAACATTTCCCGGACGAATCTCCAGAAGCTGTTCGAGGTCAGGCCCGGGGAGTGGGATGAGGAGATCAGGGAGATCCGCGCCTTCCTCGACCGGTTCGGCCAGCATCTCCCCTACGAGATCCGCCGCGAGTACGAGAGGATGGCCTCCGGTCTCAAGGGCTAGCCGTCCGGCATCCGGCAGGCCCCCCCTCCGGGGACGAGAAGATGTCCGGCCCGGCCAAGAGAGAAGAATAGGCCTTCAAGCGCCGTGGCCTGGCGATTGACGGCCCGCCGGCAGGTGGGTATATTTCCCATTGGAAAATGTACCTGGGGATCGATTTTCTCATTAGCCCCGAACGCGAGCCCTTCGTGTGCGAGGTCAATCTCGGCCTCCCCGGCGGGGCCGAGGAGTACGACCGTGCCCACCGTGTTTTTCGCGGCCGGCCTTCCGGGGTTTTTGCGGACATCGAGAAGACCTCGAAAGAGACCTATGGACGTCCGTTTGCCGGGTACCTCAACTCGCTCCCCTTACTCCCGGCCCTGAAGGCATTCAAACTGTGGATGGACGGTCAGGGCGAGCGTTCCCCTGAGCTCCATCCGGCGCTTCGTCTGGAGGATAAGTGGGTTCAATACCAAGTCCTGCGGCGCATCGTCCCGATGCCCGAGACCGCCGTCTTTGAGCCTGGCCACCCAGGACCGGCCGACGGCATGCTGGCGAGGTGGGGACGGCTCGCCTTGAAACGCCGGGTCGGCCGGGGAGGGCGCGGCTTTCGCATCGTGAACCGCCTCGAGGATCTGCCCGGGACGGGCGCGCCCGGAGCTCACTTTATCCTGCAGAGGCACATCGATTCAAAGGTCGAGGGCTATACTTTTTCCATCCGCGCCGTCGCCTTCGGCGGCAAGTTCATCTGCGCCTACGCCAACCTGGCTGCGCGGGAATACTCCAACCACGGGATCCTGGCGTGCATCTCCGAAGGACGCTCGCTAACCCTCAGCAACCGCACTTTCCGGACCGAGCACATCGACGGGAAGTCCTGGGAGGCGAAGCTCTGGTTCGGGGACCGGGAACCCGCTTATCTCACGCATAACCTCTACGAAGACGAAGTGGCGGCGACCGCGCTCATCGTGCCTCAGCCACTTTTTGCCTCCCTCCAGCAAATCGCAGTGAGGATCGAGCGCTTCTACGAGGGCCTTGATTCCGCGGCCCTGCCGCGCGCCTGCTTTGAAGACCCGTCCGAGATAGGAGTTGATTCTTGTTAGCACTGAACTTATAATGCCGCCACCCATAAGAAAGGAGGAACGATGAAAAAAATCGTCACGGTCGGTTTAGCCTGTCTCTTGCTCGCAGCCGCAGCAGTGATCATCCAGGCAAGGCCGCAGCAAGCCAAGCCCGGCGACGCCCTGAGGGCCAAGATCCGGAGCGAATTCGGAGTGGAGCTTCCCCCGCTCCCCGTGCCGGTCGTGAATCCCCAGACGCCGGACAAGGTCCGGCTGGGCGAAGCGCTGTTTTTCGACCCCAACTTATCCGCCTGCGGGACCATCTCATGCGGTTCCTGCCACACCCCGGAAATGGGCTTCAGCGACGAGCAGCAGATCTCCGACGGCTGCGCCGGTGCGACCGGGCGACGGAACTCCAATACCGTATATAACACCGCCTATTCCAGCCATATGTTCTGGGACGGCCGTGTCCAAACGCTCGAAGAGCAGGCGCTGGGACCGGTCGTCGACGGGGCCGAGATGGCCAACACCTGGGACAATGTGCTGTCCTATCTGAACACGGGCATCCATCCCGTCACCAAGAAAGAGTTCCCCGAAGCCCGGAAATTCTATGAGAGATATTTCCAGACCGTTTTCGGCGGCGAGATCACGACGACGACCATCACCAAGGCCATCGGCGCCTACGAAAGGACCGCCGTGAGCTTCGACGCCCCGTACGATAAATGGCTGAAGGGCGACGACAAGGCCTTGACCGCCGACCAGCTCAAAGGCCTGGAGCTGTTCTTCGGCAAGGCGAATTGCGTCGCTTGCCACCAGCCGCCGAATTTCGCGGATTTCGATTTCCACAACCTGGGCGTCCCGAACGCGGGGTTCGAAACGGCCGAGAAGTTTCCGGCGAACGCCTCGATCTGCGGCGGCATCCCCAAGGACGTCGACCCGGGGCGCGGGGAAGTCGGGTTTCTCAGGTCCTCCTGCTCCGACCTCGGCAAGTTCAAAACCCAGACCCTGCGCAACATCGCGCTTTCGAAACCCTACATGCATAACGGGGCCTTCGAAGAGCTGTCCGACGTCGCCGCCCATCTCGAGGCCCTGGCGATGGGCTCGGTCAAGCCGGTCGTCGGCAAGCTCGACCCGAAAGTCGCCAAGGGCGCTTTTCAGCTCGGCTCGGGCGGAGGCAGCCGGGGCGACCTGAAAGCCGTCACGGAATTTCTGAAAGCCCTGACGGGCACTCAGCTTAAGAGCCCGGCCGGCGGCACCGCCCCGCCGGCTCTGAAATAACATTGACCGGCTGCGGCGGGCGCGACGCGGCAGCCGGCGTTTTTCCGTCCCCCGGCGGGCGGCCGTTTATCCCCCTTCTATCGTCCTCGACTGTCTTTATAAGCGCCAAGGCGCACCCCGGAAACCCTCTTTCCCTTTTCACGAGGCGTGGCCAAAAGATAAAAATTAACGATTTTCTGCGGAGGTGGCGGCGGCCCGGGGCAGTTCGAAACGGGCTTTTTTGACCAATTCCGGCTGGGGTTCGACATCTTCAGAATCCTGCAGCCGGTTCTTTCAGGTATATTCCCTCCGGCCGCAACAACCCCGCCTCAGGACGCTGCGCCGGGACCACACAATGCGGCGAGTCCTGTCAGGAAGGATTATCAGCCGGCTGACCCGGCCCGGTCCCCTGTCCGGACGGCGCTCGAGGGGAAAGTGGACACGCGAATCTCAAAAGTAAGTTGGCACAAGACTTGCACTAATCACGAATGAACGCGAGATTATTCATCCGGAGGCAAAATTATGAATAGACGCGATTTTCTTAAATCATCGGCCCTGGCCGGGGGTCCTTTGGACTGGCGCTTCTCCTGCAAAGCGGCTGCTCCTCCTCGGACAACGGCTCACCCTCCGGTCCGTCCGACAGCACGAATCACACCTTCACGTCGTCGTCCGATACCGGCCATACCCACAGCGTGACCATGGCGCGGAGCGAAATCGACAGTCCCCCCTCGGGCGGTATCTCGAGGCAGACCACTTCGAACTCGGGACACACTCACACTTTCACCATGACCCAAGCTCAGTTGACAACCGTGCAAGGCGGAGGCACCGTTTCGACGACCACCTCGAGCGACGCCGGCCACACCCACACGTTTTCGATCAGCAAATGGTATTGAGCGTTTTGACTTAGGCGGGCGCACCCCTTGGCCCCGGGACGTCGGGCCGGGCGAGGTATGCGACGTCCTTCTCCGCATCAAGGCCCCGGATCAACCGGGCCGGTATTTTCTGGCGGTGGATTTGGTCCGGGAAGGCGAAGGCTGGTTCAGCGACGTCGGCATCCCCTGGCTTCGCATTCCCTTCAGGATTTTGCGGCGCTGAAGCGTTTTACTTCCAGTAGCTCGATACGAAACGCTCGACTTCCGGGATGCCGCCCTGCAAGATGAGATAGCCGTTGTGCGGCTCGCGCTCGGTGATCTCCCCGGCGATGGGCGTGAGCATGATCTCCTTGACCTTGGCGGGGTCGCCCGTCCGGCCCAGTGCCCAGCCGAGCTTCACGTAGGCCACCTCGGGGAGCATGTTGGCCGCGGGCACGACGCCGAGCTCCATGATGTCGCGGCCCGTGTCGTAGACGAACATCTGCACGTAGCCCCAGAGGGTCTGCACCGTCATATAGACGGAGATCCCCTTTTCGCAGGCCCGCTTGAGAGCCGGGTAGAGCGGCTTGTTGACGTGGCCGAGGCCCGTCCCGGCGATGACGATCCCCTTGTATCCGTTATCGATCAGCGATTCGATGATGTCGGGCTTCATGTTGGGGTAATAGTAGACGATCGAGACCTTCTCCTCGAATTCCGGGTGGATGGCGACGCGATTGTCGCTCCGGCGCCTCTTGTAGTCGTCCCTGAGGGGAATGATCTTCTCCCGGCTGACCATGGCGAGCGGGATGTCGCCGACCGTCCGGAACGTGGACCGGTAGGAAGAGTGCATCTTGCGGACGCGCGTCCCCCGGTGGAGGAGGTCGTATTGGTCGCTCGTCGGACCGAACATGCAGACCATGACTTCGGCGATGTCGCTCTCGGCCGCCGTCTTGGTGGCGTTGATGAGGTTCAGGGCCGCGTCGGATGACGGCCGGTCGCTCGACCTCTGGGAGCCGACCATGACGATCGGCACGGGCGAGTCCTGGACCATGAAGGACAGGATGGCCGCGGTGTGGTGCATGGTGTCCGTCCCGTGGCCGATGACGATCCCCTGAACCCCTTTTTCGATCTCGCGGCCGATCGCCCGGGCCGTTCCCACCCACTGTTCGGGGCCCATGTTTTCGCTGAACACGCCGTATAGCTTTTCCGTGTCCAGGTTGCAGATCTCCGCGAGTTCGGGGACCGACCCGTAAAGCTCCCCCGGCGTGAAGGCCGGGATGACCGCGCCCGTCCTGTAGTCGAGCCGGCTGGCGATCGTCCCTCCTGTCCCGATCAGCTTGACCCGGGGCTTGTTCGGGTCACGGGGGAACTCCTTCTCGGGGATCTTATAGTGGGCTTCCTTATATCCGCACTCTTTTATCCCCGTGACGGTCCCGACCGCGATCCCGACATTGTAGCCGTTCCGGAGCTTGAGGACGACGTGCTTGTCGTCGGCCGTCTCCGAGCGGGGCAGGATGATGCCGATGAACGTGCCGCGGGTGGTCGCCACCTCGGCGTCGCTCCAGACGCGGACCCCGTGGGCCTTGAGCAGGTCGAGGGCTTCGCCCCGATAGCCTTTGTGGGCGTCGCTCATCGTCCCTGCTCCAAGGCCTCCGCCAGGGCGGCCGCGACCTTGGCGCCGCCGGCTTTCCCCCTGAGCTCGGCCATCAGGATCCCCATGAGATGACGGAATTTCTTGCCCGGGTCCCGGGGTTCGAGGGCTTTTCCCACTCCGGCGACGATACCGGCGATCTCCCGGACCGCGGCGTCGGGGAGGCTGACCAGGCCCAGTCTGGCGACGGCCTCCGCGGGCGACACCCCTTCGACGGCCGCGAGCTTCAGGATGTCGGGGAAGGCTTCGCGGGCGAACGCTCCCCCGATGAAAAGCTCGAAGAGACCGGTCAAGGCGCCGTCGTCCAAACGGGAAACGGGAAAACCGTTTCTCTCGAGATGCTTCATCGTCTGGCTGATGACCACGGCCGGGATAGTGGCCTTCATCGGCCAGGATCCCGCCAGCTTCAGGACGAGTCCGCCGCGGCCGTCCTTCGAGAGGGCCTCGACAAGCTCTCCCGACAGCCCGAGCCGCCGGAAGGCGTCCCGCCGCTCCCAGGGCGAGAGGGGCAGCCGCCGGCGGGTCCGCTCGATGCGGTCGTCGTCGATCGGCACGGGAGGCATGTCCGTGTCGGGATACATCCGGTCGGGGCCGGGCAGGATCCGCTCGAACCCGTTCGTCCCGGAGGGGAAGGCCTGACGGGTCTCGCTCGGGATCCCCTCGCAGGCTTCTTTGGCGCGGATCAGGATCTCGGCGGCAGCGGTCGCGGCGTCCCGCGCGTCTCCCCAGGCGAGGACGAGGACATCGTCCTTTCTCGCCCGGAGGGAGCCGCGGACGCGCTTCCACTCCTCGATGGTCAGCGGGCTGTTCACCATCTCGCTGTGGATGATGTTGGGAAGCTCGTCCAGGCAAGCGATCACGCGGACACGGTCGGACATCTCGCTGGCGAAATCGCGGCCGGGCTGAAGGGGAAAGGTCAACAGGCCTTTGAACCCGGCCAGGCTGACGCCCGTCACCCGCCATCCCCGCTCCAGCGCCCGCGCGATCGGCGAAAAGGCGGTTTTGTCGAGGACGGCGCTCACGTCTCCCGAGACCGAGTGGAGCGCGGCCTTCGTGATCCCCCGCCGCCGGAGCTCGTCCCGAAGCTCGAGCAGGTTAGCTTGGCGGAGAGCCTCGAAATGGGTCAGGCGCGGGATATAGGGGATCCTGGGGACACCCTTGATCTCCACGCGCGTCCCGCCCTCGACACTGACGTTCACGTCCTGGCGGGCGCGGCCGATGCCGGTCCTCACTTTTCCTGTGATCCGGACGAGCTCGCGCAGGACCTCCGCCACTTCGGCGGCTTCCCAGGGGGCCCGCATGTCCGGATAGGTGACGGTCTCGATCAGCGGCACGCTCAGACGGTCGGTTTTGTAGACACGGCGGTGCCCGCGGTCGCTCACCTCCCGGCAGGCATCCTCCTCGAGGCCAAGCTGGCGGATGCCGATCCGGCGGTCCTTGTAGGGGACCCAGCCGTCCGTGCCCAGGATCGTCGTTCGCTGGAAGCCGGCGGGGATGCTGCCGTCGAGGTACTGCTTCCGGGCGATGTGGAGCTCGCCCACGATATTGCAGCGGAGGAGCAGGGTCACTTCGAGAGCGATGTCGAGCGCCTCCTGGTTGAGCTCGAAGGGCGGCGTATCGTCCATCTCGTAGGTGCAGACATTCTTCGTGTTGAGCTGGTAAACGATCTCTTTGTGGGTTTTGAATTCCATGAGGGCGGTGCCGTCGTACTCGCCGAGCTCGGAGAGGGTCGGACGCATATGGCGCAGCACCTCAGCGTCGTAATCCTCGAAGTATTGGCCGGCCGGGCAACGGCAGAACAGCTTCTTACGCGTGTCGAGCTGCTGGTGAATCTCGAGACCGGACTTGAACCCCAGCCCGGCGTAGTCTTTTTCCGTGAGCTCCCCGTAATCAAAGATCCTGGGCATGGGCGGATGGCGAATATAGCACAACAGCGCCAAGCCGTAAATGGGAGCGGAGCGGCTGATCAGCCGTTTCCTCGGTGAGGCGGATTGACGGGAAGCGGCGGTTATGGTATAAGAGAATTCCCCCAATCGTCACTCGGAGCGAAAACCAGATGAGAATTCCGCCGAAGAAGGTGCCTAAGCTTAAATTTTGCGCCGCGATCTTCGATATGGACGGCGTCATCGCCGACAACATGGCCTATCACACGAAGGCCTGGGAGATGTTCCTCCAGAAATACGCTCCCGGGTTGAAGATCGGCGACGTGTCCTCGAAGTACGGCATGACCAATACCGACCTGATGAGCTTCGTCCTGTCGCGGCGGCTGTCGCGCGCCGAAGTCGAGCACTTCGGGGAGGAGAAGGAGCAATTCTACAGGAAGCTCTACGCCGCGGACATGGCCCCCCTGCCGGGGCTCGTCGATTTCCTGGGGGAAATCAAAGCCTCGGGAATGCGCGCCGTGGTGGCGACCTCCGCCCCCAAGAGCAACGTCAACTTTCTCCTCGAGGGCCTCAAACTCCGGCAGCACTTCGACGCCGTCGTCGACGCCGGCCAAGTGACCAAGGGCAAGCCCGACCCCGAGATCTACCTGACGGCGGCCTCCCGGGTCGGTTGCCGGCCGGACGCCTGCGTCGTCTTCGAGGACGCGATAGCGGGGATCGAGTCGGCACGCCGGGCGGCCATGACGGTCGTCGGCGTGACCACGACGCTTCCCCCCGAGCAGCTGACCGGCGTGCGGCTGGTCATCAAGGACTTCCGCGAACTCACCCTCGCCCGCCTGAACGAGCTGCTGATCCGCTAGATCCCCGGCGCCCGGTCACGCGGGCCGGCGGCGGGCCGCGCCCAGGGACCGGACGACGAGAAACACCCCCAAGACGAGCAACCCGGCCAGCCCGAGCGCGTACGACGGCGCCCTGAAAATCCGCGGCAGCTCGACCTCGGCGAAGGCCAGGGCCGCGAAGATGATCCCGATCAGGGCCTCGCCGGCGATCAGCCCCGAGGCCAGCAGGGTGCCGGTGTTCGTCGCGCGCTCCTTGCCTTCGCCCTCGATTTTATTGGCGGCCAGCCGGTTCTCCGCGATCGACTTGAAGACCCCGCCCGCGAAGATGGCGAACGAAGTTTCGATGGGCAGGTACATCCCGACCGCGACCAGCATCGGGCTTCTGACCTGCATCAGGATGAGGGCCAGCCCCATGAACACGCCGGTCAGGATCAGGATCCACTCCGTCCGTCGCTCGATGATGCCCCTGGCCACGACCGCCATCAGGCTGGCCTGGGGCGCGGCGATCTTCTCTCCGCCGAAACCGGCGTTGGCCTGGAGGATCTCGTTCTGTCGCTCGGGGACCAGGGCCTTGATGTCCTCGAGCCGGTAGGTCCCCGCGGCCAAGGCGGGGTGATGCCCGACGTAGGTCACCTCGGTGACGCCCTCGGCGTCCAACTCGCCCAGCTTTCCGGCGACGGCCTGCTTGATGTCGCCCAGGTGCAGAACGGACAGAACGAAGAACATGACCAGCGAGGCGGCGATGACGCCGAGGATGTCGCCGAGCTGCATCCGCCAGGGAGTCCAGCCCAGGATGTGCCCGGCCTTGAGGTCCTGCATCATCTCGCCGGCCACGGAAACCGAAACGCAGGTGAAGGCCGCGACGACGAGGACCGCGGCGATGCCGCTCGTCCCCTTGAGGCCCATGAGCACCATGAGGAAGGCGACGATGATCAGCACCGAAACGGTCAGGCCGCTCGTCGGGTTGCTGGAAACGCCGATGATCCCGACCAGGTAGCCGGATACGGCGGCGAAGATGAAGCCCAGGGTCATCAACAGCAGCACGGCCACGAAGGACGAGGGCAGGTCGCGGGCGAACCGGTTGAAGATCACAAAGACGATCGCCGCCACGCCGAGGGCGGTGCCGACGGCATACCTCAAGTCGATGTCGCGGTCGGTCCGCGGCAGCACCGCAAGCTCGCCGGCCGGGCCGCGGGAGACAGTGGACAGCGACCGGGCGAGGCCGCGGGCCAGGCTGCTTCGCATCTTGAACAGGGTATAGAAGGCGCCGACCAGCATGCCGCCGATGGCGATGAAGCGGACGTAATTCCGCCAGACGCGGGTGATCTCGGCCGCCCAATCGCCCACCGCCCCGAGGTCATGATAGTTCAGGAAGAAGGCGAGGGCGGGAGCCAGGAGCCCCCAGGCCAGCACGCCGCCGCTGAAGTTGATGCCGGCCAGCCTCGGGCCGATGATGTAGCCCACGCCGAGGAAGGCCGGGCTCGCCTCCGGGCCCCGCAGGAGGATCACCCCTTTGCCGGCCGCCAGGGTCGTCTGCCACTTGGGGGCGACGACCTTGAACTCGGTGAGGGAGGTGAAAAGCGCGCCCAGCCCCATGCCCGTCAGCAGGAAGCCCGCTCCGCCGGCGCCTTTTTGCCCGGCCTTGTGGATCTCGGCGGCCGCAACGGACTCGGGGAACGGCAGCTCCTGGTCGTTCACCAGGACGCGGCGGGTGACGGTGACGAACATGATGCCGAGGATGCCGCCCACGACCAGGATGACCGTCGCCGTAAGATAATGCACGGGGCTGAAGAACGGCAGCCAGATCCCGGCGATGAAGAAGGCGGGCAGGGTGAAGATCGCCCCCGAGGCGATGTTGCCGCCGATCGAGCCCACGGTCCGGGCGAAGTTCTCCTCGAGGATCGTGCCCTTGAAGGCCTTGATCACCGCCATGCCCACGACGGCGGTCGTGTAGGTGGCGGCGATGGTCATGCCGGCTTTGAGCCCCAGGTAGGCATTGGCGGCGCCCATGAAGACGGCCATGACGACGCCGAGCAGGGCCGCCCGGAGAGTGAACTCCCTGACCCGGGGTTCAGGGGATGCTGATGCCGGAGGATTAGGGGCGTTCATGGGCACCTCACACTAACGGCGTTCCAATGGGCCGATTCTATCCATGCCGGGGGCGTCTTGCAAACCGGAAAAGCCATTGACAAAACATATTCGTGTACGTATACTTCATATATAGTTAAGTAATATATCGTACGTATAGGTACAATATGAAAAAAAATGTCTTCACCCGGGAAGATCTCCTGGCAAGGACCGGGGTCTCGGAGGAGATCCTGGGCCGATGGATCCGGGAGAAGCTGGTCCGGCCGGCCGGCTACACGGACGACCGAAGGCCGCTTTTTTCGGAGGAGACGGCGGCCCGGCTGGATAACATCCTCAAGCTCCAGGAGCTGGGCTACGGGCCCGACGAGATCCAGAAGATCATCAGGAAGATCGGGCTCCCCAGGACTCGGGAGGAACGGGCCGACAACGGCGGCCTCGACAAGTACCTGACCATCGGCAGCCTCGCCGAGAGGGCGGGCGTCAGCCCCCGGACGATCAAACACTGGGAGGACAAGGGCATCATCGAGCCCGACATGCGGAGCGAGGGCGGCTTCCGGCTGTATTCGAAAGGCTACGTGCATCTCTGCAAGCTGATCCAGGACCTTCAGCTCTTCGGCTACTCGCTCGAAGAGATCAAGGAGGCCTCGGATCACTTCCGGGAGTTCCTGGCATTCGAAGAGCGGCTGGAAGCCTTTGACAAGGACAAGGTGGCGCCCCGGCTCGAGGTCATGCTCGACAAGATCCAGGCGCTCTCCGAAAAAATGAAGCTTTTCCGGGAGGGCATGGAACGCTGGGAAGACTTGATGAAAAAGAAAAAAAAGGAGATCCTCGGCCTGAAGGCGAAGAACCAGAAGAGGCCGGGGAAGTCCGAGGGAGCCTGATAATGAAAAAAATCGTGTTCATCGAGCCCAAGGCGCCCAACCTGCACATCTTCTCGCAGTTCGCCCTGCCCCGGCTGGGGACGCTGATCCTGGGCACGCTCATGAAGCTCCGCGGCTGGGATGTCGAGCTGTTCGTCGAAGAGATCCGAAAGATCGATTACGACCTGGTGAAAAGCGCCGACCTGGTGGGCATTTCGACGATCACGCCCACGGCGCCCCGGGCCTATGCCATCGCCGACCGGGTCCGGGCCATGGGGATCCCGGTCATCATGGGCGGCCCGCATGTCACCTTCCTGGCCGACGAAGCCCTGGAGCACGCCGACTATGTCGTGCGGGGCGAGGGGGAGTGGGCGCTCGGCGAGCTCGTTGACGCGCTGGAGCTTGGAGGGGACGCCTCCGGAATCCTGAATCTGTCCTTTAAGAAAGACGGCCGGGCCGTGCACAATCCCGAGCGGCCCGCCCCTGACGACCTGGATTCCCTTCCCTTTCCCGACTTCTCCCTGCTCCAGCGGGACCGCCCCAAGATCGGCGGCCGGACCACCATCCCGATGATGACCTCCCGGGGCTGCCCGTTCGATTGCTCCTTCTGTTCCGTGACCGGGATGTTCGGACGAAAGTACCGGTACCGCTCGACGGACAATGTCCTGGCCGAGCTCCGGAGATACGACGACCGGAAGAACTCGATCTTCTTTTACGACGATAATTTCGCCGCCAACAGGAAACACACCAAGGAGCTCCTGGAGGGCATGATCCGGGAACGCTTCAAGTTCACCTGGACGACCCAGGTGCGGGCGGACGTCGCCAAGGACGAAGAGCTCGTCGAGCTCATGAAGCGCGCCGGCTGCCACACGGTGTATATCGGGTTCGAGTCCGTCAACCCGGACAGCCTGGAGGCGATGAAAAAAAAGCAGACGGTCGAGGAAATCACCGAGTCCGTCAAGGTTCTTCACAGGCATCGCATCCATATCCACGGCATGTTCGTCATCGGCTTCGACCAGGACGACTGGAAAACGGTCAAGCGGACCGTCAGGTTCGCCAAGAAGAACCGGCTCAGTTCCGACGCAGTTCCTCATCCTGACGCCCCTGCCCGGCACGGAATTCCTGGAAAAGGTGGCTTCGGAGAACCGCATCCAGTTCCAGGACTGGGCGCTCTACGACGCCCACCACGCGGTCTTCCGCCCGGCCCGGTTCTCGATCTTCGACCTCCAAAAAGCCCAGATGTTCAGCCACAAGAAGTTTTACTCGATGAAGCAGACGGTCAAGAAGCTCTTCGAGGGCAAGTGGCTCGACCTGGCCATCGCCCATTACGCCCGCAAGCTGAACCGGACGTGGGCCAAGCGGAACCAGACGTTCCTCCAGGCCATCGAGCTGCTCCGGTCGAAGAAGGACACCAGGGTCTCGCTCGATTACCACGAGGAGATCAGCCTCGACCGCTAGTCCCCCAAAGTTGGCGCCGGCGACTCAATTCGGGACACAATACCGATTCCCCTATTTTCGGATTTAAATTGACGGGTGGCGCCGATTCGCCAGGCCCGTCAGTCCACGAGCTGGCGCTCGATCTGTTCGAGAGTTCTGCTCTTCGTTTCCGGGACGCGGAGCAGAATGAAGACGAACCCAGCGGCGCAGATCAGGGCGTACAGCCAGAAGGTCCCCGCCGGTCCGAGCCCCCGGTTGAGAAGCGGGAAGGTATAGGTCAATACGAAACAGGCGGTCCAAAGGGCCGACGTCGCCACCGACACAGCCGCCCCCCGGATCCGGTTGGGAAAGATCTCGGAGATGAGCACCCAGGTGACGGGAGCCAGCGAGAACCCGTAGCAGGCCAGTGTCGCCAAGACCGGGGCGACCACGACCGGACCCTTGAGGTGCAGATGGTAGGCCAGGCCGATGATGGTGTGGAAAAAGGCGATGCCGGCGCAGCCGATGAGCATCAGAGCCCGGCGGCCGAACCGGTCCACGGTCTGGATGGCAATCAGGCAAAATATGAGGTTGACCGCGCCGGTGATCACGATGTTGAACATGGTCGAGCTCACGCCGTAGCCCGCCTCGCGGAAGATCTCCTCGGCGTAGTTGAAGATGACGTTGATGCCGCTCCACTGCTGCAGCACCGCGAGCGTCACGCCGACGAGCAGGATCTTCGTCATCTTCGGCTCGAGGAGGTCCCGCCAGCGCACGCTCCGGATCTCCCGGCCGGAGAGGGTGCTCTGGATATCGGCCACTTCGGCGTCGGCGAAGCCGGCCCCGCCGATCCTCGCCAGGACGCGCCGAGCCCTGTCCGGCAGGCCGTTTTTCACCAGCCAGCGCGGGCTCTCGGGGATGAGAACGGCGCCCACGAAGAAGAGGATGGACGGCACCGTCACGGCCGTGAACATCCACCGCCAGCCGAACTGCCCGTTCCAGGATTGACGGATGAACTCCGCCGCCGCCCCGTCCGGCACCGGCCGCGCGATCAGCCAGTTCACGACCTGCGCCGACAGTATCCCGACGACGATCGTCAGCTGGTTCGTGGCCACCAGCCGTCCCCGAAGATGGGCGGGGGCGACCTCGGCGATGTACATCGGCGACAGGTTCGAAGCCATGCCGATGGCCACTCCTCCGAGGATCCGGAAGGCGACGAAGGCCCCGAAGCCCGTCGCCCAGCCCGTCAGCACGGACGAAACCGCGAAGACGACGGCGGCCGCGATGAGCAGCCTTTTCCGGCCGAACTTGTCGCTCAGACCCCCGGAGAGGATTGCCCCGGCCAGGCAGCCGAGCAGGGCGCAGCTGTTCGCCCAGCCCCGGAGCGACGCTCGTGTCAAGTTGAAGTACGGCTCGAAAAACGGCTTCGCGCCGCCGATCACCACCCAGTCGTAGCCGAAAAGGAGGCCGCCCATGGCCGCGACGACCGAGATGAGCCAGACGTACTTGAGGTTATAATCGGCCCGGGGATGCCCAGAAGCGTCTTCCATGGAGGGAAGACATTATCACACTCCGAATGTCATGTCATACTCCAGTGAGCTTTTCCTAAGAGGGTACTGGTCCCGAACGAAGGAGCGCGCTCCTATCCTCGCAGGCGCGCAAAAGGCCGCTCCCGATACCTTCCGGCAAAAAAAAGACCTCCCCACCGAGCATCCTTGACGGCGGCTGACTGTTCATCAATATATTTGAGGGGCCGGACGGCCCCGGAGCGCGGCCGGCGATGGAGATAGCCAATTGCACAAAAAGATTTCGCTCGTTCATGGTCGCGGCCTTGACCGTGGTCCTGGGATGGTCCGGCTGCTCGCCCTCGAGCGACGTGCCGGCCTCCGGAGCTCCGACCGCCGCCGATGAATTGGCCCGGGGGTTCGCCGCCCCGCCCGACTCGGCCCGTCCCTGGGTTTACTGGATGTGGATGGACGGCAACCTGAGCCGCGACGGGATCACCGCCGACCTCGAAGCGATGGAGCGCGCCGGGATCGGCGGCGTCATCATCTGCGAGGTGAACGTCGGCGTCCCGCGCGGACCGGTGGAGTTCATGGGCCCCGAGTGGCGGCGGCTTTTCGTCCATGTCGTTCGCGAGGCGGAAAGGCTCGGGCTCGAGATCACGCTCAACGCCGGTCCCGGCTGGACCGGAAGCGGCGGTCCGTGGGTCAAGCCGGAGCTGTCCATGCAGCATATCGTCGCCAGCGCCGCTCCGGTGAGCGGGCCGCGGCGCTTCGACGGCGTCCTGCCGCGGCCGCAGCGCCGCCCGGGCTTCTTCGGCGACGGGTTGCTGCCGCCGGACCTCGAGAAGATCAAGAACGGCTATTACCGCGATGTCCTGGTGCTGGCTTTCCCGACCCCGCCTGCGGCCGGCGCCATCCCCGACATCGATGAAAAAGCGCTCTACGTCAGGGCGCCGTATTCCTCGCAGCCCGGCGTCCGGCCGTTCCTCCCCTCTCCCGCGGACTATCCCCCCGCCGCCCCCGGCTCGGCCGTCGACCCCGCCCGGGTCGTCGACCTGACGCCCCAACTCGCGCCCGACGGAAGACTCGTTTGGGAAGTCCCCGAGGGCGATTGGACCATCCTGCGTTTCGGCTGCACCTCGACAGGCGCCACCACCCGACCCGCCCCCGACCCCGGGCTCGGGCTCGAGTCCGATAAGCTCGACAAGGAGGCGCTCGACGCCCAGTTCGACGCTTTCGTCGGCGCGCTCCTCAGCGAGGTCGGCCCGCGCCCCGCCTCTCCCGGCGCAGGACCCGCCGCCGGTTGGACCATGCTCCACATCGACAGCTGGGAGATGGGAGCCCAGAACTGGACCGCCGCCTTCCGCGAAGAATTCCTCCGCCGCCGCGGCTACGACCTCCTGCCCTATCTTCCGGCCGTAACGGGCCGCGTCGTCGGCGGCAACGAGATCGCCGAGCGCTTCCTTTGGGACCTGCGGCAGACGGCGAATGAGCTCGTCCTCGAGAACCATGCCGCCCACCTCAAGGAGCTCGGCCGACGGCACGGGTTCGGATTGTCGATCGAGCCCTACGATATGACCCCCTGCGCCGACTTGAGCCTCGGTGCCGTCGCCGACGTCCCGATGGGCGAGTTCTGGCTCCACGGGTTCAACACCTTCCACAGCGTGATCCAAGCCGTAAGCATCGCGCACACCTGCGGCCGGCCGGTGGTCGGCGCGGAATCGTTCACCTCCGGCGACGCGGAAAAATGGCTGGCGCATCCCGGCTCGGTCAAGCCGCTCGGCGATTGGGCACTGGCCGCGGGCATCAACCGGATCGTCTTCCACCGCTACCAGCACCAGCCCTGGCTCGACCGCGAGCCGGGGATGACGATGGGTCCTTACGGTGTCCACTGGGAGCGCACGCAAACCTGGTGGGGCATGGCGCCCGCCTACCACGCCTATCTCTCCCGGTGCCAGTTCATGCTTCGGCGCGGCCTGCCGGCGGCGGACATCTTATATCTGGCCGCCGAGGGCGCGCCTCATGTTTTCCGGGCGCCCGCCTCGGCCACCCGGGGCGACCCGCCGGACCGCCTGGGCTATAATTTCGACGCCTGCGCCCCGGAGACCCTGCTCGCCCGGGTGGCCGTCGAGGACGGACGGCTCGTCCTTCCCGACGGCATGAGCTACCGCGTCCTCGTCCTTCCGGAACGGGAGACGATGACGCCGGCGCTCCTGCGGCGCGTTAAAGAGCTCGTTGAAGCCGGCGCGACCGCCATCGGCCCGCGCCCCCGCAAATCGCCCGGGCTCTCGGGCTATCCAGAATGCGATGCCGAAGTGGAGGGCCTGGCCGATGCGGTCTGGGGCAGCATCGACGGCGAGCGCGTCACCGAACACAAGTTCGGCCGCGGGCGCGTCATCTGGGAACGCCCAACAGAGGCCCAGCCGCGCGCCGGGAGCGGGATGGCCGCCGCCGCGCCCGCTCCGGTCACTACCGACAAAACCGTCTGCGATGTCGGCGCTCCCCCGCTTTCGGAGCCCGTTCAGTACGGGGATTTCGCGATCGCCGCCGCGGCGCTCGCACGTTTGGGCGTTCCGGCCGACTTCGAATCGACGACGCCCCTCCGGTACGCCCACAGAAAGGACGGCGCCGCGGAGATCTATTTCGTGGTCAACCCCAAAAACCGCGCTGTCGACGCGGACTGCGTCTTCCGCGTGGCCGGAACGCACCCAGAACTCTGGAATGCCGTGACCGGTGAGACGCAGAAACTCCCGGAGTTCGCAGCGCTCAGCGGGGGCCGAATATCGGTGCCCCTTCGTTTTGAGCCCTTCGAGTCGTTTTTCGTGGTCTTTCCCCACGCGTCGCGCGGGACGGCCGCCGCCGGCCGGAATTTCCCCGAGATCCGCGACGCCGGCGTGATCGCGGGTCCCTGGGAGGTCTCATTCGACCCGCGGCGCCGCGGACCCGCCAAGGCCGTCTTCCCAGAGCTCGAGGATTGGGCCCTTCGCCCCGAGGAAGGCATCAAGTACTATTCCGGCGTCGCGACCTACACAAAGACTTTCGGCCTGCCCGATGCGAATGGGCCGACAAGGTGGTGGCTCGATCTCGGCAACGTCAAGGTCATGGCCGGCGTGCGCCTCAACGGCTGCGACCTGGGCGTCGTCTGGTGTGCGCCGTGGCGCGTGGAGATCACCGATGCGGTCAAGGCCGAGGGCAATCAGCTCGAGATCACGGTGGCGAACCTCTGGCCGAACCGCCTCATCGGCGACGAACAGCTGCCGGCCGACTGCGAATACGGAAAGGAAGGGAACCTCGTCCGCTTCCCCGGTTGGCTCCTCGAAGGCAAGCCCAGACCATCTCCCGGCCGGCTGACCTTTTCCACCTGGAAACAATATTCGAAGGACTCGCCGCTTCTGCCGTCGGGCCTCATCGGCCCCGTCACCCTGCGCGCGTCCGGACCTCGCCCCGACTAAAGATGACATTGGCTAGTGGTGCGTCTCGCAAATAACTTGGCTTTATAAAAGAGCAACGAAGACGCACCACCGCGGGGGAGTTTGAGGGGGACGGCGTCGTTCCCCTCAGGGGGTCAGTGGAGTGAAACGAAACGCCGAGGGGGGAGCTTGACTCCCCCCTGGAAGTGTCCCGTCTAGATACAGGACTTTGGAAAGGAACTGACGAGACGGGACACTAGAGGTAAGTGGCTAAAGCCTCGAGCATAGAGTAAGATGGGAATCGACTGAGACGTCGTGAAAGGAGTTGCCATGACGATCAAGCGCCTGTGTTTATTTCTTTCCGTCTGCGTCCTTATCTGGCTTTCGGCCGCGGCCGCCCAGAAGCCTGCCGAGACCCCCGGCCACCCGGACGTCACCGGCTGGGCCGACGTCTTCCAGCCCGACCTTTCGAACGCCGAGTTTCCGGCCGGCATCTGGACCTTCGCCGACGGCGTGCTGACCGCCTCCGAAGACCAGGCCATCTGGACCCGGCAAGATTACCGGAATTTCATACTCGACCTCGAGTTCAAGACGGCGCCCGGGACGAACAGCGGCGTGATCGTCTACGCCTCGGACACTAAAGACTGGATCCCGAATGCGGTCGAGATCCAGATCGCCGATGATTTCGCCGAGCAGTGGGCCAAGTCCCCCGCCAGCTGGCACTGCGGCGCGATCTTCGGACACCTCGCCCCGACGAAGAGCACGGTCAAAAAACCCGGCGAATGGAACCGTTACACGATCAGTTGCCGCGGCCCGATGATCACGGTGGTGCTGAACGGCGAACAAGTCACCGAGATGGACATGCGCAAGTGGACGTCGTCCAAAACCAACCCCGATGGAAGCGAGATCCCGGCCTGGCTCAGCAAGCCAAAGTCGGAGCTGGCGACCCGCGGCCGCATCGGGCTCCAGGGGAAGCACGCCGGCGCGCCCATCTTTTTCCGGAACATCAAGATCAAACCGCTGGACCTCGCCGGCTGAAACTCCCGCCGATCTCAATTCAGCGTGATCCGGTGCCCCGATCTGTCGATGTCGGATTCTTCCTGATTATTCCTCGCTTTTGACCTTAACGGTGCTCCGGACCGCGGCGGGCACGACCAGCGGGACCATCCGCGCCCTGGCGGCCATTCGTGAGCCGTAGCCCGGCTGCGCCGAGGCGGCCGCGCTGAACGGGACCCAATCCTGGTCGTAAACGGTCCCCGGCCCCGGGAGAGTCCCATAAAGCACATAGTCCGAAACCGCCTGGTCGGCCTGCCAGGACTCGAAGAACGTGCAGTGCCCCCAGCCGTGGACGGTCAGCAGGCTCGAGCTGGGCAGCAGGTCATGGACCTGGAGGGCCCCCTCGTAACGCGTCGCCGGGTCATAGAGATTGTTGACGACCAGGACGGGATTCGACGTGACATGGTCCCAGGGTCCGATATAGCGGTCGTCTTTTAAGCCTCCCCAAGGCAGGCAGATGCTCGAAGCCCACGTCCAGCCGGGCCCGATATAGCCGTCCGTCAGCTCGGACGCCAGCGCGGCGGCCGACCAGGCCGCAAAACTGCTCGGATTGTCGGAGTCGGCGCAGGCGATCGCCGGGAACCCTTCCATGTTGTTGTAATAATTGGGAAAACCGCGTTTGGCGATGAACCCCTGCGTATCCCAAAGCTTGTAGAGCCGTTCGCCGAGGGCCGCCGCCGGTAACATGGCTTCCAGGCCGGCCAGGAATTCGGCCAGGTCCGGCCAGGAGGACGAGCTGTACATCGCGCCCCAGATGGTCCCGATGAGGTCGGCGTATGTGAATTCGTAGCTATAGCCCTCGGGCGTCGTGATGACGAGCGGCGCCGCCTTGAGCTTGGCGGCCATGGCCGCGAACCGGTTCGCCGTGTCGCCGCTGAAGGGGCTGATGCCTTCATCGCACAGGCGGAAGAACTCCATCAGGGTCGCCTGGGCCCCGGCGGCGCTCTTCAGACGCGTGGAAAATGGCAGAGTGGCGCTTTCGCCCGGCATCCCGGTGGACCAGGCGATCGGATCGATGTTGCTGTCGAGGACCACAGCGCGAACCCTGTCGGGGAAGAGGTTGATGTAGGTCATGCCCAGGTAGGTACCGTACGAGTAGCCGATGTAGTTGATCTTGGCGTCGCCGACGGCTTCCCTCAAGAGGTCGAGGTCGCGGGCCGCGTCGGCCGTAGACATGTGGTCATAAAGCTTGGACCCGCGCTGATCGCATTGGCCGGCGAGGGCATTATCAACCCGGCGCCAGATCTCCTCCTGGGCGGCATTCACCGGAAAGACGAACGGCCAGGGCCACCATTGCTTATAGTTGCCGTAGCAGCGCAGCGCCGTGCTTCGGGCCACGCCCCGCGGGTCGAACCCGACGATGTCGAAACGCGCCCTGACTTCCTCGCTGTAGAGATACGGACCCAGCGCAAGGACGAAATCCACGCCGGAGCCGCCGGGACCGCCGGGGTTGAAGAACAGCGTCCCGATCTTGTTGGCCGGGTCGGCCGCCGGCAGACGGACCAGGGAGATGACGACCGTCGCCAAACCCGGATTGTCATAATCGAGCGGCACGTGGACGGTGCCGCATTCGAACGGAAACCCGAGATCCTGGTAGCAGGGAGTCCAGTTGATCTTGGGTTTGGCGGCGGCCGTCCCGGCCGGAGGCATGACCAGGCCGACGCTCAGGCCGATAACGAACAGCAAAAGAAGCAAGACGCGTACGGAGATCTTATTGGTTCCCATGATTAACTCCTGTCAAAAAGCCCTCTTTTTGATCCCTTCTCCTTTTTTTTCGCCAAAAAAGACCCGAAAAATCATGAACTCGACGTCCTCACGGAACGTAATTCTGGATCCTCCAAATGGCATCACCCCCTTTCGGGCAGCCCCCAAGCCGCACTTTGTCCGAAGACCTGATCTCGGTGGCAGATTCCCCCCGCAGCGCATGCTGCACTCATATCCTAAAACCAGTGAGCCACCCCGTCAAGGGAAAAGAAAACAGATTTCGCATATTTCCCTATTTTCCCCTCTCCGGCGGCCTTTCCTGCGCGCTGATATGGGCATGGTCCCCCTGGGCAGTTGACGAAGCGCCCGGCCGGGGGCATAATCAGCCCCAGTGTCAGGACAGTCCCCGAGATCCGAAGCCCCCTCGACTGCAGGGGGCGCGGCCGCCTCCGTAGCCCGGGCGCCGGGGCACGGGCCGTATCTGGGAGGTTGATTTCCTCCGGGGCGTTTCCATCATCCTCATGGTCGGCTATCACCTGCTCTACGACCTGGGGGCGATGGTCGGCGTCGGCTCGTTCCTCGGTTTTTCGACGGATCTTTCGACCCGGGCCTGGACGATCGCCCAGTACTTCTTCGCCGGCCTGTTCGTCGTCTTATCCGGCATCAGCAGCACCCTGAGCCGGGGCAATATCCGGCGCGCGCTCAAGCTCGTAGCGGTCGCTCTGCTCGTCACCGCGGCCACGTTCATCTTCGACCGGCACTCGGCGATCCTCTTCGGCATTCTCCACTGCCTGGCGGTTTCCATCCTGATCTACGGCTTGGTCCTGGAAAAGGCCGGGGCCGCGGCTTGCGCCGCGGCCGGCGCTCGCCGTCTTCGGGCTCGGCGCCGTTATCGACCGCGTCCTGCAGGGGGTCCCCATCCGGTCCGACTGGCTCCTGCCGTTCGGCATCCACAGCCCGGCCTTCGGCTCTTTCGATTACTTCCCGCTTTTCCCGTGGTTCGGGATATTCCTCGTCGGCGCGGCGCTGGGCAAATCGCTGTATGCGGCGAGGCGAAGCCTGATCCCGGGGCGGCTGCCGGTGACGTTCGTCAACCTCGCCGGCCGCCACTCGCTGCTGATCTACATCGTCCACCAGCCGGTCATTTTGGCCTGCCTCTACGTCCTCGGTTTGATCCGCTGAATCGCCGGCTCGGGACGAATTATTCCCCGTATGGGAATGAATATCTCGGCCTGATCATGAGGGACTCATGGGTTCGCTTATCTTGCCCCCTCTCCTCTTTCGGGGATGATCGATCGGTTTGTCGGCCGAAGTCGAGTACCGCTATTCCCTCTTTCTCCCTTTCCCGGGCGGGCGGTACGTCGGGATCTTCTTGACGGCCTGGTCGATCTCTTCCGGAGTGATCAAGACCGTCGTCTTGGTCTTGACGAGCCCACTGCCGTTGATGGCCAGGATGCCGGCAATGTGGCTCACCATGTCCCGGCCGTCGACGATGGCGATCCCATCATACTCGCCGTAACAAAAGTAGTAGGCCTCCAGTTTTCCTCCCATGATGTTGACCAGCTGCTCGATGACCTCCCGTCTTTTGGACCCGCCCTCTTTCGCCAGTCCCTTCAAGCCTTCCCCGGTATAGCTGAATTGAACGAGAAATTTTGGCATGCTTCCCCTCCCTGTAAAAGTCTTTGAATCTGCCGGAGCGGACACTCCGGCCGGGTTCAAACAATCATGGGCATCACCCCTCATCGCCAAAATATCGAAGAGAGATCTCCGCCATCTTCATAAATCTCCCTCCCCTGCGTTATGCCAGAAGCCTGGCGGACACTACATATATAAGTCTCAGGTCATTGTGTGTCAATAGGACGGGACTGCCGCTGTGCCCTCCCCTTAATCCCATTCAGCGTTTCGACATATGGACAACAAACGAGGGACGCTGGAAGAAAGTCATCCTATTCCCCCCTAGGCGATCTTCCGGTCGCGGACGTGCACCAGCACGGCCAGCAGAACGAGGAAATTGATGGCGACCAGGGAATGGTGCGTATAGAGCCTGAAGAGCGTTTTCCCCAGGACTTCGCGCAGGCTCCCGCCGATCAGGACGAGATCGACGGCCAGGGTCCATTTCCAGGGCCGGGACAGGAGCGGCCAGGCGTTCAGGAGGAAGAAGACCGCCGGGAGGGCATAAAGATAGTTGTAGTACCAGCCCAGCGGGGAAAAGAGGGGGACCAGGACGAGCAGAAAGGCCGCCTCGAGGCCTTCAGAACCGGGAATGGCCGCCTTGCTCGACGTCCATATCATCCGGAGAACGAGTGCCGCGATGGCGCATCCCGCCGCGACCCAGGCGAGCTTGAGGACGGACTCGGATGTGTTGGGCAGGGTCTTCAGGAGAAAAGCGTAGAGGGACGCGTTGTCCCCGACCGCAAGGAGGCCCGGGGTCGAGCTCGAGAGCCGGGAGAGCCATTCCCGGTGGACGACCCAGTTCCCCCGCACTCCATAAAAGAGCGCCGGAATGGCCAGTCCGGCGAGCAGGACGATCGCGCCGGAAACGAGGGGTTTCCACCGCTTCTTAACCGCGAAATAGGGCAGGAAAACGAGGGCGTACGGCTTGATGAAGATGGAGACTGCCCAGAGACATCCGGCCGCGGCATCCTTTCCGGCCAGGAAGGCCGATATCATCAGGACGAGGAGCAAGATGATCAGCAGATTGACCTGGCCGAGCTGCAGCTCTCGGCCGAGGAACTTGAGCATGGCCAGGAGGCCGAGTCCGATGACAAATCCCGGCCCCTTCATCTTCCTGGGAAGGATTCTCCAGCCGAAAACACAGATCCCCGCCAGAAAGGCGATCTCCAGAACGAACCAGACGAGCTTGGCCGTCTCGAGGGGAAGGAGGGCGAACGGGGCGAAGTACAGGGCCGAGACCGGCGCATACTTGTACTGGAGATGGCCGTCTGTCGCACGGTAGAGGGTCTCCCCCTGAAGAACCCGGCCGGCGTTCCGGTACGGGACGCCGAAATCCGACATGTCGCCCCGGATGATCCCGGCGAAGACCCCAGCGAGGGCGGCCAGGACGACGATTCCGAGCGCGATCGAGGCGGCCGCTTTTTTCATGGTCATCATTCTAGGAGCGAACGGCCGCCAAAACAAGCCGGAGGCCAGAATATGGACCCGTCTCGCGGCTTTAAATAATAATGCTCAACGGATGAATGGCAGGCCAAGCGAATACAGGGTTCCGCCCCGGATGGGGAAATTGAGATTAATAGGATTATTTTTTAATCGTGCCGGAGCGCCTCGATGGGATCGAGCCGCGAGGCCTGGATCGCCGGATAGATCCCGGAGGCCAGGCCGATGACGGTGCAGACAATAAACGAGAGCAGGATGGAGGTGATCGACCAGCCCACCGCCCAGCCCGTGACGGCGCCGATGGCGACAGACAGGCCGAACCCGAAAAGGATGCCCGCCATCCCGCCGATCGCGGAGATGGAGACCGTCTCGGCGATGAACTGGCGCTTGATGTCCCTCTGCCGCGCCCCCACGGCCCGCCGCAGCCCGATCTCCCGGGTCCGCTCGAGCACCGTGGCCAGCATGATGTTCATGATGCCGATCCCGCCCACGAGGAGCGAGATCCCCGCGATGCAGGCCATGACGATCGTGAAGATGCCCTGCGTTTTGCGATGCTGCTCGAGCAGCGCCTCGGGCACGATCATCTCGTAGTCCTCGATGTCCTTGTGGCGCCGCTTCATCAGGTAGGCGAGCGTCGCCGCGGCCGCGCCGCTCGTGATATCCCGATTGATCTGGACGCGAAACTCGTCGATCTCGGGATCGTACGGGCCGAAGCGGAACATCTTCAGCGCGGTCTGGAGAGGGACATAGATGTTGTTCTGCTCGCCCTTCAAGGGGATGCCCTGGAATTCTTCCCTGATGATGTTCTTATCCCTCAGGATCCCGACGACGGTCAGCCAGACGTGATTGATTTTGACGTGCCGGCCGATCGGATCTTCGCCGGGAAAAAGCACCTGGGCAACGCGCGAGCCGATGACACAGACGTGCGCGTAGATGAGGTCGTCGAACGGCAACAGGAACCGGCCGCGATTCATGGTCAGGTTGGCCATTCCGAGATGGGTGGGCGTGACCGCCCAGACCTCGGCGTCGCTCTCTCCGGCCCCGGTGAACAGGGCGTAGACCTTGACCTGCTTGCCGGCGCTGTATGTGCTCAGGAACGGCAGGGTCTCCCGGGCGGCCTCGAGGTCCTGGAGGGTGAGCCCCGCGGAGCTCTCCCGGATCTCCTTCAGCTTGCTTTCCTCGTAGACCTTGGCCCTGACAATGATGTTGCGGAGTCCCATGGTATCGATCAGCTGAAGGGCTTCGCGCTCCGCCCCCTTGCCGATGCTGAGCATGGCGATCACCGCCCCCACCCCGAAGATCATCCCCAGCAGCGTCAGCAGGGTGCGCAGCTTGTGCTGAAGCAGCGATTCCGCCGATTCCGCGATCTCGATCTTGATCTTCATTCGGGTCATTCCTCAGCGGCGGTCTTCGGATGCCCCAGCAGGACCTCTTCGCCCGCCTCGAGTCCCCGGGTGATGACCGTCAGGGTGAGGCTCCGCGCGCCGACGTCCACCTGCCGCTTCCGGACCTTGGCCGATTTCTTCACCAGCAGGAACGCCCGGTCCTTCTCATAGGATATCGCCTGGTTGGGAACCGTGATGACATCGTCCAGCTTCTCCACGAAGATCGAGGCTTTCACCTGGACGCCCGGCTTCATCAAGGCCGGGTCGGTGAGTTCCAGGCTGGCCTTGGTTTCAAAGTACTTCGACGGGCTCTCCTCGGTCAGCGGTTTGGCGACGGTATCGAGGCCGGCGAGCTTGCCGCCGAAGATCCGTCCCGGTTCAAAATCCAGGGTCACGGAGACCGGCAGGCTCTCCTTGAGCCCGGAGGCTTCGGATTCCAGGACGAACAGCTTGGCCTCCATCACGCTCAGGTCGGGCAAGGACCCCAGCTTTTGCCCTCCCCAGACGTTCATCCCGACCCGGAATTTCTCCCCGTTCCAGAGCTTGTTGATGATCAGGATGCCGTCGTGCGGTGCCCGGATCTCCAGCTTGCTCAATTGGTCCCGGTACTGGCCGATCTTGACCCGGCAGGTGTTGGCCTTCGACTGCAGGAGCTGAAGCTCGGCGGTCACCCGATCATCCAGCTGGTCCTTTTTCCGTTCGAAATGGCGCTCCCTGACCGTCTGATAATTGAGGTCGACCGCGTCCTCGATGATCTTGTTGCGCGGAAAGATGCGCTCGTCCCGGGCGGCGTAAACGTCCGCCAGCTTTCGCTGGATGGAGGTGACCGCGATCTCCCCGGTCAGATCGGACCCCTCCTTATCGAGCTGCTTCCCTTTAGTGTAGATCTCGAGGTCGATCTTGGCCAGGGCGGCCTCCTCCGTCCGGAGCAGCTCGACGAGCTCGGTGCTGGCCAGCCGGATGACGACGTCGCCTGTTTTCACCGAAGAGAATTCCGGGGCCATCCAGCCGATGGTCTGGCTGCCGAAGCGGCTCTCGGGAGGAACGACGATCGGGGTGGACTTGGCGGCCTGCAGCTCGCCGAAGGCGGGAATGACGACCTGGAAGGCCCCCCGGCGGACTTTCAGGCTGGCCATGGCCTCGCCGGCCGTTCCCCGGCAGGCGGCCTGGACGGCCGCAGCCAGGATCAGCCCGGCCGCGAAGTCTCTCGTTCTCATCGTTCCCCCTCCCGGGCCCCGGTCCTGATGACCACCTCATCCTTCTCGCCGAGCCCGCTCAGGACTTCGACGACGCCCGCCGACCGGGCGCCGATGGTCACGGCGACAAGGTCCTCGGAAAACCGGCCCTTTTTCCGCACGGCGATGCCTCCCTCTTGATAGACGAGGGCCGCTTCCGCAACCTGGAGGGCGTTTTCTTTTGAGGAGATGGTGACGTCGACGCCGGCGGCCATGCCGGGCCGCATCAGCTGGGGGTCCGACTCGGAGAGGTCAATGACCGCATCGAACACGATCGCCGGCTGGCTGTCCGACTTGATCCGGAAGATGCGGCCCAACGAGATAACGGTTCCCTTGAATATTCGGTCCGGGTTGGCATCGAGCCGGACGTCGGCTTTCTGGCCGGCCTTGACCCGGCCGGCCTGCGATTCGAGGATCACCGCCTTCATCTGCATCCGGCTGAGGTCGGGGAGTTCGAGGATATTCTCACCCATCCAGCAGGTATCTCCCACGGCCTTTTTCTTGCCGTCCCAGTCCGGGGTATAGACGACGAGCCCCGGTTTGGGCGCCGCGCAAGTCATTTTCTTGATGTCCCGGTTGAGCCTGTCCACTTCGTCCTTGAGCGTGGCGACCTTCGATTCCTGGACGTGGATCCTGGTTTTCATCCCCGAGTCCTGGTTGGCCACGCGGCTTTCCGCCAGCTTTTCCTGGAGCTCGGCCAGATCGAAGTCCATCTTCAGCTTCAGGAATTCGTTCTCCGCCATGAAGTCCTCGGGGACGTCCACTTTCTGCCTGGCTTTCTGCGTATTGACCTTCGCTTCCTCGGTCTGGAGAACGAAATCTTCCTGGGTCTGCCGTTCCTGAAGGCGTGTTCGCTCCAGCTCCTTCATCCCGGTATCGAGCTCCGCCTGCTTGAGCTGGAGCCTCTGCAGGAGCTCCCGGGAGTCGAAAGTCAGGATCGGATCGCCCTCGCTGACCGGTTTGCCTTCCGGCGCCATGAAGGAGATCGTGTACCGCCAGACGCGCTCGACGGACGGGCAGCCGACATAGAAGGACGCCGCCGACTGGAGCTGCCCCGTGGCGTGGATCTTGATATCGAAAGGCCCCTTGACCACTTTGACGACCCGGGACTTGCCCGACGGAGAACAGGCGACAAGACATAAGACCAGCGCCGCGGCCAGCGTGTCGAGGGCCGCTTCAGTCTTTCGATTTTCTTTCACCGGTCTTTGACTCCTTCTCCGCCGGCAGGCCGTCGATCGGCAGGAGCGCCAGGCCGGCCTTGAGGCCGGGGTTCCGATCGGGGCTGGCGGCCAGCACGAAATCATTGAAACCCAGATGAGTCACGCTCAGCGGCTCGCCCGTTCCGGGCTTGATCCAGAAGGACCGCCCGTCGAAAAAGGTCATCTCCAGCGGAATCAGAAAGACGTCCTGGCGGGGAGCCCCGAGGACATCGCACTTGACGCTCATCCCCGGTTTCATGAAGTCCGGGTCGAGCTTGTCCACCTCGACGTCGGCCCTGAAGTAGTTCGATTTTCCCCATCGCCGGATCGACTCGGCGCTCTGGGAGATCTCCTTGATGACACCCCGGAACCGGTTGTCGGGGTAGGCGTCGAGCGAGAGTTCGACCTCCTGGCCCGCTCTGACCTGCTGGACATGGGTCTCACTGACCCAGGCCTGGACCCGTAGAGACGACAGGTCGGGGATCTGGGCGACCGTCGTGGTGGAGAAGACGATGTCCCCGACCTGGACTTTCCGGCCGCTCCACTCATCCACGCCATAGATGACGGCCCCCGGAGTCTGGGCGGCAAGCGTCAGATCCTCCAGGCTTTTACGGGTCTTGATCAGCTTGGCCTCGAGCTCCCCGATCTCGATCTCGAGCGTCTTGACCTGGCTCTCTGTCTCGACCAGTCTGACGAGCTTGTTCGTCTCGGCGGTCTCGAGCGAATGGTCGCTCTTCTTCTTTTCGAGCTGTTTCCGGTCATAATCGAAACGGGATTCGATGCCCTCGGGGATGGAGGCGTCGATCTCTTTCCGCCGCAGTTCGTTTTCGGCCTTCTTGACCGCCACCTCCAATTCGAACTTCTGGTGTCGATAGTCGGCCTCTTTCTGGACTTTCTCCTCCCGTTTGGTCCGCAGCGAATCCTGGGTCGTCTCGAGCTCGGCGGCCAGGTTGGCGGTGTCGAACCTGACGACCGGGTCGCCGGGCTTCACCGAATCGCCCTCTTTGACCATCCATTTGATCTGGATCCGCCAGCCCTGAAGTACCGGGACTTTAAACTCCTCCGACCTCAGGGCCGTCAGAGACCCGGTCAGGGCAAGGACCTGCCGGAAGTCTCCCTTGGCGACCCGGGATAGGTTCTTCTCTTCGGCCGCTCGGGCCTGACCCGGAAGCGAGATGAACAGCACCGCCAGGACCGACGCCGCGGCAACGGCCTTTGCCGTCTTCCTTCCTCCCGCCCTAAGGAGTCGGCGAGTCACTGATGATCCTCCCGTCTTTGAGCGTGATGACCCGGCCGGCATAGGCGGCGATATCCGGTTCGTGAGTGACCATGACGATCGTCTGGCCGCGCTCGTGGAGCCGCCGCACGAGCGCCATGATCTCGTGGGCCGTCACCGAATCCAGGTTGCCGGTCGGCTCGTCGGCCAGGATGATGTCGGGGTCGTTGATCAGGGCCCTGGCCAAGGCGACTCGCTGGCACTCCCCTCCGGAAAGCTGGGACGGCCGGTGGGTCAAGCGCCCGGCGAGTCCGGTCAGCTCCAGCATCCGGGCGGCCCTCTCCATGCCGTCCTCCGGGCGGCCCGCGGAATACTTCAGGGGCAGGTAGGTATTTTTCAGGGCCGAGTAACGCGGCAGCAGGTTGAAATTTTGGAACACGAACCCCAGGTGCTTGTTCCGGATGAAGGACAGCTCGTCATCGTTCAGGCGGCTCACCTCTTTCCCGCTGAGGAGATAGGAGCCTTCCGTCGGCTTGTCCAGGCAGCCCAAGATGTTCATCAGCGTTGATTTTCCGGAACCCGACGCGCCCATGACGGCCACGAATTCGTTGGGTCGGATGTGAAGGTCGATACCCTTGAGAGCCAGCACCGAGGTCTCACCCATCAGGTACGACTTTTTCAGGTTAGCGAGCTTCAGCACGGGATGGTTCACTCAGGCCATGTTCAAAGGTTGAGCGCGGGGACGCGGACGCCCTGCGGCTTCGAGTCAGGATTCATCCCCAACACGACTCCACCGCCCCATCCCGGTGTTCCGGGAAAGAAAAAAACATATTCTCTTCTCCGGGAGAAGTCAAGCCGCCTGCCCCGGCTCGGGCAGTCCCAAACCGCCTCATTAGTTATACCTGCGCCCGGCCCAAAAAGTTCCCTGCCGGTAAAAAAGATCTCTGGATCGGGTGGACAAGGGACATCCGGCGCGGAGGAGCTGTCTGACGCTGCGCCGGAGCCGGGTTTGAAGGCGGGATCGGGCCGGAGCCCGCCCCCTGCCTGTGAGGACGGGCTCCGGCGCTCATCTGTTACTGAAGGTTATCTATATGAAAATTAAAGGCGCGGAGATGATGGTAGGAGCCGTTCAGAAGGTTGGAATAAACCCTTTCGAGGTCCGCTTTATCGGTCTCGTCGATCGCCTTCAGCAGATCGGTGATGTCCAGCTCCTCGATGGCCCGGCCGACCAGGCAGGCATCCAGGAGCGACAACTGACCCTGGCTGACGAGATCCGTGTACAGCTTCTGAAGGCCCTGATCGCTGAAAACGCCCACGGCGCTGCCCGATGCCGGGTCGGGAACCCCGTACTTAACAAGAAGCTGCAGAATGGCATCCATGTGTCTTTGCTCGGAGACGGAAATGTTCGAGAAGATCGCGTCTCCCCAAAATTCGTACATCATGATGTACACATCACGGGCCAGCTTCTCTTCCTCCCGCATGTGGATCATGGTGGCTTTCTCGACATCGGTAAGGGGAATAAGCGCCGTCCCTCTGCGGCCGGCCGGCAGGGTGCCCGTTTGCCCGAAGGCGGCACCGCCGACAGTCCACATCAGAAGAAGCAGCACCAGAACCTGAGTCCTCTTCGAGTTCATTAGAACCTCCTGAATTTAAATTTCAGGCCCCGAAGGGCCTGGACCGTTAACTCTCAGTCCATATCTTAAGCAAGTATCGTGCCAGAGGAATTCTCCTTTAATCCCAGTCTTTTTCGGATACCGGCGGGTTTCTTTCGCGACAAATTTGTCGAATCAAATACAATTTTGTCGGGTTTCGGGGCACGGGCGGGATTTGGTATAATCCCGGCCATGCCGGAACTCATCGGAGCCAATGTCCTTTACCGTAAGTGGGAAGCCCGGCCGCGGGGCGGTCCGGCCAAGGCCGCGTTTCTCCTCGTCCACGGTTTGGGGGCGCAGTCGGCCCGCTGGGCCTTCCTCGCCGGCCATCTCGCCGAGGCCGGCTATGCCTCTTATGCCATCGAGCTGCGCGGCTACGGCCTGACGCCCGAACGGCCGCGCGGCCACGTCGATTCGCTCCGCGTCTGGGAACGCGACGTCCTGACTCTGGGGGAAACGATCGCCGCTGAGAACCCGGGCCGGAAGATCTTCCTCCTCGGCGAGAGCGTCGGCGGGTTGGTGGCTTTCAACGCCGTCTGCCGCCACCCCGGGGCGTTTAACGGACTTGTCCTGATGTCCCCCGATTTCAAAAACGGGCTGAAGTTCCCCCTTTCATCCTACCTGACCCTGGCCGCGTGCATCCTGTTTCATCCGCAAAAAACGATCCCGATTCCTTATACTTCGGCCATGCTCACCCGGGACGCCGCCCACCAGTCCGTCATGGACGCCGACCCCGGCGAAATCCGGATCGGCAGCCTGGCCTGCCTCATGAGCATCATGCGCGAGCAGGGGAAGGTCAAGAAGCTGGCCCCGACACTCAACAGACCTGTCCTCTTCCTTATCTCCGGCATGGACTATCTCGTCGACGAGCGGGCCAGCCGCAGGCTGTTCGCCAAGCTCCGCCTCGCCGACAAGACCGTCGTGGAGTATCCCGAAATGCTCCACGCCCTGTCGATCGACCTGGGCCGGGAAAAGGTTTTCCGGGACATCCTGGACTGGGCCGATCCCAGGACCTGACATGGAATACATTCTGGCGATCGACCAGGGCACGACCGGCAGCCGCTCGATCGTCTACGACCGCCGCGGCCGGGCTGTCGCCTCGAGCTATGCGGCGTTCCCCCAAATCTTTCCCCGGCCCGGCTGGGTCGAGCACGACCCCGAGGACATCTGGCGAAGCGTGTATCGTACGATCCAGCGCGTCCTGGAGAAGGTCGCGCCTTCGTCCATCGCCGCCGTCGGGATCACGAACCAGCGCGAGACGACTTTCCTCTGGGACAGGAGGTCGGGCCGGCCCGAGGCGAAGGCGATCGTCTGGCAATGCCGGCGCACCGCCCCCCGCTGCCAAAAGCTGGCGGCGGCTTCCGGCCTGAACGATCTCATCCGAGCCAAGACGGGTCTGCCCGTCGACGCTTATTTTTCGGCGTCGAAGCTGGAGTGGCTCCTGGACCGGGGCGGCCGCCGGCGCCGGGCGGAATCCGGCGACTTGTGTTTCGGCACGGCGGATTCCTGGGTCCTCTGGAAGATCACCGGCGGCCGCAGCCACGCCACCGACACCACCAACGCCTCGCGCACGATGCTCTTCGATATCGGGAAGCTGGACTGGGATGCGGACCTCCTCGAGATCTTCGGGATCCCCGCGGCCGTGCTGCCCGAAGTCCGCCCGTCCGCGGGCCTTTTCGGCCGCACGGCACGGATCGGCCGCCTGCCGGCCGGACTTCCCGTGGCGGGGATCGCCGGGGACCAGCAGGCCGCCCTCTTCGGCCAGGCCGGTTTCCGTCCGGGCGCCATCAAGAACACTTACGGAACGGGCTGCTTCATCCTTCTCAATACCGGCCGCCGCCGGGTCGCTTCACGCCACGGATTGATCACCACCGTGGCCTGCGGCCCGGACGGCCGGCCCGCCTACGCCCTTGAAGGCGCGGTGTTCATCGCCGGCGCCGCCGTCCAGTGGCTCCGCGACGAGCTCGGGCTGCTCAAGACCTCCGCTCAATCCGAAGCCATGGCTCTGGCCGTGCCGGACACCGGCGGCGTTTATTTCGTCCCCGCCTTCGTCGGGCTGGGCGCTCCCTATTGGGATTCCGAGGCCCGGGGCGCCATAATCGGCCTGACGCGCGGGACAAACCGCAACCACCTCGTCCGGGCCGCTCTCGAAGCCATGGCCTACTCCACAAAGGACGTCCTCGACGCCATGCGCAAGGACACGCGGCTGAGGCTCCGTGACCTTCGGGTCGACGGCGGGGCGGCGGCCAACGATTTCCTCTGCCGGTTCCAGGCCGGCGTCCTGGGCATGCCCGTGGTCCGCCCTCGGTCCATCGAAACGACGGCGCTCGGAGCGGCCTACCTGGCCGGGCTGGGCGTCGGCTGCTGGACGGGCACCGCCGAGATCGAAAAGGCGAGAAGCGGCGACACGACGTTCCTCCCGGAGATGCCGAGACCGGAGGCCAGGACGTTATACGCCGGCTGGCGAGCCGCCGTATCAAGGATCCTTAGCCATCGCCAGTGTCCCGTCTCGTAATTCTCTTGCCAAAATCTGTTGCCTAGACGGGACACTTCCAGGGAGTAGTCAACCTCCCCCCTCGGCGCTTCATTTCACTCCGCTGAGCCCCTGAGGGGGACGGCGCCGTCCGTCTTAAACTCCCCCGCGGTGGTGCATCTTCGCAGTTCATTTGAGAACCAAGCTAATTGCGGGGCGCGCCACTAAAGAAAAATTCAGTTTCACCGCCGGGGCCTGAACACAAATCAGCGCCCTCAACCCCGAGTCGTCAGCCTCGGACAGGCGTTGCCTCAGATAAAATGCTGGGCGGCGAGGAGCAACAAGCCGGCGAACGCTCTTTTCATACGGAAAGTTATATCAGACTCGCGCCGAAAGAAAAGACCAGGCCTACGATCTTCGCTCGCCCACCTGCTGCCGCCACATGGCGTAGTACAGGCCCTTTTGGAGGAGCAGCGCGTCGTGCGAGCCCGTTTCGGTGATCTTCCCTTTTTCCAGCACGTAGATCACGTCCGCGTGCATCACGGTGGACAGCCGGTGGGCGATCAGGATGGTGATCTGCTCCCGGGTTTCGGAGATATCCCTGATGGTGTCGGTAATGTCGACCTCCGTCAAGGAATCAAGGGCCGAAGTCGCCTCGTCGAAGATCAACAACCGCGGCTTGCGCAGCAGCGCCCTGGCGATGGAAACGCGCTGTTTTTCACCCCCCGACAGCTTCATGCCGCCTTCCCCCAAAACCGTGTCTATGCCACGAGAAGTGCTGCCTAGCAGCTGGCCGCACGCCGCCTTGTGCAGGGCATCCACGATCTCCGCGTCGGCGGCCTCGGGCTTGACGAACAGGAGGTTGTCCTTGATCGTTCCCGCGAACAGCTGGGTATCCTGGGTGACAAACCCGATCTGCCGGCGCAAGGGATTATATCGGATGCAGGAAGCCGGCTGTCCGTTGAAAAAGATCTCGCCGCCGACCGGCCTGTACAACCCGACGAGGAGCTTGACCAGCGTGGACTTTCCCGAGCCCGAGGGCCCGACGAAGGCGATGGTCTCCCCCGTCCGCACGCTGAAGGAGATCCCGTCGATGGCGTTCGAGGTCGCCGTCCGGTGGCGGAAGACCACCTCCTGGAACCGGATGTCCCGCAGCTCGCCGATTTCGACCGGGTTCTCCGGCCGCTGTTCGACCGGTTTCCGCATCAGCTGGTCGAACGCGGCGATCGAGGCGTCCACCTCCCGGTAGCTGAGGATGATGTTCCCCAGGTCCTGCAGGGGCCCGAAGATCGAGGTGGAGATGAACTGCATGGCGATCAGTTCGCCCGTTGTCAGGACATTCCTGAAGATCAGCCACAGGAGGATGAACAGGATGGATTGCTTGAGGATGCTGAGCGCCGTGCCCTGGAGAAAGGTCAGCGTGCGCACCTTCTTGACCTTTTCCATCTCCAGATTGAAGATCTTCAGGGTCTGCTCCCTCAGCCGCCGGATCTCGGGAAAGGTGAGCCCGAGGCTTTTCACGAGCTCGATGTTCCGGAGCGATTCCGTGATGACACCCGACATCTTGTAGGTTTCACGGTTGATCGAGCGCTGTGTCGTCTTGATCTGCTTGCTGAGCAGCCCGGTCAGGGACCCCAGGACCAGGATGCCGATGATGAAAACGGGGACCAGGAGCCAGTTCTTGGTGACCGAATACCAGACCAGAAACCCGATGCCGACGATCGACGAGAAGAGGATGTTGATGAACGAGTTGACGAACTGCTGCGTGTCCATCCGCACTTTCTGCAGCACGGACAGGGTCTCGCCGCTCCGCTGCTCCTCGAATTCCTGGAAAGACAGCCGGAGGGTCTGCCGCAGGCCGTCGTTGAAGATCTGCATGCCGAACTTCTGAACGGCCAGCCGGGTCAGGTATTCCTGGAAGGACTTGGCGACGCGGGCCAGCAGGGCGATGGCGACGGCCACCCCCAGCCACCACAGGACCCCTCTCACCAATTCGTCTTCGGGGCGATTGCCCGGCCGGGTGGCGTAATCGTCGATGATCTTGCCGAAGATCAGCGGGTCGACGAGGCTCAGCAGCTGGCTCGTTCCCGCCAGGGCGAGGGAAACGGCGATCAGCCATCGCTGGAGCCGGAGATACTTCCAGAGAATCTTCATGGCCTTCCCAACTTCATCCGGTACGCCTTGAAGAGGCGCGACGGCAGCGGCGCTTCATGGGCGACACAGGTGGATTATGTGGAGTTTGGCCCCCATCGTCAAGGATCGACGCTTTCACCTCTGCCGCCCGGCCCCCCCGGCTGTCACAAAGATGTTTTTTTTGGTTGCTCTGCAAGCTGTTTCCTGAGAGAATAGAAACGGCGCATCCCGCGGGGCGCTCAAACAGGGGCGCCCCCCGGGGAAGACCGGCGCCTGTGAGAAGTGGTGTCGAGCGATTTGATTCGATTCCTGTGTCAAAGGAGGCTGCAGTGAAAGAACTCGTCGAGATGATCGTCAAGGCACTGGTGGACAACCCTGACAAGGTGAAGGTGACCCAACTGGACGGGGAACAGAGTGCCATCCTGGAATTGACCGTTGCTCCGGAGGACATGGGCAAGGTCATCGGCAAACAGGGCCGGAACGCCCAGGCTATCCGGACCATCCTGGGCGCCGCCGGCATGAAGCTCAAGAAAAGAGTCAACCTCGAGATCCTGGAAAAGAATTGATCCGTCGCGGAGTGAATCAAGAATAGGAGGCACAGGAGACTTGGTAAAAAGCAGCAGGGCGTATAAGAGCACGAAGCGAAACAAAGAGCTCCAGCGCCTGAAAAAACAAGAGGAAAAAAGACTCCGCCGTCTGGCCAAGGAGAAGGCGGACGAGCTGGGCGAGGGTGGTCCGGAAACCGGCGAACCCGAGGCCGGGGAACCTGGAGCCGGCGAGCCCGTCACCGGAGAATAAGGGACGGGGTCCCCGGAACGGCACGCGGAAGCTCAGTAACTGTCTTTCAGGCTGGTGATTTTCAGAGCCTGCCTGAGGGCGTCCGCGCCGACCACCGCCTCCCCCAGGAAAGCCACGTCTTGGCTTTGTCCCGGGAGAAGGTCGAAGAAATTATCCGAGAACCGGCCTTTCAGACCGGGCGCCGAAAGGTAAACATCCTTCGCCAGACGTGCGGCCGTCAGCCGCACGATCGTCTTTCCGCCGTCGTTCAAGAACTCCGTCCGGATCCCCGGCTCGGGCAGCTCGACGCGCTTGAGCTCGGAGAAATGATAAATGTTCCGGCTCAGCGTTTCCGTCCCTTTTTTCAGCTCGGCTGAGAGGTAGATCTCCTCGGGCGCCAGGCCCTGCCGGAGCTCTTCCAGGGGCTTGTTCAGCACGATCCGGCTCGATCGCGGGTCGAGCCTCACCGAGGTCTTCCCTTCCTGGAGTGTTTTCCCCTCATAAGTATGCACGCCCACGACGAGATCGCCGGTCACGGGCTGGCCGAGGTCGGAGACGGCGAAGATCCTGAGCCACTGGTCATCCTCGACCGGCGCCAGGAGGACGGGGCTGAAGAACCGCCGGGCGTAATAGTGGAGCGCCTTCCAGTTGCCGTAATAATCCGTCCCCGACCAGGAGGCCGCCGGCCAACAGTCGTTGACCTGCCAATAGAGGGCGCCCATGGTGCGGGGCATCTGGCTCCGGAAATGCTCGACCGCGATCTTCATGGCCTCGGCCTGCAGCACCTGGCTCAGCCAGAGGAGCGAGGGAAAATCCCTGGCCAGGCGGTAGTGGTCGAGGAGATAGAGGAGGATGAGGCGGTTGCCCTCGGGGTGCTTCTGGTGCAGCTCCATGACGGGAGAGGCGATGTTCCAATCCTCGGGCTTGGTGAACGCCCGGACAGTGTCCAGCAGCGGGAACGACTGGAACCCGAACTCGCTGAAAAACCGGTGGGATTGCTTCCGGTACGCGGCGAACGGCTCCTGGCCGTGCCAGACCCCCCAGTAGTGCATGTCGCCCGATGTGTCCGAGCGGGGATCGCCTGTCTGAGTGGAATGGGGCGAGCTCGGCCAGTAGGGGCGGCGCGGGTCGAACGTCTCGACCGCCTTGGGCAGGATCCGGCTGAAGACCTTCTCGTAATCCTCCCAGACCGAGGCGGGATACTTTTCCTTCCAGCCCCAGTGAAACCAACCCTCTTCGCACTCGTTGTTGCCGCACCAGAGGGCGATCGACGCATGATGGCGGAGGTCCTTGACGACCTGCTCCGCCTCCGCCCGGACGTTGTCGAGAAAGGCGGGGTCGCCCGGGACCAGCGAACAGGCGAACATGAAATCCTGCCAGACGACGAGGCCGAGCTCGTCGCAGAGGTCGTAGAAATCCGGGGACTCGTAGATGCCGCCGCCCCAGACCCGGAGCATGTTCATGTGGGCCGCGGCGCAGTCGCGGAGGAGCGCCTCGTACTTCGCCCGGGTCACTCGCGAAGGGAATGAATCCGCCGGGATCCAGTTGCCGCCCTTGGCGAAAAACGGCACGCCGTTGACGGCGAACCGGAAGCTCTTGCCCCACTCGTCGTCCGTCTGCTCGAGGGCCATGGTCCGGAACCCGATCCGCTTCTCGAGGACGTCGAGGAGCCGGCCCTTCTGGTAGAGCTCGACGGTCACCGTGTAGAGGTTCTGCGGACCCATGCCAGCCGGCCACCAGAGCTCCGGGTCGACCACGCGGAAGGTCTTGTCGCTCAGGTTATCGCCGGTCTTGAGGTCCGCCATCTCGCTGTAGGTGAAGGAGTCCTTCCCGGTGAAGGTCGTCTTGAGGGCGATGGTGTGGTTCCCGTCGGCCAGGACATTGATCTTCGTCCGGACGAGGACGTTGTTCATCTGGATGAAATCCTGGCTGAGCTCGACCTCGCCGACCCGGGCGATGTCCCAGGCCTCGATTGCGATCGGCCGCCAGATGCCCGAGGTGACCAGCCTCGGCCCCCAATCCCAGCCAAACTGGTACGGCGCCTTGCGGATGTGGGGGGAGTTGCCGGGGAGCTTGTGGGGGAGCGCCGCTTCGAGGGTCTTGGCCTTCGCCACCGGCGAGCCGAACCGGATGACGATCTCGTTGCTCCCGGCGCGGACGAACGGCTTGATATCGAACCGCCAGCCGCGGAACATGTTGTCCGTCTCGGCGATCTTCTGTCCGTTGAGAAAGACCGTCGCGAACGTGTCCAGGCCCGAGGCCACGAGCTCGATGTGGCTGTTGCCCAGGACCGAGGAGGCCAGCTTGAATTCCCGCCGGTATTCCCAGTCGGCGGTTTCGACCCACTGGACGCGGCGCTCGTTGTCCCGGTAGAAGGGGTCGGGGATGATGCCCGCCGCCATCAGGTCCAAATGCACGCAGCCCGGGACGCGGGCCGGATGCCACTTGTCCAGGCCGGACTGGCGGAACTGCCAGTCGCCGTCGAGAGACTGCCGGACCATGGCGGGGGTCTCAGAGAAAAGCGCCGTCGGGGCGAGCCCCAGCCAGGTCAGAGCCAGCGCCGCGGCCAGCAGGACCGCCGGCTTTCCGTGGAGCCGGCCGGCCCGACGTGAACACGCCATGTGAGCCTCCCGTCCTCGTCATCGTCACTCCGAATAACATATAAAAAAACGGGCCGCTTGTCACCCCCCGTCTTCAGGGCGGCGGGAAATTCATATATAATGACCGCGGGAAAATCAGACTTCAAGGACGTGCCATGGAAATCATCATCAAGCCCGATTACGACGCCATGAGCGAAGAGATGGCCGGGATCGTCCTCCGGGCCTGCCGGAAAAAGAAAAACCTGGTCCTGGGGCTGCCGACCGGGAACACGCCCGTCGGCCTGTACGCGCGTCTCTCGGCGCTCCACGGACGGGGCGAGCTCGATCTCTCGGAGTTCGTGACTTTCAACCTCGACGAATACGTCGGTCTCGGCGCCGGCCATCCTCAGAGCTTCGCCCGGTTCATGAACGACCACCTCTTCGGCCGCGTCAACCTCAAGCCGGAAAACATCCACCTCCTTCCGGGGACCGGCGGCGACATCGAGGAGCACTGCCGGCAGTATGAACGGAAGATCGTGAGCTCGGGCGGGATCGACCTCCAGATCCTGGGGATCGGCGCCGACGGTCATATCGCCTTCAACCTCCCCGGCTCGTCCCTAGTCTCGAGGACGAGGCTCCTGACCCTGACCCGGGAGATGACGAAGGAGCTGGCCCCGCATTTCGAAAAAGAATCGGACGCGCCGCGCTTCTGCCTGACCATGGGCGTCGGCACGATCCTCGAGGCGCGGTCGATCGTGCTCATCGCCAACGGACGGGGCAAAGCGGAGAGCGTGGCCAGGGCGATCGAGGGGCCGGTGACGGCCTCCTGTCCCGCCTCGGCGCTCCAGCTCCATCCGGACGTGAAATTCATCCTCGACGAGGATGCGGCCTCCGGGCTCAAGAACATCGATTACTACCGCTGGACGGCCGAGAACAAGCCCGCGGCGGCGGCGTGGCTGGGCCGGAAAACGTCCTGAGCCCCGGCTTTGCCGGATCCGCCTGTCCCGGCCGGACGGATAACCTGAGTGTGCAAGAAGACGCTCTTGCTGAACAGGACCGAAAGCATGAACAAAGAACGGCGATCGGCGGCCGGGCTCGGAGCTCTCCTGGCTGTCGTGATCTGCGCCGGCATTCTGCCGGCCGAGGACATCCCTTCCAAGACCCCGAAGGCGACGACCCGGGTGGAGAGCTGGCTCGTCGCCGGTCCGCTGGCCTCCCCCCTGCCGGGATTCGGCGGCGCGGGTGACAAACCGTTCGGAGTCGGCGACCTCCTCAAGTTCGAACCCGCTGAGTTGAGCGGTCTCCATCCCCAAGACGGCGGCGAGTTGTTGTGGACGGACGGTAAGAAGTCCGCCTGGCGGACGCTCGCGGCCGGCGACAAGGGAGCGGCGATCGCGCCTTCGGGCGCGGCGTTCGAAACGGCGTATTTTACGGCGTTCATCGACGCCGCGCGATACCTGCCCGCCCGGATCTCGTTTGTATCGGTGCAGCCGTTCCAGGCGTATCTGGACGGCCGGCCAATCGCCGCCAAATCAAAGGCGTCCATGGCGGAGGGCGCGGCGGCCGGCGCCACCTCCAGTTCCGGCGCGGTCGAACCCGTGACCGCCGACCTCAAGCTCGAAACGGGAGAGCATTGCTGGTCATCAGATCATTATATGACCGGTCAGCGGGGGCGGAATGGTCGATGGGCGCTTCGCTCGAGGTGGAAGAGAGGTTCGGCCTCTCGGCTTTGACCGTCGCCGCCGGAAAAGACAAGCTGAGGATCTCCATTCCGCTTCTTCTCGACGGACCCAAACCCACGAGAGTGTCCATTTCACCGGACGGCGCCTACATCGCGCTATCGGTCCGGCAGACCAAGCCGCCCTCGGACGAGTCCGAGAGCTGGGCCGAGATCTACCGGACCCTTGACGGCAAATTGGTCAGGACACTCCGCTGGCCGGGCTCGCCGGGCGCCGTCGAGTGGACGGGGGACGGGCTCAAGTTTTCGACGCGGAGCGACGACAAGTCGGGGGGCACGGTCTGGCTCGGGGATATGGCCGACGGCAGCTTCGAGCCCATCCTGGCCGGCGTCCCCAAGCTGGGCACGCAAACCTGGGCCCGGGACGGTTCGTTCCTCATCTACGAAGTCACCGAGGACGCCGAAAAAGACATCGAGGGCGTCAAGCGGCACCGCAGCCTGGCCGACCGCGAGCCCGGGTTCCGGAGCCGTTCGTTCCTCTACCGGCTCGCCCTGCCCGGGGGCGCCCGGCAGAGGCTGACGGCGGGTGATCTTTCGACGCGCGTCGAGGACATCAGCCCGGACAACGGGAAGCTCCTCGTGTCGCGGACGATCCTCGACCCCACGGTCAGGCCCTATTCGCAAACTGAACTTTCGGTCCTCGACCTCGAAACGCTCGAGACAAGCGTCATCTGGAAAGGGAGCTGGCTCAATTCCGCACAGTGGTCTCCTGATGGAAAGTCCCTCCTCATGCTGGGCGGCCCGTCGCTTTTCGGCGGAGCGGGCGTCAAAGTCCGGAAGGGCATGATCCCCAACGAATATGACGTTCAAGCCTATATGCATGACCTCGGGACGCGGCAGACGACACCCCTGACCCGTGATTTCGACCCGAGCATCGACCAGGCCGATTTCGGTCCGGACGGCGATCTGATTTATCTCCTGACGACGGACAGGGCAAGCCGGAGACTGTATCGCTATGCGTTGCACGACAAGAGCTTCACGCCCATTCCCTGCGGGGCTGAGGTCATCGAGCAGCTGAGTATCGCCCGGAACGGCCGGACGGCCGCCGTCATCGCTTCCGAGCCCAACACACCGCCCGAGGCTTTTTCGATCGCACTCGACTCGGCGTCAGTCCGTCTGCTCCAGGACACGGGAGCGGAGACAGGGATCGCGCTCGACACGGGCAAATTCGAGCCCTGGACCTTCAAAAACAAGCGCGGAACCGTCATCGACGGTTCGGTCTATTATCCGCCCGGGTTCGACCCGGCCCGCCAATACCCCTGCATCGTCAATTATTACGGCGGCACGACGCCGACCACAAATTCGTTCGGCGGCCGCTATCCCAAGGAGCTCTACGCCGCCCAGGGTTACGTCGTTTACGTCCTTCAGCCCAGCGGGGCGACCGGGTTCGGCCAGGAGTTCTCGGCTGTTCATGTCAATGACTGGGGGATCGTCGTGGCCGACGAGATCATCGACGGCGTCAAGAAATTTCTGGCCGCGCACCCTTTCGTCGACCCCCGGCGGGTGGGCTGCATCGGCGCTTCCTACGGCGGGTTCATGACCGAGCTCCTGCTCACGAGAACGGACATTTTCGCGGCGGGCGTCTCCCACGCCGGGATCAGCTCGATCGCCAGCTACTGGGGCGAGGGCCGCTGGGGATATGCCTACAGCGCCGCCGCCACCGCCGACAGCTTCCCCTGGAACCGGCGGGACATCTACGTCGGCCAGAGCCCGCTCTACAGCGCCGATAAGATCACGACCCCGCTGCTGCTTCTTCATGGGTCGGCCGACACGAACGTCCCGCCCGGCGAGAGCTTCCAGCTCTACACGGCGCTCAAGCTCCTGGGCCGGGAGGTCGAGTTCATCGAGATCCTGGACCAGGACCATCACATCCTCAGCTACGCCAAGCGCATCGCCTGGACGAAGACGATCCTGGCCTGGTTCGACTGGCGGCTCAAGCGGCAGCCCGACTGGTGGAACGACCTTTATCCGCAGAGATAGCGAGCTCTTTCGGTGACCGCGTCATCGGGAATTCGGGTCCTGTCACGGCGATCCCCCGTCGGACTTTGACGGAGGCACTTTCCTATTTCGAAATCCTAGTGGTCGTGCTCGCCAATGACCTGGCGGAAAAAGAATTGCGAGACCGGACACGAGATCGGAATTGACTAATCTTCGCGCGCGTTGATATCTTTTTCCTCAGTAAGCAGAATAGCGAAAGAAAATGGCCGTCGGCTGCCGCAAGTGTCATTTCGATAATCCCGAAAGATACGCTCTATTGCGGCGAAGTGCGGGACACCTCTCTCGGCTTCTCGGGATTTTACCGTTTCCACCACCGAAACCCTTAGCCTGCCGCAATCGGACCTGACCCGCGGGACGCTCTTTCGCCGGCCGTTACGAGATCATCGAAGAGCTGGGCCGGGGCGGCATGGGCGCCGTCTATCGGGCCGAAGACAAGAAGATCAATGAGGAAGTGGCCCTCAAGCTCATCAACCCGCAGATCTCCTCAGACCGAAAGATCATCGAAAGATTCAGTCAGGAGCTCAAGATCGCCCGAAAGATCACGCCACCGCAACATCTGCCGCATGCATGACCTGGGCGAGAGCCGGCGGCGCCCACTTCATCACCATGGAATATGTCGCCGGAGAGGACCTGAAAAGCCTGATCAAGAGGATCGGCCAGTTGCCTCCGGCCAAAGCGCTGTCCATCGCCCGCCAAGCGGCCGAAGGGCTGGCCGAGGCCCACCGCCTGGGCGTCATCCACCGCGACCTCAAACCCGGCAACATCATGATCGACCGGGAGGGAAACGCCAAGATCATGGACTTCGGGATCGCCCGCTCCCTCGAAAACGGAGGCCATCACCGGGACCGGCGTCATCATCGGAACGCCCGGACTACATGTCCCCCGAGCAAGCCGAAGCGAAAGATGTGGACGCCCGGTCCGACATCTATTCGCTCGGCGTCATCCTTTACGAAATGGTCACGGGCCGGGTTCCTTTTGAGGGGGAGACGCCGCTCAGCGTCGCCATGAAGCACAAGGGCGAGAAGCCCAAGGACCCAAGAGACTGGAACCCGCAGCTTCCCGGCTGCCGATCAGCCGGCTGATCCTCAAATGCTTGGAAAAAGCCAAGGAGAAAAGGCCTCAAACGGCCGATGAGTTGCGGGCGGAGATCGAGACCATCGAGAAAGGGATCCCGGGCACTGGAAAAAGAGAAAACCAAGAGAAAACCCCTGACGGCCAGAGAAATCACGGTGACATTCGGGCTGAAAAGACTCCTGATCCCCGCGCTTGGCCGCGGCCACGATCGTCGTCCTCGGGATCGCCCTCTGGCGCCTCGCTTTTCAGGGAAAGGCCGTCGAGCGGTCCATCGCGGTCATCCCCTTTCAAAATCAAACCGGCGACAAGAGCTTACGATTATCTTCAGTCCGCCATCCCCAACCTGCTCATCTCCAGCCTGGAGCAGTCGAGATATCTCCAGGTCACGACTTTCGAACGGCTGCGCGACCTTCTCCGGCAGACCGGCAAAGAAGACAACGTCGAGATCATCGACAGCGAGCTCGGTTTCGAGCTGTGCCGGAAAGACAGCGTCGATGCGCTCGTCGTCGGAAGCTATGTCAAGGCGGGCGAGACATTCGCCACGGACGTCAAGATCTACGATGTCCGGACCGGGAAATTGCTGAAAAGCGCCACCGCCAAGGGGCGATGGAGCGCAAACCATCTTGGACAAGCAGATCGGCAAGCTGAGCCGGGACATATCCCGCGGCGTCGGCCTCGGCAGACAGGCCGCCGAGGAGACGAAGGATTCAGATCTCGGAGACCCAGACATCGTCGTCTGGAAGCTTATAAATACTTCCTCCTGGGGCGCGAGGACCTAGTTAAAGCCGGTTCTACTTCGATGGATGCCCGAAAGAACCTCGAGAAGAGGCCGTCGGGATCGACCCCCAATTCGCCAGTCGCCTATTTCTACCTCGATCAGAACTCCATCGCAACTCAGGGGAATTCTCAACGGGCCGCCGAGGCGCTTGGAGAAAGCCAAGGCGTTTTCCGGAAAAGCGACGGAAAAAGAGACGGCTGTACATCGAGGCCTCTTACGCCTGGAGAGTCGAGCAAGATCCCGATAAAGCAATTCGCCATTCTCGCAGGAGATCGCCGCCAATATCCCCGAAGAAAAAGAAGCCCATCGCGCAGCTCTTCGTACGACTTATCGGCAGAAAAAGATGTATCCGGAAGCCATCGCTGAAGCAGAACAAGGCCATTGGAGCTCGATCCCCAATGGGCGTCCATCCTCAATCAGCTCGGCTATTTGTATATGGCCATGGGGTGATCTCGGCCGAAGCGGAGAAGATTCTTGAAAAAGGCCGTCGCTGGCCGCGCCGGGAGACGCTAATCCCCTGGATTCGCTCGGAGAGTATCTACTTCCGGACCGGCCAGCTCGACGAGGCGGTCGCGCAATATCAAAGAAGCGCTGCGGATCCAAGCCGGATTTCGGGTCGGAGGATATCATCGCCTATATCTATGCCGTCAAGGGCGATTATCGCCGAGGCCTTGAGCTGGCTGGACCAGTTCATCCTCGCGACCCCCTCCAAAAGCTGGCAGAGCCTGGGCTACTGCGTAAAAAGCGATCTATGACCATATCCTGGGGAAAAGAAAGCAGGCGGCCCTGGATGCGGAGCGGGCCGGGGTAGCCTTGAGATCCATCGGGGAAGCCAACAGGGCATCGCCCTGGCCAGATCTTCTCCAGGCATCACTTCGCCTTTAGACCGGAGGCGAGCTTGGACGCGGCCCTCAGGACTCTTTTCAGAGTATCAAAGGAATCATTAAAAGGAGCCAGTCTGCATCGGGAACGATCGACTAGCCATCGAAAACGAGCTCTGGCTGGGACTCCTGGAATGGAAGCGAGGGACTGAGCGGCCAAGGCCGGACAACGGCTGGATACGCATCCGGTCGGCCTATCTCCGAGATCCCCGAAGAGATAAGGGAGAAGTGCTCGCGCAATTAGAGAAAAACTTCACGATCCTTCAGGCAGAAGTCTGGCTCTCTTCGGGGAAAGCGGCCGAGGTCGATATCGCTATATGGAAAAGGAGCTCAGTCTTGCGCATTCCGATTCATCCAGCGCTGGATCATATCCTCTGGTCTTCACCCTGTATAACTTCCCCCTGGACCAGGACGTCCTGGCGCGGGCCTATCAGAAGATCGGGTCAGATCGACAAAGCCATCGCGGAGTATCAGAAGCTCCTCACTTTCGACCCCGCGAGCCAGGATCGCCGCATCCGCAATCCCGTCTATCATTTTCGCTTGGCCAAACTCTACGAGCAGAAAGGCTTGAAGGCGGAGGCGAAGAAAGAGTATGCGAGATTCCTCGAGCTGTGGAAAGACGCCGACCCCGGTCTGACCGAGTTGGCCGATGCCCAAAAACGGTTCGCTGAGCTATGATAGAAGATGGGTGGTTCCATCGATTGACATTGCCGCCCGTCATGGCCTATCATCACTGACTGCGCGAAGCGGCCGTCGAGCATCTCGATGCTCCGAGGGGCGGCTCAAAGGACTGCGGCGATCTAATCCCCGAGCGACTCGCCCGCCGCTGAACTTCCCGTAAAAGGAGTATTCAGATGATCGTCACGACCAAGAAACTGTTCGAAGCGGCCTACGGCAAGTATGCCATCGGCGCCTACAATATCAACAACCTGGAGCAGACCATGGGCCTGTTCCGCGGGAACGTGGACAGCCAGGCGCCGTTCATCGTCCAGATCAGCAAGGGCGCCCGCTCCTACACCGACAAGCGCATGCTCGAGGCCATCATCCGCACCGCGGACGAGATCTTCCCCGAGGCCATCTTCGCCGTCCACCTCGACCACGGCGACGAGGCCGCCTGCATGGACTGCATCCAGTCCGGCTTCTACAGCTCGGTGATGATCGACGCCTCCCACGAACCCTTCGAGAAAAACGTCGAGATCACGAAGCGCGTGGTCGACGCCGCGCACGCCAAGGGACTGGTCGTCGAGGCCGAGCTCGGGCAGCTCGGCGGCGTCGAGGAGCACGTCAAGGTCGCCGAAGCCGACGCCAAGCTGACCGATCCCGACCAGGCCAAACAGTTCGTCGAGCTCACCGGCTGCGATTCGCTGGCTTGCGCCATCGGCACGAGCCACGGCGCCTTCAAGTTCACGGGCACCCAGGGGCTCCATTTCGAGGTTCTGGCCGAGATCCAGAAGCGGCTGCCCGGTTTCCCGCTGGTCATGCACGGCTCGAGCTCGGTGCCCCAGGAAGAGGTGGCCCGGATCAACGCCGCCGGCGGCAACCTGGCGGGCGCCAAGGGCGTCGACGACAACCAGTTCCGGCGCGCCGCCGAGCTGGGCGTGACCAAGATCAACATCGACACCGACGGCCGCCTGGTCTGGACCCGCGTCCACCGCGAGGCCTTCCGCGACAAGCCGGAGAACTTCGACCTCCGCCCGGTCGGCAAGGTGTTCATGAGCGAGTACGCGAAGTTCATCGCCGGCAAGAACGTCAAGCTCGGGAGCGCCGGCCAGATCCCCGCCGTCCGCCAGGTCCTCGGCCTCTAGGTTCCGCTGACGCCTGTCCTCGGCTGAAGCCGGGTGTCCCTTTGGGGAACGTCCCCGGTTTGCCCGACGGGTCCCCTTCCGCTACGGGGGTCTTCAGAGCGATACCGCAGCCCCTGCCCCTGCGAGAAATCTGGACATCGGTTCGGCGATTCGCCACCTTATCAAGCCCTCTTGACATAATGATACCTTCATTGTATCATTATGATCGAGGTGGCCAATGAGACTCCTGAACAGGGATACCGATTACGCGGTCAGAGCGCTTCTCCGGGTCGCCGGGAGCCCTTCCGGGAAGACCGCGGTCTCGGAGCTGTCCGGCAAGCTGAAGATTCCCCATCCCTTCCTCCGAAAGATCTTCCAGACTCTCCAGAAAGAGGGCGTTGTCCATTCCAGCAAGGGCAGGGGCGGCGGGTTCGTTTTGGCGGCCCCCCCGAGTGAGATCACCCTCATCCGGCTGATGAAGATCTTCCAGGGCCCCCTCGAGCTCAGCCACTGCCTGTACGGCGAGGAGTTGTGCACCGACATCAAAACCTGCCCGCTTCGCCGCCGGATCCTGGCTCTCGAGAAAGCCGTTATCCGCGATATCAAGTCCGTAACGTTACAAACACTTTTGGACGAAAGGAGAAAAACACATGAATAAACCCCAAACCGGCGAACTGACCGATATCGGCGGCGAAAAGAAGGCCGAGCTGAAGCGCCTCCTCCATGCGCTCAAGGCCGGCCATGTCTCCGCGGAGACAAAAGCCGAGGCCAAGGCGTTCTTCGCCTCGGTCGACGCCAAGACGATCGGCCTCCTTGAGCAGGAGCTCATCCGGGAGGGCGTCTCCCATGAGGAGGTCCGGGCCAGCCTGTGCGATATTCACCTCGATGTCATGAAGGACTCGCTCGAAGAGAAGCGGCAAGCGGTCTCCGCCCCCCACCCCATTCACACCCTGATGGAAGAGCACCGGGTCATCCAGGACTTCCTGCGCCGGCTGGCCGGGATCGTGGAGAAGCTGAAGGGGATCGACAGTTTCGAGGGGTTCGCCTCCCACCTCGAAGTCCTCCAGGACATCGCCCACCACCTCGTCGAAGCGGAGAAGCATCACCAGCGGGAGGAGAACGCGCTTTTCCCCGTCCTCGAGGCCCATGGCATCGTCGAGCCGCCCCGGATCATGAAGCTCGACCATATTGAGCTCCGGAAGCGCAAGGCGGCGCTGCTCGAGATCGCCTCCCGGGAGGAAAGAACGGATTTCGCTTCATTCAAGAAAGCCGTCATCGAGCTCGGGGAGTACATCTCCCGGGAGCTCGACGGCCACATCTTCAAGGAGGACAACATCCTCTACCAGATGGCGCTCCAAGCGCTGACCCGGGAGGAATGGGTCCGGATCAAGAGCGAATGCGACCGCATCGGCTACTGCTGCTTCACGCCGCAGGACATTCTGAAGGCGCCGGACCTCGTCGAGCTCGACCTCCGCTCCCTGCCTCCTGCCGAGCGGCACAACAGGATCTTCGAGGCCTGGGACAGCCTCAAGCCCGGACAGTCGCTCCGGATCATCAACGACCACGACCCGAAGCCGCTCCGCTACCAGTTCGAAGCCGAACAGAAAGGCAAGTTCCTCTGGACCGCCGAGGAGCGCGGACCCAAAGACTGGAAAGTCAAGATCGACAGGATCTGACGGCCGTTCTGACCGATAAGGAAAAGGGCCCGGACGAGCGGGCCCCCGCGTTTTTTCGTCCCTCGGCTAGCCTGAATTATTCACGAATCGAGGCGGCCCCCAGATGCGAGGCCCGAGGGGTGAAGCTGTACTCTTTGGTACGGCGAACTCCGAGAACGAAGCCGATGGGGCCGAATCGGTTCGCCCGAAGGGGAAAAGCCCCGCCTAAAGAGAGCTAGAAAAAAGACGAGGCGCTTTTTGTGAATAAGTCAGGCTAAAAGACGAGAAGAGCCTTCTTCAGGAAATTGAACCCGTAGCTCACCCCGAACCCGTATTCGGGGCCGCCGAGATCGACCTCGATCTCGTTTTCGGTGGCCGTGACCCTGGTGTACTTGTAATAGAGCTTCACCCTGAGGTTCTCCATGCCGGGGACGATGATGAACAGTCCTCCCTGGAAATGGTCTCCGGAAGCCGATCCCGACGTGTCGGCCAGGGCGCTGGTCTCCGTGTAATTGTACCAGTCGCCGCCGTACCCGACGAAGGGGATGACGTACTTCGTGTCGACGGCCAGGATGGCGGCCAGGGTCAGGGGATAGATCTTGATCTTGGCCTCGTCCCCCGACAGGGTCGCCTGGCCCGTTTTCGAGATCATCCGGGCCTCGCCCGCGACGTCCAGGTGGAAGCCCCGGAAATAGACCAGGCTCCGGGTGAAGTTCAGCCCGAACTGCAGCGCTGCTTCACTGCCGTAGACCTCGCTGAACCGGTCCGAATCGTTCCTGTAGGAGCCGGCCATGAGGCCGACCGTCGAATTGTAGAAAAGGGGCCGGGACTCGGCCGCGGGCGGGGTCTTCGAGACAGCCGGCGCCGCGGCGGGGGTGGCGGGCGCGGGTTTGCCGGCCTCTGCCGGCTTGGCTTCTCCGGCGGCGGGCTCGGCGGCTATTTCGGCCGCGCCGGCCTCGCCCTTGACCTTGACCATCAGTCCATTGACAGTCTTCTGGATGTCGTATTCGGGGACCGGCCCGCTGAAATCGAGGATCACCCGGGACACCCGGGGTTGGTACTGTCCCGTCCGGATGGCGGTGACGTTGAAAGCCTTGACGTCATAGGAGGGGAGCGCCTCCATCTTCTCCGCGGGCGAGATGTCGAGGACCAGGCGGTCGGGCGCAGTGAGCACCGAGGTCTCGAGGGCGAAGACGCCCTCGATCTGGATGCTGACATCCAGGCCGGTCGACGACTTGATGAACCCGATGCTCTTGACGACCGCCGAATCCTGAGCGGGAGCCTGGGCGGCCAACAACAGGACGATCGCGAGAACGGTAACGAGCGCTGCGGGGATGCGTTTCATGATGGTTACTCCCGGCCTCAGTTTTCGGCGACGGTCGCCGAGAAGTTACCCTCCCGGCCGTCCTTGAACCTGGTTTTCACGGCATAAGCGTATTTCTGCCCGCCCTTGATCTGGGCATCCGTGTAGCGGCGGACCAGCCGCGCGTCGTGCTCCCCACGAGCTTCAAAGCGGTGGTGTCCTCCTTGACCGTTCTCCGGTAGACGTTGTATCCGGCGACGTCCGCGACGCCGTTCCTGATGTGCCGTAAAAGTGACCGTGTTGTCCTTGATCTCGTAGAAGAGGACTTTGTTGGCGGCCGTCGTTCAGGAGCAGCGTGGTCGGGGCGAACACCCGCAGCTTGTCCATGACGGTCGCGCTCTGGCCTTCCGCCCCTCCGCTGGTGACCGAAGCGATCCGATAGGCATATCGGCCCGTGGATTCGAGGCCCGCATCGGCATAGGTGAGCGTCGTGCCGGAAACCTGGTCGACCGGAGCGAAGGCGCTGTCCGGATCGGCCGCCTTCTTCCTGTAGATCTTGTAGTTCGTGATGGTGAGGCTGGCGTTCGACGGGTTCGCCGCCCAGGTGACGGTGTTGGTCTTCTGGTCTTCCGTCGGCGTTCAGGGTGGAGTCGACGGCGATGTTCATCGGCGGGCCGATGCCGGGCTTCTGGGTGTAATAGATCTCCCGCTCGCCGCCGATGACATCATGGTAGACCATATGGAGTCCGCCCAGGGCGTCGAACCGGATGGACGGTTCCGCCGAGTGAGCGGAGTTGTTCGTCATGTTATAGATGTCGCCCCAGGCCTTGCCGCCGCCGGCCTGGTCCGTGTACATCCGCAGGTAGACCTCCCAGTTCCCCTCCCATAACAGCTCGTGCCAGGCCACGAAGACATCCTTGGTCTCCGGGTTGACGGCGACCCAGCAGCCTTCCGACCGCGTCGTGCTGTTGGACAGGTTGACCGGCGGCTGCCAGACGCCGCTCACCGTCCTTCGGAACCAGACCTCTTCGGTCCCGGATTCATATCCCCCGGTGTTGGCGTACCAGACGACATAGACATCGCCTGCGTTATCCACGGCCATCCGCGGCCAGGCCCAATCCCGGTCGGTGTTCCCCGACACCGGGACCGGCGCCGTCCACTTGCTGTCGTCGTGGGGGGTCGGGTTCTTGGTGTAGTAGGTATCCGTCGGCGAGCGCAGGTTGAACACGAGATGAGCCGTCCCGCTCTTGTCGATGACCATGTCCCGCCAGTACTTGGAGCGGCCGACGAAGACGGGGACCATGTGGAAATAGCTCCACGCTTTCGTCGCCGGGTCCCTGTAGGTATAGACCAGCTCGAAGGTGTCCGTTCCGGAGACATCGTCGAACCACATGGTGTAGAGCTCGCGGGTGTTGGGATCGACGGCCAGGGTCGTATAGTCGGAGGCCCCGCTCGGTATCGGACACCCAGCCCTCCCCGACCATGTTGACGCCCTTCGCGAACTCGATCAGCCAGATCTCCATGTTCGGTCCTTTCGGATCCCGCCAGTCGGCGTCGTGGTATCCCAGGAAGCCGGTGCCGTCGGAGGGGTCGCAGGCGACCGTGGCGTAGCCGGAGTCGTCGATCGCCACATAGCCCAGCGCGCTCTCAAAGGACGCGCCCCAGGACCCCGAATAGTTCGTGTTGAAGCACATCGACCGCGGCGCGCCGACTCCGCCGTACCATTCTTCCCAGCTGACGTAGGCCTTGCCGTTGTTATCCACGGCCAGGTTCGGGTAGCTGCTGTCGCCCGCCCAGGCGCGAGATGTTGACGGGCGTCGTCCAGCCGGCCGGCGGGCCGGGAATGACGGCGGCCGTCCGCGCCTCGGGGTCCGCCAGGCGGGCGGGGCGCGTCCCGGGCTCCTTGCCGCGGGAGGTGACTTGGGCCGAGCCGCTCGTCAAGAGCAGCACTGCGGCGGCCGCGGCCAATCCGAAACAGAGTGATTTCTTCATCATGACAGGACTCCCTCTCCTTCAGAACGGTCTCCGGGAAAATGCACCATCCCCCCGCCTTGCCCCATTGTGCGCGAGGCAGAAGGATAGGACCGTGTTTCCCGCCCTCGATATTTTATGATCATCCAAGGCTTAATTAGCGCTCAGTGCCGCTGCCCGACCGACGGCGTTTACGGACATCCCCGGGTGCCAAGACCCGGGCTAGAGATAGCATAGAAATTGAAATAAGGCAAGCATCGGGGCCGCATTTTCAGGAGGGCCGCGGCCGATCCTTAATCCAAGAGGCCTCTCCCCGGCCTTTCACTCCGGGTTGTTGGCGCTAACTTGGGACCAGACGCCGGAGTCCCATTGATATACCCCGAGGGTCCCGAAATCCGCCAGGATTTCATCCTGATTGTCGCCGTCGAAGTCCCCGGCCATCATGTTCTCGGGGTTGACGGCGCTCAGCTGTGTCCAGCCGGCTCCGCCCCATAGCCAAATCCCAAGGGTGCCGAAATCGCCGATGACCTCGCATTCGCCGTCGTTGTTCAGGTCGTCCCCGATCATGAAATCGGCATTGATGTTGCTGAGCTGGGCCCAGGCGGCGCCGTCCCAGCGCCAGAGGCCCGTCGTCCCGAAATCGACGAACAGCTCCTCGCCGCCGCTGCCGTCGACATCGGAGGCGATCATATAATCGGCGTCGACGCCGCTGAGCTGGGTCCAGACGCCGCCCGTCCACAGCCACAGGCCGGTCGCGGCGAAATCGCCGAAGAGCTGCTGCGTTCCCGCCGTGCTCACCCTCCCGAAGGTCACGTAGTCCGCGTTGACGCCGCTCAACTGGGTCCAGCCGGTCGTCCGCCGCCACAACCCGACGGCTCCGAAATCGGCGACAAACTCCTCATCGCCGAAGGCCGCGAGCGAGGCCGCCGCCACGTAATCGGCATTTACGCCACTCGCCTGCTTCCATACGCCGTCGTCATAGATCCACAGCCCGCCCGGCCCGAAATCCCCCGCGATCTCGTCGGCGCCGTCGCCGTCGTTGTCGCCGGCCGCGAGGCCATCGATATTGGCCCCGCTGAGCGGACTCCAGGCGTCGTTATCCCAGCTATAAAGGCCCAGGTAGCCCATGTCGCCCAGGAGCTCGTCGGACCTGTCGCCGTCGATATTGGCGGCCGCCAGGCTCTCCGGATTGTACGGCGTCAACAGCTTCCAGGAGCCGTCGTCGTAGAGCCACGCCCCGATCGCGCCGAAATCGAGCGCCGCCTCATCCGCCCCGTCCCCGTCGAAATCGCCCACCGCATGCGTCGGGTGCCAGATGTCCCAATATGAGACCCGGGCGATAAAGGCGTCCTTGTCGCCGTTTGCCGTCAGGTCGGGCCCGGCCACGACCGGGAAGTCGGCTTGTGTGGATTCGGTTTGGCCGGCGATATAAACGTTCCCCGCGCCGTCGATGGCGATCGCATAGCTGATATCGGAGGCGGAGCCGCCGAGATAGCCGCAGTAAACGTACTTCGTGCCCGAGGGATCGAGCTTGGCGACGAATCCGTCCACGACGCCGCCGTAGGTCAGATCCGGACCCACGGTGACCGGGAACTCGGCCTGGCCGGTCGTCACCGAGCCCGCAAGATACGCGAAGCCAGCGGCGTCGACAGCTATGCCGTAACCGTACTCATAGTTCCAGCCGCCGAGATAGCCGCAGTAGACAAGCGCCGTCCCCGAAGCGTTGACCTTGGCCACGAAAGCGTCCTGGCCCCCATTGTGGGTCAAGTCCGGGCCCGCGGTCTCGGGGAAGCTGGCCTCCGTCGACAGGGTGTTGCCGGTGAGGTAGGCGTTCCCCGACGCGTCCACGGCGATGCTCATGCCCTTGTCTTCCGCCGAGCCGCCGACGTAACCGCAGTAGACGAGCGCCGTCCCCGAAGAGTTGACCTTGGCCACGAAAGCGTCCTGGCCGCCGTTGAAGGTCAGGTCGGGTCCGACCGCGTCCGGGAAGGTCCCCTCGGTTGAAGCGGCATAGCCCGTAATATAGGCGTTGCCCGAGCCGTCGACGGCCACCGCTCTCCGCAATATCGTCGTTTTCGCCTCCGATATATCCGCAGTAAGAAAGCGCCGATCCCGAGGCGTTGACCTTGGCGATGAAGGCGTCGTTGCCGCCGTTGTGCGTAGGTCGGGGCCGCCGGTCTCCGGGAATGTCGTCGCGGTGGACTGCGTATCGCCTATGACATAAGCGTTGCCGGAGGCGTTCACGGCGATGCCTGAAGCGGTATCGCTCGAGCTGCCGCCGATATAGCCGCAGTAAACGAGCGCCGTGCCCGACGAGTTGATCTTGGCCACGAAGGCGTCATTGCTGCTGTTGTAAACGAGGTCAGGACCGACCGTCACCGGAAATGAGGATTCGAACGAGGCCGTGTAGCCCGCGACGTAGGCGGCGCCCGTGCCATCAACGGCGATGCCGTAGGCCGAATCGTTGCTCGACCCGCCGATGTAGCCGCAGTAGACAAGCGCCGTGCCCGCCGCGTTCACCTTGGCCACGAAAGCGTCCGTTTGTCCGCCATTGAAAGTCAAATCCGGCCCGGCCGTATCCGGGAAGCTGGTCTCGAGGGAGTAGGTCGTGCCGGTGATGTAGGCGTTCCCTGTTATATCGACGGCGATGCCGAAGGCCTGGTCGATACCGGCGCCGCCAAGGTAGCCGCAGTAGATCAGGACGGCCGGGTCGATAACGAGAGGCAAGCTCGGGTCGTAGGCGCCAACTTCAAATCCATAAACGCATTTTCCAGGCTCCTGGCCGGAAGCGCCAACGTTCGAGAAACTGAGAGGGCGGCGCGACCATCGAGATCAGCCGTTTGCGCCGCAGCCGATAGACCGGTGATGCGGCCGAAAGTGGCCGGATCTTCAAGCACATAGGCGACCTCGACGCTCTTTCGTCCGCCACCAGCCTCCTGATTGGCCACAGGCGTACCGTCCGTCGAAGCTCCCGCCGGAGTCGTCACCTCAAGCCGGCCTTCTCCGTTCACTACAACCCGGTCCGCGCCGCTGTAAGCCAAGCGGATCCGCGACGGATCGGCGCCGGGGCTGACGATGAATTCATATTTCAAGCGGCCGTCGGCGCCGGCATAGACGAGGTCGATGCCGGGCCAAAGGTCCCGATAGACGACCTTGGCAGTATGTCGGAAGCCCGGTCTTCCATTCGTCGGGCTTGCCCTTAAAATAGGAAACGACGGCATCCGGTCTCTTCGACGCCTTCCGGCCGCGCCCCGGGCTGGGCGCCGACGAACTCGAGCTTGACGGCCCAGCGTTCCGACGCTCCGTTCAAGGTCAGCGTCACGCCCTCGCTCGTGAAATACAGGCTCTTCTCTTTCCCCGGGACGTAGTACAGGACGCGGGGATCGAGCTGCCCCCGGTTGGCCATGAAGATCATCGGCAGCCGGCCGTATTCCAGTCGGGCGGCGGCGGATGAGGGATGACCGCTCGCTCCCGCCGGCGCCGGCAGGGCCTGAGGCGCGATGGCGGTCCGTTCGGCGAGCCGGACGTGGAAACAGCCGGCTACCGCATAACAGGAGCACGGCCAGAAAAGCCAGACCCAGAACAGTGCTCTCTTCATGTTGGTTCTCCTTTATTGGGTTTCGCGGATCGGACCCGGACGCGAGGCGGCCCGGAGAAAGACAGGGGCGCGGAGAACAGGCGGGATATACGGAAATTCAAGCGCCTTGGCCCCGCTCCCGCATTGATCGGCCTTTGGACTTGCCCACAAACGATACATTTTGTTTACGCAGATCTCCATGAGTCATGTCAAGCAAAATCAACCAAGGACGGGGTTCTTTACATTACGGCTTGTGCCCGTCGCCGGGAGAACTGCCAAGGAGTAACTAATTTTGGGTGATGCGGGGATACATAGCCGGGTGACCTGACGCCGCGCCGGCGCGCGCGGCGCGACGATGTAACGCATCTCCTCTTCGGTGGCGTTCGCCATCGTTGACGGGTGATGGCGTGCGGACGCACATGGCGCGCCGCAAGTCCCCGTTGACGAACACGCCCATACCGGAAAGGAGATTCGTACGAATTGCCGAGCCGAGCTTGCCGGAGCCTGCCGCATGCGATAAACTATGATCAAAGACAGGATGTCCAAGGGAGGTGGAAAAATGAATTTTGATGTCCTGAATATGATGTCGAGACGCACCCGCGGGGCCATGGACCGCCGCGGCTTCCTGGAAAGCCTGGCCCTGATCGCGGGCGGCACGGCCGCCGCGGCCGCCCTGCTGCGCGGCGCCGAAAGCGGGGGGACGGCCCAGATCATTCCGCAAGACGACCCCCGGCTCGAGACGGGATACATCAAGTACCCCGGCGCGGCGGGAGACATGCGGGCGTATTCCGCCCGGCCGAAGGGCGCCGGCAAGCTCGCCGGCGTCATCGTCATCCACGAGAACCGGGGCCTCAACCCCCACACCGAGGACATCGCCCGGCGGGTGGCGCTCGAGGGCTTCCAGGCTATCGCTCCCGATGCCCTGTCGCCGGTGGGCGGGACGCCCGGGGACCCGGACCAGGCGCGGGCACTCTTCCCGAAGCTCGACCCCCAGGCCAGCACCAGGAACTTTGTCGCGGCAGTCGCCTACCTCAAGACTCAGCCTCAGGCAACGGGAAAGGTCGCCGTCATGGGGTTCTGCTGGGGAGGCGGCATGACGAACCAGGTCGCGGTCAACGCCCCGGACCTCGCGGCGGCGATCCCTTTCTACGGTATGCCGCCGGCGCCGGAGGACGTCGCCAAGATCAAGGCCGCCGTGCTCGCCCACTACGCTGGCGACGACGAGCGCATCAACGCCGGCATCCCGGCGTTCGAGGCAGCGCTGAAGAAGGCCGGGATCGACTACAAGATATATACGTACGAAGGCGCGCAACACGCTTTCATGAACGACACGAGTGAGCGATATAACAAGGCGGCGGCCGAGCTCGCCTGGAAGAGGACGGTCGAGTTCCTGAAGGACAAGCTCAAGACTTAGCATTGCTGCGCGGCGCCAGGCGGCGGCCACCTCGGCCACGAACGGCCGGACGCGGCGGAAAAATTTCTTGTATCCCGGGCACAGATAATTCAACCCCGGTTCGCCGTCGGGGGCGAGCACGAAGCGGTTCTTGGGGCATTCCCCGTTGCACATATTCCTGACGTCGCACTCCAGGCAGACCCGGGGCAGCGTCTCGCAGCTTGGCCTGACCAAACGCCCGCTGGGCCGGGCTTTCGAGGAGCGCGGCGAGCGGCGTCTCGCGGATATTGCCCAGCCGGTACTCCGGATCCACGAAGTGGTCGCAGGCATAGAGGTCCCCGTTCCGCTCGAGAACAGGGATGTCGCCGCAGACCGGCCGGAAGATGCAGAGCGAGTGCTCCTGGCCGAAGGCCGTCCGGACCGCCTCTTCGATGACCTGGACCTTGATCCGGCCGATATCCCCGGCCAGCCACTCGTCGAAGACCGCACAGAGAAAATCCCCCCAGGCATCCGGCTGGACGGACTCGGGGCTGACGCCGCCCGGCGCGGCGGGCCGCCGCTCGACGAGGGGGAGAAAGGACACGATAGGTCGCGCCGATCGACTTGAAAAAGCCGTAGACTTCCGCGGGGCGCCGGACGTTGTGCGAGCCGACAACGCATAGGATGTCGACCGGGACGCCGTGCCGGCGCAAGATCTCGTAGCCGCGCATCGTCTCGCTGAAGGCGGAACTCCCGTCCCGCCTCAGGCGGTACTGGTCGTGGACCTCCCGGGGGCCATCCAAACTGAGCCCGACCGCGAACCCTTCGGCGGCCAGGAACCGGCCCCATTCCTCATCAAGCAGAGTGCCGTTCGTCTGTAGGCCGTTGGGGATCGTCCGGCCGGCGGGGCAGAGGCGACGCTGGATGTCGACGGCCTGGCGATAATAATCGACGCCCAGGATAGTGGGCTCCCCGCCGTGCCAGGAGAATCGGATGACCTCGTCGGGCGAGGCGGCTATGTGCTGGGCGATGTAATCCTCGAGGAGGTCGAGCGGCATCGCGGCGGACATAAGGATAGCGGCGAAGACGCACCCCCGGCGTCTGGCTCCCGAGCGGCGAGCCAATGACCTTATCGGCGTGCCCGCGGCCCCGAGCCGGCTCGGACCCGGGTTTTCCAAGATAATAGCAGTAGCTGCAGGCCAGGTTGCAGGCGGCGCCCGCAGGTTTGACGAAAACCTGGAACCCCCGCGGTACGGCACCCACCGTCGACATATGTTGATTATACGCCTCCCGAGGACCGACCCCAAGGAACCCAAAGGGGGACGGTCCTATTTATTCCCCCCCGAAGTGCCCCCTTTCTCGCTCTAATAAATGACAGTCCCCTTTTCTAATTACTTTTCTATTAGGACCGTCCCCTTTTTCTTCTATTCAAATCGATTATTGTTGAGCTGCCCTTAAAGAGCTGATTCAATTATATTTATAAACGTTATATAGTCCGATAACCAGACAGTGGTGGGACGGTCCAATTTTGACAAAGCAGGGCTTGACAAGATGTGTATTATACTATAGTGTATGATATATGATATAGGTAGATAAACGCCATGAGGAGCTCAAGGATGAGATCGAAAGGCCAATTAAGGCAGCCTGGAGAACAACCATGACCGACACCGAGATCGGCAGCCTGGAAACGGAAATGAACCGGGGGTTCCTCCATATCCTCGTCCTGGCCCTGCTCGAGAAAGACATGTACGGATACGCCATGGCTAGGCATATCGAAAGCCTGGGGTACAAGGTCGAGGAAAACACCCTCTATCCCCTTCTCCGCCGGCTGGAGAAGAACGGCTCGATCACGAGCAAGTGGGAGCTCGGGGGAGAGGACAGGCCCCGGAAATTTTACGCCATCACCCCGGCGGGACGCGCCCTGCGCGCGGGCCTGCTCGAGATCTGGAAAAGCCAGAACCGCATCCTGGACAAGATCGACAAGGAGAACGCCGATGTCCGCTAAAGTGCCCAATCAGCTCGAAGCCTATCTCCAAGAGATCGGGCATTTCCTGTCGGGCCGCGAGGAACGGGAGGAGATCCTGTCCGAGATCCGCAGCCACATCCTGGAAAAGGCCGAGAAGGAGTCCGGCGGCACATCCGACGAGGCCCTCGACCGGGTCGTCGCCGCCTACGGCCCGGCCAGGAAGGTAGCCGAGAAGTACCTCGACGGCCGGCCGATCATCGCCCCGTCCTACCGGCGTCATCTCTTCCGCTATACGTCTGTCGTCTTCGCCTACCACATGCTCCTGACCGCCGCGGCTGTCATCTTCAACCAGGACTTCATCGTTTTCCCGCTCATCTTCGTGCCCCGCTTGACCATCATCCAGGCGTTGATGTACCTGCCGACCGCCTTCCTGGCCGACCTGGGGGTCGTCACGCTCGTCCTGTACTTCATCAGCCAGAGCCGCCGGGACGTCCGGCTGCCCTGGCCCAGGTTCGGGGTCGACCTCGACGAGGTCAAGCGTCCCGCGAAAAGACTCGCCGCCCGGATCGGCACGGCGATGGGCGCGATCATCATGTTCGCGATCACTGACTAGGCCGTCCGGGTTTTCGGGCGGTTCGGCACGATCTTCGTGACCAGCCTGGATCCCGCCAGGATGCAGCCGCTGCTCACACCGACGGCCGGCCGCCGGGTCTCGCTTATCGTCATCGCCATGCTGGCTGTCTCGACCGTCACGCTCGCCGCCCGGATCATCACCCGCTCGCGCTGGCTGGACGTCGCCTCGAACCCGTCTACCTCGCCCTTGTCGGGCTCCTCCTGGGCCAGCCGTTCGACAGCCTCTTCGCCGTCGGATCTCCCGAGCCGCTCCTCCCGAGATCAAGTTCGGCTTTATGTTCACTCTTCTCGCCCATGGCCCTGGCGAGCCGCGACCGACCTCGTCAAGAATATCGTCACTCCTCGTCCGCCGGAAGCTGGCGGTCGCCGTCAGTGGGGGCAATGCATACGGCGGCGCATTCGGCATCCGAGTGCGGCCCGGCGCCGGGGTTCCGCTGCGGAAGCCGTCAGGCGAAGGCAGCCGATCACGGGCCGGGCCTTCTCCGCGCTTTCGATGTCAAAGCGCACGTGTGCCGGCGGGCGGACAGACAAAAGCGGGCTTTGCCTCCAGAGTGTCTGAAGGGTTGCCTGAACGATTAGGGAAAAGGTCGCCGGGCACCGCATAGCTCTTGGGCCGCCGCAACGGAACCGGTATCAAATGCCAGAAAAGCCAGTCGGCCTCAGGCAAAACGCTATAGGTCGCGCTGTCCGGGCTGGTCGAGGACAGCTGGCTCCAATTATTCGTGGAAGCCGTATACCGCCAGAACCCGTAGGTAGAACCGAAATCAACGGCCAGGGTATCCTTGTAACCGTTGCCCCAATAATCACCGGCCACCATGAACACGGGATTGAGGGCGCTGATTTGGGTCCAGCTCTGGTCGGTATTGTCATAGATCCAGAGGCCGTTCGCCCCGAAATCGACCGCCACTTCCTGGTCGCCGTTCGTCTCGGTGTCGCCGTTGATATCGAAGGGCTCGACAAACCCGTCGGCATCGGGCATCCAGGAGTTCAGCAGGGTGAGAGCGCCCGGCCAGGTGCCGTAGTTCCACTGCCAGAGGCCGGTCGGGGAGGTATTATGCTTGATCAGGAGTTCGGCGTCGGGGTTGCCGATGAAATAGATCTCTTTCACCCTGTCGATACTGTTGGCGTCGATCTGATGCCAGTCCTGGGTGTCTTCCTCGCACAGCCACAGGCCCAGGGTGCCGAAATCAATGACCAGATCTTCGGCCGTCCCGCCGGTGAACCTGGCGGAGGCGTGGTCGTCCTCGTCCGTAACCGTCCCCGAAAGTTGCGTGATGATTGGGAGTGGTGCCGCTAAACCAGATGCGCCAGACCCCATAAGTCGGGAATAGGGCGCAGGCCTCTTCGATTGTCTCCAGGTGGTGGTGTTCATCCTGAGCCCGTTGAACATGTTCAGGCCCGATACCTGCGTCCAGGCGCTATTGACATATATTATAGCGCCAGAGCCCGAGGGCGGCGAAATCGACATAGAGCTCGAGCTCGACGTCGCTGTCATCGTTGACGACGAAAGCGCCGGAAGAATTGGCGCCGCTGATCTGCTGCCAATTCCGGGGTAGCCGCTGTACTGCCAGACCCAAACCCCGTTGGAGCCGAAACCGGCGATCAGCTCGGAATCCACTTGGGAGGCGCCGATGGCGCCGCTGATCATCCAGGACGGGTTGAGGCCGCTGATCTGATTCCAAGAACTGTCCCGGACCCAAACGCCCAGGCTCCCGAAATCGACGACCATCTCTTCGCCGAAGGAGCCGGTCGCGTTGAAGTTATCGAAGACCACGCCGCGGTAATTCGTCGAGGCGTTGCCCGGATACTGGACGGCCGCCTTCTCGCGCCGGATGGATTCTTCGGTCGGCTCGCCCGGAGGCGGAGCGTCGTAGCCCATGATCTTCTCCGCCGGGCTGAACGTCTTCTCCGCGGGCTCGTTGCTCTGGCTGGCGGCAGAGGCTTGTTGAGCCTGGGCAATCGGGCTCAATACGGCCAGGAAGGCCACGACCAGCAGAACGGTCAAGGTGTTTTTCATTATTGCTTTTCCTCCTTGCTTAGGACTGCGAAAAAGAAAGGAATCCCCCCGCCCTTAATGGATGGTTACCTCGTTCACGACCTCCTCCTCCCCGGGAGCGATTCTCCTCCAGGGAGCCCCAGCCTTCCTTGTCAGGACAGCTTATCATGGTTTTGAAGCCATAACCGTAGCCAATAACTATGATAGATAAAGGGATTTGTCAAGCCCTTTTGCCGGCAGGACCCTTAACGGACCGTCGGAGCCGCTTCAGGCCCGGGACGCTCAGGCCGCCGGGCCGGACGCCGAATAGTGGGTCTCCAGAAACTCGCGCCAGTCTTTTTCGGTCGTCACGGCGGCGGCGGCCTTCCTGGCCTGGGCAGGGTGAGGGTGAAGGTGGGCATAGTGGATCGCGAAATTCCGCATCCTTTTGACACAAAGGCGGGGGCCGTAGATCTCCCGTGTCAGCTCGAAATGCCGGCTGATGAGCTCGCGCTGGTCGCCGAGGGACGGCTGGAAGGGCAGGCGGCGGGCGGCGATGTCCCTGGCCTGGCGGAAGAACCAGGGGTTGCCGATGGCCCCGCGGGCCGCGCTCGCGCCGTCGACGCCCGTCTCCCGGATCATCTTCAAGGCATCACCGGCGGCCAAGACATCGCCCGAGCCGATGACCGTCCCGTCGGGGAAGGCCTGCTTGACGCGCGACAGGAAATCCCAATCGGCCCGGCCCTGGTATTTCTGCTCGACGCTCCTGGCGTGGACACAGACGGCGGCGACGCCGAGTTCGAAGGCGCCGTTCGCGATGTCCCAGAAATCCGATTCGCCCCGGCCGGCGTCCCGGAACGTTCGCCGGAGCTTGACAGTCACGGGTTTATGGGGCACGGCGTCGCGCACGGCTCTGACGATGGCCAGGGCGGTATCCGGCTGGCTCATCAAGTAACCCCCGCGGCCGCGGGCCAGGACTTTTTTCACCGGGCAGGCAAAATTGAGGTCGATGACGTCGTAGTCCGCCTCGGCGATCACGGCCGCGGCCGCGGCCATGATCCCGGGCTCCCGCCCCATGAGCTGGCCGGCGAGGGGATGGTCGTCCGGATGAACGCGCGTCAGCAGCTGCCTGAGCTTTCCGTGGTGAAGAAGATGCGTATCGAGCATGGCCCCGGTCGCGCAGTACGGGGCCCCGAGGCCGCGGCAGACCAGGCGGTAGGAGATATCGGTGTAACCCGCCAGGGCCGCGAGCACAACCGGAAGGTCGATCGTAACGTCGCCGATCTTCAGCGGCTTAATAATTGGTGCCAGCATATCAATTCCCCATTTTTATTCCGTGGACACAAATCATAATTCAGCGCTCTCCTAATGAACCGCTGACGGCATATCTTTTCGGGGCGAAATGACCTCAAGAAAAGGGGAATTGATATGCTGGCACCAATTAACTGTCCCAATTTTTCGTGCCCGATACTCCGCTTACCGCAGGAATGAATAATCCCGGCCGTACCTCAGCATCTGCTCGACGTAGCCTTCGTCGTAAGAGACCTTGACGTCGACGATCTTGCCGCTCTCGACGACCGGCGTGTAAACGGGGTTGACGAACCCGCTGTAGGGCGCGAGATTAAGCTTGGCGTAGCGCTCGAGGACTTCCTTGTGGAGCTCCTGGTCGACCTGGACGCCGTAGGTCTCGATCAAGCTCTTGGCCGCCTCGTAATCCCCCTCGCTCGTGATCCGCTGGACCTCGGCCAGGAGCTCGCCGTAGAGCCGGCGCAGCTTCTGGTAGTCGTTGATCACGAAGAACGTCTTGCCGTCCCGGGATTCGCGCGAGATCACGTTCTCGGCCTTGCCCTTCTCGTAGGCCCATTGGGCGACCATGGCCCGGCCGCGCATGTGGGCCTGCTCGATCGTCTTTCCCGGCTGGATGCGGGTGAGCTGGGTCATCAGGCCGTTCCGGACCTGGAGGTCGTATTCCGCCATGCCCGCCTCTTTCGAGGGCAGGAGGCCGAGCTCGACCATCTTGTCGTCCATGATGTAGTAGAGGGCGAACAGGTCGGCCCGCGACTCCTCGATCGGCGAATGATAGTTCTTGAGCGCCTCGGACGCGACCCCCGGCAGGAGCTGGCCGGAGCCGTGGCCCAGGACCTCGTGGAGGTCGGTGTGGATGTTCCCGGCCAGGGGGCCGTATGTCTTGGCCCGCTCGAGGAGCTCGGGGGACCAGGTGAACTCCGCGCCGAACGGGGACTTGAGCGAAGCCTGGTCGTAGGCGTAGGTGATGTTCTCCATGGTCACGGATTTTGACCCGTGGTTCTTGCGGATCCAGTTGGCGTTCGGCAGGTTGATGCCGATCGGCGTCGACGGGTAGCAGGCGCCGCCGAGCATGGCCGCGGTGATGACCTTGGCCGACACGCCCTTGACTTCCTTTTTCTTGAAGCGGGGGTCGACGGGCGAATTGTCCTCGAACCACTGGGCGTTGGCCGAGATCGTGTCGGCGCGCTTGGTCGCCTCGAGGTCCTTGAAGTTGACGACCGACTCCCAGCTGGCCTTCATCCCCAGCGGGTCCTCGTAGACCTCGATGAACCCGTTGACGAAATCGACGAGCGAGGCGAGGTCCCGGACCCAGAGGATGTTGTACTCATCGAATGTCTCGAGGTTGCCCGTGCGGTAGTAGGCGATAAGCGTCTCGATGACTTTTCTCTGATGGTCATTCTCTGCGACGCCGGCCGCTTTCTCCAGCCAAAAGACGATCTTGGCGATGGCCGGCCCGTAAAGGCCGTCGACCGAGGCGACCTCCTCGACGATCTTGCCGTCCTTCTTGACGACCCGCGTGTTCAGGCCGTAGGAGATGGGCGTCTCGTCTTTCTTATCGACGATGCCCTTGTAGTAGGCCTCGACCTCGGCCTGGGTGACGCCCTCGTAGAAGTTCGTGGCCGAGTTTGTGACCAGGTCTTTCGATGAATCGAGGGACATCCGCTTCGGGGCGACGGCCGGGTCGAAGAGGATGGGACCGAGGACGGCGATCAGGTCATCGATCGTTTGACCTTCGGCCAACGGGAAGCTCACGCCCTCGGAGCCCTTGACCAAGGCGGCGAAGTAGTCCGCATCGAACCCCGGGATGAACTTGTCGTTGCTGTAGTGATGGTGGATGCCGCTCGAGAACCAGACCCTCTTGACATAGGTCATGAACTCGGCCCAGCGCGGGTCGCCGCGGTCTCCCTTATAGCCTTGGACGACGGCGTCGAGGGTGCGCCGGATCTTGAGGTTGTGCTTGTAGTTCTGGTCGAAGAAGATGTCCCGGCCGCAAACGGCGGCTTCGCTCAGGTAGTAAACGAGCTCTTTCTGCGTCGCAGTCAGGGAGTCGAACCCGGGGACCTGGTAGCGCAGGATCCGCAGGTCGCCGAACTGGTCGATCTGCCAGTTGAACTCGGGGGACGAGGCGGCCGCGGCCGGCTCGGGCGCAGGCTCCTTCTTCTTGCAGCCGGCGGCCAGGACGGCCAGGCCGAAACACACGGTAAAAAGAACCAGGCTCCTGAAGTTCATGGGTATCAACCTCTCACTTGATCTCGCGGCGCAGCCGGCGCCGAGCGGATATCTTACTCCAGCGCCGCCCGCCGAGTCCATCCCAACCGGGTTCCGACGTCAACCGAAAACGGGTCCTGTCATGACGCGTCCCTGTGCCGCTCTTTTCATATGACCATTTGTTTCGATAATAGGGTCCTGTCACGGCGTTCCCCCGGCGTCCGAACGGTCAGTCATGCTTTTGCCCTTTCGCCGAGTTCCTATCACTAAACGTCGGCCGGCGGGGGGCCCCCACGCCGTGCCACCCTTCCGATGATCATCTGCCTTCACATGAAAAGAGCCGCATACGGGCTCAGCTGAATTCGCGACTTCCGACGGGCCGCCGTTTAATGCTAAGATGCGGCGGTCCGATCGAATTTCGAGCCGCCCGCGGCTCCCAGGAGGCCGTCGAATGAAACACGCTTCGCGCCGACAGTTCACATCTCCCTCACATCAGCAGCCCGCCAGAGGCTCGTTCCGACTCGACTCGCGCGGGCTTCGCAGCACTTCTGCTCCTGCGTGCTCGCCGGAGCCCTGGCGCCGCAAGCCGTCGCCCAGACCGACGCCGAGAAGCGCGAACAGTACATCCGGGCCGTCGTCCGCGGCGAAGGCTACCTGCCCTGGCAGGAACGCGGCCTGAGCCGGGACGAGATCGATTTCCGGAGGCAGGCCGAGGAGCGGAAGACGCGGCTGCTGGCCGGTCGCGGCCCTCTCAACCGCCCGGTCATGCTCGATGCCGGCGCCCGCGACCGCGCCCTGCGCAACATCAAGACCGCCGACTGGGCGCTCGACCTCGTCCAGGCCGCCCGCGAGACGGCCGAATACCTGGTCGTCCAGCCGGCGACCTACGCCGCGTCGATGATCAGCGAGCTCACGCCCTGGTACGAATACGGCATGACCTGTCCCAACTGCGTCGGCGTCAAGTCCCAGGAGGGCGTCGGACACGGCCTGCTCCGTTGGGACTATCGCGACCCGGACAAGTTGACCTGCACCTTCTGCGGGCACGTCTATCCGTCCGCCAAGTATCCGGAGACCCAGAACCTGGTCTGCCCGCGGACCGGCCAGACCTTCACCTTCTACCTCAACCCCAAGGAACAGGCCGACCCCGAAAACCGCACCGGCGAGCTCGCCTACCACTGGGTCGGGCACCCGATGCACATGAGCTTCAGCGGCACGATCCGCTGGTACAAGGCAAACTTCATGATCAAGGGGGCCTGCGACCTGGCCCTGACCGGTTTCCTCACGGGCGACGTCCGCTACTCCCGGCGCGCCCAGGAGATTCTCGTCCGGCTGGCCGCCTGCTACCGGAACTGGCTGTACCATGATTACTGGAACACGGTCGCCGACGCCGAGCCTCTCTACGCGGCCGCCCACGACATGGACCTCGAGCTCGTCTGGAAGCGCCACCTGGCGACGGCCGTTTTCGAAGGCGACAGCCTGACGAAGGCCGCCATGAAGCAGACCTTCTGGGGCGGCGGCCGGCTCCACCCCAGCACGGACAGCATGGGGACGCTTTACGACGTCTCGCTGGCCTACGACCTCGTGTCGGCCGCCCGGGACGCGGCGGGCCGCGAGCTCTGGAGCGCCGCCGACCGCGAGACGGTCGAGCGCGATCTGCTCCTGGAATGGATCTTCACGGGCGAACCCTACGTCGGCGGCCCTGACCAAGCCAAGCTGATCAACAACAAGACGCCCCGGATCTATCACGCCTTCGCCTCGGTGGCCCGCGCTCTTGGCCTGCCGGCGCTGGCCGACACCGCCCTCCGCGGCTACGAGGGCGTCCGGGACGGTTCGTTCACGGACGACGGCTACAGCGGCGAGAGCCCCGGCTACACGATGATGTACCTGAGCGAGCTCCTGACGATCCCCGAGCGCCTCAACGGCTTCGCCTGGCCGGAGGCCTTCCCGGCGCGGCGCGCCGCGGCCGACCTCTACGCGAGCGACGCCAAGCTCAGGCTGATGTACCGCATGATGCTCGACCAGCTCCATGCCGACGGGACGATCCTGCCGGTCGAGGACAGCAATGCCGGCGGACGGGCGCCGGGCGAGTGTATCGAGATGGGGCTCAAGCGCTATCCGGAGTATTTCGCGGGCAAGACCGGCACCCTTCTGGGCCGGGAGAAGCCGGGAAAATACGCGCTGTTCAACCTCGAGGCCGGCGAGATCCTCCAAGCGGACGACCTCGGCCTGCCCGAGATCTATTTTCCGGGCTGGATGACCGGCATCCTGCGCCACGGCCGGGGCGCCGAGGCGGCGGTCCTTTCGCTCAACTTTTCGCCCGAGGGAAATCACCGCCACGCCGATAACCTCTCGCTCTATTACCGCGACGGCGGGCGGACGGCGCTCGGCGACCACGGCTACGTCGGCGACATGCCGGTGAACGAATGGATCGTCAGCACGCTGAGCCACAACCTGGTGGTCGTCGACGACGGGCCCCAGCGCTTCCGCCCACGCGACAGCCCGAACCCGCGCCGGCCGCGGCTGGAGATGATGTTCACGACGCCCGAGGCGTCGGCGGTCGAGGCCTCGAGCGACGCTTACGGGCAGTGTTCCGAGTACCGACGGCTCGTCGTCCTGCTCAAGGGCCCCGAGGGCCGGACCGCCGCCGTCGACATCTTCCACGTCCGGGGCGGCAAAACGCACGATTACCGGCTGTTCAGCGAGTTGGCCTCGAGCGACGCGGGAGCGGCCGGCGTCCTGAAATTCCATGGCCTCGCGCTGCCCCCCGAGCCGCCGCTTCCCGAGTTCGGCGGGAGCATCGCCCGGGAGGCCATCTTCGGCCTGCGCGACATCCGGGCGAACGAGCACCCGCCGGCTGCCTGGCAGGCCGTCTGGGAAGAGCCCGGCGGGAGCTACAGGTTCTGGTGCCTGTCGCCGGTCGGCAAGGTCGCGGCGGCCAACGGGCCGGGGCAGGAGGACCACCAACACTACGGGCGACGCGTCCGCTATCTCGACCTGATCAACGAGGGGGACGGGCTGGCGAGCATCTTCGCCGGCGTCCACGAGCCGGGCGCTCCGGGCGGCCTTGTCTCGGTGCGGTCGGCCCGGCGGTTCGAGGTTCCGGCGGCCGCCGGGCCGGCGGCTGTGGCGCTTGCGGTCGAGACGGCGTGGGGAGATTACCTCGTCCTCAGCGAGTTCTCGGGCGAAGCGGAGGTCGAGGGCGTTCGTTTCCAGGGAAAGCTCGGCATCTTTGGAAAGTATCCCGGCGGCAAGCCGTGGCTCATCGCCTGCGGCGCGGGCACGCTCGAGGGCGGCGGGATCGGATTCAGGGGCCGGTCGCCGGAGTGGACCGGCACCGCGTCAGCCGAAACCGACTATAAGCTCACGGTCCCCGGCCGGCCCGCGGACTGGGCTGATCCCCCGGCGGGCTCCCGGGTCTGGGTGCTGCTCAACGACGGCGGTTTCGACACCGGCTTCCCCGTGAGCGCGACGAGTTCGGAGGCGATCACGATCGAGCGCTTCCCCATCCCGGCCGGCGCGGCCGCCGCATTTCGCCTGTTACGCGCTGCGGTGCATAGGGCTGGATTAGACTGGTCCGCCCTCACCCGAACCTCCCCACGGGGAGGAGGGTGGATCTATCCGCCAAGTTCAGGGCCTCGGCGAGCCTATCCGCCGGCTCTATCGATGTCTCGGAATTCTTTGATTATTTAGGGGGTTCTCCGGTCCTTTTTTCTGCCTCTAAGCGCATCCAGGCTCCAGGGCCCCGCTCCGGCGGCCGAAAAGTAGAGCCAAAGGAAGCAGTAGAGCGCGGCGAGCTCGCCGTGGTTGACCAAGGGCCAGAAGCCGGACGGGGAATGGAACTGAAAATACGCCACGGCCATCTCGCCGGCCAGGATGAAGGCGACGGGCCTCGTGAACAGGCCCACGAGGAGCAGGACGCCGCCGAAAGTCTCGAGGACACCGCCGAGACCCGACTGGGATAACAGCTCGACCGTGCCGCTGTCGGGCGGAACCCCGATGGGAAAGGCGAAAAGTTTCATGGTCCCATGCACCAGGAACATGGCCGCCGCGGCGATCCGGAGCACGCTCCGCAGCTGTGGGGCCCATCGCAGCCAATTCATGAAGATGGTCTTCGCCATCGCTACACCTCCCTCCCTATCTTCGCCGCGCCTTGCCGTCCTCTTGGGATGGCCGAATCAGGTTTCTATCGCGGCGGGCGGGCCGACGCCCCCTCTGAAACCAATATTATTATGGGTCCGCCGGCGGAGGCTGTCAACAATGCGGGGTTCAGATGCGACCGGTCAGAAGGAGTTTCCCACGTCATCATCCTGGAAGCTTACCGCCTCTCCCCGTCCCCCGAAAGCCCGATTTGCGCGCGGGCTACTCATCCAACCCGATGCGGCGCAGGAGGTCGGCGAATCGGGGATCGGAGCGCAGGCAGTCGAATCGAGGGTCAATCTGGAGTTCGACCAGTCTTGAGCCCCTCTCCTCATACGCTTTTTCCAGCACGCGGAAGGCTTTGTCTTTTTCGCCCAGCCAGCCGTAGGTCGCCGCCAGGTAAGCTCGGGAGATGAACTCTCCGGGCGCACCGATATACTCCCTGCCTTGGAGTATTTTTTGTGCTTCCTGGGCTTTTCCCATCCGGGCGTAAACATAGGCTTGACGCGCGTTGATCAATTCCTGGTTCATGGTCTGATTCCCGAAGGCGCAGTCGCTGTACTTGGGCGACCCATACTCCAGGGCCTCTTCATACCGGCCCATCGCGGCATAGAGCTTTTGCAGGTCGACGTAGACGATGCAACTATCCGGCTCGAATTCGAGCTCCTTCTTGAGCTCTTGCTCTGCTTCGGCGTATCTTCTGGCAAAATAGAGGGAGTTCCCGACATTAGCCCTGATTCTCAGGCTCAGAGGGTCCAGGTCGCGCGCCAGCTTCATCTCTCTCAGCGCCTCATCGTGTTTACCCAGAATTCTCAAGAGTCTTGCGTAAGTTGCGTGGAATCCGCCGTCACCCGGATCAATTCCTATGGCCTTCTTGATCTCCCGTTCAGCCCCGGAAAAGTCCCATTCATAATCCATTTTGATGGTGCCCAGCACGCTGTGGGCTTCGGCAGATTGGTCATCGATCTCCATAGCCTTGATTGCGTTAGCCTTGGCCTTCGGATAAGCCTCATGAGCGGGCAAACAGCAGTTATTGCCAATAACAGCATAGATATCGGCCAGGCCGGCATAGCCCTGGGCATAACGGGGATCCAACTCGATGGCTTTTTCGAAATGCCTCGCGGCGTTCAAGAGATCGTCAAACCCGCGTTTCCTCGCCAGGTAATTGCCCTGGAGATAAAGGTTATACGCTTCAACATTCGCAGTTCCGGGCTTGACGTAAGGCGCCCCCTGATCCCTCATAATCTTAACCTTCAAGCTGTCCACCACGCGCCGGGCGATCTCATCCTCGATGGCGAAAATATCCACCGGGTCCCGGTCATATCTTTCGGTCCAGAGCTGGAACCCGTCGGCGGCATTCAGGAGGCTGGCGACGACGCGCATCTTGTTGGCATAAACCTGGACGCTTCCCTCCAGGATCCACTCCACGTTTAACCTCCGGCCGATCTCCTTCGGCGCAGCCTCTTTCCCCTTGAAATAGAACGCCGAGGTCCGGGCCGCGGTGCGTAAGCCTTCGACGCTGTTCAGGGCGTTGGTCAGGATGTCGGCGATCCCATCGCCGAGGTGTTCTTGGGCTTTATCGGGACTCAGGTCGGCAAAGGGCAGGATGGCGATGCGTTTGACGGTCTGAGGAGCGGAAGATCTCCGCTTAAGCACTGGGAAACCGATCAGGATTCCGATGACGGCCGCGACGACCGCGACCGCTGACGCGATGATCCAAAACCTGCCCTTTCGGCCCAGCCCGGAGAGACCGCGGACCCTCGGAATTGTCTGGCCCTGAAGCTTTTCTTTCCGCCAGCGATCGAGCTCATCAGCATAGGCCAAGACATGGGCGCTCACTGAATCACCCAGGCGATGGACCGGAAGCCCGAGTTCGTGTTCCCATTTCCGGCAGGTCTTGGCCGTCCGGCCGAGATAGGCGGAAATCGCCTTCCAGCCGTCGAGAACGCGTTTCCCCTCCATCAGAACCCCTTTTCTCCGTTCCCGCTTGAACACGATTATACGGCTTGTCGAATCAGCGAGTCAAACCACCCTTTCCGGCACCGGATTCCGCCTCCTGGGGAGGGGAAAAGGGGGGAAAAGTGGGAAGAAGGCGAACCCCGAGCGCGTTTCCTATTGACAGGGGAAAACCGGGCGCCTATGCGTGGGGTAAGGGCCAAAATGGGCGAATGGTTCTTACGGTCGGCGGGAGGGAATTGTCATGCCCAAGGGAGGCTGAAGGGGGTGATGCACATTGATTGTTAAAAAAGGAAGGTGGGTTCTTTTTCGGATCAGGAAAAGGAGCTTCTCGGTAAGCTTAAAAGAAAAGGAGGATTAACGTGAAACGCAACCTCGTATGGACAGCCTGTTTCGCGATGCTCTTGCTGGGCGTGGCGGCCGTGACGCCGGCGCAAGATCGAGATATTCGCATTTACTCGCACGCCCGTTTGGCAGGAGAGTGGGGGTACACCGAAACAGGAACGGTCGTCCTTCCGACCGGCGCCTTGGTTAACGCGGCGGCCGTCGGGATATACAATTTCGACGACTCGGGCAATTTCACGGGTACGCAGTACAGCAACACCAGCATGACCGGCACGGATGCCGTCCAGGACATGAAGCGGGGGACCTACACAATGAATTCTGACTGCACCGGCATACTGACGCTCGACGTCTACGACCCGACAGGAACGACACTTCGCCGCCATTCGGTCTGGGCTATTGTGCTTGACGATAACGGGAATGAGATTCGTGGAATTATGGTGTCGATGGCGCTACCCAATGGCGCGAAAGTGTCGCCGATCATGACCATGACGGCAATCAGAGTGTTTCCCGGTCGCGGCGGTGACCAGGAAAAGTAGAGTCCGACTCCGGGGTGGCTCGACGAGTTCATTCATGTTCCGTAGAACGGACCGACCTTCGGCGTCAGAAAAAGGGAAATCTTATCCATAAGGAGGACAATGATGGACAAACGGCAGGTTTTGAGGGGCGGCATCGTTCTGGCCGCAATCTTCGCCGTCGCGGTGTTCGCGGGCAGCGGGAGCGTCATGGCGCAATCCAAGAATTGCTCCCAAGCGGGTACCTGGCATGGTGTGGGTGACTCGGGCGGGACCTGGATGGAGGTTGTCACCCAGGGTCAAAGCGCCACCGTCGGGCAAATGCAGGTAGAATGGGTTTTGTGGGACCCGGGTCTTGGGGTAGGCTTCCCCGCCGTCCGCACGACTAACCCGATGGGCGTCTGGGAGAAGGTGAACGAGAAGACGGCTAAGTGGACGTGGATCGCATACGGCCTCGCTGCGGACGGGTCGGTGATCTACGTAATAAGAGCGAGCGGCGTCTCGACGATGACAGATTGCGACACCAAGCTTTTCACCTGCGTGATGGAGCTCTTCGGCCCGGGGCAGAACATATCAACAGAATCACCCGCTATGGTAGCTTCTGCGAGAGCGGGACCGAGACGAGGATGCAGCTCGTTCAGGCGACCTGCCCGCAATAACCGCCATCTCACTTCGCGACCGACGCGCTGGAGAGGGGGGGAGTCTTACCCAAGTTGCGGACTAGAACCGTCCTCTTTTCTCCCTCTTCTTTCTCTGCGAGTACCCCTGGTGTTCGCTGCGTATCCTATTGACAAATCATTAATAAAGGGACTACCCTGAATGTCAAGAAGGGGTTATGGCAGAAGGCCGGATTCTCGAGTCGTGGAAAGAAATCGCAGAATACCTGCGCCGAACCCCCAAGACCTGCCAGCGTTGGGAGCACGATCTCGACCTCCCCATCCACCGGCTTGACGGCTCTCCCAAGGCCAGTGTCTTTGCCTATCAGGAAGAGCTCGACCGCTGGCTGAATGAGAAGCTTCATGAAAAGGAACTCGCCGAGGACAAATCCAGCCGTGCCGGTCAGCGAAAGCGGAGGTTCCTTTACGTTGCCCTCCCCTTGGTTCTTGTTCTTGCCGCGACGGCCGCTGTCATCGGGATCTTGACTCAGCGTGCCCCACGCCCAAGCGGTGATGAAAGCCGGCCCGCTGCCGCGTCTTCCCCGGCACTTCCGTCAATCGCGGTCCTGCCGTTCGAGAACCTCACTCACGATCCCGCCCAGGACTACTTCGTCGATGGCATTCATGAGGCGCTGATCACCGAGCTTGCGAAGCTGGGATCGGCCAAGGTCACATCACGCAGCTCTGTCATACGATACAAAGGCCGGCAACAAGATCTCAAGCAGGTCGCCCGGGAACTTGGTGTCGAAGCCCTGGTCGAGGGGGCGGTCCTGCGCTCGGGCGACCGCGTCCGCGTGACCGCTCAGTTGATTCGCGGGGACACCGATCAGCACGTGTGGGCGGAGAAGTACGATCGCGATGTCGGCGACGTGCTCGCCTTGCTCGACGAGGTGTCGGCCGCCATCGCGAACGAGATTGTCAAGGCAGTAGGTGAGACAGCCTCTCTGGGCCGTTCGGGCCTAAGAAAACCGCACCAGGTGATCCCCAAGGCCTACGAAACCTACCTGCGAGGCCGGCAACTCCTCAAGCTGGAAGACTTCCAGGCGAGCCTCCTCGTAAAGGTCGAAGGCTTCTTTGAGGAAGCCATCAGGCTGGACCCCGAATTCGCTGAGGCGTGGGGCGAGCTCGCCAACAATCGAGCCTGGCAGGCTCTCTTGGGCGTTCGCCCACCCGGCGAGCTGCTGCCGCTGGCGCGCGAGGCGGCGCGCCGCGCGCTGGACCTCGACGAGCGCACGGGAAAGGCCTGGGCGGCGCTGGGCGTCATCAGTCTCTATTTCGATTGGAATTTCGAAACGGCCAGGGAGGAGCTGGAACGCGCGGTGAGCCTGTCGCCCCACGACGCGGCGGTTCGCCACGCCTATTCCGATTATTTCGTTATCATGGGCCAAACCGCGGAGAGCTTGGGCCAGGTCCGCTTGGGGCTCGAGCACAATCCGGACAGCCTGATGGCCCAGGTGTATGTACCCGGCCACGCCGTGGCCGCGAAACGCTACCAGGAAGCGATCGATGCGGCGCGCGCCATACTCGCGCGGCATCCCGATATCCCTAACAGCCGCAACTTCCTCGCCAAGGCGCTGTGGCTGACGGGGAGCTATGAGGAGGCCATTGACGAGTTCGGCAGGTTGTGGGGGCCGGCGAGCGAGCAGGCGCGGGCGCTGGATACCACCTTCCGGCGCGAGGGGCCGCGGGCGGCGATGAAGGCGGTGGCCGACTGCCTCGCCGCGGGGTCCGGCACGCAGACACCGAACCCCACCGAGGTCGCTTCGTACTACGCGATCGCCCATGAGCCTGACGCCGCCTTCGCCTGGCTCGAGAAAGCCTTTGCCCAGCGCTTGCCGGGCCTGTTGCACGTGCCAGCGGACCCGTTCTTCGACCCGATCCGCAAGGACCCGCGCATCGACGACCTCTGCCGCCGCGTGGGTCTCCCGATTGAGGCCTGGCGCGGGTCGGCCAGCCGGGTCACGCCGCCCATGGTGCCGAGTTAAACGGCAGATCCAGGTTCAAAGCCACGGAATTGCGTCATCGGCTGACCTGTCGAGATCGAAAAGTCAATCTCTAGCTCTTTCAAAACGTCCATCAATTCTTCGCCCATGGGGAAGCGTTGCGTCAATCTTGTTTCAGAGAGGTTCAAACGACATTAAGCGAAAATTAGCGAAAAGATTGGACATCGGCTTTCAGGCTATTGACATCCCCTCCCGGTCGGATTGTCCTGAGGTCAGCAGGGTTGAGAATCATGTGCGAACTGATCAGTGAGACAGCCAGTAATCGCTCGGATATCGACGCTTTAGCGCGGATATTCCTTCCGCGCGGAGGCTGGATTGAGCATGCCAAGGGGAGGAATAAGGGGGTGATGCATATTGATTGTTTCAGAATGAAGGGGATTCGCTTTTTTGGGATCTGGAAAAAGGAGCCTCTGTTTAATAAAGAGGCTCAATGGACAAGGAGGTCATCATGAATCGCAAGGGTTTCTTGGCGATCATGCTCTTTTTGGCCCTGGGGATGATCGGTCTCCTCGGCCAGCCCGCATCAACTCAGGGGCCGGAAGGGGCGGTGCTGACGGGGGTTTGGTCCTGGCGATGTGTCCTGCCCCCGGCTATGTTTGGCCCCAACGCGGTGATGCCCAGCGTGGTGACATTTCACAATGACGGCACAGTCTTGTGGTCAGATGGACTCGCCTTCGGCGGCTTGCCGCTAGCCTATGGTCCGTATACCTACACACCGTTCCATGGAGTATGGGAGCGCACGGGTCCCCACGAGTTTAGGTTGACCTTTTTGCCATGCGCTTCTACAGGTCAGATGGAGTACTCGCCAGCATTGTGCGCGTACGGTCGGAGTTCACTTTTGCAGATGATTTTGACTATATCGCCGGGACGAATCACGTGGAGTACCCTCGCGTGCCCGACTCCGTTGACATGTCCCGATCCGCTGACAGCGCCAAACGCCAGCTGGGTACCATGGCCGACAGGCCCTATATCCTTCCACGCCGCCCGCATCAGCGTTGTGCCCTATTGAGGAGTAGATAGGGCCTTAGCAAGCCTGGGGGCGCGACGCTTCAGATCGCCCCCCAGGCGGCTGATTTCGGAGGAAGAACGGCGCTTCGTCCAGGTCATCGGGTGTCGTCGCGAGGGGGGAAGGTTTGGCCAAACCCAACGAAGGCATTTGGCGCAGGCTCAGGAATCCCCTCAAGCTCTTTCAGGACGCCTAAGATTCGTCGGCCGGGCGCCCGTCCCTGACGAGCTTGTTCATGAGAGCGACGATCTTCTCGAACCTCTGCCGTCGCTCGGAGATGGTCAGGTCCTCGACAAGTGGGAGGATAACGTCCCTGACGTCCTTTTTCAAGGTGTTGTCGAGCAGCTCGACGGCGTAAGCGACGGAATTCCGGGTCCCGGTCTTGATGTTCTGATAGGCCTTTTGGATGGACTCATGCGGATAAAAAAGGCCCAGCATTTTAAAGATATCCGAGAAACTGGACTCCAGGGTCCGCTCCAACTCCCGTCTGGCGGCTTCATTTTCCTCGCCCGGCTCGAGCCCCTGGAGGTCGAGAAAAGCTCGGCAGTATCTTTTTACCAGCAGCAGGGTTTTCCGCCTGGCCACCCGGTCGGGGTAGTTGAGATCCGGCTTCTCCGTGCGGATGCGGTCCAGGGCGTCGATGATCTCCGAGTCCAACTCGCCGGTCCCCCGCTCGAGCGCCTCCATGAGCGCCGAGGCGGCCGCCTGCGATCCCGCCCGGGCCAGGACCTCGACCACCGCCTGTCGCACAGCCATGGGCCGGCGGCTGTCGGCGAGGCTCTCTTCAAGCGCGCGACGGGCGGCTTCGCCGTACTTGTGAAGGGCGTCGATGGCGTCTTCCCGGGTCCGGGGATCGCCCAACCGGCGGATGATCGCCGGGATATGCTCGTGTTTCTTGAGCCGGGCCGCGCTCTTGAGCGCATATGAAGAGACCTCGGGCGAGTTATCGCAGATCAGCGCCTCGAGGCGGTCGGTCATGGGGGCATCCCGGTCCATCATCCCGATGGCCTTGGCCAGCTCCATTTTTTCGACCTCGGACCTGGCGCTGTCTTCCATCACCTTGTCCGCGTGGCCGCTCATCAACTCCTGATATGAATCCATGGACAAGATCTCTCGAACGTCGGTGATGAGGTCCTCTTCGCACACTTCCCCGGCCGTCTCGGGATAGGCGGCGCAACCGTCCGCACTAAAGAGGTCGCTCAGGGACAAGGCCCTGGCGTCATCGGCTTTGCTGGCGATCATCTCCTTGATCTCCGGGGTCAGCTTGCCCTGCTGCATGAGGTCGAAGACATGCATATTCCAGATGACCGAGCTCCGATTCCGGCTCTCCATAAGGTCGAAGACAACCTTGGCCGAATCGACATCCAGCTGCGCGGTTACGGCCTGGTCCACGCGCTCCCATTTCTGCTTGATGCTGCCGGCAATGGCCGCGACGTATTCCCGGCCGACCTTCAGGCTGAACATCACCCAGGGTATCAGGCAGGCGATGACGATCCAGCTCAGGCTCTTGGCCAGTTCCGGGTCGAACACCGGCGTCAGATAATCGACCTCCTTGTGCATGATGACGGCGAAGACCAACAGGATGAGGGCCGCGGTGACTTTGGCCGCCCGGCTGACGAACATGTCGATGAACGGCTTGGCCTTGAACTTCAGGTCGGAGGCCACCGGGATGTACAGGATCTCCCTGAGCGTTTGCTTGAGGGAGAAGTCCAGGCTTTCGTCGCTCCCTTTGGTGAAAATCATCGCCGCGCCCATGGAGAAGGGCGTGAGGAGAATGGCCAGAGAGCCGGCCAGGAGGGTCAGCGGGGCCAGGAGCAAGGTCACCTTCATTTTTTTCAGCAATTTCGCCGTCAGAAAGGCGTTCACGAAAAAGGCGACGAGCGGCATGGCGCCGTAGAAGAAGCCGAAAAAGACCTGCATCCTGTTGGGGTCACCGTAGGCGGCGTCGGCGGCTGACAGGAACTGGAATTCGATGAGCGTGGAGACGATGATGCCGATGGCCACGATGGCGGCGATCAGACGGAGATAAGAGCTTCGGCGGACGACATCGAAGCTGTCCCTGAAACCGACGCGGGGTGCCGGCGGCTGGTCCTTTCCGGGCTTGGCCCGTTGAACCTCGGGGGCCTGTTTCGGCCGGTCCCGGTAGATCGCTCCGACCACGAAAACGCAGGCCAGAATCAGGCCGCAGGCGATGGGGAGAAGCCAAGTGCCCTTGTTCGCCCGGGTCAGGAGGCCGGCCAGCGCGCCTCCGAGCACCCCGCCCATGATCCCCCCGCTGCTGATGAACCCGATCAGCCGCTTGGCCTCCCGGGGATTGAAGAGCTCGTTGACGGTCATCCAGAAATGGGTCATGCACACCACGATCAGGATGCTGGCCCAAACCCAGTAAACGTAGGGCAGCCAGCCGCTCCTTTTTCCGAACTGGGTCTCGAGCGTCAGCTGCAGGATCAATCCGGTAATGACAAAGAAGATAAGGCTGACGACGATCAGGAAATGGAGGGAGACCTTGAACTGGATCTTCGAGTGGAGGACAACGACAAGGGCGGTCAGCAGCGCCGCACTGAGAAAAGCGAGCGGCAGGGCTCCCACGCCGGCTCTCATCAGGAGGTTGGTCGTTTTCAGGGCCTTGATGATCGTGTGGGGAGCCGTGATCAGGAAAAAATAGGTGAAGAGCAGGAAAGCCAGTTTCCCTTCGCCTGGCTTGATACCGGCAAATCGCATTGAGCTTAAATTATCAATAATCCGAGGGGTTGTCAAAAAGGGGAACACCGGCCTCCAGGCTGCCTTGACACCCCTTTCCGAGCGCCGGGTCCAGATGAAGATAACGTTCATTCTTGAAGATCAGCGCCATATCATTCCAACCCAGATCCACCTTGACAAATATTCGGTCCAGACCAAGCCTCTGGCCAAGATCAAGTGATTATGCCAAGATGGTCCCGACAGAAAACTGATTGCCGGGGTCCCAGCCGAGCTTGAAGCTGATTAAGCATTCTGCCGCATCTGGATGCCGGATAGGCATCATCACGGCCCTGCTGTCGGCGGCCCTTGCGGGAGCGCCTGCACGGCTCGCTCGAGGCAACACCGACGAAGCGAGCCGGCCCCTTGGCTTCCGCGGCAAGATCAGCGGCGTCAAGATCGTCGAGCACGCCCCGCGGCAGAAGATCGCGCTCCTGGCCGAAGCGGCCGGGCCGGCCGACCCCGTCAGCCTCGAGCGGATGGCCCAAGAGGCCATGCATTATCTGACCCATAATCCCCTGGCCGGCAATGACCACGAGTGCCGGTTCGACATTGATCTGCTCAAGTTCCCGCCGTCGATGTATCCTGGGACCCGCGATCCCTACATTACCTTCGGCGACACCGAGGCGCGCATGGCTCTGGCCTTTCCGGACCTCCGCGAGATGACCGGAAGCCGGGAGGGGCGCGAGGTGGAGGACGCCATCCGGCGGCGCGTCCTAGGCTACATCCGCGACGACGGCCTGGCCTGGCTCCCCCCTTACGCGCTCACCTGCGACCTGAGCGACCATCGGCCGTGCGCGAGCAACTGGACGACGGACAAGGCCATCTCGATCCTCGTCGGGTCGTATCTTCGCGGCGGCAATCGCGCCGACCTGGACCGGGCGAGGAAGCTCATCCTGGGCCTCCGGAGCCTGGCCGCGCTGGGACGGCGGCCGCGCTTACTATCCGGGCGGGATGGGCGGCTGGCGGGACGGGAAGTGGCTGTTCACAGGCTGCTCGAACCTCTATCCGTGCATCCTCGACCCGATCGCCGGCTACCTCGAGGCCCACCCGGACAAGGAGATCATGGATTTCGCCGTGGCCTTCGCCGAAGGCATGATCGCCGGACTCCAGGGGAACCTCGGGACGAACCGTATCCGCGAAGACGGTTCGTTCGGGGGTGCAAACTCTCATCTCCATATGCGCGCCGCTTACGGCGTGGCCCGGCTGGGCGCGCTGACCAAGAACGCACGGTATCTCGAATGGGCCAGGAAGGTTTACGATTGGCTCATGACCCAGGGCACCGACTGGGGCTGGTTTCCAGAGTCCCCGGGCACCTCGAACAGCGAAACCTGCGCCACCGGCGATATGGTCGCCATGGCCGCCTGCCTGGCGGGGGCCGGCCATACCCGATACTGGGACGACGTCGAGCGCTTCGTCCGCAACTATTGCCGGGAAGCCCAGTTCTTCCCGACTCCCGAATACGAGGCTCTCTACCGGAGCCAGCACCCCGACGCTTCGGAGTCCGCGGAAGGAATCCGGCAGGCCCGGGACTTCAAGGGGGGATTTGTGGCCCGGTTGACGCCCAACAGCCTGACCATGGATGACCGCATGAGTATGATGGGCTGTTGTCCGCCGGAGGCGATGCGGGCGCTGGCCGTCGCCTGGCGGAACATCGTGACCAAGAACGCGGACGGAGTTTTCGTTAACCTCGGCTTCGACCGTGACTCTGCGCAGGCTCGGGTCGTCTCCTTCGCGCCCTCGACCGGGCGACTGACCGTCATCGCCCGGACGCCCGCGACCTTCTATCTTCGCCCGCCGGCGTGGGCGGCCCGTGACGAGGTGCGCGCCTTCCGGGGGACCGACAGAGTTCGGACGGTCTGGAAGGGGGATTACGTCGCGTTCGACGGAGTCAAGCCGGGCGAGCAGCTGACCGCCGCCTGGCCGCTCATCGGCTTCAAACAGACGGTGACGGCCGGCGGCGCAAAATTCAGCTACGACTGGCTGGGCAACACAGTGCTTGGCGTCGACCCGCCGGGCCAAGGGTGGCCCTTGTTCAGGCCCGGAATCTGTCCCGAATTCTAGTCAGGGTCCCCCGAATTAATCGAGCTTCTTGCTGAACCGGGCGACGCTCAGGCCCAGGATGAGCGTCCCCAGGACGAGGAGGGCCGCGAACTGCTCCCAGAGGTCGGCCAAGCCCGCTCCCTTGAGCATGATGCCCCGGATGATGACGAAGAAATAGCGGACCGGGATGACCAGAGTCGCGATCTGGAAGATCCCGGGCATGTTCTCGATCGGGAAAACGAATCCGCTGAGCATGATCTGGGGCAAGATGAAAAAGAGGGACGTCAGCATGGCCTGCTGCTGAGTCCTGGAGATCGTCGAAACGAAGAGCCCGAGGCCGAGCGTGTTGAGCATGAAGACCAGGCAGGCCGCGAACAGGAGCGCGAGGCTGCCGCGGAAGGGGATGACGAACCAAAACCTGGCCACGGCGAGCACAAAAACCGTGTCGACGAGCCCGATGAGGACAAAGGGCAGGAGCTTGCCGACGATGAGCTGGTGGGGGCGGATCGGCGTGACGATGAGCTGCTCCATGGTCCCCGTTTCCCTTTCCCGGACGATGCCCTGGGACGCGAGGGACATGGTCATGATCATCAGGATCAGGCCGAGGACGCCGGGCACCATAAAGTTCCGGCTCTTGAGCTCGGGGTTGTACCAGACCCGAAGCTCGGGGTTGACGGCGACCGGCCGGAAACCGGCTCCTTTCGCCCGCTCGAAAACACGGAAAAGGAGCTGCTGAGTGTACCGCGTTATGATCATGGTCGCATAGTTGACGCCGACCGACGCCGACTGGCTCTCGGACCCGTCGGTGATGATCATCACCGCGGCCTGTCTCCCGGCCGCGACATCGTTCGCGAACCCCCTGGGGATGACAACGGCCATGGCGGCGTCGCCGTGATCGAGGTAACGGTCGATTTCGTCCAGCCCGTCGACCTTGGCCGCGGCCGAAAAATAGCCGGAGTTGAGGAACCCGTCCAGAAATTCGCGGCCGGCCGCCGACCGGTCCATATCGCAGATGACCGTGGGGATGTTCTTGACGTCGAGGTTCGCGGCGTACCCGAGGAGAAGGAGCTGGAGGACGGGCGAGATGAAAATCACCGGGAACAGCCTGGGGTCCCGCCGGAGCTGGAGGAACTCTTTCCAGAGGATGGACAGGATGGCCTTCATGCCGCCCTCCGGGCCCGCCGGAGCATAAGAACGCTCACCGCGAGAGCCAGGACGGCGAATATGGCCAGCGACAGGATCTGCTCCCAGAAGGCCCCGATCCCCACGCCCTTGAGGATGATCGCCCGGAGCGCGACCAGGAAGTACTTGGCCGGGATGAAGTAGGTCACGACCTGGACGGCCGCGGGCATGTTCCTCACCGGGAAGACGAACCCCGACAGGATGAAGGTCGGCAGGATCGCCGTCAGGACGGAGATGAGGAAGGCCACGAGCTGCGTCCGGGTGATCGCGGAGATGAGTATCCCCTGCCCCAGTCCGCAGACAAGAAAAAGCGCCATGCTCAGAAGCAGCAGGAAATAGTTCCCCTTGACGGCGACGCCGAAAAGGACCCAGCCGAGGCCGAGGACGAGGTGGGCCGAGGCGAGCGAGATCAGGGCGTAGGGAATCAGCTTGCCGATGATGAGCGCCGCCGACGGGAGCGGCGAAACCCGGATCTGCTCCATGGTTCCCCGCTCCTCTTCTCGGACGATGGAGAAGGCGGTCGAGGTCGTGAGGATGACCATCAGGATGAAGGCCATCAGCCCGGGCACCAGGAACTGGGCGCTCCTGAGCTCGGGGTTGTACCAGACCCGAACGTCGGTTTTGAGCGGCAGGGTCAGCCGCCCGAGGCCGCGGCGTTCCATGGCCCGGAGGGTGATGCGCTGCGAATAGCTCTGCAAGATGGCCGCGGCGTAACCCGCCGCCGTCGTCCCGCTCAGCGCGTTCGCGCCGTCGAGGATAAACTGGACGTCGGCGCTCCGCCCGGCCAGCAGGTCCTCGGAAAACGTCTCGGGGACGACGAGCGCCGCCCGGACCTTGTCGCGGGCCATCAGCCGGTCGATATCGGCGGCCTTCTCCGGCTCGGTCTTGACCGCGAAATACTCGGTCGTCCGGAATTTCTCGACGAGCTCGCGGCTCTGCCGGCTGCCGTCCTGGTCGACGACCGCGATCGGGATGTTCTTGACGTCGAAGTTCAGGGCGAACCCGAATACGACGAGAAGAAAGGTCGGGATGAAAATGAGGAAGATGAGCGACCGGCTGTCCCGCCGGATCTGGCGGAACTCCTTGCGCATCACCGGGCCGACGAAAGCGAGGGGGAGGTTTCTCACGGTGCCGCCTCCCCTTCCGGCGCGGCCGCGGAGCGCTCCTCGATCTTGTGGATGAAAACGTCCTCGAGCGAGGGCACGATCCGGTCGATGCGGTCGGGCGTAATCCCGGCCCGGGCGAGAGTCTTCAGGACGAACCGCCGGCCCTCGGCTTCGTCGGCGACGCTCACGTGGAGCGAGGTCCCGAAGATCGACGTCTCCAGGACCCAGGGCTCTTTCCGGAGCGCCTCCAGGGCGTCGACCGCCCGGATCGTCGAGACTTCGAGAATGGGGTTTCGGATGACCTCGGACTTGAGGGCGCTGGGACTGCCGCCGGCGACGATCCGCCCGGCGTGGATGAGCCGGAGGTCGTTGCAGTATTCCGCCTCGTCGAGGTAGTGGGTGGTCACGAAAACCGTGACGCGGCGCTCCGAGAGCTCGTTGATCAGCTCCCAGAAGCGACGGCGGGAGGCCGGGTCGACGCCGCCCGTGGGCTCGTCGAGGAAGACGATCCCCGGTTCGTGGAGGACCGCGCAGCCGAGCGCCAGCCGCTGCTTCCAGCCCACGGACAGCGTCCGCGTCAGGCTGCGTTCGCGTCCCTTGAGGCCGGCCATCTCGAGCACCCAGGGCAGGCGGCTGTCGACCGCCTTCCGGCTCAGTCCATAGGCGCCGCCGAAAAAGCGGATATTCTCGGCGACGGTGAGGTCCTCGTAAAGCGAGAACTTTTGGGACATGTAGCCGATGACCTGCTTGACCCGCTCGGGCTCGCGGCCGACATCGAACCCGCCGACCGCGGCGGTGCCGGAGGTCGGATCGAGGAGACCGCAGAGCATCCGGATGGTCGTGGATTTGCCGGCCCCGTTGGCCCCCAGGAAGCCGAAGATGGCGCCGCGCTCGACCTCGAAGCTCACGGCGTCGACGGCGGTGAACGCGCCGAAGCGCTTCGTCAGCGACTTCACTTCGATGGAATGATCAGGCACGGCCGGCCTCGAGCGGAGACGTTTCGGTGACGGAAATAAAAACGTTTTCCAGGCTGGGCGGGAGGATCCGCTTCTGGAGCACGGGGATCCCCTCCCGGCTGAGCGCCGTTTCGAGGACCGGGATCTCTTTCTCCGGGTCGTCGACGACCGCGTTCAGCCTGTCCCCGAAAAGCTGGACCTCGCGGACCCCGTCGAGCCTCTTGAGGACGGCGTGGGCCCGGCGGATATCGGGCGTTACGAACTCGACGATCGTACCCCGCATCAGGAGCTTGAGCTTCGGCGGCGTGTCCGCCGCGAGCAGTTTCCCGTCCGCCAGCAGCCCGACCCGGGAGCAGCGCTCGGCCTCGTCCATATACGGAGTGGCCATGACGATCGTGATCCCGGACTTGAGGAGCGACGAGAGGATCGCCCAGAAGTCGCGGCGCGAAACGGGGTCGACCCCGGTCGTGGGCTCATCCAACAAAATGAGCCGGGGCGTATGGATGAGCGTGCAGGCCAGGGCCAGCTTCTGACGCATGCCCCCCGAAAGCCGTTCCGCCAGGCGCCGGCGGAAGGGCGTCAGGCGAGTGAACTCGAGGAGCTCGTCGCGGCGCTCCCGGAAATCCCGGACCCGGTGGATCTCCGCGAAAAACTCGATATTCTCGTCGACCGTGAGATCCCCGTAGAGGCTGAACCGCTGGGAAAGATAGCCGATCCGCTGCTTGATCTCGCCCGCCTCCCGCCTTAAATCGTACCCCAGGACCGAAGCCTCGCCGGCCGTCGGGCTCAGGATGCCGCAGAGCATCCGGATGGTCGTTGTCTTTCCCGCGCCGTCCGGACCGACGAGGCCGAACATCTCCCCCTCGCGGACCGCCAGGTCCAGGGAGCGGACGGCCTCGACGGCTTCGAACCTCTTGGCCAGGCCCCGGGTTTCGACGGCGAAGGCGCTCACGGGACGCCGCCTCAGAACGCGGGGTCCGGACCGACGCGAATCAAGGCGTCGGCCGGCAGGCCCGGCTTGAGCAGGCCTTGCCTATTTTCGATCTCCACCTTGACGCCGAAGACGAGCTTGACGCGGTCCTCCTTGGTCTGGACGTTCTTGGGCGTGAACTCGGCCTCGGGCGAAATGTAGGTGATCTTCCCGGGGAAGGCCCTGCCGGGGAAGGTATCGATCTCGACCTCGGCGCCGCCGCCCAGCTTGACCCGGCCGAGATCCTTGCCGGTGACATAGATCATGACATAGACGCTGTCGAGCTCGGAGACCGTGACGATGGTCTGGCCGGGAGCGACGAGCTCGCCGGCCTCGACGGCCTTGCGGGTGACGATGCCCGCCGCCGGCGCCGTGATCTCGCAATCGCTGATCGTTTGCCGCAACAGGTCGGCGCCCGCCCGGGCTTGGGCCAGCCTGGCCTCGGCGGCGCGGACTTCTTCGGGCCGGGCGAGCCGGCGGACCTTGCTCAGGGCCTCCGACGCGGCGTTGCGCTGCGCCTGGGCCATGATCAAGCGCGCCTCGGCGTCGTCCCGCTGCTTGGGTGTGACGCTCTCCGTTTTGACGAGCACCCTCATGCGCCGGGCGTCTCCTTCGGCGATCGTGAGGGAGGCTTCCGCCTGTTTCAAGGCCGCTTCCGCCTGCCGGATGTCTTCGCTCCTCGCTCCTTTGACGAGCAGCGCCAGCTGAGCGTCGGCGAGCTCGACCCCGGCTTCGGCCTGCCGGAGCTGGATGTCGAGCGCGGCGTGGTCGATCGAGGCCAGCCTGTCGCCCGGCTTCACCCGGCTCCCTTCCTCGACGGCCAACTCGAGCAGCTGGCCCGAGACCTTGGAGGCGATGTTGACCTCGACCGCTTCGATCGTCCCCGACGCGGAGATGGCGCCCTGATCGCTTCCCCCGGCGCAGGAGACGCCGGCGAGCGCGACGAGGCCCAGTGCGATGATCCGTGTTGTCATGACCCACCCTCCTTGCGGGGCTCGAACAGAGCCGGGGTCCGGGCCGCGAAATCCCGGCGGCCCCGGTCGGTGAGGATGCCCTGGAAAAAGACCTTGATGACCGATTCGAAAGTCTCGGCCGGCGACCGGCCCGACCGCAGTATCTCCGCCGGGTTGATGAAGGACTCGACCAGCCGGAGGAACATCTTCATGAGCAGGTCGAGGTCGATGTCGCCCCGGAAAAGCCCCTGCTGGCGGCCGGCCTCGAGGATCGAGGTGAAATTCGCCAGGAGCTTCTCGCGGCGGAACTCCTCGACCTCCTTCCAGACGGCGGGGGCCCCTCTTTGGATGTCACGCAGGAGAAGCGGGCCGAAGAGCGCGATGCGTTCGCCGACGAAGGCGAACAGCCTGGCCAGCCTCTCGACGAAGCCGAGGCTCTCGTCCCCGATGAGGCCGTCGATCCGGGCGGCGATCTCGGCCTCCAGTTCCCTGACGACGGCGCGGAGGATTTCTTCCTTGCCCCGGAACGCCTTGTAGAGGGTCGCCTTGCTGATGCCCGCCTCGGCGGCGATGTCGTCGGCGGTAACCCGGATGAACCCCCGCATCAGGAAAAGACCGCCGGCGGCGTCGACGATCCGCCGGCCGAGCGCCGTCTCGGCCGGGGACTTCACCGCGGCTTCGCGATCCTTGGAAACTATAAAAACTCTTTTAGTTTTCACAATATGATTATCAACGGACGACGTCGGAATGTCAACTCTCTTTGCTTCGGGCGGCTATTTTGATACGATACGAACAGGCGCGTGAAGATGACAGGTGTCCTCGATCGATGCCAATTCACAGGGCGCCGGGCCGGCGAGCGCGCCTGGCGCGGATTGGCACGATGCATGCAATAATCCGAATGTTGGACTATTTTAGGCCGTTCCGGCGTATTATTAAGCAGGAGGACTCGACATGAAGATCAGGCCCGTTTTGGTCGCACTCTTGGGCGTCTGCCTGTGTTTCAGCGGAGCCCTGTCGGCCGCGGAGAAATATAACGCCAAGCTGTTCACTCGCGGCGGCCCCAACACGGAGAATGTGATCAAGCTCCAGATCACGATCGACAGCTACACGTCCGGGGAAGAAGGCTGGATCCTGTTTCACGCCCTGAATTACGAGGGCTGGGATCAGTTCATCGCCACCTTCCGCCAGTCGGTCAAGGGCCATGTCGTCTTCCGGGGCGCCCGGGGTCTCAACATCGCGGTCCACGCCGCCCAGGTCATTCCCACGGAGAAGGGGCGGAAAATCATGCTGTTCACGGAAAAGCAGAGCTGGGAGGTCGACGTCATGCAGCGGACCGACGGCCGTTTCCCCTTCATGGTCTTCGAGCTCGACCTCGACAACACGGGCACCGGCGAGGGCAAGATCTACGAGAATGCCCAGATCAAGCTCAAGGGCGACAGGGAAGCCGGGACCGGCGCCATGGAGATGGAAACCTACAGCTCGGCGCCAAAGGTCATCTTCGGCGTCGGCCTGGTCAAGTGAGCCGGCGCTCTCCCGACTGAAGCGGGGGCGCCCGGCGGAGGAGATCGGCGCGGACGGGGCCGTTCGCGGCGGAGGGGTTTGGCCATGAAAAGAAACTCTCTTGGGATTGTCCTGGGCATCGTCATCCTGGCTCTCGCCGCCGCCCGGCCCGGCGCGGCGCAGACCTCGGAATGGACGCTCAAAGTCAGCGCGGACGGGGCCCGCGTCCACACCAAGCCGGACGCCGCGAGCCCCGTGGCCGCGACCCTGTCCCAGGGGACGGTTTTGAAGTCCGCGGCCAAGGAAGGGGAATGGTACCGCGTGATCGTCGAGGCCGGCCGCGAGGGCGCCCTGGTCATCGGCTACGTCGTCTCGAACGACGTCGAAGTCACGCAGGCGGCCGGCGAAGCGCCCGAGCTCTGGGAAGAGACGTCCGACGAGTACCGCGGCGCCGGGATCAGCGTCAGGATAGGCGGAGGCTTCCTGTTTTTCGGGAGCGGGGATATCAGCGAAGGCGCCCTGGGGGAATTCGACCGGTACGCCGCGTACGTCCGGTCTTCGGGCTATCAGGTCACCTTTGAGGAAAGGCAGGAAATAAAATCCGGCTACGACATTACGGGAGATATCATCTACAGGCTCGGCCGCCGGCTCGGGGTGGGCCTTAGGTTCGACTACATCCACTCCTATCCGAGCAGCGCGCTTCGTTTCAGCACTCCGGGCGACATCCACGACTACACCCTGGATACGACGCCCCTCATCGACGCTTATGCCATCCGTCCGGGAGTGTATTATGAGCGTCCCATCAACCGCTGGCTGAGCTTCCTGGCCAACGGGGGGCCGGGGATCTATTTTGTGAAATACGAGTTCGCCCGGAGGTTCATCGAGCCCGGCCGCGAAGACGATATCCACCAGAAAGTGACGGCCGCCCGCTTCGGGTTGCAGGGAGGCCTGGGATTGGAGCTCAAGCTGGACCGGCGCGCGGGGCTGTTTGTCGAGGTCCAGGGGCGGTACGCCCGGATCACGAGCCTCGAAGGAACGGAATGGCTTTACATATGGGACAACTACGTGGTCACGGACACGGCGACGGAGGGATACCTGTATCGCGCCGAAGCGGACGGCTATCCCATTGTTACCGTCATGGATGAAGGAGCAGCGGGGGGCGCGAACGACGGCCGGGCGGTGCTCGACCTTTCCGGGGTCAGCTTCGCCGCCGGGGTCAGGATCAGGTTCTGAAAATGAATATCAAGACAGCGGCCGTCGCGGCGTTTGCAGCGGCTCTCTGCGGGCAGGTCCTCATGTCCGGCCAGTCGCCCCCGGTGCCTGGAAAATACGAGAAGTGGCTCAACGAGGAGGTCGTCCACATCATCGCGCCCGGGGAGAGGGAGGCCTTCGGCGGCCTGACCTCGGACCGGGACAGGGACCTGTTCGTCGAGGAGTTCTGGCGGCAACGGGACCCGACGCCCGGCACCCCGGCCAACGAATTCCGGAACGAGCATTACCGCAGGATCGATTTCGTGAGCAAGCGGTTCGACGCGGCCGGCGCGGTCAAGGGGTGGACGACCGACCGCGGCCGGACGTTCATCATCCTGGGCCGGCCGCTCAACGTCCAGAGGTTCGCCAGCGCCGACACGGCGCCGATCGAGATCTGGTACTATCTCACGGACGTCCGCTGGGACCTGCCCACGTACTTCCGGCTCCTCTTTTTCCAGGAATACGGCGCCAATGAGTTCACGCTCTATGAGCCGGCGAAGGACGGGCCCAAGCGCCTCGTACCGTTCCCCGACAGGTGGCGGCCGGGAAAAAACATCGTGCCGGGTGAGGGCGCGTCGGCCAAGCCCAACCCGCCGCCCAATTGGACGGCCGACGACCAGCGGGCCTATCAGGTGCTGGCCACCTATGTGACGAGCGAAGCGGCCGAGGCCTCGATCTCGTGTTTCCCGGGGTTCTCCGAGCCGGGCGATGCCGTCCGGTCATCGGAGCTCATCGGCGGGGTCCGGTCGCTTCCGGCGAAGAGGGTCGACGAGGGCTACGCGAGCCGATGGCTCAAGGGGCCGGCTCCGGCCGCAGTGAGCTACTCCGTGCATCCGGTCGAATGCCGGTCCGGGCTGACCGCACTCGCGGACGGGTCCGGCGGCTTCAGGGTGGACTATGTCCTCGGGCCCCGGGTGCTGGCCTTCGAGCGTTTCGGGGATCGATACTTCGCCGGGCTCAGGACGACCATCCGGGCGGCGGGCGCCGAAGGCAAGACGGCGTTTGAGGACGTGCGGTTCACGCCGGTCGAGCTGAGCGGTTCGGAGCTCGAGGCGGTCTCGGAGAGCTCTCCCGAGGTCCACGGCTCGTTCGCGCTCGGGCCCGGGTCCTACACGGTCAACATCCTTTTCGAGAACACGGTCTCCAAGGAGTTCGCTGCGATCGCGAAGGAGATGACCATTCCACCGGTGAAGGAGGCCGCGGAAACACCGGCCGGCAAAGGGGCGGCCGCCGGCAAGCCGGCCCGCGGCATCTGGATCATCAACCAATAGAATTCGGGTTTTCTCTTCTTCCGCAAGTCGTTTTCCGGGAATTCTCTCGCCTCGGCATCGGCACATTATGTATACTGGTCTCAGGTCTAATTGAGCGCATTACGTATGCTGTCCCCCAATTCAACAAACGGAGGAAACATGAGCCCAAGGAACGCGAGATCGACCCAAAATGGCAAGCCACGGATCGCCTGGCCGGCGGCCGCCCTGCTCGGGCTCGGGTTGGCCGCAGCGGCGGCGACGGCTTGCGCTGGGAAAAGGCCGGCCCAGGCCGACGGCTCGGTCTTTTTCCCCGCGGAGGCGCGCCTCGAGCTGCGGACGGCCGCCCCGGGCGCCCCTTGGGCTGAATCGGCCCGCAAGTCGGCGGTCGAGGCCGCCGCCCCCTGGCTGGCCATGACCGACGAGGCACTCTGGGACCTCATGTTCGGCCCCACCATCACCCGGTCCTGGATGGTGTGGTCGAACGGACACTGCCCGAATTGCCGGAACCCGGTTCCGATGTACTCATGGAAGGCCGACGCCCTGAAAGCGCCCTGGAAGCTGGAGTGCCCCCACTGCGGCTCGCGGTTCCCGAAGAACGATTTCCAGGCGTTCTACAGATCGGGGCTGGACGGGCACGGCGTCTTCGACCCCAAGCTCGCCGACCGGGGCCTCCTCTTCAACATTGAACATCCCGGCGAGGACGATCCCCTCCGCGGTTTCGGGGTGGACGACGGCACCGGCTATGTGGACGGCAAGAACCGGTGGCTCTTCGTCGGGACCTATCTCATTTACGGCCAGTGGAAGCAGGCCGTCCTCAACGGCGTCGTCAACCTCTCCCAGGCCTATCTCCTGACCGGCAACCCCGACTACGCGCGCAAGGCCGTCGTCCTTCTCGACCGGGTGGCCGACCTCTACCCGGGCTTCGACTTCAAGACCCAGGCCGTCATGTACGAAGGCCCCGCCAGCGACGGTTACGTTTCGACCTGGCACGACGCCTGCGAGGAGACACGCCAGCTCGCCCTCGCCTACGACCAGGTGCGGGAGATCATCGGCCAGGACGCCGGCCTGCGAAGCTTCCTGGAGCTCAAGGCCCAAAAATACGGCCTGGAGAACCTCAAGCGGTCGGCGGCCGACATCCGGCGCAACATCGAGGACCGCATCCTCCGTGACGCCATCGCCAACAGCGCGAAAATCCGGTCGAACTACCCCCGCACCGAGACGGCGCTCGTCATCATCCACACGGTTCTCGGCTGGCCCGCCAATCGCCCCGAGGTCAAGACCATGATCGACGCCATGGTCGCCAAGGCCACGGCCGTCGACGGCGTCACCGGCGAAAAAGGGATGGCGGCCTATGCCGCCTCGACCATCGCCAACCTGGCCTACGTCCTGGCCCTCTTCGACCGGCTCGAGACCGGGTTCCTCGAGGACATGCTGGCCCGCCACCCCTCTCTCCGGAACGCCTACAGGTTTCACTACGACACTTGGTTCGGCGGGCACAACTACCCCGAGATCGGCGACAGCGGGAATTTCGGCCGGCGGCAGACGCGCTTCGCGGGCGCCAATTTCCTCCGGGACCCATTCCTGCCCTCGATGTTCACCTTCTTCTGGCGGCTCTATGAGCTCACCGGCGACCCGGCCTACGTCCAGGTCCTTTACAGCGAAAACGGCGGCACGATCGACGGCCTGCCGTTCGACCTGCTGGGCCCCGAACCCGCGGAGTTCCAACGCCGGGTGGCCGAGGTTATCGCCCGGCATGGCGCCGGCATCCACGGCCCCTCGTTCAATAAGGAACGGTGGCATCTCGCCCTCCTCCGGTCGGGGAGCGGCGCCGACGAGCGGGCGGTCTGGCTCGACTACGACACGGGCGGGCGCCACGGCCACGCCGACGCCATGAACATCGGCCTGTTCGCCAAAGGGCTCGACCTGATGCCCGACCTGGGCTATCCCCCCGTCCAGTACGGCGGCGGCTGGGCCGGCCCGAAAGCCCTCTGGTACAGGAGGGCCGCGGCCCACAACACCGTCGTCATCGACGGCAAAGACCAGAAGCAAACGTCACCGGGGACGATCGGCGGCCGGACGACCCTCTGGTCTTTGGGCGAGGCGATCCAGGCGATCCGGGTGTCCGCGCCCGAGGCGGGCGAAGCGGAGCGGTACGAGCGGACGGTCGCCCTCGTCGACATCTCGCCGGCCGACTCTTATGTCCTGGACGTCTTCAGGGTGGCCGGCGGCCGGGACCATGCCCGGTTCATGCGCGGCCACTTCGGATCGCTGACGACGTCGGGTCCGGCCCCCGAGGGAATGCCCGGATACGGGTTCGGGACCCAGATGCGGGATTTCCGCGGCGCCCATGGAGCCCGTCCCGGCTGGAGTGCCGACTGGACGATCGAGGACCGTTACGGCTACCGGCCGGCGGGAGGCGAACTCCACCTTCGGCTCACGGATCTCACGTCCGGCGCCCAGGCCGCGACGGCCGAAAGCTGGATATCCGCGTCAAGGGGCTACGACGATGTCGCCGAGACGTGGATCCCGACCGTCATGGTGCGCCGGCAATCCGATGCCGGACCGCTGGCGTCGACTTTCGTGGCGATTATCGAGCCTTACGAAGACCGCCCGCTGATCAAGTCGGTCCGGCGGCTCCCCCTCCGCGACGCCGCCGGCGCCGAACTGCCGGACGGCTATGTCGCTCTCGAGATCACGCTCGCGGACGGCCGCCGGGACGTTCTTCTCAGCGCCGAGACCGCGAACGCGCCGGCGCGGGATGGCGCCAGGATCATGGCTCTCGACGAGCTCGGGCTGAGGACGGACGCCGAACTCGTGCTGGTGCGCAGGGGGCCGGACGGAAGGACGGACCGTGTCGCTCTGTCGCGCGGAACCCTGCTCGAGCTCGGTGACACCAAGCTCAAGACGGACCGGCCGGTCAGCTTCCTCGAGATCGCCCTCGACTAAGCTGATCAGTCCTTGCGGTCGAGGCCCCGCTTCTGGAGCAGCGGCTCGATCTTCGGCTCGCGCCCGCGGAAGCGTTTGTAAAGGACCATCGGCTCCTCGGTCCCGCCGCGCTCCAGGATGTTCGTCCGGAACGACTTGGCGGTCGCCGGATCGAACAGGCTCGTCTCCTTGAACGCCTGGAAGGCGTCCGCGTCCAGAACCTCCGCCCAGATGTAGCTGTAATAGCCCGCCGAATAGCCGCCGCTGAAGATGTGCGTGAAATAGGGGCTCAGGTACCGGCAGACGATCTGCGGTATCAGGCCGATCCGCGCCATCGCCTCGCGGTCGAAGGCCGGCGTGTCCCGCTCCTTCGGCTCGGCGAGCGTGTGCCAGTCCATGTCCAGGAACGAGGCCGCCAGGTACTCGACAGTCTCGAAACCCTGGTTGAAATACCGGCTCTCCCTCAGCTTGTCGAGGAGCGCGTCGGGGATCGGCTCGCCCGTCTTGTAGTGCCGGGCGTAGATCTTGAGCACCTCGGGTTCCGAGGCCCAGTTCTCCATGACCTGGGAGCCGAGCTCGACGAAATCGCGCCGGACGCTCGTCCCGGACAGGCTTTCGTAGGCGCACCGGCTCAGGATCCCGTGCAGGGCGTGCCCGAACTCGTGGAAAAGCGTCAGCGCTTCTTCATAGCTGATGAGGGCCGGCTCCCCCGCCGCCGGCTTCGAGAAATTGCCGTTGTTGATGATGACCGGGCGGATATCCCGGCCGGACTGGATCGATTGATCCCGGAAATTGCTCATCCAGGCCCCTCCCCGCTTGTTGGCCCGCGGATAATAATCCACATACAGGATGGACAGGTGGCTGCCGTCGGCGTCCTTGACCTCGAAGACGCGGACATCGTCGTTGTACTTGGGGATATCGGCCCGCTCGGTGAAGGTGATCCCGTAAAGCTTATTGGCGACCATGAAGGCGCCGTCCCGGACCTTCTCGAGCTGGAAATAGGGGCGGAGCGCCGTGTCGTCGAGGTCGTACCGGGCCTTCTTGACCTTCTCCGCGTAGTACCACCAGTCCCAGGGCTCGAGCTCGAACCCGCCGCCTTCCTCCCGGATCATGGCCTGCAGGTCCGCGGCCTCCGCCTTGGCCCGCTCGAGGGCGGGCGTCCACAGCGTCTTCAGGAACTCGATGACGGCCCCGGGCGTCTTGGCCATGTTCTCCTCGAGAACGTAGTCCGCGTGCGTCGCGTAGCCCAGGAGGTTGGCCCGCTCGACCCGCAGGGCGGCGATCTTCGCGGCCGCCGCCGTGTTGTCGAGCGCGTTCCCGTTGTTGCCGCGGTTGATGTAGGCCCTGAACAGCTTTTCCCGGAGCTCGCGCTTCTCCGAGTATTGGAGGAAGGGAATGAGGCTCGGCCGGTGCAGGGTGAACACCCAGCCCGCCGCCTTGCCCCGCTCCTTGGCGGCATCGGCGGCGCCGGCGACGACGGCGGCCGGCAGCCCGGCCAGGTCCTCTTCCTTGTCGATGACGAGCTCGAAAGCGTTGTTCTCCTTGAGGACGTTCTCCCCGAATTTCACCGTCAGGACCGACAGCTCTTCGTTGATCTTCCGGAAGCGCGCCTGTTTGTCCGCGGTCAGGTCCGCGCCGCCCCGGACGAAATCCTTGTAGGTCTCCTCGAGGAGCCGGGCCTGTTCGACCGGCAGGTTGAGCTTCTCCCTGTCCGCGTAAACCGCCTTGACCCGGGCGAACAGGCCCGGGTTCAGGGCGATATCGTCCCGGTGCTGGGCCAGCTTCGGCGCGATCTCCGTGTCGATCCGCTGCAGCTCGTCGTTGGTGTTCGAGTTGGTCATGTTGCCGAACACAGCCGCGACGCGCGTGAACAGGGCGCCGCTTCGCTCCAGGGCCTCGACGGTGTTGGCGAACGACGGGGGCTCCGGGTTCGAGATGATGGCCTCAACCTCTTTTTTCTGGTCGGCCATGCCCTTCTCGAAGGCGGGCAGATAGTGCTCGTCCTTTATCAGGGCGAACGGCGGCACGCCGAACGGCGTATTGAACTCGGACAGAAGCGGGTTCTCCGGCGCGGCGGTCGCGGGCGCCTTGGGCGCTTCGGCGGCCTTCCTGCCGCAGCCCGCGGCGGCCAGGACCAGGACGATGACGACAAGCAGGGCGTTTTTCATGGATAATCCTCCGGTGAAAGCGGAAAGGGGACTCTAGCACAGGCCGCTTCCGGCTGTCAAAAGAACGACGGGAAGATGCGTCTTCCCGTTGACGACCAATAGGAGGCGGCCAAGCCGAAGATCACGAGAAAAAAGGGGACGGTCCTATTGCGTCCCCTTCAGCTCTGACGATTAGAGGATGGCGGCCAGGCCGAAGATCGCGAGCACGATGAGTATGATGAGGAGGATATCGTTGGTCGAAAGATTACCTCCCGCCGGATCGGAGGCCGTGATCACGTCCTGCGAGCCCGCCACCACCTGGTTCCCCGAAGCTGCCTGTGTTGCCGCTGCTTGCGCCGCGACGGTCTGTGCCGCCGCCATCGAAGACACCAGCACGACCATGAGCAGGAGACCGAAGATCTTTGCGTTCTTGCTCATCTTGACTCTCCTTTTTTTTGAGGATCTTCAAGCCCGAGCTTCGGCGTGTGAAGCGCCCTGACTTGGAGATAATGGTCACGGATGAATAGCTTATCGGGGGCCAGTATGACCGCCCGGGAAAGGGCCGCCAGAGCTTCGGCGGTCTTACCCTGTTCGGCGCAGGCCAGCCCAAGGACGTCGAGGGCAAAGGCGCTTTTATCATCGAGCTCCAGCGCCGCGAGGGCATAGGCCTCGGCCTCGGCAGCGTTTCCCATCCTCAGGCTGACCATGCCCAGGCTGTAGAGCGGATAGGGGTCTCCGCCCATCACGTCCCTGGCCTTCAGCCACTGCTCCCGGGAATTCGCGTAATCGGCCCTCCGGTAGTAGGCCGTGGCCAGGTTGACCGCGGTCAGGGGCTGGCCCGTCAGGGCCGGGAACGGGAAGTCACGCCCGGCGGGGACGAGCGCCATCGCCCACCGGAGCTCGTTCAGTCCCTTTCCCAGCTCCCACAGTTTCAGGAAATCCGCGTACGACATGGCCTGGCGCCCCCCGAAATACGGGTCATGGAAGATGACCCACCGCTTCGCGTCGTCGTACCCGACAACGACCCTGTAATGCCCCTTTTCGAGCTGCCGGATGGGTTTCGTCAGGACGACCACCGGGATGTCCTGTCGGACGACGGCTTTCAGAGCCGGCAGGTCTCCCTTGAAAGAATGGCTCATGAAGCCCAGCCCGCGCGGATACAGCACCAGCTCCGAGCTGTAAGTCCCCTGGCTTTCGGAATCGTAGATGTCGGCGGCGATCCGCTGCTGGCTGAAACTCCCGGCCCCGGCCCAATAGTTGAGGACCATGGTCAGGCAGGCGGGTCCGCAATAGTTCCGGGCCAGCCATTTCTCGAACGGCACGCTGTGGATGAGATGCCCGTTCTTGGGAGCGGATTTTCCATATTTATAGATCCCCAGGGGTGACAGACACGCCGAAGAGAGAGCGGCGACAAGGCCAAGCGCCGCGATTCGAGCCGCCGCGCCCGTCGCGGTCCGCCGCCGCGCCCGGAGCCTCCCCCGCGTATCCATCATACAAGTATTAAATAGAGTCCCGTCGCCCGGTGTCAAGTGCGCACATCGCTGAGCGCGCTCAATGGGAAGGGGAAAGCGGCCGGTCAGTACGCTTCGATCTCCGCCTTGAGCTCGGCCATCAGCTCGTGGACCGTGACGATCTTATCCACCCGGTAGGCGTTCTGTCCGCAAAATACCAGGCCTTTTTCCATATTCCCCTGATAGGCGCTGACCAGGGCCTGGGCGATGCAATAGCGCGCGTTGGCGACATCGCAGGTGGACAGACAGCGGTAAAAACAGTTGATCTTCTCTTTCTCGCCTTTCTCCAGTTTTCGCAGGAACGGGTTCCGGATGGCCCGTCCCGGCAGCCCGACCGGGCTCTTGATGATGACGATGTCTTCTTCTTTGGCGTCAAGATAGGCCTGCTTGAACTCCTGCGAGGCGTCGCATTCGAGCGTGCAGACGAAACGGGTGGCCATCTGAACCCCCGACGCGCCGGCCTGGAGCAGCCGGGCGATATCCGTCCCCGTGAAGACCCCTCCGCCGGCGATGACCGGGATCTTCCGCCCGTATTTCTGTTCGAAAGGCTCGACGGCCTGGAGGACTTCGGGAAGGAGCTTGGAAAGCTCCCACTTCTCCGGCTCCGCCAGCTGCTCGATGGAAAACCCGAGATGTCCTCCCGCCAGCGGCCCCTCGAGGACGACCGCGTCGGCCGTCAGTTGGTAGCGCTTATCCCAGGTCCGAAGGACAAGGTCGGCCGCCCTTCCGGAGCTGATGATGGGGATCAGATGGGCGCCCAGGTCCCCCACCAGTTCCGGAAGCCTGAGGGGAAGGGAAGCGCCGGAAACGATGAGCTTGATGCCTTCCTTCGCGGCGGTGTGGATGAGATCCTTGGCGTTGCTCAAAACGCCCAGAACGTTGATGGCGATCGGACCTTTGGTCAGGCTGTGGGCTTTTCGGATCTCGCCCGCCAGAGCCTCCCGTGAGGCTTTCTCAAAATCGGCCATGGAGGCCTCGACATCGCCGAGCCCGACCGAGGCGATGGTCCCGATCCCCCCCTCGTTCGCCACGGCCGCGGCCAGCCCTGCCAGAGAGATCCGGACTCCCATGCCTCCCTGGATGATCGGCAGCGGCACGGTGATGTCGCCGATTCGCAACGCCGGGATTTTCATGATTCACTCCCATATTTTTTGACGGCGAGGCAGGCGTTCCCGCCGCCGAATCCGAATGAGTTGCTGATGGCCGCCCGAAGCTCGATGCTTTCCGCGCCGCGGGTCGTATAGTCCAAGGGGCACTCGGGATCCGGCGTTTCGTAATTGATGGTCGGCGGGATGATGCCCGTCGAGACGCTCATGACCGTCGAGATGAATTCCACCGCGCCCGCCGCCGCCAGCAGATGGCCGATCATGGATTTTATCGAATTGACCTTGAGGACGCGGCTGTGATCCCCGAAGGTCTCGATGATGGCCGCGGTTTCAATCTTGTCGTTCAAGGCGGTGGACGTGCCATGGGCATTGAGATAGCCGATCTCCCCCGGTTTGAGCCCCGCGTCGCGGAGCGCCAGCCTCATCACCCGGGCCATCCCCTGGCCGCCGGGCTCCGGCGCCGTGAAATGGAAGGCTTCAGCGGCGTTTCCGTAGCCGGCGAGCTCGGCATGGATCCTGACCCCGCGGGCGCGGGCGCGTTCCATGTTTTCCAGGACCACGATGCCCGCGCCCTCGCCCATGACGAATCCGTCCCTGTCTTTGTCGAACGGCCGCGAAGCCTTCTCCGGACACTCGTTTCGCCTCGACATGGAGTGATTGGCGCAAAACCCGCCATAGGACAGGGGCGTTATGGAGGCTTCCGTCCCGCCGGCCAGCATGATGTCCGCGTCCCCCCGCTGGATGATCCGGAGCGCGTCGCCGATGGCGACGGCCCCCGTGGAGCATGCCATGCAGGGCGCCGACAGGGGCCCCTTCAGGCCGTGCCGGATCGAGACCAGGCAGGCCGCCATGTTGACGAGGACCTTGGTGACGAAGAAGGGGTCGAGCGCCCGGGGGCCCTTCTGGGCCAGCTTGGCGTTGCCTTGTTCGATGGTGTCCGACCCGCCGATCCCGGAACCGATGATGACACCCGCCCGCTCTTCGGAATATGAATGGCGCTGGAGGCCGGCGTCGGCCATGGCCAGGTCGGCCGCGGCGACGGCGAATTGGGAGAAACGGTCCATCCGGGCCGCCGCTTTCCGGTCCAGCCACCGCCCCGGGTCGAAATCCCGCACTTCCGAGGCCATAGTCGATGGAAATCCGGAGGCGTCGAAATGCGTCAGGCGGGAGATGCCGTTTTTCCCGGACACAAGCCCTTGCCAAAACTCATCGAGACCCGTCCCGATGGAGGTGACCGCTCCCATCCCGGTGACGACAACACGGTTTTCTTTCATTGCGCTTCCTATCATCAAGTTAAACGATTCCCGGCCAAATTTCAATCCCGCCGCCCCTCACGGAGTGACGTAGCTTCGACGACACAGTGTCTCCGGATCCTGCGGGAAAGGCCGGGTGAAATGAGGCGGCTTTCAGCGGCAAAGTCATCGCCTACATTCTGCCGGCCGAACCGTCCGCCTCCCGGTTGCCCCGCGCGAGCGAGGCGAAGATCCCGACGACGCAAAGCGCCGCGAACACCAGGAAGCCCGTCCGCACGGCCTGGAGGAAGCTCACCTGGTTGGCCGCCGTGATCTGGACCCGGCCGACGTGGAGGGCGAGGATCATCGTGGCGATGCCCATGCTGAACATCTGGCCGACGAGCCTCATGGTCGAGAGCGCCGCCGAGGCGACCCCGTAGTGTTTTTTCGCGACCGCCCCCATCGCCGCGTTCACGTTGGGCGAGGAGAACAGGGCAAATCCGAACCCGAGAATAGCCAGGCAGCCGATGACGAACCCCAGATGCCGATGGGCGTGGAGAAAAGACAGGAGGAAAAGCCCCGCGGCCGAGAAGGCCATCCCCGTCGAGGCGACGAAGCGCGGCTCGATCTTGTCCGAAAGCCGCCCCGCGACCGGCGAGAACAGGGCCATCACCGCGGGCTGGGCGATGAGGACGAGCCCGGCCTGCTGCGCGTTCAGGCCGACGATATACTGAAGGTAGAGGCTCAGGAAAAATCCGACAGCAAAGGTCGCCATGTAGTTGATCAGGGCGGCCAGGTTGGAGAAGGCAAAGACACGGTTTGTCCGGAAGAGCCCGAGGTCGAGGACCGGGCTCGGCGTCCTGTTCTCACGGAAGGCGAACGCGCCGGCGAGCGCGATCCCGCCGCCGAGAAGGCCGATGCCCGGCGGCCGCGGCAGCCGCGAGAACCCGAGCATCACGCCGACGAGGGCCAGTCCGTAGAAGAGAGCGCCGCCGAGGTCGAACTTCTCTCCCGCGGCCTCGGCCCATTCCCCGTGGAGCCGGCGAGTCACGAGGTAGACGATCAGCATGCAGAACGGGATGTTGACCAGGAAAATGCTCCGCCAGCCAAGGTTATGGATGAGAAAGCCGCCGAATATCGGCCCCAGTGAAAGACCGAAATATGTCGCGGCGGTGTTGATGCCCAGGGCCCGGCCGCGCTCTCCGGGCGGGTAGACCGAAGTCAGGATGGCGATCCCCGTGCCGAAGATCATCGCCGCACCCGTCCCCTCGATCAGCCGGAACGCGATCAACGCGGCCATCGACGGCGCGGCCGCCGACAGGACCGTCGACAGCGAGTAAATGATGATGCCGGAAACGAAGATCTTCTTCCGGCCGATGATGTCCGCCAGGCGGCCGAACGGGACAAGGAAAACGGCGGCGGCCAGAAGATACCCGGTCGCGACCCAGGAGAGGGTCACCGCGTCGGCGTGGAACTGGCGGCCGATCGAGGGCAGGGCGATGTTGATCGACGAGCCCATGAACGGCGCCAGGAACGAGGCCAGCCCGGCGATGATGGTGGCCGCCCGCTGCGTCTGCCGGCCGACCTCCACCCCAAGCTGCGTCCGGTTGTCGGCATTCGGCATCTTCTTCATCCGCTGATTCGCGTTGTTCATGGCAATTCGAGACATTCTATAGAATCGGCGGTCTCCGGCGCAATAATCCGGGACCGGAAAATTCGGGGGCATGAGTAAAATCTCTTGATTTCAGATCGTGTCCCCAGAATTTCTACGATAGATAAGGCAGGGACGCCAACCGCTCCGCTTCTGGTATATAATTCCGCCATGAAAAGAAATAGGACGTTGGCACGGATCGCCATCATCGGGGCCTTTGTCCTGGCTTTTACGGTCTGTCGCCGGTCGCCCGCACCGCCCTCCTCTTCCGCGTCGACGGCCGCGGCCACGGCCGCCGCGGCCGCTCCCGCATATTCTCCGCGCGCCGAGGACTTCGTCCGCCTGGAGATCGCCGCCGGCGAAGACCTCAGGAACGAGAGCTTCGGCGCCCGCCGGATTGTGCGGGCGGGCGACACGTCGTTCATCGGCTGGTCCGAGCTCGTCGAAAACGCCTGGCACATCCGCGTCCGCGCTTATGATCACCGGAGCCGCGGCCTGGGTTCGGTCCGCGAGGTCGCCTCCGGGACCGACGACCACAGCATCATGGCCCTGGCCGCCGACTCGCGCGGCGTCCTCCACTGCGTGACCGGCGGTCACGGCCGCGTCGTCTATACGCGCACCGTCCGCCCCGCCGACGCGTCGGCCTGGACCCCGCCCGAAACCATCTCGCCCGAGGGCACCTACGCCATGATGGTCATCGACCGGGCGGACCGGCTCTACGTCTTCTATCGCCGCGAGTGGGTCAACCTCGAGATGCGGTCGCGCCCCGCCGGCGGCCCCTGGGACCCGCCGGTTCACATCGCTTCGACGACCGACAACAAGGGTTTTTATATCATGGGCATCGCCCTGGGGAACGAGCCCGGCAGCCAGAGCCTTCATGTCGTCGGCCATTTCTATGGCGAGCCCGAGTCCTATGGACTGGCCTGGCCCAAGGAGAATTACGGCTACCGCATCCGGCCATGGTACATCCGCTCGCTCGACGGCGGCGCGACGTGGACGAAGGCCGACGGGACATCGCTCCCCCTCCCCTTTCCGGATACGGCGATCGACGTCCTGTTCGATCGCGCGGAGCCCTACGACATCCCCTGGTCCGTGGACATCGCGCTGGATGGGGCGAACCGGCCGCACGTTTTCTGCGCCTGGTCGGAGCGCCGCCCGGCCCCGGGCCTGACGCTTCGCGAGGTTCAGGCCGAGATCGGCCGCCTCCCCGGCCGGCTCCAGGAGTGGACCTGGGCGGAGGACGGCGGCTGGAGGTCGCGCGACATCGCGACCCCCGCCCTCGCGGGGCGGCACTTGACTCACCCGACCGCGGTTTTCGCCGGTGAAACTGTCCACCTGTTCGCTTCGACCTCCGAAGCCGCCGCGGCGCGCAAGACCGGCGAGACGACGGTGGGGCGCCTGTGGCACGGCTGGTCGCGCGGCGCGAACCTTTGGGCCGAGGAGATCCTCGACGAGGGAACAGGCTACGCTAACGTCAAGCTCCTCGACGCGAGCGGCTGCCTCGAGGCCATGTGGCGGGGGAACCCGCGGGGAAGCGCCGGCAAAGTCGCCATTTATTACGCCGCCTGGCCGGCCGCCGCTTTCCGCGCATCCGCTCTCCCCGAGCTGAGTCTCGGCGAATCCCGGCTCGCTCATCCCCCAGGTGGATTACGAGCCGGCGCTGTTCAAAACGCCCGGCGATCCCTATCCGCATCTCGACCTCGCCAAAGTGCGCGCCGACCGCATCATCGACAAGCCGCACCGGGCGATCGTCATGGAGAACGAATACATCAGGCTCACGCTCCTCCCCGACATGGGCCGGCTCTATTCGCTTGTCTACAAGCCCACCGGCCACGAGGTCTTCTGGCGGAACGATATCGTGACGGTCGGAGCGGCCTCGAACGAGCCCGGCTGGTGGATCTGGATCGGCGGCGCGGAGTTCACCCTCCCGGGCGACGAGCACGGCACGACCTGGGCGGAGCCGTGGACTTCCGCGGTCCTCGACGCCGGCGCCGCCGAAAAGCCGTCCGCCTGTCTGTTATCGAACCCAAGACGGGCCTTCGCGAGGAGATCGATATCTCGGTCGCGCCGGGATACGCCGGGTTCGAGGCCCGCGTCCGCATCACGAACCCCACGGACAAAATCCGCATCATACGCGCACTGGATCAATCCGATGTGGACCCCCGGCGGCTGGAACGAGCTCACGGACGGCACCGAGCTCATCATCCCGACGGACCAGATCATCATTCCCGGAAAGTACCAGGCGGCCCTCGGCCCGAGCCCGCAGCGCTGGGCCACCAGCCCGCTCCGCTTCATCAAGGGCTGGGACAAGGGCATGGGCGACCTGATGGCGGACGGCCTGCGGGAAGGCTTTTTCGGGGCCTATTCCCACGACGAGGAGGAGGGAGTCGTCCGGATCTTCGATAAAGCCCTCAACCCGGGCCTCGACGTCTGGACCTACGGGTATCACCCCCGGCCGCCTCATCACATCCCCATGGGGAGCGGCGCGCCCAGCCGGGGTTACGCCGAGATGTGGGGCGGCACGTCGAAGACATTCCCGGACGAGGAGCGCCCGCTCGCGCCGGGAGAGACGATCGAGTGGACGGAATGGATGATGCCGTTCCAGCTTACGGGCGGGTTAACGACGGCGGACAGGGATTTCGCCATCCGATGTGTACGCGGAGTGGGCGCGGGCAAGCCCGACGGCAGAAGCAGGACGGAAGCGGACAGGGCTGTTGCGGAGCGCGGCCGTCTGTTGATTTGCCCCGCACGTGAGTTCGGCGGCCTGACGCTCCGGCTAATCTCCGGAGACCGCGTCCTCTGGGAAACGCACACCGCCATGTCCCCCGACCGGCCGTTCAGCGCCGAGATCGATGGCCTCGGCGCCGCCCGCCCGCTAACCCTGATCATCGAATCCGGCGGGCGGATACTCCTGAAAAAGGATCTGAGTTCGGGGGCCTGCGGCTAGGGGACGAACTCGGTCGTGGGATCTAATTGCCCCGCTCGAAAATCGCCATATACGAACCGACCAAGCTGAGTGAATGTAGCTTCCAGCCGTCTCGGGCAATGGCGTTGATCTTCTCTTCCAACTGCTCGGCAGTCGGAGTGGGCCGGCCCGTCTGCTGAATTTCTTCCTGGGTCGGTCCGACATAAACCAACTTATAGCTGTAGCTGGAACCTTGCGCAGCAACATTCCTTGGTGACGCCACTGCCGACTTGATCAAGAACGCAACGAGAAGCACAAGCGCGACATTCAATAAGATGGCGGTCCATTTGGTGAGCTTCATTTTGGCCTCCTCTGAAGAATGGTGAATATTAGAATGGCGAACATATCATGTCAAACGAGTGCCCCGTCTCGTAATTCTCTCCTCAGAATCCTTTGCCTAGACGGGGCACTTCCAGGGGGGGAGTCAAGTTCCCTCCTCGGCGCTTCGTTTCACTCGGCTGACCGCCTGAGGGAGACAACGCCGTCCCCCTCAAACGTCCCCGCGGTGGTGCGTTTTCGTAGTTAATTTGAGAACCGAGTCAGTTGCTAGACGCGCCATTAGGGACTTCTAAGAAATCCGGAGGCGCGACTAGGAAATTTGCAGGACACAATCCCTTTTCAAAAGAGAGGGCTATGTCCCAATTTTCCGGATTGTGCCGATGAATTTCTCTACGGCAGCCAAATCCCCACGCCCAGCGAGCGCTGGCGGGAGGGCGGGACGCTCGTGTCCGGTATCCAGGTGCGGGAGCTAGAGATCCGGAGTCCGCAGAACGGAAATTCGGGGACGCGACTGAATTCTCTCGAATTCGGATCGTGTCCCCGGAATTTCCGGGGAAGCTCAAGAGTCATTTCGTGCCAGTCGTGATCTCGAAAGTCGACCGGTACGGCGGGCCCGCCTTCGATCTGAAAAGTGGCGCACACGGGCGCGGTCGCGATATCCGGATGATGGCAGATAGCTTGGAACCGAACTTCTGACCGTCCGCGGGTTTCGATGAGGTCCCAGGCTTCCCGGCCGGTCCAGCGGACCCAGCGATCGCCCCAGAGCTCCCACTCAAAAAAACCGCACGGCAGGCCGGGAACGGCGGCGATCCGCTCGAGAAGGCGCTTCTCGATCTTGCGGACAGGATCGGGCGCGAGGGCCAGCCGTTTAAGAAGGGAGATCCTATGTGCCGACCCTTCTCCGCCCGTCCCGCGTTTGCTGTCCATGCGGGCAAAGACAAAAAAGCTGCGCCGTGCGAACTCCAGGCGAGCATCGAAACGCTGATGGAGAAGACGCTCGACCCCGCCCAGGCGCACCAGTCCCGCGACGCGCATCGTCTTTTCCCACCAGCCGACCGCGGCGTGGGTCAGGTGGCCGAGGTGAGGGCGGCCATGGTCGTCGAGCGGGATATTCTTGAACGGAATGCCGGCCGCGGCGTCGCGCTTCCATCCCTCGTATTTCAACGGGTACAGCTCCGGGCCGAAGGCGTTCGGGCCGTAAGCGGGGATGACGGCGAAGAGGATCGCGCCGGGGGCCATGAGGGCCGTCAGGTTGGCCAGGGCCGCGGGGACTTTATCGGGCGGGAGATGCTCCAGAATATCCAGGGTCAGGACGAGGTCGTGGGGCGGCCCGGCCGCGGTCCGCCCGAGTTCCAGGATATCCCCCCAGACGACACGATCCTTGACCGCGGGATGGGCGTTCTCGACGCACCACTTGGAAAAATCGAACCCCCAGGCGTCGACGCCCGATCCCCGCATAGCCTTGACCAGAAGTCCCGTGGCGCAGCCGGCTTCCAGGGCCCGCTGGGGATCGAAGGCCGCGACCAGCATCGCCGCCGTGACGCGCTTGTCCTCGTTGTCATCGTAGATGATGGCGCTTTCGATGTCGCTCGCCGGAGGCTTATAGTAGTCGGCCCCGTAGAAATCGCCCTGGCACCGGGAAGAATAGAGATCGCCGTAATCGGGCACGTCGCCCGTCAGCCGCCCGGCAGCAGCCCGATCCGGTCCGGTCATGTCAGGATCAACTCGTGTCGGCTTGTCCTCTCTTGGCATGGCGATCCGATCCATTCTATAGAAATTCCTTGAATATGTCCTCCGCTGAGAGGAGGTTATTCAGGTTCTCTTCCACGACAAAATGAGGCCGATAATACCCTGCCAGAAGAGGAAAGAAAAAATCGTCAGCAGATGCCACGCGTCACCGAGCCGGTGGCCGTTGATCACGGTGGCCGAGCCGTAATATATGCCCATGATGGTCAGGATCATGAGGGCCGCGGTGATGTTATTGGTTTTCAGGAAAAGGTGCATTTCGCGCTCGTCGGGCTTCCGTTTTCTTGACGCGAAATAGGTCACGACCGGCAAAAGCGCGAAGAGGGCGAACAGGGCTGAGCCGATTTGTCCAAAGATCAGGGTGGCCGCGATGACGGCCAGGCCGACGAATCCCGTGAATCCGTATCTCCAGGTCATTTCCTTTCCTCCTTGAGCATGAAGATTTCTTCAACCGCGGCCCCAAAAAAGCGGGCCAGGCGCAGGGCCAGGACGACCGACGGGTTGAATCTCCCGTGTTCGATGGCCAGGATCGTCTGCCTCGAAACGTCCAGAGCGCCCGCCAGTTCTTCCTGGGTCATCTGGCCGCGCTTGAATCGAAGTTCCTTGAGTTTGTTTTCGAGTACGCCTTTGTGTTCCATTTTGAAAGCCTCACGATTCAATGTATATTATTATTTACATTATGTCAAGTATTATATACTTTTTTATGAATCCCCATAACTTAGATTTCGGGAACATCCTCCCGCCCACGAACCGATTGAATTTATCCCCCGCCGGAATTATATTGTCGACAAGAAAGGAGGTGTGATGAGAACAAGCGGAAGATCCTTATTCATGGCCATTGCCGGTCTCTTGATCTTCGCTGGAGCATCCATTCTGGCCGCGGCTGACAAGGCTATGACTCCGATGCCTCAAGGAGAGAATCCGTCCCAGCCGTTCAGGGCGATCGCGACATGGGCGTATAAATACTCGTCTTCGTCTCAGGTCGACGGTTTCGTCCAAAAAGCCGCCGACGCAGGCTATACGCATATCTGGTGCTTCAGCGGGTGGGCGAAAGCCGACGGCGCATACACCAACGCCGAGAACGCAGGCGGAATCTACATCACGACAACAGATCCGTACTTGGCCCCTCTCGTGATGGGCGATTCCGGCTCAAAGCTCGTCAAGGCCGGACACGCCAGGGGCATGAAGGTCATCGCCTTCGAGTCGATCTTCGATATGTACGGGTGCAAAGGAAAGAAGGGAATCGACGCCGGCGGTTTGACCTGGAACGTGGCGGCCCCCGCCGTCCTCGAGTTCTACGACCATTTCTCCAAGGCCTGCCGGGCCGCCGGGTTCGACGGCTTCCTTCTCGATGAGGTCGGATATGAGGGAACCAAGGCTCCCGCGCTGACCACATTGTTTAGCCAGACGGTTGCCCGATCGGGATTTGCCCCTGCGCAGATCTGGGTCTCTATGCGCTATATCTCCAGCTCGTGCTACGACCTGGCCAGGTGGAAAGAGATGGGCCTGTCGTTCTCTCCGTGGACGATCTATGACAACGACAGACTGACCAACCCGAACTATCCGCTTCCCCCGGAGCTGATCCGCATCACGAACCCGGTCGTCGTCTGGGTCTACGGGGGATACAACGTTGCGCCGGATATCGCTCGATCGCAATTTCAAACTGCCAAAGACCAGGGAGCGGTCGGCGGCGGCTTCTGGGTGGCCAACCCGGATGGATCGTACACGAATTGGGACTGGACCGGCGCTTATGCCCGGCTCTTACGGACGGTGTTTCCGGATTGACCCCCGGCTCAAGCCATCAGCCAAAAGACGGTGGATATCGCAACACTCCTGTTGCGTGTCTTCGCCCTCGGCGCTTCGCTCTAGACAAACATTCGGGATTGGAGGAAGAAACGTAAAGCCGGCCTTTCCCGTTCGACCTCAAGTTGATCTGCCTGGGCATTATTTTTTATAATCCATGACGATGGTATAAGGGATCGCGCTCGGAGGCCCCCGGGAGATTGAATTCATGGACCAGATTCACAGGATCAACAAGCTCATCGACAAGATTGAAAGTGAGCTGGGATCCGAACGGAACAAAGAAATCTGTGACAAATGGAATGCGCCGGAGGTGGAGCAGACCTATATGCATCCCGTGCCCAGGAGGACAGGCCAGATCCCGATCGTCGCCGACCTGGAGTGTCCTTTATGGGCCAAAGTCCTGAATTTTAAGGTCAAGGACTACTACACCGACCCCCTGACTTACCTGGAAAAGCAACTCGAAATGTCGCTCTACCGGTATGATGTCTTCAGGGACGATTCGGGATTGGGCAGAACGATCGCCATCTGGTTGGGCGTCAACTTTGAAGCCAGCATTCTCGGTGGCCGGTCCGTTTATCCGGATCATTTCGATCCCACCGTAGACAGGTCCTTGATCATCATTAAAGACGAGGACTCCTTAAGGGAGCTAGAGGCCAAGGAAATCGATTTCAGGAATTCCGGAATACTGGGCCTGGCCCACGAGTTCTATGGCCGGATAAGGGAGACGCTGCCTCCCGGCTGGAAGGTCATCTTCCCGGATTGGGTCATCGGGCCATTCGGCGTGGCCACCTGCCTCAGGGGATATGAGAATATCCTGGTCGATCTGGTTCTGGCGCCCGAGTTCTTCGTGAAGACACTCGACGTCGTGAGCGACAAGATGATCGAATACAGCAAGGCCAGAGCAAGATTCTTGGGCATCGAGGTGGAAACGATTCAATATGCACCATGATGACGTCAACTGCCAGAATTTTTCGAGGGAGGCATACCGCCGATTCGTCTTCCCGGCGGAGAAGAGGTTGAATTCCTTTTATGGCGGTTTTCAGTACTGGCACAGTTGCGGGAACGTCGAGAGGCTGATCGACGATCTCCTTGAATTCAAGGGCCTGCTCATGCTCGATTGCGGCGGCTGGAACAACCTTGACGTCTTCATGGAAGCCTTTAAAAGAAAGGGGATCGACGGGATCGGCATAGAGAAAAGGTTCAATCCCGTCAGGGATGTCATCGGTTCAGATGATCGCTCGATCAGAAAAATGATCAGAGGACTCTATGATCTGGCCGGGGGGGATAAGAAGCTCCCCATAGATTTCAAGATCGACGGGATCGGCGAGTTGGGCGATCCTGACGAAATGGTCAGACGGGTCAATAGGTTCATCGGTATTTCGAGAGAATTCGGCGATTAGAGGTCCGGTTGAATTTGTCTTCCGCTCGACTTATATTGTCGATAGGCGGTGAGGGCATATGATCGGGCTGACCGTATCCCACTACCGGATCCTGGAGAAGCTCGGCGGCGGCGGTATGGGTGTCGTCTACAAGGCCGAGGATATCCGGCTCAAGCGCCCCGTGGCCCTGAAGTTCCTGCCCGAGGAGCTGTCCCGGGAGCGCCATGCGCTGGAGCGCTTCGAGCGGGAGGCCCAGGCGGCCTCGGCCCTCAACCACCCGCACATCTGCACGATTTACGAGATCGACGAGCATGAGGGGCGGCACTTTATCGCCATGGAGCTTCTCGAGGGCCAGACGCTGAGACAACGCATCCTCGAGAAGCGCCTGGAACTCGATGAGATCCTGGCGGTGGCGCTCGAGGTGGCCGACGGACTCGAGGCCGCCCACGCCAAAGGCATCATCCATCGGGACATCAAGCCGGCCAACATCTTCATCACCCGGCGCGGGCAGGCCAAGATCCTCGATTTCGGGCTGGCCAAGCTGGCGCCGGAACGACTCGGCCGTTGCCGAGACCCTGACGGTTCCCGAGCCGCTGACCAGCCCCGGCACGGCCGCCGGGACGGTGGCGTACATGTCGCCGGAACAGGCGCTCGGTAAGGAGCTGGATGCGCGGACGGACCTTTTCTCCTTGGGAGTGGTTCTCTACGAGATGGCGACGAGCCGGCATGCCCTTCCAGGGGGACACGTCGGTGGCGGTGTTCGACAGCATCCTCCATCAAGCGCCGACGTCTCCCGTTCGGCTGAACCCGGGCGTGCCCGCCGAGTTGGAGCGGATCATCAACAAGGCGCTCGAGAAGGACTGCGAGGTCCGCTACCAGTCGGCCAGAGATCTGCTGGTCGACCTGACGCGGCTGAAGCGCGACCGCGAGTCCGGACGCGGTGGCCGCCGCTCCGGCGCGTCGCCGGAGCCCCGCCGCCTCCCGTCGCTCGCGGTGCTGCCGTTCACCAACATGAGCGCGGACAAGGAGAACGAGTACTTCTGCGACGGCCTGAGCGAAGAGCTCATCAACGCCTTGAGCCATATCCAAGAGTTGAGGGTCGCGGCCCGGACCTCGGCCTTCGCCTTCAAAGGCAAGGAGATCGACATCCGCGAGGTCGGAGGAAAATTGAACGTGGGCGCGGTCCTCGAAGGGAGCGTGCGAAAATCCGGGCAACGGTTGCGCATCACCGCCCAGCTCGTCAGCGTCAAGGACGGCTACCATATCTGGTCCGGCCAATTCGACCGGGAGATGAAAGATATCTTCGACATTCAGGAAGAGATATCGCTGACCATCGTCGATCACCTGAAGCTCAAGCTGTTGAAAAGCGAGAAGGAAAAGATCCTCAAGCGGCACACGGAAAACCACGAAGCCTATGAACTGTATCTTAAAGGACTCTATTTCTGGAAACGGCGCTATGAGAGGGGCCTGCAAAAGAGCCTCCAGTATTTTCAGCAAGCCGCCGAAAAGGATCCCGGCTACGCCCTGCCGCACGTGGGAATCGCCGATGCCTTCGGGATCCTCGGTGTCTTTGCTTATCTGCCCCCCCACCCGGCTTATGCGCGAGCCAGGGCGGCGGCGAACAAAGCCTTGGAGATCGCCCCCGAGCTGGGCGAGGTTTATGCCTCGCTGGGCTGGATCGCCATGTGGTACGACCGGGACTGGCAGGCGGCGGAAACCCTTTTCTTGAAGGCCATCCAGATGAAGCCGGATTATGCTCCCGCCCGTCTGTGGTATGGCAACCTGTTATATTGCACCGGGCGCTTTGATGAGTCCCTCTTGGAAATGAAAAAGGCCGAGGAGATCGAACCTCTCGAGCCGGCCCCGCCCACGCACGTGGGCTGGGCTCTCTACTACGCGCGGCGCTTCGACGAATCGATCGCCAAGCTCCGCCAGGTCATCGCCTCGGATCCGGAGTTTTCGCTCTCTTATCTATGGCAGTCGATGAATTTCCTGGCCAAAGAAATGTGGGGCGAAGCGATCGCGGCGAGCCAGAAATTCGTCGAGCTCTCCGAAGGAGCCGCCATCGGGTTGTCGATATTAGGTTCAGCCTATGGCTCCGCCGGCATGAAGGATGACGCTTTGAAGATCCTCGAGCGGCTGGACGGGCTGCCGAAAGACCGGTATGTCGGGCCGCTCTTCCGGGCGCTCGTGTGGACCGGACTCGGGGAAAAGCACAAGGCTTTGGATTTTCTGGAAAAGGCCTATCTGGAGAGAGAATCCGCGATGGCCCTGATCAAGGTTTGGCCCATCCTCGACAGCCTGCGCTCGGAGCCAAGGTTTCAGGCTCTGCTGGGAAAAATGAACCTGGACAAATAAGGCGGGATTATTCCTCGTATGGAAATTTGAATCTTGCCCTGACCATAGGGTATTGTCGAGTCGTTCTTCCTGATTCAAATGTCATGAGGAACAATTTCTCGTCCGTGTTCAGGGATTGTGTCCCAAAGATTTTTCGTATCTCGGATCGTGTCGCCTAATTTATCTTTCTTCCCCCAGCCCGATATCGAAGCTGCCCTTAAGCCTTTCGGCCGCGCCGTCCAAGGTCGTTCTCCACCGGCGGATCTCCTCGTCGTACGGAGAGCGGGCTTTCTCCAGAGCGGCCACAAGATAGACTCCGGGCTGTTCGATTTTAAACGGCGGCGTGAGGTCGGGCGTTGGCTGAGGACGCGGCCTGACCATATAAAGCACGCTGGCCCCGACGACGACCAAACCGACGACTGCCGTCAAGGCCGGCCTCAGCCGCAAGATGGGCCGCGTCCGCAAACCCGCCCCTAGAGGTAAAACCGCGCCCTCGCCCCGATCCCCCAGGGATGCCTGTACCCTTTTCGCGAGCGACGGATCGACGGAGCTGATCAAAACCCCTGCGTCTCGGGTTAGTCGCCGTCCGGCATCTTCGGCCGCGCCGGCAAATTCACGACAGGATGCGCACCGGAGAAGATGGCGCTTCACGGTGCCGGATAAAGGTTTGCCCGAGTCCATCGCCCCCGAGATCTTCCGCCTATAGATTTTGCACAGCACGGCTCATCTCCTCCCTAAAGGACCGAATACTTCCGCTCGGCCCGGACCGCCGCGGCCTCCCTCGCGGCCTCAGCGGCCGCCGCCGCGGTTTGCTCCGGCACCTCCGACGCCTTCAACTTTTCCGCAAGCCTGGTCTCTCGACCGGTGAAGCAGGGCGCGGACCCCGACCCGGGTTTTTCCCATGCGCCCTGGCTATATCCTTCACCGGCATCTCCTCCACGTAGCGAAGCCAGAGGGCCTCGTAGGCGCTCGGGCCAAGCGTCCCGGCGACATTCCAGATGTTCTGCTGCCGCTGAACCTCTTCCCTCCGGGCCAGCGTTTCCTGAGGTCCGGGCGCAGGGCATTCGGGATCCACCGCACCTAGACTCACCGAGCCGGTTCCGGCGGCCCGGTGCCGGTCGATCGCCAGCCTGACCGCCATCGTGTAGAGCCAGGTGGCGAACTTCCATCTCGCGTCATAGCGGCCGATATTCCGGTAGGCCTTGAGGAAGGTCTCCTGGACGATATCCTCGAGATCCTCCCGGTTCGCGGATCGAGGCGCCATGAAATGAAACAGGCGGCCGCTGTAGCGAGCGACGAGCTCCTCGAAGGCCGCGCGCGACCCCGCCGCTGCCTGGGCAGCCAGGCTCCCGTCCGTGGCTTCGGCGGCGTATGGCATCTCGTCCATTTGACAGTCAGGCCTATTCTCCAGGCATGGCCCAATCATACCACCAATCCTCATGACCAGCGGCACATCCCGCCCCTTCGCCCTCTCCTCCGCTCGGAGAGCCAAAGGGGCGGGTGGTTTCATGTTTTGCGCACCTGCCCGCTAAAATTAGGATATCATTTGTAATACCCTCTCTCCCTCACCCTCCCCCTCGAGGGGGGAGGGTTGGGGTGGGGGCGACGTCACAAGACGTATCGCGTTCACACCAGCTAACCTGACTTATTCATAAAAAGCGCCTCGTCTTTTTTCCATCTCTCTTTAGGCGGCGCTTTTTACCCTTCAGGCGAGCCGATTCGGCCCCATCGGCTTCGTTCTCGGAGTTCGCTGTACCAAAAAGTACAGCTTCACCCCTCGGGCCTCGCATCTGGGGGCCGACTCGATTCGTGAATAATTCAGGCTCATTCGCAACCGGCTCACTTCTTGTCGTCCGAGCTATGGCCGGACGCCTTGCGCTGCTCGATGATCTTGGCCAGTTCGGGAACGAGGAAGGAGCCGTCGATCCGGACCCGGTCGCCGTCCGACTTGATGTTGATGCCCTTGGTGAATGGCTGGGCATCGCCCGCGAACTGGAGGTTCAACAAGGCGATGATCCCCCGGATGGCCTGCTCGATGCTCTGCGCCACCTGATCGGATTCCGCGCCGATCTCGATCTTCATGTTGAGCGTGTCGCCGGTTTCCGAGACGACCCCGGTGATCGACTGCATCTGGGTCAGCATGGCCGGGAGCGCCTGGGCGGCGCCGGCGTCTTTCACTTGGCCCGTCAGGCCGCCGATGTCGGCCAGGGCGAATTCGATCATCGCCTTGCCGGATTCCTTCTTCAGGAGGGACAGGAGGGGCGAGGCGGGAGCGTTCTTCGTCTTCCCTTCCAGGGCGTCCAACGCCGACTTGATGTCCGCTTCTTTTTCGGTGATCAGGGCCAGGTTGTCGTTGACGAACACGCCGAAATGCTCGCCCTCCCAGCTGTAAAGCGTGTGCTTTCCGTACGGCGTTTCCTTGAAGGAAGATTCCGCCTTGAGGAGCCCGAGGATGTGGGTCTTATCGAAGTTCCCGGACACGGCCACCACGGGCTCCTCCCCGGCTCTGGCACGGCCGAAGACCGTGACGTCCCTGATATCCTTGAGCGGGTCCATCTTGAATTTCCCGGCGAACTGCTCCGCTTTTTGCTGGATGCCGGGTCCGCCCTTCACATCCGAAAGCAGCTTGAACAGGGCGGATGAAACGAACTTCTCCATGTCCAGGTGCATGACCCATTGGGCATCGGCCGGAACGATGGACATCTGGGCGCCCGATGGCCCGGCGGCGGCGCTTGCGCCCAGGCCAGCAAACAGCGCGACGGCAACCACGGTCAAAAACGTTACGAGAGCCGCTTTTTTCATGCGATTTCTCCTTTTAAGACTCGTCACTCACTTATACGCAGCGGCGCGCAAGATGTGACGCCCACCGTACGCAATGACCCGCCCGCACTACGTGTATATTGCCCGGAGCGACAGCCATGGCCTATGAGCTGAAGGGGAAAGTCGTCCTCATGACCGGAGCGGCCGGTTTCACCGGAAGCCGCGTTTTAGCGAAAGTCGAGAGAGGGCAGCGAGCGACCCACAAACTTACTGATTGATCTCGATGGCCCCTGAAGTGCGGTTATGGCAAATCATGAGTCTCCCCTGAGACTATCAGTCCCCAGCTCTTCCCGAATAATCCGCCTCAGACAGGCCTCCAACGCCTCGCCTTCCCGCTGGACATGCTCCCTCAGGGCACCGTTGATCATGGCTTGATAACTCCCGCCGCCCCGGGCCTCGACCTGGCAGCGGAACCACTCCAGGATCTCGTTGTCCAAGCGTATCGTAATCCGAGTCTTGCCCGGCGGAGAGGGGACAACGGCCCCCCGTTTCCCCCCGCTGAAGTCATACGATCTTTTCATCTCTTCTTCCGTATTGTCTGCGCTCTTTCGGTTTCGCCTTCCTCGCCGAAATGATCCTGATCTCATCGTCCCGCCAGACATAGACGAGGACCAGCAGACGGCCGAAGAGGTCTTGCCCCAACGTTACCCACCGTCTTTCCTTAAAGCACTCGTCTTCGATGGTCAAAGAGAGGTCGTTTTCGAACACCGAGACGGCATCGGCGAAACGGACGCCGTGCTTCCGGAAACTGAGCTCGGCCTTCTCCCGGTCCCAATGATACCGTATGTTTATTATATGCACATTTGTACATCTCGTCAAGCGCAACCCTCGTATCCGGCTGTCGCTCGATTTCCTTGGCCGCCCGCTCAGTCAGAAAAGGGGCGCCACATGATGAACAGACGCGCCGCGGGTGAGAGGAAGCTCACTCGGCTCTTCCTTGAGCTGCTTTAGCCAGGATATGGCATTCTGCGGCGATATCCTTGATTTCCCTTTGCCTATTGGTCCACCATCCCAAAATTGCCGATAGGCCCTATTCTCCCCGGAGCAGTCTTTTTTTGGGGTGTGTAAACGGAATTTCCGGGACACGAGAGGAGTCCTACAAACTCCACGAAGCCAGCACCCTGGACGACAGCCGGGACAACTTCGGCCCGCTCAAGATCCCGGCCGGCCATTGTTTCGTCCTCGGAGACAACCGCGACAAAAGTAATGACAGCCGGTTCTGGGAAGCTCTCCCTCTCGCCAACGTCAAAGGCCAAGCGCTTCATGTTTACCGGGCAAAGGATAAAAAAAGGATCAGCCTGACGCCAAAGTGAGCAATCCGGAGTTTGAGATGATTGATCTCATTCTTGACGTCTTGGATGGCCTGCTCGCGTTTTCACCCTGGTCAACGAGAAACAGGGACCGCCGCAAGGAATGGTCGGGAAAAGAGTTGAGCCTTTAGACGATCCGGCCGTCGAGCAGGTTGATCGTCCGCTGGGAGTAGGCGGCGATATGCATATCGTGGGTCACCATCAGGATGGTCCTCCCCTCTTTTTGCAGCTTGACGAATAGCCCCATGATCTCCTCGCCCGTCTTCGAGTCGAGGTTGCCCGTGGGCTCGTCGGCCAGGATCATGGGCGGGTCGTTGGCCAGGGCCCGGGCGATGGCCACCCGCTGCTGCTGGCCTCCGGAGAGCTCGCTCGGCCGGTGGTGCTGCCAGTCGACCAGCCCCACCATCGCCAGGAGCTCGTCGACCCGCTCCCGCCGCTTCTTCCCGCTCTTGCCGTTAAACAGCATGGGCAGCTCCACGTTTTCGTAGGTCGTGGCGTACGGGAGCAGGTTGAAGTTCTGGAAGACGAATCCGATCTTCCGGTTCCGGACCGCCGACAGCTGGTCGAAATCGAGGCCCGCCACATTCCTCTCCTCGAGAAAGTACTAACCTCCGGTCGGCGTATCCAGGCAGCCCAGGATGTTGAGGAGCGTCGACTTTCCGGACCCGGAGGGCCCCATGATCGAGATGAACTCACCCGGCTGGATCGTGAAGCTGATCCCCTTGAGGGCTTCGAGCGAGACCTCCCCCATCTTGTAGACCTTGGTGATATCCCTCATCTCGATCATGGAAGTCTCCTATCCTGACCTATTCATAAAAACGCCCCTTTTTCTTCTCCGTCTCTCTTTTTATGGGGCGTTTTTACCCTACGGGCGAGCCGATCCGACCCCATCTGCTTCGTTCTCGGGGTTCGCAGTACCAGAGAGTACAGCTTCACCCCTCGGGCCTCGCAGCTGGAGGCCGCCTCGACTCGTGAATAATTCAGGCTATTCATACCGGAGCGCCTCGACCGGGTTCAGGCGCGACGCCCGGGCGGCCGGGAAGATCCCCGACAGGAAGACGAGCGTCCCCAAGATAACCAGGAAGATGATCAGGATGTCCAGGCTGAAGATCGGCCGCAGCAGGTAGGTCTGGATGCCGCTCAACTCGTAGCTTATGGGGATGAGCCGGGTCAGGCGGACAATGGCGTAGGCCGTGGCCGCCCCCCAGAACGTCCCCTTGGCAAAGATGAACACTGTTTCCAGCAGGAACTGGAGGATGATGTGGCGCCGCCTGGCCCCCAGGGCCATCTTGATCCCGATCTCGCGCGTCCGCTCCCTGACCAGGGCGTACATGAGGTTCGTGACGCCGACCGCGCCGATGATCAGGGTCAGGGCGCCGATCATAGACAGGAAGATCTCGATGCCCTTGAAGACCTTGCCCGCGACCTCGGCCTGCTCGATCGTGTTCCAGATCCCGAGCGCGTAATCGTCCTTGGGGTCGAAACGGTACTTGCGCCCGAGGATCTCGCGGATGCGCCGCGCCACGAGCTTGTTGTCCTCGCTCCGCTTCGGCTGGATGTGGATGCGGTCGAGGTGGAGCTGCGAGCGGATCCGGGAGAAGGTGCTGTTGGGGATATAAACCTGGTCGGCGTCGAACCCCTCGTAGGACGAGCTCTGGAGCTTCTTCTTCATCACGCCGACCACCGTGAACGGCACCCGGTTGACGACGACCGTCCGGCCTATGGGATCCTGCCCCGGGAAAAGGTTCGAGGCCACGTTCCAGCCGATGAAGGCCACCCGCCGCGCCCGGCTCTCGTCCTCCTCGTTGATGAACCGCCCCCCGCTGTCCGCGATCATCGTGCGCATCACCCCGAACGCGGGACCGACGCCGTTGACGTTGCGGTTGGTCTCGCGGCCGCCCGCGGTGACGGTAAAGTAGTCGTTCGACTCGGGCGAGATGAGCTCGATCTCCGGGATGAGCGCGCGGAGGAGCGGGATATCGTTCGGGTAGATCATGATGCGGCGCCCTTTGGGCAGCCCGCGGTAGTCTTTCGAGGTCTGGCCCCGATAGACCATGATGAGGTTATCGCCCAGGCCCTTGAAGCTGATGCGCATGGAGTTGCTGAGGCCTCGGCCGAACGACATGAGCAGCAGGATCGAGAGCGTGCCCCAGAAGATGGCGAAAGTGATCAGGGCGGTTTTCTTTTTCCGCTTGCGGAACTCCCTGGCGAAATAGCGGTAGAGCGGCGCGCGGATCATCTATTTCCTCAAGGCCTCGATGGGGTTCGTGGAAGCGGCCCGCCGCGCCGGCGCCAGGCCCGAGACGATCCCGATGGCGAGGAGGACCGAAATCGTGACCAGGCCGACGGCGGGATCGATCCGGGGACTGCCGACATAGTCCTTGATCTTCTCGACGGGAATCAGCCGCAGGACCAGGGCGGCGAAAAGAAACCCCAGGCCGCCCCCGAACAGGACGATCGCCAGCGACTCGGCGAAGAACTGCCAGAGGATGTTCCGCCGCCGCGCGCCCACGGCCAGCTTGATCCCGATCTCCTTCGTCCGTTCCTCGACCACGACCATCATGATCGAGGCCACCCCCACGCCCCCGACGAGCAGGGTGAACGAGCCGATCACGCCGAGGAAGATATTGAAGGCCAGGAAGAAGATGGAGAACGATTTCTCGAACTCGGTCCAGTCCCAGACGAACAGGGCGTCCTTGTCGTCGGGCGAGAACCCGGCCCGGTTCCCCAGGTCCTCCCGCACCAGGCGGATGATCCGCTTGGAGGCCGCCGGGTTCGCGGGCTGGAAGATCATGCTCCCGATGTACTTATTGCCGAAAAGCGCCGAGTAGGTCGTCCAGGGGATGAAGGCGCAGTGCTCATCGGACTGGCCGTTGAAGTTGCTCGTCTGGATCTTCTTCCTCATCTCCCCGACGACGGTAAAAGGGACGCCTTCGATGAAGATCCTCCGGCCCACCGCCTCCTCTTTATGAAAAAGATTCTCCTTGATGGTGTTGCCGAGCACGCACACCCGGCGCCTCAGAGCCATGTCGGTGTCGTTGAGGTAGCGGCCTTCGCCGGCGATGATGTTCCGGATGTCGCCGTATTCGACCGTCACCCCGCGCACGGTGTTGAGGACATCCTCGCGGCCGTAGCGGATGGGACGGCTGGCGGTGAACTCGAAAGCCATCCTCTTTATCCCGGGGACCTTCCGGCCGGTGAGCAAGACCTGCTCCGGCGTGAGCCGCACCTGGCGGCCTTTGGGAATGCCCCGGTAAGGCAAGGTGGTCATCGCGGGAAAGCCAAGGACGAAGCCCTGCCCGACGCCACGAAAAGAGACCATGTTCTGCCGGCTCACGGCCGTGCCGAAGGCGAGCAGGAGCACGACGGCGAACGTCCCCCAGCCGACGCCCGAGAGGGTCAGCGAAGTGCGCAGCGGCTGACGCTTCAGGTCGCGGATGAGGTTGCGGACAAACGTCAGGATCACGCGATCTCCCGGGGCGGCCGTTCGACGACGAGGTCGCCCTCCTTGACGCCTTCCAGGATCTCTATGTTCAGACCGTCGGATAAGCCGGTCTTGACCTCGACCTTGCTGATCACCTCGCCTGTCTTGATCTCGACGGAGCGCTTGGCCTCCTCCGAAAGGACCAGCCGCTCGGGCACGATGAGCACGCCCTTGTGCTCCTGGACGGTCACGTAGGCCGTGGCCGAATAGCCCGCCCGGAGGATGATCCCGGGCGCCTCGCCGAGAATGATCTCGACATCGAACAGGGTGGCGTTGCCTTCCTTCTTGGCCTTGGGGAAAATGCGGTCGAGGGTGCCGCGGATCTTGTTCTCCGCCATGGCCCCGATCTGGATCTCGGCGACCATGCCCGGCATGAGCTTGCCGACGTCGATCTCGTCGACGGTCCCCTTGAAAAGAATCATTTTCATGTCGGCCATGGAACAGAGCTCGGTTCCGGGCTGAAAGCTCGTCAGCGGGACGACCGGGTCCCCCTGGTGAGCGTCGAGGGAGAGCATGACGCCGGTAATGGGGGCCTTGATGATGGAGTCGATGTCGCGGTTGGACATCCGGATCCGGCCTTTCTCCAGGAGCTCGAGCTTCTCCCCGGCCACGCGGTGGCGGAGCTGAGCCTCGCTGTAATCCGATTCCAGGGCGTCCATCTGGGATTGGGAGATGAGCTTGGACTGGATCAGTTCGGCGTTGCGGTCCCGCTCGACCTGGATCTTCGACAGGGTCACCTCGGCCATTTCCATACCGCGCCGGGCCTCGACGTACTCGAGGGGGGTGGGGTTGGGTGAGATCTCGAACAGGGGGCTGCCTTTGGTGACGGTATCGCCGACTTTGAACAGGACTTTGGCGACGATGCCCGGTATCGTGGATTTGACCTTGATCTCCTGCTCCGGCTCCAGGGTCCCCACGGCCAGGGCCCGTTCGGCGATATCGCCCCGCTTGACCGGGACGAATTTCAGGTCCTCGCCCTTCTTTTTCCCGCCGGAGAGAAGGACGTAGGCGGCGCCCGCCGCCGCCAGGACGAGGATCGGGATGATGATCTTTTTCTTCATGCTTCTACCCTCGAGGCAAATTACACCACGCTATTATAACTTACGAAACAGCCCTATAAATGGTTCCCCGGCAAGAAATTCAATATTCGCGGCCGTGCAGGTCTCGACGAAGGTGACGGTCCCCGGCCGCGTGGACAGGAACCGCGAAAAGACATGGTCCTGTCGACCCCGCCGGCTGTTTTCTATTTTTTCTTGATAAACGTGCCTTCATCAAGCTCTCTGAAAGCCGTTTCCAGCTCTTGTCGGGTATTCATGACGATCGGGCCGCCCCAGGCGATGGGTTCGTTGAGCTGCCGGCCGGTAACAAATAGATAATGAACATCGTCAATGGCCTTGACGGCAATACTTCCGGCTTCCGTGAACAGCACCAGTTGCGCTTTTTCCAGCTTCGCTTCGTCAAATTCGCCCGCTCCGTCAATCAGATAACAAAAGCTGGTATAGCCTTTTTTAGCGGCGTGAGATAGAACCCTCCCCTTCTTTAACCGGACATCCAGGTACTCAACATCGACAACCAGTTCCCGCACCGGACCGGTGACATTTTCGTAGACGCCGGCTATGACCCGCACTTCTCCGCCCGGTATCTTGACGACCGGCACTTCGTTTTCAAGTATGCCCCTGTAGCGCGGCTCCATCATCTTATTTTTCGCCGGCAGGTTGACCCACAGCTGCAGCCCGTGCATCATGTCTTTCGAACGCTTCGGCATCTCCTGATGATAAACGCCGCCGCCTGCGGTCATCCATTGAATGTCCCCCGGCCCGATCGCGCCCGCGTTACCGGTGCTGTCACCGTGCTCAACCGTGCCGCCGAGCATATAGGTCACGGTTTCGATCCCTCGATGAGGATGCCAGGGGAAGCCTTTCACATAATCATCGGGATTGTCCGAACCGAAATGATCGAGGAGCAGAAACGGATCGGTGAGCTTCGTGTGGTCATGCGCGAAAATACGCTTCAGCTTGACTCCGGCTCCGTCGTAGGTCGATTGTCCCCGCAGAATTAATTTTTTCATGTGATCCTCCCGATGCCGTCAGCCCGCCGCTCAGAACAGCCCAGTCAGTGCGTCAACCGAAGACGCTCCGAGACCGGCAAAAGCAACTCTTATGGCCGCAACGATGATCGCCATTTTGGGCTCGCTCCCGCTCCGTATGATCCAGCCTGACTTATTCATAAAAAGCGCCTCGTCTTTTTTCCATCTCTCTTTATGCGGCGCTTTTTACCCTTCGGGCGAGCCGATTCGGCCCCATCTGCTTCGTACTCGGAGTTCGCTGTACCAAAGAGTACAGCTTCACCCCTCGGGCCTCGCATCTGGGGGCCGCCTCGATTCGTGAAGTATTCAGGCCAGTAATTATTTTTGCATGTTACTGCCAATACTGCAACGGAACCGTCCGGACATCTCGTCTCCGGAAGTGGTATCAAAACTGGATCGGAAAGACGTTCCTTGACACATCTTCGCGGCAAAGAATATCATGCATGCCTAAGAGCGGTCTTGGTTTGCGACATCACGGGAATGGGCCAAGCCTGGGCCTAAAAAAAATGAATCCTTCCGGGAGAAGTTGATATGCCAGAGGGCCATGCTTGGCTGAAGCACTACGAAGCGGGGGTTCCTCACCTCGTCGAGGCGCCCGAGATGACCTTGCAGGACCTGCTGCCGGCGGCCGCCGAAAAATACCCCGAACGGACGGCGCTGATCCTGACGATGGCCGCCGCCGGCCGTCTCTTCTCCTATCCCGTCTCCTACGGCCGCCTGAAGCGGGATGTCGACTGCTTCGCCGCTTCGCTGCAGAAGCTCGGCGTGCGGACGGGCGACCGGGTGGCCCTCTTCATGCCCAACTGCCCGCAATTCGTCATCGCCTACCTGGGGGCCGTCCGGGTCGGCGCCATTGTCGTTCCCTTCAACCCCCTCTACTCGGCCCGCGAGACCGAGTACCAGCTCAAGGACTGCGGCGCCACCGTGGCCGTCGTCCTCGATCGCTTCTTCCCCCTGATCAACGGCGTGCCGCGACAAGACCGATCTGCGCCATGATCGTGGTGACCCGCATCAAGGAGTACTTCCCGCCGCTGCTCTGGACTCTCTATTCCCTCACCCAAGGAGCGGAAGCTCGAAAAGTTCAGGCTGGGCGCGGACGACCTGTGGTTCCGGGACATGCTCGGCGAGGGGACGCCGAGCCCGGTGCGCGTGGAGCCGGAGGACACCGCGGTCCTGCTCTATACCGGCGGCACCACCGGCGTCTCGAAGGGCGTCGAGCTCTCGCACCGCAACCTGCTGGTCAATACCGAACAGAACCGGCTCTGGGCCGGCATCCGCGACGGAGTGGAAGTATCGCTCGCCGCGGTGCCCCTGTTTCACGCCTTCGGCCTCACCTGCTGCCTGCACCTGGGGCTGCGCACCGGGGCGACCATCCTGCTGGCGCCGCTCCCCACCGACACCGCCGGATTGATCCTGACCATCGAGCGCCTCCGGCCGACGATCTTCCCGGTGGTGCCGACCTTCCTCATCTCGATCGCCGGTTTTCCCGGCATCGAGCGCCGCAACCTGCGTTCGGTCCGCGTCTGCCCCTGCGCCGGCTCGCCGCTGGCGCCGGCCGTGCAGCGCATGTTCATCGAGCGCACCGGGGTGCGCCCGGTGGAGGGCTACGGACTCACCGAGGCCGGGCCGGTGACTCACGGCAACCCGCCCTTCGGAGACGACCGCCACGGCACCATCGGCCTGCCGTACCCCGGCACCGAGGCGCGGGTGGTCGACTTCGAGACCGGCAGGCAGGATATGCCCTTCGAAGGGGAATGGACCCTCCCCGGCGAGATCATCATCCGCGGCCCGCAGGTGATGAAGGGGTACTGGCGGCGGCCGGAGGAGACGGCGGCCCAGCTTCGCGACGGCTGGCTGCATACCGGCGACATCGGCCAGATGCACCGCGACGGCTACTTCCGCGTCATTGACCGGCTCAAGGACATGATCATCCGCTCCGGCCTGAACATCTACCCGGCCGAAGTGGAAGCCGTGCTTCAAGAACATCCCAAAGTGCTCGAGGCGCTGGTGATCGGCATCCCCGATTTTCTGCACGGGGAGCTGGTCAAGGCCTTCGTCGTGCCGCGCGCCGGCGTGGAGCTTACAGAGGAGGAGATCCTGGCCTTCTGCCGGCGGAACCTGGCCAAATACAAGGTGCCGTCGGAGGTCGAGATCCGCTCCGGCCTGCGGCATTCGGCCGTGGGCAAGCCGCTGCGCCGCGCCTTGCGCGAGGAGCTGAGCCTGGTGACGGCGTGAGCCGGACCGAGGGAGGCGGACCGACCGCCCTGATCACCGGGGTTTCCGCCCTGGTGTCGGGGGCGACCGGATTTTTGGGCGGCCGGCTGGCCGTCGCCCTGAAGGAACAGGGCTACACGGTGCGCGCCTTGGCCCGAACCACAAGCGACGTCAGCCGCATCGCCGCTCACGGCATCGAGATCGTGACCGGCGACCTGGCCGACGAGGATTCGCTGGCCCGGGCCGCGGCCGGCCGCCAATTCGTCTTCCATACCGCCGGCCGGGTCGGCGACTGGGGAGACGCCGCGGAATATCAGCGGGTCAATGTCGACGGCACCGCGCGGGTGATCGCCGCCTGCCGGCGGAACCGCGTGAGCCGCCTGGTCCACGTGAGCTCGCTGACCGTGCTGGGCCTGCCGCGAAAAGGCGCGATGATCGACGAAGAGACGCCCCCGGCCTCGCGGCCGGACGATCCTTACACCGCCAGCAAGATGGCCGGAGAAAAATTGGTGAGTGAAGCGAACGGACAGGACGGCCTGGAGACGGTGGTGGTCCGGCCGGGAGTGATCTGGGGCCGGGGCGACACCACCTTCCTGCCGCGCTTCGCTTCCCTGTTGCGCCGGGGAAGGATGCTCCTCGTGGACGGCGGCCGCAACCTCGTCGGACTCTCCCATGTCGAGAACCTGGCCGAGGGGATGCTGTTAGCCGCCGCCGTCCCGGCCGCGGCGGGGCAGGTCTATCATCTCACCGACGGCGAGGAGATCACCGCCGCGGAGGCCTTCCGCCTCCTGGCGGAGGCGCTCGGGGTTCCGCCGCCGCGCCGCTCGATCTCCTTCTCCGCCGCCTTTGCCGCGGCCACCCTGATGGAAGCCTGGGCCAGGCTCCGGCGGCAGGCTTCGCCCCCCGCGTTCACCCGCTTCGGCGTTCGCCTGGTCGCGAGCGACTGCCGCTACGATATCAGTAAAGCCCGGCGTGAGCTGGGCTACCGGCCGACAATCACCTTTCGACAGGGAGTCGCCTCTCTGGCCGCGGAGGCGGCTCTCTCGTGAACGACGTCCGGAAGATCCGCATCGAGAGCTTGGGGGCCTATATCCCGGAGCGGGTGCTGACCATGGAGGAGATGCTCGCTTCGTGCCGGCGGCGGCCGCCCTGGGACCTGGAGCGCATCACGGGAATCCACGAGTGCCGGGTGGCGGTGGGCGAGTACGCCATCGACCTGGCCGTGCAGGCGGCCCGGCGCGCGCTGGCCCTTTCGCGGTACCAGGCTTCCGACCTGGACGTGGTCATCTGCTCGAGCATTTCGAAGCACAACCGCGAAGACGAATTCCAATTCGAGCCGGCCACGGCCGGGCGCGTCGCCCGGGAGATCGGAGCCGGCGCCGCCCGCGCTTTCGACGTCGTCAACGCCTGCGCCGGCATGCTGACCGGGATCTATATTCTGCAGGGGCTGATCCGCGCCGGCGAAGCCCGCCGCGGCATGGTGGTCTCCGGCGAGCACAACATGCCGATCGCCCGGACCGCGGCCCGCGAGCTGCGCCACCGCTTCGACGGACAGATGGCCGCCCTCACCCTGGGCGACGGGGGCGCCGCGGTCATCGTCGACGCTTCGCCCGATCCCGCCTCCGGGTTCCATTGCCTGGACCTGGTCACGGGCGCGCGCCACGACCATTACTGCTATTCCCGGCCCTCGCGGCGCGGCCCGGGCGGCATCCTGATCACCAAGGCGCGAAGTTTCCAGCGCAAGGGCAACGAGCACTTCCCGGCCTATTTCAAGGAAATCCTCGATCGCACCGGCTGGACACTGGACGACCTCGACCACATCATCCCCCACCAGGTTTCGGTGAGGGCCGTGATCAACGGCGTCAAGGCCGTCGCCCGCTACTACGGCTGCCCGCTGCCGACGTGCACCCGGATCAGCGCCGACTTGTACGCCAACACCACCACGACCAGCCACTTCCTGGCCCTGCACCGCTTCATCCTTGACGGCACCGTCGCCTCGGGCGACAACGCTCTGCTCGTTTCCGGCGCTTCGGGGATCGTGATCGCCCACGCCACCTATACCTTCGACGACCTGCCCGAACGCTACCGCGTCCGCTGGGCTTCCGGAGGCGCGCCGTGAAGCACGGAGTCGCCATCGCCGGTCTCGGCGTCAGCCTGCCGGGCTTCCGCCTGTTTCGCCGGGGTTCGGTGGCCCGGGCGGTTGAGGCCGGCCGCCGCTGCCTGGCCGACGCCGGCCGCCGGCCCACCGAGGTGGGGATCCTCATCCACGCCGGCGTGACCCGCGACCACCATGTCTGCGAGCCGGCGAACGCCGCCTACATCCAGCACGGATTGGGGATCAACGTCGAGTTCCAGGGTGCGCGCACCTGCTCCTTCGACCTGGGCAACGGCGGCTGCGGCATGCTCGACGCCGCCCATGTCCTCTGCGCGCTGCTCCAGGAAGGGACCCCGCGGGCCGGCATGATCACCGCCTCCGAAGGCAACGCCGACCTGAGAGCCAAAGGCGACCGCCCCTGCCCCGACAGCGGCGCGGCGGTCCTGCTCGAGCTGGCGCCCCGGCCGGATATGGGCTTTGGCAGCTTCGCGTTCCATAGGCGCGGCGAGCACGCGGACCTGGCCAGGACGGTGGTCAGCCTGGCCGAAGCGCGCGGGCGGCTGCTGACGCATCGCGATCCCGGGCTGGAGGAGCGCTGGCTGGACATGGCCGGGCCGGTCGTCGACGACGTCCTGGCTCGGGACGGGATAACCCGCGGCGATATCGACCGGGTGATCCCGGCCCAGATCTCGGCGGCTTTCCTGGCCCGCCTGCCGCGGGCCATCGGCCTTCCGCCCGAGCGGATCGCCGATTTTTCCCGCACGCTTCCCGACACGCTCTCGACCTCGGTGTTCCTGGCCCTGCACCGCGAACGGGAGCTGCGCCCGCGCTTCGACGGAGGGACCGTGCTGTTGCTGGCCTTCGGCTCGGGCCTGACCGCCGCCGCCGCTACCTACCGTTACGCGAAAGCGGCGGCCTGATAGACCGGGATCCTTCCCTTACCCGCAGGCCATAAAACGGCATCTGGATTTCCTGTGATATTCAACGGATATCCCCGGGCCGATCGAACACGATGCGAGATGTACGGCCCAGCGCCGAGCGCTTTCTATCCTTGAAGTCCAGGAGCTTCTTGCGCATGCGGAGCGATGCGGGCGTGACCTCCAGCAATTCATCCTCGTTGATGAAGTCCATCATCTGGTCCAGCGCCAGGCTGGCGGGCGCATCGATCTTGGCGGCGATATCCGACGTCGAGGACCTCATGTTCGTGAGATGCTTCTGCTTGGTCGGATTGACCGCCAAGTCGAGGGGCTGCATGGTTTCACCGACGATCTGTCCGGCGTAGACCTGTCTCCCGCGGACACGAAAAGACGGCCGCGGTCCTGGATGTTCGCCACCGCGTAAGTGGCGACGGTCCCGGTGCGGTCGGAGACCAGGACGCCGTTCCTGCGGCCACTGATCTTCCCGGCCCACTCACGGTAGCCGAGATAGGTGTGGGCCATGACGCCGTTGCCCCGGGTCTGGCTCAGAAACTCCGTCCGGAATCCGAACAGCCCGCGCATGGGAACGATAAAGGTCAGACGGGTATAAGTGCCCTCAAGGTCGATCATCCTTTCCAGGACGCCTTTTTTCTCGCCCAGCATGCGGATGACCGTGCCGGCGCACTCCTTCGGCAGGTCCGCAACCAGGGTCTCGTAGGGTTCCAGCACCTTGCCTCCGTCCGTCTCCGTGATGACCTGGGGCATGGAAACCTGGAACTCGTAGCCTTCGCGGCGCATCTGTTCGATGAGGACGGCCAATTGCAGCTCGCCGCGGCCGGCGACCGTGAACCGGTCTGAAGAATCGCCCCAGTCGACGGAGATGGACACGTTGGTCCTCAACTCCTTTTCGACGCGCTCGCGCAGCTTGCTGGAGGTCACATATTGACCTTCCCGGCCTCCGAACGGGCTGTTGTTGACCATGAAGATCATGGAAACGGTCGGCGGCTCGATGGCCAGCATGTTGAGGCGGATCGGGTTCGCGGGGTCGGCGATGGAATCGCCGATCGTCACGGAAGGGACGCCCGCGAAGGCGAAGAGCTCTCCGGCCTCGACGACGGGCACCGCGGTCCGTTCCAGTCCCTCGAAAACAAACAGCTTCTGGACTTGTCCGAAAACCTCTTTGTCGCCCTCGGACAAGACCACGATCGGATCGCCGGTCCGGACCCGGCCTCCCAAAAGGCGGCCGATGCCGATGCGCCCGATATAATCGTCATGGCTGATGTTGGTGATCAGTCCGGAAAGGGGACTCTCGGGATCGTATTCCGGGGCCGGCACGTGATCCAGGATGGATCGAAAGAGGGGGGTCAGGTCCCGCCCCGGGTTCGCCAGGTCCGTCGTCGATGTGCCGTTCCGGCCCGACGCGTAGATCACCGGGAAATCCCATTGCTCGTCGTCGGCGTCGAGCTCGATGAACAGATCGAGAGTCTCGTCGAGGACCTCGCTGACCCTGGCGTCCGGACGGTCGATCTTGTTGATGACGACGATGGGCCGGAGGCCCAGCTCCAGGGCTTTCTTGAGCACGAAACGGGTCTGCGGCAGGGGGCCCTCCGCCGCATCGATGAGCAGCAGGACGCCGTCGACCATCCGGAGGACGCGCTCCACTTCGCCGCCGAAGTCCGAGTGTCCGGGCGTATCGACGATGTTGATTTTGACGCCCTGCCAGACGAGCGACATGTTCTTGGAGACGATCGTGATGCCCCGCTCGCGCTCGAGATCGCCCGAATCGAGGATGCAATCGCCCAGCTGGTCGATATTGCGGAATAGCTTGCACTGCCGCATCATCGCGTCGACCAGAGTCGTTTTCCCATGATCGACATGGGCGATGATGGCGACGTTGCGAATATCTTGTCTGCGCACGGGGCTCCTTTATTCCTTATGGTTCTCCGCATCCCGGGGGATATCCATTCCCTGGTCTGAAGCCCGGAGCTGGCTCAGGGCGAGTACTCGGCGGCGCTTTGTGATCCGCAGCGGGCTGCGAATCGGGGTCGGCGCTATCGCCAGTATCAGGCGGGGTGAACGAGTGTTTTATAATACGCCTTTTTATCGAAGATGTCGACACCACCCGGTCCCGGCCGAACCGGACTCGCTCGGTCGCGGACCTCATGGGGGAACAAATTAGAATCAATTACTTACGGAAGGCGTATGCTTAGGAATTGCAATCTGTGGCCGTTTTGCGGCATCCCACGCGTCAGGCTTGACATACATAGATCTGTTATGTATAGTACCTCCAGGTAAAGGAGCCCAGACGCCGTGAACATCGACAAAGACCTCGTGGCCGCGTCCTCCACGCCGCTGGTGCTCGCCATCCTGAGTGAAGGCGAGAGCTACGGTTACGCCATCATCAAGCGGGTCGGCGAGTTGTCCGGCGGCGAGCTGCAATGGACCGACGGCATGCTCTACCCGCTCCTCCACCGCCTCGAGCGCAACGGCCTTGTCGAGGCGTTCTGGGGACAGTCGGAAACCGGCCGGCGGCGCAAGTATTACCGGATGACCCAGTCGGGCGTGGAGCATCTCGACCGCCAACGCCGCCAGTGGCAGTTGGTGGACCGGACGATGAGGGGCATCTGGCGCCTGGCCGTCGACCCGGCGGCACAGCCGATCTTATTGACCTCGAAAGGAGTGATACCGTGACAGATACGACGATCCTGGAAGAACGCATCGGGCAGTGGCGGCAGTACCTCCGGAGACGTCAAGCCGTTCATGCCGCTGACGTCGAGGAGCTCGAGGATCACCTGCGCAGCCAGATCGAGGCGCTGCGCGGAGCGGGCCTGGACGAGGACGAGGCGTTCCTCGTGGCCGTCAAGCGCCTGGGCAATCTGGATAATCTCTCGCGCGAATTCGCCATCGAATATTCCGAGCGTCTCTGGAAGCAGCTCGTGGTGTCTTCCGGGACCGACGCTTCGCCTTTGACCAAGCCGCGCGATGCCGTCGCGGCCGTGGGACTGGCGATCGCCGCGGCTGTGGCGATCAAGGTCCCCGGGCTCTTCGGCCTCCGCATTCCGGGCCCCCCGGCGGCGGTATCGTTCTACTTGCGCAACCTCAGCCTCTTCGTCCTGCCGTTCCTGGCCGGCTTCTTTGCGCTGAGGCGCGGACTGCACCGGGTGGGATGGTACTGGCTCGCCGTTCCCTTCGTGGCGGCCGGGCTGATCGTCAACCTTCTGCCGTTCAAGCCCGAAGGTCACACTCTGGTGCTGGCCGCGATCCATCTTCCGATCGCGCTGTGGCTGATGGTCTGTTACGCCTACACCGGCGGCCGGTGGCGGGGCCATGAGCAGCGCATGAACTACGTCCGGTTCTCCGGCGAGTGGTTCATCTATTACACGCTCATCGCGCTCGGGGGAGGCATCCTGATGGGCCTCACGCTCTTCATCTTCCAGGCCATCGGCCTCAACGCGGAGCGGGCGCTTCTCGAATGGGTGCTGCCGTGCGGCGCGACGGGAGCTGTGATCATCGGCGCCTGGCTGGTGGAGCACAAGCAGAGTGTCATCGAGAACATGGCGCCCGTGCTCACCTGGCTGTTCACGCCGCTCTTTGCGGCGCTGCTCCTCATCTTCGTGGTGGCCATGATCTGGACGGGCAAGGCCATCAGCGTCGAACGGGAGGTACTCATCGGCTTCGACCTGCTGCTGGTGCTCGTGCTGGGCCTGCTCCTGTACGCCATTTCGGCCCGCGACCCGCAGGCGCCTCCCGGCAAATTCGATGTCCTCCAGCTCCTGCTCGTGACGAGCGCTCTCATCGTGGATGCGTTCGCTCTGTGGGCGATCGCCGCGCGCATCTCCGAATTCGGGTTCAGCCCCAACAAGACGGCGGCGCTCGGCTTGAACCTGCTGCTGCTCGTGAACCTGGTATGGTCGGCCGTGCTCTACGCGCGCTTCCTGGCCGGACGCGCCCCTTTCACGCGCCTCGAGCGCTGGCAGACGGCCTACATGCCGGCGTTTGCGGTTTGGGCGGGGATCGTGACGGCGCTCTTTCCGGTCATTTTCAACTACCGGTAGCGTCGCCCAATGCGGCTATGACCGACTCCTGACATTCCCGAGGTTTCTGACGTTACCTGGAGCTCTCGGATTACTGGCTGTTCTTCGGCTGGCAAGGAAAGGGATCTGCTGACGTAACGGGCTGATCCGGCCTCCGGCTCGATTTGACATCTCCCGCCTCCCGGCTTATCATCCCCTACCTGGAACCAAATTAAGCGGATAAGAGTATCGGGGGCTGCCATGCAGGAGCGGCGAATCCTCGAATCCTGGAAGGAGATCTCCTCCCATCTCCACAAGTCGGTGAGGACCTGCCGCCGCTGGGAGAACGATTACGGTCTTCCCATCCATCGGATCGACGGATCAGCTAGCGGCCGCGTCTTCGCTTTTCCGGAAGAACTCGATCAGTGGGTGGAGGAGAAACTCCACCACGCTCAAAAGGGGAAATCCGCCTCTCGCGCCTGGGGCCGCCACAAAAAAGCGATCATCGGGGGTACAGGTGCCGTCGTCGGCCTGGCCGCTCTCGCCTTTATTGCCTCGAGGATGATTTCCGGCCGGCCGGGTCCCCTCCCCGAGGACAGTCCCATCGTGGCCGTCCTGCCTTTTGAAAACCTCACCGGCGACGAGGTCCTGGAAAGCTGGCGGACCGCCTTTCCCGACCTTCTCATCACGGACCTGAGGCAATCCCGGTATATCAACGTCGTCCCCATCATCTCCGTCGTGTCCAGCCTCAAGACGCTCAAGCTCGAGGGGGCGAAGCCATTCTCGCCGGCCGACCTCGCCGCAATCGCCGGCCGGCTGGAAACGGACTTCGCGGTGACGGGAAGCCTGATCCGGTCCGGCGAGGACATCATCGTCAATACGTTCGTGAAGGAAACCACGACAGGCGCGGACGTCAAGGCTCTCCGCGTGAACGTCCGGGGAGAGCAGGGCCTGCTGGAGGAGGCCGACGGCCTCTCGAAGAAGATCAAGCAGGCGCTCAATTTGACTCCCCGGCAGATGTCCGCCGACATCGACCGGAGCGTTCGCCGGATCGCCACCGGTTCACCCGAGGCGTTCAAGCTTTACAGCCGGGCGAGCCGCCTGCGACCCCATGAGTCATTCCCGGACATGGTCGCCGATCTCCGAAAAGCGATCGACCGCGACCCGGAGTTCGGCCTCGCCCACCGGCTCCTCTGCTCCGCATACGGCGACATGCACATCGAGGACATGGTCCGGTCCTACCTGAGAGTCATGGAGCTATCCGGCCGCCTCTCAGAAAGGGAGTGGCTTCCCTTCCAGGCCGACTTCATTCTCCGGTACGGCGTCATGACTTCAAAGCTCGCGGAGGCGGATATTCCGGCCGCGACGATGAAAAAGCTCGGGCCGATGACCACTGCCGATGCCCTGCGGATCTTGGAGAGGCTGGCGTCCCTTTATCCCGGTCCCGCCTCGGACTACGTGCCGACCGCCCAGCTCTGGAATGCTTATATGCTGACCGAGGAATGGGACAAGGCGATCTCCCTGTTGGAAGGTTTCATGACGACCCCCCTGAGGACCCGCTGGGGCGCCCAGACCCTCGTCCTGTGCCATCATTTCAAGGGGCGGTCCGATACGGCCGAAGAGATCCTGGAGCGCCTGACGGGGGCCGACCCGAAGCTCAATCTCGACGATTTGCGCGTGGTCCTGGCGCGGGACAGGGGCGATTTCGACCAAGCCCTCGGCTATATCGAGAAAAGGTATGCTCCCGCCGTCCGGAAAGCTGTTCCCTATGATTACTACAGCGAAGTCGGCTACCTGTCGTGGTTCAACGACGACCTGGACAACGCCGAGAAGGCCTACCGGACCGTGGTCGACCCGAATGACCCCGGAGAACAATCGCAGAGGTCGATCAATTTGGCCGCGCTCTGCCTTTCCCGGGGCCAGGTCGGACAAGCGATGGACCTGGCCAGGGAGCTCCTCGAGCACGCAAAGAAGGTCGATGAACCGACGCTCAAGGGGAGAGAACGGAATATCCACTACGGTCTGGCGTGTTATTTGCAGTTGGCCGGGCGGCCGGAGGAGGCGCTCAATGAAGCCGAGGAGGCCTGCCGCGACGTTATCGAGCCCGGAATGCCGGCCGATATGGCCGCGAAAATCCTCCACCTGAGGGCCCTTCTGGCCCTGGAGATGAACCGATTGGAGGAATTCGAATCGGGCCTGGAAGAGATACGGCAGCTCAGCGTCTGCGAGGTCTATCCCAAGCTCATGCGGGCCTACTATCACCTTCTAGGCCGCAGGGCGCTCGGTCAAAACCGTGCCCAGGAGGCGATCAACCTATTCACCAAAGCCCTCGACCTTTCGACCCCCAGCACCCGCAACAGCGACAGGGCGCTGTGCCTTTATTCCCTGGCCAAGGCCCATGAGCTCAACGGAAACCGTCTCGGCGCCCGTCTCTGCTATGAGCAGATCGTATCCCTCAAGGAGAGGGAATCCTTTTGCGGGGATCTCCACGCCCGGGCCTTTTACGGGATGGCCAAGTTCTGGGACTATAACTGGAGCAAGTCCTCCTGGACGCCCAGGGAGGAAGACAGAACGAAAGCAGTGGAATACTACCGGAAATTCCTCAGTCTTTGGGGAAACGCCGACCCGATCTTCCTGGAAGTCGCCGATGCCAGGGCCCGGCTGGCCGCCCTGGAGTCCAGCTAGGCGAAGGGTTCTCGGCGAACAGCCCCTTCCTTTCTCCCGGTAAGGAAGGCCAAAGAGGGTCAAAGTGGGCCATCCGGCACCCGGTCTCTTGACAGGGCCGCGAAACGGGACCCATGTAGTCTGTAGAGCGCGCGATTCATGGGAAAAAATCGTTCGCGCCGCAAGCCAATGAGAGGGCGAATGGGCCCTTTCGATTGACTCGGAAGACCGTCAAAAGGAGGTCGTTATGAAAAAAGGGATCGTTTGGGCAGTCGGGCTGATGTCCGTCTTTCTCTTGGGACTGTTCTTTGGCCCCGCTGAAGCCCAAAAGGCTAAGAACGTGAACCTGAAGGCCAACTTCAGGGATCTGGCGCCGGGTGAAGGGACTATGGGGGACATGATCCGGAGCGACGGCAAGGGGACCTATATAAACGGGGTTGACGGCGTCCAATGCTATATCTCTCCAAACGGAGAAATGAAGTTTGTCGTCGATTCCCCGAAACGCAATGTGGTCGTCGAGCTGGGAGAATACCGAAGGGCCCCAAGCCCCTTTATTCCTTTGGACCCGACAACCTACCCGACCGATTATTACAGTGGGCCGATAGGAGATTTCGAGTTCAGCGCTCAAAACTCGGATTATGTAATCTACCCCATAAATCTCCTTCAGATGGTGCCGGATCCGTTAACGCATCAAGTGAGTCAACGGGGAGCTGCGCTATTCCGGTATATGCCAACGACCTGGGGTAAGGACCGCTATTTCCTCCGATTCTATTTTCCCAACTTAAACCCGGCCAATATTTGCTCCAATGCCGGCTGCGTGGTCCTTGTGACCGGCTACGACCTAGATCCTTACGATGGTCAAATCGACAAATGGGACCTTGAGCCCATTCCGGACCTTGGCGCGAGCACCAACGTCGCCTATGCTTATCGGTATGACAATAGAACCCGTACTTGTTTCGGCTGGTTCTATATGCCTTTCGAGTTGACCGTCGAGCGTCTGAAATAGAGAAGGGAAAGCACCTCATTCTGCGTCAGCTGACAAAGGGACGCAGGCACTCCTCTGTCGGCGGAGGCTATGGTAGCCGCCCGCGACGCCATTCTTCGAGAGCACGATTTGCCACAGCTAGTTTTTCCCGCGGCCTACAGGCTCGCCGCCCGATTGTCCGCCAGATGACTCAAATCCGGTAATAGTTGACCGGCCTGAAGTCGGTGCGCTTGACAAGAATATCACTCACCATGATTTAAGCCGTCTTTTGAGGCTCTTCAAATAAAGGGCTGTGTGCCGGCCGGGTAAAGGTGGTGAAGCCTTTCACGGGAGGCAGCCGGTGATTTGTGCTATCCTGTCGTCGGGGCCGGAGGGATCCTGAAGGTCAGGAGGACAGCCATGATGAGGGTCACCGCCATCGTCGGAACGGCCAGCCGGAAGCATACCCTTCTCGCCACCCGCCAATTCCTGGACAGCCTTCGCTCGCTCGGCGAGGTCGAGACCGAAATCGTGACCCTGAGCGACTATCGGGTCGGGATCTGCCGGACATGCAAGCTCTGCCTCGTTCACGGCGAGGAGGCGTGCCCGATGAAGGACGACCGGGACCTCATCATCGCGAAGATGATGGCCTCCGACGGAGTCGTTTTCGCCTCCCCGAACCTCTCGTTTCAGGTCTCGGGCATGATGAAGGTCTTTCTCGACCGGCTCGGGTTCGTCTTCCATCGGCCTCGTTTCTTCGGGAAAGCCTCGACGAGCATCGTCTCCCAGGGCATCTACGGCGGCCGGAAGATCGAGCGCTACTTCAATTTCATCGGAAAGGGCATGGGCTTCAACCCCGTCCGGGGGATGCACTTCACCGCGCTCGACCCGATGGCCGAAACGGAAAGGCAGAAGATGGACAAGTCTCTGGCGAAGCTGAGCCGGCGGTTCTACGACAAGCTGGTCGGGCCGGCCTACCCCTGGCCGGGCTGGTTCTATTTTATGGTCTTTCACTCGGGCCGGACGAAGATGCAGCTGGAGCTCGACGAAAGCAGCTTTGATTATCGACACTACAGGGACAAGGGTTGGTTCGAATCAGACTACTTCTATCCCGTCCGCCTGGGCCCGGTGAAGAAGCTGGCGGGCAAGTTCATTGACTCGTTCCAGACAAAACGGACGAAAAAGAGGCAGGGCAAGAAGACGTAGGCCGCCAAGGCAGCTCCAGGGCCCGCGACCCATGCTCTCCACGGACGACCGGAGCGAGTAGCGGAGAAAGGATCATGGTCAACAAGATCGCCCTTTCGCTTTTGGCGGGTGCGGCTTTTTCTGCCTGGCGCCGGGCAGGACATCAAAACAAGCGGCATCAATGTTTCCTATATCGATTCGCGGGTGAAACCCTGCGAAGACTTCTTTACCTACGCCAACGGCAACTGGATGAAAAGCGCCCGGATCCCGGCTGAATACCCTGTCTGGGGCATGACTTGGGAGCTTCGTGACCGGACCTGGCAGGTTCTCAAGGAAATTCTCGAGGAGTCGGCCAAGCGGAGCGACTGGCCCGCCGGCGGCGCCCGGCAAAAGGTGGGAGATTTCTTTGCCAGCGGGATGGACGTGGAGAGAATCGAGCGCGCCGGGCACAAACCGCTGTCCTCGCGGCTCTCCGGCATAGCCTCGATCTCCACCGCGGGGGAATTGGCCGCCGCCCTGGGCGCGCTGCACCTCGACGGCATCGCCGCCGGTTTCGTTCCTTTTGTCTATTACGACGATAAAGACCCCAGCGCCTACATCGTCCAGTTCTGGCAGGCCGGCCTGGGGCTTCCCGACCGCGATTATTATCTTCGCACCGGACAGGAATCCCGGGATCTCCTCGTCAAGTATGAGGCCCACGTGGCCCGGATGTTCAGGCTGTTGGGGGATGATCCCCGGGCGGCCGCCAATGAAGCGAAGGCGGTCCTGACATTCGAAACCCGTCTCTGGCCGGGGCATCGATGACAAGGGCTGAGGAGGAAGACCTAACTGCCACCTACCACAAGTTTGCCCGGGCCGGGCTCGCCGCGGCCGCGCCGGGATTCGACTGGGAGGCTTATTTTACGGCCATCGGCATGCCGGCGGCCGCCACGCATTTCATTGTGCGCCAGCCCGGCTTTTTCAAGGAAGTGGCCGTCATGTCCAAGACCGTGCCCCTGGCCTGCTGGAAGACCTATTTGTGCTGGCGCCTGATCGACGATTCCGCTTCGAAGCTCAGCGCCAACTTCGAAAACGAGCACTTTGCCTGGAACGGCGGTGTGATCCAGGGGTTGAAGGAGCCGGGCCCTCGCTGGAGGCGGGTCGAGGAGGTCGTCGAGCAGGGCGCCGGTTTCACGCTGGGCCGGCTTTACGTGGAGCGCGCCTCGAGCACCCGCGCCAAGCGGAAAGCGCTCGAAATATTCGAGAATCTGCGCGCGGCGTTCGGCGAGCGCATCCGGACGCTGGACTGGATGAGCCCCGGGACGAAGGAAAGCGCCTTGGAAAAGCTGGCGGCCATGGGGGCCAAGATCGGCTATCCGGACGAATGGCCCGACGACTCGGGGTTGACCATCGACCGCGGGTCCTATGTGCTCAATTGGATGCGGGCCAACGCTTTCAACCTCCGCCGCGGCCTGGCCAAGCTCGGGAAAGCCGGTCGACCGCGACGAGTGGTGGCTGACGCCGCAGACCGTAGCCGCCGAATACGGCGTTTTGAACGATATCTGCTTTCCGGCCGCCGTCCTGCAACCGCCTTTCGACCCCGACGGGGACGACGCCGCGAATTACGGCAGCCTGGGCGCCGTCATGGCCCACGAAATGACCCACGGGTTCGACGACCAGGGCCGCAAGTATGATGCCTCCGGCCGCCTGCGGGACTGGTGGAGCGACAAGGACGCCAAGGAATTCGAGGTCCGCGTCGCGCCGCTGGTCAGGCAGTACGACGCCTACAAGCCCTTCCCCGACCTGGCCATCAACGGTCGATTAACGCTCAGCGAAAACATCTCCGACCTGGGCGGCCTCAAGATCGCCTATGCGGCTTTCGAGAAAGCCTGGGCCGACAAACCGCGGTTGCCCGATGGAACCGGGTTCACGCCCGAGCAGCGTTTCTTCATCAGCTACGCCCAGCATTGGCGGCGCGTCTTGCGGCCCGAATACCTGCGGCTCCTGGTCCAGACCGATAACCACGCGCCCGCCCAATACACGGTCAACGGGCCGCTGTCCAACATAGACGAATTTGCTCGAGCCTTCGCATGCCCCGACGGCTGCCCCATGGCGCGCCCCAAGGAAGAAAGGGTCACGGTCTGGTAGGACCGCCCTCTCCGCTACGCGAAGTCAGGCCTCCTTCTTATACCTTTTATTTCCTTTAACTTTTCTTATAACTATCTTTAATTAACATTTTATTACTTAAAATTCTTTAATGGAGAACCACCCTTCGAATTACGCGAAATACTGACTAAATCAAAAAATTAAAATAAACATAATAATAAAATCCTTAAACAAATCTCCACTTATAACTCCTTATAACATAAACTTTAATATTTACATAACTTATTTAAAAAAAAAAAATAATTACCCCTACTACATAACACAATACCAAAAAAACCATCTCTATTACAAATATAATATCTCTAACTACTAATTTATTAAAAAACACAAAACAAATTCTATTTTCACTACACTTTTTCCATACAAAAATCTAATACATCTAAATAAACATACCTAACTCAATACCACATAAACATAATCTATAATCTTAAATATATTAAAATACTATAATAAAAAAATTTTTAAAAAACTAAATCCAAATAACTTACCTCCAATACACACACAATTTACTTCACAAAAAAACTACTACTACATTATAAACCAAAATAGCGTCGACAGCCCACGCTCCTATATTAAAATGCCAGGTCTGTGCCCGAGAGGAACATGGAAAACACCGGGCGAAGTCGCTGTCATCGCTCCCGCTTTGATTAATCCTGCATCCTTGATCATCGGTTGCTGCGCTTCAAACCGCGCCGGCCAAGCGACCGAAGACCAAAAGCGAAAGTCCCTGAAAAAGGCCGTCCCTTGACGACGTCCGCGCCGCCCCATCGTTGTCAGCGATGTCGTCGATATCGGGAACAGCTTCCCCCGACGAATTCTAGCGTTTTATTCCCCCGTCCTGCACCCGCCCAGCGTGCGTTAATCCCTGGACCGACTGGCCATCCGCTCCTATCTTTTTCGGCAAGTCCCCCTCGAAACTCCGGCGAAAGCGATCGCCTTCTTGAGCTTCCCCGCCGCGCGCTGCTCGGCAAACCGTGAAGGACTGCCCCCCCGCTCTCCCGCTGCCTCAGACGAATGCTCGTCGTGGCCGAATATCCCGCATCTCCCGATCCTCCGCACCACGCGAATTCAGCGCACCTATTACCCGCGCGCATAGCGACTGGATCATCGACGCCTTCGTCCGCCTATCTCCTGACGGCAACGAGCGCTACCTGCGCGGATCCGGGTTTTCGCCGATTATCTCCTTTACTCGCAATACCAGGAGGACGGCTCCAACCAGTTCGTTCGCGATTTCTATCCCGCAGAATATGAGGCCATGAAGGCGAACGGGACGTCCACGGCCCTGGCGCGGCGGCTATGATTACCTGTTCGATTGGGATGGCCGGATGCCTACGGCTACCGCTGGCAGCTTCACGAGCCGGACCATCATGTCTGTTCGCTTTACGTGGGGTCGATGATCCGGGCATGGCATTTCACCGGCGATGCCCGCTACCTGCGCTCGGCCGAGGAGTTCTTCTACCATCAAGTTCCGCGCTACGGTTTTCACGCGGGGACCTGGAACGGCCGGCGCTACTACTGGACAGAATACAACCCCAGCGGTCCCGGAAATCCCACTATGGACGCTACCGACAACGTCAACGCCCTGGTCGCCCTCGCCGCGGCCCACCTCGGGTATGAGAAGAACGACCAGCGCCTGCTGGAGTTCGCGCGCGGGTTGCTCTGGTACTGCGTCCGGGAATGGACGACGGACGGCCGCTGGTTTTACGACGGGGCCGAAACACCGATCAACTCCCGGAAGGCCGAATCCCACGACCTGGTCGTTATCGATCAAGGCATGATGGCCATCGGGTACTTGATCAAGGCCGGCTGGCCGGTCAGCGAGCTGACCGGCCCGTTCTTGGAGGCGATCCGCTGGCACCGAGAGAACACCGCTTTCCTTCCGAAAAGCGGCTGGTTCCAGGGCTGGAAGGTGATCGGCGGCGAACCCAAGGCCGGCGGTGTCGTCACGGTCGTCGAGTACGTCCAGGCGACTGGCCCGGCTGTCAAGGAGCTCGCCTTGGACGAACCCATTCTGGGCGACCTCGAGGCGCCGGCGACCATCCGCGTGAGCCGGCTGGAGCCGCACGGGCAGGGTTGGAGATCGACAGCCGCGGCAGCCTGGCTTTCGACCCTAAGTCGCCCGGGCTGGTCGCGATCCCGCTCTCAGGCGTCCCGGACGAGATCCTGAGGCTCGAATTCAGCTGGCCGGTTAACACGCCGGAACTCGCCCTGCGGCCGGCCATCCTCAAGGGCCGGGTGGCCGGGCGCGGAGACCTGACCAAGGAATGCGACACAATCCCTCCGGGTCTGCGGGTGAATGCAGAGAACCTGCCGGACTTCGGCGCGGTCATCCATCTTTTCGACTCGACGGCTGTCAAACCAAATCCGGGATCTCTTAACCCTGGCGATACGCGTCCTTGATCAAGCGATTGGCCTTCTCGTTGTCGAACGTGCCTGTCTGGGCGTCGTAACGAAACCCCCCTCTTACGGACGATTTCACCCGAATTCAATAGTGATATCGGGCCTGGAGAAAGACGATACGATCGTCCATTACCATATAGACGACCCGATGCTCCAGGCTGAGCCGCCTCGACCAAGTGTCCGGCCTTAAATGCTCGAGGGGCTCTGGCTTGCCAAGCCCGGAGAATCGATCGCGCAGGACGTCCAAGACAATCTCAAGAACCCGGAGGGCGTTTCTTCGGTCTGTCTTTGTCCAGTACTGGAGGTCCCTGAGGAATTCCCGGTCAAAAACCGCTTCACGGCTTTTCCCCGGCATGGGCAACCTCGTCGCGGAGCTTTTTGATTTCTTCAACAGTCATCACTGTGCCGGCCTCTCCCTTGATGGCTCTGCCGATCGCCCCGAGGAGACGGGCGGCGTTCCGCGGCGAACGAAGAAGGTGCGCCGTCTCGATGAGGCTCGACGCATCCTTCTCGGACATCATCACCACGCTCTCGCCGTGCCGCCTTTTGATGACAACGGTCTCCTGGTTCTTGGTGACCTCGTCGAGGAGCTTCGCGAGGTTCTGGCGGGCTTGAGAATAGGTGGTGTGAATGGCCATGAGCTTCTTCCTGATATGTACAGAACTATTGTACATTTTTGCGTCCTCCAGTCAATAGGATAGACGCACAGGAATGAAGAAAAATCCCATAGGATCCACTGGAGCAAACGCGGTCAGACCATATCCTGAATCTCGTAACCCTCGCGATAGGTGTCCTTGATCAGGCCATTCGCCTTTTCGTTGTCGAACGTGCCTGTCTGGGCGTCATAGCGCAGGGCCGCGTTGCCGACCTTGTGGGCGATGTTGCTCATGTGCATGACGACATTGCTGTTATGGGCGATGCCGATGTCCGCCGCCGGATGCTCGCGGCTCTTCACGCAGGCCAGGAAATTCTCGTAGTGCGCTTCATCGCCCGGCCGCCCGTACATCTTGTCCACGATCCCCCCGCCGGACTGCTGGACGATCCAGCCGCCCCCCTGCCGTCCGAGCGTCATCAGCAGCTCGGAGCCGTAAAGCTCGATCCTCGTGGAATTCATGGTCCAATACGTTCCCCCGAATCCACTTTGAGCGGCGAGGAGGTTCCCGTCCGGGGATTAAAAGTGATATCGGGCCTGAAGAAAGCGCTACACAAGAAAATCCCTCCTATGGGGGATGGACAACGATCTGGATTATGCGTAATGGATAAAGCAGAAAGGCGCTGAGCCATGGAGGACCAGCCGGCTGCCGTGACTGTGTCTTGACATTCTAATCAAAATGCTAATTATTATTGGCAAGAGGCCGATGGCCTAATGAGTTAGGATAAGGAGGATCTCTATGAAAAAACGTCATTATGCTCTCTTCCTGTTACTACTTTTGGCGTTCGCCTTTCCGCTGCAAAGCACAAAGGTCAACAAGGCCGACCTTGACGCCGGCTATATTCTCGTCGGGAGAGTGGACGAGGCCGAGGGATTCTTCGGAGTGAACGACCGGGGGGACCAGCTCATCTTCAGCCGCGTCCGGGTCAAGGTCGAAAGATGGATCAAGGGCCGGGACGGGAACAGCATTGAGTTTATAGTCGAGGGCGGAAGCGTCGGCGACCTCGCGCTCAAGGTCTCCGAATACCCGGAATTCTCCAGGGGGGAGAGGTACAGGCTGTCCCTGGACAAGATCGGACCCGCTTTTAAGTTCCGCGAGGGCGAAGTCATCGAGGAGGCGGGGATCAGCGGCAAGCCGGTGAAGCCCACCTCGACGTGCTGCAAGACTATCGCGAAGTGGGCGAGTTACCCGGTGCCTTACTTCGTGAATCCGAATTGCTCCGATATCACGGGAACCGGTGGGCAGACCGACATCGAGAACGGCGCCCGTGAGTGGGTCGTATCGGGCACCGAAATCTTATCCTGCAAGGGGACGACAGCCAGCACACAGATCGCCTATAACGGAAAGAATGACGTATTTTTCGACAATAGCTCGAGCGGCAGCGCCATCGCTGCGACCTACATGTGGTATACGAGAAAAGGCGGGCAGATGCTCGAGTTCGATATGATCTTTTTCGACGCCGCCTGGAAGTTCTACAGCAGTAACGCGGACTGCGACGGCGGCTTCTATGTCCAGACGATCGCAGCCCATGAATTCGGGCACGCCGTGGGGCTTGACCATAACCGTTGCACTTCGTCCCTCATGTATCCTTATGCGGATTATTGCGAAACAAATACCGTGACGGCCGATGACCTGGCCTGCCTGGCAGGGCTATATCAATAACGCAAGTCTCTCATTTTAGTCTTGTTCTTGGCTAGCCGTAGTTAAGCTTCCGCCTGCCCGGCGGCGGCCACTTGGATAATAGCGATTCGGAAATACCCATATCCTTTATTCGCAATCAAATCCTATCCGGAATCTCGTAACCCTGGCGATATGTGTCCTTGATCAGGCCATTCGCCTTCTCGTTGTCGAACGTGCCTGTCTGGGCGTCATAGCGCAGAGCCAAGTTGCCGACCTTGTGGGCGATGTTGCTCATGTGCATGACGACATTGCTGTTATGGGCGATGCCGATGTCCGCCGCCGGCTTTTGACGGCTTTTGACGCAGGCCAGGAAATTCTCATAGTGCGCTTCGTCGCCCGGCCGCCCGTACATCTTGTCCACGATCCCCCCGCCGGACTGCTGGACGATCCAGCCGCCGCCCTGCCGTCCGAGCGTCATCAGCAACTCGGAGCCGTAAAGCTCGATCCTCGTGGAATTCATCGTCCAATACGGGAAAAGGTCGTTCCGCCGGATCGTGGCGCTCGTATCCTCCATGTACCGCTGATATCGCGTCAGGTCAATCGTCATGACGAACGTATCGAAGTCCAGGCTGACGGCGTGAATGTCCGGTATTTCCGACTCATCTCCGGCGTGGCAATAGCGCACGCCGAGACTCCGGACGCTCGACGGCGGCGGAGGCTCCCCCATCATCATCAAGGCGAGATCCAGTTGGTGGATCGCATTCCCGAACAGGATGCCGCTGTTGAAATCCCAGTAATGCATCCAGCCCCCGCGCACGATATCCTGATGATAGGGCCGCAGCGGGGCCCGGCCCAGCCACCTGTCCCAATCAAAGCCCTCCGGGCAAGCCTCCGGCGTCCCCAGCTTGAACGGCTCGCCGGGAAACATGTTGTAGACCTTGATGAGGCCGATCTTCCCGAGCTTGCCCGTTTGGATGTATTCCCGCGCGCTCCGGACATACGGCGCCGAACGGGTCTGGGTGCCCACCTGCACGACGCGGTCATACTTCCGCGCGGCCTCGATCATCTTCCGGCTCTCCCAGATGGAGTGCGAGTGCGGCTTCTCGACGTAAACGTCTTTTCCCGCCTGACAGGCGAGGACGGTGGCCGGGGCATGCCAATGGTCCGGCGTGGCGATGACGACGGCGTCCACGTCCTTGGAGCCGAAGACCTCTCTCATATCCTTGACCAGCCTGGGCTTGGCCTTCTGGACTTCCGAAAGGAACTGCCAGCTCTTGTCCAGGCGGTCCGGCTGAAGATCGCAGAGAAAGGTGACCGAGGCGCCCTTTTCAATCATCCCGCGGGCCACGAAATTTCCGCGGTCGCCGCAACCGACGAGCGCGATATTGACGCGTTCGTTGGCGCCCCGCGTATTCTCGGCGGAAACGGCCGTCATGGCACGAGATCCCAGGGCGGTTCCGGCAACGACCGCGGCGGAATCACGGAGAAACGTTCTTCGAGACAGGGGTTTCATTTCTCTTGCCTCCCATCGCGAGGTCATGATATTTCCGGCCGCAGCCGGGTGTCAATGATCCGGCGATGCAGCATTGTGCTTCCCGTAGCGCTCAATTTGACATCCGATAACGCCGCGATCTAACATCCCGGACGAAGGGATGAGGTGATAGATGTTGAAAAGAGCCGCCATTCTGATCGGTCCTCTTTGTCTTGCCCTATTGTCGATCTGTGCGGAAGCTCCGCAGGACAAGGACAAAAAGACCGGCCTCGAGGTTGTCGCGCCGGAAGACGTCGGATGGTCCTCCGAAAAGCTCGAAGAGGCCAGGGCCTTCGCGGAAAAGATCAAATCCGCCGCCGTCATGGTGCTCTGCGACGGGAAGGTCTTCATTTCCTGGGGGAAAGTGGCGACCAAATATCCCATCCATTCCATCCGCAAGCCCCTTCTGAGCGCGCTGTACGGTATCTATTGGGGCCGGGGCAAGATCGATCTCGACGCAACCTTGGAAGATCTGGGAATCGACGACATCCCGCCGGCGCTCACCCCGGAGGAGAAAAAGGCCACGGTCGCCGACCTCCTCAAATCCCGCTCAGGTGTTTACCACGAAGCCGCAGCCGAAGCGGAGAGTATGATCGAGACGCGTCCCGCGCGCGGCAGCCATCCTCGCGACACCTTTTATTACTACAACAATTGGGATTTCAACGTCCTGGGCACCATCTTCGAGAAGGTGACCGGGGCGAAGATATTCGAGGCCTTCCAAAAAGAGATCGCCGGGCCGATCGGCATGGAAGACTTCAGCCTGGACGATTGCCAATACTCCCATGAAGAGAACAAATCGAAACATCCCGCCTATAACTTCAGGATGACCGCCAGGGACATGGCCCGTTTCGGCTTGCTGTATCTGAGAAAAGGCAACTGGAACGGCCGGCAGATCATTCCGCCGGAATGGATCGAGAAAAGCACGAAGCCCTACTCAACGGTCAGTGAGAAATATGGCGTGGGCTACGGCTATATGTGGAACGTCGTCTTGCCGGAACTCGGTTTTTCGAACATGATATTCGGCGGCAAGGGCGGGTTTTACCATACCGGCGTGGGCATCCACAACCTGGCCGTCGTGCCCGAGCTTAAACTCGTTTACATATACCGCTATGACACGGAGGGGGAGTACCAGAACCCCGGGCAAGCGACCATCCAGCTCATGTCGATGATCATGAACGCCCGGCAGTCGAAATGACCGTATCTCACGCCAGGCCCTATTAACGCCAAACACAGAGGCGCTGTTCTGGGTGGGCTTTTCGGCCCAAGACGTCTTCCCGCCGAGACCCGTTCGAGGGCGACCGCGTCCCGGAATTCACCTGTGATGTCAAAGATATCATTGAGGAATGGCAAGAAGACGACCAGCTGGGATTTGCCCGCCAATTCGGCATGGAGCCAAAGCCGAAGGACGTTAAGAAATAGAAGAAGAAGCGTCAGCCATTCTCTGAAACAGATATTACCTTGCCCTTCCTTATTCTTCTAAACCAGATATCTCTCTTGTTCTTCATAAATACACAAATGCTATAGCCAAGAACTTGAGGATGGAGTTTTGTGTATGCCAAGAGCCATTCGATATCAGTACCACACCTCTTGATGCTATTTGTTTTCCACTCCAAGATCACGGCAGGGTCGTTCTCGGCTTGCCCGGAGTCCCAGACTGTCTGTAAAGGATATCTCCAAAGCACCAGGTCTTTCCTGACGAGCTTCTTTCTCCCGGCCAGAGGGACTTGCTTAACAGCGACTTCAATTCCAATCTGAGAAGGGTCAGTCAAGGGACCAATATCAATTTGCTTAAGGAGAAAATGATGTGCGAACAGATTTACGATTTCGTTTTCTCTCCCATACCAATTCGTCTTCTGCAAAAACGCTTTGAGCTGTCTTAATGACTCATCGATAATTGATTCCCAAGACATTTTTATGGGCCTATCTAGACGTGAGTCCAGAGTTCATCAAATTGCTCCCTGCTTTTTTGTCTGATTGGCAGGAATTTTCCCCTTGCCCTCCTCGCCTATGTTAGCCGGAGTCCTGGCAAAATGGGTCTCCAATCGGATAGCCTCCCTGGCAAAAGCATTCTACTTCTCTGGCCACCTGACGGCCTCAATCTGAACTGTTGCAAAAAATGCAACAGTTGACTTCCGATCTAACTCTTTTTCTTTGTATACGTTACGGAGGTGTCGCGAGATGACAGACTTGTCGCGCTTGAACAGGTCCGGGATCTGTTTCAGGTTGAGCCAGACGGTATCCTGCTCAAGCCGGACTTCCAAGGCTGCAGCGCCGTTCGGAGTCTTATAGAGGACGATCTCTCCTTTTCTCCTCCTGACACCCAGGTGCCCATTTTTTTCCCGGACTTTAGGCTTGGCCATGGTTAATGCTCTCCATTGAACACTCTTCTTAATAACGCTCCGGGGAGGAGGTTTATCTCAAAGGGTTGCTCCGCGGCCGCCGCGCCGCGCTTTTTCTATCGCCCCCTCCCGATTGAGGTTCATGACTCGTCCTTATTATAGCCAATCCGGCCATCAAGAGGTGAATAATGAGCTATCGGGCACCCTTCTTAGCGAAGGCACGAAGAGACCGGGTCACTGCCTAAAACATTTTTCGGATGAGGGCAACGACATTTCACTCGCGATATCATAGTCTGTTATAAATGTGTTAATTACAACATTATCATAGCAGCCATCATTTCACTTTTTCGATTATGGCCATTTGACAGTTCTGGCTGTTAAGCACTTGCGCAGCATGGCGCCCCTGCTTTTATGATTGCCAGGTGAAGTGGTTTGGTGTCTAATCTGGAAGGCCGCCGGCCCAAGAGAGGCCGTCCGCGATGAACATGAGCGGGTCAAGGACCCGAGATTCACCGGGTTTCATGTGGGCCACGTCCCGGTGATCGACGAGGACGATGAGGAAGTCGATTTTGAGGAGGTAATCCACAGAGCGATCGGCGCCGGCTTCGGTGCCGTCATGGTCAACGGTTCCCGGCTTCCGTTCGACCGGAACATCGCCCGCACCCAGAAGGTCGTCTGGTACCCAGAGTAGGCAGATATGGCATTTATCCAAAAGTCTGTTATGCTTCCTAACCACGTGGAGCTTCCCTATGTGGAGCAGGGAGCCCCTTCGGGCGTTCCCGTGCTGCTCCTGCATGCCATCGCAGACTCATGGCACGCCTTCGAGCCCCTTCTGGCTCACCTGCCTGACGGCATTCACGCCTTTGCCCTAACCCAACGAGGCCACGGTGATGCGAGCCGACCCGGGGCCGGTTACCGTGTCCGTGATTTCGCGGCCGATCTGGCGGCGTTTATGGACTCGATCCAGCTTGAAGCCGCCGTCATCGCAGGGGGTTCCAGCGGCGGCTTCGTCTCCCGACGCTTTGCGATCGACCATCCCGAGCGCACCCTCGGGCTTGTGCTCATGGGCTCGCCCGCCAGCCTGCGAGACAAGCCGGCTATACGGGAGTTGTGGGACTCAACCATATCGACGTTGAGAGATCCGGTTGACCCGGGCTTCGTGCGCGAGTTTGCAGCGAGCACACTGGCTCGGCCGGTTCCGCAAGCCTTCTTCGAAACCATCGTTCGGGAGAGCCTGAAGGTCCCGGCGTTCGTTTGGAAAGCGACGCTTGAGGGCCTCATGGCGGATGACTCTTTCGGAGAGCTCCATACGATCAAAACGCCCACCCTGATTATCTGGGGCGATCAGGATAGGATCCTTCCTCGAAGCGATCAGGAGGCACTTGCGGCGACGATTACAGATTCGCGGCTCGTGGTGTATGGCGGGGCCGGACATGCCTTCTACTGGGAGGAGCCCGACCGCGTTGCGTCCGATCTGGTGGACTTCATTGAAGCCCTCGATACCTGACGGTGCGGCATTCGCCGTCGCGGCGGAGGCGTCCGCTCCCAAGCCGCTTTATGTCCATTACGATCAGGCCGGGTTCAGACCGGAGAACGAGACCATCCCGCTCGAGGATCCTCAACTCCGTGCCTCATGGGGAGACCGGCTCTACCGCATTGTTATGACGGCCATAAAGACCCTGCTCCGGAACGGTTTTTCGACCCGCGTAACCGAATAGGCGGCCCACGGGCTTCCCTCATCTCATCGGTGAGAATATCAGACCTCAGGCGCGTCTTATTAAATGAGGATGGACAAGATACTTGACGCACCACCCCGATGGCCGGACGACCGTAGTTCCCTTCCATAGAGGGGAAGATATCGGCAGAGGCTTGCTCCAGGAGATCATTAAGGACACGAAACTGACCAAAGAAGAGTTTCTGAAATACCTGGATTAATGACGCGTCCGGGGGCGAGACGGCTGCCCGGGGTCACGCCTGATGAGGGGAAGAGGCCCCCTTTTTTAGCCGACCGGGAACACGAAACTCTTCCCTGGCCGCCGCAAATTGCATTATCTTGTCGTCTTATTTAAGATGTCGCTGATCCGCGAAAAAATGCGAGGCAATCGATCAAACGCTGAGTTCCTCCGAAATGCCTGGCGGGCGCACACCGTCATCCCGGCATTCAATATTCCTTACCTGCCGATGATGGAGCCTATCGTCCGGGCTCTGCGGGATACCGAAAGCTTCGGGCTCATCGCGGTCGCCCGCCTCGAGTGGGTGAAATTCGAGGCCGGGAGCCTGGAGGCCGTCCGCGATGAATACGCGCGGGTCCAGGACCCGATGTTCACCGGGCTTCACCTGGATCATGTCCCGGTGATCGACGAGGACAATGAGGAGGTTGATTACGAAGACGTGATCCGCAGGGCGATCGACTCCGGCTACGGCTCGGTCATGGTCGACGGCTCCCGCCTGCCGCTCGACCGGAATATCGAGTGCAGCCGGAGGATCGCCGAGATAGCCCATGCCGCGGGCATCCCGGTCGAAGCGGAGCTCGGCGCCGTGCTGGGCCACGAGGCCGGCCCGCTCCCCTCCTACGATGAGCTTTTTGCCTCGGGCCGGGGGTTCACGGACCCGGACGAGGCCGCCCGGTTCGTCGGGGAAGCCGACGTGGACTGGCTTTCCGTCGCCGTCGGCAACGTTCACGGGGCCATCGCCGGCGCCGCCCGGAAGGAGAAGAAGATCCAGGCCCGCCTCAACCTGGACCATCTCTCGAGGATCAGCGAGTCCGCGGGAATTCCCCTGGTGCTCCACGGAGGAACGGGGATCCCCAAGGAGATGGTGCTCGCGGCCGTGGGGAAGGGCGTGGCTAAGATTAACGTCGCGACGGCCCTCAGGCAGCCGTATGAGAAGCATGTGGCGGCCGGATCTGTTCCGCGGGCGCGGCAGGCGGTCTACGCCGCCGCCGTGGAGATCCTGAGGAGCGAGCTCGAGGTCGCCGGCAAGGCCTCGATTATAAATCGAGAGTGATGAAAGAGGTCAATGCCGATCGCCTCCGTTCTTTTCCGTGAACCAAGGAAAAGCGCCGCGGCGGTCCCGCGCGCTCTGGCGGACGAAAGGAGCGGCCTCCTGGCCATCTCCTCATATTCGACCGACCATATTTCCGTCAAGGACAAGGACCTTGATCGGGCCGGCAAGGCCCTCGGAAAGCTCGGCATCAACGTTGTCCGGCTGTGATGGGTATGGCTCTGGTCGTTTTCCTCCGAGGTGTCAACGTTGGCGGACACAGGACGTTTCGCCCGAGCCTCCTCGCCAGAGGGCTGAGCGACTATGATGTCGTGAATGTCGGTGCCGCGGGAACCTTTGTCGTTCTGAAACCTGGATCTCGAGCAAAGTTCCTCGCCGAACTGCGCCGGAGGCTGCCGTTCGAGGCGGAAGTTGTGCTCTGCGACGGCCGCGATCTTATCCGCCTGGAGGAAGAGACTCCGTTTGGAGCCGAGCCGTCACGCCCCGATATCGTTCGATTCGTGAGCATCCTGTCGAGGCCCGGCCGCGGCCCGGCCGGCATTCCGTTCACACTCCCGCCGGGCGAGGCTTGGTTCGTGCGGCTTATTGCGTCGAAAAACCGATTTGTTTTTGGAGAGTACCGTCGCCACATGAAGACGATCGGCTATCTCAGCCGGCTCGACAAGCTGTTCGGTGTGCCGGCGACCATGCGCAACTGGAACACAATCCTGGCGGTCGTGCGGGTCTTGAAAGGCCAGGAGAAAGCGGAATAGCCGCCGGGCCGCTCATCGCCGCAGGGCCGACATCAGCCGACATTTCCTTGACAACCCGTGGGGGCGCCACTAAACTTCGGCCTGAGGTTCGCTTGTCATTACCCGCGATCGGCCAGGTCTTTTCCCATTACCGGATTCTTTCGAAACTCGGCGGAGGCGGGATGGGCGTCGTCTATGAGGCGGAAGACGTCCGCCTCGGCCGCCACGTCGCGGTCAAGTTCCTGCCCGAGGAGACAGGAGACACCCGCGAGGCGCTCGAGCGGTTCGGGCGCGAGGCCCGGGCCGCGTCCGCCTTGAACCACCCTCACATCTGCACGATCCACGACCTCGGCGACGAGGGCGGCGTGCCTTTTATCGTCATGGAGCTCATGAAGGGAAGAACGCTCAAGGAAGAGCTGGAGGGCCAGCCGCTGGCCATCGATCGCGCCCTGACCATCGGGACGCAGGTCGCCGATGCGCTCGAGGCGGCCCACGGGGCGGGGATCATCCACCGGGACATCAAGCCGGCCAACATCTTCGTCACCGAAAGGGGTGAGGCCAAGCTCCTCGACTTCGGCCTGGCCAAGCTCGCCCAGGAGCCGGCCGCGTCTCCGGGCGCGGCTCAGGAGACGGTGTCTTATGCCGGGGACGTCACTTCTCCGGGAACGACGATGGGGACCGTGGACTACATGTCTCCCGAACAGGCGCGCGGCGGGACGCTCGACGGCCGGAGCGATCTCTTTTCGTTCGGGATCGTCCTCTACGAAATGATCACCGGCACCCTGCCCTTCCGCGGCAAGAGCGCCGTCGAGACGATTGATGCCATCCTGAACCGGCCGGCTGTTTCGCCGCTGAGGCTCAACCCCGACGTGCCGGAAGGGCTCGAACGGGTGATCGCCAAGGCCCTCGAAAAGGATCCCGCCCTCCGATATCAGGGGCCGGCGGAGATGAAGGCCGACCTGAAGCGCCTGCTCCGGGACACGGGCGCCCGGCCCCTCTCGGGTGCGCTCCCGGCCGCGCGGAGGCCCCGCCGGTTCCCGCTCGCCCTGGTCATCGGAGCGGCCGTGGTGGTCGCCGGCATCGCGGTCGGGACGGGGCTCTTCTTCAGGTCGCGCCAGGCGGGCAAGACGGAGCCGGCCGGGCCGATGCGCATCGCGGTGCTCCCCTTCGAGAATGAAGGCGCCCCAGAGGACGCCTATTTCGCCGACGGCATGACCGACGAGGTCCGCAACAAGCTGGCGGCGCTTCCGGGCCTGACGGTGATCGCCCGCAGCAGCTCGGACCAATACAAGGGCACGACCAAAACGGCCGATAAGATCGCGGCGGAGCTCAAGGCGTCGTTCCTGCTGACCGCGAAGGTGCGCTGGCAGAAAAGCGCCGGTTCGAGCCGGATCCGGGTGACGCCGGAGCTGACGGAGTTCACGGGTTCGGGACCCCGACAGCCCGCTGGCGGGATTCGTTCGACGCCGTCCTGGACGACGTGTTCCGCGTTCAGGGCGAGATCGCGACCCGCGTGGCCGGGGCTTTGAGGCTGACGCTCGGCGACCGGGACGAGCAGAAGCTCGCGGTGCCGCCGACGACGAACCTGGCCGCCTACGAAGCCTATGTCCGCGGCAACGCCCTGCGGGGGTCCCAGGACGGCCCGACGCTGCGGCGCGTCGTCGCTCTGCTTGAGCAGGCGGTCTCGCTCGACCCCTCCTTCGCCCAGGCCTGGGCCAGCCTCGCCGTGGCGCGCTCGATGTTGTATGTCAACAGCGTGCCGCGGCCCGAGCTCGGCGCCGCGGCCCTCGCCGCAGCCCAGCGGTCGCTCGAGCTGGCGCCGAATCTCCCCGACGGACGGTTTGCCCTCAGCACTTATTACCACACCGTTCCCAAGGATGACACACGGGCGCTCGAGGAATGCCGCAAGGGGCTCGAGATTGACGGCCGGAATAGCCACCTCCTGACGGTCGCCGCTTCCATCGAGGCCAGTCTCGGCCGCTGGGAGCAATCCCTGGGCCATCTCGAACAGACTCAGTTGCTCGATCCCCGGTCCACGACGGTAGCCCAGGCCCTCGGCTGGACCCTGATCTTTCTGCGCCGCTACCCCCGGGCGCACGAGGTCTATGACCAGGCCCTGGCCCTCGAGCCGAACATGATCCGGATAGTCCAGGAGAAGGGAATGATCTCCCTCGCCCAGGGCGACCTGACCGCCGCGCGATCGTGGTACGCCCAGCCGAGGGAAGGGATCCAGGAAGCCGACCTCCTGGCCCAGCTGTCGGTTTACTGGGATCTCGTCTGGGTGCTCGATGACGCCCAGCAGAAGCTCGTCTTGAACCTGCCGATCGAGGCCTTCGCCGGGGATGCGGCCGGCCGAGCCCTCGTCTTCGCCCAGATCTATGCCTTCCTAAACGAGAAGGACAAGATGCGTCAGTACGCGGGAGAGGCCGAGCGCGCGCTGTCCGGGCAGCTGGCTCAAGCTCCGGACGACGCTCAACTGCACGTGCTGCGCGGCCTCGCGCTCGCCTACCTGGGGCGAAAGGACGACGCGATCCGGGAAGGAGAGTCCGCCCTTAAGATCAGGCCGATCAGCCTCGACGCGTACATCGGGGCGTATATCCAGCACCAGCTCGCGAGGATTTACATGGTTCTGGGCGAGACGGAGAAGGCTTTGGACGCGCTGGAGCCGCTGCTCGAGATCCCGTACTTCCTGTCGCCCGGCTGGCTTTCGATCGACCCCAATTTCGACCCGCTCCGGGGCAACCCCCGCTTCGAAAAGCTGCTGCGCGGCTGAGGCCGGGAAGAACAGAGCCCGGCCGGCGCCTCGTCGCGACCGCGTGTCAGAAGAGAAAAGCTAGTCTGATGCTATGGTCCGCCGTTCCCCTTTTCACTTCGCGTTTGGCGGAAGGTCCATCCGGCGCAAAAGGTCCAGGAAACGCGGGTCATCGCGCACAGAGTCCCAGACGGGCTTGCCGAGATAGGGCAGGTTGGGATCGCGGTCCTCATAGGCCTTTTCGAGCCAATCGATGGCCCGGACCTTGTCGCCGGCGCATATGTACTTGATGGCGATGTCCACGGCCATAACCCGGCCGGATGACTCGTACCGGGCCGCCATTAAATCCCCAAGGCGTCGTTGCACGCCCTCGTAACCGGCCTCCGCAAGTCCTTGCTCGAACGCCGCGACGCGCACAGGATCACCGGCAACCCTCTCCCGCTGCAAGGCAAGCTGCTCATCACGCATCCCCAGCGCGAAGAGAGCCTCGTCCAGGTTGGTGAGAGCGACCGGCGCGTCGGGCTGCATGGCGAGCGCCGTGCGGGCCGCGGCAAGGGCCTCGTCGTAGCGCCGACTGTACATCAGGACCGACGCGTATAGGCTATGGAAAAGTGCGTTGAACGGGTCCAACTTGAGCGCTAACTTGATGTGTGGCACGGCCTCGTCGATGCGTCCCACGTTCGCCAGGAAGTGCGAGTAGAGCGCGTGAGTTTGCGCCGAGTTGGGATTGAGCTCGAGGGCCCGCCGCCACTCCGGCTCGGCGCCGACCCAGTCCCATTCTCTCCACGTCTTGTTCACGGCCAGCGCTTCGTGGGCTTCCGCGGAGCTGTCATCCAACGAAACGGCCTGCAGCGCCGCCGCCTTCGCCTTGGGCCCGGCATCAAGAGGCGACGCGAGGCCCATCTGCGCGCGGCTCCCCCAGATCCATGATAGACCCGCGTAAGCCGGGGCAAAGGCAGGATCCTTCTCGAGCGCCAGCTCGAAGTATCGCTGAGCGGTGTCGAGATCCATCGGTGTCAGTTTCTGCAGGTGATAGGAGCCCTTGAGGTAGGCATCGTAGGCCTCCGGGTTGACGATGCGGGTGGAAGCCAGGCGCACCTGTTCGGCCGGCAGAAGCTTGAGCGCCAGCGCCTTGGCAACGTTCTGTGCCACCTCGCTTTGCAAAACCAAAATGCCCGATAGCTCGCGCTCGTAGCTGTCGGCCCAGAGCTGCGCCTGGTCCCGCACCTGGATGAGCTCGGCGGTGATGCGGACGCGGTTTTTCTCGCGCCGCAGGCTGCCCTCCAGGACATAATCCACTCCGAGCTCCCGGCCGATCCGGTCGATCGGCGTGTCGCCCTTCTTGTAGCGCATGACCGAGGAGCGGGCGATGACGCTGAGATTCTTCGGCTGAAGGCTTCCCAGCCGGGTGATCATCTCCTGGGTGAGGCCTTCGGAGAGATAGTCCTGTTCGGAGTCGCCCGTGAGATTGACAAGGGGCAGGACGGCCAGCCTGACGGCCTTGGCCGCGGCGGGGGTTCGCCCGAAAAAGCGGCTCCGGACACCGCCGACATCGAGCCCGAGTCCGAGCGCCAGAGCGGCAGCCAGGACAACGGGGAGGAAATAGGCGATGTTCAGCCCCAGGAACTTCGGCCTGGCCGGCCGGCGCTTCGCCCGGAGCGGCCGATAGCCTTCGGCCACGGAGGCGAGATCTTCCCGAAGCTCTTCCATGGTCTGATAGCGGTCGGTCGCCTTCTTGGCCAGGGCCTGGCCGACGATCTGGCCCAGCTCGGGCGCTATCCCGGGACGAACCTTGGTCAGGGACTCGGGATCATCATGGAGGATAGAATAAATCACGGTCTGGTCGTGATCCCCGCTGAAGGGCAGCTTGCCCGTGAGCATCTCGTAGAGGACGGCACCCAGCGACCAGATGTCGGTGCATGGGCCCAGCTCGTCCCCGCGTGCCTGTTCGGGCGACATGTAGGCCACGGTCCCCAGTGTCGTCTGGCTCCTGGTCAGCGAGCTGCCGCCCCGAAGCTTGGCGAGACCGAAGTCCATGACTTTGGCCTGGCTTTTCGGCGTGACCATGATGTTGGCGCTCTTGATGTCACGGTGAATGATGCCCGTGCCGTGGGCTTCTCCCAGGCCGGCGGCGACCTGGGCGGCGATGTCCAGGGCTTCGGCCGGCTCGAGCGGGCCACGCTTGATCCTATCTTTGAGCGTCTCCCCCTCCACGTACTCCATGGCGATGTAGGGCTGTCCTTCGCTTTCCCCAACTTCATGGATGACACAGATGTTCGGGTGGGACAGGGCCGCCGCCGCCTGCGCCTCGATGAGGAACCGCTCCTTGAGCTCGGGCGAATCCATCAGATGAGGGGGGAGGAATTTCAGGGCGACATGCCGTTTGAGCTTGAGGTCCTCGGCCTTGTAAACAACCCCCATCCCGCCGTGGCCGAGTTCGTTAAGAATCCTGTATTTGCCGGCGATCATCCTGCCCGGCTTCATGACCTGGATGGGCGCTTCAAGAGTCTTGGTGAGAGAGGCCCTTTCTCCATCCAGGGAGAGAGGAGTCGCACACTTTTTACAGAACTGGGAGTCCGGGCTGTTGTCCGTATCGCATTGAGGGCACTTCATGACCCTTCTCCCTTGATTGATGAAAGAATATCACCGGGAGGGAAGGGGAGTCAAAGGACAAGACAGGGACGCCTGGGCCGTGTCAAGGAGTGCTCGCGATCTCGGGGCCATCTTTCGCCGCTTATGGGAGAAAGATGGCACATGATTCAACCAGAATCCAGTTTATCGTAGCTTAAACAATAAAAAGGAAGACTCGGAGCTCTTCCCCGGCGGGGACGGCCCAACTTGGAATAACTTCGGCTCGTGCTTGACACGGATTAGTCCGTGTAGGTAAATGTCCTTGTTCCCACGGGGGGGCAAGGTGGGCTTCGATGGCCGGTTTCCGGGTCCTTTTCGTGAGCGGGTCGCTCGGGCTCGGGCACGTGACGCGCGACCTGGCCGTGGCCCGCGAGCTTCGGCGAAAAGCGCCGGGGATCGAGGTCGGCTGGCTCGCGGCGCCCCCGACGAGCGATACGCTTGCGGACGCCGGCGAGATACTCGTACCCGAGTGCCGCGATTACTGGTGCGAGACCGACACGGCGGACGCCATGGGAACCAAGGGCCGGCTCAACCTCACGGGCTATGTCTACCGGGCCCTCGGCAAGTGGATCCATAACGCGGGCGTTATCGGCCGGGCCTGCCGCCGGGGCGCCTTCGACCTCCTCGTCGGCGATGAAACCTACGAGGTCATCGTGGCTTACGTCCTCGGCCTCAGGTCGTTGCCCGGCATTCCCTTCGTCATGATGTACGATTTCTGGGGCATGGACGTATCCACGAAAAAGCTATCCGAGAGCCTGGGCGCCTGGGGATTGAACTTTATCTGGTCGCAGGAGAAGCGCGTTACGGGTCGGAATGACAACGCGGCGCTCTTTATCGGCGAGCCGGCGGACATCCAGGACCGGCGTTTTGGCGCCTTCCTCCCGAACCGGCGCCGCTTGGCCGACAGCCACGTCGTTTTTCTTGGCTACATCCTGACCTTTGATCCGGCATCCCTGCCGGCGAAGGCGGAACTCCGGGCCGAACTGGGGTACGGCCCGGGTCCCCTCGTGGTCTGCACCGTCGGCGGGACAGCTGTCGGCCGCGAGCTGCTCGAGTTCTGCGGACGCGCTTACCCGTCGGCCGCCGCCCGGCTTCCGGGCCTTCGGCTCGTCCTCGTCGCCGGTCCGCGGATCGATCCCTCCGTCATCGAGGCGCCGGCCGGGGTCGAACGCAGGGGCACGGTGCCGGATCTGTATCGCCACCTCGCGGCGGCGGACCTCGTCGTGACCCAGGGGGGCGGCACGACGACGGTTGAACTCACCGCCCTGCGCGTGCCCTTTATTTATTTTCCCGTGAAGTCCCAGGCCGAACAGGAAGTGACGATCGCGGCGCGGCTGGCCCGGCATGGCGCCGGCCTGCGGATGAGCCTTGAAGAGTCGACTCCGGAAGAGCTGGCCAAAGCCATGGTCAAGCTGATCGGCCGGGAGGTGACCTATCCTCCGGTCGCTTGCGACGGGGCGTCGCGGGCCGCCGACGTCATCCTCGATCGACTCCGCCGGGCGCGAAGACGATCCGAATAGCTCCGGATGGCCTCCCGTCAAGCACCATAATTCCGCGCGCGCCTTCAACCTTGTGCCTCCAGCAGTGGGCGGCATAGACTACTGCATTTTCCTGAAATGGCAGCCGTCCTTATTTAAGGATTTGTGCTAATCCTGAAATTTCGCGCAACCTATCCCGGCCGGCTGAGTATAATTGTTCGAAGAGGTGCCGACGTGTCCCGAAAATCGAAGCCCCTGGTCGCGCCCGCCTGTTTTTTATGGATCCTGGTCTCGGCCGCGTTCGGCGGCGCGGGGCGGGAGATCGAGATCCCGCGGATCGAGTGGGGCGCTCTTCCCGCTGCGGCCGTCGCGCCGGCCCCGGACCTGCGGACCGGATATCTCGTTGTTCCCGAGCGACGGTTCCCGGAGCCTACCGGCCGCTCGATACGCCTTCCCTTCGTCATCATGAAAAGCCGGGCCTCGACGCCCCGCCCGGATCCCGTCCTCGTCTCGGCGGGCGGGCCGGGGGGCAGCATCCTGTTCCGGGCGCTAAACAGGAGCCGAAACCCGCTCCTCGACCGCGGCGACGTGACCCTGCTCGAACAGCGGGGCACCCATTTCGCCGAGCCGGCGCTGATGGCGCCCCGGATCGAAGAGGCTCTGCGGTCGGGCTGGGGGACCCGCCTCAACGGGGATCCCGATCCCGCGGCGGTGGCTAAGGCGATCGCCGAGACCCTGAAGGAATACAAGAAAGCGGGCATCGACCTGGCGGGCTACACGACCCGCGAAAGCGCCGCGGATATCGCCGACCTTCGCCGACTGCTGAACATCGAACGCTGGAACCTCTACGGCAGCTCTTACAGCACCAAGCTGATGCTGACCGTGCTGCGCGACGCGCCGGCCGGGGTCCGGTCCGTCATTCTCGACTCGGTCCTCCCGGTCGAAGCAAGCTGGGACGAGGACGCGCCGGCCAATATCCTCCGCGTCTTCCGCAAGCTCATGGCGGCGGCCCGGGAGGACGAAGCTCTCAGGACCCGGCTGGACGGGTTCGAGGAACGCTGGGAAAGCTACTTGGCCGCGGCCGACCGGGATCCTGTCGAGATCGCCCTGAAGAATCCGATCGACGGATCGCCCCTGTCCATTCGGCTCGACGCCGCAGGGATCATGAACTGCGTTTATGCGGGCCTCGAGAACACCAGTCTCATCCCGCGCCTGCCGGTCCTCTTCGACACGGCTTGCCGCGGAGACTCCTCGGTCCTGGCTCCCTTGGCGGAAACCTATATCGCCTCTCACATCGGATTTGCGCTCGGCATGAGGCTCGCCGTTTGGTGCAACGAGGAATTCCCGTTCGAGCGGCCGGAACGGATCCTGAAGCCCTCCGGCCTCCCGGCCGGGCTGGCCCGGTTCATCCAGACGGCCGTCAGCCTCGAGGCCCTGCGAACCTGGCCGCCGGGAACGCCCAGTCCCGAGGAAAACGCCCCCGTCCAAAGCGGTGTCCCGGCCCTCGTCGCGGCCGGAGAATTCGATCCGGACACGCCCGTGGAGTGGGCAAGGGCGACGGCGTCGCGGCTGGCGAGTTCGCAGCTCGTGGAATTCGCGGGGATGACGCACGTCCCCTTGTTCGCGCATCCTGAAGCCGGCCGCATCATCAGGGAATTCCTGGACGCGCCCGACCGCAAGGTCGATCCGGGTCGGATCGGCGTCCGCCGGCCTTTCGCGATTTCGATCGAAGCGGAATAGAGATCGCCGCCTCGGCGTCCGGGGGCTTGGTTGCCCGGAATCATGAAAAGAGACATAAAATTAACAAAGCATGTCGCTAGATAGTCGACATGCTGGGTTGAATTATGATATCTCCATCAGCCACGAAGAAATGAGCCTCCTCGGCATCGATCTCGGCACGACCGGCTGCAAGGCGGCGGCCTATTCGAAAGACGGGCGCTGCCTGGCCCAAGGATATCGCGAGTACGGGGCGGTCCATCCCCGGCCCGGGCGCGTGGAGCTCGACAGCAGAGATGTCTGGGAGAAGATGCGCCAGGTGATCCGGGAGGTCGCGGCGGGTGTCGGGACGGGAGCACAGACAGGAGCAAAGGGGACGGCAACCGAACAGACAACAGGGAGGCACGCAGCAGGAAGCGATCCCATCACCGCCCTGTGCGTGAGCTCCTTCGGCGAGGCCTTCGTGCCCGTTACGGGGACCGCGAGATCCTGGGCGCGAGCATACTGAACACGGATGTGCGGGGAGCCGAGCACGCCGACGCCCTGGCCCGGGACTTCGGACAGGAGGCGTTCTACAAGATCAACCCGAACATCCTCGGGCCGCAGTATTCCCTGCCGAAGCTGATGTGGATGCGCGATCACGAGCCCGAGCTGTTCGGGCGGACGGATTTCTTCCTGTTCTGGGCGGATCTCGTGCCGTTCCTGCTGGGGTGCGAACCGTCGGCCGCGAACTCGCTGGCCAACCGGTCGCTGCTGTTCGACCTCAAGAAGAACGATTGGTCAGATAAGCTCCTCGCCTGGAGCGGCATCGAGCGGAAGAAACTGGGGCGGATCGTAACGGGCGGAACGGTCATCGGGACGGTCGACGACCGGGCGGCGGCGGAGCTCGGGCTGCCGCGCGGCGTCCTGGTCGTCGCGGGCGGGCACGACCAGTGCCTGAACGCGCTCGGGGCGGGCTGCATTGCCCCGGGAAAGGCGGTCTGCGGCATCGGCACCTTCGAATGCATCACGCCGACCTACGGTGAGATCCGGGAGCCGATGCGCATGCTGGAGCTGGGGCTCAACATGGAGCACCATGTCCTGCCGGGGCTGTACGTTTCATTCCTGTATAACCAGGCGGGGAGCCTGGTGAAGTGGTTCCGCGATACGTTCGCGGCGGCGGATGCGGCGCCCGAAGGGATGGATATCTACGCGACGCTTGACCGGGAGATGCCCGAGGCGCCGACCGGGCTCTTGGTGCTGCCTCATTTCGACCCGCCGCAGTGGCCGAAGCATGTGGCCGATACGTCCGGCGTCATCGCGGGCCTGAAGACCGGCACCGCGCGCGGCGAGATCCTCAAAGCCATAATGGAGTGCGAGACGTTCTACTTCGCGGACAGTTTGGCGGCGCTCGAGAAGCTCGGGGTCGAGACCAGGGAATTCATGGCTACGGGGGGCGGCGCCAAGTCGGATGCCTGGCTCCAGATCAAGGCGGATATATTAGGGATGCCGTTCGTGAGGCCGAAGAACACGGAGGGGAGCCTGGTCGGTGCGGCCATGCTGGCGGGGATCGCGACGGGGGTGTACGCGTCGCCGACAGAGGCGGTCGACGTCTTCGTCAAGCGGGAGCGGGTGTTCGAACCGAATGCCGCGCGGCACGCGGTCTATAAAGAAAAGCTCGGACCCTACAGGGAGCTTTTCCCGGCGACGCGGGAACTGCTCAGCAAAATGCATCGGGCTGAGAAATCACGAGAATCCTGAAAACAGCCCTATTTTAATGGGGAATTGATATCCTGTCACTAATTTGGGTGACGCGAGGCCTCGAAGCGCGATATAATACCGCCGCCGTGGATTCTTGATCGGAGACCGAGGTCGAGGAGGCAAGCCCATGAAAAAGAACCTCACACGCCGTGAATTCATCCGCGCCGGAGCGGCGGGCGCCGTCGCTTTTTCCTGGCCGGGCACGCGCCGTGGAGCGGTCATGCCAGCCGTCGGCGCCGATAAGCCGGCGATCCTCGGCGGCACGCCCGTTCATTCCGGCGGCTGGCTGCCGTGGCCGCAGTGGCGGGAGGCCTGGGAGCCGAAGATGCTCGAGGTCTATCGGAGCACCAAGTGGTTCCGGCTCTCGGGCCAAAACGTGACCGACTTCGAGGCGGCCTGGGCCAAGCTTCTCGGCGCCCGGAAATGCCTGGCCACCGCCTCCGGCACGACGGCGCTCCAGGTCAGCCTTCACGTGATGGACGTCGACGCCGGCGACGAGGTCATCACTTCGCCCTACACCTTCATCGCCACCTACAACGCCATCCTCTCGGCCAGGGCGCTCCCCGTCTTCGCCGACACCGACCCGGCGACTCTGACCATGGACCCGGCCTCGATCGAGGCCCGGATCACCGAGCGCACCCGGGCGATCATGCCGGTCCACATTTTCGGCATGCCTTGCGATATGGACCCGATCAACGCCGTCGCCCGGAAACACAACCTGCCGGTCATCGAGGACTCCTGTCAGGCGTGGCTCGCGGAATACCGGGGGCGGAAATGCGGCACGATCGGCGACCTGGGCTGCTTCAGCTTCCAGGAATCGAAACACATCCCGTCCGGCGAGGGCGGCGCGATCACCGGCATGAGCGAGGAGCTCGTCGACCGCTGCAACGTCTATCACAACTGCGGACGCTCGGCCGGCACGGTCAAGGGCAAGGGCAGTTTCACGCGCGGCGACAACTACCGGATGATGCAGCCCCAGGCCATGATGCTCCTCCTGCAAATCGATAAGCTCCAGACGGAAACCGCCGTCCGGCGGGAATCCGCCGACTACCTGAGCGCCGAGCTGGCGAAGATCCCCGGGATCACGCCGGTGCGCCTGCCGGAGGGCGGCCGGGCGGTGTGGCATCTCTATCCGTTCCGGTATGACGCGGCGCAGTGGAGCGGATTGTCGCGCGACAAGTTCATGAAGGCGCTGACCGCCGAGGGGGTCCCCTGCTCGAGCGTCTACAACGAACAGTACTATGACGGCCTTCTCGACGAAGCGATCGCCTCGCGCGGGTACAAGCGCCTCTGGAGCGCCGAGCGGCTGCGCGACCTATCGGGAAAGCTTCGACGGGCTCAAGGGCAACAAGCAGGTCTGTGCCACGACCGTCGCCATCGGCCAAAACATGCTCTTGGCCCCCCGCGCGGATATCGACCACATTATCGCCGCGATCCGCAAGCTGAAGGATTACAGCGGGGAGCTGGCCAAGCTGTAATTGGTACCTGTAATTGGTGCCAGCATATCAATTCCCCTATTTATTAAATTGGTACCTGGTTATCAATTCCCCTATTTCAGCCTGACTTGCGCTATTACAGGAGCTCAAAGGGAGCTTCGGTAATTGGTGAATTGATATGCTGGCACCAATTTAGAGAGGTGCGTGATGCGGATGATGTGCCTGTTGCTCGCGGTTGTCGGTTTGGTTTTCCAGGGGTTCAGCGGGGTTAAAGTCAAGCCCCCGCAGGTTGAGCCGCTGCGGGTCGAGTCGCCCGGCGGGAACTTAGCCGTCGCGTTCAGGCTGAGTGACCAGGGAGCGGCGGAATGGCAGGTGATCCGAAAGGGCGGGATCCTGCTCGACTGGTCGCCTCTCGGGTTGACGCTCCGCGAGGGGCCGTTTGCCCGCTTCACCGTGGTCGATACGAAGACGCGCACATATGACGAGACCTACACGCTCGTGATCGGCAAAACGAAGCGGGCGCGCGACCATTGCCGAGAGCTTCGAGTCGACCTCGAGGATTCGATCTCACCGCAACGCCGCCTGACTCTCCTTTTCCGCGCCTATGATGACGGGGCCGCCTTCCGCTATGTCCTTCCCGAGCAGAAATCACTCGCCGCTTTCGAGATCGTCAAGGAAAATACCGAGTTCCGCTTTCCAGCCGACATGAAGGCCTGGGCACTCCGGACCGAAACCTTCCAGCACGCCTATGAGGGCCAGTACCCGCAGACGACGCTTGGCGCCATCCCGGAAACCGGGATGGTCTGCCTGCCGCTCACCATGCAGCGGGATGACGGCGTTACGGTCGCGATCACCGAAGCCGACCTCACCGATTACGCGGGGATGTACCTTCGCGGCCTGCCCGGAACGGCGCTCGAGGCGGTGCTGTCTCCCCTGCCTCGATGGAAGCGGCGCGGCCGTGCGCGGCAAAACGCCCTTCTCCTCGCCCTGGCGCGTCCTGATGGTGGGCGACGCCCCGGGCCGGCTGATCGAATCGACGATCGTCCTCAACCTCAACCCGCCCTGCGCCCTCGACGATGTTTCCTGGATCAAGCCTGGGAAGGCCATTTTCCCCTGGTGGCCGGACTTTTATTGCGACAAACCGGGGGTCCCGAGCGCCCTGGGTTTCGAGAACCAGAAGTACTACATCGATTTCGCGGCGGAGAACGGGCTCGCCTACCTCGAGCTCGAGCCGCCCTGGTACGGTCCTGAAGTCGACTGCATCGACCACCCCGAGAAATACGACATCCTCAAGCCAGTTCCCGAGCTGCGGCTGCCGGAGCTCATGGAATACGGGAAGAAGGCCGGCGTGCGCCTGTTCATATGGGCCCACTGGCACAACGTGGACCGGCAGGCGGACGCGGCCTTTCCGCTCTATAAGTCGTGGGGGGCGGCGGGGGTCAAGGTCGATTTCATGAACCGCGACGACCAGGAGATGGTCCGCTGGTACCACACTGTGCTGAAAAAGGCGGCCGCGAACCGGCTGATGGTCCTCTTCCACGGCGCCTACAAGCCGACGGGGACGCAGCGCACCTACCCGAACCTGGTCACGCTCGAAGGTGTGCTGGGGAACGAGCAGAACAAGGTGAATAAATTGATCACGCCGGAGCATACCGTCACCCTCCCCTTCACGCGGATGCTCGCGGGCCCGTTCGATTTCACGCCGGGAGGATTCCGGAACGCGACCGCCAAGGAATTCGCTCCCGACATGAAGCGCCCCAAGGTGATGGGGACGCGCTGCCGCCAGCTGGCCATGTTCGTCGTCTATGAGAGCCCGATCGGGATGGTCTGCGACGACCCGGCGGCGTATCGCGGTCAGCCCGGGCTGGACTTTTTACGCGACGTGCCGACGAGCTGGGACGAGACGCGGGTGATCGACGGCGAGATCGGAAAGAAGATCGCTATTGCGCGAAGAAGCGGCAGCGACTGGTATCTCGGCGCCATGACCGACTGGACGGCCCGCGAGATCCGGGTGCCGCTCGGGTTCCTGGGCGCCGGGAAGTTCGCGGCCGAGATCTACCAGGACGGCCCCGATGGGGATACGCGCCCGCAAGAGGTGACGATCCTCCGCAAGGAAGTGACAGCCGCCAGCACGTCTGACAGCGCGCCTGGCCAAGGGCGGCGGCCTCGCCGTCCGCCTCCACCAACTTCAATAATTGGTACCAAATAATTGGTGCCAGGTTATCAATTCCCCATTTTCTGCGGTCGAGGGGCCTAGGCCGCGAGTCAACCGCTAAAGCGGAAATTGGGGAATTGATAGCCTGGCACGATCTCCTGACGTCATAATCGAAGCGTGAGATTTCCCCCAACTCTCCATCGTTGGATACTGGTGATGGCGACCTTCTTTCTCGAGAGGCGCAGCCAATGGCCTTGACACGGCAGCGCGATGCTTTTAGAATCAGTATGAATCATAACGAAGGAAGGTGCATCATGCCCAAGGCCATCACCCTACGCCTCAGCGATGAGGATTTCCAACTTTTTCAGGCCTTCGCCAAGGCCGAGAACCGCACCCTGGCCAACGCCATCGAGACGCTGGCCCTCAAACAAATCGGAGAAGAGCTGTTCGCCGATGACTTCGAGATGAAGGAGATCCTCGAGAACAAGGACCTCCTGGAGAGGCTGAAGGCCGGCAGCTCCGAAGCCAAGAGGATGAAGGGCCGCTTCGTTGAGTGAATACCGGATCTTCGAGACTGAGCAGTTCCAGAGAGACCTGCAGAGGAACCTGGGGGCGAAGCGGGAGAAGACCGAGGCGAAGCTTCGCGAATACGTCTATCCGCAGCTGAGAGTCCAGCCGTATTTCGGGAAAAACATCAGGAAACTGAGAGGATACACGCCGGAGACATGGCGCTACAGGATCGGCCCGCACCGCTTTTTCTATGAGATTGACGAGAAGCGGAAGATCGTCTTCCTGCTCGCCGCGGAAACCCGCCAAGGAAGTTATTAGCAGAAGTCGGGCACGGGAATCAGGGACGGTCCTATTTTCTTTCAGTAAAATCGGGGACGGTCCTATTTTCCTGCCAATTTCCGAAAATTGGTGAATTGAGATGCTGCCACCAATCATCTCCCTGGCTATCAATTCCTCTTTTTCAAAGGAAGCTATCAGCGAGCGGAAATTGGTGAATTGATATCCTGTCACCGATTAATCCGCGCCTTTGATGTTCAGCTTCCTGATACCAGCGCTTGTAGTCGGTGAGCTTGAACGGCGCCTTGCCCACGAGGTAATGGTTCGTGAATTTCGCGGCGCCGATGGTGTAATCAATGAGCCACATGGCTTGAGCCGGCGTCTCGGCGATATGCCCGACCACGGTTTTGCCGTTGGCGGGGATGCTGAACGGCGCCGAGAACACGGTCTTGCCGCTGTCGGCGTCCCGCACCGTCACGGTCCCCGATTTCGGCTCGCGCGTGTCGTTCACGGCGACGACCGGATGTTTCCCCTCGGCCGCATCGTTGATCACGACGCAGGCGTCGGACTGGACTTGCCGGATATAGTAATAGGCCAGCTTCTTGCTGTTGTAGTAATCGACGACCGCGTCCGAGATGATCGGCCAGCCGTCGCGCAGGTTCCACCAGATGATCCCGGTCCGGCGGAACTTGGCCGCCCGCCAGAACTCGACGAAATACTTCATGGCCTCGGCCTGGACGACCTGGGAGGCGAAAATGAAATCGTCGAGGTCCGTGGGGCAGGCGCCGAACAACGCCTTGGCCTGGTTCCTCATCAGCTCGTTCCGCTTGATGTCGACGACCGATTCGGGACGCGACCGGGCGGCCTTGGTCTGCCATTGGTCGTTCCACGCCCCGTCCTTGGTCCACGGATAGACGTATTCCGGGTCGAACATCCGTTCGAGGCTCGGGCGGTTGGGGCAGCCGTGATAGCCGATCTCGCTCACAAAATGCGCATCGACGTCGGTGTAGAAGGGCGCCTTATAGTAGCCGCGCGGACCCCACAGGTGGACCTCCGGCAGCAGGCGGAGGTCGCTCCCCCGCTTGAAGAACTCCGGGCTGTAATAGGGCGAGCTCGGAAGGTAAGGCCTGAGGGGGTCGAATTCCCAGACGACGCGCGGCAGGACCTGGCGGCTGATCATATCCAGGCCGGGGTCGAACTGCCTGCTGAACGGCCGGCTGAACACGGAGTCGTTCTCGTTGTTCCCCGACCACAGGACGAGCGACGGGTGCCGGCGGAGCCTGAGCACGACCTGGATGGCCTCGGTCCTGATCTTCTCGGCGAATTCGCTCGTTTGCGGATAGCCCGAGCAACCCATGGCGAAATCCTGCCAGACCATGACGCCTCCGGCATCGCACAGGTCGAAGAATTCATCGCTTTCATAGACGTTGCCGCCCCAGCAGCGGATCATGTTGCCGTTGAGGTCGGCGATCATCCGGAGCGCGGCCTCGACGTGGCTCATGTCCCGGCTGTGGAAGGCGTCGAGCGGCACCCAGTTCGTGCCGCGGACGAAGATCTTCTCGCCGTTGACCTTGAAGACGAACTCGCCCGGCTGCTCCGGGGTGGTGATGTCGGTCGAGACGAGCTCGGCCGTGCGGATGCCGAATTTATCGGTGCGCTCGTCAAGGACGCGCTTTTGGGCATCGACAATCCTGACCGTGCCCTCGTAGAGGGCAGGATCGCCATAGCCGCGCGGCCACCAGAATTCGACCTCCGTGAGGTCGATCACGTGGCGGCTCGTGAACGTATAGAGGGCGACGGTTTTTTCGTAGACCGGGCGGCCGTCGCGCCGGAGCGAGACCTCCGCGGCCAGGCCGTCGATCGTCGGCAGGTCAGAGACGAGATCCCAGTCCAGGATGAGCTGGGCCGTTCGCGCGGGAACATCGACGGTGTTGGTCATCCAGTAGACCTGCCGGAACCGGGTGGGCCGGATGATGTCCAAATAGACGTCGCGCCAGAGGCCGGCGCTCACGAGGCGGGGCATGATGTCCCAGCCGTACATGTGGGGCGCTTTCCGGATGTTGACGGCCTCGGCCCCGGTATCGTGGCGGGTGACGAGAACGCCGGTAAGATATTTGCGGCCTTCGAGGACGGCGGGGTCGATGCGGACGGAGATCGTGTTGACGCCGGCGCCGCCCGGGGCGAGCGCCTCCGTGACATCGAAACGGTGCGCGATAAACATATTGTCCGTCTTTCCGACGAGCTTGTCGTTGACCCAGACGGTCCCCAGGCAGTCCAGGCCCTCGAAGACGATCTCGGCCCGCTCGCCGGAGGCCAGCTTGGGCGTATCGAACGTCCGGCTGTACCACCATCGGTACGCCTCGTACTTCCGGAGGTCGTTGACATTGTTCCCGACCTCGGGCTTCCTGATGATGCCGGCAGCGAGGAGGTCGAGCTCGACGTTCCCCGGGACCGTCGCCGGTATCTGCGGCCAGTTCGAGGTCTTCAGTTCGGCCGGAGTCGGCGGCGCGTCCTTATCGCAGAGGCCATAGGACAGGCGCCACGGGCCGTTCAGGGATATCCGGGCGCGGGATTGATCGCTTATGCCGGGTTGAACGGGCGAGTCAGCATGGAGCTGGAGGCAAAAGCAGAATAGCAGTAAAACCAACGAACTGGATAAGGACAAACACGATCTACGATGAATAAGAATACGCATATCCATGAACTCCTTCCGTCCGTTTTACACACGTCATTTTTCGATTTCCCCGCTCTTTCCTCACCCCCTCTCCCCGACCTTCCCCAGCCAGGGGGCGGGGAATATCGGGTGGGCCGTATCGGCAGCGGTTCCGGTTCGTCTCCTTTGGGCGCCTGTGAATGTCGATGCCGACAAAGGGGCAGGGCCAAGGCGCCGACGGCTCCGGTTCCTCTCGCCTTGAGGGAGAGGATAAGGGAGAGGGGCATAAGAGCATCAGAACCGGGAGTACTTTTCCCGGATCGGGACGCTCAGCATCGCCGAAGCCGCGTTGTCGCCCACGATCTCTTCTGTCTCGGGATTCCAGACGAGCTTCGCCCCGGTCTTGATCGAGATCAGTCCCATCTGGCACATGGAGATCGTCCGGTGGGCGGTCTCGAGCGGCTCGAGGGTGGGTTTGCCGGATTTGATGGCGAGGAGAAAGTCCTCCTTGTCGCTCGGCAGGTCGCGGATCCGGAGCTCGCTCGCCGAGATCTCGGAATCCAGGATCGACGGGGAGCTAGCGGTGAGCTTGTCGGGATATTCGATCTCGATCCAATCTTTTTCGCCCTCGAACCGGACGAACGGCCGCTCGATCTTGAAGAACATCTCGACTCCGTCCGCGTACTGATAGCGGATCTCGAAGCTGTTCAGCGTGTTCCAGAGGCCCTTGTCGAAGACGCCGGTCCCCTTCGACGGAGACCGGTCCGGTGTATTCGGTGGCGTTCCCCCACTGGGCGATGCCCATGAGGTGGGCGCCCCAGTTCGAGATCATGCCGTTGCAGTAGGCGTCGACCCGCATCCAGCCGGGCCGCCCCCAGGCTTTAACCGGATGGACCCGGTTCTCGGTATAAGGGGCCTCCCAGGCGGGGCCCAGCCAGAAATCGTAATCGAGCTCCGCCGGAACCGGCATCGTCGCCGTCGGCGGAAGAGCGGCGCCATTGGATTCCGGTGGCACGCCGACATGGATGCGCCGGATCTTGCCGATCCGGCCGTTCCGGACAAGCTCGACCGCCCGCGAAAACTTTGGTAAAGTCCTGAATTCGCTGTCGTTACGCGTGACGACGGGCGATTTTTTGAGGACGGCCACGAGCTTACGGCCGTGGTCGATACAAGTCCCCAACGGCTTTTCGAGCGAGATGTGCTTTCCGGCGCGGACGGCATCGACGGCCATCGGGATGTGCCAATGGTCGGGCGTCGCGATCATCACGGCATCGATATCGGGCCGCTGCAAGACCTCGCGATAATCATCGAACGCGGCGCAGCCGTTGTAGGTGACGCCTTTCTGCTGCGAATAGTGATCGTTGACCTGCTTTTGCGCGCTGGCCAGCCTCCAGGAATCGACGTCGCAGACGGCCGCGATTTGGGCGTTTTGTGACTCCAACAATTGCGGGATGTTGACGCCGACCGTTTGCCGTCCGACGCCGATCATGGCCACGCTGATTCGGTTCGACGGCGACGAGCGGCCCAGGAGATCGAAAGGGACGATCGTTGGCGCGGCCACGGCGCCGGCGACCGCGCAGGCCGAATCCTTCAGGAATGTCCGTCTGTTCATCTTCATGTTATTACCTTCCTGACCGAGATCGCCGCGCTTCCCTCGCGATGACAAGGCGGTTGTCGTCAGCTATTCTATTCACGAAGGCCTCCTCTTCTCCATCCTCCCGGTGGGAGGAGGTCGCGCGGCGGGAGGGTCCGCTTGCCCATCAGCTCTTCCCGTACTCCTGCAGCGCATCCCACATGGCCCAGAAATTGGCGGGCGGAACGTCGTCCTGGACGTTGTGGACCGGCGCGAAGACGAAGCCTCCCCCGGGCGCCAGGATGTCGATGATCCGTTTGACCTCGTCGGCGACCTCTTGGGGCGTGCCGTGGTTAAGCGTCGACTGAGTGTCCACCCCGCCGCCCCAGAAGGTCAGGACGTCCCCGAAATCGCGTTTCAGCCCCTCGAGGCCCATCCCGGCGGCCGTGAACTGCACGGGATTCAGGATGTCGATCCCCGCCTCGATCAAGTCCGGGATGAGCGGACGGATGGCGCCGCAGCTGTGCATGAAGACCTTGACGTGGGGCAGCCGCTTCTTCACGTGGGCGAAGATCGTCTCGAAGCGAGGGATGATCATCTTCCTGATTTGGGCGGGGTCCATGATGGTGGACGTCTGGGTGCCGAGGTCGTCGGCCTCGGAGATGACGCTGATCATGGGGGCGTTTCCCGTTTCGAGAGCCCAGTCGATGACGACATCCCAGTATCGGAGCTTGTCCTCGACGATGACGTTGAGCAGGGCTTCGACGCCCGCCGGATCGACCACCGTGTCCACAAACCAGTTTTCGTAACCCCGGATGCGGACGCTGTTTTCGGTCAGCCCGGCCGTGTTCCTGTCGGCGACGACGCAAAATGAGCCGGCCGCGCCGATCTGTTCATCAAGCACCTTCCGGACGGCGACCGCATAGTTCGCCCAGTCTTTCCGCGGGAAAAGGGGCTTGGCCGCAGACAGGGATTCAGCGCCGGCGAGCGGCGAGGAGACCAGGTTGAAGTATAGGTCGCGGCCCGGCTCGAACCGCCAGCCGCAGCCATAAAAATCGCCGACCTCGATCGCCTTGCCGCCAACCCTTTTATTATCTTGATAATCCGTCAGCCGGCGGGCGCCGATGCGCCGGGTATCGGATTTAAGAAATACCAGGTTTTCTTCACTCGGCGTGACGATCTGCTGGATCGGGTCGACTTCGGCGTCGCCGATATCGGGCGCGATCCCGCGAAACCGCATGGCTTTTATATAGGCGTTCCGGGTGATCCCCGTGACCGTGGTCCCGGCCAGGTCATAAGGGACGCGGTCCGGCTCGCGGTGGCAAAGCGCGGTGTCGATCCTCTCCCTGCTCGTCATTTGATTCCGGGGACACTCACTTTAACTCCACGCTCAAATCAGATGGATTCCGGCGACGCGAACTTCAATTCGTCGTTCATATCAGATGAATACGGCCCTGATCCTGGGCACCAACAAATGAATTATCAACAGCGCGACAAGATATATCGAACCGGCGACGGCGAACGGGATCGCATAACCGTCGACGCCGACATTCTGCAAAATCTTGCCCACGCCGTACGCCGCCAGCGCGCCCCCGGCCGCTCCCGCGAAACCGCCGAACCCGGCCACCGTCCCGACGGCCTTTTTCGGGAAGATATCCGACATCAGGCTGAAGACGTTGGCCGACCAGCCGCAATGGCCGCCGGCGGCGAGGGCGATCAACCCGACGGCGACCCACATGCTCGTCGCCCGCGGCACGAGAACGACCGGGACGGCGAACAGCGCGCAAGCCAGCATCCCGAGCTTCCGCCCCTTGTTGAGGCTGAAACCGGCTTTCATGAGCCTTGACGAGAGCCACCCAAGGAAGATGCCCAACCCCCAGGATATAAGATAGATCGTGAAGAACGGCGGGCCGATCGTTTTCAGGTTAACGCCGAATTTCGCGTTCAGGAACTTGGCCCCCCAGAAAAGGTAAAACCACCAGACCGGGTCGGCCATGAGCTTGGCGACGGCGATGGCCCAGGCCTCACGGTGAGGCAGGATATGCTTCCAGGCCACTTTCCCCGGGCTCGCCTCTTCGGCGCCGCTGTCGGAATTGATGTAGCGCAGCTCGTCTTCGGAGACGCGCGGGTTCTCGCCGGGTTTTCTATAGAACCGGAGCCAGAGCACGGCCCAGACAAGGCTCAGAGGGAAGGTCCACAGGAAGCCGATCCGCCAGTCATGGAGGTTGAGCACCAGGACCGGGACGACGAGGGGGGCGATGATCGTCCCCATGTTGGCGCCGCCGTTGAAGAGCCCGGTGGCGAGCGAGCGGTCCTTTTTGGGGAACCATTCGGCGACCGCCTTGATGGCCGAGGGGAAATTGCCGGATTGCCCGACCGCCAGGCCGAAACGGGCCCCGGCGAAACCGATCCACGTCCGCGCCAGGGCCTGGCCGAGCGCCGCCACGCTCCAGACGGCGATGGACAGCAGGTAGCCCTTCCGCGTGCCCAGGAGGTCGATCCACTTCCCCATCAGGATGAAGCAGAAGGCGTAGGCGATCATGAAAACGCTGTTGATGATCCCGTACTGCTCCTCCGTCCAGCCGATCGTCTTCTGGAGCTCCGGCGCCAGGATCCCCAGGGCGGAACGGTCGATGTAGAGGATAGTCGTCGCGGCGAACAGCAACCCCAGGATGACCCAGCGGAAGCGGGATTGCGGTTTCTTGCTGCCAACCGTTTGTTTTGTCATTTGATCTGGATCGTCCACTTATACAATTTGTAAGTGGAATTATCAATTTGTCTAAAACGCAAATCTGGGATAACGCGCCATTAAAGGAACCAGTGCGGCTAAAAGAAAACCGAAATTGCGGACGATCCCGCTTTTTCAAACGGAGTGGTTTCTCGGGGAACATCGCCCGTGCCGGCGACGCGCGCAACGCCGCTATCGTTTCCCTTTTGGCGGGAGCCCGGCCCGCCGGCGGTATCGTCTATAGGCTAGGCGATTCAGGGGCCAGCGCTGGTATCCGTAGAGCCTCAGCATGGTGCGCATGATGCCGTGCGCCGTTTCCGCGAACCCGCTTTTCTTCCCCGCTACGCCGCCGCGCCGTTGAGACCTGGGACGCGAATGCCTCCAGCAACTCCCGCCGAAGGGCCATCGCGTCCCTCTCCATAGCGCTCACATATTTCGCCTGCGGAAAATCCGCTGACAGGGAGTACATCTTCCAGAAAGCCGACGGGAATTTCAGGACGCCGAGCTCCCGGTGAAACCCGATCTTCGCCTTGTGCTTCCAGACGCGCCGCAGGAATTCCAGGTCGTCGGACACCAGGGTCTTCTCCGACCACGGGCCGATGGCATCGATCAGCGAGCGCCGGTGAAGCCAATTGGTCGGGGAATACGCCCCGTGCCGGATGCCCAGGCTCTCCGGAAGGCTGAAAAAGCTGACGGCGCCCTCGGGGGCGATCGCCGCGCCAAGGGAATGGACAAAGTCAAAGCCGCCGTCCTCGACGCATCCCACGAGTCCCTGCGAGATGCCAGGGGAACCAGAGGTCGTCGTGCCCCAGGTAGGCGACGTATTGTCCTTTCGCCCGGCTCAGGGCTTCGTTCCTGGGACGGCTCGGGGTGCCGGAGTTCGCGGGCAGATTCAGCCAGTGGAACCGCTCGTCTCCCAAGGCTGCCACGGCGCTGCCGCTGTCGTCCGTGCAGCCGTCGCCGACGACCCAAACTTCGAAGTCTTTGTAGATCTGACGCCGCACGGTCTCGAGCGCCAGCCTAAGCGTGACGCGGCTGTTATAGGTCGGGATGATGACGGTTACGGCCGGCGGACTGGTCATCGGGTTTCGCTCAACCCCGCCGCCCCTTACAGGATGGACGGGAAAAGGAATGGCGTCTTGGCCGCGGTCCGGAAATCTTGCAGGGCGCCGTCTTCCCTCCGCAAAAGCCCGTCGATGAAATGACTATAGAGGATGCTCCGGTGCCGGCTCTGAATGGCCGGGTAGCCCTCGCTCCGGATCGAGCCGATCGCGCTCTGCCGCTTCTCATCCCAGAGCCACTCCGGGCCGCGCTCCTCGGGGAATTCCGCGATGACGAACTCCGGTTGATACTTGACTTCGGGAGCGAGGTAGTTCCGCCCGTCGGCGCCGACCACGAGCAGGAAGTGAGCGGCGTGATAGCCGCTGAACCTGAGGTCCGTGTCCCTGAACCTCTCGCGGAAGAAAAAGACGCTGTTCCCGCCGTTCCCGTTCGCCCGGATCTCCTCGATCTTGGCCGTGACCCCGGCCTGGTTCGCCAGCTCGGGGGCGCCCATTCCCCACTTCGAGCACAGCGGGTGAAAATATATCCAGTGCGCGCCGGCGCTCTTGAGCCTGCCGGCCAGGCCGTCCAGGCGCTCCACCCGGTCCGCCGAAGTCAGGGCGCTCGTCCCGATCTTGAGGCCGCTGCCCTCGCGCTCGATCAACCGGCGCAAGGACTCGATCCGCTTCAGGGTGTCGTTAAACCACCCCGGGGATCCGTTCTCCCAATCATACATGGACAGCCGGATCGTCGTCGCGTATTTGAGAAGGGCGTCGGCGACGGGCGGTTGGTCGAGGAGGCTGCCGTTCGTGACCACGGCGATCTCCTTGAAGCTGAACCGGCGGGCGCGGTCGAGGGCGGCCGGGAAGAGGGGGGCCATCGTCGGTTCGCCGCCCGTCAACAAGCAGACCGGGTGTCTGCCCCTCGAAGCCCGCCAGGAGCCGGTCCAGGCTGCTCATGCTCAAGGAGTGGTGCTTGGCGGAATTGACGCTCGGGCACTCGGGGCAGAAGCGGGTGCATTCGCTCGTCAGGTCCAGCTCGAGCGTCACCGGAAAGACGCGGCGGCCCGCCAGATAGGAATCGACCCTCTCTTTGTGGAGGCCGACCTTGAGCATCGAACCGACTTCGGGTTGTGAAGCGGACATCATGATGACAACGACTCGCGGTTTCAGATTTCGACGCGAGTATAGCAGAATTCCGCGTTGACGTTAAATGGGAAGACCGCCAGGCGGCCGGGCGGCCCCGCTTCAGTACCGGATGACGATCTCTTTGCCCACACCGAGCGGAATATAGTTCTTCCCAAAATCCTTCTTGAAGAACGCGATGGCCTCGTCGCCGGTGCAGTGCGAGGCGCCCAGGTTCTTCACGCCGAGCTCGCGCAGCCGGCGGCTGATGAGCTCGAGGTCGGCCTTCGGGCGCCCGCCCAGGTGAAATCCCCCCATCACGAGATAAATTTCTTTGGGCATCACGCTCTTCGCCTTCTCGACCAGCTCGACGATCCCGGGATGGGCGCAGCCCGTGATGATCACGAGCCCTTGGGGCGTGTCGACGACAAGCGCCTGCTCCTGGCCGACCGTGCCCGTCGAGAAGACGCCTTCGCAGACCGAGAGCGGGTCCTTGACCAACACCACCTTCCCCTTGACCGCCTCGATGTCTTTGACCATGGCCGGGGGCGCTGAAGCCGGGAGGAAAACCTGGCATATCCCTTTTTTGGCCAGGAACGGAAGTAGCCCTGCCGTATGGTCGCCGTGCATGTGGGAGATGACGACGAGATCGACGTCCGCGGGTTCGATCTTGAGCGCCGCCAGGTTATAAAACAGAGTTTCGGCGTTCGCGCCCGTGTCGAACAGGACGGCCTTCTCCGTTCCCTGGATCAAGCAAGAAAAGCCATGATCGGTCTTTAGTCCTTCCTGGAACGGATAGTTGTCGTAGAGGACCCTGATGGAGATGGGCCGCGCTTCGGCCTGGGCAGACGCGCCTTGGGCTTGAAGCCCGGCTCCGAAACTCAAGCCCAAAGCCGGCAATGTCAAAGCCATAAGGAGAACAGACGTTTGTTTCATAGAGATGCCTCCTCTAATGCTTCTCCGGCAGGATCTCGACCCAGTAGCCGTCCGGGTCCTCGATGAAGTAGATCCCCATGCCGGGGTTCTCGTGACAGACGACGCCCATACTCTTGTGTTTTTCGAGCGCCGCGGCGAAGTCGTCCACCCGGAAGGCCAGGTGGATCTCGTTATCGCCGAGGTCGTAGGGTTCTTTCCGGCCGGAGAGCCAGGTCAGCTCGAGGACGTGCGGGGTGGTTCCGTCTCCCAGGAAAGCCAGGATAAAGCTTCCGTCCGCGGCCCGATGACGGCGGACCTCCTCGAGTCCGAGGGCGGTCCGGTAAAACTCCAGGCTCCGCTCGAGGTTCAAGACGTTGATGTTGTTATGCGCGAAAGTAAATTTCATGAGGACCTCCGGTTTCAAGGATATCCGAGTTGCCCGGCCTGTGTCGAGCCTCTGATGCCCTTATTAAACAAGGCCCAAAACATCCGCCGGACAGTTTCCAGGCCTCGTCTCGCGCTGCCGTTTTAACTCCTCCCACCCCCGCGGGCGAAATAGCCGGGGAGCGCCGGTTATTCGCCGGCCGGCCGACGCTTTTTATAGACCTGCACTTCGGGGTTGATGAGGGCCAGGTTCGAGTACGCCGCCTCGGGGTGGAGGGGAAGCCAGTCGAGTGGAGTCCGATACCGATAGGCCGGCTGGTAGCCGGGATCGGCCATCGGGAAACCCGCATAAAAACGCCCTTCCTCGCTCTCCGCCGGAAAACGCGAGGCATAATCGGTGGCGAACATAATGAAGTCGGGCTTGTCGGCCCGCTCGAACGCCGGCAAACTGGCTCGGATGGGCCGCCGCGCATATCCGTCCAGCCGGGGAAGATAGTTGGGGAGGCCGACGAACCCGACCTTGGTGCCGCCCGGCACATGGGCGTGAAGCCAGCGTTCGACGGCATAGCGCGAATCTTTGACCATGAGAACATCGACGGACGCGGCCAGGGAAAAGGAGTAAGCGAAGGCCGCGACGGCAACCGTCTTGGCGACCGCGGACCAGGGCGGCCGGGCGCCGATGAACGCCGAAAGCGCTTTTCCCCCGAAAAAAGACAGGATGACGCAGAGCGGCAGGTTGAACCGGTCATAGTTGTAGCCGATGATCGCGATATAAAAAAGGTAATAGGAGAGGCCGAAAAGCGGCAGAGCCAGAAGGCTGAAGCTCCGGGGCCGCTGCCGCAGGGCCAGACCGAGACCCAAGAGACACACGATGAGGAGCGGCCAGCCCAGGCAGAAGCAGATCTCCTTGACCGTCAGCCCCAGAAGCTTCAGCTTGTCCGGGGATCGTGCCGGGAAACATCCGGAAATCTCCGCTCGCGTGGCCGATGATCAACCTGAGATGCCGGATGAACCCGGACCAGTTGAACAATAAGTTATGCGCCAGGGCGAACGTTCCGGCGCCGACCGCGGCCATGACGATGTATCTTGTCTTGCAAGAGCGAGCGAAGTAACGGCTGGGGCTCGCCGGATGTCCGGGCCGCCCGGCGGTCGGCCCAGACCACCAGGGCCGGCGCCAGGACATAGAGCCCGTAAGCCTGGTCCTTTGTGCCGATCGAGAGCGCGGCCATGAAGGCGAACAAAAGATAATGCCGCGGCTGCCGCTCCTTGACGATCCGGACAAAGAAATAGATCGACCACAGGAACCAGAAGAGATAGGGAATATCCAGGTGGGCCGTCTTGGCATAGAAAGGGAAGGGCGCGATGAGTGCCGTTATGAGCGAGGCGAAGAGGGCCGCCCGGCGGTCGAGGATCTCACGGCCGATCCTGTAAACGAAGACGAGGCAGCCCGCGGCCATCAGCACGCTCAGGAACCGCCCCAGAGAATAGAGCAGGAGGGTCGAGGCCGCCGGCGCCCGGTCCGGGACTTTCACCTTGCCCGACGCGAGAAACGGCGCGTAGACAAGGCTCAGGAGGTAAAAGTGAACGGGCGGGTATCTGTCGAACCAGCCATGGGAGAATTGGCTTTCGACACCGGTGAGGACACGTCGGGGGAAAAGCTCGTCGGGAGCCCAGCTGTGGTTAGTCGGCAGGCCCCACCAGATCCCCGTGAGGTTGAGGACGACGCTCAACGTCAGGATGAGCGGAAACGCCGGAGAGCGCCGCCGGGGTTCAGCCAAATGGTGTACCTTTTTTTTATCATCATCGGATTTTTGCCTGCTGTCAAGACGCCGCCGGCGATCCAGCCGGCCAAGCTCCTCCCCTGCAATTCCCGGCTTAGCGCCTGAACTGCGCCTTTACCCTGGAGTATCCCCTGGGCCGCTTGCCTTTTTCCCGACTCGCGAGTATGCTCGGCCCAAGCGCGAAAAAGTGTTATCTTTAGAATAATGCCATGAAGTGTCCGCAGTGCGGCAGCGACAACACTTCCGACTCCAGGTACTGCAAGAGCTGCGCCGCATCCCTCTCCCAAGCCCAGTCTCCCGCCGGGACCGGTCGACCGGCCTCGCCGACTGAGACGATGCAAACGCCTCTGCGCGAGCTGGTCACGGGGACCACTTTCGCCGGCCGCTACCAGATCATCGAGGAGCTGGGCAAAGGCGGGATGGGCAAGGTCTACAAGGTCTTCGACACCAGGATCAACGAGAAGGTGGCGCTCAAGCTCATCAGGCCCGAGGTGGCATCGGACCGCGAGACGATCGAACGTTTCGGCAACGAGCTCAAATTCGCCCGCCGGATCGCCCAGCGGAACGTCTGCCGGATGTTCGACCTGGGCGAGGCCGGGGGGGCGCATTTCATCACCATGGAATACGTGCCCGGCGAGGACCTGAAAAAGCTCATCCGGATGAGCGGACAACTGGGCCTGGGGACTTCGATCGCGATCGCCAAGCAGGTCTGCGATGGGCTGGCCGAGGCCCACCGGCTGGGGATCGTCCACCGCGACCTCAAGCCCCAGAACATCATGGTGGACGAGGACGGCCACGCCCGGATCATGGATTTCGGGATCGCCCGCTCCCTCAAGGCGAAGGGGATAACCGGCGCCGGTATGATGATCGGCACTCCCGAGTACATGTCGCCGGAGCAAGTCGAAGGGAAAGACGTCGACGCCCGCTCGGACATCTATTCCCTGGGGATTATTCTGTACGAGATGGTCGCGGGCCGCGTGCCGTTCCAAGGGGACACCCCGTTCACAGTCGGAGTCAAACATAAGAGCGAGGCACCGAAGGACCCGAAAGAGCTCAACACCCAGGTCCCCGAGGACCTCGCCCTCCTGATCCTGAGATGCCTGGAGAAGGACAAGGAGAAAAGGTATCCGAGCGCCGAGGCGGTCCATGCCGAGCTGGCCAAGATCGAGCAGGGCATCCCGACGACCGAGCGGGTCCTGCCGAAAAGAAAGGCGGCGACCGCCAAAGAGGCGACCGTCACGGTCAGGAGACGTTGGGTTTATGCGGCGTCTATTGTCGTTGTCGCTGCCGTCGCCGCCCTGGCCTTTATCGCCGTCAAAGGCGTCAAGGGCAAAAAAGAATCTCCGCCAAAGAAAAACAAGATGCTCGTGGTGCTGCCGTTCGAGAACCTGGGCGCTCCCGAGGACGAGTACTTCGCCGACGGCATGACGGATGAGCTGACTAACCGGCTGTCCGCCCTCTACGGGCTGGACGTCATCTCGCGCACGAGCGCCAGCCAGTACAAAAAAACGAACAAGACCATCGGGCAGATCAAACGGGAGCTGGATATCGACTACGCGCTGACGGGGACGGTGCGCTGGGAAAAGCCGGCCGGCCAGAAAGCCCGGGTCCGCGTCTCGTCTCAACTCATCCGCGCTCAGGACGATACCCAGGCCTGGTCCCAGACTTACGAGCAGGATATCGAGGCCATTTTCGCCATCCAGGCCGGGATCGCCGAAGAGGTCGTCAAGCAGCTCGACCTGACGCTTCTCGAGCCCGAGCGGCAGGCTCTGGCGGCCCGGCCGACCAGGGACCTGGAGGCCTACGATCACGTTCTTCAGGCCTGGGCTCACTATCTAAAAGGCTGGCAGGCGCACGACGTTCGGGAATACGAACTGGCCATCGAGCTGGTGGAGAAAGCCGTCGAACTGGATCCCAACTTCGTGCGTGCATATCTGGGCTTGTCCAATGCCCATTCCTGGATGTACTTCGGAGGTTATGATCGGACCAAGGAGCGCCTGGCCAAATCCAAGGCCGCCCTGGACAAGGCGCTCGAAATCGCACCCGACCTGCCCGAGGCCAAGGAAGCGCTGGCCTGGTACTATTACCGGGGATTCCTGGACTATGACCGCGCCCTCGAGCTCCTGGAGGCCGTCCAAAAAGCCCGGCCCAACATGGCTCCCGTCCTTCTGGGCTACATCCAGCGGCGCCAGGGAAAATGGGAGGAATCCATCGCCAGCCTGGAAAAATCATTCCGGCTCGATCCTCGGGACGGTGAGCTGGCCTATTCGATCGGCGACATCTATCAAAAACTGCGGCGGTACCAGGAGGCCGAAGTCTGGCTGGACCGGGCCTTGTCGATCGACCCGGAGGATTATGATTTCAAAATCGTCAGGGGGGAGAACGCTTATTATTGGAAAGGCGATATCGAAGAGCTCAGAGCCGAGTTGAAGGCGCTCCCGGCCGGCCGTTTTGAAGATGTCGTGCGGATCTGGACGGATATCATGGCCAGGAGCGATAAAGAGGCTTTGGCCAAGCTGGGTTCGCTGGACTTTGAAGGTCTCGAACTGCAAACGGAATATTTTCACAGGGAGCTGGGTTATGCGATGGTCTTCCATTCACTTGGGGAAAGCGCGGCCATGAGATCCCACGCCGAGCGGGCGAAGGCGTCGATCGAAAAGAACGTGGCCGAGCGTCCGGACGACCCCCGCTATCACTCCGCGCTCGGCCTGGCTTATGCCTACCTTGGCCGGAAAGAAGAGGCCATAAGAGAAGGAAGCCGGGCCGTCAGCCTCTGTCCCGTCTCCAAGGACGCGCTGGCGGGACCGAATTATGCCCTTGGGCTGGCCCGGATCTATGCCGTTGCCGGAGAGCCCGAGAGCGCCGTCGAGCGGCTTGATTACCTGATGTCGATCCCCGCTGGAGACTTGGTTTCGCCGGCCTCCCTCAAGAGCGACCCGGCCTGGGACACGATCCGCGACCACCCACGGTTCAAGCAACTCGTCGAGAAATATTCAAAAGCGAGCTGAGCGGGCGCTCCGGGCAGCGCGAGGCAAGCGCCTTGCTTTTGTCTCTGCGTGGTCAATATAATCAGTCCGATACAGGGTAAAGCTTTGGATTCCAACAGGCCGATTCCTTCCACTCGGGCGACTCCATCCCCGTTTCGCCGGCTATTCCGGTTGGCTTCCGTTCTCGGCCTGCTGGCGGGAATCGTCTATCTTATCCGGCCGGGCTTCCTGGGGCCCATCCTCTATCCCAATGCTCTGCGGGGCGATTTCCTGAACGCCGCGGCGGTTCCCGGGCCGGAAGGGCATCACCTTCTCTGGATCCTGGCCGACGGCTCGTTTCACTACATTATGAGAGTCGAAACGCCTGGCCGCGTTTCGGTCGGCCGGAAATGCAAGTTCTGCAAAACCTGGACCTTCGTCTATGATCCGGAGGCCAAGAAGGTCCTCGCCAGGTTCAAAACGGATTACCGGTCGATCATCATCCAGTCCTGGATGGCCCACGTGAACGGGAGGATCTGGATCGCCACGGACGCTTACGACAAGAACGAGCCGCGCGTGTTCGTCTATAGCACGGACCCGGCGGCCCCCTTCCGGGAGACAGAGGACCTCATCAAACGCTATCCTGATCTCGGCGCCGGCCTCATCAAAGTCCGGATGGAGAAGGACCCGGACCGGCTCATCCTGGATACCAAGGACGGCCGGGTCGGGCTGGTCCTGACGCTCGCGGAGGAAAGGCTCTACGCCGACGAGTCCGAGCTCCGGAAGGCGACGGCGGCCGATGAGGAGCAGGTGACGATCTTTGCCCTTGGCCAGCCCGAAAGCGGCCCGAGGCGGGAGCTGTTCAAAGTGACCGGGGAGGCGGGTAAGGTTAAATCCGGGAGCCTGGAGTATCTGCTCAGGAGCCCGAACGCCCACGCACTCTCGCACCGGGCGGCCGCCGTCGAGCCGGCGGCCCGGGGCTGCGTCTATATCGAAGGGCTGATCGTCTACCAGGACGCGGACGGCTGCCTCATCCTTCACCAGGACGCCGCCGGCAAGCTCGCCGGCCGGCGGCTGACGCGGATCGGGACCGACGGGACCGAAAAATGGACGGCCGGGCCGGCGGAACTGTTCAAAGAAATGGCGGTCGATGTCGATAAGAATCCGCTCTCCCAGATCACATTCCTGAAGAACAAGCTCGATGTTTCGCGGTCGGGGAGCCTTGTCCTCCTGCAGTTGAAAGGGGCGGGCCTCAGCGGGTTCGACTGGGCGACGGGCCGGAAGCTGTGGGAGATCCAGCCCTGAGCCGGGCCGTGTGCCTCCGTCCCGATTCCAGGGATGCGATGGTGGGGCCGAGTTATGTTCTGTGGCTGGCCAGGATCTACGTCCTGACCGGAGAGGCCGAGAGCGCCGCGCGCTTGACACCTGAGGGCGTGGCGATTTATTCTCGGTCTTGGACATGCCGAAAGATACGCGTTTCTCACCGATCTTCGCTTATCTGGCCGGCGGCGCCAGCGTCGTCATCATCGTCGCCGGACTGAAGCTCGCCGCCTCGATCGTCAACATCGTCCTGATCTCCTTCCTGCTGGCGTTCACCATCAGCCCCATCCAGAACTGGCTGATAAAAAAGCGGCTGCCCAAAGGTCTGGCCGTGGCCTTGACGGTGCTGTTGATACTGATCGGCGGATCGGGCCTGGTCTCCATCCTCGCCGTGTCCGTGGCCGGGTTGATCGGCAAGCTCCCCGACTACGAGCTCGACCTGACCCAACTCTGGAATGCCATCAACGCCTTCTTCTCCGAGAGGAACATCGATATCTCCGGCCTGCTGACCATGAAGGAATTCGACCCGAAGCAGCTGGTCGGGCTGGCCAGCAAACTGCTGGGAATGATTCTCCAGGGAATGAGCAGGGGCCTGTTCGTCGCGATCATCATGGTCTTTGTGCTGATCGAATTAGCGGCCCTGCAATTCCATAATTTCAGAGGAAAGACGGCCAGTAGCGGATTCCAGAACCGGATTAACCAAACCGTGGAGGACGTGGGCAAATATATCTCCATCACTGGCTGGAACGGGCTGATCAACGCCATGGCGAATTATCTCTGGCTCCTCGTGCTGGGCATCGATTTCGCCCTGACCTGGGCCGTCGTCAGCTTCTTCTTCAATTTCATCCCGAACATCGGGATCGTCATGGCCATCATCCCGCCGGCCATGATCGCGCTTCTCGACTACGGCTGGGTGCGGATGCTCCTCGTCATCGGCGGTTATGTCATCCTCAATTTGATCGCCGAAAACGTCATCAAACCGCGCACCATGAAGGCCCGCCTGGATATCTCGCCGCTCCTGACGATCCTGTCGGTGATATTCTGGAGCTGGGTCCTGGGCCCGCCCGGCACCATCCTCGCCGTGCCCCTGACGATCTCTTTGCAGAAACTGGTCAAAGAACAGGTCGGCCGGAGCGGCACGGCGTAGGGGAAAGAGCCGGCCGGAACGGCGGCCGACTACTTGACGGTGATCAGGATCTCCTGGCGGACGAAGCCCCTCTCATCGCTCTCGGGCATCCGGAGGATCAGACTGTCACTTTGGAGGTCGGCGCCGAGGACAGCCTGGATTCGGTCCGCGCGCAGCAGGCCGACCGAGTAGCCCGCGCCGGACAATCCTTCGACCGTAATCTTGAGGGTTTTGCCGCTCAGCTCCTGGCGGACGACCTTGAGGTCGGTATCGAAATCGCCCGCCTGGGATTCGCGGACGGGAGGCAGGATCTCGGCCGTCGGATCGATTTCGATCTCCACCCGGTCCTTGCCCGTAAGCGGGATATCGATCGCCGGCTGAACGCAGCTTGAGGTATCCCTGATCTCGGCGACGAGTGGCTTGGCGTTCAGGGTCGCGCCCAGGACCTTGGTCCCGGGCGCGAGGACGGGCGCGAAGCGCAGCTTCAACCCGGCGGCCCGGGGCGATACCGCGTCGAGCGAGATCCGCGTCCCTTCCCGTACGTACCGAAGGGACACTGCCTCCCCGGCCACGCGGAAGTTGTCGATGGCGGCCGACGGCCAGTCGCCCGGGAAGCGCGGCGCGAAAATCGCTTCGCGCTTGGCCGCGTCGACATCGAGCCCGAGCAGGCCCCTGACGAACGGGAGCACGAAACCGCCGACAGAGAACCCCTGGTGAGCGACGGCTTCCTGCGGCCAGACGCGGAGCGCTCCCGAAAAGAGCTCGGTGGGTGCGCCCAGGGCGTTATCGAACATGTGGCCGGCGTTGGCCAGGACGAGCTGGTAGGCGGGTATCAGGAAGTCATAGTTGTAGAGCGCCGCGGCCGCGTAGCCGCCCAGGAAGGGCCAGACCGCGCCGTAATTGTAGTTCAGGGGCTCGAAGAGCTGGCTCCGCGTCGAGAGGATGCGGACGCCCCAGCCGGTCGAAAGGTCCGCGGCGCACATCTTCTCGAGCGCCCGGAGCGCGCGGTCGGCGGGACCCATCTTCCAAAGGAGCGGCATCACGGACCACGGAGTCGACTCCTGGACGAGCTGCCCGTCTTTGGCGAATCCGTAGGCGTACCGGCCGGCCTCGGCGTCCCAAAATCTCCGGACGAGCGACGTCAGCGCTTTTTCGTAGGCGGCCGTGGCTCTGGCGGCGATCGCGCTCTCCCCCATCGCCTTCGCCAGCTCCGCCATGCCCGGCGGCGGCCCGCGTCCAGACCGCGGCGAGATAGATGTCCGTCTGGATGCCGGTGAGCGAGCCGAACTCGAGCGCCCCGAGCCCCGCCTTGGAGTTGTCCATCAGGCCGTCGCCGTCGGCGTCCGTCGTCAGGCACCAGTCATAGGCGCGGCGGAGCGAGGGCCAGCTTTCGCGGACGAGCTCCAGGTCGCCCGAGCGCGTGTAATAATCGTGGACGCCGGCGATGTAGTAGGGGGTCGTATCGGCGTGGATGTAGCCGTAGGGATAATCCTTGAACCAGTCGACGTAACCCGCGGCCTGGGAGAGCTCGTGGGCCATCTTGCCGTCCTCGCGCTGCCACTTCCGGGTGAAGGCGATCGCCTCCTTGGCCGCGGCGAAGTCGCCCAGGCTCGAGAGGCTCATGGCGTTAAGATAGGCGTCAACCCCGAAGAACCAGCCGAACCCGGGGCGGCCGCCCGTGCCCGAGGCGCCGAGGCCGGCGACGAGCCCGCTGCCCAGGTCGGGGTTCGAGACGCGAAGGTTGTCGTAGGCGACCTTCGACCACTCGAGGGCCAGGTCGAGGAGCGGGACGGGCGTTTCGACGCGGAGCGTGCTCCGGCTGAGGCTCTTGTAGTGCTCGACCGCGGCGAGATAAACGCGCTCCGGGTCGGCGGCGATCTTATCGTAGACGGCCCGGATGTCCTCGCGCTTACCCTTGCCCCCCGCGAGGACGATCGGAATGAAGCGGTCCCTGACCGCGGCCGGGTCGTCGATGACGATGGTGAACTCGTTCGGCGTGTCGGAGAGCATGTGGGCCGGCGTGTAGGAGATGCCCTGGGCGGCGGGCGAGCCCACGTAGCCGTGGTTCTGCCGCCTGGGCTCCGAGATGAGGTAAGCCTTGGCCTTGTCTTCCCAGTAAGCGTACTGGCCGCCGATCCCCGCCGGCCACATCGGCTGGAGGACAGGGAGAAAGCCCGCCACGATGGTCAGCGGTTCCGTGGCATCGACGGCGAGCAGGATGACCCCGCCCGGCTCGTCGACCGCGGTCACATAGGTCGCCTTCACCGTGAAGGACTGGTACGTATACGTGAGGGTCGTCGCCGCCGGCGTCACCTCGATGAAGCGCACGATGTCTTTGGCCGCGACCGGGCGCGTGCCGCCCTTGAGGAGGAAGGAAAGCTCGAAATTCCTGAAGATCTTGAGCGGGTAAGCCCAGGCCTCGAAAACGCCGCTTTCGAAGCCCAGGATCGCGAACCGCCGGCCCGCCTTGTCGAAATAGGTGCCCGGCTGGGCGAGGCGGGTGAGCGTCATCGCGTCGCGCTCGAGCGGGAAAGCCGGCACGAGCCCTTCTTGGGCGGCGAGCGGCAGCGAAAGCGAAAGGCGGCGGACAGAGCGGCAGGCCCCGCCGAGCATAAGGAACTCCAGGAGGTTGCGGTCATTTATTCATGACTCCCCCAGACCCCCTCGATCGCTCCGACTGATGGATTTCCGGGGACACAGAGGGAAGGGCTTCTATAATTCGCCCTCACGTGCTTTATCAGGTCAATAAGTTCTTATCCGTCTCCGATCATAAAGTCAAGGCACCCCATCCCCAAAGTTTGCCCGATCGCAGAGATGTCATCATGAGCGAAGCGTGGTGATCTCGCTAACTTACGATGAGATGGCCACGTCCCCTTTGGGGACTCGCAATGACGTATAAATAAACGGATTCTGTTTCTATCGGCAAATTTAGAACTTCGGGAACATCAACCTGAATTCTCCAATTCCGGTGACAATTATGGTCAGTGTTCCCGAAACTCTCCCGGAATAAGGCCGGTTATCCCTTGCCGCGCCGGTAGGCGGCGATGGCGGCGTCGCCGGTCTTCCCTCGAAGACGATGGCGTGCATCGCCCTCATCGCCGCCACGGGCCGGCCGCTTCCCCAGACGCGCCGGCCGACGACCACCCCGCTCGCCCCGTGCGTCATCGCCTCGTGGGCTTGTCTGAATACGGCGACGTCGTCCGAGGTCTTCGGTCCGCCGGCCATGATCACGGGCAGATGGCCCGCGGCCACGGCCTTGGCGAACCCGTCCGGGTCCCCGTTATAAACCGTCTTCACCACGTCGCAGCCGTACTCGAGCCCGAGCCGGACGGCGGTCGCCAGGTCGGCGGAGCTGGGCGGGACGGCTGGGCCGTCGGCCGGCGTAACTTGCGGTATGATCTCCGCGCACATCGGCATGCCGATCCGCTCGCACTCGGCCGAGACGTCGGCCATCGTCTTGAGCATGGCCGATTCAACGGCGGTGTCCCCCATGCCCAGATAGCAGTTGATGATCACCATGTCCGCGCCGAGAGAGGCCGCCTGTCCCACGCTGTGGAGAAGATGCCTGACGGAATCCGGCCCGCCGAGGTGAGAGACGGGAGAGTCCACCCGCATGACGATACCGAGCTCGCCGGCCTCGTCGAGCGCGGCGCGCAGGGCGCCGGCCGTGGCCAGGACGGCCGTCGCGCCGTTGTCCCGCGCCAGGGCGACGAGCTTCGCCGGATCTTCGAGGCCCGGCTGAGGCCCGTAATAAACGGGATGATCGATCGGCAGGATCAGGGCTTTCCCGTCGCGGAATATCCTTCTCTGCCGCAGCGTCTTGCCCATGCTCATGGCGATCATCGTGACCTTCCTTTGCCGGCACATTCCGGCCGCCGCGCAACAGTATAGACCGATCGAGATCCGGCCTCTTGGGAACAGACACTATATCATCATTCCGAGCCTCGACCTAGTCATGAAGCCAATGATGAATGGATCCGGTTCAAGGCGACCCACTGCGAGTTTCTTGTGTGCCGGGCAGACACGGCGACGCTGTGTCCTCGACACCGTCGGCTCGCCATGTTATAAATAAAGCTCATGGTCAGATGACCGATATTCGGAGTTGGAGAGAATCTGAGATGAAGAGAAGACAATTCGTCGGGACCGTCGCCGGGGTGGCGGCGCTGGCGGGGCCGGCCGCGGCGGGTTCGCTGGCGGTTCAAACCAACACCTCGCCGGTCACGCAGCCCGGCGTCAACCGGTTCAAAGACCCGTCCTCACCGGGATCGGACCCGGGGCCGGCGGCGACGGCGCCCGCGAGCAACACCTGGTCGCGGGAGAGCAACAAGGTCTTCGACGAGGAAGTGGCGTTCCAGCCAAAGTTCACCGACCCCGAGACCGGGATCCTCGTCATCCGGCTGACCAGCGAACCTTGCGTCAGCCACCACATCTACCCTGAGGCGCCGATCAGCACGCCCGACGGCAACCGGTTCATCTTCGCCCGGCGGCCGGCGCTCAGCGGCAAGACGACGTTCTGGATCGGCGACCTCGATCTCCTCCAGGTGCGCCAGATCACCGACGAGGACAACGCCTCGTCGCCCGTCGTCACGCCCGACGGAAAGTGGTTCTTTTATTCCGTGGGCCGGCAGATCAAGCGGATGTCGCCCCAGACCTTCGAGCGCGAAGTCGTCTTCGAGGCGCCCGAGGAGCTCAAGCGGGTGGGCGGCATCGTCTCCGTCGATCACTCGGGGACTCGCTTCCTGGCCGGCGCCCAAGACAAGTCGGGGCGCTACGGACTGGCGGTCATCGAACCGCTCGCCGGCCAAGCCCGGATCGTATACAGCCACAAGGACGTCCGCAACCCGCACGGCCAGTATTCGAAGAACGCCGACCGCAAGGTGCTCGTTCAAGTCAACAACGGCATCGAGGTCGACGAGCACGGCAACATCCTCAAGCTCGTCGGCGAGAAGGGCGCGAGCCTCGTCGTCGTCAACGACGACGGCACCGATCCCGTGACGCTCAAGGCCGGCTTCTCGATGCTCGAGCGCGTCCAGGGGCACCAATGCTGGGTTGGCCCGAAGAACATGGTCATCACCTGCCTTCACCGCCGCGAAACGGTCGCCTCGCCCTGGATCCAGGACCGGATCATCACCGTCGTGCCGGGCGAAGACTACCGGATCGTCGGCGAAGGTAAGGGCTTCACCCACATCCACACCTCCCCCGACGGCGAGTGGTGGATCGCGGACGACAACAAGACGGCCGACATCTACATCGGCTCGGTGAAGACGGCCCGCTACAAGCTCCTCCACCGGAGCGGCTCGACCTTCGGCAGCGCTCAGTACGCCCATCCCCATCCCTTCTTCCTCGGTGATGGAAAATCGGTCGGCTGGAACAGCGACGTCACCGGCGTCCCGCAGATCTACGTGGCGCGCCTGCCCGAGGATTTCTTGGACGACCTGCGGTAGGGCCGCCGGCCGGACGGGGCGGCCCCGCTGTTTCGGAGGCTCCTTGACGAAAAGTGTGGTTGGAGCAGTCTGCGGGAAGAGGATCGGCGGCCGACGGCAGGAGACCACCTTCCGGCCTGATCCAGCACTGCACTCATCGTCAGAGAGCCGTTTTCGGGTTGACTTTCGGCCGTGCCTCTCCTAAGATTGCCTGTTATTCTAGCTTCGGCCATCATCCAACAAGAGGAGAAGTCATGAAAAGGACACTGAGTATCGCCGCGGCCGGCCTGTGGCTCTCGCTCCTTGCTCCGGCAACCGGCGTCCAGCAGCAGAACGGCCCGGCAGGCCAGGCTTTCTCGCAGGGCGCGAAAATCCTGGGCTACGATATCGCCCCCGTGAGCGCGCCGGACACCGGCCGGACGGCCGACGCGGCCGGGGCCGACCCGACCGAGACCGGCCTGGGCATGTACCGGGGCGTCGTCATCGGCCAGTTCGCTACCGGGAACCCGTTCGGCGAGATCATCTGCGATTTCGGGACGGCCGGAGTCTGGGCCTACGGCAGTTCGGACTGGGCGCAGCTCTCCGGCGTCAACCCGGACTGGATCATCGCCGCGACCTTCGGCGACACCTCGGACCAGGAGTTGATCGGTGATTTCGGCGCCGCCGGCCTCTGGCTCTGGGACTACAACGGATATCCCGGCGACTGGACCATGCTGAGCGGGCTCAACGCCTCCTGGGCTTTCGCCGTCGATGATGACAACGACGGCCGGGACGAAATCTATGTCAATTTCGGCGCCACCGGATTGTGGCAGTACGACCATGACGGCCCGATTTGGAGGCAGGCATCCGGGTTGAACGCCTATCACGGTCTGCGGATGGACACGTTCGCCTTTGGGTATGAGGAGGGATGCTTCCTGTTCCCGTCCGCCGGAGTCTGGCGGATCTATACTTCAGGAACACTCTTTTACATCAATCAACTGTCCGGGACCGTGACAACCGAGGACGATCACGCCTCGGCCAGTTTCACGAACGGCCTGGCGGAGGACTTGGTCATGGATTTCGCCGGCCTCGGGCTCTGGCTCCTCACCGACCAAAGCCAAACCGACTGGCGCCAGATCAGCGCGGATTCCTTCGACCGGATCAAGACGGTCAAGCTGGATGCCGGCAATGTCGGCCTGGCCATGAGAAGCAACACGCGTTCGGGACTCTTCTACTGGAACTGCACCGCCGGCCTGCCGGGGACGGAGACGCGGCTCAACGCGCTCAGCCCCGATGCCTTCGGGTTCGTCGAGCCTTTCTCTGGCACCTGGGCGGACGGCGACGAGGAGCTGGCGGTTGACTACGGGGCGAACGGCCTCTGGCTCTACGAACAGACGGGCGGCGCTTGGACGCAGCTCAGCGGCCAGAATCCCGAGTTTATGGTGGCGGACGATTACTGGGGCGACGGCGAGGACACCTGCCTGGTCGCGGACATGGGCGCGGCCGGCCTATGGATCTACGACGGCTACTTCCACTACTGGACCCAGATCTCGGGCGTCAGCCCCGATAACGGGACCTACTGATCTCTCGCCGGCTACAGACCAGGCGCCCGGGCCTGGACCCTGGCGCCCCGTTTTTTTCGTTCGCCGCCGGCCGGCTTGACCTTTCCCCCGGTTGGCTGATAATCATAGGATCGTTCGTCGTACCGCAACCATCGGGGGCAGGTCCATCGGCCGACAGCCCCCAAACCCGGGAGGGAATGAACATGAGGAAGATATCAATCCTGCTCCTGCTTCCGGCTCTGACTTTATCGGCGGCGGGCTGGGACCGGGCGGCGGCCGGCGACCGGCCGAGCCTCGAGAAGTTCATCGCCGCCAGAGTCGATAAGGCCGGGGCGCCGGCGTTCTCGTTCATCTACGGCGGGAAGCCGGCCGGGGAGATCCTCTCGAAATGGAAGATAACGGAGGAGACCGCTGCGGCGGCAGATAAAACCATTAAGACCGTCATCTACACCGACCCCGGAACCGGGCTCCGCGTGTCCGCCGTTACCACCATCTATGCGGACTCGCCGGCCGTCGAGTGGGTGCTTCGGTTCAAGAACGAAGGGAAAGCCGATACGCCGATCATCGAGGACGTGCAGGCGTGCTCGGCGGAGCTCGGCGGCCTGCCCGAGGGTCCGATAACGCTTCACCGCGCCCTCGGCAGCAGCGGCGCCAGGACGGATTTCGCTCCCGTCCAGGACCAGCTCGAAATGAACGGCGAGATTCGGTTCGGCCCGTCGGCGGGACGCTCCTCGGACACGACGGCCCTCCCCTTCTTCAACATCGCGGGGCAGGGACAGGGCGTCATGGCCGCCGTCGGCTGGAGCGGCAAGTGGAAGGCGGCAGTAAAGAGAACGGGTCCGCGCGCCGTCGAGCTCAGGGCCGGCATGGACAAGACCCGGTTCATGCTCCATCCCGGCGAAGAGGTCCGCTCCCCGTCCGTCGCGCTCCTTTTCTGGAAGGGCGCCGACCGGCTGGCGGGGCATAACCTTTTCCGGAGGTTCCTCCTCGCGCACCACACGCCGCGCCTTGACGGGAAACCGGTAGAGCTGCCGTTAAGCCACGGCGTCGGGTTCGGCGGGCCGTTCCCCTGCAACGAGTACGTTTGCGCCACCGAAACCTATGCCATCTCCATGATCGAGCGCCTCAAGCAGTTCGGCATCGACCCGGACGCCTGCTGGATCGACGCCGGCTGGTACGAGAACGCGACCAGGAACTGGTGGTCGGGCGTGGGCACCTGGACCGTCAACAAGACGAATTTTCCCCGCGGGCTCAAGCCGGTCATCGACACGGCGCGCGCCTGGGGCAAGGGTTTTGTCGTCTGGTTCGAGCCCGAGCGCGTTTACGAGGGGACTTGGCTCGACCGCGAGCATCCCGAATGGCTGACCAGGCTCCCGGACAACCCCAACCGTCTCCTCAACCTGGGCGATCCGCGGGCCCTGGACTGGCTCACGAACCACGTCTCGAATTTCATCCAGGCCGAGGGCGTGACGATCTACCGCCAGGACTTCAACTTCGACCCCTTGCCTTTTTGGCAGGCGATGGACGCGCCCGACCGCCTGGGTATCGCGGAGATGAAGCACATCGCGGGACTCTACGCCTATTGGGACGCGCTCCTCGCCGGTAACCCGGGGCTGATGATCGACAACTGCGCCTCGGGCGGACGCCGGATCGACCTCGAGACTGTCGGCCGGAGCGTCCCCCTCTGGCGGACCGATTATTCCTACTTCGAGCCCAACGGCTATCAGTGCCATACCTACGGGCTGCACCTCTACCTGCCCTCGAGCGGGACGGGAAACAACAACCCGGCGCGGTATAATTTTCGGAGCTCGATGAACGGCGCCGTCGTCCTGGCCTGGGAGCTCAACGGGACGTATAACAACGCGGGGTTCAACACCAACCTGGCGCGCGAGGACGTCGCCGAGTTCAAGGAGCTCCGGCCATATTTCCGGGCCGATTATTATCCGCTGACGGAATATTCGACCTCGGACGAGGCCTGGGCGGCGTTCCAGTGGGACCGGCCGGAGGAAAGGGACGGCATCATCCTGGCCTTCAGGCGCCCCCAGGCGCCGGCGGCCACGATCACGATCACGCCGCACGAGCTCGCGCCCGACGCCGACTACGAGGTGGACTTCACCGATTACGGGATCACCCTGTTTAAGACCGGCAAGGAGCTCGCCGCCGGGCTCTCCGTCAAGATCCCGGAGGCGCCGGGGTCGCTCCTGATCAAATACCGCCGCGTTCGGTAACAAAGATGCGGGCTTCGCTCCGGAAAATCGGCCGGACAGGGGATAGGCGCCGGGCGAAGGCTTCTCGGCCACGGTTCACGGATCAGAGGGGATAGCCGATCTTTTCCAGTAATCTCCGGGCGTTCGACATGACGATGGCGAAGGCCTCCGCGGGCAGCCCCGCTCCCTCGATGACCCGGCGGGCAAATCCCTCGGTCATCATATTCTCGGGGGAATGGGTATCCGAATCAAGGACCAGCCCCGCCCCCGCCTTCGCAGCCGCCTTGGCGACATGCCCGTTGGTCAGGCTGTGACCCGACCTTGAAGTGATCTCGAGGAGCGTCCCTATTTGAGCCGCCAGCGCCGCGTCATCGTCGCTGATGAGACCCGGATGCGCCAGGATATCCGCGCCGGACTCGATGCCGGCCCTGTTCGTCCCCGGGGCGACCGGTTCAACCACGGTTTCGCCGTGAATGACGACCAGCGCCGCGCCGAGTTTCCTGGCCTCACGGACCAGGGTCGCGATCGATGCCGGAGGGACATGGGTCAACTCGATGCCCGGGATGACCTTCACGGACTGAACGGCGTTGAGGCAAGCGGCCAATTTGATCACCCTGGGGATGATGAAGTCCAGGTTGGAGGCGTCGGCATGGTCGGTGATGGCCACGGCGGAATAGTCCAGGCTCTCGAACCTTCTGATGAGCTCGGAAGGGATCAGGTCTCCGTCGCTGAAAAAAGAATGAGTGTGCAGATCGATCATGATTGCGCCTCCTCGCCGGGTTCGCCGGTCCTACGGGATGTCATGGAACAGGGCGTCCATCGCCGGGCTGAACGGCACCGCCCCGGTTTCCGTGATCTCGTAACCCGTTTCGATCCGGACCCCGTTGAACTCGGGGTGGCCGAAGAAGCTGACGTCCACGCAGACCGTCATCCCCGGCTTGAGGACGTCGTCGCTGTGGGGGCCGAAGAAGGGGGATTCCGCCTCGTGCAGGCCGATGGTATGGGCGAAGGGGCAGACCAGGTACTTCGACAGGCCGTGCCCGGCGAAATAGGCCCGGGCCGGCGCGTCGATCTCCTTCCCGGTCTTGCCGGGGAAAAGCTGGGCTTGGGTCAGGCAAAACGCCTCTTTGAGATATCTGATGCAGTCCATCTGGCGGGCCGTATAGGTTCCCGTGACCGGCAGGGCATCCCCGACCACGCCCGCGTAGCCGTTGACCTTGGGAGCGATGCCCACCATGACCAGCTCTCCCGCCTCGAGCCGCTTCGAGCTCGCGGTGGGGACGACGGCATTCGACCGCGGGCCGCTGCCGACGATCGCGCTGAACCCGAACCCGCTGGCGCCGCGGCTGCGGGCGGCGTATTCGCCGGCGGCGGCCACCTCGATCTCGGAAACGCCCGGACCGATCCGGCTCTTCATCGCCTCGTACGCCAGGTCCGCCAGCTGGAAGGCGGCCCGGACCTGTTCCCGTTCCCAGGGCGACTTGTCGTAGCGCAGGCGGACGAAGTCCGACGTGATATCCACCAGGGAGACGCCCTGGAAACCGTCCGTTATTTGCCGATAGCCGTCGGCCGGCATGCGGCCCGCGCCCACCAGCCCCACCCGCTTGACGCGCCCCAGCTCCGCGTTGAGCTCCGCAAACAGCATCGGGAAGTCCATAATGGCGGCGTTGGGATACTCTTCGTCGGGGACCATGAACACGGGAAAGTTGCGGGTTTCCGTGATCGTGCTGTCGAGCTTGGCGAACGGTTCGCTCTCGGGGCCGCCGAGAAGGCGGGGTTTTCCGGAGCGGGGGACGAGCACCGCCCCGCTTTCGAACTGGGGGCACCAGCCGGTCAGGTACCAGCCGTTGCCGATATTGAACTCGTCGTAATACACCAACGCCAGGTCGAGGTCATGCGCCTTGAGTATCTCTCTGACGCGCATGATCCTGGTGTCACTCTCAGCTTTTGTTAAGTAGGCCATGATGGATTAGTTAATGGCAATCGCCGGGGATTGTCAATCCCGACGGTCGGAATTCCCTTTCGCCCGCGGCTCTGACGCGCGCCGCGGATTGACTTCAGGCCACGGCCGGAGATACCATCCACAACAAATGAGCCGACGGAAGCCGGGAAGATTGTCCTGCGCGATGCTGGGCGCGTTTCTCCTCCTCCCCGCTTTCCTCACGGCGCAGGCGCCCGCCAAGGATCGCGTTTCTTCGCTGGCTGGACGAAATCGCCCAGCGGCAGCTCATCGAAAGGGAGAAGCTCGTCGCCGGGATCACGACCGTCGCCGCCGCCGAGCTTCGGAAGAACACAGTCCGGGAGGAGATGCTCGATATCATCGGCGGCCTGCCCGTTTACGGAGGGCCGCTGAACCCGAGGATAACCGGCCGCCTGGACGCTCAGGGCTATTCGATCGAAAAAGTGATCTTCGAGAGCCTGCCGGGTTTCTTCGTAACCGCGAACCTCTATCGGCCCACTCAGACCGGGCGCTTTCCGGCGGTGCTGGTGCAGAACGGCCACACCCAGGAAGGAAAGCCCGAGGCGCAGCGCCTGGCCGCCAACCTGGCCCTTAAAGGGTTCGTGGTCCTGACCTTCGATCCCATCGGCCAAGGGGAGCGCGAGCAAACCTACGTCCGGGAGCTCGACGCGCCCGCGGCCGGCTGGTCGGTCAACGAGCATCTCCAGCTGGGCGCGCAGTGCATCCTGACCGGCGTGAGCGTCGCCCGCTATTTCGTATGGGACGCCATGCGGGCCCTCGATTATCTCCTCAGCCGGCCGGAAGTCAACGCGGCGCGGGTCGGAGCGACGGGCTGCTCGGGCGGCGGAGCGCTGACGACGTTCCTCGGCGCTCTCGACCCGAGGCTCAAAGCGGTCGTCCCCGCGAGCTTCATCAATTCTTACCGGGTTCTGTTCACTGGCCCCAACCCCGATTCCGAGATGAGCTGGCCCGGCCTCCTCGCCAGGGGGCTGGACGCGGCGGATTTCGTGGAGCTCGCCGCGCCGACGCCCTGGCTTATCCAGGCCACCGAGGAGGATTTTTTTACGCCCGAGGGGGCGCGTCTCGTTTATGAAGAGGCCCGCCGGTGGTACAGCCTATACGGCGCCGGGGACAAGCTCGCCTTCTTCGTCGGGCCGGGCCCGCACGGCACGCCGCTCGAGCTCCGCGAAGGCCTCTACGAGTGGATGATCCGCTGGCTCAAGGACGGACAGGGCGACCCCCGCGAGCGGCCGGTGAAGCTCTACACCAGCCACGAGCTCCTGGCCACCAAGACCGGCCATGTCGAGGACGAGCCCGGCAGCCGGAGGCTCCAGGAGCTGATCCTCGAGGACTTCCGGTCGAGGAAAAGACAGGGGACGGTCCAGGAGCTCAAGGCCGAGCTCGAGCGTTTGGGCGTTCCCTCGGACCGGCTGGCCCCCGCGGTGAAGATCGTCGACCAGGCGGCTGTCCAGTCCGGGCGCCGCGAGCGGGTCCGGTTCGAGAGCGAGCCGGGCGTCGAGGTCGAGGGAAACCTCTATGTCCCCGAGTCGGCGGGACGGAAACCGGCCGTCCTGATCGTGGCGGACGATTCGACGGCCCAAATCGCGGAAAGGATTCTCGGCGCGGGCAGGGTCGTCCTTGAGCTCAGCGTTCGCGACTCGCCCTCGGAGTACGACCGCCGTCCTTATATCGGCAATTGGAAGACGAACGTCCGGGCCGACCTGGTCGGCCGCAACCTGCCCGCCATGCGGGCGCACGACATTATCCGCGGCATCGACCTGCTGACCGCCAGAAGCGATGTCCGGGCCGCCCCGGTCCGCGCCGCGGGGCGGGGAGTCCGGGGGATATGGGTCCTCCTCGCGGCGGCCGTCGATAACCGGATCGGCAAGGTTTGGCTCGACAAGACCCCGCACAGCCTGCGGGCGGCGCTCGAGCGGCCGATGAACACCGACCTGTTCGACGCGGTCATCCCCGGTTTCACGCTCCATTGGGACCTCGAGGACCTCGTCAAGGCCATGGGAAGCCGGCCGGTCCTGTGGACCGACCCGGTGAACTGGATGCGCAAGGTCGTGCCGCTCGGCCCGCCCTTTCGGTACCGCTATGTTCTCGGCGACACCACGGACCTGGCCGGCGAACAGGACGCGGCCTTCCTCGAGGAATTCCTGCGTTGACCTCATCTCGAAAATTCATGGACAGCTCCAGCCCCTCCCCTCTATCCCCTCCCGCAAGGGGCGGGGAATTAAAGAACGACTGCGGCTTGAGCTTCTTTAATACTCGTACAGGAGGTCGATAATGCGCAAAGCTTGGTATGTTCCGGTCCTGCTCCTGGCGGCATCGGCACTGATCCTGTCGGCATACGCCTCGCGGCCTGGTCAGCAGAAGAGTTCTCCCCTCGTGCCCGCGATCGAGCCGCTGCCCGAAGGCGACACCGGCTTGGCCGCGAAGTACCCCGGCGACGCGGGGATCGAGAAGGACCCCGCGGTCATCCACTATGACGGGTTCGAGGACTACGCAACGCCCGAGGACGTCCACGGGAAATACGAGTTCGTGATGCGCACGGAAAACATGCGTCTCACGGAAGAGCCGCCCGACGTCAACAGCGGCCGGAAAGCGATGCAGTTCACGCTGCCGAAGCAGGAGGCAGGAAACGAGGCCGCGCTCTACAGGGAGATCAAGGACGAGCGCGACGTACTCTTCCTCAGGTATTATGCAAAATTCGAGAAGGGCTACGACCAGCACGGTTCAACCCACAACAGCGGCGTGATCTCCGCCCACTATTTCCCCGGCCGGAAGGCGAGTCCCGGAAAGCCCGCCGAGGGCGCCAACAAGTTCTGGGTCAGCTTCGAGACCGAGCGCGGCGAATTTCCCTCGCCGGGACCGCTCAACTTCTATGTCTATCATCCGGAGCAGCGCACGGGTTACGGCGACCACATCTACCCGACGGGCAGGATCAGGTCCGGCCCGGAGAAGCCCCTCCCCTTCGGGCCCGGATTCGTCTCCCGGCCGGACTTCATCCCCGAGCTCGACCGCTGGTACTGCTATGAGTTCATGGTCAAGGCCAACACGCCCGGCCGGCGCGACGGCCGGATCGCGGGCTGGGTGGACGGGAAGCTCATCGCCGATCTTCCCGGGTTCAGGCTGAGGGATACGGAATCCCTCAAGATCGACATCTTCGGGGTCGCCCTGTTCATGCGCCCGAACGACATCCGCGCCAACACCCGATGGTTCGACGACGTGGTCGCCGCGACGTCCTACATCGGTCCCATTACGAGGTAATACTCCCCATCTCCATTTTTATGGCTGTATTATCCTTGTATAGGGTCCTGTCACGGCGCGTCCGACCCTTTTCGCAGACGCTGACCATATTCGAGTCCCACCTTGATTCCAGATATTCAAGAGCTTTTTCAGTATATCTCGCAGAATAGCGGCTCCGAGTCGCTCCGCCACAATTCTGATGGTCGCTCCGAAGACTCCGCTTCCCGCCGGTCCCCGTCGCTCCGGGCGCGCAGGGACTAGCGCCCTGCCACCCTCTCGAGGTTTAACCGGCATCGTATCATCATTGAAGATACGTCAGAGGCATTCATTTATATTGCCAGGGCGCCGGGGCCGCCCTTCCGGCTCGTTCTGCCGGACGTGCCCGGCCATGATCCTGAGCAGCTCCGTCGGCGTGTGCGGGCTCCAGCCGTGGCCTTTCATCGGGCGCCCCCACTCGAATGACCCGTCGTAGCGGGGGTCGGTCGCTTTCTCGAGAAAATCCTCAAGCATATAAAGGGAAACATTGAGGTAGAAATTATCCATGTCGCCGCAGTAGAAGTGGAGCTTGCCGACGAGCTGCGGGCCGATGTCCTTCCACCGGGTTTCGATATAGTGGCGGAGGTCGTAGCCGTTGTCGCGCATATAATTCGCGACGTCGCGGTCGATCTGGCCCGTGCGCTTATCCCAGAGCGGCCGGGGATAGCCATCCTCTCCCTTCGGTCCGAAGACGGCCTCAAAAGCCTCGAGCTGCTGTCCGGACCGGCCCTTGCTCCCCAAAACCTCCTCGAGCCGGCTCATTTGGCGCACTGTCTGGGTCACCTGCCCTTCGGCCGTACGCATCATTGGCCGCTCGGGAGTCATCCACTTCACGCCGGGCGCCTGAAAGGCGTTCTCGTCGTTGTAGATGTTCACGAGCTGGTAGCGCCGGAAGTCCACGGGGTCGGGAAAGAGCGTCCAGGTGCCCCCGAAGAACTCCGGATGGTAGACCTGCAGGGCGAGCGATTCCCACCCTCCGGTCGAGCCGCCCGTCAGGAGACGGGCATACGGCTGCTTGAGGATCCGGAAGCGCTCCTCGAGATAAGGGATCAGCTCGGTCATGATCGCCTGACCGTAGGGCCCGTTGTTGGCCGAATCGACGGCGTAGGAGTCGTCATAGTAAGGCGTCGGGTGCTGGAAAGTCACGACGATCAGGCGCGGGAAGTCCTCGGAGACCCACGCCGGGTACAAACCGGCGCCGCTTCCCCGGCGCTCTTCCGTGTCGGGGTCGGGCCGGAATCCGAACGGCGCCCGCAGGCTGAAATGACCCTGGTCATACACCACCGGGTAGCGGACATCCGGATGCGCGTCGTAGCCTTTGGGAAGGAGCACGGTGGCGCCGAGGTAGATCGGCCGACCCCAGAAGGCAGTCAGGAGCTTGCTTTCGAACTTGATCCGCTTGACCCACTCGGTATCCGCCGGGACCTCGATCGGGGGGATGACCTTGTTCAGCTCAAGCTTGACGCTGTATCCGGCCGCCGGGTCCAGGCTGACCTTTAACGGCTCGCTGGTGAGGTTCCCCGGCGAGCGGTTGAACTGTTGGCCTTCCCACTGGTCCATGTGGGCCCAGATCACGTGCCCGTCCGAGCGCGGGAATCTCGTGTAAACATTGAGCAGCGCCTGGACGAAGTACTCGCCCGCAGGGAGGTCGGCCAAGCTCGACCCCGGATAGCCGGGCGTGGCGGCGTCGATCACGGCGGCCTGGCCGGGCTTCAGCTGATCGACGTCGGCGCCGAAGAACGGCGTCTGCCCGCCCCAATGGCCGGCCTGGAGCCTGGGCTCGACGGCTGCGGATTGACCGATGATGACGAACACCCGCCCGGTGAGCGGACCGGGGTGGGCCGCGGTCGGATACGTGACCTCGAATTTCGGCCCGGATTGCGCCCGGACCGAGATCGAGCCTGAGATCATCAAAATGAGACCCGCAGCAAAGGCCGCCGCGAATCGTAAGGGTCGGTTCTTCATTCCGGTTTCTCCTCGAAAGCTTGCCTCGTCCCGCTCCCCGGGATGATAATTTACGACACGTGGGGACGTCAAGATGAGCGGAATCCGGGAAGAGAAATCAATCCTTGATCGCCCGGAGCGAGTTGCGCTCGGCCATCTTTGCTGACATTATATAAGTGGAGAATTCTTTAAGGGGAAGACTGAAATGAGTCCATCGATTCCAAAAACCATGAAGGCCTCGGTGATCGACAAGTTCGGCGACCCGGACGTTCTTCACGTCGCGTACATTCCCGTGCCGGAACTGGCTGAGAACGAGATCCTGATACAAATCCACACGGCCGGCATCGGCGTCTGGGACCCCTGGCTGCGGGAGGGCGGCATGGCAACCGACCGTTTCCCGCTGGTCCTCGGGTCGGACGGGGCCGGAACCGTGACGGCCTGCGGCGCGAAGGTGCGCCGGTTCAAGGTCGGCGACCGCGTCTACGGCTACACGTTTGACAACCCCAAGGGAGGATTTTATGCTGAGTATGCGGCCGTTTCCGAGGACAACGCGGCGGCCATTCCCTCTAACATCAGCCTGGAGGAAGCGGGTGGGCTGCCCGCCAGCGGCATCACGGCCCTCCTGGGCCTGGATATGCTAAAGATCAAAAGAAAGACGGCGCTCATGATCGCGGGGGCGAGCGGCGGGGTCGGTCACGTGGCGCTTCAGCTGGCGAAGCAGATGGGGGCAAGGCTCCTGGCCATTGCGTCACAGGAGGACGGCGTCAAGCTGGTGCGGCACCTGGGAGCGCACCATGCCGTGAACGGGAAAAATCCCAACGTGGCGGGGGCGGTCAAGGTTTTCGCCCCGGAGGGCCTGGACGCAGCGCTTATCTTCGCTAATTCGGAGGGACTTATGGAGGCGCTGAAGGCGATGAGGAAAGGCGGCCGCATCGCCTACCCTAACGGCGTGGAGCCGACGCCTGAGGGCTTTCCGGGAGTCAAGATTCATGCTTACGACGGCCTCCCGAGCCCTGACGCCTTCCAGCGTCTCAACGACCTGATCGTCCAGGGGCCCTTTCATGTCGTGATCAGCCGCTCCTACCGGCTCGAGGAAACGGCCCGGGCGCATCGGGACGTCCTGAACCACCACATCGGCAAGCTCGTCCTGAAGATAGGCGATTGAGGCGGCGGGGTCAGCTCGCTATCGTTATCACGGGCGGCAGCCCGATACGTTTGAGCAAAGCCTCATACAGCGGGTCGGACCGCAGCCCGTCGAACCGCCGGTCGCACTTGATGTAAACCAGGAAGCCCGACCGCTCCTCATAAGCCTTGGAGAGCCATTCGAAGGCCTGGGCCTTTTCTCCAAGGCCCATGTAGGCGACGGCGATATCATAGGCCGGAACATAGCGCTGTTTCGACATCTCGAGCAGCTTTTCCAGGATCTCCCGGGCTTCCTGGGTACGGCCGGAAATCCCATAAACGTGACCCAGGCCGGCCAGGGGCAGGGAGTTGTCCTTCCAGACCTTGAGGGCGTCCTGGAATTCGACGGCGGCCTCTTCGATCATCGATTTCTGCTCATAGGACCAGCCCAGGATGACGTGAGCCCAGGCGTTCTTAGGGTTCAGCCGGACTCCCTCGCGGGCCATCGTGATCGCCTCATCATAGCCCTTGGTGAACAGGCAGTGCCAGCCGAAGCATTGGCTCTTGTCCCAGGAAAAGGGATCGAGCTCCTCGGCCAGCTTGATTTCGGACATGGACTCTTCCGTTCTGTTCACGGCCATCAGATAATGGGCGTAGAGATGGTGGATATCGGCGAGGCTGGGATTAAGCTCAAAGGCCCGCTTGAATTCCTTCTCCGCCGCCGCCCAATTCAGATCATTGTGGAGCCAGGCGACCGCCAGGTAGCCATGGGCCTCACCGAGAGTGTTGTCTTTCTCCAGCGCCATGAGAGCGGCCTGTTTCATTTTCGAGAACGCCTCCCGGGGCGGGATATCGCCGAAGAGACCGCTGTAAAAATAGGCCGAGGCGATCTTGGTATAGGCCAGGGCAAAATCGGGATCGATCTTGATCGCTTGGTTGAAATTTTCCGTTTCGCCGGAATAGACTCCTTTGAGATAGGCGTCGATGGCTTGGGGATTCACGGCCCGCCTTTTCGCCATCTGGAGCCTCGCCTCCTCGCTCAGCCGGATGCCGATCTGCCTCGTGATCTCACCGGCGATCTCGGCCTGCAGAACCAGAAAATCGCCGATGCCGCGCTCGTAGCTCTGGGCCCAGAGCTGCCGTTCATCGGCGGGATGGATGAGCTTGGCGGTTATCCTCACCTTTCGCCTGACCTCAAGACGGATCCTTCAACGACCATATCCGCTTTGAGCTCCTTGGCGATCTGCGGCAAGGATTCTTCTGTTTTCTTGTACCGGCTGACCGAAGTGCTGGATATCACCCGCAGGGTGCTGATCTGCCCCAGTTCCGTGATGAGAGAATCCGTTATCCCGTCGGCGAAGTAGTCTTGCCCGGGATCCTGGGATATGTTTTTCAGGGGGAGAACGGCGAGCGATTGCACCGCCGGGTTTTTCGCCTTGCCCATAAAACGGCCTCTCAACCCTCCGATATCGAGACCGAACATGAGGCCCGCCAAGCCAAGGGCCAGAACGCCGAGCACGGGCAACGGTCTTTGCCACAAGCTTCGCCGGCCCCCGCGCCCGGGCCGTCCGGCAATCAGGGCGGACAAGTCGCCGGTCTCGAGATGTTCAAGGTCCGAGATCAGATCCTCGGCCGACGCATAACGGTCGGCCGGCTCTCTCTCCAGGCACTTGAGGATGATCCGCTCCAAGCCCTCGGAGATCTGCGAATTGAGGGAACGGGGCGGTTTCGGCGCGTCGGCGAGAATGTCCTTAATGATCTGGGAAGGAGCTTCTTGAGGGGACCGTCTCTGCCCCGTGGCCAGCTCATAGAGAACCGCGCCCAAGGCGTGGATGTCGGTCCGCTCGTCGACTTCGCGGCCGTCCAGCTGCTCCGGGGCCATATAGGGAAGGGTCCCCGTCAGGGCCGTTGAACCCTCAAGGGTCAGGGTCTTGGCCAGCATGCCCTGGGGCCTGAGAAGCTTGGCCAGGCCGAAGTCGAGCACTTTGACCAGGCCCTTGGGCGTGACCATGATGTTCCCCGGTTTGAGATCCCGGTGGATCAAGCCCCGCTCATGGGCCGCCTCCAGAGCCGCCGCGGCCTGTTTTCCCAGCCGGACGACTTCCGCCTCCGGCAACGCCCCCGAGCGCAGCTTGTCTGCCAGCGTGGCGCCCGGGATGTACTCCATGGCCAGGAAGTCGACGTCTCCCTCCGAGCTGAAATCGTGAATCGTGGCGACGTTCGGATGGTTGAGTTTGGAGAGAGCCATCGCTTCCCTGCGGAAGCTCTTCCTCGCCTCTTCGTCGGCGAGAGCCCCCGCGGGCAGGACCTTAATGGCGACATCTCTTTCCAGACGTTCGTCGCAAGCCCGGTAGACGACTCCCATGCCGCCGGCGCCGAGTTTTTCGATGATGCGGTAGTGGCCGAGTGTCTGTCCTATCATGGCGGGTTGCTCCTTGTCTGCCTGGCCGGTTAGAGATCAGGCAGGCGTCCATAGCCGGCCAGAAAAATAAGATTGATGGCGTTTCCCGCAGAACGGACTTGAGATAAGGAGTACAAGGCCACAAAGCTGGTTGCAGCCACCTGCGTCCGATATCCTTACTATTCCGATAGACTTACTATAGATTGACTCGCGACGGGTGTCAAGGACGCGACAGGATGTAAGCCTGGCGACTGCATATCGATTCCCCTCTCGTCACGGGCTGATCCACGGGGTTAAATCTCGTTACCAATGTGTAATCAACGATTTAGGTTCGCGGTGCCCCTGGCTTTTGGCGAATGACCGCCCTGATGGTATAATAAATCGCCCGTATTATGCGTTCGTGACAATGAACGACAAAAGAACATCACCGCTCTTGCGCTTGAACCGGCGACGTTTCCTGGGGATGGGCGCGGCCGCGCTGGCCTACCCCTTCTTCTCCCGCCTGGCCTGTTTCGCTTCCCCGGAGCCGCTGCTCCCCGACCGGGCCCTGTATTTCTATAACACCCACACCACGGAGTCCGCCGCGATCGCGTACTGTCAATCGGGCTGCCTCGTAACGCAGTCTCTCGAGAAGATCGACTACATCCTGAGAGATCATTGGTCCGGGGAGATCAAGCCGATCGACGTGCGGCTGCTCGACCTGCTCCACTCGCTGTCCCAGAAGCTCGCCCTGGACAACCCATTTCATGTTATCTCCGGTTATCGCTCGGAACGGACGAATGCCCTGCTCCGCAAACGCCTCAGAGGCGTCGCCAGGCACAGCTTCCACGTGCTCGGGCAAGCCGTCGACATCCGTATCCCGGGACTTGGAGTAGCCGAACTGTTCAGAGCGGCCGTGTCCCTTCAGGGTGGCGGTGTGGGACGGTATCCGAGGTCGAATTTCGTCCACGTCGACGTCGGCCCTGTCCGGACCTGGTGAGACGGCTTAAGGTTCGGCTTCCGAAGGGAGCTGCTCCAAGGCCCGGAAAATCGCCTCATCTCTCGAGTAAATATCCTCCCGGAAATGCACCTTGGCGTCTTCGGCCAGCCAGGCGGTCCAGTACAGGAGATGGACGTCCAGGGGATGCCGGAGCCAGATGACGTGGGTCTCCCCGTATTCTATCGCGGACAGGATCTTCTCCCTGTTCCATTCGGGGCGGTCGCGAAGGAGATGCTCGGCCAGCTCGATGGGCTTGGCGACCCGGATGCAGCCCGAGCTGAAATCCCGCGCAGCCCGGCTGAACAGCCACTTTTCCGGCGTGTCATGAAGGTAGACATCGAACTTGTTCGGGAACATGAATTTGATCCGGCCCAGCGAATTCTGAGGCCCCGGGTCCTGGCGGAACATATAGCGGATGCGGGCGGGGTCGACCTTTGACCAATCCATCCCGTAGGTATCGATCTCCTTAGCCCCTTTGGCCCAGCTTTCGAAGACCCGGATCCCCTTGTCGTCAAGATAGCCGGGGTCCTCCCTGACCTTGGGCAGGATGTCTTCGCGGACGAGCTTCGGCGGCACCGTCCAGGTGGGATTGATCTCGATATAGGTCAAGCGGCCGCTGAACTCGGGCGTGCTCCGGTAGGGCCGCCCGACGATGGCCGCCATCGACAGGACCTCTTTCCCGTTTTCGACGACGCCGACCCGGAAATCGGCCACGTTGATGAGGATGTACCTTTCCCCGAGGTCGTGGGTAATCCATCGCCACCGCTCCAGGTTGGCGCGGATCTGGGTCAAGCGCTTTTCGGCGGAAACGCTCAGGGCGGCCGCCGTCCGCGCCCCGACGACCCCGTCGGGCTCGAGGCCGTGGCGGCGCTGGAAGGCCTGCAGCGAAGCCTCGAGCCCGCCATCAAAAAAGAGCCGGCCGCCGTCGATCTGAGGGGTGTGCTCCCCCATTGCGGTCAGCGTGGCCCGGAGGTCCTCGACCCGGGGATCCCGGTCCCCTTTTGTCAGCTTTGGCCCGGCTGGAAACGGCGGCCAACCGCCCGCCGAGACGACCGTTCCATAATCCCGGAACGCCTTCCTCAAACCCTGGTACACGGCATGGTGGGGCCTCAGGGAGTCGAGGGCGCCGGGGATGTCCCTTTCAGCCAGCCCCTTCTCCAGGGCCGCGGCCAGGTCTCCGGTTCGCCCCTTGATGAACCATTCGGACTGGGTGGTTTCGGGGTTGACCTGGCCATGGACGAGATGCGAGCCGCAGAGGAAGAAGGCGTCGGTGAGGAGCATCTCCAGGTCGGCCAGGGATTCAGGCTGGAGGTTTCGCTTTTTTATCGCATCGGCCGTCTTGACCTCGGCCAGGAGCGTCTCGATTGCGCTCAGGTGATAATTTTCGGGGTTCAGACCGTCCTCCGCAACCTGGCGCAAGGCTTGGAGCAGGGCGCCGGCGTCGGTGAGCGCGAGCCCGTCATCGATCCAGGCCGGCCGGAAGTTCCGCGCCCTATAGAAACCCGGAAGCACGTCGGATCCGCAGATCCTGTCGCTCCGGCAGTAAATGGGCCCCTCGGCCCCGGCTGGGCCGACCCGGCTCTCGAGCGCGGCCCGGGCCGCTTCGACCGGCTGCGCGGGCGGCGGGGCGCAGGACTGGATGAAGATAGCCGCAAGGGAGCAGAGAAGTAGAATCCAGGATGAGGGACTGAGCACGAACTTTCTTGGATTTTCCATATCAGGTTCTACCCCGGGCAAACTATCGGGGTCTTTGATTATTATAGCATGTACAAAATGCCAGGCGCTCAGTCACGCTGCTACCCGGAAGCATCTGCTTTTATGTGATCGTTTTCTTCGATAATGGGGTCCTGTCACGGCGCTCCCCCGGCGCCCGAACGGTCAGTCATGAATTTCCGAATTGGCAGAGATCCCGGCAACAAACGTTCGGCCGGCGGGGGGCCCCCGCGCCGTGCCACCCCTCCCATGATCCTATGCCCTCACATAAGGAGATGCGTTTCCGCTGCCCCAAGTTGACACCTAACCTTCAAAGCCATATCCTCTGGACGAATCAGCGGTGATGTACCAAATGGCGAGCAAATGCCCGAAGTGCCGGAGCGAGAACCCCGCAACCCAGCAGTTTTGCGGAACCTGCGGGTCCAGGCTGCAGAATTCGGGGACGAAGGGGGCGAGCGAGAGCGCAGCAGGCGGACCGGGCCGGGGCGATGCGCCTTTATCCATCACTAAGACACTCGAGACAACCCCTCAGGGTTTAGGTAAGGGGGAGCTGTTCGCCGGCCGGTTCGAGCTCATCGAGGAGCTCGGCGCGGGCGGCATGGGCATCGTCTACCGCGCCTACGACAAGGAAGTGGGCGAGGAGATCGCCCTCAAAGTCCTTCACCCTGATATCGCCGTCGATGAGAAAACCGTCGACCGCTTCCGGAACGAGATCAAGCTCGCCCGCCGGATCACCCACAAGAACGTCTGCCGGATGCACGAGCTCCACCAGGACGGTAAAGAGCTGTTCATCACGATGGAGTATGTTCCCGGGCAGGACCTAAAAAGGCAGATCACGGAGACAGGATCGCTCCCGTCCGGCAGAGCCATCTCGATCGCCAAGCAGGTGGTGGAGGGCCTGGCCGAAGCTCATGACCTGGGCGTCATCCACCGCGACCTCAAGCCTCAGAACATCATGGTGGATAAAGAGGGGAACGCCAAGATCATGGATTTTGGGATCGCCCGCTCCCTGCGCACCGCCGGCATGACCGCCGAGGGCATGATCATCGGCACGCCGGAGTACATGGCACCGGAGCAGGTCGAAGGGCTGGATGCCGACCAGCGCACGGATATTTACGCCCTCGGCGCGATCATCTTCGAGATGGTCACCGGCCGCGTGCCTTTCCTAGGCGACTCTCCTCTTTCTGTCGCTTATAAGCACAAGAACGAACCGCCCCTTCCTCCGCGGAAACTCAATTCCCAAGTGCCCGAGCCGCTGAACGGCCTGATCCTCCGCTGCCTGGAAAAAGAAAAAGCTAACCGCTATCAAAGCGCCGACGAAGTCTTGGCCGACCTCGTCCGCATCGAAGAAGGGCTCCCGATCTCCGAGCGGGTCGTCCTCAGAGCCCGCCCCACCATCCATATCACCCGGGAAAAGCCGGCCGGCCTGGGGCGTTTTCTCGTCCCGTCGCTCGTCCTCCTCGGTCTGGCGATCGCCGGAGCCCTTGCCTGGCGCTTTCTTTTCCGCAAAGGCGCCTCCGGGATCGAGAACTCGATCGCCGTCGTCGGGTTCGAAAATCAGACGGGCGACCCTGCCAACGACATGTTCCGGAAGGCCATCCCCAGCCTGCTCATCACGAACCTCGAGAATTCCCGCTTTTTCGGCTACGTGGCCACCTGGGAGCAGTTGCGGGACCTGCTCCGACAGACTGGCGCGAAGGACGCGGACTTCATCGACGCGGATGCCGGTTTCGCCGCCTGCCGTAAGGGCGGGATCAAGGCCGTCATCCTGGGGAGCTTCGTCAAAGCCGGCGACACCTTCATGACCGACGTCAAGGTGCTGGATGTGAAGACCAAGCGCCTCCTGCGAAGCGCCAATTCCCGGGGCACGGGGCCGGCCAGCATCCTCGACACTCAGGTCGACGAACTGACCCGGAAGATCGCCGAGGGCATGGGCATCTCCCGGCAGCAGGCCGAGTCGTATCAAACAAAGATCGCCGACGCGACGACCCGATCGCCGGAAGCCTACGCCTTTTTCCTCCGCGGCCGGGATGAGCAGGAAAGGCTCCTTTACGCCGACGCCAAGACATCCCTGGAGAGGGCCGTGACCCTCGACCCGGAATTCGCCATCGCCTACTTCCACCTGTCCAGAGCCTACTCCGGCCTGATGGACCCGGGGGCGAGGGATGCCGCGCTCGAGAAAGCCAAACGGTTTTCCGTCAAAGCGGCCGAAAAGGACAGGCTCTACATCGATTCCGAATACGCCGGCAGGATCGAGAAAGACCGCGACAAGCGCCATCTGATTTTGCAGGAGCTGGCCGGCAAATACCCTTCCGAAAAATACGCCCACTTCGAGCTCGGGCGCTATTACGGGGGACGCGGGCTCGAGGCCCAGGCCCTGGCGTCGTATGAGCGGGCCCTCGCCCTCGACCCGGATTTCGGCCCCGCCTTGAACAGCGCGGCCTTTGTCTACGCCGGGATGGGGGACCTCGGCAAAGCGCTCCAATATCTCGAGCGCTATGCCGCGCTCAACCCGAACGACCCCAATCCCCGGGATTCCATCGCCGAGATCTACGTACGTATGGGCAAGCTCGAGGAGGCGATCGCCGCCTACAAGGAAGTCCTGGCCGGGCACCCGGATTTCTACACGTCCTGGGGAAGCCTGGCCTATGTCTATGCCCTCCAGGAAAACTACGCGGAGGTCGACCGCTGCCTCGAAGCCTTCCTGACCAATGCGCCCGTGGCGAGCGCCAAGGCCGAGGGCCGCGGGCTGCAGGGTCTTTCTTCGATTATCTCCGGGGCCGATGGGACAGGGCCCTGGCGGCCTGGCTGGCCGTCCTCGAGGAAGCCGGCCGCGGCGGCGCGACCCAATACTCGTCCCCCGGGGTTGGTCTTGTGGGACATATCTACAGGGACAAAGGTGAGTGCGACCTCGCCAGTAAAGTATTTCGAAACCTATACCGACCTCGCGATCAAAAGGGCCCCGGCAACACTGGCCTTCTGGACCGGCGATCCGGAGCTTTACTTCGCGGCTGGGTGGCCATCAGGTGCGGCCGGGTCGCTGAGGCCAGGGCCGCGCTCAAGGAGATGGAACCGCTCCTTCCCGGCGTGGACCTGGCCGACAAGAAGCGCGCGGCCTTTAACTATAATCTGCTGGCCGCCGAAATCGCCCTGGCGGAAGGCACCCCGGATGAGGCGGTGGCGGCCGCGCGAAAGTCGTCGTTCGATGAGTTATCCCGGCTCCGGGCTCAATGGCCAGCCGATCTATAACATGCCGTTCCTCAAGGACGTCCTGGCCCGGGCCTATTGGAAGAAGGGCGACCTCGCCAAGGCCGCGGCGGAATACCGCAAGCTCATGACCATCGACCCGGCAAACCGGGTCCGCTATCTCATCCATCCCCTCTATCATTACCGGCTGGGCCGGGTGCTCGAGGAGAAGGGCGATAAAAAGGGGGCGCGCACGGAATACGAGAAATTTCTCGAATACTGGAAGGACGCCGACCCGACCCACCCCGAATTGGCCGACGCCCGCAAGCGCCTCGCCGCCCTCGCCCCCTAATCAATTGGTGACAGGATATCAATTCCCCATTTCTTCAATTTCTGGGATACCGGTCATGTTTTTTGACTTCTTACAAGCGTGGGTCCGGGCGGGAGTCCAGGTCTGTGTCACTGGGATTAGATTGGGGAATTGATATCCTGTCACCAATTAGCGTGTCACCAATTAGCGAGGGGGGCGCCGGCGGCAATTGGCTTGACCGTCAGTTCCTGGACCCCCAACCCCAGTGGCCGTTTGTCCTTTGACAGTCCGAGTTCCGCCGGCGAAACGGGAGCCGTGATCTCGAAGGTCACTCGGAGAAGGGGTTTTATAGAGTACTCCTTGCAGAACGGAGCCGGGATCCTGACCTCGATATGCTGCAGACCGCCGTCCCGGAACACCCAGCGGTCGACCTGGCGGCCGTTGACCAGGACTCTGACCTCCAGTCTCGGGCTTCGATCGTTGACGTACCCTTTCACTATTCCAGCCAGGATCAAGTCGTCCCGGGGGACCCGCGGAAGCGGGAGCACAAGGTGGGCGGCGCTGCCGATCGTCCAGGCCCCCCAATCCTCGGCGGCCGACCACGAGCCGCTTTTATACTTGTCCGCGTTTCCCGATTCCGCGAATGAGATGACCCATCCCAATTCGTACGGCGGAGCCGGCAAGGCGAGAAAATCCCGGGGCTCGAGGGGCGTGACCGTATAGCCGTAATCCTCGAGGAGATAACGGCCGCCGACATTCTCGATCAGGATCGGCGGGTTGAGGTTGTCGGCGATGGTCTGACGCGCGCCTACGAGGACCGGGTCTTCGTAGCCCTCGACGTCGATCTTCAGGAAGGAAACACGCTGGAGATGAAAACTGTCCAGCGTCCGGAGCTCGACGGGATCGCCGCCCCGGCCTACCCTGACGAGCCCTTCCAGCCCGTCGACCGGCTTATCCATTTCGATGAGCCGGTCGGCCTCGCCCAGGGCGAACCTCAGGGGAACGACGTTCCGGACGTTGTTTTCGATCAGGTTGCGGGCCAGCTCGCGGAAGACTTTTTTCTGGGGTTCAAAGGCATAGACCCGGCCTTTCGGACCCACCAGCCGCGACATGGCCAGTGAGTGGGTGCCGATATAGGCGCCGATATCGACCACCGCCGTCCCCGGCCGAATATGCTTGGCCATCAGCTCGATGAAGTATTCCTCCCAGACCCCGCCTGCGGCGACGACCTGCTTGATCCCGTCCAAACGGGGCGACTTTTCGATGAAATAGGAAAATCCGTTGCCGGTTGCCCGAAGGTCATACTGGTCGCGGGGGAAATCCCGGAGATAATCCAGCAGCTCGCGGTGATCCTGCAACAGCCTGGGCCTGGCCGCGTCGTTGTCAAGAAACTCCGAAAGCCGGTCTTCAACCGAAGCAGGCCGGCCTGAGTTCCGGCAGCACATGAACAGGCAGGATATGCCAAGCGCGACACACAGAATATTTCGTTTCATCTGCAAAGCATTCATTTGAAAGCAGAACCATTGATAACACCAATCGTCTCCCGGCACAAGGCTCCGGTGTCTCCGGCGCGCGATCAAGAGCCAAGGAAATAGCGGAATGGATATGCCGTCGCCAATTCATTGGCGCGGGCCGCAGTGCCTGACGGCCAGGATGACGCAGGCGTCGTCCACATGCTCCATCCCCCAACTTTCGCACTTGGCGACGGCAGCCGGCGACCCCGCGCCCGGCGGCATCCAAATCGTCCGGATGCCCAGGCGGTGGGCCTCGTCGATGATCTTTTCCGTGACCGGGGGCGGCACCACGGGCACCACGACCTCGGGGACCGCGGGAAGCTCGCTCAGCGATCCATAGCAGGGGAACTCGTCGATCGATTCGTAGTGGGGATTCACGGCGTAGGCTGTGTAGCCGTAATCAGCCAGTATCCGGAAGATCAAGTATCCGTACTTCTCCGCGTTCCGCGTAGCCCCCACCACGGCATAGCTTTTTCTGCACTTGAGAACATCCCACGGGTCGGAGCTCATCCCCGCCTCCTCTGGATCTGACTGCCTCTCGACCTCTCGCGATCGAGTTCAGCGGCCATCGAGCCCGGAAGCCTGAATTCGCCTCCGGCAACTGACATCGGCATCGTGCTTCTCAAGGAGTGGAGAATGGCCGCTCCTATCTCAATTGAACGGCCACGCGATCCACCACCGGAAAGGCATCGCCGTTCTTTGAGTTCAGGCTCAGCCTGTATTGAATAAAACGGTCGCCGCTGTCAAGCGTGAATCGCCCGGCCTTGACCGGCCGCCAGGCCGCGGAAACAAGGGCGGTTTCGACCGGCGCCGCTCTCACCTCGCAAATGAGGACCGCACCGCTTGGGATTTGCGCAGAGACATCGACCGTCCCGCCGTTCGCCGCTCGATCCCATTTGAAGACTGACGATTCGTACCGTTGCCGGTATCCCCGGTCGGCGATGTGCCCCAGGTCTTCGTCCCACATCCAGTGCGGGCCGTGGGTCGGGAGCTCCTGAACCCGCGGGTTCGCGAACCGGCTCCCGTCATTGAAATACACCTTGGAGAAGGCGTGATGGTCCCCGTCGAACGAATGGTTGACCACAGCCAGGTCGAGTCTCCCGTCGCCGTTGAAATCGGCGGCCAAGCCGTCGGCGGCCGAGTCGTTAACGAGGGCCGTCCGGCGGCGCGGCGAAAAGCCGTCCGGCCCACCCCAGTATAGATATGACGGGATCTGCTCCCGGTGGAGCTCGTCATGATAATCGGGGAAGAAGATATCGAGATGGCCGTCGCCGTCAAAATCGGCGACGACCGGCGCCAGCGGCGTGATCGCCGGCAGCCTCTGCGCGTTCCACTGCGAGAACCCGTCCCGGCCGCCCCACAAGATCAGGGCGCCCGTGTCATGATGACCGGTCACGGGGTCCATATAGGAGCAGGCGATAAGGTCGAGCCGCGCGTCCGCGTTGAGGTCGGCCGTCTCGAGGTCGATCACCCCCGGCACGTCGATCACCGTCTGCCGGTTTTCGGCGAACCCGGAGCCGCCGCCCCAGAAGATCCTGACACAGTCTTTCTCATAGGAGCTGACGGCGATGTCCAGCCAACCGTCGTCGTTGAAGTCGGCGATCAGGCTGCTGATAGACCTCCCTGGGGAAGGAATGGCGCGCCGCTTCCGGGTTTCGAATCCTTGATCCGATCCGTAATAGATGATGAGATCGGTCGGCCGGCCGCCGTTGGCGAACTGTCCGAGGACGAGGTCGAGATAGCCGTCCTTATCCAGGTCGGCCGTGTTGCTCGTCCCGAGCGAAATCTCCGGAAGGATCGCCCTTCGGCCGACCGGGTCGAACCCGTTCGCGCCGCCCCGGAAAATGTTGACCCCCGCCCAAGGGTCCAGCTCGGCGCGCTGTCCCGCATGCATCGAATCCAGGGCGACGAGGTCGGGGAAGCCGTCGACGTCGAAGTCGGCGCAGGTCGTTTCGTAGCCGCTTCTGAGCGGGATCTCGAGCCGGTTTTCTAGATCGAAGCCGCCGAGGCCTCCCCAATACAGCAGCGTTGGCACCTCTTCCCGGAGCGACCCGCCCTGGCTGTTGCTGAAAATGACCGCGGCATTCGACATTTTGCCCATGGCGGGGACAATCGCAGCATGGGCCGCGCCCTGGGTCGGAATGGCTTCGGCGGACCGCTCGAACCGCCGGCCGCCCTGGCCAAAGAAGATGAGCGAGGAGCCTGAAAAGGATTCCCCCCCCTGATAGACCGCGACGGCCAGGTCCTGGCGACCGTCGCCGTCCAGGTCGCCGACGGCTGCGGAGGAAGCATCGGGGACAGGAAGCCGCGTCATATTGTCCCGTGAAAAAGTCGCCCGGCTTCCCCATAGTATCGACACCCCGTCCGGACCGCCGTCCGCGGCCGCGCCCGGCTCGCCCCCCGCCGCCCGGGTTATGGAGAAGTTCGTGACGGTCAGATCGATGTGCCCGTCCGTGTCAAGATCTGCGGCCACGATCCGCGTCGCGCCGAGGCCTTGAATCTCCGGCATCGCCGCCCACCGGCGCCCCTGTTCGCCCTTGAGGATGGTGATCGCGGCCGCCGCGCCGATCAGGATCTCCGGCCGGCGGTCGCCGTCGAGATCGGCAGCGCTCAGGCAGGCGGCCGAGCGGACTGGCGTCTCGATTTCCGATGATTCTATGTTCCGGCTCTCGTCCGAGCCCGGCGTCGGCGCGCCCGGCAGCCGTGAGACAGCGCCATCCTCGACTTTTCCCCAGAGGAACATGATCTTGCCATCCGATCTCAGGACTGCGACATCCTCGGCTCCGTCGCCGTCGAAGTCCGCCCCCGCCAAGCCGGATGCGTCCGGCACGCCGATATCATGATACCGCGTGGCCATGAACCCGGCCTCGCCTCCCGAATAGACGCGGACGATCCGGCCGTCCGGCTGTTTGGGCATCCAGGCGGTTTGGTTCAGGGTGACGATGTCCGGCCATTCGTCGGCGTCGAGATCGGCGACGGCGATGCCCGCCGCCCCATAAACGGGAAGGAGCCCGTTGCTTCGACCGGCGGGCCAGCCGTCGGGACCGCCCCAGATCATCGTGAGAAGGCGCCGGGGATGCTGAACGCCGCTCGCGTTCGGGCAGAAAAGAAGGTCCGGCCAGCCGTCGCGGTTCAGGTCGGCGGCCAGAGATTGGATGCTCCCCTCGACGGCCAGCGGACTGACGGCGAGCTTTGTTCCGGGGCCCACAGCCGCCAGGGTCGCCGGGATAAACGCGCTCGTGTCGTGCGTGCTGTTGAAAATCAGGTCGATGAACCCGTCCTGGTTGAGGTCGAACCGGTGGATCGTCCTGATCGACCCGTCGCGGCTAACGTAAATATTCTGTCCGGCCGCGTCGAGCTTTCCGTCCCGGAAATCCTCGAACGTGTCCTCAACCCAAGTCTGGGCGGGAAGTTGAAGCACCGGGAGCAGCACGCAGAAAATGAAGGCTGGGGTTTTGGGCAATTTCGACCTCATGCCGGGTCATTTTAGCACAGAAGCCGCCGCCCGGCACGGGCTTAGGGCCCGCTGAATAGCCGATAAGAAAAGCGGAATTATGGGACACGACACGAATTCAGGAGAATTCGTTCATGTCCCGCAATTCCGCGCGTCAACAGGCAATCTACGGATGTCAGGCGGGCCGCGGAGCGGCAGGTTACATCAGGCCCTTTTTTCGCGGCCGTCATCTCCATCCACTTGATGTCCCGGCCGTCGGGCGCGGGCATGAACATCTCGAACTTGTACTTGCCGTCGGCCAGCCAGGTTGTGACGATCTTAACCTTGCTCGTCCCCCCGGTCGAGGGGTCCGGCCAGACGCCCGTCTCGGTGAGGACTTTTCCGGTCATATCGAGCGTCCCGGTCGTCTGGGCGAACGCGGTCGACATGTTGTCGATCCAGACGGAGACATACTTTTTCTGGAAGAGGTCATAGCCCGTGAGCTGCATCCCGTTGAAGGGCATGCCCATCATGGTGGATTCAAAATTCATCTTGAGGTAGCGGCCCTCGAACAGGACCTCGTTCTTCATGGTGCCCTGGCTGACCATCGGTTCGGCGTCGGGCTTCTCCCAGGACTTCATCTCGAAGTTCCAGTCGCCGGCATACTTTTTGAGGTATTCGTGCTCCTTGGCGGGCGTCCCGTACTTCATCATCGCCTCCATCATCTGCTGCTGGGCCATCTCCTGCTCCTTCGTCTTGTCCTTGGACATGGCTTTCTCCTGTCCGAAAGCGACGATGGGCGCGGCGAGCCCGGCGGCGAGGATCAACGCTAAAAAGATCCGGAAAGACTTCATGGAGGCCTCCTTGAGAATAAAATCAGCCGACAAGATTATCGTAGCATGCCGGGCTGGGCTGTCAATTCCGCCTGCGTCGACGGTAGCATCTCCATCCGTGTGATCAGATGGTAGAGGGTTGGGTCCTGTCACGGCGATCCCCCGGCGCCCGAACGGTCAGTCAGGATTTTGCCGATTGAATGGAGTCCTTGGCATCAAACGTTCGGTCGGCGGGGGGCCCCCACGCCGCGCCACCCCTCACTTTGATTGTCACCATCACACCGATGGAGATGCTACGTGCGTCGATTGGCCCTTTCACGCCTTGCGGTCGGCCAGCGCCTTGGCGAAGGCCGGCCAGAACGGATCGACCCGCGGATGCTCGAGCGGCCGCTCCTTCCCCTTCTCGACGAGGATTATGCCCCGCGCCTCGGGGATGACCTCGCCCACAACGGACGCCGGGATCCCCTTGCGGGCCAGCTTCTTGAGGATGAGCTCGGCCTTGGCTTCCTTGCAGGTCAGGATGAGCGTCCCTTCGGAGATCGCCGAGTAGGGATCCATCCCGAACCTGGCGCAGATCTTGTCGACCTCGTCGAGAACGATGATCTTGTCTTTCTCGATCCGCATCCCGACGCGCGACGCCTTGGCGACCTCGTACAGCCCGCCCCAGACGCCGCATTCGGTCGCGTCGTGCATGGCCGTGACGCCCTTGTCACGCGTCCCGACCGAGGCGGCCGTGAGCGCGTCCTCGACGACCGACATCTGGTAGAAGATCTTATCGGCCCGGCGGCTGAAGGCCTCGCCGAACTCATCCCGGATCCTGTCCTTAAAAGCCAGGGCGAAGATCCCCGTCGCCTCGATGGCCGCGCCCTTGGTGATGATGACGAGATCGCCGCGCTTGGCCATCTGGGGCGTGACGTAGCGCGACTTGTCGCCGATGCTGATCACGGTCGCGCCGCCGACCATGGGATAGTGGCAGCCGTCGTAGCGGGCGGTGTGGCCGCAGACGACGGCCAGGCCCATCTTCCGGCACTCGGCGTCGATCGTCGTCCAGACCGTCTCGAGCTGATCTTTCGTCATCTCGAGCGGCAGGTTGAGGTCGATCGAAAGATACGTCGGCGCGAGCGCCGAGGTCACGGCGTCGGAGCAGAGGATGTGGATGGCGAACCAGGCGGCCCGCTCGAACCCGTACTCGGGGACGATGAACACGGGGTCGGTGGTCATGGCCATGACCCGGCCGCCGCCGATATCGACGATGCCGATGTCGACGCCGTGCTTGGGGCCGACGAGGACCGTCCGGCGCGCTTTCCCCAGCCGCGGGTAGATCAGCTCATCGAATATCTCAGGGGAGATCTTCCCCATCTCCGGCAGTTCGTTCTTCACGTTCGTCTCCTTAAAGAATATGCGCGCTCATCCGTTTTCCTTCGCTCCGCAAAAATATACCTTAAGGACAGGCCGGCTTCAAGCGGCCGCCCCTCAAGCCGGCCCGTGCCCGATCCCTCTTAGTCGCGCTCATGGCGCCCTCCAGACCGTTGAATTTCTCGAGGCCCGCCTACTAAAATAGGGTGTACGGAACCGGGCTCCCCGGGCTCCGCCGCGCGCGCAAGCGGCGCGGGCCGGAACAGCCGCCGGTGAGGGAGGACAATCACGTGATCATCGCCGAGTTGGCCATTTTTCCGACGAGCGAGGGTCCGTCGGTCAGCCGGTTCGTCAAGGAGGCGGTCCGGGTCATCGAGGCCTCGGGGCTCCACACCGAAACCGGTGGCATGTCGACGACCATCGAGGCTCCCGACCTGGCCGCGCTCTTCCGGGTCATCCAGGAGGCGCACGCGGCGATCCTCAAGCTGGGCGCCAAGCGCATCCACATCGACCTTCACGTCGACCACCGCCTGGACAAGGAGGCGACGATCGCCTCCAAGCTGGCGGCCATCGGGAGGAAATAGCCAGGGAAAGCGAGTGGTGCCGCCGCCCGGCGTGCCGGCAACGACGGTCATCTTTCTCCTTTGATGGGAGAGGGTCGGGGGAGGAAGGAACATGCCTCGCCAGATACTATTGAATATATCGATTCTATAGGTTATATAGGGAATAGAGAGGAGATAACCGATGCCGGACAACCAAGGTTTCAGCGACAACGCCCTGAAGATCCTCAAGGCGCGCTACTTCATGCGGAACGAGGACGGCGACTTCCTGGACAAGAAGCCGTCGGATCTTTTCACCCGGGTGGCCCGGTTCATCGCCTCGGCGGAAAAGACGAAAAAGGACGCCGACGCCTGGAGCAAGAAGTTCTTCGACGCCATGATGGCCCGCGATTTCCTCCCCAACAGCCCGACCCTGACCGGCGCCGGCCGGGACATGTGCCTGAGCGCCTGTTTCGTCCTCCCCATCGAGGACTCGCTCGACTCGATCTTCGAGACCGTCAAGCAGGCCGCGCTCGTCCACAAGGAAGGCGGCGGCACCGGGTTCGACTTCAGCCGCCTGCGCCCCAAGGGGAGCTTCGTCAAGCGGACCCAGGGGATCGCCTCGGGCCCCGTGTCCTTTCTCCGCGTCATCGACTCGGCGACCGAGGCCGTCAAGCAGGGCGGCACCCGCCGCGGCGCCAACATGGGCATCCTCCGGGTCGACCATCCGGACATCGAGGAATTCATCCGGATGAAGATCGACAGCAAGAGCGTCAACAATTTCAACATCTCGGTGGCGGCGACCGACGTCTTCATGGAGGCCGTCAAGGCCGACGGGTCCTACGACGTTTTCGACCCCTACCACAAGCAGGTCATCGGCCAAAAGAAGGCCCGCCCGATCTTCGAGCTGATCCTCGAGTCCGCCTGGGCGGTGGGCGACCCCGGGCTCATTTTCATCGACCGGATCAACGCCCGGAACCCGACCAAGGGCCTCGGCCCCATCCGGGCCACAAACCCCTGCGGCGAGCAGCCGCTCCACGAGTTCGAGTCCTGCAACCTGGGCTCGATCAACCTGGCGCACTATTTCGTTCCCGGCAAGAAGGACGCCTTCGACTGGGACCGGTTCGCGCAGACGGTCCGCCTGGCGGTCCGGTTCCTGGACAACGTCATCGAGGTCAACAAGTACCCGCTGCCGCAGATCGAGGCGCTGACCCGGGCGAACCGCCGGATCGGCCTGGGCGTCATGGGCTGGGCGGACCTGCTCATCATCATGAAGCTCAAGTACGACAGCGAGCCGGCGACGAAGCTGGCCGAAAAGCTGATGGCCTTCATGCGCAAGGAGGCGGCGGCGGCCTCCGCGGCGCTGGCGGCCGAGCGGGGGAATTTCCCGAACATCGCCAAGTCCGTCTATAAGGGAAAGAAGATGCGGAACGCGACGGTCCTGACCATCGCCCCGACCGGCACCATCTCGCGGATCGCCGGCTGTTCCTCGGCCATCGAGCCGCTGTTCGCCTTCGAGTTCACGTCGAAGATCATCGACCGCGAGATCAAGGACGTCCATCCGCTCTACGCCCAGTGGAAGGCGGCCCACCCGACCGCCCCGCTCCCCGACTATTTCCGCACGGCCCACGGGATCTCGCCCGAGTGGCACGTCAAGATGCAGGCGGCCTTCCAGAAGCACGTCGACAACTCGGTCTCGAAGACCATCAACTTCCCGAACAGCGCGACCGTCGCGGACGTGGCCAAGGCTTATAAGCTCGCCTTCGAGCTCGACACCAAGGGGATCACCATCTACCGCGACGGCAGCCGGGCCGAGCAGGTGCTGTACAAGGAAGGGGCTCACGTAGAAGGGCATCCTTACCCAAAGGACCGGCCGGTGACGCTGCCCTCGGTCACGGACAAGATCAAGACGGGCTTCGGCAACCTCTACGTGACCATCTCCTTTTACAACCAGAAGCCGTTCGAGGTGTTCACGAGCATCGGCAAGAGCGGCTACACGACGATGGCCGACGCCGAGGCGCTCGGCCGCTTGATCTCGACCGCTCTGCGGAGCGGCGTGGACGTGAAGGAGCTCATCCGCCAGCTCAAGGGCATCGGCGGCTCGGAGCAGGTGTTCACCGAGGGCGCGCTCGTGCAATCCATCCCGGACGCCATCGCCAAGGTCCTGGAGCGGCACCTGGGCGAGGTCCAGTCGACGACGAAGGACATGTACGAAACGACCTGCCGGGTCTGCGGGGCTACGCTCCCGGACGAGAAGTGCCCGGTCTGCCCGAACTGCGGCTGGAACCGCTGCTCCTGACGGGCGGCTAAACCCGCGCCGGGGGATAGTTTATGCCCCGGCCGGCGTCGGGAGCCGGCTATTCGAACAGCCGGATCGTCTTGAGCTCGTGCCCGTCGCCGAAGTAGATGTTGTTCCCGATGATCGGGCCGGCCACGCTGAAGGCTTCGTCGGCGGTGATCACGGTCTCGAGCTTCATCGATCTCGGGATTGACCTTATACAAGGCAGGACCTCGTAAACCCGTAGAGCCGGCCGTCCGGTCCAAACTGAAGCCCCAGGTCGAGCGGCCGCCCGGGAGGCAACGCGAGGCGGCCGGCAAACTTCCTGGCGGCCGGGTCGAACACGAACAGCTCCCCGGCGTCCTTCGTCATGACCGTTCCCCAGAGGCGGCCGTCGGGCGCCGCCGCCAGGGCGTTGAACGCTTCGACCGGGTGCTCGAACGGACCCTCCCAGTCCTTCTTCTCGGCCTGATAATCCCATAAGAAAAGCGTCGCCTGGTCGACCTTGGGCTGGGTCCCGGTGCCGCCGTGGATCGTCGTCCCGACGGCGATCAGGCCCGGCTTCGGCAGCTCGGCAAGGGTGTAGCAGCTCGCGTCGCCGGCGATCCGGTAATAGGCATTTTTGGTTTCAGTCTTCGGGTCATAGGTCGACAGCGGTCCGCCCCACGTGCCGTAATCGGGTACCGAGGCCACCCAGACGCGGCCCAGCGGCCCGGCGATCGACGACCGCGGCCTGTAGGAGACGTCGTCGATCCGGCCCAGCTCGCGCGGGTTGCTGTCCGGCGCCTCGCCGAAATTGTAGGGTTTGGCGGGGTCATAGACCGACAGGCGCGCCCCCGTATAGGACGCGATATACATCTTGCCGTCGAGGTTGGCCATCGAATACGCCTCGCCCGTCGACATCGAGCAGCGGCCGAAATCCTTCATTTCGCCTGTGGCCGGATCGTAACGGAAGAGGTGCTCCGGAAGGATGCTCGAGCCGTAAAGGAGGTTGTCCGGCCCCTGGTGGAGCACGAAGATGTCGGTGCCCGCCCCCTTCCAGTCGAGGTCGAAGGAGCGCGTCTGGCCGTCTGTCTTCAGGATTTCGAGCTTACGGAAGATCAGGTCGGGCCCGTCGGCGAAGGACACGGCGGCGATGCCTTGCTGAGGTTCAATGGGCCGCCCCTCGGGGACCTTCTCGACCGGGACGGCGGTAAAACCTTCGATCCGGAAATTGCCTTGGCTCGAGGCGATGTAGACCTTCTTGTCGGGGCCCTTGGTCATGTTGAGCGTTTGCTGCCCCCCTTGGCGACGACCGGGCCGACGGTCTTCTTCTCGCCGGTTTTCGGGTCGAGGACGACGACGTGCGGCCGGGTGGTCGTGATGAGATTGCAGATCAGGCCGTCGGCGTTGACCATCGGCTTGTTATACATGTCGATGTCGTCCATCCGGCCGTAGCCCTTGAACTCGCCGGTCGCCGGATCATAGGAAGTGAGGTCGGCGTCGCCGTAGCTCCCGATCCAGATCTTGCCCGAGGCGTCCTCGTCCAAACCGCAGGGAAAGGTGCTGCCCTCGTGGATGAGGCCGGCGTCGATGAGCGCGTCTTTTTCGGGGTCAAAATAGAAAAGATGCCCGGAGTAGGCGGCGCCGATGTACAGGCGGCCGGTCCGGCTCATGATCGGCGCGTTGGGATAGTTGTGGTTCTCGCCCTCGGGCATGATCTGGCGGAAGGCGCCGGTTTCGGGGTCGACGACGAGCAGGATGAAGTTGGCCGCGTTCTGGGCCATCGCGGAATAGATCTGCGGCCGGCCGTCGTGGTTGAGGCCGACCTTGACGACAACATGGGTGACGGCCTTGACCGGGATGCCGAGGGTTTCCACACTCGGGCTTTTCACGGGTGACGGGCCTTTCGGCCCGCAGGCCCAGAGCGGCCAGCAGGATCGCCAGGACGATATGGATTCGTCTGAGTTTTTTCATCAGCAGGCTCCTATTCGAGATATCTCGGGGGGTATCAGGCAACTTCGACCGGTTGCCCGGATGCCGCCGACGCCCGGGCGGCGATCAGCACCTTGGCCAACCGCTCCGTTTCCTCGAGCGGCACGGGCATTCGGCGCGTCCGGCACATCTCGACGAACGCCGCCATCGTGCCCGCGTAGCCGAACTCCACCCAGGGATCGACGTCGCCCAGGGCGGCGCCGCTGGCCTCCTGGATATCGCCTTTCGGGATCGAGAACTTGAGGATGGCCTCGCGGCCGAAGATCTCGACGCCGAACGACTCGCCCTTGACGCCGCAGGGCACCTCGATCATGCCCGGCAGGCCGTCCTCCCATTCGAGGCCGATGACGGCGGCGTCCTCGGACAAGGATTCCGTGTGGAAGCGCTTGTCCGCTTTGCACCAGACCCGGCGGATGCGCGGACCGACGAGCACCGAGAGCATCTCCAGGGCGTGGATGCCCATGTTGATGATCGACCCGCCGCCGCGGCGCGGATCGTCCTGCCAGATGCCGGGTTCCTCCATGTAGTGGCTGATGAAGTGGCAAGAGGTCGCCCCGGACCTGGATCAAGACGTTCCGGCCTTGCCCTTGTCGAGGTAGGCCTTGAGGCCGAGCACGGCGGGAGCGTACCTGCAGGACCGAGGTGCTGAACCAGGGGGTGCCGGTCCGCCGGATGGTCGAGGTGAGCCTCTCGAGCTGGTCGAGCGAGGCCGCGGCCGGCTTGCTCGTGTAGGTCGGGACGCCCTTCTCGAGGAACATCACCGCCTGGTCGATCCGCTCGGGCAGCCGGTGCGTGCAGATGACGCCGTCGAGCCCCGCCGTCGGAATGCCGGCAGGATCCGCGACGGCCGGGATGCCGAACTTTTCCGAAAACTCCGCCAGCCGCTCGGGGACGTCATCCCACGACATGGGTGATTGTGTGCCCCGTGCGCTGGAGGATCTGCGTATACGTATATGGGTGGCTGTAAGCCAATCCGACGACGGCGAATCTCATGGGGCTTCTCCTCGGGCCAATATATTGATTCCGCGCGGCCGATGTCAACCGATTCGGGGGACACAATACCTGTTCCCCCGTTTTTTAATTGGGGAATTGGTATTGTGTCCCGGATTTAGTGGCCCTAATTTTGCCTTAAATTGACTCTGACGGGGGGCTGTGGAAAAATGTCGGGGTTGGATCGAGGAACGAGGCGGAAACCGATGCGAGAAGGAGCGGCGCCCGATTTAATTCCCATCGGACTGCCCGTCTATCTGCTTCTCGCCCTCTCTCTCGCCCTCTTATCCCCGCTTCCCTCGCCGGCCCAAAGCGCCGCCCCAGCCGCTGACTCCACTCCCTCATCATCTTCCCCCCAAGGCTTCCATTTCCGCGGCATGACCTCGCTCCTCTCCTCTGCCCGCTTCGACACGACCTTCGAGCCTTTCTTCTCCCTACGCTTCATCCCCGAAGCCACGTTCTCGCTCGCCGCGAGCCGCAACGTCACTATCGACGCCGAGGCCTCCGTCAACACCTACGGCTCGGTCCTCCTCCCTCACGACGCCCCCGCCGACCCGTCCGGCGACATCAAAGGCTACCGCGCCTGGCTGCGCCTCTCGACCTCGCGCTTCGAGGCCCGCGCCGGCCTCCAGAAGGTCAGCTTCGGCTCGGCCACCCTTTTCCGCCCCATGATGTGGTTCGACACACTCGATCCCCGCGACCCGCTCCAGCTCACCGACGGCGTTTACGCCCTGCTCCTCCGCTACTACACCAAGGGCAACACCAATGTCTGGGCCTGGACCATGTACGGCAACGACGCCCAACGCGGTTTCGACCTGGTTCCTCCCGACAAGGACACTCCCGAGTTCGGCGGCCGCATCCAGGCCCCTCTCTTCAAGGGCGAGATCGCCGCGACCTATCATCACCGCAAGGCCGCGATTGACGGCCTCGTGCCCGTCATGGACCCCGTCTCGCCAGTCCCCGTCCCTCCCGTCCCCGAGGACCGCATCGGCCTCGACGGCAAGTGGGACTTCGGCATCGGGTTCTGGCTCGAGGGCGCGCTCGTCCACCAGCAGACGCCCCTCCTCCCCCTGCCCTACCAGCGGTCCTTCACGGTCGGCTTGGACTACACCTTCGGCCTGGGCAACGGGCTCAACGTCCTGGCCGAGCACTTCCGCCTGGAGTCGAGCGCCGAGGCCTTCGCCCCCGGCGAATCCCAGAGCCTAACCGGGATGCTCGCCCGTTACCCCCTCGGCCCCAGCGACGAGATCTCCGCGATCTTCTACTACGACTGGAGGAACGACAACGTCTACAGTTTCCTCAACTGGAAACGGACCTCCGACGCCTTCTCTTTCAACGCCATGCTCTTCAAGAACCCCGAGGAGCTCCTGATCTTCACCGGCCAGCCGGGGTCGACCTCCTTCGCGGGGACGGGCATCCAGCTCCTCCTCGCCTACTATTTCTAGGACGAGAAACGAGGCCCGCATGCTGAATCCCCCCATCATCGTCACCAAGGATCTGAAGAAGATCTACGCCATGGGCCCTCACCGGCTCGAGGCCCTGGCCGGCATCAACCTGAGCTTCGACAAGGGCGAGTTCTCCGGCCTCGTCGGCCCGAGCGGCTCCGGCAAGACGACCCTGCTCAATATCATCGGCTCGCTCGACGCGCCCTCCGAAGGGAGCGCCGTCGTCATGGGCCAGGCGATCGAGTCGCTCACCCACAGGGAGGCCGCGCGCCTCCGCAACCGCCACATCGGCTTCATCTTCCAGACCTTCAACCTCCTCCCCGTCTACACCGTCTACGAGAACGTCGAGTTCGCCCTGCTCCTCCTGGGCGACCCGCCCGCCGTGCGCCGCCGCAAGGTCATGGCCGCCCTCGAATGGGTCCACCTCGCCGACCGCGCCAAGTCGAAGCCCGCCCAGCTCTCCGGCGGCCAGTCGCAGCGCGTGGCCATCGCCCGGGCCGTCGTCAAGGAGCCGGACATCGTTCTCGCCGACGAGCCGACGGCCAACCTCGACGCCGAGAACTCCCACAACATCCTCCAGACGATGGAGCGGCTCAACGGCGAGCTCGGAACGACGTTCGTCTTCGCCACCCACGACCCCAAGGTCATGCAGTACCTGCGCCGCAAGATCACCCTCGTCGACGGCCGCGTCGACGTTGACGAGCCGGCCGACGGGCGGCCCGGCGGAGCCCGCGGAGCCCGTCCATGACCATCCTCAAGCTGGCCATCAAGAACCTTCTCGGCGCGGGCCTCAGGACCTGGCTCAACGTCTTTGTCCTGTCGCTCTCCTTCGTTCTCATCATCTTCACCCAGGGCTTGCTCAAAGGCATGAACCGGCAAGCCGAAGAGGCCATGATCGCCGTCGAGATCGGCGGCGGCCACTTCCAGCACCCGGCCTACGACCCCTACGATCCCCTGACCCTCGCCGACGCCCACGGCCCCGTCCCCGCGGCCCTCGCCGCCCTGGCCGCGTCGGGCCGGGCCGCCCCCGTCCTCGTCATCCAGGGCACGATCTACCCCGAAGGCCGCCTGTTCACGGTCCGGATCAAGGGCGTCGATCCCAGCCAGGCCGTGGTCGACATGCCGACCTCCTTCCTCGGCACCGTCACCTCCGGGGAAGAGATCCCCGTCCTCGTCGGCGAGCGCATGGCTAAGACGGCCGGCCTCGAGAAGGGCGACACGTTCACCCTCCAGTGGCGCGACGCCCGCGGCACCTTCGACGCCCGCGACGCGGCCGTCGTCGAGATCATGAAGACCTCTGTCCAGACGGTCGATTCCGGCCAGATCTGGGTTCCGCTCGAACGTCTCCGCGAGATGACCGGCCTCGCCGGCAAGGCGACCTACGTCGTCCTGGCCCAGGGCGTGTCCCTGCCCGGGCCTGCCGCCGGCCCCGGCGAATGGGTTTTCCGCGACCAGGACGACTTCCTGGCCGACCTCCGGGCCATGGTCGAGTCGAAGACGGCCGGAAGCTCCATCATTTACGCCATCTTTCTCGCCCTGGCCATGCTGGCCATCTTCGACACCCAAGTCCTCTCGATCTTCCACCGCCGCCGTGAGATGGGCACGCTCATGGCTCTCGGCTTCACGCGGGCTAAGGTCATCGGCCTCTTCACCCTCGAAGGCATGCTCAACGGCGTCCTGGCCGCGCTGGTCGCCGCCGTGTATGGCATCCCGCTCCTGGGCTGGATGGCCCGCACGGGCTGGGCCCTGCCCGGCGACACCGACAGCTACGGCTTCGCCATCGGCGAGCGGCTCTTCCCGACCTACGGCATCGGCCTCATCGCCGGGACCACGCTCATCGTCCTCCTGACGACGACCGTGGTCTCGTTCCTCCCGACCCGCAAGATCGCCAAGCTCAAGCCGACTGACGCGCTGAGGGGGCGGATGACATGATCCGCTTCCTCCTCAAGGGACTCCTCCGCGACCGGTCCCGGAGCCTCCTGCCGTTCGTCACGGTCGTCCTCGGCGCGATGCTGACCGTGGTCGGCTTCAGCTGGATCAACGGGGCCATGTCGACGATCGTCGAGTCGGGCGCCAGCTTCTCGGCCGGCCACGTCAAGGTTATGACCCGCGCCTACGCCGCCGAAGCCGAACTCGCCCCGAACGACCTGGCCCTCGATGGGCGTGGGGGCCCTGCTCGCCGAGCTCCGCCGCGAATACCCCGGCCTCGTCTGGACGCCCCGCATCAGGTTCGGCGGCCTCGTCGACATCCCCGACGAGAACGGCGAGACCCGCGTCCAGGGGCCGGCCGCCGGCCTGGCCGTCGACCTGCGGTCGCCCGGGAGCCCCGAGAGGGTCCTCCTCAACCTGGACAAGGCCGTCGTCCGCGGCCGCCTGCCCGAGCGGCCCGGCGAGATCCTCCTCAGCGATGCCTTCGCCGCCCGGCTCGGCGTCGGGCCCGGCGCGACGGTGACCCTCATCGGCGCGACCATGTACGGCGCCATGTCCGTCCAGAATTTCGTCGTCTCCGGCACGCTCCATTTCGGCATCTCCGCCATGGACCGGGGCGCGGTCCTGGCCGACATCGCCGACATCCAGGCCGCCCTCGACATGGGGGACGCGGCCGGCGAGGTCCTCGGGTTCGAAAGGGACTCGCTCTACCGCCGGAAAGAAGCCGCGGCCCTGGCGGCCGCGTTCAACGCCGCCCGCGGCGGCGACGCCGGCGAGTTCGCCCCGACGATGTTGACCCTTCACGAGCAAGGCGGGTTCGCCCAGACCATCGATTTCGCCAGGGCCATCTACTCGCTCATGCTCATCCTGTTCATCCTGGTCATGTCCATCGTCCTCTGGAACGCGGGACTCATGGGGAGCCTGCGCCGTTACGGCGAGTTCGGCATCCGCCTGGCCCTCGGCGAGGACCACGGCCGGCTCTACAGGTCGCTCATCGCCGAGGGTGCGATCGTCGGCCTCCTCGGCTCGGCCGTCGGCACGGCTCTCGGCCTCGCCGCGGCCTACTATCTCCAGACGAAGGGTCTCGACATCGGGTCGATGATGAAGAACGCCTCGATGATCATCACCGACGTTCTGCGGGCCCGGGTGACACCCCTGTCCTACGTCATCGGGTTCGTCCCCGGCCTGGCCGCGACCTTCCTCGGCAAAGCCGTCTCGGGGATCGGCGTCTACAAGCGGCAGACCTCCCAGCTGGCCAAGGAGTTCGAAGCATGAAACACCGCGTCCTGTTCGTAATCCTGGGGCTGGCCGCACTCGGCCTGGCCGCGGCGGCTGCGGCCGGCTTTTCCGCGCCCGCCGCCCAAGCCGAGGACGGCGAGGCCATCCTGCGGCGGGCCGACGAGAACATGGGCTCCGACAACAAGGTCACGACGAGCACGATGACCATCCACGGCCGGCGCGGCTCGCGGAGCGTCAAGTCCAAGTCGTGGATCAGGGGCCGGACCGAATCCTTCACCGAGTACCTCGACCCGCCGCGCGAGAAGGGCACCAAGATGCTCAAGCTCGAGGACCAGCTCTGGACCTACACGCCGGCGTCGGACAGGACCATCCTCATCTCCGGTCACATGCTCCGCCAGTCGGTCATGGGCTCGGACCTGTCGTACGAGGACATGATGGAGGACCCGCGCCTGGCCGTTCTCTACAAGGCGACGGTCGCCGGCGAAGAGGACTACGAGGGGCGGAGGTGCTGGGTCCTCGACCTCGTCTCCAAGGGCGAGGAGATCGCCTACTTCAGGCGCAAGATATGGGTCGACAAGGAGCGTTACGTCGTCCTGCGGGAGGAGCGCTTCGCCAAGGGCGGCAAGATGCTCAAGACGACCGAGGTCAAGAGCGTCGAGCGCCAGGGCGGGCGCTGGGTCCCGAGGCGCATCGTCTTCAAGGACGCGCTTAAGGAAGGCAAGGGGACGGAATTCGCCCTCGAAGCGATCGAATTCAATGCCGCGATCCCCGACCACGTCTTCACGAAGGCGTCGCTCCGCTAAATAGGGGGAGATGTGGCCTGTTTCCCATTTCTTTTTGCCCCGGCGGGGTGATTAAATAGGATAATCAGTATCATGTCTCCCATTAAAAAAACGTGGAGAAAAACGTGAAAGGTCGTGACGGCGACTGGAGGCGAGATGAATATTGAAACGGGCGGCAATAAGCTCTCCCCCCGCTTTTTCGGGCTCTCCACGCTGCTCCTGCTTCTCGGCTCGCTCCTCGTCGGGCTCGTGGCCATCGCCCTCAAGTCGGCCCTCGTGGCGGTCCTCTACGCCTTGATGATCGCCGCCGGCCTGCCCGTGATCGTCTACCTCTTCTGCGGCAAGTGCGCCAGCCGGGGCGAGGCCTGCCTGATGGTCTGGCCGGGGCGCCTGAGCCTGCGTTTGCCGTCGAGGAAGACCGAGAACTACACGAGGTGGGACTTCGCCGGCATCCTGGGGACGCTCTTCCTGTTGGGTGCCTTCCCCGTGTATTGGTTATTTCAGACGTTGCCCCTGCTCATCGTCTTCTGCGTCCTCCTGCTCGGTGCCCACGCGGCGGTCATGCTGTCGGTCTGCCCGGCCTGCGAGAACTGCCGCTGCCCCATCCACCGCCGCTTCCATCGAAATAGGGGGACATGACACCTGTTTCTCAATCAATCCCGGGATTACAGCGAAGAAAGAATCGGGAAAAAGGAGCGCCACCACTCGGCGACGACGTCGGCGCTGCCGTACCAGCGGCGGCCCTTGCCCAGGCTGTAATGATGGACGCCTTCGAGGATGAGGTGCCGCGAGCCGTTGAGGAGCGCTGCTTCGACGGGCACGGCGCCGTCCCCCCAGAGCGCGCCGTCGCCGCAGAGCGTCCGGTAACCGCGGAAGGCGGCCCGCTCGCGCGCCGTCCCTTCGCGGTCGCCCCGGACGGCCTTCCCCGCGACCGAGAGATACTCCACCTCGGGCGCGAAATAGGCCCCCGGGTAGAGACGCTGGACCCGCCGCCTCATCGGCGATGCCCGCTTGGCCTGGTGGGGGCTCCCGAGCGTGATCAACGCGCGGACCCGCCGTTTCCCGTCGTAGACGCGGCCCCGGAAGGGCTCCGGCGCCAGGAAGAGCCGGCCCATGACCCCGCCGGAGCTGTGCCCGACGAGGACGACCTTCTCCGCGCCCGATCCCTCGAGCGCGGCCTCGACCGTCCGCTCGAGCTTGGACAGGATGCGCGCCCAGCCCGCCGCGAAGACGCTCATGCCCCAGTCGCGGGCCGTCACCGGCACGACGCGGACGTCGGTGTTCCCGAGCTCGCGCAGGGCCGCCGTCGTCTCCTTGAAGCGCCCGGGCGTCAGCAGGAAACCCGGGATGACGACGACGGGATCAGACGGCATCCGCCGGCCCTCCTCCCCTCCCTGTCGTCGCTCCGCCCTTCTTCTTGATCAGCCCGAGCTTTCGGCCCATCTTGAGAAGCCCCCGGCCCATCCCCGAAAGCTCGATGACCGCGGCCGGGTCGTCCCACTTCTCTTCGCGTTTGATCCTCTGCCAGTTCCTGATCTCGGGCAGCATGGCGATAACGAAAAGGATGTTGACCACGACGGCGTAAAGCACGTAGGCCCAGTTGTGCGTCCGGAAAAAGACCCAGGGGATGATGAGGAGGACGCCGGCCATGTAGGCCGTCAGGACGTCCCTCAGGACGACGAGCCCGAAGAGCATGCCTCCGATAGAACAAACGAGCACCCCGGCCCAGTCGATAACGAGCAGGCCGCCGTAGATCGCCGAGATCCCCCGGCCGCCCTTGAACCGGTGGTAGACGGGCCAGATGTGCCCGGCGACCCCGGCCGCCGCCGCGACGAGAAAATACGGCTCCGCCGGCCAGATCTTCCTGAGGGCGACCGCCGGGACGACGATCTTGAGCATGTCCAGGACGTAGGTCAGGAAGCCCCACTTGGATCCGACGTGGTAGGAGACCCAGGAGGCGCTGACCGTCCCCAAAGCCAGCTTCTTGTCGCTCCCCTCCAGGCCGACCTCGAACCTGTCCGTGACCTTGGTCTCGGGCGCGACGACCCGCGTGACGATCCGGGCCATCGATACGGATCCGATGAGATAGCCGCCGACGGCGAGGACTAAAGCGATGACGGGATCCATGCGCGCCTCCTTACGGCTTTCCTTCAGGATGCAGGTAGACCCGCCCGGCCGTGCCGTCGACGGTGATGGCCTGCCCCTCGCGGATGAGGCTCGTCGCGCCGCGGACGCTGACCACGGCGGGGATGCCGAACTCGCGGGCGATGATCGACGAGTGCGACAGCTGACCGCCCGATTCGGCGACGATGCCGCCGGCCTCCGCCAGCACGGGCGTCCAGCCGATGTCGGTGAACGGGACGACGAGGACGTCCTCCCGCGTGAGATGGCGGCCGTCGAAAGCCGGATCGCGGACGATCCTGGCCCGGCCCCGCACGACCCCGGCGCTCGCGCCGATGCCGGAGAGGGTGTCCAGCCCCGGTTCGGGCGCCAGCGGACGCCGGGGCGGGGCGTTCCAGCCGTCGGCCAAGATCGTCTCGGGCGGGTCGATCCCGGCGTCGGCGGCCATCTCGGCCTTGCGGGCCGCGACCTTGGACGCGGCCTCAGCCGTCACTTTTGCCGCGGCGGCCGCGCCCGCCTCCGTCCGCCCCGTGACCGCCTCCCGGAGCTCGTCGGCGTAGAGGAAGAAGACGTCCTCCGTTTGTTCGAGAACCCCCCTCTCGGCGAGCATCCGGCCGAGCGCGAGGGCGCAGCGCCTCATGAGGAAGGAGTCCTCGGTCATGAGCATGCTGACCCGCTCCCGCCAGCCGATGTAGCGGACCGTCGAGCGGTGCAGGCGGTCGAAAGCGCGGCGCCGCACCGGGCCGAGCCCGGCCCGGACAAGGCCCAGGACCTCGTCGCGGTGGGCCTCCGCGCCGTCCGGCGAAGGGGCGGAATCGCGGTGCAGGGCGATCCGCGCCACCGTCCGCCAGATCGCCCGCGGGTTCTCGATCCACGGGACTTCGGAGAAGTCGCTGCCGTTGGCGCTGAGGAAGCCGTAGCGGCCCATGAACGCGTCGAATTCCCCGAGGAGGCGGCGCCCCGGCTCCGAAGCGGCGAGCCCGGCGGCGACGTCGATCGCCACCTCGTCGGACGCGAGCCTCTCGAGCAGGGCGGAGTCGAGGGCCCTGGCGGAAGCGCCGAGCTCGCGCATAGCCTCGAAGGGCGCCAAGCCGCCGCTCCTCCCGTAGCCCTTGATGACGTCGCCGAGGCTCGCCCCGGGCACGCGGCGCTTGATCATCCGCCGCAGGAAGCGGCTCCGCACGGCCATGTTCATCGCGATCGCGACGATCGACCACTGCGAGGCGGCGTGAAGAGCGTTCAGCCGGTCGAGGTCCTGCAGGAGGTTCTCGGGGCTCTCCTCGCGCCAGACCTTTGTCCGGTAGCCGTCGAGCTTCCTGTCCTGCGATTCGATGAACGGCTCGACCTTGCGGGCCATCCGGAAGATGCGCCGGGCCAGCCGGGCGAGGCGGAAGAAGGCCGGGACCATCCGGGGCCTCAGGGGGATCCTCTTCTTCTCCGCCTTCTCGTCGCGATGGATCATGTCGAAGTAGTTGACCGGGAAACCGAGCCTGGCAAAGGATTCGCCGACGAGGGTCATATCGGTGTAGACGCGCGAGTAAAATCTGACGATGAGCCGGGTGTAGTCGAGGTCGGGAGCTTTCAGCACGGACTCGAAGGCCGGGGCCAGGACGTTCGTGACCATGCTCCGGTACTTCGTGGACCAGACGAGCGGCCGGACGAGGCCGGGGGCCATGTCGGAGACGAGCTTGCGCGAATAGAGCCGGAGCCCGGCGAGGGACGCGATCGGGCGGGCCTGCAGGATGCGGAAGCCGCTCGCGTCCCGGGCCCACTCGACGTCCCGCGGGGAGCCCGCTTGCGAGGCGATGGCTCGGACGATCTCCGCGAGGCTGCGGACATCGGCCTCGCCAAGGACCGGTCCGGAGGGGACGGCGGGCGTCGATTCGGTCAGCTCGCCGCGCGGACCGATGCGGTAGCGGTCCGGGCGGACACGGCCCTGGACGAGGTCCTCGCCGAGGCCGGAGGCGGCTTCGATGACGACGTCGCTCTCTCCGGAGACGGGGTCGGCGCTGAAGGCAACGCCCGCGACCTCGGCCCGGACCATCATCTGGACGACGACGGCCAGGGAAAGGGACGGGAGGGCGGAGGCGGTCAGGCCGGAGGGCGGCGCGGGTCCGGAGCCGGTCTGCCTCATGTAGGCCCGGAGGCGCTCACCGAAAGCGGAGGCGAGGACGCGGCGGACGGCGTCGAGGAGGGCCGCTTCGCCGTCGACGTCGAGCACGGTGTCAAGCTGCCCGGCGAAGGACGCCGCCCCGGAGTCCTCGCCGACGAGCGAAGAACGAACGGCGACGTGGCCCTCGCCTAACCGGTGGCGGGCGGCGAGGATGGCCCGGCGGAGGTTATCGGGTATCGTCCAGTTGAGCGAGAAGCGGCGGGCCGCCTCGAGGGTAACCAGCCGGGATGCTGAATTCAGGGGCTCTCGGAAAGCGGCCGTGGTGATGACGAATCCCGGCGGGACGGGGAATCCGGCCCTCAGGAGGCGGGCCAGCCCGGCGCCTTTGCCTCCGGCGATAGACGGGTCGCACGCTTTACGGCTCGAAAGAGGGACGACGAGCGCCGCCATGCGAAACCCTTCCTTATCCCGCTGTTAAATGAATGAATATCAGTAGCATAAGGCCGCGCAGAAGTCAATTGGAGAATGCCGCGAGCCGTCTTCACCCTGCTTGACTTCAGGGTATTTTTATTAATAACTATCGCCTTTGATAAGGCTTTAAGGGCATTGCCCGCGCTTAAAAGGCAAGGACCTTACAGATCATCAGACTCGAAACGCGGGTGGCCGCAGTCAAGGCAGCCGCTGAAAAAATTCTTGTGTCGCAGCCAGGCAGATCTCGACGACCGTACGGAGGATCGTGACAGCTGCGGCCGCTTCCTCCGCCCAATTGACCGGCCTAAAAGGCGTTGAAGACGCCCCTCTATTTCCGGTGACCTCCATGTATCAAGCCGGCTCCCGGTTTTTTGATTTGCGGCGATTTCCCGTTATGAGTAATATTCTTGGAATAGGGAGTTCAAACACAATGAAATTCCATCGATTTCCATGGCTGACCGTCCTGGTTTGCTTATCCGCGGCCTGCGCGCCGAAAGCGAAATGGGACGTCTGGACCGTGACCGAAACGCGTCGCGTCCTGCGGGACGAATTGCCGGCGGCGTCCCTGGCGGTGGATATATCCGCCGCCCGGAACGAGTGGGTGAGCTTCCAAATCCTGGCGCGCTCGGAGGCGCCGCTCAAAGGGGTGCGTCTCGAGCCCGGCGATCTGGCCGGTCCAGGCGGCGCGTCGCTCGGCGCCTCTCAAACGCGGCTCTACCGCCAGCACCAGCTCCACATTGAAAAAGGCACGCACCGTAACGACGACTTCCGGGCCGGCTGGTATCCAGACGCCCTCATCCCCGTTCGTCCTGAAGAGGCGTCGGGGGATCAAACCGCGGTCCGGTTCCGCGCCCTGCCCTTCGACCTCCCGGCCGCCGAGACGCACGGTTTCTGGATCGACATTTTCGTCCCCGAAGCCGCGGCGCCCGGCGTTTACCGCGGGACCTTTCGCGCCGCCGCGGACGGCGTGAAACCGATTGCCGTTCCCGTTTCGCTCACCGTCTGGGATTTCGCGCTGCCGCCGACGCCGACCCTCGTCACGGAATTCGGCGCCCCTGCCGGGCGCCTGCGCGGTTATTACCGCGAGCGGGCGGAAGCCGGGGTCGAGCCCGAGCCCAAGGACTGGGCCGCCGTCGAAGGCCAGTGCAATGACGTCTTAAGCGAGCACCGCCTCAACGCCGTGCCGCCCGACGCCTGGCTCGCTCCCCAGGAGCAGCCGGACGGCGCCTTCGCCATTCCAAGCCAGAATATAGATGCGCTGCGTGAGTTTATCGACCGCCATCACGTCAACGCCGTCCAAACGCCCCATCCCGACACGGCCGTCAAGGATCCCGGGAAGGAACGGGTGCGGCTGTACGCCTGGCTGGCGGCGTTCAACCGGGCCGCCGAGGAACTCGCCCGGCCCCACGTTCTTTTTTACACCTACCTCAAAGACGAGCCGAACTCGGCCGAGCAGTACCGCTATGTTCAGACCTGGGGGCGAGCGGTCCGCGAAGCCAAGTCCGTCGTCAAGGTCCTGGTCGTCGAGCAGCCCTGGACGGGGCCCGACCAGTGGCACGCCAACATTTCCTGGGGCGACCTCTACGGCGCAGTCGACATCTGGTGTCCGCTTTTCTCTCTCCATCGCCAGGACAAGGCGGAAGAGCGCCAGGCGCTCGGCGAAACGATCTGGACCTACACCGCGCTTTGCCAGATGGAGCCAACCCCGTGGTGGCAAATTGATTATCCCCTTCTCAACTACCGCGTGCCGACCTGGATGGCCTGGCGCGACGGCATGAAAGGCCTGCTCTACTGGGGCGGCCTGACCTACTGGGGGGAGACCGACGACCCCTGGACGACGGCGCCGTTCTACACCGAGAAGGCCGGGGTCAAGGAAGGCGAGGAAGCGCCCATATTCAACGGCGATGGCTCGCTCGTCTACCCCGCCCGGGCCACGGGGAGCGAGGGGATCGTCCCCTCAATACGCCTAAAAGCCCTGCGCGACGCCATCGAAGACTTCGAGTATCTCGCCATCGCCGAGCGGCAGGGCAAAGCCGAGGAGGCCCGGCAGCTTGTCCGCTCACTGACACCGTCTTTCTTCGAATGGGAGAAAGACCCCGCGGCCTACGAGACGGCGCGGGCCAAGCTCGCCGAACTGATCACGGGCTCGGCGCCGCGCTGATCGGTCATTGTTGAATTGGTGACAGGATATCAATTCACCAATTCCGACGGACTCCGCCGCCTGCCCGAAAAATGGGGAATTGATATCCTGTCACCAATTGAGTTTGGGGCGGCGGCCCCCGGCCTCACTTGACGATCTTGAAATTGAAGAAGGGCGTTTGGAGAACGCCCCACAGACGCACCCAGATCGGGAGGATCATCTCCGCGCCGCGGGCCGTCGTGATGTCGCCGAGGTCGATGGTGTTTTCCCAGCCGTACCATTCCTTAAAGAGCGCGATGACCCGCGCCTTGGCCGGGGCGTCGTTGCCGCTGACGAAAAGGTGGTGATCGCCGCCGGCCAGGCGCCGCGCGTCGACCTGGAGCATCGCGTTCATGGTGTTCAGCGTCTTGACCACTTTTGCTTTCGGAAGAGCACGCTGGATCTGTTCGCCCAGGGAATCCATATTACTGACGAAGAGGGACGGCGGCATGCCCTTCGAAAAATCGAGCGGGTTCGTGATGTCGATCAGGATCTTGCCGTCGAGGGCGGCCTCGAGAGGCTTGAGCGTCGCGATCGCCGCCGCGCCGTGAATGGCGATAATGACGATCTCGCCATTGGCCGCAGCCTCGGCAAACGTCCCGAGCTTCACCTCGGGGTGCTCTTTTTGCCAAGCGCGAAAGGGCGGATTGCCCATGACATCGGGTTGGTCCACGGCCAGCGTCTTGGCCGCGTCGCGGGTCCCGATCACGACGTCGTGCCCCAACGCGGTGAGTTTCGCGGCGTGCGCCCGCCCGACCATGCCGGTTCCCAAGATGCCGATGTTCATGATTTCCTTCCTCTCCTCAAATTTGTACCTCCTCACCAGCCGGATGTCAATTCCCTGGTCAAGGTGGCAACGCCTCGTTTCGTGTGATGCCGAGAGGACATGGTGGGGGTGGCACGGCGCCAGTCCCTGCCCGCCCGAAGCGACGGGGACCGGCGGGAAGCGGAGTCTTCGGAGTGACCATCAGAATAGCGGCGGAGCGACTCGGAGTCGCTATTCTGCGAAATATCCTGAAAAAACGGAATCAAGGGTGACTCGAATACGGACAGCGTCTACGAAATATGTCGGGACGCGCCGTGACAGGACCCCATTGAGGAACGACACAATCACACGAACGGAGGTTCATCCGGTCAAAGTCAACGTGAGCGGCGATGGACTAGGCAGCAGCGTGTCCTTTTCCGATTGACTTGCGGCGGCGTGACTGTATATCATCGCATATCAAAATGAAGCTGCCAAAATCCATCCGGGCCATTCTGCTGACCCTGGCGCTGACTTGGGGCGTCTTTCCGGCCGCGACGCTGCCACCGAAGCCGGTCTCAGCCCGCCAGGGAATGGTCGTCAGCTCGGAAAGGCGGGCCTCGGAAGTCGGGCTGAGCATCCTGAAAGCCGGGGGCAACGCCGTCGACGCGGCGGTCGCCACGGCCTTCGCCCTGGCCGTCACCTATCCCGGCGCCGGGAATCTCGGCGGCGGCGGGTTCCTCGTTCTCCATGCCAAAGACGGCCGGGTGACGACGTTCGACTTCCGGGAGAGAGCCCCGCTCGCCGCCTCGCCGACGATGTTCCTCGACGAGAACGGCAAGATCCGCGATAACTCCAATCACGAGGGCATCCTGTCGGCCGGCGTGCCGGGCTCGGTAGCCGGCCTCGAGCTCGCCCACCGGAAATACGGCCGCCTGCCGTGGAATGAACTCCTCCAGCCCGCGGTCCGGTTGGCCGGGAAGGGTATCCCGATCAGCCGATTCCTGGCGAAGAACATCCCGCTCTATCGAAAAAAATTCTCGCGCTATCCGTCGTCGGCCCGGGTGTTTCTGAAACCGGACGGGACGGACTATCAAGAGGGAGAGCTGTGGCGCCAGCCGGACCTGGCCGCGACGCTGAAACGGATCCAGGCGGAGGGCGCGGCGGATTTCTATCGCGGCCCGACGGCCCGGTTGATCGTCGACTTCATGCGGCATAACGGCGGTTTGATCACCGCCGACGACTTGGCGAAATACGAGGCCGTGGAACGGCCGCCGCTGCGCGGGACGTACCGCGGACTATGACGTTTACGCCATGGGTCCGCCAAGCTCAGGGGGCGTCGTGCTGCTCGAGATGCTCAACATCCTCGAGGGATACGACCTGTCGGCGTTGGGCCACGATTCCGCGCCGTATCTGCACCTTCTCACGGAGGCCATGCGCTCCGCGTATCTGGACCGGGCGAGATACCTGGGAGACCCGGAAGCCAACCCGGATATGCCCGTGGACAGGCTGATCTCGAAGGATCACGCGGGACGGTTGAGGGATGAGATCCCGAGGGACACAGCCCGGACGAGCCGGGTCGAAGATATCGAGGCGCCGGGCGAAGGCCCCCATACCACTCATATCTCGGTCATGGACAAGGAGGGCGATGCCGTCTCCCTGACCACGACGATCGAGAGCTGGTACGGCTCGGGGATCGTGGTCGAGGGGGCCGGGTTCCTTTTGAACAACGAAATGGGCGACTTCAACCCCGTCCCCGGGAACACCAATGAGCACGGCCAGATCGGAACGAAGGCCAACGCGGTCGCGCCGGGGAAACGGATGCTGTCGAGCATGTGCCCCGCGATCCTTACCAGGGACAAGAAGCCTTATCTTGTCATCGGCTGCCCCGGCGGCCGGGCGATCCCGAACGCCGTCCTCCAGGTCATCCTCAATGTCGTCGACTTCCGGATGGACATCGCCCGGGCGCTCGCCCGGCCGCGCATCCACCACCAGTGGCTGCCCGATATCACGGAATACGAGACGGGCGTTTTTTCGATGGACTCGCTCGGGTTGTATAAAGGGATGGGACACAAGGCCCGCGAAAACAAGTCGCTCGAAGCCAACGACGCCATGGGGATACTGGCGGGCCCCTGGAAAGGTGGGCTCACCGGCGCCGCCGACGCCCGGAGCGAGGACGGTGCGGCCGCGGGCTACTGAGGCGGCCGCAGTTATGCGCGATTTGAGATGTCCGGCCGAATTCGCGAACGATTCCGCCGCGGAGAAGGATCATCGCGGCTCGACAGGATGACGAATTCTTGTTCTAATAAGAGGCTTTCCCAGGCCCCGCCGAGGAAGCTCGTATGATCCGGCGACGGGGCTGGGCTGATCAACGCCTTTGGAGAGGAGTACCGAGCATGAGAATGCGAATCATCGGAATGCTGCTCGTGACAGCAACTCTGGGCCTGGCCCAGGCACGGCGGGCACCGGCGGACGAACCGCTCCTGGACTGGTCCGCGTGGACGCGCTTCCGGACGACGGTCGTGCACCCGGCGGGCACGATCAAACCGGCGGACCTCGATCGGGCCAGGGAGAACATGCGGCGCTACGATTGGGCGCGCGCCTACGCGCAGGAAGTCGGGCGCAGCGCCGACAGCTGGCTGGGCAAACTCACGCCGGAGTGGCTCGCGACGATGATCCCGGTGGATACGCCCGGGGACAGCTTGTTCACGCCGTGCCCGGCCTGCCGGGACCTCAAGAAGCCGGCGCACCCGCACGGACAATACAAGTGGGACCCGGCGAAGCCTGACGAGATGACCTGCGAAGTCTGCGGCACGGTCTATCCCAACGAAAAGTATCCCGAAAGCCTGGCCTTCACGACGAGGACGGGGCAGAAGCTGAGCTTCTACGGCGGGCCGGAATTCGTCCTCTTCGGGTTTGCCACCCGGCCGAGCTTCACGGCCAGCATCCGCGCCCGGAAAGTGGCCGAAGCGACGCGCGCCTGCAGGGAACTCGCCGAGGCCTACGCGCTGACGGGGAACGGCGAATACGCGCAGGGCGCCCGGCGCCTTCTGCTGCGGTTTGCCGAGGTCTATCCCAACTGGCTCGTCCACGTCGGTTACGGCGAATACGCCGATATGGACCCTTACGCGGCGGCGCTCAACATCCTGAACCTGCCGGAGGACGAGATCACGCCGGCGCCCGGCGGCCCGGACAAGAAGCTCCACAGCGGCTACTGGCAGGGCGGCCGCGCGACGGGAACCGGCATGGAAGCGGGGTTCGTCCGGCAGATGCTCGAGGCCTACAGCTTTCTCGTCATGAAGACCGCGGGGGCGCCCATCCTGAGCGAGGAGGAGCGGCTCAAGATCGAGAAGGACCTGCTCCTCGAAAGCACGGCGCTCCTCGTCGCCGATAAAGCCGTCAATAACAAGTCGGTCGGGAACGCCACGGCCGTCGCGCTGGCGGGCATGGTGCTCGGACACCCGGAGATGGTCCGGTTCGGGCTCAACGTCTTTCTCAAGACGGTCGACGGCTGGTTCCTGCCGGACGGCGGCACGTCGGAATCGTACAGCTATGCCACGATGACACTCCACGGCATCGAGGCGCTCGGACAGGCCTTCCGCGGCTACAGCGACCCGCCGGGGTATAAAGACGCCGACGGCCGGCGCATCGACAAGATCGACCTCTACCATGACACCGCCTACGCGCGGGTCTGGCAGGCCATGTTCAACGGGCAGCAAGGGGACCTCAACTATCCCCCGCTCGCGGACGGCCACCTGACAACGAACTTGGGCGCCCACTTCGCGGAGCTCATGGCCGACAATTATCCCGAGAACGGGCAGTACCTGGCGCTCCTCGGAGAGTTCGCCGGGATGATGCGTGCCGAAGCTGAGGCGGGCGCGAAGACCGCCCCGCGGCCGACCGCGGGCAAGGGAAAGGCGGCGCCGTCCCCCACGCTGATAGATATCGTGTCTTCCGGGGGGGACGTGCGCACGGCGATCTACAATCGACCGCCGGGGCTCGAGGAGAGGAAGGTGCCGGCCCTGACGCTACCGGACATCGCCTTCCCGGCGCTTCGCTTTGGATACCTGAGGAGCGGCCCGACCGGCCGCGACAGCTGTCTCGTCCTCAGCGCGAGCGACTGGGGCAATCACCACCACGACGACAGCCTCAACCTCTACTATTGGCAGAACGGGAAGGAGCTCCTGAGCGACCTCGGGTATCTCTGGGACCACCCGATGAAACCGATGACGACCCGGACCTTCGCCCATAACACCGTCATGGTGGACGGCGCCGAGCAGGTGACCAAGGAAAGGGGCGGGAAGATCACGCTGTTCGCCGCAGACGGCCCGATCAAGGTCATGGAGGCCGAATCCCAAGCTTATCCGCAGGCATCTCTATACCGGCGCACGGTCGCGCAGGTTGAGCACGGGCCCGGACAGCAGTATGTGCTGGATATCTTCCGCGTGCAGGGCGGGCAGAAACACCAGTTGGTATTCCACGGGCCGACGAACGCCTATGAGCTGGCGGCGCCGGCGCTCGAGGCAATCGGCAAGGTCGAAGGTCTCGACCTGGAAAAAGTCCGCGCCTCATCGGCCGAAGAAAGCTGGCAGGCGGCGTGGACGCTCGGCGAGATGGTTTTCCGCGCGCTCTGGCTCAACGAGCCGGGCGAGCGCTCGCTCGTCGGCGACGGCTGGGGCCAGCGCGATTACCGGAATTCCGACGTGGGGGCAGTGCTCCCCTACTTCGTGCGCGAACGGCCGAACGGGGCGGCGCCGTCCGCTTATGTTACGGTCTTCGAGGGCGGGGCGGCGGAGGGGAGAGCGGTCGCGCGCGGCCTGCGGCGCCTGGCGGTGCCGGAGGCCCTGGCGGGAGACGTGGTCGCGGTGGCAGTGGATACGGCGGGCGGGACGGACACCTTCGTTTCGTGCCTGCGGCCGGTCGAGGTGAAACTCGAGACACCGCAGGGCGCGCTCGTGGTCAACGGACGTTTCGGAGCCGTGTCGGTACGCGGCGGCAAGGTCGTCGCCTCCACGCTTGTCGAGGGGACCGTACTCTCCCTCGGCGGGCGGAAGCTTCGCGGGAAATAGGCTCGTATCGAGGGAGATACCAGTGTCAAGTCACAAGCTGAGATTACACGCACTTCTTATTCTGGCGGCCGCCGCCATGCTTTGGCCGGCCCGGCCGGCCATCGCGGCAGGACCGGCCGGGTTGCGGCTGGCGGTCTTCCGCGCGGACGTGACGCCGCCGCTCGGTGAGCCGAACGCCGGGAACACTGTCTCAAAAGAGGTGCTTGACCCTTTATGGGCCAAGGGGATCGTGCTCGACGACGGACGGGCCCGCTGCGTCATCTGCGCCATGGACTGGTGCGTCCTGGGCGGCGACGCCGACCGGCTCGTCCGGACGGCCATCGCCCAGGCGGCTGGTGCGGATATCAGCCGGGTGGCTTTGCATACTGTCCACCAGCACGCGGCCCCGATCGCTCACAGCCTGGAGCCGGGACCCGATCCGGACCCGAAGCGCCTAAGGTTCAGCCGCGCCGCGCTCGAGGAGATCTCGGGCCGCCTGGCCGAGGCCGTCAAGGCGAGCCTGTCCAAGTTCGAGCCCTTCGACCGGATCGGGACCGGTCAGGCGAAAGTCGACCGCGTGGCGTCGGCGCGCCGCCTCGTGGCGCCCGACGGCACGCCGCTGACCCGCTGGAGCGAATCCGGAAAGGACCCGGCGATGGCGGCCGCGCCCGAGGGGACGATCGACCCCTGGCTCAAGACCGTGACCTTTGCCCGCGGCGACAAACCCCTGGTCCGGCTTCACTATTATGCGACGCATCCGCAGTCGTTCTGCTGCGACGGGCGCACCTCGGCCGATTTCGTGGGTTGGGCCCGCGAAGCGCTGGAAGAGCGGGAAAACGTCTTCCAGATCTACTTCACGGGCTGCGCCGGGAACGTTACGGTCGGAAAGTATAACGACGCGACGGCGGCGGCGCGCGAAGCTCTCGGCAACCGGCTGCTGGCCGGGATGAGCGCGTCGGCCGCGGCCAGCCGCTTTTCGCCCGCTTCCGGGTTGATCTGGCGGACCGCCGAGCTGACCATGCCGCCGCGGACGGACAGGCCCGCCCGGTCGCCGGCCCGGACGCGCCCCTTCCTGCCGAGCGCCCTCGAGATCGCAAACGTCAGCATCCTCCAGCTGCCCGGCGAGCCGATGCTCGAATTCCAGCTCTACGCGCAGCAATTGCGGACGGAGCGCTTCGTGGCCGTGGCCGAATGCAACGACGCCGCGAGCTACATCTGCACGGACCAGATGCTGGGCGAAGGCGGCTACGAGCCTCAGGCCACCCGGTTCGGGCCGGGGGCGGAGGCCAAGCTCAAAGCGGCGATCCGGGAGCTTCTGGGCGATAAGCCATAAAACGTTTATCCCGTAAGATCAGTGATCTCTCACTCAAGATCCAGGGCACACGATTGGAGGGACTTGTCGGTGAACTCTATCAAGAACTGGAAAAAGCCGGCATCTCCTTCAAGCCAAAAACATATCTGTCTGATGAATGGGGCTGTCCTGACGGGGTTCCCGTGATCGGGATCCCGTTTTACCTGGCCGACCCGGTGCTGTCTGAGCTGGAAGGTGAATTGACGGACATCGAAGCGGAAGACGAGGAGGAAGTGATGATGTCCCTCCGTCACGAGGCCGGACATGCCTTCGACTATGCCTTTCGCCTATCCCGGCAGCCGGAATGGCGCCGGCTTTTCGGAAGAACTTCGAAGCCCTACAAGAAGCATTATCATCCCGTGCCTTTTAGCGCCAAGTATGTGCGTCACCTGCCCGGATGGTACGCCGAGAAGCATCCTGAGGAGGATTTTGCGGAAACCTTTGCTGTCTGGCTCACGCCCGGCTCGGATTGGCGGAAACAGTATGCGGACACTCCGGCTCTGGCTAAATTATTGTATGTTGACAGAATGGCGCGCGAATACGGCCGGCTGGCGCCTGTCGTCAGTGACCTCCCTTATGAACAACCCTGGTTTACTAAAGGACAAGTTTCACCAACAAACGGTGAAGCCGGGCCGGAGGCTATCGCTGCGGCGGCTGTCGGCCTACGTGGGGGCTTCCCTTGGTGCGCTCGTCCTCGCCGTCGCGGTGCTCATCCTTGGGTTCGGCGATGCGATCCTCAACCGCTATGGCAAACAGAAGGCAGAGCGAGCGTATGCCGAAGCGCATCCAGGGTCCGTGCTGCGAATCGGCGAACTAGATTACTCGGTGGGCGCCAATCGCCTGGTCGCTCAATCGGTCACATTAAGCGCAACCCGTACGAAGCTAAAGGCCGGCCGGATTTCGCTCACGGGCGTTCGCTGGGCGCGGCTTCTTTGGGGAAAGGCTGCGCTGGCTGATGTCCTCGCCAAGGCCAGTCTCGAGGCGGCGAATCTCGATGTGGAATTTTCCAAGTCACACTACCGGATCCGCTGCGCGAGGCTGCGAGCGTCGCTGCCGGGTTCAGAGTTTATCGCCGAAGGGACCGAGCTGGGGCCATTGGCCGGAGACGAAGCCTTCTTCGCGGCGCGCGATTTTCGAACGACGCGGTTTCAAGTGGTCATACCCGAGTGCAGAGTGTTGGGCCTGGCGTATGGCGAACTGCTCCAGGGAAAGTCGTACCGGGCCAGATCGGTCCATCTTTCCCAACCCTCCTTCGAAGCGTTGATCAATCGCGACAAGCCGCGGAAGCCGTTCGTCAAGAGTCCGCTCATGGCGCACGAGGCGCTGGCCTCCATCCGGCAGCCGCTGCAGGTCGGCAGCCTGAGCATCACCAACGGCCACATCAGATATTGCGAGAGGCTGGCCGTCGGAGCCGACCCCGGCGTGCTGACGTTCGGGGCCGTAAGCTTGTCCGCCGAGGGGATCGCGAACCGGGGCGATGCGGCTGCCGCCGTCCAAATCCGGGGGCAGGGCGACCTCATGAACGCCGGAACGATGAAGGTGCTGATGTCGATTCCGATCACCTCACCGGACCTCTCGTTCCACTATTCCGGTTCGCTCAGCGCGATGGGCCTGCCCCGCCTGAATGCGTTCCTTGGCATTGTGGAACATACCCGGATCAAGTCCGGCAGCGTGCAAGAAGGGGCCTTCGAAATCGATGTGACCGCTGGCCAGGCACGCGGCCGGGCGCGCGCGATCTACGAGGATTTGGTGATCGCTGTTCTCGACAAGAAAACCGGAACCGAAAAGGGGTTCAATAATCGAGTCGCCTCGTTCTTGGCGAACACGATGCAGATCCGAAATTCCAACGCTCCGAACAAGTCGGGCTCGATGAAGCAGGGCAAGATAAATTACACGAGAAGACCCGGAGATACGTTTATGAAAATTGTCTGGTCCGCCCTGCGGAGCGGTGTCATGGATGTTATCAGCAAATGACGCCTGACATGAGCATCAGCAACCCGGGCCCAGGCAGAAAAGCCCAAAAGGTCCCGGTCGGTTATGCTCTGTGGGGCTTGCGGGAAGTCCGACTTACGACGCCACTGGCATTTATCCTCCCTAACGACGGGAAGGGACAAAATCGATCCATGAACGCCCATTCAGCCGGCACGCCCGAAAACGAGATCCTTTTCTGATGTTCAGACTGCCGATGAGAACGACGGTATTTCGCGGATGGCTGGGTCTGGCCCTCGTTCTGGGAGGGGGCTGGGCTATGCCGGCCGACTCCGCGGCGACTGACAGCCTCGTTTTTAACCGTCGCTGGGCCAAGCGGTTTTTCTCTTCTGCTTCTGATTCGGCTTCCCTGGAGAGTCCGGTGGCCCTTCACGACGGGGGGCTCCCCTTTTCCTTCGTTTACGGCGGTCGCCAGGTCTCACGGATCGCCGGGAACTGGAAGGCGACGGTTTGGTGCGAGAACGCCGGCGGCGACAAGGAACTTCGGATTCTGACCCTGACCGATCCGGCAACGGGCCTCGAAGTCCGCGCCGAAGCCATCATCTACAACGACACAGGCGGCATCGATTGGACGCTCCATTTCACTAATCGCGGCACGAAGGAGACGCCGATACTGGAGCAGGTTCAAGCGGTCGACGTGACCGTCTTGCCGAAGGGTGACGGGCGACCCAATCCTTCATCGGCTCCACGGCAGCAGCGGCGTCGACGAGGATTGGCTGCCGATGGAAGACAAGCTGGGCCTGGGAGCGCGGGTCGAATTCGGCCCGTCCGGAGAGCAGGCCAATTCGTCATCGGGCGCCTGCCCGTTCTTCAACCTCCAATGGGCTGGCGGCGGCGTGATCACGGCCATCGGCTGGACGGCGCCGTGGCGGGTGACGGTCGAGCGCGGCGGGGACGGCCTCCTCCGGCTTCAGGCCGGAATGCAGCGGATGCGCCTGAAGCTTCGCCCTGGCGAGTCGATCCGAAGCCCGCGGATTCTCCAGCTCCACTGGTTCGGCAAGGACCCGATCGAGGGCTGCAACCGGTTCCGCCGGCTGATGTTCGCCCACATTCTGCCGAGGCGCGAGGGGCGCCTGATCACTCCACCGATCGCCCATACGAGCGTCGTGTACAGGGAGGAAGATAATTGTACGGAGGCCGATGTTCTCTCCTACCTGAAGGCGATTGAAGGCTTGGGCTTCGAGGTCTTCTGGCTCGACGCCTACTGGATCCGCGACGGATACCCGCGCGGCACCGGGCATTACGGATTCCCGATCCGGCGGGTTGAGCCGCCCGACCGCTTCCCACGGGGCCTCAAGCCGATCGGCGATGCCGCGCATAAGCTGGGGCTGAAATTCCTGGTCTGGTTCTCGCCTGAAACGGTCTGGGCCGGGGGCGAGCTGGCCCGGGAACATCCCGAATGGACCCTCTTCTGGGAAAAGGACAAGCCGCTTCTTGACTGGGGGCAAGTCGACCTGGGCATCCCGGAAGCCAGGCAGTTCATGACCCGCTACCTGCAAACAGCCATCCGCGAATACGGCGTCGACTGGCTGCGCATCGATTCGGGGATGATCCAGGCGTTTGCCCGCCGGCGGGATCAAGAGAGCCCGGACCGGGTCGGCATGTCGGAGATCCGGTACGTAGAAGGGCTGTACCGGATGTGGGACGAGATCCGCGCGGCAAATCCCCAGATTGGTCATCGACAACTGCTTCGGCGGCGGCCGGCGGATCGACCTCGAAACCTCATCGCGCTCCCTGCCGCTGTGGCGGACCGATGCGACCTACGAACGGATCAAGACGGGAAAGAACGATCAGGTTGCCGTCCTCAATCAGATGATGACCGCCGGACTGAGCCGCTACGTACCCTTCAGCACCTGCGGCCAGACCGGAGTGACGCCATACATGTTCCGCAGCGGGTTCAACGGCGGCATCGTTTTCGGCGACGATTGCCGGCCGGCCGGATATCCCAGGGCCGAGCTTGGAAAGGCCGTAGCCGAGGGAAAGCGGATCCGGAAATACTACTTCGGCGACTTCTACCCGCTGGTTCCGGTGACCGCCGGCGCCGGGGACTGGTGCGTCCTGCAGTATCACCTGCCGGCCGAAGAGGAAGGAATGATCCTCGCGTTCCGCCGCCACGAATCGCCCGCGGCCGAGATGGAGCTGTCCGTGCGCTCGATCGACCCTGAAGGCGAGTATGACGTCACGCTGGCCCGGAGCTTCGAGCCGCCGCCGCCGGTCCGCCTCTCGGGTCGAAAACTGCAGCGGCTGCGAGCGGTTATCGGCGACCGCCCCGGTTCACTCCTCGTCGAGTACCGCCGCATCCGCGGCCGGCGCTGAATATCTTTCATGATCATCCTCTTCCCGCCGGAGGAGAAGTCCGGCTGATTTCCGGCGCTTTAGGCGCCCCGGACGGCTTTGTGGATATACACTGCGCCCCCAAAGCCGTCCTTGACTGTGTTTGATGTCTCTGACCTATGCTTCCTCACGATGGTTGGAGGGGATAATTCTTATAACAAGGCTTGCTCAGCTAGCGCAGCTGAAAAGGAAACTCTTATTCTTCCACGCCGTGTCCACACGGGAAGAGGTCTGTTTTCAGTTGACTCGCCCCCCCTTCCTTGATAACCTTAGCCACACCTGAAAAGAGGTGTTAATAGTGGCCGTCAAGTGCCCAAAATGTCATTCTGAGAATCCCGACACCTTGAAATTCTGCGGGGAGTGCGGAACACAGCTTCCACCTTCCAAGGACATTCATCCTGAGGCAACAGAAACCCTTCAAACGGCCGTCCGCGAGTTGACCACCGGCTCAATATTTGCCAACCGCTACCAGGTCATCGAGGAGCTGGGCAAGGGCGGCATGGGCAAGGTCTACAAGGTCTTCGACCAGGAAGTCCAGGCCAAGATGGCCTTGAAGCTCATCAGGCCGGAGGTCGCGGCCGACGAGAACACGATCGACCGCTTCCGGAACGAGCTCAAGATTGCCCGGGACATCTCGCACAAAAATATCTGCCGGATGTATGACCTGGGCAGGGAAGCCGGCAGCTATTTTATCACCATGGAGTACGTGTCCGGAGAGGACCTCAAGAGCTTCATCCGGAGATCCCGGCAGCTCGTGGTGGGGACGGCGATTTTCATTGCTAAGCAAGTCTGCGAGGGGCTGGCCGAGGCTCACCGGCTGGGGGTTGTCCACCGCGATCTCAAGCCGGGCAACATCATGATCGACAAAGAGGGCAATGCCAAGATCATGGATTTCGGGATTGCCCGGTCTGTATCGGTCAAGGGAATCACAGGCGCCGGAGTGATGATCGGCACTCCCGAGTACATGGCCCCGAGCAGGTGGAAGGAAAAGAGGTCGACCAGCGGTCGGATATCTATTCGCTGGGAATCATCCTCTATGAGATGCTGACCGGGCAGGTGCCGTTTGAAGGAGATACGCCGTTCACCATCGGCGTCAAACAAAAAAGCGAAATCCCGCGCGACCCCGAGGAGCTGAACGCCCAAATTTCCCAGGACCTGAGCCGCCTGATCCTCAAGTGCCTGGAGAAAGACAAGGAGAGAAGGTATCAGAGCGCCACTGAGCTCCACGCCGACCTCGAGAAAATCGAAAAGGGGACCCCGACCGCAGAGCGTCCCATCCCCAAGCGCAAAACCCTCACCTCAAAGCCGATCACTTTGACCGTCAGCCGAAAGAAGCTTTTAGTTCCTCTGTCTATGCTGGCGGCCATCGCCCTTGTCAGCGTCGGCCTCTGGCGTCTCCTGCCCAAACGCCGAGTGGCCCCTCCCCCTTCCGATAAGCCCTCCCTTGCTGTCGTGTATTTTGAGAACAACACGGGAGACGAAAACCTGGATAACTGGAGAAAGGGCATATCTGATTTGCTGATCACCGACCTGATGCAATCGAGATACTTGAAGGTGTTGGGCGGGGACCGGCTATTTGAAATCCTCAGCCAGATGGATCAGCTTGAGGCCAGGAGCTATTCTTCGGAGGTTTTAAAGAAAGTGGCCGCCCAGGGAGGGGTGAATCACATCGCCAGAGGCAGTTATTCGAAAGCGGGCGACATTCTGAGAATCGACATGGTCCTTCAGGACGCGCGTTCGGGGGAGCCGATCGCGTCGCGACGCGTTGAAGGGAAGGGCGAAGAGGGAATTTTCGCCATGGTGGATGAGCTGACCAAATGGACCAAGGCCGATCTCAAGATTTCTGCCGAGCAGGTGGCGAGTGACCTGGATAGTGAAATCGAGAAGGTCACGACCTCATCTCCTGAGGCTTATAAGTATTACCTTGAAGGAATAAAGCTGCACCGGGCAGGTCATTTTAAACAGGGCATTCCATTCATGGAAAAGGCCATCGCTATTGACCCCGGGTTCGCCATGGCCTTCAGGACCATGGGTACGGCCTACGGGAATATGGGCAAGGCCGGTGAAAGAAGAAAATATCTGCAGGAGGCCCTTAGGCTGAGCGACCGGCTTCCCGAGAGAGAGAAGCTCTTCATCCAGGGGAGCGCTTTCTACAGCGTGCCTTCCACCTACGAAAAAGCCATCGAGACTTATAATAAATTAATATCCCTTTACCCCGGATCCTCGGAGGCCGTTTCTGTAAATATCAACTTAGGGGTTCTCTATGGTCGTTTCGAGGAATGGGATAAGGCCATAGAATGCTACGAATCAGCCATAAAGGCCGGAACGAGTTTTGCGAATGTGTACGCCAACTTATCCAAGGATTATATGGCTAGAGGAGAATACGACAAAGCCAAGAAAGTCCTTGAGGATGGGTTAAACCGGTTTCCTGATAATCTCATGGCTCATTGGAACCTCGGAATGCTTTACGCTTTTCAGGGACAATTCGACCTGGCCCTAGGCGAGGCGGATAAGGCCGCCGCCATCGACCCGACATATACAAAGGCCAGATTTTATCACTTGATGTGGGATTTCGCCAAAGCGGAAGAGGTCTATAAGAAATGGCTGGGATTTTTCAGCCCGCGCAACCAATTCTTGGTCCCAAGGCAGCTCGGGTATTTATACAATACACAGGGAAAATTCGAGGGAGCCAAGAACCAGTTCATTCTGGGCATCGATTTTGCGGAAAAGCAGAAAGAGGACATAGATCTTTTGTATCTGTATTGCGATCTCGCCTATCACTATCTCAGATCGGGGAAGTACCAGGAAGCGCTGGAGGCCGTGGAGAAGCCCCGCACTTCCGAGGAACTGGAAATAATCGACAGAATTTACATTCTGGAGACGAAAGGCTGGATCTGCGCCGAGATGGGGAGGCTGGCCGACGCCCGGAAAATCGCCGAGGAGATCAAGGGGCTTGTAGAAACGAGCCTGTATAAAAAAAGTATCAGATATTATCACTTCCTGACGGGCATCATTCAGCTTAAAAGAAAGGACTATTCCGAGGCCATCAAGTCCTTACAGGATTCGGTGTCCCTTTTTCCTCATCCCAATATGTGGGAAGCGGAGAATGCCCTGTATATGTATTATCTGGCCCGGGCTTATTATGAATCCGGGGATATGCGAAAGGCCGGCGATGAATTCGAGCGGATCGTCGAGTTCCTCCCCGGAAGAATCCTGTACGGAGACCTCTATGCCCAAAGCTATTACAGACTGGGCACGATATATCAGGGGCAGGGGAACAAAGCCAAGGCCGCGGAGAACTACCGCAAATTCCTCGACCTTTGGAAGGATGCCGACCCGGGCCTGCCCGAAGTCGAGGACGCACAGAAGCGCCTCGGAGCCATTTCGTAAAAAACCCGGTTCCTAGGCGGAGCTGTCGGCACAGCCCCTTGCGCGGGCCTTCCAGGTTCCCGCGGGTCGATGTCCGAAGAACAACGAGGGGTCTACATGGTGAACGGACACCGTCCCCAGGGCCGTCACAAACGTTTTTGTCCGGGCAATAGAAACGGCATAGATGACGGAAGGGATCTGGGAAATCATCCCGTGATGGTAGAGGGCTGATTGAAGAGACACGTAGCTCGGGTAGGGCGCCGTGAGCTATTCTGGCAGGGCAATGGGATCAATCCGGTCCTGGAATCCCCATCGCCCCCGGCCGAGCCGCGCCAAGCGTCCCGAAGCAGCCAGCCTTGCCAGCAGCTTAAGATTCGGGCTTTTGGGTCAGCGCTTTTCCCCTTTCTTCAGGCAGACGCGGTCAGATCGTTGGCGTTGGCGCATTTTTTGAGGCCATTCTCCCGTCATGGCGGGAGTGTATCGTCCTCGGCATCCCGAGCGGACTGCACTTTATGTGGAGCGCTATCTGGACTGCGGCAACCCCCGCTGCGGATTCGCCCGCGAGGTCCTGGCCGACCTTGTCCGCAAGGAACTCCTGAGTCCGAAATGGACAGAAAGGATTCTCTCCTGGCGCCACACCGGCTTCTCAGTCCACAGCCGGGTCCGGACCAAGAGCAAGCTCGAGGCCGATGCTTCCTCACGATGGTTGGAGGGAACAATTCTTTTAACAAGGCTTGCGTAGCTGCAAAGGCAACGCCTATTCTTAATGGCCAGACGATATGCCTCTCGGTAAGATTATAGATGGCGCGATTCGCGTCCTTGCATTTCCGAGCGGCCCCCCTATAATATCCCCGGCACTGCCCGGAGATCCCTTATGTACGGACGATTCAAAGACCACCTCGCCGCCGAGCTCCAAAAGATCCGGGACCTCGGCCTCTACAAGGAGGAGCGCGTTCTCGAGACGCCCCAGGGCGTCGAGATCCGCACGGCGTCCGGCGCCAGAGTCCTTAACTTCTGCGCCAACAACTATCTGGGCTTTTGCAGCGAACCCCGGGTCATGGCCGCCGCCAATGCCGCTTTCTTCCGCTGGGGCTTCGGCCTGGCCTCGGTCCGGTTCATCTGCGGCACCCAGCAGGTCCACCAGGAGCTCGAGCGGCGCCTGGCCGGCTTCCTGGGCATGGACGACGCCATCCTTTATTCCTCAGCCTTCGACGCCAACGGCGGCGTCTTCGAGCCGCTCCTCGACGAGACCAGCGCCGTCATCTCCGACGAGCTCAACCACGCCTCGATCATCGACGGCGTCCGGCTGTCCAAGGCCAAGAAGTTCATCTACCGCAACAACGACACGGACGACCTCGAGGACCAGCTCGTCCAGGCCCGCGAAGCCAGGCTCAAGCTCATCATCACGGACGGCGTTTTTTCCATGGACGGCATCATCGCCCAGGTCGACAAGATCTGCGACCTGGCCGACCGCTACGAGGCCCTGGTCGCCGTCGACGACTCCCACGCTACGGGCTTCATCGGCCCGACGGGGCGCGGCTCGGCCGAGTACCGCGGCTGCGTCGACCGCGTCGACATCATCGTCACGACCTTCGGCAAGGCCCTCGGCGGGGCCTCCGGGGGCTGCGTCGCCGGCCGCCGCGAGATCGTCGAGATCCTGCGGCAGCGGTCGAGGCCGTACCTCTTCTCGAATTCGCTCGCCCCGGCCATCGCCGGCGCGACGATCGAGGTCCTCAAGATTCTGGAGGGCTCGGCCGACCTCCGCGACCGCCTGATGGCCAACACGCGGCTCTTTCGCCGGGGCATGGAGGAGGCCGGCTTCCGGATCGTGCCCGGCATCCACCCCATCGTTCCCGTCCTTTTCGGCCACCTTCCCGACGACGCCCGTCTGAGCCGCGACTTCGCCGACGCCCTCCTCGAGGAGGGCATCTATGTCATCGGCTTCAGCTTTCCAGTCGTTCCGATCGGCAAATCCCGGATCCGGGTCCAGCTCAGCGCCGCGCACACGCCCGACCAGATCGGCTTCGCCCTCGAGAAATTCCGCCTCGTCGGTAAGCGCCTCGGGGCCGTCTGAAAACATGATCCGCCTCTTTCCGCCGGAGGAGAAGTCCGGCTGATTTCCGGCGCTATAGGCGCACCGGACGGCTTTGTGGATATACACTGCGCCCCCTAAGCCGTCCTTGGCAGTGTTTGATGTCTTGACCTATGCTTCCTCACGAGGGTTGGAGGGGATAATTCTTATAACAGGGTTTGTTCGGCTGGCGCGGCTGAAAGAGAGAGCCCGCTCCCCGTATGAAAAAGAAATGCGCCTGTGGAAACAAACTCCCGACAGGGCAGCCGGGAAGCTCGCGGCCGCCTTCGATATAGGGCTGGGTGAATAAGGAAAGAACCGCGCGGAATTATGCGCCGGCCGGCTTCTTCACGATGACATAGCCGAATAAAGCCGCGAAGACCGCGTGCAGGACGACCAGGCCCCAGCCCTTGGAGTTCATCAGGCCCGATGTCTGGGTCAACACGAAGAGCACCGCGCTGATAAGATAGTAGACGAACAGGCCGCAGGCCACCCCCCTCTTGTGCTCTAATCGGTCCGACTTGCGGGCGAACCAGAGCATGACGGCAAAACTGATCAGCGTGGATCCGAACACGCGCGCAAAGGTCGAGGCGACGTCGTCGACCGCCACGCCCAATGGGTCCATCATGGCGGCAGGAACGAGCAAGAAACCGATTCCGAAGAGAGCTTCAAAGATCATCGCCACCAGGAAAAGCGTATTCATTAATAGCCTCCTTTTCTGAGCCGCGCGGAATCCTGTCCGCCGGCGCCCGGCAACTCGCCCTGCACCGGCTCAACCCTCGCGAAAGTCGGGGCCATGGCCCTTGATATCAGCCCGCCCCTTCGGCGTTTCCTGACTTCGATGACCCTCGACCAGCCGTCCTTGCCCCCGTGGTGACCGTACTCGATGACATATCCCTTTTCCACGAAGCGCTGGACCTTGGCGAGCCAGGCGTTGACGTTATCGAATTTGTTCAAACCAAAGGCCAGGAAGTCTCCGCGTCTCAGCTTCCTGGCCCTGAACAGGGTCCTCTGGCGCGGCTTGGGGCGAGCGCGAGCCTTGGGCTTCTCTTCGGGTGGGGCGAAGTCGCCGTCGAAGAGTGGCTTAATGCGGATCATGGAAGGCCGGGATTCTCCTTTGGCCTGGCCACGCATTTCCTTCTTTTCGAGGTCAAGTCCCTGCCATTAGGACATAACCGCAGGGAGGCGTTTTGTCAACTGGCCGCCGACCATGGGATGGATCCAAGGGACTCGTCCTCCCGGGCCCATTTCAGTTCCTGCAAAAAATACGGCAGCTGATTTTATTATTGAATTATGAGCGAGAGGCAAGAGCAATGTGCAGAAAATGCACATCGCTTTTAAAGAGCCGGGGATGGCTAGAGCGACAAAAAAAGGAAACTCTTATTATTTCAAGGACGATACGAACCTGTAGGCCCCTGATTCAACGGCCAGAACGACACAGCCGGCCTCTTCTCCCAAGCGCCTCACGCCGACAGCCTCATCGAGCGGCGCGCCTCCCTCGGTGACAGAGGCGGCCGTCGAGGCCGGCATATAGACCGTCGCCGTCGTGTTCGGGGGGATGGTGACGTCGAGCGACAGCTTCCCGTCCGGCTCTTTCTTCCAACCGCTCCGGATCGTCCCGTGAACGGATTCATAGCGTGCCCGGGCCCACGTCAGGTCGCCCACGGGCGTCGGGCGGATGATGATCTTCTTGTAACCGGGAGCGGCGGGGTCGGGCCGGATGCCCGCGAGATAGCCGTGCATCCAGATGGCCAGGTCGCCCGCGAGCATCAGGTGGTTCCCCGAGTTCATGGCCGGATCGGCGGTGTCTCCGTTCCAGAGCTCCCAGATCGTCGTCGCCCCCTTCGAGACCATATAGCCCCAGCCCGGATAATCGTTTTGGGACGCGATGCGGTAGGCGAGATCCGGCCGCCCGTTATCGGACAGTACCCGCATCAGCCACTGCCCGCCGACGAGGCCCGTGCCGATGTGCCCCCGGCTCTCGCCCTCGATCTTCCGGACGAGATGGTCAAACACCCGGGCGCGTTCCTCCGGCGGCACCATGCCGAAGGCCAGCGGCAAGACGCAGGAGGTCTGGGTGCCGTTGTCGTAAAAGCCTTTGGCCGCATCGAAATATGTCCTGTGGAAAGCCTCCTTGACCGTTACGGCCAGACTGCGGAAGCGCGAGGCATCGGCGCTCTCCCCGAGAAGCTCGGCCGCCCTAACCATGAGCGTCACGTCGTAATGGAAAAAGGCGGTGCTGAGGAGCGCTCCGCGCGTCTGGCGCCCGGGGTCCTTGGAATGGATGAGCTCGGGCGATTCGGGCGGCACGCACCAGTCGCCGTAGGTGTTTTTCGGCATGATGCCGTCCTTCGAGGAACCCGGACATATAATCAATCCATTTCCTCATGGCGGCGTAATGCGTGCGGAGGGCGGCCGCGTCGCCGTAGATGTCGTAAAGCATGTGCGGGATGATGACGAACGAGCTCGGCCAGACGATGCCGTCGTTGTAGAAGGGCCAGTAGGGCGGCGCGACATCGGGGACGCTGCCGCTGTCCTTCTGGGCGTCGGCCATATCCGTCACCCACTTCCTGTAGAAGGCCGCGACATCAAAGAGATAGGATTCGCCCCGGCTCTCGGCCGACCGGTCGCCCAGCCAGCCCTGGCGCTCGTCGCGCTGCGGGCAATCCGTGGGGATCGACCGGTAGTTGCCGCGGGCCCCCCAGACGATATTGCCGTGGATCTTGTCGAGAAGCGGGTTGGAGCAGGCAAACTCCCCCGCGGGTTGGAGGTCGTCGTGGACGACCCGCCCCTCGACGGAGTCCAGGGTGGGGATGCCCGGGAAACCCGTGAGCTCGACGAACCTGAACCCATGAAAAGCGAACCTGGGCTCGTAGATCTCTTCGGCGCCGCCCCGGAGAGTATAGTGATCCGTCGCCTTGGCGCTCCTGAGATTTTCGACATAGAGGGTGCCGTCCGGCTTCAGGGTCTCGGCATGGCGAAGTGTGACCATGGCAGCGGCGGGACCGGAGACACGGATCCGGCACCAGCCGACGAGGTTCTGCCCCATATCGAACACGAACGCGCCGGGCTTGGGGCTCGTCATGGCGACGGGGCGCAGGCTGTCCGTCACCCGGATGGGCGCGATCATCTGCGCCGCCAATCGCCCGGCGGGCGCCTCCATGAGCTCGGCGGCCGTCCAGCCCGCATCGTCAAACCCGGGCTCGTCCCAGCCTTTGAACTCACGGCGGGCATCATAATCCTCGCCGTCGTACTCGTTGTTGGCCGTGATGGGCCCCGTGTCCGTCACGCGCCAGCTGCCGTCCGTCACGACCGCTGCCGACGTCCCGTCCTTAAAGCGCAGGTCAACTTGGAGCAGGAGCCGCGGCAGGCCGTAGTTCCTGGTGGCAGTGGGGACTTTCGTGCGCGGCGCGTGATATCTCCCGTTCCCGAGGATAACGCCCACGGCGTTCGGGCCGGACTTAAGGAGCCCAGTCACGTCGTGAGTCACATAGAAGACCCGTTTGTCGTACTCCGTCAGCCCCGGGGAGAGGGCGTGGTCGCCCACCCGCCGGCCGTTGACGTAGAGCTCGCTCATCCCAAGGCCGGAGATATAGGCGGTCGCCTGAGCGATGTCTTTTTCGAGCGCGAATTCGCGGCGGAGATGGCGGGCGGGAAGCCGGCGCTCCTCGTCGGTGCCCGTCGGCCCGGTCTTGAGCCCGATCCATTGCGCCTTCCAATCGCCGGGCTCGAGTAGGCCCATCGTCCACATGGCGGGATCGCTCCAGCCTGTCGGTCTCCCGTCCTTGTCCCAGGCCTGGACGACCCAGTAGTATCTCTCGCCCGATAGGAGCGGGCGGCCTGCGTATTCCACTTGCGTCGACAGGTCCGACTCCACCCGGCCGCTGTCCCAGATATCGCCCCGTTCGGAAGCCAAGGCTTCGGCCGTCGAGGCGACGAGGACCCGGTAGGCCGTCTGGCGCTGGCCGCGGACGGCCGGCGTTCCTCCCGCCGCCTCCATGATCCAGCTCAGCCGCGGCTGCGGCGTGTCGATCCCCAGCGGGTCGTCGAGCGCCTCGCAGCGCAGCCCGGTGATCCTGGCGGCTGTCTGTTCAGGCGCCTTCTTGGCGCAGCACAACCCGGCTGCGATCATGATCGTAATGAGGACGATTCTATTGACGATGTTCATGCTTCTCTCCTACCCGCCGGACACTCCCAGGCCGCAATCGTCACCCGGATATCTTTCTCGAACCGGACGGGGTCCATCAGAAATGACTTCCGTCCACCGCCTTCTTTGACCTTGCCGGTCGCCGCCGGCAGGAGATGAACAATGACGCGGAGGCCTTTCTTCCCGAGCTCGGGAATGAGCCCCTTGATCAGCCCGGCCTTGCCGCTCCGTGACCTGCCGACGATGCCGATGATGATCACCGCGTTGCTCCCTCGCCGCGCTTAACACTATAATTCTTATGGCTTCGAGTCAAACGGCCTGCAGCCCGCTGTGGGGCCGGGGCTATTGACCGACAGGGCGCGGCTGGAAACGGCCCCGCCTTCCGTGTTTGAAAAGGAGATCCGTGAGGCGATCATACCGCAGTCGCGCCGCCTGCCTCGTCCCGGCCTTTGTGCTGTCCGCAGCGATGGCCTATCCGACGTCCGGTTTCTCCCAGTCCGCGACGGCGCCGGAAAAGAAAAAGCAGGAAGAAGAGAAGCAGGAAACAGCGCCCAGGATCACCGAGGAAATCCTGGTCGTCGGCGAGGCGCCGGCCGACCTCCCCGTCTCGACCGTCATCAGCCTGGGCTCGACCGAGATCGAACGGCTCAAGCCCCTTGACCTGTCCGAGATCGTCAAGTACGCGCCCGGTGCCATGGTCACGGTCGGGAGCAAGGATGAATTCACGCTCAAGCTCAGGGGGTTCGACAACAAGCGGATCGCTCTCCTGGTCGACGGTGTCCCGGTCATCGATCCCTACTATGGATCGTTCGACCTGAAAACCGTCGCCGCCGGCGGCGTCGAGTCCATCCAAGTTACGGAAGGCCCTTCGTCGGTCCTCTATGGACCCAACACCATGGGCGGTATCGTCAATGTCATCACCCGGCGGCCGGGACCCGAGCCCAGGCTCTCGCTGGCCGCGTCCTTCGGCGACAGGAACACGATGGGCCTGGCGGTCGATTCCTCCTATCAGTGGGGGAAATTCGGGTTCGCCGCCACGGCCGGTTACCAAGATTCCAGCGGCTATGGCTACAAAGACCCCGCCGGAGTCGAGCAGTCGCGCGCCAACAGCGACTACAACCGGACGAACCTCAACCTGAAGCTCTACTATTACCCCACCGGCCGCTCCGAGATCATGGTGAACGCGGGCTATTACCACTCGGAATACGGCATGCCGCCGGACCTTTATGGCCGGGCGCGCTACTGGCGATTCCCCGACTGGGACCGCGCCATGCTCAACGCGGGCGGGTTCACGGCGCTCGGCGAACGGTCCAGCCTGCGCTTCCGGGCATTCTATGTCGGCTACCTAAACAGCCTGGATTTCTTCGTCGGCCCGGCGATGACCGTCCGGCAGTCCCGCAGCACCTTTGACAACGCCGACTACGGCGTATTCGGGCTCGGCGATTTCGCACTTGCCCCCTGGAACGCGCTCAAGCTCAGCGTCTATCTTCAGGCCGATCAAGTCCGGACACAGGACGACATTGACCAGCCCTGGACGGAGTTCGACCAGGGCACCCTCTCCGGCGGGATCGAGGACCACATCACGCTGACCGACCAGTGGCGGGTCATCGTCGGCGCCAGCTGGGACTATCTCGACAAGTTCGAGGGGGAGAACACGTCCCGGCTGAACCCGCTCGTCGGCCTGAAATACTCGCCGGTCGAAGCCCTGGACCTCCACCTCTCCTACGCCGGAAAATCCAGGTTCCCGTCGATGAATTCCTTGTATTCGCCGGGCCAGGGCAATCCGAACCTCGAAAGCGAGCGGGCCTCGACCTGGGAGCTCGGCGCCGCCTGCGGCAGGGGGATCGCCCTGAAAGGCGCCGTCTTCGCCACGAAGCTTTACGACATGGTCGACAGCTTCAGGCTGCCGAACGGCCTGCGGACCTACTTCAACATCGGCGAGGCGCGTATGAACGGCGCCGAGTTCCAGGTCAGGAAGGGCTGGTCCTGGCTGACGGGGACCGTCAGCTACACATACATCAACCATTGGAATATCTCCGACGATCGTCCTCTCGACGTCCTGCCCGATCACAGCCTGAGCCTCGAGCTTGACGTCGCGCTCCCCAGGAAGCTCAGGCTCGGCGCGGCCGGCCTGTTCGCCTCCAAGTCGTACTGGTACGACAATAACGCCAGGGAGCTTCTCACGATCCCGGCTTACGGCTATCTGGATCTCGTCCTGTCCTGGTCGGCGGGCGGTTTCGCGCCGTTCATCAAGGTCGCGAACGTGTTCGATGAATACTTCTATACCGAGCCCGGGTTTCCCTGGCGGGGACGCTATCTCGAGGTCGGTCTCAGGGCCGATGTCCTGAGGTAGCGCGGCCCCTCGCCGGGCGGGAGGCCTCGCGATTAACTTCCTTGACAGCCTTTCGGGTCATGGTCTACTCTTTTCCGAAGCGCATGCCGAAACTGACTCGAGAGACCTTCGTCGGCCCCTGGGCCGGCCTGCCCGTGGCCTGGACGGAGCGTTACGAGGTCGACGAGGAGGCCTACCGCTCCGACGTCGCCCGCTGCTGCCGGGCGGGGATCCCGGGAATCTACTCCGGCGGCACGACGGGAGAGTTCTACGCCATGGAGATGGATGAGTTCCGCATCGTCGCCAGGGCGACGGTCGAGGAGTGTCACGCCCGGGGTAAGCCCGCCATGGTCGGCTGCACTTCGGCCTACACTCTCGGCGCCGCGCGGCGGGCGGGGTTTGCCGCGGAGACCGGCGCGGACGCCGTCCAGTTCGCCCTCCCATTCTGGATGGAGGTGGATGACGGCGGAGTCGTGCCATTTTTTCACGAAGTCTCAGCCGCCGCCCCCGGCCTGGCTCTGTCGGTTTATGAGACGGGCCGGGCCAGGAAAAAGCTCACTCTCGAGCAGCACTTGGCGATCAAAGAAGCCGCGCCCGATTATCTCATGGTCAAGGCGACGGCCGGAACCGTCGGCGCGACGCCGGCCGGGTGCCGGGCGCTCGCGGAGTTCATCAATGTCTTCGTCAACGAGACGCTATGGGCGGACCTCGGCCCCCAAGGTGCCGCCGGCTCCTGCAGTGCCATGGTCTACTGGAACCCTCGCCTGGTCCTTTCGCTCTGGGAAAAGCTCAGGGCCGGAGATTGGCCCGCCCTGGGGGAGGAACTTCGCCCGGTCAAGGAGCTTCACCGATTTTTGTTCGAGAGTTACGGGACGAAGGGCTTTACCGATACAGCCTACGACCGGCTGGGAGGACTTGCGTCCGGGTTTCTCAAGACGAGCCTGCGCAGCCGCGGCCCGTACATCTCGGCGACCGAAGAGGACCTCCGGACGCTCCGCGAATGGTACCGGGAACACTTTCCCGGGATGCTGATCCTCTGAAACAGGAGTCCCCCGGTAACCGGGAAAACCGCCTATTCCGGGACCTGCCACAGGGCGGCGACGCACTTGGCGCTGGCCGGGACGTCGTTCAGATCGTCAACCCTGTAGAACAGGCTGACGATCTTGCCCTTGGCCGTCTCGACCGAGCTCGGATAGCCGCAGTCCGTATTGGGCGCGTCGTCGGCGAGGATGATCTTCCCGTCCATATCCCACGTTTTTCCACCGTCACGGCTGACCACGGCGCGGGCTCCCCGCGGCGGATTCCGCTCGCCGTAGGTCATGAGGATCCAGCCGTTCCCCAGCCGGATCAGGTCGGCGGGATGCTCGCTGTCGGCTGTTACCTGGGCCGGTTCGCTCCACGTGGCCCCTTGATCTTCGGAACGGATCACCGCGAGGTGGCCGCCCTTCTCCGAGCGCATGGCGGCGAGCAGCCCGCCGCCGCCCAAGTCGACGACCGCGGTTTCATTGTAGTGCTTCCCCAGGAGGGAGGGATCCCCCCATGTCTTCCCGCCGTCCTTGGAGCGGAAGATATAGCTTTCGTTGCCGCGGCCATCGTGGAATTCGAAGTAGACCGGCATGATGAGCGTCCCGTCGGCGAGTTGAATGATCTTGCCGTACGGAGAGACGGCTCCCTGGCCGCCATAGAAGGAGTAGATCCCCTCGCTCCGCTCCGGCTTGGTCCATGACCTCCCCTTATCTTTCGAGCGCACGATGTAAACGCCGTCGAACCGGCGCTCCTCGCGCTTGCCCGAGAGCTTGAGCCCCGTGGCGTCATAGCCGCTGAGCACGGCATAGGCGAGGAGGACCGTCCCGTCAGACGCCTGGCCGAGGGCGGGGTTGCGGTCGTCTTCGGGGCCGTCGACCGCGGTCCACGCCTTGGCCCAAGTTTTCCCCGAGTCGTTCGAGACCGAGAGGACCAGACGGCCGGCCTTGCCCACGTGCGGAGCGCCGGCCCTCATGACCGCCAGGATCTCCCCTGTCGCAAGACGGATGGCCACCGGAAAGTAGCCGTCGTGCTCCAGGACCGTGACCCGCTCGACTTGGGTCGCGGCAGCCGCGGCGCAGGTCGCCGCGGCGCACAAAACGATGATAGAAAGTGTCGTGATCAGACTGCAGGGCTTGCGCATGGTGTATCTCTCCTCGCAAATTCCAATGTGTTATGAATATCGCCCGCAGCCGTTCTCCTGTCAAGCCGTATTCCGGGAATTCTCATCATGATGAGGAGTTATCTCCATTTATGATGGCGTCAAGCTGAATGAGGGGTGGCACGGCGTGGGGGCCGGCCTTTACCCGGAGACACTGACCTTATTTGAGTCCCTCCCTGATTGCAGGGAGGGTAGGGAAGGTTAATATCCAAAGAAGAAAGTCTGATGGAGTGTCTCCGGAACCGAGATGGGGCCGAACGTTTGTTGCCGGGAGCTCTGCCAATTCGGACATTCATGACTGACCGTTCGGGCGCCGGGGGATCGCCGTGACAGGACCCCATTGAAAGACCAGACAATCACATAAATGGAGAGGCTTCCCCTTGAGGCATAGGAATTGACAGGGGTTGTTCTGTTTGGATATATTCGGCCTTCCGCACCTGAACCCGAAGGAGCGCCCGTGAACGCTTTCGCTTTCGATCCTCACTCCGACCGTATTGCTGCCGCCGAACGCCGCCTGACGGCCGCCTACCGCCGCCTCCCGGGCGAGGAGACGCCCGTCGTCGAGCCCAACGTCGGCGCTTTCCTGCTCACGACCCGGGAAGCACTGGACAACCTTGACCTCATGCTCGAGCGGGCCGTCGCCTGGGCCAACAGCCTCGCCGCGACGGACAACGACTGGCGGCCGGTCATCCTCGGGTTCTGCACGGTCGCCATGATCCCCGAGGCCTTTGGCTGCGAAGTCGTTTACCTCCCCGGGGAAAGCCCGTGGGCCAAACACGCCCTTTCCGACACCTCCCAGGTCTGGAGCCTCAAGCCCCGGCGGATCGGCGAAACGTTCATGCTCCGGCGGGAGTTCGACTTTATCGACCACTTCCAGCGGCGGTTGGGGACCGACGTCCCGATGTGGACGCCCGATATCCAATGCCCGTTCAGCGTCGCCGCCCAGATCGTCGAGTCGAACGCGCTGCTCATGGCCTGCCTCACCGACCCCAAGGCCGTCCACCACCTGGTCGGGATGATCACCGATTTCCAGATCGAGCTGACGCAAGCCTTCCTCGCTAAGATCGAGCACCCCGGCTTCCCGGGCGCCAATTTCCCCTGCATCTCCGATGATATCGGCCTCTGCCTGGCCGACGACACACCCCTCATCATGCTCAGCCCGGCGATGTACGAGGAATTCGCCCTGCCGTACAACTCCCGGATCGGCGAAGCCTTCGGCGGATTGCACGTCCACTCCTGCGGCGACTACCGGCACAACCTCGACAACATCCTGAAGATCACCAATGTCCGCTCCATTCAGCTCCACGCCGGGCCCGGCGAGTTCCCCCTCCCTTTGACGGCCGGCGAAGACGATCCCTTCAACCGGGCCCGGCAGCGGATCGCCTGCTTCATCGACAATAACGACATCGCCCGGGGAGATGAATACCGCACCCGCTATCGCGAGCACTTCGGCGGCTACGTCCTGCCCCGCCTCCGGCAAGCCCCGCTGACGGGGTGCATCCTCCAGAGCTGCGGCGCCCCGATCGGCGCCACGCTCGCGGAGATCGACGAGGCGCTGCGCTGGTCGCGCCAGCAGGTGCGGCCGGATGCATCTCCGTTGGTATGACGCGTCCAGCAGGGACGGATGGGGATGGCGCCCCGAAGACCCTGATATTTGCCTGAGGCCCATTTCAAGACTCTAACTTTAGATATTACCCACCCTCTACCCTCCCTTGACAGGGAGGGAAAAAGGTCAGTGCCTCAGGAAAGGTCGGAGGGGGGCCCGTCGGCCTTGGCCGACGGGGGAACCGACGGGACTGGTTCCCGGGGGCCGGGGGGCTAGGGGCGCATCGCCGTCCGGACCTGCGCTGGCGCGAGGGGCGGAAGTACATCATCACACCAAAAGAGACGCATACGGTGCGGACGGGCGTTTGACAGGCCGTCTTCATTTTGGATATATTCGACCCTCGCGGCCTTCGGGCCGCGGGTCTACAATCCCTGGCAGAAACGGACGGAATAAAATGACTCACCACCAGGCGAAAAAAGAAACCATGACGCCGCGCGAGCGCGTCCTGAAGACGATCAACCACGAAGTCCCCGACAGGGTCCCGATCGACATCGGCGGAAACCAGACCGGTATCCACAAGAACGCCTACCGGAGCCTCATCCGGGAGCTGGGGTATCCGGAGGAGATCGAGATCATGGACGCCTGCCAGCAGCTCGCCCGGCCGAGCGAACGGGTGCTGGAGCGGTTTCACGTCGACATGCGCTACGTCGCCGCCGGACCCGGTTCGGCCTATAAGGGCGGCATCGTCCGGGCGGAGCGCGACGGCCGCGTCTGGCACGACCTGACCGACGAGTTCGGCGTGCGCTGGTCGATGCCCGACGACCAGCAGCTCTACATGGACGTCAGCTTCAGCCCCCTGGCCGGCGCCACCGTCAAGGATGTCCGCGACTACCCCTGGCCGAAGGGCGATGACCCGGCCCGGTTCGCCGGCCTGCGGGAGCGGGCGCTCCGGATCCGGAACGAAACGCCCTACGCGGTCGTCAGCGGCATCTCGGGGGTCGTCTACGAAACCTGCTGGTACATGCGCGGGCTCGAGCGGTGGTTCATGGACCTCCTGACCGACCCGGAATTTTGCGAGGCCGTCATCGACCAGACGCTCAAGTACTGGCTGGACTGGTTCCGGCTGTTCCTCGACGAGGCCGGCGACGTCGTGGACGTGATCATGATCGGCGACGACCTGGCCGGCCAGGACGGGCCCCTGTTCAACCCGGAGATCTATCGACGCCTGGTCAAGCCCCGCCAGAAACGCCTCGTCCAGTACATCCGGTCCCGCACCCAAGCCAAGATCTGGTACCACACCTGCGGCTCCTGCGCGGTCTACATCCCGGACCTGCTCGACAACGGCGTCCACATCCTGAACCCGGTGCAGACGAGCGCCCGGAACATGGACCCCTACGACCTCAAGCGCCGCTTCGGCCGGGACATCGTCTTCTGGGGCGGCGGCTGCGACGCCCAGCACATCCTGTCCCGGGGCACACCCGCCGAGGTCGCGGCCAACGTCCGGCATCACCTGGCGGCGTTCATGCCCGGGGGCGGCTACGTCTTCAACAGCATCCACAACATCCAGGGCGAGGTGCCGCCGGCCAATGTCATCGCCCTGTTCGACACGGCCTACGAAGAGGGGTTCTATTAAACCCGGCGCCTCAAATGAGCACCGGGGCCGGATGGGTATGCGCCCCTATCCCCCCGGCCCCCGGGAACCAGTCCCGTCGGTTCCCCCGTCGGCAGAAGCCTACGGGTCCCCCTCAGACCTTTCCCGAGACACTGTCCTTTACCCCTCCCTGTACAGGGAGGGTAGAGGGTGGGTAATATCTAAGAAAGATGTCTGGGAAAGTGTCTCGGACAAAAAGCTTGGGGTCTACGGGCGCATACCCATCCGGCCCCGCTTCGAGAATTCCGGAAATGGCTCTGAGGGGTGAAGAATGAAGCACGCCGAGCGGCTGACCGCACTTCTCATCCTGATGTCAATGATCCTGGGCGGCGCCGACTCGGCGCTCGGCGCCCAAGACGCGGCCTCGGACAGGCTGTGTCCCAGCCCGCCGAAAACCGATTTCAAAGCCTCCTGGATCTGGGTGCCGGAGAGCGCCGGCTACGACCGCCGCAACAGTTACGCCTACTTCCGGAAGGCATTTTCCGCCGCGGGGGATGTCACCGTTCAGATCGCCGCGGACACCGCCTACGAGCTCTACCTCGACGGCCGGTTCATCGACCGCGGCACGGCCCCGGCCGACACCGCCTACAAGACATTCGACACCTACCGGGTGCCCTTTTCCCCGGGCCGGCATGTGATCGCCGTCCTGGTCCATCACATCGGCCAGGTGTGCGCCACCGCCATGCGCTCGCGTCCGGGGCTGTTCGTCGAGATCACGGGCGCGGACGGCCTGTCGGTCCTCTCCGACGCGAGCTGGAAGGCGCAGCCGGCCTCGGCCTACCAGCAATACCTCCCCGCCATGATGTCCCATTTCGGGTTCTATGAAGTCGTCGACTACGAAAAAGCGCCCCCGGACTGGCAGTCCCTGGATTTCGACGACACGAGTTGGCCGGCCGCGGAGGCCATCGGCCCGGCCGGCTCCCCCGACTGGCCGCGGCTCATCCCGCGCGACATCCCGCCGCTTGAAACCCGCACAGTCGAGGCGGACAAGGTCATTGCCCGCGGCACGACCGCCCAAGGGCCGCTCGATGAAGCGGAAAGGGACCTCACCGTGGCGGTCGAGATGGCCTCCCGGGTTCGCCGAAAGCTCGAGGCGGCGCCGCCGGCTTTCCCGCTCGTTCTCGCGCGGGGCGCGGAAAGCGAGTTCGCCGTCATCGATTTCGGCCGCGAGGTGACGGGCCACCTGCGCCTCTCCCTCGAGGGCGCGGCGGCCGGCCAGCGCCTGGACATCGGCTACGACGAGATCCTGGACAAGAACGGTCTGCCCAACCCGCGCCGCACCTACGTCCACGCCGCCGACCGCGTTTATCTTCGCCATGGCCAGCGGGAGCTCGCGATCTTCGGCGGCCGCGGCTTCCGCTACGTCATGGTCGATGTCTCCGCGGGCAAGGGCGGCCTGACGCTCACCGGCGCCCGCCTCGACGAGCGCACCTATCCCGTCCCGCGCCGGGGGACTTTCCGCTGCTCGGACCCCGCGCTCGACCGGCTCTACCAGATCGGGCTGCTGACCACGCGGCTGTGCATGCTCGACAGCTACGTGGACTGCCCCGGCCGGGAGCGGGTGATGTGGATCGACATGGCCGTCGAGGCTCTCTGCAGCATCTACGGCTTCGGCGACACCGCCCTCTGGCGGCACTGCCTTTTCCTTTTCGCCCAAAACGTCAGCCGCCTGCCGGCCGTCGACGGCGCCATCAAAGGGTTCGCGCCCTGCGACTACGACCCGCTGCTCGTGAGCTACACGATGTATTATCTGATCTCGGTCTGCGACTATCACCTCTACAGCGGCGACCTCGCGGCCTGCGAGGCGCTTCTCCCGACGCTCCTGAAGCAGTTCGAGATCATCGGCAAGTTCACGACGCCCGAGGGTTTGATCAATGACAAGTGGCCGGGCTGGGGGACTTTCCTCGACTGGTCGGCCATGGATTACGGCGGCATATCGTCCTGCAACAGCGCGATCTATATCCGGGCCCACCGCGAAGTGGCCAAGCTGGCGCGCGCCCTCGGCCGGACCGATACGGCCGTCGAGCTCGACAGGAACGCCGACAGGCTCGTTAAAGCCTACCGCCGGGCGTTCTGGAAGCCCGACGAGGGGCTGTTCGTGGACGCTCTCTACGACGGCACGCCGAGCGCCGTCCGCAGCCAGCTGGCGAACGTCTTCGCCGTCTGGGCGGGGGTTACGACCCGGGAGGAGACGCGGGCGCTCCTCGAGAAGATCACGGACAGGGAGGCGCTCCTGCCGCTCACGCCGGGCGATTATAGGCTGAGGCCCGGGTTCAAACCGCAGACGGGCGGACTTGTTCCCATCGGCACGCCGGGACTCGGGTTCTGGCTGGCGCAGGCCATGTTCGAAAACGGTCTCGCCCGCGAGGCGCTCGATTATCTCAGGGAAAAGTGGGTGCCGATCTCCGGCGGCGGCACCTTCGCCGAGCACTTCGGCTACGATTACAACACAAGCTACTGCCACGGCTGGGGCGCGGGACCGGTGATGCAGCTTCCGGCTTACGTCCTCGGGATCCGTCCCGTCGAGCCCGGCTGGCGGGCGGTCGAGATCGCGCCGCAGGCGTCGGGCCTCGAATGGGCGGAGGGCACGGTGCCGACGCCGCTCGGCGAGATCTCCGTCAAGTGGCGCTTGGTCGGCGGCCAACCCAAGATTGAATACAAGGTCCCCGACGGCGTCAGGGTGGTCAAGGCGACGGCCCGCTGAACGCACCCGCGACCGAATTCCGGGACACGACACGAATTCCGGAGAATTCGTTCATGTCCCGGAATTCCGGTGTCCCGGAAGGCCGAGTCCTTTGAGCCTGTCGGGCCAATATTCACCCTCATGGTGCGGTTTCAAGCGGCAGATCGGCTCTTGCTGCGGGGGAAATCAATAACCAGGATGCGGACATCCGGCGGTCCGGCTACCGCCGCCATAAGCCGTCGAGGGTATCGGCGACGGCCTTTACGGCTTGACTTACCGGCCGCGACATCTTCTTCCCCGGCTCCAGGCCGCGCGGCTCGATGCCCAGAAGGACCACCCGGCAGCCGACGGTCTCTTCGAGGTAGCGCACGAGATGCGAAAGAGGGATGCGGTGCGTGGTGAGGTCGTCTTCGGGGATCTTCTTCCTGTTGATGAAAAATACGGTCCCGGGCTCGCGGCCTGAGCGCCGCCGCGTCAATGATGAGGACATGCGTGGGGCGAAAATTCCGGATGACTCCCGTCGCACTCTCGGGGACTTCCCCGCCGTCAAGGACTTGCAGCGCCTCGAGCTTTGTTCGCCCGGACTGACCGGCAGGGCGCGGCGAACGAGCCAACAGGCGTTCGAGCTGTTGGGCGCACAGGCTTCCCGCGCCGTCATCGGCGCGGTCCAGGTTGCCGACGCCCAAGACGATGAGACGGCGGGCAGCCCTCAGTTCCCACGCCAGACGCGTCCGCCAGTCTTTCACAGGACCGGGCATTTATCGCACCCCTCCCCTCTGTTCCGTGGGCTGCGCATGAGGAAACGGGAACGAAAGCATCTCAAAACGTGTGATAGCGATAATCAATGTGAGGGGTGGCATGGCGCCAATCCCTGCGCGCCCGGAGCGACGGGGACCGGCGGGAAGCGGAGTCTTCGGACCGACCATCAGAATAGCGGCGGAGCGACTCGGAGCCGCTATTCTGCGAAATATCCTGAAGAAGCTCTTGGCTATCAGTTCGCTTGGGGGCCCCAGGGTGATACCGGCGACGATTCGCGATCATATCGGCCAGGGACGCGCCATGACAGGACCCCATCGCAGAACAACGTCATCACACAAGAAGAGATGCCTACGACGGGAAATGGGGAATTGATATCCTGTCACCAATTATGGGTACCGATTCCGGGAATCAGCTTTTCGCCTCGGCCGGAGCGACGGGCGCCGGGCCGGGCTCGGGCGCCTTTTTCGGCTTGGGGACGGCCTTCACAAATTCCCACTCGGCCTTGAGGTCCCAGCGGCTGAAGGCGGCGATCTCGAAGAGATGATCCATGTCCATCGCCTTGGGTTTCGTCGGACAGGAATCGACGCACTGGGCGCAGTGGATGCAGCGGTCGTTATGGATGATCATCTTGAACCGCTTGTCGGCCTCGCTCACGGTCAGGATGTCGATCGCTTCGGCGGGGCAGTCACGCTCGCAGGCCCGGCAGACGATGCACAGGTCGGGATGAAGGAACGGCGTCCCGCGCCAGTCCTTGGGGACCTCGAGCTTCTTGAAGGGATAATCGACCGTGGCCGGCTTCTTGAACAGGTGCCGGAGTATCTCGGGAAGAAAAGCGGCGACTCTCATAAAACGAACCCCTTGACCAGGATGGTGATCAGGAACTGAACGACCGCCAGCGGGGCGAGGTATTTCCAGGAGAAGCTGACCACCTGGTCGACCCGGATCCTCGACGTGAGCGCCCGGATCAAGGACAAGAGGAAGATGATGAACAGCGTCTTGACGACGAAATTCAGGAAACCCAGCGCGATCCCGCCGGGAAACCCGCCCAGGAAGACGGCCGCGATCAGGCCGCTCCCGGCGACCATCTCGACGTCCGTCATCAGCCGGAACAGGGCCAGCTTCTTTCCCGAGTACTCGGTGAACGTGCCGCCCACGATCTCGGTCTCCGCGTGGGGGATATCGAACGGCGTCCGCTCGAGCTTGGCCTGCAGGCAGATGACGGCCACGATGAACCCGATGATGTTGACGGCCAGGAGCGCCGGCCGCTGTTGATAGAAGGCGGCGATCTCGGCCAGGCGCCAGGACCCCGCCAGCATGGCCGGGCTGAGCACGGCCAGGAAGAGCGGCACCTCGTAGCCGAAGATCATGGTCAGGACGCGCGAGCCGCCGATCGTCGAAAAGTAGCTCACCGAGGACCAGGCGGCCAGGAAGATGATCAGCGTCGGCAGGGTCAGGATGTAAAGAAGAATGATGATGTCCCCCGAGAAGGAGTTCGGGCTCGGGACGTTGAGGTCGAAATGCCAGACGGGCAGGAGGAGCATGGCGGTCGAGACGACGGCGATGCCGAAGACCGGCAGGATGTTGAACATCCTCTTGTCCGCGCTGTCCGGGACGATATCCTCCTTGGCCATGAGCTTCACGAAATCGGCCACCGGCTGGAGGATGCCCCAGCGGCCGGTGTGGGTCGGCCCCATCCGGTTCTGGAAGCGGGCGTACAGCTTGCGGTCGTACCATTCGCAGAACGTCGAATAGACGAACAGGAAGACGGCTCCCGGATACACCAGGAGATAGAGGAAAGTCTTCAAAGCGGCCATACCGCGTCCTTTTTCACCGGGGCTTTTTTCCAGCGCTCGATGCCCAGCTGCCGCAGCCGGCTCATCGGGACGATCTTCTCTTCGCCGCTCCGGCCGTTGACCAGCGTCACGACCCGCTCGGCGCAGCAGATGCAGGGGTCGATGGCCGCGAAGATGAGCGGGATGTCGGCCACGAAACCGCTCCTGAGCATGACCACGGTCGCCGGGTAGTTGGCCAGCGTCGGGGCGCGGACCTTGAGCCGTTCGGGCTTGTCCCCGCCGCTCGACTTGATGTAGTGGATGTTTTCGCCGCGGGGGGCTTCGTACCGGCTGACCACCTCGCTCGGCTTGGCCCGGCGGGGCGCCCGGACCGCGACGGGGCCGTCCGGCAGGTTCTTGAGCATGAACTCGATGATGTTATATGACTGCATCAGCTCTTTGACGCGGACGACGACCCGGCCCAGCACGTCGCAGGTCGTGGCCGTCGCCACCTCGAAGGGCACCTCGTCGTACATGCCGTAGGGATCGTCCTTGCGGACATCCTGGGGCAGGTCCGAAGCCCGGGCCATCGGGCCGACCGCGCAGAGGTCGATCGCGTCCTTTTTGGACAGGAGCCCGACGCCCGCGATCCGGGCGACGAAGGTCGGCTCGGTGGCGCCGATCCGGAAATAGTATTCGCTCCGGCTCCGGAGGATGTCCAGGGAGTCGAGGATCTTTTTCCTCTGGAGCTCGTCGATGTCCCGCCGGACGCCGCCCAGGGTGTTGATCGCGTAGTGGACCCGGTTCCCGGAGATCATCTCCAGGATGTCCATGACAACTTCCCGGTCCCGCCAGGTGTACATGAAGAAAGTATCGAACCCGGCTTCGTGGCCGGCCACGCCGAGCCACAGCAGGTGGCTGTGAACACGCTCGAGCTCCGCCACCAGGAACCTGAGGTACAGGCCGCGGCGGGGCGGCTCGATCTCCATCAGCTTCTCGACGCCCTGGGTGTAGCAGGTCGCATGGGAATGGGAGCAGATGCCGCAGATGCGCTCGGTGAGGTAGATATTTTGAAGCCAGGTCTTTTCCTCCGCCAGCTTCTCCATGCCGCGGTGGTTGTAGCCCAACCGGATGTCGGCGTCGCGGATGACCTCCCCCTCGATGGTCATCCGCAGGCTGATCGGCTCTTTCAAGGCCGGGTGCTGCGGGCCGATGGGGATCGTGAACTTCATGATTTTCCTCCGGGGATCTTTTCCTCCGGCCGAATGTGTTTCCAGGCCTTGCACAGAGGATAGTTCTCGGCCGGCCAGTCATCCGGGAGGACGAGGGGTCGCGGGTCGGGGATGTGGTCCACCTTCAGCCCGAACATGTCCTGGAGCTCGCGCTCGTAGAGTATGGCCCCGGGGATCACGGGGCAGATGGATTCAATATGGGGGTTCGACTTGGGGACCTGGGTGCGGACGTTGAGCTGGGCGCCGGGAATGGCGAAATGATAAATGATCTCGAAGCTCTCGCCCAAGTCGACACCGCTGATCGTGGCCACATAGGCGAACCCGAGCTTCTCTTTGAGCGTCTTGACCGCCTCGAGGAGATCGGCCGCACCGACGGTCACAAAAAACCGGCGGGTCGCCGGGTTGGTCAGCTCGCCGCCCTTCTCTCCCAAGGCGGCTCTGATTTTATCGAGGAACTCGGGGTCGGTCATCTTCGCCTCGTTATAAGGTCCCCAGCAGCTTGACCACGCCGTCGAGGACGGCGTCCGGGCGGACCGGGCAGCCCGGGACGTAGATGTTCACCGGGATGACCTGGTCGAGCCCGCCCATGATGTTATAGGCGCCGCGGTAGATGCAGCCCGACATGGCGCAGGCACCGACGGCGATGACGAATTTCGGGTCGGGCGTCTGCTCGTAGATGCGGATGATCCGGTCCTTGATCTGGCGGGTGACGGGGCCGGTGGCGAGGATGACGTCGGCGTGCCGGGGCGTGGCCTTGAGCAGGACGCCCAGCCGCTCGACGTCGAACCGGGGCGTCAGGGCCGCCACGACCTCGATGTCGCAGGCGTTGCAGGCCCCGGAGTTGAGGTGCAGGATCCAGGGGGACTTGATACGGGACCAGCGGACGATCTTGTTCAGCATGTCAACTCCTGGTGATGAGCGCCGCAATCGAGAGCGAGATCATGACCAGGTAGATTATACCAAAGAAAACGATCTTCCCTCCCGGGATGGTGGCGATCACCAGGGCCGCCACGTGCATCATCGTGAAGAACAGGGCGATAAAGAAAAACAGCCGGTAGCCGAACTGGAGCTTGACGCCCGGCATGTCCTCGCCGCAGGCGTAGGTGGCCAGCTTGCCGCCCTCCCTCTTGAGCTTCGGGGCCATCTTGCCGCCCAAAAGATAGATCAGGAACCCGATGGCCAGGAAGACGAGGAAACCGACCGGCGGCGAGATCAGGATATCGATGGCGTTCATATCTTCTAACCCTTGAGCTTGGACAGCTTGCGGACGTCCAGGCTGCCGGTGTGCCGGTAGACGTTGATGATGATGGCCAGCGCCGTGGCCACGACGCTGACTTCGATGACGATGAAGGTCACGGTGATGGCCTGGGCCGTCAGGATGTTCTGCTTGACGAACCCGGTGGCCACGAGCGCCAGGCTGACGCCCTTGGAGATGATCTCGACTCCGATGAACAGCTTGACCAGGTTCCGCATGGTGAGCAGGACATAGATGCCCATGACCACCAGCAGCGCGGCGAAGGCCATGTAGAGAAGCCAGGTGCTATTCATCGTTGCCTCTTTTGCGGAACAAGGCCAGGACGGAGAGGACGCCGGCGAAGATAACCCCGATCTGGCCGACCAGGTCGAAGGTCCGGACCTTCCAGAGGGTCTCGCCGAAGGTTCCCGGCTCGGCCGTCGAGGCCAGGGCGGGGACGCGCCCCAGAAGGCTCTTGGTGACGATGAAATCGATGATCAGGAAGATGATGAAAAAGAGAGGGAACGCCCAGGAGGCGGTCTTGGACTCCCGCACGCCGCCCTCCGTCTTGGTCAGGGCGATGGTGACGATGAAGAGCACGGTGATCAGCCCGGCCACGACCGAGATCTCGAAGGCGCCGACGTAAGGGGCGTTCATCCGGAAGAAGATGATCCCCAGGAACAGGCTGGCCGCGGCCAGGCAGATGGCGGCCCGCAGCAGGTCCCGGAAAAGGACCGCCGCCGCCGAGAAAACCACGAGGCCGCAGAGCAGCACGATTTGCAGAGTCATGTCTTAAAACCCTAATCCGCCCAGCATCACCCGGACCCCCTGCGACAGGACGTCCGAGGCGGGCTGGACCCAGGATGTGATCGTCGCCGCGAAAAAGACGCCGACGCCCAGGCAGACGAGCGCCAGGACGACCGTGGACGCGGTCATCCAGAACGGCGCCTCGCGCACCGTTTGCCAGCGCTCGTTGGGTTTGCCGAAGAACGCCCGGCGCTGGATCAGGAGGTAATACCAGAGCGTCAGCACGCTCGCCAGGATGGCGAGGAGCGCGAAGCCCCAGTGCTTGGCCTGGATGAGCGCCACGACGATGATGAGCTTGCTCCAGAACCCGTTCAGGGGCGGGACGCCGGCGATCGACAGCGAGCCGACGACGGTGGTCGCCGCGGTGACGGGCATCCGCTTGCCCAAGCCGCCCATCTCGTCGAGGTTCCGCGTGCCGGTCGCCATCTGGACCGACCCGGAATTCAAGAACAGGAGGCTCTTGGCCAAGGCATGGTTGACCAGGTGGAAGAGCCCGCCCAGGATGCCGAGCGGCGTCCCCAGCCCGATCCCCAGGATGATGTAGCCGATCTGGCTGATCGACGAATAGGCCAGCATGCGCTTGAAGTCCCGCTGGCCGAGCGCCAGGAGGGCCGCCGTGACCATCGAGATGACGCCCAGGTACATCAGGACGGTCGACAGGGCGGGCGTCAGCCCGAAGACATTGAGGAAGATGCGGGCCAGCGCATAGACGCCCGACACCTTGATGAGCAGTCCGGACAGGGCGGCCGAAATGGGCGCGGGGGCCGAAGGGTGGGCGTCCGGGAGCCAGGCGTGGAACGGGACGAGCGCGGCCTTCAGGCCGAACCCGAACACGAAAAAGGCGGCGCAGATGCCCGCCAGGTACTTCGAGTCCAGGGATTGGAGTCCCAGGGCGACGGCGTCGAAGCTCAGAGCGCCCGTGGCGCCGAAGAGCAGGGCGATGCCCAGGACGATGAAGGCCGACGCCACGGCCGACAGCATCAGGTACTTGAACGAGGCCTCGAGCTCGTCGTGGCCGAGGCCGAAAGCGACGAGGGCGTAGGAGGCGACCGCGGCCACCTCGAGGAAGATATAGACCTGGAAAAGATCGGTCACCAGGACGAGCCCGTTCATCCCGGCCAGCATGACCAGGAACAGGGCGTAGAAGTTCGCCTTGGCGCCGTAGTGGTCCATGTAATCGACGGAGTAGAGAGTGATGCAGAGGCCGACGAGCGCGATGGTGACGAGCATCAGCAGGCTGAACCCGTCGAGCGCCAGGCGGAGCGTCAGCGGCTCGCCGAGCCAGGTGAACGTCTCGATGTCCGGGCCCCGGCTGATGAGGCTCCGGCCCTGAACGACGGCGAGGGCAAGGAGCGCCGCGAGAACGCCGTTCGCCAGGATGTCGGGCAGGACCTTCTTCGAGACCTTGCCGACGAGCGGCAGGATGCCCGCCACCACGAGCGGGATGGCGACGAACAGAAAGATCAACTCTCCTCCTCTATTTCAACAGCCAGCTGATGGCGCCGGCGACGGCCAGCAGCCCGCCGATGCACCAGGCCAGGTAGTTGGCATACCTGCCGGTATGGGCGGCCTGGAGCAGGCCGGTGAAGGCCCCGCCGACCGCCGTGACGATCCGTTCATAAAAAGCGTCGATCGGACGATCGATGAGCTTGAAGAGCAGGTTCGAAAGCCACCGCAGGAAAATGATGCCCTGTTCGTAAATGTCGAAGACGCGCTTCTCGGCCAGGTCGTAGATCTGCTTGAACCCGGGGGCCTTGTGGACGACCTCCGAGGACAGATAGGCGTGCCGGTCCATCCTTCTCCAGCCGATATAATGAAGCAGCAACCCGATGACCAGGCACCCGAGCGAGATCAGGGCGATGGGGTTGAGCAGGGCGAGCGCGTGGCTCGTGAAGTCCAGGTGCGCGCCGGCCTCGGTGTGCCCCTCGAGGATGGGCTCGATGAAGGCCTTGAGCGGCAGCTTGTTGTAGACGCCGAACAGGATGCACAGGAAAGCGAGGATCAGGATGGGCAGGAACACCGGCCCCTCGCTCTCCTTGACCCGGGGAACATCCTGGGTTCGCGGTCCGAGGAATACCGAGTGCCCGGCTTTGAGGAACGAGAAGAAGGTCAGGATGGCGCCCAACCAGGCGGCGGCGGCGAAAATGAGGTAGCCCGTTTCGACGGCGCCGTGGAAGACCATCTCCTTGGAGACGAACCCGTTGAGCGGCCAGACGCCGGAAATGGCCAGCGCGCAAACGGCGAACCCGAGGGCGGTCAGGGGCATTTCCCGGCTCAGCCCGCCGAGCTTCTTGAGCTCGGTCGTGCCGGCCCGGTGCTCCACGGAGCCCGAGCTCAGGAAGAGCCCCGCCTTGTACATGGCGTGGTTGATCATGTGGAAGATGCCGCCGGCGATGCCGATCGGGACGGCCGTGCCGATCCCCAGGATCATGTAGCCGACCTGGCTCACCGCGTGGTAGGACAGCAGGCGCTTGAAATCCTTCTGGATGAGCGCCATGAAGACCGCCAGGACGATGGTCAGCGCGCCGATGGCCATCATCACGATCGCCAGCGTGCTGTTTCTTTCGAGCGGGAAGAAATCGAGCGTGATCCGGGCCAGGAAGTAGATCCCCAGCAGCTTCTCCAGGGACGCCGGGATGAAGGCCATGACCGAGACGGGCGCGTCGATGGCCGCGTCGGGGATCCAGGTGTGGAAGGGCATGGCGCCGGCCTTGCCGATGGCGCCGATCATCATCAGGACGAAGCTCGCCGCCGCCAGCCCCTCGGGCTTGACGTGGACCTCCGTCATGGTCATGGTCCCCGCGGTCGCCCAGAGGATGGCGATTCCGAGGATCATGGCGAAGTCGCAGAACCCGCCCAAGATGAGGCTCTTGACGGCGGTCCGGTGCGAGTTCGCCCGGCCGCCGATCGTGATCAGGGCGTACGTGAGAAGGAGCAGCCCTTCCCAGAAGAAGAGGAAGGGGACGAAATTATTGGCCAGGGCCGCCCCGTTGGCGAAGGCGGCCGTCAGGAAGACGTAGGTGTAGTACTCGCGGGCGCGCGGGTTGTCCTTCATCTTGACGGTCGAGTAGAGGGCGATCAGGAAGAGGAACCCGGCGAGCCCGAGCAGGATGAAGGCGCTGAAGTGATAGAGGCGGAGGTCGAAATTCACGTCCGGCCCGAACCAGCCGACCTTGAAGCTCAAGTTCTTGACCTGGAAAAGCGTCCAGGCCAGATAGATGACGGCGATCGAACCGGCGACCGAGATCGCCTCCCTGAGGTACTTCACCCGGGAGGGGACGACGAGGACGAGGAGCGCGACGGCGAGCGGCAGGAGGATCGGAACGAGGAGCGTCGTACCCGTCATCTTAACCACCAGCTGATGCCCGTCACGGCCAGGTTGGCGACCTTCATCGGATAGCCGACGAGGATCCCGGCGGCCAGGCCGAGGACGGCGAGCAGGCTGACCACGAAGACCATCGACCGGGTGCCCTCGCGGGCCGGCGCCTTGGCTTCACCCAGGAAGACCATCCCGAAGACCTTCAGGAGGTAGACCATCGTCAGGACGGCCGTGAACAGGGCGACGGCGGCGACTCCGATCCGGCCCGCCTTGACCGTGCCGACGATGACCAGGAATTTCGAGAAGAACCCGCCGAAGGGCGGGATCCCGATGACGGAGAAGGCGCAGGCCAGGAAGGCCACGGCGGTGAACGGCATGGTCTTGATCAGCCCGCCCATCTCCCGGATGTCCCGCTTGTGGGTGGCGTGGATGACGATCCCGGCGCAGAGGAAGAGGCCGGCTTTCGCCAGTCCGTGCATCAGGATGAACAGCGTCGAGCCCGAGATGCCGTCCGGCGTGGCGACGCTGAAACCGAGAAAGATGTAGCCGATCTGGCTCACCGTGGAATAGGCCAGGATCCGCTTGAAGTCGTTCTCGACGGTGGCGGCGCCGGCCGCGACCAGGCTGGAGACGACGGCGATGATCGGGATGGCGGTCTTCCAGCCCGAGGGGATGTCGAAGGTGTAGAGGAAGATCCGGGCGTAGGCGTAAACCCCGATCTTGACGAGCACCGCCGCGTGGAGGAGGGCGGTGACGGTCGTCGGGGCGACGCCGGCGTCCGGGAGCCAGGTGTGGAGCGGGACCGTCGCGGACTTGGAGAACATGCCGAAGAGGATCAGCAGGACGGCCGCCCCGGGGATGAGCGTGCCGCGCATGTCCACGAGGTCGAAGGTCTGGGTTTGGCCGAAGACGACGACGAACCCGAGGAGCATCATGGCGGCGCCGAAGAAGGTGATGAGGAACGCCTTGTCGGCTTTGACGACGTGTTCCTTGACCCGGTAGAACCCGATCAGCCGCCAGCAGGCGATGGCGATGATCTCCCAGAAAAGGTACATGAAGATGAGATTGGCCGAGTAGACGAGCCCCATCATCGAGCCGATGAAGAGGACGACCATCAGGTAGTACTCGTTCTGGTTGTCCTCGTGGGCGATGTAGCCGACCGAATAGAGGATGATCAGGAACCCGACGAACGAGGAGACGATCGACATGAAGATCGCCAGCGGGTCGACGATCAGGGTGAAGTTGAGGCCGAGGACGGACGGATACCGCAGGATCTCCTCTCCGCCGCCGAGGGCGGCCGGGAGAAGGAAGAGGGGCAGGATGGCCGTCGCCGCGCCCAGGATGAGGGACCAGGCGGAGCGCGCCGACCGGGAAATGGCGCCGGCCAGCGGAATGGTCAGCGAGCCGACGATCGGCACGAAAATCGTCAACAGGACAATCTGTTCAGTGCTCATGAAGTGTTCAGGAAAAAATGTTAGGAGTGAGTATATTTATCGGGAATTTAAAAGTCAAGTTTCGCCGGTCACATCATTCTTTTTGCCGCCTCGGGCGCCCGGTGTTCTCCTGGTCCCCGGCCCGGGCGGGATACCCTACGACGGCTTCGACCGCAGTGCTTCGGCCGCAGCCTCCCGGAAGCCCTCCGAGAGGCTGGGATGGTGGTAGATGGCGTAAGCAAAATCCTCGGCCGTGGCGCCGAGTTTCAGGGGAAGAGAGAGAGAATGGATGAGCTCGGCCGCCTCGGCTCCCAGGATGTGCGCGCCGAGCAGCCTGTGCGAGTCCCGCTCGAAAAGCATCTTGATGATGCCGGAAGCGTGAGCCTGGATGGCGCAGGCCTTGACCAGACCGGCGTAGGGGCAGACTCCTTTAATATAAGGAATGCCGGCGGCCGCCGCCGCCTCTTCGGTGAGTCCCACATAGCCGATCTCGGGCTGAGTGTAGATGGCGCTCGGGTTGATCCGCTCGTCGACCTCCCGGTCCTCTCCCATGGCGTTCCCGCCGGCCGCCGTACCCTCAAGGATGGCCGTCGAGGACAGCATGATCCGGCCGACGATGTCCCCGGCCGCGAAGATCCCGGGGGCCGACGTCCGGAGGCGGCTGTCGACGATGACCTCTCCCCGGCCTCCGGTCAGGACGCCGGCGGCCTCGAGGTTGAGGCCGGCGGTCGAAGGCCGACGGCCGGCGCAGACCAGGGCTTTATCGGCGATGAGCGCCTCCCCATGATCCGTGGTCAGTCGCAGGCGTCCGTCCTCCGCCTCCCCGCGGCCGGTCACCATGGTCCCGGGAAGAAAGCGGATGCCCTTCTTCTTCAGCTCTTTTTCGATCAGGACGACGATGTCCCTGTCCTGCCCGGCCAGCGGGTGGTCGAGTTTTTCCACCAGCGTGACCTCAAGCCCGAGCGTGGCGAAGATGAAGGCGTATTCGCAGCCGATGAACCCGGCGCCGACGATGACCATCGACCGCGGCAACTCGGCAAGCTGGACGAGGTCGTCGGTCGTAAGCACCGTCTTCCCGTCGGCCGGCAGGCCCGGGATCTCGGCGGGCCGCGAGCCGGCGGCCAACACGATCCCTGTCGCTTCGACCTCGGTCAGGCTGCCGTCCGGGGCGGTCACCGCCAGAAGGCGTGGCCCGAGAAAGGCCGCGGTCCCGCGCATCAGCTGGACGCTCAGGGAGCGGAGATTCAGGTTGATGGTTCCCACGTCGCAGCGGGTGAGCCGGTTCCGGCTGGCCTGGATCTCCTTGAAATCAAGCTCCAACCGGCCCTCGACCCGGATGCCGAAATTCTTGGCCTTCTTCATCGTCTCGAACATGCCCGTGGCGATGGAGTAGACCTTGCTGGGCAGCGTCCCCGTGGCCACGCAGGCGCCGCCGAGCTGGGCGGTTTCTTCGATCAAAGCGACCCGCGCCCCCAGCTCGGCTCCGCGGACGGCAGCGGCGATGCCGCCTTCCCCCCCGCCGACGACAGCCAGGTCAAAGCTCAGGCGCGCCATCAGAGCTTGTATCCGATCTTTCGCAGAAGGTCTTTCCGGACCCGGATATCATCCTCGGTCTCGACGCCCCGGGTCTTGACGCCATCGATGACGCCCAGGATGCCCCGGCCGGTCTCGGTCTCGGCGATGACCACCTCGACGGGGTTCGCGGTAGCGCAAAAAATGCGGCAGACCTCGGGGACGTTCTTGATGACATTGAGGATGTTGACCGGGTAACCGTTCTCGAGGAAGAGGATAAAGCAATGGCCGGCGGACAGGTTCAGAGCGTTCTTTTTGGCCAGCTCGATGAGCCTGGGCTCGTTCCCCGAGAACCGCACCAGGGCCGGGCCCGAGGACTCGCAAAAGGCGACCCCGAACTTCATCTGGGGAACGGTCCCGACGACGGCCTCGTGGATGTCCTCGACCGTCTTGATGAAATGCGACTGGCCCAGGATGAAGTTCATGTCCTCGGGTTTATCGATCCGGACAGTCTTGATGTCCATATCGTCCCTCCTTGAAATTTTATTATCACACAAATATCCTCTAAGGCCAAAGTCATATGATCAACAGAAAGAGTTGGAGGGAAATCTAATGCCCAGGAATATCCGCTCTGTAATATCCCGGCTCACCATCATTGGCTCCGCCCTCGTCATGATCGTCTCCGCCGCCGGCTCGGCCGCTCCCGTCCGGCGCGGCGTCGCCAAGAAACCGCTCACGTACGATGTCTATGACGCGTGGCGCTCCATCAGCGCCGCGGAGATCTCTCGCGACGGGAATTGGGTTGTTTACGCGCTCGTCGCCCAGGACGGAGACGGAGAGCTCGTCGCCCGGAGCCTCAGGAACTCGACCGAGCACAGGTCGCCGCGCGGCCAAGGCCCCGCCATCACACCCGACGGAAAATACGTCGTTTTCGGGATCGCTCCGCTCAAGGCGGACCTCGATCAGGCGAAGAAGGCGAAAAAAGAGGAGGAGGAAAAGCCCAAGAGCGGCCTGGGTGTTATGGATCTCGCCACCGGCGGCGTGACGTCCGTGGAACGGGTCAAGAGCTTCAAGGTACCCGAGGACGCGGCGGCGTTCATCGCCTACCTGAAGGAGCCGCCCGCCCCCGAGCCGGAAGACAAGAAGCGCGAGGAGGAGCTCGCCGAAAAACAGACGTCATCCCGGAAAGCGGCCGAAGAGAAAAAGGAAAAAAAGAAGGAGCCGGGGACAGACCTCGTGGTCAGGGAGCTGGCCACGGGGAGAGAGACGATCATCCCCGAAGTCGCGGAGTATGCCTGGAACAAACCCGGGACCTGGCTGGCCTACGCCGTCTCATCCAAAGTGCCGGAGAACGACGGCGCCTTTGTCCGCCGGGCGGCCGACGGCGAGACCCGCCCTCTCCTCAAGGGTCCGGGCCGGTTCAAGGGGTTCGCCTTCGATGAGGTTGGCGCGCAGCTGGCTTTCGTTTCCGACCGCGACAACGCCTCGGACGACGCCCCCGCGTTCAAGCTTTACCATTGGACGAGCTCCGGACAAGCCGCTGCGGAGCTTGTCCCCTCCCTGGCCGGGAAGATGACCGGGGGCTGGGCGGTGAGCGAGCACGGGGCGCTCCGGTTTTCCGAAGACGGCAGCCGGCTCTTTTTCGGGACGGCGCCCGCGCCCCGGGCTGAACCCGTGGATGCACCGGAGCCCCTCAAGGTCGACATCTGGAACTGGCAGGACCCCGAGCTTCAGTCCATGCAGAAAGTCCGGGCCGACGAGGAGAAAAAGCGAACCTACACGGCCGTCATCCACCTTAAGGAAAGAAAGTTCGTCCAGCTCGGCGCCGCCGACCTCCCTGGAATCCGGCTGAGCGAAGACCCGAAGGTCGTCCTGGGCTCGAGCGACCTCGCGTACCGGCAGCTCATCTCGTGGGACAGGAGATACGAGGACTATCATCTCGTCAACCTCGCCGACGGCTCGCGGAAAAAGGTCCTGGAAAAATCCGCCCACGAACCGTCGCTTTCGCCGGCCGGACAATATCTCCTCTATTTCGAGGACGCCGACAAGCAATGGTACTCCTACAGAATTGCGGACGGACGGCGCATCAACTTGACCGGCGGACTCGGTGTGAGGTTCGATGACGAGGAGTCCGACGTCCCCGGCGAGCCACGCCCTTACGGAGCGGCGGGCTGGGCGGCAGGCAGCTCGGCGGCCCTCATCTATGACCGGTATGACATCTGGGGGCTAAAACCCGACGGCTCCGCAGCCCGGAACTTAACGCAAGGGCGGAGCTCCAAAACTGTCTTCCGCTACCTGAAAGTCGACCCCGACGAAAAGGCGATCCCGGCGAAATCGCCGCTGCTGCTCTCGGCGGTCGACGACCGGACCAAGGCCTCGGGCTTTTACCGCGTCTCCCTGGCCGGAAACGGCGCCCCGGAAAAGCTGATCATGCTGGACAAGGCCCTCCGGGGGCTCCAGAAAGCCGCGCAATCCGAAACCTATATCTTCACCCGGGAGAGCTTCGACGAATGCCCCGACCTCTGGCAGAGCGATTCCTCCTTCCGGAGCCCGCGAAAGCTCAGCGAGGCCAACCCGCAGCAGGCCGAGTTCCTCTGGGGCCGGGCCGAGCTCATCTCCTACACGAACGCCGACGGCCGCGTGCTGCCCGCGGTGCTCGTCAAACCCGAGGGTTTCGACCCGGGAAAAAAATACCCGCTCATCGTGTACATCTATGAGCGGCTCTCCGACTCGCTCCACCTCTACTCGCCGCCGGCGACGGGAACGCTCATCAACTTCAGCCGGTACGCCTCGAACGGCTATGTCGTCCTCAGGCCGGATATCGTCTATGACACCGGCTACCCCGGCGAAAGCTGCCTCAAGTGCGTCGTGCCGGCCGTCCAGCGCATGGTCGCCGAGGGTTATATCGACCCGCGGCGCATCGGCATCCAGGGGCACAGCTGGGGTGGCTACCAGATCTCCTATCTCGTCACCCGGACCGATCTTTTCGCCGCCGTCGAGGCCGGCGCCTCGGTGGTCGACATGGTCAGCGCCTATGGCGGCATCCGCTTGGATTCGGGCATATCGCGCGCCTGGCAATACGAGAAATCCCAGAGCCGGATCGGCGGTCCGCCCTGGGTCCGCTCCCTTGCAGTTCATCGAGAACTCGCCCATTTTCTGGGTCGAGAAAGTCAACACGCCCTATCTCACCATCCACAACGACGAGGACGGCGCGGTCCTCTGGCACCAGGGGATCGAATTCTTTACCGCCCTGCGGCGTCTGGGCAAGGAAGCCTACCTGTTCAATTACAACGGCGAAAAACACGGCCTTCGGGAGAGGGACAACCAAAAGCATTGGACGGTCCACATGGACGAGTTCTTTGACCATTATCTCAAAGGGGCGCCCGAAGCCGGAATGGATGAAGACGGGAGTGCCTTATCTTGAGCGCGGGAAACGGGACATCGAATCGCTGTTTAAGAGCAAGGCGGCCGAATAGGTGAGGCCGGATTTGACTTCTCCCCGGAGCCTCCCCTATAGTGAAAATCGGCCCCAGCTGGCCGCCCTGAAAATCCTGGAGCAGGCGAGGGAGGCCTCTCCCCCCGCTTTCGCAGAGAGGAGGCGTCGATGGCAAACTCAACCAGCCACCCCGATTCCATCATGACGATCGAGCGGCATATCCTCGAGGAGCAGGAGACCCATCCCGAGGCCACGGGCGCCTTGACCAACCTTCTCTATGACCTCGCGCTCGCCGGCAAGGTCATCGCCAGCAAGACGACCCGGGCCGGGCTGGCGGAGATCCTCGGGCTCACCGGCGACGTCAACGTCCAGGGCGAGCAGGTCATGAAGCTCGACAGCTTCGCCGACCGGACGATCATCCGCCTCAACGACCACACCGGCCGGCTGGCCGCCATGGCCTCCGAGGAGAACCCCGAGCTCATGCCCATCCCCGAGAAATACCCCAAGGGCAAGTACGTCCTTCTCTTTGACCCGCTCGACGGATCGTCAAACGTCGATTACAACGTTCCCGTGGGGACGATTTTCGCCGTCTACCGGAGGATCACCCGGGAGGGCGCTGGCACCCTCGTCGATTTCCTCCAGCCGCCCAGGAACCTGGTCGCGGCCGGGTATCTCTGTTATGGAACGAGCACGATGCTCGTCTACTCGACCGGTCACGGCGTCCACGGGTTCACCCTGGATGCCACCGTGGGCGAGTTCCTCCTCTCCCACCCCCGCATCACGATGCCCTCGCCGCCCAAGTACTTCAGCGTCAATGTCGGCTACCAGTATTACTGGACCAAGGGCGTCAGGAAGTTCACGGAATTCATCCAGGGCCGCGAGGAAGGGGCTCAGGCGCTCTCCCTCCGGTACGTCGGCTCACTGGTCTCCGATTTCCACCGCAACCTGCTGGCGGGGGGGGTCTTCTATTATCCGAGCGACAGCAAGGACCCGAAGCTGCCGACGGGAAAGCTCAGACTCCTCTACGAGGCCGGGCCGCTGGCGTTCCTGGCCGAGCAGGCCGGAGGCTATGCCTCCGACGGCCGCCGGCGCATCCTGGACATCGAACCCCGTTCGCTTCACGAGCGCACTCCCCTGTTCATCGGCAACAAGGAGCTCGTCCACAAGGCCGAAGAGTATATCCGGCAGAACGATTGAGCCGGCGCCCAAGCCCTTTCCATTTCCTTCCACATCTCCCTGAAAGTGTCTCTTTTCATGCGATACCGGAAGACCCCTGGGGTGGCACGGCGTTAGTCCCTGCGCGCCCGGAGCGACGGGGACCGGCGGTAGCGGAGTCTTCGGAGCGACCATCAGAATAGCGGCGGAGCGACTCGGAGTCGCTATTCTGCGAAATATCCCAAAAAAGCTCTTGGCTATCAGTTCGCCCGGGGCCGCGGGCAAAGGATGATACCGGCGACGCTTCGGGATCTTTTCCGCCGGCGCGAGGACGGACTCCGCAGACGCTTTTGCAGACTCTTATTCTAAACATTAATCCCTCCTTCCTCCCTTGGGAATCAAGGGAGGGCTCGGATTCGGTAAGCGTCTGCGAAAGAGGTCGGACCTCGCCGTGACAGGACCCCATTGAAGATCAGAATGAACGCATGAAGAGAGATTCTTGTTTTTTCTGTGGCCGTAGTGAACTTTGAGTGCGAACGGGTTACAATCTTCGTCACCGGACAAGGAGTGCTCGAGATGAAGATAGACCCCAGACACATGGCCTGCCTGGCCTTGCTCGCGGCGGTGGTGGCGGCAACGGCGGCTGCCTCCCTGCCTTCGGGCGCGGCCCAAGGTGGCGGCGCCGAAACGCTCGACCAGATCTTCGCCCGCAAGATCTCCCGCACCGTGGCCAGCCCCTTCTACAAGTGGCTGCACACACCGCACAATCAGCGCTTCCTCCCGAAACCATGGAGGCCGGCGGACGGCGAATTCCCGATCGACAGCGGCTGGACGGCGCGGACCGCCGGTCCGCTCGAGGCTCCGGGCCCCTTCGCCCTGGAAGAGCTCCGGTCATTTTTCATGGACGCCGGCGGTTTCGCCCTCGCCGAAGGGCCGTCGGCCCGGGAGATCCTTCTCCGGACGGAGGGCCGGGCCGCCGACCGTCTCGAGGCGGACAGCTATTCCCTGAAAGCCGCCGCCGGCCGAATCGAGATCAGCAGTCCCTCCTGGCGCGGCGTCCTTTACGGAGTCTACTACCTCGAACAGCTTCTCCTCGAACGGGGGATGCCGGCCATGAAGCCACTGGCCGTGACGCGCCGCCCGGACTTCGACGTCCGGATGTTCGGCGACGTCTACGCGACGTTCACGGTCAGCGGCCTGCGCATCGACCGCCCCGTCAACCGCGACACCTTCTCGGCGCTCAGCCGGTTCGGGGCCAACGCGACGTTCACTTTCGTCAACCTCACCGACTACCTCGACGGCTCGGTTTATCCCGAGCTTCGTAATCCAAACCGCGAGAAGAACCTGGCCGAGCTGGCGCGCCTGGCCGAGCTCTGCCGGTCCGTCGGGCTCGACCTCTACCTCGACGCCTACAACCCCAAGCTCCCGTCGGATCATCCCGTTTTCCTGGCCCATCCGAACGCCCGGGGGGCGTCCCAGCACGGTCACGACATCCGGTCCCTCTGCGCTTCGGACCCCGAGACGCTCCGGTTCATCGCCGACTCCTGGGCCGATGTCTTCCGGCGCGTGCCCGCCCTCGGCGGCATGGTGACGATCATCGGCGGCGAGGGCTTCTATCATTGTTATATGCGCGCGGGAAAAGACGGGCCGGACTGTCCCCGCTGCCGGGAGAGGGAGCCGGAGGACGTCGTCGCCGGGCTGACGAACGCCGTTTTCCGGGCCGTCCGCAAGGTGAAGCCCGACGCCGAGCTCCTCGCCTGGCCGTACTCGGCGTTCGTCTGGTCCAAAGACCCGGACCAGCTCGGACTCATCGCCAAGCTCGACCCGGGAATCCAGCTTGTATCCGAGATCGACAAGGACCACCTTTACCGGAAAGACGGTTACGTCAAGAACATCTGGGATTACTCGATCGATTTTCTCGGGCCCAGCGACCGGTTCAAAGCCATGAAGGCCGCCGTTGAGAAGCGCGGCCTGAAGCTCTGCTGCAAAACCGAGACCTCGGTCTCGCTCGAGTTCCACAGCGTGCCGTATATCCCCTGCCTCCAAAGATGGGGCGAGCGAATGGACATCATCCGGGCGCAGAAGCCGGCCTCGATCTATTACGCCTACGACATCGCGGGCTTCACGAGATCGCGGTCGGAAGAGCTCGCCAGCAGGCTGAGCTGGGAGCCCGCCGGGACCGCGAGCGGGGAGATCCGGAAGATCGCCGAGCGCGAGTTCGGGCCCAAGGCCGCCGCAGGCGTGATCGAGGGCTGGAAGCTTTTCAGCGAGGCCATCGGGCACTGCTCGTTCCTGACTCACAATTATTACAGGGGACCGAGCTTCATCGGCGCGGCCCAGCCGCTCATGCTCAGGGAAGAGAACATGCCGGAGAAGCTGTCCGGCCGCTTCTTCTACCTGGCCGAGGAGGACCTGTCGTCGGGAACGGGCCAGGCCCTCAAGCTCAGGCCGATTTACACCGAGGACATCAAGGTCTCGCCCGCCGAGACCGCCGACATGGACAAGGCCGTCGGCCTTTGGGAGCGGGGGGTCGCGGCCATCGAATCCGTCCGCGCGAACGTGGCGGCGCCTTACGCCGCGGAATTCCAAAAAGAAGCGGACCTGGGCGCTTACTTGCTCACCGTGTTCCGCGCCGTCGCCGCGGGCAATCATTTCTTCAGCCTGCGGCGGGAATTCACCGAGCTCACCGGGGGGCCCGGGATCTCGTCGGAGAACCGCGCCCGGGCCGCCGCCGTCCTCCGGGAGATGGAGAAGATCGCCGCGGCCGACATCGAGAACGCCCGGGAGGCGCTCGTTGTTGCCCGCCGCGACCCGCGGCTGGACCTGTCCGTCCGGCTCGACCTCGATTACCCGCCGCTCACCGAGATGCTCGAGGCCAGGATCCGCTTCCAGGAAACCGAAGCGAAACGCCAGCTCGATACAGCCCTGCTGGCACTGGAAAAAGCTGCCGTGCGGACCGGGCCGCTGGGCGAGGTCAGGCGCGAGGTCTATGCCGAATCGCCCGGGCCGGGCGTCGCGGCCATCGTCAGCGTGAGCTATCTCGGCCCCGCTCTCCGCCGGCGGGAGGTCCATGCTCACGAAGCGAAGTCCGACCTGGGGGAGAAATTCAGGGTCCGGTACTCCGAAGACAACGGCCGCACCTGGTCGGCCTTCGCAGCCGGTCTCGCTGGGCACGGATACGCTCCGGCAGGGCGGGAATTTCATGGAGGAAATATCCTTCGCCGTCAACTATGACCCCGTCTCGAAAAGGACGGTCGAGGTCCTCTTCCAGCGGATCTTCCTGGGCGATCCCGAGCAGGCCCTGGCGGCCTACTGGAAGGGGGAGACGAAGTTTTACGATCACGGCTTCTATCGCCTGTCCGAAGACGACGGGCGCACGTTCACCGAATACCGACAGCTCGTCTACGAGGACGGCCCGCGGTTCGACCCTAAGAACTGGGCCGTCCGCGAGTTCCTCGAAACGAACCAGATGTACGGCGGCTACGACATCGCCATCCTATCCGACGGCACGATCGCCTATCCGGCCATCGTACCGGTCGCTTATCAAGAGGACGAAGAGGACCGCCGGGTCTGCGCTCAAGGTTCCCTGGTACGCAGGCAAAGGCAGGATCTATGGGGCTCTGTGCTTCACCGGGAAATGGAACGCGGCCAAGAAGGATTACGACTGGCACGCCTCGCCGCCCGTGTCGGTGAAGCGGCGGGTTTCGACGCGCGGGTTCGCCGAACCGGTCGCGGCCGAGCTCGAGGGGGGCCGGCTGATCATGGAGCTTCGCGGCTCGAACGTCTATCTCGATCCCGTCAAGTATCCCGGACGGAAATGGCTGAGCATCTCGGAGGACCGCGGCCGGACCTGGAGCCCGCCGGCGGACCTCCGCTACGACACCGGCGAGACGTTCTATGCGCCGGCCACCTTCGCCAAGTTCGTCCGGAGCGGGAAAACGGGAAAGCTCTACTGGGTCGGGAACATCAGCCGGGGCCCGGCCGAGGGCAACCTCCCCCGCTATCCCCTCTACATCGCCGAGATGGACGAGGATAAGGCGGCCCTGAAAAAAAACACGCTGACGATCATCGACGACCGCGAGCCCGGGGACACCGAGCAGGTCCAGTTCTCGAATTTCTCCCTCCTCGATAACCGGGAGACGGGCGACCTCGAGATCTACCTCTCGCGCCTGGGCGAAAAGCCGGACAACACCTTTTCGGCGAACGCCTACAAGTACACGATCGTCCTTAAAAGCCAATAGGAGACTCGGGCCCTGTTACGGAGTGAGTGCCCATCCCCGGCACGGGGAACGGACCGATGCGCCCTTTATAAGATTTCGCACGGCGGCCCCGGTCGCACCGCCGCGATTCTGATGGTGCTCCGAAGACTCCGCCTCCCGCCGGTCCCCCTCCGCTACGGGGGTCTTCGGGGGACATCGCCTCCACCCTGTTCCCGGCGTTCCGGGCGGGCAGGTGACTGGCGCCGTGCTCGACCCTCTGGATTTTTCGGGAAAACCGACGGTCGAATGTTTCCCAGAATATCAAAAGGATCTTAAATAAGGCGTAGCCTCGGTATTCGAGCAGACGAACGGCCTGGTCCGGCTTCCCGCCCGGCGCGGTGATCTTCAGGGATTCGCGGGCAACGGCTGCTCGGAGCAGACATAAACGACGAACCGGCCCTCCGCGTCGGTATACGGGATGATCGAGATCGCCCCGGCCGCGGACACCGCGAACCGGTAGGGTTCAAGAAGTCCCTGCGAGCTCGCTCTGGGCGAGCAGGGAACGGGGCGATCAGCACCGCCCCCTTCCCCGATTTGAGCCGGCCCGTCTCCGTAGGCTTGATCCCGAGGGCGGCGAGAAGCGCGGACTTCGGCCGCTGCCGGCCCAGTTCATCGTAAGTCGCGCTTTCGGGGGAGGCGATCAGGGTCCCGCCCGCCTTCACGAATTTCGCGACGGCCTCGACGGCCGCGTCCGACAGGCAGGGCGCGTCTTCTATGATCAGGACCCGGCAGTCGCTGGGGATCCCCGCCTCGGCGCTTTTCTCTTCGATGACCCAGGATGTGACGCCGCGCCGCCGGAGGGCGGTCAGGTGACTCGGAATGATCTTCGACAGCCGGTAGTTCCGCGAGTTGAGGCTGACCAGCGAGCGGACCGGGGCATAAGACGTGAGCGCGCCGCCCCCGAAGCCCTGCGCGTTGTGCCAGGACATCACGCTCGCCATCCTCTCGAGCGATTGCTTGTTCGCCTCGGCTTTCTCGGCGAAGCCGTAATAGACGACCCACGGACGCGCGCCGCAGGCGTAAGCGGTCGAGACATTCATCGCCATGGCGTCGGGCATAACGAACAGAGAATTATCCTCCTCGTTGAAGGTGCCGAGGTAATTCCAGAGGGGCTTCCCCTTGGCCAGGGCGCGCCCCAGCAACAGCTTGTCGATCATCCCGTCCATCGACATCCCGCGCGATTCGGAGATCAGGGCGTCCTCGTGATCGTAGATGAGGTCGGTGGCCAGGTCCGCGTTCTCCCAAAGGTACTGGGTGTTCGACATGAGGACGATGTCCGGCTTGACCTTGCGGAGCTCGCGGCGGAAAGTCTCGTTGGCCTCGCCCCAGACGCGGTTACGCCAGGCGAGCCAGACGTCGTATAGAAACCCGCGCTCGACGGGGATCCGCACGGAGGCCGTGGCCTGCCCGTCGATGGTCTCGCCGAAACGTTCGTCGACGTATTTCCGGAAGGCCGCCTGGCAGCCCTCGCAGTAGCAGGTGATGCCGGACTCGGTGGCGAAGAACTCGGAGTTGTCGAGCATGATCGTGTCGGGTCGCCAGCGGCGCACGAGCCCGGCCGTGTAGTCGAGGGTGAAGGCCAGGGCGCCGGTCGACGGACACAGCCAATCCGCCCCGTAAATCCTCACCGGCTCGCCCTTCGGGCCGCGCTGCGACCACTCGGGGTGTTCCTTTTCCAGCCGGCCCTTCTGCCAGACCGGATCATGCCCGCAGTGCATGATGCTCGAATAGATGATGATCCGGAACCCGTTCTCCCGGTAGAGGCCGAGCGCCCGTTCGAACTCATCCTCGGTGATATGCCGGGCGTCGGCCGTGATCGCGTTGTGGGCGGCGGGCGGCAGGACGATCATGGCGTTGAACCCGAAAGTCTTGGCCAGCCAGGGGGCGCGCTCGGCGGCGTGGACGATGGCGTCCCACTGCGAGTTGCCCCAGGGCTGGAGGATGATGGCGCCCGGCGTCCAGTCGAGCCCGTTGGCGGGCAGGCTCGGCAGGAGGACGTCCGGCGAAAGCGGCGCCAGCCGGTCCTCCTTCCCGGGAGAGGTTCCGGCGCAGGACATCAACGCGATCGTGACAAGAAGCACAAAAGCCAAGGCCCGGGTTTTTTTCATTTGGCTAACTCCTCCCGACTCCGCGAATTCCCTATCCTTCTTTTGTGGCAAGGTTATTCCGAGGCGGGGTGGCATGGCGCCAATCCCTGCGCGCCCGGAGCGACGGGGACCGGCGGGAAGCGGAGTCCTCGGAGCGACCATCAGAATAGCGGCGGCGCGACTCGGAGCCGCTATTCTGCGAAATTTCTTGAAAAAGCTTTTTACTATCAGTCTGCCCGGGGGGCCGGATGCAAAGGGCGATACCGGCAACACCTCGGGATCCGATCCGCCGGCGCGAGGACGCACAGGGATGCGCCATGACAGGACCCGGCATCGGAATAACCGGACGGCCCGCCTCACTTGATCCCGGCCCGCTTCAATTCGTCGAGAGCCTGGACATAGTGCGCCTCGACGCCCTTGACGAGCGGCGCGGGCTGGCGGTATTCCCAGTAGCTTTCGACTTCGTAGCCGCCCTCGTCGATCATCCGGGATGACGGCAGGTACATCCGGGCGCCGTTTGAATAACCCAGCGGGAAGGTCAGCCCGCCGCCATAGTAGTCGCGGATGAGCTGGCCGAGGTCGGCCGTGAGCTCGCCCTCGACGGCCACAAGCCGCAGGCCGGGGCTGAGACTGATGCCTTGGACGAGGACGGGCGCGGCGGCCGCCAGCCCAAAGCCCCGATCGATCAAGCTCAGCTGTTCCGCCGCCCACAACCCCCTGGCCTTATCCCCGGACGGCGCTTCCGGCCCCAGGGACCTCACTTCTTCGATGACCCGGACGAGCTCGTCCCGGCCCGGCGCGGGGCCGAGCGGCAGATTCATCTCGACAAGCCCGGCCCGAAGCACCGGCCGGCGCTCTTTCAGGCCCGCGGCCCGGGCCGCCTCGAACTCCGAGGCGATCGTCTTCCCGACCTCGGCCAGATCCTCCCAGGTGCCCCCCCGCCACTCCTTCAAACCCTGTCCGATGACGGAGGCCTTGGCGTCGCCGCCCGCTCCCTGGAGGAACAGGGCGCAGGGCTTTCCCAGGAGACGGTCCAGCTCGCTCGAGGCCGCCCCCGGAAAATCGGCGGAGACCTGATCCGCGCGCTCATCACCCTTGATGGTCGAAGGGTGGCAGGACACGGAAAAAAGCAGACAGACGGGGCTTCCGTCCCGCGCCTCGAACAGCGCCAAGGGGAGAAAGTCATATTTCGCGCCCGCCGGGTTCGGCGCGAACTGGAGGGTGCCCTGGCTGTCCAGGAGACGCCGGCTGAGCGGCACGCCCGTCCGGGTCTCCCCCGCCCGCAGCGCGGCGGCCACGGCATGTTTCTTCGCTTCGACGGCAGCCTCGACGGTGCGCTTCTCGAGCTCGTTCAGGTAAAGCGGGTCGGCGGGCGTATAGTACCAATTCCCGACCTTGGGACCGGTGTGCGTGTGCGAGGTGTTGAGCAGGATGTTCGAGGGCGCCAGCCCCAGCCGGCCGCCGATCGCGCCCTTGAACCTGTCCGACTCGTCCCGGCTGAAAAAGAGGATGTCGAAGCCCATGATCAGGACCTCGGCCCCTTCCTGGGAAAGGTAAAGGGCCCGCACATAGAGGTCGTCGTGAATGCCCTTGGCGCCGTCCGGCCGGAAATCGCGGTCGCCGAACCCGCTGAGAGGCGTGCCCAATGGCGGCGTGATCCGGACCGCGGCGAACCCGGCCTGCAGGCTTGGTCTCGACGGTTTTCCCGGGCCAAGGCCGGCCACGGCCGCGATCAGGAGCAAGAGAACAACGGTTCCCCCGGCAAGCATCAGGCGGTACTTGTTCATGCGCGCCTCTCCTCTCTCATGCCAGCATACGTTTTTGCTCTTTTTTCTCCGCGTATGTCCTGGGCACATAAACCTGTTGGCCGGTCACGGGGTCCATCCCCGTATGATACATGCAGGTCGAGCGGGTCATGGGCGTGGGCGTGAACACCTGGACGCCCTCGACCGGGTTGACGCCCTCCGCCTTGAGGTCTTCGACATAGGCCGCGAGCTCGCGCGCCTCGGCCTCGGACGTCCCGGGGTGCCCGACCATAAAATAGCACTTAAGGCCCTGAAGCCTTTCCCCCGAAAGCTTCCGGAAAAGGGCTCTGAACTCGTCCAGGGGTTGCCTCCCCTTGTGCATCAGCCGGAGGACCCGCTCCGAGATGTGCTCGGGAGCGATCTTGAGACGGCCGCTGATGTGATGGCGGCACAGCTCCTCGAGGTAGGCGGGGCTCGCCATGGCCAGGTCGTACCGGATGCCGCTCCGGACATAAGCTCTATTCACCCCCGAGATCGTGCGGGCTCTTCGCAGGAGCTCCGTGAGACGCCGGTGGCTGAGGTCCAGGCGGCGGCACTTCAGGCAGTCCCGGTCGGTGCAACCGCCGCAGTCCATGCCGTACATGTTCGCCGTCGGCCCGCCGAGGTCGTCGATGAAACCGTGGAAATCAGGATGGCGCGTCAGGCGCCGGATCTCCTCGAGGATCGAGCCTTCGCTCCGCGAGACGATCCGGTCGCCCTGGTGGAGCGACAGCGAGCAGAACGAGCAGTCGCCGATGCATCCGCGGTGGGTGACGACCGAGAACTGCGCCATGGCGAAATCCGGAAAATCCTCCGGGATCCGGCGCGAGTACGGCAGGCTATAGACCCAATCGAGGTCGGCGGTCGAATACTCCGGGGCCGGGAACTGGAGCACGAACCGGCCGGCGTGGGGCTGGGCCAACCGGCGGCGGTTGGAGAAACGGCGCTGCGCCTCACAGAACTTATCAGGGCTCGCGCCGACTTCTTCATAGGAAGGCAGGACCTCGAAATCGGCCGGCAGCTCGCGGCGGACAACGCAGGTGCCCGGCACGCCGGCGAGGTCCTCTCCGCGGTCGAGGCGCCCGGCGATGTCGACGGCCTGCTTTTCCCCCGGACCATAGACGAGGACGTCGGCGCGCGAGTCCAGGAGCAGGCTCCGCCGCACCTTGTCGTCCCAGTAGTCGTAGTGGGCGAAGCGCCGGAGCGAGGACTCGATCCCGCCGATGACCATGACCGACCCGGGAAAGAGCCTCCGGATCTTGTTCGCATAGACCAGGACCGCCCGGTCGGGGATACCCGAGCTGTGGGCAACGCGGGGGTCCTTCCGCCGCTCCCTCTTCAGGGGAGAATAGTTGACCAGCAGGCTGTCCATCGAGCCCGAGGTGATGCCGAAGAAAAGCCGCGGCCGGCCGAGCTGGAGGAAGTCCCTGTCCCCGCGCCAGTCCGGGCGGCCGATGACCCCGACCTTGTGGCCGTGGGCGTCGAGCGCGCGGGCGATGAGACCGACGGCCGAAAGCGGGTGATCCACGTAGGGATCGCCGCTCACGAGAACGATGTCGAAATCCTGGCCCGAGGTTGCGATCATGGAAGCTCACTCCTGCCCAAAGCGCACCGTATTATTATAACAGAAGGACGCCGGCTTCTATCTCCGCGCTAATATTCGGCGCGGCGGAAGCAGTACCGGGCGAACCCGGCGTTGAGCGTGAGGAGCGCGCCGGCGGCGATGAAGGGATAGATCAGCCCGTACCGGTAGCCCATGGACGAAAAGATCAGGGCGCCGGCCATCTGGCCGGTCGTCATCACCGCCAGAAGCAGGGCGGAACTGCCGCCGATGCTGTCCTTCTCGAACAGCCGCGAGATGAACAGGACGACCAGGGCGCCGAGGAACCCGTCGCCGGTCTCGTGCATGACCCTGAAGATGAAGGAAACGGGCAGGACGGGGATGACCATCAGGCCCAAACCCGCTCCGGAGAGGACCATGGAAAGCGTGAACAGCCGCTTGTTCAGCCGCAGGTCGAACGGGATCCGGCCGATGAGCAGCGCGGAGAAGGCCAACGCCAGGAGGGAGAGAGAAACGTACAGGGAAAGCTCCATCGTCGTCAGCCCGAGGTTGTTTTTCAGGAAGGGGCTGTAGACCGTGCCCTCGACCCCCCAGTGGAGCCCGATCACGAAGATCATGGTCGAGAAAAGGATGGTGTTCTTCCGGAAGAGATTGCGGCCGTAAGCCTTGATCGGGACCGTCACGAACCGGCCCTGGCGCAGCGGGCCGACGAAGACCTGGAGCAACGCCAGGAACCCGGCGAAAACGGCGAACATGACTTCGAAGCTCGAGACGGCGATCAGGGCCCCGCCGAGCAGGGGGCCGACGGCCGTGCCCAGGTTCGACCAGAAGACCAGGCGGCTATACTTCCGGTTCGGGTTCTCCTCCGCCCCGTTCTTATAGAAGTAGTTGTTGGTGGAGACATCCAGGCCGTTATTGCTCAGGCCGAGCAGCAAGAAGATAGCGGCCAGCGGCAGAAACCCCCTGACCTGGCTGAGAAGGAGGAAGAGCGCGACCTGCAGGCCGAGGGCGGCCCGGATCATACCCTTGATGGAGAAGCGGTCGTTGACCCAGCCGACGGGAAAGGAGAAGGCCAGGGGGGCGAAGGCGAACAGGGAAGTGACGGCGCCGATCTGCCAGCCGTTGAACCCGATGCTTAGGAGGTAGAGCGGGATGAGGACGAAGAAGGCGTTCAACGCCGTGCGCCGGCCGAAGTTGATGATATGGATGAAGTCGGGGAGTTTCATGTCCTGTCGAAGCCCCGCATTATAGCAGATAGCTCCCAAAACGCCTCTCAGACTCTGATTTTAGATATTAACCTCCCCTACCCCTCCTAGTGTCCCGTCCCGCCAATCCTTTCCCCAAGATCTTCACTCTGACGGGACACTTCCGGGGGGAGTCAAGCTCCCCCCTCGGCGCTCCGTTTCACTTCGCTGACCCCCTGAGGGTGACGATGCCGTCCCCCTCAAACTCCCCGTCGGCGACGCGTCTTGAAGTTATCGTTCTAAAATCACGTCCCCCACCAGACGCGCCGCCTGCCATTCAGGAGGGGAGGGTAAGGTCGGCGTCCAGATAGCTCCCAAAACGCCTCTCAGACTTTGACTTTAGATATTAACCTCCCCTACCCCTCCTGCCATTCAGGAGGGGAGGGTAAGGTCGGCGTTTTGGGAAAAGGAAAGACGGCCGCCCGCGCGGCCGTCCGGCGGTGTGTGTTTCCCGAGTGCCTCAGGTTTTCTTGAGGCGGATATCGCCGCTGAACGAGGAGAGCTTGACCGTGGCCCCGCCGCCGTTGACGACGCCCCGCAGCTCCTTCCCCGATTCGCGAAGGTCCTCTGTCGCGATCTCGAAATCGGACCGGATGTCGCCGCTGAAGGTCGAGGCCTCGAAACCGAAGGCCGACGCGGCCGGGAGGTACATCTCCACGGCGCCGCTGTGGGCCTTCAGCGTGTAGATCCCGGCTTTGTTGACGCTGCCCCGGTAGATGATATCGCCGCTCAGGGCCTTGGCCCGGACGATACTCGCCTCCGAAACCTCGGTCAGCTCGAGCCCGCCGCTCACGCTCTCGGCCTCGATCGAGCCCTTGACCTGCGTCGCCTTGACGTCCCCGGACACCGACTTGAGGAAGACCGAGCCGGTGACATCGATGACGGTGACGTCCCCGCTGACCGAGTTGCACTCGGCGCCCTGGGCGGCGCCGCGGAGCATGATGTCGCCGCTCACGGCGTCGAGGTCGACGGGGCCGCCCACCCCTTCGGCGGCGATGGTGCCGCTGATGTTCTTGGCCTTGAGCCCCGCCGTCTGCGGGATGGTGAGCTTGTACTCGACGGAGACGTCGACGGATTCGCCGCCGAACATCCCGCCGCTTTTCGGGTACTTCGTCACGATCCGCACGACGTTGCCCTCGGTCGTGACCTCGATCGCCACCTTGGCCGCGTTCTCCTTGGCCTTGGCCTCGGAGGAGGCCTCGGAGTATTTCACGGCCTCGATCCTGACATCATTCTGCGCCCAGCTGCCGACGACGATCTCGCCGGAGATGTTGCCGATATCCACCTTGCCGTCCTTGGGCAGGGGGACCGTCTTTTCGAACTTCTCCTGGAACTTCGCGGCGGCGGCCGCCGTCCCGGCCGCGAGCGTGAAGAGCACGGCCAGCGACGCCGCCAGGCTCAACGCTTTCTGTAACGGGGTATGTTTCATTTCGTCCTCCTAAACTGAATGACGCGCGACCCGCCTATAGGGTTGTCGTCTTTATTTCGTCACCGGGGATCCGCCCGATGCTGACGAGCTCTTCGAACAGGCTGACCTTCTCCCGGTAGGCCGTCAGCAGGTGGGCCCTGAGCGCGGGATCGTCCGGGTTCAGGTCCACCATCTGGCGGCAGACCTGGATCGTCCGGTCAAGCCCGGCGAGGTTCCGTTCGAAGACGTTCGCCAGCGCCGGCTCCAGACCGCTCTCCTGCGACCGGACGGCCTCGGTCAGGGCGACGATCGCCTTCTCGTAATAGGCCTGGGCTTCCTTGAGCTTGGCCATGGTGAAGGCGGCGGTGCCGCGCTCGGGGACGCTCGATCTCACGGCCGCACGCCGGTATTGGAGCCCGATGAAGAGCCCCGCGCCGATCAGGCCCAGGATCGACCCGGCGGCGAGAGCGTACCGCCAACGGACAATCCGGGGAGCCGCCGCGGCGTCCTCGATGGGGGACGGCCGGGCCCCGGCGGCGATCTTTTGCCAGACTCTTGCCGACGGTTCGAGGCGGGGCAGCTGCCCGGCCTCGCCCACTATGGACTCGAGCTCGCCGGCGAACGCCCGGCATTCCGGGCATTGCTCCAAATGCTTCTTCAGGCCGGCGGTCTTCTCGGCGGGCAGCGGGCCGTCCAAGCTGTCGTTGATCAACCTTCGAGCGGATGCGCATCTCATGGTTCGACCTCCGGAAACAGGCCTTTCTGGGTCTTCAGGAATTTTCGCACCTTCAACCGGGCTTTAAAGAGCTGGGATTTCGAGGTCCCGGCCGAGACGCCCAGCATGTCCCCAATCTCTGCGTGCTTGAAACCCTGGACGTCGTGGAGCAGGAAGACCAGCCTCAGCTTCTCGGGCAGGTGAACGATGGCCTCCTCGAGCGGCCCCGAGAGGCTGGTCTCGTGGGCGTCGTAGACCGCCTCCTCGCGCCGGCCCTCGACGTGGCTCAAGGCCACCGTCCTGTTCTCCCGGCTTCTTCTGCCCCTCAGGTGGGAGTAGCAGGTGTTCACGGCGATCCGGAAAACCCAGGCGGGAAAGGTCACCTCGTTCTGGACATCGCCGAGGTGGGTCAGGACCTTGATGAAGGTGTCCTGGAGGATGTCCTCGGCCGCCGCCCGGTCGCCCGTATGACGCAGCGCCAAGCCAAAAAGCGGCGCTTTGAAGCGCTCATAGATCTCCTCGAACGCCCCGGCGTCGCCGAGTTTTCCCCGGCGGATGAGCTCGCCGACGGGAGTCGCAGTCATTATCGGGATCGCCTCCGTCACGCGGTTTCCGTTAGTCCGCAAATCATTATCCCTCAATCTGTTATCCCTCGCAACCCAGGCGGCAGGGAGACAGGCGCTCAGCTCGTCCATACTTATAAAGATGATGCGGGCCGGAAAAAGGTTGCCAGCGGGCTGGAGCCTATGACCAGAGACCCGCGGGACAGGCCCTTAAAATGGGCCCCACCGCATCAGCACGGGCGGAATGAGCGACAGCAGCGCGAAAAGCACCCAGAGGACAACGAGCGGGACCATCCACCTGGCCCACTTCTCCCACCTCAGCCTGGCCAGCCCCAGGATGCCCATGGTCACGCCCGAGGTCGGCAGGATGGGATTGATGTATTCGGCCAGCTGGAAGGCGAAGACCGAGGTCTGACGGGTTATGCCGACGAGCTCGCCGAGCGGGCTCATGATCGGCATGGTGAGAGCCGCCTGGGCGGTCCCCGAATGGACGAAAAAGTTGATGACGCACTGGGAGATGAACATCAGCTGCGCCGACAGCACCGGATGGAAGCCGGCGATGGCCTTCGACAGGTAGAACAGGGTCGTGTCCAGGATCCGGCCGTCGGTGGCCACGACCAGGATGGCCCGCGCGCAGCCGATGATCAGCGCGGCGTTGATCATGTCCTTGGCCCCGTCCACGAAGGCCTTCGAGATCTCGTCGGTTCGCAGCCCGCCCAGGAACCCGGAAACGACGCCCAGGCCCAGGAACAGCCCCGCGATCTCCTGCATGTACCACTGGTACCTCAGGATGCCGAAGACGAGGAGGCCCATCCCGGCAAGGAACACCACAAGCACGCGCTGGTGAGCGGGCGTGAGCCGGACCGCCTCGGACTCCGGGAGGTCGAGGCTCAGGCTCTTCCGCCGCTCGATGTCCTCCTCGTAAGACGGGCTCAGCTTCGGGTCCCGGAGGATGCGGGAGGCGTACCGCATGACCACGGCGATGGCGATCGCCGTGCCGGCCGCCCAAACGATCAACCGGTAGCCGAGGCCCGAGTAGATGGGCAGGCCGGCGATTCCCTGGGCGACCCCCACCGTGAAGGGGTTGAAAAAAGCGCCGGCGAAACCGGCGGCGGCCCCGACGAACGGGAGAGCGACACCGACGATGGAGTCATAGCCCAACGAAAGCGCCAGCGGAACGAAGATCAGGACGAACGGCATGGTCTCTTCGCACATGCCAAAGACCGCTCCTCCCAAGGAGAAAATGAGCATGGTGACGGGGATCAACAGGGCCCTCAAGGCGCGGCTCTTGCCGAACCGGATGGCCACGTTGTGGATGAACCCGGTCACCGCCCCCGTCTTCTGGATGACGGCGAAAGCGCCACCGACGACAAAGACGATAGCGATGATGGCCGCGGCTTCGATGAAGCCCTTGACGGGTGAGACGAAAAGGGCGTTCAGCCCCTGGGGGTTCCGCTCCGTGAGGGAGAACGTCCCCGCCACGGGGACCGTCCTCCCTTCTTTTTCGACCCTCTCATAATTTCCGCCGGGCACGATCCAGGTGGCGGCCGCGGTCATGATCACCATGATGTAGACGAGGGCCAGGGTGTGGGGGAGCCTGATCCTAAGGCGACGGGTCATGGAACGGCCGTCCGGGAGGCGAGGTCGAACCGCTCGCCCGGGAGAAGGATATGGAAGATCATCCCGGAGAACCCGATCCGGCTGTCGGCCGCGGTTTTCACCCGGGCTTGGGAGCCGTCCCAGACAAGGACCTGCCCCTCGCCGATGACCTCGAACAGCCGGCCGCCCTCGACCACGATGGCGGTCGATTCGTCGACGCCGACGCCCAGCAGATGCGGCTTTTCGGCGACCAGGCTGATCAGCCGGTTGAGGCGCTTGCGGACGACGAAATGCTGGTCGATGATGACGGTCTTCAGGAACCCGAAGCCTTCCGTCGTGATGACGTTCCCGGCTTCGATCGTCTCGAACTCGTGGCCCTCTTCGGGTTTCCGGTTTTCGTCGCCCGTGATCATGACCTCGCTCATGACGGCCGCGCCCGCGCTTGTTCCCCCCATGACGCATCCTTCCGCATAGAGGTCGAGGAGCCGCCTGTGGATGGGCGTGTGGAGGAGGACGGCGGTCTGGCGCGCCTGGTCGCCGCCCGAGAAGAAAACCCCGCCGGCGCCATCCAGGATCCGGTCGCTGCCTTCGGCCAGGGCTTGCTCACGGCTCAAAACGAAGCTCGCCGCCTCTGTCGCGCCGAGTTTCTTGAGCTCGCTGACCAGGTTGTCGCCCGTCTCCTTCGGCTCTGAGGAGGCCATCGGAAAAACGACGATCCGCCCCGTGCCGAACCGGCCGGCGAGCGCCACGAAGCGGCGCATCATGGCCTCGTCCCGGTCCCCGCCGCCGATGATGAATAAGGAGCCCTTGGGCTGGGCGGAAACGGCAGAGGCCTGTCCCGACAGGCAGGAAAACAGGATGGGGAAAAAGAAGAGCAGGCTCGCGAGCTTTCTCATGCGTCCTCCCGGTCGCTCATCTTATCACATCGGCCCGCCCACTAAACCGGGATTCTTTCTCCCGTTGCCACAGTTGCATCGGCCAAAAGCTAAGGAAAAAGGGAAGGCCCCGGCGGATGCGCGAAGAGGGTCATCCGGAGGCGAGCGGGCACGGATCCTCGAAGAGGAGAGCGAGCCGAGGACTAAGCGAAGTCCCTCGCGGGGGGAATTCGCGGGCCCTCGAGCGTATCTGCCGGGGCCTTCCCTCCTCCTTATCATCTTTGAGGGTGATGGCGGCGGGGGAAAAATCCCCCTGGAATTCATCCTCATGGGTCATTGCCGGGCCCGCCGCACCCGTTTAGATTGGGCGTGCGGGATCGCCGCACAATGCTCCGTTACAACGAACATACCGGCCTATGAAAGACTTGAGAACCCGAAAGCCTTCGTCCGCTGGCTCGAAGCCGCGGCCCCGCCGGCCGCGCCACGCCTCCGGGACCCGGGACCAGGCCGAGAACAAATATCGCACGCTGTTCGAGAAGATTCCGGTGGGCCTGTACTGGACATCGCCCGGCGGCGAGATCCTCGACCTCAACCCGGCCATGGCGCGGATGTTGGGGTGCGCGGCCCGCGAAGAAGCCCTCGGCAAGAATGCCCGGGACTTCTATCTCGACCCCATGGTCCGGGAACATTCCACCGAGCTCCTCCATAAAGACAACGTCCTCAGAAATTTCGAATTCCAGCTCCGGCGGGCCGACGGGAGCGTCATCTGGGCCCAGGACAATGTCCGGATTGTCTTCGACGATCACGGCCGGGTTGCCTACTACGAAGGCAGCATCCTCGACATCACGCCGAAAAAACAGGAAGAGGAGCGCCTGGAGAAAGGGGCTTCCCAGGTCATCCAACACCAGGCCGCCCTGCTCGAGCTGGCCGGCCTCAACCTCTGGGACCTCGAGCCGGTGTTCCCGGCCATCACCGAGATCGCCGCCGGCACGCTGAACGTGGAGCGGGTCGGCGTCTGGCTGTTCAACGCCGCCTGTACGGAGATCGTCTGCCGCGACCTCTTCCAAAGGAGTCTGCGCCGGCACGGACGGGGACAGACCCTCCGGGCCCGCGATTACCCGCGCTATTTCGGCGCCCTCAAGGAAAGCTGCGTCATCTCCGCAGACGACGTCCTCCAGGACCCGAGAACCGGCGAGCTCCTCGAAGGCTACCTCCGGCCGGAGGGGATCACCTCGATGATGGACATCCCGGTCCGGCGGAACGGCCGGGTCATCGGCATCCTCTGCCACGAGCACACCGGCCCGCCCCGGTCCTGGACGCTTGAAGAGCAGCACTTCGCGGGCTCGGTCGGAGACATCGTGGCCTTGGCCGTCGAGGCTTCGGAACGGCAGCGGATGGAAAAGATCAACGCCGCCATCCTGGAGATCTCGGCGTCGGCTAACGCCGAGGACACCCTGGACGGGGTCTTCGGCTCGATCCACCGGGCCATCTCCGGGATCATCCCGGCGCAGAATTTCTATATCGCCCTCTACGACGCCCCGAAAAACATCCTGAGCTTCCCCTACTTCGTGGATGAATGCGATACCGCCCCCGCTCCGAAACCTCCCGGCCGGGGACTCACGGAGTACGTGCTGAGGAGCGGCAAGCCGCTCCTCGCCTCCCCGGAGGTCTTCGCCCGGCTGCGGGAGCTCGGCGAGGTCGACGACATCGGCGCGCCGTCGATCGACTGGCTGGGCGTGCCCCTGATCGTCGACGGCGAGCCCATCGGCGTCATGGTCGTCCAGACCTACACCGAAGGCGTCCGTTACGGTGAGGAGGAAAAGAGCATCCTCAAGTTCGTCTGCGACCAGATCTCCATGGCCGTCCACCGGAAGAAATCCGAGGGCGAGCTCCAGAAGCGGGAGAGGTTCCTGGCGAGCGTTTTCGAGAGCATTCAGGACGGCCTGGCCATCCTCGACCGGGAGTGCCGGTTCATCCGGGTCAACCCGACGATCGAGAACTGGTACGCCCATGCCCTGCCGCTGGCGGGAAAAAAATGCAGTCCGGATTTCCGTTTCCGGGGAGAGACGTGTGAAAACTGTCCGACGCGGGCGACGCTGCGCGACGGCCGGGCCGCCTGCGGGGTCATCCCGCGCGTCGGCCCCGGCGGCGAGATCACGGGCTGGCTCGACCTCTACAGCTTCCCGCTTATCGACCACGGGACCGGCGAGAGGCGGGGCGTGATCGAATACCTCCGTGACATCACCGAACGCAAGGCGGCCGAGGACCGGCTCCAGGCGTCTCTCAGCGAGAAAGAGGTGCTGCTGCGGGAGGTCCATCACCGGGTCAAAAACAACATGCAGGTCATCTCGTCGCTCCTCAACCTGCAGTCGCGCCGCGTCCAGGACCCCGGGGTCCAGGAGATGTTTCGGGAGTCCCAGCGGCGCATCCGGTCCATGGCCCTCATCCATGAGCGCCTCTATCAATCCTCCGACCTCTCCCGGATTGAATTCTCGCAGTACCTCCGCAACCTGGCCAGCCACCTTTTCCATTCCTACCAGGTTTCCTCGAGCCGCGTCCGCCTACGGCTGGATACCGAGGAGGTGTTCATCAACATCAACACGGCGATCCCCTGCGGGCTGATCGTCAACGAGCTCATCTCCAACGCCCTGAAGCACGCGTTTCCGGACGGCCGGACCGGAGAGGTGGCCGTCGAGCTCCACCGGGCGCCGGGAGACGCCTACGTGGTCAGCGTGAGCGACGACGGAGTGGGTTACCCGCGGGGGCTCGATTTCCGGAACACGGAGACCCTGGGCATGCAGATCGTCAACACGCTGGTCGGCCAGATCGACGGCACGGTCGATTACAGCGGGGACAGGGGGACGGCCTTCGCCATCCGCTTCGAGGAGATCCGGCACCGGCCGAGGCCGTGACCATGGAGAAAGTCCGTATCCTGATCGTCGAGGACGAGGGCCTGATCGCCCGGGACATCGAGAACATGGTGAAGAACGCCGGCTACGAGGTCTGCGGCGTGGTCCAGTCGGGCACGGAGGCCATCCGGCAGGCCGAGGCCCTCGAGCCCGACCTCGTCCTGATGGATATCCTCCTCCAGGGCGAGATGGACGGCATCGAGGCCGCCTACATCATCCGCGAGCGGTTCAACCTGCCGGTCATCTACCTGACGTCGCACGCCGATGAAACCACCCTCGAGCGGGCCAAGGTCTCCGAGCCCCTGGGCTACACCCTCAAACCCGTGGAGCAGAAAGAGCTGATGACGGTCATGGAGATGGCCCTTTACAAGCATAAGATGGAGCTCAAGCTGAAGGAGAGGGAGGCGTGGCTGGGAACGATCCTCCAGAGCATCGGCGAGGGCGTCGTCGCCACCGACCGGACGGGGGGCGTCACGTTCATGAACCCGGTGGCGGAAAAGCTGACCGGCTGGAGCCAGAAGGAGAGCATCGGCAGACCGCTGACCAGCATCCTGCACGCGGTGGACGAAGAGAGCGGCAAGCTCGTCCGGATCTCGATCCCCGAGATCCTGTCCGGCCAGCTCCGGAGCCCGGTCAACGGCACCGTGCAGATCGTCAATTACCAGGACAAGATTCCGGTCGAGATCAACACCACCCTCATCCGGGACGGCAAGGACAGCGCCTCGGGCCTCGTGCTGGTGCTCTATGACCTGACCGAGCGCAAGCGTTACGAGGAGACGCTCCGCTATAACGCGGTCCATGACCACCTCACCGGCCTGCCCAACCGGACCCTCTTCTTTGATCGCCTGAGCATGGCCCTGGCGCAGGCCCAGCGGGAGTCGCACCTGGTGGCGATCATCATGCTCGACTTGGACGAGTTCAAGAAGGTGAACGACACCTATGGCCACAACGCCGGCGACCGGCTGCTCCAGAGCGTGACCGAGCGGCTGACCCACATGTTCCGCCGGAGCGACACCATCGCGCGGCTGGGGGGCGACGAGTTCGTGCTCCTGCTGCCGGACCTGCCCTACGCCGAGGTCGCCCGGAACGTCGCCGAGCGGATCGTCCGCTGCTTCCAGAAAGCCTTCGACGTCGAGGGGGTCCAGGTCGCCGCGACGGCGAGCCTGGGGGTCTCCGTCTTCCCCGGCGACGGCGAGGACGCCGAGACGCTGATCAAGAACGCCGACATCGCCATGTACCGTTCGAAGGACGACGGGCGCAACCGCTTCAGCGTCTACAGCCGCGAGCAGCGGGAGTTCCTCAGGCACTAGTGCCCCGTCTGGCAAATTCTTTCCTTAATGTCCTCACCAGCTACGAGACACTTCCAGGGGGGAGTCAAGCTCCCCCCTCGGCGCTTCGTTTCACTCCGCTGACCCCCTGAGGGAGACGACGCCGTTCCCCTCAAACTCCCCCGCGGTGGCGCGTCTTCCGAATTCATCTCATTGCCAGGTTACTTACGAGACGCGCCACTAGGCGCGCGCCGCGCCCCCCCACCGATTCACGTCCGGCGCACAACCGCCTCCGGCAGGTTTCCTCTTCGTCCCGGCCTGTCTCCAGAGGAGAGGCTTCTTGCGCACCGGCCCGAGGTGCTATAAGCTGACCCCGAAGGATACGAGGGGAATGGCGAAGTCCGAACCCGGTTTCATGACATTCCCATGACACCTGCCGAAATGGTATCGCCTAAGATCAGGCTATAAAACAGGACCATCTCGATGGCGGCGCCGTCTTCAGGACATCATAAACAGATCTTTCTTTTTCTGGCGGCGGTCTTCATCCCCTGTCTGGCTCTCGTCATCTTCGGCCTGCAGGTCGTCCGGCAGGAAAGGGAGCTCTTCGGGAAAAGGGCCGCCGAGGAGCGGGCGCGCCGAGGTCAGGAGATCGGGCAGCATCTCCTTGTCCGTCTGGAAAGGATCAAGCTCGAAGAAACCCGGCAGGCTGCCGCCCGGCCGGAAAAGCTGGCCGGATTGGCCTACAGGAATCCCGAGACGATTCTCATCGGGCTGGCCGTCGACGGCCGGCTGCTTCTGCCTTGGGAATTCTCGCCGGCCGTTCAGGAATCCCGAAAAACCCTGGACGAGGAAGGCTTCCGCGGGAAGATCCAGGCCGGCGAGCAGGCCGAGTTCGAACTCAAAGACCCCGCGCGGGCGGCCGCCCTGTTCCGCGCCGCGGCGGCCGGCGCGCCGGGGGGTGTTCAAAATGCTTACGCCCGGCTTCATTTTGCCCGGGCGCTCGTCAAATCGGGGAAAAAAGCCGACGCCGTTTCTCACTACCGTGAGCTGTTGAGGCTTTCCTCCTCGCTCACCGATGACCTGGGCATTCCCCTTTATCTTTACGCCGCGGAGCGGCTTCAAAGCCTCGAGCCCGATTCGGCGGAAGTTACAGAGAGGCTGCTTTCCGCTGTCGATGAAAAACGTTGGTCATCGCCCATTGAAACGTCGATGCTCGGCTCATTGCTGGAGGGGATGCCGCCAGCGGCGGCGGCGGGCCCCCAAGCCGATGAAAAGGTCAGAGCCTGTCTGGATGAGTTCCGACTCTACAAACAGAAGCTGGAGTTGGTGATATCTTTAGAGAGGGATTTCGGAAAACAGGCCCTCCTTCTTGGTCAAGAGGGACTGGACACCGGAACCGAGCCCGCCTGGCTTGGCGACAAAGACGGTTCCCGCCTCATGAGCTTAGGTGACCCCTTGGCCGGAACAGGCCGGCTTCTTATCGTCATCGATGGCCCCGGTCTTCTGGCCTCGATGCGCCGGGACCGGGAGTTCTCCGCGGCTTTCCCCGAGGAATTCCGGCTCACCGCGGCCACCGACCCGCTGGGCCAATCTCTGGGGCCGGACTTTCCGGGCTTAAAGATAGTCTTTCCGGCGGACGGGACAGGCTCCCCCGCAGGCGCATGGAGCTTCCGCCGGTCCTTTTATCTGCTGGCCATGGCCCTGGTCATCGCGCTGACTCTCTTTGGGGCCTACCTCCTCTGGAGAGATGTCCGGCGCGATCTTCAGCTGGCCGAGATGCGCTCCCAGTTTGTCGCCAGCGTCTCCCACGAGCTCAAAACGCCGCTGACGGCCATCCGCATGTTCGCCGAAACGCTCCGCCTGCGGCGGTCCAGCGACCCGGCGGTCCGGGAGGAGTATCTCGACACCATCGTCAAGGAAAGCGAACGGCTGACCCGCCTGCTGAACAACGTCCTCGACTTCTCCAAGATCGAGCAGGGTAACAAGGTCTACCGGCCCGCCCCCGCCTCATTGGTCGAGATCATTCAGGAAACGACCCGGGCCTTGGAATATCCCCTGAAGCAGCAGGGATTCGCGCTGAGCCTGGAGTGCGAAGACGGCCTCCCGGACGTCGGCGTCGACCGGGATGGTCTCGAGCAAGCCCTGATGAACCTGCTCACCAACGCCATGAAGTACTCGGGGGATTCCCGCGAAATCGGTCTCAAGCTGGGGAGACAGGGAACATGGGCGGTCATTCGGGTCAGCGACCATGGCATCGGCATCGACGCGGCCGAGCAAAAGCGAATTTTCGACAAGTTTTATCGCATCTCCTCTCCGGAAAACGACCGCCTGCCCGGGACCGGACTGGGATTATCCCTGGTCTCCCATTTCGTTAAAGCTCATCGGGGCCGGATCGAGGTCAAAAGTCTCCCCGGCCGGGGCAGCACGTTCTCCCTCTATCTTCCGTTGGAGCAGGAGTCATGAAGCGCATCCTCGTTATAGAAGACGATCCGGCCATTCTCCGCGGCCTCAAGGACAACCTCGAATACGAACACTATGAAGTCCTGACGGCCGCCGACGGCGAGCAGGGTTACAGCCTCGTCCGCGAGAAGAAGCCCGACCTCATCATTCTCGACCTGATGCTCCCCAAAATGAGCGGCTACGACCTCTGCCGGAAAGTCCGGAGCGAAGGGTCCCCCACGCCGATCCTCATGCTGACCGCCCGGACCGAGGAAGCGGACAGGGTTCGCGGGCTTGACCTGGGCGCCGACGACTATATGACAAAGCCGTTCTCCTTGCCCGAGCTGTTGGCCCGGGTGCGGGCCGCCTTCCGCCGGGTCCAGCGGTCCCAAACCGGGAACCTGCCGGACACCCTTCGGTTGGCCGACCTGAGCGTAGATTTCAAGAGGTTCGAGGCCCAAAAAGCCGGCCGGCGGCTCGACATGTCGCGCAAAGAGTTCGGCGTCCTCCGTCTCCTGGCGGCCCGCGCCGGCGAAGTCGTCACCCGCGACGAGTTGCTGGACGAAGTTTGGGGGTATGACCAGTTCCCCACGACCCGGACCGTCGACAACCATATCGCCTGGCTGCGCTCAAAGATCGAAGACGACCCGGCCGAGCCGCGCTATCTCGTCACGGTTCGAGGTGTCGGGTATAAGCTTGTCACCGGCGGATGAACCGTAGGAAAAACGATGGCCGCCGGGCGAAAAGATTACAGAAAAATGACACTCTCGTGACAGGCTCATGACACAACGGGCCAATTCGCAGATTAACATCAAGGGTGAAACTCGGATTGAAGGAGGCCGTCCATGAAAAGAACTCTCACCCTTTTGGCCTTTCTCATTCCCCTGGCCCTTTTGGGGAACATCTTGGCCCAACAGACAAGCCTGGACCTGTTTCAAAAAGCCCTGGCCAAGGAAAAAGCCGAAGGCAACCTGGAAGAGGCGATCGCTCTTTACCAAAAGGTAGTGGAAAAGGGAGAGGATGAAGCCCTGGCGGCCCAAGCTCAGCTTCACGTCGGGATGTGCTATGAAAAACTGGGCCTGGGAAAAGCGCGCCAGGCGTACGAGAAAGTCATCGAGCGTTTCCCCAAGCAGGAGGAAAGCGTCCGGGCGGCCAGAGAAAAGCTGACCCGGCTCGAAAAACCGGCGGCCGCGGAAAAAGATAACGGGAGCGTTCAGGATGCGGCTGGTCACATCGGATATCGGGCCCATGTATGGCGCGGTCTCTCCCGACGGCATGTCGCTCGCCGTCATGGATCCGCAATCGCTCGGCCTCAGTTTCCTGGATATCGAAACCGGGCAGACGAGACGGCTGACCAATTCCAAAGGGATGTTCTTGCTCGGACGGTGGTCCCCGGATGGGAAGACACTCGCTTATGCCGTGCTCAATAACGATTACCGTGGCGAAACCCGCCTGATTGGCGGCCGACGGCTCCGGGCCCCGCGTCCTATTCAAGGATGATGATAACGATTGCGGCCCCGTGGGCTGGTCCCCCGACGGAAAGTCCATCCTCGCCTGGCTTCAAAAAAAGAACTCGGGCTATCAGCTGGTCGTGATGTCGGCGGAGGACGGCTCCTTCCAGGTCCTGAAGGCCTGGACGAGGCCCATCCCCTCCTGGAATATGGGCTTTTCCCCCGACGGCAATATATATCACCTACGATGCCCCCCAGCTGGAAAATTCAAAAGAGTTCGATATTTTCCTGCTCTCGCGAGACACAAAACAGGAAACTCGGCTGGTCGATCACCCGGCTCATGATACATTTCTGGGCTGGGTGCCGAATACCAACGCGCTTCTCTTTACGAGCGACCGGGCCGTGAGCCGGGACCTTTGGGTCATCCGCGCCGCCGACGGCAAACCACCTGGGCGAACCCGTGCTCGTCAAAAAAGATATCGGCGATATCAAGCCGCTCGGCTTTTCCGACAAGGGGTCTTTCTTTTACGGCACCGGGTCCAGTCAGGCGGATATCTATGAGGCGGGCATCGACCTGGACAAAGGCGCGATCGTGGGTCCGCCTCAAAAGCTCAGCCAGAAGATCGAGAGCCCTTTCTATAGCCCCGTATGGTCTCCCGACGGCACATCCTTGGCCTATTTCGTGGAGCGAAGTGAGGGGGGTAAAGCGAGCGCCTATTTCATCTGCGTCCGGCCGGATAAAAAAGAGGGAGAAGAACGCTGGATCCCCATCGAGATTTCGGCCAACTGGGAGCTGGCCTGGTCAGCCGACGGCCGCGCCTTCTTAGCCACCGTGCAGGATCATAACAAGAACCAGGGACTTTTTCGGATCGACCGGCAAAACGGGGGGTTGACCCTTCTCGCCAAGAGCGGGCCCGGTTCACTGATCAAGACATTCGCCGTCTCACCCGACGGAAAATCCGTATTTTACGCCCACTTTCAATGGCAGGAGAAGCTCTGCACTGTCATCCAACGTGATCTGGCCACGGGCCAGGAGAAGGAGATCTACAGGAAAGAGGCCGGGGCCGATATCGGGAGGATGACTGTCTCTCAGGATGCCCGGTATTTATCTTTTTCTACGGCTGACTCAACGTTCGCCCGCGAAGGCTTTGTTATCAGGATCATGGACTTGGCCGACGGAAAAACGAGGGATATCCTGCAGGGAAAAGTCCAGGAATTTGTTTCCCACGTTTGGACTCGCGACGGGAAAACGATCCTCTACATCAAAAGAACAGGCGATGCCAATAAAGGGAAGGGCGAGCTTTGGCTGGTGCCCGCGGCCGGAGGCGAGCCGAAAAGTCTCGGCCTGAACATGGAACGGATGTATCGCCTGCAGCTTCATCCCGACGGGAAACGCATCGTCTTCACCTCGGAAAAGGCTGTCCTGGGAGTGTGGGAGATGGAGAACTTCCTGCCGAAGGGGTCCGGCCGCTAAGGAACCGGCCCGCTTCGCAGTCCTAGCCTTGGCGCGGCCGCGGGACTGCCGACCGTTCCCGAATCGCCGCGACGATGACCGGGAACGCGTTCACGTCCTCACCCCTGTTTCTTCATCGGCGTGATGACCATGACGAACGTCAGGAGCAGGAAGATGAAGGTCAGAAGGGGGAAGACGATCCAGAACATCCGGCTGAGCGGTCCCGGACTTTCGCGGCGCCCCTCCATCACTTCGCGGTCCTCGAGAGGGGCCGCGACGACGACCAGCCCGAAAAGGGCGAACAACGAGGCGGAAATAATGAACGCCACGGCGGCGGCGATGTCCTGGATGCTCGTATGGACGAAGCCGAAAAGCGCCTGGATGAGCCCCGTCAGGAGGGCGATCAGGCCCGTCATGGCGAACCCGAGGGTCAGGGCCCTGGCGCCCGCGCCGGCGCCCATAAAAAGCGCCAGGGCAATGGCCCCGCCGAAGACGACGAGGATCGCGGGCCCATGAAGCATAACCTTGGCGACAGGCAGAGGTCCGTCCTGCGGGGAGCCCTGGACAAGGAAGAAAATAGTCAGACCGAGCACGGCGGCGAAGAGGACGCCGCCGGCCACCCGCTCGAAGAGAAGGGGACTGGACCGGGCCGGTCCCTTGAATCGCGGCCTCCGGAGCTTTTCCGGCCTGGCCGGCAAGTTTCATGGCCGGGACGAGGCAGATAGCGGCCATCACTAAACCATAAAGGATGACGATAAAGGACTGGATCATGCGGCCGCTGACCGCCGCGATCCCTTCGCTCCCCCCGCCCAGGGCGATGGTGAAGTTCAGGGCACTGCCCAAAACGCCGAGGATCCAGGCATTGCGGGCGGCCGCCTCCCAAAAGTGGGCAGAATGTTTCAGATCCCCACGGGTCCCGGCGGATCCGGCGGCGTGCCGGAAGGCCGCCCCGATCTCGCGCCATGAAAAACCCAGCAAGGCGGCGGCGACACTCCCGATAATGACGAACAGCAGGCCCGCCGTATCCATCAGGCCGGAAAGGATACCGGAGGTGATGATGGCGAAGACGAAAGCCGCCGCGAACAGCCATTTCACGACAGCGCGGCCCTGTCTCTGGCTTCTTGTCTTATCGCTCATGGTTACTTCTCCTTGTCTTCCGGAATGCGCGCAGGCTCTCGCTCCGGGCCGATGACCCGAATTCCCCGCGTTTCACCAGGTTGCCCGGTCGACTCGATTTCCGAGAGCCCGGTCATGACCGATGAAATCCTTTCGGCCAGCGGGTTGCGGGTCTGCAGTCCCTGGAGCAAGCTTCCAGTGACAAGCATCAAGACCGATGCCGCAGCCCAGGCGATCCTCCAGCGCAACCGCGTCCTTCCCTCGGCCCGCCCCTCATCCTTTGTCGTTTTAGCGCGGAAGCGGTCGAGCCGTTCCTTCATGCCGGCGGCGGCGTCGGCGGGAAGGTCGTCGGCGAGGGCTTTCTTCAGCAGCTCGTCGAGCCGGTGATCTTCCTGGTGTCGAGAAGTCATTGCCCGTCCTCCTTCCTTGTTCCATCGCCTCCGGCGGCAAGGTTCGGGCAAAGACCCGCCAGCCGCCGCGCCAGCGCCGCCCTGGCCCGCATGACGTGGACCCTGACCGTCGTCTCCGAACACTCCATGGCCCGGGCGATCTCCGCATAGGATTGCTCTTCGATGATGTGCAGCAGGGCCGCCGTGGCCTGACGTTTGGGCAGACAGCCGACGGCCTCGAGGATCGCGGCGCGCAGGCCCCGGTCCTCCGATGCCTTGCCGGCCGGGGCGGCTGAATCGTCCGCCGGCTCGGCCGGCAGGCCTGTCATCTCGTGGCGGAGGCGGCGGCGGTTCTTCCGCACGGCGTCGTAGGCCGCGGCGATCGAGATCTTGAGGATGAGGGCCTGGGGATTGGGATGGCGGGCCACCGAATCGCGTTTTTTCCAGATGACGGCCAGGGCGTCCTGGAGGGCGTCCTCGGCCGCCTCCTTCTGCCTGACAATGCGCCAGATCGAGCGCATCATCCGGGACTCCAGAGGCCTGACCAGCGTGCTGTAATCGAACTCCCGGTTCCCCATCGCGGCTTCCCGATCACCGACAATGGTATTCGGTGCAACCCGGGAAATCAAATCCATGACGGCGCGGCCCTCCGGTCTGCAGCCTGAGGTCAGACCTGAACCGGGGTTATGGCCATCGGGACGAACTTCATCCGGATTGTCATAGAGGCCTCCTTTGGCGGGGTCGGTGGCGTTATCGCCTCCACTCAATCAGCCGATCCGGAGGCCGTCCATGTTTACTCCGGCATAACAAATTCTTTCCATTTCGATTATAATCGGCCCTGAGATACTCGGGAGGAGGAGTCAACATGTCCGGATTACTTATCGCTTTTATCTTCGGCGTCGTCCTGATGATCTTCCTGTCCGCGCAGCGCGGGCAGATGGGGGCGGCGACTTCAATGCCTGGCTGAGGCGAAAAAAAGGCCTGGCCATCGGAGTCCTGCTGGCGGTCGTCGCGATCGCGCTTCTCGCCCAGTCGTTCGTCACCGTCCAGGCGGGGACCGTCGGCGTCGTCAAGCGGCTGGGCGCCGTGAGCCTGGAGCTCAAGCCGGGGCTGCACCTCATCGTGCCGCTTATCGACAAGGTCGTCATCTTCCCGACCACCAAAAAGACCTACGAGGCCTCCGATACCCCGGAGTCGAGCCAGGCCGATTATCCCGATATCATCATCACCGCCCTGACCTCGGACGGCCAGCAGATCCGGGTGGGGATCACCGCCCGATTCATGATCCAGCCGGGCAAGGCCGCCTGGATCCTCCAGAACCTCGGCGACGAGCGGGATTTCGTGGAGAAGGTCGTCAAGACGGAGATCCGCGGTTCCGGCCGCCGCGTGCCCACCCGGTTCGCCGCTTACGACCTCTATACGAAGAAAAGCTATGAGGCCCAGCAGGCCCTGTTCGACGAAATCGCGCCCAAGTTCGAGGCCAACGGATTGATCCTCGACGAGATCGTCATCCGGAACATCATCTTCACCGCCGAGTACGCCAAGACGCTCGAGGAGAAGCAGATCGCGCTCGAGAACATCACCACCGAGAAAAACAAGCTCGAGCAGGAGAAGATCCGCAAGGAGCAGAAGATCGTGGCCGCCGAAGGGGACGCCAAGAGCATCGAGATCCGTCAGGCCGCGCTGACCAAGAACCCGACCATCATCCAGTGGGAATTCGTCCAGAAGCTGGCCCCGAACATCCAGTGGGGCATCATGCCCAACAACATGGTGCCGGTCATCAATATGAAAGCCCTGGCGGGCCAGGAGAAGTAGAAAGACCGAGCGACCGTCCTCTTTTAAAACGTAATCGCTCCTAGAACCTCACCTCGAGCGTCAAGTCGTCGCCCGGCCTGACAACGACGGGTTTGCCCCACTTGACGACCACGCGGCCTTGGCTCAGGCGCGGCTCAGGCATAAACTTCGCCTTTCCCAGTGTCCCCTCGACTCCGGCGAGGACCTTCTCCCGGAACGCGGGCGGCAGAAGGAAAGAAAATTCCTTGAGCCGGAGCTCGCCCGACGCCGCGGCGAGCTTGACCGTCAGGTTGTTTTCGACAGCCAATTTCTGCGAGTAGCTCCCCCAGCCCGACCCGGTCGTCCAAAGAGTCCTGAAGTCCTCGGGGTAGAGCTTCGGCTCGAACCCGATCGTCATGTCCACGCCCGAGTAGGAGAAGCCCGACAGGGCCAGCAGCAAACCCCAGGACGACATCGCCCGGGCGTAATGATGCCCGCACTCGACCTCATCCCAGGGGTTGCGGCGCCGGCCGTCGTACCGGTCGCGCACGCCCTTCACGATGCTCAACCCTTCCTCGAGGAGCCCCTCGTAGAGGAGATGGGAGGCGACCTGATATTCGATCCCGGTCCAGACCTCATCCGAATAGACAAAGGGAAGGGGCGGCCGGCCGCCCTTCGGCCAGGAGCAGAGAAGCAGCCCTTTTTCGTCGTTCAGCGCATAGGTCCTCTGGACGTTCGAAAAATCGCGGAAATCCGTCAGGAAGTTGTACCGGAAGATCGAGCCGAGCGTCGACTTTAAGCGGTCTTCGGGGAGGAAGCGGCCCAGCCCGGCCACCATGGACGCCCACTGGCCGAGCGCCTGGTCGGAGAGGCAGCCCTCGCCGTACTGGTATTTTTTCTCCATGACCAGGTCGTACTTCTGGACGTAATACTCGCCGTTCCAGAGGAGGTCGTCATATTTCGTCTTTCCCTTTTCGAAGACCTCGAGATAACGGGCGGCCGACCGGGGGTCGCCCATGGCCGCGGCCATCCGGGAGCCGGCGAGGAGGGCCCCGAGATAGAACCCGCCCATCATGCTGTTCGGCCCATAGAACTCGATGTCGTAGGTGTTGTGCTGCTCGCCCTCCATCAGCCCGTCCCGGTCGGCGTCCCAGGAGGTCCAGGCGTATTCCAGGGCCCTCTTGGCGTCCGGCCATAGTCTTTTCAAGAATGAGCTGTCGCCGGAGAGCTGCCAATCCCGGTAGAGACTGATGATCCGGCCCATCTGGCCGTCGGCGGCCGGCTTGAATTCCCAGAGTACGCCGCTCTTGAGCGGCAGCGAGGTCCGGAACATCATGCCGCCGTCCGGCTTCATCTGGTTCAGGAAATCGGTCTCGCGCATCGACCGCTCCAGGCTGGGGAAAAGGAAGGCCAGGCTCTGCTCGTAGTTCCAGACGTGGGCGCAGTTCAGGGGGCAGCAGCCGGCCTTGTCGTTGCAGCCTTCGAAACCGAAAAAGCCCTGGCCTTCGAGCCACAGGCAGGTCGTCGTGCGGATGATCGACATCTGGCTCGAGACCGCGTCGAGGACATATGGAGGCAGGGTCGAGGAAAAGAGCGCCTCGTGGAAGAGCCGGCTCCGCCGCTCGAGGTCGGACAAGTTCCGGACGATGTGCTCGGCGGCGGCCCAGGCATCGGCGAAGCGGGCGGCATATTGATTCCGGAAGACGCCCCCCCGCTGCTTGGGCACGACGTCGAAATAGTCCTTATAGTTCGGGAAGTGCCAGGCGAGGATGAAGGGGATGCTGGCCTGCTCGAAGGGACCGAGGATACGGCGATACGCCGAGGGAGCCGACGTCGGTGCGCTTGTCGGGCGAAGGGCTGCCGTCGTCGAGGTCCTTGAGCCGGCCGTCCTTCGAGAAATCATCCCAGAAGATCTGGAGGTCGTCCCACCAGTCGCCCCGTTCCCAATGGGAGACGTAGGTGATGTCGGCGAGCGGCGTGGCCAGGGCGAGCGTGCCGAAACCGGGGGATTTCGGGTCCGGCTTGGCCGAGGTCATGTAGAGCCCGGAGAGTGCCGGCGTCTTCCTCACCGCGTTGAGGTTCTGTCCGAACTTGTCGTTCCCCAGGCCGCCGATTTCGCCCTCGCCGTCGAACCCGACCGGGTTCATGATCGAGCCGGCCACCGCGATCCTGACGGTCTTGGAGCTCAGGTTCCGGATCCTGAACCGGATGACGACGGCGGGGATGCCCGAGGCTTCGGGGTCGAGCGGGATGAACGGGTTGAAGGCTTCGAGCGTGATGCCGAGGGGCAGGCCGCCATCGGTCATCTCGACCTGGGCGAAGGGATACTCCCCGAAGAAGCGGGCGGTCTCCATGCGCGGCAGTCCCGGGACCTCGGTGCGCTGGATGCCGTCCCGGCCGGTGTAGGGCGGAGTCATCGGCCCTTCGAGAACGCGGACGGCGGACCGGCCGCTTCCATCATCGAAGTAGAGGGCGAAGAAGGTGAAGGGCAGATTCACGCCTTTCCCGGGCCGGTTGAAGATCTCCCAATCACGGAGGTTGCCCCGGCCGCCGAGCGAGACGGTGCCCGTACCGATGCCGCCGAGGGGAAAGGCGATCTCTTTGAGGCAGTCCCCCTCGAACACCCGCTGCGCCGCCCCGTGCCAAAAGCTCCTGCGCGGAATAGGGAATCTTGGACTTGGCCGAGGTTCTGCGCAGACGAAGAAATCGCCTGACCGGGGCCGCAAATTATGATCGCTCCGGCAATAAACAGCAGCGCCCGGCGAAACCTGGAATCCTGTGGATTGGGCATCGGGTCTCCCTCCCTGCCCTGAGTATATTCATCGCCGGCAATATATCAATATTCCGATTTCCCGGCGCCCGTCCCCGTCTTTTTCAAAAAGAGGGAATTGACCGGCCGTCACCGGTTGTTTCATTGCCAGATGAGGATTGTGCCGGTTTTGGCGTGGGAAAAGACAAGATCGTGGCGAAACTCCTGGCCCCGCCACTTCATCCGGGTCTGGATGGAGGGAGCCGACGGGACCGCTTTATCCTTATCGATATAGATACGTCCCGTATCGAAATTCCTGGCGATCTTGAAGATCTGCCACTCGCTCCGGGCGAGCTCCGGAGGCAGCGGCACTTCGCAGATCAGCCAATCTCCGTCCTGGAGCACGTCGAGCGCCTCGACGAAACTGACCTTCTGGCTGGCCTGAGCGAAAGGGCCCTGGTTCAGGATGTTGAGGATGACCACTTCCTTTTCGAGCTCGGACATATCGGCGTAGCGCTTCTCCCGGCCGACTTTCTTGACAGTCAAGATCTGGACATCCGGCCTGTTCGACCGGATCTCAAAATCGAGCTCCCGGCCTTCGTACTCCGGCTGGTCGGGGAAGGAGATCTCGTAATATCCTCCCTCGATGCTGTTGACTTCCTTGGCAATGTCCTTTTCCGCACCCTCAAAATAGCGGCCGCCGCTCTCGCTGGCCAGGATCCTGAGCGACTGTTCGCCCGAAGCGCTGTCGGTTTCATCGATCCGCGTCCCGGACGGGTTGACCACGAACAGGATGGCGCCGCTCGTGTTGAGATGCCGTCCGATCGTCGTCAGGGTGTCGTAGGCGACCATGTCGGGGGTCAAAGAGACGGTAAACTCCGGAGGCTCGGTCGGGCTGGTGGGCGTTCTGGAAACCCACTCCGTCCGGTTGAGCAACGCGTCATCCGGAATGCCGCAGGAATACAGATAAACGACCTTGCTGTACTCTTTGAACACGCCCAGGACGAGGTCGAGCGTCATGAGCGAAGACGTGTAGGACGCGGCCACCCGCCTTTTATCTTTCCAGGTGTTTCGGCCGGCCGAGTCCACCCCTCTGGTAGCGTAGTTGCGCATGCCGCCCCTTGTGCCGGTCAGGCCGCCGCGCCCCACGGCCGAGCTCGGATTGCGGGCATCTCCCGGGGGATAGGGGTCCTGGATTTCGTTCTTGTCCATGGCGTTGGCTTCGAAAAGGTACTCCGACTTTTTCCCCACGACATACTTATCCATTTTCTTGGTGATGAGCTTCAAGTCGCGGGTCGGGCCGGCGATGTAGTTGAGGCCGGCGAAAGGCTCGATGCTCAGGAGCACATACTGAGCGGCCTTGTCCGACTGGGCGAGGACGGTGTCGGCGATGGCCTTGGACTTGGCGAGCAGTTTGTAGGGGGAAAAGGCGGCGTCTAAGACGAGAAAGACCATCTTCTTCTGAGCCGGGGCGGCGGGCTGGGCCGGCAGTGCAGGGGCCGGCTTCCCGGCCTCGGTGATTTGGAACTGCTTCTTGATGAGGGAAAACCGCTCGACCTCGAAGCCCTTGATGTAAATCCCCAAGTCCTCGGGCGCGAGGTCCAGCACGGGCGCCCCCGCCCTGTCCACGGCATAGACCGGCACCAGCCACCAGCTAACCGTGACTTCTTCTTGGATCTGGGGCTGTTGTTGAGCCGCGGCCAACGCGCACGCCAAAAGCCAAATGCCCAAGCCGGTGACGAATCCCATTTTGCGCATCACCCACCTCTCCCCCGGAAAATTGGTGCCGGCATATCAGTTCCCCGAATTCGGGACACAATATATTTCCAGCCGATCTCTCAGGCCTCCGGCCAGAACCGAATCACTTTTACTTAAGCAATCCGCGTGCCAGTTTCGCCCGGATTCGCGCCTCGATTCCAACGCTCATGGCCTCGACACCTGCGATTTATAATTTATTGATAAATTAATAAATCCAGGCGATCACTGAACTGATCACTCGAACCGCGCGAAACGTAAAGAAACCGGGTTTCTCGTGCCGATCGCAGCTCAACGTGTCCTCGGACGAGCACACCTGCTCAAAAAACGGACATGACCCTGATAGGCCTCCGAAGGCCGGGATGGCGCATCGGGAAGGGAATCTTGGGTAATAATCAATCGGACGGGAAAAAATCGATCAATCCAGGACCAAGATTGTCCCGGTCCTGGTGTTGGCGAATACCAGGTCGTGCTGGAAGTCCTCGCCGCGCCATTTCATCCGTGTCTGGATCGAGGGGCCGGAGGGGACGGCGCTCTCTTTGTCGATGAAGATCGCCCCGGTCTCGAGATTCCTGGCGACCTTGAAGACCGTCCATTCGGAGTTGGCCAGGTCGGGCGGCAGCGGCATCCGGCAGACGAGCCAGCCGCCGTCCGCGAAAACATCGTCGGCCGGGACGAACCTGACCTTCGGGTAGGCCAGAGCGAAGGGGCCCTTGTTCAGGATGTTCAGGACCAAAACTTCCTTCTCGAGATCGGTCATAGCGGAGAATTCATTCTTCCGGCCGATCTTATTGACCGTCAGGATCTCGACATCCGCCCTCCGGCAGCGGACCTCAAGATCCAGATCGTCCCCTTCGTACTCGGGCCCGTCCCGGAAGGAGATCTCGTAGTATCCCCCCTCCAGACCGTTGACTTGCCGACTGATCTTCTTCTTGGCGCCCTCGAAATAGCGGCCGCCGCTCTCGCCGGCGAGGATCCTGAGCGATCGCTCGCCCGAGGCCCTGATCCTCCCGTCGCCCCCTGTTCCCGACGGATTAACAAGGAAAAGGATGGCGCCGCTCGTGTTGAGACGGCGGCCGATCATGGTCAGGCTGTCGTAGGCCGCCGTATCGGCGGACGGAAAGGCCGGCCGGCCGGATGCCCTCCCCGGTGCGGACAGGGCAGGGCCCGCCCGGCTGGGCAGCGCCCCCTCGGTGACGCCGCACGAATACAGATAGACGACTTTGCTGAATTCCCGGAATTGGCCGAGAACAAGGTTCAAGGTCAGAAGCGACGATGTATAGGAGGAAACGAGGCGCTGTCTATCGAGCGCGTCGGTCCGGTTGCCGATGTCCCGGTTGAGCGCCGCCATATCGCGCGTTCCGAAGAAGCTGATGCCCGTCCTGGCGCCCTGGTTGGAGTTTGGGCTGAGGATATCGCCCGGCGAATTGACGTTCTGGGGTTCGCTCGGCTCCGAATTGGCGGATTCGAGGAGATAATCCTGCTTCTTCCCGGCGAGGAACCTCTTCAGGCTCCTCGAAACCTCGTCCGGGTCCCGGGTCGGGCCGGCGATATATTTCAGACCGATATCGGGCTCGATGCTCAGGAGCACGTACTGGGAGTTCCCGTCCGAATGGGCGATCACCGTATCCGCTATGGTCCTGGCCCTGGCCAGGAGGTGATACGGAGAGAAAGCGGCGTCAAAGACGAGAAAGACCATCTTCTTCTGGGGCGGGACTTGGAGCGGGAGCGCCTCGAGCCGGGCTTCCGCCGGCTGGAACTGCTTCCTGATGAGCGAGAACGGCGTGACCGGGGTGCCGCCGAGACGGACCTCCAGGTCCTCGGCCGTCAGGTCGAGGACCGGAGCGCCCGCCCTGTCCACGGCATAGACGGGAACCAGCCACCAGCCGACGACGACATCCTCCTGGAGCTGAGCCCGCAGTTGCGGACGCGCCCAAGCCGGGGCGCAAACCAGGACGCCGAGGAGCCCGACCAGTCCGATCCTGACCCTTCGCATCATTTCTATTTTCTCAAATCGGTGACAGGATATCAATTCCCCAATTTCGGGACGCTATACCATGTCCCCGATTTCATGAAGGTCGCAGAAAAAGGTGAATTGGTATTGTGTCCCGAAATCCGGTTGACAGGTCGGAGGCGCGCGGATATGTTGAGGACGGCGGCCGCGAGGCCGCCGAATCGATACGGAGACGAACCATGAAAGACAACCGCGCGGCATTTATCATCATCATGTCCGTGTTTTGGGTCATGGGAGCGCTGGCTTCCGTCAAGGCCCAGGCGCCATCCCCGGCCGGGAAGCTCCCCATCTCGATCATTCCGAAGCCCGCTAAGGTCGCCCTAAAGAGCGGAGCCTTCGATGCGGCCGGAAAGCCCAAGATCCTATTTCCGAGCCAGGATCAGGAGGCTTCCGCTCTCGCGGCGTATCTATCCGCGGTCTGGGACGAAGCGGAAGGCGCGCAGCCGGGGAGCAAGGCGCCCGCCGCCGCCAAAGCTTCCTCCTCCTCCATCCGCCTCGACCTCAACCCCTCTCTCAAGCGCCTCGGTGACGAAGGCTATCGGCTGAAGATCGACCGCCGGCGGATCGAAATCTCGGCGCCGAAACCCGCCGGCCTTTTCTACGGCATCCAAACCCTCCGGCAGCTCCGCGCCGGCGCCTCCCAGATCCCCTGCGCCGAGATCGAAGACAGTCCGCGCTTCGGCTGGCGCGGAATGCTCCTCGACTGCTGCCGTCACTTCATGTCCGTCGATACGGTCAAGAAATATATCGACCTCCTGGCCTACCACAAGATGAATGTCTTCCACTGGCACCTCACCGAGGACCAGGGCTGGCGCCTGGAGATCAAGCGCTATCCCCGCCTGACCGAGATTGGCGCCTGGCGCATGCAGAACGGCAAGCGTTACGGCGGCTTCTACACCCAGGATATGGTCAGGGACGTGGTCGCCTACGCCGCCGCCCGCCACGTCACGGTCGTCCCGGAGATCGAGATGCCCGGCCACGCTATCGCCGCCATCGCGGCCTATCCCGAGCTCTCCTGCACCGGAAAGGCCATCGCCGTCGAAACCCACTGGGGGATCTTCAACGACGTCTTCTGCCCCGGCAAGGAATCGACCTTCGAGTTCATCCAGAACGTCCTCGACGAGGTCTGCGAGCTCTTCCCCTCGCCCTACATCCACATCGGGGGCGACGAATGCCCGAAGTATTATTGGAGGACCTGCCCGGATTGCCAGGCCCGGATCAAAGCCGAGGGCCTCAAGGACGAGAACGAGCTCCAGGGCTACCTTACGCGCCGCGTCGATAAATACATGCTGGGCAAGGGCCGCCACATCATCGGCTGGGACGAGATCCTCGAAGGCGGCGTCTCCAAGACCGCCGTCGTGCAGTCCTGGCGCGGGCTGAAGGGTGCTGTCGCCGCCGCCGCGCAGGGTAATCCCGTCATCTCATCTCCCTGGGACGGGACGTATTTTTACTGTCCCCAGGTCCCGGAAGAGGTGCGCATCAATTTCCGAACCCTGAACTCGCTCGACCTGGCTTACGCCTTCGACCCCGTGCCGGCCGAGCTGGCGCCGGCTCAAGCCAAGCTCATCATGGGCGGCGAGTGCTGCCTGTGGGCCGAGTACACCCAGGAGTTCGAGGTCGACCCCCAGATGTTCCCGCGCCTCTGCGCCCTGGCCGAAGCCCTCTGGTCACCGGTCGCGTCCAAGGATTTCTCGGATTTCACGACGCGCCTCGACACGCACTACCCGCGCCTGGACGCCCTGGGCGTCGACTACCACAAGCCCGAGGTCAAGGTCGGCGAATGGCGGGACGGCGAGATCTCGCGCCTCTGGGGCCAGCTGTGGTGGGACGTCACCCCGCACATCACCGGGAACGGGACCTACCGCGTCAATTTCGTCCAGAACGCCGGCGACGGCGAGGTTCTCTTCCAGTGGGTCGCGCTGTTCGAGGACGGCCGCCAGATCTCCCGGTTCGAGGAGCTCAACCGGAGCCAAACGGACGGGTTCAGCAAGTACGCGCTGCGCGTGGCGGATTTCCGCCCGGGGGCGAAGTACACGCTGCGCTTGTCGGTCGTGGGCGGCAAAGACAAGCCGAGATCGGCGGGCTCGGTCTGGCTCCGCCGCTTCGAGGACAACGGCGTCGATCTCTGGTAGATCGGGCCTTCGAGCCCGATTCCTGCCTCCGCTCGCCCCCACGAGCATAAAATAGCGGGTGGAACGGCGGCAAAGCTATCATCCCGAAAAGACACTGGGTGTGGGCGAAGTTCCGCAGACACTTTCAAGACTGACATGAATTCTATTTACCTCTCCTACCTCCCCTGGCAATCAGGGGAGGGCTTGAATCAGGTTAGTGTCTGCAGCAAAGGCCGGTCATCCGGAGGCGAGCGGGCACGGCTCCTCGAAGAGGAGAGCGAGCGAGGACTAAGCGAATTTCCTCGCGGGGGAAATTCGCGGGCCTTCGAACCCATACCCAGCGGCTTTTCGGAGATAGATGGCATAGAACCCGCTATTTTATACTCTATACAACTTCACCACGTCGTAGTAGGTCCGCTTGACGTCCCGGATGATGTCGGGGATGGGCATGTGGTACTTGCAGGTCGCGACGCACAGCCCGCAGTTGTCGCACTTGTCGACCTTGTCCATCTCGTTGAGGTACTTGAACTTGCCCTTGTTCTCCGCGAGCGTCAGGTAGAACCCGTTGCGCCTCAGCATGAGCGGCAGCATGAAGAGCGAAGTGTACGCCACGCCCTGCGGGCAGGGCTGGCACTGATAGCAGACCCGGCAGATCCGGTAGTACCAGTACTTTTTTTCCTCGCTCAGGTACTCCCGTTCGCTCTCGTTGAGCGCCGTGTATTCCCGGAGCAGGCGGGCGTTGGCGATGACTTCCTCGGTCTGCCACATTCCGGGGACCGTGACGTCGATCGGGTGCTCCAGGTTCCAGCGGAGGCTCAGCTCGTGCTGGTTCAGGAAACAGCCGGCGAAGGGTTTGATCCCGGCGAACCCGACGTTGAGCTTTTTCGCCGTCGGCAGGAGGTCATCCAGGGCGTCGTCGAAGACATAGTTGAAGATCATGATGGCCAGGTCGATGTCGCCGCCCTTGATGATCTCGGTGAACTGGTCGGAGCGGTGGCCGCTGATCCCGATGAACCGGATCTTGCCGGCCTGCTGGGCCCGCTTCAGGGCTTCCATGGCGCCGCTCGGGCCGATGACCGTCTGCCACTGGGCGTCCTGCATCAGCGAATGGAAGCAGTAGACGTCGATGTAGTCAGTCTGCAGGGCCTTGAGGCTCTGCTCGACGTGGTCCGAGATCTTGCTCGTGTAGTCGGTGGACTTGGTGACGATGACGTACTTGTCGCGCTGCCCTTTGATGGCCTCGCCCACCCATTCCTCGGCCAGGCCGCGGCGGTAGCCGCGGGCCAGGTCGATATAGTTGATGCCCAGCTCCCCGGCCTTGCGGACGACGTCGATGGCCTGGTCGCGCGGGGCGCGGAAAAGCGGGATCGTCCCCAGCCCGATGGGCGCCACTTTGAGCCCTGTCCGGCCGAGCGTCCGGGGCTCGAGCGCCTTGCCGGTCGAGGCCGTCGCCGGCGGCGGCAGAGCGCCGGGGGATGCCAAGGCGTTCTTGTTCATCAGCGCGCCGGCCGAGATCAGCCCGGCGTTTTTCAGGAAATTTCGCCGCCCGGAAGAAGCGCGGGCGGTGACGCTATCGTCGTGTTGGGCCACGGTTCACCTCGCTTGCGCCGATACTTATCACGCCGCCGAACCCCCTGTCAAACAGGGATCACAGCTTGAGGAACAGCTTGTACCGCGTGGTCAGCCAGTTGGAAAAAAGTATGAACAAGACCGCCACGGCCAGCGTCCGGATGGCGCCCGGCCAGCCCTCGTGGAGATAATTGTTCAACCAGTGCAGGCCGAGCACGTAGAGAAGCGGGTGGAACATGTAGTGGAGAAAATACGGCAGCAGCGGGTTCTTGCCCGACGGCCGGAACATCGCTCCCCAGGCTTTGATGTTCCGGACGTCCACGAGCCAGTAGACGAAGGCGAAGACGGCGACGCTGATGCCGATGCTGTAGAGGCCCCATGAGGGCGTCGACTGCTGCTTCTGGGCGCCCCAGAGCGGCCGGACCAGCCTCGCCGCCGCCAGCGCTCCGGCCGCGAAAACAAGCATCCACTTGATGCGCTCGCGGACCGTCGGGGCCGGCGAATCCGGCATGAACAGCAGGCCGACGAAGACCCCCGAGACGGTCATCGCCGGATGGAGGCCGAGCACCGAGCCGAAGTTGATGAGGTTGTTGACGGCCATCAGCCAGGGATAGGGGGTGAAGACGCCGGCCTTTTCGCCGATGCTCAGGAAGATGAGCACCGCGACCAGTCCGACCAGGCCGGCGGGGCAGCGCTTGAGCGCGAGGTAGGCGATGAAGCCGATCAGATAAGCCCAGCCCAGGAGGCCGAGCACGAACCAGCGCAACTGGATCCCCTTGAGGTCGGGGCCCTCGCGGTAGACGACAAGGAGATAGACGAGGAGGACCATCGCGCCGATGCGGAGGGCCATGACGACGTATCTCCAGATGCCCTTCGCCTTCGGGTACTGGACCCAGATCAGGATGAGGCTCAGCATCAGGAGCGTCGACCAGAGCATCGGGGAGAGGCCGATCGGCCGCATCGTCAGCCGGCCCGCCCGCATGTTGCCCATCGAGATGCCGATGATCATCAGGCTGCCGGTCCGGATCAGCGTGTGCTTCCAGATCCGGCCCATCGAGTCGCCCTTCTCCAGGCGCTTGCTCACGGCGAACGGGAGGGACACGCCCATGATGAACAGAAAAGCGGGGGCGATGATGTCGGCGAAATGGAAGGTGTCGGGTGTCATGGCGTGCCAGAGCCACTTGGGGGCGTTGACGATATCGGCCATTCCCGGGCCGCCGAACTCGTTGACGAAGATCATCAGGAAGATGGTCAACCCGCGGTAGATGTCGATTGAATCGACCCGCTGGGAGAGGACGGGGGCCGGAGGCGAAGGATGGTCTTGAGCGCTCATGGGCGGCATTCTATAAAAAATGCCGCGCCACATTCAAGTCGGGGACGGCTCTATGACGAATCATGTGGTGCTGGATCAGGTCGGAAGGTGATCGGCCGCCGTCGGCCGCAGCGACCATTTCGGGTTCAGCCTTCTCGAGATGCCCTTCGAGGTTCCCTGCCTTGGGGGCGGCGAGGACTGTTCGAGCAGTGGAAGGAATAATCGGAGATGCCGGATTGAGAGCACAGACAGGGATGATACGAGCCCGTCATTGCGCGCAGTTCCGCAGCCGCCGAGAAGGGCGTCGAGAGAACGGCGTTCAGACCCGAACGGGAGCCAGGCCGATGGTGGCCGATCATCTTCTCGCGAGCTGCTCTAACCCCACTGATCATCATGGAGCCGTCGGAGATGGCTGCAGGCCGGGGCACGGTCCGATTGACCTTGGCTCAGTTCGTAGGTATATTCTGGCGCGCGGTGATTTTCTTGGCATCCGCTCAACATATTCCAAGAGGAGATCGATCCATGAACAAACGGTCCGTCATCCCGGCGCTTGCCCTTTTCTTGATTCTGGCAAGCCTGACCTTGCCCAGCGCTCAGGCCTCCACCATGCCCGCCCCCGGCTCCGCTTCCGGGACTCCCGGCGGCCACGGCTCCCGGCCTTCCCCCGCGCCCATGACGGAGAAGCAGCTCATGGATCTCTATCTCGGCATCCTCGAAGAGACGGTCACCGTCTTCGAGCCGATCTGGACCGACGACTCGAAGCGCATACCGAACAGCGGGTTCTTCGACGTCCGGAAATATGACGACTGGACACCGAGCTACAAAGGCTACGCCGGGATCGTCACCGTCCCGGCCAACGGCCTGGTCGACTTCGCCTACGCCATCCTGCTCACCGAGACCGACAAGCCCGATTTCACGGCCAAGAAGGTCCCCCGCGCGGTCCTCCTCGACCATGCGGTCAAGTCCATCCGCTGGAACTGCCTGACCAGCGTCTACGTCAAGAACCACTATCCTTATATCTACGAGGACACCGCGCCCCAGTTCCTCGAGGGCCGCTACTGGCGCCGCCTGATCGGCTACCGCGCCGACGAGACCGGCTTCCTGACGCTCGCCATCGCCCGCCTCTGGGACCAGCTCGACGCCGAGACGCGAAGCCTGGTCGAGGAAACGATGATCGGCGTCTCCCCCAAGCGGCGTTACCTTCGCACCTGGGACCCGCCCCAGGGCGGCAATCAGGACCAGGCCAAGCAGGACCTCGGGAGCACGATCGGCGCCGCCTTTCTCTTTCCCGACCGGCCCGATAAAAAGCTCTTCGAGGACCTCGTCGCGCTCGCCGGGATCGACATCGTCTCGACCCTCCACGATTTCGCGAACCCGACGCCCGTAATAGGCAAGACCGTCCGCGACTTCGCCCAGGGCTGGAACCTCTACCAGGACTACTCGAGCGACCACCACGGCTGGGCCCAGGTCTGGTACGGCTGCGACAAGCTCTTCGAAGGCTGGTTCTACGTCGATTTCCTCAGCCGCCGGGCCCAGCAGCCGATGCCCGAGACCTTCACCTATCCCGGGAACGGGTTCGAGGGCATCCTCAACCGGATGCGCATCCTCTGCCAGCCCGAGGGCGACCCCATCTCCGTCCACGGCATGGAGTACGACTCCTACTACGGCTCGGGTCTCCTTGCCTATCTCTACGGCTCGGTCATCAAAAAGGATCCCGTGGCGGCCGCGCTCGAGGAGAAAGCGGCCCTCCTTCTTAAGCGCAATTCCGACGCGGTCCATATCTATGATTACCACCGCAACAACCAGGCCAAGGCGGCGCTCGCCTACTTCGTCCACAAATACGGCGGCGGCCGGGCCGAGCCGCTGCCCTTCGACCAAGCCTGGGCGGCCCTGTCGGGCACCTTCCATCATCCGTGGTGGCAGAACCTGCTCCACCGCTCGGCGAACAAGCTGGCCTCGTTCTCCTGGGGCACGACGTCGTCGCCGGAGAATCATTTCGGCGGGGCGGGAAACGGCGTCACCGGTCACGTCCTCCCGGCCCGGCTCGACGAAGCCGCCCCGGAACCGCTCCTCTATATGCATCCTTTCTCCATCACCGGCGAAACCGAGGTCACCGACGCCGCCGGAAAAACATATAACGGCCCCGCGACGTCCGACCTCTACCGCTTCACCCGTGACGACGCGCAGTTCCACACGGCCGGCCGCGTCGCGGCCGGCCCGGTCGAACAGCGGAGCGCCTTCTTCTCGTTCGACGACGGGCCCTGCCTGTATATCAATATGTTCAAGGCCACGGGCGAAGCGAAGCTGAATTGGACCGGCGTGCCGACGTACTTTTACGTTCGGCCGGGCGTTACCTCGAGCCGCCGCTACTTCGACGCCGCCGGCGAGCGGCAACTCGAGCTCGCCTACCAGGGAAAGTCGAGCTGGTGGTGCGTCAACGACGAGCTCGGCGGCGTGATGCTGGCCGGCGCGGACGGCCCCCCCGCCGCGGTCGACAGTCTCGAGATCAGACGGACGGTCGGCCGGAACTGGGCCCGGACGGACGCCTACAAGGACAAGTGCGACACGATCTTCGCCGCGCCCGTGCGCGAAGCCGCGCTCAAGCCGGGTGACGTCGCGGGCGACGTAGCCGCCGTCTTCTACCCCGAATGGGACCACGCCGCGGTCGCCGAGGCGGCCCGCACGCTGGGTGACTCGGCCCTTGACCTCCCCGCCGGCTGGCGCGGCTGGGTCGTTCCCGGGGCCAAGGGCGCGGTGCCCAAGCGGCATCTCGCCGTCGCCAACCTCGACGGCGAAACAGGCTCGGCGCTGCTCCCTCTCGGCTTCGCCGAGGGAGCGCCCATCCTGTCGATGGCCACGACCGTTCAGGGCAAGTCCGGGCTGACGCCGCTCACGCTCGCCCGCTTCGAAACCTGCGGCGAGACGATCGACGCCTACGTCGAAACGCCGGGCACGACCGCGGTCGCGGTTCGGCGGGCGGCGCCCGGACGGTATGCCATGAAGCCTGTCTCGGGGAAGACCGCCAAGATCACGCTCCGCCTCGCCGGCGCGGTCGGGCCGCTCCAGGTTATCGACGCCCAGGGCAAAGTCCTCCAGGAGGTCAAGGCCGTCGCGGCCGCCGTGCACGACTTCACGTTCGAGATCAGCGGCGCGGTCACGGTCGTCGACCGCGCCACGGCCGACCGCGACAAGCTCGGGCCGGCCGTCGAGATCGGCAACATCGTCGTCCGCGAGGACGGCCGGGCGTCCGTGCCCGTCGTCGCCAGGGACCAGAGCGGCGTCGCCCGGGTCAGGATCTTCATGGACGGCAAGGAGATCGATTCCAGGGACGAAGCTCCCTTTGTCTGGGCGGGCTGGCCGGAAAAAGGCTACCACACATTCCACGCCGTCGCCCAAGATGATTCGCCGGCCCGAAACGAGAGAACATCGGACGCGGTCACGATCCGGATCCCGGATCCGCCGGTCAGCGAAGAATAAGAGTCAAGGATTCCATAATGATCAAAAAGAGAACGTCGAGGAATATGGCCCGGGCGCTGTCCGTAGCGGCGCTTGCGGCCGTCGCCGCGGCCAGTCCGCTGTTTCTGAGCGGGTGCAAGGCGCAAAAGACGCAAACCGCCCAGGCCCCCGCCGGAACGCTCAAGATCGAGGGCGCGAAGGTGCACCCCACGGTCTTCGTCACGCCCGCCGACATCGCCCGGGCCCGCGACAACAGCCAACGGTTCGACTGGGCGAAGCAGACCGCCGACGCGGTCCTTCGGGAAGCCGACGCCTGGCTGGCCAAAGACGACGCCTGGATGCTGAGCGTCGTCCCCGCGCCGGGCGCGAGCTTCGCCTACGGCATCGTCGCCTGCCCGATCTGCGGCGCGAACTGGGGCCCCTTCGCCCGCGAGGGCGCGACATTCGACAATCCCGGCCACGTCACCTGCTCGAACGGCCACACCCTCCCCGACGCCGTCCATCCCGACAGCGGCCCGGGTTACGTCGGCCCCGACCGGCGCATCCACTATTTTGTCGGCGGCTACAACGCTTGGGCGGTCGAAACGCTGACCTTCAAGGGCCTCGAGTACCTCGTCCATGCCTACTCCATCACGGGCGACGAGCGGTACGCCGCCAAGGCCGTGGTCATCCTGGATGCTCTCGCCGCGATCTACCCCTCGTGCCACAAGGGCGCCTGGGATTATCCCTCGAACCCGCCGAGCGGCCGGCTCGACCGGCCGTGGTACCAGGCCTCGCGCGTCCTCATCCATTACGTCGACCACTATGACCAGCTGTTCAACAGCCCGGCGCTCGACGCGCCTTCGGTCACCCCGGGGCTCACCCGGCATCAGAACATCGAGCGGAACATGCTCCTCGACGGCGGCGCCTACTGCTATGAACAATCCAAGGCCGGCTCGCTCCACAACGGCGAGGCCGATTACCTGCGCGGCGCGCTGGCCGTCGGCGTCTGCCTCGGGATCCCGGAGTATGTCCGGTGGGCGGCGGACGGCCCGTTCGGCATCCGCAGCCTGCTGGCGAACAACATCGACCGCGACGGCGGCTATTATGAGACGACGCCGATGTACGCCGATCACACCCGCGAGCTCGACTGGACCTTCGCCGAGCCGCTCCTCAATACCCGCGGGAGCGCCTTCCCCGGCGGCCTCGATATCTACGCCGACCCCAAGTTCCAATTGTTCCTCCTCCCCCACAACCTGCCGATGAAGGCCGCCGGCCATCTTCCCCGGTTCGGCGACGCGCCCCCCGACCTCAATCTGCGCGATGTGCCGGCGCGGCCGTTTGACCGGAGCGACTACGATTTTCTCGAGAAGCTCCACGGCCGGACGAAGGACGATCGGATCAGGCAGGAGGCCGCCGTCCTTCTCGACTGGCTCGCGGCGGGCGACGTCGCCGCCCGGCGCCGGCTCGAGAGCACGGGCGAGGCGTCCGGCCTGACGATCCCCGACCGGCGCATGTCGGCAGGGTTCAGCATGTACCGCGAGCCGGGCGACGAGCTGGGCGGCTGGTTCACGGAAAGAATGTGGCTTCTCTTCCATGCCGGCGACGCGCCGGCAGCCGGGGACGAGTTGCCCGCCAAGTGGCGGCGCCGCTTTCTCGCCAGCGATTTCCTGGGACAGAAAGGGCTCGTTATGCTCCGCGCGGGCCGGGGCGACGACTCCCAGGGACTTTTCCTGCGCTACGGCCCGTCGCTCAACCACGGCCACTTCGACGACCTCAACATCAACTACATCGCGCGCGGCTACGACGTGACCTACGACATGGGTTACGGCCGGAGCGCCGCCACCCAGACGCAGTCCAATTGGGCGCGGCAGACGGTCAGCCACAACGTCGTCGTGGTCGACGAAGTCTCGCAGCTCGAAACGGGCGAGACCGGCGGGAGCCTCGAGCTCTTCGCCGATTCGCCGCTCGTCCGGGCGGTCGAAGCAACTTCGAACAGGTGCTATGCGAAGCAGGGAGTGAGCGTTTACCGCCGGCTGGCCGCGCTCATCGGCGGCGACGACGGGAGCGCTTATTATCTGGATATTTTCCGGGTGCGCGGCGGCCGGCAGCATGATTACGTTTTCCACGCCCTGGGGGACGAGATGCGGGTCGACGGCCTGAAGCTCGGACCCGAAGAACCGGGTTCGCTGGCCGGGCCCGGCATCGACTGGAGAGCCGCCCAGATAGCCGACGGCGACATCGCCGGCCATCCCAACGACTGGAACTGGGTCGCGCCTCCCGGGAACGGCTACGGGTTCCTGTCCGGGCCGCGGCGCGGGGCGGCGGCCGGGTCGTGGCTCGCCGAATGGACGCTCGACCCCGGATCGCGCCTAAAACTCGTCATGGCGGCCGGCCCCGGGACCGAGGTCATCGCCGCCCGGGCCAACGGCCTCTACCCGCACTATCCGAAATCGCGTTACGTGCTGGCCCGACGGCGGGGCGAAGCTCTCCAGAGCGAGTTCGTCGCCGCGGTCGAGCCTTACGGCGCCGCGTCCAAGTTAGCGAGCGTCGAGCGCCTGCCGCTCGAGCCCGCGGCGGGGGAGATCGTGCCCGTCGCGGTCAAGGTCACCCTCCGTGACGGTACGGTCGATTACATTTTTTCGGCCGCCGACGACACGCTGAGGCGGACGCCCGAAGGGATCGCCGTGGCGGGCCGGTTCGTCCACGCCCGGACCAAGGACGGCCGCCTCGAGGGACTGACCGCTTCAGGCGTCAAGGAGTTCTCCGGGTTCGGCAAGACTCTGAAGCCCGAGACCGCGGCGGAGCGCGGCATGGTCGCGGCGGTCGATGTCGAGAAAAATGTGGTGACGACAACGGCGCCGTTGCCGGCGGACGGCCGCCTCGACGGCGCCGTGATCTATTTCTCGAACCCCGGATACACGCGGAATACCGCCTACCGCATCGACAAGGTTGAGACGGCGGAAACGGGGTCCCGGATCTTCCTCCAGGCCACGGTCGGCCTGGGGTTCGGCCGGGTCGAGGCTCGGCCCGACGCTCAAACGCTGACGAGCTCCGTTCCGCACGAGTATGCCAACTCCGTCCGTCGGGCAAACGGCAGCGGCTTCTTCAACGGCAAGAGGATCCGCGCCGCGTCGGGCGCTGAAACCAGGATCGTCTCCGTCCGCTACGGTATTCCGATGATCCTGACCGTCGACAGCTCGAGCGAGTTCCAGCCGGGGGAAGTCTTCTATTACGACGACATTCAGCCGGGCGACGCGTTCGACATCCCGCTCGTTTCATATATGGGGCGGGACTGAAGCCCGGCGCTCGACGCGCCGCAACGCCGCGCGGGCCCGTGCCGGACACGACCGGCGCGGCTATCGCCCGGCGCTGGCGGTCAGAAGAGACTTGTAGGCATTGACCATGCCCCCGCAGACGACCTTGCCTTTAAGCGCCGGGAGGGGCGTCGCGTTATCCATCAGGATCTTTTTTACGGCCAGAGCATCCAGCTTCGGGTTGACGGAGAGCGTCAGGGCGGCGACTCCGGCGACCACCGGGCCGCTGCAGGAGGTCCCCGCGCCGAGCCGGTAGGCGCTCCGGCCGTTTTCGACATCCGTTGTGAAGTTCTCGTCAAGGGCGGCGATGTCGACATTGAGCGGACCGAAGTTCGACCCCAATCGGCGCTCTCCGGCGTTGTAGCTGACCAGGCCGCCCCGGAAATCGATCATGGCCACGGTCAAGATGTTGTCGAGGGGGAAGCAGGCGGGATAGGTGAAGTTCTCCTCCCGGTCGATATCCAGACCGGAGTTCCCCGCACCCACGACAAGCAGGACGTTCTTTGTCCCGGCGTACGCGATGGCCGCCTTGAGCTCGGCCAAGGCATCTGGCGCCGGGTCGCTGACGAACCCGCTCCAGTTGATGACCCGGGCGCCGTTGTCCGCGGCGTACCGGATGGCTTTAGCCGCTCGCCCTGGCCGCGCGGTGTCCTTCTCATCTCCTCCGATGCCCTGCGCCCCGATCTTGAGCAGCATCAGCGAGACGTCCCAGTTGATCCCGGCCACGCCGAGGCCGTTGTTCCCCCGCGCCCCGATGATGCCCAGGGCGGAGATGCTGTGCCAATACGGCTGGATGCGGTCCCGGCGCTTGCCGTCGAACACGTAGCAGTCGGGGTCCGGGTCGTCGAAGGCGAAATCCCAGCCCATGACGTCGTCGACGTGTCCGTTCCCGTCATCGTCGACGCGGTTGGTTTCCTTCGCATGGCCGGTGGCGTCCGAGCCGGATTCGCCCGGGTTCGCCCAGATGTTGCCGGCCAGATCTTCGTGGTTGTAGAAAAAGCCGTCGTCGAGGACGGCCACGACCACCCGGCGGCTGCCGGTCGAGATCGTCCAGGCGCGGGTGATGTCCGGGTCGATGCCGGCCGCCGCCTCGAGGTCGACCGGCGAGGGCTTGATCGAGGTGCGCTCGACCGTCAGACGCCCGCCGGGGTTGAGGAAGCTGACCTGATGCTTGAAGTACGGGTCGTTCGGGACGATCCGCTCGGCAGGAGCCAGAACGGACGCCAGGGCGGCTGCGAGGATGAGCAGGGTGGGCTTCATGATACATATTCTATCAACCCGCGCGAAATAAATTTAGAAAAAATTGACTTTTTAAGCGCGCTGGAATAAATAAAGCCCGCTCCCATAAGGAGGGACCCTGGTTGACGTCAGGGAGGGAACCGTGTCTATTCCGATGCCTCAATTGAGGTCGTTTTGGGGGTTAATCCAAAGAACGCGATCAGCTCGAGGAGGATCCGCCATGGGAAATCGTCTCGCCATTGTTCTCTTGATTTCGGCCGTCATTCTCCTTAACCAAGGCGTCCGGTCACCCGGCGCTGAGGCACAGGGCGTTTTGAGTTTTAAGCCATCGAGCGCGGCTGGCCCTCAGTCACTCCCAACGCAACCAACTCCGACTCTCAAGGCCTCGACGGACTATGGCCGCATGCCCTTATATTTCATCGCCAACAAGGGACAAGTGGACGAGCAAGTTGATTATTATGTCCAAGGCCTGGATAAGTCGATCTATTTTACTGCCGAAGGAGTGACGTTTGCCCTCTCCGGGGCAACAGGTAGAGACACAAACGGGTCTGCGCCAAAAGCGTCAGGCCGGCTCTTGAATGACAGCCGGTTAGAATCTCAGCCGCGGACGCCAGCCTTGGAAAGGGGCGATGCGGACAGATGGGTCGTAAAGCTGGGTTTTGTCGGCGCCAACCGCAATGTCCGCCCCATCGGCCGGGACGAAACTGGAGCGGCGGTCAGCTATTTTAGGGGCCGGCTTGAGGACTGGCATACGGGCGTGCCCACGTACTCAAAGATTGCCTACGCCAACCTCTGGCCGGGGATCGATCTCGTTTACTCGGGAACTGTCAATCAACTCAAGTATGAATTCGTCGTCCATCCCGGCGCCGACCCATCCCTCATCAAGCTGGCCTATCGCGGCGCGGAAAACATCAAAATCGACAGTGCCGGACGGCTGGAGGTCATGACGCCCGCCGGCGGTTTCCGGGATGACACGCCGCTGGCCTTCCAGGAGACGGACGGGATAAGGGTGAATGTTCCATTGGACTACCAACTTCAGGAAGAGTCGGGACCGGGCGCCGAGGCCGGGGCTATCGAAAAGCAGGCCTCTCCGCGGCCGGGCGGAAACGCACTCCGGGGACCGCGCCAATACGGATTCAGGGTCGGAGATTACGACAAGACCAAACCGCTGATCCTGGATCCTGCGGTTCTTGTCTACTGCGGCTATGTCGGCGGCACCGGCTACGAAGACCAGCATGGCGGCATCGCCGTAGACGGTTCGGGAAACGCTTATATCACAGGCATCACTCCCTCGGGCTGGCCGGGATTTCCTGCCGTTGTCGGCCCCGACTTGACGGGCAACGGCTCGACTGATGCCTTTGTAGCGAAAATCAACGCCTCGGGAACCGGCCTTGTTTACTGCGGCTATATCGGAGGGTCGTCAGGCGACAGAGGCTACGGCATCGCGGTCGACCCAACGGGCGCGGCCTATGTGGTCGGCGAGACCTCTTCCGCCCCTGCCGATGGCTTCCCTGTCCTGAGCGGGCCAAGCCTGAGCTTCGGAGGAGCGACCGAGGCTTTTGTGGCCAAGGTCAACCCCTCGGGAACAGCGCTTGTCTACTGCGGCTACATTGGCGGTCAATCCAGCGAATACGGGTGGGCCGTCACCGTGGACAACTCGGGGAGTGCTTATGTCGCCGGCAGTACCGAGTCGGACGAGTCGACTTTCCCGGTCGCTATCGGGCCTGACCTGATTTCTAACGGCGGGAACGACGCCTTTGTCGCCAAGGTCAACGCCTCCGGCACCGGACTCGCTTATTGTGGTTTCGTGGGCGGCAATGGATATGAATCTGGCAATAGCATCGCCGTGGACTCCGGGGGCAACGCCTACCTGGCCGGGATAACCGAATCGCCCGAAACCTCTTTCCCGGTTGCGGTCGGCCCGGACCTGACTTTTAACGGGTACCCCCAGGATGGCTTCGTGGCCAAGGTCAACGCCGCCGGCACCAACCTGGACTATTGCGGATACATCGGCGGCGCCGACCAAGAATGGTGCACCGGACTGGCCGTGGACGCCTCGGGCAGCGCCTACGTCTGCGGCGTTACCGAGTCGGATGAAACGACCTTTCCGGTCAAGACCGGTCCCGACCTGACTATTAACAATGCTGCCGGATACCAGGAAGCCTGGGTCGCCAAGGTCAAGTCCGACGGCACGGTCCTCGATTACTGCGGCTATATCGGCGGATCCTCGAATGAATCCGCCATGGCCGCGGCCGTGGACAGCACCGGGTGTGCTTACGTATTCGGCACCACAGGTTCCTCTCAGTCCACGTTTCCGGTCAGCGGGGGACCGGACCTGACTATTAATGGCAGCGCCGATGCCTTCGTGGCCAAGGTTATGGCCGATGGCACCCGGCTCGCTTACTGCGGCTACATTGGAGGCCAAAATGCAGAGATTGGCTATGGAATCGCCGTGGACAGCTCGGGCAGTGCCTATGTCCTGGGCCAGACAAATACCACAGAATCGACGTTCCCGGTAAAGGTCGGCCCCGACCTGAGCTATAACGGAGGTTATGACAGCTTTGTGGCCAAGATTGCTTATCAGGAGATATGGGCGCCGAAGCACGCCGTCGGGGATTTCGACGGCGACGGCGCCGACGAGCTGGCGGTCGATTTCGGGGCGACCGGCATCTATCTCTATGACGGCGGCGCTTGGTCGCAGCTCTCCTCCGCCAACCCCGAGAGCCTGCTGGCGGCCGATGTCGACGGCGACACCGCCGACGAGATCCTGGCCGACCTGGGCGCGTCCGGCCTCTGGCTCTGGAACGCAGGCGCCTGGAACCAGCTCAGCGGCGTCAACGTGGAGGGCCTGGCCGCCGGCGATGTGGACGCCGACGGCAGCGATGAGCTGGTCGGTGATTTCGGGGCCGTTGGCCTGTGGCTCTTCAACGCCGGCCTCTGGACCCAGCTCAGCGGCGTCAATGCCGATTATGTGACGTCAGCCAATCTCGACGGCACGGGCGGCGAGGAGATCGCCGGAGATTTTGGAGCGACCGGCCTCTGGCTTTGGAATGCCGGCGCCTGGACCCAGCTCAGCGGCGTCAATGCCGACTACGTGACGGCCGGCAACACGGACGGGACCGGAGGAATGGACCTGGTCGGCGATTTCGGGGCGACGGGGCTATGGCTGTGGAGCAGCGGCGCCTGGACCCAACTCAGTGGGGTGAACGCGGACTATATGATCACGGCGAAATCTGACGGAGATGCGGATGACGAGATCGTCGGTGATTTCGGGCCGACGGGGCTATGGCTATGGAACAGCGGCGCCTGGACCATTCTGAGCGGCATCAACGCAGAATATATGATCCCAGCAGATGTCGATGGGAATGGAGATGATGAGGCGGCCTGCGATTTCGAGACAACCGGACTGTGGCTCTGGAATAGCGGCGCCTGGACGCAGGCGAGCGGCGTCAACGCCGAAGACATGTTGGCCGGGGACTTCGATGGCGATAACGCCGCCGAGCTCATGGCCGACTTCGGCACGCTCGGTCTCTGGATGTGGAATGCCGGCGCCTGGTCCCAGGTCAGCCCCCTGAATCCCGATTAACGTCGGGATAAGGTTTCAGTGCGTCAGACCCTGAGCAGGTAGGACACCTTGAGGGTGACGGAGTAGCCGGACGCCCGTCCCAGCAGATCGGTCCGCTCGCTTTTCTTGAACGAGAGCTGGACGATGTTCCCGGCGCCGAAATAGTAGCCGACCAGGAAATCGAGGCTGTACTGGTTCTCCCGCGTCTCGCCGAAGAGCTGCGTGTTGAGGAAGAGGCTGCGCGTGAGCTGGTAGTGGAAGGCGGTCTCGTAGGCGATCCCGTTGAAGACCTCCTCGCCGGTTTCGTCGATGGACTGCCGGATCCAATCCCCCTCGACCGACCATTCCAGGTTCGACCACGGCCGCAGGACGAGCTGCCCCTCGACGCTCGTCTGGGAGCCGGGAAAGACCATGGTGAAATCGTCGTTGTAGATGCCTCGCTTCTCCCAGCCGCCCTCGACCCCGATCTCCTTCAGGAAACCGCCGCGTTCCCAGCTGAAGTCCAGGTTGGCGCTGCCGGTATCGAAGAACTCGGGCGCCCAGATGAGGTCGTCATCTTCATCATCCCCGCTGCTAATCTGGTACCGGCTCCGGCCGTACTCGACTCCGCCGTGGAGCTCGATGCGGTTGGCGAACTCGGACCAGAGGAACATCTCCGCGTTTTCGCCCACGGGATTCCCGTAGGAATCCTGCCGGATCACGCCGCTAAGATCCACGCTGAAGCGCTTGAGCGGGCCTTCATTGTAGCGCCAGGCGTAGCCCCCCGCGAGGTCGAAGGACTGGATGTCGATCTGGTCGATGTAGCCGGTCTTGATGTCAACACCGTCCTCGACCCTCTGGAACCCCGACATGACCTGCAGGCCGGCGTCCGGCTCCCGCCGAAACGAGAGCTGGTGGATGCCGTTCCGGGTGTTCGGGGCCCCCTCGTTGAAATTGAAGGCGTTGATCCCCTGGAGGTAATAGAAGTCCTTGAAATTGAAGCTGTAGTCGAGGGCGATGTTCTGGTTGCTGCCGACGTCGGCGCTGACGCCGGCGTAATAGACGCCGACCTGGGAGTTCTTGAAAACGTCCTTCTGGAGGCGAAACACGCCGAAATAGGAGTCGCTGGGGTCCTCTTTGTTGATGGCGCCCAGCGTGCCGAAACCCCAGCCTTTCGTCTTGCCCGAGACCTTGGCCGCGAATTTCGGGTCGTGGATGCGCCGCGAATAGAAAAGGCTGACGCCCCCGTCATGAAAATCCTCGCCTCCCCCCAGCTCGAAATACTGGCTGCCTTCGGTGAAGAAGGGCCGGTTCTCCTGGAGGTAGTTCTCGTACGGCGAGAGCTGGTAGATGAAGGGATCGGACTCGACCTCGCTGAAATCCGGGGCGGCGGTGAGGTCCATGTAGACGTTGGGCCGGATGCCCCATTTGAAGTCGAGCCCGGCGGCGCCCTTATCGTCCTTCTCGTCTTCCCACCTCGACGCCCGGACGCCGGCGTAGGGGAAGAACTCGAGGTTGTAGCCGGGCCGGAGGCCGGTCAGGCCGCACAGCTCGCCGCTCTGCTGGAGCCGGGGCAGGTCGCGGCTGACATCGGTCCAGTAGTCCGTCTCGTTCAGGCGGTGGATGTAGCGCTCGAAGTTGACGCCCCAGACAGCAAGCTGCTTGGCGGAGAACCGCAGCGACTTGAAGGGGATGGCCATTTCGGCGCTCCAGCCGTCCGGCCGGATGACCGCCTCCGACTGCCAGATCGTTTCGACGGAGTTCTTCTGGACGCCCCTGGGGTTGACAGCGAAGGTGATGCTCGTCCGCTTGTCGTTGTAAGCGTCGAGGATGAGCTCGATCGCGTCGTTGTTCTCCCATTCATTCCGGGGCGTGAGCTCCGCCCAGATCTTGTCCGGCTGGGAGTCCTTCATGAGGAAAGCGAAATAGAGACTGTCCTGGTCGAAGGCGGCCCAGACGAAGGTCTCCTCGGAAGCCTTGGCCCCGTTGACCGGGTCGTACTGGTAGAAGCCGCTGACCGGCTGCAGGCCCTGCCAGCAGGCGTCGTCGATCAGGCCGTCGATCTTGGGGGGCGGGACGGCGAGGCAGCTCACGTCCAGCCGCCGGGTGGACGGGGGCGGTTCCTGGGCGGACAGCCCGGGGACGAAGCCGATGCTCAGCGCAACAACTGCGGCCCAGGCGCGCAGGCGAAGATAGTGACCCGGAGTCATTCACTCTCCCAATACAAATAAAACGGCACCGCGTATTTTAGACGAAAGAAACCGGTTTTTCTTCCGGCTTAAAGGAAGGGACCTTAAAACACCGTCCGGCGGATGTCAAGGCAGGTTGGCGGCGCGCGGCCCCCAATCGGGGATGCCCGGGAATTTAAACCAGGACTTCAGGAACTCCGCCAGGGGACCGGGATAGACGACCCGCTTGATGTTCATCCAGGTGAGCTGGTCGCTGGCGCAAAAATAAAGGAGCGTCCGGCCCTCGAACTCCACGAGGTCCGGGTCGGAGGCGTTGATCCCTTCGTCCGGGCCTTCCGCGCGAAGAACTGGGTTGGCGGCGCTCAGCTCCCAGCGGCGAAGGTCCCGCGACCGGGTGATGTAGGTCTCGAACGCCCAGCGCGGCGTCCGGTGCTCGAGGTAGAGCACATAATACCAGCCGTCGACGTAGCGCACGCATGGGCAGGCCGTGTAGCGGTTTGTTCCGAAAATACCGTCCGGGATTTTCTCCCAGCGCTCGAGGTCGGCCGACCGGGCGAACTTGATGGTGAACGGCGGATAGGCCGGGTCGTTCGACTCGTAGGCCATGACGAACCCGTCCTTATCGGCGCACACGGAGGTATTGAAGATCTCCTCCTTCTCGCCCTTGACGACAACCTTCGAATCCCAATGTTCGAGGTCAGCGGACTTGAACATCGTCACGTCGCGCCATTTTCCGCCGTCCGAGCGCGAGGCGAAAACATAAAACGTGCCCTTGTGGAGCAGGAGGCAGGCCAAACCATGGCCCCGTCCCGTGCGGGCCAGCTCCTTCCCGCTTTCGGCGTCCCTTAAGAGCAGATGAAAATCCTCCGGCTTACCCCAGGCCGCGGGGCGGACGCTCTCCAGATAGCCGAGCTTTCCCTTCCAAACAAAGGGCGTGATCTCGCACAGGCCGCGCCGGACGAACTCCCGGGCGACGAACGGCGAGGACGCTTTCGGCTCGGGCGGAACCAGCGATTGGAAGACGTCGGCCGGCCAAGCGCCGAGGCGGTGAAAGCCCTTGGGCACGGCCTGTTGATACTGAACATAGGCCCTGACATCGCCCTTCGCCGTAAACCCGATTTCGCCCTCGGTTTCCTTTTTCACTTTGACCCCAAAGACCTTGTAGCCCATGAGCGTGCAGTCCTCGAGGTCCACATGGAGGAGCTTGCCCTCCTCGACGCTCTGGATGATGCCGTCGGTCGGCGTGCCCTGCGGCTGCGAAAAATTGAGGGCGATAAGCCGGCACCGCGCCAGCTTGATCCTCGAATAGGTGTGAAAACCGTAGTTGCTGCTCTTCAGGGCGCACTGCGGGCCGACCATGACGCAGTCTTCGAACACGGCGTCCGGCGCGTCAGGCATGGCCGGGTTCTCGACGCGGACGTAAGCGCCCGCCGTGTCGCCCCACCAGTCGAGCGCCCACAAGTGACACCTGCGGAAGGTGATCGGCTCTTCGGGGCGTGAAAGGCAGTTCCCCACGCCGCCGCCGAACGCCCGGCCGATGCCCACGCAATCCTCGACGACGACACTGAAGGGTTTGACCTGATCGGTCAGGTCGAAGAAGATCCCGGCGTCGCCGCCGGTCACATAGAGGTTCCGCCACCGCCAGCGATCCCAGCCGATGGCCGAGAACGTCTCCTCGGTGTGCTCTTTCGACCAGCCCTTGGAATAGGAGCGGACGGTCCCCCACCAATCGTAGCTCTTGAAGCCCTTTTGCTCGGGGTCCCCGGAATCGATGATGACGCGTCCCGCGGTCCCGGAGCCGAGGCTCCCGTCCGTGTCGCCGACGAGCTCGTTGTACGCCCCCGCGGCGCCCTTGTGGGCCGGATAGAGCATGGCCTCGAAGTAGGTGTCGGGGCGGATGACGATCCGGCAGCCGCCCCGGCTCGTCGGGGACGGCGCTGAGCGCCGCCTGGATCGTGGTGAAGGCTTTGGCCCACGACGAGCCGTCGGAATCGTTGCCCAGCTTGGAGACATAGATCGTCAGCCGGGGATTCGGAATCATCGAGTTTTGGGACTGAGTTGGCGCCCGAAGGGGCGCGGACAAAACCGTCACCAGCGCCAGCACGAGGGGGATTGTCGGCATGGAATGGCTCCGTGATCAAAAGAGCGTTCTGTTCTGCTCCGTCATCGGGGATTATGAAATATCAGTCGGGAGAATTTCAAGCCGCGATGCCTGGGATCCCGTTCTTATTCGATTTCTCCGCTTCTTTGCTTGTTGTCTCTCCGCTGCCGGGCGCTTTGGGGCTCATAAAGTTGATAATGATGTTTTTGCGAGATTTCTTTTTGCTCTTTTTTGCGGCTTAAAATGGCGTTGAATTCCCCGATCAGCCATTTTATATCTTTGGTGGGGATGACAACGATATTCTCTTTCTGCTTGATCAAGAAGGATTGCCCTTTTTCTTCGATACTATATGGAAACTTCCCCTTGCGGCTCAGCATGAATCTCTGAGGGCCGTTCATTTTCTTGTTCATTCTGTCCTCCGCCAAAAAGATTAATCCCTTATCGAGAAGTTCGAAATCGGCTCATTTCACAACGTATTTTATGAGGGTATTGCCGGGAACGGAGTCGTCAAGCTTCATCCCGTTGACGATCGCCAGGGATTCCCATTTTTTCTCCGGCCCGCCGAATTTCTGGAGGGCCTGGCGCAGGCTCCCTTGGGTTGTGGTCCTTTTTAAGGTCAGCCGCTCGGGTTGGACATTGATTTTTCCAGAGTCCGTCAGGTTGTTAAATCGACCCATGGTCTGCTCGAAAACAGAGGAATAGCTGCCAAACCGGGATTGTTCCGTAAATCCAAGAAAAGCATATACGGTCTGTCCCTTCTGGATGAAATACGACATCACTCGAAGGACGCCCTGTTCCGTTGTCACGTCGGAGATGATCCGATGAGCTGTCATGCCGTTGACTTTGGCGCTCTCCGATCTGGCGACGACCGCTTGGCTTTCCTTGATGAACGCCTGGGCTGCCGCCGAGGGGGTTTTTTCGGGTGCCATGGAGAAGAGGATGACCGCATTCTGTTCCTGATTGAACATCTGGACTTGAGAGGCGGTGTTGTTGACCTTCCAACCCGCCGGGACCGGAAACTGAAATCGGAGTTCCGGGTGATAAAAAATATTGCTCTCGACATAACCCTGGCGGGGGTCTTCGCCGAAGACGAGGCCGTCGATCTGCTTCAGGTATTGATCACGATTGACCGTAAATTGGCGCTGCTGGAGCTTTTCCCGCCAAACCAGGGTGTCTTTTTTGATGGCGGCGATCCGATTTTCCGGGTTGGGGTGAGTGGAGAACCACCCGGGAAGTCCGCCGGCTGCCTCTCCCGGATTGAGCCGCTCCAAGGAGACGAACATATTCGCCATATGATTGGAATCGTAGCCGGCTTTGGCGGAATATTCGACTCCCAGGGCATCCGCCTCGCGTTCATCCGACCGACTGAAGCTCAGAAACAGCAGGCTGACTCCAAGTTGGGCGACGCCGGCGTATTTGCGAAACGTTTCCGAAGCCATGGACCCCGCGACCAAGCCGATTTGGACCAGCTGGGCATTGCTGTACTGTTGGGCGCTGTGACGCGCCGCAATGTGGCCGATCTCATGGGCCACGACGCCGGCCAACTCGGCCTCGTCGTTGAAGTAGGCCAAGATCCCCCGGGTTAGATAAACATAACCGCCGGGCACGGCAAAGGCGTTGACGACCGGGCTGTCCAGCACCTTGATGGAATAGTTCAGCTTCGGCTGGTGGCTCAGGGCGCCTATCTTTTTCCCGAGGGCGGCCACGTAGCGCGCCAATTCGGCATCCTCATACTTGCCATAGGTTTGTAAAATCTGGGGATCCGATTGCTGTCCCATGGCCAGCTCGTCAGCCGAGGACAGGAGCATAAATTCCTTTTTGCCGGTGACCGGATTGACGGCGCAGGCAACGGCCCAAATGACCAGGGCGACGACCATGGCCATGACAGAGGTTTTGAAAACGATGTGTCGGTTCATATCACGACTCCTGGAGTGATTTCCCGTGACGGGAAGATTGAGAATTTGTATACATTTTGTTAACGACTTGGCCGAGGTCCGTGAAATCACTTTCTATTTGGCTCAAGAAGCGGGGCAGCAAGAGATGGGCGAGCTCGATCGTGCTCTTCTTTCGATCCGGGATAACCAGGATGACATAAATCTCCGGCAGCAACTCGCGGAGCGCCTGCATCTGCTGAAGCTCCTGCCGGTTCGAAGCCGAGAGGACGGCGATAGAATCCGGTTCTACCAGCATCTGGAGTCTCCGCCGGAAGTCGTCCAGTCTTTTGAAGAATGCCATTTGACTTTCCGGGATGACCTTGCGAACCGCCGCCTCGAGTCTCTTGGCATTTTGACCCTTCCCACTTGAATAATAAAGCAGCTGCATGGCCATTTCTCCTAGTACCAACTGAATCATAATCAAGAAACATGCCAAGTGCCTAAAACCAGACGATGAGCTTCTTACAGGGGCGAGAAAATCTGACTAGCGGCTTTTCCTAAGAATCGACAGGAATTTGTTCTCTTAAGTAGCACTCATTCCAATAAATGAGCACCGATTCTCTGTCTTTTAGCGGCCAAGACCGGCATCATGCCGGCCGGCGCCCATCAGCCGGTCGGTATTTTCTGAGAAGAGTATAGAATCTTGAGCGAGACAAGCCGGAAATCCGGCAAGCTTTGTCGTTATCTCCGCCCACAAAAGAGAGCAGGTCCTTCAGATACTGCTGTTCGGCCTCAGAAACCGCCGCTTTCCGAATCTCTTTCAATTTTGGCGGCACTTTGGGAGCGCTCGAGCGCATCTCCGGCTGACCCTGGCTAGCCGGCTTCTTCGAGAAAGAGTTCCGTGCCACTTGAATGCGAATATACGTCGGCAGGTGTTTGGGGAACAAGATCGGTTCATCTTTGGCCGAAATCAAAGCTTTCTCCAGAGACTGGATCAGTTCACGCACATTGCCGGGCCATTGATATACGGACATGATATCCCAGAATTCAGGAGAAGCGCTTTTGGGCACGATCCCAAACCGAGCGCACAAGAAGCTCACATAATACTCCGTCAGTGCCGGGATATCTTCAAGCATCTCTCTCAGTGGGGGTGATTCTAATCACCACTGTCCGGAGCCGAAAGAGGAGATCTTCCCGGAATCGTCCATCCCGGACCAAGTCTTCCAGATTCCGGTTTGTCGCCGCCACCAGCCTGAAATTGCTCCGGACTTCTTGACGTCCTCCGACAGGACGGAAGCTATGCTCTTGAATGACCCGGAGGAATCTTTTTTGGATCAATAACGGCAGCTCACCGATCTCATCTAAGAAAAGAGTCCCTCCGTCGGCTTGCTTGATCAACCCTTCTTCGCTGCGATCGGCTCCGGTGAAAGCTCCCCGTGCGTGCCCGAAAAGAACGCTTTCCACAAGCGTCTCGGGGAGCGCCGTGCAGTCAACGACCACGAAATTTTTTTGGGCCCTCGGGCTGTTATAATGGACAGCCTTGGCAAAAAGCTCTTTCCCGGTGCCGGTTTCGCCCGAGATGAGAACGTTGGCATCGCTGTTAGCGGCCTGGGCCAGAAGCTCCAGAGAGGCGTTGAGCTTTTCTGAGTTCCCGATAATGGCCTTCCTTCTTAAAACCATGGCCGGCTTCCCCGACATCCTCTCGGCGCGATATTCAAGAGCACGGATAACGGGAAGCTTTATGGCTTTGACGGAAGCCGGCTTTTCCAAATAATCCCAGGCGCCGCTTTTAATGGCGATTTCGGCCTCATCAGGATCGCCGATTCCCGTGACCACGATGATTTCAGGAAAGAACCGGCTGGTTTTGACCTTCGGAATGATGTCCAGGCCGTTGCCGTCGGGCAAGCGCACGTCGATAAAAACGATATCGAAGGGCTCGGATTGGACTTTCCTGAGCCCCTCTTGGAGTGTATGGGCATAAGATGAACTATGCCCCAACTCGGTTACGACCTTGGCGATCCAGTCGCAAATAAGCCGATCATCATCGATGATAAGAATATTCGCCATCGGACTTCCACCGCTTCAGGATAAAAGGAATATTTAAAGAAAAAGAGGGGACTTGTCAAGTTTAGCCGTTCGTTTTCCCTTTTTGTTCATAAAAAAGGAAACCGCCCGGCCTTGGCGGTCGGCCGGGAAAAGACTCCGCGAATGATCCGTTATGTCTTTTTGCGGTCCGCCAGGATCAGCGCGATACCCGCGACGAGCGCGACACCTCCCACAATGGGAGGCAGCGGGATGGTTTTCTTCGTATCCGCCGAGACCTTGATGGAACCGATATCAAGGATCTTCTCCTTGGAGGTGTATTGGATACCCTGATAGACCAGCGCCAAGACTCCTAAAACGATGAGAATAATACCCACCTGCTTCATGTTCATGGAATTAGGCCTCCTCAAACCTAAAACCGGAAGATCTCTTCTTTCACCGCCATGAATGGGAAATGCGTCTCACGCTGCGCCGGAATGGGCGTCCTCCCCTGGGAGAGGACGCCCTCTTCAGATCATCCGGGAGAATGACTTCCCGTCCGGTCTGCCGCAAGAAAGTCACCGCCGGCCGCGCTCGAACTAAAGGACCAGGATCAGTATGATGACCCCAACCATGACGGCGATGATGATGATGAGATCTCTTGTGGAGAGAGTGCCTCCCGCGGCATCGGAGGCCGTAATCACGTCTTGCGCGCCGATGACGACCTGATTCGAAGTCCCCGCCTGTTGCGGCGCCGTTTCTTGAAGCGCGACGGCAAAGGACGAGACCATCACCATCATCAACAGGAGACTCCAGATCTTAACCTGTCTTTTCATTCAATTTCTCCTTTTTTTGAGTGTTTTCAAGTCGGGCTCTCTCGATATAGATAGCCCTGACCTGAAGATAATGCTTTCGGATGAACTCCTCACCGGGAGCAAGCCGGAGAGCCTGACCGAGGGACTCTAAAGCCGGAACAAACCGACCTTGATTGGCGTAAGCCAAGCCCAGGACGTCGTGGGCATAAGCGCTTTTCGCGTCCAAGCCGAGGGCTTCAAGGGCATAAGCCTCGGCCTCCTCGGCCTGGCCTTCTCTCAGGCTGACCATGGCCAGGCTGTACAGGGGATAGGGATCTTCGCTGAGGGATTCCTTGGCTATTTCCCACTGCTCTTTCGATTTCGGGAATTCCGACCTCCGGTAATAGGCCGTGGCCAGATTGATGGGCGTCAGAGGGTCGTTTTGCAGAGCGGGAAAAGGGAAAGGGCTCTGACCGGGGACCACGGCCATCATCCACCGGGACTGGTTCCGGCCTTTTCCCAGCTCCCAGGCCTTCATGAAATCCTTGGCTGTCATGGCCGTCCGGCCGCCGAAATAGGGGTCGTGGAAGATGATCTGGTCCTGGTCATCATCAAACCCGATGACCACCCGGTAGTGTCCCTTAGCAATCTTGTTTATGGTTTTAGTCAGAACGATCACCGGGATGTCTTTCCCCACCACATCCTTCAAGATCCGCAGATTGCCCTGGAAAGAGTAGCTCTCAAATCCTTGGGTTCGCGGATACAAGACCATCTCGGAGTTATAGGTCGCCTGGGTTTGGGAATCATAGATCTCATCCGTGATTTTCCGCTGGCTGAAGGATCGCGTTTCATCCCAGTAGTTGAGGACCATGGCCAAGCAGGCCGGGCCACAAGTATTTCTTTCCAGCCATTTTTCGAAGGGAACCGTCTGGATCAAATATCCCCTGCCAGGCTTGATTTTCTGGTATTTGAAGACCTGACCAGAAAAGAGACAGGGGGTCATCAGCCCCAGGCCAACGATGAGTCCCCAGATCCGCCTTGCGGCCCGGGCCCTCGGCCAATTCATTTTGGCGTTTTCCGCGTTAAAGAACTTTCCGTCCCTGCAACAGCCGGACGATGACAACGATCAGGGCGATGACCAGAAGAACGTGGATCAGGCCGCCGGCGTGGAACGCGAACAGCCCCAGAAGCCACGCCACAAACAGGATGAGTACAAGTGTCCAAATCATAGAAACCTCCTTTTATTTCTTTTGCCTCTCGCTGTTCTTCGCCCATCCGTTATTGGATAGCACGATGAACTCGGGAGAAACTACCTATCTATATGCGGTTTTCATGCCAAGATCTTTCCGGGTCCTCATAATGTCAGGAAATTGATTCCCTCCCTGGAAGACGGCGGGATTTGAGGCGTCCGGCGATACAAAGCCGCCGTTTAGACGAATCGAGCTGTTTGCCCGCCGAAGAAATTGGCCCATAAAACAGCACTTTTCCTCTTAAACGGCATTCATCTCGCTGCGAAGGCTTCCGGCTCAGAAGGCCAGGGCACCTACCGTCGTTTCCTCCAATAGTAACCGCCGCCGCCGCCCAGAAAGATGACCGCCAGAATGATGATGATGATGAGTGTCGTATCGCTCATGGTAAATTCCTCCCTGCTAATCTTCAAGAATAAATGTTATCTTCAGCTGAATCCGGTACTCGGTGATTTTGCCCTTGTCATCGATGAGAACTTCCTGATTCTCGATCCACGCTCCCCTAACATTGGTCAGGGTCTTTCGAGCTCGAGCAATCCCCTTTTTCATGGCGTCATCGAAACCCAGTGCCGAAGACGATTTGATTTCTGTCGTCCTGGAAATAGCCATGTGAGCCTCCTTTAATGTTGTAAATAGAAGAATTTGTTTTTCGGCGGCGCCGGCCGCTTCGGGAAAGAATACGGAGTTGAGATCGAAGCCCATGTTGCCTGGGCGCCCGCTAGTCATGCCAAACCCGGACGAAGTCGATGAAGCCCCGTTCGACATCGGTGTCGGTGATCTCGACGCGCACGCGATCACCGACATCCAGGCCCTCGAAACCGCGTACGACCTTCCCCTCGACCGCGGGCCGGGAGATCCGGACCCAGGTGCCCTTTTCGGAGGCGCCGGTCACGATGGCCTCAAACCGTTCGCCGATCCGGGAGGCCAGAAGCAGCGCGGCCGCTGATTTCTCCACTCGCCGCTCGACCTTAGCCGCGTTATCCTCTTGTTCGGTGCAGTGGCGAGCCAGTGCGCTCAGCTCGTCGAGGCCGTACGGCGCCGGCCGGCCGGCGAGCGCCGCCTTGAGCAACCGGTGCGTGATGAGATCCGGAAAGCGACGATTGGGCGAGGTCGAATGCAGATAATCTCTCACCGCGAGCCCGAAATGTCCGTCCCCGTGTTGCCCGGGAAGCTCGACGACGTACTCGCCTGAACCCAAGAGCTTGACCACGGAGAGGGAGAGGTCGGGAAACCGTACGGGATCCGCCTGGCGGCGCTCGTCGAGGAACTCGGCGAGGGCGAGGGCGTTCGGCTTTGGCGGCAGGCGCCTGTCGAGGCGGGTGGCCAGCTCGACGATCCGCTCCCAGCGATCGGGCGAGCGCAGGACCCTGCGCAACGACGGCAACCCTTTCCGCTCGAGATACCCGGCCGTCACGCCATTGGCCGCGATCATGAAGTCCTCGATCAGCTCTTTGGCCCGATTCTTCTCGTCGGGCAGCAGATCGGTGAGCACGTCGCCATCGAACACGGCCCGCGTTTCCAGTGTCTCCAGTCTGAGCGCCCCGTGCTGGTGCCGCAGGCTCTTCATCGCCTGGGCGGCCCGGTCCTGGATGTGGAGCTGTTCGTCCAGCCCCGGTACCGCGGTCAGCCGCGGCGGCGCGGGCGCCCTGCCGTCGAGCCACGCGGCGACGCCGTTGTAGGCGAGCTTCGCCCGATTCATCACGACCGCGCGGTAGACGTCGGACTCCGCGATCGTACCGTCGGCGGCGACCACGATCTCGATGACGACGGCCAGGCGCCCTTGGCCCTCGTTGAGGGACGTCAGGTTCGTCGAGAGCTTCTCGGGAAGCATGGGGAAGATCTCGGCAGTCGTGTACACGGATGTCGTGTTAGTCCGCGCGTGGCCGTTGATGGCGGAACCTTCCTTTACGAGGGCGTCGACATCGGCGACGGCCACGAGAATCTTAACCCGGCCGCCCGCCCCCGGCTCAACGGCCGTCAGCTGATCAAGATCAAGGGAATCGTCGTTATCGATCGAGCACCAGAGGAGATCACGTCGATCTCGGATCGAAGGATCTGTCTCGGCAGCCGCTGTCACAATGGCGTCCGTCTCCGCAAGGGCTGCCGGAGAGAAGTCCGGCAGTAAGCCACTCTGAATCATCGCTCGTTGGGCGATGACCCTAAGTTTGTCCCGGCTCGCGATGTCGGACGGCGTCATCTCATTCCAGGGTCCATGGCCGGGACGATTATCAGAGCGCGCCGGCCCGGCCATGGCCTCCACCGTTTAGGCGACTTTAAAAACAATCAGGAGAATCCTGATGAGCAAAAGAATCCAGCCCACACCGACAATGACCCAGGCCGCTTTCTTGGCCACCGTGACGAGAATCATGAAAACGGTCACGATCACCAGCAAGCCAAGGGCCTCGATGACATTTTCAGGAAACTGAGCATCTGGAGCAATGTACTGAATTAGCTTAATGATCCCCAGGCCGGCCTGATGCCCCAGGAAATGAATAAACGTGAGAACCTGGTGAAGGACAGCCTTCACAGAATTCGTATTGATGGTTTCCTGAATGAGCAAACTGTTCACCATGATACCCGCTCCCGAACTTAGAAGATGTACCGGAACCCGAGCAGCAGCTTGTGCTGCTCTTCGAAAGAGCGATCGGAGGTCAGCACGGGAGCGCGCAACTCAAAGAGGAGCGAGCCGACCGAGGAATTCACCTTGAACAGGTCGACCCCCACTTCGCCGACCAGGTCGATCCCGCTCTTCCGTGTCGTCTGGTCCTTGGTGCTGAAGCCCACACCGCCGGCCAGGAAGGCCGGACCGGCATGGACGTTCAGGAGGGCATTGCCCATCACGAACGCGGTCCACGGCTCGCCCTGCATCGGAAGACCGCCGCCGAAGGACAGGATAAAGTCCAGCGAATCGGGTACGATCTTGTACAGCAACCCGGCTCTGGCCCAGAGCATGGCCGTGTAGGTACCGTGCAGGACTCCGGGACCGCCTTCGATCAAGAAGGCCAGCCGTTTCTGGGTGACGTCGAGGGCGACCCGGCAGGGCTCGGAAACAGCGCCGAAATCGTCGGTGACGACCACCGTCGCCACGTAGCTTCCCGGTTTGTCGAAGACCTTATCCCAAACAAAGGGAGCCTCGCCGTCCATAAACTTATCGACGGGATTGCCCGCCGGGTCGGTGATGGCAAAATCGGCCTTGACCACCGTGCCGTCAGGATCGGCCGAGCCGGAAGCGTCAAAGGTGACAGGCTTGCCGACATAATCTTCGCAGGGCAGGCAGGACGTGGTCAGCGCGCAGGTCGGCGGACCGTTGACGATGACTGTCGCCTCGCAGGGGCTCGTCGAAGCGACGCCGGTCCCGCTCATCGCCCGGCCCTTGAAGGTATAGACGCCCGGCCGGTCAAAGCTCGTCTGCTTTTTCGCCGCCTCGGGGGTGAACGCGTGGGTCGCGACCTTCAAGCCGTCCGAACCGATGACCTCCACTTCCATGGACGTGGCGTACTGGCTGCCGCTCATATCGACGGTCACGATGTCTTTCAGGTTGACCTTCGCCGGCGAGACCACCAGCGCGCAAACGGCCGGCGGGACCGGGACCTCGCGGGCGGTGATGCTGCGCAGGGCGATATTGCCGCACGGTCTCGGCATCACGAATTCATACGCTTTATCATCCTTCTCCACGTCGAAGGCGAAGACTTCAAGGGGCGCTCGGCCGGCCCACTCGATGTCCTGAGCCACTTTCACTTTCCCCTGGGAGCGGAAGAGCATCCACTTGAGCTGATCGCCGGCCGGCAGCGATTTCTCCTCGAATGTCTCGCCCTTCAACTGGGCCATGAAGGGAAGATAGAGATCGCCGGCGCCGGCCAGGTCAAACCCGGTTTTGATGTCCTCGGCATATCTCTCCACCAGTCTCTTCATGACGTCTTGGGTCGGGACCTCGCCTCGGATCCTGACAAAGGTGTACTGTCCGATGCGCTTCAGCTTGGTCGTTTCGGCAAATGTGCTCAGGGAGCAGACGATCAGGAATCCGACAACGAAAAATATCAGCTTCTTATTTTTCATAAATACTCCTTCCTTGGCCCTGTCCTTCGCCTATCCGTTATTTTTCCTGGCCTTGCTTATTATTATCCTTGTCGTTTTTCTTCTGCCCTTGACTCTTTCCCTTCGAGAGGAGTCCTGTTTCGTCTTTCTTGAGGGCGTGGAATTCCGGGGATCCCGGCTTTATCCCCAGACGCTGGGCCATCACGCCCCATCCCTGCCCCCGATTGTCCTTGTAATACTTTTCAACGGTGGCGACGGGCCGGTTCGTGACGCGTGAAGTTCTGGCGATCATGTACACGTCGGCGGGGGGGATACTTTCTCTCTTGACTAGGTTCTCGATCCAGGGTCTGGAGAGATCGTAGGTGCCGCTCAATTGATTGATGAAATTGTCCAGATCTCGATGGGCGACACTGTTCAAGTTGTTCAGTGAATTGTCGAACTCGTCATCGCCGGTATTGGCGTCGTAGCTCGATAAACTGCCGCTGTCGACCCCCTGCGCAGCGGCAGGGGACGTGTCGCGCTGGATGTTCGGGCTGAGGTTGCCGTTAGCCCAGATGGTCTTTTCGGATTCCGTATACAACACAAGGAGTCCGTCGTCCTGCATTATCAATCTGGCATTGGAAAAACCATCAGTATTGGTCGCCCAAACCACTTTCCCGCTTCTATCCTTGAGCAGGAGATTGCCATCGGTCTGCAGGACGCACTCGATGGCCCCGCTGCCGACCGTATTGCTGTTCCAAATTCCTTGGCCTTGTTTATCCCTGGCTACCAGATTGCCGTCGCCCTGCAGTATCAGGGTATATTTTCTATTCTGGGATCTGATGAACTCATTGACCAACAGGTTTTCGTCTCCGGATAAACTGTCTCTGATCCGGCCCTTGGCCCAGACGACTAATCCCCGTTCGTTATAAATGACCAGGTTTCCATCATCCTGGATCATCAACCTGGCGTTTTTATAGCCCTCTGTGGATGAGGCCCAGACATCTTTCCCGGTTCCCGTCTTGAGAACCAGATTCCCATCACCCTGCAGGACACACTCTACGGCCCCGCTTCCGGCCGTATTGCTGCTCCACATGGGTCTCCCCTGGCTATCCGAGGCGACTAAATTGCCGTCTCCCTGCAGGGCGAGGGTAAATTGACCGTTAGTCGACCTCAATTCCTCGGAAACCCTGAGTTTTTGATTCTGTGCCAGCGTATCCTGCATCGCTCCATTTCCGGCAAAGATTGCCAGAGGGGCCAAGAACAGGAGGAAGGCCGTCAACAATGTCATTGCCGCTTTTTTAGTGTCCATGATTATCTCCCTTGCTTCTCGCCGGCCCACGTCCATCCTTCAATGGATGATCCCGTGGATTTGGGAGAAGCCACCTACGATAGTGCGGTTTTCATGCCAAGTGCTTTCCGCGTCCTGGGCGTGCCCGGAAAAATCCACCAGACGAAAAAACTCACTCGAGAGAATTTCCTCTCTGGAAGAATCGGAATTTCTGGTGACCGGGCATTCAAAGCCTCCGGCCGGACGAAAAGATCTGTTCTCCCGGCTGAGAAATTGTCCTGTAAATCAGCACCTTTCCTGTAAAACGGTGTGTTTTCCGGTACCCGACTCTCAATGGATTTTGAGAAGGGGCTATTTCCTCCTGATCAACCGGTAAACGATGAGGATCAGGATGGCGCCCAGAATCGCCCCGATGAACCCGGCAGGCTGGCCCTCTCTATACCAGCCGAGTTGTTGCCCGATGTAACTCGCCACAAAGGACCCGCCGATACCGAGAAGGATCGTAATGATAAATCCGCCCGGATCTCTTCCCGGCGTGAGCAACTTGGCGATGGCCCCAACCACAAAACCGATCACGATCAGCCACAAAATATTCATATGGCCTCCTTCAAATGATGAAATGATTGACGGATTCAGCTTTTCGTTCTTTCCTGCGCGGCCTTTTTCAGCTTATCGTTGGCGACGACCGCGATATTCACTGCCTGTGCAGTTTTCATGCCAACTTCTTTCCGTTTCCCAGGAATTCCGCGACGGCCTTGAGCGCGGACTCGCGTCGTCAACGCCCTAATCGTCACGACGAACCGCGTGATCGGCGCTACAGTTTTATTGTAATAAATTAACATTCATGATAAGTTATCCGCATGAAATGGGAGGACTTCTTAAGGGAATTCGCGGCCATGCCCCTTTTCCATTCCTCCATGCTCAGGTTTTTTCCCGACGATCCCGCCGTCATCCAGGTGCAGCTGTCGCGCTGGGTCAGGGCCGGGCGGCTCGCCCGCGTCCGGCGTCAATGGTACCTCGTCGAAAAACCGTGGCGGGCCAGGGACGTTCCTGTTTCTTACATCGCCGCGCAGATCGTGCGGCCCTCCTATCTTTCTCTCGAATGGGCTCTCCAGCATCACGGGCTGATCCCCGACGCGGTCCAAAACCCGACCTCCGTGACAACGGACCGGCCCCGGCAAATCCGCGCCTTAGGCCGTGTCTTCTTATATGGCCATGTCCAGCCCGGACTGCTGACCGGCTTTCGCCTGTTTTCTGACGAAGGCTGGCCGGTCCCCATCGCCTCCGCCGAAAAAGCGCTCTTCGATAAAGTCTATTTCCATGTCCAGCGCCGCCGGTTCTCCGTGGATTGGCTGAATGAGCTAAGGCTGCAAAATCTGTCCACTTTCGACATCGAAGCCTTTCTGTCGTTCGGTGGGTTTAGCTCGAAATGGGGCCTCGAGTCCGCGCTGCACACCGCCGCGGACCTCATCATTCAACGGCAAAAGGAACGTCGATGAAAGAGATCGCGCTCCAGGTCGCCGCCGGGAGCGGCGCTCCCGACCAAAAGCTTAACGTCCTCAGGGAGTACATTCAGAACGAAATCCTGCTAATCCTCCAGATTGGCGGTTTCGCCGGTCACGCCTTTTTCGTAGGAGGCACCGCCCTCCGGTTCCTGTACGGGATCAACCGATTTTCCGAGGATCTGGATTTTTCAGCCGGAAGGTCCTGGCGCAAACGCAGCCTCGGAGCCATGGCCGCCACTCTTTCCAAGGAGCTGATCAAAGCCGGCTACGCTGTCGAGGTGCCGTTCAAGGAGGACAAGACGGTCGCCCGCGCCTTCGTCCGGTTCGGGCACATCCTGCAGGAAGCTTCGCTGAGTCGGCGCGAGGGACAGACGCTGTCCGTGAACGTCGAGATCGACACGAACCCGCCCGCCGGCTGGGGCGAAGAACGGACCATCGTCAACCGGCACTTTCCGGTCCTGCTTCGGCATTATGATAAGCCGTCGCTCTTCGCAGCCAAGATCGCGGCCTTCCTGACACGTCCTTACACAAAGGGCCGTGACCTCTACGACCTGGTCTGGTTCCGGTCAAAATGGAGGGACTTGGAACCGAACCTGATCCTCCTTAAGAACGCCCTCGTTCAAAAGCAGGTTGAGGCCCCCAAGGCCGCCGGCAGCGACTGGGAAGGGATTGTCGCCGCCAAGGCCGAAATTCTGGACTGGAGCGATGTCGTCCGGGATGTGCAGCCTTTCCTCGAAGACCCCCGCGAAACACAGCTCCTCACTCCGGATAACTTCGGCCTTCTGTTTAGGGAATAATCGCCCAACTCTCGGCGAGTCCAGGCAGTCAAGACATGCGAACCTGTCAGGCACCCCTGGATTCGGGATCAGTCTCCTTTGCGGGACCGCGGATGCGCTTCATTCTTCCAAAGATCTCTTCAACCGCCGCTGAGGGCTCATGAACTTGACGCGGGCCGGGTCAAAGCGGTCCGGCCTGGACGGTCCGTTCACCGGGTTTTGACAAGGCCCCGCAACTCTCATATATTGGCGTTAACCGAAAACGGACCTTTGATGAAAGGAAGACCGATGAAAACCTTTCGCCTGACGATTCCCCAAAAATGCGCGATCCCGCTGGCAGCGGCACTATGGCTCTCACTTGTCTCCGCGCCGACATCCGCTGTCGCCGCGGCGAAAAGCCAACAGCTGCCGGCCGCATCGCCCGGTCCGACGCTCAAGGGCGTCATCGCCGTGAATTACGGCGGTCACCCCTCCGCCGAGCGGGCCGCTGTCGACGAAGCGAACGTCAATTGGAACGACGCCGATCCCGCCGACGATACGATCTGCACCGCGAGCTTCGCCGCGGTCGAATTACGGGACTATCTTCGCCGCCTGACCGGCGCCCGCGACAGCTGGCAAATCGTCAAGCCGGCCGAGCTCGCTCCGTCGCGCGGCCAGGCGGCGATCCTGATCTCGACCTTCGGCGATCTGCCTCCCGCCTATAAGAAAGCGCTCGCCCCCTCGTCCGCCGCCGCCAAAAAACTCGGCCCGGAAGGCTATCTCCTCAGGACGGTCTCGGTCTCGGGCGTTCCCGTTCTCGTCGTCGCCGCGCCCGGCCGGGTCGGCCTCCTTTACGGTGTTTACGGCCTGCTCGACAAGCTGGGAGTCCGCTGGTACGCGCCGGAAAAGCTCCACGAGGTCCTGCCCGCCGCCCCGCTCGCCTCGTTTCCCGCCTTCGATGCCGCTGAAACCCCCGGCTTCCCGACCCGGGGCTTCCACGCCTGGGAAAACCGGGCCAGCCGCGACTTCCTCCTGTGGATGGCGCGCAACCGCCTCAACTACTGGTGCGTCGAGCAGGAGGACAAGCCGTTCCTCCACAAGCTCGGGATCATGCTCGCCGGCGGCGCCCATATCCTGACCTCGTTCTACCTCGGCCCGAACCTCGATTATCCTTATAACCACACGGACTTCACGGGCGACGAAGCCCGGCCGATCGACCCTTACGCCGTCTCGCCAGACTACCGGGGCGACGCCGATAAGAACGGCAAGCTCACCTATTTCGAAGCCCATCCCGAATGGTATGGGCTGATCAAAGGCCAGCGGAGCTCCCGGATCGACGGCGATTTCGGCGACAACTTCTGCACTTCAAACCCCGACGCCACGGCCGAGTTCATGAAGAACGCCGTCCGGGACCTCGTCGACGGCCGTTACAAGGACGCGAACGTCATCAACGCCTGGACTCTCGATGTCGGCAACTGGTGCGAGTGCGAAAAGTGCCGGGCGCTCGGCCCGTACACCGACCGCAACCTCCTGTTCGTCGACGCTTACGCCCGGGCCATAAAGACGGCCCAGGCGCAGAAGACCATCAACCGGCCCATCCGCCTGCTCTTCCTCGCCTACGCCGACGTCATCGACCCGCCGACCCGGCCGCTCCCGGCCGATTTCGATTATGACATGTGCATCGCCACCTTCTTCCCGATCGTGCGCTGCTACGTCCACGAGTTCGACGACCCGGATTGCTCGGTCAACGCCAAATACAAAAAGAGCCTCGACGGCTGGTTCACCGCCCCGAACCGCCATTACAAGGGCCAGGTCTGCATCGGCGAATACTACAATGTCTCCGGCACCAAGTGCCTGCCTGTTGGGTTCATGCACACCATGGCCCACGACATCCCCTATTACTACGGCATCGGCGCCCGCCATTTCCACTATATGCACGTCACGACGGCGAATTGGGGGACGATGGCCCTGACCAACTGGCAGATGGCGCGGCAGCTCTGGAACCCCGGCGCTCCGGCCGAGGGACTCTGGGCGGATTATTTCGCCGGGCGATACGGGCACGCCGCGCCCGTCATGGGCCGCTTCTACGGCAGCCTGGAGACGATGCTCTCGAACGTCACGGACCTCAAGTACAGCCTGGCCAGGCGCCTCGGCAAGGGCGAAGCGGACCTCTTCCCGACTCAGCACCTGAAATACGAGAAGACCACTTCCGCGGCCGACGACGGCCCGGACCTCGTCGAGATCGTGGCGGCGGCAAAGACCGGCCGGAGCCTCCTCGCCGAGGCGGCCAAGCTCGAGCTCACCGATGATCTCCGGGCCCGGATCGCCGAAGACGAACGGACCTTCTCCTACGCCGAGCGGACCGTCCTTTTCTACGATGCGCTGTGCCGGACCCGGTTCGCCCTCGACGCCGGCCGAAAGGATGACGCCCTGGCCGCGGTCAAGGAAGCGCGCGTCCTCGCCGGGCTCCTCCAGGCCGATTCCGCCTCGGCGAAATTCTCTTCCGCCCACGCCAACGCCACGGACGCCCTCGAGGCGAGCTACGCCGCACCGGCCCTCAAGAGGTTCGAGGAAACGCTCGGCCTCGTCAAGGCCGACCCGGTGGCGGCCGCGCCCGTTTACCCGGACAAGTCACGTCTCCTGGAGTTCATCGACGACCAAGGCGCCGCGCACCCGGTGACGACCGCCGACGAATGGGAGGTCCGGCGCCGCGACATCCTCCTCAACTTTCAGAAGGTCGCCGGACCGATGCCGGAGCGCATGTTTAAGACCCTGCCTGACCTCCGCGTCCTCGCCGAGGAGGACCTGGGCGACGTCGTCCGCAAGCGCGTCATGTTCTACGCGGAATCCGGGAGCCTCGTGCAGGCCTATCTCATCGTCCCGAAAAAGCGCGCCGGCCGGGCGCCCGCGGCCCTCGTCCCCCACCAGACGAACCCCCGGGGGAAAGAAGAGCCGGCCGGCCTGGGGAAGGACCAGGATCAGGCCATCGCGCTCGAGCTCGCCCGGCGCGGCTATGTGACCCTCGCCCCCGACTATCCCGGGTTCGGCGACGACAAGACGGACGCCTATGCCGTGGGCTATGCGAGCGCTACGATAAAGGGGATCTGGAATCACCTCCGCGCCGTGGACCTTCTGGCGTCCCTCGCCGAGGTCGACCCGGGGAAGATCGCCGCCATCGGCCACTCGCTCGGGGGGCACAACTCAATCTTCGCCGCGCTCTTCGATCCGAGGATCAAGGCGGTCGTGACGAGCTGCGGGTTCACCTCATTCAAGAAGTACTACGGCGGGGACCTGACGGGCTGGAGCCATAAGGGCTACATGCCCCGGATAGCGTCTGTCTACGGGAAGGACCCCGCCAAGATGCCGTTCGATTTCACCGAGCTCCTGGGAGCCCTCGCGCCCCGGCCGGTGTTTATCAACGCGCCGCTCCGAGACGACAACTTCGAGGTCTCGGGGGTGGATGATTGCGTGCGGGCGGCCGAGCCGGTCTACGAATTGCTCGGGGCGAAGGGCGCGATCGTCGTCGTCCATCCGGATGCGGCCCACAGTTTCCCGCCCGAGATCCGGCGGCAGGCTTACGAATTTCTGGACAAGGCGCTGGGGGTCAATTAGGCCGGCGCCAATTCCCCCGGCTCAGCCTGATCCGGATCGAGCTCTGTGCAGCGGCGAAAGACGGGGCAGCGTCAGGCCCCGGCCGTTCTCAGGGCCACATAGTTCTCCACCGCCTGCACCATGGCTTTGGTATACCCGTAGCCGAAGGCGAACGCCTGGTTTCCGTCGGGGTCGTCCGGATGCCTGGGCATGTGATCCGGCATCAGCATGTACCGATACCCGGACTCGTGCAGGGTCAGGGCCACCCGGAACATGTTCAGATCCCCCTCATCCGGATACACTTCCTGGAAGTCGTCCCGCCGGCCGCGGATGTTCCGGAAATGGATGTTGAAGATCTTGCCCCGCTCGCCGAAATACCGGATAACGTCGTAGATTTCCCGCGCGGGGTCCGGCAGGTTTTCGGCCATCGTGCCCAGGCACAGGTTCAGCCCATGGTAAGGGTTTTCCTGGATGGAAACGAATTTCTTCAGACCCTCGAAGGTTCCCAGCACCCGGTCGATACCCTGGTAGCCGGCCGCAGGGACACCCGGGTCGTGAGGATGGCAGGCGGCGCGGACTTTGTACTCGGCGCAAACGGGAATCACTCTCTCGAGAAAATAGGTGATCCTTTCCCAGAACAAGTCGGCGTCGACCGCCCCGGCGCGGGTCATGGGGGGATTCGGCTTGGCTTCAGCCAAACGCCAAGTGCTGTAGGATGAGCCCCCGCGGCCCGGCGTGTTTGCCGTCCTCAGGACGCCGAGAAGGCTCAGGTTGTATTTCCAGGCGGGCACGCCGGCCTTGGCGCACGCTTCGGTCATCCTGTTGATGTGCTCGATATCGCGATCCCGCTCCGGAGATTGCCCGAGCATGATCGCCCCGCGCTTTTCCCGGTCGATGTGGCTGCTGCTCAGGAACGGCAGCGCCACCATCGACAGCGCGAGGCCGTGCTTTTCGCAAAGCTCCCGCGTCTGCGCCACCTCTTCAACTGTCCAGTAACCTCTTTCGCCCGGATCGGGAGGATTGGCGCAGAGATGGTCGACGCCATGGCGCTTCAGAAACTGAAGGACCTGCGGCGTGACCTGGCCGGTTTGGGTCCCGACATGCATCAGCACCTTGCCGCCGCCCCGCCTGACGGGCGGCCGCGCGACGGCCGGGCCGCCCGAGGCTTTCAGCGCCGCGGCGTCGCCGAGCGCCAGCGCGCCCGCGGCTGCCATGAACTTTCGTCGATTCATGTTTCCCCCCTGAAGAACAACCGTGGGTTCTCCGAACTCAATAAAAGGAATTTCTTTTTTTGACGTCCCGCGCGATCCGGGAACGCTGAAAGTAAAACTCATACATTCCCTTTTGAAAGGATGCTATCCCCGCCCTGGGACGAGTGTCAAGAACCCCCGATGACGGTTCCCGCCTGTCGTCATCGCGGGCGCGGGTCACCTGGTCAACGCGGAAGCGCCCGAGGAATTCAACGCCCGCCTCCGCGAGTTCGTCGGGGCGAGCAGTTCTCTGCTTTACAGCCCACCGCTGTCAATCCCACTTTCCTCCGCCGCTATCAGGACGATCTCGCAAGAAACTTGATACGGCGGCGGCTTCTCGGCGACGAACGTCAACCGCCGGCGACGGACAAACCGGTCCGCGTCTCCGTGAAGGCTGAGCTTTAATCGACGAGCATCTCTTTGATCACGGCCTTGACATTTTTTATGAGTCCGGGTTTCAGGCGCCCCAATCTGGCGGCCAGGCGTTGCCGGTCCAATGCCCGGATCTGATCGAGGACGATCCAACCCCGCTGGCGTTTGAATTCAACGGGAACCCGGGAGGGATAAGGATGGGATTGAGTTGTCATCGGAGCAACGATCACGGTGGAGATATGCCGGTTCATCTCGTCCGGGGAGAGAATGACGCACGGGCGGGTTTTCCTGATTTCATGGCCAACCGTGGGATCGAGGGAGACAAGATAGATGTCGTATTGGTTCATGTGACCGTTACCATTCCCAGTCCGAGGAATCGAGGTCCAAGCGGTCGTCAATCAGCAGCCGGTCTTCCCCCGCCGACCCCATTTTTTTGAAGGCCTCGTCCCAGCCCTTGCGGGTCGACCTTCTGGCCGGCTTGATGATCAGTCGGCCGGCCTCGATTTCGAGCTCCACTTCGTTTTCCAGGCGGCATTGTTCAAGGATGGCCTTGGGAAGGCGCAGGCCGCGCGAGTTGCCGATCGCCACCAACCGCAGTTTCATGTCGGTACTCCCTTCGGGAGTAATTATAATGTAATCACACGGGCCTATCAAGAGACGCCTCCTCAATAACTCTGATAAGGGTTTCTATAGAAAAGACGACCTATTCGTCTATTGATTCTCACCCCCGCGGGCGCTGAGTTTTTCCCTATGCTTGTCGGTCCGAACAGGACCGATCTGTGCCGGCTTTCCTTCTTTTTTAGGCCGTGATTGAGGCCAAGAGCTTCTTGTTCTGCGCCCCGGGCAATCCCAGAGCATTTGTCAGAACATCGACCTGAAGCTGAAATAGCCGGGGATCCCGATTTTAGAAAACCGGGTCGCGGAGGCGCCAGAAAGTCAATTAGCCCGGCAGGACGCGGCGGATCATCGTCACGGAGGCGGCGACGCAGGCGTCCTCCGCCTTGGGGCTGTACAGGCTGCCGTCCACCTCGTAATCGCCCTCGGCGAATTCCTTGGCCGGGGGAAGATAGCCGGTGAGGCCGTAGCCGTTGGCCAGCCCGAGGAGGAACGTCATTTTGGCCGGGGAGTCGCGCTTGATGTGGAGGCCGATCTCGGAGAAGACCTCGCCGGGCAGGGTCGAAAAGACCGCCGGGCCGACGCGGAGGGCCTGGTGCTCGATGCGTCTCTGTCCTCGGGCCGCCCTTCGAATCATAAAAGCGCCTGGCCGCGCCTAACCGCTGTCCGGTCGTGAAGACCTCGCGCCGCGCCTGGTCGAGGATCCGGCTGCCGCGGAAGGCGGGGTCGGCCTCGAGCGCCGCCAACTTCTTTTTCGCCGCCGCGGCGTCGGCCGCCGCCCGCCTGACCGTCACGGGATAGCTTTCGCGCAAGGGGTAGTCGAATTCGTCCAGGGCGATGGCGATATCGACGTTGGCCGAGGTCTTGATCCCGGGGAGGGCCCGCAAGACGACATCGGCCATCTGCTGCCCTTTTTTCTCGATGTACCAGTAATCGCGGATGGCCATGTCGACGCCGACGGCCGAAAGCTCCGACGAGTAGCCGGTGTTGATGTCGCCCTCGGCGCCCTGGAGGTAGGCGGTCCAGACCCGCCCGCCGGCGCCTTTCCGGATGCCCTCGTCGGCATAGTGGGGCCAATCGCCCGAGAACAGGGTGTTTTTCCAGTCCAGGGTCGAGGGATGGCAGCCGTAGTTATAAGCGACGCCCTTCAGCCGGCCGGCCGCGTCCTCGATCTTCATGATCAGGACCTCGGGGTCGGGATGGAGGCCGCCGTAGAGGAGCGCCCGCCTGTTCCGGCCGAGCTCGAAGACTTCGGTCCGGCCGAACCCGACCCGGGCCGGCGCCCGCTTCTTCCAGGCTTCCACCCCGGAGGCCACGGCCTGGGCGATGAGGAATGACGGGTAGTCCCCCGGCGTGGGAACGGTGTAGCCGTCGAGCACGACGCCCGGACCGGCGTGAGTATGGGTGCAGGAAAAGACGATCGCCTCCTCGGGGATGCCGGTCTTCTCTTTCAGCCCCTGCCGGATGCGGGCCACCAGGTCCCGCGACAAGCAGACGAGAGACAGGACGAGAAGAAGCGCCCGCTGCCCGCGCGCATCCTCTAAATACATGGCGCAGGAATAGAGATCGTCGTGCACCCCGGTCGACACCTGGCTGCGGGCGAACCCGCTCATCTGAACGTTCTGCCGGGGCGTGATGACCGTTCGTCCCAGCCCAACCTTCAGCGATTTTTTCATGGCGCTCTCCTCCCGCGGAGCTATAGCTCCGGACGCCGAAATCATACGCACCGCCGCGCCGGCCTGTCAAGCCGGAATCTTCCGGCATAAGCACCTCGTTTTGTATGATCCAGGGAGGCATGGCGGTGTGGCATGGCGCAAGTCCCTGCGCGCCCGGAGCGCCTGAGCAGAGCCGGATGGGGATAGCGCCCCGAAGCCCCTAGTATTTGCCTGAGGCCCATTTCAAGACTCTAATCTTAGATATTACCCACCCTCTACCCTCCCTTGACAGGGAGGGAGAAAGGTCAGTGCCTCAGGAAAGGTCGGAGGGGGGCCGGCGGGAAGCGGAGTCTTCGGAGCGACCATCAGAATAGCGGCGGAGAGACGCGGAGCCGCTATTCGCGCAATCTCTTGAAAGAGCTTTTGACTATCTGCCCTCCGCGGGGGCCGGGGTGATAGTGACGCATCGCCGTCCGACCCTGCGAGTTCACGGCAGAAAAGAGATGCGCCTTTTTCGGTTGCATTCGCCCCGGCATATTCATATCATGTTGGCCTATCATGTGGGGCGTCGCCGGGATCGATTGGCTGGTCATCATCGCCTACCTCTCTATCGTTCTGGCCGTGGGGCTCGGGTCGTTCCGCCGGGCCAAGAGCGCCTCCGGGTTCTTCATCGGCGACCGCCGGTACGGCAAGCTGACGATGATCCTCAACAGCTTCGGCGCCGGAACCCACAGCGACCAGGCCGTCTCCGTTTCCTCCAAGACCTTCAGCGTCGGGATTTCCGGGATCTGGTACGAGTGGCTGTGGCTGTTCGCCACGCCCTTCTTCTGGGTCCTGGCGCCCATCTTCCGGAGGATGCGGGCGGTCACGACCGGCGATTATTTCCAGGCCCGCTATGGCCGGAGCGTCAGCGTCCTCTACGCCCTGGTCGGCGCCCTCCAGCTGATGATGGGCATCGGGATCATGATCAAGAGCTCGGGCGCCCTCGTCACCGCCGTCTCGGGGGGGAAGATCGACTCGCAGCTCGCCGTCCTGGGCATGACCGCGGTCTTCGTCAGCTACAGCGTCGTCGGCGGGCTGCGGGCGGCGATCATCACCAACCTCGTCCAGGGCTTCCTGACCTTCGTTTTCTCGTTCCTGATCCTGCCCTTCGCCTGGCAGGCCGTCGGGGGGCTATCGGGGATGCGGGCCGCGCTCACCGACGCCAGCATGTTCTCTGTCGTCGCCCCCCGCGGCATCACGGTCTTTTATGTCGCCGTCATCTCCCTCAACGCCCTCATCGGCTGGGTGACCCAGCCGAACAGCATGAGCATGTCCGCCGCCGGCCGGAGCGAGATGGAGGGCCGGGTCGGGGTGATGTGCGGCACGTTCCTGAAAAGGATCTGCACCGTCGCCTGGGCGCTGACGGCCCTCTGCGCCGCGGCTTATTTCCTGGGCCGGACGATCCACCCCGATCAGGCCTTCGGGCTGATGGCCCGGGAGCTCCTGCCCCGGATCGGGCCCGGACTCGTCGGCCTGTTCATCGCCACGATGTTCGCCTCGGTGATGAGCAGCTGCAACGTCCAGATGGTCTCTTCGGCGGCGCTCCTGACGCAGAACATCTACCGGCCGCTCCTCTCTCCCGGCCGCAGCGAGCGGCATTACATCGCCTTCGGCCGGATCGCCGGCACGGTCATCGTCGCCCTGGGGCTGCTGTTCGCTGCCCAGTTCACCACGGTCGTCCACGCCATGGAGACCTGGTGGAAGGTTCAGGCGATGATGGCGATACCCTTTTTCCTCGGGCTCTTCTGGCGCCGGATGACGACGGCGGGGGCCTGGGCGAGCACGCTGGCCGCCTTCGCCGCCCTCCTCCTGACCGGGCGGATCGGCGCTTTCGGACACACGCTCTGGGACTTCAACGCGGCGCTCGCCCCGCGTCTCCCGGAGTTCCTGCTGTTCGACGGCGAGCTCCATCTCCCCTGGCAGATGATCATCTATCTTTCAGTCGGCCTGGCAACGGCCGTGGGCGTCAGTCTGTTCACCCGCCGTGTCCCCGAGGACCGATTGAACAGGTTCTACGAGTGCCTGCGGACGCCCATCGCTCCCGGAGAGCCGGAGACGAGCCCGTTCACCCTCCCTCCGGGAACGCAGGCCCGCCCCGCGGAACGTCCTGTTCAAACACCCTGACTTCGAATTCCCCAAGCCCACGCTCGTCGGGGTCCTCGGCTTCCTGGCGGGTTGGGCCTTCGTGGGCCTGATGATCTTCTGTGTCTATCTCATCATGAAGGGATAAGGCGATCATGATCCGTGCTCCCCGGTTCAGCATCATTCTCGCGGCGGGCAAGGGCTCGCGCATGCTCTCGGCGACCTGCCACAAGGTCTGCTTTACGGTCGACGGCGTGCCGGCCATCGATCGCGCCCTGGAGGTCTACACCGGCTGCGGCATCGCCCGGCACGTCGTCGTCGTCGGGACCATGGCGGGGCAGGTGATCGAGACGGTCGGCCGGGCCTTCCCGAACGTCGTCTTCGCCTACCAGGCCGAGGCCTGGGGCACGGCCGACGCTGCCCGGGTCGGCCTCCGGGCGCTTGAGGGCCTCGATCCGGAGGCCGATCTCCTGCTCGCGGCGGGCGACCGGATCATCGAGCCGAACGTTTTAGAGCAGCTCTTCGACCTGTTCACGAGCCAAGCCCTCGATCTGGCCCTCGTCGTCTCGCCCGGCCCGCTTGATTCCGGCCGGGGCCGGCTGGTCGAATCGGCCAAGGGCGACCTTCTGGCCATTGTCGAGGACGCCGACGTCCGCCAGCGCCAGGTCTTCCGGGACCTGCGGGCGCGCGCCGCCGCCGGGCCGTTGTCGGCGGAGGAGGCGAAGGACATCATCGTGCGGGGCCTGTCCCGTCCGGGGGCGGCGGCCTCCGAAAAAAAGCTTGAGGCCGCCTTCGGTCCGCTCTGGACGGCCGTCAACGAGGGACGGCCCCGGGAGGAGATCATGGCGCTCATCCCGGAAGGGAAAGAGACGTTCCGGTTCGGCCCCGCCGGCGCGCCCCCCGTCGAACTCCGGCCGGACGAGGTCCGGCGCAGCCGCTGGCTCAACAACTCGATCTATATAACCAAAGCGCCGGCGCTGCGCTACGCTCTGGACCGCCTCGACCGCGACAACGCTCAAAGGGAGGAATACCTCTCGGGCATCGTCGGCGTGCTGACCGCGGCGGGCGACCGCTTCAAGGTCAAGGCCCTCCGCGTCGAACGCCCCGACGCCATCCTGGGCTACAACGACCCGGCGGAACTCCTGGCGGCCGAGACCAGCCTTCAGGAAAAAAGAAGGGGGGAGAGGCGTCGAGCCTCCCGGAGGGCGAGTCCTTCCGGCCGCTCCGCGAGTGGCTCGAGCTGTTCGGTCCGCCCGGCGGGGACGGCGGCCGCCCGTCCGACCTCGACGGCGAGCTCGAGACGATCTACGGAAAGGACCCCGAGGTCCTCGCCGAGCGGCGGTCGGCCTTTCAGGCGCTCCTGGCCGAGGCGGCAAAGGTCATGGACCCTGAGAGCCGGGTGCTCGTCGTCCGTTCGCCCGGCCGGCTCAACGTCATGGGCCGCCACATCGACCACCAAGGCGGAAACTGCAACCTGATGACCATCGGCTACGAGACCCTCCTCGCCGTCAGGCCGCGGGAGGACGACCTCGTCCGGCTGTTCAACGTCGACCGGAACCGCTTCCCTGACCGCCAGTTCTCGATCTCCGAGCTGGTCGCCGGCCTGCCCTGGGACGACTGGCTGTCGCTGGTCAACAGCGACAAGGTCCGGGAGATGGTCCGGGAGGCGGGCGGCGACTGGTCCCAGTACATCAAGGCCGCCGTCCTCCGCCTCCAGAAAAAATTCTCCCACCAGCGCCTGCGCGGCATGGACATCGTCGTCTCCGGCAACATTCCGCCGGCCGCCGGGCTGAGCTCGTCATCGAGCCTGGTCGTCGGGGTGGCCGAGGCGACGATCGCCGTCAACAGCCTGGAGACTTTCCCGGCCCAGTTCGTCGACCTCTGCGGCGAGGGCGAGTGGTTCGTCGGCACGCGCGGCGGCAGCGCCGATCATGCCGCCATCCGCCTCGGCCGGCGGGGGAACGTCATCAAGGTGACCTTCTTCGAGTTCGCCGTCGAGGACACGGTGCCGTTTCCGGATGACTACGTGATGGCCGTCGTCGATTCCGGCCTGCGGGCCCACAAGACCGGGAACGCCAAGGACCAGTTCAACCACCGGATCGCCTGCTACCGGCTGGGGTTCGAGCTCATCCAGAAACTCCATCCGCCGTTCGCGCCCCTGCTCCATCATCTGCGGGACGTCAACGTCCGCACGCTCGGCCTGCCGCTGAGCTGGATCTACCGCATCCTGCTCCGCCTGCCCGAGCAGGCGACGCGCGCCGAGCTCGCGGAGCTGCTCCCCGGCGAGGACCTCCGGCCGCTCTGGGACAGCCACCGGGAGCCCGAGGACGGGCTCTACCCGATCCGGGGCGTCGTCCTGTTCGGCCTGGCCGAATGCGAGCGGGCCCGGCTTTACGCGGACTGCCTGCGGGCGGGACGGATCGACGAGATCGGCCGGATGATGCAGGCCTCGCACGACGGCGACCGGGTGGCCGTCTGGAGCCCGACTGGCGAGCCGCGGCCGTTCTGGGCGCCGACCTCGGACGTCCATCTTCTGCGGCTGATCGAGGACCTGCGAGAGTCCGGACCCGGACAGGATCGAGCGCGCCCAGCTCGCCTGGCAGCCCGGGCGATACGCCTGCAGCCTGCCGGCCATCGACCGGATGGTGGATGTTGCCCGCGGCACTCGCGGCGTCGCCGGGGCCCAGCTCGCCGGCGCCGGGCTCGGCGGCTGCCTGATGGTCCTCGCCAAGAAAGAAGCCGTCTCCTCTCTCCGCGAGAACCTGAAGAAGCTCGAGGAGGAGATCGAGGGGATCGCGCCGGCCGTGCTCGTCTGCCGGCCGATCGCCGGCGCCGGGCTGCTTTTCGGCAGCCGGTCGCCGAAAAACTAGCGGCGGCGACCCTTCCTGCCCGGAGAGGTCCGGGAGGCGTCTCCCGGTCAGTAGGTGCTGCCCGGCTTAAGGATCTCGGCGACGGTCAGGCCCGCGAAGCCCGTCGTCCGGACGAGCTTCCTGATGCCGTAGGCGCCGCTTTTCTCCGGGTCGAGAAGGAAAAGGCAGTAATTGAGGATCGCGTCCTTGACCCTGGGCTCGCGCTCGACATTCCGGTAATACCAAGCCAAAAGGCTCACCGCCCGCGGGCTCCTCTGCTGGTCGGCGCTCTGCATTTCACCCCATGAGCCGTCGGGGTTCTGCCGCGCCAGGAGCCAGTCGACCGTCGGCTTGAGCTCGGTCCCGAGGGTCAGCCTGAGGCTCTCGTCCCGAAGGTAGAAATCGGCGGCGATGAAAGCCTCGGTGCAGTAGCTCAGCGTGTCCAAAGGCCAATCCGCCGAAGCCTGGCCGTCGAGGGTGTAGGGGATCTCTCCGTCGGGCTGCCGGATCTTGAGGAGCCAGGCCACCGCCCCGGAGGCGATGTCCTTGTACTCGGGTTTCTCGGTGAGGCGGTAGAGCGCGGCGAAAAACGCGCCGCCCGTCGTCGCCGTGGCGATCGTGTAGGGCTTGACGCTCAGATGGCCTTCGAAGAACCCGCAGCCGAGCGCCCCCTTGTCTTCCCCCTCGGCGACGATCCAGCTCGCCGTCGTCTCGCGGCCGAACCCCTGGGGATCGAGCAGGATCCCGTCCGTCACGAAGCGCGCGTACCTCTCCAGGGCCTTGAGGTAAAGCCACCTTTTCTTGGGGTCGGCGTAGTCGAGGATGGCGGCCAGCGCCGCGGCGGCCGTTCCCCCGTCGCCGAAATAGATGTTGCCCTTGGGATTCCGGCTGAGGTCGACCCAGTAGCCGGCCTCGTTGATCTCGGAGGTGATGGCCAGGCGCTGGTTGACGAAGAACGCATCGCACCACTTCAAGGCCTCGTTGAGGTCGATCTCCTTCCCCGTGATGCGGTAGTTGGCGGCCAGCAGCCGGGCGAAGTTGCCGTTGATGAAGATCGAGTCGGCGGTGTCGTCCGTGTTCTTCAGCACCTGCGTCCCGACGTCGAGACTCAAGACCCAGGCCTCGACGTCGGTCAGCCAGGCGACGAGCCGCTGGGCGACCGGTGTGGGGACGATGTCGGTCAGGATCCTGACGTTGTGGCGGACTTCGTTCTGGGTCTTGGGCTGCTGGGCGGCCGGGGCGGCGCCGCCGTCCGACCGAAAAACACACAGCATCGACAAGGATAAAAGGGCCAGTACCGAGCCGTTTGTTCGCTTCATTCTATCGATCCTCGCAAAAAGACCCGAAACTCCTTCGGGGGTTAATTCCCTTCGATCCCTCCTCCCACAAGAATAAATATATCATAAATCAAAGCTTTCTGCGCGTCCGGAGAACTCCGGTATCCATTAAGGACCGCGTCCAGGCCGCGGCCGAGCTTGAGCGCCGCATCGGCGTAAGCTTGATCGGCGGCGCGCGCGGACGCCTCGGGAAGCGCCGCGATCGCTCCCCGGGCGAGGAGTCTCGTTCTTTCGCGGCAGGCATCGACGGCCTCGAGCACAAGCCGGGCATGGGCGGCCTCGTAAGTCCCGCCCAGACCGGCCGCGCTCATCTCATTAAGGAAAGCGCGCCACCTCGCAGTCAGCCCGTCGAGCTCTCGTCTGCAACGCGGCAGGCGATTCCGCGGCCGGCCGGCCGGCCTGGGCGGGAGCCTCGGGATCAGACATATTTGGCTTGGCGCCGGTATCACCCTTAGCCCCCCGGCCCCCGGGAACCAGTCCCGTCGGCTCCCCCGCCTCCGGCGGGCCCCCCTCCGACCTTTCCCGAGACGCTGGCCTTTGTCCCTCCCTGTATAGGGAGGGCATAGGGTGGGTAATATCTGAGATAGGAGTCTGGGAAAGCGTCTCGGGCAACGAGTATTTTGGGGTCTTCAGGGTGATATCCGACGCCGCCTCACTGGGAGCCGGCGCGAGCATCGCGCTGCCCGGGGCCGCGCCGCCGAGGCCGATCTCGATCGCCGCGACGTCCGGCATTTCATCGTAGGGCAACGTGATCGAGCTCTCGTTGTGAGCCTCCCAGGCGCGGCCGTTCACCATGACCGAGGTCACCGGCCCGGCGCCGAAAGTCGAAAGATAGAGCTTCTTCGTCCCGAACCTTATCGGGTCCTTCTGGTGGAGTTCGGTCACGGCGGGCGGGACGTGAGGATGGAGCGTCAGCGAGTCCGCGCTGTAGATGTATTCGAAGAGCCCGCGGACGAGGGCAGCCATGGGTCCGAAGGCGTCGATCGTGATATTGACCGGTTCTTTGGGCTGGTAGACCTCGCTCCCGAATTCGGTGAGCGGGTTGTCCATCCTGAAACGCCGGGCAAACTCCATCATCCGCAAGATCGACCGTCGCGCGTCGTCATGCCGACCCAGCCGGCAGTAGGCCAGGACCATCCGCGCCTCGCAGGTCGACCAATGGCCGCCGTTAACCCAAAAGCCGAACTTCCACAGGCCCTCGGGCTTCTCGTACATGTCGTCGAGGCCGGGGAAATTCGGTAGGATGAGATCGAAGGGACGGAGCTCGGGGATGGCGCTCATCCTGGCATAGATCCGCCGCGCCTGTTCGTCCGGGACGACGCGGAAGGCGATGGCGTCGTGGTTGGGCGAGGCCTCGAAATAGCCATAGCGCGCCGCGCCGAACACACCGTGCTTCGTGCCGTCGGGGTCGAGGGACTTGATGAAATAACCCTCGGGCGTCTGAAGGAGCGGCAGGCCGCTCCGGACGAGGGCGCGGCGGCGGGAGAATTCCTCAGCTTTGCCGGCGCGGCCGCCGAGCTTTTCGAGCTCGATCAGGCGGTCGAGCGCGGCGATCGTCGTGATCGAGAGCCCCGCGAGGTAGGCTTTGTCATAGGTCCCGTCGGGCTTGAGGCGGCCGGCGTAGCTCGGGGCGAGGAGGTTCGCCGCCGCGCCGACGAGGAACAGGTTGTTCGCGGGGTCGCGGCGCGAATCGATGAAATCCGCGGTCCGCTCGAGCATCGGGAGATAACGGGAGATGGCGGCCGCGTCGCGGCCGATGAGCAGGAGCTCGGCCTGCATGACGATGCCGGCGGCGGCGAACTCGAACCCCCAGTCGTGGATCTTCGTTTGACCGTCGCCCTGCTTGTAGATGGCCCAGCCGGGGCCGGCGCAGTCGCAGAGGGAGCCGTCGGGCGCGACCTCGTCGTTGGGCCGGCCGCGCCGTTTCCCATCGCCCATCTGGTCGAACCAGAGGGCCTGGGCGTTCTGCAGGAAGGTGACGAACGGCTCCTCCAGGAACGGCATGGCGCTGTAAGCCGTGCCGTAGGAGTTCTGGATCCACCAGGCATCCCAGGTCGGTCCCTCGACAAGCCCGTTCCAGGCCGGCTGATAGAGCATCGCCAGGTTTTGGAATTCCGGGTCGGGGGCGAAGAGACGGCGGGAAAAGTCCAGAAGCTTCAAGTACTCGACATCGCCCCGGCCGCTGAAGTGTCGGCCGTCGAACTCCGGCGTCCGCGAGGGCGCGCGACAGGACTGCGCGACCAGCGCAAGGACGGCCGCCAGGCCGGCGGCGAAAAGCCAAGACCTCCGGATCATCGAGGCGGGTTCGGAATTATCTCTTCTCATAAGTTCCTCCGGTTCGACGGTTTATTGTATTATATCTTCCTCCTCGATATCTTCCTTCCGCCCGCCGGCGGACCCGGATTCGGAAATTGGGGAATTGATATCCAGGCACCAATTTTTCGGAGCGACGGGGCCCCCTCTCCCCTGGGAGGGCGCAGGCCATCGTTGACGGGTGAGGCGCGAGGACGCACAGGAACGCGCCATGACAGGACCCCATTTGGGAACAACACAATCACACGAATGGAGATGCATCCCCCGCCGGCGGACCCGGGTTCGGAAATTGGGGAATTAATAACTTTGACAACCGCCGATTCCTCGGCTTATCATCTTCCCCATTCCATGAAAATCACGCCGACGACGGTTGAAGCCGACACGAGCCGCCGATCTCGGCGCGTTTCCAGGGGATGTCCGAAAGCGATCCGTTCGGGAAGGGAAAGACCATGAAGCGATTCGACGCAAGACCCTGCTTATTCCTGCTTGGAGCCGCGGGCCTCGCCCTGGCCCTGCCGCTTCGGGCGCAGACAAACAACGAACTCTTCGAGAAGATGGTGGGTCCCCAGACGAAGATGGACCCCGCCGTCGTCGCGCAGGTCCTGAAGGATGGGCCCGGCAAGACAGTCCCGATCGACACGGACGGCGACGGCCGCATCGACACCCTCTATTTCATCGACGCGGACAGCCGTCATTCCGGCACACGGAGCCCCATCGTTGTCAAGGTCGTCGACGAGGACGGGGACATGGACGCCGCCGGCGAGGGCGACCTGGACAGCGACCTCTATGTCGCCGACTGGTATGGAGACGGGACGGTGGACCGGGCCGTCGACTACCTCGACACCGACGGCGACGGCGACCTCGACGAGCAGCTTCTCTACCAGTGGGCCGAGTATGCCCACTTCAAAAAAACGGCCCCGCATCTCTACCATGACCGCGCCTACGCCGTGGCCTGGGCCAAGGACATCGGCGACGATAACCGGCTCTGGTACGACGTCGACTACGAATACAACCAAGGACGCTGCCAGTGGAAGACCGACTTCAACGGGGACGAGGTTTTCATCTTCTGCTTCTTCTTCGACTACGACGAGAACCGCTTCTATCCCGGGTTCGAAAACCCGTTCGCTTTCTACGACCTCGACGGCGACGACGTCTCGGAGGAAGTCGTGCGCATCGGCGCCGCCGGGACGACGGCCGAGAACCTTCGCTACAGCATGGACCTCGACGACGCCGCCGACGACCGGCTGCGGCACAGCTACGATTTTTCCGTTACCGCGGTCGGTTCGGTCGGCATCCCCCGCTCCGCCTCGCGAAATCTCGTCCTGAGAGGCGTCCCGACCGGCGATTTCCTGGCCTGGGACGAGGTCCGTCCCCTGGCCAAGGGCGCCAACTGGTCGAAGGCCCACCTGACCTGGAACGAGAACGGCAACAACATCGACATCGCCGAGGGGAACGACCACAGCGAGCGCTGGGAAGGCGTGATCAACTTCGGCAACGAGCTTTTCCCGCAGATGGGCGGTCCGACCTGCGGGCCCTTCAACAAGCGGAACGAGGTCGACCGTGACAACTCGGGGCGGTTCCGCATGTACGTCTCCCCCGTCGATCAGAGGCTCCACCTCCACGGCGCCGAAACCGGCTGGATCCAGACAGACTACGACTATGACGGCCGGCCGGAAATGAAGATCGCCATGGAGGACACGGACCTCAACGGATTCTTCGACCTCTGGCGATATGACCTCGACGGCGACGGCGTCTTCGAACGCGAATGCCGGGTGGCCGACGACCGGATGTTCCTCCACGAATTCGAATACGCGGCCCTCCGTCCGGTATACCTCGAGACCCTGAGCCGGGCGATCGCCGGGAACCAGAGGCTGATCGACGCCCTGAAGTCGGTGCTGGCGAAAAAAGAAAAGCCGTTTGAGATCGACGCGGTCGAGCGCTATTTCTCCGAGAAACTCGCCCCGGATTACGACCAGGGGTTCGGCCTGGGGAAAAAGATCAGGGCGAGCGGCGAGGGCACGCGCTACTATCAGGACCTGATCCGTGAGCGGTACTGGGACCGCCTGCTGAAGACCGACGTCGCCAGACACCCCGGGTTCGGCGGCGTCCGGGACGCGATCGACCACGGCGAATACGGCCGGGCGGCCGAGCTTCTCCGGGCACTTGTCGCGCCGGGCGATCCCGGGAAAACCTGGCTGGCCCCGTTCCGGAGCCGGTTCACGATCGAGCTGGTGAACCGGGGAGCCCGCGCTCTCGGTGACCAGCCGTTCATCGTCAGCCTCGGCGACCTCAAGTCCCAGGTCCCCGATTTCAATCCCGCGAACTTCGCCCTGGTCGAGCCCGAGCCCCGGGTCGACTGGCGGGAGGTCACCGTCCAGGTGGACGACGCGGACGGCGACGGAAAGCCCGACGAAATCGTCTTCGTCCATTCCGTGCCGGCCGCCGGCCGGGTGAGGCTCCATTGTTACTATTCCCCGGAGGGAAAACGCCGGGCCGATTTCGCCAAGAACGCGGACACGGCCCGGAACTGGGATTCACCGGAGGGCACGGACATCGCCTGGGAATCGAACCTGACCGCCTACCGCACCTATGAAGGCGTTATGGAGGCGTTCGGCAAGCTGCACGAAGGGTTGATCCTATCCAAGCTCCCCACGGATTACCATCACATGCAGCCGTGGGGGATGGACGTCCTCCGCGTCGGGCAGGCGTCGGGACTGGGTGGAATCACGATCTGGGAAGACGGCGTACCGGTTCCCGTCCGTAACCCGGGCGGGAAGGGCGGGATCACGATCCGCAACAAAGTGCTGGCCTCCGGCCCCGTACGTTCCCTGGTCGAGGTCGAGTACGACAACATCCGGTCGGCGCAAGCCGTCTATCGCGCGACCGTTCGGTTCTCGGCCTTCGCCGAAAATCCTTATTCCCGTCAGGAGATCAGGTTCGAAACGGCGGCGGGAAAAGCCGTTGAGTTCAGTCCCGGAATCCAGAAGCTGGCGGGGGACGTCTCGGTTTTCGATTCCGGGGCCGGCTATCTCGCGTCATGGGGATTCGGCGAGCCCGAGGCGGGCGAGATCGGCCTCGCCCTGATGTTCGATCCCCGGGACGGCTTCGGAATCGCCGAGACGGCCTTCGACCGCCTGGTGAAACTCAAGGCCGAGGCCGGAAAGCCGCTTGTCTATTGGCTTCTCGGCGGATGGCGCAAAGGCCTCGCCAACCCGGTCGCACCCTCGGCGCGCGACTGGGCGGACCGGGTGGCGGAGCTCGGCTTCCGCCTCCGGACCCCGGTCGAGGTGCGCTTTCTCCGGGAATAGACGCGCTCCCGCGAAAACCGCCCGGGTCCCCCAGCCTAGGGATCGCAGTGGAGGCATCTCCGACCGTGTGATGGCCATAATCAAGGTGAGGGGTGGCACGACGTGGGGGCCCCCCGCCGACCGAACGTTTGATGCCGAGGACTTCGCTCAATCGCCATGAGCATGACTGACCGTTCGGGCGCCGGGGGAGGGGCGATCGCCGTGACAGGACCCCAATGATCAACAAACTGATCACACGGGTGGAATGCTTCGAACGTCCCCCGGCGGGTTGACTTGGAAGCGGCGTCTGGATATCCTTTTAGCGGAAAGGAGTAACCATGATCATCGATCACCTCAATAACGCATCGCTCTATTTCGGCGCCCACGAAAGGGTCGCCGCCGGTCTGCGCTGGCTGCAGTCCCAGGACCTCGCCAAGCTGGCCCCGGGGCGCTACGAGCTCGACGGGACCAACCTGTTCGTCATCATCACGGAATACGAGACGAAGACCAAAGACAAGGTCAAGTGGGAAGCCCACAAGAACTACTTCGACATCCAGTGCATCATCTCCGGCAAGGAGCTCATCGGCTACGCCCACATCGGCGACTGCCGGCTCGGCGCCTACGACGAGTCGAAGGACTTCCAGGAGATCCTGGCCGTCGAGGGCGCCTTCCCGGAGCTCGGCCCCGGGATGTTCATGGTGCTCGCGCCCCAGGACGTCCACGCCCCGGGGATCGCGCCGGGAGCGGCTCAGCCGGCCAAGAAAGCCATCGTCAAGGTCCGCGTCTGAGGACGGGATGGCCGGCCATTTCGTCACGCTCGGGAACACCGGGCTCCAAGTATCGCGCGTCTGTTTCGGGACCTGGCAGCTCAGCCCCCGGTTCTGGGGCGAGGTGCCGACCGCTCAGGTCGCCGCGGCGGTCAGGGCGGCCTACGACATGGGCGTCAATTTCTTCGATACGGCCGACGCCTACGGGGACGGACTGGCGGAGAGGGTGCTGGGCGAGACGCTCAGCGGGATCCCCCGGGACAGGGTGGTCGTCGCCACCAAGGTGTATAACCACTACAACCCGGACGGCACGCGCTACCCCGACCTCTCGCCGGCGCATATCAAGGAGCGCTGCGAGGCGTCGCTCAAGAGGCTCCGCACCGATTACATCGACCTCTACCTGCTTCATTTCTACGACCAGCTGACACCGCTCTCAGAGGCCGCGGGGATCATGGAGAAGCTCAAGGCCCAGGGGAAGATACGTCATTACGGCGTCAGCAATTTCGGGGTCGAGGAGCTGCGGGCGGCCCTGTCGGCGGGGGACTTCGCCGTGCTCCAGCCGCCTTACAGCCTCATCAGCTCCGAGGCGGAGCAGGCTCTCTTCCCCCTGTGCCTGACGCACGGCGTCGGAGTCATGATCTACTCGCCGATGCACAAGGGCCTGCTGACGGGAAAGTACAAGGGTGACGAAACGTTCACGGATTTCCGGATGCACCACCCCGATTTCCAGGGGGAGCGCTTCCGGAGGCTGGCGGGGGCGGTCCAAAGCCTCGCTCCCCTGGCGGCCCGCTACGGCCTGACGATCTACCAGCTGGTGCTCGCGGCGACCCTCACGCACCCGGCGATCACCGCGGCGGTCGTGGGGATCAAGACGGAGGCGCAGGTCCGCGAGGCCGTCGGAGCGCTGGGCACGGCAATCGATCGCCCGGACTACTTCGCCATCCGCCAGCTCCTGAATCCTGTCCAGGTCAAGGTCAAGGACGCCGGCGGGACGGTAAAATAAGTGCCCGGGATCGTCGGCTTTCTTGAACGGGTGGCATGGCGCCAGTATTTTGGCGATGGGGCGAGGGGATATGGGCGAAGAAGGTCATCCGGAGGCGAGCGGGCATGGTTCCGCGAAGCGGAGAGCGAGCCGAGGACTAAGCGAATTTCCGCGCTGGGGAAATGAGCGGGCCTTGAGGCCCCATGCCCCGAGCCCTACAGGGACGCGCCATGACAGGACCCGTTCTTAGCAGGCAGGATTTGCCCGCTTGAAAAAATCCACCTGTGGATTATCATGAAGCGAAGACGAGAAGGAGACGAAGATGAGTGAACTGGCGATACTCGGCGGAAAGCCGTTGGTGACGGGCGCCTGGCCCAAGTGGCCGGCGCTCGGTCAGCGGGAGCGCGAGCTCCTGGACGAAGTGTTCGCGACCACCCTCTGGGGCGGCACCGGCCTCGGCCCCAAGATCACGGAGCTCAACACCAAGTTCGCGGCCTATTGCGACTGCAAGTACGGCGCCGCCGTGGCCAACGGCACCGTCTCGATGGAGCTCTGCCTCCAGGCTTGGGGCATCGGCCCGGGCGACGAGGTGGTGGTGCCCGCCGCCACGTTCTTCGCGACCTCGATCGCCGCTCACCATCAGGACGCGACGGTCGTCTACGCCGACGTCGACCCCAAAACGGCCAACCTCGACCCGGCCAGCTTCGAGGCGGCCATCAGCGACCGGACCAAGGCGGTTATCCCGGTCGACATCGCCGGTCATCCGGCGGACATGGACGCCATCGCGGCCATCGCCGGCAAACACGGCATCAAGGTCCTCGAGGACGCCGCCCAGGCCCACGGCGCCGTCTATAAGGGCCGTAAGACGGGCTCGCTCGGCGACGCCGGTTCGTTCAGCTTCCAGCAGTCCAAGAACATGCAGAGCGGCGAGGGCGGGTTTATCATGTCGAACGATGCCGCGTTCATCGACCTCATCCATTATTCCATCGGCAAGTTCGGCCGCGGCGTCCGCGACAAGTACGCCGGCCACATCCACTATAATTTCGGCTGGAACGCCTGCTACACCGAGATCCAGGCCGCCATCGCGCTCGGGCAGCTGGAGAGGCTGGAGAAGCAGACGGTGCACCGGTTCGAGAACGCCAAGCGCCTGATCACGGAGCTCCAGGGGATCGAGGGGTTCACTCCCTACTGCTATGAGCCCTACTGCACCCGGCACGGGCACCACTTGCTGATGGCCGCTTACGATGAAGCCAAGTTCGACGGCCTGAGCCGGGCCCAGTTCCTGGCGGCCCTCAACGCCGAGGGCGTCCCGGCCAGCTCGTTCTATCCCATGCCGCTCTACGAGCAGCCGGTTTACAGCACGGACCCCAGGCTCAAGATGCGCCATCTCCCCTGCCCAGTGACGGAGAAGGTCTGCCGGGAGACGGTGTTCTTCGAACAGAACCTCCTCCTCTCGGAGCCCGACCGGATGAGCGAGATCGCCGGGGCCGTCCGCAAGCTCCGCCATAACGCCAAGGAGCTCTTGACCCTCAAAGTCAAGCAGGACGATTTCATGGGGTCGGCCGTCCTTCGGCAGGCGCGCAAGGCAGCCGCCCAGTGATCCGCCGGGAGAGGACTCTACCCCTCTCCTCGATCCTCTCCCCCTAGGGGAGGGAAGATTAGGAGTTTCTGCCTCTGAATAGCGCAAATGTGGGATGAGAAGGGATGATTGGCCAGCGGATTGGCCACATAATGAGAATAAAAAAAATGGTATCTACAATGTAGATACTAACCGTGAGAGGATAGGAGGTAGATATGGGTGAAAAATTCCGGTTTGGCATTATCGGGGCGGGCGTCATCTCCGCCTATCACGCCAAGGCCATCCAGGCGCATCCCGACGGGCGAATAGTCGCTGTCGCCGACGTCGTCAAGCCCAGCCTGGACAAGTTCGTCGCCGAATACGGCGGCGAAGGCATGTCCGACCTCGAGGCCATGCTCCGCCGGCCGGACATCGACGCGGTCTGCGTCTGTTCGCCCACCTTCCTCCACGCGCGGCACGCCATCGCCGCCATGAACGCCGGCAAGCACGTCATCGTCGAAAAGAGCATGGCCATCAACCTCGAGGACGCGACGAAGATGATCACCACGGCGCGCGACAAGAACGTCAAGCTCGCCGTGATCTTCCAGAAGCGCACCGAGGAGGCACCCCAGCGCATCAAAAAGGCAATCGCCGACGGAGTTTTCGGCAAAATGGTGTTCGGCGACGCCTCGATCAAGTACTGGCGCAACCAGGCTTACTACGACAGCGCCGACTGGCGCGGCACCTGGGCCAAGGAAGGCGGCGGCGCTTCGATGACCCAGGGCACGCACGGCATCGACCTCCTCCTCTTCATGATGGGCGACGTCGAGAAGATCTACGCCTGGATGGACACGGTGGCCCATGCGCGGATCGAGGTCGAGGACATCGCCCTCGCGCTGCTCAAGTTTAAGAACGGAGCCTACGGGCGCCTCCAGACCGCGACCGCGACCAACCCCGGCCAGGGCAACGTCTTCGAATTCAACGGGACGTGCGGCACGGCGGTCCTCGTCGAGGACACGATCACGAGCTGGGCGGTCTCGGATTCTAAGGAAACGCTGGCCAAGGATACCCTGGTGGGTGTCGAGGGCAAGGCCAGCACGGCCGCCTCATCGGCGACCGTCTTCCCCGTCGAAGGCCACATCAAGCAGATCGCCAATTTCATCGCCGCCGCCCGCGGCCAGGAACCGCTCATCTGCGACGGCGTCGAAGGCCGCCGGTCGCTCCAGCTCATCATGGGGATTTATGAATCGGCGCGCCGCCGCGAAGAGGTCTACCTCGACGAGCTGCTTAAAGGAACAGAGGAAACGGGATAGGGTCCTGTCACGGCGCGTCCCTGTCCGTCCTCGCGCCTCACCCATCAACGACAGTTTGCGCGCTCCAAGGGGAGAGGGGTCCCCGTCGCTCCGGGCGGGCAGGGACTGGCGCCGTGCCACCCTCTTTAAGATTCCCAGGCGGCCAGTTTTCCGTTACTAATTCGCCGCGATCCGGACGGTGACGGGCGTCCTGAGCTGGAAGGCCAGGTCCTCGACCCGGAGGGCCCAGTCGCGGGCCGTCGGCGCCGACGGGTTGGCCATCCCTTTCCGCCAGTCGCCGTAGATCCAGTGCGTCCGCGTCTCCCCGCTCGCCGCCCGGAGCTTCACGTACCGGTCGAGATCGCCGTCGGCAAAACCGGCGGATTCGTCGGGACGGTAGATGATCCCCAGGCCGATATCGCCCGCCCCTTCGTAGCCGTTTCCCCAATTGGCGACCACGCCGCTCGAGCTCAGGACGAACCATTCCTCGGCGGGCAGCTTCTGGAGCCCGGGCCCGTAAATGACGTCCTTGCCGTCGGGGCTCCAGACCGTCACGTCCTGCCGTGAGTAGGGGTTCCCTGCGTAGGCCGACATGTCGAGCCGGACCCGGTATTCCCCGAGCTTGCCCTTCAGCCCGGTGTATTCGACCCTGACCAGCGACCGGACGGGCCCCTTGGCCACGATCTGGCGCTTGATCTGCAGGTCACCCTTGCCGCCCGGCGTCATGAGCGGCAGACGGTTCCCGTCCTCCCAGACGCTGAGGGCGCCCAGCCCCGAGGCGTTCCCGATATGGAGAACGTCCATGCCCCAGTCTTGCGGCAGATGATAGCTCGTTTTCATGCTTCCCAGACCGGCCAGGATCAGCCGAGCGGGCTTATTGCCGTTGGCTCTCTTGCCGAAGGCCTCGATCTGCCCGTAATAGAATCGGTAGGCGGCCTGGTCGGATTCCCAGCCGATGTTCGCCTGGGTCCCCTTGTCCCAGTTGATGGCCGCATCCGCCCGCGGGGCGGTATCGGGCCGGCCCTCGCCCCCCGGCGTGTAGTAGCACCAGAACGTCGCTTTCTCCGTGGGAAGGAGCGTCTTCACCCACACCAGCTCGTCGCCCTTCCCGTCCCCGTCAAGGTCGTCCACCTGCGAAGGGATCACCCGCCAGTCGATCCGCGGCTCGGCCTCCGCCAGCGCGTAATTCCGCTCGTTGAAGTCCGGGTGGGCTTTTCTGATGTCGCCGACCTTGACGACGAACGCCCGGTTCTCCAGCCACCGCTCGCCCGCGTTCTCGGCTTCGATGGCGAACCGCTTGGCGTAAGGCCCAAACCAGCGGCGCGCGGTCCCCTTGAGGAGCTTGCTCTCCAGGACGGCGGCGGCCTGCACGTAGTCACCCATGTCGCAGGCCCGCATCACCTCGTCCAGGCAGGTCACCTTGCCGGCGCCGGCCGCGATCAATCGCTGGATATAGCGCTCGCGGATGAGGTCGCCGTAATAGCGCGTCCCGGCCAGGCTGTTCTTGATCTTCGCGCCGAGCCCGAACCCGCGGTCGTATTCCTTCACCAGCCGCGTCGAAAAATACTCCTCCACGGCATCGACCGCGAACTTCGGCTCCACCTTGCCGAGTGCGGCCTTCAGGGCTTCGATCAGCCGCTGGTTGTCCTCGACGATCTTGGCCAAGTCGCTCAGGTAGGCTTCCCGCAGCGAGTCGTAGCCGAACGGCACGAGGTACGCCCGGTCGTCCGCCAGGCGATATTCCCGTTCGTACTTCCCGTCGCCATCGAGGTCGTATCGCCACCAGTCGAAGAAGCCGTCGACGTCGGAGTCCTCGAACCGGATCTCCATCTCGGGCTTCCCGTCATAGTCGTAGTCCGTCTTGATCCAGCCGACCTCGGCGCCGAACAGGTGCCAGCGGCGGTCCGCCGGGCTGCGATAGAACTGGAAACTCCCCGAGTTGTCGCTGTCGACCTCGTTCCGCTTGTTGAACGGTCCGCACGGCGGCCCCCCCACCTGGGGAAAGAAATCGTTCGGCGTGTTCAGCACGCCTTCCCAGCGCTCGCTGTGGTCGTTCCCCTCCTCGACGTCGATGTTGTTGTGGTTCTCGTTGAAGGACAGGTGGGCCTTGGACCAGTTGGCCGCCTTGGCCAGCGCCCTGGCCTTTTCCCAGGAGACGACCGGTCCCGTGGGGATGCCGCGGTGGGCGTGGCGCTCGCAGTCCTGCTCGCCGTACCGGATCGGCCCGAGCGCGGTGATGGACATGTCGTAGCCGTGCCGCTGGCTCCCCCGGTCGGAGTTGTCGAGGTCCAGGCTGTAGCGCAGGTTCCGGGAGATGTTTTTGTTCCCGGTCAGCCGGACGACCTCGTCGGACCGGCTGTCGCCGTCGTTGTCGTAAAAGCAGAAGGGGTTTTCCCAGCCCGGGACGAAGAAATTGGCCTTGAAATCGTAGAGGTAAGAGTAGACATCGGTCTCGCTGCCGTTGAAATCGCTCTTCCATTGGGTCATTGGCTGGTAGTACTCGTAATCGCGCTCGTAGGCCAGGCGGTTGTCGTCGCCGATATCCTTCGACCAGAAGGCCGAGTACGCCCGGCCGTTGTACTGAAGCGACTCCCAGGTGTCGTCCCGGAAACGGAGGTCGTCGTGCCAGCGGTATTGGACCTCTTCGTCCATGTCCTGGTCCTGGTCGAGGTCGATGTAGTCGACGGCCCGGTCGATGGTGCCGTCGCCGTTCCAGTCCGCGATGTAGAGGTCGCTGTCGAGGTCGCCCTCGCCGCTCGAGGCCATGTCGCCGTCCTCGTCGACCACCTTGACCAGCATCGGCTGGCGCTCCGCGGAATGACGGTCGTCGTTGTCGATAAAATAGATCGTGTCCACGCGGCCGTCGCCGTCGGTGTCGTGACGGGACTTCGTGCCCGGCTCGCTCTTCAAAACCGTCGCCGTGATGGCGGGGTCCATCCGGGCCTGCGGGCCGATCATCTTCTCGAAGATCTCGTTATTGGTCTGGCAAAAGAGCGGACAGGCAAGGGCCAGCGCCGCGAAGCCGAGAACTGGAATCAGGCTTTTACGGAACATGCGCGAACCTCCTGGTCGGGATCGTCAGGGCCCATAATTAGGGAAGTGCCCGCAAAAATCAAGCGCGCGCAACAAAAAAGAAGACATCTCCTGATGTCGACGCCACATGCTCGATAATGAGGGTGGCACTGTCACGGCGGCTCCCCCGCCGCCCGAACGGTTATGTCATGCACTTCGCTCAGGGCGAAGCCCCTGGCATCAAACGTTCGGCCGGCGGGGGACTCCACGCCGTGCCACCCTGACACATGTTCCAGATATCACCCTCATAAGAGAACGGCTTCCAGGAAAGGAGGCCAATCCTCACCGCTCATCCAAGCGCTTGCGCAGGCCGAGATGAAATCGTCGGCGCCGAAGACGTAGCCGAACATCAGGCTGGTGCGCCACATCGCCTCTTCCTTGTGCTGCTCGCCCCGGACGGATTCCCGATTCTCGACGGCGGTCACCCCCTCGCGGATGCAGGAGCAGCGGTAGCCCAGCCGCGACATGTCGACCATGCCGCCGCCGGAAAACCAGAGGCACCAGTTGATGGCGAAACCGATATAGATGAGGTTCCAGGCCCCCAGGGAGCCGAGGACGCTCGAGAGCTGGTGGGACGTCTCGACCACGAACTCGTCGCCCGCCGGCTTCGCCGGCTCGGCGAAATCGAAATACCGGCCGAAATGCTCTTCGTCCCGGTTGTCGTCGTGGTGCTCGCCGAAGATGAGCTTCGCCTTGCGGTCGTCCGGCGGCCGGACCCGGCTGGGTCCCGGCGCCCGGGGCGTCGACGTCCGGGGCTCCGGGCCCGAGATCTTTATCGCCTTGGCATAGCCGGGGTATTTTTTTCCGTAATTGCCCATCGCCACGTGGACGACATTCAGGCCGGCGGCGCGGGCGGCGGCCAGGATCTTCGGATAGACCGTCCGGGCGATGTCGACCTTCCGGCCTTCGTACTCGAGCCAGCGCATGTAGCCCGCGAGCGGCCCCTTGTCGTCATACGCCAATTCCGGAATGAGACCGATGTTTTCCGCGTGCATCGAGACCAGGGCCGTCTCGGCCGCGGGGGCCTCGACCTCGACGGTTCCGCCCCAGCCGTTCATTCCCAGGGCGCCGAGCGGACTCTGGTTGAAATCGATCGGATGATGCTGGTAATACGCCCCTTTGAGGCGCAAATTCCTCGTCCCGGAGCTCTTCGGGATCGCCTGGCCGGCGTCTTGGGAGTCCGCACCGAGCGCCCGGGCCAGCGGGACCTCGGCCAGACCGGCGCCGGCGAGTCCGGCCATGACCGTCCTATTGATAAATGTCCTTCTGTTCATGCGACCTCCTCGCGCCGGCGTTCGGCGCCGCGCGTTTTTTCACCAGAATAGGGGAATGCCCCCGGCCTGTCAAACCTACTCTCTGTTGAGATGGGAGAACGGGTGGCGTGGCGCCAGTCCCTGCCCGCCCGGAGTGCCCGAGCAGGGCCGGATGGGGATGGCGCCCCGAAGCCCCCCGTAGCGGAGGGGGCCCCGTCGGCTTGGCCGAAGGGGGAACCGACGGGACTGGTTCCCGGGGGTCGGGGGGATAGGGGCGCATCGCCGTCCGACCCTGCGATATTGTTGGCCCTGGGGCGGGATGCGCCGTGACAGGACCCGTCCTCCTTGCAACTTCGAGGATTTTGATTTCCGGTCGCTTCTGCGCTAATCTATATGTTTCAAGGAGAAGCCATGAAACGACTCGCCATGTTCTTAACAATCCTCTTGATCCTTCTCGCCCCGGCCCTGCTCATGTCCCAGCTCCGGGGGCAGGCCAAAATACTGGGCGTCGTCCTCGACGAAGAGACGGGCCAGCCCATCGAAGGCGTGACGGTCACGGTTTATTTCAAGGAGGCGGATACGTCGGTCTCGCCGTCCCCAGTTACCGATAAGGACGGAAAGTGGAAGGCCCTTTTTATCCGCGGGGGAATGTGGAGCCTCGATTTCCAGAAACCCGGCTACTTACCCCAGAAGCTCAGCCATAGGGTGGTCTTCGAGATGGGCGTCAAAGTCCCCGAGATCGAGGTCCGCCTGAAAAAAATGCAGGGCGTGGTCGTCAAGTCGGAGGTGTCGAAGGATCTGGAAAAAGGCGACGCCCTATACAACGAAAAAAAATACCCTGAAGCGATCGCGGCTTATGAATCGATCCTGGCGAAGAACCCGGATCTTCACTTCATCAGGAAGAACATCGGGGACGGCTATTTTGCGATGCAGAACTACGAGAAGGCTCTGGAATCCTATCTTCAAGTCAACGAAAAGCAGCCGGACCGCGGCGATGTCCTCCTGGCCATCGCCAACTCTTACAACAACTGGGGAAAGCCGGACCAGGCCATGGAATGGTACACGAAGGTCCCGGTGTCCGGGATCCGGGATATCAACTCCGCGTTCAATACCGGGGTTGTCTTTGCGAACTCGGGAAACCAGGCGGACGCCCTCAAGTACTTCCAGAAATCCGTGGAGATCGACCCCCAGTTTGCCGACGGCTATTACCAGCTCGGCCTGTGCCAGGTGGCCGTGGGCGCGACCCCGGAGGCGGTCGCGGCGCTCAACAAGTTCATCGAGCTGGCGCCCGACTCCGCCGACGCCCCGACAGCCAAGGCGATCATTGAAACCCTGACCAAGAAGTGATCAACCTGACCTATTCATAAAAAGCGCCGTATAAGAAGATGGAGAAAAAAACGAGGCGCTTTTTATGAATAATTCAGGTCAGGCAACAGCCGGCGAACGCCTCCGGTTCGTCAAAACCTTGAGCAGAAACCCGATCAGGAACATCGCGGTTCCGACCACAAGATTCAGCAGCAACGCCTCCCCGGCCTGACCCTTCCACCCGAGAAAGGCGCCGACCGCGGCGAGGATCGCGCCATAAATCATCAACCCGATGCCCACGATACCAAAGGGCGACCGCCGCCTTTTCCCCGGTTCAACCATCGGCCCCGAGGGCACGGACATCCTGGCCAGAAATTCCCGGGCCCGCTTTTGCTCATCCCCGGGCGTCTTGAAAAGCGCCGAACCGATGACCATCCCCAGGATCGTGGCCAGGATATTGACGCCGCTGGACGCGGAAATCCAGCCCTGTTTGAGCCAGTAGGATAGCGTCGGGTCGACGGCCAGGCGGTCCTTGTAGATCCCGAGAAGCACGCCGTCGAGGACAACGAGCAGCACCCCCGAGAACATTCCGGCGACAACTCCCGCCAGCGCGCCCCTGGAGTTGACCTTTTTGAAAAGGAGGCCGGCCAGCAGGGGGATCATCATGGCCGGCCCGGAGGCTCCGTAGATCTTGACCATGATGTCGATCAGGTTAAAAACCTCCTTGAGGTATCTCATCCCGAAGGCGATCCCCAGGGTGACCAGGCCGATGATGGCGCAGTTCAGGCGGCCCCACTTCATCAGCCTCTTTTCGTCGGCGTCGGGGCGGATCATCTTCTGATAAAAGTCCTTGGTCAGTACGCCCGAGAGGACGTTGTACTCATTCCCCAGGGTCGACAGCGTCGCGCTGAACATCCCCGCCACCAGGAGGCCCATGATGCCGACGGGCAGGATCTTGAGGGCCATCAGAACATAGACCTCGTCGCTGCGGCCGAGGACCCCGGCGCCCATGACTTTGGGGAGGTAGAACCGGGCGGCCATGGCGGGGAAAAAGAAGAGGAGCGGGCCGAGGAAGCTTAGAACCCCCATGGTCACGGCCACCTTCCCGGCGTCCTTCTCGGTCGCCACGCAGTTGTACTTTTGCACCAGCCCCCAGGATGCGTTATAGGAGAGGAACGTGATGAGGGCGAACATGACCCAGTAAAAGAGGTCATACGGCGGCGAGATCGGATGAAGGAAGCCCGGGGGCATATCCGGCGCGGATCTGATCCCGGAAAGGAAACCGCCGAACCCGCCCACCGCGGCCAGGCAGAGGACAAGAAAGGCCAGGATGGCGAGGCAGAGGATGACGAATTGGAAAAAGTCCGTGACCAGGACGGCCCACTGGCCCCCCAGGATCGAATACGCGATCATGATCAAGCCCACGACGGCCATGCTGACATTCAGGGTGAACCATTCCTGGCCGATGGCCGGCGCCAGGAAGATCCCCGTGGCCAGGATGCGGAGGGCGTTGTCGATGAGGCGAAAAGGCAGCCCGGTCCAGACGAAGATCTGGTGCACGAACCCGCTGTATCGCTGCTCCATGAAGCCGAGTGGCGTCATCACCCGGGCCCGGCGCCAGCGGTGGGCAAAAAAGAGCCGGGCGGTGATCATGACGGGCACTCCCGCCCAGGCGATCACCACGGCCACCAGGCCATACTTGAACGCGATCTGCGAATAGATGACAAAAAAGGTGGCGCTGAAGGACGCCATCCACAGGGAGATTCCGGAAAGCCACCAGGGCACGGCGGCGCCGGCGGCGAAGTAGTCCTTGGCTTCCTGGATGTACTTCCGGAAATAGACGCCGATAAAAATGAGGATGGCGAAATAGCCCAGCAGGATGATGTAATCGGGAGCCTGAAGGATCTTCATGTCCGGCATCATGTCCTCTCCTCCGCTTGGCCTGTCCGCCATGCCGAAGTTTTCGTGTCGCCGAGATTCTACCGGGTAGCGGCCTGAACTTCAATCGTCTTCAAAAATATGGACTGAATCCAATAAATTGGATGAACAGTTCGCGGTAGGAAAACGCTCATTTCTTAAATAATAGATTATAAATAAATTGCGCCAAATCGTCAGCCTCGAATTATGGCACAATTATTGCTATAGTCTAGTGAGTGCCTGTGAGTATATCTAAACGTCTTTTGCATCCGGCCGAAAAGTCCCAGTGTGGGCATCTGAACTCTACCATCGAAAATAAGGAGGTGGGATCGCATCAAAAGTTAAAGATGAATCCGGAGTCTAAGGTCTTTAAAGTGGTTGCAGAATTGAATCGGAAGGAGGCTTTATGAAAAGGGTTTTACTATTTGGACTTCTCGCCTGTGCGCTGGTCGTTTCGTTCGCCAATGCCCAGCAGAACACGGGCGATATCAACGGCACCGTCAGCATGGACGACGGTTCCGGCGTCCCCGGTGTGAGCGTCACGCTCACCGGCAACTTCATCGCCCCGATGAGCGCTGTTTCCTCGGCGCAGGGAAACTACCGTTTTCCGAAGCTCGCGCCGGGCGTTTATGACCTGAAATTTGAGCTCTCGGGCTTCAAGACGGTCGAGCAAAAACAGATCCGCGTCAACGTCGGCGTGACCACATCCGTCGACGTGGTGCTGGAACAGGGTGTGCTCGAAGAGACCGTCACGGTCACCGGCCAAAAGACCATGATCAACACCCGGCAGACGACGGTGGCGGCCACCGTCACCCGCGAGGTCATGGACCAGCTGCCGCTCGGCCGCGGCTACCTCACGGTCGTCAACATGGCCCCCGGCGTCCTGTCGGAAGCGCAGGGCGGCGGTGTCACCGGCGGTTCCGGTCTTATCTACGGCCCCGGGACGGAGGCGTTCAAGAACTCCTGGGCGGTCGACGGCGCAGCAGTCGATGGCCGGTTCTACCCGGGTGAATCCGGCATCACGATCAGCCGGAATCAGCTCGAGGAAACCCAGGTCTCGATCTCCTCTCATGACATCATGAACATCGCCGGCGGCGTTCAGGTCAACTTCGTCTCCAAGCGCGGCGGCAACCGCTACAGCGGCGACCTGTTCATCGAGCTCATGGACAAGGCGTTCGAGATGGACCAGACGCTGCCCGACCCCATGAAGGCCAAGGGCTGGATCCCGGCCGGCGTCAACCGGATCTGGGACTACGCGGCCAGCTTGGGCGGCCCGATCTGGAGAGACCACCTCTGGTTCTTCGGTTCTGGCTCGATCGCCGACCCGCAGACCCGTTCCTATACGAACTCGGTGACGCGGCCGACCTTCACGGGCAACTACTACGGCAAGCTCAACGCCCAGTACAAGAACACCACCGGCCAGGTTTCCTACAACTGGTCGGGCAGTGAGACCCTGGGCACGCCCATCTCCAATTTCACCACCGCCACGCAGAATGTGACGGCGCCCACCAACCTCTTCACCGCGGAACTCCAGCACGTGATGGGGAACCTGCTCCTCACGGGAAAGTACACCTTCGCTAAGAGCGCGTATTCGCTCCACGCCGGCGATAAGGGATGGAACCCCGGCGGCGAGACCTATGAGGACGGCCGCAGGATCTCATTCTACAAAAGAGCCTGGTCCTACAACTACGCGCAGGCCGCCCCGAAAAGCGCCCTGCCCCCGATTTCCATGATGCTGGCCCAGGACGAGGTCGGCAAGAGGCCTTACATCGTCGCCTACGGCGATTACTTCGCCGAGAACCTCCTCGGCGGCGACCACGAGTTCAAGCTGGGCCTCGACTTCGCCAACAATAAAATGAACCGGGAGCAGCTGCTGCCCAACGGCCTGTCCATCTATGTCAACGCCGTGGACGGGACGTTCGCCTGGCCCTCCGACAAGAACAATGGTCTCAGCGCGCCGGGCTACAAGCCCGGCGTGGCCAAATGGTTCTACTATCGCGACGACATCGTCAGCCGCCGCTACGCCCAGCGCCAGGGCTTTTTCTTCCAGGACACCGCCGTCTACAACAAGCTGACGGTCACCCTCGGCCTGCGCTATGACCGGCACACCTGGGGCTGGGATGACTTCAAGGTGGGCGAGTTCAACCCCTGGAACGGCACGGTGGCCGGCGGCCCGTACACGGGCGACGACGGCGCCTGGGAAACCTGGACGGGCGCGCTCGATGTCAAGGCCGACCAAGTCCCGGTGCACCCGGCCGCCCTCTCGCCCCGCATCTCTTTCACCTACGACCTGACGGGCGACGGCAAGAACGTCATCAAGGCGTCCTATTCCCTGTACCAGGGCATTCTCAACAACCTGAACAACGAGTCGGCCCCCCCCGGCGCCACCCGCATCATCTATTCCCCGTTCTTCGACTACAACAACGACAATTGGCCCGACGAAGGGGAGTTCTTCCGCTACTCCCTGGGCGATATCGACAAGATCCGGGCGCAGAAGACGGCTGCCGCTTGGGACAGGTATAATTATGCCGGCCAGATCTCAGCCTCGGGCCCCCCGTCGGCGAAAGAGTCGACCAACATCTACGACCCTGACTGGAAGACCCCCGCTGTCACTGAATACGTCCTCGGGTTCGAAAAACAGCTCTGGGAGAACATCTCGGTCGGCATCAACGGCTACCACAAGGTCGAATCCCGCAGCCTGGTCACCTACGCCTACGTTGGAAACAAAGATGCTTACACGGTGCAGTGGCCCTGGGATACGCAGTGGCAAAAGATGGGAACCGATCCGGTCACCGGCAATGACGTCTACACGGCCGTTGCCCGCCCCTCGAGGTCCGGCGCCTTCTACACCCATGACCGCGAAAACTGGACGAAGTATTGGGGCCTCGAGCTCAACTTCCACAAGCGCCTCGCCAACCGGTGGATGGCCAACGCCAGCTTCAACTACCAGGATTACAACAAGCACCTGAACGAGCCGGAGCAGAACCCCTCAGTGTACTACTACTTCAACGACGCGGCGGCCGATCCGGCTTCCTACAGAAGCGGCCAGATCTTCTTCAACTCCCGCTGGATGGTCAAAGCCAACGCCCTCTACATGCTCCCCTGGGGATTCACCGTCAGCGGCACCATGATCGCCAACGAAGGGAACCCGGTTTACAACGGCAGAAACACGCTCTACGGCATCACCCTTTACCCCCAAGACGAGGTGTACGGCGACGTGCGGCAGCCCAACATCGTGCAGCTCAACTTCGCCCTGGAAAAGCGGATCGACCTCGGCGATAACGTCAGCATGACCCTGGAAGCCCGCCTGTTCAACGCCTTCAACAACAGCACCATCATCCGTGTCGGTCAGTACCAGGTGCCCCAGACCCTGACGCCGGACATGATTACGGCGCCGGGTATCGCGCAGTTCGGAGTGCGAATGAGCTGGCGCTGAAACGCAGGGATTTCGCACAGCTATTTAGTCTTGATGAAAGACGCCGCCCCGAGGCGGCGTCTTTCTTTTTTTTATGATAAGCTCTAGGATGAAGGGGAGATCGGAGGAAGGAGGTCACGTGGAGCGCGCCCGACGGATTCTTTGGCGGTGGGGTGCCGGGCTGGTCATCGCTTCCTGTATCCTGGCGGCCGGCGGGCCGCCCGCCCCTTCCACCGATGTCGTGCGCATCCCCCTGGTGGCCGTGGACAGCCGCGGCGCCGCCGTCGGCGCGATCAGCCGCGACGGCATCGAGCTCTTCGCCAACGGCCGGCGGACCGAATCTTTTTCCCTGGAGAAGATCGCCCCGAGCGGCGCCCTCTCGGAACACAGAACGATCTTTCTCATCTTCGACACGATTTCGACCACCCACCTCTGGCTCTCCAAGGCCAAGACCATCACCGAGATGTTCCTGGAGTCCGCCGATCCCGGGACCGCCTACATCCTGCTCAGCCTCGAGCCGGGGACCGGACTGCGCTACCTCCTCGGACCGTCCCGGGACCGGACCGAGGTGATCCGCAGCCTGCGCCAAAAAGTCGTGGCCCGGCAGGCAGGTAAGGGGCTGGACAGCGGTCCCACCCGTATCTCCCGGGACGACGGCCTGCTGGTGGAGGACCCCCGCGCCGAGCAGCCCAGGTTCGGACAGACGCTGACGGAGCAAGACCCGATTTCCGCCTCGAAAACCAAGCAGGATGAATACAAGAAGGGCGAGCTTTTTCTCAATTCGCTGGAAACGATCAACGCCGCTTTGAGCGGTTTCGGCGACTCCATCAAGACCGTCTATTTTTTCTCGGCAGGCCTCCCCTGGAGAACCCAGTACGAGGACCGCAGCACGACCAATCCCAATAATCGCGGGGAGGTGCAGACGGTCGACACCCTCTTCCTGACCTCCCTGAACAGGGCGGCGGACGTCTTCAAAACCAAGGGGGCGCTGGTCTTCGTCATCAACCCCGCCGGAACGCAGATCGGGAAGAATCAGGCCGGCTCCGGAGAAGGCCAGTTGGAGATCTTCGCCGAGAGGGCGGGGGGCCGCTACCTCGAGGGTGAGCCGGAAACGATCGTCGGCAGCCTGGCGGAGATGGAAAACTCCTTCTACGAGATCGCCCTGCCGGTGGAAAGCTACGGGACCGACCCGATCGATATCGAGATCAAGCCGAAGGACCCGGGGCTGAGGCTCCTTTACAGCCGCCGGGTGTATCCCTTGAGGGGGTTCGACAGCCTCGGCCGGGAGGAGAAGATACGGCTGGCCCTGGACGCCGTCGAAGGCGGCTACGCGTCGAAGATGGCCCTGCGCCTGCGGACGGCCGAGATCCTGGCCAAGACAGAGGACGGCAGCCACGTCCGGTATCGCCTGAAGTTGCCCGAGGGCTTCCTGGATTCGCCGCTCGACGTGTTCCGCATCTGGCAGGGCAAGGGGAACCAGGGGACGCTCCTCGACCTGGAGCGGCTCCGGCCCGCAGGCGGCGACCTGTCGCTGTCCGTGGAAAAAAAGAAGGGTTACCGGATCCGGGTCGTGATCGTCGAGCCCCGGAGCTCCGCCGGCCTGATCGTCCCCTGACCCGCCAACCCGATTCCCTGGCGGTCCTTTGACAAGGCGCTCCCGCGCCCCCTATAATGGGTCGAAATCATGAAGCGAAGATTGATCCTTATTTTGGCGGTCGCGCTGCTCGTTGTGCTCGCGGCCTTCCTGCTTTGGCGGCGGCGCCCCGGTCCCGGGGCCGATTCCGGCACGCCGGGCCCACAGGGACCGGTCAACGTATTGCTCATAACCTTGGATACGACCCGGGCCGACCGTCTCGGCTCCTATGGCTGTGCCCAGGCGCGCACGCCGGCCATGGACGCGCTGGCCGCCGAGGGCGTCCGGTTCGCCCGCGCCCAGAGCCCCGTCCCTCTGACGCTCCCGGCCCACGCCTCGATCATGACCGGCGCCTATCCGACTTTTCACGGCCTCCGCAACAACGGCAGCTACTTTCTCCCGCCCCAGGCCGAGACGCTCGCCGAGATCCTGAAGAGCCGCGGCTACCGGACGGCCGCCTTCGTCTCCTCTTTCATCCTCGATTCGCGTTTCGGCCTCGACCAGGGTTTCGATACCTACAGCGACCGGATGGAGACCGGCGGCGGCATGAAGGACCTGCAGTCGGAACGGCCCGCCGCTGAGGTCTTCGCCGACTTCGAGGCCTGGCTGACCGCCGCAGGCGGCGGAGCGCCCTTCTTTTGCTGGCTCCATTTTTATGACCCGCATCTTCCCTACTCCCCGCCCGAGCCCTTTAAGTCTGACGCCGCGCTCCCGCCCTACGACGGCGAGATCGCCAATGTCGACCTCAACGTGGGCCGGGTTTTCGAGCGTCTCCGGAGCCTCGGCCTCTACGACAACACGCTCGTCATCGTGGCCGGCGACCACGGAGAGGCGTTCGGCGAACATGGCGAATCGGGGCACGGCATCTTCTGCTACCAGGAAACGCTCGCCGTGCCGCTCCTGATGCGGGTCCCCGGAAAGCGGCCCAAGTCCGCAGTGGTCGACGATATGGTCGACCTTGTGGATATCCTGCCGACGACGCTGGCCGCCGTCGGCGCCCAGGCTCCGCCGTACGTCCAGGGGATCTCGCTTCTTCCCCTCATCTCCGGAAAGAGAGGGCCGGAGCGCGAATTCTACTTCGAAAGCCTCTATGCCCAGGAGGACATGGGCGGGGCGCCGTTGACGGGGCTTCTCTCCGGCGGTTGGAAATACATCGACCTGCCCCGCGCCGAGTGCTACGACCTTGAGGCCGACCCCGGCGAAAAGGACAACCGGCTGTCGGCCGAAGCGGCGCCGGCGGGACGGCTTAAAGCGCGGCTCAGGGAATGGCTGGATCAGAGCCTGCGGCAGAATATCGATACCGCCCGGACCATGAGCGACGAGGAGCGGCGCCGGCTCGAATCGCTGGGTTACGCCTCGCCGTCGGCCGTCCGCCAGCCGGGGAGCAACCGGCCCGATCCCAAGGACCTCATCGACGCCTGGATGGAAAACCTCGCCGGGAAGAGCTTCCTGGAGGCGGGGGATTTCAACCGGGCCGAGGAGCGCTTTGCGCGGGCGATCGAGCTCAATCCGGCCTTTTTCAATCCCTACGTGGACCTCTCCCGGCTCCTGCTCGGCCGCGGCGATATCCAGGGCGGCTTGGCGGTCCTGAAGCGGGGCGTCGACGACAATCCCGGCTTGGCGGCCGTCAAGATCGAGTACGCCCGCGCCCTGGCCGACGCCGACCGCCCCGAGGAGGCGCTGACCGTCCTCCGCCAAGCGGAAGCGCAGATGGCTTACGGCCAGCACGAAGTGGTCGTTGTCTCGTTCGGGGTCACTCTCTCGAGAATGGGGCGCTTCCAGGAAGCCGCCGAATACTTCCGCCGGGCGCTCGAGATCGAACCCGACAACGCCGCCGCCGCCCGGGACCTGGGCTACTGCCTTTACCGGACCGGGCTGTTCGCCGAGGCGGTGTCCTTCTACAAGCGGGCGGAGGCCGGCCTGCCGGAGGACCCGGTGGTGCCGGCCGAGCTGGCGCTCTGCCAGGCCGCCCTCAAGGATTACGCGGCGGCCGCCGCCAGCTTCGAGAAAGCCGTCCGTCTCGGCCCTTCGCAGCAAACCTATTTCAACTACGCGATGATGACCGCCGAATCCGGCGACCTGGTCAAGGCGGTGAGCCTGATGACGGCGAGCCTGGACCAGGCGCCCCAGGACCCGCGGCTGGCGCGGAAGGCCGCCTCGCTGCTCGAGCAGTGGAAAGCCCGGGCAGATCGCTAAGGAAGAGACATGAAAAAGACAGCTTTGATCTTGCTCTCCGTGCTGTGCCTGCTATCTTCGGCCGCGGCGCAAAAAAAGGTCAACGAGAAGGATCTCGGTCCGAAATACCAGAATTGGCTGAAGCTCACGGCCTACGTCATCCTCCCCCAGGAAAAGGACATCTTCCTGCAGCTCGACAACGACCGCGACCGCGACATCTTCATCTCCTCGTTCTGGAAGCAGAGGGACCCCACCCCCGGAACCGAGGCCAACGAGTACCAGGCCGAGCTCGTCAAGCGTTTCGAATACGCCGACAAGGAATTCCACAAGGGCGCCAGCCGGCCCGGCTGGATGACCGACATGGGCCGGTTCTACATCATCCTGGGTGCGCCGAACGACAAGGACGACTTTTCGACGCGGGCCGAGATCTACCCTGTCACGGTATGGTATTACTACGGCGATACGTCCAAGGGCCTGCCGACCTATTTCGCCCTCGTCTTTTTCAAAAAGCACGGGGCCGGGGAATGGCGGCTCTTCGACCAGTCCGTGGACGGGCCGCAGAGCCTGCTGATCGACACGCGGGACCTCGGCAGCACCCCCGATCAGATGGTCGCCTACCAAAGGCTCGAGTCGCTGGCGCCCGAGCTGGCGCCCCTGACCGTCTCCATGATCCCCGGGGACTCGTCCGGCATGTACCAGTCAACGCTCCGGGCGAGTTTCATCTTGAAAGATATCTACGAGTCGCCCAAGAAGGACGTCAACCCGTCCTACGCCAGGCATTTCCTGAATTTCAAGGGCACCGTCAGCACCGAATACCTGACCAACATGGTGGACGTCGAGTCGACCGTCGCTCTCCTCCACGATCCGCTTCTGGGCATGACCTTCCTTCATTTTTCGGTCAGCCCCAAGAGACTGTCCGTGGATTATTACCAGCCCAAGAACCAGTATTTCTGCAACTACACGGTGGATGTCAGCCTCCGGAAGGGCGAGAAGATCTTCTTCCAGGAGTCGAAGGAATTCCCGTTCTATTTCGACCCCGAGAACGCCGAGGCCGTCCAGAACTACGGCATCGCCGTCGAGGATTCCTTCCCCGTCATCCCGGGCGCCTGGAAGCTCATCATCCTCCTCAAGAATTCCGTGGGCAAGGAATTCTCCATCGTCGAGCGGGAGATCGTCTGCCAAGAGGTCCAAAGCTCGCCCGAGATCTACGGCGCCGTCATCGGGTACAAGATCGATCCCGCCCGAACCGGGGTCCACGTGCCGTTCGCCGTTGCCGATAAAAGGCTCTCCGTCGACCCCAAGAATATCTTCCGGGCGGAGGAGGGGGTCTCCTTTCTCGCGAACATCCTCAACGTCTCCCGGGACCTCTGGGAAAAAGGGGAGCTGAGGGTGACGGTTCAAGGCCTGTCCAAGGCCAACACCCTGCCCCAGACCTTTCCGGTGAAGCTGTCCAGCGTGCCCTATCAGGCGCAGCTCAACCTGGCCCAGTCCATCCCCGCCGCCGACCTCGCCCCGGACTATTATGAAATGAAGTTCAGCCTGATCGACGGCGACGGCCGGACCGTCGATGAGAAGCCGGCCAATTTCATCATCTCGGCCGGCCAGGCGCCGGGCCGGCCGGCGGCCATCTCCAAGGCCTTTTCGCTGGCCGGCGCCTATCTCTATTCCTACATCCTCGCCGATCAGTTCGACAAGACCGGCGACGGCGAAAAAGCCGAGCTCTTTTACAGGAAGGCCCAGGCGGCGGCTCCCGAATACAAGGAGGGGATCGTCGTTTTTGCCGAGTTCCTGGTCCGGCGTCAGAAATACGAGGAAGCGTTGAAGCTCGCCGACGAGCTCGGCGGGCTCCCCAAGCTGGCCTTCAATCACCACCTGATCAAAGGCCAGGCCTGGCAGGGGCTGGGACAATACGCCAAGGCGATCGAGGCGCTTCTCCAAGCCAACACGATCTACGACAGCGACACGAGGGTCCTGAACTCGCTCGGGTTCTGCCTGATGAAGACCGGCGACAAGGACCAGGCGCTCAGGGCGCTCAACACTTCGCTCCGGCTGAACCCGGACCAGCCGGAGGTCAAGAAGCTCGTCGACAGCCTCGCTCGGGACTGAGCGGGGCTAAATGGGGCGGACGGCGATGCGCCCCTGCCGGCTCAGTCCTTTCCCGCGGTAAGCTCGATCCAGTCGCCCCCGATCCCGGCCGCCATGGGCGCGGACACGGACCGGCCGTCGACGGTCAGGGACGCTCCGGCGGGGTTGAAGACCAGGGTATCGGTCTTCCCTTTCCAAGTCACCGCGTAAGCCCCGGCCTGGCCGGATTCATCTCCGGAAACGGCGAGCGGCGCGATCTTGATGTCGGGAGGCGTATCGCCCTCGAAGGGGATGAACAGCGTGGCGAAGGTGATCGGACGCGGGTCGCCGACGTCCCGCCACTTCATAGCCGTCAGGCGGTGGCGCTCGGCGGCCATCCCGCCGCCCTCGGAGCCGGGTTTATCCGCAGCGGCATAATCCACCTCGGTCGTCAGCCGGCGCAGGTCGCCGGGGTTGGCGGAGACGACGAGGCAGCTCGGCGTCCCCTCGAGGCGCGCCCGGGCCGTCGTCGAGGATCCTGAACGGCCTCACGCCGTGCAGGGTATTGTAGGCCTGGAAGATATATTCGTCGGCCAGCGACCGTATCGTAGATGACCCAATAATCGGGCTTGACGAAGACGATCTGCCGCTGGACCCGGACCTTGGGGTAGGCCCCGTGCCAGCCGCTGAAGAAATCGGCGGCGTCGGTCACCAGCCAGAGGACGTCCTGTCCGCGGTGTTCCTTGCGGTTCATCGGGATGCTCTCGAGGACGATCTGGTTATGGGATTGTTCGCTCCGGAAAAAGGGGTCGAGAGGATTGTCGTAGGAGCCGAACCGGCCGACCTCCTCGATGAGCGGCTGGCCGTAGCGCCAGATCGAGAAATCGAGCAGGTCCTGGTGGGTGTGGCCGCCGCCCCAGTTGCCGAAGTTGATGCTCATGAAGGGGGCGTCGGCCGCGTCTCCGCCCCGCATGAAGGCGTAGCCGCTGGGCCGCAGGATATTCGAACGGGAACGGTCGATGCCCAGCAGCCCCGGTCCCTTGGCGAGGTCGGGGAAAAGCTCGATCGCCTCGGCGATGATTCCGTCGGACGGACCGATGCCGCCGTCACCGTAATTGAAAACATAGCCTCCGGGAGCGGTGCTGGCGGCGAACCACTGGTAGCCGCGCTTGAGGAACGACTGCCAGTAGGCGTCGGCCGCGGCGTCCAGGGTTTTATGCCGGGCCGCGATCTTGTAGAAAGTGGCCATGGCTCCAAGCGACATGTGACCATAACCCCAGCAGCGTTCGCCGTGGCCGCCGTCGGCGAAGAAGTCCTGCTCGGCATGCTCCTTGAGGAGCTCGAGGGCCTTCCCCCGCCAGGCCTCGGCTTCCTTGAATTCGGGGAAGCTGACGGCCGTATGGTAAAGGGCGGTGGCGCCGACGATCTGCCAGTTGCCGGCGCGGTATTCCGTTTGCATCCGGTACAGGCTGCGCGCCATGCCCAGAAGCAGCTTGAGCATCGCCTCGCGGCCGTTCGTGTCGAGGGCCTTCTCGCCCGCCAGCACCGCGTAGGCCGGCAGGAAGATCTCGGTCTTGGCCCAGGCGCCGAGCTCGTAGTACACCGGGTGAATTGATCGATACCGGAGCTTGAGGCCCGTGCGCTGGTCGTAGTATTGCTGGGTGACGGCGATGAAATCGTCGCGGTATTTCGTTTCCCGGCTCGTCACGTACTGGTCGAGGACGGGCTTCAGCCAGCCGAGATAATGGAAGCCGTACTGACCGGACCGCCCGAAATCGGCGTTGAAATCGATCACCGGGCCGAACTTGATCACCTGGCCCGCCCAGCCGTGAATCTCACGGCGGAGGACGCGGTCGGCGGCGGCGCGCCGGCTTTCGAGGGCAGAAGCCTCCTTGGCGCCGGCGGCGATCTCCTGCTTATAGGCGTCAGCTTCCATGGCCAGGGTCCCGCGATGGTAGTCGCCCAACAGACGGTAGGCGGCGTCGCGCTTCCCGGCCTGGCCCGCGGCCACGGCCGGTTCCAGCCCTTTCAGGGGCAGGAACGAGCTCCAGAAATCCTGTTCGCTGATCGTCAGGATCTTCTGCTTGAAGACGTCATCCATGACCTGCGCGTTCGCGGCGCCGGCCAACACGGCCGCGGACAACAGAAGTAAGGCGATTTTTTTCATATTGACCTCCGGACTCTAGCGGCATTATATCCGCGCCCGGACAAACGTGTCAATCCGGGCGGGGCTCTATGACGATGAGTGTGGTGCTGGATCAGGTCGGAAGGTGATCGGCCGCCGTGCGGCCGCAGCGACCATTTCGGGTTCAGCCTGCTCGAGATGTCCTTCGAGGTTCCCTGCCTTCGGGGCGGCGAGGACTGTTCGAGCAGTGGAAGGAACAATCGGAGATGCCGGATTGAGAGCACAGGCAAGGATGAGAGGAGCCGGTCATGGCGCGCAGTTCCGCAGCCGCCGAGAAGGGCGTCGAGAGCACGGCGTTAAGAACCCGAACGGGAGCCAGGCCGATGGCGGCCGATCACCTTCCTCAAAACCGTTCTAACCACACTTTCCGTCACAGAGCCTACGGCCGATCGTGCCGATGATAAGAAGGCGGCGGAGTCGGGCCGGAAGCTCAACCCGTGACGGGACCGGGATCACTGAAGCGCGTTGATCTCCTCGACCAACGTCTTGATGTCCGCCTGGTCGGGGCTGAGCCGGAGCGACGCCTTCAGGGCCTCGAGCGCCTGCGTCTTCAGACCGGTCCGATAATAACAGTAGCCGAGGGCGTTGAGCAGGCGGGTATCGCTGTTATAGAGTTTATTCCCGGCCTCGAGCAGGGGAATCGCCTCCTCGCAGCGCCCGAGCTCCCGCAAAGCCTTGCCCTTGATCAGGTAATAGTCGAACTGGAGCGCCGGGTCCGCCTTGACCTTTTCGATGAGCTCGAGCGCCCGTTCGAACTGCTTGGTCCTCATCAGGAAACCGCAGTGGTAAGCCGTGGCCTCCGCGCTCTCCGGGACCAGGCTCTGCGCCTTTTCAAAATAGCTTTCGGCCAGCCGCGGATCCCCGGCCTTTTCGGATTCGCCGGCCAGCGCCAGGTACTGGAGATGGAGGCTGGCGCGCGGGACGGTCTTGGCCAGGATGATCGGCCGGGCGAGCTTGGCCGCCGGCGAGACCACGAACATGGCCGCTTCGGTATCGACGACCCGTTCGCCGTCGACGAGGCTTACGGTCACGTCGTAGTAATCCGGCGGCAGGTCGGCGGCGGGAATGGCTTGGCTGAACACCATGACCCGGCGATACGGCTGCCGGCTGAGCGGGACGGTGAATTCCTTGAGGGTGGGGTTGTCGGTTTTGGCGCCCTTGAAAGCGATCTTGATCTCGCCCGTTCTCCGGAGCTCTTCGGTCGGATTTTCCACCTGGAAGAGCAGGGCGACCGAATCCGTCGGGGTGAACGTGTTCTTGGGATCGGTCATGAGCCGCTGGTCAAACACCCTGAAAGCCGTCAGCGTGTCGTCCCGGAGGGTTTCCGTCCGGTAGCCCACGAGGACGGTCCCGAGCCGGGTCCCGGGAGCGCTGTCGATGACGACGTCCCTTTCGAACAGGCTGAACTCCTTGCCCACGGAGTTCCGCAGCAGGACGGTCAGCTTGAATTGCCCTTCGATGACGGGGACGAAATCCTGGATGACGACGCCGTTGGCGGCCACCATCTCGCTCTCGTCCTCGGGAAAATAATAGCTGAAGTCCTTGGACGATTGGTAGATGAACGTCTCGCCCTTCTTCAGGCTGACGTCGACCGCGTAATTGCAGAAATACTTGTTGTCGGGGGCGTAATAATCGACGGAGATGGACCGGGGAGCCACCGAAAAATGCAGGAAGGGGATCCCCTCGACCGGGTCCCGCACCACGGCCACGACGGCATCGGATTCGACGAAATTGGTCAGGTATTCCGTGCTCACCAGCCCCTTGTAGTTCATGAAGTGGGTGGCATAGGAGGCGTTGATATTCTTGCGGGGGGACTCCAGTATCTGCGCCATCTCGATTTCCGAGCGCACCGAAGGGTCGAAATCGAGACCCGAATCCTGCGGAATGATGGACAGGGCGTAGGGGGCCAGCGATGGGGCATTCTCCTGGAGATAGGCGACGACGTCCGACCGGCTGTCGACATTGAAACCCAGGTTGGGCATGAAGACGACGAGGCTCTTGGGCCCGTCGCCCGCGGGGCTGTAGAGGATGTACTCACCGATCCCCTGGCGGCGGAAGAAGATGAGCCCGAAATAGGTCGGCAAACCCTTGCTGGTGTCGCCGTAATAGGACCAGAGCTCGGCGGGATGGAGCTCGGGCATGCTGAACTTCTCCCGGCCTTGGGGCTCACCGAGGATCATGTAGATGCGCCCCCGGTCTGTCATCCAGCCCGGCCGCGGGGTGTCCCTCGAGAACTCCTTATTGACGTAAAGAAAGCGCTTGTTGATCTCGTCCTTGTACTCGTTCTCCGGCGTGCCGGGAGTCGGGTCCCGCTGCTTCCAGAAGGATTCTATGAAGATATCCCTCTCGAAGTCGCTTTGGAGCTTGGAGAAAACCTCCTTCTCCTGAGGCAGGATGATGTACGTCGTCAGCTCGAGCCACGACTGGTACTTTTCACCGAGCCCGGCCGGCTTGACGGCCTTCGAGGACGTCTTCTGACCCGCGGCAGGGATAAGAAAGACGCTTAAGATAGTCAAACAGAGAATCATCATAAGAGAAGCGGATCTTCTGATCATGGCGCTATTTTAGCGAAAATATCCGGCTGAATCAACGCGGCCGCTCCTCGGCTTGACATGAAGTATCCCATCCTCTATATAAACTCCGATTAACGGGAGTCGGATCAAATAATAAAGATCCTTGGACCGTTCATCGCAATCCAAATATTTGGACAGAATGCAGATAATTGGATTCAAGCGAGACGTTTGATTTTGTAAACTGTTGAATATTCAATAGATATCTCAAGTCCAGGTTGGCATATAATTTGCAAATACAGGTATCTAATGAAAGGAGGTGAAAATCGTCTAGTAGAATTCATCAAGGCTTCATGGTTTGGTTCATGTGGTTTTTTTCTAAAGGAGGATTAATGAAAAGGCTTGTTTTGTTGTTCGCATTTATCGCCCTTTCTGCCTTCCTCACGTACGGCCAAGAGGTTACGGGCGAAATTCTCGGCAAAGTGACGCTGGCCGAGGATGGCTCGCCCCTTCCCGGAGTGACGGTCACCCTGACCGGACGGACCTATGGCCGCCTTGACGTCGTCACGACGAAAGAAGGCAGCTACAGATTCTGGAAACTCGCCCCTGGCAACTACGAGCTCAAGTTCGTGCTCCAGGGATTCAAGTCCGTCGTCCGGAGCGGCATCCGGGTCAACGTCCTCTCCACGAAGGAAGTCGATGTGGCCATGGAGACCGGCGGCATCGAGGAGGAAGTGACGGTCGTCGGCGAGGTTCCCCTGATCAACACCAGAAAGGCCAGCGTCGCGGCCAGCTACACGAGTGAGGAAGTCAACTCGATGCCCGTGGCCAGGAGAACATCCGAGATCGTAAATATGGCGCCCGGCACCATGAGCGCGCATCCGCAGATCGCGGGCTCGGGCACGGGAGTCATCCACGGGTTCGGCGTCAGGTTCCAGGTTGGAGAATTCAGCATGGACGGCGCCTCCTTCAGGTCCACTTACGGCGCGAGCGGCATGCCGACCGGCGTCAACACCGTCCGCGTTGAAGAGACCCAGGTCACGACCTCGGGACAGGACATCACCAACGTCCAGGGCGGCGCCACGGTCAACTTCGTCACCAAGCGCGGCGGGAACAGGTTGTCCGGCGAGTCCTACATCGCCCTGATGGACAAAAGCCTCCAGTCCAACAAAAAGCTCCCCGCCAACATGGGGCCCGCGCCCACGCCCCCCGAGCCTGGGGTCGTCTACCTTGGCAACAAGGGCAGGGCGGGCGTCTACAGGACCTATGATTACGGCGTAGCGCTGGGCGGCCCCATCCTTCAGGACCATATCTGGTTCTTCGGCTCCTGGGGAGTCATCGATTCCCAGACCAAGGGCAATTCCGGAGCCATTGCGGACAGGTATTACACCCCGGATATGTACGGCAAGATGAATTTCCAGTGGAAGAAAACGACCCTGGAACTGGCCTATGCCCACACCGACAGCCAGGCCGTCAACGTGGATTTCAGCACGGCCATCGTTACCGTCAACAAGCTCGACCGGGCCAATCCCTATGATACCTACACCGCCCAAGTCACCCAGACCCTCGGGGACAAGCTCCTGTTGAGCGGCAAACTGACCTATTTTGCCGGAAAGACGGCGACCCACCAGGCCAACTTTACCTGGACGGGAGCCGGAGACGTGTCGTACGAGGAAGGCCGCACCTACAACCCGAAGAACAGGTACTACACCTACAATTACTATAAGAATCCCCCCTACAACACCGAAGCGACCGGCCACTGGCAGCACTACGGCGACCAGCAGAAGCGGCCCTATTTCGTCCTCGAAGCCAACTACTTCGCCGAGCGCGTCCTGGGCGGCGACCACGAATTCAAGGCCGGGGTGGACCGGAACTACTCCCGGTTCATCGAAGAGTACATGGCGCCGAACCAGATGTTCGTTCAAGATTATCCTTCGACGAGTTCCTCTTCGGTGCCGAACAACGCCCCGGGGCCGTTTAACGGCCTCTACTATTGGGGCCGGCTCCAGACGTACAATGATCGCTACGGCGAGAAGCGCGCCGAGCGCACGGGCGTTTATCTTCAGGACATCATGAGCTATGGCCGGCTCACCGCCACCATCGGCATGCGGATGGACTGGCACGCCGTGGCCTGGGAACCCGTGACCTATCACGGCCTGGCTCCCAACGACGATCCGTCGTTGGTCGCCGGCTGGGCCCAGTGGACCGGCGAAACGTCCGTCGAGGGCGGAAAGCTCAGCGTCGATCCGACATTCTCCCCGAGAGTGACCCTGACCTATGACCTCACCGGCAAGGGGAAGGACATCCTCAAGGCCATGTACGCCGATTACGGCGGCATGTTCGAAAGCGGGATCAGGATCAGCGCCGGGTTCAAGGGGGGCAATACTCGCGGTGAGTTCACGATGCCCTTCATCGATTACAACAACAACTACATCCCGGACTGGGGCACCAACGAGATCTTCTTCCTCAACTGGTTCGGCCGGTTTCCCAACCCGACTGACGTCCAGAACATAGCCAAAGTGACCCAGGCTGAGACCCCCATCCTCGAAGCCAAGTATGGCAAGGGACAAGTTCCCTGGAACGCCTGGACCTATCCCGGCTGGATGTACGTGTCTTTCGCCGGCAACCCGCTCGGCAACCAGGCCCAGGGCAAGGATCCCACCGACTACCTGGCTGACAGCTATACCCCCGAGAAGATCCGCGAGTTCCTGCTGAGCTACGAGAAGATGCTGAGCAACGACTTCAGCGTGCAGATCCTGGGCGCCTACAAGAAGAACTACAACCTCCAGTGGGCCCGGGGCTACACCGGCACGTACGCGAGCCCCACCTTGCTGCCGAACGACACGAGCAAGCTGATGGGCACGGACCCCACGACAGGCTGGGATATTTACCAGAGAGACGCCAAGTACCCCACGCCAAGCGGCTACATGTACGACGCCTACCAGAACACCTACAACGATTTCAAGGGCCTCGAGCTCATCTTCACCAAGAGGTTCAGCCACGGCTGGATGATCCAAGGTTCCGGCGATCTCCAGGACTGGAGCTATCACGCCGACAAGGGCGAAACGGGCATGTCCACGCTGTTCGACTTTAACAACGATGCCCCCTACCAGGCCTACCAGTATCGCAGCACGGAACCCGGCCAGAATGTCACCTGGCACTTCAAGATCTCCGGACTCGTGGCCCTGCCCATGGGGATCAACCTCTCCGGATTTTTGGATGCCCGCCAGGGCTATCCGATCAACGGCAATTGGGTCACCTCTTATCTCAGCCAGGCCCTGCCGAACAAAGGCGACAAGTACGGGGACTATCGGATGCCCGACTTCTATTACATGAACCTCACCCTGGAAAAGCAGTTCAAGTTCAGCGACAACGTCTCCAGCACCATCTACGGCACTCTCTACAACGCGACCGACGTCATGAAGACCACGACCATCAACGAAGCCAAGGTTCCCACAACGCTCGACCAGCCGACGAGTGTCAACAATCCGAGAGTCCTCCAGATCGGAGTGCGGTTCAGCTTCAGGTAAAAAGCAGCAGTACGAGCAGAAGTTCAAAAGCCGGCCCCTTCGGGGGCCGGCTTTTTTTTGCCCCGGGTTATTAATGCCCCAACTCGGGGCCGATGGTGCCACCTGGCGCGCGGGAGGCGACAAAAATGTCAGGCCTTGAATCCGTGAGACTTGACGAAATCGGGGAAAAGCCTGACTTTCTTGGCTTCCTCGCGCCGGAACAAAAAGGGCGCGACGTCATCCGCCAGGCGGTCAAAATCCAATTCCCGGCATCGATCGATCAAGCGTAACCGAAGATCGCGTCCGCTCCTGACGCCAAGCCGCTCGGCCAGATAGCCGGGACGAGGCTCCGCTTTTCCCCAAAGGAACAGCGCGTCGTAAACATCGCGTCCCATGGGGCGCCGGCGCGTGAAAAGGCAGGTCACCTTCTGCGCCAGGAGCAGGTCAGCGGGCGCGACAAGGATCCGGCCGAAGACATCGAACTTATCAATCATGACGGCTGACGCTTCGTACTCGAACCGCTGCGGTTCGGAGTCGATCTGAAGATGAAGCTTCTCCCGAGGATCGGTCGAGAGTTCGTAAAGATGGAATAAGCCGGGGAAGCGGACCATGATTCTGCGGGCCGTTCGGTTGACGATGCTTGTCTCCACGGAAAACCCCTGGAGCTCCATTCCTGACCGGACCCGCGTTTCCAGGCTGCGGAAATCGTCATCGCTGAGTCCGCGATCGTCGAAATCCAGGTCTTCGCTGAATCGAGGGGCCCCATGGACGATATGAATGGCCGTGCCGCCCATGAATGTCAGTCGGCTTCCCTCCTTCGAATCATAAATGATTTCCAGAAGCTTATACTGGAGATACTCGCGCAGCAGATTCCTTTTGAAGGCCCGGAGCGGCTCCGGGTAATACGACTCGATCTGATGCAGTTCGAGCATGGCCCGGCTAGCTCCCGCCTCTGAGATACTCCAGGAAATCATCAACCCTGACGGTCAGGGTTTTTTGGGCGAAACGAGCCAGGGCCGCCCGGAGCCCCTTCTCATCCACAATTTGAAAAAACCGCTGGGCATCGATCCGAAGACTATCGAAATCGGAGCCACTCCGAAGACCGGGGTTCAGGTAAAGAAAATCCAAAAAGGCCTTCTCGGGGCGGGCGATCTTTACGCGCCTTCCGCCGTCGGCGGTGATGTCATAGCCGAAGAAGAGCCGGGGCTTCACGGTCCGAAAGGTGAAGTCGGCAACGGCCGATGCAAAACGGTAGCTTCTGCGGGTCGAGACCGATGTCATGCCATAAACGCTCTCCGGGATGAGCTGATGATGGGCCAGAGCCGACTCCAGCGAGACGTAGGAAGGCTTGTAGATCCGGTTGGCGATCTCGAACAGGGCCCATTCGTCGAGGACGCGGTCGGCAAAAACATAGAATCCCTTGATCACCTTCCGGATGTATCCCTTGTCCTGCCATTCGTTGAGGCGCCGGCGATGGAAGGCGGGGTCGACGCGGGAGATATCGCGGACAGAGAAGACCGTGAAATCCTTCATGGAATCGCGGAGCTCTATATATGTCAATCTATTTCGGTTCAGTGCTATTTTTAGCCTTCTTACGAAATATGTCAAGCAAGTGAGCGCCCGTGCCCCATCCACCACGCTTCGCTGGCATTGATATTTTTCTCCGGGCAGGCCGGAAGCAGAATTTTCCGCGATATGACATCCGCGAAGTCCACTACTGCCTCGCAGCCCATTCCGCGAGGTAACGGTTAGCGAGCGCCCGCAGGTTCGTGTCGGCCTCCGGCCTTGCGAGGGCGGTGCGCATAAGCTCGACGGCCCGCGCATAATCCCCGGTCTCGGCGCAGGCGAGCGCGTAATTCGCATAGATCGGTGCCGCCGGGTTGGCCTTCACGGCCCGCTCGAAATACCCGATCGCCTCGCCGAATCGCCGGAGCTCGGCCAGCGACATGGCCGTGTCCTCGAGAAGGCGCGGGTCCTGGGGTATCCCCTTCTCGGCCTGCCCGAAATGGACCAGGGCCTCCTCGAACTTTCCGGAACGCATCAGGACAACGCCCAGCAGCCGCGCCGCTTCGAAATTCTCCGGCTCGAGATCGAGGGTTTTCCGGAAGGACTGTACGGCCTCCTCATTGCGGCCGAGCTGGCCGAAGGCGTTCCCCAGCGTAAAATGGACGTGCTCCATCTCATCCGGTCCGGCCAGGCTTTCGGCCGCCTCGAGCACGGGAACGGCCTCCCCCGCCAGGCCCAGGCGGACGAGCAAGCGTCCGTAGACGATCCTCAGGCTGCCCGATTCCGGGTTCATCTCGATCGCCTTCCCGAAGAGGTCTTTCAGCGGCTGAATTCTTTTCCGGCTGAAATATAAGTCTCCCAGGTCCTCGATCACCGGAACAAAGCGGGGGTCGTCTTCAAACAGCGAACGGAGGAGAGTCTCGGCGTCGTCGGATTTCCCTTCGGCCAGGAGCCGCTTGGCCTGGAGGGACCTGTTCCAGTAATCGATCTTATCCTTCGGGTCGCAGGCGGGCCCGGGCGCCGGCTTGGCCCCTCCCGAGAGATAGCCCAGCGACTCGAGCCGCCGCCTCGCCTCATCGCTCATCGCCTGGCCGGACGACCAGCCGCCTCCCGATTGCGCTGTCTCGAGGATCGCAAGGGCCTCGGCGCGACTCCTCGACCCGGGCGGCCCGGCCGCGTGTCGCCCGCGAGGTTGTTTTTTTCGCCGGAGTCGGCCGACAGGTCGTAGAGCTCCGGCCGGGGCAGTTCGATGAACTTCAGCGGGCCGGACAGAACGCCGCGGACAGGGGCGCAGCCGAAGATATCGCTGAAATAGTCGGTTTCAAAATAGAGGTCGCGCTCAGCGGCCCGGCGGCCGCCCAGGAGCGGCAGGAGCGATCGCCCCTGGACAAAGGCCGGCGTTGTGATCTTCAGGTAATCCAAGACCGTCGGAAAGATATCGATGAGGCTGGCGCGTCCGCCGAGCCTGGCCCCCTTGGGGAGGCCCCGGGCGCTCCAGAAGATCAGCGGAACGCGGATATTCTCTTCGTAGGCGAAGATGGTATGTCCGTCGGTCTCGCCGTGCTCGCCGAACGCTTCACCGTGGTCCCCGGCCAGGATGACCAGGGTCGAATCCGCCAGGCCTTTCTTCTCGAGGAGGCGCAGGCTTTCGCCGACGTAATGGTCCATCACGGCGATCTCGCCGTCGTAGGGGTCGGCGAGCCGCGGGTCCGACCGGTAGGGATCGGGAGGTTCGTAGGGATAATGCGGGTCGTAAAAATGGACCCAGGCGAAGAACTTGCCGGGGGTCCGGCGCTCCATCCAGGCCGCGAAATCGCGGAAAGTCTCCCCGGCCCGCCGCTCCGATTCGAGGTTCTTGACCGTGCCGCCGACCTCCATCCTGTCGATGTAATCATCAAACCCCTGATCGATCCCAAACCGGGAGTCCAGGACGAACGACGAAACGAAGGCGCCGGTCGCCCAGCCCGATGTCTTGAGGACCTTCGCCAGAGTGACGGCCTCGGGCGCCAGGACCGATTGGCCGTTGAGATGGACGCCGTGGAACAAGGGAGTCGTGCCCGTCAGGATCGAAACGTGCGCGGGGAGTGTCATCGGGACGGGCGAATAGGCGTTCTCGAACAGGGCGCCGGCGCGGGCCAGCCCGTCGATCTCCGGTGTCTCGGCCTTCGGATATCCGTACGCGCCCAGGCGGTCCGGGCGCGTCGTGTCCAGAGTGATGAGCAGGATATTGGCCTGGGGGTTACGCACGACGCGGCCGGCGCGCGATATCTTCGGGCGGACGACCAGGAGAAAAAGGATGACAGCCGCGATGGCGACGACCGCCGCCGCCAAAAGCCGCTTCCGCCCGGGCGTCTTCACGCCCGGTATTATACCCCGTCTAAATTGGTGACAGGATATCAATTACCCAATTTCAAACAACATAGCATTACCGGCTTTTCTGGCCGGCTGCGGCGTCTCAGCTATGGTGATAGAAAAGAACGCGGCTGGTCTACGCAGGGGGATTCCCTGGCAAAAAAAGGAGACACATCCCTTTAAGGGCTGTCCACGAGACGCTTACTTCGGCAGGTCTTCAGTTAATTGGTGAATTGATATCCTGTCACCAATTCTTTACATAATTGATATAGTATCCCGAATTTATCACTTCTTAGGTTGGAACAGGGTGACGCACTTGAGCGCCGGTCCCTTGGCATAATAGATGTCGTTACCCAGGATCGGCCCGGCGATCTCGAACTCGTCTTCCTGCTTCAAAATCTCCTTGACCTGGAGCGTCGCGGGATCCAGCCGGTAAAGGCAGGACCTCGTGAAACCGTACACCTTGCCGTCCGGCCCGAGCGTCAGCCCGAGGTCGCGCGGCGCGCCCGGCGGCAGGTCGGCCCGCTTCTCGAAGACCCGGGTCGCCGGGTTGAACAGGAAGAGCTCGGGCTTATCCCCTCCGGTGACGGTGCCCAGGAGCTTGCCGTCCGGCAGCGCGAGCAGGGCGTTGAACGTCTCGACCGGCCGGTCCATCGTCCCTTCCCAGGCTTTCGTCTCGGCCTTGTGGTCCCACAGGAAAAGAACGGCCTGGCTGACTTTCGGCGTGGCCCCCGATCCGGCCTGGATGGTCGTGCCGACCGCGATCAAGTCGGCCTGGGGCAGGTAGGCCAGCGTATAGCAGCTGGCGTCGCCGACGATCTCGTAGTAGGCCTTCTTCTCGTTCGTGGCCGGGTCGTACCACGACAGCGGCCCGCCCCACATGCCGTAATCCGGGATCGAAGCCACCCAGACCCGGCCCGCCGGCCCGGTCAGCGTCGAGCGCGGCCGGTAGGAGATCTTATCCATGCGCCCCAAGTCGCGGGGGTTGCTCTCGGGAGTGTTCCCGAAAGCATAAGGCTTCGCCGGGTCGTAAACGGACAGCGTGGCCCCGGTATAGGCGGAGATATAGAGCTTTCCGTCCAGGTTGGCCATGGAATAGGCCTCGCCGCCCGTCGACGAGGCCTTGCCCAGGTCGACGAGCTCGCCCGTCCCCGGGTTATACCGGAAGAGGTGGAGCGGCAGGATGCTCGAACCGTAGATCAGGCTGTCCGGGCCGACATGGATATAGAAGATGTCCGTCCCGGCCAGCTCAAGGTTGAGATCGAGAGTGCGCGTTTTGCCGTCCACCAGCTCGACTTCGAGCTGCTTATACGGCTCCGCCTCGGGCCCGATGAACCGGACGTCCTTGATGTCCTGGAACGGGGGTTCCGCCGGAGCGGCCGGCGCCTGCTTCTCGGGCACGGCCTGGAATCCCTGGATCTTGAAATTCCCCAGGCTGGAAACGATATGCACCCAGCCCTGGGCGTCTTTCCGGAGGTCGAACGTGTCCTGGCCCTTGGTCGAGACCGGCCCGACCACTTCCTTGCGGCCGGTTTTCGGGTCGAGGACGACGCACTTGGGCTTGGTCATCATGACCTTGTTGCAGATCAGGCCGTCGGCGTTGACCATCGGGTAATTGTACATATCCACGTCGTCCATCCGGCCGAAGCGCTCGAACTCGCCCGATGTCGGGTCGAACGCCGTCAGGTCGGCGGTGCCATAGCTCCCGACCCAAACTCGCCCCGACTTGTCCTCGTCGATGGCGCAGGGAAATTCGGCCTTCCCCGGGTTGATGGCTCCCAGGTCCTCGAGGACCTCCCGCTGCGGGTCGAACCGGTAGAGGTGGCCCGCGTAGGAGGCGCCGACGTACAGCATCCCGGACCGGCTCATCAGCGTGGCCGTCGGAAAGTTGGAATTCTTGACCGTGCCCAGGTACTGCCTCGACGCTCCCGTCTCCGGGTCGACCTCGGCCACGAAGAAATTGTCGCCCTGCTGGCCCATCGTGATATAGATCCGGGGCTGCTTAGCGGCATTCAGCGCGAAGTGGGGCTTGACCCAGTTCACGGATTTCACGGGGACGCCGATCGTCCGGGCCTCGGGTTTCTCAACATAAGTCAGCTTGTTCGACGGCCCGCAGGCCGCCAGAACCGCGGCGAGGATCAGGATCGTCAGGCATGTCTTTTTCATCGCCGTTTCCTTTTCAGGCCCGCGCCTGATCTCATTCATAGACCGACAGCATGACTTTCTGGACGTTCGTCTTTTCGAACGGCAGGACCACGACCAGCTTGGCGTCCCGCAGCTCGGAGTGGCCGTCCTTGGTGTAGGGGTTGTGCTGCTTGGCCGGCCAGCGGACCGAGGCGCCCTCCGGGATGACGACGCGCAGGCGCCCGAAGTCGAAATGATCACCGATATTCTTCGCGTCGAGCACGAGCTCGCTCTCGCCCAGGGCGAACTCGACACCCTTGGCGGTCTTGATCGAGTCGGCCAGCATCAGCAGCGGCAGGTGGGCCTCCACGGTCTTGCCCTCGGGGGCCTCGTAGGTGACGATCGCCACCCGCCCGCCCTCCATCGCCTCGACCGTGACCGCGCAATCGATATCGCCGTACTTGAGGGTCATCTTGGTCGGGTTTCCGGATTGGGTGATGGCCGCCGTGTCCGCGACCCACTTCAGGGGGATCTCGGGGATGAAGTTCGGCTCCTCCTGGCCCGCCAGGTGCCTGAGGAAGCCCGGGTCGCCGACGGTGAAGGTGGACCAATACGGCTGGAGCTTGGTGTTCCCGCCGCCCGCGACCAGGCCCAGCTCGGCGTTGTAGATGTCGACGTAGTTGTGGCGGTCCTGGATCCAGCGGTTCTGGGGAGGCTTGGTGGTGTACGAGGAGAACGCCCACTCCCACGGCTTTTCGCGGACGATCACGGCGGCTTTATCGCCCAGGACGGACACGCCCTTGGCCTGCTCGGACGGCAGCGGGACGATCCCGCCCTGACCGCCGTAAAGGAGCATCTGCGCCGCGTAGTCGCCGCCGACGCCTTCTCTGCTCCCGGCCGCCGCGCTCTTCGCCAGCTGGGAGAGGATGAACCCACGGCCCTCGGGCGAATAGCTGAACCCGACGTTGCCGGTGTTGATGCTCTTGTGATAGATCACGCGCTCGTCGATCGAGGACGCGGACGTCCCGTCCGACCAGAGGACGCCGGCGTGGAACTTGACGGCCCGGTTGAGGGCCTCGGGGACGGCCGGGTCCTTGGAGAAATAGTAGTAAACCCCCAGGGATTCACTGTAAACCATGTTATAGCTGACGACCGGGCCGAAATTCTCGGACCAGTAGCCCTCGGGCGCCTGCTCGGCCATGACCTTGTGCTGGAAGTCCCAGGCCGCCTTCTTCCATTCCTCGTTCTTGAAGGCGACGCCGGCGATGTAGAGCGCCATCCCATGATGACAGGGGATATTGTGGACCCTGTTGATCTCGTCCCGCCGGATGCCGGCGAACCCGAGGAGCAGCCCCTTTTCCCATTTCTCGCGCTGGGCCTTGGGCAGGGCGTCCTTGACCAGCAGGTACGTGCGGATCCAGCGGCTGTAAGTCCAAGGCATGTAGATCATGCCCCAGGTGGAGAGATCCTTCTTCTTGAAGATCCACTTTCCGTCCTTGTCCTGGTCGTCGACCAGGGCCTCGCCGCCCTTCCCGATCACGGCCAGGAGCTTCTTGTCGTGATAGTACGGGTTGGCCGGGTCTTTGATCGACCAGGCGGCCGCGAGCGTCAGGATGACGTTCTGGTCGCCGCAGACCCAGGGCTCGGTCCCGAACCGGCCCGTTTCCGGATGGTAGGCTTTGAGCGTTTCGTCGACCGATTTGACCAGCGATTTGATGAGGAACGCCCGGGGCGGCCAGGCTTTGAACGGGTCGGCCGCGGCGGCTTGCGCCGCGAACCCGCCGACGCTCAGGATGAAGAGCGCCAGGACCAGGCTGCCGAGGACACGGTGTTGGTGATGAGAACGATACATAAAACGGCCTCCATTAATTAATTATGAGAGTACGTCTATTTTATATTTTTTTTCGGGGCTAAAAGCAAATGAAAAAAGGGGCATCTCCGTTTATGTGATCAGGTTATTGAGAATTGGGGTCCTGTCACGGCGCGCCCCTGTGCGTCCTCGCGCCTCACCCGTCAACGATTGCTCGCGCCCTCCCAGGGGAGAGGGGTCCCCGTCGCTCCGGGCGCGCAGGGGCTATCGCCGTGCCACCCCTCAGTGAGATCATCGCCGTCACATGTTTGGAGATTCTTCCATGAAATAACGACAGAACCGCCCCCGAGTTTGTTAAGATAGGCGCATGAGAAAAGACACCTCCCTACTGCTGTCGTTTGTCCTCATACTCGCGACGGCAATGCTGCCCGCGGCGCCGGCCGTTGCCCAAGATAAGGTCGTGCGGATGGCCGGGCAATTCGTTGGCGAACCACTGGCCAACTATTCCCTGCTCGACCGCACTCGGATCCTCAAGGGCCTGATGTACGCGGCGGACCTGACCGCCGTTCCCGCCGATACCCGCGCGGCCTGGTCGGCATTCGTCAAGGACTACCTCCCCGGCGCAGTCCGCGACCTCGTCCCCTCGAAAGACGAGGAGACCATCGAGGCGGCCGCGAACCTCATCGAGATCGGCGGACGCTATCCGGCACCGGGGCTGGATGAGCAACTCGCCTTGTGGCGCCGCCGGGCCCTCGACCCGAGGTTCATCGGACCTGAAAGCGACATCGGGCGGCTCGGACTGGCGCTCGTCCTCCTCCACGGCCGGCCCGACGCCCCGGCCCTGAAATACGCCGAGACGCTCCTCGAGGCGATGATCGACGCCTCTCGGTACGAGAACGAGATGCACCGTTTCGGCGGCGGGGCGGAGGGGCAGGCACTGGCCCATCGATTTGCCCACCAGGTCGCCGGGGCGCCGGTCAAGACCGTTCACGACCGGAAGCTCAACTGGATCCTCGTGACGCACTACAAATACATGACGCGGAAGGCTGCCGGGACGGCCCTCACGGATTATGACTTCGAGGACGCACTCCTCGAGCATGGGCTTCTCTATCACGGCCGCCTGTTCGGCGCGAAACTTTTCCAGGAGACGCCGGGGCCGCTCGCCCGGGCCCATTACTTCTCCGTCGTCGCCCGGTTCGCGTCGGAAAACGAGAAGGGCGCGGCCTGGCTCGCCCGGGCCAAGGCGGTCGCCACGCCCCGGCTGGTGGTGATGCCCGCGGACTGGACGGCGATGATTGCCCGCAACCGCGGCCGGGGCTACGCCGGAGAAATGAAAACCGCGCTCGAGGCGGCGGAGGCCGCCCTGGCCCTCGACGTGCCCGTCTATTATGAGCCCGCGCCCAACCTCGACGAGCGGGGCAAGACCAACGCGCTGGCGCAGGGCGTCGGCCGGAAGATGGGCCCGCTGCGGACCGCTTATCTCGCCACGGGCGACGAGAAGTGGGGACGCGCCTACAAGGACGTCGTCATGGCGCAGGTCCGGCAGTTCGAGGACTACGGCGATTTCCGGTGCTACTACAACCTCAACGTCCCGGGCTCCTGGGACGGGCTGGGCGCCGTGGTCAGCTATTCGGATGCCTATGACGTCCTCGCGCCGCGGAATATCCTGACCGATGACGAGAAGGACCGGATCATCCTGATGATCCGGGAGATCGGCCGCGAGCTGGCCTGGACCGTCAGCTATTCGAATTTCATCGTCCACAACGCCTGGGGCCGCTGGCTGGGCTCGCTCGGGTTCGTGGCCAGCTACTGGCCCGACATCCCCGAGGCTCCCGCCTGGCGGGCGCTCGCCGAGAGCAAGCTGCCCTTCCTCTACTCGGGGATCGACAAGGACGGCGGCTGGTGGGAAAAGACGATCGCCTATCACATCTTCACCTTCGACCTCGTCGAGGAGTGGTTCAGCGCCGCGAAAAAGCTCCATGGCGTCGGCCTTTTCGGGCGCGAGCTCAACGGCCGGCGCCTGGACATGATGCTCGACTGGCTGGTCAAGATGGCGCCGCCGGGCGGCGAGATGCCGCTGTTCAACGACTCGCAGAAGCTGAACCTCCAGCGGGGGGGCGCCGCGCTGAGGATGGCCAAGACCCTCGCCCGCGGCGACTTTTTCAAGGCCTTGAACCTCCGGGAGGATAAGGCCGCCCCGGCCGAGCCGGACAGGCCCGAGATCGAGTGGCGGACGCCGGCCTTCACCTCGGTACTTCTCGAGGAGAGCGGCTACGGAATCTTTCGGAACGGCTGGGAGCCGGACGATTTCTACGGCGCGGTGAAGTTCGGCGAGCACGGCGGCGGCCACGGCCACTTCGACAAGGCCTCGGTCTATGTCCAGGCTTACGGCCATCCCTGGCTCATCGACCCCGGCTACGGCCAACGCGAGACCTATAAGCACAACACCGTGGTCGTCGACGGCCGGGACCAGGACAGAGCGACGGGGAATCTCCTGGCCTGGCATCACGGCGACACGATGGACGTGATCGCGATTTCCCATCGCGGCTACCAGGACGTCGTCCATCGGCGGGCCGTGTTCTACGTGAAGCCGGGGACGATGCTTGTCGCTGACGTCCTCGACCCGCTCGACGGCCGTCCCCATGCCTATGACTGGATGCTCCAGTTCAACTCGGACAACGGCACGGCCGGGGAGGCGAGCTGGCTCAGCCGGGCGCCGGGGTCGGGGATCAAGATCACCTTCCCGACGAACGACCCGGACGGCGCGCGGACGCTCGCCGCCGCCGTGAACGTTAATGAGCTCCCGAGCAACTTCCAGAAGATGGGGAACGACAGCCTCTACCTCGAGATCTGGCGGGGGCAGTGGTCGAAGAAAGCGGACGGCCGCGTCGCCTTTGCTGCCCTGATCGAGCCGTTCGCTCAAAACGCGCCGCGGGCGACGCTGTCGCGGACGCTGACAGACGAGGCCTTCATCCTCGAGGTCAAGGACGGAGCGAAGACTCGCCGGTTCGAATGGCGCCTGAAGGACAACACTTTCTCGTATGCGGAGCCGGACGGCCCGAAAACCGATATCAAATAGTCCCGCCTCCGGTTCGCCTTCCGCAGTTAGAGCGCGGATAATGTTGGGGCATGGCGGCGGTCTGCCTCTCCCAGGGGCGTCAATTTGACATTCCGGGACAGCTTTCCTACTATCCTATCGTCGATGGGCAGACAGGCTTTCTAGGCCTGCGAGGAGGGGATACCATGCGTCGCTTTCCTTTTCGGGTTTCTGTCTTCGTTGCCGTCCTGGCCATGGCAGCGCCGATTCCATTCCAGGCTGGGAGTTTCCCGGCCGGCGCACCGAGGGCCATGGTAAAAACCGGGCTCCTGCCGAGCCCGCCCGAAACGCACGAGTTCGTGTCCGACGCCAGCACCCCGATCGCCGGCGGCTGCTATGGGGCGATCGCCGGGGACCTCAGGAACGACGGGGTGAACCGCATCGTCGCCGGGACGTGGGGCTCCCACTATGCCTATGTTTTTCGAAATCAGGGCGGAACCTATGTCGAGGAATGGAGCCATCTCTACGGCTCCGGCGACAACGTCATCCCCGTCGCCGTCGGGGACGCCGATAATGACGGCCGGAACGAGTTCCTCATCCATGTCTACGGGACAGGCACCATTTATATGTACCGGTGGGACGGTGCAGCCTATCAAAAAGTCCATGAGCAGTATTTCGGCGGGCTTTACCAGCCCGCGGCCATCTTCGACATCGACCGCGACGGAGCGAATGAGCTCGTCGTGGACGGCAGCGGCGCGGCCCCGTACATCAGCGTCTATAATTATAATTCGTCGGTTCTACCTTTGACCTGGCCTGGTCGGCGCCCAATGGGAACGCCCTTCAGATCGCGGTCGGCGATCCCGACGGTGACGGGCAGCGCGAAGCCATCGTCCCCCTCCCCTGGGACTATCCCCCCGGCAAGATGATGATCATCGGCTATGACGGCTCGGCGTACTCCGTTGAAGAGACCATCAGCTCGTTCTCCGCGGGACTGGGCGGCGCGGCCGCGGCCGACTTCGACGGCGACGGCAAAGAGGAGATCATCACCGGGCTCTATAACGTCGTTTCGGCGACATTTCCCGTTTATCTGGTGAAGCACGATGGAGCTCAGTACAACGTGACGACCCTTGACGATGCCGGCGACGGGACTTTCCAGGTTCGTGCCGGAGATATTGACAGGGACGGCCTGCCGGAGGCCGTCGTCATGGTGAGCGGCCAGGGACCGCTGGTCGTCGAATTTCAGAACAACGCCTACAGCGGATCCTCCGTGCCTCTCGCCGGCGGCATGGCCGGTGACTTAGCGGACATGGACGGCGACAACCGGGCCGAGATCATCGCCGCTCCTTGGAGTCTTCAGATCATCAGCGATACCGGGGGACGGTGCTTTCTCGGCGCGAACCTGGACGGAATCGCGGGCGATGAAATCGTGGGCGACCTGGCGACCTCCGGCCTCTGGTACTTCGCCTCTGCCAACTGGGTCCAGCTGACTCCGGTCGAGCCCGAGGACCTGACGGCCGCGAATTTCGACGGCGATACTGCCCTTGAGATCGCGGCGGACTTCGGGTCGATGGGACTGTGGATCTGGAACGGCGGCGTCTGGAGCCAGATCACGGGCCTGAATCCCGGAGGCCTGATCGCCGACCGGATCAACCCCGCCGGGCCGTGCGCCGTGATCGCGGACTTCGGAAAAGCCGGACTATGGAAATGGGAGGGCGGCGCCTGGGCCCAGCTGACGGGCGGCGACGCCCAGGGATTGCTGGCGGCGGACGTGGATAATGACGGCGCCGGGGAGCTCGTCGGCGATTTCGGCCTCCTCGGGCTTTGGCTGTGGAAGGGCGGGACCTGGACCATGCTCAGCACTTTTGACGCCGACGGGCTGGCCAAGGCCAACGTCGACGGGCTGGGCGGAGACGAGATCGTCGCCGGGTTCGGCGCGGTCGGCCTCTGGCTGATGAAGGGCGGCGTCTGGAGCCAGCTCAGCGGCCTCCGGCCGGACCAGGTCGTCGCCGGAAACGTGGATGCGATGCCGGGCGAGGAGATCATCGCGGATTTCGGCGCGGGGAACGGCATTTGGAAGCGGGCGAGCGGCGCCTGGAGCCACCTCAGTTTGCAGAACCCCGACTTGATGGTCCTGGGCGACATCGACGGCACACACGAGCTGGCGGCCGACTTCGGCGCCCAAGGACTCTGGCTCTGGAACAACCCGGCCTGGTCCCAGCTCTCGGCGGTCAATCCGAACACCCTGGCGGCGTGCGATCCGGATGCCGATGGCTACGGCGAGTTCGTGGCGGATTTCGGCACTACGGGCATCTGGCTCTGGAACGGCGGGAGCTGGAGCCGGATCAGGTGAATCGCCCTCCCTTTTATCCCATCCCCTCAAGGGAGAGGATAAAAGGGGATGGGGAATCCTGCGACACAATCCGGAAGACGGGGACACGATCCCTTTTCCTGAGAAAAGGGTCATGTCCCCGTTTTCCGGTCATATCCCGGATTTTTCGTATCGCGTCCCCGGGATTTTTCGTTCATGTCCCGCAATTCCGATTCGTCATAGAGCCTCGGGCCTGCGTCATGAAAGGGGGGTAAACCATGCGGCTCGGGACTCCCAGTAGTCTTCGAGGCGATTCGGTTGACAGGCCCGCCACCCTTAAATAGAATGTGACGGAAACACACCCAGGAGGCGCGCATTGAAACACCGTCCGTTCCTTCATGTCTCGCTAATCTTGAGTATATCGATCGTCTTGCTCGGGATCGCTTGCAAAAAAGAAGCTGCCCCGGCCGCTGCCCCGGCCGGGTTCGAGAAGAGCCTGGCCATCACCCTCACCAACCCCGGTGAGTCGGCCCTGCCCAACCAGGCGGTCGTCATACCCGCGGCGGATATCGCCGCCGCGGCCGGCGATTTCAACCCGTTGAACTGCGAATTCAGCGTCGCCGGAACGGCCGTCCCCTACCAAGCCGACGACCTCGACGGCGACGGGAAGGCGGACGAGCTGGCCTTCGTCCTTGACCTGGCGCCCGGGGCGACGGTCATCGAGGCCCGCTACTCCCCGACAGGCACGCGCCCCAACCCCTTTCCGGTCACGACCTACGCCCGCCTTGCCTGGGAATCCGTCAACGCCAATATCGGCTGGGAATCGAACTCGGCCGCCTACCGCTTCTACTGGGGCCAGCTCGAGGCCTTCGGCAAGCTCGACAAGACCCTGATCATGTCCCTGTTCACGGCTGATTACGGCTATCACAACATGCAGCCTTGGGGGATGGACATCCTCCACGTCGGCGACGCCTCCGGGCTCGGCGGGATCAACATCTGGGAGGGCGAGAACCGCATCTCCACGGTCAATCCCGCCGGCAAGGGCGCCAATCAGTATGAGCGCAAGGTGATCGCCGCCGGTCCCGTCAGGGCCGTCGCCCGCGTCGACATCACCGGCATCGGACCGGCCGCGGCGCAGTATACGGTCACGCTCCTGATGTCCGCCTTCAACGACAACACCTGGTCGCGCCAGGACGTCACCATCACCTCGAGCACGGGCGGCGACGTCATCTACAGCCCCGGCCTCGAAAAGCTCCCCAAGGAGACCGCCGCTATGGATATGGACAGGGGATTCGTCTCCACCTGGGGCGAGGGAGCGCCGGGCGCCGGCGAGGTCGGGCTGGCCGTAATCTACAACCCCGCCGAATTCGCCGGGTTCGCCGAGAACGACCTCGACCGTTACGTCAAGCTGAGCATCCCGTCGGGCGCGAAGCGGACGCACTGGCTCCTGGGCGGCTGGCACCAGGGGCTGACGGCGCCCGCCACGCCGCAGGGCGAGGGTTGGGCGGCCGAGGTGGCCGCGACGGCCGCCAAGGTTCTGGCGCCCGTCCAGATCCTGATCCAGGCGCGTTAGGCGGAAGGCCATGGAAGAAACCAACATCACCACCCGCTTCCTCCAGTCCTGGGACTATGTCCTCCTCCTGAGCTATTTCGCCATCGTCGTGTTCATCGGCAACTATTTCAAAAAATACATCCGCCAGGCCAAGGACTATTTCGCGGCCGGCGCGGCCGTGCCCTGGTGGCTGTCGGCGATCTCGCTCTGGCTGTCGTCGTTCAGCGCCACCTTCTTCGTCATCTACTCCCAGATCGCCTTCAAGTACGGCATCGTGGCCATGTCCATCGCCTGGACGGTCGTCATCGCCATGGTCCCGGCCACTTTCTATTTCGCCAAGCGCTGGCGCCGGGCCCGGGTGATCACCCCCCTGGGGTTCATGGAGCAGCGGTTCAACAAGGTCGCTCACCAGGTCTTTGTCTGGACCGGGTTTCCGTTGCGGGTCATCGACAACGCGCTCCGCATCCTGGCGACCTCGATCTTCCTCGTTCCCGCCATCGGCGCGGACTGGTTCAACTTGAGCGTCAGCATCCTGATCGTCGGCACGATCATGGTCCTGTTCTCCGTGCTCGGCGGCCAGTGGGCGGTCCTGGTCGTCGACTTCTTCCAGTTCATGATCCTGGGCCTGGCGGTCGTCGTTTTCTTTATCATGGCCTTGAACGCCGTCGGCGGGTTCACCGGCCTGATCTCGACGATCCAGACGTCGCCCGACATCCCCGACACCTTCCTCAAGCCGATCGCCCCGCCCTATGACCTGTTTTACTGGGTCATGTTCGCCTGCCTGACGTTCCTCACCTACAACGCCTCCTGGGGGCTGATCCAGAAATACAACTGCGTCGCCACCGAGAAGGACGCCCAGAAGGTCGCCATCGGCATGGGCGTCATGAGCTTTCTCGGCCCGCTGATCTTCTTCTTCCCGGCCATCGCCGCCCGGGCCTACCTCCCCGGCATCATGGGCCCGTCCGTCCTCCAGCGGAGCGACGAGGTCTACGTCCTGATGGCCCTCAAGGTCCTGCCCATCGGCCTGATGGGCATGCTCGTCGCCGGCATGTGCAGCGCGACGCTCTCGACCCTGGGCAACGAGTACAACGTCCTCTCGGGGGTCCTGACCCAGGACTTCTATAAGAGGATCCTCCGGCCCGACGCCGACGACAAACGACTCGTCAGAATGGGAAGGTACAACACCGTCATCATCGGGTCGGTGACCACGCTTTTTGCGCTGGGGCTCCAGTATCTCAAGCAGGTCTTCAACCTGATCGATATCATGGTCAAGATCCTGGGCGCCTTCGCCCCGGCGGTCATGATCTCCTACCTCGCCGGCCTGGTCGTCAAGAAGGTGAACGCCCGCGGCGCCGTCACCGGCGTCATCACGGGCACGATCTCCGGCGTCCTGCTCATCGTCCTCAACGGCGTCCTCCTGAGCATTTACAAAGACGACGTGGCGACCAACCCGACGCTGTCCTATTGGCTCAAGCAGGCCTTCAACTCGGTCAGCATCGCCATCAACATCGTGGCCACGCTCCTCGGGCTGTGGCTCGGGTCGCGGTTCTCCAAGACGCCAGAGGAGGAGCGCGCCAATTCCGAGGCCTTCTTCAAGCGGATGTCGGTCGTCAGCGAGCCGAAGATCGACACCGGACGCAAGGTCGAGTCGCCGTTCCTCCTGGTGGGGCTGTCGCTTCTCCTCTACGGCACGATCTACTTCGTTGTTATCGCCGTGATGGCCGTCAGGGGGAATTCCGAACGGCTGGGGGTGAACCTGACCGCGGCCGCGCTGGTTTTCCTGAGCGGCGCGCTGTTCCGGTGGCACTCGAAGAGGAAGAAGACACAGGCCGCCTGAAGCGGCCGGGCGCCCGGGACCTATTCCGGCTTAAGCCATTTGTCGAACCAGCGGAAGGCTTCGGCCTGCATCGGCGGGTCGAACTTGTGCGGGCCGGGGTAAAAAGAGCACCGGTAACGATCGCCGGCGCCCGCCTTCTCAAAAACCTCCCGGAGAATGCCGTCGGCTCTTTTCATTTCCGGCAGGGTATATAACTCGTCATCGCTGTCGTTGAGGACCAGCGTGGGCAGCGGCGCCCTCAATCCCAGGATCTCCGGAAAATCCAGCTCCCGGGGCAGGAGCGGCACGTAGGTCATCCAGGTATGAGTCACCGATTTATTCAGGACAAAATCCTTCCAGGTGGTCATGAACCCCACGGGCACGGCGCATTTTATCCTGGCGTCGAGGGCTCCCATAAATACGGTCCGCATGCCGCCTCCCGAAAGACCGCCGCATCCGATACGTGAGGAATCAACGTCCGGGCGGGCGCACAGGATATCGAGCGCCTTCAGGTCTTCCGCAAAAAACACGCCCGGCCAGGTCAGCCCGGCGCTGAACAGCGATTTGGCCATGACATGTTCGTGCTGGGCGGCCCAATCGTTATAGGCCGTGATCTGTTCGGTCTTCTCCGGATCCGGGTCGTTCAACCCCTGCCGCAGGCTGGCCGGCACATCCCGCATCATCACCCGGCGGCTGGCAAACGGGAAGGCGTCCGGGACCAGGACGACGTAGCCTCTTCTGGCGACCTCGTTGGCCCAGGCGAAACCCCCATAATAGGCTTTCTGATGCTCGATCATCATAGGGTGCTGATCCGGTGAGATCCTGGTGATCTTTTGCGTGCCGAAATATTTATTCGCGGCATGATCATGAAAAGCCAGGATGGCCGGCAGCGGCTTCGTCTCCTTCTCGGGCTTCAGCAGGACGGCTTCCGTCGGACGCCCGTACGGCAGCTGCCAGGTCAATTCTTCGATATGCAGGCCGTCATAGATATATTGTTTTGTGAGGCGGACTTCGGGAAGCCCGCCGATATCCGGGATGGCCAGGCGCTCTCCCAGCCTTTTTCTGGCCGCCGCCCGCCAGGTCCCGAGATCCTGCCACTCTTTTCTCCGGAAGGACAATTCGGGCAATTCGGCTCCGGCCAGGCCGGCGGCCCAGAATCCGTACAAGCCGATGAGACTCGTTTCTGTTTCGTTCCGATCAGGCGTGGACATGGCTGGTGTTTCTCCCCTGCATTCCGAAAAAGGCATTTCCTTGCTGATATCTTCCGAACCCCCGGCGAGGCGGTTGAGAAGACCGCCGCCGGCCAGGCCGAGGCCGGCCATTCCGGTCAGCTTCAAGAATCCCCGACGATCGTTCTTCATGTCTTTATCCTTTCGCGAATCTTCGGTCTCGGACGTTGGCCTCGACAGATACGAGGCGGAGTCATTCTAAATTGAAAATGCCGGGAAGAGCAAGTCCGCTCCCGTGCTTTCGGTCGGGCCGCGCCGGCCGGGAGAACCGGTTCCCCTACCGTCCGGATTGAGGCGTGACGGAGGCGGCCAGGGGGCGGTCGACGAGGGTTTTGTCGCCGCGGACGATTCGGATGGCACCGCCCGCCGGTCCGCTGGCGGAAAATCTCAAGGTCACGCGCCGGGCCCCGGCTTCAAAGTCCAGCGTCACGCCGTCCCCCTCTTGGCGAACCCGCGCGCTGTCGACGGCCGCGGCGTCCGCGTTCCCGACATCAATGAGGTGAAGGAAGACGTCCTCCCGGCGCGGGGCCCCCGGCTTCACTTCGATCCGCCAGCGCCCCATGAGCTCGGGAACCTCGGGATAGGAGATCTTGTCGACCGGGTACTCGTTGCGGATCCGCTCGCCGGACGGGCCGGCGTCGATCGGATAGTTCACGCCGTCGGCCAGGAACTCCTTTCCCGGGCCGCCGACCGTCTCCAGGACCGCATCAACGGGCAGGAGCGTCCGGCAGAATATCCGGCCGCCGGCCTGGTCGGCCCGCCAGGCGCGCTCGCCCGCGGGGGCCGGCTCATTCGCCAGGTGGATGAGCCAGCGCTTGGCGTATTCGGCGTGCGTCGAAGTCACGCGGTCGAAGACGACAAAATAAGTCGGCGGGACGAAGACGAACTGCCGCACGGCCAGCTCGCACTTCTCGGGCAGATAGACGGGCGTCGCGTCCCCCGCGACATAGGCGAAGTCGGGCGTCGTCTCGAAGGCGATGACCCGCGAGCCCACCGCCTTGTTCTGCCCCCCGCCGTTCCCGAAGACCTCGCCGTTCCAGTACGGCACGGGCGGTTCGCCGGGCATCTTGATCATGACGCAATTGTGGGCTTCGGTCTGGGCGAAGTAGTTCTGGAGGTTATCCGTGTTGCCTTCGCGCGTCCCCGTGTCCAACGCCAGAAAGCCCTTGCTGTAAATCGTGAAATGGTTGGCGTCGAGGTGGCGGTGCTGGGACAGCCCGCCGCCGCAGGCGAACAGGGCATAAGTGTCCTCGACCCCGTCGCCCGACCGGAAGAAGACCTGGCCCATGCCCTCGAAATGACGGGCGAGGGGTTCGGGCCGGGCGGCATCCGCCGCCGGCGCGGGGAGCGGCTCGACCGCCAGGAACGGGTGGATGAACCAGGAGGTGTTCGTCCCGCCCCCGACCCGCTCCCGGACTCGCGCCGCCAGCGCGGCGGTCTCCGGACGGCCGGCCGAAAAGAAATGCAGAAGCTGGGACATGTGGTCGTGGAGATGGCCGGTCAGCAAGGCGTTCGTCAGGTGGTAGTTATCGCCGTAACCGAACTCATGGTCGCCGGGAAGCCAGTTCCAGAGGAGGTAGTCGGGCAGGAGGGAGCCATAGTCAAAGGGGCGCTTCCCGGAGATGTCCTCGCCGACCGCCGACCGCCAGGTGTGGAGGAAATTCCAATCGGCGTTCGGGTACTCGCCCAGGAGGTAGCCCAAAGTCGCCGAAGCGCCGCCGCCGTCATCGCCCGCCGCCGCCGCCCGGTGCTCGAACATCTTCACATAGATCTCGTAGCCCTTGGCCAGGGCCTCCGCGGCCGCGGCATCGTCGACCCCCTCGCGGAACAGCGCCAGTCCGGCGAACCAGGCGACGTTGTAGACGCCGTAATTTCCGTCCACGATCCCGCCCGCGTTCTTATAGATGATGCCGGGCTTGTGGAGCGTTTCGCGGACGTGCGCGAGCAATCCGCCCCCGATCTCCCGCCGCTCCACCGGGGTCAGGTCGTTCCACAGCCAATCGAGGGCGGTGAAGCAGCCCGCCCGGCTCAGGCTGTACCAGGCGGCCTCCTTGTTCTGGGAGTAGGCGGCGTGATAATAGGCGATGCTGGCCCGCAGGCGCTGCTTGATATCGGCGAGAAGCGTGGCAGACGGCTCCATCCTGTGGACGAAAGCCTGGGCGAAAACGCGGACGCCCCAGTCATAGACCTCGACTTCGCTCCCGGCGAGCGGCGGCGGACGCTTGATCTTGAGCCAGTCGTCGCCCCCTCGGCTCCGGGATATCTTAATCACGCGCGCGTAATCCTCTGCGCAGACCGTCAGGGCGCGCTCCCGGATGAGCGGCCACGTCTCAGCCGTGAAGTAGATGCGCGGATGCGCCGTCCGGATCCGTCCGGCCCAGGACAGGTCCGTGGCCTGCGCGCTTCCCGTTACCGGAGATGCGAACACGGCCGAAGTCCAGGCCAGGCCGCAGAGCGTTAAGAACACAGCGGATGCGGGCGCGCGTTCTTTCATGAATTGCTCCTCAATTGTCACCGTTTTATGAAATGGCAGGCCTGGACGATTGAGAATATCCAGCGTCAGGCCGGGCAGCCGACCGATCGTGTACGGCAGGCCTACTTCTTGACGATCTCGACACGGCGGTTCTTGGCCCGGCCATCCTCGGTCCGGTTGTCGGCGACCGGTTTTTCCTGGCCCCAGCCGACGGCGCTCAGCCGCGCCCCGTCCACCCCGCCCCTGACGACAGCGCCCATGACGGACTTGGCCCGCGCCTCGGACAGGGCTTTATTCGCGGCGGCCGTCCCGACGTTGTCGGTGTGGCCCTCGATGCTGACCTTGAGGTCGGCGTTTTCCTGGAGAAGGCTCACGATCTGGGCGACCGTCGCCTCGGCCTCGGGCTTGATGTCGGCCTTGCCGGTGTCGAAATTGATGTAGAGGGCGATGAACCCGTCCCGGTTCAGGGCGTTCAGCATCTCGCCGGCCGTCACTTCCTGGACCATGGCCTCGACCTCGACTATGGTGAGCGAGTAATTGCCCCCATCGTTAAAGCCTTCAACGACGACCCACGCCTCGCGCCCATTCTTGACGACATTGCCGCTCACGTAGCGCCCTTCGTCATAAAGGATCGCCCCGCCCAGGTTCTTGATGGCGTTGCCATAGTTCCGGCGGATCTGGAGATAGCTGGGCGGCTGGACGCCCTCTGGCAGGGCGTATTCGATGACCGTCTTCTGCCCCTCGACGGTTTTGGTCTCGCCTTCGGCCACGTAGACATCGACGGCGTCGAATCTGGACTCGCAGCTCGAGATGACGAAATTCTTCATCCGGCTGAGGAGCGGGTGGTCCTTACAGTTCTCGGCATCGGGCTCCTGGGCGACGGCCAGCCCGGCACCGAAAGCGAACGCGAACAGCGCCAGAGCCGATATCAGGGCGACTTTGTGTTGTCTCATGAGATCCTCCCTCCGGACAAAAGCGTGAGTCCCTCAGCCGAATGTCTCCGCTGAGGCCGCCTGAGTTATATAGCCAAAAACCGGAATGGGTGTCAAGCCGGTCCACGATCGGTGTGAAACTCTTTTCGTGTGATACGAGATGGTCATAGAAAGGGTGGCAGGGCGATAGTCCCTGCCCGCCCGGAGCGACGGGGACCCCTCTCCCATTGGAGCGCGCGAACAGTCGTTGACGGGTGAGGCGCGAGGACGGACAGGGACGCGCCATGACAGGACCCTATTAAGGGGTAACACGATCACACGAAAAGAGGTGCTTCCCGCAAGTCGTCAGTCGTCCGGCAGCCGGACCCGCAGCGTCCGCCCGGCGCGCACATTCTTGACGACGACGGTCTTCCCCGTCCACGGGGCGACGACCTCGACATCGACGCGGCCGTGCTCGCCGATCCCGACGTGCAGTCGGCGGGGCATGCCGCAGCCGTAGCTCTCCGTCGACGAAACCTCGCGGCTGAAGACCAGCCCGCCGCGCGGCCGGCCCGGGCGCCGCAGCACCGTCCAGGGGAAACTCCGCTCCGCCTCGAAGACGTTGACGAGCGCCCCGAAGGCTTGTCCGGGCGGGTCGACCTCGACCTCGATCGAGCGGCCGCCCGGCGTCGTGTTGACGAAGAGCCGCGAGGGCAGCTCCGGGAACCACTCCCCCACAAACATGTCGATATCGCCGTCGCCGTCGAAATCGCCGTTGACCCCGACGGGCCAGTAACGCGTGTTGCCCGCCTTTTCCCACGAGCTCGTCTCGGGCGTCGGCCTCCGCTCTCCAAACAGCCCCGCCGGCGGCGTGAACCGCGGGACGCCGTCCACGACCCCCGCGTGGCGCCAGATCGCGGGATGCGTGCCGTCGCCGACGGAGGCGCCGGTGGCGATATCGAGCCGGCCGTCGTTGTCCATGTCGGCCAGCGTGACGTGCGGATACTTGGCGTCGACGAGCCCCATCCCCGATTCACCGGTCACGTCGCGGAAGCGCGGCAACCCGGCGGCGTCAGGCCCGTCGTTGAGATAGACGTGGATCGGCTGGGGCCAGACGGCCGCCAGGCCGGGATACGGGTGCGCGCCGACCACGAGGTCCGGCCGCCCGTCGGCATTGAGGTCGCCGGCGCCGACGCCGGCCGATTCGTCGTTCCAGCCCCCCGACCTCATCGTGAAGGCGGACGAGTCGGCCTCGCGGAAGCGGCCGCGCCCGTCGTTGACCAGCAGCCGGGCGCGGCCGTAGGTGCCGGGTCCCTCGGGGTCCGCCTGGGTGCGCCGGGTTCCCGAAACGAAGATGTCCGGAACCCGGTCGCCGTTGAGGTCGGCGGCGACCGCGCCCAGTCCGCTCACGTCCGCCGGGATCCCCGAGGACGCCGTCGCCTCGCGGAAGGTGAGGTCCCCGTTGCCGAGGTAGAGACGGCTCGACGGCGGGCCGAGCTTGGTCTGGGAATAGATGTCCTCGACGACGAAAAAGTCGAGCTTGCCGTCATGATCGAAATCGGCGACGGCCAGCGCCCGGGCGGCGATCGCGCCCGCGACCTGGCCGGCGCGCGTGAAGCGCCCCCCGTCATTGCGCAGGGCGATCACCTGCTGGCCGTTCGCCGGCAGCGGCCGCGGGGCGGTCTCGCCCTCGCGCACGAACTGCTTCTCGACATATTCGTAGGGATAATAGTGGGAGATCAGCAGGTCGAGGTCGCCGTCGCCGTCGAGGTCGGCGAAAGCCGAGCCGCTCGAGTTCCCGTCCCTCATCTCGGGGAAGGTCCGGTCGACGGTGAAACCGCCGGGGCCGCCCAGCAACAGCCGATCCGGCGGGATCTCTTTCGCCCCTCGCTCGCCGAGCCGGAAGAACTTGTCCCGGGGCAGCTGCTGGTAGAACCCGCCGACGAAAAGGTCGAGCCAGCCGTCCCCGTTGACATCGGCTGCGGCGCAGGTGTGGACGAACATCCCGAGGAGCGGCTCCCACAGGCCCAGCTCTTTCGTCCGTTCCTCGACCGTGATCGGTCCGGTCTTTTGAGGCCGCGAACCAGCCGCGGCAGCCGGAAAGAGCGGCGGACCGATGACGAAGGCGGCGAAGGCGACGAGGGCGAGCCGGCGGACCGGTCTGAGCATAGCCATGATTTAGCCGACACGGGCCCGAAAGTCAACCGGGCCGAGCCAGACGGGAGCAACTTTTTGTGTGATGCCGGGAGGACATAGCGGGGGTGGCATGGCGCCAGTCCCTTCGCGCCCGGAGCGACGGGGACCGGCGGGAAGCCGAGTCTTCGGAGCGACCATCAGAATAGCGGCGGAGCGACTCGGAGCCGCTATTCTGGGAAATATCCTGAAAAAGCTCTTGACTATCAGTTCGCCAGGGGGCCCGGGGTGATACCATCGACGATTCGCGATCATATCGGCCAGCGCGAGGACGCACAGGGGCGCGCCATGACAGGACCCCATTGAGGAATGACACAATCACATAAAAACAAATACTTCCGCTCCACCGCGGCCCGTCGCCCTTCGGCGGCCTTGACAACTTCGGGGGTGGTGCTTTATGTTTGCCGATGATGTCAGGTCGTCGAAAACGCTGGACAGCCGCGCCGGTCGTCGTCATCTGGCTTCTGCTCATAGGTTTCGCGGGCGTCGGCGGCGCGGAAATTCCTGTCGGCGGGGCGCTTCCGGTCCTGTCCATCGCCTTGAACGATTACGGCAGCGACTTCGACGGCCAGTGGCAGGGCATCACCGTCGCCTCGGACGGGTGCTGCTACTTCGCGAGCTCCACCCACTCGAACCGCCACGGCGCGGGCTTCTTCCGCTTCGACCCGGTCCGCAGGAAGCTGACGGTCTTGGCCCGGGACATGACCCTCGTCTGCGGCGAGGACCTCCGGGCCAGCCGCCAGGGCAAGATCCACAGCCCTATAGTCGAGCATGACGGCTGGCTCTATTTCGCGACACACCTGGCCAATTATTGGCCAGAGGCCGAGGAGGCTTTTCCGGGGGCCCACGTTCTCGGCTATGAGCTCAAAACGGGGACGTTCCGCGATTTCGGCGTGTTGAAAAAGAGGTTCAGCGTCTACTCCTTCGTCAACGTCGACCCGGTCCGCAAGTGCCTTTACGCCATCTCCACGCCGTTCGCCGAAGCCGACGTCAAGACCGACGGCTGCCGCGTTTTCCGGATCGACATCGCGACCGGGCGCAAGACCGACCTCGGTCTGGCGAAGGCCGGGAAACACGGGTCCTTCTGGTCGTTCGTCGACGCCCGGGGAGACTGCTGGTTCACCTTCTGGCGGGACAACGACGGCGACCTGTATCGCGTCCGGGGCGGGACCGGCCGGATCGAGAGGTTCGCCGGGGTCCTGCCCCCGGCCGAGTTCGCTTTCGGCGGCGGAGCTTCCCCCGTCCAGAAAGACCGCGGCTGGACCTGGGTCGCGGCCCTCCCGGGGCGGCAGAAGTGTCTCTTCACCATGGGCAGCCACGGCGGCGGGGACGAACGGTTATGGGTCTTCGACCCGTCGGCGGACATCGGCTCCGGCGCCGCGTTCCACCCGATCCGCGGGATCGGACCGGTCTTTCTCTCCCAAGCCCTGGCCGGCGACAGGGTCTATTTCGTCCAGCGGCGGGACCCGGTGAGCAACAGGGGTTGGTCGGGCGAACTCCACCGGGACGACCCGCTCGAGGTCCTGAACAGGAGGGAGGACTTCCACCTGAGAAGCGCGCCGCTCGATCCGGAGGCTCCGATCGCTGATCACGGCCGGATCGTCGACGTCGACGGCCGGACTCCCCGCTCCATCGATTCGCTGGCGGCGGATGAGAAAGGCCGCGTCTACCTGGTCGGCGACTGGCACATCCTGCCGGGCGACAAAGGCACGATGCAAATCGAGTGGCAGGCCGAGGACAGAAAGTTCAAAAAGGTCCAGCGCGGGCAGTTTTTCGCCTTCGCGGACCTCTCCGCTGAGCCGGCGCGCCCCGCCGGCGGCCGGCGCTGAACGGCCCGTTCCGCCCGGTTACTTAAAGACGCCGAGCTGCTTGATGCCCTCGACGGCCGCCGCCGCCCCGTCAAAATCTCCCTCGCCGTAAGCCTGGTCGAGGTCCTTGAGGTGACGCGCCAGCAGCCAGGCGGTATGGGTGTTGGGCGTCGTCTCCAGGACATCCGGCGTGGCGCCCCGCTTCAGCCAGCGGAGGTCGCCGGCGAACTCCTTGCCGCTCTTGTCCATGCTGTCGGCCAGCAGGATGGCGTTGGCCTGTTTCCCGAAATACGCCTGGAAGTCCTGGTACTGGAGCTCCCGGGCCACGTCCTGCGCGTACCGCCGGTAGTTCTCGGGCCCGGTGGCCATGGCCGTCTTCAGCCCCTCGGGGGCGGTGAACGGCCGGAGCCCGGCCATCGCCGTCATGAGCTTCTCGTTGGCGGCCTTCGCCTTGGGCAGGACCTCGCCCACGTAAAAGGCGGACAGCTTGGCCTGGTTGAACTCGAGCCGGCGGGCCTTCTCGTCCCGGACGCTCGCGATGCGGACAGGCAGCGGCGTCGCCCGAGCGGTACGTCTCCCAGCGGTCGAAGTAGCCGTTGCCGTCGGTGTCGTACATCCGGATCTCGCCGATCGGGCCCAGGCCGCTGAAATCGCCGATCTGGATCCAGCCCTCCTCGGCGCCGAACAGGTGGATGCGCTTGTCGACGTCGCTGTAATAGAGCTCGCGGCTCGAGGCCGGCTTGCTCATCCACTCGCGGCGGACGTTCCATTTCTGGTTCGGGCCGCCGGTGTTCTCCATGAACCGTCGCTCCCAGACCCAGAAGACGCCTTCCCAGCGCCAGTCCTCCGCCTTGTAGCCGGCGAACCCGATGGCCATCGTGTCGTCGAAGTTCTCGTGCCAGGTGAACCCGGTCTCGCGGGCCGGGTAGGAGTCGGCGACGGCCCGCATCGTCTTCCAGGGAACTACGATCGTCGTCTGGGGCGGCCGCCGCAGCCGGTTGAAGTGGTTCATTCCCGGATAGTCATAGGGAGTCTTCCCCACCAGGTTGAACCCGAATTCGTAGTGAAGCGGCCGTTCTTTGTTGCTGCCGTTGTCGATGTCGAAGCTGTAGCGGATGTTGACGATGCCCATCTTGGCCATCGGCGCCTCCCAGGGACGTCCGAAGGCGCTGTTGGCGTAGTCGGGGTCCTTGGCCGGGTCGTAGCCCAGCGGCACGGCGCTCACCCGGACGACCTCCTCGGCGTAGCCGTCGTTGTCGGTGTCGTAGAAGGCGAACGGGCACTCCGAGATGGGCAGCCAGGTCCCCTCGACCGGGTTGAACTTGCCCATGTAGAAGATGTTGTCTCCGTAGGGGTCGCTTTCAAAGTAGCTTTCGCCGCTGTACTCGTAGCCGCGGAGGCTCCACATGAGGCCGTCGTCGTCCAGGTCCTCGCCGAACCAGGCGTTGTTGAGGCGGCCGTTGGTAAAGTACCGGATGTCCATCTCGTCGGGATCGTTATCTCCGTCCAGGTCCTGGTAGTCGACCATCCGGTCGACGATGCCGTCGCGCTCCTAGTCGGCCACGTAGCAGTCGGAATCCTTGTCGCCGCCCTGTCTTGATGCTCCCGTCCTCGTCGTCGTCGATGACCCAGACGGTGGCGTCGTGCTCCTTCCCGGAGCGGTCCTGGATGCGTTCGGCGCGCACAAGCTCGCGGCCCTTGCCCGGGCCTTCCTCCACGATGAAGCTCTCCCCGACATTCAGGGCGGCGGCCTTCGGCCACCACGGCTTGTCCTTGAGGGCCGGGAAGACGCCGTCGCGGGTGATGGCCGTCTCCTGCATCCACCACGGCCCCTGACCGTCGTCTCCCGCCTGGAGGGACTTCTCCTGGCAGGGGGAAGGCACGGCCAGGAAGATGACGGCCGGCGCGACGGCCAGGAACAGCAGCATCGCTAATCTCAGCTCTTTTCTCATCTCCTACTCCTTATTGTTTTATTATATCGAGGATTCGCTTCTCCGCCCGGCCGGGCCGTCGGCATAAAAAAATGGGGGACGATCCTATTTATCGATCCGAAAAATAGGACCGTCCCCATTCTTCACTTATTTGTTGAGGACGATCTCCTGGCCGGTCTTCGAGGACTCGTAGGTGGCCAGGGCCGCGGCCACGGCCTGGCGGCCGTCCCAGCCGGTTACGGGGGGCTGCCGCTTCTCCCGGATGGCGTCGATGAACCCCTGGGCGTGACGGGTGAAAGACTGCAGGCGCACGGGGTCGAGGAAGCCCTTGCCCGCCCAATCCACCGGCTCCTGCTTCGCCGCGACCTCCCACTTGCCGCTCGTGTTGATGAGCAGCTCGCCGTAGGCGTCGAGGTCCATCAGGCCCTTGTCGCCGACGATCATGGCGCTGAACTCCCGGCGGGCGAACGACGGCGGCGGCATCTCGCCGGAGCTCCAGAGCGTGACGACGGTGCCGTCGAGCATGCTCATCAGCACCATGGACGAGGCCTCGACCACGGCCTGCGGGTCCATGCTCATGCACTTGCCGTAGATCGTGGCGTAGTCCGAGCCCGTCAGCCAGCGGATGCGGTCGAAGCAGTGGATGGCGTGCCCGAACAGGATGCCCAGGTTCTCCTTGTCGCTCTGCCACTTGGGGAACTTCACCAGCCCGCCGGCGAGCAGGTGGAAATCGAGGATCTGCCGGACGCGGCCGATCGCGCCCTGGTCGATGAGCTCCTTGGCCTTCAGGTTGCAGGTGCGGCTGCGCTGCGAGAAGGTGATCGAGACCAGGACCCCTTTCTCCTTCCCCTTCTGGATGATCTCGTCGCAGAGGGCCACGGAGTGGGCCATCGGCTTCTCGATCATCACGTGCTTGCCGGCGGCGATGGCGGCCAGAGCCTGCTCGCCGTGCAGGAAATGGGGCGTCTCGATGAACACCGCGTCGATGTCGTCGCGGGCCAAGAGCTCGGCCAGCGTCTGCGCCGCGGTGATGCCGTACTTTTCGGCCACGGGCTTGGACATCTCGAGGTTGGCGTCAAAGACGGCCTTCATGGTCGCGCCCTTGACGAACTTGTCCACCGTCTCGACCTGCGTCTTGCCCATGAAGCCGCAGCCGATGACGCCGATGCCGAGGTCGCGGGTGTCGGTCATTTCTCCTCCTTTTGAGTTTGCCGTTTTTGCAGCTCTTTGCTGATATAACGGCGGGTGATCTCGTTCTCCGTCGGGATCAAGCCATACAGCCCGGGCCGCCGGTTCTCGAAGATCATGTCCCGCCAGCCGGGAACGACCTGGGGCAGGTCCAGCGTGAAGTAATTGGGAATATCCTCGGAGCCGGGCTCGGGCTGTTTCGGGCTGAGGCCGGCGTAATAGACTTTTGGCACCGAGAAATCGATGTCGGCGAAGATGACGCCTCTCGTCTGGTAGGTCGACGAGGCGACGATCCCGCCGTAGGGGTCGACGATGACGCTCCGCAGGCCGGGATCGGACGTGTTCCAGTGGGCGCAGGCGATATGGACGCCGTTGTCGATCGCCCGGGCCCGGATCAGGAGCTCGTTGTGGTGGCCGTCGGGGCCCCACATCTGGCTCGGGTCGAGGATCAGCTCGGCCCCCTTGAGGGCGAGCGTCCGGTCGATCGGGAACTGGGAAAGGTCGCCGCACTCGCGGGCCGCGATCCGGGCAAAATCGGTGTCCAGAACATCGAACCCACCCAGCCCGGAGGGCCAGTAGAGGGGCGCCGAGTAGACCAGGCGGCCGCTTCTGTCCCAGATCTTGGCGGCCCCGTTCGGGCAGGCGGCGTCACCGATGCCGCCGACCACGACGTAGCAGCGGTGAGAGGCGGCCCAGCGGGAGATGTCCGCCAGGCCCCTCTTGACCTCGGGGTCGTCGGGATTCTTGACGCCGTTCTCGGAGAAAAGGACGAGGTCGGGCTTGAACTCCCAGGCGCGGCCGAGAAGCTCGAAGATCCACTTCGGGTAAGCCCCGTCCTTCCACATGTCGTCGCCGCTCGCGTAGGCGACGGCGATGCGCGCCCGGCGCTTCTTGAACGCGGGCGGCGCGGGTTTCGTCCATGGCTCGGCGACCGTCTTGAAGGCCGCCCGCCCGCCGTTATTGGGGACGTAGAAGAGGTTCTCGAAGTTCGGGGTCATCGAGTAGACGTCGACCTTCCGTTCGTCCAGGTCGAGGTCGAGGCGGGCCACGCCGTGCCGGTAGCCGGTGTCCGCCCGGATCGTCCCGGACCGGTCGATGACCATGCTCCGGCCGAAAGCCGCGCCCCTCAGGCCGTAACCGTGGTTGGCCGTGATGTATGTCCGCGGGTCGGCGTAGTGAGCCGTGACCAGAAAAGCGTGCGAGTCGGCCGCCCGGGCGTGAAGCAGCGGCAGCCACTGGTAGTGCTCGCGGAGCCGTTCCGGAAAATCCTGCCAGACGAGGACCTCGGCGCCCTTCAGCCGCAGGACCTCGTAGATCTCGGGGTAATAGAAGTCCGAGCCGATGGTCAGCCCGATCTTGGCGAAGGGCGTTTCGATGACGGGAAGGTCGTCCCCGAGCGCGATGTCTCCGTCCCAGGCGGTGCGGTGGCTCTTGCGGTACTTGCCGGCGATCTCGCCGCGGGGGCCGATGACGAGCGCCGTGTGATAGGTCTTCCCCGATGCCGCGCGCTCGACCAGGGCGAGGACGAGGTGGGCCCGCCGGCTCCTGGCGAAGTCGAAGAACTCCCGGAGCGAGGCCTTCTCCTTCCCCTCGTCAAAGCTCAGGAAGGGCAGGAACGGCGTCACCACCAGGTTTTCCCGCGGGCCTCTTTCGACCGCGGCGAGCATCTCGAGGACATGAGCCTTGTTTTGATATGAGGCTCCATCGAGCAGGCAGACGGCCGAAATGGACCTCGGCCGTCCGGCGGATGCCCCCGGGGCGGCGGCGGCCGGCGGCGCCAGGCAAGATCAAGCCGGCCAGCCCGGCCAGGGTCGCCGCCAGCGCCCGTCCGGCGCGACGGCGCGATGCCAAGCTTTACGATATCTCAAATCATTTCTATCCGTCGGCCCGGTCAGGATTCGAGGAATCCCGACGGCCTCCCGCGGCGGCCGATCAGCCGCCGCAGGCTGAGCAGGTTCTGCATCAGGTGGCGGGGGTGATGGAAGATCTCCACCCGCGTGTGATGCGGGACGAAGGTCGCCAGCCGGTCGGGCCAGTCGTCGTAAAGGGAGAACCCGTGCTGGCGCAGCGAGAACTTGTCCTGGACGAAGGCGAAGGTCCGGGCGAACCACTCCTGCGCCCACTCCTCGCCGGCATGCTCGATGACGAACAGGGTCCCGATCAGGACCTCCTCCTGGGTCCACAGCGGCTTGTCCAGGATCCAGAGGTTGGCGTAGACATCCTTGAGCCCCCTGAAGAAACCGCCGAAGACCTGGTCCCAGGCGATCTCGATGTGGCGCTTGAAGAGCGCCGACGCCCGGCGGAAGAGCTCCTTGTCGTTCCGGCGGTAGCCTTCGTAGATCATCATCCACATCGTCTCGATGGCGTGGCCGGTGTAGACGAGGTGCCGGTAAACGTTGTCCGGCCGCGTGTAGTCGTGGTTGAGGACCTCATTGAACAGCCCGTATTCGGGGTTATAGTGATGGTCGAGGATCGAGCGGACGGCCCGCTCGTTCACGGCCGCGAGCTCGGCGTCGTCGCGGTGCTCGAGCATCTGCTGGGTGACGTTCAGGAGCAGCATGGCCACGCCCATGAGCCTGGCGCCGGGAAGCGACGGGGCGTCCTTGCCCAGGTAGACTTGGGCGGCGTTCGGGGCATAGTCGGGCCGGTCGAAGATCCGGACGCACTTGAGGACGATCTCCTTGGCCTGGTCCCAGTAGCCCGCGTCGCCGGCCGCCTTGGAGTATTCCGCCAAGCCGTTGGCGATGAACAGGTCGCCCGACACTTCCTCGCTCACGGGATAGTACGTGCCGCCGATGAACTGCCCCTCGACGATGATCGGATCGCCTTCCTTGGTGAACTCGGCGGCCCACAGATGGTCCCCCTCGGGCGGGTGCCGCATGATGAACTGGACCGCCTTCTCGGCGATGTCGAGGTATTTCTGGCGCTTATCGAAGTTATTGTAAAGAAAGGAGTAGGCCCAGATGCCGCGGCCGCAGTACCAGGTGTTCTTGGTCGTCTTAAGGAGCGTCCCGTCGCGGTCGACATTGGTCATGAAACCGCCCAGCTTGTGGTCGACGACATGCTTGTCCAGGAAGGGGAAAAAGTCCTTGAAGATATCGCGTTCGTACTGCCGGGCCAACTGCCTGAGGGTATAGTCGCCGATGCGTCTCATTTTTTCGTCAATGCCTCCATGATGGATTTGGCCGTCGCCGCCTGGGGAGATTCGGGGGCGAGCTCGAGGAATTTGTTGAAGGCGTCAATCGCCTCGTCGGTCTTGTTCAGGGCCACCGAGGCCATCCCGAGCTGGTAGTAGCCCTCGGCGAAGCTCGGGTCGATCTGGACGGACTTCTTGAAGTACTGGGCGGCCGAGTCGGTGCTGCCCGCGTTATAGAGGCAGACGCCGGCGTTGTAGGCCGTGTCGACGTCCTGGACGTCACCCACCGAAAGCTTGCCGTACCACTTGGCGGCTTCGTCCTTCGTGTCCAGGTTGTTGTAGGAATTGGCGATCGCGGCCATGACGTCCGCCCTTTCAGGCGCCTTTTCAAAAATCTTCATATAGGCCTTGATGGCCTCTCCATAGTTTTCCTCTTCAAAATAAGAATTGCCGATATTCTTGTAAAGGATATAGGCGTCCGGGTTTTCGGCGATGATCTTTTCGAGGACCTGACGGGCTTCCGGGTATTTCTTCTCCAAGAAAAGCTTGTCGGCCTTCTTCACCTCGGCGACCACCGTCTCCTTGACGATAAGCCCCTTGATCATTCTGAGCCTGACCGTCAGGATCTCTTTCATGGAATCCGGGTCGTACCTCACCATATGGCTGATCGTCTGGGGAGCGTACCCGACCTTGTCGAACACCAGTGTCCACATCCCGGTCCTCAGGAAATTGGCGGTCCAACTGCCGGACGCGTCGGTCACCGGCGCCGGCTGGAAAGTCATGTTCAGACTGGGCATGACCAACTTGACCGTCACGTCCGGGAGCGGTTGGCCGCTTGAGTCGTCCAGGACAAGGCCCCGGACCCGGCCCCGGCCTGTCTGGGCAGAGAGCGAGCCGGCCGTGATGAGCGCGAGACAAGCAAAACAGGTTAGGAGTCTTTTCATGGATATCTCCGCGATCCGAAAAGTAAAATAAGCTAACAACGAATTATATGAAAAAAAGGGCTCCCGTTCAAGGCAAAAGTTCGGGGCCGGCCGGAGAGCGGCCCGGCGTCTCGACCAGGTCGAAGACCAGCGTCAGGTACCACTTGAATTGGACGCTCAAACGCAATAACTCGTTCCCGTGCTCTCCGTCCTGGCGCAGCCAGATCCGGATGGCGCCCTTCTTCTTGACGACCTTGGGGTTCCCGCCGCCGTCCGGAAGGCGGCCGTCGTACATCGTCAGGTCGATCCTGTACGCCTTTTTCCCGTAGGGCTTAACAACCTCGGGTTCGCCGACCTCGCACTTAAAAAGGAACGGGCGGCCGTCGAGGATGAACCGGGATTGATGGACGTCCCCCGGCCGGAAGGGGTTATCCAGGAAAAACTCGAGCCACGACAGCAGGCTCTCGAACCGGCCGTTGAACCTGATCTCGGACCCGTTGCCTTTCATCGACAGCGCATGGTCGGGATGGAAGGCGATCGTCTCCGTCTTGACGACGCCGTTATTGGCGAGGACCCAGGAACAGGAGCCGGTGCCCGCTCCGCCCGCTTCAACCGGGGCCCGGCCGGTCTCACCGTCCGCCCGCGACGGCCGACAGGTCACGGCGGTGAGCTCGCCTCCGATGTCCCGTCCCTTTCTGGCCAGCTCGGGCTTGGAACGGCCGGAAAACCGGAAGGTCTTGACGTTCTCCGTCGCCTTCGTCTCCAGCCGCCGCTCGAGGAGCGCGGTCCCGACCGTTCCCATATCTCCGAGAAGGAAGGCTCGCGCCCGGACAAGATACTCCGAGCCGGTCGGGCCGGGGTCGACGAGCCGGTCGATCGGATTTCGGGCGGCGGGCGCCTCTGTGTTCACCGTGGATTGCGGACTGACGGCGGCCGGCCAGAAAACGACCGCCAGGATGACGGCGGCCCAAGTTGCAGGCCCGAGCGCCGCCCTGAGGCATCGGGTCACCGGATGGACCTCACTGGTGCGCAACTCTCTCCCTCCATGTGCTTCTTTTTGCCGGATCGGGAAGCGAATCGCCGGGCTGCCGGGCCGGCGACTCCATGGACCGTCGAGCTCGCGACTTGAGTCCTGCTGCCGCTTCCATATGAGCCTACGCTTTCTTCCGAATTATGAGACAGGCTGGACGCGGAATTATCAAGATGCGGAGAAGAGCTTGACGGTCTCGTCCTTGAGCAGGACGACGTACGAGTAGACGGCGAGCGCCGTGCCGAGTGGAAAGCTCAGGAGGTGGAAGAAGGAAACGATCAGGACGAGGATGCGGGCCCACTCCCGCTTCCTCATCAACCCCCAGCCGGCGATGATCTGCGGCAGGGCGAGGAGCAGGAAAAACGTGCCGGCCCCCCAGGCGATCAGCCGCACCAGGCCGGGACCGATCTCCCAATTCATCGGGACGAACGAGAGCCCGAAAAGGATGACGGCGACCGTCAACCCAAAGAAGAGACCGATGGCGCCGTAGATGATCCAGAAAAGGCCGATAAGGCGAACGTGTTTTTCCATGACCTGCTCCTCGGTGCCCGACGGGTCGCGGTTTCGAGCCGGAACCCCGGTCCAATTATAGGATTTTCGAGAGCTGCTTGTCCATGTCCCCGAAGTGGGTGCCCGGCCAGTAGACGCGCCCGCACCCGGGACAGATGGAAAACGCCGAAGCGCGTTCGAAGACGAACGGGGCCACAAGATTCCTGGCGTTCTTCCGCGACAGGCGCTTCAGCCTGAGGTTGCAGGCCAGGCAGCGCGTCATCGGCCTCGCCTTGTCCCGCAGGCCGAAGGCGTCAAGGACCTGGGCGACCTGGCGGCGCCAGTCCTCGCTCTCGATGAGCAGGCCGCGGACATTTTTTGCCGACTGGAGCAGCCGGCGGTCCCGGGTGAGAAGCACCCGGCGCTCCCGGCGGGCCGTCTGAAGGAGCTCACGGTCCGCCGCCCGGTTCCCGTAGGCGGCGTCAAACCCGATTATTCTCAGCCACTTGGCGAGCTTACCGAGCATGACATCGACGACGAACTTCACGGGACAACGCCTCAGAGGCCGAGGAACTGGACGGCCAACCCGGAGACGAAGATCATCAACCCGGCCAGGGCGTGGGAATATTTTTCGAGCTTCCCCAGACGGGCGAAGCTCGCGCCCCACGAGGCCGCGGCGATGATGACGAGCATGGTGGCGATGGTCACGACCCCGAAAGCGGCCGCCACCAGGGCGACGCCGGCCAGGCTGTGCCGCGCCGCCGGATACATGATCAAAGGGATCAGGGGCTCGCAGGGCCCGAAGACGAAGATCGTGAACAGGATCCAGGGCGTGATGTTGGTTTTGCCCTCGCCGCCGTGGACGTGCGCGTGTTCAGCCTTGGCATGCGAGTGGACATGCTCGTGGAGATGGTCGCTTTCCGGCGCGGGCGCGGGGGCCGCGTGAGTGAGCGGGCGCTCGCGGGGGGCGTCGTGCTCGCGCGCATCCTGCGGAGCGCCGGCGCCGTGGTCATGGAGGTGGGGATGCTGGTGCGGCTTGTCCTTCCAGGCCCGGCGCATGCCCCAGACGAAATAGGCCAGGCCGAAGCCGATGAGCAGCCAGGAAGCGATGGACCCGCGCGTCGATTCCACGCCTTCGAGCCGGGCGACGGCGATCCCCAGGGCGATGCCCAGGAATCCGAGGAGGACCGAGCTCAGGATGTGTCCCAGTCCCGCCAGGAAGGCGACGACCAGCGTCTTGCGGAGCGTCCATCGCCTGGCCCGGCCGATGACGATGAATGGGAGGTAGTGGTCGGGGCCGATGACGGTGTGGACCAGGCCGAGCGAGGCGGCCGTGCCGGCCAGGACCCAGATTTCCGGATCGATCATCTTTCAGCTCCAGTCATTCCCAGCGACGACACCTTAATTTCTCCTAACAGGAAGAGTTTATCATATCTTTTCAGGACAACATCAGTGCCGAGGGCAGGCTCGAGGAGTGAACTACGCTCGACACCCTCACTTCTTCGCGGTGGGCACCTGGCGCTTGAGTTCCTCGAAGCCGTTCTGGACGAGGACCATTTCGGTGCCAGACGTGGGGTTTCTTTGGTCGAGCTTGACCATGAGAAATCGCTTTGATTCAAGGGACAGGTCATAGTTACGTATGGGCGAACCACCCACGCATCCGGGTTTCTCAAAAAGCAGGCGTGGCTTGCTGGTCGTGAAGCCGCCGTGGGACGGCCGGAGTCCGTCGAGGCTAGGCCCGTCCGCCCACCGCGCCGGTGTCTCCGGTGCAGCGGGGCAGCCGGTTGATGACCCGGAGCAGGACGAGACCACTGGCAATGAATGCAGCCAGCAGAACAAGCGCGTAGGTCGTACGTCCCGAGAGGAAGTTACCGACCGTGAAAAAGGCCGACCAGATAGCTTGCGGCCCGAAGACCCAGCCGACGAGGGCCAGGGGGAAGCTCTCGGTTCAAATCCCTTCCGGCGCGCTCTTTTTAATTCGTAGATATGTATAAAGTTACGGACGTAACTTGGCATGCTTGACGTTTGATGCCCCTTTCTGTCTATGATAGACTTTTTCCAGGCGATTAAACATGGAAGGGAAATGGCCGTTAAAAAGACAGGAAAACCGGATCACAACGGCTTGATCAGATCGAAGGTCGGACTGGATGGATGGGAAAACAGGCGGCATGTCGCGAGACTGGTGCTCGTGGTATTTCTGATCACGTTCACCGTCACTCGGATCCTGGTTTTTTTGATCATGAGCCGGACGTTCCCGGACCTGTTTATCTACATGGGGGGCACACACGTTCATCATCTGAATTTGGGGATCTTTTTGCTGTCGGGCGTCGGGGGCTATTTGCTCTTCGTCAGGCCGAGGGGCCGAAAGGCGGAGTGGGTATCGGTGCCGTACGGAATCGGACTGGCGCTGACGTTTGACGAATTCGGGATGTGGCTTCATTTGGGGGGCGGGTACTGGCAGCGGGTGAGCTTCGATGCCGTCACGGTGATCGTGGGACTGCTGGTGTTGCTTGCGTTCGCCCCGCCGCTCAAAGAAATCCGCGGGAGACACGCGATCACGATTCTGATCTTATTGTTGCTGGGGGCGGGTTTCTTCTTCCTGTTATTCCGGACGCTGAATAAATATGGGGAGAAGGCGCAACCCCGCTTGGAAAAACTGGGGCAGAAAGGACTGACCGGTATAGCCCGAGCCAGGCCGGCAGGCTATTCCGATGCCGGCCAGTCGTTGATTCCGGCATAAAGGCGGCCACGCCTGGCCTTGAAATATCTGAAAAACAGATAAGCCGCCAGCAAGACGATGGCGGACAGAATTCCCCAGTGTTCGATCCGTGTGATGTCCCTTTTCAACACCTGAATGCTCTTGCCGCCCAGGTAGCCGGCCCCGACCAATAAGCCGATCGCAAGGATTGAGGAGACGATATCCAGCCCCAAAAACCTCACATACGGTATTCTCAAGATACCTGCGACGAGAAATACAGAAGATCCCAGATATCGTCCAAATAGTACGTAAAGGATTTTCCGTCTATTGAATGTATTTTCTAGGTTCGCGAGCCGTTGAGGAGAGAGGATCCTGTGGAATATCTTAAGGGTGACAACCTTGTGTCCGTACTTCCTCCCAAGGAAAAAGATTAAGAGGTCTCCCGTTAACATGCCGGTGAAAACAACGATGAGGGCGGAGAGAGGTCGGACAATATCATGGGAGATTAAGAACCCGCATAGCATAAGTGTGATCCCCTCAGGAAAGGGAAATCCGATACCTCCGAGAACGAGTAAAGCAAAGAGTCCGAAATAGTGGAAATGCTCTACTATTCCGGGGATATCAGACATTGAAATGACTCATCCTCCTGGGCGATGTTTTTGTAAATAGATTATCCTATCTTCTCGGTTTTTCAACAAGCCCTTTGTCAACTCAACTGGTGGCGTAGCCGAGCGAATTCGGGAAATCGATGGAACGGCTCCGGCGCCGTCTCATCGAGTGTCACGCGCCGATGACCTGCCCCCCTAATCGGTCCAGGTAAAATGGGGAAAACTTGGGTGAGGCTCCAATATTTGAAAATCTCACTTCAGAGGCAGGCATCAATCGTATCCCTTCGTATAATTAAGAGCAGATCAGCAATCACTTCAATCATGCGTTGCGTAAAAGACAATAATCCCCGAGTCAGGGGGACTGCAGTTCATGCCCTTGGCGACCTTCGAGCCGATAAGGCAATAAGCCTCATAATGACAGCCTTAAAAGATAAGGACCGTTAGGTACGTCGTAATGCGTCAAATACCTTGGGAATAATCGGAACAGGCAAAACTCTCATGGCATTAGACTCCGCACAAACGGATAAAAGGAAGGAAGCACGTGATTCAGCCGCAAAGGCGATCATCCAGATACAGAAGTGATGCAATAACAAGTTTACTAAACAGTGAAGCTCAGGTCTACCCACGCAACTTCTTCTTGTGCGGATTCAATTGCGTCTGCTTATCCTCCAGATAGAATGAAATGAGAAACGGCAAAGGAACAATAGTCATAGTCCTGTGGGTTCCAAAACGTTGGCTTAGTACAGATATGCTCGGCCAAGTTAGCCTTAGGGGCAGGAGATGAACTTAGCAGGTCTCGATCGAGTTGACCGGGATGGAACCGGGAACCTCTTGACTGCGAGCCAATCTACCAAGCCGTTCTTCTTTTCCCACTCTGCACCTAGTTTAGCGCCCTGGGCAGACTTCTGTTCAAAATCCGTGTGGACAAATTGAGGACAAAACTGCCCAAAATGGCTCAGTTTGAGTTAATCAGGCTAAAAACAAAAACCTAGACAAATGATTGATAAATCAGGGAATAAGGTGGTGGACGGTAGGAGACTTGAACTCCCGACCTCAGCGTTGCGAACGCCGCGCTCTCCCAACTGAGCTAACCGCCCACACTGAACTTACCAGTCTGAGTATAGAATTTACCATGTTTGCCCGACTTTTTCCATAGGGAGGCCCCGGGGTTATGCCGCCCATTTCGTGAACGACGGAGCCCATAAATAGGGTCCTGTCATGGCGCGTCCCTGTCCGTCCTCGCGCCTCACCCGTCAAGAGAGGGGTCCCCGTCGCTCCGGGCGGGCAGGGACTGTCGCCATACCACCCTCCCATGATTGTTGCCCTTCACGAAAGGGGCGGAGCCCCTCGCCTCAGCCAATAAAGGAAACGGATTCCCCCTGCAACTCGACGGGCATCTCTCTGTACGGACTCCTACTCTCCTTTATAATTCCAGTGATCAATTAAGGAGAACACCAATGGCCGAGAATATGTTTGACCTCACGGGGAAAGTCGCCATCGTCACCGGTTCGAGCCGGGGGCTGGGCCAGTATATGGCGCGCGCCCTGGCCCGGGCCGGCGCGGATGTCGCCGTCACCAGCAGGTCGCTCGCATCACTGGATGAGGTGACCCGCGAAATCCGCGAGATCGGCAGGGAGGCTTTCCCCCACGAGCTCGATGTCCGCTCCTATGACAGCGTCCAGGCCATGGTCGAGGATACGCACCGGCATTTCGGCAAGATCGATATCCTGGTCAACAACGCCGGCTGCAACGTCCGCAAGCCCGCGGTCGAGGTGACGCCCGAGGAATGGAACATGATCCTCGAAACGAACCTCCGCGGGCCGTTCTTCATGGCCCAGGCCGTGGCCAAGAATGATCCCGCGCCGCTACGGCCGGATCATCAACATCGGTTCGGTGACGTCGCGTGTTCGCCTACGCGGCCTGGCCCCCTATTGCGCGAGCCGCGGCGGGGTCAAGCAACTCACGATGAGCCTGGCCGACGACTGGGGGATCTACGGGATCACCGTCAATTGTCTGGCGCCCGGCTGGTTCAAGACGCAACAGACCGAGGTCCTCTACGAGGACCCGGACCTGGGTCGAATACATCTCCGACCGGATCCCGCTGAAGCGCGTCGGCCAGCCCGAGGACCTGGACGGGGCGGTGGTCTTCCTCGCCTCCGACGCCAGCGCCTATGTCACCGGCCAGACGCTGCTCGTCGACGGCGGCATCACGACCGGCGCCACCCGGGCGACATCGAAGAAGCGGTCCGCCGGCTGAGCTGCCTCAATACCGGCCAAGCATCGGAGCACGGTCAAGGCGACAGGGAGGACGCGGGTGGCATGGCGTTAAGTCCCTGCCCGCCCGGAGCGACGGGGACCGGCGGGAAGCGCAATTTGCGGAGCTACCATCAGAATAGCGGCGGAGCGACATAAAGCCGCTATTCTGCTAAATATCTTAAAAGAGCTCTTAATGATCGGTTCGCCACCGGGGGGCAAGGGGAGCATCGGCGGCTGGCCCGGGTGAGGCGCGAGGACGGACAGGGACGCACCATGACAGGCCCCGCGTTCGGGAGTTCGATAGGCCCCCAGGGTGGGGTCAGTCGACGGATTCGACCCGGACCGTCTTCATCACATCGTCTCTTTCGAGCGGCGAGGAGCCTGTCGACTTTGGCCCGCGAAACTGCCGAAGTCGTGCCGATCCCGGTGACGCAGGCGGCGCCCGAAGCTTCCGCCTCGAGCAGGGCTTCGGTCAACTCTTCGTCCGACCACTCGAGCCCGCTCACCCGGCGGGACTTGAGCTTCATGACGGTCCGGCGGATGAACCCGGCGCAGAAGGCGTCGCCGGCGCCCGTGGGGTCGAGCGCCCGGACCTTGAACCCGCCCATGCTCAGCCGGCGGCCGCGGGTCGCGGCTGTCAATCCCTTGGACCCCCGGCTGACGAGCACGAGCTCCGGTCCCGAATCGAGGAGGAAATCGACGGCCGCCGGCAAATCCTTTTTCCGCGTCAGGCTCAGGGCCTCGACGTCGTTGCAGTGGAAGATATCGGTCCAGCGCAGGGCTTTCCGGAGGAAGTGCCAGGTCTTATTGTAAGGCATGACCGGGTCGACGAACGTCAGGCAGCCCAGCCGCTTGACCTCGCGCAGGACGTCGGCCAAGCCGTGGTCGAACTTATCCGCCAGGCCCACGCCGCCGGCATAAAACACCGCGGGCGGGTCTTCCTTCACCGCCCAGACGGCGAAATCGGGATCGAAGTAGGACAAGGCGCCCACGCCGACATGGTAGCGGCGGTCCTCGCCCTTGACGACCAGGATCAGGTCGACCGCGGTCCGGGCACGTGTCGTCCGCTGGAAGTTCACCTCGACCCCTTCCGCCGTGAGCGTCCGCTCGAAGAAATCGGCGAAGGGGTCGGTGCCCACGGCCCCCACGCAGCCGACCTCGCCCGGCTTCATGCCCAGGCGCATCAGGTCGGCCGAGACGTTGGCCGCGTGGCCGCCGATATGGGTCTCGATATCCCTGTGGGTGAAGGTGATCCCGCCGGGAGGGGAAACCCGGGGCAGTTCGGCCGCGATCAGGTCGGCGACCAGGATCCCCGCGCAGGTGACTCTCTTCATGGCGATTCTCCCGTTCTCCTCGATCACCCCCAATATTATGTGGGTTAAGAACG
>CAVSCD010000011.1:960000-1239703 GCA_963726335.1 Candidatus Aminicenantota bacterium | reverse complement strand
CGAGGCGGCCACGGCCGGGCATGGCGATCATGCCCTCCGGAAGGGCCGGATTAATCGAGATTGGCGCCGCTGATCTGGCTCCAGACCCCCGCGTCCAATCGCCAGAGGCCGAGCGCGCCGAAGTCGCCCAGGATCTCGTCCTGGGCGTCGCCGTCGAAATCCCCGGCCAGGAGCGCCTCAGGGTTGACTCCGCTGAGCTGCGTCCAGACGTTGGTATCCCACAGCCACATCCCAAGAGCGCCGAAGTCTCCGACGACCTCCCCCTTGGCGTCGCCGTCCGGGTCCGCGATGATCATGTCGTCGGGATTGACGCCGCTCAGTTGCGTCCAGCTCCCCGTCGACCACAGCCAGAGCCCGATCGTCCCGAAATCGCCGACGATCTCGTCCTGGGTGATCCCCTTGACGTCTCCCGTGATCATATGTTCGGGGTTGGCGCCGCTCTGGATGACCCAGTTACCGACTCCCGTGCTCCAGTAAAAGACGCCCAATGAGCCGAAATCGACGACCAGGTCCGCGCCCGCATGGATATCGAGGTTCCCCGAAGTCAGGAACTCGGCGTTGACGCCGGTCAACTGGGTCCAGGCGTCCGCCTGGCGCTTCCAGAGCCCCACCGAGCCGAAATCGGCGACGACTTCATCGGTCACGTCACCGTTGGTCTCCGCCGCGATCACATAATCCGGGTTCACGGCGGAGATCCTGGACCAGGAGGTATTCCACTGATAGAGGCCGATCGTCCCGAAATCCACGATGGGCTCATCCAGCCCGTCGCCGTCGACGTCCGCGGCGGCCATGGTCTCGGGATTGGTGGCGTTATAATGTAGAAAGCTCAGAAAATTGAAGAGCCATTGAAACCCGAGGCGCCCCCGTCCACAAAGACCTCTGCCCCCGCGTCGCCGTCGAACTCGGCCAGGACCATCCCCTCCGGGTTGGCCGTGGTGATCCTGTTCCAGCCTCCCCGGTCATACCACCAGATACCTTCCGTCCCGAGGTCGACCAGGAGCTCGTCGAGCCCGTCAGCGTTGAAGTCGCCGACGGCGTGATGGGCAAGGCCCCCGGGAGAAGAGACGGCCCCGGCCGGGATAACGGCGCCGCCGGAGGCGGACTGATCAAGTGCCCGACTTGGCTCGCTGCCCGTCATGGCACCCGGAAAGGAAGAGCCCTGGCCGGCCGCTAGAAATGCTAATAGAACCGGAATCACTGCGAAACGGAGTTTCATGATCGGACCTCGCTAGCCTGGCGTTATCGATTGGCGAGGATATAGTACAAGGGAATCAGAATGTCAATATGCTCCCGGACCCGAACTCCCAGGTGCGCCGCGCCCGTGTGATGGGAGAGAACCCGCTAATAATATTCTATTCCGGATTGTTCGCGCTGATCTGCGTCCAGGCGCTGTCGTTCCACACCCACAATCCGAGCGTGCCGAAATCCGCCAGGAGTTCGTATTTGTCGTCGCCGTCCGTGTCGGCGATCATCAGGTAATCCGGGTCGACGCCGCTGATCTGAGTCCAGGCGCCGGCATCCCAAAACCAGAGACCCATGGCGCCGAAGTCCACCGCCAGCTCGTCGATCCAGTCCCCGTTGATATCGATCCAGACAAAATATTCCGCGTTCACCCCGCTCAGGATCGACCAGACGCCGCCGGTCCAAACCCACAACCCCGTCGAGCCCGAAATCGCCGAAGATCTCTTCGCCGGGAGCGGGGTAGGGGTTCCCGATCACTACGTAATCCGCATTCACGCCGCTGAGCTGCGTCCAGGTGGCGGTGAGCGGATTATAGGGGGGCCAGCCGGTTATGGTCCATTTCCAGAGTCCGGTCGCCCCGAAGTCTCCCACCAGCGACTCGCTGATCCCGTCATCGGTGAAGTCGGCGACGGTCACAAAGTCCGCGTCGACGCCGCTGAGCTGCGTCCAGGTGTCGCCATCATAAAGCCAGAGGCCCGTCGGCCCGAAATCGCCGATGACGTCGTCCCTGCCGTTGCCGTCGTAATCCATGCCCATCGCGTAATCGGCGTTGACGCCGCTCAACTGGGTCCAATCGGTACCCGACCAGTACCACAGGCCCGCGGCGCCGAAATCACCCAGGACCTCGCTATTGTCGTCCGAGTCACCGTCAACCACGGCCAGGCTCTCGGCGTTGACCCCGCTGAGCTGGGTCCAGGCGCCGCCGCCCCACAGCCAGACGCCCTGGGCGCCGAGGTCGGCCAAGAGCTGGTCGGGTTGTCCGCCTTCGACCGGGGCGGCGAGCAAGGACTCGGGGTTGACAGGGGTGAGCTGCGACCAGGCGCCGTTGTCCCATAGCCAGGCGCCGGTCGCGCCGAAGTCGACCGCCAGTTCATCGGCCCCGTCCCCGTCGAAATCGCCGGCGGCATGGCGCGCCTCCCACAGGGGGCGCTCCTGAACAATCTTGGCGACAAAGGTATCTATATTCGCCGCGTAGGGACGAACCGGCGAACCCCAAGTCGACGAGCTCTTGCCCACAACATAAACATTTCCGGTCGAGTCCGAAGCCACGGCCCGGCCCGTGTCCGAATCCGTCCCCCCCAGAAAGGCATTCCAAGCAAGGGCTCCGCTCCCGTCGAGCCGGGCGGCAAAAGCATCTCGGCTTGTGGAGAATGGGAGCGCGGGCGAACCCCAAGTCGCCAAGCTGTCGCCTGTTACATATAAGCTCCCGCTCGCATCCACGGCTACGGCATAGCCCTGGTCATCACTCGGCCCGCCCAGGAAAGTATTCCACAGGAGCGTCCCAGATGTGCTCAACTTGACCGCGAAAGCATCGGCAGCGGTATCAAAGGGACGGACCGGCGAACCCCAGTTCGCATTGCTCCATCCCGTCACGTATGCGTTTGAGGCTGTATCCACGGCGACGCCGTAGCCCTCGTCCCAATCCGACGAACCCAGGAAGGTGTTCCATTGCCGGCCGCCGAGGCTATTGATCTTCGCGGCGAAGGCATCCGTATAACCGCTGGAAAAGGGACGGACCGGCGAACCCCAGGAGGCATCGCTGATACCCGCCACATAGACATCTCCGCTGAGATTCACGGCCATGGAACGGACAAAATCATTACCCAAGCCGCCCATGAAGGTGTGCCACATCGGAACGCCAAGACCGCTCACCTTGGCCGCGAACCCGTCCACACCCCCGGTGAAAGACTCCACGGGTGATCCCCAGGTTTCGTCGGTCTCGCCGGCCAGATAGATATTCCCGCCGGCATCGACGAATATCGCCCAGCCTTCCTGATAGCCCGGCCCTCCCAAGAATGTGTTCCATTGCAGAATCCCGTTCGTATTCAATTTGGCAACAAAGACATCCTCGTCACCGGCAAACGGATTGAGGGGAGTGCCCCACGTCCCGGCGCTCCAGCCCGTCACGTAGACATTGCCGCTCGCGTCCAGGGCGATGCCGTAGCCGTGATCAGCCTGTGAACCTCCCAGGAAAGTGTTCCACTGCAGAGCCCCGGCGCTGTTCAGCTTAGCGACGTAGGCATCGACAAAACCGCCCGACCAGGGTCGGATCGGCGAGCCCCAAGACGCCAGGCTGTAACCGGCCACATAAACGTTGCCGTTCGCATCCACGGCAGTGGAAAACGGCTGGTCATCCCATGAGCCTCCCAAGAAGGTTGACCAGGTCATCTTCGGGGCGTTCGCCGTGAGATATCCGGGGGAATTCCCGGATAACGGTCTCGCCGGAGGAGCGGCCTGCGAGCCCTGTCCCGGGCTCAAAAGAGCAGCCGGCAGCAAAAACAACGTCAGGCAAATAATGGCCTTTTCCGGATGAATTTGGCGCATAATTCCCTCCTCTACGGCGATATTTTCGTCGCCCTTTGATCAGAAAGTCAAGGGAAAAGTCGTATTAGGGATCCGGGCTTCCATTAAGATCTTCCCGGTTCCGGAACCTTGCGCCTTTCGCTTTTGTCTGAGATAGCGAACGACAAAAGCCAAACGCCCGCGCTCTTTAGGCGGGATCGATGGTTGGGCGTCCTAGGCGAACACCTGCTTCAGTTGATCGATGCGCCGGCCGATCCGCACGCTGCCCGAGCAGGAAGCCCGGCACGAATCGCAGTTCCGGCATGAATCGAGCCCGTGCCGGCCGGCGGTCGCTTCCAGGGTCTCGCGGGCCTGGACCGGGTTGCCGTAGCTGAAGGCGTACATGTGGGCCCGCATCAGGCCGGGGACGTCGGCGCCGAAAGGGCAGGTCGGCGAGCACTGGCCGCAGTGACGGCAGGCGCGGGTCATGGCCAGCTTGACCTGGCGGTCTTCGAGGAATTTCTTTTCGACGGGCGTGTATTCGAGGCTCGCGGCGCATGGCAGGTCGGTCTCGAGCTGGTCGAAATTTACGAACCCGGGAATAGCGGTGGCGAAGCAGTCGTGGTTCAGGACCCACTTGAGGAGCGCCGAGTGGACGACCTCGCCCCGGTAGTATTGCTGGAGGTCGGCGGGCAGCCCCTCGCGATACCATTCTTGTTGGCACTGCGTTTTCATGGCGATCAATCCGATCCCCGAGGCGGCGGCCTTGTTCATCGACTCGAGGAGCTTGGCGTCTTGGTGAAACGCATAATTATAAGCCGTCACGATGACGTCATAGACGCCGAGCCTGGCCGCTTCGTCAAGGCAGGCTCCCATGTTCTCGTGGGTCGAGAACCCGACCGCCCGGACCTTCCCGAGCTTCTTGGCCGCGGCCATCGCCTCGAGGAGCGCGGGGTTGGAGACGTCCTGGACGTCGCTGACAGCGTGGATGTAGAGGATATCGACGTAATCCGTCTGCAGGCGTTTCAGGCTGGCGTCGAGGAGCTCGAGGTAGGAGGCTTTGGCCTGTTCCGCGGTCGCGGGCGGCCGAAACCGGGGCCTGGTCTTCGTGGCGATGATGACCTGGTCGCGGACGCCGAGCTCCTTGACGACGTTGCCGACCATCTCTTCGTTCCGGCCCCGGGCATAGCCGGCGGCGGTATCGAAGTGGCGGATGCCGAGCTCGTAGGAGCGCCGGACCAGGGCGGGGATATCGGCGTTCATGACGCCCATGCTGACCACCGGCACGCGCCACCCGGTCTTGCCGAGCGCGCGGGTGATGAGCTTTTCGGGCTGGGCGGAGGCGGCGGCGGAAGGCGCGGACTTGGCTTGACCGGCGCCGGCGCTGTCGAGGCCGAGAATCCCGGCGCCGGCGGCTCCCGCCAGGGCGGTGCGCAGGAAATCGCGGCGGTTGAATCCTTTCTTGGACGTCATTCTAGCCTCCTTGTCTCCGACGATAAAATGCGCCCCAGTATAGCGAATGATCGGCTTTCGCGCAATCTGGAGTCGGGGGGATTGGCGGCGGCGGACCTGCGATAATGAAATCGGACAAAAGGAAGTCGGCAATGGCTCACAGAAGACAGATCAAGCTCGTGCTCAAGGGCAAGCCGACGCTCGAGGGCGCAAACTATTTCGACATGCAGAGAGATCCCTGTATCAAGGACGGGATGCTCGTGCACTTCGATGACGGCGACGAGGTCGCGGTTTCAACCGAGGACGACGAAGTCCGGTTCCTGCTGATCTCGGGAAAACCGATCTTGGAGCCCGTCGCCTGGTAGGGGCCGATCGTTATGAACAGGAACGAAGAGCTTCAGGTCGCTTTCGACGAATACCGCAAGGGCACGTTCATCAAGCACAAGAAGGTGTAACTCACAGCTTAGCAGGGCGAGGACCCGTTCCGCGCTATTTTAGCAGGACCTCGGAATGAACTCCTGACAAATTGCCCCTGCCAAGAACGTCCAAGCGTTCGGACCATAACGACGCGGAGCTGGTGTTTGACTTAGTTTTCGGAGCGATGTAAGTTTTGAGCGGGGGTGAGTCATGCAAAAAAGAGAATTGTCCCCGGCGGGCTTCTTCCTTTTCTTGTTTGTCAGCCTCCTGACCGGAGTCCCGGATGATATCTCTGGAAAGGCCTTGCGGCCGGCACAGCCGGACAGGCAAAAATTCTTTGCCGTCCAGATCCTTACCGGAAAAAACGTGCTGCGCACAAGAGATGCCCTCGGAACGCCCGATGAGCGCTATGCGGAAATCCCGCCGGGAGAGCAACTCACCGTTCTTATGGCGCAAAAGTTCATCGACTTCGGCACGATAATCAGCAAAGGGGAAATGGATTACAGCCTGGAAGGCTTGTTCCAGATGCAAGACACGGGCGACCCGCGACAAGATTACGCATGGATGCTTTTTTGGAGCGGCGGCCGTGGGATCCCCGGAATGTGGCCAGGCGGATTCAATTTAGTGGGCGGGTGGGTCGGCCGTTCCGTCTATGGAGGCGTGCCGGTTGACACGATTCGGATCACGAATGTCGGCACAAATTCTCTATTTGTGGACGCGGTGATTGGATACGGCAGGGAGACAGATAAAAGCATGGGGCGCTAGCCTCAAAACGACTCTGTCTTGGCGCCAAGGGCGGCGATTTCCATTTGTTTTCCGCCCTGAAACGCCGAACCCGCACTCAAGAAGTTGGAGAAGTTTTCTCCGGCGTTGAATTCATAGCCCTTCTCCGCGGACATTGATCCATCGGCCGACGGTCTCCGTCAAGGTCTGACCAAGCTCGGTCTACTCCCATGGACCGGGCGAAACACCGCGGCCAGCTCGGGATAGCCCTTGCGATCGAGCCATGAGGAAAAGATGTCGTCATCGGAGTACCGCTGGATTTTCTCCGCGCTCAGAGTCTGGAGAGACACGTGGAGGTCATCCAGGGTGAAAATCTTGCGGCCGTCGATGATGAGCGGCATCCTCTCGATCCGGGCGATCTCCAGCCGGAAGTGCCTTTTCAAGAGGGTGATGAGCTGCCGCCCGTAACCCCGTCGCGGGCGCAGCCGGTCGGCCAGCTCCTTGTAGCTGTGCATGTATAACCAGGTCGAGAACTTGTCCTTCTCTCCGTATGTCTCAAGGATGTCCCGCAGCTCCCGGCCGGCAGACGTATCCTGCTCGGCCTCGAGCAGGATACGGTAGATCCCGTGGATGTCTTTGGCCCGGCGCGGCTCGCTTCCTTTCTTGCCAAAGACAAGAAAATCGCCCATCCCGGTCAGGTCATCGATATAATCCCTGAGTTTTTGCAGGCTCCCGGGATCCCCCTTGGGAAGGATAAACCCCAAGTCCTTGAACTCTTGAGCCTCCCTGGCCTTGGAGGCGATGATCACGGGAATCCGCGGATAGTAAGAGTCGACGAGGCGGATCAGGTCGAGCCCGGCCTGGCTCTGCAGCTCGTCCCCCCGGGGGAGGAAGATGTCGGCGATCAGGCAAACGACATCGTCGCCATGCCCCTGCTTGAGGTACCGGGAAGGGTCGATGCCGGCCTCCCCGGAAACGCCGAACAGAAACTCGAGGCTCTCCTCGAAGGTCCGGGTGATTTTGACGTTGGCCCGTTGTCCGATGATCCCGTACAGGACGGGCAGAAACTGGGAAACCCAGCGCGGCTCGTCATCGACGATATGGAAAATGGAACGCGGCGCCCTGGATTTCGCGATATTGAGCAGGTCCTCGGCCGCCCGGACGACATAGGGCAGGATCTTCTCCGGAGCCAATTCGTCCCGGCCGACCGCAAAGACAAGGTCGGCGGCGGCCGTATAGGGGTATTTCCGGCCGGCGACCTGGGGGGCGAACACTTGACGATATCCTGAAAGGACAGCAGCACGAGGACGGCGTTCTGGTTCCGGCTGCGAATTTCCGCGGCATTCAGTATCCCCAGCGCGGTGTCATCGAAGAGGAAGACGATGGGCTGATCGAACGATACCTGGTGCACCGATGCGGGGTCGGAGAGGACCTCGATCTCGAGCCAGGGCAGATTCTCCTTCAGCGCTTTTTGGGACTGACGCAACCGGGCATCGGCCGCGAACAGGACCGCCCGTCTCAATCTCACCGGATTGATGACGCGGGGCACAAATTGATATTCTCGAGATTTCTTTCGGTCAATCATTCTCGATCACCACGCCGCAGCTTTGGCCGCGGAAATCGGCGTAGACGGTAACGGGATGCGGAAAGGTCAGCAGAGAGGGCACGACTTTAGGCTGAGCGCTGGTCCACAGCCAGGGATCTAAGATGTCCCGCATGGGCATGATGAACCCGTAGATAACGTTATTGCTCACCAGGCCGGTCAGAAAATGCGTCCCCTGGGTTCCGTACATCCTCGTCTGCAGCCTTTTCTGGTCCTCGTCGAATCCGCCCTGGATCATGTACAAGAAATGGCTGCCGTAGGTCCCCCCCGTCAGGTTTTCCTCTTCCGAAAGCGGCTCCGGCCGGCCGGCGATATCCACGCCGAACTCAAAAATCGCCGCCGCCTGGTCGACGTCCTGATATTCCACGAAGATGCCCCAGTCGGGGTTCTTGCTTCCCAAGCGGCCGGGAACCAGCATGATGTATTTTTCGCGCCGCGCTTTCATCTCCCGATTGACCGCGGCGATCCTCTTCCTCACGGCGGGCTGCATGTCTTTGGCATAGACAAAGGGCGAGATGACCAGAGCGGATTTTATGCCCCTGACCACCCCCTGGCCCTGGGCGTTGTTGATCGCTAAATAGGTATGCCGGCTGTGCTGCGGCATGGGGATGCTCTCAAACTTGAGCTCGGGCAGACGGGTCAGCTGCACGATATGGAAGATTCCATCTCTCCGTTCGGGCCTCAAGAAATCGAGGTTGAAAACGAACTCGATCTGAAAGTGCGACGGGTTGCCCCTGTCGATCTTCTCCACCATGTCCACCTGGCCGGTCTGGAAATCGAAATGATCGTTCTGGATGCGCTCCTCGATCGTGATCAAGTTGTTCTGCATCCCCAGGAGCCGGATTTTGTGATAGTCGGCGAATCGGACGTGGAGCCGCCGCATCGTCTCCAGTTCGAGCCCTCGAATCTCGGTGTTCTTGGTCATGTCGAGCGCATAGAAATACTTCTGGCCTCTGCCGATTCTCAGCAGGTTGAGGGGGATCGGGTTCCGGATGGTGGCCATGGAGATGACGGGAAAATCGTCGAGGACGGTCGCATAGCCATGTCCAAAGGCGATCCGGGCGCACCCTTCCTGGGGGTCTTGATTCTTGAGGGCGTACGGGAAAAAGGACGTGGCGACGCCCGAGATATAGGGATAATAGACGGGGCCCGCCAGCGTATCGTCAAAGACGCCGGGGATGGGGTTAAAGACAATGGCCATTTTCTCGTTCGTCCCGGCGGGCTGTTTCGCCAGGAAATCCTCATAAATATGGCGGATGGCCTGAAACGTCTGGCCGACCCGGACGTCCCATTTCGGATGGTTGTTCGGAAGCATGAACGACGCGTTCTCCCCCGCGTGGACCGGGCCCGACACGGCTGCCGCTCCGCCCGCTTCGCTCGTCGCCGAGGACCGAATACCCAGGGGAAGCGTCCCCATGTCTTCGAGGACGGAAGCGATAACCGCAAGGTCATCGCCTCGAAACCGATGGCCGTTTTCCAGATAGCGGTCGTAAAAGTCGGTGGCCAGGATGATGGTCTTGAGCGGGCTGACTCTGGGCATAGGGATGGCGTTGACTTCGATGAGTCCGGCCCCCTTTCCCCCGGGCGAACCCGTGCCGTAGATTTTGGTATCTCCGGCCCTCTCGATAATCGGGACAGTCATCAGGATGGATTCATCCTAGAATAAACTCCCAGCCGAGTAAAGCCGTAAAGGGAGGCCGCCGGGCCGCCGGAAACACGTCAAGGATTCAGGTAAAAAGGCGTTCCCGGGCTGATTTCCTGCATAACCAGGGAATGACCTCGAGACCCATCATCCCTTGGCCTCGAAGGCAGGAATTTTCATCTGTTTGCCGCCGGCTGAGATTGCCGATTGATGGGCGATGATGCCCGGAGCGGTGTAGGCGACCGCCTCGTAGACATCGATCGCCGGCCGCCGCTCCTTGACGAGGGCGTCGATGAACTCATGGGTCAGGAAGGTGTGCGACCCGTCGTGGCCGCTGGCATGACGGAGAGGCTCCGGCAGCATATCGGCCTGCCACCACTGGGGCTGCGCGTAGCTTTCGAGCCGCGGGAGCTCGCGGGCGAAACCGGCGTCGTCCTTTTCTTGTTGCGCGGCCGACCTGACGATCGCCGGGCCCAGCCCGTTCGGATGCGGATCGTAGAAGCTCATTTTGGTGCCGATCCACTGACCCCGCTCGCAGCCTCCCACCGAAGCCTTCCAGTAGACGGCGACCCGAAAGGCGTGGCCTTTATCGGTCTTGAAGAGGGCGGTCTCGCTCCAGAAGGGGTTATGGTAGACGTTGTCCTTGAGGATCGGCGAATCGTCTCCCCAGCCGAGACAGGTGACCTCGGTCAGCCTCTCGCCGGTGACACCGACGAGATAGGCCGTGCAGTGCGTGGGGTAGTGCATGGGCGGGAAGCCGTGGCGCCAGGTGCGGGTGCCGTCTTTCTCCCAGTATAGGACCTCCAGGCCGGGATGGTGATACTCGGCCTCGGAGTAGAAGATCTCGCCGAAATCGCCCTTTTCCTGAAATTTCCGCGCCGAAATGACGGACTGATGATAGTGGCTCGTCTCGGCCATCATGTAGGTGAGCCCCGTCTTCTTGACGGTATCGACGAGCTCCTCGCACTCCGCGATCGACATGCCGGCCGGGACGGCGCTCAGGACGTGTTTTCCCGACTTGAGGACCGCCGTGCAGTGGCGGACGTGGTCGGGCGCGCCGGTGAAGACCCCAACGGCATCGATATCCCTGTCGAGGATGAGCTTCTCCAGGGATTCGTAAGCCTTGCCGCACCGGTAGGTCTTCATCAGCAGCTCCCGACGGTCCGGCCGCAGGTCGCTCACCGCCTGGACGACGCAGTCCGGATGCTCGTGCCAGTAGAAACCGCAGCCGAATCCGCCCCCCACGATGCCGATCCGGATTTTTTTAGCGGACGCCCTGGCCGCATAGCGTGCGGAGGAGGGCGCGGGGGTTGCGCCCCGGCCGAGCGTCACGCCTGGAGCTAAGGCCGCACCGATGAGGGCGGCGCCAGTCCGCCGGATAAAATCACGCCGCGGAATCAGTTTTGATTTGAGCATATCCATTTCCCTCCGTCACCGGGGCTCTGCCGGGCCCCATTCTATGCCGCGAGCCTGCAGTCTGTCTAATGGGGACGTTCTTCAACTTCAGTCATTAGCCGGTCCGCTTGAACTCCTTTGTGAGGCAGCGCTGGATGTCACCCTGCAGACCCCCGTGGCGGAGGGGGGCCCGAATTGCTTGGAGGGGGAATCCGCTCCGCCTTCCCCCTTCCAACGTTCGCTTCGCTCCCTGCCTCCCCTCCTCAGACGCTACCGCGTCTTGCGGCCAAGGGGAGATATCCCCCTGGACCCCCTTCCAAGAACCGAAGGCGGGGGAACCGACGGGACTGGTTCCCGGGGGCCGGGGGGCCAAGGGTGACACCGGCGCCAAGCCGAACAGGAGAGTTCACTTGACCGTGCGCAGACCGGGGGTGGGGAATGTACCTGAGGTTGACAGGGTTTTCCCGCGAGTTATATCATGCGGCCATCGCCCGAAACGACGCTCGATCCGGAGGTGACCATGATCCGACGCGAATTTCTCAGCCGCCTGGCGACGGCGACGGCCGGCCTCGCCGTGGCCGGTAAAACCGGCTCGACGCTCTCCGCCGCGCCCAAGCCGGCAGCTCCGCGCCGCCCGCGGCCGGACTTCCCGCAAACCGAGATCACCCCGAAGGCCCTCGCGCTTCATAAAAAAGCCGTCATCATCGACGGCCACAACGATTCGCTCATCGAGCACTGGGCGAGGAAGGAATCCTACGATCTCGGCCGGGACTGGCCGTCCTACCAGGTGGACCTCCGGCGGATGAAGGCCGGCGGCCTGACGGCGATGAACTCGATGGTCGGCGGGGCGAACCTCGTCCAGGGGCTCGACATCTGGGCCGGCATGTACGAGAACGTGGATAAGCACCCCGCGGACTTTCTGATCCCGGACGGGCCCGACGACATCCTCCGCGCCAAATCCGAGGGCCAAGTCGCCCTGATCGGACAGCTCGAGGGCTGCCCGCTTCTAAACAATAATCTGCGCCTGATCGACATCCACCGCCGCCTGGGCGTCCGGGTGGCCGGGCTCACCCACGGCGAGGGCGGCGGCGAATTCGACCTCCAGGCCGCCAAGAGCCCCTTCGGCTACTGCGCGCCCGACGACCGCGAGAAGGCGAGACAGGAATCCGCCGCCCTGACCGGCTTCGGCCGGGAGGCCGTCGCCGAGTTCAACCGCCTGGGCATCGTCGTCGACCTGGCCCACGCCAACGACGCCGCGTTCTACGAAGCCATCGCCCTCTCGAAGAAGCCCGTCGAGTTCTCCCACGGCGCCGTCTTCGCGCTCACTCATCACTGGCGGACCCTCACCGACGACCAGCTCAAGGCCCTCGCGGCTAACGGCGGGGTCATCGGCATCGCCGTCTATCCGGGGTTCGTCGCCCAGGAGCCGGCGAAGCAGACCATCCAGACGTTCCTCGATCACGTCGAGTACGTCTGCGAGAAGGTGGGCGACGACCACGTCGGTTTCGGCTCGGACTACGACGGCATGGGGGACCTCGTGCCGGTCCTTCTGTCCTACGCGGAGATGCCGCTCCTGACCCAGCTCATGCTCGACCGGGGGTTCTCCGAGGAGACGATCCTCAAGTTCTGGGGCGGGAATTTCCTCCGCGTGATGCGCGAGTCTGCGGCCGGAGCCTGAGGAGGCCGAAGATGGATATCGATAAGAGGGCGCCCTTCCCGGTGATGGAGCTCATGACCGTCAAGACGGTCCGGGCTTATCTCGCGGGAAAAACGTTCGGTCATCCTGCCCGTCGGGGGGATCGAACAGCACGGCTACCACCTTGCCCCTCCGCACCGACACGGTCATCGCCGAGCGGCTGGCCTGGCGGGCGGGCGAACGCCTGGGCTTGCTCGTCGCCCCGGCCGTCCTGGCGACCTTTTCGGGCGGCGGCCTGCCCGGGACGATCAACGTCACGCCCGTCGGTCATGTCTCTCGTCATCAACGATATCCTGGTTTCGCTCGTCGACCAGGGCTTCCGGAATATCTATCTTTTCCTGGGTCATGGCGGGAGCGAGAACCTCCGGGCGCTGAATGACGGGCTGCGGATCCTGCTCCGGAGCAACGCTTCCTTCGCCAGTGTCCTGGTCGCTGTCGCCCCCATCTGGCGGCTCGGCCGGAAGGACATCGGCTGGCAAAGGGCCTTCAGGGAAAAGGACTGGCATGCCGGCTGGCTCGAGACCTCGCTGATGCTCGACCTCGCGCCCGAACTGGTGCGGATGGACGAGCTCGAGCTCGATGAGCCGGATCTGTTGCGTCTCCAGCGTGACCACCCGGACAATTACCAGCGCGCCGAGAAGATCGTCGACGACCCGTTCGTCGTTCCTCGCCTGAGCCAGCGCCCGGATATCGCAGTCGGGGTGATGGGCGCGCCCGGGGAGGCCTCGGCGGAGCGCGGCCGAGAGATCAACGACGATATCGTCGACGACCTCTGCGCCCGGATCTCGGCGATCGAAGCGAGAGCGGACGGCGTCTACCGGAGCGTCCCCCACGTACCGGAGCCGGTCATGCTGGCCGACGACTAGGCCTTGACTTCCTTGACTTGCTTTTCCACCTCGGCGTCCGACATCTCCATCTTGTGAGCCATCTTGAGGTGCTGCTTCCCGAACCTCTTCACTTCCGCCTTGTCATGGCTCCTGACCATGAAGCCGCAGTCGGGACTACAGGTGATTTGATAGAGTTTTTTAGCCATTTCATTGACCTCCAAGAAATTAGCTCTATTTTTATGATAGAGGGCGCGGCGAATCCTGTCAAAAACCGGATCGCTAAAAGGACTCCAAGCGCATGTTGACAGTCCCGGCGGCGGCGTGGTAGTTATCAGAAACGCCGGAAATTCCATGACAGTCTACCGGTGAAGGAGCAAGCCATGACACAACCCACCCCTGCCGCAAGCCCCAAGGGCATCACCCGCCGGTCTTTCCTCAAGTCCGCCGCCGCCGTGGCGGTGGCGCCCGCCATCATTCCCTCATCGGTCTTCAGCCGGCCGGCCCCGAGCGACCTCCTGCTCCTGGGATGCATCGGCGTCGGACGCCAGGGGGTGGCCGACATGCAGGAGCTGATCTACCGCGGCCTCGAGGCCGGCGCCCGGGTCGTCGCCGTCGCCGACGTCGACGCCCATCGCCTCGAGCACGCCCAATGGCTCGTCGACAAGATCTACGCGGCCGAGCTCGAAACCGACAAGCCCGTCGCCTGCGCCGCCTACCGCGATTTCCGCGAGCTCCTGGCCCGGCCGGATATCGACGGTGTGACGATCGTCACACCGGACCACTGGCACGCCGTCCACGCCGTGGCCGCCGCCAAGGCCGGAAAAGACATCTACCTCGAAAAGCCGATGACCTACACGATCGGCGAGGGGCAGAAGCTCGTCCGGGCGGTCCGGGACAACAAGCGCGTTCTCCAGGTCGGTTCCCAGCAGCGCTCCGGGATCTACTTCCGGACAGCCTGCGAGCTCGTGCGCAACAACCGCCTCGGCCGGCTGCAAACGGTCCGGGCGCTGCTGCCCCTCGATGTGGGCACCGGCCAGCCCGGTCCCATGCCCGTCCCCAAAAACCTCGACTACGACTTCTGGCTCGGCCCCACGCCCGAGGCCGCGTTCAGCGAGGACCGGACCCACCCCCAGCACAGCTTCGAGCGGCCGGGCTGGCTCCAGATCGAGCCCTACTGCCGGGGCATGATCACCGGCTGGGGCGCCCACATGAACGACATCGCCCAATGGGGAAACGGGACCGATGACACTGGACCCGTCGAGATCGAGGGGAAAGGCGATTTCCCACAGCGGGGCGTGTTCAACGTCCACACGACGTTCCGCGCCGAGGCTTTGTACGCCAACGGCGTGCGTCTGGTCATGGAGACGGCGGAGCCGGGCTCGACGCGGTTCGAGGGCGAAAAGGGCTGGATCCATGTCCTTCGCGATAAGCTCGAGGCGTCCGACCCGGCCATCCTGCGCGAGAAGATCGGCGACGGCGAGACCAAGCTCTACGTGAGCAACAATCACATGAAGAACTTCCTCGAGTGCATGAAGAGCCGGATGGACCCGGTTGCGCCGGTCGAGGTCGGCCATCGCTCGAATTCCGTCTGCGTCCTGGCGCACATCGCCATGAAGCTCGGCCGCAAGCTTCGCTGGGACCCGAAGGCGGAGCTGTTCGTGGGCGACGACGAGGCCAACACCTGGCTGGATTATGGTCACCGCGCCCCCTGGACCATTTAGAACCGTGGCCATGGCCACCGAGGTCAAGAGCGACAGAGTTCATCTTCTATCCCTAAATGAAAATATCGAGCGATTCAGGCGATGTCAACAATTCCCCCCTGCCCTGGTAGGAGGCTAGCAGGGTAGGAGGGGGTTGATAGGTGGTATTCGAACGTGCAGCGGATTCCTTTGATTAAACAGTGCATTACGCTTAGGCGATTCGAAGCCTTTGGCCGGTTTGCTTCGCCCTCGGCTTGACCGTGCATCCGCCGGCCCGGGCGGACGTGGCCAAAATTGACCTGCGCCGGGACGACAACGCGGGACGGCTGGCCGTCGTCATCGACGGACGCGAGGCCGTCGTCTATCAATACGCGCCGACTCTCGACCTTCCACACTACTGGCCGCTCAACAGCCCGGGCGGGAAAAGCATGCTGGCCGGAAAGACCGAGCCTTACCCCCATCACCGGTCGTTCTGGATCGCCGACACCGTGCGGCTCAACGGAAGGCGCGAGGTCAGCGTCTACAACGGCCTTTACTCCGGGGTGAAGTCGGGCGAGAAGGATTTCGGGCCGCCCTTCCGCGACCACGTGCGCCACCTCAAATTCACCCGCTTGAAGACGGTCGGCGCCCGGGCCGAGATCGACGCCGAGCTCGTCTGGGAGATGGACGGGGATGTGCCGGTGCTCAGCGAATCGCGCCGCCTCCGCGTCGAAGCGCTGGGCGGGGGGGAGTACTTTATCGACCTCGCCTTCATGCTCACCGCCGCCTGCGGCGATGTCGAGTTCATCAGCGACGAGGTCCATTACGCCTGGCCGTTCCTGCGCCTCGAAACGCGCTGGAGCGGGGATAGCCGGCGGCCGGCTCATCTACGGACAGCGGCGCCGAGGGCGAGGCGGCGACCAACCTCAAACCGGCGCGCTGGCTCGATTATTCGAACACCGTCGAGGGCGAAACGGCGGGGTCGCCGTCTTCCAGTGGCCCGACGGACAGGAACATCGCTGGCTCACACGCAAATACGGCTGTTTCGGCCCCCGCCGCCCCGACGACCGGAGCGGCGAGCCCTTCGCGCTCAAGAAGGGAGAGTCGATATCACAGCGGGTGGGAGTTCTCGTGCATAAAGGTGAAGTCAAAGTCGGCCGGGTGGCCGATCGCTACCATCTCTACATCGAGGGTCAACGGCTGAGATGAACAGGCGCCAGTTCTTGCGCGCCGCCGCTCTCGCGGGGAACTCGGGCGCGGGGTGGTCGGCCTTGCCGAATACCTTCCTCCAAGAGTCCCGCGCGGCCCAGAAAAGAAATTCAGACAATGACAATCTCAATGAACACGGCCAATATGAAAGATAATAAGAGTATTCTCAGTGCAATACGACCATCGGAATCTGGCCCCGGATCCGTGAGTTCCCGCCGTGACTTCCTCAGGACAGGCCTGGCGGCGGCATCGGGGTTGATGATTGTCGGAACGGCGACGGGATGCGCTGAAAGCTCCGTTTCAGGAGCCACAGCGGCGGACAGCCGATCCTGCATTGATTACGGAAGGTCTTTCTTCTGCAATACGGCAGAATTTAACTCTGTCCGCATGTGGATTGAAAGCCGGACAACGATCATCGATCCCAGGGCGGGAACGACGACTGTCTACTACCAGGGCGCGTCATGTAAAAGTGAAAACACCTTTGGCGAAGAAGACCTGTTCTATAAAGACAACTATGATTTCCTGCCGATTTTCGGTGATGGAAAAGTACTCGTCTTTCGCCGGAAGGCAAATCAGCCAGCTGAAGGCTATAGAACCATAAAGAAGATGGAGGAGATGTGGGGCGCCAATCCCGTAATTTATTTGCCTGTCCCGGAAGTGGTGACGCAACTCGATACATTTGAGAAGATCCGGGACGCAACAGCTGAAGGTCTCTTGATTGTGACACAGACAGAATTTAAAAATCCCGATACAGGGCTTAAAGCCATCATCGAATGCCCATGTAAAACCATGAACATCAGTCATCCCAGGAAGTTGTACCAGGTTGATACCGGCCCCGTGGCCTTCCCTGATCTGAGCAAAAGATATGATGTTCAGATCGATTGCCTGAGTCTCGCCTTCATAGCTTTTAACAAACCCGATTTTGCAGATTTTGTCATTGAGGCTCCGACAGCCATCGTCCAGGATGAGAAAGAGGTCGCTACGATCTACCATTTTTCCAGAATGGCGCATATTACGGGTATTAATAAAATCTATGCGGTGGGAAAAACATAAGAAAAATGAGAAGAATCTGTGCCTGTTTTATTGGGCTGTCATTTCTTCTTTTTCCAGGCTGCAGTAACCGGATAAACAAGAATAGGGGTATTTCCGGGGGTCAGCAAAATGATACTTACGAGTATTTTGTCGAACCTGTGTCTCCACAGAATACACGTAACAGTGAAGCGGCGATAATGCCTCTTAAAGATGGTTCACTTTTGCTGGCCTGGACTGACTTTTATGCCGGAAATGGTGCCGATCATGCTCCTGCCAGAATATCCGGTAAAATATCGACCGATCGAGGCCTGACCTGGGGCAAAAAATACACCCTGGTTGAGAACGACGGCGGCTGCAATGTCATGGAAGTCAACTTTTTACGACTCAAGACCGGGGAGCTCGCCCTTTTTTATCTGCAGAAGAACACGGAATCGAGCGATTGCCGGATCATGATGAGGACCTCATCGGATGAAGGAAAGACCTGGACCAATCCGAAACAGCTGAGTCCGTCCGGCAAATATACCGGGCTGACAAACGGCAGATCCATAAGGCTTCGGTCAGGCCGTATCCTTCTCGAAGCATGGGAAGGGGGGTCTTGCTATTGTGTTATCTCGGACGATGACGGTCAGACCTGGCGCGACGGCCAGCGTATTAAACCTGCGGAAGGCGGAAGCTGGGAAAACGCCTGCATTGAACTTAAAGACGGAAAGATTCTGATGCTCATGCGCACCGGTCTGGGCGGCCAATTTAAAAGTATTTCCTCTGACGGAGGCGAAACATGGAGCGGACCGGCAATCACCGCACTGCGCGGCACGGCGGCTCCTGCCGCTATTACCCGTATTCCGCGGACAGGCGACCTGCTGGCGATCTGGACTCATAATCCCGGCGCGCCAAAACGCAATCCGCTCTCTTCAGCCATATCGAAAAATGAGGGTGAGACATGGGAGAATATCAGGAATCTTGAAGATGCAGCCGATGATGCCTGGGCTTATCCCGCTGTGACATGGATAGACAACCGCGCACTGATAACCTATTTCAACTACAAAGGCGGACTGTCGCTTAAATTGAAAAGCCTGCCCTCAGAATGGTTCTATCAATGAGTATAAAAACGGAAAAGCAGGCCGGCGGCGGCCGGCTTCTCAGAGCGCGATGCCCTCAATCCGCGTTTCGTGCTAGATGGCGGTCGATGGCAGATTACCGGGAGAGGAGGAAGGAAAGCCGAGAAGCCCGGGGGAAGCTTCACCCTCATGGCTTGTCCGCGTTGGCTTATCCTGTCCGCGCTGCTAGCTGGCGTTATCATGAGCCCGGCAGCGGCCTTCCATAACATTCGGAATCTTGGGCACGGGCCCCTCGCGGGACTTATCCCCATTCATCCTTCGGTGGCTTCCGGAGTGAGCGAGTGGACTTCGTCGAGGACACTGTCAAGGGGACGCTGACTATCATGGATAGCGGCATGCCCGTCCTCACCTATCGCTTCGGCGACCAGCTTAAGGAGGGCGTCGACGCGAGATTCGCGAGATCATGCTATATCCACCCCCTCTACTCGCTTGACGGAGGGAGCTCACCGCTGACTTCCCCGCCGACCATGTCCATCACCATGGGCTTTTCTGGGGCTGGCCGGTCGTTAAGGCGCGAGGCCAAATTACGAGCAACTGGGAGATCGGGTCACCCCCGCTTCGCCAGCGTTTTGTTCGCTGGCTGAAGCGTGAGTCATGAAACGGGCCCGGTCTCTCAGCGTCGAGAACGACTGGGAGCTGGGCGGGCGGGAACTGGTCGCCAAGGAAATCGTCACGCTGCGCGTTCATCCGGCCGATCCGGCCGGCCGCGCTATCGACATCGAATTACTCATCACGGCCGTCGGCGGTCCCCTCGAGCTCCAAGGGACTCCCGACCAGAACAAGGGCTACGGCGGGCTCTGCTTCCGGAGCGCGCCGCTGCTCAAGGGCGCCACGATGACAACCGACAAGGGCCCGCTTGAAGAAGATGCTGTCAATACGCCCTTCCGGTGGGCGGACATCTCGACGGCTGAACTCGGCGTCGCGGTCTTTGTCCGCCCGGCCATCCGGGCGCCCCGGTCCGCTGGCTCGTCCGGAACAGTTACGCCGGGGTCATCAACCCGTCCTGGCCCGGGCTCAAACCCGTGACGCTCTCCCCGGCCAGCCGCTCGAGCTCAGATACCGGGTTTATGTCCACCGCGGCGACTTTGATGAAGGGGGAGTTGCCGAGAAATACCAGCTTTATAGTCAAGCAAGGTAAGACCGCATTCCCTCCGTCGCACCGGGTTAACCAGAGCCGTTTGATCCGCTTGGCCTGGCGCTCCGCTGCATCTTAAGAAAAGCCAGGACATGGGGTTTGCCGGACCGCACAGTCCGACGATCTGGTCAGAAGCACGATGCTTCCTTGACACGCCCCCAATAATTCTTGACATTCCCGGCATGACTGGTTTATATTTCATTCCGGGTGGGGACCCTGTTTCAGGGTGGTCCTGGGGCGAGTACTTAGAGCGGCGCTTCAAACATCGATTTCCCCATTCCTATAAAGAATCCGGTTTCTTCAAGAGATGGGACAGAAACCGATGTGAGCCCGGCCCGACATGGAAAAGAAAGGGATTCTCGAGTCCTGGAAGGAGATTTCGGACTACCTCAAGCGCTCCGTCAAGACCTGCCAGCGCTGGGAGAGAGAATTCGGGCTGCCCGTGCATCGGCTCGAGGAAACCCCCAAAGCCCGGGTTTATGCCGATCAAGGTGAGCTCGATGTCTGGATCAGGGAGAAGCTCCATCTCGCGGACGTCTCTGAAAATGTCCGCCCCCGCTTTCGATCGCTGGCGGTCCTGCCGATCAAGAACCTCTCCGGCAGGGCGAAGAAGGAATATCTCGCCGAGGGAATCACCGAGGTCCTGATCACGGAACTGGGGCAAGTCGGCGGGCTCCGCGTTATTTCCCACCAGTCGGTGAAGCAGTTCCAGGGAACCGGGAAGACAATCCCCGAGATTGCGAAACTCCTGCGGGTGGAGGCATTCATGGAGGGGGCGTTATTGCCGGCGCGGGACGGCGTGCGCCTGTCTGTGAACCTGGTGGGCGCGTATCCCGAGCGGCACATCTGGGCCCAGACTTACGACTGCGGGGAGCCGGAGCTGGCCGGGTTGCAGCGGCGGATCGCCAGGACGGTGGCGGAACAAGCGGGGGCTGCGCTGACACCCCAGGTTGAAGCCCGGCTCTCTGTCTCCCATACGGTCAACCCGGACGCCTATGAAGCCTACCTCCGAGGGAGGGCATCAGTCCGGAAGTCGTTCTTAAAGGCGGATATTGAAAGGGCCCTCGGCTACTTTGAGAAAGCCATCGCGCTCGAACCCGATTTTGCTCCCGCCTACGCCGGGAAGGCCTGGGCGTATGGTCAGCTCGGCATGTATTGCCACCTTTCCCCCAGGGAGGCCTTCTTGAAACAGGAGGAGGCGGCCCGGCAGGCTCTCGAGCTCGACCCTCTGTTGGCGGAAGGCCATGCCGAACTGGGATATGCGGACATGGTCGGCAGCTGGAATTGGTCCGGGGCCGAAGAGCATTTCAAGCGGGCCCTGGAGCTGAACCCGAACAGCTCCCGGTCTCATTTCTGCTACGCGAACTTTCTCTCCTTGGTCTGCCGGCATCAGGAAGCCATCGCGATGCAGCGGCGCCTGCTCGGGCTCGACCCCTTCAACCCGGAGAGCCACTGGAACATGGGGTGGACTTATTTTTGGGCGAACGAATACGATGAGTCGATGGCTGTGTTCAGTAAACTTCAGGAAACCGCCCCGGAAGATCACTGGCTGGAGATGGCTGTGGGAGTGGTTTATGCGGTCAAAGACCAGCCTGAACCGGCCCTGGCCATGTGCGAAAAAGCCAGAGCCGGAGTCCCGATAGGGATGGATTGCCAGTTCGATTGCTTTACGATGATCATCTATGCCAAGGCCGGGGAGAAGAATAAGACCCGCACCATCCTCCGTCAAATTCAACAGACTTCAAAACGGCGGCGATTCGACTCGGCCTCTATCGCCGGCTGTTATGTGGCTCTCGGCGACACGGATAAAGCTGCAGCCTGGCTGGAAAAAGCTTACCGGGAGCGCAGCCCGGCGCTGGTTTATCTCAAGGTCGCGCCGTTCTGGAGGCCGCTGCTCGCTGACCCGCGCGGCCGGAGGATTCTCCGTGGGATGAATTTCCCGAACTGATAACCGGGAATCCCTGCTTTCCTTCCGCCCCTACCCCCGGAATAAAGGGGGGCGCTCCCGGAGCGCAATCCCATCTCCCCTGGCGCCGAGAAGGTCTCGTCGTGGGCACGGGAAACGTCGAAGACCATGCCCAGCCGGCTATTTCAGACGCTCGACGGTCAATTTGAAAGGCATCTAGAACCAACCGAAAGGGGAAGATCCGCTATTTCCAGATCCGGAGGATGAACGGCATCCTCCAGGTCCGGAGCTTGATCGAGTGCAGGTAGTCCAACTGGACGTGGAATGGAGGAGACGTCTCACGTTGTCGGGCTCGTTGACGAATGTCTGCGTCGTCGGCCGGATCTCCCACATGCTGCCGGTCGCGGTGCAGAAAATCTCGGCCGCGGCAAGGTAAATCAAATAACCCGTCGGGGGGCAGACGGTGGTTGTGATGTCTGCATTGATCAGGACGCCCAAATTGTACTCGCGGTCGAAAAGCGGATCCGTCGGCGTGAACCTGATCCCGAGGCCGATGAGCTTCGAATCCCCGGCCTGCATCTTGTCCATGTCGAGGCGCTGGTTGACGTCGCGCACACAGCATTCCGTCGGCGTTCTTGACGAGGACACCCCACGTTAAGATCTCGATCCTCTTGGTTTCGAGCTCGCCGACCCCGCCCTGAAGCGGATCGACGGCGGAAGCCGGGGTTGCCGCTCTCGTCGCAGGCCGGATCGGTCGAAGGATCCTGGAAATCGAGCTTGACGTAGCGGCCGAGCAGGCCGTTCCGGTCGATCTTCATCACGAACTGGCCGGGAAGGAACCATTGGGCCGGGGTGTAGGTGACATCCACGCCGTAAAAGCCCCTCTTTGTGCTGGGCGTGTTCGCGTACACCATTCCGTCGGCGTCATTGCGGATCCTGTTGGCCGAGGAGCCGTCGATCCAGGTCGGCTCGAAACTGGCCATCAGGCTCAATACTGAAGCCGGCTTGGCCCCTTGGGCCGGTCCTATAAGCAGCATGACGGCCAGGCCAGCGATGAAAATCGAGGCGATCACAAGAACCTTCATTTTTCCTGACATATTGACCTCCCTTTGACCTCTTTTCGAGTCGAGCGAGAGTGCGCGTTCGCCCTCTCATTAGCTTGAGGCACGAACGAGTCTTTTCCCCTGAAATGCTTGCTCCTACTATTCTTCATGCCATTGGATTGCCGCTGTCAATAGGTCGAGCCCCAAATGTCGCATTTTGACGCATTTTGACGCATTTCGAGGGGAAAAACGGTAGACTGCCGTTCCTGGGAAGAGCCCCTGGGTAAAAACGCGGAGGCGAAACGAATCTAGCTCTTGGCGGCTTTCTGGACGGCCTCGAGGACACGGTAGAAATTCCCGCCCAGGATCTTGCGGATGTCGGTCTCTTTGTAACCGCGCCGCTGCAGCTCCTCGGTGATCGCCCCGAGCTTCCCGGCGTTCTCCAAGCCGACCGGCGTGGCCGAGATCCCGTCAAAATCCGAGCCCAGGCCGACGTGGTTGGCGCTTCCCGTGACTTTAACGACGTGATCGATGTGGTCGACGACCGTTCCGACATCGACCCGCGGCAGGGTTTTGGCCAACTCCGCCTCTCCCGCCCTGAACTCGGCGAAGATCTTCTCTCGCGTCGCGGCGTCGGCGCGCATGATGGCGGCGGGCTCGCCGCCGCTCAGGCCGTATTTCTTCAGGATTTCCGCGTGCAGCGCCGTCTGCTTTTTCTCGATCTCGGCGTTGAGGAACCCCGGGAGATAGTTGATCCCGATCATCCCGCCGTTCTTGGCCAGTCCTTGAGCAGGTCGTCCGACACGTTACGGTGAAAGTCGGACAGGGCGCGGCAACAGGAATGCGAGGCGACGACCGGCGCGCTGCTGACCCGCATCACGTCCCGAAAGGTCTCGTCGTGGGCGTGGGAAACGTCGACGACCATGCCTAACCGATTCATCTCCTGGACGACTTTCTCGCCGAATTCGGTCAGGCCGCCCCACTTGGGCTCGGGATCTCCCGAGGCGTCGGCCCAGGCGGTCCGGGTCCAGTGGGTGAGCGTCATCAGCCCGACGCCCGCGCGGTGAAAAGCCCGCAGCAGGTCGAGGTCGTCCTCGATGGCGTAGCCGCCCTCGATCCCGATGAGGACGGCCGTCTTTCCGGAATTCCTGAGGCGCGCCGCGTCCTCATAGGTCTTCACGACTTCCAGGTCATCCGGGCTCTGGCCGACCAGGCGATAAACCGCTTCGATCTCGTCGAAAGCCTTTTTCGCCGCCCGCGACCGTTCGAGCTCATCAGCCGGCGGCCCGACATAGCAGGCGAAGACCTGGAGGTCGACAGCGCCCCGCTTCAATTTGGGGATGTCGATATTGCCCCCGGGAAGATCCTGCCGGAGGTCCTCTCCCTCCATGAACCGGCTGATCGTATCGCAGTGGAGGTCGGCCACGGCCGCATCCTTGTGCACGAACTCAGCCCGGAATTGGGGATCAAAAAAGTCTGCCTTGGAGTTCGCCAGCGTTCGGATCGCTTCGACATGATACTGAGCCGCAACCCGCAGGTGTTCGGGGTCGATGAGCTCGGGGCGGTCACCCGGGCGATGATATTCGGGATGCTCGTCATCCAGGCCTAGGTTCAGGTTACTTCCGGTGCGCAGGCTGATGGCCGTGACCCTTTTGTCCCAGAACGACGTGTGGTCCGAGCCGCGATAGTTGATCCGCGGCCGGAGCCGCTTCACGATCCCGGGGTCGAGCCCGGCCTTGACGATGTCATAGAACCGGCCGTACTCCCACATCCCGCCGACGAGGAGGTCGTCTCCGCCGGCGCCCGTCATGTCGACGTTGAGATAGGCGACGGTCTTAGCCAATGGAAAGGCGGGGTGGTCGACATAGTACCGCGAGCCGACCATCCCCTGCTCCTCCCCCGCCCAGGAGGCGAAAACGATCGTCCGGGCCGGCTTGAACCGCGAGGCCGCGAGCACGCGCGCCGTCTCCAGGACCGTCGCCGCCGAGGTCGCGTTGTCGTCGGCCCCGGGATAAACGAACCCGTCGAGGCCGACGCCCAGGTGGTCAAGGTGCCCGCCCATGAGCACGAGCTCGTCCTTGAGCTTCCTGTTCCGGCCGGGAATAACGCCAATCACGTTTACGGCCCGCCTCTCTTCCTGGACGTAATGCGCCTCCATCTCGACGGCCGTATCGAGCGTGAACGGGAACGGCTTCTTGAGGCGCAGGATCTTGCTCACCGGGTCCCGCCAGCTTTTTTTCGAAAGGTAGAAGAGGTCATCGAGAAAATTGGCGGTGGCGTGGACGACCACAAAACCGGCCGGACACACGCCGGGCGCGATCATCGCCGTCAGCCGGCGGCGGGCCCTGGCCGGCCCGGGCTCAGTGGTGTCCATCTCGATGGCCCCGGCGGCGCCTCTCTCCACGGCCAGCTTGACCTTCTTCTCGAGCGTCCAGGGGCCGGCGGCCGCGCCATCAAAGCCGGGAGGAGCGCCCTGGAGAAAAACGGCGACACGCCCGCGGATATCGAGGCCGGCGTAGTCATCCCAGCCGGGGTTCTCCGAGACGACTCCATAGCCGATAAAGGCCGCGGTGCCCCTGGCAACGCCTGAGCCCGTGCCCCGCGCCGGCTGGAAATCCCGGCCCCGGCCGGCGAAGTAGACCCGGCGCTCGGGCGCCGTGATCTCCAACCGGATGGGCAGGTCGAAATTCGACCAGCTCTTGAAGGGGACTTCCTGGAACCACGAGCCGTTCGCCCCCCCGGGTTGGAGGCCGTATTCTTTCATCTTCGCGGCGACATACTCCGCCGCCTTGGCATATTCCGGCGCGCCCGCCTTGCGGCCCCTCATGTCGTCCGAGGCGAGATACTGAATGTGTTTATAGGCCTCGGCGCCGTCGGCCTTGACCTGTGGCGCCGGGCGGGCGCTTAAGCTCAGGGCGGCGGCGAAAAGCAGGGCGGTTTTTTTCATGGCGCGCATCCTCTCTTGAAATGGCTCGGCGGGCTTCCTCACCGGCCTCGGCTCGAAGGCCGGTCCGTCCGCGTCAGCCGGAAAATATATGCCCCCTCTTCGGCCGTGTCAACTTCGGCGGCCGAGGCCGCGACTGGATATCTTGGAAGAAAATCTCATGGTCCTCGTCTAAATGGCAAGAGGAGATTGATATGAAAAGATCACTGATTTTGATCATGGCCGCGGCCATGACCGGGTTCTTTGTGACAGCGGCCCCGGCACAGGTCGATGTGAGCGGCGACTGGACGTTCACGATGACGACGCCCCGCGGCGAAAGGACGAGCGACGTCACGTTCGCCCAGGACGGCGAAAAGCTCACCATGACCATGAAGAGCGAGCGGGGCGATGCCACGGGAGAGGGAACGGTCAAGGGAGAGGATATCGAGTGGACCGTCACCCGTCAGACGCCCCGCGGTGAAATGACCGTGAACTACAAGGGCAAGGTCGCCGACGGGAACACGATGGAAGGCGAAGCCCAGATGGGCGATTTCGGCACCATGCAGTGGAAGGCGACGCGGAAACCCAAGTAGACTCAGGCGCAGTTTATCTGTCATCAGCCCCCGGCCCTGAGATGGGGCCGGGGGACTTCCCTTCCCTGAAGAACCGGCAGTGAGGCCTTCTTCTCCCCCTCGATCCTCGAAGACAGGAGCAGGGCTCAGCGGAAGTTTTCGACCAGCATGATGTCGGCCTCAGTCCGGTCACGATACGAGTAAACGAGCCAGCGCCCGTCGGCCGAGACGTCTAACCGCTCGATAGGTGAAGAAATAATCCTCCGGCACGCCGCCGAGCCGCACCATTTCCGGCCGCCGATTTCCCGCGAACGGGAAGAATTCGATCGCCGGGCCCCCTCGGCATATGGATCCAGGATATAGATGCCGGACGCCGACAGCGTCCAGATCGGACTGTTGATTTTCATAACGGGCACCGGCTCGCCGCCGGCCGCGGGGGCCTTCCAGACCTGCCCGCTCTCGCTGTAGAAGTAGAAAGCCCCGTCGGCGGACTCGATCAGCCGCTGGACTTTAGGCAGCACCAGAATCGGCTGTCCTCCGCCCGCCGGCATTCTCCAAACGCCATATTCTTCGCCGCGCGCCGAGTAGTAATAGAGCCAGCGGCCGTCCCGGGACCAACGGGGATACATCTCAATGGAGTCCCCCTCGGTCAGCCGGCGCGGCGTTCCGCCGTCGGCACCCACGCAGAAAATCCGGGGCGTTTTGTTGCCGCCGGAGCCCGCCGCTTTCAGGAAGGCGATCTGCCGACCGTCCGGAGACCATTGGGGCCAGAGGCCCTGGGACAGCCGGACGGGCTGGGAGCCGTCGATGCGGCACGTCCAGATGCTGAACTCCCCCGAGCTCGAGGACGCGTAAGCGACCCGGCCTCCATCGTCAGACAGGGACGGGCTGATCTCGATCAAGGGCGATTGCGTCACCTTCTCCGGGACGCCAGGCGGATCATCGCCCGCGCCGGGAGCGGCCACGCGCCAGATGTTGTAATCCAGGGTGGCTTTGACGTAGGCCGCTCGGTTCCCTTTGCGCGAGACCGCCGGCCACAGGCAGAAATCGCTCCCGACGCTGAGGCGCTCAGGCTCCCCGCCGGAAACGGCGACCCGCCATAACGCGTGCACGCCGCCCCGGTCCGAGGCAAAGACCAAAGCCCGGCCGTCGGCGGTCCAGTCGAAGCCCATGATCGTCCTGATGTCGTTCGTGATGGCCCGTGGCTCGCCCCGCGGCTCACCGCTCCCGGAGAGTGCCAGGATGTAGATATCGCTCGGCCAGCCGCCGCGCGAACGCGCGAACGCCAAGTAGCGGCCGTCGGGCGAAAAAGCGGACAGCCCGTCGCCGGGGGTGCCGGCCTGGGGCGAGGTGAGCTTGCGTTTCTCTCGGGTTTCCACGTCGAGCAGGAAGAGGCTGCGGGGGGATCCGCGCTCTTCCCTGTCCACGAAGGTCAGGAACCTGCCGTTGGGCGACCAGGCCAAGCCCGCAGACCTGCCTCGCCAGCTGGCGCATGCCGTACCGTCGAGCCGACCGTCGAAACGGCGAGCCGCCGCTCGGCCCCGCCGGCCGCCGGGAACGACAAGAATCTCCGTCCCCTCCCGGCTCTCCCGGACGAACGCGATCCGGAGGGCGTCGGGAGACCACACGGGGCTGAAATCGAAGCGCGGGGTCGGTGGTCAGCCGGCTGGGCGTGGCCTCGCCCACGAGTTGAACATAGATGTCATAGTTATCCTGCTTCTCGCCGTCCCAGACGAACGCCATCTGGTTGCCGTCCGGGGAGAAGGCCGGCCCCCACTCGATCCCGGTGCGCGCGGCCAAGGCGCTGACCTTGACCGGACCGGTAACCTCCGGCCGGCGCGACAGCAGGCGCCAGCCCGCGAATGCCCGCAGCCAGCGCGACGAGAAGCGCGCCCGCCGCCCAGATCCAGGTCCGGCGGCGTCCGGCCCGCGGCGGCGCGGCGCGGACGAGCGTTCCCGAGTGGAAATCCTCGCTCAACTCCTGGAGCGCGACCTGCACATCGGCCATGCCCTGGAAGCGTTGGGCGGGGTCCTTGCGCAGGCACCGGGCGATGATCTTCTCCAAGTCGCGCGGGGTGTCGGGCATGATCCCGGCGACCGGTTCCGGCTGCTCGAGCAGCACCGCCGCGATGGTCGAGGCCTGGGAGCCGCGCTGGAACGCGCGCCGGCCGGTCAGCATTTCGTAGACCAACGCGCCGAAGGCGAAGATATCCGAACGCGCATCGACGCTCTTCCCTTCCGCCTGCTCGGGCGACATGTAGGCGGCCGTGCCGGCGATGACGCCTTCCTGGGTCACGGGCGCCAGCGTCCGGGTGACGGCCAGCTCGACCGGGGCTGCCGGCTCGCTCAGCTTGGCCAGCCCGAAATCGAGCACTTTGACCAGCCCGTCGCCGGTCACCATGACGTTCGACGGCTTGAGGTCCCGGTGGACGATCCCCGCGGCGTGGGCCTTGGCCAGCGCGCCGGCAATCTGGAGCGCGAACTTGATCACCTCGTCGAGATTCAGCCCCTTGGGACCGATCAACTGATCGAGGGTTCGGCCCTCGACACACTCCATGGCGATGAACGTCGCGCCTTCGGCTTCGCCGATGTCGTGGATAGTGATGATGTTCGGGTGGTTCAGGGCGGAGGCGGCCCTGGCCTCCTGCATGAAGCGCCGCTTGCGGTCGGGGTCGGCGGTCTTTTCCGGCGGCAGGACCTTGAGCGCGACGAACCTGTCCAGGCGCGCGTCGCGGGCTTTGTAGACGACGCCCATCCCGCCTTCACCGAGCTTGGCGACGATCTCGTAATGTTGAAGTTTCTTGCCGATCACGGGAAAAAACTATATGCCCGGCCGAGAAGTGAAGTCAAGGACGCGGACGGAAGCCGGGGCCAACGCTCAGAAATAGTGCGGCAGATACAGGATCAGGAAATAGATGAACATCGTGACCAGGCCGATCTGGACCCCGACCTGGGCCCACTCCTTGCTCTTGATGCCCAGCTTGCAGGCCGCGATGATGTTCGGGATGTTCCCGGGGATGAGCATGCCGCCGGCGATCAGGAGGCCCATCAGGGCGCCCTTGATCTGGAACAGGGTCAGCGTGGGCCCGATTTCGGCGGCCGTCAGCGTGGCGTTGTCGAGGATGGCCGAGACCGTGTTAATCCAGAAGAGGGCCTCCGACGGCAATTTTGAGATGTACTTGACGATGATCGGCTTGAACCCGTCCCCGAGAAAGACGAGGGCCATGATGAAGAGATAAACCTTGGCGGCCCTCAGGATCACCTCTTTGAGAGTGTCCCTGTAAACGGCGTCCGCTTCCTGCGAGGTCAGGTGCCGCGATCTCTTCAAGAACAGAATGCCGAGAAGGCCGAAGGCGAGGATGCCGGGGACGATGTAAACGCCGAGCAGCTTGGCGAGATAGCCGAACCCCGCATGGTAGGGCGGGCCGGCCAGCTTGGTGACGGCGATGGTCGCGAGGGGCTCGCCCAGCGGCGTCAAGGCCGCTCCCAAACCGATGGAGAAGCAGGCGATCACGGTGAGCTCGATCTTCAACCGCCTGGCCAGGGGCATGGCGGCGACCGTCTCGACGAGGATGAGCGCCGCCAGGATGGCGGAGATGATGCTCGAGACGAAGCCCAGCACGACGATCAGAAGAAAAGCCATCAGCCTGGCCGAAAGCCGGTCGGCCATTTTCCTGATCGCCTTATGGATCGGCGTGTGCCACTTGTACATGACCAGTCCGACAAGGAGCACGGCCTGGACGATCCCGACGGGGAGGCGGAGCTTGTTGCGGATGTAAACGGGAGCGATCAAGGCCTCTTTGACGATGGCCAGGCTCCAGCCGGTGTGCACGGGCTCGCCGCCCTGGGTGAGCCCGGAATAGAATCCCGAGATCGTCAGCGCCGCCACGCCGCAGACGAAGAGAAACGGCTCCAGGTTCTCCTCGACCCGCTTGACGCGGAACGGAAGCACCAGGACCGCCAGGAATACGATAAAAAGTCCGAGGAGAACTGCCAGATTCATCTTGTCACCCGCATTTTCAAGCCCAAGTTCTCGCCGGTCGCCGCCGCGCCGGTACCGCTACTCGACGACAATCTCGTCGGCCATGATCCAGGCCTTGTCGCCCGCTCCCGGATGACCGGCCGGGCAGACGCCGATGTTTTTGGCCCGGACACGGACATACCTCACCGGGCCGCCATTGGTTTCAACGGAAAACTCCTTGATCATCGGGTCTCGGCTCAAAGCCGGGATATCATGGGTCAGCGTCCGGACCGGCTCGAAGCTCTGCCCGTCGGTCGAGACCGCGATCTCCACCGAGCTCGGCAGGAAAGTCCAGGAGGCGGCCCGCTGCAGGAAGGCGACGCTTACCCGGCTGACCTTTTTGGCCTTCTTCAGGTCGATCGTGGCCGCGAGGTCATCCCCCTCGAAGCCCTGCCAACGCCCGTCGCCCGGCGCGTTCGACCCGCGGAGCCCGTCCGTCAAAGCCAAGGGTCCGCCGCCGGTGTAGCGGTCTTTGAACGGGAAGCCCAGGGCGGCGGGAATGCCCAGCGCCCGGTGAACGGTTACCTGGACCTCGGAAGGCTTGCCGGCCAGTCGGCCCTCGACGAAGGTCGCGGCCTTGATGACGCCCGTCGTCTTGGGGACGATCGGCTGCCTGTAGGCGGGAGAGACGGCGACCGGGTCGCTCCCGTCGAGCGTGAACCGGATGTCCGGCCGGAAGGTGTCGGTTTCGAGCCCGATCCCAAAGGTCTGCTTGACCGGGTCGAGCCCGGCCCTGAACCTGACGCCGTAGGCGCTCTCGGCGGCGTTGATGCCCGCCTGCCGGTAGCGCGCGAACTGCTTGTCCATACGGTAGGTGAAGTCCGTCCAGCCCCGCTTATCCTGGGCGGTCCAGCCGACCTCGGCGATGGCCGCGATGCGCGGGAATGTCATGTACTCGGCGTGCGAGGTCGTCGGCACGTACTCGGTCCAGAGGTTCGCCTGGGCGCCGATGATGCGGGCCGCCTCGGCGGGCGTCAGCTCCGCCGGCGTGGGGTCGAAGGCATAGACCCGGCTGAGCGGCACATAGCCGCCGATGGCCAGCGGCTCGGTGGCCGGGTCTCCCTGATAGTAGTCGAAATAGCAGTGGGTCGTCGGGGACATGACGACATCGTGGCCGGCGCGGGCCGCAGCGATCCCGCCTTCGGTCCCCCGCCACGACATCACCGCGGCGTTGGGCGCCAGACCGCCTTGCAGGATCTCGTCCCAGCCGATGAGCTTCTTGCCCTTGGCGTTCAGAAATTTCTCGATCCGCTTGACGAAATAGCTTTGCAGCTCTTCCTCGTCCTTCAGGCCTTCCTTTTTGATCCGCGCCTGGCACTTGGGGCAGGCCTTCCAGGTCGCCTTATCCACCTCGTCGCCGCCGATGTGGACGTACTCGCCGGGGAATAGATCGCACACCTCGCCGAGGATATCTTCGAGGAAAGCGAACGTGCCCTCGTTCCCCGGGCAGTAGACGTCAAGGATCGGCCAGACGCCTCCCGGCGGCACCGTGAATGGCCCTCCGCTGCAGGAAAACTGGGGGTAGCTGGCCAGGGCGGACAGGCAGTGGCCCGGCATCTCGATCTCGGGAACGACGGTGATGCACCGGCTCTTGGCGTAGGCGATGACCTCGCGGATCTCGTCCTGGGTGTAGAAACCTCCGTAGGTCGCCTTCTCTTCCGCGGCCTGAGCGGGCCGCTCGTTCCAGTGCTTGTCTTCCCTGTCGACCCGCCACGCCCCCACCTCGGTCAGCTTGGGGTACTTCTTGATCTCGATCCGCCAGCCCTGGTCGTCCGTGAGGTGCCAGTGGAAGGTGTTCATCTTATGGAAAACGAGAAAATCGATATACTTCAGCACGAATTCCTTGGGGAAGAAATGCCGCGAACAGTCGAGCATCATGCCCCTCCAGGGAAGCCTTGGAGCGTCCTGGATGTCGACACAGGGCAGGGTGAGAGGCGCGGTCACGCTCTTCCCGGAAAAGACCTCGGCCGGCAGGAGCTGGAGGACGGTCTGGACGCCGTAAAGGAACCCCGCGGGCGCGGCCGCCTCGAGCACGACGCCGGCGGCGGAGACGCGGAGCCGGTAGGCCTCACCGGCCATGGCCTCGTCGGCGGCTTTCTTGAAGAAAAACCCGGGCGCGGCCGGCGCCGGCGCGCCCTGGCTGACGGAGAATGCCGCTCCGGCCGCGGCCCCGAGCTTTTCCGCCAGGTAGCGGGCCGCCTCGGCCGCGCCTTCGTTTTCAGGCTCGACGGCGAAAACGGATTGCGTCGTGACCGTGAAGCTCCCGGGTTCAAGCGTCGCCGACTGCGGCAGGGGGACGACGCTGACCGGAGACAAGGCCGCCGCCGGCGGCTCCGGAGCCGTGCGGCAGGCCGAAACGACGATCAGCCCGGCCAGGAGCCAAAGGCAGATAGCGAGCGTATTTTTCATCGTAAATTTCTCCTCGGGTCGAAGGGACATGGCGAAATGGAACCTATAATTTAACCAAGACGGCGCCGAAGGCGCAAGTGTATTTGCAAACCCGCCCGGGGAGGGCCTTTATCTTTTCTTCTTTTTTCATTATATTTTTCAAGGGAAATCCCAGCCGCGGGCGATTCGAGGTTCGACGCATGATCTGCGCGAGGTGCCAAACTCCCAATCCCGAGGGGGCCGTCTACTGCGAAGGCTGCGGCCGGCCGCTCCTGAGGAAGACGCCGTCACGGAAAAATTCATCGCGCCCGTTCCTGCTCGCGGCGGGCGGCGCGGTGGTTCTCGTACTTCTTTTCCTCCTCTACAGGCACTTCGCCCCGGCGCCCCGGGTGGACCCGGTGAGGGGGCCGGCCGGTGCCGACGCGGCGGTCGGCGTGAGCGTCCAACCTGTCGAGGGCTCTCTGACGGCGACATACGGCGACGTCTTTGTCCGCGGCGACGCCGGCCGGGAGATCTTTCGGACGACCGCGGCCGTCTTCGACGGCGAGTGGGTGGCCCTCCCCGTGGCCGGCCTGCTCGGCGCGGAGGACCTGGCCTTCCAGGCCGACGGCTCGGTCGCGCGCCCGATCGCCGAGGGCACGTGGGGGACCGGAAACCCGGTCGCCTTCTGGAAAGTCGAGTCCGGCTATCCGCCGGCGGCTCTTGCCCTGGCGGCGTGGCAGCCGGCGCTGCCGTTGGACTGGCACCCGGCGCGATCCGCGGACCCGCCGCTCCAGCTGGAGGTCGACGCGACACGAAGAGCGGGAGCGTTTGAGTGTTTTCCGCTGCCGCCGGAGATCCGGTTCCCCGGACTCTTCGTGCAGGCAGGAGCGGTCGTCGGCTGGAGCTTCAGCGAGCCGTTCGACCAAGCCTATCTCTGGGCCGGCGTCCGGGGGACCGGACCGCCGCCGGCGATCAGCCTCGAACGGTTCTTTGACGTCGTCTCTTCTGAATGCCGCGAAGGATACTATCGCCGGTTTCTCGACTCAGGGTCCGAAACGGGCCCCGCCGCGGAGCTCGAGGCTTTGGCGCGGGGCTTCCGCCGGGCGCCGCTCCTCGCTCCCGAGGACCTGCCGCCGGACCTCAAGCCGTCCGCGATCGTCTCCAGGATGGACGCCCTCGCATCGGACCTTATCCGGAGCGGACAGGGGAACGAGGTCGTCCGCATCCTGGACGACCAGACCATCCGGGAATCCGCCGACCCGCTGCTGGCCGCCGACGCCATCCTCGCCCTTGCCGAGGGGCAGGATTATAACCGGACGATGCGCCGGCTGGAGGCGATCGAGCGGGATGTCTTCGCGGTCCGGGGCCTGATGCCCCAAGAGCTCAGCGAGCTCAAGTCCCGCCTTTATAAGGATTGGCTCAGGAAGATCATCGAGAAGGGCGATTACTACAGCGGCGCGGTGGCCTTCGAGGAGGCCCGGCGGGCCTTCCCCGATGACCCGGAGATGCGTCTCCTGGGCGCGGAGATCGCCATGTCCGATAACGACCCGGACCGGGCGAGGGAGATCCTGGAGTCGGGGGACATCCCGCCGCCTCTCAGGGGATGGGCCGACCGGCTGACCGCTCAGGTCGACGAGGAACTGGACGAGCCGCAGGACATCGTCATCAGCTTCGACCCCGGCGAAGGGAGCATCAATGTCGAGGCCGTCATCAACGGGTCTTTCACCCAAAAATTCATAGTCGATACGGGTGCCACATTCACCGCCATCCCGTCGTCCACCGCCGTGGCGCTCGGAATCAAGTTCGATGAAGGCATCCCGGCCAAGGCGGTGGCGACGGCCAGCGGGGTGCAGGTCGCCTACGAGGTCACGCTGGGATCCATTCAGCTGGATCAATTCAGGGTGGACAACATCACGGCGTACGTCATGGATATGCCGTTGCTCCCCGAGGTCGGGCTCCTGGGACTCAACTTTTTCGACTCCTTCAGCGCCGAGATCGACCGGAAGAACGGCCTGCTGCGGCTGAGAAAGAGGTAGAGAAAAAAAGGGCCTCCCCCGCCGGGCGGCGGGAGAGGCCGGTCGTTAACTGCAGGATATCGCGGCCGCGCGCTATTCCGTCACGCCGTAGCTGTAGACGTGCGAGCCGCTGGCAAAGTAGATGCGCCCGTCGAGGTAATCCCCACCGTACTCGACCGGCACCGGCGATTCGGCCAGCATCCGGATGGTGAACTTGCCCGGATCGACGATGGCGATCCCCTTCATGAAGAGGACATAGATCTGCCCCTTCGGGCCGCGGACGAACACCCTCGGGCCCTGCTGGTAGCAGGTCGGGCCGAATGTTTCCAGCGTCGCTTGCTGGTGGACCACCTGGCGCTTGGCCGGGTCGAAAACGAAGAACAGGCCCCTGTCGGCGAAACCGTAGACCAGCCCTTTCGGGCCGACGACCATGTCGGTGTATTCCTGGACGCCGGGGATCGCGACCTCGTGCCACTCGATCTTCCTGGTGGCCAGGTCCATGACGTAAATCTCGGCTTCCTTGGCCTTCTTCTCGCCGCCCGTGCCGGGGCTCGTGGTGCTGCCGCCGAGGACCTTGCCCTTGGGGAGAGCCACCAGGCTGACCGTGGACTGGTCGGGGATGAGCTCTTTATCGGTGAGGACGGTCGGAGTCTTCGTGACGCGGTCCCAGATCATCATGCCGCCCCCGGTCAGGCCGTAATCCGGCCCGCCGGCCATGATGACGAGCTTGCCGTCGGGGTGCGGCAGCAGGCGGTGCGGACGGTTGATGGTCGGCTTGCTCTCGCCGAGGAAGAGCGGGTTGGAGTTGGGGTTGCCCGGCTCGGTATCGACCCAGGGCTTGGCCGGGTCCCACTCGAGCATGAACCCGCCCGTGTAGCCGCCGACGAAGAATTTGTCGGCCTGCGTGCCGATGGTGTTCCACTGGATATAGCTCCGCCTGTTGATCCACTTGTCGGTGGCCGGGTCGAAGCTGAAGAACCGCATCGGGAAGGCGGTCCCGCCGGAGATCGTCTTGTTGGGGGCGACGGCCAGGCCCATGATGTGGGCGCCTTCGCTCGTGTAATCGAACTTGAACTCCTTGGCCTCGCCGGTCTTGGGGTTCTCGACGACGAAGAGCTTTTCGACGGTGTCGAGCTCCTTGATGCGCCGGCCGTCGGGGAACTCACGGTGGAACAGGCTCTGGGAGCCGGCGATGTACGGCTTGACGTCCTTCATGACGTGGTCCTGGCAATGACGGTCGCCTGGCCCTTATGGAACATGTACCAGTCGCTCTTCTGGCCGTAGTTCGCCTGGCCGTAAACCTTGCCGTCGGTGCGCCGGTAAACGAAGTCCGGACCCGTGGCTGCGCTGGTCGTCCGGGATGACCGGCGTCGCCTTGGCGGTCTTGGGGTCGAAGATGACGATCTGGTTCGCCGTGCTGCCGTTCCCGACATAGATCCAGCCCGCGTCGTCGGCGGCGACCGCGCGGGGATACTCGTTCCAGTTCTGCGGATAGACGTGGCCGTAGTCGGTGAGCTTGCGTGTCTTGGGGTCGAAGCAGACCAAGCCGCATTGCGGATAGCTGGCGGACCAGATGCGCCCTTTGTCGTCCTCGGTCATGCTCATGGCCATCTGGGGCGCCGTCTTCTCATGGAAGGTGAAGGCGCGCTTGACGGGGTCGAACTCGGAGAAGTAGCTGTTGAAATGCGTGTAGAACTTGTTCTTGGTCGAGAGGATGGACGCATAGGGGCAGTCTTTGCCCGGAGGGAACGGGGTCGGGACCTGCTGGGCCTTGCCCGTTTGGGCATCGAGGACGAGGATGGCATAGCCGCCGCTGTGGTCGAAGAGCCAGACCAGGGCGACCGGATTCCCCTCGCCGTCGACCGTGGCGACGATGCCCCGGTGGTTGCTGACCGGCGTCGCGACGCCGTGGTGTTTGAATCCCTTGCCGAGATCTTCGCTCTGCGCGAAGACCGCGGGCGCAGCCAGGCATAAGGCCAGGAGAAGCGCCCAGGTGAGCCGTTTGGCAGTGATGAGATGCACGCAGTCCTCCTAGATGAGAATCGAAACGACACCCGCGGGCGCAAAAGGAAGGGAGCCCGGGGCGGAGTCCTAATATAGAGTGACCCGGGAGCGATGTCAAGGCGGCACCGAACCTCCCCACCAGGCATCATCACGGTCGATGTGACTTTCGCTTGATTGTGTTGTTCCTCAAAGGGGGCCTGTCATGGCGCGTCCCCCGGCGTCCTCGCGCCTCACCCGTCACGATGCTTTTCTCACGTCCGAGGAGAGCCTGCGTCACCCATCGCTCCGGGCGGCGCAGGGCCCCCACGCCGTGCCACCCCTCGCCATGCTTTTGACCGTCAACACAGTCGAGAAGCTTCGCTTTCCAGCCGCGCACCCTTTGACATCGCCCCGGCGGGATGATAAAGAATCCGCCAGGAAGGTGAGCATGAGAACCCGCGATTTCCTATTTGCCTATGACCGTCCCCTGTCTCTCCGTTTCGCTTTGCGGCGCCGGTCCGGGCGCCCGGATCCTCAACGGAACGCGTCAAACCCTGCTGACGATGAAGTCCGACTCCAAGGTCCGTGTGGCCGCGGCCGAGGCGGCGGCGGCCCGGTTCGTCGCCGGCGGCCGCCTCCTGGCCGCGGGATCGATTCCTCTTTTCGATGTCGAGTGGACGAACCGGAGCGGCGGGCTGATGCCGGCGGCGGCGCTCAAGGATCCCGCCACGCTGTCCGCGTCCGACGTCCTGGTTTACGGCTGTCTGGCCGGCTCCGAAGGCGAAGACGCCGATCGGCTGGCGCTGGCCCGCGCTAAGGGCGCGCTGGTCATCGCCTTCGGCTCGAAGGGACAAGCCGGGCGGTTCCGGCCCGCGGCCGATTTTTTCCTGGCCGCCGATCTCCCCGCCGGCCTGCCGCTCTCGGGCCAGGTTGAAGCCTGCGTCCACGTGGCTCATCTTTGGGCGTTCACCGGCGACCTCGTCGCCGCCTGCACCCGGGCCGGCAAGATGCCGACCATGTGGCAGAGCATCAAGGTCCCGGGATCGACCGAGCGGAACAGCCGCTTCCGCGCGCTCCGTTTTCATGCCGAGGCCCCTGTCGAACCGGTCGAGGCGGGCATCCTTGGAGACCGCTATCTCGAGGGACTGATCGGCAGCCTTGAGGCTCTCGCCGCAGACTCCCGGCCGCTCGAAGCCGCCGGAAAGATCGTCCGGGTCGCTGTCGCGGGCCGGAGGACGCTCTTTCACGCGAACCTGGGCCATTTCGAGCCGGCCCGTCTTCTGCCGAGGGGATTTCCCATCCGGGTCGTTACCCTGCCCGCGAATTCGCCGGAAACCGGGCTCCGGGAAGCCGGCGGGGCCGGCGACACCCTGTTCGCCGTCTGGTACCACGAGATGCCCGGCGCGCTTCTCGATGCCGCCCGGGAAAAGGGGTTGTCTTCGATCGTCGTGGCGGGACGGAATCCTTACTCGCCGCTCGACACGAGCCTGGCCGATGTCTATCTCGACCCGAAGTGGGCAGTCGGCGACGCGATCGTCGCCGTCCCGGGCTACGACATCAGTATCCTGCCGCCGTCGGCGGTGCTTAACGGTCTTCTTTTTTACGCCGTCATCGCGGAGGCGCTTCCCCCCAGCTCTTCATGATCTCGGCGAAGCACTGCAGCCCGCTCGGGAGCACGGCGCCGTAGCCGTGGCCGGGCTGGGTCCAAGCCCCCGTCAGGAACAGGTTCTTGACCGGAGTCGCATGCCGCAGCCGCACGGGACCGGAGTTATCGACCGTCTGGTCAAAGCCGTAGATCGCCCCCCGGTAATTCCGTGTATAACGCCAGTTGGTGAGCGGCGTCCCGATCTCCTTGACCTCGATAGCCTTGGACAGGCCGGGGAGGACCGTCTCCTCGACCCTTTTGATCAGGATATTGGCGAGCCGCTCCTTCTCGACCCTGTACTCGAACTTGTTCCCGCTCCGGTAGTCCTCTTCGAGCTGGGCCCAGTGATCGTAACCCTGGAGAGACATGATGCTGATCGTGTTCTTTCCCGGAGGGGAATACCCCTTATAGACATTATCGTAGAGCATCAGGCCGAAGCCCGGGTCGCCCATGTCGGCCTGGAGAAGGCGCTCGTAGGCGGCGTCATCATCAAAACCGGGATTGTAGAAGATCTCGCTGTCCGGGATCTTGAGCTCGCCGACGAGGTCTTTCTTGAGGCCGAGGAAGACCTGGAAGCACGACAGGCTGACGCTCAGCTGCCGCAGCCGGGCGAGATAATCTTTGAGAAATTCCTGCTCGTCCATCATGGTCTCGAACACATCGACGGGACTGGCGTTGGCGACGACGGCCCGGGCGGAATACTCCGCGCCGCCGGCCGTCTTCACTCCGGTCGCGGCCCCGTCGCGGACCAGGACCCGCTCGACGCGCGCCCCGAGCTTGACCGTCCCGCCCTTGTCTTGGATGAACTTCACCAGCGCGTCGCTGATGGCCTGGGACCGGCCCTTCGGATAGAACCCGCCTTGCTCGAGATATCCGATCGTCGGCATCGCATAATAGTAGACCGAGAGCTTCGAAGGGGGAAGGCCGAAGTATCCCCAGAGCGCGGAGATGATGGACTTGAGCTTGGGGTCCTTGATCCAGGCGTCCTGCATCGCCCCCCAGGTCTTGCCGGCGAACTTGGCGAGATGAGGAAAATCCTTGGCGAATGCCGCCATGTCGGCCCGGCCGCCCGAATCGGCGATCCGGCCGATATCCCGATTCAAGCCGTACATATCGGCGAAGAGGCCCTCGATGCCGGCCTTTTCCCCGGGAAAGAGGCCGGCCAGCATCGCCCTGTATTTCGCCGGATCCTTTTGGGGAACTCGGATGTCATAGCCGGGAAAGATGGCCCGGTAAAGAAACGGGTGAGGGACGAATTCCACGCCTTTGATCTCCGGGAAGCCGGGGATCAGGTCATGAACGCCGGCCCGCTCCCCGACGCTTGTCGAATGCAGCGACACGTCGAAGACAAACCCGCCGGGACGCTTGAAGGTCGTGGCGTAGCCGCCGGGTGCGGTGTGCTGCTCCAGGACGAGCGGCCGGAAACCCTGCCGGGCGAAGGCCGCGGCGCAGCTCAGCCCGCCCAAGCCGGCGCCGATAATCACGGCGTCGTAGCTGTCGCCGGTCCGGGCGGCCGACGGCCCCCGGGGGAAGGCGTCCCAGTCGAGCGCCAGCGCGGGGATCCCGGCGAGAATCGACTTCAGGAAATCCCGGCGGGGCAGCCCGCACTCGACGGCCTCGGAACGTTCGCGCTTAAAAGGGCTGGACATGGCCATCCTCCTATTCAGAGATCATCATCCCTAGCGGATCGCGGCTCGACCGCGGCCCTTGGGACCGGACGGCTTGAGGTTTTGGAGCCGGCCCGCGGGCCGGTTGATTTCTTTGTACCGGAAGCACGACACCAGGTGATCGTTCACCATGCCCGTGGCCTGCATGTGGGAATAGACGACCGTCGAGCCCACGAACTTGAATCCCCGCGCCTTCAGGTCCTTGCTGATCGTGTCGGAAAGGGGTGTCCGGGCGGGCATCTCCCGAAACGACCGGAGGCCGCTGCGGATGGGTTTTCCCCCGTAAACCCCCAGATATATCGGTCGAAGGTGCCGAATTCTTTCTGGACCTCGAGGAAGCGTTGCGCATTATTGACGGCACCCCGGAGCTTGAGGCGATTCCGGATGATCCCCGAATCTGCCAGGAGCCGCTTCAGGTCGCGCTCGCCGTAGCGGGCCACCCGGCGCGGGTCGAAGCCATGGAATGCCAGCCGGAAATTCTCGCGCTTATTCAGGATCAGGCGCCAGCTCAGGCCGGCCTGCATACCCTCGAGGATCAGGAACTCGAAGATCTTGTTATCGTCGTGAAGCGGCACGCCCCATTCGAGGTCGTGGTAGGCTCCCATCAGCTCGTCGACCTCCCCCAGCAGCCTTTCCCTTTGACCTTGACCGTCATTTCGCTCCTATCTTCATCGACCGCGGCGAAACATACGCCCCGAAAAAAGGCCCCGGCGACCCCGCGGCCGGATCAACCCGGGGGCCAGAGCATGGGCCGGCCGCTCAGGATGTGCACATGGATGTGGAAGACGGACTGGCCCGACTTCCGGCCGGAATTGACGACCAGGCGGTACCCGTAATCGACGAGGCGCTCTTTTTCCAGGACCGCGGAAACCGCCCGGAAGAGGCTGTCGAAGAACCCGCTCTCCGACGGCGGCACCTCATGGACGGCGCTGTAGTGCTTTTTGGGGATGGCCAGAAGATGGGCCGGCGCCTGGGGGTTGATATCCCTGATGACGATCGTATCCTGGTCCTCATAAACCACGTCGGCCGGGATTTCGCGCTTCACCATCCCGCAAAACAGGCAATCCATGGTCGTTACCTCACTCGCCGGCCGTCTCAGACGCCGACGGTCCTCAGATCGATGCGGCCGAGGTCGTCCGTACCGAGGCCCTTCGCGGCGCAGGCGGCCACGTGCGTGGCGATCGGCCGGACGGTCTCGAGCCCCTGGGCCAGCCTTTTCTCCTCGAGAAGGTCGAGTCCGATCCTGTCCATGGCCACCGGGTCCCGGCTGAAGAAGATGCGGTTGTCGCGGGCGATCTGGGCGCCCGCCACGCTGACGGTCGAGATCTTGGCCGCCTCGCCGATATGGAGGACCATTTTTTCGCGGAGACAGGGCGCGGCCAGGATCTCGGGGATGGCCCGGGCGCAGTAGTCGATGTGGAAGCGGACCTTGTTCGTGGTCACGCCCAGGGCGATGTTCTTCGCCGCCAGGGTCACGCCGCTGTCCTCGTTGTGCTTGAGGACGGCGATATTGACGAGCTTGGTGATGTCCCTGGTCACGATGTCGGCGAAGAAAGATTTCTCCTCGTCTTCGATCGTCACATCGTCGAACTGGCCGGCGACCTCGTCGGCGATGCGCCGGATGCCGTCGCGGTCGTCGTAGTCCATGTAGAGCCGCCGGATCTCGGCCTCGTACTTTTTCGCCTTTTCGTTCCCCTGGCGGACAAGCGTCCAGAGCCAGGTCACGGAGTTGAAGATCTGGCGATGGGTTCCGTCCTCGGTGAAGCCGCGACGGCTGAGCTCCCGGAATTTCTTGAGCGTGCCGTCCTCTAGAGAGATGTAGGCGCTCCGGTCATAGCCCTCGACCCAGGGCACGACGGCCTCGGAGACGTTTGATGCGCCCATGACGCGAACGCCGGCCGGCCCCCTGTTGATCGTGAACCCGGCCCGCAGGAGCTCGCGGTCCGAACGGTCCCAAACGATGATGTCGTTCTCCCTGACCCCGGCGCTCTTCAGCCCGGCGATCGCCGCCCTGACGGAGGCCGGCGATGTCGAGACCCGGGGCGCGCCGACGGAGTTGACCTTGATCCCGACAACGTCCCCCGGGGAAAAAAGCGACGCCCAGGCGTCCTCGGCTTTCTTCAGGCCCGTCAGCTCCTTCAGGCCCGCGGCGAACACCCGCTCGACCGACTCCGGGTCGTATTTCCCGTCGGCCAGCATGTCACGAGCGGCGACGCTCACGACCGTACTCTTTTGGGGAGACACATCGGAGCCCCTGGAAAGGAAGGGGCCGCCGCACAGGGCAGCCGACCCGGCGACAAGAGCCGACCGCCTGAGAAACTCCCGCCGCGTCGTCGTCATCGCCTTCCCGTCCGGATGTTCACGTGACGCTTTTTCCCGGACGCCGGCTCTCCTCTCTCACTCCGCACAACGCCATGCTATTTCTCTCCAAGGACCGCTGTCAAGCTCGAGAGGCGCCGAACTCGATGAGTCCCGGAAGTCCCCCCGGAGCAACGCTCGATTTCAGCGTTACGGGGAAATTCCTTTTGATCTGACAGCTGATCGACGGTCCGGCTCCCGTTCCCGTCGGGGACTTGCCCGGTTAAGCGTAATAGGCGATCTCCGGCAGGCTCTGGATCCGCCGGCTGTAGTTCTTCATCGAGAACCAGAAGAAACTCGAGGCATAAGGACGATCATCCGACCAGGACAGGTCCAAGTTCTCGAGCTTCTCCCGCTGGATGTTCTGCTCCAGCTTGATCCGGGCGATGATCGTCATCAGGTCGTCGACGGAGTTGTCGTCGAACCAGATGAGAGCGGGGCTCAGGGCGCTGGCCACACGCAGCAACCCCTCGTTCCGGTCGGGAAGGACAACGACGACCGCCAGGTTCTGGGGAATCGCCGGCTTGAGCGCGAGATCGAGTAGATCATCCTCGCCGTCCACGATGACGACCACGATCTCCGGCGAGCGCACCCTCCCGAGTGCGGCCTTGAGGGACGGGATGTCGCGATAAAGACGGGTGCGTTCTTCCGGGAACCTTCCCTTGATCAGACCAAAGATCTTGTTTCCATGGTCTTCATATTTCGGAGAGAAGAATATCGAGTTCATTTCTCACCTCCAGCCGATGAATCGTCAGGTTCGGCCCTCCGAGCTGTCTTTCTTCAAGAAACGTGCCAAATCCTGCCAAGGCTATCCCGTGCGATCCTCTAAGGGGAACCATTCCTGTTAAGCCGCATCATGAGGATGTTCGGAGGCGGGTCGTCGTGCCGTTCGTCAGCACCTGTCCTGCCGGACAGGACTGCCGCCCGTCGCGCCCGCGAGAAGACGGCTTTCCTCCCGGGACCACCTTCCTAATTCAGTGTATTATGTAAGCTGTCCCACGAATTCGGGAGACACTCAATCGAGGAGGAGATATGAAGCAGAGAATCAGCGTCGACCTCTATACCAAGATCGTGCTCACGGTCATCGCCCTCAGCCTCGTCTGGCTCTGCCTGACCGACGCGAGGTCGGTGGCGCCGCTCGGGGCCCAGGCGCCCGAGCTCGTCGACGTCCGGATCCGGGCGATCGACCGGCAGCCGGCCGCCCAGTGGGACGCGGTCCGCGTAGAAGCCAATGTATCGCTGCCCATCGAGGTCCGGAACCAGCAGTCCATCCCGGTGGTCGTCACGAACGAGATGGTCCCCGTCAACATCAAGCAGGCGGCCGTCAAAGAGAGCCTGAAGCCGCTCGACAGACAATAGCGGGACAAAGAAAGATTGAGAGCAGGGCGCGGTTCCTGCGGGCTACTTGAGCCACTTCTCCAGCCAGCCGAGCACGGTCTCGTGCCACTGGATCGAGTTCGCGGGCTTCAGCACCCAATGGTTCTCATCGGGAAAATACAGGAACTGGCTGGGGATGCCCAATCTCTGGAGCGCCGTGAAGGTCGACATTCCTTGGGAGTCCACGATCCGGTAGTCTCGTCCGCCGTGGATGACGAGCATGGGCGTTTTCCAATTCTTGACGAAGTTCACCGGGTTCTGCTTTTCATAGCTCTGGGGGTTGGCCCACGGCGTACCCAGATGGTCCCACTCCGGGAACCAGAGCTCCTCGGTGTCGAAATAGGCGGCCCGCTCGTCGAGATTGCCGTCGTGGCTCACCAAGCACTTGAACCGGTCCGGCCAGTTGCCGGCGATCCAGTTGACCATGTAGCCGCCGTAGGAGGCGCCCAGGGCTCCCACCCGCGCGCCGTCCATCCAGGGATACTTGGCGAGCGCCGCGGCCAACCCCTTCTGGAGATCCACGAGCGGCTTCCCGCCCCAGTCGCCCCGGATCGAGTCGCAGAACGCCTGGCCGTAGCCGGTCGACCCGTGAAAGTCGACCATGACCACGGCATAGCCCGCTCCCGCATAGGCCTGCGGATTCCAGCGGTAGTGGAAGTCGTTCCCGAACGACCCCTGGGGCCCGCCGTGGATGAGAAAGGCCACGGGATACTTATGCGCCGCGTCGAAATCCACCGGCTTGACGATGTAGCCGTAAACCGTTTCGTTATTCCAGCCCTTGAAGCTGAACTGCTCGGGCTCTCCCAGCCTGACGGCCGCGACCTTGGCGGCGTTGATCCGGGTGACCGGCTGCTCGTCCGTGCCGTCGGCCTTGACGGAATAGACCTCGGCGGGCGAGGTCAGGCTGTTGCGCTCGAAGACGATCCTGTCCGCCGCGGGCGCGAACCCGCCGACGGTTCCCCGCTCGACGATCGTCCTCGCCTGACCGGTTTTGGCGTCAACCGCGAACAGCGATGTCTGTCCTTTGTTCGGAGCCGTCACCAGGAGCTCGCCGCCGTCGGCTGACCACTGCATCGACGACACCGAGTAGTCCCAGCTCTCCGTAAGGATACGGCCTTCGCCTTCGGGCCAGGGCTTGATCACAATCCGGAAGCGGTCGGCCTCGTAACCCGGACGGGACATGGCGAGATACGCCAGTGTTTTGCCATCCTGAGAGAAGGCCGGCGTCGTATCCCAAGCCTTGTTCGCGACGGTCAGGGACTGCGGCGGCTTCGATCCGTCCGCCGGAACGAAGAAGAGGTCGAAATTCGTGGACCAGGCTTCCTCGCGGCCGGCGTCGCGCGCCGTGAAAACAAGGCCCTGGCCGTCCGGCGTGAAGGCGATCTCCTCCGGGCCGCCGAAGGGTTTGCTGGGCGCGTCCGCGTCCATCGCCGGCATCAGGTCCCTGGCCGCGCCGCCCTTTTTCGACATGACGAAGAGGTGCGAGCGCCGGCCGTCGCTCCAGGTATCCCAATGGCGGAGGAAGAGCCTGTCGAAAATCTGGCCCGTGGCTTTTTGATGACTGACCGCCTCCAGCCTTTTCGCGGTCTCGGCCGGGCTCAGGCCGGGGAAGACCTCCATCGTGAAGGCCAGGAGTTCACCGGTCTGGGCGACGATCAGGTTCCCGACGTCGAGCGGCTGATCGGTCACCGGCTCCGCTTCGCCCCCGTCGACCTTGATCCGCCAGACCTGCGATGAGCCCGACCGGGTGGATAAGAAGAAGAGGCATTTGCCGCAGGGGGACCAGCGCGCGTTCACGTCGGCGGCCGGGTGGGATGTGAGCCGCTTGAGGCCCTTCCCGTCGACGCCTACGATCCAGATGTCGGTCCGGCCGCGGTTCGCCTCGAGGTCGGTCTGGCGGACAGTGAAGACCAGCCACCGGCCGTCGGGCGACACCTGGGTGTCGGAGATCCGGTCCATGGCGAGCATGTCATGGACGGAAAGAGGATGCGTGGCCGCCGGCTGGGCGTGAACTGAAAGAACCGGGGCCGCAACCAAAATCAGGAGCATCAAAGAAGTCAACGCCTGGCGCTTTTTCATCTGGCCTCCCCTTGTTTTCAGATTGTAAAATAAAAACAGTCGTAAACGAATTTGGCGATCTTGGCGATGACCGCTTCGACGTCTTTCGTGTCGTCCACGAAGTTCTTGGTGAAGACCGTCACGGCGACGCTCCCGGCGCCGTCCGGAAGGTAGATGATACCGCAGTCGTCGTACGTGCCGGCGATCGTCCCGGTCTTATGGGCCAGCTTGGTGTCCCGCGGCAGATCGCCGGGAATGCGCTGTCCCCCCGTTTCGCACTTCAGCATGATCTCGATGATGAGGTCGCAGCTCGCCGGGTCGAGGATCTCTTTCTTGAAGATCTTCTCCAGCAGGCTGTTCATGGCCAGGGGCGTGGCCTGGTCCCGCGGGTCGTCGCTGAACTTGACGATGGCCGCCCGCATCTCCTCGGAGGTGTCGGCGTCTTTATAGAGGGCCCGGAGATCGCCGATCAGGTTCTGACAGCTCCGGTTCACGGTGAGGCCATCTATCCCCAGCACCTTGAGACGGGCATTGATGTTGGCCGCGCCGACCCTCTCGAGAAGGATGTCGGCCGCCGAGTTGTCGCTGATCATCATCATGAGGTGGGCCATGTTCAGAACGCTGAGCTCGACGCCGGGCGCCTCGAGCTTGGCGAGCAGGCCGCTCCCCACGTGCTGGTCGGACGGCTGGAGACTGATCTCATCGTCCAGGCTGAACCGCCCTTCCATGACCTGGTACATGAGCTCCACCAGGACGGGCACCTTGAACGTGCTGGCCATGGGGAACGGTACGTCGCCGTTGACCGCCAGCCCCTGCCCGGATTCGAGATGCTCGACGGCCACGCCGACCACGCCGTCCTCGCGGGCGATGAGCCGCTCGATCTGGAGCTTGAGCCGGTCAAGATGAACCGCCCCGGGTCGGCTCTGGACGGGCGACACGGCGGTGGTTTGGACAGGCGCCGCCTTCTCTTGCGCCGCCAAGGTTCCTACCAGAAGTGCGGCCGTGACCCCGATGACGACTGAAAGAACGCCGGGTTTCTTGATCATGGATTTACCTCCCAGGGCCGGTCAATCAGAAACCCCGTGGGGTTTGATGATGACCTTGATGGCCGTGTCGCCGGCCATGACGAGCGCGAACCCCCGGGCGGTCTCCTCGAGCGGCAGCCGGTGGGTGATCAGCCGCTCGACATCGATGGCCCCCGCGGCCAGGAGCCCCATGGCTTCCTGGATGTCCGGCGGCCCGCAATAATAGGACGTCAGGACGCGGACTTCTTTTGTCCAGAAATCGTTGACCGGGATCGTCACCGTTTTCTCCGGCCCGGGCACGGCGAAAAAGACGATCGCCCCGCCCTTGTCGACACACTTCCAGGCCTGTTCCACGGCAGGAATCGCCGACGCGCAGAGCATCACGACACCGGGTTTCCGGCCGAAGAATTCCGTCACGCGCCCCGGTACGTCGCCGTCCGCCCGGACGGCCAGGTCCGCTCCGAAGCTCTTCGCGTAATCCAGCTTCTTGCTCGACGACGTCGGTCGCGGCCACGACGCAACCCTTTTTTTTCGCAAGTTGAATCTGGAGGAGCCCGGACATGCCGCAGCCCAACACGAGGACGGACTGCCCTTCCTTCAACCCGGCCAGCCTCTGCGATCTGACGACGCAGGCCAGCGGCTCGATGAATGTGCTGTGATCGTAGGATATGGCATCCGGCAGGAGATAAGCTCCCTTCTCGACCAGGACCTCGGGGACGAGGATGTATTCGGCGAACCCGCCCGGAAGCCTCTCCTTGATCTCGGAGCACTGGGGAAAATGTCCGTCGCGGCAATAGGAGCATGCCCCGCAGGGAACTTTCGGGGCGATGAACACCCGGTCGCCGGGCTTGAACCGGCTGACGGAAGCGCCGGTCTCGACGACCTCGGCCCCGATCTCATGCCCCTGGACGAGCGGCGCCCGGGGAAGCCGGTACCATTCAACGACGTCGCTGCCGCAGATGCCGCAGCTGATGACCTTGACCAGCATCTCGCGCGGGCCGGGCCGGGCCACGGGCCTCTCCTCGAGGCGGATGTCCTGGTTGTTGTACCAGACGGCGGCCTTCATTCTTTCGATCACGGACGCAACCCCTTCATGATCTCCCTCTCCCCCACTCTCTCCTGCCAAGGTGGAGGGAAAACACCCCGATATTCTTTTTGGGCGAGCTCCTCGTAAAGCGCGAGCGCCTTTTCCGGCGTCTCGTTCCTGTGGACGACCGCCCGCACGGCCTGGATCATGGCGATCGGGTGCTCGCACTGGAAGATGTTGCGTCCCATATCCACGCCCGCGGCGCCTTCCTGGCAGGCCCGGTAGGCCATGGTCAGGGCGTCGAGCTCGGGGATCTTCTTGCCGCCCGCCATGACGATGGGCACGGGACAGGCGGCCGTGACGGTGTCGAACCCCTCCTCGACGTAATAGGTCTTGACGTAGTGCGCGCCAAGTTCGGCGCAGATCCGGGTGGCCAGGCGAAAATACCGCGCGTCCCGTTTCATATCCTTGCCCACCGCGGTCACGGCCAGGGTGGGCATCCCGTAGCGCGTGCCGAGGTCGACCATCTTCGTCATGTTCAGGATGGACTCGCGCTCGTGTTCGCCGCCCACGAAAACCTGGACCGCCATGGCGCAGACGTTGAGACGGATGGAGTCCTCGATGTCCACGGCCAGCCCCTCGTTCGACAGCTCCTTGAGGATGCTCGTCCCCCCAGAGACACGGAGCACGATGGCTTTCGGCGTCGACGCCGGGATGACGCTCCGGAGGATGCCGCGCGTCAGCATCAGCGTATCGGCGTACGGCACAAGAGGCAGGATGCTGACGTCCATGCGCTCCAGCCCTGCGGTCGGCCCCTGGAAATAGCCGTGGTCGATGGCCAGCATGACCGTGCGGCCCGAGCCCGGATTGAAGATCCGGGCGAGGCGGTTCTTCATCCCCCAGTCGAGCGACCCGGCTCCCTTGAGGAAGAATCCTTCGGCGGTCTGCGGCTTATCGAAATGGTATTGGTGCGTGTCTTTGTTGTCGTCGGCATCGGGCATGAGTGGTCTCCTTTCTTCGCCGGTCGCGGCGCGACCCTTAACCTGGCCCAGAGAATACCGCAGGCCCTCAATCGAAGTCAACGAACGCTCGATTCTGTGACCCGGCACGTTGGGGATGCCAGAGCAGAGCGCGGCTTTTTCAGCCGCCAGGCGCCGCTTTCCATAACACGGGGAGTGAACTCCCGCCCGGGAGTCACTCGAAGGTGAAGAATTGAGGCCTGACCTTAATCCGGTGTCTTGACCTCCAGTACCTCGAGCGCAAATATCTTGTCATCGGACCAGTTCTCATTAGTGCGCTGCGTCGCCCATAAATACTGGCCATCCCAGGCCATATCCCAAGTTCCTTCTGAAGCCGGGTAGATGAATCCGACGGCCTGCCCGAGCGTATCGTATTTATAGATTTTCCCCCCTGGAACCCAGAAGTGATGACCATCCCAGGCAATGCCTCCTCCGCCGCCATGGTCAAGCAGGATCGTGCTGATCAGGTTTCCGCTCCTGTCCATCTGATAGATCGTGGACGATGTCCAACCCATAACATTCAAGTGGGTGCCGTCCCAGGCCACGCCTTTGCAGCCGCCAACAGGATCCGGGGTTGGAAAGCTGGCGAGTTCGGTGCCCGTCGCCGGGTCAATCTTGGAAATCCGTTTTTCGGCGAAGTCAACCAGCCACAAATGGGTTCCGTCATAAGTCATCCCCCACGGTTGCGGACCCGGCGCCTTAAAGCTCTGGAGCACATTGCCGGTAATTGGATTCAGCTTATAGACGTCCCCGTCGAGCGTGGCCGTCCAGATGTTGGCTCCGTCCCAAGCAACAGACCAGGTCAGCCCCAAACCGGCCCCTATTTTTCGTGCGATCCGGCGGGTCTCGTCGTCGGGATAGACGTACATGTATTTATCCAGGACCGGATCGCCCGGGATATAGCCCAAGGCGTGGGTTTGATCGGCCGTGAACCCGATGTCAATTGATGCCGGGGGGTAATACGGCGACCCCACGGTTGTGTAAGGGCCCTCTATGCCCCCGCCATTATCGAACAGGTCGAGGTTGCTGACCTCAATAATATTTGTCCCTTCGCCACAGCCGACGGCCGACCCCGCGTTTTTATAGACGGCGACACCGTAAGCACGGAGTGTACCGTTGTCATCTACGGAGAGACCGTTGGCTTTGTTTTCGTGGACAAGAGACCGTAATATGCGCAGCGTTGTGGCATCTACGTGAACGCCGTTGGTGCCGTTCCGCCAGACCTCGCAGAAATCCATCTGGAGCGTGTTAAATTGTTCCGCCGCCAGGCCGTTGTATCCGTCCTCATAGATCTGGCAATATTCAAGCGCCGCGGTGCTCGCGGATTCAAAGTAGATTCCTTCCCAGTTATTCCAGCGGAACACGCAGTTCGCGGCCACAACGTCTCCGTCCCAAACGTTCAAACCCTGCTGAGCGAATTCAAAGACGCAGTAGCGGAAGATGCACTGCCCCGTCGGGTGGTAAAGCCTCATCATCGACCAGTCGCCGTTCTGAGGATCCGGTGCATTCGAGGTGAAGTAGATGGGCATCTGAGGAGTACCCTCGGCAACGATTCGGCCGTTCACGATGAAGTGCAGCCTATTTTCCGGTTCGCGATAGCCGCGATAGTGCTTGACTTCGACTCTTGTTCCAGGGGCGATCGTGAGCGTAACATCTGATTCCACGACGACGGGGCCGGTCACCGAGGCCAGACCTGCCCAAGTCGCGTTTTGATCGATCGACCAGGAGAATTGTTGACTGATCTCGATACGGATGTCTGCACCCGGCTTCCCTCGGAGGCAAACGCCCAGCAGGTTAGTTCCGTTCCGCAGGACGACCGGCTCCTCGAGATATGAGACATTCGGATTTAAATCCGATGCGACAAAAACATCCTGCCCGTTGAGAGTGACGTTCGCGCTGCTCACCATGCGACTTGAGGGAATGAGCTTCATCAGTGCCGGTCCGCAGTTGCCCGTAAATTCAACGGATTCTTTGCCGGGTTCAGCGGTGCCCCTCACAAATGTCTTGTCAAGAAACTTTACCTCGACGTTGCCCTGGGTAACATCGGCGAAAAACAGGATCGAGACGACCAACAGGATAAAAACGCTGGCTTTCCTCATGGCTCACCATCCTTTTCTCAGGGGAACTCACGCGTGGAAAGGTCTCTTAGGCTCAGGCGTCTTGACGACTATAAAACGTATTGGCTGGGGATAAGTGTTGGCTTATGCACAAATTATCAGCGCCTCTCCCCCGAGCTCGAAAATAAAACAACCCAGCCTGAAATCAGGCTATCGCGGATCATGTTTCAATGTCAAGAATTTAGAGGCTCCGGCTTTCTATGTCCGAGATTTTGTCCGCAGGGCCGTATCTGCTAGAATTACTGCGTCAGAAAGGAAGGCCGCCATGGACTGGGAAGTGACGAAGAAGTATTTAATCCCGCTGGGCATCGTGGTTGTCTGTCTCGCCGTCGGCTGGGTTTTCCAAAAAGTCGTCTCCGAGATCCTGCGTAAGGCGGCCAGGAAAACCCGGGCCAAGTGGGACGACATCGTGATCCGGTCCCTGAGGGGAGTGGTCTTTCTTTGGTTTCTCCTGGCTGGCGTCGAGATCGCCCTTAAGACCGTGGTCATCCCGCCGGCTGCCGGCCAGCCGCTCAACAAGGCGCTCGCCGTCCTCATCATATTCTCGGTCGTCCTGTTCTTCGTGAGGCTCGCCTCGGGGATCGTCTGCCTGTACTTCGAGCGGCAGACCGCGGTCTCGGTGAGCATCATCCGGAGCATCAGCTCGGGCTTCATCTACCTCATCGGGTTTCTCGTGATCCTCGATTTTCTCGGGGTCTCGATCACGCCGATCCTGACGGCCATGGGCGTGGGCGGGGTGGCCGTCGCGCTGGCCCTCCAGGACACGCTCTCCAACCTGTTCGCCGGCATCCACATCCTCATGACCAAGCAAATTCGCCCCGGCGACTACATCAAGCTCGAGACCGGGGGCGAGGGCAGGGTGGCCGACATTACCTGGCGAAACCTGACGATCCAGGCGCCGTTCAACAACCTGATCATTGTTCCCAACCACAAGCTGGCCTCGAGCATCGTGACGAACTATCACCTGCCGACGGCCGAGGTCCTGGTCTTCTTCGAGGCGCGCGTGGGCTACGACAGCGACCTCAGGAAAGTCGAGAAGGCCGTCGAGGAGGTCGCCGCCGGGGTCATGCGGGAGACGCCCGGAGCCGTCGCCGATTTCCAGCCGGCCGTCCGCTATCAATCCTTGGCCGACTCGAGCATCAACTTCACCGTCAGCCTCAGGGTCCGTCAATACACGGACCAGTACCTGGTCAAGCACGAGTTCCTGAAGAGACTCCACGAGCGCTTCCGGGCGGAGGGGATCGAGATCCCGCTGCCCGCGCGACGGGTAGTTCTCGAAGACGAAAAGGACGGGTCCATAACCCGGACGGGCAAAGACACGAGGTAGAAGGAAATGACAGAGGATACCATCGCCGGAGAAGTGGTCCACGGTCCGACGCTCATCACCGAAGCGGATGTCTTCATCTTCAAGCAGGGCAACCATTTCCGTCTCTATGAGAAGCTCGGCTCCCACGTGATGACCGTTGGCGGCCGTCAGGGCGTCCTGTTCGCCGTCTGGGCGCCCAACGCCGAGAAGGTGTCGGTGGTCGGCGACTTCAACGGCTGGACGCCGGGCGCTCATCCCCTGGCCCCCCGGTGGGATGGTTCCGGGATTTGGGAAGGCTTCATCCCCGGACTGGAGCCCGGCGCTTTTTATAAGTACCGCGTGGAATCCGGGGTCAAGGGCTACTCGGCCGACAAGGGCGACCCCTACGCCTTTTCCTGGGAGAAACCGCCCCGCACGGCGTCCGTGATCACCGACCTCTCGTACTCCTGGAACGACCAGGAATGGCTGGAGGGACGCGCCCGCCGCAGCTTCCTCGATTCGCCGATGTCGATTTACGAGGTCCATCTCGGATCCTGGCGGCGCGTCCCGGAAGAGGGCAAGAGACAGCTGACCTATCGGGAGATGGCCGCGCCGCTCACCGACTATGTCAAGGATATGGGTTTCACTCACGTCGAGTTTCTGCCCGTCATGGAGCATCCGTTCTTCGGGTCGTGGGGATACCAGACCACCGGCTACTTCGCTCCGACAAGCCGCCAGGGCACTCCCCAGGATTTCATGTACCTCGTGGACACGCTCCATCAGAACGGCATCGGCGTCATCCTGGATTGGGTCCCCTCGCACTTCCCGAACGACGAGCACGGCCTGGCGTACTATGACGGCACCCACCTTTACGAGCACGCCGACCCGCGCCAGGGTTTCCATCCGGATTGGAAAAGCGCCATCTTCAACCACGGCCGAAGCGAGGTCAGGAACTTCCTGATCAGCAGCGCCCTGTTCTGGCTCGACAAGTACCACGCCGACGGCCTCCGGGTCGACGCCGTCGCCTCCATCCTCTATCTGGATTACTCCAGGAAGCAAGGCGAATGGATCCCCAACGAGTTCGGCGGCCGCGAAAATATCCCGGCCATCGCCTTCCTCAAGCGTTTCAACGAGGTGGTCCACGGCGCGTACCCGGGGATCGTGACCATCGCCGAGGAATCCACGGCCTGGCCCATGGTCACCCGCCCCGTCTACGTCGGCGGGCTGGGTTTCAGCCTGAAGTGGAACATGGGCTGGATGCATGACGTCCTGTCGTACATCTCCAAGGATCCCATCTACCGCAAGCATCATCACAACCAGCTGACGTTCAGCATCTGGTACGCCTTCTACGAGAACTTCGTCCTGCCGCTCTCCCACGACGAGGTCGTCCACGGCAAGGGCTCTCTCCTCGCGAAGATGCCGGGGCCGGACGAGCAGAAATTCGCCAACCTGCGGATGCTGCTCGCTTTCATGCACACCCACCCGGGAAGAAAGAACCTGTTCATGGGCTGCGAGTTCGGCCAGTGGAACGAGTGGTGGCACGAGGCCAGCCTGGACTGGCACCTGCTCCAGTATCCCCCCCATAAAGGAGTCCAGAACCTGGTCAAGTACCTGAACCGCCTCCACCGCGGGGAGCCGGCCCTTCACGAGCTCGACTTCGAGAGGGAGGGGTTCCAATGGATCGACCTCGGGGATTGGGAAAAGAGCGTCGTCGTGTTCGCCCGCAAGGGAAAGGCGGCGAAGGACGAGCTCGTCGTCGTGGCCAATTTCACGCCTTCCGTCCGCCAGGGCTACCGCGTCGGCGTTCCCGCGGCCGGTTATTGGCAGGAGATCCTGAACACGGACGCCCGGGAGTATGGAGGCTACGGACTCGGAAACCTGGGCGGTCTCGACTCCGACCCCGTGCCCTTTCACGGGCAGGACAATTCCTTGAACCTGGCCCTGCCGCCGCTGTCCCTGCTGGTGTTTAAAAAGACCGACTAGAAAAGAGGTCGCCTGATGAGCCGCAAGATCTGCGTCCACGGTCATTTTTACCAGCCTCCCCGCGAGAACGCCTGGCTCGAGGAGATCGAGATGCAGGACTCGGCCCACCCCTACCACGACTGGAACGAACGGGTCGCCGCCGAGTGTTACGGCCCGAACTCGGCGGCGCGCATCCTGGACAGGGAGGGGATGATCGCGGAGATCGTCAACAATTATTCGCGGATCAGCTTCAATTTCGGGCCCACCCTGCTCCTCTGGATGAAGGATCACGACCCGGATGTTTACCGATCCATCCTGCGAGCGGACAAAGCGTCGGCGGCCAGGTTTTCCGGCCACGGCGGCGCCATCGCCCAGTGCTTCAACCACATGATCATGCCCCTGGGCAACGCCCGGGACAGGAAGACGCAGGTCGTCTGGGGTATCCGCGATTTCGAGCACCGGTTCGGCAGAAAGCCGGAGGGGATGTGGCTGCCCGAAACCGCCGTCGATTCGGCGACGCTCGATGTCCTGGCCGCGCAGGGGATCAAGTTCACCGTCCTGGCCCCCCATCAAGCCGCCGCCGTCAGGCCGAAGGGGGAGAAAGAGTGGCGCGAGCTCAAGGGCGCCGGCATCGACCCCAAGAGGGCTTACTCCTGCCCACTGCCCTCGGGGCGGGCCATCGCGCTCTTTTTCTACGACGGGCCGATCGCCCACGACGTCGCCTTCGGCGGCCTGCTCAAAGACGGGGAGAACTTCGCCCGGCGGCTTCGCGGCGGGTTCGTCGATGACGACAACAGGACGCAGCTCGTCCACATCGCGACCGACGGCGAAACGTACGGGCACCACAGCCGGTTCGGCGATATGGCGCTGGCCTACTGCCTGAAGCGCATCGAATCGGCGGGCGAGGCGCAGCTCACGGTCTACGGGGAGCACCTGGAGAAGAACCCGCCGGTCGACGAGGTCCGGATCGTCGAGAACAGCTCCTGGAGCTGCCCCCACGGCGTCGAGAGATGGCGCGGCGACTGCGGCTGCAGCACGGGCACTCATCCCGGCTGGAAGCAGTCTTGGCGGGCGCCGCTCCGCCAGGCCATGGATTGGCTCCGCGACGAGCTGGCGGGCTTTTACGAGAAGGAAATGGGCCAGCTGGTCGGGGACCCCTGGAGAGCCCGCGAGGATTACATCGACGTCGTCCTCGACAGGACGGCCGAAAAGGCCGGCGCCTATCCGTCCCGGCAGTCATCCCGGAAGCTGGCGGCCGACGATGTCTCGAGGGCCTTGAGACTCCTCGAGATGCAGCGGAACGCCATGCTCATGTACACGAGCTGCGGCTGGTTCTTCGACGACATTTCCGGCATCGAATCCGTGCAGATCATGCAGTATGCCGCTCGGGCCATCCAGCTCGCCCGGGAGGTCGGCGGCGAAGACCTGGAACCGAAATACCTGGCCCTCCTGGGCAGAGCGCCGGGCAACCGCCCTGAGAACAAGAACGGCAAAGTGGTCTACAATCTCATGGTCAAGCCGGCGGCCCTGGACCTGCTCCGGGTGGGAGCGCACTATGCGGTCTCCTCGCTCTTCGAAAGATACTCCGAGACCGCTTCCTTCGGCGCGTTCACGGCCCGGGGAGAGGCCGGCCATCTCTCCCGGGCGGGACGGCAGAAGGTCGTCGTGGGCCGGGTCCGGGTGCGCTCCGAGATCGTCCTCGACGAGGCAGACATCGCTTTCGCGGTCCTGCATCTCGGCGACCACAACCTGATGGGCGGCGTCCAGCGCTTCCACAGCGACCGGGCTTTGGAATCGCTGCGCCGGGAGATCGACGAGGCTTTCGGCCGGGGCGACATTCCCGGAGTGATCGAGCTCATCGACAGGCACTTCGGGTCGCACAGCTATTCCCTCTGGCATCTCTTCCAGGACGAAAAGCGCAGGGTCATCGGGCAGATCCTGGAGTCGACCCTCAAGGAGATCCAGGCCTCGTTCCACCGGATCTACGAGGATAACTACCCGACGATGCTGGCCCTGAAAGACATGGGCATACCGCTGCCCGGTTTTTTCTCGGCCCCGCTCCAGTTCATCCTCAACAAGGACCTCGAGCGGCTTCTCTGGGACCGGGAAGTCGTCGCGGCCGAGCTCAACACCATCGCCCGGCAGTTCGGGGACTGGAAGATCGAGCCCGACCGCCGCTCGCTGGGTTACGCGGCCGCCCGGAGGATCAACGACCTGATGTCCGAAGCCGCCCGGGAGCCCGACGCGGCGGCGCCGCTCAGAGCCGCGGGAGCCCTGCTCGCCGCGCTCGACGGCTTGTGCCTGGGGATCGACCTGTGGAAGAGCCAGAACATCTTTTTCTTTTCCTTGCGCGACAGGTTCGGCGGGATGAAGGAAGCCGCGGACAAGGGAGACCCTCGGGCCCGGGATTGGCTGGAGGCCGCCGGCAGCCTGGCCGGCCGGCTGGGGATCAAGGTCGGAAATTAAACCCGACGCCATCAGGGCCGGTCGACTCCCTGATCTCGTTGCCACTCGATCTCAGCCTGTCCGGGAGCCGCGTCAGCGGGTCGTTTCCTGGATAAAAATGTAAACGCCTTTTTTGTTGGAAGCGGCGATGTCCAGGAGCCCGTCGCCGTCGAGGTCCCGGATACATAGGTGGAGACCGACGCCGCTCGCGAAGTCGATATCGTGCCGTACCCACGACGGCCGGCCGGCGTCGCGCCGCGCTTCGAACCAGCAGAGCACGGACGGGTCGTCGATGCCGTCATCGTTGTGCCGGTGCGCCCAAAAGCGCTTGCCGGTGACGATGTCCGGCAGGCCGTCGCGGTTGATGTCGGCCAGGTGCACGGCGTGGAGCTGGGAGATGCCGAGATCGATCTGGTGGGCTTGCCAGCCTTCGGGAGACTGCTCGTACCACCAGAGCCCGTAACGGTGGGCGCCGCTGCTGATGATATCGGCGTCGCCGTCGCCGTCGGCATCGATCACGGGCATCTGGGCCGGCGCCTCGAACCCAAGCTTGGCGGCGTGAAAGGCCCATGGGATACGCCCGCGTTCCTCGGGACCCTCCCACCAGCCTTCGGGGCAAACGATGTCGTTGCGCCCATCGCCGTTGACGTCCCCGCGTCCCAGCCCGTGGCCGGGACGCGGGTCGCCGGGGCTGGCGACGACGCGGATGGGCCACGGCCTGGCGGGGTCGGCCCCGGGTCCGGCCAGGGCCATCCCGTTTTCCGAGACGAAGACCAGCTCTTTCTGTCCGTCGCCGTCGACGTCTGCCCAATCCGGGCTTTCGTTACCGGTTTTTTCGACCGCCGGGAATTCATTCCAGGGCCCGCCGAGGCGGCCCGGGTTGCGCTGCCAGCGCGTTTTCGCGCCCGGAAAGCCCACGACCACGAGGTCGGTCCACCCGTCGCGGTCGATATCCTGGTCGAAGCACAGGAACTCGTCGCTGTAATTTTCCGGATCATAAGCCTTGGGTTCGCCGCGCATCGGCCGGGGTTTCCAGTCGGGCCCGAGATAGAGGATGTTCCCGGTGCCGATGTCGAGCCGGCCGTCGCGGTCGAAATCCGCGACCGCGAGGCCCTCGCTCCGAAACGCGCCATCGAGCTGGACCTTGCGAAATTTCACCGGCGAAGCCGTCCCCGCCGTCGGATCGAAGAGCCCGAGTACGGCGAGCGCGGCCTCGCGCTGGCCCGGATCGGATGAGACCGCCAGGACCCTCTCCAAACCCATGCGGGCATGCTCGCGGTGCTTGGAGACAAGGCCCGAGGCGATCGCGGTTACCGCCTGCGCCGCTTCGCCCCGGGTCGCCGGATCGTCGAGCATGGTCAGGGCAAGCTCGAGCGAAGCGGGGGCATGGACCTTGGCCAGGCCGGAGAGAGCCAGCCATTTTTCCTCGGCGCGGGCCCAAGGCAGGATTTCGGCCAGCGCCTGGACGCGCTCGCCGGGGCCAAGATCATTATCCTCCAAGTCCGACACCAGACGGATGTAGCCCCGAACCGCGGGGACGCGTCCGTTGAGGTCGGGAGCCTGCCCGGCCGCGCTCAGCAAATCCGGCAGAAGCCCGGGGTCGCGCGTTTCCCAAAGGGCTCGCGCGGCGGCGTCCTGCACTTCCTTGTCGGGATCCTTGAGTGCGGTGCGCAAGGCGGCCCGCAGACGTTCATCCGCCAGACAGCTTCCCGCCTGGAGCAGAGCCGCGCGGGTCGCGGGGGCGGCGGTGTCGAGGGCGTCGACGATGGGCTGAGAATCGACGCTGACTCCCAGTCCGGTGAGCCGCAGGCAGGCAGATCCTAAGGCATCGCGCGCTTGTTCCAGGGCGACGTTATCGAGGGCCTCTGTGACCAGGTTGACGAGCGCGGGAATGTCCGGCGCCGCCGCCAGCTGCCCGAGCGCAAGGTAAGCCGCCCCGCGAACCGGGTCCTGGCTCTGCCGCGCGGCAGCGACAAGGTCCGGCAGGGCGTCTCGGTCGCCGCGGCCGGACAGGGCGCGCGCGGCTTCGACTTGGGCGCGGGGCGGGCCGCCGGTCAGATACCCGATCAAGGCAGCGGAGATATCGCCATGGCTCACGACCGCCAGGGCCCGGCGAGCCGTCCGCATCTCGGTTTCATCGGCCGAGCCGGCGGCCCCGAGCAGGACGCCGACGGCGGACGCGTCCCCGATCTCACCCAGCCCGCCGAGCGCCGCGATGCGGACTTCACGGTCGGGATTCGCGGCCATGGCCAAGAGCGAGGGCGCCGCGCCGGGGTCACCGCGCCGGCGAAGGACCTCGATCAGGGCGACCTGAAGCGGCGGCGCCGCTTTCGTGAGAAGATCGCGCAGCGCCCCGATCATCCCGGGAACCTTAAGCATCGGGGCGATCTCGAGCGCGGCCATTTGCTCCGGGCCGTCTTTCCCCTGGATAGCCGTCTTTACAAGTTCCAGAGCTTCGGCCTGGCCCGCCGAAGCGATCAGTCCCCGGTAAGCCGCCGCCCGGATGTGCTCCGGCAAGGGCATCTTGCGAAGCCGGGCGAAGACGGCGGAAGCCGTCTCCCGCCGACCGGCCTCGAGCTCCCGGTCAGCCGCCGCGATAAGCGCCGCAAGAACGGCCGCCCGCCGGCTGGCTTCGCTGTTCTCCGGGAGAGCCGTGAACAGGGGCTCGATCGCCGCCGCGCCGCCGATGCGTCCCAGAGCCGAGGCCGCCGCCGCAGACGTGCCGGCATCGGGATCGATCAGCAGAGCTTTGAGCGCGGGTATCGCCCCGATCTCGCGGCGACGGCCGAGCGACTGGATGATCCCGGCCCTGACGAGCCCGCTGGTCTTGGCCAACGCTCCAACCAGTGCTTCGCCGGCCTCGGGCCCGGGCATCGCCTCGAGCGCGTAGCGCGCCGCGTGGGAAAGATCCCGGTCGGGGAGCAGGCCGGCGAGAGCCGGGACGGATAACGAGGTCCCGGCGCGCTTCAGCTCGGCACACGCCGCGTCCTTCTCCCGGGGACCGGCCCCGGACCTCAGGATATCGATGAGCTGCTGTTCGCTCCGGGCTTGCCCCGATGCCGACGACAAGAACAAACAGAAGATGACCGGCAGGGCCGCGACCTTCAGGTTGGCCGAGACCACACCGGGCCTCGCCGGCGGAGCGCTTTCCACCACCGATGTCCCCCCCGCCTGTGCGTTTCGGGCTCGGGCGGCCCGCCCGAAGTCTATTGGTTTGAGGGTCAGCATCTCGGTTTCTCCCTTTAAATGCGCCACGGCGGGCGCTGGGCGAAGGACAGGAAACGGTTGGCCTCGTCGTCTCCGGTGAATTCTTCAAGCGCCGGGTCCCATTTGAGCGGCCGGTCGAGCTGCTTGACGACGCCGCCCAGGAGCAGCGCGCTCGCCGCCCGGTGGGCGATGCCGGCGTCGCAGATCGGCCGTTTCCGGGAGCGAACGCACTCCAGGAAATTCGCCGAATGACTTTGGCTAAGATAAAGGTGGACTTCGGCCGGGCGGAGCGGTTCGCGGGCGATGCCGGCAGGATAAGAAACCAGGGCGTTGCGGTCGACGGCGATCCGTCCAGCGGAGCCGACGAAAACGGCCCCGCCCTCGCCGCCGACAGGTTCCCCGGGATAAGGCCGGCCGTGGACCACGACGCCGCTCGCGTACTTGTAGCTCGTGAAGCCGTCGGCCTTGAAGAGCTCGACGGGGCCGGACTCGTCCGCGTCCGCGGCCCACTGGACGAAATCGTAATGGTGCTGGCCCCAGTTGAGCTCGCCGATGTCGAACCGGTGGGCGCCGGTGTCGCCGTCGTAAGGCAGTTCCGGCGCCGGACCCAGGTAGAGGTCCCAGTCCAGGCCGTCGGGGACCGGCTGGGCGGGCCCGAAACGCTTCGGCCAGGCGATCGCGCCGCCGTCCCGATAGGCGTAGATCTCCTGGAGCCGGCCGAGGCGGCCGCTGCGGACGTACTCGGCGGCGCGGCGGAAGAGGCCGCCGTATTCGCTCCGCTGCTGGGTGCCGGCTTGGTAGATCCGGCTGTAACGGCGGACGGCCTCCTGGACAGCCCGGCTCTCCCGCACGGTCACCGCCGTCGGTTTCTCACAGTAAATGTCCTTGCCGGCCTCGGCCGCCATGACCGCCATCGTGGCGTGCCAGTGCGCGGGGGTGGCGATGAGGACCGCGTCAATGTCACCCCGGGCGAGGACGTCCCGGAAATCGACATACGCCTCGCACGATGTGAAACTTCCCTTTCCGTGAACCTCGGCATAATGCGCGTTGACCCGGTCCCGGGCGCGCTCGCGGCGGTCGCGCCAGACGTCGCAGACGGCGAGCACCTGGACATCTCTCCGGGCGGCGTAGCCGCCGGCGAGATACGTCCAGGCACCGCCGAGAAGGTGGCCGCCCCCCTGACCGCCGATGCCGATGAACCCCATGGTGATGCGCTCGCTCGGCGCCAACACGCCGTTCCGGCCCAAGGCCGAACCCGGGATGAGGGCGGGCGCGATCGCCGCCCCGAGGACGCCGGCGCCCCGGCGCAGGAATTGACGCCTGGTCAATGTCGCATTTTTTCTCATGGTCTGTCCCTCGCTCGGCCCATTATCGGACAAATCGCAAAGGCATATCAATTCCCCTGATTGGCGAGTGAACATCTCTCTTGGTGTAATGATGTACTTCCGCGCCTCGCGCCGGCGCAGGGACGGACGGCGATGCGCCCCTAGTCCCCCGGCCCCGGGAACCAGTCCCGTCGGTTCCCCCGTCGGCCAAGGCCGACGGGCCCCCCTCCGGCCTTTCCTGAGACACTGACTTGCTTCCCTCCCTGTTATAGGGAGGGTAGAGGGTGGGTAATGTCTATAATCAGAGTCTGGGGAAGGGTCTCAGGCAAGAGCTACGGGGGTCTTCGGGGCGCCATCCCCATCCGTCCCTGCTGGACGCGTTATACCAACGGAGGCGCATCCGATTGGTGACGCCCTGCCAAGAGCCCCTGTCTCGACAAGGTTCTTGTCCCGAATGTCCGATCTTTGACTTCCCTCGCCGGCCGGAGATATCATTCCGCCGCGAACCCGAGTTTCGCCAGTCGAATCCAGGAGGGCGCGACCATGGCCAAGATCGCAATGATTGGGGCGGGAAGCCTCGTGTTCGGCAAGACCTTGATGTCGGATTTTCTCGCGACCCCGGCCCTGGCCGGCAGCGAATACCGGCTGATGGCGCTGACGCGAACGCGGCTCGGCAAGATGCAGGCCTTCGTCAAGCGGATGATCAAGGACAACGGTGTCGAAGCCAAGGTCACCGCGACGACCGACCGGCGCGAAGCGCTCCGCGGCGCGGACTACGTGGTCGTCATGATCCAGGCCGGCGGTGTCGCCGAATTCCGTCAGGACTACGAGATCCCGCTTAAGTACGGAGTCGACCAGTGTATCGGCGATACGATCGGCCCGGGGGGCGTGTTCCGCGCGCTCCGGCACATCCCGGCGCTCCTCGAGATCGCGCGCGATATGCGGGAGCTCTGCCCCAACGCCCTCCTCCTCAACTACGCCAACCCGATGGCGATGTGCTGCTGGGCCCTCGGCCGCGTCCGCGGCCTCGAGTTCGTCGGCCTGTGCCACGGCGTCCAGACGACGCTGGACCTGATCTCGAGCTACACGGACGTACCGAAGGAGGAGATCGATCATCTCGCCGCGGGCATCAACCACATGGCCTGGTTCCTGAAGCTCGAGCCACCGGGGCACGGACCTCTACCCGGCGCTCAAGCGCAATTTCGAGAAGCCGGGTTACTACGTCAACGAAAAGGTCCGCGGCCGAGGTCCTGCGGCACTTCGGCTACTTCATGACCGAAAGCACGGGCCATCTCTCCGAGTATCTCCCCTATTTCCGCAAGAACCGGAAAGCCCTCGACCTCTACTGCGACGAGCCGGCCTTCGGCGGCGAGAGCGGCGCCTACTATAAATATTGCGCCCTGCTCGCGGACAAGTTCGCCGGGACCGACCCGCTGTCGATCGAGTCCACGAAGCTCGGCCCGCGAAGCGCCGAGTACGGCTCGCATATCATCGAGGCCAAGGAAACCGGCCGGATCTTCCGTCTTAACGGCAACGTCAGAAACGACGGCTATATCACGAACCTGCCCGCCGGCTGCTGCGTCGAGGTGCCGATCTACGTGGACAGGACCGGCCTTCATCCGACGGTCGTCGGCGACCTGCCCCCGCAATGCGCCGCGCTCAACATGACCAACGTGCTCGTCCAGGGCCTGACGGTCGAGGCCAGCTTGGCGGGCGACCCGGAGCTTGTCATGCAGGCCGTGGCGCTCGACCCCTTGACCGCTTCGGTCCTCACCCTCAAGGAGATCCGTGACCTGACGGCCGAGATGCTCCAGGCCGAGGCGCGGTGGCTCCCCCAGTTCGCCGGCAGGAAGCTGCGCGCGGTCCCCGGGATCGCCGTCCCGAAGAACGTCAAACGCCGCGAAGTCCCCCTGGACCCGGCGCTGGCGATCGCCAACCGTTTCGCCGCGCTGGCCAAAGCTTGACGGAGCTGAGACTGCTAATTCGGGACACAATACCAATTTACCGAATTTCTCTATTGGACTGCGCGGACCCGGAGCATGGGCTTACAGGACACAATCCTGAGAACGCGGATAAGATCACAATCTTGAAAATAGGGAAATTGGTATTGTGTCCCGAATTTAGGTGGACTTGACGGCGTACCCGATGTACATGCCGGCCGTCCAGCGGCTCTCGACGAGCCCGATCCGGCGGCCGAGGTCGATGTAGTTCAACTTCCCCGTGGCCCGCTGGCGCAGGGCGGAGAGCACCCGGGGGACCGATACATCGGGCATCAATCCCCGGTGCTCCCGCCACTCCAAGCGATTGAGGGTCAGCAGCGCCTTCATCTCCCCCGGCTTGATGAACATCCGCCACACGTGGACGTTGGGCGGCAGGAAGGCCCAGCGCCGCCATTCCTGGGAGACGTTGATCACGGCCAGCCAGCTGATGAAGGTGCGGTTGACGGTATTGTAGAGGAAGACCCCTCCCGGCTTCAGCACGCGGGCGGTTTCCGAGATGACCTTCGGCAGGTCGCGGACGTGCTCCATGACGTCGCAGCACAGGACGATGTCGTAGGCGGAGTCCTTCGAACGGCAGCGACTCGCCGGCGCCTTGGAGGTACCGGATGCGCAGCCGGTCGAGCGGGCATGGGCGGCGGCCGCCGCCACCGACCCTCCGGAAGGGTCGACCCCGGTCATCTCGAACCCCAGCCGCGCGACGTCCTCGGACATGTACCCGCCGCCGCTCCCGACCTCGAGCGCCGTTTTGCCCCGGGGGTCGACCTTGAGGACGTCAAAAAGGACGCGCCTGACATATCCCACCCGGGCGGGGTTGAAGGAGGCCATCATCTGGTAAAAGGGGAGTCGGGCTCCCACCATTCGTCGGCCCGGGCGCTGTACAGGTCGTTATCGATCCGGGCGTAGGCTTCCGGCGATACCCTGAGCCGGAACGGAAGAGTCAGTGGCGCACGGGCGTCGGCGGGTGTATTTCGCGGCGGGTTTATCACACTCATAATGTAATCCGCCGCGCCGGAAGGCGCAAGCACTGGGGATGCGAGGACCGGGAAATAAACTGCGGCGAAAAAAAGGCGGACGCCCCAGTCAGCCGGGGCGCCCGCCTTCGAGTATTCGTTTATCGATTTAAGACTAGCGGTCGGCGAAAGCGTAGACCGTCAGGAAGCCGTGCTGGCTGATCTTCGCGATCAGCTCACCCGACGCCTTCTCCGGGCTGTCGCTCGTCTGGTGATAGTCCTCGGTCATGGCCGCCATGTAGTAGATGAACGGCTTCTTGACCGAGGCGAACGAGGAGTGGTCCGAGCCGCCGCTTCCCTCGCCCAGCGGGTTCGGCCTCAAGGCCAGGTCCAGCCCGACGTAATTGTTCATCTCGCGGGCCAGTTCGGCGAAAGGCGTGCCCTCGGTCAGGCTGACCGTGACGAACCAGGGAGCGCGGACCTTCTTGACGATCTCCTCGACACCGGGCACGTTGAACATCCGGAGGCCGCGGGTCAGCGTTTCGCTGTCGTACGGCCGGCTGATCATGTCGTAGTTCAGATAGCCGACGGTCTTGTCGAGCGGGTAGGCCGGGTTCCCGACGTAATAGCGCGACCCGAGCAACCCCTCCTCCTCGCCCGTCCACAGGGCGAACACGATCGACCGCTTGGGCTTGACGGGGCTGGCCGCCATGGCCTTGGCGATGTTGAGAACGCCCACCCCGCCGGAGCCGTTGTCGTCGGCGCCGTTGTAGATGTAGTCCTCCCACCGGCCGAGGTGGTCATAGTGCGCGCCCACGACGAAGTACTCGTCCTTGAGCTTGGGGTCGGAGCCCTCGATCACGCCGAGGATGTTGAGCCCGCGGACGAGCTCCGTCTTGGCCGTCGTGGCGATGGTCATTTTGACGCCGGGAAGGTCCATGGAGGCGGGCTTGCCCGTCGTCTCGATCTTCGCCTTGAGCTCATCGACCGTCTGCCCCGCGCCCTGGAGAAGGAAGTTCGCCATCTCGCGGGTGATGCCCAGGGGCATGACCCTCCCCTCGCCCATTTGGGGGCGGGGGTCGCCGGCGACCGACAGCCGGCTGCGCGGCTTGTCGACGATCGGCCGCTCGTCATTGGGCTGCCGGACCGTCGAAAGCTGCTTGTAGATGTCGAAGTCCTTGCCGGTGTTCTGGACCTGGACGATCGCCGCGGCACCGAGCTTGGCCATCTCGGCGGCCTTGTTGAACCGGTCACGGCCGCCGCGCCTGGCCATCATCATCATCATGTCTCCGCCCGCGGGGAAATATTTCTCCTTGAGCTCTTTATTCGTATTGAACGGCGATTTCGGGTCATCCTTGCCGGGCGCCTCGCTCAACATCAGGACGATCTTGCCCTTCAGGTTCAGTCCCTTGAGCTCGTCCCACTTGATCGAGGGCTCGCTGATGCCGTAGCCGACGAAGACCACCGGAGCGGTGATCGTCTCGGCCGATGCGGAGAACGGCAATGGGTAATCGACGCCGCCCTGGAAGGCGCGCGACTTGACCGAGCCGCCCGAAGCCGCTTCGATCGTGACCTGGCTTGCGGTGTCCGTGACCTTCTTCAGGGCGAACTCCTGGAAATAGCTCCGCTGGCGCGGGGTTGCCGGGGCCTGCGGCCGTCCGCCGCCCATCCGGAAGTCCATGCGCGAGCTCGGCATGTCGCCCGCCGGCTGGATGCCCCAGAGCTTGAACAGCGATGCGGCATACTCGGCGGCCGTGGTGAAGCCTCGAGTGGCTGTCTCGCGGCCCTCCATGAGATCCGAGGCGATGAAATTGAGCATGGCCATCGAATCCTTGGCCGTGATGGCGGCCAGTCCCGGCTGGTACTTCTCGGGCGCCGGTTGGGCTTTTTCGACCAGGCTCAGCGTCTTTTCGACGTCCTCCGGCTTCATCTTCTCCTGTGGGGGAACTTGCGCTTGCCCGGCGATGAGCAGCCCGAAGACGAGGGCGGCGATCCAAAGGTTCTTTTTCAATCCGGTCTCCTTATTAGAACAGAGTTATATACTGGACAGTTTGGACGCGAGCCGGGACCATTTTCTTCCCGAATCCTTCAATTTTTTTTGGCCGGCGCGAACGGGTCCGGGAGGTCCGCGGGCGGCGACTCGAGCCGCTCGGGATTCTTGACGAGGTCGACGAAGAGGTCCAGTGTCTTGGCGAAATAGACGCCGTCGGTGATGCGCTCATCGCCGGTGAACTTAATGTCCACGACGTCCGCCGCCTCGACCTCGCCGCGGTCGTTGACGACGGGCTCTTTCTTCACTTTGCCGACGACGGCGAAGATCGAGGCATTGCCCCATTCGTACATGTGGTGGAAGGCGGCGTCGATCCCGATGCTCCCGAGGTTGGCCAGGAAAGCGCTCGCGTGGAGAGAGTCGTCCTTGAGGAAAGAGGCGGGAAGCCAGCCATGATAATCGAGCCAGCGGAGGGCGGCGACGATGAGCCGCAGGACCGGCCGGGGCAGCGAAGTCACGAAATTGGTCAGCTTTTCGTCCCAAGACGTCGCGCTCTTCCGGGTCAAGTCGACGGCCTCCCGGACCCGTCCGGCCACTTCGTCGACCGTCGCGCGCGGGTCGAAGGTCAGTTTAAGGGTGACCTCGCTCGCCTCTTCGGTCAGCCGGCGTTTCACGACAAAGGACAGGTCGATCGTCCGGCGCTGGTAGAGGCGGCGGCCGGCGACGAACCGGTTGACCTCGGGACGGAGGGCGAGCGTCCTCACCCCGGCGGCCAGGATGACGTAGAAAAGCGAGAGCTTTCTTTCGCCGCGCGCGTTGGCCCGCTCCAGCCAGGCCAGGGTTGGGGCCACCGCCAGGCGCTTCGTGAAATAGACGGCGGATTCCGTCCGCGTCCGCATCAGGTAAGGGAAGATCTTGCGGAAGCCGGGGAGCTTCCTCAGTCGGACACCGTCAGGTCGATCGCCGAAGGCCATGGTCACTCTCCGTTGCCGTACGAATCTCTAGCATGCCGCATCAGCCACCCCGAGAATCTACTTCTATTGAACGCGCGGTGTCAATCTCTTCAAGGGGGTCAGGTACCGGCCGGGGCCTGTTCCCAAACAGACCGGTTGCGGGCCGCGTGGACAGGAGAGCGGCCGCCCGCCTATAATGAGTCTGGGCCTCGCAGCGATTGGCCCGAAATCGACGAATGGAGCAACCATGGAGCTGAGAGCATTCGGGAGAACCGGGCTGGAGATCACACCGATCGGGTTCGGCGCGTGGGCGATCGGCGGCGGCAACTGGGAGTTCGGCTGGGGACCGCAGGACGACGGCCAGGCCATCGGGGCCATCGAGGCGGCCCTCGAACTGGGGATGAACTGGATCGACACGGCGGCGGTCTACGGCCTCGGGCATTCCGAGGAGCTCGTCGGCAGAGCCCTGCGCGGGGTCAAGCGACGGCCTCTCGTTTTCACCAAGTGCTCCATGGGCTGGGGCGGCGATCGGCGCATCCGGCGGAGCCTCAAGGCGGACTCCGTCAGGCGGGAGTGCGAGGCCAGCCTGCGGCGGCTCGGACTGGCGGCGATCGACCTTTATCAGATCCACTGGCCCAACCCGGAAGCGGAGATCGAGGAGGGCTGGCAGGAGATGGCCCGGCTCAAGGAGGAGGGCCTGGTCCGGCACATCGGCGTCTCGAACTTCAGCGTCGGGCAGATGCGCCGCCTGGAGGGAATCGCCCCCGTCGAATCTCTTCAACCTCCGTATTCGCTTCTCAACCGCGGCATCGAAAAAGAGATCCTGTCGTATTGCCTGAAAAACGGGATCGGCGTGATCATCTATTCGCCCATGGCCTCGGGCCTTCTCACCGGCGCCATGACACGGGAGCGCAGTCGCCGGCTTTCCGGCCGACGACTGGCGGCGCAACGCGCCCAACTTCCAGGAACCGATTCTCACCCGCAACCTGGCTCTCGTCGAACACCTCAACGAGATCGGGGCGCCGCACGGGCGTTCAGCCGGCGAAGTGGCCGTCGCCTGGACGCTGCGCCATCCGGCCGTAACGGCCGCGATCGTCGGCGGCCGGAGCCGCCCTCAGGTGGAAGGAATCCTGGGCGCGGCCGAGTTCCGCCTCAGCCCGGAGGAAGTCGGGAAGATCGAGAGCTTCCTGAACCCGCCGGATTGAACTCGAGCCGGCGGGCGGACCGGGCCGAAGTCCTGGGCAAGAACCCAGGAAGATTTGATTAAGTTAAGGCCCCCGGGATTGATCACTCGCCCCAGTCGCGAATAAGGGCCCGGAACTTATCGGCGGGCGGCGTCCAGCCATCGGCGTCGTCGCCGGCGAACACCCAATAGCGATCGCCGTTGCCGTCTGGCAAGGTTGTCGCATCGTGGAGCGTAAGCGGCCCGCGGCTGCCTTCGTGACGGTCGAGCGCGCCGGCCGGGATGTTCCCGGGATAAACGCCGATCCAGAGGGCATGTCCGCCGTCGCTCAGGCGCGCCCACCCCTCGCGAAACGCCCAACCCAGTTGAGTGCCTCCCTGCCAAAAGGTCCGTACTTCCGTCCCGGGGCCGACGTTCTTCAGGCGGTCGCGGACGACAACCGCCGGCTTGGCGCCGGGCAGGAGCCTGATCTCGCGCTCGACCGTGGCGCCGGCCGGCAGACCTTCATAGCATGCGGACAGGTCGACCGCGGCGTGCCAGCCGCCGTCCGGAAGCTCGGACAGCACGGCCAGCCGGGGCGCCCGCTTCGCCGGCGCTCTTCCGGCGATCACGGGAATGTTGTGGGCCTCGACGCCGATGCTGAACTCGCGCTCCGCGCCGGACCGGTATTGCTGGTAGCCGGGGTCCGTGATCCAGAACCTCCCCTGCCAGCCCAGAACAAGCTGGCCGGCGTCTGTATGGAGGTGACCGACCCCGGAGCGCGTCAGCCCGACGGCGGCCAGGATATCCGGGACGCCCCAGCCGGTGCGGAGAGAGATGGCGTGCGGGTGCTCGGCCGAGCCGGGTTTCGGAGGAGCGGCTTCGCCCCGGTCAGAGCCGTCGTGCTCGAGCGCCTCCGCGAGGAGCGCGGCCGGCATGGCCGCCGGCGGCAGGCGGCGGACAAGCCAGGCGGCCTCCTGTCGATCGTTCCAGAGCGCCAGCCGATGGAGGGCGGTCATCCAAAATGGCATCTCGGGCTCGACGTCGCCGATCGGCGCCTGGGCGTCCAGGCGGCCCGGAAGCGTGAGCCGGATCCACTGTGACGCCTGACTTGTCAAGGCGTCGCCTCCTTCGGCCAGGAGGGCCTCGCGGTCCGGCTCGCCGTTCAGCCAACCGGTCAGACTGTCCAAGAGGAAGCCGTCGTAGGAGTTGCCTTCATTATAAGGAGGAACGGCCAAGCGAAGACGATACCAGGCGCGGAGCGCCTGCCGCGTCCGGGCACCGAGCGCCGTTGTCAGGGGGCTGTCGACGATGCGTGCCAGCTCGGCCGATCTGGCGAGGGTGATGACCCGGATGTTCTGGAGCTCACTCTCGGCGATCTCGCGCCCCTCCGGCCATTCCCGGTCGAACCACGGCCGGACATCACGCTCGAGCATCGTCCCGGCGGCGGCCCGCGCCTGCTCATACAGGCCAGGATCCCAACCCTCCCTGTCCGAGAGCGCCTGGGCCAGGCACCCCGCGATGTGCGCCGTGGCCAGCGAAGCCGAGCCCGGCTTCTCGCAGGACTGCTCCCAGCCGGCAAGGGCCGCGAGCTCGCGCTGAAGTACGGTCCCGGCGTCGCGGTCCCCGAGCAGTCGCCAGGCGGCATGAAGCGATCGCCACCTCTCCTCGAGCGACCAGCCCAGCCAGGTGTACCACGGATAGGTGATGCCGCTGATCCCGACCGGAAGATCGGCCATCCTGGGCGATACCGTGAGAGGCAACGGGAAAGCGATCGTGTAGCCGATGCGGTAATAGCAGACGTCGAGCTCGCGCCGGCTCAGCTCGAAGCCGGCCCGCGCCCGGAGCTCGCCCTCGAGATCCTGAACCTTCCATTCGCCCAGTCCAGGAGCCAGAGCCGGAAGCCGTTCGGGGGCCGAGGGATCATAGGGATGATAGCTGAGGATCGCGGACATCCCGCCCGTACTGGCCGGGCGTATCTCGCCCGCGGTTGCCTGCGCGTTCTCCGAAGCCGGCGGCGCCGGCGCACAGGCGGCCGCGATGATCGCGGCGCAGAGGGCCGCGACTCCCATCCATGTCGATTCCGATCGTCTTGCCTGAGTGTGATTGGTCATGATCTCTCCATCCTGCAGCCATTCTAGGGGAAGGTTCGGAGGGGTGTCAATTTTCCGAACGCCGGGGGTTGCATCTCCATCCATGTGGTCAGGTGATTGAGAATTGGGGTCCTGTCACGGCGCGCCCCCGTGCGTCCTCGCGCCTCACCCGTCAACGACTGCTCGCGCCCTCCCAGGGGAGAGGGGTCCCCGTCGCTCCGGGCGCGCAGGGGCTATCGCCGTGCCACCCCTCAGTGAGATCATCGCCGTCACATATTTGGAGATGCTTCCAACGCCGGGTTCAAGATACGGACACGATCGAAGCGGACACCCGCCCGGGGGGCCGAGGAAGAATTTCCGGAAATCGCCTGGCGAGCCTTCGGCCGCTGTGCCGGCCTTAATTTCGAGGCTTGAGGGCTTCCAGCCTTTTTCTGGCGTCGGCCAGCTCGGGCTGCGTCGCGTCCGCGTCTTTCCAGTACTCAAGAAATTTTTTGTACTCGGCAGCGGCTTTCACCCGATCGCCTTTTTCCTCATAGACCCTGCCGAGCCGGTAATGATAGAGCGGATGGATAAGGTAGCGGACCTGGTTTTTCGGGTCGATGGTGGTCAGCCGTTCGTATTCGGCGATCGCCTTATCGAGGTCGCCTTTTTTCCAATAGGCCCTGGCCAGGGCGTCCTTTAGGAAGGGGATATTGTAGCCCGGAATGTGCATGATGTTCATGCCCCGGAAATTTTCGAGCACGATCTTTTGGGCGGCCTCGATCGCCTTGTCCGGCAGGTTTTCAGCGAGAAAGATCTCCGCCTCCAGTAGGCGGTATAAAAAGGTCATGGTTTTTTGGCTGACGGGCGCCACTCGGGGAAGGTACGATTCGAATTCCTTGAGCCTGTCCTTGGCGGAATCCAGGCGCCCCTGCTTCAGGTCCACCCAGCCGGAGAGGAAATACTGCCGCCAGGGAATCCGTTCGGAAGCTCGGGATTCTGCTCCAGCCGAAAATCCGTGTAGTCTTGGAAAGCCTGACGCGCGAGGTCGAATTCACCCAGATCGGCATAAACGTATCCCATTATCCAGTCGGTGTCGGCCCTCGCCAGCGCCGCGCCGAACATCTGCAATTGGCCCATCATGGTCTGATATGCGGCCAGGCTTTCGTTCCACCGGCCGAGAAAATAGCCGAAGAAAACCTTCATCCAAAAGGCCCCCCCTTGCTCGAGGGGCCCCGGCGCTCTGGCGATTGCTTCTTCCAGCCAACGCCTGGCCTCTGCCGTAATCTTCCTCAATCACGAAGATGTAAGCCAGACTCAAACAGGACTGGAAAAAATCGGGCCTGATCTCGAGGGCTTCCTGGTATTTTGCCTTGGCCTCATCGAACTTGCCCATGCGGAAATAGAGCTCGGCCAGGGAGTCGATCGGGTTGGCCTGGCCCGGATTGATGGCGGCGTAGCGCGTGATATAGCTGAGGGCTTTTTCAAATTCCCCGAGCTCGGCATAACTGTAGCCGGCCTGGTTCAGGGCAAACCCAAATCGGGGTCGAGCGCCAGGGCTTTCTCGTATTCTTGGATACTCTCCGGATTCTGACCGAGGCTTTTATAGAGCAGCCCGAGATCAGAATGGGACTCCTTTTCCTGGGGATACTTAGAGGCGAGTTCCTGCAGGAGGCGCAATCTCTTTTCCAGGTCGAGCTCGATGGTCCCGGCGTGGCCGGCTTCGATGTAAAGCCGTTCCTTTTCGGTCGCTTTTTCGGAATGTTCCTTGGCCAACTCATAGGCTTCGATCTGGGCTTTGGTGTCCTGCTCCGCGCCCGCGGCCTTGCCCAGATAAAGGTAAGCCACCGCGAAGGTCGGGTCGAGCGAGACCGCCTTTTCGAGGAACTTTCGAGCGTCGGTGTAGTAGAATTTCTCGTAGTCGTCCCGGCCTCTCAGGAAGTAGTTGTAGGCCTCCATCGAGCTCGTGGTCAGGTCGGCGATCTTCGGCCGGGTTACGTCGATCTTGGCCGAAACCGGGCCCAGCCCTCGGGATATGGTCCGGCTGATCTCGTCGATCTGCGTTTTCAGGACGCTCGACACACCGTCTCCCTTGGCCGAGGCGGTCTTCAGCAGTTGCTTATTGGCCACATCCAGAACCTTGACGTCGGTGGCGAATGTTTCCCCCGCCTTGATGTAGCTTCCGAGGACAAGAGCCTCGATGCCGTCCTTGCGGCAGACCTCGAACCCGGTCTCTTCATCACTCACCGCCGAGGCCTCACGGCCCGATTGCCGGCGGAGGTCCTTTAGCCGCTCCCAGGAGGTCACCCGGAAATGATCGGACTGCTCCAAGCTGGTGATCAGCAGGCTGGGAATCGCTTCCTGAAGATAGTCGAAGCTTTGGTCGCCCGTCTGGTTCTTGAACCCGATGACGGCGATGGACCGCTTGGGTCCAGCTTGATGAGGGATGACATTCCAGATGGCGACGGCACCGATGATCACTCCGATGACGATCAAGCCGGGCCGAAGGACTTTCTTCAGGCTGAACTGGAGCGTGATCTGTTTCGAGGTGAGAGGCTTTTTTAGCGGAAGCGTGTGGGCCGTGGTCGGAAGCTCTTTCTCGATCCGGGTCAGGTCAGCCAGGAGCTCGCCGGCGTTCTGAAACCGCTTCTCTTTCGCCTTTTCCAGGCACTTGAGGATGATGCGGTTGAGTTCCTCGGGAATCTGGGCATTGATGCTCTTGGGCTCCGGCGGCGGCTCGCTCTTCTGTTTGACGGCGACGCTGAGCGGCGTATCGCCCTCAAAAGGGAGATGCCCCGTCAGCATTTCAAAGAGAATGATTCCTAATGAATAGATGTCGGAGCGTGGGTCGGCGTCCTTCCCTTCCACTTGCTCGGGCGACATGTATTCCGGCGTGCCGATCATCAGGCCGGCGCCCGTTATTCCCTTTGCCGACAGCGATCGGGCGATCCCGAAATCCATGACGCGGGCGTTGCCCTCGCGGTCGATCATGATATTCTGCGGCTTGAGGTCCCGATGGACGACGCCCAGGCGGTGGGCCTCGGAGAGGCCCTCGGCGACCTGACCGGCGATGCTGACGGCCTTGCCCACGGGCAGCGCGCCGATCCGGTGGATCAGGCTCTTGAGGTCCTCGCCCGGGACATATTCCATCGTGATGTAGTACGTCCCTTCCTCGCGGCCGAAATCGTACATCCGGCAGATGTTCCGGTGGGAGATTTGGCGGGCCAGCTTCAGCTCGTTCCGGAAGCGCTCGATGCTCTGTTCATCATCGGCGATATCGGGACGAAGGAGCTTGAGGGCCAGCTTCTCGCGGACCTCGGTGTCGTAAGCTTTGTAGACTCGCCCCATGCCCCCCTTGCCCAGGTCTTCGATGATCTGATAACGGCGGGCGAAGGTCGAGCCGGGGGTCATCTCCATGACAGGAAGCTGGACGGTCTCGGTCAGCGAAACCGTTTTCTCCTGGGACAGGGGCGCGGCGCAGTTGCCGCAGAAACGCGTACCGGAAAGGTTGTCATACTGGCACTTTGGACATCTCATCCAGGACAACTCCCGCAGGCCGGTGGCCCGGCCCCAAGCTGACATTAGCACCGCCGCCCGAGGCTGTCAATAAATAGCAGGGCTGATGTCCGGGCTGGAATTCTTGACGAATATAGGGTAAAAATGTGCGGGATGCGCCCGGAGGACAGATGAACCACGTCGAACGATTCCGCGCCGTAATGAATTTTCAGCCGGTCGACCGGCTCCCCCGCTGGGAGTGGGCCATGTGGTGGGACAAGACGATCGCACGGTGGCACGGGGAGGGCCTGCCTCGGGAGCTCAAGCACTCCCAGGTCTTCGAGATCGCCCGGTTCTTCGGCCTGGACCCGTACCAGCAGTTCTGGTTCTCGACGACCGACCCGACGATCGAGGCCACCCAGCATCATGTCGAGGGCATCGTCTCCGACATGGACGACTACCTCCGCCTCCGGCCGCAGCTCTTCCCTTCGCACGAGGAGAACATCCAGTCCATGCGTCCGTGGGCGGAGGTGCAGAGCCGGGGCGAGGCCGTTGCCTGGTGCACGTTCGAGGGCTTTTTCTGGTTCCCGCGGACCCTCATGGGATTCAATAAGCTCATGCTGGCCTTCTATGACCAGCCTGAGCTTCTCCACCAGATGAACGCGGACCTGCTCGAATTCAACCTGAAGCTCCTCGAACAGGTCCGCCGCGTCTGCGTCCCCACCTTCGCCACGATCGCCGAGGACATGTCCTACAACCACGGGCCGATGATCTCGAAGACGATCTTCGACGAGTTCGTCGCGCCGTACTACCGGCAGTTCGTGCCTTTATTGCGCGAACTCGACATCGTCCCCATCGTGGACACGGACGGGGACGTCACGCTGCTCGCCCCGTGGCTCCAGGAGGTCGGCGTTCGGGGCGTGTTGCCGCTCGAGCGGCAGGCGGGCGTCGACGGGCTGAAGCTCCGGCGGCAGTACCCCGACCTGCTGATGATCGGTCACTTCGACAAGATGACCCAGAACAGGGGCGAAGCGGCCATGCGCGCCGAGTTCGAGCGGCTCGTCCCGATCATGAAGTCGGGCGGGTTCATCCCGAGCGTCGACCACCAGACCCCGCCCGGCGTCTCGATCGACGAGTACCGGACCTACCTCAAGCTGCTGTTCGAATACACGGCAGGATGACAGGTTTCGGCCATGCGGCGCACCACGCTGAGTTCCCAACTTCCGTGACGCTATTAACCCTGTGGCTGAATAATGTTTATCCGCCTATCTGCTGATAACGGGATCGCGCTGAACCATCCCGCCCTCAAGCATTCATCGGCTTCGGCCTGCGACAATCCAGGGGGCACGATTTTCAATTGCGGAGAATTGAGCTCATGTCCCCGGATGGGGCACCGGTAGAGCGGCTTCAGTTCGAACCTAAGTTGCCCAGGTAGTTGCCGTAGGTCAGGAGCAGGACGGCGGCCACAAGGATGATGAGCGCGAGGCGCAGCGTTTTGTGGGTCAAGGGCCGGCACATCCTCCATTCCCGAAGCACGATCCCGACGGCGTTGCTGATCAGCACCAGCATGATCATGTGAATGGCCCAGCTCGTGAACTTGTAGTGGCCCATCCGCACGTGGGCGAGGTTGTAAAAGAAGAACTGGCCGTACCAGAAAAGCCCGGTGACCGCCGCCAGGAGGTAGTTCACGGGGAGGGACGCCCCCTCGACGCCGGCTTTGACCCGCTTCAGCTCGCCGAATGTCCGGTTCTTGCGGTGAAGGTAAAGACAATAGATCGCGGTCGTGATGAAGGCGCCGGTGTTCGAGAAGATGTAAACGACATTGCCCCGGAACTGGCCCGCGCCGTGGGCGGAGGCGACGTCGGCGATCGGCTCGCCGGCCTCGAGCGAGAACCCGTAAACCGCGGACAGCACGCCCGCCAGAAGCGAAAGCAGCAATCCTTTGGTCAGAGAGAACTCCCCGGTCCGGTCCTGGGCGCTCAGGTCGCGCTCCTTGAGGCGTCCCGCGGCGCCGGCGCCCGCGATGCCGACGGCGCCCGTGACGATCCCGGCCACGATCCAGCCCGCTCCGGCCTGAGAGAGCGTCGCTCCCAGCGTGCCCTTGACGATCGGCGGGATGAGCGTGCCCAGGACGCTCGACAGGCCAACCGCGATCGCGTACGTCAGCGAATAGCCCATGTAGCGAATCGATATCCCGAACGCGGTCCCGCCGATCCCGTAAGCGGCGCCCAACACGAACGAGTGCAGCATGGCGCTTGACGGCGCTTCCCGCAGCACGGCGGCGAGCTCGGGGATCGTCAGCATCGCGCCGACGATCGGGAGCAGGAACCAGCAGAATGACGCCTGGGTGAGCCAGTACGTCTGCCACGACCAGCCCTTCACTTTGTTCTGGGGCGTGTAACAGGTCGCCGCGAAGGTCGCGCCGACGCCGTGGAGCGTCACGCCGAGAAACGGATTCGCCGAGACAACGGGGATCATCTCGCTTATTCCTTATCGGCAAAATCGACCAATGGCACGGGCTTGCGGAAGCCTGACGTCCGAACGGCGAGGTAGCCGATGCCGGCGGCCATCCAGATGCCGCCGAACATGAGCGTTTTGAGCGGTAGGCTCGTCCAGATCACCAGGCAGATGGCGGCGCCGATGACGGGAGGCAGAAGATTCGCCAGGATGCTTCGGATTGTTTTGGGCCCGCGCCAGAAGTACTCTCGCAGACAGGCCAAGTTGACGCCGATGAACGCCAGGAACGCCCCGAAGTTGAGGAGCTTGGCAGCTTCCTCGTAGCTCAAGACCACCGCGCCGACGAGCGCCAACGCCCCGATGGACAGGAGATTCCAGCTGGGGCCGGCATGTTTTTTGTCGAGGTGGGCGAAGAAACCCCGCGGCAAGACGCCGTCGCGGCCCATGCCGTAGAGCAGCCTGGCGGCGCCCATCTGTCCCGTCGATCCCGAGCCGACGCTGCCGATAAGAAGGACGAGCGAGAGCGCGGCGTCGAGCGCCGCGCCGCCGACGCGGCCGGCGATGGCCATGATCGCGGAATCGACCGCCGTCGTCCGGGCCGCTTCGCTCGTCGCTTCGCGGGCAAAGGAAGCCCAGTCCGGCCAGGAGGCCTGCGCCAGGTAAACCTGAGCCCCGCTCCAGATGCCCGTGATCACGCAGGTGAACACGGCCGCCAGCAACACATTCCGCCGCGGGTTCTTGACCTCTTCGGACAGCGTCGTCAGGCCGTCGAACCCAATGTAGGTCAACGCCGCCAGGGCGGTGCCGGAGCCGATAGCGGACCACGAAAACGACTCCGGATTATAGAACGGTCTCGTGGTGAAAAGACCGGCGGGCCCGAAGGCGCCCAGGATATAACGGACGGCCGCCGCCATGAACCAGAACACGACGGCGCTCATCACGATCATCAGGATCCAGTTGGTGCGCGAGGCGAACTTGATGCCCATCAAGTTCAGGAGCGTGAACCCGCCCGCGAAGAAAACCAGCCAGGCAGCCTGCGGCACGAGCGGCAGCATGTGGTGGGCCGCGACGCTCGCGTAGACCACGCAAAGGACGGGAACGAGGAGGTAGTCCATGAACATGCACCAGCCGGCAACGAACCCCAGGCGCGGGTCGAGGGCCCTGCCGACGTAAGTGTAAGCCGAGCCGGCGGCCGGGTATCGGCTGGCCATTCGGCCGTAACTGATAGCGGTGCAGATCATGGCGCACATGGCGATCATGATGGTGGTGACGGCGTGGCCCCGGGAAATGTTGTTGGCGTGGCCGTAAAGCGGCAGGGCGGCGACGGGCTGGATGAGGACGATGCCGTAGACGATCAGGTCGCCCAGGCTCAGCACCCGGCGAAGCTTCACTTCGGGCTGCGTTTTCTCAACGGACATCTTGCACTCCGCTTATCTTCGATGCCGGTCATGGCGGGATGATGGTATTCACGGCGGGCGGACGTGTCAACAATCACCTCCTTAAGTTAACGTTTCGGTTCCTCTGATCGTCGTCCCTGGGTTCAGGGTCCTGTCACGGCGCGTCCCTGTCCGTCCTCGCGCCTCACCCGTCAACGATGGTTAGCGCGCTCCCAGGGTAGAGGGGTCCCCGTCGCTCCGGGCGGGCAGGGACTGGCGCCGTGCCACCCTCCCCTTGCCCCCCGGCCTCTCATAGAAAATGGAGGACGTTTCCGACATTGACAGGCGCGAAGAGTGCTCGGATAATGACGTCACAATCTGACAGGGAGGCCAAGATGCCGGAACCCGAGCCTGAACATCCCGGACAAAACGAAAGCACCCGGCAAGACAAGGGCGATATCGCCATCATCCTCGCGTTCGCCTTCGCCGCTCTTGTCTTCCATCTTCTCGTCAACGCCTTCGGCGGCTACGGCATCTTCCGGGACGAATACTATTACATCGCCTGCAGCAAGCGTCTGGCGGCGGGATACGTCGACCATCCACCGCTTGCCATGTTCCTGATGGCCGCGGGCCGGACGCTCTTCGGCGCCACCCAGTTCGGGATCCGCGTCCTGCCGGCCGTCGCCCACGCGCTTGTTGTCGCGCTCGGCGGGCTGATCGCGCGGCGGCTGGGCGGCCGCAGGACGGCCGTCGTCCTGGCCTGCCTTACCGTCTTTCTGGCCCCGATCATCATCGGCCACACCAATATCTTCCAGATGAACGCCTTCGCGCATCTTTTCTGGGCCCTGGCCGCCTATCTCCTTGTCCTCATCGTGGACCGAAGCCGGCCGGCTCTTTGGGTCCTTCTCGGGATCGTCATGGGGCTCGGCCTCCTCAACAAGATCGATTTCCTGTGGTTCGGCGCCGGGCTCGGGACGGCGCTCCTGCTCACGGATCTGCGCGAGCATCTCAGGACACCCTGGCCATACGCGGCCGCCGGCATCGCCCTCCTTCTCTTCAGCCCGTTCATCATCTGGAATATCACCCATGATTTTGCCCATCTCGAGTTCATCCGCAACGCGAGCGCAGGGAAATATTCGGGGCTGGGTCGGATCGACTTCCTGGCGGGTCAGGCGCTTCTGCCCAACCCGGTCAACCTGCTGCTGTGGGTGCCGGGGCTTCTGTTCGTGTTGTTTAACCGGGACGGACGGCGTTACCGCGTCCTTGGGATCATCTATTTGACCGCTTTCGGTATCCTCCTCGCCAACCCTCACAGCAAGGCGGAATACCTCGGGCCGGCCTACCTTATGCTCTTCGCGGCAGGCGCCGTGGCGGTCGAGCGCTGGGCCTCCCGCGGCCGGCGCGGTTGGGCGATCGCCTCGCTCGGCGCGCTGGGCGCCGTGAGTTCGCTCAGCCTGCTTCCCCTGGCCGTGCCGGTCCTCCCCGTCGAGACGTTCATCAAATACTCCACGGCCATCGGGATGAAACCCGCCTCAGCGGAGAACGTGGAGCTCTCCGAGCTGCCGCAGTTCTATGCCGACATGTTCGGCTGGGAAGGGCTCGCCCAGGACGTGTCGGCGGTTTACCTGGCGCTCCCGGAATCCGAGAGGGCCGCGACCGTCGTTCTGACGCAGAACTACGGAGAAGCCGGAGCCCTCGAATACTACTCGCCGAAATATCCGCTTCCCCGCGTGATCTGCATGCATAATAGCTATTGGTTCTGGGGATACCCGAGGGAGGGCGTCCGCAACGTCATCGTGCTCCGGGGCACCGAGGAAGATCACGAAAAGAGCTGCGATGAAGTCACTCTCGCCGCGGTCCACACCTGCCGGTACTGCATGCCCTACGAGAACAACATGCGGCTATTCGTCTGCCGGGGCCTGCACAGATCCCTGGCTGAGGTCTGGAGAAAAGAAAAGAACTTCAGCTGAGATCGGACCCGATCATCAGTGCGCTCGGGACACGGTGGGGGATCCCCCGGCCGCGCCTGTTATTCCGAGGTCGATTCCGTGATCGTCGCTTCCCAGGCTCCGCCGTCCTTGTTGCAGTTGATGATCGCGAAGTAGACGCCCGGCTTCGGCCGCGTGACGCCGTCCTGAGACTGGATGTTATGATCGTATACGTTCTGGTTCCTGACCCATGGATCCCCGACTTCCGCATCATAGAGATCACCGGTCGCGAGAGGTATACCTCCGACCTTGCTGGGATCAACCGGGCCGGTGTACTTGAGGCGAAGCATCACATAGTCGCCCGCCGTCTTGACGAGCGGCGTGATCGTGAATCCCTTGCCGCCGCTCACGGTCAGGGGCGCCGGCTGCGCGGTGTCGATGGCCGGCGGATTCATAAACTCCAGGGAATAGGTGCCGTTCGATTCGACCGTGAAGGTGATATCCTCGGAGGGTTTGTCACCCATATCGGTTTGGAAAACGCGGAGGTATTCGGCACCCTTGGCCACGGTGGCCACGTATTTTTCGAATTCCGTGCCGCCCATCATTTTCTTGTAGCTCACCTGGAGCATCGCGAAATCCTCCGGCGAATCGAACTTCGCCTTCACGATGTAATAGGGCTTGTCGAAGGTGACCGGCCCGACCTGGCCGCTGCCGGAGCCGGTGATGACGATCGCTGTATCGGTCTTCGAAATCGACGACTGGTCCGCGACCTTGGCCGGGGCGGATTCGGTACGCCGCCGGTTGAGAAGCCGACTCGGACGCCGCGGCGCTCGTTTCGCTCGACGCCGGCGCGTTGCCGCCCTTGCCGCAGCCGCTGACCACAACGAGACAAACCAAAGCCAACACGGCCATCCACTTTACTTTCATCATGAAACCTCCTGTGGTACATAGAGGCCCTGTGCCGGAGCCCCGCTTAAGCGGCTGATGATACCGAGGCCCGGCGCCGAAGTCAAGGAGGGTTAGGGGGCGGCGAGGCGCCGCCGGGCGCTGGCCCGCAGGTTACTCGACGGGAGACAGAATAAGCTTTTCCGGCTCGAAGATCACCCGGCGCTCTCCCGGTTCGACGCCGCCGAGGTCGATGAGGTTGTAGCCTGCCTTCTTGCCGGCGGCGATGGTGCTGTCGGCCTCTTTTTCTGGAACATAAACATAGAACCCGATTCCCCAGTTGAACGTCCTCACGCAATCGTTCAGGCTGAGGCCGGCCTCGCGCATGAAAAGGAAGAGCGGGGGTATTTCTTCAACCCATTTGCTGACGCGGTAGGTGAAGGGCGTCTTGGCGTAGGCGATCTTGGCGATCCCTCCCCCGGTGCCGCCGAGCAGCGCGTGGATCTCGATGTTCCCTTCCTGCAGGGCTTCGACGAGCCCAACGTAGGAGCGGGTGGGGATGAGCGCTTCTTCACCCAGCGTCCTCCCGTTGGGAAGGACGGTGAGGAATTTATCCTTGAGCGACAGCGCCTTATGGATCACCAGGGAAACGCCGTTGGCGTGGAGCCCCGACGACGGGGCGCCGATGATGCGGTCGCCGGCGGCGAGCTTCGCTCCCGTGACCATTCTGTCGGGAGGGGCGATGATTCCTGTCACGCAGCCGGACAAAGAGGGCGCGCTCCGCACCGGCGGCTCGGCCTTGACGAGATACCGGAGGGCCGGGGATTCGCCGGCCGGCAGGGCCATCCCGCACATCTCGCAGGCTTGATAGAAGCTTTCGGCAAGATCGCGGCTCCGCTTCTCGTCGGCGAACCACTCGCTGTCGCCGGCCGCCACCTCGTCCGTGTAAATGACGGGAAGGGCGCCCTGGCAGATCACGTCGTTGGCCGCCATGAGCGCCGAGTCGATGCCGATGCCCTCGTAATATGTTCTTCCTGTCGCGGCGTGCTGGTACATCCATTCCGCGATCCAATTCTTGTTCCCCAGGCCTTCCTGGGTCATGCACCAGAGGTGGGGGCCGGCGCCCCGATACTGGAAGACGGCCCCGTGGGCGCCCACGCTGCCTCATCGACGAACACGCCGCGGCGGTTCGGGAACCCGAGCGTCCTCTTCCCGGCGCGGACCATGGCCATCTTGAACGGCTCGATCTTGGTGTAGTCCACGCCGGATGCGGCGTACTCTGGTTTTGTGTGTTTATCCGTCATTTGTCTATGCCCTGTGGATCTCTCCCGAATTCAACAACCAAAAATAGTCAAATTCTCCGAAATTTGCAAATTCCTTCTTCTACCCCATGCCACCCCGCCATGACTTCCTGGGATCACACAAAACGAGATGCAACCTGCGGACGGCAGAGGCTATTCGGAGTGCCCGCCCGCGGCGCCCGTCACCTCCAGGTCGACGTCATAGTAGAGCGCCGATATCGGCCGGCCCGAGACCGGCTCCACGTTGTCGGCCCGGACGACGGCGTGGTACAGGCCCGGCTCCAGGCCGTCGGTGGAAACCGTGTTGGTGAAGGTCTGGCTCTTGCCTTTCATGGTCACTTTGACGGAGAGCCAGCCCGGAAGCCCCTCCCCCACTCTCCAGGGAGCGAGCTCGGCGCTTCCCTTGTTACTGACCGTGATCGCACCGGTCAGCTTTTGCGGCGCCGGGCCGGTCGACTTGAGCGACACGAGATAGGAATCGGCCACGATGATGGGCGGAATGGGAAAATCGTTCTTCGCCGAAACCCTGAGCATGGCCACGTCGTCGGGTGCGACACTGACGATGAAGCCGCCGGTCACGGGCCCGGATGTCTCGTGGGTCCACAGGTTCCTCACGTAGCAGGCCGCGGCGGCGTCGAGCCCGATCTCGGGCCAGGCGATCCACTTTTGCACCGGGTTTCTCCCCTGGTTGAAGACCAGCACGGCCTTGCTCCCGTCGAACAGGGGTTTATCCGCCCAGAGACTGATCGTTCCGTCCGTCCAGACGATCTTCCCCTGGATGCCCAGAGGATCCTGGTTAATGGCAATGGCTTCCAGGTTCGTGAGAGTCTCGACGGCACTCTTGGACATCGAACGGAGGTCATTCCCTGCGATGAGCGGCGCGGCCATCATGCACCACAGGCTGAAGAAACTCCGGTTCTGGACATCGTTGATCCCCGGCATACCCGTGATCATCATGTCCGGGTCGTTCCAGTGACCCGGGCCGGCGAAGGGGGCGAGCTTCTCGTTGGCGAAGGCCATGCGCATGGCCCGGGCCCAGTCCGCTTGCCCCGGGACGCAGATGTCGGCGGTCGTGCGCCAAAGGTGCCCGACCGCGCCTGCCCACCGCCACGGATATCCTTCGCCCCATGAGCAAAGGCTGTGGACGATCGGCCGGCCGGCCGCCAGCTGGGCGTCGCTTAGGGTCGTATAAGTTTTGACGATATCCTGGCCTTCGGCATTGCACCAGTCGATCTTGACGTAATCCGCCCGCCACTCGGCGAACTCGCGCATATCCTCGAACTCGCGGCCCTTCGTGCCCGGCATGGCCTTGCTGCAGGTGCGCGTTCCGGCGTCGGTGTAGAGGGCGTACTTCAAGCCTTTCATGTGGATGTAATCGCCCAGTCCGCACAGCCCGCTCGGGTAGCGTTCGAGGTTCGTGGTCAGGCGGCCATCCTCCTTGCGGTAGAAGCATATCCCCTCGTCGGGGCCGACATATGCGTAGCCGGCGTCTTTCATCCCGCTTGAAACGAGCGCGTCGGCGATCTCCTTGATAAGCTTCTCGTTCTGCGGCTCCTCGCCGAAGATATTCCACGGGTACCAGCCCATTGGCGGTGTCAGGGCCAGGCCGTCGCGGTCGGCGCGGACGGCAGGTGAAGGCGCCTGGACTTTATCAGGAGACGATTGACCGGCCGGCTCAGACAACCGGGACTGAGCTTTGGCCGCAGAGGATTCGCCGCTCCGGGCCGCGATTTCGGAAGAACTCATGCCCGAAGACGCAGCGAGTGACAATACGATCAGCAGCCCACAAGTCAGGCCCGCCGAAACGGCTGGGACGATAAGCCACCGGTTCCTTCGATTATTCATGCGTTTCCTCTCACCCAGGATAGGTGAATGCTATGCCGGCCCGCGAAAACAAGTCAAGGACACATTGGGGATTCCGGCAGCGAAATATGCAGTTCTCTTGAAAACGGCCGGGGACCGTGGATCTAGTAAGCCGATAGCCGGATAACGCCGTGAAACTTGCGGGCGGAATTCCGGGGACATGAACGAATTCTCTGGAATTCGTGTCGTGTCCCCGGAATTCCGCTATCTTGGGCAGGCGATCGGACGCTTGACAGGCGTCTCAATAAAGTCTGATAATTTGGCCAGCCAGGTATCAAAGGGGATACAAAAGGCGAAGCCCAACTACTTATTCATTGACCCCTTCCTGGGAAGCTCTCTCGATGCTCCCCGGAAAAGGAGGCGGCAGATGAAGAAGGGCATCCTGTTCTTTGTCCTTTTTTCGGCCTTCGCGTTGTTCGTCCAGCTAGCCGGCCAGAAGGGTCCCGCGCCGGCGCCCGTCGGAGTTTGGGAGCCGATCGGTCCGGAGGGGATATCCGTTATGTCCATGGCCCCGAACCCGACAAGTCCCGCCGAAATATGGGTGGTTAGCTATTCGAGGCAGCCCCAGGTATTCAGGACGCAGGACGGCGGCCTGACCTGGAGCTGTTTATCTAACCTCGCCTTCTCCTTCGATATGGGAGGGCTCGCGGTCGCCCCGGCGAACCCGGCTGTTCTTTACCTCCCCGAATCTTCATTTGTTTATAAATCCGTTGACGGCGGCCGGACTTGGAATTCATGTCTCTTATGGAAACGCCGGTTATAACTACAACAGCAGCAAGAAAGCCGTCGTCAGCCCGGCCGATCCGGAGCTTGTCTATATCGGCGGAAGCTGTAAGGATTCATCCGGCAAGTACCGCATGGGCGTCCTCAAATCCACCGACGGCGGGCTCACCTGGTCGGGCAAGCCGGTGATGGCAGCATTGGACAGCGATCGCGCTCTGAGTCTCGCGCTCGACCCGACTCAAGCCGGACACCATCTATTTGGGAGGATACGAATATTCCAGTAAACTCGGGCGCCTCTTTAAGTCTTTGGATGGCGGAGACAACTGGGCCGATATCGTCGGGAGCGTCCAAGGCCGCGTCAATGTCCTGGCGGTCGACCCGATCAATCCCTTAAGAGTTTACGCGGGCACGGATTCAGGAGTCTACCGGAGCGAGGACGGAGGCTTGAGCTGGGCGCCCAACAGCGATCCCGTCAAGGCCGACCACCTGGCTATCGACCCGCGCGACTCAAGAGTCATTTACGCGGCATCCGGCGGAGCATGCCACAAGAGCTTCAATTACGGCGAGAACTGGACCGCCTGCGGGGTTGGCCTTGCGGGATCATGCCAGAGCCTGATTTCCAACCCGGCCGGGCTGTTCTTCGCCTCGTGGAGCGGGATCTATAAGAGCACGGACGGCGGCCTCACCTGGAGGGCGAGCCACTCGGGGATATTGGCGGCACACGCCTCTGTCGGGGTCATTCCCCCCTCTGAGCCCGCGACCATTTATGCCAAAGATTCTACTGGGGTCGTTTATCCTAACGATAATGCTGTCCCTCTCAGGTCATCTGATTACGGGGACAATTGGTCGCGGCTCCCCAACTTCCCCGGCCCCCCGGAATGGGTTAACCCCTCCGATGCCAACGAGCTCATTGCCCAGGGCTCGGGGGGCATCTGGAAGACCTTTGACGGCGGAGCCGCGTGGGCGAAGATCGGAGATCATATGGGGGTTCTGGCGGTCAATAGGTTCGACGGTAATCGCCTGTTTGTTCTAGAAAGCGACGCCGCAAGGAATGCCACGCTTTACAGGACCACGGACGGCGGGGCGAGCTGGACTTCATCCGTAATTACCCATAAATACGCCACGAAAATTGCCGTTGACCCGACCAATGACAACGTCATCTACGTGGGCGGATATGATAGCTATACTGATTGGCTAGGTCCGGGCAGATACATAACCGTCTACTACTGCTGGGTCGATAAATCCACGGATGGCGGCGCGTCCTGGACGGCGGTATTTGGCGTATGTATGGCCCCTATAGCTCGATAATCGTCTCGGGGATCTATGTAGATCCGGCTTTCCCGAACAGGGTCTATGTATCGATCTATGATGATCACTACGGCCCGGGCGGCCCGGCCTCGGAGGGCTACCTATACCGGAGCGAAGACTATGGCGCCACCTGGAAATACATTCTAGGCGGGCACCGCGGTCGATATCGAGATCAACCCCGGCGCGACGAACGAGGTCTATGCCGCCGTGTTCAATGAGCCGCAGAAGCCCCTGAACGGCGTCTTGGTCAGCACAGATTGGGGCAACACCTGGCAGCAGATGAACGCCGGCTTGACGATGACACACGTCAACAGCCTCGCCGCGAACTGGACCCACCGCATCCTCTATGTCGGCACCTCGGGCGGGGGGATCTTCCGCATGTTCCTTCCGTCGGCGCCGTCCATGCCGACGGTCTCGGGGACCGTGAAGACCTCGGGCGGCGCGGGGACGCCGGGCGTCCTGCTGTCCTTTTCCAACGGCGGGGGAACCGTGACGACCGGATCGAACGGCTATTATGTCCTGGCTGTTCCGGCCGGCTGGACGGGCACGGTCACTCCGTCCAAGGCCGGGAGCACCTTTACTCCCGCAAACCGAAGCTACGCGAGCGTCACCGCCAATATCGGGGGTGAGGATTACACGGAAATCACTCAAACCCACAGCGTCTCGGATCCTTGGGTACCGACCGGTCAGCCGCGCGGCGAGAAAGACGTATCGTACATTTTCGCAAGCGGCGGCTCCGTCTGCTCCCAGGGCCACGGCGTCGAGTACCGGTTCGACTGGGGGGATGGAAGCTTCTCCGGCTGGTCGAGCGCGGCCGGCGCCTCACATTCGTGGGCGACTCCCGGCACATACACGGTGAAGGTCCAGGCAAGATGCGCCGTAGATACCAGCGTAATATCGGGCTGGTCGCCGGGCACCGCCATCGCCATCCAGGCCCAGTACATTGGTGCCGACAAGCACGCCCTGGGCGATTTCGACGGGGATGGATGGGACGAAATCGCCGTCGATTTCGGGACCCAGGGAGTTTGGCTGTGGGATGGAGGGTCCTGGTTCCCTATTGACCCCCAGCAACCCGGAACATCTTATGGCGGGAGACATGGATGGCGACGGTGTCTGCGAGATCACGGGGGATTTCGGGACCGACGGGATCTGGACCTGGGATGCGGGAACCTGGAGCCGGCTCTCGGGCCAGAATCCCGAGGTGATGGCCGCGGCCGATACCGACGGCGATTCCGCAGTGGAGCTCGCCACGGACCTCGGCGTCTTCGGCGTCTGGTTGTGGAATGCCGGGAGCTGGAGTCAGCTCTATATCGAAAGCCCGGACGACCTCATGGCCGCGGATACGGACGGCGACAGCGCGGATGAAATCGTGTTCGATTTCGGGTCGAACGGCCTATGGCTCTGGAACGACGGGAGCAGAACTCAGATAACGGAGGATGATCCGGAATACATCATCGCAGCCGACACCGACGGCGATTCGGCCGGCGAGCCTGGTCGTCGACTTCGGCTCCTTGGGTTTGTGGCTCTGGAACGGCGGCGCCTGGATTTACCTTACGAACGACAACCCCGAGTTCATGGCGGCCGGCGATACCGACGGGGATGGAGCGGACGAGTTGGCGGTCGATTTCGGGGGACTCGGAGCCTACCTCTGGAACGGCGGGACCTGGAGCTTCCTGACGCCCGACAATCCGGATTTCTTGTTGGCGGCGGCGATGTGGACGCCTACAGCGGCGCGGAGATCGTCGGCGACTTCGGCGCGGCCGGGTTGTGGCTCAAGAGCGGGGCCTCGGCGTGGACTTGCCTGACCGGCGATAATCCCCAGTATCTGGGCTTCGCGAACCCTGGCGGAGATGGGAATCAGGAACTCCTTGTCGACTTCGGGCCCCTCGGGCTGTTCCTCTGGGACAGCGGCGCGTGGACCTGCCTGACAAGCGACAACCCGGACTAGCTGAAGCCCGTGATGAGGGAAAATATAAATATATAAAGGAACGCCCGCTTGAGGCTTCAAGGAAAAGGAGGCGGCCGATGAAAAGAATCGCCGCGCTTTTTCTTCTTTTCGCGAGCCTGGCGCTCTATTCCCAGCAGGCCCGGGAAGACGGCCGCTTGGGCACCGCCATCAATCCCGCACCCATCGGCGTCTGGGAGCGGATCGGACCTGATGGCGGGGGCATTGAGGGCCTGGCGTTCAATCCGGCAAACCCGAACGAGATATTGGCCACCTATCGATATCCAGGCAGAGTCTATAAATCGACGAAGGGCGGTCTGACTTGGAGCAAGTTGGCCGATCATTATGACCACTTGGACGGTATCGCGGTCAACCCAGCGAACCAGAATATCGTATATATGTTGGTTATTCCATGTTCTCTATTTCTGTGGACGGGGGCCTGACCTGGGCTGTTGCCGGTCTCGGCGCTCCGCTTTTCGCTTACGGGACGATCGCGGTCAGTCCCAGCGATCCGAACACGATCTATGTCCCCGGTAATCATGAAGTGATTCATGGGATTGACAACTGATTATCACATGGCCGTCTTCAAATCGACAGACGGCGGTGTCCATTGGACGGACAAGGCCGCCGGCTTGCCCAGCGGCGAACGTTCAGCGCTAAGCCTCGGCCTTGACCCGACTGATCCGAATGTCGTCTACGTGAGCGGGTACACCAGCGTCTATAAGACAACGAACGGAGGGGATTCCTGGGCGGACATCACCGGCTCCATCCAAGGTACCGTCCGGGCCCTCGCCGTCGACCCGGCAAACCCGCTGAGGGTCTATGCCGGGACTCCCTCCGCGATCTACCGGAGCACGGACGGCGGGGCGAGCTGGCAGGCGAACAGCGGCAGCGCCTCGGCCTACGAGCTGGCCCTGGATCCCGCGAATCCCGGTACTATTTACGCGGGCGCGTACAGAACGGTTTATAAAAGTGTTGATTACGGAGCGAACTGGACGTCTTCATCCGACGGTGTCTTCGGAGCCTGCCGGAGCCTCGTCGTTTCCCCAGCCGGATTGTTTTTCGCCTCGGGGGCGGGCATCTTCAGGAGTATCGACGGCGGCCTCTCCTGGCAGGAGAGCCACGCGGGAATAACGGAGGCCGCCGTGCCCGCCCTGGCTGTGGCGCCGTCGATCCCCGGCACCGTCTTTGCCGAGGCTGCCGGCGGAGGGCTGGTTAAAAGCACCGACTTTGGCAACACCTGGGCGCGGCTCCCCAGCTTCAACCGGTGCGAATATATCAACAAGATCATCATCAACCCGGCTGACGCGAATGAGCTCCTGATCTTATCAGAAGCGCCCTCTGCCTACTACGGATACGATGAAATCCTGAGGTCGCAGGACGGCGGGAATACCTGGACCAACATTTTCAGCAATCGTGTCAAAGATATCGCCGTGAACAAGTCCGACTTCGACCGCATCTTCGCGGTCGGGAAGAACGACGCGAGTTCGGTCATGGCCCTCCACAAGACGACGAACGGCGGCGCGGAATGGAGCACCTTTGATATCACCTCGGTCCAGGGCGAAAGCTATGCGGTGGATATCGACCCGACCAACGACAACACGATCTATGTCGGAGGAGGTTATTATCCTTCATGGAGCTATGTCGGGTGCATATTCAAGTCCACGGACGGAGGCCTATCCTGGACAAAGGCCTGGGAAGGGAAAGAGGACAGTTGAAAGCCATCGCGGTCGACCCCAGCTTTCCAGCCAGGATCTATGCCGGGACAAGTGACGGCTTGTATAGAAGCGAGGACCAGGGGGCCACCTGGACCATTGTATTGAATGACGGTGTGATTCGATCCTTGTCAATCCGGCGGCTGCGAACGAGGTTTTCGCGCTGGACTATTACGGCGTCTGGTTCAGCACGGACTGGGGTGCCACCTGGCAGCAGATGAATACCGGCTTGACCACCACCCCCTTGTGCCTCGATGCGAATTGGACAAATCGTATCCTCTATGCCGGCATGTCGGGGCGAGCCTGGAATTCCGAACCTACCGCCAAGGGGGGCGTATTCAGGACTTTTTTGCCGGGAACGCCCTCCATGCCGACGGTCTCCGGGTTCGTCAAGACGGCGGTCGGCGAGGGGATCCCCGGCGTCCTGCTCACATTTTCCGCCGGCGGCGGGACGGTGACGACAGGCGCGAGTGGCTATTATATCCAGCCCGTGCCGGCCGGCTGGTCGGGGACGGTCACGCCGTCCAAAACCGGGCTGATTTTCGCCCCGGCCGACCTAACCTACACGAGCGTTACTTCGAACCAGGCGGGCGCGGATTACGTCGGGGGCGTGCACGCGGTCTCAAATCCATATATTCCATCCGGCCTGTCACGAGGCGAACAGGGGATTTCGTATACCTTTGCGAGCGGCGGGTCTGTCTGCGGGCTGGGCCACGGCGTCGAGTACCAGTTCGATTGGGGTGACGGGACTTCCTCCGGGTGGTCCGCCGCGACCAGCGCTGCACATGCCTGGCCGGCTTCCGGCTCGTACACGTTGAAAGCCCAGGCGAGGTGTTCGGTCGACACCGGCCTGGTCTCGGGTTGGTCCGAGGGCATAAGCGTTACGATCCTCAGCCAATATACCGAGGCCGATAAGTACGCCGTCGGCGACGTCGATGGCGACGGTCGGGATGAGGCCGCGGTCGATTTCGGGACGCTCGGCGTTTGGCTATGGAACGAGGGGAAATGGGTCAAGATGACGCCAACCGACCCGGAGCATCTCGTGGCCGGAAATCTGTACGGCCACGATAATGATGAGATCGTCGGGGACTTCGGAGCCGACGGGATCTGGAGGTGGAATGGCAGCCCATGGACTCTTCTTTCGGGCCAAAATCCCGAATCGATGATCGTCGCCAACACGGACGGCGACGCGGCCGAAGAGCTCTTTGTCGACCTCGGCCACTTCGGGACCTGGCTTTATGACGGGCCATGGTGGAGCCAGCTCATCGGCGTTTTCGCCGAATACATGGCGGCGGCCGATACTGACGGGGATGGGGCTGACGAACTCGCGGCGGATCTTGGGTATAGGGGGCTTTGGATCTGGGACGGCGGGACTTGGACCCAGTGGACGGAGGACGACCCTGAGCACTTCTCGGCGCCGACACCGACGGCGATTCGGCCGGCGAGCTGGTCGTCGACTTTGGTTCCTTGGGTCTGTGGCTCTGGAACGGCGGCGCCTGGACCTATCTGTCGAACGACAACCCCGAATTCATGGCGGCCGGGGACACCGACGGGGATGGGGCGGATGAGGTGGCGGTCGATTTCGGGGGACTCGGGGTTTTCCTCTGGAACGCCGGCACCTGGAACTATCTGACGCCCGATAATCCGGATTTCCTGCTGGCGGCCGATGTTGACGGAGACGGCTCAGCGGAGATCGTCGGCGACTTCGGCGGGATCGGGCTCTGGCTATGGGAAAGCGGGACGTGGACTTGCCTGACGGGCGATAACCCCCAGTACCTGACCGCGGCGAACACGGACGGCGGGACAGACTCCGAGCTCATTGTCGATTTCGGTCCTCTCGGCTTGTTCCTTTGGAATAATAACGGATGGACTTGCCTGACGAACGACAACGCCGATTTAGCGAAGTCCGATGCCGATCCGGGGAGGCCGTTTTGATGCGCTGGAGAGAAGGAGGCGGCTGATGAAAAAGGGCGCTCTGCTCTTAATTCTTCTTTCATCCTTTGCGCTTTTCGCCCAGCAAACCGCCATAAAGGACCCCGCGTCGGCGCCCGTCGGCACCTGGGAACCCATCGGGCCAGAGGGGATTTCTGTAAAAGCCCTGGCGGCGAGCCCCGCCTATCCCAACGAGATATGGGCGGTCGGCACAGCCGCGCCTGTTCATGTCTACAAGACGTCAAACGGGGGGCGGAGCTGGAGCCTGTTATCGACCATTCCGACCGGCGACCGGCGCGTAGATGATCTCGCTGTCGACCCGGTGAACCCGAGCGTAATCTACGCATCAGAACATTCTGGTATCTATAAAACCCAAGATGCCGGCCTGACCTGGAATTTCTATCCTTTCGGCAGCTCCGCTTCTGCATACAGGGGAGAGATCGCCATCTGCCAGGGCAATCCGGACCTTATCTATATAAGTGGGAGCCATGGTTATTCTCTCCATAGCTACGGGATTGCCGTTCTCAAATCGACGGACGGAGGCCTAAGTTGGTCGACTCAACCGGCGCCCTCGAGTAACGACTATGGCTTGGACACGAGCTTAGCGCATCGACCCATGGAACCCGAATATCCTCTATTTGGGAGGACAGGAGTATGACGGCTCGTCCTGGCTTGGACACATCTATAAATCGACGGACGGCGGCGGCAATTGGACCGACATCACGGGGATTGTCCAGGGTCATTACGTTTACGCTTTGACGCTCGACCCGCTAAATCCCTCGAGAGTTTACGCCGGGACGGATTCGGGAGTTTACCGGAGCGCGGACGGCGGCCTGAGCTGGTCGCCCAATAGCGACCCCGCTTGGGCTTACGAGTTGGTCGTTGATCCATCGAATCTCGAGCACCATCTACGCCGGCGCTGTCGATAAGTGCTATAAGAGCGTCAATTACGGAGAGAACTGGACCTCCACCGGTACGGGACTGATCGGCTACTGCCACAGCTTGATCTTCGCCTCGGGCGGGTTGTTCTGTGGCTCGGATGCGGGCATCTATAAAAGCGCGGACGGCGGGCTCACCTGGCGGGAAAGCCACTCAGGAATATTCGAGCCCAGTATCTGGGGGCTGGCGGTGGCCCCATCGGCGCCCGGCACTGTCTATGCTTCGCGGCGCGGGGCGTTCTTCAAATCATCCGACTACGGGAACAGCTGGTCGCGTCTTGCCGATACGGCAGGCAGCGATATCTTCGTCAACCCGGTGAACGCCGACGAACTCCTGATGGAGGTCAACACCCCGACGACGACCCCGAGCGGAACGGTGGAGTCGAACCACATCTCCAGGTCCGTCGACGGCGGCCACTCCTGGGACACAATTTTCAATGGTACGGCATTCGCGGCCAACCCGACCGATTTCAATCGCGTCTTCGTTTTAGGAACAAACGCGGCAGGGGTCTACGGGCTCCATAAGACGACCGACGGCGGGAACACCTGGACCTCAACCGGCATCCAGTCTAGGTACGCCTATCGCGTTGCCGTCGACCCGGCCAACGACAACACTGTCTACCTTAGCGGATGGTATGACCGCGGGGATGGGATAACCATATCTTGGGTTGACAAGTCCACGGATGGAGGGCTGTCCTGGACGACAGTTCTCACGCTCCAAAACCGTTATATCAATGGGATCACGGTGGACCCAGCCTCGGCGAACAGGATCTACGTCACGACCGAGCAAAATAACTCCGGCCTCTATAGAAGCCAGGACTATGGCGCCACGTGGCAAATTGTCTTGCCCGACGCCGCGGCCGATGTCGAGATAAATCCCGGCGCGAACAACGAGGTTTACGTTGCCGTCGATAACTACTGGCTCAACGTCTCCCGTAACGGCGTTTGGGGGAGCATGGACGGGGGCGGCTCCTGGCAGCAGATGAACAACAGCGGCTTGACCACGACTAGCACTTTGGATCTCGAAGGGAATTGGACCAACCGGATCCTTTATGCCGGCTCAGGCGCGGGCATCTTCAGGACGTTCCTTCCGGCAACGCCGGTCATGCCCACGATCTCGGGGACTGTGAAGACGGCGGGCGGCGCGGGGATGCCAGACGTCCTTCTCACCTTCTCCAGCGGCGGTGGAACAGTGACGACGGGCGCGAGCGGCTACTATGTGCAGCCTGTTCCGGTCGGCTGGTCGGGGACGGTCACGCCGTCCAAAGCGGACTTCACCTTTACCCCTGTGGACCGAAGCTATACGAACGTCACCGCCAACCTGGGAGGCGAGGACTATGCGGAGTACGTTCACATGGTCTCGATCCCGGGCACTCCAAATGGTCTGCCGCGCGGCGAGAAAGACGTATCGTACATTTTCGCAAGTGGCGGCTCCTCCTGCGCCCAAGGCCACAGTGTCGAGTACCAGTTCGATTGGGGGGATGGGAGCTTCTCCGGCTGGTCGAGCGCGGCGAACGCTGCGCATTCGTGGTCGACTCCCGGCGCGTACACGGTCAGAGTCCAGGCAAGATGCTCCGTGGACATCAACGTGGTATCAGGCTGGTCTCCCGACTCGGTGGTCACCATCCTGATCCAGTACACGGAAGCCGATAAATATGCTGTGGGCGATATCGACGGGGACGGGCTTGATGAGGCGGCGGTCGATTTCGGGACGCTGGGCGTTTGGCTGTGGAATGGCGGAGTCTGGGGCCTGCTCACTTCAAGCAACCCGGAACATCTCATCGCCGGCAACCTGGATGGCAACGCTGACGACGAGATCGTGGGCGATTTCGGGACGGACGGGATCTGGGCCTGGGACAGCGGGGCTTGGGGGCAGCTTTCATCCCAGAACGCCGAGCTCATGGTTTCAGTCAACATCGACGGCGATGCGCCAGAGGAGTTGGTCGTGGACCTTGGTCATCTCGGGATCTGGCTGTGGAACGGCGGGAGCTGGAGCCAACTCGCACGAGATAATCCGGAATACCTCATGGCGGCTAACACTGACGGGGATGCCGCTGATGAGCTGGTAACCGGTTTAGGTTCGCTGGGTCTTTGGCTGTGGAACGGCGGGACTTGGACTCAGCTGACGGAGGACGATCCGGAGCACTTCGTCGGCGCCGACACCGACAACGACTCGAGGGATGAGATCGTCACGGACTTCGGCTCTCTGGGTTTGTGGCTGTGGAACGGCGGCGCCTGGACTTACTTGTCGAACGACAACCCCGAATTCTTGGCGGCCGGGGACGTCGACTTGGTGGGTGGGGGGACGACATTGCCGTCGATTTCGGCGGACTCGGCGTTTTTCTCTGGGGGGTGAGCACTTCGGGCCCCTGGAGATTCTTGAGCCCGGACAACCCGGATTTCCTGCTGGCAACGGATGTGAACGGAGACGGCACCGCGGAGATCGTCGGCGACTTCGGAGCGCTCGGACTCTGGCTCTGGAAAGGCGCGAACGTGGACTCGCCTGACGAGCGATAACCCCCAGTATCTGATCGCCGCTAATACGGACGGCGGGGCGGACCAGGAGCTCATCGTCGACTTCGGCCCCCTCGGCCTGTTCTTGTGGAATAACAACGCGTGGACGTGTCTGACAGACTCAAACCCGGAATAATAGCTCAAGTCGTAAAGGCGCGTGCGTGGTGAGGGGCCAAGACGGAGCTCTTCAGGCGAGCCAATCGATCGCGACGGCCCGGCCGAGCTTCTCGAACTCGCGGTCACCCGTGACGAGGGCGGCCCGCTCGCGGACGGCCGTGGCCGCGGCGAAGCAATCGGCGAAGGACAGGGCGTGGGCGGCCTTGAGCCGGGCCGCTGCGATGACGTCCTCGAAGGAATTGACGATCACGGTGACAGGCAGGCTCGGCAGGATGACGCTCAGGAAATACTCGGCCTGCCGGGGGCCTCGTTTCCGGGCGAGGATGTAAAAGACCTCGCCCGCGTTGACGGCGTTGATCAGGAGATCCGCGTCACCCGAGGCCAGGAGCTCCTTGACCCGGGCCTGGCCGCGCTCCCCTTCGAGGTAAGCCAGAAGGGCGAAGGCGTCAAGAACCTTTCTGGTCTTCACGCCGGCGCTCCTTCCGCCGCTCCATCGAGCAGGGCTTTGGTGAGAGACGGACCCCGCTTGAAATAGCCATGGAAATGCTCGACCGGGTTCTCCGGCAGGGGCCGGATCTCGATGTGGCCATCGACGACCGAGACGGAGACGCGCATCCCCGGCTTCAGGCCGACCCGATCACGCTCCCTCTTCGGGATGACGACCTGGTTCTTCGCCGACGTAACGACTGTGGCCAATGTTGAACCTTCTTTAGATCGTTTAACGCTTCTTGATTGAGTATAACCATATCGCCGACCTCCGTCAACATCTCTTCGTGGATAGTTTGTATCTCCTTCCGTGTGATCAGTTAATTGGGAATAGGAGGTCCTGGCACGGCTATCCCCCGCGCCCGCCACCCCTCTCTTTGATTATGGCCATCACACGTTAGGAGAAGCTTCCTCTCGGATACAGTTACAGACGACGCTCCTGGCATGTGATTCTCATTCTGGTTGCGAGAGATGGTCACGTCAGTGTCCCCGGAATAAACAGCCGGCCGGCCCTCGACAGGCGCGCCCCTCAGTGCTATACTGAATTTCCTTTTGTAAGCGCCTCTCCGACGCCGCCGCAAGGCGGACCCCAGGGCCTTCAAATTAGAGTCGTCTACTCTGGAGGCGATCGCCCCAGGTCAAAGCGGCGCGGAAGTCGGGACGGCCGGAGAAGACATGAAGATCGGATTTATCGGGCTGCCGAAATCGGGAAAGACAACTCTGTTCAACGCCCTGACGGGTTCGGCGGCCGCGGTCTCGGCCTTCAGCACCGTCCGCCAGGGACCAAACCTGGCCTCGGTCAAGGTTGGCGACGAACGTGTGACGCAGCTTTCGTCCATTTACAAACCTCGGCGGGTCGTCTATCCGACGATCGATATCGTGGATTTCTCCGGCGTCAGCGAGGGCGACGCCAAGTCCGACGCCTTCTCCGGCGACCTGATGAAGCTCGTCCGCAACGTGGACGCGCTGGCCATCGTCCTCCGCGGGTTCGACTGCGACCTCCTCGGCGCCCGTGACCCGCTCGGCGACCTTCGGAAGGTCGAGGACGAGCTCCTCGTCGCCGACATGATCGTCGTCGAGAAGCGCCTGGAGCGGATCGAAGCCGGGTACAAGAAAGGCCAGAAGACCCCGGCCCTCAAGGCCGAGGAGGCCGTCCTGCGGCGGGCCGCCGCCCACCTCGATGCCGGGAATCCCATTCGCATTCTCCCCCTCGAGCCCGACGAGGAGACGACCATCCGGGGCTTCCAGTTCCTGACAAAAAAGCAGGCGCTCGTCATCCTGAATTCCCGCGAAGCGCTCTATAAAAAGAACGAGGCCATCCTCGAAGAGATCGGAAAGCGGTACGGTGTCGTCGAGTTCGCCGGCGAATTCGAGATGGAGCTGGCCGCCCTCGACGAGGAGTCGGCCCGGGCGTTCATGGTGGACCTGGGCATCGCCGAGTCCGCCCGGGACCGCCTGACCTCCCTGGCCTACGCCGCCCTCGGCTACATCAGCTTCTTCACCGTCGGCGAGGACGAGGTCCGCGCCTGGAACGTCCGCCGGAACGCCTCGGTCCTCGAGGCCGCGGCCACGATCCACACGGACCTGGCCAGGGGTTTTATTGCCGCCGAGCTCTTCACCTACGCCGACCTCATGAACTCAGGCTCGGAGAAGGCCGTCAAAGACAGGGGAAAGTTCCGGCTCGCGGGCCGGGACTACAGCGTCCAGGACGGCGACATCCTGAGCATCCGCTTCAACGTCTGACGATCCGGCAACGCCCTCGCCGGGATCCCGCGCGAACTTCCTCGGCTCAATCAGCCGGCCCTAGTGTCCCATTTCTTTGCGGATCGCGTCCAGCCGTTCCTTGATCACCGGGGCGAACGCGAAAAACGGCTGCAGCGTCGCGCAACCGTACTCAGGACAATGGGCGCAGGTGACGACGCCGCGGGCGGAGGCGCAGACACGGATACCGCACGTCTGCGCGTGGGCCGTGCTGATCCTCTTTCCCGACGGGCAGCCGTCACAGATGCAGGCGTCGGCGCCCATTTCCTTGCCGCCGAACTGCGCGGCCCATTGTTTCGCGACCGCTTCGAGCCCGGCCCGGTCGTCCTTCTGAGTGGCGACGTACGCTTCGCATTCACCACAATCAAGACCGCAGTAGGCTTGGATCTTGGCCATTAGAGTTTCTCCCGGAAGTCCTGAATCGGGGCGATAGTAATACGCCGCTCGACTCTTTGTCAACGCGGTGAAACCCTAAGATAGTGTCCTGTCACGGCGAGTCCCTGCACATGCTCGTGTCTCAACAGGGTCGGACGGCGACGCGCCCCTAGCCCCCCGGACCCCCGGGAACCAGTCCCGTCGGTTCCCCGTCGCGAATGCGACGGGCCCCCTTCCGCTACGGGGGTCTTCGGGGCGCTATCCCCATCCGACCCTGCCGACCAGCTATGGGCGGGCAGGGATTGGCGCCGTGCCATCCTCCGATGCCAGACGTCTTCAGGCGAGAAAGAGAGTCTTCTTGGCAATCGCTTTCCTTGATATCCTCCTGACCGATGTTTAATTCTAAGGTTACGACCATGAAAAAAAACCGCAAACATCTCGCCATTATTATCGTCGCGATCCTCATCGTCTTTCCGGCATGCCGAAAGGAACAATCCGTTCCGCCCGGCGCCACCCGCGGCGCGGCCGACACCGAAACCGTCGGCGTGAAGGACGCGAACCGGACGGTCGTACCGGTGAACCAGGTCGTGACGCCGGCCGGGATCCAGGTTCCCTCCCCGGCCTGAGGCCCCAAGCCATCGCTCTTTCGCCCAGATAGCAAGCTCCTGGCGGTATCCGGTAAGACCCATGAGCTGGTCATCCTCGACCCGGCGACGGGTAAGGTCCGGCAAAGAGTGACCCTTCCCGCGGAAACGCGGGGCACGTCATCGCCCGAGGCGCCATCCGAGAACATCCTGCTCCCCGACGAGAAAGGCCAATTGAGCTTCACGGGGCTCATCTTCGCCCCCGGCGGAGGACGCATTTACCTCAGCAATGTCAACGGCAGCATCAAAGTCTTCGAGGTCGGGGCGGACGGCACGGTCGTTCCGTCGCGCACGATCCCCCTGCCCCCGGCCGGCGCGCCGCGGCGCGACGAGGAGATCCCGGCAGGGCTGGCTTTGACCGATGACGGCCGGCGGCTGTATGTTTGCGGCAACCTGTCGAACAGACTCCTCGAGATCGACTCAGAAACGGGAGCGGTGCTCCGGACGATCGACGTCGGCGTCGCTCCCTTCGACGTCGTCCTGGCGGGCGGCAAGGCCTACGTCAGCAACTGGGGCGGACGCCGTCCGTTACCTAACGACATCACGGGACCCGCCGGACGAGGTACCCGGGTCCGGGTCGACCCGGTGAGGTTCATCGCCAGCGAAGGTTCGATCAGCGTCATCGACCTCGAATCGGGCGCGCTCCGGCCCGAGATCATGGTCGGGCTCCACTCGTCGGCCATGGCCCTGGCGCCGGACGGCCGTCACCTCGTCTGCGCCAACGCCGCCTCCGATAACATCAGCGTCATCGACACGGCGACCGACGCCGTCGTCGAGACGATCTGGGCCAAGCAGAGCCCGGCCGATCTCTTTGGGGCCTCGCCCAACGCGCTCGTTTTCTCTCCGGACGGGAAAACGCTTTATGTCACCAATGGCACCCAGAACGCCGTCGCCGTGATCGAGTTCGCCCCGCGGCGGCGCGAGTCACACCTCACCGGGCTCATTCCTGTCGGCTGGTTCCCGGGAGCCCTGGCTTTCGATGCGGGGCCGGAAAACGCTCTGTGTGGGCAACATCAAGGCTCACGCTTTACAGCCCACTCCCTACGCGGCGACGGGCGCCCCCGGGTTCAACTCCCACCAGTACACCGGCTCGATCTCCATCGTTCCCGTGCCGGGGAAAAAAGACCTGGAGAGGCTGTCCGCCGTCGTCTACGACAACTACCGCCGCGAGAGGATCTCCCAGGCCCTTCAAAAGCCCCTGCCCAACCAGCCTCCCCGGCCCATTCCCGAGCGGATCGGCGAGCCGAGCGCCCTGAAGCACGTCGTTTACGTCATCAAGGAGAACCGCACCTATGACCAGGTCCTCGGCGATATCGTCGAAGGGAACGGCGACCCGGCCCTGTGCATCTTCGGCGAAAAAGTGACGCCCAACCAGCACAAGCTCGTCCGCGAGTTCGCCCTCCTCGACAACACCTATTGCAGTGCGATCCTCAGCGCCGACGGCCATCAATGGTCGACAACGGCTTTCGGAACCGACTACATCGAACGGTCCTTCGCCGGCTGGCCCCGGAGCTACCCCGACGGCATGGGCGAGAACGATGTCGACGCCCTGGCCTACGCGCCCTCGGGTTTCATCTGGGACAACGCCCTCAAGCACGGCGTCTCGCTCTGGAATTTCGGCGAGTTCACCATGCACAACTGCGGCTGGAAGGACCCGGCGCGGGAGGGCGACCCGACGTGGGCCGACTACTGGGATGAGTACAACAACGGCCGCGGCCGGGTCATCATCGGCAGCGCCCCCTCGCTCGAGAGCCTCCGCGCCTTTTCGCCGACGGACACGGTCGGCTGGAACCTGGACGTCCCCGACGCCTGGCGGGCCCGCTACATAGTTAACCAGGTCGCGGCCTGGGACAAGGCGGGCCGGATGCCCCAGCTCATCCTTATCTGCCTCCCCGACGACCACACCAGCGGAACAAAGGAGAGCATGCCGACGCCCGAAGCGTCCGTCGCCGACAACGACCTCGCCTTCGGCCGCATCGTCGAGGCCTTCAGCCACAGCTCCTTCTGGAAGGAAACGGTCATCTTCGGCATCGAGGACGACCCCCAGAACGGCTGGGACCACGTCAGCGGCTACCGGACGACGGCCTACTGCGCCAGCCCTTACACGAAGCGCGGCGCCGTCGTCAGCACTCAGTACAACACGACAAGCATCCTCCGGACGATCGAGCAGATCCTCGGCCTGCCGCCGATGAACCAGTTCGACGCCACGGCGACGCCGATGTTCGATTGCTTCACGGACACGCCGGACTTCACTCCGTTCGATACGGTTCCCAGCAACATCCCGCTCGACACGATGAACCCGGCCAAGAAGAAAATCACGGACGCCCTGCTCCGCCGCCACGCCGTCCAGTCGGCGCGGTCTGAACTTCCGGCAGATCGACGCCTGCCCGGAGGACACGCTCAACCGCATCCTCTGGCACTCGGTCAAAGGCTCGGCCGCGGCATATCCGGAGTGGGCCGTGACGCTCGTCGAGGACGGGGACGAGGACGATTAAAAAATCCTTTTCGGCGTTGTCCGGCTGATGTAAAATCGGGCCCGAATGCGTAAACAGGCGACGAAGGAGCGGACATGAGCGTGCTGAAACCTCTCGATTGGATCATCATCCTCGTCTACTTCGCCATCATCCTCGGCCTGGCCTGGAAGATCATGCGGGAGAAGCAGCGGACCTCGACCGATTACTTCCTGGCCGGCCGCCACCTGGGCTGGCTGATCATCGGCGCCTCGATCTTCGCCTCGAATATCGGAGCGGAGCACCTCGTCGGCCTGGCCGGTTCCGGCGCCACCGACGGCGTCGCCATGGCCCATTACGAGCTCCACGCCTGGTGCCTGCTCGTCCTGGGCTGGGTCATGGTGCCGTTCTACATGCGCTCGAAGGTCTTCACCATGCCCGAGTTCCTGGAGCGGCGCTTCTCGCCGGCCGCCCGGACGGTCCTGTCGCTCATCTCGCTCGTGGCTTACGTGCTGACCAAGATGGCCGTCGGCATCTTCGCCGGCGGCATCGTCTTCAGCGTCCTCCTGCCCGATCTCAACTGGTTCGGCCTGGACAGCTTCTGGATCGGCTCGATCCTGGTCATCCTCATCACCGGTCTCTACACGGTCCTGGGCGGGCTCAAGGCCGTCGCCTACACCGAAGCCATCCAGACGTTTATCTTCATCATCGGCTCGGCCCTCGTGACCTACTTCGGGTTGAAGGCGCTCGGCGGCTGGGGCGAGCTCCGCGAGATCTGCGGCTCCGAGATGTTCAACCTGTGGAAGCCGCTCGTGCCCGCCGGGGTCGAGGGGACCTGGGCGCCTGTCAAGGAAGCCGGCCGGATGGCCTGGTACTTCAACGACAATTACCCCTGGATCGGCATGCTCTTCTGCGCGCCGATCATCGGGCTGTGGTACTGGTGCACCGACCAGTACATCGTCCAGCGGGTCCTGGGCGCGCCCAACGAACGGCAGGCGCGGCGCGGCTCTATCTCCGCCGCCTTCTTGAAGCTGCTGCCGGTGTTCATCTTCATCATCCCCGGCATGATCGCTTTCGCCCTGGCCAAGAGCGGCTGAACCAGCCCCTCCAGCAGGAGCTGTTCGGCGGCGGGGGCGAGCTCATCCGGGCGAACGCCCAGAAGGCCTTTCCCATGCTGGTGGCCAATATCCTGCCCGTCGGCGTTCGCGGCCTGGTCGTGGCCGGCCTGCTGGCGGCGCTCATGAGTTCGCTCGCCGGCGCCTTCAACGCCGCCTCGACCCTGTTCACCATGGACTTCTACCAGCGGCTGAGGCCGAAAGTGACGCAGGAACGGCTGGTCTGGGTCGGCCGTGTGGCCACGGGCGTCATGGTGCTCATCGGCCTCTCTGGATCCCGGTCATCCGCGGCGGCCGCGGCTTGTACGATTACCTCCAGGGCGTCCAGTCCTACCTGGCTCCGCCCATCTTCGTCGTCTTCTTCTTCGGCGTCTTCATGAAGCGGCTGAATGCCAAGGGTTGCCTGGCCGCGCTCGGCACGGGCTTCGGCCTCGGCCTCTTCCGCCTGGCCGTCGACACGCCGGTCAAGCTGAAGGCCGGGTTCTCGCTATGCCGAGGGCTCGTTCCTCTGGATCGTCAACAACATCTTCTTCCAGTATTACAGCCTGATCATTTTCCTCGTCAGTGTCGCCGTGATGATCATCGTCAGCTACCTGACCGAGGCGCCCGCTTACGAAAAGATCAGCGGCCTGACCTACGGCACCGTCACGGCTGAGCACAAGAAGGAATCGCGCGCCAGCTGGCAGACCCGGGACGTCATCGCCACAGTCATTGTGCTGGCGCTGATCCTGTGCGCTTACCTCTATTTCACGGGGTGATGGTCGGGCGACCGTCGGCCAGGGCCCTCGACATTTTGAGCGAGGGGGACGGGCATTGCGAAAAGCGAGTTATGCTTTAAATAGCGCGAGGCGAGGATGGATATTGCCCTGCTGACCGGCGGGAAGCGGAGTCCTCGAAGTGACCATCAGAATAGCGGCGGAGCAACCCGGAGCCGCTATTCTGCGAAATATCCGGAGAAGCCCTGGATTCCCGGGGGCCGGGGGGCGAAGGGCAATACTCATCCCCCCTCAGATCCAATGGTACAGACTTAAGTTAGGCTTAGGGGCAAGTTCATCAGATGACCATCGGCTTGGCTTTGGGCGGAGGCGGCGCGCTGGGCGCCGCTCACCTGGCTCTCCTTGAACAGCTGGACAACGAGAATATCAAGATCGATGAAGTCGCCGGCGCATCCGCGGGAGCGATCGTCGGCCTCCTGTACGCGTCCGGCGGCTCCGGGAAGGTGGACAATTTCCTGGAGATGGCGAAGACAACGATATTCACGCCCAGGAATATCCTGTCGTCGATAACGCCCAGGGCCCTTTTTGCCCGGCTCGAGGAAGGTTTGAGGGACTGCGTTCCCGAAAAGCGCTTCGAGGATTTCAACATCAAGCTCTCCGTGATCGCGACGCAGCTCGTCGAGGGCAAGATGACGGTGCTGATGACCGGCGATCCGGTCAAGGCCGTCCTCGCCTCCGCGGCCTATCCCGCCGTGTTTCCGGTGCAGGTCATCAACAGCCGCCCCTATGTCGACGGAGGAGTGACCAGGAGCGTGCCCGCAGACGTCCTCAGGTCTCATGGCCACGAGTTCGTCATTGCGTCTTCGCTGAACACGTGGACAAGCTGCCCCAGAATCTCGTTCTCGCGGGCCAGGGTTTCGGCGAGGTCGGTGGATATCGCGTTCTGCGAGTTCGAGCGGCTGCAGGCGGAGGCCGCCGATTTCGTGTTCCGGCCGAAACTCACGAGATCCTACTGGTACCGGTTCGACAAACTGGACTTGATCCTGCGGGAGGCGAGGTCGGGAATGGCCGGTGTTATGGACGGCCTCAAGACGGCGCTCGCCCGCGCCGAAGAAGCGTAGGATCGGGAGCTCAGATCGACCCGCTCAGGGTCGGATAGTCCGCGGAAATATTAAAATCAGGCAGGCGGAGGCAGGAACACTTCCGCCCCGGTGCGGCTGGATTCGTAAGCGGCCAGGGCGGCGGCGACCGCCTGCCTCCCGTCGTAGCCCGTGACCTTCGGCTCGCGCCCGTCGATGATCGCGTCCACGAAGTCTTGGAGCAAGTCGCGGTAGGTCTGGAGCCGGACCGGGTCCAGAAACCCCTTGCCGGCCCAGTCGATCGCCGGCTGGACGGCCAGCGTCTGCCAATCGCCGCCCTCGATGGAGATCCTCGTTTCCTTATACGTATCCACGTCGAGCAGGCCCTTCTCGCAGGCGACCCGGATGGCCGGATTCGGCCCGCGGGAACCCGGGGCCCACCACCTCGAATGAGCAAAAGATGTAATGCACGCCCGCCGTCATCCATCGTCAGCAGGATGTCCGAGGTGGCTTCGACGGGCGCGCCCGTGAGCGTCCGGCACTTGGCGAACACAGACCGGACCTCACGCCCCGTCAGCGCCCGGACGGCGTCGATATTGTGGATGCCGTGCCCGAAAAGAAAGCCCAGGTTTTCGGGCTGGAGCTGCCAGCCGCGGGCGGACTTCAGGCCGTCGGGGACGACCTGATAGGTGCGGATCTCGAGCACGCGGCCCAGCTTCCCCGAATCAATCGCCTCCTGGGCCTTGACGTAGCCGATGCGGTTCCGCATCGTGAAGGTGGCCGTGGACTTCAGGCCGCGCGCTGCGCAGGCGTCCAGGATGGCGTCGCAGGCCTCCACCGAGTGGGCCATCGGCTTGTCGATAACGAGGTGTTTCCCGGCGCGGGCGGCCGCCAGGGCGTGCTCGGCGTGGCGGGCGTGGGGCGTGGCGACGCAGACGATGTCGATGTCCTTGCGGGACACGAGGTCCTCGTAGGAATCGAAGCCCGGGACGCCGTATTTTGCCGCGAGCTCGGGCGCGCGCGTTCCGCCGGCTACCCCGGCCAGCCGGACGTTCCGAAGATGGCGGGCCGCCGTCTCCGCGTAGGTCTTCCCCATGAATCCCGAGCCGATGACACCGACACCGAGGGTCTTGGATGGTTGCGTCATGGGATCTTCTCCTCTCTGGCTTGAAGCGGCAAAGTTTCGATAAACACCGGCCCCAGCAGCCCGGACACCGCCGACCCGCGATAGCGCGTCGGGATCGTGCCGTAGTGGTTGGCCAGGGTATTGTAAACCAGGATCTCGACCCGGTTCTCGCCCGGTCTGACGAGCTTCGTGATATCCATGGTCCAGGGCGGAGCGACCCGGATGCCGGCCAATCGCCCGTTGACGTGGACCTCGGCGGTGGCGGCCACCCGGCCCAGCTGAAGCATGACGCGGCCGCCGGTTTGCGCAGCGCTCAGCGCGACCGTTTTCCGGTACCAGGCCCCGCCGGAGTAATGAGCCAGCGCGCCCAGGCGCGACCAATCGCCGAGTGTCGTCTCGCCCGGACCACATTCGAGCTTCACCGGTTCGGGGACGGCCGCTCCGGCGTACCGGCCCGGTTCCTGCTCGATGCGCAGGGCGACATTAACCATCCCCGGTCCGACCCGGGCGACTCGGGCCTTGTAGAGCTGCGCGCCGTCAGCCCGCCGGGCGCCCGGCTCGACCGCCATGTCTTGGCCGCCGGCCCAGGCGCTGACCGTACCGAAGCATGAGAACTCCATGGAGCGAAACCCGGGCGGCACCGTGAAGCGATACCAGCCTGCCCGCCGGGACTCCCCGGGCCGAGAATCAAAAATCGGCGCGTCCGGGTCGGCAAACCAGCGCAGCCGCAGCTCGCTCGGAACGAGCTTGGGGTGTGGGTCCACCTCCAGCATGGGGGGGCCGGCGACCACACCGTGCCCGAACGCCCGGCCGGGCTCTTTCGGAAACCAGGGGCTGTCTTCAAACCCCGAGAGCCCAGCGGCCTGGGACCATTGCGTATCGTCAAACTCCAAGCTCAGCCAGCCCGGCCGGGCCTCGAGAGCGCAGCGCCAACCCGGATCCGTGGCGATTGATCTGCTGTGGCCTGAGGCGTCGGTCAGGGTCAGCTCCGCGATCAGCCCCGCGAGACCGCCGCCATTCCGGGCGCGCACACAGAGGAGATTTCCGCCGATCACGAGGTCCTTACTGACGTCGTATTCCTGAATCAGAAGACAGCGGTCGCCGCGGCCGGCCTCCTTGCCGTTGACATATACGATATAGCTGTCGTCGGCGGTAATGCGGAGCTCGGCCGCCTTGGGATTTGCTTCCAGCCGGAATTCCTTGCGAAAGAACGGAGCCGCAGCCTCGGGCGCCCCGGGAAACCAGATATAGCTTGCCGCCGAAGAAAAGACCGGCGCTTGCCTGGGCGGCGGCGAGGCGCTGAACGCCGCATAGGCCCGCACCGGCATCAGGGACGCCTGCGTCAGCCGCACCAGCATCCTGTGCTCCCCCCGATGGAGATCCAGCGGCTTATCGGGTGTCGTTACGGCTCCATCCAGCCAAGCCCGGATCCCGCCGCCCATGTTGCTGGTTTGCAGGTAGAGCCGGGCATCTTTCGGCGAGCGGACGACGGTCCAGAGGTACCAGCTGCTGCCGGGTTTGTCGTTAGGCAGGTCAATAAACTCGTCGCCGATGACTTCTTTCAGCCCGTGGTAACCTTGCTCGCCGGGCTTCCCTTCGGCGCCCCAGCGCAGGGAGAATTCGTAAGGCTCCCAGCGGAGTGTGCCGCCGGCGATTTCCACGGGCGTCTCCGGATCGACCACATCGGATATCAGAATGCGCCTCTCCAGGTCCGCCGTGCCGGTACCTGGCGGGACGGGCCCGAGCTTCCAGAACTGCGGTCCATACGAACAGGTCGCTTCCCGCCAGGCCGAATCATCAAAGGCCGCGGCGGACCATCCCGAGGTATCGCGGCCCGCCGTTTCTTCGGCGTACCGGAAGCGGCGCGCCTCGGCGCCGATGAGCGCCGCAGTGGGCGGCCAATGAAAATCGCCGAACCGATTGTCCATCGTGGGCTGAAGCTCGAACTCCCACGGCCCGTCGAGCGCCGCCGGCGCGGGCGGGTTCGGTTTCTCTTCCTTGTTCGTAATTGCGTCGCCGCCGGAAAGCTCTACAGCTAAATCCGGCGCTCCGGGACTGAATACGATAAGCTGCGCTTCGTCGAGGCCCGGCAGGCGAAGGCGCGTTCCTTCCGCGACAACCGACACGCCGTGAATCGGGCGTGTATTTCCGGTCCAGGGATCCCAGATCTCCACGCTGCCTTTGGCGCGGAAGAAGCACTCCGAGTCCTTGGGGGCGTTGACAACCATGTACACATCACGGGGCCCGATCTTCCTGTGAAGAGCCTGGCAGCCCGCCCCATCTTGAGACGGGCCGACGAGCGAGAAGTCGGGAGTGAACGCTTCGGTGATGACAGCCGGCACATCTTGAGGCCGCTCAAGCAGCCAGCCTGCGCCGCCGGCGGCGTTGCGCTGAACGCGCGGCTTGGCGGCCGCCGAGGCTTCACCCGCCGTGACTCCGAAAACCTCCTTGACCATCGCGTCGAGCTCCCGGTCATCGCGGCCGGCGCGGTCGCTCGCCCCAGGCAGCGCACCCACCGCGACCACCAGCCCTCCCGCCCTGTAAAATCCCAGGGCTTTCTGCACGGTCGAAAACCGCGCGGCCGCCATCGACGGCAGCACAAGCGCCAGATACCTCTCGCCCGAGACGCGGAGTTCACGGTTGGCAATCTCCGCCCGGTCGAGCGACTCGAAATCCATGTAATCGAAGTCGATCGCGCGCCCCTTCGGGCCGAAAAGGTGTTCGCCGACGCCGAACGCCGTCTCCACGGCCTGCTCGCCCCCCAAGCCCGCCTCCATCGGGGCCACAGGGTAGATCACCGCGACGTCGCAACGGTGAACGCCCTGGCTCAGGAGATAGCTGAGCCGTTCGCAGTATCGAAGGTAGGCGGCCGTGTGCGGCCAGTACGGCATGCGGAAAAAGTTGCAGGGCGGCGCCCATTCCCACCAGCCGCCATGGGTGGTGTAATACAGCCCGTGGAGCGCCAGGAGGTTGGCGCCGGCGACGTAGTTTTCGACTGTTTCGGCAGTCAGGTTTGCCGGGGTCGTCCCCCAGCCCGTGCCATAGAAGCCCTCGAGCCAGACGCGGGGCCGCTCGTAGAGGTGGGCGATCGAGCTGTTGACCTTGTTCTTCCGGATGACGTCCGGCTCCAGGCCCGGCGAGTCATTCCCCGGGCCGAGTGTCCAGCGTTGCGTGCGGAAGTAATCGCCGAATTCGACGACATTGCTGCCGCGCCAGCCGTGGTCGCAGCCGTAGAGCATTCCCCGGTCGCGGTGCCAATCGAAGACAGGCCGAAAATAGCCCTCCTCGGACAGGGACACCATGACATCGCGGTAGTCCAGCCGGACCTTGGGCGTCCGCGGCCCAATATCCATGAACAAGGCGGCGGCCTCCGCCGCAAGATCGTATCCCTTGCGCCGGCGGAATTCTTCCGTCAGGCGTCCGGACCAAAGCCGGCCGGCCAACCAGTCGTCGTTGATGCCGAGCGAGAGTTCATCCGAGAAAAAGAAATTCAACCCGCGGCCGCCCTGGCCGGGGTAGCGGTCTTCAAACCTCTGGAAGAACTTCTCGACGACCTTCTTTCCGGCGAGGGGGTTCAGAGGGTCGAGCGACAGCGGCACGACTTCGGCGTAAACCGCCACCACTTTCCAGCTCCCCTCGGGGACCCGCCAGCGCACGGTGGCACCGGCAAAATGAGGGACAAGGTCGACGGCCGAACCCGGCCGGACGGCGTCGCTTTCCACGCGGTAGGCGACGATACTTAAAGGTTTCCCGGGCAGGTCCCAGAGATCCCACGAGAGATCTGTCGGGCCCCGGACGTCGCGCGCCGTGTGCCGGAGGACGCTCGCGCGGAGCGCCGGGTCCTCCTCGATGATTTCGTCATTCCACCAGCCTTGTCCGGGCACGCACAGGGTGTAATCGCTCAGGCTGACGGCCTGGCCCTGCTTCTGAGCCTCTCGCATGAACCAGCCGAAAAGGTCCCACCAGGCCTCCGAGAAAAGCGGCGGCTCGCTCGGAAGGGTCGGGCCGTACCACCGGTTTCCCTTGGCGCCGTGTGCGTAGTTCACCTGGAGGCCGACGACCGGCGCTCCACGCAGCTGGTCGAGCTGCCACCTGATCCGTTCTTTGGTCAGGGGATCGCCGAGCCACCAGTAGAAGGCCACGGCGCCGTAGCCGGGCGGCGGGTTGACGAACCCCGGCAACACATCGAGGCCTGGGTCTCGGCTCGGGTAGCCCATTGGGGCTATGGGAGCGGCTGCGCCGGCGCGCCCGGCGGCTGAATCTGAGCCGGCCGCGTCCCTCCGCGGCCCTCGCGCGCCGGAGAGGTCAGACCCTGTCCCGGACGCCCCGGCGATCAGCCTCGAGTCCGTCAGCGTCAGCGCGGCGATAACGCCAGCGGTAACCAAGGTGATGAGTATTGCCCTCAACGTCGAGGGCGCGCATCGTTTCTTCATAACTCTCAATCCAGGCGCGATTGTAGTCCAAGTAAGGGAAGGGCGTCAAAACGGATGGAAAGGATCTCGTTTAATGCGATGCCCGAGGGGTGGAGGGTGGCTGGCATGGCGATAGTTCCCTTAGCGTGTCCAAGCAGGCAGGTTCGCTTGACTTAGGTCCTCCGGCGGTTATATTGTCGCCTTTTCAGGAGGGAGATATGTCCGAACATGAAGTTTTCTCCGGCTTCACCAAGGAGACCGTTCGCTTTTTCACGGCCCTCCGAAAGAATAATAACCGGGAGTGGTTCGAACGGAACCGGGAGACCTACGAGACGCAGGTAATGGCCCCGGCCAAGGCCTTCGTCACGGCCATGGGGGAGAGGCTGAAGGCCATCGCCCCGCGTGTCGTGGCCGCTCCCAAGGTCAACAAGTCCATCTTCCGCATCAACCGCGACACGCGCTTCAGCCAGGACCCGTCGCCTTACAAAACGAACCTGGGCATCTACTTCTGGGACGGGCTCCGGCCGCGGATGGAATCGGCGGGGTTCTATTTCCACCTCGAGCCGCCGAATCTCATGGTCGGCGGCGGGATGTACATGATCCCTGACCGCCTCCTCGGCCGTTTCAGAGACGCAGTCGTCGACCCGAAAACCGGCCGCGAGATCGGAAAGATCGTCGCCGCGATCCGCGCCATCCCGGGCTTCACCGTCGGGGGCCTTCATTACAAGCGCGTCCCGGCCGGTTTCGACCCCGCCCATCCGAACGCCGAGCTCCTCAAGCACAAGGGGCTTTACGGCGGCGTCGAAATGAAGATCCCCGAGGAGCTCTTTGCGGCGAGCCTCGTCGACTTCTGCTTCGAGCGGTTCGCGCCGCTGGCGCCCCTCCACCGCTGGCTGATGAAGCTGGATGGCTGAGCGCCGCAGGGCGCCCGGCAGCGGTTAGCTTTCTCTGATTCGCGAGATCTCGAACACCACCGGAAAGGCGGCGTCGGGGCAGGCATGGATCTTGGGGCCTCACCTCCTCCTATCTTCTGACTCCGGTGATCCTGAACGCGTGGGCATACTGGAGCTCGGGCGGAAGCGCGTCAGGATCAAACGCCGGCATGGAGATCACGAGGTCCTCGCCCTTGTTTTTCCACTTGAGGATCTGACCCGTCGCCAGCCAGGTCACCCGGCTCCCCTTTGCGGCCCGGACATCCCGGATGACAAGTTCTTTCCCTGGCCAGCGGGGCGTGATGGCGTTAAGCGAATCGCCCTTCGCCGTGAAAAAGACCTCCTTGACCGCCTGCCCCGCTTCCGGGGCGACGGTTTCTTTGAGGATGTCGAACCCGGTCATGTACTCGCCGCGCTTGGCCTGCGGCCGCGCGCCCACCGACCACTGACAGGGCCGGCGCCACGTTCCGGTGCCGTAGATCGCCTCGCCGTTGACTTTCAGCCACCTGCCGATCTGGAGCAGCCGCTCCTGCATGATCACCGGGATCTGGCCGTCGGCCCGGGGCCCGATGTCGAGGCAGAGGTTTCCGCCGCGGCTGACGAGGTCCGCGAGCATCAGGACGAGCTCCCGGCCCGAGCGGTAATCGGCGATGTCCTCGTTCCGGTTATAGCCGTAGGATGCTCCCAGGCCGCGGCTTTCCTCCCAGGCGTGCGCGTCGTCGTCGAGGCCCGAGCCGTATTCCGTGGTGTAAAACCCGCCGTGCTTGTGCCGGCAATCCTTTCCCCAGCGGTCATTGATAACGATGTCGGGCGCGTTCGGGGCGGTGTTGAAGAGCCAGGCCAGGAGCTCGGGCGTCCGCCATTCCTCGGAAGTCAGATCCCACTCCCCGTCCGACCAGACGATGTCGGGCCGGTAGCGGCTGACGAGGTCCTTGAACTGGGGGAAAAGATGGCCGCTGATGAACCGCTCTTTATCGGCCGTCCAGAGCGGGTGATACCATTCATAAAGAGAATAATAAAAGCCCATCCGGATCCCGGCGCGCCGCGCGGCCGCCGTCAGCTCGCCGACGATATCCCGCTTCGGGCCGGCTTCCATCGTGTTCCAAGGACGGCCGTAGGCCCGGCTGGCTTCCCGGCTCGGCCAGAGACAGTCTCCGGCGTGATGCTTCGTCGTCAGGACGACATACTTGGCGCCCGACTCGCGGAAGAGCGCGGCCCATTCGTCCGGATCCCACAGCTCGGCCTTGAAGAGCGGATAGAAGTCCTTATATGCGAAATTCTTACCGTAAGTCTTGACGTGATAGTCGTACACCTGGCCGTTCAGGGTTTTCTCCTGGAGGGCATGCTGGTACCATTCGGCGTACGTCCCCTTCGGGCTCCAAGCGGGCACGGAATAGAGTCCCCAGGTGATGAAGATGCCGAACTTGGCGTCCCGCCACCACTGCGGCGTCGGCCGGCCGTCGAGCGATTCCCAGTTCGCCTCATACCGGGGCGCTTGGGCAAGCCCCGGAGATCCGCACAACAAAAGGACGATCGGGAGGACTGCGCTTTTATTCATCGACCTTCCACCTCCGCCAAATGTGCCTGGAGTGAGATTCAATCAGGCTCATCCAAAACTCAAGGCTTTTAAACCTTTTTTACTCCCCGGGTCGCGCCGGCCGAACGTTTCCGCCGCCGGCGCAGGATCAGAAAAAAAGTGCCGCAAGGCCTGCGACCGCCCCGACAACAACCAATAGAAAAACACCCGACAGGTTGAAATAGGCCGTCCAGGGGGATTTCCCGAAGTATTTTTTTAGCTTCGGCAGCGTAACGATCGTGCGGGCCATCTCCCCCGGCGGGAACTTCTCGATCTTTCCGACCGCCAAGGCGTACTTGCCCTGGTTGTCCGGGCTGGAAACGACGACGGTGTACGCGCCGGCGGGAACGTCCTCGTCATATTCCGGCCCGAGCCGATAATGATCGCCGCCGAAAGGCTCGAAGAAAGGCCGCCAGTCGTAGGCCCTCCCGTCCAGACGGGCCAGGACGCTCTCCGCGGCGTCCTCCGTCCGGTAGATGACGGCTTCATAGTCGGTCTCGATCCCCGGCATGTCGGGTACGAGGAGGTTGACGTACAACCGCAGTGGAATTTGGCTCCGGATGTGGTAGGTCTGAGGCTCTCCCGACAGCCGGGCATAGAAGGCCTGGGAGATCTCGGGGTTTCGCACCTCGATCACCGGCCGGTTGTCGACGAGACGGGGCTGGTGGGCCAAAACCGGCCCGCCGATAATAAGGAAAAGGAAGGATACGCTGCACCGTATGCGGCTTCTGCTCATGGGAGTATTATAGTCAAAACATCAAAGGTATCCACGACCGGAACGCAAACGCACCCCGCCTCGGCATGAGCATCACGACCCGGAATAGGAACACCGTCCCCAGGGTATAAGGGCAGATGGGAACAAACCATTAATGCCCTCCCCCTGGGCCGGTTGAAGACGGGACCTGGCCGTTTGACTGCGGCCGTGGCCGCGGTTATGCTGTATTATTCAAAGCGCATTGGAAATCCAACCGCCGGCCAGCCCGAGGACTAGCGGCCCTCGGAAAAGGAGGATCAGATGAAAAAGGCTTTCGGAATCCTCGTATTTATCGTGATTTGCGAGCTCGCCGGGATCGTCGGCTCCATCTTTACGACGCCGTCGATCCCCGGCTGGTACGCGGGACTGGTCAAACCGCCGTTCAACCCGCCGGGCTGGGTCTTCGCCCCGGTCTGGACGATCCTTTATGCCATGATGGGCCTGGCCGCTTATCTCGTTTATGATAAGGGCCCGCGGCGGCCCGAAGTCAGGAAAGCGCTGGCGGTATTTGCCATCCAACTCGTGCTCAACGCGCTCTGGTCGATCGTCTTTTTCGGAGCCCGCCAGATCCTGGGCGCCGTAATCGTGATCATCCTTCTCTGGGTGATGATCCTGGTAACGATCCGGCTCTTCTCCAGGATCTCCAAGACGGCGGCGTATCTGCTGATCCCTTATATCTTATGGGTCAGTTTCGCGGCGGTCCTGAACATATCCCTGTTCGTGCTCAACCGGTGACGCGGAGGCCGCGGTAGCCGCCGATACCGAGGCCGGGTTCAAGAACCTGGTTCTCGCGGCCCATATTCGGGATCAGCGGTTCGACGAACGCCTCGACGCCGGCCGGCGGGACGCTCCGCCTCCAGGGAGGGGACGCGCGAAGTCATGGCATTGGCCGCAGGCCAGTCCCTCATCCCGGACGTGCTTGTCGTGGAGCTCGACGAAGGGCCTCGCCGACTTCGGTCCGTGGCACTGCGTGCAACTGAACCCGGCCCGGGTCGCATACCCCAGTTGCCCCGGGAGATCCATGCGCACCGGCGTCCCTCCGGCCAGCGAGGAATGGCAGGCGCCGCAGGCCAGGGCGCTGTCGGCCGGCTCCACCCCGTGGTTGATCGTCTGGTAAGTATGGATATCCGCGATCTTCCAGGCACCGGTCAGGCCAGAACGGACCTGTCCCTCGGCCACCGACCTGGCGAAGTCGCCGGTGACAAAATACATGAAGGTGGAGTGCGGGATGAACCGTCCGGTCGCGAGATGCAGGGCCGAGCTCGACCAGTGCTCCTTCATCGGGTAGATATACGCGCCGGGGGAATTCACCCCGCCGTTCGGCAGGGCAAATTCATAGGCGCCCAGGGGGTCGGCCGGGGGCGGCGCGGCTTGATTCAAGACGGTGTTGATACTGGTCCCGTCGAACCACCGGTAGGTCGGCACGACCATCATCTCGCGGTGCTCTTCGGGCTTGAATCCGCCCTGGCCCCCGAACATGCTGGGGGCCCAGAAGGGCTTGAGCCAATACCGCCGCATCTCCGTACTCGTCAACTTGGCGTAGGCGGGGATGTGGCAGGTCTGACAAGCCACCCGTCCGGTATGACTGTCCAGCCGGGTATTCTGGTGCGGCGCGAACGGATGGCAGCCGCCGGAGGTGCAGGTCAGCCGGTCGGGATGCTCGTTGGTCGTGATATCGAGGCCGCGGCCCTTCAGACGGTGATTGCCGGCGGCATGGCAGGCGGTGCAGACGAGATTCTGGCCCTGCGGGGACATGTGGACCTCGGCCCAAAGCGGCGGATTCACCGTCTCCGCGGAGATATCGCCCCGCTTGCCGCAATCCGAGCCGGCCGCGTAGGCGTGGCAGCTCAGGCAGGTCGTCCGGGTGGGAAGGTGGACGGTCCTGGCGGCGGTCAGGGCGGAGATCCCCATGGCCGCCTCATCGGGCACATACTGGAAATTGCCCTCGGCGTCTTCGACCGGGAGCGTCCAGGTCCTGACGACACCGTCGTAACCGGGGTAGGTCAGCTGGACCGCGGGCGGGGCGGCCTTCCTGCGGTAGGCATCCTGATGGCAGGTCAGGCAATCGATGTTGGCCAACTGGGCGGGGTCGACGGCCATCTTGGGGACCTTTCCGTTGCCCACATGACACGACCAGCAGGCGATCCGGCGGGAGGTGACGACCGAACCGCAATAGGTGTTGAAGTTGATGTCCGCCTTGCCCGAATATGTCGTCAGGTTGGTCACGTTCGGCGACGGCCCGGTCCATTGATAATGGACGGACCCGAACATATTGTAGGCGTCTTGCTGATGGCAGGCGATGCAGGTGGATGGCCCGTCATAGGACGTGATCGAGGCATGTTCGGTTTGTCCGGCGAGGGCCGGCCGGCCCCCGAGCCCGGCCGCGTGGTAGCCGGAAAAACCGGCGATCATTATCGTAACACTAAGAAAGACAAGCTTATAGTTATTCTTTTTCATGGGCAGCCTCCCTCGATGAAATTAGGCATGCACGATTCATGCCAAGAGCACTCGCCTTGAAGACCGGAGATAATGGTCATTTTTCGGGGGTCGAGGCGGGCGTTTGTCCTGAATTTCAAGAAAGTCCTTTAAGAAGAGACGGCTGGGAGAAATCCGCCGGCCGGCGTTATCGCAGGCGCTCCCAGCGGACCGCCCTCTTGAGAAGGCGCCCGGCGACGACCTCGACGCCCAGTCCCGGTCCCTCGGGAATGTCGATAAACCCGTCCGGACCGAGGACGACCGGCGGCTCGACGATGTCCTCGTCGAAATAGTTTTTCGTTGCCGCGGTGTCGCCCGGGAGGCTGAAGCCATCCGCCGTCTGGAGGTGGATGTTGACCGCCCGACCGATGCCCGTCTCGTCCATCCCCCCCGACCAGACGCCGATGCCGCGGCCGGCGCAGTAGCTCGCGATCCTCATCGATTCCAGCAGGCCGCCCACCCTCCCCTGCTTGATGTTGACGATGCGGCAGGCGTCAAGGGCTATGGCGGCGGCCGCGTCGGCCAGGCTGTGGATGGACTCGTCCAGGCAGACCGCGGTTTTCAGCTCCTTCTGGAGGAGCGAATGCTCGTAGATATCGCTGTAGGACAGCGGCTGCTCGACCATCATCAAGTCGAACTCGTCGAGCCGCCTCAGATGGTCCGTGTCCGAAAGCGAGTAATCGCCGTTGGCGTCGACCATCAGCGGGAGCTTCGGGAAACGCTCGCGCACGGCCCTGACCCACTCGATATCCTGGCCTCTCTTCACCTTCATCTTGACGCGATGGTAGCCGCGGCCGACGGCCCGCTCAATCGCGGCCAGGAGGTCGGCCGGCGTGTCCTTGAGGCCGATGCTCAGGCCGGACATGATCTTCTTCCGGGGACCGCCCAGAAGCTCATGGAGGGGGATGTTCCGCTGAAGCGCGATCAGGACGAGCAGCCCGTTCTCGATCGTCGCCTTGGCCATCCCGTGGCCGCGGACGCGGCGGAATTCGTCTTCGAGAGCGCCAAGGGTCATCCCCGGCTCGACGCGCGGCAGGAGGAAGTCCTTGATGATGTGCCGCGCGGTTTCGTTCGTCTCGTAAGAATAGAACGGGTCGGGGTCGGACACGCACTCGCTCCAGGCAGTGACACCGCCCGACTGGAGGCGCATGAGCATCGCTTCTTTTTCCGTCCAGACATGAACGCTCGTCCCGAACGGAGAGACGAAGGGCAGCTTGACGGTGATAAGGTCGACGCGGTCGAGCTTGGGGATGAGCAGGCTGTCCAGGCCGGCGGCAGGCGGCTTTGGGAACGTCATATCTTCAGGCTCCGGCCTTATTACGGAAGATCTTCCTTCCGGTCCGGAGAAGCTGTCTCGATGACGAAATCGACGAGCTCCCGGCACTGGAAGAAACCCTCCCAATAGTTATGCCCCTGACCGGGGGGGACGACGAGCCGCATCCGTCCGCCCAGCGCCTCATAGCGCTTCTTCATTTCGCCGGAATTCCTGTCCAGGGGGACGAGCGTATCGATGTCGCCGTGGATGGCGAACAACGGGACCCCGGCCCGGGCCAGCGGCTCGAGGCGGTCGATCGGGTTATGTTCGGCCAGGCTGCGTGACAGCTCTTCGGCCGTCAGCTGATAGGCTTCGCTCGCCTTGTCCACTCCCGGGTAGCTGGCGATATCGCAGACGGGATAGATGCCCGCGAATCCCGCGACCTTGTCGGCGTTCTCCGCGGCCCAGCCCAGGGTCATCAACCCGCCGCGGCTGCGCCCCAGGAGGACCGGTTTGGCCGCGAACCCGCGCTTTCCTGTCAGCTCCCGGTAGAGTGCTGAAAAGAGCTTCCGGCCGTCCGGAGAGCCATACGACTCGCCGACATCGATGCCGGCCACGGCGATCCCGGCCCTGCTGAAACGCTCGAACATCCAGCGCTCTTCGGCGGCGGGGAGGCCGGGGAGCGTCGGGGCGTACCAGACCCAAGGGATGGGCCCGTCGGGACGGGCGCCCTGCGGGAGTATCACGAATGCCGCCTGGCCGTCGACGTCGAAGACTTGACCCGGCACCGGCAGGATCTTCTTCTTCAGCCGGATGTTCCGGAACTCGACGAGAGAACCGTGCCCCAGGAAGCCGATATGGCCGGACTTCCTCTTGAGCCCCGGGTGGTCCCGGCCGTTGAGCGTACCGCCCGCCGCGGCCGCCTCGAGGTCGGCATCGACGATCGTCTCGCCGTTAAGGACGATCTTGACCCGACGGCCCTGGACCGTCACCTCCTGTCTGTTCCACTCGCCCGGCGGACGCAAGGATCCGCGGCGGGCCGGGACGACCCCGTAAACAGAGCCGTGAAACTGGCGCGGCTCGAGGCCCCAGTAGAGGGGCGAGCCGTCGTCGAGGATTTGGAGCTCCAGGCCGGCGTAGGCGGCGTCGCCTTCAAGGGGAGCAAGGACGGCGAGGCCGTTGTTGGCCCCGGGCGTCAGCTTGAACTCGAACCGGAGCACGAATTCGGCGAACTCGCCGGCCGTGTACAGGTTGCCGCTCGCGAGCTCGGGACGGATGACGATCTTTTCGTCCTCGGCCGCGTAGCCCTTGGTGTCGCCCGTCCAGCCGTCGAGGTCGCGCCCGTTAAAAAGCGGCACGAACCCCTCGGCGGCCTCGGTTTCCGTCAGCTGCGGCGCGGCGCCGTCGCGCGGAATCTCGCGGAGGAAGATATTCTTGAAATAGAGAGCATTGCCGTGAGCCTGGAGCTCGATCTGGCCCCGCCGGGTAGATCGGCTTGTCCCTCTCCCAATAGTTCTCGAGGACCGTATTATCGACGACCAGCCGGTCGTTGAGATAGACGCTGACTCGCTCCCCGATCATGATGACCCGGAAGGCGTTCCACTCGCCGACCGGACGGTCGGCGCTTTCCAAAGGAACGCTCCTCCCCTTCTGGTTGTTGTAGAGCCCGCCCGAGCCGACAGGGTTGGCGCCGGCGTCCCAGATCTGGACCTGGGGCGAGCCCCGAAGATATAGGCCGCTGTCGCCGCCGCTCTCGATCTTCCAGTCGACGAGGAGCTCGAAATCGCCGTAGTCGGCGGCGGTGCAGAGGCTCTCCCCCTTGCCGTCGAAGACAAGGACGCCGTCGACGACCCGCCAATGGGCCCGCATCTTCTCGTCCGCCGCGGCTTGCGCCGCCGACAGCTCCTGCGGGCTCATTTTCGCCCGGGCCGGGGGATCGGCGACGAGGCCTTTCCAGCCTTCTAGACCGCGGCCGTCGAAAAGCGGCGCGAAACCGCCCTGGCGCAGCCGGTCCCGGATGATCGCGGTTGTCCGTTCTTTCTCGGCGGGCGCAACCGCCCGGGCTTCGACCCGCCTGAGCACGGAGACCGCCTCGTGGCCGGAGAGCCAGGGCTCGTCGGGCGCCTGGAGTGAGGCCATCTCGAGAAGGGCGGCCGCCGCGGCCTCGCCGAGCGCCGCGTTATCGAGATACAGGGAGAGAAGATGAAGGGATCCGGGCTCGCGGATATCGGCCAAGGCGGCGACGGCCGGCTTTTTGTCGGCGTCGTCGAAGGGCCTTGAAAGAAGGTCACTGAGCAGGGCGAGCCGGCTCGCGCCGGCCGGGTCCGCCCGGCCGACGAGGCGGACATAGCCCTCGACCGCCAGCAGGCGATGGCGCCTGTCCCCGGTCGCCGTGGCGATCCGGAGAAGCTCGCCGGCGGCCTGATAGTCGGGCCACTGGGACAGGGCGTAGAGGGCCGCCGTCTGAACTTGGGGGTCGGCGTTTCCCACTCTCTGGATCACCGCGCGCAGGCCCTTCTCTCCGCCGACTTTCGGCAGGGCGCGCAGAATGGCCGCCTGGCGGGCGGCCGGAGCGTTTTCCAGTAGACCGACAAGAGACGCGCCCCGGAGCGACGGGTCGGCACTTCGCCGGGCGGCCGCGGCGACCGCCTCCTGAAGCCGCAAGACTTCGCCGCTTTCGCCCGCCGTTTCGAGCATCGCGACAAGCCGCGGCAGGTCCGTCTCGCCGGCCAGCCGGGCCAGGGCACCAAGCGCGGCGCTCCGGGTCGCCCGCTCAGGGTCGGACGCCAGCGTAAAGATGCGGTCGATCTCCTGACGCGCGCCTTTTTCGCCGAGGATGTCGACGAGGGCGGCTTTCCCTGGAAGGGGCGTCGTGTCGAGCAGCCGGACCGCCCCGGGAACGACGCTCCCGCCGTCGAACCCGAGCAGGGCCGTTTTCACCGCCTCGACTTCCGCCTGGTCTTCCGCGCCGATGAGCCTGAACAATTCAGGTATAGCGTCCTCGCGGCCCAGCCGGGCCGCGCAGGGGATGGCGGCCAGGCGGACAGCCGCGTCCGGGCTCCGCAGGCTGTCGCGGACAAACGGCAGGGCAGCGGCGTCGCCCCGCCGTCCGAGCATGGCGATGATGGCGGCCCTGAAGTCGGGCGCCGAGGCCTCGGCCCGGGCTATCCATTGGGCCGTCGCCTCCTTCCCACCGATCGGCGTCGCGAGGTCGAGTGCCGCTTCGCGGAGGGCGGGAACCGGGCTCGCGGCGGTTCGCAGAAGATCGGGAACGGCTTCGTCTTTAAGGACCGACACGATGAGGGCCAGCGCTTCCGAAGCCACCTGGCTTTCCGAGGGACCGCCGTGGGACCCGAGGACCGCCCGGGCCACGGCCAACCCCTCGCCTGTTCTTCCGGATTCCGTGAGCCGGCGGGCGTAAAGAAGATAAAGGGCCGGCGCCTCTTGCCTTTCCTGAAGAGAGGCGTCGATCCTCATCTGAGCGAGTGTGGGCTGAACCGCCGGGTCGCCGATATTAGCCAGAGCGAACCGGGCCGCGCGGCGAAGTCCCTCGTCGCCGTCTTCGGCCATGACCATGAGCTTCCTCACCGCTTCGCGGCTGCGCATCGCGCCGAGCGCCTCGACGACCGGGAGGCGGGCCGACGGGGGCGCGGCGTCGAGCGCTCTCATAAAGACGCCGACAGCCTCGCGGCCGCCGATCGTCCGGAGCGCCGCGGCGGCCGGCCCCGCCAGGGCTTCGTCCCGAAGATATCTCTCCAATGGCGCCACGGACTCGGCCTTGCCGGAGAGCTGGACCTGAGAAAGAAAGAAGGCGGCGACGTTCTTATCCCGAGCGGCGGCCAGGGAGTCGAGCAAGGCCCGGACAAAAAGAACACGCTCCGCCTCGGCGTCGGCGCGCGTTACGTAAACGGCAAGCCCGTTCACGGCGAACCTGGCCTTGGAGTCGTTACCCGCCTCAGGCGGCTGCACGCGCGCGCAGACTCCGGCGATGGCCGCCGGACCGAGCTTGAGGATCCCGGCGCACAGAGCGTCCCGCACGGCCGGGTTTTCGGCGGGGAAGCCCTCGAGGATCGCGGAGAGGCGCGCTTCGAGACCGGCGTCGGCGACGACGGCCGGGGTCTGGGCGGCGGCGCAGAGCGAGCCGGCCAGGAAAACCAGGAGGACCACCGTGGTTCTTTTGTGCATGGGGGACCTTCTCATCGCCGTATCAGATGTGCCAGGGCGCCCGCATGGGCTGGCTCGCGAGACGGTTCGCCGCTTCGTCGTCGGGGAACGTCTCGCGCATCGGATCGTAGCGGAGGGGCCGCCCGAGCTGAACGGCGATCTTGGCCAGGTTGACAAGCGTGCAGGACCGGTGGGCGTTCGTCTCGTTGAGGGTGAACCTCGTCCTCGTCCGGACGGCCTCGCAGAAATCGGCCGGCTGGGGTTCGGGGTCGGGCAGGGACGCCAAGGCGGCGCGCAGGCCCGGGATGTCGGATTCGAACCCCCGGTAGAGCTTGCCCTTTGGGCCCTCGAGGAAGGGGATGTTTTCGCCCCGGCCCTCGCCGTCGAGGACGATGACGCAGCCGTCGGCGTACTTCAGCTCGACCCGCCGCCAGCTGCCGCAGGCGTCCGGGTGCTGCTGCGGACCGTCGGCCATGATCTCCACGGGGCTCGTATCGTCTTTTTCGAGAAGATACTGGACCGGGTCGAGGTAGTGCATGCCCATGTCGCCCAGGCCGCCGCCGTCATAATCCCAGTAGCCGCGGAAAGTGGCGTGGACGCGATGGGGATGGTAGGGCTTCCAGGGCGCGGGACCGAGCCAGAAATCGTAATCGAGCTCCGGCGGCACGGGCTCGGGGCGGGCGTGGGTCAGGCCGCTCCAATAAAATTTCCAGTCGAACCCCGTGGCGGCGCTCACCGTCGCTTTGACCGGCCAGCCCAGTAGCCTGTTCTCGACGACTTTCTTGATCGGCCGGACGTCCGTCCCGAACCCGTAGAAACGGTCCGTGAAACGGAACCAGGTATTGATCCGGAAAATACGTCCGGTCCGCCGAATGGACTCGACGACCGCGCGGCCTTCGGCGATCGTCCGGCTCATCGGCTTCTCGCACCAGATGTCCTTGCCGGCTTCGGCGGCGGCGATGGAGATCAGGGCGTGCCAGTGGGGCGGCGTCGCGATGTGGACGATGTCGATGTCGGGCCGGGCCAGGACCTCGCGGAAATCGCTGTATCCGTCGACGCCGGGACCGCTGATCTCCAGGGCCCGCGCCAGGTGCTTGCCGTCGACATCGCAAACGGCCCGGAGGACCGCGCCGGGATAGCCGAGATGGACCTGTCCCATGCCGCCGACGCCGATGACGGCCTTGGTCAGGGTGTCGCTCGGGGCGACATAGCCTGGGCCGCCGAGGACGCGGCGGGGGACGATGACGAGCGAGGCCACGGCGGCGGCGCCCGTCCTGATAAAATCGCGGCGGGAGAGGCTTCGGTGGTGAGGCATCGGCTGTTCCTTTCGGACGCGCATTGGGCGATATTATATAACAGTCTCGAGGAAGTTTCCGCACTTATACGATCCCAAGCGGGAGGAGCGGCGTGGGGAAGTCAGGTCGTTGACGGCGGCCCGCGGCCGTGGAAGCCGATTTCTTGACGCTTTTCCGGGCCGCGTTTATGATGACCTCGTGAAGAGGGATGCAACTCGCTCCTGAAGATCTCGAAGCCCTGAGACGGGCGAAAGCCCGGCTCGAGCACCCCAGCTTGGCCGCCAGGCTGACGGACGCCCTGGCCTCGCCGCTCGACAAGGCGCTGGCGAGACTGCCGGGCAAGTGGGCCGGAGTCATCCACGCCGCGACCCGGAAGGCGATCAGCAAGGCTTTGACTTTCGCTGTAGCGACCATCAAGGGCAGGCGCCCATCCCGGCACTCCAAGGCGGTCCATAAGATCGCGGTGATGACTTCCGGCGCCACTGGGGGCGCCTTCGGACTGGCGGCGCTGCCCATCGAACTTCCTCTATCGACGGTGATCATGCTGCGCTCGATCTCGGACATCGCCAGGAGCGAGGGCGAAGACCTGAGCTCCCCGGAAACGATGCTGAACTGCCTTCAGGTCTTCGCGCTCGGCGGACGGTCGGAAGGGGATGACGCCGCGGAGACCGGATACTATGCCGTCCGGGCGGCGTTGTCCAAGGCGGTTTCGGAAGCCGCCCAATTCATTTCCAGGCGAGGGCTGACGGCCAAAGGCGCCCCCGTCCTGGTCAGGCTGATCTCAGCGATCGCCGCCGCTTCGGGATCGTCGTCTCGGAAAAGGTCGCCGTCATGAGCGTTCCGGCCATCGGCGCGATCGGCGGTGGCCTCATCAACACGATCTTCATGGATCATTTTCAGGACATCGCCCAGGCCCATTTTACGATCCGCAGGCTGGAAAGGCTTTACGGCGCCGACGCGGTCCAGTCCGAATACCGGAGATTGGCGGACTGAGACGGCCGTCACGGCAAAGAAGAGCCCGGCGCGGCTTGACAAGGAACGCCGCCCGTCGATAGACTTGCCGCGCGATCAAAAACGCAGCCGCAACAGACGATCAAGTCCTGCAGGAGCATTTGCCCATGAGCCGGACGCCGCCTTTCGACCATAGGATCTGGTCCGTGGAAATTGAGGGGAAACCGGATTTCGACATGGCGATGAAGCGGATTTATGCTTGGTACGCCCAGGCCGTCATCGACCGGCCGCCGATCCGGTTCGCGGCGCACAACGCCGATTTCGCGGTCCCGCGCCATATCGCGGGACGGACCTGGCTGGACCTCAAGTCCCGCTGGTTCGACGCCGAATACCAGGTCGATTTCTTCATCGCCGGCATCCGCGGCCGCCGGTTCCTGGCCGAAACGTTCCCCGTCTTCTGGCCGAATCTCGGGCCCGAGATCTACGCCGCGTTCTTCGGGAGCGAGCTCGAATACGCCGAGACGACATCCTACGCCATCCCCGCGGTCAAAACTTGGGACGACCTCGGCCGGCTCGCTTTCAGCCGCGCCAATCCCTATTTCCGGAAGATCGAGGAGATGACCCGGATGGCCCTGGAAAAATGCCGGGGCCTCGCCCTGGTCGGATACACGGACCTCCACGGCGGCCTGGACAGCGCGGCCGCCTGGCGCGACCCGCTCCAGCTCTGTCTGGACCTCAAGGCCGACCCCGCTCTGGTCAAGCGGCTCGTCGACCTGGCCATGGCCCACTTCCAGGAAGTCTATGACTATTTCGACGGACTGCTGAAAGCGGCGGATCTCCCTTCGGTGACGTGGATGGCCATCCCCTCGTTCGGCAAGATGCACATCCCGAGCTGCGATTTCGCGGCCCTGATCTCGCCGGCGATGTTCGAGGAGTTCGGCATGCCCGTGCTCAGGGAAGAGGTCAAGCCGATGACCCACAACGTCTTCCACGTGGACGGGCGGGGCGTGCTGAAGGACCTCGACCTGATCCTGTCGGTCCCGGAGATCCAGGCCATCCAGTGGGTCCAGGGGATGGGCCGTGACCTGCCGATCATGCAGTGGGTCCCGCTGATCCGGCGGCTGCAGGCCGCCGGCAGATCCGTGATGGTCGACCTCCAGGTCGCCGAGCTCGAGGACTTCATCGGCGCCATGAAGCCCGAGGGACTCCTCCTCTGCCTGGCGGCCGACGAGAGCCTGCAGCCGGCGATCATCAGGCGCATCGAAAAATGGTGACCCCCCGGGAAGGAGAGTGACGGCCATGACCGCAGGTGTCGCTTTAAGCATCGTCGCCGGGATCATGCTGGGCGCCTTCGCCCTGCCGATGAAGAAGGTCAAGGTCTGGAGCTGGGAACATACCTGGCTGGCTTTTTCCGTCTTCGCGCTCATCGTCATGCCGTTTCTTGTCGCCCTGGCGACCATCCCGGATCTCTTTTCCGTCTGGAAGGAGACGCGGCCGGCGACTCTTTTCGCGGTGGCGGGGTTTGCCGCCCTCTGGGGAGTCGCCAGCATGGGCTACGGCCTGGCGGTGAAATGGGCCGGGATCGCCATCGCCAACGCCGTCGTCCTCGGTCTTAACAACGCCATCGGCTCGATCGTGCCCATCGCGGTCTACACGCCCCGGAAGCTCCTCACCGCGGCCGGGATCGGAGTGACGGCCGGGGTCCTGGTGATGATCACGGGGATCGGGATGTGCGCCCGAGCCGGCTACCTGAGGGACCTGGCGCGCCGGCCGGTCGGCGGCGCGGGCGAAAGCGCGGCCAAAGCCGAGTCCAGGAAAGGCCTGATCATCTGTCTCGTGGCCGGAGTGCTGGGCGCCGCCTTCAATTTCGCCCTGATCAGCGGCAAGCCGATCGAGGCCATCGCCGTCGCCCGCGGCGCCTCCCCGTCTTCGGCCCCCAACGCGACCTGGCCCATCGCCCTGACATCCGGCTGCCTGGTGGCGATCGTCTATTGCGTATATCTTATGGTCCGGCGCCGGAACGCCCGGAGCTATCTCGCCCCAGGCAGCGGCATCAACTGGGTTTACGCCCTGGCGATGGCCGCACTATGGTATGGCGGCGTTATGATCTACGGCAACGCCGTGACCAGGCTGGGCGAGCTCGGGGCCTCGGTCGGCTGGGCCGTTCTCCAGAGCATGACCGTGGCGACCGGCGCGGTGCTGGGGTTCGTCACCGGCGAGTGGCGGTCGGCCGGACGGGGGATTGTCCGGCGGCTCGTCACCGGCCTTGTTTGCCTGATCGCCGGCATCGTCATCGTCGTCACGGCCGGCGCTCTCTAGGGCAGAGCCGGAGACATCGTCAGTCCGTGATGGACAGGGAAATGTCTGATCCCGACAGGAGCCGCTGCCATGCGACCTGCAAAAAACAGAGTCCTAGCCCTTGGCCTCGGGTCCGTGCTGTTGACCGCTGTCCTGGCAACCGACTGCCGTCAGGCTGAGCAACGGACGCACGAATTCCGGGCGCCCGGCATGACGCTTAAAGTCGACAGCGACGGCGCCGTCTGCGAAGTCGCGTTCACCGGCCCGAACCAGGCCCGTAGGGTCCGAGCCTTCACCAGACTCCGCGACTGCGAGCCGGCGGGCCCGATCGAATTCCTGAGCGACAAGGCCCGTGTCCGATTCCAAAGGAAATGGGTATCGTTGACCACGGGGGATTCGTGCCTGGTGACCGACCGGTTCAGCCCGGGCCACGGCAGCGTCCGTTGGGATGTCGAGGTCATCGGCCTCGGGATGCCCTGGAGCACTCCGATCGAAACGCTGCTGGCTTATCCCGCCGGATCCGGCGCGAAGTTCTGGACGGCGTGGGGAGACCCGCGGCTGAGCGGCATCTCGGCGGAGGACGGCGCCACGGCGTGGAGCGATCCGCTCCTGCCGGTCCCGTTCGCGGACGATACTATCTGGTACGGCGCGCCTCCCTACAGGTATGCCGATCCCAAGATCGGCTTTATCCCGTTCCAGGGGAATCTCTTCGGGATCCCGCTGGTCACGATATCCGAAGAGCAGATCGATGCGGGGCTGAGCCTGGTCCTTTCCCCGGAGGACAACATCCTCGACCTGAACCTCCGGGTGCGCCCGTCGGGAGAGATGGTCTTCAGCAGGGAATTTCACCGGATCGCTTCGGCCTCACCCGTCCGGTTCCGGATGGACCTCGTGGCCCACGAATCGGGATGGCGGGGCGGGTTGCGATGGATGACGGCCAACCATCCCGGGTTCTTCGACCCGAACATCCCCCTGGCTCACGAGATCGCCGGGACCGGCGCCTATTCGTCATTGGAAACGGCATTCGATATCGAGAAGATGCGCCGGATGGCCTTCGGGGTGAACTGGAAGGCCAGCTTTGATTTTCCGTACATGGGCATGTTCATCCCGCCGGTCGAGTCGGAGACCACGCCCTGGACCCGTTACGGCGGCGGGACCACCAGCATCAAGGCCATGAGGGACTATGCGGCGGGCATGAAAAAGCTGGGGTTCCACGTCCTCAGCTATTTCAACGTGACGGAATTCGGCGCCGACATCACCGATCCTGCCCCGCCCCGGAAGGCCGCCGGAGACGAGGATTTATGGAAAAACGCCGACGACTTTCTCTATCACCGGCTGGCCGGAGCGATCCTCCCCGTGCCGGACGCGGTCCCCGAGGACAAGCTCTCCCTTTACCCGCGGTCGAGGAAAGGCGGCCCGTATTTCACCTGGGGCAAGGGGATCATCATGGACCCGGGTGAGCCGGCTTACCGGGAGTTCCTTCTCGACCAGGCCGAAAAACACATCCGGCTGATCCCGGACGCGGAGGGCATCTGCATCGACCGTCTGGACTGGCTTCGGATGTACAACGAAGAGCGCGACGACGGCGTGAGCTGGTTCGGCGGCCGGCCGACCCGGTCGCTTCTTGTATCATGGAAGACCCTCCTCGACAGGCTCGGACCGATGATGCACCAGGCGGGCAAAGTCATCTTCGTCAACAACCACGACAAGAGGATCGATGTCCTGCGGCAGGCCGACGGGTTCTTCGACGAGTTCACCTACGGCGGACCGCCCCTGAACCTCACGGCCCTGATGGGCGTCCGGCGGCCCGTTCTCGGCTGGACCGCCGAGGAGAAAAACCTCCGGCCCGACCCGGACGCTTTCTTCCAGCGTTACCTTCACCTCGGGGTTTTCCCGATGGCCCCCTTCCCCGGGAACGACCATTCTCTTCCGCCAAGCGGATGGGTCGACAGGCAATACCTGGATTACGGTCCCCTGCTCGGGCTGTTGAAAGGCAAGAGATGGGTCTTGGAGCCTCACTGCGTGGAGGCCGTCGGCGGTCAAGCCAAGGTCAACCTGTTCGAGGTGCCGGGCGGATGGGTGGTCCCCGTGACCTTCGGTCCGACAGAGGGGACCGTCACGGTCACGCTCCGGAATGTCCCGGACCTGAACGGCAACCTGAAAGCGGAGGCGGTTTATCCGGGGACAGACAAAATGGAGAGCGTGACGCTGACGAATGCCGGTGTCGAGACCAGGATGGCGGTCAGGACCAAGCGGGGTTGTGCCGTGGTGAGGATCAGCCTTCCTTGAGCTCCGTCCCTTATCCAGGATCTGCCGGACGACCGGTCAGCGGCATTTTCCGGCCGGAGGCATTTCGAGTAACGATTCCCCGCTGAGCGGCTTGAGCAAAAAGCCCCTCGCGCCCAGAGCCGGGACTCATGCCGCCGGTTCCCTCTTCGTCTTCAGGGAGAACGAAAACGTCGCCCCTCCGTTCGGGTTGTTCTCGGCCCAGATCCGGCCGCCGTGGGCTTCGATGATGGTGCGGCAAATGGACAGCCCCAAGCCCAAGCCGTCCGACTTGGTCGTGTAAAAGGGCTTGAACATCGAGTCGTTCGCTTGCGCTTCCAGGCCCGGTCCGGAGTCGACGACGTTCACCGTCAGTGTTTGGGCGTCCGTCGCGACCACGCGGAGCAAGAGAGACTTCCCGGGGACCTCGCGCATCGCTTCGACCGCGTTGGTGATGAGATTCAGCAGGACCTGCTGCAAGTGGATGCGGTCCCCGTGGATGGGCCCGAGATCGGGACCGGCTTCCAGGGTCGCCGAGACATTATTTAGAGCGAGATTGCCGCGCACGATGGCGAGAACGTCCTGGATCAGGGGGCCCACTTCCAAGGGTTCGAATTTCATTTCCTCTCTCTTGACCAATCCCCTGATTTTCCGGATCACTTCACCGGCGCGCACGTCGTCCCGGATGATATCCTCGAGGATCTCGCGGATCTCTTCCGGGTCCTGGTGCGGCTCTTCGAGGAGACAATGCGCGGCCTCGGCGTTGTTCAAGATGGCTCCCAGGGGCTGGTTCAATTCGTGCGCCAGAGAGCTGGCGAGTTCCCCAAGCATAGTCCGGCGGTTGGCGAGGGCGAGCTCGCTACGCAGCTTGTCGCTCTCGAGCTCCACGTCCTTGCGCTCCTGGATGTCCTGGTGCGTGCCGACCATCCTCAGGGGGCGGCCCTGGGCGTCGCGCTCGAGCAGGATGCCCCGGCTGTGTATCCAATGCCAGCGGCCCGACTTCTCCTGCATGCGGAATTCCAGCGAGAATTTTTTACCCTTGTCGAAATGATCCGCGTGTTCCTGTTTCACGCGCTCGATGTCGTCGGGATGAACGATCGCCCCCCACTGATCATAATGCTTGGCGAACTCCTCGGGCTCGTACCCCAGCATCCGGGAATAATTGGGGCTGAAGACCGCCGCACCGCTCTGGATATTCCAATCCCACACGCCGCCACTCGTCGCTTCGAGGATGGACCGGAGACGCTCGACATCGTCCCTTAGCAGCGCCTCGGCCTTCTTGCGCTCGCTGATGTCCGTCATGACGGCGAAGCTGCCGCGGTACTTGCCGGCCTGATCAAAAATCGCCCGCGGCGTGACGATGGTGATGATCGGGCTGCCGCTCTTGGGCCGCCATTCGACTTCGTAGGGCGCATTCTCCCCCGTCATTCTTTTCCCGAGCTGAGCGCGGACCATGTCGCGGCTCTTCTCATCAAGGAATTCCAGTGGCGACCGGCCCAACATCTCGTCCGGCGAAATCCTCAGCATCTCGCACAGCTTGGCATTGACATAGGAGACCCTGTGCAGCTCATCCAGAACGACCAGCCCGTCGTTCATCCCCTCCACGAGCATCCGGTACCTCGCCTCGTTCTCGCGCAGGCGCTCGTCCGCGCGCATCCTGGCCAGGGCGTTGGCAATGATCTCCGCCACGAGTCGGAGCCGCTGCACGGTGTCGCCCTCCCAGTCGCGTTCTTTCTCCATCGTATTGAAGGACATGCAGCCGAAGGCCGGCCCTCCTCCCGCCGACAGAGGGACGACCAAGAAAGACTTGATGCCGAACAAGCGCCGGCTCTCCAAGTCGCGGACGGCTTCCGCCGGCAGCTCGGCCAGCGACGAAACGGAGACAAGCTTTCCGCTCAGAATTTCTTTGGCGGTCCAGGGAAAAAACTCCTCGGAGGTCATCGGCACCGGAATCGGCGGGCCGGTGCGGAGCCGGCAGTAGTGGGTCAAATGGAAAAGGCCCGGATCATCTTGCGCCGCCTGCCAGAGCGTCGACATGTCGAGCCCGAAGTATTCACAGACCCGGCGTTGGACGTCTTCGATCAAGGCCTCGAATCGTTCCATGGGGAACTGGATGAACTCGGCGGAAAGCCCGCCCAACAGCCGTTCAAAACCCAGGGCGTCGGCGAGCGTCCCATGGTCAAGCCTCTCGGTCTTTTTCGGCCCGCGCCCTTTCCTCCCCGCCTGGGCTTGAGAGTCGGGCCGAGCCGTCTCTCATTTTTTTTGATCGTCATACCTTTCCTGCCTCCGGATCCGAGGGGGGCTTGGCAGGGGCGGCGTACCACTTTTCCCTGGGGACGATCTTCAGGTTGTCAGGATCGGCTCTCATAGTTGGGCGAGGTGATCTGGACTCCGTACTCGTTGAAGGCGTCCAGGATATTCTTGTGCAGGTCCGAGTAGGTTTGCATCTGGGTCAGCGGGTCATTCGTGTAGGCGTTCAGTTCGTATTCGATATAGAAATCGCCGAGGGACTTCTGGAAAACGAAGGGCTTCGGCTCCCGGAGAATTCCCGGCGTCTTTTCGGCCGCCATCAACAATAAGGCCTCGACCTGGCGCCAGGGCACGTCATAGCCGATGGTCACGCCGGTGTGGAGGATCAGGCCTTTTTCCCGGGAGATGGAGCTGAAATTGACGATCTGGCTGTTCAGGATGAGGGAGTTGGGGACGACGACCTCTTCGTTCTTGGGAGTCTTCAGGTGGGTCACCAGGAGCCTCATGGCGATCACGTCCCCCAAATGGTCGCCGATCTTGACCCGGTCGCCGACCCGGAAGGCCCGGCGATAGGTCATCGTATATCCGGCGATGATGTTCGAAATGGCCGACGAAGCTCCGAGGGAGATCAGCAGGCCGGCAAAAACCGATATCCCCTTGAAGGCCATCGAGCCCGTGCCGGGGATATAGGGGTAGATGACCACGGCGCAGAGAACGATGATCAAAACCCGGATGATCTTGTAGGTCGGCATCGCCCAGTCATAATCGAAGCCGCGGATGGTGATGTCTTTTTTCTCGATACCCCCAAAAAAAGAACGGATGAGCTTCAGCCCGATCCGGGCCGCGACGACGACCAAGATGATCAAGATGAGGCTGGGGATGAAATTGACGACCGCCAGCCAGATCTTCCGGAGCGGATCGAGGACATAATCGGAGAGGCGCCGGGACAGAAGACGAGTCCAGGGAAACAGGCTGAATACAAAATCGAAATAGACATAGACGACGCGCAAAGACAAGGATCAGCCGGGCCGCCCGGAGGATGCCGGTCAGCACGCCGCCGAGCTTCTCCGCCTTGAGCAGGTCCCGGGACTTGGTCTGGAGGAGAATGATCTTGGCCTTGGTCTTGGCTTCGATCCGGGACATCAGCCTCCGGAAGAGCGCCAGGAAGAGAAACAAAACGACAATAAACCCGACGGTCGCGCCACCTGCCGTCAGGCCGCTTTGCAGGAGCCTGTCGGGTTCCCGGTCCCGGCGGTATTTGGCGATGGCCTTCCCCATTTTTTCCAGGTAGAGATTCGCCAGGATCTGCCTCGACAGACCCTTGACTTCGAGCGCGGCGTCGCTCTCGAAAACGCGCATGATCGGGTTGTCGCCGGCCATGAGAGTCGTGAACCCCTCGCCTTCCACGGCCGCCAGGGAATCGGTTTTGACCGTGGGATCGGCGGCGATCTTCTTGATGCGTTCGGAAATCAGCCTGGCTCTCTCGGCGGCGGGGTAGGTCCTGATCCCCACGACCGAGAAGAGGACCATGTCGTCGATCATCACCGGGACCGTCTCGACCTCGGAGATCTCTTCGGCCGGAGGGATCGCCTGACCGGACAGGGAAAGCAAAGTCCAGAAGAAAATAAGGAAACACGCCGGGATGATCCGCTTGTCCATCCGACCTCCTTCCTGGGCACTCGATCCGGGCCGCGGACAGCCCCGCTCAGACAGCGGCACCTGCCGCAGCCGGTCATTCAGCGGAGAACGCTCGTATTGTAATATACGACAGCGGGACTGTCGATGAAGACTTCGCTTGACTGGGATTCGCCGTGCGCTATCCTCTTTTTAAGAGGGCGTCCATGAACACGGTGATTTTGTCCATTGTCTTATTGACGGCCGTTTCCGCGTTTCCGGCGGTCACCGGCGAGAAGTCGGGGAGCATATCGACCATGGTTCCCGATACCGTCCGCGACGATTTCGAGAGCGGCGAGCTGAACGCCTGGGAGTCCTATCCCATCGCCCAGGACCCGGGGTTCGACCCGGAAACATGGTGCGTCCGCGAACCGGCCTTCGGGGGAAGCCGGTACTCCCTCTGCAAGGTGATCGAGCCGAACGATACGGACTGGCCCCGGGACGAGAACCTGGTGGGGTTGACCAAGAAGATCCGGCTATGGACGCGGGCGGACTCGAAGCTGAGCCTGGAGCTCTTCGCCGAAGGCGACCGCCGGCCGGCGGAGATACGCGTCGTCCTTTATGGCGGCGACGGATCGAGGTATATCTGGTCGCAGGCGGGGCCCAAGGCGAATGAATGGACATCTCTCCGGTTGTCGCTGGCCGATTTTAGGGCCGCGGGGAAGCCCCTGGAACCGGAAATCCTCCTCGAAGCCGTCGCGGTCCTGGCCTGCTATGGACCGGTGAACCCGCACCGAAGCTACAGCCTCTTCCTCGACGACTTCAGCCTGTCCGGCGAGCGGCCCCGGCGGTTCACGGCCGCGAACCCGACTTCGACGTACCTCGACAAGTTCTTTTTCACGTTCCTCAACCGTCATTTCCACCGTGGGGAGATGATCTCCCTGAAAGCATCCTTGGAGCCGGTCGGAGAACCGCTAACGCTCGAATCGCTGACAGGCGTTCTCCTCGATCCCGCCGGAACGCCCGTGATCAAGGGCGCGCGCTTCAAGCCGGCGGCCGGCGGCGTTTGGGAGAGCGGGCCGATCCACCGCATTGGGCCTGGAGACAGTGCCGGGCGGTGGAAGATCGTCCTCGAAGGGAAAAGCCATGGCGGCGCGCGGATCGTCGATGAGCTGTTCTTTCTTGTCCCGGAGCGGCGGTTTTCCCCGGCCGACCATCCGCGCCTGTTCTTCGACGCGGGCGACCTCGAGGCGTGGAAGAACGGCCCGATGGACCCGAACCGGAGGCGCATCCTGGACGAGGCCCTGGCGTCTGCGCGGCTCTCGCTCTTGAAAGGGAACCTCGAGGATATCATCGAGCCCGGACGCGGCAACCCGGAATTCCTCGACGGAGGTCCCGTATCGCCGTCATGGGACGTCTATGAGCGGTGGTTCCGCCCGGGAGCGGCCATGCGGAATATCGTCTCCGCCGGGGCGTTCCTCTATGCCTTCACCGGCGACCGGGAGGCGGGACTCAAAGCCAGGACGGCCATGCTCCGGTTCGCGGAATTCAAGAACTGGCAGCATCCCTGGTTCCTCAACCGGAATTGGCACACCTACTATCCCGTGGGGCTGTGGATGCAGGCCATGGGGATCGGTTACGATCTTCTTTATCCTCTTTTTTCGCCGGAAGAACGGGCAGCGATCCGGAAGGCGGTGATGGAGAAGGCCGTCATCCCCCACTACCGGGACTGGGCGGAGCTCAACCGCAAACCGTCGAACGTCACCAACCACATCGGCATGAACGGCACGGGCATGCTCCTCGCGGCGCTGGCCTTCCTGGGCGAAGATCCGGACAACCCCGACCTCGAACCGTATCTGTCCGGCATTCTGGCCAAGTACAAGGCCCATATCGATGCGGGCTACCGGCCCGACGGCAGCTACGCCGAGCCTGAAGCCTACGCTGGCACGGACACCGAGGATTTAGTGAAAGGCCTGGCGGCCCTCGAGCGCAACTTGGGAATCGACTGGACGACGACGACCCCGGTTAAAGACGCGTATCTCTATCAGCTCTATCTCTCCACGGCGAACGGGCGCGACTGCCCGGCGTTCGGCGACGGCGGCCGCGACTGGGGGTTCTCTCTTCGCAACCTGCACCTCTGGCTCGCCCACCGCACTCAAGATCCCTCGGCGCTCGAGCGCTATGGCTGGCAGACCGAATCGAGAGCCTTCCCGCCGGATTACAGCGTCTTCGATTTCCTCTGGTATCCGGACCCGGCGCTCCGGACGAAGCCCGTTTCGGATTATCCTCCATCGCGCGTTTTCCGCTCGAAAGGGAACGCCGTGTTCCGGTCGGGCTGGGATGAAGATGCGCTCATCTTCGCCCTCAGGATCGGTCCCCATTCCAATCACTACCATCTTGACCAGGGGACTTTTTGGCTCCTGTATAATGGAGAAACGCTCCTGGGCGAGGCGGGATACGCGAACTACTACAGGAACCTCTACTACCGGCAGTTCTATATCCAGCCCATCGCCCACAACACGCTCCTTCTCGACGGGTATCCCGAATCCCAGCGCCTGGCCGACCTCGACGACGAGGTGAGTGCCAGGAACGAATTTCCCCGGATCACCTCCTGCTTCACGGGCGGCTCGCTCGATGCGGTCGAGGGCGAGCTGTCCTGTGTCTACAAAGACAGGCTCTCGAAGTACAATCGGTCCTTCGTGTACTTAAAACACTGCGATACCCTTGTGCTCCGCGACGAGATCGAGGCGGTCGCCCCGGAGCGCTATTCCTGGGTCTTCCACGCCGAGGGGAAAAATGCGTTCAGGGGCGAAGGAAATTCGGTCCGTGTCGTCCGCCCAAGGGCCGAATTGAGGATGGACATCCTCGGCCCCGAGCGCCTCGAGCGCACCGTGAAGCCTCACCCCGACCGCGACGGATCTTATATCCTGCTGTCCACGCCCGAGACGTCTGATCGAGGAAGGTTCCTGGCTGTTCTTACTCCCTCGTCAGCGAAGAACAGGGCGGAACGGGATAGCTGGAAAACGGCCCGGTTCGAGGCGAAGGACTGGTCCGGGGTGGAGATCGGGCGCGGCGATATAAAAGACCGGGTGCTCTTCCGGAAGGGCGGTGGAGACGGATCGCAAGCGATGGGGGACTGGGAAACGGACGGGGACCGCGCGGCCCTGACCATATCCCCGGGCGGCCGCTGCGAGCAGATATGGGTGAGGAATGCGACCGTCCTTAAGGAAGCCGGCGATTCGGGAACGCCGGTGTTCAGGTCCGACGGAAGGCTGACGTTCCTGGCGGATTACGTCAAAGGTGAAGGTCTTATTGAGGTCGAATCAGAGCAGGAGACCGTGATATCTCTGAAAGCCGCCCAAAAACCGGCGACCGTCCTCGTGGACGGGGCTTCCGCCGTGTTTAGCTATGACATCCGTACGGGAATGTTGAACGTGCACCTCCCGCCCGGACACCACAGCATCAATGCCAGGTGAAAGGCACCGCGTTAGGGATAGGAAATTCCTTTTTTGTGCGTCGCTGAGCTCACTCCCATTAGGCCCGCAATAGACACCGACCCTCACGAAGTGATGATATTTCGGGCGTCCCGCATCCGCGGGGCTCCCGATTTTTTTCCGATTTCTTTTTCTCGAGCTCCTTGAGGGTGTCTGACCTTCCCCCCGAAGCCAAATCTCTTCCTTTTTGTCTCTTCCATGGTCCGAAGTTATTCCTTGCAGCTAAGAAATCATTGCTTTTGCTTTGGCAATGTCACTGTCGGAAATGAGTTTTTTCCTTTTAAGTCCTTTTATCAAAGCATCCACTATATCGGGATCGAATTGTTTACCCTTGTATTTGAGAAGTTCTGATATGGCCACTGATGCTTCAAGCGCTTTGCGATATGGCCTGTCGATAGTCATCGCATGATACGCATCTGCCACTCCAATAATTCTGGCAAATAAGGGAATTTCTTCTCCCTTTAATCCGTCGGGATAGCCACTGCCGTCATAACATTCTTGATGAGCCAAAATTATTTTGCTCACCTCTTTTAATGAGTCAAATTGGGCCAACAGGTTAGCACCCAGCTCAGGATGCTTCTTCATGATCTGCCATTCTTCCTGAGTTAATGGCCCATCCTTTAATAAAATCCCATCGGGAACACCTAGCTTGCCGATGTCATGCAGAACCAATGAATCCCTCAGTTTATGATCAATAGGTATATTCATTTCCTCTGCAACCAAGACTCCCAATTCAAGCACATCCTTCGAATGACCGGCAGTCTTATAATCACGCGTCTCCAAAGACTGAGCAAAACTCATTGTCAACTCTTGAACTCGCGTGTCTAATGCTTCTGCTTCAGCGACAGCCTGCTGGAATTTTCTCATGGTAATTAAATTTCTTACCCTGGCATCGAGTTCTCTGATGTTAATCGGTTTAGCCAAATAGTCATCAGCGCCTGTTTCTAGGCCTTTAATTTTGGAATCAAGCTCTGGCTTAGCGGTTATTAACAAGACAGGTATGTGCATCGTGGCCTGATTAGACTTCACCTGCTTGACCAATTCATATCCATCCATTTTGGGCATCATAATATCCGAAATGATGATATCCGGTATTATTTTCTGCACCTCTTCCCACCCCTCAAGCCCATCGGCTGCAGTCATGACTTTGTGTCCGAACTTTATTAGCATCTTGCTGATATACATTCTTAAATCAGCATTATCTTCAACCAAAACCACTTGATGAGCATCCGGCGGAGTTTTTATAGCCTCGCTATCGATCGCCTCTTCGCTAGCGGGCTTGTCCATAAAACCCAAATCGCTAACCGCAATCCTGGCCAGGTCCTCCGTTCTTCTGGTATTTATACGACGGTCGGCTCCCTCAAAACCGGCACGGGCTTCACGCCGATCTTGTCCCGTTCTTCTTTCAATCGTGGCATTTGGCAGAATCTCCTCCAGGTTCACTGGAAGCTCGACGCTAAAGGTGGTGCCTTTTCCCAGCTCACTGACAGCAGTAACTCGTCCCTTCATTAAGTCAACAGATTCCTTAACGATGGTTAAACCCAGCCCTGTTCCTTCAAACCTCCGTGTCGATGAGCCGTCCACCTGCTTGAATCTTTCAAAAATATGCGGCAAATGATCCTCCGGAATCCCAATCCCGGTATCTTCAACCTCTAAAACAATCATTTCTTTTTCACATTTTAGCCGTATAAAAATGGATCCCGTTTCCGTGAACTTAATGGCATTCCTAACCAAGTTAGTAAGAATTCTTTCAAACTTGTTTTGATCCAGAAAAACCAAGGGAATCACGCCCTTTCTGACATATCTCATCCTAATTCCCTTGCGTTCGGCAACCTCCTTAAAGATTGCCACTGTATCCATCACGATCTCTTCAAGATCCAATTTCGCCAAAAATATCTTCATTTGACCGGCATCAATTTTGGCAAAATCGAGCATTTGATTGATCATATCGAGCAAGCGCAAGGAATTCCGGTATACCTGCTCAACAAGACCCTGCTGGTCTTTTGTCAAATCCCCGGCATCCCCCTGAGAAAGGGTTTGAATCGGAGCGATTATCGAAGTCAAGGGAGTCCGCACCTCATGAGAAACGTTAGCAAAAAATTGAGATTTAAGCTCATCCAGCTTCTTCAATTCTTCATTGGCTTTCTGAATGTCATATCTGGATTTGAATTCATTGAATTGGATGTATTCTTTGATTCTCGCCCCAAAAACCGAAAAAACGACCATCCCAATCAGGAAAAAGTTATTGTTGAAAAAAATTGGTTTATCAACGATATTGCCCCTAATGATGATAGGAATTATGTAAGAACCATATATCAATGAACTGATCACGATAGTCCATTTTAAAGGCAAGGTTAAGACGATACATAAGATCAGGATCACCATAACCAGCCCTGCATAATAGGGTGATTCATATCCTTCTGTCATATGGATCATCAGAGAAATGGTAAATCCAATATCGAGATAGAGAAAGGCACTCAATCCAAAGATGTGCTTTTTCATGAATTCCGATTTTGTTATCGATGCGAAGACAATCAAAAAGGGTATTGTCGAAATGATTCTCAATATAATAAAAGTTTTAAGGTGTTCTCTATAGAGGAAATAATCCAAAAAGCTAAAAAACGGGATGGCGATCATCGCCATGATGCACGTGGTGGTGATATTGCGGATACTATTAATTAAGATTTCATCTTTGAAATGCTCCGACAGGATTTCCTTTTGGTCCTTCTGCATGTTATTTTCAGTTATTCTTAAAGATATCCTTGAAGTATCTCATGTTGCTTTCTAAATGATCTCTGTTGTAGATTGATTTTAACGAACCGACTAATTGTCGCTGCAATTCACTCTCTGTCATCAGCTTGGGTTTGAATGTTACATCCAGGCCGGTATAGTAATTCCAGTCTCTAGCCAATAATCTGTTTTGACCAGCGAGTTGCTCTCTTAATGCACAGCCAGGATAAGGCGTTAGCACGCTGATCTGAGGAGCATAGATTCTTGTCTCTTTTATGAAATCACAGGTCTCTCTTATGGATTCCGGGGTATCAGAATCAAAGCCCATCATGAAGGCACCAAAAATGCCTATCCCCATCGATTGTATCTGGCGAATGTACTCTTTATAGTATTTTGCTTTATTCGCTTTCCAATGGTTCTTATTTATTTTTTTTAGCTCATTTTCTGATAGACTTTCAAATCCGATAAACAGGATCGAACAGCCACTTTTCTTTAACAGTGTCAATAACTCCCTATCTTCTGCTACCGAAATATCTGTTTGGGCGAACCATCTAATATTCAGGGGAATCATCTTCTCTAGAAGAGATCTTGAATAATTTTTATTCACAAATATATTGTCATCAGCAAAGCTGATTTTTGGATTTGCCTGAACTGACTTTATGATTTTTATTTCCTCCACAACCTGTTCGACAGATTTCAACCGAAATCTTTTGCCAAAAATATTGGAGGCAACGCAAAAATTACAGTCATGTGGACAGCCTCGAGTCGCTTGTACCCAGTACATCCCGTAATTTAAGCGCTTTATCAAATCATATCTTGGGAGAGGGGCTTTTTTCAGATCAAATAATGCTGTTTGTTGATAACGCTTTTTTAATTTGCCAGCTTCAAAATCTCTTAGGAGCCCGGGCCACAGCTCCTCGCATTCTCCCACAACGACAGAATCAACAGACTCGGAAGCTTCATCGCGACACACCGTGGGATGTATCCCCCCGATTACGGTTTTGATTTTCTTTCGTCGAAATTCTTTTGAAATCTGGTAGGCGCGCGTTGCCTGTTGTGTACAGCAGGTGATGGCCACCAAATCATACTTTTTATGGAAATCAATCGGCTGCCGATTTTCATCGATAATATCAATGTCATATTCACCTGGCGTTAGGGCAGCCAATATTAAAATTGAAAGTCCAAAGCCAGAATAGGTGTTTCTTATAAGATTGGGAGTTACAGATGTTCTCCAAAACTCATTAAATTCCTGGTCCATACAAATTTGCCATTTAGGATTTATAAAGCATATGTTGGGCATGCTAATCAGGCTTTTTGAGCTTGGCTTCTACCATGCTTATAAAATCACCGACTCGGTTAATTTCTAAAAGCAACGATTCTTCAAGATGAATATTATAATATTTTTCAACCTTGGCAATTATCTCTATGCCCATTAAGGAATCGATCCCCAGCTCATCTTTTATTAGTACATTCTCTTTAATGTCGGAAGCGTCGATCCGCGTGATTTTTGCCAAGACATCTATAATTTCCCTATGAATGGCTTCATGCTGACTATTTTTTCTTTCTTTTCTCATTTGATTTTCCTTTGCCTATTCTGGCGAAACTGGCCACCTCTCGGAGGGAAGCGACGCTGGGTCCTCATTATAAGCCGTTATGGCCGGAGGGAGTCAAGGATTTCCGTTTTCTCATCGATTCTCCCGTGATCTCGAGCCGGGACGCGTAATGGACGATGGCTGAACATCGTTACGTTATCCAGCGCCCCTTCACTTTTTGAAAATTCTGGCTCCGGTCGCAAAGTGGCCATTTGGGACCAGAATCGGTGGCCATTATGAATCAGAATCGCTGGCCGGATTCGACCAGAATATGGATCTTCCCCTCGTGCTGCAATTATAGCCTAATTTGAGGAATCTTATACATCGCAATTTTATTCTTGAGAGCTGCTTTTAATTCGGCCCCCTTGACCTTTTCATTTGATTTAATAATCCTTTCCAACTCTTCTAAATCAACCATATTGCCATTCACTTTTCTCGTTTTCTTCACTTCTTTTTCAAAAATCAAATGCCCCTTCTCGATTCTGCCAATATCCCCGGTTTTAAACCAATCTCCCTCAAAGGCATCCTTTGTTACTTTTGGATTTCTATAATAGCCTCTAAACATCTTATCGGTTCTCAATAAAATCTCTCCGGCTTCATTGTTGTCCTCGGATGTGATCTGGCATTCGATCTGATCACAAAGAGGACCGACTGTACCGGCTCTGGCCTGCCCTCTAATATTTCTGCTGACAGGCGTAAATTCAGTTAATCCATAACCATGCAACAGATCGATAGCGAAAACCTTTCTTATTCGATAATAATCCTCAGACGAGAGCGAACTCCCGCCGCAAACAAATACCTGTAACGAATGCAATTTCACTGCCATATCTTTGAATTTTTCAAACAGCAGATAAATCTCTGGAACCGCCGTGATGTGATCTATACCATGCTCTTCTATGGCTTCAAATATCCTTCGCGGATGTATCGTGTTGGCAATCACTGAAGTTATCCCATGCAGAAGGGGAACAAAAATGCATCCGATCAAGGTGAATATGTGAGACATGGGAAGGATGACCAGCATTTTCTCTTTAGGTTTTGCCTGGAGTCCTGCCTGAAGGACTCTAGCCCCGTGGAGATATTGGACATGAGGGACCATTGCACCCAAGGGATAACCATAGCCTCTATAAGTATAGTTGATCGACGCCATCTCGTCAGGCAGCTCAGCCGGTTTTAAATCTTTTGTTGCTTTTTGATATAGCTTGAGTTTTCTGTTTTCTCTGGAGATCACTATTTTATTCGACAGATAAGGCTTTATTATTTTTAGGTGGGAAGATTCAGCGATGATGGCCTGAGGTTGCGCATTCCTGAAGATTTCATCGAGCTCGATCTTTCTGTATTCGAGTTTAATGGGAATCGGTTTGGCGCCAATTTGTACGAGCCCCAGGAAAACATATATGAAATCGACGGTATTTTCTAAAAAAATGGGAACGAGATAATTTCTTTTTATTCCCAGTTCTTCTAGAAATTCAGCAGTCTTGACAATATTGAATTTGAATTCCCCAGCTTCAACATGAATGGGTTTCTCAGGGGGAATCAATTCAATAAAGACCGGATGTCTTCCCCATCCATCTAAAGACCTGAAGACTTCCCTAATAATATTCCAAGGCATTCAAAAAAGTATAATCGGGAACGCCGGGAAAGTCCACAAGCCCTAGTGCAGTCACTTATGACGCACTACACTAGAGAGACGCATCTCGAAACGGCCTGATTTGGATAATTGAGTGCCCTGATGCCAGGCAGCAGATCAGGATCCAAGGTATTGGAGTGGAAAAACGATTGGCCGATGCTGCTCTCCGAGTGTCATACATACCGGGCTTAAATGCGGAGGTTTTTCTGGCATAGAGATAAAAAAGGACCAAAAAGGCAAATCGCGCTGAGCCTTAAAACTTCCTTCCCGTGACAATATAGGCTTGGGGAGGATTCCCTAACGAGGCATGCACTTGAATGTCATCAAATCCGGAAGACTTGAACATGTGGACCAATTCTTTGTCTGAATAAAATTTAAAGTAGCCTTCTTCCTCTAATTCAAAGAGTGTCGCCGCCTCATTTAACATCTCCCTAGCCCCCGACAGGCTGATATCCTGACTCTTGAAATCTGTATCGCTGAAATCAAACTGCTGAACTTTATCAACATAATTTGTGAAGATCCTGGATATGTCACTATCCGGCTTCATTGAAGATACCAAGAGAAGACCATTCGGCTTTAGCATTCTGTAAAAATCGTGAAATATTTCATCCGGATTAAAAAGATATGAGATAAACAAACTGGCTATGATTTTGTCGACAGAGCCTTTCTTGAAATCCGAATGGAGGCGTAATCCGTTATTTCCAAATTCCAGTTTTTCAAACTTAAGGTCTGACGTTCTCAACTGATCATAGTCGTTAGACTCGATGGAGGCGTTTCTTGCGAGATTTGGATTAACAAATTCATCTTTTCTTAGCTGTCTTCTTAAAAACCTTGCCGCCCGGTTAAATTCGATAATGATTTGACGATCTTCCTTATTGAATTCGGAATTGAGATGGGCTTCATCTCTTCTCGTTAGACTCGCACCTCTCATAATTTCGTACATTCTTTTTGAAGATTTATTCAGAAACCGGTCAATGGAGGCATTGGCTAAACCTTCTATCCGGTTCCGCAAGTAGTTGAAATCCAAATCAAGATTATTAATGAATGTGTGCACGGGAATCAAACGATTAGGCTCAAGGTCCATGACAAGGTATTTTATGCGTTGCGGAAGAAATGTCCCGTGCACTTTTTTAATTTTATCAATCTTTTTTTGTGCTTTATCCAGAGCCTCTTTGACAAGATCTATCATGATGATCTGTGCGTTACGAACATCTCGTTGCCGAGCGGCGGCAAGATTCAGCATGTCTTCAACAAGCAAGCCGGTTCCACAACCCATATCAACGAGTATTTCTTTATCGCTCAGGTCTGTGAGTTGGCTTTCTAATGATAGGAACTCTCTAAATTCCTTGATATTCTTATAAAAATCGTAACCGAAACTATTCGCTCTTTTTCCGATCAAATATTGCTTCCAATACTCCTCACTATTAAATTCTTCAGCTGAAGCACAACGCTCTCGCTCGTATCCGATGAGATTCACCAGGCTATCTCGATCAGGATCTATGGGGATGATGTCTTCGCCGTAGATTTCATTATGAATCCTGGAGGTTATCAATTTAAAGGTCTTAATCGCATCCTCACTTGATCGAAGATTATGACCTGTAGGTATTTCTATGACTTCGCGTGAGCCCGTCGGACTCAATCCCCATCAATTCCCTCACTTCATTCTCATCTATCCATTTATCATATTTGCCGTAAATCCATAGAATCGGTGTTGATATTCTCGACATGTCCAATCGGGCATCAGTCATGTAGGCATATTTTTTTTCAATCAAATCTTCAGCCAGGTTGTCCATATCCAAAATATGTCCCAATATGCCGAACAGACCGTTCACTATACCAAGCTTATAATAGCCAATAATATCTAAACCACCGGTCATATTTTTGAACACACTCTGGCCGCAAGAAACGCCCATGACATTTATGACATAATCGACCTTATGTTCATGGGGCGCGGAAACAAGCTTACGAACATCAAGAGCTGACATGCTGAAAGCAACGACGATAACTTTGTCGGGTTTAAAAGAAGAATTGTTGTAAACATATTCTAAAGTTGCCCGGAGATCGTCTTGGCCCTGGCTTATCCGATAATAAAGCATTTCATACCCGCGTTTGGGCAACATATCCTCATTGTCACTTTCACCAGGGAGGTTAATGCCATCGTAACGAATCGTTACAATCTTTTTATTGAGGCAGCGAAAATTAGTAATTAAGGTTGCGACAAAGGGGGACAGGGATTCCTTTTTTTTCCCAAAAGCGGGAGGGATAATGATAACGGGTGCCGTCAGTTTACGATGAGTCGAATTGACCAAGGCCGCAATTTTCTGGCCCTTTTTATTGTGATATTTCACCACGACTGAGTCGATTTTATCTCTTGCAGATAAAGGAAGATTTCCTTGAGGCGGAAAGAGCTTATCCCATTTTTTTTGAGAAAAACGTGTAAATTGAAAAGGGACGTGTTTTATGCCGGATTCGACACCTATTCGCAGTACCTCTTTGTTATTTTGGAGAATATTCTTTGATACATAACGGATTTCTCCATAGGTACTGAGTCCCAGTTCTTCGTTTGTTCTATAATTCACGATTCGGCTGGGATGAAAATAATCCCTGCTGCCATCCTCAAATGGCACTTCACACATGAATCCATGGCTGCTTATATTTTTTATAACACCCTGCAAAGATCCTTCTGATATGGGCTCAGGGACATTAGTAAACGCTATTCTTTCTTCTGTTATTTTTCGTTGCTGGGCTCTTTTCTCTGATCGGTAAAGAACGTCTGGCAACGGAAAATAAGCACGCCGATCGAGCTTTTTCAACAGATTTGTCTTAAAGTAGTAACTTCCCATTCGCGTATTGAACGAAAAATAGCCAAGATGATCTTTCTTAAAATTCAAAATTGACGGCCAATCCACTTGTTCTATGCAGAATATCCTGTTATTTGAGCTATATTTTATAAAAGGCAATTCCTGTATTCGATGATTATTTTCAAACAAGACATTCATATGAATCTGATCCGCGTTTAGCAGAGAAAATATCGATTCGATCGCAGCCCTATCGTGAATGACATATGTTTCGTCAAAATTGACATCAGATAGCTTTTCATAAAGCGCCTTCATCGCCATAGCAGCGGTAGAAGACGAGATAAAATTCCTTATTCTCATGCAATCTATATCACTTATATTATTGAACACAATTCCGGCATTGGAGGCATCCGAAAAAGCACTCTTAAGAGTATAGATCACAGTGCCGGAGACATTAAGATCTCTTGGGTCGTCAGGTAGCCTAAAAGACAAGGTTAAGATATCTTGAAAACTGAGTCCTTTGCCCCTATAGCTTATGGACATTCCATCGATAGATATATTGTCTATTGACAGCACGGAAATTCCCGTTCTATCGCAGGAAATATCGGTTATTACACAATTGGCCCTTGGGATCTGTCTCAGTTCAGCATTTTTCGCGCGGGTTAATAGCTCCGCCTTCTTCATTTCCTTTATAAAGGATTCAACAAGCAACATTTGCGTTTCATCTTGATACAATAACTCTATTCCGAGTATCTGTCCTTCTTCAGCGTGATGGCCCACTTTCTTTTCTTATCAATTTGTATGGGATTTGAAGCGGCGTATCTGATTTTGGCAGTGTAAAAGCAATATTCTCTATTGTTTCAGGTGATTCAGGAATATTGGCAACAATCTTCATGCCACTTCGAGATATGTCAACCAGTTTTCCCTGAAAGGAATGATTTTCGGAGATAAATTGAACGCTTGACTCATACGATATCCTGATGTTTTTTCTTCTTTCGATCATTGAAATATCAAGAGGGTTCTCTTTGACCTCACGGCAAACATTCTACCACCTCTCGAGTAGGATTCCGAGATATTGTCAAATGTTGTGTATGGGCCGGAGTTAAGCATATCCCGTTGGTCCTCGTTTAAGCCGCTTTCTCCATGACGCCGTCGCTGAATCGGCCTGGCCTTCTTCGCGCTTCTCGCGGCCTACGTCCGGGACGACCTGATGTTCGACCGCTTTCACGCCAAGGCGGACCGGACCTACTTATCCTTTATTCTCGTTGCCTTGACAGCAGTCGCCTTTGACTTGACAATGTGGCCCCATAACTGATAGATTAAATAGCAGATAACTGCCTTACGCGGATAAGAACCTCGTCATCGTCAACCCCCGAATACACCAGGCTTCTTCCCCTCGAGCGCAGAACAATAAAATGTAGGAGTTTTTTATGGGATTCAGCAATTTTAATTTTCACCCCGATGTCGCGGCCGGGGTCAAGGCCATCGGTTATCTCAGGCCGACGCCCATCCAAGAGCAGGCGATCCCGCCGGTCCTCAAGGGACACGACCTCATGGGGCTGGCCCAGACCGGAACGGGGAAGACAGCGGCCTTTGCCCTGCCCATCCTCGACCGTCTGATCCGGGGACCTCGCGGACATGTCCGGGCCCTCATCATCGCGCCGACGCGGGAGCTGGCGGAGCAGATCCATGAGGCGATCGTCAGCATGGGCGGGCGGACGCGCCTTCGGAGCGTGACAATCTACGGCGGTGTGGGCGTAAAACCGCAGGTCCGGAGCCTTCGCGACGGCGTCGAGATCGTGGTCGCCTGTCCGGGTCGTTTGCTCGACCATCTCAGCCAGCGCACGATCGACCTGTCGCGCGTGGAAGTGCTCGTCCTCGATGAGGCCGACCGGATGTTCGATATGGGCTTCCTGCCCGCAGTCAGGAAGATCGTCAAGCATCTGCCCGCGCAACGGCAGACGCTCCTGTTCGCGGCGACCATGCCCGATGATGTCCGTAAACTGGCGCACGAGATCCTCCGCGCCCCGGTAACGGTGCAGGTCAATTACGCGGCACCCATCAGCACCGTCGCCCACGCCCTCTACCCTGTCGAGCAGCACCTGAAAACCGCGCTCCTCCTCGAGCTGCTGCGTCATACCGATACGGAATCGGTCTTGATATTTACGCGCACGAAGCACCGGGCCAAGCGCCTGGGACAACAATTGGAAAACGCCGGCTACCGGGCCGCGTCCCTGCAGGGCAACCTCTCGCAGAACAGGCGGCAATCGGCGCTGGACGGATTCCGTGGGGGCGCTTATCAGATCCTCGTCGCCACGGACATCGCGGCCCGAGGGATCGATGTCTCGAGCATCTCCCACGTCATCAACTACGACATGCCCGATACCGCCGATGCGTACACGCATCGCATAGGGCGCACGGGACGCGCCGCCAAGACCGGCGATGCCTTCACCTTCACGACTCGAGAAGACGGGGAGATGGTCCGCAGTATCGAACGCGTCCTCGGCGATCGGGTGGAGCGCCGCACGCTGGCTGGCTTTGATTATAAGAAGCCGATGCCGGGCCGCGATACCGAATTTGCCCGTCCGCCGCGGATACCTCAGCCACGCAGGGAACAGAAGGGCGCGAAAGCATCCGGCCAGCCCTCGACATCCGCCTCAAAGAAAAACATGCCGGAAGCCGTCCGGGGGCGATCCGCGGGCCGGGCGAAGGACCCGTCAACGAACCGCTCCCCCGTCTCCCGCGGTATTAAAGCCGCGAAGAAACCGGCAACCGCTCTCTTGGGCGGGGATCCCGCCAAATATATTCCTGTCGACAAGCGCTTTGATGTTTCGACCAACCGCGCGAGCCAGGCGCGCGGAGATAGACCGGGAGGGACGATTCGGTCTATCTTGGAGCGATTTATAGGAATTTGCTTTTGCGTGCCGTGCGCGATCCCGGACCGTTGAGCCCGATTTTTTGTGCCCCGGGCGCGTTCCGTTGTATCCTCGCCCGCTTCAAATTCGGTCCTCAGCCTGGCCTGAGTTGTCCGCAGGTGTTGATGGACCTGGTTCGACCGCTTGCGCGTCCGTCCGGAGCGATCCATCCGCCCCTCCGGACGGCCCGCCGAATTCTGAGTTCTTGAGAGCCTTCTGCGGCGGGAAGAACATCGCTTCGTGAGCGCAGGGGGCAATCGTGAGCTCGAGAAGAGGTCAATTCCCCTGCAGCAGGCTCGCGTTCAAGCGCCGGAACGCCTGGCCGCAGGCATGATAGTTCTCGGCGGACATCCCCATGCAACCGTACTCCTCAACATACCCGATGAAGCCGCCGCGGGGCGTCGCCAGCAACTGGTACATCCGTTGCGCTTCGGCCAGGATCTCCTCGGCCGTTCCCTGAATGGAAACGGTCTGATAGCTGATCGGCATCATGAAGCACTGGCGGCCGCGCAGACGGCTGCCGACCACAGGCAAGTCCACCACATTCGGCTGCGAGATGTTCAACACGTCGGCACCGACTTCATGAAAGTCCTCGGCGATCTCCGTCAAGTTGCCGCAACAGTGATACCACACGTCCAGTCCCAAGTGATGCGCGTGATCGAACTGCCGCTGATAGCGCGGCTTGAACAGCGATCGCCACATGGCGGGCGAGATGATCATGCCGGATTGCGTGGCCCAGTCATCCGCAAAGTGGATGCCGTGAAATCCATGGCGGGCGGCCATCGTCATGAGTTGGCCTTCGAAGTCCATGATCAAATCCATCAGTGGACCGAACTGTTCGGGTGCGATCAGGACATCCCGCATCGCGTTCTCGAAGCCGCGCAGGAGCGTGTAGACCGTGAAGCCGCTCAGATCGAGACTGGCCAGCCGGTACCGATCCTCACACGACCGAGTGAAAGTCCGCCACGGCCGCCATGCGTTCCTCTTCACGCAACGCCGGCACGCGAACTTCGTCCACGCTCGGCAAGTCGGGCCAGACCGCCCGAGTCGGGTGGCCCATCGTGCCATCAGCCATCGACTCCAGACGATAGCCCCATTCGTTGGTCGACCAGTCCCACGCATTGGCCAAGGCATGGCCGTCGCCGCGCTCTCCCCGCGACAGGTGATACAGCAGCAGGTCGCCCTCGGTCTGGTCACGATTCCAGAAAACGATCGGTATCCGCTCCGGGCACTCAAAGCGAATCGCCCGGTCGACTAACGACTTGCGTGACGTCATGACGGACTCCTTCGGACGGCATCGCGCGATTATATCACGCCCCGTTACACTCGGCACTGGTCAGTGGGTGTCAAGGGTCACCCAATATTTACCCTTTGGGGTCATCGAAAAGTTATGCCGGTAGCCAACCTGGCCCTCCCCCTCCGGAAAGATGAGCCGCTCGAGCGACAGAACCGGGCGGATCATGTCCTTGCCGACTCGTTCAGCCTTCGGCTTTGGACTTCGTCCGGACTTTGCGGTGGACGTTGAAACCGCTGTGCCGCCAGGAAAGAATCCTCTCCCGCCACTCCGCGCTGAGCCAGCCCCTGCTGACAAGAAGCCCGAGGACCTCCCGGGCAAAGCTCTCCGCGACGACCGGCCGGAAATACCCATACTCCTTCTCGAACCGGCGCTCGCACTCCGTCAGGAAGCGCTCAAAATAATGGAACAGCACCCGGTAGAGGAAGGTGCGCTCCGGATGGCGAGGGCGATAGATTCCCGGCACATCGGAAACGCCGATTCAAAAAGCGTGCCGGAAGCCTCCGGGGAAGATCGGGAGGCCGGGAGAACGAACCGTCAACGAACGGCTACACCCATCTCCCACGGTATTAAAGCCGCGAAGAAACCGGCAACCGCTCTCTTTGATGGGATATCAGCCAAATATATTCATGACGGCAGAGCCCGCCTGTTGACCCTGATGCTCCCGCCCGGGCACCACAGCATCACGGTAAGGCAAATCAGGCCGGCCAGCGCCCGAAATTTGCCGATAGAGAAATGTTGACCCATAAATCAACGGCTTCAGTTTCCATCGGCAATTCTGGGCGGCGCCGCGGAGATTGACCGGGAGGGACGATTCGGTCTATCTTGGAGCGCCGGAGGAGGCATTAACCATGAGTTCCAACGAACCGGTCGTGCTGGGCAGGACAGGTCTCAAGGTCGGGCGGCTGGGCATCGCCTCGGGGTACGGAGCGCCCGCGGCGGCCATCGAGGAGGCTTTCGAGCGGGGCTCGAACTACTTCACCTGGGGAACCGTCATCAAAGGCTATAAGCCCCAGATGCGCGAGGCGCTGAAAAATATCGTCGCCAAGGGACAGCGCGACCGGCTGGTGCTGGCGGCGTTCACTTACGCCCACAACAACTTCATGACTGAAAAGCTCCTCCGCCGGGGGCTGAAGAGCGCCGGGCTCGACCATGCCGATATCCTCATCCTGGGCTATTTCTCGAAGATGCCGCCGCGCCGGCTCATCGACGGGGCCCTGCGGCTGAAGGAGAAGGGACTCATCCGGTTCATCGGCCTCTCCAGTCACAGCCGGAAGCTCGTCGGAGAGCTTGCGGGCGGCGGGGATCTCGACGTCGTCCACTTCCGTTACAACGCCGCCCATCGCGGGGCGGAGACGGACATCTTCCCCTTCATCGGGAAGGACAGGCGGCCGGGGATGGTGGTGTTCACCGCCACCTGCTGGGGCAAGCTTTCCGACCCGAAGAAGATGCCGGCGGAAGATAAGCCGCCGACGGCGGCGGACTGCTACCGGTTCGTCCTCTCCCGCCCCGAGGTCGATGTCTGCATGTCGGGTGCGAAAACTCTTGAGCAGATGCGGGAAAACCTGGCCGCCCTGGACGCCGGCCCGATGACGGAGGCCGAGCTCGAGCGGATGCGCCGCATCGGCGACTTCGTGTACGGCCGCAAGCGGACTTGAGTCCGTCGGTCAACCCAAGATCATTCTCCGAGTCGTGGGCTCCCACTGGCCGACGCCAAAGAAATCGCAGGCCCGTTCAGGCCTAATTTCTTAGGCTTTTGCCTCTCAAGGAGCGGGAGGTGTGAATGAGTCAGTCCGCGCTTCCGATCAGGACGAACGGCGCCCAGAAGAAGGGATGAGCCAGCGAGACCTCGGCGCCGCCAAAACTCTGGCGCTTCTTCATGGCCTCGAGCTTGGCTTCACGGAGAGCTACGGCCGTGCCTCGGCCGCCCATCATGGCCTTATAAAAAGACGCCATCAACTCCGCCGCGGACTCATCGATGCTCCACTGTGTCGCCAGGACCGACCGCGCGCCGGCCTGCTGGAAGGCGCTGACCAGGCCGATTAGTCCCTCGCCCCGGCCCAGGGGCCCCCGCGCCGTCTCGCAGGCGCTGAGCACCACGAGCTTGGCCTGCAAGGGGGAGCGGACGATCTCATAGGCCTGAAGGAACCCATCCTCCTGTTTTTTTCCGTCCGGAGCCAGGATGAGAGTTGAATAAAACGGGTTGTCATCCGCCGCAATAGCGTGGGTCGCCAGGTGGACGATCCCTGACCGCGGGGAGAGCGCTTTGTAGCTTGCCTCTGTGGCGTTGGCGCCGGTCAAGACGGTCGCCCTTCCTGTCGGGAGATATCGTCGGATTCTGTTGACTTCATCCATCGAGCCGGGAAGGGGCGCAAAGACCCCGCTGGCGCTCGCCGGATGCCAACGCCATCTCACTGGGTCGTCCTGACCCGGGACTCCATAATTCTGTCCAGCCGTAGGGTTCGCGATGGCCAGCAAGACGGGAACGGCCGCGCCGGCCCCGGAGCTCTCCGTTCTGCCAAGAACCTGGGCAGCGGCCGTCAGATAGCTCATCGTGAAGCGGCGGACCAGAAAGCCGGCCTGTTCGCAGCCGGAAAATAGAACCTGTCCGGATTGTTTTCCTTCTGGAAGCCTGTCGACAAGCAGTTCGACCGGCAGATAAAAAAGGGCGTCGTCCGGAACGATCAGGATCCGCGTGGCTTTTCCGAACAGCGGCTCGAGCGGCGCAAAAAGCTCGCCATAAAGCTCATGGGCCGTCGCGAAATCGAAACCGAGGCGGCTGAGGTCCGACTCTCCCGAGCGCAGCCGGTAGAATGGGGCGAGCAGGCCCTGGACCCGCTTCCGCAGTTCCTGCCGGCTCACCGGGAGTCGAGAAAGCTCAAGGCCGGCCGAGGAAAGAACGAACGCGTACGTCGATTCGTCCGTAACCAGATATTCGACGAGCACGCGATCGGGACCGAGCTTTTTCCGGGCGTCGGCGATCAGGTTGGAAGGCAATGACGCGGGCAACGAGAAGCGAAACTTCCCCTGCGCCAGGGCGGTCAGCAGACGCGCATGCTCTTCCTTGGTTTGCTTCAACTCGGCCTCGAGCTCGGAGATCAGCGCCGGATAGCGCTTATCGGGAGGAAGGTTAAATTGATCGCGGAGAATTCCCTGCTTGGCCGCCAGGCGCGCCTCGGCCTGCCGGGCGCGCTGCAGCTGCTCGGGCACGGCATCGGGTTGGAGCCGGGCCCAGCCCAGCGCCATGAGGTCCCAAAGGGCCTGGGCCCGGCGTCGCTCGACCACCAGCATGGCCTTCTCGGCAACGGTATTCGCCCCCGTCTCGATCGCCCGCCAGGCAAGATAGGATGCATATTCGTCGTAGACCTGCAACCGGTCCGTGCTGAAGCGCAGGACGAATTCCTCAGGCCGCAGCCTTTCCCGCGCCCCTTCGAGCGCCGTCAGGGCCAGCTCGAAATGCTCTTCGGCAAGGTTGTGTTCATTCTGGGCTGCATAAGAGGCGGCCAGGGCCCTTTCCACCCGCCAGATCTGGTTCAAATCATAAGGGTTGGCGACCTTCCGGGCTTCGGCAAGGAGTCTGCCGGCCTTGGCCGGATTCCCGGCGCTAAGCTCGAGAGAGCCGAGCCCGAGCAGCGATTCCGCGAGATTGCCGGCCTGGGGGCTGTCCAGCCGACGATCGATCCAAATCGCTTCGCGGAACGTCCGCCGGGCTTCATCGATGCGGGCCGCCAGAGCATAGGTCGATCCCAGCTTGAAAAGGGCCTCTCTCTCGCCGGGCAGGGATTTTAGTTCCCGGGCGCGCTCTCTTCGTTTCTTAAAGAAGTCCACGGCCTCGCCTAATTCGCCCGCCCGAGCCAACGCCTCCCCCGGCGTGAAATACGGATAATAATCAGCTAGGATGGACCCGGAAGGGGTGCTGAATTCCTGCGCTATTGCCTGGCGTGATTCCTCCACTGACCGGGCCAGGTTCCCTGAAAGTGCATAGGCTAGGGCGAGCCTGTTGTGCCATTCGGCTTTTTGATGCTCAATCGGGTCATCATAGCTTTGAAAATTTCGTCCGGCCAGATGGTCCTCGGCGCTGATGGCGGTAATTGTGGCGTTATACTCTTCCAGGTCGTAAATGACTCTCTCCCCCGCGTCGATATCCTTCCGAAAAGTCCGCGCGATCAGGGCCTTTTCCTTCTCGAGCTCCGAAATCGCGACATCATAGTCTCCGAGGTCGAGGCTGGTTTTGGCCATGTTGATATGCACCATTCGCTGGAAATGTTCGCCGGTTGGCATTTCTTTAGCCCGTTGAAGAGCCTTTTCCCAGAACTCCAACGCCCGGCCGGGTTGGCTCATCGATAGATAGGCGCCGGCGATTCGATCATAGTTGTTCACGGTGAGCCGTTTTCCCAACCGGATCATCAAGCTGACATATTTCTCGGCGCATTCAGCGGCTTTGGCGGGCTCACCCAGGTCAAAGCCATAAATATTCATCAGCCAGTAATACGTATCGGCCTCCGCATTGAACAAGCCCTCCGCCCGGGAAAATTCCGCGCGCCGCTTTTCCATCTCCACGGCCTCGCTGTATTTCCCCATACGTCGCATCGCCTGGCTCACGCCTCTCATGGCAACCGGAACTTCGCAGGGATACCCGATATCTTCGGCATGACGCTGGCAATAGAAAAGGGCCCTTTTAAGGTCCGCCAAGCTCTGAGCGGGCGAGTCAATCGCCAACACTCCAGCGCGTCCGGAGAGTGCACTTCTTATGGCTCCCGAAGCCCTGGATTCTTCTGCCTGTGCGAGCGCCTCATTCAGGAATCTCAGAGCCAGCTTCGGCTGAGATCTAAAGGCAAGTCCGGCAAAAAAGCGCGCGACAAAAGTTTCTAGGCCGAGCTCTTCGTTGATCTTGATCACTTCTTCATAATCGGCCAGCGCTCCCTCGAAGTCGTTCGTCTGAATTCGAAAGGAGGCGCGCTGAAAAAGGCATTCGGCATAATGGCCCCTTTCGCCCCCTTTTTTATAGATCGAAGCGGCTTCTTCAAGGGCAGCTGTCGCCTTGGTGAAATCTCTCGTACCCTCGAGTGCTATGGCCTTGGTCATAAAGAAAGTCGCCAGCCAACCAGGATCATTTATCTTCCTGGCCAATCGCTCTGCCTGGCCAGCCACACTATCGAAAACCCCAGGGCGAAGGAATTCCTGCATGGAGGCGATAAGGTACGCCAGCTCTCCGACATCTCCCCCATAGCGCCGGCTCATCGCCCGGCCCTGCTCAAATAACTCTTCCGCTCCCGGCATGTTCATTAATTTGTAGGCCCTCCAGAGGCTCTTGAGAATCCAGGCTTCTCCGGGGTAGAAATCGGTGCCCGACTTGCTGACCATGGTCTGGCGGACCGGGATTGTCCGGATCACTTCGAGCGCCTTGCGGAGGTAGGCGATGTGGGCATCATAGTCATCAAGTCCGAGAGAAAGCCAGGCCTGACGGATCAGAGCGAATTGGAGGAGTTTGGGAAGATGGAGCCGCTCCGCCGCTTCAACGGCCTGCCGGGCGGCAATCTCGCACTGTCCTTCGCCGGCCAATCCCCCGTAATAATAGGCGCCCCAGGCCTCACCCACCTCATCACCAAGGCTCTTGGCCAACTGCCATGTTTTCCACCAAGGGTGGCCCAACGGGTGAAGACTGCTCGCGCACAGCATGGCCTGAAGCTCGCCCTTGGCAAACGACCGCTTCCGGTAACGGTCGGCCAGAGCCAGGCTTTTCTTATAAAGCCGGTCTTTTGCATCGACCGGCTGCGGCACTTGCCGACTTATTCTCCGCGCTTCTTGGTAGGCCGCGTAATGGTCGCGGAGGATGGGCATGAGTTCCTGTTTCTGGGTGACAGTCGCTTTTTCCCAATAAGAGACGACGCCGCACTCAAAATTGAACTCGAAGATCCGGAAAAAGATTTCAGCCATGCGCCTGGCCTGTTCGAGAACGCGAACCTCCGCCGGCTTCGCGGGGTCCCGGACGACGGTCTCCTCGAGATATCCGAGAAAAACCTGTTCGGCTCCGTCCTGGTCGTCAAGGACAAGTTCGCGCGCCGCCTCCAGGTCGCCTGCCCGTAAAGCGTTTTTAAGCCGAAATGATACGTCAGCGGGCTGAGCCTGAGGAGAATTGAGACTCGGCAGATCGCCTGTGACGGTGAAGGCAAGAGCTAAAAAAATAGGTAAAATCGCCGCCTTCAAAAAAAAGCGGACCTGTGTCCCCACCGTATGCCCCTACAAACAGCAGATACGGGTCTTAGGCCCCCCGCCTCACAGGAAAACACCCTCTATCTGGTTCTGGGAGCCTCCATCTGCCAACCGGGATTCTAGGGCGGTCCGCCTTTGAAGTCAAGAAGCGGTGAGGGCCGCCAGCTTTTCTCTTACTTATTCGGCGGGAGATTCGTGTTCCAGATATCTACGTGGAGCTTCCAGGTGCCATCCGGCTGACTCCGCCAGAGGACGACATACTTGCCGGAGTCCTCGATAACGGGATGACCCGCGGACTGGATCTTAAGAGCATACCTGCCGATTTCGCAGGCCAAGTCGCCCATGCTCAGCACCTCGACGGTCGTCAGCACGGCGTCTTTGATCCCCATCTCGAGGCCGCCCGTCCAGAAAGCCGTGATCGCCGGTCTTCCTTTGATCATCTCGCCGTTCGGCGGCAAGATCGATGCGTCGACGGTATAAAGGGCGCCGATGGCCGTGCCGTTGCCCTGCCGGACCGCCTCGCCGAATTTCCGGTTGCCGTTTTCAATCGCCTGTCTGACATGTACGATGTCCATCGTGTTTTCTTCCTGTATGCAGAAACCTTGTAGATTACTTTTCCAGCTTGGCCGTGGCGACGTCGAAGACCCTGACCGGATGAATGGTGTCAAAGGGGATGTTCAGCCTTTTGAAGATCTCCTGAAGGGAGTCCATCCCCGGTGCCTCCCATTCACAGAAGTGCTTGTTTCCCGCAAAATCGCAAAACGCCCTGAGCCAGGTCACGTTGTTTTTCAGGAACCCAGGCGCCTCCTCTTTCGCGTACTTGATCAAAACATCCTCGGTAAACGGCACCGAATGCGTCACAATAAAGCGTGGCATGGTTCTGCCCTCCCTTATGCAAAATGACGCGGCGAGGAAGGGTCATCTGACTCCCCCCGCTGACGTCCCAGCCTATCGGCTTGACTGAAAGGGCCCCCTACTTACTGCGCCCGCTTGATGATCAACTTGAAGGGACAATAATAGATGTCGCCGCAGGCGCGGGTTGAAGTCGAAATGTCTCGGCACAAAGAGGTGTTGTGGTATGTGTATTGGGGCACCAAATTATAGTGCCTTTTGTCGATCCATTCTTTTTTGTAGGTGAGATAATAAAAGGGCTCATGAATGGGCGTCACTTCCCATCCCAACCCTCCTCCTTCACTTGCGGTCAATTCCCGGTAGGTGACCTTGACCTGAGAGTTTTGATGATAGGTAATGGGATTCTCCGGGTCGGTTATAGGATAGACCTTAAATGTAACACCATCAGCGCAGTACATGACTTGCCCCGGCGTCATTGCTCCAAAATTGACGTCATATCCGCCGCCCGTTAGGACTAGTTTGCCGGGATCATTAGGATTGTCCGGTGCCAGCGCAAGCCTGTACCTCAGCATCGTTTGGAATTCAATGACTTGCTCGAATTGGACATATGTGGGTTGATTATTGATGATGCGCGGCCTCTCGAATAAAATGTTGTCGTTCATGAAAGCGAAGTCGCTACAAGCGGGGATATCTTCATCTTTCTCGAAATGCATGGCGACATAGCGTCCGCTCTCTGACTGGTCGATACCTACAACGATATGACCGAGCCGAAATAGGAATATGCAGTCTCCGCCCGGAACAAAGTACCGGTACCAAACATCTTCCAGATCATTGGCGATGTTGCTGTCATAGGTAATACCGTTCTCGGTGTACTGACTGAGAAACTTAGCTTGGAGAGCCTGGCCGACATAGTGTCCGCCGCAGGGGTCCTGGTTCGCCTGTCCGAAGGATTGGCCCGCGCATACGATGACCAAGGCCGCTGCACCCGCGAAACCAAAGAGCTTGATTTTCCCTGACATATTGCACCCTTATTTTATTTTCCGAATCTCATAGCCTTTATTATCCTGGTTCGGCTCGTTACTGCAGGCGGTCGAGCGTCAACAGGAACGGCATCCGGAAATAGCCGAAACTGCACTGTTGCCAATCCCACCCTTTACGGGCGTATTCTCGAAAGAAGTGGCAGTTGTCGCCGTCTGTTTCGACCGGGTAGAGTTCCCAACGATCGACGGTCCCGTCCTCATCGCTGTCCAGAGCTCTCACCATGACCGGGCCGCCCATCCGGCAATTATCCTCCGGATAACCCGAATGATAGTATTTCAGACGGAAGTATTTTCGTGCTGTCGTTTCAAAGTAGATCTTGAGCCGGACCGGCGCGATATCCCCTGGCTGCATTTCCAGGAAATTGAGCTGGGGACCCATATGATTCGAACTGATGGTCGTGAGAAAAGATACATAAGTCGTCGGCTCATCCTTGATTGACGGGTCAATTCCCGCGGTATCTGGCGGCGCCTCGCCAACGCAGTATCCGCAGGGCCCAGGCCCCCCGAGAAAGCTGTCAAAAATAAAGTTCACCCGCCGCCCGGCCCTCGGGCCGATCACGAATTCCAGCTCGTCGTTGTCATTGAACATGACCGTTAGGTCGCGTGCATTTTGATATGAGCCCTTGCCGTCGCTTTGGATCTTGGCCGGAACGCTAAATTGATCGACGCCGCCGAACGTCGCCCTGAGATAGACCACTTTCGAGACCTGAGTCCCGACCAGCCCGGGTAAAAACAGGACCGCCGCCAAGATTCCCAGAGTGATCATCTTGATTTTCCCTGACATGTTGAACTCCTTTCGAGTCAATCGGCGCGGTCGGCCGCATTTATATAAGGGGGGCGCTCCCGGCGGCACGGTCCCTCATCCCGCCCGGTCGCCGGAAGCGCCCCCGGGGCGTTGGGTTAAGCCCGAAGTTCCACAGAAAAATCCCCTTTAATTTGTTCTTAAACCCCGCTTCTCCCTCTTGTCAATAGGTCCAGGCCAAGTTGTCGCATTTTGACGCATTTTGACGCACTTTGACGCGCCGTAGTGCGATCTTAGCGCGCGCAACGGTTACGGCCGGCGGGTGATCTCCAGCTGCCAGGGCATCCGGTAAGTTCCGTGATAGCAAGAACAGTAGGCGTTAGAAATGAGCGGATGAGGGATCGCCCCTTCCGGATGGTCGCACCACGCGCCCGAGCCGTCCAAGGCCTTGTGCTTGAACGGCTCCGTGACCGCGGAGACGGTCCAGGTATTGACTTTTTGGCCATCCCAATCGGAGGCCACGATCTTTCCCCACTGGCAGTCCACCAGACTGTAGGTGTCCCTGTCCTCTCTGTATGATGAGGACTTATCATCCCGCACATGGAACATGTACCGGAAAATATAGGTGTAGGCAGCCTGACCGTCTGTCATGGTCACAAGATCGAGGGTGTTCTCCTTGGCATTTAAGATCGGTAGGCCGTCGCTCGGATCGGGTATCAACTCCCATTCTCCGGCAGTCGTCATCCAAAACCAGGTTGTTTCGATAGGAGCGATCCCGCGGTCGATGAAATAATCGTTGGCGCAGGCCGATTTGAGACCTGTGCCGGGCGGAACCAGCATGGCGTCAAAATGGAGGTTGACGAACCGGGGGCATTTCCTGTCCGTGGTGAGATACATGCAGAAGTAGTAGGCGTTCGACCCGCTGTCTTTATGGAGCACGACGTGGCTGTTCGGCCCCGCGCTCTGATAATGAGCACCCTCGATGTCATTCAAAACCTTGTTGGGGATCGGAAGCCCGTACTGATCATGGACGTCCAGACCGAATCCGCTGAGGAACCTCGCTTTGACGGGGATGTCCGGAACGGGGGCATCGGCCTCTGAGACCGCCGTCAGACCCGCAATCAGCACGATCGCACCCGCCGCGACCAAGACCAAGACCTTGATTTTTCCTGACATGTCATCCTCCTTTTGCGTTAGTCCGCGCGCTCGGCCGCATTTATATAAGGGGGGGCGCTCCCGGCGGCACGGTCCATCATCCCCCCGGTATCCGGGAGCGTCCCCCAAGGCGTGGGGTAACACCCTCTTCAGTTGGCGTCCGTGGCGGCCTTGACGGCCGGATCACGAAATCAACTCCCGGCTAATTCCCCAAGATCAACGGGACGGAGATTATCTCCTCCAATTCAGACAGTGGTTGGACAAGAGAAAACGTATCAGTATTTTTTTGTGTCACGTCACGTAAGGGCATAGTGGATCGCCGTGATACAAGGAATGGGCGGCCGGAGCGGCTACCGAAGCTGAGCCAAGATCCGGGCGGCGTCCTCTTTCAGGCGGTCTCCCCTCTCCAAGACCCAATTGAGCTCCGCCTTCGTTCCGAGGACGTCTCCTTTGCCGAGATAGGCCTTGGCCAGGTAGAAATGCGCCTCTTCGAGGTAGGCGGAGTCGCCCAAGGAAACCGTTTTCTTGAGTTCTTCCACGCCCTCATCCGTTTTCCCAGTCAGAAGCAGGCAGATCCCAAGAAAAAACCGGCTGCCGGCGCGCCGAGGGTCGAGCTCAGCCGCCGCCCTGAGATCGGGTATGGCCTCGCCGTAGCGCCCCGCGATATAACTTTGCATGCCCAACCGGAATCGCTCGGCGGCATCATCCTCCGCTCCGCGAAGGGCGGTCGGTATATAGGAAGGCGGATCGATGCGGGCGAGAACCATCAGCGCGGCGGGAGTTACCTCCGTTGCAGCGGGCGGACCGGTCGGCCTCATGAACTGCCACCAGAGCGCCGCGGCAACGACGATGATCACGGCGGCGGCGGCGGAATAAGCCCAGGCCCGGCACCGGATCGCTGCACGGCTCGGCTCCGGGGCTTGCGGCCGGAGGGCTTCGCCCCGCTCCCAGAGCTTTTCCTGAAGCAACCGGACGACCTCGAGCCTCTCCCGGCATTTCGGACAGCCGAAAAAGTGGGCCTCGAACTCTTCCTGTGTGGACCGGTCGAGCCTTCCCGTCAGGTACTTCTCGATTATCTCTTCCCGTTCTATCCAGTCACAGTCCATATTTCGACTCCACTCTCATCAGTAGTCCGGCCGCTCGTTTCGTGTCATTTTGGACAATTTCCGCCGGAGCCGCTTCAAAGCCCGCGATTTGCGGAGGCGGATGGTTTCCGGCTTCAAACCCATTTCACCCGCGATCTCACGCGGATTCAATCCCTTGGCCAGGGTGAGATACAAGATCAGCCGGTCAACCGCCTTCAGGCCCTGAAGAGCGTCCATAACGACATCCCTCCTCTCATCATTCTCGAACCGGGGATCTCCGGCACCCGAATCGGGATTGGGGATAGCCGCCTCTTCGGAGCCGAGGGTGAGGGGCTCCGGCCGCTGAGCCCGTTTTCGAAGGTAGTTATTGATCAAGTTGCGGCCCGTCCCGACCACAAAGGCCGGGAGCTTCTCGGGTTCGCGCAGCCGGCCCTCCCGAAGGGCCGAGAGCACCGCCAGGAGCGCCTCCTGGACGATCTCGCGGGCCGTTTCCAGGTCACTCAGCCGACCGACCGCCATGGCCATGAGGTGAGGATAAAAGAGCCTGGCCAGCTCGCTTTCGGAAGCGGCGTCGCCCGCCTGCAGGCGCAGGGCGAGATCCTTCCAGCGCTCCGTCTCAGGCTCCGGCATGGCGGACTTCACATCCTGCTGTTTCTATTCCCGCTTTTCTCCTACCCAGAAACAGGAATGGAACGGCTTCAGGATCAGCTTCACTTTTGTGACAGTGGACCCCGAGTCCTTGTCTTCAGAATAGTCCGCCTGGCGTTTCCGGATCCCGCCCGTATGCGGATCCCATTCCTCCAGTCTGATCCGGCCGCGAAGACTCACCTCGGTTTCTATATTCGAGCCCCCGATGTTCGCGAAATAGAATGCATCCCTCCCTTCGACGACCTTGTGGATATACTGCAGCTCGGGAAAAGAAGGATATTCCACATCAAAAGCGATGCCTGTCCCGGCCAGGATTTCGCGGAGCCTCTGTCCGTCGGGTCTCGGCAGGAAACAGGCCATCCCTCCGGCACTGTTCTTCTTTAAAAGGCCGGCCTCGTTCTCGCCGCCCGGAAAGATCGATTTCATAAGATCGGCGACCGCCTGATCGCTTCCCCATTTCCGCAGACTTGCGGGGCAGCCGGGTGGTGAAGATCACGGTCCCTCCGGCATCATAGAAATCCGCCACTTTCCTGAGGTTGCTCAGGGAGATCAGGTCGCAGGACGGGACGATGATCACTTTATATTCTTCATGATTGGCCGTGTTCTGAAGGAGCAGGCTAGGGCCCGAAACGGCACACTTCTCATCCAGCACTTCAGGATGAATGAAGGTGAAATCCTTGCCCGCCGCGTTGGTCAGCCAGTTGGCGACATCCACATAATCAATCTGCTTGACGGCATCCTTGTAGAACTGATTGGCGGGATCCACCCAGCCGTCGATGGTGGCCGGGCCTTTGTCGTCGTAAAAATAGTGCTCACCCAATAGAGACTGAATGGGAAAGAGCACGGCGATATCGGCGACATGTCTCCCTGCAGGCTGCAGCATGACATTCAGCCTGGCCAAAAATGTTGTAAACGCCTTGAGCCCGTCGGCATAGAGGGGATTCCGGTGCGACAGCTCCGGCTTATAGGTGACCTTCGTGTTATCGTACCAGACGGCGTGCGGGATGAGCGCATTGATCCCCTTCGTGTACTGGTCCATGGCGATGGCATAGATCTCGTCCCAAGCTCAGGTCGCCGGGCTCGTCATAATTGGGCATGGCCCCGTAGGTTTCCGACATCACCAGGCGCTTATCCCAGTTGTAGGCGGCCGAGCTGACCAGCTTATAGAACCTCTCCGCCGGCCGGTGCCCTCCGATCTTGTCGATCCCGGGTATCTCCAGATATTTGAAGGACTTCATCAGATCGCCCGAAGCATTGGCCGGCACGACGGCTTCCTCGGGAGCGAAATGACCCGTCGCCGTTATCCCGTGAGCCACGGACCAGTCGCTCACGACTCTGGTAAATCCCCGGGCAAAGAGCTCCGCCCGGAAGCCGAACAGATGATTCCGGGCGGACGGCGTATCCGGGCCGATCTCCTCCCACAAAGCCGGGTAGAGCGGGACGGGACTGAGCCCGTATTTCTCGATGAACTTTTCATTGAACAGGGGCGTCCACATCCGGAATTGCGCGTGGAACATGGACGGCTCATCGAAGAACGTCCCGCTGATGACGTCTCCGAAATAATCCCGGAAACGGTCATAGTAAACATCATGGACCATTCCGGTGTATCTTTCGGCCGCCTCGGGGTTGAGATAATCCGCGATCGGTTTTCCGTCAAGGACGCAGGTGAAAAACATGACCTTCCATCGGCCCGGCGGCGCGTTCCATTTCAATTGACCGTCCGTGACCAGGCCGGTCAGGTCATGCCTCTTGAGACCGGAAGGGTCCATGGCCACGACGCCCATCAGCTTTCCGCCAGGGATCTCTTTCTCATAGGCCCGCGGCCCCGCAATTTCCTCTTCGGCTTTGTCCAGCCGCTGAATGGTCAATTCGGGATATTTGCGCTGGAAGCGGGGTGTGTCATCGCCCTCGGCAAAGGCGCCCACCGACCCGCTCGGGAACCCGAATTCGTCATACAGGCTGATGGTCATGCCCAGCTCCCGGGCCTTGGCCAGCATGGCCCGATAGACCTCGAGATAGGGTTCGGAAAGATACTCGGGAGCGAAGCTTTTTCCGAAGGGCAGGGGTCCGAAACCGCCGTAGCCGCACCTGTCCCGCATGGCCTGCATCTGCTCGACGACGCCTTCGGCCGTCACCTCGGTATTATTCCAGAACCACAACGGACGGGGCCAGTAACGGATCGGGGGACGGGCGAACGTTTTCTGAGTCAATGACCGGTCATGAGGGGCCTTTGAACACATCCCGAGAAGAGCTGCCGACATGATCACCACCCAGTAGGTTATTTTTTTCATTTTTTCAGTTTAAGATGGGAATGTCCTTCCTCGCGCCGCGTGGAACCGGTTTCCCCCAGACTCGAAACCGACGCCTCTCGTCGCGACCTCATGATATTCACGGCCGGGAGCATGTGTCAACGGCCAATTTTCCGAAGGGAAATCACCTCTGGTGATCAACGTCCTGAAAACCCGGGTCCAATTCATGTTGTACACCGTTCCCGAAAGCATGAACCAAGCCGACGGGCTCAACCCCCTGCCAGTGCTGGCGTTTTCAAGAGAAGAACTCGGCAGGCAGCGGGTCCGCCGCCGCCCGTTCCCTCCTTGACATCGTTCAACGACTCCGTCTATGCTCTGGCATCGTGCGCGGAAAAGGGGGCCGCCGAACGCTGGAAAAAACGCGAAGAGGAGAAAATCATGAGGCTACGATCGTTGTTCGTTCTGTTTTTGCTCTGCGGCGTTTTCGTCTCGGGGCAGCAACCGCCGCAGGAGACGAACCTGCTCGCACTTCAGGAAGGCACTCTGCCGGTCATCGAGCCACCGTCCTACGGCGGCTGGTCGGCGGCGAACCTGCTCGACGACACGCCGCGCTCGGGATGGTGCTGCCCGAATGGCCAGCCGGCGAACAACGTCTTCGTCTTCGAGATGGTGGCGCCGGCCGCCCTGGCCGCCTTCGAGTTCGATACGAGCGCCGTCGACGGCAACGGCCGGGCCGCGAAGGACGTCGTCATCGAGGTCTCGGCGGTCTCCCAGGCCGCGGGGTTCGAACCCGTTCTCAAGGCGAGCCTCGCCGACCGCCAGGACGGCCAGCGCTTCCCGGCGGCGGCCTCCGTTACCGGGACCTGGGTCCGCCTGACGATCATCAACAACCATGGCGACGCCGCCTATGCCGAGCTCATGGGTTTCCGGGGTTACGGCGTGAAGCCGGCGGTGACGCCGCTCGCGGACCCCATGAGCGGCACCTATAAAACGAACTACAACGATTTTCATATGCGCCAGCAGGGCACCGCGATCACGGGCTGCTACGAGTACGGCCAGGGCCTGTTCACAGGGACGATGGAAGGACGCGTGATGAAGCTCACCTGGACCGAGGGAGGCGGCACGAAGACCGGACCGGCGGTTTTTGTTATGGCGCCGGACGGCATGAGTTTCCGGGGGTTCTGGTGGCGTGACACCGACAAGGGCAAGCCGATCAACGGTGAGTGGACCGGGAAGCGTATCAGCGCCGATGTCGGCGGCTGCCCTCACTGGTCGGGTTCGGTCGGCGGCGAGCTGAAGAATAGCCTTGCCGCCACGGGCCGGGCACGCCTCTACGGCATCCTGTTCGACACCGACTCGGCGCGCCTCCGGCCGGAATCGCTCCCGACGCTCGATGAAGTCGTCAGGATCATGTCCGGCGAGCCGTCCTGGTCCCTGATCATCGAGGGTCACACCGACTCGACGAGCACCCCGGCCCATAACCAGACCCTGTCGGAGCAGCGCGCCAAGTCCGTCCAAACCTATCTTGTGAGCAAGGGGGTCGCGGCGGGACGTCTGACCTCCGTGGGTTTCGGCCAGACCAAGCCCGTGGCCGATAACTCGACCGAGCTCGGCCGCGCCCAGAACAGGCGGGTCGAGCTGGTCAAGAACTGAGCCGGAGGGCCGCTCGACATGGCTGTGTCACGGCGGTACCGCGACAAGACGCCGCGTTACTGTTGGCCCAAATCGTAGCTGAAGAGGCGCGACCCGCAGGCGAAATACAGCCGATTGTCGTGGATCAGGATGCCCGCGGTGATATCCCGGTCGAGCCGGGCGATCTCGCGGTGGGCGAAAGTCCCGGGTTCGATGCGCACGATGGCCCTCTCGAACAGCGCATAGATCTCCCCGTCCGGACCGATGGCCATCGTCCGGGGCGCCTGGCTCCCCGTGAGGCGGCCGTAGCTGGCCAGGACCTCGTTATGGACGAACGCGCCCTTGACGGGGTCGAAGACAAACAGCCGGTTGGGCTCGGCCAAGCCGTAGACCTTCCCGTCTCCAGCGACCACGAAATCGTGCACCGCCGGGGTCGCCGGCTCGAGCGTCCAGCGCCCGGTGACCTGCCGGCTCCGCCAGTCCAGGCGATAAAGCACCGCCGCGGTCGCCGTGGCGCTGCCGCCGGTGGCGGCGGAGGTCGTCGTCCCAATGATCAGGTCGCCCCCCGGCAGCGCCCCGATGGCATACACCCCCTGGTCCGGCACCAGCGCGTCCGGTTTCAGGACGGACTCCTCGCCCGTTTTCACGTTATAGATCAGCAGCCCGCCGCCGACCCGCGCCCGGGCGGGGTTCCCTCCCAAAACCACATGGGCGCCGTCCGGGTGGGCGAGCAGGGCATGGGGCCGGCCGAACATGTCCGGGTCGCCGTTGAATCCATACTTGTATCCGTGGAGTTGGCGGGGGTTGGCGCTCTTCTCGATCGGCGCGTCGTCGACAGGCTTCGACGGATCGAGCTCGATGAGCGACCCGGAACTGTAGACGGCGGCGTACAGCCGGTCGCCCTGCCTGACGAATTGGTTGGCATGGCCGCCGTGGCGGCCCAGGCCCCAGTCGTTCATCTCGCCGCTGGCGGGGTCGAACCGCCAGATGCGCAGGGGCAATCCGGTGGCCCCGTAGATCCTGCCGTCGGGACCGGCGGTCATGCTGAAGATGCGCGGACCGGAGCTCTCGTAATCGAACGCCACCCGCCGCGGCGAGGCTGCGCCCGAATCCAGAATGCTCATGGCGCGGTTATGGACGTCGACATCCGTAAAGCGCGTGCCGTCGGGGAAGGTATCCACGGACCGGCCCGGATCGCGCTCCGCCGGAGTTTCAGCGGGAGCCGCCTCGCCGCCCGACAGCGCGTGCCAGCCCCAACCCGGCGCCTTGGCGTACACCTTTCCGTCCTTCCCGCGATAGACCTCGCCCGACCCGTTGCTGCGGTCCGCCTCCGGCACATAGGTCTTCGTCTCTCCCGTGGCGAGGTTACGGCCCACGACCTGCCCGGCCCGGATGGCGATGCCGCCGTAGATCCAGCCCTGATCATCGATGGCCAGGGGACTCAGATACTGAGGCCAATCCTCCGTGTTCAACTGACCGTGATTCGTGTACTTTTGCGTCCGGGGATTATAGGAAACCAGCGTGGCACTGGGGTAGATCCCGGCATAGATGACCCCCTCACGGTCCATGGTGAAAGCCAAGGCCATGCCGTCCGGGATCCGGCCGAGGCGGCGGATCTCGCGGGTCGCCACGTCGATCTCGAGGAACCAGTCGCCCATGGTGTCGTAAATCTTGTTGTCGGGCGAGAGGAACACCGAATAGGCGCCGGCTCCCTCAATGCCGGGATGAAGCTGTTGCGTTTTGCCTGTCTCGGCGTCGATGAACAGGTACGACGATGAACCGCTGCCGGTCCACAGCTTGATGAAAACGAGACGGCGGCCGGCGGCATCCGCGGTGGCCACGGTGCCGCCCCAGGCCGACATTCCCACCGGCGAGGCGATGCCGTGGTCAGTGAAACCCTTGGGCAGCCGCGGGCCGCGGTCGCAGGCCAGCGCACCGGCGCCCAGGAGCGCGGCCAGTCCGAGCGTCAAGATCCGGTGTTTTGTCGATTTCATCGGGATTCTCCTGTCGAGCATAAGATCCGCCTCATCCGACTCGGCAGATGATAAGGCGTGCCGCTCCGGGATGTCAACCCGGACGGCGCCAAAACATTTTTGCCCTTCGCGCCGAAAGCGATACCGGCTTTTCATCCGCCCGAAAGTGCGCCTACGGCGACTAAATCCTTGACATGTCGTGCGGCTTGCCCTAAATAAGGGTTACTCCGCATAACCAAAAGTTAAGGAGAAATTCATGACCTGGAAAAAGACAGACGCGGACACCCCCCCCGCCCCGACAACCTGGCAACCGTCGCCGCAGCCGGCGGCCCCTCAAAGTCAGCCGCAGCCGGCCAAGGAACGGGCGATGATCGGTCCTTCGATCGAGATCAAGGGCAGCCTTTCGGGCGGCGAGGACCTGATCGTGGAGGGTCGGGTCGAAGGTAAGATCGAGCTGGCCGAGCACAGCGTCACGATCGGCAAAAATGGACGCATCAAGGCTGATATCCAGGGGCGGAACATCGTCGTCATGGGAGAAGTCGAGGGCAATCTCTTCGGGTCCGAGCAGATCATACTGAGGCAATCCAGCTCGGTGCGAGGCAACCTGGTCTCCCCGCGGGTGAGCCTGGAGGACGGGTCGAACTTCAAGGGCAATATCGACATGACCTCCAAACCCGCGGTCGAAGCCAAGCCTTCCCAGACAGACAACACGGCGATGAAGCCTCCGTCACAGCAGGCGCCCAAGCTCGATAGGCCCGGGGATAAGGTCTGAGCTCAGCGTCGCGAGCCGGCCGCCGGCCGGCCGGGAAAGCTATCGACGCGGCGTACCATGCCCCTGAATAGTCCTCGAGAAGCCCAGGCCTCACCGGCAGAGTTCAAATCGCTCGGCCTGAGGGCGCTCCTCGACGAGATGCGGGACGATCGCACCTATTCCATCCTGGACCTCGGCCCCGCCCTCCAGGGGAACGTGAGGTTTTGGTCTCAGTACTCCTGCCGCTTGCAGATCCAGGACTTCCACCGCGGCTACCGGGAGTGGACGGCGGCGGCTGTCCCGGAACAGGCGTGCGAGGAAGCGGCGTTTTCCGCGCTGCTCCCGTTCAGCGACGAAACGGCGTTCGACATCATCCTGGCCTGGGACCTGTTCAATTATTTCGACCTGCGGCAGCTCGAGGCGCTGATCCGGAGGTTGAGCCGCTGGTGCCGGCCGGGGACCAGGCTGTTCGCGATGGTCTCGGACCTGCCGAGCATCCCCGCGTCGCCCATGATTTTCAAGATCGTCAACCGCGAACAGCTGATCTCCGAAATCGCCGTCACCGAGACGCGGCCATGCCCTCGCCATCCGCCCCGGGACATCGCCAGGCTCATGGCCGGGTTCAATGACAGCAAATCCTTCCTTCTGCGTCACGGGATCCGGGAGTACGTTTTCGCGTTCAAATAGGCAAAGGCGCGCGGCATTTCATCCCCTGCCCGCCCGATGCTGATCCATTTGACACCCGGGGACGCCTCGATTTATCATGCGCTGCGGCGCGGTGAGGCCGAAAGCGAATCTCCGATTTTTATGAAGACACCATGACGAATACAACGAAAACTCCCAACTGGGCCGACGTGGACCTGGCGACGGTGCCCGACATCAAGGTGACGCCGCCGGGGCCGCGCTCGAAAGAGTGGCACGACCGCTGCAGCCGGCTGTACAAAGGCCTCTCGGGCCAGGTGAAGCTCTTCCCCGTGGCCTTCGAGAGCGGCCACGGCTGCGTGCTGACCGACGTCGACGGCAACCGCTACCTCGACTTTTCGTCGGGCATCTACGTCACCACCCTCGGCCACTGCCACCCCAAGATCAGCGAGGCGGTCGCCCGCCAGGCCGGGCGGCTGATGAACGCCCACGATTTCACCACGCCGATCAAGACGCTGCTGCTGGAGAAACTCGCGCAGGTCCTCCCCGGCGACCTCGACGGTTTCCAGCTCTATGACTGCGGCACGGCGGCGGTCGAGGCGGGGATGCGCGTCCTGCGGGCGGCGACCGGCCGGAACGAGATGATCTCCTGCTTCTACGATTTCCACGGCAAGACCTACGGCGCGGTGTCGCTGGCGGAGATCCGTTCCCCGGTCTACGGCCGGGTCCGGGCGCCGGGAATGCACTTGGTGCCCCGGCCGAACCCGTATCGCCCGCTCTGGACGAAGGCCGACGGGACGATCGACACCGACAAGTACCTCGATTTCTACGGCGAGTACATCGACCGGGCGACGGTCAACGACGTCGCCGGGTTCGTCCTGGAGCCGATCCAGGGCTGGGGCGGCTCGGTCATGCCGCCCGACGATTTCTTCCCCAAGCTCCGCCGGTTCTGCGACGAGCGGAAGATCCTGCTCATGGCCGACGAGATCCTGACCAGCTGGGCCCGGACGGGCCGGTGGCTGTGCCTCGAGCACTGGGGCGTCGTGCCCGACATCGTCGCCATCGGCAAGGGTTTCGGCAACGGCTTCCCGGTGACCTGCGTGGCCGTCCGCGAGCCGTTCAAGGAGTCGTTCGAGAAGATCAGCGCCTCCTCGTCCTACGGCGGCAACCCGATGGCCTGCGCCGCGGCGCTGGCCTCGATCGAGGTCATCGAGGAGGAGAACCTCAACCAGCGCTCGCTCCATCTCGGCGAGCTGGCCATGAAGCGAATGACGCGGATGATGGCCGAGCACCCCCTCATCGGCGACGTCCGGGCCAAGGGCTGCCTGATGGGTATTGAGCTGGTGAAGGACCGCCGGACAAAGGAACCGTTCGACGAGGCCGGCCGGCGCGTCTACCAGAAGGCTTTCCGCAAGGGGCTGGCCTGGATCCCGGCGGGCCATATTTTGCGGATGAGTCCGCCGGTGGTCATGGAGGACGAGGCGCTGCTCAAGGGACTCGACATCATCGACGAGGCCATCGGCGAAACGGAAAAGGAGCTGCCATGAGCGAGCCGGCGGGCCGGAAACGGTCAAAACGGAGCGTTAAGCTGGGGCTCTGCCCCATCGGCAAGTTCGTCTTCTCGCACGAGGACGCGCTGGTGCAGAAGGGGAAGGTCATCGACGTCCTTCGCGGGCTGGGGCTTTCCTACTGCGACATCGACGGCGTCCTGCCGGACGGCCTGGTGCGGGACCAGAAGCATGTCGAGCCCGTGGTCGAGCATTTCCGCCGGGAGAAGATCGACGCCCTGTTCATCCCCCACTGCAATTTCGGGACCGAGGGCGCGGCCGGGATGATCGCCCGGCAGTGCGGCGTGCCGACGCTGCTGTGGGGGCCGCGCGACGAGGCGCCGCTGGCCGACGGCACGCGGCTCCGGGATTCGCTGTGCGGCACGCTGGCCACGAGCGGCGTCCTCCACAAGCTCCGCGTCCCGTTCACCTACATCAACAACTGCCGGCCGGAGGAGGAAGCCTTCCGGCAGGGCGTCGACAAGTTCATCCGGGCCGCCCGCGTCGTCAAGACGCTGAAGACGATGAAGATCGGCCAGCTCGGCCAGCGCATCGATTTCTTCTGGTCGACGATCATCAACGAGGCCGAGCTCCTGGAACGGTTCGGCGTCCAGGTCCTGCCGATCGACCTCGTGGAGACGATCCGCGCCGTCCGCCAGCGCACCGCGAAGAACGAAGCCGGCTACCGCCGGGAGCTGGCCGAGTTCGAGCGCTGGGTCAGCTTCAGCCATTATAAAAAGGAAGCCGACATCCTCCACAACTTCGCGCTCCGCGACGAGCTGCTGGAGCTTGCGGAGCGCCACAACCTCGACGGCGTTTCCGTCCAGACCTTCGACTCCATCCCGAACGAGTTCGGCTCATTCCTCCAGTTCGGGTTGTGCCTGGTGGGGGACGCGGGCTACGTCATCGGCCCGGAATCGGACCCGCACTCCGTGGTCAGCTCGCTGCTCCTCGAGGCCGCCGCGGCCACGGATGACCCGCCGTTCATTCCCGGACGTGACGATCCGCCATCCGACGAACGACAACGCGGTCCTGCTCTGGCACGCCGACGCGCCGCTCCTCCTCCGCCGGCCGGGCGCTCCGGTGAAGGCGGACCTGCCCTGGATCCTCAAGGGCCTGCCGACGGGCCTCGTCCATTTCCCGCTCAAGGACGGCCCGCTGACGCTCGGCCGGTTCGAGGGCGGCGGCGACGATTACCGGATCGGCTGCGGCGAGGGGCGGACCGTTCCCGGACCCTACACCCAGGAGTTCTACGCCTGGATGGAGGTCGACGACTGGCCGGCCTGGGAACGGCAGCTCATTCTCGGCCCATACATCCACCACACGTCGTGCGTTTACGATCACTGCGCCGATGTCCTCGAGGAAGCCGTGCGCTACATCCCCCGCCTGAAGTTCGAGCGTTTCGGCAGACCGCGCTGAGCGGCGGACAGGGAATGAACCCGACCAGCGTGCGCGGCCGCTTCGAGCGCGCCTTCGCCGGCGAGCCGGTGGACTGGCCGGTGTACGCGGTTTACGACTGGTTCGTCAGGAACCGGCCGGCGGACTGGCCGTCGCTCTTCTCCCGGGGCCTGGGGCAGATCGCGCATGTTGACCTGGTCCGAGTCGAACGGCCGCACCTTGAGATCGTCGAACGGCGGGAGGACGCCAACGGCCGGACCCGCCGCACAACACGCTGGGTCACGGACCGGGGCGAGCTCGAGGAGAGTTTCGTCGGGGAGTGGCAGCAGGAATATCTCGTCAAGTCGCCGGCCGACTACCGTGTCCTGCAAAGGGCCTTCGAAGACACGCGCTACGAGGCGACCGCGGAGGCATTCCTTGAGTCCGAAGCCGGGCTCGGGGACGGCGGCATCACGCTGGGCGCGCTCGGCTGGGCGCCCCTGAGGCGATCTCCCCTCCTCCAGGTACAGGTGGATTTCGCGGGACCGGAGCGGTTCGCCCTCGACCTGGCCGACGGAACTCCGGAACTTCTGGACCTCCTCGAGCTGTTGACGGACCTCACCTTGCGCAAGCTCCGGGAGGCCGTCCGGACGCCCGCCCGCTTCATCAAGCTCTGGGAGAACCTGGCCATCGAGACGCTCGGCCCGCCGAACTTCCGCCGGTGGCTGGTGCCCCTTTACCGGAAGATCCTCGACATCCTGCGGGCGGCGGACAAGCGCCTGCTGGTGCACTACGACGGGAAACTGAGGGCCATCGCGCCCGACATCGCCGCTCTGGACCTCGACATCGACTCCTTCACGCCGCCGCCGGAAGGCGACATGTCGGTGGCCGAGGCGCGGGCCGCCTGGCCGGAGAAGTTCCTCTGGCTCCATCCGCCGCTGGGCTGGTATCGCCAGCCCCGGCCGGCGCTTCTCGAGAGGATCCGCCGGATGGTCCGCGACGCCGGGCCTCGCCGCTTCTGCCTGATGATCAGCGAGGACGTTCCGGAGAACTGGCGGGACGAGGTTCCCGCCGTCCTGGACGAGTTGGCGGCGATGCCGCCGGCGTGATTCCGATGATCAGGAACTCCAGTCATGAAAGACATTGATCCGGGACGGGACATGCCGGGGGAGGCACCCGGCCCGGAAGCTTGACGCTCCGGACGCGGCCGCCGCAGGGCGGCCGGGCGGCAATCGGTACCTTTATCTCATCACCCTTGTCGCCGCCGTCGGCGGATTCCTTTTCGGCTACGACCTCTCGCTCATCTCGGGCGCGATCATCTTCCTCAAGGCCGAATGGAGCCTGTCGCCGTTCTGGATGGGAGCGATCACGGGGAGCGCCATTCTCGGCTGCCCGTTCGGTCCGCTGGCGGGCATCTCGCTCGCGGACAAATTCGGCCGGCGCCGGACACTGATTTTTTCTTCCCTGCTGTTTTTTGTCTCGACCGCGGGCAGCGCCCTGGCGCCGGGCATGTGGCAGTTCGCGGCCTCGCGCTTCATCGGCGGCGTGGGCGTGGGACTGGCCTCGACGATCTCCCCCATGTACATCGCCGAGGTGGCGCCCGCCCGGCTGCGGGGACGGCTGGTGGTCGTCAACCAGCTGGCCATCGTCATCGGCCTGTCGCTGTCAATCGTCGTGACCTATCTCTTTTCGTTCGGCGGGCACTGGCGCTTGATGTTCGCCACGCAGGGCGTCCCCACGCTGGTGCTGGCCCTCGGACTGTTCCTCGTGCCGGAGAGCCCGCGCTGGCTGGCCGCCGCCGGCCGGCCGGCCGAAGCCCTGGGCGTGCTGGCCCGCGTCAACGGCCGCGTCCAGGCGGAGCGGGAGCTCCGGGATATCCTGTCCGAGCTCGGCGAAGAGACGGGCGGGTTCCGCGAGCTCTGGCGGCGCGGCATCCGCAAGGCCGTGGGCATCGGCATCGTCCTGATGATCTTCTCCCAGATCAACGGCGTGAACATGATTCTTCTCTACGCTCCCACGCTGTTCATGGAGGCGGGCCTGACGAACGCCCCGGACGCCATCCTCAACAGCGTCATCGTCTCGGCCTGGATCACGCTCTGCACGATCGTCGCCTTCTGGCTGACCAAGCAGTTCGGGCGGCGGCCGATCCTGATCGCGGGCACCCTGGCGATGGCCGTCGGCCACGTGCTGATGTTCCTCAACTTCGCCTTCCGGCTGCCCACGGCGCTGACGCTGGCGGCGATGTTCGTGCCGACGGGCGCTTTCACGCTGACCCTGGCGCCCTTGAGCTGGGTCGTGCTGTCGGAGCTTTATCCCAACCGGGTCCGGGGCAAGGCGATGTCGCTCGCCGTAGGACTGATGTTCCTGGCGTCCTACGTCACCGTAAATGTGTTCCCGATGGTCCTCAACCGGTTCAAGGCCGCCTTCGGCCACCCGGGCGGCACGTTCCTGATCTTCATGGGCATCTGCATCGCCTGCGCGGTCTTCGTCTGGCGGCTGCTGCCGGAGACCAAGGACCGAAGCCTGGAAGAAATCGGCCGGTCCTGGCTGCGTCTCGACCGGAAGACGCCGCGCGCAGGGACCGGCGAACATCACGGAGCCTGAGCCAACATGAAAACCATTCCTTTCGGGATCATCGGCTGCGGCTTGATGGGACGGGAGCTGGCGAGCGCCATGGCCCGCTGGTTTCACCTGGCGGAAATGGACGCCCGCGCCGAGCTGGTCGCGGTCTGCGACCGGAACGACGAGCGGCGGCGATGGCTGGCGGAGCGGGTTCCGTCGGTCCGGCAATCGACGGCCGACTATCGCGAGCTCCTGGCCAACCCCGAGGTGGAGGCCGTCTACTGCGCGGTGCCCCACAATCTGCACCAGGAGCTCTACTGCGCCGTCATCGAGCGCGGGCAAGCATCTCCTCGGCGAGAAGCCGTTCGGCATCGACCGGACCGCGAACGACGCCATCCTGGCCTGCGCGGCGGAGCATCCGCGGCAGATTGTCCGCTGCTCGTCCGAGTTCGCGTTCTATCCCGCCGCCCAGCGCATCATGGCGATGATCGAAGCGGCCGCGTTTGGCCGGATCATCGAGGTCAACACCGGTTTCCTCCACTCGAGCGACCTCGACCCGGACAAGCCGATCAACTGGAAGCGCTTGATCGAGGTCAACGGCGAATACGGCGTCATGGGAGATCTCGGGTTGCACGCCTGCCACGTGCCGTTCCGCGCCGGCTGGCTGCCGCGCAACGTGCGCGCCGTGCTCTCCGACATCGTCAAGGAGCGGCCCGACGGCCGGGGGGGCCGCGTCCCCTGTCAAACCTGGGACAACGCCACGCTGCTCTGCGAAACGGCCGGCGCGGCGGGGGGCGATCCCTTCCCCTGGACGATCCGGCTCCAGCGCATCGCGCCCGGCGAAAAGAACACGTGGTATATCGACATCAAAGGCACGGAGGGCTGCGCGCGGTTCTCGACGAAGAACCCGAAGCTCCTCGAGACCCTTCACTATGCCGGCGGCGAGCAGAGCTGGCTGCAGACCGACATCGGTTACGAGCCGGCCTTCAAGGCCATCACCGGCGGCATCTTCGAGTTCGGTTTTTCCGACGCCTGCCAGCAAATGCTCGCCGCCTTCACTTACGAGGCGGCCCACGGCCGGCCGCTCCGCCCGTCCGCCGGCTGCCTGACGCCCGAAGACACCGCGCTCAGCCACCGGCTGTTCACGGCGGCGCTCGAATCGCACCGCCGCCAGGCCACGATCGCCGTCTGACTTTGAACAGGAAGCTGAAGATGAGTTTCCAGGCCGGTTGCGCGACCCGAGACATCAGCCCCACGGAGCCGATGTTCCTGGCCGGCTACCCCCACGTGCCGCGAACATCAACAGGCGTGCACGACCCTCTTCTTGCCTCGGCGCTCTATCTCGCCGACGGCCGGACGTCGCTGCTGCTCATCGGCGTCGACATCCTGTTCATCTCGCAACGATCGACGGCCTTGTGCCGCGAGGTGATCAGCCGCGAGACGGGCATCCCCGCCGGCCATATCCTCATCAGCGCCACCCATACTCACTCCGGCCCGGTCACGGGCGACGAGCTCGCCTGGCTGGGCGATCCCGTCGTGCCGCCGCCGGACCCCGGATATTTGGAACGGTTTCACCGCGGCATCATCGAGGCGGCCGCGGCCGCGCGGGAGGCCGCCGTGCCGGCCCGCCTCGCCGTGACGAGCGCCGCGGCCGAAGGCGTCGGCAGCAACCGGCTCGATCCCGCGGGACCGTTCGACCCGGAGGTCGGCCTGCTGGCGCTCCGGGACGCGCGCGACGGACGGCTGTTCGCCATCGACCTGGTCTATGGCATGCACCCGACCGTACTCCACGAGGACTCGACGCTCGTGTCGGCCGACTTCCCGTATTTTGTCCGCCGCGAGCTCGCGGACGCCTTTCCCGGCCTGACCACCGTCTACCACAACGGCCCGTCCGGGAACCTGAGCCCCCGATACCACGTCCGGGGCCAGACGTTCGCCGAAGCCGAGCGGCTGGGGCGTCGGCTGGGCGGGTCGGTCGTCCGCTCGCTGCGGGCGCTCCAGGACGCGGATTTCCGCGGTGACATCGCGCTCGCGGCGCGTCAGGGAAACGTGGACCTCGTGCCGAACAGGTTCCTGCCCGTCGCCGAGGCCGAAGCGAAGCTGAGGCGGGCGCGCGAGCATCATGAGCGGCTGAAACGCCGGGGCGCGGCCCACGGTCCGGTCCGCACCGCCGAGTGCGTCGTCTTCGGCGCCGAGATGGCGCTCGCGCTGGCCGGCGCCCAGGCTTCGGGTGAAGTCGCCAAGCGCCAGGCGGACTTCGGACGGGCCGAGGTCCAGGCCTTTCGGATCGGGGACGCGTATCTGGCCGCCCTGCCGGGCGAACAATTCGTCGAGTACGGGTTGGAGATCAAGCGCCGCGCTCCCGGCCGCGCCTTCGTCATCGGCAACGCCAACGGCGAGCTTCAGGGCTATATCGTCACGCCCGAGGCCGCGGCCGCGGGCGGCATACGAGGCGGCCTGGGCCCTTTTCCGGCCCGCATCCGGCGCCGCGGCTGGTCGAAGCGGCCGTCGAGCTGATGAAGGAGCTGGGCACATGATCCTCGCCGTGGACTGCGGCTCGACTTCCTTCAAGGCGGCGGTGGTCGACCGCCGGCTGAAGGTGCTGGGCGCCGGTTCGGTCCGGTTGGACTATCACTTTGCCAGCGGCGGACGGGTCGAACTGGATGTGGATGGCGTCTCCTCCGCATTCCGCGAAGCGGTAGCCGCCGCGCTCCGCGACGCGGGCCTGAGCGCGACCGTGTTGCAGACGATCGCCATCACCAGCCAGGCGCAGACCTTCACGGTGCTGGACAAGCGCGGCCGCGCCAAGATGCGGTTCATCTCCTGGCAGGACCAACGGGCCGGCGCGGCCGGTGCGGCGCTCCAAAAACAAACCCCGCTTGCGGACTTCGGCGCCCATTCGAGCTTCGGCGCGCCGCTCGCCGCGCTTCAGATCTCTCAAATCCTGCACCTGCAGAGGACCCGTCCCGGGTTCATCCGGCCCGGGGACTTGATCCTGAAGCTGCCCGCCGACCTCGTCCGGCGGCTCACCGGCGAACCGGTACTCGACGACAACCTGGCGGCGATGAGCGGCCTCTACTCGCTGGCCCGGCGCGACTGGTGGCCGGCGGCGCTCGAAGCCTGCCGCATCGGGCGGGCGCAGCTTCCCCGCGTGATCCCGGTCGGCGGCGCGGCGGGGCCGACGACAGCCGGTGCGCGGGAGCTGGGGTTGCCCGGGGGCATCCCCGTCGTCCTCGCGGGCAACGACCAGACCGCCGGGGCTTATGGAGCGCAGCTCGACAGGAACGGCGCGGTCCTCCTGACCCTCGGCACGGCGCATGTCGCGTATGTCTGCCTGCGGCGGATGCCCGCTCCCCGGGCGGCGCTCGTCCGCGGGCCGTATCCGGGCGGCCGGGCCTATCGTCTGGCCGTCGACGGCTGCGGCGGGAACATCATCGGCTGGGCGCAAACCGTCCTTGCGGGCTGCGATAACGACCAAAGGTTCTTTGCCGAAGCGGCCAAGTCCGGCCGCGGCTGCCGCGGCCTCGTGTTCGAGCCGGATCTCGATGCCGGCCGGGGCGCCTGGCGCGACATCGGGCTCCATCATACGCCGGCTGATTTCGCGCGCTCGGTGATCGAGGCGCTCAGCCGACGCCTGGCGGCCCTGGTGAAGGCTCTCGGCATCAATCCTCGCCGCCGTAGGATCCTCGCCGCGGGCGGGGGCAGTCAGAGCGTCTTGTTCGTGCGGACCGTCTCCGAGATGCTCGGCGCGCCCGTCCAGGTCACGACCGCCAGCCCCCTCATCGGCGCCGCCCGGATGGCGGCCGAACAGATCGGGCAGGATACCGCAGAGAGCTGACCAGCGCTCCCCGTCCGGCTCCGCGCGCGATGTCGACGATATCGACTTACCGGGTCCCTTGATCATCACCTTGATCGCGCCGCTGTCCTTGGCTTCGGCAACGCGAAACGCCTCGACGCCCTGTTCGATCGGGAAGCGGTGAGTGATCAAGTCGCCCAGCCGGACGCGTCCGGCTTCGAGCAGCGCCAGGCCCTGGACGAACTCGGGGTAGTCGAAGTTGGCCGAGGTCATGACCTTCCGCTCGCCGGCCAGGAGAAGAGTGGACAGGCTGTCCGGCTTGTCCTTGACGGCCAGCAAAGCCAACCGGCCGCCGCGGATCACGAGCGGCAGCGATTCCCCGAGGGGCATCCCGACCGAGTCGGCCACCAGCCACGCCCCAAGGCCGGAAGTCAAGGCCATGACGGCTTCCTTCAGGCCTTCGCGCCCGACATTGACGGTCACATCGGCGCCGAACTTTTTCGCCAGCGCCAGGTGGTTGTCCTTGATATCGGCGGCGAGGATCTTCGTCGCCCCGAGTTCTCTCGCGCACATGACCGCGCAGAGGCCGATCGTCCCCGAGCCGATGATGACGACCGACCGTCCCGGGCCGGTATCCCGAACGGCGTGAAGCCCGACACAGAACGGGTCGAGAAGCGCGGCGTCCTCATTGGAGACGGAGTCCGGCAGCGGGAAGCAGTGTTCCGCCCAGACCGGGACGTATTCCGCCATCCCGCCATAATAGTACTTCCTGCCGTGCTGGCCCGCGCCGTGCCCGAGGTGGACGGTGTTCAGGCACAGATGCCGCATGTCGCGGCGGCACCAGGGACAGGTTTCGTCCACCTTGAAGCAGAGGACGCCCACTCGCTTGCCGAGGAGACCCGGGTCCACTCCCGCGCCGATTTCGGCGACGATTCCAGCGACCTCGTGGCCGGGGATGATATTGTCGGGATTGGCCCGGACCTCGCCCAGGGTGTGCTGCGCCCAGGGGTTCTCGCCGTGCAAGTAACGGATATCGCTGCCGCAGACGCCGCAGTCGGTCACCTTGACCAGCGCTTCCCCCCGCCCGGGCTCCGGCTTCGGTACCTCTTCGACGACCAGATTTTCCTTGCTTTTGAGTACGATGGCTTTCATCTGTGCTGTCCTCCAGCTCCACCGGGTTCGATGTCCGTGGAGGTATTGTAGTTTCTCCGTGCACCCCGCGCAATCACGAGCGGGGACCTGATCGCCGGACCCCCTTCGATTTCATGACCAGGGACCATTCGGCCATTAAGTTCGCGGCCCTGGAACTGGACCGGCGGTTGATTCTTTTCCACGGGCTTTTATAATACCCCTATCGAAATCCCAACGTCGGAGGGATCCGATCCCGGTGGTATTCGAGGGAAACAACATGGCGCGGAGATTCTCAACTTCCGGATAGGAGCAAGACGATGGCCAAAAATCGGCTGCTGAGAAGACTGTTGACAGGGCTTTGCGCCGCCTGGCTGATCGCGGCGGCCTGGCCTTCGACCGCGCGGGGGAACGACGCCGCGCCGGAGAGCGCCGCCATCCGCATCGGCCTGTTGAACGTGGACGGACACGCCTGGTGGTTCGGCGGTTTTTTCAATGCCTACGACGAGGCGCGGCTGGAAAAGAATTTCCCGAGAGCCGCGGAACGCAACCGCCTGATCCGCGGCGTCGCCCTGCCGTTCCCGAACGCCAGGATCGTGAAGGTCTGGGGCGGAGACCGGAAAGCTGTCCAGGAATTCGCCGCCACCTATGACAACCCCGAAGTGGTCGAAAAGCCCGAGGACATGCTGGGGACAATCGACGCGGTCATGCTGGTCAACGCGGGGGGAGACGGCAACAGCCACCTGGACCTGATCCGTCCCTTCCTGGAGCGGGGCCTCCCGGCCTACATCGATAAGCCGATGGCCTTTACGGCGAAACAGGCCCGGGAGATCGTCGCCCTGGCGCAGCGGCACAAAGCGCCCGTTTACTCGACCTCGGTCCTGCCTCATGTCGCCGAGTTGAACTGGCTGTACCGCAAGGAAAAGCTGGGAAAGATCCATTACGTCCTCTCCCAGGGCGGGACCCTGATCCACGGCCTCCTTCTGAACACCGCCAGCTTGGGCCCCGGGGTCGTCTCGGTCCGCAATATCGGGGACAAGGACCGTGAGGTCGTTCAGCTGCTCAAGGCGGACGGCGCCATGGGCCTGGTCCTGATCGGCGCGGACATCCGCGATTCCCTGGGCGGATATTTCTCTGTCGGACTGACCGGCGAGAACGACAAGATCGACCCCGAGCCGATCCGGCCGAACCACTTCCAGTACGGGGCCGCCGTCGCGATGCGCAACTTCCTGGAGATGGTCCGCTCCGGCCAGCCCCCGGTTGCCTACGAGCAGCTGATCGAACAGATCGAGATCTACGAGGCGGCCCGGCTGTCCAAGGAGAGGGGCGGAGCGACCGTGCTTTTGACCGAGCTGCGCTGACAGGCCGCCGCGTCCCGCCGGGAGTTCTCGAGCGAGGCTATATCTCCAACCATCTGAAAACGGCGTTGGCGGCGATCCGGCAGCCGGTCCAGGCCTCCTCGACGGCCAGGCATTCATCGACGTTGTGGAACGCCCCCTTCCCGGTGACCCGGCTCGCCGGGCCGAAGGACACGGTGGGGATCCGGGCATGATTGGTCAGGACGAAGGCGTCCTGCTTGGAGATTGTCGTTATGACGGGTTTCGCTTTAAGGACCTCTTCGGCCGCCGCGGCCAGGCACTGGACGTGCGGCAAGTCCGGGGAGACGAGCGCCGGCTCGAACCAGATCTTCCTATAGTCCAACTCATAATCGCGCAGCTCCTCGCCTAGGGACACCTCGACCATCGATTCCAGTTCGGCGCAAATATCTTTTTTGTCCTCCCCGGGCAGGGTGTAAAAGTTGATGTTGAAACACGGGCCTTTGGCGTCCTGCCATTCGATCAGGTTAATCGAGGATCCCCGCACGGCGTTATCCTTGTAAAAGGTGCCATCGAACAGGCCCGCGCGTCGGCCGCTGAGCTGCCGGCATCCCTCCCGGAGGCGGTCAGCGTGACCGGGATCAAGCCTCCCGCCGGCGGAATTTCGCGGCCGGAGCAAGAGGAAGGTGCCGCCGAGGTTGCCGATCAGGACGTTCATCCGGTAGCCGTCAAGGTAGATCGCCCCTTCGGCCTTGACCCCGGCCAGCGTCAGCAAGAGCAAGCCGTTGCCAACCCCGTTTTCTTCATCGACGGTCGAGGCCAGGATGATCTTTTTCCGGAGCGGCTTTTTCGAATCCGCCAGGGCCCGCAGGATCGTCAGCAGGGCGGCCGTGCCCCACTTATCGTCCGAGGCGCCCAGGCCGAGGACATTTCCATCCCGGATTTCGCCGCCGAACGGATCGAAGGACCATTCCCCGGGTTTGGTGATCGGCACGGTATCGCTGTGGGCGAGGACGAGCAGGGCGGGGGCCTCCGGCGGGCCGATCTCGGCGAGGACGGTCGGCCGGCCGGCATACTGCCGGTCCGGCTGGCTGCACAGCGGATGGGTCAGGAAGCCGGGGATATCGGCGGGGTCGAACGTCCGGACCCGGGCCCCCAGGTTTTTCATCTTCCCGGCCACAAGGCGCTGCAGCGGGCCTTCCTCGCCGCCCTCGGGCGTACTCCGGCTGGGAATGCGGATGAGCTCGCAGAGCTCTTCGAGATAGGTTGTCTTGGTTTTCATCGAGAGTGATCATGTCATCCAGTCCTTTGGACCCGGGATTGACGCTCGTTCTCCCGCTGTCCGCCGCATCCCCCCTTATACCGGCAATCGCCGTCGAAGACAAGGCTGCCGTTGCCTCAGTAGCATCTCCAATTATGTGATCACTTGATTTGGAATTGGGGTCCTGTCACGGCGATCCCCCGGCGCCCGAACGGTCAGTCATGCTTTTAGTAATCTTTGAAGCTCTGGGCATCAAACGTTCGGTCGGCGGGGCCCCCACGCCGCGCCACCCCTCAGTCTGACTATCTCCATCACATAATTGGAGATGCGTCTGTCTCTTTACATCCTGTCCGTTTCCGGTTGACGGACCTCGTACCGGTTGATACAGTTTGTCCGGACATCGCCCGGAATGGCACCGCCCGAACTGCCGCCGCGGGCAGAAGAGGGTTCAAGGAGAAGTCAGGGCCATGACACAAGGCATCGATCGCCGGAATTTCTTGAAAACGCTGGGGGCCGCGGCGGCCGCCGCCGCAGCTTGGGATCTCGCCTCATGCTCGCGCGGACGCGCGCGGAAACCCCCGAATTTCGTTATCATCCTCACCGATGACCAGGGCTACGCCGATGTCGGCTGCTTACGGCGCACGGGGGTTTGATACGCCGAACATCGACAGGCTGGCAGCCGAGGGAGTGCGTTTTACCGACTTCTATGTTCCCCAGGCCGTCTGCAGCGCCTCCCGGGCGGCCCTTCTCACCGGCTGTTATTCGAACCGGGTCAGTATCCTCCACGCCCTGATGCCCTGGGCCGAGAACGGGATCAGCGCCGACGAGGAGACGCTGGCCCAGGTCCTGAAGAAGAAAGGCTACACCTGCGGCATCTTCGGGAAGTGGCATCTCGGGCATCACCGGGAGTTTCTTCCCCTCCAGCACGGCTTCGACGAGTACTTCGGCCTGCCGTATTCGAACGACATGTGGCCGTGTTATGCACCGTCCCGTCCCCGGATCCCAAGAAGCGCTTTCCCTCCGCTGCCGCTCATCGACGGGAACGAAACGGTCGCCGAAGTCCGAGACCGCCGCCGACCAGGACGCAGTTGACGACGATGTATACTGAGAGGGCCGTCCGGTTCATCGAGAACGAACAAGGACCGGCCGTTCTTTCTCTACGTTCCGCACTCCATGCCGCATGTCCCTCTGGGCGTCTCGCGAGAAGTTTCCGGGGCCGGAGCCGGCAGGGCCTGTACGGCGACGTCATCATGGAGATCGACTGGTCGGTGGGGCGAATCCTCGAAGCCTTGAAACGAGCCGGCCTCGACCGCGAACACGTTCGTTATCTTCACCAGCGATAACGGCCCCTGGCTCAATTTCGGGAACCACGCCGGTTCGGCGGGGCCGCTGCGGGAGGGCAAGGGCACGGAGTGGGAAGGCGGCGTCCGCGTGCCCTGCATCATGCGCTGGCCGGGACGCATCCGGGCGGGATGGGTGTGCCGGGAGATGGCCTCCACCATCGACATCCTGCCGACCTTCGCCGCCGCGGCCGGCGCTCCCCTGCCTGCGAAAAAGATCGACGGGCTGAACCTCGGCCCGTTCCTGACCGGTAAGGTCAGGCCTCTCGCCCCGCCGCGAGATGCTCTTTTACTACGGCACCGTGCTCCAGGCCGTCCGCCAGGGGAAGTGGAAGCTCCACGTTCCCTACGCCTACGACTCCTATGAAGGCCAGGAGCCGGGCCTCGACGGGTATGCCGGGGCCAGGGTTCCAAAGAGGACGGGCTACGAGCTCTACGACCTGGATCAGGATGTCGGCGAACGCCGGACACGTCATCGAACGGCACCCGCAGGTCGCCGGTCGCCTGCTGGCCCGGGCGGAGCAGGCTCGGGAAGAGCTCGGCGACGGCGAACGCCCCGGTCGTGAAGTCAGGCCCTGCGGTAAAATCTCGTCCGCGGGCTCGAACGCCTGACCTCTTTTAGGGCAGAGAGTTGAGCAGCGGGCCCAGGGCGGCCATCATCGCTGCGGGATAACGTTCGAGGTCCCGGACGTGAAGAAGAAAACGGCGTCGTTTATTGGAATACTTCCTTGACCGCTTCCAGATAGCCAAATTTATTCTTGTCATCCGGTTCCAGGTAGCTTCCCTCGGTCCATTCGTTCCAGCAGTTGATGTTCAGGAGGCGCGGCCCGCCGGGATCGGCCAGCAATCGATCTTTGGTCATTTGCAGCGCCGTTCGAAAATTCTCGGGTGTATTGTTGCCGATGGTGTTCGTGAACGGATAGCCGAAGTTCCCCCATGGCGATTTCCGGTCGCAGCGGGGGCTGGGATCCCAGCCCATGGTCACATTCGGGAAGTACGGGATCGGATATTCGGCTTTAGCGGAGTCCCAGTGTTTCAGGTATTGATCGCGCACCCGATTGTAATCGGTCTGGCGGTCGGGCAGTTCGACATGATGAACCCACACGTACGAGGTCGCCGAGTCGAAACCCAGCGACGCCAGGAGATCGGGGAAATCGGCCGGGACCTTTTCGACCGGCAGAAGGGGCCGCCCCCAAGCCACCACGTTCCAGTGGACGCCTTTCAAGCCGGCGGCCACGGCCTTTTCGTTCAGGCGGACCATGGCCGTCCTGGCGGACTCGACGCTGCCGAAGCCTTCCAGGAAGTTCTGGATCGTCGTAGACCGAAAAGTAGGCCCGGCCGTCGATCTTGAGGTAGTTCGGCTTGCTGAAATACTCGCGCGATCAGCAGGTCGCCGATCTCTTCAAACCGCCCGGGCGAAACTTTCCCGGGATACAACACTTTTTGTTCGGTGCCGCGTGTGTCAGGATGGATCTCGAGCCAGTCGTGGTTGGCCCACATCAGCGCAAAGGCCAGCCTGTCCGCGTTCTTGGCCTTCAGAAAGCCTTCATCCAGACAACGGTTCAGGAACGGGCCGTCCTCGTACATGTACCAATCGAAAATGAAGCCATCGATGCCGTGATCCGAAGCGGCCCTTATTTTCCGGGCCATCACCTTCGGGTCTTTTTCGTCGGTGTGGCCCCAGAGCGGCACCTTGGGCTGGTCGTGACCCGGGAAACGCGGCCGGGCCGTTTTCACCAGCTCCCATTCCGACCAGCCGACGCCTTTGTTCTGAATATTCCGCCGATCGCCGGTGTGATAATTCGGGAAATAGTAGGCCGCCACGGTGATCTTGGGGGAAGCCGAGTCATTCCCCGACAGGAATATGGGGAATAAGAGGCACAGCGGCCATAAGCGCGTTGTTCGCTTCATAACCGGACCGGCGCGACCGATTTCCCGGCGGCGCAACCGTCATCCCAGCCGAATTCTCTCAAGTCCATGGCGGAAGAAGAATATCTCAAGTCCGGATCAGAATTGTCAAGCGCTCAAAACCATAATAATATTGAAGGTATGAATATATCACGACGTCATTTCCTTTCGACGGGTATCGGCTTGACAGGAGCCGCCTTGGTGAATCCCCGGTCCATTTTCAGCGGCGGAGAAATGGAGTTGGACCCGGCTTTCATAAAGCGGCACAAGAGCTTGATTGAAAAGGCCATCGTCTCCGCCATGGAGGCGGTCTATCTTCCCTATGAAGAGACGTTCGATGAAAAATACCGGCCGGGATTGAAATATATCGAGAAAGTCGTCAGCTTTTATGATTACCAGGCGACGGGAATTTCCGTCCTGGCCGGCTTGGCCGAGCAGGAGGATCCGAGGGTTTCGCGTCTCATCGAGAAGATCCGACAGAACATCAAGTATTACAAAGAGAATATCTTCAAGACCGATGTCGGAGGCCAGTGGGACGGAGAGATCTGGGCCGTTCCGCTGCGAAGGCTCCTGCTGCATCTGGCCCTGGCTTACCGGAAGCTTGAGCCCGCACTGAGCGCCGAGGAGAAGCGCTGGTACGCCGGGCTGATCGACGAGGAGGTCCGGCTGGCCATCGAGCACAATAAAGACTTCTATCCGGGCGAGCGGAACCTCAACCTGCCGCCGGCCGTCACCAATAACCATACGGCCGTCTTCATGCAGGGCATTTATTATTGCGGCCAGGCGCTCCAGCGTCCCGAATGGCTGGACCTGACCCTCGACTTCGCCCGGCGGATGTACGACGGCGTCCAGCCGGACGGCTATTTCGAGGAGAACACGAACGCCGCCCACGAGGGAGGGCCGTCCCTCATCTACACCCGGCTGACCCTGGGATGCCTTTATGACGTGCTGGACGGCAAGAACGGGAGCCAGGAAAAGTTCCTCCAGGCCGGGAATTTTTACCGCTCCTTCGTCAATCACGATTACCAGATGATCTCGATCGCCGACGAGCGGACCAATTGCCACACGGCCAAAGGCGTCGATTACGGCCTGGCCCTGCATTCGCTCACGCCCCAAGGCCGGTATTACATCGTCGACAACCTGGAGGGCCTGGATTATAGCCGGCTGTCCATCGAAAACCTGGCGGTCCTCCATCATGAGCTGGACCTGATGCGGACCGGCGGCTGCCGGCTTCCGGAGAACAGGTTAGCGGGGAACAGCCGGATCCGCCTGCCGCTCGGCGTCGTGAGGAAAGACGGTTTTACGGCCGGCCTTTCAGCGCTCCTGGCTTTGAACCGGCTGATCAGGGCTTCCTCGGAGTATGCCCTCGACCAGCAGGACATGGTCTATTTATCCCATGACAAAGCGGGGCTGATCCTGATCGGCTACAAGTCCAAGAACGACCCCTCTTTTTCCACGTTCAGGATCGGCGATGACGCCTACACCGTCAGGACGGGCGAGCTGAGGATGGGAAACGGCTGGGCGGAAGCGGATCTTCATTACCGCACTTTCCATTCCAAGATACGCTGGGAGATCTCCAAAACCGCCAAGCTGATCCTGAGCTCCGACGCGGACCGGGTGATCACCTCGAGCTTTCCCATCACGGATGAAAAATACGTCCGGACCGACCATAAGTACGCCATTCAAAACCTGAAGGGTTTTTCCCCCTACACGCAAGATAACGCGACCGAGCCGGTCAAAGCCCTGGTTTTTCGAATGGCAAAAGAAGCTGGTCATTGAATTTGAATGCTAAATGCGGAACCGGTTTCCCCCGGGCTGGAAATAGGACATCCCCAAGGACGGGGAAGGAGAAGAACCGCATGATCCGGAGAGTCCATGGACTGCCCGCTTGCGCCGTGTTGTCTTTCTTCATCTCCATTCCTCTGTCTTGCCCGCTCAGCCGGAGCCGGTCTCACAAATGGAATCCCGGATCTGGGTGCGACATCTCCTGCCGCTTCCCCAGGAGATCACGATCACGGGGAAGATCGCTCTCCCGCCGGCCGAAATCTCAATCCGCTTAAGGAAGAACGCGACGGAGATCGAAAAACAGGCTGCCGGGCAGATCAGGAGTCTTTTTGAGGAGAAAGCCCGTATCGCGCCCGAGGGAAAGTCGTTTGAGATCCGGATCGGCGTTACGGACGCCGGCGAGAGCCCCGCCGGACCGATCGAAGCCAGGATCAGGCGGCTGAAAACGCTGCCGAACAGCGAGCAGGCCTACGTCATTTTCCCCGAGGGAGATAACCGGCTCGTATTAAGCGGCCTGAACGGAAAGGGCGTTCTCTATGCGGCGGCGACCCTTTGTCAGCTCCTGAAACCCTATTTAACGCCACAGCGCGCGGTCATCCCTCTGGCGGATATCGTCGATTGGCCCGATCTCGAGGAGCGCGGTCTATGGAATTTCCCCGATCCCCCGAACTGGATTCCGTGGCTGGCCGCGATGAAGCTCAACTACGGGAAAATGGCCGACACCAGGATCCAGCCCGTCAAACGGGGGGAGCCGAACCGCGCCGTGATCAACGGAGACCTGATGTAAAGTGCCGGGCTCATAGGCTTCAACTACCTGCCCTACATCATCCATTACAACTTCCTGAAGGAATACGGGCTGTATAGCGCCCACCCGGAGATCGCGGGCGTCGGCGAGCGCGCCCTTGCCGGAAGGTACTCGGCCCATAAAATCGGCGACGAGCACCGCGTACCGAATGCCTCCCATCCCCTTTTCGCCAAGATCCTGGCCGAATGGCTGACGGATATCGCCTCCCAGGGGGCGCGGGAGGTCAGCTGCTGGCTGTCCGAGCGTCCCGCCGAAAGCGAGGACAGGGAGACGGGAACGGCCGGCCAGTTCGTCTGGGAGGCGCGGGCGACCGTGGCGGCCTGGAAGGAAGTCCTGAAATCTTATCCCGATCTTCAGGATCCGCCTCTTCCTGTCCACGACCACTTCGGAAAAATATTATCGAGTGCTGGCCGAGACCCCTCCCGAGGTGAAGATCGAACGGGCCTGCGCCTCATGGCTGGAACGGGTGCCCCGCGCGCCGCGCGACCTCTACGTCAATGCGCTTCTCGACAGTTACGCCGCCGAGGGCCGCTGGCTCGCGACGTATGACGTTCCGCTCGGGGCTTACGGCCGCGTGGATACGCCCGAGTACAAGGCCCCCTGCAGCTCGGCTCACAGGATCAAGGATTACTTGAGCCAGCTCCATAAAAGGCAATGGCGCGGGGCCTATGGCATGATCGCCTGGGATGACCGGCTGCGTCCCGGCGTCATCGCCAAAGAAACCTACGCGTTCAACATCGCGGCCCTGGCCGAATGGAGCTGGAACGTCGGCGGCCGCAGCGAAAGAGAATTCGCCGCGGCCTGGGCGACTCGGGAAGGATATGAAAACCCCGAGGCCGTCGGCGAATGGGCCGAGCTCATGGGACCTGTCGAATTCGACGTCTACGATTCGGAGTATCCGGTCTTCTATTCCTGGGGCCGGGCGGTCCAATTGATCGAGGAACGAAAACGTCCGGTCCTGGGCGAAGGACTGTTCAGATACTACGAAGACCGCGACGCCTTTGATAAGAAGATGTCCGTCTGCGATAAAGCCTATGCCATCGCCAGGGAATTCGAGAATCCTTATCTGGCGAATGAGACCCTGATCGTCAGGTCCTATATCAAGCTGGCGAAATTCATTTTTGGGCTCGCCGACCTGGTCGCCACGGAAACCCTGTCGTCCCCGGAGATCCAGGCCAGGCTCAAGGAATCTCTCAATGAGCTCGAAGCGGCCGGGCAGGAAAATACGGCGGCCCTCTCACGCTGGAGAAGCGACCTCGGTCCCGAGCCCTGGCATGACCGGTTTCATGACGCCGTCAAGGGAACCGAGACGACCGTCAGGCAGATCCGGCAGATCATCTCCGGGAAATACCTTTACGATTGATGCACCAGGAGTATTTATCATGCCGCATTGCGTTACGGAACCGATTGTCCGGTTTTTTCGTAAATCCTCTTGAGGGACTTGTCCCTTAAAATCTATGCCAGGCAGGTCATCATGCGAAAAATCAGGGTCGGGGTCCTGATATCATTTTTCTTGTTCGTCCCGGCCGCCCGGGCCGGGCAGGAAGCCAAGCCGGACGAGCCCGCGCCCCGGCACCGGGTTCTCAACCTCTCTTTATTCTATCCGGTGAGCTTGAACAGTTCCAAGCACGATACCGCCAACTTCAGCCTGAGCCTCCTCTACGGCCGTTTGGGCAGCGTCCGCGGCCTCGACCTCAGCCTGGGGGTTGGTTTTCTCGAGCGGTCGCTCGAGGGCGTTCAACTGGCCGGCCTGATCGCCGGAGCGGGCGAGACCATGAAGGGGATACAGGCGGCCGGACTGATCAGCGTCGCCGGAGACGAGGGCGAGGGCGTCCAATTGGCCGGACTGGGCAGCGTCGGCGGCGAGGAGTTCAGCGGGTTTCAAGCCGCCGGGCTCTTCGCCGTGGCCGGCGAGCGCCTGGAGGGAGCCCAAGTTTCGGGACTGTTCGGGGTCGCGGGTGAGTCCGCCAAGGGCTTACAGGCCGCCGGTCTGTTCAGCGTCGCCGGCAACGACCTGGACGGGATCCAGCTGGCCGGGCTCTTCAACGTGGCCGGTGAGGACAGCCGGGCGCTTCAGGTGGCGGGTTTGATGAACGTCACGGGGGGCACCTGCCGCGGACTGCAGGTGGGATTATTCAACATCGCCGGGAAGCTGAGGGGTGTTCAGATAGGGCTCGTCAACGTGTCCGAGGAAATCGAGGGGGCGCCGGTGGGACTGGTCAATCTGACCCGCAAAGAGGACCGGCGCATCCAGATGGCCGCCTGGGCGGGAAGCCTGTCGCTGGTCAACGCGGGTGTGAAGATCTGGGCGAAAAGATTTTATTCAATATTGTATGCGGGCGCCGTTAACCTTCCCCAGGGCATCGAAAGCTGTTTCGCTTACGGTTTCCAATATGGTTACGCTTTTCCGTTGAGGGCGGCTGGAGCCGGAAGCGCCCGGAAACGCATCGACGTCGACGCCGGCTACCTCTATCTTGATAACAGCACCGTTTTTCGCCACCAGGAAGGCACTCCCGACCGTCACGTCCTGTCTGTCCGGGGAGGCCTCGCCATCGAGCTGTCGCCGCAGGTTTCCCTGATCGGAGGCGCCGGCCTCGGCTACAGGATCGACTACGGCGCGAGCTTCTCCAGCGGCACCTTCTTGCCGCTCGTATTCGCCGGCATCGAACTGTTCTGAGACGTCACCACAGCTCTAATTCGAACGCTTCCGCGTAAGGCGCCGAGATACGGAGTTCCCTCAGCCGCTTGCCTGTTGACGCCCAGGATGCGGTCATCGAACCCTTTTTTTCTCGTGTTCAGGTTTCGCAGCTGCTGGGATTGATGGAATCGCAGCAGCCGGGCTTTCCAGCCGGCCTCCTCGTCACCAAACGCCGTGTAGGCGTCCAGGCGCATGGCCATCGTCTTGGGATCGCGGATCAAAAACGCCGTGACGCTCAGGCGCGATCCAGAGGCCGCCCGGCGCGCCAGCGACCACACCAGCCGGTGATCACGGTTGGTGTCGTTACCATGAGGGAGAAAGACGATCTGCGGCGCGCTTTCCAGCAGATAGCGCCGGATAGCCTGATCGTTCTCCCGGCAGTCCGCAAGTTGTCCGGCGTCATCTTCCGCCAGCCGGAGAAAGTGCAGCTCCTCCGGCGGCAACCCGAAAAACCGGCAGCTCGCCCTCTGCTCGTTCTCCCGGATCCTGGCCTTTTCTGCCCTCGCCGGCGGACTGCAGAAGCCGTCTTCCACGCCGCCGGCGCCGGACGTGAGCACGGCCAGCGAGACCCGGTTCCCGTTCCGCTGGAACACGCGGAGAGTGACGCCGGCCGCGTCAAAGTCATCCGGATGCGGCGCCAAGACGGCAACTCTCAGACCGGGCGGGATCGCCAGCGAATTGAGACAGGCAGGGCGCAGGGTTCCCAGCCAATCCTGGTTCGCTAGCCTCATGTTTTGCTGCCTTGCCGCCAGAATAGCAGGTTTCTCATTGACAGAAAAGGGAAGCTCCGCCGGCCTGTGGCAAAGGAAGGCGGGCCGGCGAGTTCTAATCGGGTATGAGGATCCGGCAAAATCGAGAATGGCTTGATCCATTGACATCCGAGGAAGGCCTGAAGTAAATGTATCCAATATCAAAAGAGGAGTTTTTTTAAAATGAGGAAAAGGATTTTGTATGGAGCTATGATCGCCGCGCTCGCTTTCCTGGGGCTGGCAGTCCCGGCGCTGGCGCAACAGGGTGAGGACTATGGGCCGCGGCCGGAGATCCCGATGGCGGGCGTTCAGGTCGGCGAGCCAGACGCGCCGCGGGCGCGCCAGGTGGTGATCCAGTTCCTGGGACTGACCCCCGACCAGGTGACCGCATGGGACGCGCTGCTCGAGGCGCGCCAGGCCGCGGTCGAGCCGCTGCGCGAGGATTTGCAGGCGACCGAGAAAGATCTGCGGGACCTGCTCCAGGGAGCTAACCCCGACCCGGCGGCGGTCGGCACGCTGATGTTGAAGGCGGAGGCGCTGCGAGAGCAGATCGCAGCCGCCAACCAGGTCTACGTCGACGGCTTCGATGCGCTGCTCATCGCGGAGCAGAGGGCCAAGCTCGCGTTCCTGCGCCGGGCCGAACGCGCCGCACCGCTTTTCCCGGCGTTCAGGCTGTTCGGCCTGCTTCCCCTCCAGGCCGGTGGCCCCGGCCCGCTGCGTTGATCCCGCACGACACGATAGCCGTTACCGACGGGCGGACTCCCACACCGGGGGGGAATCTGCCCTTGGATTCCTGGGCCTGTCTAAGGGCGCGGTATATCCCAAAAGTCCTAAGCTAAGCTGCAGTTAAGGTCACCTGAACAGCTCCTTAGGGAATTTCTTAATCCGAAGTGCCCTTGGGCGGCTGGCCGTCGCCTTCCTTAAGACGGCTTGGCGCGGGGTGCTTTTTTGGCCGCAAAATAGGCGGCTTTGGCCTCGGGCTCGAGATACAGTCATGAACCAGTCCATTTGTCTGTCCCGGGCCTGCTGGTACCGGATCCCGTGGGCCTGCCCGGGATAGATGAACCAGTCGAATTGCTTTCCCGCCTTGAGCAGGGCATCCACCAGCTGCATCGTATGGGTGGGATGGGCGTTGTCGTCCACGGCGCCGTGCTGGATCAGGAGCTTTCCCTCGAGGTTCTTCACATAATTGATGGGATTGGACTTTTCATAGCCTTCAGGATTGTACAGGGGATGGCCCATGTACCGTTCGGTATAGATCGTGTCGTAATTCCTCCAATCCGTTCCCGGTGAACCGGCCACCGCCACCTGAAATTGCTCCGGGGCTTTCAGGAGGGCCATGATGGCGATGTAGCCGCCGTACGAGCTTCCCGTGATCCCGACCCGGCCGGCATCCACATAGGGCCGCCGGGATAGGTCGGTGATGGACGCCACGAGATCCTCGATATCGGTCTGACCCAGCTTGCCGTGGGCCGCCGCTTCAAATTCCTTTCCCCTGCGGAGCAGCCCGCGATTATCGATGTTCACGATCAGAAAGCCGAGCTGGCTCAAAGCCTGCTGGAAGTCGTCCGCATAATAGCGGTTGCTGATCGCCTTGGTGCCGGGCCCCATGTAAACCATGTACATGACCGGATATTTCCCGGCGGCATCGAAACCGGCGGGCTTGAACAGGATCCCGTCGAGATCGTAACGGCCGTCCCCCGATTTGAACACGAAATGCTCTGGTGGCGTCAGGTTCAGCCCTCGATATTCGTCTTTGTGCACGGTCTTTCCCAGTTCCCGGACAAATGTGCCATCCCCCTTGTAGAGACGGAAAGACTCGGGGCTGTCCCAGGAGCTGAAGGTGTCGGCGAAGTATTCCCCCCCTGGGGAAACGCTGACCCTGTGGGAGCCCGGTTCCTTTGTCAGCCGGGTGAACTTCGACCCGTCGAGCCGGATCCGGTAAAGATGTGACTCCAGGCCCCGGTTTTCATACCCGGTGAAATAGACCCATTGGTTCTCCAGGTCCACGGCCTGGATGCCGCCCACCGGGAGTTTGTGTTGTGTGACCTGCCGGATAAGCTTTCCTTCCAGGTCATAAAGATAGATCTCCCGCCAGCCGCTTCTTTCCGATGACCGCAGGAAATGCCTGTTGTCGGGCAGGAAGTAGATCTCATTTCCCTCCTGCATGAAGCCGATGCCCTCGGTGATGAAGGCGGGGTCCTGTTCTGCTAAAAGGACGCTGGATTTTCCGGTCTCCGGATCGACGGAGAGGATTTCAACTTTGTTCTGGAGGCGGTTCATCCGTTTCAGGCTGAATGTCCGGCCGTCATAAGACCATCGCCCGTTATACAGGTAGACGTTGGTTTCGAGGCCGGTGTCGACCTGAAGGCGCTTCTTGGTCGCGACGTCGACGATGAAGAACCGGATGATCGGGTTGTTCTCCCCCACCCTGGGGAAACTCTGCATTTCGAGCTGGAAATCAAACGTCTCATCATGGAGCACGGGGAACTTTCGGACCGGGCTCTCATCGAACTGCATGTAGGCGATCTTCTTCGAATCGGGCGACCACCAGAAACAGTCGGACTGGGCGAACTCCTCGGCGTAAACCCAATCGGGGTAGCCGTTCCGCAGATCTTCACTGCCGTCCGTCGTCAAGGCGGTGATCGCGTCCTTTCCGAGGTCCCTCAGATACAGGTTGTAGTCCTCGACGTAGGCCGTATACCGATAGTCCGGAGAGAATTCCTCCTGATACTGGGCAAAGCGGACCCCCCGGACCGGCTGACGGACCTTGAACATCCGGATCTCCTGGGTGGCCGGGTCGTAGAAAAAAACCCGGGTGTTGTTATCCTTATAAAACCGGATCTTTGTCCCGTCCTCGATGAAATCGAACTGACTGAAGGGAAGCGCGTCCGCGGTTTCGCCCGTCACCGCCTTGTAGGCGGCGATGAGCTTGGCGTCATCAAACAGCGGGGATTCTTCTTCGCCCGCGGGATTAACCTTAAGGAACGTCTTGTCTTTGCTGACAATGTAAGATCCGCCGTCGGGTGTCCAGCGGACATCGCGGACCCCTTCGAACGCGATCAGGTTCCGGCGCTCCGCCGTGAGCTTTTTGTATAATTCGTACCCCCGCACCTGACCGAAGGCGGGTGTCGTCCCGGCCAGGATCACAAGGAGAAACATGATCCAAGCCGGTTTCGTTGATTGTTTGTTCATCGGGCGCCTCCCTGTCAACGAATCGAAAATGACGGCCTTTATTTCCAGTCCAATAGGCGCTGTTCGCCCTGGAGCCGGCGGACGGCCGAAGCATCCTGGGTGACTTCAAGACAGCCCTTGTAGCGTCCCTCGGCGTCGCGGACCGCGAAGTAGCGGATATGGATGAACCGGTCGGCCGACTGGATCCAGAACTCCGCCACCTGGCGTTCGCCTTTCCGGAAAGACTCGAGGATGCGGTTGACCACGTGGACGCTGCCCGGCGGGTGGCAGTCCTGGACCTTCCGGCCGATGATCCCCGGGCTGCGCGGGAAAACCCGTTCGGCGCCGGCCGAATAGTAGCGCACGGCGTCCGCCTCGTCGACGAAGGTGACATCGAGGGGGAGGTTCTTGAGCAGGAGATTGACCTGCTCGGGAGTCAGCGCCCCGGTGTCGAGATCCATCGCCGCCTCAGGCCGCCGGTATTCCGGAGCGGGAGGCAGCTCCTCGGCCGCCGCCGCCGGCTTCCAGCCGCCGCCCGGCGTCACCCAGGCATAGCCGATCTCCTCCTCCCCTCTCTTGACGCGCGCCCAATCCGCCTCGTCGAGGGTTTCGAGGCTCATCGGCAGGAGGATCTTCTCCTCTTTATAGATCATATCGGCCATCATCTCGGAGAGCCGGCGCCCCATCGTCACCAGCTCCGCGGCCTTCTCCTCGACGAGGAGCGACCGGAACTCCCGAATCAACATCCGGATATCGTCATGGATGGCCCACATGACCTTGGAAGGACCGCTCACCCCTTTCGACTCCAGGGCCGGAAAGAGCTGGTTCTCCTTCTTGAGATAATGCTTTTCCACCTGGGCGAGGTCCGCCAGAACGGACTTGACCTCGTCCCGAAGCTCTGCCAAAGAGCCGCCGCCGTCCCCGGGCTTGATTCTCTCCAGGAGACCTTTGAACCGGGCCAGGATCTTCTCGAGCGCCCGGTTCTCTTCGGTCAGGGTATGGAGCGGATGGCCGGGGATGGCCGACGGCAGGGGCTGGCCTTCGAGCGACTCCTTGAAGACCTGGACGTGGACGTCGCACAGCCGCTTGACCTCCGCCTCGGGCAATCCCTCCTCGATGAGTTTCTGCTCCATCTCCGAGATCTCGGTCGGGCGGACGTCCTTGATCAACTCGGCGAAACGCCTTTTCTGCTCCTCCAGGTCTCCGCCTTCATGGAGCTCGCGGATGATGTCTTTGAGCACTTCCTGACGGGCTTCCCCGGTATCGACAGGTTCCGGAGAGGTGCCGCCCGCCTCGATCCCGACATCTTCACCGGCCGCCCTCTTGATCTCGGCCTGGATCTTGAGCAGCAACTCGGGCAACGGAAGGCCTCCAAACCCGGCAACCTGGTGGAGGGTCGCGACGCGGCCCACCGTCCGGCGCATGACCGGATTCCGGAGCTTGGCGAACCGCGGCGAAAGCCCGGCCAGGAAGTCCAAAAGGAAGGGGAATTCTTTCAGCAGGTCGTCAAGCCGTGTTCGGGGTCCGATTCTCATTAAGTCCTCCTTGTGACTTCGCACTCCGGGATGATGCCGTTTCCGACAAGATGAGGATATTCGCGGCCGGGCTGATGTGTCAATGGCCGGAATTCCGCGAGCGCCGGCCGGCGCGGCCGATAGCCTCGCGTCCGGCCGGGAAGGAGACCCCCGGCCCGGAAAATCCAGGGCCGGGTTATGTTAAACTCTCCACCCGAGAGCTTGACACAAGGAGATGCCCGATGAAGACATACGCGCTTCTGGCGGCGCTGCTGCTGGTGACGGCTTTGGCCGGCCCGGCCGGCCAAGATCCCGTCGTCTATATCCGGACCGAACTGGGGATCATCGTCGTCGCCGTCGACCAGGACAAGGCGCCCGTGACCTCGGCCAACTTTCTGAGATATGTCGAGGCCAAGCGTTACGACGACGCGGTCTTCCACAGGACCGTGACGACGGCCAACCAGCCCGCCGACGAAGTGAAGATCGAGGTCATCCAGGGCGGGCTGCTCCCTCCGGAAAAATGCTTCCCTCCGATTCCCCTCGAAAGGACCTCCGTGACGGGTTTAAAGCACCTCGACGGGACCCTGTCCATGGCCCGGAGCACCCCGGATTCGGCCACCTCGAGCTTTTTTATCTGCCTCGGCGACCAGCCCGAGCTCGACTTCGGCGGCCGGCGCAACAAGGACGGCCAGGGATTCGCCGCCTTCGGCAGGGTGGTCCAGGGGATGGACAAGGTGAGGAAGATCCACCAGTCGCCCTGCCAAGGCCAAGTCCTCGGTCCGCCGATCAAGATCCTCTCCGCCGGCAGGCCGGCCGGGCCGGACCGCGTTGCCGTCCAGCATATCCTGATCGCCTTCCAAGGCTCGATCCCCGAAGCCAAGATCACGCGCAGCCGGGAAGACGCCCGGGCCCTCGCCCTGGAGATTTTCGAGCGGGCGAAAAAGGGCGAGGATTTCGATCGGCTGGTCAAGCGCTACACGGACGATGAGTACCCCGGCATCTACCGGATGGCGAACTTCGGCCTCGAACTCCTCAAGGAGAAGAAAGAATACTCGCGGGCCGGGATGGTCTGGAGCTTCGGCGAGGTCGGGTTCGGCTTGCCCGTCGGCGGCGTCGGGCTGGCCGCTTATGAGCCCGCAAGCTCAAAGTACGGCTGGCACATCATCAAGCGACTGGAATAACCCGGCGCCCCGCGGCTTACACGGCGTCGTCCGGGGCGCGTTTCAGGATCAATAGGCTGCGGGGCGCGAGCGGCCAGACCGCCGCCGGCGGCCCGGACCGATCGCATGCCAGGAAGGGCCGCCTCGTCTGGAGCCGGACCGGGGCGGAGGAATAATTGGCCAGGACAAGATACAGCTCACGGTTGGCGAACGCGCTCGCCACCACCCCGGCGGGAGGCGGCTCGACAAAGAAATCGCTCGCTCCGAGCTCGAGATAGGCGACGGTCCCGGGTTCGACCATCGGCTTATAGAGCTTCATCCACTTCTCATAGGTCGGCCTGGCCTCGGGCCGTCCCGGGCAGCTGTCCCACCAGCCATAGCTGTGGGGCCCTTCCGGATGCTCCTGATAGAAGCGCCATATCCTGCGGCAATGCGCGGTCCAGAAATCGGTCTCCTCCGGCTGATACTTGATCCCCGGGATGGCCGCGCGCTCCCCGGTGAAGGGACGCCCGCCGAGAAGAAGCGGGAACTGCAGGTAGGGGATCGCGTGGAGATAAAGGTCGTCCTCCCTTTCGATCTTCGCCCGGCTCATGTCCAGGCAGGGCACCACATAGGCCGGATAATCTTTCACGGCTTCGCGCAGGCCGTCGCCGTCGCGCACCGACTCGCCCACCCAGAGATAATCATAGATCCTGTTCTCGAGCCTCGGCAGGGCTTGGGAATGATAATGGATCTTGACGAGGCCGTGTCTTTTTTTGACTTCGCCGTAGATGAGGCCCAGGAGATCCTCGAGCGCGCCGTCCCGCTTTTCGGATTCCTCGAAGGCGAACATCTCATCGGCCGCCGGCGGCGGGTCCTTCGGGTAGATCGGCTTATAGCCCAGGTCGTTGTAGATCCCGTCGACCCCATAGTCATCGAGGAGCGCCGATATCCGCGGCAGGAGGTAAGCCCGCCAGCCGGGACTGGCCGGAGAACAATAGGCGTACCGCCAATAGATTTCGACAAGGTCCCAAGGCCGCGCCCACTCTTCCCGGAAATCGGGGTCGCGCCGGTCGAAAAATCCCGACGACGCGTAGACGATGAGCTTCAGGCCCCGGGCATGGACCATGTCCACAAACCGGCGAAAGCCGCGCTCGTCAAGAGGCCGGAACTTGTCGGCCCCGAAGAGACGCTGGGAATCGTTCCACTCCTCGTGAAGCTGAACGAGCTCCACCCCGGCCGCCTTCAGCCCGTCGAGCGCCTTCTCATCCCAGTCGTCCGGGCTCCAGACCTTCCGGCAGGGATATTCGCCGAGGTTGTAGACGACCTGTCCCGGCAAATAATCCTGGATGAGCTGCCGTCTGAGGCAGCGCCGGATGCCCTGCTCGCACAGGGAGATATTGACCAGCCGTCGGCGCTGGTCCTCGGCCGAAATCTGAGGCGTCGTGGAGGACGACGAAAGAGGAGGTTGAGAGACTCGACGTTCCAGGCGCCGGCCAGTGCCGGAAAGGGAGACTTTTTCCAATGTCAGGCCGGCCAGCGCGAAACCGCCGCCGTGTTTGATGAACTCACGTCGTTTCATGGTCGATCCTTTCTGAACTCCGGATTATTCTCGCTTGAGGATCCCGCCGCGGGCGTCGAGCGGCTCTTCGATCTTGACCTTGCTCGCCGAGCATGGCCGCGAGGTCGGGCAGGTCGTACACTTCCAGCGCGCCGTGGACGGCGTTGATGAACTGGCCGCGGTGGGTGCGGCTGTCGACGACATCCGTCCAGGAGCCGAGCGACCGGACGATCCTGACCGACGAGAACAGCTGCGGCTCCAGGGCCGCGGCGTGAAGCGCCGGGACGCCCACCGAACCGGAGGCCGCGAGGTCGACCGTGCGCGTGGGGGTCCGGGCCGCCGCGGCCCGCGCGCAGACGAGGATATCCTCCGCCCTCATGGCGACGTAGGAGCGGCCAAGAAGATACGCCGTCACGGCCTCGTTCAGGTTCGGGCCGAACTCGGCGGCATAGGCCGGGTCGGTCTGCAGCGTCTCCCCCGCGCCCCGCACATCGACGGCCCACAGCGCGCGCCGGCCCGCGGCCGCGGCGCCCGAGGCCAGCGCCGCGGACTTACCGTCCTCAGCCACGGCCAGGACCAGGCCGTGCTCGCCGGCCGCGGCGGCGTTCTCGGTGATCACCGGCAACCGGATGCCGTCATCATGGACGACGACCAGGCGCCCCTCGCCGCGGTCTTCGAGTGCCGGCTCCGGGATCTCGCCGAGCGGCCGGATGCCCGTGACGGCCCGGACCCTGGCCCGGCGCTCCTCGGCGCTCGCGGCGGCCCACAGGGGCGCGCGTTTGGCGGCCAGCTCCTTGGCCAATTCGGCATTGAAGTCGTAGGCCGTGCGCGCGCCCGGAATCAGCATGACCTGCCCCCGCGGCGTCACCCGCAGCTCCTCGTCCGTGAACAGCGCGATCGGCGGCTCGACGAGCGGCGCGTCCCGGCCGAGGAGCCAGCGCGACATCCAGCGGAGGACGCTTTGGCGCTGGAGGGTGTTGTAGTTGTGGGGCGCGTCGTTCTCCATGAGCTCGACGCGCTCGGCAAATCCCAGGCGGGTGTAGAGCCGTTTGGCATAGCGGAACGTTTCCCAGGCGCCGCCGATGTCGAAGAAGTCGTTCGTCGCCGCGCAGATGAGGAACGGCGCCGGCGCCCGCATCAGGATGTAATCGGCGTGGTCCAGGCCGAAGGCGAGCTGGCCGAAGATATTCTGCTCCCCGTCCTGGGGGCCGATCGTCCCGAGCAGCGCCTTGAAGCCCGTGAGATAGCAGCTCGGCGCCGCGACCTTGAGCCGCTCATCAAGCGCCATGAGGTACGAGGCCTGGGTGCCGCCGCCCGAGTTCCCCGTGACGCCGACCCGCGCGGGATCGACCTCGGGGCGCGAAAGGAGGTAGTCGAGGGCCCGCATCCCGTCCCAGATCTCGAACTGGGCGACGCTCCGCCCGAGCAGCATGGCGCCCACCCCCACCATCGTGTGACCCGTCACGCCGCCCAGCACCGGCTTGCCCGTCGCGTCGAGCAGCTGAAACCGCTCTCCCTGGTCGATCGGGTCGAAGACGAGCGCCGCCAGGCCGGCCAGCGCCAGCGAGGCGCCCATCGTCTGGTAGGATTCGTACGCCTTGCCGTTTTCGGAATGGCCGCAGGGAATAAGGACCCCCGGATAGGGCGGCTTGTGCCGGGACGAATCCGGCAGAAAGAGAGCGGCTGTGACGTAAAATTCCGGCCGGCTCTCGAAGATCACCTTCTCGACACTATAGCCGTCGCGGACGAGTCTGCCCGTGACCCGGGCCTGGAGCGGCGTGCGCTCGGGCAGCCCGCCGATCGCCTCGAGGAACTTGGCGCGAAGGTGCGCCTGGTAGGCGGCGACGGCTGCCGGCGTCGTCAGGCCGGCGTAATTTTTCGCCCACCGCTCGAAGGCCGCGTCGGTCCGGCGCTTGAGCCAGGCCTTCATCATGTCCTTGGGGGCGACGCCGTCGATCCGCTCCGGCAGGACGGTGAGGGTCCCGGCCGGCGACGGGTTTGTCGGGAGACCGCTGTCGCGGGCCTGGGCGGCGGCGATCGAGAAGCAGCAGGCCGCGCACACGAACAGGCGGACGAGTCTGGTCATCATGATGCGTTCACCTCGCTTCCGTCATCATCCGCGACCATGATATTCGCGGCCTCAAGCGCGTGTCAATGGCCGGGAATAGATTGACATCACGGACGAACTTCTTCAGAATGCCAACAGAGAAAAAATGAAAAAGATCATAATGGCCGTGGCAGTTTTCGTAATGGGGAATTGGCTTTATGGCCAGGGCCGGGCCGTCATTCCGCTGGACGGCGAATGGCGGTTGACCTATGGCCCGTTTGGCCGGAACGCGCCGGCGACCCCGGATGAAATGAAGAACACAGACTGGCCGACGATACCGGCGGCCGTGCCGGGCAATGTCGAGCTGGCTCTGCTGGCGTCGGGAAAGATCGGCGACCCCGAGACCGGCAATCATATCTATGCCCTGCGCCAATATGAGGCCTATCAGTGGTGGTATTCCCGATCGTTCGCCACCCCCCGGCGGACGGCTGGTGAACGGGTCGAGATCGTCTTCGAGGGACTGGATTGCTTCGGCACGATCTGGATCAACAACTCGCTGGTCGGAAAAACGGACAACATGTTGATCGGCCAGCGGTTCGACATCACCGATCGGCTGGCCCTGGCGGGCGGGAATACGGTGCACGTCCGCATCGATCCGGCTGTCGCCGAAGCGCAGAAACACATCAACGGGTCGATCGGTTCCCGGAAATTTTTCCGGGTGGAGCAGGAGCATACCCGCAAAGCGCCGCATATGTACGGCTGGGACATCATGCCGCGGCTGGTCAGCGCCGGGCTGTGGCGGGGGGTCCGCCTGGAAATCAGCCAACCGACGCGGCTGGAACAGGTCTACTGGATGACCGATGATGTGGATGTCGCGCAAAGGACGGCGAAGATTCTTTTAGACTGGCAATTGGCTTCAGACCGGCTCCCCCTGGACGGGCTGACCATGGAGGTCTCCCTCGAAAGGGGCACGGAAACGGTGTACCACGGTTCCTTTCAACTGAACGATCATTGCGGCCGGCATCGGCTGTCGCTGGACAAAGTCGAATTCTGGTGGCCCAGGGGCTACGGCGAGCCGGTCCTGTATGAGGCGACGGTCCGGATCCTGGACGAAAAAAAGACGGTCCTGGATGAAAAAAGAGAGAAGATCGGCATCCGGACCGCCGATCTGATCCGCACGGAGACCACGACCAAAGACAACCCGGGCGAATTCGTCTTCCTGATCAACAAGGAAAAGATCTTCGTGCGGGGCACGAACTGGGTGCCCCTGGACGCTTTCCACAGCCGGGATAAGAACCACTTGGCAGAGGCTTTCCGGATGATCGTGGACCTGAACTGCAACATGATCCGCTGTTGGGGCGGGAATGTCTATGAAGATCATGAATTCTTCGACCTCTGCGACGCCAACGGGGTCCTGGTCTGGCAGGACTTCGCCCTGGCGGGAACCGCCTACCCCCAGGACGACGATTTCGCGGACAAGATCCGGAAGGAGGCCATCCAGGTCGTCCTCAAGCTCAGACAGCATCCGTCATTGGTCTTGTGGTCGGGAAATAACGAAGTGGATATGTCCCTGGAGTGGAATTTTACGAAAGCCGTGAATCCGGAGATCGACAGGATCAGCCGCGAGGTGCTGCGCCGCGCCGTCTGGGAATACGATCCCCTGAGGGACTACCTGCCGAGCTCTCCCTATTGCGGCGAAGACTATTTCCGGCAAGGGAACAACGAGAGCATTTTGCCGGAAGTCCACCTCTGGGGGCCGCGGGGCTATTACAAGGCTCCCTTCTACACCGACGTCAACGCCCATTTCGTGAGCGAGATCGGGTATCACGGCTGCCCCAACCGCGGCAGCCTCGAGCGGATGTTCGATCCCGAATATGTTTACCCCTGGGGGGCCGACGGCCGGTGGAACGACCAATGGCAGACCAAAGCCGTCCGGTCTCATCCGAATTCGACATTAACCCTGGACCGGAACGATCTCATGACCAATCAGGTCAAGGCGCTGTTCGGAGATGTCCCCCGGGACCTGGACCGGTTCATTTTTGCCTCCCAGGTCGTCCAGGCGGAAGCCATGAAGTTTTTCATCGAATTTTGGAGAATGGATAAATTTCGGAAAACGGGCATCATCTGGTGGAACCTGCGCGACGGCTGGCCGATCCTCTCGGATGCCATCGTCGATTTCTATAACAGCAAGAAGCTGGCCTATTTTTATATCCGGCAGGCGCAGCCCGATGCCTGCGTCATGATCGGGGACCCTCGGGATGGCCGTCATCCGGTCGTCGCCGTGAATGATACGAGAGAGGAAAAGGAGGGGACGGTCGTGGTCCGGACGGCGGATACCGGAGAGACGCTTTTCTCCTCCTCGTTCGGCATCCCGGCCAACGGCAAGACCGTGGTCGGCCATATCCCCGCGCGCGGGGGACAAGCCATGTGGCTGATCGATACCACCATCGGCCAAAAAAAACTTGCGAACCATTATCTGGCCGGGGAAGCGCCATTCCAACTCGACGATTACGAGCGTTGGCATAAAAAGCTGGACATTCAAAGAGACTGAGCGCGGTCCGAGGCCCGGGGCCATCAAAAAACATCCGAAATTGACGGGCCTCCCGTAAGACCCGAGAATCGCTCGATGATCCTCGGGCCTTCGCCGTGGACGGGCCGGCGGCTTGTCTTCAGGAACGTGCGCGCCGCGCGGACGCTTCGTGTCCGGCTGCCCGAATGACCGCCCGGGGCCCTCGAATCAGGGCCAGGAGCCGAGCAACTCGCCCAGGGCGGTCGTCATCGCCGCCGGATAGCGCCCGGTGTCCCGCACGTGGAAAAGAAATCGGTTTTTGGGCCCGGGATCCGGCGACCATTCCGTGACGCCGTCGGCGCCGCAGCGGACACGGACGGAATCGAACGTATAGACGGGCACCGAGGCTGTCTCCGCGCGCTCCCGGATCTCGCCGTCCCCCGTCACGGCGAGCCCGGCCACATGCAGGAAGCCGGCCGTGCACCACATATTACGGAAGCGGTCCCCCTGCCGTTCGAGAAGAGCCCTGTCCGGCGGCCCATCCAAATAACTCAGCCAATCCGGCCGGAGGGCGCTCGCATCCGAGTGATAGTCCCGTTCGGATTCGCCCTGCTTGAACATGAAGGCAAAGTAGTTTTGAAGGCGCGGCGACAGGCGCGGCAGGATGTCTTTCTGCAAAAAACGATAGTAGGTCCCGAACTCGCCGACGGCCATGGGCACGCCGCCGCCCGGGGCGACTTCGAAGCACGGGAGCCAGAACACCGGGCAGGGCAGGCCGAAGATCGCCCCGTAGGAGGCCGGGTCCAGTTCGACATTATATTCGAGGCGGCCGGCCTTGGCCCGGTCGGGCGTCCCCGAGCCGGCGTTGAGGTAAATGCCGGCGCACTTGGCGGCGAAGAGCTCCGGATCGAGGCGGCCCGCCAGGGCGACGTCGCGGCAGGAGCCGACGACCGAGATCGCGACCGGCAGGGCCGAAGCCCGCATGATCCGCAAGAGGGCCACCACCCCCCCGACCACTTCCCTATTCTCCGGAAGCAAGGCTTCGCCGGGATCGAGGCGCCTCGGGGAACCCGTCAGGACCGGCACGGCCAGCCCGCTGAGCCGGTTCATCTGGGCGACGGCCAGTACGTCCGGGTCCTTCCCAAAGTCGGCGGGGGGATGATCGATCATTACGGCAAGGAGCTCGAAACGGCGCCGGACAGCCAGCGAGTAGACGGTGGCCAGGTCGAAATGGTCGTCGGGGTCGGCGTGCGGGCGGAGAAGGTCGGTGGCGTGGATCAGCGCGACCTTGGGTTTCCCGGCGGCACCCTCGAGCGCTGGCGCTTTCCGGCTCGAGGTCAATAAAGAGGCGGAGGCCGTCGCCGCGGCCGCCAGGAATTCCCGGCGCGAGAACGTGGTCATGGGTGATCCCTCCCGGCCTGAAGCGCAGCCTTCATTATCGGCGTGTTATTGATATCCCGGCTTGTTCTTCTTGACTTCCTTGAGCCGGACGGCGAACTGCCGGCCCGCGGCTTTTTCCTGCTGCCGTCGGGCCTTGACGTCCCGCTTGAGCTCCATGAACCCGAGCTCCCTGCGGAGCTTGTGGTAGCTCGCCAGGCGTCGTTCATCCACGGTCCCGGCCTCGACGGCGGACCGGACGGCGCAGCCGGGCTCCTGTTCATGCCGGCAATCCCGGAACCGGCAGCCGGCGGCCAGCCTGTCGATCTCGTCAAAGGTCCTGTCCAAGCCGTCGTCGTCCGCCCAGAGCTGGAGCTCGCGCATCCCCGGCGTGTCGATCAGCAGGGCCCCGCCCGGAAGCTTGATGAGCTCGCGCGTTGTCGTGGTGTGCCGCCCCCGGCCCGCCTCGGCGTCGCTCACCGGTGCCGTCGGCAGGCGATCCTCGCCCAGGAGGCGATTGACGAGCGTGGACTTCCCCACTCCCGACGAGCCGAGCAGGGCGACCGTCCGCCGGGGGACGAGATACGGCCGGAGAGCCTCCAGGCTTCCCGCCGCGAGCGCACTGAGCGCGACCGCGGGGACGCCGGGCGCGATGGCGCTCACGGCGGCGACGACATCAGGAAGATCGTCCCGCAGGTCGGACTTGTTGAGGACGACAACCGGCGAGGCGCCGCTTGTCCAGGCCGTCGCGAGGTACCTTTCGATCCGCCGGAGGTTGAAGTCGCCGTCGAGCCCGCTGACGAGAAACACGGTATCGACGTTCGCCGCGGCGACCTGGGCTTCGACGACCCCTCCCGCGACCTTCCGGACGAACGCGCTGCGGCGCGGCAGGACGGCCTGGATCGCCCCCCGGCCGTCGCCTTGGTCGGCGATCACGACCCAGTCTCCGACGGCCGGATAATCGGCGAGGCCCGCGGCCTGATGACGAAACCGGCCCGTAACAGCCGCTTCGAGCTCCCCGCCGGGGCCGGCGAGCGTCGAGAGGTCCCGCTGCTGCTTGATAACCCTGGCGGGAACGAAACCGGCGGCCGAGTACGGCTCAAAGGCGGCGGCGAAATCCTCATCCCAGCCGTATTCTTTCAAGTCCATGGCTGTCTATCTGTTTCGGATCTTCAGGGGAAGGGCCAGCTCCCAGACCTGGTCGACGAGCGGCGGAAGCTCCTCGAACCGGCCCTGTCCGTAAAGCCGGTCGCAACGGCTGAGGAGGACCGTGACCTCGTAGGCGTTCTGCGAGGTTCGGCGCTCGGCCGGATCGCTCACCCTGTCCAGGAATTCAGCGCTGTCCATATTCGCATCGGCCCGGCGTTGGGCCTCCCCGCGGAACTGCCGGTAGAGCGCCTCGCGGGTGACGTCGAGCAGGTAGCGGCGCTCCCCGGGGCTGATCTTGGGCTCGTCGGCCGCCGTCAGACCCTCGGGAATCCGCGCCTTCAGGCCGGGCAGCCGCCGCAGCGTGTCGATCAACGACCGGTCGAGGCGGGTGGCCTCGGGAACGGCCGTCTCGTTATAGAAGGCGAACATCTTATCGTAATCGTCGCCGAAATCGAGGTTGTCCGCGTCGCGGATCTCGGCGACGCGATAGGGCTCGCCGGCGCCGGCGTCATACCATTCCCAGCGATCGAAATAGCCGTCGCCGTCGGTGTCGTACATCCGCCATTCCCCGATCGGCTCCTGGTCGTGGATCGCGCCGACGCGGAGCCAGCCCCTTTCGGCGCCCTTCAAGTGCAGGCGGCGGTCGACGGGGCTGTAATAAACCCGGCGGCGGTCGGCGGGCTGGGACGAGAACTCGCGGCGGACGTTCCAGGTCTGCACCGGTCCGCCCGTGTTCTGCATGATGACGCGGCGCCACATCCAGAAGACGCCCTCCCAGCGCTGGTCGTATTCGCGGTCCCGCTTGGAATAGCCGAGGTTGATGGTGCCGTCGGAGAATTCGCGGAAGGAAAACCCGGTCGAGGCGGCGGGATAGCTGTCGGCGACCGCGCGGGAGCGGTCCGGCGGAAGGGCGAGGTTCGTTTGCGGCGGCCGGCGCAGCTTATTCGGCCGTTCCATCCCCTCGAATACGTAAGGGACGAAGCCGCTCAGGTTGAAGCCCATCTCGTAATGGTGCGGCTGCGCCGGGCCGCTGAGGTTGTCGACGTCGAAGCTGTAGCGGATGGCGGCGACGCCCATCTCCTTCATCATCGGCAGGAACGGGCCGAGGTGGATCGCCCAGCGGTTGGCCCAGTCCGGTTCCGCGGCCCGGTCGAAATCCTTGGGCACGGCGCTGAAGCGCAGGACGACCTCGCTCGCTCCGTCGCCGTCGGTGTCGATGAAGGTGAACGGGCATTCCGAGGCCGGGATCCATCGCCCGGTCTCGGGATCGTAGATCTGGTGGTAGTACTGCGAGTTGCCGGAGGTGTCGATCAGGAAATAGTTGTCGTCCCCGGCCAGCCTCTGGTAATCGATGACCGGTTTCATCAGGTTGTCGTCGTCGAGGTCGACGGCGTTGAGCCCGACGCGCAGCCGGCTGCCGGTGAAATAGCGGAATTCCATGATGTCGGCGTCCCCGTCGGCGTCCTCGTCCAGATAATCGAGCATCTGGTCGACCGTGCCGTCGCCGTCGTAATCCGCGACGTAGCAATCGCTGTCCGTATCGGGGAGCGGGTCGGCCGGCGGCATGTCGCCGTCGTCGTCGATGATCCAGACGATCATGTCCTTGCCGGGGAGCATTTGGCGCGTCTCACGGCGGACAAGCATCAGGCCGCCCCCCGGCCCTGCGGACTGGACCGTGAACTGCTCGCCCGCCTTGAGGGCCCGGGCGCGCGGCCACCAGGGCTTGTCGTCCAGTCGCAGCTCGCCGCCGGGATTCATCGCCGTCTCCTTGATCCACCAGGGCTCGACGGCCAGGGCCCGCTGGGCGAGGCACACCCCGAGGAGCGCCAGCATCACGCGACGATACGTCATGGCCTCACCCTTCTCTCCTTGAGCGATGCGTCTCGCCGGTCGGAGAATATCACTCTTGGATCTCCACCCGGCGGACCGTGCCGTCGGCCGTCGCCACCACCGCGCCCTTTTCCACGGCCACGATGTCGACGATCGGAGCCCCAAAGGAATTCAGGGAAACGCGATTTCCCGTCGAATCGAAGCCGTACAGGTCCCCGGATTCGGTCCCGGCGAGGAGCCGCCGCTTTTCCCCTTGCGTGACAAAGGCCAGGGTGTTGACCGGAGAGCCCGTCTCGAACCGCCACAGGCGCTTCCCGCCGGCGTCGAACGCGTAGACGCTCCGGCTCATCGACCCGGCGATGATCTCGTCGCGGCCGTCGCCGTCGAGGTCGGCCGCCAAGACTTTGCGCACTTCGTCGCCCGTGTCGTACCTCAGGCGAAGCTTCCCATCGGAGCCGAGGTAATGGACCCCGCCGTCGCCGCCGCCGAGGACGACTCCCCGGGTCCGGTCGCCGTCGAACGAGCCGACGGCGATATCGTAGCAGATGGGCCCGAAGCTGGCGCCGAACGTCCCGTAGGTCCAAAGCTTCGTGCCGTCGGGATTCAGGGTGGTCATCCAGTAGTAGTGGGTGCCGCAGAGGACTTCCGCCTTGCCGTCGCCGTTAAGGTCGGCCGCCGCTCCCGACCGCGAGGGATGGACGCTCTCGTAGTTCCAGAGCGGCCGGCCGTCGGCGCCGAAGGCGTAGAAGCGCCAGTTCTCGCCGCCGGCGATGACCTCGGGCCGGCCGTCGCCGTCGAGGTCTCCCGTCCGAACGACGTTGACGTAGGGCGGCCGCCGGTAGTAATCCAGCATCCGGCTCCATCTCTCCTTGCCCGCATGATCTAGCGTGGTGACGTTGGTGTCCTGCCGTCCGATGACCACGTCATCCCGGCCGTCGCCATCGAGGTCGGCCGCGGCGATGTCGTTGATCCTGTCCGGGACGCTCATCTCCCAGCGCCCGGTGCCGTCACCGTTCAGGGCGGCGAGCCGGCCGGCGGTCGTTCCCACCAGGATCGACCGGGGCTTTCCCGGGCCGTCGAGCGAGGCCGCGGCCAGGCGGGTGATCGGGGATCCGGCGTCGGGAGCCGTGCCGGCTTCGGCGACGCCCTTCTCCCAAGCCAGCTTTTGCGCCGGGACCTTGATCTGCAGGCCCTTCGTCACAGTCGGCGTGACGGCTGGAAGCCCATCGATGAGCGACAGGCTGTCGGGGACGGCGATCTCGGCAGTCTCCGGCTGGGTCGAACTGTGGAGGGGCGAACCGTCAAGACCGGCCGAGGTGGCCGAAAAGAGGGAAAGGATGCCATTGTCCAGTACGATCAGGCCCGCGTCGCTCCGGAAGGTCCCGTAGTAGGTCGGCTGCTCGATGGGTCCCAGGCCGATCACCATTTTTTCCGGGCCGGCGGTCAGGCGGACTCCGCTCAGGCTTTCCAGGTGCTCGAGAGCCCACGGCTCCGCGTTCGCGCCCGCGGCGCCATGGAGGACGGTCGCGAACAGGTGGGATTCTCCCTGGGCCAGCTTTTTATAGACCGTCGCGTTCAGGGAACGGACGAAGGGGTCGGCGTGGGGGTAATCTTTCCAGTTGGCGCCGAGCTCGGCGTCGTTTTTCAGCTCGAGAAGGGTGCCCGGCGCGGGCTGGATCCAGTACGACGGGCCCTTTTGCGTCAGGAACAGCCCCTTTTCCGACAGCGCGGCCTCCCCGACGCCGTGCCATAGCAGGCGGAACTGGTAATCGCTCGCCTCGCGGGCCGTCAGCCGGTCGAGGACGACGAACGCGCCCAGGCGCTTCAGCCAGACCACGGTCCGGTCCCAGTCCACGCCCGAGTAATCCTCGATCCGCGTCTGGGAATAGCCGAAGCGGTCGTTCTCGCCGCTGCCGACGAACCGGGTGTAGGCGGGGATCGGAGTCGCCTGCCCGTCCCGGAAGACCATCAGCGAATTATGGTATTTCACGGCCGTCTTGAAGTAGTCGTTGTCCGCGAGCCAGATGCGGTCGAACTGGGTCAGGCGCGGCAGGCTGTTGCCGTCGAGGTGCTTGTGGCCGCCGTTGCTCAGGCCGTCGAGGAGAAGATAGGGGCCAGCCGGGTCGAACCCTTCGCGGAACGAGATCTTGTCGAAAAGGGCTTCCGGCGGCACGGGTTTTTCGGGCGGGAAGGTCGCGACATACTGTGGCTCGAGCGGCCAGCGGCGGACCCCGCCGAAACCGGCCGGGGTTTCGCCGGCCGTGTCGAGACAGTACCCGTACAGAGCGGAGTAGTCCTTGACCGCCGTCTTCCGGGCCGCCGTCCAGGCTGCGGCCGGGTCGCCGGTGACGAAAGCGTAGACGTTCAGGCAGGCCATCTCGCTGTCCCAGCATTTCCAGGACCCGGTGTCGCCGTACGGCACCTGGATGCCGAGGTTGTCCATAGTGCCGATGCAGTAATCGATCATCTTCTTGGCGTTGCCGTTGTCAAAGACCGTGGGGTCGGGCCGGGCGACGGCGTACCGGAACAGGTGCCCGATGGTGAGCCACTGGTAACCGTTGCAGTCTTCCTGGGGTTTGAAGTGCCCGGCCTGCCGGCGGAACTGGGCGTCGGCGATCTTCAGCCACTCCGGTCCCTCGGCGGCGGGGCAGACTTCTGAGAAATACAGGCCGGCGAAGAGTGTCCCCAGGGCGGGGAAGGTCTCGTGGTTATGCAGGACGCGGCTGCCGCCCGTCTCGGCGCAGCTCTGGACGACCGGCTCGGAGACCCAGCGTCCGAGCGCGCGGGTCACGGCCAGCCTTTCCGCGTCGGTCAGCGAAGGGTCGTTCTCGACGACGCGCCAGCCGGCCACGACCTCCATGGAACGGAAATCGCTGTCGAATCCCCAAGGGCCGCCAAACTTGCTCGCGTCCTCCACCGCGCTTTTCGCGTACATATCCCACAGGGCCGCGTATAACTTGGCTTCCACAGCGTCGCCATTCAGCTGATAGCGCAGGGCGGCTTTGGCCAGCTCGCCGGCGATAGAGGTATGGATCCCTTCGTCGAGCGCTTTCTGTCCGTCCCGAAGCCCCGACTCGAGGCGGTCGGCGGCTGGCGCAACCCCGGCGAACGGGTTGCGTGCCCGGAACGCGGCGCTATAGTCGGCGGCGAAGATCCGGGGCAGCGAGAGGCTCTTCCCCTTTTTCAGCTTCCGGATCTCGGCGATCAGGCGATCGGCGGCCCGGGCCAGGCCGGCGTCATCAGAGGCGCCGACCACGACGGCGTTGACTTTCTTGCCCAAGGGGTCGAAGACCGTGTGGACCAGGCTCCCTCCCTGGCCGGGGCAGATGGCGTCGACCGGCGTGAAGAACCGGGCATAGAGGAGGGACAAGGCCGGGTTGGAATTGACGTTCCCGATGAGGATCGCGGCCCGGTCAAGCTGGACGTCGGCGACGGTGCCCGGCCGGACGGTCAACCGGCAGCCCGTCAGGGCGCGGACCGCCGAGGCGATCGCGGCGGCCGCCTGACGGCCCGCCTCGGTATCCGGATGGAGAATATCGGATGCCGGCCGTCCGTCCTTGACCAGGGGAGTGTCCCGGACCAGCCGGGCCGGCTCGCTCAGCTCCGAGATCCGGAGCGCCTGTTTTTGCAGGGGAACGGCTTGTGAGAATACGGCCGATGAGAGGAACAGCATTGTCAGAGAAATAACCTTGCGCATTCGGGCACCTCCAGCCTGCGGTCTTATCCGAAAATACCTGACCCACAAATTATGGTAAGTACCGGAAAAAATCAACCGCCTTGAGGCTCAGGTCAGTATCTCTTTAGGTGTCATGATGTACTTCCACCCCTCGCGCCAGCGCAGGTCCGGACGGCGATGCGCCCCTAGCCCCCCGGCCCCCGGGAACCAGTCCCGTCGGTTCCCCCGTCGGCCAAGGCCGACGGGCCCCCCTCCGACCTTTCCTGAGACACTGACCTTTCTCCCTCCCTGTATAGGGAGGGTATAGGGTGGGTAATATCTAAGATTAAGGTCTGGCAAAGTGTCTCAGGCAACGCGTGCTTGGGGTCTTCGGGGCGCCATCCCCTTCCGTCCCTGCTGGACGGGTCACAATAACGGAGATGTATCAGAGGCTCAGTGACGAACGGCCCGGTGTTGGATCAGGTCGGAAGATGATCGGCGGCCGTCGGGATCGGGACAAAGGCCGCGACCGCGAAAACCGCTCCGGCCCGCGGAGACGAGTGGTGCGTCTCTCAAATAACTTGGCTTTCAAAATGATCAACATAGACGCACCACCGCGGGGGAGTTTGAGGGGGACGGCGACGTTCCCCTCAGGGGGTCAGCGGAGTGAAACGAAGCGCCGAGGGGGGAGCTTGACTGCCCCCTGGGAGTGTCCCGTCTAGACAGAGGACTTTGGAAAGAGAATTGTGAGACGGGACACTAGGTCCCCGGGGCGAGTGGAGCGGGGGGCGGGCAGACGACTTCGACGTCCTCGGGCTTCGCCGGATGGGGGAAGCGGATCTTCCAGGAGTGGAGGAGATATCCCGTCGCGCCGGGGGTCGTCGTCAATTCTTCATCGGCGAGGGCGGAGCGGGGGACCCCGCCGATCCGGTAGAGCGGGTCGCCAACAAGCGGATACCCCGCGTAGCTGAGGTGGATGCGGATCTGGTGGGGACGTCCCGTTGGGATGGTCACTTCAAGGACGGCCGCATTCTCCTCGGGAAGCCGGCGGACGACCCGGGCGTGACTTAACGATGGACGGCCGTCGGCGCGGTAGGCGTTGACGGTCGCGGGCCGCAGGTGCGGGACCGGACCGATCGGCGCGTCGACAGTGAACGCCTCGGGCATCCCGCTCCCCGAAGCCAGGGCCAGGTAGACCTTGACGATCCGCCGCTCGGCCATGGCCTTGGCTAACGAGCGCGCGGCCGGCCGGTTCCGGGTGAACAGGATGGCGCCGGAGGTGCCTCGACCCAGCCGGTGGAGAGGAGAGCTGCCGGGACCATAGCGCTCACGGACAAGATGGAGGAGGGTATTCTCGAGGAATAGCCCGCCGGGCAGAACGGGCAGGCCGGAGGGTTTGGCCAGGACCAGGACGTCTTCGTCCTCGAACAAGGTCGCGAAATCCGTCGGGGCGTCGGGCTCCTCCAGGGGAGACGATGATAGAGGAGTGCGTCCCCCCGGGTCAGGACGTCGACAGGCGAGGCCGGAAGCCCGTTGAGCAGGATTTGTCCGGCCTCAATCCGTTGCCGCCATTCCGCTTCCGTGAAGTGGGGATACCGGAGGGAATAGAACGCCGCCACCGTAGTGCCCTCGTCGTACGGCGAGACGCGGTCCGGATAGCTGTAGCCTCGATTCCTGGTTCTCATTCCCGCTTCTTCGTGGAATTGAATTCCGCGAGCAAGATACCATCAATTCGTCGAGATTGAAAAGCCCACGCCGAACTGCCAGAAAAGGCCGCCGCTTTTGGGATTAAAACAGAGACCGACTTCAGGCCTGATCGCCCATTTACGGACGTTTCCCAAAGCCGCGCCCAGATTGAAGGCCACAAGGGCGTCTCGACCGCCCGTCAGTGGGATCAGCGCCTTGGCCGAGGGATTGAGTTCGAAGCTCTTGGCGACCGGAAGCGTAAAAAGAAGGGTGGGATGGGTCTCCCAGGACTCGGAGGCCTCGGAGTCCCCGCCGAAGGCAAAACCCACCGGAAAATAGAGAGCGATGCGGTCCTTGAGCAGGGCGATTTTGGGGCCGAAGCCAATGGCGTTAAGGCCGTAGTCGAGCACGCGTTCATACCGCAGACGAAGATCCAGGCCATTCAGAACGCCGACGCCCGCCTGGATGCCGGCGTGATTCTGGACGTGGCTTGTTTCCCCATCTTCCGAAACATAGACCGAGGAAAAGCCCGGTGTGGCTTCAATTTTCCCCGGGCCGACCAGCCGGGCGCTTTGGAGATCCGAAAATATCGGTGCGCAAGCCGTCCCCAGGGCGGCCATCCCAAGAAGACAGGCCATTCCTCGCGCCGTCCACGAACAACCTCTTTGGGTTTTCATTTTGGCCCTCCTAGAAAAGCCTTTCTCACCCCCAACTCTACGGCGGCGGAAGGGCCAAGTTGTCAAGAAGACGTCAAGAGATTGTCAGGAGATTGTTAAAGCTCCATTTTCCGGGAGCGCGGTTCCGGTGACAGGTCAGGCTGTGTTTTGGGGCGCTTCAGGGAGTTTCGGCGAAGGGGAAGCGGTAGGTGGGCGGGTGGGCGAAGCGGCGCAGTTGGGCGTTGAGGCGAATGGAGGCAGACGGGGGAAGCTGAACTGTGATCCAAGGGGCATTAACCTTGGCGGAGCGCTGAACGGATTGGGGCCGAGAGATGAGGGAGTGGCGGGGCTGGTCCGGGTCGCGGTCTGACCGCTCGTCATACTCGACGGTGAGAAACTGGTGCTGCGCGTAGAGACCGGCCTGGACGATGACCTCGCGGGAATGGAAGGCGCTGACGTTCACCAGTTCGAACTCGATGGAGTCGGCGTTGACGCGGCGGACGAGGGCCGCGACATCGGGGGGCAGACCCGGCCGGCGCCCGGCGGGGTCGAAGTAGCGGAGATGCGTTTGGACGAGTCCGGCATTATAGATCTGCTGGGGGGAGCCGCCGGTGAGTTGGAGGAGAGCTTCCGTAGAGACAGGGTTGACGGTATGCCAGTGGTGGGGATCGGCATTGCGGATGTCGGGCGCAGTTTTAGCGGCCTCGAGACGCGGGTCGTAAACGCGGACGATGCGGTTGTCGCGGATCCAGCGGAGGCGCGTGGCCATTTGGGAGAGGCTTTGGCGGAGGATGGTCTCGGGATAAGCGGGGTTATCACCAGCCAAGAAACGGAGCCAGGGGGCTTCATGGCCGCGGTCCTCTTTGGTTTTGATCTCGATGCTTTCGCGCCAGTCCGCCTGGCCGTAGATGTCACAGAACCAACAGTCGCTCATCTGCTCCGGGCGAGAGGTTTTGGCTTCCGAGGGAAAGGGCGTGCCGGTGGCGGCGTTCCAGTCAACGCGGGAGCGCCGGCGGATGTTCTCGATGCGGTCCCAGTCCTCGGGCGCGAGAGTGGAAGACCAGAGGCTGGCCAGGAACTGCAGGTCCATCGGCTGGTAGGCGAACCAGCCGGAGTCACGGCGTTTAAACGGGACGAGGAAAGCGCCGTTGTAGTCCTTGCCGGCGGCGATGACGCGGTCCATGGTGGCCCGCGGCAATTCGTAGTAAGAAGGGTCCCCGCCACTGACTAACTGGGCATTTTCGGCGCCGCCCTGCAAGGCCATGCCGATGTTGTAGTAGCCATGGGGCCAGCGCCAACCGTAGTAGCCTCCCCACCAATGGCCATTATGGTACTCACCGGGTTGGCCCGACGGTCCGATGTTATCGGGCACGATGCCGTCGTTGTCGCGGGCGCGCTCGAGCCAGGCGTGGACATACTCGCGGACCCAGGCGGCATATTTCGGCTCGGCGGTGAGGAGGAAGGCATGAGCGACGAGCGCGGTGGATCCGAGGTTCGTGGGGACATCGCCCTGAAGCATGCGAAGTTGAATGGCCAGGCCCATGCGGCGGGCGTTGGCCTCATCCTTGAGATCGTCAAAAGAGCGGATGCCGGGGAGGTCCTCCAGGGGCAGGCCATAGGTGGACATCCCGACGGAATATCGCCAGGGGGCCGCGCGATCGGCGGAGCCCAATAGGGGGCCGAGAATGCCGGTGAGAGGCGAACGGAGCATCTTGAGGCGGGAATCGTAGTTTGGGGCGGTGATATAAAGTCTGGCATAGCGGTGGGCGCGTTCAATGTTGGCGGGGTCTTCAGGATCGGCCAACGCGAGGCCATAAAACAGGAGGAGGCCTTCGCTGATGTGAAACCAGTCGAGCTGCTTGGGGAACTCCTGCTCGACGGCCCCGAAGCGTTCGAGCTGGCGGAGGGTTCCGTTCCAGGCCCGGAAGGCGAGCTCCTTGAGACGGTCATCGCCGCCCAGGGCGTAAAGGACGGGCCAATTATAGAAGCTCTCGGGCAGGTCGTCGAAACGGGCGGAGCCGGTGGTGCGCCAGATGAGGGAGCCGTCTTCGGCCAGGAAGCGCCGGGCGAACTCGATGGCGGCGGCGCTCGTCTGTTCGATGAGATGCCGTTCGAGCAGAGCCCAAGCGGGCGGAGACGTGTGAACGGTGGCCTGGATACTAACCTGGGCGGGCAACAGGGGAGCGAAGGCCAGGCAAAACGCGAGGCCAAGGAACTTAACTCGGCGGTACTTATTCACCCGCGCAGAGCCATCACCGGCTGAATTTCTTTGTTTCTTCAATCATCACCCTGATATTTTCGATCGGCGTATCCTGGGGGAGATCGCAGCCGGTGCTGACAATCAGGTTCCTGATCCCCCGGGTTTTTTCCAAGAACAGCTTCGTCTCTTGGGCGACGCTGTCCGATGTCATGTCCCTCATGACCCGGACCGGGTCGATGTTCCCGATCAGGGCCACATCATTCTTTAAGCGGGGCTCGACGGCGAGAAAATCCACCCGGGAATCCAGGCTCAGCCCTTCCGCACCCGTCTCGCACATTTTGCCCACCAGGTGCGTCGTGTCACCGCAAACATGCAGGATGGAGATCGCATGAACGGCGCGGGTGATCTGCTTCACATAAGCCCCCGAATACTCTTCAAACTGTTTCGGAGACAGCATGACGGCCGTCGGCTCGAGGATGGCGATCATGTCCGCGCCGTGATCAACCAGGGATACGGCGTACCGGGTGATCACGTTGGTGCCGAACTGAAGCACCTTATGCACCAGGGAAGGGTTATCGATCGTCGCGATGGCCACTTCGGAAGCGCCCATCAATAACCCCGCGAGGGTGAACGGCCCGATGCAGTAACCGCCTTTTAATGGCGAGATGTTGTCGGACATCATTTTCATTGTCTGCAGGAAGACGTTGACCCGCGCGTCCTTGAGGATGTCGACCGCCATGAACTGTTCCAGGTCCGCTTCGGCTTTGACCAAGTGCCCTTCCACGGTCGGCGATTCCTGCAGCGGGTACCTGATGGGGAAGCCCAAAGCTCCCGCCTCTATCGACAGGTCCATCATGAAGAACATCGCATCCGGGTCCAGGCGGTCGGCCAGTTCGGATATCGACCAGAAATGGACACCCCAGTTGAATCCGTTCTGTTTCAACGAAGTGCTGGTCAATTCCGCTCCCGGGTAGCCCATCAAGGGCACCACCAGCCTTCGTCCCGCACTCTCTATGATTTTATTTAATTTCATTCGTCCTTCTTCTTCCGTCTCGTGGCCAGACAGCTCGGGTGATGACCGATGTAAAATAGTTCACATTTCGAGGGACGTCAACCCGCCTTTTCCAGGGGTCATTGGAAAACAGGCTTGTTCACGGCCTGGCCCGCCCGATCCCGGGCAAGAAGGATCCTTACAGGCCCTCCAGGTTATGGCTGACGCGTTCCCGGCCGGCCAGCGCCTTCAGATGCCCGATCTCCGCTAACTCCAACAGGCCGGGGCAGAAAAGAGCCGGCGCGTCCATCTGATAGACGCCTTGCGCCAAGAGCCCTTTTAGCGAGTCCGGCAGGTTGATCAGTACCAGCGATTGGGCCGCGTCCGAGAGGCACCCGGCCACCAGCGCCGCCAGTGCGGCCTCGGGGCCTACGCCCACGATCCTGATCGGCAGGCCGGGGCGTAAATTGGCCAGGGCCCGGCACACGGCCTCAAGCTGCGCCGCCCGGATCCCCAATACCCGTTCGCCGGCTGTTTCGAACATATGGGCGACCTGGCAATTCGGCCAATCCGGCGCTGTCAATTCGCCATCGAGGAGCAAATCAACGGCCACGACCTGCCAGCCTGCCCTGAGCAGACTCCCGGCAGCCTCGGCCGCGGCGGCCTTTCCGCCGTCGGCGACGATCACGGCGGTCCCGCGCGGCTTTTCCACGGAAAGCTCCAGCGCCGGCAGCCTCCAATCCTGTCCTATGGTGAAGAGCAATCTCTCGGCCGAGTCCGTGTCCTGGCCGGGGTTGGCGGGCAGTTCGGTGATCGATGCGGCTAAGGAAGGGTAGCGCACGACGTCTTTCAGTTTCCGCCGCAGTTCGTTGGCCCAGGCGGTCGTCGGCTGGCCCGAGGGCAACGGGGTCCGCGGCAGCTCCTCCGCCGCCTTCAGGGCCAGCTCCTGCCACGTGGCATTTTTGCCGGGCAGGCTCACTGTCGCCTCAGCCTCCGTGAGAATCTCGCCCGAGCAGTCGAGCTCCTGATCGATACCCTGCCCCTTGGGGAGAAAGTGTTTGTTGATGAACCGGTAAGCCTGCTGCCGGTTGTCCAACTCGTAATTGTGATTGCCGGGTTTGAGGTTGTCGTGGAACCTGAAGCCATCGCCCGCCCCGAAGAGTGTGTAGAAGGGCATGGCCGCCTCATAGATCCGAGGCCGGGTCGTCCTAGGATTGAAGAAATCGTTATGGTTGTAAATCAACAGGGCGGGCCGGGGGGCGAGTAACGCCGTGAGATGGCTATAGTCAGCGTACAGGCCGAGGTCGGGCGGATTCTGTTCGAGATCACCGGTGTCCGAGGGATTTTCGATCCGGGACAGCATATCGGTATAGCCGGCTGCGGGGATCGCCAGCCGGATCCTCTCGTCCAGGGCGCTGAGGATAATCGTCTGCCAGCCGCCTCCGGACAGGCCGGTCATGCCGATCCGGCGGCTGTCGACGTTCGGGAGGGAAAGCAACACCTCCAGACCTCGCCTGGCGATCAGGTAGAATACCCCCACTCCGCTCTGGCCGCAGAGGTCGAGATAGGCGGCGTTATTGTGCGCCACCAAGGCATTGGTATCATCTCGATGGTCGACGACGCCGCGTTTCAGCTGGCCGTAGCCCGGCCAATCATAGCTCAGCGCGATCATCCCGCGTTTCGCGAAATTGATGCAGCGGATCTGCTTGTAAGGGACCGCTTTGCCGGCCGGCTCGTGCCCGTTGGGGTTGAGGATCGCCGGCACCTGGCCCTTCAATTCCTTCGGCAGATAGAGCAGAGCCGGGATCCAGATGCCCGGATAGCCCTCATAAGCCACCTGGCGAATCAGGTACCCATGACCGGTGTCCAGGGTCTCGCCCATCAGGACCGTCGGTCCGGCCGCGATGACCGCCGGAGGAATCCCCTTGAAGATCACCTCCTCGAGTATCTTCTTACGCAAGGCGGCTGATTCTCGAGTCCACAGGTCCCGGTCCAGCGGCCTTTTGAGCGGCGGGATTTTCCGCTTCAGGTACGCCCGGATCTGGAGAGCGCCGGTTTGATCGCCGGCCAAGATACGCCCGGAGAGCGGCCCGGCCGGCTTTTTCATCGTTTCGCCGGCGGGAGGACGATCTTGCGTCATCGCGACACCGGCCAGCACACCCAACGCGAGTGCGGCGAACAGTCCGGCCGGAAAGGCTGAAGGGGCGGTGAAGCGCCGGAACCGGAAGCGTCTGTACCATCTCATCGCCAGCCCTCCTCCGCTTCGAAAAGCCTGATCAGTCGCTCCGCCGGTAAACGGGGTTCGTTGAGCGCGGAACTCTCCGGCGGAGATGCGGGAGACTTCCCTTCGAGCTTCTTGACGTTCGCTTTGAAGGCCGCCAATTCCGCTTCGTAGTAGGGCAGGCATTCCTGCCAATGGGCGTTCTTCCCGCCCTCGCAACTGAACGGCACCGTAACGTTGTGGGTCTGGAGGCTGTTGGCATAGTGGTAGCTGGATGCGGTCAGCGAGGTGAGCCGGCGATAATCCCCCACCGATTTTTCCAGCAGCGGCAAGGCCTTGGCCAGATCGGCGGCGTCCCGGCTGTAGCCGTAGCGCAAGACCAATAAACCGGCCTCGATCCGGGCCGCGTAGTACTCCGTCAGGATCAGAATATAGTTCAAGTCATTGCGCAGGCGCAGGAATTCTTCCCTGTTCCTGGTCACCTGGGCGGCGGCGGCGTCCGCGGCCTCAAGGGCCTTTCGGGCGTTTGTCAGAACGTAGTCGAGCGCCAGCGGCGGGGTCTCGCCGGCATGCGGTTGCCTGTTCCATTCCCGGCCGGCATAGGTCTCGAGGGATTCGCCGCCTTCCAGCCGGCACGACGACTCATCGGTATAGGCGCGAAACCGCTCGGGAAACATCAACTGGGGAACGGTCATTCCCAGCGTGAAGATCTGGTATCCGCCGCTCCCGGTGCCGAAGCGGCCGTGGAGCCGCGGCAGACATACACCCGAGGCCGCGTAGGCGTCCAGCAGCTTCTCCCCCGCCAGGGGGGAACCGAATCTTTCGGCCAGCCATCCCCCCCAATACTCGCGCTCTTCCGCTTCGCCCCGGTCCGGGTTCCAGGCATAGCGGGCCCAGGCCGCAAACCAGATCGAATCGCGCTCGAGTTGACCAAGCCGGGGCGTTGTCTTGTCCGGGGTGTCCGGCCAACCCCAGTAGTTCAAGGGATAGACGTGGAGGCCTTTGACGCCCATGTCGCACATGTCCTTTACGCATTCTTGGATAAAGACGGGCGATCCATAGCGAAAGGGCTGCAGGTTGTGAAGGAGATGGACGTTCATGATGTGAAGGGAACCGAGCTTGATCAGGTCCTGATGTTTCCGGCGGAAAGCCCCCGCCGGATGGGGCGTGATCAGCGACTCGTCGTTGAACTTGGCCATCGTGAAAATGTTATTATAGGTCTTCAGAGCGGCGGTCACGACCGACTTCGGCTCGGTGGAATGGGCACGAATGATGACCGGCGGCTCTTCCTTAAGGCCGCTCGCCCGCATGCCGTCCCGAACGCCGGGGAGGATGGTTTCGGTCAGCCACTGGGCATCGAATTCGTCCTTGAGGGGCTCCCCCAGGCAGACCATCAGGCCGACGTTGGGATACTCGCGGATGAACTCGGAGACGCAATAGCGGGTGTATTCGGAAGCGAGCGGCGTGGGCCGGTCCAGGTTGAATTGCAGGCTTTTTCCGCTGAGGGTCTGTATCTGGCGGCTCTTCACCAGGGCGTGGGACAAATGGATATTGTAGAAGAACTGGACCACCCAGATGCCCCGGCGGTCGGCCTCGCGGGTCAGCCAGGTGAAGAGCTCGATATTGCGGGCGAGCGTCTCGTCATCCAACTCCCGGGCATCGGGGAACTTCGGCAGTTTGAGGAGGGAGGTGAAGGGGTGACCGTTCCACAGCGTCAGCATGTTCATGCGGTTCTCGACCATGAAGTCGAGGTATTTCCGCCATTGCGGTTTGTCGTAGAAAAAGGGAAAGTTTTGGGGGGTGATGGGGAAGTCATACTGCGCCCCCTCGTAGATCCACTGGCTCTTCTGCAGGCCGATGCAGGGGCCGCGCATCAGCATGGCGGGGACCTCCGCCACCCGGAGATCGGCCGGCAGTCTTCCCTCGGCCTTGACGCGGCCGGCCAACTCCAAAAGACCGTACAACGTGCCCGAATCATCCTGGCCAACGACGCCGATCAGGCCACCGCCGAGCGAACTCAGCACGAAACCCTGCGGCTTCAGCGGCGCGGCGCCCGGCTTCAGCCCCAGGGCCGCCAGCCTCTCGCCCAGCGCCGAATCGCTCTTCGCGGCAACCACCAGCGGCCTGTCGGGCGGCAGATCACCCTGTGTGACGGTCCGCGGCTGATAACCTGCCGATTTCAGCGCCTCACATAACTTTTCGGCGCCAAAGACGATCCGGGGCGCGGCCTCCGTTCCGATCAGCACGGAGATTTTCGCGCCGGCCCCTTGGGGCAGTACCCCGGCGCCTGCCGGCCCGCCGCTCAATAAGCCCGCCCCCAACAGAAACATTAAGGGTATTCCCAGAAAGAGACGCTTGTTCTTCATGATCCATTCCTTTTTTCTGTCCATTGATAACTGACAGGAAATTCAGTTCTTCTCGTGATGGATTTTAAGGAGAATATGTTGGAATGACAATAGCCGGCGGTGTTCTTTGTACCCCACCTCGCCGGCTTACGGAAAAACCACCGAAAATAATATAGGGCAGGATCCCACTTCTCAGGCCATGGCTGGATCATTGGACTAAGGTCCAATAGACAGGGCACCTCTTTTCCATCAGACTGAGGTTCGGGTACCAACCATGGGCAGAGCGGCTGGATCATTTCAGAGGGGATCGTCACAAATACAGTAATATATGTCATCTCCTATGCCGTCCCGATTGGCGGCTGCTCTGGCCATGGGGGAAGGGATGTCTTGGAGGCTAAGGAAATGAAAGGAGCGAAGTCATGAGCGGAAGGGCAAGCGCAAGATCCGGGAGTTCAATAAGCTCAATTTTCGGGCTAAAGTACCGGCCTTTTTATGGCCCGGTGGCGGTTCTTTGTGCCGCGCTCCTGGTGCCGGGGGAGTGGATGATTTCCGCCCGGGCAGCCCAGGCAACCGCTGCCCAGGATGGCGCCGTCCAGACGACACGCCGCCGCTCCCGAGGCTGCGGTGAAACTATCCAATGATCAATTGGATTCCCTGGTGGCTCCCATCGCCCTCTATCCCGACCCGCTTCTCAGCCAAACGCTGGTCGCTTCGACTTATCCCCTGGAGATCATCCAGCTTCAACAGTGGCTGGAGAAGAACAAGGGCTTGAAAGACCAGGCGCTGACGGATGCGGTAAAGAAGCAGGATTGGGACCCGAGCATCCAGGCCATGGCGGCGCTGCCGGAGTCGTCAAGCGGCTGGCGGATGACATCAAGTGGACCACGGACCTGGGAAACGCGTTTCTGGCGCAGCAGGCCGAGGTGATGGACGCGGTGCAGCGGATGCGCGAGAAGGCCCAGGAGCAGGGGAACCTGAAGATCCACCGAGCAGCAAAAGGTGGAGACCAAAGTGGTGGAAAGCAAGAGGTGATCGTCATCGAGCAGGCGAATCCGCAGGTTATCTATGTTCCCAGCTATAACCCGGTGGTCGTCTATGGGCCCCCTTCTATCCTTATCCGCCGATCTATTATCCGCCCGCCGGGGTATTATGCCGCGGGCATGGCGATTTCGTTCGGGGTCGGGATTGGCCATGGGAGCCGCCTTTGCACGGCGGCTGGGGCTATGGCTGCGGCTGGGGGCACAATGACATCAACGTCAACATTAACAACAACTTCAACCGCAACGCCAACATCAATAGAGGAACAGCGTCAACCGGGCGGCGGCAACAACAACTGGCAGCACAATCCGCAGCATCGGGGCGGCGCGCCCTACTCGGATCGGGCGACGGCCAACAAATATCGGCGGGACAGCGCGCGGCGATTCCATGACGACGCGGCAGGCAGTGCGCGCCAGCAGCAGCCGACGAAGACGCCGGCGGCAGAGACCAGGCCGGTTCGATGGAGTCGGGGCTGCGGGGCCATCGGATCGCACAGGGGACGGTTCCGTGGACCGCGGCGGCGGCGGAGACCGCGTGGGCAACCGCAGCGTTTCGAGCGGCGGGGGATCTCGCAGTTCCGGCGCCTTCGGCGGATCTTCCGGAGCGCTGGAGCGGCGAGCTCCGCGCGATCCAGCAGTTCGCGGGGCATCCAGTTCGAGGCTCCGGCGGTGGCGGGTCGCGCGGCGGCGGCGGTAGGAGGAGGTAAACCCAGCCATGAACAAGGAAAACCCGATGAGTTCAATAACATGGCAAGACAGTCGTGCGGCGCGCTGTCCTCTCACTTGGCGCTGGCGGCCCTTTCCGGCGCTCTGGCCGTCACTTACGCTAGCGGCCCCCAGGCGGAATTGAAAACACAGCCCCCCGTCCCTGCCGCTCCAAAAGTCTTTGATACGCCGCAGCAGGCGGCCGAGGCATTGATCGGGGCGGCGGAACGCTATGACGATGCCGGCGCTCTTGGAGATTTTCGGCCCCGAGGGCAAGGATTTCGTCCCCGCGGCGATCCGGTACAGGACAAGAATACCGTGCCGGCCTTCGCCGCCAAGGCCCGGGAGAAGATCGCCGTGAACGTGGATCCGAAGAAGCTCGAACCGGGCCATTCTGATCGTCGGCGTCAGGACTGGCCGTTTCCCGTTCCGCTCGTCAAAAAGGGGGGAAATGGTATTTCGATTCCCGAGGCGGGCCACGACGAGATCCTCTATCCGGCGCATCGGCGCGCAATGAGCTGGACGCCATCCAGATCTGCCGGGGCTTCGTCGAAGCTCAAAACGAATACGCCTCGGAGGTCCATGATGATTCCGGGATCAACCAGTACGCACAGAAGATCATCAGCGCTCCCGGGAAACAGAATGGCCTGTATTGGGTGAATGCGGATGGCACCCCGGGCGGCCCGATCAGCGAAGCATCGCGCGCGCCATCGAGGAAGGCTACTCCACCAACCAGGGATCGGGCTATCACGGCTACTATTTTAAAGTCCTGAAGGGACAGGGGCCGGCCGCGCCGTTGGGCGAGCTCGACTACGTCATCAAGGGGATCATGATCGGGGGCTTCGCCCTCGTCGCCGTTCCGGCCGAATACCTCGTTACCGGAGTCAAGACCTTCATGGTCAGCTACGACGGGATCGTCTACGAAAAAGACCTTGGGCCGGACTCGGCGAATATTGTCAAAGCCATGGAACGCTACAATCCGGATAAAACCTGGAAGCGCACCGACGACGGCTGGTCCGGGGAGGGTACGGACATCACCAGCTAGTATCCCGTCTCATAGATCTCTTTCCAAATTCTTCCGTAGAGACGGGACACTTCCAGGGGGGAGTCAAGCTCCCCCCTCGGCGCTTCGTTTCACTCCGCTGACGCCCTGAGGGGAACGGCGCCGTCCCCCTCAACCTCCCCGCGGTGGCGCGTCTTCGTTGCTCATTTTGAATGCCGAGTTCTTAACGAGACGCACCACTAAAATCTGCGATTCTCTTTTTCGTGCCGCCCTTTGCCAGGTCGCCGGCAATCGGCTACACTGGCACCATGCGGGACAGCGTTGACCTCGCCGTCATCGGAGCCGGCGCCGCGGGCCTGGTCGCGGCGATCACCGCAGCCCGCCGGGGAGCGTCCGTCGTCCTCCTCGAACGCCTTCCCCGGATCGGCAAGAAGCTCCTGGCGACCGGCGGCGGCCGATGCAACCTCCTGAACGACAATCTTTCGGCCTCGGCCTTCACTTCGACGGACCCCGGACTCGTCTCTTCGGTCCTGGACCGGTTCGGCGCCGCGGAGATCCGGGCTTTTTTCGAGGGCCTCGGGCTTCGCCTCCTGTCGGACGAAACCGGCCGCGTCTATCCGGTGACGAACCAGGCCGCGACCGTTCTCAAGGTCCTCGAGCTCGAAACCGGGAGATCGGGCATCGCGATCGAGACCGGCTTCGAAGCCCGGGCCCTCGGGGACCGGGCGGGAAGGCTGACCGTCAGGGCCGCGGACGGGCGGGAGGTCGGCGCCCGCGCCGTCCTCCTGGCCGGCGGCGGCCGGTCCTACCCGGCGCTCGGATCGGACGGCTCCGGCCACAAGCTGGCCGCCGCGATCGGGCACCGCATCGTGACTCCGGTGCCGAGCGCGGTGCCTTTGCTCGTCAGGGACCGGCTGTGTCATCTCCTCCAGGGCCAGAGGCTGAAGGTCCGTATCGAAAGCCGGATCGGCGGCCGGCGAGGACAGACGGCGGAAGGTGAGCTTCTCTTCACGCAATATGGGCTGTCGGGGACGGCCGTCCTCGACGTCAGCGAGAGCCTGTCCGTCGCCATGAACCGCGAGGGCCGGCAGGATGTCTCGGTCGTCGTCGACTTCGCCCCGTTCATGTCCGAGGCGGAGTTGGCCGCGGAATTCCTGCGCCGCCTCGCCGCCGGCTGGGCGCCAAAGGACTTCGCCTCCGGATTCCTTCCTGAGAAGTTCGCCCATGTCCTGCCGCAGCTTCTCGGCGAGGTGGGTTACGTCGCGGGGAAGGGGAACGCGGCCGAAGCGGCGCGGCGGCTGGCCGCGACGCTGAAGGCCAAAGAATTCCGCGTCCACGGGACGAGGGGCTGGAACGAGGCCGAATTCACTTCAGGGGGCGTGGACGCCCGCGAGGTCTCGCGCGGAACGCTCCGGTCGAAGCTCCGGAGCGGCGTCTACTTCGCCGGAGAGATCCTCGACGTCCAGGCCGGCCGGGGCGGATTTAACCTTGCTTGGGCCTGGTCTTCAGGCTATATCGCCGGCCTCATGGAATAGGGCCGAAAAAAACCGGGAGACCGGGCTCCCGGGTTTTTCGGATCGTTCGTGCCGGCCTATTCGGCCATCTTCTTGTAGTCTGCGTAGCGTTTCCGCGATTCCACGGCGGCCTGGGCGAACAGCACCTTGGCGATCTCGGGGAACTGCTGGACGAGCGTCCTGTAGCGGACCTCGTTCTTGAGGAAGGCGTCGTATTCGAGCTTGGGCTCCTTGGAATCGAGCTGGAAGCGGGTTCTTGCCCTCCTTGGCCAGGAGCGGGTTGAAGCGGTAGAGGGTCCAGTAGCCGGTGTCCACGGCCAGTTTCTCCTCGGCCTGGGTCTTGCTCATGTCGATGCCGTGGTTGATGCAGGGCGAATAGGCGATGATGATCGAGGGCCCGGGTAGGCTTCGGCCTCGAGGAAGGCCTTGAGGCACTGGTTCATGTTGGCGCCCATGGCCACCGAGGCGACGTAGACGTAGCCGTAGGTCATGGCCATCCGGCCGAGGTCCTTCTTGGACGTCCTCTTGCCGGAGGAGGCGAACTTGGCCACCGAACCGGTCGGCGTCGACTTGGAGGCCTGGCCGCCGGTGTTGGAGTAGACCTCGGTGTCGAGGACCAGCACGTTGACGTTGCGGTTCATGGCCAGGACGTGGTCGAGGCCGCCGTAGCCGATGTCGTAGGCCCAGCCGTCGCCGCCGATGCACCAGACGCTCTTCTCGACCAGGAAGTCCTTGAGCTCGTCGATCTTGGCCAGGAGCGGCCTGGACGCCGTTGGCCGTCTGGCAGGGCCTCCGGCAGGGCGGCCCGGACCGCCTTGGCCGCGGCCTTGGCCTCGTCGTCCGACGTTCGCCCAGGACGCTTTCATCTTGGTCAGGGCGTCGGTCAAGGCCGGGGTCGTCCCGGCGGCCAGGGCCGCCTCGATCGAGGCCGCCAGGAGGCGCCGGTTGGCGTCGACGGCCAGGCGCATGCCGAAGCCGTACTCGGCGTTGTCCTCGAACAGGGAGTTGCCCCAGGCCGGGCCCTGGCCCTTCCACGGTGACGCAGTAGGGCGAGGTCGGGAACGTGCCGCCGTAGATCGAGGAGCAGCCGGTGGCGTTGGCGATGATCATCCGGTCGCCGAAGAGCTGGGTGGCCAGCTTGACGTAGGGCGTCTCGCCGCAGCCGGCGCAGGCGCCGCTGAACTCGAACAGCGGCTGCAGGAACTGGCTGCCCTTGAGCGTGTCCGGCTTGATGCCGTCGATGACGTTGTCGGGGAGCCGGTCGAAGAACTCGGCTTTTTGGCGCTTCGCCGGCCGCGCGGACCTCGGCGATCGGGGTCATGACCAGGGCCTTGGTCTTGGCCGGGCAGACCTGGACGCAGTAGCCGCAGCCGATGCAGTCCTCGATGTAGACCTGCTCGCGGTATTGCAGGCCGCGGTCGTTCCTGGTGTTGGACTTGAGGGTGACGAACCCCTCGGGCGCGCCGGCGAGGTCGGCGGGCGCGATCTGCTTGGCCCGGATGGCGGCGTGGGGGCAGACGAAGGCGCACTGGTTGCACTGGATGCAGTTCTCGGGGATCCAGTTCGGGCACTCGGTGGCGATGCCGCGCTTCTCCAGGCGGGCCGTGGCCGTCGGGATGGCCCCGTCGAGGGGCATCTTGGAGACGGGCAGCAGGTCGCCCTTGAACCGCGTGACCGGGTCGATGACCTCCCGGGCGTAAGCGCTGGCGTCGTCGGGGACGATCTTGATGACCGGCGCGGACTTGGTGATCGTCGGCCGGGACGGGCACGGCCTCGCAGGGCCGCGGCGGCCCGGTCGACGGCGTCCCAGTTCATCTTGACGACCTCCTCGCCCTTGCGGCCGTAGGTCTTCTTGATGGCCTTCTTGATCAGGCTGATGGCCTCGTCCTCCGGCAGGACGCCCGAGATCTTGAAGAAGCAGGCCTGCATGATCGAGTTGATGCGCATGCCCAGGCCGAGCTCGCCGGCGATCTTCAGGGCGTCGATGGTGTAGACCTTGACCTTCTTGTCGATGATCGTCCGCTGCATGTCCTCGGTCAGGTGCTCGAAGACCTCGGCGGCCGGCCAGTCGGAGTTGATGAGGAAGGTGCCGCCCTCGCGGATGCCCTCGAGGATGTCGAGCCGGCCGATGTAGGCCGGCTTGTGGAGGGCGACGAAGTCGACCGGTGTTCAGGAAATACGGGGACTGGATGGGCTCTTGCCGAAGCGCAGATGGGAGATGGTGATGCCGCCCGACTTCTTGGAGTCGTACGGGAAGTAGCCCTGGGCGTACATGTCGGTGTGGTCGCCGATGATCTTGATCGAGTTCTTGTTGGCGCCGACCGTGCCGTCCGAGCCGTAGCCGCAGAACTTGCAGCGGACGGTTCCCGGGGGCTCGGTGTCGAGGACCGGGCCGACGGGGATCGAGGTGTGGGTGACGTCGTCGTTGATGCCGACGGTGAAGCCGTGCGTGGCCGGGCCGTCGAGGTGGTCGTAGACGGCCTTGACCATGGCCGGCGTGAACTCCTTGGAGGACAGGCCGTAGCGGCCGCCGATGATCTTGAGCGGGCGGCCGGCCAGGGCGACCACGATGTCCAGGTAGAGCGGCTCGCCGATCGCGCCGGGCTCCTTGGTCCGGTCGAGGACGGCGATCTTCTTCGCCGAGGCGGGCAGGGCCGCGGCCAGGGCGGCGACATCGAAGGGCCGGTAGAGGCGGACCTTGATCAGGCCGAGCTTGGCGCCGCGGGCGTTGAGGGTGTTGATGGTCTCCTCGACCGTCTCGGCGCCCGAGCCCATCATGATGATGATCTTCTCGGCGTCGGGGGCGCCGAAGTAGTCGAAGAGGTGGTATTGGCGGCCGATGGCTCCGGCCACCTTGTCCATGTAGTGCTGGACGAGGCCCGGGCACTCGTCGTAGTACTTGTTGACGGTCTCGCGGCCCTGGAAATAGACGTCGGGGTTCTGCTGGCCGACCTTCTGCATCGGCCGCTCGGGGTTGAGGGCGCGTTTCCGGAAGTCCTCGAGGTACTGGGGCTCGAACAGCTCCTTCAGGGTGTCGTAGGAAACGATGTCGACCTTCTCGACGACGTTGCGAGGTCCGGAAGCCGTCGAAGAAGTGGAGGAACGGGATCTTCGTCCGCAGGGTCGCCAGATAGGCGACGATGGCCAGGTCCTGGGCTTCCTGGACCGAGCCGGCGCAGGTCATGGCGAAGCCGGTGTTGCGGGCCGACATGACGTCGCTGTGGTCGCCGAAGATGGACAGGGCCTGGCAGGCCAGGGACGCGGGCCGAGACGAGGAAGAGCGTCGGCAGCATCTCGCCGGCGATCTTGTGCATGTTCGGCAGCATCAGCATCAGGCCCTGGGAGGCCGTGAAGGTCGTCGTCAGGGCGCCGGCCGAGAGCGAGCCGTGGACTGCGCCCGAGGCGCCGCCTTCCGACTGCATCTCGACGACGTCCACCGTCTGGCCGAAGATGTTCTTCCGGCCGTGGGCGGACCACTCGTCGGCCAGCTCGCCCATCGTCGAGGAGGGGGTGATGGGATAGATGGCCGCGACCTCGGAATAGGCGTAGGCGACATGGGTCGCCGCCGTGTTCCCGTCGATCGTCTGCATATTCTTCTTCAGTTCCATGGATGACTCCTTACAATGATATGATCTTCGTCAATGATAAAAAAAAGGGCAAGCTCCCACTGGGGGGAATCTGCGCTTGGGTTACCAGGCCTTGTTTCAGCCCTCTATTTTCGGCAAACAGGGCAAATAAGTCAAGGGCTTGCCGGACTTGATTTTCGATGTTTTTTTGTTCAGAATGAGCGCGACTTCGACTTTAGCGGCAAAGATCCTCGAGCACCTGATTATAGATATAGCGCAAGGAGGGTCCAATGCATCCGAAGGTTGAGTCTTTAACGAACATCACCGGGTCCATAATTCTGGCAGCCGGTCTGGTGACGAGCCTTCCCCAGGCTTCGCCGGCCGCCACCCATACCTGGACCGGAGCCACCAACGCCAACTGGTCGGTGGCGGCCAATTGGAGCGAGGGGACGGCCCCCTCGCCGGGAGAGAGCAATCTGGTTTTGATCTTCCCCCCGGGCGCCGCCCATCTGGCGAATGCGAACGATATCGTCGGCCTGTCCGTGGACACGATCGCCGTCACCACGGCGGCGGCCTCCTCGATCTACTCGATGACGGGAAACGGAATCACCCTGAATACGGACCTGACCTTCAGCAACCCCGGCTCGGGGAGTTACTACCCGCAATGGTATATTCCGCTCACCCTGGGCGGCGCCGTGACGATCTCGAGCTCGGGCCGGATGTCCGAGTTCAGGGAGACGATCAATCTTAACGGACACGCGCTGACGTTCAACTGCACGAACGATATCTGGCTCTACGGCGTCATCGCCGGCTCCGGCAGCCTGACCAAGAATTCGTCCGGCTTCCTGGCCCTCGACGCGGCCAATACGTATTCGGGCGCGACGGAGGTCAATGCCGGCGGCCTTTACATCGAAAACGGCGAGGCCTTCGGCGACACGGGTGCGGGGACGACCTTTTACGGCACTTCGATTCTCAGGGTGATGGGGCCCGCCTACACCTGCGCCGAGCCGATCACGTTTGCCGGAGGGAGCGTCAAAGCGAGCGGAGAGCATACTCTCTCCGGAGCCATCACCTTGAATGCCCGGACCACCTTCGACGGCAGCGGCTACCTCACGCTCTCCGGGCCGGTCACCGGGACGTTCGGCATCGCCAAGATCGACTATACAGGAATCCTTTACCTGGCCGGCACCTCGACTTATTCCGGGTTGACGGAGGTCGAGCAGGGCGATCTGTGCGTCACGGGCTCGATCACGAGCGACGTCAGCATCACCGGCAACCGGGCCCGGCTGATGGGATCGGGCTCGGTGGGCGCGATCGGCTTCGTCGCGCCGGGCACCGTCTATCCCAAGGTCGGCGGCACCCCCGCTGTGCTGACCTCGAACGGCGGGTTTACGGGGATGCCGGGAGCGGTTTTTCTGGTCGACGTCAAACCGTCCAATTATGGCCGGCTCGTGGTCAACGGTGCCGTGAACCTCAATGATATCACGCTCATGCAGACATCATCAGTGCCGGCGAGTTTCCCGCCCCACGGACAGACATATAAGTTGATCGAGAACGACGGTACGGACGCCGTGGCCGGAACCTTCACCAGCGCGTCCACGTACGGAAGCGTGCCGGAAGGCGGCATGGATTCGGTGTGGGGCGTCGACTTCAACATTACCTACGCCGGGAACACCGGGAACGATGTCCAGATGCAGCTGCCGCTCCGTCGGCACGCGGTGGCCAGTTTCGACGGCGACCCGGCCGACGAGGCGGCCGTCGATTTCGGCCCCGACGGGATCTGGCTGCTGGATGAGGGCGCCTGGACGCAGATCTCGCCGGCCAACCCTGAAGCCCTCATTCCCTGTGATATCCAGGCCGACGGCGACAACGAGATCGCGGCCGACCTGGGGACGCTCGGGCTCTGGCTCTGGGACGGCGGCGCCTGGTCGAACCTGACCCCGGGCAACCCGGAAACCCACGCGGTCGCCGACCCGGACGGGGACGGCCGCGATGAGATACTGGCCGACTTCGGCTCGACGGGCTTGTGGCTCTGGGACGGGGGGGCCTGGAACATCCTGAGCTCGGCGGACGTCGACGCCGTGACCTCGGGCGACGTCGACGGCGACGCGACCGCCGAAGTGATCGCGGACTTCGGCCCGGTCGGCCTGTGGGTGCTCGACGGGGGCACCTGGAATCAGCTGAGCGGCGTCAACGCCGACTTCGTCATAGCCGCGAACCTGGATGCGGATGCGAACGCCGAGCTGGTCGTCGATTTCGGACCCACGGGACTGTGGACGTGGGACGGCGGCGCCTGGACGCAGCTCAGCGGCGTGGACGCGGACTTCATCGGCTCGGGTTCCATCCTCGGACTGTCCGGCCGGCAGCTCGTCGGCGATTTCGGGTCGAAGGGCACCTGGTGCTGGGATGGGAGCGCCTGGACCGCCCTGTCGACTTACGGCGCGGATTTCTTTATCTGTTTGGACGACGGGCTGGGCGGGGAAGACCTGTTCGGCGACTTCTATTACATGTCCCTGTGGCAGTGGGACGGCTCGGGCTGGATCATGCTGTCGCAGCGGGACCCGGATTTCCTGGCGGGAGGAGATCTGGACGGCGACGGGACGGGAGAGCTGCTGGCCGATTTCGGCGCGGTGACCGGCCTCTGGCTTTACGACGGCGGGACCTGGACGAAGATCAGCGACAAGAACGCGCAGTGACCGCGGGACCTTAGCCTAACAATATACTTCTTCGAGCTTCTCCGGAAGCCGGCGGGATTCCTCGTTCACCATCTTGACGGCCCCGCGCCCGAGACCGCGGAGGCCTTGTGCAGCGGCAGGCTTTTTCGCAGGACCGAACCCGGGCTGATCCTTTCGGCGAAGGAAACCATCGCAAAACCGACCAATTCCGTGAGGTCGATCTCCTCCTGGGCGAAGATCTGCGAGACGATCCGCCCCAGTTCCAGGTCGGCGATCTCTTCCATGTCCTTGGAGAAGATCCCGTTACGCGTCAGGCAATAGATCTGGAAGGGGATGGCGCCGAATTTTCCGCCCACCTTTTCCTTCCGGCTGTCGTATGTCTTGAAGGTCCCGCTTTCGCCCCGGCCGAGGAGGTTCTCGCGGCACCACTTCTCAAAGAAGGCGATCTCTTTCCTGGCGAGCGTCTCGAGGTCGAGGCCCTTCGAGAAAATATAGGGAGTCCCGGCGTTATAGAGGTGGAGCTGGTTCAGGATGCCGCCGGCGGACTGCTTTGGTTTCGTCGGGTAAGGATTTCTTTCGTCCGGGGCATTGAAGGCCACAAACTTGGGATCCTGGCTGGCGCTCCTCAAAGACTCGAGGTTGACGAACCAGCTCACGATGTTCAGTCCGGCGTCCAGATAGCGCCCGTCCCCCGTTTCTTCGTAAAGCCTGAAGAAAAGCGGCCCCATGTAGGCCGCGCTCGCCCACCACTCGCCGTCATAGTCGGGCCAGTGGCCGTTGACGATCCCGCCATGCGGCCCCAGAAAATTGTCGAGGACCAGGTTGGCGAAAGTCTCGACGGACTGAAGGTAGCGCCGCCTTTCCAGGGGGTTCAGGCAGCGCACGGCCGTGGCCAGCACCCCCATCGCGATCTCTCCGCAGTCGGCGACAAACCAGGCGCCGGAGGCCGCGAAGGGAGGACGGCCGTAATTCATGAAATAGGCCCCCTTGGGGATCATCTTCTCCTGGTTCGTGATCATCTTGTCCGACCAGGTCTTGATTGTGGTCAGGTACTCTTCCTTCCCCGTCAGGTCGTAGGCGACGGCCAGCGCCCGGACGACATAGGAATCGGCATAGAACGGGGCCTTCCTGAGGGGCATGTCGGACGAATACTTCCGCTCGGGCAGGTGGATCCGCTGAACGGCAAGGTCGCAGATCCGGAAAAACCGAGTCTTGAGATCGTCGAGATCGAAGCCCTCGGCCGGAGACGGATTTGGGACGGCTTGGACGATCCCGGCCGACAGAAGCAGAACCAGCGTAGCCGATAGTGCCCAGATCCTTGTCCGTGTTTTCATATCCTATCCTTTTTCTCTTCCGACGATCCTTCCTTGCGGTCTCTTCTTGGAGGGATGTTAGCCCCGCGTCGGACCAGAGTCAAGAACCTGGCGGCTCCGGCTCTGTGACGGGAAATGTGGCTTGAGCGGTTTGCGAGAAGATGATCCAGTACCACACTCATCGTCATAGAGCCATCGGCTTCTCGACACGCCCGCTGGGGCCGATAAAGAAATGCCGGAATTCGACTCCCGGGGAATCCGCCCCTTGGGCACTTAGGCTCGCCTAAGCGTCAGACAGCAACAGAGACGACTCCCCTTTTGACATCTTCACCTGCGTGCATTTATACTTTCCATCTGATGAAACTGTTCATGGGCAAAGATCAGACTGACGCATGAGCCGGCTCCATCGGGCGCAAGAGAAATTTGATCATGAGAGGTTTCGCGGCTGATCAAAACAAAGGGGTAAAGACATGATTCGCAAAGCCGTTCTTTTTCAAGCCAAGCCGGGCCTGGCCGCGGAGTACGAGCGGCGGCACAACCCGATCTGGCCCGAGCTGGAGAAAGCCCTGAAGGATTACGGGGCCGGCAATTATTCGATCTTCCTCCATGAGCCGACGGGGCAGCTGTTCGGCTATGTGGAGATCGAGGACGAGGCGCGGTTCGAGAAGATCGCTGAAACCGAAGTCTGCCAGCGCTGGTGGCGCGACATGGCCGAAGTGCTCGTCTGTGAAAGCGCCGACAGCGCGAAGGGCAAGGAAGAGCCGTTGAAAGAGGTTTTTCACCTGGATTAGGGTGGGGCCGGCAGAAAGGAGAAACACAGATGATCCGTCGCGTGCGAATTCCGGAAGCCGAGTACCAGGGGCGGATCCGCCAAGCCGCGGCACTCGCCGCCCAGCGGGGCCTCGACGTCCTGGTCGTCAACTCGAATGAAGCCGACTACGCGAACGTCCGCTATTTTTCCAACTTCTGGCCGCTCTTCGAGACGGCCGGCGTGGCCATCAGCCCCAAGGGTCAAGCGGCGCTCATGGTGGGCCCCGAGAGCCTGAAATACGCCTCCGACCGGAGCATGATCCAGAATCATCTTCGTGTTGATGGAATACCGGGAATCCGCGGACCCCGCCTACCCCGAGCTCCGGGCCTCCAAGTACACCGACGTTTTCCGTTCGATCGGCGTCAAGGGCAAGCGGCTGAAGATCGGCGTCGGCGGCTACCTGGTCAGCAATCCCATCCAGCTGGGCGGCCTGAAAGAATGCTATCCGGACGCGGAGATCAGTGCGCGCGGACGACGTCATGGTCGCCCTCCGCAGCATCAAGTCGGAAAACGAAATCGCCTGCATCCGGGAAGGCCTGCGGATCACCGAGATCGCGACGCGGGAAGTCATCCGCCACATCCGGCCCGGGATGACGGAGCTGCAGTTGGTGGGCATCGCCCAGAAGACGATCTACGAGAACGGAGCGGAATACGAGGGGCTGCCCATGTACGTCTTCAGCGAAAAATCCACACGGCACGCGATCTCCCGTTCCACCTACCGGGAGATCAAGAAGGGGGACATCGTCCAGCTCAATCTCTCGGCGAAAGTCGACGGCTATTCGCCCAGCATCGGCATGCCCATCAGCATGGGAAAACTAGCCGGCCGCAAGAAGGAGATCGTCGAATTCGGGCTGGAGGCCCACCGCTGGACCCATGACCAGCTGAAGTCGGGCGTCCTCGCGTCGGACGTGGCCAAGCGCTATATCGAGCTTTTCAAGAAGCGCGGATACTACGACAACTACCTCTATGGCCCCTGCCACGGGACGGGATTGATCGAGGTCGAGGCGCCGTGGATGGAGACCATCTCGGACTACCGCCTCGCGGAAAACATGACCTTCCAGGTCGATACCTTCGTGTCGACCGAAAAATTCGGCATCCGCTGGGAGACGGGGATCGTGATCCGGAAGGACGGCGCGGAGATCCTGTCCCAGCCGATCGGGAAGATCCACGAGATCGGCGTCTCATGAAGTTTAAAGCGCAGATTCCAGGAAACATCCCTTGAGAGAGGACCCAAAGCCATGAACACCACAAAAAAGCGAGCCAAAGCACCCCGCGGCGGCGACGGCGCCTTCGACGTCGTTTTCGGGTTCGACATGGAGACCGACGTCGGCTCCTTCACGCCGTTTTACGAAGGCGTGAAGCACGGCACGCCGCGCCTCTTGGCTCTCCTCGAGAAACACGGCTCCGGGCAACGTTCTTCTGGACGGGCCACGCGGCGCGAGAACAATCCCGAGATCGTCGGCCGCGTACGCGACTGCCGGGCACGAAACGGGCTGCCACGGCCTCTACCACGAAACGCTCGGCGATCCGATCTTCCCCCTGCCCAACAACTGGCCTCTGCTGCCCTCCGAAGTGGAAGGCCGGCTGCGCGAGGCCACGCGGATCGTGCGGGAGGTGAGCGGCGTCAGGCCCGTGAGTTTCCGCTGCCCCGCGACTCTGGGGCAGCACGAAGATGATCAACGTGCTGGAAAAGCTCGGCTATCTGGCCGACGCTTCGTTTCCCTTATACTTCTACCGGAAGCCGTTCGTCCCCTATCACCCTTCGGCTCAGGACTGGACGCGTCCGGGCCAGATGCGCATCGTGGAAATCCCCAATTTCTGCGACCTGAGCATGGAGAGCAACGATCCGTATCAGCGCGACCGGGACCAGTGGCCCGTCTTCCGGACCGAGTCCGCCGCGTTCCTGATGCAGAAGGCCGACAGCTTCATCGACTACGTCCGGGCCAGGGGGAAGCGCCCCGTCGTCTGCTTCTACCTCCACCCTTGGGAGTTTCATCCGATGCCGAAGGGGACTCTCGATTTCGGCGAGAGCAGCGTGAAGCCGCTGCCGTTTATCGTCAAGAACTGCGGCCCGAAAGCCCTCCGGCAGCTCGATCGCGTTTGCCGGATGTTCAAGGAGCGGGGCGGCCGGTTCCTGACGGCCCGGGAGCTGGCGGCGGAGTACTGATGAAGGCCGCACAGCTGCTCGGGGCGCTTGCCCAGGCCGGACGGCGATCCCACCTGGTGGGCGATGACGAAGCGGGAGTCATCGTGGCGCTCGATCTGGAAGGGCGGTTGTTCACGACGCTCGGCGGTGAAGTCCTTAACCGCGTCAATCCCGAAGCGATCGCGGCCCAGAGCACGCGCCAGAGATATCTCAACCCGGGGGGCGACGGCCTCTGGCCCGCGCCGGAGGGGACGACGCTCGGCTACCAGTATTCCACGGGCGCCTGGCGGGTGCCGCCGGGATTGACCTCGGCCCGGTATCATTGTCACCGGATCCGGAAAGGCGCGCGCCTCGATCTGCGCCGAGGTCGATCTGGTGAACAACCGGGGCCTGGGAGTCCCGACCCTCTTCAGGCGGCGGATATCCGTGGCCCGTGGCCGCCGGTCGGTGACGGTCCGCGTCGCGGAGAGCATCACGTATCTCGGACGCGCGGCGATGCGGCGGGCCGATTGTCTGTTGGCCCCCTGGTCCCTCTGCCAGTTCGACTGCGGGCCGGGTTGCGAGGTCGTCTTCCCCTGCGCCCGGAAATCGTCGGTCCGGGACCTCTACGAGGGCCCGAGCGACGACCGGCGCACCTGGGACGGATCGTTGTGCCGGACGCGGACCGACGGCTCCGCGCGCTATCAGATCGCGATCGATGCCGATACCCGGTGGATCGAGTTCCGGGATCCGGGCCGAGGTCTGATCGTGCGGAGGACAGCCGGCCCGCTCCCGGCAGGCCAGACCTACATCGATATCCGCGACGCGGCCCCCGACGTGCCGCCGGCCGGGAAGGGCGCCCGCTACAGCATCTACTCCGACACGGCCAACTTCATGGAGATCGAGGCCGCGGGCGGATGTCCTGCGGTCATCCGGCCCAACACCGAGCTGACCGTCGTCGTCAGCACGCGGTTCGCCCGGACCTGATGCCGATGCCAAGGTGAATCCTATGGGACAACAAATCATTGGCCTGATCCTGCTCTCGCTCGGCGGCCTCTCTTCGGCCAGCTTTTACGTGCCCTCGCATCAGGTCCGGAAATGGTCCTGGGGGACCTTCTGGATCTCGCTGGGGTTCGTCGCCTGGATCATCATGCCGACGGTCGGCGGACTGCTGACGACGCCCGATCTTTGGGGTATTCTCCGCGCCAGCAGCTCGAGCAGCCTGGCTGTGGTCCTATGTCTTCGGAGTCCTGTGGGGATTCGGCGGTCTGATGGCCGGGTTGGCCCTTCGCTACCTCGGCCTTTCGCTCGGGCAGTCGATCACGCTCGGGGTTTGCGCCATCGTCGGCACCCTGGTCCCGGCCGTCATCGACCACAAGGTCGGGCGGCTCTTCTCCACCACCCCGGGCGCGGTGGTGCTCGCGGGCTTCGTGGTCTGCCTGGCCGGGATCGCCCTCTGCGGCTATGCCGGATGGCTCAAGGAAAAACGCCTCACGGACGACCAGAAGAAGGCCTCCATCAAGGAATTCTCCATGAGCAAGGGCCTCCTGATGGCCGTCTTCGGCGGCATCATGAGCGCCTGCATGGCGATGGCCTTCAAGGCGGGAGAGCCGATCGCCGCGGCGTCCGTCCGCGCCGGCACCCAGGAGGTCTTCAAGAACATGCCCATTCTGGTCATGGCGCTTGCGGGAGGGTTCACGACCAACTTCATCTCCACCATGATCATCACCGCCAGGAAGAAGGCCTTCGGCGATTATGTCGTCCGTCCCCGAGGCACGCTGTTCCGGAACTATTTCCTCGCCATAATCAGCGGGCTGATGTGGTACGGGCAATACTTCGGCTACGGCACCGGCGCCACCAAGATGGGGGAATACGGTTTCGCCAGCTGGAGCATCTTCATGGCCTCGATCATCATCTTCAGCAACGTCTGGGGGCTGCTGCTCAAGGAATGGAGACTGGTCGATTCCCGGACGCGCACATGTCTGTGGCTGGGGATCCTGCTGTTGATCGTTTCGGTGGTCATGATCGGCGTCGGCAACGGCCTGGCGCCCGGCGCCTGAATAGCACCGTCTCGCTCAGGTCGCGGGACCGGTTTCCAACCGGGCTGTTCACTCGGCTCTCTCCTTATGAGATTGTGATCCCGAAATAAAGGAGAAGATTGCCCGCCCCGGCTATTTCCGCCTCCGGCGGCCGACCTTGATGTCCGGCGCGGCTGATGTTACGATAATATTCGAGCGATTCTATCGAGCACGGAGGAGAGGACATGAGCGAAACGACCTATCACTGTTCGGTTTGCGGGAAGGAAGCCAAGGTCAAGGAAGGGGAGCCGGTCCCCCTCTGTTGTCATAAGGCGATGGAACCCTTGCCGTACTGCACGTCGGCCGCCACCGCCGAGATGGCCAGGAGCGCGGATGCCGACGAGCCCTGCGACGATGGGACCGGCCGCCGGAAGCCCAGCTAGTGCCCTGTCTCGCAAATCTTTTTTTAATGTCCTCAGCAGCGACGGGACACTTCCTAGGGGGAGTCAAGCTCCCCCCTCGGCGTTGTTTCACTCCGCTAACCCCCTGAGGGGGACGACGCCGTACCCCTCAAACTCCCCCGCGGTGACGCGTCTTCCGAATTCATCTATTAGCCAAGTTACATACGAGACGTGCCGCCAGTCCGGCCGATCAACTATCAGAATCAAGCGCGGCTCGTACTGCCCGCTCTCCTCGGCTGACAACATCGACCCGAAGCTGAAATAGCGGGTTATCCCCGGGATGCCGATTAAAAAAAGAGCCCGCCCCCGGGGGGGAGGGAAGACATTCCCCCGGGAGCAGGCTGCCGACGGGCTCCGGACCCCCTGGAGGGGGGCCCGGAGCCTCAATAAGGCAAAAAAGGAGCTAGAAACCGAACCGGATACCGAGCCGGGCGCTGATGGGGCTCAGGAAAAAGTATTCCTTATTGAAACGCGGATCGAGGTCCTCGACGACGCTCCTGTAGTCGTAATGGGCCAGGATCTCGTCCTGCGTGAGGGCCGGGTCGTCCTGGTTGTAGAGCCCGTAGACGCGCCGGGCCGCCCCGTTGTTGGTCACGTTGTCGATGTTGAGGCTGAGGGCCAGGTTGGTCCGGCCCAGCCTGATGGAATACTCGGCATAGATGCTGGAGGTGAAGATGAATGGGGAGCGGCCCTCCGTCGCCCGCCCGATCGGATAGACGCCCTGCATGCCGCCCAGGGTCACCTCGACGGAGGTCGGAACGCCGGAGTAAGCGTTGGCCATCAGCCCGACGGTCAGGCCGAAGGGGAGCCGGTAGGAGCCGTAGGCCTTGAAGTAAAGCGGCCGGTCGGTCGCCAGCTGTCCGTCGATGGGCTTCCCGTCCTGGGTGTAGGGCAGGAACCAGGAGTCCCAGAACCGGGCGACGTTCGGGTCGGTCCGGCCGTAGCCGTCGACGTCGACCTCGTCCGAGGACGCCAGGCCGGAATAGTTGCCGGCCAGGCGGCTCCAGGTGAAAGAGACGCCGCCCATCCAATTGTCGCTGAAGCGCTTATCGATCGAAGCGTTGACCGCGTAGTATTCGCGCCGGGCATCGGGGCAGGCCCACCAGTCATCATGCCACCGGCCCCCGTCGCTCTGATAGCGCGTCCAGCCGGACGCGGGGTTGGCCGTGTAATAGACGGTCCCCGTCGCCTCCTCGTAGCCGACGTCCTCGATGGCCCGGATGAGGTGCTTGTAAACGAAGCGGAGGGAGGCGGAGAGGTTCTCGCCGAGCTTCCGCTCCGCGCCCAGGGAGAACTCGTTCTGGGCCACAGGCTTGAGGTCGGGGTCGGTGTGGTCGAACGAAGGCTCGCGCTCGTTCTTGGCCCGGATGTAGGTCCCCGGATAGAAGCCGTCGACCCCGATCTTGTCCCATTCGTAAGTGTCGAGGGTGTAGTAGTCGGAAATCCACTTGAACCCGCCGTAGGAGCCGATGGCCATGCCGAGCTTGAAGACGTCGTAATAGACGCCGTAGGAGCCGAAGACCTTCAGGCTGGAGTCGCCCAGGACGTCGTAGACGAACCCGAAGCGCGGGGCCAGCTTGTCCCCGAACTTGAACTCGATGGCCTTGACGTCCTTGTACTCGGGAAGGTCGCTGAAGCTCGGTACGTACTCGCTCTCGGTCCGGAGCCCGAAGTTGAGGGTCAGCCGGCCGGCGATGGTCCAGGAGTCCTGGAGGTAGAAGGCCAGGCTGGTGCTGTGGGCCTCGGCGTACGTGCCGTAGGGCGACGATTTGCCGTTGCGGACCTCGTAGTAACCGTAGGTCCCCTGGTATTGCTTGGTCGGATCGGCCGGGTCCGTATAGGCCTGGCCCCAGTTCAGCCGGATATAGGGATAGGCGAAGGAGTTGTCGATATCCTCGTGGAGCTTGATCCACTGGAAGCCGGCCTTGAAGGCGTGGGTCCCGGCGAATTCGGCGAAATAGGTGGCATCGAGGTTGGCCGAGCCCCGGTCGCTGATGTACTTATTCGTGACGTAGCCGTCCGCGACCTGGGCATAGTTCATCCAGAGGCGGGGCTTGACCAAGTCGGCGGGGATCTCGGGATAGGCCGCATTCGTTTGCCGGAACATCCACAGGGGCTCGCTCGGCTTGAGCTGCTGGTTGTTGTTGTCGGAGAAGAAGAACCCGCCCCTGGCGCTGATCAGCAGGCTATTGCCGACGGAGTAGTCGGCCAAGGCGCTGGCGCTCCAGTTCGGAAAATCGTAGCCGACCCGGGCATAGGGCGTGTTGGGGTCGCCGGACCCGTCGTCGGCCGGGAGCGAGCCGCGGTACTTCCAAAAGTTGTTGACGAAGCTGGTCGAAACGCGGAGGTTGGCGAACGGCTGGGCGGTCAGCTTGGCCGAGTAGTTGATCTCGGTGTCCTTGCGGTTGAACTCGGCCTGCGACCCGTCGGAGATGAAGGTCATCGGCCGGGTCCGGCTGCGCTGGACGGGCATGAACGTCCCGAAGAACCACAGCCTGTCCTTGAAGACGTAGCCGCCCAGGCTGACACCGGCCTCCCAGATGTTCTCCCTCTGCCGGCCGTTCAAGTCGTCATAGTTGACGTACTCGGCAACGTGGTTGTCCAAGGGGTTGACGCGCAAGACGTCGGGCCGCTTCCCGGACAGGGCGCTGCCGCTGTAGTAGCCGAGGACGTCGCCGTGAAAAGTGTTGCCGCCGGAGCGGGTGATGACGTTGACCACCCCGCCCATCGAGCCGCCGAACTCGGCCTGGTAGCCGCTGGCCTTGACCTGGATTTCGTCGAGGAAGTCGAAGTTGACCTTCTGCGACATCGTCCCGTCCTCGAGATGGGTCGTATTGACGCCGTCTACAAAGAACACGTTCTCCGAGGCCGTGGCCCCGTCGACGGATAGCCCGCCGGACTTGGCGGAAGCCCCGGCCCGGTCGACGCCGCCGGCGAACGATTCGGTGGACACCCCGGGCAGCACCGTCACGAGCGAGGCGAAGTCGCGGTCCTTGGGCAGGACGGAGAACATGCTCTTGGACATGGTCAGGCCCTTGCTGTGGCTCTTCACGTCGATGAGCGGAGCCTGGCCCGTGACCACGACTTCCTCGCTGATCCGGCTGAGCTCCATGGCCGCGTCCAGGGTGATGGTCTGCTCCAAGCCCAGGACGATGTCCTTCCGGACCAGGGTTTGGAAACCGGTGAGCTCGAACTTGACCTCGTAGGTTCCCGGCACGAGGTTGAGCAGGCGGAAGATCCCCTTCTCGTCGGAGAGGGTGGCCGCCTTGCCGACGAGCTTGGGGCTCGTGGCCTCGACGGTCACGCCGGGCAGGGCGTTACCCTCATTGTCGGAGACCATCCCTAAGATCCGGGCATTGGTCACCTGGCTGAAAGCGGCGCCGGCCGCGAGAATGAATCCGGCGAGCAGCATCAGGAATCGTTTCTTCATTGCCGTCCCTCCTCTAAAAATAATTTCATGATCACCGTCCCCTAATGCGGCAAACGTGCCAAAAATTCATATGGGAAAATAACTTTTGTAAAGTGAGGTCGGCGTCTAAATATTAGACAATGCGCTCGGATTCGGATAAACGGGAAGTCGACGGCAATCCGGGTGTTTCGAGGCGATTTTGATCAGCGGTGTCTAAAGATCATACAAGGCTCTTTCTTTAAACGCCGCGGAATCGCATATCAGCCCGGCCGGCCCGGGGCAGGCCTCTTGATCTTGTATTTTCGGATCTTGTTATCCAGGGTTTGGCGGGTGATGCCCAGGACCCGCGCGGTCGCGCTTTTCGACCAGCCGGCGTCCCGAAGCGTCCGCTCGACGTGCTTCTTCTCCAGGTCGGCGAGCGACGCCGGCGGAGCGGGAATGCCGTCCTTCCCGGAACGAAAGCACGGGGGAAGGTCCTCGGGCTGGATCGTGTCTCCCGAGCCCAGGATCATGGCCCGCTCGAGGCAGTTCTTCAGCTCGCGGACATTACCCGGCCAGCCGTAGGAAAGCAGCCGCTGCCGGGCTTTGGCCGAAAGGGTCTTCCCCCGTCCGGCCATGAACACCTCGGCCAACGGCAGGATATCCTCCGGGCGTTCCCGGAGCGGCGGCATTTTGAGCGAAACGACGTTGAGGCGGTAGAAAAGGTCCTCGCGGAACCTTCCCTCCGCGACCGCCGTCCGGAGGTCCTTGTTCGTGGCCGCGATGACGCGGACATCGACCGGCAGCGACCGGGACCCGCCCAGCCGCTGGATCTCCCGTTCCTCGAGGGCACGGAGGACCTTGGCCTGCGTCTCCAGGCTCATATCCCCGATCTCGTCGAGGAAGATCGTCCCTCCGTCGGCCAACTCAAACGTCCCTTTCCGGGCGGCGTCGGCCCCGGTGAATGCCCCTTTTTCATGCCCGAACAGCTCGCTCTCGATCAGCTCTTTCGGTATGGCGGCGCAGTTGACCGCGACAAAGGCCCTGTCCCGGCGGAGGGAAAGGGCGTGGAGGGCCTTGGCGGCCAGTTCCTTCCCGGTGCCGGTCTCGCCCTCGATCAAGACCGTGACTTCCGACGGGGCCGACTTTTTGATGACACCGAAAACCCGGGCCATCTTGTCCGAGGTCCCGGCCAGCTCGAACTTCGGCTTCAGCGCCGCGGCCAGCCGGAGATTCTCCTGGACGATCTGGCGGTGGAGGCGGGCGTTCCCCAGGGCCAGCCCGGCCAGCTGGCCGAGAGCGGCGAGAAAGACGAGGTCGTCCTCGCCGAACCGGCCCGCGGAAGCCCGGTTGTCGAGGTAGACGACCCCAAGGCACGTGTTCTTGAAGAGAAGAGGCACGCAGACCGCGGAGCGGATGTCGTGCTCCCGAATGCTGGCGGCGTTTCCGAACCGCTTGTCCTTGAGCGCGTCCCGGGTGAGGACCGAGGCCCCCTCTTTCAGGGCTTTGTGGACGATCGTCCGGCTCACGGAGAGCCTCCCGTCCCGACCCTGCCCCGACCTGTCCCGGACGAACTCGAGGCTGAGCTCGCCGCCGTCTTCATCGACCAGGGCCACAAACCCGCGTTCGGCGTCGAGCGTATCGAAGGCCGCGTCCAAGGCCCCTTCCAAGAAGAGGGATGGCTCTTCGAGATGGACGTAGATGGAATTCGCGAACTCGTAGAGGAGCGTCAGGCGTTGATGGCTCAGCAGGAGCAGCCGGGCATCCTTGCTCCCGAGGTCGGAGGCCCGGAACGGGAGGGTCTGGCCCGAATCCGGGGCGGGAATCTCGACCTGGACTTCCGGCGTGTCGCTCTCCATCGACAGACTGATGCCGGCCGCCGCGGCCGGCTCTTCCTCGTAGAAGAGCAGTCCGGAACCGCCGATCTCGATCCGGTCCTTATCGCGGAGCCGGCGCCGGGAGACGATCCGACCGTTGACCCTGACGGGATGCCGCCCCCCGAGGTCATGGATCTCGTAGCCGCCGTCGGGGAGGGCGGCGATCTCGGCGTGGGTTCGGGAAACGGACGGGTCCGTGACGACGATGTCGTTCATCGGCCGCCGGCCGATCGTGGTCAGCGGCTGGGTCAACGGGATGACCCTCGGAGCCGCATCTCTTTCCCTGAGGATCAGAACTGGCATGAACCTCGCCTCAGGGTCTTATAACGCCGCCGGGACTCCGGGTCAAGACCCGGCATTCGTCGAGCGGCTCCGCGCTCCCGATCACGCCCCGGAATTGACACCCGCCGGAGGGGTTGGTATTCTTGACGAATTCGCCGGATAACAGAGAATGACGACCCGATATTGCAATCGTTGCCGCTCCGCCAACTCCGACACGGCCCGGTTCTGCATGAATTGCGGGACGCCCATGTCCGACCCCGGCGAGGACGCGACGGCCACCCTCGACCAGCCGGGGGGCCTCCTCGCCCCCGGCTTGACCTTCGCCGGCCGCTACCTGATCATCGAGGAACTGGGCCGCGGGGGGATGGGCCGGGTTTACAGGGCCATCGACAAGCTGATCGAGGACGAGATCGCCCTCAAGCTCATCAGCCCCGAGATCGCTGCCGACCGGCGGACGCTCGAGCAGTTCGGCCGCGAGCTGAAGATCGCCCGCCGGATCGTCCATAAGAACGTCGTCCGGATGCACGACCTGTCCGAGGATCGCGGCATCCATTTCATCACCATGGAGTACGTTCCGGGTCAGGACCTGAAGGGCCTGATGCGCCAGGCCGGCCGCTTGACCGTCGCCAAGACCCTCTTCCTGGCCGGGCAGGTCTGCCGGGGCTTGGCCGAGGCCCACCGGCTGGGAATCGTCCACCGGGACCTCAAGCCGGGAAACATCATGATCGACCGGGAGGGGAACGCCCGGATCATGGATTTCGGGCTGGCCCTGTCTTTCGCCGCGGATCAGAGCGGCGAGGTCGGCCTGGCCGGGACGCCGGCCTACATGTCTCCCGAGCAGCTCGACGGCCGCGAGGTTGACCCCCGGGCCGATATCTACGCCCTCGGGGTCATTCTCTATGAGATGCTGACCGGGCGCCGCCCCTTCATGGGCGAAACCCCGGCCGACATTATCGCCAAACACAGTGGCGAGCCCCCGCCGGATCCTGCGGCCTTGAATCCTCAGATACCGGTCTCGCTGGCCCGTCTGATCCTGCGCTGCCTGAAAGACGACAGGGACGAGAGGTTCCCCGCCGCCGAGGCCCTGCTCGCCGAGATAGAGGAGGTGGAAACGAAGCTGCCTCCCGAAACGCGAACGGGCGGCGGCCCGGCCGCGGAATCGGGCAAAAAGAGAGCGCGGAAGCGGTGGGCGACGGGGGTCGTCGCGGCCTTCCTCCTCCTGGCGGCCGCCGCGGCGGCTATGTTCCTGACGGGCCGACGAGGCCGGATCGAATCGATCGCCGTCCTTCCCTTCGAGACCGCGGCGTCCGGCGCCGACGCCGAGTTCTTGAGCGAAGGGATCACGGAGGGCGTGATCAGCCGCCTGACTCTCCTGCCGAGCCTGAAGAAGGTCACGGCCTTGAGCTCGGTCTTCCGCTATAGGGGAAGGACCGTGGACCCGCAGGCCGCCGGCCGGGAGCTTGGCGTGGATGCCGTGCTCGTCAACCGGCTGATCCGGAGCGGGGAGGAAAGCCGGCTCCTCGTCGAGCTCATGCGGGTCCGGGACAACGCCCGGATCTGGGGCGATCAGTATCCGTATAAGGCGGCCGACGTCTTCTCCGTCCAGGAGGAGATCGCCAACTCGATCGCCGACGAGCTCCGCCTGAACCTCACGGGCGAAGAGCGGCGCCGGGTGGCCCGCTCCTACACCGCGAGCTACGATGCTTTCTACGCCTACATCCAGGGGCGCTATTTCTGGAGCAAAAGGACCGCCGCGGACCTCCAGACGGCCATCACCCATTTCGAGCGGGCCGTCCAGATCGATCCCAACTACGCCTTGGCGTACGCGGGGCTGTCCTACGCGTACTGCATCCTCCCCGACTACGGAACGGTCCCGCCCAACGAAGCGTATCCGAAAGCCAGGGAGAACGCCCTCCGGGCCCTCCAGATCGACGAGAAGCTGGCCCAGGCCCGGCTCGCCCTGGCCCAGATCTACCGAAGATACGACTGGAACTGGGCGGCCGCACGGGCCGAATACGAACTCGCCATCAAGTACGACCCGAACGACGCCCAGGCTCATCACTGGTACGGCTACGACCTGATGTGCATCGGCCGCTTCGATGAGGCGATCAAGGAGATCCTCCGGGCCCGGGAGCTCGATCCCTTCTCACCCGTCATCAACCGGAACCTCGGACAAGCCCTTTTCCGGGCGGGTCGATACGACGAGGCCCTGAAAATCCTGCACGAGACCCTGGCCTCCGCACCCACCTTCAGCTTCCTTCATTTTTACATCGGGCAAACGTATCTGAGCCTGGGCCGGTTCCATGAAGCCCTGCAGGAGTTCGAAGCGGAGGCGAAGATCCAGAAGGGCCTGGTCCCCCGGGTCGACGTCTGGATCGGCATCGCCTATTTCAAGCTGGGCCGGCCGGAAAAGACCCGCGACACTCCTGGACGCGCTTCTCGAACGGCGGAAACAGAGCTACGTCTCTCCGACGATCCTGGCGATCCTCCATTTCCTGCTCGGGCGGACCGACGAGGGCTTCCGGCTGCTGGACGAGGCCTGCGACGAGCACGACGGCGAGATCCTGTTGATGCGAATCGAGCCGGCCTTCGACATCGTGCGCTCCGACCCGAGGTTCGCCGCGATCCTCAAGAGGGTGGGACTGGACGCCTAGGCCGACTTCCGCGGACGCCGTCAGCAGCCGCCCATCGGTTAATAAACCGGCTTTCGGTTCAATCCTCCTTGACATGGGCCCGTATTCAGGTTAATCGTTCCTGCACGAGACCGTCTTCGATTTCGGAGTGATCGAGAGGTGACAGGATGAAAAAGTATCGCTGGATCGGGATTATCGTTGGCCTGGCCTGGCTCGCCGGCTGCACGGCTCCCGCGGATAGATCTCACGGCGGCCTGTACACACCCGAACGCCTGGCCAATATCCGGACAAATGTGGAACGCTACGACTGGGCGCGCGCCCAACGCGACCTGGCGGTTGCCGACGCCGCCAACTGGCTGGCTAAAAGCGACGAAGATCTCTGGCGGATGGTGCCGGGCCAGGACCTGCCGCGCGCGGCCGACGCGACCATGACGCGGCACCCGAGCGGCCCGCCCACCCGGAAAGGCTGCCTTGTCTGCGGCGAGGCGATCGACAAGTTTGGTGCGTATCCCTGGCTTGTCGATATCGAAAGCAAGCCCTGGAAGATCGAGTGCCCCAACTGTAAGTCGGTTTTCCCCACCAACGACTTCGGCGCCTACTACGCCAGCGGGATCGATAGCCGAGGGCTGTTCGATCCGCAGCACGCCGACCGGTCTTTGCTTTTCAATGCCGATCACCCCGACCCGGCCGATCCCAAGCACGCCTGGGGCGTGGATGACGGCTACGGCTACGTCGACGGGAACGGCGCCGAGTTCCGGTTCATCGCCTTCTACGGCTGGCGGTATTGGCAACACATTCAGAACGGCATCACGCGTCTGGCCGACGCCTATCTCTATTCCGGAGACAAAAGATATGCGGCCAAAGCCGCCATCCTGTTTGACCGTCTGGCCGACGTTTACCCGTCGATGGACTGGAAGCCTTACGCCGACCGCGGCTGGTACCATTCCGACGGCGGCAGCCACCTGGGCAAGATCGAGGGGCGGATCTGGGAGTGCGGCGATTTTAACGGGATGGCGTCCAATTACGACAAGATCCTGACCGGCCTGGACGACCAGCCTGATCTCTATGCATTCCTGGCCAGGATGGCGAAATTATACCGCCTGCCCACTCCGAAGGGGACGCGGGAGAGGCTGGTGGCCAACGTCGACCAGAACCTCCTCGAGTGCGGCATGGCGGCCATCCGGTCCGGCCAGATCCGGGGCAATGTGGGAATGCATCACGGGGCGATGGCGGCGGCGGCGATCGCCCTCAATAGAGAGCCGGAAACGAGCCGGGCTCTCGGTTGGCTGTTCGAGCCCGACGGAGGCAGCCTGCCCGGGATCATCACGGGCCGTATCGACCGCGACGGGATCGGTGACGAGGCCTCGCCGGGTTATTCGCTCGGCTGGATCTCCAACCTGTCCGGCACGGCCAACCGGCTGGCGGCTTACGGCGCTTATGATCAGTGGAACCTGTATCGCGATTTCCCGCGCTTCGCCGCGGGCTTTAATATCACCCGCCGCCTGGCGGTTCTCGACTGGACGACCGTCAACATCGGCGATACCGGACGCACGGGAAACCTCGGACTGATGAAACGCCCGGACGCTGAGGCGATCGCCGAGGCTTTCCGCCATACCGGGGACGAGCGGCTGGCCCTCGCGGCCTATTGGTCGAACGGCTACACGGCCGACGGGCTCGGCCGGAATATCGCCGAAGCCGATCCCGAAGCGCTCTCCGGCCGAATTCGGGATATCGTCTCGCGCCGGGGCGAGGCCGCGGCGCGTCCGCCCTCGCCGCACCTGCTCGCCGGCTATGGCCTGGCCCGTCTCGAATACGGCCGCGCCGCCGACGGCACGGCCGCCTATATGTACTTCGGCCGCAACGCGGGGCACGGCCATCTGGACCGCCTCAACGTCGGGATGTTCGGGTACGGGTTCGACCTGTCCCCCGAGCTCGGCTATCCCGAGTTTGCCACGGCCTGGCCGCACCGGAACGAGTGGTCGATCACCACCATTTCGAAGAATACGGTGGTCGTGGACGAAGCCTCCCAGCGGACGAATTGGGGCGGCGAGCCGGTGTTCTTCAAGAACTTGCCGGGCCTGCAGGCTGTCGAAGTCTCGAGCCCGAACGTCTATCCGCAGACCAGCGAGTATCGCCGGATGTTAGCATTCATAGAGACTCAGCCCGGGCAGGCTTACGCCGTCGACATCTTTCGCGTCGCCGGCGGCCGCAGCCATATGCGCAGCTTCCATGGGCCGAGCGACCAGGTCAGCGTCCAGGGGATCGACCTCCGCCTCCAGGAGAAGGGGACGCTGGCCGGACCCGAGGTCCCGTTCGGTCCCCATCCCGAAGGAGCGAAGTTCCCTGTCGGCTATTCCTGGCTGACCCAGGTCGCCCGGGCCCTCCCCCAAAAGCAAGATTGGCAGTTGGAGTGGAGCCTGGCCAAAGGCGTCAACGGCGCCACGGGCGAAGAAGGCATCCGCCTTCGGCTGTGGGACTTCACTCCGGAATTGGACGAGGTCGTCCTTTTTAATGGCACGCCGCCCCGCAATAAGCCGGGAAACCCGGATCGGCTGCGTTATTCGCTGGCCTGCCGCCGCGGAGAAGAAGGACTCCTTTCAACCTTCGTCTCGGTCGTGGAGCCATATCGAAAGGAACCTCAAATCCGGTCAGCCCGGCGGGCGGCCATCCAAGGCATTGATCTTCATGACGGACCCGTCGTGCTGATCGTGGAACTGGCTGACGGCGCGACCGACACGATCATGTACGCGCCGCCCGGCCGGGAACTCGCCAGCGGCGGGATGGAAATGGACGGACGCCTGGGCTTCATCCGCCGCCGGGGAAAGACCGTCGAGCGGACGGCGCTCGTCGGCGGCCGACAGCTTCGAGACGGCCAGATCGAGCTCAAAGCCGATATCCCGGCCTGGACCGGCAGTGTCATACGGCTCTCGGCGCCGGCTGAGCCTCACAGCCGGATCTGGGTCGATGCGGCCCTCCCCACGGGTGACCGGCTGGCCGGCGAGTGGATCGCGATCGGCAACGACGGCGAGCAGAACGCCTTCTACGAGATCGAGTCCGTCGAGCGCGACGGCGAGCGGAGCGTCATTTCACTGGGCGACGTCAGCCTTGTGCGCAGCTACAAGGATGAGCGCGACTACAGTCAAGGGCTGAGGATGAACTTCGAGCCCGGCAACCCGTTCGTCGTGTTGAATCACGCCGTTGCCGCCGGGGGGAATTCCCCAGTAAGCTCCCGCGCCTCCTGGCCGGGCCCGAGCCTGAACGCGATGGAATGGGCAAAACGGCGAATGACGGCGCACTCGCCGCTAGATAATGAGGCCGCTTCCGATGCCGCGAAGACACCGGCTCAAGCGAACCGGCCGTACTTGCGCGCGGCTTCGTACATCGCCAGCACGTTCTCGGTGGGCGAGTTGTCCTGCAGCTGGTGGGTCGGGGCGAAGCAGTAGCCGCCGCCGGGCATCATGATCTCCAGCGTCCGCCGGCAGTCGGCATCCACCTCGTGCGACGTGCCGAACGCCACCGGGCCGGCGGTGCTGATGCAGCCGTGGAACGCCAGCCGGCCGCCGAAGGCTTCTTCAGGTACGCCGGCGCCATGTTCTTCGCCTCCGGCTGCAGCGTGTCGACCGCGTCGATGCCCATCTCGATGAAGTCCTCGTAGGCCCAACTGCTCGAGCCGCAGGTGTGGATCATGACCGGGAGGTTGAAGGCCTTGGCCAGGTCGACGAACCGCTGGTGGAGCGGGCGGATGTGCTGGCGGATAGAGTTCCAGGCTGATCATCGGGCCGATCTGCGTGCCCAGGTCCTCGCCCATCCAGAGGAAGTCGATGCCGCCCCTGGCCGCCTCGAGGGTCCGGCGCGTGATCTCCAGCTGGATGTCGATGCGGCGGTTGGCCAGCAGCAGGCCGGCCGGGTCGTCGGTGATCAGGTCCACCAGCGTCTGCTCCATGCTGCGCAGCATGCCGTTGCTGTTGATGATGTCGCCCAGTCCCGGCGCCGCCGACGTAGACGGCATACTCCGCGTTCCGCTGGCAGTCCTCGGCCACCTGGCTGTAGTCGAAGTCGTCCGGCGATGGCATCGGCCAGCCGGCCACCTCCTCCTCGTGGCGTCGCTGCAGCGGGAAGTCGCAGTAGTCCCAGTAGCCGCCGGTCTCGTGCTCGACCCAGCGCGGTGGATGCCCCAGCGGATCGACCTTGACGCCGCGCTCCGGGATGTCCGCGTGCAGCGCTGGGCCCGATGTAGGGCGCGCCGACGCCGCGGAAGTCCACGCCCAGCGCCTGCCGCAGCCCCTCGTCGTCGTCCGGCTCCAGCCCGAAATGCTCCTTCAGCCGCGCGTCGATGCCCGGGTTGCACTCGTAGTTGATCGGCACCCGGTCCGGCTCCTGATTGGCCAATGTCGTCAGCACCCGCTCCTTGGATGTCATGTTGAAGGGAAATTCCTTTTTCAGGCGGCGGGGGATCACTTCCTTTGAGCTCGATATTCAGCGCCTGCCTTAACGAAGCGATGATATTCCCAGCCGAAGACAGGTGTCAAGAAATAGAAAATACTGACTCCGCTCTCGGCGCCCGCGGTCAGCCGGGCGAGACTGCCTACCAGGCGGTAGCGGACCCTGTCCCGGCTACCGTCCCTTTTTGCGCTGCGGGCACCGCGGCGCCCCCGCATCATTTGACCGTATCGAACGCAGTCCGTTGAAGAAGCGCACGAATGTCGCGATATTCCGGTCGTTGCCTTGAAAATCATCAATCCGTCGGCCAAGGTATTCCCGGATGGGCAACGGCAACGAATCGGCTTGTGGTTTTACGAACCCATAGATGGCCAGTCCGGCAGATTGCGGATCGGACAGAACCGCGCGGGCATTGTGGGCCTCGCCCCAGCCGACAAGGCAGGTTACCAGCTGCGTATGCGGTCCGGCCATGGCCCGAACCTGTCCTAACTGCCTCAGGTCGCCGGCCTCGTTCATCAGCCAGTCAACTTCGCGAAACATGGTCGAGTCTGACAGTAGGGTCGAGCAGGCTGTTGCAGGACAACCAGATGATACAATCCCGGCGGATTTTCATGGCGGTTGTCTGAATCTCTTTCCAGCAGCGGTCAAGGGCGCGTCTTTCGTAGGTCAGCACGTCGTTTTTATCGAAGTTGGCCTCGCCGGGAAATCCCGACCCATAAGTTCCCGGAGCGCCTGTTTCTCGCAGTCCAGCCATTTGCCCTCCGGCCGCTTCAGGATTCCACACCCAGTCGATCATGAATCCGTCCATTTGGGTTAGCTTGAGCGCCTCGGCAATCGAGCCGCACAGGTAATCGAGGTAGGCCTCGGTCAACGGTATGTGATAGGCGCTCGGCGTGCCATAGCTCAGGTCCGGGTGCGCCTGCCCCAGCGTGTGTTGGCGCCGATGCAGAAGTAGCCCATGACCCTCATGCCCTTGGCGTGGCCCAGTTTGACCATGTCCGGCAGGAAATCGCGCTTGAAGCCGGGTTGCTGGCGGAACCACTGTGCCGTTCTTGTACCAGGCGTAGCCGTTGCAGGAGACGGCAAAAGGTCTGCGATGACATTGGCACCCAACCTCCGAATACCAGGCGACATGTTCGGCTGGGTCGGCATCCGCCCACAAACCCGGAGGGCGAATCCATTGGGACCCGCCGTCGCCCCAATTGAAATCGATGCAGAAGGCCTGGATGCGTTTGGGCGCAACCGCCGACCAGGCTTGCCAAGTTCCCGCCGCCAGCAATATTACCGCCGCGAGCGTTTTGTTCATGGGTTTCCTCTGACAGTCGATAATAAATAGGAATTTCCTTTGCTGCGGCGTGCGGAATCCCCAACCATCAAGCTCGGGATTGGCACATCCCATCAGGAAATGATGTTATCCCCGCCCCGGATCAGTGTCAAGAACTCGATAACCGGAGCGCTAGAGTTGTCCCTGCCGCCTTATCGTCCCGGGCGGTCGGGAAAGCCAGCCAAACGTCGATAGGCCAACGTTCCCTCTTAAGATGACCCGCTATTCATAGTCCCCGCTCTCCTCGGCCGCCATCAGGGCGACCGGCTCGAAGACGTGGGCAGGCGGCGGCTTCTCGGCCACGAACGTTAACTCCAGGTGACGGATGAGGGCTAGGGCGACGGGAACATGGTTCGCCTTCTTGACTGTTTAACTGGACGGATTTGGAAATCCGTCCCACGTAGAAGTCGTCAGCCTACTCTCTTGCTAATTCCCTGGGCCGGCAAAACGATAGTCCGTGCCATTTGGGTGGCACGTCCCTGAGGAACGCAGGGCGTGGGCATAGCCGATTTTCCCTTGAGTATCATCAGGAACGCTGGCTCCCGTATAAAACAGGTACCAGTCGTTTGCCGAAGCCGCAAACAAGAAAGGATAGTATGCCCGGGCCGAGTCCCAGCCCTTGGCGGATGGCACAAGCGACGCACCATCGAGCAGCTTCCAATCCGTCTTGTTGGTCGACGTGTAAATGTCGCATCCTTTCAGATGGGCGCGCGTTATTGTCATGTAGTAGGTGTCTCCGTTCCGCACCACATTTCCGAGACTCTCGAATTGCGGGCCTTGGAGCACTGTCTGCCGCTTCGTCCAGTCGATGCCATCGGCGCTGGTGGCGTATCGGATAGTGTTCTTGGCATACAAGAAGTACCAGGCATGGTACGAATTTCCCTCCTTGATGACGGCGATCTCGATAATTCCGGAACCCGCACTGAAGTCTTCAAGCACAGCGCCGCCATACTTGTGGCCACGATATTTCGTCCAATGGTATCCGTCGTCGCTCGTTGCATAACCCACTCTCGCAACATGGGCGCGAGACGGATCGCTATCGCCGCTCGTCCACATTTGCCAGCAGTGGGGACTCGTTTTCAGAATCGTGCCTTGCCCCCAATTCCGGTCGTAATCGTAGTCGCCCTCTTGCCCGGGCGGGAAAAGGGCTTGCCGATCGTTTGCGGAGTCGTACTTGGTCCAAGGACCGCGCAGGCTTCGGGCCGTGGCGAGGCCGATCGATTCGCGATTCGGCCTGTCATCAACAGTTGCGCCCGTATAGAACATGAAATATGTGTTCGTATCGTCGTCGTATACGATCCTTGGCTCAACCACATAGCCCGGATCAAACCGGGCCGGGTCATCGGATACGGTAAGGACCGGAGTGCTGGAGGACTTTATCCAGAAGTCTTCTCCGTGAGCCTGGGCAATTATTGTCGGGGTTGCGGCCAGCGCCAGAATGAAAGAAAGAAGTTGTTGCCTCACGGGTCCTTCTCTTTGGCTTCTGCTAACGAGAGCTCACACCAGACAGGCCTCGGGATGAAGGGAACGGCGATGATTATCGTTCCGGGGAGGAGCTTCTGGACTCGCCAGTTGAGTATTTCAGCGACATAGATCTCGCCGCCGGACCCGAGCGCGATCGCGTGCGCCAGCGAAAACTCTCCCGGGAGCTTCCCGGGCTTCCCGTACGCGCCCAGCAGCCCGCCGTCGCGCGCGAACTTGATGATCCTGTTGTTTTTCCCGTCGGCCATCAGGATATCCTGCTCCGGAGTCATCACCAGACCCCACGGCGACCCCAACTCGGTCCACTGAGTCACGAACTTGCCGTCCCGGGTGAACACCTGGATCCGGTTGTTTTCCCGGTCGGCGACATAGACGCGACCCTCCAGGTCCAGGACCACGGCGTGAGGCAGATCGAACTCCCCCGGCCCGCTGCCTTTGGAGCCCCACTGGGTCAGCAGCTTCCCGTCGCGCGAGAACCTCATCACGCGCGAGTTGCCGTAGCCGTCCGTGACGTAAATATCTCCGTCCCGCGCCACGGCGACATCCGTGGGCTGGTCAAAGCGGGCTTCGTCCGCGCCCGGGCTGCCCTTGCGCCCGAGGACCATCAGGATCCTTCCCGCTGGACTGACCTTCAGCACCGTGTGGGCTCCGACATCCACGACCCAGATGTTCTGCTCCCCGTCGATCCTGACCGCGTGGGCGGATGCGATCATGCCTTCGAGAAGGTTCCGCAGGAACCGGCCCTCCCGGCTGAACTGGATCAGCGGGTGTGGGCCGCGGTGAAACACGTAGACGTTCTGCTGTCCGTCAACCGCGACCCCGGCCGCCTCGGCCAAGTTCCAGCCCTCGGGCAGCTGCGGCCAGTCCGGGGCCGGGACGAGGCCGAGGTCGGGCGACGATGCGGACTGAGCCGCGGCCGAATTCAGCAACAACAATCCGAGGGCGATGACGGCCAGGGATTTCATTGTCTTGCCTCGCGGGACCGGATGACGTCGGAATCTGACATTGGGCCTCCCTTCAGGGGCTCATGATATTCGCGGCGGGGAAGGCGTGTCAATGACCGGGAACAAAAAGGGGCCAACTCCCTCTATCAGGGAATCTGCCCTTGGGGTTGCTTTAGTGATATATTCGGATTCCAGGGTCTTAAGATCAAACAGAGAGGCCTAAGAATGGAAATCTCAAGGAGCCGATGCCTTCACGGCTCATCGATGACGGGGCTTTCACCGGCGTTGAGTTCCGGGCCGGCGAGACGACCTGGCAGGCTCTTTTCCTTAAAGACGGGCTGATCGGCGGGAAGATCAGGGCGCTCAAGGGCGGCGCCGTGGTTTTTGAGCGGGAATTCAGCCGGGAGATCATGGCCCAGGAGTGACGGGTGGAGCGCGAAAAAAGGAGAGGAAAACCATGAAGAGACGAGATTGGTTCAAAGGCCTGGCTGCGGGTTTGGGAGCTTTCGCTGTCGGCTACCCTGGCCGCGGCGGCGGGGCTCTCGCGGGAGAAAAAATCTCCCGTAAAGAGAAAAAACCGGGGTTCATCGACATCCACGTTCACACCAGCCGGCCCCGTCACCCCAAAATGACGCGGCCCGACGGCAGCCACTATCCCTCTCCCCAAAGGCTCATCGAGATGATGGATGGGGCCGGGATCGACCTGGCCGTCGTGCAGGCCCATGTGAGTCCCGAGTGCAGTTACACGCTCGTGACGACGGAGGAGGTCCTCGAGATCTGCGGCCTGTATCCCGGCCGCCTGGTCCCGTTCTGCAACCTGGACCCGCGGTTCCAGACCAACACCGCCAAGACCGATTTCAGGCCGATGCTCGAGGCCTGCAAGGAACTCGGCTGCAAGGGGGTCGGCGAGTATATGGCGAACCTGAATTTCGACGACCCGCTGAACATGAACGTCTTCGGGCAGGTGGAGGAATCCGGACTGCCGCTCACTTTTCACATCGCCCCGCAAGTCGGCGGTTATTACGGCTGCGCGGACGAAGCCGGGCTGCCGCGCCTGGAAACCGTGCTCAAGTCGTTCCCGAAATTGACCTTGCTGGGCCACTCGGCGCCCTTCTGGGCGGAGATCAGCAGCGACGTCATTCGCGATGGCCAGCGCCAGATCGGCTATCCGAAGGGCAAGGTGACGCCCGGCCGGGTCGTGGAGCTGATGAGAAAGTATCCGAACCTGCACGGCGACCTCTCGGCGGGAAGCGGGTTCAACGCCATCAGCCGCGACCCGGAGTTCGGGTACACATTCCTGGAGGAGTTTCAGGATCGGCTGTACTGGGCCACCGACATCGCCAACGACCCCCAGAAGATGCCGATCGTCGACTACTTTCTCAAGCTGAAGGCAGAGAAGCTCATCTCGGAGGCGGCCTACGAAAAGATCACCTGGCAAAACGCCGACAGGCTGCTGAAGCTGGGCCTTGGCTGATGACCCCGCCGCCCGCGAATAACCAGGCGCTAGGGTGACGGCAGCCGCTTGAGGCACTCTTGTGTCGCGGCGAGGCAGATCTCGACCACCGTGTCCACGTTCATCACCAGGGCGTGCACGTCATCGCGGTTGCCCGACATCTCGATGAGGAAGGCGGCGGTCGTACCCTGCTTGGCTGCGTAGTCAATGAGATAGGGTTTCGGCGCCCCCGGCTCCGTAACGTTATTCATATTCACCTGCTGGTACGGGCCGTTGTAGGGCGCCTGGGCGAGAAAGCGATCCTTGAGCCGCGTCTGGATGTTCGCCCGGATCGCCTTGATCAATGATTCGTCGTCGCGGTAGGCCCGCAGCATCACGTAATCGGCGGTGTGAAAGTCGATCAGGCCGATCGGATGATGGCGGTCAACGATCCCCTGAATGACCTGGGTCTCGCGCTCCGAGGCCGGCCGGGCTCCCTTATAGTTGTAGTCCCACGGCATGGCGACATCCTGCGGCGCGGGCAGCTCCTCCCAGCCAGCGTCGAAGTTGCGGTTCAGGTCCACGCCCCGGGCGTTCTGGCGGGTGAAGTGGTCATGGCCCCAGGGGTTCTGGATGGGCATGATCTTGAAATACAGCCGGCTCGTGTCGAGGCCCTCGATCCGGGGATACTCGGCCAGCAGCTCGGCCAGCCTCATCAGCCCGTAGGCGTTCTCCCATTCCCACCCGTGCACCGAGCCGCCGAAGTACATGGCGGGTTTGGCGGGGTCGCCGAGGTTGAAGGTGTACATCTGCCGGCCGTCGCTCGCCGGCCCCTCGGCCTTAACGGACAAAGCGGGATACTTGGTGGCCAACTGATGCATGGCCGCGACGAACTCGTCGTAACTGAGACGCTTGGGATACTGCTTGCCGTAGCGCACAGCCTTGTTGATCATATTGCCAAGGAAGAGGTATTTGTTCGTCGAACCGTAGGAGTTGAAGAAGGGCCGGCCCGGAGACAGCAGGTCGAGGGCGACGATGCGCCCTTTCCCCACCTTCTCCTCGATCATGACCGCGCCGTGGTTGACGTTCGACGTGGCCAGGATGCGGACCCCGTCCGACTCGCGCACGCCCATGACCTGGCGCTGATACATCTGGTTGGCGTAGAGGGGGTCGGGCGCGGAGGACACGCTGCCGAACCACCACACCTGGTCGCCCGCGGCGAAGCCCTTGGTGATGTCGCACTCGACGTCGATCCGCATCGCCGGCCGGAGGCGGTCGAGCACGTGGGTCTTGCTGAAGTGCAGGTTTCGGGCGCGGGCATACTCGAACAGGCCCGACATCACCTGTCCCCCGCGGCGGGCAAAGGCGGTGATCTCGCCGTAGTCGAGCTTGCCCAGGTTCGCGCCGTCGCCGACCACGGTGATCACGCAGCCGAAGCCGTCGAGGAGCTCCGCTGTGACCTTCTGTTCGACAAGGCTGACGGATTTGACGCGGCCCGGGTAGAGGATATCGAGGTCGGCGGCGATGCCGCCGGCCGCGTTATCGCTCAATAACAGAATGGCGCCCGGCTTGGAGGACGCAACGTCCTTGGCGCCGGAGGGAAGCGGCTGGGACGGCGATGCGGCCAAAGCGTGTCGCCGGCCAGCGCTCGATCCGGCAACGGCCAAGCCGAAGAAGAAAATGCCAATAAGAACCTTGTGCAGGCGAGCATTCATGTGGTGCCTCTCCTCGGCGAGATGGGATCCGCCACTGGGTTTCCGGCTGGAATTATGAAGGGGCGACTGGCCTCTATTTCCCCAGTTCCTCCGCGAGCGCTCCGGCGTCATAGAGCTTGCGCAGCGCCTCGAGCATGAAGACACAGTGCACGGAGACGGCCCGGTTAGCCGTGTCATCGTAGACGAACCGCCCCACCAGGCTCTCGATATTGCCGTCGAAGATCAGGCCCACAAGCTCCGCGTTCTTGTTGATCACCGGCGAGCCGGAATTGCCCCCGATGATATCGTGGGTGCTGACGAAATTGACCGGCGTGGACAGGTCGAGCCGGTCGCGGCGGTCCCAGAAGCGCTGGGGCAGGGCGTAGGCGCCTTTCTGATCGAAACCCAGGCAGCGGTCGAACAGGCCGTAGAGCGTCGTTTTGTAGGGCGCGTTGGTCCCGTTCATCGGATAGCCCTTGACCGCCCCGTAGGAGAGCCGCAGGGTGAACGTGGCGTCGGGAGAGGCGCTTTTTCCAAAGACGGCAAAGCGCGCCTGGGCGACCTTCTCGCTGGCCGGGGTGATGACGCTCTGGAAATCCCGCTTGTCATCTTCGATCTGTTTCCGTTGGAGGGGCTCGAGCCGGCGGGCGAGAACGATGAAAGGATCGTCGGACTTCGCCGCGGCGGGTTCGCCGCCTTCGAGCAGCGACTTCCGCAGGCTGACGTCATCCAGCTTGGTGCCGGCGACCATCTCTTTCGTCACTTCGGCCGGGGAGCGTCCGTTCAGGACGACCTTCAGATACGGATCGTCCGGGCCCAGCTCGTCAACCGCCAGCTGCATCATCCCCTTCATGGTGGCCTCGTCCATGTCCCTGTAGATCGGGGCGGGGGAAAGCAAGCGGTAGCGGAGCTGCTCCAGCTGGCTCTCATGAAAACCGTCCAACCGCTCGATATCCGGCTTCTTCACCTCGGCGACATAGAAAACGATCTGGCGGGCGATGTTATAAAACCGGGAATTGACGGCCAATCCCTGATAAAAGCGGCTCCGGGCGGTCGCGGCTTGACTGGCCATCACCTGGCTGATCACGTCCCAGGCTGGGGCGTATTCCTTGTCCCAGGCCGGGTTGGCCTTGATCTTCTCACGAAAGGCCGCCTCGTCCTTCCGGGCCTTGTCCATCAGCTTGGGGTCGAGCAGTCCCTGGTATTCCCCCGTCTGGGCTTTCTTGGCATTCTCCAGGCCGAACATCTGTCCCAGGGCGCGGCGCTCCTGTTCCGGGCCGAGCTTCGCATAGTCGCGGAGGATCTCGAGCCTCTTGCCGATCATGCTCAGGACCATGGGATATTGGACATCCCGCTGGAAGACGAGCTGATCATAAGTGTTCAAGCGGTTGGTGCCTCCGGGATGGCCGGAAACGAAGACCAGCTCGCCTTCGGCCGCGCCGCCGGCGCTCCATTTCAGATAGTCCCGGGCTTGGAGCGGCTGGTCCTTTTCGTAGACGCGGAAGAAGGCCATGTCCAGATCGTACCGGGGGTAAGTGAAATTGTCGTCGTCCCCGCCCCAGAAGGCGATCTGCCGTTCGGGGGCCATGACCAGCCGGACGTCGGTATAGCGCTTGTACTGGTAAGCCCAGTACTCTCCGCCCCGGTACAAGCTGACGACATTGCAGATCAGGCCGGTCTTGTCTTTGTATTCCTGCTCGATCCTGGCGATCTCCGCTTCGCGGGCCTTGAGGGCGTCCGGCCCGCTCAGGCCGGGCTTCGCCGCGCCCAGGATCCGCGGGGTGACGTTGTCCATGGCGTAGAGAACGTCGAGCTCGAGGTCCGGGCACTTCACTTCCTCCGCGGGGGTCGCGGCATAGAACCCCGTGGCCACGTAATTCCGCTCGGCCGTGGACATTTTCTGGAGCTGCCCCATCGCCACATGATGGTTGGTCAGCACCAGGCCGCGGGAGCTGACGAACGAGCCTGAGCCGCCGTCGTTGAACCGGACGCTCGCCAGCCGCACATGGTCCAGCCACTCCCGGGTCGGCGTGAACCCGTATTTTTCCTGGAGCTGCTTGAGCGGCGGGTTGTCGAAGGTCCACATCCCCTCGTCGGCCGCGGAAACGCGATCGGCGGCCAAGGACGCAAGCAAGAACGAGACCAGAAGACCCAGCGTCAAATTGGACCGTCTTGGGCTGATCATGAAACACCTCCCTGTCCGGCAAAAGCTCTCAGTTCGGAGAGCGACTACGATTCTACCAGATAAAAGGCCGTTTTGTGTAACGCGCCTTCATCGTCGGCCCCGAGCCCCCGGGCGGGATGCTTCGCGGCGAGCCGGTGCATGGCCGCTACGAACTCGTCGCAGCTGAGGCGACGCGAGCCGTCATGTTCTGTCTCCTCGATTATCTCAAAACATTCGTCGAGAGAATCACCTTCCCGAAGTCCTGGGGGCTGTGAAAGTTAGGCCGTTCTGTCTGAGAGGGCGCCCACTGGCTGTACTGGGCGTTGGTCTTGCCGCCGCAGCGATGAAGTCCGACATGGATGACCTGGCCGTCCTTCGGAGGGAACTCAGCCCCGAATTCCCTGAAGTGCGTCCAGGGAACGGAGAATTCCAGTACCCAGCCCTCGTCGATGTCCTTGTCATTGTTCACCGTGCCCTTGATATACCGCCCGATGACGATTCCCCCCGGCTCCCATTTTCCCCGGTCGGCGTTTCTGGACTTGGCATGATAACCGACCAGCCAGGTGCCGATACAATTGATCTCGTAATTGATGTAATCGAGCCGCTCGGAGCCTTCCGGCACTGGAGAGATGAAGGCCTCACAGCAATCGTCACGCGACACCGGGCTGTTGGGACCATACTGCTCCGCCGAGATGTGCTTGTCGGCGCATTGGAAAGCGAAATAGATGCGCTCGTCGTCCCAGACTATCTTGGCCTCGGTTGGCTCTTTTTCCCCGGACTGATACCATTGGAATTGGAACGGACCCACGGAGCGCGCCTGCGTCCAGGCGGGCTCGTCGAGAAAACCGTCCATCACCATCCGGCTTCCCGCCTTCATGGCGGTGTATTCGGGAACCGCCGCGAACGCAACTTGCCAGAGGCTCAACAAACCGGCGAACGCGCCTGCGATAATCTTCTTCATATATCCTCCTGCAATCACGAAGTGATATTATTCAGGCCCCGGACGGCTGTCAACGACCTTCACCTCCCGCCGCCCGGCGGGCAGAAGAGCGGGTGGAGCGGCAGCTGAAAGGATCACGTTTGCAATCGATCAGGTGCTCGGGTATGATTTTGAAATCCGTCGATGGCGACACATAAACCGGCATAAGATGGCTCGTCCAAGAAAGGCCTCGATCCCCATCTTAATCGCCATCCTGGCCGCCGTCGTTCTGAGCGGCTCCCCGCTTTTCGCGCAGACCGATCCGCTTTATGTCGGTTGGGCAACTGCTGATATCACCCCCAAACGCCCGGTCGCGCTGGTCGGCCAGCTTCATAAACGGATCTCCGGTGCCGTGCAGGATCCCCTGACGGCAACCGTCCTCGCCCTCGAAACCCGGGGCGATGACGGCAGGAGAGAGCAGGCGGTCATGATCTCCTGCGATGTTCTCTTCATGCGGGCGCAGACACAGAAGAAGCTTCAGAATTTGGTCTCGACAAGACTCCCTGATCTCAACGCTTCAAAGCTGTTCCTGAACGCAACCCATTCCCATACGGCGGCGGGCTTCCTGGATGATGAGTTCAAGGGACTGTACGACATCAGCGCCGATCCCGGCGTTATGAAACCTTCGGAGTTCGAAGCCGTCTTTATTGACAGGGTCGCGGAAGCGGTGGCCAGAGCATGGGCCACGAGGCGACAGGGCGGTTTCAGCTGGGGATTGGGCAACGCCGTCCTGGGTCATAACCGGAGAACCGTCAAGCTTGACGGCACCGCCCGGATATACGGTGTCGGCGACCCTGATTTCTCACATTATGAAGGGACTGACGACAACAGGGTCGGGATGTTGTTTTTCTGGGACAAGAACCGGAATCTTACCGGGATGGTCATCAATTCCGTGGCCACGGCCCAGGTGACCGACGGGACGAATTTCGTTTCGGCCGATTTTTACAATGAAACCCGGGAGGCCCTAAAGAAAAAGTACGGCGAAGATGTTTTTATTTTATTCCAAGTCGGCGCCGCCGGGGATATCACCCCGGCCAACCACGAGCATATTTACAGGCGCGCCGAAGACATCATGCTGAAAAGAAAAGGCCTGACGGCAAGACAGGAGCTTGCGGAGCGGTTGGTTCGGGCTGTTGATGATATTCTGCCCTATGTCCAGAACGATATTACGGATAAGCCTGTTTTCAAACATGCGGTGGCCAAAGTGGATCTCCCTGTCAAAGAGCCGGCCGCCCCTCCCTTCTACCTGACCGATGATGTCCAACCCGCAGAAATTCACGTTTTGCGTCTTGGCGATATCGCCCTGGCGACCAATCCTTTTGAGCTTTTTGTCGATTATGGATTGCTGATCAAAGCGCGCAGCAAAGCCATCATGACGCTTCTTGTGGAGCTGGCGTGCCAGCATAGCGGCTACCTGCCGACTGAAAGAGCCGAAAAGGGAGGCGGATACAGCGCGGATGCTTATCTTGTCGGGCATGAAGGGGGATATAAGCTTGTTGAGGAAACAGTCAAGATCATCAATGATATGTGGAGAGAATAAGGCAACGATGTCTTTGAAGGAAGATTGAGAGATGACCGATCGAAGAACATTCATCCAACAGGCGGCCGCTGGCTCCCTGTCTCGGCCGACATAAAGAAGCGATCGGTCGGGTTGCCAGGGCGAAGAAAACATTCGAAAGCTAAGGCCTTCAGCTTTTTTCAGGAACTCCCCGGGCCGCGCCCGACACGCGCGAAGGGCGGCGGCGACGGCCCGGGCCCGACGGCTATTTCAGCTTCAGGTCGATATTGTCCTGGACCCAGTGGGGATCCCACCACTCCACGGGGTCGACGAAGACGCCCTGGACGATGACCGCGAAATGAAGGTGATCGCCGCCGGCCATGCCGGTCTGCCCGGTGCGGCCGAGGATGTCGCCCTTGGCCACCGCGGCGCCCGACGAGACGTCGATAATGCTCATGTGCGAATACATGCTGAAGAGGCCCCAGCCGTGGTCGAGGATGACGCTCTCGCCGTAAATGCCGAGAGGACCGGCAAAGGCGACACGCCCGCCGTTCCCGGCGGGGATGGGGCTCTGCACGAGCGAAGCGATGTCGACGCCGAGATGGACCTGACGGTCGACCTCTTCGTCCCCGAAATAATAAGTCCGCTCCTCGCCGAACCCGGCCATGGGCTTGCCGAGCATTCGGCTGAACGCACCTGACCAGAGCCGCTCCGGCGCCGAGGCCCGGCAGATCGTCCGGATCCGCTCGGCGTCGGCCTGGCGCTGGGTTCGGTTCACAGCCAGGAAGATCTCAAGATCCGAGCCCTGGAGCGAGGGGTCCCGGTCCTTGAAGTACGGGATGACGCCGGCCAGGAAGCGGTCGCTCAGCTCGATCCGGTCCCGGCGCGGCGGTTTTAGCTTGACGTTCGGCCGGAAGTGCGCCTCGCCCCGGTTGCCGGCCGCGTCCTCGGCCCGTACCAGGAAGGGCACGTCGGGCGGCAGGCCCTGCGGCAGGGCGAACAGGACGGCGCAGCGGTTCGCCCCCAGCGGATAGCCGGAGAACCAGGCTTCGCCCACTTGCACGCCGGCTGAGGACGATTCCTCGCTGCTGGCGACGACGATCAGGCCCGACCCGCCCTGATTGACGTAGTGAGGTCCGCCAAGGGCGGCCGGCCGGGGAGGCCGGCTGTCGAGGACAAGAACCTTGTCCAGGATCGTTTTGTTGCGCTTCCAGGAGCGGTCCTTGGCGGTGATCCGGAGCCGGAGCTCGCCGTCGCTCAAGCCTTCGGGGACCGGCCGCATGGCCACTGTTCTCTCGATCAGGGCGGGGCCGTCCGGATAGGTTTCTTCGAGCAGGGTGACCGTCCGCTCGCCTTGAGCGGCTTCCACCGTGAGCGCGGCCAGGCCGCTTTTCCGGTCTTCGATCCGAAGGTTCAGATCGGGCCCGACGAAGCGGTTCTCCCCGGCCAAGCTGACGGCCGGCTTTTCGGACTCGAACTTGAGCAGCCAAAGCAAGGCTCCCCCCGCCACAAGGAGAAGGAGAAGGAAAGGGATAGCCCTCTTGACGAAGGGCTTCTTGTCGCCGGTGGTCCTATACGAATTACTCATGGAACTCACAACCTCACGATAGCCCAATATTCCAGATTCCGGCCGGCGATTCAAGGGAAATCTCAATCGAGCTTGCCGTATGCGTTATGTGGGCGTACGCACGCGGCGGCTCACCCAAAACGGATCCCGAAAAATAGAGTCGGGCAGACTCCCTCGATCAGCGAATCTGCCCTTGGGTTTCTTAGGCTTGTCGAGCTTCAGACAGGCGACTTCGCAGCGCCGGCTGCTGGTGCCGCCGCCAAGACTGCCGCGGCCGGCGCCCGACCTCTCGAGAGTGAGTGGTTGGCGGGGTGATGGGCTTCTCAGCGCGGGACGCTCGGCGATAGCTGCGTCTCCAACGTTTCGTGCAGGCTCTTCAGTTTCTCGCTCAGCGAGTACGGCGTATAGACGTAATCCTGCTCCTGCTGGAATCCCAGACGCGAGTCCCGGGTCGCGGCCAGCAGGGAGCGCTCGGTCCGGGCCATCTCCTCGCTGACGATCGTCTTCAGCCGATCGCGTATCGAAGCCGCTTTCCCAGCGTCCTGCTCTCCGGCCAGCTGGAGGCGGAGATCTTCAAATTCGAGGATCGCATAATCGCTCTGCATCATCCGCAGCAGCTGCTCGGCAACGACGACCTCGCGGACGGCCGTTTGGCGTTTCGATGCCGGACTCGCCAGGGCCGCCGCCCGATAGAGCTTCAAGCCTTCGTCCATTTGGTCCGAGGCCCGGCCGAGGTACTTCAGGAACACCGGCAGCATTTTGACGCCCGGCTTGACTTCGACGCCGGTCGCGTCTCTGGCGTACGACTCAGCGAGGTTTTGGGAGTTGCTGAAGTCGGGGCAGAAGACCATGCGCGCAACGGTGAACGGCCAGTAGGGGTTGACTTGTCCTCCGAAATAGCCCAGCCACTTCTCGTGATCCAACCAGGAGTGGTGGAACGTTGCCGTCCGCAACGGAGGCTCCTGGAAGAAGAGCGGATTGCCGATGGCATTGTTCGTGCCCATGTTGGGACCGGTGTCAGGCACCAAGCGAATCGCCTGGCTGAAGTGGTCCCAGGCCTTGAGGACCATGGCCCTGCCGTCGGCTCCGAATTCCCGCGCGGCGATGGCGCCGAGCAGGTCGTCAAGGGCCGGCGAATCGGTCCAACAGGTCCAGGCGCGGAACTCGGTCATAAAATTGGGGCTGTACGCGCTGCTCCAACTCTCCAGTGTGCCGTTGATTCCGTGTTTCTCCAACGCCTTGTATCGCTGGTAGCATTGGTAAGGAAACGGGAGATAGGGGAAGGTGGCGAATTGCCAGGTGGCAAACGTGTCGACCTTGCTGTAGACCTTCAGATGGCGTTGCCGGGCTTCGGCGATCTGGGCCTCGGTCACTTCCGCCGGTCCGACCTGATTCAGCGAGTAGTCGCGAAGATAACCTTGCATGCCGTCGAGCTCGAAGCTCTTGCCATTTTCCCAGGTGAGCATCGGGATCGTGTCGGCAGGGAGTTGCCGGACGAAGTAGCGCTTCACGTCGACGTTTTGCGGCCGGAAGTCGATGTTGTATTCCCAGGGAAGGATTTCGATGGCCGGGTTCACCTGGTGACACTCCTCGGCCACGATCGCCACGGCCCGGCTCCAGTTCCGCGCCCAATCCTCAAGGTACTCCTTGCTGGCCCCGTGTCCGCCGCCCCATTTCCTGTACCAGAAGCCCTCGGTCAGAAGGATGTAACCTTGGATGTCGGGGAAATCCTTGAGAATGTCCCGCACCAGCTTGCGCAGGCCGGCTTCGCTCTCGGGCGTGCCGAGCGATTGGTAGAGGATCGGGGCATACACCTTGATTCCGAAGCGGGCGGCCCGGTTGATCAGGTCGCGCAGGCGGGCGGGATCCTGGCGGCGCATTTGGAAGAGGATCCTCGCGTAGAAATCGGTCGAAGTGTCCGCCGTCGTGCAATCGCCGTTCGGGTTGGCATAGGCCGAGGCGAAGATGGCGTCGAACCCGTCGTGGGCCAGGTGCGAGAGCAGCGGATCGGGGAACTCCATCCAGCCCAGCCACGACTGCACCATGCGGACGTCGTAGAGACTGTGGCGAACCGTTTTCAGGTTGGCGGGCAGAAACGGCGCTTCTCGGAGATTCAGCCGGGCTTCCAAGTTATAGAGCCCGAACATCGCGCCGCGTTCGTCGTATCCGCAAACCAGCAGCCGCTCGGGCGTCGCCACGATTTCGTAATCCTTGGGGCCTTTGAGCGTCGCCCCGCAACCCGGCAATTGCTCACGCGTCCCGGCCACGATGGAGCGAGTCAGGCCCTGCCAGCCGGCCAGCGAGTCGCGGCCAGCCAACTCTACGCGGACACTCATCGACTTGGCCAGATAGTCCTGGAAGTCCTGAACGGCGTTTTGGAGGATCGGCGAGCCGTGCGTGTTCCAGACCAGCTTCCATCCCGCTTCCGGCAAAATCATTTCACCGGCCTGCGGCTTGGCAGCGGGATCACGCCGAGGAATATGAACGGGGCCGGCCGCCAGGCGTTTGTGGTAGTCGTACGGCTTCTCAACAGGGAGGACTCGCTCTATTTCTTTGGCAAAGGCCTCCGTCGTGACCTGGGCTGGAAGGTGCGATGGTGCAGGCAGCATCCCGAGGCACAGGACCAGGGCCGCGAAATGAGCGGACAGCGTCGTCGCCGGAACTCGTCGGAGATGGCCGATGTTCATGTCGCCTCCATCAATTTTCCTGCACCAGTCTTGGCAGGAGATACTTTTCTTGCGGTTGGCGGAGCTCACTCCACTTGAGCTGAAGACCGGCGCCGGCCCTCAGGAGGCGATGTTATTCCCGGCCCAGGGGGCTGTCAATGCCTCAGAAATCGGCGGGCCGGAGTACGGCGGTGTTACCGCGGCCCGAGCCCCTGCACCTTCGCCTCCCCCTGCTGGCGCGACCGGCCGTTCTCCATGCGCAGGAACACATTGTTCATCAGCACCACCTCATCCCCCTCCCCATGGTCGTACACGAACACCATCCGCCGCCCGTCATGATCGATATCGGCGAAGTCCGCCAACCGGCAGGGCCGGTCAAGCACGATCTTCCCCTCGGCCACCCGCGCCACGCGGTAGCGGGCGTGTTGCGACTCATCGGTCACCAGGGCGCCGTCATAGTAGCCCGCCTTGAAGCCGCGGCTGACCTCGATCGGCGGGGCCAGTTCCGTGGCCAGCGTGGTCTTGTCCTCGCTCAGACCATCAAGGCGCGACCGGAAGATGATGCTGTTGCACTCGAGCCGCGCCTTATTGCCGGGCGCCAACACCTCCGCGATGCGCCAGGCCGTACGGTGCGCGCCTCCGCGCAGGTACAGCATCCGTCCTTTAAGGGCCTCGCCCACGGGCAGCATCCCGTCCAGCGTGATGATGTTGGCGGTGAGGTCAATCCCGGTGATCGTCATCCGCTGCCGCGGTTGGGCCTGCGCGATGCCCACGCCGCTCTTCAGGAGCGTCGTGCCGTTGACGAGATGCAGGCAGCGCAGCTCCCCGTCCCGCTCCGACCAGTAGCCGAACTGGCCCTGGAAGGCGACGTCCCCGCACTTGACCGGGACGGATGGGTCGAAGCTGTACAGGAAGGTGTCCACCTGCCCGCCGGCCAGCGTCACCCGCACGGCCACCGGCCCGAAGTCGGCGGGGTCCAGATCACGGACCGTGCTTTTCGCCTGCAGCCGCTCGATCCTCTCGATGAAGGGTTGTCCCACGTACGGTTGCCACAGGCCCACGAACTCGCTGGCGCCCCCGGCCTTCTCATCCTCCGGGAACAGAAAGCGGATCGGAGGGGCGTCGGGCTTGCCATAGCGCGCCGCAGCGTACCTGCGGCCGGCCTGGCCCAGCAGGCTCAACCGCAGATGCACCGGCTGCTTGTCGTAGAGCCAGTCGGCCCACGCGTCCCCATCGCTCCGGGCTTCCTGCGGCTCCAGGATGTTATTGTTGAGGTTGCGGCTCATGGCCTTGATGTCGAAGGCCTCAGGCTGCTTCTCACCGAAAGCGAGGCTGGACTGGAAATCGTTGCAGGCGGGACCGTGGAAGCAATAGGTGCGGATTGTGCCGCCGGCCAGGCGCAGCACATCGAACACGTAGCTGTTGCCGTTGGGGGCGTCAGCCAGACACAGCGCGCGGCGGTAGGTGCGGTTAGCAAAGCCGCCCGGCGAAGCGGACACATCGGCGAATGAGGCCTCGGGGGCACTGGCGAAGCCCTCCAGCGTGCCGTGCGAAATGCCACCCTCGTACTGGGGCGAGCGGTCAATCATGCCGGTGTTGTGGTGCACCACGTGCCCGGTCGCCCCGAGCGGATGGGCCCAGCTCGGATAGCCCAACTCGGGCGCCAGCGGCGCATCGTGGGCCCAGAACTCCACATTCAAATTGTCCTGGTGGTGGTGCCCCGCGCCGTAGCCGTAGCGGAAAGCCAGTCCGGCGCGTTCCTCGATCTTCGCGGCTTGCGGGCGGGACTCCAGGAAGACGAACCCGACGCCGTCGAGGACCCGGCTCGGCAGCGGCGGCCGCGGGCCGACCTGCTTGACCTGCGTCTCGACCTGGGGCCAGACATCCGGCTCGAAGAGGTCCGGTGTCCCCTTGCCGGCCAGTGCCAGAGCGCGGGCCAGGTTGTCCGTCGGCCAGCGGTGATAGGCGCGGATGTACTCGGTCCGCCTCACCGCCGGCGCGCCCTGCGGAAGCTTCGCCCCGTAGGCGTTTGCGTCGTCGCCGTAGCACGGGCGATGGTCGCCCGCCACCAGCATCTCCGTCCACGCGTCATACTCCGCCTTCAGCTTCGGGTACTGCCGCTCGTCGTACAGGTTGCAGCGGGCCCGCCACCTCGCCGACTTCACCCCGGCGAGGATCTCCGCCAGCCCCGACTTGGCGAACATGTAGCCCAGGGCATAGTCGAAGCCATTAACCAGCGTAATGCCCTCGCGGGTCAGGGTGTTGACCAGCATCTCGTCATCGAACCCGCCCTTGTCCAGGCCGCTGTTGTACGACTTGGTGAACAGCTTCTCGATCCAGGCATCGGACGGCGCGCCCATGTTGGCGCAGACGGCGATGCAGGCGGCATCGCGCTCGCGGGCGCCCTGGTTCCCGCCGGAGAGCCGGTTGTTGATCCAGTCCCAGCCGAAGAGCTGGATCAGATATGTGTCAATCAGCGCTTTCACATCGGCGGGCGACTGGATGGCGGGATCTTTGGCCTGCAGAAACTTGACCAGTTCCGTGTCGCGGTCGAGGTAGTCGAAAATCGCGTCATACGCCTGCGCAGCCGGTACGGTCAGGCCGGTGCGCTCCCAGTTGCCATCCAACAAAAGTCGTCCCGCCCGCAGGTAGTCGGTTTGCACCTGCTGCCAGGTCATGTCCATGCCGGGGTAGACAAAGGCCAGCCGGGCCAGCAGCAGCGCCGCCCTGTGCGCGGCCTGCTCGTCGTGCAGCAGCAGGTACCGTTCGCCCAGCCGCTTCAACTCTCCGCCGGTTGATTGCCATATCGCGTGGTGGTTGTGCAACCCCACCCAGCCGGCGATCTGCTTGCGGTCGCGGCTGCCGGCCGGGTCAAAGCCCCAGCCGTCATCGGGAGAGTCTCCGCTGGTGAAGTCGTCCCTGGTGATGTCATTGGTGGGAAAGGCCTTCCGGCACAGCGGGCAGACAGCCTTGAACGTGCCGCGAGCCACGTGCTGCCAGGGATAGAAGGCGCTCTTCTCGTAGATCTTCTCGCCGCACGAGGGACAGGGCCACGTACTGTAGCATTGCCGCGGGAGGTTCCACGAGGGCAGGAAGCTGAAGACCTGCTCATCGGTCATCTGCTCGAAGAAAGTGCGCGCCGTGAGGCTCTCACCGAGTTCCGGGGACTTTCGCAGGTTCTCCCGCGCCTTCTGGAGGCGCTCGGGCGTGTAGTACGAACGGCCGAGCTTATGCGCGGCCCGGTCGAGTTGCGGCGTGTCCTTGACCTTGTCCTCGATGTCCTCGCGGTAAGTGAAGACACGCAGTGGTATGGTCAGTTGCCTGCCGTCCGGCATGGCCAGCACGAGGCCGCTGTTCCGGACGCCGCGGTCAGAGCGGAAGTAGAGGCGGGTGAAGAGGCGATTGGGCCCGGATTTGGTCTGGTCGAGCAGTCTGACGCCCTCAGGGCACCGGGCTTTGATCAGGCCGCCCGGCGGCCGGTTGAGCTGCACCCAGAAGACCTGCTCCATGACCGGCACTGCGGCCGGCCCGATGAACGGCTCGGCCTGAAGACGGTAAGGATCGGGCTTTGGCGTGGGTTGCGCACCCGCCAGGGCCACAGCCAGAAGCAGCAGGACACGGCATCCCAGAGATCGCACCCGCCGGGGCATTTTTGCGCCTCGATAGCTTATCCGTTTATTGATGGGAATTTCCTTTCTCCGACCGGCTTTAAATTGCCCTCTCCAGGTTCGGAATCAGCCCTTTCCATCAAGAAATGAGGATATCGCGGCCCTGGGTTACAGTCAATAACTCAAGATCCGGCAGCCCGGAAGGCTCCGGCGGGCGGATTGCAGGCGGGGGCCGCGTCGCGGGCGGATCATCGACTCCAACTCATAATCCTTCCGGATTATCTTCGCCCAGCCCATGGACGGGACCGGCGGCGCGACCCGGATTAAGGAAGAAAACGGTAGGCGGCCGGATTGACGGGCGGCGGGGGATGACCTAAGCTTTTGACCAGGAGAGAACAACGCCATGCCCAAGAGACCTTGTTATCGGATTCCCCGGCCCGGCCCGGTCATAACCGCCCTTCTGCTGGCCCTCCTGCCGGCAATCGGGTCGCCCGCCGCCGAGAGCCCGTCCGGGGGCGCGGTGGCTCGCCGCTGGAGCCCCAAGGAGCTCTATGACCAGGGCGCCCGACGGGGCGTCGCCGCCACAGACGAGGGACTCGTGCTTGACGGCGGCCTCCTGGTCGAGGACGACGCGCCCGCCTGCGGTTACAGCACGGTGAGCGGCTCGGAGGAGATCCTCCGGCCGGGCGTCGTCCTCCGCAAGACGCTCCTTGTCGACCGCTGGCCGGTCAGTGGGGCCGAGATCGTAATGCTGGTCTATCCCGTTCAGCCGGCCGAGCCCAACAACGGCCGCCACCTGCTGTTCAGGGTCAACGGCCGGCCGGACATCGTTTACGAGGTCAAGCATTTCTGGACCAAGGCGCCGGTGCCCGCGGAATTCTTGAAGCGGGGCCGGAATACGATCGAGGTGCGCGTCCAGGAGCCCGACACTCGGTTCAAGACTTACGTGGCGCTCGACCAGTTTTACGGCGTAGGCTCAGCCGAGCGGCTTAGCCACCCCAACCGCAGCGAGCGCAGCGCCGACGGCGGTCGGACCTGGAGCGATACGAAGCTCGGCGAAAAGGGAGCGGTGGACGGCGAGTACTCGATCCGGCTGCGCCTCCAGGCCAACGTTCCCGAGGGCTGGCTCGAATCGCCCGTCGTGGACATGGCCACGGGCGAGAGGGTCTCCGGCCTGCTGCGGCCGGCCGAGATCAGTAGGGTCCGGCTGAGGCTCGATGCCGCGCAACCCGCCGGCACCGACGTGGAGATCCTGGCGCGCACGGGCGGGCGCCATGTCCCGGCCGAGGGAGACTGGACGCCATGGACCCCGCTCCAGGCCGGCGAGCTGCCGGACGGCCTGCTCGGGAATCGCTTTCTCCAGTTCAGGCTCGTGCTCGCGTCCGGCGACGGCTCGGCCACGCCGGTGGTCCGGGAGGTCAAGCTCGAGGCGGAAAACCAGGCCGGGCGCGGGACCGGGGCCGACGACGGACTTCGCCTTCTCTCGGCCGTCAGCCGTCCCGTCGTCCACGGCTCGCTGCCCTTCCCGCACGAGAATCCGCTGACCGACCAGCTGCGGCAGCTCCGCCGCGATCACAAGCTGGACCAGGTCGTGGAAGGGGCGGGGACGGAATTCGAGCGCCTGCTCAGGCTCAAGTCCTGGGTCGCGAAACAATGGAACTGGTACCTGCCCGGCCCGGAGAACGGCGACATGTGCGCCTGGGACGCGCTGAGGATCCTGGCGCCGAACGCCGCGGGCCGGCCGACGGGGGGCTACTGCCTGCATTTCGCCGTCGTCTTCGCCCAGGTTTGCCAGAGTTTCGGCGTCCCGGCGCGCATCGTCAACGCCAACTATGCGGTCTGGGGCGGCCACGAGATGACCGAGGTCTGGTCCAACGACTACGGCAAGTGGGTGCTGATGGACGCCAACTTCGACACCTGTTTCTTCGACCGCCGGACCGGCCTCCCGTTGAGCGCGCTGGAGCTCCACCGGGTCTTCGAGGAGGCTTATTACCCCGGCGAGGTCATCGACCGCGACAATTGGCCCCGACTGGACATGGTGGCCAGGGCCGGGCGCGTCGGGCTCGACCTGCCCGTCGAGGCCCTCGTCGGCGGAGGCGCGAGAAGCGAAACTCTCAAGGACTATGAATGGTGGAACCCTCCGATGGACCTTTCCGCCTACTGCGGCGGCTACGGGCTGCTCAACCTGGCCGAGCTGCGCTGGCTGCCGCGAAGCGACTTCCTTTCCCGGCCCTCGCCGATGCCGCTCAACCACGGCCGCAGCCACTGGGGCTGGACGGACTACTACTGCTGGTTCGACGGGCAGCTCCCGCGCAGTCAGGAGCACTCGATCCAGACCGACCGCGAAGCCGACCTCTACCCGACCCTCAACAGCGTCGATTTCGCCGCCGAGGCTGTCCGGCCCGGCCGCCTGCGGCTCGACCTGGCCACCGACAGCCCGGCCTTCGATCATTTCGAGATGCTGGCCAACGGCCGGCCGGTCGAGGTGAGGTCGCCCGACTACGAGTGGACGCTCGTGCCGGGCCACAATCTCCTGGAAATGCGCGCCGTCGACGTGCTGGGCAACCGGGGACCGGCGAGCCGCCTGGAGCTGACCTGGCTGCCGCCGCCGGGCTCGAAATAAGCGACCGGACGGGCCGCTCCTTGGAAGCGAGCCCGGCGCGCTTTCCTCCAGGGGACCATCACTGTCCGCCGGAATTCAACTTAGGGATCGGATCATCGCCACTTCGTCGCAACCCGGAAATTTCGGGCAGTTCAGGCAATCCTTCCAGACTTTGTGCGGCAAGTCCTTCTTGTCCACCGGCTCGAACTTGAGCTTGGCGAAAAATTCGGGTTTATAGGTCAAGATGAAAACTCGAGGCAATTCCAAGCCGCGAGCGTCCTCAACCAAATATTCGACAATACTTTTGCCCAATCCTTGACCGACACGCTCGGGAGCGATGGCGAGTGAGCGAATTTCGGCGATGTCGTTCCAGATGACGTGCAGGGCTCCGCAGCCCACCAGCCGGCCGTTTTCCTCAATCACCACATAATCGCGCAACACGTTAAATACCTGCGACTGCGACCGGCCCAGCATCTCCCCCTTTCCGGCGTAATGGTTGATGAGCTGCACGATCTGCGGCACGTCCTTTATTTTAGCTCTTCTCAACATGGCTGCCTCTCACCGTTTGGAAAGCAAGTTTCAATATGCGTACGGCTTCGTCGATGTGCGGCCTCTCCACAATGAGAGGCGGGACCAGCCGCAACGTCTTATCCCCGGCTTTGCAGACCAGCAGGCTGTTTTCCGCGCAAGATTCGATCACGGGTTGGGCAGCGATGCTCAGCTCCACGCCGAACATCAGCCCCTTGCCGCGAACGGCGACGATTTCCGGGCAGACCGGGAGCAGCTGCTCAAGCTGCCATCTCAGATATTCACCGTTCTCCCGCACTCGCATCAAGAAAGCCGGCTGGCTGATCTTCCGGACCACGTATTCGGCCACGCTGGCAATCAACGGTCCTCCGCCGAAAGTCGAGCCGTGATTTCCCACCTTCACAAGTTCGGCGATCTCGTCGGTCATCAGGATCGCTCCCATGGGCAGGCCGCCCGCCAGGGGCTTGGCGATGACCATCATGTCCGGCCGGATGCCGTACTGTTCGTAAGCGCAGAAGGTGCCCGTGCGGCCCAAGCCGCATTGGATCTCATCCAAAATCAGCAAGCATCGCCGCTCGTCGCAGAGCCGGCGCAATCCCGGCAGAAACTCCGCCTCCGCCGGATAGACGCCGCCTTCTCCCTGCACCGGCTCGACGATGACCGCACACGTCCGGGGGGTGATCAGCGCGGCCGTCGAATCCAGGTCATTAAATGCGGCAAAACGAAAGCCCGGCAGCATCGGCTCGAAATCTCCCCTGAGCTTGGCCTGACCGGTGGCCGACAGCGCCCCCATGCTGCGTCCATGAAACGAATTTTCAAAAGCGACGAATTCGAAGCCGTCCCGGCCCTTGGTTTCCCTGCCCCACTTCCGGGCCAGCTTGATCGCGCCTTCCACCGCCTCGGTGCCGCTGTTGGCCAGGAAGACCTTGTCGGCGAAGGTCTTCTCGACCAGCAGCTCGGCCAGGCGCACCTGCGGTTCGGTGTAATAAAGATTGGAGCAATGCCAGAGGTTGGCCGCTTGTTCCTGTAGCGTGCGCACGGCGCCTTCGTCGGCATAGCCCAGGCCGTTGACGGCGATGCCGGCCACGAAATCGAGGTATCGCTTGCCGTCCTTGTCAAAAACATGAACGCCTTCGCCATGCGTCAGGACAAATCTGGGCCGGGCGTAGGTTCCGAGCAAAACTCGCCTTTCGGTTTCGATGATTTCCGTGGTGGTCATGGTTGATCCTCAAAGATGAATAGTGGTCCCGCTGCTCGGCTGATCTGCCAGAAGATCATCCAACGTCTTCTCTCCATGCCATTGGCCGATGTGGACTTGTTCAACTCCCAGGCTCACGGCTTCAAAGGCGGACTCCATTTTGGCGATCATGCCGCCTTGAATAATCCCGGCCGCGATCAGGTCTCTGGCCTCGGGCACGCTTAATCGGGATAAAATTCGCTCGCCGGCCCGAACGCCCGGGACGTCGGTAAGATAGATCAAATCGGTACAGGCGGCGGCGCCCGCTATGGCGGCGGCGGCACTGTCGGCGTTGACGTTATAGGCCTGACCTTGCTCATCGGCCGAAACGGGCGACACCACCGGCACCTGTCCCCGGGCTAACAGGCTCAAAACCGGCTCGGGATTGACCCGGACGATGCGGCCGACAAAGCCCATATCCCTGCCGTTTCGGCGCATCGGCTCGACAGCGAGCAGGCCGGAGGTTCTGCCGGACAACCGCTGGCACCGGACACCGTTTCGACTCAGTGCCGAGGCCATTCGGCAATTGATTTCCTGCGACAGCACTCGCTCCACGATGTCCATGTCCTCTGCCGTGGTCACCCGCAGGCCGTCCACGAACACCGGTTCCCGATGGGCGGCCCGCAAGGCGCGGGAGATTTCCGCTCCGCCGCCGTGAACCACGATGAATTCGTGCCCGGCCAGCGAGCTGATCGCCTTGGCTAACCCGGCCAACCCGTTCTCGCGGCCCGTTTCGGATCCCAGATCGCAGTTCGTGGAAGACGAACCCGGAGTCTTTCCCGAATTTTCGAAAGCGTTGCCGCCGATCTTTATCACGACGCGTTTGGGCATCAGATCAAACCCATCTCTTCCGGAAACCCCAACATCAGATTCATATTTTGGACCGCTTGCCAGCTGGCTCCCTTGCCGAGATTGTCGATGGCCGAAAGGACAATAGCCACGTCGCTGTCCGGGACGGCGCGAACAGTCAAAAAACAGTAATTGGAGTGCGCGGCCATCCTGGTCGTGGGCAGTTCATCCGGAAGAACACGCATAAACGGCTCTTTCTCGTAAGCATCAGCCAGGACCGCCAAGAGCTCAGCTTGCGCGCGATCTTTGTTCATTCGCAGATAGACCGTCGCGAACAGCCCGCGCGACATGGGTGCGAGATGCGGCGTGAAAACCACCCGCATCGGCTGACCGGCCTGCCGGGCCAGCTCCTGCTCGATTTCGCCCACGTGGCGATGCTCGCGTCCCGGTGCGTAGGCGCTCAGGCTGTCGTTGACCTCGACGTAGTGCGTGGTGCGCGTCGGGGATTTTCCGGCGCCGGAAACGCCGGATTTGGCGTCGATGACGACACCGTTCTCCGCGACCATCCCGGCGCGCACGTAGGGCAGGATGCCCAGCAAAGCGCAGGTGGGATAGCAACCGGGATTGCCCACCAGCCGGGCCGCTTTAATGCCGGCCCGATTCCATTCCGGCAGGCCATACACCGACTCCTGCAAGAGCATGGGCTGAGGATGCGGCCGGCCGTACCAGCGTTCATAAACCCGCGGATCCTGGAATCGAAAATCCGCGCCCAGGTCCACGACCCGGGCGCCGTTCCGCAGATATTCCGCGGCCCACTGGGCCGACTGACCCGCGGGCGTACAAAGAAATACCAGGTCCGCTTCCCGCTCCAGAGATTCCTGTGCGGAACGAAACGTATGATCGCGGTATTGGGGCAGGTGGGGATAGACTTTTGCCAGGGTCTGCCCCTGTTCCTGTTCCGAGGTCGCGAAGGCTAATTCCACCTGTTGATGGCGCGCCAATACGCGCAACAATTCTTCACCCGTATAGCCCGTGGCGCCGACGATACCGATTTTTTTCAATCGCCCGATCCCGATAACCAATCGAAGTCAAACATCAAGGTTGAATTTTCCCGCCCGAGTCGCCACTTCGGCCCGTTGACGCACTCTGGCTTTCCTGTAAGAACCGGCTTAATTCCTTGGATTTATTGGTGGCGACTTCCACGGCGCGGATGAGCATGGGGCGGAGACCGTGGGCCTCCAGTTCGTTGATGGCGGAAATGGCCGTGCCGCCGGGGGTGGTCACCTGATCTTTCAGGATGGCCGGATGAATGCCGGTTTCGCGCACCAGCTTGGCCGAACCCAGCACCATTTGCGTGGCCAGGCGAGCCGCGACGTTGCGCGCCAAGCCCATCATCACGCCGCCATCGGTCAAGGCTTCGATGATCATGTAAACGTAGGCCGGGCCGCTGCCGCTCAGCCCGGTGATGACGTCCATCTGGCTCTCAGCGACGATTTCCACCATACCCACCGCCTGGAAAATGGCGACGGCCAGTTCCTTATGGATGTCCTGCGCGAATTCACCCAGGCACAGGCCGGAGGCGCCCTCGTCCACCACGGCGGGGATGTTGGGCATGACCCGGATGACGGGATTCTTTTTCCCGATGAACTGGCTGATCGTTCCGGTCGTGATGCCGGCCAGGATGGAGATGATGAGCTGGTCCTCACGAACGTCGTCTCTGATTTCGCGCAGAATTTCGCTGACGGTTTGCGGTTTGACGCACAGGACGATGATGTTGGCCCCGGCGATCGCCTGGCGATTGTCCGTCATGACGGTGACGCGCCATTTCTCGGCGATCAGTCTCAGGCGCTCGCCCAAAATGTCCGTGGCCACGATGTTTTCCGGCTTGGTGAGCTTGGCCTTAAGAAGCCCGCCCAAGAGAGCTTCGCCCATGTTTCCCGAACCTATAAAAGTGATGTTCTTGTCGAACAGCAAATTTCGCTCCTTTTTAATCCGCTTCAGCCGTGAGGTCTTGACGAGCTGATGTTCATTTCTCAGGTATGGTAATCGGCGTTGATTTTAATGTAGCCATGCGTCAAATCGCAACTGAGAACCCGGGCCGATTCTCGACCCGCGCCCAATGATATCCTGATGGCGATTTCTTTTTGCTCGAGCGCCTTGGTCATGACAGCCGCATCATAAACGATCGCCGCACCGCGCTTCGCGACAAGAAGACCCGCAAAGCGAATGTCGATAGCGCCGGGATCCAAGGCGACGCCGCTGGCCCCCACGGCTGAAATCACCCGACCCCAATTGGCATCCCGGCCGAAGATGGCGGTCTTCACCAAAAGCGAATTGGCGACGGCTTTGGCCGCCGTCAAGGCCTCTTTCCGGGTTTTGGCGCGCTCCACCGTCACCTTGACCAATCGCGTGGCCCCTTCTCCGTCCGCCGCCAAGGCCTCGGCCACCGACGTCAAAATGGCCTGCAGGGCCGACGAGAAGATCCGGTAGTTCTTGTCTCTCCTCCTGATCAACTGTGTTTCCGGCGGCGCCATTCGCCAACAGAAAAACCGCGTCATTCGTGCTCATCTCGCCGTCGATCGTCAGAGCGTTAAGGCTTTGCCCGACGCTGTTCGTCAGCGCCTCGCGCAGCAAAGCCGGCTGGATGGCGGCATCGGTGCTCATGACGCATATCATGGTGGCCACCCGCGGATTGATCATGCCGCTGCCCTTGGCCATGGCGCCGATGCGGCAAGGCTTTCCGTCAATGGCGAATCTCACCACAAAATGCTTCGGCCGGGTGTCCGTGGTCATGATGGCGTGAGCCGCGTCCTCCCCGCCGTCAGGAGACAGGCTTCGGCAGGCTTTCTTAACGCCCGCGCGAACGGCAGCCATGCGCAGCGGGACGCCAATAATTCCTGTCGACGCCACCAGCACCTGCCGGGGGTCCAGGTCAAGGTCCTTGGCCACCAATCCCGTCATCTCCCCGGCATCCGCCAGGCCGCGCTCACCGGTGCAGGCATTGGCGTTGCCGCTGTTTATCAACACCGCCCGGACGACACCGGCTCGGGCCCTTTGGCGGCTGAGATGGACCGGCGCCGCCGGCAGACGATTCGTCGTAAACAGCGCCGCCACGGCCGCCGGGCGGTCGCTCACCAGGAGGGCCAGATCTTTGCCCCTTGTCTTCAGGCCACAGCGAATGCCGCAGGCTTTGAAGCCGCGGGGTGACGTCACGCAGCGAGGATCGCTCAGTGTGCCGATAGATTCCATTTCTGATGTCTCTGACCTCAAGCCCTTTTTATCGTTTATGCATGTTTATTCAGTCATGATGAAACATTATTATAATCTAATTTGCGCCCAAAGGCAATGGCGGCCCCGCGATCTTCCTCAGATTACCAGGGAAAATCTCCCGTCGAATCGGCCCATGATTTCGGGCGCATCGAGCGCGGCCGGCCGTCGGCCCGAGGAGGGGCATGCATATTTATTCAATGGGAAGGATAGCCGACCCGGTTCCCGGCCGCCGCAGGCCGCGAAACGCGCGCCCGATCGCCTCGATCTTCTCGGGTTGCTTCCCCAGCCCGCTCCAGGCGAAGACGATCACGCCGGTGGCGGGCCGGCGCGAGCCGTGGTCGAGCACGGCGGGTACTTGCTCGAGCGGCACCGGTTCGCCCCAGTCGGAGATCTGGACGATCGGCCAGATGCGGTGTTTCTCCCCGGGTGCGCCCTCGATGCCGAGGTGTCGGCCCAGCCAGGCCACCTGCCGCGAGATCCACTGCGGCTCGGCGACGTGGCCGAAGCGGGCGTGGTAGGGCATGGGGCTGAAGACGTCGATGTGCGCGGCCTGCGCCCGGAGGTCGATCGCCAGCTTCTCGAGGCGGGCGCCGCCGTGGTCCTCGTCGCTCCAAGGGTTGTGGAAGGTCCCGAGGAGGGCCGCGGGACGGGTGGCATCCCGGATCTCACGGAACTCGCGGACCCAGTCGGTCAGCAGGTCGCAACGCCAGCGAACCCACCGCTTCCGGTGGGTGGAGAGGAGCAGCCGGGCGCGCTCCGCGGTCGAGGCGTCCTTCAGCGCCAGGCCCGTCTCCTTCTGGAACCGGGCGAGGCAGCGGTCGCAGAAGCAGGTGTCGGGCAGGTTCGGGACGGCCTGCTCCCAGCTCGCCTGGGCGTGTAGGTAGTCGAGCCACACGCCGTCCACCTCGAACTCTCGCAGGAGCCGCCGGAAGGCGTCCATCCGGCTCCGGCGGTACGCCTCGTGCGACGGGCAGATCCCCTGCCACCCGTCCGGCGGCGGCGACGCGCACCCGTCCGGCCCGATGGGCGCGGCGTCGGGGTGGTCCTTCAGGTACTCGGCGACGTGCAGCGTGTTGAACTCGGCGAAGACATGCACCTTCTGGACCCGGAGGAGCGCCACCCGCTCGGGCGTGAAGCTGCCCGAACCCATCCAGACGGCGTCGATCCCGAACTCGGCCAGGCTCCGGCCCGAATCCAGGATCTCCTGGGGCATGCCGCCGTAGATCCCGCGCACCGCAACGTTGGGCCGGGCCCCAGGGTCCTCCGCGGCGACGGACGGGCGGACGGCGCTCAGGACAGCGAGCACGGCGAGGACTCGGTACATCAGGCCACGAATGGATGTTATTCCCGCTTAAGGATCAGTGTCAAGAACTCGATAACCGGAGCGATCTGAAGGCCGGACGAAAAATCAGTCAACGGCTGGCCATGTCTATGCAACGCGGCGCCCCCGATAAAAAAAGGGCAGACTCCCACTCCCGGGGAATCTGCCCTTTGGTTTCTTAGGCTTGACTAAGCGTCAGACAGGCGACTTAGTAGCGCCGGCTGCCGCCGCCGCCGCTTCCAAAACCGCTGCCGCCGCGCCCGCCGCCGAAGCCGCCGCGCCCGCCGCCGCCGCCGCCCGTGCGGGGACGATCGGTACGGGGCCGGGCCTCATTGACCGTCAGGTTGCGGCCTTTCATGTCCTTGCCGTTCATAGCGGCGATGGCCTTGTCGCCCTCTTCCTTGTTCGGCATCTCAACGAAACCGAAACCCCTGGACTCGTTCGTGAACTTGTCCTTGATGATGTTGCAGGTCGACACTTCACCGAAAGCGGCGAAGGCTTCCTTGAGCTCTGTCTCGCTCAGGTCGCGGGACAGGTTTCCGACGTAGATGTTCACTCTACTCTCCTTATTAAAATGTTATTGGGGGTCCACGGGATCCAAACCATTTGGAGCGCGCCCCCGTCCGAAATAAAGGAGAGGAGTGTCCGATCTCATCGACCAGGGCCCTTGCCCTCTTCCTTTATCCGTTTGCGTTGGGAAAACCCCAATTCGGGGGACATGTGCCGAATTCCGAAGAATCCGGAACATGTCCCCGAATGGGAAATTGAACCCGGCAATTTCCTACTCTCCCACCAAGCTGCCCTGGCAGTACCATCGGCACCAGAGGGCTTAACTTCCGTGTTCGGAATGGGAACGGGTGTCGCCCCTCCGTTATGATCGCCGGGATGTAATGCGTTACTGTATGTGTTGAATTAGGTTTTTGCTTTTTTGCCTTAAAAAAACTCTATGGTCAAGCCTCACGGGCTATTAGTACTGGTTAGCTGAACGCATTACTGCGCTTACACACCCAGCCTATCAAACAGATAGTCTCTCTGTGCCCTTTAGCCCCTTGCGGGGAGGGAGATCTAATCTCGAGGCATGCTTCCCGCTTATATGCTTTCAGCGGTTATCACTGCCGAACGTAGCTACCCAGCGCTGCGCCTGGCGGCACAACTGGTACACTAGAGGTTCGTCCGCCCCGGTCCTTTCGTACTGGGGGCAGCTCCCCTCAAATCTCCTGCGCCTGCCGTGGATAGGGACCGAACTGTCTCGCGACGTTCTAAACCCAGCTCACGTACCGCTTTAACCGGCGAACAGCCGGACCCTTGGGACCCGCTTCAGCCCCAGGATGCGATGAGCCGACATCGAGGTGCCAAACAGTGTCGTCGATATGAGCTCTTGGACACTATAAGCCTGTTATCCCCGGCGTACCTTTTATCCGTTGAGCGATGGCCCTTCCATACGGGACCACCGGATCACTAAGCCCGAGTTTCCTCCCTGCTCGAGATGTCTCTCTCACAGTCAAGCTCCCTTATGCCTTTGCACTCTACGACTGATTTCCAAACAGTCTGAGGGAACCTTAGGACGCCTCCGTTACAATTTGGGAGGCGACCGCCCCAGTCAAACTACCCGCTTAACACTGTCCCTCTTCTCGATAAGAGAAGGAAGTTAGAACCTCAGAACATCAAGAGTGGTATCTCACCGTTGGCTCCATCCTACCCAGAGGTAGAACTTCAAAGCCTCCCACCTATCCTGCGCGTGATATCCCAAAATCCAATGCTAAGTTGCAGTTAAGGTGCCGGGGTCTTTCCGTCCAGCGGCAGGTATCCGGCGTCTTCACCGGAACCACAATTTCGCCGTGCCCCTCTTTGAGACAGCGCCCAAGTCGTTACGCCTTTCGTGCGGGTCGGAACTTACCCGACAAGGAATTTCGCTACCTTAGGACCGTTATAGTTACGGCCGCCGTTTACTGGGGCTTCGGTTCAAAGCTTCGCCTTACGGCTAACCTCTCCCCTTAACCTTCCAGCACCGGGCAGGCGTCAGACCCTATACATCGATTTTATGTCTTTGCAGAGTCCTGTGTTTTTACTAAACAGTCGCTTGGGCCATTTCTCTGCGGCCTCCTCGTGCCTCCCATATGGATACATGGTACTACACTACTGAGGCGCCTCTTATCCCTAAGTTACGAGGCTAAATTGCCTAGTTCCTAAAAGAGGGCTCACACGTGCGCCTTAGGATTCTCTCCTCATCTACCTGTGTCGGTTTGCGGTACGGTCACCTGAACAACTCCTTAGAGGATTTTTTTAGCAGTTTGGAGTCAGCAAGTTCGGAAGCCCGAAAGCAACCTTCCCCGCCATGCTCGAGGTTAAGAGC
>CAVSCD010000011.1:0-955000 GCA_963726335.1 Candidatus Aminicenantota bacterium | reverse complement strand
ACGACGCGGCCGCCAATCTGGCCAGGGCGGGCTTTTCGCTGCGGAACGGCAAGGAGAAAAATTATGAGATATCTGTTTTCCCTAAGAACATCGGTCTCGCACGGCCGGCCCGCTGACCGTCGGAAGAGGGGCTCCATATTCATGACGACGGTGTTCATGCTCATGGCCTTCACGACGCTGGCGCTCGGGATGGCCGTCCTGTCCCAGGTATATCTCAAAGTCGCCGGACTGAAAAAGAATTCATGCCAGCTGGAATACGCCTCGGAGAACGGGATCAAGGCAGGCTTCCATCATCTCCGGGAAGCCATAGGCGGGTTTGCCGGACCGCTGATCATCACGGACCTCCGGTCATTCGACCTCATGGACAGCGTCCGGAAAGGCGAGGTCCGGCTCCTCGAGGAAAATCTCGGGCTGCGGTTCCCGTTCAGTATCGAGGAAGTCGCGGGGGATGTGACTTGGCGAAGTCAAACCGGCTGCCGGCTCGAGTCCATGGTCGAAGGGAACGAGTATCTGGCGGCCCAGTTCGTGCTGCCCATCGAATCCCGGGGAGCCATGAGCCTCCTCCCCGTCAACAGGAAATCCGAGCTCGACGTCCGGCTCGGGGTTGCCGTCGGGCGTCTCCCCCTGCCTCTTTTTTCACTCCTGATCGACAGCCGCCTCGGCGAGGGGCAGGAAGGAACCTTCGCCGCGGACCATAACATCTCGCTGAAGACATCTCCACGTAACCTCCTGGCCGGAGCGCTGAGCTCGAGCGCCGAGGCACTCATCCCGCGGGACGCCACTCCCCTGCTGGAGAAAGGTTTGAAGACCAGGCTCTTCCGCCCGCAGGACCTCACAAACGCCAAGCTCAGGTTTGCACTTAGCCTCGAGGATTCCAACGAGCCGGTCCCCGACGGCGTTTACCTCGTCCGCGACAGCCTGGGACTGGGAGGGATCTACGTCGTGGGAGATGTCGAAGAAATGGTCCTGGCGGTCGAGGGGAGCTACCAGGTCATTTCCTTTCAGCTGGCCGCCGGCGATTGGACTCTCAAGTTCAGCCCGCAGGAAAGCAGGACCCGGTTTTTCACGCCCGAAGGGGCGACGGACTTCGACCAGGTCCCCCTGGGTATCATCATGGCCAACGGCCATATCAACTCTCTCGGCGGCGGTGCCCTGGATGCGGACGGCGAGGCCGTCCTCGTCCAGGATCGCGAGATCCCGTCCTTGCTCCGGGGAGTCGAGCTGACGATCGTCGCCTCGGACAGGATCGACATCAGCTCCCATCTGATCGCCCAGGGTTTGGAGTGGCGGGACGGGATCCCATATGTGAAGGAGGAACAAACACAGCTCGTCATCTACTCCGCGGGGCAGGAGTTTCAGGCTGAGGTCGGCCTCGAAGGCGGAATCAATATCGCCGAAGAGGCGCCCCTAAACATCACGATCCAAGCCTCGCTCACGGCTCAAGGACTCGGATTCGAGATAGCCGGAGCCGGGCGGTCGGTCAGCCTTCTCGGAGGCTTGCAGACCGTTGACTACAGGTCACGCGGGAATGCGCTCGACCTCTATTCTTACCTGAGCGCCGCGGACATCAGGAACGGCTTTTTCGCCGTTCCGCAGACGGCGCTGCCGGTTCTATTGTTTCCGCTTTTCGAGACGCTCGATTGGAGGGAGTATTAAATGAGGAAGGGTTTCACGCTCATCGAGGCTCTGGCCGCACTGGCGGTCACGGGCGTCCTGATCCTCGTCTCCGTGTCCGCTTCTGTCAATCTCGCCCCAAAGTACCGGCTGGGGAGGGCTACCTGGGAGATCCAAGCGCGGCTATGTTACGCGCGGTACAAAGCCATCCGGCAGGGCTATCCGGTCAGGCTCCAGTTCAGTCCGGCGGGCTACACGGTCGAAAAGTATGATGACGGCCTGGACACCTGGCGGCCGGAATCCGCCGGGGCCATCGAGGGGGTCTTTATCCAGGCTAACAACACCCCGACCTTTCATCCGGCGGGCACGGTGTCCAATTTCGCGACGATCCTCGTTTCCAACTCGTGGGGCACAAACAAGATCACTCTCGCGATAACGGGGAGGATCAAGGTGACGGAACTCTAGAGGAGGCGCTGCCTAACCGGCCGCCGTCCGGCCGATCTTGCGGAGAAGGCCGCCCAGCTCGCCGGCGGCGGAGATATGGAATTGAGCGCCATACCGGGCCGCCGCCTGGGAGAGCGCGTCTTTATTCATTCCCGCGGCGAAGGCGATAATCGGGAAATCCTTTCCGGTGCCGGAGGCGCGGAGAATTCCGAACACCTTGACGATCTGTTGCTCGGGCATTGAAACGTCGACGAACGCTGCCACCACCTCTTCGCTTTCCAAACGGCCCGGAGAGAATTCGCCCGGGGCCAGGCTCGTCGCTTCGTAGCCCTGCCGCAGGAGCCGCATCTCGATCATCGTCGCGAGCTGGGAAACCCCGGCGACGATCAGGATCCTGCCCGTGAGCGTCTCCGGCTTGCCCACGATCCTTTCCACGCTTTCGATCAGGGCCTTGGGATCGAAGGGCTTCTTGATGTAGTCCGCCACCCCCACGCGATAGCATTCCTGCACGAATTTCGGATTGCTCATGATTGTCAGGGCGATGATCGGGATGTCGCGGGTCGCCTCGGCTTCCTTGAGCTTGATCGTGACCTCCAGTCCGTGCATTCCGGGTATGATCATGTCCATCAGGATGAGCTGGGGCTTTTCGAGCCCGGCCTGCTCGATGCCCCCTTGCCCATTGCGTGCCGTGAGCACTTCATGGCCTCGCGACTCGAGAGCTCTTTTTATGAGCTCGACCTGGACGGGATCATCCTCGATCAGCAATATCTTTCCCATGATCTCTCCCTGCCTCCATCCGGGCGCCGCCCATATTATTTGCCAAATTCGCCACTGATATCAAGTAATTTTTCAGCCGTATTTTCCTTTTGCTTAGAGCCTGTGTTTTGAGGTATAAAATCTATCCTGGAGAAAGGTGCCCTCAATGAATGAGCCCGAGAACAAACCTTTGTCACGCTGCCGGCAAGTCCTCTGCCTCCTGATCTTATTTTCGGGCCTGGCCTTCCCTCAGGAGCGCCTCCGGATTCTCCTCTCGAACGACGACGGCTACCAACACCCCGGGATCAGAGCCCTGGCCGGCAGGCTGGCCCCTCTGGCCGAGGTCGTCGTTTCGGCGCCGGCCGTGAACCAGAGCGGCGTCGGGCACTCCACCACTTTCAAGGAGCCGATCCCGGTTGAGTCCTGGACGGACGGGAGTGTCCGATGGCACGCCGTCTCCGCCGCGCCGGCGACATGTGTCCGCCTGGCCCTGGAAACCCTGATGGAAAAGCGGCCGGACATTGTGATCGCCGGCGTCAACAGCGGGGAGAACGTGGGTGTGGTGACGTTCTCCTCGGGCACGCTGGCCTGCGCCAGGGACGCCGCCTTTCGGGGAGTGCCCGCGATCGCGGTGAATATGGAGCGGGGAAAGATCATGGATTATGACGGCGCGGCGGACTTCGTGGTCAAGATGATCAAAGACATCAAGGAAAAGGGGCTCCCCGCCGGGACCTTCCTCAACGTCAACTATCCCGCCCTGCCGAGGGACCGGATCAAGGGCATCCTCATAACACGCCAGGATAATCGGGCCCCCGACGAGCGCTACGAAAAGATCGTCTCTCCCCAGGGGAAAGTCTCGTATCGGTCGCATTGGAAGCCCCTCAGGGACGGGCGCCGGGACACGGACATCTGGGCGCTCAGCCACGGATACATTTCGGTGACCCCGCTTCAGATCGAGCAGACCGACCCCGGCGAGCTGAAGAAGCTGCGGTCCTGGAGATCCCTGAAATCGCTCCCTCCCCCGACTAAAGAGTCATCCGGGAAGGACTAATAGCAGCTCCCGGTCATCACCGGAGATGGAGGCCGCCATGATGAAAAAGAATCTGCCGACGCTGATCCTCGTGCTGTTGCTCGCATCCCTTTATTCCGAAAGCGTGTCGCAGCCGGCCGTTCAAGACGCCGACGTGAGCCTGCAGCAAATCGAGCCCTTCACCTATTGCTGCATGCCCGTCAAAGGCTCCTACGCTCAAATTCAGGAAGCCATCGGCAAGATGACGTTGGCGATGGAGTTTCAGAGGGTGGCGCCGACGGGGCCGCTCATGGGCATCTTCTACAACAGCCCCGAGCAGGTCGATTCCCCAAACCTCGAATGGGAGATCGGGTTCCCCGTCTCTCCGCGGCAGGGGATCCAGCCGCCTCTTGTCCTCAAAGAATGGACATTCACCAAGGTCGCCGTGGCCATGCACAAGGGGCCCTATGCCGATGTGGGAAAGACGATCGTCAAGATCGCGGACTGGATGGCCGCCAACGGCTGGGCTCCGGCCGGCCCGATGCTGGAGCGCTACCTCGACATGAATCCCGCCGCAATGAGGCCGGAGGACCTGAGAACGGAGGTCTGGTTCCCCTGCCGGAAGCCTTAGGGGGCGAGCCGGCTCCGGTCACTTGAGGAACTTGTATCCTGACCAGGGGATGGTCAGGAGATGGCGCGGGCGGGATGGTTCGTCTTCGATCTTCTGCCGCAAGTTATGGACAAAGGTGTCCACCGTCCGGGTCGTGGGAAACCTCTCGTATCCCCAAACGTCGTCGAGGATCATGTTGCGGCTGATGACGTCGCCCTCGTGGCTGACGAATAGCTTGAGCAGGGCGAACTCCTTGGCCGTCAGGCTCAGCTCGCGATCACCCTTCCTGGCGGTCTGTTGTTTGAAATTGACACGGACATCCCCGAAGCTGAACTCGACAAGCTCGCCGGCGGGTTGGGGTTCGCTGCGGCGCAAAACGGCCTTGATCCTCGCCAGCAGCTCGCGGGGACCGAAGGGCTTGGTGAGATAATCGTCGGCGCCGAGCTCCAAGCCCAGGACCTTGTCGATCTCGTCCTTTTTTTTGCCGGAGATCATGATAATGGGCGTGCCGACCTTGTTTTCCCGGACCTGCCGGCAGATCTCCAACCCCCCTAACCCCGGCAGGACCATGTCCAGGGCGATCAGGTCGAACCCGCCCTGCAACGCCAGCCGGAGGCCTTCCTGACCGTCTTCCTCGGCGACGACATCATACTCTTCGCTCCGCATGGCCAGCGACAGTGTCTGCCGCAGGGCTTTATCATCCTCGATAAGCAATATCTTTTTCATGGCGTTTTGCTCCTCGGTAAAATCACGCGGAACGTGCTGCCCTCGTCGGGCTGACTTTCGACCAGGATCTCGCCGCCGTGGGCCGCGACGATGTGCTTGACGATCTTGAGCCCCAGGCCGACCCCCTTGGGGTCGATCCGGGCGGCGCCGGCGCCCCTGTAGAAATTGCCGAAGATCCTCTCTCTCTCGTCCGGCGGGATGCCGATGCCGCTGTCCCGGACATAAATCTCCACCTTGCCCGGCTCTTCATGAAGGCCGATGACGATCCGCCTATTACGAGTGGAGTACTTCATGGCGTTATCGATCAGATTGACCATGATCTGTTTGATGGCGTCCCGGTCGATCTCCGCGAGGACCGGGCTGGGAGGCAGGTCGAAGTCGACCGCGAAGCCCCCCTCTTCGAGCTGCGGCCGGAAGGCCTTGACCAGTTCGCCGATGATGAGCCCGACGTCCTCTTCCCGGAAGTCGTACACTTTGGCCTGCTGTTCGATCTTGCCGAAATCCAGGATGTTGCGGAGGAGCCGGGAGAGCCGGGCGCTTTCGGCGGCGAGCGTATGATGGATCTCTTCCCGGGTCCCCCTGTCGGTGACCTTCCCGGCCTCCAAGAGCTCGGTCAAGCCCTGGATGGACGTCAAGGGCGTCCGGAGCTCATGCGAAACCGTCGAGACGAATTCGGTTTTCAGACGGTTCAGCTCATCCAGCTTCTCTCTGGTGGCCCGCTCGATGATGACCTCCTCCTGAAGCCGGAACCGCTCCAGGTTGAGCGACAGATCCGTGACCAGGGCCTGGAGAAGCTCGACATCCTCCGCCGTGTATCTTTGTCCTGACCTCTTCTTCCCCAGAAACAGGCATCCCGTCAGGGCCGTTGTCTTGAACGGAAGCGGCAGAGCCATCACCCAGCGGCGAGCCCGCAGGTCCGCCTCGCGGGAAAAATCTATGCCGACTTCGGTGCTCACGGATTCGCGCCGGGCGTGAACCCGGCCCGGCGGGAGCAACGGGAGCAGGGAGACGGCGGCTTCCGCTTCGTTTTGCCCCGGATAGAGCAACCGAAGTTCTCCCGAAAGAATCGCACAAGAGATGAGGGTCAGCCGTTCGACGGGGAGAACCGATTGGATGTGCCCTGTCAGGAGATCGACGAGCTCGGCTTGGCTGAGCACGCCCCGGGCAGCGTCGTTGAAATCGAGCATGGCCCGTTTGTAGTCGTAGCTTTTTCGAAAAAAGGATTTGTCGACCAGGTCCTGGATCCGCCGCCGGGCCGGCTGAAAGAGGATAGCGGCCAGAAGAGCGCCGCCGAGGGAGCTCGTTGTCTCCCCAACGGCAAACCACTTGACCGGAAGATCATGAAACACCGTGATCGAAAACATGTAGACGCCGGCCGTGAGAACGGTCAGGAGCGAATACACCAGGCTGCGATTGATGACGATATCGACGTCCAGGAACCTGAACCGGAAAATGGCCAGCGCCAGTCCCAGCGGGGCGAAGAGGAAAGCCACCGCCGCGGCATCCTCGGTCAGCGGCGGACGGAATCCGAGAACCCTGGGGAGCTGATAAAGGAAAATGAACGGCGTCAGGCTCAGGACGACGCCCAAGAAGATCCATTTGATCTGAGACCGGCTCTCCTGAAGGGGTGCCTGCCGGTAGGCCTGGATCAGAGTGTAAATGGCCAGCAAAAGAAGGGCCACCAGATATCCGCGAAACACGTTGAACAGGGCCGAGTAGCCCCGGAAGATGGCGGTCGAGTGCCGGTGGAGCGACAGAAGGATCAACACACTGAAGGCGCAACCGAAAATCAGAGAGATCCCATAGATGAAGGCCAGCGCCGGAGCGCGGCTCTTCTTCAGGAAGGTGAAAGAGAAATGGACAAGCAGGGCCGGGGCCAGCGGGTAAAAGAAATAGAACAGCACCATCGGCACGTAGGTTGTCCAGCCGCTTCGCAGACAATAGGTGCCACCGTTTATGATCACGCACGACGAGAAGACGGTCGCGAGCCAGTACAGGATCCTTGCCTTGGGATCTTCCCAGCGGAAGAGAAGAGCGAGAAAACCGATGAGATAGCCCAGGAGGCCGATGACGAGAAGGATCGTCGGGAAGGGGACCTTGCTGTAAAACGGGATGATCTGGACACTGAGCGTCTCTGTGACGGATCCGCTTCGAACCTCGACGGTCGCCCAATCGCCGATCGCCTTCCCGGCCAGCACCAGCTCGAGGTCGCGGCTGGGGGCGCGGATCTCGAGACCGTCGATCCGAACGATATCGGCGTTCTTGATCCCGGCAGGAAACCCCGGGCGGCTGCGAATGAGCTGGAACCCGTAGAGGCTCGCCAGGACAATGAAAATCCCCGAAAACAACGAGATATAGAAAGACGCCCTCTTGGTGTCGGCCATGTCCCCGTTCCGTTCCGACTATATCACCGGGAAAAAGGGCAAGTCAACGACGCGGCGTGAGCTTCTGACCGCCGGGGCAGGCCTTCACGCACACCCCGCAGATGAATTGGCCGACCAGCCCGCGGCGCCGGAATTCCTTGAGCTTCTCGAAGCAGGCGCGGTGGTCAAACTCGTCTCTGGTGTCTTTAATGGCGTGCGCGGGGCAGACAGTAGCGCACCGTCGGCAGGCTCCGCAATCCATCTCCAGTGGCGAGGCGGCCTCGATCGGCATATCGGTCAGGATGGTCACCAGCCGGAACTGGGAGCCGAATTCGGGGTGAACCAGCAGATTGCTGCGGCCCAGCCAGCCGAGCCCGGCCAACTCGCCCGTTCTCTTATGGGACACATGAGCCTTCTGGTTGTCCCAGTCGATGATCTGGGAGGCTGCGATCGGAAGCGCCCCGTATCCCCGTTCCTGGATAAAGCCGGCCGTCAGCAGCGCGGCGCGGTCAAGAAGGAAATTGATCTGGCGATAGTGGTGCAGGTAAAGCGCCGTGGGGCTGTCCTGAATGTCATCAAGGACGCTGGATAATAGCCGCTTGCCGAGCGAGAGCGCCCGGTCAAACCGGTCCCTGGTATCCCGCTCGATAAGGAATTCGTCTCTGACAGAAGTGATGTCTGCGACCCCGAATAGGTCGACGCCCGTGGCTAGGACAAAGGCCCGCAAGCTCTCCGCAAGATCGACATCGGCAGGCACGGGCCCATTCTAGAGGCACCCCGGAAGGGTGTCAATGCGGTTGACTCGAAGCGCCGAATAGGCTATACACATCCAAAAACATCCATGGAACATGAGGAGTTCGAATGAACGAAAAGACGCTGGCTATCATAAAGCCCGACGCCGTCAAGAAAAAGGTGATCGGCAAGGTGATCTCGCGGGTCGAGGACGAAGGGTTCGAGATACGCGACATGAAGATGCTGCGCCTGACCAAGGAAGGGGCCCAGGGCTTCTACGCCGTGCACAAAGATAAATCATTCTACGACAGTCTCACGAACTTCATGTCTTCGGGCGAGATCGTCGTGCTGCTCTTGGAACGCGAGAACGCAATCGCCCACTGGCGGAGCGTCATGGGAGCAACCGACCCGGCCTTGGCCAAACCCGGAACCATCCGGCGCGAATTCGGATTCTCGGTCGAGAGGAACGCCGTTCACGGGTCCGATGCCCCGGCCACCGCGGAGTTTGAGATCGGGTATTTGTTCAAATAAGTCAGGATGGGGCTTTCTAACGCCCGATTGGGCTGAAATTCCGACAAAAAAGAGGCTTGGCGATGGGGCAATATATTGGCCCTTTTCGCCTTATCCCCCCATATGATGAGGTCTTTGGCCCCTGGCCTGCTTCCGGCCTCGCCGCTCGTCATTTTTCTCCCAAATAACCCTTGACAATTTGCCTACTGTCATTTAGATTTAACCTACGCTTTGGATGAGAATGATTCGGTTTCCGCGAGTCTTTCCTATTTGTGTCTATCATTCTGCAAAGCGTGCCTAGAGTTATAAGGAGGCACCGATGCACAACAAGACGCTCAGCAAGACAATCGCAATCCTCGCACTCGTTGGATTCATAGGACTGCTCGCCCCTGGGCTTTCAAGCGCAGAGAAGAGAGGGTCCAAGTTCGACTTCCGCTCGATCGTCAGGAAGCCGGCTGTCTGGATCTCTTCAGTCTGGAGCTGGATTGCGCCCGTGTTTGATCTCGGAAATGCGACGGTTTCCAAGAGCCCCCTTCCGAATAACTCAACCCTGAAGGCTAGGCCTACGGGTGGTTTACCAGCTCCTCGGCCTGGGAGAGGCGACTAGATCCGCGCGGCTGATTTCCATCAAACGATTTATCGCTTTGTTCTAGTTTTATACCCAGAGTACTAATTATATCCGTTCTCAATTTGCTGATCTTATAGGGAGCCAAATTGCCCTGTTCTCACCCCTTGGGGGGAGAGAATAAGAGCTATATCACCCCCTATATCATCGCCCTCGATTATTGACTGATCTCCCTTTGCGATAGAATATCTAGCCTGTTATGAGAAAAAGACTGAGTTCTTGGCGTCTTCATATCCCATAGAGGGAAAGACGCGTGTTTACCGTTAAGTCCAGATCGATCCGAATTATCCTTTTATGTTGTTCCATGATATCTGGCAATATCCTTGAAGCACGAATTACCCAAATAGATAAGAACTTATCATCCCAGGAATTTAAAAGTGCTTATCGGACTGGTGAGGTTAGCAGGCGTAAGGGAGAATTTGAGCTTGCCATTGCTTCGTTTGACGCAGCTCTTTCTCTCGCACAAAGAAATAAGAGCGAAATTGACGTAATAAACTGCAGGAGGGAACGGGCAATTTTATTCTGGAATCTGGGGAGTTTTAATGAATCGCTGGCGGAGTATACCGACATCCTTGAACTTGCGGATCGCATAGATTTGCCTACAGTTTCAGATGCATGCAGAGAATTGATCTCGATTACAAATCATTACATCAAAGGAAAAGGCCATCGATCTGCCGGCAATTTTCAGGACTCGATAAAAGAATTCAATTTGGCAATTGAAAAAGCTAAGAACATAAGAAGCAAAGAGCACGAACTAAAGTGTCTCAGGCAATTGAGTCTCACGTATTGGGAGCTTGAAGATCTTCAGCAGTTCTTTTCCTTAAACAGCAAAGCCTTCGCTATTGCAGAAGCATTAAACCACCGATTAGAACAAAGCAGGTGCCTAAATAACATCGGATTATCATATTGGAGGTTTGATGATTACTCTGCAGCCCTGAAATACCTGCACAGGGCCGACGACATGGCTCAACTAAGTGGCAATTTAGAGAGTGAAGCCGAGTGCTTGAGTAACATAGGTATAGTCTATTTTGACTTGGGCGATTATGACAGAGCCATGGAAAACCTTAATAAGGCGTTGGCAATAGATAAGAAACTGGGAGACCAGGAGAGTATATCGAAGGACTTAGTAAATATAGGAGAAAGCCATAGGCGAAAGGGGCTGCTCACAGGGAATCCAGAAGATCTTTCACGAGCGCTGTCCACCTTTAATGAAGCCTTAAAACTAGCACAAAAGACTCGTGATAGTAGAACTGAAGTTACGATATTAAACAATCTGGGCGCCACGTATTCCCATCTTGGAAACAACCTGAGGGCACTTGAATATTTCCTTGCTGGCCTTAGCAACCCTAATAAGCCCCAGAACGTTGAATCGATGGGAATGCTCCTAAACAATATCGGGATCGTTTACTCTCAGCTCGGGAACTATGAAGAATCTACGAAGTACTATCAAAAGGCCATAGACATGGCTCTGGGGATTTCCGGCGGAAAGATCCTGTGGGAAGCCTACCTCGAAATGGCCGACTCGTACAAAAGGCAGGGCAAGTGGGATGCCGCGCTGGAGAATTATTCGAAATCGATCTCAGTCATAGAAAATATCCGGTCCAGCATCGACACGGAGGAGCTCAAGGCCACGTATCTTGGCACGGATAAGAGGATCGATGCTTATTACAATATCATCGACTTGTACATTCGCCTCGCCCAGGAGAAACAAGACAAGCGATATGAAGCGAAGGCTTTCGACTTCCTTGAAAAAGCCAAAGCAAGATCCTTCCTCGATAGCATTGAAGTGTCGAAGCTCAATCTCACCGCGGGGATCGACCAAAGACTCCTGAATAGAGAAACGGAGCTTATGAACGACATCTCCCGCCTTCATACGAAGCTATTAGCTCCCCAGCTCTCCTCCGAACAGCGGGATGCGTTTACGGCGGAGCTGGACAATAACGAAAACGACTTGGATTCACTTAAGCGGGAGATCCGGGAGGCAAGCCCTGGCTATGCCAACCTGAATTATCCATCCACCGTGACACTCGATGAGGCCCAACGAGAACTTATCGATGAAGGCACAGTCTGCTTCGCTTATGCGCTCGGCAAGGAGGGCTCTTACGCTTTTGCGGTCTCGAGAAACGACCTGAAAATTTACGCTCTTCCCTCAAAAAAAATTATCCAGGAGCTGGTTCAGAAACATCTCAAATCGATAACGGATCCGGCAAACCAGACTTTTCCGGACGCTCATGAATTATTTAAGCTCCTCATCCAGCCCGGCCTCCATAAAAACATAAAAAAGATCGTAATTATCCCTGATGACGTTCTCTACCTTTTTCCCTTTGAAACCCTGATGACCGAGGCTGACGGCCAGGAATGGCTGATCAAAGAATACAACATTGCCTATATACCCTCATTATCATCATCGAGGGAGCTGCTTGAACGGAGTCGCTCGGGTCGACCCTTGAAGCGTCAAAAGGACATCCTGGCTATAGGCGATCCCGACTACGGCGCCAACGAACTAGGCGGCGGTGCGGCCGCCGCGGCTTTTTCCCTGCCCACAGCATCAGCGGACAAGGATTTTCAATTCCAACGGTTGCCGTACAGCGGACAGGAAGTCCAAGAGATCGCCGCGCTCTTTAAGCCTCAAAGGAGTGATGTGCTGCTTCGCGAGCAGGCGACCGAGGAGAAATTCAAGAGTAAAGATCTCTCAGATTACAGAATACTGCATTTTGCCGCTCACGCCGTGATCGATAATAAGAAACCGTCGCGGTCCGCGATTGTCCTGAACCTCGACCAGGACCCGATGGAAGACGGTTTTATCCAGATGAGAGAGGTGTTCAACCTGAAGCTCCGAGCCGATCTCGTGGTGCTTTCAGCGTGCGAAACCGGTTTGGGCCGGTTGCTCCGGGGCGAAGGCATCGAGGGCCTTAACCGCGCATTCTTTTACGCAGGGGCGTCTTCTGTCCTGCTGAGCCTCTGGGCCATCAATGACCAGGCCAGTTATCAACTCCTGGAGCGATTCTATGTCCACCTTCGATCCTCGAACTCCATCATGAGCGCGCTCCGGGAGGCCAAATTAGAAATGATCAATTCCGGCGTCCTGGGCCATCCGTATTATTGGGCGGGTTTTATCGTCACCGGGGAGGCCGACAAGGTCATATTCCCGCGTGACCTTAAAAGATGGCTTATCGCGACACTGTCCATCGCCTTGGGTGTGGCGCTACTCCTGTTCTTTGTGAATAGAGACCGAGCCGCATCTTTTATAGCGAGAGGCTAGCTCCTGGTCATTGTCATCGCTCGGCGGCCCCTGACTTTCCTATCCTCGGCGCCAATTAATGAGAATCAATTCAGCGAAACCTCGTCTATATTATTGTCAAGAGCGCCACGACCTTGTTGCTGGAGGCATAGCCATCTGCGATCTGGATGAGAGACGGTCGGCCGAGCTGGCCGCGATCCTGAACCGCTTTAGCAGTCTAATAAAAATCCAAATCTGCAAGTTCAATCCCGGCCGGTTTGGAATCGATCCCGAGGACATCTGTCAGGAAATCAGGATCAAGCTCTGGAGAGTGCTGAGCCTTGAGAAAGAGATCACCAGTTTCCCGTCTTATCTCAGGAAGATCGTGAGTTCATCGGTGATCGACACGCTGAGAAAGCTGAAGCGCGATGAAGGAATAATCCTCCATGAGAAACAAACCAGGATCTCCGAGATGAAGGCCGATTATCGTCCGCACCTCTCCGCTCAAGAGCCGCTCAGAGAAAAGCTGACAGAGGCGGTCGGCCTGCTCATCGAATCGCGACGGCGCGTGGTCAAACTCTACCTCATGGATTTGACGATCGAGGAGATCGCTGCCTTTTACGGCTGGAGCAAAAACAAGACACGAAACCTGCTCTATCGTGGGCTGGCCGATCTTAAGCGGCTTCTCCAGGAAAAGGACATCGAATATGAAGACGAATGATCGGGAACTCAAAATGGCCTATAGACAACATGTCCAGAACGCCTCCGGAGCTCGGGAAAAGGACTGCCCGACGTCTGAAGATATTTGGCGCCTCTTTTCAGAGAAGACCTCGGGGAGGCGAAAAGCACGGCTGGTGGACCACATCACGGCATGCCCCTTCTGTTTTCGAGAATTCGAAGCGTTTCTCGAGATCTCCCGTGCCGAGGGGAAACTCGTCCGCGAGGTTCAGTCCCGATTCCATAGCGATGCCAGGACGGCGCCGCGGCCAATGGTATGGAGATACGCCGGAGCGTTTTTGATGGCCATGGCCATCCTGGCCGCCGCCGTGCTTTCAACAAAATGGCTGGGATTTCCGAAGCGGCCCGAAGAAAGGGGACGGTTCTCCGGTCAGATTCGCCTTCTCGCCCCCGGTCAGGAAGCGGCGCTGCGGTCCCCCTTGGTTTTCAGGTGGGAGGCTGTCGCCCTCTCAGAATACTATATCGTCGAGGTCTTCGACGACACGCTTCTGCCTGTCTGGAAAAGCGCTCAACTCACGGTCACCAGCTGCGAGATCCCGAAACAAATCAAAGACAGAATGGCCAGAGAGAGGACTTACTATTGGATGCTTACGGCCTTCTCCCCGGGCGGGACGAAAGCGGAGTCCTCTTTGGAAGAATTCAGGCTTATCGACCGACCGGCCCGCTGACTGAAGGAGAGTGGTAATCACCGTGGAGGATAAATCCAGCCCAATAAAATGGGTGAGCGAACTTAGAACGCAGCATTTTGAGCTTGGCTTCACGCAGAGCCCGGGCCTTATCGGAACCGGCGGCGAGGTGCCGATAGAAATCCCTCATCAAATAGGACGTGCTGCGGTCGCTGATCTTCCAGAGCGAGGAAATAGTCGACCGGGCACCGGCATAAAAGAACATTCGGGGCAAACCCAATATCCCTTCCCCGTTTTCCAGCCGTCCACGCCCTGTTTGACAGGCGGAAAGCACAACCAGATCGGCGCTCAACCTGAGTTCGTAGACCTCCCGGGCCTGAAGGAATCCATCTTCTTCGAGATCATTATCGAGGCTCAGAACCAAGGCGGAGCGTTGCGGCGCGTTCTCGTCAAGAAAACCGTGGCAGGCGAAATGAATGATCCGGTAGTCTGTGAGCGAGTGTGCCTTGACGAGCTCTTCCCTGGCCTCTGAACCCAGATAGGCGTCAACAGAATTGTCGGGAAAAACCGCCCTAATCTGCAAGATCTCTTTCTTGCTAAAAGGCAGGGGGGAGAAATCAAACCCGTTATCCTGATAGATCTCCCTCAACACGTCGCTATCGGTTTTTTGGCCGGGCTTTTCGCGCGGATTCCCTGGACTGTAAGCCGGGTCGCCCATGGCCAGAATTCTCCCGGATTCCCTGCTAGCGGGCTGGCGAGCGGCCAACAGCGCCAGAGACGACACCGACGGCGCGTAAGAAATCTGAAAGGACTCGACCAAGAACTTCCCCTCCCCGCTGTCGCTCTGTCCTCGAACGAGGGTTTCAAACGGCAGATAACAGAGGACCCCGTCGGGGACGATGATGAGATTCTTCGTGAATTGTCCGAGCCGCCCGTCCAAGGCTGAAAACAACTCCCGATAAATTCTGCTTCCGGCCTTGAGTCCATGGAATTTATTATCCGGCGGAGTCGCCAGGATCTTGAGGTAGGCTCTCAGAGAGTCCTCGATTGTGGAGCGTGAAGACAGCGGCACCACGGCCATCTGCTCCGGTGTGATGAGAATCACAAGAGAACGTTTTTCTCCAAGGAAGAATTCCACGATGGCGCTGTCTGCATCCAGGAGGTTCCGTTGAACGGCATCGATTGATATGATGCTGCTGGGGAGCGGTGAGGAAAGCGCGTCTCTATCGACCGCAAAACGGTCTTTCAGAGTATCGTAACCATCCTGGTCTCTCTCGAGATTCTCCAGCAGGCTTTTCCGCTCATCGCTCGACAACCCTCGCCGGGCCAATCGCGAAATCGAAGCCGACATGTTGCGCGTCAGACGCTTACGTTCCCGGAGTAATTCGGGATCAGGAGTCATTTGCCCCGGATTCTCGGTTTGGGCGAGCCCTTCAGCCAGAGTCCTGGCTTTTGCTCTCTCAACGACCCTCCAGATTTCCAGGTCGATGTCCGATCCCGGTTCCGTCTGCCGTTTCTGCAATAGATGATCCACCCAAGCTTCATAGACTTTCCACTTATCCCGGGCGAACCCGGTCTTCTGATCATCCCATGACAGTTGTTGCCTGATCGTGTCGATGATGTCCGCCGCCTTTTCAAAACAGCTCAGCGCCGAAGCGCTTTCCAAGTCCTCCTCGAAGCATTGGCCCAGCCCGAGATAGGTTTCCCACAAAATCTCTTCCCGGTTCGATCGCACGGCTAATTCGAGCGACTTTATGAAGTACGCCCTGGCCTCCGCGAGATTTCCCATCTGAAGGTATGCTTGGCCGATATTGCACGCGATGGCTCCAATATCGCCGACACGGCGGGCAGCGGTCGCCTCATCTAACGCCAAATGAAAATAATCCAGCGCCGTTAAGTAATCGGCTAAAGAAAAATGAGTTAGGCCAATGTTGTTGACCAAATCCGGGTGGAGATGCTCGTGTTGATTGTTTTTTAATAATTTCAAGCACTCAAGGTAGTATCTTAATGATTCTCTTATGTCAGAGTAATTTTTCTTGTTTTCCCCTTTATTACGAAAGACGGTTCCAATGTTCTTCAAATCAAGAGCTACCGAAGCGATGTCGTGCATCTTCAGGTCAAGTTCCATTGCCTCCTGGAGATACCTCAGAGCTTTGTCATAATTGCCCAAACTGAGATGGATCAAGGCGATATTATTCAGGCAGTCCGCTTTGTCTTCCGGATAGTAGTCCGTCCTTCTCAGGATCTGCAACGCGTTCTCATAAAGGGTCAACGCTTTCGAATAACGGTTGACCTTGAAAAAGTACAACCCGATGTTATTTAAGCACCTCGCCTCCTCGGTCCGGTGTTTGAGGACCAGGGCGATAGCCAGCGATTTCTTATTAAGCGCCAGAAAATCCTCCAGTTTCTCCAGGTCAAAAAAGTCGAGGCTCAGCTGACGCAAGCATTTAAGTTCGAATTCCGGACGGCCCAGTTCTCTCGCCAGGGCGATGGCCGCTTCGAATTGCCGGATGGATCGCTGATACCGGCGCGAAATAGCGGCGTCCTTACCGTTCTTGTAGAGGCTATGGATTTGAAGGATTTTCGAGCACGCGGAGGTCTGAGCGGCCAACCGCAATTCCCTGGAGAGTGTCATGGCTTGGGCATGGCACGAGGCCGATTCGTCCATCTGCCCGACATTCCAGCGGAGGATTCCAAGGCTCAACAGACAATTCAAACGGCCTCTGGAATCCCGTCGGGCACCGGCAAGGGCCAGCGCGTCTTCGAAAGTCCCGATCGCGTTGCGGAAATCCCCCGCTTGCCGCAGGGCTTCGCCGCTCCCGTAGAGCGACAGGTAACGAGCCTCTTCTGTCTCCCCCTCAGCCGGCGCGGGCCAGCAGGCAAGGGCGAGAAGTCCGAAGGCGACTAGTCCTATAACCTGCTGAATTCGCTTCATGAACAAGCCCCACTCCAACGGCGGCGAAAAATATATGCCTAAGCTTCTTCCGTGTCAAACTTCGCGCCGAACACTTTATGAAGCGGCGGCCCATTCCGCAAACGCGGGAATTCGCCGGCAAGGATATAGACGCAAGCCGTCGGTCAGATTGTCTCACAGGCGGAGCGGCGTGCGCTGCCGCGGGCATCACGCCAAGCCGGCTTGATCACTCGCTCCAGGACATGGATTCGAGGATGAAGTCCCGGTACCGGGCGATCACGGCCGCCAGCAAGTCCTCCTTGGCGAGCTTGATCGTCTTTTCGGGCGGTGTTCCGGGCAGGAAGGGCTCCATTTTCTCTTCGAGGGCCCCGTTCGGCGACCGGCGCCCCCTGACCTGAACCTGGAGCTTGAGCTCGACGGAGTTCTTGGGAAGGATGATCGTATAGTGGAAATGGTCCGTCTTCGACCGCCGGAAATCCAGCTGGAGGCCGACCGACCTGCCCTTTCTCGTCGTCTGCTTGGCCCTTATCTGATAGCTCTTCAGCTCGTCTTCCAAGGCCTCGAACGCCGGCTCGGCGATGAACTCGCAGAACTGCTGGAAATTCTCGGCGGTTTCTCTCCGGCTTCTCTCCAGGATGGCGATGTCTTCGAAGCAACCCCTCAGCTGTTCTTTCCAATCCTTGTCCGTCATCTCGAGCACCCAAGCCTCTTTTGATTTTCGATGATGTTATCACAGTCGGGGACGAATTGGAACGCGGTTGGCGTTCCCGTCTCCAGCGCCTGACTTTTCCTCACTTGAGAACTCAGCTCCGTGACGGCACCTCTTTTCCTTTGAACGACATACGCACGAGGATTGAACAGGGCTGTGGAAATCTCCGGACCCCGCCTGTGAGTATCCGCCCTAACTCGCTGTAAGGTTGCGAGTTCTGACTATCTGCACAGCAATTGTGCAGCCGCGCTCCAGACGGATTCGAGCCCGATCGCTTCGATAACATCCGCGCTCAGCACGTGCGAGTCGCCGTAAGGCCGCCAGGCGTCGACGACATCGTTCCGGAAAAGGGCCAGGACCCTGCCGCCGCAGGCGGCGGCCAGATGGGTTATTCCCGAGTCATTGCCGAGATAGAGGTCCGCCTTCCCAAGGAGCGGCGCCAGCCCGGCCAGCGATGGCGACCGGAGCCACGTCCAGCCCAGCCGGCGCGCCGCCGCCTCGATCTTCCGGTCGAGGGCGTGTTCGGCTTCACCCGTGACGAACACACCCTCCGCGTTCTTGTCCCGCAGGCGTCCGGCGATCTCCAGGAAACTGTCGAGAGGCCACCGTTTCTTCTCTCCGCCGCTTCCGGGATGGATCACGGCTAGCAGTCTGGAGCCGCCCGGCCGGTCCTGAAGAGGAAAACCCGGGCCGTCAGGGATCGAGCTCAAGGGGAGCCTGGCGCATTCATCAAAATCCATGCGCCGAGGAAGATCTCCGCCCACGGCTTCAAGTGTCCGGCGATAAAAAACCTCGCTGATCGACTCCCGTCCGCCGGAGCCATAGCAGATGGTTAATCCGGACTCGGGAGAGGCGCTTGTCGACCGGTTCAGCCAGCTCAAGACGAGGTCGAACCCGCTCAGCCAGTCCGAACGGTCTCGCCCGCCGGATCCCGCTCCGGAAACAAGGGCCGGCGTCCTCGGATCGTCGAGTCCGACGACCTCATCCACGACTTCCGACTGAAGCAGGAGGTCGGCGTATTCGCGACGGGCGACCAGCGTGATTTTCGCGGAGGGAAAGCCGTGCCGGAGAAGCCGGATAGCAGGCAAGGCTACAAGCAAGTCGCCGAGGCCGCCCCATCGGATCAGAAGAATTGCGTTCATCTGCCTCTCCCCGTGGACCAGACTCCCCCGCGGCGGGGGCTGAAGGCCGGCTGATTTTTAGCAGAAAAGGGAAAAATGATGAATTTAGGTGGGCAGAAGTTTTCTCCAGCCGGCCAAAGAAAACTTGTCCGTATTATACCAGAGAAATCCGTAAAATCAATGGCCTGCATCAACCGGAGAAGTTCCCTTCAGCTTCTCCGCAAAACGGCGGCCGAGCTCTTCGCCCCTCTTGAGGTCATCGGCAGTGGGGCTGCCGACGAATTCCAGCGTCTCCTGAATATCCCACCTGGCCGGTTCGACGATCCTTTTCAGGTCCTTGAGCGCTCCCCCGCTCCAGCCGTAGCTTCCGAAATAGGCGGCCGGTCTCCCAGCGACCCTTTTATTCACCGCCGTCGTCAGCGCCTCCGCCACGGGGGGGAACAGCTTGACCTCATACGTCGGGGCGCCCACGATCACTCCCCGTCTCGACCAGAGCGAAGGGAGAATATAACTCACATGAGTCCTGGCGGCGTCGAAGATCTCCAGCCTGACGCCGGCATCCGAGACCCCTTTGGCCACGGCGTTCATCAGCCGCGCGGTCTGGCCGTACATCGATCCGTAGATGAGCGTGATCTCCGGCTCGGTCAGCCCCGCCCCGTATTCCGCCCATTTCTTGTAGTGTCCGATGATGCGCTCCGGCTCGCGCTTCCAGATGAGACCGTGCGACGGAGCGACGATGCCGACCGGGACATCATTTAATTTGGCGATCGCCTCCAGAACCCGGGAGCTGTAGTTGGCGACGATGTTGGCGTAATATCGAAGCGCCTCTCTCTCGTAGAAACAGAGGTCCAGGCAGTCTTCGTCAAAGAGTCCCCCGCGCAGCGCCCCGAACCCCCCGAAGCCGTCGCACGAAAAAAGGATCTTGTCCGCCGTCTCGTAGGTCATGATCGTCTCCGGCCAGTGGACGAACGGAGTGGAAAAAAACTTCAGGGTGCGGCGCCCCAGGCTGAGCGTTTCGCCGTCGGCCACGGTCCGGACGCGATCCCTGAGCGAGTAGAACCCGCCGAGCATCTCCTTCGTCCTGGCCGAGCCGAGGATCTCCACATGGGGCGCGAGCCTCCGGAAAGCCTGGAGCAAGCCGGTGTGGTCGGGCTCCATGTGATTGACGACCAGGTAATCGATCGCCGCGAGACCGCCCAGCTCATCGATCTGCGAGAAATACTCGTCGGCCTTATGGGACGGCCCCAGGTCGATGATTGCCCGTTTCTCGTCCGCGATCAGATAGGAATTGTAGGACACACCCTCCTGGGTGATCGGCCAGCGGCCCTCAAACAGGTCGGTCGTCCGGTCGTTGACGCCGATCCAGTAGATATTCGGACAGATCTCCCGTGCCGGCATTGTCTATCCCTCCTCGTTTAAAATCGGCTCGGAGCCGAGCATCATAGTCAAAACCCCCTCCGGGCTCAAGGAGCCGGGCGGCCGGCCAGGAGGAGCCGGATGTCCATGACGTTCGTCCGCGTCGGCCCCGTCACGATGAGCCCGCCCGCCTTCCGGAAGAAAGTGTAGGAGTCGTTCTCGGACAGATAGGACTCCGGGTCGAGTCCCAGTCGCGCCGCGCGGCCAGTGGTCGAGCCCGTGATCCAGGCCCCGGCGGCCTCTGCTGTTCCGTCGCGGCCGTCGGTCCCCAGGCTGGCGATAAGGAAACGGGGCTCGCGTTCCCTGAGGCGGGCCATCTCGACGAGCGCGGCCAGGGCGAACTCGGTGTTCCGGCCTCCCCGGCCCCGGCCCCGGACATGGACGGTGAGCTCGCCGCCGGCAAGAAAGCAGAAGCCCGGTTGTTTTCCCGCCCGGGAACGGATCGCCTCCGCCATCACGCCGACGTAGCGCCGTGCCGCCCGCCGGGCTTCTCCGGAATCGCCGGAGGTCAGGATGACGGGCTTCCAGCCCAGTCCTTTCGCCCGGCGCGCCGCGGCGCCGAGCGCCATCCGGTTGTCACCGGCGATGACGGTCGAAACGCGACGGAAGGCCCTGTCGCCCCGCCTGAGGGTCTCCGGCCGCAAGCCCAGCGCGCCATCCCGGAGGACGCTCTTCACGGAAGCCGGAGCGCTCTTCCAGAGGCGGTATGTCTTGAGGATGTCGATGGCGTCGGCGTAAGTCGTGGAGTCCCAGTAGGTCGGCCCCGAGGCGATGGTCTCGAGGTCGTTGCCAATGACATCCGAGATCACCAGGTTCACCACCCGGGCCGGGTAGGCGGCCTCCGCCAGGCGCCCGCCCTTGATGGCCGAGAGGTGCTTGCGGACGGCGTTGAGCTCGGTGATGCCTGCGCCCGCCCGAAGGAGCGCCCCCGTGACCCCGCTCTTCTCCTCCAGGGTTACCGGCTCGGCGGGAAGGCAGACTTGGGCCGACCCGCCTCCGGAGATCAGCACAAAGAGAAGGTCGCGAGGCCCCGCGGCCTTCGCCATCTTCATGATCTCCCGGCCGCTCCGGACGCTGTTCCGGTCCGGCAGCGGATGTGCCGCGCGCAGGAATCGGAGGCCGCGGGAAACGAACCGGGCCGCCGGCGGGGAAACCACCAGTCCCCCGCTCAACCGCCCGCCCAAGACCTTTGCCAGGCTCGCGGCCATGAACGGCGCGGCCTTGCCGAAGGCCACAACCTGGATCCTCTCGAAATCGGCAAGATCGAGGGATTTCGAACCGATGGCCAGCTCATTCCCCCGACGCCGAACGGCCCGGGCGACGAGCCTTCCGGCTTCAACCTCCCTGAGACCCGCCCATAATATGCTCATGGCTTGTCGGGTAAGGGCGGTCCCCCCATCACGTATGGACGTCACGGAAATTACTATAAATGACTCGCCCTGTTTTGGAAAGCGGCGCGTCCCGCCCCGGCGCCCGTTTTTACAACTCGCCGCGTTTATGGTAATAAGGCGGTGACAAAATGGCCGGACGAAAAAGACTCCCGATGCTCCTCCTCAGGCTCGCGATCAGCCTGTCCATCCTGGCGTTCATCCTGATCAAGCAGACGTCTCTCGGGGAGATCGGGGAAGTCCTGAGGACCGTCGATTGGCGCTGGCTGGCGCTCGCGTTCTCGCTTCACGCCTTCGGGCTGTTCTCGAGCGCCTACCGCTGGCAGATCCTGGCCGGGGCCCAGGGGGACAAGATCCCGCTCGGGTTCCTGGCCAAGTCCTATCTCGTCGGCCAGTTCTTCAACAATTTCCTGCCCACGAACTTCGGCGGGGACATCGTGCGCATCTGGGACGGCTCGCGCTATTCCAAGTCGCTCGTGAAGTCCTCGGCCATCGTGCTCGTCGAGCGGTTCACCGGGATCAGCGTGTTGTTCCTGATGGCCGTCGTGGGCTCCCTCTTCAGGCTCGAAATGGCCCGGGAGATTCCGGTCATCCTGGCGGCCCTCGTGTTGGGCTTGCTGGGCTTCGCCGGGACCGCCGTGTTCTTCACCGGCTTCGCGGCCCGGCGGCTCGCCTCGCTCCCGCTCCGCGGATTTCCCGACAAGCTCCGGAACAAAACGCTCCTCTTCCGGGAGACGATCCTCCACTACAAAACCCAGAAGGGGCCGTTCGCCTGGGCGACGTTCTGGGCTTTCCTCCTTCAGCTGAACGTCGTCGTCTACTATTACCTGATCGGCAAAGCCCTTCACCTGAACATCCACTTCATCGACTACTTCGTCTTCATCCCTCTCGTCCTGATCATCCTCACCATCCCCGTGACCATCAGCGGGCTGGGGCTCCGCGAGGAGTCCTACATCGAGATCTTCCGATTCTACGGGATCGGCGCCCAAGCGGCCGTTTCGTTCTCCCTGATCGGGGTCGCTTTCAATCTGATCATCGGGATCGTCGGCGGGATCATCTATGTCACCCGGAGGTAAGCTGGACTGATGTCCCTCTCCCGAGATGCCCGCTCGCCCGCATCCGGCCGGCCCGGGAGGGGCCGCCGACGGGACGTCGCCGGGGCTGTCCGGCGTGCCGCCGCGGCCTGCGCGCTCGCCGTCTCGCTTCTGTCCGTGACCGCGTTCCCCCAGCAGGACGTTTCCGACCTCGAGAAGCGCCTGGCCGGCATCGACGCCCAGGTGAAGGCGCTCCGCGAGAAGATCGGCGAAGAGGGGAAAAAAGAATCGACGCTGCTGTCCGAGCTCGAGAGGATCTCCCTCACCAAGAGGCTCATCCGGAAAGAGCTCGACGCCCGCAGCCTCGAGCTGGAAAAGGCGGCCCGGGAGTCCGTCGTCATCCGCAAGAACATCGACGAGCTCCAGATCCGGTTGGAAAGCGGCCGGCGGTCCGTCGAAAAAACGCTGGTCACCCTTTATAAGTACGGCCGGTTCAACTTCCTCCAGTTCCTGCTCGATGCCGGGAACATCAGCGCCCTGTTCTCCGAGAGCCGGCATCTGAGCCAGCTCGCCAACTACCAGCAGGGCATCCTCTCGGCGCACATCGAGACCATGACCGAGCTGCGGGCGGCCGAAGCCAGCCTGGAAGCCAAGCGCGAGGAGTCCCGCCGCCTCCTCCAGGAGTCGGCTCAGAAGAAGCTGGAGCTCGAGCAGCAGGAGGCGGCTTCCAGGGCGCTTATCCGGCAGGTCCGCACCGATAAAAAGATGTTCGAGCAGGCCCTCGACGAGCAAAAAGAGAGGGCCGGCCAGCTCAAGAATATGATGAGCAAGCTGGCCAACCAGGAGCTCGTGCTCCCCTTCCGGTTTGTGCCGTTCTATGAGAAGAAGGGCAAGCTTCCCTGGCCGCTCGCGGGCAAGATCGTCACCCGGTTCGGGCTCGAACGCCATCGGCAGTTCAAGACGATCGTCATGAATAACGGGATCGAGATCGCGCCCGTCGACGAACGATCGCCGGTCCGGGCGGTCCACTCCGGGAAAGTCGTCTTCGCCGACACCTTTCAAGGGTACGGGAACCTGGTCATCATCGATCACGGGATGAACTACTACACGCTCTATGGCCACTGCGCCGAATTCCTGGTCGTCCAGGGGGATTTCGTCAGGGAAGAGCAGCCGATCGCCTCCGTCGGAGACACGGGATCGTTCACCGGGCGCAGCGTGTATCTGGAAGTCCGCTACCGGACGAAGCCGCTCGATCCCTTGCAATGGCTGAGAAAGAGATGATAGAATGGGCGTTCAATCCGTGGATAATTTTTCATGAGAAGAACCCGGCTCATCCTCCTCGCCGTCTTGAGCGGCGCCTGTCTTTTCTTTTTGCTCGACAGGGCCTCCGTGCGCGGGTTGTCCGCGGGTTCGATAACACCCAAGAACCTGGATCTCCTGGAACGCGTTATCCAACTCATCCGGTACGACTATCTCGAAGAAAAGGACCCCAGCCGGACCATGGAAGGGTCGTTCAGGGGTCTCGTCAATTCACTCGACGCAGGCTGCAGCTACCTGAACCCGGAAAGCACGGCCCGCCTTCAAGCCCAGCAGGGCCGGTCTCTCCAAGAGACTGGGCTGATCCTCAATAAGCGTTACGGGGCGTTTCCCGTGGTGGTCGGGCTTGTCGAGAACTCTCCGGCCGCCAAGGCCGGGATCGAGATCGGCGATTCCGTGGCCGAGATCGACGGCCTCGGGACGGCGACCATGAGCCTGGCCCAGTCCAACCTGTACCTTGGCGACACCGAGGCCAAGCCCGTGGCCGTCAAGATGCTCCGTGACGACAAGACGCTGGAGTTCAAACTGGACAGGATCGCCCTGTTCCCCGAGCCCTTCGCCTACAGGCCTCTCGAGGGGACCGGCGGCGTCCTCCAGGTCTTCCGGCTGACGTCGGCCGCGGCGCTCCAGGTCAAAACCAAGGTCCTGCCTTCGGTCAAGAAACAAAAAAAGGCGATGGTCCTCGACCTCAGGAACTGCAGCGGCGGGGATTTCAAGGGAGCGCAAGAACTGATCAACCTCTTTCTCAGCGCCGAGAGCGTCGGCTATTTCCAGGGCCGCGGCGGTACCAAGGAAGCCGTTCCCGCCTCCGCGCCGGCGGTCCTCGAGCAAACGCCGCTCGTCGTCTGGGTGAACATGGCGACCATCGGGCCGGCCGAAGCCGTCGCCGGGGTCCTCAAAGATTTCCGCAGAGCTAAAGTTGTCGGCCTGGGGACGCCGGGCCTTGTCGCCAGAACGGAATACGTGCCGGTCGACGACGGGACTTCCGTCCTGATCACATCCGGCGTTTTCTGCCTGCGCTCGGGCGTCCAGCTGTGGGGTCAGGGGGTGGAACCCGATTCCAAGATCGAGGACGAGGACGCGGGCCTGGACGAGTATCTCAATAAGACCCGGTCTCTCCTGCCGACCGCGGATTAATGAAGCCTGTTGACAGCCCGAAAGGTCAGCCTGTCGACATCTATCTCCGCCGTATCTACCTGTCCCTTGTCGCGCTGGCCGTCCTCTCGTGTCTCGGGCTGGATTTCCTGGCCGCCCGGCGCGGCGCGCCGGCATATTTATTCTCCTCCGGGAGACGGCCGGAAGCCCGCCCGGCCGCGCCTGACGCGTTGGCCGACCTGACCGTCCGGCTGTTCACGGAAGCCGGCCTCGCCGCGGAAGATGTCCGGACGGACCGCGATGAGGCGGGTCATCCCCGTTGTTCCATTGAGCTTGCGGAAGAGGCTTATCAGAAGCTCGTTTCGCCGCTCGAGTCCGTATTCCGGGAACACGGGGCCACCGCGAACGTGGAGGAGGGGGAAAGCGATGGCCGAACCACCTATTCCTGGCATGTCCAGAGAGGCGACCGGGAAAAGTTGACCCTCCTGTTCTCATGCCGGCCCTCTCCCCGGCCGGAGATCGCCGCGCCTCCGGCGCCGGCAACGGCGACGCCGCTCCCCGCGGCGGCGCCCGAGAAGCTCGCCGCCATCATCATCGACGACATGGGAAACAGCCTGGATGTTCTTCAGGATGTCTTCGACCTCGGCATCCCACTTACGGTCGCCATCCTCCCCCGGAGTCCCTATGCCCTGGAAACGGCGCAAGCGGCCCATGACCGCGACTTCGAGGTCATCCTCCATCTTCCCTGCGAATCCCTGAATCATCAGGAGGTCCTGCCGCCTCTGTCCCCCATCATCCGGTCGGATATGGGACCGGACGAGATCCGGGCTTTGGTCGCGGAGTCGCTGGACAGCGTTCCCTTCGTGATCGGGGTCAATAACCATATGGGCTCCAAGCTGACCCAGGATCGGGCCGCCATGATCCCGGTCCTCGACGTCCTCAAGGAGAGGCGGCTTTTCTTCATCGACAGCGTGACGGCCGGCCGGTCCATCGCCTACGACCAGGCCCGCAAGATGGGGGTCCGTTCGGCCTATCGGCATGTCTTCCTGGATTCGGAGGTCGGCGCGGACTATTCCAGGGAAAAGCTGGCCGAATTGTTCAAGCTGGCCAAAAAGAACGGACGGGCCATCGCCATCGGCCACCCCTTTCCGGAAACGATCCAGGCGCTCAAGGACAGCCGGGCCCTCGCCCGCAAGTACGGGATCCGGCTCGTACCGGCCTCCGCGATCGTCCCGGATTAATCGCCGCCCGCCAGAATCCCCCGGAATTTTCCCGTCCCAAAAGCATATAAGAGATGCCGAGTGCTTCCGGAGTGAACGCATAAGTGCTTTTCATGTGACAACACTTGGTGACATTATGGGTGGCCCGGCGCCAGTCCCTGCCCGCCCGAGCGACGGGGACCCCGCTGATTTGCATAAACCGGGTCCATCCTCTATATTGAGGCCTTAAGAAGGAGGAACAGATGAAAAGATATGCGCTTCCCGCAATACTCGTGATTTCAGCGCTGGCGCTTTCGATCCTCCCGGCCTGCGTGAAATCCATGTCTCCGGAAGAGATCAAGGCCGCCATCGAGATCGTCGACGTCCAGAGCCAGTGGGTGGCCAAGACCTACGAGCCCTGGCCGCCGAAGCTGACCCTCGTCCCAAGGATCTCCTTCAAGGTCAAGAACAAATCGGATAAACCGCTCAATTACATCAATTTCAACGGCATTTTCAAGTTCAGGGACGACCAGGAAAACCTCGGCGACAATTTCCTGGCGGCCATCCGCAAGACGCCGGTCCCCCCCGGCGGGCTGAGCGAGGTCATCACCCTGACGAGCAATTTCGGCGTCGAGGGAAAGAGCCCGGCCACGTTCAAGGACAATCCCCAGTGGCGCACGGTCATCTGCAAGCTCTTCGTTCAGTCCAAGGGCTCGATCCATGTGCCGCTGGGTGAATTCGAGATCTCCCGGACGATCGATTTCAAGGAACCGGAGCCCGTCGGCATGGAGCAGAAAAAGGAGATCAAGTGAGCACGATCATCCCGTCACGGATCTTCCTGACCAAGGGTCGCGGACAGCACAAGGAAAAGCTGGCCAGCCTGGAGCAGGCTCTCCGCGACGCCGGCATCGCCCCGTTCAATCTCGTCAAGGTATCCAGCATCTTTCCCCCGGGCTGCAAGCTCGTCTCCCGCGAAGCGGGCTTGAAAGCGCTGCACCCCGGCCAGATCGTTTTCCTGGTGATGAGCGAAAATTCGACCAACGAGGCGCGCCGCCTGATATCCGCCTCGATCGGGCTCGCCATACCCAACGATCCCGCCCATTACGGATACCTCTCCGAGCATCATAGCTTCGGCCAGAATGAGAAGGAAGCCGGGCAGTACGCCGAGCAGCTCGCGACCGAGATGCTGGCCACCACCCTCGGCCGGGATTTCGATACCGGACAGATCTGGAGCGGCGAGGATAAGAAGGTCTATCGGATCTCGAAGGAGCTGCTCGTCAGGACGCGCAGCATCACTCAGACGACGACGGGAAACAAGGGCCTCTGGACGACAGCCCTGTCGGCCGCCGTCATGCTGCCCAACCGCTAGAGACCCAGCGGGTTGGGGTTGATGACCTTGATGTAGCTCTTCTCTTTGACCCGCTTCATATATTCATCGAGCTTCTTGGCGCGCTGTTCAAGAAAAAGCTTCTGCTCGACATCCTTCTTGACTTCCTCAAACGTCCTCGGCCGGCTCTCCCGCTTCTCCTCAAGCTTCAGGAGATACCAGCCGTTCTTGGCCTGCACCCAGGAAGAGACCTCGCCCGGCTTGAGATTCTCCACCGCTTGCTCGAGCGTCTTGTCGAGGTGCCCCTTCTCGATCAGCCCCAGGTCCCCCTGGTTCTCTTTGAGGGGGCTGTCGCTCAGCTCACCGGCCAGCGCGGCGAAATCGGCGCCGGGCGTGTTCCTGCCCGAGATCTCCTGCTTCCGAGCCTCGAGCGTCTCCCGGCTCACGTTCTCGGAACCGAGATAGATCCCCCTCAGCTTGTAAGCCTCGGGCTCGACGAATTCCTGGGGATGCTCCCGGAAATATCTTACGACTTCGGCCTCGTCGACGACGATCGCGCGATCCACCTCGCTCAGAATCAAGGCCTGCCGCATCAGGTTGTCTTCGATCTGTTTGACGAACTGGTCGTAATCCATGCCCTGCCGCTGGAGCGCCGCCTTGAACTGCTCGTCCGAATCGATGCCGTTTTCCTGTTTGATGTTGTTGAGGGCGGCCTTCACCTGCTCGTTCACGTTGAACTGCATTTGCTTGGCGGACTGGAGCAGGAGGAGATCCGTGACCATGGTGTTCAGGAGCTCCCCTTTGGTTTTTTCGTACTGCTTGTCGAAGGCCTCCCCCTCAAACTGCTGGCGCAGCATGCTGTAGACCGAATCATGATACTCTTTGAATTGGGAGAGGGTGATGATGTCGTCGTTGACGACGGCGACGATCTCCTCGACGACCTGGGCGGCGGCGAAACCCGGCCCGCCGGCCAGCACCAGGCCCAAGATCCAAACGGCGATTTTATTAGCCATCATGTCACCTTTTGATAGACGAACGGCAGATTCTCGGGATACGCCGTCCAGTCGAGGCTCTCCCTCAGGTCCAGGAGACGCTTGGCCAGGGCCGCCCTGGCCATCTGGTCCATGAGGTTGAGCCGGATCGAATCCGCCGCGCCTTCGAGGGGCGTCTGCTCGGCCGCGTACTTGGCGTCCAGCCGGAAAATGTGGAAGCCGTAAGAGGATTCCACGATCGGGCTGATCTCCCCCGGCTGGAGAGAGAGCACCGAAGCCTCCATCTCGGGCGGCAGCTGACCTTTCTGAAACACGCCCATCCGGCCGCCCTCGGCGGCTTCCGGTCCGAGGGATTTGGCTTTTGGCCACGGCGCGGAAATCCTCCTCCGAGCCGGCCCGCAGCTTTTCCCAGACGTCGACGGCCTCGGCTTCGGACGGGAGGAGTATCTGGCTGACCTCCACCCTCTCCGGAAGAAAAAACTGAGCCCGGTGGCTCTCGTAATAGGCGCGGACATCATCGTCGCTGAGGCTCAGGCCGTGGACGAGTCCCGAGATGTACTTTTCAACTCTCAGGCGTTCGGCGAGCGGCCCGGAATCGGTGCCCCTGGCGGCCTCTTCCTCCTCCGGCGTCCAACCCTCCTCCCTAAGCTTATCGATCCATTCCAGCTTCTCTGCCGGGGTCAGCGAAACGCCGTCGTCCAGGGCAGCCTGAAGCAGGAGCTTGTCGTCCACGAACTTGTCAAAGAACTGGCTCAGGGTGACCGCTCCCAGCTTTTCCCAATTCCCGCCAACCGATACGGCGGCATACCTGGAGAAATCAGCCGACCTGTACGTCGAGGCGCCGACCCGAAGGACGACGCTCCCCGGGTCGAGACTCGGCGTTGTCGCCGAAGACGGGCCCGGCGACGGCTCTTTTGAGCCGCAAGCGGGCCAGGACGGCGCCAAAACGGCAAGCGCCGCCCAGAGAACAAGCCGCCGAAAATCGCTCTCCTGGAAGGCCCGCATGGTCAATATCTCGTGGAATTTCAACTCATTATATTATATTCAGATAACTCCTTCAAGGCGGCCAGCGTTTCATTCATGACCTCCCGGTCCGAAGCGCGGCGCAAGGTCAGGGTCATGATCCCCTGGGGGCTCAGAGAGCCCGAGTACCTCTTGAGAACCGAGGTGATCCGGGCCGGATCGGCCAGGCTGGAGGGCATAAATTTCAGCACCAGCCGGTTCCCCACCCGGTCGATGGCCCTGATCTGGAGACCGCGGGCGAAAGTGCGGACCGCGCCGTAGTCCAGGAGCTGTTCGACCCCCGTCGGCAACGGGCCGAAGCGGTCGCGGACCTCGACCCGGATCCTGGCCAGCTCCTCCAGGCTCTCCGCCGCCGAAACCCGTTTATACAGGTTGAGCCTCAGGTTGATCTGGGGCAGGTATTCCTCCGGGATCCGGATGTCCGTCCTGAGGTTGATCTCGGCCTTCGTCTCTTCAAGCTTCTCGCCCTTCAGCTCCTGTACGGCCTGATCGAGGAGCTCCATGAAATAGTCGAACCCGACGGCGTCCAGATTGCCGCTCTGCTCCGAACCCAGGAGGTTCCCGGCCCCGCGGATCTCGAGGTCGCGGGCGGCCAGCCGGAATCCCGAGCCCAGCTCGCTGAACTCCTTGAGGGCCTTGAGGCGTTCCTTGGCTTGAGGGGTCAGCTCCGAGTACGGGGGTACAAGAAAGTAGGAGTAAGCCTGGCGCGAAGACCGGCCCACACGTCCGCGGAGCTGGTAGAGCTGGGAAAGGCCGAAGTGGTCGGCCCTGTCCACGAGCAGCGTGTTGACCTGGGGAATATCGATACCGTTTTCGATGATCGTGGTCGACAGCAGGATATTCCCGCCGCCGCCGGTGAAATCGAGCATCCGCTTCTCGATGGCCGCGCCCGGCATGCGCCCGTGGATGGAGATGACCCTCGCCTGGGGAATAAGCTTTTCCAGCAGCCGGGCGACATCGTCGATATCCTCGATCGTGTTATGGATGTAGTAGACCTGGCCTCCCCGGCCGAGTTCCTGCCGGACCGCCGACGCGATGAGCTTGGGATCGAAGGGCGCCACGACCGTATGGACGGCCAGCCGGTCCTTGGGGGGCGTTTCGATCAGGCTGATGTCCCGGAGGCCCGACAGCGACAGGTTGAGCGTCCGGGGAATGGGCGTGGCCGTCAGCGTCAGGACGTCGACGTTCGCCCTCAGCTGTTTAATCTTCTCCTTGTGATTGACGCCGAACCGCTGCTCCTCGTCCACGATCAACAGTCCGAGGTCGTGGAACTCGACGTCCTTGGAGAGCAGCCGATGGGTGCCGACGACAATATCGACCAGGCCCTTTTTGAGTTCTTCCAGGATCTTCGCCTGTTGCCTTCCGGACTGAAGCCGGGTCAGCCCCTCGGTCTTCACGGGGAAAAGGACGAGCCGGTTACGGAAGGTCTTCAGGTGTTGGCTGGCCAGGACGGTGGTCGGGCAGAGGACCGCCACCTGCTTGCCGTCCATGGCCGCCTTGAAGGCCGCCCGGAGCGCCACCTCGGTCTTGCCGTAGCCGACATCGCCGCAGACCAGACGGTCCATGGGCGTATCGGATTCCATGTCCCGCTTGACCTCCTGGATGGCCCGCAGCTGGTCTTCGGTCTCTTCGTACTCGAAGGTTTTCTCGAACTCGGATTCCCAGGCGCCCGAGGGGCCGAAGGCGTATCCCTTCATGGCCTTGCGCTTGGCATAGAGGTCGAGGAGCTCCTTGGCCATCTTCTCGATGGCCTTCTTGGTCCGCTCTTTGGTCTTCTGCCAGCCGAGCGTCCCGAGCTTATCGAGCGCCGGCGCCACGGCGCCGGCATGGGAATATTTCTGGACGAGGCTCAGGTCTTCAACGGGCACATAGAGCCTGTCGTCGTCGCGGAAGGCGAGCTCGATGAACTCCCTGTCGCTGCCATCGACCGGCAGCTTGACCAGGCCGCGGAAGATGCCGATGCCGTAGTCGGCATGGACGACGTAATCGTCGAGCTGAAGGTCCTGAAAATGGGAGACGAAGGGCTTTCGCGAAGCGCGGCTGACGAGGACCTTTTCTTCGGTGAAGATATCCCGTTCGGAGAAGTAGGTGACTTTCTCGGGCCCGTAGCTGAAGCCCTGCTCGAGCCGCCCCAATAGCAACAAGACCTCGCCGGAGCGGGGGGACGCGAAAGGGCTGATCTCCTCTTTGGCCGGCACCTTGTTCTGCGCGAGCAGGGCCGCCACCTTCTGCCTGACCGTGGCATTCGAAAGGAAGATATAGGTCCGCTCGCGGGTCCGGAGGAGCTTCTTGAGGTACTGGATGAAGAACGGGATCTTGTTGTCGAACCTGGGGACAGGCTGAAAAGGAAGATGAAAGCCGGGACCCGACTCGCCCGGCTGGAAAGTCCCCAGGCGCAGGCCTTTTTCCGATACGGCCCGCCAGGGACCTTCGGGATATATTTCCTCGGGGGGGAGGGAGAAGCGCTTTTCCCCGGCCAGAACGTCCGCCTGTTTCCGCCAGCCGGCGATCGTCTCCCGCCACTCCGATTCGAGCTCCTCGGGACCGGAGAGCACGAACAGGGCATCCTGAAGGTAGGCCACGAGAGGCACGAAGCGGTCTTTGTGAGCCAGCGACCAATAGAAAAACGACGGGAAGACCTCCCCGCCGGCCAGGCACTCGACTTTTTTCCTGACATCGGCCGCGGCCTGGGTTTCTGTCTCCGTGACCAGCCTGGACCATTCCTCGAGGAATTCGGGCGATGTGGGGAACTCGCGCAGGGAGGGGATCCGGATCTGGGCCTGCCTGGACAGCGAGCGCTGGGTGGAGGGGTCGAATTCCCGGGTCGACACGACCTCGTCGCCGCTGAACTCCAGGCGGTAGGGGAAGGCATTCCAAGGCGAGAAAACGTCGACGATGCCGCCCCGCCAGGCGAACTCCCCGGGCGAGGCGATCAGGTCTTCTCTTCCGTAACCATATTCCGAAAGGGTCCGCAAAAGCAGGTCCCGCTCGAACTTCTGTCCGGGCATCACGTCGAGAAAGCTCACGTCCAGGTCGGAGGGCGAGGGCACCGGCTTGAGCAGCCCCGGCAGGTTCGTCAGGATGAGCGCGGGAGGCCGCTGCCTGACCCGGGAGAGGACCGCCATTCTCGCGGAGACGGCATCGAGCGACGGAAAGACCTCCTGGTAGGGATCGTCCGACAAGGGGGGGAGGCTCAGCGCGTCGGGCGGCTCGGAAAACTGGCTCAAGAAGAAACGGCAGTGGTCTTCCAGGCGGGCGAGCGGCCGGGAATGGGGTTGGACGAATACGACCGGCCGCTTCACGACCCGGCTCAGTACCGCAAGGAAATACGGGATGGCCGGCTCGGCCAAGCCGCTGACGTCCAGGCCTTCCCGGCCGGTCCGGACGACGTCTGCGAGCCCGCGGAAGCTCTCTGTTTTTTCCAGAAAATCAAAACTCATTGGTTCGGCTATCCATTATACGACAGTCCGGCGCCTTGACGGCGTGGCGGGGGCGGCCCCGCCCCGTCCCGGCCGGAAAATCCGGTTGTCAAAGCTTTTAGGCCTCATTATAATTAAGCTGCTTAGTCTATTCAAAAGCCTTCGCGCTTTTCAAGGAGAGGATCATGTCCACAAAACCTTTCCCCAACTGGCTGCCTCAAGTCATCGTCCTGGGAGCGGCCTGGGGCCTCGCCGAAGCCGCCCTCGGGCTGGGGATCCACAAGTGCGCATCCTTCGCCTCGGGCTCCATCATGACCGGTGTCGCCCTCTTCTTTATCGGCGCCTCCTGGGCCGTCAGCCACAGCGCCGTCGGGGTCGCGCTGGCCGTGGCGCTGGTCTCCGTGATCAAGCTGTTCGACGCCCTGCTTCTCTCCCTCCCGGTAATCAGCGGTTCGGTGGCCAATCCGATCTTCGCTTTCTGGACCGAAGGGCTGGCCTTTCTGGCCGTCTTCGCCCTTCTCCAGGGATCGCTGTCGACGAAGAAGGCCGGGCTGGCCACGGGCGGCGCTCTCGCCGGACTGGCCGCGGTGAACCTGTTCCCGCTGGTCAGGTTCGCGACGGGGATCCCCGCCTGTGTCGTGCCTGGCACCAATTTCCCGCTGTCCCTTTATTATTCGCCCATCGCCGTGGCGCTGTCCGCCTTGACCGTGCCGTTCGGCCTTTGGGCGGGCGGCAGGATGGCCCAGGCTGCCGAACGGGCCGCCGCGCTTGGCGGATACTCCGCGGCCCGCCGGTTCGCATCGCCCGCGGCGCTGGTGCTGTCCCTTTTGCTCATCGCGTTTGTTCATCTGATCGGCTGAGCCGGCCTCCTGGCCAGGAGACTGTCGATGGAAGATCCTACCCCGAAGAAAACCAAAGCGTTCACGAGACGGACTTTCCTGAAAGGGATGGGCGGCGGGGCCGCCGGGGCCGCGCTGACCACCCGCCTTCTGGGCGAGCGCCTCGGCGCATCCCCCCTCCAGGCGGCAGGGGCCGAGGTCCTGTCGACGAAGACGATCGCCTTCACCGTCAACGGACGCAGGGTCTCGCTCGAGGTCGAGCCTCGGGAGACGCTCCTCGAAGTGCTGAGGGGCCGTCTCGGGCTGACCGGCGCCAAGAAGGTCTGCGACAGGGGCGAATGCGGCGGCTGCACCGTCCAGGTCGACGGCCTGACCGTCTACTCATGCATGTTTCCCGCGATCCGGGCGGACGGAAAGGCGATCGCGACCATCGAGGGGTTGGCCGCGGGGAAACGCTCCACCCCATCCAGCAGGCGTTTATCGAGAAGGACGGCTTTCAGTGCGGCTTCTGCACGCCGGGGGTCATCATGGCCTCGGCGGCCCTGCTCAGCCGGATCCCCTCGCCTTCGCGCTCCGAGATCAGGTCCGGGCTGTCCGGGAACATATGCCGCTGCGGCAACTACGTCAAGATCTACGAGTCGGTCGAGGAAGCGGCCCGGAAAACAAGGAAGGCCTGAGATGAAAACAGACGACATCATCGAAGACTCGAACCTGGAATATCTGAGGAACGCCGAGGGCGCCGAGCCGCAGGGGGTGGAGGCGGCACCGGCCCTCCCCGCGGAATTCCGCTGGGTCGGGGCGCGGGTGCCGCGGGTCAACGGCGCGGCGATCGTCACGGGGCGGGCCAAGTACATCCACGACCTCTCTTTCGAGGGGATGCTGCACGCCCGGATCCTCCGTTCGCCGTACGCCTCGGCCGAGATCGTCAGCCTGGATACGGGCCGGGCCGAGGCCCTGCCGGGAGTCAAGGCCGTCCTCAAGCTCAAGGAAGGCCGGGTCAAGTACGAGGGCGAGCCGATCGCCGCTGTCGCCGCCGTGGATGAGCCGACGGCGGAAGAAGCCATCAAGCTCATTAAGGTCGAGTACAAGGTGCTCATTCACGTGATTTCGGCCGAAGCCGGCATGGCCGCGAACGCGCCGCAGGTTCACGACACCCCCAATGTCCAGAAGTTCAACGAATTCGGCAGGGGCGACATCGACCGGGGTTTCAGCGGCGGCCGAGGTCACGATTGAACGGACCTACCGGACGTCGTTCGAGATCCATCAGCCCCTCGAAACCCACTCCAGCGTCGCCTGGTGGAAAGACGGCGAGCTGACCGTCTGGGACTCCACGCAGGCGGTGCACCAGACGCGCGACGGGCTGGCCCGGATGCTCGATGTCCCTGCCGGCAAGGTCCGAGTCATCTGCCAATACATGGGCGGCGGGTTCGGAAGCAAGCTCGGGGCCAACGAACACACCGCCGCGGCCGCGCAGCTCTCGCAACAGACCGGCCGGCCAGTCAAGGTCGTGCTGTCCAGAAAAGAGAATTCGCTCTGCGTGGGCAACCGGCCCTCGACGGTCATCACCATCAAAGGCGGGGCCAAGAGGGACGGGACGCTGACCGCCCTCCATATGAAGAACATCACGAGCGGCGGCGTCGGCCGCGGCGACCGGAGCTCAACTCCGCTGACGGATATCTACAAGTGCCCGAACGTCAAGGTCGAGGAGCAGACCGTTTTCATCAATGCCGGCGGTTCCCGCCCGACGCGGGCTCCCGGCCACGTCCAGGGGACATTCGCCCTGGAGGGGTTCATGGAGGAACTCGCCGCGGAACTCGGAATGGACCCGCTCGAGCTGCGCCGGATAAATTACACGACATCGAATCAGGGTCAGACGGGCATCCCCTACTCATCGAAGGGCCTGGACCAATGCTATAGCCTGGGCGCGGAAAAGATCGGCTGGGAAAGGAGGAACACGAAGCCCGGGGCGGGGACAAGCCGCAAGAAGCGCGGCCTGGGCGTGGCCACTCAGATCTGGGCCGGGGCGGGAACGCCGGGAACGAAAGCGACCGTCAAGGTCCACCCCGACGGAAGTGTCGAGGCCATCTGCGGCACCCAGGATATCGGCTGCGGGACCCGGACCTTCATGGCGACGGTCGCGGCGGATACGCTCGGACTCGACCCGAAAGAGATCACGGTGAAGCTCGGGGACACGACGTATCCCTGGGCCCCCAACTCCGGCGGCAGCCAGACCGCTCCATCCGTGGCGCCCGCGCTGAGGGACGCCGCGCTCAAGGCGGCGGCCTGGCTGAAGGACCTCGCCGCCAAGAAGCTCGAGGTCCCGGCGGCCGGCTTGGTCCTCGCGGATAAGAAGATATTCGAAAAGGCCAACCCGGAAAAATCCATCGGCCTGGCCGATATCCTGCGCGGCCAGGGCGGGAAACCGTGTTCCAGGGGCAGCGCGGCGACCTGCCGGCGGGGTTCGCCTACAACAGCTTCGGCGCCCATTTCGCCGAGGTCGAGGTCGACACGGAGACCGGGCAGATCAGGGTCCTGAAGGTCGCCGCGGCGCATGAGGTCGGCCGGGTGCTCAACAGGCTGACCGCCGAGAGCCAGGTCGCCGGCGGCATCACCCAGGGGTTGTCGGCCGGGCTCTTCGAGGAGCGCGTGACGGACGAGTACACGGGCAAGATGCTCAACAAGAACCTCGAAATGTACAAGGTCGCGACCGCAGTCGAAATGCCCGAGATGGAATTCCTGTTTGTCGACCACCCGGACCCCCGGATCAACAGCATGGGAGACAAGGGCCTGGGCGAACCGCCCCGGATCCCGAGCTCGGCGGCCATCGCCAACGCCGTCTTCAACGCCGTCGGCGTCCACCCGGGGGAGCTGCCGATGACCCCGGACAGGGTGCTCAAGGCCCTCTCGACCAAGGAGGCGGGCCGATGAACAACTTCCGCTGGGCTGAACCTAAGTCTGTCGAGCAGGCGGCGGCGCTGCTGGCGGCGGGAAACGGAAAGACCTTCCTGATGTCGGGCGGCACCGACCTGCTGGCGCAGATCAAAGAGGGGCTCGTCGTCCCGGACATCGTCGTCGACCTGGCGGCGATCCCAGGGCTTTCCTACATCCGGAGTGATAAGGACGGGTTGAAGGTCGGGGCGACGACGACGATCGCCGAGCTGGCCGACGACCCGGCCGTCAAACGCATCTTTCCGGGACTTCACCAGGCCGCTTCACGGATCGCCTCGCCCCAGCTCCGGAATGTGGGCACGGTCGGGGGAAACCTCTGCCAAAGACCCCGGTGCTGGTATTTCCGGAATGTCGAGATCGTCTGCTCCAAGAAAGGCGGCGATATCTGTTATGCCTACGAGGGGAGGAACAAGTACCATGCCATCTTCGGCGGCTCGGTCTGCCATATCGTCTATCCGTCGGACCTGGCGCCGATGCTGATCGCGCTCGACGCGGCCGTGACGATCGCCTCGCCCCGGGGGGATAAGACCCTTCCCCTGGCGGAGTTCTACGCTCTCCCCGACAAGAACGTCCTGCGGGAGAACACGCTCGCGCCCGATGAGCTCGTGCGCGAAATCCGCGTGCCTCCGGCCGGCAAGGGAGACCGGAGCGCCTATCTCAAGCTCGAGGAGCGCGGGACCTGGGACTTTGCGCTCGTTTCCTGCGCCGTCAAGGCTTCCGGCCCGGGCAAGAGTCCGAGCGGTCTGAGGATCGTGATGGGCGGTGTCGCCCCGGTTCCGTGGCGGTTGACCAAAGCCGAGGCGGCCATCAAGGGGAAGAACCTGACCGAGGCGGCCGTGCGGAGCGCCGCGCGCGCCGCGCTCGGCGACGCCGAGCCGCTCGCCGAGAACGGCTACAAGAAAGCGCTGGTCGAGGCGGCCGTCACCAGGGCCATCATGAGCGTGGCTTAAGGGAAAGCTATTTCGTTATGACAGCGGAAGGACATAGCGGGGTGGCACGGCGCTAGTCCCTGCGCGCCCCCTGTCCGTACTTCCGCAGACGCTTTCCCAGACTTTTATCCGACGTATTAATCCCTCCTTCCTCCCCTGGAAAGAGACGGTGTCGTAATAGGCGCGTCTTTTATTAAATGGGAAATTCAATGATAGTCCTCTTCCAAAAACTTGTGTCGGTTTTCGATTTCCTCCTAATTTCTTTTTTAAATGGGGAATATTTTAATAAAAATTTCTCTTTTATTGATTGCGACACAGCCTCAAATCAGGGGAGGACTCGGATTAGGTAAGCGTCTGCGAAAAAGGTCGGACATCGCCGTGACAGGACCCCATTGAAGAATAATGTGGTCATGCCAAAAGATGTGCTTTCGTGAAATTTGACTGCCTTGTTTCCGAGTGATACGATAGGAATAGTATGATATACGCGTAAAGGAGCCCAAGATGACAAGATACATGGTTCCCCGCGTTTCGCACTGCAAGAGCGGCTGCCGACGCGCATCCTGAGCAGGATGTAAAAAGGCTCAGCGGCTGAAAGGGCCCGCCTCTCCGGCGGCTTTCGTGACGGAGGCGCGGGCTTTTTCTTTTTGGGGGTCTTCTTTTTTTGGGGACGCTAACCAAAATGATCACCTGGTGTCCCGTCTCGCAAGTTCCTTTCCAAAGTCCTGTAGATAGACGGGACACTTCCAGGGGGGAGTCAAGCTCCCCCCTCGGCGTTTCGTTTCACTCCACTGACCCCCTGAGGGGAACGACGCCGTCCCCCTCAAACTCCCCCGCGGTGGTGCGTCTTCGTTGCTCTTTTATAAAGCCAAGTTATTTGCGAGACGCACCACTAGGACGGCCAATCATGGTGAGTGTCCCCCGAACGGGAGGTTCGCGGCTACGCGCGGCGTTTCGGACCCGGCCCGGGGCCCGCGCCGGCCGACTGCCGGATGATCGACGACGTTGACCGGCCCACGAGGTAGGGAACGATAACGACCCGCCCGCCGGCCGCCTCGACCTCTTCGCGCCCGACGACCTGGTCGGGCTTCCAGTCCCCTCCCTTGACGAGGACGTCGGGAAGGAGCGAGGCAATGATCCGCCGGGGAGTGTCCTCCGCAAAAGAGGTCACATAATCGATGACCTCGACCGCCGCCAGGATCTCCTGCCTCTCCCTCAGGGGATAGATCGGCCGGGTGCGGCCTTTGAGCCTCCGGATCGAGGCGTCGCTGTTCAGGGCCACGATCAAGACGTCGCCGAGCTTTTTAGACTCCTGGAAAAGCCGGATATGCCCGGCGTGGATCAGGTCAAAGCAGCCGTTCGTGAAGACGACCGTCCGGCCTTCTTGGCGCAGCGTGTTCCGGATCCCGACGAGCGCGGCCGAAGTGGCCACCTTGCGGGGAGCCTTCATCCGCGTTTCCCCGGCGGCTTGACCTCGATGCCCCGCGAAAAGATCCAGCTGTGCGGCGGCCGGCTGATGCCCACGTCGCGGCAGGTCGAGGAGACAAGGAACGAGTACAGGTTCCTGTGATAATCGAACGGGGTGCCGTCCCTCTTGTGGACGGCCACATCCAGGTAGTAGGTTCCGTTGACCAGGTTGAGGCGCTCAATCCGGAAGACCACGCTCCCCTCTCCGTGCAGGGAAACGGGCTCGTAATCCTCGAGGTTCGTGTTCGTCCCATAGCAGGAAATGCCCTGGGAGTTGAACAGCCCGACGCCGAAGGCAAAATCATCGACAGGCGCGCTCGCGACGACGTCCATCTCGATCTGCATCCCCTCGTCGGGCGAGAAGACGTGCTTGTCCTGGCCCTGGAGGTTCCTCAGGGTCACGCGGGTGATCTCGACCTCGCGTTTGCCCCAGCGGCCCTCCCGCCGGTCGTCCCCCGAGGGCAATTCGGACGATTCGTCGCGGTGGCGCTCGAAATCCCTCTCCTGCTTGTCGGCGACGTCCTGGAGGTAGGCGTCGACGATCCGCTTGGGGTCGCCGATGGTCAGCAGCCGGCCGTTCTTGAGCCAGGCCACCCGGTCGCAGACCTTCTCGACCGTGGTCAGGTCGTGGCTGACGAACAGGATGGTCTTTTGGCGCCGCCGGAAGTCGTCGATCCGATCGAGGCACTTGGGCACGAACGCGGCGTCCCCCACCGCCAGCACCTCGTCGATCAGGAGGATGTCCGGGTTGACGTTGATGGCGATGGCAAACCCGAGTCTCATGTACATTCCCGACGAATAGGTCTTGACCGGGGCGTCGATGAAGTCCTCGAGCTCGGCGAAGGCCACGATCTCATCAAACTTGGCGGTGATCTCCTTCTTTGTCAACCCGAGCATGATGCCGTTGATGAAGACGTTCTCCCGCCCGGTGATCTCCGGGTGGAATCCGGCGCCGAGCTCGATGAGCGCCGACACCTTGCCCACCGTGGTGACCCGGCCCCGGCTCGGCTTGGCGATCCCGGCGACGAGCTTGAGCAGGGTGCTCTTGCCCGAGCCGTTCTCCCCGATGACGCCGAAAGTCTGCCCCTTCTCGACACGGAGGCTGACGTCGTCGATGGCCGACACGAGCTCGTCGGGCTTCAACGCTTTGAACAGGTCACCTTTGACCAGGGCGCTCTTGAACGTCTGGAAGCGGTGCCGGGAGGAGTACTTCTGGTAGACCCGGGAAACATGATCGATGTCGATGGCGCATGCGCCGGCGCTCGCGGCGGCCGAGGCGGTGAAGGCGTCAGGGTCGGCCATCTCAGACCTCCTCCGGGTAGGAGTCCCTCAGCCGATCGAACACGTACGCCCCCGCGGCGAACATCAGGACCGCGAAGACCAGCGTCACGCCCAGCCGCCGCCAGTGCAGGAGGTCCCCGTAGAAGAAACATGACTGATAGCCGCCGATCACGTGGGTCATGGGGTTGAGATCCAGCACCCAGCGCAGGACCGGCGAGTTGGCGGCCAGCTCACGGGTGTAGACGATCGGTGTCGCGAAAAACCAGAACGTCAACAGGTTGCCCAGGATGTCCTTGATATCGCGGAAGTGGACCGTCAGGGCCGCCAGCAGTAACCCGAACCCGAGGGAGAAGATGAACTGGACGAGGATAACGATCGGCAGCTGCAGGAAGTACGGGGTGAAGCCGGGCGAGTTGGGGACGAAGAGCGCGATGGCGGCTTTGGCAACGACCAGGATGGGCAGGGCATAAAGAAAATTAATGAAGTTCGCGGTGACCACCACGACCGGCAGGACCTCCGCAGGAAAGAGGACCTTCTTGATCAGGTTGCCCTGGACCATGAGGATGTTCGCCGACTCGATCGACGAGGACGAGAACCAGGTCCACGGCAGGATCCCGCAGAAAAGATAGAGGGCGTAAATAATCGGGTTATTGTCGAACGCCGGGTCGCGCGGCCGGATGATGAACCCGAAGACGATGCTGTAAACGATCATGAGCAGCAGCGGGTTCACGAACGACCAGAGAAAGCCGAGGACCGTTCCGCGATAGCGCGCCTTGAGCTCGCGGACGACAAGGTTCTGGATGAGGACCCGGTATCTGTATAATTCCTTGAGATTACTCAGGAAGCGACTCACGGCTCTCTCCTCGGAAGATCTGCTCCATCTCCGGCGTGTACCGGCCGTCCTCGCCATAGACGAAAAGCGGCGGCCGGACGGCGGGCACCGGGGCGGAGAAGTCGCATTCCGCGAGCATCCACCTCGGCTCCCCCCCGGCCGCGAATGCACAAGACGCAAGGTCCGCGTTCTCAAGCCGTTCTTCTCCCGGGCGCCGTCGAAATCGCCGCGTCTCGCGGCGGGATAGACGAAATAGCTGCGGCCGTCCCGCTTCAGGGCCCAGGCGGCGGCTTGCATTATATCAGAAATGTCGCAGCGAATCTCATGCTTGGCGACCGATTTCTCGGCCGAAAGGCTCAGGTGCCCTCCCTGTTTCCGGATGTAGGGCGGGTTGGAGAAGACGACGTCGAACTTCACCTCGGGCCGGAAAGTCCGGATGTCCTCCTCCAGGACGGCGATCCGGTCTTGGAGCCCGTTGAGTTGGATGTTCCGGCGCGCCAGCCCGGCCAGTCCGGGCTGGATCTCCAGGGCGACGACCCGGCCGAACGGCTTGATGCCGAGGAGAAGCGAGATGACGCCGTTTCCGGCGCCCAGCTCGAGCAGGGACTCGCCCGGCCGTATCTCGATGAAGTCCGCCAGCAGCGGCGCGTCGATGGAGAACCGGTAACCCGTTTTCTTCTGGAACAGCCGGACCCCGCCGTGATAGAACGAATCCAGCGTTTCGTCTTCGCCCGGCTCAGGCGCGGTCTGCCTCATCCTCGGCCAGCTCGGTGAAGATCAGGACGCTTCCCGGACGGATCTCGGCGTGGCCGCCGCGGACGTTCCACGTCACCTGCCGGCCCTCGAGCTGGTAGGCCAGCTGGCCGCTCCCCAGCGTCGCGACGAGCGGCCGGTGCCCGGGCAGGATGCCCAGCTCGCCGTCGAGCCCCGGCAGGTTGACGGCCCTAACTTCGGCGTCGACGAGCAGGCGGCGCGGCGTGACCACCTTGAGCGACAGGGTCGCTGAACTGCCGCCGCTCATGTGGCGCGCAGCTCCTCGGCCCGGAGGGCCACGTCCTCGATCCCCCCGACCATGTAAAAGGCCTGTTCCGGCTTGTCGTCGTGCCGGCCGTCGCAGACCTCCTTGAAACCGCGGATGGTGTCGGCGATCGGGACATATTTTCCCGGCCGGCCCGTGAACTCCTCGGCGACGTGGAACGGCTGCGACAAGAAGCGCTGGATCTTTCTCGCCCGGGCGACGACCAGCTTGTCCTCGTCCGAGAGCTCCTCGATCCCCAGGATGGCGATGATGTCCTGAAGGTCCTTATAGCGCTGCAGGATCTCCTTCACCCGGCGGGCGACCGCGTAGTGCTCCTCGCCGATGATCCGCGGATCCAGGATCCGCGAAAACGAGTTGAGGGGGTCGACGGCCGGGTAGATCCCGATGTCGGTCAGCGCCCGGGAGAGGTTGGTCGAAGCGTCGAGGTGGGAGAACGTGGTCGCCGGCGCGGGGTCGGTGAAGTCGTCGGCCGGGACGTAGATGGCCTGGACGGAGGTGATGGACCCCCTTTTCGTCGACGTGATCCTCTCCTCGAGCTCGCCGAGCTCGGTGGCCAGGTTGGGCTGGTAGCCGACGGCCGAGGGCATGCGGCCCAGCAGCGCCGAGACCTCGGAGCCCGCCTGGGTGAACCGGAAGATGTTGTCGATGAACAACAGGAGATCCTGGTTCATTTCGTCCCGGAAGTACTCGGCGACCGACAGGGCCGTCAACCCCACCCTGAGCCTCGCGCCCGGCGGCTCCGTCATCTGCCCGTAGATGAGAGATGTTTTGCCGATGACTCCCGAGCCCTTCATCTCCAGCCAGAGGTCGTTGCCCTCCCGGGTGCGCTCGCCCACCCCGGCGAACACCGAGTAGCCGCCGTGCTTGACGGCGACGTTGTGGATGAGCTCCTGGATGATGACGGTCTTGCCGACGCCCGCGCCGCCGAACAGGCCGATCTTGCCGCCCTTGAGGAACGGCTGGATGAGGTCGATGACCTTGATGCCGGTTTCGAACATTTCCATCGTCGTGCTCTGGTCTTCGAGAGGCGGCGGCAGGCGGTGGATCGGGTATCTTTTTTCGGCCTTGACCGGGCCGAGGTTGTCGACGGGTTCGCCGATGACGTTGAGGACCCGGCCCAGCGTTCCTTCGCCGACCGGGACCTGGATCGGCCCCTCGAGGTCCGTGGCCGTCATGCCCCGGGCCAGGCCGTCGGTGGGATGCATCGAGATGCAGCGAACCTTATCCTCGCCGATGTGCTGCTCGACCTCGACGATGATGTCCACGGGCGTGGGCGTCTCCAGCCCCTCGCTCGTGATCCGCAGGGCGCTGTAGATCCCGGGCAGCTCCATGTCCTTGAACTCGACGTCGACCACGGGTCCGATGACCTGGACGACTCGCCCGATTCTCGCTTTGACTTGGTTATTGGTCATAGATATCTCCGCTGGGTTGTCACTTGGCCATGGCCTCGACGGCCGTCATGATCTCCAGCAGCTCCTTGGTGATCGAGGCCTGGCGGATCTTGTTCAAGCCGAGGACGAGGTCGCCGATGAGATCTTCGGCGTTCTTGGTGGCGTTTTCCATGGCCATCATGCGGGCCGCCTGTTCGGCCGCCGTTGATTCGAAATAGGCGTGATAAACCTGGGTTTCGAGGTAAAGGGCCAGCAGCGACTGGAGGACGGGGCCGGCGGCGGGGTCCCAATCCGGGGGCAGCTCGTCAACGGCGGCCGCTCCCGCGGGGGACGGAACCGGCAGGACGCGGGCCGCGGTCACCCTCGGCGCCAGGATCGACTTGAACTCGTTGTAGATAATATAAACGCTGTCGGTCCTGGCGAAGACATACTGCGCCCTCACCAGGTGAGCGATCTCCTTGAGCTCCCGGACGGTCAGCTTGTCCGTTTTCTCGCCGTACGCCCGAAGCACGGGATAGGGTCTTTTCAGGAAGTGGTTCGCGGCTTTCTTGCCCACGAGGACGAGGCCGGCCTCCGCCGGCGCTTTCTCCTCCAGGAAAGCCTCCGCCCGGGCCAGGAGGTTGGAGTTAAAGGCGCCGCAGAGCCCCTTGTCCGAAGTGAAGACCACGGCCAGGAGCTTGTTTTCGTCGCGGACATCGAGGAGCGGCGACACCTGCCGCCCTGCCCAGGCCGCGACCCGCTCGAGCAACCCGGGCAGGCTGTGCCAGAGCGGCCGGCCGTCGAGCACGGACCGCTGCGCCTTCTTGAACTTGGCCGTGGAGACGGTCTTCATCGCCTGAGTGATCTGCTGCGTGTTCTGGACGCTGCGGATGCGCCGTCTCAGGTCGATGAGAGCCGGCACGTCAGATCCCGCCCTTGAACTGCCGGCTGAATTCCTGGAGCGCCGCCGCCACGGCCTCGTCGAGCGCCGAATCGATGGACTTCCTCAGGGCGATCTTCTCCAGGATGTCCGGATGCTCCTTATCCATGAACGCATACAGCTTTTGCTCGTACTCCCGGATCCGGTCGACCGGGAATTCGTCGAGGTAGCCCCGGTTGCCGGCGTAGATGATCATGACCTGGCGTTCGACGGGCAGCGGGTCGTATTGGCCCTGCTTGAGGATCTCGGTCAGGCGAGAACCGCGGTCGAGCTGGGCCTGGGAGATGCGGTCGAGCTCGGTCCCGAATTGGGCGAAGGTCTGGAGCTCCCGGTACTGCTGGAGGTCGCCGCGCAGCTTGCCGGCGACCTGCTTCATCGCCTTGATCTGGGCGTTGCCGCCCACCCGGGAAACGGAGATGCCGACGTTGATGGCCGGCCGGACGCCGGCATTGAACAGCTCCTGCTCGAGGTAGATCTGCCCATCGGTGATGGAGATGACATTGGTGGGGATGTAGCCCGAGACATCGCCCGCCTGCGTCTCGATGATGGGCAGCGCCGTGAGCGACCCGCCGCCCAGCTCGTCGTTGAGCTTGGCCGCCCGCTCGAGAAGGCGGGAATGGAGATAAAAAACATCGCCCGGGTAGGCCTCTCGTCCCGGCGGCCGCCGGAGGAGAAGCGAGATCTCGCGGTAGGCGGCGGCGTGCTTGGACAGGTCGTCATAGACGAGCAGGGCGTGCCGGCCGCGGTCGCGGAAATATTCACCCATGGCGCAGCCGCTGTAGGGGGCGAGATACTGGAGGGGCGAGGGATCGCTCGCCGAAGCCGCCACGACGATGGTGTAGTCCATCGCGCCGCACTCTTCCAGGGTCTTGATACTGTAGGCGACGGTCGAATTCTTCTGGCCGATCGCAACATATATGCAGACGACGTCGGCGCCCTTCTGATTGATGATGGTGTCGATGGCGATAGCTGTTTTTCCGGTCTGCCGGTCCCCGATGATGAGCTCGCGCTGGCCGCGGCCGATCGGGATCATGGCATCGATCGCTTTGAGCCCGGTTTGCAGGGGCTCGCGCACGGGCATGCGGTCGACGACGCCCGGGGCCAGCCGTTCCAGGACCATGAAGTCGGCGGTCCGGATCGGGCCCTTGCCGTCGAGGGGTCGACCCAGCGGGTCGACGACGCGGCCGATCATAGCCGGCCCGGCCGGCACCTGCATGATGCGGTGGGTCCGCCGGACGAGGTCGCCCTCCTTGATCAGTTGGGGCTCGCTGAGAAGGACGGCGCCCACGCTCTCTTCCTCAAGGTTCAGGGCGATGCCCATGACGTCCCTGGGGAAGTCGAGGAGTTCGTTGGCCATCACCCGGTCGAGGCCGTGGACGCGGGCAATGCCGTCGCCCACGGAAGTCACGATCCCGACTTCGCGGATGTCGACTTCGGTTTCGTAGCCCTCGATCTGCTGCTGAATGATCTTGCTGATTTCGTCGGCTTTAATGTCCATGGATCAAACTACCCTTCAATCATTTTTTCTTTGAGCTTCGCCAGGCGGCCCAGGACGGAAACATCGAGGACGATGTTCCCCTTCCTCAAGGACAGGCCGCCGACCAGTCCGGGGTCGATCCGGTATTCAAGAAAGACCGGCCCCCCCTCCAGGCGCTCGAGCTCCGCCCGGAGCCTCGCCTGCTGCTGCGGCGTTACGGAGACGGCCGAGCTGACCTCGAAAGTCCGTACACCTTGCGATTCCCGCCAGAGCGCGGGCACAACGCGGAGGATGTCGCCGAGGATGTGCAGCCGGTTGTGTTCGATCAGCAAGCCCAGGAAGCGTCCCGTCTTGGCGCCCCGAGGAGAGGAAGCCAGGATATCGCGGACGATCTGATCCTTATTCTTCTTGGGGACGAACGGGCTCTTGAGGACGGCGGCCAGCTCCAGGTTTTCCCGGAGAAGGGCGCTCACGGCCGAGAGCTCGCGGTGCGCGGCCTCGAGCTCGGACTCCCCGCGGAGCGCGCCGACCAGGCCGCGGGCATATCGATTAACGAGCGCTTCGTTCCGCATTCTGTTTTCCCAGGATGTCGATGGATTCGTCGATCAGGCGAGCCTGGAGCTCCGGGGTGAGACGGCGCTCGATCCGGGAGCGGGCCTGCGAGACAGCCAGCTCCGCGGCGTACCGGCGGAGCTCCTCCCGGGACGCCTGGGCACGGGCTTCGATCTCCTCCCGTGCCATCGCCTTGAGCTTTTCGGCCTCGCGGGCCGCCAGCTCGGAGATCCTGCTCTTATCCTTCTGCCCCATGGACTCTCCGCTCTCTTGGATCTTCCGGGCCTCCTCGCTCAGCCCCGCCAGCCGCGTCGTTATCGATCCCAGCTCGCGTTCCGCCTCCTCTTTGGCGGACGAGGCCTCGGCCATCGTGTTCCGGACGGACTCGACAGCCCGTTCGAGAAACGCGCGGACGGGCTTCCTCAACACGTAGGCGAGTCCGCCGAACAGGAGGACGAAATTCAAGACTTTACCCAGGAAATCCGTGAGGCCGGAGACATGCGACCCTTCTTCCGCCGAGGCGAAGACGAACAACGGCAGCAGAGCGAAAATAACCAGGGCTTGACGTTTTTGCCGCATCAGCTCAGCAACTTTTTCTCGATCTGTTCCGCCAGGTCCGAAGCCTGCCGCGCCAGACCGCTCTGGAGCTCGCGGGTGGTGCGTTCCAGGTCGATCCGCGCCTGTTCGACTTGATGCCGGCACTCGACGGAGACTTCGGTCAGGAGCTTGTTCTTCTCTCTCAGGGCGTCCTGCTCAAGCCGGCTCCTGGCCGATTCGGCCGCCGCTCTGGCGTCCTTGAGGGCGGACTCGATGTCCGCCACGCTCTTCTCATAGCTCTCTAAAGCGTGTCGGCGGGCGTTCCGGTCGGCCGCGATGCCGCTCTCCCGCCGGTCCCGCATGCGTCGTACAGGGTTGAAGAAGATCTTCGAGAGGACGAACACGAGGATCCAGACGATGGCGAAGACAACGATAAAGTTGGCGTCAAGGCTCAGCATAAACTGTCGGCTCGGTCCAAAAAATCAAGCCTGAATTTACCATCATTACCCATAAAAATCAATCCGCTTTTTCGCCTCGCCGACAAGGAACAGCGATCCCGTGACGAGGATCGAACCGCCGCGCGGCGTGACCTCGCGCGCTCTTCGCCAGGCCCGAGACAGGTCAGGTTCGATGTACGTCGGCCGGCCCGCGGACGGCGCCAGACTCAGAACCTCTTCGGGAGCCGCGGCCCGGGCCATGGGCAGGCCGGTCAGGATGATGCGCGCGGCCAGGGGGAACAGAATCCGCGTGAGCCTGGGAATGTCCTTGTCCTTCATGGCGGCGAACAGCAGCGTCAGCGGCCTCGGCAGAAAATCCGCGGCGTAGGCGGCGAGGGCTTTCGCCCCCTCTTCGTTATGGGCGCCGTCGAGAACAACGCGCGGGCGGCGGCCGACCGTCTCCAGGCGGCCCGGCCAGGCCGCACGGGTGAGCCCCTTGAGGATCGCCGTCCGCGAAGGCATGCCCCAAGGCCCGTTCAGGCTGAGGGCCGTGACGACGGCGACGGCGGCATTCCGCCCCTGGTGCGCTCCGGGCAAGCGGGGCGAGTACGTGAAGACCCGGCCCCGCCAGCGGAATTGAAACTTATGCCCCCGCGCGGTCGTCTCCGCTCGCAACGCCTGCGGACTCTCGAAGACCTCGATGACGGGGGCCGACGCTTCCCGGGCTGTCTTCCTGATGACGTCCCGGGCGATACCCCCGGGCACTCCGCAAATGACGGGAATTCCTGGTTTGATGATGCCCGCCTTCTCGGCGGCGATCCGGCCCAGAGTGTTCCCAAGGTACTCCTGATGGTCTCGGGAAACGGTGGTGATCACGGAGGCGAGAGGCACGACCACGTTGGTGGCATCCAACCGGCCGCCCAGCCCGACCTCGAGGACGGCCGCGTCCACCCGTTTCTCGCGGAAATAAAGAAAGGCCAGGCAGGTCAGGGTCTCGAAATAGGTCGGCGGCGCGGCGAGCGTCCCGCCGCGGACCAGGTCGTCGACCGTCGCCTTGAAGACGGACAGCAGGCGGCAAAAGCGGCGTCCGGAAATGGGCTCTCCGCCGACCTGCACCCGCTCCTCCACCCGGACGAGATGCGGAGAGGTATATAGGCCGACCCTCAGTCCGTGGAGCGTCAAAATCCCGGTCAGCATGGCGCAGACCGAGCCTTTGCCGTTCGTGCCGCCGACGAGGACTGAAGGGTAGGCCTGTTGGGGCTCGCCCAGGGCCGCGAGCACGGTCCGGACGTTATCCAGCCCGAACTTGACGCCGGACTCGAGGATCTTCTGGAGGTAATCCCGGCACGGACCGCGGTTCATCTCATGAATAGCGGTTGAGGAGGAGCCTCAGGACCCGGATCAGGTATCCGCGCATCGCTTTCCTGTCCACGACATCGTCCAGCATGCCGTGCGCCAGGAGGAACTCGGCCCGCTGGAAGCCCTTGGGCAGCTTTTCCCTGATCGTCTGCTCGATGACCCGGGGTCCGGCGAACCCCACCAGGGCGTTAGGCTCGGCGATATTGAAATCCCCGAGCATGCTGTAGCTCGCCGTGGTCCCGCCGGTCGTCGGGTCGGTCATCACCGAGATGTAAGGGAGCCGGGCCCTGTCGAGGCGGGCCAGCGCGGCGCTCGTCTTGGCCATCTGCATCAGGGACAGCGCCCCCTCCTGCATCCGGGCGCCGCCGGAGCAGGAGATGACGATCATGGGCGATTTCTCGGTCGTCGCTCGCTCGATGGCGCGGGTGATCTTCTCGCCGACAACCGAGCCCATGCTGCCGCCCATGAACGAGAAGTCCATGGCGCAAACGATGACGTCGATGCCGCCGATCTGGCCCTTCGAGCTCACGACCGCCTCGGGGAGCTGTGTCTTTCGCTGGTTCTCCTCGAGGCGCTCGCAGTACTCCCGGCTGTCCACGAAGTGGAGCGCGTCCACGGGCAGGATGCCCTCGTCGAAGCGCTCGTACCTCCCCTCGTCGTAGAGGAGACCGAGGCGCTCCAGCGAGGAGATCCGGAAATGGAAACGACAGGAAGGGCAGACGTTTTGATTATCCAAGATATCCTGCTTATATAGGATCTTCTGGCAGTTGTTGCAGCGCGTCCAGAGGATGGTCATTTGAGCCTACTTTTTCCCGTCGGCCTGTCCCGGAACGGAGAGCCTGGCGGTCAGGGCTTTGATGACCTGCTCGGCATCCGGGAGGTCTTCTTCGATCTCGTCCTCCGCGTTGAGCAGGGTCATCACCGACCGGAGAAGCTTCTCCCCGTCCACCGGCTTTTCGAAATAGTCGGCGGCTCCGAACGTCGAGAGCGCCTCCATCCTGTACTGCGGCCCCCGGTAGAGCCCGGTGACGATGATCACCGGCACCCGGCCGTGGGTCTCCTCCGAGATCCGCTTGGTCAGGTCGAACCCGTGGATCTTGGGCAGGATGGCCTCGAGGATGACCAGGTCCGGCTTTTCCTCGATGAATTTCTCGTAGGCCGCCTGGCCGTCGGCCGCCTTGACGACTTGAAACTTGTAGGGTTCGATCATCCCGGCCAACGTCGCCAGGCTCGCGGCGTCATAATCCACGATCAGGATCTTCTTGTCGGTCATAGGGATTGAGTGAATTTTAGCCCAATCTCCCCCGGAGAGTCAACTCGATGGGGGTGAACTGCGACAAAACATATGATAGGGTGATACGGGCAAAGCGGCCCGGACATTGGATTTCCCGCGCGAACGGCCTATAATGTGCCGGAGGGTGCGAAGATGAAAAAAAGGTTATTTTTCGGGGTTCTGTTTCTCCTGACGGCATCTTTTCTGCTCTCCCAGAGCCTGGCTGAGGCCTCGAAAAAGGAGCAGGAGCGCCGGGAGAAGATCAAGGAGAAAGACGTCAAGGTCGTCACCAATGCCGACCTCAAGGCGAAAGGCCAGACCCCGGCGGTCGTCCTAGGCCCCCCCGATGCCGCCAAGCCTCAGCCCCAGGGTCAGGAAGAACCGACGCCTGGCGAGGGAGCGGCGGCCGAACCCGCGGCCCGGCCGGAGCAGCAGCAACAGCAAGATGGGGAATATGTCGCTCGCTACGCCGGTTCTGTTTTCCCGGACTTTCAATTGGTCGAGAACCCTGAAAAGGCCGTGGGCGCACCGGACGACCTTCGCGCCGAAATATCCGGCGGCGGCGTCTTGGACCTCGAAATTGAGGTCAACAACGGACCGGGAGACGACCTGGTCATTTATGCGAAACCTCCGGCAAAGACGGTGGAGGGCGGCGAAAAGGAGAATCAGGTCGAATCCTATCTGGACGGTATGTGGAGGGGCGATTTTCGCTACGCCGTCTTCGGCCTGGATTCGCGGGGCGAGTGGCAGGACATCGGCTTAGGCTCGGGGCAGGCGCCCGACCGGTTCGACCTCGGCGCCCTGAAGTCGACCGGGAGGATTCGGATCGCGTTCAAAGGCTCTTCCTTACCCTATAACGAAGGCGCCAAGCCCATGCGGCTGGCGGGTCAGGAGTTAACGATCGGAGTGGATGCCGTCGGCGCCCTCCATTGAGGGCCGCGGCGCCAATCCTCCGTTTTGCCGTTGGTCGCACCGGCGCGCCCTATCCTCCACTGAGAAGTTCACCGACAGGCCGGCGTCAGGCGGGAAAACGCGACGTCCGGACCGTCCGGTCCTGCCCCTCGCCGTCTCCGTGCAAGGGCTCAAGCGCAGACGGATGGACAGCCAGGCTGACCTTGACGTCTAGGGGCGGCACGGCGGCATCAGGGCATGTTATCGTGATCTTTCCGAAATAATCGCCGTGGGCCAGCATTTTCGACCGGGCGTTCACCTCGACCTCATCCCACTCGCCCCAGCTCTCGCCGCCTGACCGGGTTATGCCGAGCCAGGGCGCGTCGGCCTTCAACTCATACCTCAGGCGGCCGCCGCCCGAGTTCTTGAGGCGCAGGATCGCGGGGGCAGGACCTTTCTGGCCCTCGATCGCCTGAAGGGTGAACTCGTCTGTTTCCACCTGCAGTCGCGGCGCGGGATTGACCAGCGTGCGGGTCGAGAGGACCGCGCCGATACCGGCGTCCACGGGATGATTGGAATACCAGGTGAAGGCCGTATGGAGATAATCGATGACCGTTTCGTGCTTGCGGATCGTCATCCGAGTGATCCCCGGCGGCCCCCAGAATCGCGGCGAAGATCCCTGGTAGGAGCCGTAGTCTCTTGACCAGTAAGGATCCTTCCACCAGCCCGCTTCACCCATGTACTTGGTCGATCCGCAACAGACGGCCAGCATATCCGCGTTGGGCGCGGTCTGGCCGATCTTCTTATTGAAGTAGATATGGTCGTGGCCGTAAAGAAACGCCCGCAGCCCGTTTTCCCGGCCGAGGTCCGTGAGCTTGACCTGTTCGACGGCGTCGGGGTTGGCATAAGGCAGGTAATCTTCGCGGGTGAACAGCGGTCCTCTGCCGTAGGCCATGCTCTTGTCCTGCTCATTGGAGCCGCACGGCCAGCCCCCCAGGGCGTGGTGGGAGCAGGAGAAAACCCAGTGCTTTTCGCCCCGCCTGACCGTCTCCTCGAACCACTGCCGCTGGACATCCCCGAGCGTCCAGCCCTCCGGTGTTTTAGGATAGGCGTCACCGGTGAAGGCCGTCGTGTGCAGGACGATGAACCGCGCGCCGCCCCGGTACGACCGGTCGCTTCCCCAGGAAAAAGCATAGTAGAGGCCGTCGGGGTGGCCACCCTCCGGGTAAGTGCGGCTGTCGGGCATGGTGAACAGCCGGCTCCGCCACTCGCGCGCCCGGGTCCGAACCGGATTCCATTGCTCCTCGCCGTCGTGATTGCCCTGGGCGATGAACATCGGGATATGCGGCGTGATCGCCGAATACATCTTCCGCATCCTCAGCCAGAGAACGCGCGCGATAGAGTCATATTCCTTGTCGGTCAGTCCCTCCGTCGGCAGCCCGAGCCCCGGCCACTTGTAGCCCGCGCCCAAGCCGTTGGTGTCGCCCAGGTTGATCAGCAGGTCGGGGTCCTCGTGGGCCATGATATATCGAAGGGAATGCGCCAGACACAGCCCGTTCCGGAGAGAATCGGCAGGCGACCGCGCGGGGTTTTCGGGATTGAACCGGACATTGCGCAGGATCTCGTTGACGTAATCGCCGCTCAGCTTCGAGGCCTTGAGGCTGTCGGGGACGGCGTAGTCGCCGTCGTCGAAAGTGTGATCGTCGCCGATCAGGATGACTTTGATCTCCCCCCCGTCCTCGAGGCTGACCGTCGGCAGCTTGACGCTCTTCGGAAAAAGGGCCTGCCAGGAGCCGCTCCCGTCGCGATAAAGAACCTGATAGAACAGCCGCGGGATGTCCCCCGCCGCCAGCTCCATGTCGAGGATATTGTCGACGCCGTAAAAAGTAAAAACATCCTTGGGGTTGGAGAGGCCCTCCAGGCTTTCGGCGGTCTGGACCTTGATGTCGAGTTTTCTCCCGGGCGCGGGCACGAGGCTGAGGCTCGCCCGGGAGCCGGGGACGCCCACGCCCGCGGGCCGGACGTTGTAGATCCTCTCGGCGCAGGCAAAATACCGGTCGTCGTACGGGAAGGGATATTCCGGGCTCAGGAGCTGGGCCCTGAGAAGGGACGCCGAAGAGACCGCCGCGGTCCGCGGATCCGACGAAAAAAGGGACCGGGGAGACAGGCCGGCCGCCGCCAGGCCGATAGTCCCATACTTCAGGAATTCACGACGACGCAGCCTCATAACACCCCACGCCCGGCCGGCGACAATCCTGCCGGCCCTAAAAACGTGCCTAAAATTAGCTGATAATTCGGCCAATGTCAAGATTCGGAAGCGGCTCTCTTCATGTAAGGGTAAGGAATCAGCGAGCGGACGGCGCGTTGCCGCCCGGGTTTCCTTTATGTTATATTGGCCCGGATGAACACACCCGGAACAGGAAGTGTTTCCTTCGTCATCCCGGTCTTCAACGAGGCCGACAACCTGGAGGAGCTCCATCAGGAGCTGGCGGCCGCCGCCCGCCGGCTGGGGAGGCCGTTCGAGATCATCTTTATCGACGACGGCAGCACGGACGCCTCCTGGCCGAAATTGCTCGGCCTTCAGAAAAAAGACCCGCGGGTCAAGATCATCCGGCTCCGGAAGAACTTCGGCCAGACGGCCGCTCTTGTCGCGGGCTTCGATTACGCCGGCGGAGACATGATCATCAGCCTGGATGCCGACCTCCAGAACGACCCCGGCGACGCTTCTCTGCTTATCGGGAAGCTCGAGGAGGGTTACGACCTCGTGAGCGGCTGGCGGAAGAACCGTAAGGACCGGTTCCTGACCCGGCGCATCCCGTCCTCGATCGCCAACTGGCTGATCTCGCGGGTCACCCGTGTCAAACTCCACGACTACGGCTGCACCCTCAAGGCCTTCCGTCGCGATGTCGTGAAGAACATCCGCCTCTACGGAGAGCTTCACCGGTTCATCCCGGCCATTGCCAGCAACATGGGCGTGGCCATCGTTGAAGTCCCGGTCCACCACCGCGCCCGCCGCCACGGCAAGTCCAAGTACAATATCATGAAGTTCACCCGGGTCATCCTGGACACTCTGACGGTCAAGTTCCTGCTGAGCTATTCCACCCGGCCGCTGCAGATCTTCGGGCTGGTCGGAATGGGGAGCGGCTTGCTGGGTTTCCTGATCGCCCTCTGGCTGTCCTACCAGAGGCTGGTGCTCAAGCTGAGTGTCGCCAATCGTCCGCTGCTCCTGCTGGCCATCCTCCTCATCGTCATCGGCATCCAGTTCATTACCCTGGGGCTCCTGGCGGAGATCATGGTCCGGGCCTACCACGAGTCATCGGGCAAGGCGATCTACTACGTCAGGGAGGTCGTCGACGCCGGGGCCGGCGGAGGGCCCGACCGCGAAGATCGATGAAGATCTTGATGCTCGCCCCCGAGCCGTTCTTCCAGCCCCGGGGGACCCCGATCAGCACCTTTTTCCGGATCTACGCTTTGGGAAAGCTCGGCCATCAGGTCACCCTCATCACGTACCCGCTCGGACAAGACACCGGCCTCCCGGCATTGAGGACGATCCGCGTCCCGAACTGGATCGGCCTCCGGAAAGTGAGGATCGGGCCGTCCCTGGCCAAGATCCCGCTTGACGTGCTGCTCTCGGCCGCCGCCGTCCTCGAGCTGACGAGGCACCGGTACGACCTCGTCTATTCGCACGAAGAGGCCGCCGCCGTCGGCATCCGGCTGGCCCGGCTCTGGCGCCTGCCCCACGTCTACGACATGCACTCGAGCCTGCCCCAGCAGCTCCGGAACTTCGAGTTCACGAGTTCCGCCCTCCTGGTTTCGCTCTTCAGGGCCATGGAAGCCTCGATCCTCAAGAAGTCCCATGCGGTCATCGTTATCTGCCAAGACCTCCTGGACCAGGTCGAGGCCGCCGGACAAGGGGCCAAGGCCGTCCTTCTCGAGAACTTCCTCGATTTCCCGGCCGATCCGTTCTCGCCCGGGGAGCTCGCCGCCAAGAAAAAAGAGATCGCCCCGCGGGGCGAGAAGATCGTCGTCTACACCGGCAACTTCGAGCCGTACCAGGGGATTCCCCTGCTTCTGCGGGCCGCGCAAAAGTGCGGTGACGGCGTCGTTTTCCTTCTTGTCGGTGGCACCGGACGCTCGCTCGACGAGATGAGAACGCTGGCCGGGGAGCTGGGGATCCGCGACAGGGTCGTGTTTGGGGACAAGGTGCCGCCGTCGAAGGTTCCTTTCTACATTTCGCTGGCCGACGTCCTGGTCTCGCCGAGGCTCTCGGGCACGAACACCCCTCTCAAGATCTACTCTTTCCTGAAGACGGGAACGCCCCTCGTCGCCACAAAACTCTACACCCACACCCAGGTCCTGAACCCGTCGGAGGTCGTGCTCGCCGACCCCGACCCGGAGGGGTTCGCGGCCGGGATCAGGTTCGCCTTGACCAGTCCCGAGGCCAGGGCCCGGGCGGCGGCCGCCAAGGCACGGGCCGAAGCCCAGTACACCGAATCCGCGTACCTGGAAGGACTCCACCGGGTCCTGGACCTGGCCCGGCGGAATTTCGGGCGGTGAGGCGGGAGGAAGAATGCGGGCCTTTCTGACCGGGGGGTCGGGTTTCATCGGCCGCCACCTGATCGCGTCGCTCGTCGCGGACGGCTGGCAGGTGACGGCCCTTTCCCACCGGTCGCCGGTCCAGAGGACGGCCGGCGTCGAAACGGTCGCCGGGGACATCACCGACGCGGGCGCGCTGGCGTCCGGAATGCGCGCCGCCGACATCGTTTTCCACCTGGCCTCGGCTCTCGGCGGGTCGTTGATCGACCGCCGGGAGTTCTTCAGGATCAACGCCGCGGGGACCGAGGCGGTGCTCGAAGCCGTCCGGAAGGCGGGCGTCCCCAGGATCGTCCATTTCAGCAGCGCGGGGGTCTTAGGAAGCATCAGGGACGGCGACGTGGCGGATGAAGGCTATCCGGCATCCCCCGTGCTGGCCTATGACCACGCCAAGCTCGCAGGCGAGAAGGCCGGCCTGAAGGCTGCCGCGGAAGGGATGGATATCGTCATCGTGCGCCCGGGATGGGCCTACGGCCCGGGCGACCGCCGCACGTTCAAGCTGATCCGGATGGTGGCCTCGGGTCCTCGCGTCATGGCCACCAAAGCCGCGGCACGGCAAACGCCTGTCCACATCAGCGACCTGGTGAAGGGCGTCCGGCTGGCGGCGGACCGCGGACGCAAGGGAGGGATCTATCACCTCGCCGGCGCCGAGATCCTGACGGCCGGCGAGATCGTCCGGGCGATCGCCGCGGCCGCCGGCCGGCGGCCGCCCCGCCTTCGAATCCCCGGGTGGCTGGCGCAAACGGCCGCCGTCATTCTGGAGGCCGCCTGCCGGCCGATCCGCAAGGAGCCGCCCCTCAGCCGGTCAAAGCTCAGCTTCTTCCTCCACTCCAAGCCGCTGTCGATCGCCAAAGCCCGGAACGAGCTGGGATTTTCGCCGGACATCGATTTCGCGGCGGGCATCCGAATGACCCTGGATTGGTACCGCCGGAACGGCTGGCTCTGAATCCGGTCTTCGCCATCTTCCCCAAGAAACCGGGGGGAGAGCCTGACTCAAATATTCATTGTTATCGAAGCATGTGATCCATGAAGAAAGGCAAGGCCGCCGGCGCCCGCGAGCGAGAGTTTCCGGGTCAGACCTGCCGGTCGGCGCGGAGCTCCCGCCGGTCCATGATCTTCAGCGCCCGGCTGCCCACCACCAGGCTGTACTCGGGCAGGGACCCGGTCACTACGGCCCCTGCGCCGACGACACAGCCGCGCTCGATCGTCACGCCGTCGAGGACGATCACGCCCGCGGCGAGCCAGACGTCGTCGGCGATCCGGATCCCTCCCTTGGACAAGGAAGGCTGGAACATGATGGGCGTGTCGACGTCGTCGAAGCTGTGGTTCCCGCCGGCGACGAGATAGCAGTTGCCGGCGAGGAAGCAATGCTTCCCCAACCGGATCTCGGTTTCCGAGAGCAGGCTGCAGTTGGCCGAGATGTTGCCGTGATCGCCGACGATGATGTCCCCCTCTTTGCAGCTCAGGATGGTGTTCCGGCCGATATAGACATTGTCCCCGAGCTCCAGGCCCTTGTTGGCCTCGCCCTTGGCGTCCAGGACGACATTGTCGTCGATGAAGCAATTCTCCCCCAGCGAGATCTTGTGGGGGTGCCGGAAAGTGATGTTCCGGCCGAAAACGGCCCCCCGGCCGACGCGCCGGAAAAGCGGCGGGTAGAAGGTCTTCCGCGCCCAGAGGCCGAGCGCCCCGGGGATCCCGGAAAAAAGCAGGTTGACGAGCTCGAACCGCAGGAGCTTCCAGGCCCCGGGCTCGCCCACGAAGAGGGCCCGGTATTTCGAAAAGAGGGACTTTTCCCTCGACAGGAGCTCCTTCTGGGTGCTGCCGCGAAACTCGGCGTTCATCGTTCTATTTTTATATCACAAGTCGCCCCTCGATTCACGCGCGCTCATCCGGCGGGGTTGGACGGCGATGCGCCCCTATCCCCCCGGCCCCCAGGAACCAGTCCCGTCGGTTCCCCCGTTGGCCAAGCCAACGGGCCCCCCTCCGCTACGGGGGTCTTCGGGGCGCCATCCCCATCCGACCCCGCTTGGACGCCCAAGTGCGCCACACCATTTCCATCGTTATTGTCATATCCCCCGGGTTATGGCATATATGGATGAGCCGCCGGCCGCGCGCGAGAGGATTAAAATTTGGCGCTGAAACCTGAATGCGTTTTTTTCCGGGGCGACAAACCGTGCCCGGCGAACCGGCTGTGCGACGACTGCACCGAATTCAAGCCCTTCCCGGCGCGGATCCTGATCGTCAAGTGCCGGGCCCAGGGCGATGTCCTGAGGACGACGGCGCTCCTGCCCGCCCTGAAAAGGGAGTATCCGGAAAGCTTCGTCGCCTGGCTCGTGGACGCGGAGAGCCTGCCGCTCTTGCACGGCAACCCCATGATCGACCGCCTCTACGCCTTCGACCTGGAAGGCTGCCTGTCCCTCCGCGCGCAAAGGTTCGATGTCCTGATATCGCTCGACAAGGAAGCCGGCCCCGCGGCGCTGGCGGCCGGCGTCAGGGCCGGGCGCAAGCTCGGGTTCGGTATCAACGCCTACGGCAGCCTCGCGATCTTCAACCCGGCTTCAGATTACGCGTACCGGCTGGGGATCGACGACGACCTCAAGTTCCGGCGGAACCGCAAAACCTACCAGGAGATCATCCACGAGGCCGCCGAGCTGCCCTACGCCCGGGATGAGTATGTCTTCATCCTGCCCGAAGGCGCGGCGGACAAGGCGGCGCGGTTCTTCCGCCGCCGCAGGGTCCCCTCGGGAAAACTCTCCATCGGCCTCAATACCGGTTCCGGGGAGAAGTTCCCGACCAAACAATGGCCTCTCGAGAGCTATGCGCGGCTGGCGTCCCTACTCACCAAAAAGCTCGGCGCGGGCGTCTTCCTCCTGGGCGGCCAGAGGGAGGCGGAATTCAACAGGGCCTTGGCGCGCCGCGTCCGGTCCGGCGTCTACGACACCGGCGCGGACAACTCCCTTCCCGAATTCGCCGGCTTCATCTCCCGGATGGATGCCGTCGTCTCCTCGGACACCTTGGGCATGCACCTCGCCATCGCGCTGAAGAAAAGGACCGTCGCCCTGTTCGGGCCGACTTGCCCCCAGGAGATCGACCTCTACGGACGGGGGGTGAAGCTCTTCGCCGGAACGGATTGCTCCCCCTGCTACAGGGCGGCCTGTCCGGACGTCCGATGCCTGAAGGCGATCACGCCGGAAAGCGTATTCCAAGAGCTAAGGAAGCTCGTCTGAACCGCCGATGACCGCCGATAAGCCGACGCTCGTCGTCATGATCCCCACCTACAACGAGCGGGAGAATATCGGACCGCTGGTCCGCGAGATCCTGCGGCTCCCGGTCGACGGGGAGATGACCGTCCTCGTCGTCGATGACAACTCGCCCGACGGCACGGCCGCCGAGGCGGCGCGACTGGCCGGCGAAGACCCTCGCGTCCGGGTCCTGCTCCGAATAAAACGGCGGGGACGGGGGGCGGCGGGGATCGACGGGTTTTCGGAAGCCCTCCGGCTGGGCGCGGACTTCGTCATCGAGATGGACGCGGACGGCTCCCACCGGCCCTCGGACATCCCCGCTCTCCTGGACGCGGCCCGGACGGCCGACCTCGTCCTCGGATCGAGGTTCGTCAAGGGAGGCAGGGACGCCGACCGGTCAGTGCTCCGGCGGTTCGTCACTCTCTGCGTGCGGACCTTCGTCAGGCGCTATTACCGCCTGGGCGTCCGGGATGTCTCCTCGGGATTCCGCTGCTTCCGCCGCGGCACGCTCGAGAGGATCGACCTCGAGGACCTCATCTCCGTCGGACCTTCGATCGTCCTCGAGATCCTCCACCGGGCCCATCTCCTGGGCTGCTCCGTCGTCGAGGTCCCGATCGTCTTCGTCGACCGGAAGCTCGGGAAGACGAAGCTCAGCGCCCTGACCCTGGCCGAGACGCTGCTCATGGTCCTCAAGTTCAAGCACCGGCGGGCGCCGGCCGGCCGATGACGAAAAGAAAAGAGCTCGGCCAGCATTTCCTGACCAGCCGTCACATCATCGACAAGATCATCGCCGTCATCGACCCCCATGAGGATGAGCTGATCGTCGAAGTCGGGCCCGGAAAGGGCGTCCTGACCTTCCCGCTGGCCGGCAGGTGCGGCCGGCTCGTCGCCGTCGAAAAGGACCCGGAGCTCATTCCGGCGCTTCTGGAAAAGAAACCGGAGAACACGGTCATCCTCGAGCAGGACATCCTGGAAACCGACTTCTGCGAGCTCCTCCGAAGGGAACCCGGACCGTGGGATACGCTCAAGGTCGCGGGCAACCTGCCCTACTCCATCTCCTCGCCGTTCCTGTTTAAGCTCCTTGACGAGCAGGGCCCGGTTTCCAGGGGCGTCTTCCTGCTTCAGAAGGAGGTGGCGGAGCGGGTCGCGGCCGGACCCGGCTCCAAAAAGCGCGCGCCGCTGTCCATCCTCTTCGAGCTCGATTTCCGGGTGCGCATCCACTTCACCCTGCCCCCGGGCGCCTTCTCGCCGCCGCCCCGCGTTTATTCGGCGCTCGTCTCGATCGAAAAAAGAGAGGCCCCGCTGTTCGACGTCGAGGACCGGGAGGGCTTCCGACGCTTCCTCCGGGCGGCGTTCGCCGAGCGGCGCAAAACGCTGGCCAACAACCTGAAAAAGCTCGGGCTCCCCGCCGGCGCGGTCGAACGGGCGCTGGCCGCCGTGTCGCTCACCGGCACCATCCGGGCCGAAGAGATCGACACCGCCCGGTTCGTCGAGCTATTCAAGCTGTTGCACGCTTGATGGCGGCCCCAGTAATGGAGAACAGAACAGGACCGGCCGCCGGCGGCCGGTCCTGTTCTGTTCGTTGCCAGAATTTGGCCCGGGTGATATAAAGGAATGACATGAGCCGCAAGGATTACTATGGGCGCCTGCTCCAGGTCTACCGGAGCTACAGGCGCAAAAGGACGCGCCTCGCTTATCTGCCCGTCCGGCTGTGGGTCGAGACGACAAGCGTCTGCAACCTCCGCTGCGTCATGTGCCCCAACAAGGACCTGACGAAAGACGAGAAGGGGTTCATGGATTTCCCGCTTTTCCGCAAGGTCATCGATGAAGCCCGCCGGTTCGTCTTCGACGTCAACCTGATCCACCGGGGCGAGGGCCTGCTCCACCCCGAGTTCCCCAGGATGGTCAGGTATTCACACGATGCCGGCATCCAGACGAAGTTCCATACGAACGCGACGCTCCTCGACGAGGCCCGGTCCCGGGCGCTCATCGCCGCCGGCCTCGACCGGATCTCGTTCTCCTTCGACGGCTACGACCGCAAGACCTACGAGAGCATCCGGGTCAACGCCGATTTCGAAAGGACCCTCGGCAACGTGGTCCGGTTCCTCGAGATCAAGCGCGAGCTCGGGTCGAAGACGCCTTACGCCACCCTCGAGCTGATCCATTTCCCCGACGCCGACAGGACCGCCGACCCGGGCGCGAAGCGGGCTTTCCGGGACCGCTTCCGGGGCCTGCCGCTCGACCGGTTCGAGATCAAGGAAATGCACAACTGGGCCGGGGAGATCCCGGCCAAGGCGAGTCGGAAGAAATACGCCCCGTGCACGTTCCTGTGGCAGGCGCTGGTCATCTTTTGGGACGGCACAGTCCTCCCCTGCACCCAGGATTTTCACGGATACTCTACGCTCGGAAACGCCCGGGAGTCGTCCCTTCAGGAGATCTGGAACGGAGAGAGGCTGGTCCGGCTGCGGGAGAAGATCCTCCGGAGAGACATCGCCGACCTGGAAACCTGCTCGCAGTGCGACCGGTTGTGGCGGGATCAGATACTGGGTGTCCCGAGGGAATATCTACTCAAGTTCCTTCTCCGGCGGATGCCCTGAGCCTCCGGGCCTGCCGCCTTCCCCCCTCGACGATGCGCGACTCGACGTCACCGCCAGTCGGGGAAAACGTCGCGGCCGGGGGTATCCAGAAGGCGGACAGCGCTCCGGTCGGCGAGGCCGACGAGATACAGGCCCCAATCCCCCTTGTCGGCGTACTTGTCGCGCGCGTTCGAACAGAAAACGACCTGGGTCCCGTCCGGCGACCAGGAGGGGAAATAATCGTACGTTTCATCGCGCGCCGTGAGCCTGACTTTGGCGCTGCCGTCGGCGTTCATGACCCAGATGTCGCCCTTGCCGTCCGCCTCGCTCGAAACATAAGCGATTCGGCTCCCGTCCGGGGAAAACCGCGCCCGGCAGGCGCCGCCTCTCGAGGCCAGCTCGCGGACGCTATCGTCCCGGGGATCGAAGAGAAAAACTGCCCAGCCGCCGAGCAACCGTTTCCCGGTAAACACGATCCCCTGCGAGGCGGCCGAGATGTCCGGCAGCCCGTTCGAGCGCCGGAACCCCCGGACGGCTTCGGAGGCCTGGCGCGTCCCGAGGTCGATCATCCAGGTCGCTTCGTCCCCTCCCGGAGTCCTCGTCGTATCCCGCGTGAAGGCCAGGGATCCTCCGTCCGGCGACCAGGCAACGTCGAGCTCATCCTCGGGAGAGCTCGTGACCGCCGCCGGGCTCTGCCCGCCGGCGTCCATGACAAATAGGTCGAAATTCCCGGCCGGGTTGGCAGAAAAGGCGATCCGTTTTCCGTCCGGCGACCACCGGGGGTAGCGGTCGTCCCAGGCGTTGTCGGTGAGCTTCCTCAATCCGGCGGACGTCAGGACATAGATCTCGTTGTCCCCGTCGAGGTCGGATTGAAAGACGATGCTCCCGGAAAATGAGATCTGGGGCCGCACGGCGCCGAGGTCGAAGGCGGCCGGAGCGGAAGAAGCCGCGGGCGGCTCCTTGGCCCCGCCGCAGCCGGCCAGCAGGCCGATGACCGCCGCGACTGTCAGGGCACGTCGAAATCTCATAGTAGTTATATTATACCCGATTGCCTGCCGGTGCATTTGCTCGGGTGAAAGGAGTCGTGATATGATTCTTTTCGAATACGACGATGGCTAAGAACGGGAAGGCGCGGCTCATCGCCCTGGCGGCGTTCCTGGCGCTTGCCGCATTTCCTATCGGGGCCCAGGAACGGCCGATGGAGCAGGGATCGCTCGAGGTCATCCTGGGGGGCTATGACATGAACGAGCCGCGGTTCGACGCGGTCTATCCCAAGGGGGGCCTCCTCGCCGGCCTGGGTGCTTCCGCCCGGATCATCTCCAACTTCAACCTTTACCTCGAAGCCAAGTACTGGGAACGCGAAGGCGAGTTGACGTTTTCCGGGGAGTCGACGACGTTCCGCCTGTTCCCGATCTCACTTGGCGTCCGGTACATCCTGCCCCTGGGCGTCCTCAATCCCTACGCCGGCGCTGGCGGCGACATGTATTTCTATTATGAGGACAACGCGATCGGGACGACGATCAACTCCGCTTCCGGATACCATGCGACGGCGGGGACGTACCTCCGGCTGTCCAGGAACGCTCCCTTGATGATCAACTTGAAAGCCAAGTACACCTGGGTCAACACCGCCGAGGGCGACTTCGAAATCAAGCTCGGCGGCTTCGAATACGCGGTCGGCCTGGCCCTGGCGTTTTAGCCGCCGCGCCGCGCCCCCCCCCTCACACCGGAGAGCGAGACGGAGGTAGCCGTTTTCGGCGCGCCGCGGCCGGTCTGAAAACGGCGCCGGAATGTGATATAATTCCGCCCCATGAAGTCTAAGAAAAAGAAGCGCGGCGGGCCGGCGAAGCGAGACCCCAAGCGGCAGCGCTTCCGGTCGGTCGAGATCTTCAGCTTCCTCGTCCTCGTCTTCGCCCTCTTCTGCGCGCTCAGCCTGATCACCTATAACGCGCACGACCCGTCCTTTGCCAGCAGCAAGGCCGTTCCGGGGACGGGGGTCGCCAACTACGGCGGCCGGGTGGGCGCATCCCTGGCGGAGGGACTGCTCCAGTTCCTGGGGCTCAGCGCCTTCCTGGTCCCGGTCCTGCTCGCCTATCTCGGCATCCGGACCCTCCTTCCCCGAGGCGAGGAACGCCTTCTCTGGAGAGTCGCCTCCGGGCTCTGGCTTCTGCTCTTGCTCTGTTCACTGTTTGCCGTCGTTCAGGACGGGGGGTTCGCCTGGAAAGGCGCCGGGTTCGAGCTCGCCGGCGGGCTTCCCGGCAAGCTCTTCGGCAGTCTTTTCTACAGGTATCTCAACCACGTCGGCTCGGTCATCCTGCTGTCCGCCCTCCTGCTCCTTTTCGTCCTCTTCAAGACGGAGTTCTCACTCAGCCGGCTGGTCACTTTCCTCGCCCACTTCCTGAAATTCGCCGTCAAGGAAGTGCGCATCAAGGTCACCCACTACCAGAAATCCAAGGCGAAAGAGAAGATGCGGAAAAAGGTCGTCGAGAAATACACCCAGACGCCGGAGAAGGTCCAGGCCGCGGACCGCCGCGAGTCCAGGAAAAAGGGCGGGGGCGCGAATACGGAGGACGAAGAGGAGGAACAGGAGAAGCCGAAGCCCAAGCGGGAGGAAAAGAAGGAGATCCGGAGGGCCGAACCGGTCGTCATGCATCCGCCCGCGCCGCCCCGTCCGGACAAGCTGCTGTTCCCCGAGATGGAGCAGCGGGGCGACTACAAATTCCCGCCGTTCACGCTCCTCGACGCCGGCGCGCCGTCCGAGCAGATCGACAAGGCCGAGCTCTACGAGAAGAAGACGAGCATCGAGGAGAAACTCCGTGAGTTCAAGGTCGAGGGCGAGGTCAAGGAGTACCACCCGGGCCCGGTCATCACCACCTACGAGTTCTACCCGAGCCCGGGGGTCAAGGTCAGCCAGGTGGCCAACCTGTCGGAAGACCTATCGCTGGCCCTCAAGGCGGAATCGGTCCGGATCCAGCGGATCCCGGGAAGGTCGTCGCTCGGCGTCGAGATCCCGAACAACAAGCGGGAGATCATCAAGCTCCGGGACATCATCCAGTCGGAGAAGTTCCTCAAGTCGAACTCCAAGCTGACCATTGCCCTGGGGAAGACGGTCCACGGCGAGGTCTACGTCACCGACCTGGCCATCATGCCCCACCTGCTGATCGCCGGCGCCACCGGCACGGGCAAGAGCGTCGCCCTCAACGCGCTGATCGCGAGCATCCTCTACAAGGCCAGCCCGGACGAGGTCAAGCTGGTCCTGATCGACCCCAAGCGCCTTGAATTCACTCTCTACGACGGCATCCCCCATCTCCTCAGCCCGGTGATCAACGACCCGAAAAAGGCCGGCGGCGTGCTGATGGACGCCATCAAGAAGATGGAGTCCCGTTACCACCAGCTGAGCCTCGTCAAGGTCCGGGACATCGAACAATACAACAGCCAGATCCGGAAGATCCTGAGCGAAAAGAAGGGCCAGCTGACCGAAGAGGAGAAGCAGAAGCTCAAGCCCCTCCCCTACATCGTGATCATCATCGACGAGCTCGCCGAGCTGATGATGGTGGGAGCCCAGGAGGTGGAGTACTGCATCGCCCGCCTGGCCCAGCTCGCCCGGGCCGTCGGCATCCACCTCGTCATGGCCACCCAGCGGCCGTCCATTGACGTCATCACCGGGACGATCAAGAACAACTTCTCCTGCCGGATCGCCTTCCGCGTGCCCTCGAAAGTCGATTCCCGCATCATCATCGACACGATCGGAGCGGACAAGCTCCTCGGCCTGGGCGACATGCTGTTCATGCCGCCGAACTACCCGCGGGCCATCCGTCTGCACTGCGCCTACATCTCCATCCCCGAAGTCACCCGGCTGGTCCAGTTCGTCAAGGAGCAGCGCGCCCCCGAGTTCGACACCAAGCTCGTCCGGTTCATCAAGTCCGAGGCGGAGCAGGAGTGGGAGGGGTCGGACGAAAAGGATGAGCTGTTCGACGAGGCGGTCCGGATGGTTTTGGCGACGGGCCAGGCGTCGGCCTCGTGGCTCCAGCGGAAACTCAAGCTGGGCTACGCCCGCGCCGCCCGGCTCATCGACCAGATGGAGCAGGAAGGCCTCCTGGGCCCGTCGGAGGGAAGCAAGCCTCGGGAGATCCTGGTCGACTCCGAAGCCTACTTCGCCGAGAAGAAAAAGGAAAAGGCCAGGGAGTCCTGATTGCTGTCCCGGCTCAAGCGGAAAAAGAAGGTTCGCCGCGCCCTGAAGGATGTCCACCTTCAGAAAGCGCTCGACCGCGCGTCCACCCTCCATAACCGGAAATACCTCGAGACTTCGGCGGAAGTCCCCTGGGAAGAATATAAGAAAAAAGCCCGTGAGATCCGGGAGAAGAACGTCGGCCGGCTGCCCGAGCTGATCGAACGCTTCGCCCGGGAGGCGACGAAGGCCGGGGTGACGGTCCACAGGGCGTCCACTCCGGCGGAGGCGCGCGAGACGGTCCTGCGGATCGCCAGGGACAGGTCGGCTCGCCTGATCGTCAAGTCCAAGTCGATGGTGACCGAGGAGATCGCGCTCAACGAATTCCTGGAGAGGGACGGCCTGGAGGTCGTCGAGACCGACCTGGGCGAGTGGATCATCCAGCTCGCCGGCGACCGCCCGTCCCATATCACGGCGCCGGCCACGCACCTGACCAAGGAGAAAGTCGCCGAAATCATCAGCCGGAAGCTCGGCCGGACCGTTCCGGCGGACATCCCGGAGATCGTGCGCACGGCGCGGGAATACCTGCGCCAATATTTCATCCGCGCCGACATCGGCATCTCCGGGGCCAACCTGGCCGTCGCCGAATCCGGCACTCTGGTCATCATCAGCAACGAGGGGAACGCCCGGCTGGTGACGACCTTGCCTCCCGTCCACATCGCCGTCGTGACCGCCGAGAAGTTCGTCGAGACCCTGGAGGAAGCGACGACTCTCGTCAAGACGCTGACGCTCGCCTCGGCGGGACGACGGCTGACCGCCTATGTCTCCTTCATCACCGGCCCGAGCGGGACGAGCGACATCGAAAAGGAGCACGTCGTCGGCGCCCACGGCCCGCGAGAAGTCCATGTCGTCATCCTCGACAACGGACGGCTGGGACTGGCCGAAAACGAGGACTTCAAGGAAACCCTCTACTGCCTGAAGTGCGGCGGCTGCATGCTGGTCTGTCCCGTCTTTCAAGCGGTGGGCGGCCACGTCTTCGGCGGGCCCGTCTATCCCGGGGGGATCGGGACGTTGATGACCGCCATGACCGTATCCGTGGCCGAATCCGGGCGGACGCTCGCCATGTGCGCGGACTGCCGGAAGTGCCAGGATTTCTGCCCGGTGGGGATCCCCACGGGCGAGCTCCTGGTGAAGCTCAAGGCGTCACGGGGGTCGAGCCTCCCGGAAAAGGGCCTGTCGCTGGCCTTCGGGAAGAGGCGGGCCGCCGAGAAAGGCGCGGGCATCCTGGGGGTTCTTCAAAAGATATGGCAAAAAGACGGGCACTTCCGAGCTCTCCCCCTGACTTTGGCGCGGGGGAAACGGTACCCCGCGCTCAAGTACCGGGGGGGCGGTCTTGACACGGGAGGGCAGGGGAAGACGATCTATTTTTTTCAGGGATGTCTGGTCAAGTACTTTTTCCCCGAGGTCCGGGACAGCGTCGTCCGGTCGCTGACGCATTTCGGATACCGGGTGGTCATCCCGGCCGACCAGGCCTGCTGCGGCGCCCCCAGCCTCCACCTCGGGGATACGAAGGCGGTCCGCCACCTGGCGGCGGCCAATATCGCCTCGATCGAACGGGAGAACCCGGATTATATCCTGACCGTCTGTCCGACCGGCCACTCGATGCTGAAGAACGATTACCCCGGGATCGACGACCGGGCGGCCCGCTGGCGGGATAGGGTTGTCGATTTTACGGACTTCCTGGCCTCGCGCGACGATTTGCCGCGGGCGGCGAAAGAAAAATTGCGCGTATACTATCACTCTCCCTGCCATTACGTTTCCGAGCTCAAGCTCGGCGACCGGCCGAGACAGCTTCTCGAAACGATCGGCTGCGACCTGGCGAAGGCCAGGAACCCCTCCACGTGCTGCGGCTTCTGCGGCGTTTTCTCCGTCAAGAATCCGGAGATCTCGGCCCATCTCTGGGACCGGAAGCGCCGGGAGATCCTGGAGAGCGGCGCCGGGATCGTGGCGACGGACTGCCCCGGCTGTCTGCTGCAACTCCGGGCGGGGCTGAAAAAAGAGAACACGCCCATCCGCTCGCGGCACACCGCCGAGCTCCTGGCGGAAACGCTCGACTCGGCGGGCAGGGACGCCAAGGCTTAATCCGTCACCGCTTTTCCTCCCGAATCCACCTCCGCCCATGGTAATCCCCTGCCGGGAACGGTAAAAGAGACCGTGGGTTATGTGGGGAAGGGGCGAGCCGGGTCCCGAAGTTCAATGAACGACGGGCAGCCGGAGGTTTTTCAGTGTCTCGATCTTGGCCCGCTGCCAGCGCTCTTCGGGGATGTTGAGGAAGACCTCGACCAACTGAGGGTCGAACTGGGTACCGCTGTGCTTTTCGATCTCGCGGCGGGCCGCCTCGAAGCTCTGGCCCTGTCGATAGGGCCGGTCGGAGGTGATCGCGTCCACCGTGTCCGCGAGCGAAAAGATCCTGGCTTCCAGGGGGATATCCTCCCCGGCCAAGCCGTAGGGGAATCCGGTGCCGTCGAAGTGTTCGTGGTGGCAGAGGACGACCAGCGCGGCCTGCTTCAGGAAAGAGAATTCCTCGATCAGCTTGTAGCCGATCAGAGGATGGTCTTTGACGATCTCCCGCTCGATGGTCGTGAGCGGGCCGTTTTTCATCAGGATGGATTCCGGGATGCCGATCTTCCCGATGTCGTGGAGCAGCGCCCCACGCTCGATGTCCACCAGGAACTTCCGGTCGGTGATGCCGAGATCGCGCGTCAGCAGCAGGGAATAGTTGGCCACATACTGGGAGTGGCCGACCGTGTCCTCGTTGGCGTCGGTGGCGGCGATGAAATGGATGAGGTTGGAGTTGAAGAAGAGCTGCTTCTCGGCCACGACGTCCTCGTCCATCTCCTCATGGCCGCGGAACAGCCGCTCATACCAGCGGTTGAGGTCCTTCATGGCCTCTTTGGCCTGGAAAATCCTCTGACCCTGCGTGCCGGAACTGCTCCGGGGAAATTGCCCAGCCCTCGTCCCCGGCTCTCCCAGAAAGTCCTCGTTCCCCCTGAGGGCGAACAGGTATTCAGACTCCGTCAGGGTATCGTTCCAGGGGAGGGAGGACAGGGCGCCGCTGCCATCTTCGATCAGCAGGTGGCTCTCCCTGTCCATGGGAGATCTGTCGGTAACAGCGGCCTTGTCCATGATAGGTATGCCTCGCATTTTTTAAATCGCAAGAGATTAGTCGCCCGGCGGACGGAAAAGTTGAAAACATCTCACCCTCCCATCCTCTTTGGGGGGGATGTTTTGGCCCGAATTCCACCCTTGTCAAGATTTTAGCCTATCCTTATAATGTTTTCGTGAACGGACACGTCCGGGAAGTCGACCTGAATGACATGGTGGCGAAGTATCGCCCTGTCGTCAGCTTCAAGGTCCGCAAGTCCCTGGGCTCCCAGACCCCCGACTGGGAAGACGTGGTCAACGAGATCATCACCCAGGTCATCGAAAAGGTCAGAAAAGGCGAATTCCGGGGCGAGTCTTCGATCGGGACGTTCATCTATACGGTGACCAGCCGGCGGATCGTGGACTTCATCCGCCAGAAAACCAAGGTGCTGAAGGGCGGCCCGGAGCCTTCTCCCTGGCCCGATCCCTCGGAGGACGCGGAAACCCGGGAGCGGGCCCAGATCGTGGCGGGCGCCGTCCAGCAGCTCAAGCCGAAGTTCAAGGAGGTCCTGAATCTCTATTATTATCAGGAGTTCAGCCGCGAAGAAGTGGCGGCGAAGCTGGGCATTTCCCCCCGCCGGGTCAGCGAGCGGCTGAATTACGCCCAGAAGCTTTTACGTAAGATGGTCAAGCCGTGAAAAAATTCCACATTTCGTTCGGACCCTCGACTAAACTGTTGAAACCGGACGAAAGGTGAACAGTCATGAAACAGTGTCTGTTTGAAGATCAAATCGACGATTACCTGCTCCATAGACTGGAGGGCGAGGCCAAAGACAGGTTCGAGGAGCACTATTTTAACTGCTCGAACTGCTTCGCGAAACTCCAGGAGCGGGACGACCTCGTCTCCGCCATCAAGACCAGGGGCGCCTGGGTTTTCTCCCGGGAGCGGCAGCCCGAAGCCCGAGGCTGGGCGGCGGCGGTCGGGAAAATGACGGACTGGATGACGCCGCGCCAATGGACGGCGGCGGCCGTTTCCGCGGCGGTCATCCTGTTCGCCGTGTTCGGCGCGCTCCCGCTGCTCAGACAGCAGACCCCCCAGTTCACGCTCAGCGACAGCGAAGTGGTGAGGGGCCAGTCCCTCTCGCTGATCACCCCGCTCATCGACGTCAAGTCCGTGCCCGCCTATTTTGAATGGGCGAAGCTGGCCAACGCCGCCGAATACAAGATCTCGATCTATAACGGCGAGCTGCTCTGGTCGGCGGCCACCGCCGATACCCGGATCGCGATCCCCGAGGATGTGAAGCTGAAGCTGGTGGCCGGCCATACGTATGCCTGGCAGGTGAGAGCCTTCTCGGCCAGCGGGACCCTCGTCGCCGTTTCCAGCCGCGTCCGGTTCCAGGTCGTAGCCGGGAACTAGCGCGCCCTGGCGCCGGTTCAGACGCCCGTGGGCGGGTACTCCCGCTAATCTTCGATCAGGTTTTCGGTTTCTTCCCCGATATACATCCGGCCGCGGGTCTGCTCCTCGAACGCCAGGCAGCACATCAGCCGCCCGCAGAGGCCGGAGATCTTCGTCGGGTTGATGACGATCTGCTGCCTCCGAGCCTTCTGTATGGTCACCGGCTCGAACTCCTTCATGAAGCTGAAGCAGCACAGGGGCCGGCCGCAGACGCCCAGGCCGCCGAGCATCTTGGCCTCGTCCCGGACGCCGATCTGGCGCATCTCGATCCGCATCTTCAGCTCCTTGGCCAGGTCCTTGACCAGCTGCCGGAAGTCGATCCGGCCGTCGGCGGTATAGAAGAAGATCCCCTTCTTCTCGCTGAAGAAATACCGGACCGCCACGAGCTTCATGGGCAGGTTGCGGGACGCGATCCGCTGGGCGCAGAACTCGTACGCCCGCCGCTCCTTCTCCCAGAGCCACTCGAACTTCCGGACGTCCTCATCGGACGCCTTGCGGACGATCTTGACGGCGCCGAGCGCGGCCTTACGGACGCAGCAGAGGCCGCTCGAAACCTCGACCGACTTGGCCAGGTCTCCGCCCAGCTCGGATTCGATCACGTAGAGTTCCCCGGTCTGGATGTCCTCCTCCCCTTTAAGGGCGCGGATCATCTTCCCCGTGGTCTGGGATATCAGGCAAACGATATCAGGCATGGCTCACTTCTCCCATGAGTGCATAAAATGACATCACGAGCAGGCTCAGGTTGAGGCTCTTTCTCAGCCCGGTCATCGTCTGCTCGATCGTGTTCAGGCATTTGGCGTACTCAGCCGGCCCCCAGCCGGTCTCCAGGCTCGCGAGGGATTCGGCATAGTCGGGGTTGAGGAGGAGGGAAGGATCGCCCCCCGATTTCAGGAGGCTGGCGTCCCGGCAGAAGGTGGCCAGGAGGCCCACGACGCTCTCGAAATCGTCGCGCACCTCGTCCCGCCTGGCGAATCCGTAGTTCCTCAGGAACGCGGACGCGTCGCCCCGGCCTTGGAGCGCCGCGAACAGGTCCCAGGCCTCGCGGCGGCTTTCCGAAACCTTGTCCCAATCCAGCTCCATCGCCGCCTCGAGGTTGCCTTTGACAAGAAGGGCGATTACGCCGGCCCGCTCCTCGGGGAGGCCCTTCTCCACCAGCGCCTTCGTGATCTCTTCCCGGCCGATGGGCGCGAAGTTGAGGACCTGGCAGCGGGACTTGATGGTCGGCAGGATGAGGTGGAGCATTGAAGTCACGAGTATGAGGTGCGAATAGGAGGGCGGTTCCTCCAGAATCTTGAGCATGCAGTTGGCGGCGTCGGGCGTCATTTTCTCGGCGTCGGGAATAATAAAAATGCGCCGGCGGGCCTGGAGCGGCCTCACGTAGGCGGCCTGACGGACCTCTTGCATCTGATCGATGCTGATCGACCGCCCGTCCGTCTTGACAACCAAGACGTCGGGGAATTTGCCCTCCGCGATCTTCCGGCAGGCCGGACAATCGCGGCACGGCTCGACGGTCCCCCGCTCGCAGTTGACGGCCTGGGCGAGGAGCACGGCCAGCCGCAGCTTCCCGACGCCCCCCGGGCCGCTGAAGATGAGAGAATTCGGGACCCGGCCCTTTTCCAGGGCGAGACGGAGGATCTTCTTGATCCGGTCGTTCCCCGGGACGGCGTTCAGGCCGGTGTCCGCCTTCTTCCGGGGGCTTCGCATCATGACGTTCCCAGGACGCCGCGCAGGAACCGCCCCGTGTGGGACCCGGACGCCGCCGCGACGTCCTCCGGCGTGCCCTCGGCCACGACCCGGCCGCCGTCCTCGCCGCCCTCGGGCCCGAGGTCGATCACGTGGTCGCTGTACTTGATGACATCCAGGTTGTGCTCGATGACGACCACGGTGTTGCCGCGGTTCACGAGCTCGGCCAGGAGCTCGAGGAGCTTGCGCACATCGTCGAAGTGAAGTCCCGTCGTCGGCTCGTCGAGAAGGAAGAGCGTCCGACCCGTGTTCCGGCGGCCCAGCTCCTTGGTCAGCTTGATGCGCTGCGCCTCGCCTCCGGAGAGTGTCGGCGCCGGCTGGCCGAGCCGGATGTAGCCCAGCCCGACCGACCGGAGCGCGGAGAGCTTCCTCTTGAGCATGGGGTGCGCCTTGAGGAATTCGTAGGACTCGTCCACGGTCATGGCCAGGTAGTCCGCGATGTTCCTTCCTTTATACATGACGGCAAGAGTCTCTTTATTATACCGCTTCCCGCCGCACCGGTCGCAGGTCACGAGGACGTCGGGCAAAAAGTGCATCTCGATCTTCTTGGCCCCGGCCCCCTCGCACTCTTCGCACCGGCCCCCCGCCAGGTTGAAGCTGAACCGGCTCGGCGAGTAGCCGCGCGTGCGCGCTTCCTGCGTCCGCGCGAACAGCTCCCGGAGCGGCGTCAGCAGCCCGGTGTAGGTGGCGGGGTTCGACCGCGGGGTCCGGCCGATGGGCTTCTGGTCGACGGCGATCACCTTGTCGATCTGGTCGATGCCCAGGATCGTCCGGTGGCTCCCGGCCTTCTGTTTCCCGTGGTGGAGGAGGTTGAGAAGCGTCTTGTAAAGAATATCGTAGACGAGCGTGCTCTTGCCGGACCCCGACACGCCGGTCACCGAGGTCATCGCCCCGAGCGGGATCTTGACGTCCAGGTCCTTGAGGTTGTGCTCGCTCGCCTTGACGATGGTCAGCCAGCCTTTTGGAACGCGGCGGCAGGCGGGCACCGGTATGCACTTGGCGTGCCGAAGGTACTGCGATGTCAGCGAGTCGGCCGAGGCCAGGATCTCGTCGAGAGTGCCTTCGGCGACCTTGTAGCCGCCCTCCTCCCCCGCCGCCGGGCCGAGGTCCAGGATATGGTCGGCGGCCCGGATGGTCTGTTCGTCATGCTCGACGACGACGACGGTGTTGCCCTCGTCACGGATCTCCCTGAGGAGGCGGATCAGCCGGCCGTTGTCCCGCTGATGGAGGCCGACGGTCGGCTCGTCGAGAACATAGAGAACGCCGCGCAGGCGCGCCCCCACCTGGGCCGCCAGTCGAACCCGCTGGGCCTCTCCGCCCGACAGGGAGAGCGTCGTCCGGCCGAGCTGAAGGTAGGGCATCCCGAGCTCGACCATGATCTCGAGGCGGGTCAATAGCTCTTTTCTGATCTTGGAGGCGACCGCCTCGGCGGCGCGGTCGAACTTGAAGCCGCTCATCTCGGCGATCAGCCGGTCGATCGGGAGCGCGCTCAGCTCCGAGATATTCCGGCCGCCGATCCTGACGGACAGGCTGATTGTCTTCAGGCGCGCGCCCTGGCAGGCCGGGCAGACCTCGTCGGTCAGCTCGACCTCGCCCCATTCGTTGAGCGTCGTTTCATAGCCGAGGCCGTGGCAGCGCGGGCAGGCGCCGTAGGGGCTGTTGAAAGAGAAGCTCCGGGGCTCGAGCTCGGGCAGGCTGACCTGGCAGGCCGGGCAGAGAAGCTTGAGGGAAAAGAGGGCCTCCTGGCCGGTCTCCCGGAGGACCAGGACATCGGCGCCGGACATCTCGAGCGCCTTCTCCACGGATTCGCGGACCCGGGCGGTGTTCCTTTCGTGGACGTCGACCTCGTCGACCAGGACCTCGATGCTGTGCTTCTTGGTCTTGGCGAGGCGAACGGCCTTTCCGAGCTCCCGGAATTCGCCGTCGAGCCGGAAACGGAGATAGCCTTTCTTGAGGTATTTCTCGAGAAGACGGGAGTACTCGCCCTTCCGGCCGCGAACGACCGGCGCCAGGATCCGGACCTTCTCGCCGGCCAAGGTGTCGAGGACGCGGCGCACGATCTGCTCGGGCGTCTGGGTGCTCACCGGCCGGCCGCACTCGGGGCAGTGCGGCGTCCCGACCCGGGCATAGAGGAGGCGCATCAGGTCATAGATCTCGGTGACCGTCCCGACCGTCGACCGCGGGTTCGAGGAGATCGTCTTCTGATCGATGGAGATCGCCGGCGAGAGGCCCTCGATCGACTCGATCTCGGGCTTTTCCATCTGCTCGATATACTGCCGCGCGTAAGCCGACAGGCATTCGATATAACGGCGCTGCCCCTCGGCGTAGAGCGTGTCGAAGGCCAGCGAGCTCTTCCCCGAGCCGCTCGGCCCGGTGACGACGATCAGCTTATTCCTGGGGAGGTCGACGTCGATCCTCTTCAGGTTATGCTGCGCCGCCTTCTTGACGCGGATCTGTTCGAGCATGCCTCTATTCTATCTTGCGAATGCCCTATTCACAAGGAACCGCGCGGCTATCGCAGGATCGGACGGGGATACGCCCCTAGCCCCCCGGCCCCCGGGAACCAGTCCCGTCGGTTCCCCCGTCGCCAATGCGACGGGTCCCCCTCCGCTACGGGGGTCTTCGGGGCGTCATCCCCATCCGACCCTGTTGGGGCGCACGCACTAAAATGAGTAATCACCGGAAGCATCTCGTTTTGTGTGATCATCGGAAGCATGGCGGGGTGCCAGTCCCTGCGCGCCCGGAGCGACGGGGACCGGCGGGAAGCGGAGCCTTCGGAGCGACCATCAGAATAGCGGCGGAGCGACCCGGAGCCGCTATTCTGCGAAATATACTGAAAAATTCATGAATATCAGTCCCCCCTTGCGGCCCCTTGGGAATCGATACCGGCGACTCGATTTACGATCATAGCGGCCGACGCAAAGACGCCGGGACGCGCCATGACAGGACCCCTTCGAGGAACAACGCCATCACACGAAATGAGAGGCTTACGTAATCACCTCGTAAATTGACCCGGCTTTTTCAATGTTGTAGCATGGGCGAAGGTCGTCCGATGTCCTCCAGCCGCGAAGAGAAACTCGTCCAATCGCTCGATCTCCTTCAGGAGATGGGCTACCGGGAGGACGCCATCACCGCCTTCAAGCACATCCCGGCCCAGGAAGGCCGCTATGAAGATTATCCCCCCGAGGTGCATCCGGCCCTGCGCGAGGCGTTCGAGAAAAAGGGCTACCGGAGGCTCTATTCCCACCAGCGCCTGGCGTGGGACGTCGTCCGCGGGGGCCGGAATGCCGTTGTCGTCACGCCGACGGCCTCCGGCAAGACGCTCTGCTACAACCTGCCCGTCCTCGACGACATCGTCAACGACCCGTCGACCCGGGCCATTTATCTTTTCCCCACCAAGGCGCTCTCCCAGGACCAGCGGGCGGAGCTCGACGAGGTCATCGCCCTCCTCCCCCTTGGCATCCGCGTCCATACCTACGACGGCGACACCCCCCAGGACGCCCGGAAGGCCATCCGGAGCGTCGGCCAGATCATCCTCACCAACCCCGACATGCTCCACGCCGGCATCCTGCCGCACCACACCAAGTGGGCGAACCTCTTCCGCAACCTGAAATACATCGTCATCGACGAGGTCCATAACTACCGCGGCGTTTTCGGCAGCCACGTCACCAACGTCCTGAGACGGCTGAAGCGGATCGCCGCTTTCTACGGCGCGTCGCCCCGGTTCATCCTGTGCACGGCCACGATCGCCAACCCGGTCGAGGTGGCCGAGAAGATGATCGAGGAGCCGGTGGCGCTCATCGACGACAACGGCGCGCCCCGGGGCGAGAAGTTCTTCATCTTCTACACCCCGCCGATCGTCAACAAGTTCCTGGGCATCCGCCGCTCCTACATCAACGAGTCGCGGCGCGTCGCCTCGATCTTCCTCAAGAACAACCTCCAGACGATCGTCTTCGCCCAGAGCCGCCTGAACACCGAGGTCCTCCTCACCTATCTCAAGCAGGATATTGAGACGACGTACAAGGACGAGGGATTGATCCGGGGTTACCGCGGCGGCTACCTGCCGCTCAAGCGGCGCGAGATCGAGAAGGGCCTGCGCGACGGCCGCATCCTGGGCGTCGTCTCGACGAACGCCCTGGAGCTCGGGATCGACATCGGCAGCCTCGACGTCGCCGTCCTCGCCGGCTACCCCGGGACGATCGCCAGCACCTGGCAGCGGGCGGGCCGGGCCGGCCGCAAGACCGGAAAATCCGCGGCGGTGCTCGTCGCCTCGAGCTCGCCCCTCGACCAGTTCATCGTCAACCATCCCGACTATTTCTTCAGCCGGAGCCCGGAAAGGGCGCTGATCAACCCCGACAACCTCTCCATCCTGGTGAGCCATATCGAGTGCTCCGCCTTCGAGCTGCCGTTCGCCGACGGCGAGAAATTCGGAAAGCTCGACATCCCCGACATCCTGAAGTTCCTGGAGGAGGAGAAATACCTCCACCACTCGCAGGAGAAATGGTACTACACGTCCGAAGCCTACCCCGCCGACGGCGTCAGCCTCCGGAGCATCAGCTCCGACAACTTCGTCGTCGTCGACGCGACGGATGCGACCCGGGTCATCGCCGAGGTCGATTTCTCGTCGGCGCTCAGCACGCTCCACGAGAAGGCCATCTACATGTGCGAGGGCGAGCAGTACTTCGTCGAGAAGCTCGACTTCGTCCAGCGCAAGGCCTACGTCAAGAAGACCGACGTCGACTATTTCACCGACGCCATCGACTACACCAAGATCAAGGTCCTGGACGTCTTCGACCAGAAGGACCTCGGCCGCTGCCGGCTGTCCCACGGCGAGGTCCACGTCGAGACCCAGGTCGTCGGGTTCAAGAAGATCAAGTTCTTCTCGATGGAGAACGTCGGCGCCGGGGACCTCAGCCTGCAGCCGAACGAGATGCACACGACCGCCTACTGGGTGACCATCCCGGCGGCGCTCATCCAGTCACTGCCGTTCGACTCCGACGAGAAGATCAACGGCCTGTTCGGCCTGGCCTACCTCCTCCACCACGTCTCGCCGCTGTTCATGATGTGCGACCTGCACGACGTCGGCGTCTCGATCGGGGATAACCTCACGGGAGAGACCGTCCCGCCGCGCAACATCCCGCTCCGGATCGCGACCTTCGAGGAGAACCCGAGCTTCACCGAGCCGGACTTCGAGCCGAACATCTTCATCTATGACAACTACCCCCACGGCATCGGCCTGAGCCCGGCTCTCTTCGGTCTGGAGAAGCAGCTCCTGCAGCACTGCTTGAAGACGATCGCCATCTGCCCGTGCCAGGAAGGCTGCCCGTCGTGCGTCGGCGCCGCCCGCGAGACGGGCAAGCAGGCCAAGCAGGTCGCTCAGGAGATCCTCCGCGGCCTCCTGGAATAGCCGGCGCCCCGAGCGTCGGTTTGACAACCCACACCCCGTGTGCTAATTTTGACGAAGAAAAAATGAACGTCATCAGACTGGTCACCGAAGCGAGTTTTGTCGTCCAGATGGTCCTTCTGATCCTCGTCTTTTTCTCCGTTTTCTCCTGGGCCATCATCTTTTTCAAGCGCCGGACCATCAGGACCGCGGCCGCTCAATCCCAGCGGTTCCTCAAGGCCTTCCGCCGGAGCAAGAATCTCTCCGAAGTCAACGAGGCCGCCAAGAAATACCAGGGCAGCCCGCTGGCCGCCCTGTTCGTCTCGGGATTTAAAGAGCTGTCGCACGTGTCCAAAGCCAACCCGCCGAACTCGGAGGGCCCGCCCCGGCTCGAAAGCCTCGGCCGGATCCTGACCCGGGCTTCGAACGCCGAAATCACCCGGATGGAAAAGATGATGGGCTTCCTGGCGACCACCGGCAGCGTGACGCCGTTCATCGGTCTCTTCGGCACGGTCTGGGGGATCATGGACGCCTTCAACAATATCAGTATCCTCCGCTCGGCCAGCCTGCAGACCGTCGCGCCCGGCATCGCCGAGGCCTTGATCGCCACCGCCGTCGGTCTGTTCGCCGCCATCCCCGCCGTCATCTCTTACAACTACTTCCTGCACCGGATCAAGGACATCATCACCGAGATGGAGGATTTCTCGCTGGAATTCCTCAACATCGCGGAAAGGCTCTATGGCCCTTAAAATCGAACCCATCTCCACGTCGAAGCGGGGCCACGTCGGCACCTCGCTCTCCGAGATCAACGTGACGCCCTTCATCGACGTCATGCTGGTCCTGCTCGTGATCTTCATGGTCACGGCGCCCATGATGCAGTCGGGCATCGGCGTGAACCTGCCCCAAGCCGAGACGGTCTCGGCGCCGGCGGACGAAGGCCTGACCCTGACCATCACCAAGGACCGGTTTATCCATCTCGGCAGCAACGTGATCAACATCAACCTGCTGGAGAGAAGCCTGCAGAACTATTTCGCCGGCAAGCCCAAGAAAGTCGTCTTCATCCAGGCCGATGAGGGGCTGTCCTACGGTTTTTTCATCGACACCCTCGACATCATCAAAAAGGCGGGCGTCGAGGCGGTGGGCCTGATCACCGAACCGAAGACGGTCAAGCCGGCCCCCCAGAAGAAATGACCGCCTCCGTCATGAACTGGACTTTCAAGAAGTCCGTTTACTTATCCCTGGGCGCCCACGCCATCGTTCTGCTGCTCGTCATCCTCTCTCCCCATCTTCCCAAGTCCTCGAAGAAGGCCTTTATCCAGTACATCCCCCTCAACATGGTGGGCCCCGGGGGCGGCGGCCCGGGAGGGGGCGGGAGCAGCGCCCCGGCGAGGCTGGGGAACACCCCCGTCCCCAAGCGCGAGACCCTCAAGCAGCTGACGACGCCCCAAAAAGCCAACGTCGAGCCGAAGTCCGCCATGCGATACCCCGCGGACAAGCCCAAGAGCGATCCCAAGGCCAAAACCGACAAGAAGGCCGCCATCACCAAGCCGGAGCCGCCGCCCGCCGGCGCGCGGCCCCAGGCCGGATCGCCTCAGGGTTCGCCCGAGGGGACGGCCGCCCAGGGCGGTTTGGCGACCGGGTTGCGCATCGGGACTGGAAACGGCGGCGGAGGAGGAGGCTGGGGACCGGGCGGCCCCGGGTTCGGCGGCGGCCTGGGCAACTTCCCCTACACTTACTATCTCAACATTATCACCGAAAAAGTATCGGGCAACTGGTTCTCCTCGCTGGTCGACCCCGGCGTCTCCGGCAGCTTCCAGACCGTCGTCTATTTCAAGATCCAGCGCGACGGCCAGATCGCCGAATTGAAGGTCGAGCAAGCCAGCGGCGTCACCGCCCTCGACCTTTCGGCCATGAGGGCCGTGAGGGCCTCGGCGCCCTTTCCCCCTCTCCCCCGGGATTACGAGGACAACTACCTGATCATCCATCTGATGTTTGAGCATTCCAAATGAAAAAGAAAAACATCCTTTTCGCCGTCCCGCTTCTGTTGGTCCTGGCCTCCGGGCTCGCCGGCCAGCAGGAATTCTACATCACCCTGAAGGAGGGCGTCCCGGCCACCAGCCTGGCGCTGCCGGGCTTCATCACCCGCTCGAGCTCGGTCAAGGCCAAGACCGCGGCGGCAGAGATCCGCCAGGTGCTCGCGGCCGACCTCAACTTCAGCCGCATCTTCCAGCTCCTCCCGGAAAAATACTATGACTACATCCGGCCGGTCGACCCCAACAACATCTTCTTCAAGGACTGGGAATCGATCCAGGCCTCCATCCTGTTCGTCGGCGAGATCTCCGAGGCGGCCGGCGACGAAGTCATTTTCGAGGGCAAGCTCTACGACGTCAAGGGCGGGCGGTTCATCTTCGGCAAGCGTTACCAATCGTCCGGCAAGGTCCATCGCGTCGCCGCCCACCGGATGGCGGACGAGATCGTCAGAAACCTGTCCGGCGGCAAGCCGATCTTCACCTCGAAGGTCGCCTTTGTCTCGGACCGCGACGGGAACGACGAGCTCTACCTGATGGACTATGACGGCCAGGGCCAGACGCGGCTGACCTTCAACAAGATCAGGGACTATATGCCGGCCTGGTCTCCGGACGCCAAGAGGCTCTCCTACACGTCCTACAAGAACCTCACCGCCGGGCTCTATATCCTGGACCTTGAAGCGGGCAAGGTGTCGCCCGTCTCCGTGCGCGCGACGAACTTCTCGCCGTCGTTCTCGCCCGACGGCAAAAAGCTCGCCTTCTGCTCGACGATGGACGGCAACAGCGAGATCTACGCCGCCGACGGCAACGGCCAGAACATCAAGCGGCTGACCTTCAACAAGGCCATCGACACGGCGCCCTCCTGGTCGCCCACCAGCCGCGAGATCGCCTTCGCCTCCGACCGGAGCGGCACGCCCCAGATCTACATCATGGACGCCGAGGGCTCGAACGTCCGGCGGGTGAGCTTCGGCGGAAACTATTGCGACGCTCCGGCCTGGTCGCCCGTCGGCGACCGGATCGTCTACGTCTCCCGGATCGAGAACATCTTCGACCTCTATGTCCTGAACCTGCGCAATAACCAGATCATCAAGCTTACCGAGAGCAACGCCCGGAACGAGTCCCCCAGCTGGTCGCCCGACGGCCTCCACATCGTCTTCGCCTCGAACCTGGGCGGTCCCGTCCAGGTCTACCAGATCGATTATGACGGCGCCAACCTCCGCAAGCTGACCTCCCAGGGGAGCAACAAGCTCGCCGACTGGTCCAACTAGTGTCCCGTCTCGTTGCCCTCTCTCCTTAGTCTTCGGCAAGGACGGGACACTTCCAGGGAGAGTCAAGCTCCCCCCTCGGCGCGTCGTTCCACTCAGCTGACTCCCTGAGGGGAACGACGCCGTCCCCCTCAAACTCCCCCGCGGTGGCGCGTCTTCATTGATCTTTCTGAACTCAAGTTATCAACGAAACGCGCTACTGGCCTGGACTGTTCATCAAAACGCCCGCCTACGATCAGGGATCTTCTTCCTGACTTTTCTGCTCCCAATTCAGTCCAACGTAACCGTTGCCCTACACAACGGGGCGGGCGTTTTGATGACTAATCCAGGCTCGCGCACCCCCGAGATGAATTTTGGTATTGACAGGCGGGTGGCGGTCTGATACATATGTGGCCAGCGCTATGGCGCACGAACGATAGGCGTTCATGATCTTAAGGAGGAGCTAACCGAATGCTCAAGAAAATCGCCGTTTTAGCCTTCATTTGTGTTCTGATTCTTGCCTTTTCCACCAGCTGTAAACCCAAGACCAAGCCCACCCCTCCGCCTCCTCCGGCCCAGGAACAGCCCAAGGTCGAGAAAGTCGATGACGCGGCGGCTGTCAAGAAGCCGGTCATGACCGAGGAAGAGATCTTCATGTCCAAGTCGCTCGAACAGGTCAACCTCGAAGCCCCGCTGAAGATGATCAACTTCGATTACGACCAGTACACGATCCGCCAGGACGCCGGGACGACGCTCGAAGGCAACGCCGCCTGGATGAAGAAATTCGCCAGCGCCAAGATCCTCATCGAAGGCCACTGCGACGAGCGGGGAACCGAGGAATACAACCTGGCCCTGGGCGAGAAGCGGGCCAAGTCCGCCTTCGATTACCTGGCCTCGCTGGGCGTCTCCCAGGACCGGATGAAGGTCATCTCCTACGGCAAGAGCCAGCCCCTGGACAGCAGCCAAAACGAGAGCTCCTGGCAGAAGAACCGCCGCGCGCAATTCCTGATCATCGAAAAATAGTTCTTCACGGGTTTTGATGACGAAAGGGCGAACGGGAGCACTGGTCTTATCCCTTGTCCTCCTGCCATGCCTGCTCGCCGCTCAGGACAGAAGCAAGAAGGCCTACGAGCTGATCTACGAAGATATCCAGGCCCTTAAAAAGCAGGTGTCCTACCTCGAGGAGAGGATCGTCCAGGCCGCGGACGGGGTCGAAGCCTTGAGGTCCGAGATGAGCGACCTCAGGGCCATGGTCAAGACGCTGCAGGCAGGCCAAGCGAGCCTGTCCGAGAGCGTCAGGAACGTCCCCTCGCAGTACAACTACGTCCTGGACAGGATCGGGCAGATCAACCTGGCCCTCGACAAGATCGCTCAGGATATCCTCAGCCTCCGGGGAGGCCAGCTCCAGGCACCGGGCGCCGCGCCGGAGACGGCGCCCGGATCGCCGCCGCCCGCGGCGGACAAAAAGACCACGGAAGCCAAGAGAGAAGCCTCCGCCGCCCCCAGGACCCAGCCGACGAACCTGTCACCCCAGGAAGTCTACAATACGTCCTATGCCGATTATCTGAAGGGCAGCTTCGAGCTGGCTGTCGACGGCTTCAGGCTCTACCGGGAGAGCTTCCCCGACAGCCCCCTCGCCGACAACGCGCTCTACTGGATCGGCGAGTGCGATTACAGCCTGCGAAGGTTCCCGGAGGCCATCGACGAGTTCAACAACCTGATCCTCAACTATCCCCAGAGCGACAAGATCGCGGCCTCTTACCTCAAGAAAGGCCTGGCCCTCGCGGAGCTCAAGAAGAAGGACGAAGCCCTGGTGGTCCTCCGCCTGCTCGTCAGCAAGTTTCCGCTCGATGAGGAGGCCAAGATCGCTCAGGAGAAAATCAAGGAATTGGCGGGAAAATGAGAGACATCAACAGCATGAACAAGGTCATCCTCATCGGGAGGCTGGGCGGCAAACCTGAGCTCCGTTTCCTGCCGCAGTCGGAGCGCGCCATCGCCCGGTTCACCCTGGCCACCAATGAGCGCATCTTCAACCCCAAGACGAACGAAAGCACCATCCGGGCCGAGTGGCACAAGATCATCGCCTGGGGAAAGCTGGGGGAATTCGCCGAGAAATACCTGACCCAGGGCAAGCAGGTCTACATCGAGGGCAAGCTCAGGACCAGGAACTGGCAGGATCGCGAGGGGAACAAGAGGTCGACGACCGAGATCGAGGCCCTGACCATCATCCTCCTGGGCAAGCGTGAAGAGACCGCCGAAGTCGAGCCCTTCCCCTCAGAGCCCTCCCCGCCCGAACCCGGCATCGAGGAAGAGCCGGGCTTCAAGGACGGGGAAGGCGAAGGGAACGACGAAGTCCCCTTCTGAGCCGACGTGCCCAAACCGCGGCCCGCTCGGGCGGAACAGGAATACGGGAAGAGGATCGTCGAGGACGTCCGGCCCTGGGGGAGGTTCCGGTCCTACCCGCTGCGCTCGGTGGGGAGCGTCAAGATCATCACCGTGGATCCGGGAGCGGCCAATTCCCTGCAGTATCACGACCGCCGCGACGAGTACTGGATCATCCTCGACCGCGGGTTGGAAGTCACGGTCGGCGACAGGCGCTGGCGTCCCCGGCCCGGAGAGGAGCTCTTCGTCCCGCGCCGGACGCCCCACCGGATGCGCTGCCTGGGCCGGAACCCGGCCCGGGTGATGGAACTCTGGCTGGGGAGATCCAGCGAAACCGATATCATCCGGCTGGCGGACGACTACGGGCGCTAGTGTCCCGTCTCGCAAGTTCCTTTCCAAAATCCTGTATATAGACGGGACACTTCCAGGGGGGAGTCAAGCTCCCCCCTCGGCGTTTCGTTTCACTCCACTGACCCCCTGAGGGGAACGACGCCGTCCCCCTCAAACTCCCCCGCGGTGGTGCGTCTTCGTTGCTCTTTTATAAAGCCAAGTTATTTGCGAAACGCACCACTAGCCTGATCTATTCACGAATCGAGGTGGCCCCAGATGCGAGGACCGAGGGGTGAAGCTGTTCTTTTCAGTACTGCGAACGCCGAGAACGAAGCCGATGGGGACGGATCGGCTCGCCCGGAGGGTAAAAACGCCCTGTAAGAAAAGAGATGGAGAAAAAAGGGCGTTTTTATGAATAGGTCAGGCTAAATGACGTGTCCGGTCAGGAACGCCTTGGGGTGCTTGATCAGGATCTGCTCGATGATGTGCTCTTCGATGTCCTGAGCCGTCTTCAGGCCCAGCGCCTCCTCCACCACTTTTTCGACGGTCCTCAAGTCCAGCGAGCGCAACGCCTGTTTGATCCTGGGAATGAAGATCGGGTTCATGCTGAACTTCCGGAGGCCGAATCCCAGGAGCACGATGGCACAGACCGGGTCCGCGGCCATCTCTCCGCAGACCGTCACGTCCTTGCCTTCGCGCAGGGCCGTCTGGATGACGAACTTGATCAAGCGCAGCACCGAGGGATGAAGGGGCTTGTACAGGTAGGAGACGAGCTCGTTGGACCGGTCGGTGGCGAGGTAGTACTGGATCAGGTCGTTCGTCCCGATGCTGAGGTAGTCAACCTCTTTCACCAGGATGTCCGTGATGGCGGCCGCCGCCGGCACCTCGATCATCACGCCCAGGGGGATCTGCCGGTCGTATTTCAGGCCATCCCGGTCCAGCTCGCGCTTGACCTCGTCGAGCAGCAGCTTCACCTCGCCGATCTCCTCGACCTCGGTGATCATCGGGATCAAAACGCGGACGTTTCCCTGGACGCTCGCCCTGAGGATGGCCCGGAGCTGGATCTTGAACAGGTCCCGGTTCCACAGCGAGAAGCGGATGGCTCTCAGGCCGAGGGCCGGGTTCGGCTCTTTCTCGATGTTCATCTGGGGAAGGCTTTTCTCGCCCCCGATGTCGACGGTGCGGATATAGACCGGTGAAGGGAAGGCGGCCCTGGCGATGCGCGAGTAGGCCGAAAAATGCTCCTCCTCGGTCGGCAGGGCGGTTCGCTGGAGATAGATGAATTCGGACCGGAACAGGCCGATCCCCTCGGCGCCGAAGGAAAAAGCCATTTCGACCTCTTCGGGAAGCTCGATGTTGGCCAGGGGAGTGAACCGCGTGCCGTCGAGCGTCTCGGACTTGAGGCGGGCCGTTTTCTTCAGCTCGCTGAAGTACTTGCCGTACTTTTCCTGCTTGCCCTGAAAATCCTTGCGGACGGCCGGCGGCGGGTTGATGATGACCTCCCCGTCGGTCCCGTCCACGATGACCTGATCGCCGGACTTCACCTGCTGGGTGATATTGCGGAGACCCACCACCGCCGGGATGTTCAGCGACCGCGCCAGGATCGCGGTGTGCGAAGTGGCGCCGCCCATGTCCATGGCCACGGCCAGCACGCCCCCGCCCGCGAGCTTGACGGCCGCTTCGGAAGGCATGAGGTCGTGGGCGACGAGGACGGCCTTCTTGGTTTCGTCCAGTTTGGGCGCCTTCTTCCTTTTGGCCTCCAGGTTGGCGTAGACCCGGGCCAGGACGTCGGAGACGTCGGATTTTCGCTGCCGGAAATAGGCGTCCTTGATGGCGTCGAAGATCTCCAGGTATCTCCCGTTGATCTGCGTCAGCGCCCACTCGGCGCGGCTCTTCTCCTCGCGGATGGCCTTCTCGACGGCCGCGAACAGGGACCGGTCTTCCAGGATCAAGAGATGGGCTTCGAGGATGAAGGCGTGCTCCGCCCCCATCCGCTCCCTGACCTCGCGCTGGAGCCCCAGGAGCTCGCGCCGCGTCCTCGTCACCGCCCTCCTCAGCCGTCTCAGCTCGGCTTCGATGCGGGACTGGGGAAGCGTTTCCTTCACCGAGGTGAAGAGGACCCTTTCTTCCAGGATGATCTCGCCCATGCCGATCCCCGGAGAAACACCAATCCCCCGAAGCCTGATGAAGGTCATCGCGGTTACTCTTTCTCGCCGAACTTTTCGTTGATCAGGGCCGCCAGCGCCTCGAACGCATCCTGCTCGTCCTTGCCGCTGATCCGGAGCAGGATCGGCGTTCCCTGGGTGGCCGCCAGCGTCAGGATCCCGAGAATGCTCTTGCCGTCGATGGCGGTGTTGTCCTTGATGACCCTGACATCGGCCGAATAGCGGTTGGCCAGGTTGACGAACTTGACGGCCGCCCGGGCGTGCAACCCCAGCTTGTTCTTGATCAGGATCTTCTTCTCGACCATCCCGGGAGGGCCCTATTGTTTGGAGCCCAGGAGAGCGCTGGCCAGGTGGATGTTCTTCTTCCCCTGGTCCACCACCTTCCTGGAGACATCCTTCAGGTTGTTGCTCCTCTGAAGGGAGACGAACTTGATCAGCATCGGCAGGTTGATGCCGGTGATGATCTCGACTTGGTTTTCCTTCAGGAAGCTGAAGCTCAGGTTGGACGGGGTGCCGCCGAACATGTCGGTGAAGATGACGACGCCGTTTTTCTGGTCGACGCGCTTGAGGCTCTGGTTGATCTTCTTCTTGGATTCCTCGACGTCGTCGTACCAGCCGATGGAGATGGCCTCGATGTTGGGCGCCTCGCCCAGGATGATGGTCAAGGCGTTCAACAGCTCTTCGGCCAGCCGCCCGTGGGAAACGATTATGCCGCCTATCACGTCTGCCCTTATTTGATCATGTCGCGATGAAAGATCTTTATATCATATCTCGCCTTCCGAAGATAGCCCCCCAGCTCCTCCGCCAGGACCACCGACCGATGGCGACCCCCCGTGCAGCCGATGGCGACGGTCAGATAGCTCTTGCCTTCGGCGATGAACTTCGGGAGCAGGTAATCGAGGAAGCCGTGCAGCCGGCCCAGGAATTCGTGCGTCTCCGGAGAGCGGAGGACGTATTCCCGGACCTGCCGGCTCTTGCCCGTCCGGTTCCGGAGGGTGTCGACATAGAACGGGTTCGGCAGGAACCGCGTATCGAAAATGAGATCGGCGTCGAGGGGCACGCCGTGCTTATAGCCGAAGCTGACGACGACGACCTGGAGGGTCGGCCTGCGTCCCTTGACCAGCCGCCGGGTGAGCAGCTCCTTGAGCTGGGAAACGTTGGTCGATGAGGTGTCGAAAACCTCGTCGGCCATATTCTTGATCGGCGCGAGCCGTCTCCTTTCCAGGCGGATGGCCTCGCTGACCGACCTCCGCCGCGTCACGGGATGGGGCCGGCGGCTCTCGCTGAACCGCTTCAACAGGGTCTCGTCCGAAGCGTCGAGAAAGATGAGGTGCGGCCGGACCTTTTTCTTGACCTGCTCAAGGGCGGCGGGCAGGTCGGTCAGGAACCCGGGTTCGCGCATGTCCATGACCAGCGCCACCCGCTGGATCTCTCCCTGCCTTCCCAGCCAGAGGTCGACAAAGCTGGGGATGAGCTTGGCGGGGAGGTTGTCGACGCAATAGTACCCCAAGTCCTCGAGGAAGTGGCTGACGGCCGTCTTCCCGGAACCGGAGATCCCGGTGATGATCAGGAAACGGTCACCTTCGCGGTCGATTCTCACTTTGTCCCCCTAGGAAAGCGCCCGGTCCAGCTTCCTGACGATCTCCCGGGAAGCGTGATAGCCTTGCTTCCTCAGGAGATGGACCTTGCAGGCCACTTCGATCAGAAGCGCGATCGTCCGTCCCGGCGCCACGGGCAGGATGAGCTGGGGGATCTTGACCCCCAGGATCTCGAAGTCTTCGGGGAACTCGAGGCCCAGCCGGTCATATTCGTCGCCCCGGTGCCACTTCTTGAGGCGGATGACCAGGTCGACCTGGGACTGCCGGCAGATCGCCCGGGCGCCGAAGATCTCCCGGATGTTGATGATCCCCAGCCCGCGGATCTCCATGAAATAGCGGCTGAGGGCGGGGGCCCTCCCGACCAGGCGGCCGGGGGCCGACCGGGCGACATCGACGACATCGTCGGAAATGAAGCGGTGGCCCCGCGAGACAAGCTCCAGGGCGCTCTCGCTCTTGCCGATGCCGCTGTCGCCGATGATGATCACCCCCAGTTCGAAGATCTGGAGCAAACCGCCGGACAGGATCACCCGGGCCGACTCGGGCGCCGGCGTTTTCGTCTTCAACCTCGGGCCCACCCGCCGCTCAGTCCGGCTCGACCAGGCCGAGGTTGCCGTCTTTTCGCCGGTAGATCAGCGCCCACTTCTCCGAGCCGGATTTCCGGAAGAGAAAGACGTCCCTCTTTTCGAGGTCGAACTGCAGGAGCGCGTCTTCGAGGAGCATGGGCTTCACCGAGTAGTCCGCGCTGGGGATGATCCTCGGTTCCCTGGCTTCCGGCTCCGCGGCCGCCTCCGGGAACTGCTTCCGCTGCTGCCCTTTGCGCCTCTTCTTTTCCCGCCACTTCTCCCGTTCCTTTTTCACTTTCTTTTCCAGGTTCTCGAAGGCCAGGTTCAGCGAGCTCATCAAGTCGTCGGTCTCTTTTGCGACCTTCAGGCTGGCCCCCTTCGCCTTGACGTGGATCTCGGCCTTGTGCCGGTACTTTTCCGCCGACAGGATCACGTCGACCTCGATCACGGATGCCATCATTTTCTCGAGCGCCTGCAGCCGCTTCTCGCAGAACGCCCGTGTCTCGGGCGCCAGTTCGGTCTGGCGCGCGGTGAAGTGGACGATCATGAGGGTGCCTCCTCTATGGAAAACTTCCTTTTCCTGATGTGGGACGGCGATATCTTGAGCTGCTTCCGGTACTTGGCCACGGTCCGGCGGGCGATCTTGAGGTTGTTCCTGGCGAGGATGTCGCCGATCTCGATATCGCTCAGCGGCCGGCTCCGGTCCTCGTTCTCGACAAGCTTGCGGATCTTCTCCTTGATATTGAGCGAAGAGACCTCCTCGCCCAGGTCGCCCGTCAGGGATTTGTGGAAGAAGTACTTCAGCGAGAAGACGCCCCAGGGAGTGGACATGGACTTGTTGGCCACCACCCTCCCGACCGTGGATTCGTGAACGCCGATCTCGCGCGCGATCTCCATCAGCGTCAGCGGCTTGATAAAGTCCATTCCTTTTTCGAAGAAATCGCGCTGCCGGTCGACGACGGATTTGGCGACCCGGTAGATCGTCTGGTCGCGCTGATCCAGGCTGCGCAGGAACCACTCGGCTTTCTTGCGCTTATCCTTGAGGTAATTGTAGGCTTCGGCGCTTTCCTTGGCCGCCTTGGCCAGAAGGCTCGGGTAGCTGCCGCTGATCCTCAGGCGGGGAAGGCCGTCATTGACGAGCCCGATCAGGATTTCGTTATCCTCTTTCGTGACGCTGATATCGGGCACGACGTAAGTCGTCTTCTGCTGGCTGTATTTGCTTCCGGGAGCCGGGTCCAGCCGCTTGATCACATCGAGATGACCGCCGATCTCGTTGAGGGGGATCCCCAGGGCCTTGGCGAGCTGAGCGAAATCGGATCTCTTGACCAGCTCGAGGTGATCCTGGACGATCCGGCGGGCGGTCTCGTCTTCGATCTGCCGGTAGTCCATCTGCGCCAGCAGGGCTTCCTGGAGGTCGAGGCTGCCCACGCCGACCGGATCGAAGGTCTTGATCTTTTCCCGTATCTCGTGCATCCTCTCGACGGAAACGCCGGCCTGGCGGCTCAGCTCTTCTTCGGTCGCCCGGAGATAGCCGTCCTCGTCGATGTTGCCGATCACCAGCTGGGCCGCTTCCTTATCGGCCTTATCGGTGAACGTCACGTTCGCCTGCAGGCTGAGGAGGTCCAGGAGCGACGGGCTCTTGGAAAGCGTGTTCTCCAGCGAGGGCGCGTCCCGCTTCTCGGAAAAATGGGGCCGGAAGCCGTCATCGAGGTAATCCTGGAACCGGGATTCAAACTCCAGATCCCCGGACACATCGGGCTCCCCCGCCGGCTCCGTCTCGCTCGTCCCGGGCTCGGAGGTTGCCGCCCGGTCTTCGTTCGAGCCCTCTTTCCCCTCAGTCTCCCTGGTCTTCGTTTCGGTCGTCTCGTCCTCGAGCACGGGGTTCTGGGCCAGCTCGTCGTCGATGATCTCGATGAGCTCCAAGTTGGTCAGGGGAAGCAGCTTGATCGCCTGCTGGAGGGCGGGCGCCAGGATCAGCTTCTGGACCTGCCGCTGGTCGAGCCTCTGTTTCAGGACCATGTGTGCCCGTCTTTTCTCACTTTCGGCCTAGAGAGTGAAATCATCTCCCAGATAGCTTCTTTTGACGCTCTCGCTCTCCACCAGCTCCCGGGGCCGTCCTTCCATCAGGATGCGTCCTTTATCGATGATATACGCACGGTCGGTAATTTTCAACGTTTCGCGGACGCTGTGATCGGTGATCACCAGGCCGAGGCCCCTGTCCTTAAGCCCGCGGATGATGCGCTGCAGATCCTGGATGGCCAGGGGATCAATGCCCGTGAACGGTTCGTCGAGAAGGACGAACTCGGGCCGTGTGAGCATCGCCCGGGCGATCTCCAGCCGGCGACGCTCACCTCCGGACAGGGTGAAGGCCTTGGACCTGGCCAGGCGCGCCAATCCGAATTCTTCCAGGACGCCGTCGATGTCCGTGTCGCCGCGAGCCGGGCTGTCCGGCAAGACCTGGAGGATCGCCCGCAGGTTGTTCTCGACGCTCAACCGGCGGAAAGCAGAAGGTTCCTGCGGAAGGAGGCTGAGCCCTTTCTGGGCCCGCCTGTACATGGGCATTTCCGTGATGTCTTCCTCGCCGAGATAGATCCGGCCTCCGTCCAGGGGCACGAGGCCGATGATCATGGAGAAAGTCGTCGTTTTCCCGGCGCCGTTCGGCCCCAGGAGCCCCACGATCTCCCCCCTCTCGATGTTCACCGAGATACCGTCAACGACCTTTTTCCCCCGGTAGCTTTTTTCCAGACCGATGGCTCTGAGTTGCGGGTTCATTTTTCAGGACTTGATGACGGTGACAGAGCGCTCCCTGCCCCTGTTCTCGACGTGGATTCTACCATCGCCCAGGTAGAAGGTCAATTTATCGCCTTCGATCACGCCCTTCTCCTTGTCCGTGAGCGAGGGGTTTCCCGTGAGGTCGATCGTCTCCTTGTCCAGGTCGTAGATGGCCGTGTTCCCCCGGCCCTCCCGGAACCCGCTGACGATGACGACCCGCCCCCCGGCTTCGATGGTCGTGATCGCGTTGGCTTCGCCGGACATGAAAACGTCGACGCGGTCCGCGGTCAGGCTGGCGTTCTGGGTCTTGAGCCAGCACTTGCTCTGGAACGTCAGGAGATGATCCTTGGGGGTAAAGACCAAGTTCTCCCCGCCGACTTCCAGCCTCTCCTCTTTTGCTCCCTCCTTTTTCGAGGCCCGGGGGAATACCGCCTGGACCCGGCCGGAGCCCCGGAGCTCCCCCGTGTCCCTCTGGGCGGACAGCTCATTCCCGGACAGCATCTGCTTCCCCTGCCACATTCGCGCGCCCTCACTTAAAATCAGACGATCGGACTCCTTCAAGTAGCTCAGGGCGCCGGAAACAGCCATCACCGGCTGCTGCCCGGAAAAGAAGCCCACGGATTCCCTGCTCTCCCTTTGAGCCTTGAGAAGAAGCTTGACGCTTCCCGCGGCGAAGATATCTTCGCCCTTCGGGAAGAGCTCGATCACCCCGGCGGTGATCTCGTTCTCCGCGGAATCGAGGGTCGCTTCCCCCCCTCCTTGGCGGTTACGCGCAGCATGTCCCCGGGGCCCTCGATCAGGATGGTCTCGCCCGAGATCGTCCTCGCGACCCCGCCAGCCGCGCCACGCTCGACCAGGTTGGCCCCGCCGACGGCCCGGTACTCCCTCAGCCCGCCCCACCTGTCGAAAACGAACATCATCTCGCCGGACAGGACGCGGAGCGGCCGCCCTTCGGGAGTATGCGAGTCCATGGAGCACCCGCCGCGGGCTTCGACGGAATGGATCTTGTTCAAGTTCAGGAAGGCCCGGCCGTCCATCTGTTCCGCCCGGATATCCTGCGTCCGAATCAGGGCCGGGTTGCCGCCGGCGGGTCCTTGATCTTCGACCAGGCTGATCCTCGCCCCTCCCTTCAGGGAGAAATCCAGAAGATACAGCTCGTCGTCCGTCAACAGGAAATCGAGGGCCTCGGCCCGGCCGCGGCTTTGCCCCAGGGAGAATCCGGCCTCCCCTTCGCCCCGGCCTTTCCGTTCCAGGCGCCTGTACGTCAGGACATTTCCATTGATTATCACCGGCTCGGATTCCGCGGATTCTCCCTTGGCCTGGAGGCTCACCGAACCCTCCAGCCGGATGATCTCGTCCTTGAACGAATAGGTCATCCGCGAGGCGGTGCCGCCAAGCTTGGGCGAGGTGATGACGACGCCGTGATCGGTGGACAGGACATCGGCGCCTTTCCGGTAGTCGAAGTCCGACGATTCGAACTGCAGGTCGCCGAACCGGACCTTGGCGTTTCCCTCGAGCCGGGCCTCGGTCCAATCCTTGTCATAAACGACCCTGTCCCCGGCGATATGGATCTCCCGGCCTCCTTTGCCGGCCAGGTCGCGGACCTCGACGTTTTTTTCGAGGAAGAAGCGGCCGTCTTCCCCCCTGTGCCAGGATCCCGCCTTGACCTGGATCGTCCGGTCGCCGCGGAACTCGATGTGCTCGATCCCCTCCTGTTTTTCCACTGGCTCGGCCGGGATGTCCGCGACCCTTCCGGGCACGACGGTCGGCGGCCGGCGGTGAGAAACGAAATAGCCGAGGATGACGGTTACCACCAGGATGAGGACTCCCGCCAGGACAGCCCGTGCGGCTCGGGGCCAGGCCAACCTTAACATGACGGCTGCTTTATTTCCCGATGTCTTCGATATTGAGGGAGTATCTTTCTTCGCCCAGGTAGGTCGAGGATTGGAGTGTGTAAGCGAGGTTGATCCTCGAGCCGCGCCGGATCTCCTGGGCCCGGTCGGCCTCGTCCCAGCCGATGGCTTCGAAGGACCGCCCGTCCTGCCGGGCGATGAACTTGAGGTGCTTCCCATGGATGAGCTGGGGCGCGCTCCAGACCTCGACTCCGGACGACAGGAAAACCGGTTTAGGATTGCCCACGCCGAAGGGAGACAGCAGGAGATAGGATTTGAGAAATGGGCCGTCGATCTCGGCGAGGCTCAGGCTGGCGTCGATCCTGACCTTACGCAACAGGTCATCGGCGCTGAGCCTGGACTCGGCGTAAGCGTTCGCCCGCTCCCTGAACTCGGAGACGCGGTCCCGCGCCAGGCTGCAGCCCACGGCCAGCGTATGCCCCCCATAATCCAGGAACACATCCCGGCAGGCGTCCAGACACTCGATCAGCGAAAACTCGCTGATGCTCCGGCCGGACCCTGACGCCTTGCCGTCGACGTAGGTCAGGAGTATTACCGGCCTGTAGAAATATTCCTTGAGCTTGCTGGCGACGATCCCGATCACGCCGCGATGCCAGGACTCGGAGCCCAGCACGAGAACTTTGTACCGGTCGTCGAGGGAGCCCTCCTTCACCTCTTTAAGAGCCTCTTCAAAAATGAGGTCCTCTTGCTGCTGACGGGACTCGTTGAACCCGCTGAGCCGGGCGGCCAACTCGGCGGATTCCTCGGCGGAGTCCGCGAAAAACAGCTTGACGGCGTCGTCGGCGGCGCCCATCCGGCCGGCGGCGTTGATCCGCGGCCCGATCCGGAACCCAACGTCGCCCTCGGTGATCTTCCTGCCGGCCAGCCGGCACTCGCTGATGAGGCTCTTCAGTCCCCGGTTCGTGACATTCCTAAGCCCGCGAAGCCCCTCCTTGACGAGGAGCCTGTTTTCGCCGCGAAGCTCCGCCACATCGGCGATCGTGCCGATGGCGACGAGCTTCGCGTAATGCGGCAGCGCCGCCGACTTGCCCGCTGTCGTCAGGATGGCCTGCAGCAGCTTGAAGACTACGCCGACTCCGGCCAATCCCCTGAAAGGATATCCGGAATCGCTCAGCACGGGATTCAGGATGGCCGAGGCCCGCGGGATCTCATCCCCGGCCCGATGATGGTCCGTGATGATCACCTCGACGCCCATGGCGGCGGCTTTCCGGGCGAACGAGACCGCCTTGATCCCGCAATCGACGCTGATCACCAGCCGGGCGCCCCTCTCCTCGACCACTTGGAGATGCTCGTCCTTGATCCCGTACCCTTCCTTGAGCCGCTCGGGGATGTAATAATCGACCTCGGCCCCGAGGGTTCTCAGCGCCCGCATCAGGATGACGACCGAAAGCACGCCGTCGACATCATAATCCCCGAAAATGAGGATCTTATCGCGACGCTCGATCGCGTTGTGCACGAGTTCCACCGCCTTCGCCATGTCGTTGAACAGGTAGGGGTCGAGAAGGCTGTCCAGGCCCCCATGAAGGAAGCTCCGGGCGGCTTCGGCGGTGAGGACTCCCCGGTTCATCAAGACTTGGGCGATCGCCGGCGGGATCCCCAGCTCGGCGGCCAGGCCGCCGGCCTCAGGCCGCGGGGGAGCTGTCAACCATTGCGCTGTATCCATATCTTAAGCGCCAATTTATCATAATACTGACCTATCGACAAACGGGCGCCTGGCGCGGGGGAGATGGCCGGCCGGCAGCGGACGCGGCGACCATGAGAGGGTTTAGCCTTTCCGAAATGCGCTTCGAGGGAACCCCGGGTTCCGGGCGGCGAGTATGTATTGAGCTCGAAACGATAGAACGGAAACCCCACCGGACCAAAAGAGAATCAAATTTGGAACGATCGGATTTGAAACGCGAGTTACGCAGCCGCCGAGAAGAGCGTTTCGGAAACGGCGTTAAAAACCCGAACGGGAGCTAGCCCGCTGTCGGCCGGCCATCTCCCACAGGTTTACATTCCTTGACGGCAATCAGGCGGGAAAATATAATTGAGGCGCTGTGCTGGGAAACCTCAGGCAAAAACTCTCCGGGGCCGGCCGGTCGCTGCGCGACAGGCTGGACAACCTCCTCAGGAGCGGAAAAACCAGGGACCAGATCCTCGAAGAGCTCGAAGAAGCCCTGATCCTGTCCGATGTGGGCGTTCCGGCGACGGAGAGGATCGTCCAAGCCCTCAGGGAGAGGACGCGGAAAGACGACCCTGCGCCCGCCGTCCGCGATGCCCTGCGGGAAGAGCTCGTCCGCGTCCTGAGCCGGCACCCGTCGAGCCTCGACGTCGACGCCGGTCCCGCCGTGATCATGGTGGTCGGCGTGAACGGCGGGGGAAAAACGACGTCCGTTGCCAAGATCGCCCGGCACTTCAAGGACCGCGGCAAGAAGATCCAGCTCGTCGCCGCCGACACGTTCCGGGCGGCGGCCCAGGAACAGCTCTCCGTCTGGGGCAGGAGGTTGGGCCTCCCGGTCATCCGCGGCCAGTACGGCGCGGACCCGGCCGCGGTCGTCTTCGACGCCGCCCAGTCGTTCAAGGCCCACGGCAGCGACCTCCTGATCATCGATACCGCCGGCCGGGTCCACACCAACACCAACCTGATGAACGAACTGGAGAAGATCAAGCGGGTGATCGCCCGCGAGATCCCGGGCGCTCCCCAGGAGATCCTGCTGGTCCTCGATTCGACCATCGGTCAAAACGCGATCGTCCAGGCCAGGGAGTTCCTCAAGTTCACGGGGATCACCGGGATCTTCCTGACCAAGCTCGACGGCACGGCCAAAGGCGGAAGCGTCATCGGCATCGCCGACGAGCTCCGCCTTCCGATCAAGCTCCTCGGGGTCGGGGAGCAGGCCGAGGATCTGGAGCTCTTCTCTCCCGAGCAGTTCGCCGCGGCGCTCATCTCATGAACAATCCGGATGATCTGGCGTATCTCGAGATGGCCTACGGCCTGGCTGAAAAAGCCAGGGGCTGGGCGAGCCCCAACCCGTATGTCGGCGCGGTATTGGTCAACGGCCCGAAGATCGTGGGCTACGGCTATCATGAGAAGCCGGGGACGCCCCACGCCGAGATCAACGCCCTGCGCCTGGCCGGGCCGCGCGCCCGGGGGGGCACGCTGTACCTGACCCTCGAGCCCTGCGTCCATTGGGGAAGGACGCCGCCCTGCATCGAAGCGGTGATCCGGGCGGCGCCGGCGCGCGTCGTCGTTTCCTCATATGACGTCAACCCGCTCGTCTTCAAGAAAGGCATCCGGCGTCTCCGGCAAGCCGGGATCGGGGTCGAGGTGGGCCTGCTCCAGGAGCGGCACCGGGAGATGAACGCGGCCTACATCAAGCATATCACGACCGGCATCCCCTTCGTCACCCTCAAGGCCGCGGCCAGCCTCGACGGCCGGATCGCCTCCCGCACCGGGGATTCGCGCTGGATCTCCTCGCCCGGGGCCAGGGAGTACGGCCATCTCCTCCGCGGCGAGCACGACGCCATCATGGTCGGCGTCAACACCATTGTCCATGACGACCCTCTGCTGACGGTCAGGCATCCGCTGTGGAAAGGGAAGCCGATCCTCCGGACCGTGGTTGATTCCAAGCTCCGCTTTCCGCTCCGGGCCAGGATGCTGTCGACCCTCGACCGTGGGAAGATCGCCGTTCTGACGACTATCGGGGCGCCCCGGGAAAGAGAGATGGCTCTCAGGAAAAAGGGAGTCGAGGTCGTCCGGATCCCCGGCGGGACGAAGACCGTCAACCTCTCCCGGGCGCTGTCATGGCTTGGAGAGAGCGGGATCGCCAGCCTGCTCGTCGAAGGGGGAAGCCGCCTGCACACCGCCATGATCGAATCGCGGCTCGCCGACCGGCTTTTTCTGGTCATCTCGCCCAAGCTCGTGGGAGGGAGAGATGCCCCGTCTTTTCTCGAAGGCACCGGCATCGGCAGAATGAGCAGGGCCCTGAAGGTCAAGGCTCTCTCCTCCTTTGCCGTCGGACAGGATATCATCCTGGAAGGACGACTTTAATGTTTACCGGAATCATCCAGCACCTTGGGGTTTTCAAGGGCTACGGTCATGGAAAACAGGAGCTGATCCTCGAAGCGCCCGCGGGATTCCCCGCCCTGCCGCCGGGCGAGAGCGTGGCCGTCAACGGGACATGCCTCAGCCTGACGGGGGGGGAGGGGCGGCGCCTGGTCTTCGATCTCTCCCAAGAGACGCTCCTGAAAACCCATCTCGGCTCGCTCAGTCCGGGAGACCGACTGAACCTCGAGGTTCCCCTGACGCTCCAATCTCTCCTCAGCGGTCACCTGCTGACGGGCCATATTGACGGCTGCGGGCGGGTCTTGAGCGTGTCCGAGAGGAGGCCGGGAAAACGCCTCAAGGTCTCTTTCCCGCGGGAGCTTAAACCCTATCTTGTCCCCAAAGGCTCGGTGGCGGTGAACGGGGTGAGCCTGACGATCGCGCAACTCGGCCAGGCGTCTTTTGAAGTCGAGCTCGTACCCGTGACGATCGGCAAATCCAACCTGGCTGACCTCAAAAGAGGTCAGGTGATCAACCTTGAGTGTGACATCATCGGAAAATATGTGTATAATCGGGTCCGCCAATTCAAGACATAAGGACAAAACGCATCATCATGGATAAACAATCCCGGGTCGTCACCGTCGAACAGGCGCTCGAGGAGGTCCGTGCCGGCCGCCTGATCATTATCGTCGACGACGAGGACCGCGAAAACGAAGGCGACCTGATGATCGCCGCCGAAAAAGCCACGGCCGAAAGCATCAATTTCATGAGCCGCCACGGGCGCGGGCTCGTCTGCCTCCCGCTGACCGCGCAGAGGCTGGCCGAGCTTCAGTTGCCGCTCATGGTCCGCGAGAACACCTCCCGGTTCGAAACCGCGTTCACCGTATCCGTTGATGCCAAGGAGGGAGTGACCACGGGCATTTCCGCCTTCGACAGGGCGAAGACGGTCGAAGTGGCGATCAACCCCGCGACGGTGCCGGCCGACCTGGTCCGCCCCGGGCACATTTTCCCCCTTCAGGCCAAAGAGGGCGGCGTCCTGGCCAGGGCGGGACAGACCGAGGCCGCCGTCGACCTCGCCCGGCTGGCGGGCCTGATGCCGGCGGGCGTCATCTGCGAGATCATGAACGAAGACGGGACGATGTCCCGCCTGCCCCAACTCGAGGAATTCAGCGTTGAGCACGGCATCCCCATCCTGACCGTCGCCGAGCTGATCAAGTACCGCATGAAGACGGAGAGCCTGGTCCGCAAGATCGAGGAGGCCGACCTGCCGACACGGTTCGGGCATTTCCGGGTCTTCGTCTTCGAGGACACCATCCGCCACGACCAGCACATCGCGCTCGTCAAGGGAATCATCGAAGGCGGGGACGCCATCCTCGTCCGGGCCCACTCTCAGTGTCTCACCGGGGACACCTTCGGGTCCTGCCGCTGCGACTGCGGCGACCAGCTCCACCGCTCCATGGAAATGATCGACCAGGAGGGCCGGGGCGTCGTCCTGTACATCCTGAACCATGAAGGACGGGGCATCGGGCTGCTCAACAAGATCAAGGCTTATGCCTTCCAGGACCAGGGGGCCGATACGGTCGAGGCCAACCGCCTGCTGGGCTTCAAGGCCGACCACCGGGATTACGGGGTTGGCGCCCAGGTCCTCGTAGCCCTCGGCGTCAGGAAGATCCGACTGCTCACCAACAACCCCCGAAAGTACATCGGCCTGGCGGGCTACGGGCTCGAGATCGTGGACCGGGTGCCGCTCGAGATCCCGCCGAACGGCTGCAACATCAAGTACCTCAAGACCAAAAAGGAAAAGCTGGGGCATTTCCTCGATTTGGTCTGACGATATCAACGGCTTTGGCGGAACAGGCGATGACGCTTCAGGAATTCTCGGAACAGTTCCTTCCCCTGCCGGCCCAGGAGAAGATCCGGTTCATCTATACCAACATCGAAAGCCTGGGGCCGGACGACAGGACCCTTTTCCTCCTCTCGGTCCTGAAGGAAGAGAACTCCTCGCCGCTCGTCAAGGCGACGGCCCTCAAGTTCCTGCGGGAAGCTTCTTATCCTGAATCCGAGATCTATCAAAACTACATCGGCGACCAGTTCCGGGCGATCAGCAATGCCGCCAAGGCGGCCGTCAAGGAGCTCGGGGAGAAGAAAAAGGATAACGACTATTACGCGGCGGCGGTCCTCCGCAAGCTGAGGTCGCTTCCCGACAAGGACCGGCGGCTGAAGATCCTCAGGGCGGTCGCCCGGCTGAAGGCACCCTGGGTGTCCAAGGTCCTGGTCGAGGCTCTCGACGACCCCGCGGAAAAAAACCGCGATTTCCTGATCAATGAACTGGTCGGGCGGGAGAACTGGAGCCCCTCCTCACTTTACGAAAAGCTGACCCAGCCGCCCTGGTATGCCCGGAGCGCGGCCCTCAAGATCCTGGCCCGGCGAACCGATGACGGGGTCCTCCAGGCGATCCAGGTGACCCTGGCCGACCCCAATGTCGATGTCCGCCGGAGCGCGGCCGAGGCGCTGGGAACAATCGGAGGCCAGGATGCGATCGGCATGCTGGTCAAGCTCACCAAGGACGGGAACATCTACGTCAGGCAGGCCGCCGCGGGCGCCCTCAGCAGGATCAGCAGCGTACGGTTCAGCGGCTGAAGCCGGGCCGCCGGCTCTCGAGGATGAAAGTCACCGGTCCCTCGTTGACCAACCGGACGTCCATCTCGGCTTGAAACACGCCGGTCGCCACCCGGAAACCCCGCTCCCGGATCTTGTCCACGAGAAGGCGGAACAGCTCCTCCGCCCTCTTCGGCTCCTCCGCCTCGTCGAACCCGGGCCGACGCCCCTTGCGCGTCGAGCCGGCGAGGGTGAACTGGGAAACCGCCAGCACCTCGCCGCCGACCTCCGCCAGGGAGAGGTTCATCTTGCCCGCGGCGTCCGGGAAGATCCGGAGTTCCACGGCTTTCCCGGCCAGGAAGTCGGCGTCCTGCGCGGTATCGCCCTTTTCGACGCCGATGAGAAGACAGATGCCGCGCCCGATCTTCCCCTCGAGGCGGCCGGCCGCTTCGACCGAGGCCTCACCGACCCGCTGGAGCACGATCTTCACGCGGCGGCCCCTTTCCGTCCCCCCGGCCGGGTTGACTTTAGCCGCCCCCCTGGTCTATCATATGGCGCGAACACGAGGAGAATAATATGGCGATTCATCAATCCACCATCCGGCAGCAGCGCCACAGCGTGCGCCGCAACGCCATCAACCGGAAGAATAAAGCCGAACTCCGCACCCAGGTCAAAAAGCTCCGCCAAGCCATCGAGGGCAAGGATAAGGAAGCCGCCGAGAAACTCCTGCCGAAGACGGTGTCGATGATCGATAAATCGGTCAAGAAGGGATCGATCCACGAAAACAAGGGCGCCCGGTATAAGTCCCGGCTCGGACGCCAGGTCAAGTCCCTCAACCCCGCTTCCCCGAAGTAGCTTCCCGCCCGGGCTTCGGCCGCCGGCGGCGGCAATAATCCACCACAAACCCCGAGATCATGGCCTCGGCCGGCACGTCCGAGGACTTGATCAGCATATCGATCCTTTCGAGCTCGCCGAGCGCCCGGCCGAGCAGATCGCTTTTTGAATCCTCGGCGACCTCAAAGAACCCCCGGAAGATCATTTCATAATCCGTAAAGAATTCCTGGATCTTGGGCCTCAGGTTCCGGAAGATCTCCTTCCTGTCCTGGCCCTGTCTGCGCCAGACCCGGGCCAACAGGAGGTCGCGGAAGAGGCCGGCGATGGCCCCGAGAACGTACTCGGGCCGCGCGCCTTCCCGGAAGAGACGGCCGAGGACGACGAGCGCTTGCCGGCCGTCGCCTTTCTCCAGGCTGCTGACGAGCTCCCACTCCTGGAATGTCCTCCCCCAGTCGCAGATTTCGGCGACGTCGTCGGTGTCGATCACGCGCCGGTCCGAGGCGAACGTGAACAGCTTCTCGAGTTCGTTTTCGAGCCGCCTGAGGTCGCTCCCGACGATCTCGACGAGTTTTCTCTGCGCCTCGGGGGTGACCACTTTGCCGGAGGCCCTGACGGCCGACGCGAGCCACTCGGTGAGCGAGCGGCCCTTCAGGGGCTTCATCTCCTGAATGTCCGCGGCGCCCGCCGGCAGGGATTCGAAGTGTTTGAGCAGCGGATGCCCCTTCTTGACCTTTCCGGGAATGACCAGGATGAGAATCGTCTTCGGCGCGGGGGATTGGCAGTATTCCCGGATCATCTGGCGCTCGATATCCGGCGGCTTCTTCTTGAGGTCCTTCTTTTGGTCGGCGTCCGACGGCTGCTTTCTCGAATCTTCCCTGCCCGTCACGAGCAGGAGGCGCCAGGGCGCGAAAAAGAAGGGGGCCGTTCGGGCGACGTCCAGGATCTCCGCCCAGCGGGTCTCCGCGAGGTCGAACTTCTCCAGGTGGAGACTCTCTCCGTCGGGGCTCAAAAGGACCTTCCGGAGATCGCGAACGAACTTGTCGGCGAAATACGTCTCCTCGCCATAGAATACGTAGCAGGGGGAGAGCTTATCCTCCCGGATACCGTCCTCGGGAGGCCGGCTCAGCGCCATCTCAGAATCCCTCGAGGAGGGTGCTGATGAGGCTCCTGGCGAACTTCTGCGCGATCTTGCCTAAGGCTTCGGTCTCCCACGTTTCGTAGCTCGTTCCCTGGGGGACCTCGTATTCCTCCTGGTAGACGTAGGAGGGGTTTGAGAAAATGACCTTTTCGTCCTTGAGGTCGCGCAGCACGATCTTGGCGACGACCATGACCATGTAACGGTCGGCGGTGTTCTGGCTGGAGAACCCGATCGGGTTGACGCTGAAGGAGGATATCTCGCCGACCAGCACGGCGTCCGCGCTCCCGGCGTCATCGATGACCTCCACCTTGCCCCTGGCCACGAACTCATCGATCACGCCCTGGGTCAGGGTGACATCGAGGCCGTACCGCGTGCTGAAGTTCTTGAACATCGGGACGCTGACGGTCTTGATGCCCGGCGGAAGAAAGGTCCCCGTCCCCCGGAGGTGGTAGCCGCACTGGATCGCCAGGACGCAGGCCGCGGCCAGGACCAGGAACTTTCTTGCCGTCGGGTTCATGAGACGACGATGTTCACCAGCTTATTCCCGATACAGATCACCTTGCGGACCGTCTTCCCGGCGACGGCGGCCGAGACGCGCTCGAGGCCGAGGGCGGTCGCCTTGATCTCGTCTTCCGCCGTCCCGGCGTCCGCTTCGAACCGGTCCCTCAGCTTGCCGTTGACCTGGACGACCACGGTCACCTTGTCTTCCCGGGCCAGCTCGGGATCGAAGGCCGGCCACGACTGCCTGGCCAGGAAGCCCCGGTGTCCGGTCGCTTCCCACAGCTCCTCGCAGATATGGGGGGTGAAGGGGCTGAGGAGGATGATCATGGCTTCCACGGCCAGCTTCAGCGCAGTCCGTCCCTCGGCGGTCGGCCTCAAAGCGTCTTTATCTTTTTTAGCGAGGTTATAGAGCTCCATCATGGCGCTGACGGCGGTGTTGAGATGGAAGCGCTTCCCGATATCGTCGGTAACCTTGCGGATCGTTTGGTGGGTTTTCTTCAGCAGCTCCAGCCCGGCGCCGGCCGTCGCGGCCGTCAGCGCGGCTCCCGAAGCCCCGGACGTTTCGAAGAGGTCCAGGTTCTCATGGACCAGGGTCCAGACCCTGTTCAGGAACTTCGAGCAGCCCTCGATCCCGTCTTCGTTCCAAGCGAACTCCCTTTCCGGGGGGGAGGCGAAGAGGATAAAGAGCCGCAGTGCGTCGGCCCCGTATCCAGCGAGCATGTCGTCGGGGTCGACGACATTCCCCTTGGACTTGGACATGGCGGACCCGTCTTTGGTGACCATCCCCTGGGCCAAATAATGAGGGAAGGGTTCGCTCACGGGGGAATCGCCGAGGTCCCTGAGCACCCTTGTAAAGAACCGGGCGTAGATCAGGTGCAGGATGGCATGCTCGACGCCGCCGATGTAAAGATCGACCGGCAGCCAGTAAGCGGCGGCGGCGGGGTCGAACGGGCCGTCGTCTTTGTGCGGGGAGGCATAGCGCAAAAAATACCAGGAGGAATCAAAGAACGTGTCCATGGTATCCGTTTCCCGCCGGGCCGGGCCGCCGCATTTCGGACAGATCGTCTCGACGAAGCTCGGGACTTTCTCGAGAGGCGAGCCTTCTTCCCCCGTGAATTCGACATCGCGGGGCAGCTCGACGGGAAGGTCCTCGTAGGGGACGCCGACGATACCGCAGCGGTCGCAGAAGATCACGGGAATGGGAGTTCCCCAGTAGCGCTGCCGCGAGATGCCCCAGTCCCTGAGCCGGTAGGTGATGCTCTTCCGGCCGAACCCGCGCGCCTCGGCCAGAGCCGACATCCTGTCCATCGCCTCGGCGGACTTCAGCCCGGAAAACGGGCCCGAATCGACGAGGACCCCGTATTCGTCGGTCGCAGCGGCCTCGGATGCCGCGGGCGGAGTCCCGCCTTCGGGAGCGATCACGACCCTGACGGGGAGGGAATACTTGCGGGCGAATTCGAAATCCCGCTGATCATGGGCCGGCACGGCCATGACGGCGCCCGTCCCGTAATCCATCAGGATATAATTGGCGATCCAGACCGGGATGGCCTCGCCCGAAAAGGGGTTGATCACCTTCCGGCCCGTGTCCAGGCCCTCCTTTTCCTCTTCTCCGGGGAGCTTCCTCATGCGGGCTTCGCGGCCGCGCCGGGCCATGTCGGCCCTATGGCTCTCTTTCTCCGGGGAACCGGCGAGAAGCTCGCGGCTCAGGGGATGGTCGGGAGAGAGGAGCATGAACGTGGCGCCGAAGATGGTGTCGACCCTCGTCGTGAAGACCTCGATGCCCGGCCCGCCGCCCTCGAGGGCGAAGGTGATGAGCGCCCCCTCGCTCGGCCCGATCCAGTTCCGCTGCATCTGGATGACATGTTCGGGCCACTTGCCGAGCTCCTGATGGCCGTCGAGGAGCTGCTGGGCGTAGGCCGTGATCTTCAGGAACCAGTGCTCCATTTCCTTGAGCTCGACGGGCGATTCGCACCTCCAGCAGCCGCCTCCGGCCGCCTGCTCGTTAGCCAGAACCGTTTGACACTGGGGACACCAATTGACCCAGCTTTTCTTGCGGAAAGCCAGGCCCCTCTCGAGCATCTTCAGAAAAATCCACTGGTTCCACTTGTAGTATTCGGGCAGGCAGGTGTTGACCTCCCTCGACCAGTCGTAGCTGAACCCGAGCCGCTTGAGCTGGCTCTTCATATTCGCGATGTTGTCGAGGGTCCACTTCTGCGGGTGGATCCCGTGCTTGATGGCCGCGTTTTCGGCGGGCATCCCGAGGGCATCCCAGCCGATCGGATGGAGGACATTAAAGCCCCTCATCAGCCAGAAACGGGAGAGGACGTCGCCGATGGAATAGTTCCGGACATGACCCATGTGGATCCTGCCCGAAGGATAGGGGTACATCTCGAGGCAGTAATACTTCGGGCGGCCGGGGTCTTCGGCGGCCTCGAACACCGCCTTCTCCTCCCAGGCGCCCTGCCACTTGGCCTCGATCTCGCGGAATGGATAGGAGTCTTTCATCGCTTGGACCTGCCGATAATTTCTTGATTTATCTTAAATTTGCGAGCTGATGCTCAATATTAGATTCAACCCTGCGCGATGTCAACCCCGGGGCTGTTCTTGATTTTTCAGGGACAAACGGGTTACATACACTATGCCATGCCGATATTGGAAACCAGGGGCCTGTCCGCCGGATACGGCGGCGCTCCAGTTATCCGGGAAGTCGATCTCGCCCTCGAGGAGGGCGAATTCGTCTCCATCCTGGGTCCGAACGGCTCCGGCAAGAGCACGCTGATCCGGGCGATCCAGGGCCTCCTGAATGACACCGGGGGCGAAGTCTTCCTCGCCGGCCGGAACCTCTCCGGCATGGGCCGCCGGGAGATCGCGCGGCTGGTGGCCTTCGTCCCCCAGTTTTTCGACCTGACGTTCGAGTTCAGCGTCCTCGAGGTCCTGACCATGGGGCGATACGCCCGCCAGCAGCGCTTCGCCGGGCTGTCAGCCGAAGACCGGACGATCATTGGACGATGTCCTGGACATGCTCGAGATCCGCCATCTGGCCGGAAAGAGAATCGCCCATCTGAGCGGGGGCGAGCGCCAGCGCGTGTACATCGGCCGGGCCCTGGCCCAGGACACACCTCTTCTGTTGCTCGACGAGCCCAGCTCCCACCTGGATATCAATTACGGCTTGGAGATCTTCCAGGTCCTGGAGAGGCTCCAAAAGGAGCGGGGAAAGACCATCCTCTGCGCCGAGCACAACATCAACCTCGTCGTGCCGTTCTCCCAGAAGATCGTTTTCCTCAAGGACGGGCGGATCAGGTCCCAAGGCGCGCCGGCCGAGATGGTCACACGCTCCCGGATCAAGGATGTTTTCCTGGCGGATGTGGACATCCGGGAGAATCTCCACTCCAGACTCCCCGAGATCTCCCTCGTGCCGAGACAGAGGCCGGCGCCGTAGGCTGCAGGATGCCGGCCCTTCTCCTCTGGCTCGCCCTGATTTTCGCGGGTCCGTGCCCGGCCGCCCGGGGACAGAACGCGGTCCTCAAAGATGATCTGGGTCATCCCTTCAGCCTGGTGGGCCCGCCGCGGCGGATCGTCTCGCTCGCGCCCAATATCACCGAGTGCCTTTTCGCCCTTGGCTTGGGACCGCAGATCGTGGGCGTCACCCGCTTCTGCGATCATCCGCCGGAGGCCGGGAAAAGGGAAAAGGTGGGCGGCCTGGTGGACCCGAGCCTCGAAAAGATCGAGATCCTGCACCCCGACCTGGTCATCGCCTTCCGGGGAAACCCGATCGGGGTTGTGAACAAGCTCAGGAGCCTGGATTTTCCCGTATTCGTTTTCGATTCCGGCAACACCCTCGCCGGCGTCCCTGAAATGGTCAGGAAAATGGGCCGGCTCACCTTCAGGAGCGAGGCCGCCGACAGCCTTTGCCAAAACCTCGACGAAGAGCGCCGCCGGGTGGAGGCCGCTCTGGGAGATGTCACGAACACCCCCCGGGTCTTCCTCTCTCTCCCATGGCAGGGGCTATGGACCTGCGGGTCCGATAGCTACCTCAACGACCTCATCGTTCAGGCCAAAGGGGTCAATATCGCCGGCGCGATCCACCGCCGCTGGCTGAACCTCACCCGGGAGCAGCTGGTGCACGACAACCCCGAGGTCATCATTATCATGGCCAAGGACCGCGCGGAATTCAATTCAGCGAGGGACCGGATCATGGCGGACTCTCGCCTGGAGACGGTCGAAGCCGTCCGGACCCGGAACATTCAATTCCTGGATGAGAACATCGCCACCCGGTTCGGGCCGCGTCTCTTCCAGGCGCTGGCCGATGTCGCCCGCATCCTCCATCCGGAAAGTTTTCCCGCAGAGCCATGAAGACCCGGATAAAGAGACCGGTCCTGCTGCTGGCTCTTCTCGTCCTCCTGGCCGCGGTCCTCGGACTGTCCCTGCTCACCGGGCCCGCCCCGACGAGCCCCCGCGACCTTTGGAATTTCCTCGTCCACGGCGACAAGAGCTACGCGACGATCTTTCTCGACCTCCGCCTCTGCCGCGCCATCCTGGCTTTCCTGGTCGGCGCCTGCTTGTCCCTCTCTGGCGCCATCCTCCAGGGCTACTTCCAGAATCCGCTGGCCGACCCGTTCGTCGTCGGCGTGTCTTCCGGCGCCTCGTTCGGCGCCGTTCTCTGCCTGGCGCTCGGGCTCCAGACTGTCGCTTTCGGAGTGCCCGTCCAGAGCCTGTTCGCTTTCGCCACCGGGTTCGCGCTGGTCATCGCCGTTTACTTGCTGTCCCAGAGGAAGTCGGTTTTCAAGGTCGAGACACTGCTCCTGACCGGGATCTCGGCGGGAGCGCTGGCCTCGTCGCTGACCTCTTTTCTCCTGTTCCTCCGGTCGGATTCCTTTGAACAGGCGGTCTTCTGGCTTCTGGGCAGCGTGCAGCTTGCGGACTGGCGCCAGGTCTTTTCCATCGCGCCCCAGCTTTTGGTCAGCCTGCTCGTCGCCCAGTGGCTGGCCAAGGACATGAACCTCCTCGTTCTCGGAGACGAAGCGGCCCGGTCGATGGGCAGCCCGGTCGAGCGGGTGCGCCAGGCCTACCTCGCGGTGGCGACCCTGCTGGCCGCCGTTTCCGTCTCCGTCGCCGGAGTCATCGGGTTCGTCGGGCTCGTCGTGCCCCACGGCGTCCGGATCCTGGTCGGCCCCGACCACCGGTATCTCTTCGGGCTCTCTTCCCTGGCGGGCGGGGTTTTCCTCGTCGCCTGCGACCTTCTGGCCCGCACTCTCCTCTCCCCGACCGAGCTCCCCATCGGCATCATCACCGCCGCGCTGGGCGCTCCGATATTCATTTACCTCCTCCATAAGCGCCAATAGTGCCGGGGCGAAGACGAGCGCGTTTCTTCAATTGACAAACCCTCCTGAATTGGTTTATTAATGAGTCAAGATGAATTTAACCCTCAATCAGGTCCTGTTCCTCATTCTGACGGTCGCCGCCGTCATCGTCGCGGTCTTTCTCGTGCGGTTACTCATCCAGCTGAGAAGGACCGCGGGCGAAGGCGAAAAGGCGCTCGTCGAAATGAAGCGGCTCGCCGAGAACCTGAATGAACTGGACCTGGTCGTCAAGGCCAAGGTCGAAGACCTGGGCGAGCTCGTGAATGCGTCCAAAGACACCGCTGTCAACTTGTCCCAGGCCTCCATGTTCCTCGCGACGAGGGTTCTCAAGCCGGCCGCCAACTACTGGCCGCTGGTCTATCCCGCGATGATGTTTTTCTGGAAAAGGATGAGGAAAAGAAAGGAGAAGAAAGATGGGAGATAACAAGGGCTCGAGCGGGCTGGAAACGGCTTTGTCTTTCCTGATCGGAGCGGCCGCCGGTTTCGTCCTGGGGGTTCTCTTCGCCCCGGCCAGCGGCAAGGAGACGCGGCAGAAGATCAAGGTGCAAGCCGTCAAGACGGGCGAAAAGGCCAAGGAAGGCTACGAGAAGATCAGCCGGGAAGCCGAAAAGGGCATCCAGGTCGTGAAGGAAAAGGCGCAGGAAGGCATCGACGCCATCAAGGACTTCATCGAAAAGAAAAAAGAAGAGATCGCCGCCAAGCCGCCCGAAGGCTACAGCGAAGAGGACAGCAAGGAATAAGCGACTGACCCGATGATCTCCCAGCGTTCGTGATCTCCGCCGCCTCGAACGAAGCGCCGCTGGGTAAGATTTCCGACGCCCCGAGAACGGTTCCTGGAACGCACCGGGAAACGATCGTCATCTGAATGGCCACGCCGTTCCCTTTCCTCTTTTTGTCAGTGTCTCTCGCCGCGGGCATCCTGCTGGCTTCGCTTCTGCCCGTCTCCCCGGCGCTCATCGCCGGCGGGATCGCCGCCGGCCTGGCGGCGGGCTGGACGGCTTACCTGACGCGAAGGGAGCGGACCGCCTTCGCGGCCGTCCTGTTCACCGCGTTGTGTCTCGGGTCCGGACTGTATTCGCGGGCGAACGACGATTACGAGAAAAACCCGGTCAAGCAGTTCGCCATCGCCGACTATGCGGACTTCACCGGGCGCCTCTTCAGGTCGCCGGGGTTCGCGGTCGGCAAGACCTATCTCTACCTGAACGTCGAAAGGATCTCTTTTTCGAACCGGGACACCGAAGCCCGGGGAAATCTCCGCGTCACGGTCCTGCATCCGGACAAGTTCCCGTCTCCGCTCCGGCTGAGGGCCGGCGACCGGGTCAAGGTCTCCGCCCGCGTCCTGCCCCGGCGCGACTTCCGGAACTTCAACGAATCGGGGCTCGCCGACCTCCGGAAGAACCAGGGGATCCACAATCACGCCGTCACCAAGAGCGCCCTGCTCGTCGAGAAGCTCCCGGGGAAGGGCGGGCCTCCGTTCCTCGGCGCCATCTCTTCCGTCCGGCTCGCCTGGCAGGAAAAGATCGAAAAGTTCTTCTCCACCGCGGACGGCACCGCCCTGACTCAGGAGGGCGCCGTCTTCGAGGCGCTGCTCCTCGGCGAACGGGGCCGTCTCTCCCCCGCCACGACGGCCGCGCTGCAGCGCTCCGGCCTGTATCACATCATCGCCATCTCGGGAGCGCACATCGCCGTGATCGCCTTCCTCCTCTTTTCGGCGCTCAGCCTGCTCCGCCTCCCCAAGCGCCTGGCCTACGCGGCGCTCATCCTCGTCCTCGCTCTCTACGCGATCCTCGTGGAGGGCCGCGCCTCGGTGTTCCGCGCCGTGATCATGACGATCGTTTTCCTCGCCGGGAAGCTGCTGTGGAAGAACAGCCGCGTCCTCAACACGATCTCCTTCAGCGCCGGCCTGCTCCTCGTCGTCAACCCCTTCTATCTTTTCGACATGGGCTTCCAGCTGACCTTCGCGGCCACCCTGTCCATAATACTTTTCTATCCCAAGGTGATACGCCTCCTGCCGCGTCTTCCCTTGAAGATCGGCGAGCTGTTCGCCCTGTCCGTAACGGCCCAGCTCGGCGTCATGCCCTTTCTGGCGCGCTCGTTCCACCGGGTGACGTTCTCGGGCCTGCTGCTGAACTTCCTGGCCATCCCGCTGACCGGCCTGCTCATGGCGCTCGGGTTCGTCTTCCTGGGGGCGGCGCTCGTCAGTTCGTTCGCCGCGCGCCTGATGGTCCCCGCGCTGGCCTTTTTCGTCCGCGCCTTTCTCTGGACGACGGGCCTCGCCGATCCGCTGCCCTTTCTTTCCTATAGGATCCCGACGCCCCATCTCCTCACGGTCGCCGGCTATTTCGTCTTTCTGCTGCTCATCCTGCTCCGGCCCCGGTTCAAGGGTCAGAGGCTCGTCAGCCTGGGCGTTTTTATCGTCTTCGCCGCGGTCCTGGTCACTTATCCCTTTCCGCCGCGCTCGTCACGGGGCCTCGAGATCACCTTCCTCGACGTCGGACAGGGGGATTCGATCCTGGTCGAGTTCCCCGGACGGAAAAAGATGCTCATCGACGGGGGCGGGGTGGCGGACGACAGCCTGGACATCGGCGAGCTCGTCGTCTCCCGTTATCTTTGGGACCTGGGCGTGAAAAAGCTCGATTACCTCGTCCTCACCCACGGCCATCCCGACCACCTCAATGGATTGAAATCGGTCGCGCGCAATTTCCGTATCGGCGAATTCTGGGAGGCGGTCCGGCCGCCCGCCGGAAACCCGGCCTACGAGGAATTGGCGCGGAATCTCGAGCCGTCCGCGGAACGGCGCACCGTGGGCCGCGGGTTCAGCCGCCGGGAAGGAAAGGTCTTGGTCGAGGCGCTCCATCCGGAGCCGGGAGCGCCAAGCCTCAAGGATGTCGCCAACGATCAATCGCTGGTCCTCAAGATCGCCATGGGCACGCAGTCCTTCCTGCTTCCCGGCGATATCGGGTCCGGCGCCGAGGCCGAGCTCATCGAGGGAGAGGCGGATATGCGAGCCCGCGTCCTCAAGGCCCCCCACCACGGCAGCCGGACGTCGAGCTCCCCGGCCTTCCTCGACGCGGTCCGGCCCGAAATCGTCGTCGTCACCGCCGGCCGGGGTAATCTCTACGGGCTCCCCCACCCCGACATCATCGCACGATACCTGGAGCGCGGCGCCCGGGTCTTGAGGACGGATGAAGAGGGGGCCGTCCGTATCGCGACAGATGGGTCAACCCTCAAGGTATCGACTTCGGCAGGCGGCCGGCGCGTTCCCAAGAACGAATAGAGAACGGCCGCGGCTACAGGCGAAGCCGCCGGAACTCGTCCAGGAGCTTGAAATCCTGCCGCACGGAGGCGACCGCCGCGCCCGCCACTTCGATGTCCTCCGAGTTGCCGAGCTTCGGGACGCTCCCGGCGAGGGTGCGGGCCGCGAGCTTCAGATACTCGACTTTGCCGGGGTTGACGCCCATGATGCGGCAGGCGACCGTGTCGGCCGCCAGAAAATCGTCGCTCATGATCAGCGCTCCGGCGAACTTGTTGTCGCCGAAGAGCGGCCCGTTGCCCTCGATCCCGTAGACCCCGTCGATGATCGCGAAGTCCGGACGGACCGTATAGCCCACGTCGACGATGGCTTCGTTGAGGCCGATCGTGTGCAGGCGGTTCTTCGGCCAGCCGTACTTGATCCCGGGCAGTACGCCCAGCATATTCTTGAGGGAGAGGGTCACCCCGGCCCAGTGGTGGGTCTTGAGCTTCGGCATGGAGACGATGAAGTCGGACGTCAGCACTGTCCGGGGGATGAAGAGGTCCTTGAGCCCGGTGAGGTTGGAGGGGATGGGCGTCCTCTCGACATCGTCGAGGTTGAGGTCGACGAACGGCACGCCGTACTTCGCCAGGATCTCCTTGTACCCTGAATCGGCAAGGATCGTGTTGGTGTCGCGGCGAAGGCCCGAGGCTTCGCCCACCCTGACCTTGGCGCCCAAGTCCCCGAAAAGCTCGATGGCCGCGGCCAGGACGGTCGGATGGGTGAAGATGTGATGTTCGCCGCCGTGGCAGTCCACGAGGTTGGGCTTCAGGAGGACGGACTTGCCGTTCAACGACAGCCCGAACTGGCGGAAATGCGGCGCCAACAGGGTCTTGATCTCGAGGGAGTACCGGGGAGCCTTGACGACCGCCACGCGAGCCCGGCCGGCGGGGGCGGATCCCCGGCCGCAGCCGACAAGCGCCGTCCCGGCCAGTCCGGCCGACATCCCCAGGAACTTCCGGCGCGAGATCGGTCTGGACATGGCGTCGTTCACCCGCCGAGGCGCAGCGGGTTCTTGTCCTCCTGGGTCAGGTTCGCCAGCGCCGCCAGGGCGCGATAAAACACGATGTCCCGAACCTGGGAGTCTTCCATCATAAGCGCGTTCAGGCGGTCGAGGAGGCGGCGGTTGTCCCGTCCGTAGCAGTGGACGGCGAGGGCGCTCAGGGACAGGGAGAGCGGGCAGCGGGACCCGGGAAAGGCATCATCGATGATCTTAAGGCCGTCCCGGAAAGCGTCCTTTTTATCCTGCATGGCGAGCATGACCAGCGCCGTGACGTGGAGATGGGGCGGAAGCACCGTGCAGACCGGCGACGGAGCTCTCGGGATCGTTTTTATCCGTGGGAGCGCCGTATGACCAGCCTCCGTGGTCGCATTTCGTATGGGCGAAGAACTGTTCGGCCTGAGCCCCGCGGCCTTCCGGCAGCGAACCGAGGTGCTTGAGCGCGAGGACGGCCATGGCGGAGGGCTCGAGTGCCGACAAACGTGTAATCGTTCCAGCCCCAGACGTCCTATCCAGGTCGGGATGTCTGGCGTAACTTGTGGTTATTTCGCAGATAAAAAGCGGCCTCGTCGAGGCGGGGCGCGTAAACCGCCGCGTCCAGCGGTCTTGAGCGCGATAGCGGCCAGGGCCGTTCCGTAGGCCGAGCTCAGGTTATCGCCGGGAAAAAGAAAAAACCCGCCGTCCTTGTTTTGAAGTGACGTCAGGAAGGCGGCGGCCTTCTCCAGGAGCGCCGCTTTCCGGGTCGCGCCCCCGGACGGCCAGCAGGCTGAAGGCCGTCGATTCAAGGACCGACCGGCCGGACGGCAGGTAGGGAAATCCGCCGTCAGGCTGTTGATATTTGAGGACGTAGTCTATGGAATCTTCCTGTTTCATCGCGGAGCGCACCGTCCGGCCCTCATTTAATCAGGTTTGCGGTCCCTTTGGCAAGCGACCCTGGCTGACCGGCAAATTTTCTGGAGTGCACCATTAGACCGCCTCGGCGTTTGATTCCTCGAGAGGAGTGCGATAACATGAATTCGTCATGCCGGCAAAAAGATGGGTCGCACTGACCGTCGCCCCCCTGCTCCTGAGTTCCATGCTTCTCTCGCAGAGCCTGGCGGAGATCGCCCAAAAAGAGCGGGAGCGCCGGGCCGCGCTGAAAGGGCAGAAGGTTGTCGTGGTCACGAACGCGGAGCTGGGCAAGGTCAAAAGGAAGCCCGCGGTCGATGTCGGTGAAGCGCCTCCCGCCGCACCGGCCGCCCTGCCTTCCACGGCGGAGTCCGAACGAGCCGCTTTAAACGAGACTTCGGCCGCGGCGGCGGCGAACCCGCCTGAGACGCCCGCGACGGCCGGCTCACCGCCGGGGCCCGCTGCTGTCCCGGCGACCCTCCAGGTGCTTCAGGAACGCTGGGACAAGTCCAAGGAATACGTCGAGCTTTTGACCCTGAAGATGAGCGCCCTTTGGCAGGAGTTCAACGGGTTGCGCGATCCGCATGCCCAAGACGCGGTGCGCCAGTCCATCAGCGAGACTTACGCCAAGCTGCATACGGCACAGGAAGAGGAAACCAAGGCCCGCCTGGAGTTCGAGAGATCACTCGGCGAGGCGAAAAAAGAGTCCACCCCGCAGCTCTGGATCAAATAAGCGCCCGGTCCGCGGCTCAGCGGAAATAGATGAAGGAGACCTGGAAAGCAAGCTCTCGTTCGTCCTTGGACTGCGGATTGAGCTTCGCCGGGACAAAGGTCTGGTCGGTCGTGATGATCAGGCTGAACTCGTCCTGGTCCCCGAGCATTTCCTTCTTGATGTTGTAGCTTTTCTCGAAAACGGCTTCCGCCGGAACGAACTCATCGAGGACGAGGTCGTTGATTTTGAAGATGACCTTCTGGTTGGGAAGAACGTCCTTGTTGACGCCGCCCCGGATGACGAGCAGGGCGTCGCGCCCCGGGTTGTCGATCAGGCACCGCGCCTCGGGCCCCAGCCAGTGCCACTGCTTGAGGGGTGACTGGGGATCGACCTCGAGGTCATACCATCCCTTTTCGTAGAAGATCTCGGGCACGTCGGGGGGCGGCGGCAGAACCCTGAGCTTCCGGTTGAGGATCTCCCGCTTGGTCTCGCCGGTCCGGTCGTAGGGGTTATAGAAGCCGACGACGAGCTTCAGCTCTTCTTCTCCCTTGAACGAGGGGTCGAACTCGTCGATGAAGGACGGGACATAGATCCGCCGCTGGTAGGTGTACTCCTGGCCCGGCTCCCACTTGGTCGTGGGGACCTGGGGCGTATGGTCGTCCTGGAAAAGCAGGTTGCTGCCGTGCCAGAAATGAACATAGACCGTGTAATCCTTGGGGAGCTTGGCGAACTCGCCCGCGGTCTTCCAGGTATATTTCATTTCCGTGATCAGGTTGTCGGTGAGCGTCCTGTCGGAAAACCCGACCGAAAGGTCGACGCCCTCGACCTTGGCCTGCTTCTGGCAAGACGCCAGGCCGATGATCGCCAAGGCCGACAGAAGTACAGATATCGTCATTCTCTTGAACATCGCCCTTCTCCTCGTTGAAAAGTCAGGGTCATTATATGGAAACGGCCGGGTCAAGTAAAGCCAAGGTCAGGAGGGTCCAGTCATGGCGCGTCGCCGTGCGTCCTCTCGCCTCACCCATCAACGATGGTTAGCGCCCTCCCAGCGGAAAGGGGGCCCCGTCGCTCCGGGCGCGCAGGGACTGGCGCCATGCCCCCCCCCTTTGTTTCCACGCGTTAGGCACAGGCCGGGGCCTGTCCCGAAATTGAAAAATGGAGGGGGGATGTTGTATAGTCCGGATCGCATGGACCTTATCTTGCGGCTGTATTCCCTGATCTCCCGTTTCGTATCCGGCATCAAGAACATCCTCTATGACAAGGGCATCTTCAAACCCGGGATCGCGCCCCTGTCGGTCGTCAGCGTGGGCAATATCAGCCTGGGCGGGACGGGCAAGACGCCCCTGGCCATCGAGGTCATCTCCTGGCTTGCGGCTCATGGACGGAAGCCCGCGCTCGTGTCCAGGGGGTATCGGGGCCGCTGGGAAAAGACGGGCGGCATGATCTCGGACGGGACCCGGACCGCCGGCACCTGGAGGGACAGCGGTGACGAGCCGTTCATGGCGGCCAAGGCCCTCCCTGGAGCGGGCGTATTTGTCGGAAAGAACCGCCTGGCGTCGTGCCAGAGAGCGCTGGAGATGGGGTTCGACGTGGCCGTCCTGGATGACGGCTTTCAGCACAGGCGGCTTGGCCGCGACCTCGATATCGTGGTCTATTCGCCGTCCCGGAAAGCCGTGCTCCGCGAGTCCGCCTCAGGCTTGAGGCGCGCCGGCGTCATCCTGGTCGAAAAAGAAGATCTCGCAGAAGTCCGCGAGATCGGGATCCCCTCCGTTTTCCCCGGCCGGCCCCTCCCCTATGAAGTTGTGGCCCGCGGGTTTCACCTTGTGGGAAGCGATGCCCCGTTATCGACGGAGAACCTTAATGACCTTCCCGTTCTCGCCTTTTGCGGGATCGCCCGGCCCGAACGGTTTCTCCGATCGCTCGAAAGCCAGGGCATCAAGCCCGCGGCTTTCCTGACATTCCCCGACCATCATGCCTATCCCCGGGCGTCCATCGAAAAGATCCTGCGGACCGCGCGCACGGCCGGCGCCGCCTCGGCGATAACGACGGCGAAGGACGCCGTGAAGCTCGCTGATCGGTCCACGCGCTTCACCGGCCTTCCGGTCTATGTCCTCGAGATCGGGCTGTCGATCGACCCCGGGTTTTTCGAACTGCTGGAGGCGGCCCTCCGGAGATTTCCGCGGTCCTGATGCCCAAAAGAACGTCGAAAACCGTCGACCTGCTGATCTTCTGCGTTTTCGGCGCCATCCAAGCGCTGTTCTTCGTCCTGCCGAGGAAAGCCTGCCTGGGATTGGGCCGGCTGTTGGGCGCGTTCCTTTTCCGGGCCGACAGGCGGCACCGGGATCTCGTCCTCGCCAACCTCCAGACAGCACTCGGCAAGGACCTCACGCCCGGAGAACGGCAACGGATCGCCCGGGAATCATTTATAACATTCGGCCGGGTCATGGCCGACACCGTTAAATGGACACATCTCGGCCACCGCAAAAGGCTGCGGCTCTTGTCCCTTGAGGGCGGTGACCATCTTCGCTTGGCCCTCGAGAAAGGCCGGGGGGCCATCCTCTTCTCCGCTCATTTCGGCAATTGGGAGGTCGCGTCGCTCGCCGTTTCGCGCTTCGCCCGGCTGAGCGTCGTCGCCAGGCCCCTGGACAGCCGGGTGCTCGAGCGGTGGCTCCTCCGGTTAAGGAAATCGCTGGGGGCACGCGTCATCTCGAAATTCCAGGCCGCGAAGCCCGTCCTCCAGGCCCTCCGCCATAACGAAGCTGTCGCCATCCTGATGGACCAGAACGTCCTCCGCAGCCAGGCCGTGTTCGTCGACTTTTTCGGCCGGCCGGCGGCCACGACGCCCGCCGTGGGGTCGTTTTACGCGCGCGCCCGCTCGCCCCTGCTGCCGATCTTCTGCTACCCGACACCCTCGTTCTCATACACAATCAGGATCGGCCCGCCCGTCGAAGTCGAGCTCTCCGGCAGCCTGGATGAGGACGTGTTGAAAATCACCCGGCATTGCACTAAGATGATCGAGTCGGAAATCCGGCAAAACCCGGGCCTCTGGTTCTGGTTCCACAACCGCTGGAAAACCCGGCCGCCCGACACGCCGCGCTCAGCCGGGGCCGGACGCCAAAACAAAGCCTGAGGTATACGCTCATGAGGGAAAAACGCGCCATCGACGAATTGAGGCCGGTCCGGATCCACACGGACTATTTTGATTACGCCGACGGCTCCGCCTTCATCGAGGTCGGCAAGACCCGGGTCGCCGCCTCGGCCACGGTGGACGAAAAGGCCCCGCCGTTCCTCAAGGGCAGGGGCACGGGCTGGATCACGGCCGAGTACGCCATGCTGCCCTGCGCCACCGAAAAGAGGAGCGCGCGCGAAAGGACCCAGGGAAGGATGTCCGGGCGCACCCAGGAGATCCAGCGGCTGATCGGCCGCTCCTTGAGGGCGGTCACCGATATGGAGGCGCTCGGGGAGCGCACGATCATGGTGGACTGCGACGTGATCCAGGCCGACGGCGGAACGCGGACGGCCTCGGTGACGGTCGGCTGCGTGGCCCTGGCGCTGGCCTTGAAGAAGCTTCTCGATCGCGGCATCATCCGCAAGATGCCGCTCCGGCATCTTGTCGCCGGCGCGAGCGTCGGCGTCGTCCGCGGCGAGCTTCTCCTCGACCTCGAATACACCGAGGATTCCCAGGCCGAGATCGACATGAACGTGGTCGAGACCGACGGCGGCCAGCTCGTCGAGGTCCAGGCGACCGCGGAGCGGGAGCCCTTCTCCAGGAAGGACCTGGGCGACCTTCTGAAGCTCGCCGACAAAGGGATCAAGGAGCTCATCCAGATGCAGAAGACCGTGCTCAAGAAAAAAAGCATGATGTTCATGGCCTACGGGGAGAGGAGCGAGCCGTGAAGAGGATCCTGATAACGGGCGGGGCGGGGTTTCTCGGCAGCCATCTCGCCGAGTACCTCCTGGGCCAAGGCAATGACGTCGTCTGCATCGACAATTTTTTCTCGGGAAGCAAGGACAACATCCGGCACCTTCTCGACCACTCCTATTTCGAGCTGATCCGCCACGACGTCATCCACCCGCTGTTCATCGAGGTGGACCAGATCTACCACCTGGCCTGCCCGGCCTCGCCGATCCACTACCAGCGGAACCCCATCAAGACCGTCAAGACCAGCGTCATGGGCACGATCAACATGCTCGGGCTGGCCAAGCGCATCAAGGCCCGGATCCTCCTGACGTCGTCATCCGAGGTGTACGGCGACGCCAAGGTCCATCCCCAGAACGAGTCGTACTGGGGCAACGTGAACCCCATCGGCGTGCGGAGCTGCTACGACGAGGGGAAGCGCGTCGCCGAGACGCTGATGAGGGATTACCACCGGCAGAACCGTGTCGACACCCGGATCGCCAGGATCTTCAACACCTACGGGCCGCGGATGGCCGTGGACGACGGCCGGGTGGTCAGCAACTTCATCGTCCAGGCGCTGCGCGGGGAAAGCCTGACCGTCTACGGCGACGGCACCCAGACGCGGTCTTTCGGTTTCTACTCCGACCTCATCGACGGCCTGGTCCGGCTGATGAACGTCGAGGATTTCCACGGCCCCGTCAACATCGGGAACCCGGGCGAGTTCACCGTCCTCGAGCTGGCGGAGAAGGTGCTGCGGCTCACCGGCAGCCGTTCCGGGATCGAGCACCGGCCGCTGCCCTCCGACGACCCGGTCAAACGCTGCCCGGATATCTCCCTGGCCAGGGAGAAGCTGGGCTGGGAGCCCCGGGTCGCGCTCGAGGAGGGGCTGACGAAGACCATCCCCTATTTTCGCGATAAGCTGAAATCCGCATAGCCTGATAGAGGGGCCGCCGCGCTCATGAAGCTCTCCGTCGTGATCCCGGTTTACAACGAAAAGTCCACCGTCGAGGAGATCATCCGCCGCGTCCAGGCGGTGGACGTCGGCCTGGAGAAAGAGATCGTGGTGGTCGACGACGGTTCGACCGACGGCACCCGCGACATTCTCAGGCGGCTGTCCGCCGAAGATGTCAGGGTCGTCCTCCATGAGAAGAATACAGGAAAAGGCGGCGCCCTGCGGACCGGGTTTTCGGAGGCCGGCGGAGATATCGTGCTCGTCCAGGACGCCGACCTGGAATATGACCCGCGCGAGTACCCGAAGCTCCTGGCCCCCATCCTGGAGGGCCGGGCGGACGTCGTCTACGGAAGCCGCTTCCTGGGCGGCCCGCACCGGGTCCTCTATTTCTGGCATTCCGTCGGCAACCGCCTCCTGACGACGCTCTCCAACATGGCGTCCAACCTGAACCTGACCGACATGGAGACCTGCTACAAGGTCTTCCGGCGGGAAGTCCTCCAGAAGATCCGGCTTAAGTCCAAGCGGTTCGGGGTCGAGCCCGAGATCACGCTCAAGGTCGCCAAGCTCAACTCCCGGGTCTATGAGGTGCCGATTTCTTATGCGGGCCGCGATTACTCGGAGGGCAAGAAGATCGGCTGGAAGGACGGCGTCGCCGCGCTTTTCCACATCGTGCGGTTCAGGTTTTTTGATTAGGCCGCCGGTCTCGTGCGAGGACCATTTTTGTTGACAAGAATTGCGCTTAGCCTAAAATAAAGCGGCATGGATAATAACAAGGCAAGAGAGCTCTCTCTCTTCAGCCTCGGGAAGGAGCGGTCCGTCGCCTTGGTGTTCGGATCGTTGCTTTTCCTTTCGTTTTTTGGGTTGGCCGAGACGGCCACCAGGCTCAGCGTCACCTTTCATCCACCGTTCACCTATTCATCGCCGGGAGAAGCCTATTTCTGGCTGGCCCACGCGCTTCTACTGTTCCCGGGAGCCTGCCTGATCGGGTACGCGCTGAGCCCTGTTCTGGGCCCCCGTCTGAGGCAGCTATGGGGCCGGGTCGAGAGCCTGAGCCGGGGCGAGAAGGCGGCGGCGCTGATTGTCGGGTTCGTGTTGCTCGCCGCCTTGGCCCGGATACTCCATTCGCTGGTCATGCTTGACTTCCCCTTTACCGACGACGAGTATGCGACTCAATTCGGCGGCCAGGTCCTGGCCCTGGGAAAGCTCGGCGTGCCCGCCCCCCAACCCTATGAGGCCTTTTCCAAGCTCTTTTTGTACTTCAAAGACGGCTTGATTACGAGCTTTGATTGGCCCGGCGTGCTGGCGGCCTGGGCGATCGCCGAATTCACCGGGACGGGGCCGTGGATTTTCGCCCTGGCCGCCGCCGTTCCCGCTTTCTGCCTGGCGGTCATCCTGGGCCGGCGGCTGTCACCCGGATATGGGCTGATCGCCGGCGCGCTCACCCTCTTCTCCCCCATGGCCTTTACGCTCTCGACGACAACTCACGCCCACCTGCTCTCAAGGGCGACGATCAGCATGACACTGCTTCTGTATTTCCTCGCTGAGGAAAAACAGAGCTGGTGGCTCTGGGCCCTGACCGGACTGGCGGCCGGGGTTAGCTTCTGCGTCCGGCCTATTGAGACCGGCTTCCTCTTGCTGCCGCTCGCGGCGCATGCCGTCTGGCGAGCGTTTTCGAAGACAGGCCGGTCGGTCAAGCCCGTTTTCGGACTTCTCGCCGGATGCCTGATTCCCGTCGCGCTTTTCTTCCTCTACAATTTTCTTATCACCGGAGATCCATTGTTCCCGCCCCGCTTCTCCGCTGAAGGCCCCGCCAAGACGCTGGCGACGGGATCGCTGTGGAACAGGTTCGGCGCTAATTCAAGCTATAACCTGTTCATGCTCGCGATCTGGTTCCTGGGGCCTTTAGGCATCCTATTGATCGTCTCCGGGCTCCTGACAGACAAGTTCACCAAGCTCCTTGGTTTGGGCGTCGGAGCGGTCCTCAGCATGGGGCTATTCCATGATAACCAGGGACTTCACGCCGTCGGCCCGATCCACTATTCCGAGTGCCTGGCCCCCCTGATCATCATCTCCGTCTTCGGCCTGTTCCGGATAAAGAACTGGCTAAAAAAAGGGAACATCTCCTTCCTGGTACCGGCCAGCGTTCTCGTCTGCACCCTGGCTCTCGGTCTCGGGGTCTTCAATCTCTGGCAATCCCGGGCCCTCAACCGTCAGGCTTCGATCCAAAGCTACATTTACGGCTTCATCGATAACAGCATCCTCGAGAGAAAAGTGGACAAAGCCGTGATTCTGGCCCCTCAGTTCGGGTCCCTCTGGCTGGCCAACGGGTATTTCAGGTCGATCGGGAGCTGGGTATTCGAGTGGCGCCGGGCCAGGCCGGACTTGACCGACAAGATCTTGATCCTGCACGACATTCCCGATGTCGAACAGAAACTGCGGGAACGATTTCCAGACCGTCAATTCTTCCGGCTGCGCAATTCCGCGCAGGCTCCCTACTTCGAGCTGACCCCGCTCTAGAGCTTCCCGCCACGGCGCTCGTCCAGCAGGAAATAGCCCTTCCCGATGGCGAGGACATTCAGCGTCCGAGCGAACAAGTAGGGAATGAAAGGGAAAAAATACACAGGATTCCCCGTCCTGACCTTGTAGCCCTGGTTTTCAAACAGCCCTTTCCACCATGACTCGGACTCAATAATCAGATGCGTCGGTTCCTGGCTGACGAATGCCCCCCGCTCCTTGACGCAGATCATGTGGAGGGTCCTCCCTCGGCTGACCCGCGAGATCTCGTGGAGGGCGGGCCGCAAATCGCCGGGTGATAAATGCTCCAAGACCTCGTGGCTGTAAACGAGATCAAAGGACCTGTTTTCAAAAGGCAGCCGGCGGGAGTCTTCATAACGGCAATGCCGCGGAGCGCGGCTGTACCGCCGGGCCGGCTCCGAGGGTTCAATCCCATAAGCCTCCAATCCGATCTTCCTCAAGGCCCAGACCAGGTTGCCTATCCCGCAACCGAAATCAAGGACGCGCGCCCCCCGCTTCAGGCCAGCCGCCCGCTTGATACAGAAAAAGGCGATCCAAAGATAGTACAGCTTGCTCAGGCCGAGGCGCGTGAAGGCGGGTTTGATGTAAAGGTCGTGATAGTATTTTTCGTCATACGTTGGCGGCTCTGCGGGCACAGGGGACATCACTCTCTTCTCCTTCCGATCCCGGGGCCAAAGACGGTCACCCGTTCCCCAGGGTCCGTCGGAAGAAATCCAAGACCGCCTTCAACCTCTTCAGGCGGCCCTTCCTCATCAGGACGAAACCGAGGCTCCTCGTGGAGAAGGCCGACTTGAAGATCGATTTCACCAAGTACTTGTTCTTGAGTTCCCGCCGCTCTCCGACGACGTCTTTGATCCCGGACTTGTTGAGCCTCTCGGTCAGGGCGCTTCCGTTCCAGTCCAGGAGAGAATACTCGAAGGGCGAGATCTCTTCTCCGACCATCTCGTAGAGCCGGGTGCCGGGCAGTGGGGTCGCGATGGAGAACACGTAGACGTCGGCATCGATGGCCTCGGCGAGCTCCTTCGTAGCGAGGAGATCCTGCTCGGTCTCCGTGGGCAACCCGATCATGAAATTGGCCAGGGACCGGATCCTGTATTTTTTCATCAGCGCAAAGGCGTCCTTGACCTGCTGGGTCGTCGTCCGTTTGTTGATGATCTCGTTGAGGATCCGCTGGCTTCCCGACTCCACCCCGAAATCCATCTGGATGCAGCCGCAGTCTTTGAGCGCCGCCGCCAGGGACTCATCGATCGTGTCGACTCTGGATTGGCAGCCCCACAGGATGCCGTGCTCTTTAAGGATCCCGGCGACGGCCAACGCGTGCTTCCTGTTGACCGTAAAAGTATCGTCGACGATCCAGATCCCCTCGACGCCGTGTTCGGTCTGGAGATGGGAGACCTCCCGTCTGATACTGTCGAGCGGCCGAAACCTCAGCCGGCGGCCGAAGATCGAACCGCAGCCGCAGAAGGAGCAATCGAACGGACACCCCCTGGTGGTCAGAAGCAGCGCTCCGGACAGCGGCAGTCCCCTGATGGTCTCTACGTTGACGGCAAAATATCTCTTATCGATCTTCTCGTAGGCGGAAAAATCGTCGGTCTGAAGCTCCTCCTCGGTCATGAGTTCCCTGGGCGAGTTCACCGTGATCCGGCCGCCGTTCTTCCAGGCCAGCCCGGCCACCTCATGCCAGCGGCGGGTTCCGGCCGCGGTTTGGACGACGAATTCATGGAGGGTCCTTTCTCCCTCTCCCACGCAAACAAAGTCCACGCCGTTATCCAGGAAGTCCGTCGGGCGATACGTCGCCTGGGAACCGCCGACGATGACGGCGGCCTGCTCATCGAAGGCCCGCGTCCCCATGCTGAGCCTGATGATCTCCTCGAATTCCTTATGCGTGCTGGACAGACAGACTACCTTCGGCTTGATCGACCGAAGGGCGCTCAAGATGAGCGCTTCCCTCTCGGCTTGGCAAAGCCTCTTCGGAGACAGGCCCGCATCCAGGATGACGTTCCGGAAGCCTTTCGCCTCCAGATAATTGGCTAAGCATAAGATCCCGGTCGGATACATGCTCTTGTACCAGGTCGAGGGGCTGATCACAAAGGCGATATCCTCCGGCCGCTCGAACCTCTCGCTCATCGCGCTTCCTTCACGATCATCTTGTAGAAGAGCTGCCGGAGCCGTCGATTGGCGAAGGCCTTGATCTTGCCCCGGAAGCCATCCACGCCCGTGAGGTGAAAGCGCTCGTCCCGGGCCAGGAACCTGATGAAGTTTCGAAAATCCTTGTCCTGCGAGGACGCGACCCTGAGGCTCGCGGAGCCTCCGGACACCCGGAAGGCGCACAGCGGTTCGGGTATGATGTAGAGGTCGCCGGTCAGAAGCGCCCGGCACCAATAATCCAGGTCGATGACATAGAAATTCCGGTCGTCAAAGAGGCCGACCTTGTCGACGGCCGCGGACCTGAAGAGGACCCCGGCCGGTTCACCGATTAGGTTAGTCCCCGCCCGGATGCTCTCCTTTACGGCCCTGACTCCTGCCAGCCGGCCTTTCCTCCTCCGGAAAGACCGCCTGAGGATGACCCGCCCGGAGTGGTCGATGATGTCGCGCGCACAGCAGACCAGAGCGACGCCCTGGTTCTCCGGCTTGGCGAAAGCTTCGACCTGCCTTTCCAGGCAGGTCGGATAGAGGAGGTCGTCCTGGGGGAGGAGCTTTATGTACGTCCCCCTGGCTTCATGAAGGGTTTTGTTCCAGTTTCCCATCTGGCCCAAACGTGACGGATTTTCCATGACCCTGATCCTCGGGTCGGGGTAACCCTTGATAACGCCGGCCGTATTGTCGCTCGGAATGGTCGTCGACGATGACGAGCTCAAAATGGGCGTGGGATTGGCCTAAGACGGATTCGATGGCCCGGCCGATATAGCGCTCGCCATTAAAAGCGGGAATGCCGACGGAAATCAGGGGGCCTTCGGATCCGGTCATCGGCTGTCAAGCCCTTCTCCCAGGCTGCCCGGCGGCCGGCCCACGTCAAAACCCGTCTTTTCGGCGATGATATAGAGTGGCCGCCTCTTCACTTCCCGGTATTGGCGGCCGACATAAAGGCCCAGGATGCCGAGCGAGACGAGCTGGATGCCGCCGATAAACAGCACGGCCAGGATCATGGAGGTCCAGCCGGAGACGAGCATGTCCGGATGGAGGAGCTTGCCGATGGCAATCCTCAGCCCGACCAAGAACGAGACCATCGTGATCAGGAACCCAAGATAAGCGGTGATCTTGAGCGGGCGGTCGGAAAAGCTCAGGATCCCGTCGACGGCGAACTTGACCATTTTTTTGAAGGTATATTTCGTCTTTCCGGCATACCGGGGATCCCGCCGGTAAGGCAGGCCGCAATGGCGGAAGCCCGCCCAGCTCACGAGCCCCCTGATGTAGCGGTTTTCCTCCCGAATCTTTTAAGAGCCTCGATGACCTTGGCATCCAGGAGCCTGAAATCCCCTGCGTCGAGCGGCAGATCGGTGTCGCTCAGGAGCCTGATGAGCCTGTAGAACAGCTTGGCCGTCACGAGCTTGACCGGGTTTTCGCCCCGCCTTTTTTCCCTGACCCCGTAAACGACCTTGCAGCCTTCGCTCCATTTGCCGATCATTTGGGGGATGACCTCGGGCGGGTCCTGGAGGTCGCCGTCGATGATCACAGCGGCGTCGCCGGAGGCATGGTCCAGGCCGGCGGTGATGGCGAACTGGTGACCGAAGTTCCTTGAGAAGCTGATGACCCGGATATCCTTGTCGTCTTGCGCTAGGCGCTTGAGGAGGTCCATGGATCCGTCACGGCTCCCGTCATCGACGAAGATGATCTCATGATCGAGAGCCTGGCTCAGTCCCGAGAGCACGGACTTCAGCCGCGCATAGAATTCAGGGATGATCTCCTCTTCGGAGCAGATGGGCACGACGACTGACAGCAAGGTCTTATTCCCCATCCCTGACTCCTTGTGTCGATCCCTCGGGGCCGGCCATTTTACAGCGTTCACTGAAACGCGGGCTCTCCATTTCAGCCGTATTGTCATTCATTCCCGGCCGCCGGTCAATCGTCGGGCTCGATGAACGCCGGGGTGAGTTTTGCTAAACCTTCTCATCGCCGGGGGTGAGAAGCCGCGCTGACCATGACCCCCTCAAAAGGCCTCCCTGGTTCTCACCGGAGAGAAATCGGCCCGTTCATGAAAGGCGGCTTCCGACGACGGCGGAAGCCTTGACTTGACCAGTCCTTAAAGCTAATATTCTCCTAAATTCAGGTTGAACGCGGCCGCCCATCCGCGGGCCTCGCCCCGCTCTGTCCGGGGCTGATGCACAGGAGGATATGATGATACCTACTTCCACGCTGATCCTCGTCGGCGTCATCGTCGCCGTCATCGCTCTCATTCTATTCGTCTTCGCCAAGCAGTACCGAAAGGTCGGCCCCAACGAGGTCCTGATCATCGCCGGCGGCAGGAAGAGGACGGTCGTCAGCCCCGACGGCACCAAGGTCAAGGTCGGGTACCGGTACCGGCTGGGCGGGGGCACGTTCGTCCTGCCGTTCGCCGAGACAGTCTACCGCCTGCCGATGGACGTCATCAGCCTGAACATCAAGACCCCTGAAGTCCTCACCCACAGCGGCGTGCCGATCATGGCCGAGGCCACCGCTCAGGTCAAGGTCGATTCCTCGGATCTCGCTATCCGCCTGGCCGCCGAGCAATTCCTCGGCGTGGGCAAGGACGGCATCCGGGACGTCGCCCTGAACGTCCTCGAAGGCCACACGAGAGAGGTCATGGGAACGATGACGGTCGAACAGATCTACCGCGGCCGCCAGGAATTCTCGGCCAGGGTGTCGGAGGCCGTCAAGCCGGACCTGTCGCGCATGGGACTGGTCATGCTCTCGTTCGCCCTCAAGGATATCAGCGACGCCCAGGGATTCCTCGATTCGTTGAGCAAGCCCCAGATCGCCGCCGCCAAGCGGGACGCCTCGATCGCCGAGGCCGAGACCGAGAAGGAATCCATCGTCAAGTCCTCCCAAGCGCGGAAGGAGGGAGAGGTCGCCCGTCTGGCCGCTGACGCCTTGATCGCCAAGGCGCAGTGGGAAAACGAGGCCAAGAAGGCCGAATCCCAGGTCATGGTCAATCAGAGAAAGGCCCAGGCCGATTTCTCCTACGAGCTCGAGCGCTACCGCCTGAGCCAGCAGATCAAGAAAGAAGAAGCGACGATGAAGGCCATCGAGAAGAGCGAGGCCATCAAGCTCGAGGAGCTCGAGATCGCCCGGCGCGAGAAGGAGCTCGAGTCGTCCGTCATCAAGCCGGCCGACGCCCGCAAGTACCAGATCAAGTCCGAAGCCGAGGCCGAGGAGTTCCGCATCCAGGCCGAGGCCAAGGGCAAGGCCGAGGCTCTCAGGGTCGAGGGCGAAGTCGAAGCCGAGATCATGAAGAAAAAGGGGTTCGCCGAGGCCGAAGCGATGCTGAAGAAAGCCCAGGCTTGGGAAAAATACAACCAGGCCGCAGTCCTCGAGATGTACCTCAAAACACTCCCCGAACTGGCCAAGGCCGTTTCCGAGCCGCTCTCCAAGGTCGATAAGATCGTCGTCATCGGCGGCGGCGACAAGAGCCTGGGCACGACGAAGATCACCGCCCAGGTCGCCGAGGTGCTGGCCCAGATGCCGGACGTCGTCCAATCCCTGACCGGGATCGACATCAAGAAGTACCTCCAGGCCAAGTTCTCGCCTGAAGAGAAAAAGGAAGGCTGATCTCGCCCGGGAGACAGGCCCAGCATGATCTCAGAAAAAGTCAACCAGATCGGCGCCTCGCCGACGCTCAAGATCTCGGCCAAGGCCAGGGCCATGAAGGCCGATGGGATCGACATCGTCGACTTGAGCGTGGGCGAGCCCGACTTCCCCACACCGGAAAACATCAAGGCGGCGGGTATCCGCGCCATCCAGCAGAACTTCACGAAGTACACGGAGAACGAGGGGATCCCCGCCCTGAAGAAGGCCATCATCGCCCGGATGAAGGAGGACTACGGGCTCAGCTACGAGCCCAACCAGGTCATCGTCTCGAGCGGCGCCAAGAACTCGCTCTTCAACCTCATCCAGGCGCTGGTCAACGAAGGCGAGGAGGTGATCATCCCCGCCCCGTATTGGGTCACCTATCCACAGGCGGTGGCCATCTCCGGCGGTAAACCCGTGTTCATCCCCACCAAGGAGGAGAACGGTTTTCTCCTCTCTCCCGACGACTTGAAAGCCGCGATCAACCCCGCCACCAAGGCCCTCATTCTCAACAATCCGTCCAACCCGACGGGCGCGGCCTACAACAAGTCCCAGCTCGAGGCCCTGGCCGAGGTGATCCGCGGCGAGGACATCTACGTCATCGCCGACGAGATCTACGGCAAGCTCATCTACGACGATTTCCCGTACGTCAGCTTCGCCTCCCTGGGCGAGGAGATCAAAAAGAAAACCATTCTGATTAACGGCGTCTCCAAATCCTACTCTATGACAGGCTGGCGGATCGGCTACGCCCTCGGGCCCGCGGAGGTGATCAACGGGATGAGCAAGATCCAGAGCCACTCAACCTCGAACGCCTGCTCGATCTCGCAGCAGGCGAGCCTGGAAGCCCTGAGCGGCCCGCAGCACGAGATCTCCCGGATGATCTCCGAGTTCCAGCGCCGCCGCAATTACTGCCATATGCGCCTGAGCGCCATCCCCAACATCTCCTGTTTCAAACCCCAGGGCGCGTTCTACCTCTTCCCCAACGTCTCGCAATACTACGATAAGGAAGCCAACGGCACACTGATCCGGAACTCCTACGGCATGGCCTACTACCTCCTGAAGGAGGCCCGGGTGGCCATCGTCCCGGGTGACTCCTTCGGGGCCGACGCCCACATCCGGCTGTCGACCGCGACCTCGATGGCCAACCTGGAAAAAGGGATGGACCGGATCATCGAGGCCGTCTCCCGGCTGAAGACACCCAAGAGCGTGAAGCGGGTCGCGCTGCAGAACGCCGTCACCCGGGTCAAAAAACAGGTGCCGGTGGATTCCTCGACCACCGTCAAGCTGAGAGACGCGCTCGTCGCCGAGATGGAAAGCCACCTCAGCCACGAAAACTATTACGAGTGGAACGCCAACATCTCCGGCGTCATCGTCCAGCTCCGGACGAACGTCCCCCATCTCTACGACTTCTGGGTGGAGAACTGGTATCCGGCGCAGCTCGAAGCCGACCTGGAGCCGCACGGCATCATCTTCGCCGTGGACGGGATCCCCGGGCGGGAGCCCCGCGCCTTCTACAACTCGGAGACGAAGACCGGCGTCATCGTCAACGCCGATAACTACGGCCCGCTCCGGAGCCTGGCGCTCGGCCTGGTCCTCGACGCGGGAGAGCGCCTGTTCGGCGTTCACGGCATCCGGGGCATGTCGGCGGACGCGGGCGGCAAAGGCCTGGTGCTCGTCGGGCCCGCCGGAACAAACAAGACCGAACTGTTCTTCGAGCTCCTCGGCGACCGCCGGTTCCGGCTCCAGAGCAACGACATCGTCCTGGTGCGGTTCGGCGGGGGACGGGCACTGGCCGAATGCGTCGAGCGGAAGCTTTATCTTCCGACCAACACCGTCGAGTCGTTCCCGCAGCTGGCTCCGCTCTTCGACGCCAGCCGGTGCGAAAATATTATCATCCACAAAGAAGACTGCCAGGACGCCGGCTGCCTGAGGCTCGATGACTGCCGCCTGGACAGGGGTTCTCCCTACTGCTACCGCGCTTCCAAGGGCGCTCACGCCATGCTCGACCCGGCGTGGATCGGCGGCAAGGCGGGCCACGTCAAGCGGACCGAGCTCGCCTGGCTATTCATCCTGAGGAACGATGCGATCTCTCCGGCCGCGGTGCGGCTGAAGAAGGACGAGGCCCTTCGGATCCTCGAGGCGGGCGAAGCGGCGGGCGCCAGGAAGAGCCTCAGCCCCGCCAAACCCCAGCCGTATTACAATCCCCATTTGCTGTTCGCGAGCGAAGACCGGCTGGAGCTTCAGAAGGGTTTCTTCGGCCGGCTGCTCGACTCGACGGCCTGTTATCTCTTCAACAGCGGGGCGGCGGGCGCGGCCGAGATCAAGAAGATCGTGTTGGGCGAAGATTAGCCGCCGGACGCTCCGGCTCGGCCAGCCCCGACTCGATCGCGGCCTTCACCGTGTCCATGAGCTCGCCCATATTCGCCGGCCCAAAGCCCTGGGATGAAATGGGCGGGTGGAACCGCACGCAAACCGGGCCTGACCGGGCGAACATCGATCCCTTGGGCATGAGCTCGAAGGTCCCGGCGATGCTGACCGGAACGATCGGGGCGCCGGCCTCGATGGCCAGGAAGAACCCGCCCCGGCGAAAAGCCTGGGGCCGCCCGTCGCGGCTCCTCGTCCCCTCGGGAAAGATCAGGTAAGAGTAGCCGCGCTCCCGCATCAGGCGCGCGGCGACATCGATGCTCTGCCGGCCGCCCCGGACCCCCTTCCTGTCCACCGGGACAAATCCCACGAATCTCATTCCCTGGCCGAGGACGGGGATCCGGAAGATCGACTTCTTGAGAATGACGCGCACGGACTGGGGAATGAAGCGGAAGAGCATCGGTCCGTCGATAAAGCTGAGATGGTTGGCCATGAAAACGTACCGCGATCCCTTATCGATCGCCTCGCGTCCCGAGACCCCGACCCGGATCCCCAGGATCTTCAGTCCCAGGTCCATGGCCCACTTGGCGATCGCCAGGAGCGGGTCGCGCACGCCGAGCGGCCAGCAAATGAGGAGAGCGACGGAAAGGAAGAGGAGGAGGACGAGATAGACGAGGCCGAGGAAGATGGTCCTCACGGCGGGGGATTATAGCATATTCCCGCAAGGCAGGATTGCCTCGCCGGTTGTGTTTTCCTATAATGAGCTGTGCCTATCGATATAGAATCCGTGAATAAAATCTCTTCGTCATCGCCATCACGCACACTGATTGGAGTCGCAGCATGCTGAAGAAAGACCTGGTTTTCCTGTTCGCTCTGGTCGTTATCCTCTTCGGAATCTACTGGAAGACGTTCAACTATGATCTGATCTGGGATGATGAGATGTATTTCAAGCACAACGTCCTCTTTATTGAGAATCATCCGATCAGCTCGGCCTTCAAATTCGGCTATTTCAGCGAGCAGCTCGGCGTCCAGGGACAGGACCACTATTATCGTCCCCTGCTCACGGCGTCGTTTCTTTTGGAAAACAAACTCTGGGGGATCCAGAATGTCACCCTGCGCCTGACGAATCTGTTGATCTACCTCTTTGGGCTGATTTTCCTTTTTTGTTTCCTGAAGAAGCAGTCCGAGTATCCCTATTTCCCCGAGATCGTCACGCTGCTCTTCGCGCTCTACCCCCTGAACATGGACAACATCGTCTGGGTGGTCGGGCGGGGCGACCTGCTGATGTTTCTTTGGGCGATGCTCTGTTTTCTCTTTCTCGACCTCTCCCTTAAGAAACACCGGACATTCTATCTCTGGCTTTCAGCCGCGAGCTTTTTCCTGGGAATTCTCTCCAAGGAGACGTTCCTTTTTTTCTTCCCGGTTCTCATCCTTTATGAGGCGCTCAAGCGAAGGAGGATCTCCCCGCTCTACCACCTGGCCAACCTCGGCCTGCTGGGCGTCTTCTTCTTTCTGAAAATCTTTGTCCTCGACCTCAAGAGCATCAAGTTCGTCCTGCGCGCCGACATCGGCGAGGATATCAAGGCCACGATCGGGACGCTGGGCTATTACTTCAGGACCATGGTTTTCCCGCTGCGGTACGACGAGTTTGCATCGGTCCAGGAGGCCATGAAGGCTTTCTATGTAGGATTCGGGATCGCCGCGGGACTGCTCCTGGTTTTCCTGCTCCTTCGCTCAACCAAGGCCAAAAGATACCTGATTCCCACCGTTCTCTTGGCGGTTTTTACGGGAGCTCATGTCCTGCTGGTCTTCACCAATATCTTCCCCTACCAAATATACGCCCGCTACATGCTGGTTTCCGGGCTCGCGCTCGTCTGGCTCCTGGCGGCTGCGCTCAAGGGAATCCGGGAGAGGCCGCGGTTCGTGGTCACCTTCCTTCTCCTCGTCCTGTTCATCCCCGCCATTGTCTTAAACGGAGGCGCTTATAAAAACAAAACGCTTTTCTGGGAGAGGGCGCGCCAGTCCTGGCCCCGGGACGCGTATGTCCTCTTCCAATCGGGGAAGGCGGCCTTCGAAAACAAGGATTATCTCTCGGCCGAGCTCTCCCTGAACCGCACCCTGTCCCTGGACATGAAAAGGGAGACGGCCATCCTGGTGAGCTCGCTCTACACCGATATCGAGATCGCCCGGGCGGATTACCCGAGCGCCTTCCGCTGGCTCAACAGCATCGAGGAATTCGAGAACGATCCGAAGGTCAAAATCGCGCCCTTCATCCGCTATCAGATCAACGAGAAGAAGGCGGAAATCCAGACATCCCGAGGAGAGATTCAGGCCGCTGAGGTTTCGCTCCAGGACAACCTCGCCCGCTTTAGCACGGTCAAGGAATCCTACAGCCGGCTCTATGACCTGTACCTGAGTCGTGAACTCTGGGATAAGGCGGCCGCACTGGAGATGACGATGAAGGCGGTCTATCCGGCGTATTTTGCCAGGACCGATACGGCCTTAGCCCGTGCGGAGTTTGAGAAGCTGCCGTTCGAGAAGAAGATGAGCTTCTACATTCAGTACCGGAACTTCGACGCCGCCTTAGCCCTTATCCAAACGCTCCCCAGCCTGGACGTCGATCACCAGCTTCTCGTGGCCAGGCTCGATTATTACCGGGGCCTGCCCGAAGAGGGGGAGAAAATCATCGCCGGCGTTGCCCAGGCTCACGCCCGTGAACCGGAGGTCCTGAACAAAATCGGCTACTTTTACCTGAGCAACCTGCTCAGGGCCAAGCCCGCCCTGGACTATTTCGGCCGCTCGCTGGGCCTCAAGCCGTCCCAACCCGAGATCATATATCTCACGAACCGGGTCAAGACCCAATACCTCGATCAGCTGAAGCCCGTCTGGCAATAGAAGGGCGGCTAGCGGATGCCCTGCCGGAAACGGCCTGCTTCTTCAGCCAGCAGCCGGGACTGTCGGGTTCGGAAAAGCCTGAAGTCAACGGCATAGAGGTCTGCCGCTTTCCCGTAATCCCGGACGATCACATAAAATTTCGCGGCCTGGGTCAAAGCGAAATGGCTCTGCGGGAACTCGCGCAGCGTCTCCAGGACGATTTTTTCGCCCTCGTCCCTTTTTCCCGCAAAGGCGAAATAATATGCGTAGTTGAAGCGGAGCCGCAGCGATGGCCGGGGCTCCATGCCGAAAAGCTCATGGAAATAGCGCTCCGCCTTGGAGAAATCCTTTCGAAAAGCATAATATACGCCAAGCTCTTCAAAAATCGAGGTCTTCCAGTACCGATATGAGGGGCGTCCTGTCTGGCTCAGGATAGAATCAAACAGCCGCAGCGCCTCTTTCTCGTCCGTAGGCAACGCCTTGACCGCGATATTGAACCGGGCGATGACATCCTCATGATCCGGACTCTTGATGCTGAGCCAGAAGCGGGTCTCTTCTTGGCCGAAGAGGGCGTTTTTCGGATAGATCTCGGCCGCATAGAGGGCGGCCAGAAGTACGATCACTCCTGCGCCCAACGCTTTGAGTTTGAAGCGGTCCGCCAGAAGATAGACGAGCGCACCGATCAATACCGCCGATGGAAGATACAGAAACCGCCAGGCCATAAGTGAGAGGGCCGACGCAGAGAAGATGACCAAGACGGACGGCAGAAGAAACAGGCCATAGCCTAAAAACGACCAGAAAGGCCAGCCTCGCGACAGGCTCCTCCGCCTCGCTTGCCAGAGAGACAGGGCGAAGCCCGCCACGAGGACTGCCCCCAAGACCCCGAAAACCGGGCTCTCCATGACCGGTGGGGAATCGACGGTCAGGCTCAGCCGGAAGGGGAAGATCATCCTCCAACTGTAGAACCCAATAGCCGCCAGGAAATCGTGGGCCCCTCTTCCGGAATATCCGATCGAAGCGGAGCCCAGGGCGTTCCACCTGAGCATGAACCAGCTCAGCAAAGCCAGGGCATAAGGCCAGAGGCGGAAGAGGAGGTGGGCGGGCGGGCCGCCTTTCCCTTCCTTTTTATAAAGGAAGAAGAGGAACACCAGGGGCAAAAGGACCACGTTCTCCTTGCAGAGGAGCCCCAGGAAATAGGCTGCGCCCGAAACCGGAAGGTTGAGTCGGGACGGCGTCTTAAGGTGCCTGATGAAAAAGAGGATCGATAATGCGGCGAAAAGAAACGCCAGCAGGTCGGTTCGCCCCGAGATCCAGGACACGTTCTCGAAGTGAAGAGGATAAACGGAAAAAAGAAACGCCCCGAGGAAAGCCGAGCGTGGGCTGAGGGACAGGGCGATCAGGATAAAAAAGAACGCCATCACATTGATGGCGTGGATCAGGATGTTCGTGAGGTGAAACGCCGCCGGGTTCAGCCCCCAAGCCCTGAAGTCCAGCCAGTAGGAGAGGGAGACAAGAGGACGGTAAAACAGCATGTTCCTGTCCTGCCGCACGCTGTTTTCGTCCGTACCGGAGAACCCGCCGAACGGGCTGAAAAGAAAGCTCCGCAGGAACCCGCCCCCCTGGATGTATGGATTTTCGCTGATGAAGTACTTGTCGTCCCATAGGAAATCGCCGCTCATCGACGGCAGAAAAAGCGCGAGGTTGACCGCGACAAGAAGCAGCAGATAGATCGCCCGACGTTCCCGGGTCGTATGTGGATTTGAGGCCGCCTCAAGCTCAAGAGGCGGTGGCGATGGAGTTGTGATCATGGATCATACCGCCGCCTGGGTTCACCGGCTGCCCATTATAGCGTCGCTGGTGCCGGGATGCAAAGCGGAAAGATCAGGTCGAATCTCCGAGCTGAGCGCTCTTCGGGACATGGATCCAGGAGCCGTTCCAACTGATGAGGTCTTCGTCGAAACTGGCCAATCCGGTGATCTCAAAGTAAGCCGTTGTCGGTTGCATCGGGTTGAAGGCGACCGCATCGACACTCTTGTTGCGGCCCCACGAAGAGATCACAAAATCGTCGATGCCATTCCCCGTAACGTTGGCATAGCCGGAGGAATCGGCAGCCGTCCCGCACCACACATTGAACGGCGTTCCCCACTGGTCGTTCGGAGGCAGGACCTTGAGGTAGAATCCGCTGACGGCTGTGTACAGGGGGCTGCCGGCCACGATCGGTCCGCTGACGCCGAAGGGCGCGGATCCGTGATCGGTGACGAAATCCGTGAGCGCGACGGCGATGGAATTGATGTCCCTCAGCGTGCCTTTTTGCTTGGCCTTCTGAATAGAGCCCATGGCCAGAGGAATAAGGAGGGCGGCGAGGATGCCGAGGATCACAATAACAACCAAGATTTCGATCAATGTAAAACCGCGTCTCGTGCTGGTCATGGCAACTCCCGATTCATCGAGGATTCGATCTCTCAGGGTAAAAAGAGGGCGGCCGGCCCTTCGACCAGCCGCCCTGTTCGAGGCTTGCTCTCTTGCTCTAATCAGGTTCCGAGCTGAGCGCTCTTGGGGGCATGAACCCAGGAGCCGTCCCAATTCACGAGGTCCTGGTTGAAGCTGGTCATGCCGGTGATGTCGAAATAAGCGGTGGTGGGAGCCAGGGGGTTGAAGGCGATCGCGGTCTGGCTTTTGTCCCTTCCGATAGAGGCGACGACAAAGTCATCAGCGGCGTTGTTCGTGATTCCGGAGTACGAGCCGTCGGCTGCTGAACCGCACCAGACCTTGAAGGGCGAGCCCCACTGATCGTTCTGCGGGAGAACCTTGAGGTAGAACCCGCTCAGGTCCGTGTAAATTTGGCTGCCGCCGACGAGGTCACCGGACTGAACCGGAGCCGTCCCCTTGTCCGTCACGAAATCCGTGATGGCCGTGGCGATCGAGTTGATGTCCTTCATCGTGCCTTTCTGCTTGGCCTTCTGGATGGCCGACAGGGCGTTCGGGATCAGCAGGGCTGCCAGAATGCCGATGATGGCGACGACGATGAGCAGCTCGATCAGTGTGAAACCTCTCATCTTCTTAAGCATTAAGTTCCTCCTTTTCCTTGGTGACTTTCTGTCCGCAAGGTAATGCTTTCATGATGAATTCCGTTATATACTTTAGCAATTTCCGTGCCAGCTCCTGAATTTTCATAATTCATTTAATGACATAATAACTTATGCCGACGAATGAGGACGCGATCCGATTAGAAGTGACACAATATGTCATATTGTCACATAATTTGGCAACTTAGGTCAGGGGTTTCGACTCAGCCCTGGCGTCGACCCTTTCCACTCTCTCGGCTTCCCTGAGCCCGAACTTGTCGATGAGATGCCTCAGGGAGCGATAGCTGACGCCGAGGATGCCGGCCGTTTTCCTGAGGTTGCCCGCCCGCCAGCTGCCTCGCCTCATGGATATAGCTCTTGGAGACATCGTCGATGTGGGACATCAGGTTGAACCCCGGCGGGATCGACGGCCGCGCCGCCTCCCTTCTGGGCGGCGTCGTGATCTCGTGGGGCAGGCTGGCCGCGGTGACGGTCTCCCGGTCCTCGATGGCCACGACGCGCTCGATGACATTCTCAAGCTCCCGCACATTTCCCGGCCAACCGTAGAGCTCGAAATAGCCGATCACTTCGGGCGCCACCCGCTTCATCCTCTTCCCCATGCCCTGGCAGTACTTCTGCATGAAGTGATTGACCAGCAGCGGGATATCCTCGGTCCGCTTTCTGCAGCGGCGGCATCTCGAAGGCGATGACGTTCAGCCGGTAAAACAGATCCTCCCGGAACTTGCCCTCTTCGATCCTCTTCTTGAGGTCATGGTTGGTGGCGGCGATGATCCGCACATCGACGGGGATCTCGTCCGTCCCCCCGACCCGCCGGATCTTCCTCTCCTGGATCGCCCGCAGCAGCTTGACCTGGGTCCAGGGCGAGGTCTCGCCGACCTCGTCCAGGAAGAGCGTCCCCCGTTGGGCGACCTCGAACATGCCCTTCTTTTCGGCGACCGCGCCCGTGAACGCCCCCCGGGCGTGGCCGAAGAGCTCGCTCTCGAGCAGGTTCTCGGGAAGCGCGGCGCAGTTGATCGAGACGAACGGGCTGTCCGACCGGCGGCTCAGGAGATGTAGGGCCCGGGCCGCCATCTCCTTGCCCGTCCCGCTCTCACCGGTGACCAGCACCGTCGAATCCGTCCCCGAGGACTTCTCGATCAGGGTATAGACCTCCTGCATGGCCTGGCTCTTGCCGATCATGTTCTCGAAGGAGTACTTCTCGCGCAGGTTGCGCTTGAGCAGGATGTTCTCCTCCTTGAGCCGCCGCTTCTCGAGCTCCTTGGCGACGATGATCTTGAGCTCTTCGACGTCAAAGGGCTTGAGGATATAATCGATGGCGCCGGCCTTCAGGGCTTCCACCGCCTGCTTGAGGCTGCCGTAGGCCGTGATCATGATGACGGGCATCTCCGGACGGTTTTCCCGCACGTACCGCAGGACCTCCATCCCGCTCACCTCGGGCAGCTTGATATCGCAGATCAGCAGGTCGAATTCTTCCTTCTCCAGAACCTCGAACGCCCGGGAGGCCGCCAGGCAGGTCTTGACCCTGTAGCCTTCCTTCTTCAGGACCACCGTGAGGAGCTCGAGCAGACTCTTTTCGTCGTCGACGATCAGGATGCTGTCCATGGTGTGCCCCTAGTTGGCGGAGATAGGATTGGCCGCCGCCTTCGGCCTGGCCTCGCGGGGCGGGAAAGACAACAGGAACTCCGTGCCCCTCCCCGCCTCCGACCGGACCTCGATCCTCCCGTCGTAGTCGTCGACGATGCGGCGGACGACGACCAGGCCGAGGCCGCGGCCGTTCTGGAAGCGGGTGAAGAACGGCTCGAAGAGGTGCCCGCGCTCTTCCGCCGTCATGCCCGTGCCCGTGTCGGCGACCCGGATCCCGACGGACTTCTTCCTGTCCAGCGATAGATCGACGGTGAGCGTCCCGCCGTCCGGCATGGCCTTGAGCCCGTTCTTGGCCAGGTTCCAGAAGAGCTGCTTGAACTGCCCGGCGTTCCCGTAGTACCCGACCCGGACCTCCCGGAAATTCCCGTCGACCCGGTACCGCCCGTTGAGATCGCCGGCCGCCCTGAGCACCTCGAGCGTCTCGTCCACCACCTCGGACAGGTTCAGCCAGTTGAAGTCCGGCCGGCCCGGCGAGGCCAGGTCCAGGAACTGCTCGATCGACTGGGAGACGCGCGCGGATTCCCGGACGACGATGTCCATGAGCTTCCGCTGGTCGTCGTCGAGGGCGATATCGCCCTTCAGGACCTGGACCGAACCCGAGATCGCGGCCAGGGGATTCCGGATCTCGTGCGCCAGCTGGGCCGAGATCAGGCCGGCGTTCGCCAGCCGGTCGCTGATCTCGAGCTCTTTCTCGGCCAGGCGCAGCTCTTCCCGGGCTTTTCTGAGGCCGCCCGTAAGATAGTTGGCCAGGGCCGCCATCAGGAAAAAGAGGCCCCAGGCCAGGAACATCGTGAAGATGATCAAGCCCAAGGATTGCTCGCTGTACTGCGTGGCGCTGAAATAGGGAATGACGCCGAAATGCAGGCCGTCCACGAGCAGCCCGAACAGGACGGCCGAAACGCCGGCCGTCAGGTAGGCCGCGCGGTTGGACAGGACGATGCTGGCGGCGACGATCGAGACGATGTACAGCAGGTAGAGCGAGCCCGACAGCCCGCCGGAGATATAGACGAGGGCGGTGATGAGCAGCAGGTCGATCCCCGTCTGGAGAACGGCCTGGAGGTCATAGCGTTCCCCGAGACGGTAGAGCCCGAGATAGACGACCGACAGGATGTACGTCAGCAGCGACGAGAAAATAGAACGGGATGAGCGGGATGAAATCCGTCGTCGAGTGCTGGATGATCACGACCGCGACGAGGATCGAGGTGACCGCGATCAGGCGGATCAGGATAAACCAGAGGACGTGGCTCTTCCGGGTCTTCATCCGGCCTCAGAACTGCTGCATCAGGCTGAAGATCGGCAGGTACATGGAGATGACGAGCGAGCCGACCATGCCGCCGACGAAGATGAGCAGTATCGGCTCCATGATCGAGAGGAGCGCGGAGACCTGGGCGTCGACCTCTTCGTCGTAGAAATCCGCGAGCTTGGAGAGCATCTCGTCCAGGGTGCCCGTCGCCTCGCCCACGCTGACCATCTGGGTCAGCATGAACGGGAAGTGGCCTGTCTCCTTGAAGGCGTCGGTCAGGCTCTTGCCCTCGGAGACGCTCTGCCGGGCGTTCATGACGGCGGATTCGAGGATGATGTTCCCGGCAGTCGTGGAGGTGATCCGCAGGGCTTCGAGCATCGGCACGCCGCCCGACACCAGGGTGGCCATGGTCCGGGTGATCCGGGAGATGGCCACCTTTCTCAGGAGCTCGCCGAACAGCGGTATCTTGAGGATCCAGCGGTCGGTGACCCAGCGCCCCTGCTCGGTTTTCCGGAAATACCTGAACCCGATCACCAGGCCGATGAGGGCCAGGACAATTAAGATAATGTATTTCTCGACAAACCGGCTCAGCGCGATGACGAAGGCGGTCAGGGCGGGCAGCTCGGCGCCCAGCTCGATGAAGATGGAGGCGAAGACGGGGATGACCTTCCAGAGCAGGAAAATCGCCACCACGATCGAGAAGATGAGGATGGCGCTCGGATAGATCATCGCCTGCTTCACCTTGGCCCGCAGCTTGACCGTTTTTTCGATGTACTCGGACAGCCGGCGGAGCATGATGTCCAGCGAGCCGCTCTGCTCGCCCGAGGCGATCAGGTTGCAGTAGAGGTCGTCGAAAACCTTGGGAAATTTCCTCTTGGCCTGGTTCAGCGTCGACCCGGCCTCGACGTCCTCGCGGATGGTGGTGATGACGCGCTTGAAGTACTTGTTCTTGGTCTGCTCGGCCAGAATGCCCAGGCTCTGCATCAGGGGCAGCTCGGCGTCGATCAGGACGGACAGCTGCCGGCTGTAGACGGCCAGCTCCTTGAGCTTCACCTTTTCCCGCTTCAGGAACGGGATCGAGAACCGGCCGCTCTTGGCGGTGATGGAGCTGGCGGCGATCTGCTCCTTCTGCAGGGCCGCCTTCACCTCTTCGATCGAGGAGGCGACGCGCTCTCCCCCCACGGCGTCGCCGTAACGGTTCTTGCCCTTCCAAATAAAAGTGGCCATGCTGCTCTCCTCTTATTTCCGGTCTTTCTGGGAAGCCGTGACCGACGCCTGTTTCAGTCCCTCCCGCCTCTGGATGATGTCGGTCAGCTCCTCGGGGAAGGACGAAATGTTCATCGCCGTCTCGAGCGTGATCAGCTTGCGGAAATACAGGGCGGCCAGCGACTGGTTGAACGTCTGCATGCCGTACTTTTCCTGGCCCATCTGCATCGTCGAGTAGATCTGGTGGACCTTGTTCTCCCGGATCAGGTTCCGGACGGCGGAATTGGGAATGAGAATCTCCATGGCCAGCACCCGCCCCTTGCCGTCCGCCCGGGGCAGCAGCGCCTGGGTCAGGACGGCCTCGAGAGACATGGAGAGCATGATCCTGATCTGGGACTGGTACTGGGCGGGAAAGATGTCGATGATCCGGGAGATGGATTCGGCCGCCGAGTTCGTGTGCAGGGTGGAGAAGGTGAGGTGGCCCGTCTCGGCCACCCGGAGGCAGGCTTCGACGGTTTCGTAGTCCCGCATCTCGCCGACGAAGACGACATCCGGGTCCTCGCGGAGGACCGAGCGGAGCGCGTTGGCATAGGACAGCGTGTCGACGAACAGCTCGCGCTGGTTGATGATGGATTTCTTGGGAACGAAATAGTACTCGATCGGGTCTTCGATGGTCACGATGTGAACGCCCCGCTCGACGTTGATGTGGTCGATCATGCAGGCGATCGACGTCGATTTCCCGCAGCCCGTCGGCCCCGTCACCAGCACCAGGCCCCGGGGCAGGTAGCAGAGCTGGGCGATCCGCTGCGGGATCCCGAGCTGGGCGAAGCTCCACATGTTGGGCAGGAACCTGCGGAAGGCGCCCGCCACGGCCCCCTTCTGCAGGAAGACGTTCGCCCGGAACCGGCCCAGGTCCTTGAGCCCGAACGAAAAGTCGAGCTCGAGCTTTTCCTCGAACTGCCGCTTCTGCCGGTCGGTCAGGACGCTGTAGATGATCTGCTTGGTCTCCGACGGCGTCAGCGCCGGATGTTCGATGTTCTTGAGGACGCCGTGGACGCGGAGCCGCGGCGGGATATGGGTCGTGATGTGGAGGTCGCTGGCATCTTCCCTGACGGCGATCTCCAGGAACTCCTGAATGGTCTTGGCCATGAAGGGTGTCTCCTTATTGGTCCTTGACGCTCTCGCGGAGCACTTCCTCCACGGAGGTGACCCCGTTTTTGATCTTGCTCAAACCGCTCCTCCGCAAGGTGATCATGCCTTTGATGACGGCCTTCTTCTTCATCTCCCGGGACTGGGCCCGGAGCAGGATCATCTCGCGGATTTCGTCGTCGACGCGCATGACTTCGTAGAGCCCGGTCCGGCCCTTGTAGCCGGTATTGTTGCAGTGGTCGCAGCCGCCGGGCTTATAGATCTGGACGGCCTTGGCTTCCTCGGCCGTGAACCCGATATCGACGAGCGCCTTCTCGGGGAGCTTGTGGGGCACCCGGCACCTGTCGCAAAGCTTCCTGACCAGCCGCTGGGCGGCGATCAGGATCACCGAGTCGGCGATCAGGAACGGTTCGACGTTCATGTTGATCAGCCGCATGACGCTGCTCGGGGCGTCGTTCGTGTGGAGCGTCGAGAACACGAGGTGACCGGTGAGCGCGGCCTTGATGGCGATGTCCGCCGTCTCGAAGTCGCGCATTTCCCCGATGAGCATGATGTCCGGGTCCTGGCGGAGGAACGACCTCAGCGTGTTCGGGAAATTCAGCCCGATCTCCTCTTTGATGTGGACCTGGTTGATGCCCTGGATGTTGAACTCGACCGGGTCCTCGGCCGTCATGATGTTCTTCTCAACGGAGTTCAGCGTCGAGACGGCCGAGTACAGGGTGTTGGTCTTGCCGCTGCCGGTCGGGCCGGTCACCAGGATGATCCCCCAGGGCCGGCTGATGGCCTCCTTGAAGATCTGGAGCGACTCGGCCTCGAACCCCAGCTCGGTCAGGTCGAGCTTCAGCATCTGCTTATCCAGGATCCGGGAGACGATCTTCTCGCCGAAGATCGTCGGCAGCGCCGAGACGCGCATGTCGACTTCTTTCCGGCCGCCGTTGTCCAGCTTGACCTTCATCTTGATGCGGCCGTCCTGCGGCAGGCGCTTCTCGGCGATGTCCATGTTCGAGAGGATCTTGATGCGGGAGAGGACCGGGCTCCTGAATTTCATCGGCAGGCTCATCATCTCGTGGAGCACGCCGTCCAGCCGGAAGCGGACGCGGAAGCTTTCCTCGTAGGGCTCGAAGTGCACGTCGCTCGCGCCCTTCTTGATGGCGTCGATGAAGATCTCGTTGACGAGCTTGATGATGGGGGCCTCTTCGGTGGCCTGCACCAGCTCTTCGACGCCGGCGCTGTCCCTCTCCTCCTGGATGATGTTCACCCGCGTGTCCTCGGCAAGCTCGATGTCCTCGATGATCCTCTTCACCCGGAGGGCGCTCGACGACCCGTAATACTTGTTGATGGCGTTCATGATCCCCGACTCGGAGGCGATCACGGGCTGGATGCTCAGCCCCGTCCGGAAGCGGACGTCCTCGAGCACCTCGAGGTCGGTCGGATCGACCATCGCCAGGGTCAGGAAGGAGCGGATCCGGTGGATGGGCATGATCATGTACTTCTTGACGATATCCACCGGGATCAGGCCGACGACGTCGGGGTAGACCTCGAACTGGTCGAGGTCGATGTAGGGATAGCCCAGCTGCCGGCTCAAGGCCTGGGCCATGTCTTCCTCGGAGATCAGGCCGAGCGAAACGATGGCCGTCTGGAGGGGAACGTTTTTTTCCTTCTGGGTCTCGAGGGCAGACTTCAGCTGGTCGGGCGTGAGGACTTTTTCACGAAGGAGAAGTTCGCCGAGGTTTGAACCCATCTTAAAACAACCCTATCAAAATAGATGAACTGACAAAAGTTGTCAACAAATTAATGACAATTTCCGTCAACATTGACCCTTCCTGTAAAATAGACGCCGCATTGTGTCACGAATTCTCGCATCGAACCCGAAAATCTCCTCTACGCCTACGGTTCTCTTTCAGGACGGCCCCATGATGCCCTCGGCATATGGGAGGGTCAATCACCCCCCCCGAGGATTCTGAAGGTGATATTGCCCCCTGCCCTCTCACCCAAAGGGGTTATGGGGGGCGACCGCCGGCGGCTCGCCGTCAGCTCCGGCCCCGGCTTTCATGGGGGACTTGTAAAAATCGTCCATACCATCTATTTTATCTACACATGATCGACGTCATCTTCGAGCACGGCGTGGTCGGCTGCGGGGGCGGCGGGTTCCCCTCCTCGGTCAAGCTCGCCGCGACCGTCGATACGCTCATCGTCAATGCCGCCGAATGCGAGCCCCTCATCCATAAGGACCAGGAGTTGCTGGCCCACCGCCCCGATGAATTCTTCGCCGGGCTGGCCGCGGCCATGAAGCGCGTCTCGGCCCGCCGCGGGATCATCGGGATCAAGAAAAAGCACGGCGATCTCATCGCCGGCCTCGCCGGACGCTGCCCGGCCGCAGTCTCGGTTCAGCCCCTTGACGATGTCTATCCCGCGGGCGATGAGTTTGTCCTGGTCTATGAGGTCACGGGACGGATCATCGGCCCGGGCGGCCTGCCCAAAGACGTCGGCGCCGTCGTCCTCAACGTGGAGACGCTGGTCAATATCGGGCTCGACCGGCCGGTCACCCGCAAGTTCCTGACCGTGGCCGGGCTGGTCGCCAGGCCGCGGACGCTCGAGGTCCCTGTCGGCACGCCGTTCGCCGATGTCATCGCGGCCGCCGGCGGCGCCGTCCTCCCCGACTTCGGCGTCCTCGTCGGCGGCGTCATGATGGGCCGGCTCGCCGGCGATCTTTCCGAGCCCGTGACCAAGACGACCGCCGGGTTGGTCGTTCTCCCCGGGGATCACGGTCTCATCCGCCGGTATGCCCGACGCCCGGAGGCGGTCCGGCGGATCGCCCGGGCCGCCTGCGACCAATGCTCTTTCTGCACCGAGCTGTGCCCCCGCTACCTGTTGAATCATCCGGTCGAGCCGCACCGCGTCATGCGCAGCTTCGGGCTGGGACTGCCCGACGACGGAGCGGCGCTCTACGCCGAATATTGCTCCGGCTGCCGCCTCTGCAGCCTGGCCGCCTGCCCCGAGGACCTCGATCCCGCCGAGATCTGCGCCATCGTCAAAAAGAAATCGGCGGGAAGCGGGCCTCCTCGATCCGTCACGCCGCCCCCCAGGCCGCATCCCCTGCGGTTCGGCCGCCTCCTGCCCATGTCTCGGCTCGTGCGCAAGCTCGGCCTGGCGAACCTCCTGGATCAGGCTCCGTTGCGTGACGTCCGGGTGAGCCCGCGGTGCGTCCGCATTCCGCTTCGCCAGCACGCGGGCGTGGCGGCCGAGCCGACGGCCCGGGTCGGACAGCGCGTCAAAGAGGGGGATTGTCTGGGTGAAATCCCGAAAGGAAAACTCGGCGCTCCCGTCCACGCCAGCATCGACGGCAGGGTCCTGTCGGTCGCGGACGCGGTCGTGATCGAAGCCGAATGAGCTAAGGAACATGGACGAGATCAACAACATCGGAATTCTCGAGCTCAGCTCGATCGCCCTCGGCTACCAGGTCGAGGACGCGCTCCTGAAAACGGCGCCCGTGAGCATCTTGATCGCCCGGCCGGTCTGCTCGGGCAAGTTCCTGATCGTCGTCGCCGGCTCCGTATCCGCGGTCAAAGCTTCGCTCGAAGCCGCCACCCGGGCGGGCGCGGGCACGATCATCGAGAACCGGATCATCAGCAACCTCCATCCCGACGTCTTGCCCGCCCTGAGCCTGTCGGTTGAGCTCGGCAACGAGTTGCCGGGAGCGCTCGGCGCGGTCGAGACCTTCTCGGCGGCCAGCGCCGTGGAGGCCGCCGACGAGGCCGTCAAGAACGCCGAGGTCAAGCTTCTCCGCATCCACCTGGCCATGGCCATGGGCGGGAAAGGCCTGGTGCTTTTCTGCGGCGGGCTGGGAGAGGTCCGGGCCGGCCTGGACGCGGCGGCGGCGGCCATGGCCGAGTCGGGAATGCTCGTGGCGAGCGCCCTGATCTCGGCTCCGTCGGCCGAGCTGCTCCGGGAGTACGTATAAGGAGTGATGACGATGGCCATGACATTGGACCGGGCCGCCGTCGAGAGGGTCGTCCGCGAGGTCCTGGGCGAATTCGGGAAGGGTAGGGACGCCGTCCGCCCCGACGGGGTGGCCTCGCCGCTCAAGGTTCACGTCTCGGCGCGCCACGCTCACCTGTGCCCAAGGGATTTCGAAACACTGTTCGGGACGGGCGCCAAGCTGACGTCCCTGCGGCCGCTCTACCAGGAGGGCCATTTCGCGGCGTCGGAGTCCTTGACGATCATCGGCCCGAAGAGCCGGTTGATCACAGGGCTGCGCATTCTGGGCCCTCTCAGGGAGTATTCGCAAGTGGAGCTGGCCTACACCGATGTCGTGCTTCTCGGCATCGAAAAGGTGCCCGTCCGGATGTCGGGCGATATCGAGGGCACGCCCGGGGCCTGGCTCATGGGACCGGCCGGGATGCTGGAGCTCAAGCAAGGGGTGATCCGGGCGGCCATTCACGCCCACATGAGCGACCGCGACGCGGCCCGGTTCGGGGTCGCCGACAAGGACATCATGGAGCTCGTGGTCGAGGGCGACGCGCCCGTCATCTTCGGGCGGGTGCATGTCCGCGTCGACCCGAGCTATAAGCTGGAGGTCCATCTGGACACGGACGAGGCCAACGCCTGTCATCTCGCCTCGGCCAGCCGGGTCTCGCTGAGGCCCGCCAAAGGGAAACTCAACGTCGTCAGCGATATCTTCAACAAAGGAGTGCGTGCATGAAAAAAGCGCTGGGCATGATCGAGACGATCGGCTTTGTGCCGATGCTCGAGGCCGCCGACACGGCCTGCAAGACGGCCGCCGTGGACTTCATCCGCTGGGAGCCGGCCGGCTCGGGCATGGTAACGGCCTTTTTCGAGGGCGAAGTCGCCGCCGTCAAGGCCGCGGTCGACGCCGGCGCCGAGGCCGCGACAAAACTCGGCAAGGTCGTCGCGGCTCAGGTGATCCCGAACCCGTACGAGGATCTCGAGTCTTTCACGGGGAAACCCAAGCCCCAGAAGGCCTGAGGCCGGACGGCGGTCACGGAACGGCGAACGAAAAAAGAGAGGACCGGAATGAGTAATCAAGCCATCGGCATGTTGGAGATCCGGGGAATGGTCGGATTGATCACGGCCGGCGACGCCATGTGCAAGGCCGCCAACGTGACCCTGATCAGGACCGTGGAGATCGGCGGCGGTTATGTCACGACCGTCGTCAAGGGCGAGGTGGGCAATGTCAAGGCGGCGATCGAGGCCGGGCTCGCGACCCTCAAGGCGGCCGGCGCCGAGGTGATCGCGGCGCACGTCATCCCGCAGCCCCACGACTCCATCTTGGGACTCGTGGAGAGGAAGGCCTGAGGCGGCGTCCGTCATGAAGATTCTCGTGCCGAATATCGGCAGCACGTCGTTCAAGTATCGGCTGATCGATACGGGCGACGAGCGCGTGCTCGCCGAAGGCCGGTTCGAGCGGATCGGCCGGGAGGGGGGCGACTGCCCCGATTTCCCGGCGGCCATCAACCGCTGCCTGGCTTCGCTCATCGGCGCGGGAAAACCCCTGGCCTCGCTGGACGAGCTCGCCGCGGTCGGGTTCAAGGCCGTGCACGCCCGCGGGCTGACCGGCGCCGTCCTCGTCACCCCGGAGGTCTTGGAGGCCATGGAAGAGTATGCGTTCCTGGTGCCCGCTCACAATCCGCCTTATGTCGCGGCCATGAGGGCCTTCGCGGCCGTTGCGCCCCTGGTCCCCGCGGTGGCCCTGTTCGAGACGGCGTTCTTTACCGGCCTGCCCGAGGCGGCCTGCGTCTACGCGGTGCCCTGGTCCTGGCGCGAGGCGGAGGGCATCCGCCGCTTCGGCTTTCACGGCGCCAGCCATCGCTACGCGAGCGAACGGGCGCGGCGACTGCTCGGCCGGGAGGAAATCAACCAAATCTCCTGCCATCTGGGCGGCAGCTCGAGCCTCGCCGCCGTCAGGAACGGCCGGGCCGTCGACACGAGCTTCGGCATGACGCCCCAGAGCGGAATTCCCCAGAATAATCGCGTCGGCGATATCGACGTCTTCGCCGTGCTCTTCATGATGAAGAAACACGCGCTCGGCCCCGACGAGATGGCCCGCCTGTTGTCCACGGAATCTGGACTGGCGGGGCTTTCGGGAACGAGCGGCGACGTGCGCGACCTCGAGGCCGCGGCGGGCCGGGGAGATCCGCGGGCCCGCCTCGCCCTCGATGCCTATGTCTACGCCGTGCGGCGCCACCTGGGAGCCTTCCTTCTCGAGCTCGGCACGCTCGACGTGATCACTTTTTCGGGCGGCATCGGCGAGCACTCGCCCTGGGTCAGGGCCGAGGTCCTGCGGGGGCTCGAGCCCCTGGGCATCCGCATCGACGGCCGGCGCAATCTCTCGGCGGCCGGTGAGTCGAGGATATCCGCCGACGGCTCGGCAACCGAGGTCTGGACCGTCGCCACCAACGAGGAGATCGTCGTGGCCCGGGCCGCGGCGGAACTCTTAAATGAAATCAATTCGCAGAAACCGGCGGGACGCCCGGCGTCCTGACATAAAGGAGTCGCAACCATGGCAAAACCGGCGATCGGAATGATCGAGACGAAAGGCCTGACCGCCCTCGTCGTGGCGGCCGACGCGATGCTCAAGTCGGCGGCCGTGGAATTTATCGGCTGGAAGAAGATCGGCAGCGGCCTGTGCTCCTGTTACATCCAGGGCGACGTGGCCGCCGTGAGGTCCGCGCTGGACGCGGGCGTGGCCGTCGCCCGGGAGATGGGCCAGGTCGTCAGCTCGCAGGTCCTGTCGCGGCCGCACGACGAGATCCAGAGCATGCTCCCGAAGCGGTGAGCGGACCGACAGGAAGGGTGCCATGTTCTTAGCCAAAGTCTTGGGGACGGTGGTCGCCTCGCAGAAGCATCCGAAATTCCTGGGGATGAAGCTCCTCCTCATTCAGCCCCAGGTCAGCCAGGAGAAAACGCTTGTCCCGCAGGGCAGCAGCATCGTGGCGGTCGACTGCGTGAACTGCGGCATCGGCGATCTCGTCATGTTCACCCAGGGGAGCTCCGCCCGGATGACCGAGTGCACCAAGGACAGCCCCGTCGACGCCGTGATCATCGGGATCGTCGATTCGGTCGAGGTCAACGGCAAAGCCCTGAAAAAACCCTAGCCGGGGAATGGAGCGCGTTCTGATATGACGAGTTCTTCACCTCCCTATCGTGACCTCGATATCACGGCCGTCGTTGCCGAGGTCGTGCGCCGGTTGACCGCCGAGGCGGACGCGGGCGGCCCGAGGGAAATCCCGGGGTTAGACCGGGACCTGCGGACGGGTGCGGACGGAGTGTTCCCCGCGGTCGACGACGCCGTGGCCGCCGCGGGCAGGGCCCAGCCGAAGCTCGCCGCCCTGTCGCTCGAGCAGCGGGGCGTCATCGTCGACATCATCAAGGGTTATTGCGTGGAGAACGCCGCGGAGCTGGCCCGCCTGGAATTTCAGGAGACCCGCCTCGGCCGGGAGGACCACAAGATCCAGAAGCTGACCATCCTGTCCAGGGTGGTCGGGGTCGAGGCCCTGCGGACGAGCGTCCGGGTCGGGGACGCCGGAACGGAATTCATCGCCGCCGCGCCTTTCGGCGTCATCGGGATGGTCACGCCGGCGACGCACAGCATCCCGACCATGGCCGGAAACGCCATCAACATCATCGCCGCGGGCAACACGGCCGTCTTTTCACCGCACCCCGCGGCCGCCCGCTGCCTGACCTACGCGCTGCAGCAGATCAACCGGCGCATCAAGGCCAAGACCGGCCTGGAGAACTTGATCACGGTCATGGCCAAGCCTTCGATCGAGGCGGCCGGCGAGCTTTTCCGACATCCCGGCGTCGCCCTCCTGACCATCACGGGCGGACCGGAGGTGGTCAGGGTGGCGATGCGGGCGGGCAAGCGGGTCATCGCGGCGGCGCCGGGCAATCCCCCCGTCGTCGTCGACGAGACCGCCGACCTCCCCTCGGCCGTCAAGCATATCATTTTCGGCGCGGCCTTCGACAACAACCTCCTGTGCATCGGCGACAAAGAAGTCTTCGTCGTCGAGGCCGTCGCGGAGGAGTTCATGGCGGCCATGCGCCGGGCGGGCGCGGTCGAGCTTGACCAGCGCCAGATCGGGCGACTGACCGAGGCCGCGTTCCTGCCCGACAAGAAGTCCGGCGAGCTCCACGTGAACCGCGAATACATCGGCCGGAGCCCCGCTTTTCTGGGCCGGGCGGCGGGCTTGACGGTTGGAGATAACGTCGACCTCCTGTTCGGGGAGACCGGCGAGGATCATGTCTTCGTCCGGGAGGAACAAATGATGCCGTTCCTGCCGGTCGTCCGGGTGAGAGACGTCGACGCCGCGATCGCGGCCGCCCTGAGGGCGGAACACGGTTACCGGCATTCGGCCCTCATCCATACCCGGAATGATGAAACGGCCCGGCGGATGGCCCGGCTGATGGGGACCACGCTGTTCATCCGGAACGCGCCCTGCACCGCGGCGCTCGGTGTGGACGGCCCCGGGTACCTAAGCTACAGCATCGCCACGGCCACCGGCGAGGGCGTGACGACGCCTCTGACCTTCACCCGTCAGAGACAGATGGTGATCGGCGGCCGGTACGACTTTTTCTGAGGAATAGAGATCCATGTACCTGGCGAAAATCGAGGGCACGGCGGTGGCGACGGTCAGCCACGAGAGCCTCCGGGGCCGAAAACTCCTCGTCGCCCGGCGCTCGGAGCCCGACGGCTCGCGGACCGGCGAGCCGATCGTGGTCCTCGACGCCGTCGGCGCCGGCCTGGGGGACCTCGTCCTGGTCTCGACGGACGGCGACCTCGTCCGAACGCTCACGGGCTACAAGACGGCGCCGGCGCGCCTGACGGCCGTGGGAATCGTCGACGGCCGGACGCCACCGGGCTCCGGAGAACGCGGATGAGGCTGGGCATCGTCAAGGGCACCGTGGTCTTGAGCCGGGGACTCGCCGTCATGGAAGGCACCCGCTACCTGATCGTCGAGCCGGTGACGGCGGACAACCTGAAGGCCGGGAACTCGCGGGGCGGCGGCCGGGAGGTCGTCGCCGCCGATCACCTGGGGGCGGGAACCGGGCAGACGGTCTGCTTCGAGGAGGGGCGGGAAGCCTCGAACCCCTGGCTTCCGGCCGGCGCGCCGGTCGACGCCTACGTCAGCGGCATCATCGACGCGGTGACATATCGACCAACGGATTAAAATCATGAAACAGCTCCACTTGCGCGGCACCAACGTCATCTCGGGCCAGATCGTCGGCCAAGCGGCCCGCGACGGCTACACGGAGATCGTGGCCGACGGCGACGCGGTCGTCACCTCCATCGCCTGCGACACCGCGGCGATCGCCGGCCTGACCATCGTCCGTGAGGGCCGTCCGAGCCCGGCGGGCGGCGCGGGACCGGCGGGTTCCTCTTTCACCTCACCGGGATCTCCCGAGGCCGTCTTTTCCTCCGCCGAGGCGAAGGCCCTCAAGGACGAGATCGTCGCCGCCGGGCATAAGCTCTGGATGCGTTCCTACGTCGACGGCAACGGCGGCAACATCTCCTGCCGGATCGGGGAGAAGTACGTGCTGTGCACGCCGACTCTCCTCAGCAAGGCGGACCTGACGCCCGACGACCTCTGCCTGGTCGACTTCGAGGGGAACCAGGTCGCGGGCCGCCGGAAGCGGACGAGCGAGGTCATCCTCCATCTCGAGATTTATAAGGCCCAGCCCAAGGCCCGCGCCTGCATTCACGCCCACCCGCCGCACGCCACGGCCTACGCCATCACCGGGATGGTCCCCCCCGAGCGCGTCATCCCCGAGGCCGAGGTCTTTGTAGGCTGCGCCGCGTTCGCGCCGTACGGCACGCCGGGCACGATCGAGATCGCCCGGAAGGTCGTCGAGCTCGTGGGCGATCACAACACCATTCTCCTCGGGAACCACGGCGTCGTCTGCTGGGCCGATACGGTCACCCATGCCGAATGGTGCATCGAGGTCATCGACACCTACTGCCAGACGCTCATCATCGCCTCGCAGCTGGGCGCCCCCATCAAGACCATTCCCCGGGACAAGTTCGAGGCCCTGCTCGACGTCAAGAGGAAGCTCGACCTGCCCGATCCTCGCCTCAGCGGCCGGGAATGCACCCTGTCGGACATGCCGGACAGCCTGACCAGCATCACGGTCTGCCCGGGCGCCTGCGACAGCGGGGCCGGGCCGTGCCGCCTCCAGGGGACAAAGCCCTGTCCGAGGCTGGGGGAAGGGACGCCGGACAGGCGTCCGGATAACGGGGACGAGGCCTTGATCAGCCGGATCGCCGACGAGGTCATGAAGGCCTTCAAGAAGTAGCCCGCCTCTCCCGGGATGCATCGCCATCCGGCCCCCTCAAATTGACAACGCGGGGGGGGGTCTGCTAATCTCTCTGCGTTCGGTTTGCCGGCGGGGAGTGGCGCAGCCTGGTTAGCGCGCCTGCCTTGGGAGCAGGAGGTCGTCGGTTCGAATCCGATCTCCCCGATCACTCCTCCCGGGCGGGCCGGCTATGCACGCGCCTGTAGCTCAGGTGGACAGAGCAGCTGCCTTCTAAGCAGCGGGTCGGGGGTTCGAGTCCCTCCAGGCGCGCTCTCGTATTCCCCGAGAATCCGCCATTTTGGCATCATTCCCGACACTCGAAAATTGTCTCAATTCCGTACACCTTTACCCTGTTTTAGGCATCCGTTGAGCACACACTTGAGCACAATCATGGCTGGGCATTGGAAAGGCTTGCTTCCTGATGGCGGGGAGGGGTTGCCCGCCGTCCAGAGCGCAGGGCGATGGCGAAATGGACGGGTTCAGGAGGAGGTATCGACCTCTTTGTGATAACGGTTTTCGTATAAAGAGCGAGCGAAGGACAGTCAACCTGTATGCCAAAAATATCCGGGAATCTTTTTGGTTACTCCCCCGTCTTTGCCCTGCTGGCTGGCCGCGCTCGTATCTCCGTTAGTATCGCACGGCAAGGTAAGACCTCCCATTGACCGGCTCCCCCTTTATTGTTAACCTTTGCCCAATCAGGCAGCGGCCAGAAAGCAGGTGAGACAATGGGCTCTTCAGGCGAAGGCGCGGCACCTTCCGAGGACAAGAAGGGGTCTTTGCTCCGGGGCTTTGTCCATAAGCTCCGAAAGCGGCGGATTATCGAGACGCTGGCGGCCTTCATCGGCGGCGGCTGGCTGATCATAGAATTTGTCGACCGGATTCTGGTGGCGCACTATCATTTTCCAGATAAAACCATCGACATCACGTTTGTCACTCTCCTGTGTGTTCTTATCTGCACGTTGCTCTGGCGCTGGTTTTCTGGCCGGGAGAAGCCGAGGAAGTTCAAGCTGGAGCTGCTCCTAATACCCCTGGTTGTCTTGACCGCGGTCCTCTTGGATATCAACCTTCTCCTTCACCTGAAAGGCCCGGAATCAGAGACCATCCCGGTCTCCCAATGGAAAAATTCGATCGCCGTTCTGCCTTTCGTTGATATGAGCCCCCAAAAAGACCAAGAATGGTTCTGCGATGGCATAACCGACGAGATCATAGGACAGCTCAGCAATATCGGCGGGCTTAAAGTTCCCGCGAGGACATCGGTCTTTTTCTTCAAGGGCAAGGAACAGGACATTCGTGATATCGGTAAGAAGCTGGGGGTGGCGACGGTGCTCGAAGGAAGCATCCAGAAAGTCGGATCCAGGCTCAGGGCCCGAGTCCAGCTCATCAACATCGCGGACGGCTTCCATCTTTGGTCGGCGGTATTCGACAGCGATATGAAGGATGTCTTCGCTATCCAAGACGAAATCTCCCTGGCTGTGGCGGATAAGCTCAGAATTACCCTTCTGGCCGGTGAAAAGGCTAAGCTATCGAAGCGCCGGACGGAAAGTATCGAGGCCTATGAACTCTATCTGAGGGCGCTGCAAGAGGGGGTATGGATCAATGAATCGATAGAAAACAGTATCGCCTATCTCAGAAGATCCATTCAATTGGACCCGGAATACGCCCCGAGCCACGCCGCTCTGGCCGAGAAATATTGCTCCTCGGCAACTTGGGGCTTGGGCACTCCCCGCGCGATGTTTCCCGAGGCCAAGGCCGAGGCGATGAAGGCCATTGAATTGGACAACAGTCTGGCCGGAGCCCATTTGGCGTTGGGCGTGGTGAAATGGAGATTCGACTGGGACTTCTCCGGCTCTGAGGCGGAGTTGCGGAGAGCCATCGAGCTCAGCCCAAATAGCTCCGGTGTCCATGAAGCTTACTCTTATGAGCTGGCGATCACGGGCCGACTCGACGAAGCGATCATTGAGGCGCTTAAAGCGCACGAGCTTGATCCTGTCGCCTTTGAGTCCGAAAGACACTTGGGTTGGATTTTCTTTCTGGCCGGGCGCTATGATGAATCGATCACCCATTTTAAGATCGCCCTGGAAATGGAACAAGACCGGCCTCTCGAGCTCGCCCTTCTGGCCGGAGCCTATGCGCGAAAGGGCCTGGACCGCGATGCCGCCGTCTGCTCGGCAAAAGCGAGGGAATTAGTGGAGGTCGGGAAACAGCAAATGATCGAAACATATCTTGCCTATCCTTTTTGTCGGATCGGCAAGCGATCCGAAGTCCTGGAGTGGATCGATACATGGGAGCATATGTCCGCACAAGGACACGTGGAGAGCTTCCTTATGGCATTGATGAACGCACAGGCAGGGAACCGGGACAAGGCCTTCGCTTGGTTGGAAAGGGCGTTCGAAGAGCGATCCGTCAATATGCCGTTTCTTAGAGTCCATCCCCTGCTGGAGACTCTTCGCTCCGACCCGAGGTTTCAGGATCTCGTGCGCCGGGTCGGCTTTCCGGATCATTGAAACCCGAAAAGACAGACCACCCCACCATATCATTCCTACTCCATACCTGTTCGAGATAGGCCAGGGCACTCTCCTCTCCCGTTGACTCCCTCCCTGAGGGCATAATCCTTTTTCGCGCCCGTTTCCCCGGATATCTGAAGGCCAGGGGACGGATTTGAGAAAGTACGGGTGTCATGGCGCCGGTCCCTGCGCGCTCGGAACACCTAAGCGGGGTCGGATGGGGATGGCGCCCCGAAGCCCCCTGGTACCTTTTGCCTGAGACCCTTCCCCAGACTTTGAATATAGACATTACCCACCCTCTACCCTCCCTATAACAGGGAGGGAAGCAGGTCAGTGTCTCAGGAAAGGCCGGAGGGGGGCCCGTCGACTGAGTCGACGGGGAACCGACGGGACTGGTTCCTGGGGGCCGGGGGATAGGGGCGCATCGCCGTCCGACCCCGCTGGATTGCAGCGACGGACAGGAACGCGCCATGACAGGGCCCGCGCCCCTTAATGCCGAGGCCTTTAGGTTATCCGCTTTAACCCTTTCTCGATCTGTCCCTTCTCGATCTTGACGAGGATGGGACGCCCGTGCGGGCAGACGGCCGGGTTGGCCGTCCGGAACAGCCGCTCGACCAGGAACTCCATCTGCTCTTTGGGAAGCGGTTGATGGGCCTTGACCGCCGAGCGGCAGGCCAGGGAGGCCAGCAGCCGGTCCGTCCTTTTCGCCGGGTCGGTTTCTTCCTCCATCGCCCCGAGGATCTCCAGGAAGGCGCCTTCAGCCTCCCCGGCGCTGAAAATGTCCGGGAAGGCCGTCAGCGCGAAGGTCCTCTCCCCCATCGGCTCGATGCGGAAACCGGCCCCCTCGAGGACCTCCCGGCAGCCCTCCAGGTTCACGGCCTGCGAGGGCGAAAGGTCGAGGAGGATCGGCAGGAGGGCGTTTTTTTGGGGCCAACGCCGGGCGGCGTTGAGCTCACGGTATTCCTCGAACAGGATGCGCTCGTGGGCGTTGTGCTGGTCGATGACGAGGAGGCCTTCGTCTCCGGCCGCGATCACGTAGGTGTCGAGGTACTGCCCCAGGACGCGCAGCGCCGCCGGCCCCGCCTCGAGCCGCACAGCCCCCGGAAACAGGCCGGCCTGTGGCGATCCTGGCCCTTCACCGGCAGCCCCTGCGCTGGCCGACCGGCCGCCGAACCCGCCGCCGGCAGGCTCCCGGACCGCGGACTGCGGTGCTTCCCCGGCCGCCGTCGGGTAGATCTCCTTGACTCCCCTGACGTCCAGGGCGGCTTTTTCGACGGCCCTGAGCAGCAGGTAGAAGACGAACTGCGTATCGCGGAACCGGACCTCGGACTTCGCGGGATGGACGTTGACGTCGACATCGCCGTAGGGAACGGTCAGGAAAATAAACGCCTCGGGAAAGTGGTCCTTCTCCAGGAATGCCCGGTACGCCTGGTTGATGGCGGCTTGGAGCGTCCGGTCCTTGACCGGCCGCCGATTGACGAAAAAGAACTGGTGCGTCTTCTCGCGCCGCCCGGCCGGCGGCAGCGACCCGTAGCCGTAAACCCGGTTCCCACCTTCCGTCAGGTCGATCTCCATGATCCTGCCCAGGATTTCCTTCCCATAGAGCTGGAAGATCCTGTCCCGGAGGCTTTCGGCCGGGGGGCAGTTCAATATCTCCCGTTGAAAATGACTCAGGGAAAAGCGGACCCCGGGATAGGCCAGGGCCGCGCCGCCCAGGTAGCGGGTGATGACGCCGAGCTCCGACTGGTCGGACCGCAGGAACTTCCGGCGCCCGGGAAGGTTGAAGAACAGGTTGGCGACTTCGAGGCTGGTCCCCTTGGGGAAGGCCGCCGCCCGGACGGATACCAGCTCGCCCCCCCGGCGCTCGATCCGGATCCCCGAATCCGGGCCGCCGTCCGATGTCCGGAGGATGAGTTCGGAGACGGCGGCGATGCTGGCCAGGGCCTCCCCCCTGAACCCGAGCGTCCCGATCGTCTCGAGATCGGCCTCGCCGGCGATCTTGCTCGTGGCGTGGCGGCCGAAGCACAGAGCGGCATCTTCCGGGTTCATGCCGTCCCCGTTATCGAGGACCTTGATCAGCTTTTTCCCGCCGGCCTGGAGCTCGACCCGGATATCGGTGGCTCCGGCGTCGAGAGAATTCTCGACGAGCTCCTTGACGACCGAAACCGGCCGTTCGATCACCTCGCCCGCGGCGATCTTTTGGGCCACATCGGGAGGGAGAACATGGATCCTGCCCATCGTCAAACCCGCTCCGTGACCGCGCCCAGGAACTTGCCCCGGACCACTTCGTTGATCCTGATCCTGACGCCCGAACCGGGCCGCGCGCCGTTCGTCGGAACGCGGACGTCGATATAGTTCCCGGTCAGGACGACGGCCGCGTCGCCCGACTTTTTGATCACGACGCCATCGAGCTCGCGGCCGATGAAGACCGTCTCGAACTCCCGCCTCTTCCGCGCCGACAGCTCCCTGAGGACCGCGGAGCGCCGGCGCTTGTCCGCCTCCGGGACCTGCGGCCAAGCCGCCGCCGGCGTTCCCGGCCGGGGCGAGAAGGCGAAGACGTGAAAATAGGTCAGGGGCGAGGTCTCGAGAAAATCACGGAGGTATTCGAAGTCAACCTCGGATTCGCCCGGGAACCCGACGATGATGTCGGCTCCCAAGGCCGCATCCGGCCGGAAGGTCCTCAGCTTTCCGAGAACGCCGGCATATTCCGCGGCCGTCGAGTTTCTTCCCATCCGCTTGAGGACGTCCTCCGACGCGTGCTGGAGCGAAAGATGGAAATGCGGGCACATCCCGGGATCCCCGGTGATGAACCCGATCAATTCCTCGTCCAGGGTGCGCGGGTCGAGCGAGCTCAGCCGAACCCGGCCGATGCCGGGGACGACCGTCAGCTCGCGCAGGAGCCCGGCGAGCGAGCCGGCCGGCTCGAGGTCCCGTCCGTAGGAAGACAGATGGATGCCGCAGAGAACGATCTCCCTGAACCCGCGGTGCGTCAGGTCCCGCGCCCGCTCGACGATTTCGCCGGGGTCGAAGCTCCGGCTCCTTCCCCTGACACTGGGGATGACGCAGAACGTGCAGCGGTGGTCGCAGCCGTCCTGGACCTTGAGGAGCGCGCGCGAGCGCAGCGGGGCCGGCTCGGCCGCGGGGCCGGCGGGCAGGCCGGCCGCGACCCTCTCCGGCAAGTCCTGCTTTTCGCCGTTCGACAGCACCATCCAGGCTTGGGGCATGGCCGCGAGCGCCTCCCGGTCGCGCTCGACCGAGCAGCCCGCGACCACCAGCCTGGCCAACGGGTTCAGACGGGCGGCATGCCTGATGAACTTGCGCACGTCCCGGTCGGCCCGGCTCGTCAGAGTGCAGGAGTTGATGACGATAAGGTCGGCCCGGGTCGCGTCCGGCTCGAGGATGAGCCCCCGGCGCTCGAACGCCTCGGCCCAGGCAAAAGACTCGGCCTGGTTGACGCGGCAGCCGAAGTTCTGGATAGAGAAGGATGTCATTTCGGGGGATGGATCTTGCGCGAGGCGTCCTCCACCTGGGCGGCCAGGGACTTCCGGTAGTCCTCGAGCTTCTTTTTCAGCCGCGGGTTCTTCAGGCTCAGGATCTCGACAGCCAGCAGGGCCGCGTTCGAACCGCCGGCCCGGCCCAGGCCCATCGTCGCGACCGGGATTCCCTTCGGCATCTGGACAGTCGAGAGCAGGGCGTCCAGCCCGCCGAGACCGGGGCTTTCGACCGGGACGCCGATGACCGGCGCCACGGTGTGGGCGGCGACAAACCCGGCCAGGTGGGCCGCCTTGCCGGCCACGGCGATAAAGATGCGCGCGCCCTTCTCCTCCGAAGCCTCGATCAGCCGGCGCGTCCGCTCCGGCGAACGGTGCGCGGAAGTCACTTCGAGCCGGTGCGAAACGCCGAACTGGTCGAGAAGCGCCAGCGCGTCCCGGACGACTTCGAGATCGGATTCGCTGCCGATAAAAATGGCCACGTCCATCGCATCCTCCTATCGCACCAGGCCGATATCGCGCCTGAAGTGCATGCCGTCGAAAGTGATCCCGGAAATCGCGCTGTAAATATTCTCCATGGTCTCAGCCAGCGTCGGCTCGCAGGCGCAGACGTTAAGGACCCGGCCGCCGTTGGTGGTGTATTCGCCGTTTTCGAGCTTCGTCCCGGCGTGAAAGACGGTGATGCCGGGGATCGAGGATATCTCCTCCAGCCCGCTGATCGGCTTGCCTTTCTCATAGGCCTGGGGATAGCCCCCCGAAGCCAGGACGACGCAGCCGCCGGCCTTGGGGCTCCACTGGACCTCGGACTTCAAAACGTTTTCGTTCACGGCGTTCAGGAGCAAGTCGACCAGGTCGGACTCGAGCCGCATCATCTGAACCTGGGTCTCGGGGTCGCCGAACCGGCAGTTATACTCGAGCACTTTGGGGCCGCCGTCGGTCAACATCAGCCCGACATAAAGCACACCCTTGAAGGTCCGCCCCTCCTCGCGCATCCGGGTGATCGTCGGGAAAACGATCGTGCCGACGATCTCGGAGAACAGCGCCTGGGTGATGAACGGGGAGGGAGAGATGACGCCCATGCCGCCCGTGTTCGGGCCCCGGTCGCCCTCGTAGACCGCCTTGTGGTCCATCGTCGTCACCAGGGGCTGCATCTTGGACCCGTCGGAGATCACGATAAACGACAACTCCTTCCCCTTGAGGTGCTCCTCGATCAGGATGCGCTGGCCGGCCGGCCCGAACTGCATGTTCACCATGATCGCATTCACGGCCTCTTCCGCCTGACGCGGGCCCGGGCAGACGATGACCCCCTTGCCGGCGGCGAGGCCGTCGGCCTTGATGACCAGCGGATAGGAGAACTCGCCGGACTTCAGGATGCGGAAGGCCTGGGACGGGGACTCGGCGACCTTGAAGCGCCCCGTGGGGATGCGGTGCCGGTCCATGAACTGCTTGGCGAACACCTTGCTGCCCTCGAGCTCGGCGGCCTTCTTGTTGGGCCCGAAGATCCGCAGGTTGCGGCGCTCGAATTCGTCCACGATACCCAGGGTCAGGGGCAGCTCCGGGCCGACGACGGTGAGGTCGATGCCGCGCTCGGCGGCGAAAGCCGCCAGGCCGGCGATGTCCGAATCGGCGAGGGGAACGTTCTCGGCCACGGTCTGCGTGCCCGGGTTCCCGGGGGCGCAATAGAGCTTCGAGAGGAGAGGACTCTGAGAGATTTTCCAGGCCAGGGCGTTCTCTCGCCCGCCCGAGCCCACAAGCAGGATCTTCATCCGGGTCTCCTCGGGTTCACTTCAACAGGTTCTCGGCCAGGCTGTCGATCAGGCCCGGGCGGGGGAAGACGCTCTTCAGGATCTTCGCCGCGAGCGGCACCGCCTCCGACGGCGGCAGGCAGTACTTCATCTCCATAAACCCGCGGCGGTACTTGGCGACCTGGTCTTTGGCGCTCGTGTTCCGGATGACGACATCGGCCAGGTAACCGGCCAGGACTTCGAAATCCTTCTCCGTCATCCCGAACCGGGTCATCTCCTGGACGCCCAGACGGACGCCGCTCGATTCCAGGAAGGTTTCGTCGTCGGGCAGGGCCTGGTAATTAACGATGATGTTGTTCTCCTCGAGGCGGCGGGCGATAGCCTGTCCCGAACCGTGCATCTTCACCCGGATGAGCACCTGGTGGGTTTCCGTGAAACCGTCCCGCTCGTCCCCTTCGACCTGGATCCCCTGCGCCTTGAGGCTCCGGGCGAAGGCCTTGGCGTTGGCCCGGACCTGGGCCTGATAGGCGTCGCGGAACTCGTTCATCTCGTATGTCGCGAGAAGCAGGCCGACGAGCGTCGCCAGATGATGGTTGCTTGTCGAGCCCGGGAAGGCGCGCCCCTTGATGTCCAGCCAGAGGTTCCGAAGCGGGCTGCCCGCGGGGAAGCTCCCGGCGATGATGCCTCGCTGGGGTCCGAAGAACGTCTTGTGGGTGCTCCCGGTGACGAGGTCGGCGCCTTCGGCCAGGGGCTTCTGGAAAGCGCCGTAGAGTCCGAGGACGTGGGCCATGTCGTACATGAGCACGGGCGGCTGGGGCCACGCCTTGACGATCCTGGCGACGAACTCCACCGGCTCGGGATAGATGAACATGCTCTTGCCGAAGACGACGAGCTCCGGCCGGGCGTCTTCCAGGAGCTCGCCCAGCTTCCCGAGGTCCGGCCTGTAGGGATTATCGGCCAGGCCGGGGAGGTGGAGGACGCTTTCCTTGCCCGTCTTGGGGTCCTCGGCCACGAAATTGAACAGGGCGCCCATCGGCTGCGAGCTGAGGTGCCCGCCCATGTTCAGATCGTTGTTCATGACCAGCCGCAGCCTGCGGCCGGGCTGTCCCTCGGCGCGGGCGCGGTTGATGAATTTGACCATGCCTTTGAAGACGACCTCGTTGGCCATCTGGCCGCTGATCGGGCGGAGCTCGACATCCGTGCAGCCGAAATAGCCGCCCAGCTCCTTCCGGGTCTCGGACTCGACGTCCCGGATGAAATCGGTGCCCTGGTAAAAATAGACCTCCTCCCCTTTCATCGCGCGGTGTTCGGCGTAGCGTCCGGACGGGTCGGCCAGCTCGCACATCTTGACCAGGAGAGAGGGCGTCGTCTCGGAGGGGATGAGGTTGAAGCATTCCGCCTGCCGCCAGCGGCTGTTCCGTTCGATGCGCTCCGTCAGGGACCGGACCTTATCGCTCAGTGGGGACATGGCCTGTTCTCCTCTTATTGTTTTTGAAATTCTCGTTTTCCGGGGCGGCGATCTTGCCCACCCGGCGCTCGGGGCGGCCGCCTTCGAACGGCGCTTCGAGCCCAGCCCGGACGATGGCCGACCCGAGCTCGAATCCGGCGTGATCGGATGCCAGGGCGAGTTTCATTCCGGTTCCCTCCGTCGACGGCCTTCCGGAAAACGAACAGCGCCTCCCCGTCTCAGGGAGCCGGCGCTTTGGTGACGAACTTGGCGGCCTCGGGCATGATCTCGAGGGCCTTGAGGACGGCCGGGTCCATTTTGCTGAACACCTTGACGCCCTCTTCATAGCTCCAGAGAATGGAAATGACGCTGCGCTGGAGCTCCCGGCGGATCTCGTCCCGGGCAGCCGTGAACTTGTCCTCTTCGATGGTGATCTTGTTCGCCTGAAGATAGTCCTTGAAATCGGCGATGACCGCGTCGTCGACAACGAAATCCTTGGTCACCGCGGACTTCCCGGGCGCCGTTCCGTTCGCGACTTCCTCTTTGGGAAAGACGAGGGTCTTGGACAACGGCGTCTGGTGGGCGGCGAACCGCCGCGCGTAGCCGAAGAAGGCGCCCTTGATCATCAGCTCCGTCCAGACCGCGGAGAGCGTCTGCGAAACCTCGAAGTCCGGCGAGATCCCCCCCTGGCCGAGCACCTTGCGGCCGCTCACGGTGTACCTGACCTCGCGCTGGTCCTCCGGCGCCTGCTTGTGAAGCAGGTAATCCTCGATGTGCTCGTAATCCCGCTGGATCGACCGGCCGCTCGGGGTGAAGTACTTGGCCGTGGTCAAGGCGACAGCCAGGTTATCGCCCAGCGGGAAGACTGTCTGGACAAGCCCCTTTCCCCAGGAATCCTCGCCGACGATGTAGCCGCGGTCGTTGTCCATGACCGCCCCGGCGACGATCTCGGAGGCGCTGGCGCTTCCCCTGTTGATCAGGATCACCAGGGGTATGTCTTCGTATTCGTCATTGTCGTCGGCGCGGTATTCCCGGTTGTAGATCCTGTTCCGGCCCTTGATCGAAACGATGACCGAGCCGGACGGCAGGAATTCGTCGGACAGGTCGATGGATTGGAAGAAGGTCCCGCCGGTGTTCCCGCGAAGGTCGAGGATCAGGCTCTTCAGCCCCTGGGCCGTCAGGGCCTTCATCTTTTCCTCGAACTCCTGGGTGGTGGTTTCGGCGAAATTCCGGATGAAGATGTAACCGGTGTCGTTGTTGAGCAGGAAGGCGTAGGGGACGCTGCGGAGGGGAATCTCCTCGCGCTCGATGGTCAGCTCGAACGGCGCGTCCAGTCCCTCCCTCACGATGGTGATGGTGACCTTGGCCCCCTTGGGACCGCGCAGCTTGTGCATGGCCTCGAAGCTCGACAGCGGCTTGGTGCTCTCGCCGTTGATCGTCGAGATGATGTCGCCGGGCTGGATCCCCAGCCGGTGGGCGGGCGTGCCCTCGATCGGGGAGACGACGACCAGGTTATCGTCCTGCTTCTGGATCTGAATGCCCAACCCGTAATATTTTCCGGTGTATTCCTCGCGCATCCGGGAGAAGCTGTCCGGGTCGAGGAAATAGGAGTGTGGGTCGAGGGTGTCGAGCATGCCCCGGATCGAGGCGTAGACGAGCTTCTCGGGCTCCACGTCCCGGTAATAGGTTTTATCGATCAGGCCGAGGATGGAGGAGAATTTGTCCACTTCCTGGCTCCAGAGGTCCTTGTCCCTCGCCAGGAGGTTGGCCAGGAGAAGGACAACCAGGGCCGCCAGCGCGACGTTCTTTTTCATGCGTTTTCAGAGGCCTCATCTTAACAGACCCCCCCGATGTTGTAAAGCCGTTAGGGGTCCGGGCCGCGGGGCGCCGGGCCTGCCGTTTTCTTGACTAAACCCCGGAGAGGGGCTATAGTCCATAAAGTAATAAAATGTTTGGAAATATCGGGTTTCCGGAGCTCCTGTTCATCCTGGTCATCGCCCTGCTCGTCTTCGGCCCGAAGAAGCTGCCCGAGGTCGGGAAGACCATCGGCAAGGCGGTGCGCGAGTTCCGGCGGACCTCGGACGAGATCAAGGGCCGGATCGAGGAGGAGATCCGCGTCAGCGAGTTCAAGGACATTAAAGAGGACCTGAAAAAGGACCTCAGCCTGGATAAAAAGGATTTCGGCCTCGATCTGGAGAGCTCCGCCCCGGAGACTCCCCGGGACGCGGCGGGGGAAAGCGAGGTCAAGAAGAATGGGGAAGGCCAGTAAATCTCCCGACGAGATGACCTTCCTCGAGCATCTGGAAGACCTCCGGAAGCGTCTGTTCTATTCGTTCGTCGCCATCTTTATCGTTCTCATTCCCGCCTGGTTCTTCAGCAAGCAGATCTTCGAGGTGCTGTCGAAGCCCGTCACCCAGTTCCTCCCCGAGGGGGTCAAGATGGCCTACACGGGCCTGACCGACCCGTTCATGCTCTACATGAAAGTCTCGTTCCTGGCGGCGATCTTCATCACCTCGCCCTGGATCTTCCTCCAGCTCTGGTACTTCATCGCCCCGGGGCTCTACCAGAAGGAGAAGAAGTACGTCGTGCCGTTCGTGCTCTTCACGACAGTTTTCTTCCTGATGGGCGCCGCCTTCGGGTTCCTGGTGATGTTCCCCTGGGCCTGCCGCTTCTTCCTGCAGATGGGCTCGGATTTCGACCCGGTCATCACCGTCAACCAGTATTTCGGCTTTTCCCTCAAGCTCCTGCTGGGGATCGCGCTTGTCTTCGAGATGCCGACGCTCGTCTTTTTCCTGTCCAAGATCGGCCTGATCACCTCACGGTGGATGGTCAAGAACTTCAAGTATGCCGTGCTGGGCGTTTTCGTCATCGCGGCCGTGATCACGCCGACTCCCGACATGGTCACCCAGAGCATCCTGGCCGTGCCCATGCTGGCCCTCTACGGGCTGGGCATCCTGATCGCCTTCTTCTTCGGCAAGGAGAAAACGGCGCGCAAGGAAAAGAAGGCCGCGGCGAAGGATGCGGAGGCCTCAGAGGGCCCGGCCGGTTGACGAAGAAACCGAAAGCCGAGGAGCATGGGAGCACCCGGAAAGACGCGACCAGCCGGCACCGGACCGGCGCCTGCCCGGCGGTCGGCCCGCCAAACATCTTCGCTACCGCCTGATCGGCCTGACCGGCACGAACGCCGCCGGCAAGGGTGAAGTCGCCCGGTATCTCGAGACCAAGGGGTACGAAGTCTTCTCCCTGTCCGACGTCATCCGGGAGCATCTCCGGAAGCGAGGGCTCGCCGCCAGCCGCGACAACCTGATCGCCGCGGGCAACGCCCTGCGGCGTCGGTACGGCGCCGACATCCTGGCCAGGCGGGTGCTGAAGAAGGTCCGGGGGATGGCCGTCATCGACAGCATCCGGAACGGCCGCGAAGTCGCCTACTTGAAGACGCGGCCGGGTTTTATCCTCGCCGCCGTCGACGCACCGGTCGAGATCAGGTTCAAGCGGGCGGAGAGACGGGGCCGGCAGGAGTCGGCCTCGACGCTCGAGGAGTTCATCGCCAAGGAGCGGCTGGAACTCGCCGGCGGCCGCGCCGGGCAGCAGCTCCTGCGGTGCCTCGAGTCGGCGGACGTGACGATCATCAACGACGGCACGCTGGCCGAGCTCAGAAGGAGGGTGGACCAATGCCTGCTCTGAAGACCAAGCGGATCTCCAAGGACCAATATTACCTGGGCATCGCCAAGGAAGTCGCCCGGCGGAGCACCTGCTGGCGGCGCTCGATCGGCGCGCTCATCGTCCGGGACGATCAGATCATCTCCACCGGCTATGTCGGGGCGCCGCGGAAGACCCGGGACAGCTTCGAGCACGGGTTCTGCCTGCGCGACCGGCTGGACATCCCCCACGGCCAGCGCTACGAGCTCTGCCGGAGCGTCCACGCCGAACAGAACGCGATCATCAACGCCGCCCGCGCCGGGGTCAGCCTGCTCGGCGGGAACATCTATATCTATGGGACCGTTTTCGGCGAAGAGAACCCGATCGACGCCTTTCCCTGTTTCATCTGCAAGAAGATGATCATCAACGCCGGCCTCGACCGCGTCGTCTGCTCGACCCGGACCGGCGGGAAGAAGGGGTTCAGCGTCGAAAAGTGGGCCAGGGACTGGGCCAAGGGCGACATCCTGGACGACACACATCAATACGGATAAGACGCAACATGGAATCCGCATTGATAGGCATCTCTTTTTATGCGATCAAGACACTTGCGGATGGGGTCCTGTCACGGCGCTCCCCCGGCGCCCCGAACGGCCCAACTGGCTCATCTCTCGCTGAAATTCACGCATCATCAAACGTTCGGTTCGGCGGGGGGCCCCCTCGCCGCGCCACCCCCTCCCTGAACTCAAGCCATCGCCTAAAAAGAGATGCCGCGACCGGCCGTTTGATCAGTCTCCTTATTCTATATGTATGTTCTTGTGGGAGCACTTGCGTTCGGCGCGCAGGTTCCGCAGGAACAGGCGCCGGCGGGACAGGCCGGCCTGCTCCGCCTCCTCGAACTCACGCCCTCCGCCGAATCCATCGACTACGTCGCGGACAAGACCCAGTTCCAGCTCCACACCCTCCTCACCGAGCAGCGGCACCCCAAGACCTGGAACCTGGGCGGGCGCGTCCAGGACAGCGCCGAGGACGGCCTGCGGATGCTGTTCACGGTGGACGATGATATCGCCGCCCGGCTGAAGACGCTGGCCGCCGACACGGCGACCCTCGAGACGCTGGTCTCGGCCATCGAGCAGGCCATCCTGGCCAGGAGGACGATCTACATCTACGGCTGCGGCGCCACCGGGCGACTGGCCAAGCAGATGGAAAGCGCTTTCTGGAGGCCGTTCTGGCGGAGGATCAAGGCGGACACCTCGCTCTGGAAGAAGCTTCAGCCTATTGTCTCCCCAGCCGTCGAGGAAGAGCTGATCGGCGAAATGACCGGGGGCGACCGAGCCCTGATCAGCTCCCTCGAAGGGTTCGAGGACCTCCAGCTCATCGGCCGCCTCCAGCTCGCCGACCGGAAAGTCGAGCGCGGCGACGTCGTCATCTGCGTCACCGAAGGCGGCGAGACCTCGTCGGTCATCGGGACCGTCCTTTCGGCCCTCGACCAGTGGAAGTCCGGCGGCGTCTACGACCCGGACGAGACGCGGCGCCGGCTGTTCTTCATCTACAACAATCCCGATGACCGCCTCCTGCCGTTCGTCCGGAGCCGGGCCGTTATCGAGGAGCCGGGCATCACCAAGATCAACCTGACCACGGGGCCGCAGGCGATCACCGGCTCGACCCGGATGCAGGCCACGACCATCGAGACCTTCGTCATCGCCAGCGCCATGGAAACAGCCGTCGAGCGTGTGCTCGCCAAGGCTTTATCGAAGAAAGAGATGGGCCGGGCCGGGTTCGGCGAGCCGTCGTCCGTCGAGGCGCGGCTGGGCTCTTTTCCGTCGATCCTCGAGGAGGTCAAGAAGAGCGGGCCCGCGCTCGCCGGGCTGACGGCGATCGAGGCCGAAACTTACGCCGCCGGGCATTTTTCGACCTACTTCGCCGAGCGAGCGCTCATCACCGTGTTCATCGACAGCACCGAGCGCAGCCCGACCTTCCGCCTCTTCCCTCTCGACACGACGGCCGAGCCGCTGCGGAAGTGCTGGATCCAAGTCTGGACGCCGGCGGCCGACGCCCGGTCGGCCTGGCGGGCCTTCCTGGGACGGCCGTTCCGCGGCCTCGCCGCGGACATCTATCGAACGCCGTTCGAGACCGAGATCGAAGATCCTTATCTGAGGTCGGCGGCGCTCGAAAGCCTGAAGAAGGCCGGCGACGATCAGCAAGCGCTTTATGATTTCTCATTTGCCCAAAGCAACATCAAGAGCCGCGGCCCCTCAAAGGCTGACTTGGGCGTCGTGGTCCTTGCCGGTCCGGAGGCCGCGGGAGCGGCGAAGCCGGACTCGGCCGCAGGCCGGTTCGCCGAACTTTTCCGGAAGAACGGCGCCCGGGTCGCCGTCATCGCGGCCGGCGAAGACGCGCTGCCGCCGGGCGTGTCCGCGATCGCGGGCGAGGGCGCTCCTCTGATCCAGTTGCGCCTGTCGACGGAAGGCGACCCCTTCGGGATCCGGCAGCAGGTGGGCCTCAAGATGCTCCTCAACGCCCATTCGACGGCCGTGATGGCCCGCCTGGGCAAGGTCATCGGGAACACGATGACGAATGTCAGTCCGAGCAACCTCAAGCTCATCGGCCGCGCCACCTTCCTCATCCAGTCCCACGTCAACGACGTCCTGGCCCGGCCCGACTGGGTGAAGGAGCGGGGGCACCGGACGCCCATCTCCTACGGAGAGGCTAACGCCGTTCTCTTCGACGCCATCGCCTTCTTGAAGGGCAAGAAGGATACCGCCGGGCAGACCGCCGAGGTGGCCCTGTCCATCATCCGGATCCTCGAATCGCTCCGCGAGGGCCGCGGTCTGACGAACGGGGAAGCCCTGGCCATCGTCCAATCCAAGGGACTGGCCGGTTACCTCGGCGGCGTCACGCGAAGCGCCTCATGAGCGGCCGCTCCCGCGGTACACCGAATTTATCCATCACCCTCCCCTCCACCGTCTTTCGTCGAGGGAGAGATGAACGATCAGCCCGGTTCCGGCGCGGCCGCCGGCCCGGTCTTTCGACGCTGTTACTGATCCTGGCGAGCCTGTCCCTGTCCGGTTCTGTCGCAAGGCCCGGGGCGGCCGGCCAGGGGGAGCGCGTTAAGCTCGGGAACGAGGTTTTCTGCGCTTCCTTCCCGGCGGAGCTCAGCGGCCAGAGGCTCGGGCTCGTCATGAACCAGACCTCGGTCCTGCCGGGCGGCCCGTCGCTCCTGGAGAGGTTGCTGGCCGACGGCCGCAGAGTCACGGCCGTCTTCGCGCCCGAGCACGGGCTCGACGGGCTCGTCGAGGGCGGCGAGTCGGTTGTCAACGGCAAGCTGAAAAACATCCCCGTTTACAGCCTTTACGGAGGGCAGACCAGGCCGACGCCCGCGCAGCTCAAGGGCGTCGATGCCCTCGTTTACGACATCCAGGATATCGGCACCCGCTTCTACACTTACATCACGACGCTGAAATACGTGATCGAAGCGGCGGCCGGGGCCGGGCTGCCGGTTTACGTCCTCGACCGGCCGAACCCGCTCGGCGGCCGGATCGTCGAAGGCCCGATCCTGGATATGAAATTGGAGTCCTTCATCTCCCCGCTGCCGATCCCGACGCGTTACGGCCTGACCGCGGGCGAGCTGGCCATGATGATGAAGGGGGAAGGCTGGGTCGCGCGAGGCGCCGACGTCCGGGTCATCCGGGCCGCCAACTGGACGAGAGGCCGGACTTGGGCGGGCACCGGACTGCCGTGGATCCCGCCCTCGCCGAACATCCCCACTCCCGAGTCCGCCCTCGCCTACCCGGGGCTGGGGCTTCTGGGCGGAGTTAAAGTCAACCAGGGCCTGGGGACGAACCTGCCGTTCCGCCAGTTCGGCGCGCCGTGGATGGAGCCCGAGGCGGTCCTCAACGCCTGGGCGACACTCACCGAATTCCCGGTCCGGCTGGAGCCCGTCACGTACACGCCGCGCGCCCAGCCCGGGAAAACCCTGACCCCGCCCTACAAGGACCGGGACTGCCGCGGCCTGCGCCTTTTCGTCGCCGAACCGGACAGGTTCCAGTCCCTCCGGTTCGCCCTGGAGCTCTTCGACGTCCTCAAGACCCTCTATCCCGACAGGATCGTCGTCGCCAGCTCCGCCCTGGACCGGATGTTCGGCGACGACTCGCTATCGCGATTCATCGCCGGCGGGATCGCTTTCCACGAGCTCGTCCGGAGGGTGGAGGCGGCCGAGTGGAAATTCCGGGAGAGCCGGAAAAAGTATCTTATCTACCGCGACTCATGACGCCGGCGGCTGTCGGCGGACGTCCGTCCTCATCCGGCCGGAATACAAACCGGGGGATTTCCTATTCGAGGCAGGAACAGGTCGAGGGGTATTCCGCCATCTTCCGGATGAGCCCGGCCGGCAGCGTTTCCTTGACCGCACCGGGGTCCTCGAGGGTCTTGAAGACCGCCTCCAGCAGGGCCCGGTTCTGCCGCGGATCATACGGCGTGAAGGCCTCGTTCACAACCCGGTCCGCTTCGGTATCGACAGGCAGCATCATGACAGGAGCGGCGCAGGAGAAATCGAACGCCTCCAGCCTGATCATCTTCAGCCGCCGGTGAGCCGTCGTTTTGAAAAAGACCATGCGGCGCGGGATGTTGTAGACGATGTTCCATCGGGTGTCCGGCCGCTCGACGGATCTTAATATCGTGAAGGCGTGGTCCGAAAGTGCACCTTGGACCGGCCAGACGAAGTCCTGGAGGAGGGCGGCGGTCCGGATGAACTTATCATCCGGGTCCGAGCCGCTTGCGGCCGGCCCCCGGCCGCCGGGTCCCCGGAGCGCTTCCAGGCGGCGGCACGATTTTTCGTAGCTCTCCTCCGCCAGGGCGCGGACGGGCAGCCGGCTTCCGGTATACGGGACCATCCGGCCGCCGGCGAACTCGACGACGGCCGTTTTGCCGGAAGCGTCGGCGACGAGGAAGTGAAGGTCGAGGAAGAGCCTGGCTATGCGAAGCCGCCGGTCGCTTTTCAAAACCTCCCTGACCGACCGGTGGTTGTCGAGCTGGTACTGGATCCATTGCAGCTCGTTGAGCGAGGGCCGCTTGTCCGGAGCGGGATAGACGGCCGGGCCGGCCAGGGCCTCGATGACCAATCCCTGTTCGTTGATGCCGCCCCAAGGGAATTCCCGCCCGAACTGATTGAAGGTTACGCTCCCGTATTTCGACGTCCAGCGGAGGGCCGCGGCGCCCATCCCGCCGAAGCCATCCTTGGCCACCCGCCTTTTGTTGACGAAGATAAACCCTTCGCCCGTGGGTCCGTCAAGGTTCTTGGCCAGGACGACGCTGCCGAAGTTCTTGATGACCAGCGCGGTTCCGTTCGCCGCCGGCCGCGGCGCGGCAAAGGCCATAATAGCGGCGGAAATCACGGTCAATAAGAGGAAGCCCGAGGCCGGTTTGCGCATGCTATTTACTGGATAGGGCGGGAAGCTCCATTTGTCAAGCCAGGATCGAGGAGGCCGGCATCTCATCGCGTGTGATGGCGTTGTTCCTCAAAGGGGTCCTGCCATGCCCTGCCGGGATCACACAAAACGGGATGCTTCCCAAGGAGATCGATAGCCAGGGGGACGGCCGCCGCGGCGGCCGTCCCAGGGGTTGTTGTCAGGAGGGGTCAGGGATGCGTCGGAAAGGAGTCGCAGGGCGCGATCCGCGGGCGCCGCATGGGTTTCTTCGGGCGCACCTGCGGATAGACGAACAGGTCGCCGGCGTAGTTCCGGAGCACGACCTGCTCATCCGAGATCGACTGGATGTAGTTCGGCACGATCGGGATCTTCCCGCCGCCGCCCGGCGCGTCGATGACGAAGTACGGAACCGCCATCCCCGACGTCCAGCCGCGGAGGGCCTGCATGACCTCGATGCCCTTCTCGACCGTCGTCCGGAGGTGGGCCGTGCCGGTCACGTAATCGGCCTGATAGATATAGTACGGCCGCACCCGGGCCGCCAGCAGCTTCTGCATCAGCCGCTTCATCACCGCCGGGTCGTCGTTCACGCCCTTGAGGAGCACGGTCTGGCTACCGAGCGGGATGCCGGCGTCGGCCAGCAAGCCGAGCGCCCGCCTCGACTCATCGGTGAGCTCGTCGGGGTGGTTGAAGTGGACGTTGACGTAGAGCGGGTGGTATTTCTTGAGCATGGCCACGAGCTCGGGAGTGACGCGCTGGGGCAAGGTGCAGGGCATGCGCGTGCCGATCCGCAGGATCTCGATGTGGGGGATCTCCCGCAGGGGCTTCAGGATGGCCTCGAGCTTCTGGTCGCTCAGCATCAGCGGGTCGCCGCCCGAGACGATGACGTCCCGGACCTCGGGGTGATTGCGGATGTACTCGATCCCATCCTCGATGTACCGCGGGTGGATCTTGCTCGGGTCGCCGACCTTGCGCTTCCGCGTGCAGAAGCGGCAGTACGAGGCACACAGGTGCGAGACGAGGAACAGGACCCGGTCGGGGTACCGGTGGATGATGCTCGGCACGGGCGAGTCGTCGTCCTCGCTCAACGGGTCTTCCGCGCCGCTGGCGCATTCGAGCTCGGCCTCGTCCGGCACCATCTGCCTGTAGATGGCATCGCCTTTCTCTTTGATCAGGCTCGCGTAGTATGGTGTGATCTGAACCCGGAAACGCCGGGCGATTTTCCTGACCTGTTCGACGTCCAGATTGAAGAAGCGGGCAATCTCTTCGGGGGACTTGAGACTGCGCTTAAGGAGTTGCTGCCAGCTGTCTTCTTCCATTTTCCCGTAGACTCCTTTAGCCGAAATATTTGACATATGTGATCCGGCTGTCCCCGGCCTTGTAGAAATCGGGGATCCGGGAGGCTTCCGTGTAGCCGAGGCCGAGATAGAACTTCCGGGTCTTCTCGTACTTCGGCTGCGACGACGTCTCGATCAAGATGAGCCGGCCGCCGGCCTCGCTCACGGTCTTCTCGAGCCAGACGACGAGCTCTCTGCCGAACCCGCGCCCTTGCGCTTCCGGGGACACGGCCATCCAATAGAGGTCGTAGGTCCCGTCGGTGAGCGGCGTCGGCCCGTAGGTCAGGTAGCCGGCCACCCGGCCGTCCTCGTCCTCGACGACGACCACGGCATAATCACGTTGCCCGGGCTGGTCAAGGGTGATGTCGATGAGCTCGGCGGCGACCCGGAACTCGTCGGCCGTGAACATCCCGGTCGAGCGGATGATGTCGAGAACCCGCTCGCGGTCCCCGTCCGTCATCGGTCTTACCATCGCGCGCCCTTCTTCCGCCGCATCGCCTGCTCGATCATGTGGTGCCAGAAGAACGGGTACTCGATCCGGACGTCGTCCGAGCTGAACCAGGGCTCTTCTTTCCGCCGGAGCGCGTTGTCGATCATCTGGTTCCAGAACTGCGAGTACTCGAGGCCCGCGGCCCGGAGCGCCCGGCAGTAACCGGCGTCGAGGCTGGTGTCGGGATTGGGGTTGACCTCGAGAATGGCCACCCGCCCGTCCGGACCCATCCGGAAATCGACACGGGCGTAGTCTCGGCAACCCATCGCCTGGACGGCGGCCAGGGCATAATTCTGCAGCTTCTCGCGCAGCGGCTCGTCGATCGGCGCCGGGCAGATCGCCGGCGTGGCGGCGTAGAGTGCGTGGTCCTCGAACCACTTCGCCTCGTAGCTGCAGATGTGCGGCGCCGTCTCCGGCATCGCCGAAAAATCGATCTCGGAGACGGGCAAGGCCTGGAGCTTATCGGTCTCGAGGACGGCGACGTTGAACTCCCGGCCCTCGATGAACTCCTCGACCAGGGCGGGCTGCTTGTAGCCGTCGATGATGTTGGACACCCTGTCCATCAGGGCCGCCTGGTCATGGACGACCGAGCCCGGATAGATGCCCAGGCTGGCGTCTTCCGAGTTGGGCTTGACGATCGCCGGGAAAGGGACTTCCACCTTCTGGTCGGTCGAGGTCACCAGCCGGCCTTTGGGCGTCGGCAGGCCGAAGGCGTTGAGGACGGCCTTGGCCTTGAACTTGTCCTGGCAGATGGCCAGGGCCTTGGACGGACTGCCGGTGTAGGGAACGCCGAACGCCTCGAACATGGCGGCGACGTTGGCCTCGAGCTGGGGCCGGCCGAGAAAGCCCTCGCAGAGGTTGATGAGGACGTCGACCTTGAGCTCCTTGATGCGCCGGAAGAGCATCATCAGGCTCTCCCGCAGGGGCAAGACAACGGCCGTGGTGCCGGAATCCGAGATGGCCGTGAATACGGACTCGGCCACTTCGGCCACCGAGGCCTCGGACAGCCGTTCTTCCGGCCGGTTGACCACGGGATCGTAGGCGTTGTAGGCGATCCCCACGAGCAGGTTGTCTCTATCCATGGTTCAATCCGTACCTGGCGGCGGCCTCATCGACGACGCGGTTGATGAGCGCCGAATAGGAATAGCCTGCGGTCCGGGCGGCCTTGGGCAGGCAGGAATTGTCGTCGGGGTTGGGGAGGATCCCCGGCAGCGGGTTGACCTCCAGGATGTTCGGCTCGCCCCGCTCGTCGAGCCGGATATCAACGCGGCACCAGTCGCGGATGCGCAGGACCTCGCAGGTCCGGCGGACGACCTCGCGCATCCGGGCTTCGAGCTCCGGCGTGAGCTTCGCGGGACATTGAAAGATCCGGAGCGGGTTCTCCGGCCGGTCCCAGACCCACTTGGCTTCGTAGGAATAGATCGGGTTCGCGGCGCCGGGCAGCTGGCTGTGGTCGATCTCGACCACCGGCAGGATGTCGAGATGCGGCGGGTTGCCGAGAACACCCACCGTGAATTCGCGGCCGGTGAGGAACCGCTCGATGATCACAGGCTGCCGGTAGAGGCCCTGGAGCTCCTTGATGCGCGCCTGGAGTTCGTCCGTCGTGCGCACCACGCAGTTGTCCTTGATGCCCTTGCTCGAACCTTCGTAGAGCGGTTTGACGATGACCGGCAGCTTGGGCCGCGGCCGGAGCGGCTGGCCGTTGTCCAGGACCCGGAAAGCGGGCGTGGGGATCCTGTGGTAGGAGAGAATCTCCTTGGCCCGCGACTTGTCGAGGCAAACGCCGAGGGTCAACGGGTCCGAGCCCGTGTAGGGAATGTCCAGGATCTCGCAGATCGTGGGAACGTGCGATTCGCGATTCGGGCCGACGAGCCGTTCGGCGATGTTGAAAACGAGGTCGGGCCGGAGATCGCGGAGTTTGGTGTAAGCTTCGTCGTCGGCTTCGATCGGGAATACTTCGTGTCGCTCGCCGAGCGCCGTGCCGACCGCCTTGATGGTCTCGTCTGAGTCGCACTCGGCGAGCCAGTCAAGTGGAGGGTCGTCCTCCTCACGCTTGTCTAAGACACGCCTCCGCTGAAGAGACGACGCCATGCCGTCCTTGGAACTGAAAAGAAGGGCGATCTTCATCGCTATGCCTTGAGGCTTCGCAAAGGATAAACGGAGGCTCCCCTGGCCGTATTCATTTCGCTGCTCTATGCGCTAGGAATATTTTCTCTCTGCCAAATTTCATATTCACTATAAGGTATCCACTTCAAATGTCAATACTTTTTCGGCACTTTTTTTGGCGTGTCACCGAAAAGTGACTCAACACGTTGTGGCGGCCTGCGCAGAAACGGCCGGCAGGCAATATTCGTGCCACCGGGACGGATTCTTGGGCCCGCAGGTTTGAGCCAAGAGTTCGGTAAACGGCGCCCGGGCGCTAAGGCAGGAAATCGGCGGTGAGGTAATAAGCGCGGCCGTCGAGCCGCCGTCGGGCCGCCCGCCGCTCCAGCTCGCGGAACGGGGAGCGGAAATCGTGCGGCTGCCCGAAGATGACGAAGGCGCCGGCCTTCATGAGATCTTCGACTGTGGGGGCGTCGAGTTCGCCGTCGAGGTGGAGGACCACGCCCGAGCCGGCGGCGACAGCATCGCGGGCCGCGTCCAGGAGAACGGCGAGGCCTTCGCCGCGCGGCACCGAGCCGTCGGTGAGATGGACCCAGCCGCCGTTCCCGGCCACGCCGGCGAACCCCGCGGCCGACGGACCGTGGTGATAATAAACGAGCCAGGCGTTCGCCCGGCGGCAGGTGTCAGCGAGCCCGGCCAAGACTTCGAAGTCCCACGGCCGCTCACGATTGGTCAGGTGAAGGATGATACCGGTCCCCGCGGCTTCCGTGAGCGCCTCGCTCACCGGCCCGTACTGGAAATACGACACGAAGGCTCCGCCCCTCGCCGCGGACTTGACGAGCAGGCTCAGCTCGGCAGGGTCCCGGCCCGCTTCGTCCGAAGTGTAGATATCGGCGCCGGCCTGGGCCAGCCACTCCAGCTCGGCGGACCCGAACCGGCCGGTATCGACGAGCCGCAGCCGTCCGCCCCGCCGGCGGTCGAGCGCCGCCACGTCCGACAGGGTGCCGAGCCCGCAGCGGTCGTCCCGCACCGTGATCTCCTCTCCCGCCGCGGCCCGCGAAAAAAGGGCGAAGATCCCCTCGCCGTTCAAGTCTGTTTCGGATTTGCTCATTGTCTGGCGCCGAATAATTATAATCTCTTCGCCGGCGCGCATCTGCTAGTGGGGTCGTGCATGCTTGGCTTTATAAAAGAGCAACGAAGACGCACCGCCGCGGGGGAGTTTGAGGGGGACGGCGTCGTTCCCCTCATGCGAGGCGGCACTCGAGGTGCGAATGGCTTTATAAAAGAGACAACCGAAACGCACCGAGGACCGGCGGGGGAGTTTGAGGGACGGCTCGTCCCCTGGGTAGTAGTGACACGCCTATGAGTACGATGCCGTCATTAGGACTGAAGGAACTTACGAGACGGGAGACTAGATGTTGATCCGGATGGGCAGGATGATGGTCATGATGCCCTTCCAGCGGAGCTCCTGCTGGATGGCAAAGGCGGTTTCGTTATGCAGGAGTTTCTGGAGGACCCCGGCGTTGCGGAAGACGGCCTGGCCGGCGAAGACGGCCGATTTCGGGAAATCCTTGGCCACGGCTTCGCAGAGATTGCTGGCGGTCTCGACGATGTCCGTCCCCAGGTCGAAGCGATAGTCAGCCGCGAACCCAAGCTTCCGCGCCAAGTCGACGTACTTCTGGAGGGCTTCGCCCGTGCTGCGCTTCAGCGCGTCCATGGCGTCGGGGCTCTTGAAGGAGCCGACGTCCACCTCGGCGACGGACACGAAGATGAAACTCTTGTAGAGCCCGTGGAAGTTCTTGATGATCGTCAGCATCGTGTGGACGCCGAACCCGTTATAGCCGTTGACGAGCTGGATGGCCGTCATCTGAGCGGGGTCGGGCCGGGCGGTGTTGACGGGGCCGCGCACCGGGAGGCTGGTCAGTAGGTCGTCCAGCTCCCGGACGCCCCGCCCGACCTTCCGGTAATGGGCGCGCGTCAGTAAGCAGAGCCCGATGACCGCGGCCGTGATGAGTAGCGTCAGCCAGCCGCCGGCATGGAACTTTTCGATCGTCGTGACCAGCAGGATGGTCAAGCTGAGCGCCAGCCCGACAAGATGCACGGCCAGGCTCTTCTTCCATGTCCCCTCGCGATGCCGGTTCTTGATCGAGAACCGGGACATGCCGAGCTGGGAGAGCGTGAAGGTCAGGAAGACGTTGATCGAATACATGACCACGAGCGTCGAGATCGATCCGCGGGAATACAGGATGAGCAGGATGGCGGCGCCGCCCATGAGCAGCACACCGTTCTGGATCGTGAACCTGTCCGAAAGCGAGGCGAACCGGTGGGGAAACCAGTAGTCGACGGCCATGTTGGCCATGACCCGGGGCCCGTCGACAAAGCCTGTCTGGGCGGCCGCGAACAGCAGCGCCCCCTCGGAGAAGATCGTGATCAAGGCCAGCAGCGGACCGATCGTCCAGCCGCCGAAGACTCCGTCGGCCAGGACGGCGTTCAGGGTTTTGCCGAGCACCGGCTGGACGTTCAAAAGCAGGTAGCAGACCATGATGCCGCCCGCCGTGACGGCCAGCGAGATCGACATGTACACCATCGTCCTTTTCCCGTTCTGAACCCTGGGTTCCCGGAGGATCTGGAGCCCGTTCGAGACCGCCTCGATCCCGGTGAACGTGCCGGCGCCCATGGAAAAGGCGCGGAGGAAAAGAAGCACCATGCCGCCGGCCCCGAGCGTAGCCAGGCCCATTTGATAGTCCGTATGAAGACGCTGCGCCAGCGGGCCGATGTCGGGTACGTGGCGGAAGATCCCGTAGCTGATCATCAGGGCGTGGGTGACGACGAAGACGACGAAGATCGGCACCATAAACGTCACCGACTCCTTAATGCCCCTGAGGTTCAAGAGGATCAGGACGACGACGGCCACGATCTCAAAGGGGATCTTGTACGGCTGATAGCTCACCGGGAAAAAGCTGAAGACGGCGTCCCCGCAGGAGACGATCGAGACTGTGATCGTCAGCATATAATCGACAAGCAGCGCGCTCCCGGAGACCACGCCCGCTTTCTCGCCGAGCGTCTGGGTGGCGACGATGTAGCCGCCGCCGCCCGAGGGGAAGTGCTCGATGATCCTCGTATAGGCGTAGGAGATGACGAAAACCGTGAAGGCCGTGGCGAGAGCCAACCCGAGAGCGAGGTAAGTGTGCTCGCCCAGCGCCCGGAAGGCCGCCTCGGGGCCGTACGAGGAAGAGGAGATCCCGTCCGCGCCCAGCCCGATCCAGGCGAGAAGCGGGATCAGGGCGATCTTGTGGAAGAGCCTGGGGTCCCTGATGTTTTTCGGCGGGCCGAAGATCGTGTGCCGGATCTTATCGGGTAACGGCTCTTCCTTATTCATGGGTCGATTAACGGGCCAAGATCAGCCTGTCTAAAAATGCAGTTTGAAATGATATCATATGCCCACCGAAACTCAAACCGCCTCAGAGACGCCAAGAGAACGGGTCCTGTCATGGCGCGTCCCCGTCCGTCCTCGCGCCTCACCCGTCAACAACGATCTGCGCAGCAGATCGTTGGGGGGGCCGGGGGGTGCGACCCCTTGGCCGGAGGGCCAAGCCCGAGGAGGGGAGGCAGGGAGCCCGGCGACCGTTGGAAGGGGTCTTCCCCTCCAAGGGGAGAGGGCTCCCCGTCGCTTCGGGCGGGCGGCGACTGGCGCCATGCCACCCGTTCTCTCGGAGAATTGATCAATTCGTAATCGCAGAACTCCTTCGCTGGCCGGCTTGCAAAAAGGGAGCCTGTCTCTTAATATCGATGCCGAGAGAGGTTTCCGTGAAGAAGTGTGTCGTGCTGTTTTCCGGCGGGATCGACTCGACGACGGCTCTCTACTGGGCGCGGGCCAGGTACGACGGTGTCTCGGCCCTGAGCTTCGATTACGGACAGCGCCACAGGGTCGAGCTGGCGATGGCCCGCCGCCTGACCCGCCGCCTGCGCCTTCCCCATAATATAATAAAGGTGGACCTCCGCCAGATCGGAGGCTCGGCCCTGACCGACCGGCGCATCGCCCTGCCCGAAGTCCGGAGCGCGGACGAAATCGGCGCGGGTACCCCGGCCAGCTATGTCCCTTTCCGGAACGGCATCTTCCTCTCCCTGGCCGCGGCCTGGGCCGAGGTCAACGCCGTCCCGGACATCATTTGCGGGTTCAACACCCTCGATTCCCCGAGCTACCCCGACACCCGGGCGCCGTTCGTCAGGGCCATGGAGCGGGCCGTCCGCCTCGGGACGGGAGCCGCCGCCCGCGGCCTGCCGCTGCGCATCCTGGCGCCGTTCGTCCGCCTGAAGAAATCCGCGATCATCGAGATCGGGCTTGCCCTGGGCGCCGATTATTCCTATTCGATATCCTGTTACGGAGGGAAAGAGGCGCCCTGCGCGAAGTGCTCGGCCTGCCAGCTCCGCCGGCGCGCCTGGCGGGAAGCGGGCAGCCGGGACCATCTTCTCCAGAGGCTGAGCAAGGAGGGTCAACGATGAGCTGGCAGCTCCGGGTCCGGGATAGATTCTCGGCCGCCCATTTCCTGAAGGAATACCACGGTAAGTGCGAAAAGGTCCACGGCCACACCTTTCAGGTCGAGGTCGTCGTCGAGGCGAAGGAGCTCGACGCGGCCGGCATCGGCGTCGACTTCACCAGGATCAAAGCCGCCCTCGCCGGCGTTCTTCCCGACCATACGCTCCTCAACGAGATTTTCCCCTTCAATCCGTCGGCCGAGAACCTGGCGCGCCACTTTTACGAAACCCTGGCCAACGACTTCACCGTCATCGCGGTGACCGTCTGGGAATCCGAGGATGCCTCCGCGACCTACACTCCGGATCGCTGAGATCTTTCCCTCCCTCCAGGGGGAGGGGCTCCGCCAGGGAGAGCCGACGATCTTCGTCCGTTTCGCCGGGTGCACGCTCCGCTGTGATTTTTGCGACACGAAATACGCCTGGAAAGGCGGCCGGGAAATGTCGCCGGGCGAGGTCACGGAGGCCGTCAAAGGACTGCGCGAGCGGTTCCCGGCCGGCTGGGTTTCGCTGACCGGCGGCGAACCCTTTCTCCAGAACCTCAGGCCGCTGGTGCGGCTCCTAAGGAAAGCCGGCCTGAAGATCCAGGTGGAGACGAACGGCACACGGCATTGTCCGCTGGCCGTCGACTGGCTGACCGTTTCTCCGAAGCCGAAATTCTATCGCGTCGCCCCGGAATTCATCAGGAAGGCCCGCGAGGTCAAGCTCGTCGTTTCGCGCGATCTGACCCTCGCCACCGTCAAGAAGGTGCGCCTCTCCTTCCCCGCTGCGACCCCACTGATCTTGCAGCCGGAATCGGACAGGCCCTGGAGCCGCAAGCGGGCGCTCGAGCTCCTGGACGGAGCGGGCCGGGCGGGGCTGACGAACATCCGGCTGTCCCTCCAGCTTCACAAGGTCCTGGGGCTGCGTTAGGGTTCGGGGGGATGCCGGCACCGGCGAGGGGAGAAGGAATTCAGACCTGTCCGATGCGCCCGTTCGCCCGGTCGGCGAACCGCGTCAGGTAGAAACCGAGGAAGATGACCAGGACGCCGGCCGCCTGGGACAGGTGGAGCTCTTCGCCCAGGAAGATGTGAGCGATGATCACGGCGAACACGGGAGTGATGTACCCGAAGATGCCGGTCTTCGTGCTCCCGACGCGCTTCACGGATGAGTACCAGAAAACGTAGCCTGCGGCGAACGAGAACACCGCCGAATACAGGAGCGCGCCCCAGCCCCCCAACGACACCGACGGCCACGGCGTGGCGATGATCTCGCCTGCGCCGGCCGGGAGATAGAACAGAGCGCCCAGGGCGAAGGTCAGCGTCGTCAGCTTTAAGGGTGACATCCGCTCGAGGAGCGGCCGCGAAAACACCGTATAGACCGACCAGCAGACGGCGGCGCCCAGGATGAAGAGGTCTCCGGTCCGGCTCTCGCTGCCGAGCGCGGGCGCTCCGGACAGTCCGAACAGGACAAAATAGAGGCCCGCAAAGGCCACGAAGATGCCCGTCCAGCCGGTCCACCGGATCCGTTCGACGCCGGACAGCGAGCCGAGAAGGGCGATGAAGATCGGCGTTATCGTCATGATCAGGGAGGTGTTCGAAGCGGTCGTGCGCCGGAGGCCGTTGATGAACAGCAACTGGTAAAAGGTGTTGCCGACGACGCCGAGCGCCGTGAGTTTCAGGAGGTCGGACCGGCTGACCCTGACGCCCCCTTCCTTCAGCCACAGATAGGCGAGCAGCAGGATCGAAGCGATCACCAGCCGCGAGGCGTTGAAGGCGTGGGGAGCCAACTCGCGGATGGCGATCTTGACCACGGTAAAATTGAGGGCCCAAAACAAGCAGGTCAGGAGCATCAGGAGGTCGGTGGCGCCCAGCCGGGTCGAGTTATTTGTGCTCATGGTTTAAAGTTCGATCGGTCAGCCCGGAAACAGAGCGCACGTTTCCGCGATGCCGGCATTTCGGGAAAGGTGCAAGATGGGGAGTTAAGACCGTCCGGCCTTCGGGGACGAACGCGGGTAACGGGCTTCAACGACGGTCTTGATCCCTCCTCTCGGGTTGAACTCGCCGGCCACGGCCGCTCGCACCGGACGGCAGACCCGGACGACATCGTCCAGGATCCGGTTGACGGCGTTCTCGTTGAATATCCCCAGGTCGCGGTAGCCGTTGATATAAGTTTTCAGGGACTTGAGCTCGATGCAGGAACTCAGGGGAACGTAGGTCAGGACGATCGTCCCGAAGTCCGGCAGCCCGGTTTTCGGGCAGATCGAGGTGAACTCGGGCATCTCGATCCGGATTTCGTAATCGCGGAACTGGTTCGGGAACGTCTCGAGACGCGGCAGCGGGTCTTTCAGCCCGGCGCGGGCCTCCCGCTCGCCGTATCCGCCGGCTTGGCCTTTTTTCATTATGTCACTCTCCGGGAACGTATTCAGTATAGCGGATAGGTACCGGCAAGACAATGCGACAAGCGCGACGCGCGCTTGCGTTTCGGGGCGGCGTTGCGTATCCTGTATTCTCCGCCGTCACTCGAGGAGATCACGCCATGGACAAGTGCCGGAGCGACAAGAATCTCGGCCGGTGCAACTGCTCGTACGAACCGTGCAGCCGGAAGGGCGTCTGCTGCGAATGCCTGGCCTACCACTGGAGCCTGCAGGAGCTTCCCGCCTGCCTGTTCCCCGACCAGGTCGAGAGGACCTACGACAGATCGCTGCGCCGCTTCATTTCGATCTACCGGGACAAGTGCTGATCGCGGAACCGTCCCGATATCGGTTTGAACACGAGAGAACACAGTATTGGACAGAACACCCTCTGACCCCGGGGCCGCCGAAAAAACGGCGGTCCATGTCTACGGACCGGTTCCCTCCCGGCGCCTGGGCTTCTCGCTGGGCGTGGACATCCTGCCTTTCAAGACGTGTTCCTTCGACTGCGTTTACTGCCAGCTCGGGAAAGCCGGAAAAAAGCGGGTTCGTCGAGCCCTTTATTTCTCCTGTCCGGAGATCCTCGGGCAAATCCGGCGCGCCCTGGGCGAAGGCCGCCGCATCGACCACATCACTTTCTCCGGCTCCGGGGAGCCGACGCTCAACACCCTGATCGGCCCGCTCATCCGGGAGATCAAAACCATGACGCCCATTCCGGTCGCCGTCCTGACCAACGCCGCTCACCTCGGCCTGAAGTCGGTGCGAGAGGCGTTGCGGCCGGCCGATGTCGTCGTCCCCTCGCTCGACGCCGCCACGGCCGCCGCCTTCCGCAGGGTCAACCGGCCGGAGCCGTCGGTCCGGGTCGAAAACGTCATCGCCGGCCTGGAAAAATTCAGGAGCGAATTCCGAGGCCAGATCTGGCTCGAGGTCATGCTCGTCAAGGGGTCGAATGATTCCCCGGAGGACATCGCCGCCCTCAAGGGGGCGATCGCCCGGATCCGGCCCGACAGGGTGCAGCTCAACACGGTCGTCCGCCCGCCCGCGGAGGGCTGGGCCAAGCCTCTCAGCCGCCGGGCCCTCGAGAGCATCCGGAAAGAGCTGGGCGGCGCCGCTGAAGTGGTCGTCGATTTCCGGAAAAGACAGCCTCCCGCCGGAACCGGCGACCTCAAACAGAAGCTCCTGGCGATGGTCGGGAGGCGTCCGGTCACCGTCAAAGACATGGCCGCCGGCCTGGGAACCGCCGCCGCCCGGGTCCGGAGGCAGATCCAACCGCTCCTTCGATCGGGCGGGATCCGCGGCGTCCGTCACAAAGGGACGGTCTATTACGAGCCCGGGCCGGCGGGAACCGGAAAAAAGCGGAAGGAATGATGATGACCGAGATCAAGAACCTCGATGAGCCGGGCCAGGATGAGCTCCGGGGGGCCCTGCGTGACGCAGCTCTGAACTGGCTGGCCCACGACGGTCTCTGGTTCCGGGCCGTCGAAGACGCCTACGGCATCGAGGCGGCCATGGAGCTCGACCGGAAGGCCTGGGAGCAGTTCACCGTCATCGAGGCCAAGCGGATCATGAAACGCCTCGGCCTCGCCCCGGGAGGCGGCATCGAAGCCCTGGTCCGCGCGCTGGCCTTCCGTCTCTACGCCCAGGTCAACGTTCAGGAGGTCTCCGAAGCGACCGCCGCGCGCTGCGTCTTCCGGATGAAGAACTGCCGCGTACAGGAAGCCAGGCGGCGTCAGGGGCTGACGGATTTCCCCTGCCGAAGCGTTGGTATCGTCGAGTATGCGGGTTTCGCCCGGACGATCGACCCGCGGATCGAGACGCGCTGTCTTGTCTGCCCGCCCGGCCCCCACCCTGCCGATACCTGGTGCGCCTGGGAGTTTACAATCCCCGAAAAATTGTGATAATCTGGCGCTTGGGTTAAAGAGGGCCGCCTTCAATAAACAGCGCAACGGTTCCCGTCTTCTCCTCGAACCGGCCCCGTCGCCTAAACCGCTTCCCGTCCTCCTCACAATCCCTGGTCAAGGAGTCCGGCATGTATGACACCGCCCACTTCCCCAAGGCCAGCAAGTACTGGCATGAGGGAAAATTCCATGACTGGTCCGAGGCGCATCTTCACCCGATGGTCCATGCCCTTCACTACGGAAGCTCCGTCTTCGAGGGCATTCGGGCCTATCCGACGGCCAAAGGTCCGGCCATCTTCCGCCTCAAGGAGCATGTCGAAAGATTCCTCTGTTCCGCCGACGCCGCCATGATGAAGGTCCCGTACACGCGCAAGCAGATCACCGACTTCATCAAGCTCACCTTGAAGGAGAGCGGCCTGGAATCGGCATACATCCGCCCGCTGCTCTTCTTCGCCTACGGCAACCTGGGGCTGATCCCCAGGTTCTGCCCGGTCGAGCTGCTCATCGGGGCCTGGGAATGGGGCGCCTATCTCGGCGAAAAGGCCGGCAACGGCGTCTGCGTTTATCTCGTCCCCTGGCGGAGGGTCCACCGCAGCCAGCTGGATATGAGAGCCAAGCTGGGAGGATTCTACATCCAATCCACGATCTGCGGCCTGATGGCCCGCTCCCGGGGTTGCGACGAAGCCGTGTTCCTGAACCTCGAGGGCCGGATCGCCGAAGGGCCCGGCGAGAACATCTTCATCTACAAGAACGGCGTCCTGAAAACGAACGACATCAGCGAGTCCGTTCTCGAAGGCATCACCCGGTCGACCATCCTCGAGCTCGCCCGGGACGCCGGGATCAAGACCAAGATCGGGCCCATCAGGAAGGACGAAATGCTCGGCGCGGACGAGGTCTTCTTCTCGGGCACGGCCGTCGAAGTCGTGGCCATCACCGAAGTCGTCGACGGCTCGGGCCCGAAGGTCAAGCCGAAGAAACTCAAGATCGGGACGGGAAGACCGGGGACGGTCACGACCCGCCTGAAGAATCTCTACCTGGACACCGTGAGCGGCCGGGTCAAGAAGCACAACAGCTGGCTGACCTATATCCGCTGACGGCAGACCCGGACGAAGATCCAACCCGCCCGCAACCGATAGTCACTTCGCCCATCGCCGGCGTGGTGCTACAATGATAACGAGAATATGTGGAATCGATCGGAGCGCAATCTCCTAAAAAAACTCGACAGGCCAATCGAGATCCAGCGCTGGCTCAACCGGATCGCCTATGACCCGGAATACGCGACGAGCTCGCCGCGCCTGGTGATGCGGGACAGGAAGGCGAACTGCTTCGAGGGGGCCCTGTTCGCCGCCGCGGCGCTCCGCGAGCTCGGCCACCGGCCGCTCCTCGTCGATATCCGCTCCTGGAACGACGACGATCACGTCATCGCCGTGTTCCGGAAGCGGGAGCACTGGGGCGCCGTGGCCAAGTCCAACTTCACCGTCCTCAGGTTCCGGGAGCCGGTCTACAGGTCCGTCCGCGAGCTCGTCATGTCCTACTTCGACGTCTACTTCAACGCCATCGGTCAGAAGACGATGCGCAGCTATTCCCGGCCCCTCGACCTCACCCGGTTCGACCGCCGGGAATGGACGACGACCGAGGAGGACCTGGGATATATCGGGGACGCGTTCGACGACGCCCCGCACTTTCGGGTGCTGGCGCCCGCCATGGTCCGGGCGCTCAACCCCGCCGACCCCGACCTCGTCCGGGCCGGGCTCCTGGGGTCGAAGAAGTCCGGGCTGTTCACGCCGAAACGATAGGCCTCAGCGCCCCGTGAGCTCTTCAGCCTTCCTCTGGATGAGTTCCCAGGCGGCGGCGACGTGCCGTTCCTCGGTGGTCCGGGAGGCGACGGCCAGCCTCAGGACGACCCGGCCGCGAAGCGTCGTGTGGGAGAGGAAGGCCCGGCCGGAGCCGTTGACGGCGCCGAGGAGCGACATGTTCAGGTCATTGAGCTCCGCCTCCGGCCGCCCGTCATTCAAACGGAAGCAGACCAGGCTGAAGGGCGTGGGCGCCATCACCTCGAACCGGGGATGGGCCTCCACCCAGCCCCGGAATTCCCGCGCCAGGCGGATATGCTTGCGGAGGATCTCCTGCAGGCCTTCGACGCCGTAGGAGCGGATCACAAACCAGAGCTTCAGCGCCCGGAACCGGCGGCCGAGCGGGATCCCCCAGTCGCGGTAGTTTTTGACCTTGGCATCGACGCCGGTTTTGAGATACTCGGGGTGGATCTCGAAGGTCCGGATGAGGTCGCCCGGGTCCCTGACGTAATAGGCCGAGCAGTCGAAGTTCGTGAAAAGCCATTTATGGGGGTTGAAAACGAACGAATCCGCAAACTCCGCGCCCCGGACGATCCACCGAAGCTCGGGCAGGATGGCCGCCGAGCCGGCGTAGGCGGCATCCACGTGGAGCCAGACGCCGCGGCGCCGGCAGATGGCGCCGATCTCGGCGAGCGGGTCGATCGCCGTCGACGAGGTCGTCCCGATGGTCGCGACCACGCAGGCGGGCCGGAAACCGGCGGCCTCGTCTTTCGCCAGGGCCTCGTCGAGCGCGCCGGGGATCATGGCGAAGGCGTCGTCCGTGGGAATGCTTCGCAAGTTCTCTCGTCCGTAGCCGGCGATCTTGACGCCTTTCTCGACGCTCGAGTGCGCCTGGTCCGAGGCGTAGACCGTCAGCTTCCCGGTCAACCCCTTCTCATTCACTTCGAAGCCGGAGGCTTTTTCCCTGGCGGAAAGGAGAGCGCAGAGGGTGGCCGTCGAGGCCGTGTCCTGGATCACCCCGGCCATCCCCTCGGGCAGGCCGGTCATCTTCCGCAGCCATTCGAGCACGCTTTCCTCGAGCTCCGCGGCGGCCGGCGATGTCTGCCAGACCATGCACTGGGCGCCCAGCCCCGCCGTAAGCAACTCGGCCAGGACGGACTCCGGGCTGTTGTTGGCCGGAAAATATCCGAACCAGGAAGGGTGCTGCCAATGGGTGATCCCGGGAAGGACGATATCCTGGAAATCCTGGAAGATCCTGTCCATGGGCTCGCCCTGCTCGGGAGGCGCTGGGGGAAGCCGCCGCTTGATCTCCCCCGGGCTGACCCGCGAAAGAACGGGGTATTTTTCGAGATCCTCGAAATAATCCGCGACCCAGTCCACGAATCGATGCCCGGACCGCCGGAAATCGTCACTGTCCATGCTCATTTTCGTGCTCCTCGGGGTCATTCTATAGAATTGGCGAAAAGTTCGCAAAAAAGGGCCGAAAAGGGCTGTCCCAGCCGGACGCTAGCGCGGAATTTGCGTCGGCGGACCCCATTTTTCAGGCTAAGAACGCTGCCTGACTGGGCCGAAAGCACTATTTGCAAATATTTCTTCAAAATGCTTGCATCGGATCCAGGATCCGTGTTATAATTAAAGAAGTCGTCAAGGGGAAAATAAAGCTTCAATCCGGGAAGTGGTCGTTTTCTGCCCGATATTCACCCGGCTGTGTTTTCCTGCAACGTATCCTCCGCCGGCCGCGTATATATATATGGAATGAACAACAAGACGGTCAGCGGCAAGATCAACAACAGAACGCACCTCCTTTCTTACCCTCCTTTTTTCTAAACATCCAACCCTTCGAACCGGCCGCCTTTCCGCCACCCGACGGAAGGGCGGCCCCTTTTTTGGGATTGACAAGGCCGCTTTCCCCCCTTATATTATCGATGTTCTTTGAAAAGATAATTCAGGGTTTAGAGCGCCGGGAAGTCCGTGCGAGACGGACACAGCCCCCGCTACTGTAACCGGGGACGAGTCCCAGAGGACGCCACTTTCCGCCCCCGGCGGAAAGGAAGGCCTGGGGTGAGGACGATCCGGGAGTCAGGAGACCGGCTCTAAGCCTTGCCAGCCCATCTTCGGGTGGAAGGTCGGGTTGATTTTTTATTTACCGGCGGCGGGCGCGCACCGAAAGCGACCGCCCCAGGCTGGAGCGGGGGCCGGGAGAATTCGATGCGCAGATTGTGTTTGTTCTTGTTCTCACTGATCTTGGTCTCTTCTCCGGCGGCACTTCGTCCGGAGGACGACCCCCAGCAGAAAACCCCGCCGCCCGAGCGTCACGAGGTCGTCGTGACCGCGACCCGGCTGGAGACGCCGGCCCGCGAGGTGGGAAGCTCCGTGAGCGTCATCTCCGGGGAATCCTTGGAAAGAGACAAGAGGCAGTTCATCCTGGAGGCCCTGCGCGAGACCGCGGGCGTCTCCGTGACCCAGAACGGCGGACCCGGGGAAGCGGCCTCGGTCTTCCTGCGCGGGGCGAATTCCGAACACACCCTCGTCCTCCTCGACGGCGTCGCCCTCAACGATCCGGTCAATCCATCGCGCTCGGCCGACCTCGCTCATATTTACTTCGACAACATCGACCGGGTCGAGATCCTCCGGGGGCCTCAGAGCCCGCTCTACGGATCGGACGCTCTGGCGGGCATCGTCAACATCATCACCAAGCGGGGCCAGGGCCCCGCCCGCTGGACGATGGGCCTGAGCGGCGGGTCCTACGGCACGTACTCCGGCCAGGCCGGCGTGAGCGGCTCATCCGACCGCGTGGACTATTCCCTGGGTGCCTCGGGGTTCACGACCGGCGGTATCTCCGCCGCCTCGACCCTGAGGGCGGGGAATTCGGAAAAAGACGGTTACCGGAACCTGTCCCTGTCCGGGAGGCTCGGGGTCTCGCTGAGGAAGAATCTCGATTTCGAGGTTGTCGGGCGAGCGGTCGACGCCGGGACGGATATCGATAATTTCGGCGGCGCCTACGGTGACGACCCCAACAACCGGCAGGACTACAGGTCGCTTTTCCTCAAAACCCAGCTTCGGGGCCTTCTCCTCGAGAACCGCTGGGAACAGAAGCTGGCCTTGGCCGTCACGGATTCCCTCCGGACGCATGACAACCCTGTCGACGACATCCATCCGCTGGAATCGGAGACCGGCGACTTCCGGGGGAGGCTGATATCTCTCGACTGGCAGAACAATTTCTTCGTCCACCCCTCGAATACACTGACCGCGGGCCTCGAGCTCAGGCAGGAGCGGGGAGAATCCGAGTACAATTACGCTTACTCCGGGATGGATTTCCCCAGCCTGTTCCCGCTCCAGAAAGCGGGGACGGCCGGGCTGTACGTCCAGGATTCTATCCGCCTGGGTGGCCGGTTCTTCGCCACGGCGGGGGTTCGCTACGATCATCACAGCCAGGCGGGAGACGCCGTCACCTACCGCCTCGCCCCGGCTTTCGTCATCAGTGGAACAGGCACCAAGCTCCGGGCAAGTCTGGCCACGGGTTTCAAAGCGCCGTCGCTCTATCAGCTCTACGCGCCGAGCACGATCTACGGCCCTATCGGCAACCCGGGCCTCGAGCCGGAGAAGGTCAGGGGCTGGGACGCCGGGATCGACCAAACCTGGGGAAACGACCTTGTCCGGACTTCCCTCACCTACTTCCGCAACGATTTCGAGAACCTGATCGATTTCTCGTTCTCGGAGGGATATGTCAACATCGGCCGGGCGCTGTCCAGGGGCGTCGAAGCGGAGGTCGACGTGCGGCCGCTCCGGAAATTCTCCCTGAGCGTCGTCCTGACCTACCTCGAAGCGAAGGACGCGGACACCGGCGAGAGGCTGCTCCGGCGCCCGCGGAACAACCTGAGCGTCCAGGCCCGCTACGATTTCACCGGCCGCTGGAGCGCTTCTCTGTCCTATGATCACGCGGGCGATCGCCGGGATATCGCGTACACCGCCATGTCCTCCGTTCCGGTCACTCTCCCCCCCTATTCGCTCCTCAACGGGGTCCTCACCTATCTCGCCCGGTCCGGCGTCCAGGTCTTCGCCCGCGTGGATAACGTTCTGAACGCTCGATACGAGATGGTTTACGGGTACGGAACGCCGGGCGCGTCGCTCCAGTTAGGCGTGAGGCTGTCGAACTAGCCTGACTTATTCATAAAAAGCGCCTCGTCTTTTTTCCATCTCTCTTTATGCGGCGCTTTTTACCCTTCGGGCGAGCCGATTCGGCCCCATCTGCTTCGTTCTCGGAGTTCGCTGTACCAAAGAGTACCGCTTCACCCCTCGGGCCTCGCATCTGGGGACCGCCTCGATTCGTGAATAATTCAGGCTAGCCGCCAAGCCCGGATTTATTCGCCGAACTGCGACCGGACCGCCCAAAGCCCCTGGCCGGGATTGGAAATATAGTAGACGGACTCGCCGTCGTTCATCATGTTGAACCCGTCCTTCATCATGCCGGGATCGTACCGCTCGAGGGCGGGTTCCAGGGGATAGAAACGGTAGCCGACGCCCTCCACCTCGCGCCGGGTGAGTCCCTTCCCGCCGCCCCGCTCGTTCGTGCAGTAGGTGATCGAAAAACGGCCGTTGCCCGAGCCGTTGATCAGGGCGGCGACGGCGCCCAGGTTCGCCCGCAGGTCGGCTTGGCGCTCGACCGCCTCCATCAGCTCTGCCTTGCCGCGATAGCCGTACGTCCGGATCAGGGCGTCGATCGCCGGGTCCTCGCCGAACTCGACGACGCCGGGCGCGATGACAAAAAGCTCGGCCCCCTCCGCCAGCGCCAGGCAGGTGCGATAGACGGCCTTGTTCCCGAGCCAGGTGGATTTGTATTCGTCGGGCGGCAGGTAGACGACGATCTTCGGCAGGGGCTCGTCCAGGAAATTAACGTTCAGCCGCCGGCTCAGCCCGGCCAACTTGGGAAAAGATTCGTAGCCGTCGCAGGCCGCGATGCCCTTGGTGGCCAGCCGCCCCCTCTCGTCGCGGGCGAGCACGGTCATCACGTAGGTGATCGGCAGGCCGCCGAGGAAGCTCTCCGCCACGTAGTTGAAGATGTTCCTGACGGGCGACTCGACCCGGCCCATGATCCTCTCCCGGCCGTAGACGGCGGAAAAGTAGTGCGTTTTGTGGATGGCGTCGGGGCCCCCGAGTCCGACCACGATGTTCTTGCAGTGCCCGGAGATCCCGGACACCTCGTGGGGCAGGAGCTGGCCGATGGAGATGATCCGTTCCCACGGCGTGTCGAGCAGGCGCGTGTTGATCTCCCAGCGGATGGGAAAGCGGAGCTCCCCGCCGGACTCCCTCTCGACCAGCTCCGAAGGCACGTCCCCGAGATGCGCCAGCGGGTCCCGCCACCGGTGCTCGATGAAGGCATCAGGCGGAATGCCGGGGAACATGGTCGCCAGCTCGCAGGCGGTCATCGGACGGTGCGTGCCGAGCGCCGGGGCGACCGTGACCTCGGCGAACGGAGCGAGCTTCTGATACAGCCGGCTGGCGATCGCGCCCGCGCCCGACACGTATCTCGTGAAATCCGGCGGCACGAGCAGGACGCGGCCAGGCCGGCCCAGTTTCCCGACCAGGGAATCGAGCAGTTTCTCGACGCGTTGGCGCGTGATCAACGCCTTTTCCGAGCCTTCAGAAAAATACTCCACCGCATCTCTCCAGGCCGCTCAGCGAACGGCCCCGCCGCCGGTCAGGCCAGCAGAGCGCAATGATACCATAAACCCCCATGAAAGCGATCGCCAGGATGCTGATCCAGAGCCAGGCATCAAAGAGTCGTCCGGGAATCAGCTCGGCGGAAACCCGCCGGTAACGGAAATGGACCGCCGCGGTAACCACGATCAAGAGCAGAAAGGACGTGGTCACGCCGCCGTTCCGGCGAACAGGACCGAATAGAGGACGACAAACGCCCCGAGGAGGAATACGCCCTTCGCCCGCGGCGGACTAGCTCCCCCGTTGAATTGCAAGGCGGTGAGGTAGTATGATGGCCAGCCGATAAGGTGAGATACACATGAAACAACTCGCAGTCGTAAATTTCGGGCCGGAGCGCGGCAGCGTGGAGATCCGCGAAGTCCCGGTGCCGGCGATCGGTCCCGAGGACGTCCTGCTCGAGGTGGCGGCGGTCGGGGTCTGCGGCAGCGACCTCCACCAGTGGCAGGGCGACCAGAGCTGGAAGGTGAATTATCCCGTCGTGCTCGGCCACGAGTTCGCGGGCACGGTGCGCGAGACCGGCGAGCGGGTGACCGGCTGGAAGACCGGCGACAGGGTCGCGAGCGAGACCGCTGCCGTGATCGACCCCGACAGCCCGATGACGCGCCAAGGCCTCTACAACCTGGACCCGGGCCGGCGGGGGTTCGGCTACGGCGTCGACGGCGCGATGACCAAGTTCGCCCGCGTCCCGGCGAGGTGCCTCCACCGTCTCCCCGACGCGCTGCCCTTCGAAAAGGCCGCCCTGGCCGAACCGTGCTGCGTGGCCTACAGCGCCGCGGTGGTCGGCGTACGGATCAATCCGGGCGACCGGGTCGTCGTCCTGGGACCGGGGACGATCGGGATCCTCTGCGGCATGATGGCCAAGCTGTGCGGTGCCACGGTGGCCTTCTTCGGGCTCGAGTCGGACGCCCCCCGCCTCGAGATCGCCCGGCGCTGCGGCGGCCTCGCCTTCACGGACGGTATCAAAGGATGGGCCTTTGAGGCGGACGGGCTCGGCGCCGACGGCGTGATCGATGCCAGCGGCGTGTCCGCGTCCCTCAAGACCGCGCTCGAGATCGTCCGCCCGAACGGCTGGATCGCCAAGGTCGGGTGGGGGCCCCAGCCGATGGGCTATTCCCTCGACCCGCTCGTCCAGAAAAATATCCGGCTCCAGGGCAGCTTCAGCCACAACTGGAGTACCTGGGAGCGGGTGCTGCGCCTGCTGGCGTCGGGTCAACTCGACGTCGGTCCCGTCATCGGGGGTGTCTGGCCCCTGGAGAAGTGGCGCGACGCTTTCGAAGCCATGCACAGCGGAAAGACCCTCAAGGCGATCATCACGCCTTGAGATAGAAACCACAGCCGCGCCGGAGGTTTAAAGATGCCCAAGATCGCCGCCTTCCCCAAAGCGTTCATCGACGACCTGAGCGTCACCGGGGCGATGTCGCTCCGCGACTGGATCGAGCTCGCCGCGTCGCTCGATATCGCCGGGCTCGAATTCTATTCGGGGTTCCTGGGGCTCAAGGACCCGGCGGATTGGCCGGAAGTGCGCCGCATCGCCGCCGACCACGGGCTGAGCATCCCGATGTTCTGCTGCTCGCCCGATTTCACCCATCCCGACCCGGCCTTCCGCAGGAAGGAGATCGACGGGGAAAAGCACTGGATCGACGCGACAGCCGCGCTCGGCGGGCAGTACTGCCGCGTGCTGTCGGGGCAGTATCGCCCCGAGCTGTCGCGCGAGGAGGGGCTGGGGTACGCCGCGGAATGCATCCAGGCCTGCCTCGAGCACGCCGGCCCCATGGGCATCAGCCTGACGATCGAAAACCACTACAAGGACAATTACTGGAAATACCCCGAGTTCGCCCAGAAAATGGACCTTTTCTGCGAGCTCGTCGGCCGCATCGACTCGCCGGGCTTCGGGGTGAACTACGACCCGAGCAACGCCTACCTCGCGGGCGACGACCCCATCGAGCTCCTGGAGCGCGTCAGGAGCCGCGTCGTCACCATGCACGCCAGCGACCGCTACCTCGCCGAGGGTACGCTCGAAGACCTCAGGAAGGCCGACGGCGTCGAGGGCTACGCCCGCCAGCTCAGGCACGGCGTCATCGGCGAGGGCCTGAACGACTACGACAGGATCTTCGGGTTACTGAAGGGCGCCGGGTTCGACGGCTGGGTCAGCATCGAGGACGGGCTTGAAGGCATGGACCAGCTGCGGCGGAGCGTCGCTTTCCTCAAGCGGAAGATCGCGCAGCACTGGACCTAATTCGGGACACAATACCAATTCACCTTTTTTTCGGCCGCGCTCTTGATGAGCAAAGCCAAGGGCGGAGTTTCTCTTTCCCTCCTATTTGAGGGTTTTCCGTAGAAACGGTTCTATAGCCTGCGCCATCCGGAGAAAACCCAGGTCCGTGGGATGGGTGCCGTCCACCGTGGCCTCGGAGTCCCCGCCGAGCAGGTCATCGCCGGGAAGGTAATGGAGATTCTTCACCCCCGCGCGCTCCAGGCGCCGGTATGCCGCCCGCAGGGCGTCGTTCTTGTCCTTGTACGATTTGGCGCTATCGGCGACGAACCAGGCCTGCTGGTAGACGATATTTTCGACGAGGACGATGGGCGTCTCCGGATGCGCGGCCCGCAGGGCCCGGACGAGGGGCTCCGTGCGTTCCACAATAAGTTCTTTTGTCATATTGGGCGAGCAATCGATCACATAGACCGAGGCGTCGACTCTCGCGACAAGCGCGGTCACCTCCGGGTCCATCTTCCCCTGACCGGAGAAACCCAGGTTGATCGCCGGCCGGTTCAGCCACCGCCCGATGATGGCCGGATAGGCCATGCCGGGACGCGAGGCGCAGCCTCCCTGGAGGATGGACGTGCCCCAGAAAAGCATCGGCTTGGACCGGTCGGCCGGATAGGCGGGCGCTTTCGCCAGGGCGCTCCCCTGCCGGACGCCGATCTCGAGTGTATCGATGGCGTTATAGAGCGGCAGATACATCCGGTACTCGTGAGACCCCCGAGGGGCCTTGCCGACGAGCACCTTTTCATTGCCCGTCACTTTTTCGGGGCGTCCCGTGGCCACCCAGCCCCAGGTGTCGCCACGCTTCACGTAAAGGTCGACGCCGCTCACACCCGTGGCGGCCATATGGTTCATGGCCAGTTCCTCCAAGCGCAACGACCAGCGCACGGCGACGGTCGGAGAATCCGTGACGAACCCCACGGACAGTCCCGCCGAGTGGCGAGATAGTTTCCAGACCCCCGCGCTCACTTTGCCCTCGGCCTCGGCCGGCAGTCGGTCATAGGGATGAGCCAGAGCGTCCCACCCCTGACCTTCCAGGCCGATATCGACCGCCTCGAACCATGACGTATTTCCGTCGTCGCCGAGGGTGGCCCGGCCCGGGTCCACCACCACGGGCTTCGCGCTCACCGTCGCCGACCGGGTGGCGCAGCCGGCGCCAAGAACCAGAACGGCGCAAAGGAACACGGCGAGCGGCCGAATATCACCGAGCTTCATCATGTTCATCTCCTTTCCCAGATTCACACCATATCATATCGCGGGGGCGTTCCCCAAGATGCCGCCTTCGCGAGTTTAAGTTGATTTTCGCCTGCCGTTGCGATAAAGGATAAGAATATCCGGAAATGGAGGTTTGATATGAGAAGACGGGATTTCCTGGCCGGCAGCCTGGCCGTCGGCGCGGCTGCCGGGTTATCTCCGGCGGCGTCCGGCGCGCCGGCCGCTCAGCAGGACGGCCAGCCGGGCAAGGGCCGGCTCAAGCTCAAGTACGCCCCCAGCGTCGGGCAATTCAAGAACCTGGCGGGCAGCGACCCCAAGGCCCAGATCCAGTTCGCCGCCGACCAGGGGTTCAGCGCGATGTTCGACAACGGGCTCATGGGCCGCCCGCCGGCCGACCAGGAGATGATCAGCCGGGAGCTGGAGGCACGCGACATGACCCTCGGGCCGTTCGTTCTCTACGCCGACTTCGGGGTCAAGAGCTTCGTCACCCGGGACAAGGACACGCGGGAGATGCTCCTCAAGAAAATGCGGCAGGGCGTCGAGACGTCCAAGCGCGCCAACTGCCCCTGGGCCCTCGTCGTCCCGGGACGGCTCGACGAGAGCCTGGCCTGGGGATACCAGACCGCCAACGTCATCGATAACCTCAAGGCCTGCGTCGAGGTCTGCGAGCCGGCCGGTCTCATCCTGGTCCTCGAGCCGCTCAACCCCAAGGACCACCCCGGGCTCTTCCTGACGAAGATCGCCCAGGCCTATGAGATCTGCCGCGGGGTGGACAGCCCGTCCTGCAAGATACTCAACGACATCTATCACCAGCAGATCACCGAGGGCAACCTGATCCCCAACATCGACATGGCCTGGGACGCGATCGCCGCCTTCCACTGCGGCGATTCGCCCGGCCGGAAGGAGCCGACGACGGGGGAGATCAATTACCGGAACGTCTTCAAGCACATCCACGCCAAGGGCTACCAGGGCGTGATCTGCATGGAGCACGGTCAGAGCATGCCCGGCAAAGAGGGCGAGCGGGCCGTGATCGAAGCCTATCGGACCTGCGACAGCTACTAATGTTGCAGAGAGAGCATCGTGGTTGTCATGAGGCCAGTCTCTGCCCGCCCGGAGCGACGGGACCCCTCTCTGACGGGTGAGGCGCGAGGCGACGAGACGCACCATGACAGGCCCTGCGATGCTTTGTCCCAAATGGCAAAGGAGTAAGGAATGAATCGAAGAGAATTCGTTAAGACGACGGCGGCGGTATCCTTGGCGGCGGCCCTGCCGCGGATCCCGGGCGCGTTCGCCCAAGGCTCGGACACCGATCCGGGTCGGGGTCATCGGCTGCGGCGGCCGGGGGACGGGCGCGGCCATCGACGCCCTGAAAGCCGCCCCCGGGGTCGAGGTCGTGGCCCTGTTCGACCTCTTCCAGGACCGGATCGACTCGTCGCTCAAGAAGATCACGGAGGCCCACCCCGACAAGGTCAAGGTGACGCCGGACCGCATGTTCACGGGGTTCGACGGCTATCTCAAGCTCGCGGCCTTGCCCGAGGTGAATTACGTCATCTTGGCCACTCCGCCCGGTTTCCGGCCGATCCACCTCAAGGCGGTCGTCGAGGCGGGAAAGAACATCTTCATGGAGAAGCCGGTGGCGGTCGACCCGGTCGGCATCCGCTCGGTCATCGCCTCCTCGGCGCTCGCCCAGCAGAAGGGCCTGGCCATCGTCGCCGGCACCCAGCGCCGCCATCAGGCCCGCTACCTGGAGCTGATGAAGAGGGTCCGCGAGGGCGCCATAGGCGAGCTCGTGGGCGGCCAGTGCTACTGGAACATGGGCGACCTCTGGGTGATCAAAAGAACGCCCACCATGTCCGAGCTGGAGTGGCAGTGCCGGAACTGGCTCTACTTCACCTGGACCTCGGGCGACCATATCGTCGAGCAGCACGTCCACAACATCGACGTCATCAACTGGGCGTTCGGCGCTCTCCCCGTCAAGGCCATGGGAATGGGCGGCCGCGCCGCCCGGACCGCTCCCGAGTACGGCAACATCTTCGACCACTTCGCCGTCGAGTTCGAGTACCCGAACGGCGCCCGCGTCATGAGCATGTGCCGGCAGACCGAGGGAGCGGCGGAGCGAGTCGAGGAGAAGCTCGTCGGCACCAAGGGCTCGGCCTTCGGCTACGGAGAGATCAAAAGCGGTGCGCCCTGGAAGTTCGAGGGGGACGAGACGAACCCCTATATGCAGGAACACACCGACAACATCGCCGCCATCCGCGCCGGCAAGCCTCTTAACGAAGGGCGCCAGGTCGCCGAGAGCACGATGTGCGCCATCATGGGCCGGATGAGCGCCTACACCGGCCGGGCGCTGAGCTGGGACTGGGTGATGAACAGCTCGCAGCTCGATATCGTGCCCAAACACTTCGCGTTCGGGCCCAACCCGGTCGACCCCGTGGCCGTCCCCGGGTTCACCCAGCTCATTTAGTGGTGCGCCTGGCAAGTATCTTGACGTTGAAATGATCGATGAAGACACGCCACCGCGGGGGAGTTTGAGGGGGATGGCGGCGGACCCGGGGGCAGCGAGTGCTGCCAAACATGGGTGACGGCGATCGATCTCACTGACGGGTGGCACGGTCGTTCCGCCACCTGCGACGTCATCGTCAGCGACAGTGGCCTCATCTTCTCCTGGGAGTCATTCCTGGCCGTCTCTCTGACAGGGCGCGCGGACGGGTAGGCACATAAGTGGCGCGCCGTGACAGGACCCCAATTCTCGATCACCTGATCACATGGATGTGAGACGCAGCCGACCCGGCAGCCCCGCTTCACAAACGGCCCGGACTCGGATAATCTAGACGCGAAGGAGACGAGCATGGCGAAAAAACGAGTCCACATCAGCCGGCGGAAGTTCCTGAAGGACTTCGCCAAGGCGTCCGCCGGTGTCGCCGGAGCGATCGGCTTCCCGACGATCGTCGGCGCTTCGGCCCTGGGCAGGGACGGAGCTGTCGCGCCATCGAACCGGATCGTCATGGCCGGGGTCGGGTTCGGCATGATGGGCTTTCCCAACATGGAATCGTTCCTGGGCAAGGACGAGGTCCAGTGGGTGGCCGTCTGCGACCTGGACAAGGACCATCTGCTGAAGGCCAAGGGCATCGTCGATAAAAAGTACGGGAACGCGGATTGCGCCACCTACCACGATTTCCGGGAGCTTCTGCTCCGCCGCGACCTCGACGCCATCTCAATCGCCGTGCCCGACCACTGGCACGCCATCCTGGCCATCTCCGCCGCCCGGGCCGGGCTCGACATCTACGCCGAGAAGCCCCTCTTCCACGAGCTCCGCGAGGGCCGCGCCATGTGCGAGGCCGTCAAGCGCTACGGCCGGGTCTGGCAGACCGGCTCCTGGCAGCGCTCGGTCGAGAATTTCCACCGCGCCTGCGAGCTTGTCCGGAACGGCCGCATCGGCAAAGTCCGGCGCATCGAGGTCGGCCTGCCTTCCGGCCACTACGATTTCGCCAAGACCTTCGGCCAGGAGGCCCTCACGGCGCCGCCCGCCGAGCTCGACTACGATTTCTGGGTCGGCCCCTCGCCCTACGTTCCCTACTGCAAGGCCCGCGTCCACATGAACTGGCGCTGGAGCACGGACTTCGGCGGCGGCCAGCTCATGGACTGGATCGGCCACCACGGCGACATCGCGCACTGGGGCATGGGCTGGGACACGGCCGGCCCGGTCGAGGTCGAAGGCCGGGGCGAGTTCCCCACCTCCGGCATCTACAACAGCGCCCTGCGCTACTACGTCACCGCCGTCTACGCCGACGGCACACCCATGATCATCGCCGGCGGCCATCCGGAGATCCGGGGCGGCACGAAGTGGATCGGCGAATACGGCTGGATCTGGGTGGACCGGGGCGGGTTCGAGGCCTCCCCCTCCTCGCTGGTACAAGAAGTCGTCGGCCCGAACGAGATCAAGCTCACCGAGAGCCGCGACCACTACCGGAACTTCCTGGACTGCGTCCGGAGCCGCGGCCTGACCATCGCCAACTGCGAAATCGGCCACCGGTCGGCCAGCGTCGGCTACCTGGGGACGATCGCCATCGAGCTCGGGCGCAAGATCCGCTGGGATCCCGCGACGGAAACGATCATCGGCGACCCCGAGGCCGACCGGCTGCTGGGCCGCGCCTACCGCAAGCCGTGGGTCCTGCCCGCGTGAAAAGGATGCCCAAGATGAAAACCTGTCCGCGCCCGATATCAAAGTCAGCACGACCCGTCCGGTTCGCCAAGGCGGCCGTTTCGGCCCTCGCCGCGGCTTGGCTCCTCTTCGGGCTTCTCTCCCCGGCGGCCGGCGCCCAGGATCCCGCAACTCCCCTCAAGGCCCTGATCGTCACCGGTCAGAACACGAACCACGACTGGAAAGTCTCGACCGCCGCCCTCAAGCAGATGCTCGAGGGCACGGGCCTGTTTGAGGTCGACATCGCCGAAAGCCCCGCGCCCGGCGCCAAGATGGGCGGGTTCGAACCCAAGTTCGCGTCCTACAAGCTCGTCGTCCTCAACTACTGCGGCGACATATGGCCGCCCTCAACCCGCCGGGCTTTCTCCGCCTACGTCAAGAATGGCGGCGGCGCGGTCGCCTATCACGCCGCGGCCATCGCCTTCGCCGGCTGGCCCGAATACAACGAGATCATCGGCCTCGGCGGCTGGTCGAACCGCAACGAGTCGTTCGGCCCCTACGTCTTCTGGAAAGACGCCGCGGTCGCGCGCGACCCCGTCCCCGGTATCGCCGGCTACCATCCGCCGCCCTTCGTTTTCCCGGTCGTCCATCGCGACACGACGCACCCGATCACCGCCGGACTCCCGGAGAAGTGGATGCACGCCGAGGACGAGCTCTATAGCCTGCTCCGCGGACCGGCCAAGAACCTGACGGTCCTCGCCACCGCCCGGAGCGGGTTCGAGCACGGCGGCACGGGGAGGGACGAGCCCGTCCTCTTCACCGTTTCCTATGGGGCGGGCCGCATCTTCCACACCGTACTCGGCCATGCCGTGGACGCGCATCCGCCGGGCCTCGAATGCGCCGGGTTCATCACCACCTTCCAGCGCGGCGCCGAGTGGGCGGCCACGGGGAAAGTGACCCAGAAGACTCCGCCCGATTTCCCCGTCACGAACAGGGACATCGGAACTCCCGAGGATGTCCGGCTCTGGCCCGGGTTCCGACCGCCGACGCTCGAGGCCATCCTCAAGGACCTGGCGACGATCGAGTACAGCCGGGACGAGGCCGTCCTCTACCGCCTGAGGGAATATGTCCTGGCCCACAATAAATCCGAAGAATCGCGGGCGGCTTGCGAGGGGGAGATCCTGGCCGGCCTCGGCTCGGCGACGCAGCCTTATGCCGTGCTCGCACTGTGCCGGGCCCTGCGTCTTGTCGGAAGCGATAGCTCCGTGCCCGCTCTTGAAAAGCTGCTGGTCCACGAAGCGACGACCGACGCGGCGCGCTACGCCCTCGAGAAGATCCCCGGCGCCGCGGCGGAGGCCGCCCTGCTCAAGTCGCTCGGCGCGGCCCAAGGTCAGATCAAAACCGGCATCGTTTCCTCGCTCGGCCAAAGGAGATCTCCCGAGGCCGTCGATCTTCTGGCCGCCCTGATCTTCGACCCGGATGCCGAGCTCGCCCGGGCCGCGGTCATATCTCTCGGAAGGATCGGCGACGCCGCCGCTTCGGCCGCCCTGGCCGAAGCTTACGGCCGGGCCGACGGCGCGCTCAAGACCGAGCTCGCCTACGCGCTGCTGGGGTCGATCGACCTGCGGATAGCGGACGAGGACTTCCCCGCCGCCCTGGGCCTCGCGGACAAGCTGCTCGCCGCACCGCCCGAAGCGCTGCCGTTGGCACTCCGCCAAGCCGCCTTCAAAGCCAAGCTCCTCAGCCTGGAGAAACCCGAAGCGGCGCGGCTCGTTCTCGAGACCGTCGCCCGCGGCCCGGAAGAGATGCGCCAGCCCGCGCTCGGCCAGGTGACGAAGCTCTATTCAGAGGCCGATATCGGCTCCGTGGCCTCGCTCCTCCCCAAGCTCCCGGAGCCGGGCCAGGTCCAGCTTATCGCCGTGCTCGCCGCTTACCCGAAGGCCGTGGCGCTCGCCCCGGTCGCCGGCGCCCTGAAAAGCGAGGCCAGAACGGTACGCCTGGCCGCGCTCAAGGCTATTGCCGACTTTAGCGACGTTCCGACCGCCCTGTTGCTCGCGCGGCACGCGGCGGCAGCCAAGGGTGACGAACAGGCGGCGGCCCGCGAAGCTCTCGGCAAGATGCCCGGGAAAGACGTCGACGAGGCCATCCTCTTTCATCTGCTGGCCTCACCGGACGATGCCGTCAAGAGCGAGTTCATCCGGGCTGTCGGCGAGCGGCGGATCCAGGCGGGGAAAGGCCTCCTCGTCGCCGCCGCCCGGTCGGGCACGCCGGCGAACTCCGCTCAGGCCGCCAGGGCCCTGAGGACGGTCGCCGAGCCGGCCGATATCCCGGACCTGCTCGATGTCCTCCTCGCGACCGGCGACGAAGCCGTGCGGGACGAGATGCGGACGACGATCGGCATCATCGCCCAAAAGACGCTTGACTCGGGCCTGCGGGCCGGCGCCGTCAGGCGGCTGCTCGTTCCGGCGACCGGGTCCGCGGCAGCGCCCGCGCTCGACCTTCGGAAACGCGCTCTCCTCTACCTGACGCTCGGCAACATCGGCGACAACGGCGCGCTGCCGGACCTTCGCGAGGCGCTCGCCGGCGAAAACGCCGAGATCAAGGATGCCGCCGTCCGGGCGCTATCCGTCTGGCCGAACGCGGCGGCCCGGGAGGATTGCCTGGTGATCGCCCAGACCACCGACAACTTGAGCCACAAGGTTCTCTCTCTCCGCGGCTACGTGCGGATGGTCGGATTGGACAAATACCAGTCGCCCCGGACGGCCGTGCGCTCCCTGAAGACGGCGTTCGACTTGGCCACTCGGCCGGAAGAGAAGATCCTCATTCTCGGCGCCATCCAGGAGTTCCCGTCACTCGACGCCCTCGCGCTCGCCCAGTCGCTGGTCGCGACCGAAGGCATCCAGTCCGAGGCCCAGGCCACCGTGGATGCGATTAAAGAAAAACTCGAAGAGAAAAATTAGAGGCTTTTTATCGGAAACCGGAAAAAACGGCGGGCTGAATGGAGGCCCTTCTCATTGCCCCTTTGGTGAAAGCTGATCGTAGTTATTATAGAATACCAGGGAATTAGGTGATCATGGAGAATCCAGCTCCTCCGTCCGCGCCTCCGCCGGAACGCAAGCGTATCGGCGCGCCGGAGCTCATGCACCGGATCCGATCGCTCGTCCCTCAGGCGATGCTCCGCGACCGGGCCTTCGCCGCGCGCCGGCTCCGCGAGCTCGGCGACCGGTTCGGTCCCGTCGGCCGCCCGAAAGGCTACAAAGGCGATCGGAATAATATACTTTCTCCCGATTCCCCGAAGGCCCAAGCCCTCATCGAACAGCTGGCGGCGATCGAGGAGCGCCTCCGGCAGTCGGCCGCCGAGCACGACGCCCGCCGCCGCAACCGGCCCCACGTCCGCGTGCCGCGGGCCCTGCCGATCGCCGCCAAAGCCCAGGAGATCGTCCAGGCCATCCGCCGGCATCCCGTGCGTCATCGTCTCGGGCGAGACGGGCTGCGGCAAGAGCACCCAGATCCCCAAGATGTGCCTCGAGGCCGGGCGCGGGGTGGCCGGGAAGATCGGCTGCACCCAGCCCCGCCGGATCGCCGCCGTCACCATCGCCCACCGCATCGCCGAGGAGCTGGGCGAGCCCGCTCGGCCGCTCCGTCGGCTACAAGATCCGCTTCCAGGACAGGACGCCGCGGGAAGCCTACATCAAGATCATGACCGACGGCATGCTCCTGGCCGAGACGCAGTCCGACCCCAGCCTCCTCGAATACGACACCCTGATCATCGACGAGGCCCACGAGCGCAGCCTGAACATCGACTTCCTCCTGGGCATCACCAGGACGCTCCTGCCGGCCCGCCCCGAGCTCAAGGTGATCATCACCTCGGCCACCCTCGACACCGAAAAGTTCGTCGACGCCTTCGACGATGCCGCCCGTCATCCACGTCGGCGGGCGCCTCTACCCCGTGGAAGTGGAGTACATGCCGGCCGAATCGATCTCCAGGGACATGGACGAGGCCGACTACGTCGACATGGCCGTCCGGGCCGTCGAGCGGCTCAAGTCCAGGCGGCAGCCGGGCGACATCCTCGTCTTCATGCCCACCGAGCAGGACATCCTCGAGACCTGCGAACGGCTCGAGGGCAAGCACTACGCCGGGACGTCCATCCTGCCGCTCTACGCGCGCCTGCCGGCCCACGAGCAGGGCCGCGTCTATTCCGTGACCGGGCCGAAGATCGTCGTCGCCACGAACGTGGCCGAGACCTCGCTCACCATCCCGGGCATCCGCTACGTCATCGACACCGGGCTCGCCCGGATCTCCCAGTACCAGCCCGGGACGCGCATCCACAGCCTTCCCATCAGCCCGATCTCCCAGGCGCAGCGCCGACCAGCGCAAGGGCCGCTGCGGCCGCGTCCAGGCGGGCGTCTGCGTCCGGCTCTACTCCAAGGAGGATTACGAATCCCGGCCCCGGTTCACGCCGCCCGAGATCCTGCGCTCCAACCTGGCCGAGGTCATCCTCCGCATGATCTACCTCCGTCTCGGCCACCCGAACGTCTTCCCCTTCGTCGACCGGCCCAACCCGAAGAACGTCAAGGACGGTTACGAGGCGCTCCTGGAGCTCGGCGCCATCGACGGGAAGCGGCCGGGAGGCCGAGCTCACGCCGCTCGGCCGCCGGATGGCCCCCATGCCCGCTCGACCCCCGGATCTCCCGGATGCTCCTCGAGGCGCACCGCGAAAAGTGCGTCGGGGAGGTGGCGGTCATCGCCTCGGCCCTGAGCATCCGCGACCCGCGGGAGCGCCCGCCCGACAAGGCGGCGCTGGCCGACCAGGCGCAGGCCGGGTTCGCGCATCCGGACTCCGATTTCCTGACCCTCCTCAACATCTGGCGCCAGTATCACGGCGCGCCCGGGAGCCCGCTCTCCGCCAGCCGCAGCGCCGGTTCTGCCACGAGCACTTCCTCTCCCACGGCCGGATGCGGGAATGGGGATTCGTCCACGACCAGATCCTGTCCATCCTCGAGGAGCAGGGCTTCCCCGCCGGACCGGCCGAGCGGCGCGAGATCTCTCACCCCGTCTATGCCGCCATCCACCGTTCCGTCCTGACGGGCTTTCTCTCGAACATCGCCGTCCACAAGGAAAAGAACGTCTACCAGGCGGCCAAGGGCCGGGAGGTCATGCTCTTCCCGGGCTCGACGCTATTCGGGAAAGCGCGGCCCTGGATCGTCGCCGCCGAGATCGTCAGGACATCGCGCCTCTACGCCCGGATGGCCGCCCGGATCGACGCCTCGTGGCTCGAGGAACTCGGAGGCAAGCAGTGCTCGCTATTCCTATTCCGAGCCCCGCTGGGACATCGACCGCGGCGAAGTCCGGGCCAAGGAGCGCGTGACCCTTTACGGCCTCGAGATCGTCAAAGACCGGGACGTGGCCTACGGCCCCAAGAACCCCGACGAGGCGCATAAAGTTTTTGTCGCCCGGGCGCTCGTCGAGGGCCGGGTCAAGGACCCGCCCGAGTTCCTCCGGCATAACCTGGCCCTCCAGGACAAGATCGCCGCCATCGAGGAAAAGCTGAGGCGGCGCAACATCATGGTCGACGAGCGGACGATCGCCGACTTCTATTCCCGCCGGCTCGCGGGGGTGTTCGACCTCCGCGATCTCGAGAAGCGGATCCAGAAGATGCGGGGCGATGGTTTCCTGAGGATGTCCGAAAAGGACCTCCTGCTCACCCCTCCCGATTCGGCGGAACTGGCCCTCTATCCCGATTCGATCGTCGTCGGCGACAAGCGCTTCCGCTCGGCCTACAAGTTCGCGCCCGGCGCCGAAGAGGACGGCTTGACGGTCCGCATCCCCTCGCCCGACTTCGCGGCCATCCCCGACACGGCCTTCGAATGGGGCCCGCCGGGATACTTCCGGGACAAGGTCGAGGCGCTCCTCAAGGGGTTGCCCAAGGCTTACCGCAAGCAGCTCCAGCCCATCGCCAACACCGTCGACATCATCACGCGCGGGATGCGGCCCGCCGGCCTGTCGCTCTTCGAATCGCTGGCGGCGTTCGTCCGCGGCCGGTTCGGCTTGGACATCCCGGCGCGCGAATGGGCCGCTGTCGACCTCCCGCCTTACCTCAGGACGCGGATCGCCCTGACGGACCACGCGGGTAAAGAGACCGCGGCCGGGCGCGATCCGGCGGCCATACGGCGCGCCGCCGTCCCCTCCGCCATGCCCGAGAATTCTGCCGAATGGCAGGCGGCGCGGCGGCAATGGGAGCGGACGGGCATCGCGGCCTGGGATTTCGACGAGCTGCCGGAGACCGTTCAGGTCGGCCACTTCCTCGTCGGCTACCTGGGGCTCGAGCCGGCGGAGAAGGGCGTCAGCATCCGCCTGTTCAGGGACAAGGAGGCGGCGCGGACGTCGCACGAGCGCGGCGTCGAGGCGCTCCTCGCGGCGAAGTTCGCCAGGGACACCGATTTCCTGCGCCGCTATCTTCTCGTCCCCGAAGAGCACGCGAAAGCGGCCCTGTACTTCGGGGGCAAGCCGGCCCTCGAAAAGAAGATGCAGGAGAAGCTCCGCGCCGAGCTCTTCCGCCGGAACATCCGGACGCGGCGGGACTACGAGGCGCACGCCGCGACGCTCAACCGGGCCATGGCCGAAGCCGGCCACAGGCTCCAGGAAACGACGATGGGGCTTCTCGATGCCTACCGGCAGACCCGGGATGCGTTGCAGAGCGTCAAGAAACCGGCCGCCTCGAAGCGCGCCCTCGGCGCCCTCGTCGAGGAGGCGCGGCTCGAGCTCGACAGGCTCGTCCCCGCGAACTTCATGGATCTCTATCCCCTGGAAACGCTCAAGGAGCTCCCGCGCTACGTGAGCTCGCTCTGGGTCAGGGTCCAAAGAGGCAAGAACGACCCCGAAAAAGACAAGAAGAAGGCCGAGGAAGTGCAGCCTTTCGCCCAAGCGCTGGCCAAGCTGGAGAAGGAAACGGCAAAAGCCGCACCTGATTTCCGGCGGGCTGTCGAAGAGTTCCGCGGGATGCTCGAGGAGTTCAGAGTGGCAGTTTTCGCCCCCGAGCTCAAGACCGCCTACCCGGTGTCGGCCAAGCGCCTGGCCGCGAAGATCAGAGAGATCAACAACTCGGCGCCCGGCCGGCATCCTACTTGAGCGTGACTTCGACCTCGCTGCTGATCTTGGGGTCCTTTTTATCCCGAACCTTGATCGTGACTTTGTCTCCCTTCTCGAAGCCCGGGTTCTTGAAATAGCACTTGGTCCTGAACCCGATGAACCCGTTCATCGACCCTTCGTCTACCGGCATGGGAGCGCCGGAACGGAAGACCGGGAAGAAATCCGTCCCCGCCGTGAATTTGTAGAACTTTATCCACGAGGAGACAAGGCCGCCCGCCGCCAAACGACCGTAGAAATCGATGTCCCGGATCTGGCCTGAATATTTTTCACGGAGCTCCTTGAGGCTCGGCATCTTGTACTCCTGGTCCTTATAAACCAGGGTCACATCGTTCCGGCTGACCACGATATTCTGGCTCTCTTTCTTGGCCCCCAGGTAGAGGATGAAAAGGCTGTACGGGTTCTTTAAATCCTGTGTGACCTGGTTGGCGTCGACGGCGATCATGATGGGGCCTTCTTCATTGGCGAACGCCCCATTTCCGAGGTCCTGGGTCTGCGGATAAGCCGCGGCGCAGAGAATAACGAAAAGGAAGACGAATCGTAACGCTTTCATGGTAGCCTCCTCTCAAAGCGTATTGCATAATTTGTGCCAATACTTCGCCTCAGCGGTCTGTCCGCTCGATCTATGACAGTTTAGGCTCCGGTCAACCCCTATCTGGACGCCTGCGGGCAGAGGAGAGGAAATGGTCCCCGGGCCGCGAGCCGATGATCCCGCTCACCCCGGACGCGTATCAGAAAGAGACAGGTGTCCCCCCGATATATCAGCCGAAAATTGCTCCCCGCGCTTACTGCGGATTCGCCGGACCTGCCGGCGGGGCAGTGGGCCCCTGGGGACCAGCGCCCGTCCCTGACGATGCCTGGGGAACGGTCGTGACCGGCTTGGGAGCGGCTGGCGACGGCTTATGCACGGAATACGACAGGGCGAACATGACGATGCCCACCACGCAGACCAGGGCCGCCACCACGACCACCGGGGAGAACAGCTGGGTGACGATGCTCTCCGGGATATGCCTCAGCTTGTCGAAAACGAGGTCGCCCAGCTCCGATACCCGTTCCCCGTGCCAGTTGAACGCTCCACCGGCCAGCCCCCAGAGCGCGAAGTACTTGACAGCCAGGGCCAGGAGCAGCGCGGGAAGGCCGCCCGCGAAGATCGACGCTCCCGACCATTTCAGGAACCCGGACAGGGACGAATCGGCGATCACCGCGCCCAGGAAAATGAACGCGGCCGGAATGAGGAAGAGAAGAAAGGAGACGACCGTGATCGTCCCCGAAAGGCCGAACGGGAGAACCGGGACGTGGCGGATATCCCGGAAGAGCTGGACATCGTCGGGAATATCCTCCACGAATTTCATCCGCGCCGCCGCGAGAGCCGCCTGTGGAAGCGTCGGGGTCGGGACGGCAGGCCGGGAGCTCGCGGCGCCCGGGTCCGTAGGCGGCGACATCGGCCCATTTCTTGAGCCCGAGCTCGTCGCAAGGCGGCAGGTTATCGAGAGTCGCGGCAAGAAAACCCTCCACTTCCGGGCTGAGAAGGGCTCTTTTCAGCGGCTCGAGGTCGATCGTGATCGCCCGGGGCCGGACTTCGCCCCTGAGCATCCGGCCGACCTGCCGCAGCGACCCGGAGAGCTCGCCGCTCAGCCAGTCGTTGAGCCCGGTCTTGGTGAGAAGCTCGCTGGGCGTTGTGCCGGCCTTGGCCGCGGCCTGGAACCAGGCGCGCGTGTTGGCGTCGGTGATGTATTCCTCGGTTTGAGCAATCTTGAAGATTTCGTCCGCCGTGGCGGGGAGGTCGGCGATGGCCTGACGGGGCAGGTCGGTGAGAAACTCCGGGGAGACCGTCGCCTTGATCAGCCCGACCGCCCAGATCATCCCGAACAGGACCGGCAGGCCGAAAAACACGATGAGGAACAGTCCGATGAGCTTTCTGACCGCGTTCATGGAGCCCTCCTTCAGGGTAGTCTTCGCCTCTTCATATTATTATACGCAGAGGCTGCAGGAAAGTTCCCTGCCAACAAGGACTATTCGGGTCGGCTGACCTTCCATTCGCGGCTGCCGGACCGGACGCGGATAAAGTCCTGCTGCCCGCTCAGATCAAAGGTGACGCCCACCTCCGGTTGCGACGGGGTGGTGACGGTGACGCCCAGGCCGCCGGCGGCGTGGTCGACCCGGACCGGAGAGTCCGGCTGCGCGCCCTTCTTGTAGGGCCGGAGCACCGTGAGGGTTAGCGAGCCGTCGGCCGGGGCGGCCGTCGCGGCTTCGACGTGCCACTGCATCGGGATGCCCGGGTTCTTGATCGAGGCGAGATAGGAGTGATCGGGCTGGGGCTCGTAGCCCTGCCACTGGCGCATCTTGAGCGGCTGTTCGGAAACGTAATCGACGACGACGCCCGCCTCTCCCCTGTCGAGGATCAGCCGCTGATCGGCTTCCTTCACCATGAACGGGCCCTGGCCGTGGAGCATTAACTGGTACGTGCTCGGCTTGGGCGCTTCGACTTCGTCGGCGAGGATGATGAGGTCCGGCTTGACGAAGACGACGTGGCGGAGCGCTTTCTTCAGGCGCCCCTCGTAAGCGGCCGTGCCGTCGCCCACGAGATATTCCATTCCGTCCTGGAAATCCCACTTCACGATCTGGCCCCCAAGGTCCGCCGAGTGGGGCTTCTGCCCGAACCCGTCAACGAGGAGGGCGTTCTGGGCGCGAGACGTCCAGACCCAGTCCTTGTGGAAGGGCGTGCCGTAAAGGTCGCGGTAGACGTTATTGACGAGGAGGGCGACTCCGTAAGCGTCGAGCGTGAAGGAGTTGTGCGGCTCGTGCCCGTGACTCCATCGTCCCATGGGACTCGCCTTGAACCGGAGCTCGACGTTGTCGGCGGCGCCGGTGAGCGTCGTATTGAGGACGGCCACGCCCGTCCCCCGGAAGACCTTGGACGGCGGGAGGTCAGTGGGCGCCTTGGGCGTGACAGGCGGCATCTCGCTCCAAAGGAAAGCGAGCACCGGCTCGCCGAGGTCGAAGTCGACCTTCCAGGCGTCGAGCCACCAGGCCCAGTACGGGTTCCCGGTGCGGCGCACGAAGAAGTGCATCCACGACAGACCGCCCGAGACCGGGCGCCAGGCGAGGTCGCCCAGTCCCATCTCGGGAGTCCCGGGCGGCGTGGAATAGAGATAATAATCGCCGAAGTGGGCGAAGAACGGCTTCTTGAACCCGTCGATGCCGAGGGCGATGCGGGCGACGTCGAGCCACCAGGTGACCTTGGACATGTAGCCGGCGAAGTAGGACAGGCCTTCGTGCCAGCCGCCGTCGTCGTCCGACCAGACGGGGTAGGCGGCGAAGAAAGTGTTCACGGCGAAGTCCAGGTAGCGCTCGGCCTCGGGCATCTCGCCGAGGGTGGCGATGGCGAACTCGCCGAGCTTATGCCAGGTGCGGTTGCCGTGGCTGTCGTAGGGCCGGTTGTGATGCCCCACGCCGTACTCGACCTCGCTGCTTTTCCAGGCCTGCTCGGCGCGGATGAGCATGACGGCGCGGATCCTGGCACGCTCCTCGGGCGTGAATAGCGGCCAGGCCCAATCGTAAGCGCGCGCCAGGCGGTGGAGCATGGGCTTGGCCGCTTCGCAGTTGAGCTCCCAGTTCGTGGGGCCGTCGGGGTCCCAGGCGGCGAGACGGAGCGTGAAGTCGCGGGCCCGGTCGCCGTAGCGCTTGTCGCCCGTGAGGAGCCAGGCGAAGGACAGGACCTCGGCCTCCTGGAGGGCCTTGACCGTCTGGACGCGGTTCGGCCACCAGAACTGATTCGTCTTGGGGTCATAGGGGTGGGCGCGGACGGTCGGCTCGGGAGTCGGTTCGGCGGTCAACAGCGCGTCAGCCGCGGCGATTATCTTTTCGAAGTGGGCGCGGCCGCCCGACTGGGCATAGGCTTTGAGGCGAGGGAGGTCTTCGGGGCGCGCGAAGAGCCGGGGATGAGACTTCGGGACGCGGCGGCGCAACTCGGCCATCGTCGGCTGAGGGAATTCGGTGGTGCCGGCGGGGATCGTGAACGTGCGGGCGCGGCTCCAGGCGGAGAGCTTCTTGTCCTTGGATATGATGCGGTAGCGCCAGAAATAGGTGCCCGGTTTCAATGGCTCCGAGTGGGTATAGACGCACCAGTGGAGGTTGCGGGCGGAGGCGGCACCGGAGAAGGCGGCGTTGTCGGCCCACTCGACGGTGTAGCCCGCGGCCTCTTTTTCGTGGACCCAGGTCAGCGAGGGCGGGTTCAGGGGCACGGTGGCGCCGTCGGCGGGCCGGTAGCCCCATTCGTCGGCCAGGGGCGTGCGGTCGGGGGTTTGGGCGAACACCGCGGTTGCCCCAGAGAAGGACCGGCAGCGCCGTTACGAGGAGAAAAAGTCTCGCGACATGTTTCATGCTCATTGTCCTTTTCGGAATTGGTGACAATATATCATTTACCCTATTTTTAATTCGGGACACAATACCAATTTACCGAATTATCGAAGGGTGCCTGGACGCCGGCGAAACTCGGAGGCTGCCCGAATCAGCGGCTTGTCGTCACCTCCCCTCTGGAACCGGGCACTCCGCATCCACAGAAAGTAGGGGAATTGGTATGGTATCCCAAATTAATAACCGGTCACCGATCGGTGCGGCGGGCGATGCACTTATCGATCAAGCCGGACAGCTGGTTTCCCGCCAGCCCCCTTCCCAGCGTTCCGTCCAGCCTCTCGAGGATCTCTCCCCGTTCGAAGAAGATCACGCTCGGAAAGACGTTGATGTCGTATTCGTCGCAGAGATCGTCGATATCATCGACCTTCACGCTGGTGAATTCGCCGCTTTTTTCGTGAGCGGTGGCGTCAAAATCGGGCAGGAAACGCCGCGAATACGGGCACCACGAAGCGTAAAAAAGCGCGCAGACCCGCTCGTTCGCCGCCAGCTCATCCCGAAAGTGCTTTTTGTCTTTTATGTCTTTCATCTGAGTCAATGCCAATATAGCAAATTCGGGACACAATACCCAATTATCAAATTAGTGGCCCTGAGACACGTTGAATGTAATCAGGCCAGGCCATTATCCGCGAGGTCGCTAAGAATCTTAGGAAGACTGTAGGGAGCCCGAACTTCGGAGGCCTTTCCCGACGGTTAAATGGGTCTGTGCGGCTACTGGAGTTCCTTGAGGAACTTGGCGGCGGCGCGGGCGAAGGCGGCGCTCCTTCTTTTTCGCGTTTCCCAACCGAAACGCTCGAGTCGACCCTGCCGGTACGGCTGACGTCCACTCCCTCGGCGATAAGTCTCTTCCGCTGCTCTTCGAAACCATGGCCGCGAGGCAGAGATATCGTTCCCCGGCTGCTGATCACCCTGTGCCAGGGAAGACCGCTCGCTTCTGAGGAGGAGTGCAGGATCCAGACGACGCCCCGGACGGCCCGGTGGTTTCCGGCGAGGGCGGCGACCTGCGCATAGCTCGCGACACGTCCCTTGGGGATCGACCGGATGACCTTTCGGACATTCCGGGTGAAGGGCGATTCAGTCTGTTCCTTTACCATAATTGGTGACAGGATATCATTTACCCAATTTCTTTTTAAGGCCAAGGATTTTCGAGCGTTCAGTTGATCAGCACAGACCTCCGCACCGCTCAGAGAGGACTCGTAAATAGGGAATCGAGACCTCGGCATTTGTGCCCGCCCCCCCGCTTCGGGGCGGATGAAAGTTGCGGTCTATCTACCGATCCCGGCCCGGGTCGGAGTCCCGTTCAGCCTTTGATCGTCGGCGGGATGACCGGATTTTGGGAGATCACGGCGGACGGGATCACCTGAGGTGTTTATCGAGGAAGGCCGTAACTTCCTTGATCCTCTCCAGCCGGGGGGCGTGGTGGTCGGTCTCGTAGATCTTCCGGAACTTGTTTTCCGGCGGCGTCCCGAGCCATCGGAAAAGCTGATCCTGCTCCTCTTCCGGCCGGCGGAGAATATCGTACCGACCGTTGAGCATCAGGACGGGAATCTTAACGCGCGGCGCAAAGTGGAACGGATCGGCTTCCGGAGCCAAGTTGCCGGTAAGCCCGCCGCCCAGAAAGCCGCCCGCTTCGAGGACGGCCGCCTTGATCCGCGGCTCCATGGCGAGAAGGACCGGCCCGACGATGCCCCCTTGACTGAATCCATAGAAGGCCAGCTTGTCCTTATCGATATCGGACCGAGTCTCCAGATAGTCGATCGACACGCCCAAGTCCTGCGACCACTTGAGGCAATGATCCCGCCAAACGTTCTTTTTGACATGTCCCAGGTCAAAGCCGTCCCGTCTTTCAAACGTCGAGAGAAACGTGGGATAGAAAACCGCCCGGCCGCTGGCCATCAGGAAATCCAGGATCTCCGGCCCGAGGTTGTCGCTGGATTGCATCCCAAAGGCCGCGCCGCTCGGATAATAGATGACGGTCGCGAAGGGCGGGAAGGTCTCCTGGGCAGGAAGAGATGCCCGATCATCCGCTGACCGTCATAGGCGGCGTTGAAAGTGACCTTCTCCCGGATCCACCTTTCCGAGGATTCGTCCCGCCGGTCGATCCTCGGGTCCAGGTCGACCTTTTCATAGGCATAAAGCCCTTTATAGACCTCGAAAACCTGGTCCGGGACCGGAGAATCCCGGCTGTAGTCCCTTTCCGGAAGGACGATCGCGTCCCGCAGCAAGGGAGAGGTTTCCTTCGGGGAGGCGATCCGGATGCAGCGAAACCCGTTGCTGGGGTGGCGATCGAAGGGAGACTTGGCGAAGGGCACGGTCGTCATGTAGGCCGCGTCGTCCCAGGCGCCACCCAGGATGAAACGCGCGCCCTTGATCTCATTCCAGCACCACTCTTTGACGTTGCCCAGCATGTCATAAGCGCCAAAAGCGCTCATGCCCTGGAAGCTTCCCACCCGGGCCGATCCCCGGCCGGCGAGATTGCTCAACGGGATTGCATACTGGTGGACGTCGACAAAGTTCGAAGCCCTGAGCCAATGGAAGACCGTCGGCAGGCTCTTGCCGGCGAACTCGGCGTAGGCGGCGGACTCGTACCAGGAAATCCCGCCGACGGGGTGATCATCGTCCCCTTCCGGATAGGTCCCCAGTTCCCATTGGGCCGGGCCGGGCTGTCCCGTCCGATCGAGAAACTGTCTTATCGCCTCATCCCGCGTCACGGTTTTACCGTTCCTTATGAACGGCTGGGTCCAATATTCCGGCCTCGCGTAGCCGCCGGCGTCGACGAACTCCTTGAATTTCCTGTTGGTGACCTCGAACTTATCGATCCAGAAGGCATTGACCCTGACGGGGTCGGATCTCCCGGTGTACAGGACGTAGAATGGCGCGACGATCCCCTCTTCGACCCAGACCATGCCCTCGGGAACCGCCGATGTCTCGAACAATTCCAGGCTCAATCGTCTGTCCGGAAGCGACGCGACCTGACGCGTTTTCAAGGCATACTCCTTGGTCGCGAATCCGGGTTTCTCGATCTTCCAGCGGACGAAACCCAAGGGTATGGAAACGTTGTTGATCGGGGTCAGGCCGAGGTTCTCCCATTCGCCTCCGGTGGACGTGTAATCCCTTACGTAGACATCGGCCCCTGGAGGAGTCGAGACGACAGAGATGTCGGCGGCGAGCTTCGACCATTCCCTCAAGAATAAGGGATTCTTGCCGATATATCTCTCGGCCTGTTGAGCGAGCTTGTAAGCCCCGAAATATCTTTCTTCCTCGATGAGCCGGTCGATCTGGGGGAGGATTTCGTTGGTGGCCCAGCTGATCCTGGATTCCCTGCCGAAAAACCAAACGGCCGAGACGGCGACGCCCGTTAAAGCGAGCAGGACCGGTATCCCGGCCCAGGGTCGGCGCAAGCTCCGCAGAAGCAGGCGGAATCTTCTGAAGCCGCGGGGCGCTTCGGCTCTGGCCTTAACCGCCTTAAAGGTTTGCTCCTTCCAGCGGTCGAGCTCATCGGAGTAGGCGAAAACGTGGGCTTTGGGTGAATCCTCGAGGCGGTGCACGGGCAGTCCAAGCTCATGCTCCCACTTCCGGCTTGTCTTTACGGTGCGTCCCAAGTAAGCCGCGATGGCCTTCCAGCTTTCGAGAACGCGCCTCTCGCTCATGGGTTGGTAACTTGGCCCCGTCCGCTCAGGTCGCTTGATGGAGGGATTATAGGATTGGGCGCGAACCCAAGTCAATACCAGGGTGGCCGGAACGGGCGCCGGAGAAAGGACCGCATCCCGCCTATTTTCAGGTACGGGCGTGCGCGGCAGTGGCCTGCAAGAAGGGCAAAAGAGAGTAAAAGAGGGGATAGATTGCACCTCCGCACCCTTGGCCATTGACAGGGAATACGCCCGACCTTAATGGGGAGGTAGAGGCCAAAAGTGCAGCATTTCATGTTTTTCTAGAGGCCGCATTCTTTTGAGCGCAACCCGGGGGGCAAGGAGGTGATGCCAATTGAGGAATCGGTCATGATCTATTGGCGGAGACGGAGATTTGACGTTTTTGGGATTAACTTAAGGCAATCCTAAGAAGGGAGGATATCAAATGAAGGCATCGTTAAAGGTTCTTCTATCGGGGCTTCTGGTTTTGGGCTTCCTGGTGACGATCGGGGAGGCGGCCGGCCAAGACAAACCACCGTTGAAATATCCCGCCGGGACCACGTTCACCATGACCGGGGTCGCGGTCTATCGTACCTGGGAAATCGGCAACGGAGAGGTCGTCCAGAACAACAACAACGCGTGTAACGCAACACTTGAATTCTTCGAGAATAACGTTTTTCAATATACGTTTGCCGAGACCAGGCCTAACGGAAATGCGGCCAGCTTCTATGGAAAACTGGAGCCTTCCGGCCTGCTGAGGTTCGAGTTCCCGTCACCGCTGTTTGTTATGGAGGACGGCACCCCGTTTTACATCACGGATGTGATAAAGATGCATGCCTGCGCAACTCTCTGGGGACCCGGCATCAATGACGGCACTCTGAAATTCATCGGCAGGTTCGACGGGGAACACTTTTCCGCCACAGGAAGTTTTATGGCCATGGTTGCGTCGCCATGTCCAAGCAACGATATGTTCGACCCCGCCTTGCACCCCGGCCCTCTGCACTGGATATTTGGTTACGAACTGGACGTCGTGCACTAAGACGGAGTAACCCTCCGCGATAGCCAAAGGATACTCGCGGGCACCCCACGCCCACCCGGCATAAATGGCCAGGTGACTCCACGGGGAGCACCTGGCCAGCGCCGGGACCGCCTGCCGGGGACGTTTCCCGCCCCGTGGACACTTCTATCGGTTTTTACGATAAATCGACTTATTAATTCCATTATGGGCCTCAAAATGGAAGCCTTATGACCAATATCAACAATATTTCAAGCATCGACAGATCTGCAGTGTCCGTGTCCTTCAAACTCAAAATGATGCTTTTTATAAGGGGATTTCTCAGTACCCCAGGCCGATGCGGCGAAAGAGGTCGGGGAGGACGGATCTTCTCGGCTTGACTTGCTCCCGAAGATTGATTAAATATTGGCCAGCGTGGGGAATGCTTGTTGTGATGGCGTCAATTTCTCTCTTCCTTTGGTCCCGCCTGTCTTCTGCGCCTCGTTGACGAATAGAGGAGAATGAAGATGCGGCCGCCAGGCCGGTTTGCCCTCTTCCTCTTCGGGCTCATAGTGGTCGCCCTGTGCCTGCCCGCCCAAGTGCCCACGGGCAAGATCTTCGGCACGGTCACGGACGACCAGGACAACCCGCTTCCCGGCGCCGCTATCGAAGCGACCAGCCCTAAGCTCGTCGGCTCCGGGGCGGACTTCTTCTCCAGCCCGATGCGGCAACTATCAGCACCGAGGTTGAAATTCCAGGACCGTACCGCCTTGGCTGATCCTAACCCTTGGGTCTGATCAGCTCCTTGAAGGGCGGATAGTCGCGGAGAGGATCGAGGTCCATATCCTCATAAAGATACCGATACTCCCTCCCCTGGGAAACCGCTTCACGGAGAAGTCGAACGGCGGCTTCCTTTTCGCCCAGGAGCGACGCGATGCAGGCCCTATGGAGAGTGGTACGGCCCCAGAGATAAGGTCTTTTTATCTCCTCGAGTCGTTTGGAGATCCTGAGCGCCTCCTCCCTGTCCCCTCTTTTTGCCGCCAGTGCGCCGCACATCCTCAAATAATTCACATTTTCAGGATCTTCCTTAAGCAAGCCTTCGGCGAGGGTTCGCGCCGCCGGCCACCTTCCTACACCATAATAGGCACGGGCCAGTTGTTCCCGGCAAATCTTCGTGGCTTTTTCCTCGTCCGGCCTGGCTTGAAGCCACTGGACGGCACGATCGAACATCTGGAGCGATCCCTTTGGGAATCCATGAACTCTTAATTCTCGGCCTGCCGTATTCATAAGCCAGCCAGGGTCGTAGATTTCGCGGGCCGTGATGTTCCGGCCCGCCGGCCATTTGTCAGACTTCATATTCAGGCTCTGATCGATGAGCCCGTCGATCTCCTCGATTCTGCCCAAGGCCGCCAAAGCCCGCACCTCATGCAAAAGGAGCCAGATGACCTCCGGAAACTGCCGGCGGCCCCGCCGCGCTTGTTTCAGCTCCGCCCTGAATCGCCCGAGCATATGATAGGCGTTCGTTAGAATACTCCAGTATTGCGGCCAGTCCTTCATCCAGATCCCTTCTGGATCGATCATGGAAAGCGCTTTGACCGCTTCCCGAGGACGGTTATCCTGAAAGGCGCAACGGCCCCACTCATAAAGGCTAATTCCCCTTATCCTCGATGCCATTTGACTCGAAGTCCGGAGCTGGCCGGCCAGGTCGCCCTGATAAATGGCTTTATGATGATTCAACATGAGTTGATCCCAGGGGCTCAGTGTCTCTCTGACTTTTTCGAGCTCGTCGATCAGCTTTTCGCCTGCGGCGTATTGGCCAAGATTGTCGTATGCGATGGAAGCTTGGAGCAGAGGCGTCTTGAAGCTCGGATCCAATGCCGCCGCCCTCAAGCAGAATTCGATGGCTCGCGACCAATCTTGGCGGGCGAAGGCGTCTAGGCCGTCTGCGAATTCCTTGTAGGCCTCATAAGTCGGCGGCTGGCCCGGAATATCCTTCATCGGCACTGATCTTCTTGGGTTCGTGAGCTGTGCCAGGGCACCCAGAACATTTTGTCTCAAGGACTCTATAGCTCTAATCGGGTCTTCGACCGGCCCGCCGATAGGGTCCAAAGCCTTGATCAATTCTCCATTGGACATGTCGGAAACCCGGGCATGGAAGCTCAGTGTGTTTCCTTGCAGGAAATACGCGCCCGAGACAAGCGTTCCGGCGCCGGCCTCTCTGGCCAGAGCGCGGATGCGCTCATTTTCTTTTGGGGTGCCCGGAGCGGCCTCGCCGGGCGGCGCCTCAACAACTTCGGCGATCCCGGCTCTGGAAACGCCTTGAGTGATCCAGTCCGAGGCGATCCTTCCCACGGGCTCCTGGGACTTGTCCCCGGTCTGGTTTTCGAACGTGGCGACGATGATCCTTTTGGGATCGTAATGAGGTCCACGGGTCTTGAAGAAAACGGCCAGGCCGGCGGCGAATATCAAGAGGCCGATCGCCGCAGCCACAAAAAGCTTCTTCAAACTGAACTTTACGGTGATTTCCCTCGACGCCGCAGGCTCCTCCCGGAGCAATTTCTCTTTCCAATGGTCGAGCTCTTCGGCGTAGGCGAAAACATGCGCCCTGGGTGAACCGTCCAGCCGGTGGACGGGCAGGCTGTATTCTTTTTCCCAGTTCCGGCAGGTCTTCCCGGTGCGGCCGAGGTAGGCAGCGATCTCCTTCCAGTTGTCAAGAACGCGACGCTCACTCATGGGTTGGTGAACGGCCCCTCTGCGCCAAGTGCCTTGATGAGCGAATTATATGATTGGGCGGAAGGCAGAGTCAACTTGAAATTCCCACTCCAGCGGTAGTACATTAGGTGGGGTCAGGCCAGGAAACTCCTGGATGCCTAAAAGGGGGGCTTAGAAAATTCATTAGAATGGAGGAGATCCTGTCGGATAGGTAGCCTAAGGCAAAGCTCTTTTTTTTGGGGGGGGATATGAAAAACATAATTCTTCTCGCGCTGTTGGAATGCGCGCTGCTCATTTCTGTCCTCCACGCCCAAGTCAACTCGGGCGATATCGTCGGCGCCGTGACCCTGGCCGAGGATGGCTCTCCCCTCCCCGGCGTTAATGTCACGCTGACCGGCGAAGTCACCGGCAAAACGGCGGCCGTCACCTCAGCCCAGGGAAACTACCGTTTCTTGAGCCTGGCTCCTGGTAATTATAACCTTGTTTATGAACTCGCGGGCTTCAAGAAAGTCGAGCGCCGGCTCGTCCGCGTCAGCGTCGGTGGGAGCGTGCCCCTCAATATCCAAATGGAAGTCGGTCCGGTGGAGGAGAGCATCACGGTCGTCAGTCAGAATCCCCTTATCTCCCTTCGACAGACGACGGTTTCGACGACCGTCACCCGCGAGGTCATGGACAGCCTGCCGATCGGCCGCGGCTATTATACGGTCGTCAACATGGCGCCCGGCATCTTGTCTGAAGCGCAGGGCGGCGGGGTCGGCGGCTTCCTGTCGTTTATGCAGACCGGCGGGATCACCGGCGGCTCCCAGCTCTTCTACGGCCCCGGAACAGAGGCATATAAGAACTCCTGGGCAGTCGACGGCGCCTCGACCGACGGTCGCTTCTACCCGGGCGAATCCGGGATCCAGATCAGCAGGAACCAGCTCGAGGAAACTCAGGTCTCTATCTCCTCCCATGACATCATGAACATCGCCGGCGGCGTTCAGGTCAACTTCGTCTCCAAGCGCGGCGGCAACAGGGTCAGCGGCGATGTCTACATCGAACTCATGGACAGAAAATTCGAGATGAACCAGACACTGCCCGACGCCATGAAGGCTCAAGGCTGGATCCCGGCCGGCGTCAACCGCATCTGGGACTGCGCGGCGAGCCTCGGCGGACCCTTCTGGAAGGACCACCTCTGGTTCTTCGGTTCGGCTTCTATGTCGGACCCGATCACCCGTTCCTATACCAACGCGGTCACAAGGCCCAGCTACATGGGCAACTACTACGCCAAAATAAACGCCCAGTACAAAAATACCACGGCTCAATTCTCCTACAATTGGTCCGGCTCCGAAACGCTGGGGATGTTCATCTCGCCCTATAACTCCTCAGCGACACAAAATTTGAGCGCCCCGAGTCACCTCTACGCCGCGGAACTCCAGCACGTGACGGGCAATCTGTTGGTCGCCGCCAAGTTCACCTTTTCTAGAACCGAATACTCGCTCCACGCCGGCGACGTCGGTTGGAACCCCAGCGCGCCCACCTATGACGACGGCCGCAGGATTTACTTCTACCACCGGGCCTGGACCTATAATTACGCGCAGTCTATTCCGAAAAGCGCCCTTCCCCCGATTTCCATGATGCTGGCCCAGGACGAGCTCGGCCGGAGGCCCTATTTCGTCGCCTACGGCAACTACTTCAAAGAGAATCTCTTGGGCGGCAACCATGAGTTCAAGCTGGGCTACGACTACGCCAATAATGGAATGGACCGGGAGCAGCTCCTCCCCAACGGCCTGTGCATCTATGTCAATCAAAAAGACCCGAGCTTCACCTGGCCCGACGGCACCAAGCCCGGAGTTGTCAAGCGATTCTATTACCGCGACGACATCGTCAGCCGGCGCCATACCAAGCGCCAGGGTATTTTCTTCCAGGACACCGCCGTCTACAAGAAGCTGACGGTCACCCTCGGCCTGCGCTGGGACAAACACACCTGGGGCTGGGACGACCTCAAGGTGGGAGCATTCAATCCCTGGAACGGCACCCTGGCCGGCGGCCCGTACACGGGCGACGACGGCCCCTGGAAGACCTGGACGGGTGCGCTCGATGTCAAGGCCGGGCAGGTTCCGGTGCATCCGAGCGCCCTCTCCCCCCGTCTCTCGTTGACCTACGACCTGACGGGCAACGGCAGGAACATCGTCAAGGCATCCTATGCCTTCTACCAAGGCTACCTCAACAACAGGGACAACGAGGGTGCTGCCCCCGGCGCCACTCGAGTCATCTACACGCCCTTCTTCGACTACAACAACGATAACTGGCCCGATGAAGGGGAGTTCACCCGCTACACCCTGTCCGAGATCGACGCCATCAAGGCGGCCAGAACGGCTCCCGGCTGGAGCTACTACAATTATACCGGTCAACTCTCCCCGTCGGGACCCCCGTCGGCGACGGCTTCGTCATATATCTATGATCCCGACTGGAAGACCCCCGCCGTTCAGGAAATCGTTCTCGGGTTCGAAAAGCAGCTCTTCGAGAATGCCAGCGTCGGCCTCAACGGCTACCGCAAGAAGGAGACCCGTGATATCCTGGGTTCTGCCTTCATGCCCCTCAGGTACGAAGGAACCAAGGACAATTACAGGGTTCAGTGGCCTCAAGACGTGACATATACCAAGGTTGGTACCGACCCGGTCACGGGCAACGACGTCTATACCGCAGATCCGCGCCCCGCCACTGCCGGCAACTACTTCACCCACGACCGCTACAACTGGACCAGCTACTGGGGCCTCGAGCTCAACTTCCACAAGCGGTTCTCCCACAGATGGATGTTCAACGGAAGCTTCAACTACCAGGACTACAGTAAGCACATCGACGAAAGGGGGCAAAATCCCTCGAACTACTACTACTTCGCCGACGGTGTCGCGGACCCGGCATCCTATCGCAGCGGCCTGGTCTTCTTCAATGCTCGCTGGATGGTCAAAGCCAACGGCCTCTACCAGCTCCCCTGGGGATTCAACATCAGCGGCATCCTCATCGCCAACGAGGGGAACCCGGTCTACAACCAGAGAAACATACTGTATAACGTATACCTGTTTCCCAAGGACGAGAAATACGGCGACCTGCGTCTGCCCGATGTCGTGCAGGTCAACCTGGCCCTGGAAAAGCGGATCGACCTCTCCGACAGCGTCAACCTGACCCTTGAAGCGCGCTGGTTTAATGTCTTCAACAACACCACCATCATAAGAGTAGGTCAGTCGATGGTGCCCCAGACCATGACTCCGGACAGAGTCACAGAACCAGGGATCGTGCAGTTTGGCGTGCGCCTCAACTGGCGCTGATCCGCGAGCCCTTCGCGCAGATATTTTCGTCCTTAACGATCTTAGCCCTTGGGCTTGATAAGCTCCTTGAAAGGCGGATAGTCGCGGAGAGGATTGAGGTCCATATCCTCATAAAGATAGGGATAGTGCCTCATCTGGGAAACCGCTTCCTGGAGAAGTCCAACGGCGGCTTCCTTTTCGCCCAGGAGCGACGCGATGCAGGCCCTATGGTAAGCGGGAGAGCCCCAGAGATAAGGTCTTTTTATCTCCTCGAGTCGTTTGGAGATCCTGAGCGCCTCCTCCCTGTCCCCTCTTCTTGCCGCCAGCGCGCCGCACATCCTCAGATACAACAGGTTATCAGGCTCTTCTTTTGACAAGCCTTCATAAAGGCTCTGCGCCTCCGGCCATCTTCCTACGCCATAATAGGCACGGGCCAGTTGCTCCCGGCAAATCTTCGTGGCTTTTTCCTCGTCCGGCCTGGCTTGAAGCCACCGGACGGCACGATCGAACATCTGGAGCGATCCCTTTGGGAACCCATGAACTCTTAATTCTTGGCCTGCGTTATTCATAAGCCAGCCAGGGGTGTAGATTTTGTCATACTTCATATTCAGGCTCTGATCGATGAGCCTGTCGATCTCCTCGATTCTGCCCAAGGCCGCCAAGGCTCGCACCTCATGTTGAAGGAGCCAGAAGACCTCCGGAAACTGCCGACGGCCCCGGCGCGCCTGTTTCAGCTCCTCTCTATATCGCCCGAGCATATGATAGGCAAGCGTCATGACAGACCAGTAGTAGGGCCAGTCCTTCATCCAGATCCCTTCAGGATCGATCATGGAAAGTGCTTTGACCGCTTCCCGAGGATAATTGCACAAAAAGGCTTCTAATCCCCATTGATAAATCGACATTCCTTGCAACCGCGATGCTGATTGACGCGCCACCCGGAGCCATCCGGCCCGGTCGCCCTGCAAAAAGGCTTTCATACCATCAAGTGAGAGTTGATCGCGGGGGCCCAGTGTCTCTCTGATTTTTTCGAGCTCGTTGATCAGCTTCTCGGCGGCGGCGTACTGGCCGAGATTCCAATATGCACTGGGGGCCGCTATCAACGGCCTCTTGAAGCCTGGATCCAGCTCCGCTGCCCTTAAGTAGAGTTCGATAGCTCGCGTCCAGTCTCCGCGTAGGAAGGCCTCCCGGCCGGCCGCATATTCCTTGTAGGCCTCATAAGTCGGCGGCTGGCCTAAAAGATCCAAAACCGGCCGTTCTCTAAGGTCCGACATTGCTGCCAGGGCGCCCAGGACCTTTTGCCTCAAGAACTCTATGGCTTTCATTGGTTCTTCGACGGGCCCGCTGACCGGGTCCAAAGCCTTGATCAATTCTCCATTGGACATGTCGGAAACCCGGGCATGGAAGCTCAGGGTTTTTCCCTGCAGGAAATATGCGCCGGAGACGAGTGTCCCGGCGCCGGCCTCTCTGGCCAGGGCCCGGAGGCGCTCGGCTTCTTGTGGGGTGCCCGGAGCCGTCTTCCCGGGTGGAACTTCAACAACTTCGGCGATCCCGGCTTTGGAAACGCCTTGAGTGATCCAGTCCGAGGCGATCCGGCCGAGGACCTCGTGGGACTTGTCCCCGGTCTGGTTTTCGAACGTGGCGACAATGATCCTTTTGGGATCGTAATGGGGTCCGCGGCTATTCAAGAAAACGGCCAGGGCGGCGGCGAGGACTAAGACGAAGATAGCGGCGGGAACAAGGAGTTTCTTCAAACTAAACTTGACAGTAATTTCCCGCGACGCGGCGGACTCCTCCCGGAGCAGATGTTCTTTCCACCGCTCGAGCTCGTCGGCATAGGCAAAGACGTGCGCCCGGGGTGAACCGTCCAACCGGTGGACGGGCAGGCCGTATTCTTTTTCCCAGTTCCGGCAGGTCTTCCCGGTCCGGCCGAGGTAGGCGGCGATCTCCTTCCAGTTATCGAGAACGCGCCGCTCGGCCATTGAAACCCCCTGCGCCTATGGTCAAGAGTAGTCATTTTTCGCGGCAAAATCAAATCTGCGGGGGATCGGGAACGTGAACCCCGGCAGGAAGCAAATGGAAATAAATGGAAATCAGTGGAAATCAATTCCTGCCTCGGGCGGCCCCCTATTGACATCGAAAAGGCCCCCATTTAAGTGTCGAAGTGGAGGCCAAAGGTGGGACAAATCGGAGGCCAACGGGACAGTCGAGAGGCCGGAAGGCCATCAACAGCACCGGGAGTTTCAGTCCCAGCCGCCGGGCGGCAGCCGGCGAATCAAGCACGGCTCGTGTTTCGCGGGCAATTTGGGGTTTATGGATAGGCCTTCTGTTCTTTTCTGCAACCCTTTTTCCCTCCCTCCAGGGGGCCGGCAAATCCGAGCCGGCCCCCCCTGAGGGAGAACAGAATCGTACTGTTACCCTTAAGGTCGCCCTGGCCGAGCCTTTCGGCATCGGAATCGACGGCAAAAGAGAGGTCAGGAAGCTTAAGGCAACGGCCTCTGGCGTCTTCTCTCGTGCCTTCGGGATCGAGTTCGAGATCATGACCTGGGAAACATGGAAGGTCGACCGGTCCCGAAAAACCATGCGCTCCATGCTCGATGACCTCAAAAAGAAGATCGACCCCGGTGAAGCGGACGTGCTCGTCGGGGTCCTCGGGCCATCGGGCCCCAGCGAGTTACCCACGGGGACCACCGATTATCTCACAGGCACCCTGTTGATCCGGCTGGGCCAGCCGGGATCGGCGGTCCCCTTAGCTCTCCATGAACTTGGACATATATTCGGGGCCGTGGACCTGGACGAGAAGAATACCGTCATGAATCCCAGGGACCCCGGCTCCAAGTTCGACTCCTTTTCTTCCCGCGTGATCAGACTGAACAGGAACCGCGCCTTCCATACTCAGATGTTCCCGTTTCCCGCGGAGTTGACCGAGCAGGTCATCTCCGAATACGAGGGCCGCGCCGCTCTCGGGCGCGCGGAGCCCGAGATTCACCTCTTCCTGGCCTATCTCTATATCCAGACCGGCGACAGCGTGTCGGCCAAGAAGGCCTGCCTCGATGTCCTGCGGACAAATTCGGAGCTGACCGAGACCCACAACCTTCTCGGGAACCTCTATCTATCCCAGCGAAGGACCGATGAGGCGATTGCCGAATACCGCCGGGTGCTGGAGGTGCAGCCCGGAGCATCCAGTCGCCCGCTTCAACCTCGGTTTGGCTTTCCTGCAAATTGGAAATGAGGCCGGCGCGACCGTCGAATTCCGCGAGGCCGTTCGGCTCAACCCCAACTATGCAGAAGCCCATGCCAGTCTGGGACAGCAACTTCTGAAAAAGGGGCAAGTGGATGCCGCCCTGGACCAAGCCCGGACGGCCCTGAAGATCTTCCCGGAATTTCCGAAGGGTCTGTGCATCCTGGCGTCAGCCCTGATTCTCAAGGACGATGTCGCTCTGCTCGAAGAAGCCGCTTCGAGCTGCCGGAAGGCCGCTGCCCTCAATCCCCGACTTCCCGAAGCGCATTCGATGCTTGGTGTCGCATATGGATTCATGGGAAAGGACGTCAAAGCGGAAGCGGAGCTCCTGAAAACCCTGGAGCTCAAACCGGATTCTCTTGAGGCCCACTTGAACCTGGCCGTCCTGTTAAGGAAGACCGGCCGGGAAGATAAAGCCGCCTACCATCTTAGCCGGGTAGTGGAGATCGACCCGGATTTCGCTGCCGATCAAGGGATTCTCAGCGCGGTCAAGACCGGACTGCTCAGATACTTGGTCATAGCGGGACTATCCGCCCACTGACAGACGTCACGAACGATGGGCTGTCCATTCTCGAGGCGATCGAAATCCAGAATAAACACCGCTCCGGTTTCTGGGACGCGCTGGTGGTCCAAGCCGCAATCAAGGGCGAAGCTGACATCCTGCTCAGCGAGGATTTCGAGCCGGGCCGCTCATTCGACGGCCTGACCATCCGGAATCCGTTTATCGGTTAGAGCCGCGCGACATCGGCACTGTGCGCCGGCAAAGAATTGGGGAATCGATATCCTGTCACCAATTTCACGCTGTCACCAATTCCCGGGGACGCTTCTGGGTGTGGGGAACGCCCGCGCGGTCCGCCGACTATGAGGTCAAAGAAATCATTGTATAAAGGACAGTTCCCACGCCAGTGACGCGATAAAGACTTCTTCCTCCTCGTCGCGCCGAACGACATCCACTACCCGGTCACCCGGCAGGCCGTCGAGAGCGGGTTCCACGTCGTTTGTGAGAATGAAACATGGGACGGTCCGTCATTAATAGTTGAAACCGATGAAAGCCTGTGCCAGCCATCTTGACATTTCACTTTTTTATGTGCTACACATATATATGTGAAGATAATCAAGTCAGCGGAGATAAGGCGGAATATAACCTTGTCCCTCCCCCGGTCGCTTCTCTCCAAGGCCAAATTGGAGGCCGTAAAACAGGACATGTCCCTGAGTGAGTACATGCGGGAAGCGCTGGAAGTGAAACTCGAGCAAGGATCCGAATATCAGAAGGCCAAGCGAAGGCAGCTCGAGATGCTCGCCACGGGCCTGGACCTCGGGACCGGCGGACGCATCTCAGCGCCCAGAGAGGAACTTCATGAGCGCCGGTAGCGTCTTCGTCGACACCAATATCCTCGTTTATGCTTACGATTCAACGGCCGGCGATAAACATGAGACCGCTAAAAAAGAACTTGCCGCGCTCTGGGATTCGGGACAGGGACTGATCAGCACACAAGTCCTTCAGGAACTCTATGTCACCCTGACCAGGAAGGTGCCCAAGCCGGTCAGCCCCGACCTGGCCAGACCGATCATCCAAGACTTTCTCCAGTGGAAAGTCATCATCAACGACGGGGCATCGATTCTCGAGGCCATCGAAATCCAACAGAAGCACGGACTCAGCTTCTGGGATGCGCTGGTGGTTCAAGCCGCCGTCAGGGGCGGTGCCGACATTCTCCTCACCGAAGACTTCGAACACGGCCGCGCGTTCGACCGCCTGACCGTCCGGAATCCGTTTATCGGGTAGATCGCCGGCGTCGACGTAAAAACTCGCCTCGCGATAGGTTTTAAGCAGGCCCGGATGCCCGGCTCACCTGTCCCGGGGACTAAGACCCCAATTCTGGGTGCCTTACTGTTCCAGCCCGACGCGGCGCAGCAAATCCTTGAACCGCGGGTCATCGCGGAGGGGGTCAAATATCGGGTCGACCTTCAAGCTGATCAGGCGGGGTTCCCGCGAGGCGCAAGCCCTATCGAGCAGGATGAAGGCCGTATCCTTCTCGCCGATTGAAGCGTAGGCGACCGCGAGGTAGCTCAAAGGAACGGACTCCCTCTTGGATCGCTCTCCGAGGTCAGCGAGAATCCGCCGCGACTGTTCAACATCTCCTGCGCGGGCATAGGCAATCGCGAGCCTTATCAAAAACGGCGTCCTGTCCTCCAGGTTTATGCCCGATCGATAATGCGCGATGGCCTCGTCATAGCGGCCAAGCTCTCTATACACTTCTCCAAGGTATTCATGAGTCGCCGCATGAGTGGGATCGAAGTCCAGCGCTTTCTTGAGCTCTTCGACGGCTTCCTCGTATCTCCTGGCGTTATATAAAAAGAGGCCGACATTGGCCGCGGTCCTCGGAGCCAAAGGGTCCAGATCCCGGGCCAGCCGTATTTCACTGACGGCGTCCTCATGACGGCCTAGGTTTGACAGGAAAAAGGCATAGCCGTGATGGATCAGCGAATCGCCCGGGCTCAGCGCCAGGGCTCTCTCTAATTCCCGGCCGGCCGCGCTGAAGTCCCACTCGTAATCACGGTAGACCGTAGCCAGACACCGGTGGGCCTCGCCCTCCGTCTCGTCGATCTCCAGCGCTTTTAGAGCGTAGGCCTTCCCTTTGGGGTAGGCCTTATCCGGAGATACAAAGAGGTTATTCCCGAGAATGTTATAAGCATCGGCCAACCCGACATAGGCAAGAGCATAGTTCGCGTCCAGGGCGACGGCCTTCTCATAGTAGTCGATGGATTTCAGCAGGTCCAGCTTCGAGCGCTTATTCCAAAAGTGACGGCCCTGCAAATACAGGGAATGCGCCTCCGGGTTTTTCGTCCCGGCTTTGATGAGAGAGGCGTTCGTCTGACCCATGGCCTTGACCTTGAGGCTGTTGACGACCATCCTGGCGATATCGTCCTCGACGGCGAAGATGTCGAATTCGTTCCGGTCGTACCTTTCCGCCCACAAGGACGTGCCGTCGGCGGCGCGGAGCAGGGTGGCGACGACCCGGAGCCTTTTCCCCTCGACCTGGACGCTCCCCTCGAGGATCCATTCGACCTTCAGCCGGCGGCCGATCTCGGCCGGCGTGACGTCCTTCCCCTTGAAATAGAACGCCGAGGTCCGGGCCGGGACGCGCAGCCCCTCGACGCGGTTGAGGGTGTTGATCAGGATATCGGAGATCCCGTCCCCGATGTGCTCCTGGCTTTTATCGAGACTCAGGTCGACGAACGGCAGGACGGCGATGCCTTTCGCGGCCTGGAGAGCGGTCATTTCGCCGCGCGGGCGGCCCCGCCAGATGAGAAATGCCGAGACAAGGGCGATCACCGCAAGCGCGGCGCCCGGGATAACCCAGGACCTGGCTTTCCGAGCGGCGGCGGCCCGGCCCTCCGCCATCTGGAACGCCCCGGCCTGAAGCTTTTCCTCCCGCCAGCGGTCGAGCTCGTCGGCGTAGGCGAAGACCCGCGCCCTGGCGGACTCCTCCAGCCGGTGGACGGGCAGGCCTAGATCATGCTCCCATGTCCGGCAGGTTTTTTCCGTCCGGCCCAGGTAGGCGGCGATCGCCTTCCAGCTTTCGAGAATGCGCCGCTCGACCATGGGCTATCGTCCCCTTGCTTTTTGCTTAAGAGCGCAGTCTGAATTCTATTTCAGGGCGAGCCCTCGAGTCAATCCGACACCGATTGCCGCACACAACAAAGACGCGAAAGATGGGGAACAAACGCACATCTTTACCGTTTCCCGTTGACAGGCAAATTCGCCGGTTTTATCGGAGAACTAGGCAAGGAATTCTCCGCCGGGGGAGGCCATGATTCCGGGCATAAGGAAAAGTCCCCGTCGGCCGAGGGGGTCAGGGAGGTGATGAAACTTGAGCGAAGGGAGTCAAGCCTAGGGGGAGATCGCGTCTTCTGACTTAAGAGAAATGGGTTATGGGAACCTAAAGGAGGACAAGGTGGGAAAAAGACAGCTTTTGGGATCGGCATTCAGCATTCTGCTCCTGGCGGGGGGCGGGCTGGCCGACCAGGTGACGCTCGTCGGATCCAACAACCCGGCCATTGACCTGCCGGCCATCCAGGCGGCGGTGAATGTCCCGAACCGGACGGTCTATCTTGACGGGGTTTTTGATCTTGGGGCTACGGGCCAGGTCCTGATCAACGTGCAGAACCTGACTCTCGAGGGAGTAGCCACCGGGGCGACGATCAAGGGCGGATATTACCCGATCACGACACTGGCGGTCCCGGGCGGCGTACCCCCCAGCGGAGCGAAGAACTTCACCGTCCGCAATATCCATTTCGAGGACTGGTCCGGCTATGTCATCTACCATATGGGTGTCATGGACGAGGACAATTTTGCCCTTGTCGAGGACAACACCTTCACGTGCACGCGGGCTTATAACGTCAAGCCTTACGCCTTTGGTGTCCATTATTGCACAGGGGCAGGCTCGGCGGAGATCAAGAACAACACCTTCACCAACCTGCGCTCTGTTGCGGTCCAAACGCACGCCCTGACGCTGCCCCCGGACGACCACCTCCTGATCGAGGGAAATACGATCGTCGACAACCATTATGATGCCATCTCTGTGGATGTTTGGAACAGGGACCTCGTCGATTTCGACAACGGCCCGGTGATCATCAGGAATAACCGGATTGGCCTGGCCTCCGCGGTGCTCAGCCTCAATACCTTCGTCATCGATCTCGGCGAGTGGTATACCGAAGGCATCAGCAACGTGGTGGTCGAAGGCAACACCTTTTCCGGGTGGGCGGGCATTGGCGTTTGTTCCGCTCCTTACGGCCGTAACCGCAAGATCCTTAATAACGACTTCTCGGGCCTGACGACCTGGCAAGGGGCGGTCCACAACAGGGGGAGAGACGGCTTGATCGCCGGGAACATCATCGGTCCCTCGGATAAAGCGTTTGCCGCTCAGCTTGGCGTACCCTGGATCGCCACCGGAATAAGCATCGTTTCGCATAATCCAAACCCGGGCGTGTGGCCGGACACGCTGCCGGTGACAGGCAACGTCTTGACCGGCAACGATTTTCGGCTGACCGGACTGGCCGGCTGGGGATATGACGCGGCGGGTGATCTGCTCATTCCCGGCTGCGTCATGCTGTTCTCGTCGGTCGATGTCGGCTGGCAAGGACCCTGGCCGGGGGCGGAAGTGACGAATAACCTGGTCAAGGAGACGGGGCGGTTTCCGGCTGATACGGGCGGGCCAAAGCAGCAGGTCCTGGAGTTTCCCGTGTACGCCCATCACAACCGGATCGTCGGGCACGCGGCCAACGAATATGCCCAGCTCGAGGCGTCGAATCCCGGGATCGGGCTGAAGCTCAAGCAAGCCGGCCTGAAGATCACGGAGATGCTGCTGGAAAAGCAGGCTTTCATCAAGCAGCTCATGGAGGAAGCGGAAGCACATTAGAGCCCGGGACGGCTGCCGGACGTTAACGGGCACCCCACGCCCACCCGGACACGGGGCCAGGTTACCTCAAGGGGGGCACTTGGCCCCGTCCGGAGTTTTTAACGCTTATGAGGAGAAAAGAAAGCCCACTTCATGGAAACCCGCTTATCGGCGAGGGACGTGCGACACCGGCACGGCGCGCCAGCAAAGAATTGGGGAATTGATATCCTGTCACCAATTTATTCGATCACGGAGAAGGCGGTGTCTCGGGAAACCGAGACACCGGATATGAGATCCCGGACCGTAGCGCGCAATCGATAGCGTCCGGGCTTGAAATTCTTGAGCCGAAGCGAGGTTCGGATCCGGCAGTCCCTGTCCGCGGTCGCCTCCGTCCGGGAGGCGGGAAGGCTCGCCACCAGGGCATCATGCTGATAGAAGGAATACTCCACCTGGAAGGCAGTGCGTCCGGTTTGCGGGTTACCCGACATGTTGTGGATTTCGATCGTCGCCTCGAGTTCGTCTCCGACCCGAAAAACCCGCTCCATGACCGGTGTAGACATGCCCGCAAGGAGCCCGGGCTTTTGGCTCGCATCTCCCACGGCTTGTTCGGTCCCGCTTGCCGGATCGCCACCGGCGCCGGTCTTAAGGATGATCTCACTTAATTCTATTTCACCCCCGCCGACAGGAGTCCCGCTGCTTAAGCCCTCAGCGACTTTTCGGCCTGTCTCTTCAGCTTCGAGCGCGGGGCGTTCAGAGCTGACCTCGGTGGTCACGATCCCCCTGGGCTCAGGCAAGTCCTCGAACGGGTTCCGAGCGGCTCGGGCCAAGTATTCCTGGTAGTCGAAATAGTGGTGAAGCGAATCCAGGTCCAGGGGCGTGCCATCCTGCCCCGCCAAGTCCAGACCGCGATCCAGAACATAGTGGCCGGTTCCGGTTCTGTCGGTGAAAGTGAATTCCATGTTGTACGGCAAGCCCGGGTCGGAGAGGCCCCAATAACTCCAGGTTTCCTTGGGACCGCGAAATATCGCCGAGGAAGAGCCGGCGGGATTCATGTCCCTCTGGACCTCATCCGGCGGCCCCAGCAGGATGCACACTTTCCCCCTGTCCGTCCGCCAGCCGTCGATGCCCGCGGCGTCCAAGAACTTATTGGCCAGGGCGATCCTCCTGTAGTGCTCCAGCTTGAGCTCGTTCTCCTCTGTTCGCGGGTCGGGGTCCCGCTTGTTCCAGAAGGCCGCGATAAACTTGCCTCTCTCCTCTTCCGTGGGAAGGCTCAGGAAGACCTCTCTTTCGGCAGCGGTGATGATATAGGGAACGACCTCGTCGAGCCACTGCTTTGACCATAGGCTCAAGGGTTGCCGTCCGGCGCTCACGGATTGCGATTTATCCTGGCTGGCCCCCTGCCTGCCTAAGAGACATATGATAAGAAAAATGATGAGAGCCCTGATGACTTCTCGTCTCGTCAATTATTCATCCCCTCTTAACCGGACAAAACCTGATGGCCTGGTGAACGGATGTAATGCCCTCTTCCCTGGACCGATAGCCAAAGCCGGCGGGCAGGCGTTGATGTCGAATCTCAATCCAGCCTCTAGAAATCAAGGCGCGCCCCCAACTGGATGAGCCGCGGGACGTCGGCCGCGATCGGCTTCCCGAACGAGTCGCGGCCATAGATGGTGTAGATGGTCGTGAAATTCGTCCTATTGGTGATATTGTAGGCTTCGGCAAAAACCTGGATGTCGAACCGCCCGAGCTCAAGGTGGTACGAGAGCCGGGTGTTGAGATGGCTGTAATCGAAAGCCCGCCGCGAGTTCCGGTTCCAGTCGACCATGTCGGAGACGAGGCTGTCCTTGTTCATATCCGTCGCGTAGATGGCGGTCCAGGGCCAGGCCGAGCGATAGAAGAAGACCCCGCTCAACTGGAAACCCCAGGGCAGGTCCAAGATCCCGGTGACGGCCAGCCGGTGTCGCGCGTCATAATTGGTCGGGCCGCACATCCGCTCCCAGGCACTGTCCTCGTAGCTGTAGGGTCCGGTCTGTTCGGTCTCTACGTCCGCCAGCGAACGGGACAGTGTGTATGCGACCTCCAAAGACCAGTGGCGGGAATAGCGCTTGTTCAGCACGAGATACATCGCCCGGTAATCGGTCCGGCCGTGATCGGCGTAAATCTTTAGGGCCCCTTTGGTCGGATCCTCGCGGACAGTCCACGTGCCCGGGATGACCGGGTTGGCGTCCTCGATGCGCGTGTAGTGCCGGCCCTGGCTCCAGACAAGGTCGACGGCCGCCGAGAAGTCCGCCAGGAGCTGCCGCTCGATGCCCAGCGTCATCTGGACGGCAGTCGGCGGCGCCATGTCTTTGCCGGATTCAAATTTGTCCGGGGGACTGGAAACCGGCACGGACGGGCGGAACGGGTTTGGCGCAAAAGGGTCGGGATAGTTGGGATAATAGATGTATCGCAGCTCGCGTTTGTTCATCGTATCGATCAAGCCCGACAGGTTGCTCTGGGGATTCTGGGAGAAGGTCCCGAGCCCGGCGCGGACGGCCGTCTTCCCGTCCCCGAGGGGGTCCCAGCTCAACCCCAGCCGGGGGTTGAAATTCCGGATGTCGGAATGATCGATATCGAGATGCTCGACCTGGAAATAGTTCCATCTGAGCCCCAGGTTCAGGGTCAGGCGAGGGTGGACTCTCCAGGAGTCCTGGACGAACAACCCCAGCTCTCCGTAGGAAAAGCTGTTCTCGTTGAACCCCGTCGAGTTGTAGTAGAAATACAAGGGATAGGTGCTGGCGTCGGCGGCGTTGAAGGGTTTATCCGTCGCGAACTGGAACAACCCGGGAATGAGGGTTTCGATATGGAGGCGCGCCGGGATGTTGGAATAATCCAGGCCCAGCTTCAGGCTGTGGCCTCCAAGGAGGACGCTGAAGTTGTCGACGAGCTGATACCGGCGGTCAACGCCATTTTGGGGCATACTCACCGGCTTCCCGAAATATCCCGACGGCCTGTTGACGGTATAAGTCCCGGGAGCGCGAGCGGAATAGTCAAGGAACGTCTTGACATAATGGAGCCGCAGCTCGTTGACCGCGCTGGAAGACAGGAAGAATGTCCAGTTGGCCTGGAACTCGGGGATGTCCGCTTTGTAATCGTAGGCCCTTTCCTTGGTGAGATTGCCGCCGACCCCGGCGTTCGTGAGGCGCAGCCAATTCATGCCCACCCGGGCACTCAGCAGGTGCTTTTCCGAGGGCTGGAAGCTGAGCTTCAACAGGGCCAGGTCGTTGTGCGTGCCGGAGGCGACCGTTTCTTTGGGAACGAGCGGCGATGTGACCGTCGCATAGTCCGTCCGCCGGAGGGCGTCATAGGCCAGGAAGAAATGCGCCTTGTCTTTCTTGATCGGCCCGCCCACGTACCCGCCGAAACGGTAATGCTCGTAGGGAGGCTCCTGCCACTGGTCTTCGTGCAGCTCGGGCCCATGGTACGTCTTGTGGTTGACGAAATAGCTCACCTGGTCGAAGGCCTCATCCCGGGAGAAGACAGCCACCCGGCCGCTGAACGTGTTCGTCCCCGACCGAGTGATGGCCGTCCGGATCATCCCGCTCGAATTCCCGAACTCGGCCTGGTACTGGTTGGTGATGACCCGGAATTCCTCGATGGCGTCGGCCGGGAGCTGCGTCCGCATCGTGTTCCTGGGCACGTTCTCGTTGGACACGCCATCGACCACCATCTCCTCGCTGCCGAGCGGCTGGGCGTTCGAGCTGCCGCTCCCTGATTCCTGGATGCCCGGCTTGGTGTAGGTCAGGGCGGCGAAATCCCGGTCGAGCAGGGGCAGGTCATCAATCTCCCGGCGGACGACGACCGAGCTGATCTCCGACTTGGCCACCTCGACCATCGGGGAAGGCGCGGTCACGGTGATCTCCTCCTTGAGGATTTCGGCGGACAGCCGGAAATCAATCTTCAGCTTGGCCCCGACATTGATGATCAATCCCTGACGGATCTGAGCCGCGAACCCGGGGAGCGCCACCCGAACCTCATACGTTCCCGGCTCGATGGCGGAGATAATGTAATGGCCATCCTGCCGGGAGACGGTACGGTATTCGTAGCCCCGGTCCACGCATCTGGCCGCAACCGCCGCGCCAGCGATAGGATCGCCTTCGGGACCGGTGACCTGTCCTTCCAGGGTCGCCAGGGTGCTCCGGCCGGAAGACCAGGCCGGGAGGAGGAGGCAAGAGGCAACGAGACAGACGAGCCGGCGCAGAAGAACGGCCTTCCGCCGCGACCCCTTCATCGCCGTCCTCCGAATCAGCTGATTCTTATGGGAAGAGGAACCGAACGCTCATCGGGTTTACTGGGGAAGAAAATCTCGCCGTTTGCAGCGGCGCCAGCGAGCCGATTTTTCGGGCCACCCACTTCTCACCCCGGTGAGTTGGATTATAAGAACTGCCCTCCTGGGAAATCAAGGAGATTCGTGCCGCCTCAAAGCTCCAGCCCGATGCGGCGCAGAAGGTCGCTGAACCGCGGGTCGTCGCGGAGGGGGTCGATCAGGGGCTCGACTTTCAGCCTGTAAACCGAGCCTTCTTTTTCTTGAACGGCCTTCTCCAGCCAGGCAAAAGCTTCGTCCTTGTCGCCGAGAGCCGCATGGACCCAGGCGACGATCATCGCGGGGGCAACATATGGCGGCCTCATCATGACCTCTTCAATTCTGGCCAGGTGGTTGCGGGCCTCAGCCTCTTGGCCGGCATAAGCATGGACCAGCGCGAAATAAACGTCTTGCCCCTCGGTGTCCGCTGGGGAGCCGAGGATCTCTCTTCTTCTTTGCTGGGCCGTCCTGGCCTCTTCGAAACGCCCCATGGCCAGATGGACGGCCAGAAAATTGACGAATGTCCCCGCATCATAGGGATCCAGCTCGAGCGCTTTTTTCAAGGCCTCAAGCGCCGGCTCGTACTGCCTCGAATAATAATATCCCCGCATCGCCAGCATGTTGAAAGAGCCGGATGAGAGCGGATCGAGCTCCGCCGCCAGGTTGGCTTCCTGGAGAGCCTCCTCGCCCCGTCCCGCGGCCGATAGGACATTCGCATAGATGGCATGAAGCTGGCTGTCGGCAGGGTGGTTTTGGATAGCCTTCTTGATATCTTCTTCGGCGCCGGCGAAGTCCAAGTCATAGATCAGCTTCATCGATGCCAGGGTGCCGAGCGTGCTTGAATTGTCCGGGTCGATCGCCAGAGCCCTTGCCGCCGCTGCCTTCGCTTTCGGATAGGCTTCAGCCATCGGAAGCTTGCCGATATGGCCCAAGCCGAAATAACAGCGGGAAATCAGGGCCTGGGCCTCGGCGAAATCCGGGTCTTTTGCCAGGGCCTGATCAAAAAAGGTGATGGCCGGCTTAAGAAACTCCCGGCCTCTGTCCATGGATCGCCGACCTCGCAGGAACAGGTTATACGCATCGGGATTTTGGGTGCCGGGATCGGCGACCGGCGCTCCCGGCTCGCCGAGTAGATTGACGGCCAGGGCCTTGGCGACTTTTTGGGCGATCTCGTCTTCGACGGCGAAAATATCATACCGCTCCCGGTCGTAACGTTCGGCCCAAAGAGTGGTGCCGTCGGACGCCCGAAAGAGGTTGGCCGCGACGCGCAGCCTGTTCCCGTCGATCTGGACGCTGCCCTCGAGAAGCCAATCAACTTTCAGCTTGCGCCCGATCTCCGCCGGAGTGATGTCCTTCCCCTTGAAATAGAATGCCGAAGTCCGGGCCGGGATGCGCAAACCTTTAACGCGGTTCAGGGTGTTGATCAGGATATCTGATATTCCGTCGCTGATATGCTCCTGGCTTTCGCCGGGACTCAAGTCGACAAAAGGCAGAACGGCGATGCTTTTAGCGGCCGGGGAGCCGGCGGGTCCGATGCTGGGCCCCGGGCGCCGGATCAGGAGTGTCGCGACGACAGCGATGACGGCCAGCGCGGCAACGGAGAAAAGCCAGAATCGCCGTTTTGAACTCTTCCCGAGCCGGCCCCGGGCTACTTGGGTCGTTCCGGCCCGGAGCTTTTCCTCTTTCCAGCGGTCAAGCTCATCCACATAGGCAAAGACACGAGCCCTGGCGGAGTCTTCGAGGCGGTGCACGGGCAGGCTGAGCTCATGCTCCCATTTCTGGCAGGTTTTTTCGGTCCGGTCGAGGTAAGCGGCGATAGCTTTCCAGCTTTCAAGAATTCGGCGCTCATTCATCGGCAGTCGTCCGCTCCCCTTCTAATCCGGTGACCTTGGAGAAATTATAGGGCGGTTCAAACGACGAAGTCAATAAGCCCGCGGGCCCCCTATATTCTGCCCCTAATTTGGGCTACAGGCATTGCGCCGCGCAGCACTCGTAACGCGGCGCAGCGGAGGGAAAAAGGGGAAATAAGCGAAATAAAGGTAATTTTGGGCCGCTTCCGTTGACAAGAAAAATCCCTGCCCTTATCAGGGATGTAGAGGCGAGAAGCGAGCCCGAGGAAGCGGTCGGGACCTCAAGACGAAAGACAGAAGGACGGCTCCATCGGCTGATGCCAGGAAAAGGCAGTTTATTCAGCCGGGATGGCCATTCGGCCGCAGCCCAGGGGGTTGAGGAGGTGATGCAACTTGAGCGGTGCAGGGGATGCTGAAGGAACGGCACGAGATTGTGCGCGTTAAGCGCCATTTTCTTACAAAAATGCCTTTATAAGGAGGGGACAAAGATGAAAAAGAATCGTTTGTTTGGAGCGACGTTCCTGACTTTGCTCTTGACGACGGCCGGGCTGGCCCAGGTGACCGTGGTAGGGACAAATACCTACCCCGCCGACGTCGCGAACGTCCAGGCGGCGATCGCCGCCAACGCCACGGTCTACCTGAGCGGGACGTTCAATTTCGGCACGGACGGGTCGGTCCTGATCGACGTGTCGAATGTCACGCTGGAGGGTGCCTTGACCGGCGCGACAATCGTCGGCGGGACGAACCCGATCACGACAGATGACGGGACCCCGCCGAGCGGCGCCAAGAACCTCACGATCCGTAACATCCATTTCGAGGGCTGGAAAAATTCAGCCATCCACATTCTCGGGGTTCAGGCCGAGGATAACCTGACATTGGTCGAGGGCAATTCGCTCAACATGACGGTAGCGCCTGATGATCCTTTTTATAACGCGGGGATTCTTTATCGCCAATGCGGAGGTTCTGCGGAAATTCGAAATAATACTCTCAGCAATTTCTTTGGCGAAGACCCGATTGCCGCGCTTGAACTGTCTCTCCATGAGGATGACCATCTCCTCATCGAAGGCAACACGCTCATCAACGCGACTTGGGACGGCATTTGTGTAAACCTCTGGGACCCCAATGGCGGAGATCCAGACAATGGCCCTGTTATCATCAGGCAAAATACTATCCAGGAAAATGATATCTTTGCCTGGGGTATCAACCTCGGCGGACTCTATTGGATGGGCGTCAGCAACGCCGTGATCGAAGGGAATGTGTTTACAGGTTATGGGGATGCGGGAGTCGTGATCTGGCCTTTTGGTCACAACCGGAAAATCATCAACAATGATTTTTCAGGGTTACAGACACTGGAGCCGAATATCTTCGAATGCGGGAGAGGGGATCTGATCGCCGGCAATGTGATGGGCACTACGGATCCGGAAACGGCCGCGGCGATGGGGGTACCCTTCGATGCGGCGGCGATTTGGATCGCTTCGTCCAATCCCGCGTCCTGGGGGCTTCCTCTGCCCGACAGTCTGCCGGTGACTGATATCGTCCTGATGAACAACGACTTCCGGCACACTGGACTGCCGGGCTGGGCTTATGACGCCGCCACCGATACTTTATCCTTAGGATGTGTGCTTCTGGCCTCGCACGCCGATTTGGGCTACGCTCCCCCTTGGCCCGGCGCGGACATTACAAACAACATCGTCAAAGAAACGGGCATGTTTCCACGGGGCACGGGCGGCCCCAAACAGCAGATCCTGGAATTCCCCGTGTATGCACATGACAACCGGATCGTTGGGCACGCCACAAATGAATATGCCCAGCTTGAAGCGGCCAACCCGGGAATCGGCCAGAAGGTCAAGGAATCCATGGCGAATTCCGTGCTGTTGATGAAGAACAGGCGCGCTTTATCCCGGAAAACGGAACAGGAATTAGAGATAAGGAGCCGTCAGTAATCCTTGCCGTTAAGACTTCGGACGACCGACCGGAGCCATGCCTCCAGCTCGGCCAGCATGGATTTCAGCCGCTCCAGACTGCCGCTGACCAGGTCCTTCTTCTCGTTGGGATCGTCGGCGAGGTTATAAAGCTCGAACTTCAGGTCGCTGTCCATCTCGATGCGGTGCAGCTTCCAGGGCCAGTCGAGCCAAGCCGAGTGGCCCGGGAAGCTATTCTCCGGAAACTGCTGGGTGATCTTGCCGGCGTCGAGTAACAGCCGCGCCGGGTCATCGACCTCATTGCCGGCCTGCTGTGCAGCGTAGAGGCTGGCCATCCATTCCTTGCTCGGCGTCAGGATGCCGGGTGTCGGACGGTCCCAGAAGCCCATCGGCTTCGGCCGGGACTCCATTCGCCGGTCGATCAGGTCAACAAGGCTGATCCCGTCGAGCGGTGGCTGTTTATCCATCCGCACGCCGGCAATCTCCAACAAAGTCGGATAAATATCGCATGTATTGCAGGGAACATTTGTCGTTCGCGGAGCGCGGATGCGCGTGGGCCACTCAAGGATAGCGGGGACGCGCAAGCCGCCTTCGTAGATCTGGCCCTTGGCGCCCCGGCCGCCCGTGACGCCGACTTCGGGCAACCCGCCGTTGTCGCTGCAATACCAGAGGACGGTCTTCTCGTGAATGCCAAGTGCCCGCAGTTTTTGTCGAATTTTGCCGAAGGCGCGGTCCATGGCGGTGATCTCTCCGTAGAAGTTCTGGAGCTTCTCACTTTGGCTTTTGTATGAAGAACGGTCAGCATCGAGCGCCTCGTGCGGGGCGTGCGGGTTGCCGAACCAGACTACGGCCAGAAACGGCCGGCGGAACTTGGCGTGCTTGCGGATGAACTCGATGGCGGCCTCCGCGGTGACCATCGAGCCTTCGCCCGGCGCCGGCATCGCCTGGCCTTCGCGGCTCATGATCGGGTCGTTATCGAAGAAATTCGGCGAGGAGAACCATTCATCGAAGCCCATAGCACCGGGATTCACGGGGCTGCCCTTGAGGACTGAGCCAACATGCCACTTCCCGAAATGCCCGGTGACGTAACCGGCGGTCTTGAGGGCCTCGGCAATCGTGATCTCCTGCGGCCGGATGGGATGGCCCCAGCTAAAACAGCCGAAGCGGTTCGGGTGCCGGCCGGTCAGAACGCTGCCGCGCGTCGGTGAACAGACCGGAGAGGCCGCATAGAACCGATCGAAACGCAGCGTTTCAGAGGCGCATTTATCAAAATTCGGAGTTTTCAGGACCGGATGGCCGTTGTAGGCCATGTCGCCCCAGCCCTGGTCGTCCGCCATGCATAGGACGATGTTCGGCTGGCTTTCCGATTCAGGCTCGGCGCGGACTTCACCGATACCCGCCAGGCACATGCCGGCGCCGGCCGCCTTTAAGAAGTCACGACGGTTCATCGGCACCTCGGAATCGCTTCCGGTCTATTTTTCCAGCCCGATGCGGCGCAAAAGATCGGTGAACCGAGGATCGTCGCGCAACGAGTCAAACCACGCGTCGCACTTGATCCCATATAAGTAAGCGCACCGCTCTCGATACGCCTTCTCCAACCAGGCAAACGCCTCGTCCCTATCTCCCAGGGCGGCGTGAATTTCGGCGACGACAATAGGCATCACGTAGGATGTCTTCATCTTGGCCTTTATGCCCGCCAGGATCCTCCGAGCCTCGGCGGCTTGGCCCGTCCCGGCGTATATAATCGCGCTCGTAGCGTCGTCTTCATCCTGTTTCTCGATGACTCCCCTGATTTCGTGACTTCGGTCGTGCGTCTCGCGCGCCTCTTGGTATCGTCCCATGGCCAGATAGACAGCCGTTAAATTACCATAGGTGGCGACATAAAAAGGGTCGAATTCGAGATTTTTTTTCAGCATCTCAACCGCCAGGTTGTATTTTCTCGCTCGGTAAAGGGTGAACATCGCCTGACCGTTGACGGTGCTGGGATGAGGCAGCGCGGAAACACTGGCCTGCTTGGCCTCTTCGAGGGCTTCCTCGTGGCGGCCCAGGGCCGACAACAAATCGGCATACATGAGATGTAAGCGGGGAACGGCGGGGTCCATCCGAAGGGCTTTTCTGATGTCTTGTTCGGCCCCTGGGAAGTCCCATTCATAGACCATCTTTATTGAAGCCAGGATTCTCAGCGCATGGCTGTCGATGGGGTCGATTTCCAGGGCCTTTAGGGCCGCCGTTTTGGCCTTTGGATAAGCTTTCTCAGGCTCCGTGAGCCCATTGCACCCCAGCCCGAAGGTGCAGCCAGCGAGGCCGCTATGGGCGCGCGCAAAATTCGGGTCCTTTTCAATAGCCTGCTCGAAGCATTCAATAGCCTTCTCATAAAATACGAACCCTTTTGTCGAATAGTGTTGAGCCCTTAAGAACAGTTCGTGAGCCTCGGGGCTTTCGGTCCCGCGGTCGATAAGCTGAACACCGGCCTTCGGCGGCAGCTTGACCTGAAGCGCTTTGACCACAGACAGCGCGATCTCGTCCTCGACGGTAAAGATATCAAACTGGTCCTTATCGTAGCGGTCCGCCCAAATGGTGGTCCCGTCGGCGGCCCGGAGGAGGCTGGCCACGACGCGCAGCCGGTTCTTGTCGACCTGGACGCTTCCCTCGAGAATCCAATCGACCTTCAACCGGCTGCCGATCTCCGTGGGCGTGACGTTTTTCCCTTTGAAATAGAACGCCGAAGTACGGGACGGAATCCGTAGGCCTCCCGCGCGGTTTAACGAATTGATCAGGATGTCGGCAATCCCGTCGCCGATATGTTCCTGGCTCTTGTCGGGGCTCAGGTCGACAAAAGGCAGGACGGCGACACTCTTGACGGTTTGGAGGCCGGCGGTTTTATCAGCGAGCCGGGAGCGCCAGATCAGGAGTCCGGAGACGACGGCGAGGACGACCAGCACAGCTGTGGAGATCACCCAAATTCTGGCCTTCCAAACGGTTTTCGTCCGGGTCCGGGCCAAATGGACCGCGTGGTGTTCGAGCTTCTCCTGTTTCCAGCGGTCCAACTCGTCGGTGTAAGCAAATACCCGCGCCTTAGCGGATTCATCCAGGCGATGAACGGGCAGGCCGAGGTCTTTTGTCCATCGGCGGCACGTCTTAACGTCGTGCCCGAGGTAGTCAACGATCGCCTTCCAACTCTCGAGAACACGCCGTTCGCTCATCGGGAGAAAATGGGCCCCTTTTCCCTGGTTCGCATGTGGAATTATCGGGCGTCCGGAGAGCCGTGTCAATAGAGGGTGGGTCCTTATCAAGTCAGCGTGAATACTTCAAATAGGGAATGTTGGGGAAATATGGGGAATCAAAGCGCCTTTCTCCCTATTCGCATTGACAAGAAAAAGTCCCGGATTTATCCGGGAAATACATGCGAAAAAACATATCGAGGAAGGGGTTTGGGTCTCAGGCACGGAGACGGATTCTTTCCTGTTCTCCGAAACCGGGCGCAATTCATGCGTTTAACGAGTACGGCCCATCTATCGGTCTAGGCGAGGGGGTCAAGGGGGTGATGCCGTTTGAGCAACGGGGCATTCAGCATTGAAGGAATGGGGCATTGCCAATCCTAGGGAAGTGCTTTATGGGAACTTAAGGAGCAAAAGGTGAGGAAGAAACGCTTGATCAGCTTGGTTTTTGTGACGCTACTCCTGGCGGCCTCCGGGTTCGCCCAGATTACCGTCCTGGGGACTAATACTTATCCCGCCGATGTCAACAACGTCCAGGCGGCGGTGATGACATCTAACACTACGGTCTATCTTTCGGGCACGTTTAATTTCGGCCCGGACGGGTCGGTCCTGATCAATGTGCCGAATGTCACGCTGGAGGCTGCCTTGACCGGAGCGACGATCGTCGGCGGCACTAACCCGATCACGACAGATGACGGGACCCCGCCCAGCGGCGCCAAGAACCTGACGATCCGCAATATCGCCTTCGAGGGCTGGAGCGGTGTCGCCATCTACCATGCGGGGGTCCAGGACGAAACGAATTTTGCCCTGATCGAGGGCAACACGTTCGATAACACGGCGCATCCCGAGTGGTTCGGGGCCGGCGGCATCGACTACAGCATGGACGGCGGCTCAGCAGAATTCAAAGACAACACCTTCATCGACAACAGCCTTCAGGCAATTTATGTTCACAACCTTGCCCTCCACAGCGATGATCACATCTTGATCTCCGGCAACACAATTAGCAACAGCACCCTGGACGCGATCGTCGTGGAGATCTGGGATCCCGCGGCCGGAGAGATGGACAACGGCCCGGTGATCATCCGGAATAATGAGATCAACATCAACTACCTGTACTGCTGGGGCATCGCCTCCGGCGGTTATTCCTTTTTTGGAACCAGCAACGCAGTGATCGAAGGGAACGTGTTTACGGGGTACGGCGATGCGGGAATCGCGATGTGGCCCTTTGGGCGCAACCGGAAGATCATTAATAACGATTTTTCGGGACTGCAGACAATGGAACCCAATATCTTCGATTGCGGGAGAGAGGATCTGATCGCCGGCAATGTGATGGGCACGACGGATCCCGAAGCCGCCGCGGCAATCGGTGTGCCCTTCCATGCAACGGCGATCATTATCTCTTCGACCAATCCGGCGGCTTGGGGATGGCCTCTGCCTGACAGTCTCCCGGTGACAGATATCGTCCTGATGAACAACGATTTCCGCCACACCGGACTGCCGGGCTGGGCTTATGACGCCGCCACCGATACTTTATCTTTAGGATGTGTGCTTCTGGCCTCGCATGCCGATTTGGGCTACGCCCCGCCTTGGCCTGGCGCCGAGGTAACGAATAACCTCGTCAAAGAGACCGGGATGTTCCCGCAAGGCACGGGCGGCCCAAAGCAGCAGATATTGGAGTTCCCGGTTTACGCCCACGACAACCGGATCATTGGGCATGCGGCAAATGAATACGCCCAGCTCGAGGCGTCAAACCCCGGGATCGGCCAGAAGATCAAGGAATCCGGGGCGAAGTTCATGGAGATGCTGAAGACCAAACAGGCCTTTATCAAGAAGCTCATGAGGGAAGAAAAGCAAAACTAAGGCGAGGCCGAACAGCAACAAAAGACGAGGGCACCCCACGCCCACCCGGACTAAAGGCCAGGTGACCCCACCGGGGGTCGCCTGGTCAAGGCCGGGGCGGCCTCAGTAGCGATACCGGGCCTGGAGGAAATCTATACGGACGGCGCTGACGAGATATGCCACCCGGTGCTGGAAGCTGAGGCGCCGTGAGGGCCACCATGAGGCAGGGAGTGACGGCGGCCGGAATCAAAAAGAGTTTCGAATGCGCCATTCCGACAAAACCTAGAGCCTCTTCAGCCATTCCGGCAGATATTCGGCCAGGAATTCCGCCGGTGAGAGTATGGCGAAGGGCAGGTCGTATTCCCTCATCTTCAACAAATCTCGCTTATCTCCGGTCACTAAAACATCGGCTTTTCCGAGAATGGCCGAGGCGAGGACGGGCAAATCTTTTTCTGAGGTCAGCCCGGTCAGCGGCGCAAGACTCTGGCGCGGCGGAAGCGGGATGATATCGAAACCGATGGTCCTCAGGCACGAATGGAACAGGGGCAAAGCCGCCTGCAACTTAGCGATTAAATTCCTTTCCACTTCTTCGACGTTATAAGCGCCCGTAACCGCGGCCAAAACCGACAGATCCAAGCTGAGGATATCCAGCGTGATCCGGGGGGCTCCCCTGTCCGAAAAAAGCCCGGAGATGATGACGTTCGAGTCCAGAAAAACCCTAAGCCTTCTTTTTTCCATAGGCTTCGGCATAAATGCGATCTCGCGCCTCATCCAGACCGGCGATCAGGTCCTTCAGGGTGACGCCGGAGGATTTCAGGAGTTTCCTAAGCTCCCGTCTCGCATCTTCAAGCTTGAGCGTCTTCGGGGTGACAAGCAGGGAATCCCCGATCGGGATGATCGTCACGCTCTGGCCTTCTTCCAAGGCGCCGGCCTCACGGATTCTCTTGGGGATCGTCAGCTGTCCCCGCGATTTAATTTCGGCGGAATAAGGCTTGACGTCTTCCATGAATATCTCCTGATTATTCTGATTTCAGAATAATTGATTTCGGTAATGATGTCAATAGCGAATTCTCACGGCTCCAAACCGATGCGGCGCAAGTCGCGGTGGGGATACTTTCCTAGGCGCCGCGGCGAAATGGAAGACTACTTATAGATGCCCTGTCTCGGGCCGAAGAGAAGAGGACGATCACGTCCTTTTCCCATTTGTAGATGAGCCGCCGGGGCTGGCCCTCAACGACGTAGGGGAATGACCTCAGGGGGGCGAACTCTCCTTTCAACTTTTTCCCGGCGCTCGGGTTTATCCCAACTTCCACAACGACCTGCGTCAGGGCACTCCTTTCTTCATCTCCCTTGACCCTTTTTCGCAGTCTTTGAAATTTCGAGGTCTCGAGGACTTTCATTCAGATATCTTCCGGTTTGAGCTCCGCAACTCTGTCCGATTCGTAATCAACCTGGGCTTCGATGATGTCCTTGATCTCCTCGACGGTAAGCTCGGGATTCTCGAGCGCCAGCAGGCCGATCTTCAGTGCGTAGCGCAGGGCGCTCGAAAAATCCCGCTCCTCGCTCTTGGCGAAATGATCGAGCTCCTTGGCGAGATCCTCGTCCATGGCCACTGTTTTTCTTACCATTTCATACTCCTGCATACAATATAACCTCCTTTCATATATTTAGCAAGATCTTTGGTGAGTCCGGCGCCTGACCTCGATTGGCTTTTATTATGGATTACGCATCACACAAGCCCGAATTCTCAACTTCAAGCGCATACCGCTGTTCCCGGTGCTGATAACAGGCCCCAAAGGAAGCCGATGAGGTCGACACCGGCAACGTCTGTGATTTCCTTTACGCCAAGCGAATCCCCGATAATTGTGTAATTGCTATCCTGTCACCATTTAGGAGCCGCTGATAATTGGGGAATTGATATCCTGTCACCAATTAAATCTGTCACCAATTAAATCGGAAATTGATATTGGGTCCCCAATTTCAATATTATATAGGCGGTGCTTGGGCCGGCCGGCGGCGCAGCCGCCCCGGAGAGAGGAGGACTGGAAATGATCGAAGGCCAGGAATCTTTCGGCAAGGCGACACGGCTGACCTACGGCATGATCGGCGGCGGCCTGGGCGCGTTCATCGGCGATGTCCACCGCAAGGCGATCGCCATGGACGGCATGGCGCGCCTGGTGGCCGGCTGCTTCTCGCAATCCTACGAGACCACGAAGAAAACGGGCGCGGCCTGGGGCGTCGACAAGTCGCGCCTCTACAAGACCCCCGCGGAGATGCTCACCGCCGAGGCCAAGCGCCCCAACAAGCTCGACTTCGTGCTCATCGTCGCACCGAACAACATCCACTACCCGGTCGCCAGGCAGGCCGTCGAGAGCGGGTTCCACATCGTCTGCGACAAACCGCTGACGACGAACAGCCGGGACGCCAAGGCGCTGGGCCGCCTGGTCAAGGCCAAGGGCAACCTCTTCTGCGTCACCTACACCTACACCGGCTACCCGATCGTCAAGCATATGCGCGACATGGTGAAGAACGGCGACCTCGGCGACATCCGGTTCGTCACCGGGGAATACGCCCAGGAGTGGCTGGCGACACTCCTCGAAAAGACCGGGCAGAAGCAGGCCGCCTGGCGCACCGATCCCAAGCGCGCCGGCGTCTCGAACTGCGTCGGCGACATCGGGAGCCACATCGAGAACATGATCTCCTACGTGACCGGGCTCGAGATCGAGTCGCTCCTCGCCCGGCTCGACCATTTCGGCGCCGGCCGGGTCCTCGACGACAACGCCTCGATCCTCCTCAACTACAAGGGCGGCGCCCGCGGCATGTACTGGAGCTCGCAGATTGCCGTCGGCCAGGACAACGGCTTCCGCATCCGCGTCTACGGCACCAAGGCGGGTATCGAGTGGCTCGAGGAAGATCCCAACTATGTCCGCGTCTCCTATATCGACAAGCCGACGGAAACGATCTCCCGGGGGCGCGACAAGCTCTCCCCCCGCGCCCAGTCGCTCAGCCGGGTCCCGGCCGGCCACCCCGAGGGCTATTTTGAGGCCTTCGCCAACATCTACACGACCTTCCTGACGACGCTCAACAAGGTGAAGACCAAGGAGCCCCTGACTGACGCCGACAAGGATTACCCCGGCGTCGAGGACGGCATCCGGGGCGTGCGGTTCATAGAAAAGTGCGTCGAGAGCTCCGACAAGGGAGCGGTGTGGGTCAACTTCTAGGGTGTCATGATCCCGGGAACACCAACCATAATTCGTGATCGAGGGAAGCCAGCCGATTTAGGGGATACGGAATTGGGCGACATGTTCCGAATTCTCTTGAAATCGGTACGTGTCGCCCAATTCCAGGAACATGTCCCCCAAATCACTATCAGGATTAGCCGCAGGGCTTAACGCATCGTTTTAGAATAAAAAACCGTCTTCTTTAAGAAGACAGGAGGAGGGCAACAAGATGGCCAGACCGGTAACGCTCTGCACGGGACAATGGGCGGACCTGCCGTTCGAGGAGGTCTGCAAGAAGGCCAGCGCCTGGGGCTACGACGGGCTGGAGATCGCCTGCTGGGGCGACCACCTGAACGTCCGCAAGGCCGCCGCCAACCCGGACTATGTCAAGGAGAAATGGCTGATCCTCGAAAAATACGACCTGAAATGCTGGTCGATCAGCGCCCACCTGGCCGGACAGTGCGTCGGCGACCTGTATGACGGGCGCCTGAACGCCTTCGTTCCCGCCGTGGTCAAGGGGAAACCCGACAAGCTCCGCAAATGGGCCATCAATGAGATGATGGTGACCGCGCGCGCGGCCAAAGCCATGGGCGTCGGCGTCGTCAACGGGTTCATGGGCTCGCCCATCTGGAAGGCCTGGTACTCGTTCCCGCCGACACCCGAAGAGATGATCGAGGCCGGGTTCACCAAGATCTTCAAGCTCTGGACGCCCATCTTCGACGAGTTCGACCGCCGGGGCGTGAAGTTCGCCCTCGAAGTTCACCCGACGGAGATCGCCTTCGACCTCTACACCGCCGACCGCCTGCTCACCAAGTTCAACCGCCGGGCGACGCTCGGGTTCAATTTCGACCCCAGCCATCTCGTCTGGCAGGGCATCGAGCCGCACCTGTTCATCCGCGAGTTCGCCGACCGGATCTACCACGTCCACATGAAGGACGCCGCGTTGACGCTCGACGGCAAGGCGGGCATCCTGGGCTCGCATCTCCCCTTCGGCGACCTGCGGCGGGGCTGGAATTTCCGCTCCTTGGGCCATGGCGACGTCTCGTTCGAGGAGATCATCCGCGAGCTCAACGCCGCCGGCTACCAGGGGCCGCTCTCCGTCGAGTGGGAGGACATGGGCATGGACCGCGAATACGGAGCCAAGGAAGCCTGCGATTTCGTGCGGTCGATCAATTTCGCCCCGTCGTCAATCACCTTCGATAAGGATTTTAAGGGCTGATTCTGGTATTCTAATGGCCCGGCGCCGACGGAGGCGCGGCGGCGCCGCTATTTTCATTTAAAGGAACAGGCGAAGATGGCCGATAACGACAAGTCCAAGACGAAAAAGACACTCACGCGGCGCGATTTCCTGATCTCGTCGGCGGCCGCCGGGCTCGGCGCCGCGGTGGCCGGCAAGGCGCTCGGGCAGGAACAGGCGACGCCCGCGGCTCCCGCCGAAACACCCGCCGCCGCGGCCCCTCCCCAGCAGCAGGCCCCCGCCCTGGCCTCCGAAGAGCTCCGCATCGCCCTCATCGGCTGCGGCGAGCAGGGGCGCGTGCTGATGGAATCGTGTCTGCGCATCCCCGGCCTACGGATCGCCGCCGTCTGCGACATCTGGGAGTACAGCCGCCAGTACGCGAGCGGCTATCTCAACAAGTACGCCCAGAAGCCGAACGTCTACGAGGACTACCGCGACCTCCTGGCCAAGGAGAAGGACCTCGACGCGGCCATCGTGGCCACCCCCGACTGGGTCCACCACGAGCACGCCAACGCCTGCCTCGAGCGCGGTCTCCATGTTTACTGCGAAAAGGAGATGTCCAATACGCTGGAGCGGGCCCGGAGCATGGTCCTCACCGCCCGCCGGACGAAAAAGCTCCTCCAGATCGGCCACCAGCGCCGGAGCAACCCCCGCTACGTTCATGCCATCGACCGGCTGATCCGGGAAAAGAAGATCCTGGGCCGGACGAACCTCGCTTACGCCCAGTGGAACCGGTCCAAGAACGAAATGCTCGGCTGGCCCAAGAAATACACCATCCCGCCCGACCGGCTGGAACGGTACGGCTACGACTCGATGGTCGAGCTCCGCAACTGGCGCTGGTTCAAAAAATTCGGCGGCGGGCCGATCGTCGACCTCGGCTCCCATCAGATCGACCTCTTCGGCTGGGTGTTCGGCGTAAACCCCAGCACCGTCATCGCCAGCGGCGGCGTCGACTATTACAAAGACCGCCAGTGGTACGACAACGTCATGGTCATCTACGAGTTCGCGACGGCCGAAGGGCCGGCCCGCGCCTTTTACCAGGTCCAGACGACCACCAAGCACGGCGGGTTCTACGAGACGTTCATGGGCGACAACGGCTCGCTCGTCATCTCCGAAGTGCCCCAGCGCGGCGATTGGGCGATGCGCGAGGCGCACGCGCCGGAATGGGACTCGCTGGTCGCCGACGGGCTCCTCCGCTCGGAAGCCCAGGCCATCCAGAAAGTCGACACCCGCAACATCTTCGTCGACGTGCGCGTGACGGCCGAGGCCGGCCGCTGGCCGCTGCCCGTCGACCTGGCCAAGCCGCCCCACCAGCCGCACCTCGAGAACTTCTTCTCGGCGGTCCGCCGCGGCACCCCGTTGACCTGCCCGGCCGAGCTGGCCTATGAGAGCGCAGTCGCCGTCCTCCGCGTCAACGAGGCCGTGAAATCGCGCGGCCTGGTCACCTTCCGGCCCGGCGAGTTCATGGTATAAAGATGCGACGAAAAACGGGTCCTGTCACGGCGCGTCCCTGTGCGTCCTCGCGCCTCACCCGTCAACGACTGTCTGCGCGCACCCTGGGGAGAGGGGTCCCCGTCGCTCCGGGCGCGCAGGGACTGGCGCCGTGCCACCCGTTTTCGCCGCAAAAAAGAGAAAGGCCGACAGGAATAGGAATCCTCCTTTCCATTTTGTTTCTCGCCTCAACTCTCGCGGCCGGGCAGCCGGCGCAGAAGCCGAAAGCGCAATGGGACGGGAGCCGGACGACGCCGGTGCATCTCATCCCGCTTAAAGACCAGTTCGACCAGCAGATCATCCCGACCCAGACCAATCCCCTGCCGTTTTCGGCCCGGTATTCGTGCGCGCCCTGCCACGATTACGCGGCCATCCGGAACGGCCTGCATTTCAACGCCGCGACGACCGCCAACCCCGGTCGGGCCGGCGAGCCCTGGGTCTGGGTGGACGAGAAGACGGGGACCCAATTGCCACTCTCCTACCGGAAATGGGAAGGCGCCTGGAACCCGGCCTCCGTCGGCCTCACTCCCTGGGACTTCACCCTGATTTTCGGACGGCACCTGACCGGCGGCGGGGTCGCCGAGCCGGACGAGTCCGAGGTGACCCCGGGTTCCCGCTGGGAAGTCTCGGGGAAGGTCGAGATCAACTGCCTGGGCTGCCATAATGCGTCAAACGCCCAGGACCCGAGCGAGTGGGCCAAACAGATCCTCCGCGAGAATTTCGGCTGGGCGGCCACGGCCGCCGCCAAGGTCGGCGAGGTCGGCGGCATGGCCTCCCGTCTCGCCGGCACCTGGGACATCTACGACGGCCTGAACCCCGACGACACGGAGTGGGCGGTGCCTCCTTATATTAAGTACGACCGGAGCCTCTTCGACAGCAAGCACAGGGCGCTTCTCGACATCGTTCACAAACCGTCCGATGACCGCTGCCTCGGCTGCCACGCCGCGGCGCCGGTGGGCAGACCCAAGCACGAGTTCGACGCGGACGTCCATTCCGCGGCGGGCCTCGGCTGCGTGAGCTGCCACCGGAACGACCTGAGCCACGCGATGGTCCGGGGCTACGAGGGGGAGGCCAAGGACAACCCGGCGCTCCACGGAGAGGACTTCACCTGCACCGGCTGCCACATGGGCGATCCGTCGGCCAAGGGCAAGACGGCGCTGTCCGGCCGCCTGGGCGCGCCCTATCCTCAGCACAAAGGCTTTCCGGCCGTCCATTTCAAGCGCCTCGCCTGCACCGTCTGTCATTCGGGGCCGTGGCCCGGCAAGGAGCTGAGCCGCGTCAGGACATCCCGGGCCAACCGGCTGGGCATCTTCGGCATCGCCCGCTGGTGGACCGACCTGCCGGCGATCGTCGAGCCGGTCTATGTCCGCGACCGGAATGGCAAGCTCGCGCCGAACCGCCTGCTCTGGCCCGCGTTCTGGGCCGAGAGAAAGGGCCGGACCGATCAAGCCGCTAAAGCCCGAGGCCGTCGTCGCGGCCGCGGGGGACATCCTCAACCCGCAGCAAGGTATCGTCGATATCCTGACGGCCCTGTCGCTTCAGCTCGAAGCGGACCAGACGGCCGTGCTCGTTTACGGCGGAAAGGTCTTCGAGGTCAACGTCGACCTGGGGCTGAGCGCCTCGCCCTACGCCGGGGACATCGGCGGCAAAGAGCCCGCCTGGGCGGTCAAGCAGCAGGACAAGATCATCCCGCTCGTGCCCGAGTTCGACCCCGCCTCCGAGGAGATCGACGCGGCCGTCCAGGACCGGATCCAGAAACTCCTCGACGCCCTGGCCGGGATGCCGAAGGCTCCCGGGCCGCCCGTCCTTATTTACCGGAAAGCGCTGTTTAGAGTCACCGAGACCTACCTCGAGAAAACGGAGAGTCCCGCGCCGCCCTCGGACTCGCCCAGGTTCGCCTGGGCGGTCGGCGACAAGTTCGAGCCCCTGGTGCCGGATTTCGAGACGCGGACGGCCGCCGCCCTGACTGGCCTCGAGCAGACGCTGACCGAGGAACAGGTCACGCTGATCCTCAAGGCGCTGCAGGCGGGCGCCTCGTCGCCGGAGGCTGGGAACGGCCCTGAGTATGTCTACGTTTCCGGCGGCAAGCTCTTCCACCTCAACCGCGACGGCAGGCTCGAGGCCGGGAACTCGGAGGCCGCCCAGCCCGTGACCTGGCCGCTCGCCCACGAGGTGCGGCCGGCGCGGCAGTCCCTGGGCGTCAACAGCTGCAAGGACTGCCACCGGTTCGGGTCGGCGTTCCTTTTCCGGAAGGCCGTGGGGACGGGCCCCCTCCTGACCGACCGGGTCAAGACGATATCCGCCAACGCCTTCATGGGCCTCGACATGCCGTACCAAAGGCTGTTCGGGCTTTCGTTCGCCGTCCGGCCGCTCTTCAAGTGGGCGCTCTTTTTCTTCATCCTGGTCATCGGGGCGATCCTCGCCCTCGTGCTGCTGTTCGGCATGGGTCGGCTCACCGGCCTGATCGAAAAAAGGAGATAGGTCAGATGCTGTTCCGGATCATCGCCTTCCTCCTTATCGCGGGTTATGCTTTTTGGCTGAGCTACAGGCGCTTCCAGAAGTCGCCGGCGTACAGCCAGACGAAAGCCGGCCGCCTGTCGCTCGACAACTACGCGGTCTGGGCCGGGCGGAGGCTGGCGGCCATCGCCCGCGGCCGGGGCCGTCTGGCGTTCGACTCCGCCGAGAGCCGTCTCGCCCTTCTCTATCCCGACCGGGCCCTCCGCTGGGTAGCGGCCGGGCTGGCGGGGAGCTTCGCCTATCTCGCAGCGAGCGGACTGGGTTTCGCTGTCTTCACGACGAGAGGGATGTTCGGCATACCGCTCCTCCTCCATGTCGTCGCCGGCGGGCTGTTCGCCGCGTGTCTCGCCGCCTTCGTCATCCTCCGGGCCAAGGACAACGTCGCCGGCCCCGAGAGCTTCGTCATCGACCGCTTCACCCTCAGGAAGTTCCCGAGATCGCTGCCGCCGGGGCTCTTCCGGCCCGTATTTTTCTGGATCTTCGTCGCGGCCGGGTTCGCCCTGACCGTGACGGCGCTCGGCTCGATGCTCCGGTTTTTCAGCTTCGATGCCCAAGTGGAGATGATCGACGTTCACCGCTACAGCGCCCTGGCCGCGACGCTGGCCGCCATCGCCTTTTATGATTCGGTTTTCCTGGCCGGAGATTGATGGATCTTCCCCCGCAGGGCGCGGTGCATCGCTTTCCCCATCAAGCCATGGGGACATTCTATGAGGTGCTGATCTCCGGGTGCGACGATGTCTATGCCCGGCAGGCGGCGCTGGCGGCCTGCCGCGAGGTCGACCACCTCGAATCGCTGTTCAGCCGTTTCAACCCCTCGAGCGAGATCGGCCAGATCAACCGGCTCGACCCGGGAAGCGTTTTGAAGATCGGCTGGGAGACCTACGAGTGCCTGGCCGCCGCCGAGCGCGTCCGGATCGACACCGGCGGGGCCTTCAACATCAATTTTCGGGCGGAGAAAGCCGAGCGAGACCGCACCTCCGGCGAGCAAGACGAAACCGGCGCCGGTTTCCGCCCCGCGTTCGAGGTTTTTCCCGTGACCGACGGGTTCGCCGTCCGCATCAACAGGCGGCCGTTCGAGGACCATGGGCACGGCGTCGACCTCGACCTCGGGGGGATCGGCAAAGGCTGCGCGCTCGACCGGGCGGCGGCCGTCCTCGCCGACTGGAGCGTGGACAATTACCTGATCCACGCGGGGACGAGCACGGCACTCGCCGCGGGGGCGTCGGCGGGAGGGCCCGGGGAAGAGCCGGGCTGGGCCGTGGGTATCGGTGGCACCTGGACCCTTCCGGACGTGGACAAGCGCGCCCGCCTCAGGAACCGCGCCCTCAGCGGCTCGGGCACCGAGGTCAAGGGCGCCCATATCAGGGAACCGGGGACCGCGGCGGCGGCGGCCGCGCACCTGGCCGCCTGGGCATCCCACCCTCAGGCGGCGATCGCCGACGCCCTCTCCACGGCCTTCATGGTGATGGAGACCGAGGCCGTCTCCCGCTATTGCGAACAACATCCCGACGTCTGGGCGCTCGTCATCACGCCCGACGGCCAGGGACACATCTTCAATCCTTTCGTACTTGCCCCCTGAGGCCCTGCGCGGCGGGATCAGGGGACGAGGTTGCGACCTCTCGGGTTTAGCCTTCTCGAGATGCCATCAAGGTTCCCTGCCTTGGGGGCGGCGAGGACTGTTCGAGCAATGGGGAGAACTCGGGAGTTGCTCGGTTTCGAGCTCAGGCTTGGATGGAACGCGACAAGCACTGCGCGCAGTTCCGCAGCCGCCGAGAATGGCGTCGAGGGAACCGCGTGAAAAACCCGAGGGGAGCAATGATGTCCCCTGATCCCGCCGCGCCCACAGACCCTCTCGCCAGAACGGCGCGATTGTAATAAAATAGGGGTCCAGTTGACTTGGACAGTCCATTAAAGGAGCGCACCGGATGAAAAAAACCTTGTATATCCTGATCGCGGCCGGGTTCTTGGCCGGCCTCGCCGCCTCGGCTTCCGCCCAGACGGCGGCGCCCGAGCAGGGGAAAGAGGAGCTCAAGCTCCAGCTCCCCAAGCCGATGTTCGTCGGCACGCCGCGGAACATCAACAGCCCCAACCTGGAAAAGGTCACGGGCAAGTCGCGCGGGCCGTTCTTCGTCCCGACCGGCACGACGCTTCTCTCCCTGAACAAGCCGGTCACCTCGAGCGACACGCAGCCGGTCATCGGCGACGTGGCCTACCTTACGGACGGCGAGAAGTCGGGCGAAGACGGCTACTTCGTCGAGCTCGGCCCCGGCAAGCAGTACGCGCAGATCGACCTCAAAGCTCCCCATCTGCTGAACGCCATCCTGGTCTGGCATTATCACGCCCAGGCCCGCGTCTACCGCGACGTCGTCGTCCAGGTCTCGGACGACAAGGACTTCGTCACCGGCGTCACCACGGTCTTCAATAACGACCACGACAACTCTTCCGGGCTGGGCCTCGGCAAGGACAAGGAGTACATCGAGACCGCCGAGGGCAAGCTCATCGACCCGCGCGGCGCCCGCGGACGCTACATCCGGCTGTGGTCGGCCGGCAACACCTCGAACGACATGAACCATTACGTCGAAGTGGAGATTTTCGGCACGCCGGCCAAATGAGCAAGCGGGCGTTCGCCGCGCTCTTCATCGCCGTTTTCCTGATCGGCTCTGGTCTGCGCCTGGGCCGGCTGGACCTTCGGCCGATGCACCATGACGAAGCCAACCAGGCCCTTAAGTTCGGGCACCTCCTCGAAGAGGGCGCGTACCTCTACGACCTCTCCGACCATCACGGCCCGAGCCTCTACTACCTTTCCCTTCCCTTCGCGCTGGCCATCTCGGGAAGATCGCTGCCCGCGCTGAGCGAGACCACCCTCCGGCTCGTGACGGCGTCGTTCGGCCTGGGGACGCTCCTCCTTTTCCTGCTCTTCATCCCGATGATGGGGCGGGCCGCCGTGGCCTGGAGCTCTCTCGCCCTGGCCGTGTCTCCCGTGATGACCTATTTCAGCCGGTTCTACATCCAGGAGACGCTGCTCGTCTTCTTCCTGGTCGGTTTCGCGGCCTCGGTCTGGCGCTACCTGCGCCGTCCCGGCTGGGGCTGGGCGGCCGGCGCCGGCCTTTGCGCGGGCATGATGTACGCGACCAAGGAGACGTCCATCATCGCCTTCGGCGCCGCCGCGGCGGCTTTCGTCCTGGCGGGCGGGTGGAAAGAGGCCCGGAGACGCGCGGCCGTCATTCCATCATCATCGTCATCACCTTCTTCTTTATCATCTTCCTTATCCTTTTCTTCTTCGGCCGATAGCTTGGCCGGCTCCACAAAGGGAATAGATGACCCCGCTCGGCCCCGTGGCCAATGGCTCCACCTGGTTCTGGCGGCGGCTGTCGCCCTGGCCGTCGCCATCCTCTTTTTCAGCTCGTTCCTCGGGAACCCGCGCGGGTTCGTGGATTCAATCCTCTCCTTCAAGGTGTATTTTACCCGGGCCGGCGAGGGCGGATTCCACGTTCAGCCGTGGCATTATTATCTGGGCAAGCTCGCGTACTCTCCGGGCCACGGCGGCCCGTTCTGGAGCGAGGCGCTCATACTCGTTCTGGCTGCTGCCGGCGCCGTCGCCGCCTTCGCTTCGAAACGCTCGGACCGGGTGGGCACGTCGTTCCCGAGGTTCCTCGTCTTTTACTCGGCGCTCGCCGCCGCCGTCTATTCGGCCATCCCCTACAAGACCCCATGGAACCTCCTGCCGTTCACCGTCGGGTTCATCCTGCTGGCGGGGACCGGCGCCGCGTCGCTTGTTTCCCTCCCGCGGGGGAAAGCCGTCAAGCTCGGCGTGGCCCTGGTTCTCGCCGCCGGGTTCCTTCATCTCGGACTTCAAAGCTGCCGGGCGAACTTCGTCTATCCCGCCGACACCCGCAATCCCTATGTCTACGCCCAGACAAGCCCCGACTACCTGAGGCTCGTCCGCCGGATCGAGGACATCGCGGCGCTCGCTCCGGATGGCCGGAACATGCTGGTCAAGGTCGTCGCCGGCCCGCATGAAACATGGCCGCTCCCCTGGAGCCTGCGCCGGTTCGGACGGGTGGGCTACTGGCAGGACGCCGCCGCGGCCGGAGACGTCGGCCGCCCGCCGGTTGTCATCTCGTCGGCCGAAGAGACCGCGAAGCTCGACCCGGTCCTGGGGGCGGATTATCAGTCGGAGTTCTACGGATTGAGGCCGGACACACTTTTAACGCTCTCCATCCGGAACGACCTCTGGGAGTCGTTCCTGAGGAGCCGGGGACGCTGAGGGCACCGCCATGGATATTTCGATCGTCATCCCGGCCCTCAACGAAGCGCACAAGATCGGCCGCGACATCATGTCGGCGGCGGCGTTTTTCGACGAAAACGGCCTGACCGGAGAGGTCATCGTGGTCGACGACGGCAGCACCGACGGCACGGCCGAAGCGGCCTGGCGCGCCGACCCCGGACCGGAAGTCCGCCGCCTGATCCTCCGCCTCGAAAAGAACGCCGGCAAGGGCGCCGCGGTCCGCCGCGGCGTGCTCGAGAGCCGCGGGGAGATCGTCATCTACGCCGACAGCGGCGTCTGCATCCCGTATGCGAACGCCCTGCCCGTGATCGCCAGGATCCGCGCCGGGGACCTGGATGCCGGGCTCGCCTCGCGCCGTCTCGAGGAGACGGTGATCGTCCGCAGCCAACCCCGCGGCCGCAGGGTCGTCTCCCGCCTCTTCCACTGGGCGGCGGTCCGGGTCGCCGGCCTCCCCCGCTGGATCACCGACTCGCAGTGCGGGTTCAAGGTCTGGCGGGGCGACGCCGCCCGCGAGGTCTTCGCCGGACTCGTGACGACTGGGTTCCTGTTCGAGCTCGAGGTTATCCACCGCGCCGTCCGCCGCCGCCTCCGGATCGAGGAATTCCCGGTCGAGTGGACCTGCGACCTGGACACGCGCCTCCACGCATCCTCCGACGGCGCGGGCGTCATCCGGGAGCTCCTCCGCGTCCGTTCGCTCGCCAGGAAGAAAGAAAATCCCCCGTCCTAGAACCGCCCCTGATGCCACCCGACGGGTGGCTCAGCTGGGGGCCCCCCTCTAGCGACCCGAACGTTTGATGCTTCAGACTTTATCGATTGCAAGATCATCAAGATGGGCCGTTCGTGTCGCGGGGGTGGGGGAGACGGGACCCGTCGGCTGCCGTTCATGGACCAGGTGGCCCTGCTCGCTTTTCTTTAGCGGCGCAACTTGATAAACTCGAAGGAGCTAACCTGCCGGAGGCTCACCATGATCCATAGAATAACACACGCAAAGCGATCATCCTTTTGGCCGCCGTCCTGCTGGCGGCGTCCGCCGGTTCGGCGGCGCTCCTCTTCGACAAGTCCGAGTACGCGGCGCGCCGCGCCAAGCTCATGGAGAAGATCCCCGACGGCGTCGCCGTCATCCTGGGCGCGCAGCCGCTTACAAACTACTACGACTACCACCAGAACAACGACTTTTTCTATCTCTGCGGCGTCGAGGCGCCCAACGCCGTTCTCCTTATCGACGGCATCCGGAAAGAGACCATCCTCGTCTTCACGGCGACCGAGAAGACCCTGCGGAACGAGGGCCTGAGCGCCGACATCCTCGGGGATCCCCTGGGCGTGACCGGCGTCGATCGCGTGCTTCCCGCCCAGGAGTTGACGAACATCCTGGGCCTGGTGGCCGCCCGAGCCAAGATCATCTACACCGAATTCAAGCCCGAGGAGCTGATGCGCGAGGCTTCGTTCGAAAAGTTCATGGCGCTCCAGAAGAACATGGTGCTCAACCCCTGGGACGGCCGCCAGACCCGGGAAGGCCAGTTCGTCAAGCTCCTCCGGGAGAAGTTCCCGGGCGTCGAGGTCAAGGATTGCTCGCCCATGATCTGGGAGCTCCGGACGATCAAGTCCCCGGCCGAGGTCGAGGTCCTGCGGAAAGCCGCCCGCATCGGGGTCAAGGCCTCGAACGCCATGATGAGGGCGACGCGGCCGGGCATGTACGAGTACGAGATCGCCGCCGTCTGGGAGTATGTCGCCAAGAAGGAGGGCGCCGAGGAGCTCGCCTACAACATCATCATCTCGAGCGGCGAGAACCACCCGTACGTCCATTACTACAAGCACGACCGCCTGCTCAAGGACGGAGACTTTCTCGTCGTCGACGCCGGTCCGGTCGTCAACCAGTACGTCACGGACATCAGCCTCTCCTTCCCGGCGAACGGCAAGTTCACGGCCAGGCAGAAGGAAGTCTACGAGGCCGCCAAGGCGGTCCACGAGGCCAACATGAAGGTTTACCGGCCCGGCCTGACGGCGGACGAATGCCGGAAGCAGGTCGCCGAGATCCTCAAAAAGCAGGGATACGACCTGAACACGGACCTCTTCAAGAGGATCCGGCCGGGTTTCGGCCATTATGTCGGCCTGTCGGTCCACGACGTCGGCGGCGGGCCGATGACCCTGAAGCCGGGGATGGTGTTCGCCAACGAGCCGATGACCATCTTCCCCGAGGAGAACCTGGGCGTCCGCGTCGAGGATACGGTCTACATCACCGAGACGGGCTGCGAGATCCTGACCGCCGGCGTCGCCCGGGAGGTCAAGGACATCGAGGCCCTGATGAAGAAGGACGGCATCCCCCAGGTCCTGAAGGCATCCGGCCAATATTAGATCGAGGCCGGCTACGTCTGCCCGGTTCTTGTGCCTTCGCCCGGTTTATGCAACCATAGATGCGATGCCTAAAAAGGTTCTGGCGCTCGTCATCCTCGTCCTGCTTGTCGCCGCCGGCGCCCCGGCCCAAAAAAAGAAGAAGAAAGGCCCCGCCCAGGGCGCTCAGTACGAGTACGAAAAAGCCGTCGTCTCGACGAACTACGGCCTCCACGACGAAGCGCTCAAGTACCTCAACCAGGCGATCGCCATGGACCCCAAGCACGCCGATTCCTACAAGCTCATGGGGATGCTCCAGTTTCGGAAGAAAAACTACGCCGAGGGCGCCGCGGCCTACGAGAAGTACCTCGAGCTCAATCCGGGCGATTCCGAAACCCTGGCCAACCTGGGCTTCTCCTACGAGTTTCTGGGCCAGCCCGAGAAATCCGAAGCAAGCTACAAAAAGGCGGTCGACCTTGACGGTAACGCTAACGCCTGCTTCGGACTGGCCAAGCTCTACCTGGCGCAACAACGGTTCCCGGAGGCCCAGGACTTTGCCGAGCGGACGATCGCCAAGAACGCGAAGTGGCCGGCGGCCTATAACCTCCTCGGCGTCGTCTTAAACCAGATGAGGAATTACCCCGAAGCGGCGGCGAGCTTCGAAAACGCGCTCCTGCTCGCGCCCGACGACGTCAACGTGAGCGTCAACCTGGGCGTGGCGTTGATCAACTGCAAGGAGTACGCCAAGGCCAAGAGGATCCACGAGCAAGTCCTGCCCAGGATCGAGGACCCGGAGCTGAGAAAACAGGTCGAGGGCTATCTCAAGCTGGCCGACGAACAGCTGGGACCGCCGGGCGAATAGCCGGCGGACGAGATATACTTCTCCCCTTCGGCACTTGAAATTAACCCCCGTCTGGCTCCCTAAATTGGGGTATTGGTATTGTGTCCCGAATTTAACGACGCCCGCTCAGGCACAGTTCCGCCGCCTTCAGGGCCAGCCGCCGGGCGTCGAGGTCGGCGCGATTGCCGAGGACGATCACGGTCAGGCCGTCACCGGTGAAACGCATGATCGCCGTCCTGAACCCGGCCGTCTCGCCCGATGTGCCACATCCTGGGGCGGCCCTGCCAGGGGTTCAGGTACCAGCCGAACCCGTAGGCCACCGGCCGCCCGTCCACGTCCTGCCGCAATCCCCGCGTAACGGGCGCGGGCGTCAGCGCGGGACGCATCTCCGCTTCGCTGAGGAGTGTATGACAGCGCAGGGCTTCGTCCCACCTCAGGAGGTCCGCGAGGGAGGAGTAAACGCCGCCGTCGCCCAGGGTCGCGGAGGTCGGGCTCTGGTCGGTTTCGCGCCAGCGGCCGTCTTCCAGGGAATGGCCGTAGGCGCGGTTCGGCACGTCGTCCCTGCCCGGTTCGTGGGCCACCGTCCCGGACATGCCAAGGGGCGCGAAAACGCGGTCCCTGAGAAATTCGCCGAAAGGCTGCCCCGAAGCTTTTGCGACGGCCAGGCCGAGAAGCACATAGGCCGAGTTGCTGTAGGCCCAGCGGGTCCCCGGAGTGAATTCGCCGGCGGCCTGCTTTTGCATGAGGTCAAGCACTTCGTCATCCCTGATCTGGACCTCCTCGAGAGGCACCGAGGGGTCGGCCTGCGGCATCAGGTCTTCGTAGTCGGGAAGCCCCGAGGTGTGGTTGAGCAGATGCCTGACGGTGACCGGCCGACCGTATTCGGGGAAGTCCGGGAAGATATCGGTCAACCGGTCTTCATAGCCGAGCTTTCCGTCGCGGACAAGAAGCATGACGGCCGCGGCCGTGAACTGCTTGGTCAAGGAGGCGAGCCGGAAGTTGGTCGCGCTGTCGATCCCCCGCCTCGTCTGCAAGTCGGTGACGCCGATCGCGCGCTCGAAGGCGACGCGCCCGTCATCGACCACGAGAACCGCCAAGCCGGGCTCGCCGGCGGAAGCCAAGCCCTCGAGGTGCGCGTCGAGCCTCTCCGTCCACGACGACGTGTCCGGCGCCCGGCACGAGGCGATCGCCAGGATCAGGCTGAGGATCGCAAAAATCCTGTTTGCGCGGCGCATTTGTCTTTTCTGCTTCAGGAAATCGTATCCAGGCCTCCGGAAATATCAAGGCCGCGAAAGGCCGGGTAAGCATCTTCTATAATGATGTGATGAGGGGAAAGCATGGCGGGGTGGCCTGACGCCAGTCCCTGCGCGCCCGGAGCGACGGGGACCGGCGGGAAGCGGAGTCTTCGGAGCGACCATCAGAATAGCGGCGGAGGGACTCGGAGTCGCTATTCTGCGAAATATCCTGAAAAAGCTCTTGACTATCAGTTCACCCGGGGGCAAAGGGTGATACCGGCGACGCTTCGAAATCTTATCCGTCGGCGCGAGGACGCACAGGGACGCGCCAGGACAGGACCCCGTTGAAGAACAACGCCATCACACAAAAGGAGAGGCTTGCAAAGGCCGGTGGCGTCTCTCGGCGGCTCACGGATCGATTCCGCTTTGTGATGAAAATGAGTAGAATAGATGACTTCTCTACAATCGCAGGATTCGTAATGAGGAAAAAGCCCATGAAAAAATGGCCGCCCCGCCGGTTGGTTTTAGGCTGCGCTCTGCTCGTCTTTTCTTTTTCTTTGTCCGGTTGCCTTCCGCCCGATCCCGGCGACGGCCGGATCCTCCTGGCCGACAAGGGGCGTCCCAAGGCCATTATCGTGGCCGGCCCGGAAGACCGGGTCGCCGCTCTGTCCCTGCAAAGCCACATCAAGCGGGAGGCCGGAGCGGAGCCGGAAATCGTCGCCCCGGGAGAGGAGAGCGGGCGCCGGGAGCGATGCGCGATCCTGGTCGGGACGCCGCGGTCGAATTCCGCCGTCGCCCTGGCGATCAAAGAACAGGGGCTGAGCGTTGACGAGGCGGGTTTGGGCGACGAAGGCTATGTCCTGAAAACCGTCGCCGGGCCCAAACGACACCGCATCATCGCCGCGGGAACGGAAAAGCGAGGCGTTTTCTACGCCGTCGGCGAACTGAAGAACTATTATCTCAGAAACGAGGGCGCCGCGCTCTATGCGCTCGCCGCGGACGTCCGGGAGGTCCCCGCTTTCAAGTACCGCTGGCTGTGGACCTGGGATTGGCGGATGGAATGGGGAGGAACCGAGGCCGGCGGGTCGACCATGGGCGAGGGCGACTATAAAAAGAAGCCGGAATCGTTCATCCAAGACTACAAAGCCTGCATCGATTTTATGTCGGAGAACGGGTTGAACGGGCTGATCATCTGGGGCTTCCTGCGCGACGCTCACGGCGGCATCGCGGCCTCGCAGGAGATCTGCCGCTACGCCAACGAGCGCGGCGTCCGGATCCTGCCGGGGATCGGGACCAGCGGCTACCGGGGTTACTATTTCGAGGGCGACCACGAGTTCAACGCCCCCACCTGGGTCCGGCGGCATCCGGAGCTCGAGTCCCGGGTCGTATACGACGGAAAGTTCGTGCCGGGATGCCCCTGTCCCTCGAAACCCGAGAACAAGCAGTGGCTGGCGGACGGGGCCCGGTGGCTGTTCGAGAATTTCGAGATCGGCGGGGTCAACCTGGAGATGGGCGATTTCTTCGTCTGCCCGTGCCCGGACTGCCAAAGAGCCCGGGCGGCCATCGCCCCGGACGAGCCCGATTACTACAAGGACATGGCCATCTGCCTCCGGGAGCTTCTGCCCGTGATGCGGGAGGCGGCGCCCGACGCCTGGCTGTCCTACGCCACCTACACCGGGTTCAACAGGGAGATGATGGCCCGGCCGCCGAAGTTCATCGAGCTCATCCCGGAGGATGCCATCTGTCAGTGGACGGTCACGGGGATGATGGGCGACAAGGACATCCCCGACCCGATGACGAGCCTCAAAGACTGGCCGGCCGACCTCAAGCCGATGGCCAAGCACAACATCGGCTATCTCCACTGGGCCAACAAGAGCACCTCGACCGAAAACGATCTCTTCCTGCGGCGGTTCCAGGCCGCGGCCGCCAACAGCGCCCGCTCGGGGCTCGAGGGGCTGGCCTTCTACGGGGAGCTCGGGGACGGGGCGCCCAACATGTTCCTCAACTATCTCGCGTTCAAAGAATTCTGCTTCCACCCGGAGATGACGGTCGAGGAATTCACGGTCCGGCGGCTGGCCCCGCTTTACGGCGCGGACCAGGCCGCGGCGCTGTGGCGGGTCGTCGACGGCATCTCGGGATTGCCGAAGACGGAGATGGGCGGGGCCGCAAAGGCCGCCCTGGCGGTCGTCGACGAAACGGCGCCGGGCGCTCCGGCTCACACGCAGGGAAACTGGCGGAAGCTCAGGGAATTCCTGGCGGGCATCCAATAGGGAAGGAAGCCGATCTTCAGACGCGGTAAGCCCGAACCTTTTCCATCAGCCTGTTCGCCGTGACAACGTCCGGGACCCCTTTGACCTTATAGAAGACGCCGCCCGTGAGCCTGTGCTCCTGCAGGGCGAGCTGGAAGGCTCCGAAATCGGCGTTCAGGACCAGGGGAAGGTCGCCGGCGACGGGCTTGAAGCCGGGCAGCGCCTCGAAAGCCGGGGTGAACCCGCGGTCGTCGGCCATGAAAACAGCCTTCAGCCCTTTGACGGACCGCACCGCCGGCAGAAGGTGCCGGCCGTTGGCGTGGAGGTGGAGGACGCCGCCGTCGAACCGGGAGAGGATCCGCTCGACGGGCTCCCTTCCCCATTCCTCGAAGGTGTCGACCGAGGTCATGTGGAAGGGGTCGACGCTCTCCGAGACGATACGGCCGGGGATCCACTCGACCATATTGCTGAACGTGCCCCCGGCGAAGCGTGGCGCCTTCTCGAAAAACGTCTCGTGCACCTTGAGGTTCAGGGCGAAGGCGAATTCGACGGCCTGCCGGACGCGCTCGGGATGGTCGAAGAGCTCGAGATAGGTCCGGGTGGCGCCGAAGAGCTCGAAGACGAAGTTGAGGCTGTCGACCAGGATGAAGTGGCTGAGGCCGAACCTGTCCCCGGCTCCCCGGGCGTAGATCTCGAGCTGGTCGAGGTAGCGCTTGAACCAGGGGTGCCCTTCATCCAAGCGCAGCTTATCGAATTCCGCCCAGTCGTTGATGAGCGGCGGGACCATCGAGGAGATCCAGCCCGTCTCGGGGTCGCAGAGAAAACGGACCTCCCCGCCGACCAGCCCCCCGTAGAGCCCTTGGTCGAGCTCGCTCAGGTAGGCGCTCGGTATGGAATCGTCCTCGACCGGGGCATGTTCGCCAAGGAAGCCGTCCCAGAAGACGATCCTCTCGCGGAGGTCCGGGGCGGCGCAGAAGCCTTCGGGGTGGGCGCGCCGGAAGGCCGAGAGCGCGGCGCTCGGGACGTCCATCGAGGCGAACACCCGGTCGTCGGCGCGTCTTTCGTAGAGCTCCCGGAGCCCGGCCAGGACGGCCTGGGCGTGAGGTTTATAGGCGATCTGTTTCAGCGCTTCAACGGTCATCGTTCTCTCCGATCGGGCCGCGGGAATTCATCGAGCATCCTTTCGAGGCCTCCCGTCTTCAATAACACATGGCCGCCGCCGGGTCAACTGCCGGGGGGATGCATCGTTTTGTATAACCCTGGGAAGGTATTGGCGGGGTGGCATGGCGCCAATCCCTGCGCGCCCGGAGCGACGGGGACCCCTCTCCCATGGGAGTGCGCGAACAATCGTTGACGGGTGAGGCGCGAGGACGCACAGGGATGCGCCATGACAGGACCCCTTTGATGAACATCGCCCTGACACGAAAGAGATATCAGGCTACCGGGGGGCGCGGTGGTTTTCCGGCGGCATCTATGGTATACATAATGAACCCCAACCCGAGAGGAGTAAGACATGGGCATGAAGCAGACGCAAACGCAAATTCGTCAAAAAGCACATTTCGAACAGCAGCTGAAAGATCGGCTGTCCTTCCTGTCCGGGAAGGGGATCGAAGCCCCCAGGGCCGATAAGGACCCGATCGTCAAGAGGATCAAGGCCGGTCTCCGGGCCGTGAACAACAGGCTGAGGCTGATCGCGGCGCACGATAAGCGAACGGAGGAAATGGCCAAGATCAAGGCGGACAAGGCGGCGGCCGCCAAGCTCGAGAAGGAAGGCGGCAAACCCGAGAAGAAGGCCGAGAAGTCCAAGAAGGCCCCCGAAGAGGCCAAGGCCAAGAAGCCCAAGCCGGAAAAGAAGGCCGGCGCGCCGAAAGAGAAGGGGGGCGAAAAGGCGCCCAAGCCTGCGGCGGGATCACCCGAACCTGAAGCACCCAAGCCGGAAGCCGCTAAACCGGAAGTCCCCAAGGAAGAGAAGCCTCAGTAAAATAGGCCAGCCCGCTCAGAACGCCAGCGGCCACTTCTTCCTGATAGCCGCGAGGTCCTTCTCCTTGGCGACGTAGCTTTCGACATACCCGCACTGGCCGCAAACATAGTTATCCAGGGCGGCCATCCTGAAACCCGTAACCGGGATGGTATTGCTGTGGCTCATTCCCGATTTCATCGATACCGACGCGCCGCTGTAGACTTCTTTGGACTGGCACTTGGGGCACACGCCTTTTTTCATGGTTTCTCCTGGCGCGGGACTTCGCCCGCCGCGGGGTTCGGGCCGGGACGGTTTTTCTTCCTCCGCTGCGCCGACCGCCTCGTGCAGGATGAACTCGATCTGCCCGTTGACGCTCCGGAAGTCGTCCGCGGCCCACCGCTCGATCTCCTTCCAGACCTCCGGGTTCAGCCGGAGGAGGAACGATTTCTTATCGGCCATCAGCCCGTTCGCTCAAGTCATTTGTACAGGGTTCCGGTATTGATCACGGGCTGTCGCTTCGGCTTCGCCGCAGAGCACGACGAGCAGGTTGCTCACCATGGCCGCTTTGCGCTCTTCGTCGAGCTCCACCACTTTCTTCGACTGCAGGTCCTCCAGGGCCATTTCCACCATCGAGCAGGCGCCGTGAACGATCTTCCGCCGGGCGGCGATGATGGCCTCGGCCTGCTGGCGGCGGAGCATGGCGCTGGCGATCTCGGGGGCGTAGGCCAGGTGCGTCAGGCGGGTCTCTTCCACGACGACCCCGGCTTTAGCTAGCCGCTCCTGGAGCTCTTTCCTCAAGACGGAGGAGACTTCCTCGATGCCGCTGCGGAGCGTCACTTCTTCCTCCTCTTCGCCGTGGTCGTAGGGATAGCAGTTCGCCAGATGGCGGAGAGCGGCGTCGCTCTGGATCTTGACGTAGTGCTCGTAGCGGTCGACGTCAAACAGCGCATGGGCGGAGTCTTCAACGCGCCAGACGACGACGGCGGCGATTTCGATCGGGTTGCCCCGCTTGTCGTTCACCTTGAGCTTTTCCACCTCGAAGTTGCGGATCCGGAGGGAAAGCGTGTATTTACTGCGCGGCACCGCAAGCTTAAAGGGGTTCGTCCAATGGAACCCGTCCTGCCGGATCGTACCCTTGTATTTGCCGAAGAGGATCAGCGCTTTGGCCTCGTTCGGCTGCAGGGTGAAATAGCCGAAGGGCATGAACACGGCGGCGATGAGCAGGGCGCCCATAAGGACAAGGCTGGACGCGGACCACTGTTGGCCGGATATCGAGGCGGCCAGCAGCCAGACGAAAGCGGCGATAAACAAAAGCTGGATAGCCAGAGCCGCCCAGCCGCTTAATGACCTGCCGGGTTTCTCGTTTGTCATGACAACCTCCTCCTAAATATCAATATGATATCATTTATATATCACCAGGCATTTCTCTTGTCAAGGGTTTTTTATATCTTTTCTAGGCCTGGAAGAAAGACGAGGGACCGCACTTGGGTCCGGTGCGGGAATCCGAATCCCCGGACGCGTCCTTATGGGAGGCCGGGTTTCCTGGATACCCTCCCAGGCTTAAATGCAAAGCTGTAAACTAAAAAGGAGGAGGGCCGATGAGACCTTCGGATTACCGCCGTGCGGTGGTCGGCTTGGCGTCCTCGCCGCTGACGCGAGCCGCCCAGAGCATCCCCCGGTTGACGATCTCGCGGGCCTGGAGCACGTCGAAATCTTTGGCCACGTGGCCGAGCGAGGTGTAGAAAACGCGGCCCTTGCCGTACATCTTTTTCCAGATGACCGGCACCACCGCGCCCTTGATCCAGGAGGCGTGTTCTCCCGAGAACGTGGTGGTCGCCAGGACCTCGTTGATCGGGTCGACCTGCATGTAGTATTGCTCGGAATTCATCTTGAAATCGGCCAGCCCCTTGGTGATCGGGTCGCCGCGGTCGATGATATTGACCTCGTAAGAGATGATCCCGCCGGGATGCGCCACCCACTGGCCGCCGACCATGAATTCGTACTCGACGTTGCTCCGGAAGGAATCGGCCAGGCCGCCGTGCCAGCCGGCCAGCCCGACTCCGGCCTTCACCGCTTCCTCGAGGCCCTTCTCCTGCTCGGGGGTGATCGAGGCCATGGTGAAGGCCTGGACGATCAGGTCGAGCGCTTTCATCTTGGCGGCGTCGAGGTAGGAATCGAGGGAGTTGGAGATCTCGACCTCGAATCCCTGTTTCTCGAGGTAGGGGGCGAAGATGTCCACGCACTGTTTCGGCTCGTGGCCGTCCCAGCCTCCCCAGACGAAAAGGGCCTTTTTCTTCGCCGTCTGCGCCGGGCCAGGGGCTGCCGCGGCGGCAAGCAAGAACGCCGCGGCGACCACCAGCACGATGATTGAACCCAAGAGCCTGGCCTGTCGGGCGCTATTTCTCATTCAGTTCTCCTCGTTCTCGCGGGCTATTCCATCTATTATCGGTTCTGATCCTCGAAGTCAACAATTCGGCAGCCCTCAGCGGCTGCGCGTGGTACCGGCCCGAAATGGGTCCGCTCACTCTTGGGCCCCTCTCCCCGGACCCCCCATGGCAGCGGATAGCGATTCACTTGAACGGAGCGCTCGTTGAAAGAGACCACGATGCACGGCGCCGGATGCCGCGGCCATCAAATAAATAGGGGAATTGATATCCTGTCACCAATTTAGTGCTGTCCCCAGGACTATTCGAGGGGGCGGAGCCAGATGTTCCGGAAGCGGACGGGGTTGCCGTGGTCCTGGAGCGACAGCGGCAGCTTGTCGCCGTGCGCCGCGTAAGGCGGCCGCGCCTTGTGGGCGGTCGGGCCCGTCAGCTCGACGTTGTCCTGGACGAGCACGCCGTTGTGGACGACCGTGAACCGCGCCGGGCTCACCGCCTTCCCCGCCGCGTCGAACCGCGGCCGATGGAAGATGATGTCGTAGGCCTGCCACTCCCCGGGCTTCCGGCAGGCGTTGACGAGCGGCGGATACTGGCCGTAGAGCGAGGCGGCCGACCCATCGGCGTACGTTTTATTGTCGTAGCAGTCCAGGACCTGGACCTCGTAGATGTCCATCAGGAAGACGCCGCTGTTGCTTCGCTCCTGGCTTTCCCCGACAGCCACGGCGGGGACAGCCCACTCGACGTGGACCTGGCAGTCGCCGAACCCCTGCTTGGTCCGGATCGCCCCCGTTTTGGCCACCACCTCCATATATCCGCTCTCGACCTTCCACTTCGCCGGTCCTCCCTTGGCATCCTGCCATCGCGAGAGGTCTTTGCCGTCAAAGAGGACGACGGCGTCGGACGGGGCGGGCACGGGCGGCCCGGCCGGGCCCGGGTCGATGACGGGGGGCAACGGCCGGTTGAGGTCGTGGACCGCCCACTTCTGGAGGTCCGCCTTCTGCGCCGCCGTCTGGTCCGCCGGGCCTCCCGTCATCGCGGTCAGCAATCCGGGCAAAACGGACAACACGGCCACCATCAGCAGGATGTCTTTCACGGTCCCCTCCCGCTGCGCTACAGCGACCAGCCCTTGCGGTACTCGAAGTGCAGGTACTGGTTGGCGTCGGGATAGTTCGGGAACTGCATCTTGACCGGGTCCCACTCGAGGACGATCTTTTGCTCCTGCGCCCTGATGGCGATGTTCCCCAGGAGCATCATCTCGGTCAACGGGCCCGAATAGGAGAAGTCGGTCGTGGATTTTTTACCGGCCTTGATGGCGGCGATCCATTCCTCGTGAATGCCGGGCGACCGCGGGATGGTCTTTTCCGGCCGCTTATAGTCTTGCATCATCTTCTCCGGGAGGAGGCGCGGATTCTCGCCGTAAGTGCCGCAGAGGAGGCTCCCCTTCGAACCGATGAACAGGCAGCCGCCGCCGTCGTCACCCATCATCCGCCCGCTGTCGAGGCCCATCGGCCGGGCCGGGGCCAGGCCGCCGTCATACCAGATGAGCCGGCACGGAGGCATCTCGCCCCGGGCGCCGAAGTCGTAGGTGATGATCTCGGCCAGCGGGTAGCTGTCCTTGTTGAACGGCGTTGAGCTGGCCTGGACGGTCTTGGGCGCGCCCAGGTTCAGAGCCCAAAACGGCTGGTCGATGAGATGGGCGCCCATGTCGCCCACGGCCCCCGTCCCGAAATCCCACCAGCCCCGCCAGGCGAACGGAAGATAGGCCGGATGATAGGCCCGCCAGGCGGACGGCCCGAGCCAGACGTCCCAGTCGAGGGAGGACGGACAGGACGGCCTCTCGGCCGGGGCCTCGATGCCCTGCGGCCAGATCGGCCGGTTCGTCCAGACATGGACCTCGGTCACGGGGCCGATGGCGCCGTCCCAGATCCACTCGTTGAGCAGCCGGGCGCCTTCCTTGGAGTGGCCCTGGTTGCCCATCTGGGTCACGACGTTCATCTTCTTCGCGGTCTCGGCCATCAGCCGGGCTTCCTGGACCGTATGGGTCAGCGGCTTCTCGCAATAGACGTGCTTGCCGCGCTTCATCGCCGCCATGGCGATGACGGCGTGGGTGTGGTCGGGCGTGGCCACGGTGATCGCGTCCAAGTCCTTCTCTTTGTCCAGCATCTCGCGGAAATCGCGGTACTTGCGGGCTTTGTCGTACTTGGCCTGCCGCTCGGGGGGGTTCTCCGGGTTCTTCAGCAGCTTGGCCATCATTTCGTCGTCGACGTCGCAAAGGGCGACGATATTCTCGGTGCTGACGCCCTGGATGTCGCCCGCGCCGCGGCCCCAGGCGCCGACGCAGCCGATGTTAACCGTGTCGCTGGGCGCCTGGTAGCCCCGGCCGAGCACGTGCCGGGGGACAATCATCAGCCCGGCCGCGGCCAGGGCTGAATGCTCCATGAATTCACGCCGGGTTATGGATTTCGGGTCTCTCATCATGCCTCCTCTTCGCATATCCTAAAGACTTAAATAATTACGGCGAGCTGTCAGCTTATTCAGGTCAGGGCGCTGCGGAAACCGCATGTTGCCTTTAGGGCAGGATTTGACGCCTCGGAACGAGGACCTGGGACCGATTCTTAATCTTGAAGCCTGACAGCTCACCGCGCATAGAATTACTCATGCGGTCGGGCTTTGTCAACTCTCATCGCGATTCAGGGCGACGCCCGGCAACACTCCCGGCCCCCGCCTTAGCCGCCCCCCAGGTGGTCGACCAGGATCTTGATGCCGATCGCGATCAGCACCAGGCCGCCGAACAGCTCGGCCCGCCGCCCGAAGACCTTCCCCAGGGCCGGCCCGAGCTTCATGCCGGCCACGGTCATGACGAAGGCTACGACACCGATGACGGCGGCCGGATAGAGGATGGACGTGCGGAGCGCCGCCAGGCTCAACCCCACGGCCAGCGAGTCCAGGCTGGTCGCGACGCCCAGGACGAGCAGCGGACCGAGGGCGGTCGGGTCGCGCCGTTTCTTTTCCTCGCCCTCATCATGCTCGAAAGCCTCATGGATCATCCGGCCCCCCACGATCAGGAGGAGGATGAACGCGACCCAGTGATCGTACCGGCCGATGTGCTTGACGACGGTCTCCCCCGCCGCCCAACCCGCGGTGCACATGACGAACTGGAACAGGCCGAAGGTCGAGGCCAGCCGGAGAGTTTGGCGCCCGGTCACCGGGTGATGGGCCACACCGACCGCGATGGACACGGCCAGCGCGTCCATGGCCAGGGCGACGGCGATCCCGATAATGTAGAGGAAACTCATGATACTGTGTCTGGACGGTCGAAGCGGCTATTCTAATCCAAACGCAGAATGTCCTCAACGGCGCAGGCTAAGGATTGAACCCGAACATCGAGGTTCGGGAATTGAGAAGCGACGTCCGAAGGTTCAGCCTTTCCGGGGCGCTTTTCGAGGGAAGCCTGGCTTCGGGCCGCGAGGACTGTTTGAGCAGTGGAGGGGCGTGCGGAGATGTCGGATTTTGAGCACAGGCAAGGGTGGACTGACCTAACATCGCGCGCTGTTCCGCAGCGCCGAGAAGAGCGCTCCGGAAACGGCGTCAAGAACCTGAGCGGAGCGACGAGATTCCCGAACCCCGGTGGTAAACATGTATAATGGGTGTTCCAATGGCAAGCTGATATGGACGAAATAATCAAGCTCCGGGGCGTCCGGGTCCATAACCTGAAGAATATCGACCTGGACATCCCGCTCTACCGCCTGGTCATCGTGACCGGCCTGAGCGGCTCGGGCAAGTCGTCGCTCGCTTTCGACACCCTCTACGCGGAGGGCCAGCGCCGGTACATCGAGTCGCTTTCGGCCTACGCCCGCCAGTTCCTGGAGCGGATGGACAAGCCGGACGCCGATCTGATCGAGGGCATCACCCCGGCCATCGCCATCCAGCAGAAGGCCGCCACCAAGAACCCGCGCTCGACCGTGGCCACCGTCACCGAGATCCACGATTTCCTGCGCGTCCTGTTCGCCCGGATCGGGATCGTCCATTGTTTGAAGTGCGGCCGGCCCGTCCGCCGGGACACGATCGACGCCATCGTCGAAACGTTGTTCGGCCTCCCGGACCGCCCGTCCGTCCGGATCACGTTCTCCTGGCCGCTCGAAAAAGGGACCGCCGTCCTGCGCAAGGAAGGCTTCTTCCGGATCATCCAGGACGGCCGGGTGGTCGAGCTGGAAACGGCCCGCCTCCCCAAGAAGGGCCAAGTCGAGGTTTTCGTTGACGAGCTCCGGCTCGACCCGTCGGACAGGGAGCGGCTCGTCGATTCCCTGGAGATGGGGTTCAAGAAGGGGGGCGGCCGGGTCAAGGTCCGCGCCGCCGACGGCCGTGAATTCCCGTTCTCGGAGATGCTCGAGTGCAAGCACGACAACACCCAGTACGAAGAGCCCTTCCCCAATATGTTCTCCTTCAACAGCCCGCAAGGCGCCTGCCCCGACTGCCACGGGTTCGGCGACCTGGCCGTCCTTGACGACGACAAGATCGTCCCGGACAAGAGCCTCAGCCTGGAGGAGGGCGCGGTCGAGCCCTGGACCCGGCGGGTCGCGCGCTGGTGGCGGCGGGAGCTCCTGAAGGAGGCGCCGCGCCACGGCGTCCCGACGAACGTGCCCTACGAGCGGCTGACCGCCGAGCAACAGCGCTTCGTCCGGGAGGGCGGCGGGAAGTACGAGGGCACCGCGGGCTTTTTCGATTGGCTCCAGACCAAGAAATACAAGATCCAGATCCGGGTCTTCCTGAGCCGATACCGGAAGTATGTCTCCTGCCCGGCCTGCGGCGGGGCGCGCCTGAACCCGAACGCCTTGAGCGTCAAGATCCAGGGCCGGTCGATCGGCGACGTCACCGGGCTGACGGTCGGCGAGGCGTCGGCGTTTTTCCGCGACCTCGAGCTCCAGCCGTTCGAGCGGCAGGTTGCCGAGAAGCTCGTCGCCGAGATCCAGGGCCGGCTGCGGTTCCTGCTCGAGGTGGGGCTCGACTACATCACGCTCGACCGGATGACCTTCACCCTGAGCGGCGGCGAGGCCCAGCGGATCAACCTGGCCGCCGCGCTCAGCGCCTCGCTCGTGGGGACGATGTTCGTGCTCGACGAGCCGTCGGTCGGCCTTCACGCCCGCGACAACCACCGCCTCGTCGAGATCCTGAAGTCCCTGAAGGAGCTCGGCAACACGGTGCTCGTCGTCGAGCATGACCCGGAGATCATCCGCGCCGGCGAGTACATTGTCGACCTCGGCCCGGGTGCCGGCGAGGCCGGCGGCCGGGTGCTGTTCGCCGGCCCGATGGACGAGTTCCTCCGCCAGCCGGACTCGCTGACCGCGAAGTACCTGCGGGGCGAAAAGGAGATCGCGGCGCCCGCGCGCCGGCGAAAGGGGGCGGGCTATGTCGAGGTCCGGGGCGCCTCGAAGCACAACCTCAAGGACATCGACGTCAAGATCCCGCTCCGCACCCTGACCTGCATCACCGGCGTCTCGGGATCGGGCAAGAGCACGCTCCTTCACGACGTCCTCTACCTCGGCTGGGACGGCCGGACCGGCAACGGGTTCAAGGAGATCCGCGGCCGGGAGCTCATCGACAGGCTGATCATGGTCGATCAGTCGCCGCTCAGCACGTCGCCCCGGTCCATTCCCGCGACCTACACCAAGGCCATGGACGGCATCCGCGACCTTTTCAGCAAGACGCGCGAGGCCAAGGCTCTGGGGTTCAAGCCGGGCTTCTTTTCCTTCAATACCCCGGGCGGCCGATGCGAAGCCTGCAAAGGCGCGGGCCAGACGATCGTCGAGATGCAGTTCCTGTCCGACGTCGTCCTGACTTGCGACGAGTGCGGCGGCAAGCGCTTCCGGAGCGACATCCTCGAGGTCAAGTACAAGGAAAAGAATGTCGACGAAGTCTTAGGCTTGAGCGTCACCGAGGCCATGGCCTTTTTCGCCGACCGGCCCGACATCCTGAAGAAGCTCGCGCCGCTCCAGGACGTCGGTTTGGGATACCTCAGGCTCGGCCAGCCGACGACGACCCTGAGCGGGGGCGAGCTCCAGCGCATCAAGCTCGCCTACCACCTCGTCCACGAGCGGGAGAAGCGGATCCTCTACCTTTTCGACGAGCCGACGATCGGCCTCCATCTCGACGACGTCTCGGTCCTGCTGCGCTGTTTCCAGAGGCTGGTCGAGGAGGGCCACAGCGTGGTGGTCATCGAGCACAACCTGGACGTCATCAAGTGCGCCGACCACGTGATCGACCTCGGCCCGGAAGGCGGAGCCGCCGGCGGCCGGGTGGTGGCCGCCGGGACGCCGGAAGCCGTGGCCGCCGCCAAGGACTCGATCACGGGCCGCTATCTTAAGCCGTATCTCAAGGCACGCCCCTGAACTCATATCACGGCCGTGTCACGGGGCAATTTTGACTGGAATTGATCTTTAATGATTTCTCGTGAACAGATGAGGCCAGATCGGAGCTTGGACGATTATTCCACCGGCGCAGCCGAAAAGAAAAGTTACCGCTCCTTTGACCAGATGCGTCCTCGTCGCCGGCGGGACGCTGTTTGTCATTTTGGGTGTTGTCGGCATATTCCTGCCCATCCTCCCCACCACTCCCTTCCTTCTTCTGGCCGCGGCCTGTTATGCGCGAAGCTCGAGCCGGCTCTATCATTGGCTGCTGAACAACCGTTGGTTCGGAAAATACATCGGAAATTACCGGGAAGGCCGCGGACTGCCGCTCCTGCTGAAGATCCTGACGATCCTAACCTTGTGGCTTACGATCGGGGCCACCATGTTATTCGCCGTCTCCTCCTTGTGGGGTCGAGCGATCTTGTTCCTGATCATGGCGGGAGTGACTCTTCATTTGATCATGATCAAGACATCCTCCACCGTCCCGCTTTCCGCGCCGACTGATCGGACCTGCTCATCAGGAGAGACGGGCCGGCATGATCTGCAGGGTCGATGAAGCGATTGTTCCCCCGCGGCGTAAGTCTTATTTATTGAATCGGTCAGGAAACGCGGCCCCTACCCAAAAGACGCCCCAGTTTCCCACCCATATCGAGGTGAAGGCGCCGAGGAGCATTCTCATGACCTCTGGCATTTTCCGCAATAATAAATACTGCCGCCCATATAAGCTTCTTTCTTAATCACGGTACCGCAAACCCGGCAGGGCGTGTTCACCGTGTTCTTGCTGAGCGCGGTCTTGTAGCCCCCGGGCAGCCCGAAAAGATCCGATTCAGTGTCCCGGCCTCCCGTGGCCGCCATCGCGGACAGCGTATTTGTTACGGCTTTAAACAGGACTTTTCGGTCTTTAGCGGAGAGCGTGCCGGCCTTTTTTTTCGGGTGCATTCCGGCGTTGAACAGAATATCCTGAAGGACGCCGTTGCCGAGCCCGGGGATCCTCTGCTCGGTCGCCAACAGAGCCTTCAGGCTGAGCTTCTGAACCTCCGGTACGGAAATGATGCGGTCGAAATAATCTCGGTCAAAAGCCGGGGAGAAGGGGGAAGGCTTTTCTTTGGCCACCCTATAATAAGGATTATCCAGCTTGCCCTCGAGGAACGCCCCCATTCCTCCATACATTTGAACGGCGGCGCTGATGGCCGAGTCGTCCTCGAATTCGATCACGAGCTGGTGCTTCGCCGGACGCGGTCCGCCCGGAGGGTGGAACCGGATCATGGCCCCTTCCCCAAGCAGGATATTGGCGTCTCCGGCCTTGATCTCCACCAGGCCGCCATGCGCCGAGGCGCGACCGACGGTTCGGCCGACAAGCAGCCCGGCGTACTTCGCTTTATCTCCATAGTACCAAGCCAGCTTGTGAGGGGTGTGCGCCGCCGTCACCGCGGCGATCCGCTTGCCGGATATGGCCTTGTTGAGCTGACCGGCGATGTTGAGAGCTTCCGGCAATTCGATCATGGCAACACCTCGTGTTCGAATTTTCGCGGCGTTTATGGGATGATTTGAGCTTACAAAGAAAAAAAGGGCGTGTCAAAGCGTTCCCCTTCGTCGCCGGCGGTTTTGACACTTCTTTGACAATCGTTTTACTCCCCGGTGACACATCCTTCCGAAGCTTGCTGTATCCCTGATGTGTAAGCCGAATAAGGAGGATGACATGCCGACACTCTTCAAAAAGCTCTCTTTGGTTTTGGCTCTCGTCTTCGCTTTCTCTTTCGCCGCGCCCGCCCAGGAGGCGGCGGAAACAGGCGCCGTCAAGGTCTCATGGGAGGAATTCAAGAAGCTCCTCGACTTGGGGAAGGACGAGATCGTCCTCTCCTGGGCCGAGTTTCAGCAGATCATCGCCCAGACGGACACGAAGATCGTCCCGGCCTTCGAGCTCCGCGACGAAAAAGTCGTCCTGACTCGGGCCCAATTCCGCAACCTGCTCGACAAAATGAAGCCGCCGGCATCGACCGGCAGTCAGCGGCCGGCGGAGTCGCTGTTGAGGAGATCGGCGTACAGAGGCCGCCTCGCCGGCGGCGCGGTGCTCGTGCTGGCCGACATCTCCGCTGATGTCTTCCCCGCCACCCCCGGCGCATTCGTCAGCCTCCCCCTCTTCCCCGGGCAGATCGCCGTTCGCGATATCCGGCTGAACGACATGCCCGCGCTGATCGAAATCAAGGACGGACGCTACACGGTCTCGACGGCCAGGGCGGGACAACTCCGGATCGCCGTGGATTTCGCCCTGCGCGCGACCGGCGATCAGGTCCAGGGGGTCTCCTTCCCCGTACCCAGGACTCCGATCACGACCCTCGAGTTCGACCTTCCTCATCGCGGGCTCGAGGTCGAGGTTTTGGGCGCCCAGCAGCTCGAGGTCTCGGAACGCGGCAGCGGGACCCATATCTTCGCCGTCCTGACCCCGACCGAAACCGTCTCCCTCAAATGGCGGAAGAAGATCGCCGAAGCGCCGGCCGGGCCCGCCAAGACCTACGCGGACACGCTCACCCTGATCTCGATCGAAGAGGACGCCGTCCGGATCAGCGCCGAGATCGCCTTGACGGTCCTTCAGAACACGATCCCGGCGCTGGTGCTGCGTGTCCCCGAGGGATATAACATCCTCGATGTCCGCGGCCCCGGGGTCGGCGAATGGCGCGAGCTGGTCCGTAAGGAAGAGACGTATCTCGAGGTCCCCTTCGATTTTCCGAAAAAGGGTAATTTCGCCGTCACGGTCGCGGCCGAAAAGATCCTCCCCGGCGGCGCCCAGGCCGCCGGCTACGAGGGCTTCACGGTTGTGGACGCCATCCGGGAAAAAGGCTTCCTGGGAGTTGAACTCAAGGGCGCGGCCGAGGTCGTCGTTTCGAGCCTTGAGGGCGCCGACGCACTCGACGTCTCCGAGCTTCCCGGGCCGCTCATCGGCCGTTCGCTCAAGCCGCTCATCTTCGGGTTCAAATACCTGCGGTCGCCGTATGCCCTCGTTTTCGATATCAAGAAGCACGAGGAGGTCCGGGTCGTCAGCACGGTCATCGACCTGGCCAGCGGGGTCACCCTGGTCACCGAAGACGGGAAGATCGTCCACCGGGTCGTCTATTCGGTCCGCAACACCTCGAAGCAGTTCCTCGAGCTCGCCCTCCCGAAGGATGCGGAGCTCTGGAGCGTTTTTGTCGACGGCGCGCCGGCCAAGCCGCGCCGGGGCGACGGCAAGATCCTGGTCCCGCTCAATCGGTCGCGGGAGGGCGCTTCGGGCCTCGCCGCATTCGACGTCGAGGTCATCTATCACCAGAAAACCCCGCGCTTCGGGTCTTTCGGCCGTCGGTCGGCCGATTTCCCGGTGCCGGATATCATCGTCAGTCAGGCGCTGTGGAGCGTCTATCTTCCCGCCGGCTACGACTACCTCCGGTTCGGAGGTTCGGTCGAGAAAGAGAAAAGCGCCAGCGGCCTCCGCCCGATCCTTCGCCTCAAACGCCGGACGGCAAGCCTGATCGAGCCCGCCGCCCCCCAACCGGGCGAGGATGTGCCGCCGGATTACAAGGACCGCGTCCTCCGCCAGGCCGACGAGATGAAGAAGGAGTTCGGCGCCAAGCTGGTTCTCGACCAGTCCCAGCTGGCTTCTCAAGTCGAAAACGAGATCCAGTTCAATCGGCGCGTCCAGGACGCCCAGGCTGGAGGAGCGCCGGTGGCCACGGGAGTGCTGCCCATCCGGGTCCAAATACCGACGTCGGGCGAGCTCTATCGCTTCGCCGAGACGCTGGTGAGCGGCGAACCGATGACCCTTCGCCTGACCTACGTGGGCGGCGGCATAAGGCGGCTCGTGCTGGCGTTCTTCCTGGCGGCCGCCGCCATCTTGATCTACCTCTCCCTGAGAAGGTTCCGGAAGAACCGCAACCGCCCGGCCGGCGCAAACATGACTGAAGAACAAAGAAATAGCAGCAGGTGAAACGAGGAGGCCTCCGGAATGAATCGACAGGCACCGGGCCTGTCTCTCCGGAGGCCTCGTCTACCGCACCGGCGCGTAGCGGAGCAGGACGTTGCCGTTGCCGAAGACGCGCGACGATTTCAACCGCAGCTTGAACCGGTCCTTGACGCCCTCGAACATGGTTTTTCCGCCCCCGAGGACCACGGGGTTGAGCAGGATCTCGTATTCGTCGACGAGGCCTGCCTGCGCGAGCTGGGCCACCAGGCTGCCGCTGCCGAGCACGGTCAAGCCCTTGCCGGTCCCTTGTTTCAGGCGCCGGACCTCGGCGGCAGGGTCGTCTTTCACAAATCGGGTGTTGTTCCATTCGGCCGTTTCCAGTGTCCTCGAAAAGACGATCTTTTCCGAGGAATTCATGCCGGCGGCCACGATCGGGTCCTCCCGGATCGCTTCCGGCGTCGGCCAGTAGCCCGCCATGAGCTCATAGGTGACGCGGCCGAACAGGAGCGTGTTCCCCGAGTTCGAGGCCGCGTTGGCCAGCTCCTGGAACTCCTCGTCGACGTTGTGCCAGGAGATGTCGCCGCCCGGGCCGGCGAAATAGCCGTCGAGGGTCACCAGGTTGAAGACGGACAATTTGCGCATGGATCTCTCCTTTACGGTAATGCGTCGACCGGCTCACCCCGCTTTTATGATAGACGGGCGCATCGCCGGCGGTCAATCGGCCGCCTCGGCCATCTTAAGAGTTGAGCCGCGCCCCCGCTCGAGAATACAATATCCTTCCGGCGGCCCGGCTGCGATTCAGGAATCGTGGTTCGGGCCGCACTCCTTCCGGAGGTCGATCGCATGGACCGAAACCTGTCGGCAAGATCAAGGGTCACCTTGGCCATCCTGGGCTGCGCGCTCGTCGCGATCTCCCTCCCCGCCTGCCGCGGCGCGGCGGCCGCGTCCGGGGGAACGGGGGGCGGCGCGATCGACATCGGCTCGCGGCTTGAGCTCTTCGTCGACGACTTCCTGACCGCGAAGATGACGGGGACCGAACTCCGCCTCCAGCAGCCGGTCTCCCGCGACGTCGCCATCGTCTTCGACGCCCCGTGGGAGGGGAACACGAGCACCTACGCCACGGTCTTCAGGGACGGGGAGATCGTCCGCATGTACTACCGCGGGTCGGATTACGACCCGGTGACGGAAAAGCACAGCGGCCAGAACGTCTGTTACGCAGAGAGCCGCGACGGCCTCCGGTTCACCAAGCCCGAGCTCGGCCTGTTCGGTTTCCAGGGGTCGAACAAGAACAACATCGTCTGGCAGGGGATCGGCGCCCACAACTTCTCTCCCTTCAAGGACGGCAACCCCGCCGCGCCGCCGGACGCGCGGTACAAGGCCGTGGCCAGCGAGGGCGATAAACTCTACGCCTTCAAGTCGGCGGACGGCATCCGCTGGTCCCTCCTCCGCCCGGAGCCGATCCTGGCGGGTTTCCCCTTCGACAGCCACAACCTGGCCTTCTGGGACGCAAGCCGCGGACAATACCTCGAGTTCCATCGCGATTTCAAAGACAAAAAGGTCCGGGACATCATGTTCGCTGCGTCTCCGGACTTCTTGAGCTGGACGAAGCCAGGGTGGCTGGATTACGGCAACGTCCCGCCGGAGCATCTCTATACGAACGCCGTGACGCCCTATTTCCGGGCGCCCCACATCCTCGTCGGGTTCCCCAAGCGGTTCCTCCCCGACCGGAAAGTCGGCTCCCATAAGCTGCCGGGGGTTTCCGACGGCGTGTTTATGTCCAGCCGGGACGGCCTTCACTGGAAAAGATGGCAGGAGGCGTTCCTCCGGCCCGGGCTGCAGCTGGAGCGTTGGGTGAACCGCAACAACCTGATCGCCTGGGGGCTTATCCAGACGCCGTCGTTCTTCCCCGGCGCCCCGGACGAGATCTCTTTCTATTCGACCGAGGGCTACTACGTCAAGAACGCCAGGCTGAGGCGCCACACCCTGCGGCTGGACGGGTTCGTCTCCGTCCATGCCGGGGCGGCGAGCGGCGAGCTGGTGACGAAGCCTTTGGTCTTTTCGGGACGCGAGCTGGTCATCAACTATTCTACGTCCGCCGCCGGGTCGGTGCGGGTCGAGGTCCAGGATGCACAGGGAAACCCGGTCCCCGGTTTCGGGCTGGCCGACGCCACGGAGATTTACGGCGACGAGGTCGAATTCGCCGTGCCGTGGAAGGCGGGCGCGTCGCTCGAGGGCCTGGCGGGAAAACCTGTGGGCCTGCGGTTCGTCATGAAGGACGCTGACCTGTATTCTCTAAGGTTCAAGTAGTCCATCCGCCGACGTTCATGTGGCCCGATCACCGGGGCTTGGCTCCGCAGGCCAAGTCCAGGGGGTTTATTTTCGTCGCGCCCACGGGTATGCTGGCGGCAAGCGCACTCCAAGCGAGGAGATCCGACATGGCTACAGGCATCGGCGAACGTTTTCAAGAGGAAACAAAGTACATCCGGGGGAAGCTGGGGGGCGGTTATCATCTCCGACGGCTCCGGCCCGAAGCGGTCAAGCTCTTTCCGGAGGCGGCCAAATTCAGCCTCGAACCTCCCGCCTTGGAGGATGGGATGCCCATCTGGGAGGCGGTCGGCGGCAGGCGAAGCATCCGGAACTTCGCGCGCGAGCCCCTGGATCCCGCCGAAATGTCGCAGCTGCTCTGGGCGGCCCAGGGCATCACGCGTGAGGCGGTGAATTGGGGGTTCAGGGCGGCGCCGTCGGCGGGAGCTCTGTACCCCGTTGAAACCTACCTGTCGGTGCAGAATGTCAGCGACCTGGAACCGGGGATTTATCACTACTCGTCCCGCGACCACGCGATCGAGCTGTTGAACGAGGGCGCGTTCGGCGCCCGCCTGGCCGAGGCTGCCCTGGACCAGGACTTCCTGGCCGATGCGGGAGTTGTCTTCTGCTGGACCGCCGTCTTCGCCCGGGCCGCCTGGAAATACGCGGAGCGTGCTTATCGCTACATCTATCTCGACGCCGGGCACATCGCCCAAAACGTCGCCCTCACCGCGGTCGCCCTCGGCCTCGGGTCCTGCCAGGTCGCGGCTCTCTATGATGACGAGGTCAACGCTCTGCTGGGTGTGGACGGCGTGGAGGAGAGCATCGTTTATCTGACCGCCGTCGGCCGCCCTCTCTGAGCCCGGGGACATACCCCGAGGCCGGGGACACGTACGGGCTGGAACCCTTTTTTTGAAATTCGGGACACAATACGAATTTCTTAATTATCAGGTGCAGAGGGAAGGCTGGCGAGGTCGGACTGAGGTAGGGGCCGGGTACCGCCCCGGTTTTCGAACTGCCCGCCGAGCGGGAGCTCGGACCGCTCAGATCGGCGGGATTAAGCCGCCTTTCGCTTCCTGTCGCTTCGGCCGAGGAAGTACCCCAGGAAAAATCCCAGCACCACCGCCAGGGGCACGAAGACGATCTGGGGCGCGGAGATCCGCCAGAAGAGGACCCGGAAGACGGTCTCCTGGGAGTTCTGGATGATCAGGACAAGCAGCAGGGCGATCAGGACGATCAGGACGATGATTTTGGGTTTCATGCTCGTCTCCTCTCTCCTCCTACATCCATTTCTTGCGTTTGAAAATGATCACCATGATGACACCCAGGGTGAGCATTATACCCCAGACCACGAAGTAGCTGTATTTCCAGCCGAGCTCCGGCATGTGTTGGAAGTTCATGCCGTAGACGCCCGCGAGGAACGTCAACGGGATGAAGATCGTGGAGATGATCGTCAGCACCTTCATCACCTGATTCATCCGGTTGCTGACGCTCGAAAGATACATGTCGAGCATGCCCGAGAGCATGTCCCGGTAGGTCTCGACGGTGTCGATGACCTGGATCGTATGGTCGTAGACGTCGCGCAGGAATATCCCGGTCGTATCCTTGATCAGAGGCGACTCGGCCCGCTGGAGCCCGCTGACGACCTCGCGGAGCGGCCAGACGGATTTGCGCAGGTAGATCATCTCGCGCTTCAGGGTGTGGATATCGTGAAGCGTCTTCTGCCCGGGGGCGGAAACGAGATCCTCCTCCAGCGCCTCGACCTGCCCGCCCAGCTTCTCCAGGACACCGAAGTAGTTATCGACGATCGCGTCGACGAGCGAATAGGCCAGGAAATCCGCTCCCAGCTTGCGGATCCGGCCTTTGCCGGTCCGGATCCTCTCCCGCACCGGGTCGAAGACATCCCCCGGGCTGGAGCCCTCCTGGAACGAAATGACGAAATTCGGACCGATGATCAGGCTGATCTGCTCCGACTGGACCTCGCCGCTCTCTTTGGCAGAGCTCAGCATCCGCAGGACGACATAGAGATAGTCCCCCATGTCCTCGAGCTTGGGACGCTGGGCCGTGTTCATGATGTCTTCCAGGATGAGGGGATGGACGCCGTAGCACTCGCCGAGGCGGCCGATGATGCCGGAATCATGGACGGCATCGATGTTGATCCAGGTGACCGTGGCCGTCTCCTTGAAGACGAAGCATTCCGTAAGGTCCTCGACGTCCTTCCGCTGGAAGCTCTGTTCGTCGTAGTCGATGATCGTGATCTTCGTCTTTTCGGTCTTCTTCTCGCCCACGTGGATCAGGCTGCCGGGCGGCAGCCCGGCCTTCCGGGAGCGTCTGTTAGCGAATCTCGCCATGGTTGACCTCATGTTTACGGACGTAGGCTTCGATATCGAATTTCCGCCGCAGGCCGGAGGCCGTCATGCTTCTCACTTTACCGAAAACGGGCCGCGACGGCCAGGCCCGGTCGTGGCGGCCGAAGCACCAGGCCACCCCGGCGAAGCTGTTCGGGTCGCGGCCGTCGATTGCGTACTTGTTGTTGAGATAGAGGGCGGTCCGGAAGGCCTCCCCGGCCGACCGCGTCCATTCGATGAACCGCTTTCCCCAGTACATCCGCATATAATTATGCATCGCGCCCGTCGTCACCAGCTCGCGCTGGGCGGCGTTCCAATACGGATCGTTCGTACGGGCGCCTTCGAGCTCGGCCGGCGAATAGACGGCCTCCCGTTTGTCCTTCTCATGCTCGAGGAGCGTTTTCCGCGCCCAAGGCGGCACGGCGGCGAACCGGTCATAATCCGGGTTATAGTGCACGAAGTTCAGGCTGAGCTCACGCCGCACGATCAGCTCCTCGAGATAGACCTCGGCCGCGGGGTTCTTCGATCCCAGGACCTGGAGCGCGATAAAGAGGGGCGAAATTTGCCCGAAGTGGAGATAGGGGCTCATGTCCGAGACCGCGCCGGCGTTCGGGTCGTTCCGGCCTTCAGGGTAGAGGGCGAGTTTCTCGGCGACGAATTCGGCCAACCGCCGCTTGGCCTCGGTTGTCCCGCCCCTGAATGAGGTGACCTTGCCGACGTTACGGTCGACCTTCAGCGCGGCGAGAGCCCGGTCCGGGTCGGTGACATCAAGGGAATCCAGGCGGAGCCCCAAGGAGTCCTTTTTGAGGCGGCGCGCTTTGAGCGGCACGAGGAATTCCTCCAGCCGCCGCTTGATCTTCGGCCGCAGCGTCCGCGCCGCCCACTCCTCTTTGGGCGAGGCCTGCTCGAGCGGCACGACGGCGTTCGTTTCGACCTGGATGAGCGGGCAGCCGATGTCCCGCGCGGCCGCCTCCCGCCACTCCCGTTCGACGCGCAGATACCCCCGGTCGACGACCGCGAGATCGGCCCGGCGCGCCAGTTCGACCGCCCCCGCCTCCGGCGAGGTCTTCCGGACGACCAGCCGCACTCCCCTCTTCTCGAGGGACCGGGCGGTCTCCGCCAGGCCCTCGAGCAGGAAAGCGTAGTGGCGGGCGTTGGCCTCGGGAAAGCTTTCGGTCAGACCGAAGAAAGCGACCAGCGGTTTCCCGCGGTCGTTCGCCAGGTCGACGGCGTATTCCAGGGCGTGGTTGTCCTCGGCCCGCTGCGCCGCCTGCATCCAGTAGAGAACGAAATCCCGGCGGCGCTCGATGTCGTTGTTGAGCGGCCGGACCCGTTCCCGCTGGACCAAGAAGCGACGCCCTCTTACAGCCTGGCTTCGGCGGCCTGCCAGTCGATGTTCTTGAAGAAGGCCTCGATGTAGTCGGCCCGCTTCAGCCCGTAGTCGATCATGAAGGCGTGCTCGAAGACGTCCATGATCAGGATGGGCCGGCAGCCCGCCGGGTGGCCCGTATCATGCTCGTTGATCCAGAAATTGATCAGCTGGCCGTTCGCGACGTCCTCGTACAGGACCGCCCAGCCGATGCCGCGCATCGCCCCGACGGCCTTGAAGTCCTTCTCCCAGGCCTCGTAGCCGCCGAAGCTGGCGGCCATCTTCTTGGCCAGGGTCCCGTTCATGTCGAGAGCCGCCTTGCCGCCCAGGTTCTCGAAATAGTACTCGTGGAGGCGCATGCCGTTGAATTCCCAGCCGAGCCGTCTCTTCAGTTCGGCGAACTCCGGCGCCGCGGTCTTGCCGTCCTTGAGCATCGCCGCCAGCGCGTCCAGGACCTTGTTCGTGTTGGTCACGTAGCCCTGGTAGAGCGTGAAATGATTCTTCAACAGCGTTTCGCTGAACCCCGCCATGCCCAGGAGCTTGGCGTAGTCTTTTGCTGTGTAAGCCATCGTCTTTCCCTCCTGTAGAGAGTTGAAATTTGAGGTTAGTGACTGCCTTGAGAGCAGGGCCATCCCGCCCGCCCCCGCCAGGGCCAGGAACTCACGTCGGCGGAGCATGCTATTTCTTCCCTTCTTTTTCTTTAGCTTCTTTTTCTTTGGCTTCTTTTTCTTTGGCTTCTTTTTCTTTCGGGCGTCATCCCGGCCTTCTTCCGGATATCGGCCTCCAGGCCCGCCGCCAGATCGGGGTTTTCCCTGAGGAGCTTCTTGACGTTGTCCCTCCCCTGGCCGATCCGTTCGCCCTTGAAAGAGTACCATGTGCCCGACTTCTCGATCAGGCCGAAGTTCACGCCGCAGTCGACGAGGTCGCCCTCCTTCGAGATGCCGTGACCGAAGATGATGTCGAACTCGGCGTCCCGGAAGGGCGGGGCCATCTTGTTCTTGACGATCTTCACTTTGACCCGGTTGCCGATGACGGCGTCCCCGTCCTTGAGCGAGGTGATGCGCCGGATGTCGACCCGCAGCGAGGAGTAGAACTTGAGGGCCCGGCCGCCCGTCGTCGTTTCGGGGTTGCCGATGAACATGCCGATCTTCTCGCGCAGCTGGTTGACGAAGATGAAGCAGGTCTTGGACCGGGCGACGATGGCCGTGAGCTTGCGCAAGGCCTGGGACATCAGGCGGGCCTGCAATCCCATGTGGGCGTCGCCCATCTCCCCCTCGAGCTCCGCCTTGGGCACGAGCGCCGCGACCGAATCCACGACGATGACATCCACCGCGCCGCTCCGGACCAGGACCTCGGCGATCTCCAGCCCCTGCTCGCCGTAGTCGGGCTGCGAGATGAGGAGGTTGTCGACGTCGACGCCGATCGAGCCCGCGTAGGTGGGGTCGAGGGCATGTTCGGCGTCGATGAAAGCCGCCTGTCCGCCGAGCTTCTGCGCCTCGGCGATGACGTGGAGGGCCAAGGTTGTCTTGCCCGTGGCCTCGGGTCCGTAGATCTCCACCACCCGGCCGCGGGGGAACCCGCCGATGCCGAGCGCCAGGTCGAAGGCGATCGAGCCGGTCGGGATCGTCCCTATTCTGACAGCCGCTTCCTTCTGGCCGAGCTTCATGACCGAGCCCTTGCCGAACTGCTTTTCGATCTGGGAAACGGCGGCCTCGATGGCGCGGCTCCGGGACGCCTGTTTAACTTCTGTCTCTTCGATTTTCACCTTATCCATCCTTTCATCCTCATCATAGAGGACGTCTGCCGGCGGAGAACATTATCATTATTATTTTAGCACAAAATGAGGATACTTAAACGCGGCCTAAAATCCAGCGCGGACCGATCAGCATCTCTGTTCTGTCAGATCGCTCATTTAGCTGAAGGGTGGCGTGACACCAGTCCCAGGGCGCCCGGAGCGACGGGGAGCCATCCCTCCCTTGGGAGAGCGCTAACTGTCGTTGCCGTCAGGCGGAGGTCGCACAGGGGCCCGCCGGCCTGGACCTATCGGGGAAACCGACGGGACTGGTTCCAGGGGGCCGGGGGGATAGGGGCGCATCGCTATCCCTCCCCTGCCGTGGGGCCGGGCGATTTTCCAATCTCAGGCCGACGCGTAGTTATAGAAACCGCGGCCCGATTTCCGGCCCAGGTAGCCGGCGGCCACGTACTTCTTCAGGAGCGGGCAAGGCCGGTACTTGGGATCCTGGTAACCGTCGTAGATGACCCCCATGATGTAGAGGCAGACGTCGAGCCCGATCAGGTCCGCCAGCGCCAGAGGCCCCATGGGATGGTTCATCCCGAGCTTCATGACCGTGTCGATGGCCTCGGCCGTCCCCACGCCCTCCATCAGGCAGAAGATGGCCTCGTTGATGAGGGGCATCAGGACGCGGTTGGCGATGAACCCCGGAAAGTCGTTCGCCTCGGCGGTGACTTTGCCCATCTTCTCGGCCAGGGCCTTGACCTCGGCGAAGGTTTCGGGCGCGGTCGCGATCCCCTTGATAAGCTCCACCAGCGTCATGAGCGGCACCGGGTTCATGAAGTGCATGCCCATGAACCGGCCGGGCCGGGACGTCAGCGCGGCCAGCCTGGTGATGGAGATCGAAGACGTGTTCGAGGCGATGATGAGCTCGGGCGCCATGAGCTTGTCGAGCTCCTGGAGGACGCCTCTTTTAACCGCCAGGTCCTCGACCACGGCCTCGACCACGAAATCGGCGGCCTTGAAATCGGCCAGGGAGGTCGTCGGCTTGATCCGGGCCAGGATCGCCGCCTTGTCCTCCTTGATCTTTCCCTTCTCGATGAGCTTGGACACGCTTTTATCCATGATCTTGAGCGACCTGTCCAGAAGCTCCGGCGATACGTCATGGAGAAGGACGTCGAACCCGGACGTTGCTGCGACCTGAGCGATGCCGCCGCCCATCGTGCCCGCCCCGACGACTCCGATCGTTTTGATATCCATGGTCCCCTCCTTTGACTGACTTTTGCCCGGCCGGCCGGCTCAGACCATCTCGACGGCCATGGCCACGGCATCGCCCGCCGCCAAGGCAGAGAGAGGCGATGCCCTTCTTGAGGCCGCGGTGCCTCAGGGCGTAAACGAGCGTCGTGAGGATCCGGACGCCTGTCGCCCCGATCGGATGCCCGAGCGCCACGGCGCCCCCGTGGACGTTGACCTTGGCCGGGTCGAGCCCCAGTTCCTTGATGAGGACGACGAGCTGGGACGAGAAGGCCTCGTTGATCTCGAAGAGGTCGACGTCCGCCGTCTTCCAGCCGATGTTGGCTAAGAGCTTCTCGATCGCTCCCTTGGGAGCGTACATGACCATGGACGGAACGACGCCGTGCGTCGTCCAGCCGAGGATGCGGGCCAGCGGCTGCGACAGTCCTTTGCTCTTGATCCCGTCCATGGAGGCCACGACGACGGCCGCGCCGCCGTCGTTAAGAGACGAGGCGTTGCCGGCGGTGACCGTCCCGTCCTTTTTGAAGGCCGGCCGGAGCTTGGCCAGCTTCTCGACGGTCGCGTCCCGCCGCGGCCCCTCGTCGACGGCGAAGACGACCGGGTCGCCCTTCCGCTGCGGCACGGGGACCGGCACGATCTCGTCCTTGAAGTAACCTTTGTCGATGGCGTGGACGGCCCGCTCGTGGCTGGCCGCGGCGTAACGGTCCTGCTCTTCGCGCGTGGCGCCGAACTTCTCGGCGATGATCTCGCCGGTCAGCCCCATGTGGATGTTGTCGAAGGCGCACCACAACCCGTCGAGGATCATCGCGTCTTTGAGCGTCACCTCCCCGAACTTGACGCCCTCCCTCAGGCCCCAGGCGAGGTGCGGCGCTCGGCTCATGCTCTCCATGCCGCCCGCGACGATGATATCCTTCTCCTCGAGCTGGATAGATTGGGCGGCCAGCACGACCGCCTTGAGCGCCGACCCGCAGACCTTGTTCACCGTGAAGCAGGAGACATTGTAGGGGATGCCGCCCTTGACCGCGGCCTGGCCGGCGGGGGTCTGGCCAACCCCGGCCGAGACGACATTTCCCATGATGACTTCTTCCACGTTTTCGGGCTTGAGGTTCGCGCGACTCAGCGTCTCTTTGATGGCGAACCCTCCGAGATCGGGCGCGGTGAAGTCCTTGAGCGACCCCAGGAAGCTCCCGATCGGCGTGCGCGCCGCGCCGACGAGATAGACGTCCCTTTTTTCACACATTGGTCCTCCTCTTGGGGGTGGGTGGTTCGTTTTTTATGTATCACAATCGGGGGCGGCGCACAATCCATCTGCTGCGCAGGTCGTTGTTGAAGAGTGAGGCGCGATGACGGACTTCACGGACACGCTTTTTAGCCGGTTGGCAGCTTCAGGATCTGATCCAGGGCTTGGTCTCTTGTCCCAGAACATAGGCCACCTGTCTGCTGTCGGGGGACCATTCGGCTGGCATGCCGATGGCGCCTTGAGGGAGCGGCGCTATCTTGCGGGCGGTCCCGCCGACCGCCGGCAAGATAAACCAGCCGCCTCCATCCCTGTCGGAATAAAAGGACATCCATTGGCCATCCGGCGACCATCTCGGATACCTATCATCGGCACTGTCCGCCGTCCGGTTGACGGCCTCGCCGCTTCCGACCTGCGCGACCCAGATATCATAATTTCCGGACTCGTCCGAATGATAGGCGATCATGCGGCCGTCCGGCGACCAAGAGGGAAAGCTCGCCACGCCGATGGCCGTAGTCAGTTGGCCGGCGTTGGCCAGCCGGGGTACCGGAGGCAAGGCGCCCTTCCGCCCGGTCAGGAGAACGATGCCAGCCGCGGTGAGGCCGACAAGAGTGACTGCGCCGGCCGCCCAGGGAAGCCAGCGGCGCCGGGCCCGCGTCGGCGGGGTCAGGTCGACGGCCGCGGCCGCCCTCACCGACGATGTGTCGCGTCTCAGGCGCTCGAGGTCGGCGCGCATCTCGGCGGCGCTCTGGTAACGGAACCGGCGCTCCTTCTCCAGGGCCTTGTTGATGATCCGCTCCAGGTCGGCCGGGACCTCGGGGTTCAGCCGGACGGGCGCGGTCGGGGCCTTGTGGAGGATCGCGTCAAAGACGACCGCCGACGTCGCGCCGTTGAAGGCCTGGCAGCCCGTGGCCATCTCGTAGAGGACGACGCCGAACGAGAAAAGGTCGGTCCGGGCGTCGAGCGGTTCGCCCCGGGCCTGTTCGGGCGACATGTAGGCGACCGTGCCGACCGCCGCGCCGGGGCTCGTCAGCGGCTCCTGGGCGGTCATCGTCCGGGTGACGGGACCGGCGCCCTCGGGGCGTCCTTCGACCGTTTTCGCCAGCCCGAAGTCGAGGATCTTGGCCAGGCCGCGCTCGGTCACGAAGATATTGGCCGGCTTGATGTCCCGGTGGATGATGCCCTTGGCGTGGGCGGCGTCCAACGCATCCGCGATCTGGACGGCCAGGTTGACGATCTCGTCGGCGGGCAGCGGCCGGCCGACGATGCGCTGCTTGAGCGTCCGGCCCTCGAGAAGCTCCATGGCGATGAACCGCCGGCCGTCATGTTCGTCGATGTCGTAAATGGTGCAGATGCCGGGGTGGTTGAGGGCCGAAGCGGCCTGGGCCTCCCGCTCGAATCGCTCGAGGGCGGAGGGCTCCTTCAACAGCTCCTCGGGAAGGAACTTCAGGGCGACGGCCCGCTTGAGCTTGGTGTCCTCAGCCTTGTAGACGACGCCCATGCCTCCGCCGCCCAGCTTCTCCAGGATCCGGTAATGAGAAACGATCTGACCGATCATGGGCCCTCTTTCCGTTATCCGTCGGGGAGAATAGAATAGGGGGCGGACTATTGTCAAGCCATCGCGGCCCTGCGAAAAACGGATCCCGCCACCGCGCCGTGATGTCTCTAGGGTCCTGTCACGGCGATCCCCTGGCGCTCGAACGGTCAGTCATGTTCTTCAAGGTCGGCGAAGTCCCTGGCATCAAACGTTCGGTCGGCGGGGCCCCCGCCGGGCCACCGCTCAACAACCCTATCGTCAACACATATCATAAAAGATGCGACCAGCCAGCTGCAGGAATTGTCCGCGGGGCGGAACCGGATAGAATGGCGGTGATCCCCTGCCGCTTCGAGGAAGGCGAGTCGAAGAGGAGCAACTCATGGGGCAACCCGGAAGATATCGCCGAGCCGCCCGCGTTGAGGTCCACGCCGCGGCCGCGAAACCCCTGGTCTTCTTTATGCTCGCCGCCTGGCGGAGGCCTCCGCCGGGGTGAAGTAAAGGTCACGGCGGGCCGTTCGGCGCCGTCATTGTCCGGAAAGGCAGGCTGGTGGCCAGGGCGCACAACGAGGTCATCGCAACCTGCGACCCGACGGCCCACGCCGAGATCATGGCCATTCGCAAGGCTTCGGCGAAGCTCAAGACATTCGATCTTTCGGAATGCGAGCTCTATACGACCTGCGAACCCTGTCCGATGTGCCTGGCCGCGATCCTCTGGGCGAGGATCGGGCGCGCCTATTACGGATGCACGCGGCGCGACGCGGAGAAGATCGGATTCCGGGATAACCTGTTCTACAAAAAGATGGCGATCAGGATGCGCGTGGGCGGCATCAGCCTGGTCCAGCTGGGCCGCCGGGAATGCCTCGGCGTCTTCCGCGAGTGGGCGGACAAACCGGACAAAGTCCGGTACTAGTGTCCCGTCTCGCAAGTTCCTTTCCAAAGTAAGGTATATAGACGGGACACTTCCAGGGGGGAGTCAAGCTCCCCCCTCGGCGTTTCGTTTCACTCCACTGACCCCCTGAGGGGAACGACGCCGTCCCCCTCAAACTCCCCCGCGGTGGTGCGTCTTCGTTGCTCTTTTATAAAGCCAAGTTATTTGCGAGACGCACCACTAGCCCCGCCGACCCTTTGACCTGGACCGTGTCGATCCCGGCGCCGAGTATCGACCGGGCTTGTCCGCCGGTCTAGGACAGCCCCGTGATCTCTCCCGCATCCGTGACATCGACGTGCTCGGCGGCCGGCGCCGAGGGCAGTCCCGGCATGGTCATGATGTCCCCGCAGTAAACGACGACAAACCCCGCGCCGGCGCTCACGGAGACGTCGGTGACGATGAGCGTGAACCCGGACGGGCGGCCGAGAGCCTGATTATCAGCCGACAGCGAGTACTGCGTTTTGGCGATGCACACCGGGAGCCCGCCGAACCCGTCGGCTTCCAGCTGCTTGAGCTTGCGGCGCGTCTTGCCTTCCATGGCGACGCCGTCCGCGCCGTATATTTTCCTGGCGATGGTCTCGATCTTCGCGACGAGCGGCCGGTCGAGAGGATACAGAAACTGAAATCGGGGCGGGCCGCTCTCGACGGCTGCCGCGAGGGACTGCGCCAACTCCACCCCGCCCGCTCCTCCCTGGCCATAGACATCGCTGAGCGCGGCGCGGGCGCCGTCGGCCCGGCAAAGTTCGAGGAATTTCCGGATCTCATCGTCCGAATCCCCGGGAAACCGGTTGAGGGCCACGACGAAGGGGACCCCGAAGAATCGGATGTTCTCCATGTGTTTTCTGAGGTTATCGAACCCTTTCTCCATGGCGTCGGGATTTTCCGCCGCGACGTCCGCGAGCTTCACTCCGCCGTGGAGCTTGAGCGCCCTGAGGGTTGCCGCCAGGACGCAGGCGTCGGGAGGCGGGACGTGCCCGGTCCGGACGACGATGTCGAAGAACTTCTCGGCGCCCAGGTCGGAGGCGAACCCGGACTCGGTGACGACATAGTCCGCGAGGCTCAGTCCCAGGCGGGTGGCGATGACCGAGTTCGTGCCGTGGGCGATGTTGGCGAACGGGCCGCCGTGGATGAGGGCGGGCGTTCCTTCCAGGGTCTGGACAAGGTTCGGCTTCATGGCATCCTTGAGCAGGGCGGCCATCGCCCCCTCCGCCTTGATCTGGGCCGCACGGACCGGCAGGCGATCGATCCCGTAGCCGATGACGATCCGGCCGAGCCTCTGCTTGAGCTCCTTCATGTCGGCGGAGAGGCAGAGGATGGCCAACACCTCCGAGGCGGCCGTGATGTCGAATCCGCTTTCGCGGGCGATGCCGCGGAGCGGACCGCCGATACCCAGCACGACGTCCCGGAGGACGCGGTCGTTCATGTCCAGCACCCGTTTCCAGGCGATCGTCCGCAAGTCGATCAGGCCGCAGACGCCTTCGAAATGCAGCCGGTTATCCACCATGGCGGCCAGCAAGTTGTGGGCCGAGGTCACGGCGTGCAGGTCGCCCGTGAAATGCAGGTTGATGTCGTCGCTGGGGATGACCCGGGCGAGGCCGCCGCCGGTCGCCCCACCCTTCATCCCGAAGACCGGGCCCAGGGAGGGCTCGCGCAAGGCCACCATGGACCGCTTTCCCAGGCGGCCAAAGGCGTCCGCCAGGCCGATCGCCGTCGTCGTCTTCCCCACGCCGGCGGGCGTCGGCGTCATGGCGGTGACCATGATCAGCTTTCCCTTGATCGGCAGGTCTCTGACCGGCTGCGGCCAAATCACCTTGGCTTTGGACTCTCCGTATTTCTCCAAACACTCCCGGGGGATCCCGGCGCGGTCGGCGATCTCCTCGATCGGCCTCGGGACCTGGCGGCTCACGCTGTCTCTGTTTTCGGGCATGTCGACCTCCACGCCCATGAGTCTATCTTTTCTTAATTCGGGACACAATACTCATTCACCTGATTAGCCTGACTTATTCATAAACAGCGCCTCGACTTTTTTCCATCTCTCTTTAGGCAGCGCTTTTTGCCCTTCGGGCGAACCGATCCGGCCCCATCGGCTTCGTTCTCGGAGTTCGCTGTACCAAAGAGTCCAGCTTCACCCCTCGGGCCTCGCATCTGGGGGCCGCCTCGATTCGTGAAGTATTCAGGTTAGAGAGGGAAGGACGGCCGGCATCGATCCGGGACCGCCGTCGGACAGAAGGATGCCCCGCCGGCGGCGCGCCGGAGTGTCAGAATAAAAAGGTAATTGGTATTGTGTCCCGAATTCCATTCAATTCAGACGGAGTGGCAGGACTGGAATTCGTACTCCTCGATGAGCCCCTGGTCGGCGAAGCTGAAATAGCAGTTGTTTCCGATGATGATGTGATCGAGGACCTTGAGCTGCATCACCCGGGCGGCGAAAACCAGGTCCTTGGTGATCTCCTTGTCGCAGAGCGACGGCTCGGGATCGCCCGAGGGATGGTTGTGGACAAAGACGAGCGAGGAGGCCTCGTAGCGCAGCGCGTCACGGATGATCTCCCTGGGGTAAACGGCGCTCGAATCCACCGTCCCCTCGAACAGCGTCTTTTCTTCCAGGATCTGATTCTTGGCGTCGAGGAACAGGACCTTGAATTTCTCCTTCCTCAAGTCGCGCAGGGAATGGTAGAGATAATCGAAGACCTCGCGCGAGGACCGGCAGTAAGCCCGGCTCATCATCTTCTCGCGGAGAAAACGGCGCGAAACCTCCTGGACGAACCGGAGCCCGAAGACGTTATGCGGTCCGATCCCGCTGATGCGCTGGAGGTCGTGCGGGCTGGCCTCGAGCACTCCGCCGAGCGATTTGAACTCGCGGAGCGCCTCCTTGGCCTGCTCCTTGCAGTCGCGGCGCGGCGTCCCCAGGGTCAGGAGAAGCTCGATGATCTCATAGTCCAGGAAGCCGTCGAGGCCCGCCCTCAGGAATTTCTGGCGCAGGCGGCCCCGGTGGCCGTCGAGGCCCACGTCCGTCGCGGGGAGGTCTGTTTCTTTCATGGAGATGCCGACAAATATTGGACGAGCCGGGATGCGAGTTTTTCGCATTGTCGCTCCGGCTGACACGGCGAGCGATCCCGACGGCCTTCAGGGGCGTCAAAGAGCCGAGGAATGAGAAAAGGGCAGGAGGATGCTCGTTGAGAGCCAGGGGATGAGGACGCGCCTAAGGGGACGCAGTTTCGTCCAGCGCTTCCCTGACGGCGAGCACCTTCTCGGGCTGGATATCATAGGGCAGGATGCCCGTGCCCATCAGAAAGCGCGGCTGCCCGCGGCCCACGGCCAGAACCTCGCGGACTTTGGAGCGGATGATCTCGACCGGCTCCCCCACCAGAAGAGACGGGCTGATATTCGCCCGGAGGAGGACCGGCTCGGCCCTGAGCCTTTGCACAAAGCGGCCCAGGTCGGCGCGGTAATCGCAGAGGATGTTATTTGTCCCCGTGCGGACGATGTCCTCGAGGAGCGCGGTCGTGTCGCCGCCCATGATGTATGGGACAAGCGGGACCCGGAGGTCGCTCCTAAAATACCGGATGACCTCGGCCGTCGGCGGCAGGATGATCCTCCGGTAGATCTCGGGATAGGTCATGGGCGGAGAGGCGTGGGAATCGAACAGGATGACGCCCAGCCCCTCGCCGGCGAACGCTTTGCCGTAGGCCTTGCAGACGCCCGCGGTGTAGGCAAGGAGTTCTCCGACCCACTCGGGCCGGTCGAGCATGGCCATCAGGAGCTCCGCGGGCCCGACGAGCTCGGCGGCCATGGAGAACGGCGCAGTCAGGGCGCCGCGCACGAGCCGCTCGCGGCCGAACCGCGCCTGGATGCGCCGCCCGACCTCGAGGTGGAGAGGCATCCGGCCGGACACCGCCGGGTTTGGGGCCGCCAACGCCCCGACGTCGTCTCCGGGCCCGAGCAGCCTCGTCCGGACGGCCGGGACACCCGTCGAGTCCGGATAGAGGACTTCGCACCCCGCCGCCTCCGCCTCCACGTTATAAACGTCGCAGCCCACGACGAGCATGTCGGGGTCGTAGACTTCGACTTCCCGGATGATCGCGCGCTCGAACAGGCCCGCATCCCGGCACATCTCGGAAGGCCGGACACCGATGAGAGCCGCCTTGTGCTCGTAGACAGCCGGGCAGAACGGCACACGGTCGGCGCTTTTCCCGTCGAGCAGGCGCTCGATCCTTTGGCGGGGCGTAAGCAAAACCGTTCTCATGGCCTCAATTTAGCATAGCCGGCCGGCGGAGTCAGCACGCCGGGCCGATTCAGACGGACAGCTGCTCGATACTTGCCGAGATCAGCAAACTCGGGAATCGAATGAACTATGCATGGCGTCCCCCGAACCAGCGCCCCGCAAAGGGAAGCAAAGCTGGGGATGGAGCTGAGTAAACAATATTTACGCGAACGCGCCGAAAGCAGACAGCCCTCCTTCTTTGCCATGGCCCATGTTATTGAATATATCAACATTTATGAGGCCGTCCCGCCCTTGGCATGCAAGTTGCACTGGCGATGGTCAGAGTCGTCACGGCAGAGTCCCAACAGCGGGCCGGGAATACCCTTCGGCCCAATTTGTATAAAGGACGGGAGCACATGAGGCCCACTGCCGATGCCAACGAGCAATCCATCATTTCGAGAGCCAAGGGCGGAGATATGAACGCTTTCGAACATCTGGTCCGCAAGTACCAGAGGCTGATCTATGCGCTCTGTTATCATCTCACCGGCGCCCACCAGGCCGCCGATGACCTCGCCCAGGAAACCTTCATCAAGGCCTACTTGGCCCTGCCGAGCTTCATCGAGGACCGCGAATTCTTTCCCTGGGTGCGCAAGATCGCGCTCAACGGCTCCTACAATTTCCTCAAGAAGAGGAACCGGGAAGCGCCGTTGGCCGATGAAGAGACCTTGACCCGCCCCAACCATCTTTCCCCATACCAGGAATCGCCTCCCGAAACGGCGGAGAGAGACGAGATGGAGAGGAAATTTAAAGAGTCTCTCCAAGCCCTGCCGCCCGACCAGAAAGCCGCTTTCAGCCTCAGGGCTATCGAGAACCTGAGCTATGCCGAGATCGCGGAGGCCCTGCACATCCCCATCGGAACCGTGATGTCCCGGCTGAACCGGGCCAGAAAAAAGCTCAAGACGGACATGGCGTCCTTTTTAGGGAACGCCGCATGAATCATCGAAGGACTCAGGCCCTGCTGGGCGCCTACCTCGACGACGAGCTTGAAGAAAAGACAAAACGGCTCGTCGAGGAACACCTCCGGGCCTGCCCGGCATGCCGGCAAGATCTCGCCCTGCTGAAAAAGATGGACGAGCTCGCCAGGTCGATTCCTCCTCCTCTCAAGGAAGCCGCGTACTGGGAGGCATTCCCGGCCCGAGTCCGGGCCGCCTTGGGCCGCGCGCCGTGAGCTTCACGGTGGCGGTCGTCTGCCGGCCCCAATCGCGCCGGCTATTTTTTATCGGGAGAATAGTATCTCGAATCGTGCAGGCGGTCGGCTTCCTTGATCTTCAACCGGAGAAGATAAAAGAGAACGCCGATCGACAGCCACATCCAGCCGATGAAAACAAAGATCGCGGTGCTCTCCCGGATGTTCGCCGGGGCCGGCACGATGCTCTTGGGCTGCGCCTTCGCCCCGGTCAGGCTCCAGATGCTCATGGCTACCGCATAGGCGATAAAGGCGGGCGCCGCCCAGGTGATGATTCTGCCCTTTCTTTCGGCCGGCCGGTTGTCGATGAGCGGCAGGAAGAACAGCAGCGCGGCCCCGATAAAGATCAGCATGACCGCCACGGCCTCACCGGTCACGAAAAGCATGTTCGCCGGGAAAATTTTCAGGGTCTGGAAGAGGAATAAAAAGTACCACTCGGGAGTGATGCCTTCCGGGGCCGGCGCCATCAGGTCCGCGGCCTGGCCGAGCGACGGCGGCAGGAACACGGCCAGGGTCACGAGGACGCCGATAAGCCCGGACCAGACGATCGCCTCCCGGTAGACAAAGTTCGGCCAGAACGGAAGCGCCCGCTCCGCCTCCTCCTTTTCGTCCGCTCCGAGCGGCAGGCTCATCCCCAGCTTCTGGATCAGGTAGACATGGAGGCCGATGAGCGCCAGCACCAGCAGCGGCAGCACGGACACATGGATGCTGAAGAACCGGCTGAGCGTATCGCCCGAGATGTCATCGCCGCCCCGCAGGAACTTGGTGATCCAGGCGCCCACGATCGGGATGGTGCCCGGAATGTCGGTGCCGACCTTGGTGGCGGCCAGCGACAGGTCGTCCCAGGGGAGAAGATAACCCGTGAACCCGAAGGCCAGCGTGATCACCAGCAGGGCGACGCCGCTCATCCAGGTCAGCTCCCGCGGCCGCCGGTAGGACTTGACCAGCCAGAGGCTGAGCATGTGGATGAACACGGCGGCGATCATGAAGGTCGCCGACCAGGAATGGACCGACCGGATGATCCAGCCCAGCGGCACCTTGGTCATGATCTCGCCGACACTTTTATTGGCGGCGTCGAGCGTCGGCCGGTAATAGAAAGCCAGCAGGATGCCGGTGACGATCTGGACCCCCAAAAAGAGCAGGATGACGCTGCCCGTGTACATCCAGGCGGTGTGCCGGTTCCGGGGGATCTGCTTGTGTCTCAGGAAACCCACGACGGCGCTCATCCCCAGCCGCTCCTCGATCCAAGCCCACGATCTTTGACCGGCGCCGCGCAAGTTCATGCCTCCGCCTCGGGTTTGATTACCAGGTTGCCCCCCTCCTCGGTAACAGCCAGCCGCCGGAGCGGCTTGGGAGGCGGGCCGGCGATGTTGACGCCTTCGGCGTCGTACCAGCCCTCGTGGCAGGCGCAGTAGAATTTATTCTGGTCGGGATGCCAGGCGACGTTGCAGTCAAGATGGGTGCAGACGCCCACGTAGGCTCGGAAGCTTCCCTCCGCCAGCTTGCGCAGGAACCCGGGTTTGGTCCCCCAGGCGAATTTCCTGAGCTGGCCCGCCTCCATCCCCGCGAAATCGGTCAAAGGCAGGAGCACCTGGTCGGGCTCGGGGGTCGGCCGGAAGACGAACTTCAATATCGGATAGAGAAAGGACAGTGCCAGCGCGCCCAACCAGCCGCCGAGGAGGCCGTTGAGGAACTGCCGCCGGGTGAACAGCGAGTGTTTGAGCTTCATCTCCGTTTCTTGAAAAGCCTCGTTATCCTGGCGCCCACGAGCGCCCTGCGAACGCCCTCGATGCCGTCCGCGGGCCGCACGTAGCGCGGACAGACCTCGTTGCACCGGAAGACGGTGTCGCATCCCCAGGCGCCGGCCTCGGTATTGACCCGGAACCAGCGCTTGTAACCTCTTTTATCCCTCGGGTCCTTGATGAACCGGTAGAGCTTGGCCAAGGCGGCCGGCGCCGATGTAGCGGTCGTCCCGCGAGACGACCGGGCAGGTGCTGTAGCACAATCCGCACATGATGCAATTGACGTACTGGTCGATCCTCTCCATCACCCGGTCCTCGATCCGGTAGCCCCCCTGGGGCCGCTCCTCGCCCGGCTGGAGATACGGCTCGACCGAAGTAGACCGCCCGCCAGAACGGCTCCATGTCGACGATCAGGTCCTTCTGGATCTCCAGGTTGGGCAAGCGGCTCGATGACGATGAGCGACGTTCCCAGCGATTCGAGCATGGTGCGGCAGGCCAGGTCGAACTTCCCGTTGATCACCATGCCGCACGACCCGCAGACCGCCTCGCGGCAGCTGTACCGGAAGGCGAGCGAGCAGTCCTCGTCGTTGCGGATGTCCATCAGCGCTTCGAGGATGGACTTCTTCTCGTTGGTCTCGTAGGCGAATTCCTGGAAATAGGGCTGCCTGGTCCTCGGCCGGGTCGAACCGCAGGATCCGGAAGCTGTATCTTCATCTCAGTACTTTCTCGCCTCGGGCTGGTATTTTGTGATCCGGACATCCCTGTAATCGACCGCCGGCTCCCGCCGTCCAGGGATACCAGGGTATGCTTGAGCCACTCCCGGTCGTTCCGCGTCGGAAAATCCAGCCGGTAGTGCGACCCCCGGGTCTCCTCACGCCGCAGCGCCCCCAGGGTGATGACCTCGGTCAGGTCGACCATGTACCCGAACTCGATGAGGTTGACGAGCGCCTGGCTGTAGCGCAGGCAGCGGCCCGAGACAAAAGCCCGGGCATAATCCTCCCGGATCTCGCGGACGGCCTCCAACGCCTCCTCAAGCTGCCGCCGAGTCCGGAAGAGGCCGACCTTCTCCGACATGATGACCTTCAGGTTGTTGAGCAGGTGATGGGCGCGGAATCCCTGGGAGCGGGCCAGCCAGCCGGCGATCTTGGCCTCCTCGGCCGGAGCCGCGTCCAGGAGGGCCTGCTCGTCTCCGTTCTTGGCCTCGGCCCCCTGGACAAACTCCGACGCCGCCTCGCCGGCGATCTTCCCGAAGACGACCGTGTCCAGGAGCGAATTGCCGCCCAGTCGGTTGGCCCCGTGGACGCTCACGCAGGCGCACTCGCCCGCCGCGTAGAATCCCGGCGACGCGACGTGGCGCCGCGTTCATCGACGTCGATCCCGCCCATGGAGTAATGCTGGGCGGGCTGGATCGGGATGGGCGCTTCGACCGGGTCGATGCCGGCGAACTTGATGCAGATCTCCCGGATCGACGGCAGCCTCTTGTTGATCTTCTTCTCGCCCAGGTGGCGGAGGTCGAGGTGGACGTATTCGTTCTCGAACCCGTTGCCCTTGTCGATCTCCGTCTGGATGGCCCGGGCGACGATGTCCCGCGGGGCGAGCTCCATGGCCGTCGGCGCGTAGTCCGCCATGAACCGCCGCCCCTGGCTGTCGACGAGGTAGCCCCCCTCCCCTCTCGCGGCCTCGGAGATGAGGATGTTCTTCGGATAGAGGGCCGTGGGGTGGAACTGCACGAACTCCATGTCCTTGAGCGCCACGCCGGCCCGGTAGGCCATCCCGATGCCGCTGCCGTGGTTGATGTAGGCGTTCGTCGTCCTGAGGTAAACCCGGCCGTAGCCGCCCGTGGCGAAGATGACCGCCCGCGCCCGCACGGGCAGGAACTCGCCCGTGGCCAGATCGAAGAGGACGAGTCCGGCCAGCCGGCCGTCCTCGACCACGAGCCTGGTGACGAGGGCTTCGTCGTAGAACTTGACCTTGCGCCGCACCGACTGCTCGAAGAGCGTATGGAGGATGACCAGCCCGGTCCGGTCGGCCGCGTAGCAGGTCCTGGGGAATCCCGGCTCCGCCGAACGGCCGCTGGGCGATGACCCCGCCGGGGAAACGGCTGAAGGGGACACCCAGGTGCTCGAGCTCCAGGATGGCGTCCGGCGCCTTCCTGCACATCAGCTCGGCGGCGTCCTGGTCGGCCAGGAAATCGCTGCCCTTGATGGTGTCGTAGGCGTGCTTTTCCCAGGTGTCGTCATGGCCCTTGGGGTTGTTTCCCAGGGCCGCGTTGATCCCCCCCTGGGCGGCCACCGAGTGGGACCGCAGAGGGTGGACCCGGGAGACGACGGCCAGCGACAGCTTCGGGTCGACGGCCAGCGCGGCCATCAGGCCGGCCAGGCCGCCGCCGACGATGACGACGTCGTGCGCCGAGCATCAATAATTCCTGGTGTAATAGACCGCCAGCAGCGCCGCGCTCAAGACGACGCCGAGCACCGTGAACACCCGGAACAGAAGCTTCTCGCGCCGGGCGCCCAGGTCCATGATGATCGTCCGGACGCCGTAAAGGCCGTGGAAAACGGCCAGGACGATGAGCAGCGTATCGCTCAAGGGGTTGGTGTGGAGGACGATAGCCCAATCCGGCTTCTGGTCCTTCGTCATCAGGAAAAAGGAGGTGAAGAACTTGAGGCCGAGGAGCAGGATGAGGAGTAGCCCGGAAAGACGATGAAAGATCCAAACAAACATTGTCGAATCCCTTTCAGAGAGATTACTTTAACCGCTCCCCGCGGGGATTGTCAATGCAAACCCCGTCCGTGTGGGCGGACTTGGCCGCGGCGCGAAGCATCTCCAGACATGTCACCGCGATGATCTCACTGAGGGGTGGCACGGCGATAGCGCCCGCGCGGCCGGAGCGACGGGGACCCCTCTCCCCTGGGAGGGCGCGAGCAGTCGTTGACGGGTGAGGCGCGAGGACGCACGGGGCGCGCCGTGACAGGACCCCAATTCTCAATCACCTGATCGCATGGCTGGAGATGCAACCGCCGCGGCTCTGTTCCTTGACAGCCCTCGCCTCTGTTTGTTATATGTCGGGTTTTAAAATCGGCATCGGCCGTCGTGGAGGCGCATGATGAGCAAGGTCGTCGACATCTACATTCCCCTGGACAGCCGCGAGTCCGCGAACCGGGCCGTCTGGCCGGTAGCGACGCGGCAGCTCAAGGATCTGACCAAGGTCATCGAGAAGTGCGGCTGGAAGGCCCGGGTCTTGAACCCCGCCTGGCCGGTCTCGAGCGTGGCCGAAGGCCTGGCCACCATCAAGAAGGCCCGGGGCGATCGCTTTATCGATTTCATGGCCGGCTGGTCGTATCCCGACTTTTCCGTCTCCCCGATGTGGCAGCTTCCCCGCGATCTCCCCAAGCTTCTCCTCGGCAGCGCCATCCGGAATTTTCCGGGCAACGTCGGGCTCTTCGCGGCGGCCGCCGGGACGGCCCATGTCGGGATCGAGACGGACAGGCTGTTCGTCGAGCGCTTCGAGAACCGCGACGAATACGCCGGCGCCATCGACGCCTTCCTCAACCAGGGCGCTTACCGGCCGTCCCTGCCGAAGCCGGTTAATGTGGAGGTCCGGGACGAGCACCGGGCCAAGGCCGGGAAGGTCAAAGCCCGGCTGAGCGGTTCGATCTATGGCGCCGTCGGGCCCCGGTCCATGCAGATGTGGAACAAGATTTCCGAAGCTGATTTCCTGCGCTATTTCGGGATCGCGAGGGAGGGCTTCGACGGCCTGCGCCTCGCCCGGATGGCCGAGAAAGTCCCCGAAGGCCGCGCCCGCCGAGCCGTCGATTTCCTCGTCCGGAACGGCATGGACTTGCGCTTCGGCCCGAACCCCAAAAAGCATCTGACGCCGGAGATGGCCGTCTTCCAGATGAAGGTCTATTTCGCGCTGCTCGAGCTCAAGGAGCGCTTTGGGCTCGATTTCGTCGGGGTTCAGGACCAGCTCGACTGGATCGAGCACTACCCGGCGACCGACCTCACGCTCGGCATCCTCAATAACCGGCTCCGCCCCGAATCCGACGGAACGACCGTGGTCGCGGCCACCGAGGTCGACGACGGGGCGGCCGTGACCATGCAGGTCCTGAAACTCGTGAGCGGCGGGCAGCCGGCCGGTTTCAACGACCTCAGGTACTGGGACCCCGATCGTCGCCTCTACTGGTTCGTCAACTCCGGCGCGCTGGCGCCCTTCTTCGCCCGCGGCCGCCACGATACCCTCGAAGGCTCCTGGTCGGAGCGCCAGCCCAGCGTCTATTTCAAGCAGGGCGGAGGGACGTGCTCCGTGGTCGTCCGGAAGCCCGGCGTCGTCACCTGGGCGCGCTTCTCCTACCGCAATCACCAGCTCTACCTCGCGGCCGGCCGCGGCGTCACAGACGTCCCGAGCGAAGCCGAATGGCGGGAGCGGTCGCGGGATTGCGACCCCCAGTGGCCCCACTGGTACCTGAGGCTCTGCGGCCGGGTCGAATGGCGGATGAACTCCAACCATCCCATCACCGTCTTCGGGGACTATTTGGCCGACCTCAAGGCCGTCGCCGAAGCGCTGGGGGTCCCGTTCGAATGCTATGACGACCTGACGCCCGACCAGCTGTAAGGCCGGAAGCCCGGCCTAGTGCGGAGAAACACGCAGGCGCCGTTGGCCCCGGGCGACCTTGAAGGTTCAGCCATCCCGAGATGCTCTTCGAGGGGACTCTGCCTTCGGAGCGGCGAGTATGTATTGAGCTCAAACTCATAAAACGGGAGTCTCACGAGAAAAGGGAAAGAACCAAAGTCGAGACGCGTCGAGTTGACGCGCGAGTTACGGAGCCGCCGAGAAGCGCGTTGATGGAACGGCGTAAAGAACCTGAAGGGAGCCGGGGACGATGGCGCCTGAGCGTTTCTCCAGCGATAGCAACAATTGAAGCCGACCCGTGTTTCCCCTATAATACCCGCGTCCGACGACGCCTATGTCACGGAATTCTAAGGAGGAACCCATGAAAAAGATACTGACCGTCTTCTCTCTCCTGCTGGTGCTCGCCGCCGCCGCCGGCGCCGACATCTACGTCAAGACGAAGACCCACACGGACGCCTTTGCCATGATGGGCCAGAGCCAGCCGGCCAAGGACGAGGTCAGCGAGCAATGGTTCAACGACGACCAGTTCGCCACCATCGGTTCGGAGAACTCGGTCATCGTCGACCTCAAGAAGAACGCCGTCTTTATCATCAACAACAAGCAGAAAACCTACATCGAATCGACGCTGCCGTTCGACTTCGCCAAGATCCTCGATCCCCAGATGGCCCAGATGATGGGCCAGATGATGAAGATGACGGTCACCACGGCCGCCAACGGCCAGACCAAGACCGTCGGCCAGTGGAAGTGCGACGGCTACGACGTCACCATCAACATGATGATGATGCCGATGAAGTTCACGGTCTGGGCCTCGACCGACGTGCCCTTCGACCTGGCCAAGTTCCAGGGCCTGTACACGAACGTCCTGAAGGCCCAGATGCGCCTCGATGACGCCTCCGTTAAAGAGATGATGAAGGTCAAGGGCTTCTGGATCCTCAATGAGATGAACATGGAGATGATGGGCGCGAAGATGCACACGACGAACGAGGTCGTGGAGATCTCCAAGAAGACAGCGCCGGCCTCGGCCTACTCCGTACCCGCCGGCTACACGAAAAAAGACAAGCTCACCATGCAGGACATGCAGAACAAGTAGGTTCGCGGCCGGCCGGCCGCCGGCCGGGGCGTTCCGGTGAGCCCGGTGAATGAAGGAGCCTGATGGACAGAGTCGTCCGGCTGAACGCCATCATCGAGATCCTGCGCGGCTCCTCGGGCCGCATCCAGAAGATCTTCATCCAGAAAGAGAAGGGCCCGCAAAGGATCGGGGAGATCATCCACCTGGCCAAAGGCCGGGGCATACCCTTCGTCTTCGTTCCCCGGCCTGGGCTCGACGAGATGGCGCCGGACCACCAAGGCGCCGTGGCGGTCCTCTCGGCCAAGGAATTCGTCGCCGTCGAGGACCTCCCCGCCCGGACCGGCACGCCGTTCATCGTGCTCCTGGATGAGATCGAGGACCCGCAGAACCTCGGGGCCATCATCAGGACGGCGGAGGCCGCCGGGGCCGACGGCCTGGTCCTGACCGAGCGGCACTCGGCCGGGGTGACGGAAACCGTCATGGAGGTTTCGGCCGGCGCGGCCGAACACCTACCCGTGGCGCGCGTCAAGAACCTGGCCCAGACCATGACAGACCTGAAACAGAGGGGCATTTGGCTGGTGGGCGCCGAGGCCGGCAGCCCCGAGACCTGGCTCGATTTCGATTACACCGTCCCCCTGGGCATCGTTCTGGGGTCGGAGGGACGGGGCCTCCGCCGGCTCACCCGGGAGAGGTGCGACAAGGTCCTGTCCCTGCCCCTTTTCGGCCGCGTCAACTCGCTGAACGTGGCCGCCGCGGCCGCCGTTTTCTTCTTCGAGGTCGTGCGCCAGCGCCGCCTCCTGCCATCCCCCACCCCCCCGATTAATTCGAGCCGAAAGCTCGAGGGCGGCGTTGCTTCCGTGACCCAAAGTAAATCATAGGAGGGTGGCGCGGCGCCAGTCCCTGCCCGCCCGAAGCGACGGGGACCCCTCTCTTGACGGGTGAGGCGCGAGGACGGACAGGGACGCGCCGTGACAGGACCCTATCGACAAGCCAACGCGTCACGGAAGCAGAAAAGCCCGCTCCTTCTTGATCCGGCTTGAATAAATCCTTGTAAGACCTTAGAATAGCCCCGTTAGATTCCAAGCGAGATATCGGGTCCGACATGGCTGAAACCGAAGATTTTTACCAGCTCGAAAAGGGCATCCTGGGCCTCCGCCGCGAGATCGACGAGCTCGAGATCTCCGAAGACCCCCTCAGAAAAGAGAAGATCGCTTCTCTCCGGGCCGAGATCGAGATGGAATGGGCCCGGATCAGCCCTCAGCTGACGGCCACCCAGATCGTCCAGATCGCCCGGCACCCCCAGCGTCCTTACACCCTGGATTACATCGCCAGCCTGGTCGAGGATTTTACCGAGATGCACGGGGACAGGCGATTCGCGGACGACCCGGCCATCGTCGCCGGCCTCGGCTTCTACAGGGGGAAGGCGACGTGCTTCATCGGCCACCAGAAGGGCCGGAGCACGCGCGAGCGGATCGCCCGGAATTTCGGCGAGCCCAACCCCGAGGGTTACCGTAAGGCGCTCCGCGTCATGAAGACGGCCGAGAAGTTCGGCGCGCCGATCGTCACCCTGATCGACACCCCCGGCGCCTACCCCGGTATCGGCGCCGAAGAGCGCGGCCAGGCCGAGGCGATCGCCTATAACCTGAGGGAGATGTCCCGGATCGAAGTCCCCATCGTCAACGTCATCATCGGCGAGGGCGGCAGCGGCGGGGCGCTGGGAGTGGGTGTGGGCGACACCGTCTTGATGCTCGAATATTCATTTTACTCCGTCATCTCGCCCGAGGGGTGCGCCGCCATCCTTTGGAAAGACCAAAGCGCCATCTCCCTGGCGGCCGAGAATATGAGGATCCGCGCCCAGGACCTGCTGGCGCTGGGGATCATCGACAAGATCATCATGGAGCCGCCGGGCGCCGCGCATATCGACCCCGAGCTGACAATCAAGAACGTGGACCGGAATATCAGCCAGGCCCTGAAAAAGCTGGAGGGGAAACCGGCCGACGATCTGCTCGAGGAAAGATACCGGAAGTTCCGAGCCATGGGAGTTTTCACCCAGAAGTGAGCGAAGAACAGCCCGGCAAGGCGCCCGTCTCGGCCATCAAGGGAACTCACGACATCCTTCCCCCGGAGTCCGGCATCTGGCAGAAGCTCGAACAGATCGCGCGGACCGTCTTTGAGCTCTACGGATACCGGGAGATCAGGACCCCCGTCTTCGAGGCGACCGAGCTCTTCGAGAAGGGGACCGGCCAGACCTCGGATATCGTCACCAAGGAAATGTACACGTTCACCGACAAAGGCGGCCGGTCGCTCACGCTGCGGCCGGAATACACGCCCTCGGTGGCGCGGGCCATCATCGAGCACCGGCTTGATCTCCAGCCCGAGCCGCTGCGTTTCTATTACACGGGGCCGATGTTCCGGTACGACCGGCCTCAGAAGGGGCGCTTCCGCCAATTCCACCAGATTGACATCGAGGTCTTCGGCGAGGCCGATCCCGCCATCGACGCCGAGATCATCGAGATGGCGGACCGGCTCCTCAAGCGGCTCGACGTCCGGGGCACCGAGATCCTGGTCAATTCGGTGGGCGACCGGAACTGCCGGCCCGCCTACCTTCAAGAGCTCAGGGCGGCGGCCGCGGCCGTGGAGCCATCGCTCTGCCCGGATTGCCGGAGGAAAGCCGCGACCAATCCCCTCCGGATATTCGACTGCAAAGTCGAGTCCTGCCGGGAGATCGCCCGTTCGTTCCCGGCGATCACCGGCTACCTGTGTCCGGAGTGCCAAGATCACTTCCGCCGCTTCAGGTCCCACCTCGACCTCTACGGCATCGCCTACCGGGTCGAACCCCGCCTGGTCAGGGGCATCGACTATTACACGCGCACAACGTTCGAGATCGCGACGACCGACCAGGGCGCCCAGAACGCGGTCCTGGGCGGCGGCCGCTACGACGACCTGATGAGAGAGTACGGCGGGCCGGATATGCCCGCCATCGGGTTCGCCATCGGCCTGGAGAGGCTGCTTTCAGTGTCCGGCCTGAAGGCGGAGCCGGGGCGGTTCGTCTTCCTGGCCTATCTCGGAGAAGAGGCCAAGGCCGCGGCCATGGACCTGGCCCGCTTCCTGAGGGAGAACGGCCTCGAGTGCCTCCTCGAATTCAAGGGACGGGGCCTCAAGAGTCAGCTCGCCCGGGCCAGCAAGCTCCAGGCCGCCTGGGCGGTCATCGTGGGCGAGGAAGAAGTCCGAAAAGCGCGGTTCCAAGTGAAAGACCTGGCCACGGGCCGCCAGCAGGATGCCGGAAAAGAAGAACTCGTCGAGATTCTCCGGCGGTCGGATACCTGAAGCGGCCGGCAGCCGCCTGCGCCGACGAATCCGGAGGGATTAAATGACCAACACAGCCTCAAGTTCCACTCAGCCTTGGAAAAGGACAGTCTATGCCGGGCTCGTCCGTCCGGACCACGCCGGCGGCGAAGTCACGCTTGTCGGCTGGGTCCAGCGCCAGCGGGACATGGGCGGCCTCCTGTTCATCGACCTCCGGGACCGCGAAGGCATCGTCCAGGCGGTCTTTTCTCCCGAGCGACCGGCGCTCCTCGAGGCCGCCAAGAAGGTCCGTCCCGAGTACGTTATCGGCGTGAGGGGGGTCGTTCGCCGGAGGGCAGCCGGGGCGGCCAATAAAGATATGGCGACGGGCGAGGTCGAGATCGAAGCGCTCGAGCTCAAGGTCTTTAACGCCTCCAAGGTGCCGCCTTTCCAAGTCGCCGACCCCGTGCAGGCTTCGGAAGACCTGAGGATGAAATACAGGTACATCGACCTCCGCCGACCCTCGAAACAGCGGCTGCTCCGCCTCCGCCACGAAGCGGCCCAGCGGACCCGGAACTACCTGAGCGCCAAGGGGTTCCTCGAGATCGAGACGCCATTTCTCGGTAAATCGACGCCCGAAGGGGCCCGCGATTATCTTGTCCCGAGCCGGATTCATAAAGGCCGGTTCTATGCCCTGCCCCAATCCCCCCAGCTCTTCAAGCAGACGCTGATGATCTCCGGGGTGGACCGGTATTTCCAGATCGTCCGCTGCTTCCGGGACGAGGACTTGCGGGCGGACCGGCAGCCCGAGTTCACCCAGATCGATATCGAGATGAGCTTCGCCGACAGAGAGGATATTTTCGATCTCACCGAGGGGATGCTGGCCGCCATCTTCGAGGTTATCGGCGAAAAGGTAGAGACGCCGTTCCCCCGCCTCACTTACGAGGAGAGCATGGGGATTTACGGCACCGACAAGCCGGACTTGAGGATCCGGGCCCGGATCGTCGACCTCACCGCGGCAGGCGCGGAGCTGTCATCGGATATCGTCCGTCAGGTCCTGGGCGCCGGCGGTGTTTTAAAGGGCTTGAAGATCGACGGGGGCGCCGGGATGTCGAGGAGCCAGCTGGACAAGATCGGCGAACGGGCCAAAAGCCTGGGCGCCAAGGGTGTCATCTGGCTGAAAAAGCAGACCGAATTCAAATCCTCGCTGAAGCTCGCCGAGCCCGAAGCCCATCTTCTCTGGGAGAAGATGGGGGCGAAGGACGAAGACCTCGTTCTCCTGGTGGCCGACAAGGCGGCCGTCGCCCTGCCGGCCCTGGGCGCCCTCCGCATCGAGCTCCTTCGCGCCGCCGCGGAGACAGGCCACGCCTTCACGTGGGTGACGGATTTTCCGCTGTTCGAGTGGAGCGACGAGGAAAATAAGATCGTCGCCGTCCACCACCCCTTCACCTCCCCCCGGGATGAAGACCTCCCCCACCTCGAGACCGAGCCCCTTCGCGCCAAGGCTAAAGCCTACGATATCGTGCTCAACGGCTGCGAGATCGGCGGCGGCTCCATCCGGATCCACGATTTCGAGCTCCAGCGGCGGATCTTCAGGCTCCTCGGGCTCTCGGAAAAAGAGATCGAAGACAAGTTCGGCTATTTCGTCGAGGCGCTGGGTTACGGGACTCCTCCCCACGGCGGCATCGCCATGGGGTTTGACCGCACCGTCATGCTCCTCGCCGGGGAGGAATCCATCCGCGAGGTCATCGCCTTCCCCAAGACGACGAGCGCGCTGTGCCTGCTCACCGGCTCGCCCACCGAGGTCGGAGAAAAGCAACTCGGTGAGCTGGGGCTCCAGCTCAAGAAATAACCCGGCGGGCTTCTATCGCGCCTTGAGCTCCTCGCCCGTCATCGGGTCGGTGAGTCCGACCCGGTGGACCTTCCCGAGCTTGTCCAGCGGGCCCGGGAATTGGTCGCCGCCCGTGTTGCAGGGCTCCCAGTCGCCGACGATCATGATCGCCGTTTTTCCCGGAAGAACGTATTTCTTGGCCACTTCGAGGACCCTGTCCTTCGTGACCATCCGGATCTTGTCGCGGTAGGTTTTGTAATAGTCCATCGGCTTCCCCTGCATCTCCAGCATCACGAAATTGCCGAAGGTGGTCATCGGGGAGCTGAAGTTGTCCGGGAAGCTCTCGAGGTAGTATTCGACCGCGGTGGCCAGCTCGTCATCAGAGACGGGCTCCGTCCTGATCCTCTCGAACTCCTTGAGGATCAGCGAGATAGCATAGCCGACGGTGGCCGATTTCGTCTGGACGTAGCCGGACAGGGTTCCCGGATAGCCCCAAGGGTAAGTGAACCGGCTCCCCGTGTTATAGGCCAGCCCCTCGTCCGATCGCACCTTGGTCGTGATCCGGGAGGTGAAGCTCCCCCGCCCAGGATGAAGTTCATCACCTGGACGGCGTAATAATCGGGGTTTGTGTCCTCGATCCCCAGGTGGCCCAGGCTGATATAGCCCTGGTTGATCTTCTTCTGAATGAAGTAGACCCCCGGCTCGACCTCCGGGAACGCTTTTGGGAGGGCGGGGAAATCCGCCCGGCCGTTCTTCCACGGGGCGATCAGCCTGTTGACCTTCTTGACCAGGTCGGCCTTGGCGAAGTCGCCGGCCGCGGCGAGGATGACATTCTTGGGATAGAAGAACCGGCCGTGGACCGCCTTGAGGTCCGCCGCGGAGAGGCCCTCATACGAGGCCCGGACCGGCTGCCAGGTCAGGGGACCGTCACCGTAGAGGAGCCGCTGATATTCCCGGGTCAGGACAGCGCTGGGCGAATCGTTCGCCTGGCGGAGCCCCTCGATGAGCCTGGCCCTGGCCAGGTTGACCGGGTCCTCGCGGAACTCGGGGTTCATCAGGACGTCAAAAAAGAGGCCGAGCCCCTCGTCGAGGTCTTTGCTCAGGACGAACAGAGACAGCGTGGAACCCCGCTCGGTTACCGTGAAATTCAGCGACCCGCCCAGAAAGTCGATCCGCTCCTCAATGACGTTGCCGGGTTTCGACCTGGTCCCGCCCTTGATCAGCGCGGCACCGAGGAGCTGGCCCAGCCCGACTTTCTCTTTCGCGTCGTAAACCTGGCCGTAGTTGATGTACGCGGAGACGTTGACGACGGGCAGGCCGCGGTCCTCCTGCACATAGCCGCGCAGGCCCTTGGCGAAAGACATCCGGAAGGACGTGGGGTCGGGCGGATCGTACTTGAGCGCGGGGTATTTTAGGTCCGCGGGCTTCTCCACCTGGGCCAGCCCGGCGGCCAGGCATAGGCCCGCCATGACGACGATCAGCATGAACTTCCGTATCATCGTGACTCTCATCGCCTATTCTCCCCTCTGCCGCGTGTAGATGGCCGCCAGGCTGTTGTCCTTCAGGAAATACTTGGCGGCGACCCGCTTGATGTCGTCGTTCGTAACCTTCTTGATGTCCTGGATATCGGTCAGCATGGCGCGCCAGCCCCGGTTGAGCTCCGCCCGGCCGACACTCGAGGCCAGGCCCATCGGGCTCTGCAGGCCGCGCAGGAACATCGCTTCGCGCTTATTCTTGGCCATCTGGATCTCGTTTTCGGCGACGCCGTTCTGCTGGATGTCGCCGATGATCGTCCAGATCTCCGTCTCCAGGTCCTCGGGGCTGATCTTTTTGTCCAGGCGCGGCGTGGCGCTGAACTGGAACGCGCCGACGTACCACTGGGCGCGGCTCGAAGCCGAGGCATTGACGGCCATCTGCTTCTCCTCGACCAGGATCTTGTTCAGCCGCCCGGTCCCGCCCCCTCCCCCGCCGCGCCGGCCGAACCCGCCGCCCGAGCCGAGGACGCCGGCGAGTACCTGGAGCGCCGGGGTGTCAGGATCGCCGTCGGGCGGGATGTGGAACATGAGCTGCAGCCGGGTCGGCCCGGGGCCCTGCCCGTAGAGCCGCTTCTCGCTGTACTGCGGCGGCTCCAGGGTGCGGATGGGCTCGAGGTCCGGCCCCTTGGGAATCCGGCCGAAATACTTTTCCGCCAGGACGACGATGGTCTCGGGATTGAAGTCCCCGACGTAGATCGCGACGGCGTTATTCGGCACGTAATACGTGTTATGGAAGTCGATCATGTCCTGCTTGGTGAACTTCCGGAGGTCGTCCATCCAGCCGATGACGTCCCAGTGATAGGGCGAGGCGGCATAAAAGGCGGCCGTCACCTGCTCGTCGAACAGGGAGCCGGGCTGGTTCTCGCTCAGCCGCCGCTCCTCCATGACCACGTCCTTCTCCGAGTAGAACTCGCGGAAGTAGGCGTTGATCATCCGGTCGGATTCGAGGAGCATCTGGAGCTCGACCTTGTTGGTGGGGAGCGTCACGTAGTAGCCCGTGGTCTCGTTCGAGGTCGAGGCGTTGAGCCCCGTGCCGCCGTTCTTCATGTACAGCTCCCAGAGCTCATCCTTGATGACGTACTTTTTCTCGGCGGCCACCAGCTCGTCCACCTGCTTCTGCAGCCGGGCGATCTTGTCCTTGTCGCCGCCGCCGGGCGTCCAGAATCTCTCCCGATAGATCTGGTCCATGAGAACGTCGATCTGCCGGTCGAGGGCCGCGTCGGCCTCGTGATCGGTCACGCCCAGCATCTTCGTCCCCTTGAACATCATGTGTTCGTGGACGTGGGCGATGCCCGTGATGCCGGGGCGCTCGTTGATCGACCCGACCTTGAAGTAGATGTGGCAGACGACCCGCGGCACGCCCGATTTCTGGATCATCAGGATCTTCATGCCGTTGGCCAGGACGTGCTCCTTGACGTCCAGGCTGACTTCGGCCGCCAGCGCGGACGAGAGGAAAGCCAGGATAATGAACACTCCGACAGATGCGCGTCTCATATCATTCGACCTCCTGGTGAGAAGAGGCGATTATACGCAAAAAGGAAGACTTCGCAAAGCGCCGCGCTGGGCTCCCGGGCCTTATGACGGAAAGCGTGGTTTGAGCGGTTTGAGAGAAGATGACCGGCCGCCATCGGCCGATCACCTTCCGACCTGATCCGGCACCACACTATTCGTCATAGAGCCGAGTTCCCGTTGACATCGGGTTGCGCCCGAAAGGACAATGGATCGAAAGGAGCAGCCAATGATCGATTGCCGATACGACCCGTACCTGGACGGGCGGACATTCCTGAAGAAAGGCGTGACCGCCGGGGAGATGGCGATATCCTACCCGCTCTGGAAGCAATTGTCCGCGGCGGAGACCGAGGCTTTCGCGGCTGGGGAGAGCGTCGAGCCGGCGGCCCTCGACAGGGACAGCCTCAACCGGCTGCTCGAGGTCTGCCTGAGCGGGGGCGGCGAGTTCGCCGAGGTTTATTACGAGCGGACCGTCGCCAACAGCATCGCCCTCGACGAGGACAAGATCTCCTCGGCCACCCGGGGCCTCGATCTGGGCGTGGGGTTCCGCGTCATCCAGGGGGAAAAGACGGGCTACGCTTTTTCCGCCGAGCTCGACCCCGCCCGGCTCAAGGAGGCGGCGGCGACGGCCGCCCTGATCGCCTCCGGGGATGCCCGGCAGAAGATCCGGGAGCTGGCCGGCATCTCTCTTCCTTCATACTATCTCGTCAAGGTCTCTCCCGATGCGATCGCCGCCAAGGCCAAGGCCGAGCTTCTCGTCAAAGGCAACGCCGCGGCTCGGGCTCACGACAAGAGGATCACCCAGGTCGGCGTCTATTTCGCCGACACGAGCAAGACGATCCAGATCGCCAACTCGGAGGGCCTGCTGGTTGAGGACACCCAAACTGCCGCCCGGTTCGGAGTCAGCTGCGCGGCCCTGGAAAACGGCCGGCGGAGCGTGGGCTACGAATCCAAGGCCGGGTCCCTGGGGTTCGAGCACTTCAGCCTTGCCCTGGCCGAAGAGTTCGGCCGCGCGGCGGCCGAGATGGCCATCCGCCTTTTGCCCGCCGAGGACGCGCCGGCCGGGGAATTCCCGATCGTCGTCGCCGCCGGCTACGGCGGGATCTTTTTCCACGAGGCCATCGGCCACAGCCTGGAGGCGGACGGCATCCGGAAAAAGACATCGAGCTTCTGGGACCAGAAGGGCCGGCCGATCGGCTCCCCGGCGGTCTCGCTCGTCGACGACGGGACCTACAAGGGCGGCTGGGGCTCGGTCAACGTGGACGACGAGGGGACACCCGGCCAGAACACCCTGCTCATCGACAAGGGAACGTGCGTCGGGTTCCTCCAGGACCGGCTGAACGCCGGCTTGATGAAGTCCAAGCCGACGGGGAACGGGCGCCGCCAGTCCTACCAGAACTACCCCATCCCGCGCATGACCAACACCTATCTCCTGCCCGGTCCGGCGAAGCGCGAGGACCTCGTCAAGTCCGTGGATAACGGGCTCTACATCGCCCGGATCGGCGGCGGCAACGTCATGCCGACGACCGGCCGGTTCGTCTTCTCCGTCTCCGAAGGCTACCTGATCGAGGGGGGCAGGGTCACCAAGCCCCTCAAGGGGATCATGCTGATGGGGAACGGCCGGGACGTTCTCCAGAACATCTCGATCGTGGCCGACGACCTCGAGGTCCTGGGCGGGGGCGGCTGCGGCAAGGACGGGCAATCGAAAGCCGTCGGGTTCGGCAACCCCACGATGAAGGTCGACCGGATCACCGTCGGCGGCCAGAAGGCGTAGTGGAGGGAACCCGTGGAATTCAAGAAGACAGGCGAAGATGTCATCCGTAAAGCGGTCCAATACGGCGCCCACGAAGCGGAGGCCTTCATCGAGACCGTTCGAGAATTCAACGTCAACGTGAGGCGCGGCGGGGTCGAGACCCTCCAGAAGTCGGTTTCTCGGGGGCTCGGCCTGCGCGTCTTCATCGACAGGCAGCTCGGTTTCTCCTACACCTCGGACCTCTCCCCCGAGTCCCTGGACGACGCCGTGAAAAAAACGGTCGAGCTGGCGAAGATGACGGAAGGCAAGCCCTGGCACGGGCTTCCGGACTTCGAGCCCCAGCCGGTCCCCGACCTCGACCTCTTCGACCCGGAGATCGCCGCGGTTCCGGACGAAAAGAAGATCGCCCTGGCGCGGGAGGTGGAAAGGATCGCGCTCGCCCAGGACGAACGCATCAAGAACACCGAGGGCGGGTCCTTTTTCGACGCCGAGCGCGAGGCCGGCCTGTTCAGCTCCAAGGGCCTCTCCTATATCTTTAAGGAAACGAGCTGCTCTTTTGGCGCCTACGTGATCGCCGGCGAGGGCCAGGGCATGCAGGGCGGCGGCTGGTCGAGCGGCAAGCGGTTCTTCCGGGAGCTCGCCCCGGTCGAGGAAGTCGCCGGCACGGCGGCCCGCCGCGCGGTGGAGATGCTGGGCGCCAAGCCCGTCGGGACCCAAAAAGTGCCGGTCGTATTCGACAGGTACGCGGCGCCCGCGTTCTGGTCGGGGGTGCTCTCGGCGCTGAGCGGCGACGCCGTCTACCGGAAGACGACCTTCATGACCGAAATGCTCGACAAGGACGTGGCCTCGCCGCTGATCACCGTGGAAGACGACGCCACCCGCCCGCGTTACATCGCTTCGGCGCCGTTCGACGGCGAGGGCGGCATCACGCGGAAGAACACGATCATCGACCGGGGGCGCCTCAGGATGTTCTTCTACGATTCCCAGACCGCCCGCAAAGCCGGGGTCAAGACGGCGACCACGGCCCGGCGGATGGGATACCGGTCCGGCCCGTCGGCGGGTTTTCTGTGCATCACCGTCGCCAACGGCCGGACCGGGACCGACGCTTTGCTCAAGGGCATTACGGAGGGGCTGCTGGTCACGGGCATGAGGGGGACCGGGACCGACCCCACCACCGGCGCCTTCTCGGTCGGCTGCAGCGGCTTCTGGATCAGCGGCGGGGCCCGGACGTTTCCCGTCGACGGGGTGACGCTCGGCGGCACGACGCTTGAGATCCTGGGCCGGATCGACGGCCTGGCCGACGACCTCGACCTGCGCGGCGGGCTCAACAGCCCGTCTTTCCGCGTCGCCGAGATGACCGTGGGCGGCCGGAAGGGCTGACGCGGCGACGGCGCGCCGCAACTCGCGTGGGGATGGGTGGCATGGGGCCAGTCCCTGCACGCCCGGAGCGACGGGGACCCCTCTCCTTTTGGAGCGCGCTAACCGTCGTTGACGGGTGAGGCGCGAGGACGTACAGGGACGCCCCATGACAGGACCCGTTCCCATCGCGGGGAGATTACGCCGGCCTCAGAACAGCCGCTTGATGACGGCGAAGGCCGAATCGATCTTTTTATCTTCCAGGATGATGGTGAACTCGTTGAGCGTCGAGACGACCTCGACGACATTGATGCCCTCCCAGGCGAGCGCCTTCAGGATATAGCTGTACACGCCGGGGATGAGCGCCGTCCCCTTGGGGAGCATCACCGTGACCGACGCCAGGCCGGGGATCTGGGAGATCTGCTTCTCGCCCTTGAAGGCGGCCAGGACCCGCTCCCGGAGCTCCCGGCTGGCGATCGCCGTCGTCTCGTTGATCCCCCGCGTGAACGTCACGAAGAAAGGCGCCCGCGGGCTGAGCGACTCGAGGAGCTTCCTTTGCCGCTGGGCCAGCGAATCCGAGTTCGCGTAGCTGACCTCGAACAGGTTGAGCCGGACGATCAGGTCGGGGGCCTTGCGGAACAGGGCCTTGGGCCGCCCCTCCTTGGCCCGCAACGTATGCGCCAGCCGGTTCAGGGCGACGATCAGCGCCCCGTCCTGGACCGTCTTCATGACCTCGCGCTCGACGTCCGGCTTGAGGTGGCGGGCCAGCGCGGAATGGTTCAGCAGCCCCAAGCCCATGGCCTCCTCGAGGTAAGGCGACCGGCGGATGATGTCGGACAGAGCCTCGGCGATGGTCCGCATGTTAAAAAATTAACACGAAACATTTAATTTGTAAATAATTATCATAAAATTGACCACCGCGGACATCCCCCTATAATGAGCCGCGGACATGACACCATGACCGAGACTCGAGATACGGAGGTTTATTAGACATGTCAAACGAACAACTCGTCCTTTCCCTCCGCGGCGAATGCCCCGTCTGCGCCGCGGGCATCACGCCGCCCGGCGGCGTCGAGGAGACGGAGATCCTGACCTGCCCCGACTGCCAGTCGCCGCTCGTCGTCGACGGCTTCGAGGGGATGCGGCTCCGGCTGAGCGAAGCGCCCCTCATCGAAGAGGACTGGGGAGAATGACCGGACCGGTCCCGGGACCCGCCGCCATGGCTACGATCGCCCTCCTGCACTCGACCATCCGCGCCGAGGAGAAGCTCCTCCTCGAGGCCGCCCGGTCGAGGCAGGCCGTCCTGAAGCCCGTCGACATCCGGACCGCCGTCTTCGGGCCGGGACACTTCCCGCTCGATTTCGATATCGCCCTGGAGCGGTCGGTGTCGACGGTCAAAGGGACGTACGCAGTGGCCTTCATCGAAGCCTGCGGGCTCCCCGTGGTCAACTCGCTCGCCGTCGCCCGGAACTGCCAGGACAAGTTCCAGACCTCGCTCCTCCTCCATGGCGCGGGGATCCCGACGCCCCGGTTCGCCCTGGTCTTCGAACCCGAGCAGGCGATCCAGGCTGTCGAAGCGCTGGGGGGCTTTCCGGTCGTCCTCAAGCCTCCGCTCGGCTCCTGGGGGCGGCTGCTGGCCAAGGTCAACGACCAGGATGCCCTCGAGGCCGTCATCGAGCACAAGGAGGTCCTGGGCACGCCGCCGCAGAAGGCCTACTACCTTCAGGAATTCGTGCGGAAGCCGGGCCGGGACATCCGGGCCTTCGTCGCCGGCGGCCGGACGATCTGCGCCATCTACCGCGAGTCCGGGCACTGGATCACCAACACCGCCCGCGGCGCCGTGGCCAAGAACTGCCCGGTCGATGACGGCCTGCGGACGCTCTGCGCCCGCGTCTCCGAGGCGGTCGGCGGCGGGTTGCTGGCGGTCGACGTGTTCGAGACCGACGCCGGCCTCACGGTGAACGAGGTCAATCACACCATGGAGTTCAAGAACTCCGAAGCCCCCACGGGCGTGAGCATCGCCGGCGCGGTCATCGACTACTGCCTGAGCCGGCTCGAAGGAGGCGCCTCGTGAGCGCGCGGCCGCTGGACGTGACGATCGTCGGGGGCTCGGGCTACGCCGGCGGAGAGCTGCTCCGCATCCTGCTCCTCCACCCGGGCGTCCGGGTGCGGCAAGTCACAAGCCAGCGCCATGCCGGCCAGCCCGTGTCGCTCCTCCACCCCAACCTCAGGGGTCTGACCTCGCTCGCGTTCTGCCGGCCCGAGGAAGTGGAGCCCTGCGACGTCCTCTTCCTCGGCCTGCCGAACGGCGAATCCATGCACAGCATGGACGGCTGGCTGAAGAAAGCGGAGCGGATCATCGACCTGGGCGCCGACTTCCGGCTGGGGAGCGCCGACGCCTGGAAAAAGTGGTACGGGACAGACCATACGGCCCCGCACCTTCTGTCCGAATTCGTCTATGGCGTGCCCGAGATCTACCCCGATGAGATCCGCAAGGCGAAGCTCGTCGCCGGCCCGGGCTGCGAGGCGATCGTTTCGCTACTCTGCCTCTATCCCCTGGTGAAGCACGGACTCATCGAGAGCGGCCCGATCATCATCGACGCCAAGATGGGAAGCTCCCAGGCCGGCCACACCCCGTCCGACTCCTCCCATCATCCGGAGCGGGCGGGCGTCGTCCGCTCCTACAAGCCCACCGGCCATCGCCACGCCGCGGAGATCGGGCGGGCGCTCGAGGGTTTCGGCGGCCCCGTCCGGCTCGAGATCTCGGCCACGGCCATCGACATCGTCCGGGGGATCCTGGTGACCATCCACACCTCACAGCCGGAACGACGGCCTCCAGGAAAAGGATGTCTGGGCGGCGCTCCGGGCCGAGTACGCCGGCCGGCCGTTTATCCGGATCGTCAAGCAGGCCCAGGGCCTCTACCGCTATCCCGAGCCCAAGATCCTCCAGGGGACGAACTTCTGCGAGATCGGGTTCGAAAAAGAGCGTGATTCCTCGCGCCTGGTCATGCTGGGCGCCATCGATAATCTCGTCAAGGGCACGTCCGGGAACGCCGTCCAGTGCCTCAACCTGATGTGCGGTTTCCCCGAAACCGCGGGGCTCGAGTTCCCGGGCCTCCACCCGGTGTGACCATGAAAGACCCAACCCGAATGCTGAGCTCCTTCAAGGGAGTCATCGACTCGACCCTCCGCGAAGGGTTCCAGTTCTCAAGAGCCAACTTCACGCCCGGGCAGCAGGTGAAGATCCTGGGCTACCTCGACAGGATCGGCGTGGACTATGTCGAGGTCGGGAACCCCGCCCGGGCCGAGGTCCGGGAGATGGTCGAAGCCCTGGTCCGGAGGAAACGTCCCGGGGGCCCAAAGATCCTCTCGCACGTCCGGAACCACGACGGCGACATCGGCCGGGCCCTCGACTGCGGGGCCGACGGCGTCAATATCCTGTGCACCGCCGATCTCGAAAGGCTGGCCGGCATGGGGCTCAGCTTCGAGACCTATCTCGAGCGGCTCGGGCGCAGCATCAGGCTGGCCAAGGAACGGCAGGCCGAGGTCCGGGTGGGAGTCGAGGATTTCTTCGGCCAGGACAGAGACAGGATCCACGCCATCTACAGCCTGGCGGAGGCCTGCGGCGTCGACCGCGTGGCCGCCGCCGACACGCTGGGCAAAACCATGCCGTGGGAAGCTGCCGCCGAAGTCCAGGAGCTCCGCCGCCGGCTGACGGTCGACATCGAGGTCCATTTCCATAACGACCTCGGCCACGCCGTGAGCAACGCGCTGGCGGCCGTCCGGGCCGGGGCCAACTACGTGAGCGCGTCGCTGCTGGGCATCGGCGAGCGCACCGGGATCACGGCCCTGAGCAGCCTCCTGGCCAACCTGTACGTCATTGACGATCGGGTGGGCGCGCGTTACAACCTCAAGTGGCTGACTCCCGCCGAAAGATACATTTCCAAGATCTGCGGGATGGAGATGCCGCCGCACCTGATCACCAACCCGACCAACGGCTTCGCCCACAAGGCGGGCATCCATCTTGACGCCATCATCCGGTTCGGCCCGCAGAAATACGAGCTCCTCTCCCCCGCCGTCGTCGGGAACAAGCGCAATATGATCATCGGGACAATCCTGTCGGGGAAGACCGACGAAAGCGACGTGCGGAGGCTGGAGCAGCGCTTGGCCTGGGAGGAGAGATGATCCTGGTCAAGGCCGGCGGCGGCGAGGCCGTCAACTGGGCCGGCCTGGCCGCGGACATCGCCGAGGTCCGGCAGGCCGAGCCCGTCATCGTCGTCCACGGCGCGCATGCCCTGCGGGACGCGATCGCCGCCAGGCTCGGCGTCCCGGTCCGGAAGGTCGTCTCCCCTTCGGGAGTGACGAGCGTCTACACCGACGAGGAAGCCTTGGAGATCTTCCTGATGGCTTACCCCGGGGTCGCGAACAAGCGCGTCGTCGCCCAGTTGGTCCGCGGCGGGGTCAACGCCGTCGGCCTGTCCGGAGTGGACGGACGCCTCTGGCAGGCCACGGCCAAGAAAGACCTCCTGGTGCGGGAGAACGGCAAGACCAAGTTGCTTCGCAACAACCTGACCGGAAGGGTCGACACGGTGAATGTCGGGCTCCTCCGTCTCCTCATCGACAACGGGTACGTTCCGGTCATCTCGGCGCCCGCGATCAGCGAAGAGGGGGAGATCGTCAACACCGATAACGACACGGCGGCGGCGGTCCTGGCCGAACAAATGGGGATCGAACGGCTGGTCTTCCTGTTCGAAGCGCCGGGGTTGCTGAAGGACCCCGGCCGGCCGGAGACGCTCATCCATCGCATACCCCGGGGCTCGCTCGACGAGTTCATGGGGTTCGCCGAAGACCGGATGAAAAAGAAGCTCCTGGGCGTGAAGCGGGCCTTCGAGGGCGGCGCCAAGGAGGTCTTCTTCGGCGACGGCCGCGGCGAGCGGCCCCTCAAGGACGCCCTCGCCGGCCTGGGAACGGTCATCAGCTGAGAAAGGCCCGGCGATGAAAGAATTCGGACTTCTCCAGAAAAGATATCTCGTCCAGACCTATCCCAACAGGGGCCTCGTCTTTGCCGAGGGCGACGGCGTCTACCTGAATGATATCCACGGTGCGCGATACCTCGACGCCATGACCAACTACGGCGTCAACGTCTTCGGATACGGGCATCCCGAGATCACCGCCGCCCTCGCGCGGCAGATCGGCCGCCTGACGACGCTCCACGGGAGCTTCGCCAACGACGAGCGGGCCGAGGCCGCCCAGGCCCTCATCGAGCGATGCGGGGGCGAGTTGGCCCAGGTCTACTTCGCCAACTCGGGGGCCGAAGCGAACGAGGCGGCGCTCAAGTTCGCGGCGCTGGCCACCGGCAGGAAGACGTTCATCGCCTGCCGCGGGAGTTACCACGGGAAAACGCTGGGCGCCCTCTCGGCGACGGACGGGGAAAAATACAGGAAGCCGTTCGAACCGCTCATCTGGGATTTCCGGTTCGTCCGGTACGGCGACCTTGACGCTCTCCGGACAGCGCTGGCCGGAGAGGCCGCCGCCCTCATCGTCGAGCCGATCCAAGGCGAAAGCGGCATCCGCGTCCCGCCGGCGGGCTTCCTCCGGGAGACGGCAAACCTCTGCCGGGAAGCCGGAGCGCTCCTCATCCTCGACGAGGTCCAGACGGGGACCGGCAGGACCGGCAGGTTCCTCCGGTCGCAGGCCGAGGGACTGGGCTACGATATCGTCACCCTGGGCAAAGGGCTGGCGGGGGGAATCCCGGTCGGCGCCGCGCTCGTTTCGGAGGCGGTCGCCGGGAAGATCCCGCGGGGGGCCCACACCTCGACTTTCGGGGGAAACCCGCTGGCCTGCGCCGGGATCAGGGCAACCCTCCGGCTCCTGGATGACGGGCTCCTTGAACACGTCGCCGCGATGGGAGCGTATTTTCTTGCGGAGCTCCGCCGCCTGTCATCCCCTCTCATCAAGGAGGCGCGAGGCGAGGGACTGATGATCGGCGTCGAGGTCGAGGGGAACCGGGACGATATCCTCAAGGGACTCCAGCGAGAGAGGGTCCTGGCCATCCCCGCCGGCGAGAGCGTTGTCCGGTTCCTGCCGGCCTACATCTTCGAAAAAGAGCATGCCGATGCCGTCGTCGCCGCCCTCGGGACCGTGCTCGCGGCCTTGGCGAAAGAAGGGACATGAGCCCATGTGCCGCTTCCTGATGGTCAAGTCCGCGACGGACCTTTCTCCGCGGGATTTCCTCGAGTCGTTCGCGGAGCTCGCGGAGCGCAGCCCGGCGCCCGACGGCGATCCCCAGGCAGACGGCTGGGGGATCTCCTGGACCGACGCCTCGGGCCGCTGGCAAGCCCGCAAGTTCACGGAGCCCATCTGGGAATCGACGGCGCGCTTCGCCGAATTCCCCGGGAGCCGGTCCATCTGTATCCACGCCAGGAGCGCTTCGGCCCCCGAGCTCAAGAACGACCTGGCTTTCAACCAGCCCTTTGTCGACGGCCGTTACGCCTTCGTCTTCAACGGTTTCCTGGAAGGCATCTCTCTGCCGTTCCCCGTGCCGGGGCGGATCGGTTCCCAAAAGATATGGGAGCTCGTCCGAGCCCGCCTCGCCGGTTCGGGCAGCCAAGACAGCCTCGCGGAGGTCCACGATCTCCTGAACCGCCGGTCGCGGCGCGTCCAGGCCCTGAACATCGGGCTGAGCAACGGGGACAAGCTCTATGGGTTATGCCAATACGACGGGCACGAAGATTATTACCGGTGCCGGGTTCATGACGCCCCGGAACTGAGGATGATCTGTTCGGGTCCGCTCGACGGGTTCGATTTCGAGCCGGCCCCCGTGGACCGCGTCTTTACCCTCTGACTACCGCGGCTCACGCTCTCTCGCGTTCGGCTTGGCGCCGGTATCACCCTTTGCCCCCCGGCCCCCGGGAACCAGTCCCGTCGGTTCCCCCGCCTTTGGCGGGTCCCCCTCCGCTACGGGGGTCTTCAGGGTGATATCCGGCGCCGCCTCGCGCGGAGAGTGCGCCTTTCTGCCCGCATCGACGCGAGGGGGCTTAAAGGTACCTTGTCTTACGGTCTTTCTTGAGCCGCCCGATGACGTCCCGCACCTTCTGGTCGGCCGCCTTGTGGCAGACGAGGAGCGCGTCGGGTGTATCGACGACGATGATGTCCTCGAGCCCGACGACCGCCGTCAGCCGGTCCGGACTGTAGACGAGGCAGCCGCGGGAATCCACAAAAACCGCCTGGCCGCGCACGGCGTGCCCGTCGCCGGTTTTCGGCCAGATATCCGCCAGGGCCGCCCAGGACCCCACGTCCGACCAGCCAAAATTCCCCTCGTTCATCAGGACGCCGTCGGCCTTTTCCATCAGGGCGTAGTCGATCGAGGTCGCCGGTGTCTCCCTGAAGGCGGCGGCGACCTCGCCCCGGTCGCGCTTCTCGAGCGCCCGGCGGATCCTCAGCCAATAAGGATAAAAATCGGGAGCTCGCGTCTCCAGCTTCCGGGCGAAGACGTCCGCCCGCCAGATGAACATCCCGGAATTCCAGAAGTGCCGTCCCCGGGCGATGAATTCGCGGGCCTGCTCGAGGTCAGGCTTCTCCTTGAACCGCAGAACCGGATAGAAGGACTCGCCGTCGAAACGGCGGCGGCCCCGGGCGGCGAACTGGATATAGCCGAAGCCCGTGGACGGGTAAGAAGGGGGAATCCCGAAGGTCACGATGACGCCGTCCTCGGCCGCGGCCCGGGCTGCGGCCGCGAGCTTCTTCAGGAAAAGCCCGTCATTCGCGATCAGGTGGTCCGCCGGCAGGGCGATGACGACGGCCTCGGGATCCCGGAGGTGGATCGCCGCCGTGGCCAGGATGAGCGAGGCGGCCGTGTTCCGGGCCTCGGGCTCGACCAGGACGTTCCGCGCCGGCAGCCCGGGAACGAGACGCCGGATCGTCTTCGCCTGGGCCGCATCCGAGATCGTGAAAATCCGGCCGCGGCCGAGGTAAGGCCGCAGCCTGGCGACCGACTCCTCGATCATCGTTTTCGAACCGGCGATCGGCAGAAACTGCTTGGGCCGCCGGCGGCGGCTGAGGGGCCAGAACCGGGTGCCCGACCCTCCCGCCATGATCACGGCAAAAGCGCGGGGTCCGGACGTCATGGATTCTTCAATCCCTTGATGACACGTTCGAGCTCGCCGCCCACCTCGCGCCGGATGGACTCAAGGTCCTCGGCGGTCTCGGCTTCGTACCTCAGGACCAGGGCCGCCTGAGTGTTCGAGGCGCGGACGAGCGCCCACCCCCTGGGATAGCTCACGCGGATGCCGTCGATGTCGTTGACCGGATATTTCTGGACGAGCTTCCGGCGGACCTCGTCGACGATCCGGAACTTGACCTCGTCCGAGGCGTAGATGCGGATCTCCGGCGTGGAGAATGTTTTCGGAAGATCGGCCAGGAACTCGGAAAGCGTCGTCCCGGTCCGCGAGAGGATCTCGGCCAGGCGCGCCGAGGCGTAGATGGCGTCGTCGAACCCGAACTACCGGTCGGCGAAGAAGATATGCCCGCTCATCTCTCCCGCCAGCAGGGCCTTCTCCTCCTTGATCTTCTGCTTGATCAGGGAGTGGCCGGTCTTCCACATGATCCCCCGGCCGCCGAGCCGGGCGATCTCGTCGTACAGCAGCTTCGACGCCTTGACTTCGGAAATGATCGCCGCCCCGGGGTGCGACGGCAGGATGTCGCGGCAAAATACGATCATCAGCAGGTCACCCCACAGGAGGTTGCCCCGGTCGTCGACCACGCCGATCCGGTCGGCGTCGCCGTCATAGCCGACGCCGAAGTCGGCGCCCGTCGACCTGACCGTCTCGACGAGCTTCTCCATGGCTTCGGGGAGCGTCGGGTCGGGATGGTGATTGGGGAACCGCCCGTCCGGCTCGCAGAACAGCTCGACGACCTCGGCGCCCAGCTTCCGGAAGATCGGGGCCGCCACGACCCCGCCCGTGCCGTTGCCCGCGTCGAGTACGACCTTAAGCTTTTTCCGCAGGTGGATGTTCTTCGTCACGTAATCTTCGTATTCCGGGATGACCACGTCCTCGGAGCGCAGCCCTCCCCTCTCCTGGATGATGGCGTTGTCCTTGAGCAGGCGATAGATCTCCTGGATCGCGGCGCCGTAGAGAGTCTCCTCGCCCGCCATCATCTTGAACCCGTTGTACTCGGGCGGGTTGTGCGAGCCCGTGATCATCACCGAGGCCTCTCTTCTCTTGTGGTAGACGGCAAAATAGATGAGCGGCGTGGGGACCATGCCGTAGTCGACCACGCTGCACCCCGTCGAGAGCAGGCCGCGGGTGATGGCTTCGGCATAAGCGGGCGAGCTCAGCCGGGCGTCGCGCCCGAGAGCCACGTCCTTTTTTCCGCGCTTGCGGAAGTACGTCCCGATCCCCCGTCCCAGGAACTCGACAAAATCCTCGGTCAAGTCCTTGTCGACGATCCCCCGGATATCGTACTCGCGAAAGATCTTGGAATTGATGTCCACCTTGCCCTCCCTTTCAGGATGACTCCACCCGCCGGCGGGCTCGGATCAGCCGGCCGGCTTGGGCGAGACCTCCTTCACCTTTTTTTCGAGAGTCGTCCATTTATCCTGGGCGGCCAGGATATATTCGATGAGCTCGCGGACCGCGCCGCGGCCGCCTTTTTCCCTGCAGACGAAATGAGCCTGGGCCTTGACCGCCGGATGGGCGTCGGCCACCGCCGCCGCCAGCCCCACCATCTTCATCACCTCGAGATCGCCCAGGTCGTCGCCGATGTAAGCGATATCTTCGGGCCGCAGCTTATGCCGCCTCAGGATGCCCTCGAGCGACGGTCTCTTGTCCAGGATGCCCTGGTGGACCTCCAGGACGCGGAGTTTCTCCGCGCGCTTCTCGAGCGACTTCGACGCCTTGCCGGTGATGATGGCCGTCTTGAGACCGGCCAGATGCGCCAGGAGGATGCCCAGGCCGTCCTTGACGTTATAGGACTTCACTTCTTCCCCGTCCGGGAGGACGAAAATAGCGCCGTCGGTCAGCGTGCCGTCCACGTCCATCACCAGCATCTTCACCCGCCGCGCCCGGTCTTTCCTGTCCGGCATCAGAAAAGCTCCGTCCGCCAGAGGTCGTGGAGGTGGATGATGCCCTCGACCTTGCCGGTCCGGCCCTTGACGACCAGGGAGGTGATCTTCCTTTCCTCCATCAGGTTGAGGGCCTCGGCCGCCAGCCCCTCTTTCCCGATCGTCACCGGGTCGGCCGTCATGCACTCGAGCGCCGTCTTCCGGAAAATATCTTTCCCGAATTTTCTCATCATCCGCCGGAGGTCGCCGTCGGTGATGATCCCGAACAGCTTGTCCGACGCGTCGACGACGCAGGTCATGCCGAACTTCTTCCCCGTCATCTCCTCGATCACCTGCGACATCGGCGCCTCGGCCGGCACCCGGGGGACGGCGCCGCTGGTGTGCATCAGCATGCCCACCTTGAGCAGCCGCTTCCCGAGCTGGCCCTTGGGATGGAAAAAGGCGTAGTCTTTTTCTCCGAAGCCCTTCTTTCTCATCAGGGCGATGGCCAGGGCGTCCCCCAGCGCGAGGGCCGCGGTCGAGCTGGCCGTCGGGACGACGTCGATCGGCCCGGCCTCGCGCTCGACCCGCGCGTCGAGGACGATGTCGCTGTACTTGGCGATCCGGGAATGCCGGTCGCCCGTGATGGCGATGAGCTTGACGCCGATGCGCTTGATGAAATCCAGGAGGTCGACGATCTCCAGGGTCTCGCCGCTGTAGGAGATGGCGAGGATCACGTCGTCCCTGAGAATCATGCCCAGGTCGCCGTGGCCCGCCTCGGCGGGGTGGATGAACACAGCCGGGGTGCCGCAACTGGCCAGCGTCGCGGCGATCTTGCGGCCGATCAGCCCCGACTTCCCCATGCCGATGACAATGACCCGGGACTTGATCCCGGCCAGAAGTTCCACGGCCTTGACGAACTCATCGTCCAGCCGGGGGAGGAGGGAACGGATCGCCCGGCTTTCGATCTCCAGGACCTCGCGGCCCGTTCGGATGATATCGCTTTTCTTCATGGCGGTCATGCCCCCGCGGCCGCATCGCTCTCGAGGACCGCCCGCCGGATCCTCAAGGCGGCGCTTAAAATTGATTCTAATTCATTTATTTTCATTGAGTTATCACCATCGGACAGGGCTTCTTCGGGATGGTCGTGAACTTCGATGAACAGCCCGTCGGCGCCGGCGGCCACGCCCGCCCGGACCATCGTCGGGATGAATTCGGCCTCTCCGCCCGAGGCTTCGCCCCGGCCGCCGGGACGCTGCACGATGTGCGTCGCATCCAGGACGACCGGCCTCCCCCACCGCTTCATGACCGGGATCGAGCGGACATCGAAGACCAGGTTGTTGTAGCCGAAGAATGTCCCGCGTTCGGTGAGCAGGACATCGCCGTTCCCCTGGCTCTCCGCTTTTTCCAGAGCGTTTCGCATCTCCTGCGGCGAGAGGAACTGGCCCTTCTTGAGGTTGAGCGGTTTTTTCGTCCGGGCGGCCTCGACGATCAGGTCGGTCTGCCGGCAGAGGAAGGCCGGGATCTGGATGATGTCCAGGACCTCGGCCGCCGGGCCAACCTGGTATGTTTCGTGGACATCCGAGAGCACGGGAACGTTGGCTTCCGCCTTCACCCGCCGGAGGATGGACAGCCCCTTTTCGAGGCCCGGCCCGCGGTAGGACTTGACCGAGGAGCGGTTGGCCTTGTCGAAGGACGCCTTGAAGATATAGGGGATGCCAAGGCGGGCGCAGATCGCCTTCACGCTCCGGGCCACGGCGACGGCCTGCTCTTCGGTTTCGATGGCGCAGGGGCCGGCGATCAGGAAAAGCGGCCCGCCGCCCCCGATCCGGATGTTCTCAGTGATTCTTATTTCTTTTGTTTTTGCCGAGTCGATAGGCATGGCTGGCTCCGATAAAAGCCTTGAAGAGCGGGTGCGGCGCGAGGGGCCTGGACTTGAATTCCGGATGGAACTGGCAACCCAGGAACCACGGGTGATCGCGCAGCTCGATCATCTCCACAAGGTTGTGCTTGGGGTTTCGGCCCGTGAACGCCAGCCCGAGGCCGGCCAGCCGCTCCCTGTAGGCCGGGTTGAATTCGAACCGGTGGCGGTGCCGCTCCAAGATCAAAATGCGCTTATACGCCTGGTATGCGGAAGAGTCTTTTTCCAGCTGGCAGACATATTCCCCCAGGCGCATGGTCCCGCCGATATCGTGCTCGGCGGTAAGCTCACGCCACAAGAAAAAGATCTTGTGGGGCGTTTGCGGGTCGAACTCCGTGCTGTTGGCATCCCGGAGTCCGGCCACGTTGCGGGCGAATTCGACGGTCGCGCACTGCATGCCCAAGCAAATGCCGAAGTAGGGAACCTTGTTCTCCCGGGCATAGGTGACGGCCCGGATCTTGCCCTCGATACCGCGGATGCCGAACCCGCCCGGAACGAGGATGCCGTCCTGGTCCCCGAGCACGTCGGCCAGCCTCCCCTTCTCCAGGTCTTCGGCCTCGACCCAGTTGATATTGACCTTGAGGCCGTGGGCGACGCCGCCGTGGACCAGCGCCTGCTTGAGGCTCAGGTAGGAATCCTGAAGGCCGGCATACTTGCCGACGATGGCGATGTCCACCTCGCCGGACAGGTTGCCCATCCGGTCCACCAGTTTCCGCCACGGCCCAAGACGACGTTTTCCCTGCGGCAGGTTAAGCCGCTTGAGGATGATCGTGTCCAGCCCTTCGGCGGAATAGATGAGGGGGATCTCGTAGATATTCTGGACGTCCTTGGCCGTGATCACGGCCTCCAGGGGGACGTTGGTGAAGAGCGAGATCTTGGCCTTGATGTCGGGCGTCAGGAAACGGTCCGTCCGGCAAAGAATGATGTCGGGCTGGATGCCGATGGCCCGCATTTCCTTGACGCTGTGCTGCGTGGGCTTGGTCTTGAGCTCCCCCGATGTGCCGATGAAGGGGACGAGGGTCAAATGGACAAAGACAACGCCCTCCGGACCCAGCGCCAGCCTCATCTGCCGGGTGGCTTCGAGGAAAGGCAGACTCTCGATATCACCGACCGTTCCGCCGATCTCGACGATGACGATGTCGTTGCCCTCCGCGACCGACTGGAACGCGGCCTTGATCTCGTCCGTTACGTGGGGGATGACCTGGACGGTCTTGCCAAGGAAATCGCCCCGACGCTCTTTTCGGATGAGCGATTCGTAGATCTTCCCGGCCGTCCAGTTGTGGGCCTTCGTCGTCCGTGTCGTTGTAAAGCGTTCATAATGACCAAGATCGAGGTCGGTCTCGGCTCCGTCATCGGTGACATAGACTTCGCCGTGCTGGTAGGGACTCATCGTGCCGGGGTCGACGTTAAGATAGGGGTCGAACTTCTGGAGCGTGATCTTGTACCCATGGCTCTCCAGCAGTCGACCGATCGAGGCGGCCGCAATCCCCTTCCCCAGCGCCGAGATGACCCCGCCGGTCACGAATATGAACTTCGTTTTCGTCATGTTTTATTCCTCAGGAAAGCCTCGACCTTAATTATATCTTGAGGCGTATCGACACTCAAGGTGGGCCGGTCAATCTCGATCATCCTGATGTTGCCGCCGTGTTCGAGCACGCGGAGCTGTTCGAGCTTTTCCTGAAGCTCGAGCCTGGTGGGACTCATCTTCGCCAGGGCGAGGAGGTAATTTCTCCGGTAAGAGTAGATCCCGATATGCTGATAGAAAAAATCCGTGGCCCGGTAGGGGAGGGGCGACCGTGAAAAATAGAGCGCCTTCCCCGATTTATCGGTGACGACTTTGACGACGTGGGGGTCCTCAAGGAGCTCGAGGTCGGTCACCCTGGCCATTAGAGAGGCCATCATCATCCCGGAACCGGCGATTCCCGATACCAGACGGTCGATCGCCTCCGCCGCGATCAACGGTTCATCGCCCTGGACATTGACGATGATATCGTCATCGAGGGTTTCAGCTACCTCCGCGACCCGTTCGGTCCCCGAGACGTGGGCTGCGGACGTCATCCTGGCTTCGGCTCCGAAGCCCACAGCCGCGTCATAAATCCTGCGGTCGTCGGTGGCGATGATGACCCGGTCGAGGACGCGGGACTGCCTGACCCCCTCGTAAACCCAATGGATCATTGGTTTTCCCAGGATCGGGGCCAGAGGTTTTCCCGGAAACCTCGTTGACTGGAACCGCGCGGGGATGACCGCCGCTGCGCTGGTCAAGAGCCTGTCCCCACCTTCTCCGGAAGAGGCGTGGGCTGAGAAACCGCGTTTTCGCCTGTCTGGCACTTGGCCTCGAGAAGCGCGCCTTCTTCGACAATGAGCCTGGGAGTAATGATCGTGCCAAAAACCCTTGCCCGGCCGTTTATCTCCACCTTATCTCGGGCATACAGGGTGCCTTTGATCTCGCCGTTGATCACAAGGTACCCCACCTTGACATCGGCCTCGACGACCCCCTGCTCTCCGATGACCAGCATGGAGTCCGAGGCAATGGTCCCTTTAAACCGGCCGTCGATCCTGAATGAACCCTTGAATTCCAGCTCTCCCCGGAATTCGGTATCCTTATCAAAGAAGCCGGTTATCTTGTGCTCGTCATGATCCCTTTTCTTGTCCTTGTCTTTCATCTGGCCGCTCCCTTGAGCCTGTCGTAGATCCGGTTGAGGTCGTCAAGGGAATAATAAAGAACCTTAATCGTGCCCTTTTTCCGGCTGCCGCTGATCGTAACTTTCGTGCCGAGGATTTTGACCAGATCCTCTTCTACCGACCTGAGATCCGGGTCGAAATCGTGTTTCTTGATCGCGGGGGACTTTTTCTTCGCCCGGGAGACGATCTTTTCGACGTCGCGAACGGACAGGCTCTTCGCGACTATCGCACGGGCCAGCTCGACCTGGGCCTCGGCATCCTCGAGCGCGGCCAGGGCGCGGGCGTGCCCCATCGACAGCTTATCCTCCGAAAGATATTCCTGAACCTGCCGGGGGAGCAGGAGGAGCCTCAGGTAGTTCGCAACAGAGCTCCGGTCTTTGCCCACCTTGTCGGCGACCTCTTCCTGAGTGAACCCGAGCTCTTCCATCAGCCGCTGGAAAACGATGGCCACCTCGAGCGGATTCAGGCTTTCCCGCTGGAGGTTTTCGACCAGGGAAACCTCGAGTTGCTTTTCCTTCGGGATGGAGCGCACCAGGGCGGGGATCTTCTTGAGGCCGGCTTTCTGGGCGGCACGCCAACGCCTTTCACCCACGATGATCTTATAATTGTCTCCCTCGGGGACGACGACGATGGGCTGGATGACGCCCGTCTCCCTGATGGATTGGGCCAGCTCGTCGATAGACTCGGGGTTGAATCTCATCCGCGGCTGAAGCGGGTTGGGAAGGATATGCTCGATTTCGACCTCGGCAAACCGCTCTTCCTTGAGGATCCCATAATCATCGGGCAGGAAGACTCCGAGTCCTTTGCCCAGGGCTTTTTTCATCATTTGTTCAATAACTCCTGCGCCAGATTCAGGTAGGCCTCCGCTCCTTTGGATCTTATATCATAAACGACGATCGGTTTGCCAAAGCTGGGCGCCTCGGCCAGCCTAACGCTCCTTGGAATGATCGAATCGAACAACACCGCCTTCAGTGACCTCCGGATTTCTTCGGCCACCTGCTTTGACAGGTTCGTCCTTTCATCGTACATCGTCAGGACAATGCCTTCGATATGCAGTGATGGATTGAAATAGGACCGGACCTCGTCGAAGGTCGCCAGCAGGTCGGGAATGCCCTCCATGCACAAGAACTCGCATTGGATAGGGATCAGGACGGAATCAGATGCGGTCAAAGCATTGATAGTCAGAAAACCGAGGGAGGGAGGGCAATCGATCAAAACGAAATGAAAGTTCTTTTTGGCGCTCTCAAGCGCCTGTCTCAGCTTTTTCTCCCTGTCCTGTATCGAATAGAGCTCGATTTCGACACCCGCGAGCTCCGGGGAGCAGGGGCAAATGTACAGGTTGTCCAGTGTCGTTCCTTCGATGGTCTCCATCATGTCCCGGCCGTTCATCAGGGCCTGGTAAATTCCCTTCTGTCGCTCTTTCTTTTTTCCCAAGCTCGAGGTGGCCATTCCCTGAGGATCAAGGTCGACGATCAGCACCCTGTTGTCTTTGACCGCCATCGCCGCGGCAAGGTTCACGGTTGTGGTCGTCTTGCCAACGCCGCCTTTCTGATTTGCTACAGAGATGGTCTTGGCCATGATTCCTCAATGTTTCACGTGGAACATTCTCGCTTTGTGATCAGCCTTTTCTCGAGTTTAATGGCGATAACCAAGCTCGTCAGGGCAGCCGGGGTTACACCCGGGATTGCCCTGGCCTGGCCGATTGTCCGGGGTCTCGACTTTTCGAGAGTCGCGATGGCTTCTTGAGTCAGTCCGGGGACTTTTCGAAAATCCAAGCTCTCCGGGACCACGACTTCGTCCATCCGGGCCAGCTTCTCGACCTCCTGCCTCTGCAGCTTGAGATAGCCCTCGTACTTGACCTCGGCTTCGATCGCCCTCATCTCTTCTTCGGCCAGAACCTCGGAGAATTTCGCATATTCTAACACATTTTGCAGCCGAACATCCGGCTTCTTAAGCCAGTCTCTAAAGGAAATTCTTTCCCGGCTCTCGAGTACAACCTTCTCTTTTTTTAGGAAATCCATGACTTTGTCGATCCTGGCCTGTTTTTCCTGGAACATGTTGAAATCGTGTTCGCTGGTCAGACCGAGGTCGTGGGCGTAGCCGGCCAACCGGCGATCGGCGTTGTCAATCCGCAGGTTGAGCCGGTATTCGGCCCTTGACGTGAATAGCCTATAGGGCTCCTCGACGCCCCTTTTCACCAGATCGTCGATCAGGACGCCGATGTACGCCTCATCCCGCCTCAGGATGAAGGCCGGCCTGGAGGAGATCTTCAAGGCCGCGTTGATCCCGGCCATTAACCCCTGGCCGGCGGCCTCTTCGTAGCCCGAGGTCCCGTTAATCTGGCCGGCGAGAAAAAGGCCGGGGATTTTCCTAACCTCGAGAGTCGGATCGAGCTCGGTGGGGGAGACCGCATCGTATTCAATGCCGTACGCCGGCCGGAGGATCTTGGCCCTGTCGAGCCCCGGGATCGTGCCCAACAGCTCGGCTTGAACTTCAAACGGGAGGCTGGACGATAAACCGTTGACATAGATCTCGGACGTATCGACCCCCTCGGGCTCGAGGAAGAGCTGATGCCGTCCGTGATGGGCGAACTTGACGACCTTATCCTCGATCGATGGGCAATAACGCGGACCGACCCCGGTGATGAGGCCGCTGTAGAGCGGCGATTTATCCAGGTTCTTCCGGATCACCTCATGGGTCGCGGCATTGGTATACCCCAGATAGCACGTGACCCGGTTTTCAAGACGCCTCCGCGTCCTGAAAGAGAACGGCACGGGCAGGGGATCGCCGGGTTGCGGCGTGAATTCCTGCCAGTCGATGGTATTTCTATCGAGCCTCATCGGGGTCCCGGTCTTCAGCCGCATCATTTTCAGCCCCAGACCCCTGAGGTATTCGCCGAGCGCCGTCGAGGAGGGCTCGTTCGCCCGGCCGGCGGGGTAGGAATGTAATCCGATATGGATGAGACCGTTAAGGAAAGTCCCAGGAGTCAGGATCACCGCCTCGGCCCGCGCGATATGGCCGTCGAGCATCACCACCCCCGCCGCCCGGCCTCCATCCGTGATAATCTCCGAGACGATTCCCTGGAAGAGGGTCAGGTTCGGCGCCTCTTCGAGCCACTTTTTCATGGTCAGGCGATACATCGCCTTGTCGCATTGGGCCCTCGGCGCCTGGACCGCGCTTCCCCGGCTCCTGTTGAGAAGCCGGAACTGAATGCCGGTCTCGTCAGCGAGGAGCCCCATCAAGCCACCGAGCGCGTCGATCTCGCGGACGAGATGGCCTTTGGCCAGCCCGCCGATCGCCGGGTTGCAGGACATCTGGGCGACCGTCTCGAGATGGGTCGTGACGAGAAGGGTCTTTAAACCCATTTTGCCCGCGGCAAAGGCGGCTTCGCATCCGGCGTGCCCGGCACCGACGACGATGACCTGGAATCCCTGCCGCGGTTCTCTGATTTCTGTCACTTACCGACACAAAAGCGGTTGAATACGCCCTCGATGACCTCTTCAGCACGGACTTCTCCGGTCAGCCGGCCCACGAGCCCGAGCGCCTTGCGCACTTCTTCGGCGCAGAGTTCCTCGGAATGTCCCTCGCCAAGCAAACCGAGTCCCGTGTTGAGGGCATCCGATATCTCTGAAAGCAGAAGCTTCTGCCTCCGGTGGAGCACGACTTCCCCGGCGTCTTTCCGGTCCGCGGCGAAAGTCTTCTTTATCAGCGACTTGAGTCTGTCGACATGGGTTCTTTTGAGGGCCGAGACTTCGACCCAAGGCGCACCGCACCTGGACTTCAGGCAGGCGGCCTCATCAATTCTTCCCGGCAAGTCGGACTTGTTGAATACCAGGATGGACTTCCGGCCCCGGAATTTTTTGAGCAGCTTGAGGTCAGCAGGGGTTTCGGGCCGGGAAGCATCAAGGATAAACAGGATCCCGTCGGCCGCCGAGGCGATGGCTTCACCCCGCCGGATGCCCTCTTTCTCCACGGGATGCGCGGCCGCCTCGAGGCCGGCCAGATCGGTCAGCTGAAAGATCGCCTCCCCGACCCGGATCTTTTCCCTGAGATAGTCCCGCGTCGTCCCGGGATGCGGGCTGACGATCGCCCGGTCACTGTCGAGAAGAGCGTTGAAAAGGGTGGATTTCCCGACGTTCGCCCGGCCGACGATCGCTACGGTCAGACCTTCGGTCATCGACCTTCCAAATTCATAGGTCGAAGCGAGAGCGTCGACGGCGGCGATCGCCGACCGGAGGCCGTCTTTGACGCTGTCCAAGGTGATGCCCGTCTCCTCGTCCGGGAATTCGATGGCCGCTTCGAGAAGCGAGGCGGCCGCCACGATCGTCCGCCTGAACTCCGTCACCGTCCTGGAGAGTCCTCCGCGCAGCTGCCTCGTCGAGATCTTGGCGTGGGACAAAGTCGCCGCGGTGATGAGATCATGGACGGCTTCTGCCTGAAGCATGTCGAGTCGCCCGTTCAGGTGCGCCCTCAGGGTGAACTCTCCCGGTCCGGCCAGCCTCGCCCCAGCCTTGATGCCCAACCTCACCGTCTCTTCCAGGACGACCGGGCTGCCGTGGCAGCTCAGTTCGACGACGTCTTCCCTCGTATAGGACCGCGGCGCGGCGAAGTAAGTCAGAAAGGCCTGGTCCAGGATCTCGCCCTTTTCCCGGTCAAGGATTTCCCCGAAGACCGGCGAGAGGGGACGGATGGCGGCCGCCATTTTCTTCCCGGGACGGAAGATCTTTTGGGCGATCGATAGAGCGCTTTCGCCGCTCAGCCGGATCATGCCCAGACCGCCCCAGCCCGGGGGCGTGGAGACGGCGATGATCGTATCGTCCGGCGAATTCATGGGCATCCCTCATTCTAGAGAATGCCGCCCAATTAGTAAACGGGAGGGAGGAGCACAGGGCCGGAAACTTGTCGGCCTCGCATCCATAAAATGCGCCGAAAACTTAATATATGTTATTGATTATAATTATTTTATAATGACAATAGTGGCTGCCCGCGCCGGGCGGCGGCGGGCCGTTCCGGGTCAGTCCGCGGGCCTCTGGACGGGAAAAACCTTGACCCGTTTCAGGAACCCGTCTCCCAGGCTCTCGCTCGTGATCCCGGGCACCTGGTTGACGGCGATGTGGACGATCCGGCGCTCATAGGGGTTCATCGGGTCGAGCACCTCATCGCGGCGGGTCTGGCTGACTTGCTCCGCGACCTGCTGGGCATATTCCCGGAGCTGTTTCTCTTTCCGCCTACGGAAGAATTCGCAGTCCACCTGGACCTTGTGGGGAGAGACCTTGTTCAGGATATGCTGCAGGGCCAGGAGCAGCGCTCCGTCCTTCCGGAGCAACAGGCTCTTGTCCTCGCCGTCGAAAATAATGTACAGCGTCTCGTTCCGCTTCTTGACCTGATAGGTCAGCTCCAGCGGAAAGCGGGGCAGGAATTTCTCCATGAAATCCCGGATGGGGTTGGCGTCCACCTCGACCTTCGGCCAGGCATGGATGACGATCTCCTTGCCCCTGATGCCGAAAAGTTTGGTCTTCTCGGTGACGATCTCGTAGTTGAACTTCTCCCGGGGTATCTTGAGGACGTATTCGGCGTGGCCCAGCGCTTCGTCGAGGTTCTTGCCCTTGAACTCCTGGATCTCCTCACTTTTTTCGTTGTCCATGTATCTCTCTCTTTTTCTTGGCCATCAGGCGGTTGATGAGATATTGCTGGCCGATCTGCAGGATGTTGTTGGTCAGCCAGTAGAGGATGAGACCGCTCTGGAAGTTCATGAAAAAGACGGTCATGACGACCGGCATGATGAGCATCATCTTCGCCTGGGCGGGGTCCGCTGTCGTGGGCGTCATCTTTTGACTGATGAACTGCGTCGCCCCCATCAGGAGCGGCGTGACGTAAAAGGGGTCCTTGACCGAAAGGTCCTTGATCCAGAGCATCCAGGGGCTCTGGCGAAACTCGATCGCCACCACCAGCATCCGGAAAAACCCCCAGAAGACCGGGATCTGGATCAACATCGGCAGGCAGCCGCCGGCCGGGTTGATGCCGTGCTCCTTGTAGAGCTTCATCATCTCCTCGTTCATCTGGCGGCGCTGGTCGATGTCCTGCTTGGCCTTCTTGTATTTCGCGCGCAGGGCCTTGATCTTCGGCTGGAGCTCCTGCATCTTGGCCATCGACTTCGTGCTGCTGTAGGTCAAGGGGAAGAAGATGACCTTGATGATGAAGGTGATGATGATGATGGCAAAGCCCCAGTTCGGGATGTACCGGTGGATCCACTTGATGGCGATCAGCAGCACCTCGGCGATCGCTCCGAAAAACCCGAAATTGATGAGCTTTTTCGTCCCGTGGCCCAGGGTTTTGATCCGGTCGAATTCCTTGGGTCCGATGTAGCCCTTCCGGGGCGGGCTGACCAGGAGGAAGTGGGCGGCGTCCTTCTCGCCGACGGGTTGGCGCTCGAAAAGCGCGCTCCCCGGCGAGTCCGTGAATAAGAAGACGGCGGCCATGTAGTTGTCTTCGTAGGCGGCCCAGGACACGAAATTATAGGCGCTCGTCTCGGGACTGTACTTCTTCTCGGTAACACGATAGACCTTTTCTCCGGCCAGAACGGCAATCCCGTTCCCGCCGCTGAACTGCTCTTTTTTGTCCACGAGTCCCGGCTCGCTCAGTCCGGGGCCCCAGATCACCCGGGGCTCGACCTTTTTGCCGTCCACCCAGAGGGCGGTCTGGATATCGAAATCGTACCTTCCGCCGTAGAAAATGAAGGATTTCTCGACTTTTATACTATTTCCATCGGAATACTCGAATTTAATTTCGCCCTTTTCTCCATCCTTGAGCGCAAGCCCGGTCGCGGACGGCCTGAACAGCCTCTGGTTGATGTCCGCGGCCCCCTCGATCTCCTTGGCCTCCAGAGAAAAAGGGTAGCGTCCGAGCTCGGCGGCCCGGGGCGAAACGAGCTCGAGGGGTTCACGTTTTGCGCTGAGGTGCTTCAGAAGCGTCCAGTTTCTGAGCGTACCGCCCCGGTTGCTCCAGACGGCCCGGTAGAGCGACGTCTCAACACGGATCATCTCTTCCCCGGGAGCGCTCACCCCCTCAAAAGCCTGCGCCGGCGCGGGGGCCGCGGCCGGTTCCTGTGGGGCTTCGCCGGGGGCGGCCGGAGTCTTTTCGACCGGTGCGGAAGGAGCCGCAGCGGGCGCCTGGACCGGCGGCTGGACAGCCGGCGGAGTCTTCATGAAAATCATCTGGTAGAGCGCCAGGACCACAAAGCAGAGCACGATGGCTAAGATGTATCGTTTTGTTTCCATTAGGGTTACCTTCTAGGGGACGTAATCGATACCGCCCGGATGGAACGGATGGCACTTGAGGAGCCTTTTCCCTCCCAGGCCCATCCCTCTCAGGACGCCGTGCCTCTCGATCGCTTCGCGGGTATAGTCCGAGCAGCTCGGAAAGAAACGGCACTGCCCCCCGAAAATCGGGGAGAGGATGATCTGGTACAGGCGGATCGCCAGCAAGGCGGCCTTCTTCATGATCTTCGGCCCATCCTGCGGCCGACCTCCTGGACGCCCAGGAGAAACGCCTCCCGGACCTCGGCCCATGCCGCACCGGCCATATCCGGCAGGGCGACGATCAGCATGTCCACGGGAGACCCGAGCAAATCCCTGTTCCTCCGGAAGAGCTCCCTCATCCATCGCTTGGCCTTGTTCCGGACAACGGCCCCGCCGACCTTGCGGCTGGCGACCACGCCCACCCTGGAATAGGGCAACGCGCTCGTGGAATAGATGAGGCTGAAAAACCTGGTTTTGTATCGGCGGCCCTTTTTATAAAGAACCAAAAAGTCTTTCTTTTTTCTGATCCTCTGGCGAGCAGCGAGGCCTTCGGTCATTCAACGGCAAGCCGTTTTCGATCCTTCCTTCGCCGGTTACTGAGGACCTTCCGGCCCCCCGCGGTCTTCATCCGGACGCGGAAGCCGTGAGTCTTTTTTCTTCTGCGGACGTTGGGCTGAAATGTGCGCTTCATGTTCTATCTCGTGGTTGAGCCCATATGTTAATCGACAGCGCCCCGTATGTCAAGGCGGCGGAGAGATTGGGTATATTGACTCCCCCGGCCCCCGGGGAGTATAATCAAGTCAATGAATTCGTTCAAGGTTGGGGATAGAATCATCTATCCCAATCAGGGCCTGGCCGTCATCGAAGACATCCACGACGAAAACCTCTACGGCGAAAAGTTCAAGATCTATTATATCCGCATCCTCTGCAATAAGACACTCGTCCTCGTTCCTTCCGCTAACACCGACGAGATGGGCATACGCCGGCCGCTCCCGGAAGATTCGGTGGAAGAGATCTTCAGGTTCCTGAAGAAAGGGCATGTGGATGTTTCCACGGACTGGAAGGGGCGCTACAAGGAGCATGTCAGCCTGATGCGCTCCGGGACGATCCTCGACATGGCCGCGGTGCTGAAGAGCCTTTACTATCTCAGCCTCACCAAGCCCCTCTCTTTCAGGGAAAAGAAGATGCTGGAGAAAGCCAAGGAGCTGCTGGTCGCCGAGATCTCCGAGGTGTCGGACCTCCCCCTGTCGAAGATCGAGCGCCGCATCGCCGAGACGCTGGCCGGGAGTTTCAAGAGCGTCAAGGCGAGCGTCGAGATCTGATTCCCGGAGATGGCGCTCACCTATTTCCTGATCCTTGTCCTTTTTATCCTCCTGGGGGGATTCTTTACGGCCTCGGAAATGGCCTTCATCTCGGTCAACCCCTACGCGCTCGACTCTCTCGAGAAGAAGGGCTCGCGGCGCGCCCGGCTGATCAAGCGCTTCCGGGCGGAGCTCGATCAGTTCCTGGCCGCCATCGTCATCGGCAACACGCTGGTCAACATGGCGGCGGCCTCGGTGGCCACCCTCTTTTTCCTCTCGGTGATCCCGGACCCGCGTGAAGCCGCCCTGTACGCGACGCTGGCGACCACCGTCCTCAGCATTTTTTTGGGCGAGATCACGCCCAAGACCATCGCCACCTACAACCCCGTCAAGGTCTCGATGGGGGTCGTCCAGCCGCTGCGTGTCTTCACTTACCTATTCTATCCCCTGGCCAAAGCGGTCTCTCTCATTTCCCGGCTTTTAATCCCCAAGTCGGTCCGGGCCGAGCGGGAGAGCCGGCAGCGGCTCAACGAAGAGGAAATCCGGATCCTGCTCGCCGGGGGGATCCAGGGGATGTCGGCTCTCCGCAAACAGATGATCGGCGGCGTCCTGGACATCGGGTCGCGGCCCGTCCGGGAGATTGTCGTCCCACGGACCGAGGTCCTGGCGGTCGAGATCAGCATGCCGTTCGACAGGATCATGGAGATCGTCCTGTCGACCGAGTACTCGCGCCTGCCGGTCTTCAAGGGGCGGATGGACAACGTCGAAGGCCTCATGCACACCAAGGACCTGATCCCATATCTTGTTAATAAGAAAGAATTTAACATCACAGCGCTCCTCCGCCGGCCGTTCTTCGTGCCCGAATCGGCCTCGATCGAGAAGGTCATGATCCAGATGCAGGAGAGCGCCGTCCACCTGGCCTTCGTGGTCGACGAGTTCGGCACGCTCGAAGGCATCGTCACGCTCGAGGACATCATCGAGGAGATCGTGGGTGACATCCGGGACGAATACGACGAGAAGGCCGAAGACTGGTTCCAGAAGCTCGACGAGAGCGTTTACCTCGTCAAGGGCAACGCCTCGATCAAAGAGCTTTGCCAGCGCCTGCCTCTCTGCCTGCCGCGGCAAGCCGGTTTCTCGACGCTGGCCGGGTTCCTGCTTCACGAGTTCGGCCGGATCCCCCGCGAGAAAGATACGCTGGATTTCCAGGGGCATAAGTTCATCGTGGAGCGGCTGACGCGCCGGCACATCAGCCTCGTCCGCGTCATCATCAAGAAGCCGGGCCCCCAGGACGCCGATGAGAACCGTCGCTTCGAATAAATCGGCCTTCTTCAACTACGAGATCATCGAGAGTCTCGAGGCCGGGGTCTCGCTCTTGGGGAGCGAGGTCAAGTCCGTCCGCGACGGACGCATCAGCCTCAAGGAAAGCTACGCCGAGATACGGAACGGCGAGGTTTTCCTGGTCCACGCGAACATCAGCCCCTACGAGCCGGCCAACCGCTTCAACCACGAGCCGCTGCGCGACCGGAAGCTGCTGCTGCACCGCCGGGAGATCAAACGCCTGATCGGCAAGATCCGGGAGAAAGGATGGACCCTGATCCCGACCAAGGTGGTCCTCACGGATCAGGGCAAGGTCAAGGTGGAGCTCGCCCTGGGCAAAGGCAAGCGGACCTACGAGAAAAGGCAGGTCATCAAGGATCGCGAAGTCGCCCGGGAGGTCCGGGCGGAGTTGAAGAAGCGGATGCGTTAGCCGCCCGGGCCCGCCGCCGGCCTGTCCTCATTTCCACCTTGAACTCGTGAGGCGTTCCGTCGTTTAATAAGCCGGTCATCCCACAACTGAGGACAGGCAAATGATGAAGCTCTCAGGATCGGCTTTCTTTGTTCTCGGTATCGTCGCCGGCCTCGCGCTCGTCGCCGGAAGAGCCTCAGCGGAGAACGGGGGAGGGGGGCTCGTTTTCTGTTGTCAGCCCGGGAACGACCTCCACGCCGCCCTCGCGGCCGGCGGCCGCACTTATCCCCGGTTCGACACGCCCGAGCCGGCCATCGCCCGGGCCGACGAGGGCGGGGCGGTGCTTCTCCTCGCCGACGGCTATCCCGACGCGCGTCTCGAAGTCGGCCCCGCCGCTCTTGCGGCAGCGGTGAAGAAACACCTTAAGATCTATATCGAGTATCCGGCAGCGCTCGAAGGACTCGAGATCGGCCCGCCCCGCACGGCCGTCTGGGAAAGAGCGGTTGTCACGGCCGATGGGATGGGCGGCGGAGTGCCCCGGATGCGCCTCCTCGCCGTTCATGGGTGCCGGTATCTTCCCGTCCGGGCTCCCTCGCCGCTTCTCGCGCTCGCCCGGGTGGCCGGCTACGATTCCGCCGTCTACGGGCTCCCCAAGGAGTATTCGCCGCTCCTCTTTGAATGGGGGGACGGCCGGGCCCTGGTGGCCATGACGAAGCTCAGCGGTTTTGTCACGGGGAGGTTTGCCCCCGAAGCGGAATGGCGGGCCCTTTGGCAGTTCATTTTGGGGAAGCTCGACCCCGCTCACTCCCCCCACTCTCTCAGATGGACGCCGGCCGCAACGGCAGCGTACGGTCCGGAGGCGGAGCTGCCGCCGGATGTCGAGGTCACGGCGTTCAGGTCGGCGGTCAATTGGCTCTCCGGGGCCGGAGTGCTCATTCCGGCCGCTCGACGGGCCGAGGTCGAAAGCGCTCTCAGGAAGAACCAGGAAACGGCGCCTCTCCCCGCCCCCTCGCGGGAGGCGCCGGGCGACGGATCCCTCGGCATGCTCGAGGGCTTCGGCTCGGGCATCCAGCCCGACGGGACTCAGCTCCAGCGCCTGCCGATCCGCAATGACTGCCAGGGCGAGGCGGCGATGCTTTTCGCCCTGGATTCCCTGATGAACCCGCGGTCTCGCAAAGGCGAAATCGCCCGACGGCTGCTCGATTTCGTCTATTTCGAATCCGACCTCTGCAAGGGACCGCGCGGCGACCCGCGGCATCCGGCCTTTGGTCATGTCGCCTGGGGCTCGACCTCACCGCTCTGGCTCGTGGCCAACTACGGCGACGATAACGCGCGCTCGATGCTGGGAACGTTCCTGGCGGCGGCCTGCCTCGAGACAGACCGCTGGGACGAGCCCCTCGCCAAGTGCGTCCTCGCCAACTTCCGAACGACGGGACGGCTGGGCTTCCGGGGCGACCGGATCGACATCCCGGACCTCGAGAAGAACGGCTGGCGCCACTATTTTGAAAGCGAGACCGTCAATTACGCGCCGCACTTCGAATCTTACCTTTGGGCCGTAAATCTTCTGGCGTACCGTCTCACGGGCTTCCGTCCTCTCTTCGACCGTACCGCGAACGCCATCGGGCTGACCATGAAAGCCTACCCTCAGGGCTGGCGTTGGAAAGACAATATCGAACGCTCCCGGATGCTCCTGTGCCTGGCCTGGCTCGTCAGGGCCGAGGACACGCCCGAACATCGCGGGTGGCTGCGGCAGGTCGCGTCCGACCTTCTCGAGCGTCAGGGGCCGACCGGCTCCATCCACGAATGGTTCGGCGCCGAGGCCAGCGGCTTCTTCCAGATCCCGGTTTCAAACGAAGCCTACGGCACGACCGAGACCCCCCTCATCCAGCAGAACGGGGACCCCGCGACCGACCAGCTTTATACGACGGGGTTCGCGCTGTTCGGCCTCCACGAGGCGGCCGCGGCCACAGGTGATGCGACGCTCCGGAGCGCGGAGGACCGGCTGGCCGCGTTCCTCTGCCGCATCCAGATCCGTTCGATGAAGTTCCCCTGGCTCGACGGCTGGTGGTTCCGCGCCTTCGACGACGAGCGCTGGGAAGCCTGGGCCAGCTCGGCCGACGCCGGCTGGGGCGCCTGGTCGCTCGAAGCCGGCTGGGCGCCCGCCTGGACGGCGGCCAGCCTCGCCTTGAGGGGCAGGAACACGACATTCTGGGATTTTGCCTCGGCGAAAAGCCGCCTGTCACGGGCCTTCGCTAAGTGGCAAACCGTGATGCTCCCCGACTGATTTTATTTGCCGCCGATCCGGGGCTGGCTGACACGCCAGGCCGGTCGATCTTGGCAGCATCTCTTTTTATGTGAGGGAAGGTACCGACGTGAGGGTGGCACGGCGTTAGTCCCCGCACCGCCCGGAGCGACGGGGACCGGCGCGAAGCGGAGTCTTCGGAGCGACCATCAGAATAGCGGCGGAGCGACTCGGAGTCGCTATTCTGCTAAATATCCTGAAAAAGCGGAATCAGGGGAGGACCCGAATCAGGAATGCGTCTGCGAAAAAGGTCGAACCTCGCCGTGACAGGACCCTATTATCGAAATGAACGATCACATAAAAAGAGAGACTTACGTCGATCTTTGTTGACTTGCGCCGCGTCGGGATATACTTTCTCCATTATGGAATCCCGGAGTTGGATTCTATTCGCGGCGGCCCTGAAACTGGCGCTGACCTTCGCCGCCCCGGCCAGCGCCCCCCGCTCCCAAAAGCAACCGGAGGTCATCCCCGTCAGGGGGCTCGAGCACGGCGTGGAGATCATCAGGGACAAGTGGGGGATCCCGCACATCACCGCCCGGAGCGAAAGGGACCTCTTCTTCGCCCAAGGATATAACGCCGCGTCGGACAGGTTGTTCCAGCTGGAGCTATGGAGACGGCAGGCTGCCGGGACGATGGCGGACTGGCTCGGCCCCAAGGCGATCCGGCGGGATATCAGCGCCCGGCTCTTCAGGTTCCGCGGCGACATGGAAAAAGAGCTTGGCTGGTACCATCCCCGCGGCCGGGACATCATCAGGTCTTTCGTCAGGGGCATCAATGCCTATATCGACCTGACCCGGAAAAGACCTGACCTTTTGCCCTTGGAGTTCCGGCTCCTGGGCGCCGAGCCGGGTTACTGGACTCCGGAGATCGTCATCTCCCGTCATAACGGGCTCTATCGGAACGCGACCGCGGAGGTGACGCTGGCCCGCGCGGTCCGGGCGGTCGGGACCAAAGAACTCGAGGGCCTTCTCGACCTTCACCCCGGAGATCCGAGCCTCGAGCCCGAGCCTGGAGTGGACCTGACCTTGATCCCCGAAATGGTCCTCGAGCTCTACAGGGAAGCCAAGGCTCCGGTACGGTTCGACTCCGGGGACCTGCGGCCGACGACTTCGGTCATTCGGGAGGGATCGATGCCTCCGCCTTGGCTCTCAATGCCCCGCCCCGGCGGCGACGCGGCGGAGTCCGAGGGCAGCAACAACTGGGCGGTCAGCGGCCGCCGGAGCCGCAGCGGGGCACCCCTGCTGGCCAGCGACCCGCACCGCGTCCTCCAGGTCCCTTCGCTTCGCTACTGGGTCCACCTCAGCGCGCCCGGCTGGAACGTCATCGGCGCCGGCGAGCCGGCCCTGCCCGGCGTTTCCATCGGCCACAACGAGGACGGCGCCTGGGGGCAGACGACATTTTCCGCCGACCAGGAAGATCTCTATGTCTACGACACGAACCCGCGCCGCCAGAGCCAATACAGGTACCGGGGCAGATGGGAAAATATGAAAACGATCCGTGAGCGGATCCCGGTCAAAGGCGGAGGATCTTATCAGGCGACCCTGAAGTTCACGCGGCACGGACCTGTGCTCTACGAGGACGAAGCGCATCACAAGGCCTACGCACTCCGCGCCGCTTGGCTCGAGATCGGGTGCGCCCCCTATCTTGCCAGCCTGCGCCTGGATCAGTCCCGAACCTGGGAGGATTTTCGGAGCGCCGTCTACACCAGCCGCACGCCCTCTCTGAACTTCGTCTGGGCGGACCGGTCGGGGGACATCGGCTGGCAAATGGCCGGGATCACGCCCGTTCGCCAAGCCTGGCCGGGCCTGCTGCCGGTGCCGGGCGACGGCCGTTTCGAGTGGCAGGGTTTCATTCCCCCGCCCGAACTTCCTTCTCTTCACAACCCCGACTCCGGGTTCATCGCCACGGCGAACGAAGATAACCTGCCGGCCGGCTATCCTTACGGGGTGGGATATATCTGGGACGCCCCGTTCCGTGCCCTCAGGATATCAGAAGTCCTGGGCTCCAAGTCCGCCATGGACCTCGACGACATGACCGCGCTTCAACAGGATTATCTGTCGATCCCGGCCCGCCGGCTCGTGCCGCTTCTGGAAAACCTGAGTTCGGACGACGCGCTTGTCCAGAAGTGCCTCGACGTTCTGAGATCATGGGATTTCAAACTGTCGCCGGACTCGGCCGCCGCCGCCGTCTATATCGCTTGGCAGAGGACGCTTGTGGACGCGTTGAATGCGCGCCTGTTTCCGCCCGAGTTCGCGGAGTCGCTTCCCGGCAGATCGCTGCCGAAGCTGATCGGCTGGGTCGAGTCCAGCGACCCCAGATTGTTCCCCGGAGGCGAAGCGTCGCGAAAGGCGCTTCTCCTCGAGACACTCGGCCGGGCGGCCGCCCTCCTGGAAAAGACGTTCGGCGCCGATATCGGGAAATGGCGTTATGGGGATGATCGGTTCCATCGCGTCCTGCTCCGGCACGCGATGAGCGAGGCGGTCGACGCCGAAACCCGGCGTCGGCTCGACATCGGCCCGCTGCCCCGCGGCGGAAGCGGCCAGACCGTCAACATGACCTCGGACAGCGATAACCAAACCTCCGGCGCGTCGTTTCGTATCGTCGTCGACCTCGCCGATTGGGACCTGGCTCTGGGGACGAATGCGCCCGGCCAGTCGGGGGAACCGGGCAGCCTCCACTATTCCGACCTGTTCGGTCCGTGGGCCGAGGGAGCCTACTTCCCCGTCTATTTTTCCAGGGATAAAATACTGGAGGCGGCCGAACGGACGATCCGCCTCGAACCGGCACGTTAGGGGACCGCCTCAAGAACCGAAGTTAAGTCTTGGACCCAAGGGACGCCGCCAGCCGGATGGCCTCGACCATGCTCCGGGGATTGGCCTGGTTTTTCCCGGCGATGTCGAAGGCGGTGCCGTGGTCGGGAGAAGTCCGCACGAAAGGGAGGCCCAGGCTGACGTTGACCCCCGTCTCGAAGGCCACGAGCTTGAAGGGGATGAGCCCCTGGTCGTGGTAGAGGGCGATCACGAACACGTCCTTCCGCCCGACGGCGTTCCGGAAGACGACATCGGGGGGGAAGGGCCCGGAGATCCTGACGCCAAGACGCCTGGCCTCGTCGATCGCGGGCTCGACCTCGTCGATCTCCTCGCGCCCGAGCAGTCCCTGTTCGCCGGCGTGCGGGTTGAGCCCGGAGACCGCGAACTCGAACCCTCCCGCTCCGGTCCCCGCCAGGCTCCGGTCGAGCGCCACGAAGAAATCGCGCAGCGCCTCCCTCTTGATTTTCTTCAGGGCCACTCTCAAGGAGACGTGGTGGCTGACCAGGGCGACCTTGAGGGACTTCGACCAGAAGGCCATGATCGCGCCGGGATAGAAGCGGGCCAGGTATTCCGTGTGCCCCTTCCAGCGCAGGCCGGCCATCGACCAGGCCGCTTTGGAGATCGGGGCGGTCACGACGGCATCGAGCTCTCCCCGCCGGGCTTCCGCCACCGCCGCCTCGAAATAGCGAAAGGACGCCTGGCCGCTGTCCGCATCGTCCGAACCCCTCCGTCCCGCCCCGGGTGGGGCCGGGACATCCCGGAATTCGAGTGTTGCGCTCGTTTTTCTTTTGCCGCCGACACGGGTTCCGGCAGCGAGCTTCATCCCGAGCGCTCTCTCTTCCCGCTCCAGAAACCGGCGCGTGCCGAACAGGATATAGCGGGCCCCGGGGAGTCCGGGTTTTCCGGCGAAGGATTTCAGGATGATTTCCGGGCCGATCCCCCCGGGATCACCGAGCGTAATCCCGATGCGGGGAAGGGTCATTCCGGGTTCTTCTTGTCCTCGTCCTCGCCCTCGCCCTTGACGCCTTCGACTTTATGAAGGTACTTGATGTTGGTCTTGTAAACGAGCAGGTTGGGGGCGTCCTCGCGGTTGAGCTTGAAACAGTGCTGGTCATACCACTCAACGAACCCCTCGACAACCTCTCCGTCCTGGAAGACGACGGCCATCCGCGTCTTCTTATTCATCTGCTTGAGGTAGTAATAGTTTTCGGCGTGCGTGTCGTAGGGAGGTTGGATCTTTTTCTTGGCGGCCTCGCGGTTTTCCTTTTCCCGGATCTCGGCCAGGTTGGGCCGGATCAGCCTGCGGTTAAGGGTCATGAGACTTCTCCACCTTTGAATTTCAAGAGGTTTCCTTTTGAACCCAATATTAACACTTTCCGGCAGCCTGTTCAACCCTTTTCGGGGGCCGCGGCCCGGCTATTTTCCGAGCAGCGGGGTCAGGGCGTCGTACCAGTTGCGGGCCAGGCGGCGGTAGCCTTCCCGCGACGGATGCACGCCCGGAAGAAGCTCCGGCGACGCCGAAAAAAGAGAATGATTATCGACCAGGACGAGGCCTTCTTCTCGCGCGATCTGCCGGATGAGCGGGTTGATCTCCCGGGTGACTCTCTCCCGTGAAGCGGGGCCGAAGGGGAACCCGGCCGACACCGGGACCGGCGGGATCAGCCCCAGCAGGATGCGGGCCCTCCCGCCCCGCGGGCCGGTAAACCCTTGGCAGACGGCGACGATCGCCCGCATGTTCGCGGCGAATGCCTGAGCATCGGTCAGATCGCCGTCCAGCCGGACGTCGTTGGTCCCCAGCTGAAGAAGTATGAAATCGGGGTGCTCATCGGCCAGCGCGGCGCGCCGGTTTTCCAGGAAGCGCCGGTATTCCCCCGATGTGTCGCCCTTTCGTCCGCAGTTCAGGACCCGGGCGGTGGTCCCGTCACGGGCCAGGAGCCGCCTGAGGTCCCGAGGGTACTCGGAGTCCGTGAGGCTGTCGCCCGCGCAAAGGATGACCACGCCGCGCCGCGGGGGCGGGGAGCAAAAAGAGAGGGCCAGAAGCAGGGCGATGGCCAGACGATGCGGGCGGGACGGCCGGGATCTCGTTTTGCCGGCGATCGTCTTCACGGCTGAACCTGGCTCCGGAAGGAGCCCGAAATCATGCCTCCGTCGCTTTCGTCCCGGACCTCACCCCTATCTTGAACCGGTCGCGGTCAACTGTTCGAGGGTGATGCCGCGATTCTTCAGGCTGACGCCCATGGAGGTATCCAGGGCGACTTCCGAGTTGAGATAGTCCACGATGGCCCGGAGTTCCGAGATCTGCGCGTCGCTCAGGTCGCGCTGGTATTGCAGCACGGTAAAATTCGTGCTCAGCCCGACCCGGAGCTTCTCCTCTTCCGCCTTGAGCTTCTGGTCCGCCAGATCGCGTGCCACCTTGTAGGCTTGGACTCTCTCGTAGTTTGTCCCCAGGGTGCGGACGCCGTTACGGATCTCGAGGAAGATCACCTGCTCTTCATTCTTGAGCCTCAGCATCGCCTGGTCGAGGCTGACCTTGGCCTGGGCCACGGCCGCGTTCGAGAAAATCGTGCTCAGGGGGATGTCCAGGGTCAGAGCGAGCGCCAAGTTGTTGTATTTGAACCCGAAGGCGTCGTTCACGGCCTGCTCGAAACCGCCCGGGACCGTGCCGATGATGATCCCGGTCAGGGGGTCATCGTTCTGATAGATGATCTGGTCGCCGGAAATCCCCGGGCTCCAGTAGGAGGCGTCGAAGGAGAGGTCCGGCAACCGCTGGTTCTTGGCATAGCTCAGGTCGAGGTCCCGGGTTTTGAGGCTCACCTTGAGAGACTTGAGTTCCGGCCGGTTGGCCATGGCCGTCCCGAGCGCCTCGTCGACGTTGATCTTTCGCTCGACGAACTTCGGTGTGTCCACCGGGTTGATCGGGAGGGCGGCTTTCATCTCCTCCTCCGGAAGGTTGATGATCGTCCTGAGCTTGTCCTCGTTGTTCTTGACCTCGGCGTTGGCGGACAGGATGTCCGCCTGCCGCGTCGCGACTTCCGCCTGGGCGCTCAGAATCTCGATCGGGGCGAGCGTCCCGACTTCCACGGCCCTCTGGTTTTTGGCCAGGAGGTCCTGGGCCAGCGCGAGGGCCTGCTGGCGCACCTTGAGGTTGGCGATGCTGTAGGATAGGTTCCAATAGGCCTGGGTCACAGCGTCGATGATGGCCGCGACCGTGGTCTCGAGCTCGTTCAAGGACATCTCGTAGTCATTCTCGCTGACCAGGATGTTGAACTTGGTCATCTTGCTCCCGAACCCCTTCAACAGGGGCTGCCGGAAGTCGAACCGGAGGGTGCTGCTGTAGCGGGGGTTGATCGTCTGGTACTTGCTGTTGGTGTCGTTCTTGGCGTTGTTCACGGTGGCGGACAGCGTGCCGCCGGTGGGCAGGAGCTGCGAGATCGCCGCGTCATAGCTGAAGTACTTGGTCTCCAGGACATCCGTCGCTTCCAGGAAGGAATAGGACGCGTTCGCGGTCTCCCGGTTGTTGTAACTTAAACCGAGCTGCGGATAGAAGATCTCCCGGGCCCTGGACACGGACAGGTCGGCGAGCTCCGGGTTCAGGATCTGGATGGCGACACCGTAGTTGTTCTTGAGGGTCCTGATGATGGCGTCTTCGAGGGACAGGGCCAGGACCTCTTCGCTCTTTTCCTGTGTCTCCTGGCCCCGGGAAACGGAGGGCAGGAGCAGGCCGGCGACAATAATCAGGGTGATGAATACTCTGCGCATAGGATACCTCCCGAGTTTATCTCACTATATATATACGTTTATTCGTACCGGAGCGCCTCAATCGGGTCGAGCCGGGAAGCCTTCCGGGCCGGATAGAACCCGAAGAAGATGCCCACCGAGGCCGAGAACAGAAAGGCCAGCAGGATGGCGCCCGGGGCGACCCGGGTCGTGAACGAGGAGAAGGTCGGGATGTAGTGGAGGACCTTGGACAGGCCCACCCCGAAGATCACCCCGATTCCCCCTCCGAGAACACTGAGCACGATGGCCTCGGTCAGGAACTGGAGGAGGATGTCCTTCTGCTTGGCGCCCACGGCCATGCGGATGCCGATCTCCCGGATGCGTTCGGTCACGGACACGAGCATGATGTTCATGATGCCGATCCCGCCGACGAGGAGCGAGATCGAGGCGATGCTGCCCAGGAGGATGGTCATGATCTGGGTCGCTTGCTGGGCGCCCTCGGCGATCTCGGACATGTTCCTAACCTGGAAATCATCCTCCGAGCCGGGCATGATCTTGTGCCGGATGCGCATCAGCTCTTCGATCTGCGTCTGGGCCTCTTTGGTCTGCCCGGCGGACACCGCCGAGATGTCGATCGAGGAGATGTAGTCCTGGTTCGTCAGCCGCTTCATGACGGTCGTGTAGGGGACGGCGATCATGTCGTCCCTGTTGAACCAGCCGCCCGACTCGCCCTTGGACTTGAGGGTGCCGATGACCCGGAAGGGAATGCTCTTGATCCGGATGACCTTGCCGAGCGGGTCCTCGCCCTCGAACAGGTTCTTCACGATCTCGCTGCCCAGGACGGCGACCTTGGCCGCCGCCTTCTCCTGGCTCTCGTCAAAATAGGAACCCTGGTCGACCTCCCAATTCCGGACTTCCGGGTACCGGGCGCCGGTCCCCTGGATCGAGGTGTTCCAGTTCTTGTTCCCGTAGACGACCTGGCCCCTGGTGCTGCTCGAGGGCGAGGTGTACTTGACGGCGGGACACTGCTGCTGGATGGCGATGGCGTCCTCCGGCCTGAGGGTCTGCCAGCCGCCCGAGCCGGTGTGGACGCCGCCCCGGTTTCTGCTGCCCGGCGAGACGAAGAGCAGGTTCGTCCCCATGGAGTTGAACCTGTCCTCGACGCCCTGGCGGGCGCCCTCCCCGATGCTGACCATCGAGATGACGGCCCCGACGCCGATGATGATGCCCAGTGCGGTCAGGAAGGACCGCATCTTATTCCGGGCGAGCGCCCGCAAGGCCACCCGGCTCGTTCTCAAGACGTTCATTGTCGTAACTCCTTGGGAGAAGCGTGCTCCTCACAGCCTTCCCGGCCGCGCTCCTCGCGGATGATCAGGCCGTCCCGCATGTAGATCCTCTTCTTCGCAAAACAGGCGATATCCGGCTCGTGCGTGACCATGATGAGAGTGATCCCCTTGGCCTCGTTGAGGTCGGTGAAAATGCCCATGATCTCGTTGCTGGTCTTGGTGTCCAGGTTGCCCGTGGGCTCGTCCGCCAGGATGAGGGTGGGGTTGTTGAGCAGCGCCCGGGCGATGGCGATCCGCTGCTGCTCCCCGCCGGAGAGCTGGTTGGTCTTGTGATGGGCCCGGTTGGCGAGCCCGACCGTTTCCAGCGCCGCCAGCGCCCGTTCGGTCCTCTCCTTGCCGTGGACGTTCGAATAGAGGAGCGGCAGCTCCACATTTTCCAGGGCGGTCGTCCGGGACAGCAGGTTAAACGTCTGGAAGACGAACCCGATCTTCTGGTTCCGGATCGTGGCGAGCTTGTTGCGGTCGAACTTGGACACCTCCTCGCCCTCGAGAAGGTACTTACCCGAGGTCGGCCGGTCCAAGCAGCCCAGGACGTTCATCAGGGTGGATTTCCCCGAACCCGAGGCCCCCATGATCGCCAGGAAGTCGCCCGCGTCCACGACATAGCTCACCCCTCGAAGCGCCTGGACCTCCGTCTCGCCGATCTGGTAGATCTTGACCAGGTTCTCGAACTGTATGACTGGGGTGCCCATTTTATCCTCGTAATCAGCGCACTGCGGACCGCTTACCGCATGATCATCATGCCGCCCCTCGGGGGACCGCCCTGCGGCGTCGTCGCGGCCGCGGTCTGCCCGTTCAGGCCGGTGATGATCTCCTGGCCCTCTTTCAGCTCACTGCGCAAGAGCTCGGTGAAGCTGTTGTCGGCGACGCCCGGACGGATGTAGCTGACGGTCAGCTTGCCGGCGGCGTCGAGATACCAGACCGTCGACGGCCGGCGCCCGCTTCTCTGGCCGCCGGCCATGCCCTGGCCGAACATCCGGGAACCGGCGGCCTGGACGGTCGCCGCGCCCGGCGTCGCCGCCGGCGCCTCAGCCTGCGGGCGCCCGCCGTCACCGGCCGGCGCCGCCCCGCCCTCGGCCTGGCGCTTGGCGAACATCCTCTCGCCCGCCTCCTTCATGATCTTGGCGAGCTCTTCGGCCGGGAGCTCGGGAGTGAATCGCAGCGCCGAGTTCGGGATCCGCAGCACGCCCTTGGCCTCGCCGGTAATGATGTTGACGGTGGCGGTCATGCCCGGCCGCAGCTTCAGCTCGGGATTATCGACATCCACGATCGTGGTGTAGGTCACGACGTTCTGGGTGACGGTCGGCGAAAACCGGACCTGGTTCACCGTGCCGATGAAACGGCTAGTCCGGGAAGGCGTCGACCGTGAACCGCACCTTCTGGCCCTCTTTGACCTTGCCGACATCGGCCTCGTCCACGTCGCACTCGACCTGCATCTTGCTCAGATCGTTGGCAATCTCGAAGATCTTGGGCGCCGAGAAGCTCGCCTGGACGGTCTGGCCGACCTCCATGTTCCGGGAGATGACGATGCCGTCCATCGGCGAGCGGATGATCGCGTAGCTCAGGTCCAGCTGGCTCGATTCGAGCTGCGATTTGGCCTGCGCCACGCTGGCCTCGGCCCGCTGGACGTCGGTTTTGGCACCCAGGTAATTCGCCTCGGCGGCCTCTTTCTCGTCCGCCGAGATCAGGTTCGCCGCCGCCATGCTCAGGGACCTCTCGTACTTGGCCTTGAGGTTCTGCAGCGTAACCCTGGACTTTTCGAGCGACGCTTGGGCGCTCAGAAAGTTGGCCTGATTCTGGGAAACCCGGGTCTGGAAGGGCAGGCGTTCGAGCTCGGCCAGGATCTGACCCGCTTTGACTTGCGAGTTGTAGTCGACGTACATCTTGTCGATCTTGCCCGACACCTGGCTCCCCACCTCGACCTTGGTGATGGGGTTGACCGTGCCGGAAGTCGTAACCAGGGCTTCGAGGTCGCCCTTGGTGACTTTGTCCAGCCTGTACTTGGCCACGCTCGTCTTGTTGTTCTTGAGGAGCGACCAGCCGAGGATGGCCCCGGCGGCGACAGCCAAGACGACGATACCGATAACCACTTTCTTCTTCACTTCGACTCTCCTGTAGGTTTATCTTCAGGCCGGCCCGTGTCGGAATCCGGCCTTCTTCTTTCGGATTCTTTTTTTCTCTGTTCAATGTGCGCCTTGATGCTCGCCTCGAGCTGGGTCTTCTGCTCCGGCGTCAGGACCGCGTCCATCTTGGCCTTGAGCCCGGAGCGGATCGTCCCGAGCCGGGTGTTCATTTCCGACCGCAGCTCTTTGAGCTCGGCGTCATGGTCTTCGAAGATCTTCCGGATCTCGTCCTGTTGTCCCGCCGAAAGCCCGAGTTCCCGTGAGAGCTGCTCGAGCGACGGAAAGTGCGACCCGCTTTTCTGGGGGCGCTGCATTTGCGCGTGCCGGCGGCCGTGGAAATAGTGCCTCTCGCCGAAGATGCCGCCCAGCAGCCCGGCGCCGAAGGCGATGACGAGCGACAGGACCAGCCAGAATTTATACTTGTTTTGCATGAGACTCATCTCCTCGACAGGTCCGCGGAGGCGTAGATCAGCATCATGCCTTTGTCCTCGGCCCCCTTCTGGTCAAGGACACTGGACGCATCGCTCAGCGGGTTCTCGTTGCGGTAGAACAGGGTCTCCAACTGGCTCAGTTCCACGGGCTCCTGGGGCTTGAACAGGAGGACGCCGGCGCCGAACAGGATCAAAACCGCCAGCGAGAACGCCGCCGCCGCGTGGGCCCATTTCAGCCACGCCCGGACCGGCGCGACCCGCTCCTGCTCTCTCAGCCTGGCCAGGACGCGCTCCCGGAAATACGGCAGCGGTCCGGGGTCGGCACTGCCTTTGAACACCTCCCGGATCAGGCCGTACTGCGAGGCCTTGGCCCGGCAGCCCGGACAGACGGCCAGGTGCTCCTCGAGAGCGGCCCGCGACCCGTCCTCGACCGTCCCGTCGAATGAGCGAAGGAGAAGCCGTTCGGTCTGTTTACAGTCCATAGTCTCCCCCTTGTCCGCCGACAACGGCGGCCAGTCTTTCCCGCAGCTTCTTGCGGGCCCGGTGCAGGCGCGAATCCACCGTCCCCGGCGAGATCGCGAGGAGGCGCGAGATCTCCTCGTAAGGCATCCCCTGCATGTCGCGGAGGGCCAGGATGGTCCGGTATTTCTCGGGCAGGCGGCCGAGGGCCGTCTGCACGAGCCGCCGGCGCCTGTCCGCCAACTGCCGCTCCTCAAAGCTGGCGTCCGAGGCGCCCGGGATGGTCTCGCCGAGTTTGTCGATCGACAGCTCGTCCAGCCTGTGCTTGTTTTTCCTGAGGTAATCCCGGACATGGTTCACGGCGATACGGTAGAGCCAGGTGCCGAACTCGGACCTGAACTGGAATTTCGGCAGGGCATAATAGGCCTTGATGAAGACCTCCTGAGCGAGGTCGTCAGCCTCGGACCTGTCGCCGATCATGCCGTAAGCCAGGTTGAACACTTTACTCTTATACCTCTCGATGATCTGACCGAAGGCCTCCCCGTCGCCCTGCTGAGAGCGCCGGATGAGCTCTTGTTCGTCCATGTTTCAGCACGTCCAAGGAACCTCCGAACACCAATTAGACGGAGGTCCCGGGAAAATCTTCCCTGATTTCACCTATTTAGAAGTATAAATCCGTCATCCCTGGTTATGGTTTCAAAAAAGGACGTCCGGTTCCCCGGGCTTCACCGGCCGGGGCCGGCTAACGTTTGACCGCTTTCCACGGGGCGCTCCGGCCGCCGTCGATCTCCGCCTGCCCCGACATCGTGCCATCCTGGACGGTGCCTTTATAAACGACGGTGCGCTGGCCCTCCGCCGTGGTCCGGATGACCGTCCACTGGATGTCGCCTCCCTTGACCGACCCCTCGCCGTTTGTTTCGCCACCCCGGGGCCCGGTCATGCTGACCTTGAGCTTCTCCCCGTCCTGGACGAACCTGACCGCCGAGGTCATCTCGCCGTTCCGGGTCTCAATGACCAGCTCCCAGGAACCGCTGACGTCGGTTTGTCCGGACTGGGCCGAGACAGCCAAAGCGGCGATCGCCAAAACCCCCACGAGAGCCAGCGAAACTCTGCGCATTTCCCTTCTCCTTATCCGGGAGACTGAAGGCATTATACTCCATTTCCTGCCGGCGGCAAACAGCGGGCATTCGCCGTATCTCGGAGGGAGGGGGGATAGGGGCGGTTTCCCTCTCTCCCTGAGGGAATCCCAGACATAAGGATAGCGGTTAATCACTGTGGGGCCGTCCGGAAGGCTGGCCGACGGCTTTGCGGTAGTCGTCAGGGGTGTCGATGTCGGCGAGGACGGCGCCGTCCGGCACATCGACCTCGAGGATATCTTCGGGATGCGCGGCCAGCAAGCCGCGGAGCCCCGTCTCCGCTGTCAGGCTGTCAATTTCGCGCCGGTGCTTGAGGTCGAGGAGCAGGGGGTGGCCGCGACGGCCTCCGAAGACAGGGACAACGATGCCCTTCCGCCCCTCTTTCCAGGCGCCGATCAGCGCGTCGATTACGGAAGGCGGGAGGTCCGGCTGGTCGCCCAGGACGACGAGCGCCGCGCGGCAGCGGCCGGGCAGGGCCGAGATCCCGGTTTGGATCGAGGACAGCATCCCCTCCCGAAAACGCGTATTGACGGCCACCGAGGCGGAGAATCGCCTGATCCTTTCCCGGATGGCGGTCCTGTTCGCGCCCAAGACAACCAGCGTAACGTCGGCGCCCGAGGCGGTCACGGCGTCAAGGACGGCTTCGATGATCGTGGCGCCGCGATAGGGCAGGAGGAGCTTGGGGACGCCCATGCGCTTGGACTCGCCCGCCGCCAGGACGACCGCACCGATCATCTTTCGCCCGGGCCGGGATCCCCCTGCAGCCGGCTTCTCACCTGGACCAGCTCGGCGGCGATGCTGACGGCGATTTCCTCGACCGTCCGGGACCCGATGGGCAGCCCGATGGGGGTGTGGACCCGGTCGAATTCCGCCGCCGTCGCCCAGTCCTCGGCGATGAATCTCTCGCGAACCAGGGCGACCTTGCTCCGGCTGCCGATCATGCCGACATATGCCGCGCGAGACCGAATGCAGGCGCGCAGGGCCTCCGCATCGTCCTTATGCCCCCGGGTGACGATGACAATAAAGGTATCGTCGCCGGCCGGGAGATCGCGGAGGGCGCTGCCCGGCATGTCGACGACGAGACGGTCGGCGTCGGGGAATCTTTCCGGGCTGGCGAAATCGGCCCGGTCATCGATCACCGTCACCTCGAAGCCGAGTCCCCCGGCCAGCCGGGAAACGGCCTGACCGATATGCCCGGCGCCGGCGATCAGCAGGCGGGGGAGGGGTGCCAGCGGTTCGAGGAAATCGAACCCGTCGTCGACCGTGGCCCCGGCTGTCGACAAAGAGACAACCGGCCTGTTTCCCGGCAGGACCGTCGGCGCCGCGTCGTCCGACTCCGCCCAGCGGCGCCGGATCTCGGCCTCGCCCAAGGGGCGGGGGCGGACTCGGGTCGCCAGCACGCCTCGGCGGCGGGAACGCAGGGAATCCCGCATCGCCCGGAAAGCGTCCAAGTGAGAAGCGGGAGAGGCGTCGATCAGGATAACGGCCTCGCCTCCGCAGACCGGCTCGTCTTCCTCCAGGCCGACGCCGCGGAGACCGAACCGGAAGAGGACCGAGCGGCCGCCCCCCAGGGCTGCCCGGGCCCGCCGCTCGGCCTCGGCCTCGAGAGCCCCGCCCCCCAGGGTCCCCATGACCAGTCCACGCCCCGAAAAAAGCGCCGAAGCGCCAGGGACTTGGGGGGTTGAGCCGCCGGTGTCGATGATGGTGGCCAGCGCGAACGGACCCTCGTCGGCCGGCCGGCCGGCGATGGCCAGGTAGATGTTTCTCACCTATTTATTCTTATAGCTGACCGAGAGGCTGCCGCTTCCACCCGTCAGTATCCGGCTGTCGAACTCCGGGAGCGACTTCATGTATTCGAAGTACGCCGCCGCGCCGCCCCGGCCCCGGCCGCCGCGGGACTCGTAAACGTTATGCGCCGCGATGCAACCTCCCGGAGCGAGCTTCGGGATCACGGCCCGGGCGTAATTCTCGTACCATTCCTTATCGGCATCGATGAACACAAAATCGAAGGGCCCGGGGAGTTCAGCCACGAGTTCGTGAGCGTCGGCCAGGCGGGCGTCGATGATCCCGGCGAGCCCCGCCTCGCGGAAATTCCCAACGGCTTCGGCGTGCCGGGTTTCATCGATCTCGATGGTCACGAGCTTCCCGCCCGTCTTGCTCAGAGCCCAGGCGATGTAGGTCCCGGACAGGCCGGTGGACGTCCCGATCTCGAGGGCGCGCGTGTATTTATGACTGAGCACGATGTCGTGGAGGATCTCGCCGTCGGCTTCGGGGACGTTCAGGTCCCGCCATCGATGCTCCATTTTGCCGAGGAATGTCCGGACCTGGTCATCGACGGGCGCGGCCGCTTTTTGCGTCACGGGGATCCCGGCGAGGGAAATGGCCAGAAGTGATGTCAGCGTAATTGCGAGGATCGTTGCGCCTGTGCCTTTCATGATAGCCTGCGATTAATATATCAGATTCAACCCGGGACAGGCTAATTAATGGTTTTGCGGAAAGGCTCCTCCTCGATCGGCGAAAATCCTACAATTTTGTAGCTTCCCCGACAGGTTTGTCGTGTTTCGCCCGTGCTAACTTGATGTAACCAATTGATAATAAATACTATAAGTAATGGCACGGGACTTGCTAAAGGTAGTGACGGAACGTAAAATTAAAGGAGGCTCAACATGAGCATTAAGAAAACGATCGCACTCGCCGGGATGCTGGTCATCCTGGGAGCCGGCTTGGCTCTGGCGCAGACCCAGACCAAGGCCGGAGAGACGAACATGGTCCAGAACCGGACCCAGAACCAGGTTCAGGATCAGGCCCAGACCAAGAGCCAGTTCCGGACCCAGACCTCGGGCTCGGCGCGGGCCATGTTCATTGACGAAAACGGCGATGGCATCTGCGACGTTATGCGGGACCACGACAGCGACGGCGTCCCCAACGGCCAGGATGCGGATTGGCAGGCGCCGAAGGACGGGACAGGCTACAAAGGCCAGGCCGGGAAAGCGGCATCCGGCGGCCAGTTCGGCAGCGGCGCGGGATTCCGGGGCGGCAACTCGCTCGGGAACGCGGCCTTCCGCAAGGGCCTGGGCGGCCAGGGCGGCGGCAGCGGCAGCGGCGTATGCGACGGCACGGGCCCCAAGGGCGGCGCCAACCGTAAGGGCAGAGGCTGATCGATGCCGGGCAGGAGGGACGGGGGCTTCGGCCCCCGCCCCGCTCCACCGGCCAGGGAGACCAAAATGCGCAGACCGCTATTCCTCATCGCGCTCGTCCTGGCCCTTACGGGGGCCGGTTCGGCGCAATCGTTGAGCCTGGCCTTTGTCCAGCATGCCACGGACAACCTCTTCCAGACGCGGTATGCCGAGAAAGACATGGTCTCCAATCTCTCCTTCTCGCTCGACCAGCCGATCCGGCCCTTTTCCCTCTTCACCGAAGGCGGCTATTCCTATCTTGCGAAAAACCCCGGCATCAGCTTCTACACGCAGGAAGCCGGCCTGGATTACCTTCACGCCGCAGGCGCCAAAACCGCCCTGTATGCTTCGGTTAAAGCCGGCGGGTCGATCTACAAGGAGGACTACTCCGATTTCAATTATTTCAGCCTCGGGTTCATCGGGGCGATGAAGTCCTACCTGACCCCGAGCTCCATAATGAAGCTCACTTACACGATGGGTTACAAAGCCTATGCGTATGACAAGTTTGATTTTCACAGCCATCTGGTCAACCTGTCCGTTGACAAGTATCTTCCGTCGCGGACGACCCTCAAGGCCGAGGGGACCTATGGCTATAAGTATTTTCTTCATCCCTTCGAGAGCGAGACGGTCGTCATCGAGCCTCCCGGCCCGGGCGGCGGGGGCGGCAGCGGACATGGCCGGATGAAGGGAGGCGGCCTGGCCGGTCAGCCCGGCAGTATCATCGTGACCAACGGGGCGGACGAAGGGAGCGGCCTGCAGATCGGCTCGATCTCGGGCCTGGTCGCTCAGGGGATAGGGGACCGGTTCGGCCTCCGGCTGTCCGGGATCCGCCAGTGGACGCTCTCCGGGGAGAACCCGTTCAGCTCGATCGCCGAATTCTACATGATCGAGAACCCCACCTACGACATCTTTTCCTGGAACGGCTACGTTTTCACCGGCGAGGCGACCTTCGAAGCCCCCTGGAACATGCAGCTGAAGTTGGGCTATACTGGCTCCGTAAAGAGCTTCCCGGGCATCGAGGCCATGGACCTCGAGGGGACATCGCTCGGGACCCAGAGACAGGATACGAGAAACCAGTGGGAGACCCGGTTGCAGAAGGACTTCCCCGCGTTCAGCCTCTACGCCTTTTACAGCTATATCGACAACTCCTCGAACGATCCGCTGTTCGATTGGAAAGGACACTATTTCGGGGTGAGCGTCGATTGGCGCATGAATTGGGGGAAAGGACGATGAACACGCGTCTGGTCTGGGTCGTGTTGCTTTGCCTGGCCGCGCCGGTCGCGGGTTTCGGGCAGGCCCCGGTCCCGCCCGCCGCGCCGCAGCCGGGCCAATTTTACAACCTCGATACCGAAAGACAGGTGGAGGGAGTCATCCAGGAGGTCCTGTTCGAGCCGCTGTATGAGAACCGGGCGCCTTTCCTGGTGGTCGTCCTCAAGGAGGATAAGACCGGTGTGACCTACCGCGTCGAGGTCAGCCCCGCCTGGTTCTTCAACTATGACCTCCACCAGGGGGAGCCGGTCAAGGTCACGGGTTCGTTTTACGCCAAGGAGGCCGCCAGCTGCCTGATCGCCCGGCGGCTCCAGGCCGGCGGCGAGACCTTCATGCTCCGGGACAGCCGCGGATTTCCCAACTGGCGCGGCGGCCCGACACAGGTCAAGGGAGGCCGCCGGGGCCGGGGAATTTGAAGCGGACGAATGTCTTCCTCTTCTTTATCCTCCCTTTCGGGGGCCTGGCCGTCATCTTTTTTCTCTTCTCCTCGCTGAACAGGGATTATGTTCAGCGGAAGGTCGAGGCCCTGGCCGAAGAACAGCTTCAAGCCACTTCGAAGATCCTGCGGACTGATATCGCCCACCTGCTCGACGATGGCGTCGACCCCGAAAAGATCATCGCCATTTCGGCCGGCGAGGAGTCCATCTATTATCTGGCGCTTCTCGACGACAGCCGGTCGATCCTGAGCTGGAGCTCGCGCTACGAGGGCTATCTCCCGCTCTCCTCGGAGGACATCGACCGGACCCGGCCCTGGATCATCGCCTCGCCGGTCGGACGGATATTCAATTCCATCTCGCCGGTCCCCACCGCCGCGGGCCGGACTTATTATCTGTATCTCGGCTATTCGCTGAGCGGGCTGGACGGACTGATCGTCCGGTCCGACCGCAATTTCCGGCTCGTCTTCGCCGCCCTGATCGCCGTCGGCGTCGTTTTTTTCCTGGGCGTGTTCGCCCTCCAGAGAAACTATTTGGCCAAGACCCGGGAGGCGGAGGCGGAGAAACTGGAAAAGGAGAGGTTCCGGGAGATCTCGGGACTCACCTCGGCAGTGGCCCACGAGATCAAGAATCCCCTCAACAGCCTGTCCCTTTTGTTCGAACTCCTGCAGAAGAACGCGCCGGACGGTCTCCGCGAGGAAACGGCGCTGGCCAAGGCGGAGGTCCGGAAGATCGCGGACATCGTCGACCGCTTCTCGAACCTCCTCCGGCCGCCCCGGCCCCGGAAGTCTCGGGTCGTCCTCCAGGACCTCATCGCCGCCGTCCAGGAGTCCGCGGCCCGCGAGCTCCCCAGGCCGGGGGTTGAGTTCCGGTACCGGGAGAGCTCCCCGATCGTCCTTCAGGCCGACGAGCGCCTCCTCAGCCAGAGTCTTTTCAACATCTTGCGCAACGCCCTGGAGGCGACCGAAGCCGGCGCCGTCACCGTCGACGCCGCCCGGCACGGCCGGCGGGTCGACATCCGGATCCGAGATACCGGGCGGGGGATCGCCCCGGGCGACCTGGCGCGCATCTTCGATCCGTTCTTCACGACCAAGGATACCGGGATGGGCGTCGGCCTTTACCTGGCCAGGAAGATCATCGAGGCGCACGACGGCCGGCTGGACGCCGCGAGCGAGCCCGGCGGGGGGACGACGATGACGATCCAGCTGCCCGGAGGTGAACATGAGTGAAGTCCTGATCCTCGTCGTCGAGGACGACCCGCTTCAACGCCGGCTGATCAAGCAGAATCTCGAGCGCGAGGGCTACGTCGTGATGGAGGCCGCCACGGGCCGGGCCGCCCTCGAGGTGGTCGGCCGCTATCCGGTCGACATCGCGGTCGTGGACTACAAGCTCGACGGTGAAACGGGCGTCGAGGTGATCCGCGAGATGCTCAAACAGAATCCGCTGATCACGCCGGTCGTCGTCACGGCCTTCGCCAACGTCGAAACCGCCGTCGAGGCCATGCGCCAAGGGGCCTACGATTACATCGTCAAGCCGCTCGATTTCGAGAAGTTCCTGATGGTCATCGAGCGGGCGCGGGAGCGCCAGACGCTGCGCCGGGAAGTGACCTCCCTCCGCACGTCGCTCGAAGATAAGTTCAGCTCGAAGAACCTCATCCTGGATTCGCCCCAGGCGGCGGAGGTGGGCCGGCTGATCGCCAAGGCCGCCGGGAGCGAGGCGACGGTCCTCATCTCGGGGGAGACGGGCACGGGGAAGGACGTCGCGGCCAAGACGATCCACTTTGCTTCAAAAAGAAAGGACGGGCCGTATCTCGCCGTCAACATCCCGTCGCTGCCCGAAACCCTGGTCGAAGGCGAGCTGTTCGGCGCCGAGAAGGGCGCTTACACCGGCGCCACGGAGAAGAAGATCGGGAAATTCGAGGCGGCTTCGGGCGGGACGCTCCTCCTCGACGAGATCGGCGACCTGCCCGTTCAGACGCAGGTCAAGCTGCTGCGGGTCCTGCAGGAGAGAGAGTTCTACCGCCTGGGCTCAGCCAAAGCCCTGAAGGCCGACGTCAGGATCATGGCCGCGACCAACCGGGACCTGGGAGCGCTGATGAAAGAGGGCCGGTTCCGGCCGGACCTCTTCTACCGGCTGAACGTCATCCAGATCCAGGTGCCGCCGCTTCGCGAGCGCAAGGAAGACGTGCCCGCGCTCGTCGACCTGTTCATCAAAAAGTACGCGCCCCGGGAAAACAAGAAGATCGAGGGCATCACCCAGGAGGCAATGGCCGCCCTGCTCCGCTATTCCTTCCCGGGCAATATCCGGGAGCTCGAGAACATCATCGAGCGGGCCGTCGTCTTCGCCGACAGCTCCTTCATCACGCTCGCCGACATCCCCGTCTTCCTTAAGGAGAAGAAGGAGGACGAAGTGGCGCCCGAGGGCCTGCTGCTCGACGACCAGGTGGGACGGCTCGAGGTCCGCGAGATCAAGCGGGCGCTCATCGAGGCGGGCGGCGTCAAAGCCCGGGCGGCCCGGGCCCTGGGCATCACCGAGCGAGTGCTCGGCTACAAGATGAAGGCCCACGGCCTGGACGGGTGAGGCGCGAGAACGCACAGGGACGCCCCGTGACAGGACCCTATTGAGGGCCAACATGATCGCACGAAAAGAGGTGCTTACCCAATAATTCCTAGTATTGCTATAAAATCTATAGATTTAGTAGAATAGGGCCTTATCATCGAAAGGAGATGACCATGTCGCAATCGGAAAACACCCTGAAACGGAGGTCCTTCCTGAAGTGGGGGGCGGCCGGGCTGGCCGGCTTGTGCGCCCAACCGGCGGCCGCCGAGGGGTTGAACAGCCGATCGTCCGCTGCGCCGGCCGGGCCCAAGGTCATGCACAGGACCCTCGGGAGGACGGGCCTCAAGCTTCCGGTCGTCAGCATGGGCGTCATGAACTCCGATAATCCCAACCTCATCCGGGCGGCGCTGGACAAGGGGGTCGTGCTTCTCGACACCGCCCACGGCTATCAGCGGGGCAGGAACGAGGTGGTGATCGGCGAAGCGATCAAGGGCCGCCCGCGCGACTCCTACGTCATCGCCACCAAAGTCCCCGCCGAACCGACGGCCGAAGCTTACCTCAAGAACGTCGATCTCAGCATCAAGCGCCTGGGACTCGAATACGTCGATATCCTGAACTGTCACGACGTCTCGAGCCGGAGCGAGGTCGAGTTCGAGCCCGTGCTGAAGGCCCTGGCGAAGCTCAAGAGTGACGGCCTGGCCCGGTTCGTCGGCGTGACGACTCACAGCCATGAGCCCGAGGTCATCCGGGCGGCGGCCGAGGGCAAGTTCCACGACGTCGTGATCACGGCCTACAACTTCCGGCAGACCCATCGCCAGGAGCTTCGCGAGGCGATCGCCGCCGCCGCCAAGGCCGGGGTCGGCGTCATCGCCATGAAAACGCTCGCCGGCAGGTTCTGGGACAAGGAGAGGAAGCAGGCCATCAACACCACGGCCGCGCTCAAGTGGGTCCTCAACGACCCCAACGTCACCACGGCCATCCCGGGCATGACCACCTTCGATCAACTCGAGGCCGACCTGGCCGTGATGGCCGATCTGTCCCTCACCGAGCAGGAGAAAAAGGACCTGCGCCTGAATACGGAGAGCGCCGGCCTATACTGCCAGCAGTGCGGACAGTGTCTCGAGAGTTGCCGCGGGCGCCTGCCCGTCCCCTCGCTGATGCGGAGCTACATGTACGCTTACGGCTACGGGAACTTGGGTGCCGCCCATGACCTTCTCCTCCGGCTCGGCCTGCCCGAAGCGCCCTGCCGCGACTGCGCAACCTGCTCGGCCCGCTGCGTCCAGGGCATCGACATCGCCGACCGGGTCAAGGATGTGACGCGGCTCCGCAGCCTTCCGACCGACCTCTTCGCTTAAGTCGGAGAAGCCCGAAAGCCGCACTCTCCGCCCGCCGCGGCGAAAGGGCCGGAGTCTAAGGCCGCGGGGGGAGGATCAGCTTTTTCCTGGCCACGCCGCCGCGGGTCGAGAGGACGGCCACTTCGAGCTCGGCCCCGGCCGCGCCGAGCGCCCGTACCTTCCACTTGACCTCTTTTTTTTCGCCGGATTTGAGCCAGCCCAGGTCGATGCTCGGCCGGCCGTCGACGATCTCGGCGTTCTTTCCGGCGAAGGAGATCTCGGCCCGGTCAGGTTTGACGGCCTTCACCCGCTGGGCCATTTCCAGGGCCGTCGGCAGGAATCCTTCGTTGGCCAGCGCCGCCGTCACTTCGAAGACGCCGGGTTCCTCCTTTATAGGACGGGCGTCCGCGGAGACCACTCTCACTCGCGGGAGCGACCGGGCGAGGAGCAGGTTGAACATCGCCTGCTTACGGGCCCACTCCTCGAGGAAGTCGACGGGCGGGTTCTGGCTGAAAAACTTGGGGTTGAAGCCGCCGATCTCCACCTCGCCGAGCTGGGGATGCGTGAAGCGCGTCCAGCTCTTGAATCCCCGGCCTTCGAGCGCTTCGTCATTCCACCGCAGGGCCTCGAGCTCGCTGATCCGGCCGTCGCCGTCATAATCGACGACCTTCCCCCCGGACCAGAGCTCGTCGCCATACCAGATCGCGCCGTAATAGAAATACCCGAAGTCGGGCGAGTGGCCGAACAGCGGCCTCCCTTTCTTCTCCCCCTCGTCGTCGTCGTCCTCGCGATGCTCGCTCGGCAGGTGGGCGTAATCCCAGAAGACATCCCCGGCGTGGGGATAGCCGGTGATCTTTTTCCCCTGTTCGTCGAAATGCCGGTAGAGGGCGAGGTCGGCGGGGAACATCGATTCCTCGCTCCGCGAGGTCGAGGGCGGCCGCAAGTGCATCGGCACGGAGGTGTCCATGGTCTGGCCGACGGAAACGTTGGGGTGCTCGAGGAGGAAGACCACCACGGCACGCGTCTCGGGCTCGGAGAGGGGATAGGCCCCGGCGCCCTGCTGGGTCTGCCCCCGGCCGGTCAGGTCGCGGCCGGGCTCGGGCCGCCAGTTCTCCGGGTAGTTCCGGTGCAGGTCGAGCCCGCCGATGCCGTCTTCGTTGTACTGGCCGTCGCCGTCGTCGTCGAGGCCCTCGCTGGTAACTTCGTAGTCCCCCTTGCCGGCCCCGGCGCGCTTCATCAGCCGCCCGGTCTTGTCGTCGGGGTGGATGACGTATTCGCCCTTCCCCTCTTCGACCTTCCGCCGCATCCGAAAGCAGAAACCATCACCGTCCAGGTCCTGGGGCGGGTCCTCGTCCAGCAGGCCGTCGCGGTCGTCGTCGTGCGGCCGGACCGTGCTTCGGTTCGACTGGGCCGTGTTGAGGTAGAGCTCGGAGCCGTCGGGGTTGTTCTTCACCTTCACGTAGAGGGCCGAAGTGTCGAGGAGGCGGGTGATCTCCGGGTCCCGGCCGTAATTCGTGAGAACATGCCAGGCGAAATAGAGCGCCGACTCCGCGGCCGTCACCTCGCCCGAGTGGCGGTTGCCCTCGAGGAACATCGCCGGCTTGTCCGTGTCTTTGCCCGTGGCCTTGTTGGTGATCGTGAGCTGCCAGATGTCGCGCCCCTCGTAGGACTTGCCGACCGGGTAGAGGTCGACGAGCTTCGGGTAATCCCTGGCCCAGGCGTTCAGGAACTCCATGACCTCGGCCAGCTTGTGGTAGTGGCGGAAATCCATCTGGCCGGGGGACGCGGGCTTTGTCTCCGGATAATCCACGGCCGGGAAAAAGCTCACGCCGTGGCGCTCCCCGGCCACGGTGTACGGCCGGGGAGGCGTCTTGTCCTCGCCGGCCGCCGCCACCAATAACACGGCCGCGAGGAGCATGCCCAGGACTGCGACCGCCGCGCCCATCCTCTGCGGAGATCTCATGTCGATCATATCGGCCTCCTCAAATTCGCCCGGGCCGGAGAATATCGAGAACGCGGCGTTGAGTCAACTTCCCGCCGGCTTCGGATAGCATCATTGTTCGTATGATGCCGGAGGACATGGCGGGGGTGGCACGGCGCCAGCCCCTGCCCGCCCGGAGCGACGGGGACCCCTCTCCCCTTGGAGTGCGCTGACAATCGTTGACGGGTGAGGCGCGAGGACGGACAGGGGCGCGCCGTGACAGGACCCCATTGAGGGACTGCGGCGTCAAGAACCCGAACGGGAGCCTGGCCGACGGCGGCTGATCGTCTTCCCCGGGCGCGACTCGATCAGGGCCACGGCCCAGCAGGCGATCGCCTTCTCGCGCCCGATCAGCCCCAGGCCTTCGTTCGTCTTGGCCTTGATGGCGAGTGATCCCTTGGGGATCCCGAGGACCGGGCACAGAACGGCTTTCATGGACTCCGCGAGGGGCGCGATCTTGGGGGCCTGGGCGACGACCACGGTGTCGAGGTGGACGATGGCCATTTTCTTCCGCTTCATCCGAAGCATCACCCGCCGGAGAAGCTCGACGCTCCGGATCCCGCTGTAGGCAGGGTCGGTGTCGGGAAAGAGGCGCCCGATATCGTCACCGCCCATCGCCCCCAGCACGGCGTCGATCACGGCGTGGACCAGGGCGTCACCGTCCGAGTGGCCGAGGAGGCCGGCCGGATGAGGGATCTCCACGCCGCCCAGGAAAAGCGCCCGCCCTTTGACCAAACGGTGGATGTCATAGCCGAGACCGATCTTAAGCGCCAAGCAAAGCCTCCGCGAGTATCAGGTCCCAAGGAGTCGTCACCTTGATGTTCCGCGGGTCCCCCTCGACCGCCCGAACCTCGGCCCCGGCCAGCTCCGCCAACGCCGAGTCGTCCGTCACCGTCAACCGCTCCCGGCCGGCCCGGCGCAGCGCCTTATCCAGCACGGCGTAAGAAAACCCCTGCGGCGTCTGAACGCGGTAGAGATGCGCCCGGTCGACCGTCCGGATGACCCTTCCCCGGACAGCCTCCTTGATCGTGTCTTCGACCGGGACGACGGGAACGGCCGCGCCGCGGCGCGCCGTTTCACGGATGACCCGGCTGATGACTTCCGCGCTGACCAGAGGCCGGACGCCGTCATGGACCAGCACGACGTCGCCGGCCCCGGCCCGGACCCGGGCGAACCCGCGCCGGACCGAGTCCTGACGACGGCGCCCTCCCCGGACGACGGCCGAGATCTTCGGATGGCGCCCGATAAACGGCGCGCCGTCCTTTTCGTCGGGCAGGACGAGGACGATTTCGGCCACTTGGGGATGGTTCTCGAAAGCGTCGAGCGTCCAGTCCAGGATCGGCCTCCCCTTGAGCGCCGCGAACTGCTTGGCCGACCCGAACCGCCGGCCCTGCCCCGCCGCGACGATGATGGCGCAGACAGTCCTCATCGGGTCTCTTCGTTGTACCGGCCGAAGATCATCTTGCCCACGGTCGTCTGAAGCACCGAGGTGACAGTGACGTCGATGTTCTGCCCGATCAGCCGCCGGGAGTTGTCCACGACCACCATCGTGCCGTCGTCCAGATAGCCCACCCCCTGGTCCTTTTCTTTGCCCTCTTTGATAACGAACACCCTCATCGTTTCGCCGGGCAGGACGACCGGCCGCAGGGCGTTGGCCAGCTCGTTGATGTTCATGATGGAGATGCCGCGCAGCTTGGCCACCTTGCTGAGGTTGACGTCGTTGGTGACCAGCTTGCCGTCGAGCTGCTTCGCCAGCTCCATCAGCTTGGAGTCGACGTCGCGGATCTCGGGAAAATCCATCTCCCAGATGACGACCGAAATCTGGGAGGACTTCTGGAGATGGTTGACAACGTCCAGCCCGCGCCGGCCCCGCTGCCTTTTCAGCCCGTCGGCCGAATCGGCGATGAGCTGCAGCTCCTTGAGGACGAACTGAGGGATGACCATGGTGCCCTCGACGAACCCCGTGTCGCAGAGGTCGGTGACTCGGCCGTCGATGATGACGCTCGTGTCCAGGATCTTGTAGCTCCGGCCGTGGCTCTTCTCTTTGAAGAACCGGAAGAGGTGCGCCGGGTTCAGCCACTCCGATTTCTGGGTGCCGACGAGGAACCCGATATACGGCAGGATGACGAGGAAGAAGACCCGGATGAACATGCCCGTAGCGTCGTCCGTGCCGACTTTCTGGTAGACGGCCCCCAGGGACCAGCCCAGGAAGACCCCCGCGTAGGTGCCCACGGTCGAGCCCCAGATGATCTTGAACTGGGTCCGGCGGATGATCGTCTCAAGGTACATGATGATCACGCCGGCGGCGAAGGCCACGGCCGCGCTCGCCGGCCGCGGCAGCCCGAAGATCGGGAAAAAATAGCCCGCCGCCGTCAGGCAGCTGATCATCAGGAACCGCAATATGAAAATGCTCATGGGTCTGATCCTTCAGGTATTATGACACGGCTAAAAGATGATCGGCAGCGCCTCCCGGATGTTTTGAACGCCCAAGAGCCGCGTCCCGCGCAGGTCTTCCTTCTCCAGCATCGCCACATTTCCCTGGGGCAGGATGACGGTCTCGAACCCGAGCGACAAGGCCTCCTTGATCCGCGCCACCGGCGCGCCGACGGACCGGATCTCGCCGCTCAAGCCCACCTCGCCGAAGACCACGATCTCCCGCGGCAGGGGCTTGTTCTTGAGGCAGGAGACGACGGCCAGGACGGCGCCCAGGTCCGCCGCCGGCTCATCGACGGCCAGGCCGCCGGCGACGTTGAGATAAACGTCCTCGCCCCCGAAATGATAGCCGAGCTTCCGTTCCATGATCGCCAGCAGCATGGCGGTCCGGAAATGGTCGAGCCCGACGGTCATCCGCCGCGGGCTGCCGACGAACAGGGTGGGCGAGACGAGGGCCTGGATCTCGGCCAGGAGCGGCCGCGTACCCTTGATGGTGGAGACGACGACGCTGCCCGCCGCCTCGACCGGGCGTTCCTTGAGGAAGAAGGCCGAGGGGTTGGCGACGGCCTTCAGGCCCGCGGCTCCCATCTCGAAGATGGCCAGCTCCGAGACCGGTCCGAACCGGTTCTTGAGCGCCCGCAGCACGCGGTGGCTGTGGTCGCGCTCGCCCTCGAACAGCAGGACGACATCGACCATGTGCTCGAGCGACTTCGGCCCCGCCAGGGACCCCTCCTTGGTGATGTGGCCGATCAGGAACGAAGACACCTGGTTTCTTTTAGCGAACCGGAAGATCTGGTTGGCGACCTCGCGGACCTGACTGATCGTTCCCGGGCTGGATGACAGCTTGGCCGAAAAAACGGTCTGGACGGAGTCCACGACCAGGACCTTGGGCTTGACCTTGTCCGCCTGGGCGAGGATCCTTTCCAGGCTGGTCTCGGCCAGGAGATAGAGCTCGCCGTCCCCGACGCCCAGCCGGTCGCCCCGCAGCTTGATCTGCTCGAGCGACTCTTCGCCCGACACGTAGAGCACCCGCTCGCCGTGCTCGGCGAAATCCCGGGAGACCTGGAGAAGCAGCGTCGATTTGCCGATGCCCGGCTCCCCGCCGATCAGGACGAGAGAGCCCAGGACGACGCCGCCGCCCAAAACCTTGTTGAATTCTTCGACCCCGATCCGGAGCCGGGGTTTCTCGAATTCCCGGATGTCCTTATAGAGAAGGGCCTCCGCGGTCGAAAAGGCGTATTCGGCGGAAGCCTCGGGCTCGTCGGGCTCCTCGACCAGGCTGCTCCACTCGCCGCAGGTCGGGCAGCGGCCCAGCCATTTGGGCGACCTGAACCCGCAGGTCTGGCAGATGAAGACCGTCTTCGTCTTGTCCTTCACCGGACTCCCACGCCGAGCCCGAAATAGAACTGGCGGTTCGCGGCCTGGCCGAAATCGTCGACGCCGGCGATCAGATGCAGATACCGGACGAGCGAGAACTGGGTCAGGAAGCGGAACCGGGGCCCGGTGTCGCGGTAGAAATCATAACCTTCGAGGCTGAAGACGAGCCGGTCGTTGAAGGTGATCACGTCGACGGCCGCTCCGAAGGTCGACTCGAAGAGCCCGGCCCGCGCGCCCACGGCGTCCCAGCGCATCCCGCCCTGGGCGGAATAGGTGTACTTGTCGAGGAGCGGGTCCCGGACGATCTGCCCGAAGGCGAAATAGCGCCGGGACAGCGACAGGCCGAGCGTGGCGACGCTTTTCGCCTGCTCGCTGTCGGCCAGGTAGTCCACCCGGAACGAGCCGATCGGCCTGACCGTGCTCAGGGGTCCGACGAACCGGTCGACGCTCGCCAGGGTCGTTTTGGCCGACTCGTACATTTCCGGGTCCTGGACGAGCTTGCCCACCGTCCCCTCGCCCTTGTCGATCTTCTCCAGCGTCTGCCGGAGGATGCGGGCCGATTCCTTGAGGTCGTCGAGGACTTCGCCGACCTTTTCGATGTCGGTCTTGACCGCGCCCCTGTTCTCCTGGGCGATGCCGTTGATCGTGCCGATCGTCTCTTCCAGGTTCCGGGACAGGGAGGCGATTTGCTTGTCGAGGTCCCGGGACGCCCTGGCGATCCCCTGGATGCCGGTTTCGAGGTTCTGACCGTTAGCCGCCATGAACTCCTTGAGGTCCCCGGTGAAGGCGTTCAAGTTGGCGAGCGCTTCGCGGATGTCCGTCCGCGATCCCTCGCCCGTGATCTCGTTCAGCGAGCGGCTCAGGGTCCTGATCTCCTCGCCGACCGAAACGGCGATCGCCCCGACCTGGTCGAGGCCGACGGCCGACGTCGTCTCAAGAGTGCTTCCCGGCCCGAAGTGCTCCGGCCTGTCGCTGGGTGTTATTTCGACATACTTTTCGCCGATCATGCCGTAAGACGACAGCGAGGCTTTGGACCCCTCGGGAACCTGGAACTCGGCCGAGATGGACAGCACCACCTCGGCCCGCCGGTTCGCCAGCCGGATGTCCCTGACGGTGCCGATCTTGACCCCGGCCATCCGGACGGCCGCCTGCTTCTCCAGTCCCGTCACTGTCTGGAATGAGGCGTTGAGCTCGTAGCCGCCCTTCTCGAACCACCGCGACAGGTCCCCCACGATGAAGACAAACAGGCCCAGGATGGCGAACGCCACCGCCAGGAAGATCCCGATTTTCAGTTCACGTTTCATGTTCTGACCTCATCGCCTACCACGTTTTTAATGGGCCCGTGGGACTCACCGTGGATGAACTGCTGGACGATCGGGTTCCTGGAGTTCCGGATCTCATCCGGCGTCCCCGCCTCGATGATGACCCCTTCGTAGAGCATCGCGATCCGGTCCGCGATCTTAAAGGAGCTCGTCATGTCGTGGGTGATGACCACCGAGGTCACCCCCATCTCCTTTTTCAGCATGTTGATGAGATCGTTGATCGAATCGGCCCGGATGGGGTCGAGCCCGGTCGAGGGTTCGTCGTAGAGCATGATCTCGGGCTGGTAGGCGATGGCCCGGGCCAGGCCGACGCGCTTCTTCATGCCGCCGCTGAGCGCGTAGGGCATCATGTCCTCGACGTCGTGAAGCCCGACCCGGGCCAGGCTCTCCCGGACGATCCCTTCGATCTCTTCCCTCGGGTAGTCGGTATAGCGCTCCAAGCCGAAGGCGACGTTCTCCGAGACCGTCATCGAATCGAACAGCGCCGCCCCCTGGAAAAGCAACCCGAACCGTTTGGTATATCCGTGAAGCTCGTCTTCGTCGAGCTTCGTCATATCGACGCCGTCGACCAGGATCTCGCCCAGGTCCGGCTTGAGGAGCCCGATGATATGCTTGATCAGGACGCTCTTCCCCGAACCGCTCTGGCCGATGACCACCATCGTCTCGCCCTTCTCGACGGTCAGGTTGACGCCCCGCAGGACTTGATTGTCCCCGAAGGCCTTGTGCAGGTTGAGGATGTGGATCATTTGAGTGTCGCGGGCAACGCCTTGCTCAGGAAAAAGTTGAAGATCAGGATCGTGATGCTGGAGATGACGACCGTCCGGGTCGTCGCCCGGCCGACACCCTCGGCCCCGCCCTCGGTCTTCATCCCCTGCCAGCAGCCGACGATGGCGATGACGACGCCGAAGATCGCCGCCTTGATGAGGCCGGTCACGATATCCCAGATCTCCATATACTGCATGGTGTAGGAAAGATAGGTGACCCGGTTCACGCCCATGAGCACGACGATGTAGAAATAGCCGGCGGCGATGCCGATGATGTCGCCGTAGAGCGTCAGGCACGGCGTCATGAAGAACGAGGCCAGCGTTCGCGGCACGACGAGATAGCGGACGGGGTTGGCCCCCAGGCTGTGCAGGGCGTCGATCTGTTCCGTGATCTTCATCGTCCCGATCTCGGCCGCCATCGACGAGCCCACCCGGCCGGAGATCATCAGCCCCGTGAGGATGGGGATCAGCTCCTTGGCCAGCCCGAGCGTGATGATCGGCCCGGCAAAGCTCTCCGATCCCCCCCCGATATACCGGTGGAAGCCGATGTAGGTCTGGAACCCGAAGACCAGGCCGCCGAAGGCCGCGGTGAGCGAGACCACCGGCAGCGACCGGACCCCGATCTCCTCGAGCTGCTGCAGGAGAGTCTGGTGCTCGCGGGGTTTCTTCAGGAGGTTCCGGAGCGTCTTCCAGAAGAGGATACCGACCTCGCCGAGCTCGGCCAGGCCGCGCAGGATGCGGGACCTCCGGAACATCGCTCCGAACATTTCAGGCTTCCGGGTACTGGAAATCCATCTCGGCGTTGGCGAACTTGGCGTACTTGCCGATAAAGGCCAGCTTGAAGATGTCGATCGGCCCGTTCCGCTGCTTGGCGATGTTGATCTCCGCGATCCCGTGGAGGGTCTCGTCGAGCGGCGCGTAGAACTCGGGCCGGTAAATGAAGATGACGACGTCGGCGTCCTGCTCGATGGCCCCGGATTCGCGGAGGTCGGAGAGCTGCGGCCGCGGCTCGCGCCGGCCTTTCTCGGGCGCCCGGCTCAGCTGGGAGATGCCGACGACGGGTATCTGGAGCTCTTTGGCCAGCTCCTTCAGCGATCGCGAGATGAAGGACATCTCCTGGTTCCGGTTCTCGAACCGGCCGCCGGCGCGCATCAGCTGGATGTAGTCGATGAACAGGATGTCCAGGTTCCGCTCGAGCTTCAGGCGCCGGGCCTTGGCCTTCATCTCCATGACCGACAGGCCCGCCGTCTCGTCGATGAAGATCCGGGCGTGCGCCAGCGTCTCGCCGCTCAGCTTGAGCTTTTCGAACTCCCGCTCGCTCAGCGCCCCGGTCCGCACCCGGCGGATGTCGAGCTGGCTTTCGGCGGCCAGCATCCGGATGAGGATCTGCTCTTTGGCCATCTCCATGGAAAAGAAGCCGACGGCCCGGTCCGTGTTCATCCCGACGTACTGGGAGATGTTCAGGCAGAGGGCGGTCTTGCCCATCGACGGCCGCGCGGCGACGATGATCATCTCCGATTTCTGGAAGCCCGAGGTCAGATCGTCCAGGAGCCGGAAGCCCGTGGGCACGCCGATGATCGCCTCCCGCCGGTCGACGAACCCGGCGATCATGTCGATCGTCGGCTGCATCAGCTGGCTCACCGGAATGAACCCCGACTTGATCCGCTGCTCGGAGACCTCGATGATCGCGGCCTGGGCTTCGTTGAGCAGCACGTCGGCGTCCTCTTTCTGCTCGTAGCTCGCGGAGATGATCCTGGCCGAAGAGAGGATGAGCTTCCGGAGCAGCGATTTTTCCTTGATGATCTGAGTGTAGTATTCGACGTTCAGGCTCTTGGGGACGCCGTCCATCAGCGAGGCGATGTAGGACGCCCCGCCGACCTCGTCCAGCGCCCCGGCCTTGCCCAGCTCCTCGCTCAGCGTCAGGAGGTCGACGGGCCGGCCCTTTTCGATGAGCGCGATGATCCGGTCGAGGATCCGGCGATTGGCGTCTTTGTAGAAGTCCTCGGGCGAAATGATCGACAGAACGGTGTTGAGGTTCTGGTTGGAGACCAAGATCGCGCCCAGAACCGTCCTCTCCGCCTCGGGGCTGTGCGGCGGAGTCTTCTTCAAATACATGAGGTCGAGTTCCATGGCCAACCTCTGCGGCAGGGAGCGGATATCCCGCCCGCGCCGCCTCCGTTATCCCCTGGTCCCGGGCTATTCGGCCGCTTCCCCGGCCTTCGCTTCTGCCGCCGGTCCCTCTTCCTTCCGGACCTCCACCCTCAGGGATGCTTTGTCGTCCTGGAAGACCTTGACCGGCACCGTATAGTTTCCCAGCCTTTTGATCGGTTCGTCAAGTGTGATCTTCTTTTTCTCGATCTCGAACCCCAGCTTGTCCAGGGCGTCCTTGATATCCGAGGCGGTCACCGAGCCGAAGATCATGTCCTTCTCGCCCGACTTCCGGGTGAAGGAGAGGGTCAGCTCGTTGAGCCGGCGGATCACGTCCTGATAGGACTGACGCTCTTTTTCCACCTTTTTCTTCAGCGACTGCCGTTCGATCTCGATCATCTTCAGGTTGGACGGGGTGACCTCGAGGGCCAGCTTCTTGGGCAGAAGGTAATTCCGGCCGAAACCGGCCGAGACGTTGACGATATCCCCCTTGCGGCCGACGTTTTCGACGTCCTGTTTCAGGATGATCTTCATCTTAGTCTTCCGTGTAGGGGAGCAGCGCCATCAGTCGCGCCCGCTTCACCGCGGTGGCGAGCTTCCGCTGGTGGTAAGCGCACGTCCCGGTCACCCGGCGCGGCGAGATCTTGCCCCGCTCGGGCATGTACTTGCGGAGGATGTCCACGTTCTTGTAGTCGATCTCTCGGAGGTTCCTCTGGCAGAACCGGCAGAACTTCCGCTTGGGCGGGAAGTACTTCCTGTAGGACGGTCTTTCGGAGCGTTCTTCTCTGGCCATCTCACTTCACCTCTGGGGATTCCTGGGCGGACGGTTCCGCCGCCGGCGCGGCCTTGTCTTCGGCGCCGGGTTCCTTCTTCTTTTTCCGGCGGAGCGTGGCCTGGGAGTCCTTTTTCAGGGTGAGGTAGCGCAGTACCGCATCGGACTGCTTGAACCGCCGCTCCAGCTCGACCGGGATGTCCGGCCGGCCTTCGTAGTGGAAGAAGACGAAGAAGGCTTCGTTGAACCTCTCGATCGAGTAGGCGAGCCTCCTCTTGCCCCACCGCTCCTGGCGGATCAGCCGGCCGTCTTTCTGGGAGACGACCTCGACCATCTGGTTGATGATCTTCTCGGTGTCCTCTTCGGAGAGGTTGGGGGCGATCAAAAAACCCGTTTCATAATACAGCACGTGGCCTCCTTATGGATATTCAAGCTCCTTCTTCTTATGAGAAGGAACAAGGAGCGTTCTTTACGGCTAAACCGTGACCTTCCTGTTGAACTCGTTCATGGCCTCGCCGAGCCGGCCCTGGAGGATCATGTCCAGGGCCTCTTCGGCCCGGGCCAGGGCGCCGTCGAGGACGGCGCGCTCCTCCCGGCTGAAGGGCGAAAGCACGAACCGGACCGCGTCGGCCCGGTCGGCCAGCGGCCCGATGCCCACACGGATCCGGGGGAAGGCCTTCGTTCCGGTTTCCGAAACGATCGAGCACAACCCCTTGTGGGAGCCCGGGCTGCCGGCCGGCCGCACCCGGATCTGGCCCAGGGCGACGTCCAGGTCGTCGTAAACGACGACGACGCTCTCCGGCGGCGCCTGGTAGCCGGCCAAAAGCTCCCGGACAGCGACTCCGCTCGAGTTCATGAATGTCTGCGGCAGGGCCAGCACCAGCCGGTCGTCGCCGCGCCTGACCTCGGCCACCCTGGCCGAAAATTTCTTCTTCTTGACCTCAACATCATACCGCCGGGCCAGCCCCTTGACGAACAGGAAGCCGGCGTTGTGCCTCGTCCCGGCGTACTCGCGGCCCGGATTCCCCAGGCCGACCACGATCCACAACGATCACTCCTTCTCTTTCCCCTTCTTCTCTTTGCCTTCGTCCTCTTCCTTGGCGGCCCGCTCCTTCTTGATGACCTCGGGCTCGGTGGGCTCGGCGGCCGCGGCTTCCTCGACGGGCTTGGCCGCTTCCTCTTCCTTGTGCGGCAGGCTGATGACAACGACCACCGTGGCGGGGTCGGTCACGAACTTCACGCCCTCGGGAGCCGCCACATCGGCGACCTTCAGCGACTGGTGAAGATGGAGCGCGCCGATATCCACCTTGATGCTCTCGGGGATGTCCTTGGGGAGACACTCGATCTCGGCCTCGCGGGTCATGAAGTCAACGAACCCGCCCTCGGTCTTGACGCCCACGGGCTCGCCCTGGAGCAGGAAGGGCACCTCGACACGGATGGCCTTGTCCATGGATATCTGGATGAGGTCGGCGTGGACGAGCCGGTCCGAGCTGGGCTCGACCTGGAGCTCTTTGAACATGACGTCCTGGAGCCGCTCGTCGAAGGCCACCTTGAAGATCGTGTTCTCGCCGGCCTCGGACTTCAGGATGGCGAAAACGTCCTTCTTGACGAGCGTCAGCGGGACGCTGGCCGCCCCCTCGCCGTAGAGAACGGCGGGGACCTTGCCGTCTTTTCTCAGCCTCCGGGCGGCGTTCTTCCCGAAGATGTCGCGTTTTTCGGCTTTAATGGTAAGACTCATCATGACCTCCTTAGAGAAACAGCGAGCTCACCGAGCTGCCTTCGCTGATCCGGCGGATGGCTTCGCCGAACAGCCCGGCCACGGACAGCATGGCGATCTTCGGGCTGGCCGAGGCCTTGGCGGTGAGAACGATGGTATCGGTGACGAACAGCTTTTCGATCGGCGAATTCTCGATCTTCTCGATGGCCTGGCCGGACAGGATCGGGTGGGTGCAGGCGGCCAGGATCCGGCGGGCGCCCTCCTTCTGCAGGGCCGCGGCGCTCAGGACGAGCGTCCCCGCCGTATCGACCATGTCATCGAACAGGACGACGTCCCGGCCCTTGACATCGCCGATGACGTGCAAGACCTGGGCCTCGTTGGGGGCCGGCCGCCGCTTGTCGATGATCGCCAGGTTCACGCCCAGCCGCTTGGCGAAATACCGCGCCCGGCCCACTCCCCCCGCGTCGGGCGAAACGATGGTCAGGTTCTCCAGGCCCAGGCCTCCGATGTGGCCGGACAGGACCGGGGTGGAGGTGAGGTTGTCGGCGGGGACCGAAAAGAACCCCTGGATCTGCGGGGAATGGAGGTCCATGGTCAGGATCCTGTCCGCCCCCGAAGTCTCGATGAGGTCGGCCACCAGGCGCGCCGAGATCGGCACCCTCGGCCTGTCCTTCCAGTCCTGCCGGGCGTAACAATAGTAGGGGATCACCGCCGTGATGCGCTCCGCCGAGGCGCGCTTGGCCGCGTCCAGCATCAGGAAGAGCTCCATGAGATGGAAGTTGGCGTCGTGGGAGCCCGTCTGGATGATGAAGACGTCCTCGCCGCGCACGTTTTCATCGATATAGCAGTGGATCTCGCCGTCGCTGAAACGATTGAGAACGCACTTGCCGAGGTCGATCTTCAAATAGCGCGCGATCTCCCCGGCCAATGGCCTGTTCGACGAACCCGCGAATACTTTCATCGACCTGTCCTTGTTCTATGTCTCTTCAGCTTTTAACTGGTTTAAACTGGGGCGGGAGGATTCGAACCTCCGGATGACGGATCCAAAGTCCGTTGCCTTACCGCTTGGCTACACCCCAGCCGTCATTCTGAGCCAATAGCGCTCCCGGGAGAGCGTTTCCACGAGCAGGGCCTCCTCGGGACCCGGCCAATCGGCCCGGGCCCTGCGGGCTCTCTCTCGGTCTCGATAGAGGCCGAAGACGGCTGACCCGGAGCCGCTCACGAGGGAAAGCACGGCCTCGTTTTGACAAAAAAAGCTCTTGATCGTTTCTAACCGAGGAAACAGGTTAAAGACGGTCTCTTCGAGCCTGTTCTCGAGCAGCCCGAAGTCTTTTCGCTCCAGGAACCCGTTAATTCTACTGTCTTCAGGGAGTGAAGTCAAGGGAAGCCGGGCGTAGACGTCGGCCGTCAGCGAGGGAAAAGGCGGCAGGACGAGCACGCCGAAAAGGGGCGGAAGGTCGGGGAGGGGCGTCAGCACATCTCCGCGGCCTTCGCCCAGGCACAGCCCTCCCTCCAGGAAGTAGGGAACATCTGCCCCCAGCGATACGGCCAAAGCCTGAAGCCTCGCCCGTCCCGGGTTGAGTTCCCAAAGCCTGGAGAGAGCGTGGAGCGCCATGGCGGCGTTGCTGCTGCCGCCGCCCAAGCCTTTTCCCGGGGGGATCCGTTTCTCCACCCGGATCTCCGCGCCCGCGGCGACGCCGAACTCTCGTTTCAGCAGCCGGGCGGCCTTGAGGATGAGGTTCCTCTCGTCCCAGGGGATCGCCGGGTCCGTCCCGGCGAGGACGATCTCGCCGTCGGCGCGGGACAAAAGCTCCAGCGTGTCGCCGAAATCGATGGACTGGAACAGGGTCCGGATCTCATGGTACTTGTCCGGCCGGAGGCCCAGGACCTCGATCCCCAGGTTGATCTTGGCGAACGATCTAGTCTTCATCCCTGAGCCACGTCTCGATCTCGGGCCAGCCGACGGCCCGGTAGCGGTCGTCCTCCAGGAATGCCGGCCGCAGGGCCTCCTCGCGGAGGGGTTGGTTGAAGCGCAGGCGCATAACTTTCAGGCTGCCCCGGACTTCCCCGTCGGCGAAGACGACCGTGCGGGGCAGGCGGCCGCCGTCGAAAAATTCCTGGACCGAAAACGCCAGGCCGTCCCGGCGCCCGCGGGCGATCCGGCCCCGGTCATCCGCCTCCAGGATCCAGCCGCCGAGCCCCGGCTCCCGGCCGGTCAGCAGCGCCGACAGCTCTTCCGGGTTGATGGCAAACCCCAGAAGCTTCGTCATGACCTCGGTCCGGTCCGCCCGCCAATAAGCGCGCCGGCCGGGTATCACCAGGAAAGCCGTCTCCCCCTCGAGGACGAGACGCGACACCGTGCGGTTCAGGGGGTCGGTGATCTCGATGACCCCGCGGTCGGGAAGGACGAGAAGAAAGGAGAAGCGGGCACGGGTCGAGGCGCCTTTGCCGACGAGCCGCCAGGAGGCGTAGCCTTCGATCGATTCCACCGCCGGCGGCACGGTCTCGACCTTGGGCCCGACGCGGAGGCACGCCGCCGCGCTCAGGCCGAGGACGCCCGCGGCCAGAAGCGGGAGGATCCGGTTCAAGGCCTCAATCCAGGCGGAACCCGTAGTCGTCGGTTTTCTTTTCCGCCTTGTCCTTGTCGACGCCCGGCCGGCGAGTCCCCTCCTTGGCCGAGAGGTCCTCGGACAGATGGAACCCGTAATCCGCCGTTTTGGCCTTCGCCGGCGCTTTCTTCTGGCGCTTACGAAGCACCGGGTAGAACGGCGAACGGATCCTCTTGCCGAAGCAGCTGAGCTTCGGGTTCAGGATCAGCAGCACGATGAACGCGGCGAAGACGATCAGGATGCCGTATGTTCCGAGATTCATGGTCTTTCCTCAGCGGCGCGAAACAGGTCCCTCATTATAGCTCTCCTCCGCCCGGGAGGCAATGTGGAAGCCGGCGGAGAAGCACCCGGCAGCCAACCGCACTTTCACCCGGGCGCGCCGGACTTTTCGTGAGCTGAGGGCCGCGCGGCTGAGCGCGGGAGATTTCAGGTGTCTTCCTGAAAATTCGGGATCTTGGCCTTTTCCTTGGACTTCCCGAACTTGAACCCAACATAAAAGGCGGACGCCACCAGCAATATTCTGACGAAGCCCTTGAAGAATTCTTTCATGACTGCAGCCTCACGCTGAGTGATTATTTTCTCCGAACGCGCCAAAAAAGTCAACATAAATACGCCCCGTGTGATTGTGTTGTTCCTCGATGGGGTCCTGTCACGGCGCATCCCTGTCCGTCCTCGCGCCTCACCCGTCAACGACAGTTAGCGCACTCCAAGGGGAGAGGGGTCCCCGTCGCTCCGGGCGGGCAGGGACTGGCGCCGTGCCACCCCCGCCCTGTCCTCTCGGCATCACACGAAACGAGATGCTATCAGGGCCGCCGCCTCGATTGATTTTTGGTCCCGCGATGATAACATGAGGGGGAGGGAAAACAATGAACGAGAGCTGTTGCTGTTCTTTTCTCGATAGCGGCGGCGGCCGCAGCGGCGCCGGCGCAAGGCACCCGGGCGGCCGTGTTCGCGGGCACCTTCTACGACGCCGACCCGGCCCGGCTCGCCGCGCTGATCGACGACTATCTCCGGGCCGCCGGCCCTCCGCCAGCCGAGGCCAAGGACGCGAGGCTCCTGATCTGTCCGCACGCCGGCTATATTTTTTCGGGACAGACCGCCGCCCGTGCCTACCGCGTCGTGCAGGGCCGTCCGTTCGACACCGTCGTCGTGGTGGGGACATCCCACCAGTACGGCTTGGACGGCGCTTCCATCTATCTTCGGGGCGGGTACGAGACGCCGCTCGGCACGGTGCCGGTCGACGAAGCGCTCGCCGCCCGGATCGCCAGGGCCTCCGGGTTCTCCTACATCGCCGCGGCTCACGAGAAGGAACATTCAATCGAGGTCCAGATCCCCTTCATCCAAAGGGCGCTCCCCGGCGCCCGCATCGTCCCCATCGTGCTCGGGTATCCGACGAGAGCCAACATCAGAGCCCTGGCCAAGGGGCTGGGCGAGGCCTTGGCGGTGCCCGGGGCCCTGATCGTCGCCTCGACCGATCTCTCGCATTACCTGGCCAAGGACAAAGCCAACGCCGCCGACGCCAGGACGATCGACCTCGTCCGGAAAGCGGACGCCGGCGCCATCGCGGACCGGAGCGAGCGGGGCGAGAACATGATGTGCGGCGGGGGCGGCGTGGCCGCGGCGTTCCTCGCCATGAAGACGCTCGGCGCGCCGCGGGTGACCGTTCTCCATTACTCCGATTCCGCAGCCGGAACCGGGGACACGAGCCGGGTCGTGGGCTATCTGGCCGCGGCCGTGAGCCCGGGGACGGCAGCCGCCGGGTTCTCGCTCTCGCCGGACGAGAAAAAGGAGCTGCTGGGCCTGGCCCGTCAGGCCGTCCGGGCCTTCGTCGAGGACGGACGCACCGTCCAGTACGAAACCGAGGCCCCGAATCTCCTCGGACCCAAGGGCGCTTTCGTCACGCTCAAAAAGCGCGGCGAGCTGCGCGGCTGCATCGGCTATATCGAGCCGGTGTTCCCCCTATATGAGACGGTCATCCGGACCGCCATCTTCGCCGCCACCCAGGACCAGCGTTTCCCTCCCGTCACGCGAGAGGAGCTCGCCGACCTGGAGATCGAGATCTCCGTGCTCACGACGCCCGAGAAGGTCGACAGCCCGGGACGGGTCGCGGTCGGCCGGCACGGGCTCGTGATCTCGCGCGGCGAGAACCGGGGACTGCTCCTGCCCCAGGTCGCCGTCGAGAACGGCTGGGACCGCGAGACCTTCCTCGCCCAGGCCTGCGTCAAGGCCGGACTGCCGCCCGACGCCTGGAAAAATGGCGCCGAGATCGCCACCTTCGAAGCCATCGTCTTTCGGTGAGACACCAAGGCCGGCCGGCGCGCGGCCGGTCTCCCAAAAGACGCTCACCCCGAGAACTCGGCCGTCGTCCCGTGACCTTGATATGGACAGCCGCTCTGTTATAATGAATGATTAAGACAAGGGTGTGCTGAAATGCCTTTATACGAATACCGTTGCACTCAATGCTTCCGCCGCGTCGAGATCATCCAGAAGGTGGGCGGCCCGCCTCTCGAGAAATGCATGGTCTGCGGCGGAGCGATGAAAAAGGTCATCTCCTCTCCGGCCATCCAGTTCAAGGGCAGCGGCTGGTACATCACGGATTACGCCAAGAGATCCTCGCCCGAAAAATCCGAGACGCAAAAGGAAGATTCCGCGAAGAGCGCGGAGGCGTCCGGCAAGGACACCGGGGACAAGAAAACGCCCGCCGCGACGCCGTCGAAAGACTAGGCGCCCGCGGCGCTTCCGGCCATTACCAAGGTCATAATTCGGGATGAATCTCCATCCGTGTTATGGCGATAATCAAAGTGAGGGGTGGCGCGGCGTGGGGGCCCCCCGCCGACCGAACGTTTGATGCCGGGGACTTTGCTCAATCGGCATGAGCATGGCTGACCGTTCGGGCGCCGGGGGATCGCCGTGACAGGACCCCAATTCTCCACCATCTGATCACACGGATGGAGATGCTGCTCATTATTCGCCGGATTTTGACAGGCCGCGCCGCCCGGGAATAGAATGGAGAAAATGAAAATCATCGTCCGGGCCCCCAATTGGGTCGGCGACTGCGTCCTGGCCATCCCCGCCCTCAAGAGCCTGCGCCACGCTTTTCCCCGGGCCGAGATCCGGGTCGCGGCCAAGGCAGGGGCCGGGGACCTGTTCACGGTTACCGGACTGGCCGACGGGGTCGTCGAGCTTCCCGAGGAAAACGGCTGGCAGGGTTTCCGGCAGGCTTCCCGGAAGGTTCGCGAGGGGGCGTTTGACGCGGGCCTGCTCCTGACCAATTCCCTCGGCTCGGCCTTCCTCTTCCGTCTCGGCGGGGTCCCCGAGCGCTGGGGGTATGCCGCCGACGGGCGCTCGCTCCTGCTGACGAAAGCGGTCCGGCGCCCCAGGCCCGCCGCGCCGCGCCACCAGGTCCATTATTATCTCGACCTCGTCGCCGGGCTCGGCCTCGAGACGCTCCCCCCCGAATTGAAGATCGTCCTCCCCGCGAAGGACCTCGAGGAGGCGGGCGAGCGGCTCAAGCGCCTGGGCGTCGACCCGGCGCGGCCGCTCGTCGCGCTCTGTCCCGGCGCGAGCTACGGCCCGGCCAAGCGCTGGCCGGCCGGGAGCTTCGCCGCGGCGGCGGCCCTGGTCCAGGAGCGGCACGGCGCCGAGGTCCTGATCGTCGGGTCGGCCGCCGAGACGGATATCGCCGAGGTTATCCGCAAGCAGATGAAATGCCAACCCCATATTCTCACCGGTTCGACGACCCTTCGCCAGCTCATGGGCGTGATCGCCCGGTCAACCCTGGTGATGGCCAACGACACCGGCCCGATGCACCTGGCCAACGCGCTGGGAGTCCCGGTCGTGGGCATCTTCGGCCCGACGAACCCGGCGGTCACCGGGCCGTTCGCGCCGCCGTCGCGGGTGGTGAAGGCCGACGTTCCCTGCTGGCCGTGCTATTACCGCCAGTGTCCCCTCGACCATCGGTGCCTGGCGCTCGTCGCGCCCGCCGAAGTCGCCGCGGCCGCCGAGGCTCTCTGGCCATGACCAAGCGGGCGGTTTTCCTCGACCGCGACGGCACGCTCAACGAAGACGCCGGCTATCCCGGGAACTTCGGGAAAATCACGATCTATCCGGGGAGCTTCGAGGCGGTGCGCGGGCTTAACGAGGCGGGCCTTCTGGCCATCGTCGTCAGCAACCAGTCCGGAGTGGGCCGCGGGTTCTTCGGCGAGGCCGACGTCGAGGCCCTCCATCGGGAGATGGGGGCGGCTTTCGCTTCGCGCGGCGCCCGGATCGACGCGTTTTATTTCTGCCCTCATTTCGAGGGCGGCGCGGACCCGCGCTACGCCGTCGCCTGCGACTGCCGGAAACCGCGCCCCGGCCTGGCTCTGCGGGCCGCGGCGGACTTCGGCCTCGACCTCGCCCGCTCCTACATGATCGGGGACAAGCCGGACGATATCGCCTTTGCGCGGAACATCGGGGCCGCGCCCGTGCTGGTGTTGACGGGCCAGGGACGGGCCTCGAGGATGCGGGTCCGGGCCCTGAGCCCGGACCCGGTCCACGTGGCCTCCGGCGTCCTGAGCGCCGCCCGCTGGATCATCCGCCGGGAACAGAGGTCCCGATGATCCGGTTCGACGATATCCTGGACAAAGTCTCGGCGGCCTACGGCGAGAAAGATACCAACCTTCTGAAAAAGGCCTACATCTTCGCCGCCCGCGCCCACAAGGGCCAGACGCGCCGGTCGGGCGAGCCGTACCTCAGCCACCCGCTCGAAGTCGCCAACATGCTCGCCGACATGAAGCTCGACAATGTCACCCTCGTCGCCGCCCTGCTTCACGACGTTCTCGAAGACACGGAGGTCACGGCGGCCGAGATCCGGGAGAATTTCGGCGCCGAAGTCGCCGACCTCGTGGACGGGGTCACCAAGATCAGCCGCGTTCAAGAGTCCTCGGCCGAGGCCCGCCAGGCGGAGACCATCCGGAAGATCATCCTGGCCATGATCGGCGACCTGCGCGTCATCTTCATCAAGCTGGCCGACCGGATCCACAATCTGCAAACACTCAAGTTCCTGCCCGAGGACAAGCAGAAGCACATCGCCAAGGAGACCCTGGACATCTACGCGCCCATCGCCAACCGGCTGGGCATGGGCCGGATCAAGGCGGAGCTCGAGGACCTGGCCTTCCGCTACGTCGACCCCGACGAGTACTTCCGGATCGCCGCCATCGTCACGCCCGAGCGCCAGAAGGCCGAGGCCGAGCTCGGGCGGCTGAAGGCCAAGCTCGAAGAGCTGACGCGGGAGAACGGCATCCCGGCCGAGGTCGAGGGGAGGATCAAGCGGCTCTACAGCATCCACGACAAGATGATGAAGCGCGGCATCGACTTCGACCAGGTCTATGATTTCAAAGCGCTGCGGATCATCACCGACACCGTGAAGAACTGCTACGCCGCGCTGGGCATCATCCACCAGAAGTGGCCGCCGCTCCCCCACCGGTTCCGCGATTTTATCGCCATGCCCAAGGCCAACCTCTACCGGGCCCTGCACACCACCATCATCACCGAGGACAAGCAGACCTTCGAGATCCAGATCCGGACGCATGATATGCACACCCTCGCCGAGAACGGGATCGCCGCCCACTGGAAATACAAGGACCAGGACGACGCCCGCGCCGTGAAGCAGGACAAGCGGCTGGAATGGCTGCGCGAGATGGTTGACCTGTACACCGAGCAGAAAAGCCCGCGCGAGTTCCTGAAGAACCTCAAGACCGACCTCATCCCCGAGGAAGTTTACGCTTTCACTCCCAAAGGCAAGGTCGTCACCCTGCCGCTCGGCGGCTCGGCGCTCGATTTCGCGTTCAAGGTCCATTCCGAGATCGGCCTCCACGCCGCCAGCGCCGTGATCAACGGGGCGGAGGCGCCGCTTAAAAGCATCCTCAAGACCGGGGACATCGTGGAGATCCGGACCGCGCCCGAAAAGACGCCGCGCGCCGTCTGGCTGAACACGGTCTTCACCTCGGGCGCCAGGCACCAGATCAAGCGCTGGCTCAACCTCCAGGAAAAAACCCGGAGCACGACCCTGGGCAGGAAGATCTGGGAACGCCGGTCCCGCCGTCTCCCTTTGCCGCCCGAGCTGACGAAGGAGGAGGCTCTCCTCCGCCGGTTGGCCGAGACTCTGAGCTTCAAGATCAGGAACCTGGACGATTTCTACGCCCTCATCGGCCGCGGCCGCGTCGTCGTCGACGGGAAGCTGATGGCCAAGATCAGCCGGGGTGCCGAGCCGGCGGAGAGGCGGCCGGACTTCATCCGCAAGCTGACGGAGAAGCTCCGCGGCGGGGCGTCCGCGGGGATCGAGGTCCGGGGCGCGCCCGGAGAGCTCGTCCGGCTGGCCCGCTGCTGCGCCCCGATCAAGGGCGAGCCGATCGTCGGCTACATCACCTCCGGAAAGGGCGTCACCATCCACGCCGGCCGCTGCCCGCTGGTCGTCAAGGAGATCCTCAGCAGCGAACGGATGGTCGATGTCTCCTGGGGGGAAACCCAAGCCGGGTTGTTCCGGGCGCGGCTTCTTGTCCGGAGCGTCGACGCGCCGGGCGTCCTGGGAAAGGTGGCGACCGGGATCGCCGAGCTGGGCGCGAACATCACCAAGCTCGATGCCCTGACCGCCAACGGCCGGCCGGCCGAGATCAAGCTCAGCCTCATGGTCCGGGACATGAAACAGCTCGAGACGATCTCCAAGAAAATACTGGGGATAAAGGGAATCGTTTCGGTCGACAGGCTTTAGGGCGGGCCTAGATCGCTTTGGCCACCCGGCCGGAGCGCAGGCAACGCGTGCACACGTCGATCATCCGCACTCCCTTGTCGGTTTTGGCCTTGACCCGCTGGAGGTTCGGCTTCCACTTTTTCGGAGAGGCCTTGTGCGAATGGCTGACGCTGTGCCCGAAGGCCGGGCCCTTGCCGCAGATATCACATGTTTTGGGCATTTCGTAATCTACCTTTGAGGTGTTATTTATACCATAAACCGCCGCCCCGTTCAACATCCCGGAGGACAAGTGAAGCATCTCCTGTTGGGTGCGGGCAGAGGATCATCGGAAGGGTGGCACGGCGTGGGGGCCCCCCGCCGACCGAACGTTTGGTGCGAGCTACTCCGCCGGACCCTAAAGGCATGACTGACCGTTCGGGCGCCGGGGGAAGCGCCGTGACAGGACCCTATTATCGAGAAAAACGATAACGCAACAGGAGATGCTTCTTGGACATTAGGCGATGCCGCGCCGCCTTTTGAACGCGTCCAGCGTGTTTTTCATCAGCACGGCCACGGTCAGGAGCCCAACGCCGCCGGGGACGGGCGTCATCAGCCCGGCCCGCTCGGCGGCCCGGGGGTCGACGTCGCCCACGACCGTGTAACCCTTCTCCTCCAGGTCGCGCCGGCGCTTGTCGTCGTCGCCGAACAGCTCCCGGATCAGGTCTTTGTCCGAGACCCGGTTGATGCCGACGTCGATGACCGTCGCGCCCGGCTTGACGAACTCGGGCCGGACGAAGGCCGGCTTGCCGATGGCGGCGATCAGGATGTCGGCCCGCGCGGCGGTCTCGGCCAGGTCCTTTGTCTTCGAGTGGCAGACGCTCACCGTCGCGTTCTCATTGGTCAGCATCGCCGCCACGGGTTTGCCGACGATCAAGCTCCGGCCGATCACGACCGCATCCCGTCCCTGCATCGGGACGGCGCTGAACTTGAGAAGCTCGAGGATGCCCAGCGGCGTGCACGGCTTCGGACCGTCCTGGTTGGCCATCAGGTTCCCCAGGTTAAAAGGGTGGATGCCGTCCACATCCTTGGCCGGGGAGATGGCGCAGATGATATCGTGGGCGTCGAGATGGGACGGGAGAGGCAGCTGGACCAGGATCCCGTCGACGTCGTCTCGACCGTTGAGCTCCTCGATCTCCGCCTTGAGAGCCCGGGGCTCCAGGTCGCCCGGGTAGGTCAGGATCCGGGAGGCAATCCCGACCGACTGACAAGCTTTCTCCTTGCTTTTCAGGTAGATCTGGGAAGACCGGTTGTCCCCGACCAGGATGCCCATCAAGCCGGGTACTTGGTGCCGCGTCCGCTGGTGCAGGGCGACTTCCTCCCTGACGGCCTGCTTGATTTTATCCGCCAGGGACTTGCCTTCGAGCCAACCGCCCATGGGGGTTCTCCTTTCGGTCAGATGCCGGCTATTATACCTGTTGGGAGGCGGCTTCTCAAGAGAGCCGGCACGCTCTCCGGCATGGCGATTCTTGGCCCGCGGACTTGAATTCGGGTTTTCGGAGTGCTATGATTGGCGGCGCCTTCTTCGCCGAACCAATCCAGCCGGAAGGTTTTCCACAATTGTGGATAATTCTGTGGAAAACCTAAGAATGGCGATGCAAGATCATGCAAGATAAAGAAAATCTCAATTCGTGGGTCGAGATCCTTCGGGACATCAACAAGAAGGTCGACCAGAACAGCTACGAGACATGGTTCGAGCCCACTCTCTATATCGGGCAGGAGAAGGATGTCCTCTACATCAAGGTGCCCAACTCGTATTTTCGGGACTGGCTGTCGTTCCACTATTCCAGCCTGATCACCGAGAGCTCCGAAGCGCTCTTCGGCAAGACCTACGAGATCAAATACATCTTTGACGAGACCCCCGGGCCGTTCATGAGGCGCTCACCCGAAGAACGCCGCTCCCAGCATGGCCCGCTGATGAGTCCGAACCTCAGCCCTCACTACACCTTCGAGAACTTCGTCGTCGGCAACTGCAACCAGTTCGCCCACGCCGCCGCCCTGGCCGTGGCCAAGAGCCCCGCCAAGTCGTACAACCCGCTGTATATCTACGGCGGCGCCGGCCTGGGAAAAACCCACCTCATGAACGCCATCGGCCACTTCACCCTGAACAATCACCTCCGCCTGAAGATCCTGTTCGTGACCACCGAGAAGTTCATGAACGAGCTGATCAACCACATCCAGCTGGGCAAGATCCTCGACTTCCGCCAGAAATACCGGAGCATCGACGTCCTGCTCATGGACGACATCCATTATCTCTCCGGCCGGGAGCGGACCAAGGAAGAATTCTTTCATACCTTCAATCATCTTTACGAAAGCCAGAAGCAGATCGTTATCTCGAGCGACTGCCCGCCCAAGGAAATTCCACAGCTCGAGGAACGGTTCAGCTCGCGTTTCGAGTGGGGACTGATCGCCGACCTGAAGCCCCCCGACATCGAAACCCGGATCGCCATTCTCAGGAAGAAAGCCCAGGTTGAGGGCGTCGATCTCCCCGAGAGCGTCGCCCTGTTCATCGCCGACAAGGTTCACTCCAACATCCGCGAGCTCGAGGGATATCTCCGCCGGGTGATCGCTTACGCCTCGCTCAAGGGCGAGCGGATCGAGCTCGAGGTCGCCAAGGAGGCGTTGAAAAGTCTCCTCGACTCGATGATCTCGGTCGTCACTGTGGAAAAGATCCAAAAACTGGTCTGCCACCACTTCAAGATCAAGCTCTCGCAGCTCAAGTCCAAAAACAACTCTCCCAAGGTGGCTTTCCCCAGGCAAGTCGCGATGTATCTGTCCAAGGACATGGCCAAGGTCTCCCTTCCCGAGATCGGCAAGAAGTTCGGTGGAAAACACCACACCACGGTGCTCCACAGCATCCGGAAAATCGATGATCTCCGGCGCAAGAATCCCGAATTCAACAAAGAAATCAACAACCTGATCGGGTTGATTCAATAGGAGAATCAACGCCTTGGCCGAGATTTGCACTTTTCCAATTGATATTCTTATTCTTCTTGAATAAACTATCTTCTTTAAAAAGAAGAAGACATCTGAAAACGGGGTAGGTGGAAAATGAAATTTTCCGTCCTTAAAGAAACGATCCTGGAAGAGTTGCAGCTCCTTCAGGGCATCGTCGAAAAGCGAAACACGATGCCCATCCTGGCGAATATTCTGGTCACGGTCGGGGAGGGCCGGGTGGAATTCGTGGGCACCGACCTCGAGGTCGGTCTGAAGACGGCGATCGAGGCCGAGACCGAGGAGCCGGGGGCGATCACCATCTCGGGCAAGAAGATCTTCGAGATCGTAAAATCCCTGCCCGACGGCCAGGTCGTGACCTTCAAGGAAAACGACGACCTGATGATGGAGATCAGCGCCGGCAAGAGCGAATTCAAGGTCCTCTGCCTGCCGAAGGAAGACTATCCGCAGGTGCCGGACGCCGGTTTCGACAAGAAGATCGGTCTGCCTCTGGCGAGGCTCCAGGAAATGATCGACCGTGTCTATTTCGCTATCGCCCAGGAGCAAAGATATTACCTGAACGGCGCGCTGCTGATCATGAAGGCGGCGGGCATCGAGCTCGTCAGCACGGACGGTCATCGGCTCTCTTACACGGGGAGCGACATCGAGGGGTTGGCTCCCGACCCCGAGGTCCGGGTGATCGTCGCCAAGAAGACTTTGGGAGAGTTGAGGAAGATGGCCGGCGAGACCGTCGATTTCGACCAGGATGAAAATAACCTTTTCTTCAGGATTGGGCGGCGCGTCCTCATCTCCAGGATCATCGAGAGCAAATTCCCCAATTTCGAAGCCGTCATCCCCAAGGACAACCCGCACGTGCTTAAGGTTGCCAACAGTGATCTGACCCAGGCCATCCGCCGGGTCTCGCTGCTGTCGACGGAGAGGTCGAAGGGGATTAAGTTCAGCGTCGAGAAAGACCGGCTGAAGCTCTTTTCTTCGAACCCCGAGATCGGCGAGGCCCGGGACGACCTCGAGGTCGATTACAAGGGTGCCCAGCTCGAGGTGGGGTTCAATTCCCAGTACCTTCTGGACTTCCTGATGTCGGTGGCCAGCGAGGCCGTCCGGCTCGAGCTCAAGGACGAGAACAGCGCGGTCGTCATGAGACCCGACCTGGAAAAAGACGTCCGGTACACGTATGTTTTAATGCCGATGAAAATCTAGATGGCGCTTGAAATCGGGGAGGTCAGTTCGCGCCGGGATCTGAAGACTTTCATCTATCTCCCCGAAAAGATCCACCAGGGCCACCTCAACTGGGTCCCCCCCCTCTACGTGGACGAGTGGAAATATTTCGACAGGTCGAAAAATAAATCCTTCGCCTATTGCCCGGCGACCCTCCTTCTGGCCTGGCGCGACGGTCGGCCGGTCGGCCGGGCCATGGGCATCATCAACTCCCGGTTCAACGAGTTTCGGAATGTCAAACTCGCCCGCTTCGGATACCTGGAGACCCCAAAGGATCCCGAAATCGTCCACGCGTTGCTGGCGCGCGTGGAAGAGTGGGCCCGTGGGCAGGGCATGACGCGAATCATCGGCCCCTACGGTTTTTCCGACCAGGATCCCGAGGGGTTCCTGATTGAGGGGTTCGAGAACCGCGCCACCATCGCCACCTACTATAATTTCGAGTGGCTGCCGGGGCTGGTGGAGAGCGAGGGGTATGTCAAGGACATCGACTATTTCGTGTACAAGGTCGAGGTCCCCCCTGAGCTGCCGGATTTTTATCGGAAGATCTATGAGAGAGGCATGCGTCGGGGAGGCTTCGACGTCCTCGAATTCCGGAAGCGCCGGGAGATCAAGCCCTGGATCCGGCCGATCCTGCGGCTGATGAACGAGTGCTACACCGCCGGGAATATCTACGGGTTCGCCCCGCTCGATGACAAAGAGATGGACGACCTGGCGAAGCGTTACCTGCCCTATTCTCGACCCCAGGTTCATCAAGGCCGTGGTCAAGGACCGCGAGGTCCTGGCCTTCATTATCGGCATTCCCGACATGACGGCGGGAATCCAGAAAGCCAGGGGCCGTCTCTTCCCGTTCGGCTTCATCCCGATCCTCCGTGCGGCCAAGACGACCCGGCAGCTCGACCTGCTGCTGGGCGCGGTGAAGGAAGGATACCGCGGGCATGGAATTGACGTTCTGTTCGGCGCCCGGATGCTGATGTCGGCGCGAGAGGCGGGCATGGAGTTCATGGACAGCCATCACGAGATGGAGGCCAATGTGCGGGTCCGGGCGATCATGGAGCGGATGGGCGGCCAGGTTTACAAGAAGTTCCGGGTTTTTCAGAAGGCGCTGTAAACACGGCGTCCCCGGTCGGACGGTGATACGCCCCTAGCCCCCCGACTCCCGGGAACCAGTCCCGTTGGTTACCCCGTCGGCGGAAGCCGACGGGGCCCCTTCCGCTACGGGGGTCTTCGGGGCGTCATCCCCATCCGACCGGGGACGCGGGCACCCCTTATTCGACGACCAGCACCCCATGGATTTCGAGCGAGGGGATCTCGACCCGCAGGCGGCCGTCCCGCCAGGCCCACTTCAGCGGGCGGCCGTCCGGCATCCAGCGGACGCTTTTCGGCCGGGCATCCACACTCAGGCTGACCTCGAGCGGTCCGACCGTCGGCACATAGTCCATGAAGTTGTAGCGGTCGGGGACCGGAAACCCGGACCGGTTCAGCAGGTGGAGGGCCAGGCGCCCGTCGGCGGTCGTCCGCAGGGCGATATCGACGGTCGGGGGCGCCTGGATGGTCACCGCCGGGTCGTCGAAAAGACGGCTCGTCAGATCGCCGATGAACCGCCTGATCCCAGGATGGTGCCCGCGCAGGAAACCCAACCCGATTGGGCCGTAGACCGCCGCGATCCGGCCCTTGCCGCAGGACGCGACGGTGGCCGCGACCTCACCCTCGCCGCGGAAGTCCCGGGTCGGGTAGCGGAGGCCGGCCGTCGTCGCCGTCGTGGTTGAGACGGCCTGCCAAGCCCCGGGAACGCTCACCGGTCCCGCCGGCGTGTCCAGCTCCGCGGCCGTTTCCTTCGGTTCGCCCGTCAGGTTCGCGCCGAGCTGGGGCTCAAAGAGACGCGCGCTCTTTTCGCCGAGGAGGAGAAGGCTGCCGCCGTCCTCGACATACCGGACGGCCGCCTCCTTGAACTCCGGGGAGAGCTTGTGAGAGTCTGGAATGACGACGAGCGGGAACTCCTTGAGCCTCGGGCCGAGCTGATGTTCGGCCAGAATGTCGACCGAATAGTGAAGCTCGAGCAGGGCGTTGAGCGCGCCCTCGAGGGCGTCGAGTTCTCCGGACGGCATGTAAAGCTTGTCCATCGTCTCCCAGAGCGAGGTTTCGGAATCGAGAAGCGCGACCTGGGGGACGGTCCGGCTCTTGTAGCTGAGGGCCTGGCGGGCACGGCAGAAATCGGCGACCGCGCCGAGCTGTTCAATGATCGGCGGGGCGATATAACCCGACCGCGTCGGCGTGTGATAGACTTGGAAGCCGCCGCCCTGCATCAAGACGACCGCCGCCTCCTGCTTGAGCTGGACCGGGGTCTTGATGCTCCAGCTCCCGTCCTTGCCGCGGTCGAAACCCCAGGCTAGGAGGTCCCAGGGATGGCCGGTCGAGGCGAGATAACGGGCCTCGTACCTGGCCCGGTCCACGGACATTCCGGGAGAATAGTCGCCCGACAGGAAATCGAGCTTGACCTCGACGGGCTTGGGGATGAACGAGGTGTACATCCAGTTGCTCGTGACCTGAAAACTCGGATTGAAGGCATGGACGGCGTCCACCCAGCGGGCCACGTAGTTTTCGAAGGCCCGGCGGTGGAACTTTTTCCACTCCTGCCAGTGGGGGTCGGCGCTCGTCTTCGGCGCGGCGGCGTAGCCGGTCTCCTTGCGCCAGGCCGCGAGGGCGGACGGTGAATAGTCATATTCCGCCGCCCAGCAATCGCCGTCCACCCAGGCGCCGTCGAGATCATAGGCGGTCATGGCTTCTTTGATCTGGGGGATGAGGAGCTCGTCGATATAGGGCCCGAAGACGCTCGTCTTGTCGGGGTCCCGCCGCCCCTGCGCGTCGACACGGGCCCATTCCGGGTGCTCCTGGACTGCCTTAGTGTCCCAGACGCCCGAGTAATGGATGTAGAGGCCGATGCCCCGGTCCTTCGTCGCCTTCCGCCAGACGGCGAGCGAGTCCTTGACGATGCCGGGGGACGGCCAGCCGACGTGGGTGGGATAGCCGGCATACCCGGCATGGCCCTTGCAATCATACTGGACATAGTCGGGGCGGACCCTGTCGAGGACGGCCGAGATCATCTCTTCCGAAACGTCGACGCCCAGCACGGTATCCTGAGCGTTGGGGTGGAGGTCGAAATGCACCCCGAAGAAAGCGTCGCGGCGGGGAAGGGGACGCTTCAGCCCGTCGGCGGCGGCCGCGGGTGAGGCCGCCTGGACACCCGGCGCCGCAGCGTCGGGGTGGCCGGCTTGCCGGCACGCTCCAGCCGCAAAGCAGGGCCGCCGCCGCCAGCGCCATCACCACCACGGGCACCCGATGCGCGGCGCGTCTCTTTTGTCCATTCATGTGGAGTCTCCTATCGTAATGAGAGATGGGGGCCCGACGGGACTCCCAGAAGGGATGGCGTTAAAGAAACCTTCTTCGAGAATGGCGAAGGCCGGCGTCATGAAGAGGGCCGTATGAGGGCCGGAGCGGGCACGGTTCCACGAGCGGAGCCTCGAGCGAGTTTCGCGCATTGGCGAAGCCAAGGCGCGGGGATTCCAAAGGGGAAAGCCCCTTTGGTCGCGGGACGAAGTCCGCGAAGGGGAGGCAGTGAGCGGAGCGAACGTTGGAAGGGGGAAAGCATAGCTTTCTCCCTCCAAAAAGGCGTTGTGGGAAATCGTGGCGTGCCCTCGAGTGACCCGGTCCGAGCCATTCTCCTCAGTTACTTCGCGTCGCCCCAATTCGGCCCCCAGCCGAGATGGACCTTGAGAGGGACCCGCATCGGGAAGACATTCTCCATCCTGTCCCTGACCAGCTCTTCGACCTCCCGCTTCTCTCCGGGGGGGACCTCGAAGACCAGCTCGTCATGGACCTGGAGGATGATCTTGGTGCCCAGGCCGCGGGACTTGAGATCGCGCCAGATGTCGATCATGGCCTTTTTCATCAGGTCCGCTGCCGACCCCTGGATCGGCGCGTTCAGGGCGATCCGGCGACCGGCTTGCTGGACGGCGTGGTTGTTCTGCTGGAGTTCGGGCACCTGCCGGATGCGGCCGAAGATGGTCTCGGTGAATCCTTTTTCCTCCGCTTCGCGGACGATGTTCTCCAAATAGGCCGACACGCCCGGGTGCCGGGCGAAGTAGCGGTCCATGAACAGCTGCGCTTCCCGCGGCGTCGTCCCCAGCTCCTTGGCCAGAGAAAAGGCGGATGTCCCGTAGATGATGCTGAAGTTGATGACCTTGGCCTTCCGCCTCAGCTCCTCCCTGAGCAGGGGCAGGGCCTCGCCGAACACCGTCCTGGCCGTCTCCTCGTGAATGTCCCTGTCGGCGATGAATATTTCGGTGAGGGCCGCATCGTCGGAAAGATGGGCCAGCACCCGGAGCTCGATCTGCGAATAGTCGGCGGCGAGCAGCTCGTGTCCTTTCTCGGGGATGAAGGCTCGCCGGAACCGCTGGCCGATCTCGCCCCGCGTCGGGATATTCTGGAGGTTGGGCTCGGAGCTCGACAGCCGGCCCGTCGCGGCGACCGTCTGGTTGTAAGAAGTGTGGAGCCTGCCCGTACCGGGGTTGATGAGGAGGGGCAGGGTGTCGGCATAGGTGCCCTTGAGCTTGGCGAGCTGCCGGTATTCTAGGCAGTACTGGGCCAGCGGGTGGATGGCCGCGAGCTCCTGGAGAACGTCGATCGACGTCGAGTAGCGCTTGGTGATCTTGGTCTTCCGCGACGGTTGGAGCTGGATCTTGTGGAAGAGGATATCGCCCATCTGCTGCGGCGAGTTGATGTTGAACTCCGTGCCGCTCAATTCGAAGATTTTTTTCTCCAGGCGGCCGAGCTCCGACTCGAACTCGGCCGAGAGAGCATCGAGGGCTTCGCGGTCGACCTTGACCCCCCAGGTCTCCATGTCGGCCAGGACCTCGATCAGCGGCTGCTCGATCTCCCGGTAAAGCTTGCCCAGCTTTTTTTCCTGGACCTTGGGCCAAAGGGCTTCGCTGAGCTCGAGCGCCAGGTCCGCGTCCTGGCAGGCGTAGGGAACGACCTTCTCCAGCGGCACGGCATTCATGGTCACCTGGTTTTTGCCTTTGCCCGTGACCTCTTCGTAGGGGATGGTTTGAGTTTGGAGGTAGGCGAGCGCCAGCCGGTCCAGGTTATGTTTGCCCCAGTTGGGCTCGAGGAGATAGGAGAGGATCATCGTATCGAAGTCGATCCCGGCGATCTCCAGCCCGGCGCGCCTGAGGACGATGAAGTCGTATTTGATGTTCTGCCCGATCTTGCGGACCGCGGGGTCGCCCAGGGACTCTCTGAGGATCTCGAAAGCCGTCGACATCGGGATCTGGGACGGGGCCCCCTCGTAATCGTGCCCGAGGGGAAGATAAAAGGCTTCCCCCGGCCGGGTGGCGAACGACATGCCGACGAGGCGCGCCCGGGTCGGCTCGGGGCTGTCGGTTTCGGTATCGAGGGAGACAAAACCCGCTTTCCGAATGTCCGCGGCCAGCGATTCGAGGCCGTCGCGGTCCAGGATAGGACGGTAGCTTTTCCCCGCCTCGGCGGGCCGCTTCACAAACTGGGAGAGAAGTGTCGTGAACTCCAGCTCCCGGAAGAGGGCGGCGAGCTCCTCCGGGTTGGGCCCGGAGAGAGCGAACTCGTCGAGCCGGAAGGGCACGTCCAGGTTCTTCTCGAGAGTCACCAGGGTACGGCTCAGCTCGAGCTGGTCGAGGTTCTCCCGGATCTTTTCGCGGAGACGGGGGTTCTTGATCTTGTCGAGGTCCTCGAGGAGCTTCTCGACCGAGCCGAACTCGAGGACCAGCCTCTTGGCCGTCTTCTCACCGATACCCGGCACGCCGGGCACGTTATCGGTCGGGTCCCCCCAGAGGGAGAGGACATCCACGATTTGGGCGGGCGCCACACCGAAGATCTCCTTGACCTTGGCCGCGTCGAGATAGGTTTCCTTGGCCGGGTTGAAGACCGTCGTGTGCTCGCCGACGAGCTGGAGCAGGTCCTTGTCCGTGGAGACGATGACCGTGGGAACGTTCTCGCCGGCCGCCTTGACCGCCAGGGTCCCCAGCACATCGTCAGCCTCATAGTCCTCGAACTCGAACAGGGGGATGTTCATCGCCCGGATGACCTTCTTGAGGACGGGGATCTGGGGGATGAGGTCTTCGGGCATGGGCTTGCGGTGGGCCTTGTAATCTTTATAGACCTGGTGGCGGATGGTGGGCTTGCCGGTGTCGAAGACGATCCCCAGGTAGGTCGGCTTTTCATCCTGGATGATCTTCCGTAAAGCATTGATAAATCCGTAGATCGCGTTTGTCGGGAAGCCTTGGGAGGTGGACAGGCGCTGAATGGCGTAATAAGAGCGATAGAGAAGCGAATGACCGTCGATCAGAAACAGGCGCTTCTTATCCATGATGGGCGGCTTCCTCCTGACGGCCCAGCGGCATCAGTTCTTCTGGGGGCCCGGTTCCTTCTCGTCCGGCGACAGGTAGTGATCGAACTTGCCGTCGCGGATATCCCGGATAACGGCCGCGTGCTGGTCGGACATGAGGCGGGCGACCTTATCCCGGAGGTCTGGGCTGCCCAAAAAGGGCGTGTAGTCGGATTTCCTCGAGGAAACGACCTTTCCCGACTTGTAGATGAGGGATTCGACGCAGCGGCCGCCGGGACCGGCGTCCTGGGTCTGCACATGGAAAACCGCGCCCCGATGCCTGACCTCGGTGTTGAATCCTGTCATTTGCCACCTATTATACTGAGCGGCGGGATGATATCAAGTTCGCGCCGGTCCGGCGGGCCGCCGGCGGGGGCCGGTTCGTTGACTTTCAATTGACGGATGGTATAATAAATCGAATTCTTGAGGACATATTATGATCGTTGAAGTGGACAAGATCCCGAGGGAAGGGCTTTCCGTCTCCCGGGATTTCGAGTTTTCGAGCATCGATCTGATCGACGAAAACACCGTCTTTCTCTCCCCGGCCCGGGCCGACGTCGTTGTCCGCAAGATCGGGGACGAGGTCATGGTCAAAGGCCGGCTGACCGCGCGGCTGAGCTTCGTCTGCGGCCGCTGCCTGGGCCCATACGAGTTTCCGGTGGACGCTGCTTTTGACCTCTTCTACCTTCCCGAGGATCTGGATACCATGAAGGACGAGCTGGACGAGGAGGAAGTCGACAGGATGTTCTACCGCCATCGCCGGCTCGACCTCCGGGAGATCATTCTCGAGCAGCTCAACCTGACGATCCCCCTCAAGCCCATATGTTCCGAAACCTGCGAGGGGATCTGCGCCGTCTGCGGACAGCTCCGGCAGGAAGGCCGGTGTTCCTGCCTCGTGCAGGAGCCCGAGCCGAGGCTGCAGAAGCTGAAAAATTTTGTGAGAGACAAAAGTTAAATGCCCAATCCAAAACGACGCCATTCACACGCGAGAAAAGGCCGCCGCCGGGCCCAAGACTTCCTGACCCTGCCCACCTTCTCCACCTGCTCGAACTGCGGCGAGCCCAAGCTCCCGCACCGGGCCTGCCCACAGTGCGGCTTCTACCGGGGCCGGCAGGTGATCGCGGAAACCGAAACCGAATAACGGGCGCTCAGAAGCGCCGCCCAAACTGTGCGGGGGGAGCGTTCATCATGTCTTCAAGACCTGGCCTGACCTTCAGCGGGAAGGCTGTCCTTGTCACGGGCGCCTCCCAGGGCATCGGCGAGACCATCGCCTTGGAGCTGGCCCGCGAAGGGCTGGCCGTCGCGCTCGTCGATATCCAGCGGGAGAAGCTCGAAACCGTCGCCGCCAGGATCCGGGAAGCCGGCGCCGCGGCCTCGGTCCACGCCGCGGATGTTTCCCGTCTCGACCAGGCGGGCGCCGTGGTGGAGGCGGCTGTCCGCGAACACGGATCGCTCGACTACCTGGTCAACAACGCCGGGATCACCCGGGACAACCTCCTGATGCGGATGCGGGAGGAGGAGTGGGACGCCGTCATCGCCGTCAACCTCAAGGGCGTCTTCAATTTCACGCGATCGGCCATCCGGCCGATGGTCGCGGCCCGGTTCGGCCGGATCGTCAATATCTCTTCGGTGGTGGGCGTCATGGGCAACGCCGGCCAGGCCAATTATTCCGCGTCCAAGGCGGGAGTCATCGGGCTGACCAAGTCCGTGTCCCGCGAGGTCGCCGGCCGGGGCGTCACGGCCAACTGCGTCGCTCCGGGCTACATCGCGACCGCCATGACCGAAGGGCTATCCGAGGCGGTCAAGAACGCTTTCCTCGAGATGATCCCGATGAAGCGTCTGGGCACGGCGGACGACGTGGCCCAGGCGGTCAAGTTCCTGCTGTCCGACCAAGCATCGTACATCACAGGCCAGGTCATCCACGTCAACGGCGGGATGTATACCTGACAGCCGATCATAAACTTAGGAGGTTCGAATGGAAAGAGACGAGCTTTTAAAGAAGGTCCGGGCGATCGTCGCCGACAAACTGAGCATCAGCGAAGAGCAGGTTACGGAAACCGCTTCCTTCACCGAGGACCTGGGCGCCGACTCGTTGGATACCGTGGAACTCGTGATGGCCCTGGAAGACGAATTTCAGCTCGACATCCCCGATGAGGAGGCCGAAAAGCTGACCACGGTGGGCAAGGCCCTCGACTACGTCGTGGGGCGCGTCTCCAAGTAACCCCCTGTTCATGGATTTCCTCGTTTCCGCCGGGAAGGCGGTTCCCGCCCGACGGGTGGTGATCACCGGTATCGGTCTGGTCACCCCCCTGGGGATCGGAACGCCGGAGAACTGGGCGGCCATGCTGAGGGGCGAGAGCGGCATCGGTCCGATCACCCGGTTCGACGCCTCCCGGCACACCACGCGGTTCGCCGGGCAGGTTCCCGGGTTCGACCCGCTGGTCTTCATCGACCGGAAAGAGGTCCGGAAGATGGACCTCTTTATCCAGTTCGCCCTGGCGGCCGCGACGCTGGCCGTCGACGACGCCGGCATCGATCCCGCGCGTCTCGAGGGCGACCGGACAGGGGTCTATATCGGGTCGGGCGTGGGCGGCATCGGCACCATCGAGGAGACGCACAAGATCCTGCTCGAGAGGGGGCCGGACCGGGTGTCGCCGTTTTTCCTGCCGTCCATCATCATCAACGAGGCCTCCGGCTTTGTCTCCATCAAGTACCGAAGCCGCGGCCCGAACTCGGCCACGGCGACCGCCTGCGCGACGAGCACCCACGCCCTGGGCGATTCGTTTCGCATCATCGCCCGGGGCGAGGCGGACCGGATGCTGGCGGGCGGCGCCGAGTCGCCGATCACCCCGCTCAGCGTCGCGGGGTTCTGCGCCCTCAGGGCGCTTTCGACCCGGAACGACGATCCGGCCAAAGCCTCCCGGCCGTTCGACGCCGGCCGCGACGGGTTCGTCATGGGGGAGGGTGCGGGCATGCTGCTCCTCGAGGAGTTGGGCGCCGCCTTGAGCCGGGGAGCGAAGATCTACGCGGAGATCGTCGGCTACGGCATGAACGCCGACGCCCATCATGTGACGGCGCCATCCCTGGACGGCGAGGGAGCGAAGGGGGTCATGGAGCGGGCCCTGGCCGACGCCGGCCTGCCGCCGGCGGCCATCGATTACATCAACGCCCACGGCACGTCCACCCCGCTCAACGACAAAATCGAAACGCTGGCCATCAAGAAGGCCTTCGGCGAGCACGCGAAGCGCCTCGCCGTCACCTCGACGAAATCGATGACCGGGCATCTGCTGGGTGCCGCCGGCGCCGTCGAGGCGGGGGTCACCGCCCTGTGCCTGACCCACCAGATCATGGTTCCGACCATCAACTACGAACAGCCGGACCCGGAGTGCGATCTCGATTACGTCCCGAACGCGGCGCGGCCGGCGGAGCTCCGCTACGCCCTCAGCAACTCGTTCGGGTTCGGCGGGACCAACGGCTGCCTCATCTTCAAGCGGTATGAATAAGAGGCAAGGCGCGTCCGGTTCCCGATAAAATGTAACGGGTCCTGGCACGGCGACGTCCCTGCCCGTCCTCGCGCGCTCACCCGTCAACGACATTTGCGCACTCCCAGGGGAGGGCGTCCCCGTCGCTCCGGGCGGGCAGGGACGGGCGCCGTGCCACCCGTTCTTGCCAGTCTGAGCGCGTGCTCGCCCGAGGTGGACAGCCAAGAGAGAAAGGAGCGGAAAATGAACTTGCTGGTTTTCGTCAAGCGCGTGCCCGACACGGAGTCGAAGATCAAGGTCGGCCCGGACGGGAGATCGGTCGCCGAGGACGGCCTGAATTTCGTCATCAGCCCTTACGATGAGTACGCCATGGAAGAAGCCTTGCGGCTCCGCGAGGCCAAGGGCGGCAAGGTCACGGCGGTGACCGTGGGCGGCGAGACCTCGCTCGTGATCCTCCGGAAGTGCCTGGCGATGGGCGCTGACGAGGCGGTTCTCGTCAAGGACCCGCTCCCCGAAACGTATGACGGGCTGCGCACGGCCAGGATCATCGCCAAGCTGGTCACGGCCCGGTTCCCGGATTTCGACCTCCTCCTTTTCGGAAAGCAGGCGGTCGGCGACGACAACTCCCAGGTCCCGTCGATGACCGCCGAGCTCCTGGGGATCGCCCAGGCGAACGTGATCGTCAAGCTCGAGGTCGAAGGCGGCCGGGCGACGGCCTGGCGCGAGGTCGAGGGCGGTCAGGAGAAGATCTCTCTCGTTCTCCCGGCTGTCGTCAGCGCCCAGAAGGGCTTGAACGAACCCCGTTACGAGACGCTCAAGGGCATCATGATGGCCAAGAAAAAACCGGTGCCCGAGATATCGCTTGAGGAGCTCGGCATCAGCGGAAACGAGGCCGCGCCGAGCGTGACCGTCGTTCGCGTGGAACCGCCGCCGGCCCGCGCGGCCGGCCGGGTGGTGACGGGCCCGCCGGAGGACCTGGCCAGGCAGATCGCGGCCTTCCTCCACTCCGACGCCAAGGTCATCTGAGGAGCCCGCCGATGATACTGACCGATATCGAGATCAGGGATAACAAGATCAAGAAATCGTCGCTCGAGGCGCTGAGCGAGGCGAAGCGAACCGCCGAGGCGCTGAACATGCCGGTGGCGGCCGCCGTCGTCGGCAGCGGGGTCGAGGGCCTGGCAACCGAGCTCCTGGCTTACGGGGCGGCGAAGGTCTATGTCCTGGAAAACCCGGCCTTCGTCCGGTATTCCGCCCAGGACCACGCCCACGCCCTGGCCGGGTTGGCCGCGAAGATCAACCCCTTCGCGATATTCTTCTCCGGGACCGCGCTCGGCAGGGACCTGGCGCCGCGGCTTGCCGCCAAGCTCGGGGCGGGCCTCGTCTCCGACTGCACGCGCGTCGCCGTGATCGGCGGCGCGGTCGAATACACCCGGCCCATCTTCGCGGGCAAGGCGCTTCTCACCGTCCGGCTGAACACGTCGCCGCAGCTGGCGACTCTGCGACCCAACGTCTTTCCTCTCGTCCCGACCGCGACCGCGGCGGGCGAGATCGTCAGGGAGAGCGCCGGCGTTCCCGCGGACCGGACCCGGGGCGAGGTGGCCGAGATCATCGGCGAGCAGGGCGGCGAGATCGACGTCGCCGAGGCCGATATCATCCTCTCCGGGGGGCGCGGGATGAAGGGGCCGGAGAACTTCGAGCTTCTCCGGGAGCTGGCCCGGCTGTTGCCTCGGACGGCTGTCGGCGCCTCGCGCTCGGCGGTCGACTCGGGCTGGATCGGCCATCAGCACCAGGTCGGACAGACCGGGAAGACCGTCTCCCCGAACCTCTACCTGGCTTTTGGCATCTCGGGCGCCATCCAGCACATCGCCGGTATCTCGTCCTCCAAGTTCATCGTCGCGGTGAACAAGGATGCCGAGGCTCCGATCTTCAAGGTGTCGGACTTCGGCGCGGTGGGCGACCTCTTCGAGGTCATCCCCCGTCTTCGGGACGAGATCAAAAAGCTCCGCTCCGAATAAGGGGACGTTCCCCGGACCCACGGGTCCTGTCACGGCGCACACCCGCACGTCATCGCGATACGGCTGGGTCGGACGGCGATGCGCCCCTGCCGGCATTTTCTTGGGTTAGATGACCTCCATCTCTTTATCGAATTCTTCGTGTGGAAAAGCCAAATTCAGCCACTCCGGCCTCCGCTTGACTTCGGTCCCCCGCCCGGATATATAGTCTTTCATCTCAAGCGATTGAGAACATCGCTGGTCAAGGGAAGGAGGACGTATCATGAGCAGCCTCTCGTCTGCGGGAAGCCGCGGAAAAAACGGGATCAATTTTCGGATCGCCGGCGTTGCGGCGGTCAGCGGTGGCTATCCGGGGGCGCGCTGTTCGGCCAGACAGGGTGGCAGACGCAGGACCCGGGGACGACAGGAAATACGTTCAACCATGTCTCGGCTGTGAATAAAAGCGTGGTCTGGGTCGTGGGCAATAACGGCACAGCTGCCGTCGCACTCAGGACTCAGAACGGCGGGACGGGCTGGACGAGCAACCTCGTTCCCAGCACAAACGACCTCTTTTCCTGCTCGGCGGTCGACGCCGACCACCTTTGGGCCGGCGGTTATTGGGGCACGGTCCGACACACGCAAGACGGCGGCTCAAACTGGATTACCACGGAGGCGACGGTGCCCCACGGTTATGACATCTACGCCCTGGACGACGACCATGTCTTCATGGTGGGCTGGGAAAATCCGTCCGGGCTGGTCGCGGCGAGGACGCCCGGCGGCGTCTGGAACCTCGTTTATGGCGTCGGCTATAAGGGTCTTTACGGCGTGACGGCCGTTGATACCTCGAATGTCTGGGCTGTCGGGTACTCCGGTCATATCGCCTCTACCAACGGGGGCGCGGGCTGGGCAGCCCAGAGCTCGCCCACGGGCGCCAACCTTAACGGCATCGATTCCGTGAACCGGCTGGTGGTTTGGGCGGTGGGCGACGGCGGGGCCATCGTTAAGACGGTGGACGGCGGCGCCAACTGGTCTCTGCAGAATTCGGGCACCAGCGTCAGCCTGACCGAGATCTCGGCCGTCAACGATATGATCGCCTGGGCGGTGGGCGACAGCGGCACGATCCTCAAGACGGTGGACGGCGGCGCCACCTGGTATCCCCAGTTATCGGGCACCACGGAGAGGCTCAACAGCGTGAGCGCCGTCGATGCCAACACCGCCTGGGCGGTGGGTGAGAATAACCTCATCCTCTACTGCGCGGACGGCGGCGATGCCGGCGCCGCCCCGCTACGCCGCCGACATCGACGGCGACGGCCGGGACGAGATCGTCGGCGATTACAATTCGCAGGGCTCTGGGCCTGGGACAATGGCGTCTGGACCCAGCTCTCCGGACTGAATCCCGTGCGCGTTGTCCTTGGCGACCTGGGCATCAACCCGGGCCGTGACCTGCTCGTCGACTTCGGCCCGACGGGCCTCTGGCTCTGGACCGGCGGGTGGGCGCAGCTTTCCGGCTCGTCGCCGGAGACGATCCTGACTGCCAACGTGGATGGGGTCGGCGGGGATGAGGCCGTCGTGGATTTCGGCTCGGCGGGGCTCTGGATGTTTTCCCAGGGCGCAGGCTGGAGCCAGATCTCCGGCGACAGCGCCGACCTGATGCTCGCGGCCAACCTCGACGCGGACAGCCCCTCCGAGCTCGTCGTCGGGTTCGGCCCGACAGGCATCTGGAGTTGGGACAGCGGCGTCTGGACCCAGCTGACCGCGGTCTTCCCCGAGACCGTCCAGTTCGCGGAGCTCGACGGGACGGCGGGCCAGGAGCTCATCTGCGACCTCGGGGCCAACGGCCTCTGGGTTTATAACGATGCCAACTGGAGCCTGCTCACGGCGACGAACCCCGAGAACTTCCTGCCGGTCGACATCGACGGCAACGGGCTCGACGAAGTCTTCAGCGATTTCGGCGAGCTCGGAATGTGGGAATGGCAGAGCGGCGCCTGGTCCCAGAGCTCCGGCGACAATCCGGTCCTGATGCGGGCCGCCAACCTGGACGCCGACGGGGCGGAGGAGCTGGTCGTCGTCTTCTATTACTACACCATCTTTGAGGGCCAGTATGTCCTTGACGGCGGAAACTGGGACCTGATGACATTCAACGTCCCGCAGAACATCGTCTTCGCGGACACCGACGGAGACGGAGTCCAGGAGATGATCGAAGACTTCGGGACGACCGGTGTGTGGGTGGATGGCGTGTGGCTATATAACAACGGGGCCTGGAGCCAGTTGTCAGGCACTGATGCCAATGTCATCGTGCCGGCCGGCATCGATGCCGACCCGGCCCAGGAGCTCGTCCTGGATTTCACCACGGTAGGCGTCTGGGTGTGGAACGGAGGCGCCTGGCTCCAGATCAGCTGAGGCTGAGTTCAACCGCTTCGATAGCAGGGCTCGGACGGCTTGGCCGGAACCAAGACCGAGCCCATCGGCGTCGCGTATGTCGAGTCGGGCGAGCGGCGGGCGCGGCATGAAGGGGCCTGAAAACTTCGGGCTTCTCCGCGAGCCGACTCGGACCCTGTCCCCTTTCTGATTTGTTTCAGAGCAATCACGCTGACTTGGCTTCAGGTGCCGCAGTCTTCCCAGCCTGGCGAAGATTCTCTTGGGCCGGTGGGGCTCAAGGTAGTAAGATAAAAAAAGGATAAAGGTCCCGTTCAAGAGATCAGGCCTCGCCCTGAACAGAAGAAGGAGGGGAAAAATGAGAAAAAACATCGGGATCGCCTGCCTGTGCGGCTGTCTCGTTTCATTCTCCTATCCGGAGAACATCGCGGTTGGGAAGAGTAACGCTCGGCCGGCCGCCGGCGCCTTGATCGCCCAAGCCGCCTACCCGCGCGTCGGCCATCTCCTGGCGGCGAACATCGACGGCGATCCGGAGGACGAGATCTTCGCCAGCATGAGTACCGAAGGTTTTTCACTCTGGAATGGCGCCGTGTGGACCCAGCTTTCCGGAGACGCACCCGTAGCGCTCGCGCGGGCAGATTTGGACGGCGACGGTTATGATGAGGTCGCCTGCGACTTTGGAGCCCTGGGGTTGTGGCTCTGGGATAACGACTGGGCCCAGCTCTCGGGGCTGGACTCCAACAGCATCGTCGCTGCCGATTTTGACGGGGATCTGGTCGGAGAGCTGGCCGCCAGTTTCGGGGCCGCTGGAGCCTGGTTGTTTGACGCCGGCGTCTGGACGCAGTTGACCGGAGCCAACGTGGACGCTCTGGCCGCGGGTGATGCGGATGGGAGCGGAGACGAAGAGATTGTGGTGGATGCGGGCGCGCTGGGCCTCTGGCTCTGGGACGGCGGCACCTGGACTGAAATGTCCGGGGAGAACGCCGACGTGATGGTCACGGCGGACACCGACGGCGACGGGAAAGCCGAGGTCCTGGCGAACTTCGGCGATCTTCATCTCTGGCACTGGGACGGAGGGTCCTGGACTCTGCTCACCGGCGTGAACGCCGAAGGGCTGACCGCTGCGGAAACGGACGGAACGCCGGGGACCGAGGTCGTGGCGGATTTCGGTTCACTCGGGCTCTGGCTCTGGAACGGCGGGGCCTGGCAGATGTTGAGCTCGGCCGACGCGACGGCGGCGGTTGGAGTGGATATCGACGGCACGGGGGACGATGAGCTTGTCGTGGACTTCGGGCAGAAGGGCCTGTGGCTTTTGGGCAACGGTCCCTGGCAGCTGTTGACAGGAACGGATCCCGGATCCGTCATCGGGGCCCAATTCGATGCCGATGCCGCAGAAGAGATCGTCTTTGAGCTTTTCGCAATGGCCATCTGGGTCTGGAACGAGGGGGTCTTGAAAAGCATCAATTGAGGCTGAGCGCGCAAAGCCTTCTGCAGCGCGCGGACAAGGCGACTCATGGCAGGTTCGGGGACGCCCATCGCCGCCAACCGCGAGAATATGGGCGCCGCCCAGATCAAGTCGGGCGAGCGGCGGGCGCCGTTTTCACCGTGCGATTCACCCCCGGAGGGGATGGATTCCTTCTCCAATATCCCGCCTAATCGGGTGGGACTGACCCTCGCTGCTCGTTTTCTGCTCCCCATCAAGGGACAGGAAGAAGGAGTGAACCCATGAGTCGAAAAGCCGCCGACGGACCGGTGCGCGCCGTGATAGGACGCCATTCCAAGGTAGCCGGATCGCAAATCATGAGATGCCTGGCCGCCGGGCTGACAGAGGGCATCATGCTGTTTGCCTTGGCCGCCGCGGGCTGGGCGCAGCCCATCATCGTCGACCACCGGCACACCGACTTGGCGAAGGTCCCCGTCCAGTGGATCAAGCAGGCCAAGTCCGCCCTGCGCGTCGCCTACCAGCACACGTCCCACGGCAGCCAGCTCGTGACCGGGATCCAGGCCCTGTCGTGCCGCCCTCGGGTCGCCTTACTATTACACTTCGACGCCGTCCGGCTACAACTCGGCGTCTTCCTCAACGACTACGGCATCAGCGGCGCCTCCGACCTCGGTAACCCGAATTTCACGGAATGGTATAACGCGACCCGGAACCTCCTCAACCGGACGGGCGGCTGCGACCGTAACGTCGTCATGTGGTCCTGGTGCGGACAGGTCTCGGGAGCGACCTCGGTGAATATCGATACTTACCTCGGCCTCGATGAGCCAGCTCGAGACGGAGTTCCCGGGCGTCCGGTTCGTCTACATCACCGGCCATCTCGACGGCATCGGGCGTCAGCGGCAACCTGAACCAGCGCAACGAGCAGATCCGCGCCTACTGCCGGGCGAACAACAAGATCCTGTTCGATTTCGCCGACATCGAAAGCTACGACCCCGACGGTGACTATTTCCTCGACAGGGGCGCGGATGACGGCTGTCTCTACAGCGGCGGGAACTGGGCTAAACAGTGGCTGGCGGCCCACCCCGGCACCGACCTGGCCGTCCTGGCGGCCAGCTGCGGAAGTTGCGCCCATTCCGAGACGTTGAACTGCGTGCTCAAAGGCCGGGCCCTGTGGTGGCTTTGGGCGAGGCTGGCGGGCTGGCCGGGGGCGGACGCCGGCGCGGTCCCGGGCGACCTTGACGGCGACGGGCTGAACGAGGCCGCCGTCGACTTCGGGGCGGGCGGGGCGTGGGCCTGGATTACCGGCGCTTGGACAGGACTCTCGTCGGACAACCCGGACCGGCTCGTCGCCGCCGACGTCGAGGGGGACGGCGCGGACGAGGTGATTACGGACTTCGGATATAAGGGCCTGTGGCTCTGGAACGCGGGAGCGTGGAATAAGCTCAGTTCGGTGAACCCGGAACATCACGCTGCCGGCGATACCTATGCCGATGTAAGGAAGGAGATCTTCGCGGATTTCGGCAAAGCGGGACTCTGGCACTGGGATAGCGGTGCCTGGACCCAGCTCAGCGGGCTGGACGCCGGCTGCCTGGCCGTGGGCACTGCGGGTGGAGCGAGCGGCGACGCGATCGCCGCCGGGTTCGGAGCGCTCGGGCTGTGGCTATGGTCGGGCGGCGCCTGGACTCAGATCAGCGGTGTCGAACCGGAGGCCGTGGTCGTGGCCGACACCGACGGCGGTGGCGGAGGCGAAGTGGTCGGCGACTTCGGCTCGGCCGGACTATGGCTCCGGGACGCGGGCGCCTGGACTCAGATCAGCGGTCTCAACCCGGATTACCTGATGACCGCCGGCCTCGACGGCAGCGGAGGCCGGGAGATCCTTGCCGGGTTCGGCGCGCTTGGGCTGTGGTGTTGGAACAGTGGCGCCTGGACCCAGCTCAGCGGCGCGCGGTTGGAGGGCCTGGCGGCCGGGGACGCGGACGGGGACGGCGCCCAGGAGCTCGCGGCCGATTTCGGGCCGCTCGGCCTGTGGTTCTGGAGCGGCTCGGGCTGGAGTCAGGCCTCCACCGGCAACCCGGAGTCGCTCACGGCCGCCGACTTCGACGGCGACGGCCGGGCCGACTTGACCGCGGATTTCGGGGCCAATGGGTTTTGGCTCTGGGACAACAGCACGTGGAGCCGGATCAGCTCGAACGACCCGGAATAAGCGCTCAATCCTTGCTAGTCGATATATTCATCCGGACTGGATGAGGACAACGACTGCCAAGTTTCTGCCGTGCCGTTGCGATACCAAAGTCCCACACCCGGGCCAAAATCGACCACCAGGCACGTCATTTTGCCGATGCCTTCCAGGTCCGCTCTGACCATGAAAACGGGATTCTTGTCGCTGAGGAGAGTCCAACTGTTAGCGGAATAGTCGAATAACCATAAACCCAACCCCTCAAAATCGACCGCCACCTCTTCCTCGAGATCTCCTTCTGACTTGCCTCCGTCGGCATTGAAGGGCTCGCCAAAGCCGCTCCCCGGCTCGCTGTTTGACAGCTTGGTCCAGGTTCCCGGAAATCCGGCAGAGTTCCAGAGATAAAGGCCGGTGACGCTGGCTGAAGTGAAGTCGCACAGAAGCTCATAATCGGGATTCCCGGATTCGAAAAACTGGACTTCTCTCACGTTATTGGGCGCGAAGTCCGACAGCTTGTGCCAGATGAAGGGCGGCGTTGTGCCCTCTTCGGCGAGCCACAGTCCAAGTGAACCGAAGTCCATGATCAGTTCTCCCGATGAGTCGCCCACGCCGAATTCGGCCGAGGCGTGGTCGTCGCCGGCCGCCGAGGTGCTCATCTGGTAGTATTCGATTGTACCGCTGCCCGGGGTGTAATTGATGTTCCAGACGCCCTGTAAACCAAAACCGTGAACCCCTTCCTGCCAGCCCGTGATCCAGAAGTCTGTCGCGATACCGTTATCCGGAGTGCTGCCGGTGACCGGCATCCATCCTGAACCCAAGCGCCATAATCCAAGACCCGGGAAAGCCGCGTGCATCTCCGTATGCGAGGCGTCGCCGTCATCATTGAGGGCCATCATGTAGCTCGGGTTTTGACCGGAGATCTGCAACCAGACGTTGCCCGTGCCGTAGATGCTGCTCCACAACCAGATTCCCATGGTCCCGAAATCGCCGACCAGGTCGAGTCCGTAGAGCCGCATCTCATTTCCGCAGATCAGCCGGTCCGGATTGGCTCCGCTGAGCTGGAGCCAATTCCCGCTATCCCACAGCCAGACTCCCTGCGCGCCGAAATCGCATATGAGCTCGTCGTCGGGGTCGGCCAGAGCGCCGTGGTAGGGGACAAAGTTGGCCGCCACTACACCCCGGTAACGGCAGGTGTTCGTGGGATACTGGAGTGGAGTTTTTTCAAGCTCCTGGGTTCCGAGTCGGAAAGAAATCGTTAGAAGAAAAAAGCCCACGAGCAGAGGCGTGAGATATTTTTTCATTGGGGCCCTCCTGATGTGTACCAATCCTCTTATTTTATCTCCCCCGAAATGTCAACCCAAAAATGCCGATAGACGCGCGGGCGGGATTGCGGGACATGACCGGAAAACTTATAGGACACGGAAAAGGGATCGTGTCCCTGAAATTCCGCCTTTCACACGGAAAAAGATAGGCTCCGGGGACAATGACGTCTATCGGCAATTTCGGGTGTCAACCCTTTGTGATGCACTGTTGCACGGGAATTCCGTTAGATGCGAGGCGCAAGGGCCGAAGGCCTGATCGGATCCAATGTCGATGGCGATGCTGACGAGGAGTCCGTCCTTGACTTTGGCGTTCTGGGCGTCGGGCCGCGGGACAGCGCGGTCGGGCGGCGCGCTCAATCCTTCGGAAAGCTCTGGAACGTTTCCAAGTAGTACCCCGGAAGCCCGATGTCGAATCGCTGGCCGTCGATGATGAGCCCAAGGAATCCGTCCTCCTGCCGGAGACGGTCGAGCGCCGAGGTGAGCTGGAATTCGCCCCGCTCCCGGACGTTGTTCCGGACGTTCTCCTCGAGAAAGTCGAAGATCTGCGGCTTGATGATGTACTGCCCGAACACCGTCAGGTACTCGCTCTCCCCCAGGCCGGATACGCGCAAGTTGCTCCGGGCGTAATCGACCGTCGGCTTCTCGGCGAACTCGGTGACGCTCAGGAGCCGGCCGTCCTCGATCCAGGTTCCCGTCGCCGTCCCGAAGTTGGCGATCTTGTCCTCGGGCGACCGGCGCAGCCCCAGGATGCTCAGGCCGTGCGCGCCGTAGGCTTCGGTCAGCTGCTCGGCGCAGGATTTCTCGCCCCGGGACTTGTAGAGGTGGTCCCCCAGCATCAGCAGGAAGGGCTCGTTCCCGATCGCCTCCCGGGCGCACAGGACGGCGTGCCCGAACCCCTCCTGGTTCTTCTGGGAGACGAACCTCACCTGCCGGCCGATCTCCAGGATGCGCCGCGAATACTCCTGGAAGTGGGGCGGGAGCTTGTTGTAGTTCTCGATCGTGATCTGGACGCTGAAGAAGGACTGGAAGGCCTCCAGGTCGTTCTCCTGGACGATGATGATGATCTCCTCGATCCCGGCGCGGAGCGCCTCCTCGACGATCAGCAGGATGGCCGGCTTAGCGATCCCCTGGCTGTCGACGATCGGGAAGAGCTCTTTTTTCGTGGCCTTGGAGGCCGGGAAAAGCCGCGTCCCGAAACCCGCAGCCGGGATCAGGGCCTTCCGCACCTTCTGGCCCGTGCGCAACGTCAGTTTGAGGGCGTTCATGCCCAGGTCGCGCTCGATGATCTCGATGACCGCCTGCTGGTCGGCTTCGCTCCGGGCGATGAACTGGGCGGTGCCGTCGCCCTGGGAGCCGACGCCTTTGCCGCCGTAGATATGACGTTTCAAAGGCTCGTAGCGAAGAACACGGTGAAGGACCGGCGCGGTCAATTCCTCCGGGCAGGCGGGGATGGCGTAGCGGTCGAAAAACGCCTGGGCCTCTTCCATCAAGGCTCCCAGCTTTTCCGAGTCCCCCTTCTCGAGGCAGTCCACGGCCTGGCGGACGATCCGCTTGTTAATCGCGCCGAGCAGCTCCTGCACACCCTTTTCGGTCTCATTCCGGGCCAGGGGATAGGAGCGGTTGAGCCGGGCCAGGATCTCCATGGTATCCTTCTTGGCCTGGAGGTCGACGAGCACGAAGAACATTTCCCGCGGGACGCGGAGCTCGGTGACGTCGATCCGGTCGCCGTCGAAGGTCATCAGGATGGGCCGGTTGCCAAAGGCGCAGCCCTGGTCCATCCGGCCGCACCGGGACGGAGTGGTGATCTCTCCCTGATAGGCGAGCTCCATCTCGCCGCGAACGGTCATCTTCAGGTCGTAAACCCGGTTGAAGGCGCGGGCGGCCAGGACGCAGATGGCGGCGCTCGAGGAGAGGCCTTTCTTGAGAGGCAGGTCGGTTTGGGTGTTGTCGATGACCAGCCCGCGGACATGGTAGTTGGTGAGGATCTGGTAGGCGACGCCCGCGATGTAGCTCCAGAACCCGCCGGCTTGCGCTTCCTCGAGGAGCGCCTTGGCGTCCATCGGGATCTCGTGGGGGCCGACCCGCGCGCCGTCCGGTGTCGTCGACGTCAGGACGAGAGAATGCGGATGGGGTGAGACTTCGGCGTAAACGCCCTGGTCGGTGCCGGTCAGGAGCGTGTAGCCTTTCTCGATATCGGCGTTGATCCGGCGGTAGCCGCCGGCCCAGTCCGAGTGTTCCCCGAAAAGGCAGATCCGGCCCGGGACGAATATCTTCACTTGGCCCTCCGTTTCAATGGGGACAGGCCCCGGCCGGGGCCTGTCCCCAGGGTTATTTATGCGAAGTCCCGGGAATTGTCAAATCCCGTTGACTTCACGCGAAATTTGTTATAAACGATTATCACAATGCGGGCGTGCGGTCGGAGCGGGGTGTCGGACAGCTTTCTTAACTGACCCCTGGAGTTCTCTGCCGAAGACACCCCCGGGCTTCGCGCGCATCGCCGCGCAAGAATAGCCCGTGCGGCTGTCGCCGGAAGGAGGGGTGCCCATGAAACGTCGGATCCTGACCGTATCTTTGGTTTTATGTTGCCTTGTGCTCCTGGACGCCTCGGGGCAAAAGACCGCCCGCGGCACGCCGGAACCTCCAGGTGCCATGCCCGCCTCCGGACAGCGGCTCTCCGGCAGTCCGGCCGCGACCGTCCCGGCGATCTCCGATTTTGGCCGGATGCCGCTCGACTTTATTCCCAATCAGGGCCAACTCGATCCCAGGGTGGCCTACTACGTCCAGGGAAAAGACACGTCTCTCTATTTCACCGCCGAAGGCCTGACTTTTCTTATGAGCCGTTTCGAAGCCGCTAATGGCGGGACTCGCCGCCTGGCGACCGGCGGCGGCATTCCGGCGGATGCCGCTCCGGACTCGGGAAATGGCGCCCCTGGGCATTATGTCGTCAAGCTGGACTTTGTGGGCGGCGATCCCGGGGTCAAGCCCGTCGGGCTGGACGAAACGGGGGCCGTGATTTCTTATTTCACGGGCCGGCCGGACGAATGGCGCGCCGGGCTGCCGACCTACTCGAAGGTCATTTATCCCAACCTCTGGCCCGGGATCGACCTCGTCTATTATGGGACCGTCAATCGGCTGAAATATGAATTCGTCGTCCGCCCCGGCGCGGACCCATCCCGGATCCGACTGGCTTATCGGGGAGTTGAGAAACTGACGGTGAACGAGGCCGGACAGCTTGAAGTGGCCACTCCGGCGGGGAGTTTTCGAGATGACGTGCCGGTCGCCTATCAGGAGGTCGATAGCCAAAGGATGGCCATTCCTCTGCGCTATGCCATCGCCAAAGAAAGCATTCAGGATTCTCCCCGCCAAACAGACACTGCGGACGCGGTATTCTCCAACCCGAAGGCCGGGCCTGAGGCAGAAGCTTGCGGGTTCGGGTTTGAGGTCGGCGAGTACGACAAGACACGGCCTCTCGTTCTCGACCCGGCGATCCTCGTCTACTCCGGCTATATCGGCGGTGTGGCGGCTGAGACCGGCTTCGGGATCTGCCGTGGACGCGTCCGGCAGCGTGTACATCGCGGGCGGGACGCGGAGCACCCAAACGACCTTCCCCGTGGTCGTCGGACCGGACTTGAGTCATAACGCCGGCGCGGTTGACACTTTTGTGGCCAAGGTTAAGCCTGACGGGACGGGCCTTGTCTATTGCGGTTACATCGGCGGCTCAAGTGCCGAATACGCCACGGCCGTCGCCGTGGATGGGTCCGGCAACGCTTATATCACAGGCTACACGGCCTCCGCCCAAACGAGTTCTTTTCCCGTCGTTGTCGGCCCGGACTTGACTTATAACGGGGGCGTTAACGATGCCTTTATCGCCAAGGTCAATGCTTCGGGCGCCTCCCTGGCTTACTGCGGCTACATCGGCGGAACGGCCGACGACAGGGGGAACGGCGTCGCCGTCGACGGTTCCGGCAGCGCCTATGTCATCGGCCAGGCCATCAGCGCGGAAAGCAATTCTTTTCCCGTTGTCGTCGGCCCGGACCTGACCCACAACAGCTACGGCGCCAACGACGCCTTTGTCGCCAAGGTCAACGCCGCGGGGTCGGGCCTCGCCTACTGCGGTTACATCGGCGGCGCCAATGCCGATGCCGGGAAGGCGATCGCCGTGGATGCCGCCGGGAGCGCTTATGTGACTGGTCAAACCGTGTCCCCGGAGACCAGTTTTCCCGTGTCTGTCGGCCCCGACCTGACCTACAACAGCGGCGGCCTGGAAGATGCTTTTGTTGCCAAAGTCAATGCGACCGGCGCAGGTCTTGATTATTGTGGTTACATCGGCGGCTCGAGCTATGATTATGGCTATGGCATTGCCGTCGATGCCTTCGGCAACGCCTATGTCGGCGGTTCCACGCAATCGGCCCAGGCCACCTTCCCCGAAACGGTGGGCCCGGACCTGACCCACAATGGATCCATGGATGCTTTTGTCGCCAAGGTTAACAGCTCCGGCGCGGCCCTTGTCTATTGCGGTTACGTCGGCGGCGTGGATGTGGATTACGGCTACGGTTTGGCCATCGACGGCTCGGGGAACGCCTACCTGGCCGGCTCGACGGGCTCGACGGCTTCCACCTTTCCGGTGGTCTCGGGCCCCGATCATACATACAACGGCTCGATCGACGGCTACATCGCCAAGGTCAACGCCGGGGGGACGGCCGTGATGTACTGCGGCTTCATCGGGGGCTCGAGCACCGATTATGCCTATGCCGTGGCCGTCGATATTCTTGACAACGCCTATGTCACGGGCTACGTGCCGGCCGCCTCCACGGATTTCCCGGTCTGGATCGGCCCCGACCTGACTCCGAACGGCGATAACGATGTCTTCGTGGCCAAGTTCGCCTCGCCGTTCGTCGTCTCCAAGCACGCGGCCGGGGATTTCGATGGCGACGGGGCGGATGAGCTGGCCGTGGATTTCGGCCCTTCCGGCGCGTATCTTTATGACAACGGCGTCTGGACCCAGCTGACCGCCTTCAACACCGAGAGCATGCAGGCCGCGGATGTCGACGGAGACGAGCGTCGATGAGCTGATCATGGACCTTGGCACCCTGGGGCTTTTCCTCTGGGACGGCGGCGGGGTGTCCCAGCTCAGCGGCGTGAACGTCGATGTTTATGCGGCCGGTGACGTCGATGCCGACGGCAGCGCCGAGTTCGCCGGCGATTTCGGTCCGTCCGGGCTGTGGCTTTATGACGGCGGCTCTTGGACTCAACTCAGCGGCGTCAACGCCGATTATCTCCACATGGCCGATCTGGATGGCAGCGGCGGGGAGGAGATCATCGGCGATTTCGGACCGACCGGCATGTGGATCTGGAACGCGGGCGCCTGGACGCAGCTCAGCGGTGTCAACGCCGATTACATGACCTCCGGCAACACGGCCGGTACGGCCGGGCAAGACCTGGTCGGCGACTTCTCGACGACCGGGATGTGGCTCTGCAGCAATTCCCTCTGGACCCAGCTGAGCGGCGTCAATGTCGAGCAGACGCTCGTCGCCGCCACCGACTTGAGCGGCGACGACATCGTCGGCGATTTCGGGCAGACCGGCCTGTGGCTCTGGAACGGAACAACCTGGACCATCATGAGCGGCGTGAACTCCGAGCTGGTGATCCGGGCCAACGTGGATGCGGACGGTAACGACGAGCTGGCGGCGGACTTCGGCGCCCTCGGGCTGTGGCTGATCAACGGCGGCGCCTGGACCCTGCTGAGCGGCCAGAACCCGGAGGGGCTGCTGTCGGCTGACCTGGACGGAGACTCTCAGGACGAGCTCCTGGCGGACCTGGGGGCGCTCGGCCTGTGGATGTGGAAGAGCGGCGCCTGGACGCAGCTCAGCCCCGGCAACCCCCAGTGATGAGCGGCCGAGACACGGTGTTGCCGCTATAATCATTACGGAGCCGGTCGGATCGGGACCGGCATGGGAACGGGATGGAGCTGGCGGCCCTGAGGGCTGTCGGTTCCTGCCCGATGGATATTGTGCACTGAGTGACAGTGCGGTTGAGGAGGGCCAATCATGAGGATATCCAGATGCCAGGTGGGCGGGTTTCTGGCTCTGACCGCGATCTTGCTCTCGGCTTCTGATAACCGGGCCGGGCAGGCCGCTCCGAACGCGCCGGCGGCTCCCTTGATCGACAGGTCTCAGGTATCCGTTCCCGAAAGCGTGATGGCCGCCGCGCCGAAGCTCCGGGCAAGCGCGGATTTCGGACGGATGCCCTTGTATTTCATCGCCAACGAAGGCCAGCACGACAGTCAAGTCTCTTATTATATCCAGGGCGCGGATAAGACCCTGTATTTTACGCGGCAGGGCGTGACCTATGTCCTGAACGGGCCGCACGCCTCTGAAGCGAAGGACCTTGCGGCCCCCGCTTCCCTGGACATGCTATCGCACAGCGCGGTGCCGGAGTGCTGGGCCGTGAAATTGGATTTTGTGGGCGCGAGCGCCGATGTCACGCCCGTCGGGCGCGAGAAAACCGAGGCGGTCATCTCCTATTTCCGCGAGTCGCAGGACCAATGGAAAACGGGAATTCCGACTTATTCCAGAGTCTTGTATCCCAATCTGTGGCCGGGAATCGACCTGGCCTATTCCGGCTCGACACAGGAGTTGAAATACCAATTCGCCGTTGCCCCGGGCGTCGACCCTGGCCGGATCCGCCTCGCTTATCGCGGCGCCTCGGCGGTGACGCTCAACGAGGCCGGCGAGCTCGAAGTCCGGACTCCAGCCGGCGGTTTTCGCGACGCGGCGCCCGAGGCGTATCAGGAGATCGCGGGGAAACGCGTCTCCGTGGAGGTCAGTTACGCGCTCGAGCCGGCGGCTTCCGGGTTGGAGGCCGCCACCTATGGCTTCCGGCTCGGGGCGTATGATGCCGGCCGGCCCCTGGTTATCGACCCGGCGGTCGTCGTCTATTGCGGGTATATCGGCGGGGCATCAGAGGATTATGCCTACGGGGTCGCCGCCGACGGCAACGGCGCCGCCTACGTCACAGGGCGGGCCTACTCTGGGGCGGGTTTCCCCGTTTCGGTCGGGCCGGATACCACCCACAACGGCAATTTCGACGCCTTCATCGCCAAGGTGAATTCCCAGGGGACCGGGTTCCTGTATTGCGGGTTCATCGGCGGCTCGGGCATGGACGTCGGCACCGGCGTCGCGGTCGATGCCAACGGCAACGCCTTTGTCATCGGTCAGACGCAATCGTCGGAAACCAGCTTTCCGGAAATCGTCGGCCCGGACTTGAGCCACAACGGCGGCTGGGACGTGTTCGTGGCCAAGGTCAATTCCGCGGGCACGGGGCTTGTCTACTGCGGCTACGTCGGTGGTTCGCTCGACGATTTCCCCGCCGGGGGCGGCCAGTCCGGCTCCGGCATTGCGATCGACGACAGCGGCAACGCCTACATCGCGGGCAACACCTCGTCCACCGAAACGAGCTTCCCGGTGGGCGGCGGTCCGGACGTGACGCACAACGGCGACAGCGACGCGTTTGTCGCCAAGGTCAACGCCGGCGGCACGAGCCTGGCCTTTTGCGGCTACCTGGGGTCCCTGGATGGATACGAGTTCTGCAACGGGCTGGCCCTCGACGCCAGCGGCAGCCTGTACATCGCCGGCTACGTCGGCGACGACCCCGCCTTCCCCCGGCTCGTCGGTCCGGACTTGACCCACAACGGCAGCAACGATACGTTCGTGGCCAAGCTTTCTCCGTCGGGAAATGCCTGGGTCTATTGCGGGTTCATCGGCGGCTCGGGCGACGACCGCGGTTGGGCGGTGGCGGTGGACGGCGCCGGCTGCGCGTATGTCACCGGCCACACCACCTCCACCAACCTCCCGGTGAGCGGCGGGCTGGACGCGAGCTTCAACGGTTACCAGGATGTTTTCGTGGCCAAGGTCAACCCCGGCGGCTCGGGGCTGATGTACTGCGGCTACATCGGCGGGACGGGCGATGACAAGGCCTATAACATCGCCGTGGACGGGGCCGGCTGCGCTTATGTCACGGGGCTGACGGCCTCGAGCGAAACGAACGGTTTCCCCGTGACCGTCGGCCCGGACCTGACCTATAACTCCGGGACCGACGCCTATCTCGCCAAGATCGACCCGGCGGGATCCGGGCTTGTCTACTGCGGCTATGTCGGCGGCGCGGACGGCGACTACGGCCGGGGCGTGGCCGTGGACAAGTGCGCCAACGCCTTCGTCGTCGGCGACACCTATTCGACGCAGACGACTTTCCCCGAGACGGTGGGGCCGGATACGACCTTCAACGCTCTCGGCGACGGGTTCGTCGCCAAGGTCTCCTCGGCCGTCTCCGGCAAGAACACGGTCGCCGCGGACATCGACGGAGACAACCGGGACGAGATCGTCGGCGACTTCGACCATCAAGGGCTTTGGTACCACAACGACGGCAGCTGGACCCAGGTCTCGGGGGTCAATGTGGAAAACCTGGCCGCCGCGGACGTCGACGGGGACAACGCCGACGAGGTGATCGGCGACTTCGGTCCGGTCGGGCTGTGGTTGTGGGGCGGCGGGGCCTGGACCCAGCTATCGGGCGTTAACTGCGACGCGATCGTCCCCGCCAATATCGACGGCGACCTGGATGACGAGCTCATCGGCGACTTCGGTCCGACCGGCCTCTGGCTCTGGAACAGCGGCTCCTGGCTGCAGCTTTCGGGTGTCAACGTCGAACAGGCCGCGGTCTTCAACCTGGACGGCGGCGGGGACGAGATCGTCGGGGACTTCGGGACGGTCGGCCTGTGGTTTTACGGCGGCGGCGGCTGGACTCAGCTGTCCGGCGTCAATGCGGAGTTCGTGCTGGGCGCCAACGTCGAGGGGACGGTTGGCGACGAAATCATCGGCGATTTCGGCCCCCTGGGCATCTGGCGATGGATGGGGACCTGGGCCCAGATCTCGACGTTCAGCGCCGAGCTGATGGTCGCGGCCGATTCGGACGGCTCGGGCGACCGCGAGGTCTTTGCCGACCTCGGCCCGATAGGCCTCTGGCTTTGGGACAGCTGGACCTGGAGCCAGATCTCGAGCCTCAACGTGGACTTTCTGACCGCAGCCGATCTCGACGGCGGCGCGGACGAGGAGATCGTGGCCGACCTGGGCGCCATGGGATTATGGGGATTTGACGGCGGCTCCTGGGGGCAGCTCTCACCGAGCCCGGCCGAGCATATCTTCGCCGCCGATGTCGACGGCAACGGGACCGAGGAGCTCGTGGCCGACCTGAACTACCTGGGCCTTTGGCTTCGCAACGGCGGCGCCTGGAGCCAGCTGCGGTAAGTCGAGGGGAGGGAAAAAGGCCCGCCTCAAAAACTCAAGATGAAGGGGCCAAGCCCCACGGCGGACTTTGGTCCCTTACCTCATATTTGTGGCACTCCTAAGGAATCGAATCCGCGTCGGCACCGCTGATCTGGGCCCAAGTTCCCGAGACCCAAATCCAGAGCCCCAGCGGGCCGAAATCACCGATGATTTCATCGGGGCTCGAGCCATTGACGTCGACCGCCAGCATGAATTCCGCGTCGGCTGAGGTTATTTGAACCCACGCCCCGCTATTAAGATAATATAATCCGGCGCCGTCGAAATCCACCACGATCTCGGCGGCACTATCGCCGTCAAGGTTCCCCGGGATCATGTCCCAGGGGAAGCTCGAGGCTTCCTTCAGCCAGCTTCCCGCATTCCAGGACCAGAGCCCGTCGGCTCCGAAATTGACAAACAGCTCGTCGGCGCCGTCGTTATCCGTGTCGGCGGCGATCAGGTACTCGGCGTTGCGCGGGTCAAGCCGCAGGGTCCAATCCGTCCCATCCCAGAGCCATAAGCCGAACCCGCCGAAATCTCCGACGATTTCCCGGGCCGGGTCGGCGTCCAGGTTTGCAGCGATCATGAAATCGACGTTGAGGCTGTCCAGCTTGGTCCAGGCCCCCCCGTTCCACAGCCAGACGCCCGTATAGCCGAAATCCACAGCCACCTCGGCTGCCGGATCGCCATCGAGATCGGCGGCGACCATACATTCCGGATTGACTCTGCTGATGTTCGACCAGGCGCCGCCGTTATACAGCCACAACCCGAGCGCGCCGAAATCAGCCAGGACCTCGGCCGCCGAGTCGCCGTCGCAATTCGCCGAGACCAGGTATTCCGGATTGACTCCGCTGAGCTGTGCCCAGTTCCAGGAATCCCAGAGCCAAAGGCCCAGGCTTTCGAAATCGCCGATGATCTCGTCGTCGTTGGTGCCGTCGATATCGGCGGCGAGCACGCCCTCGGGGTTGACTCCTGAGAGCTGGCCCCAGGCCAGCCCGGCCCAGATCCAGAGACCGAGATTGCCGAAATCCACGGCTAAGTCACTAAACCCGTTGCCGTTGAAGTCGCCGGCGACAAACGTCTGCCGGACCGGAGGCTGAGGCGAGTACTGGGCTTGGAGTCTCATGACGAAGCCATCCGAGCCGCCGTTGTGGCTTGTGTCGAAGGCGCCTGGTGTCGTCGGCAGATCGGGGGACCGGGTCTGGCCGGCCAAATAAATATGTTCGATTCCATCATGTGCCGCCGCGAAGCAGGAATCGAAATCGGTGCCCCCGAAAAATGTCGAATAGAGCAGGCTGCTGGCCGAAGAATTGAACACGGAGATGAAGACATCCTTGTCGCCGCCGAAGCTCGTGTCATCAGCCGCCGGGGTCGTGGGAAAATCGCTTGAAGATGTGAACCCGGCGAGAAAAGCGTTCCCGTTCTCGTCTAGGGCGATGGCCTCTCCGTATTCGCCTTGGCTTCCTCCCAAATATGTGGAGCAGATGAGGCGGCTCCCCATGGAATCAACTTTGGCCATATAGGCGTCAAGGGGTCCCCCCTGATGAGTTCTTTTATAGGCCCCCGGCGTGGTCGGGAGGTTTGGGGAGGACGAGTATCCGCAAAAAACGATGTTGGCGCGTCCGTCCAGCGCTATCGAGGCGGCTTCATCATCGCCAGTCCCCCCAAAAAAGGTTGAAAAGGTCAGGGCGCTTCCGGCAGGATTGAGCTTGGAAATAAAGGCATCAACTCCGATATTGTAGCTCTCGTCGTAGGCTCCGGGAGTTGTCGGGAAATCGCTGGACATCGTGTATCCCACCACACAGACGGAACCGCTGCCAGCCAAGGCGATGTCGAGCGCCCCGTCTGCATTCGCTACTCCGCCGAGAAAGGTTGAGTACAGGAGAGAACTTCCCGTCGAGTTGATTTTGACGATGAAGGCGTCAAAATAATTGCCGTCGCAGCTGGTATCGAAGGCCGAGGGAGTCGTCGGGAAATCCTCCGAGTGCGTGCACCCAGCCAGATAGGCGCAACCCGACGTGTCCACGGCGATCCCGCCATAGGGATGATCGAGGTTGTCCCCTCCCAAATAAGTGGAATAAAGGAGGTTTGTGCCCGGCGGATTGATCTTGACGATGACGACGTCCCAACTTCCATTGAAGCTCGTATCATAGGCGCCAGAGGTGACAGGAAAATCAGGGGAGGGCGTTTCTCCGGCCACATAGGCATTTCCACTCCCATCAATGGCGATTCCCCATGCCTGTTCAGAAGCCGCCCCGCCCAAATACGTGGAATAGACCAGTCCGCTGCCTTCGGGATTCATTTTGGTGACAAAGATATCGGCGATGCCGTTCCAGGAAGCGTCCACGACGCCGGGTGTTGTGGGGAAATCACCGGCCCCGGCAGACCCGGTGATGTAGATGTTTCCGGTATCGTCAAGGGCGATGGCACTGGCAATATCAGCACCGGTTGAGCCGAGATATGTGCTGTAGACAAGGGGGTCGATAATCAGGTCATTTTGACGATTGTATTTATCGACGGCGATTTTGGCCGTGTCCCCACCCTGGATCTCGTATCTGGCTTCAACCGCTCTTTTTTGGCCGTCGATTTTCTGGTAGCTGACCGGGATATCCTCGAAGAGTGAGCCGAACTCAGTTGTCGCTTCGAGCTGACCTCTTTCATTAAGGGCCAGGCTCTTAGCTCCTTCATACTTCAGCTCGATCAATCCGGGATCGCCGCCCGGCTTCACCCGGTATTCGTTCTTGAGGTTGCCATCACGGCCGCTGACGACGAGGTCGATATGCGGATAGATATCCCGGTAAACGATTTTTTCATAGGCCGTCGCGCCCGTTACCCATTTATTGGGATCGCTGCCCCGGAAAAAACTGAATTTGCCGCCGCTCGCCTCCTCCGCTTCTACTCTGGCGGCGGTGTTCGCTCCAACGAACCGGATCCGAAGGCTCTCCTGAACGGAACCTTGGCCGCTCTCGATCTCGTCCCTTTTAACCTTTCGGAGCGGACTGTCGTACGATTGGGCCTCGACCGAGCCGAATCTTCGCTGAGACGCCTCGGAATCTGGCAAGGATCCCAGGGCCGTCTTGGCGACGGAGAATTGATAGACGATCTCTTCTGCGGTCAAATAGATGACGCCGCCCGGAAACTTGGCAGAATACTTGACCTGGGGGTCGAGCTGGCCTCTATTTTCGACGAAGGAAATCGGCAGCCGGCCGAGTATCTCTTGGACTTGAGGAGTGGACAGGGGAAGATCCTGCGCCGCATGGAGAGGTGCGTTCAGCTGAAGAGGAGACGGAGCTGGAATCTGAGAAGGACGGAAGGATTGAGCAGTGCGCCCCGGGGGCAATATTTCGCGTCCCGATGTCCCTGTGATCAACCACAGAAAAAGAAATGCCAAAGAGAAAGCCCGGTACTTTTTCATGGCACCCTCCCTGATCTTGCTATCAACCATATTAGATGAACTGTGATGGGGATTCAACAAATATATGGTGACAGTTCCCGCGAGGAAGCCAGTGGGAGATCGATCTTGAAAAATCTCGGGGCCAGGCCCCGAACGGGGAATCACCCTCCGAACTCGCCAGCGGCTCTCAGTATTTCGCGATCATATTCTCCGGGTTAGTGCTCGAGATCTGGTTCCAGACGCCGTTGTTCCACAGCCAGACGCCGAGCGTCGCGAAGTCGGCGGCGATCTCCGCCTCCAGGTCGAGGTCGACGTTGGCCGCGATCAGAAAATCCGGATTGACACCGTTTATCTGAACCCAGGCGCCGCTGTCCCAGAGGTAAATCCCGATGGTTGCGAAGTCGGCGACGATCTCGTCATCGGCATCGACGGTCATGTTGGCCACGACCAACTGATCGGGATTAGCGCCCGATACCAGCGACCAAGCGCCCGCGTCATAGACCCAGACTCCGAGGCCGCCGAAATCAGCGGCCATCTCCTCCTCGGCATCGGCGTCGACCCGGCCGGCGGCCAGGCCCTGGGCGTTGACGCCCGAGATCTGTGACCAGGCGCCGGTCTTCAAGAGCCAGAGCCCTGTCGTCCCGAAGTCGGCGATGATCTCCCGGCCCGCCGCGGGGTCGACATTGGCCGCGATCACCCCGTCGGCGTTGACGCCCGACATCTGGGTCCAGGAGCCTCCCTTCCAGAGCCACAGGCCGGTTGACCCGAAATCGCCGACGACCTCCTCCACGCCGTCGCCGTCCGTGTCCGCGGCGATCATCCCGTCCGCGTTGACGCCCGAAAGCTGTGTCCATGTCAGGTTCCAGAGCCAGAGGCCGGTCGAGCCGAAGTCGCCCACCAGCTCGTCGGCGCCGTCCGCATCGATGTCCGCCCCGATGAAGCCGTCCGCGTTGACCCCGGAAAGCTGGGTCCACGACGTGCCGTCCAAGAGCCAGGCTCCGACCGTCCCGAAATCAATGACCAGCTCGTCGGCGCCGTCCCCATCCATATCCGCGGCCGCCAGGCTCTCGGGGTTCACCCCGCTGACCTGGGTCCAGATATAGTTCTCCCAGATCCAGAACCCGGCGGCGCCGAAATCGATTGCGAGCCCGTTGACAGGCGGCGGCGTGACCACGGCGATCGTGAATACGGCGTTGCTCACGTCCCAGGGGCTGCCGTCGGTCTCGCTCAGCCGCACCAGACAGGTCGTCGCCGGCGTGCCCGGTACGGTCCAGGAGAAGCTTCCGTCATTAGCGGTCGAGGCGACGACCTCGGAATAATGACTGCCGCCGTCGATCGAGTACTCGATCTTGACATTGCCCACGACGCCGGTCGACGACCAGGTGATGTTATGCGCCGCGCCTACGGTCAGGCTTTCCCCGCCGTTCGGCGAGACGACCGTGATCGTCGGCGACACGACCGTCCCGATGGTGAAGACGGCGTTGCTCTGGTCCGTCGGGTTGCCGTCGGTTTCGCTGACCCGGACGAGGCAGTTGATGGACGGTGCGCTCGGCACGGTCCAGGAATAGCTCCCGTCATTTTCCGTCGAGGCGATGATCGCGGTCCAGTTGGCGCCGCTGTTCGTCGAGTAGTCGAGCTTGACGTTGCCCAGCGTGCCGCTGCTCGTCCAGGTTATGGCGAAGTTCTGCCCGACGTTGAGGACCTCGCCGCCGTTCGGCGCGGTCAGGGTCAGTGTCCCCGAGTCGCCCAGATAGACATCAGTTGTCGTCGTCTGCCCGGCGCTCACCGTGATCGTGTCCGCCGCCGCGTAGGAGGTTTTATCGCTGTACCATTCCTCGAGGCCGAGCCAGAAGAGGTGGGTCAGGAGCTTGTAGTTTCCGGGTATGAACCCGGCCAGGCTGAAGGCGCCGCTCGGATCCGTGCTGACGTTCACGAGCATGGCGTTGCTTCCGTCGAGGGTGAAGACCTGGATGCCCGCCCCGGCCACGGGGTTCCCCCCGACGTCACGGACGTGGCCGGCGATCGTTCCGCCCGCCGTGCCGGCGGCCAGCACCGCGTCGATATTCGGCGTCGTCTGGTCGGCCGTGACGGTGACCGCGTCGGCCGCCGGCAGCGTCGTTTTATTGTTGTAGAACTCGGCCGCATACTGGCCGCCGGCGCTCTCGCTCGCGCTGAAAAAGATCTTATACTGGCCCGGCCGGGCGCTGGCCGCATAGTAGCCCGCCGCATCCGTCTTGGGGCCGGCGTCCACCCGGTCGTTCGTCAGAGCGTCGTGCGTCCGCACCTGGACATTGGCGATGCCGGCGCCCGCCCCGTCCGTGACGCGGCCTTTCACCCAGCCGCCGGCCTCGAGGACGGCGTCGATACCGGAGACCACGGCGCCGTCGGTGAGGACCACCGGCGTGCCCGTCCAAACCCAGCCCCTCGGTACCACGTCATTATAGAGTTCCCTGGCGTAGTTCCCCGACGTGCCCGAGGGGGTGAACAGGACGGAGTAGGTCCCGGCCGGGATCCCCCTGACGGTGTAAGCACCGTCGACGGCCGTCGAGGCGCTGTATTGATTCGAGAGCTCGTATCCCTCGAGCTCCACCCGGACCGTGACGTTGCGCAGGCCCATGCCGGCGGCGTTGGTCACCCGGCCGCTGATCGTCGCCCCTCCCGAGGCGAGGATGGCGTTGACGCCGCTCAGCGTCTGTCCGGCCGTCACGGCCAGGGCATCGGCGGCAGCGAGGCCGGCCTTATTGTTGAAGTATTCGCGGAGATAGGTGCCGGCGTACTTGCTGTTATAGGTCGCGGGGTTGAACTCGAGCCGGTAGCTTCCGGTGGCCAGGCTCTTGACCGTGAAATTGCCGCTCGCGTCGGTCGCCGCGCCCGAAACCTGGACGCCCGTCGCGTCGTAGGCGTTGACGCCGATCTCGCCGATGCCCAGCCCCGTCGATTGGGAGGTGACGCGGCCGCTGATGTTGCCGCCCGCGGCCAGGACGGCGTTCGTACCGGAGAGCGTTCCGCCGGCGGTGACGGTGACCGTGTCCGCCGCCTGCGGCGTCGACTTATCGTTATACCATTCGCGGATCAAGCTCGGTGCCGCCCCGCCCGTGGGCGAATTGAAGGCGATCTTGTAGGTCCCGGCCGGGATGGCCTTGATGGTGTAGTTGCCGGAAGCGTCGGTCGTCGCCGAGAAACCGGTGTTATTGAGATAGATGTCGAACAGCACCACCTTGACGCCGGAGACGCCCGCGCTGCCGTCGGTCACCGTCCCCGAGATCGTCCCGCTCGAGACGAGCTGGGCGTTGACGTTCGAGGTCACGCTCCCGGCGAGGACAGTGACGTCGCTCGCCGTCTGGAGCGTATACCGGTCGCTGTACCACTCGGAGACATAATCCAGGCCGTTGTTGGAGAAGAAGATACGGTATGTGCCGGCGGCCATCCCGCCGCTCGAATAATCGCCGTTGATGTCAGTCGTCGGCTGGGCGACGTTATTGCCGTAGATGTCCTTGATCTGGACCTTGATGTTCTGAACTCCGGCGCCCCCGGGCCCGGTGACCCGGCCGGTGATGCCGCCGCCCGCGGCCAGCTGGGCGTTGGCCACGGGGCCGAAAACGCCCGGAGTCACGGCGATCGTGTCGCCCGCGGCGAAGGTCAGCTTGTCGCTGTAGTACTCGCCGGCGTAACCCGCGGCGGTTCCGTCAAAATAGACCCAATAGGTCCCCTCGGGGATCCCGTAAACGTAATAGTAGCCCATCGAGTCCGTGGTGTCCGAGCCGACGGTCTGATTGTTGGCGTCGCGCACCTCGACGGTGACGTTCGGAATGCCGGCCGCCGAGAGGTTCGTGACCCGGCCCTGGACGCGGCTGACGGGGGTCAGCGCGGCGTCGCGTCCGCTGAGCGCCTGCCCCGTGAGGACGGTGATCGTATCGCCCGCGGCGAAGCCCGCCTTGTTGTTGTACCATTCGGACCCGTAGAAACGGGAGAACCTGTTGAAGAACAGCCTGTAGCTTCCGGCCGCGGCGCCGGTGAAGGTGTAGATGCCGCTGGCGTCCGTGGTCACCGCCTGATAAAACTGGTTCGCCGCCGTCCAGAGCTCGGCCCGGATGCCGTTGAGCGGCAGCCCCGTCCTCTCGTCCGTGACGGTCCCGCTTACCGAACCGCCCTGGACGAGCACGGCGTTGATGCCGTTGACCGTGCTTCCCGCGGTCACGGCGATGGCATCGGCGGTGTCGAACGAGGCCTTGTCGCTGTTCCACTCGCTCGCGTAGCTCGTGCCGTTGGCGTGGAAGAGCAGCCGGACGTTGGCCGTCGGCAGGAGCCTGATGGTATAGTTGCCGCTTCCGTCGGTCGTCGCCGTGCCCAGCAGCCTGAGGGTCTGGATCGTATCGTAGGCCTGCACCTGGATACCGGCGATCGGGGTCGAGCCGTTCGTAACCTGGCCCTGGATCCTCCCCTGGTTGACGAGCTGGGCGTTGATGCCCGACGTCGTCTGCCTCGGCTGAATGGACACCGGGTCCGCCGCGCCGAAGGAGGCCTTGTCGTTATACCATTCCTGGGCCTGGTTGGCGCCGATTGTACTGGAACCGGACCCGGCACTGGCCGTCTTCGACGAAGACGGCATTGATCGTGTAGTCGCCGTTGCTGTCGGTCCAGCCCACCCCGATCTGGTTGCCCATTTGGTCGAAGGCATAAACCGGCTGGTACGCGACGGGGCTCCCCGAGTTGTCCGTGACATGGCCGGTGATGACGGCCCCGTCCATATAAACGGTATCGATGCCCGAGTGCGTCTGGTTGGCCGTGATCGTCAGGACCTGGGCGTCGGCGAAGTTGCCGGCATAATTGTACCACCAGCCGCCGATGGCGTAGAGATCGCTGGGGACGGCGTTGCGGACGTCGGGAGTCTGGAACTGGGCCTTGTAATTTCCCGGCGTGAAAGCGAAATGGAAGTACCCGCCGGCATCGGTGTAGGCGTCGTCGAACTGGGCGTCCCAGGCGGAATCGCCCTCGGGATAGAACTTGACCGGGATATTCTGGACGCCCTGGCCCAGGGTGTTGGTGACCCGGCCGGTGATCTCCCCGATGGCGAGGTCGCCGACGCCGATGATCATATCATACAGGCAGGCGACGGTGTAGTCGACGACAACATAATAATAGCCGGCGGTGAGGTTCGCGGCGTAGATCGTCTCCTCGGAACGGGCGCTGACGGCAAACCCGATGAGGTTTCCGGCCGTATCACGGATGGAGATATCCATGTCGTCATTGGCAGGATCGGGGTCGAAGATACGACAGTTGGTCGTCGAAAACCGCAGGTCTTTGCCCTGCGCGACGTAGACTTTGTGCCAGTCGGCGTCGCCTCCGCGTATTGGATCCGGTCGGTGTAGGTGCCGGGCGTCAGGAGTCTCGGCCTGCGCGATGTTATCGTTGGGCTCGTTGGGGTCGAGGCGAAGCTGGGCGTTGATCCCCGTGAGGGAGCCGCCCGGGGTGACCGTGATGATGTCGGCCGTGCTGAAGGACGGCTTGTCGTTATACCATTCGGGGACTGCGGGGATCCCGGAGGGCGACGGAAAATAGAAGAGAATCTTGTAAGTCCCCGGGTTGAGGCCGGTCTTGGTATAGTTTCCGCTGCCGTCGGTGTTGACCGAGCTCATCGGTTCGCCTGTCGCGCTGTCGAAAAATTCGACGCGGATATTCGGGATCCCGGCGTCGAGCGGATTCGTGACCCGGCCGCTGACGCTTCCCGTCTGGCCGAAAAGAACCCGGGGGCCAAGGATTAGGATCAGAGCCGCGACGATAAGGCAGACGGCGGATTTCTTCATGAGCGCCCTCCTCTGTTCACCCGCTTTTATGCGCGGATAGGCACCATATATCAAGTATCTTTCCCTTTTCCGGCTCTCTTCTGCCCAGTCGAGGCCCGAAAATATGTCAGCCCACGGGGACAAGCCGCGTCGCGGAGCGTGCCTCCGCGTTTTCCGCTAGTTTACCATATTCAAAGATCCATCGGGAACAGACCTGGAAACTGGGCCTGTCCCCGCTTGATTACCAGATCCAGAGGCCGACGGCGCCGAAGTCGGCCACCAGCTTCTCGAAAGTATCGCCGCTGAGGTCCGCCGCCCCCAGGCTCTCCGCCTGGGTCCCGGTCATCTGCGTCCAGGTGCCGGATTTCCATTTGAAGACCCCGAGCGAGGGGAAATTGGCGGCGATGAGAGCCACGCCGTCCCCGTCCATCTTGACCGCGGCCATCTGAGTCGGGTTGGAGCCCGAGAGCAGCGTCCAGGCGTTCGATGCCCAGAGCGAAAGGCCGGCGGCGCCGAAGTCCACGGCGATCTCATCCTCTCCGCTCCCGTTCGTGTCGGCGGCGATCATGTCCTCGGGGTCTGAGGCGCTGACGGACGACCAGGCGGCGGACTGATACTTCCAGAGGCCGGCGACGCCGAGGTCGGCATAGAGCGCGTCGGACGTGCCGTTGAAGTTCGCCCGGATCATCTTCTGCGGGTTCAGGGCGCTGATCTGCAGCCAGCCCGTTTCTTTGAGCTGCCAGATGCCGGTCGCGCCGAAGTCGGCGATGAGCTCCGATCCGCCCATCCCATCCAGGTTCGCCGCGACCATGGCTTCCGGGTTGAGGGACGAGATCTGCTGCCAGGTGCCGTTCCAGCCCCAGACGCCGAGCGCGGCGAAGTCGCCGGCGAGCTCCTGCGTGCCGTCGCCGTCGATGTCCGCGGCGATGACGCTGTCGGGGTTGACGCCGCTCAGGATCTGCCAGGTCCCGCCGTTATATACCCAGAGGCCGGTTGACCCGAAATCGCCGACGATCTCCTGAGTGCCGTTCCCGTCGATGTCGGCGGCCACGGTCCCTTCGGCGTTGACGCCGCTCAGGATCTGCCAGTTCCCGGCGTCGTAGAGCCAGAGGCCCGTCGCCGCGAAGTCGCCGGCCAGCTCCTCGCCACCCGTCCCGTCGACGTCGACCCGCATCACGGCGTCCGGGTTGACGCCGCTCAGGATCTGCCAATCCCGGCCGGCGGGGCCGGTGTAGGTAACGAGGTCGATCCAGGCGCAGTCGGACCCGCCGGCATAGCTCTCATCCTTTTCGTACGACCACCGCAGGGTATGGACCCCGGCCGGGACGGGCACGCTGATGAGGGACCAGTCCAAGCCGCCGGTGGCATAATATTCGATCGTCTCGTCGATATAGAAGTAAGCATAATCGTAGGCATACTCGGACGAGACTTTCCAGTACCAGCTCACGGTGCCCGGACCGGTTACGGTCGTCGTCACGAACGTCTTTTCTTGGTCGGCGATCGGAGCGCTTTGGGCGGCGTCGCCGCCGCTGGTCGTCGTGGTCGTTTGGCCGAACCAGCCTTTCCCTTCCATGCTCCAGACGAGGGCCGTGTTGTCCACGGCTTCTCCGAGGTCCACCCCGTAGACCGCCAGGGCGGTGTGGTGGGCGTTCATGGTCACCGTTGTCGCCGGTGTCGAGGCGTGCACCGCTCCATCCAGGTACCATTTCTGGAAGCTCAGGGAGCCCGACGTCGCCGGGGCGGTGAGAGAGACGGCCTGGCCGTCGAGGTAGGAGCGGGTGAAGTCCGTCGTGCCGTTGCCGCGGCCCAGTATGTCATTGGGCGAAACGGTAATGGCCGTGCCGGTGGCCGTCGCCCTGACGCTCAGGGCCCTTGACACGCCGTACGGAAAGTCCACGGTGAAGGAGATGGTGCCGCCCACGGCCCCGATGCCCGAGAGGCTGAGTCCGCCGGTGCCGCCCGCGGTGAGGAAGCTCGAGGGGTTGGTCGAGTCGTTGATGGCGGTCCGGCCCACGGCGGAGTTGAAATGGGCGCTCGCCGGCGAGCCGTTGGCGGTCGTCGTCCCGTTCGGCCGATAGATATAGAGCTCGTCCGGGGGACCGTCGGCATTGCCGTTGTAGGCCGTGTTGATCCGCATGACCAGCAACCCTTCGCCGGGCAGGCCGTTCTCGAAAGCCGACGTCCCCTTCTTCCGGTACTCGACAACGAAATACTCCGTCGCGCTGAACGGCGACGTGATCTTGTAGCAGTTGTTCGCCGCCGAGGTCAGCGGGTTGATCGTGTACGTCCCGGCCGCCGTGATCTCGGGGATCGAGGCGATCCAGTGGCCGTACTTCCACTTCATGTAGGCCGTCATGTGCTGCGGCGGGTTGAGGTCCCATTCCATAAGGTCCCACTTGTAGGCGGGCTGGAGGTAGCTGGTGGCGCTGGAATAGTGATAGAGGTCGGGCGCGCCGAGCGAGTGGAACATCTCGTGACACAGCACCCCGACGCCGCTCCCTTTCATGTGGTTCTGGAGCTGGAAGTTGTAAGTATAGACGCGCTTGCCGTTGATGTTAGCCGTGTAAGAATACAAAGACCACATATGGGGCCAGAGGAGCGTCGACCAGGCCGTGGGATCCCCGTCGATGACGAAACAGACGTTGTCGACATAGCCGTCGCTGTCGCCGTCGATGTTCAGCCCGGCGGGGACCTGGGAACTCACGGCGTTGACGGCGTCTCTCAGCAGGGCGTGCTCCCGCAGCCTCCGCTCGGTCTCGGTGCTATATCCCGTCGGGTTCGTGGACGCGTTGTAGGGCGTGAAGTAATTACGGTCGTGACTGTCCTGGTAGGAGACGACCGTGGCCGTCGGCGTCGGGTAGAAGGTCGTCGGGATCGTCAATGCGTTATAGGACACCTCGGCAAAGTAGTTCCGCATGGAGTTGTATCCGGCCGTGGTCGGGTTGAACATGTTGTCGTAGGTCGAAATGGCGTCGGTGAACTCGGACTCGCCGGCGAAGCGGATGAAGATGACCAGGTTGTTGAGGGTCCCCGTGTGCGGCGCCTGGAGGATCTCTTTCTGCGTGGCGGGCGAACCTTGCGGAAAGATCTCCGAAGGCTTCGGCCTCAGCTCGGGCGCGATCTGCAGCCCTTTGGGCAGGCCGAGGGCCAGGGCGCCGGCCTGGTTGACGGCTTCGCTCGCCGTGACGGCAACACCCGAGGAGACGAGCCGGCCATTGTCGTCTTTGGCATATACGTAATATCCGGTGTCAAGGTCCTGGATGATGGTGTAGCCGGCCTTATCGTGGAGCCAGTTATAATACTCATCGCCGCTCGCATAGAGAGAGACCTTCTCGCCGTTCGGCTGGGCGAGCGAGACGGGGTAGTTCCTGAGGACGGCCGCCTGGAGCGAAAGCGAGGCGAATATCAGGAAAAAAACAGCCGCCGGGAGACACTTCTTGAAGCGGGGGGGGTGCGTGTTCATGGGATTCTCCTTTTTCCGACTGCCGGACAACGGGCCGCTTTCTTCGCGACCTTGCGCGTTTACCGGCAATCCTCTTCTTCACCTTGGCTGAAGAAAAATCACGGCGATATTTTTCATTAAGTCGGCGGCGGAAGTCAATCGAATTCTTAAGGCCCTCAGATGCCCGGATGGGGCGCGCGGAGGGTCAGGTGGAAGGCCGGGGCGATCAGGCCCCAGAGCGCGAAGACAAAAAAGACGATCTCGAAAACGAGCCAGGCCGCGACCACGGCTCTCCCGGTCCGGCGGCCGAAAAGGTCCCCCAGGCTTTCCAGCCCGAGGACGAAAAGCAGAGCGAGCGGAAAAATGACGGGAAAGAGGTATCTCCCCTGGGGAGGGACCTGGAGCGCCAGGGAGGTCCGCAGGATCGCCGCGAACTGGAAAGCGATGGCCGCCGCGGAGAAGGCGATCAACCGGCCGGACCAAGCGGGCGGGGTGTCTCCCGCCCGGGCGGCTGTCCGGCGGACAAGCCGCCCGGCGGCCAAGACGAGCAGTCCCACGACGGCCAGAACGGCCGCCGCCCTCCAGGCATAATAGACGGCACCTCCTGCCGGGAACGCCATCCAGCCGAACTTGAGCCAAACGCTGTCGATAAAGCGGAGGAGATCCGGCCCGGCGGCTCCGGCCCGGGCGACGGCCTCCACCGGCACGATCGGCGCCCTGAAGAGAAAATTCTGGACGGAACTGAGCCCGCTGTAAACCGTCCCCGGAAAGAACCAGGCCGCCCAAGACGCCCCGACCAGAGCCAGGATCAGGAACAGCCCGATCCGGGCCGGCGACCTGGCCGGCCCCTGCCGCTTTCCGGAAAAAAACGGCAGGAGCAGGGCCGTCGGGATAAGATAAAAGCTCGACCGGTCGGTCAGGAACCCGGCCAGCGAAGCGACGGGCAGCAGCGCCAGGACCGGCCGGCCGGCCGTCCCCGATATCCAGGCGGCCGCGGCATAGAAAAACAGCGCGCCCCAAAACGTGGCGGCGGCTTCCGGGTTGACGCTTACGGAAAGCACCGAGAATTGGGGCAGGAACAGGATGAAAAAGAAGCCCAACCCCGCCGTCTCATTGAAATTCCGCGCGACGCGCGAGAAGGCCGCGGCCAGAAGAAGAAGGCTGCCGCAAAATAATACCGCCGAGAACAGCCGGCAGAGATAATAAAGAGCCATGATATCACCGGCGGGCACGAGCCTGAGCAGCCGGCCCGCCGCGGCATGGTACAGGACGGGCTGACCCGCCATGGTCGCCGAGCCGGGAAGATGAAGGAACGGGATGTCCGCGAACCTCCGGGGCAGTGCCGCGGGCCGGCCCATTCCGGCCTTCCTCCACCAGTCATAGCGGTCCATCTGTTCGATCAGCCGCTCCTCGATCTCGGGCCCGCGGTTGTCTCCCAGGGCATAAACCAGCACATCGCGAAAATGCTGGGGCTCGTCCGGGTTCTGAAAGGGCGGGACGATGAAATTGAGGAGCAGGCAGAGGGCCGCGGCGTAAAGGAGAACGAGCCGCTTACTCATAGAGCAGCGCTTCCTTGGCGGCCGGAAGGAACGGCCCGGCCGTCTCGATCGCGTAGAGCCCCGCGTCGGTGAACCAGACCGTTCCCGTTCCCCACATCCTCAGGTGGGGCTGAACCTCGGGGATCCCGAGCTCCGCGTTCCTCAAGATAAAGAGAACGCGTCGCCAGGCTCCCCCCGTCGGGCCGATCTCCCGCTCGGAAATGTATTTGACGTCCGCAAGCCAGAAGGAGGGCCGTTCCGTGTCCTCCCGGGTATTATATCGAAAGGTGAAGAGATAGGTTCCCGAGCCGAGCGGAATGGCCTGCTTCCGCAAGAACCCGGCTCGGCAGGGGATCCGGCCGGGCGTTACCTCGGTGAAGAAGCCCATGATCCGTAGGACTGAGCCGGCCAGCGGATCGACACCGCCGGTGAAGCTTCCCCTGGCGAAAGGTTCACTCCCGGACATATCCAGGAAGTCCCAGGACCTTTCAAACGGCGCCCCGCCGTAAGGACCCGGCGTAATGATCAGATTCTCTCCCAGCTCGAGCCCGGCCGGGTCGATCTCGAGGTGTCTCGCCAGCGCGCCGCGAACCTCGTCGAGTTCGGCCGGCGGGCCGGGCTCGGGGGGAGCCGCCGGCCCCAGCGGGAGGGCCTCTCCGCCACCCCATTCCCGCAGCCGGTCGGCAAGGCCCGGGTTCGCCTTCCAGGCGAGATAGCTCAACAGGCGGGGGAGGGCGTCCGACGGCAGCCGGCCGTCCCCGAAACTCCGGGTCAGCGCCGGATAGGTCAGGCTGTTGAATTCCGGGTCGCGGACCAGGCGAAAAAAGAGGGCGTCGAAATCCTGCCAGCGGCGCCCGGCGACGGCGTCCCCGGAGATCCCGAGGCTGTCCAGGATGACGTTGTCCGGGAACTTCGCGGCCGTCCACTCAGGGAAAGCCCCGTAACCGCTTTTCCCGAGATCGCTGTCGCCGCGCCGCAGGTGCTCCGAGATCCAGGCGGCCAGGAATTCGGTGTCGGCCGCCTCATTTTCCAGAAGCGGCAGGAGGCCGGGCCGCTGATAAGCGCACTTGGCCAGGGCGGCGAGATAGGCCGGACCATTCTGGCCGGAGCGGAGCGCGGCTCCGGCCAGGCGAAAGAAAAACGCTGTCTTGTCAAAAGTCAGGATGAGGATCAGGAGGAGGACGAAGATTCCGGCGAGCCGCGCCGCCCGATTCAACCCTGGCGTGAGCCGGAGACGGCCGGCTCCCGGACTAGGCGGTTCCTCCCGACGTGTGGCTGTAGCCAATGCCTATGTCCTTGAGTGACCGGAGGATGCTCTTTTCGTCCCCCGCTTCCGCGGCCTCGAGGAGCGTCGCCAGCATCTCGGAAAAACGGCGGCCCTCGACCTCGATCGGCGGCGCGACAAAAATCTTGTCGAACTCCGTCCCCTTGGCTTTCTCTTCGTCGACCAGGATCTCCTCGAAAAGCTTCTCGCCGGGCCGGAGCCCGATGAATTTGAGCTCGAACTCGTCCTCGGCGTACCCGGACAATTTGACGAGGTCCCGGGCGAGGTCTTGGACGCGGATCGGCTCGCCCATATCGAGGACCAGGATCTCCCCGCGATCGCCGATCGTCCCCGCCTGGATGATCAGCTGGACGGCCTCGGAGATGGACATGAAGTAGCGCCGGACATCCGGATGGGTAATGGTCAGCGGCCCTCCCTGGGCGATCTGTTCGCGGAACAGCGGCACGACGCTGCCCCGGCTGCCCAGGACGTTCCCGAACCGGACGCAGGAAAAGCGGCTGGCGCTCGCCGATGCCAATTCCTGGATCAGGATCTCGCCGATCTTCTTCGTGGCGCCCATGACGCTCGTCGGGTTGACGGCCTTGTCCGTCGAGATGAAAATAAAATTCTCGACACCGTAGCGGGCGGCCAATTCGGCCGTGATCTTGGTCCCGAGGACGTTGTTCGAGATCGCCTCGGCGATATTGGCCTCCATCAGCGGCACGTGCTTGTGGGCGGCGGCGTGGAAGATGATCTGGGGGCGGTATCTCTCGAAGACCGGCACGAGCCGGGACCGGCTCCGGACGTCGCCGATCAACGGGACGGCCTTGACCTCGGGGAACTCCTGGCGCATCCGGCCGTCGATCGCGTAGATGCTGAACTCGTCCTTGTCGAGCATGACGAGCTCTCCCGGCTTGAGCCCGGCGAGCTGGCGGCAGAGTTCCGAGCCGATCGAGCCGCCCGCGCCCGTCACCATGATCCGCTTGTTCCGGTAATGGCTCGCGATCTCCTGGCGGTGGCTCTCGAACCGGACGACGCTTCGGCCCAGGACGTCTTCGATGTTGATGTCCCGGATCTTCATGATCTTGACTTCGTCGTCGAACAGCTCGAACAGCCCGGGGACGATCCGGACCTTGATCTTGGCTCCCTCGCACGCCTCCTGGATCCTGCGGATGTCCTTGGAAGAGGCGTTGGCGATGGTGATGATGGCTTCGTCCACCCGCTTCTTGCGCGCGATCTCCGCCAGGCGCGAGGTATCGCCCAGGACACGGACGCCCTGCATGGCGCTGAGGTACTTCTTCGGGTCGTCGTCGACGAACCCGACGACGTTCAGGCCCAGGTCGGGGCGCTGCCGGAGCTCCTTGACCACCAGGTTGCCCGCGTCTCCGGCGCCGATCAGGAGCACGTTCTTCCGGATGGGCTTGCCGACGTTGTTGAGCGCCCCGCGGTGGGTGCGCTCATGGGCCAGGCGGCGGGCCATGCGGACGCCGGTCGTGCCGACGAGCGCCAGCAGGAACTCGACGGCGATGACGCTGAGCGGCATCCGGAAGAGCAGATGCTCGGCGCGAAGGAGCAGCCTCAGTCCGAACAGCACTCCGGTGACCGGGAAAAGGGCGGCCGTGATGAGAAAAACTTCCCGGATGGAGATGTATCTCCAGGCCACCGAATACACGGAGAACAGGATGAAAAGGAGAAGCCTGAAGATGACGACATAGGGCACGAGGATCGTCATCTGCCGGAGAAAGTCGGCGGGCGGCTGGCCCTCGAAGCGGATAAAATAGGCCGCCACGGCGGCGGCGGCGAAAACCAGGAGGTCCAGGACGACCTGGCTGACGCCTTGGACGAGCCAATGGACGCGCGCTCTCATGCCGAACCGGGCTTCAACGACTTCAAGATCTTTTTCAGGGTCTCGCCGACCAGGTCGACGTCGGCGGCTGTCAGGTTATTGTGGAAGGGAAGGGCGATGGTCCTTTCCGCGACTCTCTCCGTGACCGGGAAATCGCCTTTCTTAAAGCCGAATTCCCGGCGGTAGAAGGGTTGAAGATGAATGGGGGAGAAGTAATCGCTGCAGCCGATCCCGGCCTCCCGGAGCCTGGCCAGGACGGTGTCCCGGTCACGGCGCCGGTAACGGTCCGCCAGCCGGACCACGTAGACGAACCAGCTGATCCTCTTGCCGGACTCGAACGGCGGCGCGATGACCCCGGGGACCTCCTTCAGCTTCTCGTCATAGAGCTTGGCTACGCGGTCCCTTTTCGCGATGATCTCCCCGATCCGCTCGAGCTGGGCGATGCCCAGGGCGCAGCTGATGTCGCTCAGGCGGTAGTTGAACCCGAGGCGGACATGCTGGAGCCAGCCGCCGCCGGGCTCCCGGCCCTGGTTCCGGAGGCTCCGGCATAAATCGGCGAGCTTTTTATCGTCGGTGACGATCATCCCGCCTTCTCCGGTCGTCATCTGTTTATTGGGGTAGAAGGCAAAGACGCCGCAGTCTCCGAACGTTCCCGCCTTTTTCCAGGACCCCGCCTTGCCGCGGGCGCCCGGGACCTGGAGCTCCGCTCCGATGGCCTCGCAAGCGTCTTCGATTACCGAAAGCTCGTATCGCCGGGCCAGATCGAGGATCTCCGGCATGTCGCATGGCCGGCCGAAAACATGAACAGGGAGAATTCCCTTGAGCTTCTTTCCCTTGCCGGACTTGCGGCGGCACTTGATTAAGCTTTCAACCTTATCCGTATCGATATTGCAGGAACTCTCTTCAATATCCACAAAGACTGGCTTTGACGCGTTCGAAAAGGAGGCAGTTGGCGGAAGCGACAAAGCTGAAAGGTGTCGTGATGACCTCGTCGCCCTCCCCGAGCCCAAGGGCGCGGACGCATAGATGAAGACCGCTTGTGCCGCTGTTCACGGCCACGGCGTGCTTCGAGCCCACGTAAGCGGCGAGCTTGGTTTCGAATTCACCCAGGCGCGGACCCAGGCTGAGGTCCGGAGTCCTCAGGACTTCAAGGACCCGTTCTCTCTCCAAGTCCGTGATATCCGGCCGGGAGAGCGATAGCTTCAGGTTCATTTGGCGGGTTCCTTCACCTTGGGGCGCGTCCCGACCACGCGGACCGGAGCGCCGACGTTGATCGTCCAGGGCTCGACATCCTTGAGCACGATGCCGCCGCTGCCGATGATCGCCCCTTCGCCGATCGTGATGTTCGGATGGATGATGGCGTTGGCCCCGATGAAAACGTCCTTTTCAAGGACGATCTTCCCCCGGATGACGCACTGCTCCTCCGCCGGGACGAGCGGGCAGATCCGCTGGCCGTCGCCGTAGTGGTGGGTGCCCGTGATCAGGCGCGCTCCGGTGGCGATCCCCACGAAGTCGCCGGCGATGAACTCGCCGCCGCCGATGATGCTGACGAACGAGGCGATGTGATTGAATTTGCCGATCCTGACCCCGGCGCCGCCGTTGATGAACGTGAAATCGTCGATCTGGCTCCCGTCGTCGATCTCGACGACCTCGCCTTTGACGATCTTGACCATCGGAAAGATCCGGACGCCCAGACCCAGGCGCTTCAGCGTCTTGAGGTCGGTCAGCGCGAACGTGGCTTCGTCCATGTGTGTCGTTATCCTTTCTGTGCGTGCCTTCCCGGGAAAGCGAAGATTCTATCCCAAACCGGCGGGAATTTCCAGACGGCCTCAACGCGGACGCACAGGGGCGCGCCGTGACAGGCCCTATTAATGAACAGCACAATCACACCAAAAGAAATGCTGACTCACCCCGGCGGTCCGGCCGGATGGCTGCCCATGAACTCCTCGGCCGTGTCGAACCCGGGCTGGTTGATCCCTTTTCTCCTCAGGACGTTCGTCGCCGTCAGCCCCAGGATCCGGAGGTCGAGCGCCAGGCTCCGGTGATCGACATACCAGACGTCATGCCGGAACTTTTCTTCCCAGGTGATGGCGTTCCGGCCGTTGACCTGGGCCCAGCCGGTGATCCCCGGCTTCACCTCATGGCGGCGGGCCTGCTCACTCGTGTACCGCGCGAGATACTGCGGCATCAAAGGGCGGGGGCCGACCAGGCTCATCTCTCCCTTCAGCACGTTCCAGAGCTCGGGCAGCTCATCCAGGCTCGCCCGGCGCAGGAACAGGCCGACCGAGGTGAGTCTCGCGCCCTCCTGGCGCGGGTCGCCTCCCCCCGCGCGGCCCTCGCGCATCGTCCGGAACTTGAGGATGGTGAAGAGCCGGCCGCCTTCGGCCCGGCCTCGACTGCCGGAAAAAGACGGGACCCGGCGAGGAGCACTTGACAGCCAGGCCGATGACCGCTAAAACCGGCAGACACGCGGCCAGCCCGGCCAGGCTGACCGTGATATCGATCGCCCGCTTCACCGTGTCCCGGGCCGGATCATTCATCAGCGTCCCGCCTCTCAGGCTTGACGAATCCGAGCGAGAACCTGTTCAGCCACGGGATGAGGAGCAGGGCGACCCAGAACTTCAGGCCCTCGACCGGGCTCTGGAAGATCGAGAAAACGCCGACATAGCTCAGAAGAACGGCCGCCGTCAGACTCGCCAGCGAGCCGGTTCTGATCCAGCTCTGCCAGTTTTTGGACAGGAAGAACCCGAAAACGAGCGACAAGAACACGACGGCGAGGTATCTTCCGTCATAGTACAGGCTGAACAGGATGGTGTAGAAGGCATTGCCGAGGATCGGCTGGCCGCGATCGTCCCGTCCGACCTGGCGGGCCTCGGCCATGTAGGCGCCGCTCTCCTGGGCGACCGGGACGATGTCCGGGTTGAATCGCCTGAGAAAGACGATGGCCAGGCTGTCCAGCCCGCCGATCGTGCTCCGGCCGTAAGAGAGGCCGGAATTCAGGCGCGAGGACGTCGCTTGGAGATCCTGGTCAAAAAGGACCAAGCCGACCGTGTGGTATTCGACCGCGATCTTCTCGAGCGCCGCCAGCGGCCCGGTATTCTTCTCGCCGCGGAGGATGCTCAAGCCCAGGACGACGGCCAGGACAGCCGCCGCGGCGGCCGCGAACTTGACGGCCTTGAGCTTGAGCCGCGGCGGCGCGGCCTGTCCGATCTCAACCTCGGCGATAGCCGATCTTCCCTGTTTCACGTACATATACGCGAAGGCTGCCAGAGCAACGACGTAGTAGAAATTGAACCGTCCCAGGGTGATGAGCCCTTCGATGACGATGAGCAGGAGCGAGACGAGGAGCAGCTTCTTTTTCCCGTACCGGAAAAAAGAGATGAGGCCGGCGATCAGCGAGAAAAAGACGACCGGCGAGACGATCAGGAAGAACAGGAACTGGTTATAGCCTCCTCCGAAGAGCGGGCTCGGCCCGTCGGGCGTGCCGTAAACTTCCATCCGGTAGCGGACCGGCTCGGAAGAGAGGAGCGCCGGCACGGCCCGGTACATGAGGAGGCCCATGACCGGCACGAACACGAGGTTGAGCAGGAAAAGATACCGGCCGTTGCGGAGGAAACGATTGTTCGCCCGGGCGATCTTGGCGGGATCACGCTGTCCCGGGAACGCGAGCAGGCTGCCGAGGGACACGGAGGCGAGCATAACGAGCACCATGATCTGGGTACCGCTTGAAGGGATGAAAAAGCCCGTCAGGCCGAAGTTCGAGATCCACAGCCAGAACGTCCACCAGCAGACGATGATCAGCACCGGGTTCAGCAGCCGCTTGAATTTGAAGAGGCTCAGGAGAGCGAGGTAAAGACCGGCGGCGGGCACGAGGACCATGACGGCCCGCATCACACCCACCCCGGCAGGGCTTTTTCATAGACGGCCAGGGTCTCCCCGGCCGTTTTCGCCCAGGAGAATTTTTTGAGCTGTTCCTTTCCCTTGGCTTTCAAGGAATCCCTGAGCCCGCCGTCATCGAGCGCCCGGCGGACCGTCTCCCGGATCGAACCTTCGTCGGCGGGATCGAAATAGAGGCCCGCCTCCCCCGCGACCTCGGGGAAGGAGCTGGACCGGCTCAACGCCACCGGACAGGCGCAGCTGAAGGCTTCGAGTATCGGCACCCCGAAGCCTTCGTAGAGCGACGGATAGACGAAGACCCTGGCCGCGGCGTAGACCGAAGCCAGCCGCTGGTCGTCGAGGTCACGCTGCAGGAACCTGTCCTCGACTCCGAGCTCCCGGAGGAAGCGCCGCTCCTCACGCCGGAAGGGTCCGCCGCCGGCGCAGACGACCCCCAAGGCGGGTTCGTCCCGGAGAAGGGGGGCGACGGCCCGGGCGAAGGGGCGGAAATTCTTGTAGTCGAGCCGGCCGCCCACGAACAAAATGTACCTCTCGGGGACACCGGAGACCCCGGCCGCGTCCGGACCCGCGGGGCGTTCGAGCCCGCCGGCAAGATGGACGACATCGATCCTCTCCCCGTCGATGCCGAGAAGCCGGATGATATCCTGTTTGGTGTTTTGCGAATCGGCCAGGATGCGGGCCGCCCTTCCGGCCACGGCTTTCTTCCACTCGGGGGTCTTGTCCCGGCGCGTGAACAGCCCGGGGTAGACCTCGTGGATCATATCGTGGACGCTCAGGACGAAAGGCTTCCGGCCGATCGGCCCGAGGAAATAGGGATCGAAATAGGTCGGATGGAAGATGTCGAAAGCCTGGGCCGCGAGTCCACTTCTCGAGCGCCGCCGGTTGAGCAGATCGATCAGCCGGACTTTGCCCCGGAAGGCGCTGCCCGGCCAGAAGCGCTTGGGGCGCGCGAACTCGGCGCCCTCGAGATAGCGGTTGTTCGAGTACCTGAGCCAAAGGTCGAACTCGGCCAGGCCTGTCTTATGGAAATGATCGAGAATCTCGAAAAAGTACCGGGAGATGCCGCCGTAGTCCTGGAGCGTAAAAGTCTGGTGGTCGTAAGCGATCTTCATGAGCGGCTTTTGAACAGCAGGCCGAGGCGGTCGCGCAGCCGGCGGCCGAAGGGAGTCAGCAAGACGCGCTTGAGCTCGAAGTCGTCGGCCGCCTCGTCGGCCGCGACGTCGGCCGGGTGGACGACGGGTCCGAGCGGTTCCGCGGGGATGCCGGCCAGCCGGTCGGCGGATTCGAAGGTGTGCGTCGCCCCTTCGCCGAACCCGATGTTCGTGACCAGGTTCGCGTTCGGCACCGCGCACAGCCCGCCCTTGGCCAGGACCTCGTAAACCCAGGCATAATCCCAGGTGTTGTGCCGGCCCGCGTGGGCGTCCCGGAAGACCTTCATCCAGTATCTCCGGGCCCGGCTCTTCTCGAGGACCTTCTCGATCCTTCGCTCCGCGGCGAACTCGGGAAAGCTGCTCATGTCCCTGTCGTAGAAGGTCCAGGCCCTGCGCCACGTCGCCCAACCCCAGCAGTGGGCGTATCTCGAAAAATAATAGCTGGCCTCGCCCCGCCGGCGTCCGAATTGGAAGTTGTCGCCGCTGACGTGCATGACCCGCGGGTCGTCGCGGAAACGGCTCAGCAGCTCCGCGGCGAAGGTGAAAAAATCCGGGTGGGGCAGGCAGTCGTCCTCGAGGATGAGGCCCTCTTCGACGCTCTCGAAGAACCAGTCGATGGCCGAGGCGATGCCGGCCTTGACGCCGAAGTTCCTGTCCCGGAACAGGGTACGGAGGTCGCAATCCCAGTCCGGTTTGATGAGCTGCCGGGTCTGTCGGCAGAGCTCCGCCTCCTCCGGCCGGCCGTCGCGAGGTCCGTCGGCCGCGACAAAGAGCCGGACCGGCCTGGCCTTACGGATCTCCTCGAAGACGCGGCGCGTCGTGTCGGGGCGTTTGAACACCAAGAAGAGGACCGGCGTGGAGAGCCTGATTTCCGTCATGCGTGCGCTCGCCCGGCCCTCATGCTCCCCATCAGGCCCCCGGCCTCGGGTTCGTCCCATTATCTTTATAAAATTTCCAGGGCAGGAAGAGCGCCCTGGTCATCATGATGAATATCGTCCGTGTTTTCGCCGACGCGGCATAAGCGAGATACGAAGCCACGGCCTGCGAAACGACCATGGTCGCGGCCGCGCCCACGATGCCGTAGGAAGGGATGACGAGCAGGTTCAACCCGATCTTGACCGCCGCGCCCGTCAGCGACGCCCACAGGGCGAATTTCTGATAGCCGTTGATCATCGTCCAGATGGACGCCGCAAACCCCAGGAAGACGAAAACGCCGGCCCAGATATGGATAGCCAGGACGGGCCCCGAGGCTTTGAATTCCGGGCCGTACACGAGGACGACCAGCCTGCCGGAGACGAACGTCATGACCACGGCCAGCCCCACCGACAGGATCGCCATGACATTGAAGACGTTCTGGAATTTACGGAAGAACAGGGCCGGGTGATCCTTGAAGTATTCGACCAGGACTGGAAAGACGGAGGAGGAGATGCCCAGCGGGATAAAGTACCAGATCTCGGAGAATTTCACGGCGGCGGCGTAAAGGCCGACGGCCCGGTCGTTGAGCAGGCTCCCCAGCATGACCTGGTCGATCCGCATGTAGATCAGGATGGCGAACCCGCTGATGATGAGCGGCCAGGATTCGGCGAGGAGCGTCCGGGCCAGGCCGCGGTCATACTTCCAGGCCCTGAGGCTGTTCCCCGCCCAGCGGTAGGCGAGGGCCAGCGCCGCCGCGGCGAACACGCCCTCGGCCGCCGTGGCCACGGTGAGAGAGAGGAGCGAAGCGGAGGCGAAGACCAGCCCGACCTTGATGACGGAGACCACGATGAAGGCCGAGTTCCGGGCGAGAACGGGATATTTCGACTGGATCCGGGCCTGGAACCAGAAGTCGACGACGTCCAGCGAGTTGAAGATCAGGGCCGCCCCGAAGACGGCGGTCAGGACGACGACGGAAGCGTCGTGAGGCTTGAGTGCGCCGATCGCGGCCAGGATGACGAGAAATGTCGCGAGCCCTCCGGCGAGCTTCATCCAGAAGGCCGTGCCCAGGACGGCGTCTTTGCGCGAAGCGTCCTTGGAGATTTCCCGGATGACGATCCGGTCGAGGCCGAGGCCGGCCACGGTCGTGAACATGCCCGCGAACGCCAGGGCATAGCTGAAGATGCCGAAGCGTTCGGGCCCGAGGTAGCGGGTGATGAGGACGCTCACAAACACGCCCACGCCCATCCGGAAGAGCTTGTCGGCCGACTGCCAGCCGAAGTTCCGGACGACCTTCGCCAAAACCGGACGCCTTGCCAGGAAGGCCGGCTCGGGCGCCGGCAGGGGATTCACGTTTTTGTCCTCGCTCGGGATGAGATCGGGCGGAATGCGCCCTTCCAACATGCCATATTCTATGTAACGGCGGGAAAGAGAGTCAAGCCGGGGGCTGCATCTCCATCCAGGTGATCAGGTGATTGAGGGTTGGGAGGGAAAATAATTCCAAGGTAAAGTCTGGGGAGTGTCTCCGGTATAATCCCCGTCGCTCCGGGCGCCCAGGGGCTATCGCCGTGCCACCCCTCAGTGAGATCATCGCCGTCACATGTTTGGAGATGCTTCCCAAGCCGGGCCTCCCCGAGTCCCGCCGGCTGTGATATAATCCCGGCACCGTCAACGGAAAGGACATCGCCATGGGTGTTGCTCTTGTCACCGGGTCGGCCGGGCTCGTCGGCTCGGCCAGCGTCCGGTTCCTCGCCAAGAAAAAGTTCGACCGGATCATCGGCATCGACAATGATATGCGGAAGTACTTCTTCGGCCGGGAGGCCTCGACGCGCTGGAACCTCAAGAAGATCCAGGAAGAGGTGCCGGGTTACGTCCACCACGGGATCGACATCCGGAACCGCGCCGCCGTCGAGAACATCTTCGCCGAGCACGGGAGCGACATCCGGCTGATCATCCACACCGCCGCCCAGCCGTCCCATGACTGGGCCAGCCGGGAGCCGTTCTCCGACTTCACCATCAACGCCAACGGCACGCTCGTCCTCCTCGAGATGATGCGTCTCCACGCGCCCAAGGCGGTGTTCATCTTCACCTCGACGAACAAGGTTTACGGCGACAACCCGAACTTCCTGCCGCTCCGCGAGCTGCCGACGCGCTGGGAGATCGAGGACGGCCATCCCTACGCCGACGGCATCGACGAGTCGATGAGCATCGACCGCACCACCCACAGCCTGTTCGGGGCTTCCAAGGTGGCCGCCGACGTCCTCGTCCAGGAGTATGGACGCTACTTCGGGCTGAAAACGGCCTGCTTCCGGGGCGGCTGCCTGACCGGCCCCGACCACTCGGGCGCCCAGCTCCACGGGTTCCTGGCCTACCTCATGAAATGCGCCATCACCGGCCAGCCGTATACGGTGTTCGGCTATAAGGGAAAACAAGTGCGCGACAACATCCACAGCGCCGACCTGGTCGCCATGTTCTGGCATTTCTACCGGAAACCCAAGAGCGGCGCAGTCTATAATGCGGGCGGCGGCCGCTTTTCCAACTGCTCGATGCTCGAGGCCATCGCCTTGTGCGAGGCGATCACCGGCAGGAAGATGAACTGGACCTACTCGGAGACGCCGCGGCGCGGGGACCACATCTGGTATGTCAGCGGGCTGAAAAAATTCCGGGCCGATTACCCGGACTGGAAATTCACGTTCGGCCTCCGCGAGATCCTGGTCCAGATCCACGACGGGATATCGAGCCGGCTGTGAGCGCGGCGCCTTACAAGATCCTTTATATCGCCCATTACTTCTCCGAGGAGAGGCGCCGGACGCTCGGCCTGACCACGGAATACTCGCCGGGGGGCATGAACAAGATCCTGCCGCTCCTCTCCCTGCTGGCGAAAGACCACGAGTTGACGATGCTCTCGACCGGCTACTCGCGGCGGAGCGATTTCGCCAGGATCCCGACCCATCACGAAGCGCTCGACCTCGGCGGCCGGCGCATTCCCGTGATTTATCCGGGCTACCTGGCCGTGCGCTACCTCTCGTTCCTCGAGATCGCGCTGTTCTGCACGCTCGAGGCTCTGCGCCGGAAGCCGGATTTCATCATCTTCTATAACTTCAGGTTCGAGACGCTTCTCCCGGCGCTCCTGGCCAAGCTCTTCACCCGCGTCCGGATCATCTGCCAGTTCGAGGACGGTCTGCATGTCGTCTTCAACAAATGGTCCCTCAGGGGTGTCGTCTTCGGGGCCTTGTATCGCCTGGGCAAAAGCGTCTGCGACGGGGCCGCCCTGGTCAACGGCTGGCTGAAAAATGAATTTCGGGGCCGGCCCTCGGTCGTTATCCCGTTCATCCTGTCATCCAGGCCGGGAGCCTCCCAGGCGCCGTCAAGAGTCGGTTTAAGTCATCAACCGGTCGTCAAGGTCGCCTACTCCGGAACGCTGGACACGGAGAGGGGGGCGGATATCTTCCTCGAAGCCGCGGGCCGGCTCAGGGGAAATTCACGGCTCCATTTCTTTGTGTCCGGGCAGGGCCCGCTCCTCGCCCGGGTTCTCGAACGGGCCGGACGCAGCGAGAACCTGACTTACGCCGGCCTGCTCGGCGCGAACGCCGTTGAAGCGCACCTCCGGGAGATGGACATCCTGGTCAACCCCCAGAAGCTCTCCCATCCGTTCGCCCGCTTTTCTTTCCCGTCCAAGGTGATGCGCTATATCCTGATGAACAAGCCCATCGTCTCCACCGCCTTCCCCGACATCTCGGATGTGCCCGCCCCCGGACTTTTCTTCTTCGGGAATGACGACCCCGGCGAACTGGCGCGCCGGCTTCAGGAGTTGGCGGAGCGGGATGTCGAGATCGATTACCGGGCGCTGTTTGAAAAGTTCTCGGAGAAGAGGGCCGGGGACGCGCTCAGGGCGCTTTTTCAGCGCGTGGCAGCCGCCCGGGCGTAAGCGTCGAGGAGCCGGGGGATCACGGCCTCCGCCCGGAAATCGCCGGCGCGGTCGAGCCCCTCCCGTCGCTTGACGTTCCGGACACCGGCGTCGCCCGCGAGCTCGCGCATGGCCGCCGCGATCGAGGGGACGTCGGCCGGGTTGAACCCGAGAGCGGCGTCGCCCGCGAATTCCATGACGGGAGGGATCCTCGAAGCGGCCACGGGCAGGCCGCAGGCCATGGCCTCGACCACCGGCAGCCCGCCTCCCTCATAGAGCGAAGGAAAAACGAGGGCCGTCGCGGCCGAATAGAGAAGAGGCAGGTCGGCGGCTTCGAGCCGCGGCAGGAAGATGACATCCTTTCGAGACCGAGCTCCGGGATGCGCTTCTCGACCTCGGCCTTGGACCCCTTGTCGTCTCCCCGAAAAACAAGAGGCCAGGCCGGCCCCTCGCCGGCCAGGCGGCGATAGGCTTCGAGCAGCCGGAGGTGGTTTTTGTGGGGATGGAAGTGGGCCACGTACAGCCAGAAGCGCTCGGGCAGCCGGTGGTGTTCCCTGAAGCGCGCGGCGTCGGCGGCCGCCGCCGGCCTGAGCTCGTCTTCGAGGACAGGCGGGATGACGACCATGCGGGACCGGGAGGCCCCGAGGATCTTCTCCAGGTCCGTGGCGGTCGCCTCGGACATGGGGAGCAGCACTCCGGCTCGCCGCACCGCCTCCGCCACCATGAACTTGAGGTACAGCCGCTTGACCGGGGAGTACGGCCCCAAACGCAAGAACGGATGGAGGTCATAGCAGGTCACGGCCGAGGGCGTTGCTTCGATCAGGGCCTGCGTCCCGGAGAACCAGTGGAGGCAGTCCAGCCGGCGCCTCCGGGCCATGACGACGAGCGCCGTGTTCTCGAAGGCGACCCGCCAGGCCCGGAACGACGATCGGATATCAACCCGGACGGCCTGGAAATTGGGCCGCGCCGGGACCAGGCACTCGCTCTCACGCGTGACGAAGGCGACAAAGTCGTCTTCGGAATCGACCCGGGCGAGCCCCCGGACAGGTTTCTGATGTAGTTCCAGCCGCCGCCGATCTCCGGCAGGGCATGGAGCAGGTTCAGGCCGACGCGCAACTTGACCCTAGCGCTCCCTGCCGGGTCCGTTGTTCTTCAGATACTCCATCAGGAAAGCCAGCGGCGTGAAGAAGAAAAGCCCCAGCAGCCCCGCCACCAGGACGAAGAACGGCTTGTTGGGAGAGACGGGATAAACCGAGGGTGTGGGCTCCTTGATGAGCTGGGCGTAATCGACGCGGGCCTTTTTTTCGTTGAACAGGCTGATCTGGCTCTGCAGGTTTTCGATCTCACTCTTCGACCTTTCGATCTGAGTGGCCAGTTGCCCGATCTGTTGTTCCGCCGATTTCATGGCCAGCTTATAATCTTCCTGGGCCATCTTCTCCGTGTTCAACTTCCCCGCGAGTTCGTCATAGTAGCGGAGGTTCTGCTGGACCTCGCTCGAGTAGAGAAGAAGGCTGATGGCCGTGGCCCCTTCGGGCTGCGCCTTAAGCACCTCTTTCTGCTGGGCCTCGAGACCGTCGACCCGTTGCCTGACCGATTTCATCTCCTGGCTCAGGCCTTCGTACCTGGCCTCGGAGAGCTTCAGCTTGTTCGCGGACGCCCGGCTCTCCTCCCTGTTCCTGGTCTGGTCGATTTCCAGGGATTTGATGTCCAGGTTCTTCCTGTTGACCTCGAATTCGCTGGCCTTGACCTGGGCGTCGATGGACTTGATCTCGACGTCGATCTTCCGGTTGAAATCCCTTTCCAGGAGCTTGAAGAGCGCCAGGAGGATGGCATTCCCTCGGTCGACATCGCCGTCCCTGAGCGATACCCGGATGAGCTGGGTATCCCTGAGGTTCTCGGCGTGCAGGCGGGGAAACCCCGCGATGTCGATCTTCAGCTGGGTGGCGATCAGCCGGTCATAGGATTTCTGGTTGATCTGTCCGGAGACCTGCCTGGGGTCGACGACCACGACCTCCTGGAAGTTGCCCTGCTCGTTCTGGGCGAAGATCATGCTCGGCCGGATGATGCTGTCGACTTCGTACTTCCTCGGGATGAGGAAGCTCACCAGTCCCGCGAGTACGGCCAGGGCGAACGACGGGAGAAGGATCTGCCACTTTCTTTTCCAGATGACCAGAAGGAAGTCCATCAGGCTTGGCTCTTGTCCGCTCATTCGTTCCTCTCAGGCTGCCTCGGGATCACGCTGCCCGTTATTCTTCCCCTTTTCTCCGGAATTTTCAAGAGTCCGCCCCGAACCCTATTTTACGAGCTCGAGACAAGCGACGGCCCGCGCCGCCGCGGCGTGATCCGCGTCATAACCTCCCTGTTTTCTGAGGTCGAAATACCGGCACTCCTCGCAGTCCGCGGCGTCAACCGCCTGCCAGCCGTCGGGAAGATACCTGAAGTAGGCGGCCCGGGCCGCCCGGCCGGCGAAGAGCTCGACCACCGATCGGACCATCCGGCGGTCGAACTGCTGGAGCCAGCCGTGATTTTCGTAGCGCCCGAACGGGACGGTGATCCACAATTTCCCGCCGGGCTTCAGCAGCCTGCGGAGCTCCGTGACCGCGAGCTGGTAGCCTTCCGTATCGGCTTCTTTCCGGCCGGGGTCCCGGGTATAGAAGAGCGTGTTGTCCATGCCGATGTGCTCGAGCGTCGAGATGCAGACGATCTCGTCGAAGGTTTCGCTCGCGATCCCGGTCCTCCGGAGATCGCCGTAGGCGTAGGTTATCGGGGGCTTTTTCAGCACGCTCTCGGGCGCCAGGGTCATGATCGTGATCTTTTTGGCGGCGAACACCGGCAGGCTCAGGATGTACCTGTGATTGAGCGCCGAGCCGGCGTCGAGGAGCTCCTCGGCGTCCCGGCCGAGCCTGGCGATGACCCAGGGCAGTTCGATCACCCGCTCGTCGAGCCGGAAACCGAACCCGCGGGGCAGCCCGGCTTGATCCGAAAAGAGAGCGAGCGTCCGGCGATCGGCCAGGATGGCGCGGATCACTTTCATTTTGTGCTCGGCATAGCCGAGCGTCCACGGCCTCTGGCCGGTCAGCACGTAGGCCCGGGCTTTCAGACCCTTGACCAGGTTCTTGAGCGGTTGGAGCATGTGCCTCACGACCTTTCTTTTCGCGACCGGGCGGCCTGGACAAGGAGCGCTTCGTGCCGCCCGACGAGAGCCGCGCGGGAATATTTCGCGAGGTGGGCGCGGTGCCCGCTCTCTCCCATGGCCCGCCTCTCGGGCTCCGGCATGGCCTGGAGGGCGCGGACGGCGCGGGCCAGCGCGGCCGGGTCTTCGGGGGGGCAGGTCACTCCCGCCCCGGCGTCGCGGACGATGTCCGCCGTGTCCCCGGCGACGGCGCAGAGGATCGGACGTCCGCAGGCGAGGTAGGTGTAAGCCTTTCCCGGGACGGTGATCTCAAAAAGGGGCTCGCGGCGGAGGTGCATGACGGCGACATCGGCCAGGGCGAAAAACGCGGGCATGAGCGCCTCGGGCTGCCAGCCGATGAACCGCACATTGTCGAGCCCCAGCGCCGTGGCCCTGGCGCGGAGCCTTTTCCCCTCCACGCCCTCGCCGATCAGGACGAACTGGACGCTGGGCAGGTCGCGCAGCAGGGCGGCCGCCTCGAGGAGCGTCTCGAGGGCCTGGGCGGCGCCGATGTTCCCGCCGTAGACCACGTTGAACCGCCCGTCCAGACCGTGGCGGGCGGCCAGCCCCTCGTCACGCGGAACGGGATGGTAGATCTCCTCGTCCGCCCAGTTCGCGATGAAGTGGACCTTGTCCTCCGGCACGCCTTTCGCGATCAGCAGGCGCCTGAAGCCCGGAGAGACGACGGTGACCGCCGCGGCCGTCCGGTAGACGAAGCGGCCGAGGCGGTCGAGAAGCCGGACGATGCGGCCCTCATTGAGGATCCCGGTGGCGGCGACCGTCTCCGGCCACATGTCGTGAATGTTGAAGACAAATGGGATACCTCGCCAGGCCCCCGTCCACCAGGCGGGGATGCCGATCGTCAGGGGCGCGGAATAGACCCACATGGCGTCGGCAGGCCCGCTCAGGAAAGGCCCCAGGACCGAGGCCGAAGCCGCGAAGCTGAGGTAATTCAGGGACCGCCGGACCGCCGACCGGCTGTGATCGGGGTAGAGGGGAAGCCGGACGACATCCAGGCCGTCGAGGGACGTCCGCTGCCAGGGCCGCTGCCGCCAGCCGGGATAGATCCGGCCCTGGGGATAGTTGGGGTAGCCGGTGATGACCCGCACGCGATGCCCTCGGGTTTGCAGGTCGCGGCCGAGCGCGTGGATCTTCGGGTCGGGCTCGGGCGGGTAGTATTGCGAAAGGACAAGGACTCTCACGGACGTTCCCTTTTCTTGGACCCCGCCGCGTCGGCCGTCAGGACCTGCCGAACCTCACCTGGTGCGGGCTGTTGAACCCCATGAGGATCTTGACGACGGTGTCGCTCACGTTTTCGGCGAGATATTCCCAGGGGATGCGCCAGTCGGGTTTCTGGCCGAGCACGGTCTCGACGCACCTCAGGACCGCCTCGGGGTCGGCGCCGCTCAGGACGTTGCTCCCGCATTCGATCGTCTCCGGCCTCTCGGTAACGTCCCGCAGGGTGACGTTGGGCACGCGGAAGATGCAGCATTCCTCCTGGACGGTGCCGCTGTCGCTCAGAACGCAGCCGGCGTTCTCCTCGAGCGCGATGAACTCGAAGAACCCGAACGGCGGCAGGAACCGGATCTCCTTGTTCCTCACCTTCAGCCCGGACTCCTTGAGCCTCAGGCGGGTTCGGGGATGGGTGCTGACGATGACGGGCAGCGAGTATTTCTTCTGCACCCGGTCGAACGCCTCGAGCAGAGACCTCAACCTTTCCGGGACGTCGACATTCTCCTCGCGGTGCATCGTGACCAGGAAATATTTTTTCGGGCGCAGCCCGAGCCCGGCCAGCGCCTTGGATTTCGCGATCTTCGGCCGGTGGCGCTCGATGACCTCGCGGATCGGATTCCCGGTCACCGAGATCCTCTCCCCGGGAATGCCTTCGCGGAGCAGGTTCATCCGGGAGCGCTCGGTGTACGGCAGCAGGACATCGCTCGAGTGGTCGATGATCCGGCGGTTCACCTCCTCGGGGACACGGTCGTCGAAGCAGCGGTTGCCCGCCTCCATGTGGTACACGGGAATGTGCAGCCGCTTGGCGACGACCGCCGCCAGGCTGCTGTTCGTGTCGCCCAGGACGAGGAAGCGGTCGGGATTCTCCGCCTTCAGGATGGGCTCGATCTTCGACAGGATCACGGCCAGCTGCTCGCCGAACGTGCCCCGGGCGCCGAGATAATGGTCGGGCGGGCGCACGCCCAGCTGCTCGAAGAAGATGTCGTTCAGGTTGGCGTCGAAATTCTGTCCCGTATGAACGATGACCTGGCTGACCAGCGCGTCCAGCTTCTCGATGATCCGGCTGAGCCGGATGATCTCCGGCCGCGTGCCCAGGATGGTCAGGATCTTCATCGGTTCCCCCTTATGTCTTCGAGGCCAGGTTCGCCAGGCGATAATCGAAAGCGGCGAGCTCGGCGACCATGTCGGCGACGGCCGGCGGCGAGGCGTATCCGGCCGCCCGCCACAGCGCCGCGTTCGCTCCGACGTCCTCCGTGACCAGCGTCCGGTCGACGATCACGGCCGCTTCCCGCGGCTCGATGACGATGTCCGGCCGCCGGAAATGGGCGGCGAACAATCCGAGGAGATCGCGCTTGGTGACGTCGTCGGCCGGGATGACGTGGCGAAGCCCGGCGAGGGGAAGATCCTCCCGGATGATGCCGCCGCAGAGCTTGGCGAAATGGAGCGTGGTCAGGCCGTTCCAGCGGTGGTTGACGTAGCCGGGGACCGTGGCCCCGGGCTTCTGGCTCAGGAACCAGCCGAGGAGCGACCGGTGCGCTCTCGGCTCCGGCCCGATGATCGAGCAGCGGAGATGAAGAAATTCCGGTGCCCGGACCTCGCCCAGGCTTTTTGTCTTGCCGTAGGCATCCGTGGGGTCGTGAGCGTCCTTCTCGGAGTAGTGCCCCTTCTCGCCCGAGTAGACGCAGTCGGTCGCGATCTGGATGACCCGCGCGCCGGAGCAGGCGGCGATCTTGGCCATCTCGTGCGGCCAGAGCGAGTTGACCCGGATCGCCCTCTCGACCTCGACGGGGTCGTCGTCGTGGATGAGCGGCTTGATGACGCCGATGGCGTTGACCACCCAGGCCTGGCCGTCGAAGAGGACCGGCAGGCCGGGCGCGTCGGGGTCGGCGGCGTCGAAGTCCTTCCAGCGGACGTCCGGAAGCAGGCGCCGGCCCCGCTCGAGATATTCAGGGCTCCGGACCGTGGCCGTGATCTCGAGTCCGGCGTCCCGGGAGAGAGTGTCGGCCACCATCGAGCCCAGCATGCCGGAGGCGCCGAGAACGAGGACCCGCGTCGCGCTCATCGCTCCACGACCTTCCAGATGTCCCAGAGCCGGGCGTCGTACCGGACGTCGTCCACGCGGCTCTCCTCGACCGTCGCGGTCGAGAAGAAGACGAGCAGCGCGTCGGCGGTGAGCGACATGAACCCGTTGGCGTAGCCTGCCGGGACGTAGAGGACGGAGGGCTTCTGCGCGGACAGCACGAAGCGATGGACGCGCGCCGCCGGCGAGGGGTGTTCCCAGTCGTCGATCTTCACGGCCCCCACGACCGCCGCGCCGCGGAGGACCGTGACATACTTGGCTTCCCGGCGGTGGGCGTGCCAGGCCCGGACGAACCCGGCGGCATGGTTGGACACCGTATAGAAGCGCCGGACGCCCTCGAAGGCGAAATCGTTGACGAACCCGACGGCCCCGCGGTCGTCCACGGACAGCCCGCCCTCGAGGACCCGGGGCTCGGCCGGCGGCTGGTTTTTGGCCATGTCAGTCTCCTATGTGGGTGTTGTAAAGGGAGAGGAACTTCTGGTTTGTGTAGCGGGGGTTGTCGACGTCCTTGAGCCGGTGGGAGTCCACGAGGGCCTTGATCTCCTCGATGCCGTCATCGATCGAACGCTCCGGCTTTACGCCCAGGACGCGCCCGGCCCGCTCGCTCGACACGCGGTAGTTGCGCGTGTCCTCGAACCGGCGTTCGGTCTGCTCGACGACGAGATCCGGAAAGTGGTTCCGGAGGAGGCCGGCGAGATCGACGATCCGGATGTTCCCGCTCGCCAGGTTGAAGATCCCTGTCGAGGCCGTCTCCAGGTTGTCGACGATGGCGCGGGCCGCGTCCCGAACGTGGAGGAGGGGCCGGTACTGGCCGCCCCCGAACACCATGATCCGGCCTGTCTGGCAGGCCTTGACCGTGATGGTGTTGACCACGAGGTCCAGGCGGATCCTGGAGAAAAGGTCGCCGACGCCGAAGAGCGTCCCCAGACGGAAGATGAGGGAGTTCTTCCCGGCGAGATGCTGCTCGGCGGCGAGCTTGGTCACGGCGTAAACGGACAGCGGGTTCGTGGCCGAAGACTCGTCGAGAAGCCCGTCTTGCGCGCCGTAAACGGAGCAGGTCGAAAGAAAGATGATCCGGCCGCCGTAATGACGGGCGAGCCAGCCGACGGACTCCTGGTTGATGGCCACGCTCACGTCGGGATGAAGGGCGCAGGCCGGGTCGCCCACCAGGGCCGCCAGCCAGACGACGGCGTCGGCCCAGCGGAGTTGGGGTTCGAGCGCCTCGGGCCGGCGGACGTCGCCGTAGACGAAGTCGACGGGCTTCCGATAGGCCTCCTCATAGAGGAGGGCGTCGAAGACGCGCGTCTCATGATCGCGCTCGGCCAACAGGTCGGTCACCGCGCCGCCGACGTAGCCGGCGCCGCCCACCACCAGGATCTTCATGGGGCCTCCAACAGGGCTCATTTATATATCCGAACCCTGGTTCTGTCAACGCGGGCCCGCCGTAACTTCTCATCCGGGAGAAATGGTATATAATCGTGAGGCTGAGGTTCAATTGTCCATAAAACGTGCGTGGCCGCTCCTCCTGTCCGCCGCGTTGCTCGCTGGCTTCCTGTCCGCCGGCTTGCCGTTCGCCCAGGAGGAAAAAGCCGCCGCGTCGTCCCAAAGTCAGGATAAGGGCGTCCCCGCGAGCCGGGACGATTCCGACATCCGGGCCGGCAAGCGCAAACTCCCGCCTTCGCCCAACGCGCCGCGGGGATACAGGGGCGTGCTCCTTGCCGACCTCAACCCTGAAAACGCTTACCAAGACGAGATCGTCGCCGATATCGGCGCCCTGGGCCTCTGGGTTTACGAGCAGATGGCGTGGACCCAGATCTCGGGGACCGACCCGGATTGGGTCATGGCCGTTTCCCTGGGCGAGGGCCCGAAAAAGGGGCTGATCGTCGACCTGGGAGACGAGGGGCTCTGGAAGTGGAGCCACGACGGGTACCCGGGGGCTTGGAAGCAGATCTCGGGAAATGATGCCGACTGGGCCATCGCCCTCGACGACGACGGCGACAAACGCCAGGAGCTCCACGTCGTCTTCGGGACGCCGCCCGGTGTCTGGCGGTTTGACGAAACGGACGGGCGGATCGCCTGGAAGCAGGTCTCGCCACTCACCCCCTCTGCGGGAGTGCGGACAGCCCTCAGTCCGGGAGGCCCCGAGGCCGGCGGGTATCTCTTTCCCGGAGCGGGCGTCTGGACGATCTCCTTTGCCGGCGGCGAGGTCAAGGCCGAACAGCTCAGCGGCACGGAGACCGCCGGCGACGACAACCTCTCGGCCCGGTTCCTGGGCGGGGCCGCCGAAGACCTGATCGTCGATTTCGGGGCCAACGGGTTGTGGCTCTGCGAAAACACCGGCCACGCCTGGCACCAGCTCAGCGACCGCAGCCCCGACCGGATGTTCCCCGCCCGGTTCGGCGGGGGCGTCCAGCGGCTGCTCCTCGACTTCAACAACGACCAGGGACTCTATTTCTGGACCTTCAGCGGCTATCCCGGCAACCTGACGAAGCTTTATCCGGCCGACCCCGACGCCGGCTTCTGCGAGGCCTTAGAGCGCGATGAAGCCGACCGGAAGAACAACAATCGGGAGCTGGCCGTCGACTTCGGAAAAAGCGGTCTCTGGACCTATGACTTTAGCCGGAAGACCTGGGCCCTCATCGACACCAAGGACCCCGTCTTCATGGTGAGCGGCGATTATTGGGGCCTGGGGTTCGACTCCACCCTGGCCGTAAGCTTCGGCGCGGACGGTCTGTGGCTCTACGAAGCCAAGGGAGGGAACTGGTTTCAGATTTCCAGCAACGCTCCCGACTGCGGCCTTTAATCCTCCCGTCCTCCGGCCGCGAACCGCTCAGTAAGTACCGTAGTCAGGGATGGCGCCGGAGAGCGGCCCTCAGGCGTGGCCAATCCCGCCTTAGATCGGCTGGAAGAAGCTTAAGATGAAGCGGCTTTCGAGGATGCTTCCCGCCAGGATCCCGACCCCGGACAGCAACCCCGCCAGCCCAAGGACCTTCAGGCCGCCGCCTGCGGCCTCTCTGCGGCCATGGGACCTGAACCGCCTCGGGAAAGCGTCCAGCTAAAGGATGCGCGGCTCGCCGGCGGTCGCGACGGGCTTCGGTTCCGTCAGCGCCGCGTGCCGGAAGAGAACGTAGAGCCCGGACTCGGTGCCGCCGACGAAATCCAATGACCCGTCGCCGTCGTAATCGAGGAAGCTCGGCTGGAGGCCGTGGGAAGAATAACGGATGTCCTTTCCCCAGAGCCTTATGGCCTCCGGCCGGGCGAAGGCGGGGTTTTCCGCCGTTCCGACATTCTTAAGAAAAAGGAGGCTGCGCTGGTCGGGGCCGAAGAGGTTCTGCGTGGCCACGATGTCGATGAGGCCGTCGCCGTCCCAGTCCACGTTCCGGAGCTTGAAATAATGAGGCTTCTCGATGGGCCGCCCGAGGTCGTCGACGACGGCTCTCCCCCGGCCGAGGCGCAATTCCCCCTTATCGCCCCTGTAACGCGCGTATAAAACAAGGTTTTTCAGGCCGTCGAGCGCGATGATGTCCGTCAATCCGTCCCCCGTGTAATCCGCGATCGCCAGCCGCGTCCTCCAGAAAAACGGGACGTCCGGTTCCAGGGGGTAAGGATGATTGGGCACCGCGCGGTCCTCGGCCAGCCGACGCGTCCTTTCCCGCTTGGCGGCGGAATCGGTGAACCCGTCTGGGAGGATCTGGCGCCTTTCACCGAAAGCCGGCGCGCCGTGCCGGCCGACATTCCGGTACCAGAACACCCGGTTGGTCTCGTTGGGAACGATGAGGTCAAAGAGACCGTCCCCATCCCAATCCGCGCAGGCGACCGAAGGATAGCCCGCCATGCCGTGCCAGTGCTTGCCTCCCAAGACGCCGTCGCGGGTGATCCGGATCGGTCCGCCGGCGGCGGCGACCGGGACGGGCGGGAGGAACTTCGGCCGGCCGGGCTCGCCCGCGTTCTCGTAAATGTGGATCGTCCCGGCGAACTCGCCGGCCAGAAGGTCCGGGTCGCCGTCCTCGTCCCAGTCCACCCACTCCGGCTTTTCCTGGACACTGCCGCGCAACGGTCCGAAGACCTCCGCCAGCCGGCCGGCGGGCGCGAAGGCCGGCCCTCTCTTCCCCTCCTTCCGGGCGAACAGGCGGGATCCGGAGATGCAGAGCAGCCCCTCTCCGCCCTTCCATGAGACCCAGCGGTAGCCCCTGAGGTCCTCGGGCAGCCCTGCCAGCGGCGACCTTTGGCCGAACCGCGGCGGCGTCCCCCCCAGGTTTCGGAACCAATACGCTTGAGACGGGGAGAGCTCGTTGCCGATGATATCCGGGCGGCCGTCGCCGTCCACGTCGCCGAGCGATACCTGGTGGGCGCTCTGCGTGGCCGTCACGGGGAGCCCGTCCGCGGTCAGGAGACGTGCCGGGGAGTCGAGGACGGGAAGCGCTCCGGGATCGGCGCCCCGGTTCCTATAAAAATAGAGGTGAACCGAACGGACTGCGCCGTCGGGCGAAGTGCGGACGCCGACGATATCCACGCGGCCGTCCCCATCGAGGTCGGCGCAGGAGAGGGACGGGACGTAGGCGTTGTCGGTGATCTCCGCGGCGGGATACCCGCCAGCCTCCCGGAACAGGGGTGTCCCGCCCCCGGACGGTGTCCCCAGGTTCTTGAGGAAGGTGATCTGCCCGGGCGAGGCGAAGAGATCCCTGTTTTCAGGAAGCGCGCCTGGGCCGTCCGCGCTCTGGGCCATCGAAATGTAAAGGAGGTCGGTCAGGCCGTCGGCGTCCCAGTCGACCGGCCAGACCCAGTTGTATCGGGCGTGGAGAGGCCGGGCGTCCGCCGGCCGCCCCCCTTCGGGCACAAAGCGCAGTCGGAAGGACCCCCTGACGACGAGACCGGCCCCGGTTTCGCCGATCCCGGGTTGGAGCCGGATGCCGTCATCGGGCCAGCCGAAGCGTTCGCTGTAATGGTTGATCGCCAGAACGTCGGTGATCCCGTCGCCCGTCAGGTCGGCGAGGAGAGGGGCGGTCATCGCGACCAGGGGCGCCGGGCCGCCGGTGTTGAACATCAGCTCGTCCCCGGCGCCGATGGCGGGGACATAGTCGCGGGGCCGGCGCGGCGGGTCGGCGGCGGCATCGAACAGGACGCGGAAGGCGGTCTGCGACGGCTTCCGGATAAGCCACAGGAGGCGGTCGGCATCGCCGCTCGATCGCTCCTCCAGCCGGAAGTCGGCGGGCTCGAAACGCCCCGATTTCGGGTCCCGCGCTTCGACCCTGACGGAATTCCTGTCGAACGGGCCCTTTGCTCCCAGACTCTCGAGATAGGCGTCGAAATCGAGGTCCAGCTCGCAGGGCGTGTTCGGAAGCCGGGCGGGTGTCTCCAATGTCAATTCGACACAGTACCGCGGCGGCGGGGCGGTCGGTTCGGCGGCCGACAAGGCGAGTGCGGCGAGCAGGAACGGCACGATCCGGCGGGTCCACATGGCGGCCCCGCCAATATAGGCCTGTGGCGCACCTCCCGTCAACTTTCTTCGGCCTCTTCGAAGTATAGCGGGGTTATCGGAGCGGGCACGCCGCGGCAGTCCGGGGACATGCTCCGATTTTTCCAGAATCCGGTACGTGTCACCGGAATATCGGCGACATCTCGTCGGAACGGGTCAGTGCCACGGACGGTTAGGCTTCAGATAACGCCCCGTGATCGCATCCTGCCGCGATGAAGAGAGAAGGTCCTCCGACAAAAAGTGAATATGCCTGATTCTTGGGAGATGATCGGCTGCCATCGGCCGCAGCGACATTGAGGGTTCAGCCCGACCGAAATGACCTCCGAGGGAACTTTGCCTTGGAAGCGGCGAGTATGTATTGAGCTCGAAAACGGAAAGGGATCTCGCCCCGGACCTAAGAGAATAAAAGAGAATCAAGTTCGTGGCGAGGAGATCTGGAACGCGAGTTACGCAGCCGCCGAGGAGGGCTTTGAGGTCGCGGCGTTAAGAACCCGAATCGGAGCCAGGCCGATGGCAGCCGATCATCTCCGGTAATCCGGGATCACGCCTGGAAGGACAAGAGGCGGCGGGATGGTGTAGAATTCCGCCGGAATCCGCTGCGGAGGTGAGCCATGGACCGAAGAGACTTCTTGAAGACAGCCGCAATTTCCGGCGCCGCCGGACTGGCCGGCCTGCCGCTCGGCGCGGCGGACGGCGCGCCCGGACCCGCCGCCGTCCCGTCCGTCAAGCCCAAACGCCTCAGCCCCGGCGATACGGTCGCCCTGGTCAGTCCCTCGGGCGCCACGGCGACCCGGAATGACGCGGCGATCGTCAGGGAGAACATGGAAGCCCTGGGGTTCAAGGTGAAGCCCGGGCCGCACCTTCTCGACCGCTACGGCTACCTCGGGGGACACGACGCGGACCGGGCGGCCGACCTGATGGCCGCCTTCGCCGACCCGGAAGTCGACGGCATCGTCGCCATGAAGGGCGGCTGGGGCTGCGCCCGCGTCCTCCCGCTACTCGACTACGACGTCATCCGCCGGAACCCGAAGGTGCTCGTCGGCTACAGCGACATCACCGCGCTCCTCGTCGGCCTGCACGCCAAGACCGGCCTGGTCACTTTTCACGGGCCGATCGGCCTCGACCCGTGGAACGGGTTCACCGTGAATTTCTTCCGCAGGGTCGTCATGGAAGCGGAGCCCGCGACGTTCCGGAACCTGGCCGAAGTGGGAGACCATCTGACGCAGGTCGAATATCGCGTCCAAACCATCGTTCCCGGCACGGCGACCGGCGTTCTCCGCGGCGGCAATCTCTCCATCATCTCGTCGCTCATCGGGACCGAATTCGTCCCCGGCTGGAGCGACGCCATCCTCTTCGTCGAGGATATCAACGAAGAGATCTACCGGGTGGACAGGATGATGACCCATCTCGCCCTGGCCGGGGTCCTCAAACAGGTGAAGGGGTTCATCTTCGGCCGGTGCACCGACTGCGATCCCGACGGGGGCTACGGGTCGCTGACCCTCGAGCAGGTGTTGGACGACCACGTCAAGCGGCTGGGTATCCCTGCCTGGAACGGCGCGATGTTCGGCCACCTGCCGATGAAGTTCACGATGCCCGTGGGGATACCGGCGCGGGTGGATGCGGAGAAGGGGACGATCGAGCTCCTCGAGCCCGCGGTCCTCTGAAGCTCTATTTGTAGGTGTCCTCGGTCGAGGGCGCCCCTCCTGTCTGAATGACTTCGAGGAGCAGCCGGTTCTTCTCGGACCGGCTTTCGCCGACGCTCGTGCAGAAGATGGCCGGCTGGTCCATGACCGGGCACTTGTTCTCGCAGATGCCGCAGCCGATGCAGAGGTCGAGGTCGATGACCGGCGCGAGGGGTGTCAGGACCGTGCCGTCGGGCAGTTTGGTCTCGGTCTTGATGAGCTTGATGGCCTTGGGCGAGGTCGGGCAGTGCTCCTCGCAGACGATGCACGGCTTCCCGAAAACGTACGGAATGCAGCGGCTCTTGTCGACCCAGGCCGTCCCGATCACAACCTTGACCTTCTCTTCGATCGTGAGCTCCTTGATCGCGCCCGTGGTGCAGACCTGGGAGCAGAGCGAGCAGTAGTATTCGCAGTAGCCCGTCCGGGGGACGAGGACGGGCGTCCAGATTCCCTCGGGCCCGGCTTCGGAGAGCGCCGGCTGGAGCCCGTTTGTCGGGCAGGCCTTCATACATACGCCGCACTTCACGCAGCGGTTCAGGAACTCGGGTTCCGGCACCGCCCCGGGCGGCCGGATGAGCTTGGCGCCGGCGCGGTGTCCCGCCGGCGTGATCTTGAAGAACGGCGCGGCGATCAGGCTGACGCCGGTCGTGAGGAGGAGCTTCCGCCGGGAGAGGTTGACGGAGGCGATTTTCTCGGGCGCCGCCTTGACGGGGAAGCGGACCGCCGCCGTCGGGCAGACCGCGGCGCAGGTGTAGCAGTAGACGCATTCGGAGCTTCGCCAGCCTTCGTTCGGGTAAGGGTTGGCCTGCGTCTGGCATTGAAGCGTGCAGAGGTTGCACTTGATGCACTTCTCCATGTCGATCCGCACCTTGCCGATGTTCCAGCGGGACAGCAGCCCGAGCAGCGCGCCGGCCGGACAGAGGTAGCGGCACCAGAACCGCTCCTTCGAGATGTTGAGCAGCACGGCGCCGATGAACAGCAGGCTCAGGAAGAACCCCTGATAGAACGTCGAGTTGAGCGACAGGTTGCCGAAGAGCTGGGTCAGGGCGTCGCCGGCGGAGCCCAGCCCGGCCGCATAGAGGATCCCGGTCAGCGCCGAGCCCGCCCTGGAGAGCCACGGGATGACGCCCGCGGCGAACGACCTGTAGAGGAATGACATCGGGTCGGCGATCCCCACGAGGTCCACGGCGAAGACACTGGCGGCGAGGACGGCGGCGAGGACGTAGTATTTCCAGGCCAGCCGGCCCCGGCTCTGACCCTCCGGCCGCGGCTTGAGGAGCCGGGTCTTCTTGAAGACGAACGAAAAGAACTGATGGATCGAGCCGAGCGGGCAAACCCAGCCGCAGACGAACCGCCCCGCGACGAGGGTGAGCGCTACCGTGATCCCGGCCAGGGCGAAAGCCGCGAAGAAAACCCGGGAGGCGATCGTGGTGGCCAGCGCGAGCAGCGGGTCGAAGTGGAAGAAGACCTCGACCGGCGAGGCGATATAGTCCACTCCCGTGAAGTGGGTCAGCAAAATGAGGCGTAGGAAAACGGCGAAGAAGACGACCTGGCTGAGGATCCGCAGGAACTGGAGCGCCCGGTATTTTTTAGATCGTTCTTTTTTCAACGCGGAGCTTCTCCAGGTCGAACCGGCCCAAGCCGCGGGCGGCGGCGAGCGGGATGTAGGCCATCTCCTCGGGCGTCACGCCGGCGAAACCGGCGCCCACCGCGTCCGCCGCCACCGGGTCGGTGGTGACGACCGAGGTCTTTTGAAGTTTGACGTCCGAAGTGCGGCCGCCCTGCGGGCCGTTCCGCATCAGGATGCGGTAGCAGTCGAGCACGGTGACCGTCGGCTTGAAGAAGGCGGCCAGGTCGACCACCGCCTTGTCGAGGTCCTGGTGGAGCTGGTTCCGGGGGCCGCCCACGCCGCCGATCCAGTTCTTCATGCCGATGCTCAGGCGGCAGAGGTTGTGGTGCTTGACGACCGGGACGTTGATGAGCTTATCGACCTCGACGAAGTCCGTGTAGACCTCCCAATCCTTCAGCCATTCTCCTTTGAGCGGCATCTTCTTGAGCTTATGGGGGTTGACGAACGGGACTTTGGCCCCGGCCTCTTTGGCGGCCGCGGCGATCCCCGAGCGGGCGTAGCAGCGCTGGGCCTGGTTGGTCGTGTTGTCCATCACCGTCACGTCCTTGGCCCCGGCCTCGAAACACAGTTCGACGAGTGTCTTGACCACCTCGGGGTTGGTGCCGGCGCCGAGCTCCGGCGTCCGGTCCCAGCCGATGTTGGGCTTGATCATGACCTTGTCGCCCTTGGCGATGAATCGCCCGATGCCGCCCATCGCCGCCATCGCTTCCCTGGTGATGGCCGCCGGCGACTCGCCGGTGACGATCGCCATGTCGGGCCGGCTTTGGGCCTGAGCGAACACGCCCGGGCTCAGGCGCAGGAGCATGCCGCCGACCGCCACATCCCTGATAAAGTCCCTTCGGTCCATGTCAGTTATCCTTTTCCGAGCGCTCTCATGTATTCGAGAATGCCGTCGTAGATGCCTTGGGCGACCTGCTTTCTGTACGCCGGGCTGCGCAGCCTGTCCTCTTCCGCGGCGTTGCTGAGATGCGAGATCTCCACGAGCACGGACGGCATCTCGCCGCCGATCAGCACCCAGAACGGCCCGCCGCGGATGCCCAGGTTCCCGACGGCGCTGTAGTGCCCGGATAACGATTTTACCAGATTTTTCTGGATCTTGTCGGCCAGGTCGCGGGATTCGAGGATCTTGCTGTTCTGGACGATCTTGCCGAGCGTGTTTTTCATCTGGCCCATCGTCCGGGTGGACGTGGCATTCTCCCGGGCCGCGATCTCGACGACCTGGGCATCGGGGCTGAAGTTGAGATAAAACGTCTGGACGCCCCTGCGGTCCCGCTTGCGGTTGGCGTTGGCGTGGATGGAGACGAAGATATCGGCGGCCTTCTGGTTGGCGATGACGGTGCGGTTCTCGAGCGGGATGAAGATATCGGATTCCCTGGTGAGGATGACGTTCAGCCCCTTGGCGACGAGGAGGTCCCGCAGCAGCCTGGTGACGGCCAGGACCACTTCCTTTTCCTGCTGGCCCTTGCGCCCGATGGCGCCCGGGTCCTCGCCGCCGTGGCCGGCGTCGAGGACCACCGTCCGGATGCCCAGGCCGAGCTGGCGGGCCATGCTGTAGCCGCCTGGAGTGGGCTCGGGAGGCTGCGGCGCGGGTTGGGCGGTCGCGGCAGGCGGCGCGGCCTGCGACGCTTTGGGGAAGACGTCGAGGACGATCCGGAACGGGTCAAAGAGCGGGAACACCTGGTAGCGCTCGACGGCGGCCGGGTTGACCTCGACGACGACCCGGACCGTCGTCTCGTTCTTCTGGCCGATCCGGATCTCCTTGAGATAATCGCAGTTGGTGACGATGACCTTGCCGTGGAGGATGGGGTTCAGCCGGGCCTGGTAGACGTCGACATAGAACCGGTCGGGGTCCTTGAGCTCGGCCGAGGAGAACTCCCTGAGCTTGCCGATGTCGATGACGATCCTCGTGTGCGTGGGATGGGTGTAGGACCTGAGCTCGTAGACCTCGACCGTCGCCTCCTGACCCGCCAGGACGGGGAACAGGGCCAAAAGCGCGCCCATCGAAACGCAGACAGCGGCTGCGGCGAGGCGGTTCCGGGCGGCGTGTTGGCTCATCGATCAGAAATCCGGGCCGGGCAATCTTTACTTATAATATAAGAATACTAGGTTTAGGGCAACCGGAAGACGCCGGCCGATGTTCGCGCCCCGGTACTTTTCCGACCCCGCCATCAGGCTCCGTATTTTTTCAGCTTGCCGGCGTGCGCCAGCATTTGCGGCATGGCCTGGATGGCGGGAAACCGGCCGAGGAATCCCCGGCTGAAGGACCTCTCCGAGAGATCCGCCACGTCGTCGGGCATCGCGGAGGCGGCCACGATCATGAACGGGTTGGGGTGCCAGGAGTGCCCCTTGAGCGGGCAGGGCGTCGAATGGTCGGAAGTCACGACCAGCACATCCGGGTTGAGGGCTTCGATCCGGGGGATGAACAAGTCCAGCTCCTCGATGGCCGTGACCTTGGCGTCGTCGTTCCCATCCTCGCCGGCGGCGTCGGTTTTCTTGAAATGGACATAGAAGAAATCGTGGTCGCCGTAGCAGGCCTCGAGGGTGTCGAAGAGGTCGGCGGTGGAGGGCCCCGCATCCTTGACATCCATGCCCAGGAGCCGCGCCAGCCCCTTGTACATCGGGTAATTGGCGATGGCTGCCGCCTTGACCTTATAGAGGTCGCCGAAACCGGGGATCGACGGGAACTTGGAGAACCCGCGGAGGAGCACGGTGTTCGCCACCGTCCGGTCGCCGAGGATGCGCGTGACGTCGTCGAGGAAATGATTCACCGCCCGGGCCGCCGCCTCGGCGGCGGGGGAGACCGCCTTGGAGTAGGCCGGGGGCTTGTGGTCTTTCTGGGGGTCGGCGTCGGTCAGCGCGTCGCTCAGGCCTTCGCCGCTGAACCTCACAACGAAGCGGTGCTCTTTTCCGGGGAAGAGCCTGATGGCGATCCCGGGCGGCGGCTGGAGCTCCGCGTTCAGCCGTGCGCACAGCTTTTCGTTCTCCGAGGTCGGGATGCGGCCGGCCCGGCGGTCGACGATCAATCCGTCCTTGAGAGTGGCATAGTTGCCCCGGGCGACGAGGTCGTTCTTCCCGACCTCGACTCCCGAACCCAGGGCCTCGAGGATGCCCCGTCCGAGCTGGTAACGGAGCGGATCATAGCCGAACAGGGCGAGGTGGGCCGGTCCGCTTCCGGGCGTGATGCCCGGGAAGACCGGGTCGCTCAGTCCGCAGGCGGCCTGTTCGGCCAGCCTGTCGAGGTTGGGTTTCCGGGCCCTCTCGAGGGCCGTCAACCCGGCTGTCGGCAGGTCGCCCATGCCGTCCAGAACAAGAAGGACGATCTTCGACGGCGTCGCAACCGCCAGTTCTTTAACGAGTGTTTCCCAGTCCATGATTCCTCACTTTCTTATGAAATCGGGGGACAGTATACATAATGCACTCATTTCCGACAAAACGACGACGGCGTTTCACGACTCACAATCACAGGAATTGGGTCCTGTCACGGCGCGTCCGACCTTTATCGCCGGCGCTAACCTACTCATCGAAACGCGTTGAAAGGAGCGGCAGGACGCGCGCCATCCGCCTCACTCCGTTTCAGCGGCCGGGGCGGCCGGCCACATCCGGACGAGCACGACGCCGTGCCGCCCGACAGCGGCCTCGAACTTCCCGTCGGTCACGCCGACATCCCGCTGCCGCCACAGGTCCCGCACTCTCTGCGGGCCCCGGAGCCCGAGGTCCTGCCAATTCGCCTCGACGGCCTTGAGGCCTTCGCCCCGGTTGAAGAGCCCGACGGCCAGCGACCCGTCCTCCATCGGCCGGCTCCAGACTTCCAAGCTGCCGTTCTTGGCCACCCGCCGCCCGGGCCGCCCGAGCGGGTCCTGGTCGACATCGATGACCTCGTCGTTGGTCAGCAGGCCGAGCGTGAAATCGTCCAGGCGCGTGATGTCCCCGCTCAGGATCAGCGGCGCCGCGAGCAGGCACCAGAGCGAGACATGCGCGTATTGCTCGTTCGGGGTGAGCGGCGTGGGGACGGTCGCTCCCTTCCAGTTGCTGAGATAGCCGATGAGCAGATAGTCCGGGTCGTTCCAGCCGCCCGGGCCGCCGTGGTCCTCGAGCGACTTTTCGGCGTAGAGGTCGAACCCGTCCCGGAAGAGCGCTTCGCCGATCTTCTCGAATGAGCCGCCCAGGTCGCCCGCGGTGCGCCAGCTGTTCCCCCCGACCTCCTTTCCCCAATCCCAGACGTCGCCCATGCCGTATTGGCAGAGGTTGAGGACGATGTCCCGCGGCTGTTCTTTCAGGATCCCGCTGATCAACCGGTAGGGTTTCTGGTATTCCTCGAGGCTCTTGTCCGCGGCGATCCTGCCGTAGGAACACCAGTCGTACTTCAGAAAATCGAAGCCCCATTCGACGAACCGCTCGACGTCCAGGGCCTCGTGTTCGAAGGCTCCCGAGTGCCCGGCGCAGGTCAGCGGCCCCGGCGAGGTGTAGATCCCGGCTTTGAGGCCCTTGGCGTGAATATGGTCGGTGAGCGCTTTCATGTCGGGAAAGCGGGGGTTGGAGTTGACCTTGCCTGACTTGTCCCGCGGCTCGCCCTGGAGCGTCGGGTCATCCGTCCCCGGTTTCATCGCCCAGCAATCGTCGATGTTGACATACATGAACCCGTGATCGGCCAGGCCGGTCTCGACCATGGCGTCGGCGGCCGCCCGCATGATGGCGTCGGTGACGTGATTCTCCCAGACGTACCAGCTGTTCCAACCCAGGTGCGGAGTGAGGGCCAGGGTGTCGCCGCAGACGAGCTTGAGATCCCGCTCGGCCGCGCCCAGCCTGTTGGCCGTTTTGAGGGTGACGGCGTACTCGCCCCGCTCCGCGATCGCGCCGGTGATGATCCCGGTGGCCGGGTCGAGGGACAGGCCCGCGGGGAGGTTCTCGGCGGAATAGGCCATCGGCCGTTCGCCCGTCGCCGGGATCCTGTAGAGGAACGGCGATCCCGGGCGGGCACCGAACACGCGCGGTCCGTTGACCCGGGGGGACGGCGAGGGAGCGGGCGTCAGGATGACGGCCTCTTCCTTGGCGCCTGCCGGGAATCCCGGCGAGGGGGTGTTGAGCGCGGCGAGGACGACAGCCAGGGCGACGGCCCCGTAAACGATGCTCCGTGACGAAATGCGTTTCATGAAGGACTCCTTAGAGGGCCCGGTTCCGCTGCCGTCGCCCCCAGGAAATGGGCTGCTCGGCCGGCGCTTCGGGTCATCTTTTTTTCTTAGGCATGGGTTTGAGGACGACCTCGGTCGCTCCCCAGCCGCCGCCGCCGAGGTCGGCGGTCTTGAAGCTCAGGACGCGGGGGTCCTTCGAGAGGAGGCTCTGGACGAGGCGGCGGAGTGCGCCCGTCCCCTTGCCGTGGATGATCCGCACCTCGCGGATGCCCCGCCGCCGGCATTCCTCCAGGTATTCCGGCACCAGGCTTTTGACCTCTTCGGACCGGAAGGCGTGAAGGTCCAGAACGCCGTCGATCGGCATCTCGAAGGGGCGGTCTTCGTCCATCTTCAGAATTCGGCGCCTATTGTAGGGGAACGCGCCCCGCGACTCAACAAGAATCGTCCTTTTTTGCCCGATGCTCTACGTTGATGAGGAACGGGTGGCATGGCGCCAGTCCCTGCGCGCCCGGAGCGACGGGGACCCCTCCCCCTCGGAGGGCGCTAACAGTCGTTGACGGGTGAGGCGCGAGGACGCACAGGGACGCGCCATGACAGGCCCCGTTCCTCGATGGGATTTCGTGAGCCGACCGTCGCCTTGAGTAGCCCGCTTCGTTCTGCTAAAATTTGTCAATGAGCAAAGTCCTTATCCTCGATTTCGGGTCGCAGTACACCCAGCTCATCGCCCGCAAGGTCCGCGAACTGGGCGTCTACTCCGAAATCTTCCCGTTCGATGTCCCCGCCGCCCGGATCAAAACAGAGGCCCCCGACGCCCTGATCCTGTCGGGCGGTCCGCAGAGCGTCTACGAGAAGAACGCGCCCGTGGTCCCGGCCGAGGTCTTTAGCCTCGGCCTCCCCGTCCTGGGGATCTGCTACGGGCTTCAGCTCATGGCCCATCTTCTCGGCGGCCGCGTCGAGCCCTCGGCGAAGCGGGAGTACGGGTTCGCCCACCTCGATATCCTGGACCGGAGCGGCCTCCTCAAGGGCGTCAAGGCCGGCAGCCAGGTCTGGATGAGCCACGGCGACCGGGTCGCCCGGCTCCCGGCCGGCTTCTCGGTCACGGCCAAGACCGCCAACGCCCGGGCGGCCGTCATCGAGTCCCGGGAACGCCGGCTGTTCGGCGTCCAGTTCCATCCCGAAGTCATCCACACACGCCAGGGCCAGGCCATCCTGTCGAATTTTCTTTTCCGGCTGGCCGGCCTCACGCCCGACTGGAGCATGAAATCGTTCGTCGCCCGGAAAGCCGATGAGATCCGGCGCGCCGTCGGCCGGGAAAAGGTCATCAGCGGCCTGAGCGGCGGCGTGGACTCGCTCGTCGCTTCGCTCATCGTCCACCGCGCGGTGGGCGACCGGCTGACCTGCGTCTTCGTGGACAACGGCCTTCTCCGGACAGGCCAGTACCGGACCCTGATGGACGAGTTCCGCCGCAAGCTCCATCTCCGGGTCGTCGGCGTCGACGCCGCGGACACTTTTCTTCGCCGGCTGCGGAACGTGACCTCCCCGGAGCGGAAGAGAAAAATCATCGGCCGCGCCTTTATCGACATCTTCGACCGCGAGGCGCGCAAGATCGGCGGCGCGCGGTTCCTCGCCCAGGGCACGATCTACCCCGACGTCATCGAGAGCGCCCCGGTCAAGGGCCCGTCCGCGACCATCAAGTCGCACCACAACGTCGGCGGCCTGCCCAAGGGCCTGAAATTCAAGCTGGTCGAGCCGCTCCGCGAGCTGTTCAAGGACGAGGTCCGCGCCCTGGCGGTCGAGCTCGGCGTCGACCGCGAGTTCATCGCCCAGCATCCTTTTCCGGGTCCGGGGCTGGCCGTCCGCCTCCTGGGCGACGTCACCCCCGAGCGGATCGCCATCCTCCGCGAGGCCGACCGGATCCTGCTCGAAGAGGTGCGGCGGCACGGCATCTATAACCGGCTGTGGCAGGCCTTCGCCGTCCTCCTGCCGGTGCGGTCGGTCGGCGTCATGGGAGACCGGCGGACCTATCAGCAGGTCGTGGTCCTGCGACTCGTCCAGAGCGTCGACGGCATGACCGCCAACTGGTATCCGGCCGAGCCGGGCTTCCTGGCGCGGGTCTCGACCCGGATCGTCAACGAGGTCGACGGCGTCAACCGCGTCGTTTACGATATCACGACCAAGCCGCCGGCGACGATCGAGTGGGAGTAGCCGTGGAGCACCCGTTCATCCATCTTCACAACCACTCCGAGTTCAGCATCCTGGACGGCGCGGTCCGGACCTCCGACCTCGTCGAGGCCGCCTACCAGAACAAGATGCCGGCCGTGGCGCTGACCGACCACGGCAACATCTTCGGCGCGGTGACCTTTTTCAAAGAAGCGAAGGCCCGGGACATCAAGCCGATCCTCGGTTGCGAAGTCTATGTCGCGCCCCGCAGCCGTTTCGATAAGTCCGGCGACAGCCGCGACCCCCACCACTTCCATCTCGTTCTCCTCGTCAAGAACGACGCCGGCTACCGGAACCTCTGTCTCCTTCTCAGCAAGGCCTATCTCGAGGGTTTCTATTACCGGCCGCGGATCGACAAGGAGCTCCTCTCGGGGCACACCGACGGGCTGATCGGGCTCTCCGCCTGCCTCAAGGGGGAGGTCGCTTTCTACCTCGGTAAGGAGACCGAGGAGGCGGCCGAGCAGGCGGCCCTCGAATACGCCACCTTCTTCGGCCCCGGGAACTTCTACCTCGAGATCCAGGACCACGGCCTGCCTTTGCAGAAAGCGGTCAACCCCAAAATCATCGCCCTGGCCCGGCGGCTCGACCTGCCGCTGATCGCCACGAACGATATCCACTACCTGAGAAAAGAGGACGCGGAGAGCCATGACGTCCTGCTCTGCATCCAGACCAACAAGAAGCTGAGCGACCAGGACCGGATCCGGTTCTCGACGCAGGAGTTCTTTTTCAAGTCGGGGCAGGAGATGGCCGAGCTCTTCCCCGAGGCGCCCGACGCCATCCGCAATTCGACCCAGATCGCCGCCCAGTGCAACTTCAGCTTTCCCTCGGGCCATCATTTCCTGCCGGTGTTCAAGCCGCCCGACGGCACGTCGCTCGAGGAGTACCTGTCGCGGGTCGCGCGCGAGGGGTACCGGGCCCGCCGTGTGGAGCTCGACGCCAAGCGGGAGAAAGGCGAGCTCCTCCATCCGCTCGAGGATTACGAGAACCGGCTCGAGCGCGAGCTCAAGCTCGTCAACCAGATGGGCTTCGAGGGCTACTTCCTGATCGTCTGGGACATGATCCGGACCGCCCGGTCGCGGGACATCCCGGTCGGGCCCGGCCGCGGCTCGGCCGCCGGGAGCTTCCTGGCCTATTGCCTCGGCATCACCGACATCGACCCGCTCGAATACGACCTCCTGTTCGAGCGGTTCCTGAACCCGGAGCGGATCAGCCTCCCGGACATCGATATCGACCTCTGCGGCCGGCGGCGCCAGGAAATGATCGAGTACATGACCCAAAAGTACGGCCAGGACAACGTCTCCCAGATCATCACCTTCGGGACGATGGCCGCCCGGGCGGCCATCCGGGACGTCGGCCGCGTGCTCGAAGTCCCCCTGCCCGAGGTGGACAGGATCGCCAAGATGATCCCTCCCACCGGGCCGGATGCGACCATCAAGGGCGCCCTGGAGAAGATCCCGCCGCTCCGCGAGCTCCGCGACAAGAACGTCAAGATCGCCCATCTCCTGCGGGTCGCCCAAAGCGTCGAGGGGCAGGTGCGGAATCCTTCGATCCACGCCGCCGGCATCGTCATCACACCCAAGCCGCTCATCGAGTTCATGCCCCTCTACCAGTCGGCCAAGGGCGACGTCACCTCCCAGTTCCCGATGCAGGATATCGAGGCCATCGGACTCCTGAAGATGGACCTCCTGGGCCTCCGGAACCTGACCGTCATCCGGGACGCCTTGGAGCTCATCCTGAACGACCTCGGAGAAAAAGTCGACGTCGATGCCGTCCCCCTCGACGACCCGGCGACATTCGAGCTCTTCCAGGCGGGCAACACCGACGGGGTTTTCCAGTTCGAGAGCCAGGGCATGAAGGAGCTTCTCCGGAGCTTCAAGCCGGAGATTTTCCGCGACCTCATCGCCATGAACGCGCTTTACCGTCCCGGCCCGCTGAACAGCGGCATGACGGCCGAGTTCGTCAAGCGCAAGCACCACGCCGACCGCGTCGCCTTCGAGGTTCCCGAGCTCGAACCCATTCTCCGGGAGACGCGCGGGATCATCGTCTACCAGGAGCAGGTCATGAAGATCGCCACCGACCTCGCCGGGTTCAGCCTGGCCGAGGCCGACATCCTGCGCAAGGCGATGGGCAAGAAGGTCGCGAGCATCATGAAGGCCCAGAAGCAGCATTTCCTGCAGGGGGCCAAGAAGCGGGGCATCAGCTCGGCCAAGGCCAACGGCATCTTCGAACAGATCAAGCACTTCGCCGAGTACGGGTTCAACAAGTCCCATAGCGCCGCTTACGCTTACCTCGCCTATCAGACGGCCTATCTCAAGGCCCACCACCCCGCCCACTTCATGGCCGCCCTGCTCACCTCGGAAGCGGAGCGGGGAGCGACCGCCCAGGTGGTGAAGTACATCAACGAGTGCCAGGCCATGGGCATCAAGGTCCTGCCGCCGGACATCAACGCCAGCGACCTGCATTTCACGGTCGTGGAGGGCGAGATCCGGTTCGGGCTGGCCGCGGTCAAGAACGTCGGCGAGGGGGCGGTCCTCGAGATCCTGGCGGACAGAAAGCGCCGGGGCCGGTTCACCGGCCCCTTCGACATCGTCGGCGGCACGGACCCCCGGATCGTCAACAAGAAGGTCCTGGAGAGCCTGATCAAGGCCGGGGCCTTCGACTCGCTGGGGTGGCGCCGCTCCCAGTGCGTCCACCTCATTGACGCGTTGATCGACTACGGCCACGATCTCCAGAAAATGAAGGTCACGCCGCAGAGCCTGCTCTTCGGCGGCGCCCTCGGTCCCCCCGAGGTCCCGCAGGAGGTCCGGGAAATGAGGGAGTGGGACGAGTCGCTTCTCCTCTCCTACGAGAAGGACGCCTTGGGGTTCTACATCACCGGCCATCCGCTGGCCCAGTTCGAGAAACGGCTGCGCTTGCTCGTCTCCCACACCCTGAGCCAGCTCGACGAGGAAAAGGACTTCAACAACGAGGTCCGCGTGGCCGGCATCATCGGCGCCGTCAAGCCCCTCAAGACGAAGAAGGACGAGCGGTTCGTCAGCTTCGTCCTGGAAGACCTGAGCGGTCGGATCGAGGTCGTGGCCTTCCCCGAGAGCTACAAAAAATACTACGAGGCCCTGCGCGAGGGGAACCTGGTCTGGCTCAAGGGCCGGTTCATGGGCGAGGGCGAGAACAAGCGGATCAGCCTGACGGAGATCATGCCCCTGGCGGACGCTTTCCAGAAGCAGGCCAAGCGGTTCGTCGTCCGGATCTTCCTGCCGGGGCTCGAGGAGAGCCTCCTCAGGGAGCTCAAGGAAACGCTCGAGAAAAGCCCGGGCGGGTGCCCGGTCCTCTTCCAGCTCGAGACGCCGCACGCTTTCCGGGTCGTCGCCCAGTCGATCGAGGTCCGGAGCGTCGCCCCGACCGACGAGCTCGTCCGGGGCGTCGAACAGCTCCTGGGCGAGGGCACCGTCTCCATCCAATATTGACGAGCTGATCCCCCCGTGTCCGGTTGACAGGTACGGGATAATGCGCATAATGAATAAAATGCCTTATAAGCTCCTCGTCGCCGACGGCAGCCCGCTCGTCCACAAGGTCGTCCAGATGGCGTTCGGCCCGCCGGATTTCGAGGTCCACGCTTACGAAGACGGCCTGGATGCGCTGCAGGCGCTCGGACAGGTCAACCCGGACGCCGTGATCCTGGGCGTCTCGCTTCCCCGGCGAGACGGCTACGAAGTCGGCCGGTACCTCCGCAGCCGCGAGGACTTCAAGAAGGCGGCGCTCATCCTGCTCCGGAACGGCCTTGAGCCCCTGGACCAGGAAAAGGCGCGGGGCCTGGAGTGCGACGAGGTCGTCGCCAAGCCGTTCGATTCGGAAAAGCTCGCCCTCGTGGTCCGGGAGATCGTCGACCGGAAGAAAGGGCCGGCCTCCTGTCCCGAGGAATCGCTCCTCGAAGAGGCCTCCGGGTCCGGCGTCCGGCCGCTTTTTAAGGACACCGATTTCGCGCCGCCGGAGGACCTGCCCGCTCCCGAGGACGGGCTCGAGGACAGGGTCAGGGCCATTCTTCGCGATGAGATCCTGTCCATGGAGCGCGAGCTCGAGAAGAGGCTCAAGGCGTCGCTCCGGGCCGACCTCTTCGATACGCTCAACGCGTCCGGAAAGAAGACCCCCTGAATTTCCGTTTGAGAGAGAGACCCATGGCCGAGAACACCAAAAAAATCCTGGACAAGGCTTACGACCCGGTCCCCGTCGAGGAAAAGTGGGCGAAATTCTGGCTCGAGGCCAAGATCAATTCTCCCGAGGTCCACGTCCGACAAGCCGAAGTTCTCGGCGGTCCTGCCGCCGCCAAACGTGACGGGCTCCCTCCACATGGGCCACGCGCTGTGCTTCACGCTCCCCGACGTCATCGCCCGCTGGAAGAGGATGAAAGGCTTCAACGTCCTCTGGCTCCCCGGCACCGACCACGCCTCGATCGCCGTCCACAACGTCATCGAGAAGGGCCTCCGGGAGAAGGGCCTGAGCCGGGAGAAGCTGGGCCGCGAGGAGTTCCTCAAGATCGCCTGGGACTGGAAGGAGAAATACGGCGGCATCATCACCAGCCAGCTCAAGAAGCTCGGCTGCTCGCTCGACTGGACGCGGGAGCGGTTCACCATGGACGCCGGGTTCTCCCGGGCGGTGCGGCACGTTTTCGTCACGCTCTACCAGGAAGGGCTGATCTACCGGGATTATTATCTCGTCAACCGCTGCCCCCGTTGCGGCACCGTCCTCTCGGATGTCGAGATCAGTCACCAGGAGCTCCAGGGGAAGCTCTGGTTTGTCCGATATCCGCTGGCTGACGGCGAGGGTTCGATCGTCGTGGCCACGACGCGCCCCGAAACCATGCTGGGCGATACGGCCGTCGCCGTCCATCCCGACGATGAGCGCTACGCCGCCCTCCACGGCCGGGCCGTCATCCTGCCGATCCAGAACCGCCGCATCCCGGTGATCGCCGACAGCCGCGTGGAGAAGGATTTCGGCACGGGCGCGGTCAAGGTCACGCCCGCCCACGACCCCGTCGACTTCGAGCTGGGCAAGGAACACGGCCTCGAGCAGATCATCGTCATCGACGGCTCGGGCCGGATGACCGAAGCCGCGGGCGCCGGGTTCCAGGGGCTCGACCGGTTCGAGGCGCGGAAGCTGGTTGTGGACAGGCTCCGGGAGGAGGGGCTCCTCGTCAAGGTCGAGGATACCACCCACCAGGTCGGCCACTGCTACCGGTGCAAGACGATCATCGAGCCGCACCTGAGCTGGCAGTGGTTCGTCAGGACGGCGCCGCTGGCCAAGGAAGCCATCCGGGTCGTCGAGGACGGCACCATCGAGTTCATCCCGGCCAATTGGGCGAAGAGCTATTTCGAATGGATGTACAAGATCCACGATTGGTGCATCTCGCGCCAGCTGTGGTGGGGCCACCGGATCCCGGCGTGGTACTGCAAGGCCTGCGGCGAGATCGTGGTCGCCATGGAGGACCCCGCCGCTTGCCCGAAGTGCGGCGGCGGGGAGCTCGTTCAGGACGAGGACGTTCTCGATACCTGGTTCAGCTCGGCCCTATGGCCTTTCGGCACCCTGGGCTGGCCGGACGAGACGGCCGACCTCAAGGCCTTCTATCCGACCGACCTCATGGCCACGGCCTTCGACATCATTTTCTTTTGGGTCGCCCGGATGATCATGATGGGGCTCAAGTTCACCGGTCAGATCCCCTTCCGCCAGGTCTTCATCAACGGCCTGGTCCGCGATTTCCGGCGCCGCAAGATGAGCAAGTCCGAAGGCAACATCATCGATCCCCTGGTGATGATCGAGAAGTACGGCACCGACGCGTTGAGGTTTACCATGGCGGCGCTGGCCATTCCGGGCATGGACCTGTCGCTCTCCGAGGAGCGGATGGCCGGCTACCGGGCGTTCGTGAACAAGATCTGGAACGCTTCCCGGTTCGTGCTGATGAACCTGGACGAGACCGTCCCGAAGATCAAGGAGGATGAGCTCAGCCTGGCCGACCGCTGGATCCGGAGTCGGCTGACCGAGGTCACGGCGTCGCTCGAGTCGGCGCTCGAACAATATAAGTTCTACGAGGCGGCCGACACGATCTACCACTTCGTCTGGCACGAGTTCTGCGATTGGTATATCGAGATGGCCAAGCCCGGCCTCCAGGCGGGAAGCGGCACGACCAAGGCGGTGCTGGCGGGGGCGCTCGACCACATCCTCAGGCTCCTTCAACCGTTCATGCCGTTCGTGACGGAGGAGATCTGGAGCCACCTGCCGGTCCACGGCCCGTCCCTCGCGCTGGCGGCCTTCCCGGCTGTCGACAACGGGCTCGTCGACGCCCATGCCGGAGCCGAGATGGGGCTCCTGCAGCAGCTCGTTGTCGAGGTGCGGACGATCCGCGCCGAGAACAGGGTCCCGTCCCACCAGAAAGTCGAAGTCTGGCTGAAGGCGCCCGGAGAAACCGAGCGGGATTTCATCCCCGAGATCCGCCACTACATCCTGGCGCTGGCCAACGCCTCCGAGGTCAAGGTCGTGGACGCCTATCCGGACGGCCGGACCTTTCTCAAGGGTGTCGCCGGCTCCTGGGAAGTCGCCATCCCCCTGGAAGGACTGGGCGGGATGGAGGCGGAGAGGGCGCGCCTGGAAAAGGAGATCAAAAAGGCGGGCGAGGAAATCGGTAAGCTCGAGGCGCGGCTCCAGAAAGCGGACTTCCTCGAGCGCGCGCCCCGGGCCGTCATCGACGAAACTCAGGGGAACCTCGCCGGGCTGCGCGAAAAGAGAGCGAAGCTCGAAGCCAGCCTCGCCCTGCTCAAATCTTAGTGATCGGATCGACGATATACCGGCTGGCGACGTGCGGGTCGACGAATGACGTCGCGAAAACGCTCGCGGCGGAGGGCGCGGAAGACGGGACGGTCGTCGTCGCGGCGGAACAGACCGGCGGCCGGGGGACCAAAGGGCGCGGCTGGCATTCCGCTCCAGGCCTGGGCCTTTATGCGTCGGTCATCCTGAAGTCCCGCCGGAGCGATATCGCGCTCATCCCCGCCCTGACGGGCGTGGCCGCCGCCGAGGCCGTTGGCGCTGCCGCCGGTATAAAGGTCCGCCTCAAATGGCCGAATGACATTGTCTGGCGCGGGAAGAAGCTCGGCGGCATTCTATGTGAGAGCTCTTTTCGCGGCGGCGACGTCAGCTATATCATCGTGGGCATCGGCCTCAACATCAAGCACCACCTGGCCGATTTCCCGGCCGGCATCCGGCCGACGGCGACGTCGCTCCGGCTGGCTTCGAAGAAGCCGGTGGCCGCGGCCAAGCTCGAAGAGACGCTCTGGGCGTCCCTCGAAAAATGGCGCGGCGAGTTCGAGCGCGGGAGAAAACAGGCGATCGTCCGGGCTTTCGAATCGCGGCTTGTCTTTCCGGTCGGATCGAGGATCATGATCGAGAAAGAATCGGGGACCTTCGCCGCCACTCTCCGCGGACTGGATGCCGAGGCGCGGCTCGTCGTCGAGTCCGATGGCCGGACCTTGCTTCTCTCTTCTGCTGAGATCATTAGCCTTCGGAAAGCCCCCGTTTCTCCCTCCCTTACGATTTAGCGCGTTAAGTGTTATCATACCGGGAGAAACCACCCATGCTGCTCGCCATCGACATCGGGAATACCACCATCGCGCTCGGGGTCTTCGAGGGGAAGACGCTCGTCAAGGAATGGCGGGCGCGGTCGGAGCGGGAGAAGACGGCCGATGAATACGGCATTCTGCTCCTCAACCTGCTGCGGCTGTCCGGCCTCGAACCCTCGGCGGTCGCCGGGGTCGTCGTCTCGAGCGTGGTCCCGCCCCTCACGCCCGCGTTCCAGGAGCTGAGCCAGAGGCTGTTCGGCCGGAAGGCGCTGGTCGTCGGCCCGGGGCTGAAGACCGGCATGCCGCTGCTCTACGAAAACCCGGGCGAAGTGGGCGCCGACCGGGTCGTCGCTTCGATCGCCGCCTACGAGAAGTACGGGGGACCCTGTATCGTCGTCGATTTCGGGACCGCGACCACGTTCGACGCGGTCACGGCCAAGGGCGAATACCTGGGCGGCGCGATCGCGCCGGGCATCGGGATCTCCGCCGAGGCCCTCTATCTCCGGACGGCCAAGCTGCCCCGGATCGAGGTCGTCAAGCCGAAGCGGGCGATCGGGAAGACCACCGTGGCCAGCATGCAGTCGGGGATCTACTTTGGCTACGTCGGGCTGGTCAATCATCTGATCGAAGAGATCAGCGGCGAGCTGGGCGGCCGGGCGGCCATCGTCGTCACCGGGGGTTTCGGCGGGGCGCTCGGTCCGGAGATCCGCGGCGAACACCATTTCGAACCTCATCTTGTGCTCGATGGGCTCAGAATCATCTACGACCGTAACGCCGGGGAAAAGGCCGGCGATTGATCCGGGGAGCGCGGCGATGGCCGGGAAGAAGACGACTCTCGAAGCCCGGCGGAGCCGGTACTACCAGGACATCGCGGCGGCCTTTTTCCGGCTGCGCGGAGCGCCCTTCGTCCTGTCATCGGGGGACATGGTGACCATCTCGGGTTGGGAACAGGCCGGCATTCCGCTCGGGGTCGTCGAGGAGGGCCTCCGCAGGGCGTATGAGAAGGCGCGGACGGCGCGGCCCTCCCCCCGGCGGCTGTCGTCGCTGGCGTTCTGCGACCGCGAAGTGCAGCGGGCTTTCCAGGAGCACCGGGATCGGGGCGTCGGCCGGGGCAAAGCCCCGGTCGCGCGCTCGCGGAAATCCGGTCAGGCGAGAGAGGCCGTGCGGACCTTCCTGGGAGCCAACTCCCCCGGGGCCGGCTACCTCCGCGATGTTTACAGTCAGGCGCTGGCGATCCTCTCCAGGAAGCCGGTCCTCGAGGAGGACCTGGAGAAGCTCGAAGCGGACGCCGAACGGCTGATCCTCGAGCACGCCGGAGGCCCGGAAAGGGCGGCGGCGGAGGAACGCGTGCGGGCTGAATTTACCGGCCATCCTCCCGGGCAGCATGACGAGGTCCTGGCGGTCGAGATCGTCCGCCGGGCCCGCGAAAAATACGGGATCCCGCACCTGAGTCTTTTCTATTATTGACCGGGATGAAACCAATGGAAGAACAGATCCACGCTCTACTCGAACTGAAAAGGAAAGGCCTGGCCTTTCACCAGATCGCCGCCGCGCTCCGGGTTCACGGCCGCGACCAGACGAAGCTGCGGCGGGCCCTCAAGGTCATGGAGGGGCGCGGCACGGTGCTCAAGCAAAAGGACGCCTATTCCCTGCCGCGGGACAAGTCTGTCGTCAGGGGCGAGTTCCTGCCCAGCTCGCGCGGCTTCGGGTTCGTCCGGCGCTCGAGCGGCGAGGGGGAGGACGTCTTTGTGCCCGCGCGGCATACCCAGGGGGCGATGGCCGGCGACACCGTCGAGGTCATTGTCCAAGAGAAGGGCAAGATCGGCAAGCCGGAAGGCCGGATCGTCCGCATCGTCAAAAAATCGCGGGAGACCATGCTCGGCTTTTACCAGGAGCACTACGGACGGCCGATGATCCTGCCCTTCGACTCGGCCTCGGCCGATCCCCTTCCCCTGTCCTCGCGCGGGACCCAAAAGATCTCTCCCGGCATGATCATCGAAGCCGAACGGGACAGCCTGGCGGTCAGGACCGTTTTCGGATTCCCCGAGGAGCCCGGGGTCGATATCCAGGTGGTGGTTCGGCGGTTCAACCTGGCCACGAAGTTCCCCGAGGAAACTCAGGAGGAGGCGCGGCGGGCGTCCCGGCGGATCGGCGCCCGGGACCGGGAAGGCCGGAAGGATTACCGGCGCTGGACAACCGTCACCATCGACGGCGAGTCCGCCCAGGATTTCGACGACGCCGTGAGCATCCGCCGGCTGCCCTCGGGGAATTTCCTCCTGGGCGTGCACATCGCCGACGTCTCCCATTATGTGCGGCCCGGATCGGCGCTCGACAAGGAGGCGTTGGCGCGGGCCACGAGCGTCTATCTCCCCGAGTTCACGATCCCGATGCTCCCCGAGGAGCTTTCGAATAACATCTGCAGCCTGCGCGGCCGGGAGGTGCGGCTGACGGTCTCCGTCCTGCTCGAGATCGACGGCCAGGGCCGGATCGTCAAGGCCGAATTCCATCCCTCGCTGATCAAGACCGCCGAGAGGATGACCTACAACTCGGTCTTCAAGATCTTCCAGGGCGACGAGGCGGAGACGGAGCGCTACAAGAAGCTCATTCCCGATTTCCTGCTGATGCGCGAGCTCGCGGCGATCCTCCGGCGCCGGCGCGAGTCCCAAGGGAGCCTCAACTTCGACCTCCTCGAGCCCGAGCTCATCTACCGGGAAGGAACGCTCCACCGGGTGGCGGCGTTCGAGGCGAACGAAGCCCATCACCTGATCGAGGAATTCATGGTGCTGGCCAACGAAGCGGTCGCCGCCCACCTCAGCGGGAAGGGCGTCCCCGCGATGTACCGGGTGCATCCGCCGCCGGCGCAGACGGACATCGCCGAGCTCAAGGAGCTTCTCGAGCACTTCGGCATCAGGCTGCCCAAGCCGGAGAAGGTGACTTCGCGCGACCTGCAACGGGTCATCAAAGAGGTGGAGGGCAAGGCCGATGAGAAAGTCATCCAGTCACGCGTCCTCCGGGCGCTCCGGCTCGCCGTCTACTCGCCGGAGAATACGGGGCACTACGGTCTCGGCAAGACAGACTACACTCATTTCACTTCCCCCATCCGCCGGTATCCCGACCTCGTCGTCCACCGCGCCCTCAAGGCGGCGATCGCCCGGCGGAAATGGGATCTGCCCGGGCTCGAGGAGCTCGCCCTCCACTGTTCGGACCAGGAGCGGAAGGCCGACGGCGCGGAGAAGGAGCTCGTCGAGTGGCGCATCTACCGGCTGCTCAAGACCCGGCTGGGCGACGAGTTCGCGGGCGTCATCGTGGACATCACGAAGGCCGGGGTCCTGGTCGAGCTCGACGACTATTTCGTCGACGGGCTGATCGCCTACGCGGACCTCGGCGGCGACTATTACCGGCAGAGGTCGGCGCGGACGCTGGTCGGCCGGCGGTCGGGCCGCACCTTCGAGCTCGGCCAGAAGATCACCGTCATGCTGGCGGCGGTCGACCCGCTGGCGAGGCGGATGACGCTCGTGCCGGCGCCGCACGATTGAGGAGCGATACAGTGCCAAGACGGATAACGGCGGTCTCCCGGCGCAGGGAAAAAACCCTGGCTCCTCCCGGCGGCAGCGACAAGGACAAGCTCGCGGCCGTCTGCCGGGCGCGGGGCGTCCGTGGGGTCCGGGACATGGACCTCGCGGAGATGGGCTTTCCCGGCGAGGAGAAGCTGGCCAGCCTGAGCGAGGAGCTCGAGGCCGAGGGGACGATCAAGATCCTGTCGTTTTCTCCACTGTTCCTGATTTCGCGCGAGAGCTTCGACTTTCTTTGCGAGAAGCTGGTCGCCTATCTCGAAGATTTCCACAAACGGCACCCGTCGTTCAAGGGGGTCACCGCCGAGAAGGTCAAAGAGCGGTTCGACATTTCCCAGATGGTGCTGCACCTCGCCGTGAAAACCCTGGAAAAGGCGGGGAAGGTCCGGACGGAGCGGGACCGCCTGATGCTGGCGTCCCATGCCGAAGAGCTGTCACCCCAGGAGGAGGAGATCCTCAAGCGGCTCGAGGAGCTCTATTATCGCGGCGAATTCCGCTCGGTCTCGCTGGCCGACATCCGGAGAGAGTTCCACTTGTCGGAGGGCCGCCTGGACAAGCTCGTGGGCATCCTGATGGAGCGGAAAAAGATCTACCAGGGCCCCGAGGGCCTGTTCATCCACTCCCATTGGCTCGACGAGGTCGTCGCCAAGCTCCGGGCTTCCGGAAAGAAGGAGCTGACCGTGGGGGAGTTCAAGAACCTGACGGGGCTGAGCCGCAAGTTCGCCATCCCGCTCCTCGAGCTCCTCGACCAGATGGGAGTCACCCGCCGCAAAGGGTCCGTCCGGGAAGTCCTGTAATCCGCCGCCGGCAAATCCCCCTTGACAATGCAAGTGAAACTTGAGATAAGCCTCCTTGTAATGTATCTTCAATGTAGATACATAAGGAGGGCAAATGCTGACGAGAATTCAGAAATGGGGAAATAGCCTGGCACTCAGGATACCGTCGGCTTTTGCCGATGAGCTCGGGTTGGCCGAGAATTCCCCGGCCAACTTGAGCTTGAAGGAAGGCGGGCTGGTCGTTACAGCTGCTGCGGGCGAAAAGTGGTCGCTTGATGAACTCCTCTCGCGGGTCACCGAGGATAACCGGCATCGCGAATGGGAAACGGGAGCTCCCGAAGGGAGCGAGCGATGACCGGCCAAGCCGAGTACATTCCCCGACGCGGCGATATCGTCAGGATCCTCCTGAACCCGCAGGTTTGGTACGACCAGTCCGGGCTCAAGCCCGCCGTCGTCCTGTCGCCCGCCTCCTATAACGGAAAGGTCGGGCTGGCCCTGTTCTGCCCGGTTTCGCTCCAGGCCAAAGGCTATCCTTTCGAGGTCGCTCTTCCCGAGGGATTCCCCGTCGCGGGCGTGATCCTGGCGGACCGCGTCAAGAGCCTGGACTGGAGATCGCGTCAAACCGAGTTCGTCGGCAGTCTGCCGCCTTCGGTCATCGCTGAAATCCTGGGGAAATTCCAAGCGCTGCTGTAAGGCCGCCCGGGCGGGGGCTTAACTCCCGTTGCGGGAGGCCGGACTCTTGGCCGACTTATCCAGGTACATCTTCTCGTCAGCCTCACGCAGGACCTGGGAGAGGGACTTGCCCGGCCGGCGAGTGGCCATCCCCAGCGACCAACGGAGGGGCAAGTCGGGGTAGCTTTGATTATGTTCCTCCAGGCGGTTCTGCAACCTTTCCACCACTCCGCGCGCGGCGGCTTCGTCCACCCCGGGGAGGACGACGGCGAATTCATCGCCGCCGATCCGGGCGGCAATGTCCTCCGGCCGAAAGGCTACCCGGAGAACTTCGGCCGCCCTCAGCAGAAGCCTGTCGCCTTCGGCGTGGCCCAGAGTGTCATTGATCTGCTTCAGTCCGTCCACGTCCAGCATCAGGACGGTCAGGACGGGATTGCGGGCGCCCGCGGCGCGCGCCAGCTCTTCCTCGAAGAACCCGCGGTTGTAAAGGCGGGTGAGGCCGTCATGCAGGCTTATATCCCTGAGCTTGTCCTCGACCTCTTTCTGCTCGGTGATGTCCAGGCAGGTCCCGACGAACCCGGCGAACTTCCCTTCGAGGTCGAAAAAGGGCCGGCCGCTGCTGAGCACGTGGCGGTAAGCATCGTCATAGCGCCTCAGCCGGAATTCCGTCTCGAAAGCTTTTCTGGCGTGGATAGCGCTTTCGAAGGTCCGCCGGGCCCGCTTGGCGTCCTCGGCGTGGATCCCCTCCGTCCAGCCTTCCCCCAGTTCCTGCTGGAGCGAACGCCCGGTGAACCCCAGCCAGGTTTTGTTGAAGTAGTCGAACCGGCCGTCACGCCCCGAGCGCCAGATGAGGGTCGGGAATTCTTCGAGGATGGTGATGTAGAAATCCCGGGCTTTGACGATGACCTCGTCGGCCCAGCGGCGCTCGAGAGCGACGGCGTAGGCGGAAGCCAGGCTGGAGACGGTGGAGAGGTCTAGCTCCGTGTAGTCGCGGCTCGAGTTGGCCAGGGCGATCTGCCCCACGAGCCTGTCGCCCGAGCAAGACGGGTACCGAAAGGTACCGGTCGATGGTCAATTGCCCCTCCTCCCGGGCGTCCGAGCTGGGGGCTTCGCCGCCTGAATTGGACATCAGGGGCCGCTTTGTCTCCAAGGTCCACTTCCAGAGCCCGGTGATCCTTCCCGACAGGTCCCGGTCCTCTTCGATCTCGAGGTGAGAGGCCATCTCCCGGGTCGCGGCCGCGCAGATGTGATGTCCCGTGAACGGATCCATGTAACTCACGTAGCCCAGGCGGCTGCCCGTGAGTGTCTTGGCATTTTCCAGGACGATCTGGGCGATGGACTCTATCGACCCGGGAGTCAGCAGGGTCTTGGACAGTTCGGCGATGACCGAGTTGGCCATCAGCATCCGCCGGAACCGTTCCTCCGTCTTCTTTCTCTCGCTGATGTTCTGGAGGCTTCCCTCGTAATAGAGGGTCTTGCCCCTGGCATCCCGGATGGCCCGCGCGTTGTCCTCGAGCCAGATGGCCCCGCCGTCGACCCTGACGGCTTCCACTTCATGACTGTTGACCGTGCCCTTCTGTTCCACCAGGTCCTTCCATCGGTTCCTGTCCGCGGGGTCCGCGTAAAAGTCCAGGGCGCTCATCTTCAGGAGCGTTTCCCGGTCGGGGACTCCGAGCATCTGGAGGAGAGCCGGATTGGCGTCGATGAATTGGCCGTCGGGGGCGGTCCGGTAAAGCCCGATGGGCGTGTTTTCGAATAGGGCCAGGTAACGTGCTTGCGTCTCGCTCAGGGCTTTTACGGCCCACTGCTTTTCCTCCAAGAGGTTTTTCTCCGAAAGGATCCTCTGGATAACGCGGGGGAGGAGCCCGAGGTAGCGGCCGTCCTCGTCCTTGACGATGTAATCCTTGGCCCCGAGCTTCATGGCCTCGACGGCGATGCGTTCGTCCCCTTTCCCGGTGACCATGACGATAGGCGGAAATATCCCCTTGGAGCCGAGGATCCGGATGACCTCCAGGCCGTTGGCCCCGGGAAGGGAATAGTCGACCGCCAGGATATCGTATTTTTCCGAGATGGCCTTGGCGATGCCCTCTTCGCTGTCGCGGACAAATTCCACCGCATAGCCCGCTTTCTCGAGCTTTTCCTTGAGGAGCCGGGCCGTCACCAGCTCATCCTCGATAAGGAGAATGCGGACGGGTTGAGTTCCATTCATCGGTTATCTCCGCAATTCGTCAAATGCCTGCCGCTGCGCTTCCCTGGAGTGAATATATCGTCGGCGCGCGGCCGTTGTCAAGAAACCGGCGGGGCGAAGCCCTCAACCGGCGCCGGCCGCCGCAAAAAAAAGGGGACGGTCCCGACCGGGACCGTCCCCTTGAGAATCTGCGGGGAGACTGCTTCTACTCGAGGTTCATCGGGCTGAGCAGGACCGCGGGGGCGTTATTCCACATCCACAGCCCGAGCGCTCCGAGGTCGAGGAGGATCTCGTCGGCGTTGTCGCCGTCGACGTCCGAGGCCACGATGATGTCGGGATTCCTGGTATCGATCTGGGTCCAGGTCCCGGCCTGGAACATCCAGGCTCCCTGCGCGCCGAAGTCGCCGACGATCTCGTCGGCGTTGTCGCCGTCGACGTCGCAACGGATGATCGATTCGGCGCTGCTGCCTCCGAACTGCGTCCAGACACCCGCATTCCACAGCCACAACCCAAGGGCGTCGAAATCGCCGACGACTTCATCCACGGCGTTGCCGTCCGTGTTCGCCGTGATGACGGACTTGACGTTAGACGCCCGTCAGCACTATCCAGGCGGCATCCCAGATCCAGAGACCGGTCGCGCCGAAATCCCCGGCCAGGAAACCGCCGGCGGTCTTGCTGCCGATAGCCATGTTCTCGACGTTGACGCCGCTCAGCTGAATCCAGGCGCCGGCGCTCCAGTACCAGAGCCCGACGGCGCCGAAATCGCCGATGATCTCCGCCGGCCGCCGTTCCGGTGAGGTCACCGGCCGCAACGGCGTCGGGGTTGACCCCGCTGATCATGGTCCAGGTGGTCACGTCGCGGAACCAGATGTCCGACCGCGCCGAAATCACCGACGAGCTCATCGCTCGGGTCGATATCGACGTTGCCGACGGCCAAGCCGTCGACGTTAAAGCTGCTGATCTGCGTCCAGGTGGTGCCGTCGCGGGTCCAAAGTCCCGACGGGCCGAAGTCGGCGATCACCTCGTCCTGCCCGTCGCCGTTGAGGTCGCCCGAGGCCAGGATCTCGGGGTTCTGGTTCGAGATCTGCGCAAAAGCGGCGTTGTCGTACAGCCAGACCCCGTTCCCGCCGAAGTCGACAGCCAGCTCCTGGAGGCCGTCGCCGTCAAAATCTCCGGCGGCGTGCTGGCCGGTGCCGGAGTTGGGCGAGATGATGGTGCCCGTGGTGATCGTCCTGACGTTGGAATAGCCCGAGTCGATCGACATGTTCGGGAAGCCGATCGCCGGGGCGGGGTAGACCGTGGTATCGCCGATCCTGTTGGAGGCGAATACCCTGTAGTAGTACGTCGTGGCGCTGCCCGCGGAATTATCGGCCAGGGTCGTCACGTTGGGCCCGAGCACAAAAGTCACCAGGCCGGCCGTGAACCCGGTATCCGTGGCCCTCTCGATCTTGAAGTTGGTTTCGTTGAGGGAGTTGTCCGTCCAGGACAGGTTCACCACGTTGGCGCCCATGGTCGCCAGCAGGTTGGTTGGCGCCTCGGGGGGAAGCCCGATGGCGATCGCGTGCATCATATCGTTCTCTTCATGCGCCAGAAGATGGCAATGCCACACGTATTCCCAGCCGAAGTTGACCAGGTGGTTGACGACGCTGACGGGTTCGCCGGTCGGGTCGGCCGTCGCCGGCACGCCGTCCAATGGGGCGCCCAGCGGCTTGCTCGGGGCCAGCGGCCGGATGCTGTTGGGGATTTTAAAAGGAAGAACGGGGGCAATCGGCCGCAGCGCGACGATTGTGTCCTGAAGCGGGTTGAACCTGACGGTGTCCTTCCAGCCGAGCTCGTTGTCGTCGGGGACCCGTACGTTGTTGTCCCAGGCCACCCTGTTAATGAGCTGGACTTCAAAAACGTGGAAGTGGACCGCGTGCGTGTCGACGCCGTTATGGTTGACTTTCCAGATCTGGGTTCCGTCTCCGAGCACGCCAATGGGCGATCCGTACAGGGACGGGGTGATGAGCTCAACGGGCGGATGGACATATTCATACATCAGGAAGGTCTGGGCGTTGCCGGAGGAAAGCGGCAGCTGGAGGCCCAGTCTCGAGCTCAACCGTCCGTACTCAGGGTCGAAGGTCCCACCCATTTCATCGTGGATGGCCTTCGGCTCAAACGGAATCGTCACAGGAGCCGACGCGCCGATGGGCGTGAAGGTCAGGGTGCGGTCGCCGATCCGGACATAAGGGTCCGTCGGGAAGGTCATGTTGTAGGCGGCGTTATAGCGGGCCTCGGGGACGAGGATCTGGTTCTGCGAGGCGGCGAAGGCACCGGGCGTCGTGCCGGTCGTGGCGAAGGCGGCTTGCAGACCGGCCAGATTGTAGGGAGCCGAGGGAACGGCGGCCGCCACCCGGATCTGCATGATGGTCCGCGTGTTGGGCCCCCAGCCGGGTTGAATCTCGGGAGCGCCCCCGATATCGGTCAGGTCCGGGCAGCCGGTGAAGTAGTCGTAGCGCGGGTCTCCCGCGGGAACCGGGGCGGGCGAGTCGTTATAGAGGATGATGGTTTTCCCGGCGAACTGGCTGAAATCCACGATGACATCCGCCCTCTCCGCCGAGCCGAGAAAGAGAGAATAGGTGTTGACGTTGCTGAAATCGAAGGTCCCCATGTCGCGGTTCCAGTCGACCGGCTGACAGGGGATGACCGCTGGCGCCGGCAGGAAACCGCCCTCGTGGCCGATCTGGATCCAGGACGGGCCCATGGTCGCCGGGTCGGGGACGCCCCCTAACCGGCCGTCCGTCGGCCAGCCCTCAGGGTAGCCGGCGGTCGGGACGGCGGGGACCATCTTGACTTCCGTATTTGACCTTCCGTCGATAGTCGTTACGGCAGGGTCAGCGACAAAGAGCTGCAGGTTGAAGAACCGGTCATTGGCGGCGTTCAGGATGCGGAACCGGTAGGCTTTCGGCTGCACGTTGAGGTAGGGATACGCCGTGCCGTTAATAACCGGAGTGTCCAGGAAGCCCTCGGCCGCGACGGACGGGTTTGGGGTCCCGGGGATCATCGGCGGCTCCCAAGGCGCATTGATCGGGTCGTAGTAGGGATTGGCGATCGGCGGGTGCTCCGGAATGTAAGGAGGGTAGAACCAGGCGCTGTAATGCCACCTGCCCATGGCGGCCACCCCGGCTAGGTCTGCCGGGTTCTGGAGGGGAACGTAAACGTGCGGATACCAGAGGTCGCCGAAACTTCCCCAGATCGAGGCGTCCCAGGTGGGGTCCTGAGCTTCAAGCTGGGAAGCGAAGGTCCCCATAAGGTTGGTGTACGGCCGTGTGTCGTCCGGCACAAAAGTCTTGTCCTGGATGATCAGCGGGATCTGTTCCGGCGGAATGATCCCGGAGCCGACCAGGCCCAATTCGACCGGGTCCTGAAGCAGGTAGCCCGCGGCCTCGCCGGCGTAAACGTTGAGACGCGTGATCCCGAAGGCGTGGTCGTGATAGAACATCAGCCTGGCGCTCTGCTGGTTGGAATAGAAGAAATGTCATGCGCGCCCGGGCCGGGGTCCGGCATATCCGGGACATTCTAGACGCTCACGCCTTTGGGGTAAGAGGTGCTCTCGCCGGCGGGCGTAATCCATTGATGGGGCGTCCCGTCGCTGATCCAGGGGGTGTTGCCGCCGTGGAGATGGATGGTGGCCCTGTTCTGGGTGTACATCTCGGTGCCGCCGTTAGGTCCTGTCCCGGCTCCCATGATCGTTGTATCCACCGGGATGAACAAGTTCCCCCCGGCGCCCGTGGGCAGCCTGTTGGTGAACTTGACGCGCACGGGCCGGTCCTTCTGGGCGACGATCAGCGGCCCCAAATAATGCGGCGTGCCGACCGGGACGCCGCCGACTTCCTGAACATAGCCGCGGAGTTTGGAACCCGTCGCCGGCAGGTCCGAGTGCAGCCGCTCGCGGAACTCGACGAGCCCGATTTCGTAATAATCCGAGCCCGGATAGGCCGTCGTATTCGCCGTGGCGACGGGGATATACTGTCCGAGGTTATTCGCTCCCGTCGGCCCAAGGCCGGGCAGCGAATCGACGAACTTGCGCAGGCCGCCGGTGATGGCGGTGATGTTCCCTCCCACGTCGCGCGTGACCACCGGAAGCGGGCTGTTGGCATAGTTCGGATAGAGGCCATAGTAATCCGGCGTTCCGCTGGGCGGCGGGACCACGCTAACGGGAGGCTTGCTCGCCGAAGCCGAGTCCCTTGCCGCCTTGACCCGGGCAGCGGCCGCCTTCATCTCGGCGAGGGTCGGGCGCTTCATTGTGTTCGAGGAGGACTGGCGATAGGCCGCCTGGGTCCCCGCGCCCGACGCCGAACTCATGCTCGGGGCCGCTTGCGATGAGGCGGGCCCCTTATCAAACGCCCCCAGGGCGATGATGCTGAATACCAGAATAACGAGTGCATATCGTTGAAGTTTTTTCATTCTCAACATCTCCTTGCGTTCTGATTGCTTCCCTGATCCGGTCCGTTCCCGGATCCCGCAACGTCCTTACAGAATTCTTGATTCCTCGTTACGTCACCTCCGTTGATATCATCGAATGGGTGAATCCGACTCTGGGCCCAGGAATGGGATGCCCGAGTCGGCCATTTGGGTTCGATCACGTGCTTCATCACTTAGCCCGGAAGTATCCCTAAGCAAGAATCGTGCCATGCCAATATCCATCCGCCTACCAGGAAACGTGCTGCAAAATAACAACTTAGGGTAGACTTTTGCCCGTGTTATCGCGGAAAAAACTTATTATACAGGATGCCGGCTGGATAATTGTCCTATCAGGCTGGACGTTTTCCTAAGGTTCAGGACGGAGATACGTCGAACCCGCCGCCGTTACGGGTCAGGCGCCGGCATTATGGGGTTGGCATGGAGATTGCACAAAACCATAAGTGACTTAAAGACGATCCCTGCTCGGGAAGCCTGGACAGGATTCCCGGCATCAATTATAGTTTTATCTCGACGTCAAAAACCGGAGGCGCCTTTTGAGAAAGCTCAGCTATGCCGGCTTGGCCGTCTTCCTCATACTGGCCGGGTTCTTTTTGGGAACCCGGGTCACCCGCCGGAATAGTGCGGAGGGGCCATTGCCATCCGGACAACCGGAGCTTGGGATCTCACCCGGCGACTCGGTGAGCGGGGACACGGGCGAATTTTCACCCGGGGCGGTGGATATCAGTCCCCGGAAACAGCAGCTCATCGGCATCCGCGTCGCCGAAGTCAAACGGGAGACCGCGACCCATTCGCTCCGGGTGCTCGGCCGGGTGGCGGCGGATAATGCCCGGCTCTACATCGTCAACGCGACGACCCGGGGATGGATCACCAAGCTCGCCAGCGTGACGCCCGGCGCCATGGTCAAGAAGGGCGATGTCCTGGGTGCCTTTTATGCGCCCGAGCTGTTGAGGGCGGTCCAGACCTATCTCGGCGACGTTTTTAACCTCGACCGGCTGAAGAACAACCCCGAAGCGCCGGCTTTCAAAGCCGCCCAGTTCTCTGTCGCTCAGGACCGGGATCTGTTGATCGGGATGGGCATGGGGGAGAAGCAGCTGGACCAGATCGCGCGGACCCGAGAATGGGTTTCGCAGGTGGAGATCGTCTCGCCCACGACGGGGATCATCATCGCCTGGAGCATCTTTCCGGCGCTGAAGTTCAACGAGGGCACGGAGTTCTTCCGGATCGCCGACCTGAGCCGGGTCTGGGTCCTGCTCGATGTCTTCGAGAACGAGACCAAGTACCTCAAGCCGGGGATGAAATCCAAGGTGATGCTGGCCGGACAGGCGGTCTCTTTCGAGGCCGTCGTCAGCAACGTCCTGCCGCTGTTCGACCCCGTCAGCCGGACGATGAAGGTCCGGCTCGAGGCCAAGAACCCGGGCTATATCCTCCGGCCCGACATGTTCGTGGATGTCGAATTGCCGCTCCGGCTGGCCGAGTCGATCGCCGTGCCGGCCGACGCGGTCCTTGACTCGGGGCTGAAAAAGACGGTTTTCGTCGAGCGCAGCGCCGGGTATTTCGAGCCCAGGGAAGTCCAGACCGGCTGGAAGCTGGGCAACCAGGTCGAGATCGTCCGGGGCCTCGAACCGGGCGAGCGGATTGTGATCTCGGGCACCTTCCTGGTCGATTCCGAGAGCCGGATGGAGACAGCCGTGGCCGGGATGCAGGAGAACCTCGCCCGGGATCCGGTCTGCGGCGCGCCCGTTTCGATCAAGAAAGCGGAAGAGGCCGGCCGAAAAAGCATCTACCTGGACAAGACCTTTTATTTTTCTTCGGACGAGTGCAAGGCCAGGTTCGACGAAAATCCGAAGAAGTACGCGGAGATCGGCCAAGATCCGGCTCAGGAAAAGTGATCAGCCGCGCCTAGACCTGAGGCCAACTCCCGAGTGATTGCCGGCTCGGCGAGCCTGAGCCGCTCTCTAATGCTTCACTCGGGATCCAGGCCGCTGATCTGAACCCAGGCACCGTCATCCCAGAGCCAGAGCCCGATCGGCCCGAAGTCGGCCGCGATCTCGTCTCTGATTGTCGCCGTCGAAATCGCCCGCCATCAGGTATTCTGCGTTCACTCCGGAGATCTGCGTCCAGGCGCCGCCGTCAACCAGCCACAGCCCGGTGGCGCCGAAGTCGCCGACGATGGCGTAATCTCCGTCGCCGTCGATGTCGGCTTTGACCATATACTCCGCGGCGAGGCCGCTGAGCTGCGTCCAGCTGAAGCTATCGTATGACCAGAGGCCGGTCAGCCCGAAGGCGCCCACGACATCGTCCTGGCCGTCGCCGTTGAGGTCGGCGGTCATGACGTAGGCCGCGTTGACCCCGGAGAGCTGGGTCCAGGCGCCGCCTTTCCATTGCCAGAGACCGGTCGCCCCGAAATCGCCGACGAGATATGATCCTCCCGTCGAAGCGCCTGAGGTTACGTAATCAGCGTTGACGCCGCTGAGCTGCGTCCAGGAGCCCCCGCTCCACATCCAGAGGCCGGTGGCGCCGAAGTCGCCGACGATCTCTTCCCCGCCCAGACCGTTGACGTTGGCCGCGGTGACCTGCTCGACGTTGACGCCGCTCAGCTGGTTCCAGGCGCCTCCGTTAAGGAGCCAGAGCCCCGCCGCCCCGAAATCGCCCGCGACCTCGTCCGCGCCGTCGTCGTCGACATCCCCGGCCGCCAGGCCGTCGACGTTGACGCCGCTCAACGGATTCCAGGCGCCCGCGTTCCAGAGCCACAGTCCTCCCGTCCCCAGGTCGGCGAGGATCTCATCGACGCTGTCGCCGTCGACGTCGGCGGCGGTCAGGCTTTCGAAATTGGAGGCCGAGAGCTGTGACCAGGCGCCTCCGTTCCACAGCCAGGCGCCCGTCGATCCGAAATCCACGGCGAGTTCGTCAGCCCCGTCGCCGTCAAAATCGCCGACGGCGTGCCGGTCCAGCCACAACGGAGCCTCGCCCAGCTTGACCAAATAGGCGTCGTAAAGTCCCGAGTAGGCACGAATCGGGGTGCCAAAGGTGCTTTCGCTTGTGCCTGTGACGAAAACGCCGCCGGCGCTGTCCACGGCGATGCCCATGCCCCAGTAGTTGATCGCCCAATCCGTGCTCGGCAGGAAGGCGTTCCAGGCGAGGGCGCCGCCGCCGTCGAGCTTGGCCGCGAAGATATCCACCCCGTCCCATCCCTGGTAGGGCATCGACGGCGTGCCCCAACTTGCGTAGCTGTAGCCGCCCACGATAGACGTTGCCGCTTCCGTCCACGGCGATCGACTCGGCCATGTCGGTAGCTTGTGCCTCCGAGGAAGGTCTTCCACTGAAGGACGCCGCCGGCGTCGAGCTTGGCGGCGAAAACGTCCTCGGCCGACGCATAGATTGACTGGTGACCCCGGGCACTGCTCAGCGCCGGCGACGTAGACGTTTCCATTGATATCCGTAGCGATGCTGTAGCCTCCAAAATTCGCCCGGGGACGCCGAGGAAAGTGTTCCACTGCAGCGCGCCGCTCCCGTCGAATTTAGCCACAAACCCGTCCCGGCTCCCGGTGAGCGGATGAATGGGCGAACCCCAGGATGCGTCGCTATCGCCCGTGACAAAGATATTCCCGCTCCTGTCCACCGCGACGTCCCAGGCGTTATCGTCAGCCGGGCTCCCGATAAAGGTGTTCCATTGCAGCGCGCCGCCGCCGTCGAGCTTGGCAAGGAAGCCGTCATAACTGGAAGAACGGGTTGATCGGCGTCCCCCAGGTGGCTCGCGCTGCTCCCCGACACATAGGCATACCCGGAAGCGTCGACGGCGATCGCCGAGGGCGTGTCGCTCTGGTCGCCCCCGAGGAAGGTGCTCCATTGCAGGCCGCCGTTGGTGTCGAGCTTGGCGGCCCAAACATCATGCATCCCGCCCTGATAAGCCCGTACCGGCGAGCCCCAGGTTAAATTGGCCGTGCCGGCGACATAGACGTTGCCCGCCGAATCGACCGCGATCGAGTGGGACATGTCGTCGCCGTCTCCCCCCAGGAACGTGTTCCAGATCAACGTGCCGCCCGGGCTCAGCTTGGCGACGAAGACGTCGAAATTGGCGCCAGAGTAAGCACGGACCGGCGTGCCCCAGGAATAATTGCTGATGCCGACGACGTAGATATTTTTGTTTGAATCCAGGACGACATCATGGCCGTGGCTTTCGATCGCCCCGCCGAGGAATGTATTCCAGGTCAGAGCCGGGCCTGTCTGGCCGAAAAGGGGCGTAAAACAGAGAACAACGCTCAAAACAATAATCCAGGAAAGGCGCCTAATCATGGTTCCCTCCTTCTGCCTTGGCCTGAAAAGTGCGACCGGCCGCGAGGCGTCGACTGCCCGTTAGGTCGCGCTTAGGGACGACGGAAGAATATTTGCCTGCGCCGGGGATGTCAAGTCTCCTTCTCCGGGAAGGCGCGGGCCCCGCCAGCCCCGACCTGACCTTTAATGGTTATGAGGACGCCTTCGTGGCGAAGATTTCGTCCTGGGAGTCCGATAAGCACGCCGTGGGGGATGTCGACGGTGACGGGAAAGACGAGGTCGCCGTCGACTTCGGCGCGGTCCGCCCGAATTATCTGCGGTTTTCCGGCAAGGGCAAACCGCAGTGGACCTGGCGGCCATTCCCGAGGTACCATGCGGCTGATAAAGACGCCCGCTGGAGCCCGATATCCCAGGCGGGCTGAAAGACGACCGTCTCCGGGAGAACGAGAATGAGGCAAAAACCGCCTTTGGCTGTGATCGTCCTGGCGGCGCTTCTGGGCGCGGGCGGCGCCGCCCTCCTAATGGCCGGTCCGCCCGATTTCTCCGGCACCTGGGCGCTGAACGCTTATCGCAGCGAGCTGGCCGGCGAGCGTCCTCCCCAGAGCAAGATCCAGGCCGTTGAACATCGGGGCGCGGAGCTCGTGGTCACGATCGACGAGATCAGCGAGCGCGGGACCGTGCACGGCGTCGCCCGCTATACGACCGGCGGCGGGGACTGCGTCAACGATGTCCTCGGAAACCCGATGACCTCGTCCATCGGCTGGGAAGGCCCGGTCATGATCATGCGGACCTGGGGGAAGTTTGGGAACGCCGACATCGTGCTCGTCGACCGCTGGTCGCTTTCGCCTGACGGCCGGACGCTGACCATCGCCCGCCAGTTCCGGGGGCATGGCCGGGTCGTCGACCAGGCGCTGGTTTTCGACCGTAAATAGCCGAGGCCGTCCGGTCCTCACCGGGAGAAATTGGGGTATTGGTAGACTGTCACCGATAGCGGGTCAGCGCATCCACCAGTAGATGCCGATGGTGACGAGGCTCAGGACGGCGAGCTGGAGCCGCCAGTCCTTCCAGCCCTCGAACGGCTCCCACTTGGCCTTCCAGTTGAAGGTCGTCGTGGCCAGCTTTTCGGCCGGCGACTTTTCGGTGAACGCCGAGACGAGGAAGAGCACCGCGATGATGATGAGCGTCCCCCACACGCCGCGCCAGGTGTAGTTCTCGGTCATGGTGTAATGGAGGAACGGGAAGGCGGCCTTGGCCGCCGCCGGTCCGTTGATCATCCCGACGATCTGGTCGGTGACGTAAAGAGCGGCCACGGCGAACCCGGCGGCGAACGACGTCATCGCTCCCGCCACGGTGACCCTTTTGCTCGTGACGCCGAAGAAGATGCCCGGGAAAAGCGGCATGACGAGGAACATCGACATCGCCTGGAGATATTTGTAGAGGCCTTCCTGGTTCTTATAGACAAGATAGGCGGCGCTGACGCCCAGACAGGTGATGACGAGGATCGCCACCCGGCCCCAGAAGACCTGGGCTTTCTCCGAAAGCTTCGGCTTGGACCTGACGATGAAGTCCTTGACCACGAGCGTCGAGGTCGAGTTCATCACCGACAGGATCGACGAGATGAGCGCCGCCAGGAGCGCCGCCAGGACCATCCCCCGGAGGCCGGACGGCAGGATCTTGTTGAGGAAGGTGATGAAGGTCGTCTTCGGCTCCTGGCCGGGATAGAGCGCGGCGCAGATGACGCCGGGCATGGCGAAGATGAACACCGGCAGGAGCTTGAGCAGGGTCGAGAACATCGCCCCCCAGCGGGCCTGCCTGAGGTTCGGGGCGCCGAGCAGCCGCTGGACGTTGACCTGGTCCATTCCCCAGTAGAACGTGCCGGCGGCGAACGACGTGATGATCACGCCCCAGAACGGGAAATTGGGGTCGGTGACCGGCTTGGCGATGTGCATCATCTCCGGGACTTTGGCCGTCAGGCCCGACCAGCCGCCGGCCTTGACCAGGCCGATGATGAACCCGGCGCCGGACCCGATGACCATGATCAGCGTCTGGATCGAATCGGTGTAGGCCACGGCGGCGAACCCGCCGATGATGGTGACCACGGCGCAGATCAGGCCGAGGCCGATCACGACCTTCATGACGCCCCAGCCGACGAGGCTGTTGAGGACGAGCGCCCCGGCGAAAAGGCAGAAGGCCATCTTGGTCATGATCGAAATGACCAGCATCAGGCCGGAGAAAAAGCGAGCGGGCGGCCCGGTTGAACCGGAGCTCCAGGAACCCCGGGATGGTGAAGACCTTGTTTTTTATGTACTGGGGGAGGAGGAAGGCACATGTCATACCGAGCGTAATCGCCGTCGTCAGCTCGACCGAGGACGCGCTGATGCCGTAACGGTAGGCATCTCCGGACAGGCCGACCAGGTGCTCGGCGCCGATATTGGTCGCAAACAGCGACGCGCCGACGATCGGCCAGGCCAGGCGGCGCCCCGCCAGGAAGAAGCTGCTCGAGTCGGCGGAGGAGCGCATCCGGGCCGAGATGGTGAGACCGACGGCCAGGCTGATGGCGATGAGGGCGATGCAGATCGCCCAATCCCAGCTGGTCAACGAAAGGCGGGCGCTAAAATCCATCTTACTCGACTCCCATTTCCTCGAGCCGCTGCCAGCAGTACCACTGCATCCGCGGCAGGTGGAAGAATCCCTTCCACATGTTGCCCTTGAGGGACGTCGCGACGCTGCCGTCGCGGTGGAGGTAGCCGAACCACTCGCCGTGAACCGGGTCGGCGAAATGGGCGTGCGCCCAGTCGTGAGCGGCTGCATGCCAACGGGCGTACTTCTCCTCGCCCGTGAGCTGGTAGGCGAGGAGCGAGCCGATGATCGCTTCGTTGTGCGGCCACCAGAACTTCATGTCGTGCCAGTATTCGGCCAGAGGAAGTCCCCGGGCATCCCGAAAATAGAAGAGCCCGCCGAATTCACGGTCCCAGCCGATCTCGAACGACCAGTCGATGATCTTCGTGCCGATGTCGATCAGGCGGCGATTTCCGCCTCGCAGGCGCGCTTCCTCGAGGATGAACCAGCCGACCTCGATGGCATGCCCCGGAAGAACAAGGCGGCCGTCGAAGTTGTCCAGAAATTCGCCCTTCGGCCCCACGGTTTCGAGGACGCACTTGAACTCCGGCTTCATGAAGTCGCACTCGACCTCCGTGATGTTGCGGTCGATGACTTCGTCGAGGAGCGGGTCGGGTACGGCTTTACGGAGCTCCTGGGCCGTCACGAGCAGGCACATCGGGATGGCCAGCCCCTTCATCGGCCGGACCTCGGGGTCGGTTTTCGGCGGGAGGGCGCCCGGTGTCTCAAGGTATCCGAGGACGCGTTTGAAGAGGTCGAACGCTTCTCTTTTCGAGCGGTCGTCTCCGGCAGCCTGCCCGTAGGCGGCCAGTGCGATGATGGTGAAGATCTCGGAGAAGATATACCGGCGCTTGCGGAGCGGCCGGCCATCCTGGGTCAGGCTGAAGAACATTCGGCCGTCCGTGTCGAAGCACCGCTCGCGGATGAACTCGACGCCGTGGCGGGCCAGGGCGAGCCACTCCTCTTTGCGCTCCACCGTGTTGTAGAGCGTGGCCAGCATCCAGGCGAAGCGCCCCTGGAACCACACGGATTTGTCGGTCTGGAGGAGGGAGCCGTCGCGGTCGAAGCAAGTCAGGAACCCGCCGTGCTCCCTGTCCACCGAGCGCGGGAACCAGAACGGGATGGTGTCGAGAAGCAGCCCGTCGCGATAAATGTCACGCAGCCGTTTTCGTTCCTCGGGTGTCCTCATGTCAAGCCTCCGTTGATCATCCGGCGGCGGCGCTTATCCCTTTTTCGCCGCGTCCGCCCCGCCCTTCTTGAGCCAATATCGCTCGATCTCCTCGAGGCTCCGTCCCTTGGTCTCGGGACCATCCGCCAGAAGAAGATCGTGGCCAAGAGGCAGATCCCCGAGAAGGTGAAGAACCCGATGTCCATCCCGAACCGGTTGACGAACCAGGGGAAGAAAAACGCGATGACGGCGTTCGTCGCCCAGACGGCGAAGACCGTGATCGACATCGCCCGGCCCCGGACGCGGTTGGGGAAGATCTCGGGCAGGATGACCCAGATGACGCCGCAGATCGAGACCGAAACGCAGGCCATGAATGCCCCGAGGGCCACGACCAGCCAGATCCCCGAGGCGACGTCCAGGGCGAAGAGCAAGGCGATGACCGAAAGCGTCAGGGTGACCCCGGCCATGCCGCGGATGAGAAGCGGCCGGCGGCCCCAAGTATCGACCTTCCAGATCGCGACCAGGGTGAAGATGAGGTTGATGATCCCGAGCGCGATCTGATACTGGAGGGCGCCGCCGACTTTAAGCCCCGCTTTTTCGAGGATCGTCGGGCCGTAGTAGACGACCGTGTTGACGCCGGTGAGCTGGCTGAAGATGGCCACCCCCAGCCCGGCGATGAGCGCGATGCGCAGTCCCGGCTTGAGGAGCTCGCGGACGGAGCCCTCCTCCCCCGCGGCCGCTTGCCGGATGTCCGCCATCTCGGCGCGCGCCGTGTCGCGGCCGCCGACCCGCGCCAGGATCCGGAAGCCGCGCTGGAGGCGGTCGTTTTCGATCAGCCAGCGGGGGCTCTCCGGTACGAAGAGCAGCAACAGGATAAAGAGAATGTTCGGGAACATGAGCATCCCGAACATGCCCCGCCAGACCTCGGAGACGAAGATGCGGTGGAGGAAGCCCGCGCCGCCGAAGGCCGCCGGATGGGTTTCCGAGAACCGCACCACCGCCCAGTTTGAAATGTAGGCGAGCAGGATGCCGAGGACGATCGAGAGCTGGAAAAGCGCGGCCAGCCGGCCGCGGATCTTCGGCGGGGCGAACTCCGAGATGTAGATGGGCGCCAGCACCGAAGCGACGCCGACGCCGATCCCGCCGACGATCCGGGCCGCGATCAGCATGGAAAACGTGTTCGGAACCGTCGTGTACAGGGCGGAGAAAAGGAACGTCGCCCCGCCCGCGATGAGGACGGGCCGGCGGCCGAACCGGTCGCCGAGCCAGCCGGCGACCATCGAGCCCAGGATGCAGCCGACCAGGGCGGCGCTGCCGAACCAGCCGACGGCGAACTTACTCAGGCCGAACTGCTTCTCGACGAACCCGAAGGTGCCCGAGATGACGGCGGTGTCGAACCCGAACAGGAACCCGCCGAGCGAGGCCACGAGACACACGGCGGCAAGGAACAAAGGGGAGCCCTTGGCCGGGGCGTCCACCTCGGTCCAGGTGCTAGCGGAATTGTCGGCGGCTTTTTCTGGCGAGGACATCGGGCGCTTCTCCTTCGGTTCTGGAAACGGCCTCTCGGGCCAAGGCGGCCAGAATATGGCCTCGCGCCCGGCCCTGTCAAGTTGAATCGAGGACACCTCTTTTCAGGTGATGCCTGCGAGATCAAAGTGGGGTGGCACGGCGCCGGTCCCTGCCCACCCAAAGATGTTCGGCAGGGGCGGATGGGGATGGCGCCCCGAAGAACCCCGTAGCGGAGGGGGACCGGCGGGAAGCGGAGTCTTCGGAGCGACCATCAGAATAGCGGCGGAGCGACTCGAAGCCGCTATTCTGCGAAATCACTAAAAAACTCTTGAGTATCAGTTCGCCCGGGGGTCCGGGGCTAGGGGCGCCTCGCCGTCCGCCCCTGCCGAGGTGCGAGGATGCATAGGGGCGCGCAGGGACAGGACCCCGCTATGGGAACATCGGGATCACTTGAAAAGAGGTGGATTCGGTTGAACGGCGTTTTTGACAGGCCGGCGGGGTTCTGCTAGATTCGGGGGGAATTCAAGCCGAGAGTGAACATCATGAAACTCAGATCGATCCGCCGCGCTTCTTGTCCGGCAGTCTGGCCTCTCATCCCGGTTTTCTCGCTTCTCATCCTGGCCATCATCCCGGCCGCCTGCTCATCCGGGAAGAAGGCCGAAGCCCCGAAGACCTTAAAGATCGCCGTCATCCCCAAGGGAATGACGCACGAATTCTGGAACGCCATCCACGCCGGCGCCGTCAAGGCCGGCCGCGAGCTGGGCGTCGAGATCATCTGGAAAGGGGCCAACAAGGAAGACGACCGCGCCGGCCAGATCAGCGTCGTCGAGGACATGATCAACCGGGGCGTGGACGGCATCGTGCTGGCGCCGCTCGACAACAAAGCCCTCGTCCGGCCGGTCGAAGAAGCGGGGCAGGAGAACATTCCGGTCGTGATCATCGATTCGCCGCTCATCGGCGGCGGCTACGTCAGCTATATCGCGACCGATAATTATAAGGGCGGCGCCCTGGGCGCCGAGCGTCTGGGCCAGCTCCTCGGCGGCCGGGGGAAGATCTTCCTCATCCGCTGCCTCGAGGGCTCGGAGAGCTCCACCCTCCGGGAAGATGGTTTCCTGGAGACGATGCAGAAGAATTATCCGGACGTCGAATTCCTGACCAAAGACATCTACGGCGGAGTCACCGTCGAGTCCGCCTACCAGACGCTCGAGAACCTGCTCAACAGGTTTCCCGATGTCGAGGGCATCTTCTGTCCCAACGAATCCACGAGCTTCGGGACGCTGCGCGCCCTGGAGAGCAAGGGGCTGGCCGGGAAGGTCAAGTTCGTCGGTTTCGACAGCTCGCAAAAGCTCGTCGACGGGATGCGCGCCGGGTACATCCACGGCCTGGTCGTCCAGAATCCGTTCAATATGGGTTACCTGGGCGTCAAGGCCATCATCGCCTACCGGAAAGGCGAGCCCGTCGAATCTAAGGTCGACACCGGCGAAACCCTTGTCACTCCCGAGAACCTCGACCGGCCCGAGATCCAGGCGCTCCTCTTCCCCGACGTCAAGACCTACCTTCAGTAGCTATCCTCTTTGCTTTCAGAGGACGGGTCCCGAAAATGGGGGGCGGTGCATCACATTCCGGGCCCCGCTATGGCATCAAGCGCCCTGAAGGGCTCGGTTGATTTATGTAGTCTATTAGACTATTTTATATTTGGAGACTGAGATGCGCAACGTATATACGATCACCGAAGCTAAAGCGAGATTGTCGGAGCTTGTCGCTCGTCTTATTCATGGGAGAGACACTCTGGTGCTGACAAGGAAAGGAAGAGAGGTCGCCGTCATCATGCCCTATGAGGAATATCAGGAACTCCGGAAAAGGGATCGCGGTTTGATCCAGGCTCGCGGCGCGCTGGCGGGCCTGGACCGGGAAATCGACGACATGTGCCGGGCGATTTACGAGGAGAGGGAGAGGGAAAAAGGTCGAGAGGTGAGCCTCTGATGTATCTTTTTGATACCGACGTCCTGAGCAATATCGTCAAGGCGGCGCCCTCCACCCGGCTTCTCGAGAAACTGGCGACGGCGCCGGCCGACCTCCAGTTCACAACGGCCATCAATATCGGCGAGATCTATTACGGGGCTTCCCGGTCGCCGCATGGCGAGCGGATCATCCAGGCTTTTGGGGCCAAGGTTTTTCCTCAGCTCGTGATCTTGCCTTTTGATGAAGAGAGCGGCACGATATTTGGAACCCTGAAGGCCCGCCTGGAAAAGAAAGGGCGGAGCGCCAGCGAGCCCGACCTCCGGATCGCCTCGATCGCCCTCCAGCATAAGCTGACCCTGATCACCGGAAACGAAAGGCACTACAAGAATATTCCCCGCCTCGCAGTCGAAAATTGGCTCTAGTTTTCTCCTCTCTGTGCTCCGTATTCCGATCAAGAAAAAGCAGCGAGTGCGGAAAACAGGACAGCCCTGTTTTGTGCCATCGGGGCACCGCGAAGGGCGAAGTCAGCGGTCGCTTACGATGCCGGCGCCGGCGGGAGGCTGGATGTCCGCGGCGGCCGTGCCCGTAAACCGATACTCACCCGAAGGCAGCCGCTCGAGCCGGCCCAAGGCGTCGATCCGGAACCGGTCGCCCTTCTGGATATCGATGTAATGGAAGGTCTCTCCGGGCTTGAAGGCCGAGGCGTTCTCCACCTCGAGTTCGAGCGCCTTCCCCGGCGTGGCGCGGACGACATGAGTCTCGGCGCCCGACACGGACCTGATCAGCTTGCCCCGGAAGAACCCCGATTCCTGCCGGTACACGGATCGCGCGTACTCGTGGGGGATGCGGCTGCTGAGCGTGTTCTGTCCCGTGACCTCGGTCGCCTCGCCCTTGCCGAGAACGACCGTCTCGTCGAGGCGGACCTTGATCAGGCCGGAGGCCTTCGTGATCTTGGCGACCCTGTAGGAAGTCGTCCTTGAATAGGCCGGGTTCGAGAAGGTGATCACGGCGCCGTCGAGCCGGCCGTCGTCGGGGAGGTCCGCCGCGGTCGACAGGACGCTTCCCTCGATGTCCACGTCCTCGACGCCGCCGTCCCAACCGGCTGACTCGGGCTTGACCGTCCAGCCGAAACCCCGGAACTCGCGGCCGCCGATAAGATAGAGCGCCTCGAGCGCGCCGTCTTTGGCACGGGCGAGGATGAACTTGCCGCCGAACGACAGTCCGTCGGCCGTGCGCGTCCGCTCATCGAGGGCGCTGTAGAAATAGTCCTTTGCTCCGCCCGCGAGGCTGATGGAGAGGCCGCGGGCCGCGATCCCGTCGCCCGCCTCCGCTACCGGCAGGTTCTCAATGCCCTGGACCGCGGCGCTTTTCTCGAACGGCTCTATGACCGAGGCGAACGTGCCGGCCAGGTCCTTGCCCTGCCGGCGGGCGATGATGAAATCGGCCCGGGGGAACCCGGGTTTGATGCCGGGCGCATCCGCCGTGACGATCTCCGTTTGCGGGCTGGAAGCCAGCATCATCCGGACGCGCGCACCGTCATCCGCCTGCCACTCGGCGGTCACGGGGCCGATCATCCGGCCGCGGCGCGGATGGACGAGGAACCCGTAGCCGTTCCCCGGCGGCGGGTTCCAGTAGTATTGCTGGGGATGACCTTCCATGTCGCCGTCATTGAGTTGCTTGCTGCCCCAGGTGAATTCGGGGCCGGCCAGCGACCCGCGCTGGGCCGGTCCGAGGGCCGCTCCCCCGACGTTTCCGAGGCGACCCCGGAAATGGGCGAGATAATCGTGGCGGCTGCCGCCCTTGACGCGGAAGAGATCGACGAGATACGCGCCCGGGCCGTCGCCGACGAGAGCCATCGTCCGGCGGTAGAGGGAGACGCCTTTCCCGGCGTAGGAGTTTTCCGAGGACGCCTCGATCACCTTGACGCCCGGAAACCCGGCGAAAAGATGGAGGCTTCCGCCGGTGAGCCCGTGCTGTGATGTCTCGTCGACGACGACCAGGTTGTGGCTCGTCGTCTGCTTGGCGAACCCGACCTGGGTGTGCGTGTTGGCCAGCTGGTAACCCAGGTCATAGGTGAGCTCGCAGCCGAGCCCGAACAGGTTGTAGCCGAGGTCGTCGAAGTGGCCGTGGTTGAGGGCCGGGCCGAAGCGGAGGAGGACCGCCGTTTCGCCGCGCGCGCCGGTCCGCAGGAGAGCCAAACCCTCCTGGCCGAGGAAGTGCGTGCCGCTGATCCGTCGCTCGAATTCGGCGGGGAGGGGCGGGACCTCGGCCGGCGGCTCGGTCTGGTGGAAAAGGAGCCAGAAGGGATCGCCCGCCTCGCCCTGCGGCTTGCCCGCGGGGCTTTCGGCCAGATGAAGCCGCAGCGCCGCCGCTCGGACCTTTTCGGGACCGTCGGCCGTCCGCTCGTAGAGCCTCTTGGCGGCCATCAGGTCGCTGGTGTTCTCGGGTTTGGATTTGACGTCGATGCGCGACAGGTCCGGCATGGTGTCGCCGTAGGGCGGGAGGTGCCCGGCGCCGGCGATCGAAAGATTGAGCAGCGTCAGGGCCGCCCGCATTTTCGGATGCGCGTAGAGGTCGAGGCCGTTTGGATAGGGCTCCCGCCGGCAGTTGAGGAGCGGCTCGGCATAGGTGACGTAGAGGTTGCGGGCGTGGTCGGAATAGAGGGGCGAGGACTCGTAGTATTGGCCGTCCCGGCTGATGTTGTTCTCGAGGAGCGAATAGATGCCGTAGGGGCCGTCGACCGCCCAGCCGATGTACTCCGGGATATCGAGCAGGATGCCGGCGGCCAGCACGCCCCGGATGTAATCGGCCTCGCCGTTATTGAGGCTGCCGCCCTGGGACTGCTCGAAGCAGTAGGCGGCGCCGTTCCGGAGCATGTTGGTCTCGATGTTCTGCCGCCGGGTCAGTCCCGGCGAGAGCGAGGGGCCGTCGAGCGAGGCGCTGTGATAGATCTGGTCGTAGTGATCGATCAGGCGGACGAGGACGCGGGACACCTGGTACCAGGGCCGGTCGAGCCGGCCGCTCGGCGGTGTGGACGGATAATCCCAGGAGCCCTTGTCGCACGAGGGGTAGATATCGGCCACGGCGTCGAGGATGAGCGCCGCCTTGGAGGCGTAATGTTCGTCGCCGGTCAGGGAATAGGCGTAGGCCAGGTTTTCGGCGGCCGTCAGGGTGAGCTTCTCAATGACCCAGGCGTTGTAGGAGCCGACAAAATAGTGGATGCGGCCGTCGGGGCCGACCCAGCCGGTGCCGGCGTCGGGGTGAGCGGCGTCCGGCAGGACGTGGCCGTTGTCGCAGGTGACATGGCCGGGATTATCGAAGGAGGCCCGGGCCTTTTCCCAGAAGCCCCACTCCGCGCCGCAGATCGGGCAGCCGGTGAGCCCGTAGGCAAAGCAGGCGCCCTTGCCGGGCACCTGATCGAGGATCCAGGCGTCGTCCTTGGCGGCCCACTCGTCGGCGACGCCGAGGATGCCGTCGGCGATGGCCTTGGCCCAGGGATGACGGGCGGCGTTCCGGCGGCCGTGCTCGATATCGGCCGGTGTGAGATAGACGGTCGGATGACGCACCGCCTGCAGGCGCTTGACGGGCGGATTCTCGTCCTTGACCGTGCAGCCCGGCAGGAGCGAAAAAACAAGGGTTGCGGCGACGAATAAAATAACAATAGAGGTAATTTTCTTGGCATTCAACATGCGGCCAATATAGGAAAGGAGGATCGGATTGTCAAAACTTCCGGAACGGGTGGCAGGGACGCACCTTAACGGGATCCGTTGGGAGTCTCTCCAAACATGTGACGGCGATGATCTCACTGAGGGGTGGCACGGCGATAGCCCCTGCGCGCCCGGAGCGACGGGGACCGGCGGGAAGCGGAGTCTTCGGAGCGACCATCAGAATAGCGGCGGAGGGACTCGGAGTCGCTATTCTGCGAAATATCCTGAAAAAGCTCTTGACTATGAGTTCACCCGGGGGCAAAGGGTGATACCGGCGACGCTTCGGGATCTTATGCCGCCGGCCGCGAGGACGCACAGGGGCGCGCCGTGACAGGACCCCAATCTCAATCACCTGATCACATGGATGGAGATGCAACCGGACCCGTTCCGGAAGTTTTGACAATCCGCCCTGCAAAGATAGAATGAGATACATGAGAAGATATGCCATATTCGCCGTCGCCATAATGCTGATTTCTGCCCTGGCCGCCCACGCCGGGCAGGCTGTCATCCGGATCGAGGAGCCGGCCGGGTTGGACCGTGCGGGCTGGCCCGTCGGCCTCGGATTTCCGTTCGCTAAGGGCGAGCTCAAAGACACGGCGTCGCTCGCCGTGTTCACGCCCGACAACCGGCCCGTGCCGCTCCAGTCTAAGATCCTGAGCCGCTGGCCGGACGGCTCCGTCCGCTGGGCCCACGTGCTTTTCCTTGCCGACCTGAAGCATCAGGCCGTGGCCGAATGGCGGCTCGAGTGGAATACGGGGAAAAAGGCGCCGGCCGTGCCGGACAAGGAGCGAGTCCGGGTCGAGGAGAAGGCGGGGAGCGTCAACGTCGCGACCGGCAGCCTGGCTGTCACGCTTTCGGCGGGCGGCGCGAATCTTCTCGATAGCGTAAAGATCGCGGGCCGCGAGGCGCTCGACCCCACGCGCAAGAACGGATTCATGATCAAAACGCCGGACGGGAAAACCTATGAAGCCCCGGCCGGAAAAGCTGCGCTCCTGAAAGTGGAGGAGGGCGGGCCGCTGCGGGCGATCGTCCGGACGGAAGGACAGCATCTTTCGGCGTCGGGCGAGGCCCTTTTCGATTATTCCGCGCGGTTCATTTTCTATGCGGGAGCGCCGTGGTTCGAGGTCGAGTACAGCTTCACGAACAAAGAGAGCGCCGAGCGCACGGACCTCGCCTCGATAACGCTCAGCCTGCCCCTCGCGCCGAGCCGCGCGCCGTACCTCGGGCTCACTTCCGAATATAAGATCGATAAATTCTACGAGTTCCGCGAGCCGTTCTCGATCTATTCGGGCGCCGACGATTTCTTCGGCGTCTTCGGCGGCGCGAAGATCTTCAAGGCCGACGGCACGGAGATCCTCGGAATGGGATACGAAAGCGAGGTCCGAGCGCGCTGGTGGGCGGATTCCTCGACGGCCGAGCGGGGGCTCACCGTCTCGATCCAGGAGATGAGCCAGAACAATCCCAAGGCGGTCCGGGTCGCGGCGGACCGAGTCGACATCGACCTTTACCCGGCCGGCGAGAAGAAGCCGCTGGCCTTCCACCAGGGCTGGCAGAAAACGCAGACCATGCTCCTCTATTTCCATGGCGGCACCGGACTCGACGCGGAGTCGCGCGACCTTTGCTTCAAGTGGCAGGCCCAGGTCATCCCGTGGTCGCCATATCACGTCGAGAGCGGCCTCCTCGGCGACCTCTTCCCCTACAGCCCGAAAAAGTATCCGATGATCGAGAGGGCCATCCGCAACGGGTTCATCCGCTACGAATCCGGCGTCGGGCGGGGGATGATCGACTACGGCGACACGATGGGGCCGGGGACGGGCGAGCGCGGGAGCTTCACCCAGAACAACGCCTACGATACGTCATGGGTTTGCTACCTTCTTTTCCTCCGGTCGGGCGAGAGGCGCTACTGGCAGAGGGGACGGGCGGCGGCGCTTCACACCGCGGACATCGACATCGTCCATCACTCGACGAGGACGCCGGTCGAGGTCGGCGGCGTCCGCATCCACGGGCCGAACCACGTTCAATACAACGCCGAAGCCATCGCGGGGACGAGCGTCTGCCCGAACCACGAGTGGGTCGAGGGCCTGATCATGACCTATCATCTGACGGGGGAGGAGCGGTACCTGAAGCTGGCCGAGGGCATGGCCGAGCACATCCTCCGGGCGCGCCAGGCCGGCTGGATCTCGCCCGGCTATAACGCCAAGTGGAACGGGGCGCGGAACCTGGCCTGGCCGATCCTCCTCCTGACCATGGTCTATGACGAAACGGGAAACGACCGGTATCGGGACGAGGCCGCGAAGACCGTCCGCGACCTGGGGTCGATCCAGCGCGAGAACGGGTCCCTGCCGATCACGATCGGTCCCTATGTCGCCTCGGCGCCCCTCCACGAGACGATCGCCATGGAAGCGCTCGGGCGCTATCACGCCATCACCCAGGACCCGGCCGCCAAGGACATCTACCTGAAGTGCGCCGAATACGTGATCGGGGGCGCCTGCGTTCCCGGACGGCGAGATGATGTACATCACGCATCCGGATTACCGTTCGGGATACAGTTCGACGCCCTGGGGCGGTTTTCATTTCGGGTACGTATACACGGGCGACAAGAGATTCCTCGAGTTCCCCTACCCGTTGATCATGACCCAGCTCAAGCAGAACCGGTTCGAGCTGTACAGCACGAGCTTCGCCACCTCGGAGGGGGCGCTCTCTTATCCGATGCGCGGCATCCTGTTTTATCTGACCTTCGCCGACAAGGCGGGGATCCTCGAGGACCTCCCCGCCTATTAGCGGGGAGGCTTCTGGCCCCAGAAAGCATTCCCGGGGTCATGAGAGTCCCCCTGGCGGGGAAACGTCCCGGACGGGGACTGTCCCCGCCCTTATCCGTCCCCTGACAATGGGGATTCTAGTCAGATTCCTTTTGGGTTGGCGTCGCGCCAGGATATGGTTTAAAATCTCCGACAAAGATGGAATTCAATTCAAGGAGGCTTTCGTGCCTGAAAAGATGAAGACATCGACATTCCGGCTGGCCATCCTGTTATCGGCCGCCGTGCTGCTGCCGGCGAGCCTGAGCAGCCAAGCCCCGGCGAATCCGGACCGGTCATGGGTCAAGATCGGCGGGGAAATCTACGGGGCGAAGCCCGACGACCGCGGCCCGATCGGCGGCGGCCCGGGTTATGCGAATGTGGTCCGGACCGGGGATTTCCTGGTGCGCACGGTCGACGAGCTGGCCGCCGCTCTTAAGCAAGTGAAATCGGGCCAGACGGTGTTTGTCCCAGGGGACGTCAAATTGGATTGCACCGACCTCGTCTTTGTCGAGGATTTCCATATCGATATTCCCGCCGGCGTGACACTGGCCGGAGACAGGGGATACAAGGGATCGCCCGGGGCCCTCATCTACAGCGACAACTTCGCCACCAAGCCTTTGGTGCGGGTTACGGGCGCCGACGCCCGGATCACCGGCTTGAGATTGCGCGGTCCCGACCCCGAGCGGCGGCTCGAGCACCACAAACGCTCGTTCAACCCCGGCCGGGGCGATGACAAGCAGCAGCACGATTACTATTACCGCCTGCCGATGTCGGTCGGCATCCAGACCGAGTCCGACAAACTCGAGGTCGATAACTGCGAGCTTTCGGGATGGAGCGTCTCAGCCGTCTCCCTGGCCGCCGGCATAAATCACCACATCCATCACAGCTTCATCCACCACAACCAGCTGAACGGCCTTGGCTACGGGGTTTCCCACGGGGCCGGGTCGGCGGTTTCATCGCTGATCGAATGCAACCTCTTCGACTTCAACCGCCACTCGATCGCCGGCACGGGCGCGCCCGGGAACAGTTACGAAGCCAGGAACAACGTCGAGCTGGGAGAATCGCTGAGCCATAACTTCGATATGCACGGCGGCCGCGACCGGAAAGACGGCACCGATGTCGCCGGCGACAAGATTTCGATCCATCACAACACCTTCCTCGGCCCGGAGGTGCGGGCGGTCGTCATCCGCGGCGTGCCGCGCGAGGGCGTCAGCGTCGACCATAATTGGTTCGCGCATGAGCGGCCCGGCGAAAAGGTGATCGGCCCGTGGCCGCTGACCCCGGAGACCCGGATCGCGCTCGAGAATAACGCCTACGGGCTGAAGGACCCGGCCGTGCGCGACCGGAAAACGGATTGAACCCATCAACTTGAGAAAGGAGCGCAAGACAACATGGACCTGAAAGAAGCCATCACCACCCGCCGGTCGATCCGCGCCTATGAACGCCAACCGGTGGACCGCGACCTCATCCGGCAGTTGATCGACGCCGCGGTGCAGGCGCCGTGCGGCATGAACACCCAGCCCTGGAGGTTCGCCGTCATCCAGGATGCCGGCCTCCTCGCCGACCTGTCCGCCCGGACGAAGGAGCACCTGCTCGGCATGCTGGACAAAGCGCCGGGACTCGAAAAATATCGCCAGAGTTTCGAAGATCCGGCCTTCGATGTCTTCTACGGAGCCCCCGCGCTCGTCATCATCTGCGCCGGGCCGAACACAGGGCCGACCGCGGAGATCGATTGCGCGCTGGCCGCCGAGAACCTGATGCTGGCGGCCCGCGGGGTCGGACTGGGGACGTGCTGGATGGGCTTTGTCGGCATGTATCTCGGCACGCCCGAGGGCAAAACCCGGTTCGGCATTCCGGACGACCACCGGGTTATCGCGCCGATCGCCGTCGGCCGCCCGGCCGTCGCCTTCGGTACGATGGACAGGGAACCGCCGGCGATCCTCTTCTGGAAATAGGCGTCTCCCGAGCCGGGCCGAGGTGCCGCTCCCGATCGCGGCTGTTTTACTCGAGGACCAGGGTCTCGAAGATTTCCAGCCGAGGGAGGCGAACGATCAGCCACTCGCCCTCGCGGCGGGATTCGAGCGGCCGGCCGAGCTTCAGGGCCCTGGCGCTCATGCCCCCGAGCCGCGATTTTTTGGGGGGCATTTTCCGGAGAGGAGCGTCTCCGATCTTCAATTTGACCGTGATGTCCTCGACGGGATCGATCGATTCGAACGGCCGGGTTACCCCGCCGCCATAATTGATGAGAGTGATCACCTCCCGACCGTCGGCCGTCTGCCTGTGCGCGACCTCGACCGTCTCCGGCGCGCCCTCGAGCGTTATGATCGGGGGCGAGAGCCAGCGGACCAAGTTGCCCAGCACGAACCGGATGTCGGGCTGCTTGTATTTCCAGTAGTGCTCGCCGAACGGCCCGGCCAAATAAACCGCGCGCCCTAGGCCAGATTGATAGACGGTTATGGCCGGGAACTCCGACGGCAGGATCTCGCTGCCGTCCCAACCCTTGAACTTGATCGAGAACGGGCTGACCGCCTTCGCCCCGTTCTCCGCGATCTCGCACGAGACCTGCGGCGCCGGGAGAAGTTCGGCCTGGACGCCGGAAAAGACACCGGCCCAGTCGTCGTTCCTGTAAAAATAAAAATGCGGATAGGGCCGGACCGGCGACCGGAGAAGCCTGACGCCGAAGAGGTCGGCCAGACCGAAGTCCTTTTGGCGGCGGCCCGTTTCGTCGCAGAGCGATGTCTCGAATGAGGCGATGATATTCCCGCCGCCCCGTACATAATCGCGCAACCTGTCATCCGCCGCCTTCCCCGTGCAGGCGGCATTGGGGAGGATCAGGAGAGAGTAGCGGCTGATGTCTTCCCGGCGCAAGCTTTCCTCGTCCAGGATGTCGCAGGGAGTGTGGCTCTTCATCAAAGCGTCATAGAAGCCGTTGAACTCGTCGTTGATGTTCCCCACCGGGGCCCTGTCCTGCCGCGCCTCGGGCGTTTCGGAGGGATTCTCGTAGAAATTGATCGCATCCGCCGGCCAGACGATGGCCGTGCGCGCCCGCGACCGTGTCCCGAAGTAAACATCCCGGTGATCGGAGAAAAACTTGTAGTCCGCGGCGATCTTTTTAAAGACCGGACGCTCCGCGAGCCAGGGGAAGCCGTAAAACCAGACTCCGGAGCCGTGGACCGGAGCCTGGCAGAAGGCGAGCTCGAGCTCGGCGTCCGTCAGGTTGGCGCTGACCCACGGCCCATGGGAGGCGGAAATGTAGACGACGGTCGGCTTTCCCGCCGCCTGCGTCTGGTAATACTTGGCGTTCGACCCGACCCGCCAGGCCGGCTGGCCGCTCAGCTCGCCGTACACAAATCCCCCTTCGGCCCCCAGCACATCCTGGCTCTGGATGAGGACGCGGTTGTTCCGTCCGATAAGGTAATAGGGTTCTTCGCGCGGTCCGGCGTTGCAGTACAGGAGAACGTCCGGCCGGACGCTCTTTATAGCCGTATTGGAGTGCTCGAGAAAGCGCCGGAGGCTTTCGGCCTGGAAGCGGGCCAGTTCGCGGGTCTCGGGCCGGCCGGCCTCCTTGGGCGGCATCTCCTTCCCGTACGACTCTTTATAGAGCTTGCGACAGTGAGCGCAGTAGCAGCAGTTGGCAAAGAGGCAGGGTCCGTCGAAGAAAATGCCGTCGATGGGGTACTGGCACAGGTCGAGACAGACATCGCGCACCCAATCGCGCCAGGGCGAGTTGACGCAGAAGCTCGTCTCGACGCCGTAGATATCGTCGAGAGGCGTTGCCGTCGAACCGGACCTGCCGCCAATCCGGCTGTTCGGCGCCGAACTCCGGCTTGACCGCGTGGACGTTGAAGTAAACGATCGTCCGGAAGCCGGCCGTCTTGGATTCTTCGAGGTAGGCCGCGAGATAGTCGCGCCGATTCTCTTTGAATTGCGGCGACTTGAAATAGCAGAAGCGGTTGGTCAGATGACCGGGGATGATGCTCGTCTGGTGCGTCTGCAGGGCGTGGGCGGCCGCGACATCGCCCGCCTCGACGGCCGGGTCGGCGTTCTGCTGCCAGTTGTTGCTTACGGAATAACCGGGCACGGTGAACATGATGACTTCGTAGATGAGCAGCGGCTCCTTCTCCCACCAGCCCGCCGATCCGGCGACGACGTAGGGTTGCGGGCGCTCAGCTGAGCGGGTTCTCGGCTCTCGCAGGCCCGAACGGGATCGTCGGAGCCGCAACGGGCGCCGAGCTCCCGCCAGCGGCGCCAGCGCCAAGAGAACGGCGTTGTTTTGGAGGAAAGCCCTTCTTTTCATTCCCTGCTCCTTATGGCGGCGGTTCCCCCATCCTTATATTTTATCAAGCCCGCCTTGGCAAGCCGGTGAACGATAGCCAAAAGGCTGGCCGCCGATGGGCGGATCGGTTCGGCGGGATCGAATCAGGCTCCTCGATGCTGCCCAAGGTCTCCGACCCCGCGCTGGATGCATCGCCGTCCGGACCTGCGCTGGGAGTGTTGCGTGATGTCGGTCATGATGATATATAAGCGGGAATCATGAGCGCGCCGGAGGCCAGGCCGTGGACACCCTGAACGTCGGCGTCGGCACCCTGGATATCGCGATCATCGTGGCCTCGCTCGCCGTCGTCCTGGCCGTGGGGTTCTATTTCTACAAATTCGCCCGAAAAAGCTCGGAAAACTACTTCCTGGGAGGCCGCGGGATGCCGGGCTGGGCGAACGGCGTTTCCTATGCGGCAGCCTGTATGAACTCCGACGTCCCGCCCGCCTACTGCGGCATGATGGCGGCCACCGGCCTGTATCTTTCATGGTGGTACCTCAGCCGGTTCGGCCTGGCGCTATTCATCTGCGGGATATTATTCGGCCCGTTCTGGCGCCGCCTGCGCCTGTTCACCGCGCCCGAGTACTACAGCCTCCGCTATGGCGGGAACATCGCCTCGTTCGTGCGGGTCTGGACGGCCTGCCGGAGCGCCTTCGTCGGCGCCGTCGCCTGGACGGGCGCGGGCATCCTGGGCATCCACAAGATCGCCGGCCAGCTTTTCCACTGGAAGCTCTCGACCACGATCCTCGTCGTCATCCCCTTCGTCTTCTTCTATGTCTATATCTCCGGTTACAAAGGCGTCGTCAGCACGGACATCATCCAGTCGGTGATCATGATCGCGGCCAACATCATGCTGGCCGTCGCGGTCCTCGACTATTTCGGCGGCCCCGCCGCCCTGGGCCGGAAGCTGGCCGAGACGTTCGGTCCGCAGGTCGTCGGCAGCTTCCCGCCGCCCGGCGACGAACGGCTGGGACTGATGGCCGTCCTGGCCTGGATGCTGGGGACGTCGATCGGCGCCGGCGGGGACATCTCCCCGGCCGGCGGCCCGGCCGAAGGCCAGCGGATCCTGTCCTGCAAGTCGGAGAAGGACGCGGCCTGGATGTATTTTACGACCGAGATCACGCTCTTCATCCTCCTCGTCATCCTCGACGCTGCCGGCGCTCGGCGGCATCCTCCTCTGGCCCGACCTCCACACCCTGGCCTATACCCCCGGCCACGACCCCGAGCTTATCTACGGCCGGATGCTCGGGCAATTCCTCGGCCCCGGGCTGCTCGGGTTCGTCCTGGCCGGACTCATCGCCTCGGTCATGTCCACGGTCAGCGCCAACCTCAACGCCAGCGGCCAGGTCGTGGCCAGCGATGTCTACCGCTTCCTGTTCAATAAGAAATCGACCGAACGGCAGCTGATCCGGGTCGGCCGCCTGGTCATGGCCGTGATCTGCGTCCTGGGGGTCGTCGTCGCCCTCAAGGCGAACTCCATCGTGGGCGTCGCTGTCTTCATGCTCGGCCTCAGCTCGGCGGAGCTCTCGGCCAACTGGGCCCAATGGTGGTGGTGGCGGTTTAACCGCTACGGGCGGCTGGCCGCGACCGTCGGCGGGCCGCTCATCTTCCTCGGCGCCCAGGTTTTCTGGACGAGGATCATGAAGGTCGGGAGCGCCTTCACCGTGGGCTATCTTTCCGCCCTGACCGGCATCGGCCTGACCACCCTCCTGTGGATCGCGGTCACCCTGGCCACGAAGCCCGACGACATGGAGATCCTCAAAGCGTTTTACCGCAGGGCGCGGCCGCTCGGATTCTGGGGGCCTGTCCGCGAGGCCTGCGGCCAGGACATCCATCCGGAATTGCGCCATGCGCTCGCCAGGGGCTTCCTCCTCGCGGTCCTCGGCTTCGCCGCGGTCGCGGCGCTGATCCTGGGCATCGGCGACTTCTACGTCGGAAAATTCGGGCAGGGCGGCGCCCTGGTCGGCGGTTTCGTCGTCCTCGGCGCCGTTTTCCTCCGGGCCTTCAACCGCTATTTCGCCGCCATCTCGACCCCGGCTTGCCCTGGGATCGATAGTTGAAAACGATCCTCATCCCCACCCTCTCCCAGCGTGAAGAAGAGCGGCGGCGCGGGTGGCTTGACTTTTATCTCGACCTTGAATAAATCTATCGGCTGGGGAAAAGAAGCCAGCGACTCACAGGACAATTATGTCCTTGAACCTGGTTCGCGGCGCTTCTGGCGGTGTGCATTTCCCGCAGCGGAAGAAAAGGAGGGGCCTATGAAAAAACTCGGTCTGGCAGCGGCGCTCTTCGCCATTTCACTTCTGGCGATCGGATCAGGAACGGAGGATACGTCGAGTCCCATCCTGACCTGGAACACGTTCATGGGCGCAGGCGGGGACGAATCCACGAATGCGATCACCCTGGATCCGGGCGGAAACATCTATATCGCGGGCTGGTCCAGTGCGACCTGGGGTTCCCCGGTCCGGGCCTATACAGGCGACTACGATGCCTTTGTCGCCAAGCTGAGCCCCAACGGTACGCTGCTCTGGAGCACTTTTCTCGGCGGCGCGGCGAGCGATGTCGGCTACGCCATCGGCCTCGACGGGAGTGGAAGTATCTATGTCTCGCGGCCACAGTTACGCGACCTGGGGATCGCCCATCCGTGCGTTCGGGGGCGGCGTTGATCAATATGTGGCCAAGCTGGGCCCGAACGGCAACCTGCTTTGGAACACCTTCTTGGGCGGAGCGGGAAATGATTACAATAATAGCCTGACGGTGGACTCGAGCGGGAACAGCTATATCGTGGGGGTCAGCCTGGCGACCTGGGGCACGCCGGTCAATCCGATGGTCGTGTCTCCCGCCGGCTACCGGGATTGGACCATCGCCAAAGTCAACGGCAGCGGCGTTCTGGAATGGAATACCTTTCACGGCGGAACGAGCCATGACTACGGCTTCGGCGTCGCCCTGGATCCGTACGGAGGCCTCTTTGTCGCCGGCACGTGCCAAACGACGTGGGGGACGCCGCTGAACCCCTATTCCGGCGGCCGGGATATCACGGTCGTCAAGCTGAACGCGAGCACCGGCACTCGCCTTTGGCACACCTTTCTCGGGCAATCCGGGAGCTGATAATGCCTATGGGATCACGTTCGGCGGCGAAGATATCGTTGTCATCGCGGGCACGAGCGACGCGACCTGGGGGGCGCCGATCAATCCCTTCGCTGGCGGAGCCACCGATGGCGTGATCGTCGCCCTGCAATCGGACGGGACCTTCCTGGGGCACAGCTTTTTCGGCGGAACGGGCGACGACGGCTGCGTTTCGGCGGCGATCACCAAGGAAGGATTGATCTATGTCGGCGGCTACAGCGCGCTCGGCTGGGGGGCTCCCGATGTCCCGTTCAGCGGGGGAGGGCTGGATGGCTTTGTCATCAGGCTGGGAGCGACCGGGTCTATCCAGGCTCACGCCTTTGTGGGTGGCTCGGGTTCCGACGGCCTCAGCGCGCTCGCCCTCGATGCCAACCGGAATTATTATGCGGTCGGGACGAGCGAGTCGACTTGGGGGACGCCGATCGTTCCCCACGGCGGCATCTTCGATGGGTTTGTCCTCAAGTCCACCTTCATGCCGGAGGCCCTGACCCGGCACGCGGTCGGGGATTTTGACGGCGATGGCGTCGACGAGGCGGCGGTCGATTTCGGCGCCCTGGGCGTCTGGATGTATAACGGCGGCGGCTGGGGCCAGTTGAGCGCCGAGGATGCCGAGGGGCTGGCCGCCCTGGATATCGACGGCAGCGGCGACGACGAGATCGTTGTCGATGCCGGCGACGGGGGCCTGTTGCTGTGGAACAGCGGGTCGGTGTCGCAGCTCTCGGCGAACGATGTCGAAGGGCTGGCGGTGGGCGACCTCGACGCCAGCGGCGACGAGGAGCTCCTGGTTGATTTCGGAGCGGCCGGCCTGTGGACCAATGACCTTGGCCCCTGGGTCCAGCTCAGCGCCGCCAACCCCGATTTTATGGCCATGGCCGATATTAACTTCTCCGGCGGCCAGGAGATCGTGGCCGATTTCGGGCCGGTCGGGCTATGGGTCCGCTTGGGGACCGGCTGGTTCCAAGGGAGCGGCGTCAACGCCGACTTCTTCGCCTGCGGCGATACGGATGCGACCGGCACGGCCGAGATCGCGGTCGATTTCGGGGCGACCGGCCTTTGGCTCTGGAACGCGGGCGGCTGGAGTCAGCTCAGCGGCGTTGACGCGAACTACCTGATCATGGCCGACAAGAACGCGGACGGCCGGGCCAAGATCATCGGTGACTTCGGCCCGGTGGGACTGTGGCTCCGAGACAGTGGCTACGACTGGACCATGCTCAGCGGCATAAGGCAGGAGTTCATGATCGCCGCCAACCTGGACGCGGACCCCGGCCAGGAGGTCGTGGTCGATTTCGGGCCGGTCGGGCTCTGGATGTATGACGGGACCTATGATGGGGGCAACTGGGTCCAGCTCAGCGGCGTGAACCCGGACTACATCATGTCCGGGGACTTCGACGGCGACACCCAGGCCGAGCTGATGGTGGACTTTGCGTCGCTCGGGCTATGGGTTTGTGATAACGGCGCCTGGACCCAGGTCAGCGACGTGAATCCCGATTAATCGACGGCGTGCTCCATGAAGGCGTAAGCGATGATGTGGGCCATCACCATGAACCCGTCCTCGAGCCGTCCCATGTGACTGTCGGGGACGCGCAGGCTCAGGTCCGCCATCTCCTTGAGCGCGCCGCCGCCCGCCCGGGTCATGCCGATCGTCTTGCAGCCGACGCCGTTGGCGTACTCGACGGCGCTCAGGATGTTCCGGCTGTCGCCGCTGCCGCTGATGGCGATGAGCACGTCTCCCTTTTTCGCGAAGTTCCGGATCTGCTCGACGAAGATGCACTCGTAGTTGACGTCGTTGCCGTAGGCGGTGATGGTCTCGGCGCAGTCGGTCAGACCGATGATCTTGAAGCGATGCTCCCGGCCGTAGGATGCCCCCTTGAGCATGTCGACGACCATATGGGAAGCGATCGAAGCGCTGCCGCCGTTGCCGCAGACGTAGATCATCCGGTCGCTGTCCCGGGCCTCCTTGATCCAGGCGACGGCCTTTTCGATCGCCGGGATGTCGAGCCCGGCCAGGGTCTTTTTGAGGTCCTCAAGATAGTCGATGGCGAATTTCACGGTGTCTTTCTCCTTTCGGCTTGGGCCCGCCACATCTCGAGCCGCGGGCCGAGCTCCCGGCGGCCGGCCGTTCCGGTGACGGCGAGCTGCTGGACAGTGATCGAGGCGACGAGGTTGGCGACGAGTGCCGCCTCGGGCGCGGTCGCCCCGGCGCAGAGAGCCAGCACGGCGCCGGCCGTGGCGCTGTCCCCGGCGCCCGTCGGGTCGGTCGGCTCGGGGACGGCGACCCCGCGGATAAGCGCTATCTCCGGATCGCTCGTCCACATCCCGCGTCCGCCCGCGGTGACGAACACGGGCCGGCCCGTCCGCCGCCGCAATTCCGCCACGGCCCGAGCGACCGCAACGTCGTCCGGATCCTCAGCGCCGGGCGGAAAGACCTGCTTCACCGCCTCCCGGGCGTTGATTTTGATCATGACGTTCCGGAAGGCGCCGATCCGGGCCCGGCTGTCCACCCAGAATATCTTATCGGGGAACCGGACGGCCAATTCGGCCAGCCGCGTCTTGACCCGGCTCGTGACGACCCCGGAATCCTCCTCTTCCTCGGCCTCGACCTGGTCCTGGACGGCGACGGCGTCGACCCGCGGCAGGAGACTCTCGAGATAATCGAGCACCGCCTCCTGGGCCTCGACCGGGGTCGCGCCCCTGTTTTTCGTGTCGTAGCGCTCGTGCTCGCCCGAGAGGTCGGCGGTCCGGCAGTTCCGGGGCTTGAGATAAGTCGGGGTCATCAAACCGGGAACGCTGATAAGACCGTCCATGCCGCAGCCGAGGCGGTCGAGGCACTTCCTGAGCTCGTAGCCCTCGCCGTCGTCTCCCGTGACCCCCAGGGTGTAAAGCTCCCCCGCATCGAGCGCCTGGAGATTATTGACGATCGTGCCCGCGGCTCCCGCGCTCGTCCGGATGCCGATGACCTGATGGGCGGTCTTCCCGCTCTCGACCGAGACCTGGGCGATCTTCGGGTCGGTGTCGAGATACTTGTCCAGGAAAAAATCCCCGAGGACCGCGACCCGGCAGTCCGGCAACCTCCGGAGGATCTCTTCCAGGCGGGCGGCCTCCATCGTCTTCATTTCTCCACGATCAGGTGGTAGAGCGTCGGCACGGTGCTCGCGTGGTCGCCCTGGACATAAAAGCTCTCGCCGCCGTCGGCCACCGTGCGCACGAGGATCGTCTTGTAGGGGCGGAAGTAGTATCGGGGGTCGGTCTTGGGCGCTTCCTTGCGGATGTCTCCCTCCCCCAGCGGCTGAAGGTCGAACACGGCGGTCGTAAAATGGGCGATCGCCCGGCCCTCCTGGACGGCGACGTTCCTGGCCATGGTCAGGGCCTTGAGGTAGACCTCCGGCCCCATGACGGCGGTCCCGATGTTGAGAAGCACGCCGCCTTCGAGACCGCGGATACTCTCCGTCAGGATCAGGAAATCCCGGTAGGTCGTCGCGCCGGTCGCCGTGGCGTCGAAGTTCGGGTGCTCGTGGACGATGTCCTGGCCGATGGCCACGTGGACGGTCACCGGAAAACCGAGCCGGAACCCGGCCGCCAGCAGGCTGGTCTCGGCATACGGGAAATCGCCGGCGACGATCGTCCGGCCGATGGCCTCGCCCAGGCCGATCCCGTCGCGGCTCCCCGCTTTGGCCGCCAGGTTGATGCCGCCCGTTTCCGTCCATAGCCCGAACTCGCCCGTGCTGACGTACCGGGCGACGCTCTCGCTCGTCCGGCCGATGAGCGCCAGCTCGAAATCGTGGATGGCGCCGGCGCCGTTGAGCGCGATGTGCGTGACCAGGCCGCGCTTCATCAGATCGATGAGAAGCGGCGCCGCCCCGCGGCGGATGACGTGCGCCCCGAGCATCAGGATGACGGCGTTCCCCTTCGATCCTAGCCTCGCGGATCCTTTCGGCCAGGACCGGCAGCGCCGCCTGCTCGCAACGCTCGAAAGGGCTGTCCGGATAGACGAAGATGTCGCGGGTCAGGTCGCTCTGCCGTTCGGCGAGCGGCCTCAGCTTGAGCCGGGAGCGGTCGAAGATCTTGTGCGGCATCTCATCACCTCATCCCGTCCGGAAAAGATAGGCGAGCAGGGCGCCGCTCTCCCTGAAATCGGGGATGACGATGTCCGCTCCGACGCCGATCAGCCGGTCGCGCTTCCAGGCGTCGGGCCGGCCGCTCCGTCCCGCCTCGTCGCTGGCGACGGCGACGGCCACCCCGCCCGCGGACTTGATGTTCTGGATCTCCACGTAGCCGTCCCCGAACCCGAGAAGCGCCGACCCCTCGACCGCGTTTTCGCGCAGGATGCGCTCGATCACCATTTGCTTGGAAAATTTCTTGTAGTCGTCGATGGCCCCGTAGATGCGGCCGCCGAAATAGGGGATCAGACCGAGGAGGGCGGCTTCCTCCGCGACATATTTCTGGTCGGTGCCGCTCGCCAGATACATGGAGAGCCCCCTGTCCCGGAGGGCCGCCAGCAGGCCGAAGGCGCCCGCGACCAGATATTCCTCGGGCCGGGCCAGCCCCGCCCGCAGCGCCTCGCGCCGGTGCCCGACCTTCTCCATCAGCCGCTCGTGGTATTTGTCCTTGTAGACGACCGGATCCTGCGGCCGTCCGCCGCGCTTCTTGATCTCGCCGGCGAGCTCGATCATCTGGTAGATCGTCTGCTTGCCGTTGAGCCGCATGACGAACTCATGGCAGTGACGGGCGATGGCGTCGGCCGGTTCCCTGGTGCCCGTCGCCAGGATCTCCTCGGTCATCATGGCCACCATCACGGCCGGCCAGCCCTCGCGGATCAGGCTGAGCGTGCCGTCGAAGTCGAAGAGGACGTGCCGGAAGGCGACGCCCGGCTCGACTTCGCGGACGACCTCGACCGAGGTGCCGGGAAGGAGGCGGGAGCGGACTTCGCCCACGACACGGCGTCGGTAGTCTTCCTCTAGGAAGGGCGCGCGGTCGGCGTCGTCCGTTTTGTTGTCTTTCATTGATGATCCGGATTAGACGATACCATCCGCCGCGAATTCCTGTCAATCGAACGCGGATGGATCTCCAGTCGTGTGACTGTATTGTTCCTCAATGGGGTCCTGTCACGGTGAGGTCCGACCTTTTTCGCAGACGCTTACCTGATCCGAGTCCTCCCTTGATTCCAGATATTCAAGAACTTTTTCAGTATATCTCGCAGAATAGCGGCTCCGAGTCGCTCCGCCGCTATTCTGATGGTCGCTCCGAAGACTCCGCTTCCCGCCGGTCCCCGTCGCTCCGGGCGGGCAGGGATTAGCGCCGTGCCACCCCCCGCCCTGTCCTTAGGCATCACGAAAATTGATGATATCCTCGAATTTCGGGCAGGTTACAAGCCGGCCGCGGTCTGCTATCATTATAAAGGTGAGGGGGGATTTCCGCGGTCAAGGAGGCACTGTGCAAAAAATCATCCCGAATCTGTGGTTTGACAGTCAGGCCGAGGAGGCGGCGAAACTCTACTCGTCCCACTTCCAGAACTCGAGGATCGGCCGGACGACCCGCTACGGCAAGGCCGGCTACGAGATCCACCGCCAGCCCGAAGGTAAGCTCATGACCATCGAGTTCGAGCTCGAGGGTCAAAGCTTTATCGGGCTTAACGGCGGCCCTGTTTTCAAGTTCACGCCCGCGATCTCATTCCTTGTCGCCTGTAAAACAAAGGACGAGGTGGACGCCCTGTGGAAAGAGCTGTCCGCGGGCGGACAGGCGCTCATGGAGCTCGGCGAATACCCGTTCAGCCCATGATACGGCTGGACGCAGGACCGGTTCGGCCTGTCCTGGCAGGTGATGGCCATGGGCGACCGCCCGGTCACCCAGAAGATCATCCCGACCCTCATGTACGTCGGCGCAACAGCCGGGCGGGCGGAAGAGGCGATCAATTACTATGCTTCAGTGTTCCGCAATTCCAAGGTCGGCGATATCCTCCGCTACGGCAAAGGCGAGGAGCCCGACCAAGAGCGAACGATAAAGCACGCGGCCTTCGCGCTCGAAGGCCAGGAGTTCGCGGCCATGGACAGCGCTTATGAGCACAAGTTCGGGTTCAACGAGGCCGTTTCGCTTGTCGTGCGCTGCGAATCGCAGGCCGAGATCGACTATTACTGGGACAAGCTCATCGTCGGGGGAGACCCTCAAGCGCAGGTCTGCGGCTGGCTCAAGGACAAGTTCGGCGTTTCCTGGCAGGTTACTCCGATCGTCCTCGAGGAGATGCTCCACGACCCCGATAAAGAGAAAGTCGAGCGTGTCACCGACGCCTTCCTGAAGATGAAGAAGTTCGATATCGCCGAGCTCAAAAAAGCTTTCGAGGGCGATCGCCCCGGAGTTTGCCGCTTCTCGGAATAATAACGCATAAGGAGACACGACCATGACCAAACTCAACACCTATCTCAATTTCGCGGGCAACACGGAGGAAGCGTTCAACTTCTACAAGTCCGTGTTCGGAGGGGAGTTCGCCGCCGTCATCCGGTTCAAGGACATGCCGATGGAGGGCGTCAAGCTCTCCGAGGCCGATGCGAACAAGATCATGCACATCGGGCTGCCCGTCGGCCAGGAGATGCTGATGGGCACCGACGCGCTCGAATCGATGGGCTTCAAGCTCGTCCAAGGCAACAACTCCTACATCATGATCGGTGTGGACAGCAAAGACGAGGCCGACAGGATCTTCAACGCCCTGTCCGCCGGCGGCAAGGTGGAGATGGCCATGGCCGACCAGCCCTGGGGCGACTACTACGGCAGCTTCTGGGACAAGTTCGGGATCGGCTGGATGGTGGACTATACCTATCCCAAAGCGAAATGAAGGCCGGCAAAAAGACCGGCGTGACAGACCTCTGGAGCGGCAAGAACCCGCCGGCCAAGGATGTCGACGCCTTTATCCAAGCCTCTCCCAAGGAGACGCGGCCGAAGCTCCGGGAGCTCCGCGGCATCATCCGGGCCCTCGTGCCTCAGGCGGAGGAGGTCATCAGTTACCGGATGCCGACGTATAAGCTCAACAGCAAGCCGCTGGTCGGGTTCGCCGGGTTCAAGCACCATATTGGCTTTTATCCGATGAGCGGCTCGTTCCTCGACGACTATAGGGATGAGCTGAGAGATTACGTGACCTCCAAGGGCGCGGTGCAATTTCCGAGCCCGGCGCCACTCCCTGTGGCGCTCATCAAGAGGCTGATCAGGGACCGGATCAAGTCCCTGGCGTGAGACCTGTTTTTCACCTTGATCACGCTCGGGAGCCCGATGTCTTTCCGGTGCAAGAGCTGGGTAAATACCACGGCGATGAGCGGTTTGACAATGAGAACACTTGGGTATTACCATGAGAATACCATAAAGGAAGGTGTGCAGCCATGAGAAAAACCGCCAAGTTCGCCGTCAGTATCCCATGGGAGGAATTTAAGGAATTGGAGGCCATTCGCAAAAAGGCCGGACTGAGCCGCAGTGGGTTTCTTTTATCGACGTTCCGCGCCTGGAAGGAATCGCGCGAACGGGAACGACTGGTGAGTGAATACGAGAATGGGTATCGCCTGAAGCCCGAGGACGCTTCCGTTGCCGAAGCCATGGCCCAGACATCGGCCGAGTCCTTGCCGGAGGAGGATTGGACTTGAAAAAAGGGGAGGTCTGGTGGGCCCGGCTGAAACCGCCGGCTGGACGAAGGCCCGTCGTCCTCCTCAGCCGGGACGAGGCGTATCCCGTGAGGACGGCGGTCACCGTGGCGCCGCTGACGACCACCGTCCGGGGAATCGCCGTCGAGGTTTCTCTCGGGAGGGAGGACGGACTTCCCAAGCCGTGCGTCGTGAATTGTGATTCGCTGCTGACGATCCCGAAGGCCTATCTCGAGTCAAGAATCACCCGGCTGTCGGAGCGGAAAAACGACGAGATCCACAAGGCCATCCGCTTCGCCTTGGATATGGAGCAACTGAAATGAATTCACGTCATGCGATTTCCGCTTTCGCGGCATTCTTTGTGGCCGCGTGTTTGGGAGGGGCGGTTTTCGCGCCAAGGGCGTCCGCCCAAAAGCCGCGAGCCCGGGACATCGGTGTGCCGTTTGACGGTGTGCCCGGTCCGTTGAACGCCATCACGGACGTCGCCGCCATCGAAGTCGGCCACGTAACCCTGATCTCGGGAGAAGGCCAACTGGTCGCCGGCAAGGGGCCCGTGCGCACCGGGGTCACCGCCGTTCTGCCGCGGGGCAAGGGCTCAGTGGATGTCCCCGTCTTCGCCGGCTGGTTCTCGCAAAACGGCAATGGGGAGATGACGGGCACGGCCTGGGTCGAAGAGTCGGGCTTCCTCGAAGGTCCGGTCATGATCACGAACACCCACAGTGTCGGCGTGGTCCGCGACGCCGTCATCAAGTGGCGCGTTGACCGCGGCGGGCCCGACGCCAGCGGCTATTGGTGGTCGCTCCCGGTCGTCGCCGAAACCTGGGACGGCTGGCTCAACGATATCAACGGTTTCCACGTCACGGCCGGGCACGCGGTCCAGGCGCTCGATTCGGCGGCCGGCGGCCGTGTCGCCGAAGGAAATGTCGGCGGCGGCACGGGCATGATTTGCTACGGATTTAAGGGCGGGATCGGGACGTCGTCGCGACTGGTCGAGGTGGGCGATGCGACGTACACGGTCGGCGCGCTGCTCCAAGCCAACTTCGGCGGTCGCTCGCAGCTCCTGGTCGCGGGTGTGCCGGTGGGCCGGGAGATCTCCGACTCCCCGGCGTATTCCGGGCTGCCGGGCGCCACCCTCGACGTTGGCTCGGTCATTGTCGTCGTCGCGACCGACGCCCCGCTCCTGCCTCATCAGTTAAAGCGGTTGGCCCGGCGGGTGACGATGGGCATCGCCAGGACCGGTTCGGTTTCCGGAAATGGGTCAGGAGACCTGTTTATCGCCTTCTCGACCGCCAACGCCGGCGCTTGCCGGCCGGACCGGTTATCGGACGCCAAGCTGCTCGGCAATGACCGGCTCGACCCGATCTTCACGGCCGTGGTCCAGGCGACCGAGGAATCAGTCATCAACGCGCTGGTCGCGGCAGAGACGATGACGGGGCAGAGCGGCCACCGGGCCATCGCCCTGCCCCACGACCGGCTGCAAGACGTGCTCAGGCGATACAACCGGCTGGCGCTCCCGATAACCCGGGAGGCCTATGTCCATTAGCGGCTGAGCGCGGGGTTCTCCCTGGCTAGTGGCGCGTCTCGCAAATAACTTGGCTTTGTCTAATGATCTCGGAGGACGCGCCACCGCGGGGGAGGTTGAGGGGGACGGCGACGTTCCCCTCAGAGGGGCGGCGCAGTGAAAAGAAGCGCCGAGGGGGGAGCTTGACTCCCCCCTGAAAGTGTCCCGTCCCAGCCGAGGACTTGGAAAAGGACTTTACGAGACGGGACACTAGGGCACCTGGGCGCCCTGCGCCTCGACATACAGGGCGTACAGCGATTGGCTGGCGGCCATGAACAGGCGGTTCCGCTTGGCGCCGCCGAAGCAGAGGTTGCCGCAGGCCTCCGGCAAATAGATCCTGCCGATGAGCTTGCCGTCCGGGGCGACGACATGGACGCCGTCATGCTTCTCTCCGCCCCAGCCGGCCGCAATCCACAGATTCCCTTCGCGGTCGCACCGGATCCCGTCGCCGCCGCCGGGCGCCATATCGCAGAACGCCCGGCGATTGGCCAGCCGCGACCCGTCCACAACATCGAAGACGTTGATGGGGTGGGTCTGGTTCGGCTTGTTGCCGGTATCGACCACGTAGAGTTTCTTGAAATCCGGGGAGAAGCACAGCCCGTTCGGTTTTTCGATCCCTTCGTCGACCACGGCGGCCTGCCCCGTCGCGGGATTCAGCCGGTAAGTGCGGGTCGGGAGCTCGAACGGCTCATGCTCGCCCTCGTACCAGGTCATGATCCCGTAGCCCGGGTCGGTGAACCAGATGTGGCCGTCGGGATGGACGACGACGTCGTTCGGCGAGTTGAGCCGCTTGCCTTGGAACCGGTCCATCAAGAGCGTGATCCGGCCGTCGGGCTCGGTCCGCGTCACTTGGCGCCGTTCGCAGGTGATCAGGCGCCCTTGGGAGTCCCTCGTGTTGCCGTTGCTGTTGTTCGCCGGGCCCCGGAAAACGCTGACCTGCCCGCTTTCTTCGACCCAGCGGAGGATCCGGTTGTTGGGAATATCGCTCCACAGGAGATAGCGGCCGTCCCCAAACCAGACCGGGCCCTCACCCCAGCGCGTTCCCGTGTACAAACGCTCGACCGCGGCGCTCCCGGGGATCAGCTTTCCAAACCGGTCTTCAATGATGTTAACCCAGGGATCGGGATAGCGGACGATCCCTCGCTCCTGGGCTTGGGCCCCAATAAACGAAGGCACGCAAGCCGCGGCCGCCGCCGTTGCGCTTGATTTCAGGAAGTCGCGTCTGTTCATGATGATCCTCCTTCCCCCCGCGAAACGGTCTTCATGAGCGCACCCCGGGGCAAAAAAATCCTATCGTTGACGGACAAAATTTACGCACCGATCTTCTTGAAGAGTCCGTTCAGGGTATCGAGGATCAGCGTATGGCTCTCGGGAGCGACCTTGGACCAGGGGCCGGGGTCGACCTCGTAGCCGCCGCGGGCCCAGGACTCGGGCGGGACGATATAGCCGACGTAACCGTTGGCGTAGCCGACGGGGATGCCGGTGAGCGGCGCGGCCAGATCGCGGATCGCCTTCCCCATCCGGCAGAACGGCTCGCCCGGGATGCCGGCGAGGACGGTGTTCCCGAGCCGCAGCGCCTGAAGCTCGGCGGGATAGGATTTCCGGCTGTCGAGGAGCCGCTCCGCCAGCTCATCGCCGAGCCACATCCGGTTGTCGCCGGCCGCCAGCGCCTCGGCCTCATCGGCCGTTGGCAAGGGACGAGAGGGGAGCTCAATGGTCTCGGCCGCGGACGCGAGGAGTGCGGGTTCCGCCGCCAGGCCGGCCTCTGACATCGTGCCGATCAACTCCATGACCTTGCCGGCGAGCGCCGTCCCCATCTTTTCGACATCGCCGAAATCCCTGGTATCGTCGATCCAGCGGATTGATATCGCCGGCGGCGCCCTGAAGGAAGAGGCAGGCCTCGAGACCGGGGATCTCCTTTTCGAGCTCCGCTGGCCATGACGCCGATATAATCCGCGGAGATCCTGTCCTGGGCTTGGACGATGACTGGATGGCAGGCATAGCTGACGAGGAGGATCCCGCGCAGCTTATCGGACGACTGGAAAAGAAGCGCGGTCACGAGATCGTCGAGGCAGTCCTTCGCCGCGGCGGTTCCTCGAATAGCCCGGGAAGCCGGCTTGGCCAATCCTGAGGGTCGCCTCGAATGTGTCCGCCTGCGCCGCCTCGGCCGCCGACCCGCCATCTTCCCGATGAGCCCCTCGAGCCAGGCGACCGCCGCCGGCGAACCCCGGAGCGGCCGGATGTCGATGGAATCGGGTGAGGAATGAACGTGCGCCGCAGTCAGCATCACTCTTTCCCCGGGGATGCCCGTCCGCCGCTCGACTTCGGCCCGAACTTCGGCCGTGAAATTCCGGCCTTGCCCTAAAACCGAATTGATGAACCCGATGGCCTCGGCGGTGATGACGGCCCCGCGCTTCTTCCCGTCGGAAACGACGAGAGCCCGCGCGAACAGGGGGTCATGGACGGCGGCGAATGCCTGGTGGCGGGGCGCGAAACCCAGATACGGGACTTCGAGCGGCGGCGTGATCTCCATCCTGGCCGCGCCGACGGAAAAACAGCCCCCGCCCGCGGTCATCGAGTTCTTGGCAGCCCGGCCGCGACCTTGCGGAAGGCGGCGGCGACGTCGTCGATATCCGCCTCGCTCCAGTTCTCGTAGAAGCGCAGCGTCCCCGACTCCAGGAGCTCGCGCTCGGCCACCGGGCAGAGTCCCGGCTTGAATTCGACGGGACGGCCGGCGTAAGGCGAGTTGAATGGATACGACGTGCCGCCGAACGTCTTTTTGTCCGCGAGCGCGTCGGCGCAGGTGTAGATCGGCGTGATGGTATAGCCCCAGTTGGCGGGGATGCCCTCGGCCTGGAGCGCCTTGACGAACTCCTGGGGATCGTAGCCCGTGATCCGGAAGGCGTAGAGCCAATAGGAATGCTCCGCACCCGGGGTCACGGGACAAGGAGAGATGCCGTCGATGCCGCGGATGAGCTCCGTCAGACGGTCGCCCAGGCGCGTCATGGCCTTGACCACGCCCTCGACCTTCCGAAGCTGGGCGCGGGCCACGGCGCCGGTGAGCTCGTTCATCCGGTAGTTGAGGCCGAGCAGGGTATAGGTGCGGGGGCCCATCTGGGCCCGGTTCTGCCAGCCCTTGTCGCGGAAAAGCGCCATCGTCTGCGCATATTCGGCGTTGTTGGTGATGCACATGCCGCCTTCGCCCGTCGGCAGGTGCTTGCTCTGCTGCATGGAGAAGGTGCCGATGTCGCCGATCGAGCCCGCCCACCGGCCCTTGTACGGAGTGCAGTAGGCCTGGGCGCAATCTTCGATGAGCGGTATCTTGTGACGTGAGGAGATGGCCGCGAGCGCGTCGAGGTCGCAGGGATTTCCGTAAAGGTGAACGGCGATGATGCCGCGCGTCCGGGGGCCAACCTTCTTTTCGACCTCGGCCGGGTCCATGTTGAATGTCCCCGGCGCCCAGTCGGCGAAGACCGGGATGAGCCCCTGGTAGATGATCCCGGCCACGGTGCCGAAGTCGGTCACGGGCGAGGTGATGATCTCGTCGCCCGGCTCGGCGCCAAGGGCGACGACGGCCATGTGGACCGCCGCCGTCCCCGACGTCGTGGCGACGGCGTGCCTGACACCGTATTTCGCGGCGAACTCGCGCTCGAGGGCGGCGATCTTGTTGCCCGGCAGGAAAAAGAGGTCCTGGGATTCGAGCGCTTCCCGGACTTCCTTGAGGTCATCGGGGCCGAAGGGCTGCCTCTTGGGGAAGGGAGCGGTGCGGACCGGAACTCCGCCGTGCAACGCCAGCTTTTCCATCTCAGGCTCCTTCGATGTCGACCCACTGATCGCGGCGCCCGAGCGCCCGCGTGGCGGCCTCCTGGAGGGCCACGATCTCCATCGTCTCCTATTGGCGGGACGGGGCTTTTCCCCGTCATGAAGAAATTCAAGACGGCCTGGATATAGCCCTCGTAGAATCCCTGGACGTCGGCGAGATAAAGGCTTTCGCCGTCGCCGTAGCTTGCGGCCAGGCCGAACCCGAGGCCGGGGTAAAGCTGGAGGAGGCCGCGCCGCTTGTCCGGATAGTCGACGATGAGCACCGGCGCCTCGGCGCGCTCGCCCAACGACATCACCCGGCGGGCCCCGGTGCCGATCGCCATCACGAGCATCTCGAGGACGTGGACGATGTAAACCGGGAACCGGCCGCCCCCCAGGACGATACATAATGGACCTTCTTGTCCAGGATCTTGTCCTTTTTCGCCGCCGCGAGCGCCGGGGTGAATCGGAGCGACGAGCTGCTCATGAGCGGCGTCCTGAACTTCGCGGCGAGCTCGAACATCTCCCGCGCGTCCCCGGTTTTATCGGCGAACGGCTTGTCGATGCAGACGGGCTTTCCCGACCGGAGGGCGTACTGCGAGAGCGGGAGGTGGCGGTCGGCGTCGTCCGGGGACAGTATGAGAATACCGTCGCAGGCATCGACGACCTGTTCGAGGCTGGTGGCCGGGGCGACGCCATATTCCCGGCACCACTCGGCGAGCGGCTTTTTGCCCGGCGGAGTGGTTTCTTCCCAGGCCAGGGCGATCTCGAAGTCGCTCTTGAAGGCCGAATCCCGGATCATCTGCGGAAAATGGTTGGAGTGCCAGTTGTCAATGTAGTGGTCGATAAATCCGATTTTCTTCATGGCGCCTCCGGCGGGATCGGGCCGAAATTCGGTGTCAATATACCTGCGGCCCACCGGGCTGTCAATTTGCCTGTTTAATTCGGGTCGCAGTACCCGATATCGTAAATTCGGTAGTTGGTTGCGCCTTGCTTTTATGAATCATGTTCATTATAATGAACATATGTTCAATAATGTGAACGTTTTGAATTCGAGCTTCAGCCTCCTTATTCAGACCCCAGCCCAGAGGATTTTAAGCCTATTAGCTATGAATCCCGGCAGGTCCTTCTATACTCGTGAAATCTCGAAGGAGCTAAATATAAGCCTAGGATCAGCCCACTCTGTCCTCCTTTCATTGGAAAACCTAAGGCTTCTGACTCCCGAATTCATCGGCAGGACGAAGATCCATCGGCTCGCATCCCTAAGCCCTGCCATTCAAGTCTTTCGGGTCCTGAATACGATTCTCATCCTGGAAGCGTTAACTTCGGACCTGGAAAACATATCGCGACGGGTGGTGCTTTTCGGAAGCTATGCGAGAGGGACGTTTTCCCAGGGCAGCGATCTTGATCTCTTGGTCGTCGCCGAGGACAAGGCGAGAGCCACCGAACTCATGGAATCGGCGAAGAGAAAAAACGGTTTCGACCTTCGTCCTCTGATAATGAACCAGCTGGAATGGATGGACCTTGAACAGAATAACCCGGCCTTTTTCGACGAATTAAGCCATGGCATCACCCTCTGGGAAAGGCCGGTCGAGGAATCCCGCCTTTGAGGAATGCTTAAGGAACCGCAGGCTCGTTCACTTTGTCCAAGCTAAGAAGCCCGTCCCAAGAGAGTTCTCTGCTGCCGAGGACGACATCGACGAAGCCCGAGATCGTTTTGTCCATACCAGGTTCAAGTATGCAACCATCAATTCTTATTATGCGGTTTTCCACGCCGCGCGCGCTCTCCTTTATTCTCGAGGATACCGGGAAAGAAGCCACAACTGTCTCGGTATCGCTCTTGAAGCGCTGTTTGCCGACCAGGGTTTGTTGGACAGGCGATTCGTTGGGATATTCCGGGGAAGCATGGCCTTAAGGGAGAATGCCGATTATAGCGATTCTTTTTCGCGCGAAGGGGCGGCGAGGAGTATCTCCGATGCAAAGGAATTCGTTTCTGCCGCCGGAGCGATCCTAAATCTTAGTCATTGATGCCTAAGCATCGGCAGAGCTTCGCTTTGTCGGTCCCCCAAGGTAATTCGGGACACAATACCAATTCACTTTTTTTTGGCCGGGGCCGGGGTCGGGGATACCGCCCTTTTCCCCCCGGCCCGCCTCCGGGCGAACTGAAAGTAAAGGACATTTTCATGAAATTCCGCAGAATAGCGGCTCCGAGTCGCTCCGCCGCTATTCTGATGGTCGCTCCGAAGAGTCCGCTTCCCGCCGGTCCCCCTCCGCTACGGGGGGCTTCAGGGCGGTATCCCCCGGCCCCGCCCCCGTAGAAAAATTAGAAAATTCGTATTGTGTCCCGAATTTATTCCTTGTCGATGTGGAGGGTATAAGTCTGGCGGGCGGATTCGCCGGCGGCGTCCGAGGCCTCGACGGTCACCCGATGATCACCCGGCTCGAGCGGCGTGCCCCGGATGACGCCGGTCGCCGAGTCGATGGTCAGCCAGCCGGGCGCTTCGGCCAGCCGGTAGGTAAGCTTCCCGCCGCCGGCGTTGAAATCGGCTTTTGCCCTGTAAGTGTACTCGTTCCCGGCAACCTCTTCGATGACCGGCTGCGAGAGGAACGTCAGCCCCTTGATCTCGAGATACCAGACATCGTTCACGAGCGGCCAGGCGTTCCCCCCGACCATCCAGAGCTTGTCGTCGAAGACGTAGAGCGAGTACTCGTGACGCGGCGACCAGACGTCCTCCGTCTGAAGCTGATCCCAGGCCGCGCCGTCGGCGGAATACCAGACGTCGTTGAAGTTGTTCCAGGTGGGCTCGGCCCGGAAGCCGCCCATCATCCAGATCCGGTTCTTATAGACGCGGGCGGTATTCCAGATGCGCGGCGGCCAGGGCGCCTGGTCCGTGACCTTCGTCCAGGACTTCCCGTCGGCGGAGCTCCAAACATCGTTATAGGCGCGGAACGGATGGTAGCCCTGGATGGCGCCTCCGACCGCATATATCCTGTCCAGGTGGACGGCGAGAGCACTGAAGAGCTGCCTTCTGGAAAACGGCGTGGTCCCGGCCTCGAGCCGCCAGTCAACGCCGTCGGCCGACGACCAGACCGAATCTCCCGGCGCGTTCCCCTTGTTCCTGGCGATCACCCACATTTTCCCGTCAAAAATCACGCCGCTCCCCGCGGTTCCCTTCCAGGGCGTTTCGGCCAGGACCAGGTCCCAGTGCGCGCCGTCAGCGGAAGAATAGAACGACCCGTCGTTGCCGCTCACCCACATCTTCCCGCCGAAGACGAAATTCACCGGGACATTGATCCCGGCGGCGCACGGGATCTCGCCGTTCTTTGTCCACTCGACTCCGTCGGCCGAGCTCCAGACGTCGTTGACCAGGCCGGGCGTGTACCCGCCGAAGATCCATATCCGGTCGTTGAAAACCAGCTCCCCCATCGAATCGCGCGGCACCCAGGGGTTGTCCTTCTTGACCCGAACCCAGTTCGGCGTCGGATAAGGGCGCATGACGCGGATCCGGTAGTTTTCCTTGGACTTTTCCGTCCGCGGCGATAACGGCGATGTCGACCAGGTTTCTGCCCACGCTGACCGGGATCGGCGCCGACTCCGCACCGTCCGCAGTCCGGGCTCCGTTGATGCGAATGGCCGCGAGCGGGTTACCGGCCGCCGCTGTGACTCTGATATTTTCACAAGTCTGGGATACAAAGACCGTATAGAGTTTCCGGGGGCTGCTGAACCCGGGAGAAAGCTTCCCCGGACTCGCCGACAGCGCCCTCAGAGTCGCGTCGTCTGCCGGGTTGGCCTGTGCCGCCGCGTCCGGATAATCGATCCTCACAGAATCGAACATGATGACGCCCCGCGGCAGATACTTCTGCTCGACCTCGTAGCTCGGATAGCCCGGGTAATCCTGTCCCGGCCGCATCCGGTGCATGTCCTTGACGAGCTCGGGATGCGTGGGCACGACCTTGAGCGGGAAGAGCACGAACATGATGTCGAAGTTGACATCCTTGAGCAGCACTGCGATGTCGTCGCAGCCATACTGGTCGACCTTGTCCCAGCGGGCCCCGAGACAAGTCCACTGTTTCGGATCGGGGCTGAGGACGATCGACTGCTCCGTCCAGTCATGGCCGACGCGCAGCGGCTGGCCGCTGAGGACGAAATTGGCCATGGTCTTGGGCGTCTTGCCCTGGATGAGGAGGACGAGGTCAGATCCCTGGAGGTCGACGTCGCCGCGCAGCCTGACGCTGAGCCGGGCGTTGGTCAGGTCGGTGCTTTTGTTCTGCTCGATGAACCCGTTGCCCTGGAGGTGGGCCTTCCGGTCGGCGCCGACGAGGTCACCGCGCGTATAAAGATACATGAGCATATGGATGTAGCCGGCGCCCGGCGGAGCGTGATGGCTGTCGAGATACCACGGGCTGTAACAGGTGGCGGCGCCGTCCAGGATCGGCAACGGCTCGTACCGGTTGGCGAGCCAGCCTCCGGAGCCGTTCTCGAAATTCTCGCTGTAAGGCTCGCGGTTCTGCCCCGAAGCCGACTGCGCGCCCAGTCCGACCGGGCGAGTCGCCAAAAGGGCGGTGAGGGCGAGGGCCGTCAATCCGACCGATGCGATCCGTCGATTTAAGATTGATCTCCGCATGAGGACCTCCCTGGCCGGCGAACCTGCCGGAAACACCCTTATATCGAAATTCATACAACACATCAACGGTCCATTCCGGGGATACCAACCCTAATTCCGGAGCTCCGCCCACCCACGAAACACGGACTCGATCTAAAACAGGCATCCCCGGCAGCGACGGGACACTTCCAGGGAGGAGTCAAGCTCCCCCCCTCGGCGTTTCGTTTCCCAAGTCGGAGAATAAGATTGGCCTTGACAAACGCTTCCCGGCGATGGTAAGAAAACGCCATTGGTGAAGGCTGGCGGGCAGGAGAGAGCCTCAGCTTTCGCTTCTCCGGTCGAGCCGCCGTCTTCACCGCGAATGTGAAAGGAGGGCGTGCATGAAAAAGCAAACAGCTATTCTGGCGGGATTCTTTCTGGTGATGCTTTTGGCGGGCGCCTCGGGGCAAAGCTCGAACCCGGGACAGGCGACACCCACACCCCCCGGCGCGGCGAGCGGTCCTTCCGTCACGGCCGGATTGGATTTCGGCCGGGTACCGCTCTACTTCATTCCCAACGAGGGGCAGTTGGACGGCCAGGTCGCATTTTACATCCAAGGCCGGGATAAGACCGTCTATTTTACGCCCGGCGGGGTCACTCTCTCGCTCAGACAAGCACATGACACGGACGCCGGGAGAGAGGAAGAGGGCCGGGCTAAGAGTCTTTCCCCCATGACGGATGCGGCGCCGAGCCGTTGGGTCGTGAAGCTCGACTTCGTGGGGACGAACGGGCTGGTGAAGCCTGTAGGAGAAGAGAAGACGGGCGGCGTTGTTTCCTATTTCAAAGGAAAACCCGATGAATGGAACGCCGGGCTTCCGGCTTATTCGCGGATCGTGTATCGCGATCTCTGGCCGGGGATCGACCTGTCTTACTCCGGCACGACCGACCGACTGAAGTATGAGTTTATCGTCCATCCCGGGGCCGACCCGGCGCAGGTCCGTCTGGCCTATCGCGGCGTGGATGGCATCTCCGTTGATAACGACGGCCGGCTCGAGGTGATGACGCCGGCCGGCGGATTCAAGGACGATACCCCGGTCGCCTGGCAGGAGATCGCCGGAGCGCGAGGAAGGCCGTTTCTTTGGGCTATAAGCTTGATGCTCAAGAGCCGGACGGCAAGAGCGAGGCCGGGCCTCGGTCAGCGAAGGAAACCGGGGCGGACTCCCGCGTTTATGGGTTCGAGGTCGGCGATTACGATCCGACTCAACCCCTGATCCTGGACCCGTCCCTGGTCGTTTTTGGGGGCTTCATCGGCGGGGTCAATGTTGAGGAGGGGCGCGGCTTTCGCCGTCGACAGCTTGGGCAATGTCTACGTGACCGGGTTCACGAATTCCACCGAGGCGCAGTCTTTTCCCCTGACTGTCGGGCCCGACCTGACCTCCTAACGGCGACTTACGATGCCTTTGTCGCCAAAGTTGACGCCTCGGGAGCGTCGCTGATCTATTGCGGTTATATCGGCGGGGCCAACGATGACCGGGGCACCGGCATCGCCGTCGATGCCTCGGGGAGCGCTTATGTGACAGGCTATACGCTCTCCGACCAGACAACCTTCCCGGTCGTGGCCGGGCTATGATATGACCCACAACGGGCTCAAGGATGCTTTCATAGCCAAGGTCAATGCCTCGGGCAGCGCCCTGACCTATTGCACCTACATCGGCGGCTCCGCCGACGATGTCGCTAACGGCATCGCCGTCGACGGCTTGGGCAATGCTTATATCGGCGGCTCCACGGGTTCGAGCGTAGCGACTTTCTGCGAGATCACGGGTCCGGACCTGTCCTTTAACGGCGGGACGACCGATGCCTTCGTCTGCAAGCTGAACGCGGCGGGGAACGGCCGGGTTTACTGCGGCTATATCGGCGGCGACGGGGAGGAGTCCGTCAACGGGATCGCCGTCGACGGCTCGGGAAACGCTTACGTCGCGGGAAATACAAGCTCCCGCGAGCCGACTTTTCCCGGTCGTCGTCGGCCCGTACCTGACCACCGTTGAGGCGACCAACGGGTTTGTGGCCAAGGTCAATTCGATCCGGCACCGGCGCTTTCCTATTGCGGCTTTCTCGGAGGCGACCACTGCGGACCAAGCGAACGCCATCGCCGTCGATTCCAAAGGAAGCGCCTATATTACGGGCTATGAAAACGAACCCGGCGGCCTGCCGGTCCTGGTCGGGCCCGACCTGACCCACAACGGCTGGAATGACGCCTTTGTGGCCAAGGTCAAACCCGCGGGCGACGGGCTATGTCTATTGCGGCTATATCGGCGGCACCGGCATCGAATATGGCTATGCCATTGCCGTGGATCCCTCGGGCAACGCCTATGTGACGGGGGAGCACTCAGCCCTACGGCAGCGTGCCCTATCCCCTGGTTGACGCGTTTGATACCACCGCCGTCGGCGATGTCGAGGGCTTTGTGGCCAAGGTCAGCCCTTCCGGCGCCAAACTGACCTACAGCAGCTATATCGGCGGCGGCGGCTGGGACATCGGCTTATGGCGCCGCCGCGGACGCGCGCGGGAACGTTTACCTGACCGGCTACGCGACTCACGGCACGGATTTTCCCAAGGCGGTTGGGCCCGACCTCATCCATAACGGCGACGTTACGAATGTCTTTGTCGCCAAGATCTATCACTACTGGGCCCCCGGGCCGAAGACGACCGCCGTCGGGGATTTCGACGGCGACGGCACCAAAGAGCTGGCGGTCGACCTGGGGACGAACGGCGCCTGGATATATGACAGCGGCGCCTGGACGCAGCTCAGCGCGATGGACCCCGAGGGGATGATCACCGCCAACGTCGACGGGAACACGGACGACGAGTTGCTGATCGAGTTCGGCTATTCGGGTTTATGGCTCTATGACAACGGGGCGATGAACCTGCTGAGCGAGGAAGATACGCAGACGATGGCCGCCGGGGACGTCGATGACGACGGGAGCGATGAGGTGGCGGTCGATTTCGGGGCGGCGGGCTTTTGGCTGTATAACGGCGGGGGTTGGAACCAGCTCAGCGGGGCGAACCTCGACACGATGGTCATCGCCGACCTCAACGGCTCGGGCGGGGCTGAGATCATCGCCGACTTCGGGACGATCGGGCTGTGGGAACTCTCGGGCGGCTCGTGGACGCAGCTCAGCGGCGTCAATGTCGAGAACATGGCAGCCGGGAACACCGACGGCGCCGGGGGGCGAGGAGCTGATCGGCGACTTCGGCCCCGTCGGGCTGTGGCTCTTGAGCGGCGGCAATTGGGAGCAGTGGAGCGGCGTGAACGCCGATTACATGATCACGGCCGACCTCGACGGCAGCGGCGACGATGAGATTTTCGGCGATTTTTCGGGGACGGGCCTCTGGCTGTGGGACGGCGGCGTTCTGGACTATCCTCAGCGGGCTGGACGCGGAATTCATGGTGGCCGCGGACACGGATGGGGACGCGGCGGATGAGATGGTGGCGGATTTCGCGACCATCGGGGATCTGGCATTGGGACGGCGGATCGTGGCGCCAGATCTCGGGCGTCGATCCCGAGAACATGACGGCCGGGGACATCGACGGGGACAGCGCGGAGGAGATCTTCGCCGACTTCGGGACGCTGGGCCTATGGCTGTGGAATGGAGGAGTGTGGAGCCAGATCAGCGCCATCAACCCGGATTAGTTTCGCGCCGGTATTGAAGTTTTCGCCGCTGCGGCTCGCCTGACCATCGAGCCGCGGTAGTCGAGATGATCCGGCCTATGCCGAGGGCTTCACGAATATCCTCCTTCTAATACTTGGGCGGCCAGGCCAATAGCTAATGCGCACAACAACATTTGCCTTGACAAACGCGTCCCTGCGATGATAAGAAATTGTCATCGGTGAGGGTGGCGGAACTTATCAGAACCTGACTCTGCATTCATCATCATCGTTCGCCGTCCTTGCCGGCAGGTGAAAGGAGGGCGAACATGAAAAGTTCCGTTGCTGTCCTGTTCGGTTTCTGTCTGGTGCTGCTGACCTCGGGTGCAGTCGGGGAAAGACCGCTTCCCGGGCAAGTGATGCCGGGAGTCCCCGGCGCCAAGGATCGCGCAGCCGCGGCCGCTCCTGCGGTAATCGCGAACACGAACTTCGGCCGGGTGCCGCTCTACTTCATTCCGAACCAGGGGCAGCTGGATGGGCGGGTCGCTTTTTCCATCCAGGGCCGGGATAAGACCGTCTATTTTACCCCCGGAGGAGTGACGTTTTCGCTCAGTCAGCCTCAGGAAACAGATGGTGGCGAATGAAACGGAACAGGCCCCGGGTAAGCTGCCTTCCGCCAAGGAAAGACGGCCCCGCGCCGAGAACTGGGTGGTGAAGCTCGACTTCGTCGGGGCGAATGCGGATGTGAAGCCGGTCGGGGAGGAAAAGACCGGCGGCGTCATCTCTTACTTCAAGGGCAAGCCGGCGGATTGGAAAGCCGGGCTGCCGACCTATTCCCGGATCGTTTATCGGGAGCTTTGGCCGGGAATTGACTTGGCCTATTCCGGGACATCCAATCGGCTGAAATATGAGTTCATCGTCCATCCCGGCGCCGACCCTTCGCGGGTTCGGCTGGCTTATCGCGGTGTTGAGGGGATTTCCGTCGACGAGGAAGGGCGTCTCGAAGTCAAAACGCCGGCGGGCGGATTCAAGGACGATGTCCCGGTGGCCTACCAGGAGATCGCGGGAGAGCGGAAGAGACGTTTCTCTAAGCTATAAGCTGGACGCGCAGGGCGAGGCGCGAGGACCCCTCCACTATATCGGAGCAGACATGTTGCCGGATCTGCTCGTAGCCTATGGCTTCGAAGTCGGCGACTACGATCCCACTCAGCCCTTATCCTGGACCCGGCCCTGTTTATTTTTGCCGGGTTTATCGGCGGAATGCGGCAATGATCAGGGGCAGAGGCATCGCCATTGACAGCTCGGGCAACGTCTATGTGACCGGATTCACTTATTCCACCGAAACGACGTTTCCTGAGACGGTCGGTCCCGATCTCATCGCACAACGGGGACTTCGACGCCTTTGTCGCCAAAGTCGACGCGTCCGGAACGTCGCTTTCGTATTGCGGATACATCGGCGGCTCGGCTTATGACCACGGCCGGGGCATTGCTGTGGATGCTTCGGGAAATGCCTTAGTGACGGGCCATACTGCCTTCCACCCAGACAACTTTCCGGTCGTGGCCGGGTATGACATGACTCACAATGGGCTCTACGACGCATTCGTGGCCAAGGTGAATGCGGCGGGTACTGCCCTTGTTTACTGCACCTATCTCGGCGGCTCGGCCGATGATATCGGCATCGGGATCGCCATAGATGGCTCGGGCAATGCTTATATCGCGGGATATACGGGGTCGACCGAGGCGACCTTTTGTGAAATCACGGGGCCGGACATTTCCTTTAATGGCGGGACCATATGATGCCTTTGTCTGCAAGCTTAATTCCTCGGCGACGGCTCGTTATTATTGCGGCTACGTCGGAGGTTCGGGCGATCGAGCAGGCCTACGCGATCGCCGTGGATGCCTCGGGGAACGCCTATGTCACCGGCTCAACGATATTCCAATCAGGCAACATTTCCCGTCGTTGTCGGTCCGGACCTGACTTATTGGAATTATCTGAGACGCCTTTGTGGCTAAAATCAACTCGTCGGGGACGGCGCTGGCCTACTGCGGCTATATCGCCGGGTGCTCGGACGATGCCGGCTACGGTATCGCTGTCGATTCCAAAGGAATGCGCCTATGTCACAGGCAACACCGGTGGGGCCTCCCGACCGTTGTCGGGCCCGACCTGACTTCCAACGGCTGGGATACAGGGACGCTTTCGTGGCTAAGGTCAGCGCCATCGGTGACGCGCTGATCTATTGCGGCTACATCGGTGGCGCAGGCATTCATCATGGCTATGGCATTGCCGTGGATCGGTCGGGGAGCGCCTATGTGGCGGGATACACTCAGTCCACGAGACCCGGCCTTTCCGGTCGTTGAAGGGCCTGACCTGACTTTTAGCGGCGGGACGCATGACGGTTTTATCGCCAAGGTCAATGCCTCCGGCTCGAAGCTGGTGTATTGCGGCTATATCGGGGGCGGCGGATGGGATGAACGCGCCACGGCGTCGCTGTGGACGCATGGGGGAATGCCTATGTGACCGGCTATTCGGACTCGGGACGGGTTTCCCCGCGCTGGTGGGGCCGGACCTGAGCCATAACGGCAGTTAGGATGCTTTTGTCGCGAAGGTTTATTATTACTGGACTCCCGGGCCGAAGACAAGCGCCATCGGCGATTTTGACGGCGACGGCACGGACGAGCTGGCTGTCGACATGGGGACGAGCGGCGCCTGGATGTATGACAGCGGCGCTTGGAGTCAGCTCAGCGCGATGAACCCGCAGGGGATGATCACCGCCAATGTCGACGGGAACGCGGACGACGAGCTATTGATGGAGTTCGGTTATTCGGGTTTATGGCTCTATGACAGCGGGGCGATGAACTTGCTGAGCGAAGAAGAACGGAGACGATGGCCGCCGGGGACGTCGATGCCGACGGCAGCGATGAGGTGGCCGTCGATTTTGGGGCGACGGGCTTCTGGCTGTTTGACGGCGGCTCGTGGACCCAGCCCAGCGGGGCCAACCTCGACACCATGTGTGTGGCCGAGCTCGACGGCTCGGGAGGAGCGGAGATCGTCGGGGACTTCGGAGCGATCGGGCTGTGGGAGCTGTCGGGCGGCTCATGGACGCAGCTCAGCGGCGTGAACGTCGAGAACATGGCGGCGGGGAACACGGATGGGGCGGGAGGCAAGGAACTCATCGGAGATTTTGGCCCCGTCGGGCTGTGGGTGTTGAGCGCCGGCAGCTGGACGCAGCTCGAGCAACGTGAACGCGGATTACATGATCACGGCGGACCTCGACCATAGCGGCGACGAGGAGATCGTCGGCGATTTTTCGGGGACGGGTCTCTGGCTGTGGGACAGCGGTAGCTGGGAGATCCTCAGCGGGGTGGATGCGGAATTGGTGGCTCGGGGCGGACACGGACGGGGACGGCGCCAAGGAATTGGCGGTGGATTTCGTCGTCCTGGGGATCTGGCTGTATGACGGAGGGGCCTGGACCCAGATCTCGGGTGTCGACCCGGATAACATGATCGCCGGCGACATCGACGGGGACAACGCGGACGAGATCTTCGCCGACTTCGGGACGCTGGGGTTGTGGCTGTGGAACGGGGGGTCTGGAGCCAGATCAGCGCCATTAATCCGGATTGATAAGGAATACCCGTGCTGATTGCGCGGGCGACAGGAGGGGGACCATGAAAAAGCAGGCGGCGATTTTGGCGGGAGTCTTTCTGTTTATGCTTTTCGCGGGCGCCCATCGGGGTAATCCGGAGCCAGGACCAGGTGATGCCGCAAGTCCCAGGCGCGGCGGCCAACCCATCCATCAGGGCGAATATGGACTTCGGCCGGGTGCCCCTCTATTTCATTCCGAACCAGGGGCAGCTGGACGGGCAGGTCGCTTTTTATATTCGGGGACGGGATAAGACCGTCTATTTTACCCCTGGAGGAGTGACGTTTTCGCTCAGTCAGCCGGCGGTCGCGACGGCGGCCCGGAACGAAACAAAGAATCTGCCTGAGGGCTTAGCCATAAAAGAAAACTCAGCATCAAAGAACTGGGTGGTAAAGCTCGACTTTGTGGGGGCGAACGCCGAGGTGAAGCCGGTCGGAGAGGCTAAAAGCGGCGGCGTTGTCTCTTATTTCACGGGGAAACCCGAGGACTGGCAGGCCGGGCTCCCAACCTATTCGCGGATCGTCTACCGGGATCTTTGGCCGGGGATCGACCTGGCCTATTCGGGCACGGCCAACCGTCTGAAATACGAGTTCATCGTTCACCCCGGCGCCGACCCCTCGCAGGTCCGGCTGGCCTATCGCGGCATTGACGGCCTATCCGTCGACGAGGAAGGCCGGCTCGAAGTGAAGACTCCGGCGGGGGGATTTAGGGATGACATCCCTCTTGCCTTCCAGGGATCCGGCGACGCCAGGAAGAGTGTTTCTCTCCGCTATAAACTGCGGGGGCCGGGTGAGGGTGGCCTGACGGCTCTCTCAAAGGAAAAGGCGGGGAAGACAACTTTGCCGACGGAAACCTGGGGAGAGGCGTGTGCCTACGGATTTGAAGTGGGTGACTACGACCCCACTCTGCCCCTGGTCCTGGACCCGGCCGCTGTTTATTTTTGCCGGTTTCATCGGGGGAAGCAGCACCGAGGATGGCCGAGGCATCGCGGTGGACGGATCGGGGAACGTCTATGTTGCCGGAATTACCGGTTCGACCGCGGCGACCTTTCCCGAAACGGTCGGGCCCGATCTCATCCAGAATGGGAGCAACGATGCCTTTGTGGCCAAAGTCGATGCCTCGGGAACCGCTCTTGTCTACTGCGGCTACATCGGCGGCTCGGCGAATGACTACGGCCGGGGCATCGCCGTCGATACCTCGGGAAACGCCTATGTGACGGGATATACTCTTTCCACGGAAACAAGCTTCCCGGTCGTGGCCGGATACGACATGACTCATAACGGGCTCAACGATGCCTTCGTCGCCAAGGTGAACGCCGCGGGCGACGCGCTGGTCTACTGCACGTATATCGGCGGCTCGGCGGACGATTACGGCTACGGGATCGCCGTCGATGGGTCCGGTAATGCCTATATTGTCGGAGATACGGGCTCAAGCGAAGTGACCTTTTGCGAGATCACCGGACCGGACCTTTCCTATAACGGCGACAGCGACCGACGCGTTTGTCTGCAAGCTGAATGCCTCCGGCACTGGCCGCTATTACTGCGGCTACATCGGCGGGGCCAGCTGGGAGCACGGCAACGGCATAGCGGTCGATGCGCTGGGCAACGCCTATGTGGCCGGCACGACGAATTCCACGGCGGCGACATTTCCCGAAGTTGTCGGTCCGGGTTTGACTTCCTGGGCCTATGGAGACGCCTTTGTGGCCAAAGTCGACTCCTCCGGGGCCGCCCTTGTCTACTGCGGCTATATCGCCGGGAGCGGGGCCGATACAGGCGAGGCGATCGCGGTTGATTCCAGGGGGAATGCCTACGTCGCAGGCTTCTCCCAGGGGGCCCTCCCTGTTATTGTCGGGCCCGACCTGACCGCAGGGGGAGCGGGGGATGCTTTCGTGGCCAAAGTCAGTGCTATCGGTGACGCGCTCGTTTACTGCGGCTATATCGGCGGCAGCGGCGCGGAGTTTGGCCGCGGAATTGCCGTCGACCCGTCCGGGAATGCCTATGTGGTCGGAAGGACCCAGTCCAGCCCGGCCTCGGGATTTCCCGTCCTTGAGGGGCCCGACCTCACCTTATCGGGAAGCTATGATGCTTTTGTCGCCAAGGTCAATGCCGTCGGCACGAAGCTGCTATATTGCGGCTATATCGGGGCGACGAGTACCGATTATGGCTACGGGATAGCCGTCGACGCTTGGGGAAATGCCTTTGCGACCGGCCAGGCGGCTAATGCGACGCAATTTCCTGCAACCGTGGGGCCGGACCTCAGCCATAACGGGAACACCGATGCTTTCGTGGCCAAGATCGACTACTATTGGCTGCCCGACCGCAAGAATGCCGTCGGTGATTTTGACGGCGACGGCACGGACGAGCTGGCCGCCGACTTCGGCGCGACCGGCGCCTGGATGTGGGACAGCGGCGCCTGGACCCAGCTCAGCACAAGTAATCCCGAAGGCATGATCACCGCCAACGTCGACGGGAACGCGGACGACGAGTTGTTCCTGGAATTCGGCTATGCGGGTCTCTGGCTCTGGGACGGCGGCGCGATGACTCTCTTGAGCGAAGCCGACGTGGAGACGATGGCGGCCGAAGACGTCGATGCCGACGGCAGCGATGAGCTGGTGGTGGATTTCGGGACGACGGGCCTGTGGCTCTATAACGGCGGGGCCTGGAATCAGCTCAGCGGCGTCAACCTGGAGTATATGGTTGTCGCCGACACGGATGGTTCGGGAGGAGCCGAGATCACGGGAGATTTCGGGGCGGTCGGCCTGTGGTCCTGGTCCGGCGGCGCCTGGACGCAGCTGAGCGGCGTGAACGTCCAGTACATGGCGCCCGGGAACACCGACGGCGCCGGGGGGAAGGACCTGATCGGGGACTTCGGCCCGGTCGGCCTCTGGCTCTTCAGCGGCGGCGCCTGGGAGCAGTGGAGCGGCGTGAACGCCGACTATATGATCACGGCCGACATCGACGGCAACGGTGACGACGAGGTCTTCGGCGATTTTGCCATGACCGGGCTGTGGCTCTGGGACAGCGGAGCGTGGACCATCTTCAGCGGCCTCAACGCGGATTTCATGATTTCCCCCGACACGGATGGAGACGGGTCGGCCGAGATGGTCGCGGATTTCGCGATGACCGGGATCTGGCTGTGGGACAGCGGAGCGTGGGCCCAGATCTCCGGAGTCGACCCCGAGAACCTGATGTCCGGGGACATCGACGGGGACAGCGCGGAGGAGATCATCGCCGACTTCGGCGCGCTGGGCCTGTGGCTGTGGAATGGAGGCGTGTGGAGCCAGATCAGCGCGAACAACCCGGATTAGACCGGCTTAGCTGTCGCTGACAGGCTGACGCTCAGGCGTTGTCGATCAGCGATCCCTTGAGCTGATGGAAGATCTCGAGGACGCGGTCGATCTGCGCGTCGGTGTGCGTGGCCATGTAGCTCGTGCGCAGGAGAGACAGCTCCGGCGGGACGGCCGGGGGCAGAGCGGCGTTGGCGTAGATCCCCGCCTCGTACAGCGTCTTCCAGACCTTCAGGACCTTCATCATGTCCCCGATAATGATGGGGACGATGGGCGACTGGGATCCGCCGATGTTGTAGCCCATGGCGCCGAGCTCCCGGCGCACCCGTTCGCCGATCTTGTTGACGCGCTCCACCCGCTCGGGCTCTTTTTCGATGACGTCCAGGCAGGCCAGGACCGTGGCGACATTGGCCGGCGGGAGGCTGGCGCTGAAGATAAACGGCCGGGAGAAGATCTGGATCCAGTGGATGACTTCCTTGGGGCCGGCGATGAAACCGCCGACCGAGGCGAACGATTTGCTGAACGTCCCCATGACGAGGTCGACGTCACGGACCAGATTGAAATGATGGGCCGTACCCCGGCCACCGCCGAGGACGCCGAGCGAATGGGCGTCGTCGACCATGATGCGGGCGCCGTACTTTTTGCAGATGGGGACCATCTCGGGGAGCCGGGCGATATCGCCCCCCATGCTGAAGACGCCGTCGATGACGACGAGCTTGCCGGCGTCGGCCGGGCAGGCCTTGAGCACGGATTCGAGGTCGGCGGGGTCGTTGTGCCGGAAACGTCGCGTCTGGGTTTTCTTCTGGACCTTGGCCTGGCGGACGCCGTCGATGATGCTGGCGTGGACTTCCTTGTCGGTGATCAGGACGTCGTGGGCTTCCGTCAGCGCGGGAATCGAGCCCAGGTTGACCTGAAACCCGGTGCTGTACACCAAGGCCGCCTCGAGGCCGACGAACTTGGCCAGGCGTTCCTCGAGCTCGATGTGCATGTGGAGTGTGCCGTTCATGAAGCGGGACCCGGTGCAGCTGGTCCCGTACTTGCGGATGGCCTCGATCGCCGCTTCCTTGACCCTGGGGTCGTTCGACAGGCCCAGGTAGTTGTTCGACCCGATCATCAGCAGCCGGCGGCCCTCGATGATGACCTCGGGCCCTTCGGCGTGGTCGATGGGGATAAAATAGGGCCAAAACCCCATCTGCTGCACGGTCTTGACGTTGGTCGGGTAGCCGTAGCGCTGCGCGACTTTGGGGTCGTTATAAAATCCGATGCATTTTTCGAAAAGATCCATGGGATGTCCTTTTTTCGTTGGCGCTCATAACCAAGCTATCATAATAATCGAAATGGCGCCCGGGTTGCAACCGGGAACTGCCTGCGGCGCCCCGCCCTGATGCCCCGCCACTATTTTCGTCCCGACCTGGAGCGCCTCCCGGACGGCCTCTCCGGGATGGCTGCCTTGACAATGATGGCGGACCGAACCTATCATGCCCCCGAGTCCTGGATGCTCCCTCGGGCGATTTCCCAATCATTGCGGCGCCGGCGGGCATCCGGCTAGGAGACAGGATGAAGCACATCGCCATTATCGGGTCCGGCATCGGCGGGCTGACCGCCGGCAACCTGCTTGCGAAAAAGGGACACAAGGTCACGATCTTCGAAGCCCAGAAGACGCCCGGAGGCTACACCGCCGGGTTCAGGAGGCAGGGCTACTATTTTGAAAGCGGGACGCTCGCCTTCGAGTCCTCGGCCAGGGTCTTCCGGGCGATGAAGGAGATCGGGGTCTTCGACAAGGTCGGGTTCGTCCGCCAGAAGATGGGCTTCATCGCCGGGGAGCTGAACGGCGTCAGCTCGAGCTATGAGGATTTCAAAAAATTGGTCTATGGCGCCTACCCCGCTGACAAAGACAAGCTCGACCGCTACTTCAGAGAGGCCGATAAGATGATCCGGGCCATGACCGCCGTCTCCGCGCCGAAGGGCGTGGCCGGCTACCTGGCTTTTCCTTTCCAGCTGGCGCGCTTCATGGCCATGTTCAAGAGATACTCGAAGATCACGGTCACGGATTTCACCGCCGCCTGCTTCGGCTCCGATACCGTCCTCCACAGGCAATTCAAAGACTTCGGCTACCCGGACATGTCGGCGGCGCTGATCGGGCCCGCTCTCTCCTCCTTCCTGGACGACTACTGGACGGTGAAGGCCGGTTTTCAGTCCTGGGCCGACGCGCTGGCCGATAGCTTCCGCGGGTTCGGCGGGGAGCTCCGGCTCGGCGCCCGCGTCGATAAGATCGTGACGCGCAACAGGGCCGCCGCCGGCGTCGAGGCCCAAGGCGAGTTTTTTCCCGCCGACTGGGTCATCTCCGCCGGCGACTACAAGAAGACGTTCCTCAGATGGCTGGATGACGACTCCCTGCTGCCCGAGGCTTTTAAGAGGAAAGTGTACGGGACGGCGGTTTCGGAAGGCGTCGTCACCGCCTATCTGGGCCTTGACCTGCCGCCCGCCGAGCTTGGGCGATGGCTCAAGGCGCCCCACGTCAACTTCCGCGACCCGGAGTTGGAGAGCGATTTCCGCCGGGCCGGCAACGATCCGGACCACTTCAAGAAGGTCGCTATCGGGCTCTACTCGCCGTCCCTCCACGACGCGAGCCTGGGGCCCGAGGGCAAGTCCAGCCTGATGGTCCAGGCCGTCGCTCCGACGCACTGGATGGATAACTGGGGCGGCGGGAGCAGGGAAAGATACCGGGAGCTCAAGGAAGGCGTCAGGCGGGACCTTATCGCCAAAGCCGGGGCCGTCATACCCGGCCTCGCGTCCCGTATCGAGTACTCGGACCTGGCCACCCCCCTCACGTACGAACGCTATACGGAAAACACGGACGGCGCGACGTCCGCCTGGAGCTGGAACCCGGACAACAAGTTCTACCCGAATGCGATCGGCGTCCATGTCAAGACGCCCGTCAAGAGATTGCTGATCGGCTCCTGCTGGTCCGTCCAGATCGGCGGCGTGCCGAGCGCCATCAGCGCCGCCCGCAAGTGCGCGAGGATCATCGGCTAACCGGCGCGCGTTGATAAATTCGAACTCAAGAACAGGATGACGGAAATGAACGAACCGAAGCTATCCCCTTATGACGCCCCGGAGCTTTACGACCTTCTTTTCGACCCGCTCGATTTCGACGTCCCGTACTGGCTCGATGTCGGAAGACGGGCGGGCGGCCCGGTCCTCGAGGCGGGGTGCGGCACCGGCCGCATCCTGCTGCGGCTGATCGAGGCGGGCGTGGATGCGGACGGGTTCGACTCGAGCCCGGCCATGATCGAGCGCTTCCACGCCAAAGCCCGGGCGGGAGCCTGGCCGGCGAGCGCGGTGGAGGCCGATATGCGGGAGTTCAGCCTCCCCCGCCTCTACGCCCGGGTGATCTGCGCTTTCAACGGGTTCGCCCACTGCGAGACGACCGCGGACCAGGTCCGGGCCCTGGAGTGCTTCAGAAAACACCTGGAGCCCGGCGGGGCGGCCGTCATCCACATGTCGTACCCGGGCCCCCATTACTGGGCCGAGGCCGACGGCGTCCCCGTGCTCGAAACCGCGACCAAAGTCGCCGCGACCGGCCGCACCCTGCAGCTCTGGGACACGCGTTTCAAGGATCCCGTGGCTCAGCGGCAGCGCTCGGAAATGGAGATCCGCGAGTTGGACGAAAACGGGCAGACCGCGGCCTCGTACAGGTTTGAGACTTCGCAGCGCTGGGTCTACCGGTTCGAGCTGGAGCTCCTTTTTCGGGCCGCCGGGTTTTCGCGCTGGGAGATCACGGGCGGGTTCGACGGGAAAGCCTTGACGGACCCGGGCGACCAGATGATCGCCTGGGCCTGGAAAGACTGACGGCGGCGGCGGAGTCGCGGTCCGAGTCAAGGCCGGCGTTCCGCGGCCTCCGCGATAACAGGGGAGAAACATCCCGCCCAAGAGGATGAGCCGGAATAGGGAGATACCGATGAACATAGCGCGGCAACTCGCTTGGCTTGCGGCGGCGCTGATCTTGGCGGCGTCAGCGGCTTCAACCCTGCCGCTGCCCGGCCCTGCCGCTGCCGTCTGGCCCAAGAAGATCCAGGTCGTCCTCGATAATGCCAAGCCGCTCGCTTTCCCCCGGGCGAACCGGCTCCCGCTCTATCTCTGGCCCGCCATGGGCCCGGGGACGCTCGAAGCCCCGCGGGCCGAGGAGTTGGTGCGCGAGCTCGACCGCCGGGGCATCGGCCTCGTCTCCACCTGGGCCGTCGATAAGAAGGAGGAATCCTTGGCTGCCGCGCTGGCCGTCGCCGGGGCCCAGCGAAAGCTCGGCCTGGCGGTCAACATCGACGCCACGGCGCTTCTCTACGCGGTCTTTAACGGCGACCCGGGGACGGCCCATGTCGATGATGCGGGAAACCCGTTTTTTGACGACTCGTTCGGCAAGGACCACAAGATCGGCTGTCCGTTCGCCATGGAGGCCCGGCTGCCGGTCATCCGGGAGCGCGTCGAGTCCTGCCTTCGGGCTTACAAGAAGGCGGGCCTGCCCGTCGATTTCGTCTGGGCGGATTGGGAGATCGATGGCCCGCTCGAGGTCAACCGCGCTCACGCCGCGGCCCTCCGATGCCGGCGCTGCCGGGAAAACATCTCCGATATCGGGAACTTCCTGAGCTTCCAGAAGGCCGTTCGAGACCTCCGGAGCCGTGTCCAGCGCGAGGTCTACGCCTCGCCCGTACGGGAGGCCTTCCCGGGCGCGCTCGTCGGGAATTACGCCGTCTATCCCCACAGCGGTTTCCGCGAGTGGTACGACTACTTCGAGGAGTATGAGGACGGCCAGCCGTACATCCCCGACCAGAAAGCCAGGTACCGGCACTGGGCGAACGAGTTCGAGACGACCGGCTACACCTTTGCCATGCCCGTCGTCTACCCCTGGGCGCGGCTTTTCGGCTGGTATGATTTTGCGGATGCGGACTATCGCTGGTTCTACAACATGCTCCTCGTGGCGAGCAACGCGGGGGAGAGCGCCCCTCCGTCCCTGCCCCTCATCCCGTTCGTCCACTGGCATCCTATCGACGCCGCAAAGTATCCCGACCCGGCGTTCCAGCCCATGAGTGCGCGGGCTTACCAGGAGCTCCTGTGGCACATGCTGCTCCGCGGCGCCGATACGTTTTATATGTGGTGCGGCGAGACGGAGTACCCCGAAGAGGTCAGGCTCCTCCACGAGGTTTATGCCGCGGCCCAGGAGTACGGCGAGTTCCTGGACAAGGGTATCCCGGTGATGTTTTCGGTGCCGTCCTCGCCGGCGCCGGTCGTATCCGCCCTGAGGCTGGGCGACCGGCTCCTCGTCCGCCGCACGGATTTCGGCGGCGTCAAGGGACCCGTGACGATCGAAGTCGCGGGACAGAAAGTGGCGATCCCCGAATCGCCCGGCCGCTGCCGGATCCTTGAATTACGGACCCGCGGTTAGCTTTTTTCGGCCGGCGCGTCCCGCAGCCGGGCCGGCGTGATCGGCAGGCGAAAAATGCGCGCGCCCGTCGCGTCGAAGACGGCGTTGGCCACGACCGCGCCCATGTTGACGATGGGCGGCTCGCCGCCGCCCTGGGGGGCCAGCGCCGGGTTATCGATGAGGACCGTCTCGATCTTCGGCAGCCAGGAGAACCGGGGGATGTCGTAGGTGTCGTAGTTGACGTCCAGAAGCTCGCCGTCCCGGAAGTGGACCTCCTCGGTCAGGCAGTAGCCGAGGCCCATGGTGATGCCGCCTTCGATCTGGGCGCAGGCGCCGTCGGGATTGATCACCTCTCCCATGTCCTGGACGCAGACCACCCGCTCGACCCGGACCTTGCCGGAAGCCTTGTCGGCCGCGACCTCCGCCATGGTGGCGACATACGTATTGAGATAGTTGACGAGCGCCAACCCCTGGCCGCGGCCGCCCGGCGCTTTGGACGGCTTCCACCCGAACTCGGCGGCGCAGGTTTCGAGCACGCGCTTCATCCGGTCGTCCTTGAGGTTCGCCATCCGGAACTCGACGGGGTCGACACCCGCTCTCGCTGCCATGACGTCCATGTGGGATTCGCGGGCGAAGGTGTTGGTGTTGCTCCCGGGGGCCCGCCAGGCGCCGACGGCGAACGGATGCGCCTCGCCGCCGCCCCGCCCTCCCCAGCTTCCCTTCGAAAGAATGCGATAATGGGGGATGTCATAGAACGGCTGGGAGGTCCTATCGCCCCCGAAGAAGACAGCGTAATCCCAGAGCACGAGCTGATTCGCGGCGTCGAGTCCCGAGACGATCTTGATCACGGCCGCCGGCTGGAACGTGTCCAGGAAGAATTCCTCGGCGCGGCTCCAGGCGACTTGGACCGGTTTTCCGGAGAGTTTGGCCAGGCGCGCCGCCTCGACGGCTTGGCCGCTCGGGTTCTTGCCGCCGAACCCGCCGCCGACGAAGGGCGTGATGGCGCGAACCTTCTCGGCGGGAAGTCCCAGCGCTTCCGCCACGGCCTCCTGCACCCGGAAGGGGCTCTGAGTGGAAGCCCAGACGGTCGCCCGGCCGCCTTCGATCGCGGCGGTCGCGGTGTGCGGCTCGATGGGCGAGTGGGCGACATAGGGCGTTTGGTAGGTCTCCTCGAAGATAGCGGCGGACAGCTTCCTTCCCTCCTCGAGGTTTCCTTTCTGCTCGACCACGTTGCCTTCGGGCGCGACCTTGACGAGATGGTCATAGATCGTCCGGTCGTCGGTCGAGGGCGCGGGCATGTCCCACTCCGCCTTGATCCTGGCCAGAGCGGCGTCGGCCAGGTCGTAAGCATCGTGGAGGACGGCGATGAGCTCGCCGTCGCGGATGACCTGGGCGCCCTCGAAAGCCTCGGCTCCGGCGGTGTCGACGCTCCGGAGCTTCGCCCCGTGGGCGGGCGGCCTCAAGATCCGGGCATGCTTCATCCCGGGGATCCTGATGTCCCCGGCGTATTCCGCTTTTCCGGTCGCCTTGAGGCGCGCGTCCTTCCTGTTCGCGGACCGGCCGGCGACCGTGTGTTGCGCTATCGTCTTTATGGCGGGCTTGGGGTCGATGTGCCTTTCGATCGTCCGGCCCATGGCCAGGGCGCCATAGGTGACGCTCTTTTTGGCGCTGGAGGTGTCGAAGACGGCGCCGTCCTTTGTGGCCAGCCGCTCGGCCGGGACCCCGAGCTTCTCCGACGCGAGCCGGATGAGGACCGACCGGGCCTCGGCGGCCGCCTGCCGGAACGGCGGGCCGAAGTACTTGATCGTCCGCGAACCGAACGTCCCCATGTCATAGGGACAGAGGTCCGTGTCGCCGAGAACCATGGTCACGGAATCCAGCGGGACGTCAAGCTCCTCGGCGGCCATTTGGGCGAGGGCGGTGTTCGCGCCCTGGCCGAGCTCGGCCTTGCCCGTGAATCCGGTCACGTGGCCGTCCTCGCCGATCCTGAGGAAGGCGTTCCAGTCCGCGGGCAGCTCGCGGCCGCCCAGCCGCTCCTGGGCTTCGAGAAGCTCGAGCGGGTCGCCGACGGCGAAAAAGACGAAGATGCCGCCGCCGCCGACCTTGAGAAAATCCCTCCGGCTGAGAGGGCTCATCTCGGCGCTCCCTTCCGCATCGCCCGGGCCGCCGATTCGACCGCCCGGATGATCCGGGCGTAGCCGCCGCACCGGCAGAAATTGTCCTCCAGGCCCTGGACGATGTCCTCGAGCGTCGGCTGGGGTTTGTGTCTGAGCAAGCCGTAGGCCGCCATGATCATGCCCGGGGTGCAGAACCCGCACTGCATGACGTTGTATTCGATGAAGGCGTCCTGGACGGGATGAAGCTTGCCGTCGGCCTCGAGGCCCTCGATGGTCAGGACGCTCTTGGCGGCGACTGCGCTCACGGGAGTCGCGCATGACCTGGCGGGCTCGCCGTCGATGATCACCGTGCAGGCTCCACAGTGGCCCTCGCCGCAGCCGTATTTCGTACCGGTCAGCCCGAGCTCCGTCCGGAGCACCCAGAGGAGCATCCGGTTCGGGTCGACCTCGAGCGTTATCGATTTTCCGTTAAGCTGGAATGAGATGGTCTCTTTCATGGCCTCTCCTGCAAGAAGGGGGATGCGGGTTCGATCTACGGTTTATATATCATCGCGGCCGGGGCGGTCAACCCGCCGCAGGGTGGCACTTCTCTGCCTTGTCCGGCGGGCTTTGGGCATGTCGGCGCTCCGCTCAGGTTCTTAACGCCGTTTCGGCGCGCTTTTCTCGGCGGAGCGGAACTGCGCGCGATGGACCTTCCAGCAGTCCAAGTCCGTGCTCGAAAACGTGGGGCTCATTCAGATCTTCCCACTGCTCGAACAGTCCTCGCGGCCCGCAGCTTCCCTCGAAAAGCGCCCCCGAAAGGCTGAACCTTCGGAGTCGCTTCTCCATGCCCAAAGCCCGCCGGCCGAGTCGAAAGTGCCGGCCGCGGCCTCAGCGAGGGGCGTTCGGCGCTTCGTTGTTGCTCTCGAGGATCTCCCTGACGGCGTTCCGGCCGTCGACGACGACTTTGGCCCACTTCCCGCCCGGGATCGCGAGCGTCACGTCCACGGTCTTGGGAATGAAATCGAGCGGCGCGGCGAGCGCCGGCACGACTTTCCGGTCGATGACTTCACCGCTCGCGTCGAGGGCTTCGACCGTGAAATTGGCGGCGGGCGCGTCACCGATGTTATGGACCGTGACGGTGAGCGCCTCCCCGGCTTGTTTGATGTCCTTGACCGGGTGGATCGCCAGGTCGGCGCTGGCCGCTGGCCGCTTTTTCGCCTTCAACAGCTCCAGGCTCACGGCGATATTTTTCTGCGGCGGGACCTCGATCTCCGCCGTCCCGAACCGTTCCAGGGTTAGCCGCGCCTGCTGCAACAAGCCCTTTCCGGGATCGATCGTCCCGTCGTCGTCCGCGTCTTCGCCCGTCTTGAGGAGGAACTCCCCGTCGGGGATCCGCCAGAACCGCGCCGTCATTTTGCGCGCCGCGCTCCCGAAATTGTAGAGGTTGAAGCGCACGGACTTTTCATCGGCCGCCGACACCAGGCGGGCGACGGCCGGGTCGGGGTCGCTCCAGCTCACGACGAGAGAGTGCGGATGCGGCTCGATCCGGCCCTGGAGCTTCCCGCCGAGCGCCGCCGTGATGAGCTCGTTCCGGCCGGGCGGACCGCCCTGCTTGTCGGTGTGGTGCATCGCCCGCGTCCAGCCGTACTCTTCGGTGTCATCGTAGCCCATGGCGATCGTCATCATCTTCCGGGCCATCTCCTCGCGGTCGGCGATGGCGTGCGGGGCGGGCGGGGGCGTCTTGCCCCAGTACCAGAGGACCTGGGTCTTTTCGTAATCGTGCATCAGCTGCTGGCCCCAGAGCTTGGGCACCGTCTTCGCCGCCTCCGGCGTGAAGACGAACTTGGGCAGGCCCTTGGCGGCGCGCTCCGCGTTGGCTTCGTCCATGAGTTTCCCGAAGGCCTTGGCCGTGATCATCTCGCGCTCCAGAACATACGGGTCGCCCAGGGCGTACGGCACCATCAGCCCGCGCGAGACGAGGATGTCGGTGATATGGAGATAATCGTTCGGCCAGACCTGGCAATACCCGTCCTTGAACGCCCCCACCTCGTCCACGCCGTCGTACTCGCGCAGGAACGACCGCCGGACCTTGTCGTCGCCCATGAAGGGCACTCCCGCATATCCCAGCGGGATGAAGACGTCATCTTTGTAGCCGCCCCAGAAGAACCCGTCCTCGCGCTGCTGGTCGACGATCCAGTGGGCTGTCCGCTGATGGCGCGTGTAGAGCTCCCGCTCCCACACCGCCCAGGCCGGCGCCGCCGGCGTGATGTCCGGCGCCAGGGCGAGCTTCTGCGCCTGGGAGAAGCTGCCTTCCGAGTAGGCGCCGTAAGTCTGGGCCCGTTCGCCGGTCAGCCGGCCGTAGATCCCGGCGATGCGATGCGCCGGGTCGTGCCGGAGAACGGCCTGGGGCGGGTACCACATGTCGTACGGTCCGCCGAAGTTCGTCCAGAACTTCAGGCTCTGTCCCTGGCCCGAGATGAAGCTCAGGGTCATCGGGATCGGTCCCCCGGGGAAGGCGAGCGTCGAGAGGTTTCGCTGCTCGCCCGTGAAGAGCCACGGCTGGTAGTTGTACTCCTTGATGTATTGCATTTGGGCCGGGAGCATCTCCCATGCGGCGTACGTTGCGAGGGATTTCTCTCTGTTCTTGCTGATCCCCATGCCCAGTTTGGGCAGCGCCGCCCCCTCCGTCACGATCTTTTCCGCGTTGGCGAACCTGAGCTCGAGCCACAGCCGGTCCTCGGCGGCCAGCATCAGGTCAACCGGTTCGAGGCGGATGTTCACCGCCTGCGGCTTTCCGGCTTCGGCAAACTCCAGCCGCACGACCGCCTTGGCCCAGAGCCGTGACGGGTTGGCCGGGTCGCGGAGCGAGATCCAGAGAGTGTCCGAGGTCTTTTCGGGAATCACCGTGAAGCTCAGCCCGATCCGGTCCACGGCCGGGTCGGGGTTGAGGTCGTTGCCGAAAAAATGGAAAGGTTCGAGCGGCGCGACCTCGACGAACGGCCGGGCCGGCGGCGCCTCCGCCTTCGACCCCAGAAAGAGCGTCCGGCTGTCCGCTCCCGTCAGCTTTAAGAAAGCGTCGAGATACCGGACATCGAGGCTGTCCGGTCCGGTCGCGGGCTGGAGCGCCCAGACGCTGTCGAGCCCGTCGAGGGCCGTCGCCCCGGGCGCCGCGTCGGCCTGCCACAGCCCGACCTCGTGGATCCGGACCTTGCCCGTCAAGGGGAAGCGCAGCGTCCCGCGATCTTCGAGCCCTTCGGGCGTCCCGCGGCCCTTGAGCATCGGGAAATGGAGCGAGCTCTCACCGCCCAGGTCGAGCTTCGTCGAGAAGAAGTACCCCGGGTAGCCGTCGAGCCCCGCGATCCGGCGCGATTTGTCGAAGCTCTTGTAGGAACCGGGGAAGACCTCGGCTCCGTCGAGGACGCCCTCGAGGGCGAGATAATTGGCTTTTTCGCCGGGCGCGAGCTCGATGTCGATCTTCGTGCCGTGAAAGTCGACGTCGCCCAGGATGAAGGTGAACAGGCGGTAGGGGTGAGGCCAGGCGAGCTCGTACCGGCCGTCCATCACCCACCAGGCCGGGATGTTCTCGTCGCGGCAGGCGGCCACACGGGCCTGGCGGAGGGACAGGGTCTCCTGGCCGGCGCGGACAGTGGGCAAAGCCAGACTGTCGACATCGCCGTAGGAAAGGAGCAGCCTTTGGCGCGCGGCCCCGTCGAGCGGGATCCTGGCCGCCGGCTTTTGCGGGATGGCGTTCGAAGCGTAGAGCCCGTTGACCTGGGCGTCATCGAGGGGATAGTCGAAGAGGACGATCTCGTCGTAGTCGGCCTCGGGGAGGAACGGGCTGAACAGCCCGGCGATCGGCGCCTGCCACCAGGCGTCGCTCCCCCAGTTCGAGGCGGCGAGCCGGCCGTTATAATAGAGCTTCAGGCCGTAAGCCTGGTCGAAGACGACGGCCACGTGCTGCCATTCGCCGTCGACCCAGACCCGGTCCGCGGTCTCGACCGTGTGGTTGTTGTAGAAGATATCGCGGACGAGGGCCTTGAGCTTCCCGTCCGGGCTGACGTCGACCCGGAAAAGATCCCGCTCCTTCCGCCCCCAGGCGGTGCTGCTCTGCAGGAACAGGGGATAGAGCGGGTCGGAGAGGAGCGAGGCGCGCTTCACCCAGAAGGCCACCGTGCCCCGGTCACCAAACATCTTCCCCGTTCCCCAGTAATGGGGCTTGGTCCGGTAGTCGCCCCACAGAGTGGCCACGATGAGGTCGAGGTCGATCCCGGATTCGTTGGCCGTTCCTTTGGTCACCGACCAGCCGTCGGCGATCCGAAGCGCCCGGCCGAATTTGCCGTCGGTCAGGCTGAGCTTGCGGAGCTCGAGCGGATTCCGGAGCACCGCCCCGGGCTTGGCTTCCCGGTAGATCCTGGCTGACGACAGGAAATCCGCGAGGATGTCGGCTTCCGTCTCGTAAGAGAGCCGGCTGGTGACGCCCGGGACCGCCTGGGGCTTCTCTTGGGCAACGGATACTAATCCGATAGTTCCTATAAAAATCATCAAGAAAAGCGGGAAGAAAACATTGCGGCGTTGATTCGGTGCGGACATCCTTATCTCCTCTCGATCTCGACTTTTACCGGGACGCAAGCACTGCCGGTTTCCGTGATTATAAGGTATTTCGGGAAGGCTGGCACGGCGTTTGTCCCTGCCCGCCCGGAGCGCCTTGGCAGGGTCGGATGGGGATAGCGCCCCGAAGACCCCCGTAGCTTTTGCCTGAGACCCTTCCCCAGACTCTGAATATAGATATTACCCACCCTCTACCCTCCCTATAACAGGGAGGGATAAAGGCCAGTGTCTCAGGAAAGGCCGGAGGGGGACCTGTCGGCTTGGCCGACGGGGGAACCGACGGGACTGGTTCCCGGGGGCCGGGGGGCTAGGGGCGCATCGCCGTCCGACCCTGCCGTATCCCGAGGCCGTGCGGGGGAGCGCCGTGACAGGACCCCGACAACACAGACCGACCTGAACGAAAGTCCTTATATCTTTTACTCCACCCGCTCGCTCTCCGGGATGTGGATGAGCAGCGTCGAGCAGTGGCCGAAGATCCCCTCGTCCGGGGTCTTGGCCTGCTCGGCCAGGTCGACAAACCCGCCGTTCATCAGGACGAACAGCCGGGCCCCTTCCGCGTCGAGCGTGATCGAGAATGTCCCGCCCATGGTATAGCCGTACTTCTCGTGGAAATAGGGATGGAGGAAGGCCAACACTTTTTTCGCCCCGGTCGCGGTGTCGTACTGGACGATGGGCGAGCCGTCCTTCCAGGACAGGCCGTGGGCCCCGGGAAGATAATAGACATAGCGCCCCTTCGGGCTCCGGGCCATCGAGCAGGTGTATTTTTCCTCGCCGGGCCAATTGACGCCCTTGTCGACGACTTCTTCCTTGACGGGGTCGAACGTGAAAAGCTCGCCGTCCCGGGAGACGCCCCAGAACAGGCCGTCGGGACCGCGGTGGGCGGTCTGGGCCCGCATCTGGCTGCGCCGGGCCGGCAGCTTCGGTCCGAAAGCCGGCTGCATCGGCATCCGGGCGGCCAGCTTGACAACCCGGTTCTTCGCCGGATCATACTTGATGAAATACTGGTCCGGGTCCCCGGTCTCGGCATTCGTGGTGTAGACCAGGCCGGTCTCCTCGTCGACCAGGATCGCCCGGTTATACCAGGTCAGGCCGTCCGGAAGATAGCCGGCCCAGGCCGTTTTCTGGGCATTGATGTCCCAGACCAGGAACTCGCCGAACATGCCGACGGCATACAGCAGGCCGCGCTTCGTATCGACGCGGTGGTAGGGATAGGACGCTCGTTTGATCGGCACGCCGTAATCCACAATGTCGCCGGTCTCGACGTTGAGGCTCATGATGTGGCCGCCGTCGTAGCCGGTGGCGAAGTCCTCCTCGGCGGGCTCGGGGTACTTGCACCAGTAGGTGCAGAACCAGAGGTTGGACGAGTCTTGGGGATAGAAGTTCAGCCAGCCGTGGATCTTGCCCTCGCCGAAAACGGCCGCCGTCCGCCCCAGGACATGGTTGATCTCGGGGAGACAGCGTACGGTTTTGGATGCCGGGTCGTATTCGACGACGTAAGTATGGGCGTCGTAGGCGCCGTGGTCACCGACCGAGGAATAGAACTTGCCCGTTTTCTCGTGGAAGGCAGCCTGGGACCAGTTCGACCAGGGGCCGACGGTGTTCCCGGCCGGGGGCTCGGCGAAGAACAAAGGCTTGGCGGGGACGACGGCGAACTCGACGGCCGGCGGCTCTTTGGCCATGACGATATCCCGGCCGACAAACCGCGCGATATTTTCCGGCGCCTGGAACATCGCCTCGCTCTTGTCTTCGACGACCTTGAAGCTCGTCAGGAGCTTCTCCTTGTCCATTCGCCCGGCGATCTCCTTGCGCTGGGTTTCGTCCGGGCTCAACAGAGCCGGCTCGGGGATGTCCGTCGTGACGCCGCGGTGGACGACGCCGAACGGGCCGACCCTGTCCGGCGCCTGCGCCGGCGCGCCCGCGGCCGCCGCTTGGTCCGCCTGCGGCGGTTCAGCCTTCGGCCGGCAGCCGACAAAAGAGACGACGATAAACGCAGCGAGAAGATAAACAAGGCTTTTTTTCATGGATCCTACTCCTCTTCTTTGGTCTTCACCCTTCTATTAAGAGAGGATGGACCAGCGTATGCGGCAAGATTGCGGGTCCTGTCATGGCGCGTCCCTGTGCGTCCTCGCGCCTCACCCGTCAACGACAGCTTGCGCCCCCCAGGGGAGAGGGGTCCCCGTCGCTCCGGGCGCGCAGGGACTGGCGTCATGCCACCCGCTCTTTTGCCGCCCACACAGGTCCATTCCCATCTATCAGTATTCGATCTTGACGAGGCTGGTGATGCCGTCCATCTTGAACGAATTGACCGGCTTGGCCTCGAGCGTGTTCGTTCCGGCGTGGAGCGTCCAGGCGAAATCGGCCCCCGATTCCTTCCACTCCCCGCCGTCAATCCTCACCAGGTAGCCGGCGAAGTTCGGCGTGACCGTATCGAGCCGGACCGCGAGCTCGGCGGGCTTGTCCGTCGCGCTCAGGAAGACCTGCGCCTGGTTGATCGTCCAGTAGAAGTCCCGGGAGTGGGAGCTCTGGTAGGTGTATTCCTCGTACTTCGGGATGGCCGTATCCTTCCACCAGAGGTAGCCGTCGTAGTGGTACTGGATGAACCCGTGCTCGAGCTCTCCCGGAAGCCACGACGTCAGGTAGTTGTTCCGGAACGGCATCCCGAAGCGCGGCTCCCACTCGTTCGGGCCGAGCATGTTCTCTTTCTTCTGGTCGGCGCCGTTGATCTTGGGGTGCGGCCCGGCGGGGACGATCCAGACCTGGTCCTTTTTCCCCGCGCGCGCCAGCGTGTGCGTCTCGAGCGCGTTGAGCGGCAGGTCGTCTTTCATGTGGAAGGCCGGCCGGATGGAGTCGGTCGAGGCGGCGACATCGAACGTCAGCCATTTTTTGTATTCGTTCGACCAGACCTCGCTCACGAAGTGATGGTCGAGGATGTTGCCCCTCCCCTGGAGGCCGACGGCCAGCGCGCACTGGACGAACGTGTTGCTGTAGATGACACACATGCCGGAGGCCTTATATTGGGGGGCGAGCTCGAGGGAGATCAAGGCGTCCCACGGCGTGTGCAGGGCGAAGCCGTGCTTGCCCCAGGCGTCCCGCCAGATGCCGCGCATCCAGAAGGCGAGAGTGCGGTACTTCTCGAACTCCGACGCGCAGTGGGCGACGACCTCGTCCAGCCGGTATCGGGTCCGCAGCAGCTCGAGCCGCGGCTCGGCCGCGTCCTGGAATGTGAAGTTGTAATAGCCGCGGACGATCTGTTGATTGTCGTAGGCCGCTACCTTAACCCCGTCGGCGGGTTGGGCGATGACATCGAGGTCGGCCCGCAGGGCGAGCTTCTTGATGACGGGGGTCAGCCGGCGGTCGGTGGTCCGGAGCGTCGCCCGCCACTGGACGAACCGCCAGTCCCTGTAATCCGGGGCCGTCACGGCGGCAGCGGTCTTCCATGGGGTCCAGGTATCGGGCGCATACGAGGGCGTCGTGCCGCCCCTGAGTTCGAGCGCGACCGATGTCCCGGCCGGAGTGAGCTTGTCGAGCTCGAGCGCGATCGTCTTTACCCTGACCGCGGGCTTGACCGGGCCGCCCGAGACGAAAGAAGCCAGCTCGAGGTAGTCGGAGAGGATCTCGGCCGAGTCCGCGCAGCGGCCGAGCCTCAGCCGGACCAGGTACTCGCCGTCGATAAACCCTCCTTTGCCCAGATGGTTATAATCCCAGGTTTTGCCCCCGTCGACACTTTTGGCGCTCCGGTTCGGGACCTTCGACGCCTCGACGCTGGCATAGAACGGCGATTGCGACTCGTTCCGGATGACCACCGAGTTCAGGCCCGAAACGAGGTACGCGATCGGTACGTCGCACCTGACCCAGCCGCCGGTGAGCATCCGCGGGATATCGATATCGAGCTTGATGGCGTGGCCGTTGACGTCCACCCAGAGGAACCCGCCCTGCTTCTTGAACTCCTCGGGGACGTAGCGGTTGAAGTGGATCAGCAGGAGCGCGCTCGCGGCCTGGACCTTGTCCAGCAGGAACTCTTTCTTGATCCAGGTGTCGCCGATCACGTCCTCATTCATCCCCCCCGTCGTGATCCCCGTTTCGTCCGTGACAAGCTCCGTCTTCAGGAGGCCGACGCCGGACGGGCCGACCTCGATCTTCCAATCGTAGAGCGTCGCGTCCCAGTCCTTGGGGGACTCGAACACCTTGCGGTATTCGGCCGCCCCGGCCAGGCCCGCGAAGACGCCCATGACCGCCAGATACACCAGCCAGGCATTTCTTCTCATCGCCACTCTCCGAACCGAGACTTCAAGGATATCCTCTCATACCATCCGCCAGGGGACGTGTCAAGAAAATCCGGTCGCTTGGCAGATCGGGATTCCGGTAATATAATACGGCCGGAAGATATCGCGTCCCCGGCCGGCCGGGGGCGCCGGCGACGGTCATAAGGGCATGAGGACATGATAAACGCCGTCCATTCGAATTTGTTCAAGGTGGTTGCGCCATGAATATCCGTGCCGTTCTTTTCGACCTCGACGGGACGCTCCTTGATACGATCGAGGACCTGACCGATTCAATGAACGCGGCCCTCCACGGGCTCGGTTTCCCCGGGCACAGCGTGACCGACTGCAAGACGCTGGTGGGGGAGGGGATCGAGCACTTCGCCAAGTGCGCGCTGCCCCCGGACGCCGCGGAGAACGAATCGACGGTGGCGAGGACGATCGGCCTGATGCGGGCGGAGTACCGGACGCGCTGGTCCAGGAGAACCCGGCCCTACGACGGCATCCCCGCCCTCGTCGCCGAGCTCGCGGCTCGCGGCCTGAAGCTCGCCGTCCTGTCCAACAAGGCGGACGACTTCACGCGGCTGATGGTCGCTCACTATCTTCCCGGGACGGAGTTCGCGACGGTCGTCGGGGCGCGGCCGGGCCGCCCCAGGAAACCGGACCCCGCCGCCGCTCTGGAAGTGGCCGAAGCCATCGGGATCGGGCCGGCCGAGATCGTCTTTCTCGGCGACACCAAGACGGACATGGAAACGGCGACCGGCGCGGGGATGGTCCCCGTCGGGGCGCTGTGGGGGTTCCGGTCGGCCGAAGAGCTGCTTGCGAGCGGAGCGCGCTATCTCGTCAGCCGGCCCGCCGAGTTACTCGGGTTTATCGTCTGAGGCCGCGCCCGATCCTGACTCCGGACCGGAATCCTCCTTGGCTTCCTTCTCGGCAAGCTCTTTCCTTTTTTTCTGAAGGGCCAGCTTGAGCTTGTCGGCAAAGAACCCGGAGGCGGCTTCCTGGGCGGCGGTGGGCGTGATTTCTTCTTTTTTCTCCCGCGGTCCCGTTTCTTCGCCATCGGCCGTTTCCTTGACCTTGACGCCGGCCAGGGCCTCCTGCTCGGACTCGGCGAGCTCGATGCGCTCCTCGATCACCCGGCGCTCGCTCTTCCGCGGCTTGGGGCCGCGCTCGCCCTCGCTCTTGCCCCTCTTCTTCTTGGCCGGCCTGCCCTTGGGGGCCTCGGACCGGGGTTTTTCGGGAGCTTTGGGAGGCGCCGGGGCGGGCACGGGGACGGGGACGGGCGCGGGCTGGGGTTCGATGATCTCCTCGGGGGCTTCCAGGCCGGGGAACTCCTCGGCGGCGGCCTCGGCGGGCTGTTCGGCCGGCGGCGCTTCGATCTCCTCGGCGGGGAGCTCGACCGGGACTTCCTCGACGACCTTCATCGGCTCCCGGTAAGAGAAGATCCCCTTCTTTTTTTCGACGGCGGTAAACTCCGTGGAATTGATGAGCGTCGTCTCGACGTCTTCCTGGGTGGTCTGCCGGATGATGTCGACCAGGTGATAGGCCCTGAGGAAATGGAGGGAGTGGTCCTCCGATTCGAGCCCGAAGGACTTGAACGCGGTCAGCAGCAGGTCGTGCAGGTCCTTGCCCTCCCGCTCTTCATAGAGCGGCAGGAGCTGCCCCAGGGTCTCTTTCTCGAGGAAGATGATCTTGTTGGGCAGCGCGTAACTGAAGGCCTCGGTGCCGGTGTCCGCGAAACGGTCCTGGGCCGCGTCGTAGGCAAGCTGCGGCACGGCGATCTTCTTCTTGGATTTCTTGAGCCAGAAATTGAACTGGTAGGGACCCTTCTTTTCGAGCGTCAGGCTCGTCCCCTGGGGGATGTTATAGGCCTGGTAATACTCCTTGAGGCCCAGGAAAAAGCAGTTGGTCGGATAGTAATAGACCGTATAGCTCTTCCCCTCTTCGGCGTCGACGAACGTGTATTCGCGGGCGTGGGAGAGTTCCTTGTTCAGGGTCCGGGGGACCCGGACGCCGCCCGAGAGGACCTCGCGCCAGGTGAGGTAGATCTTGAGCGGGAACTCGTGGAAGGTGCTGAGCTGGGGCTTCTCGACGCCCTCCCCCTCGGGAAGCTTCACCGGGGGAGCGGACAGGGGCAGGTCCTTGAGATAAGAATTCAGGACGCTTTTAAGATGCCACTTCCCCCAGCCGGCGGGCGATACGAAGACGAACTCCTTTTTATGTTTCTTGTCCAGGGCGCAGTTCAGGGAAACGCAGGTGATGTCGAAGAGATCGTTGGACGGCTCTATCCCGAAGTGCCGGGTCACCAGCGCTTCGGTGGGCCTGGACTGGCCGGCTTCCAGGATTTCCTGCTCTATGGCCTTGAGCTTTTCCTCGGGGATGGCGACCTGGTTCCTGGCCAAATGCCAGAAGTCGAGCCAATTGAAGAACTTGTCCGACTTGGTCAAGGCCGTGCGGAGGTTCTTCTCCAGCGCCTTCATGTCTTTGTCGGTCATGGGCAGCTCGGAGAGGCGGGGGTCGTCCGCTTTGCCCATCGTCTCGGGCGCCAGGCCCTGTTCGTCGCAGTTCGACGGCAGCAGGACCTGGGTCCTGGTCTTTTTCATGTAGTCGATGTACTTCCGAAAGACCCCTCCCCCGGTGTAGTCGACCTCGAGCATTTCGCACTGGTAGCTCTTGTAATAAATCTTGTTGACGACCTTGAGGACGACCGCTCCCTCGAAATGCTCGACCGTCTTGCTGCTCACGGTCAGGGACTCGTTGTAGTCCTTGTAGATCTGATCGCCGACCTCGTACTTGGCGTTCTGGTCGTACTTCAGCACGTCCTGGACGCGCTGGCCGGCGGTCTTGTGGAACGCGAGCTTCTCGTTGATCTCAGGGAGGGCCAGCGGCTTGGGGGACTGCTCGAGCTCTTTTTCGATGAACGCCAGATTGTCTTCGGTGACCTGGGTGGGGTTGTTCTCTTTGCTCATTTTTTTCCGTATTTACCCATTAATAATACCATAATCGACTTTTGGACATGAAGCCGGTTCTCGGCCTCGTCGAAGACGATCGAGGCGGGCGAATCGACCACCTCGTCCGTGACCTCGTCGCCCCGGTGCGCCGGCAGGCAGTGCATGAAACAGGCGCCCGCCTTCGCGGCCGCCATCAGCCGGGCATTCACCTGGAAGGGGGTGAAGACCGCCGCCCGCGCCTCTTTCTCGGCCTCCTGGCCCATCGAGGCCCAGACGTCGGTGTAGACGGCGTCGGCGCCGGCAACGGCTTCCCGGGGATCATGGGACAGAGTGAGCTCGAACCCGGTCTCCCGGCCGTCCTCGCGCGCCTGGCGGACGATCTCCGCGTCGGGCTCGTAGCCGGGCGGAGTGGCCACCGCCATCCGGCTCCCCGCCTTGGCGGCGGCGAACATGAGGCTGTGGCAGACGTTATTCCCGTCGCCGACGTAAGCGAGCTTCAGCCGGGCGAGGTCGCCGGCCTTTTCCTTGAGCGTGAAGAAGTCGGCCATCGCCTGGCAGGGGTGCAGAAGGTCGGACAGGGCGTTGATGACCGGGACCCTGACCGCCGCGGCGAGGTCGAGGATGTTCCTGTGGGCGAAGGTCCGGATCATGATGCCGTCGACCCAGCGCTCCAGGTTCTTGCCGACGTCGTAGAAAGACTCCCGGACGCCCACCTGGCCGTCGCCGGGGCTGAGGTAGACCGCGTGGCCGCCGAGCTGAAGCATCCCGACCTCGAATGTCAGCCGCGTCCTGAGGGACGGCTTCTGGAAGATCATCGTCAGGACCTTGCCCTTCAGAGCCTTGCGAAAATCGGACGGCGATCTCTTGATCTTCTCCGTCAGGTCCATGATCTCGTTGAACTCGTACCGGCTGAGGTCGTGGATGGAAATGAAGTCCTTATTCATATGGTTCTCCTAGGCGGCCACGATCCGGGTCCCCGAGCGCTTGAGCAGGGCGGCCTTGAGATGGGCCGCCGAGGTGATCAGGACCTCCCGGCCCCCGCTCTCGACGAACTCGATGGCCGCCTCGATCTTGGGGCCCATCGAGCCGGCCGGGAACTGGCCTAGGGAAAGCTGCCGCCGCGCTTCGGCGACGGACATGACGTCCACCGGCCGCTCCTGGGGCGTCCCGAAGTCGAGGGAAACACGCTCGACATTCGTCAGGATGACGAACAGGTCCACCTTGACTTCGCGGGCGATCAGGCTGGCCGTATAGTCCTTGTCGATCACCGCCTCGATCCCTTCGAACAGTCCTCGCCCGTTGATGATCACGGGAACCCCGCCGCCGCCGGCGGCGATGACGATCCGGCCGGCGCAGACGAGGTCCCGGATGACCCACTTGGGGACGACGTCGATCGGCCGGGGAGAGGGCACCACCTTCCGCCAGCCGCGGCCGGCGTCCTCGATCATCCGCCATTTCTTTTCCCTGGCCAGGGCCTGCGCCCGGAACTTCGGGTAGAATGGGCCGACGGGTTTGGTGGGGCCGGCGAAGGCCGGGTCCTCCTTGTCCACGATCACCTCCGTGACCACGGTGGCGACCTCCTTGTCGAGCGACCGCCGGCGGAGCTCGTTGATGATCGCCTTTTCCAGCATGAAGCCCATGCTGCCTTCGGTCATGGCGTCGCAGACGTCCAGGGAGAAGGGCGGGACCTTGGTGACCGCTTCCTCCATCTGGATCAGGAGATTGCCCACCTGGGGCCCGTTGCCGTGGACGATGATGAGGTCGTAGCCTTTGCGGACGACGTGGACCATCAGCCGGGCGGCCCGCTCGGCGTTGCGCTGCTGCTCCTCCTGCAGGCCGCGGGCGGCGGCCGGGAGCAGGGCGTTGCCCCCGAAGGCGATCAAGGCGAGTTTTCGTTTCATCAGAATTTCGCCAGGACCTCCGCCAGGTTCGGTGACCCGATCTCCTCGAGCTCGTAGCTCACGTGGATGAGCTTCTTGTTCGGCCGAATGAGGCGGCGGAGATCGATGGGCGTGGCGCTCACCACCAGGTCGCAGTCGACGGCGTTGATGGTCTCCCCCAGCTCCTCGACCTGCTTGTCGCCGTAACCCATCGCGGGCAGCACCTTGTCCAGATGGCCGTACTTGGCGAAGGTCGCCTTGATGCTGCCGACCGCAGCCGGGCGGGGATCGACGATCTCGGCGGCGCCGTATTTCCGGGCGGCGACGACGCCCGCCCCGTAAGCCATCTCCCCGTGGGTGACGGTCGGCCCGTCCTCGATGACCAGGACGCGCCGGCCGGCGATCTCGGCGCCGTCGGGGGCGCTGACCGGTGAGTTGGCTTTAATGACGATGGCCCCGGGGTTGAATTTCCCGATATTGTCGATGACGGCCTGGACCTTTTCCGGCAACGCGGTGTCCATCTTGTTGATGACGAGGACATCGGCCCGGCGGAAGTTGGTCTCCCCGGGATGATACAGCATCTCATGGCCGGCCCGGTGGGGGTCGACGACCGTGATCTCGAGGTTGGGCACATAGAACGGGAAATCGTTATTGCCGCCGTCCCAGAGGATGACGTCGGCTTCCTGCTCGGCCTGGTCGAGGATCGCCTGGTAGTCGACGCCGGCATAGACGATGATGCCTTTATCGATGTGCGGCTCGTACTCCTCGCGCTCCTCGATGGTGCACTCGTGCTTGTCCAGGTCGGCGTACGTCGCGTAGCGCTGGACCTTCTGCTTGACCAGGTCGCCGTACGGCATGGGATGGCGGATGACCGCCACCCGGCGGCCCTTGTCCTTCAGGAGGAGGGCGATCCGCCGGCTGGTCTGGCTCTTTCCCGAGCCGGTCCGCACGGCGCAGACCGAGATCAGCGGTTTCCGGCTGGGGATCATTGTTTCGCACGGGCCGAGGAGCGAGAAGCTGGCGCCGGCGGCATGGACGAGAGACGCCCGGTGCATGACGTATTCATGGGGGACGTCGCTGTAGGCGAAGATGACCTCGCTGACGCCGAGATCCGCGATCAGCCGGGGGAGCTCGGTTTCGGCGTGGATCGGGATGCCTTCGGGGTAGAGACCGCCGGCCAGGGCCGCGGGGTATCTCCGGTCCGCGATGTCAGGTATCTGGGTCGCCGTAAATGCGGCCACGTGAAACGCGTCATTGCCGCGGAAGTGGACGTTGAAGTTGTGGAAGTCCCTTCCGGCGGCCCCCATGATGATCACGTTTTTCATAAAAACCACTCCTCTATTGTCACGCCGTTTCAGGTTTATTAAGACGAACTTCACCCTCTGAAAGGGCGCCATAAGTATAATATAGGCGTCCCGGCAATTCAACGCCCCGGGGAACGGCTGCAGGCCGAGGGGGCCCGCGGCGGGCCGTCGCGATTCCTGTGCGGCGCCCGTTCTTTCCTTCCCGGCAGGACGCAAACGACCTTTTGGGCAGGAGGAATCTGTCTCTGGCCGGCCTTTTTCATTCGGAGGAAAGCGGATTTCCAGGGCTCAAGATATTGGCACGAATCTTGGATGGTAAGTAGTGGCCATGACGACCGCCTGCTGTTGATGAAAAGCCGATGAACCTGTTTATATACCTGCCCTCCGTTTCCGAGAAAGGCCGCCGCCTGCTGGAAAGCGTCCGCCTGTTGCCCCCGGGGATCAACGCGGAGGTGTTCGACACGCGGTCAGCGCTCGTCACGAGGCTCCGGCAGCCCAAGGAGGATTCCCTGATCGTCGTCCTGTTCGACCCGAGCCATGAAGATCTCGATGGCCTGAGGAACGCGCGCGAGCTTTTTGTCGGTGTCCCCCTCTTGCTCGTCCTCTCCGACCAGGCCGTGCCCACCATGGCCCTGGCGCACAGGCTCCTGCCTTCCTATATAAGCTATGTCGACAGCGACATGTCGCAGCTCTTTTCTGTTATCCGGAAACTCCTCCCGGCCGACCACGAGGCCCGGAAGGCCTGACTCCGCGCGCCGCCGCTTCAGGGCTTTTTCAGCGAGCTCTGCAGATGGCTGTGCTTGACGCTATAGAGGAAATAGATGGCCAGGCCGGCGAGAAGCCAGCCGCCGAACCGGATCCAGGTCACCCTGGGGAGGCTGTACATCAGGTAGAAACAGAAGCCGACCGTGATGAGCGGCGTGTAGGGCACTCCCGGGGTTTTGAACTTCCTCTCGACCTCGGGCCGGGTCTTTCTGAGGACGATGACCCCGATCGAGACGAGGACGAAAGCGAACAGCGTCCCGATGTTGCAGAGGTCGATGATCATCGACAGCGGGAACAGGCCGGCGATCAGCGCGGTCACTGTCCCGGTGACCCAGGTGCAGATGTGCGGGGTCTTGTGGACGGGGTGGATCCGCGAGAAGGAGGCGGGCAGCAGGCCGTCCCGGGCCATGACCATGAAGATCCGCACCTGACCGTAGAGGGTGACGAGAAGCGTCGAGATCATCCCGATGACGGCGCCCGTGGCCACCAGCGCCCCGCCCCAGCGGATCCCGATCCGGGCCAGGGCGCCCGGCAGGGCGTTCCCGATTTCGATCTCCTTGAACGGGACCATGCCGGTCAGGACAAAGGCCACGGCGACATAGAGGACGATGATGACCCCCAGGCAGAGCATCAGCCCCAGCGGGACATCCCGCTTGGGGTCCAGGGTTTCCTCGGCGGCCGTGGACACGGCGTCGAAACCGATGTAGGCGAAGAAGATGATGGCCGCGCCGGACATGATCCCCTTCCAGCCGAACGGGGCGAAGGGGTTGAAATTGGCGAAATCGACGTGGGCGACCCCCAGGAAGATGAAGAGCAGGATCACCGCGACCTTGACGGCGACGATGATGTTATTGATCTTGGCGCTCTCGCGGATCCCTATATAGAGGACCCAGCTGATGCCCATGGTGATCAAGACCGCCGGCAGGTCGACGACGCCGCCGGAGAAGACCACTTTGCCGGCCGCGGACGTCGTCAGCGGGGGGGTGACCAGCGCTCCGGGCAGGTCGATCCCCATCTGGCCGAGCAGCGGGATAAAAGTGGTCGACCAGCCCGAGGCGACGGCGCTGGCCGCGACCAGGTACTCGAGCATCAGGTCCCAGCCGATGATCCAGGCGACCAGTTCGCCGAACGCCACATAGGAATACGAGTATGTGCTCCCGGCGACCGGGAACATGCAGGCGAGCTCCGAGTAGGTGAGGGCGCAGAAGGCGCAGGTCACGGCGGCGATGATGAAGGACAGCAGGATCCCGGGACCGGCCAGGTGGGCGCCCTGGCCGGTGGCCACGAAGATCCCGGTCCCGACGACCGACCCGATGCCCAGGGCGGCGAGGTCGATGGCCCTCAGGTTTTTCTTGAGCTCGGTGCGATCGGACGCCTCGTTGATCTGTTGCGGGGATTTGGTGGTCCAGATGCTCATCGGGATCTCCGGCGCCCCGGACGGCCGGCGGCTGTGCCGAAATCGTCAGCCGGCTCGGGCGGAGGCATCTTCTCAGGGCTCATGGAACGAGTGGACGATGATACCGCTTTTGCCGGGAATTGTCACCCGGGCCGATGGACAAGATCGCAGCTCTTTTCCCGTGACCGTTTTTTCAAGATCTTAGGGTCCCGTCGCGGCGGTCCCGCGTCAGGTCGAGCCGCCGCCGCCTTCGACCTCTCTCTTCCAGTCCTTGTCCTTCCGGGTGTAACCCTTCCCGCCCTTTTTCGTGGAGTGGGGTTTGGCCGGCGGCGGCAGGGGGCGACGCACCTGTTTCCAGACAGGCTTCTGACGTCGATTGACTTCATGCGGCATTTATAGGCCTATGATTTCCGCTGCCAACTAATCTCCGGGTCGATCAGAGCCACCGTGAACTTTCCCGTGAGCCAGCCTCCTGTCTCGCCGGGGTTGACGGAGAGAGTTTTACCTTGTTTCCGCACTTCGGTTTTATGCGTGTGCCCGAAGATGACGATATCGTACTTGCCCGAGGCGACATACTTAGATACAGGCAAATCGATATGGCATAGTAGAATTTCTTTCCCTGCGTGGGAAAAGGCGAAGGGCTCTTGCTGGATTTCCCCGTAAGGCTCGATGGCCATCTTGAGGCCCAGCTTTTCGCCGTCGCAGTTGCCGAAGACCGCTTTGAGGCGGCCGTTAAGCGCCGCCAGCTCTTTTAATGGCGAACGGGGCCACAAAGTCGCCGGCGTGAACGACCAGTTCGCAGGCATGCGTCATTGAAGATCGACACGGCCCGGCGGATCATCGTCAGGTTGTCATGCGAATCCGACATCACGCCGATCATGGATTGTCTCTTCGAGACAATTATAGCTTCTCCGGGTTCGCCTGGAAAGCGGGCGAGGACGCATCCCTTTTTATGTGACCATGACCGTTTGAACATGGGGTCTTGTCACGGCGCTCCCCCGGCGCCCGAACGACCCGCCATGCATGTTTTTATAATCCGAAGTCAGCGACACTCAACGTTCGGTCGGCGGGGGGACCCCACGCCGTGCCACCCCCTTATTGATCTTAATCTCACTGAAAAGAGCGGCTATCGATCCAGCGCGCGAGAGCGATTTGACTCCGATACGCGGCGTTGATATTCTTAGCGCAACACGGGAGCAAGAGCAGGGTGATGAAGTGTCCCAAGTGTGAGGCCGGCAACCCCGACACCCAGCGTTTCTGCGGCGAGTGCGGGACTCAGCTGCCGTCCGGCCGCGGCCAAGAACCGGTGTCACCCGATCCCTCCCGATCATCAAAACCGGTCGGGCCATCGGATTCTCCTCGCCCCGCTCCAAGATCCCCCGAGATGCCGGCGGAGACGCTCCGGATGCCCGTCCAGGAGCCGGCCATGGGCTCGACCTTTGCCGGCCGCTACCAGATTATCGAGGAGCTTGGCCGCGGCGGCATGGGGAAGGTCTACAAGGTCTTTGATACCAAGATCCAGGAGAAGATCGCGCTGAAGCTCATCAAGCCCGAGGTCGCCGCGGACCCGGAGACGATCGAGCGGTTCTCGAACGAGCTGAAGCTCGCCCGGATGGTGCGGCACGAGAACGTCTGCGGGATGTTCGATCTCGGGGAGTGGGAGGGCGTCCACTTCATCACCATGGAGTATGTCTCGGGCGAGGACCTGAAGAGCTTCATCCGGAGGTCCCGGCAGATCACGGCGGGGACGGCCGTGGCCATCGCCAAAGAAATCTGCGAGGGGCTGGCCGCCGCCCACAAGCTGGGCGTTATTCACCGTGACCTCAAGCCCGGGAACATCATGATCGACCGGGACGGGAAGGCCCGGATCATGGATTTCGGGATCGCCCGGTCGCTCAAGGGGAAGGGGATAACCGACGCCGGGCTGATGATCGGGACGCCGCAGTACATGTCGCCCGAGCAGGCGGAGGGGAAGGAAGTCGACCAGCGGTCGGATATCTATTCGTTGGGCGTCATTCTTTTCGAGATGCTGACCGGCCGGGTGCCGTTCGAGGGCGAGACGCCGCTCGGGGTGGCCATCAAGCACAAGACCGAACCGCCGCCTGATCCGAAGAAGCTGAATCCCCAGATCCCGGATGGGCTTAGCCAAATGATTCTCCGCTGCCTGGAGAAGGATAGGGCTGATAGATACCAGAGCGCCGACGAGGTCCTGGCCGATTTGGGCGGAATTGAACCCGGCATCCCGATGACCAGCCGGGAGATCCCCAAGAAGAGGCCCTTGACTTCAAAAGAGATTAACGTCAAGTTCAACATTAAAAAGCTCTTCGTTCCCCTTGCCGCTATCAGCGTCCTTGTCGTCGCCGCCGTCCTTGTCAGCCGCCTCATCCCCAAAAAAAGCGGCGGGTCAACACCTTCCGGCATCCCCTCGCTGGCCGTCCTCTATTTCAAGAACAACACCGGCGACCCCAAGATGGATTTCTGGAGGAGCGCCCTCGCCGAGTCTTTAATCACCGACATCTCCCAGTCGAAATATATCCGGGTGCTGAGCTGGGACGAGGTCTACGGGACGCTCAAAGACCTCAACCTGCTCGAAACTCAAAGCTACACGACCGACGATCTGAAAAAAGTCGCCGAAAACGGCCAGGCCGGATATGTTCTCCAGGGAAGTCTTTCCCGGGCGGGCGACAAATTCCGGATCGAAACGACTTTGCGGCAGATCAAGTCCGGCAAAGCGTCGGCGCCGGAAACAGCCCGGGTCGAGGGCACGGGCGAACAGAGCATCTACGCCATGGTGGACGAGCTGACCAAGAAAACGAAGGCGAGCCTGAAGCTCACGCGGGAGCAGATCGCCAACGATATTGACTACGAATTGGGAAAAGTGACGACCAGCTCGCCGGAAGCCTACAGGTACTTCCAGCAGGCCGTTGAGCTGCAAAAACAGGTAAAATTTATGGAGTCTTATCCGCTATTAAAGAAGGCGATCGAGATCGATCCCGAATTCGCCCTCGCCTATTGGGGCATTCTTCAGAACAACGCAGGGCTGTCGCCTTCGGAGATCAAGATGTATCGGGAAAAAGCCCTGGCGCTCGGCTCCCGCCTTCCTGACCGGGAGCGCTGGCGCATCGAAGCCATGTATTACTGGTCGGATAAGACTCTTGAGAGGTCGGTCGAAGCCTTCTCCCAGCTCCTCGCTCTTTATCCCTGGGACCTGGATGCGGCCAACGATCTTGGCGTCCTTTATTTTAGAAATTATGAAGACTACGAAAAAGCCATCGAGACATACGAAAAGATTTTCGAATATTATCCCGTCATCAAGAGCCCGCTTTTTCTGGGAAACTTGAGCGCATTTTATTGCCTGAGGGGCCGGTTTGAAAAAGCCGAAAGGGTTTTGGGAGACTATCTGAAGAAAGTCGGGGAGAACAGGAGTATTCACCTTTCTCTGGGCAACGCCTGCCTCGAACAGGGGAAATTTGACGCCGCCTTAGCCGAAGCGGAAAATGTCTTTCTTCTCGATCCCTCCCTGAAACAAGATGTCTTCTTAAGGGGCCGGGTTTTCCAGGCTCAAGGACGTTGGCCGGAAGCGGAGAAGGAATTCAAGAAGAACCTGAGCCGGGAGGACTCCGGCCTTTCCTTAATGGCAAGAAGATACCTGGCCATCCTTTACGCCGAGCAGGGACGATTCGGAAAAGCCAAGGCCATCCTGGAAGAAAGCTTTAAGCCGGGAGGCGAATTGGCCGGCCATCCCGAATCAGCCTCTCCGGACGCGGATACCGCGCTCAGGTTGGCTTATGTTTATCTCGGTGCCCGTGACTTTAATCGGGCGGAACGGGTGTTGGACGATGTGATCGCCATTTCCCTGAAGATTGATAATCCCGAGCTCCAGAGGACAGGGATCTGGCTGAAGGGGCTGGCCGATGTCGGGAGGAAATCGCGGCTTGATGCCGAAAAAGCCGCGGCTGACCTTGGACGCCTCGTCGAGCAAAGTCAGGGAAAAAGGCAGGGGACGCGATTATACAGCCATCTCATGGGTTGTCTCGAACTCGAGAGGGGAAATCTACCCCTGTCGGTTGAATATCTCGAAAAAGCCAAATCCCAGCTGCCGGGTCGATTTGCCGGGGGGACATCGCCATATACCACGACGCACCCGTTGTTCTTGGCCTCCCTGGGAGAGGCCTATTACAGGTCAGGGGAATTCGAAAAATCGCGAGCCGAATTCGAGGCGGTCAGCCGGGTGATCCATGACAGGATCTTATGCGGCGACTTGTGGGCGAAGAGCTTCTACTGGCTTGGCCAGATCGCCGAAAAGCAGGGCCGGAAAGCCGACGCCATTGCCAATTACCGGCACTTTCTCGACATCTGGAAGGACGCCGACCCGGACCGCCCCGAGCCCGCCGATGCCCGGAAGCGCCTGGCGGCGCTCCAGTCATAACCCGTCCGCGGGCCCCGGCTGGGTTTCTTTCGCCCCGGCCGCGTATTGACAGTGCCTGCCCAAATTCCTTACAATACCCCGCGTCCGGCCAGAGATAGGCGCGTGGCTCAGTGGTAGAGCGCTTCCTTGACGCGGAAGAGGCCGTGGGTTCGATTCCCTCCGCGCCTACCATCGAATTAAGGAGTTGGTATTCAAAAGGACGCGAAGTCGAGCGGCGAATTATCCTTCCTCCCTGTTGAATACCCTTATATAAATGTCAGAATCGGTTGAAGTCATTATCGACGGGTCTGCACTCGTGGTGGAGAAGGAGACTTCTCTCAAAGCGGCTATCGCTTTGCTCCATCTCGAAAAGAAGCCGGTCCTGGCCAGAATCGAGGGTGAGCTCGTCGGCCTGGGCTCGCCCATCCAAGGCGGCGGCCCGGTCCACCTCATCTTCCCGGATACCGACGAGGGACTCGACTTCCTCCGGCACAGCGCGTCCCACCTCCTGGCCAACGCCGTCCTGGAGCTCTTCCCCGACACCGAGGTCGGGATCGGCCCGGCGGTCGAGAACGGCTTCTACTATGATTTCCTGAGGGAGACCCCCTTCACCCCCCAGGACCTCGAGGCCATCGAGAAGAAGATGAGGGAGATCGCCTCCCAGAACATACCGATTGAAAAACGCCTCTACGCCAAGGAAGAGGCCGTCCGCCTCTTCGAGGGCCTGGGCCAGAAGCTCAAGGTCGAGCTCATCCGGGAAAAGGGCGGCGACACGGTCTCGACTTACGGGCAGGGCAAGTTTCTCGACTTCTGCCTCGGGCCGCACGTCCCGTCGACGGGCTATATCCAGAACGTCAAGCTTCTTTCCGTTTCCGGCGCTTACTGGAAGGGGGACGAGCGGGGCCAGCAGCTGCAGCGGATCTACGGCACCGCCTTCTACGACAAGCGCCAGCTCAAGGACTACCTGGCATTCATCGAGGAAGCCAAGAAAAGGGACCACCGGCGCCTGGGGATCGACCTCGACCTCTACAGCTCGAACGAAGACGTCGGCGGCGGCCTGATCCTCTGGCATCCCAAGGGGGCCCGGATCCGGTCGGTCATCGAGGATTACTGGCGGAAGCGTCACTACGAGGGCGGCTACGATATCCTCTACACGCCGCACATCGGCCGGGAGAACCTCTGGCACACTTCCGGGCATCTGGATTTCTACAAGGACTCGATGTATTCGCCCATGGACATCGAGGGACAGAACTACTACCTCAAGCCGATGAACTGCCCCTTCCACATCCAGATTTACAAGACCAGGATGCGCTCCTACCGGGACCTCCCCCTGCGTTGGGCGGAGCTCGGCACCGTCTACCGCTTCGAGCGGAGCGGCACGCTCCACGGCCTGCTCCGCGTCCGCGGTTTCACCCAGGACGACGCGCACATCATCTGCACTCCGGAGCAGATCGACGCCGAGATCCTGCGGGTGCTGGATTTCTCCGTCTCCATCCTGGCCGATTTCGGGTTCACCGATATCAAGATCGAGCTCTCGGTCAGGGATCCGGACAACCTCGTCAAGTACTGCGGCGCCGACGACCGCTGGTGCCAGGCCGAGGCCTCGCTCGTCAAGGCCCTGGAAGCCCGGCGCCTGCCGTACGAGCGCAAGGAAGGGGAGGCGGTCTTCTACGGCCCCAAGATCGACATCAAGATCAAGGACGCCCTCGGCCGCTTCTGGCAGTGCACGACCATCCAGTTCGACTTCAACGAATCGGAAAAGTTCGATATGGCCTATATCGCCGAGGACGGCCAGGCGCACCGTCCCTACATGGTCCATCGCGCCCTCCTCGGGTCTTTGGAGCGGTTCTTCGGCATCCTGATCGAGCACTACAAGGGAAATTTCCCGCTGTGGCTGGCCCCGGTCCAAGTCATCGTCCTGCCGATCTCGGAGCGGCACGAGCCCTACGCCGAGGCGCTCGAAAAGACGCTCAGGGAGAGCGGCCTTCGCGCCAAGGCGGACGTCCGCCGCGAAAAGGTCGGCCACAAGATCCGCGACGCCGAAAACCAGAAGATCCCCGCCATCCTGGTCGTCGGCGACCGCGAAATGGCCGGCGGCACCGCCGCCCTGAGGATCCACACCCAGGGCGACAAGGGAGAGGTGGCGGTGGCCGAGTTCATCGCCCAGCTCAAAACGTTGAATGACAATAGAGCCCTAGAGCTCAAGTTTTAGGAGGACGAGCATTTTTAGACGACAGCCTTTCTATCCTGGACCCAAGAAAACCCGGCCGCACCGGACCAACGAGATGATCTACGCCAAAGAGATCCGGGTGATCGACGAGGACAAAAAACAGATCGGGATCCTGACCCCCGCCGAAGCCCTGAGCCTGGCGAGACAGAAGGGGCTGGACCTTGTCGAAATCTCGGCGGAGGCCAACCCGCCCGTCTGCCGGATCATGGACTACGGGAAATTCCTGTACGAGCTGCATAAAAAAGAGCACGAAGCCAAGCGGCACCAGAAGCTCATCCAGCTCAAGGAGATCAAGTTCAGGCCCAAGATCAGCATCCATGATTACGACTTCAAGATGAAGCACGTGAAGCGGTTCTTGGAGGAAGGGAACAAGGTCAAGATCACCATCATGATCCGAGGCCGGGAAAGGTCCAAGCCGGAGCTCGCCTACAAGCTCATGGACCGGATCCTCGCCGACAGCCAATCCTTCGGCAAACAGGATGGGGACATGAGGAAACAGGACTGGGCCCTGTCGCTCCAGCTCGTCTCCGCTAAACCGGGAGGAAAAGATGCCAAAGCTAAAAACGCACAAGGGAGCCCGCAAGAGGTTCAAGGTAACGGCCAGTAAGAAAGTCGTTCACAGCAAGGCTTTCAAGAGTCATCTCCTGGCGTCCAAGGATGCCAAGAGGAAGCGGCAGCTGGGCAAAAAAGTGGTGGTCAGCAACGCCGACCGGAAAGCCGTCAAGAAAATGCTTCCCTACGAATTCTAGGGTTAAGGAAGGAGTCGAAGATGCCGCGCGTCAAACGGGGAACGAAGAGGAGGGCCCGCCGGGCGAAGTACCTGGACCAGGCCAAGGGCTATTGGGGAGCGAAGGGTCACAACTACCGGACCGCCAAGGAGGCCGTGGAAAAATCCCTCCTGTACGCCTATCGCGACAGGCGCAACAAGAAGAGGGACTTCCGCCGGCTCTGGATCATCCGCATCAAGGCGGCCGCGATGGCGAACGGGCTGACCTACAGCCGGTTCATCGCCGCGCTCAAGAAATCCCAGATCGAGCTCGACCGCAAGGTCCTGGCCGAGCTTGCCGTCAACGCCCCCGGGGCGTTCGCCGCGATCGTCCAAAAAGTCAAACCCGCCGCCGCTTGAGATGAAGAGCTTCGAGGGGCGGGCCGGTGAGCTCCGGAAGCAGTTCGACGAGGTCCTGGCCCGGGTCAAGGACCGGCAGGCGCTCGAGGACCTCCGCAACGATTTCCTGAGCCGCAAACGGGGACTCGTCACCCTGCTCTTCGAAGAGCTCAAGAGCCTGCCCGCGGCGGAAAAGCCGGGGGCGGGGAAGCTCCTGAACGAGCTCAAGATCTACGTCCAGGAGAAGCTTTCCGCCATGCCGGCGGCCCAAGCCGCCGGAGGCGCGGAGACGGCCTCGGCGTTTCTCGACCCGACCCTGCCGGGGGACGTTGTCCCGTGGGGGTCGCTCCACCCCTTGACGATCTTCGAAAAGGAGATCGAGAGCATCTTCCGGGGCATGGGGTTTTCCGTGGCCGAGGGGCCGGAGATCGAAACCGAGTACTATAATTTCGAGGCCCTCAACTTCCCGCCCCATCACCCCGCCCGGGATGACTGGGACACGCTCTATCTCGGCGAGAACCTGCTCCTCCGGACGCACACCTCGCCGATGCAGATCCGGGTCATGGAGAAGCGCCGGCCGCCCATCCGGATCATCGTGCCCGGCAAGGTCTACCGCCGGGAAGCGATCGACGCCACCCATCTGCCGATGTTCTACCAGGTGGAGGGGCTGCTCGTGGACGAGGGCGTGACCTTCGCCCACCTCAAGGGGACGCTCGACTACTTTCTCAAGGCGCTCCTCGGCGACAAGGTCGAGATCCGGTTCCGGCCGAGCTTCTTTCCGTTCACCGAGCCCTCGGCGGAGGTGGATGTCAGCTGCCTGATCTGCCGCGGCGAGAGCCCGGAGTGCCCCGTCTGCTCCGGAACGGGCTGGAAGGAGCTCCTGGGCGCCGGCATGGTGGACCCGCAGGTGCTCAAGAACGTCAACATCGACCCTGAAAAATATTCCGGCTGGGCGTTCGGCATGGGGATCGAGCGCACGGCGATGCTGAGCTACCAGATCTCCCACATGCTGACGTTTTACGACAACGACCTTCGCTTCATCAGGCAGTTCGACCGAAAATGAAGATCAGCATCGACTGGCTCAAGGAATACGTGGACGCCGATATCCCGGTCCGGGGCGTCGTCCAGGCCCTGAACCGCATCGGGTTGATGGTCGAAGACGAGCAGGGCGAGGGGGACGAGACCGTTCTCGATGTGGAGACCTATTCCAACCGTCCCGATACGCTCGGGCACCTGGGCATGGCGCGGGAGCTGGCGGCGGCCATGGGCTTGCCCCTCAAGCCTCGCTCGTGGCCGCTCACCGAGCTTCCCGTCATGACCCGGGACGCCGTCGACGTCCAGGTCTCGGACGAAGACCTCTGCCTGCGGTACTGCGGTCTCGTCGTCAAGGGTGTCCGGGTGGGGACGTCGCCCGACTGGCTCCGGAAGAGGATCGTGTCCATGGGGCTCCACCCGGTTAACAACGTCGTCGATGTGACGAACTATGTGCTGTTCGCCACTTCCCAGCCGATCCACGCCTTCGACCTTCAAAAGATCGGCGGCGGCAAAATCATCGTCCGGCGCGCCCGGAAGGGCGAGCGCCTCCTCTGCCTCGACGGCACGGACCTGGCTCTGCTCCCGGACATGCTGGTCATCGCGGATGATTCCCGGCCGGCGGCCCTGGCGGGCGTGATCGGCGGGCAGCTGTCCGCGGTCACCGATGACACCCAGGATATTTTCATCGAGAGCGCCTGTTTCGACCCGGTTTCGGTCCGCTTGACCCGGAAGGCGGCCGGTCTCCAGACGGATGCCGCCTACCGGTTCGAGCGGGGGTCGGACGTCGGGTTCCCGCCGCAGGCGGCGCTGATGGCCGCCTCCCTCCTCGCGCAGTTCGGGGGGAAGTCCACGCAGGGCCTGATCGATATCTATCCCCAACCGAGGAAGAAAAAAGAAGTCATCCTGCGGCACCGCCGGGTCGGCGAGCTCCTGGGCGTTGAGGTCGGGGAAGAGTTCATTGAAAAAATGCTCCTGGACCTCGAGTTCTCCGTCGAAACCCAGCAGGCCGGCATCTGGCGCGTCAAGGTCCCGTCGTTCCGGGTGGATATCGACCGCGAGGCCGACCTGATCGAGGAAGTGGCGCGGTTTTTCGGCTATGAGAATATCCCCTCCGTCCTCCCCCCGCTGACCATGGTGGAGCCGCTCGAAGACAAGAGCAACGGCAAGCTCGACCGGATCCGGCCGGTGCTCCAGCACTTTGGGTTCAATGAGGTCATCAGCTTCAGCTTCTCCGACCCGGCCCGCGAGGCGGTCCTGGAGAACGGGATCCAGCCGGTGGAGATCCGTAACCCGATCTCCGCCAAGGCTTCCCACATGAGGACCAGCCTGCTCGGGGGATTGCTGGAGGCGGCGGCTTGGAACATCAACCGCGGGCTGGAAGCGGTCCATATTTTCGAAACCGGCGGCATCTACGGCCGGGATGAACAGTACTGCCGCGAACGGTCCGCCCTCGGTCTCCTGAGCGCGGGTCCGCTGGGTGCGCCCCACTGGCGAGAGCCAAGGCGGGACGGCGACCTCTTCCGCATCAAGGGCGCCCTGGAAGCCTTGATGGGACAGATCCGGTACGAGCCATGTGCCTTCGAGAGCGCTGAGCACCCTTATTTTGAACCGGGGTCCGCCCTGTCCCTGGCTTACAAAGAGCAGACGATCGGCTGGCTGGGAAAGGTCGCGGCGAGGCTCCTGGCGTTCTACGGGATCAAACAGGGCGTTTGGGCTGCCGAGATCGACCTGGGCTGCCTGTTCGAAAAGCAGCCCCGGCCCTTCGCTTATGTCCCGGTGCCGAAGTTCCCCGCCGTAATCAGGGACATTTCCCTCCTCATGCCGCGCAGCGTGCCGTTTCAGGAATTGAAAAAAGCCATGGACAAGTTGTCGCTGCAGCTCTTGGAGAGCTTCGAGCTGGTCGACAGGTACGCTGGAGAAGGAGTCGCGGAGGACAAGGTCAGCCTGACCTTCAGGCTCGTCTATCGTCACCCGCAGAGGACACTCCTGGCCGAGGAAGTTGAAAAAACCGAACAGCAGCTCCTCAACCAGTTGAAGCGAAGCATGGGGGCCCAGCTCAGAGAAGGAGGCTAAATTGACAACCGAGTTTGAAAGAATTAAAATATTGGAAGGGAAAATATCCCAAGTTATTGATTATATTGCCAAACTGACGGCCGAAAACGACAAGCTCAAGCAGCAGGTCAAGGAGCTCAAGGCGGGCGCCAGGGATTTCGACGAACAGGCCAAGAGAACGGCCAAGTGCGAAGACGAGCTGAAGCGCTGCGAGAGCGAAAGGGAAGCCATCAGAGAAAAGGTCGAAGCGATCATCGGTCAGATCGATAAACTTGGAATATGATCGACCGCATCGTCGAAATCGAGATCTACGGACAGAAATATCGGATCCGGGTTAAGGGCGAAGAGGACGAAAAGTACATCAATCACCTGACGACCTACGTGGACCAGAAGATGCATGAAGTCGCCGTCAAATCCAAGTCCGCGGATATGCTGAAGATCGCCGTCCTGGCGGCGTTAAATATAGCCGATGAGTTCTTTCTTTCACAGAAGAAGCTCGATCAACTGAATGAAGTCATCGGGGTCATGGAGAGTGAAATCGGGAGTTTAGAAGATAATCTCTTGAAGCAGGAAAAGAACTACGATGATGTGGAAAAGGCTCCTTAGAGCCCGAGACCGTCTGGCTCGAGCGGGCTCGAGCCTGTTGACAGCACCGGGTCTCGTGTGACTTCCTGACCTGCCCCCGTTTCCTCTCCGCCGGGACTCCGTGCAGGAGGTATAGACATGGAAACACAAACGGGCTTGATCCTGGCCGTCGTCGCCCTGCTCCTCTGGGTGGGCGGTATCGTTTTTTATCTGTTAAGAAAGCGCCAGGGCGCGCAGTCGCTGCTGAAGTCGAAGGAGGAGGCCCGGACCCTGCTCGAGCAGGCGAAGGCCGAAGCCGAGCAGGCCACCCAGAAAGCCGCCGCCGAGATCCGGGAGAAATCCCGGAATTTCGAGGAGCAATTCGACCGCCAGACCGCGGAGAGGCGCAAGAAGATCAACGAGATGGAGCGGCGGCTGGTCAACAAGGAAGAGAATCTCGACCGGCGGTTCCAGGCCCTGGAGCGGCGGGAGCGGGACACTTCCGGCAAGGAAAAACGGATCTACCAGAGGGAGAAGGAGATCGATCTCCAGGAAGAGAAGGCCGGCGAGCTGGTCAAGAAGCAGACGGAGGAGCTGGAGAGGGTTTCCGGGTTGACCGTCGAGGAGGCCAAGGGCCAGCTCATCAGGAAGATCGAGGACGAGGCCCGGCTCGAGTCGGTCCAGAGCGTCCGGCGCATCGAGGAGGAGACCCGGGAAAAGAGCCAGGGGCTGGCCCGGGAGATCATCAGCCAGGCCATCCAGAGGTCGGCCGCAGAACACGTCGTCGAATCGACGGTATCGGTCGTGGACCTGCCGTCCGAGGACATGAAGGGCCGGATCATCGGCCGTGAGGGCCGTAACATCCGGGCCTTGGAACTGGCCACCGGGGTCGATATCATCGTCGACGACACGCCCGAGGCGGTGTTGCTTTCGAGCTTCGACCCGATCCGCCGCGAAATGGCCCGGTTGTCCATCCAGAAGCTCGTCCAGGACGGCCGCATCCATCCGGCGAGGATCGAGGAGATCGTCGAGAAGGTCAAGAACGAGCTCGAAGAGAAGATCCGGCAGGAAGGCGAGTCCGTGGTGCTCGAGCTCCGCGTCCAGAACATCCATCCCGAGCTCGTCAAGCTCCTGGGGCGGCTGAAATACCGCACGAGTTACGGCCAGAACGTCCTTCAGCACTCCAAGGAAGTGGCCCTCCTGTCCGCGCTGATGGCCAGGGAGCTGGGCGTGGACACCCAGATCTCGCTCCGGGCGGGGCTGCTCCACGACATCGGGAAGGCGGTGGATAAAGATATCGAGGGGACGCACACCGAGCTCAGCGTCGAGCTCGTCAAAAAGTATGGCGAGTCGACCGCGGTCCAACAGGCCATCGCCTCGCACCACCGGGACATCGATTTCCCGTCGATCGAGGCCGTCCTCGTCCAGTCGGCCGACACTCTGTCAGCGGCGCGGCCGGGCGCCCGGCGCGAGCTTCTCGAGACCTACGTCAAGCGGCTGGAAAAGCTCGAGGGGATCGCCCACTCCTTCGACGGCGTGTCCAAGGCCTTCGCCCTGCAGGCGGGCCGGGAGATCCGGATCATCGTCGAGAGCCAGAAGGTGTCGGACGACCGGGCCGCCCTGGTCGCCAAGGACATCGCCCAGAAGATCAAAGAGGAGCTCGACTATCCCGGCCAGATCAAGGTCACGGTGATCCGTGAGATGAGAGCCGTCGAATATGCCCGGTAAGCTGGGGCTCGTTTTCATCGGGGACATCATCGGCCGACCCGGGCGCCGCGCCCTGGACCGGTTCCTGCCCCGGCTCAAGGAAAAGTACTCCCCGGCTTTTATCGTCGCCAACGCCGAGAACGCGGCCGGCGGGTCGGGTATTACCCCGGAGATTGCCGGCGACCTGCTTGACCGGATCGACGTCCTGACATCGGGAAATCACATCTGGGACAAGAAAGAGGCGATCCCGTTCCTCGACCGGGAACCGCGCCTGCTTCGTCCGTACAACTATCCGCCGGTGAACGCCGGCCGGGGATCTTGCATCGTGGAGAAAAACGGCTGGAAAGCGGCCGTCCTGAACCTCCAGGGCCGGGTCTTCATGGAGCCCCTGGATTGTCCCTTCAAGGCGGCGGACGAGGCCGTCGAGAAGCTTCGCGCCGTCACGCCGGTCATCCTCGTCGATTTTCACGCCGAAGCCACATCGGAGAAGCAGGCGCTGGGCTGGCACCTCGACGGCCGGGTGTCCGCGGTCGTCGGCACCCACACCCATGTGCCCACCGCCGACGAGAGGATCCTGCCCCAAGGGACGGCCTACATCACGGACGTGGGCATGGCCGGCGGCTACAATTCCGTCATCGGTATCCAGAGGTCGCAGGCGCTGGCCCGATTCCTGACGTCGCGCCCGCAGCGATTCGAGCCGGAGAGATCGGGCGCCTTCCTCGCCGCCGTTTATGTCGAGGTGGACGGCGCGACCGGCCGGGCGCTGGCGATCCGCCGGGAGATTTATTTCGAAGATAGCGGGGAGGACGGTGAATAGCGACAGCCTGGTGAAGACCGATCGCGTGTACACGGTCTCCCAGATCACCGAAGTGATCAAGTCCGAGCTGGAGATCGCCTTCCCGTCCATCTGGGTGGAGGGCGAGATCTCCAATTTCAAGAGAGCGCCGTCCGGCCATCTCTATTTCACCCTCAAGGACGAACGCAGCCAGCTCCAGGCGGTCATGTGGCGGAGCGACGCGCGCCGGACCCGGTTCGACCTCAAGGATGGTCTGAAGGTCATCTGTCGCGGGCGGATCACGGTCTATGAACAGCGGGGCCAGTACCAGCTCGTCAGCGAGCTCATCGAGCCCAAGGGCAAGGGCGCCTTGCAGCTGGCTTTCGAGCAGCTCAAGGAAAAGCTCCGGGCCGAAGGGCTCTTCGACCCCCGGCGGAAAAAGCCGCTGCCCCTCCTCCCCAAAACGCTGGGGATCGTCACTTCGCCGCGGGGCGCGGCCATCGTCGATATTCTGAGAACCATCAACCGCCGGTTCGCCCGGATCCACATCCTCATCTACCCCGCCCGGGTGCAGGGCGAAGGCGCCGCCGACGAGATCGTCGCGGGCATCGATCATCTCAGCGGGCGGCCCGACATCGACGTCATCATCATCGGCCGCGGCGGCGGGTCGATCGAGGACCTCTGGGCCTTCAACGAGGAACGGGTGGCCCGGGCCATCGCCCGCTCCCCCGTTCCCATCATCTCGGCGGTCGGCCACGAGGTCGACTTCACCATCGCCGATTTCGTCGCGGACATCCGGGCCTCGACCCCTTCCGTGGCCGCCGAGATCGTCATCCAGGAGGAGCAGGCGCTCCTCGAGCGGGTCGACGGCCTTCGGCGGAGGCTGGCGCAAGTCGTCCTCTATACTCTGCAGGAGCGAAAACACCGGCTGCTCGGCCTCAGCCAGCACCGGAGCTTTCAGGGCTTCCGGATGAAGCTCCTGGGGCTGGAGCAGAGGGTCGACGAATTGGAGCACCGGGCCCGCGACATCTTCCGGCGGCGGAAGGTGCAGCTGGCCGAGCACCGCGCCGCCGCCCGGCTGTCCGAGGAACGGTTGACGAGCCTCCTGCGCCGACGGCTGGCCGAGCTCCTGGCCGACTGGGAGAGGCTCTCCGCGCAACTGCACAACCTGAGCCCTCTCAACATCCTCCAGAAAGGCTATGCGCTATGCTGGAAAGACGATCACAGCCTCATCCGCCGGATCGAGGACGTGGAGAAGGATAAAGATGTCACGGTCACATTCTACAAGGGGGATTTCACATGCCGGGTGAAAAGCATCGACGCCGGGACGCTGCTCGAAGAGCGCCTGGTCAAGGAGAAGACATGACCCCGCTGAGCTTTGAGAAAGCCCTGGCCGACCTCGAGGCGACTGTCGACAAGCTCGAAAAGGGCGGGCTGTCGCTCAACGAATCGCTGGCCCTTTTCGAAAAGGGCGTCAAGCTGGCCAGATATCTCAGGGAGGAGCTGGGCAAGGCCGAAAAGAAGGTCGAGATCCTCCTCAAGGACGAGAAGGGCGAGCTCAAGCCGGAACCGTTCTCCGTCGAGGGAGAGACCGAAGCCGGGGCCCCGGAAGGCGAGGATGATGAGGACGACGACGAGGATGAGGGAGGCCGGCCGCTCTTCTGATCCGATGCGAGCCGAAGCCAGCCTCTCGCTGAAAAAGGCGGCGGTCGACCGCGAGCTCGGCCGTCTTCTGCCGCGCGGCGGCTCCACGATCCACCGGGCGATGCGGTGGGCCGTGCTGCCGGGCGGGAAGAGGATCCGGCCGCTTCTCGTGATGGCCGCCGGCGCCTGTTTCGGAGCGCGCCGGAAGGTCCTCCTGCCGTTCGCCTGCGCCCTGGAGCTCGTCCACGGCTACTCTCTTGTTCACGACGACCTCCCCGCGATGGACAACGACGATTTTCGGAGGGGCCGGCCGTCCTGCCACAAGGCTTACGGCGAGGGCGCCGCGCTCCTCGCGGGGGACGGGCTTCTGACCCTGGCCTTCGAGACGATGGCCGCGGCCCGGGTGCCGGCGGCCCTGCTCGCCGCCAAGCAGGACGCCATCCTGGCCATCAGCCGGCGCGCCGGTGCCGACGGCATGATCGGCGGGCAGTGGCTCGACATCAGCCATGTGCCGGGCCGGCTCACCCGGCGTGCGCTCGACGTCATCAACTCGAAAAAAACGGGCTGCCTGATCCAGGGGGCCGTCGAGGCGGGCGCTGTCCTCGGGAGGGCCGGGGCGGCGGACAGCCGCGCCATAGCGGATTACGGGAGACACTTCGGGCTCGCCTTCCAGATCCGCGACGATATCATGGACGCCGGCGGGGACCCGGAGGGCGATCATCCGCCCCGTCCCGACCACACGGCTCTCTACGGCGTGGCCGGCTCCCAAGCGCGCCTGTCGCGGCTCGTCGGCGAGGCCGTGAAATCCATCGACCGGTTCAAAGAGCGCGGGGCCGAGCTCCGTCACCTGGCCCTCTCGCTCCTCGACACTTTCGCCGGGGCGAAAAATGCCTAAGATACTCGACCGGGTCAACAGTCCCGATGATCTGAAGCGGGTCCCCGCGGACGAACTGCCGGCCCTCGCCGACGAGATCCGCTCTTTGATCATCGATGTCGTCTCCAAGAACGGCGGCCATCTCGCCTCGAACCTGGGCGTCGTGGAGCTGACCTTGGCTCTCCATTATGTCTTCGATTCGCCCCGGGACAAGATCCTCTGGGACGTCGGCCATCAGTGCTACACCCATAAGATCCTGACCGGCCGGAAGGACAGGTTCCCCACTCTCCGGCTCGCCGGCGGGCTGCTCGGGTTCCCCGACCGGAAAGAGAGCGAGCATGACACTTACAACACCGGCCACGCTTCGACCGCCCTGTCGGCGGCTGTCGGCATCGCCGTGGCCCGGGACAGGAGCCGCGAGGACTTCAGGGTCGTGGCGGTCGTGGGCGACGGCGGGCTGACCGGCGGCGTCGCCTGGGAGGCGCTCAACCAGATCGGCCACCTCCGGGAGAAGATCATCATCGTCCTCAATTATAACGAGATGTCGATCTCCACGAACGTGGGGGCGATGTCGAAGTACCTGTCCTACCTCGTGTCTGGGCAGCACTATCTCAGGATCAAGGACCGCGCCAAGACCCTGCTCAAATCCATCCCCAGGTTCGGCTGGCCGCTGATCCGGGCGGGGCGGGCGGTCGAGGACGCCATCAAGAAGGTGTTTTTCCCGGGGCTGGTCTTCGAGGAACTCGGCATCCGCTACATCGGCCCGGTCCAGGGCCACAGCATGCCGTCCCTGATCGAGGTCTTCAACGAGGCCAAGACCTACGACGGGCCGGTGCTCATCCACTGCGTGACCCAGAAGGGGCGCGGCTATGCCCCGGCCCAGAACAACCCCGAACGGTTCCACGGAACGGCCCCCTTCCACAGGTCGACGGGCGAGCCGCTGAAGGTCTCGTCCCGGCCGACCTATTCCGTGGTCTTCGGCGAGGCGCTCCTCCGGCTGGCGCGCCAGGACCCCAAGATCGTCGCCATCACCGCTGCCATGCCCGAAGGGACCGGGCTGAGCTGCTTCGCCCGGGAGCTCCCGGACCGGCTGTACGACGTCGGCATCGCCGAGCAGCACGCCGTGAGCTTCGCCGCCGGGCTGGCCCTCCGCGGATACAAGCCGGTCGTGGCCATCTACTCAACATTTATGCAGCGGGCTTATGACCAGCTCTATCATGATGTCTCCCTCCAGGACCTGCCGGTCGTCCTGGCCCTCGACCGGGCCGGCGTCGTTTCCGATGAGGGCCCGACCCACCAGGGAGTGAACGACATCGTCTATCTCCGTCATCTGCCCAACATGATCGTCATGGCGCCCAAGGACGAAGGCGAGCTCGAGCGGATGCTGAAGTCCGCCCTGGGCTACGGGCACCCGGCGGCTATCCGGTTCCCCAAGGGGTCCGGGGTCGGCGTCAGCCTCGAGGCGGAGGCCGGGGAGATCGCCCTGGGCCGGAGCGAGCTCCTCAGGCCGGGAAAAGTCCTGATAGCGGCCCTTGGGAGCATGGTCTATCCGGCGCTCGCCGCGGCTGAGAGGCTGGAGAAGGAAGGCTATTCGCTGGCCGTGCTGAACGCCCGGTTCGCCAAACCCATCGACAGGGAGGCGATCCTTGAATTCGCCCGTCCTGGCAGCACGATCATCACGGTCGAAGAGGGGGTCGTGCGGGGGGATTCGGCAGCGCCGTCAGGGAGATCCTGGACCGGGAGGGCCGGTGCGATATCCGGTTCAAGTCGATCGGGTTGCCCATCGAGATCTATCCCGTGGGCAAGGCCGACGAGATTCGCAAGGCTTTCCACCTCGACGCCGATGGCTTGACCGAGGAATTCAGGGCCGTGCTCCGGTCCTGACCCCGGGAATTCCGGCAGCCCGAGAATGATCAAGAAAGACAGGGCCGACACGCTCGTCGTCAGCCGCGGGCTGGCGGAATCGCCTCAGAAGGCCCGGGCGCTGATCATGGCGGGCATGGTCTACTCGGGAGACACGAGGATCGAAAAGCCGGGCCAGCTCGTGAGCCGGGAAGCCGGGATCTTGGTGCGCGGCGCGATCCCGTTCGTCAGCCGGGGCGGCCTGAAGCTCGACGAGGCGCTCTCGGTTTTCGGGATCGATGTCCGGGGCGCCGTCGCCGCCGACCTGGGCGCGTCCACGGGGGGGTTCACCGACTGCCTCCTCCAGCGCGGCGCGCGGCTGGTCTACGCGGTGGACGTCTCGATCGACCAGCTGGACTGGCGGCTGAGGAACGACCCCCGCGTCAGGACGATCGAAAAAAACGCCCGGTATCTCAGGAGAGAGGATTTCAACGAAGCTCCCGGGGTCGTGGCGACGGACCTCTCGTTCATCTCGGTGCTGAAAGTGCTGCCCGCGGTCAAGGGCTTTCTGGGGGATGGGCGTCTCGTGAGCCTGCTCAAGCCTCAGTTCGAGGCGGGCCGGGGCGAGGTGGGGAAGAAGGGCATTATCAGGGACCCCGCCCGGCACGAGGCGGTACTCCTCCGGCTTCTTGAGGAAGCCCGGAAGCTCGGTTTCGGCCGGCGCGGCCTCATCAAAAGCTCCACCCCCGGCCAGAAAGGGAACCGGGAATTTCTTGTCTGGTGGGAGCTCGTTCGGGAAACGGTCTCTCCGCCCGAGGACGCGGAGCAAATCAGGGAGGTGGTCTATGAAAAGGAAGATTAAGAGGGCCGGCATCGTCGTCAAGCCGCACGCCGCGGGGACCGAAAAGACCCTGCGCTCGGTCATCCAGTATCTTCAGGCGAAGCGCATCACGCCCGTCCTCGAGGATGCGGCGGCCAGGAAGCTCCTCCGAAAGGGGGGCATTTCCCGGGACGAACTGCCCGGGCAGGTGGACCTCGTCATCGTGCTCGGCGGCGACGGGACGCTGCTCAGCGTCGCCCATCTGGCGGCCGTCGCCGGCGTCCCGGTCGTGGGCGTCAACTTGGGGCGTTTGGGATTCCTCACCGAGGTGCCGACGGATGAGCTGTTCGTCACCCTGGACGCTTTCCTGGCCGGGCAGGAGAACATCGTGAGCCAGAGGCTCCTTCTCCGGGCCAGCTCACGGGACAAGACCTATCTGTGCCTGAACGACGTGGTCATCAACAAGGGGGCCATGGCCCGGATGATCCAGATCGCCATCCAGATCGACGGCCGGGAGATCGCGGCCCTGAAAGCCGACGGGTTGATCGTCGCCACGCCCACGGGATCGACGGCCTACTCGCTCTCCGCCGGCGGCCCGATCGTGCAGCCGTACGTTCCCGCGCTCATCCTTTCGCCGATCTGCCCGCACGCGCTGTCTCTCCGGCCGATGGTGGTATCGTCGGACTCGAAGATCACGCTCCGGCTTCTCACGGCGGGGGAAGAGGTCTACCTGACCCTCGACGGGCAGCGAGGCATGCTTCTGGGAAAGGACGACGTCGTCGAGATCGAACGGTCGGCCGCGGCGCTCAGCCTCATCTCCTCGCCCCGGCGCAACTATTTCGACCTGCTCAAGGAAAAGCTGAACTGGGCCACCTAGTTCATAAAAACGCCCCTTTTTTAAGCTCTCTTTTAATAGGGCGTTTTTACCCTTCGGGCGAGCCGATCCGGCCCCATCTGCTTCGTTCTCGGGGTTCGCAGTACTCAAAGTACAGCTTCACCCGCTCGGGCCTCGCATCTGGGGCCGCCTCGACTCGTGAACAACTCAAGCTCGAATTAGCCAGTCACTCCTCACGCTCGCGACATCAGGAGAGAAGTTTGACTTTTGGCCGCCCCCCCCTTAATATGAATCTCCCGTGAGCCAAAAAATGAGGGTGGTTTTTGTCACGCCCGAGATTCCGCCGTTCTCCAAGTCGGGGCCGCTCGCCGAGTTTTCGGCGGCGCTTCCGCCGCGGCTCGCGCGGCTGGGGGTCGATGTCTCCCTCATCGTGCCGCGGCACCGCACGCCGGACGGCGGGCGCCTCGAAGTCGGCTCCGGCCCTTCTGCCCTATCGGTGCCGATGAACGGCGACCGGGTGAAGGCCGGCGTTTACACAACCGGGGCGGACGGCGTTCCCGTTTTTCTGGTCGACCACCCGAAGTATTTCCTCCGGGACAGGATCTACGGGCCGGCCGGCGCGGGTTATCTGGACAATGACGAGCGGTTCATTTTTTTCAGCCGGGCCGCGACCGAGCTCCTTATGACGTTCGACCCGCCGGCGGATGTCATCCATTGCCACGACTGGCCCACCGCGCTCGTCCCTGTTTTTCTGAAGACGCATTATCGCGACGTCCCGGCCTCGAGGCGGGCGGCCTCGGTCCTCACCATCCACAACGCCGCCGAACAGGGGGAATTCCCTCCCGAAAGCCTGGCTTGGACCGGGCTGAACTGGGATTTCTTCAAGCACGGCCGCCTGAATCTCAACGGCAAGTTCAATTTTCTCAAGGCCGGGATCGCCTATTCCGACTTGGTCAGCGCCAACGGCGCCGCGCTCGGGCGGGCCCTGCTCGGGGACAACGGCGGCCGGGGGCTGGACGGCGCGCTCCGGGAGCGGGGCGAGACTTTCGCCGTCATTCCGCCGGGCGCCCACCCGGCCGGCTGGGAGGAAACGGCCGGTGTTTACATCGATCTGTATCAGCAAGCGCTGAAAATTAAAAGAGGAGAATGATGTGAGCGAAGACATCCTGAACGTCACCGACGGCAACTTCGACGAAGAAGTCCTCAAGGCGGGCACGCCCGTGCTCGTCGATTTCTGGGCGTCCTGGTGCGTCCCCTGCCGGATGATCGCGCCGACCGTGGAGAGCATTGCGGAAGCCCACAAGGACAAGCTCAAGGTCGCCAAGATGAACGTCGACGAGAATATGAAAACGCCCTCGAAGTACGGCATCCGCGGCATCCCCACCCTGCTTCTCTTCAAGGGCGGCGACCTCAAGGAGTCGATCGTCGGCGTCCAGCCGAAAGACAAGATCGTCGAGATCATCAGCAAGCACTTATGAGCCCGGTCGAGACCAGTGATGTGGTCATCATCGGCGCCGGCCCGGCGGGCCTGGCCGCCGGCCTCTACACCGGGCGGGCGCGCCTGGCCACGGTCATCCTGGAGAAGCTGATCCCCGGCGGACAGACCCTGCTGACCAACTGGATCGAGAACTATCCCGGGTTCCCCGACGGCATCGCCCCCTTCGAGCTCATCGAGAATTTCAGGAAGCAGGCGGAAAGGTTCGGCGCGGTCATTGAATCCGAGGAGGTCACGGGCCTTCGCCGCGAGGCCGGCGATTGGCTGGTCACCGGCCGGGCCCGGGAGTTCCGGACGCGGGCGGTCATCGTCGCCACGGGCGGAGCCTACCGCAAGCTCGGCGTCCCGAACGAGGAGCGGCTTGCCGGCCGGGGCGTCTCCTATTGCGCCACCTGCGACGGCGCCTTCTTCCGTGACGAGCTCGTGGCGGTCGTGGGCGGCGGGGACAACGCGCTGACGGAGGCCATCCTCCTGGCGAAGTTCGCCAGGAAGCTCTACGTCGTCCACCGGCGGGACAAGTTCCGGGCGATCAAGATCCTCCAGGAGCGCGTCCTCGCCAACCCCAAGATCGAGGTCCTCTGGAACTCCGTCGTGGAGTCGGTGGAGGGGGAAGCGCAGCTCGAGAAAGCCGTCATCCGCAACCTCCGGGAGAACCGGAGCTATGACCTGCCGCTCAACGGCCTGTTCGTCTCGGTCGGGGTCGACCCCCACAGCGGCATCGTCCGTGGACTGGTGGACCTCACCGAATGGGGAGAGATCAAGGTGAATCAGGGCATGGCGACATCGCAACCGGGGGTCTTCGCCGCCGGCGACGTCGCGGATGCCTGTCCCAAGCAGGTTGCCGTCGCCGTGGGCTCGGGAGTCACCGCCGGTCTGTCGGCGATCGCCTATCTCGACGCCCTGGGCGGCTAGCCGGCGCTCCGGTCTTTCAGCTGCCGTTCCAGCTCTTCCACCCGGGACTTCAGCTTCTTGACGTCCTTGATGAAATCGTAGAGCTGGGGGAGGAGCACCCAGACCTTCCGCCAGTCGCGGACGTCGAGATGTGGACTGCCCGAGACGAACGCCCCCGCCGGCACGTCCTTGGTGATCCCCGATTTGGCGGCGGCCATGGCGCCGTCGCCGATCCTCACGTGATCGGCGACGCCGACCTGGCCGCCCAGCAGGGCCCCCCGGCCGATCCTGACGCTGCCCGCCAGCCCCGTCTGCCCGGCGAGGATGGCGTTCTCCCCGACCTCGACGTTGTGAGCGACCTGGACCAGGTTGTCGATCTTGGCGCCCCTGCGGACGACGGTCTCGCCGAGGGCGGCCCGGTCGATGGCGGTATTGGCGCCGACTTCGACGTCGTCCTCGATGACGACCGTTCCCTTCTGGGGGATCTTTTTAAGGGAGCCGTCGGCGAGCCGGATATAGCCGAACCCGTCGGCCCCGATGACCGCGCCGTTGTGGACGATGACGCGGTTGCCGACGCGGACGCCTTCGCGGATGGCGACGTGGGAATGGATGACCGCGCCCTCTCCGATCACGGCGCCCGGATAGACGCAGACCAGGGGGAAAATGACGGCGTCCCGGCCGATCGTGGCGCCGTCGCCGATGACCGAGTAGGCGCCGACGGCGACCCCCGGGCCGATCTCCGCGGTGTCCGATACCAGGGCGGCGGGGTGGATTCCGGGCTCCGGGCGGTACGGCGTGAAGAACAGCTCGACGGCCCGGACGAAGGCGAGGTGGGGGTTGTCGGCGAACAGGACCGGGAGGCCCCGGAAGCTCTCGTCCGGAGCGATGATCGCCGCCGAGGCTTTTGTCGCCTCGAGGAGCCGTCGGTATTTCGGCTGCCCCAGGAAGACGAGGTCGCCCGGCCGGGCGCTTTCCAGGCTCGCGACGCCGCGCAACGGCGTTTCGCCGTCCCCCTCGTACCGGCAGCCGAGGCGGTCGGCCAGCTGCCCGACGGTCAACTCCGGCGGCGAAGCCTTGTCCTCAGACGGTCTTGGCATGGTGCCTCTCGTTCAACACGGCCGCGAGCTCGGCGCCCCAGAGCAGGATCACCAAAGAAAACGAGATCCACAGCAGGAAGAAGATGATGGACGTCAGCGTGCTCTGGACGACCTTGGACAGGACGACGCCGATGGCCGAGAAGTTCGCCACGTAGAGGGCGAACCCCCGCTTGAAGATCTCCCAGAGCAGCGCGGTGATGCCGGCGGCCAGGGCCGCCGGTCCGGTGTGGACCTTCGTCTCCGGGATGAACTTGTAGAACGTGAAGAAGACCAGGAAGGTCAGGGCCAAGGGGACGATGTACTGGATGAGGAAGTTGTCCACCAGGGCGACCGCCTGGGGGTTGAGATAGTTTTCGACGAACGAACTCTCCTCGACCATCCGGTGGACGGCCGACCAGCTCGCCGTGATGGCCAGCGAGATGAGCAGGATGATGCCCATGACGAACATGATGGAATACTCGATGATGCGGTTGTAGACGAACGACCTTTCGTACTTGGTCCGAAAAATGGTGTTGATGGCGTAGATCAGGTTGGAGAAGAGGAAGCTCGCGGAGATGAGCGAGCCGATCAGCCCGAACCAGCCCAGGCTGCCCAGGTCGCGCGAAACCGCCTCGATCCCCTTGAAGAACTCCGGGTCGTACCTGGCGAAAAAGTCGTCCGTGAACAGGTTCAGGCTGCGCAGCGCCGGCTCGGAGGTGCCCACGATCCGGCTGCTGAGATAGACGAACAAGGAAACGACCGGGACGGCGCAGAGAAAGGCGAAATAGGAAATGACGATCGATGAATTCCAGCACCTGTCCTCGTTGAACCTCCGGAAGGTGTCCCGGAGGACAACGCCCGCGATAAACGTCATTCGTCAGCTCGCAAGAACCCGGGGACCGGCCCGGGGCTCAGGGGGTGTATTTGCCCCACTGGATCAGGACGATGATGATGCTGATCAGCAGCGTGTAGATGACCAGCGTTTCGATCAGCACCAGCCCGAAGATCAGCAGAAAGCGGATGTGGGGCGCCGAGCCGGGGTTCCGGGAGATCCCCTCGCAGCCGCTGGAGATGGCCTTCGCCTGGCAGAAGGCGCCGGCCGAGGCCGCGATGGCGATGGCCGCCCCGCCGACGATGATCGCCCACTTGTAGAGGTTGGCTTTTACGGGGGTGAGGGCGGCTTCCTGGGCGAGCAGCGGAGCGCCGGCGAGCAGGACGAAGATGACGAGCAGGCCGAAGGCTCTAAGATGCTTCATGATTGGGACTCCTTTTCATGATCAGTGTTCTTCCTCGTGGGCCACGGCGCCGGCGATATAGATGCAGGCGAGGAGAACGAAGACGAAGGCTTGGATCACCGACGTGAATATGGCCACCGCCATGAACGGCAGGGGAAGGACGAAGGGGATGATCGAAGAGATGATGACGATCAGCAGCTCCTCGGCGAAGATATTCCCGAAGAGCCGCAGCGAGAGCGACACCGGACGGGAGAAGTGGCTGATGAGCTCGATGGGCAACAGAAGCGGAGCCAGGGCGGGGATCGGTCCGGCGAAGTGCTTGAGATACCGAAAGACGCCCTGGGCTTTCATGCCCTGCCAGTGGTAATAGACGAAGACCGTCAGGGCGCAGCCGGCGGTGACGTTGAGCTTGCTGGTGGGCGACATGAACCCGGGTACGAGGCCGATCATGTTCGCCGAGAAGACGAACAGCCCGACGGTGGCGATCATCGGCAGGAATTTCCGTCCCTCTTCGCCGATGATCTCCACGAGCTGCCCCTCGAAGCTCTGGACGATGAACTCCAGGAGGCTTTGGCGCTTGGAGGGGATGAGCGAGAGGCGGCGCGAGGCGCGGCCCAGGACGACGATCAGGAGCAGCGCGACGACGATGACCATGACGAGGTAGTCGGGGACGGGATTGGCGGGGTTCGAGGGCTGAATGCCCAGCAGGTTGAGCAGGGCCAGGATCGGCTTGCCGAAAACCTTGTTGAACAGTTCGGCTGCGTAGACGGTATGCTCTAGGCCTTCCATGTTTTCATCTGCAAAATGGCCACCACGGCTTCAGCCAGGATGGCCGGAACGAGGCTTGAAAAACCCGCCGCGAAGGCGAGAATCATCCTCGGAGACAGCAGGATTATAATCAAGAAAACGGCGATTATCAAGAAGAGCCTGAGGGTGTAAAAAACGATCCCCTTTCGCACCGCCGTTCTCCGGTCGGGGCCGATGAAACTGGTGACCGTCTGCTTGAGCCAGATGAAGCTGAGCGCGGAGAACAGCCCGCCGGCGAGGATAAAGAGACCGGTCAGGGGCTTGAAAAAGAGAAGTGAAATAGCGGCGATGACCAGGGAAAAGGCCAGGATCTCGAGGGGCAGGCGCCGGAGGACGCTCTCTTCAGGGTTCGTCGTCATTGTCTTTTTCCACGCCGATCCTTTTCAGGCTGCTGACCAGGGTCAGGAGGCCGGAGGCGATCCCCAGGACCGTGAAGATGCCCAGGAGCCAGGGCTGAGTGCCGAAAAGCTTGTCCAGAAAGTAGCCGAGCACCATCCCGACGACGATCGAAGACGGGAGGACCAGTCCGAGCGAGCTGAGCTCGGCCAGCTTCTGATACTTCCCCCGCTTCGGACGGCGCGGGACGGGCTGGGCTTCCGGCATGGCATTTTCCGCTCCCATTGTTGAATTGTCGCCGCCAAAAGTCAATTATCGGGTGAAGTCGGAAGACGAACAGCCTGCGGCGTCCTGGCTTCCGTTCCCCATGGTCGCTGCGGCCGCCGCAGGCTGTTCATCTTCCCTTCAGATCAGCAGACGGTGACCGTCAGGCCGTCGGTAGCTGACGGCGAACTCGAAAAACCGCGCCCGGTCATTGGGGGGATGGGCTTCAAGCTCCGCGCGAAGAGCCTTCGCCGAGTCGCCGGAGCGGCAGAAAAGGAGCAGGAACCCGCCCCCGCCCGCGCCCATGAGCTTGGCACCCAGCAGCATGGGAGCGGCCTGCCGCAGGATCTTCTCGATGACCTCCGTCGTCGATTCGGGGTCGATCCGTTTCTTGAGGCTCCAGGCTTCGTTGAGCAGCCGGCCGAACCGGGCCGCGTCTTTGGCGGCCATGGCCTCGACCATGAACGGCGGGAAGGCGTGAATCCTTTTCAGGGTGTCCATCGACCCGCGGTCGCGGTCGAGATACCCGCCCACGACGTCGTGGAGGATGTTCTTGGCGAGGCGGCGCATGCCGGTGTAGTAGAGAAGCGCTTGTCCGCCGTTGACCCGCGGGTCCAGGACGTCGGCGGGAACGTAGTGGATACGGGGGTCGGGCACCAGCCCGGGCGCCGTGATGATCATTTTGACGCCGGGGAGCACGCCCCCGACCTGGTCCTGCCAGCCTCCCCCCGTCGTCAGCTCCTGCTCGAGACGGAGGACGTCGTGGAAAAGCTCCCGGGCCTCGAACGGCCGGCCGGTCATCCTCCGGACGACGGCCGTGAGGACCGCGCCCATGATGCTCGAGGTGCCCAGCCCGCTGCCGCTGGGGATGGCGGCGAGAGTGGTCAGCTCGATCCCGCCGCCGAAGAGCCTGAGCCTGTCGCCGAGCGTCCGCGCCCCCCCGGGCCAACCCTCGTTGTCCCGGGAAAATCCGCACAGCGCGAGCGCCGCTTTCGCCAGCCCGAACTTGCTCTCGGGGGAGCGGTAATCCATGAGGTCGTCGAGTTCCCTGATGACGACGTGGACGCCGTGGTCGATCGAGGCGATCCGGATTTCCGGTTCCGGGATCACCCTGGCGTAAGCGTGGATAGGCGGCTGCCCGTTGAGGTCCACGGCCGCGTTGATGACACAGCCGCCGTGTTCAAGAGAGTAGGGCGGAGTATCCGACCAACCGCCTCCCAGGTCCAGACGGGCCGGTGCGCGCCCCCAGACGATTTCATCCTCGCGGAGGGCGTTCTTGGGGAAGCCCGCGTGCTTCTCCCGGCTCATGACGATCGTCCGCCCGACGTTTTCGAAGGCCAGGTCCTGGAGCGCCGCGGCGAAAGCCGAAGGGGAGGAGGCCATATCCCGGGTCAGACCGAGCGCCGAAAGGCACGCTGTCTCGTCTTTGGTGAGGCCGTCAAAGGCACCGGCCAGGACGTCCCCGGCGCCGGCTTCCCGATCCCACCCCGTCGACTGCAGGGCGGAGCCCAAGGTATGAAGGATCCGGGACGGCTCGAGCCGCTCCAGCCCGGAGACGGCCGGCCCGCCGGCGGCGTGAGCACAGCACTGCCTGAGAATGGCCGTCACCCAGCTCCGCCGCGCATCCCTCTCCGTGCGGGCGAGGACGAAGGCCAGCTCGGCCGCGGAGAACCCGCTTCCCGGCCGGAACACCTGGCGAAGGTCCCGACGCAGCTCTTCCGACCGGTTCTCGAACCTTCGCCTGTGGAATTCTTCCTGGGACGCCAGGTCGGCGACTTCGGCGAAGCTGTAACGGTCGGCCGCGCGCCAGTCCGCTCTTTGGAGGCGCGAAGCCCTTGCCGGGCTGAGCATCCAAAGCCAATCCCTGTAACCGTCTTCGGCCGGAACGGCGGGGAAAACCCTCGCGTTCCAGACCAGGCGCCGGCCGGCGGGGATGTCGTCACTCCAGATGTCCCCTTCCCCGGCATCCATGGCCCGCAGCCAATCGGCAAGGGGCAGGCCGGCCAGACTGGCCTCGGGCGCGGGGCGGTGAAAGACGTCGTCGATCCCGTAGCACCTGACAAACCGGACCCGGCGGCCAGCCCGGTCCCGACCCTCGAGGACGTCGAGGACGGCTCCGGCAGGCAGCGACAGCGGCTGACGGATGTCCACGCCCATGACGGCGTTCTCTCCCCCGAGCGCGAGGGGCGCCTCGAGCCGGCATCCCTCGACCCAGGACCTCGAGCCGGCGATCCGTCCCTCGCCCCGGACAGCGTTGTTGACGCTCAGGCAGTCGCCGGCGTGGGACGTGCCGTCGTCGATGCTGAGGATGTCGCTGCCGCTCTGGATGAGCTGCCGGGACGTCCCGAAATGGAGAAAACCGCACTGGGGAAGGACCGAGACATGAAAAGGGATCCCGGAGAGGGACTGAAAGATCCGGGAGAGACGGGTGTCGTCGAGTGTCGAACCGGAGGCCCTCGCGGCGGCGAGATAGTCTCCGGCCTCGGCTTCCGTTCCCAGGGCGCAGGCGATCTCCCGGTAGAAATCAAGCCCGTTGGCCTCAACGGCCTCGCCCATCGGGCCGGTCCAGGCCAGGCCGCCGCCGGGCCGCCGCGTGACATCGCAGATGGAGATGATCGCCACAGCCGTCGCGGCATCGAATCCCATAACGCCGATATCCAGGATGGACTGGCCGTGGCGTTGGACCGCGCCCTTCGCCGCCTGGTCGGCCGGCGACGGTTTTTGAAGGAACCGCCTGACGCGGCCCTCGCCGGCCGGGCAATAAACGCCGTGGCGGCTGGCCAGCTCGGGAGCGGCGGTGCAGCCCAGGCCGGTGATGCCGTCATCCGCGAAGCGGGCGTTGGCGCTGTCGAAGCTCAACAGGACGTCGCCGCTGGCGATGACGACCTGTCCGCGGCCTGGGCCTGACGGCGGCAGTCCGAGATAAACGGGAAGCTGCCGGTCGAGGAGCGTCATCCCCAAGGCTCGGTCGGTTTCACCGGGCACGGGAATGAAGATCTTGCCGCAGGGGCCGTACGCCGGGATCCGCCGCGAGTCTCCTCCGGCATGGACGATCAGGATGCGGAGGTTCCGCAGGCAGGCCAGCCAGGCCTCGTGCTCCAGAGCCTCCCGCGAGCCGGCCAGCTCCCGGCTGAGGACCTGAAGGAGGGAATGGATGGTGCTGCCGCCGCTTCCCACCCGACGGCCGCCCGGGTCCGGGACGACGAGGATGTTTCGCGTCCCCGGGATCAGCCCGAGCTTTTGGCGGATATCGAGCTGGGATCTGTAGGCGGATGCCTGGTCCTCGTGGGACGCCGTGACGACGAGATAGTCCCAGCCTGGCTTATTCATAAAAACGCCTCTTTTCTTCTGCCTCTTTATAAGGCGTTTTTACCCTCCGGGCGAGCCGATCCGGCCCCATCGGCTTCGTTCTTGGGGTTCGCAGTACCAAAGAGTACAGCTTCACCCCTCGGGCCTCGCCTCTGGAGTCGTCTCGACTCGTGAATAATCCAGGCCAGGGCTCGCTGATCACTTATTTTTAGCGCTGGGCCTCGACCTGAGCCTTGACCCAAGGGTACGTCCTGGCGATCCCGTCACGCAGGGAGAAACGCGACTGCCAGCCGATGCCCGAGATCCGGTCGATCCGGAAATTCCGCGCCTTGACGCCGACCGGCCCCTCGATATGCTTGAGGTGGATGGTCTTCCCGGCGACGGAGGCGATGGTCGAGGCGAGCTCGTCGACCGAGACGTATTCCTGGCGGCCGATGTTCACGCCGTCCTCGAGCGAGGACTCCATCAGCCGGCGGATCCCGTCGACCATGTCATCGATGTAGGTGTAGGCCCGCATCGCCGTGCCGTCGCCCCAGATCTCGACCGTGCCGCCGTCCGGCGCCCCGGCGATCTTGCGCGACAGCGCCGCGGGGGCCTTCTCCCGGCCGCCGCGCCAGGTGCCTTCCGGGCCGTAGCAGTTCTGGAACCGGGCGAGCCGGACCGTCATGCCGGTGCGCCGCCCGTAGGCCATGGCCATGCGCTCGGCGTAGAGCTTTTCCCAGCCGTATTCGTTGTCCGGCCTGGCCGGGTAGGCCTCCGCCTCGGAGAGCTCGGGCTCGTCGAACTCCATGTCCCGGTAAACGCAAGCCGAGGAGGAAAAGAAATAGCGCTTGACGCCGGCGGCGGCGCTCGAGTGGGTCATGTGGATATTGATTAGGGCGCTGTTCCGCATGATCTCGCATTCGGCGGAGTGGATGAACCCCATGCCGCCCATGTCGGCCGCCAGCTGATAGACGTCATCGCAAGCCGCTCCCTCCGGGCCGGCGACCGCCGTCTTGCAGTTCGCCTCTTCCCGGAGGTCGAGGATCAGGAACTCGTCGGCCGCCGTGGCCGAGAATTCCGGTTGCTTGAGGTCGACGCCCCGGACCCAGAAGCCCTCGTCCTTGAGCCGTTTGACGAGGTGGCTGCCGATGAATCCGCCCGCGCCGGTCACGAGTGCTTTTCTCATGTCAGGTGGTCCTCCTCAGGGGGTTTCCACTAATACCACAGGCACCAACTTTTTTCAAATTCCGGCCTGATTCGATAGCCTCTCCTTTTGTGTGATGCCGTTGTTCTTCAACGGGGTCCTGTCCTGGCGCGTCCCTGTGCGTCCTCGCGCCTCACCCGTCAACGATAGCACGCGCCCTCCCAGGGGAGAGGGGTCCCCGTCGCTCCGGGCGCGCAGGGACTGGCGTCAGGCCACCCCACCATGTCTTCCCCGCATCACACGAGACGAGATCCTTCCGGGATGCGTCGTCCGATTGACACGTTTCCGGCGGTGTGATTAATTATCCTCGGCCAAGGCGCAGTGAAAAAGAAATTCATCGCTTTTCTCACCCTCGTCGCCGGCGACTGCCTGGCGGTCTCGGCGGCGTTCGTCGCGGCCTTCGCTATCCGGGCCTATGCCCTGCCGAATCTCTTCCCGGCCATCCGGGAGCGGCAGCTTCTGGCTTCGGCATACTTCGACCGCGCCTTCATGCTCCTCCTCTGGGTCAGCATCTTCTGGTATGAAAAGCTCTACACGAAGCGGCACGCCTTCTGGGAGGAGACTCGCATCCTGATCAAAGGCACCAGCATCGCCTTCGGCTTGATCACCGTGGCCGTGTTCATCACCAAGGTTTACGTTCCCTTTTCCCGGGCGATCATGATCATGGCCTGGCTCTTCAGCATGGGGATGCTCCCGGCGATCCGGTATGCGGCCAAGTCCCTCCTGCTGGCCGCGGGCGTCTGGAAAAAGAAGGTCATCGTCATCGGCTCGACCGAGAGCACGGCGGCCCTCGTCGAAGACGTCGGCCGGAACCGGACCATGGGGTTCACGATCGTCGGCTGTCTGACCGACGACCGGGCGAGAGTGGGGAGCAAGATCTCCGGGGTCCCGATCCTCGGCCATTTCGACGAGATCGAGAGGATCAAGGACGAGACCGGGTTCGAGGACATCATCGTGACGTTCCCCAACATCCCGCGGGACAGCCTCATCGGCCTGCTGAAAAAATGGGAGGGGCTGAGCGACACGATCCGCTACATCCCGCAGACGGGCGACCTCATCACGACCGGCATCGAGATCGAGAACATCGGCAAGGTCCTGGCTCTCACGGTGCGCAAGAACCTCCACAAGCCGTGGAACGTCGCGGCCAAGACCGCTTTCGACGAGGCTGTGGCGGTTGTCGCGGTCATTCCCCTGGTGCCGGTGTTCGCCGCGATCGCCGCGGCCATCAAGCTGGACAGCCGCGGCCCCGTATTCTTCGTCCAGGAGCGCTACGGGAAACGGGGCAAGGTGATCAAAGTCTTCAAGTTCCGGTCCATGCACGTCGACTCCCGGCGCCGGCTGGAGGAGTTCCTGGCCGAGAATCCCCGGGCCAACGGGGAATGGGAGCGGCACAGAAAGCTCCTCTCGTCCGACCCCCGGCTGACCCGCGTCGGCGCCGTCCTTAGGCGCTTCAGCATCGACGAGCTGCCCCAGCTCTTCAATGTTCTCAAGGGGGAGATGAGCCTGGTCGGGCCGAGACCTTACCTGCGCGAGGAGCTGGAGGAATTCCGCGGCGCCAAGTCCCTGCTGCTCCAGGTCAAGCCGGGGATGACGGGTCTCTGGCAGACGAGCGGGCGCTCGCTCCTGCCCTTTCACGAGCGGCTCAGCCTGGACGAATCGTACATCCGGAACTGGTCGCTCTGGCTCGACCTCGTCATACTGATGAGGACGATCCAAGTGGCCGCCTCCGGGCGGGGTGCTTTCTAGGAACGCGCCGGTGAGGATCGGCATCGACGCCCACTCCGCCGAACGTGACGGTTCGGGCAACTGCACCTACATCCGCGGCCTCATCGGGGGCCTGCTCGAGATCGACGGCGAGAATGAATATGTGCTTTATGCCGTCGACGGCGGGCATCGATTCTACCGAGAGGTCCGCGAGAGGCCCCGGGTACGACTGCGGGCACTCAACATCAAGAGCCCCTTCCTGAGGATACCTCTTTGCCTGGCCGCGGCGACAGTCCGCGACGCCGTCGACGTCCTTCATGTCCAATACATCGGTCCGCCCCGGCACCGGGGAAGCCTGGTCGCCACCATCCACGACCTGGCGTTCCTCCATCTTCCCCGAACTTTTTCAAGGCTCGAGGCCCGGCGGTCGAGGCTGCTCGTACCGCGAACGGCCAAAGCCGCCGAGAAGATCATCACCGGGTCGGAGTGCTCCAAGAGGGACATCGTGGCGGAATGCGGCGTGGAGCCTGGAAAAGTCGAGGTCATCCCCTGCGGCGTCTCGGGGTCTTTCGCCGAGGCCCGGGACCGGAAAGACGGCCGGGGCATCCCGGCCAAGTACGGCATAAGGGCGCCCTACGTCCTGAGCGTGGGGCGGCTGAACGCGAGGAAGAACCTGGCCGTTCTGGCCGAGGCTTATTCCCTGGCCAAAAAGCGGCAGTCCCTGCCGCACACTCTCGTCATCGTTGGGAAGAAGGACCATGGCAGCGGCAGCCTGGTCGAGTCGGTCCGGAAGACGGGCGGCGGGGAGATCCTGTTCACGGGGTTCGTTCCCGATGAGGACCTCCCCGGCCTCTACGCGGGGGCCGATGTCCTTGTTTACCCTTCGCTGTTCGAGGGCTTCGGGCTTCCCCTCATCGAAGCCATGGCTTCGGGAGTCCCCGTCGTGGCCTCCGACGCCCCCGCCCTTCGGGAGACGATGGGAGACGCCGGCTGGGCCGTCGACCCCCTTCAACCCGAGGAGATGGCGGCCGCGATTTCCGGTCTGGTCAGGGACGAGAGGCTCCGGAAGGATTTCATCGCCAGAGGCGCCGCCCGGGCGGCGGAGTTCACCTGGCGCCGGACCGCCCGAATGACACTGGCCGTTTACGCCCAGGCCGCGGCCCGGCGTCCGGACTGATGCGGTGCCTTTTGAGAATGCACGGGTCCTGTCATGGCGAGGTCCGACCTTTTTCGCTGACGCTTACCATATCCGGGTCCCACCTTGATTCCCAAGGGGGGAAGGGGGGATTAATATCTCGGGTAAAAGTCTGAAAAAGCGTCTGCGAAGTCCTTCCTCGCGCCGACGGATAAGATCCCCAAGCGTCGCCGATATCACCCTTTGCCCCCCGGCCCCCGGGCGAACTGATATTCAAGAGCTTTTTCAGGATATTTCGCAGAATAGCGACTTCGAGTCGCTCCGCCGCTCTTCTGATGGTCGCTCCGAAGACTCCGCTTCCCGCCGGGCCCCGTCGCTCCGGGCGCGCAGGGACTGAGGCCATGCCACCCGTTCTTCACCTGAAGATGCTGGACTACGGCGTGAAGTATCGTTAATTCAGGGGCCTTGGACGGTCGCGCTTTTGCGCGAGCGCGACCAGGATATCCCCTCTGATAATTTTTCTGGACCTTCCGTACAGGCCGGTCCGCATTTTCTTGAGGAGCCCCCTCGGCCCGCCGCCCGCCCTGGCAACGGGCTCGATCGCCGAAACCTTGCGGGTGTCGTAATTCCGCAGCCTGGCTGCCAGCCGCGTCCGGGCGAGCCGTCCGTGCAGCCTCTTCCAGAGCGAGTGGCGGAGGCCCTTCCGGTGGGTGTAGTCGGGGTTGAAGACAAGAAGGTTCCGGATCGCCAGGACGCTCAGGCCGGCCCGCTCGATCAGGGCGCGAAGCGTCCCCGATGTGAACAGGGAGAGATGCTCGGCGGGGGAGAGCACGGCCCACGCCTTCCCGAGGAACAGCCGGCTCAGGCTGTCATAGTCCGGCGTGCTGATGAGGACGGCCCCGTCCGTCTTGAGCAGGCGGCCGACTTCCGTCAGCGTCCGCAGGGGGTCGGGGACATGCTCCAAAACATCGAACAGGGTCACGACGTCGAAAATCTCGGGCGGCCAGCGAATCTCTTCCAGCGTGCCGAGACGGACCTTCACTCCCGCGACGTCCCGGGCGTATGCCGCAAGCTGCCGCGAGATCTCCGTTCCCTCGGCCGCCCAGCCGTCCGCCTCCGCCGCTTTGAGAAAAAAGCCGGCTCCGCACCCGAGGTCGAGCAGCCTCGCCCCGGGAGACAACCGGCCTCTGATCAAGTCCAGGTAGAGGCCGTAATGGCCGCGGAGGAAATCGAGGTCATAGCCTTTCGGGGTGGCCCGGTGAGCGTCCAGATACTCGGAGAAGAACTCGGGGCTTTCATACCTTTTCTCGATCTCCGCGCGGAGAAGCCTGGGGTTGGCGAAGACGTGCCCGCAGCTCCGGCAGCGGACGATCCTCAGCCCGAATTTTACGGCGACGGCCCGGGCGCGAACCCCTTCGCAGAGGGGACAGGGGACGAGCTCGGTCGGCCCGGGAGGCCCGGCTGTCTTTTGCGGGCGCCCCGCCGCCGACTGGGATCGATCGGTCATCGCCGAGCGGCTAGAAGATCTTCCCCGTGATCTTGATGATCTCGGCGGCCTTTTCCAGGGTCTGCATCCACTTGATGTTGTAGTAGATGGGATCGTCGAAATTCCGGAAGCCGTAGGACGTGATCTTGTCCACCATGTCGACGACCGAGTCCTCGACCGAGATGGCCGGGACGAACCCGAGCCGGCCCTTGATCTTCTCCCCCGAGACGCGGTAGCTGCGGACGCCCTTATAGCGGTAATCCGGCCGGATGTCGATGTCCTGATGGACCTTCTGGAAAGCGTCCCGGACGCGCAGGGCCAGCTCCGAGATCCTGAAGTTCCGGTAGACGAGGTTGAAGATCTCGCCGCTGACCTTGTCCTCATCCGCCTCCAGGCAGACGATGTAGGCCTTGGCCACATCCCGGATATCGACCAGCGGCCGCCACATCTCGCCCCCGTAATAGGGCGTGATGTATCCCTTGGCGAGCGCGTCGCGGACGAAGGTGTTGACGACGAGGTCGTACCGCATCCGGGGGGAGAACCCGTAGACCGTGCCTTTCCTCAGGATGACGGGGCAGAAGTCCTTGCCGCGCATGGACAGCAGGATCTTTTCGGCCTCGTATTTTGACGCCGAGTAGGCCGCGCGCGGCGCGACCTTTGTCGTTTCGTCCAGGACGACGTCCCGTTCCTCGTCTTTGACGCCGACGTCGTAGATGGAACACGAAGAGGCGAGAACATATCTCGAGACGCCGGCCTTTTTGCAGAGCTCGGCCGACAGCTTCGTCGCCTGCGTGTTCATCTCCAAGTTGGCCTTGGGGTTGTATTCGGCCGTGGGGTCGTTCGACAGCCCGCCGATGTTGATCACGCCGCCGATGTCCTCGAGGACCCGGGACTCGAGCTCCCGCATGTCCCCGCGCACGATCTCGACCCTGTCCTTGAGCCTCTCGATGCCGCTGTCGCCGAAAAAGAAGCGGTCGAAGACCTTGACGCTGTAGCCGCGCTCGAGAAGCTCCTCGGTCAAGACCGACCCGACATAACCGGCGCCGCCGATGAGCAGGATCTTCATGTCATCGTCCCTTGACGCTCCAGACATCGCCGAAGGAATCCGGCGGGATGCGCACCTCGTCAGGGTTCTCCCGCTTGTACACATCGCTCGCCGTGCTCAGCATCTGGGTGTCGTCCTCGAGCGACATCCAGCCGTGGAAGACCCCGGGCGGTACGACGAGCAGGCTCGGGTTGCGGGAGCTCGAGACGAAGACGTTCTGTTCCTTATAGGTCGGGCTGTCCGGCCGGTCGTCGACGAGGACGAACTTGGCCGCGCCGTGGGAGATGAAGAACCAGTCCCAGAGCTCTTCGTGCTTGTGGAACGCCCGCACCGTCCCTCTTCCGAAATTGCCCACAAGATAGACCTGGCCGAAGCGGGTGAAGTGAGGGTCCGACGCCCTGAGGATCTCGATCAGATAGCCCCGGTCGTCCACGCGCGCTTCCAAGTCGATCCTGGCCGCATCCTTGATCATGTCATCCCTCCTTGGCGAGGGCCCCTTCCTCGCCGAGATAGTCCCGGAGAGCCTCCCGCCAGTGTCTCAGGGGCTCGAGCTTGACGCTGGCCAGCGGGGTGTAGAGGGGGCGCTTGATGCCCTCGGCTTCCTCGGTCTCCACCCGCGGCCTGACCTCGACGGCGAGGCCCGCCTGCCGGAAGATTTCCAGGGCGAACTCGTACCAGCTGCAGGCGCCGCCGTTGGCGACGTGATAGACTCCCGAAGGCGCGTCCTTCTCGAGGAGCTCCTTGATCTTCCGGGCGGCGTCGCGGGCGTAGGTGGGGCTCGAAACGACGTTGGCGCTGACATCGAGCACCGGCCTGGTTTTGGCCGCGAGGAGCATGGTCTTGACGAAGTTCCTGCCGCCCTTGGCCCGGCAGCCCCGGATCCCGAACAGGCTCGAGGTCCGGATAACGAGGCCGCGGCCGGCGGCCGTGACGAAGAACTCCCCGGCCGCTTTGGACACCCCGTAGACGTTCAGCGGCCGGGGCGGATCGTCTTCCGTGTAGGGAGACGCCTTGCGGCCGTCGAACACATAGTCGGTGCTGACGTGGACGAACTTCGCATCCGCCTTGCGGCAGGCGAGCGCCAGGTTCCGGGCACCGAGGACGTTGACCTTGAAGGCCGTCTCCGGGTCCTTCTCGCAGTCCGGGAGGTTGTGATAGGCCGCCGTGTTGACCACGGCATCGGGCGCCGCGGCCTGGACGATCTCCGCGGTCCGCGCCGGGTCGGAGATCTCGATGTCTTTGTGGGTCAGCGGCGTCACGCCGTCGCCGAGCTCTTTCCGGAGCTCGGAGCCCAATTGACCGTCGGCGCCGACGAGCAGGATCTTCATTTTGCGGACCGGATTAGCCTGTCCTATTCATAAAAACGCCCCGTTTCTTTTCTCCATCTCTCTCTTCATTAGGCGTTTTTACCCTCCGGGCGAGCAGGCTCTTCGTCTCGGGGTTCGCGTACCGAAGAGTACGGCTTCACCCCTCGGGCCTCGCATCTGGGGGCCCCGATGTAATCCAAGTTAGTTATACCAGTATCGCCCCGGTTTTCAAAGCGTTTCGCCCGCCAGCGGGTCGGTCCGCCGGCCGATTCCCAGGCTGAAGCGAAGGAAGGCCGCCGTCTCGGCGAGCTTATACCGGCGTTCGGCCCCCCCCCGCCCGGCGGCGCTCACGCCGTAATAAACGAGCCTCACCAGAAAGCCCAGGACCGCGAAGGCTCTGAAAAGACCGGCCTCGACCGTGCCCCGGTCCTTGCGGACGTACTCGAAGAGCATGTCGAGCCACTTGGTGTTGAATCTCTTGAGGACGCGCCGGTAGGTCACGCCGTGGTCGTGAAGGACCCCGGTCCAGGGAACATAGTGGAGCGCGATGCCCCGCTCTCCCATCCGCTTTCCCCAGTCGATATCGTCGAGATAAAAAAAGTAATCCTCGTTCAGCAGGCCCACTTTCTCGACCGTCCGGCGCCGGACAAGGAGGCAGGCCCCGGAGAGCCACTCCACACGCTTGGGCCTTTTCTTCCGGATGACGGCCGCCTGGTCGATGAACAGGGGCTCGGAAGTCCCGGGGAAAACACGGCTCAGGAAGAGAAAATAGGCGAGACCGGAGAGGGCGGAGGGCAGGAACCCCCCCACGCCGGCCTGGAGCTTGCCCCCCGGCAGGACGAGCGCCGGGCCCACCGCCCCGGCCTCGGGATGTCCGTCAAGGTATTTGACCAGCTCGTCGACGGCACCGTCGAGGACGGCGACATCGGCGTTCAGGAGGAGAATATATTCGGACTGTCGCTCCTCGAGGACCCGCCTCAGGGCGATGTTGTTGGCTTTAGCGAACCCCAGGTTCTCGGGATTCCGCGTGAGCCGGACGCCGGGAAATTCGGATTCCACCATGCCGGCGCTGCCGTCGGTCGAGGCGTTGTCGACGACGTGGACGTCGAGCGACGGCGTCCGTGTCTCCGCGGCGAGGGAGAGCAGGCAGCGTTTCAGGAAATCGCGGGCGTTCCAGGTGACGACGATGACGGAGAGTCTCTGGCGCGATCGTTCCATGCCGGATTACCGTTCTCTGAGGATGGCGCGGAAATAGCTTTCGGTGCGCGCGGCGATATCGTCCCAGCTGTAGAATTCGGCGGCCCGCCGCCTGGCCTTCTCCCCCAGGGCCTTTAGGGATGCCCGGTTGTCCTCGACCTCGAGGATCTTGTCCCTGAGATCGCCCGGCTCAGCGGTCCAGTAGATGGCGGCCTCCCCGGCGACTTCGCGGTTGAAGGGATTCCGGTTGGCCAGGATGATGTTCCCGGCCCCCATGGCTTCGACGAGCGACGGGTTCGTCCCGCCGACCTGGTGGCCGTGGATGTACGCCAGAGCCTGGACCCTCAGTTCCCTCAGGGCATCCCAGTCGGGGAGGACGCCCAGAAAAACGATACGATTGTCGTCGCGGGCCATCGCGGTCAACCGCCGGACATACCGGCTGCGGTAGTTCGCTCCGCCCGCGATGGCCAGCTTCAGGTCCCTGTCCGTCGCCCTGAACTCCCTGACGATCGTCTCGACGCTGTTCTCGGGTTCCAGCCGGCAGACAACGGCCAGGTAAGCCCCGGGCTCGAGGCCCAGGCGCCTCACCAGGCCGGGGTCCCCGGATCGGATGATCTCCGTCCCGTTCGTGATGTAGGTCGTCTCCCTGCCGTAGCGCCGCTTGAAATAGGCGCCCATCTCCCTCGCGTCGACCACGAGGTGAGCGGTCAGGCGGGTGGCCAGCCACTCGTTGAATTTGATGAAGAGCTTGCCGTACCACGGCCACTTCGACCTCTGCCACTCGATCCCGTCCGTGTTGATGACGATCCTCGCCCCGCAGAGGCGGGGCACAACGAGGCTGACGGCGGTGTTATCGGCCAGCATATAGATCAGATCGTAACCCCCGAACAGCGCGTGGCCGGCGCACAGGAGATCATACGAGAGCGCTTCCAGGGATTTGGAGGGCAGCGCGGGAAGATGGACGAGCCTGATGCCCCGGAAGTTCTCCGGCCGACGTCCCGGATAGAGGTTCCGCTCGCAGTAGACCGTGACGTCGTGTCCCCGGGCGGCGAGTCGGGCCCCCACCTGCTCGGCCAGCGTCTCGAACCCCCCGATGATCGCGGGAATGCCGCGGCTTCCCAGGATGGCGACCCTCATTTGAGGACCCGCCGGATCCTAGCGGACAGGGAAGCCGGCAGCTTCTGGAACAGGAACCAGCCGTGCTTTTTTACGAGCTTCCTGAGGAACGACGGACTGCGCGGCGCGCAGACGAGCGCGATCTCCTTTCTCGCCGGACGGTTTCTCGGCGCGGCCCCGCCAGTCAGCACTTTCCGGCAATGCTCGGCCAGGGGAAGCGTTACCGTGTCCCAGGAGAAGGCGCTTCTGAGCCGGGCGATCCTCACTCTCATCTCTTTCCGAAGGTCGGCGCCGGCGGCGAGCTTCAGGATGGCCTCCTTCAGCTCCGCCGGATCTTCCGGGCCGACCACGATCCCCAGGTTCTCCCTGCGGACCAGGTCCGCAAAAAAATCGCCCTCCGTGCAGATAATGGGAAGCCCGTGCTTGAGATAGTCGAGCATCCTGGTCCGGAAAGAATAGCGGGTCTCGAGGTGGGTCTTATGGATGGACACCCCGATGTCGGCTTCCCGGAAGTAGGCCGCGCGCCGGTCGTAGTCCACCCAGTCTGCGTTGAAAACGACCGGTCCGCCCGCCAGGCCGAGCTCCCGCGCGGCGCTCTCCGCCCGGCGGGCCATCTCGAAACCGGGGGTCAGCGGGTTGGGATGCCGCGTCGAGAGGAAATACAGCTTCAGCCGCGGGTCTTCCCGGCGGGCCTGGGCCAGCGCGCTGATCAGCGTCAGGGGGTCGAACCAGCTGGAGATGACGCCGCCCCAGAGCAGCACGATGTCGTCTTCCCCGATCGTGCCGGCTTGGCCCCGGATCACCCGGTCCCCCCGAGGTCCGCCCGCGTCCTCCCGGATCCCGAACGGCACGACGCTCACCAGCTCATCGGCCGACTCCGAAAAGTCGAGGGCCGCGGGGTTGATCCGGTTGAGGGCCATCAGGGCCCCCATCAGGAGATCCTTCTGCCGGTCGCTGGCGCAGAGGAAATGGTCCCCGCCCGCGATCAGGCTGTTGAAGACCGCCAGGTCGTGACGGTGGATGATGTCCCTGTCTTTACGGGCCGTCCCCATCCCTTTGTGGACGAACAGGTTTTCGAGGACGAACGGATCATAGAGGTCGACCACAAGATGAGCGTCCAGACGGGCCAGAAACGGGAACTTGGAAAGGACATAGCCTTGGACGAGGACGATCCGGCTCCGCTCGGCCGCCTCCCTGAGGGGTGACGGACGGGATACGGAATAGCGCATGACCTCGAAGGGGGCGCCGCCGGAAAGGCGGCCCGCATCCCCGGGAGAGTAATCGGGGATGGCCAGGACGACTTCCAGCCCGCGCGCCAGGCTTCTCGAGATCTCCCAGGCCCGGATACCGGGCCCCGCCATCTTTTCGCCGACCACGTCGTCGCTGATGATGAGGACGTCGGATATCTTCAACTTATTTCCTGCCGCTCACCGGCCTCCGGCCGGTCGGGCCGGCCAGAGCAGGCCGAGGAGCCTCGAAAAGAGGACGGTGACGGCGGCCGCGAAAAACGCCATCGCCGCGGCGAAAAAGACGCGGCTGCCGAAAACGCCGCCGTACTTCCTGACCACCCGGCCCAGGCCGCCGGCGACCGTTTCCCGCGAATATACCCGGAACATCAGGTCGCCGTCGCCGGGTTCGTGCCGCAAAAAGTATCGGCCTTCCGGATAGATATCGCGCCGGTTCATCCAGGCGCAGATGGAATTCTCGTAGGTCGATTCGGCGGACGAAAAGACAAAATAATATGTCCGGCCCGTCGCCTTGCGGATGGGCTTGAACCTCACGGTGTGGAAGAGGTTGTTCTTCACGGCGGCCGCGTTGAAGGCCGTCTCCCGGAGGAGATTTCTCTCGGGTGTCTCCTCCCAGAGGCGGAAAAATACCGTCCCGTCATTGGCCCGGCCGTGCGTGCCCATCGCGACATCGACCCTGGCGATGTTGTCCGCCCTGGCGACGAAGGTCTGGCCGACCCGGTTCCCTTGATAGATATTTTCCGTGGGCTGGGTGTTGGGGCCGATGTCGAGGTCCAGGGCATCATGTCTCAGGACGAAAACCAGAAAGGCCTGGAGCATGATGAACAGGACGACCGCCGCGCGTCTTATGGCTCCCGGGCCTGTCCAAAGGTTCTTCATGGCCGCCCCCATTTTATCTCAGGAGCCGCCCCGTTGCACGAAAATTGTCCGCTTTCTCAACGCCGAGGAGGTCGCTTTTTTATGTGAGCGAGTGGATCAGCGGAGGGTGGCACGGCGATAGCCCCTGCGCGCCCGGAGCGACGGGGCCCCCTCTCCCCTGGGAGGGCGCGAGCAGTCGTTGACGGGTGAGGCGCGAGGACGCACAGGGGCGCGCCGTGACAGGACCCTATTATCAAGATGAACGATCACCCAAGAAGAGCGGCCGAGACGCCCGGCGAGGCGTTGACATCGAAATTCGCAGACCGTATATTTGAGGCGGCCCGCCGGCACTCCTGAACCCGGCGGGCGCGTGCTATCTATGAACGACAAACCGCAGTACACTCGGCTCTCGATCATCATGCCGGCCTTCAACGAGCGGCTGACGATCCGGGAGATCGTCAGGCGGGTGCTGGCCGTCGACCTGGGCGGGTTGGAGAGAGAGCTGCTCATCGTCGATGACGGCTCGACGGACGGCACCCGGGAGATCATCACCGAGCTCGCCGCCTCTCATCCCGAGGTGAAGATCATGCTGCAGTCCCGGAACCAGGGGAAGGGCGCGGCCGTGGCCCGCGGGATCAGGAGTGCCGTGGGCGATATCCTCATCATCCAGGACGCGGACCTGGAGTACGATCCCGCCGAATACTCTCGGGTCCTGCGTCCGATCCTCGAGGGAGAAGCGGACGTGGTTTACGGCTCGAGGTTCCAGGGTTCTCCCGGCGGCCGCCGGGTCATCTATTTCTGGCACTCGGTCGGCAACCGGCTCCTTACCTTCGCGGCCAACGCTTTTTCGAACCTCAACCTGACCGACATGGAGACCTGCTACAAGGCCATGACCCGGGAGATCGCCGGCCGGCTGGATCTCGCCTCCCGCCGGTTCGGCGTCGAACCCGAGATCACCTGCAAGGTGGCCCGGCTGAGGGCCCGCATCTACGAAGTGCCGATCTCCTACCGAGGGCGCACTTACGGAGAGGGAAAGAAAATTGGGTTCAAGGACGCCGTGTCGGCCTTCTGGACGATCCTGCGGTACTTCCGCTGGGAGGCGCCGAGGGGAGACGTCGGCGCCGTCACGCTGCGACGGATGGCGGGCCTTTCCGCTTACAACGCCTGGCTGCACAAGATGTTTGAAGCCCACCTCGGCAGCCGGATCCTGGAGGTCGGCTCGGGCGTCGGCAACCAGACCCGGTTTTTCCTCGACCGGGAGAGGGTCGTGGCTTCGGACATCGAGCCCCATTACCAGATGGAGCTCCGGGCCAAGTTCGGCGACCGGCCCAACGTCAGGGTTACGTCGTTCCGCTTCCCGCTTTCCGGCCCCGACCGCACCGAGGCCCTGGCCGAACGGCCGGACACCGTCGTCTGCCTGAACGTTTTGGAGCACATCGAGAACGACGCGGCCGCGGTTGTGGATTTCGCCTCGGTCCTCGGACCGGGCGGACGGCTGGTCCTTCTCGTCCCGGCCATGCCGTCCCTTTACGGCACGCTCGACATCAACCTGAACCATTATCGCCGCTATGAAGCCGACGGTCTGCGGGCGCTCGTCTCCGGGGCCGGGTTCGAGGTCGAATCCCTCCGCTACCTCAACCGTCCGGGAGTCGCGGGCTGGTGGCTCAATTCCCGGGTCTTGAAGAGGAAGATCCTGCCGCGCCAGCAGACGAGGGCCTTCCGGCTGTTTTTGCCCCTGTTGCGGCGGGAGGAGCGGCGGCCGCCGTCCTTCGGGATGTCGCTTCTTGTCCTGGCCCGTAAAACCTGACCGGCCCGCGCACCATGATGAGGCGGCTCCAGCTCAAACGGGTTTTCGAGGCGCTTCCGCCGGGCGCTCCGGCCGTCGCCGCTTTTCTGCTGCTCACCGTCCTGACCCTGTGGCCCTCGGTCCGTGATCCCGGCGGCGCCGTCGCCGGCTGGGAGGGCGACAACCTGTTCTGTATCCGCCAGATGTGGTGGATGAAACACGCTCTGCTGGATCTCGGCATCTCTCCCTTTTTCGACCCGAACTCCTATTTTCCGGCGGGCTACGATATCGCCCACGGCTCGTTCTTCCCGGCCAACACCCTCCTTGGCCTGCCCCTGACGGCTCTCTTCGGTCCGGTCGCGGGCTACAACCTGATGCTGATGCTGTCTTTTTTCCTGACGGCCGCCGGGGCCTATCTCTGGGTCGCCCATCTGACCTCGAGCCGGTCCGCCGGGTTCGTCGCCGGGGTGATCGCCGGTTGGCTCCCCTACCGGTTCGCGCACGTCACGGGCCACATGCACATGATGACGACGCAGTGGATCGTGCTCTGCCTTTACGCTTTCGAGAAGTTCAGGGAAAAACCCCGGCTCGGCCGGGGACTGCTCCTCGGACTGACGGGCGGCCTCGTCGTCCTCTCCGACTGGTATTACGGCTATTCGGCGGCCCTCCTCTTCCCGCTTTATGCCTTGATACGGACGCGCCCCTGGCGGGCCTTCTGGAGACAAACGGCCGTCTGGCGGGGGCTTGCCGCCGCCAGCGCCGTCAGCCTGGCGCTCGTCATCCCCTTCGTCATCCCTTACGCGCGGCTGATGGCCGGGGGCGCGATCAGCCGGTCGATCGAGGAGATGGAGTCCTGGTCGATGAACTTCTATGCCTTCCTCATGCCCAACCTCGTCCATCCCGCGTGGCGCAGCGCCCTCGCGCCGCTGTTCCCTCAACAGGCCTCCCTATGGGTCGAGCACGGGGTGACGCTCGGGTACGTCGCCCTGGGTTTGGCCGTGTGCGGCTGGCTCTTCCGCCGGCGGAGCCCGGCTGCGGGAGCCTGGGCGGCGGTCTGGATCGTTTCCTATCTTATCGCGCTCGGGCCGACGCTCCACGCCCTGGACCGCCAGGTGCTGTTGCCGCTGCCGGAGTTCGCCGCGCGGGGTTTGGCCGGGGTCGCAGGGCTCTTCCCTTCGCTCGCAGGCGTCCGGGACGGCATCCTCGCCCGGCAGGCGACACCCGTCCCGCTGCCGTCATTTTTTCTTTATCTGTTCGTGCCGCTGACCCGGGGCATGCGGGTCATGTCCCGTTTCGGCGTCTGGACGGGGCTGATGACGGCGGCGCTGGCCGGCTTGGGTTTCAAGGCGTTTCTGGAAAAACTCAGCCGGCGGCGGCCCCGCCCGGGGCTGGTACTCGCGCTGCTGGCGGCGGGCGCGGTCCTGGTCGTCTTCGAAAGCTGGCGGAGCGTTCCTTACCTTTCGGTCCGGCCGCGGAAAGTCGATCTGTGGCTGTCCCGGCAGCCTTCCGATACGGTCATCGTCGAGCTCCCGGTCGAGCAGGCCATGAGGCCTTACCAGGACTATTACCAGACAGTTCACGAGCGGCGGACGGTCTTCGGGCCGGTGAGCGATTCGTTTTTTCCGGAGGAGCGGCTGGAGCGGACGAGGATCCTCGATGATTTCCCCTCGCCGGCGGGCATCGCGGCGCTGCGCTCGTGGGGAGTGACGTATGTGTTGTTCACGCCCTCCCGGATCCCGGACTGGCGGAGGCTTCAGGCGAAGGTCGAAGCCAGCCCCGGCCTCAGGTTGCGCAAAGTCGTCAGGGGTGTCCGGGTTTACGCGCTCGACTGACCGTCGGCCGACGGCCTATCGCTTCTTGGTCCTGTGGTCGGCCGCCCCATGTTCTCTTTCGAAATCCCGGGGGACGATCTCGACCGTGACCTTGGCCGGCCGGCTCACCCGCGTGCCGTCGGTCACGGCGAAATGCAGGACATGGCGGCCCAGGAACCCGGGCGCCGGATTCCAGTAGAAAACGCCTTTCTCCGTGTCGAGCGTCGACCCGATGGGGAGCTCCCTGGACTTATCCCGGCCCCAGCCGACGAATTCCGTCGCGCCCGATCCCTTGAGGCTCACTTTCAATTGGCCCAGCTCCTCGATCACGATCTCGCTCGGGCCGTCGACGGCGATGCCCAGTTGACTTCCGGTGTCGTTTTTCAGGCCCAGGGGGCTCGCGCCCGGCCGGGCCGCGGTCCCGCCGATATTTTCGATCTCGAAGAACCGCGAGCCCATGCCGTCGGAGTTCCCGGCGCTGTCGACGATGAACCAGCCGATGATATGGGTTCCGTTGGCGTACTTGGTCGTGTCGAGATCATAGTAGCCGACGGCGCCGCCGCTGTTCAGGTAGCTGGGAAAGCCCGCGGCGATGTCGCTCCGGTAGAGGTTGTAGACGGGATGCCCGATCAGGACGCTGTCCACGCCGACCCAGATCGTCGACCCGTCCTGGGGGATGATGTTGGGAAGCGGGGTCAGGGCCCAGCCGAAGTTGACGTAGGCCGAGCCGGAGGCGATCCCGCCCTGGCCCGGCGTGTCGATGTTGCCGAACGGCTGCGTCCGGCCGGCGTTGTTGCAGTAAATCAGCTTGGAGCCGAGCACCGTCCTGTTCCCGTTGAGGTCTTCCGCTATCGCATAAAGGGTGAACGCCCCGTTCCCTTGCCTGGGGAGGCCGTAGGTCAACAGCATATATCCCCAGCCCGCCCGGTCGCTCAGGGGGTAGCCCGGATAGAGGGCTTCGATGTCGGCCCTCGCTCCCTTGACGATGATCCCTTCCCCGACGAAGACGAGCCCGTCGGCGCCGATAACGGCGCCCGGGTCGGCCGGGTCCGGCGCTCTCTTGATGTCGATCTTCCTGACGCCGATGGTGTCCAGGGCCCAGCCGGAGACGGAGATGCTCCCCGAGACCGTCGCGCCGTTTGTCGGCGTATCGAAGGCGCCGATAGGGGGTGGGTCGTAACCCGCGGCATAGACCGTCAGGTTCACCGCGATGTACTGCGGCGAGTTGAGGGCGGCGGGGTCGGTGACCCTGACCTGTCCCTGGAAGGTGCCGGGATAGAGGCCGGCGGCGTTGACGCCGACGGTGAATTTTCCGTCGCCGGTCCCGGACGCCGGGCTGACCGAGATCCAGGACTGGAGCGGCGCGGCCTGCCAGCTCAGGGTGCCCGTGCCCCTGTTGGAGATGAGTACCGCCTCGGCGTTGGTCGCCGGCCCGCCCTGCTGGGCGCCGAAATTCAGGACATACTTGGAGAGGTTGATCTCCGGTGCGCCCGTGTAATGATTGATGACGATCGGCCCCCGGGCATAGCCCCTGCTCTGGTTGAGGCCGTCGCTGATGACCCCGTAGATCCAATATTTTCCCTGGGGGACGGCGGAGGTGTTCCAGGCATAGCTCACCTGTCCCGAGGGGGACGGGATCCCGGAGGCGATTTGCGTTCCGGCGTAGCCCGCGTTCGCGGCATCATAATATAGCGAGACCGTCGGGGTGTGGTCGGAATCGGCGCTGTTCCAGGTGATGGTCGCCGACTGGTTGGCGGTGAGGTCGGCGGTCAGCCGGATGTCGTCGAAGAAGAAGGCCCGCCCGTCCGTGAACTCATGGGCGTCCACCCGGAAGCAGTCCAGCTCGCCGTTCCAGCCCGAATGGGACGGGCTGCCCGCGCCGGGCTCGATCGGGAGCGTCCTCATGTCGCAGACGATCTTGTCCATCACCCAGGAGTTCGGCAGGTGGTGGATGATGATGTCCTCGCTGACGTTCTCCAGCGTCTCGTTCTTGTTCCGCCAGATGATCCTGGCGATCGACCCGTCGTTGACGCTGGGCGCGCCGGCGATTCCCATCTTCAAGACCAGGTTGTGGTAGCGGCTGGTATCGATGCGGAAAGTCTTTCCCCGGTAAAGGAAATGAAGGAGAAAGGCGATCGGGTCGCCGGAACCGTAAGGCGCCTGGGCGAGGAAGACGGACTGGTCGCTGTAGGCTTTCCCCGCCGTGTCCTGGTAGGAGAGCGTCGTGAACTGCGGGTTGACGATGTTGACGGTGTAGTCGATGTCGGTGGCCCCGTTCATGTCCCAGGGGTTCCCGGTGTTGACGGTGATGAAGTCCTGGTCGCTCCCCTCGTCCGACGGACTGGTGAAGTTGAAGACCGGCACGTCGTTGACGTGATAGTAGCCAGCGCTGTAGGCGAAGTTCGAGGTGCCGGCGGGCGCCACGGCGACATAATAATCGCCGGGAGCCAGCGCGCCGGCCAGGAAACCGTAGCTCGAGCCCGCGACACCCTTGGCCAGCAGGCCCAGGTTGCCGTTGGCGGCATTCTTGTCGTTGTCGAGGTAGATGTCCGTGCCGGACGTCCAGCCCGACCAGCTGATCGTTCTCTGCGTCGCGGCATCGTACCCGACGAGCCGGATCCAGTCGATCTGGATCGTCTTGTCTCGCTTATAGATCGGGTCGAACCTCAGCGAGTCGACCAGGCCGCTCCAGGTGCTCCGAGCCCGCGGCGAGCCCCAGCGAGGGGATGTCGACGATGTAGATGAACCAGTTGTCGTGGACGTCGAAGACGTTCGAGACGGAAATCCCGTTATAGACCGTGTCCTTCGACCAGAAGAGCTGTCCGGACTTCCCGGCGGAGCCCGGGCTCAGGTACATCCGGAGCGCCAGCCGCGTGTACTGGGAGGCGTTGATCGGGAAGTTCTTCCCGGTCTTGCCCAGCATCGCCGAATAGAGGTAGGCCGAGTCGAGGATGGAGATGTTGGCGTCGGAGTAATCGGCGGCGCCTCCCGGAGTGGCGACCGTTTGGGCCGCAAAGATGCCGTTCTGGAAGGAGATATTCGTCAGATAGGAATGGGGCAGCTCGACGGTGTTGAAGATCCGCCAGCCGAGGTCCGTTCTCTCGTTCATGTCCCAGCGGTCGCGCAGGGTTTCGTCCGCGTAGTCGGGGCAGGCCCTGAGGGCATCCCGGCTTGAAGGCGAGCTGACCGATATCTGGGAAAAGGCGGATGTCGCCGCGAACAGGGATCCGAGGACGAGAATTCCGGCCTTTCTTAAGAACTGCATGCGAGCCTCCGCGCTCGGTCACAACACTAAGATACCTTGGCGCACTCTTAAGGTAAAGGGGAGGACGGTTGAAGTAAATCACCTTTCAGGGTGATTCCGGGGATGAGGTCCGGGGCGGTTCCCACCCGTAATATTCGAATACGGTCGCGGCATCCAGGCGGGGCGACTGGGAATCGTCGAGGCAGCTGAAGAACCCGGGGTTCTTTTGAAGCACCGCCTCGGCCCCGCTCCCGGGCGCTTTTCCCTTCAGAATCTCCCGCCTGGCGAGGAGGATCCCGGGGAGCCCGCAAAGCAGCGCGGCATAAGCCCTGGGATAGACGGCCGCCAGCCCGAACTCCTTCCGCCCGAGATAATGAAGGAAGCCCTTGACGTCTTCCTTGGCGTAAGACCGCAGGTAGGAACGCCGGGTTTTCCCCTCGAAAAGCTTGAGGACGAGACGCAGCCTGTTGCGGACGACGTGGACCTGCTTCCGCGCCTGGGTCTTCCAGAATGCGCCGAACTTGTGATAGACGACGGCGGCCGGCTCGGGGACCACGGCCCAGCCGCGGAGCCAGGCTCGGAAGCTCCAGTCGATGTCTTCATAGTAGGCCACGTAGGCGGGGTCCAAGCCGCCCACCTCGCCGACGGCCTCGCGGCGGAGCAGGACCGCCCCGAAGCAGGCCGAGGGGACCTCCGCGAGGCCGGCGAACTGCCCGACGTCCACGCAGCCGATGAAATTGTCGCTTCCCCAGCCTTGGGCCCGGATATGGTTTCCGAGGCCGTTGATGAACCCCCGCAGGTGGTAGAACTTCATCATCGGCGCGACCGCCCCGGCGCGCGGCCGGCTGGCCATTTTCAGGCAGAGGCGCCGGAGGCAATCCGGGTCGAGCTCCGTGTCGTCGTTGAGGACCATCAGGAAGCGGCCGCGGGCTTCGGCCAGGCCGCGGTTGACCGCTCCGGGGAAGTAGATGTTCCTCTTCAGCGACAGGAGCCGGGCCCACGGGAAATCCCGCCTGACGATCCCGGCCGTCCGGTCGGTCGAGGCGTTGTCGACGACCAGGACCTCGAGCGGCGCCGAGGTCTGGGCGGCGAGCGACGAGAGACAGCCGCGGATGTGCTCCTCGCCGTTCCGGGTGATGACGATGACCGAGATGGCGCCCGTCCCATTAAGGGGACAGTCCCCCTTGGGGGGGCAGGGCAGCGGGGGACACCGCCCTTCTCCCCCCGGACCCCCGGGAACCAGTCCCGTCGGTTCCCCCGTCGTAAACGACGGGTCCCCCTCCGGCCTTTCCTGAGACACTAACCTTTCTCCCTCCCTTTGAAGGGAGGGTAGAGGGAGGGTAATAGCAGAAAATAATGTCTGGAAAAGTGTCTCAGGCAGTAATCTCGGGGTCTTCAGGGCAGCATCCCCCGCTGCCCTGCCCCCGCCTGGGGACTGTCCCCCGGCTGAAGAGGCGATGACTTCGGCACGGAGAAAAAGATGGAGGAGTCGGCGGACAAGCTCGGAGGAGACGTTCCATTCGCGGCGAACCCTCGTCACGACCCCGGCGGCCGTTCCCGGCAGACTCTCCCAAACGGCCTTGCCGAGCCGGTCCGTTTTGACTCGGCGCCCGCTGGCGTGCGCCAGGAAGATCTCCCCGTCCTGTTCGCGAAGGACGAAGTCAGGATGCGCTGACAGGACCGCGTTTTCTTCGAATAACGTCTTCATAGAGAGCTTCCCAAAGGGGGAGAATCTTTTCCCAGGAATACTTTTCGAGCGTTTTCCGCCGGCCGGCCTGCCCCATGCTCCGTCGGACGTCTTTGTTTTCGAGGAGCTCAAGAAGGGCCCCGGCGAGCTCCCGCGGCCTGCCGAATTCGACGAGCAGGCCGTCGCGGAACTCGTCGATGATCTTCGAGGAACCGCCGCGGCGGCAGCCGATGACCGCCAGCTTTTCCCGCCAGGCTTCGAGAAAAACGATGCCGAACGACTCCATGAAAGAGACCGAGACAAAGACATCGGCCCGGGCGAGGAGGGCCCGCTTCTCCTCTTCGGGGAAGCCCTTGATGAGTTCGACCCGGGCCCGTTGCGGCGGCGGGAGCTCCCGGACCTTTCTTTCGATCTCGGCCGTGTGGGCCGTCGGGCTCCCGGCGATAATGAGCCCGACGTCGGCCCGTTCCGCCCAGACGGACTGCATAGCCTTGATCAGATGAAGGATGCCCTTGTGCAGGCCGTGCTGGCCCATGAAGATCACCGTCTCCCTTCTCGGGATGCCGCCGTTGGCCCGCGCTCCGGCCGCGGGCAGGGGCTCATCCGGGTCGATCCCGACCGCGATCGTGTGGATGTTTTCCAGGGGGACGCCGGCGACCCGGTGGAGATGGTCGCGCTCCCAATCCGTGAGCGTGACGACCGCGTCGGCCTCCCGGAGCCAGCGAAAATACAGGCGGTTATGGAAAGCGTACCGGTCTTCGGTGTGGAAGCAGGGGATGATGACGAGGGGAACCTTCTTCTTCATGGCGGCGCGGCGGGCGTACCAGACATTCATTGTCGGCAGGGGACAGGCGGCGATAAGGTCGGCTTCGACGGCGAGCGATTCCGGATAGTAGCGGCGGCTTCTTGGTCCCCAGGAGAGCATCCGGAGCCGCTCGCCGAAGGGAAAGCCGAAGCGCGTCGAGATCCCGCGCAGCGCGTTCAGGGTGCGAACGCCCCGCCGACTGAACGGGACGCGACGGACGCGGACGCCGTTGACGCGGTCCTCGCCGGCGGGCATCGGCCGGCGGCCCTTCCCCGGGAGGACATAGTCCTCGACGGAAAAAGCATTGCTGGCGATGACCGTGACGTCATGGCCCCGCGCGGCGAGCCGTTCGGAAACGTTCTGCATCAGCCATTCGGCGCCGCCCCGGGCCGGATGATAATTGTGGAGGCAGTGGAGGACCCTCATTTTCTCTTAAATACAGTGTGGGGAAGGGTCGTCCACAGAGGCGGGTCCGCGGCCCCGCCCGCCCCCGCCTTTTCCCATAAGAAAATGTTCCTTTTGCCGGACCGGCCGCCGTCCAACTTCCGGTCGAAGAGGGCCTCTTTCCTGAAGAACAGGCATTCGTTGAAGATCCAGCGGAACGGGACGCTGCGCTCCACCGGCCGGCGCCGGGGGATCCTCCCGGCCAGGAATCTCGACAGGGACTTTTTCCGCCCCTGCCAGGCCGGCGAAAGATATCTCTTGAAGACCGTCCGCGGGGAAAGGAGCTGGATCCGGGGGTCCCGGCTCACGGCGTCGAAGAGCGCCTGCGCCGAGTCAAGCGGCAGGAGGATCTCATCCGAAAGAAGCAGGATATGATCTCCGCTCGCCCGGGAGGCGATCTTGAGGAGCTTTTGGAGGGACGGCTCGCCCCTGCCGGAAACCGTGTGCCGGACCCCGGGGAACCGCGAGCGCAGTCTTTCTTCCTTGGCCGAATCGGGTTTGAGGCTCCAGGCGACGACCTCGAGCTCAAAATCGACCTTCTGGGTCAGGAGATGGTCCAGGCTATCGGCCAGGCGGTCTCCCCGGCCCGGCGAAACGACGATCGCCGTGACGCGCCCGGCCTTTATAAGCGCGGCCATCTCCAGATTGAGCTCGCGCGCTTCCGGTTCGCCGAACTCGACGACCGGCTCGCGAAGGCGGGTCTTGACCGCCTCGATGGCCCGCTCCAGCTCCTCGGTCCGGAAATCGTTCGAGGAGACCCAATAGTGACGGGAAAAGGGCGGGACGAGCTCAGGAGCGGCATCTTCGGCCGCCATCCCCCTGTCGAGAAGCCCCAGGATGGCGGGGCTGTTCCTGCGGAAGAGAAAGATGTTCTCGATCGTCTGGAGGAGAAGCCATCGGGTGAGGGAGCCGTAGGAAAACCCGACGCTCGCCGGGAAACTCCGGCGCAGGGTCTCCCGGGTCTCGACAACGTCCGGGAGGCCGTTCCGCGCGTGCTCCAGGAGCTGCTCGTGTTCGACGCCGTGGCGGTCCTCGATCTGACGGAAAAGGAGGCTTTCGGCCCGCTCGATCTCCGGGTCGCGGAAGGGCGCGGACAGCAGCACGGAACCCCGGGCCACCCGGGCGAGCTCGCGGAGGAATTCCGGCCTCCTCCCGGACGGGATGTGCTCCAGGGTATCGAGCGAAGCGACGGCGTCGAAGCACTTGTCCTTGAAGGGCAGCCGGAGGCCGTCACCCCGGACGAAGCCCCGCTCGCGCGCGGGCCGGATGTCGAGGACGAAGCTGCCGCCGCCGGGCAGCAGGCGCTTCAGCGGCAGCCAGAGCGCGCGGCCGCTCCTGTCGGGGGACGCGCCGCCGACATCCAGGACCGTGATCTCTTGGCGCGGGTAGAGAGCTTCGATGAACGCCTGAAGAACCCGGTATCGCTGGAACTGGTCGAACGTCCAGGGAAAGTCATCCCGGCCTGTGATCATGCGCCCTCGGCCTTCCAGCGGGACTCTATCCGGACGCAGCCGAAGTCCCGGGTGCCGCCCGACGTCACCCGGAAGTGATACATCATCTCATGATGGTCATAGGCTTGGGAGAGGGACGGATCGTAGGCCGAGGCCGAGAAGAGGTAATCGCCGCCGAAAAGCGGCAGCGAAGGGACGATGAACCGGATGAGGCCTTTTTCCCCAAAATCCCCCTCGACGTCTTTTCCCAGCGTGTTGGGGCCGTAGATGAGCATCTTGTAGACGGTGTTGATGGCGACCCCGAAAACCGGGACGCCGTCCTTGAGATGCGAGATATAGGAGATCTGAGCCTCGAAATAATCTCCCTGGGAAAAGGCGTTCTTGAGGCGCCCCTGCTCATCGGCGAACCGCACGGACGTGATCTCGACCTGGCGGGTCCCCCACCGTCTCGAGTCGGCCGCCGCGGCCGGGGTTCCCGGCGGCTCCGCCTCGGGGCCGATCCCGTCGCCGCTCGTGATGAGCTGGTGGTAGCGCTTCACGGCCTCCTCGGCCGGCCCGAGGAAGGCCTCCCGTCCCCGATGAAGAAGCAGGACGCGGCCGCAGATCTGGCTGATCAGGTTCAGGTCGTGGGAGACAAGGAGGATGGTCGCCCCCTTCTCCTTGAACGACAGGATCTTCTCGAAGCTCTTTTGCTGGAAGACCTCGTCGCCCACGGCGAAGACCTCGTCGATGAGGACGATGTCCGGCTCGAAGAAGATGACGGTGGAGAAGGCCAGCCTGAGGAACATCCCCGAAGAGTAGTTCTTGACCGGCGTGTGGATGAACTTGCGGAGGCCCGAGAATTCGACGATCCGGTCGAAATTGGCGCGGACGACGCGGCGCGGGATCTTGTAGACGGAACCGGTGAAGTCGATGTTCTCGGCGCCCGTGAGCTCCGGGTTGAAGGCGGCACCGAGCTCGATCAGGGGAGCGATGCTGCCCTGCGCCGTGACGCTTCCCTCCGTCGCCGGAAAGATGCCGGCGATGATCTTGAGGAGCGTGCTCTTGCCGGCGCCGTTGCCGCCGATGACCCCGAAGATCTCCCCCCTCCGGATCTCGAGGTCGATGTCCTTGAGGGCCCAGAACTCCCGCTTTTTCCGCCGGATGAGGGACCGGAGGGCGCCCAGCCCGGCCTCCTTCAGCCTCACCCCCCTTTCGAGGTCCAGGTTGAACCGGATGCCGAGCGATGCCGTCCGGATCGCGGGCCCGGCCGCGCCGCTTCTTGGATCAGGAGAGGTGGAAGACAAAGTCTTTTTCCTTCCGGATGAAGATCAGGAACCCGGCGACAAAAATGACGGCGGCGAGGAGCGCCGCGATCCCCAGAACGTCCCACGCCGGGAGGGCGCCCCGGTAGATGGGCGCGCGGAAGCTCTCGACGAAGTAGTAGAACGGGTTGGCCAGGAAGAGCGCCCGGTACTTTTCGGGAACGAAGTCCGCACTGTAGAAGACCGGCGTGATGTAAAAGAGCGCCTGGAAGAGGATGGCGACCACGTGCTGAACGTCCCGGACCCGGATGTCCGCGACCGCGGCCAGGAGCGACAGCCCGAGCGCGAACAGGAAGTGGAGGACGATCACGGCCGGCACGAGGAACAGGGCTGGGGTCCACGGCCTCCCGAAGACGATCATGGAGGCGAGGAGGACCGCGACCAGGATGAGATGGTCGGCGAAACGGGCGAGGACGTTCGACAGCGGGAAGGCCAGCTTCGGGACGTAGACCCGCCGGATGAGCGCCTGGTTATTGACGATCGAGGACGTCGCGATGGTGACCGTCTGTTGGATCATCAGCCAGGATGTCAGGCCGGCGAACAGGAAGACCGGGTAGTCGGGGATATCGAAGCGGATGATCTTCGAGAAAACGACGGCCAGGATGAGAAGATAGAACAGGGGGTTGAGGACCGTCCAGAGGAAGCCGAGAGCGGAATTCCGGTAGCGAAGCTTCAGCTCGACCCGGGTCAGGTTGAGGACGAGGCCGCGGTACTCGAAGAGCTCGCGGAGGCGGCCGGGAGGCCGCGGCGATCCTCCTTTTGTCGAAGCCATCGGCTAGACCCTGAACTCCCCCGTGTCCACCCATTCCTTCTTCAGGACGGACCAGAAGTCTTCGGCCAGTCCCCTTTTCACGTATGCGTACGGCAGCCAGCCGTAGCCGGCTTCGCCCCACTCTTTTCCCCAGGAGTTCCGGATGAGCAGGGCCCCGGTCTCCGGCCTGTCGGCGTGCCCGTTCCGGATCTCCTTCTTGTCGTCGTAACCGACGGCCACGACGGCGTGACCGCCTTCCATTCTGTCCCGGGGAGAGGGGAAGGGGATCTCTCCCGTCTCCCCGGCCTGCTCGATCGAGCTGTAGACGGAAAACCCGAACATGGCCGGATGGCCGGCGGCGAGGTAGGTCTTGAGCCGCCCGATAACGGCCTCCGGCCCGGCCGGGGCCGGATCGTGCCGGTAATACATCAGCGTCTTATAATTCTGGGCGAAGGAATAGCAGAAAGCCGGCGGCTCGCTGTCGAAGCTCCTGGTGTCATCCGTGTACGGCCAATATTCCTCCGGCGGAACGCCGAAGATGACCATGGCGCCGATGGTCGTGCGGAGGTAGGCGCCGGTGTCGCCGCTCATCTTCATCAGGTTCCGGGTGACCTTGTAGAGAAAAAGGCGCGACGCTTCGATGTGACGGCCGAAGGACTTGCGCTCATAGTATTCGATGACCCCGGCCCCGGCGTTGGCGGTGCAGGAGCCGAGCTGGCCCTGGTCTTCGATGGGCGAGCACCACTCGCGAAGGTCGATGGAGGGGGGAAGCGCGGCGGCCCTCTTCTTTTCCCCCCCGGGCGCGCGGAGCAGAACGCCGGTCGGCTCCAGGATCTCCCGGATCTTCTCGTTCTCTTCGGTATAGTCCCTGAAATCGGGATAATCGGGGATCCAGCCCATGGCCAATTTATCGTTCATTTGGCCTCCTTAATCGGCTCCGATTCTATGGCTTACCCGAGGGCGTGTCAACCCGGGTTCAATTGATTCGGCCGCGGGGAGTATGCTACATTTGCCGGGTGATGAAAGCCGGCCGTCGATGTCTGCCCGCTCTCCCGGCCCGCGCTTGGCTGCCGCTTTTCGTCGCCGTTTTCCTGGCGGCTGCGGGGCCGGCTTTCCTGCCGGAGCAGGCGGCCGGTCAGGAGAAAAACCCGACCGAACAGGCGGCGCCGCCGGCTTCCCAGGCCCCTGAAGTTCAGGTTCCCGAGGCCAAACCGGCCGGGCTCGAGGCCCCCATCACCATCCTGGCCCACGAGAAGAGATGGGAGAAGAACCGGGTCTTCGCCACGGGCAACGTGGAGATCCACTACAAAGACATCAAGGTCTTCGCCGACCAGCTCGAGGTCGACACCGAAACCAAGGACGTCGTCGCCAGCGGGAACGTCACCGTCCAGCTTCCCAGCGAAGTCATTAACGCCGAGAAGATCTTCTATAACCTGGATTCCCGTCAGGCGCGGTTCGAGGAGGCGGTGGGCATGATCGAGCCGACCGTCTTCTACCGTGCCGCGGCGATCGAGGGAACGGGACGCGAGACGCTGAACCTGACCAAGGCCAGCCTGACGACCTGCGCCCAGCCCACGCCCCGCTGGCAGTTCTCCTGCTCGAAGGCGTATCTCAAGAAGGACGACTACGTGGCGCTGTGGAACGCGCTCCTGACCATCAAGAAGATCCCCGTCTTCTACTGGCCGTACCTGCGCTATCCCCTCAACCGCGAGCGGGCGACCGGGTTCCTGATGCCCCAGGTCGGCTACTCGGGGGTCAAGGGCATCTTCTTCGGCGAGGCCTTCTACTGGGCCATAGCCAGGAACATGGACGCCACTTTCGAGGCCGATTATTATTCCAATAAGGGCATGGGCGGCGGCTTGGAGTACCGATACCTCTTCAACGGGGGGACGGGGGGCGAAGCCCGGGTCTACTATTTCCGTTTCAAGCCCGGGCAAAGCGTGGACGATTCGCCCGACGCCTACATCTTCCGGCTCAATCACAATCAGCCCCTGCCCCTGGATTTCCGGCTCGTCTCGAACATCGATTACCAGACCTCGTTCGATTTCCTCCGGGAGTTCGACAACAATTACAAGCGGGCGATGTTCTCCAATTTCCGCTCCGAGGCCTACATCACCCGGGCCTGGTCCCGCTACAATTTCAGCGTCCGGGCCTCCCGGTACGAGACCCTCTACCAGGACATCGACGATTCCATCATCACTTATTATCTTCCCCAGGCCGTCCTCAATGCCTTCAAGATCAAGCTGTTCTCGCCCCTCTATTTCTCGTTCAACACCTCGTTCACGAGCTGGAAGTACGGCTGGAAGGGCGAGTACGAGAACCGCCAGGAGCGCCACTACAACAGCGTCGGGTTCAACCCGACGCTGAGCCTGCCGTTTTCCAGTATCCCCTGGCTGACCGTGAACTCCAGCCTGTCCTCGAACCTGGTGTATTACGGCCAGTCGCTGGCCCCCGGCACCCGGAGGATCATCAACGAACCCATCATGCAGTTCAACTATGTGTTCGACGTGGATATGACCGGGCCGGTCCTCTTCAAGATCTACCAGGACTCCCAGGGCGAGAATAAGGTCAAGCACCTGATCGAGCCGCAACTGAACTTCCGGTACGACAGCCCGGTGAGCCAGCCGGACAGGATCGTCACGGCTTACGGCTTCTTCCGATATTACCAGCTCAGCTATGGCCTGACCAACCGGCTGATCGTCAAGCGCGACATGCCGCGCGAGATCCTCACCTGGGGCATCGGCCAGACCTACTACCTCGACCCCGAAAACAGCCCGTTGAGCTATTACGATTACAAGGACAAGGTCCTGCGCTTCTCCGACATCAGCAGCTACCTGAGGTTCTATCCGTTCGGGCCGTACAGCATCGACGCCTCGTTCGGCTACAACCCCTACTTCAAGATGCTCTCATTTGTCCGCCTGTCGGGCAACCTCAATTCCTACGATTCGCCGTTCTTCCTCTCGGTGAACTGGTTCAAGAGCATGAACCCCTACTACCAGGACATCCTGGGCGACCGGCAGCAGGTCGGGATCATCGCCCGGCTGAAGCCGGCCCGCCTGCCGATCGAGGTCTTGTACGATATCGACTTCAACATCCTGGAACGGGAAATCCTTTACACCGGGGTGGGCCTCGTCTATCATTACCAATGCCTCGATTTCCAGGCCGATGTCCGCGTCTTCAACTATCGCAATGAGCCGGAATTGCAGTGGCGGGTTTCCGTCGGCCTGGGCAATATCGGCCGGTCGACGGACTTCATGGGAGGAGCAGGCTATTGACATGAAAGGCTTAATATTGAGCGGCGGCAAGGGCACCCGGCTTCGCCCCCTGACCTTCACCCAGGCCAAGCAGCTCGTCCCGGTGGCGAACAAGCCGGTCCTGTTCTACGGGATCGAGGCGCTGGTCGGGGCCGGCATCCGCGACATCGGGATCATCGTCGGCGAGACCCGGGACGAGATCCGGGAGGCGGCCGGGGACGGCTCGCGCTGGGGCCCGGACGTCCGGATCACCTACATCGAGCAGCCCGAACCCCTCGGCCTGGCCCACGCCGTGCTCATCGCCGAGCCGTTCCTGCGCGGCGAGCCGTTCGTCATGTACCTGGGCGACAACATCCTGAAGAGCGGCATCATCTCGCTCGTCAGGGAGTTCGAGGAGCGCCGGCCGAACGCCCTGATCCTCCTGACTCCGGTTCCCAACCCGCAGATGTTCGGCGTCGCCGAGCTCCGCGACAACCAGGTCGTCCGGCTCGTGGAAAAGCCGAAAGAGCCGGCTTCGAACCTGGCGCTCGTCGGGGTCTACATGTTCGACGCGCACATCTTCGAGGCCGTCAAGGCCATCCGGCCGTCCTGGCGGAACGAGCTCGAGATCACCGACGCCATCCAGTACCTCGTGGAGAAGGGCTACGTCGTTCAGCCGCACCTCGTCTCCGGCTGGTGGAAAGATACGGGGAAGATCGAGGACATCCTCGACGCCAACCGCCTGATCCTGGAGACGATCGAGGGCGCGGTCGAGGGCACGGTCGACGAGGCGTCCAAGGTGAGCGGGGCCGTGGTCATCGAGGCGGGGGCCGTGGTCCGGGCGAGCACCATCCGCGGCCCGGCCATCATCGGCGCCGGCTGCGAGATCGCGGACTCCTACATCGGGCCGTTCACCTCGATCCAGAAGGGGTGCCGGATCGTCGGCACCGAGATCGAGCACAGCATCGTCCTCGAGGGCAGCGAGATCCTGGACATCGGCAGCCGGATCGACGAGAGCCTGATCGGCCGGGACGTCCGCATCCACAAGTGCCCGCCCAAGCCCCTGGCCTACCGCTTCATGGTCGGGGACAAGAGCGAGATCGGACTCAAGTGAGGAGCGGCCGGGGCCGTCCCCTGGGGAGAGGCAGATGATCAACGGCATCAAGACCAAAAAGCTGAAAGTCATTCCCGACGAGCGCGGGCGGCTGACGGAGATCCTGCGGCGGGACGATGATCTTTTCCAGGAGTTCGGGCAGGTCTACGTCACGACGACCTATCCGGGCGTCGTCAAGGCCTGGCACAAGCACGAAAAGCAGTCCGATAGCATCGCCTGCGTCGCCGGGATGGTCAAGCTGGCCGTCTATGACGGCCGGCCCGATTCGCCCACTTTCCGGGAGGTCAACCAGTTCTACATCGGCGTCCATAACCCGATGCTCGTCCAGCTCCCGGCCGGCGTCCATCACGGCTGGATGTGCGTGAGCCCCGAGGAGGCGGTGGTGGTCAACATCCCCGACCGGACCTACGACTATGCCCATCCCGACGAGCAGCGGCTCGACCCGTCGTCGCCCGAGATCCCCTACGACTGGAAGCGGAAGGACGGGTGACGTGGCGGAAAGAACGATCGACGGCAAGACGCTTCTCGTCACCGGGGGCGCCGGTTTCATCGGCAGCAATTTCATCCATCACGTTCTGAGAGAGTATCCCGGCGCGAAGATCGTCAACCTGGACAAGCTGACGTACGCCGGGAACCCGGACAACCTCGCGGACGTGGAGAACGACCCGCGGTACGAATTCGTCCGGGGCGACGTCCGGAGCCAGGAGGTCGTCCGGCAGATCTATCGGCGCGTCCAGGGCGTCGTCCACTTCGCCGCGGAGACGCACGTCGACCGGTCGATCATGGACGCGGGCGAGTTCGTCCTGACGGACGTCTACGGGACGTTCGTCCTCCTCGACGCGCTGAAAGCGGCGCCCGACATCGAGTTTTTCCTGCACGTCTCGACCGACGAGGTCTACGGGAGCCGCGAGGCGGGGTTCTTCAATGAGACGGACGCCTTGAACCCGTCGTCGCCTTACGCCGCGAGCAAGACCGGGGCCGACCGCCTGGCCTACGCCTACCGCGTGACCTTCGGGTTGCCCGTGGTCATCGTCCGGCCGAGCAACAACTTCGGCCCGTACCAGTATCCGGAGAAGTTCATCCCCCTGTTCGTCACCAATGCCCTGGAGGGCCAGCCGCTGCCTCTCTACGGGAAGGGGACGAACATCCGGGATTGGCTCTATGTCCAAGACAACTGCCGGGCCATCGACCTCGTCGCCCGTCGCGGCGAGCTCGGCGAAGCCTACAACATCGGCGCCGGCAACGAAGTCCAAAATATCCGCGTGGCGGAGGCGATCTGCGACCTCCTGGGCCGCCCGCGCAGCTTGATCACCCCGGTCCCCGACCGCCTCGGCCACGACGTCCGGTACGCCCTCGATTGCGGCAAGCTCCGGGCGCTCGGCTGGGAGCCGGAGGCCGCGTTCGACGACGCCCTGGCCTCGACCGTCCGTTGGTACCGGGATCATGAGGACTGGTGGCGGAAGATCAGGGACCGCAGCCGCGACTTCCAGGCCTTCTACTCGGCGTATTACAAGGACCGGAAATAGGGCTTTCCGAGGTGGTTGCCCCCCGAAGCCGCCCGGCGCCTCCGGAAAAAGGAAACACCGATATGGCGACTCGATTCATCCTTTCTTTCTTGATGATGTGCAGCCTGATCGCCTGCCGGAAGCAGGCCCAATACCCTGAGCGCGCGCAGTGGTCGGCCTTCGAGACCCTGAGCGTCCCGCGGGAAGTCCGCCGGGCGGAATTCGCCAAGGGCAATCTCGTCCCCAATTTTTCTTTTGAAAAAGGCCGGGAGCGGCCGGCGAGCGGCGCAGCCACGGGTTTTGAACTGGACGGCTGGGATGTTATCGGCGGTCATGTCGAGTGGTCAACGACCGGGGGGGGCGCCGACGGTTCCCGGGGGGCCTCCCACGATCAACGCGCTGTCAAGATCACCCGGACCCCCGCTGATGTCCGGGAGGTCGACAACGAGCCCTCGGGAGTCAGGAGCGATTTTATCGAGGTGATCCCCGGCAATTATGATTTTTCATTGGATGTCCGGCTGGAGAAGGTCGCGCCCTCCGTTCCCCGGCTCAACGCCCGTCTCGGCCGGGACATCGATTTCCGCCTGGAATTCTATGATCGGGACAAGAGGCGGCTGGGCAACGGCGTTTACTATGAATATATCGGCCAGGACGTCGACAACAGCTTCAAGGGCTTCGCCTTCTCGAACTTCTACGATATCGAGGAGTTCCCCTGGGGACGGGTGAACGCCCGGACCCTGAACTATCCGTTCTCGGAGGGCGACCTGCCCGACGGCTGCTTCTTCATCCGGATCTCCCTGGGCTTGAAGGGAAGCGGCACGATGTGGGTCGATAACGTCAATTTCTCCTATTCCCGATGGAATTTCACCCCGCTGGAACGGGTCGAGCTGTTCTTCGACAAGGCCTGCCACCGGGCCGAACTGGTCATCCCGACACCCCGGACGATCGGCGCGCGGTCGGATATCGACCTGGCCGGAAAGACGGTCTTCCTGACCATGCCGCCCAGCCCGGCGGCGGCCGAGCTCACGGCCAGGGACCTCGTCGCCGGACGGCTGAAGGAGCGTTTCGGGCTGGACGCGGCCGAGGTCCGTATGACGCCTGATCGGCTGCCGGCCGACGCCGTGGTCATTTCCATCGGGCAGACCGGCCTGCTGGACAAGTACCGCGGCCGGCTGGACCTGTCGGGCCTGGCCGGTCATGAACAGGGCTATGTCATCCGGAGGGCCGACGATGTCATCTTCCTAGCCGGTGGGTCACCCGCCGGCACCTTTTATGCCGCCGCCACTTTCGTGCAGCTTTTCGACCCGGAGACGGCGGTCATCCGGTTCGCCGAGATCACGGACTCTCCGAGCCTCGAGGGCCGGTCGGCCGTGCTGAGCGCTTTCCAGAATGAGCTGGCCATCAACAGCGACGCGGCGTTGGCCAGGGAGGAAAAGGACACGAGGATCGCCGGGCTGTTTTCCCGGATCAACGACGAAGCCGCCGTCCTGGATGAGTATGCGTTCTACAAGCTGAATAAGTTCTATAATAATTACGGAGCGCTGCCAACGACCTGGTGGGAGCCGGGGAGATATTTCGAAGAATTCCATGCCGCGCTGGGCCGGGCGGCCCGGAAATACGGCGGGGCCGTGCAGACCGCGGTCATGCTCAATCCCTATTATCATTTCGAGTACGAGGCCCAGGAGGAAACGCTCCCCGACGCGGCCCGGGGCCTGTTCTCGCACGCCGACCCGAAAAGCCTGGAGAAGATCAAAAAGGTGTTCCGCCTGGGGCTGGATAACGGCGCCCGGACCCTGATGCTGTGCGCCGACGACTTCGTCCCCCATGCCGGAACGACGCTCGGCGAATATACGCTGTTTACCGACCTGGACAAGGAACGGTTTACCAACCTGGCGCAGGCCCAGACGTATCTTCTCTCCGAACTCCTGGGCTGGCTGGACACGGACTACCCGGGCACGCGCCTGGAGTTCTGTCCCGCTCCGTACTTGAACCAGTTCATCGATCGCAGCCGGGGCAGCGCCGAGGCGTTCTTCCGGGACCTCTCCAGACACCTGTCGCCGCGGGTGGCGATCGTCTGGACGGGCAACACCGTGCGCTCCCTGGCCTATGACCACGCGGATATCCGCCGTTATACGTCGCACATCGGGCGCCGGCCCATGATCTGGGACAACACCCCTTATGCCCGCCATAGCGCGAGCCGCTATGGCGGATACCCGGCCCTTTATCCCGGCAAGGCCGTCATGTGCAATCTGTTCGAGCCTCATGATGTGACCTATCCCGAGGATTTCGCCGATCACCTGGACGGCCACTATTATTCCAACCTGGGAAGCGGCGGCCAGCTCAGCCGGATCCAATATTTAACTTTCGCTGATTTCACCTGGAATCTCGAGGCCTACCAGCCGGACTTTGCGCTGTTCAAGGCGCTGACGGCTTCCTTCGGGAAAGACGGCGCCAGGAATCTCCTGGCCTTCAATGACCGGTACTACGCCCTCGTTGCCATCTGGGCCGCGATCAGGAACGGCCGGGAGCACCGGTCCGGCGTTGGGCCGTTTGTCCTGGACAAGTCGCTCACGGACCGGGCCGAGCGGGCCATCAGCCAGCTGAACGAGAGCTATGCCCGGCTGGCGTCCATCGAAAACGAAGTGCTCAAGGCCGAGCTCAAGTCCAAGCTGGAGTCCCTTCTCGGAGATTACCGGGGCCTCATCAAAGACCTTGAAGGGGCCACGAAAGCGCGGAGCAGATGAAAGTCCTGATCACCGGCGCCACGGGGTTCGCGGGCCGGCACCTGGCGGCGGCGCTGCCGCCGCCGAAGTACACGGTCTTCGGGACGTGTTTTCCGCTGCCGCCGCGCGGACCGGAAAAGAGCGTCTTTTTCCTGGACCTCCGATCGGAGCGGGATGTCTACGATGCCGTGAGGACCGTCCAGCCGCAATGGGTTATCCATCTGGCCGCCGTCTCCAACGTCCGGCAATCCTGGGACCGGAGAAAAGAGACGATGGAGACGAACGTCATGGGCACGTTTTATCTCCTGGAGGCGGTCAAGAAGTACGCGGCGGGGGCGAGGTTTCTGTTCGTCAGCTCCGCGGACGTTTACGGAGATGTCACTTCGGGAGGCGGCGGCGAGCGGCCGCTCGCCGAGAGTGAGCCTTTCCGCCTCGACAATCCTTACGGCCTTTCCAAGCTCGAGGGCGAGCTGCTGGGCGGGTTCTACGGCCGGGTCGACGGGCTGGACATCGTCATCGCCCGTCCCTTCCCGCACACCGGGCCGGGTCAGACGCCGGATTTCGTCTGCTCGGACTGGGCGAGACAGATCATCCGGATCGAGCGGGGCGCCCAGGAGTCCGTCCTCAAGGTGGGGAACGTCGACGTCCGGAGGGACTTCACCGACGTCCGGGACGTCGTCCTGGCTTATACGCTTCTCCTGAAAAAAGGGGAGCGGGGAGAGGTCTACAACATCTGCCGGGGCGAGGCCCTGTCATTACGGCGGATCCTCGACGTCCTGCTGTCGCATTCCACCCGGGTCATTGACGTCGAGCAGGACCCCGGGAAGATGAGGCCGGCGGATATCTCGTATCTGTCGGGAGACAACGGCAAAATCCGCCGGGCCACGGGCTGGGAGCCGAGGATCCCCATGGAGCAGACGCTCCGGGACCTCCTGGACTACTGGCGGGCCCATCCCTGACTGGACGTTCCCCTTCCCCGGAAGCGTCCTCCCGACCGATCGGCTAAATATTCAGCTCGAGCTGGCGGTCGTGGACCGTCTGCCTCTCGTCCTCGATGCGCTTGAGAAGCTCGGGGGTGACATCGCCCGTGGGATAGATGCCGTCGAAGCAGGCGGCGCAGAAGCGGGTGATCTTCTTGTTCCCCAGCCGGACCGCCTTTTTCAGGTTGGCCAGGGTCTGGTAGATGACCTTGTCCGCGCCGATCCGCCGGGCGACCTCGTCGGGGTCGGCGCCCCGGGCGACGAACTCATCGTGGGTCTGCATGTCGATGCCGTAGACGCAGGGATAGCGAAGCGGCGGCGAATACGAGGCGAAGTAAACCTTGGCGGCGCCGCACTCGCGGACGATCCGGACGATCGCCCGGGAGGTGTTGCCCCGGACGATGCTGTCGTCGACGAGCAGGACGTTCCGGCCCTTGAACTCGGAGGCGATCGGGTTGAGCTTCTGCCGGACCGAGGCGCGGCGCTTGCCCTCGCCCGGCATGATGAAGGTCCGCCCGATGTAGCGGTTCTTGACCAGGGCCTCGCGGTACTTGAGGTCCAGGGCCCGGGCGATCTCGATGGCCGCGTCGCGCGCCGAATCGGGGATGGGGACGACGACATCGATCTTGAGCTTCTGCTTCTTGATTTCGCCGGCCAGGAGACGGCCCAGCTCGACCCGGCAGCTATAGACGTTGACGTTGTCGATGAACGAGTCGGGCCGGGCGAAATAGACCCACTCGAAGAGACAGGGTGAGTGCGGGCAGCGGGCGATCTGCCGGCGGTGGAGGACCCGGTTCCGGTCGAGGAAGACAGCCTCCCCGGCGCTGACGTTTTCGATCTGGCTGAACCCCATCAGGTTGAGGGAGACGCTCTCGGAAGCGAAGGCGTAGGAGGGCTTGACGCCGTCATTCCGGATGCCGAAGACCAGCGGCTTGATGCCGTAGGGGTCCCGGAAGGCCACCATGCCCTGCTCCGCGATGTAGGCGATGACGGAATAGCCTCCCTTGACGGTCTTGTATAAGCCGTCCACGGCCTTGAAGATGTTCTCCGGGGTGACCTGCCGGATGCGCTGGGCGGCCAGCTCCTGGGCGAAGACGTTGAGCATGGCCTCGACGTCGTTGTCGGAGTTGAGCAGCCGGTGGTGTTTCTCGAACAGCTCCTTCTTGAGCTCCCGGTAATTGATGATGTTGCCGTTATGGGCCATGATGATGCCGAACGGCGAGTTGATCAGAAAAGGCTGGGCGTCCTCGCCGCGGCCGCCGCCGATCGTCGGGTAGCGGGTCTGCCCGACGCCGATGTGGCCTTTGAGGCGCTGCGCATCTTCCGGGGTGAAGATGTCCTGGACGAGGCCGTTCCCCTTTACGGTATGGAAGCGGCCGCTGTAGGTGATGATGCCGGCCGCGTCCTGGCCGCGGTGCTGGACGGCCAGCAGGCCCTGGTATAAGTCGCGGAAGACATCCGAGTTGGTGAACAGGCCGATTACGCCGCACATTGGGAATCTCATTATAGATGGTGCGGCCCGATTTCTCAATCGGCCGCGGCCCCGGCCGGCGGTGGACGTCCCCGTTAAAGGGCGGCCAGGATCTCTTCGGGCGTGACGGTGGCGGTGCCGATCTTGCCCACGACGATCCCGGCCGCGGCCGTGGCGATGGTCGCCGCCTGCTCGATCGTCCCCCCCGCGAGCAGCGCCAGTGCCGCCGCCGCGATGACCGTATCCCCCGCTCCCGTGACGTCGAAGACCTCCCGGGCCACGGTCGGGATGTGAATGGGCTTTTTATTCTGCTGGAACACCGTCATCCCCTGTTCGCCGCGCTTGATGATGAGGTACCGGCAGCTGATCAGCGCCATGATCTCGGCCCCCGCCCGCTCGACCTCGGCGTCCGTCCGGCACGGGTGGCCGACGACCTTTTCGGCCTCAAAATGGTTCGGCGTGATGAGCGTCACGGGCGAAAACAACCTGAAGTTTTCGACTTTGGGGTCCACGAAAACGGGCGCTTTCCGTTCCCCGGCCGCGGCCAGGACGCCGGCCATGAGGCCGGGATTGACGATCCCCTTGTTGTAATCCGAAATGAGAAGCCCGTCGTAGTCGGCTTCCCCGACGAACTTCGCGAGGGACGCGATGAGCCCCTCGGACAGGGCGCCTTTCCGCTCCAGGTCGACCCTGGCGATCTGCTGGTGATGAGCGACGATCCGCGTCTTGACGATGGTCGGCCGCCGCCTGTCGACGAGGATACCCCTGTTTTTCGCCGGCATCCGGCTTTTTATCCAACGGCCTTCGGCGTCGTCCCCGACGACCCCCGCGAGCAGCGGCGCCGCGCCCAGGCTGGCGAGGTTGTGGGCCACGTTCCCCGCTCCCCCGAGCTGGAGGGAATCCGACCTGACCTCGACGACCGGCACCGGCGCCTCCGGCGAGATGCGCGACACGTCCCCCCAAATATAGCGATCCAGCATCAGGTCTCCGAGGACGAGCACCCGCTTCCTGCCGAACCGCCGGATGATCCTGCCGAGCGCCGCCCGGTCGGTGTCCGTTTCTTTCATGGTCAACTCCGCTCGAGAAATATCGGGTTCGAAACGATCCAGGGGAAATCGTCGGCCAGGGGGGACCGGGTCCTGAGATAGACCTCTGCCCGGTAGACGCCCGGCCCGTCCGCCGCGAAGGTCAGCCCCGGGCCCTTCCCTTCCGCGATGATCCGCCCGTCCCGCAGCAGCCGGATGGCGATCTCAAAGGGGAACGGCGCGCGAACGACAAGCTGGACGGCCGACCCGCCGTTCCACGGGACGCGGCCGCCCATGGGGAACCGCTCGCCGCCGGCTTCGGCCGAAAACTCGAAGCCGCCCGCCGGAGCGGCGCCGTCGACCGCGCCGTAAAACCGGCCCCGGCGCAGCGCGCCGAAGACCTGCGCCCTGGCCTCCTCGAAATCCCGCGCCGGCGGCTCCTCGAGGAGGGCGTGCAGCCCGAAACAGCCGAAGACGGCCCCGTAAAAGAAATGCGCGTCCGCGCTCAAGTATCCGAAAACGGGTTGCCGGGCCGCCAGGCTGTCCCATTTTCTCAGAGTCTCGACGGGCCGGCTGAGTGCTCTGAGCATCGGCAGCGCCGGCTTGAGAGCCAGCGCCGGGATGTATGGCAAAAAGCGAAGGACGTTCCTCCGGATCATGGTGTCGCTGTCGGCGATCTCGATCCCCGAAAAGCCCGCTTCATCTCCCCATGTCCAGGACGTCTTGGAATACGGGTGAGCGACGATCGAAAAACCGCCCCGGGCCGCGACTTCGAGGACAGCCTGTTCGGCATTCTGAGCGAACGGCCGCTCGGGCGGCGCAAAATCCAGGGCTACGAGATGCCCGCGGCTCACCGAAAGCTCGCTTCCGGCGAGGACCAGAACGCCCTCTCTCCGGCCTTGGCTTTCGAGCGACGCCCGGTTGGGATTCCCGTGGTCGGCCAGGATGACGAAGTCGAGCTTCCGGCGGGCGGCGACCGCCGCGATCTCATCGGGGGTGGCTCGGCCGTCCGAAAACTCCGAATGAACGTGATAGACGCCCACAACCTCATACGGCGGCCCGCCGGTGTGCCCGGCCTCTCGGGGTTCCGCCCGCGGCGGGCTGAAACGCGCGACGCTGACGGCCAGCCACGCCGCGTACGCCGCAAACAGAATGAGGAGCGCGACCCGGAGCCGACGGCCGCGCGGCCGGGTCGTCATGAGGGCCCGGCCTCGGCCTTGGCGCGGGCGGCGAACGGGAGCGTCATAAGATAGAGGAGGAGGACGATCACCTCCGAATCCCCGAAGTTGTATTCAAACAGGCCCGCGGCGAAAAACGCCAGCAGCGCCGCCGTCCCGGCCGCGGCAAAAGGGAAGACCGACGGATCGCGGGTTTTCAGGAGTCCGGCCAGCGACGCGCCAGCCCAGCCGACGAACGCCAGCCAGGCCAGGAGCGCCGGGATCCCCCGCTCGGCGGCGATCTGGATGATGTTGTTGTGCAGGTGGACATTCCGCCGGGCCTCCGAAGACAGCCCATACTTCGGGTCCTGGAAGACCATGTCGACGGTGTCGGGGCCGGTGCCGTGGAGAGGGAAGTCCCGGATGATCTTCAGCCCGGCCCCCATGTACTCGAACCTCAGCCTGTTGCCGTAGCTGTCGAGGCTGAAGATGCTCCACGCCCTGGCCTTCATGGGGGGCGGCGCCGCCACCGCGAACAGCCCGACGACGACCGGCACGAGGATAAGGCCTGCCGGCCTATAGAGGAAGAGCATGAGTGTCATGGCGAGAACGAACCCGACCCAGGCGCTCCGGGTATAAGTCAGGGCGAGGCAGAACGTCGCCAGGACGAAAGCCGCCGCCCACGGCCAGCGCGCCCTGTCGCGGAGGAAGAGGACAAAGCTCATGGCCGCGCACAGGAACAGCAGGAGAAGCCCGCCCTGGGTCATGGGGTGGCCCATGAACCCCTGGATCCGCTCGCCGGGCTGGGCCTTGACGACGAAATAGGCGATGGCATAGGCGGCGCTGATGAACCCCGAGACAAGCAGGGCCCGGCTCGTCCGAACCCGGGACGAGGCGGTGGCCGCGGCGGTCATGACGACCGGGACGACAAGGAAGAGGAGGAGCTTCCGGGAATTGACGAAGCTCACCTCCGGGTTGACGGAGAAGGCGCTGGCAAGGAGCGTGAGCCCGGCGAAGACGAGGAGCGGCCAGAAGAAGGCGGGGAACACGGGGCGTGTCTTTTCTTTAGCCAGCACGATCAGCCAGAATACGAGCGCCACCCCGAGGAAGCTCTCCATGAGCGAAATGGAAACGAGGATAAACAGGATGCCCGCGGCCAGGGAATAGGCGAGGAGCGTCTGCCAGAGGCTTTTTTCCGGGAAGCTCGATGCGGCTGTCTCCATGGGTCGGCTCAGAGGACTAGATTAGCGTATCGCGGCCATTTTGCGCAAGACAGCCGGGCCAGCCATCTCAAGGCCTGGGGCGGGCTCGAGGGCCGTGCCGCGCCCGCCTAAGGGCTGTCCGCCGACGCCTGGGCCGGCTCCGGCAGGGCCGTGCGTCCGCGCCGCGTGAGGAAGATCCCCAGGACGACGAGCGCGGCGCCGGCCGCCAGCCCGCCGCCCACCGAATCGCCCAGGAGGAGGTGCGCGAAGACGATGGCCAGGACCGGCTGCAGGTTGGAATAGACGGCCGTCTGCGAGTTCCCGACCCGCTTCACCGAGTTGAACCAGATCAACAGCCCCAGGGCCATCGGAACGACGCCGGCGAAAACCACGATCAACCAGGACCGGACCGAGATCCCGGCCGCCGGGACCGCCCTCAGAGAGGGGAGGGAATAAGGGAGAGAGAAGAGTAGGCCCAGGGAGATCGTCACCGCGCTGAATTTGAGCGGCGAGTAGATCTTCACCAGCGGCCTCGCCGACACCGAAAAGTGCGCCCAGAGGGCGATCGCCAGGAAAACCAGGAGGTCTCCCTGGAACGTCTGCTCCGAGAACCGGAAGCCTCCGGACCGGTTGCTGATGACGATATAGGCTCCCGTGAATCCGAGTGCGACGCCGAGCCAGCCGAGCCGGGAGATCCGCTCATGCTTGAAGAACGAGGACAGGAGCGAGATGAGGATCGGCGATATGCCGGTGAGGACGGCGACGTTCGTGGCGGAGGTCAGCCCTATCCCCAGGATGACGAGGGTCTGGGAGACCGCATAACCGGTGAAGGACAGGAGCAGGACCTTGGGCAGGTCCTTCCGGGCGATCCGGATGTTCTTTTCCGTTGCCAGGAGGACACCCACGAGGATCGCCGCCGCGATGGTCAGGCGCAGGAGGTTGAAGGCCACGGGCGGGAAATCGACCAGGGCGATCTTGACCAGGGAAATGTTGAGGGCCCAGATCGACACGATCAGGACCAGGAGCGGGTCGAAGGGGGCGGCGGGTGCAGCCGGCCGGCCGGCCGGGCCGAGCCCCCCCGGGCTCTTCTCTGTCTTCACGCGCATTCCTTCTATATGTAGTTTTCTTGCGTTATCGCGCCTTATAAATCGATTGATTATACACGATTGGCGGGCTTTCGCCAGGGGACCCCCACGCCGAGCCACCCCTTAGTCTGACCATTCCCCTCACATGAATGGAGATGCGCCCAATAAATCGCCAAAGTGTCGAATGACGGGCGCCGGCGGGCAACGTGCAGTGTCTTTTATAGATACTTTCGGGCGGCGGCCATGACTTCGTCAACAGCGATGGTCTGAAGGCAGCGGAAATCCCGCGTCACGCATTCCCGCTGCTTGCACGGGCGGCAGGCCAGGTCCTTCTGGACGATCGTCGCCTCCGCCTGCCAGGGCGAGAAGTTGGCGGGAAGCGTCGGGCCGAAAAGCGCCACGATCGGCGTGCGCGTCGTCGCGGCGATATGCATCGGGCCGCTGTCGGGGCCGACGTAAAGCGCCGCGCGCGCGATCACCTCGCGAAGCTCGATCAGGTTGATCTTTCCGGCGAGAGAGAGGACGGACGCCCGTTCCCCTCCGGCGGTCCTCGGGGCGTTGCAGAGCGGATCGTCGACCGGCTGGATGGGGGCGGCTGTTCCCGCGCTTTCTACGGGCTTCCCGCACCCCGCGGCGATCCTCTCCGCGCGCTCCCGATCCGCCTCGGCGCCCACCAGTACGACCCTCAAACCCGGCGCCTCGGCCAACCTTCCAGCCAGCGCCGCCAGGTTCCGCTCCCCCCAATCCCTGAACTCATTCCCGGCGCCCACATGGAGGACCACGGCCTTCGACCCGCCCAGCCCGTTCTCCGCCCACAGCCGATCGATCCTGTCTTTCTCGGCCGCGTTCGCTTCCGGCAGCACGAGGCGGGGCGCCGGCGTTTCGACCTCGATCCCCAGCGCCCGCACCAGGTTCAGATGGTTTTCGACGCTGTGGATGGGACCGCTCCCGGCGCTCCGCGGCACCCGAACGTCATAGATCCAGCTTTTGTATTTCAGCTTGTACCCGGCCTTGAATTTCCCCTTCGCCAGCCAAGCGATCCTTGACGCCCTCGGACCCCCGTGAAAATCGACGATCACGTCATACGTCTCCCGCCTCAGCTCGCGCACGAACCGCGCGAAGTCGCCCGCGCCCTGTTTGGCGGGGATGGCGATCACCCTGTCGATATGCGGATTTCCCTCGACCAGCCGCCGGAACGGTTCCTCGACGACATACGAGATGGAGGCCCGCGGCAGCGCCCGCTTGACGGCCTCGACGGCCGGCGTCGTCATGATGATGTCCCCGACCCGCCGGAGACGGATGAGGAGGATGTTGAGGGCGCCCGCCGGATCAGGCCTTGGTCTTTCGCTCCGGTTCAATCGTCGCCTCATCGATGAGCATGACAGGGATGTCGTCCTCGATCCGGTAGACGCGGTGGCAGCTCAGGCACTTGATCGCCTTCTCGTCCTCGGTCAGCTTGACATCGGCTTTGCAATACGGACAAGCCATGATGGCGAGTAATTTCGGGTCAAGGGCCATGGTCTTCTCCTGTCGCTCGTTGCGCCCTATCTTATCGTAGAGGCGCCGCCGCCGTCAAACGGCGAGGGGTGGAATTATGGGACATGAACGGATTCTACTGGCGAAATTCGTATCATGTCCCTGGAATTCCGCTACTGGCCTTATAGTGAGCGGGCTCCAACAAGATCTCCTGTCAGCAATTCCGGGCCTATCCAAGCCCCTCTTGGCGGGCCGCTTCGCGCAGCCTGTCGTCCGCCGACGAGAAGATGATGGAAGTTGTCGGGAGCACGGCCGCCTTGAGCTCGATCGCAGCCGCCAGGTGAACGGCGCCATAAGCCCTCAGCCCGTGCTTCTCCGCAACTTCGGCCGCGGCCCGGAATCGTCGTCAGGCGGACGCCGCCGATCCTCAACTGCCCACAACAATCGTTATCCCCGCGACATCCAGATTAGAAGCTCGAAGGTTTCCTTACACGCTGACAATTCAGCCATCAGTTCTTAATGGCCTCGATAAACCATCCGTACTCCTGATTTTTCAGATCCGCGCCATAGATAAAAGAAGGCTTATCCGCCGGCTGGGGAGGCTTGAAGAAGAACACTTGAAGAGCCTTGAATCGGAAGTCCGGGTCTTACTAGCGATCTGAAAACGCAGAAGCGGCTCGCTGCGATTTCTGAGCAAAATTACTCAATATACTGAGTAAAACCGTTTTTCCAGAGGAAAAACGACGTAAAATAGCCCGTGTCCTGTGCGCTTCTTGCTCAGCGCGCCCCACGCCGCTCAGCTCGCCCGGGGCGGCAAGCCCAGCATCTGGCGCAGCCGGTTGATGTCGACGCGGGGATCGTCCGGCGGCTGGGCGGCCTGCATCCTCTCATAATATTCGAGGAGATCCATGAGCTTTTGGCGCCCCTTTTCGGTCTTGGCGGCCTGGAGGGGCGTCACGTTGCCGAGCATCGGCACCCTCTCCCGCGGCCATTTCTGGAAGTAGTAGTTTTCCAGGTATTTAAGGTTGGCCTCCCGGACCTCGGGCCGGGCGTTGAACTCTTCCCTTTCCTTCCGCTCGGCGTCCGTCTCCTCGGGCGGCGTGGCGGCCAGCTCTTCCGGATCGCGATAGGTCGTCTTTTCCAGGCGCAGCAGGCCGCGCAAATGCCCCATGAGCTTATATTCGAGCCGCATCGCCCGCTCCCGCGAGTTCGTTTCGGCGACCAGGCGGCCCTCCTTGAACCGGAATGTCCCGAGGACGGTCCGCGGCTCGTCGGGGAACTTGCGGCTGGCCGCCTTGAGCCAGGTCCATGAATCGTCCTTCTCGTCATACTCCAAGGATTTGAGTGCCGCCAGCTTCCGTCTGGCGATCGGCTCGTCCTTGACCTTGAAAGACGTCTCCGTGAAGACGAAATCCTCGCGGTCGTTATTGATGATATGCGGCAGCCCGAGGTCGGGCCACTCGCTCGGCGCCGCCGACAGCTCCTCCCGTCGGTCGCTGTTGCTGTACAGGATATATTCGGCCCAAAAGGCGGCCGATTGCTTCTGCGACTCGGCGAACAGCCGGTCGGCCGGCACGCCGATCGAGCGTTTGTCCTTGAGAAAATCGTTCGTGATCCGGCGCACGGCGCGCTCGAACTGGGCGCGGGTCTCCGCCCCCCAGACGTAAGGCGTCGTGTAGCTCAGGGTCTGCTCGGGAGGGCCCAGGAGCCGCGTGTACCAGACGTCCCCTTTGACGGCGGGTGTCTCGAACAGCTCGCCATAATACAGAACGTTCCAGCGCCGGCCCGTCCCGAGCTCATCGAGCACCACCACCTCGGGACCCGGGTCGAGGACTTCGTAGAAGGTGGCGTAGCTCGCGGCCATATGTTTGAGGCACGTCCGACCGGGCTCCGAGAGCTTCGCGATCAGCGGGTCCTCCAGGACGCGCTCGACGACCGTCTTCCGGCCGGCGCCGAACCGGAAGTCGAAATCCAGCCAGCTCACGTAATGGCTGCTCAGGAGGCCGTCGTCCTTGCCGATCCGGTAGTGTTTCTCGGAGTTCTTGGCGGCTTTCTTGAACTCCTGGCCGTCTTTTTCGAACTGGATGATCTTCCGCTCGGTGATGGCGAGCAATGGAAGCAGCCCGTGGTAGGCGTCCAAAGGGGTCCCGGTCAACTCGTCGTCCTTCGGGGCCAGGATCGCCGCCTGACTGGCCTCCCGGCCGCAGCACTTCTTGTACTTCTTGCCGCTGCCGCAGGGACAGGGATCGTTCCGGCCGACTTTAACGGTCATGGCATCATCGAATATACATCAGAAGGGACTGCCCTGCCACGGATTTCGTCGGGTCGGGGATTGCCCGACGTTCAGGGACATTCGGAATTCGCGGGACACGATCCGAATTCAAGAGAATCCGGTCATGTCCCGGAATTCCGTCCCCGCTCTATCGGCGATTATTGGTCGGGCCGCCTGTCGAGAAGCGCTTGGGAAACCGGACATGATCCGTCATAAGAAGGGCAAACGCCGATCGAAACCGTCAGCGCCGCTTGGACGCGCCGGACTCGAGCCCGGCCGCCAGCGCCTCGTGCTCCTTGTGCAGCAGCCGGCTGTCGGCTTCGTAACCCTCTCGCAGCATCGCGTCTTTTTCTTCCCGGCTGAAATAGTCCATGACGGGAATGAAAAACTCCTTGTCTTCCTTCCGGATGTGTTCCGGATAGAACTCGACGAGCCGGCGGAAGCCGTCGGCAATCGCCGGAAGCGCTTCCTCCTCGCCCCGCCGGTACCGCTCGTTGGCTTGGGAGATAGATGCTGTCAGCTGTCTTCCCAGCTGATGTTCCCCGATGAGCTCGTCCATGATCCGCCTGTGCTCCGGGGAGATCTCCTTACGGGCGAGCTCGCGGAAAAGAATATCCTCTTCCTTCCCGTGGTGGCAGAGGTCGGCGAAGACCTGGATGAAATGAACGATCCTCTCCACCTCGACGGAATCCGCACTGTTCGCGGCCTTCATGGCCTCGACCTGGGCCGCCATGATTCGGAGAACCCTCTCGATAAGCCTGTGTTCGACCATCAGCGGACCGATGGGCAGCATCTGGACTCCTTTCTGCGCCGGGGGCGGCATTTTCTCCGCTCTTCTCCGGGACCGCCGACGTCCGGCGGAAGCCCCTTACTATTAAAGCATACCGGAGGAAAATCTTCACGGCGCGCCGGGGCCGGGAGGGCCTCTTCGTTGATGTGATGGCGATGGGCAAGCCGGGGGGCGGCGCGGCGTGTGGGCCCCCCGCCAGGCCCGGACCGACTGGATTTCTCGGGAAGGACGGAGGATAGCGGAGGCGCTTCCCGGGGCTAAGGGGCTCGCCGGCCCGGTTGCTCAGCGGGCGGGCGCGGCGGCCTGCTCCTCGACGTACTTGAGCATGTCCCTGACGAGTTCGGCCTGGTCGCTCTTGTCGGGCAGCCAGGCGAGGAGTTTCTTGTAGGTCTCCGCGGCGGCCTGCCAGTTCTTGAGGCCGGCCTGGGAGGCCGCGGCGACCATGAAGGTCTCGGCGATCTCTGGAGTGAAGACCGGGTCGGCGTCGATCACGGCCGTGGCCTGGGCCAGCGCCTCCTGGTAGCGCCCGCGCCCGAACTCGAACTTGGCCAGCCGCCGGGCGTGTTCCGTTTTCTCGTCCTGGGTCGCGGCCGGCTTGACGGTGAAGCGGGTCTCGGAAGCGGTCAACGTCCCCTCGGGACCCTTCCAGGCCGCCTGGAGGAGATAGGCGCCCTCGGCCAAAGGCGCGACGTCCGGGCCCAGGTTCCATTCGCGGGGCAAGGCGCTCGCCCCGGCAGGATCGGCGGTTTGATCTTCGGACAGCGGCACAAGGCAGGCCGTCCAATCCAGGCCCTCGAGGACCGGCCTGGTCGAGCCGTCCGCCTGGAGCTGCTTCACGGTGAAAGCGACCTGCTCAACCCAACCCTTGGGCACGGCCGGCGGCTTGAATGTCGGCGTCTTGGGTTTCGTGCCGTCCTCCAGGGCCCGGAGCTCGCGGTAGGCGTCCTGCTGGGCCCGGGGGCTCGTTATCCGGGCGCGGATGGCCAACAGACTACCCGTGTAAACCGTCGGCCAGAGCGGACGCACCTCGAGCGCCAGGTCGGCGGCCGGCGGTTCTTCGCGGCCGGCCGGCTCGGCCTGGGTCGAGGACGTCCCGGACGTCCGCTGGCAGGCCGCCAGAGCGCCTGCGAGGAGAATAAGAATAAGGAAAAGGCCCGCAGCCCATCCTTGGGATCCTTTATCGTGCCGTCTCATGGTCGCCTCCTTGCGCTTGGCCATATCCGCTTCGCGCCCCGCCTCCCGCACCGCCACCGGCCTCCTATCTTTGGTCGCTGACATCGACCTGGCCCCAGCAGCCACCGCACAGCGAATCCGGCCAGGTCCTGGCCTTGAGCTCGAAGGCGTCGGCCGGGTTCTTGGGGCAGTCCCACCACGCGAAATACCTCATGACGCACTTCTTGTCGCCGTCGGCCCGCGGCGTGTGGTCCAGCGCGCCGATGCCGTGGGACATCTCGTGGGAGATGACGCGCGACAGCAGGCGGGCGTAGTGTTCGGCGTAGTCGTCGGGGTGCTCGCTGATGTATTTCTGGGCGTCCGCCTCTGTGCCGTTGAGGTGATAGGCGACCGTGTTGCGGACACGGCGCCGGATATTCCCCGGATAGACCTGGATCTCGTAGGTGTCGCCGGGCGACCAGGGGCCGTCAGTGGCCGAGGCGTCCGCCAAGGTTATCCCGCCGGTCGTCTCCGACGGGTCTTCCTCGGCCCCCCAGCCCTTGGCCACCCGCCAGGCGTTGTAGCCCGGCGGGGCGACCGGGTTCTCGGCCGCGTCCAGGTTGACCCGGAGCCCGTGCTGGTCGACGGCGTGACCTCCCGACCAGCCGTGGTTGAAATTGACGATCCGCTTTCCGTTTGCCGACGAGCCCTCTCCCGTCCAGCGGTTGTCGTCGATGAAGCGGAGGGCCGTCCTGCTGACCTTGGTGAAGGCGTAGGGGCTCATGCTCGGCGAGACCAGGGCCTGCTGGACGCCGCCCGTCACGTCGGCGCAGAAGACATATTTCTTGTTGTAGGGCTTGAGCCGCTCGTGGATCCCGGCGAAATCGAAACCCCGGTATTTCTCGTAGAGCGAGATCCCGTCTCCGGTCGTTCCCTGTCCGGACGGGTCGTCGGCGCCGTCCCAGTCGGCGGGCAGGTTCTTGTCCAGGCAGCCGACGGACTTTTCCCAGCCGTCGGCGACCCGGTTGTCGTTATCGTCCTTCGGCAGCTTGAGGAACTGTTTTGTCTCGTCTCCCGCGAGGTGGGCGATATAGGTCCGGTCCCCGACCCGGGCCGTCGCCTTGAGGATGGCGAAGGCGCCGTAATCGAACGAACGCACCATCACTTCGGCGTCGGGGGACGGCTCGCCCTTGGTGGACGCCGACTGGCCTTTCTCCTTGACCTCGAGGCCGGGATTGTCCGCCTCCAGGATCTGGAGGTCGAAGGGGGCCGGCTTGGTCACGCTGTCGGGGGCCGGAAAGTTGAGGCAAATGCCGGGCTCCCGGGATGTATCCAGGAGCTCGAAGGTGAAGCTGGCCTTCTCGCCGGGCGGTTCGTCCGGCTTGTCCTTCCGCCGGAGACGGACGCCGATCGTCAGCCCGTCGGCGGGCACATTTTCGTTCCGGAGCGCCGTCGGCAGCCAGGCGTCGAAGTCCTTGGGCAGGACGAAGACGGCCTCGAGGTCTTCGGGTTCCTTGTTGTAGGACAGAGTGTAGGTGATCGTCAGTGTGCCGCCGCCCTCGTCGCTTCTCTCGACATCGGGGGAGGGAGCGGGCGCCGAGCCCCCGGCCATCCCCAGGAAATCCGCCAGGGTCACCTCCTTGGTGACCGTTCCCGAGACGGAGAAGGGCTTGCCGGGGGCGAACGTCCCTGACAGCCCCTTATGCACGGGCGCCGACATGGTGTACATGTTGGCGAAGTTGCAGAAGGCCGGGCCCATGATCGCACCGAACGGCTGGGCCGAGGAATCGGAGAAGGTCCCGTCGGCGCTCTTGTTGTAGCTTTTCGTCGAACCGGCGGGTTTGATGTCGTCGAAGTCGAAGATATTCTCCAGCCGGCCGATGCGGAACCGGCCGCTCTTGGGCGAGACTTCAACCGACGGCACCGGCGGGCTGTCCGGCGTGCCGGTCCCGTAATTCCAGCTTGAGTCCACGGTCATCACCGACATCATCGGGGCCCGGGTCTTGCGGTCCGTGGTCTTCCGGGTCTCATAGGTGTTGTAGGTGCCGCCGCCCGCTCCCGACAACGAGCAGGAGTTGGCGGGCTGGCCGAGGTCAAGGCTTTCACTGGTGGCTTCCTCGCCGCCCTCGACTGTCCAGCGGGTCCTGATGGTGTAGGTCAGGTGGATGGCATCGCCGTAGTGGTGGCGCATGAACCCATTGCCGAAGTCGCGGTAGATGGATTGGTCGAACCGCCCGCTGAGGTCGAGGGTCAGGCTGAGAGTCAGGGTCGACTGGCGCGCCGGCGCGGCCGGGGCGGGGCCCGCCCAGAGCATCAGGCTGACGGCCAGCCCGGCGGCGGCAGAAATGCCCTTCCGGGGGCCGGCTGGCGACGAACGCTTCATGAGTATCCTCCCGCCCGGCGCGTCGTGGCGATGTCCGGCCGGACCTCGATCGAAGTCGATAATCATGGGCCCTTGGCCCAGCGCGGACTTATACCAGAAGCCGCGCGGCCGCGTCAACGTGTCCCCGAAGCCGGTTGGCGGCGCCGGCTCGCCGGCGAAGCGGCTCCCGGGGCGGCCTGGACTTGAGGCCGGAATTGCTGTTTAATAAAAATCTTCAGGGAGCTTCAATCCATGGCCGAATATTCGATTTCGCAGCTTCATCAGTTCGAGGAATGCGCGCGCCATTACAAGTTCGTCTATGTCGACAGGATCAAGCGCTACGAGGAAGGCGTCGAGGCTTTTCTCGGGCAGCGGTTCCACGAGGCGATGGAGTGGCTCTATCGAGAGCGGGCGTTCCGGGTCGTTCCGCTCGAGGAGCTCTTGGGCTACTACGAAAAGGCCTGGGCCGATAACTGGAAGCCCGAGGTGAAGATCAACAAGAAAGAGCGCACCGCCGACGACTACAGGCTCTTGGGCCGCCGCTTCATCGAGGATTATTACCGGCGGCACCACCCCTTCGACGAAGGGCGGGTTCTGGGGCTCGAGAAGTACATCCGGTTCCCTCTTGACGATGCCCGGCGATACAAATGCAAGGGTATCATCGACCGGCTGATGCTCGCCCCGGACGGCGCTTTCGAGATCCACGACTACAAGACGAGTTCGGGCCTGCCGGAGCAGGCCGAAGTCGACACGGACGAGCAGCTGGCCCTCTATCAGGTCGGGGTTCAGACGCTCTGGCCGGAAGCGGAGCGGGTGCGGCTCGTCTGGCATTACGTGGCCTTCGACATGGAGATGCGCTCGGCGCGCACGCCGGAGGCGCTCGAGAAGCTCAAGGCGGATCTCGCCGGGTTGATCGACAGGATCGAAGCCGAGCGGGAATTCCCGCCGCACGAGAGCGCCCTTTGCGGCTGGTGCCCCTACTGGGACCTGTGCCCGGCGAAGAAGCACCTGTTCAAGCTGCAGGAACTGCCCCAGGCCGACTGGAAAGAGGTGCCGGGCGTGGCCATTGTCGATGCCTATGCGGAGAAGTGGCGGATGAAGAAGGAGCTCGAGGAGCAGGTCAAGGGTCCCCAGGCGGAAATCAAACGGCTCGAGGCGGAGATCAAGGACATCCGGAAAGTCGCCCTCGATTTTGCCCGGCAGGAAGACGTGGTCGTCATCGCCGGCACGGATGCGCGCCTCAGGATAACGAGTAAAGTTGTCGAATCGTGGCCAGACGAGGGAACGGAGAAGCGCCAGGCCCTCGAGGAAGAATTGCGCGCGGCCGGTATCTGGAATGACGTCAGCGTGCTCGATATCGGGGCGCTCAGAAAGGCCGTCGCTGGGGGCAAGTGGCCTGACGATGTCCTCGCCCGCATGAAGGAATATCGCCAGGCCGAAGAGTCCTTCACCGTGACCTTAAAAGATAATAGAAAAGATAACAACGGGGATAAAAGTAATAGCAATAATAGCGGTGGAGATGGCGGAACCCGGTTAAGCAGCTCGAGCCAAATGTTTGCGAGGAATTACGCACGATTCAGGGGGCGCAGGTGGAAATGTGGCCCATTACGACCAATTAGCCTTGCCGCCCGTTCTCAAGCCTCCTCGCACTTCTTGACCTCGAGCATCCGGTCGATCCGGAAGTTGCGGACCTCGCCGCGCTTGTGGCAGAAGGCCCTGACTCCCTCGAACGTCCGGCCGTGATATTCCATCATCTCCACGGCTTCGGGCCGGATGCGGCGGCGCGACTTCGTGTCATCCGGCTTGAGGTAGACGATCTCGAGCTCCCGGCCGGTCCTGATGGCCTCGATGACCATCGCCCGCCGCTCGGCGACCGGCACGGCCTCGTCGGCTTTCCGGTACTGGAAGCGTGTCAGGAACTTGACGATCCGCCAGTCCATCCAGATGTGATTTTTGGTGATCGGCCGCTTGAGGACGATGCCCTCGAAGCTCGTGCAGCGGCTCAGGGCGACGTACACCTGGCCGTGGGCGAACGCCCCGCGCCCGATGTCGATGACCACGCGGTCGAATGTCTTGCCCTGGCTCTTGTGGATCGTCACGGCCCAGGCCAGCCGCAGCGGGTACTGGGTGAACGCGCCCACCGCTTCGGACTCGATCCTGTCGGCCTCGGCATCGTAGCGGAAATGGAAGAGCTCCCAGGTATTCGGCACGATGTCGACCAGGCCCTCGCCCGGGATATCGACGGCGATGATCTCGTCGCCTCCCGCGACCTTGACGATCTTGTCGACCCGGCCGATCGTCCCGTTCACCCAGCGGCCGCGCCGGTCGTTCGTCAGGAGCATGACCTGGGCGCCGGGCTTGAGCTCGAGGGCTTCCTCGGTCGGCAGCGAGGAGCGGTCGAACTCGCCGTCGACCAGGCCCTCGTAACGGCGGGCGCGGCCGGGCAGGCCGGCGAGCATCTCGCGGTTGCGCAGGGCCGCCAGGTCGTTCGTGCTCGTGAGCGTGATGTAGAACTCGCCGTCGGGCGGCGAGAATTCGGGCCGGCAGCGGCTGTTGAGCCGCTCGACCTCCGCCTCGTCGATCGAGCGGTTGCGGATGGCGTTGAGAAGATCGACGAACCCGGCGTCGGTCTGCCGGTAGACCTTCTCCAGCTCGACGAACTCCAGGTCGAACGCCGGCTCGCCGAAGATCGCCGCCGAAAAGAAATACGGTGATTCGTACCGCCCGCCCCCGTCGCCGCCGAAGAGGCCTTTCTCGTGGCCGGTGACCACGGGCGGCAGCTGGTAGAGGTCGCCGATGAAGATCATCTGGAGGCCGCCGAACCACTTTTTGGGGCGGGGGCCGTTGAGCCTGAGGAACTTTTCGACGCAGTCCAGGAGGTCGGCCCGGACCATCGACACCTCGTCGATGACGACGGCGTCGAGGTTTTTGTAGAGCGCGGCCCGGTCCGCGTTCTTGGGAAGCTTCCGGATGCGGTCGGGCGTGATGTCGGGTTTGAACTTGAAGAACGAGTGGATCGTCTGGCCGCGGACGTTGAGGGCGGCGACGCCCGTCGGCGCGAGGACCGCGATCCGCTTCGGCGTCTGCGAGCGGAAAAGCTCGAGGAGCGTGGACTTACCCGTCCCCGCCTTGCCGGTGATGAAGACATGGCGGTCCGTTCCCTCCATGATATCGAGGGCCTTCCGGAACCCCGGGTTGATCTCGATCGAGGACTTGCCGGCTTTTTTCACGGGCCTATTCTCTCCCAAACGCAGGACCTGAGGCAATCGCCGCGGCCATGCGGCAATACGGAAGACGCTCCGGCCGGGGGATGCTTCCCACCGCCGTCGCGGTATCGTTGCGGCAGTCATTGCAAAAAAAGCGCATCTGGTTTATTTTCTTGAAGATCACCATGGACGTCTGTTTTCTCGGAGGATATGACCGCGACTATCCGCGGAATGCCGTCTTGAGGCGGGGGCTTGGCCTGGCCGGCGTTTCGGTCTCGGAGTGCCATGTCCGGCCCGGATACAAGTTCTGGCTGCGTTACCCGCGGCTCGCGTCGGAGTGGCTGGCGCAGGGCGCCCGCTCGAGAGACGCCGGCGGCCGAAACCGATGCCGTGATATTTTCGTCCCCGAATTCTGCCAGAAGGACATTCCGCTGGCGCGTTTTCTCTCCGTCTTGGGTTCGCGGCGCGTCATTTTCGACCCCTTGGCCTCCCGGTTCGAGACCAAGATCGTGGACTGGGGCTGGCGGTCGAGCGCATCCCTCGCCGCCTGGTGGAACAGGCGGATCGACGCGCTGGCCTTCCGCTTTTCCGATCTTATCCTCGCCGATACCGCGGCGCACCGGGATTATTACGCCCGTTTCTTCGGGTTGCCCCAAAATAGGTTCGCCGTTATCCCCGTCGGGTTTGACGACCGGGTCTTCAGCCGTGACGTGGCGCGGGCCGGGCAGGCGGCCCGGGCGGCTCAGCCCGCGGGGGCGGCCTTCACCGCGGCTTTTTTCGGCTCCTTCCTGCCGCTCCACGGAGTCGAATTCATCATCGAGGCGGCCCGCGGCGTTTGGGAAAGGGACAAGAGCGTTCGCTTCTTGATGATCGGCGGCGGAAGAACCCTGCCGGACGTCAAGGCGCGCGCCGCGGAGCTTGGACTCGGGAACATCTATTTCGAGGGCTGGCAGGGCCAGGCGGCACTCGCGGGGACGGTGGCCTTCAGGGCGGATGTCTGTCTCGGGATCTTCGGCCGGACGGAGAAGGCCGGCCGCGTCGTTCCCCACAAGATCTTCCAGGCGATGGCCATGGCCAAGGCGGTCGTCACCGCCCGCACGCCGGCCGTCACGGAGTTCTTCGAGCACGGACGGGATATCTATCTTTGCGATAACTCCAGGCCGGAATCGCTGGCGGACGCCATCCTGGCGCTCAAGAATAATGCCGGCCTCCGCGAATCGATCGCCCGGAGAGGCTATGAGCTGACCTGGGAAAAATTCCAGCCGGCCGCCCTCGGCGCCGCGCTCCGGGAGATACTGGAGCAGAGAACGGGGACGGGCGCAGGCCGGGGACGGGCGCAGGCCGGGGGCTCGTCCGGCCCCGGGACTGTCCCCGGGCTCAAGGCCGTCCCCAAAGAGATCGACGGATACAAAGGCATGATCGCGGCCGCCTGCGATGACCGTGTGTTCCTGGAGGCTCTGGCGCCGTTCGAACGCCTCCGCTCGCGTCAGGGGGCCGAGGTCCTGAGCGAAGGCCGCAATATCATCGTCCGCCTGCCCCTGCCGTGTGCTTCGTGCGAGGTCGCCGACATCATCGTCAAGGAGCTCTCTTCCCGCGGGGTCAATAAGCTGAAGTCGCTCGTCCTTCGCTCCAAGGCCGAAAGGGCCTGGCGGGGCGCCGCCGCGCTGACCGATCGCGGCCTGGGCACGGCGCGCCCCGTGGCCTGGTTCGCCAAAAGGAAACGCGGGTTCGTCGACCGGAGCTATTTTTTGGCGGAGCGGGTCGCGGGCGCCGTCGAAGTCCGCGGGCTGTTCAGGCAGCTTCCCAACCGGGAATTCGAATCCCTGCTCGACGCCCTGGCCGCGCACCTCTCATCCGTCCACGACAAAGGCATCCTCCACAGAGACCTCTCGGACGGCAACGTGCTCGTCAGGACATCGGCCGCGGGGAGCTTTGAATTCTTGCTTCTCGATACCAACCGCATCCGCGTCCGCCGCCGCCTGGGCCGGTTCGCCCGCGCCAAGAACCTCATCCGCCTGGGCATCCCCGCCTCCCACCGCGATCATTTCCTGACCCGGTATTACGGCGGGCCGCCGCCGGCGCTGCCGCGCCTGTGGTACAAGATCAACAAGTCCGTCTTCACGAACTATCTCGCGCTCAAGCGCCGGCTGCGCCTGCGGCGGCTGGCGCGCGCGCTCGGGATCCAGTGATATGAGCTTTCCTTTCGCCTGGAACGAATATGCCGACCAGCCGCACAACGTCGCCCCGCGGCGCGAGCGGACGCGCCACCATCTCAGGCACGCGGGGAGCTACTTCAGCCTGATCGCCTCCGACCTGGCCGCCGCCGCCCCCGCGCTCCGGCGCTACCGCGAGCACATGAAGCACCTGCACCGCCGCCCCGTGGACATCGGTTCGCCTTTCGCCCTCGCCTGCTCACCGGTTCCCGGCCGGGAGGAGGAGATCATCGGCGCCCTGAAGTCGGCGGGCATCCGGCAGACGCTCGTCCGTGTTCCCTCCTGGGAGCGCGACCGCCTCGGCCGCCACGCCGCCTTCACCGCCCTTCTCCGCCGCGAGGGCCTGGACGTCGTCATCGCCCTGCTCCAGCGCCGCGACGACGTCCTCGCCCCGTCCGGCTGGCGGGGCTTCCTGGCCGACGCCTTCTCCGCGCTCGCCCCGTCCGCCTCGCATTTCGAGGTCGGGCACGCCTGGAACCGGACGAAATGGGGCGTCTGGGACTGGCGCGAATATGTCGCCCTCGCCGCGCCGGCGCTCGAGCTCGCCGCCGCCCACGGCGTCCGTGTCGTCGGGCCCGCGGTCATCGATTTCGAGTTCCACCTCTACCCGCCGGTACTCCGGCGCCTTGCCTTCGACAAGGTCAGCTCGCTCCTCTATGTGGACCGGACGGGCGCGCCGGAGAGCGCCCAGTTCGGCTGGACCATGGCCAAGAAGCTCGCCCTCTGGAGAGCCGTCGTCGACCGGTCGCTCCGCGAGCCCCGCGGCTGCTGGATCACGGAATTCAACTGGCCGCTCGAGGGCACGGGCCGGTACTCGCCGGCGCCCGGAAAGCCCAGCGTCACCGAAGAGGCGCAGGCAAACTATCTTGTGCGGTATTTCGTGATCGGCGCGTCGAGCGGGCTCGTCGAGAGGATGTACTGGTGGCAGCTCGCCGCCCCGGGTTATGGCCTCATCGATAACCGGGAGCCGGCCTGGCGGCGGCGTCCGGGCTATTTCGCGCTGCAGACGCTCGTCCGTCTTGTCGAGGGCAGCCGTTTCGAGGGCAAGACGGCCGGCGCCCCGGCCGAAATCTACAACTTCCGGAAAGGAAGCGATGACTTCGCGGTCTGCTGGACCGTGCGGGGCGGCGTCGACCACGTCTTCCCCAAAGCGCCGCGCTTCGTCGTCGGGCTCGACGGCCGGGAGAGCCCGGCCGCCTTGGGGAGCGCCATCCGCATCGAAGAGAGGCCTCAGTATGTTTTTTTTAGTTGACGTCGGGTTCCAGGCGAACGAAGTCGCGGACTACGAGCGCAAGCGATACCGGGGGCTCGACCAGCGTCTCGTCAACGCCCGCGAGAGGCGCATCCTGAAGAAGCTCTTGTCCCTGTGTTCGCCGGCGGCCGCGGCGCCGCCGGGTCTGGGGGAGGGCGAGGCGGCCCGCGCGCTCGACGCCCCCTGCGGCTACGGCCGGTTCGCCGGGCTCCTGGGCGCAGCGGGGTTTGAGGTTTTCGACGCCGACTTGTCCGTCGCCATGGTCAGGCGGGCGAGCTCCCGCGGGGCGGGCCCGGTCCATCCCGTAGGCGTTGTCGCCAACCTGACCCGGGGCCTGCCGTTCAGGAACGGGACATTTTCGCTCGTCTTCTCGATGCGCTTTTTCCACCACCTTCATGAATCGCCGGCCCGGCGGGCGGCCTTGGCCGAATTCGACCGCGCCACGCGGGAGTGGCTGATCGTATCTTATTATCAGGCCAACCCGCTTCACCTGGCCCAGCGGGCGGTCCGTCGCAAAATCCTCCGCAAGACGACGCGCATCAAGATGATCAGCGGCCGAGAGTTTCGCGGGGAGGCGGCGGCGTCCGGGTTCGATGTCGTGCGCGTCGTGCCGCTTTTCCGTGGCCTCCACGCTCAGCACATCGCCCTCCTCAGGAAGAGCGGCGCGCAGGAGGGGAGGGCTTCGGCCTAGAAGTTGAACCTCAGGCCCAACTGCAGGCTGGCCCCGGAAAGCGAGAGCTCGGCTCTCCGGGCCTCGACCACGCCGGCTCCCCCCGGGAAGTCCGGGTGGATGAACACTGCGGCATACGTTGAGCCGTCGGGCAGGGCGCTCCGGCTGAAGTAAAGGGAGCCCGTCGTCGTGACGTCGGATTTTCCGGATTCGAGGTAAATCTCTTCCCCGTCCAGAGTGTCCATCTGGAGCTTCCTGTAACCGGCCTCGGCGAAGAGAGAGAAGGTATCCGACAGTCGCAGCTCGTAGCCTGCGGCGAGCGCCAGACCGATCCCGACGTCATCGGCGCTGCCCTGCCATTCCTGGACCGCGCCGCCCTCTTCGAACCTGTAGAGATATTCACAGTGGGCGAAGGCCAGCTCAAGCCCGGCCTTAATATAGATCCTCTTCATCGGTCGGAAGACGAGCGACAGGCTGACGGGAATGGCGCTGACGCTGGGCGTCGTCATGTAGCGCGTCGTCGTCGGCTGGCCCTTGAAATTGATGGTGCTGGAGTTTTCCGCGGAAAAATACCCGGCGCCGATGGCGATGTCGAGACCGCTGGTCAAAGAGCGGCGGTACTCGGCGCCGAAAGCGTCCCCGACGTGGACAGAGTCCACGTCGTTCGAGGGGTCGGCGGCCAGTCGGGCCGCGAAATAGTCGGCCATGCCCGCCGCTCCGTCGTTGAGGTCCGCGACCATGGCGTACCTCCCGCCGTACCAGATGGAAACCGCGTGGCGGGCCGGTTCTTTGGGGGCCGGGGATTCCGGGGGCTTTGTTGACGAGGCCGGCGGCTTCGCGGCGGGTGCGGGCGCCGACGGCTCGGTCGTCTCAGCCGCGGGTTTCACCGGCTTCTCCTCGACTTTCTCCGGGGGCGGCTCTTTGTCAGTCTGCGAAGCCGGCTGGGCCCCGGCCGGTGCGCCCGAGACGACCCGGACGAGGCTCTCGTGGACATAGCCTAAGATCGTTCCGCCCGAGTCCAGGTCCACCTTGACCTCATACCATTCGCCCTCTTTTTTTTCCGCTTCCAGCACAGCGCCCGCGATCAGCTGCTTGACTACGGGGCTCATGATGTCGGGCTTCTGCCGGACGATGGCCAGTTCGGCGGTCACCTGGAGCGTGATGGTCTGTGCGCCGGCCGCTTTAAGAACAAGGCCAGGCGCCATGAGGAAAGCGAGGAGAATGATTGTCAAAAGGCTGCGGAATTTATTGCGCATTTTTTTGTCCCGGAATTCATGCCCATTATAGAGGCGCGCTGAAATCCCTGTCAACGAAATTACGGCTTCTATTTAAAATACACGCCCTCAGCCGGGAAACGGGAAGCGGCTCCGCCGTCAACCCGTCCCCTCCCAAAAGTCGCCGCGGGATATCGCGGCCTGCCCTCAAGCGACCCGGCGCGAGCCTGACTCTTGCCTCGGACGCGCAAAAAGTGTAAATTCTCGATAGTGCGAGGTGGACAGATGAACAAGCGTTCGACAGGCGGGGTCATCGTGCTTCTTGCGGGCCTCTTCATACTCCCGTTCTTGGCCGTGGCGGCCGGGGCCGGGACGCCGAAGATCAAGTTTAAGGAGACGGCCTGGGACTTCGGCAAGATCAAGCAGGGGGACATCGCCAGTCACGAATTCGTCTTCGCCAACGAGGGCGATGACACGCTGACGATCGAGAAGGTCTCGACCTCCTGCGGCTGCACGGCGGCGCTCGTTTCCGACCGGGCGATCCCGCCCGGAAAGAGCGGCAAGATCGAGGTCAAATTCGACTCCCGGGGCTACAGCGGACAGATTACCAAGGTCGTTTACGTCCAGTCCAACGACCCCAAGGATCCGCAACGGCCCCTCGAGATCAAAGCCGAGATCGAGGTCCCGCCCTCCGCCAAGATCGAGATCGATCCTTACAATTATGACGCGGGGCTGATGGTCGAGGGCGACGAGCTCCTGGCCGACCTGAAGATCATGAACCGGGGCGAGCTCGAGCTCCGGGTCGAGTTCAACCACCGGAGCGCCGCCTACGACATCGCCGGCAAGCCGGCGCCCGTGCCGCTCAAGATCGCCGCGGGCAAGGACGCCGGCGTCCTCATCCGCATCCCGACGCAGAACCGCACGGGCGCGGTCCGCGAGTACGTCCTCATCAAGTCCAACGACCCGATGCGCTCGACGCTGTCGCTCTACATCAGCGGCTATATCATCACCAAGGAGCAGCTCCGGGAGCTCTTCGGCAAGTACAAGGACATCCTTCGCTGAGACGGCGGCGTCATCCCTCCGGCCGATGCCGGGCTTGGCGGCCCGGGGATGTCCTCTGTCTCCGTCAGCCGCGGGACCTGGCCCCATGACCGCGCTCAGCCGCCAAGCCGGACCGCCGCCCGCGCTTCTCTCCGTTCGCGTCCACCCCTCGGCGCGCCGGGCCAAGCTCGAAGAGCTGGGGCCCCGCGAGTTCAAGGTCCACGTCACGGCGCCTCCCGATAAGGGCCGGGCCAACCAGGAGGTGCTGGAGGCGCTGGCTTCGTATCTCGAGATTCCCGTCTCGCGCCTCCGCCTCGTCCGCGGCGCCGCCTCAAGAATCAAGTTAGTAGCTGTAGAAGGAAACAGCGATTAAAACTACTGTCCCTGATCAGGGGTGGCACGGCGCCAGCCCCTGCCCGCCCGGAGCGACGGGGACCCCTCTCTTGACGGGTGAGGCGCGAGGACGGACAGGGGCGCGCCGTGACAGGACCCGTGATCAGGAAACAAGGGCGAAACATGGAAACCTATAACCTGGTGAGCTTCCTCGGGATCTTCGTCATCGCCGGGTTCGCCTGGCTGATTTCGGCGAACCGGAAGGTCGTGAACTGGCGGGTCCTCCTCTGGGGGATCGGCCTCCAGTTCCTGTTCGCCTTCTTCATCTTCGTCGTGCCGGCGGGAACGAAGATCTTCCTGTTCGTCAACCAAGTCGTCGTCAAGGTCCTCGACAGCGCCCAGGCCGGAACGCGCTTCGTCTTCGGCCGGCTGGCCCTGCCTCCGGGCGCCACGGGCGAGGGCGGCGAAACGTCGCTCGGCTATATCCTGGCCTTCCAGGGGCTCTCGACGATCATCTTCTTCGCCGCCCTGATCGGCGTCCTTTACTACCTGGGCATCATGCCCTTCTTCATCCGGCTCTTCGCCCGCGTCTTCACCCGGCTCATGAGGGTGAGCGGCGCGGAGTCGCTCTGCGTCTCGAGCGAGATCTTCGTCGGCGTCGAATCGTCCCTGACGGTCCGGCCCCACCTGGCGGACATGACCCGCTCGGAGCTGACGACCATCCTGACAGCCGGCATGTCGACCATCGCTTCGACCGTCCTGGCCGTCTACGTCTTTCTGCTGCAGAGTCAAATGCCGACGATCGCGGGCCATCTCGTCTCGGCGTCGGTCTTGGCGGCGCCGGCGACGCTGGTCATCTCCAAGCTGATGATGCCCGAGACCGGCACTCCCCTGACCCTGGGCGTGGATATCAAACCGCACTACGATCGACAGGACAACCTGATCCTGGCCATCATCGACGGATCGAAAAGCGGGCTGCAGCTTCTCGGCGGGATCATCACCCTGCTCCTGTCTTTCCTGGGCATTCTGGCCCTGCTCGACCTCGTTCTCGGGTGGTTCGGCGGCTACCTCAACGGCTGGCTCGGCTGGCAGGTGGAGTGGTCGTTCCGGACGTTCCTGGGCTACCTTTTCTATCCGTTCGTCCTTGTCACCGGCGTTCCTCCGGCTGACGCGGCGGCGGTCGCCCGGATCGTCGGCGAACGGACCGTGGCGACCGAGGTCGCTTCCTTCCAGCACCTGGCGCAGCTCATGGCCGGGGGCACTCTGCGCAACCCCCGCTCGGCCCTGATCGCCTCCTATGCCATCTGCGGCTTCGCCCACGTGGCCTCGCTCGCCATCTTCGTCGGCGGCGTGGGGGCGCTGGCGCCGAGCCGGTACCGCGACCTCTCGCGGCTCGGGTTCCGGGCGCTCGTCGCGGCGACCCTGGTCGGGCTGATGACGGCCGCCGTCGCCGGGACCTTCTTCACCGGCAGCTCCGTCCTCATGGGCCGGTAACCTCTTCGGATTTAATAATATAGACAGAAGAAGTTGGGGGGCCTGAACGATCGACCGCTATTGGCCGTCGCGACCATTGAGGGTTTAGCCTTCGCGAAATGCTCGGCGAGGGAACTCTGCCTTTGGAGCGGCGAGTATGTATTGAGCTCGAAACGAAGATGGGAAAATCCGCGAGAAAAACAAAGAGAATCAACGTGATGATGAGTGAATCTAAGACGCGAGTTACGCAGCCGCCGAGGCGAGCGTTGAGTGAACGGCGTTAAAAACCCGAATGGGAGCAAGGACGATAGCGGTTGATCGTGCCCGATCCTCTTCTTGCCATGAGGCAGAAGGCGGGTTATAGTGATAATCGCCGGCGGGGGATCGGACGTCCGGCCGCGATTTCCCCTAGGAGGAGAGTCCGCATGAAAGAATTCATCAAGAATATTCTCTGGGCGACCGACTTTTCGGACGAAGGCCAGGCCGCCCTCGCCTATGCCCAGACCTTCGCCCGGGCCTTCGGCGCCGAGATCACGGCGCTCAATGTCACGCCCGACTTCAGCCTGGCCCTCTATAATGAGTATCCGGCCCTCATCCAGGAGATGATCCGCCGGACCGACGATATCAAGCAGGAAGCCCAGGCCCGGCTCGAGGACGCCGGGAAAGAGAAGGGCGTCAGTTTCAAGAAGTCCCTCGTCGCCCAGGGCTCGCCGGCAAAGAAGATCCTGGAGACAGCGGAAGCCGAGAAGGCCGACCTGATCGTCATGGGCAAGACGGGCGAGAGCCAGCTGGGCAACCCGCTGGTCGGCAGCGTGGCCAACCATGTCCTGCGGCATTCCCATGTCCCCGTGCTCGTGACCAAGAAGAGAAAATCCGGGCCGGAGATCAAGAAAATCCTCGTCCCCACGGACTTCGGCAAGAAGGAAGATATTGAGAGAGAGTATGCCTGGAAGGTGGCCAAGGGCCTGTCCGCATCGCTGACCTTCCTGTACGTTCTTGAGCTCCACGGACACGAGTTCCGGATGGTGGACGATATGTTCGAATCCGTCCTGGCCAAGTTCAAGAAGAAGGCGACGCTTGAAGGCAAGGACATCACGGTGGAGCATGATGTCATCCGCGCGGTCACCGCCGTCCACGGCATCGTCGAGTATTCGGCGGAACGCCACTGCGACCTCATCGTCATCGAGACCTGCATCGGCGCGCTCGGGCGCCTGATCCTCGGGAGCACCACGGAGAAGGTCATCTCCTACAGCGACCGGCCCGTGTTCGCCATCCCGCCGGAGCTCTGCAGGTGATCGCCTAGGGTTGGATCAAGCCATGAAACCGGGCCCGGACGGGCCGGGCCGGGACCCGGCAGGACATTCAGGAAAGGGGAAAGCCGAAGGACCCGTCCGCGACTCCGGGACTCTAGTCGGACGCCGCTGAGACGGACCGCCGGGCCCCGAGCGTCCAGAGTATTGGAGCGTTAGAAAGAGACCCTTCATGAGATCGACCGCCGACCGGCGGGTTTACTGGGTGGCCCTGAATATCGTCCTTTCGGATTGTCTCCGCCCGGCCCAGCGAATCCTGGAGCGCTTCGGCTCGCCCGAAAACGTCTGCGGCGCCTCGGCCCGGGAGCTCGAATCGCTGGGCCTGGAGAAAGAGAGGGCGCGGGCGCTCGCTTCCCCTAGGCTCCTCGACGATGCCGCCCGGGTCCTGGCGACTGCCGAAAAAAATGGCTGGCGCCTCCTGACACGCGACGAGGAAGCCTATCCCGCGCTCCTCCGCGAGATCTTCGACCCGCCGTCTGTCCTGTATGTCGCCGGCGACCCGGCGGTCCTGTCCGAGCCCGCGGTGGCCGTGGTCGGCGCCCGCCGGCCAACCCCGTTCGGCCGGGCCGTCGCCGAGCGGCTGGCCAGCGATCTCGCCGCGGCCGGGTTGGTCGTCGTCAGCGGCCTGGCCGTCGGGATCGATTCGCTGGCCCATTGGGGCGCGCTCCAGGCGGGCCGTACGGTCGCCGTGCTGGGGTCGGGGTTCGACGAGGTCTACCCCAAGGAAAATAAGGACCTTTTCCGGAAGATCGCCGGGACGGGCGCGGTGGTCACCGAGTTCCCGCCGGACGCCCGGCCGCTGGCCTATCGCTTCCCACTCCGGAACAGGATCATCAGCGGCCTGACGCTCGGCGTCGTGGTCGTCGAGGCCACGCGGCGGAGCGGCTCGCTCATCACCGCGCGTCTCGCTTTGGAGCAGAACCGCGAGGTCATGGCCGTTCCCGGGAACATCACTTCGGCCCTGAGCGGCGGCGCCAACTGGCTGATCAAAACCGGCGCCAAGCTTGTCGAAACATGGGTAGATGTGGTAGAAGAGATGCCGACTCCGCTCCGGGAGAAGCTGCTGTCCTCGAAAAAAGGGGGCCGCGAGGCGAGCCCCGAGTTGAGCCCCGAGGAGAAAAAGATCTTTGACGGATTGAAGACGGACGCACTCACCCATATCGACGAGCTCGTCGAGACGACGGACGTTTCGGTTTCCGAGGTTTTGGCGCGGCTGCTCAGCCTGGAGCTCAAGGGTCTCGTTCGGCAGGCGCCGGGCAAGTGCTTTCAGAGGAGTCTCTAAATGGATAAGTCACTCGTGATCGTGGAATCGCCCGCCAAGGCGCACACCATCAACCGTTACCTGGGCCCGCGCTATGTCGTCAAGGCGTCGATGGGGCATATCCGGGACCTCCCCAAGAGCAAGCTCGGCGTGGACGTCGACCATGATTTCGCCCCCACCTACGTCGTCCTCCCGGACCGGAAAAAGACGGTCGCCGAGCTCCAGAAGGCCGCCAAGGAATCGACCGCGGTCATCCTGGCCGCCGACCCCGACCGGGAGGGCGAGGCCATCAGCTGGCACCTCAGCCAGCTCCTGCAGGCGGACAACCCGAACATCCGCCGGGCCGTCTTTCACGAGATCACCCAGACCGCCGTCGAGGAAGCCTTCGAGCACCTCGGGGCGCTCGATGAGAACATGTTCCAGGCCCAGCAGACCCGCCGGATCCTGGACCGGCTCGTCGGCTACCAGATCAGCCCCCTGCTCTGGAAAAAGATCGGGAAGGGGCTGAGCGCCGGGCGGGTGCAGTCGATCGCCCTCCGGCTCATCTGCGAGCGGGAGAAGGAAATCAAGGCCTTCGTCGCCGAGGAGTACTGGTCCGTCAACGCCCAGCTCGAAGCGTCGGAGCCGCCGCCCTTCAAGGCCAACCTCGTCAAGCTCGACGGCAAGAAATTCAAGGTGGCGGAGGGCGCCCGGGCGCAGGAGCTCGTCGCCGGCCTCAAGCAGCAGCCGTTCATCCTCGCGGACGTCACCGTCCGGGAGAAGAAGCGGCATCCCGGACCGCCCTACATCACGAGCACCCTGCAGCAGGAGAGCTTTCGGCTCCTCGGGTTTCCCGTCAAGAAGACGATGTTCGTGGCCCAGAAGCTTTACGAGGGGATGCCGATCGGCGAACGCGGCCTCGTCGGCCTGATCACTTACATGCGCACGGATTCGGTCCGGATCTCGGAGGCCGCCCTGGCCGGGGCCAGGAAGCATATCCATGACAGCTTCTCGGCCGCCTACGTCCCGCCGCATCCGAACGTTTACAAGAACAAGAAGAAGTCGCAGGACGCCCACGAGGCGATCCGGCCGACCTCGCTCGATCTCCCCCCCGATGCCGTGAAGCCCTATCTCAAGAAGGAAGAGTACGACCTCTACAAGCTGATCTGGAACAAGTTCCTCGCCTCGCAGATGAGCCCGGCCGTGGTCGAGGAAACCGATTTCACCATCATGGCCGACCGGTGCGAGTTCAAGGCCAAGGGAGAGGTCATCCGGTTCAACGGCTACTTCGTCGTCTACCCGAGCCTGGACAAGGAGACCGCGCAGCTCCCCAAAGCGCAGAAGGGCGAGACGCTCAAGCTCCTCGACCTCGAGACCAAGCAGAATTTCACGCAGCCCCCGCCGCGGTACACCGAGGGCAGCCTGGTCAAGGAGCTCGAAGCGAAAGGCATCGGGCGGCCGAGCACCTATGCGCCGATCATCGGCACGCTCCAGGACCGGGTCTATGTCATCAAGGACAAGGGCAAGTTCGTCCCGACCGAGCTCGGGATGTTCGTCACCGACTTCCTGGTGGCCAACTTCGCCGACCTGATGGAATACAAGTTCACGGCCCTGATGGAGGAGGCGCTCGACAAGATCAGCGAGGGCGAGGAGGACTGGCTGACAACGCTCCGCCGGTACCATGTCCTCCTGAGCCAGGACCTGGCCAAGGCGGGCGAGGCCAAGAGCGTCAGGGGCGAGGGGATCCCCGTGGACGAGAAATGCCCCGAGTGCGCCAAGCCGCTGGTCATCCGGACGGGACGGTTCGGACAGTTCAAGGCGTGCTCCGGCTACCCCGAATGCAAGTTCAAGCAGAGTCTCACCAAGCCCGAGGTCACGCCCCTGGAGGAAAAGTGCCCCACTTGCGGCGCCCAGCTCGTCAGGCGGCGCGGCCGTTACGGACTGTTCGTGGCCTGCTCCAAATATCCGGAATGCAAGTACATCCAGAAGAAAGTGAGTGAGAAGGTGGAGACCGGCATCGCCTGCCCGGCCGGCTGCGGGGGCATGCTCTTGAAGCGGACGACGAGACGGGGGAAGTTCTTCTACGGCTGCGGCCGTTTCCCCAAGTGCCGGTTCGCGAGCTGGGACGAGCCGCTCAGCCAGGCCTGCCCGAAGTGCGCCAAGCCTGTGCTCTTCCGGAAGAAACAGAAGGGCGGGACCGCCCTGCTCTATTGTCCCGACGAAAAGTGCGGCTACAAGGAAACCTTGGCCGAGGCCGCCGAGGGCGCGGGGCCGGAAAAGCCCCCGGACACCGGCAAGGATGAAGCGAGACCTTAAGGACCTGGACGAATTCCTTGACCAGCTCCGGCACGAGAGGAACGCGTCCGTTCACACCGTCTCGGGCTACCAGCGGGACCTCGGGCAGTTCATCGGCTACCTCGACGTCCGCCGGGTTTCGCTCCGTAACGCCGACAACCTCCAAATCCGGGGGTTCATGGCCGAGCTCCACGAAAGACGGCTGAAGAAATCCTCGCTCGCCCGGAAGCTGGCCGCCGTTCGCTCGTTCTACCGGTACGCGCTGAAGCGCGGCTGGACGGCCGAGAATCCGGCCTCGCTCGTGGCGACGCCGAAGCAGGAGCAGCTCGTCCCGTCGTTCCTCACGGAAGAGGAGATGGCCGGCTTCCTGGACATGCCGCCCTCGACAAAGCCGCTCGACCTCCGCGACAAGGCCGCGCTCGAGCTCCTCTACGCGACGGGGATCCGGGTGAGCGAGCTCGTCGGCATCAACCTCGAAGACATCCACCTGGCCGACAGGCTCGTCCGGGTTCGCGGCAAGGGCAAAAAGGAGCGGATCGTCCCGTTCGGCGCCATCGCCCGGGAGCGGGTCAAGGGCTACCTGACCGCGCGGGCGGCGCTACTGGGCGAGAAGCCGGGCGATTACGCCCTCTTCCTGAATTACAAAGGGCGGCGCATCACCACCCGCTCGGTCGAGCGGATCGTCGACAAGTATATTCGCCAGACCGCCGTCCGCCGGAAGATCAGCCCGCACTCGCTCCGGCACTCGTTCGCCTCGCACCTGCTGAGCCGGGGCGCCGACCTCCGGGTCATCCAGGAACTCCTCGGACACGAGAGCCTGGCCACGACGCAGAAGTACACCCACCTCGACCTCGGGCACCTCATGGGCGTCTACCGCAAAAGCCATCCCCGGTCGTAATTGGCCGCCTGCCTTGAGGGAGTGGGCAACCCGCCTCGCTCCCGTTCAGGTTTTTAACGCCGCTCTCAAAACGCAATTCTCGGCGGCTCCGTAACTCGCATAATCAGTCCCTTTCGCTTCGATGATATTGGGTGTTTATCGGGTGGCGTTTCCTAATTCTCTTTCGAGCTCAATACATACTCGCCGCCCAAAACCCGGGGTTCCCTCGAATTGCGCTTTGATCGGGCTAAACCTTCAATGGCCGCTTCGGCTGGCCGCCCACTCCCCCAGGGCAGGCACAGCGCATCCGTTGACCGACAGGCCTTCGGTAATAGAGGTTGACGTTGCGGGGGTCGGGAGGTTAACGAGTGGTTGCTGTGGGAGTCGAACGCCATGGTCTAAACTGCAGATAATTCTCGGAATAGCAGAAGCTCGGGTTTGGCCCCGCGGTTGCATGAGAGGACGGTGAAAGGAGGTTTTCATGAAACACTTTAAGATCGGAGCGCTGGCCGCGGCCCTCGTCCTCGGCCTCGTCCTCCAGCCGCTGTTCTCTCTCCAGGCCGGGTCCAAGTCGCCGGACCAAAAGATCAACATCAACACCGCCCAGTCGGATGAGCTGCAGAAGCTGCCGGGGGTGGGGCCGGCGATCGCCCAGCGGATCCTCGACTATCGGAAGGAGAACGGAAACTTCAAGCGGGTCGAGGATCTCATGAAGGTGCGGGGCATCGGCGAGAAGGTGTTCGGTCAGCTCAAGGACCAGATCACCGTGGGCGCCGAAGCCGGCGGCAAGTGAGGGCGGCGCGAATTGAGCTTTCAGGGACGGAGGGGGCTCGGCCCCCTTCTCCCCGTTTTTCCGGCGCCGGCGGACCGGCGGAGCCGTGCGGACAGGTATGCTCGCATTTTCGCGAGCGCGCGGCCGCGGTGGCTGACCGAATTCTTGAGGTCGGCCGGGAGCTCGGCGAACATCCTCCGGAGCGGGGCATAATAGAAGACCGGGTCGTAGCCGAACCCCCTATCTCCCTTCGGGGCCAGGGCGATCCGTCCCCGGACGACACCCCTCACTTCCTTGATGACCTGGCCCTGCCGGGCCAGGACGAGATGACAAACGAAACGGGCGCCCCGCCCGCCCCAGGGCACGCTCTTCATCAGCCGCAGCACTTTCCGGACGTTCTTTTGGTCGGTGGCGCGGGGCGCCGAAAAGCGCGCCGAGTAGACTCCGGGCGCCCCATGGAGATGGTCCACTTCGAGACCGGAATCCTCGGCCAGCGTGAGATGATCGCTCTCCAGGCTGTAGGCGACGCTCTTGAGCCTGGCGTTCTCCCGGAACGTCCGGCCATTCTCTTCAACGGTCCTCGTGACCCCGATGTCTTCGAGGGAAATGATGACCACCGGCAGCCCGGCCAGGGCGCGCTTCATTTCCCTGATCTTCCCCCGGTTGCCGCTCGCGAGGACGATCCTGGCGTTAGTCAATCTTGATTTCGAGGACATCGCCCAGGTCAAGCAGGCTCTGGTTGAACTGCCGTTCCTTTTCCTCGGACGAGGAGAAGGCCAGAGTCACGTTGAAAGCATCCCCGTCCTTCCGCAGATTGAGTTCGGCCAGTTTCAGCCCGAGATGGAAAATGAGCTTCCTCAAGTTGATGAGGATATCGGGACGCTCCTTGATCTTGACCTGGTAGTGGTAGAGACCCTTCTTGAGATGCGTCTCTTCGATCCTTCGGAAGAGCAGGAGCGCCGCCAGCACCAGGACCGAAAAGATGACGGCGACGAGATAGCGGCCCGCGCCGACCACCAGCCCCAGCGCCGAGACGGTCCAGAGGGTCGAGGCGGTGGTCAGCCCGTGAACCGTGCCCTCCGACTGGATGATCGTCCCCGCCCCGATGAACCCCATGCCCATGATCACCGCCGCGGCCACCCGGAGGAGGTCGCCGGTCGGCACCGGGTTTCCCGCGAGCAGAAGCTCCGACAGGATCATCATCATCGCGGCGCTGATGCAGATCAGGATGTGCGTCCGCAGGCCGGCCGGCTTGTGGCTCGCCTCGCGCTCCAAACCGATGATCCCCCCCAGGGAGATCGCCAGAAGAAGCCTGAGGATGATGTCCAGAGTCGTCATGCGGCTAATCTATCACAAGAAAATCGAAAGGGCAAAAAGGCAGGCCAGGGCGATGGTGAAGACGGCTATGAGAGGATTGCGGAGCAGGCTCTCCGGCTCTTCCATGATCTCCTTTTCCTCCAGTGTCTTCCTGAAGAAAAGGGTCAGGTAGAGCGCCAGAACGGGGGCGAGATAGAGCAGGGCGGGGATGTCGAGTTCCAGAGCGCCGTAGACAGCGCTCGCCAGTGTGGCCACGGCGCTGACGATCATCCCGAGGAGGAGCTCTTTCTTCGTGTATCTCTTGTGGGACAGGCGGTAATCGGCGGCCTTCTCCTTGAGCAGACGGAACTCGGACAGCCGCTTGGCCGTCATCAGGAAGTTCCCGAACGCCCACCAGCCCACGAGCAGGCTGAGAGGCGGCCACTGGTGGATTGGAGCGAAGGCGAACCAGCCGATCAGGAGCCGGATCGGGTTGTTGGCCGACTCGGAGATGGCGTCGAGAAAAGGGATGTCCTTCGTCCGGATGGGTTTCACGTTGTAAATGAAACCCGCGATCAGGAGGGCCAGCAGGGAGAAGAAGAACGCCCGGGAGAACATCAGGCGGGCGCCGCCGAGCCCGACGACGGTGAGGGCTGCCCCCATCATGGCGAACGGTCCCGGCTTGATCTCCCGCTGGACGAGCGGGCGAAGGCGCTTGACCGGGTGATGGGCGTCGAAGGGCGCGTCGACGATTTCGTTGAGGACGTAGTTGGCGGTGGAGATGATCCAGGTCAGGAGAAACGCCAGGACCAGCCGCCAGGCGATCGCCCCCGGCGGGAACTCCCCGACGGCCTCCCGGTGGAGAAAGAAAAAGGAGGCGCAGCCGAGCGCGATGGCCAGGCTCCTCGGCCATCTCTCAAGCCGCAGGCCGCGGAGATAGGCGTTCAAGCGTGTTTCTCCTTGACGGCGTAAACCTCGAAGGAATCGCCGAGCGCCAATTTTATCCGAACTCTTTTCAAAAAAGAAGCCAGTTGCCGGTTCCGGAGCAAAAGCCCGGAAGCCCGTTTCCGAGACATGAGATAGTGCAGGCTGAAGGTCCAGGAGTAGCGGCGCTCCCGGACGATCGCGAATCCCGCCCGGCCGAGAAGCGCGGCCAGCGATGCCCTGGAGAAGTAAGCGAGATGGGCCGGCCGGAGATGCCACCAGCTGCGGCCGGCGATCCGGGCCGACGCGCTGTGGATATCCGGCGTGACGAGCGCCAGAATGCCGCCCGGCCGCAGGATCTGTCCGGCCTTTTTCACAGCCTCGAAGGGGATAGGGGTGTGCTCGATGATATCCACCATGGTGACGGCCGCGTAGCGATCCTGGGGGAGTGCGGCGCTCTCGAACGGGCCCTGCCTCAGGCTGAGGCCGTACTTGGCGGCGGCCACGCGGACGGCCCAGGCGCTCGGATCGGTCCCGTCCGGCTGCCAGCCGCGGGAGCGGGCGAGGTCGAGGAGGATCCCGGTCGCCGCCCCGACGTCGAAGAGAGGGCCTTTTCCGGGCGCCAGCGATTCCAGTTGCTTCAAGATCCCCAGGAAGTTCCTGGCCCGGCCCTCCGCCTCGTCCTCATAGAGGGGGTCCTCCACCTCGCCGTAAAGCGAAAATATGAATTCCGGCGTCGGGCAGGGGTCGGCGAACAGGTGGCCGCATTCGAGACAAAGACTCAAGTCCCAGGTCATGCCGTACCGGCTGTCGGTGATCTTGATGTCGTCATGGGTCAGCCGGCCGGAGTACGTTCCTTCCCGATGGGGCCGGATCCGGCCGCTGCCGCAGGCCGGACAGGACCGTTGCCTGATAAAGCCCCGCGCCGGGTCAGCCATTCGACCTGCCGAGGAGGTGCCTGAACCAGAAATCGACGGCGCGCCGGTTGGCCGCTTCTCTCTTCTTCCCGCCGTAGCCGTGCCGCTGGTTCGGGAACAACGCGAAATCGAAGTCCTTGCCTTCGTCCATCAGGGCATTGATCAGCTGGACCGAGTTCTGCATGTGGACGTTGTCATCCATGTCGCCGTGTTCGATGAACAGGACGCCCTTGAGGTTCTTGGCGTGCGTCATGACCGAGCCCGACTCGTAGCCCTCCTTATTTTCCGCGGGCGCGTCCATGTACCGTTCGGTGTAGATGGAATCGTAAAGCTGCCAATCCGTGACCGAGGAGCCCGCGAGGCCGTGGGTGAAATAGCCGGCGCCGCGGGTTAAGGCGAGGCAGGTCGCGTAGCCGCCGTAGCTCGACCCGGTGATGCCGATCTTCGAAGCGTCGACGAAGGGCTGCTCACGGAGCCATTTGACCGCCTGGATGAGGTCGTTCATCTCCCACTTGCCCAGGTTGCGGTGCATGAGCGCCGTCCCCTTCTTGCCGAAATGGCCCGACCCCCGGTGGTCGACGCTCATCACGATGATCCCCTCCTGGGCGAGGTAGAGCTGCGAGACAGAAGGATACGTATCGGAGACCGTGGGCGCGGCCGGGCCGCCGTAGACCTGGAAGAGGACCGGATATTTTTTCGATCGGTCGAGGTCCGGAGGGAGTATCCAATAGGCGGGCAGGGCGTAGCCGTCCTCGGTGGGGATCCTGAACAGCTCCTTTTTGGCCAGCCGATAACCCTCCCATGGACTCGCGTCCGGCGCTGGGATGCTCCGCACCAGGGCGCCGTCGGTCCGGTAGAAGGCCTGCCGGCCCCGCGATGACGCGGTCGAGAAAAAATCCGTGAAGTAGCTCCCGCCGGGAGATACCTGAGTGATATGGGTGCCCGGCTCCCTCGTCAGCTGCTCAAGGCCGCGGCCATCGAAGCCCACCCGGAAAAGCTGCGTCCCCGTGGTGTCGTCCTTGGCGGCCGTAAAATAGACCCGCCTGTTTTTCTCGTCGACCAGGCTGATTCCTCCCACGGCCCATTCCCCCCGGGTCAGCCTGGCTCTGAGATGGCCGGCGAGGTCATAAAGATAAAGGTGGCTCCAGCCGTCGGCGTCGGTCCTCAGCAGGAAGCCACTGCCGTCCTTGAGGAAATGGAGGTCGGGGAAGAACTCGACCCAGGCCGGCTGCTTTTCACCGTAGATCTCCCTCTTTTTCCCGGTGGCGGGGTCGACGGCGAACAGCTTGATCTCGTCCTGGCCCCGGTTCATCCACTGGACGGCCACTCGGGAGCTGTCGGCGAACCACTTCGGCCAAGCCAGGTACTCGTCGGCCCGTTCGTCGAAATCCGCCCAGACGACCGTGTTGTCCGGGAGGCTGGCGATGCCCACCTTGACGCGGGGGTTGGGATCGCCGGCTTTCGGATAGCGCTGGCGTTCGAGCTCGCCGTGGACACCGGTCGAGCGGACGATGTTGAAGACCGGGACGGGGCTGTCATCGAACCGCTGGAAGACGAGCTTCCGGCTGTCCGGGGACCACCAGAACGCGGCAAACTGCGATTGCCGGTTCGAGACCTCCTCCATGTAGACCCAGGATTCGCAGCCGTTGAGGATCGTCTCCGAGCCGTCGGCCGTTATCTGGAACTCGAGCCCGGTGTCGAGATCGCAGGCCCAGAGGTTGTTGTCCCGGGTGAAGGCGACGTACCGGGCGTCGGGGGACAGCCGAGGCGTCTTCTCCGGCGCGGGGTTCGCGGTCAGCCGGCGGAACGCCTGTGTCTTGGGCAGGTAAAGATACAGGTCGTTCCGGGAATTGAAGATGAGCCGCGACATGTCGGCGCTCGCGGCGGCTTGCGTCCCGGCCGCGAAGCCCTGGGGGAGGCCCTTCTGCATCGACTCGAGATCCAGGTGGGGGGTCTTGACTCCGGTCCCGGCCGCGATCCTGAAAAAGCGCATCGCCTTGGCTTTATCGTCCCACTCCCGGACGAGGCAGCTCTCGTCGTCGAGCCAGGAGACCATCCCGCTCATCCGCGCGAACCCGCCCTCTCGCGGCTCCTGGCTGTAGGCTTGCTCGTAGGTGATCTTCGTGGCGGGCGCCTGGGGATCGGCCGCCGCCGGCCAGGCCATGGCCAGCATGACCGCGGCCAGGGGCATCAGCCCGAGGCGGTTTCTCGGCATGCGCGTTCTCCTTGGATTTAGGAATAGGCATCTTACGACATAAGGGCCGGCCCGGACAAGTTAGCCGTCGGCATCTCTCTTTATATGATCGTCTGTTGAGATAATAGGGTCCTGTCACGGCGAGGTCCGACCTTTATCGCAGACGCTTACTGAATCCGAGCCCCACCTTGATTCCCAAGGGGGGAAGGGGGGATTAATATCTAGGGAAAAAGTCTGCGAAAGCGTCTGCGAAGTCCGTCCTCGCGCCGGCGGATAAGATCCCGAAGCGTCGCCGTTATCGCCCTTTGCCATCGGCCCCCGGGGCGAACTGATAGTCAAGAGCTTTATTGAGGGATTTCGCAGAATAGCGGCTCCGAGTCGCTCCGCCGCTATTCTGATGGTCGCTTCGAAGACTTCCGCTTCCCGCCGGTCCCCGTCGCTCCGGGCGGGCAGGGACTATCGCCGTGCCACCCTCCCGATGATTCCAAGGCTGCATCAAAAAGAGGTGCGCATGTGAGAACAGACGCGGGGCGGCGGTCAGGACTTAATATACAGCTTCCCGAGCTCGGTCCGGACATAGAATTCGCTTCCCCAGACTCGGACGGACGCGGCACCGCCCGGCTCCCGGCCGCAGGTGACGATTTTCGGGCCCATGGCCAGGCAGTCGTCCGTGCCCCGCGGATGCCCGTAGATCGATAGGTAAGAACAGCCTTCGGGGCCGGGCGAGATGACGAACAGGGTGCCGCTGTCCCCGCTCTTCGCCCTGTCCCGAACGCCGAAGGAGACGACGACCCGGCCGTCGAAATAGACGTTGACGCCGGTCGCCGGACGGCCGGCGGGCATCGGCGTCGTCCGGACTTCACCGGCCTCGAAGTCGAACAGCCGGAGCGCGTCCGTGTCCTCGCCGCCGCCGGCCTCCCCGACCACCAGGATCCTGCCGCGCGGGTATGGACGGATGAACCGGGCGGCGCCTTCCTGCCCGCCGATGATCGCCATTTTCCGGGTCTTGAGGTCCCACCGCCGGAGGCTCCCGGGCTCGCCCGAGGCGACGATCCTGCCGCTCTGGTCGGCGGTCAGCGCGGTGACCGTCCCGCAGCCGGAGGCGAACGACAGGACCTGCCTTTCCAAAAAATCCCATACCCGGATCCTGCCGTCCGCGTCGCCCGTGATGATGCAGTCCGGGGGGACGGCCGCTACCTTGAGCGGGACCGCGGCCGATGCCTCCGCCGCGGCGGCCTCGTTCCTCTCGAACGATAACCCGGCGAGCCGCCCGTCCGCCCCGATCAGATAAAACGTGCGGCCCAGGAGAGCGAAGTCCGCGACGTCGGCAGGCGGGGCCAGAAAGACGCGGTTGTCGAGGAATGTCAGGACGAAGGCCTCGCCCTTCGCGGTCAGGCCGGCGACCTGGTCCTGGGCGTAGAACCGGACGTGCCGGGCCTCGATGCCGCCGAGCGGGATCGTCTTGAGCAGATAGGGGTCGGCGCGGAGGTCGCTGTTCAAAACGGGCTTGAGCATCCTTTCGCCGGGCACAAACGGCCGCGCCCGCCACTCCGGCCAGTCCTCGACGGTCACCTCGAAAGGCTCTTCCGTCAGCGTCAGGGGGAGCTTCCGGCAGACGGCGGTCTTTTTTTCGTCCGCGAAACCGCCGATCCGGATGAGCTCGCCCCAGCCGTCGATGCGCTGGACGTCGAAGACCTCCCGGGTCTCATCGTGATCGAGGCGCGAGGCGTGCGAGTTGTCCAGGTCGTAGAGAATGACCAGGCCTTCCTGGTAGAACGAGGTGTCCTCAAGCGCCGGCTCCTCGAGAAACGCGAGGTGGAGCTTGACGCTCTCGACGGCCTTTTCCCTGTCCTCGAGGTTCAGCCGGCGGGTCGAAAAATTCGCCCGGAAGTTGACCTCGATGTCCAGCTCGCCGCGGGCATAAAAAAAATCGATGACCTTCTGGAAATAGTGCCGGTCGCGGCAGCCGTCGAGGATGATCAGCCGCTTGTCGGCGTTCGCGGCGAGGAAGGTCCTGAAGAAGGCTTCCGGGTCGTCCTCCTCCTCGCTTACCGGATAATCCTGGTAGTATGCGGGGTCGATGTGCTTCCTGAGCCAGCGAAGCCCAAGCAGCCGGTTGAAGACCTTCTGGCCGCGCCTGGTGTCGCGCATCAGGTAGAGGATCTCGTGGGGCCGGACGTCCCCGAACCCCCCGGCGACGGCCTGGCAGAAATACGTTTTTCCCGTCCCCGAATCGCCGTTCACCGCCATGACCGTGCGCGTTTTCGTCCGGAGGAGGAAGTGGAGCGTTTCCGAGAGCTCGTTGAGGCCGCGCTGGGCGGGCTTCAGCCCGAGGGTGCTCACCGCGCCCACGTTATAAAGATAAAGGGAGTGGACGAACTCGGGCAGCCCGATCTTCTTGAGCGCGCTCACGGCCTCTTCGAAGACCTGACGGTTCTTTTCCTTGAGGAGCTTGAGAAGGGCGATGACGATATCGGCGCTGACGCCCCCCGTCGCCTCCTTCTGGGCGTGCCCGACTTCTCCGAGCGTCCAGCCGAGGTAGGTCTTGAGCCGCGGCGACGGATGGTCGGCATAACGCGCCAGCCCGGGGACCGAGGGGACCGCTTCCAGCCCGATCTTGCCCAGGGCCCAGATGGCCTCTTCCTTCTGCTCGAGGAGCAGGCAGGCGGTCCGGCCCGAGACCGAGGTCTCGACGGCTTCGTCCGGAGCGTCGAGGACGCGGGCCAGCGCCGTCGCCGCCCTCCCCTCGCGGAGGTTCCCCAGGGTGTAGATGATGTTTTCCCGGACCTTGGTGCAGGACAGGGGGAACCGGTCCAGCGCTTCGACGAGGACAGCCGCCGAGCGGGGGTCCCGGTAGATCCCCAGGTTGACGCTGGCCATGTAGGGGATGCCGCTCGAGATATCCACCCTCGGGTCGAGCAGGAGCCGGAGCGAAGGGAAAAACAGGGCCGGCGACAGGTGCGTTACGATGCCCATCGGCGCCTGGATCATCTCAGTGATAGCGCCGCAGATCTCCTCTTTCCGGGGCCGGGAGGACGACTGGCCGAGCAGGCGTTCGATCGCGGCCCAGGTTTTTTCCTGCTCGGCGATGAGCCGGGCGAGCCGGGGGACGGGGGAGGCCTCGGAGCCGATGATACGCTGCGCCGCTTCGCCGAACGCCCGGTGCTCCTCCTCGCTCAGCCGCTCCGACCAGGACTCGTCGAGGGCGCGGAGCGCCATCGAATACTCGGCTTTGACCGCCTTCGCTTCGGTGTTCCAATCGGCGGCGGGCGCCTGGGCGTTCAGGCGGACGGCCTCGCGCTCGATGATCCGGACGAGAGCCTGGTGAAGGACAGGGAATGCGGCGAGCCGTTCTCCCGGTGCCGGGGCGGCGAGCTTTTCTGCCGCCCCCCAGGCGTTATGAATCACCATGGCTTGGAGTGCCCCGGCCAGGAATTCCCCTGCGGATTTCTCGGCGGCCGGGCCGAGCTCGAAGAGAAGGGCATGGGAAATCCTGTCCCCAAGGGTTTCCGGCCCCTCGGCCGGCCGGCCGCCGGCGTCGAGGTAGACGACCTTACGGAAGTCGACGTTGGCGAGCAGGGCAGCCGCTTCGTCCCTCAGCTGGCCGGGGGACGGGGGGCGGGCGGCCGCGGTTCTCCCGTTCATCGGTCCTGCCGGCCGGCCCGCTATTTAGCCTGGAGGAGGCCCCTGAGGTCCTCCTCGACGCTGGTCATATCGATCCGAAAAAGAAAACCCTGGCCGTACGGGTCGCGGCGGAGCAGGGAGGTGTCCGCGATCAGGGCGTCGTTGACTTCGACCACGCTGCCCGAGGCCGGGGACCAGATCCGGTGGCCGGCCTGGCCCGCGTCCGTGATCTTGGCGCAGAGGTTGCCCTGGGAGACCGCTTCTCCCACCTTGGGCAGATCGAGCTGGGTGATGATGCCGACGACTTTCAGGAAATCATGGACGATGCCCACGGTGCCCCGATTTTCGCCGTCGAGCTTGAGCCAGGTATGTCCGAGCATATAGTAGTAGCCGGCGGGAATGCGGCGGGGAGTGCCTTCCAATTCTCCCTGGACCTCGCCTTCGGCCATCTTAAAGGCGCGGGCGACGACCCCGCGAAGGTCGGCGGGCGTGAAGGGCTTGGGGAGATAATCGAACGCGCCCAGCTTCACGGACTCGACCGCCGTCTTGATCGTGGGGTACCCGGTGATCATGATGACGGTCGCCTCCGGCCGCTCCGCCCGGACGGCCCGCAGCAGGTCGAGCCCGCTGATTCCCGGCATCATCAGGTCGGTGATGATGAGGTCGTAGGGGTTCTCCCGGTCCTTTTTCAGGGCCTCCTCGCCGCTCAGGGCCATGTCCACTTCGTAGCTATCCGACAGGATCGACTGGCGGATGCTCTTGCAGACCGTGATCTCGTCGTCGACGACGAGGATCCGGCGTTTGGCTTTTTCATTCACAGGCGCTTCCTCCTATGGAACTGCAATAAGATTTCCGACCGGAAAGCTCAGGGTGAAGACCGAGCCCTGGCCGATCTCGCTCTTGACTTCGATCTTGCCGTCGTGCTGCTCGATGATGCCGTACGTCACGGCCAGGCCGAGGCCGGTCCCCGAGCTCTTGGTCGTAAAAAACGGGTCGAACAGCTTGTTGATGTTTTCCTTGGCGATGCCGACGCCGCTGTCGATGAACTGGAGCTGGACAAACTTCTTGTCGGGGGAGAGCCGGCCGGAGATCGTCAGCTGGCCGCCCTTGGGCATGGCTTCGAAGGCGTTCAGCATCAGGTTCCAGAACACCTGCTGGATCTTGCTTTTGTCGAGCCTGATGGGCGGCAGGCCGGGGTCGAAATCCGTGACGATCCGGATGTTCCGGCAGGCCGCCTGATTCTCGAGCAGCTGAGCGGTGCGCTCGATCAGATCGCCGACGTTGGTGAAGGTCTTCTGCGGCGGGTTCTGGCGGGCGAACTCGAGCAGGCCTCTGACGATCTCCGTGCAGCGGGATGTCTCGTCGGCGATCAGGCTCAGGTTCTCGAAGAAATCGTGCCGCTCGTCGAGCTTCTCGAGCATCAGGTGGGTGTTGAGCAGGATCGACGTCAGCGGGTTGTTGATCTCATGGGCGACGCCCGCCGCCATCTTGCCGAGCGAGGCCAGCTTCTCGGATTGCACCAGGAAGCCTTGCGTCTCGCGGAGCTCCCGGGTCCTCTCCTCGACCCTTTTTTCCAGGGTCTTTCCCCACTGGATCAGGTTCTCGTTGGCCGCCTTCAGGCGTTCCGTCATCTGGTTGAACGACTGGGCGAGCTGGCCGATCTCGTCGCGGGAGTCGAGCCGGACGTGCTGGTTGAGGTCGCCCTGGGCGATCTGGTTGGTGGCCGCGACCATCCGCCGGAGCGGGTTGGTGATGCTCGAGGCGATGAAGAAGAGGATGCCCACGAGCAGGATGACGGCCAGGCCGGACATGGCGGCGAAGGTGAGCATGACGCTGTTCCGGAGGTCGATGTAGGGCCGCTCGAGCATGCCGACATAGAGCATGCCGACGATGCCGCCTTCGATGTCCCGGATGGGTTCGTAGGCCGTGATGTACCAGTGGCTGACGACGAAAGCCCGGCCCACCCAGGACCCGCCCTGCTTGAGGACGGCGTCGTTGACCTCCTGGGACACCCGCGTGCCGATCGCCCGGGCCCCCCGCTCGTCGGTGACATTGGTCGAGATCCGGAGGTCGTTCTGGAAGATAGTGACCGTGCCGATCTCCTTGTCCTTGTACTTCTCGCCCTTGAAGACGATGTCCTTGACCCGGTCGACGATGTCGTAGTTCTGGTTGAGGAGGATCCCGCCGTAGAGGACGCCGAGCATCCGGCCGGACTCGTCGATGACGGGGGCGGCGCTCTTGAGAAGCATCCCGTCTTCCTCGTGGTCCTCCGGCCGCGGGGCGGCCATGGGCGTCGGGATGAACCGGAGATAGGCGCGCTCGGCGTAGGCGTCGCCTTCCTTGATCAGCTCCGGCCGCGGGACGAGCTCGGTCCCGGTGGCGACTTCCCGCCGGAGCGCCCGGTGCACGAGGGCGTCGCCGGACTGGTCGTCGCCGTAGAGCTCCGGCCGGCTCACCCGCAGGACGACCCGGCCCGAAGCGTCCGTGATGGTGAGGACGTCCAGGTTGAAATCCTTGCGGACCCGGCCGAGCGTCCGGAGCAGGGCGTCCCGGTCGCCGGCTGCCAGGGCGGTCAGCACGGCATCGCGGCTGGTGTTGAGAAGGACGATGTCCCGGATGTCGTTGAGCCTCTCGTTATAGACGGTCCAGGCCGAGGCCAGGTCGTGCTTCACCTTCGCCTGCGCCAGGCTGAAGATTGTCCGGTGCTCCAGGCGGGTCCCGAAAAAAAGGGAAACCAGACCGCCGAATAGGATGACGCCCAAAAAGCTGAGGATAAGCTTTACCCTGAGGGGGAGGTCGAGGAACCCATGCAGTATCTTGAGAAATGCCATGCTGATCAGGATAAGGGTCCATTCTAGGAGAGGGCTGGGCTTTTTGCAAGCAAAGCCCGGGGCATGCGCTCAAGGGCCCGCAAATTTCCCACATCGCCCTTTTGGAGGGAGAAAGCTCCGCTTTCCCCCTTCCAACGTTCGCTTCGCTCACTGCCTCCCGTTCGCGGACTTCGTCCTGCGACCAATGGGGCCTTCCCCCTTGGAACCCCCTCTGATTCGCTTCGCGAATCAGCAAATTCGCTGAGCCCTCGGCTCGCTCTCCGGCCTTTGCCGGAGACGCTCACGTGATTCGGGTCCCTTCCTGATTCGCAGGGAGGGTTGGGTAGGTTAATGTCCAAGATAGGAGTCTGAGAAGCGTCTCCGAGAAGGCCCGCTCGCCTCCGGATGACCCTCTTCGCGCATACCCCTTGCTTCCCCAGCTGCAGGTGTAAAAAACTGCTTGACAGGGGAGAGTGGTGTTGGTATAAGTTTACAATGTCGATTGACTTAGTCGACTATTAAACCGAAGGACAGGTTATGCGGCTTTCGACGAAAGGCGAATACGCCAGCCGGGCGATGCTCGAGCTGGCCCGGAACTACGAGAAACGGCCGCTCCACATCCGCGACATCTCGAAGCTCCAGAGCATCCCGCAGCGGTTCCTGGAGCAGATCCTGCTCCAGCTCAAGCGGGCCGGGTATCTGCGCAGCCGGAAGGGTCCGGACGGAGGCTACTATCTGTCCAAGCCCCCCGCCGAGATCACCATGGCCGACGTCATCCGGGTCATGGACGGTCCGCTGGCCCCGATCGACTGCGTCAGCGTCACGGCCCACGAGGTCTGCCCCCTTGAGAAATCCTGCAGCCTGATGTGGCTCTGGAAGGACGTCCGGGACGCCGTGGCCGAGATCCTCGAGGGGACGACCCTGGCCGACCTGGTGAACCACCCGGCCGCGCTCGGGGCCGCCGGCGCCGGGAAAAAGGGGAGCTTTGGAAGAGCGAAGGGATGAATTTTGTTTTTCGTTAATAGTCGATATTATCTATAGACAATATGGACTATTAGCCGCGCAAGTCAGGAGAAGGCGGGCGGAGGAGAAGGAAGACCATGAGAAGCCGGATCACGAGCCTGATCGGGGCGAACGGGACGAAAAGAGACATGACAAATGGGGGCGTCCCTCTTCTTTTGTTGGCGGGACTTCTCGCCTTGACGGCGGCTCCCCCCCAGGCCAGCGCCCGGCCGGCGCCGCCCTCCCAGGCCAAGGAGCTTTCCGGAAACGTCACCCTTTCGGGCGCCTGGGCGCTTTATCCCATGGCCCTCAAATGGGGAGAGGAATTCCAGAAGGTCCATCCCCGCGTCCGGGTCGACATCCAGGCCGGCGGCGCGGGTAAGGGGATCGCCGACGCCCTGGCCGGGATCGTCGACTTCGGGATGGTCTCCCGCGACATTCAGGCCGCCGAAACACAAAGAGGCGCGCTCGCCTTCGCCGTCTGCAAGGACGCCGTCGTGGCCACGACGAGCGCCAAGAATCCCGTTCTCGGCGAGGTCCTGAAGGCCGGCCTGAAAAAGCGGGATTTCGCGAGCATCTGGATCACCGAGACGGCCAAGACCTGGGGTTCCGTGCTGGGCACGGCCGACCGCACGGCCCTTAACGGCTATACCCGCTCGGATGCCTGCGGGGCCGCGGAAACCTGGGCCCAGTTCCTCGATAAGAAGCAGGAGGACCTCCAGGGCATCGGCGTTTACGGCGACCCGGGGCTGGCCGAAGCCGTCAGGCGGGACCCCCGGGGCGTCGGGTTCAACAACATCAATTATGCCTACGACCCCGCGACGCTGAAGCCGATCCAGGGCATCGCGGTCATCCCGATCGACCTTGACGGCAACGGTCGGGTCGACGAGAGCGAGAGCTTCTACGCCACCCGGGATACGCTGACCGCGGCCATCGCCCGGGGCGCTTATCCCTCGCCCCCGGCCCGCGACCTTTATCTTGTGAGCAAGGGGCGGCCCGGAAACCCGGCCGCCGCGGCCTTCCTGAAATGGGTCCTGGGCGAAGGACAGCGGTACGTTCCGGAAACGGGATACATCGCTCTGAACGCCGAGAAACTGGCGGATGGATTGAAAAAGATCGAGTCGCGCTGAATGAGCTCCTCGAGGCTGTTCAAGAACAAGCTGGCGAAAAAGACGATGGTCGTCCTGGCCGGCGTCCCCAGCTTTCTCGTCCTCCTGATCATCGCCGGCCTCTACCTTAAAGCCCGGCCGATCCTCGCGGGGCAGTCCTTTCTTTCGCTTCTTTCTTCTTCGACCTGGGCGCCGTCGCGCGGACAATTCGGGCTCTTCCCCTTCATCATGGGGACATTCTGGGTGACCCTGGCCTCCCTCGTCCTGGCCGTCCCCGTGTCCCTTCTCTCGGCCATTTATCTCTCCGAGTACGCCCCTTCCCGACTGAGGGAGATCGCCAAGCCGGCGGTCGACCTGCTCGCGGGCCTGCCGTCCGTCATCTACGGCGTCTGGGGCATGCTGCTCGTCGTGCCGCTCGTCGGCCGTTACCTGGCCCCCGCCTTCGGGAGGGAATCGAGCGGCTACACCGTCCTCGCGGGCGGCATCGTCCTGGCGATCATGATCTTCCCCACGATCATCTCGGTCGCGCTCGAGGTCTTCGGCTCGATCCCCTACGGGATGAGGGAGGCCTCGCTCTCGCTCGGGGCCACCAAATGGGAGACGGTCAAGCATGTGGTCCTTAAAAAAGGGGCGCAGGGGGTCATGGCCGCCGTCGTCCTCGGGCTGTCCCGCGCCCTGGGAGAAACCATGGCCGTGCTCATGGTCGTGGGCAACATCCCCCGCGTCCCGAAATCCCTGTTTGACGGCGGCTACCCGCTGCCGGCGCTTATCGCCAACAACTACGGCGAGATGATGTCCGTCCCCCTGTACGACTCCGCGCTCATGCTGGCGGCGGGAGTCCTTCTTCTCATCGTCCTCATCTTTAACGTCCTGGCGCGGGTCTTCCTCGTCCGCGTCGAAAGGAGGGCGGCGTGAAACCCGGCGCGGACCTGGGCCGCCTCCGCCGGCGGAAGCTCGAGGAAAGCGTCTTCAAAGTCCTGATGGGCGTTTCGATCTGCGCGGTGATCGGCGGCCTCGTGCTCATCGTCGGGACGATCGTCTGGAAGGGACTGCCCGCCCTCAACCTCTCGATGCTGACGCAGACGCCGAAGGGCGGTTATTATCTCGGAAGGGAAGGGGGGATCCTGAACGCCATCGCGGGGTCTTTCTATCTCGCCTCGGGCGCCACCCTCCTGGCCGTCCTGTTCAGCCTCCCTGTCGTCCTCTACATCAACATCTATGCCAGAAAAAAATCGCGCTTGGCTCCCATCACCCGCTTTTCTTTCGATGTCCTCTGGGGTATCCCCTCGATCGTCTACGGCGCGTTCGGTTTCATCCTGATGATGGCTTTGGGGCTGAAGACGTCGCTCCTCGCCGGGATCATCACGGTGGCCCTCCTCGAGTTCCCGATCATGAGCCGGGCCGCGGACGAGGTCGTGAGGCTCGTGCCGCGCGACCTCATCGAGGCCTCGCTCTCGCTCGGGGCGACGCGCCTCGAGACGTCGCTCAAGGTCGTCATCAGGCAGTGCCTGCCCGGCCTCTTGACCGCCGTCTTGATCGCCTTCGGCCGGGGCATCGGCGATGCCGCCTCCGTTCTTTTCACGGCGGGGTTCACCGACCGCCTTCCCACGTCCCTCCTCCAGCCGGCGGCGACCCTGCCCCTGGCGATCTTCTTCCAGCTCGGGACGCCCTACCCCGAGGTCCAGCAGAGAGCGTACGCTTCGGCGGCCGTGCTGACCGTCCTCATCCTTCTTATCAGCCTTCTGGCCAGGGGACTCGGCCGGAGGTACACGCGGCACGTCGTCAAGTAGGATCATGAGGTGAGAGCCATGGACCGCAACACTCACATCAGCGTTCGGCACCTGTCCGTCGCCTTCGACGGTCTCCAGATACTGAAAGACGTCAGCATCGACATCCCCGACCGGAAGATCACGGTCATCGTCGGACCATCGGGCTGCGGCAAGACAACCCTCCTCAAATCGCTCAACCGGCTGCTGGATCCGCTGGACGGGGTCCGGGTCAGCGGCGAGATCCTGGTCGACGGCGAGAACATCTACGACCCGGGAGTCGAGGTGACCCGCATCCGCAAGAAGATGGGGCTCCTCTCCCAGCGGCCGCAGGCGCTGCCGATGTCGATCTACGACAACGTCGCCTACGGGGCGCGCCTCCACGGCCGGCGGGACCGGAAGGATCTGGATGCGCTGGTCAAGCATTACCTTCGGGTGGCCGGGCTATGGGACGAGGTGAAAGACCGTCTCAGCGAGCCGGCGGCCCGCCTCTCGGTCGGACAGCAGCAGCGGATGTGCCTGGCCCGGGGCCTGGCCGTCGGACCGGAGATCATCCTCGGAGACGAGCCGACCTCCGCCCTCGACCCCCTGTCGAGCCAAAACGTGGAGCGGCGGCTGATCGAGCTCAAGTCCGACTACACGGTCATCGTCGTCACGCACATCCTCAGGCAGGCCAAGCGCATCGCCGATTACATCGCCTTCCTGTACCTGGGCGAGCTCGTCGAGCACGGGCCGGCGACGGAGATCTTCGCCAACCCGCGCGACCCCCGGACCCGCGCCTACCTCACCGGCGAAATCACCTAACTGTTCCCGCCCGAGCCGGGTCGGACGGCGATGCGCCCCGATCCCCCCGGCCCCCGGGAACCAGTCCCGTCGGTTCCCCCATCGGCAAAGCCGACTGGGCCCCCCTCCGCTACGGGGGTCTTCGGGGCGCCATCCCCATCCGCCCCTGCTGAGCCGCGTGCCGATGTCTATTCCATGGGCGGCCCTATGACGAATAGTGCGCGAGTGTCCAATCCCGGTAGGTGACCGGCCCCCGGCGGACGCAGCGACCATTGAAGGTTCAGCCTGCCCGAAATGCTCTTCGAGGGGACTCTGTCTTGGGAGCGGCGAGTATGTATTGAGCTTGCCGGAACCATAAGGGCAAACCCGCGGATTCAAGGAAAACCGGAAGAGACAAAGTGTTCTTGTACGCGAGTTACGCAGCCGCCGAGAAGGGCGTTGAGGGCACGGCGTTAAGAACCTGAATGGGAGCCAGGCCGCTGGGGGCCGGTTACCGCCACCGCCTTGGCTGATCCTATTCGTCATTGAGCCGGTTCGGCTTGCTATTTTGGGCCGCGTTGGATATCATTTCCTCTAATAATCCGGCGCCGGCCGAAGCACCGGCGCGCCATCATGATCAGTTCGATTGGAGGGAGCGCTTAATATGGCTATCAAAGGCTTCAACCCGTTTGAAATGGCCCAGAAACAGTTCGACGCGGTGGCCGGCCTTCTCGAGCTCGACCAACCCACCCGCGACCTGCTGCGCCAGCCGATGCGGGAATATCATTTCGGCATCCCGATCCGCATGGACGACGGGCGCGTGCGCGTCTTCCGCGGCTTCCGCTGCCAGCATAACGACGCCCGCGGCCCCTGCAAGGGCGGCATCCGGTTCCATCCCCAGGAGACGATCGACACGGTCCGCGCCCTGTCGATGTGGATGACCTGGAAATGCGCCGTCGTGGACATCCCTCTCGGCGGCGGCAAGGGCGGCGTCGTCTGCGATCCCCACGACCTCAGCCAGCGTGAACAGGAACGGCTGTGCCGGGGCTGGATCCGGGCCATCGCCCACGATGTCGGTCCTCTCCGGGACGTCCCGGCGCCCGACGTCATGACCAACCCCCAGCACATGCTCTGGATGTTGGATGAATACGAGACCATTCACAACGCCAAGTACCCGGGGTTCATCACGGGCAAGCCCGTCGGCATGGGCGGCTCCCTCGGCAGGACCGAGGCGACGGGCTACGGGGTCGTCTTCACCCTCCGGGAAGCGCTGAACGAGATGGGGATCAAGTTCGAGGATACGGTGGCGGCCGTCCAGGGCTTCGGGAACGTCGCCCAATATGCGATCCAACTCATCACCAAGCTCGGCGGCAAAGTGACCTCGGTCTCCTGCTGGGACCAGAACGACCGCGTATCCTACACCTACTGCAAGACAGCCGGCATCCGCCTGGAGGAGCTGCTGGGGATCACCGACCGGTTCGGCGGCATCGACAAGGTCAAGGCCGAAGGCCTCGGTTACGTACGGCTGCCCGGCGAAGCCTGGATCGAGCAGGATGTCGACATCCTCCTGCCGGCCGCCATCGAGAACCAGGTCAACGCCGAGACCGTCAACAAGATCAAGCCCCGGGTCAAGATCATCGTCGAAGGCGCCAACGGCCCGACCACTCCCGAGGCGGACGGCGTCATCAAGCAGCGCGGCATTTTCGTGATCCCCGACTTCCTGGCGAACGCCGGCGGCGTCACCTGCAGCTATTTCGAACAGGTCCAGGGCAACCAGAATTATTTCTGGCCGAAGGACGAGGTCCTGGCCAAGCTCGATCAAAAAATGACCTCCGCCTTCCAGGCCGTGAGCGAGCTCGCCCGGGCCAGGAAGCTGTTCATGCGCGACGCGGCCTACGTGATCGCGGTGAGCCGGGTGGCCGGCGCCTGCCGGGACCGCGGCTGGGTTTGAGGCCGCTGAGCCGGCGGGGCCGTCGCCGTCGCCCCGCGGCCGAAGGAGAGTCGTCTGCCATGAGTGACCGCGAACCGGCCAGGCCGGAGACGGCTCTCATTTCGACGCTCCACGAGCGCGCCAAGGAGCTCAGCTGTCTTTACAAGATCGAAGAGATCCTGAGCAATTTCAGCCTCTCCCTGGAGGACGTGTTCCGCCGCTTGATCACCGTCATCCCCCCGGGCTGGCAGTTCCCGGAACTCTGCCAGGCGCGGATCGTCCACGGTTCCGACATCTACTCGTCCCCCGACTACGAAGACACGCCCTACATCCAGAGCGCCGAGATCCGCGTTCATGACACGGCTGTGGGCCGAGTTTCCGTCTCCTACAGAAAGCCGACCGAGGCGGCGGATAGCGGGCCGTTCCTGACCGGGGAAGTCAAGCTCATCCAGACGATCGCCGAGCGCCTGGGCCACTTCATTCTCCATCAGCGGCTGCGGTCGATGTATGAGGAGATGAGCGAGGAGCGGCGGAGCGCCGTCGAGGCCAAGGAGAGCTGGCGGATCGCCCTGGACCTTCTCCGCAACACCGACCAGAACCTCTTCCTCCGCGTCTCCCGCCAGATGATCAACTATCTCGGCTGGCGGGGCATCCCCGAGGCGAGGAACCTGATCCAGCGTCACGGCCCCGGTCAGACCGGCGGCCCGCTCCTCGGCGAGGAGAACGCGCCCCTGGAAAAGGAATCCCTGGAGCGGTCCTTCCGGCTGAGCGAGGAGACGTTCCGGATCGCTTCGGCCAACCTGACCGAGGAGGAGATCCTCGGCCGGATCCATAAGTGGATCAACGAGAACCGCTCCGGCGCGGTGGTGAAAGCCCTGGAGAGCGTTTATACCTCGCTGGGCGATGTTCTGGAAGCCATCCGCCGGTACAGGAACCTGGTGCCCAAGGGAGTCCAGCTCGCCAGGTCCACGGCCGACAGCGTCAGGGTCTCCCTGATCCGCAGGTTCTTCACCGATCAGCTCGAGTATATCAACATCGCCAAGAAGTACGTGGAGCTCGAGGACTTCTTCGGCCTGATCGAGAGGATCGTCTTTGTTCCTGAAAGCCACGGCAAGCTGGGCGGCAAGAGCGCCGGGCTGTTCATCGCCAGCCGGATCCTCAAGCAGGCGGCGCGGCGGGTCAAGGCCATCGGGACGGTGAAAAAACCCAAGACCTGGTATGTGACCTCGGACGGCATCCTGGCCTTCCTCCAGTACAACAACCTCGACGAGGTCGTCGAGCAGAAATACAAAGACATCGAGGAGGTCCGGCAGGAGTATCCCCACATCGTCCAGCTCTTCAAGAACAGCGATTTCCCGCCCGAGATCGTCAAGGGATTGTCCGTGGCGCTGGACGACTTCGGGGAAATTCCCCTCATTGTCAGGAGCTCAAGCTTGCTCGAAGACCGCCTCGGGACGGCCTTCGCGGGAAAGTACAAGAGCCTGTTCCTGGCGAACCAGGGGGACAAGAAGGAGCGTCTCCAGGCGCTGCTCGAGGCCGTGGCCGAGGTCTACGCTTCGATCTTCGGCCCGGATCCCATCCAGTACCGCGCCGAGCGGGGCCTGCTCGACTTTCATGAAGAAATGGCGGTGATGATCCAGGCGGTCGTCGGCCGGCAGCTCGGCAAGTACTTCTTTCCGGCCTTCGCCGGGGTCGCCTTCTCCCGGAACGAATTCCGCTGGTCCTCCCGGATCCGGCGGGAGGACGGGCTGCTCCGCCTGGTTCCCGGGCTGGGCACCAGGGCGGTGGACCGGCTGAGCGATGATTATCCGATCCTTGTCGCCCCCGGGCAGCCGAACCTCAGGGTCAACGTCTCCATCGACGAAGCCATCCGCTATTCTCCCGGGAAGATCGACGTCATCGATCTCGAAATGAACGGTTTCGTGACCAAGAACATCAAGGACCTCATCGGCGAGATCGGCCCGGATTACCCGGCCTTGAACAAGATCATTTCCATCTACCGCGACGGCCTTCTTCAGCCCCCCTGGGGCTGGTGACGGATTTCGAGAAACACGACGCCGTCGTGACCTTCGAGGGCCTGATCTCCGGGACCCCTTTCATGGAGCAGATCGAAGCGATCCTGAAAAGCCTGGAGACGGGGCTGGGTGTCCCGGTGGATGTCGAGTTCGCCTGCGACGGGACCGATTTTTTCCTGCTCCAGTGCCGGCCCCAGAGCCAGTCGGCCGAGGAATCGGCCATGGAGATCCCGCCCGAGCTGCCCGATGCCTCTCTCCTGTTCACGGCCAGGAAGTATGTTCCCAACGGTCGGGTCGCCGACATCACTCACATCGTCTATGTCGAGCCGGACCGGTACAACGAGATCGCCGAGCTCTCGGGTTTGGTCGCGGTCGGCGCGGCCGTCGGGAAGCTGAACCAGATCCTGCCGCGGCGCAAGTTCATCCTGATGGGGCCGGGCCGCTGGGGCAGCCGCGGCGATATCCGGCTCGGGGTCCGCGTCACCTACTCGGAGATCAACAACGCCGCCATGCTCATCGAGGTGGCGCGCAAGAAGGGCAACTACGTTCCGGATGTGTCGTTCGGGACGCATTTTTTTCAGGACCTCGTCGAGTCCGGCATCCGCTATCTGCCGCTCTACCCCGACGACCCCGGCGTGAAATTCAATGACGAGTTCCTGCGCACCGCCCCCAACCGGCTGGCCGAGCTGCTGCCGGAGTTCAAGGAGCTGGAGGAGACCCTCCGCGTGATCGATGTCCCCGCCTCGGCGCAGGGGAAGGTCGTCCAGATCCTGATGAACGGAGACCTGGGGCTGGCCGTCGCCCTGTTTGCCGAGCCCGGGGCCACGGGCCGGGTCATGCCGGATCCCGGCCGGGCCTGTCCGCCGGGGACGGACGAGCCTTCCTGCTGGCGCCTCCGGATGGCCGAGCGGATCGCCTTGAGCTGCCCGGCGGAGCATGCGGGAGTCCGGGCCATGTTCGTCTTCGGGAGCGCGGTCAGCTCGACCGCCGGGCCGGACAGCAAGCTCCACCTGCTGGTGCATTTTCAGGGACGGCCGCAGCAGCGCCGGGAGCTTGAAAGCTGGCTCCACGGCTGGAGCCTGGCGCTCGCCGAGGCGAATCATCTGAAGACGGGCTTCCGCGTCGACGGCCTGCTGGACGCGCTGATCGAAAGCGGCGCCAAGACCGTCGACCTGAGCGCCGCGGCGGCGATCGTCAATCTGCCGGCCCAGGCCGTGAAGGAGTTGCCGCTGTTTTCCCGCTGACCCGCTTGACAAACTCATTTTCGTTTTGCTATAACACGACACCTGTTTCATTGAGCCGGGAGAGTGTCCCTCGTCGGGCCAGGAGTGATACATATTAAGCGCAAGACGTCGGATCATATTTTGCCTGCCGGCGATTCTGAGCTCGCCTCCCGCGCGGCCGCGGATCCTGCCCCTCGCCAGCGACGCGGGTACCGCCGTCTGCGGCTCGCCGGAGCGGAGGCCCCGCCGGATCAGTCATCCTGTCAACCGGAGAAATGACCTTGGCCGTTGAAAAAGAAAAGATCCAATCCTTCGTCGATCGGCACCAGGGGAAAAAGAGGAGCCTGATCGCCATCCTCCAGGACATCCAGTCCGAGTACCGGTATCTCCCCGAGGAGTGCCTGAGGTTTGTCGCCAAGGCGCTGAAAGTGCCGCTCACGGATGTGGTCGCGGTGGCCACCTTCTACCGCGCCTTCAGCCTGACGCCGCGCGGCCGGCATGTCTGCACGGTCTGTCAGGGGACGGCCTGTCATGTTCGCGGCGGCCCGCGGATCCTGGACGAATTCGAGCGGCGGCTGAAGGTCAAGGCCGGCCAGACCACCAAGGACAAACAGTTCACGCTGGAAACCGTGGCCTGCCTGGGGTGCTGCGCCATCGGCCCCGTCGTCGTCGTCGACCGGGACTATCACGCCCACACGACGGTCCGGAACGTCGGCGGCATACTGAAGAAGTACCGGAAATGAGATGACCATGAACTCAACGGAAAAAATCCGGACGGCCAGGGACCTCAAGGCCGTCATCCAGGAACAGGTCAGGCTCCGCAGGTCGGACAAAAGGCCCGTGCTGACGGTGTCCTCCGGGACCTGCGGCCAGGCGCGGGGATCGGTCAAGGTCATCAACGCCCTGAACAGGGCGATCCGTGACCAGAAGCTCGAGGGCCGGGTCAAGGTCAAGGTCACCGGGTGCCACGGTTTCTGCGAAGCCGAGCCCAACATCATCATCTTCCCGCACAACGTTTTCTATCAGAAGGTCGAACCCCGGAATGGCCGGGCGATCATCAGCGAAACCGTCCTCAAGAAGAAGATCCTGCCCGACCTTCTCTTCAAGGACCCGCGGACCGCGGAGACCGCCGTCCAGGAAGACAGCATCGGCTTCTATAGAAAGCAGAAGCGCATACTGCTCGGGGACAACGCCCTGATCGATCCGACGGAGATCAATGATTACTTCGCCATCGGCGGCTACGGCTCCCTGCTGAGAGCGCTGACCGTCCTGAAGCCGGAAGAGGTCATCGAGACGGTGAAAAGATCCGGGCTTCGCGGGCGCGGCGGCGCCGGGTTCCCGACCGGGCTGAAGTGGGAATCCGCCCGGAAATCCAAGGGGGACCTGAAGTACGTCATCTGCAACGCCGACGAGGGCGACCCCGGCGCCTACATGGACCGCAGCCTCCTCGAGGGGAACCCCCACCGGGTCCTCGAAGGCATGATCATCGGCGCCTACGCCATGGGCGCCCGGGAAGGCTACATGTATGTCCGGGACGAGTACCCGCTGGCCGTCAAGCACGTCACACTGGCCATCGAGGAATTGCGGCGCCTGGGCCTGCTCGGCCAGGACATTCTCGGCAGCGGGTTCGATTTCGAGATCCGCATCGCCAAGGGCGCCGGCGCTTTTGTCTGCGGCGAGGAGACGGCCCTGATCGCCTCGATCGAGGGCCGCGTCGGCGAACCGCGGCAGCGGCCGCCCTTCCCGACGGTCAAAGGCCTGTTCGGCAAGCCGACATGCATCAACAACGTCGAAACCTGGGGGAACGTTCCCCTGATCGTCGACAAGGGAGCCGACTGGTTCGCCGGCATCGGCACCGACGGCAGCAAGGGGACCAAGATCTTCTCGCTCGTCGGCAAGATCAATAACACCGGCCTCGTCGAAGTCCCGATGGGCATCACGCTGCGCGAGATCATTTACGATATCGGCGGCGGCATCCCCGGCGACCGGGCCTTCAAGGCCGTCCAGACCGGCGGCCCTTCGGGCGGCTGCCTCCCCAAGGAGATGCTCGACCTGCCCATCGATTACGAGAGCCTGGCCCAGGCGGGCTCGATCATGGGCTCGGGCGGCATGATCGTCATGGACGAGAAGACCTGCATGGTCGATGTCGCCAAATATTTCCTCAACTTCCTCCGCGACGAGTCCTGCGGGAAGTGCATTTCCTGCCGCGAGGGCACCCAGCGGATGTGGGAGATCGTCAAGAAGATCACCGACGGCAAGGCGACCCTCGAGGACATCAGCCTGCTCGAAGAGCTGGCCCGCTCGGTCAAGGACGCCTCCCTCTGCGGCCTGGGCCAGACGGCCGCCAACCCCGTGCTCTCCACCCTGCGGTATTTTCGGGACGAGTACGAAAAGCACGTCGTCGAGAAGCGATGCCCGGCCATGGCGTGCAAGGAGATCGTCTCGTCGCCGTGCCAGTACATCTGCCCGATCGGCCAGGAAGCGTCCACGTATATCGCTCTCATCGCCCAGAAGAAATTCGAAGAGGCCTATCAGGTGATCCGCAAGGACAATCCGCTGCCCTCGGTCTGCGGCCGGGTCTGCAGCCGCGCCTGCGAGACGGTCTGCCGGGCCGGGGAGATCGGCGAGCCGATCTCCATCCGCGGGCTGAAGCGGTTCGTGATGGACTGGGCCAAGGCCAAAGGGCTCGACGAGCCGGTCAAATTCCCGGTCACCAAGACGGACAAAGTCGCCATCGTCGGCGCCGGCCCGGCCGGGCTGACGGCGGGTTATTACCTGGCGCGGAAGGGATACGCGGTCCGGATCTTCGAAGCGCTTCCGGTTCCCGGAGGCATGCTGGCCGTGACCATCCCCGGTCACAGGCTCCCCAAAGACGTCCTCGGCGAGGACATCGATTATCTCGTCAAGTCCGGGGTGACCATCAAAACCAGCATGGCCCTGGGCAAGGACTTCACCCTGGACGACCTCCACGGCCAGGGCTATAAGGCCGTCTTCATCGCGACCGGGGCCCACAAGCCGATCGAGATCGGCGTCCCGGGAGAAGGATCCGAGGGGGTCCTGCAGGCGCTCGAATACCTGAAGGACGTGCACCTCGGACGGCCCGTCGAGCTGGGCGGCCGGGTCGTCGTCATCGGCGGCGGGAATTCGGCGGTCGACGCCGCCCGGGTGGCCCTCAGGAGCAGGAACGTCAAGAAAGTCACCATCCTCTATCGCCGGACCCGGAAAGAGATGCCGGCCTATCCGGAGGAGATCGTAGCGGCCCTGGAAGAGGGCGTGAAGATCGAGTTCCTGGTGGCGCCGAAATGGGTCCGGGAGAAGGACGGCCGGGTCACGGGAGTTCAGTGCCAGCGGATGATGCTCGGCGATAAGGACGAGACGGGGCGGCCCCGGCCGGTGCCCATCGAGGGCTCGGAGTTCCTGGCGGCCGCCGATACCCTGATCCTGGCCCTGAGCGAGCGGGCTTACACTCCTTATCTTAAGGAGAGCGACGGCCTGACCCTGTCGCCGAAGTGGGGGACGATCATCGTCGACCCGGCGACCATGGCCACGACCCGGCCGGGCGTTTTTGCCGGCGGCGACGTCGTCACCGGCCCGAGCAGTGTCATCGACGCCATCGCCGCGGGAAAAGCCGCCGCCGAGGCCGTCGACAGCTACCTCGAGGGGCAGCCCCTGGTCCGGGCCCGCCGGCTCACCCGGCCTTCCCGCTACATCAAGCCTGTTGAGCTCAGCGACGAGGAACTCGAGGAGGCCAAGAGGTCGAAGATGCCCCACCTCCCGCCGAGCCGGAGGAAGACGGTGCACGAGGAGGTCGAGCTGGGGTTCGCCCGGGACGTGGCGGTCCGGGAAGCCCGGCGCTGCCTCCATTGCGAGCTGGAGACCGAGGACGGGAAGAAAGCCACAGGACGGGAAATATGATCGAACTGATACTCAACGGCCTGCCGGTCCAAGCTGAAGAGGGCTGGACGGTCCTCGAGACCGCCGAATTCTACGGCCTCGAAATCCCCACCCTTTGCCACCACGAAGGGTTGAGCGACTTCGGAGGCTGCCGGCTGTGTCTCGTGGAGGTCGGGGAGGAGCCGAGGTCGAAGCTCGTGACCTCGTGCACCTATCCGGCCGAGGCGGGGCTCGTCGTCCGGACCGACACGAAGAGGGTCATCGAGGCCCGCCGGATGATGATCGAGCTCATGCTTTCGGTCGCCCCCTACTCCAAGACGATCCAGGACCTGGCTTCGAAATTCGGGGTCAAGCAGCTGCGGTTCGAGGCCAGGAACGAGGAGTGCATCCTGTGCGGCCTGTGCGTCCGGATGTGCAACGAGCAGATGGACGGCAAAGCCATCGGCTTTCAGAAGAGGGGGTACAAGAAAAAGATCTCGACTCCCTTTGATGCGAAATCGGAGGAGTGCCGGGCCTGCGGCGGCTGCATGTACATCTGTCCGGCCTGCCAGCTGCGCTGCCAGGGCCCCCAGGCCGACACGGCCGTCTGCAACGGCTGCCTGACGATGGACCCGACCTGCCTCGACGTTTACGGCGAGCTCCAGTGCTGGATGTACGACGCGGGACGGTGCGGGACCTGCGTCCGGGAAACCCCCGGCGCGGAAGCGGAAGCCAAGAAGCTGTAAAGGCAATACAATGCCCTGTTTTGATATCACCAAGACAACGAGGAGGATCTGACCATGGCCTATACGAAATTGAATAGAAGCGCCGCCACCCTGACCAAGAACCGGACCGAAGGGTCCATCAGCCCCTTCAGCGGGATGTGCGTCACCTGCGTCGACGGCTGCATCGGGATGTGCGAGATCGGCAAGTCCGCCTACCGCGGGGCCGAAGTGCTGTATCCCCAGCCCTTCGGCATCATCACCGCCGCTTCGGAAAAGGAATACCCGGTTGACCTCTCCGACTTCAGCATCATGGGGACGGCGGTCGGGGCCCACGGCGTCGAGGCCGACAGCGACAAGGCGACCTTCGAGAAGGTCACCATCGAGACGCGCCTCGGCCGCGACAAAGGCATCAAGCTGCGGGTGCCCTTCGTCCTCGGCGGCATGGGTTCGACGAACGTCGCCAAGCAGAACTGGGAAGGGCTGGCCGGGGGCGCGGCCCTGTCCGGAACGATCCTGACGGTCGGCGAGAACGTCTGCGCCATGGATGAGGAAGCGGTCATCAAGAACGGCAAGATCGTCCGCTCTCCGGATATGGAGTCCCGGGTCGGCCTGTACCGGAAATGGCAGGAGGACGGCTACGGGACCGTCGTCGTCCAGGCTAATGTCGAGGACGGCCGGCTGGGTGTCCAGGAATACGCCGTCAACAAGCTGGGCGTCGAAGTCGTCGAGCTCAAATGGGGCCAGGGCGCCAAGGACATCGGCGGCGAGGTCAAGATCAAGTCCCTGGCCAAGGCCCAGGAGCTCAAAAAGCGCGGCTACATCGTCCTCCCCGATCCCGAAGACCCGAACATCATCCAGGCCTTCGAGAAGGGCAGCTTCAAGGAGTTCGAGCGGCATTCCCGGCTGGGCATGGTCGAGGAGGAGAGCTTCATGAAGCGCGTGGCCGAGCTCCGCAAGGCCGGCGCCAAGTATGTTTTCCTCAAGACCGGCGCCTACCGGCCCGCCGACCTGGCCCGGGCCGTCAAATTCGCCTCGAAAGCCAAGATCGACGTCCTGACGGTGGACGGCGCCGGGGGAGGCACCGGCATGAGCCCCTGGAGGATGATGAACGAATGGGGCATCCCGAGCGTCGAGATCTGGTCGCTGACCCGGAACTTCGCCCACCAGCTGGCCAAACAGAAGGAATACCTTCCCGACATCGTCTTCGCCGGCGGCATCACCTTCGAAGACCAGATCTTCAAGGCGCTCGCCCTGGGCGCCCCGTACGTCAAGGCCGTGGGCATGGCCCGGGGCCCGATGGCGGCGACGATGGTGGGGAAGACGATCGGCAAGAGGATCACGGAAGGCCAGATCCCCGTCTTTGTCGAGCGGTTCGGCAACTCGGCCGAGGAGATCTTCGTCACGGCGCCCGAATTGAGACGGAGATTCAAAGAGAGGTTCAATGTCATGCCGACGGGGGCGATCGGCCTCTACACGTATTTCAAGCGGTTGAGCCAGGGGGTCCGGCAGCTGATGGCCGGCAACCGCAAGTTCGCCCTGAGCTACATCGGCCGGGACGACATCGCCGCCCTGACCAAGGAAGCCGCGGATATCTCCGGCATCCCCTTCATCACCGACGTGGACAAGGACGAGGTCCAGAAGATCCTCAAGGGCTAAAGCCGCTCAAGCGTCCCGTCTCGTTTTTCGCTTTCCAGTGTCCTTCGCAGAGACGGGACACTTCCAGGGGGGAGTCAAGCTCCCCTGCGGTGGTGCGTCTCCGTGGTTTTGGGATATGCCAAGCTTCTTGCAGGACGCCCCACTAGGCCTCTTTCAGGAATTCGTAGAAGGTCAGCTCGTCGGCGCTCAGTCCGTACCGGTAGACATACCGGCTGGCCAGCTGGGAAGCGAAAACGGCTTGCAGGTACGCCCCGGGGACTCTCTTTATCATCTTTGCCAACCCGATCTCCTCGACCAGGGCGCGCGGAATGCAGCAGGCCGTCACCTTCTTGAACAGAGCCATGTCCTTGACCAGGTCCGACTTGGACACCGCGTCCTTGATCGAGTTGATCTTCTCGCTCAGAAGGTCGGACAGGACGGAGCGCGGGATCTTCTTGGCGGCGTTCTCCTTCCAGATGATGTCGAATTCGAGCCGGGCGTTGGCGCGGATGATCTCCAGGATCTGCTCCACGTACTTCCGGCGGAAGGCCGGGATGACGCCGTCCCGGACACACATCAGCCTTTCGTACTCCTGATCGGTGAGGGAGAGGCTGGCCAGGACCTCGAGCGATGACGAGGTGACCCCGCCCTTGTTGGCCGAAGCGTCCTTGTAGAGGATGACGCCTTTTTCCTCGAGCCGGAGCCGCGCCTGCTGGGTGATGAACAGGTTGGCGCCCTCGACGATGACCTTGAACCGGGGGTTGCCCTTGTCGTCGAGGTAGCTCTGCCAATTGTTGATGTTGACCGAGGACGGACGGCCGCCGCAGGGCACGAACAGGTCGGCCGAGAACTTAGGGTGAAGGTGGAACGTGTTCCGGAACTCCAGGCCGAGCTCCACCTTCTCGCCGTCGGGGAGCGTCACGTTCCTGTCCTTGACGCCGACGAAAAATCCCCGCGCCGAAAGCCGGTCCTTCCGGAACGCCTCGACCATCTTCCTCGCCCTGGCCAGGCGCCGGAGCTCGCGCCGGTCGATCCCCCCGGCGTCGTAGAGGACGCCGGAGCCGTCGACCAGCGCCACGGTCTTGTCCTTGGAGATCAGGATCTCGTTGCTGCCCAGGTCGCCGTCAGGGCCGCCGGTCATCACTTTCGTGATGTTGTCTTCCTTCAGCCCCAGCTTTTCCAGGGATTTCAGCACGTACTCGTGGATGGAATTGGTGGTCATCCCGTAGGCATCGTGCGGGATGCCTCCCATCGCGACCGGCTTCCCGGTGGAGAACGACCTCCAGTATTTGTAGCCGCGCCGCCTGGCCCGGAGCGCCGCCCACGCCATGAGTTCGGCGGTCCCCTCGTCGGGGCCGAGGAAGAGCAGGATCTCCTTTCCGTGGCAGTCGACCACGCCGGGCACGTTGAGCATCAGGTCGAGGAGGCCGTCGACGTATTTATTGAAGGCCTCCTCGGCGTCGTTCATGTGGCCCCAGTTCAGGAGGATGGTGCCCTTGGAGCCCCCCTCGGGGATGTCCTTGTTCTTGTGCTGCTGGGTCGAGGCCAGGTTGTAGTTCTCGTCGAAGATCAGGTCGGAGTTGTTCAGATAGGTCTGGAGATTCCCCGACTTGACGATCCGGACGCCGCCCCGGGCGATGTCCCGGAACCGGACGTGGAAGCCGCGGAACTCGCCGCCGATGACCTGGAAGATGCCGTAAGGCGTGACCGGGTAATCGACGGTGTTCAGATAGCGGGGATCATACATGAAGGCCAGGGACGTCTTTTCCTTGACGTAGAAATTGGTCTTCAGGACGGCGCCGATGAACTCGACGACGGCCAGGAAGATGGCCCGGTCGATCTCCACGGGGACATTGTGGGAGACCTCTTTTCTCGCGGCGTCAATGTCCTTTTGAAGGTCGCAGATCCGCGGAGTCGGGGTTGAACCGCCGGTCGAAGAGCCGGAACAGCGTCTTGATGTGCTCGTGGTACTCGACGAACGAATCCCAGACCCGCTGCTCGTGGAAGGTGTCCTTGACCAGCTTGGTCTTGAGGTTGCGGAGGATGCCCAGGAGCTCGGGCGAATCCTTGAGGTTGTCCGCCAGGCGCAGGTATTCGTAGTTGTAGCCGGTCAGAAACTGATGGCAGAAGCTCCAGGCCGAGACGCCGAAGACCATTTCCTGGGCGGTGAGCTTGCCTTCGCGGAAGAGAGGCGACAGGGGCGAATCGGGAATGACATAGATCAGGCTGATGTCCTCGACGATGCTCTGGATGAGCTCGGGATCGCCCGTGTCCTTGAGGTAGATGGTGTGGGCGGTCCGTCCGTTCGAGAACTGCTCGATGTACTTTCGGTTGGAGACCAGGCCGTGCGAATTGATGACGTCCGAGATGTTGGAGAAGAACCGGTGGCTGGTGTCGCGCTTGGTGACGACGGTGATCCTGACCTCCTGTGTCCGGGCGGCGCGGGTGACGGAGATGTGGGGGGTCTCCCAGTCCTTGGTCAGATCGATGAGCGCCTGGTACCGGGCGAAAGTTTCCTTGGGCGCCGTGGCCAGGAACGTCTTGTCGGCGATCCGGCGGAGGTCGGTCACGCCGGGAGCGGGATGCGGTTCCGGGAACTCGGGCCGGCAGACGACGTACATCCGCAGGTGCTCGAGCCCCCTGGCCTTGCGCTGGGTGCGGTAGGACTGGAGGCGGCTGTTCGGGTATTTTTCCTCGACCCGGCGCTCGATCTCCTGGCCCCGGGCATGGTAGTCGTCGACGAGATAAAGGGCCTAGGCGGCGCGCTCGGTCGCCAGGTCGACGGTGACGACTTTTTCTTCCTTGACGGTGGCGATGATCTCGGCCGCCTTGACGGCCCGGATGTGATCTGCGATGGTCCGGAGCGGCGTCGTCCGGAAGTAGTATTCGTTCATGCCGATGCCGGCGCAGTACCAGTCCAGCTCCTCGCGGACCGCCTCCCGGGTGTACGGGCCCTGCTTGAGGATGATGTCCTCCAGCTTCCCGAGCTGGGCCTCGCTCAGGACGGAGTTGGCGGCGATCTCTTTCAGGCTTTTCATGGGGCGCTCCTTATCAAATCGCTGGCGAGATCATTATATAATTCCCGCTAAGTTTCGAGCTCGATCCGGTCGAGGAGAAGCTCGAGGCTGGCGTCGAGCTCGAGGTCGGTCGAGTCGCAGGCGGGGCAGGCGAAGATGAAATCGTCCTTGGCGGTCTCCACCCCGCATTTCCGGCACCGCACCCGGACCGGCGTCGGCTCGATCTCGAGCTCGGCCTCCGCGGCGATCGTCCCGACCTTGTAGGCGTCGAAGGCCGACTCCAGGAACTCGGGGACGACGCCCGCCAGGCGCCCCAGCTTGATCGTGACCTTGGTGACCTTCCGGGCATGGTGCTGGCGCGCCTTCTCCTCGAGGGTCTCGAACAGGCTGGCGACGATCGAGAGCTCATGCATGGGTTCGGCGCTCGATCAGCCGGGCGCGGGCCTCGAGGAAATACCGGACGAGCTTGTCGATGCCCCCGCCCTGGAGCGCCGAGGTGACGAAGACGCGGAGCCTGGGGTTGATGTCCAGGGCCTCGGCTTGCGCCCGCTCGAGGTCAAACGGCAGGTGGGCCAGGAGGTCGGCCTTGGTGATGACCAGGCAGTCCGCCGTGGCGAAGGCTTTCGGGTATTTCTTGGGCTTGTCGTCCCCCTCGGGCGTCGAGAGGAGCACGCAGCGCAGCCTCTCGCCCAGGTCGTAGCTCGCGGGGCAGACGAGGTTCCCCACGTTCTCGATGAACAGAAACCCGGTCCCGGCCGGGATCTCGGGGATCAGCCGGCCGACGGTCTTCGCTTCGAGGTGGCAGGCGCCGCCGGTCGTGATCTGCCAGGCCGGGACGCCCTTCTTCCGGATCCGCTCGGCGTCCCGTTCGGTTTCGATGTCCCCCTCGATGACGGCGATCTTGTGCTCGGCGTGCATCGCCTCGGCCAAACGCTCGAGCAGGGTCGTCTTTCCCGAGCCGGGCGAGCTCAGCAGGTTCACGACCAGCACGCCGGCCGCCTCGAGCGTCTCCCGGATCTCCGCCGCGACCTTCTTGTTCGAGCCGAGGATCTCTTCCTGGACGATGACTTCTTTCCTGTTCATTTCCGACCGCCTGGAACGAAACGATACTTTCATTCTACCCGAACCCGAGGCGCATTTCACCCCGCGTCCTTGACTTTCTCTTCGCTGCTGATCTACCATCATATCTTCAGAGTGACGATAAGAGGTTCGCCATGGCCAATGAGAAGATCCTGATCATCGATGACGACGACGATCTCGTCCACGCCATGCGGTTGCCGCTCGAAGCCGTCGGCTACAAGGTGTCCCGGGCCTCGAACGGCACCGAGGGTCTGCAGAAGGTGAAAGAGGTCTCGCCCGACCTGATCATCCTCGATGTCATGATGGACACGACGACCGAGGGCTTTCACGTCGTCCTCGAGTTGCGCAGCCCGGACCCGAAATCCGAATATAAAGAGTTCAGCAAGATCCCCGTCCTGATGCTCACCTCGATCCACGATACGACGACCCTGCGGTTCGGCCCCCACCAGGACTATCTCCCCGTGGACGCGTTCATCGAGAAACCGATCGAGCCGGCCGAACTCATAAGAAGAGTCCGGGAAACCCTCAGCCAGCGGCCCGCCTGAACCTGCCGGCGCACTTTTCGCCTTGATTTCCTGACCGTCATCCCCTAATCTTTCCCTTGGGATGCCGATGCGCGCCTCGCTTCCTGGACGGGTGAACCGGGTGGACCTGGTCGAGCAGGAGCTTGTCTCCAGCATGGCCCGGTTCATCACCATCCGGTGGTTTGCGGGTCTGGGAGTGCTGGGGGCGACCTGGTTCGTGAGCCGTGTCCTGCGCCTGCCCCTGCCGGGCGGGCCCCTCTACCTCATCGGCCTGGCCATCCTGGGCTACAACGCCGCTTGTACCCTGGTCCTGAAACGCCTCCTGGGCGCGGAGCCGCTCAGCATCTTGCGCTTCCAGCGGCTCACCAAGGCCCAGATCGGGCTCGACTGGCTGGCCATGACCGCGCTTCTCCACTTTTCGGGCGGCGTCGAGAGCCCGGTCCTCTACTATTTCTTCTTCCACATCATCCTCTCCGGGATCTTCCTGTCGCCCGCGGCCACGTACTTTTACGCGTCCACGGCCACGGCGCTCGTCGGGGCGACGTTCTGGCTGGAGTATGCGGGCTGGCTGGCGCATTTTTCACCGTTCGCCGCCGGTTCCGGCCCACTCTTCTACCGGCGTCCCTTCTTTGTCATCGGGGTGATGCTGTTCTTTGTCTCCGCCATGTTCGTCTCGGCCTACCTGGCCTCGACGATCAACGGCCGGGTGCGCCGGCGCGAGCGGGAGATCGTCGAGCTCGGCGACAACCTCCAGCGCGCCTACGACCGGCTGCAGACCCTCTATGACAGCGCCCAGGCGATCACCTCGACGCTCGAGCTCGACAAGGTGCTCGAACGGATCGTGCGGCGCACCGCCGATGCGATGGACGTCCGGGCCTGCTCCATCCGGCTCCTCGACGAGTCCGGCGCCAAGCTCACCGTGGCCGCGGTCCACGGGCTGAGCGACGCCTATGTCAGGAAAGGCGACCTGCTGCTCGCGCAGAACCCTCTTGTCCGAGAGGTGCTGTCGGGCCGGGTCGTCGCCGTCGCCGACGTCGGGGCGGATACGCGTCTCCAGTACCCGGCCGAGGCCGTCGCCGAGGGCATCCGGTCGATGCTGTCGGCCCCCCTCCAGGGCAAGACGGGGCCGCTCGGGTTGATCCGCGCTTACAGCGCGGAGCCGGACCACTTCACTCCCGACGACGCCACGTTCCTGTCGGCGATGGCGGGCGAGGGCAGCTTGGCGATCGAGAACGCCATGGCTTACCGGGCGCTGGGCCGGCTCGAGGAGCTGAAGTCCCGGTTCGTGCTGACCGTGACCCACGAGCTCCGCTCGCCGGTGGGCGTCATCCGGAGTCTCCTCCAAACCCTGCGGGACGGCTACGCGGGCGAGCTCGGCGCCGGCCAGCGGGACCTGCTCGGGCGGGCCATCCATCGCGCGGATTTTCTCCAGGCCCTGATCACCGACCTCCTTGACCTGGCCGCCGGCAAGAAGGAGTTCAGCCTGCGAACCGAAGGGCCCGTTCCGGTACGGCTGGACGGGATCGTCCGCCAGGTGGTCGAGCGCTTCGAGGCCCCCGCCCGCGAGCGAGGGATCGGGCTCGATTTCCGGCAGCGCCAGGGCGAGGCCGCGACGATCGTCGCCACCACCGACGCCCTCGACCGCATCCTCAACAACCTCGTCTCGAACGCCGTCAAGTACACGCCGGCCGGGGGCCGGGTCACCGTCTCGCTGGACGTCGAGGGCGGCACGGTGCGCCTCGAGGTCGCGGACACGGGGATCGGCATACCCGAAGATTCGCTCAAGCACCTCTACGAGGAGTTCTACCGGGCGCCGAACGCCAGGGCGGAAGTCAAAGAAGGCACCGGCCTGGGACTGTCGATCGCCAGGGATCTCGTCATCCGGTACGGCGGGCAGATTGCCGTCCAGAGCCAAATCGGACAGGGGACGACCTTTGTGCTGACTTTCCCGCTGGCCCCGAAAGAGGCTTGCGCAGACTAGACCGTCCGGGACTGGTAAGATCGCTTCGATCGCCGGGCTCACTCGCCCGGACAACACAAGACGGTCCCTGGGGGAGGGGACCGTCTTCAAGGCAAATTTAGAAAGAGTCGGGTCAGGCGCCCCGGCGGATCTCCTCCAAGGCGACACGCAGGTAGGTTTCGAACCCCTCGCTGAGTGCCGGCGACAACTCCAGGCCGGGCCCCAAATTCCCGGGCTGGATGCCGAGGATGGTGACCGCGGGGATGGGATAACCGAGGCTGGCGGCCAGCTCGAGGACCTTCAGGATATCACCCTCGTGGGTGGTCAGCCCCCGGGCTGTCTTTCGGGGCTCCACGTCCTCCGGCCGGAACAGACGGTAATCCCCGGGCTCGAGGTCCATGTCCACCGCATCGACGATGACGACCTTGTCCGTGTTTTCCGTGAGGTAAAAAAGGAGGCGGGTCCCCTCGTCGGCGGCGGCGGCCGCTTCGAACCCCTGCTCCAGGCCGCGGCGGGCGATCTGCTCGACGACCTTCAGGCCGACGCCGTCATCGGACATGGCGGAATTGCCGACGCCGATGATGTAGCGCAAGGGCCGGTCAGCGTTTGAATGTCACCGTCAGATAGTGCGTCGAACAGGAAATGCAGGGATCGTACGCCCTGACCAGCATCTCGAGGCCGAGCTCCATCGCCTTCTCGGTCGTCTTTTCGGCCAGCATCTTGGGCACCAGGGCTTCGAGATCGAGCTGAATGTTGCCGTGGTTCTGGTTGGTCGGGATGATGCAGTTGCCCCCGGTGCACATCCCGTTCTTGTCGTAGCCGTACTCGTGGAAGAGGATGCCGCGGGGGACTTCCACCGCGCCCTGGCCCTGGCTGAACCGGGTCGGCGGAACCACTTTCTCCGGATGATAGCCCGCCCCCAGCACTTCGTCGAGGAGACGGATCGAGTCCTTGACGCTGTGGACGACCTCCACGAGCTGGGCGACGCTGTTCATGTAGGGGTTGAAGCACAGGGGCCTGAAATTCAGCGCCACCGCCAAGCCCTTCGCCTCGGGGTGCAACAGCTCGTAGTTGTTGTTGAACCGCGCCAGTGCCCCCGCCATGTAGGATTCGAGCTTGTTTTTCGTGTACTTGGCCGTGGACTGGGGGACGACGTATTCGTTGGTGCACGACCTGTAGCTCGATACGGGCCAGCGCTGCTTGACGCCGTCGGGCGTCACGGTTTGGACCTGGCCGTCATACAGGGAATATTCGGTGTCGCTCGACAGGGCCATGTACTCGGTCGGCCGTTCGAAGGCGGGGACCTTCCCGGCAACGGAAGCATGGTCTGGACGGTGGCGTCGAGGTCCGGCTGGAAGTTGACGAGGCGCTGCCTGAGCATCTTGAGCTCGGCTTCCGTGGGATATTCCGCGAACCCGCCCGGGATGACGCGGGTGGGATGCGTCGTCCGGCCGCCGAGCAGGGAGCCCCACTCGTGGCAGGCGCGCTTCATCCGCAGGGCCCGGACGACGACCTCGGTGTGGGTGGGCACGAGGGGAAAGACGGACGGTGCGCCCAGGAGGTCCGGCGCCACAAGAAAGTAGATGTGGAGGATGTGCGAGTCGGCATTTTCGGCGTGCTTGAGGATTGTCCGCAGCTTATAGGTCTGGGGTGTGATCTGGATCCCCAGGGCGTTTTCCGTGGCCTTGACCGATGCCAGGGTGTGGCCGATCGAACAGATGCCGCAGATGCGGCTTGTCACGCGGGCCACCTCGGAGTAGTGGCGGCCCCGGACCATGGCTTCGAAAAACCGGGGGGCTTCGGGGACCTGCCATTGCACCTTTTCGACCTTCCCGTTCTTCACGTCGACGACGATGTTGCCGTGGCCCTCGACACGGGTCAGGTGATGGACGTTGATGGAGATGTTCTGGCTCACTGGGCATCCCTCCTCATGGCGGCGGTGAACATGCGGGACTTGTCCCTGGCCCGCTCGAGCGAAAGGCCTCCCTTGCTCACGAGGACCTCCTCGAGGGATTCCTCGTTGGGGTGGTCCCAGAACCCGCGGCAGGCCTCGCACGGGATCCCGTCCGCGGGACAGGGAGCGCCGCAGCCGGCCCGGGCCACCAGCCCGAGGCAGTGGTCGTTCAGGTCATACCGGCAGACCGTTTCCCTCATCTTGCACTCCACGCACACGGGGTAGTTGGGGATGACGGGCTCCTTGCCGTGGAGGAGATGGGAGACGACGCGGACGAACTCCGCCCGGTCCATCGGGCAGCCGTGGAGGGCGTAATCCACTTTGATCGCGGCGCTCACCGGCAGGGCTTTCTGGCTGTCGAGGTGCGGCATGGCCGCGTCCTTGCCGTAAACGAAGTCCTTGTAGTCGGCCGTGTGGTTCTTCATGGCGTTGATGCCCGCCGTGGCGGCGCAGGCGCCGTAGGCGATGACGATCGAGGCGCGCCGGCGGATGTCTTCCAGGCGGGCGCGGTCGGCCTCGCGGGTGAACGAGCCCTCGATGAAGGCGATGTCGATCGGCTCGGTCGTCCGCTCCGACATCGCCTCGCGGAACTCGACGAACTCGACGTGGTCGAGCAGGCCGACGAAGATCGGGTCGCTCAGGTTCGTCAGTTCGATCTGGCACCCCTCGCAGCAGGCGAAATCGAAAAAGGCGACGCGGACTTTCTTTTGGGCGCTCATCTGAAGGCCTCCTCCAGGTTCCCGATGTCCTTCAGGCAGAACACCGGGCCGTCCAGACAGACGTACTTGTCGTTGATCTGGCAGTGCCCGCACTTGCCGATCCCGCACTTCATCCGCCGTTCCAGGTCGAGGTAGATGTCGCTCTTGGCGACCCCCAGGCTGCCCAGCTCGGCGACAACGAACTTGTACATGACCGGCGGGCCGCAGATGACGACCTTGGTCCTGGGGTCGACCGCGACCTTTTTGAAGAGCGTCGTGATGACCCCGACGTTCCCTGTCCAGCTCTCGTCGGCGCGGTCGACGGTCTCAAAGAAGCTCACGTCGGTTGATTTCCGCCAGGCCGCCAGGTCGTCGAGGAAGAGCTGCTCCTTCGGCGTCCTGGCCCCGAAGAAGAGGGTGAAGTTCTTGAACTCCGAGCGCCGGTCAAGAATGTATAGGATCAGGCTCCGCGTCGGGCAGAGGCCGATGCCGCCGGCCACGACGAGGACGTTCTCACCCCGGAACTTGTCCAGCGGGAAGCCGTGCCCCAGGGGCCCCCTGACGAACAGGGACTGTTTCGGTTGCAGGGCCGCGATGGCGCTCGAAACCCGCCCCACCTTGCGGACGACGATATCGAAGGTGTTGATCCGGGTGGGAGAGCTGGCGAAGCCGATGGGTATCTCCCCGAACCCGAATACCGAGACCTCGAGCATCTGGCCGGGTTCGAAGCTCATCGGCTGGCCGTCCTTCATCTTCAGGGTGAAGTGTTTCTCCGTGGCCGTGACCTGTTCGGCGCGGACGATCTCGGCCTCCCTGGGGAGGAAGATGTTCGGATAAGCGGAGCTTGAGGGGGCGATCTGCGTGCTCATTTTAGCCCTCCATGATGCTCTGGATGACCCGGGCGGGGTCGGCGATGTCCGGCACGCATTGGGCCGCGCACCGGCCGCAGCCGACGCAGGCGGGGCCGCCGAGCTTTTCGTTGAGATAGGCCGCTTTCCGCATGATCCGGTGACGGTAGCGCTGGCCGCGGTGCTCCCGGAAGTTTTCGCAGGCGCCGGCGCCCAGGGAAACTTTGGCGAAATCCTCGAGCAGGCAGCCGTCCCAGGCGCGGGCCCGCTGGCCGGAAACCTGGTCCAGGTTCCAGTTGTCCTGGACATCGAAGCAGTAGCAGGTGGGGCAGACGATGTTGCAGGTGCCGCAGGAGAAGCAGGTGAGGGACAGCTCATCCCAGAGCTTGCTCGTGAAGGCCTTCCGGACCTTGTCCGCGATCTCCTCGGATGTATAGGGCAGGCTCTCCGGGCAGGTGTTCATGACCTCTTCGTTGATCTGCCAAGCCTCGGCGGCTTGGGCGGCCGTGGCCGGGGAGAACTTGCCGCAGCCCAGCAGCTTCTCGCCCTTGGGGGTGTAGACCGTAAAGACATAACCCGAGGGCAGCTTCGTCAGGAAGGCGTCGTGTCCCCTCGGCTTGACGCCCCGGCCCACGGTTCCCCAGAAGGCGCGCTGGGAAACACTCTGGATGTTCGAGCCGACGATCGTCGTGAGCTCGCGCTGGGCCAGGTAGTTCCAATCCGCGTTGTTCTCCCGGAAGAGCGTGTCCAGCATGTCGATGGCCTTGATGTCGTAGAAGTGAACTCCGAACAGGATCCTGGGCTCCGGCCGGATGGCGCTGGCGGCCCCGGCGGCGTCGAACGTGACCAGGTCCTGCCTGACGGGGAAGATCACCTTCTTCGGGGGCAGGATCGTGACATCGTAGTCCAGCCTGACATCCTTGGCCGAGGCCACGGGAGCGAAAACGAACCGGTGTTTCCGGGCGACCGGCGCGTAGACGGCCGCGGCCTTCATCATGCCTTCCACAAAGGAATCGAAATCCGCATCCTCCAGGAAGTGGGAAACAGTGCTCATGATTGCTCCTTTATAGGGGACGCTTGGCGAAGGAAGACAAAAAAAGCCCGGGCATTTTTAGGCCTCCATTTTACGCAGGAAAAAACGACTTTGTCAAACAACAAAAAACTTGCTTTTCCGCTTGAAAAAAGGTTAAGATTTCCTCAGAATATGGGTATCGTCACTTGCAAGGAGGCAATATGAGAAGAAAAGGCCTGATCATCCTCGTAGTTGCTGTCGCTATCGTCGCCCTCTTTTCGCTGCAGAGCTGCAGTTCCAGCCCGGAGAAAAGTCTTCTCTCCGCGTATTTCCACGCCATCTCTCTTAAAGACACCTCCACGATGGCCACGATGGCCATCGATCCCCAGGGGATCGAGGCGCAATCCTGGCAGATCACGGCTGTCAGCCCCGAGGAGACCAAGCCCTTTGATCTCCCGGAATGGAACAAGAAAGAGCTCGAGCTGAAGAAGAACCTCGAGGGCCACGTCGGCCCGGTCATGGAAGCCGAAGACGCCAAGTACTCGGCTGAGGAAGAGCTCAAGACCGCCCGTACCGGAGGCGCCAGGGCCGCCGCCAAGAAGAAGATGGAAGAGGCCGCGGCCAAATACGACCAGGAGCGCGAGGTCCATCGCCAGCTGCAGAAGGACTATAACGACGCCAAGGCCGCCGCCCAGAGAGTGCAGGACATCGCCCTCTTCTCCCTGTCCGAGCGCGAGATGCCCACCGTCAGGGACATGACGGGCACGATCTCCTCCAAGAGCGTTGATGTCAAGGTCGTCGACAAGAGCGGTCAGACCAAGAACTACCGCTTCTCTCTCGAGAAGTACGTCCTGAAGGACGAAACGTCGGGCTACATGCGGAACGGCGCCTGGAAGATCATCAAGCTCGAACCGATCGCCTGACGCCGTATTGACCTTTTCGGCTCAATCCTCTATAAGTATAGCTCTGTCCGCGGGGGGCCGTTAGCTCAGAGGGAGAGCACCGGCCTTTTAAGTCGGGTGTCGCTGGTTCGAGTCCAGCACGGCTCACTTTTAACCTCCGCGCCCCTGTCGTCTAGCCCGGTCTAGGACATCGCCCTTTCACGGCGGCAACACGGGTTCAAATCCCGTCGGGGGCGCTTTCCCTTCCCGCCTCGCGGGGAGGACACGGCTCTTACCCGGAGTTCAAGTATGCGCTTGATCGCTTCCCTGTAGGGTGGCCCGCTGGCTACTGGAGAAATATCTTTTCGAGCTCGGCGGCGGTCAGGACGTTCTTGCCCGAGATCTTCCTGACGTCATCCGCATAGCTCGTCTCGATGCAGGCGTGATTCACCCCGCAGTCCAGGTTGGACTCGGGCGCGTAGCCCTTGCAGACCCTGAGGACATCGGGTGAGATCTCGTCGATCAGGACGATCTCGCCGCCGCTCTTCAGCCGGCCGAGCTCGATCTTGCCGTCGATGACGTGCAGGCCCCTCGAGGCGAACTCCTCGTTGACGACCTTGGCGATATCCTTGACGAACGTCTTGACGTAGCCGACCTCGTCCTCGGACATCACGCCGGCCGCGACCAGGGCCTCGAAGGTGATGAGCTTGTCCGTCTGACCCTTGGTCCAGGCCTCGACAACCTGCGACAGATCTTTGCAGGGTTTGACGAAAGGATACCGCCTCCAGAAACTGCCGATGGCGTTGTTCCTCCAGGTCCACTCGAGGTTGAGGAGGGGGGCCGAGCCGGCGAACTCGGGCGCCTGTTCCGGGAGGCTGAGGGGCGTCGCCGGTTCGACGATCATGACGTTGTCGCCGACGGTCGCGATGTAATGGGTCGGGACGCCGCGGGCCTGGAGCAGCCGCATGAAGTAGGTGACGAACTTGCAGACGATCGCCCCTTTTCCCGGTATCTCCCCGACGACGTAATCATAACCGGGGTCGAAGACCGGCTTGTTGTTCTCATCCAGGTAACCCGTGCCCCGGTCGGAAAAGACAAAGGCGTACTTCCCCTTGTACTCCCCGTCCGGTATGCGATAGATGTCTTTCGATTTCCCCGAATACACGAAGTTGTCTTTTGTCAAAATCTGTTTCAGATCCATGGGCTGACCTCCTTCAGGTTTTGGATATGATGCGCATTTCGGGGTCGAAATGCAACCGTTTTTTTGGACGCCGTCGAGGCATTTGCCAAGTCCCTCGATAATGGCTAGAATGGGCGCCTTGCCGTACGGGAGGCGCTCATGATCCAAGCCGGAGATTTCAAGAAGGGTGACATCGTCACGGTCGACGGCGAACCCCACGTCATCGAGACCATTTTTGTGCAAAAGCCGGCGGCCCGCGGGACCGGGACCCTCTACAAGGTCCGGTTGCGCAGCCTGGCGACGAAGCGCAAGATCGACAGGGTATTCCGCGGGGATGACGGGCTCCAGGAAGCGGACTTCGAGCGCCACCCCATCCAGGTCCTCTACGGGGATTCGGAGAGCGTCACGATCATGGACCTGCAGGATTACAGCCAGTCGACCCTGACGAAGGGCGACATCGAGGACGAATGGCCTTACCTGACGGAAGGCCTGGAGGGGCTGATGTCCTTGGTGTCGGAAGGCCGGGTCATCGGTATCGAGCTGCCGCTCCATGTTTCCATGAAGATCGTCGAGACCAGGCCGTCGGTGAAAGGCGGGTCGGTGACGGCGCGAACCAAGCCCGCCATCCTCGCCACCGGCCTCGTCGTCCAGGTCCCGGAGTACATGGCCGAGGGAGAGGTCATTCGAATCGACACCCGCACGGGCCTGTTCGTGTCGAAGGCGTGAGCCCCATGATCCTGGCGAAGCCCGAAATTCTCAGACAGATCAGGAAAGCCCGGATCAGGATCGAACCGTATGACGAAGGCGCCGTCGGCCCCGCCTCGATCGACCTGACCCTGGATGACAAGCTGCGGGTTTTCAAGGCCGGCGACCACATCACGGACGCGGACACGGATTACAAGACGATCACCGACCTTGTCGACATCACCGCAGGCTACCTCCTGGCGCCGGGGGAGCTCGTCCTGGGGATCACCCGGGAGAAGTTGACCTTGCCCGAGGACGTGTGCGCTTGGGTCAACTCCCGTTCGAGATACGCCCGGATCGGCCTCATGAGCCATATCGCGGCGCCGTTCCTGGCCCCCGGTATTTCCAACAGGCAGATCCTCGAGATCTACAACGCCGGGCGCCACAAGATCAGGCTGACGCCGGGAATGAAGATCTGCCACGTCGTCTTTCAGGAATGCAAGGGCTCGGCCAAATACGAGGGCGCCTGGAAAGACCAGGAGCTCTAGAACAATGCATTATCTAACCACTCTCGCGGCCGTTCTGCTCTCCTTGAGCGGTTATTCTCTCGGCGTCGTCCTGAGATCGGGCAAATCCGGCACCCGAAAACCCGTCGCCCTCGACCTGTTCCTGGTGGTCCTGATGTGGGCGGGGATCGTCTTCTCCATGAGCCGGGCCGCGCTCAGCCGGTGGACCTGGCTGCCCGCCGGGGTCGCCGCCGGTCTGGTCTTGGGGTGGGTCGTGACCGCCATCCGGGGGTACTCGGAAGCCGAGCAGTCCTCGGCCGTCGAGCCGAGGCCGGTCCATCAACACGCCGAATTCAAAAGATGGAAGGCGTTTCGCGAATACTCTTTTAAGATGGGGACGTTCCAGAGCCAGATTCTGCTGGGCCTTCTCTATCTCATCGGCTTCGGGATCGTCGGACTTGCCGTCCGGCTCTTTTCCGATCCGCTCCGGATCAAGCGTTCCTCTCCAGGATCTCACTGGACGCCCAGGCCCGAAATCCCCCCCGACCTCGAGCTTTTCAAGAGGCAATCCTGATGTACATCCTGGGCCTCTCCTTCTTCTACCACGATTCCGCCGCGGCCCTCCTCCGGGACGGCGAGCTGGTGGCCGCCGCCGAGGAAGAGCGCTTCTCGCGCGTCAAGCACGATTTCGGGTTCCCCGAGCTGTCGATCCGGTTCTGCCTCGAGACCGCGGGCATCACGGCCGACGACCTCGACTTTGTCGTTTTCTACGAAAAGCCGTTCCAGAAGTTCGAACGGATCCTGATGACGTCGTTCCAGAGCTTCCCCCGCTCGTGGCGGACGTTCGGCCAGGCGATGATCAGCTGGCTGGGCGACAAGCTCTGGATGAAGAGCCTGATCAAAACGAAGCTCGGCGTGCCCGACGGCAAGATCCTGTTCGAGGACCATCACCTGTCCCACGCGGCCAGCGCCTTTTATCCCTCGCCCTTCGACGAGGCGGCCGTCCTGACCCTCGACGGGGTCGGCGAGTGGACGACGGCGACGATGGGCCGGGCCCGCGGCAACGACCTCTCGCTCCTGAACGAGATCCGTTTTCCCCACTCCCTGGGCCTGCTCTACAGCGCCTTCACCGCCTTCCTGGGTTTCCAGGTCAACGAGGGAGAATACAAGGTCATGGGCATGGCCCCCTACGGGCAGCCGAAATACATGGACAAGATCACCGACCATCTCATCCGCGTGGCCGATGACGGATCGTTCTGGATGAACATGGAGTACTTCGCCTACCATTACTCGGATGAGAAGACATACAGCTCCAAGTTCCTGGACTTGTTCGGGCGGCCGCGCGACCCCAGGATGCATTTCTTCACCTCCCGGACGAGGTTCCCGTCCTATTTCGGCGACAAGCCTGCCGATTTCGACGAGCAATGCCGCCTCAATGAGCACTACGCCGATGTCGCGGCGAGCATCCAAAAGGTCACCGAAGACATCATCCTGAAGCTGGCCACCGATCTCGGGCGGAAGACCGGGCTGAAAAAGCTCTGCCTCGCCGGCGGAGTCGGGCTGAATTCGGCGGCCAACGGCCGGCTCCTCCGGGAGACGCCGTTCGAAGAGCTGTTTATCCAGCCGGCGGCGGGGGACAGCGGGGCGGCCCTGGGCGCCGCGCTTCACGTTTACCACGGGCTGTTGGGAAAACCCCGGACCCACACGCTCGAACACGCGTATTGGGGCAAGTCTTACGGTGAACCCGAGATCCGCTCGTTCCTCGAGGGCCGGAACATCCGCTACGAAAAATACGAGGCTGACGATCGATTGCTGGACCGGGTCGTCGACGACCTGGTCGCCGGCAAGGTTGTCGGCTGGTTCCAGGGCCGGTTCGAGTGGGGGCCGCGGGCCCTGGGCAACAGGAGCATCCTGGCCGACCCGCGGAGCGAGCAGATGAAGGACATCGTCAACATCAAGATCAAGTTCCGCGAGCCGTTCCGGCCGTTCGCCCCGGTGGTCCTCGAGTCGCGGGCGGCGGACTATTTCCACGGCCGGAACATCGCCGGCCAATACCCCGCGCGCTATATGCTTCTCGTCCTGCCGATCAAGGAAGACAAGGCCGACCAGATCAGCGCCGTCAACCACCTGGGGACGGGCCGTCTCCAGACCATCCGCCGGGAATGGAACCCCCGCTATTACTCGATCGTCGAGAAATTCGGGCAGGCGACCGGCGTGCCCGTCCTGCTCAATACGTCGTTCAACCTTCGCGGCGAGCCGATCGTCACCTCGCCGGCCGACGCCTTCGCCACCTTCAGCCGGAGCGGCATCGATGTGCTCGTCCTTGAGAATTTCATGGTCCGGAAGTAGGATAGCAGGCCGAGAAGTCAATATGGGCGCCGTCAAGAACTTCCTTTCGAAGCTGGGGATCCTGGGCGAGCTTTTTCAATTCCTGTGGCAGAACAAGCGCTGGTGGCTGATCCCGGTCCTGGTCGTTCTCGTCCTGTTCTCGGTCGTCCTGATCTTCTCCCAGAGCTCGGCGATCGGACCGTTCATCTACAGTCTGTTCTGACCCGCGGCGGGGCCCGGCGGTCGAATTTCCGGGCCATATCCCCGGGGAGGGGTTTGCGGCCGGGCGCCGCAGCGGCTATTCCGAGAGTTGCGGGTACGCTTCGGACCGCCTGCAGGACCGCGTCCGCCAAGGCATCGGCGATCAGGTTCGTTCCGGTCCGGTTAGGGTGACAGCCGTCGGATGTCACATGAAGCCATTGATCCCTGGCCAGCGCGGCATCTCCGTAGATCGAGCGCACGTAGGCGGCCTCCTGTGGATAGACGCTCCCTCCCGGATCTTATCCGGGCAGGCTCGCCTCGGAAGATGTCCTTGCCGTCGACGATAGGGCAGTTTCTCGCTTCCGGCGACCTCGCGCGTGGCCCCGGCATAGTCATCGGGGAGCAGAGCGACATGAGGACCGTGGCGGCGCCTATCTTCCTGGCCTCGGCTGATCATCGTCTGCAGGTTCTCGCGGAACTGATCCAGGGGGACGGACGGGAACCGGCTCGGCCGCGGTTGTCCCTCGGGCGGGACGGCGGTCTTGAAGGGGTCGTAGACCGAAAAGATCCAGCTCCGAAGCAGCTGCACGGTCTTCAGCTTGAGCATCGTCCAGCGCATGGCCCCCAAAGCTGTTTCGTCGACAGCCAGTACTGTGTCCGCCGGCTGGAGGACATAGCGGCCGTCGTTCGCCCCGAAGCTCAGGATGAAGAGGTCGGGCTCGAGCTTGAGCGCATAATGGCGGAGCACGCCCAGGCCGTGACGGGTCGTGAACCCGGACAGGCCGAGGTTGAAGACCTCGACGCCGCGGAGTCACGGGCCAGCCGCTTTTCAAGGAGGCTCTGCCAGGTGTACTCGGGGTCCACGCCCCAGCCGAAAGTGCTCGAGTCGCCGAGGGTGACGATGCGGAACGTCCCTTTACTCTTCGCGGGTGAACTCGCGCGTCCGGAACCCGTCTCTGTTCGAGGTGATGCGGAACGTGAGGTTTTTCTTGACCTCGAGCTCGTTGAACGGGTTGACCGCTTGGACATCGATCCGCGGCTTGAGCTTGTACTGGATGTAACGCGCCTCCTCGAAATTCGAAAACCAGGCGACGTCGGCGGCCTTGACGCCTTTTGGTTGCTGCAGCCGGTCGTACTGGTTGCGGACCCAGTTGGCGTCGGACAACAGCCAGACCGGAACGGCGATGTCGAAATTCTTATTGCGGGCGAGGTCGGTGTTGACGGCGAAGAGGCGGATCGCGCCCTCAGCGAGGAGGATGGCGACGAGCGGCGAGAACACGGCCAGGAGAAGCTTTTGGGGCCACGTGGCTTTTTGAGTTTCTCGAGAAGTCATTTTTTTCACGGCGATAAGTGCGGCATTTTAATCGGGGTGAGCCCGGGAGTCAATGGCCGGAACCGGGTTTTTCCGGCGCCGTCGGGCCGGACTCCGGCCTCCCTCGTTACGCAGCTATTGCCCGACGGATTCAAAATTCGGTCGCGATCTTGTTTTTCCCGTCCCCGTTCACATCCGTCTAAGCCGGCATATTCCGCTTCGCCGGGGCAAGGCTGAATTCGCGCTTTTTCGGGGGGAAACAGGGGGGATTGGGTGGCGGGGCCGACGAGACTTGAACTCGCGACCTCTGGCGTGACAGGCCAGCGTTCTAACCAAACTGAACTACGACCCCGCCGAAGGACATTAGAATTATAGCGATATGCCGCGCACTTTTCAATCCCGGCCGTGCGCCCAGTCATTTAAGAATACAAAGTGGACCGATTTTAGGTGATTTAAAGTTTAAAAGTGGACTGGGGAGACCGACCCGGAATTGACCGCGGGCAGGGTTTCCAGAATAATGAACTCTGCCGAGTTGCCAGATGCGAGGTGCTGAAACACCGCTCTCATCCTGCGAGGTCAGCCGGGGCGAGACGGAGGCTAAAAAGAATTTAGCCGGAGCCGTCCGGCTGGCTGCATTCATTGGCGTCGGAATTGTCCTTTTCCTGACGACGCGGCCTGTCGCCTTAAGCCAGGAAGCCGCCGCGCCGCATGACGCGCACGTTCATCATCTCGGCTTTCTCATCGGTCCCGTCTATAATCTCCACGAGAAAAGCACTCTCCTCGGTCTGGGGCTCGAGTACGAGCGGCTCCTCCCCGTCTGGAACAGTCTGCTGGGGATCGGAATGGCCGGGGAGATGGTTTTTGATGAGCACAAGCATTACGTGGTATCGCTGCTCATGTGTTTTCATCCGGTCGGGCCGCTAACCCTGAGCGTGGCTCCCGGCGTCATGTTCATCGACCGGAACGGTACCGAGAGCCATGCGGCTATCCATCTCGGCGCGGAATATGAATTTGAAGTCGGCAGGGTCTCGCTTGCGCCCACGGCGGAAGTCGGGTTCGCCGGCGACGACGTTCACCTGATGCTCGGGCTCCACCTCGGGTTTGGGTTCTGACGCCCCGCTTATTTCCGTAACTCGCCGCGGAGCTTAAGGTCGTCGAAGAAACCCGTGTCGTCGAACGACCCGACGCCGACGAGCCCATGGTTCAGGGTCCTGTCGACGGCGATAAGGATGGGGTCGTTCATGTCGTCGAGGTAGGCGGCGATCTTGCCGGTTGCCGAATCGCATGTGACCTTGAAGGCGTGCCAGTCCTTATCCGTCAGCCGGAAAATCGATTTTCCCGGCGGCTCGAGGTTGATCTTCATCCGGTCGGCGCCGTTGACCAAGCCGATAATGTTGTGGGCGTCGTCGCTCGAGGCCGAGAAGTGAACATAATAGAAGTGAGTTGGGTCCAGGAAATGGAAGACGACGCACAGGTCACGCCTGGCGTTGGCCGTGTCGACATCGGACCTCAACCGGCCGGTGAATTCGAACGAGCCCACATGTTGCTTTTCCGCGACCGACCACGAGGTCGGCGCCCGGACCTTGCCCTGCTCGCCGGCGGCGGTGAGAGCGTAAACCTTGGAGCCGTCGAGGTCCGCGACCTTCCAGTGCTCGGGGGCGTTCGGCCGCCAGTTATCGGCCTGCCCGTTTTCAAAATCCGAGGTGAGGAGAAGCGGCAGCTCCGGTCCCGCCGCGCAGCTGACGAACATGATCAATCCGAGGGCCAGGGCGATCATGGCGGCGCCTCAGGCGGGCCGGCCGTCACGGTAGCCGGGCTCCATCCAGGGGAGGCCCCGGCCCTCGAAGAAAGGCCGGAGCTGCGTCGACATCTCCCGCATCTCGGCCGGGGTCATCTTCTGGAAATCCCTGAGCAGGGCAATATTCTTTTTCAGGACCTCCGGGCTGTCCGTTCCGATGACCGCCGAGTCGACGTGCTCGAGCGTCAGCGCGTACCGGATCAGGTCCGCCGGGTCGAGGCCGGCCACCGTCTCTCGCGGCCGGATCACCTTGATGACCATCACGCCCAGGCCCTTCTTCGCGGCGGCGGGGATCGCCCCTTTCTCCATATCGCCCTGGGTGCCCTGCTGGTGGTTGAGGGCGATGAGCATGGTGTCGAGGTCGAAGCGCTCGACCATCGCGGCCGCCGTCGCGGCCGAGGCGTGGCAGCTGAACCCGATCAGCCGCGCCGCCTTCTGCTCTTTGAGCTTGTGGAGTGTTTCGAGGACGCCGCCCTTGCCGCCGATCTGGTCGACTTCCGCCAGCGTGTCGACGCTGTGGACCTGAAGGATATCCACGTGATCCGTCTGGAGCTTTTTCAGGCTCTCCTCGAACTGGCGCATCGCTCCGTCGGCGGTCATCTCCTCGACCTTCGTGGCCACGAACACTTCTTTCCGCCGGCCCTTCAGGACCAGGCCGAAGCGCTCCTCGCTGTCGACCTTGCCGCATGTGTAGTTAGAGGCGGTGTCCCAATAGTAGAGGCCGTTATCGAGGGCAGCGGTCAGGAGCTCGGCGCTTTTTTCCGGCTCCTGGATCCGGCAAAACCGGCTGCCCCCGCCGAACCCGATGATCGGCACGGAGATGCCCGATTTTCCGAGGACCCGGGTCGGCAGACCCTTGGCGTTAAAGGCGCCGGATGCGGCGCCTGGCGGGTCCCTGCGTTCCGGAGAAAGTACTGCAGGCCGAGCAACGCACTGACCGCCGACAGCCGCCGCGACACAGGTCCTGAGAAAATTCCGCCGGTCCATCGGTTTGTTCTTCATGTGCACTCTCCCTCTGCAGTGTACACCATTTCACATTTTTTCCAGGGCGGCGATCCGCTCCTCGATCGGAGGATGGGTGCTGAACAGCCTGTTCACGGCCCCGCCGAGGTCCTTCAGCGGGTTGACGATATAAAGGTGGGCCGTGGCCTTGTTCGCCGCTTCGAGGGGTTCCTTGTCCGCCGCGATCTTCCTGAGCGCTGAAGCCAGGCCGGCGGGATACCGGGTGAGCATCGCGCCGCTGGCGTCGGCCAGGAACTCCCGCCGGCGGGAGACGGCCAGGCGAATGAGCTGGGCGACGAGCGGCGACAGCATGGCCAGGATGAGCCCGAGCGCGATGACGAGCCCGGCCGCGCCGCCGCCCCGACCGCGGTCCGACGACCTCCGCCGCGGCCCGCCCCACCAGAAGCTCCGCCGCAGCCAGTCGCTGAGCAGCGCCACGACGCCCACCATCACCACGGTGAGCGTCTGCAGCAGGATGTCATAGTTCTTGATATGGGACATCTCATGGGCCACCACGCCCTCGAGCTCCAGCCGGTTCAGCTTCTCGAGGAGGCCCGTGGTGACGACGACGACCGAGTGCTCCGGGTTCCGGCCCGTGGCGAAGGCGTTCGGCGCCGTGTCCTCGATGATGCAGCACTTGGGCGCCGGGATGCCGGCGGCCATGGCCAGTCCCTCGACGACATTATAGAGGTAGGGGAATTCGTCTTTCTCCACCGGGCGGGCCCGGCTCATGGCCAGCACGACCTGGTCGCTGTAATAGTAGCTGCCGGCGGTCATGCCCACCGCGAGGATGACGGCGAAGGCGATCCCCGCCTTGCCCATGCCGACGAGCTGGTCGAAAACCCAGGCGAGCAGGAAGATCAGGCCGAGGAAAAAGAGGACGAGGAGGAAAGACCTCCGCTTGTTGCTCGCGATCTGATCGTACATCAGGCCTCGCGGGGACTCCGCGCAGCGGGGACAGGGCACCGATCCGGGAGGATCGGTTCATGTCCCCGAGCCCTCAGAAGCTCACCTTTACGGGTTCTCTGGCCGCGGGCTCTTCGATCTCGAAGTATTCCTTTTCCTTGAAGCTGAACATGTTGGCGATGATGTTGGAGGGGAAGACCTGCTGCTTCTGGTTGAACTTCATGACCATGTCGTTGTAGAACTGGCGGGCGTAGGCGATCTTGCTCTCGGTGCCCGATCAGCTCCTCCTGGAGCATGAGGAAGTTCTGGTTGGCCTTGAGGTCGGGATAGTCTTCGGCGACCGCGAACAGGCTCTTCAGCGCGCCGCTCAGCATGTTCTCAGCCTGGGCCTGGTCCTTGACCGTGCCGGCGTTGATGGCGCTGGCGCGGGCCTGGGTCACTTTTTCGAAGACCTCCCGCTCGTGCTTGGCGTACCCCTTGACCGTTTCCACCAGGTTGGGGATCAGGTCGTAGCGCCGGCGGAGCTGGACATCGACCTGGGACCAGGAGTTGTCGCAGCGGTTCCTGGCGATGATCAGGCTGTTATAGATGCCGACCGCCGCCACGGCCGCGACGCCGATGATGATGAGCAAAACGACGAATCCTCCCATGTGACTTCTCCTTGGACAAAATCGATGGCGACCGACGCCCTGACTTTCTATTGTGTATCATGGCGCAAAAAAATCAACAGATATGCGCAAAAGACCGACGGTTCAGGCAGGGAGAATTCCGTTGACATCGGCTTTTCAGGAATGATATATTTCAGGAGCCCAGACAAAGGGAAATCTCGTCTACACAGGAGGTTATTACTGATGGCCATCATTGAAAGAGAAATTCGCGGCCAAGATCGGCCCCATGCGCGAACGGGTCGTCGGCCTGCAGAAACAGTCCGGCGACATGAAGATCGGCGATGTGACGATCGCCCAGGCGTACGGCGGGATGCGCTCGGTCAAGTGCATGGTGTGGGAAACCTCGGCCCTGGACCCGATCGAGGGCATCCGCTTCCGCGGGTTCACCATCCCCGAGCTCCAGGAAAAGCTGCCCAAGGCCCCGGGCGGAGAGGAGCCGCTCCCCGAAGGCATCTTCTACCTCCTCCTGACGGGCGACCTCCCCACCGCGGCGGACGTCGCTGAGATCACCGAGGAATGGAAGAAGCGCAGCGCCCTGCCCGATTATCTTATCGACATCCTCAAGAGCCTGCCCAAGGACATGCACCCGATGACCCAGTTCTCGGCTGGCCATCCTGGCCCTCCAGAAGGATTCCATCTTCGCCGAGCGCTACCGGAAGGGCATGAGCAAGATGGAGTACTGGGATCCCATGTACGAGGACGTCATGGACCTCCTGGCCAAGCTGCCCGCTCATCGCCGCCCACATCTACCGGCGCTCCTACAAGGGCGACAAGCACATCCCCGCCGATCCGAAGCTCGACTGGGGCGGCGAACATGGCCCACATGCTCGGCATCGACGAGGACGAGCCTTCTATGGACCTGATGCGGCTTTACCTCGTCATCCACAGCGACCACGAAGGCGGCAACGTCTCCGCCCACACCTGCCACCTCGTCGGCTCGGCCCTCTCCGACGCCTACTACTAGCCTGTCCGCGGCCATGGACGGCCTGGCCGGGCCGCTCCACGGCCTGGCCAACCAGGAAGTCCTCCGCTGGATCATGGACCTCATGAAGGACCTCGGCGGCGTCCCGACCAAGGACCAGCTGGTCAAGTACCTTTGGGACACCCTCAATGCCGGCAAAGTCGTCCCCGGCTACGGCCATGCCGTCCTCCGGAAGACCGACCCCAGGTATGTCGCCCAGCGGGAGTTCGCCCTCAAGCACCTGCCGGACGACGACATCTTCAAGGTCGTCAGCATGGTCTATGAAGTCGCTCCCGACATCCTGACGAAGCACGGCAAGGCCAAGAACCCCTGGCCGAACGTCGACGCCCACTCCGGCTGCCTGCTCTAGCACTACGGTGTCGACCGAGTACGACTTCTACACCGTCTTCTTCGGCGTTTCGCGGGCCATGGGCAGTCCTGGCCCAGCTCATCTGGAGCCGGGCGCTCGGGCTGCCCATCGAACGGCCGAAAAGCGTCACGACCGACTGGATCGAAGCCCAGGTCAAGGCGGCAGCGGCGCCCAAACAGTAAGGTGTTGCCGCGGGGGCGGCCCCTCCGGGAGCCGTCCCCGCTTTCCCGCTCCCGCGGGGGACCGGGTTTTCTGATAAAGCAGGCTGAGGAGGCGTTGTCCGGCGCTACGGGGCCGGGTTCCGCCTCGGATGAGAGAAGATTTTTTACGGCTGTGATGAGGCGCTCCGTCCCGCTCTGACCAAGGGAAGCCGCGTCAGGAGGTCGAGGAACATGGAAGTCAAAATCGCGCTGATCGGTTGCGGCACGGTCGGAAGAGGACTGCTGGAGATCCTGGAAAAAAAGCGCGTTCAGCTCAAGAGCGCGTACGGTTTCGAGGCCAGGGTCGTGGCCATCTCGGACATGCTCAAGGGATCGATCCTCGTCCCGGACGGCATCCAGCTCGACAGGCTCTTCGCCCTCCTGGACGGCGGCGGCCGGATCGACCAGTATTACGGGGAGGGCAGCACGGCCGAGCTCCTCAACCCGCTGGACCTGATCGAACAATGCGACGCCCAGATCATCGCCGAGCTCACCTACACCGATATCAAGACCGGGGAGCCGGCCACGGGCTACATCAAAAAGGCCTTGCGCTCCGGAATGCACGTCGTGACCTCGAACAAGGGACCGGCGGCCCTTTACCACAAAGAGCTCAGCGGTCTGGCGCATAAAAACGGGCTGGTCTTCGGGATCGAGGGCACGGTCATGAGCGGCACGCCGGTCTTCAGCCTGGTGGAGAACGGACTGGCCGGCAACGAGATCCGCGAGGTCAAGGGCATCCTCAACGGCACGACCAATTTCATCCTGACCAAAATGGAGCAGGATAACATGGCCTATGCCGACGCCCTGAAGCTCGCCCAGCAGCTCGGCTACGCCGAGGCCGACCCGACGGCCGATGTCGAGGGCTTCGACGCGCTGGCCAAGATCGTCATCTTGTCGAACGTGCTGCTGGGCGGGGACGTCGCGCCCGCGGACGTCAAGAGGCAGGGGATCACGGCCCTGACCGGCGAGCAGATCCAGGCCGCGAAGGACCAGGGCTACCGGTACAAGCTGATCGCCCAGGCCCGGCGGAAGGCCGGGAAAGTCGACGCTTCCGTCGCGCCCCAGAAGCTGCCGCTCAGCGACCCGCTGGCGGGCGTCATGGGCGCCCAGAACGCTCTCACCTTCGACACGGACCTCCTGGGGAAGGTCACGATTCAGGGGCCGGGGGCCGGCAAGCTCGAAACGGGCTGCGCCATCCTGGCCGATATCCTCGCTATCCACGGTCGGCTCAAGGAAAAGCATCAGCGATCGGGTTCGAATACCTAACCGGGGAGCGGAGGTCACATGAGTCCCGAAGGGAAATACGGGCCGGGCGTGCTGCGCTACGTCGAGGAGTCCAGGAAATACCTGGCCGAGCGTCGGATCCTCATAGAGCGCGTCCGGAAGCGCCGGTTCGACACGATCGCCGTACATGGATTGTATTCCCTCGAGGAATCGCTGAACAGGAACCAGGGGGCGCTGGTCGAGCCCGCTTATTTCTCCTCGTCCCAGTCTTATCGCGACAGCGACGAGCTCGAGGCCGCGCTGGCTTACCTCATCCCCACGTGGTGCTATTCGCGCATCGCCAACCCGACAACCTATTTCCTCCAGGACACCGTGGCCCTGCTCGAGGGCTACGGGACGGGCTGCGAGACGTCCTGCGTCGTGACCTCGTCCGGCATGTCGGCCATCTCCCTGGCCACCGACGCCTTCGTCGTCAAGCAGAAAGCGGGGCCGGAGAAGATCAACTTCGTCTCCTCGGTCCGGCTCTACGGCGGGACTTTCCAGAACTTCAACGTCAGAAAGCAGCAGGAGAGGGGGATCGAGTTCCGCCGCGTCGTTGATCCCGAGGACATCGGGGAATGGAAGTCCCGGATCGACGAGGACACGCGCTTCCTGTACATGGAAGCGCCGAGCAACCCGCAGCAGTCGTTCGCCGACATCCGGGCGCTGGCCGACCTCGCCCATTCCTGGGAGATCCCGTTCATCATCGACTCGACCTGCGCCACGCCGGCCCTGATGCGGCCGATCGCCCACGGCGCCGACGTCGTCGTCCATTCCCTGACGAAGTCGATGTCCGCCGGCGGGCTGGCGATGGGCGGGGCGATCATCAGCCGGAAGCCGATCGTCACCAAGGTGAAAAACGACAACCCGCTGTTCAAGGACAGCTTCGCCGAATACGTCCAGTTCCTGCCGTTCCGGGACCAGGGCCCGTGTCCGTCGCCGCTCGCGGCGCTGTTCACGCTGAACGACCTCCGGACGCTTCGCTCCCGGATGGACCTCGTCAGCCGGAACTGCCAGGCGGTCGCGGAATTCCTGGGAAAGCAGCCGCGGGTTTCGGCGGTCGATTATCTCGGGTTGCCCGGCTTCCGCTACCACGAGCTCGCCAAGAGGTACATGACGCTCGCGGATTCCGACGACGGGCAGGGCGGCGAGGTCAACCGCTACGGCCACCTGATGAGCTTCGTCGTGGACGGACCGCCGGAAAACGCCAGGAAAGTCTTCGATAATTTCCAGCTCATCTTCCGCGCCACCGACCTGGGGAGAATCAAGAGCGTGGCGACGATCCCCGCCATTTCCACTCACCAGCAGCAGGGGGAGGAAGCGCGGCGGCTGGCGGGCGTACCGCCCCAAATGATCCGGCTGTGCGTCGGCGCCGAGGACCCCGGCGACGTCATCGCCGACCTCGAGCAAGCCCTCGCGGCCCTATAGATTAAAGCAGACGACTTTCGGCTCGGTCATCTCGAGCAGGGCGAACTTGATGCCCTCGCGCCCCAGGCCGCTGCCCTTGATCCCTCCGAAGGGCATCATGTCGATCCGGTAGTCGGTCGAATCGTTGATCATCACTCCCCCGACCTCGAGCTCCCGGATGGCCTTGAAGGCATTGTCCAGGCTCCGGGTGAAGACCGCGCCGTGGAGGCCGTAGCGGACGCCGTTCGCCAGCCCGATGGCCTCGTCGAGCGAGGCGACCTTGTACAGGTTGACGACCGGGCCGAAGACCTCTTCGCCATCCAGCCTGGCCGCCCGCGGCACCCCCGCCAAAACCGTCGGCTCGAACAGCGTCCCTTTCCTTTTCCCACCGGTCAGGAGCTTCGCCCCCAAGTCGACGGCTTCCTTGACCCACTCCTCAACCCGCTTCGCCTCGGCTTCGGTGATCATCGGGCCCATATCGGTTGATTCGTCGAGTTGCCGGCCGACCTTCATTTTCCGGGTCCTGGCGACGAACCGGGCCTCGAACTCGTCGAAAACCGTCTCGTGGACATAGATCCTTTGGACGCCGATGCAATTCTGGCCGACCGCCCAGAAGGCCCCCGAGACCGAGTTCCCGACCGCGCTCTCCAGGTCGCAGTCGTCCATGACGATGACCGGCGAGTTCGACCCGAGCTCCAGGCCGATCTTTTTCAACCCGGCCTTCCTGACGACCTCCAGCCCCGCCTGCATCCCGCCGGTGAACGAGATCATCCGCACCCGCGGGTCGGTGACGAGCGCGTCGCCGATCCTCGACGCGTGCCCCGTGACCACGTTCAGGATGTTCCAGGGCAGCCCGGCCTCGATCAGCGCCCCGGCCAGCTTGAGCGCCGACAGGGGCGTCACCGTGGCCGGCTTGAGGACGACGGCGTTGCCGCCCGCGATCGCCGGCCCGACCTTGTGCGCCACCAGGTTGAGCGGGTCGTTGAAGGGAGTGATGGCGGCGATGATGCCGATCGGAAAGCGGTAATAGTAGCCGAGCCTGTTCTCGGATCCCGGCCGGCTGTCGAAGGGGATGGTCTCGCCGGCGATCCGCCGCGCCTCCTCGGCGGAGATTGTCAGGGTATCGACGCACCGGCTGGCCTCTTTGCGCGCCTCGCGGATCGTCTTGCTCCCCTCGGTGGCGATGGTCCGGGCGAATTCCTCCTGCCGGCTCCGGACGATCCCGGCGGCCCGGTACAGCACCTCGATGCGCCGGTGCACGGGCAGCCCGCGGTTCGTCCTGAAACCCTCCTCCGCCGACTGCAAGGCCGCCTCGACATCCTCGACGCCGCCGGACGGGACCGTATCGACGAGCGAATCGTCGTACGGGTTCCGGACCTCGATCTTCTCTTGTTTATCGACCCACCGGTCTCCGATCAGCATCTTCATGACGGCGCCTCCTCTCGCAATGGCTCCAAGGCTGAATCTTATTTAACTCCGCCCCTAAATTCAACTTGCCGAGCCTCCTTGATATTTGCCGGCGCATTATTCTAGAATCATCACGGATGGAAAAACTGCGCATCTTCGGCGACCCGGCGCGCCCGCTGCGGGGCCGCGTCCGGATCAGCGGGGCCAAGAACGCCGTTCTGCCGGCGATCGTCGCCTCTCTCCTAACCGAGGACAAGCTCACCCTCCGCAACATCCCGCTGGTGAAGGATGTCCTGACCATCCTGACCCTGATGAACGAGCTGGGGGCGGAATCCGAGCTCGAGGGGAACTCGGTCACCATCCGGACGGAAAAGATCATCTCGCCCGAGGCCTCCTATGAGCTCGTGCGCTCGATGCGCGCCTCCGTGCTTGTCCTGGGGCCCCTCCTGGCCAGATACGGCAAGGCCTACGTCGCCCTCCCCGGCGGTTGCGCCATCGGCTCCCGGCCCATCGACCTCCACATCGCCGGGATGCAGAAATTGGGCGCCGTCTTTTCGCTCGAACACGGCACCATCAAGGCCGAGGCTTCCCGGCTCCACGGCGCGGAGGTCGAGTTCGAAAAAAAGACGGTCGGGGGGACGGAGAACCTGCTCATGGCCGCCACGTTGGCCCGGGGCGAAACCATCCTGAGAAACTGCGCCCTGGAACCCGAGGTCAGCGCCCTGGCGGAGCTCCTGGTCAAAATGGGGGCGCGGATCGACGGCATCGGTGAGGAGGTCATCCGGATCCGGGGGGTGGACAGCCTGGGCGGCGCAGCGCACGACATCATCCCCGACCGGATCGAAGCGGGAACGTTCCTGGTCGGGGGGGCCATGGGCGAAGGGGACATCACGCTCGAGAACGCCGAGCCTCGACACCTCACCAAGACCGTCGAAAAGCTGGAGCTCTGCGGGGCGCGGGTGGAGACGCTCGACCCGTCCACTCTCCGGATCCGCGGCTGTCCGGACATCAAACCCCAGGACATCACGACCTCGCCCTACCCCGGCTTCCCCACCGACATGCAGGCGCAATTCATGGTCCTGATGACCCAGGCTTCGGGAACGTCCATCATCACCGAGACGATCTTCGACCGCCGCTTCTCCCACGTCAACGAGCTCCTCCGTTTGGGGGCGAACATCGAGGTCCAGGGCGATAAGGCCGTGGTCAAGGGGAAGACCAGGCTCTCGGGCGCCGAGGTCATGGCCACCGACCTCCGGGCATCTGCCTGCCTGGTCCTGGCCGGGCTCATCGCCGGCGGGGAGACGGTGATCAACGACCTCGAGCATCTCGACCGGGGTTACGAGAAGATCGAAGACAAGCTGAAGCTTCTCGGCGCGTGCATCGAGCGGGTCCGGGACTGACCGGAAGTCCGGCAAAAGGAGGATACATGGAAATCACCTTCCTGGGCCATGCCGCCGTCAAGCTCCAAGGCTCGAAGACGATCTATATCGACCCCTTCCTGAGCGGCAACCCCGCGGCCTCGATCTCCCCGAAGGAGATCCGGGAAGCCGACATCGTCGTCGTGACCCATGATCACAGCGACCACCTGGGCGACGCCTTCCCCATCGCCCGGAAAACCGGCGCCGTGCTGGTGGCCATCAACGAGATCGCCGTCGAAGCGCAGTCCCAGGGACTGACCGCCGAGGGGATGAACATCGGCGGGACGGTCGATATCGACGGAGTCAAGGTGCACATGGTCCCGGCCTGGCACTCGGCGGGCAAGGGCACTCCCGCCGGCGTCGTCATCGAGATGGACGGCCGGCGCATTTATCACGCCGGCGACACGGGCCTCAGCTATGACCTGAAGCTCATCGGCGAGTTCTTCAAGCCCGACCTGAGTTTCGTCCCCATCGGGGACCGCTATACCATGGGCATCCCGTCGGCCGTCAAGGCGGTGGAATTCATCGGGACGAAGCGCGTCATCCCCATCCACTACAACACATTTCCGCTCGTGAAAGCCGACGCCCAGGAATTCAAGAGGCGCGTCGGCGACATGGCCGAAGTGATCGTCCTCGAGCCGGGCGGGACCTATACGCTTTGAGCGAACCCCCTCCCGCCCGTCTCCTCACGGCCGCGCCCGCCGAGGGTCCGGCAATAGCCGGCTGACCGCGATGGCGGACATCGGCATCATCGGCGCGGGGCGCCTGGGCACGACACTCGGCCGGGCCTTGGCCGCGAAAGGACACCGCATCCGGGCCTTGGCCGACCGCAGCCTCGAATCGGCGAAAGAGGGCCGGCGGCTCGTCGGGCAGGGCCGGCCGGTTACGGATATCGCGGCGGCCGCGGCCGCGGGCCGGGTCGTCATCCTCTGCCTTCCCGACGAAGAGATCCGGGCCGCCGTCGGGCGGCTGGCCCGGTCCGGCGTCGACTGGCGGAGAAAAACGGTCCTCCACACCAGCGGCGCGCTCCCGGCCGAGGTTCTCGGCCCGCTGAGGAAAAAGGGGGCCGCGGTGGGGTCGATCCACCCGGCCCAATCGTTTCCGGAAAAGGGGATGCCGCCGTCGCGATTTCGGGGGATTTCCTTCGGACTCGAGGGAGACCAGGCGGCCCTCGATGTCGGCGGCCGTCTTGTCCGGGACCTCGGGGGACACGCCCTCGTTCTATCGGCTGCGGACAAGCCGCTTTACCACGCGGCGTGCACCATGGCTTCCAACTACCCGGTCGTCCTCTGGCAGGCGGCCGCCGGACTGCTGGAGCGGGCGGGGATTACAGGCCGGGGGGCGAGGCGCGTGATCGCGCCGCTCGCGGAAGGAACTTTACTCGGCGTCAAGAAACTTGACCCCGAAAGAGCGCTCACAGGGCCGGTCGTCAGGGGAGATATGGGGACCATTAAAGTCCATTTGGAGGCCCTCGGGCGGCTGGCTCCGGAACACTTGCGGATCTACCGGGAGGTCGGCCTCGCGGCCCTCGTAACCGCCCGGAAACGGGGGGTGGCCGCCGGAAGGATCAGGGCGATCCGGGCCTTGCTGGAAGGCGGACGACCTCTTCCTCGAGGGTGATCCCGAATTCCCGCTCGACCCTTGATCTCATCTCCCGGGCCAGGTTCAGGATATCGGAGCCTTTGGCGCGCCCGAGATTGACTAAGAAATTGGCGTGGCCGGAGTAGACGGCGGCGCCCCCGAATCTCAGCTCCTTGGCGCCCACCTTTTCCAGCAGCCGTCCCGCGGCGAGCTTCGTGCCGTCCGGAAGGACGGGATTCTTGAAAAAGCTGCCGCAGTAAGCCATCTTTTCCGAAGGGCAGGGGGCCTTCCGTTTCGCCAGGTTTTCCTCGATCCGCTCCTTGATCAGGTTCCGGTCTCCCGCCCGCAGCTCAAAGACCGCTTCGAGGACGGTCAGGTGTCTTGACTTCAGATAAGAATGGCGGTAGCCGAACCTGAAAAAGCCGTTCCCTTCCGAAAGCTCACGTCCCGATTCATCGAGGAGGACGCCCTCGACCAGGCGCTGGCCGACCGAAGATCCCCAGGCCCCGGCATTGCCGTAAACCGCCCCCCCCACGGTGCCCGGGATCCCGGCGGCGAACTCCAACCCTTCCAGCCCCTCTTCCAGGCAGAACGCGACCAGGTCACCGAGAGGCGTGCCGGTCCTGACACGGACCCGGGTCCCCCCGGACTCCCGTTCGATCCCCCGGACCTCGTTCCTGATGATCAAGCCGCGGAACCCGTCGTCATCGAACAGGATGTTGGTCCCGGCCCCGATCACGTAATGGCTGATTCCCCTGTCATGGGCGAACCGGAGGCCGTCGCCAAGCTCCCGGGCCGAGCCCGCGGCAAAAAAATAGTCCGCCTTGCCCCCGATCCGGAAGGTCGATTGCCGGCGCAGGCTGACGCCCCGCCGGAGAGGTTTTCCGACGGCTTGACGAAAGGAACGGGGGAGGCCGGCGTCCTGGGCGGTCATGGCCGGTATTTTATCATAAGTTTGGCACATCTCTTGCTATACATAGAAGATGGCCGGAGGTCTCTCCAAACATGTGACGGCGATGATCTCACTGAGGGGTGGCACGGCGATAGCCCCTGCGCGCCCGGAGCGACGGGGCCCCCTCTCCCCTGGGAGGGCGCGAGCTGTCGTTGACGGGTGAGGCTCGAGGACGCACAGGGGCGCGCCGTGACAGGACCCCAATTCTCAATCACCTGATCACATGGATGGAGATGCCGCCAAGACGGTCAGGTTTATTGACAAGTGGGAAATGTTCAGCTATGATTTTCAAAATTTTGCTGAGAGGTTCATGATGATGAAGAAAGCCATCCTGTTATTGGTCATAGTCCCGCTTCTCGTCGGTTCGCTGGCGGCGCAGAACGAGTGCGACGACGCCTACGTCAAGGCCATGACCGCCCAGAGCCCCGGCGAGCGGGCCACGCTGCTCAAGGATTTTCTGGCCAAGTGCGGCGGCAAGGGCAGCCAGTATGAGAATTTCGCGAACGCCAACCTCGCCCTGCAGGAGTTCCCCGGCAAGACTCCGGCTGACGTCACCACCTACGGGGAAAAAGCCCTGGCCGTGGGAGGCCTGGACGACCTCACCACCTGCCAGCTCCTCCTCGTCCTGTCGTCGCTCTACAGCAAGTCCGGCCAGAACCTGGAAAAGGCCAAGAGCTATGCCCTCCGGGTGACCGAGGTCGCCAAGGCCGCCAAGGCTAAGGAATCCGAGGGCGCCACCACCACGGCCGCCCAGTGGAACCAGATGATCGGCGCCGGCTTCTACGCCCTGGGGCAGGCCCGGGAAAAGGGGGACGACGCCAAGGGCGCCGTGGATGCCTACGCCAACTCCTACACCATCCTGAAAAACCCCCAGATCCTGGCCTCCATCAAGAAGCTCGGGAAGACTCTCTATGACGCCAAGAACTACGCCGCCGCCGAGGCGGCCTTCAAAGCGGCATACGATGTCACCAAGGACCCCGAGATCGGCACGATCTACGCGCAATCCGTCTACCGGAGCGGCAAGGAAGCCGAGGCGTTGGTCATGTTCAAGGATCTCTACACGAAAAAGAAGTCCGGCGAGCTGGCCTACAACATCGGGATCATCCTGGCCAAGCAGGCCAAGACCAACCCGGCCGTGAGCACCGAGGCCATCCGGTACCTGCTCGAGGCCAGCTTCACCTATCCGGCCCAGGCCCAGCAGTCCCGCGGCATCGCCGAGAACCTCTTCTTCCTCTCGAACAAGGACCTGAAATACAACGAGACCGTTACCCAGATCCAGGATCGGAACAAGAAGGTTGACGAGCTCACCAAGGCCTATAACGCCAAGTTCGGCGGCAAGGACGCCGAAGACCTGACGAGCGGCGAGAAGGCGGAGATGGAGAGCATCCTCGCCGAGATCGAAGGCGTGAAAAAGGAGATCGAGAAGCTCCAGGCCAGCCAGGCCGGGGCGGTCGCCCAGTTCAACAAGATGCTCGAGGACACCCGCCAGCGGCTGGGAGTGAAATAGCCTGACTTATTCATAAAAAGCGCCTCGTCTTTTTTCCATCTCTTTTTAGGCGGCGCTTTTTACCCTTCGGGCGAGCCGATTCGGCCCCATCGGCTTCGTTCTCGGAGTTCGCTGTACCAAAGAGTACCGCTTCACCCCTCGGGCCTCGCATCTGGGGGCCGCCTCGATTCGTGAATAATTCAGGATAGCTACTTTTTCTTCTTCCCGAAGATATCCATCTGCAACAGGCCCTTGAGGCCGGGCTTCCTTTCCTCTTTGGTGAGCGCGGCGAGCTCGCGCACGGCGACCTGGTGCTCGTCGTCGAGTTCCAAGGCCTTCTGAAATTGCCGGGTGGCCTTGGTGGTCAGGCCCACCATCCTGTAGAGCACGCCCAAACCGGCGAACCCCTCGGGATTCCACGGCTCGAGCTCGATGGCCTTGAGAAAATGCTCCTCAGCCTTTTTCTGGTACTCGGTCAGCTTGGTTTCCGCCATGGCCAGGAGCAGGTAGTAACCGCCCTTGCTCTTGTTCAGCCTGATGACGTCCTCGAGGACCACCATCGCATCCTCGTACCTTCCCTGGTTGTAAAGCGTTCTGGCCTGCCGGAATTTCGTGTCCGCCTTGGCCAGCGTGTCCTTCGGCTTATCTTCGCTGCCCGTAGCCAGCCGGCCGTCGTACTCTCGCCGCCCGTCCCGGCTGGTCAGGGTGCGATAGGCTTTGGTGATCTTATCGAAGACATCCTCGATCTGAACCCGGAAGTTCGCCGGGAGAGAGCGGTCGAAACGGTCGGGGTGGAACCGGCGGGCGAGATGGAAATAGGCCTTCTTGATCTCGTCCTCGCCGGCGGCCCTGGGCACATCCAGGATCTGATAATAGTTCATCTCCGGCAGCTTGTCCCGGAAAGCGAGCACTTCCTGGACCTGGTCCTCGGTTCCCGCCGGCTCGGGAGCCGGCGCCGTCGAATCAGGGGCGGCCTCCTGGCGGGCGCCGGCCGCCGGCTTCTCCCCCTCGCGCGCGAAATCGATGATGTTCAGGCAATAGAGAAGATAGACCGTCTTCCAGAAGAACTCGGCGTCGTACTTGGCCGAGCGCCAGAGGGCTTCGCACGTCGCGTCCCCCTTGATCTTCCCCTGGAGCTGTTTTTCCTCCTCGGTGAGGAGGCGGGAGAACTCGTTCCCCTTGACGACGGGTACCTGCTTCTCCAGGAAGTCGCGCAGGGCGGGGGCGTACTTCATGCGGCGCACGCCGTCCTCGAGAAGGTAGGGAATATTGACCCGGACGGCCTGCTCGTCATCCCCGGGCGCCCTTTCCTGGAAAGCGAAGTCTCCTTCAAAGAAGGGGAACAGGCTCAGGGCGATCTCCCGCATCTGATAGGTCAGGCCGTCGTCCACGTTCCGCTGCGACGTGACTCCCTTGTGGGACAGGGTCTTGCCGAGAGGCTGGTTCGGCTCGATGTAGCCGCCGATCTTCCCATGGGCCTCGCCGGAGATCTTGCCCAGCTTAAAGAGGATCTCGCCCAGCCTCTCTTCGGGGACGTTCGTCTTGGCCGAGACCAGCTCGCCTTCGCGGAAGACGAGCTGCTTGTTGAGAGAGCCGCTCCGGAAACTGAGCTGGCCGCTCAGCCGGTCGAGATAGATATGGCGGAGATGATACGCGATGTGATTCATGCTGGACCTTACCTTTCTATTTATATCCCAAGCGGCCCGAATTTTCAAACCGCGCCAAATTGCATTGGCCGGAAGATTGTGTTAATTTTTCATCGTGAGAGCTGCCCTCGTTCAGATGGCGCCCCGGCTCGGGGACGTCGCCGGCAACCTGAAGAGCCATCTCCGGTTTATCGAGACGGCCAGGAAACAGGGGGCGGATCTCGTCGTCTTTCCCGAGCTGAGCCTGACCGGCTACACCCTGATGGACCTCGTCCCCCGGGTCGCCATCGACCCCATGAAAAGCCCGGTGATGGAGAGGCTCAGGTCGGCCAGCCGCGGCGTCGATATCGTCTTCGGTTTCATGGCCGAGACCGCGAAAGGGATCTACCACAACGCCTCGGCCTACCTGAGCGGCGGCGAGATCATCCATGTTCACAAGAAGGTCTTCCTGCCGACGGGCGGGATGTTCGACGAGGCCAAGTTTTTCGCCCGGGGCAGGGATTTCGCAGCCTTCGAGACGCGGTTCGGCCGCGCCGGGATGATGATCTGCCGCGATTTCCTGACCCTGGCCTCGAGCTACCTGCTGTTCGCCGGGGGCGCGGAAATCCATATCGTGATCAGCGCGGCGCCCGGCCGGGGCATGTCGGAGGAGCCGGGGTTTGCCACCTCGCGGATGTGGGAGCTCATGGGCGAGGCGACCGCCTATTTCTGCACGTCCTTCGTCATCTACTGCAACCGGGTGGGTTTCGAGGACGGCAAGGCGTTCGCCGGCGGCTCGTTCGTGTTCGGGCCCTCGGGAAACCGCCTGTTCAAGGCGCCGGAAACGGGCGAGGAGCTGGCCGTCGTCGACCTCGACTTGGACGAGATCCGGCGGGCGCGGGAGAGTTGGACCTTCAAGAGGGACGACCTTCCCGAGCTCATCTATCACTCCCTCGGAAGGATCGTGCGTGATCATGAAGATTAACCCCCCATTTGTCGCCGACCTGCTGTGTTCGTTCATCCGGGAGGAGCTCGGCAAGTTCGGTTTCAGGAAAGCGGTCTTCGGGAGCTCGGGGGGGTGGATTCCGCGGTCTGCGGCTGCCTGGCCGCGAGGGCCCTGGGACCGAAAAATGTCCTCGGCCTGTGCATGCCGTACGGCGAGATGTCCGGCGGGGATGTCAGCGATGCCCGGACCTTGGCCCGCCGGTTGGGCATCCGGTCCAAGGTGATCGACATCGCGCCCATGGTGGATGCTTATTTTTTACGTTTCCCCACCAAGAGCCGGCTGCTGAGGGGGAACAAGATGGCCAGGGAACGGATGTCCATCCTCTACGATTTTTCGGCCCGGGAAGGCGCCCTCATCCTGGGGACGAGCAACAAGACCGAGCTGCTGACCGGCTACGGAACGATCCACGGGGACTTGGCCTGCGCCATCAACCCCCTGGGCGACCTTTATAAGACGCAGCTCCGCGAGCTGGCCGCTTATCTCGAGGTGCCCGCGAAGATACGGGAGAAAGCGCCGTCGGCCGGTCTCTGGCCCGGCCAGACCGACGAGCGCGATCTCGGTCTGACCTACGACGAGATCGACCGCATCCTGTTCGAGCTCGTGGACCGGAGAAGACCCCCCGCCGAGGTCGTGAAGTCCGGGTTCCCGGCGAAGTCCGTGAACAGGATCGTTTCGCTCATCGAGAGCTCCGAATTCAAGAGGAAGATGCCCCCCATCGCCAAGCTGTCGACCCGCACGGTGGGTCTCGATTTCCTGTATTCTTACGACCGGGGCCGGTAGCTCATGGCGGAATCGGCGGCGCGCGGCGGCAGCGGCATCCTCTATATCGTGGCCACGCCGATCGGCAACCTGGAAGACATGACGTTTCGGGCGGTCGAGGTCCTGCGCCGCGCCGGGGCCATCGCCTGCGAGGACACGCGCCAGACGCTCAAGCTGGTGACGCGATTCGAGATCCACGCGCGCCTCATATCCTACTATCAGCCGCGGGAGGGGCAGAAGATCCCGCTGATCATCGGCCTGCTCCGGGAAGGGAAGGACGTGGCGCTCGTTTCCGATTCGGGAACGCCGGGGATCTCCGATCCCGGGTTCAAGCTCATCCGGGAAGCGATCCGGGCCGGCGTCAGAGTCGTGCCGGTTCCGGGGCCGTCGGCGTTCGTTGCCGCACTCAGCGCGTCCGGCTTGGCCACCCACCGGTTCGTTTTCCTGGGCTTTCCGCCGCCGAAGAGAGAGAAGCTCCGCCGGTTCCTCGAATCCCTGAGGAGCGAAGAAGGGACCCTGATCTTTTATCTGCCGGCCAGAAAGGTGGGCGAGTTCCTGGCGCAGGCCGCGGAGGTCTTTAGTCTTCGCGACGCTGTGATCGCCAGGGAATTGACCAAAATCCACGAGGAATTCCTAAGGGGGACCGTCGGCGAACTCAGGGACAAGGTCCAGGGGCGCAGCCTTCGGGGGGAGGCGATTGTGCTCATCGGAGGGGCGGGGAAATCCAAGCGGGCCTCCGAAGGCATCTAAGCTGACATATTCATAAAAGCGCCTCGTCTTTTTTTCCATCTCTCTTTATGCGGCGCTTTCGCCATTCATGAATAAATCAGGCTAAGCCAGTCTGAAGAATTCTGATAGAGGAGAATTGTTTTTTTTGATATGAATAATATTAATTAGATATACTTGACAATAGAGGACTCATATCATATAATCATTTTGGAAATTCTCATGAAAGGAGATCGCATATGGCTATCATCAGATGGGATCCCTTCAGGGATCTGGTTACGATTCGAGACAAAATGAACCGCTTGTTCGAAGACGCCGTCACGCAGCGCGGCGAGGAGAAGGAGTTGGTGGCTTCGTCTTGGGCGCCGGCCGTCGACATCTACGAGGACGAATCCCAGCTCGTGCTCACGGCGGAGATTCCCGGACTTAGCGAGAAGGACGTCGAGATCAAGATCGAAGACAACGTCCTGAGCATCCAGGGCGAGAGAAAACTGGAAAAGGAAACCCGCGAGGAGAACTACCACAGGATCGAGCGCGCCTACGGGTCGTTCTATCGCTCCTTCACGCTCCCCAACTACGTTGACGAGGACAAGATCCGGGCCGAGCACGAAAACGGCGTCGTCAAGATCACGATGCCCAAGAAGGCCGAGCTCAAGCCTCGGAAAGTCAAGATCGTCCCCCAGACTCAAGAAGAAAAATCGAAATAGCCGGAACGGCGGGCCGGAGACGGGATACTAAGCCTGGGCGAAAGTGATCGCCCTGACTTCCCTGGCTCCGGCCCGCAGCAACACCCGGCTGCATTCCCCGATGGTCGCTCCTGTCGTGAAAACATCGTCGACGAGGAGCAACACCCGGCCGTTCAGCGTTCCGGGTTTTCTCACCAGATAAGCCCCCTTGACGTTGGCCTCCCGCTCGGCGGCGTCGAGCGACGTCTGGGCGGGGTTGTGACGCGTCTTGAGAAGCCGGTTGTCGATGAACGGGACCCCCCTCAGCCCGGCCAGGCGCCGGGCTAACACGGCCGCCTGGTTATAGCCCCGGTTTCTGAGCTTTTTGGGGTGGAGCGGGACCGCGAGCACGCCGTCCACACCGTCCCAGAGGTCGTCTTCGCCCCCCAGCGCCTGGTCCATGAGTCCGGCCAGGCTCCGGCCCAGGATCTCGTTTCCCCGATATTTGAAAAGGAGGATGACGTCCTTGGCCAGCCCGTCATATTTCGTGTAGGACCGGTGTCTGGTAAAAGGCGGCCTCCGGGTCAGGCAAGCGCCGCAGAAGTGGGATTCCCCGGCCCCTTCGAAGAACCGGCCGCAGGCGGGGCAGTGCGACGAGAGGCTCGGCCGGAGCTTTGCCAGGCATTCCCGGCAGATGACTTTTTCCCCGGGTCTCTCCAGGAAGGACTCACAGATCTCGCAAAAGGACGGATAGACGAGAAGGTCCGCGAGCTTGAGCCAGGCGGCCAGCCGGCGGGCGAGGCCTTGCCTCAGGCTTTCTCCTGTTCCTGCTTTTGCTGGCAATCGATGCAGTAGGGCGTCCACGGGAGCGCCGCCAAACGCTTTTTGCTGATGGATATGCCGCACATCTGGCAGAGGCCGAATTCTTTGCTCTTGATCCGGCGAAGGGCGTCATCGATCAGGGCCAGCTGCCGGCGCTCGCCATCCGACAGGCTCAGGAGGAATTCCTTGGTGTAGGAGCTTTCGGCTTTGTCCACGACATCCTGGGCGATGTCCGATTCCACTTCCTTGCTTTCGTTGTGGAATTGACTGAGCTTCTTCAGGATCTTTTCCTTCTCCGCGTGGAGCGTCTTTTCCAGGATCTGTTTTTCTTTCTTGGCGAGGGTTTCGGGTTTACTTGGCATAGCGTTTTCCTTTCATGATCGTCAACGCCCGGTAGATTTGCTCGACCAGCGCGACCCGGCAGAGCTCGTGGGAGAAGGTCATCGGCGAGAGAGAGAGCGTGAGGTCGGCGCGTTCCATGATCCGGCCGGCCAGCCCGGCGAAACCGCCGACGACAAACGCCGTCCCCCGTGCATCCGACAATCGCTTCTCCAAAAAGGCGGCGAAAGCTTCCGAGGTCATCGTCTTCCCGCCGTCAAAGAGGCAAATAATATAATCATCCTTCAACTGCTTTTCAAGGCTGTCGGCCTCGATCTCCTTGATCCGGGCCGACTGGCTGTCTTCGAGCCCCTTCGCCTCCCGCGTTTCGACGACCTCGCAGGGGGCGAGTTGGCGGACCCGCCGCAGGTAGAACTCCTGCAGGGCGCGCCAGTCAAGGTCCCGGGTCTTGCCGGGCCAAAGGATCCTGAGGCGTCCACCCATCGTTCAGAAAATAAAACCTAAAAATAAGGACTCGGAGTTCAAAAGTCAAGAAAAAACGACAACGAATTCAAGGAATAACGGCGGCGGGTCAAGGCGTATCGGCATACGCCACTCTGGGGGCGTCACCCCAGAGCTTCTCGAGCGAATAATACTCACGCGCGCGCTTGGAAAACACGTGGACCACGAAGTCCCCGTAATCCATCAGGATCCACTCGCCCACCTCCTTGCCCTCGATCCCCAGCGGGCGGGTTTTCTTCTTCTTGAGATCCTGCTCGATGGAGTCGACGATGGCCGCGTTCTGGCGGGAGGAGTTCCCCGTCAGGATGACGAAAAAGTCGGTGAAGGAGGTGAGCTCCCTGAGGTCGAGGACCAGGACGTCCTCGCCCTTCTTGGCCTGGCCGGCCTTCACGGACAGCCGGACTTGGGGCGGGAGGCCGCGCTTGGTGAGTTTTTTCGCTGTGTCGTTCGTCATTTTACTCCTGGTAAAGCCTTTTCTTGCCGATATAAAAATCAACGGCTTCCGGAACCAGTCCGGCAATGGGCTGCCCCTGCCGGACCCGCCGGCGGATCTCCGTCGAGGAGATGTCCAGGGCCTCGATCGCGGCGAGGAAGATCCTGTACTTGTCAACGAGCTCGTCGGCCAGGGGGCCGGGCTCCGGGAAGTCGAGGATCGTTCCGGCGTATTCGCCGGGCAACGCCCGGCGCGCCTCATCCAGCCGGCAGCCGGGTCGGCTCATGACGATGAAATGGCACTGGGTCAGGAGCTCCCGGTAAGACCGCCAAGTTCCGATCTCCAGAAAGGCGTCGATCCCGACGATGAAAAAGACGCGACTGTCCGGGTGGAGCGCCTTGACCTTATTCAGGGTGATGATCGAATACGACGTCTCCCGGGCGTCGATCTCGACCGCCGAGGCCTCGAAGGCGGGGTGGCCTTTAACCGCCAGCCGGACCATCGCGAACCGGTCCTCGGGCGAGGCGATCTCGGCCGACTGCTTATGAGGCGGGACGTAGGAGGGGACGAATAGGACCCGCCGCAGCCCCGCTCGCCGGCGGACCTCTTCGGCGGCGCGCAGGTGTCCGCTGTGCACGGGATTGAACGTCCCGCCCAGCAACCCGATCCTGTCCTTGTGCATGAGCTACGCCCGGGCGGCCCGCTGTTCTTGAAGAAGCTCGGCCATGGCCGTGACGAGCTCCTTGAGCCCGCTCCCCTTGACGGCGGAGATGGCCAGAAACGGCAGCTTCCGCCGGCCGGCCAGACGCCTGAGGGCCGTGAGCCGCGTCTTGTCGCCCGTCAGCAGGTCGATCTTGTTGGCCACGAGGATCTGGGGGCGCTTTTCCAGGCCGGGATTGTAGGCCTTGAGCTCTTCGAGCACGACCCGGAAATCGTCGGCCGGGTCCCGGCCCGTGTAGGGGGAGACGTCGACGAGGTGGACGAGGATCTTCGTCCTTTCGATGTGCTTCAGAAATTTGATGCCGAGCCCATGGCCTTCGTGCGCCCCCTCGATCAGCCCGGGGATATCGGCCACCACGAAGCTCCGCTCCGAGCTCGCGTCGACGACTCCGAGATGGGGGATGAGGGTGGTGAAAGGATAATCGGCGATGACCGGACGCGCCGAGCTGATCTTCGAGATGAGCGTCGACTTCCCCACATTGGGAAAGCCGACGAGGCCGACGTCGGCGATGAGCTTGAGCTCGAGGATGAGGTCCTTGTCCTCGCCGGGCGCTCCGGGCTGCCATTCCCGGGGGGTCTGGTGCGTGGCGGTGGCGTAGGTCGCGTTGCCCCGGCCTCCCTTGCCGCCCCGGGCGGCTTCATACCTCTGCCCCGGGCGCACGAAATCGAACAGCAGGTCGCCCGTCCCGGCGAACTTGACGACCGTCCCGACGGGAACTCGAAGGACGAGGCTCTCGCCCGACTTGCCGGAGCGCCGGCCGCCCTCGCCTTGAGCTCCGTTGCCGGCCCTGTTGATGGGATGGAAACGGAAGTAGGATAACGAGGTCAGGCCGGGCTCGGACACGAAGTAGACGCTGCCGCCGTTGCCGCCCCGGCCGCCGTCGGGGCCTCCCTTGGGGACTCCCCACTCGTGCCGGAAACTGACGCAGCCATTGCCCCCCTTGCCGGCCTGAAGTGTGACTCTGACCTGATCGACGAACATCGAGCTAGGCGGACACCCCCACGGATATGATTCGCCGACTCATGAAGATGATTTTGCTTCTCGAGGTCCGAGAATCGGAGCGATTTTGGTCAATCCCTCTATGCCGGCAGGACCGAGACGAACTTGCCCCGGCTTCCCTTGTCCTCGAATTGAACGGTGCCGTTGACCCGGGCGAACAGGGTATCATCCTTGCCGCGGCTGACATTGGAGCCGGGCTTGATCGGAGTCCCCCGCTGACGGATGAGGATCGAGCCCGCCATGACCTGCTGGCCGCCGAACCGCTTTACGCCCAGACGCTTGCCGCTGCTGTCCCGGCCATTCCGGGCCGCGCCGCCTGTTTTTTTGTGTGCCATCGACGTTCTCCTTTACGTTGGGCGGCTTAGGCGCCCTTCTTCTTGGCCGGCGCTTCCTTCGCGGTCTTGGCGGCCTTTTTCGGTTTCTCCGGCTTGGCTTCCACGGTTTTGGCCTTGGGCTTGGGTTCTTTCTTGGCCGGCTTCTTCGCCCCTGCCGCCGCCGGCTTCTTCTCGGCCGGCTTGGTCTCGGGGGGAGCGGCCGGTGCTTCGGGCCCCTTGAGCTCTTCCTCCGACAGGACGCTCACGTCCGGAGCGATCAGGTCCACGCGCAGCTTGGTCAGCTCCTGGCGGTGACCGCGGGTCCGGCGGAACTGCTTGCGGCGCTTCTTCTTGAAAACAATGACTTTCTCGTCCTTGAAATTCTCCAGAACCAGGGCCCGAACCGCCGCCTTCTCGAGGTACGGAGTTCCGATCTGGGTCTCGCTGTCGTCCGCGATCAGCAGCACCTGGTTGAACAGAACCCTTTGTCCGGGCTGGGCGGGGATCTTCTCAACGGATATAACATCTCCCGTCTCGATCTTGTATTGCTTACCGCCTGTCTTGATAATGGCAAACATCGGATTTCCTTTTTGACAGAAATACGAGCATAAATTTAGCATACGCCCTGATTCGTGTCAAATATGGGTTGTCGAGGGACAGGCAGCGATTGGCGAAGATCGGGGATTCTGTTAGAATCAGGCGGCCGATCATGAGAAAGTGGCTCTCCCTGGGACTCGTGCTGGCCGTACTCTATGCTGTCTCGAAACTCAACACCAGGAGATGGCGGGCGCGTTATCCTTTCATCAAGCGCCTCGACAGGACGATCACGATCCTGGCCTGGACCTTGCTCGCCGCTTACTTGGTCTCTTTCCTTTACTGGCTCTACACCCGGGTAATAAGCTGAAGGGATCGGTGGGCGCTTTGCGCTTAGAGGAGAGTCTCACCGGCGCCGGCTCCATCGGCCTGACCCGAAGATCTCGCTCATTCTGAGGAAAGCCGCGAGCGGCCCCCAAGTTGCCTGTCGGCTCCCGTTCGAACCCGATGGCCTGTGCCTTGACATAACTTGGCCTTTCCCATAATTTTGGCTGCGGATGATCGAGGGCGGTTAGCTCAGCGGTAGAGCATCGGCCTTACAAGCCGGGGGCCGCAGGTTCGAGCCCTGCACCGCCCAATCCTTTCCCCAAACGCCGACCTGCAGTCCCCCTTGAATTCCAAGGGGGATAAGGGGGATTAAGAGTTGAGATTGTCTTGGAGGCGGTTGGGGCAATCAGAGTCTAAGAGACGTTTTGGGAGCTATTTTAACGCCGACCTCATAATCCCCTCCTGTCCTGTTTTTTATTGACACTCTTCCGTCCCGTTGATATCCTTTTCGTATCCGGCGTCAGGAGAAGGCGATGACCGCCGAGTGCCCGCATTGTCATTCCGATAATCCCGAGGACAGCGCGTTCTGCCACAAGTGCGGCAGCCGGCTTTCCTTGGCTGGGGACGTCCAGGTTTCCTTCACCAAGACGCTGGCCACGATGGAAAGGCTGGCCGCCAAGGGCAGCACTTTTGCCGGGAAGTACACGATACTCGAGGAGATCGGCCACGGGGGGATGGGGATCGTCTACAAGGCCGAAGACACGACGCTTAAGAGGCCTGTCGCGCTCAAGTTTCTGCCGGCCGAGCTGGCCCGTCACGAAGAGGCCAAAGGACGGTTCATCCGGGAAGCGCAGGCGGCGGCGGCCCTGGACCACCCCAACATCTGCGCCATCCATGAAGTGGGGGAGGCCGACGGCCAGGCCTACATCGCCATGGCTCACATCGAGGGGAAGACTCTGAGGGAGCGCCTGGCCCAGCAGCCTCTCGAGAGCGGCGAGGCCGTGCGCCTGGCCGTCGAGATCGCCGGGGGCTTGGATGAGGCCCATCAAAAAGGCATCATTCACCGGGACATCAAGAGCGCGAACATCATGATCACGGACAAGGGGCAGGCGAAGATCATGGATTTCGGACTGGCCAAGGTGGCCGGCGGCCCGGTGATCACGACCGAGGTGAAAACGATGGGGACGGTCGCCTATATGTCGCCCGAGCAGGCGCGGGGCGAGGAGGTCGATCACCGCACGGACATCTGGTCCCTGGGCATCGTCCTGTATGAGATGCTCACCGGACGGCTTCCGTTCCAAGGAGAGAGGGAAACATCCATCCTCTATTCGATCGTGCACGAGGAACCAACTTTGCTCCGGCAGATCAATGCCCATGTTCCGGTCGAATTGCAGACGATCATTGATCGTGCGCTGAAGAAGAAGCAAAGCGAGCGGTATCCCTCGGCCGCCGCCATGCTTAACGATCTCAGGGCTTATCAGGACTCCTCGAAAGCCGGCGAGGCCGGGGTCTTTAATCTCCGGTCGCTCGGACGCTGGCTGCGCCGGCCACGCGTGGCGATTCCTGTGGTTGTTGCCCTGGCGGTGATAGCGTTCCTGGCCTTTTGGTTCTTGAGGCGGCAGGCCAAGATCAACTGGGCCAGGGATGCTCTGTTGCCGCAAATCGAACAGCTTATCATAGCCGAAGGCTCGGGCCGGGATAACCTGATCGACGCCTACCAGCTGGTTCAAAAAGCGGAAAGATACATCTCGGGAAACCCCAAGCTCTCTGAGCTGACTTCGAAGTGCGCGGTCGTCATCTCCATCGAGACCGAGCCCCCGGGGCGCGGGTCTCCATCCAAAAATACTCGGCCCCCGAAGGCGAGTGGGAGTCTCTGGGGATCACGCCTCTCGAGAACACCCGGCTGCCGCAGGGTATCTTCCGCTGGCAGGTCGAGAAAGAAGGCTATGAGACGACCCTGGCGGCCGGCTTCACCTACAGGCGCGATGAGTCGAGGCAATATTTCAATGTTCCCGACAACCTCAGGTGGGTCCTCGACAAGAAGGGCAGCGTGCCTCCCGGGATGGTCCGCGTCGCAGGCGGCGAAGTGAGGGACGTGGGCAAGTTCGGCGACTTCTTCGTGGACCGGTTCGAAATCACCAACGGGCAATTCAAGGAATTCGTCGATCAGGGCGGCTATCAAAAGAGGGAATACTGGAAAAATCCCTTCGTCAAAAACGGCCAAACCCTGACCTGGCAAGATGCCTTGGCCGGATTTGTCGATCAAACCGGCCGGCTCGGCCCGTCAACGTGGCAGGCCGGCGTTTTTCCGAACGGACAGGAGGACTACCCGGTCTCGGGTGTCAGCTGGTACGAGGCGGCGGCCTTCGCCGAGTTCGCCGGGAAGAGCCTGCCGACGAGTTCCCATTGGGACCTCGCCCGGGGCCAGCTGACTCCACTCTATCAATCGGGTTTCCTGTCGATCTTCTATCCCTTGTGCAACTTCCAGCGTGAGGGACCCGCGCCGGTCGGGCGCTTCCAGGGCCTGACGGCTTACGGGGCGTACGACATGGCGGGCAACGTCCGGGAGTGGTGCTGGAACGCGACGCCCTATGGCCGGCTGGTGCGGGGCGGGGCTTGGAACGATATCAATTACCTGTTCGAGGACTACAGCCAGGCGCCGCCGTTCGACCGCTCCCCGACCAACGGCTTCCGGTGCGTGCGATATCCCGACCGGCAAATGGTCCCGGTCGCTGCCCTCGAACCCATCCTCTTTTACAAGTTCAACCTGTATGAGAATCTATCGCGGCGCCAGCCGGTCCCCGACGCCGTCTTCCAGGCCTATAGGGACCAGTTCGACTATGATAAGAAAGACCTGAACGCCCGGGTGGAGTCAACCGATGCGGCGGCTAGGGATTGGACCAAGCAGAAAATCACTTTCGACGCTGCCGACGCCGTAGAGCGCATCACGGCCTATCTCTTCCTGCCGAAGAATTCCCGCCCTCCCTACCAGACGGTGGTCTATTTCCCGGGATCATCGGCCGAAGTTCAAAAGTCGAGCCAGGACCTGGAAAAGTACGTCTGGTTCGAGGTCGACCTGTCCTTTCTCCTGCAGGACGGCCGGGCCGTCCTGTTCCCGATCTACACGGGAACGTTCGAGCGCGCCGACCCGAAATACATGGATATGCCGCAGGACAGCCGGGTCCGGACCGATTTTTATGTCCGAGTGATCAAGGAATTCAAGCGATGCCTCGACTATCTTGAAACCCGTCCCGATATCGACAGCGGCAAACTCGGTTACCTGGGATTTAGCTGGGGCGGCTGGGTCGGCTCGCTCATCACGGCCGTCGAAGACCGTCTCAAGGTCAGCATCATCAAGGCTGGCGGCCTGCGCGATACGGGGCGACCCGAGATCAATCCCGTCAACTATGTGACCCGGGTGAAGCTGCCGACGCTGATGCTCAACGGGAAATACGACATGGATTTTCCCTACGAATTCAGCGCCCGGACCATGTTCGACCTGCTCGGCACGCCCAAAGAAGATAAAGTCCAGAAGCTCTACGACACCGACCACTTCATTCCCCACAACGAATTCATCAAGGAGACGTTGGCCTGGCTGGACAAGTATTTCGGCCGTCCCGGGCGATAGCCCGGCGGCGTTCCTGGGGAGCCGGCGGCTATCGTCCCGTCGAGGGCTCCTGCCAGGAAGCGATCGCATAGCCATCGCTTTTCCGCAGGACGACCGTGACTGTCTTGGAGAGCTCGGAAGCATCGGCGAGTCTGACGGATCCCGTGGCGGCGACCAGGCGGGTCCCTTCGGCCCGGTCAAAAGGCATGAGCGTCACGTCGATATCTCCGACGATGGCCCCGCCCGGGGTCTCATAACCGTCGATCGCCATGGTCAGGTTCGCGGAGATGCCTTCGGTCCCGGACCAGGCCCCCTGATTCAGCTCCCAGATGGCTTTTTCCACGCCGGCTTCAGCCAGGCAAAGGGCCGCTTCCGGCTCGGAGCCCATCCCCGCCGCACCGCTGTTGATCGCCACCCTGGACATGAAGGGCACAGCCAGCATCATCAAAACCAGGACGACCATGACGGCCTCGGCGACTCCCGCTCCTTTCTCGCGGGCTCCCGCGCCGCGCCTCTCTGCCTGTGTGTGGCGTTGCGTCTTTTCTGTCATCTTCCACCAACCCTTCCTCAACTCCCGCCTGATGAGGTCACGATGTGTTCCGGATCCTGACGGTCGAGGTCTTCCTCGTGCCGCGTCCATCCCGGGATATCCGGGCTGTCGGGTTCCGGCTATCCCCGATTATTCGCGGATGGCGCAGCCGAGTAAATCCCTCGAAAGTGGGTTTTTGCGAGGACCCGCCGGTTGACATTATGGCCCCTGTCTTTCTATAATAAGGCCGAAGGATGGGGGCGAACGGATTCGACGGGGATAGTGAGGCAGAGGCTGCATGTCGAGATTCCATCCACCTCGTAAAACGGTGGGACCAAGTAAGTGCAGAAACACTTCCAGTTGCTGCCTAAGAGATAGGCATGCCGTTCCTCAGGTTCTCGCCTGCGGTTCCTGGGGGACGCCGACCAGCAGGATAGCGAGCCCGGTGCGCCCTGAGCCAGGTGAGTGAAATGTTTCGAGGGCTGGTTTTGCGGTGCCTTTCCTCTTCGGGCGCCGCCGAACGAGATGATCGAAGAGGATACGCATGTAGATGCTTCTTGCTGAATGTCTCCGGACGCGGGTTCGATTCCCGCCGCCTCCACCATCCTGTGTGCAAGAGAGAAATTGAGAGACTGTAGGACAGCTCGAACGCGGCCGTGGCTCTCGTTCTCTCTTCTCTTTTTCTCCGTCCTGTCGTGGGCGTCCGCCCAGCCGACGCTGAAGGCCCAGGTCGAGGACCACGAGCATTTCAGCCGGGTCATCCTGACCATGCCATCGCCGCTTCCCTTCAGCCTCGTCCAAGACGGCAACCTGCTCCAGGTCCGGATCCCGACGGGCAACACGTTCAAGTTCAAAGCGGAGCCGATCGGGAGCCGTTTCATCAAGTCCGTGGGCTGGAGCCGGTCCGGCGGCGTCTATCTCGTGGTCATCGAGGGCGGGCACGCCCGGTTCCGGCACGAATCGTTCCAGATCGAAAGAAAGCGTCAGCTGGTCATCGACTTCTATGAGCAGGACGAGCCGGCGCCCCCGCCGGCCCCGAAACCGGTGGAGCCGGCCGCCCCCGAAGTCCAGAAGCCGGCGCCGGCGCGGGAGGAACCGCCGCCCGCCCGACCCGCGGCCGAGCCCGGGCGGACGCCGGCTGAAGCCTTCGGGAATGTCCGCACCATCGTCATCGACCCCGGACACGGAGGGATCGAGGTCGGGGCCAAGGGCAAGTTCGGCGCCTTGGAGAAGGACGTCACCCTGGCCGTCAGCCTGAGGCTTAAATCGCTGATCGAGAAGAACCTGGCCTACAGGGTGGAACTGACCCGCGACAAGGACTTGGATGTGCCGCTCGAAAACCGCGCCGCCCTGGCCAATAACAACCGCGCCACGCTGTTTGTCAGCATCCACGCCAACGGGTCCCCTCGCAGGAAGGCCAAGGGCTCGGAGACGTTTTTCCTCAGCCTGAACGCCACCGACGAGGAGGCCCGGCGCCTGGCCTATCTCGAGAACAACTCCGCCCAGTTCGAAAAACCCATGGATACGGCCAACGGGGACGATATCCAGATGATCCTGTGGGATATGGCCCAATCCGCTTACCTCAAGCAGAGCCAGCGGCTGGCCGAGATTGTCCAGGGAGAGCTCAATACCCTTCTCGGGACCGCCAACCGCGGCATCAAGCAGGCGCCGTTCAAGGTCCTGACGGGCGTCGCCTGCCCCGCCGTGCTTGTCGAGGTCGCCTTCATCTCCAACCCCGATGAGGAACGGGAGCTGGTTTCGCCCGGATTCCAGGATAACGTGGCCCAGGCGATCTACAGGGGCCTGGTGAGCTTCATCAGGCTGTCGCCATGAAAAAGAAAAAAAGAAAGACACAGGCTTCGGATACCCGCCGGGTGGTCCTGGTGGTGTTCCTTGCGATCACCGTCCTCGTGCTCGCCGTGGTCTTCTTCAAGAGCGGCGGGCCGGAGCGCATCCTGGCAAAGGCGAATGCCTCGCCGGAGGGGCCCCGGCGCCCGGCCGTCGAGCCCGGAGCCACCCGGGTCGTGACCCTTTTCTTCGCCTCGGAAGACGACAACCTGCTCCATCCCGAAGAGCGGGAGATCCCGGCCGGGGCCTCGGTTTCCGATGACGCCGCCGCCGCCGTCCGGGAGCTCATCAAGGGTTCGGAGGGCAGCCTCCTGCCCGCCCTGCCCCCGGGGACCGGCCTCCGCCGGCTGTTCATCACCAAGGAAGGGATCGCTTACGTCGATTTCTCCAAGGATATCGCGAGCCGGCCGTCGGGGTCTTCCGAGGAGCTGGCCACGGTCTATTCCGTGGTGAACACGCTGGCCCACAATTTCAAGCCCATCAAGAAGGTCTTCATCCTGGTCGAGGGGGCGGAGAGGGAGACCCTGGGGGGGCACGTCAACCTCAGTGAGGCTTTCCTCCCCCAATTCGCTCTCGACGCCCGGTGACCGAGATGAAGCCCCTGCCCGTGGTCGCCATCCTGGGCTTTCCCAACGTCGGCAAGTCCACCCTGTTCAACCGCTTCCTCGGCAGGAAGAAAGCGCTCGTCCACTCGCTTCCGGGCATGACGCGCGATGCCGTTTCCGCCCTCTGCGTCCTGGGCGGGAAAAAATTCATCCTGACGGACACCGGGGGTCTCGAGCCCGACTCCGGGGCCGATATGGGCGCTGCCGTGACCGACAGAGCCTGGGCCGCCGCCGGCAAGGCGGACGTCGTGATCTTCGTCCTCGACGCGAAGCGGGAGATGAGCGCCGCCGAGGAGGAGCTTTATGCTTCGCTGCGCAAGCTGGGCCGGCCGGTCCTCATCGTCCTCAACAAGGTTGATTCCGGGATGCAGGAGGCCCGGGCCGGCGAGTACTTCAACCGGCTGAAAGCGGCCGAGATCCACACGATCTCGGCGGAGCACCTGAGGAACCTCGACGAGCTCGAGGCCGCGCTCGTCCCCTTGTTGCCCGCCCCGGACGCTTCGGCCGAGCCGTCCCCGCCGCTCCGGCTGGCGATCATCGGCCGGACGAACGTCGGCAAGTCCTCTCTCGTCAACCGGCTTGCCGGCGAGGAGCGGCTGATCGTCAGCGCCGCTCACGGAACGACCCGTGACAGCACCGATACCTTCGTCGTGCGGAACGGCAAAATGTTCTGTCTCGTGGATACGGCCGGGATGCGGCGCCTGAGCCGGACCCGCGACGAGCGGGAACAGGCCGGGATCGTCAAGGCCATAAAGGACATCGGACGGGCCGACGTCCTGTGCGTGGTGATGGACGCCGGAGAGTTCCCGACGCGCCAGGACGCGACCATCGCCGGCTTGGCGGACGAGTCGGGCAAGCCGTTCCTCCTGGCGCTCAACAAGTGGGACCTCATCCCGAAGGGCGAATCGGCCCAGACCCTCAAGAACGTCATCTTCGACCGGCTGTCGTTCGTCAGCTACGCGCCTCTCCTGTTCGTCTCCGCCGTATCGGGGAAGGGCGTCGTCAAGATCCTCGACACGTCGGAAGATGTCCACGCCAGCGGTTCGCGCCGCGTGGAAACTCCCAAGCTGAACAAATTCCTGGAGGAAATCACGGACGGGCATCCGCCCCTGACCCGGGACAAGCGCCAGATCAAGCTCCGCTACATGACCCAGATGGGCGTGCTGCCCCCGACTTTCGTCGTGTTCGCCAACAAGCACGCCGCGCTGATGCCCGCCTATGAGCGGTTTTTTGTCCAGGCGCTGCGCGAGCGGTTCGGGTTCCGGGGATCCCCGCTGCGGCTCCTGATCAGGCAGAGCTAGTGGCAGCGCCCGCCCCTTGTGCCGCCGGCCGGAAGATTTCTTGACTTGAGGTGTATGATTATTATAAATTAGTGCGTCGAAAACTCGGCGATGATTCGGTAAGGAGGCAGCGATGCGTCAGAAACGATTCGGTTTCGCACTCATGGTCATACTCGCGTTCTCACTGGTGCTCGTCTTCACCAGTTGTGAACAGCTGAGCGTGAATCGTCTCAGGGCCAACTATCATTTCAACAAGGCCAATCAGTTCTTCAAGGACGGCAAGTTCCGGAAAGCCATCACGTCCTACGAGGAAGCCCTGAAGAGCAATCCGCAGCTTGTCGCGGCCAACCGGTTCCTGGGCGAGAGCTACAAGAGCCTCTACAAACCGGGCGTCGAGACTCCGGACAACATGGACGTCGCCAAGAAGGCGCTCGAGTCCTTCACCAAGGCCTACGAGGCCGAGCCCACCAACAAGGAGATCATCTTCTCCCTCGGCGACATGTACGATAAGCTGAAGAGCTTCGACGAGGCGGAGAAGTACTTCCTCAAGATCCTCGAACTCGAGCCGACCAACATGGGCAATTACTACGTCGTGGCCGAGTTCTACAAGAGGTACGCCGGCGAAAACGAAGCGTTGCGCGCCAAGGCCGAATCGATGTACCTGCGGCGGATCGAGCTCGACCCGGAGAACCCGCAGGGTTACGCCTATATGGCCAACTACTTCGAGAACCTCACGCCCACTCCCGAGGTCTTCGACCAGGCCAACGAGTATTGGAAGAAGAGGATCGCCCTCGAGCCCAACAGCGCCGAGGCCTGGCTGGCGATGGGCGTCAATCGGTGGTCGAGATCGTACCGCTTCCAGAACATCCCCGCCGCCGAGCGGCTCAGGGCGGCTCAGGAGAGCCTGAGCGCGCTGGAGAAGGCGAACTCGCTCGACCCGGAATATCCCGAGCCTTACAGCTGGTTGAGCGTTCTCCACCGCAGCGTCCTGGCGAAGCTCGAGCCCGACAAGGAAGGCCGCCATACCGCCGAAGCCGACCGGGCGATCGAGAAGTTCCAGGACACGAGGAAGCGCGCGGCGGACAAGAAGAAGCTCGAACAGGAGCTCAAGAAGACCGGATAAGGGGCTGTACCCTTCCGGTTGAAGCGCGGGCGGGAGCGCCGCGCCCGGGGCTGACCCTGCTGGCGGCCATATCCATCCACGACGGCCTGTTCCATCTGCTCGAAAAAATGCTCCACCTTTGGGTCCTCGCCAACAACGTCGGGGAGCACTTCAGGTCCGTCCGCGGCAGGCTTGGGTCAATTGACTTTTGCCTCGAGATTTAGTATTGTAATGCCTCCTTTTGCTGTGTAGGCTTTAAGTAAGTCATTCCTAAACCTAGGATTCTAAGGAATCGTGTGATGAAAACTTTTGTCCCCAAGGATGTCGAGCGAAAGTGGTGGCTGGTGGACGCCGATGGCAAGGTCCTGGGACGGCTGGCCACCCAGGTGGCCATCCTCCTGCGCGGTAAGCACAAGCCGCAATTCGCGGCCTTTGTCGATACCGGCGACTTCGTCGTCGTCATCAACGCCGAAAAAATCACCGTCACCGGCCGAAAGGTCGAAGAGAAGGTCTATTATTCCCACTCCCAATATCCGGGAGGGTTGAAGACCAAGTCCCTCAAGGACGTTCTCGAGAAGGAGCCGGAAGAGGCGATCCGGAAGGCCGTCCGGGGCATGATCCCCAAGAACAAGCTGGGCCGGGCCGTTTTCAAGAAGCTGAAGGTCTATCGCGGTCCGAACCATCCGCACGAGGCCCAGCGTCCGGAAGCCTACAAGTTCTAGGAGGCACTTTGAGCTTAATCCAGTACTACGGAACAGGCAAACGCAAGACATCCATTGCCAGGGTCTTCCTGCGCTCCGGAAAAGGGGATGTCACGCTGTTCGTGAACAAGCGGTCCCGGCCGTTCGGCGATTATTTCCATCTTGATTCGTACAAGTACATCATCCGGCAGCCCTTGTTGCTGACGGATACCGAGAGTAAGTTCGACATTTTTCTGCGGGTCAGCGGCGGCGGCGCCAAGGGACAGGCGGAGGCCATCCGGCTGGGGATCTCCCGGGCCCTGATCGAGTTCAACCGCGAGCTCAAGCCGACCCTGAAGGATGCGGGACTGCTCACGCGGGATTCCCGCATCAAAGAGCGCAAGAAGTACGGGTTGCTGGGCGCACGCAAGGCGCCCCAGTACCACAAGCGCTAAGGGAGGATTCACGGTGGTTTCCGTAACGATGAAAGAGCTCCTCGAGGCCGGCGTTCATTTCGGCCACCAGACCAAGCGCTGGAACCCCAAGATGAAGGAATTCATCTTCGGCCAGCGCAACGGCATCTACATCATCGACCTGCAGAAGACGATCAAGGTCTTCAAGGAAGCGCTCCAGTTCGCCAAGAGCGTTTCCGAGTCCAACAGGGACATCCTCTTCGTGGGGACGAAGAAGCAGGCGCAGGACATCATTCGCGAAGCGGCCGGCCGCTGCGATTGCAGTTTCGTGAACCAGCGCTGGCTGGGCGGGCTGCTGACGAATTTTCCCGTCGTCCGGGCGAGCGTCGAGAAGCTGATCGAGCTCGACGAGATGCGCGAGGACGGCCGTTGGGACCTCCTGTCTAAAAAGGTACAGTCCCGGATGGAGAAGCACTATAAGAAGCTGGCCAAGAACCTGGGGGGCATCCGGAAAATGACGCAGCTTCCCGGCGCCATCTTCGTCATCGACTCGGCCAAGGAGGAGATCGCCATCTTCGAAGCCCGGAAGCTGAAGATCCCGGTCATCGCCGTGGTGGACACCAACGGCGACCCCGAAGACGCCGATTACCCCATCCCCGGGAACGACGACGCGGTCCGGGCCATCGAGCTCTTCGCCTCCAAGATTGCCGAGGCGGTCACCGAGGGGCGGAAGAGCCGCGTCGAGAAGGAGCTCGAGGCGGCGAAGAGAGCCGAGCCCGGGACCCAGGAGACGGCCGGTCCGGGGGCGGAAACCGAAGACGGCGAGTCGGAGGAAGCGTAGCGCCGGGCGCGGCTGGGAGATTAGAGATGGAGATCACTGCGGATAGAGTCAAGGAACTCCGGCAGAGGACGGGCATCGGGGTCATGGAGTGCAAAGAGGCGCTTCAGGAGTGCCAGGGCGATATGGAGAAGGCCATCGAGGCTCTCCGGAAGAAGGGTTATGCCCGGGCGCAGACCCGGATGGACCGGCAGGCCTCCCAGGGCATCGTCCATGCCTACATCCACTTGGACGGCAAGATCGGCGTGCTCGTCGAGGTCAACTGCGAGTCGGATTTTGTGGCCAGAAACGATGAATTCCGCGAGCTGGCCAAGAACGTCGCCATGCAGATCGCGGCGGCGAACCCCCGCTACGTGGCCTCCGCCGACGTGCCCGAGGCCGAATTGGCCCAGGAGAGGGAGATCATCCGGGCCCAGCTGAAGGACATGAACAAGCCTCCCCAGATCATCGACAAGATCGTCGAGGGCAAGCTCAAGAAGTTTTACGAAGAGGTCTGCCTGCTCGACCAACCCTATATCAAGGACGACAAGATGTCCATCCAGCAGCTCATCTCGTCCTACATCAGCAAATTCGGAGAGAACATCAAGGTGAGACGGTTCGCCCGGTTCGAGCTGGGCCAGAGCTGACAGATCCACCGATGGCTAGCCAGAAGCCGGCCTATAAGAGAATCCTCCTCAAACTCTCCGGAGAATCCTTTCTCGGCGGGAACCCCTTCGGGATCGACTTCGAGCGGGTCCTGTCGATCGCCCGGGAGATCAAGGATGTGCGCGCCTTGGGGGTCCAAGTCGCGATCATGATCGGCGGGGGGAACATCTTCCGGGGCCTCCGGGGGACCGAGGCCGGCATGGACAGGGCGGCGGCCGATCAGATGGGGCTGCTGGCCACGGTGATCAACGGCATCGCCCTCCAGGAAGCCCTGGAACTGGAGGGGCTCCAGACCCGGCACTCTTCGGCCATCGAGATCAAAGCCCTGGCCGAACCCTTCATCCGGCGGCGGGTGATCCGGCACCTGGAGAAGGACCGGGTCGTCATCTTCAGCGCCGGCATCGGCAGCCCGTACTTCACCACGGATACGGCCGCGGCTCTCCGGGCCCTGGAGATCAAGGCGGACGTCATCATGAAAGCCACCAAGGTGGACGGCGTCTACAGCGCCGACCCGTTCATCGATAAAACCGCGAAGAAATTCGGGACCATCGGCTATCTCGACGTCATCCGCCGGCGGCTCAGGGTCATGGATGCCACCGCGATCTCCCTGTGCCGGGAAAACAACATGCCGATCCTGGTGTTCAACATCAATAAGCACGGCAACATCAAGAGAGCTGTCCTGGGCGAGAAGGTCGGGACCCTGGTCCACGGAAAGAGGGGAAAACATGGTCAAGGATAGCTTGAAAACGCTGGAAAACAAGATGAAGGTTTCGGCCGAGCACTTCCGCCGGGACCTTTCCAAGCTGCGCACCGGCCGGGCCAGCATCAACCTGTTCGAGGACCTCAAGGTCGAATACTACGGCGCGCTGACGCCGATCAACCAGCTCGCCAGCCTGGCGATCCCCGACCCGACCATGATCACCGTCACGCCCTGGGACCCGACGCTCATCGAGTCGATCGACAAGGCCATCCGGGCGGCGGACTTGGGCCTCAACCCGATCAATGACGGCAAGACGCTGAAAGTCCCGGTCCCGCCGCTCGACGACGAGCGCCGGCGCGAGATGGCCAAGCGGATCCGGAAGATGCTCGAGGAAGAGAAAACGGCGCTCCGGAACATGCGCCGCGAGACGAAGGACGAGATCGAGCTGCTCGAAAAAGACAAGAAGATCACCGAGGACGAAAAGTTCAACGGCTTGGAACTGCTCCAGAAGCTGATCGACGATTACAGCAAGAAGACCGAGGATGTGGCCGCCGCCAAGGAAAAAGAGATCTTAGAGCGGTAACCTCGCCCCCTCGCTCACCTCACCATAAGACGGGTCCTGTCACGGCGCGTCCCTGTCCGTCCTCGCGTCTCACCCGTCAACGACCGTTTGCGCGCTCCAAGGGGAGAGGGGGCCCCGCCGCTCCGGGCGGGCAGGGACTGGCGCCGTGCCACCCGTCTAATTAACGGGGCGGTTGATTTTTTGAGTCCCCCGTGTCGTCGATGATCTCGGTACCCTCCGGCACTTTGATCTCGAACGCCGACGGCCCGAGGCGGGGATCGACCTTCAACTTGCGAAACACGAACTCCTGCCGGCCGCCGGCCGTGTCGAGCGTGACGATCTTGGAGATGAGCCAGGTCCGGGCGTCAAGCTCGAGCAGGATGTGGGCGAAGTCACCCTCCACCTTCGGCAGCAGCTTGACTTGGACCGCCGACCTCGTGTCGGTCGGGAACTCGGCCGGCTCGACGAGATAATCCGTCTCCAGGCGCGCCCGGCCCGTCAGCAGGGCGAAGACGGCGGCGTTCCGTTGCTCGGGCGGCAAGGCGTAGCGGATCAGCTGCTTGTCCGCGGGAACGTAGTTCCAGACCCGCCCTTCCTTGTAGACGAAGACCTGCGGCTCCGGTTCATCGTATTCCCAGCGCATGTGGTCGGGTTTCTGGAAATAGAATTTCCCCGTTTCCCTGAGCGGCGTGGCGATGACGGCCGAGGAATGCTCCTGTTCGAAGTCGGCCGAGAGCGACCGGAGCTTGGCGACGGCGGCCTCCAGGTTCCGGACGGCCTGTCGGGGGGCGACCGCGGGCGCAGCCGTCGCTCCGGCGGCAATCAACGCTGCCACGGCCGTGCCGATGATCATGGCGGCTGCTTTTGAAGGCATCATCTTACCCCACTCATTATATTTTAAACGCGCCGTTCCCTCAAATGCCGGACAGACCGGCAAATTTACTCGGCCCGGGCTTTTTGCTATAAATGCCGGCATGCGGCCGGAGTTTTTGGCTCTATTGGCGCTCTACCTCGCTGTGCTCGTGGCCGTCGGCTGGCTGTTTTCGCGGCGGATGAAGAGCCTGGAGGATTTTTTCCTGGCCTCGAGGTCACTGCCGGCGGGACTGATCTTCCTCTCGCTGACGGCCTCCTGGTTCGGGGCGACGTCGATCCTGGTCACGACGGACGAGGCCTACAAGCGGGGCCTGGGTGCGATCTGGCTCATCGGCGTCCCGGCGATCGTGACCGTGCTCATCTTCGCGGCCCTCCTTGCCGGCCCGATCCGGCGCCTCGACATCGTCACCCTGCCGGACCTGGTCGAGAAACGATACGGAAAGACCGTCCGCCATCTTGCCGGCCTGCTCATCTTCTGGTACATGGTCGTGCTGGCGTCCTCGCAATTGGTGGCCTTGGGCCGATTCCTCGGGCCTTTCCTTGACGTTCCCTACGGCTGGAGCCTGGCCGTCGGCACGGGCGTCGTGCTCGTTTATCTGCTCAGGGGAGGGCTATTCTCCGTTGTGGCGACGGATGCTCTCCAGTGCCTGCTCCTGGGCGGGGGGGTGATCGGTCTCGCTGTCTATCTCGGCCGGAGGACGCCGTCTGTCCCGGTTCCGCCCGCCGCCGGCCGTTTTGATCCTTTCTCCGGCATCGGGTCCGACCTCTTGATCGCCCTCTCCTTCATCCTCGCCTGGACGATCTCTCCCATCGCCTGGCAGAGGATCCAGGCCGCCGGGACCGTGAAAAAAGCCAGGCAGGGATTCCTGGCGGCGGCGGCTGCGTTCGTCTTTCTCTACGGCCTGGTGGTTTTCATCGGCATCCTGGCCGGGCCGATCCTGGGTTCCCGCGAGCTGCTCAACCCGCTCATCTCCGAGCTGATCCTGTCCGAAGTCGGCCCGTGGCTTGGCGGGATACTGTTCGTCGCGGTCATCGCCGCCATCCTCTCGACTCTGGACACCGCCATCAACACCGGCGCCCTCACCCTGACCCGCGACATATACTTTCGCCTCATCGCCCGCGGGGCTCCCGCCCGTCTCCCGGCGGTCGGGACCGGGCGCGCCGCCACGGTCTTGACGGCGGCCCTGGCGTTCCTCGTCGCCACCCGCTTCCGGAGCATACTCGAAGCTCTGGGTGTGTCCTCCGAGATCATGGCCGAGGGGCTCTTCATCCCCGGGATGGCGATGATCTGGCTCCGCGGCCGGCGGCCGCTCGCCGGCGGGCTCAGCCTGGGTCTGGGAGGCGGGTTCGCCATAGCCGGGTTCCTGTCCGCGCTCGGCGTCCTGCATCTGCGGCTTCCCGCCTGGCCGCGGTCGGTGCCTTACGGCGTCGGCCTCAGCCTCGCCGGGTTCATCGCCGGCTGCGCCCTGGATTCGCTCCGCCACCACTTTGTTGAGAGGCGAGGACCGGCGTCATGAAGAGGGCCGTATGAGAGCCGGAGCGGGCATGGTTCCCCGAGCGAAGCGAAGGGGAGAGCGGAGGCTCGAATCGAGCGAGATTTCCTCGCTGGGGAAATCGTGGCGTGCCCTCGAGTGACCCGGTCCGAGCCAGTTATGTTTCGGCGGGGTTCGTGCTATATTGAGGGCCGATGACACGCTGGGAGAACTTCCGCTGGGCCGCCGTCGGCATCCTGGGAAGGCGGCTGCTGGCCGCCTGGCTGGGCTCATGCCGGATCAAGACCGTCGGCCTCGAGGGCTATGTTAATGCCCGGGAAGAAGGCCAACCGGTCATCTTCCTGATCTGGCACGGGCGGCTCTTGATCGTCCCCACATATTTCCGTAACCGCGGCATCGCCGCTCTCATCAGCCCCAGCCGGGACGGTGAAATCCTGGTCCGGATCGGGAAGACATGGGGATACCGGGTGGTCCGCGGCTCGGGCTCCCATTCCGTCGTCCGCGCCTGGGTGGAGATGAGGGAGGTGCTGAAGCGCGGCGGCGAGCTGATCATCGTCCCCGACGGTCCGCGGGGGCCCGCCCGGAAGCTCAAGCCGGGAGCGCTCAAGCTGGCGCGGGACACCGGCGCCGTTCTCGTTCCGTTCTCTTTTTCCGCTTCGAGGAAGCGCTTCCTCAAGAGTTGGGACAGGTTCCTACTGGCCTATCCGTTTTCTAAAATCGTCGCCGTCTACGGGAGGCCGGTCGTCGTTCCGCCCGAGGCTGACGAGGCGGCGCTCGACAAACTGGGGCAGGACATCGAGCGGGCGCTCATCGACCTCGACGCTGAAGCCGACGCCCGCTTGAGCCCGGGCGGCGGGTCGCTTCCAGGCTGATGCCGGCAGATAGGCCCGCCCGGGGCCTATTCCGCCGGTACGGAATTTGTGCTATAAAAGTCCGGGAATAGCCCCGACATGTTCAGGAGGGAAAAATGATCCGCCGACTAGGAATCGTCATCGCCGTGGCCTCGCTCTTCGCGGCCGTCTCGGCACCCGTGTCCGGTCAGACGGCCGCCGACCTCATCCGTCAGGGCGATGAATTCTTCGCCCAGTACAACGAAGCCCGGGCTCTCGAGGAATACCTGAATGCTTCCAAGGCCGAGCCCGAAAACTACGAGGCGCTCTGGAAAACGGCCAGGGCGTATTATGACGTGGCCGATACGATGACCCCGGCCGACCCCAAAGCCGCCGACGAGCAGCGAAAGATCTACGACCAGTCGATGAGCTACTCCCGCCGGGCCATCACGGTCGACCCGAAGGGAACCTGGGGGCATTTCTTCCTTTCGGCGGCCTGGGGCCGGTTTGTCCTCACCCAGGGAAAAAAGGAGCAGGTGAACGCCTCGAAGCAGATCAAGGTTGAGATCGATAAGGCGATCGAGGCCGACCCCGATAACGACCTCGCCTACCATGCGCTCGCCCTGTGGAACCGGCGGATGGCCGAAATCGGCGGCGCGCAGCGTTTTTTCGGCGGGATGCTCTACGGGGGCATCCCCAAGGGCACGTTCGAGGACGCCGAGAAAAACCTGAAGAAGGCGATCGAGCTCAACCCGAATTACACCAACCACCAGCTCGAGCTCGGGCGCACCTATCTGCTCATGAAGAAACCCGACCTGGCCAAGCCGTATTTCGAAAAAGTCCTTGGTCTGCCCGACACGACCTCCAAGTGCCCGAAGTATCGGGAAGAGGCCCGGGCCGAGCTCGACGCCTTGAGTAAAAAGGGGAAGTGACCCGAAACCGGTTCGCTTTATCGCTGTCCATTGCCTGTCTCCTGGCGTTCCCGCTCTCTGCCCAGGAGATCAGTCTCAAGGCTTTCGGCGGCTGGTGTCTGTCGCCCGCCGGGGACCTGAACTCGAGCATCGGCGGCTGGCGGGACTATTATGCCGACCGGGCCAGCGCCGCCTTCTCGTCCACGTTCGACTGGCAGGAGATGCGCGGCGTCCCGGAAGCGGGCGTCGAGCTGGAAGCGGCCTTCTCGCCGCGCCTGAGTCTCGGGCTGAGCGTGGGCATCATGCCGGGCGTCGCCCCGGGGACGATCTCGACGGCGTCCTCGACTGTCCAGACCACGGCCATATCCGCCTCCGCCTCAAGAACCCTGACTGTCGAAGAGACGACCTCCAGGGTTCCGCGGGCCGAGCTGACGGCGGTTCCCGTGCTGCTCACGGCCTACTATCGGTTCCCCTTGGGGGAGAGGCTGAGCCTTGTCGCGGGCGCCGGCGGCGGCGCCTATTTCGGGCGGTATTCGTATTCCGAGCAGTATGAATACGACTTCAGCTCCGTCGAGGATACCGTCTCGAACGGGTCGACTGCGCGCGATGTCGACCAGTCATCCGCTGCCGGCGATTACTTCGAAGAGGCGCAGAATATCAACTGGGGTGTCCATGGGCTCGTCGGCCTCGAGTACGGCCTGTCCGACAGCCTGGGGGCGGTTTTCGAAGTCATGGGCCGATGGCTGACCGCGGAACCATGGGAAGGCTCGAAGACGGACGACTACAACTGGTCTCACATCTGGGGCCCCTGGGGCGGCTATTTCGCCTCCGGTGAAGTCACCGAAACCTCCGACGGTGAGCTCTGGAGTGTCGCGGCGGTCTCCGACGCAACCGGAAACACCTATCCCCGCCTGGTTTTTTCAGAGGGCCAGCCGGCCGGTTCGGGCTATGTCTCCGCCCGCCGCGCCGAGCTTGGCTTGGGCGGCCTCACCTTTCGCCTGGGATTGAGGATCCGGTTCGGCGGGCGACGCTGAGTTCGTTTCGGCGGGCCGGCCGAGGCGCGTTCAGCGGAAAATCTGGAGCTCGATATCCTCGAACAGGACCGGCCCCTGCGGGCCGGCGACCCTGAGCCGCAAGATCACGTGCCGGCCCATGAAGTCCGGCGAGATCCTGATGATGAAAGGCGTCCCGGCGCCGCCCGCCGCCCCGGGGGCGAGAGCCGGGAAGTCCACGGCTGAGGGTGATACCGAGAGGCCGGCTTGCGCCGTGCTCAGGGCCCCGGTCAGGCCGGCCGCGGCGGCCCGGCTTTTGTTTTCGAGCGAGACGGTCAGCTCGACGGTTTCACCCGGCTCCGGCCGGCCGTTGGCGTTTCCCCGGCTGTTCCCCGAGGTGTCGTCGTCGATGGCCACGCGGTCGATCCCCACGACCGGCACGCCGGAATCGGCCGCCAGGGCGGCATTGACGATCCCCCAGCCGAAATTATTATCCGGATTCCGGCTGCGGCTCGCCGTGCTCAACAGGGCCGCCCGCACTTGGGCGGGCGTCCAGTCGCGGTGGATCTCGAGGAGCAGGGCGGCCACTCCCGCGACAAGCGGCGTGGCGAAAGATGTTCCCGATCCGTTGTCATATGCCCAGCCGCCGCCGCTCGGGCTCACGGCGAGCCAGTTGTTGACTCCCAGCGCGCAGACCTCGGGCTTGATGCGCCCGTCGGCCGACGGGCCGGGCGAGCTGAATGAGGCGACCCGGCCTTGGGAATTCACGGCGCCGCAGGCGACGATGTCGAACCCGTCGGCCGGGGCGATGATGTGCCCCCAAGCATTCGCCCTCTCGTTCCCGGCGGCGTTCACGACGACGACACCCAGGCCGGCGGCCCGGTTGGCGGCCCGGGTCGTGACCGCCGTCTGTCCGTTCATGTCGGCGAACGTGTACCAGTCGGTGTAACCCAGCGAGGAGGAGACGACTTCGGCGCCGAGCGACTCCGCCCACTCGATCCCGGCCACCCAGTAATCTTCCTCGACGGGCCGCTCGAATTTTTCGCTTTCCGTCTTGGCCAGCAAGAACTCGGCGCCGTAAGCGGGGCCTACGAGCTGTCCCGGCCGGCAGCCGCCGAGGATCGACCAGGTCGCCGTGCCGTGAGCGTCCGAGTAGTCGTCGGCATTGCCGAGGTCCTGCGCAACATCGCCATCGTTATTGACGAAGTCCCACTGTGCGATCAGCCGCGCCTCGCGGAAAACCTCGTGGGACGTCCGGAACCCGGAGTCCAGCATGGCCACACGCACGTCCCGGCCGGTCCATCCCTGACGGTGGAGGGGCCAGACTCCAGCCTGGTCGATCTGGACGAACGAGGGGCCGTAGAAGGCGAAGAGCGGGTCGGCGAGGTCGAGGTCAAAGTCTGTCCGGGGGGCCTCCCCGACCCCGTCTCTTGCGAAGGCCAGGACCTTGTCCACTGTCCGGACAAAGGGCAGCCTGGCCAGCGCCCTGACCTGCGGGGGTGTGGCGTCGGCGCTGACGGCGTTGAGCCAGCGGGATTCCGTCCGGATCCTTTCGACCAGCGGCCGGACGGCGTTTTTATAGGAGGCGGACACGGGGAGGTCGCCGGCATCGACGGCCGCGCTATCGTCAAGGACCTTGAGCCTCCGCCAAAGGCAGCGCGAGTCGAGATCCCGGCGGACCCGGTCCAGGGCGAGGTTCAGGGCCGAAGCGCCGGCGATGCCCTTGTCGGAAAAGTAGATCCAGACCGCGACCGGGGCCGACCTGCCTCCGTTCACAGCCAGGTCTTCTGCCAGGGCCGGGCCAAGCCGGGAATGGGGCGAAGGCCCGCGGCCGGGGTCGGGGATCTTTCGGTCCGCGACCTGTGCCGCCGCCGCGTTGCCCGCGAGAGACAGGCTGAAGGCCGCGATCAGAAGAAAAGGCGCGTGCCGGCGGGTCATGCTTCTGCCTCCCGGCTCAGTCCGAAAAGACCTCGGCCTCGAACACCTCGATCTTGGCTCCCCGCTGCCAGGCGTTCTTGTCCAGGCCCGCTTTGAGGCAGCCGTGGCCGAGGTAGGTCTCGCGGTCCCAGTTGTATTCTTCCGGCACCTGGGGAAGAAGCAGGCCCTTGCAGCCGCCCTTGGAAATGATGATCCCGTGGCGGCCCACCTCGACTTCCTTCGGGTCCTTGACGGCCTGGGGAAGGGTCAGGACGGAGATCTCGATCTTCATCCGTGGAAGCTCCTCGGCCCGCAGAGAAGAGAACCGGAAGTCCTGGGTTGCGGCGGCGGCGGCCATTTCGATGACGGTTTTGTAGAGCGGCTTGTACGGGAGGGGATAGCCGATGCAGCCCCTCAGTTCGCCGTCGACCTTGAGGCTGACGAAAGCCCCGCGCTTGTCCAGAAACCTCTTTTCGGTGACCTTCGGATCGAACAGCTGCTCGCCTTTGAGCGCACCTTCGATCGACCGGCGCGCCAACTCCAGGAGAAAACGCCGTTCATCGGGATTGAAGAGGCTTGTCATGACCGCCTCCTGGCCAGGGAAATGGGCGAAAGATAAAAACAGCCGTCGTATTCGATGACGCTGCACTTGACGTCCCGCCGCTCGAAGGCGCCCGCCGCGCCGGGGACGCGGAGGAACAGCTTTCCGCAGGCGAAGGGCCGGAGGATCCCGGACGGCCCGGGGGCGGGGTCGCGCGCGGCGTAGAAGCCGAGGATCTTGCCGTCAAAGAGTTTGTCGAGCTCCCGGAGCCGCGAGGCCCCGGGGAACGAACGCCCCCCGAGCGGGAAAATCCGGGCGACGAAGTATCTTGGACCGCGCTTGTGCCCGAGCAGGACTCCGCGACGGCGGTCCGGCGGAGTGACGAGGACTTCGGCCCTGAGCCCGGCTTCCGCCTCCCCGGAGATGTGCACATCCATCTTTAAAATTATATCAGAACGCCGTCGCTTCTTCACTTAAAGCAGATCTCCCGATCGCATCTCTTTTCGGGTGACGCCCGAGGACATGGCAGGGGTGGCGCGGCGTGACAGGACCCCATTGAGGAACAATCCAATCACACGAAAGGAGATGCATCCAGATCTCCCTTAAGAAAAGGATGCTCGTCGGTGCCCGGCAACTTCCTCGCCCGCACCATCACGCTGTAGCCCTTCTCGAAGAAGAGGAGCCTGTCCATTTGGGACAAGAGCCAGACGACGGGATACACGAGGGAATAGCCGCTGAACAGCCCCGCTTGGGCGCTGAACTCGTCTTCGGAGGCGGGCCGAATGTGGCCGTCCCTGGTGTTCCCGGCGGCCGCCGGCGCCAGGAGCTTGATGTAGGCGAAATTGAGGAGGAGCTCGAAGAACTCGGAGAAAAAGCGGGAATAGTCGGAGCTCTCCACGAGCCGCAGCGAGGCCCGCGAAAGCTTCCCCTCCAAGACGGCGAGGGAGTAACCCTCGCGCTTGTGGCCGAAGTGCTCGAGCTTCAGGCCGAAGGCCGCCCGGAGCTTATGGAGCAGGAAAAACGGTCCGGTCTGCGGGGTGACCAGGATGAGCTCGCCGCCTTTCTTGAGCACCCGGGAGATCTCCTCGAGGACGCGGTCGTCGTCATCGACGTGTTCCAGGTAGTCGAGGCCGACGACGAGGTCGAAAGTCCCGTCCCGAAAAGGCAGCGCCGTCCCGGCGAGCGCGGCCAGGTCGTCCCCGAGGATATCCCGGGCCGTCCGGACGTTGGCCAAGTCTTCGTCGGCGCTCACCCAGAACCCGCCTTTCCTCCGGACAAAATAGCTCAGTATCCCTTGAGCGCAGCCCAGGTCGAGGGCGACTCGGGAGTCCCGGGAGGCGACATAGCGGTCGAGAAGGCGAAGCTTGATTTTCTTCTTGAGGGATTTCTTGACCAGCCGAAGCTGCCAGGGTTCGCCGTGCATCGCCGCGATTATAGGGTGTCCCCGGGGAAAAGACAACCGGCCCGCGCCCGCGGCTCCGAGACTCCCCTCGCCGGAACCGTCCGGCTTGACTTGGCTCGAGCGGGCGACTTATCATATTTGTAAAGCCATGCTGAAATACAAGCTTATCGTCGTCGGGCCGCTGGAGACGAACTGTTATCTTGCCTACTGCGACGAAACCCTGGAATGCAGCGTGATCGATCCCGGGGCCGAGCCGGGCCTCATCTTCCCGGCCATCGTCGAGTCCGGGCTCAAGCCGGTGGTCATCCTCAACACCCACGGGCACATCGACCACGTCGGCGCCAACCGGGATATCAAGGAGAAGTTCAGTATCCCGCTCTGGATCCACGCGCTCGACGCCCCGCTCCTCGAAAAGAACCAGCAGTTCGAGCTCAGCCTCCTTCTGGGCGCCAAAACGTCGCCGCCGGCCGACAGGCTGCTCCAGGACGGCGAGTCCGTCGAATTCGGCCGGTGCCGGCTCGCGGTCATCCACACGCCGGGGCACACGCCCGGAAGCGTCGGTTTCTTCGGGAACGGCATCCTGTTCTCCGGCGATACGCTTTTCAACGGGGGGGTCGGCCGCACCGACCTGCCGGGGGGCTCGACGCGGGACCTCGAGGTCTCTATCCGGGAGAGGGTCCTCACCCTTCCGTCCGAGACCGTCGTGCTTCCGGGCCACGGCCCCTGGACGACGATCGGCGACGAGCGGGAATCGAATCCTTTCCTCGGATGAAGAAACCCCGGTCCGCGGCGGAGGACGTCGTCCGGCTGTTCCTCGATTACCTGTCGGTGGAGAAAGGCCTCTCGGCCAACACGATTCTCTCCTACGGCCGCGACCTCGGCAAGTATATTTCCTTTTTGGACAGGCACAGGGTCGACTGGGCGCGCGCCGACGAGCCGACGGTCGCCCGGTTCATCCGCGACGAGAGCCGCGCCGGCCTGCAGGCCCGCTCCCTGGCCCGCCTGATCTCGGCGATGAAGACGTTCCACAAGTTCCTGGCGCTTGACGGTTTCATCAAGAAAGACCCGACCTCGAACCTGTCCTCGCCCAAGACCTGGCTCAACCTTCCCAAGTTTCTGACCGTCCCCGAAGTGGAGAAACTGCTGGGCCAGCCCGATGAGAACGAACCGGCAGGCCTGCGGGACAGGGCCATGCTGGAGGTCCTTTACGCGGCCGGGTTGCGCGTCTCCGAGATCATCCATCTCCAGCCGGGGGACATCAACACCGATGAAGGCTACCTGGTCTGTCGGGGGAAGGGCGGGAAGGAGAGGGTCGTGCCGGTGGGCGGATCGGCCATCGCCGCCGTCCGACGCTACCGCGACCAGGTCCGGCCCGGACTCGACAAAACATCGAGCGGGATGCTGTTCCTGACGCGGCGCGGCGGACCGTTCACCCGGCAGGGTTTCTGGAAAATGCTGGCGGGACACGCCCGCCGGGCCGGCCTCTCGGCCGAGGTCAGCCCGCACGTCCTCCGGCACTCCTTCGCCACCCATCTTCTGGAGAGAGGCGCGGACCTGCGCTCCGTTCAGCTCATGCTCGGCCACAGCCAGATCACGACCACCCAGATTTACACCCACGTGACCCGGGAGCGCCTCCGCCAGGTCTACGACAGGTTCCATCCCCGCGCCTGAGCCGGCCCGCGGCGGTCTCCCCCCAGCCTCTTGACAATCGGGACCCCAAACGCTAGGATATGAAATCTAAACTCGGCAGTTTAGTTTATGAACCTACCGGTTTTATATCTAATCCGAGGACGAAAGATGGTCAAAACTGAACCCCAGCGGGAACGCGAGGATTGGCGGCGCCGGGAGTACCGGCGGCTCATCCTCCAGGCCGCCGAACGGGTCATCGTCCACAAGGGCCTGGGCGTCACGACCATGGACGACGTCGCCCGGGAGGCCGGGTTCTCCAAGGCCACACTTTATCAGTACTTCCGGGGCAAGACCGGCCTCGTGCTCGAGATCCTGGCCAACTTCTTCGACGAGATCGCTCAAGGCATCCAGGAGATCAGCCGGGGGCCGGGGAGCGCCCGGAAAAAGCTGAGGGAAGGCATCCGCTTCTATCTCGAGTACAACCAGGAGAAGGAAAACGTCGCCCGGATGCTGTGGATGGACCGGGAATTCCGGGACAGGATGAGCCTCTTCGTGGCCGACGAGAGGCGGCTGACCTCGGCGGCCGAACTCGAGTTCCTGGACGAGCTGAAGACCAAGCGGAAGTCCATCCTCGACGGCGCGGCCCGGATCATCGAACAGGGCGTGGCGTCCGGGGAGTTCCGGAAGGTCGACGTGGCGTCGGCCGTGACCATCCTCGAGTCCACGCTTCAGGGGTACTGCCATCTCCGGTCCTGGCAAGAGCGGGCTTTAACCGTCCGGGAAGCCGCCGACATCATGCACGAGTTCATCCTGCGGGGGATGGAGAACGCCGGTCACAAGGCGAAAGGAGTATCGCGATGAAACACACCGCACTGACGATATTGGTAGGATTCCTCGTCTGGGCGCCGGGCTCGACGGCCCTGGCCCAGGAAAGCCCGGCCGAGAAGATCACCTTGACGCTGGAAAAGAGCATCGACCTGGCGCTCTCCCAGAACCCGTCTTATCTGGCATCGCAGGAAAGGGTGGATGCGGCCCAGTCCCGGGTGAGGCAGGCGGCGGCCCAGTTTTTCCCAAGCCTGGACGCCATCGGCCAGACCAGCCTGGACAGGAAAGCGTTCTCGATTGAGTTCCCCTCGCTCATCCCGGGAGGGCGGCCGCAGCGGGTGACCATCGATTTCGCCAAGAATTATCAGTTCTCTTTTAATTTAAGCGTGCCCCTCTACACGGGGGGACGCCTGACCGCGGGGTACAAGCAGGCCCGCTACGGCCTCCTGGCTTCTGAGGAGTCGGTGCGCCAAACGAACCAGGAAACCGTTTTCAGCGCCAAGCGGGCGTTCTTCAATTACCTGGTGGCCAAGGAATTGGTCAAAGTCACGGAGGAATCCCTGAGCTTGGCCGAGAAGACCCTCGGGACCGTCAGAAATATGTACGAAGTCGGTATCTCCTCCCGGCTGGACCTGCTGAGGGCCGAAGTCCGGACCTCCAACCAGAAGCCGCCGGTGATCCAGGCGCGGAACAGCGTGAAGATCACCGAAGCCGGACTCAAGACGGTGCTGGGGTTGGATATCTCCCAGCCGGTCGAGATTGTCGGCGAGCTGACTTACCGGCCCGTGGAACCCGACCCGGAGACAAGCTTGTCGAGCGCCCTGGCCAACCGGCCCGAGCTCAGCCTCATCAGCTACCAGAAGATGATCGCCGAGGAAATGCGGAAGATCGCCCTGGCCGACGCGCTCCCGACCGTGGCGGTCGCCGGAAATTATAACTATTGGGGGGATTACCTGAAGTTCAACAGTGTGAGCTGGGAGAACTACTATTCTTTCAACCTGATCCTGAACATCCCGATCTTCAAGGGCTTCCGGGTCCCCGCCCAGGTCGCCGAGGCCAAGGCGGCGGTCCGGGAGATCGAACAGACCCGGAAAGGATTAACGGACGCCATCAAGTTCGAGGTCGAATCGGCTCTGCTTAACCTGAACCAGGCCAAGGAGTCGCTTCTCTCCCAGGAAAAGAATATCGAGCAGGCCCTGGAGGGCGTGCGCGTGTCCGACCTCAACTACAGCGAGGGACTGGCGACGATCCTCGACGTTTCCGCCGCCCAGATCGCCCTCAGCGAGGCCCGGATCAACCGGCTCCGGGCGGTCTATGATTACGAAATCGCCCTGGCCATGCTGGACAAGGCCATGGGTGTGAACTGGAAAAGCGCGGAGTAGATCCATCTCAAGGAGGATGCGATGAGAAACCTGAAACTCTTAAGTCTTATAGCAGCGGCCGGCCTGCTGGCTGCGGTCCCGGCCTGCAAACAAGCCGCCCGGGAACAGGCGGCCGGGACGTCGGCCGTCGGGGCCGCCCCGGTCAAAGTGTTCAAGGTGCTGAGGGAACGGATCACCGAGAAGCTCACCTACACCGGCACGCTCGAAGCCTGGAACAAGATCAACATCACCCCCGAGACGGGCGGGAAGATCGCCGTCCTCCATGTCCAGGAAGGCGACCGTGTGGGCAAGGGCCAGCTCCTGGCCGAGCTCGAGACCAGCTCCATACGGCTCCAGCTCAAGCAGGCCGAGGCCGCCCAGGCCGTGGCCGAGGCCAACCATGCCAACGCCAAGACCAACCTCGAACGGATGGACCGGCTGGTGAAGGAAGACGCCGTTTCGGCCCAACAGCACGAGCAGGTCAAGCTGGCTTTCGACGCGGCCATCGCTCAACTGGCCCAGGCCCAGGCGGCGGTCAACCTGGCCAAGTACAGCTTGGAGGTATCCATCATGAGGGCGCCGTTCGCCGGCGTCATCGCCTCGAAAAACGCCGAGGTCGGCGACGTCATCAACCCGATGATGGGCGGGGCCGGCGGCGGGGCCGGCGGCGTTCTGACCCTGATGGATTATTCCAAGGTCAAGCTCGCCGTGGCCGTCACCTCTGAGGATATCGGGCGCATCCGCAAGGGCCAGGTGGCCGTCCTCCGGGTCGGCTCCTTGCCCGGGCGCGATTTCCTAGGCACCGTCAATGTCGTCAACCTGACGGCCGACCCGCTGAACAAGAAGTTCGGGGTCGAGGTCGTCGTCGACAATCGCGACGGGGCCCTGAGGCCGGGCACGTTCGGCAACCTCGTCTTCGAGGTCCAGTCGCACGAGAACGCGCTGGTCGTCCCGCAGGCGGCCATCCTCGAGAACTCCTATGTCCTCGTCGCCGAGGGCGGCCATGCCGTCCGGAAGAACGTCACGCTCGGCATCCAGAACACGACCATGATCGAGATCCTCGGCGGTCTCGGCGACGGGGAATCCGTCATCGTCGAGGGCAACTTCGGCCTCGAGGAGGGCTCACCGATCCAGGTCCTCGAAGAGGAGAAGAAGTGAAGCTCTCCGAATTCTCGGTCAACCGTAAAGTCACCGCGTCCATGATGGCGGCCATCCTGGTCGTCCTGGGCGCCATCTCCTTCTTCCGGCTGGGGTTGGACTACTTCCCCGACCTCGAATTCCCGACGGTCTCCGTCATCACGACCTATTCGGGCGCCGCGTCCGAGGACATCGAGAACGTCCTGACCCGGCCGCTCGAACAGGTCGTCAGCTCGGTCAACCGGGTCAAAAAGGTCACGTCGCAGACGTCCGAGGGCGTCTCGGTCATCAGCGTCGAGTTCGAGTGGGGCACCAACCTCGACTTCGCCGCCCAGGACATCCGCGACCAGATCGGCCTCTACGAACAGTACCTCCCGGAAGAGGCCGGCGAGCCGCTGGTCATGAAGTTCAGCTTCAGCTCGTTCCCGGTCATCTTCTACGGCATCACCAGCGACATGCCGGCTATGAAGCTCAAGACGATCGTCGAGGACGAGGTCGCGCCGCGCCTCGAGCGCATCGACGGCGTCGCTTCGGCCCGGGTCTTCTCCATGGACGAGCGCGAGATCCTGGTCGACGTCGACCGGGCCGCCCTGGAGAGCCGGGGCCTGACCCTCGACCAGATCCGGATGGCCCTGGGGGCGGAGAACCTCAACCTGCCGGCCGGGAACCTCGTCGAGCGCTACTCGGAGGTCCTCGTCCGGACCATGGGCGAGTTCAAGGGCCTCGACGACATCCGCCGGACCGTCGTCGGCATGTCCGCGACCGGCGAGCCCGTCTACGTCTCGGACGTCGCCGAGGTCAAGGACACCCTCAAGGAGATGCGTTACGCCGCGCGGATCCAAGGGCAGAACGGCGTTTACCTCATCGTCAGTAAGCGCTCGGGCGCCAACACCCAGATCGCCAGCTCGGCCGTCAAGTCGGAGATCAAGAAGCTCATAGGGACCATGCCCGGCAATCCCGTCTTCCACGTCGCCATGGACCAGGGCGATATGATCGAGCAGACGACCAGCAACACGGTCACTAACGCCTGGCAGGGCGGCCTTCTGGCCATCCTCCTCATCTTCGCCTTCCTGAGGAACTGGCGGCCGACTTTCGTCATCAGCCTGGCCATCCCCCTGTCCATCATCACCACCTTCATCGCCCTCTACGCGGCCGGCTACACCCTCAATCTGCTGACGCTCGGAGGCCTGGCCTTGGGCGTCGGCATGCTCGTCGACAACGCCATCGTCGTCATCGAGAACGTCTACCGGCATCTCGAGGAGGGCGAGGGAGCCGACCAGGCCAGTATCGCCGGGACCTCCGAGGTCGGCATGGCCATCACGGCTTCGACCCTGACGACGATCGCCGTCTTCTTCCCCATGATCTTCGCCTCGGGCATCACCGGCAAGATGACCCAGGCCCTCGGCCTGTCCATCGCCTTCTCCCTCCTGGCTTCGCTCTTCGTCGCCCTGACCATCGTTCCCCTGTCCACGTCCCTCCTCTTCCGCTCGAAGAAGAGCCTCAAGTCCATCGCCAAGGCGCCCGAGGAGCGCCAGTTCGCCAAGCCCCGGGCCTGGTACCGGAAGCGGCTCGATTGGGCCCTCCACCACCGCCGCTGGGTCCTCGGCGGGGCCCTCCTGGCCCTCGTCCTCTCCCTGGCCATCGTCCCCTTCCTGGGCACGGAGTTCATCCCCGCCCAGGACATGGACATGATCATGCTCAAGGTCCGCATGCCCGTCGGCACGTCCCTCGAGGAGACCGACCGGGTCGTCGGGCTGGTCGAGAACATCATGGCCAAGATGCCCGAGATCACGATGATCTCGGCCCAGTCCGGCTCCCAGAGCGAGCAGGACGCCGGCGACTCGGCCTCGAGCTTCTCCAACACCGGCACGCACGAGGGTCTGCTCTGGGTCGGGCTGGTCAAGCGCGACAAGCGGAAGGAGTCCGACAAGCAGATCCTGGAGCGGATCCGCCGTCAGCTGCCCAACTTGCGCGGCGTCAGGTTCGAAGCGCTCGACATGAGCCAGTCGATGATGGGCGGCTCCGCGGCCCCGGTCGAGATCAAGCTCTTCGGCAAGGAGCTGGCCACGCTGGAGGGCCAGGCCGACCAGATCGTCCGTCTGATCTCGGGGGTAGAAGGGGTCCGCGACCTCACCCATAGCCTGGCCGCCGGCAAGCCCGAGGTCCAGATCAAGATCGATCGGGAGCGGGCCTACCGGCTGGGCCTGTCCGTCTACCAGGTGGCCAACACCGTCCAGACGGCGACGCTCGGCAGGGTGGCCACCCGCTACCGCGAGGGCTCCGACGAGATCGACGTCCGGCTGCGGTTCAAGAAGGAATACCGCGACAGCCTGGACGAGGTCCGCAGCATCCCCATCCGGACGGCCGCCGGCCAGACGGTCTACCTCGAGCAGGTGGCCGACATCACGTCCGGCCAGGGCCCCATCCGGATCGACCGCGAGAACCAATCGCGCCGCGTCTCCGTGACCGCCAACATCGCCGACCGCGACCTCGGCAGCGTCGTCCGGGAGATCAAGGCCCGGCTGACCGGTTTTGAAAAGACCCTGCCGCCGGGCTACTTCCTCGAGTACGGCGGCTCCTACGAGGACATGCAGGAGGCCTTCCTCATCCTGGCCGCCGCCTTCGCCCTGGCCATCCTGCTCGTCTACATGATCATGGCCTCACAGTTCGAGCACTTCACCCACCCCTTCATCATCATGTTCACCGTGCCCCTGGGGATCATCGGCGTCATCTTCGGCCTGCTCATTACGGGCCGGACGGTCAGTCTGGCGGCCCTCGTCGGCGTCATCATGCTGGCCGGGATCGCCGTCAACAACGGCATCGTCATGATCGACTACATCAACCAGCTCATCAAGCGCGGGGTCGACAAGCGGGAGGCCATTCTGCAGGGCGCGACGACGCGGCTGCGGGCTGTATTGCTGACCGCCTTGACGACCATCCTGGGCACGCTGCCCATGGCCTTCTCCCGGTCCTCGGGCTCCGAGTTCCGGGCGCCCATGGGCGTCGCCATCGCCTTCGGCCTGACCGCGACGACCGTGCTGACGCTCTTCGTCATTCCGGTCATCTACAGTGTAGTCAATAAGATACGGTTCAAGGAAAAGAAAGCGGCGGCCTGAGGTCGGGTTCTGCTGAAAGACAGGGGCGGCCCCCCGGGGGCCGGCCCCGTGCCGGGCAGACTCTCTAGCTTCTGAACCTCAGGAACGCCCCGATTTCCCCGAAGTGGTCGAGCTTCGATGGGCTGGTCAAGTAATGCACCTGCCCCTTGTGATCCATTGCGGCGTGGACGCCCTCGTGGACGATGTCGTCGACCTTGTCGGTCTTGATCTGGCAGTTCGGACAGCGGACCTCATCCAAATAAAGGAAATGGCATTTCGGGCAGACGAGGCCTCCCTGGGAATAATTCCTGTTCAGGACCAGGGTCTGCACTTCATGCACGTTCAGCTTGCGAAGGACCTCCCGGAGTCCGGACACGGCCCGGCCGCCCTTTTCGAGCTCGGACACGAGATTCTGGCCCAAGGACGTCTCCTCGGCCAGACGCAGCGTCTGCTCGATCTCCAACGCCTGCTTGAGGATCTTGGCCTCGGTCTCGTCGTAACCGTTGATCTTGAGATGGCCCTTCAGCCTCTCGAGAACATAAGGATGGAGCAGCGGCTCGAACACGGGACGGTATTCCTCCTGGCATCCCAGGAAAAGCCAGTCGAAGTGGTTCTTCTTGGACAGCTCGAACGTCATCTGGGCCGCCTTTTTGAAGTGCTCGTGAAGATGGGCGTCGATGTGGCGCTCGATCCGCCTGGCCTCGGTGCCCTCGAACCCGCCTTCGCGCACCCGGCTCGGAACTTCGCTGGCCAGCCGGTTCAGCAGGCTGATCTCTCCCATGAAGACGCTGTACCAGCGTGCCTCCTGGCGCTCGAGGATGAGTGCGCAAATCGGATGGAACTCGTCCAGGATCACGGTCAGGGGCCGAAGGTACGCGCCCCTCTCGAAGACCAGATGGTTGCGCGGCGCCCGGGGCAGGGTGAAATCCTGCCAAAAGCCGGCCCCGGCGCGGGAGAAAGCGGCCAGCCCCGGCGCGCTCGAGGACAGGATCGACTGCCCGGCGAAGGCGCCGATCTTTTCCAGATCCTGAGAGAGGGATTCCTTGTTGGCCTTGGCGAGGTCCATCGGCTCGAGCTTTCCGCGGGCTTCGTTCAATAGGTTCTTCAACGTCAGGCCGATCTCCTTCCTGGTCAGACGGCTCTTGTCGGTGTCCAGATAGAACGAGCTGATCCAGAAATCGCCGGCCTGGAGATGCCCGAGTGACTCGATCTGACTTCGCGAGGTGAACTTCATACGGTCTCCTTTTCCGAGAGATTTTCAGATGCCCGGACAGAAGCGGGCCCGGAATCGGATTTGGTTGTCCCCCTGAGTCGCGAACCCGGTCGGAACTTCACGCTCGTGACGCTCACGCACTATCTAAAATAAGGAGCCGAACGGGCTTTGTCAAGCGGCCCCGGCTCGACGATTGCATCTCCATCCATGTGATCAGGTGATTGAGAATTGGGGGCCTGTCACGGCGCGCCCCTGTGCGTCCTCGCGCCGTCGGATAAGATCCCGAATCTTCGCCGGTATCACCCTTTGCCCCCGGGTGAACTGATAGTCAAGAGCTTTTCAGGATATTTCGCAGAATAGCGACTCCGAGTCCCTCCGCCGCTATTCTGATGGTCGCTCCGAAGACTCCGCTTCCCGCCGGTCCCCGTCGCTCCGGGCGCGCAGGGTCTATCGCCGTGCCACCCCTCAGTGAAATCACCGCCGTCACATGTTTGGAGGTGATTCCCGGCCCGACCGCCGGGACGACGTCGTTCAAGGCTAGTCCACGGCCATCAAGACCGGGGTGCCGCCCTCGATCATGCCGATCTTCCAACTGTAATCATCGTTTTCGGTCACTTTGACGGTGATGGAGGCCGCCGGCTTCCCGTCGGCAACCTTGAAGGCCGCCAGAAAGTGCTCACCCAGCGGAACGTCAAGGATCCACCGGTCTTCACGCTCGGCCAGGTCGAATTGATAAACGCCGTCCATGAAGACCTTCAGGGGCTCACGGAAGCCGTTGCTGCAGTTGATCCGGGCGATGCGATCGACCGTCCAGGAGTAATCGGTCCGGGTCGTGACCTCCAGAGTTTCCTGGGCGACGACCTCCCCGGTGACCTGGCTCCTGGCTTCCATGACGTGGCTCTCCCGGGAGACATTGTCGATCTCCGCGGAATTTTTATAGCTCAGCCAGAATTGGAAAGCGCCGTCCATATAGATGTCCACGGGGTCCAACCAACGGCTGAGGACGACGATGTCGGCTTCGCCGTCATCCGGGCTGGTCGGGCTCTTACAGGACCAGCACAATATGAGCAGCACGGCTACGGCGGCCAGGGCGGCCGCCGCCGGGCGACGTCCGGCGCGCGTCGAGCTTCGGTGCTTTGTCTGGTAAGCGTTCATTTTCGGCGGAAATAATAGATGACGCCCACGCTGATCCCCAGAAAATCCATCTGGGTGAAATCGTCCGTCCCGAACCGCTCCGGATTTCTGGAGAACAGGTAGGTGTACCGGACCTCGAAGGTGGCCGTGAGATTCAGCTTGACGTTGGCCTCGGCTCCCAGTCCGACATTCACTCCGGGAGTCGTATCGCGAAGGGCCGTCTGGGGCTTGGCGGGTGCCGGCCAGACATCTCCCCCGAACATCCCGGACCTGAAGTAAAACGGATGGACCCCCCCCCCGAGTGTGAGATAGGGCTCTATCGGGTAGCCGGATTTCAGGTAAAGGGAGGCGTTGAGCGTCCACGAGGCCATATCGAAATACGAGTTGCCGTGCCGGAATAGAAACGGTATTCCTCCCCCCTTCGCTCCCAAGACGTTGTATCCGTAAGCGGCCTCGAGGTAGATGTTCTTATTGACCTCGTATCTCAGGCCGATGTTCAGCCCGCCTCCGAGGTCGACGATGTCCTTGAATTTGTAGTAGTCGCTGTAGCGTCCGCCCAGGTTGAACATGATCCCGGGACTGACGCGGATGCTGAGGTTGTCCACCAGGCCGGACGCCCCGAGCCCCGAGGTTGAGCCGAGGCAAACCGCGGCGAGCAGCGCCAGGCGGACGCGCATCCGGAAGCTCGTCGGTATCGCATGCCCTTATCCGCTGCAGGCTCCCGGCCTGTTCGGGAAGTCTCGATCAAGATTTATGAAATCGTCCACGAATAGTCTTTATTTTGAGTGACGTTGATAGTGATCGAGGCGACCTCGCTGTCATCACTCACCCGCGTCGCCTTCAGGAAGTGGGACGCCAGCGGGACAGCGATCAGCCACCTGTTCTCGTCATCGACCAGGGTGAACTGATAAACGTCGTCCATGTAGATCTTAAGGGATTCGCCCCAGCTGTTGACGATGTTGATGTCCGGTCGGTCGATCGTGTACGAGTAGTCGGTCTGCTGCGTGACGTCGATCTCCGTCGTGTCGATGAGGGCGCCGCCCGGGATCCGGGCTTCCATCGTATGGGTTGCGATGGCCACATCGGCGATCTTATCACTGTCCCCGTTGGTCAGGGTGAACTGGCTGGTCCCGTCCATGAAGATCTCCAGGGTTTGCCCGTATGTGTTGCTGACCACGATCCTGGCTTGATAGGTTGTCGTGTCTGTGTCGGTGTCCGAATCCGTGCTGCTCTTGCAGGCGGGCAGAAAAATAGCCAGCAGGATGAAGACTCCCGCCAGCGGGAGCCCGAATCTGAGCTTTTTCGCCGTTTCCCTTGTATTTCGCATGTCGGTCCTCGCTTGCTCCGTGTATTTACCGGATAAACGCCCTCTTTCTTAGTCAACTCCACGTCAGGACGTTTGGTTTCAAAGGCGAACCCGCTTATCCTTATCCGGGCAACCGGGACTCTGCTCCCGGCAGCCACCCATTATAGCCGCTTGTCCGCCCCGAAATCAAGGCGAGGTGGCGCCTTGCCGGGGGCCCGGCCCTTGGAAATTTCGTCACGGGAGATTATAATAGCCCCGCTTCTGCGGAAGTGGCGGAATTGGCAGACGCGTAAGCCTCAGGAGTTTATGGCCGCAAGGCCGTGAGGGTTCGAGTCCCTCCTTCCGCACGCTGCGGGGAGGGCGCCCCGAGGGGCGCCCTCTCCACTCTTAAAAAGAGCTGCCTGCAGGCTCCCCGATCTCCTTGCCTTTATGGAAAAACGGGTCTATCTTAGTAATATACAATGAGAGCCTTCCGACGGTGGCTTCTTCTCGGCGCTCTGACGCTTTCCCTATGTCTCGTTTCGACCGCCCAGGAATCCCCGCCGGGCCAGTCGGCGCAGACTGCCGGGTTCCTGTCGGAGGCCCGGTACCTCATCTCGAAAGAGGAGAGAAAGGAGCTTCTCGCCCTGCCCGAGGCGGAACAGGCCAAGGCCATCGAGCGGTTCTGGAAGCGGCGCGACACCGACCCGGGCACGCCCGCGAACGAGTTCAAGGACGAATATTTCCGGAGGATACGGGTGGCGAACGAGCTGTTCACGGGGGAGCCGCGGCCTGGCTGGCTCACGGAGCGGGGCCGGATCACCATCGTCTACGGCGAGCCGGCGCGCCGCGAGCGGCAGCCCCCCCCGGCGGGAAAGACCGCGCCGTGCCAGGAGACCTGGCACTATGATGATTTTCCGGTCGTTTTTGCGGATAAGAACTGCAGCGGCGCCTTCGTCCTGGCAACCCGTGACTTGAGTCCGATAGAACGGCGGAATGCCGCCACGACATCCCGCTCGCGCGCCCGCAGGGAGCCCCGGAAGCTCCCCTTCGACTTTGAGGTCCGCATCCTGAAGACACCGGCCCAAGGCGGCAGGCTGGAGAGCCTCGTTCGTCTGGAGATGCCCTATCCGGAGATCTGGTTCGACTTCAGGGAAGACCGGTTCGAAACGGCTTTCGCGCTGGAGATGGAGCTTGCCGATAGCCGGAAGGTCATCCGCTGGACGTTCAAGAACAGGTACCCCGTGAGCCTCTCGGCCGCGGAGCTCGAAGCGAAGCGGGCGGAGAAGTTTGAGATCGCGATCCCGATAACGGTCGAAGACGGGATCGAGGAGCTGCGGGCCGGGAAGTGTCAGCTGTCGATCATCATGGAGAATGAAACCACCAAACATCGCGTCCGCAAAGTGGCCGAGTTCGCCTTTTAAATCGTCCGCCCCTCTGATGTGGGCGACGGCGGTCTTCCTAATCCTGGCGGTCGCCGGTGCCGCGGGCTGCCGGGGCGCCGCCCTGCGGCGATCGCTGGCTCCGGACCACGCCGAGTTCCTGAGCCAGGCCCGCTACATCGTCACCCGGTCCGAAGAGAAGATCTTCCTGGAGCTTCCCGCCTCGCAAAGGGACGCCTTCATTGGCGAGTTCTGGAAGCGCCGCGACCCCGACCCGTATTCCGAGGAGAACGAATTCAAGGTCGAGTATTTCAGCCGCCTGGAGACGGCGAACCGGCTGTTCGCGAGAGAAGGGAAGCCCGGCTGGATGACCGACAGGGGGCGGATCCATATCCTGTTCGGTCCGCCGTTCGACCGGATCATCAACCCGATCGACGGCGGCTCGGGGGAGCGGTGCTCCGAGATCTGGTACTACGGCGGGTTCCCCGTCGTCTTCCGCGACCCGGACTGCAGCGGGCACCTCGAGCTGACGACCTATGACTTGAGCGCGATCCGGGAGTACAACCTGAGCTACATGCACGAGCTGAGCCGGGCGCAGGAACAGGCGCAGAAAACCGCTTACAGGATAAGGGAGCCGTTCGGCTTTCGCGGCCGGGCGAGGCTCGAGGGGACCCGTTCCGGCCTGGTCGAGGGCATGATCAGCCTGAGCATTCCTTACGCCGGCATCTGGTTCGAGGCGCCCGAGGTCGGCAGCCTGGTGACGACGCTTGAAGTCGAAGTCGACTTGCGGGACGCCGCCGGCGTTTCCCGGTGGGCGCACCGTGGGGACTTCGGCGTCACCTCGCGCGAAGAAACCCTGGAGCGGGAGCCGGATGGAGCGTTTCTCCGGGAGATTCCCTTCAGCCTGGATGCGGCCGGGGAAGCCCTGCGGGTGGAGGACCTCAAGTTTGAGGTTCGGCTGAGAAACCGGACGGGCGGGGAAGAAGCCCGAAGAACGTTCGGCTTTTCTAAGCGGAATCCTTGAGATCGGGATACACGGCGGGGAACAGCGGCGTCAGCGCTGTTTGAGGAGCTGGTCCCTAGCCCAAGCGGCCGAGCCGATCAGCCCGGCGTCATTCCCCAGGCTGGCCTTCTCGATCGAACAGCAGGCGTAGGACGCCGCATAGCTTCGCCGGGCGGCCTCGGCCTTGACCCCTGGAAGGATCAGGCCGGCGCTCGCCGTGATACCGCCTCCGAGGAGGATCTTCCTGGGGTTGAACGTGTTGATGGCCGAGCCAAGCCCTATGCCGAGATAATAGGCGGCGCGGTCGAAGCTCCTTTTCGCCGGCACGTCACCCTTCTTGGCCCTCTTGGCGACCTCTTTGGCTGTCAGCGGCTCCGTCGAACCGGTGAGCTGCCGGTAGTTCCGGACGATGGGGCCGGCCGAGGCCTCGGTCTCCAGGCAGCCCCTGGCGCCGCAGCCGCACTTTTCACCCTCGGGGTTGACAACGACGTGCCCCATCTCACCCCCGTAGCCGCAGCTTCCGTGCAGGAGCTCCCCGTCGACGATGATGCCCGACCCGACGCCCGTCCCCAGGGTGAGCAGGATCATGTCCTTGACGCCCTTGCCGGCGCCGCACCGGAACTCGCCGTAGGCGGCCATGTTGGCGTCGTTGTCGATCCAGAAGGGGGCCGTGATGACCCGGGCGATGGCCGGCCGCAGCGGGAAGTCGTCGAGCCCGCCATAGTTCGGGGACTGGAGGATCCGCTGCTCTTTGAGGTTGAAGATCCCGGGGATCCCGAAGCCCGCGGTCTTGACCGTCTGCCTCTGGCGCTTTTTCAGTCCTTCCCACAGGCCGCCGAAAAGGTCGATGAGCTCAGTAATCTTTGCCGGCGTCGGGGTCTGGTCCTTGAACACGAGGTCGAGTTTCTCGTTCAGGAGACCGTACTTGAGCTGTGTTCCACCCATGTCGAAACCGGCGTACAAGGGCATGGTCATCTCCTCCTGGCGATCGCCGCGTACTGCGCGGGCGCAAATAAGAGATCGTTCAAGCGGTCGAAATTCTCGTTCAGGACGACGGTCCGGTCGTCGGCCGGGGGCAGGTCGCGAAGGCGCTCCTTCGCGAGCGCCGCGGAGTACCTGATCTCGACCTCATCGAACCCGGCGTCCTCGAGCAGAAACTTGAGGCCCTGAGGGTGAACGGGTTTCTGATGGGTGGGGTCGAGATTAAAGATCTGGACGAGCGCGAAGACCGAGAGCGGGTTGATGGTTTCCAGGATGAGAACGCCAGCCGGCTCGAGCTTCCGCCGGGCCAGCTCGACGAGCTTCCGGAGCTGGGCCGGCGTCAAGTGTTCGATGACTTGGCTCGAGAATATCCCGGCCAGCGAGCCGTCGGGTTCGGAAGCCAGCTTCTCCAGGAGGTCGCCCTTTTCGCAACGCAGGCCCCTGTCGCCGCAGGCCTCGACCATGAGCGAGTTGAGATCGATGCCCGCGCCGTCGAGACCGTTCTCCCGGAGGAGGTCGAGGAACTCGCCCCGGCCGCAGCCCAAATCGAGGATGCGGCCCCGCCTGGGGAGATAGGGAATGTAGGCCTCCAGCTGTTTTTTGACGTCCTGCGGGCTGCCGCGAAACCGGCTCTCGAACCCGGCGTAGCGCCAGTCCTCGAGAGGCTCGAGGACGTCCCTGACATCCGTGGGCGCCGGGGACTTTTTTTCTTCGAGCGCGGCCAGCAGGCGATCCAGGACCTCTCTCAGGCCGCGGAGCTTTTTCATCAGGACCTGGACGTCCTCATGTTCGGCCGCCAGCTTGTCCACGCGCCATTCCAGGCTCTTGAAGATCATTCCGACGTGGTTGCTTCCGAGCGCGTCCCACTCCCTGTCGCGAACGTCGGCGAGCGCATTCTGGAGCTCGGCCAGCTCGGCCAGCTGGGACAGCAGTCTGTCCGCGGCTGGGCCGGCTTTCCCGAGCAGGGTCCTCTTTCCGGCGAGGAGAGGGAGGGTCCGCTTTATCTCGTCGAGCTTTTGGGAATACGCCTTGTCTTTCTCTTCACGCTCAGCGGCCAGCTTTTCGAGCGTGCGTTTCATTATTCCTTGGAAGGAGGATTCTGTTTCTCGGAGTCGGCGTTCTTGTCTCCAGATTCTTTGCCCGTGATACCCTTCTTGAAATTCTTGATGCCCTCACCCAAGCCCTTGCCGAGGTCGGGCAGGCGGCGGGCGCCGAAGATGATGACCACGATCAGCAGAATAAGCAGCAGCTCAGTGGGTCCGATGGGGCCGAACAGGAACATCAAAGCCTCCTTTGAGGAGCTATCCTCAGGCCGAGCCGGAATGTCGTAATTCTGACATCCAAATTACGTCACTCCCGGAGAAAAGTCAAGAATTGGCAGGTCTTCGGTTGCTCTCCAGCCATGTGATCAGGTGGTTGAGAATTGGGGGCCTGTCACGGCGCGCCCCTGTGCGTCCTCGCGCCGGCGGATAAGATCCCGAAGCGTCGCCGGTATCACCCTTTGCCCCCGGGTGAACTGATAGTCAAGAGCTTTTTCAGGATATTTCGCAGAATAGCGACTCCGAGTCCCTCCGCCGCTATTCTGATGGTCGCTCCGAAGACTCCGCTTCCCGCCGGTCCCCGTCGCTCCGGGCGCGCAGGGGCTATCGCCGTGCCACCCCTCAGTGAGATCATCGCCGTCACATGTTTGGAGACGCTTCCCGGGTCTTCTTGACTAAAGATTCGCTGATCGGCTGCCGTCGGCCGCGGCGGCTGATCAGCTTGCCGGTTTGACTCCCCGTGGGGTTTCTGCAATCATACAATTTCCAGGAAATGACTGTTTTTAAGCGAGTTTGGGAATGCACCCGACAATAGAGTGGCAAGACGGCAAGGTCGTCATGATCGACCAGCGGCGGCTGCCGCTCGAAGAAGTGTATCTCGAATACAGGGATGAAGAGGGAGTCGCCCAGGCCATCGAGACGATGGTCATCAGGGGAGCGCCCGCGATCGGCGTCGCCGCCGCTTACGGCGTCGCCTTGGGGCTTCTTCGCGCCCGTCCCGGAGAGGACCTTGACGGCCGGCTGGACGAGGTCGTCCGGAGGCTGGCCAGGACCCGTCCGACGGCGGTCAACCTGTTCTGGGCGCTCGACCGCATGAAACGCATCTTCCGGGAAAACCGGCATCTCCCGGCTGCCGAGCTCGGGCCTCGGCTTGTCAGCGAGGCGCAGGAGATCGAGCGGGAGGACCTGGAGACGAACCGGAGGATCGGGGCCCACGGGAGCGCGCTCATCCGCGACGGCGATTCCGTCCTGACCCACTGCAACGCCGGCGAGCTGGCCACGGCCGGCTACGGCACGGCGCTGGGCGTCATCCGGGCGGCCTTCGAGCAGGGGAAGAAGTTCCGTGTCTTCGCGGACGAGACCCGGCCGATCCTCCAGGGCGCGCGGCTCACCGTCTGGGAGCTCGACCGCCTGGGGGTCCCGTTGACGCTGATCACGGACAACATGGCCGGCTGGTTGATGAAAAAGGGCGAGATCAGCCTGGCAATCACGGGCGCCGACCGGATTGCCCGCAACGGCGACGCCGCGAACAAGATCGGCACCTACTCGGTGGCCGTCCTGGCTCGGCACCATGGCCTGCCTTTCTACATCGCCGCCCCCCTGAGCACGTTTGATTTCCGCCTGCGCACGGGCGCCGCGATCCCCATCGAGGAACGCCCGGGCCGCGAGGTGAGAGAGGTCGCCGGGTGCCCCATCACGCTCCCCCATATCCCCGTCAGGAACCCGGCTTTTGACGTCGTCCCGGCCCGGCTCGTCACCGCCATCGTCAGCGAGCGGGGCATCGCCCGCCCGCCGTATCGGCTGAGCCTGGCCGCCTGGTCCGGAAAAGCTCCGAAAAAAGAGGGGCCGCCTCTCCCCTGAACAGCCGCCGCAAATGAATATTCTGGCGATCGAGAGCTCCTGCGATGAAACCGCGGCGGCCGTCCTCGACTCCGGCCCGCGGATCCTGAGCAGCGTTGTCCTTTCCCAGGACACGATCCATGCCCCCTACGGGGGTGTCGTCCCGGAGCTGGCGTCGCGCCAGCACCTTCAGTCGATCGGCTATGTCGTCGGCGAAGCCTTGGACCGGGCGAGGCTCGCCCCCGGCGAGGTCGACGCCTTCGCCGTGACCCAGGGCCCGGGCCTGATCGGCTCGCTTCTCGTCGGCCTGTCGTTCGCCAAGGGACTGGCCTATTATTTCAGGAAACCGCTGGTCGGGGTCGACCATCTCGAAGCTCATATGGAAGCGGCGTTCCTCGAAGGGCCGCCGGTCGCCTTCCCCGCCCTGGCGCTCGTTGTTTCCGGGGGGCACACCTCCCTTTTCCTGATGAAGAAAAGGCTCCATTATCGGCTGCTCGGCCGGACGCGCGACGACGCCGCCGGGGAAGCCTTGGACAAGATCGCGAAATTCCTCGGGCTGGGCTACCCGGGCGGCCCCGTCATCCAGGAGCTGGGCAAGGCCGGCAACCCGCAAAAATATCCATTCGCCCTGCCCCGGATGAAAGACGCCAGCCTGGATTTCAGCTTCAGCGGGCTCAAGACCGCCGCCCTGAGATGGATCGACGAGACCGGGATGTCCGCCCGGCACCCGGCGCTCCCCGATTTCCTGGCGAGCTTTGAGGCGGCGGTGGTCCGGGCGCTCCTTCAGAAGCTCGATCAGGCGGCCGATAAAGTGAAGCCCGTCTCGCTCATCCTCTGCGGCGGCGTGGCCAGGAACCGGCGGCTCCGGGCCGCGTTCGCGGAGCTCGCCAGGGACAGGGGATACGAAGCGCGCCTCCCTTCGCCCGACCTCTGCACGGACAACGCCGCGATGGTCGGGGCGCTGGGAATGGAAAAGCTGGGCTCGACGAAGAGGCCGGGGCCGGACCTCGACCTCGATGCCTACCCGCGGTTCATTTCCTTAAGGGCGTGACCTGAAAGCGGAAGGGGTTGAGCTGCATCGACCCCTTTGACAGCTTCTCGAGGCCGATGCCGAATTCGTAAACGTAAAGATCCCTCACCCGGCGGAACGCTTTAGGCTCGAAGGTCATTTCCTGGGGGCCGCGGGATGTCACCGTTTCGAGGAGAGGCAGGTCGAACTGCCTGAGCCGGATTTTATACTCTCCTTTGTCGGACCCGAACACCAGCCGGAGCTTCTCGAAAGGCGACCGTGAGCTGAACAGAAGCGTGTACGGCTTCTCGACGTGGAGATAAATGTCCCCGGTGTCCTTGGCGATCACCCCTTTGGCTGTGGGATAAGCCGTGAACCCGAGCGTCCGCTGGGGTGAATACTCGACGGCCCTCACCGGGAAGAGCACCGTTCTGGGATAAAGAACCCACAGGAAGACGCCTGCCGCGAGGACCGCCCAGACCGCAAGGTGGCGGACGCCGCGTCCCGGGTTCTTTTGCCCGCGGGAGATGGCGTAAACCGCGACCAGGGCGACGACCGCCGCCACCCAGATATAGTTGGGCCAGTACCGGGCGTTGTCGATCTTGATGAACGACGGCAGGAGAGACGGCAGGAAGAAGCGGCTGTTGCTGAGGTAGACAAAGAGGTCGCCCGGCCGCGAGGTGAACTCGTGCGTCGTCGGCTGGTACAGGAAGGCCGGGTTGGCCAGGAGCAGCGCCGCGGCCGCCAGGCCGGCGAGGGCGGCCCCGCCGAAGAGCCAGTTGAACGCTCTCCGGCGGTTGTGGACGAGAAACTCGCCCAGGGCGACGGCGCCTATCCAGGATAGAGGCGCCAGCACCCGTCCCTGGGGAGAGGCGCCCTGACGGTGGGTGAACAGCGCGTAATTGAGGAGGAACGGCAGGGCGATCATGAGGAAGCACCAAAAATCCCGCCGCCGGTGCCGCCAGATCTCCACGAATCCCAGGAAGACGAGAAAATAGACGGGCGAGTAAAGAAGGAGCCCGTCCCGCTGGTCGAGAAAATAGTCAAGCAGAGTGTCGAGACGAGCCCGAAGGGGGATCTCCAAAAGGGTCTGCTTGAAGGCTTCGGCGCGTCCGGGCGTCATCACGCCCTCGTATATGGCGATGGGGGAGAACGTCCCGTACAGGTCATGGACGAAAAGATAAAACAGCGCCGTCGAAGCGAGCGCGGGCAGGGCGAAGGCGGCAATCCTCGCGCCCGCCCGGTGGTCTTTGAACAGGAAATAGATGGACATCAAGAAGAGGGGCCAGAAAAAGAAGGAGAACTTCAGGCCGAGCCAGGGGAGTAACCCGAGCAGGACTCCGCAGCCGATCAAGGAAAGCGGGGAGAGCGGCCGCCGGCCCGTTATCTTGCGGAAGACCACGAGCATCAGGAAGGCCACGGGGACCTCGGGGTAAAGGTGGACGGCGTAAAAGAGGACCGGGGCGCTGAACGAGTAGAGCGCCCAGAGTCCGAGGGACAGGCGTTCGTTCTCCCACCGCTCGCGCGCGTAGAGGTAGAGCTGGAGGCCGAGCAGGGAGGCCCAGACGGACAAGCCGGTCTTGATGAAAAAGGTGAGCCAGCGGCCCGAGAAGAACCGGCTGAGCCAGTAGAAGGGGAGCATCAGGACCGAGATGCCGGGAAGGTTGATGGGATAGATGTGATCTTTTCCCCTGCGCCCCTCCCGGCCGTAGATGCCGAGCTTGAGCCGCGGGAAATCCTCCCTCGAGTAAAAAGAAAAATAATCCTCCTGGGCATAGTTATTGGCGATGTTGATGTCCCCGTCTTTGTAGAGGCTGGCCGTGGTCATGAGGTAGAAGGGTTCGTCCCCGGTGAAGGTCGCGCCCCGGGCGACGAGGACGAACCCGGCCAGCTGATAGACGAGGTACGAGGCGAGGAAAAGCGCGGCCAGGCGCCGGGGCCCGGAAAGGGAGCCGAAGCCCTCGGTCCAACGGGTCAAGACGGACGGCGGGCTCCCGGCCGGCCGGCTCCGGTCCGACAATTTAAGGACGGTGACGGCGGCGATGACGAGGAGTGCCAGGACCCGGAGCCGGACCCTCAGGTCGGCCTGCGTCCAGTAGAACCGCAGCAGGAATGGCGAGATGAGCAAAGCCGCGAGAGGCAGCCATGAGGCCGTGCCGCGCGCCGCCGCCTGATCCGGGCCCGCGCCGGACCGTCCGGGTTCGCGGCGGCTCTCAGCCCGCCAGGCCGCGCAGAGGAGGGCGAAGGCGGCCGCCCACAGAACGAAGACGTACCATTCCACCCGGAAATCATGCCGGAGGATTGAATAGCGCCCGGTTTGGATGGCGACGCTCAGGAACAGGCTGATCCCCAGCGCCAGGACGAGCAGGACGGCCATGGCCGGAACGTCGGTGCGGCGCGGCCGGGTTGTTTTTTCCAAGGTCCGAATTTCGGCCCTCATCATAAGAAAATCAGGCGGGCAAGTCAACGCGTCCACTTGACAAAGGAACCCGAGGCTGGCACACTTTTGACAACTTGCGCGATTTTTTTTCGAGTACTTGCATGGATCTGCAGCTGATACGGCTCCGCCGGACGGCCTTCTCCGTCCTTCTTTTGAGTCTTATCCTGTCGTCGGCCCTCGCGGCCGGGACCGTCCGCTTCACCGAAGTCGGCCTGGAGTACCAGGTCCGGGGCTATGCCTACTTCGGGAGCAAGGGCTGCAGCTGGGTGGATGTCGATCACGACGGCCGGCTGGACCTGTTCGTGAAAGTCCAGGAAGGGCCGTCGACCCCCAAGAACGTCAGGGACATCCTATACATCAACACCGGCTCATCGTTCGTTGATGAGGCCGCCGCCCGCGGCATCTCCGACGGGTATGTCTACGGGACCCATGGCGCGGTTTTCGCTCCGCTCTTCGGCGGCCTGCGCAACTTCGACGCCTTCGTGACCACGACCTACGGCGGCGTTCATCCCGCGGTTGACAGGCTTTACCGGAACCTCGGGAACGGTTTCTTCGAGGACGCCACTTCGAGCATCATCCCGGCGCAGACCGTCGACCACGCCGGGCGCGGTGTGGCCGTCGGCGATTTCGACAGGGATGGCGATCTGGATATCTACCTGACCAATCCGCTGCCCGATCCCTTCGACCAAAGCCCGTATGTCTCCCTGGGGCTGGCGAATTTCCTGGTCAACAACGGCCTGGGGACGTTCACGCCGATGTATCGCGGCATCGACTGGTCGGCCTTTGTCGCGGGGACCGCGGCGGCGGATATCGACGGCGACGGGGACCTCGACCTCGCGGAAGCCAGGTGGGAAGCCCCCTCGACCGTCCACCTGAACGACGGGGCGGGCAACTTCCGCGACGCCGGGGCGGAGTGGGGGCTTCCCCAGAGCGACGTCGTCACGCTGAAGAACGGCGTCACCTTCGGCGACATCGACAACGACGGCGACATGGACCTCGCGATCGTCGGCGAGAGGGCCGCCTCGACGCTTGTCGGTTCGGTCTTCCTGTACAAGAACCAGGGCGGCCGTTTTCTCATCAATCAGAGGATCGACACTTCCCGCACCCAGGGAAACCGCGTCGGCTATCAGGTCTCCTTCGGGGACTTCGACCAGGACGGTTACCTGGATATGTATTTCGGCGGTGAGAACGTCTGCCGCAACGACGGGACCGGGCTCATGATCCCGGTGCCGGCGTCCGTAGCCGGGACGGCGGCCTCGTTCGCCGCGGTCGACCCCAGGGGCATGGGTCTCGGCGATTTCGACAATGACGGGGACCTGGATATCTACCTGACGGATACGGCTGGGCCCAACCGCCTCTTCCGGAATGAAGTCAACAACTCCGACTGGATCCAGGTCGAGATCGTGAGCGACCACTTGGGGGCCGTGGCGGGATTCGGGTCCAAGGTGGACCTGTTCGCGGCCGGCCACCTGGGCGAACCGGCCTATCTCCGCGGGCACCGCGAGATCCAGGCGGAATACGGGTTCTGCGGCCAGGACCAGCCCATCGCGCACTTCGGCGCGCCCGCCGCCGGCGGGGCGCAATACGACATCCTGATCACGTTCCCCGACGGCACGACCAAGCCGGTCCTGAACGTCGCCCCCGGGCAGAAACTCCAGGTCTCGGCCATCTACGCGCCGGTCAATTTCGCGGTCACCAAGGTCGAGAACAAGGGCCTCTTCTACCGCGAGACGATCTTCGAGCTGTCCTGGGAGGCTCACCCCATGAACTTGAACGTTTCACAATACAAGCTCTATGATGTCACGGCGGCGAAGACGCTGATCGGGGAGTTTCCGGCGACGCAGCTCGAAACGACCCTCAGGAACATGGATAAGAGCAAGGCCTACCTGTTTGCGTTGACGGCCGTGGACGCGTGGGGAAGCGAGAGCGACCCGGTCTTCTCGTCGTCGACGGCCGGCAAACCCGTGAACATCTCGAGGCGGCCGGCCTCCGGGAAAATTCTGAAAGTCAGCCAGTGAAAAAGCACGGTTGCCTGATCGTCTGCCTGCTGCTTGTCGGCGGCCTGGCCCAGGGCCAGACCCGCGGCAGGATCCGGATCCTGCCCGACGAGGAGAAGTACTTCTCCATCGGTCTCCAGGGCGGGGCCTTCTTCGCCCAGGACGTCGATCTCCAGGAGATCTACGGCAAGAGCCTGCCCTTCCTGGGAGCGGAGCTGACCATGCGTCTGCCCATCAGCGAGCCCCACGGCCTCGACCTGGCCGTCGGCGGCCGGCAGCTCAAGGCGAACGGGAAGACGACCTACATGCAGGAGGAGACCAGCCTCCGCCTGACCAACCTGTCCCTGGCGATCCGGTACTCCTATGATTCGGGAAGCTTCGCGGTCGTCATCGGGCCGGGACTGGACTACATAAAATACGAGGAGATCTACGCCGAAACCTTCCCGGTCCCCTCGGTCAGCGGCAACACCGTCGGTTTCAACATCGGGGCGACCGTCTATTTCCACTTGACCGGAAGCCTCTCGATCAAGGGCTACGGGAAGTATTGCGGCGTGTCGACCGAAAATCCCGGGTACCGGGTCAATTTGGGGGGCGCCGAATGGGGCGCCGGCGTCCTCTACCGTTTTCACTTCTGAGCTGCGTAGCTCAAAAACTGGATCGACTTAATGTCCAGCCAGAGGTGCGCCCGGACTTCTGATTGACGGGCGTCGGGGCTCTGTTCGGAAAAGACGTACTGCATGTCCACCTTCAGCTCGACCGGCGGGACGGGCTCGATCGCGTTCCTCTTTTTGAAGGCATCGAAGACTTCTTTGACCGCCGCCGGCAGGGCCGCTATCGGCACGCCGCCCGGGTATTTCGGCTCGTTCTGGTAACCCAGGCCGAAGGGATCGTACTGTCCGGACTGCGGCAGGACCGGGATGTCGAGCGGCGGAGCGACCGCGGCGGTCCGCTGGTTCGCGGCCAGGAGGCGGTCGCCCAGGTACAGCTTGACGGAGTATTCGGCCGTGCGGGCTTCCTGGCGCCTGCCGATCTGGCCGTACGTTTCCCGCCTGAGGCTGAGCATCAGAGCTCGCCGGATCACCAGGTCACCGGCCTTGAACTCCAGGATAAAGGGGTAATTCCCGGACTCCCGGAAGACCCGCCGGGCGTCGATGACGATCTCGTTGAAACCCCGCCGGAACATGCCTCCCTTGATCACCCGTTCGTTCGTGGACAGCTTGTAGAGGGTTTCGCCGGCCATCTCGATCCCCAGGATGAGCGAGTCGGGGGGGTAAACCGAGGTCTGAACGGTGGTGGCGCTCGACGAGACGATGCCGATCTTCATGACCCAGGGATACCTGAGCTGCCAATCCCGGATGTAGCGGTAGAATTCCGACCTGACTGAGAGGGGCAGGAACTGGAAGCCCATATCGATCGCGCCGTATCTTTCAAAGTAATCGCCCAGCCGGCTGTATTCGCCCGGACTGTCGCCCAGCCGGGCCTCCAGGAAGGCCAGCAACCCGCAGGCCGACGGCTTGTCCTCCTCCTCCAGGGAGTCGAACTTGGCTTCGAGATACTCCAGGGCGCTCCGGTAGTCGGCCCCCTTTTCGGCCGCTAAAAAGTCGGCCAGGTCCGAACGCCAATCGTCCGTCGCGGCGGGCAGGATGAGCGTTAAAGACAGGAGCAACGGCGCGATTCTCTTGATCATTGTCGGGAGAACACGAACGAAACTTCGAGGCTGGCCTCCGGAAAATCGATCGGAAGGGCGGGCAACGGCGAGCTTCCCTCGACCGCCTCGAGGGCCGCCTTGTCGAAACTCCTGTCGTCGGAGGGTTCGGTGACGACCGCGGAAAACAGCCGGCCGTTCTTCAAGATGACGACTGTGATCTCCACGGTCTTGATCCAGGTCTGCGAGAGGAGGTTGGGGACCGCCCAATTGTTCTGAATGGCGGCCGCGACACTCTCAGCCCACGGCGACAGGTCATAGCCTTTGACGGCGGCGGAGGCGTACGCTCCTCCGCGGAGGCCCATTCTCCGGGGCTTGAACCCCGAATACCCGGTCAACCCCGAGCCCAGCCCGCCATAGGCATCGCTGTAGAGATACCTCTCGACTTCCACGCGCCCCGGGCGCCCGGCGTAGCCGCCGGCGGCTCCGGCGGGTTCCGCGCTCCGGCTCGGGATCGGGAGCCGGAGGCTGTCGGCGGAGGGGACATCCGGCCGGGGAGGGGGAGCCAGCTCGAGCCGGAATCCCTGGGTGAGCTTCGGCTCGACCGGCGGGCCGGCCGCGATCCCGCCCGACCCGATAATCTCATCCGGGGGCTCGGGCGGGCGTCTCCTTACAGGGATCGAATCCAGGTAGTCGCTATCGACCGGAGGGAGGTTGGCCGGCATGGGGCCGACGTTCGGGAGGTTGAGGCCGGGCGGCAGGGGCGGCACGATGAGAACATCCGTGATGTTCGGGTTGAGATTGATGATCTTGACCGACCCGAAATAGAGGATCATCAGGCCGAGGATGGCGGCGTTGACGATGAGCGAGACGGCCAGGCTGAAGAGGTGTTTTCCCGCCTCCCGCTTGTCCTCAAAAAGGCCTATAATCATTGACTAATTATATATTACAACCCGGGTTTGGGGAAATCCGATGCCCGGAGGGATTGAATCAGGGTGGGAAAAAGGTCATAATTTTTGGACCGATGAACGATATCGCGGCGGCGGCCGGCGGGCGCAAAGGCGTATGGGCCCCTTTGGTCCTGGTTCTGCTCCTGAGCTTCGTCCCCAGGATCGTCCATCTCTCGGCGGACCCGCCGGTCCGGATCAGCCCCACGAGCTGCGGCGACTACGGCGATCCGGCGAGCTATGCCGCAAACGCCCGCAACAAGGTCCTGTTCGGCCGTGCCCAGGTCGATGATTTCAACCCCATGTACGGATCGCCCGTCGGGCACCTCGCGACCTACCTGATCTTCCGCGCCTTCGGCCCCGGGATGTGGCAGATGAACCTGCAGCCCGCGCTCTTCAGCGTTCTCCTGTTCGGGGTCCTGTTCTTCTTCGCGCGCCGGTTTTTTCCGGATGAGCGCCGGCTGTTCTTTCTCCTCCTGGCGCTGAATTATCCCCTGATCATCTATGGGCGGGTCGCCAACCAAGCCATGCCCATGACGCTGTTCGCCGTCCTGGGGCTTTTCTTCTTCCTGAAAGCCTGGGAGAAGCCGGTCTGGTTCATCCCGAGCGCGCTCTCACTGGGGCTCTCCTTCATGGCCAAGGGCAAGATCGTTTATTTCCTGCTCCTCGTCATGCCCCTGGCCGCTGTCGGGATCCTCATCCTCCGGAAAGAAGCCGGGTCGCTGTCGCTGAACGCCAAGCGGCTGGCCTGTTTCGGCGCCGGGACCCTGGCCGTCTTCCTGCCCTGGCTGGTCTTCGTTTACCTGCCGGCCCGGGATTTTCTGGGCGATTTCGGAGGGATCAACGCCGCCGCCATGTTCCCCAGGACTCCCGTCAACCTCGTCCAGAGCTGGCTGCTCAAGCCGTCGTTCACCTTCTACGGGACGAACCGGCTGTTTTCGCTTCTCCTCTTCCTCTATTTTTTCTGGCTCCTGCTCCGCGTTTTCAATAAAAAGGGCGGCCGGCCGGTGACCTCCCTCGAGCTCGCCTGCTCGCTCTGGTTCATCGTCGGCGTCGTCGGGAACTCGGTCATCGCCTACCGCCCCACCCGCCACTATATCGAAATGACGGTGCCCATGGTCGTCCTGGCCAGCCTGTTCCTGAAACGCCTCCTGTCCGGGGGCCGCGTCGAGTTCGAGCCCAGGAACCGCCGGCTCTTCCAGGCGGCCCTGTTCCTTCTTCTCTGGGCGGCGGTCACATCCTTTTCCTCCGTGATCTTCACCGATTCCGACGTCATCGAGCGCCCATACGCGTGCCTTCTCATCCTGACCGGCCTGACCGGCGCCGTGTTCGGCGCGGCCATGGTCGTGATCCGCCGGGTTTTAGGCGGAAAGGGGATCGCGATCCCCAAGAAGCTGGCCGTGCCGGTCGTCGCGGTCGCCGTCGGCCTCTATACGGTCCAGAATATCGTCGAGTATTCCGGCTGGGTCAAGAACGCGACTTACGACATGAAGCTGATCTCGCGGGACCTCGGCAAGGCCTTCCCGGGTTCCGTTTTCAGCGGCCTGGAGGCGCCGGCCATCTCGATGGAGAACCGGAACGTGGCCCATGTCTGGTACCCGGGGTTCGCGAATTGGCGGATCCCCGATTTTCTCGATGTCATGAAGGTGAGATACCTGTTCCTGGCCGACTTCAATAGAGAGGCTCAGCTCTACTGGCAGGCTTTCCCCGAGGATATGAAGAGGGCCAGGTTCAGGGCACGCTACAGGCTCTGGCTCAGCTGGTTCGACCTCTACGAGATCGAAGGCGCCGCGGTCCCCGAGGAGGTCGACTCCGTCCTGTACGAGGCCGAGACGCTGGACAGGGAAGTCGGCCGGCCTCTCTTCGACCCCGCGGCGAGCAACGGGTTCGCGGTGCGCGTGGATCCCGGGTCGGAGGGCGCGCTCGTCCAGAAAAAGATCGGCCTGAAGCCCGGAGAGGTGCTGGACGGCCGGCTGTTCGTGAAGCCCGAGGCGGCGGCCCGGGAAGGTCCGCTCCTCCTCATCCAGCTCAACATCGGCCGGGGGATCCACTACCGGCGTTTCATCAACGTCTATGATCCCGAGACCGAAATCGGCCGCGGTTTTCTGGAGGTGCCTTTCAAGATCGCCCTGCCGCGCGCCCGAGAGCTCACCTATAACTTCAAGGTCATCGCGCTGGGCAACTTTGCCATGAGCTTGGACAAGCTCGAGCTCCGCGTCCGGCAGACAGGGGAGCTCAGCCCGCCGCGGCCTTGAGGGCCATTTTGCCGACCGAAAGCGTGTGGTAGGCCTCCGGCACCGAGCCGATGCCGACGACAACGGAGATGATCTTTTTATCCGCCAGGAAGCCGAAGCCTTCCTCGGGAGTCAGCCGGCCGCCCGCCAGGACTTTCTTGGCGATGATCGGATAGCCGGACTCCTGGACGAGCTTGAGGCAGGCCTCCTGGCTCGGTTTCATCATGAAGCCTTTCTGGTTGAGGGGGGCCATGACCGGGACCTTGATGCCCCATTCGATGAGCTGGGGGAGTAGGGTGCCGAAGTTGTGGGTGGCCAGCATCGGCTCGAGCTCGTAGCTGTCCCGGACCAGGTTGAGGAAGAGCTCCAGGATCCCCTTGTTGTGCGACGACAGAGCCAGGTCGGTCACCTGTCCGTGGAGGAGAACGCCGCCGAGCTTATAGGGCTTGAAGCTCGCCAGCTCGAAGTCGATGAGCTCGACGAGCAGGCTGAGGACGTCCTTGGAGATGACGCTCTTGATCTTGCCCAGCGCCCGCAGCCCGAAGCGGATCTTCTGGTACATGTCGATGCGCTTGGCCTTGTCGAGGACGGTCCCCAGGACGCCCTTTTCGGAAGCGTCCCGCGCGTATTCATAGACGTTCGGGATGACCGGCAGGAGCGTAAGCTCCCCGGACTTGTCGAATTTTTCGAGGGCCGCCATCACGTTCTCCGTGTTGGAGAGCATGAACGTCTTGACGCCCAGGTTGTGGGCGGCGGTCAGGACGGCCACGATATTCTCGGGCTTGCCGAAATGCTCCAGGAAGTGCAGGGACTGGGTCCGCGACGTGTAGCTCACGCCTTCGAAGGCGTTCGAGCCAAGGATGAGGCGTTCGAGCGGGGGCATCAGATGACCTCCTTCAAGGCGACGGTCTGGCCCGTGGCCGCGGACCGGTAGATGGCCTCGATGAGCCGCTGCACCTCGAGGCCCTCGGCCCAGCTGACCAGCGGCTTCCGCCGCTCGGCGCAGCAGTCGATGAAGTCTTTATCTTCCTCGTAGAAGCCCTCGCCGCCCAGCTCGAAATCCGAGACCGAGGGCATGTCCGCGCGGTAGAGGTGCGTCCATTCCCGGGGGTAGCCCTTGGCCGGCCGGTTGAGGTACAGCCTGATGTCGTCGTTGGTCAGGTCGAGCGAGCCGTTCTCGGCCTCGACCGTCAGGTTGATGTAGGTCAGGCGGTAGCCGGGCACGCTCCAGGAGACATCGAGCGTCCCCTGGACGCCGTCGGCGTACTCGAGAAGGGCCGTGCCGCAGTCCTCGACCTCGGAGTGGATCGACTTCGTCCGGGCGACGACCGAGCCGACCGGGCCGAAATAGGAATACAGCAGGGAGATCAGGTGCGAGCCGATGTGCGTGACAACGCCTCCCCCCGATTTTTCGCGGCTGTAAAACCAGCCCTTTTTCCGGGAGAAGACCTCGCTGATGTAGATCGAGGAGTGGAAGCGGTGAAGCTTGCCCAGGGCGCCTTCGTCGAGGATCGCCTTGGCTTTCCGGAACAGGCACCAGTGGGACAGGAGAAAGCCGGTCGCGCTGACGAGCTTCCGTCCGGAGGCCAGGGCGGCCATCTCCTTGGCCGCCGCGAAGGAATGGGCCAGGGGCTTTTCGGCGAACATGTCCAGGTTCCGGGCGGCGCACTCCCGGGCCAGGGGCAGGTTGGTGAAGGTGGGGCCGCACAGGAAGACGGCGTCGAGCTCGACCTCCGAGAACATCCTGTCGAGGTCGGAATAGAACGGCACGTTGAGCCCGGCGTCCTCGACGTACTGGGACAGCTTCTTGTCGATGTCATAGAGCGCCGTCAGCCGGGAGCGCGGGATCATGTTGGCCAGGGCGGTGTGGAGGATGCCCATCTTGCCGAGGCCGATGACGGCCACTCTGACTTTATTGTCTTTGTCCACTGTGGTCCTCGCTCAGCCGCCGGGCCTGGTTCCGTCAGCGATCGGTCCGGCCCCCGCGGCGAGTAGCCATGATAGAGGAAGGACGCCGCGAATTCAAGCGCGCCGGGGGTCGGACGGGGATGCGCCCCTAGCCCCCCGGCCCCCGGGAACCAGTCCCGTCGGTTCCCCCGTCGTCACGACCGACGGGCCCCCCTCCGCTACGGGGGTCTACGGGGCAGCATCCCCCGCCGACCCCGGCGACGGCAAAATGGAGAATAGCGAGGGAACGGGTGGCATGGCGCCAAGTTCCTGCGCGCCCGGAGCGACGGGGACCCCTCTCCCCTGGGAGGGCGCGAGCAGTCGTTGACGGGTGAGGCGCGAGGACGCACAGGAACGCGCCATGACAGGACCCGTTCCCCCGCCTTGGGTTTGCAATGACGGCGGGGCTGCACTATATTGTCCCCGCCCGGAGGTGGCGCGATGACAGGCGAAAACAGCGGCGGCGAGCCCGTCAAGGGCTACTTCCGCAAGATCCGCTCGGAGTACCAGGACTCCGTCGAACGGGAGACCATCGCGGGCGTCCACCGCCGCATCCGCGAAGTCGTCGAACCGGCTCTCCGCGGCGTCGTCCTGGACCTCGGCTCGGGCGGCGTGAGCGACTATCGGACCGGCCGGATCGATTTTCTTATCTCCATGGACAACGTCCTCGAGTTCCTGAAGAACAGCCGGAACGATGCGGCAGCGGATCTTTGCGGCGACGTCACGGCCGTTCCGCTCCGGGGCGCGTCCGTGGATTTCATTGTCATGCAGCATGTCCTCCACCACCTGACGGGTCCGAGCTACGGGCGGAACCTCCGGAATGTCCGGGCGGCCGCGGCCGAGGCCAGCCGGATCCTCAAGCCCGGCGGAATTATCTTCGTGGTCGATTCGATGGTCCCGGCGTCCCTCGAGGTTATTGAAGCGTGGCTCTACCGGATATCGCGCGCCGCGCTCCGGCTGATGGGAAAGCCGATGGTCTTCTTCTTCTCGGCGGGCCGGTTCGGCGGGCTCCTCCGGGAGGCCGGCCTGCGCGTCGACGCGGTCCGGCATATCGACTGGGGGGAGATGAACGAGGCCAGCCAGGCCCTCTTCCCCTGGCTGAAGTTTCCGCTCCGGAAGACTCCGATAAAGTGCCTCGTCGTCGCCGCCCGGCGGCCCTAGCCTGACTTATTCATAATAAGCGCCTCGTCTTTTTTCAATCTCTCTTTATGCGGCGCTTTTTACCCTTCGGGCGAGCCGATTCGGCCCCATCTGCTTCGTTCTCGGAGTTCGCTGTACCAAAGAGTACCGCTTCACCCCTCGGGCCTCGCATCTGGGGGCCGCCTCGATTCGTGAATAATTCAGGCTTGCCGCCGGAGGCGCGCGAAATCGTTGAAAAGACGCGGGTTTCCTTGACTTTTCAGGGGGCTGCGGCTATATTCGGGGCCGGCTCATGAGTCTGGAAAAAAGCAAAGATATCCTGATCGCGCTCCCGGCGAAGGACGAGGAGAGAAAGATCGGTCCCGTCCTGGACAAGATCCACTCGTATTTCCCCGGCCGGGACATTCTCATTGTCGACGACGGCAGCACCGACGGCACCGTCCGGGTCGCCGCCGAGCGACAGGTCCTGGTGGTCCACCACGAACGGAACTTCGGATATGCCAAGGCGCTCCAGACGGCCCGGGAATACGCCCTGGCCCATGGCTACCGGAACCTGGTCCTGTGCGACGCCGACGGCCAGCACGAGCCCCGGGATATCGGCCGGATCATCTCCGCCCTGCTCGACGGCCGGGCCGATTACGTGATCGCCTCGCGTGTCCTGGGCAGCACCCCCCACGGCGACCCGTTCATCCACAGGAACGGCCGGAAGCTCTATTCGGCCCTGGTCAGCCTGTGGTTCTTCCCCGTCTTCAGGATGCGGATCACGGATTCGAGCTCCGGGTTCAAGGGCTGGAGCGCCCGGGCGATGCGGCTGTTCGACGAGATCTTCCGGACGACCAACCGGCTCCAGGACGGTCGGATCAACGACCTCGAGGAGCTGTTCATCGTGGCCAAGCACCGCCTGAAGATCGCCGAAGTGCCGGCCCGCTTCTACATGCGCAAAGACGACTATTCGAGGATCTATGCCGATTACGGGATCTCCGGCTCCCGGTTCAAATTCAAGGACGTCTACTACGTCTTTTTCTCCTGGCCGGAGCTTTTCGTCCGGACGATCCTCAGGAACATATTCCGGTAGACAGACAAAGGAGTCCGATATGAAATTCACCATCGGGTTCGAGAAGGAAGACGCCCGGAAATTCCACGACTGCGTCGACGAGATCATCGCCAGCCAGAAGTGGACCGAGGCCAAGTACACCAAGCTCTTCGAGGAGAAGTGGGCGGCCCATTGCGGCCTGCCCACGGTCGCCTTCTCGAGCTGGGGCGGCGCGGCCCTGGCCGCCCTGGAGTACTTCAGCCTCGGCGGGAAGACCGTCCTCTGCCCGTCGAACACCTTCATGGCCACGCCGTTCAGCGTGCTCAAGGCCGGCGGCCGGGTGGAGTTCGTCGACTGCAACAGGACGGACCTCTGCCTGTCGTTCGAGGACTTGAAGCGCAAGGTCGACGAGTTCAAGCCGGCGGCGGTCTGGGTGGTGCACATCGGCGGCCACATCGCCTTCGAGATCGAGAAGATCGCCGCCCTGTGCCGCGAGAAGGGCATCGTCCTCATCGAGGACTGCGCCCACGCCCACGGCGCCTCCTGGAACGGGAAGAGAGCCGGGTCCTGGGGGGACGCCGGCGTCTATTCCTTCTACGCGACGAAGACGATCACCACCGGCGAGGGCGGGACGCTGGTAACCCGGCATCCGGGCCTCGTCGAGTTCGCCCAGAAATACCGCAACTACGGCAAGTTCGATTATGTCGTCGAGGGCCTGAACTACCGGATGAGCGAATTCACGGCGGCCATGGGCGCCATCCAGGTCGACCGGCTCGACGAGATCGTCGCCTGGAAGAACGATCACGCCCGGCGGATCCTCGACCCCCGGTTCCCGAACCGGCTCCAGCTTCCCGACGGGATGGTGTCGGGATACTATAAGTACATCACCTTCGACGAGGTCTCCCCCTCGACCGGCAAAGTCTACGACCTGCCTTGCCATAAGATCATGAAGAAGCAGTACGAGCTCCCGAACTCGGACTGGGTCGCCGGCCACCACTGGTGCCCGCCGCTCTACTATAAGGGCGAGTGAACCGGGCTCAGGCTGCGGAGATGACCGAGGACCTGGCCCGCTACTACGAGGAATGGTGGGAGAATCCCCGGGACCCCCGGGACCAGGTCTTCAGACGGCTCAACCGCGTGGTCGGGAAGCACCTGCCCCCCGGCGCCGGGAAAACGGCGCTCGACGTCGGCTCCGGGAAGGGGGCCATCGTCGCTCTCCTGCGCGAGAAAGGCTACCGGGTGACGGCCCTCGACCTCAACGGCAATTTCCTGCGCGGGATCAAGGAGCGGTTCCCCGAGGTCGAGGTCCTGGAGGGCCGGTTCGGCGAGGTGGCCTGCCCGGGACCTTATGATCTCGTGACGGCCGTCGAGTTCATCCAGAACCTCGACTTGGCCGACCTCGACCGGTTCTTCGAACAGGCGGCCGGGCTGACCGGCCACCTCATCGTGTCGGTCTCGAACAGGCAGTCACTCCACGGCTGGTGGGCGCGCCGGCGCGGGTTCATCAAGGATTTCGTCCACGTCTATACGCCGCGGGATGTCGAGAGACGGCTCTCGTCCGGAGGCTTCCGGGTCGTCCGGCGGAGGGGCGTCGGGTTCCTGACGCCCATCACCTGGCTGCCGGGTTTCCGGCGCAAGCTCCTGCCGGTCTGGCTGGCCCGGGCGGTCAACCCGGTCGCCGACAGGCTCTTGCCCCGGCTGTGCCATTTGTATTATCTTGAGGCGGTCAAAGATCATCAGGAGGTCCAGAAATGAAGATTGCCGTCATCGGAGGCAGCGGTTTCATCGGTTCCCACCTCGTCGACAAGCTCCTCGAGGCCAAGCACGACGTCACGGTCTTCGACATCATGAGGCCGCAGCGGGACGACGTCCGGCACATCCACATGGATCTCTTTGATATGCACAAGATCGTCGTCGCCCTGGCCGGGAACTACGAGGCGATCTATCTCCTCGCGGCCATGGCCAACGTCAACGACATCCATAAGAACCCGCTCGAGGCGGCCATGGTGAATTTCCAGGGGACGGTCAACGTCCTCGAGGCGGTCCGGCGGTACGGCGGCCGTCTGATCTTCGCCAGCACGGTCTGGGTGTACATGCTGGCCGACCGCGAGGATGTGAAGGAGGACACGCCGCTCCTCATCCAGAACGTCAACCATCCCTACACGGCCTCCAAGGTGGCGGCCGAGCTCTACATCCAGAGCTACAACAAGCTCTACGGCACTGAGTTCACGATCCTGCGGTACGGCATCCCCTACGGTCCGCGGGGCCGCGAGGGCACGGTCATCACCAATTTCATCAAGCGGGCGATCAAGGGGCAGCCGCTGACGATCCAGGGTGACGGGAGCCAGTACCGGAACTTCATCTTCGTCGAGGACCTGGCCGAGGGCAATGTGGCGGCGCTGGCGCCGACGGCCAAGAACCAGATCTACAACCTCGAAGGCCTGCGGCCGATCACCATCCGGGAGATCGCCGAGACCGTCAGCCGCCTGATCCCCGGCGTCAAGGTCGAGTACCTCGAATCGCGCGCGGGCGACTTTGCCGGCCGCAAGGCTTCGAACGATAAGGCGGGCCGGGACCTTGGCTGGGGGCCGAAGGTCGACCTCGAAGAAGGCATCCGGCGCTACATCGAATGGTATAAGGCGCTGCCGACCTTATAGGCCGCCGAATTTCCGCTGGTTCTCCTCGTAGCTCGCTTTCTGCCGGCTCAGGATCTCCTCGAAGCGCGGTTCGCCGCGGAGGTTGTCAAAGAATTTATCCAACGCCAGCACGGGGTATTCATAGAGATAGCTCACGGTGTCCTCAAACCCCCGGTCGATCCCGAGCCGGATGATCCGGATGGCGTCGTCCTTCAGTCCGCAGCCCGCGTAAACCCGGGAGAGAAGATAGCTGAAATAGACGGGATCCTTTTTCGCCTCTTCAATGAGCGGCAACGCTCTGGCCTTATCGCCGCGCGCCGCGAAGAGAAGAGCCTTCGTGTATTTGAGGTTGAGGTTGGCGGGGTCCGATCTTTCGACGACGCCGATTTCTCGTTCGGCCTCCTTCAGGCTTCTTTGGCCGATCAGCATGCGGGCGAGGAAGAGCTCGGCATCGATGTTCTCGGGCTCCAGTTCGAGCCACGTCCTGGCGTCGGCGACTGCCTTGGCCGTTTCGCCCAGCCTCTCGCTACAGGTCGCCCGCAGGCGGTGGATCTCATCTATCGCACCGCCTGTCGCGGCGGCTGAGTAGAAGCCGCCCCGGTCGATGGCGCGCGTATAGAACTGGATGGCTTTTCCCGGCAGTCCGATGCTGCGGAAGAACGAGCCGACGTCGGCGGCGCTCGACGGATTCTCGGGGCCGAAATCGAAGGCCCGCTTGAAAAAGGAGAACGCTCCGACGTTGTCCCCCCTGAGGTAGTACGCCCAGCCGAGGCCGGCGTTCGTCCCCGGCAACTCGGGCTCGATCCCGTAGCCCCGTTGATAATATTCCAGGGCCTTGTCGAGGTCCTCTCGCTTGTGGCTGACCACGTAGGAATGCTGATAGAGGTCGCCGAGACCGACGTAAGCGAGGGCGTAGCGGGGCTCCTCGCGGAGGGCCTGGTCATAGAAGTCCAAGGCCCTCTGGAAGTCCCGGCTGTTGCTTCCTTTCCAGTATTTTCTATCGGCCTGCCTGGCCTGCTGATAGAACCTCTGGGCGGGCAAGGAAACGGACGGGGCGTTCGGCTTGACGACCTGCGCTTCACCCGGGAGCTTCAGGTCGACGAGGACCCGTTGCCTGAGCTGGGCGGCCAGCCGGCCGGGCTCCTGCTCGCTTCCCCGAACGCTTCCCGACTCGACCGCTTGTGTGTTCCGCGCATCGGTCAGCGTATACTTGATCTCCAACTCGGCGCCGGCCCGAAAGTACGCCGCCGTCAAAAGGTACGTGGCGCGGGTTTTGGCGGTCACCGCCTGCAGATTCTCCGTCGTGTAGCCGGCGGCGTCCTCGAGCCCCAGCCGGCCGAGGACGCTCTTGATGGATTCCTCGCTGAGAGTGGTGATTTGCCGGGTCGCCTCCCTGAGCTCTGGAATGAGATAATCGACCAGGGTTTCCCGGAGAAAGTCCAAGTCCTTGTCTCCCGTGCTGTTCTTAAAGTAAAGAACAGCCAGCGAAGGCTTGCCCGCTGCGGCGGGCGGGGGGGTGTCCCGCGGGATCAAAATGAACCGGACGGCGAGCGCCAGGGCGGCCAGCAAAAAGACCGCCCCGGCGGCGGTGAGCGCCCGCTTCGACAGGAACGAACCCGAAACCGCCGTCCGGGCGCTGGAGCCTCTCCGCGGGAGCACCTTTTCGCCGCTCGGGAACTGCTTCGCCAGCTCGTCGAGTTCGGCCTGGATTTCCGTGACCGACTGGTAGCGCCTGCCCCTGTCCTTTTCCAGGCATTTCAAGACGAGCCTGGACAGGGCCTCGGTCACCTGCGGGTTGAGCTTCCGGGGGTCGGGGGGACGCTCCGTCTTGTGTTTGATGGCGATGCTCAGCGCCGAATCGCCGTCGAAGGGGATCCGGCCCGTGAGCATCTCGAACAGGATGACGCCCAGCGAATAGATATCCGACCGCTCGTCGGCGGGCTTTCCCTCGGCCTGTTCGGGCGACATGTATTCGGGGGTGCCGATCATGGCCCGGCCGTCGGTGATGCCCTTTTCTTCGAGCGAGCGGGCCAGCCCGAAATCCATGATCCGCGCCGTGCCGTCACGGTCGATCATGATGTTCCGCGGCTTCAGGTCGCGGTGGACGGTGCCCAGGCGATGGGCTTCGGCCAGTCCGGCGCAGATTTGCCTGGCGATGGCGATGGTCTGGGCGGGGCTCAGCTTTTCCACCATCCGGATGATGCTCTTGAGGTCTTCTCCCGGGACATACTCCATGGTGATGAAGGGCGTCCCCCGCTCCTCGCTGATGTCGTGCATCCTGCAGACGTTCTTGTGGGTGATGCGGCGGGCCAGCCGGATCTCGTCCCGGAAACGGTCGAGCGTTTTCGGCCTGAGGGCCAGATCGGGACGGATGAGCTTGAGCGCGACCTTTTCTTTCAGCTTCTTGTCGTAGACCTTGTAGACGCTGCCCATGCCGCCGCTGCCCAGCTCTTCGATGACTTCGTACCGGTCGGCGAACAGGCTGCCCCTCGGCAAGTCCGGGAGGGGATCATCCACAGTCTGCGTTTGGGAGGACAGGACGGCTTCGGCAACAGGCGTCAGAGGCGCGGCGCAGTTCGCGCAAAAGCGGCTCCCCTCAGCATTGTCCGAGCGGCACTGCGGGCACTTCATGGCCCTCTCCCGATCGACGAGTTGAAACTGGCCTCAGGATAGGACCGGCGGCCGGAATTGTCAAATCGCCGGACCGACAAGGTAGCATCTCCGTTTTATATGATCATGGTAGCATGGGAATTGGGGTGCTGTCACGGCGCGCCCCCGTGCGTCGGACCTTGCCGGAGGCGCTAACCTTGATCGCCCCTCCTATTTTTAGGAGGGGAAGGGCGAGATAAATATCAATAAGTATTTCTTGAAAGCGGCTCTGGGGTCAGGCTGTTGCAGGACGCGCCATTGACCGTGCCACCCCTTCGAGTAGAACATCGCCATCACACGAAAAGAGATAATTACGACCAGCCAGGACTTCAGTGCCCAGCCGTATCCGAGAGGGGCCCCTCGATCCCGTCCTTCCGGACGGCGGAGAGGGCGTAGTCGTAGCGGCCGATAGCCGCCGGGTCTCTTTCAAGATACTCGAGCGGCTGGTCGATGAAGGCGAACAATTGGAACGTCGCTGTCGTATCAGACGACAGCTTTCGGTAGAGCCTGTAGCCTTGGATCCCGGCGGGATCGAAGATCTTGGGGCTGTGCGCCCACGTGAGGAGGGTCCCGAACGGCAGCCTGGGTTCGGCGGGAACCTCCCGCGGCTTCCGCGGCGAGGCGCCCGGCCGGGCCCAGACCCGTTCCGGCGAGGTTTTTTCGGGTACCAGCGTCACGAGGCTCACGTTCACGGGCGGGAAGGGGAACATCCGGATCGCCGAGAACCAGGTCTCGGCCATGAACTGGTAGCCCTTGTCGCTCGGGTGCTTCAAATCCCCGGAGAGAAGGGACAGCACGCCTCCGCTGCCGGCCGGATAGGTGGTGAAGGCCGCGTACATATCGACAAGAGGCACGGACATGTCCGCCGCGATCTGCCGGATCCTGGTGTTCAGCGAGAGGATCCGGTCCCGGACGAGCGTCTGCGTCCCGAACCAGTCCAGGCGGGGGATGATCGTGGCGATCGCCGGGAAGATGCCGGCCGCCAGGCACTTGCGAACCATCTCCCGGAGGTTGAAGGCGGCGGAAGTGATGGTGATGTCCGTGTAAACGATGTCGTTGGTCCCCTCCATGATCAGGAGATAGCGGGGCAGGTCGGCGATGAAGACCTTGTCGATCCGGACCAGTCCGTCCGCCGTGACCTCGCCGCCGAAGCCCTCGTTGATGACGCGCTGGGAACCATACTCCGTGTTCAGGATGGTGTTGAGCCGGGGGATGTAGCCGCGTTCGGGAAAGGCATAATAGTTGACGTAGCCGAAGGTGATGCTGTCGCCGAACCCGGCATACTTGTTCTCATCGAGCGGCAGATCGCTCATGAGCCGGGGCGGCGAGGCAGCGGCCGGAACGGCCGTGTGGCCGGAGGCCAGGAGATCCGGAAGCGACAGGACCCGAACGCTTTGCCCCCGCCTCAGGCCGACGGCGGGGCCGCTCGCGTCCTGGAATAGCCTGGGCGGAGACGGGGGGCCGGACGGCGAAGCCAGACTGGTTTCGGGGCCGGCCGTTCCGCTTTTATAAGCGCTCAGACAGACAAGGCGTCCGCTGTCCGAAGCCCGGGTCCAGGCGACAAGCGGGCTTCCGTCAAAGTCGAAGCCCAGCGAGGGGAAGAGGTTGGCTCCCGGATGCCGGGAGACGGGGGCCGCGGGGGCCCAGCCGGTGCCGGTCCAGCGGGAAAGGTAGATCCGGTAATCCCGGCCGTCGTAGCCCGACCAGGTCAGCCAGATCGTGCCCCGGACGTCCGCGGCGGCATCGGGATTGATAGCCGGCCAGGTCGTCCCGCGGGGGACGCTCTCCGGCGCGGTCCAGTCGCCCTGTCTGAAAACCCGGTAAACGATCTCGCCGGACTGCCCGGACGCCGTGCTCCAAAAGGCCCAAGCCGAGCCTTGGGCATCGAACAGGATCTTCGGGCCCGCGGCGGCGGCCGAAGCTTCGGAAGCCAGTACCCAGACGGCGTTCGATGACGTGTCAAGGACGAGGACCCGGCTCGTGGATCCCCGGACATTGACCCAGATGACCCAGGGCGCGCCGTCCGGCGATTCGGCGAGGTCCGGAGCCAGGTCGTATCCTTCGCCCGCCCCCACCGTTCTGGACGATTCGATCCCGGAGGCTCCAAAGCTCGCCAGCTCGACCCGGGTTCGGCCGGCCTCCCACTTTTCCCAGGCGGCCCAGATCCTGCCCTGCCGGTCCCTCATGACGGCCGGGAGCGGCGCCGCTTCCTGCGGAGCGGAACCCGCATCCCGGCTGATGATCGAGCAGACCCGCTCGAAATCGGCGAGGCCGCCGGACGGGTCCTGCCCGGCGGCGGGGACCGCCTTCGCGGCCAAAAGGAGACAGAGACAAACGGCTGATCGGAACGATAAACCGCGCCTGCCGGGTCTTCTCATGTCCTAAAGTGATCCTATAATATCACAATGGCGCCGCCGATTTCACCATCCGGTGGGCGGGGACGGGCGAATTCCCTTATTGACAAGAAATACCGTGTCCAGCATCATAGACCGGGAGCATGAATCATGAGTCTGAATAGGCAGCGGCTCCTGCCGCTCCTCGTCGCCGGCGCCCTGCTCTTGGGCGCGGTTTCCAGCCCGGCCCAGAATATCGTCAACATCTCGAACTCCCCGGGCTGGCAGTCGGCCTGCCCGCGGATAAAAGTCGATACCGGCGGCAACATCCACGCCGTTTGGGCCGAGATCTACACACTGTCGGGCATTTTCTTCACTTCCGGCGACGCCTTCTATTCGAGGTTCAATATCGTCACCCGGCAATGGAGCACGCCCATCAACCTCAGCAATTCCGGCCAGGTCGACAACTTTGAAGGATACCTGGTCGATATCGATGTCGACGCCGCGGGAAACGTCTATGTCGTCTACCTCAACGATAACGCGATCGTCATGAGGATCCTGGCCGGTGGGGCGTGGAGCGCGGCCTTCGAGGTTGGCCGGAACGCCTCCACGATCGACCAGGTCCGGGTAGCGGTCACCCCCAATGGTGATATCTTCACCTGCTGGTGGGAGATCGCGCCGGGAACCTGCCATTCCCGGGCCAGGGTCGGCGGCAACTGGGAGATCGTCCGGCAGATCAGCGCTCCCGGCGTCCGCTCCAAGTTCCCCGACATCGCGGTCGGCACGAACGTCGTCGGCTGCGCCTTCATGGCCGTCGCCGACGGGACCTACCGTTTGGTCGTCACTGGCCGCGCCCCGACCGCGGGAGCTGCCTGGTCAAGCCCGGTCCGGGCTACCAGCTCGACTGACCAGGAACAGCAGCCCGCGGTGGCGTTCGACGCCGCCGATGTCGCCCATATCGTCTACACCCCCGAATTCGACACCAAGCGGATCGTGCGCTACGTTTTCGGGACAAGCGGCGGGTTCAGCGCGCCCCTCGACCTGACGCTCCAGGAGGACCTCCACTACCCGGCGATCGTCGCCAACAGCGGCAATCTCTATGTCTGCTGGCAATCCTCGCGCGGGGTCGGCTCGAGGTTCCGCGTGGACGGCGTTTGGACGGCCCCGGCCATCCTGCCCGGCTCGGGGGAGGTCCTCTACCTGACGGACCTCGCCACGAGCCCGGACCAGGAGGATATCTATTTTGTCTGGGAGAACGGCAAAGGGCTGAGCACGGAGATCTATTGGAGCGGTCCGCAGCCTCTCGCGGAGAACGTCCCCCCCCTGGCCGCTTTCAGCTTCACTCCCGCGACGGCGATCTTCCCCGCCGACATCTTCTTCGACGCCTCCGCCTCCTCGGACCCGGACGGCACGATCGCCGGCTATTCCTGGAGCTTCGGCGACGGCGGCGCGGGCACGGGGAAGACCGTCACCCACAACTACAAGACTTACGGCACCTTCACCGTCAGCCTCACCGTCACGGACAACCAGGGCGCGAAGGCCAGCCTGAGCAAGAGCGTCGCGATCCTGCGGCTTTTCCAGCCGCTCGGCATCCAGGTCGAAAGCCAGCCCGACGAGAGCCTCTTCCGGGTCCGCTTCCTGAATATCGTCAGCTGGCGGAAGAACCCGGCCAACGACGCAATCGGCGCCACGATCGTGACCTATCGCATCTACCGCAAGAAACAGGCCGAGCCCGACAGCGCCTACAGGGCGATCAGCGATGTTTCGGGAAGCACCTTCACCTATACGGACAAGTCCGTCGGCGCCGCCGCGGACAAGGGCCTTTATGCCTACACGGTGACGTCCCTCACGGCCGAGGGCAAGGAGAGCCCGATCATGGCGGGCTCGGCGGGCGCCCTGGCGCTTCCCGACCGGCCGTCCCTCACCCGGAAAAACCGGCTCAAACGCTGAGCCGCCGGCCGGATGAACGCGGTTGAGCCCTATCCTTTCTTGGGGAGAATTCTTAACCTATTCATAATAAATCAATTATGAGGATCCCGGGCGGGCTTCAGCCGGCCTGAAGCAGGCTCTTGGCCAGCCTCTCCGGATTGACCGCCGGCGCCGGGATGTGGTATAAGATGAACCACTCCCAGATCGGAAGCCGGGGATTTTCTTGCGGTCGATTTCCGGAGGGGAAAGTCCCGCGGCTTCCGGCCCGTGGCCCGGATCGAAAGATGAAGCTCCTGATCAACGCATGCGAACTCGACAGGTTCAAGCGGCGGGCCAGCCGGGGCTACCCCCGTGAAGTTTATGCCATCCTGCTCGGCAAGCGCCTGGCCAACAGCACCTTCAAGGTCATGCGGATCGTCATCCCCAGGGTCGTCGAGGCCACCTACGACTATGTCATCCCCGATTATGCGCAGATCGACAGGATCATCGGCGCCAGCGAGCTGAAGTATCTCGGTTCGATCCACTCCCATCCCCAGGCGCCGCCAACAATTTCCACGCACGATTACCAGTACTGGGACAAGGGTCCCGTCGTGGGCATCCTGAGCGTGCGCAAGCGGAATATCTACAAGGCGACCGAGCTCAAGTTCTGGCGCAAGAACGCCGCCCTGCCCGTCCGTTTCAAGACCTTCAGGCCCGGCGACAACGGCAAATAAGCCCGTGCGCGATAAGAAGGTCATCGTCGTTATGCCGGCCTACAACGCCGAAAAGACGCTCGAGCGCACCCTGGACGACATCCCCCGCGAGTGGGTGGACGAGATCATCCTGACGGACGACGCCAGCCGCGACGGGACCGTGGCGCTGGCGAAGCGGCTCGGCCTCCGCGTCTTCGTCCACGAACAGAACCGGGGCTACGGCGCGAACCAGAAAACCTGCTACCGCGAAGCGCTGCGGCTGGGCGGCGAGATCATGGTCATGATCCATCCCGACCACCAGTACGACCCCAAGGTCATCCCCGGGCTGATCCAGCCCCTGCTCGACGGGGAGTGCGACGCCGTGTTCGGCTCCCGCATGCTCGGCGGCCGGCCGCTCGAGGGCGGCATGCCGAAATGGAAATACCTGGCCAATATCTTCCTGACCGCCCTGGAAAACGCCGCTTTCTACATGTACCTCACGGAATACCACTCGGGGCTCCGGGCCTACTCGCGCCGGTTCCTCGAGACCGTGAGCTTCGAGCTCAACTCGGACGACTTCGTCTTCGATTCGGAGATCATCGCCCAGGGCGTCGTCCACAACCTGCGGATCAAGGAGATCCCGATCGAAACACGCTATTTCGACGAGGCTTCGAAGATCGGTTTCCTGCGGAGCCTCGTCTACGGCTTCGCCATCCTCAAGACGCTCGTCAAGTTCAAGCTCCACAAGAAGGGTATCGTCAGAACGCCCCAATTCCGTTAGCGGGGCACAGGCTGGACATCGATGGCGAAAAGGTACGGCGCCTGGTCGCTGGTCGCGGTCGTGCCTTTGCCCAGGTCCAGCGTGACCGCGTAGAGGCTCCGGCGCCCGAGCCGGTAGCGGAGCGGCCGGTCCAGCTTGAAGCTCCCGACCTCCCGGACCGTCCGTCGCTCGAAGAGGGGCTCGTCGAAAACCCGGACCGCGCTGTCGTACGCCCCGCTCTCCGACCCGAATTCGAACCCGAGCTCGGCGATCGGCCTGTCCGTCGTAAAATAGAAACGATAGGAGCGGCCGTCCTCCCGAAGCAGGAACCGGCCCGGCTCCGGGCTGCGGGCGGACCGGGACAGGCTGTAGAAGATGACCCTGGCCCCGGAGGGGTACTTCACGACCGTCGGATCGGTCAGGACGAGACGGGGGAAAAGCGCGAACCAGACGAAAAAGACGGCCACTCCGGCACAGGCCGCCGCTGCGTGGGAGGGTAAGCTCAAGGTGAGCGTCTTCTTTTTCGAAAGGGCGTAGGCCAGGACGAACACGGCCAGGATCCCCGGCCAGACCAGGTTCGGGAGCCAATCCCGGTCCTCGACCTTGAGGTACGAGGGCAGGAGTCTCGTCAAGTCGAAGTGGAGGTTGCTCAGGAGGTAGAAGAGATCGCCGCCCCTCTGGGTAGCGCCCCGCGTCGTCTCCTGGTAGAGGTTCAGGGGCCGGTTGAGAAGCAGGACGACGAACAGCAGGCTGACCGCCGCCGCGAGGTCCTTGAGGCGGGCGAAGACCGTTCGCCGGTTCCGGTCGATAAAATAGCCCAAGGCGATGATCATGACCCAGATCACGGCCACGAGCGGCCTGGCCTGGGGAGAATACCCCGACCTTTGGGTGAGGAACGCCGAAAGAAGGACGTAAGGAGCGCCCAGGAAGAGGAGTTGGAGCAGCTCCCGCCGTTCTTTCCTGAACATCTCCCAAGCGCCGAGGAGCGCGAAGAAAAAAACCGGCGAGTAGAGGAGCAGGCCGTCGCGCTGGTCAAGGAAATAGCCGGCGAGCGTTTCCAGCCGGTCGCGGAGGGGCACGCCGAAGAGGAGCGAGCCGGCAAACTTGAGCGAGTCCCCGCCCGTCGCGGTCATCGGCCGCGCCCAGGAGACGGCAAAAGGCGAGTATGTCCCGTACAGGGCGTGCTGGAACTGAAGATAAAGGCCGATGACGGCTGCGGGGACAAGGATGTAAAGGATGAGCGCGGCGCGCGAAGCGGACTTCCGGCGCAGCGTCCACAGGCCGAACAGGAAGAGCGGCGCGAAGAGCGCCAGGTACTTGAGGGCATGGAACCAGATGAACGTGCCCAAAAATAGGCCGCAAACGGCCGACCGCCCCGGGCCGAGCGAGGGAGAGTCCCGGAGAAGGCGATAGACCATGAGCGACAGCCCGGCGACGATGATCTCCGGATAGACGTGGATGGCATAGAAGAAGACGGGCGACGTGAAGCTCGCCAGGAACCAGAGACCCAGGGCCCTGCCGTCCGCGCTCCACCGGCGTTGCGCCAGCAGGTAGACTTGGACGGCGAACAGCGCGCCCCAGAGGCTCATCCCGAGGCGGATGATGAAAGCCCAAGCCCGGCCCTGGAAAAGACTCCCGACGGCGTAGAACGGCAGGAGCAGGAAAGAGGCTCCCGGCGAATGGAACGAGTACAGGCTTCCCGGCTTTGCCCCGTTCACGACGTGGGGAGCGATATCGCCCTGGAAACGCATGAACCCGCGGTAGTCTTTTCGCGCGTAGTTGTCGGCCAGGTCGAGGTCGTGGTCCACGAGCAGGCTGTGGCTGATGATAAGATAGTGCGGCTCGTCGCCGCTGAAGCTGGCGCCCCGGAAGATGATCACCAGGGAACCCGCGCTGTACATGAAGACCGCCGCGGCGAATAGGATCGCGACCCTCTTGCGGAGAGACAAGGCCTCGAACCGGGGGACCCAGCCCGTCCGGGGAGATGCGTCCGCCGCCCGCCATTCCCGGGCCGCGGCGAATTTCAGGCAGAGGAAGGCGGCGGCGATGGCCAGCAGGAACAGTCCCAGCCGCGACCGCAGGTCCTGCGCGTCGACGTAATGAACGAGAGTCAGGGGCGCGAAGCTCAGGAAGAGCGCCGGCAGGAAGCTCAGGAAATCTCCCGCCAGGACGGCCGCGGGGTCCTGCCGGAAGCGCGCCGCGGCCGCCCGCGAGTACAGGATCCAGGCGGCGAGGAGAAGCGTGAAGAGGGCCGCCGTCAGCAGAAGCAGCGCCGCGGGCGCCGGGCGGAAATCGCGCTGCGCGAAAGAAAAATCGCGGGCCTGAAGAAACAGGAGAAGATACGCGCTCAGCAGGAAGGACATGACAAGGAAGAGCGCGACGCGCCAGGAAGACGGCCTGCTTTTCATCGTCAAGATGAATAATCGCTTCCCCCGGGATTGTCAAGGCGGTAGCATCCTGTCTGTGTGATCCAAAGCAAGCATGGCGGGGTGGCATGGCGACAGTCCCTGCGCGCCCGCAGCGACGGGGCCCCCTCTCCCCTTGGAGGGCGCGAACAGTCGTTGACGGGTGAGGCGCGAGGACGCACAGGGACGCGCCATGACAGGACCCCTCTGAGGAATAACGCCATCACACGAAGAGAGTTGATTACTGTCAATACGCGCAGTTGCCTTGCTTTTTTGCGCTGTGCTATGATGACCGCTGTGGAAATCTCCGCGGTCATAATCACCTATAACGAAGAGCCCCGCCTCGAGGGGGCGCTTCAGAGCCTGGCCGGCGTGGCCTCGGAGATCGTCGTCGTCGACTGCCACAGCACCGACGGGACGGTCCGGCTGGCCCGGCGCTATACCGACCGGGTTTTCGAGCGCGCCTGGACAAACTTCGCCGACCAAAAAAACTTCGCCAACGCCCGGGCCGTTTATCCCTGGATCCTGTCTCTCGACGCCGACGAGCGTCTCTCCCCGGAGCTTCGCGCGGAGCTCCTCGAGCTCCGGAAGTCGGAGCCGGACGCCGCCGCCTTTTCCATGCCCCGCCTCGTTTTCTACCTGGGACGGTGGATCCGTCATTCGGGCTGGTACCCGGACCGGAAGGTGCGGCTCTTCCGAAAATCCGGGGCGCGTTGGGAGGGCGAGTACGTTCATGAGAAGCTCGTCTACCAGGGCGCGCTCGGCAAGCTCGACGGCCCCATCCATCATTTCACCTACCGGAACATCGCCGACCATCTGACCCGGATCAACAGGTTTTCCGACCTCGGCGCCCAGAAGCTCTATGCGGGCGGCCGGAAAGCCCGCTGGCATCACCTCGTCGGCCTGCCCTTCGTCAGGTTCTTCCGGTCCTACCTGTGGCGGGGAGGGATCCTCGACGGGTTCGCCGGGCTCGTCATCTCGGTCCTGAACGGCTACGCGGTGTTCGTCCGCTACGCCAAGCTCCGTGAGATATGGAAAAAGGGAGAGCGGATTGAGCCTTTTCCATATTGACGCGGGGAAGGAGTGGCGCGGCGGCCAGCGGCAATCCCTTTTCCTCGTGAGGGAGCTCGCGAAGATGGGCTACCGCATCGAGTTCGTCGTCCAGCCGGACAGCCCCCTCGAGCAGAAGGCCGTCGAGGCCGGGCTGTCCGTCCTGCCGCTGCGGATGAGGAGCGAGCTTGACCTGCCCGCGGTCTTTCGGCTGGCCGGGCAGATGAAAAAGCGGGACTGCCGCCTGGCCCATTTCCACGAAGCCCACGGGCTCGCCGTCGGCGCCGCGGCCGCGCGGCGGGCGGGCGTGCCGCTGCAATTTATTTCCCGGCGTGTGGACTTTCCCCTCAAATCGAGGTCCAAGTACACGCGGGAGATCGACGCCGTCATCGCCATCTCGGAGGGCGTTCGCAAGGTCCTCCTGGATTCCGGCCTGCCCGACTCCCTCATCACCGTCATCCCTTCGGGGATCGACTTCACGCCCTTCGAGCCGTCGGGTCCCCGCGATTTCCTCCGCCGCGAGTTCGGGTTCGCCCCTGACGAATTCCTCGTCGGCATCGTCGCGGCGCTCGAGGACCACAAGGGCCACACCTATCTTATCGAGGCCTCGAAGATCGTCCGGGACCAGGCGCCCAAGGTCAGGTTCGTCGTGGTCGGGACCGGGTCGCTGCGGATGATGCTCGACAAGCAGGCGAAAGACCTGGGCGTCGAGGACATCGTCTTTTTCCTGGGATTCCGCGACGACGTGCCCAGGATCCTGGCCTCGCTCGACCTTTTCGTCTTATCGTCCCACCATGAGGGGATGGGAAGCTCACTGCTCGACGCCATGGCCAGCCGGCTGCCGGTCGTGGCGACCCGGGCCGGGGGGATCCCCGAGGTTGTCGAAGACCGGGAGACCGGCCTCCTTGTCCCGCCGCGTGATCCGGCCGCGCTGGCGCGGGCCATCTTGGAACTCTACCGGGACCGCGAGCTGGGGGGCCGGCTGGCCGGCCGCGGCCTCGAGGTCGTCCACCGGAAGTACTCGGCCGAGGCCATGGCCGGAAAGATTGCCGGGCTCTATGAGCAATTCGCGGCTAAAAAGGGAATTCGCCTATGACCCTCGACCGGATCGAGCTGGCGCTTCTTTATCTTCCCTACGTCCATTTCTTCGAGACGAGCCTCCAGCGCGAGGAGGGCCGGACCTTCATCATCGTCAAGGCGTATGGCGATGGTTTGACCGGCTACGGCGAGGTCGTCGCCTCCGAAAAACCATTCTACAGCTATGAAACGACGACGACAGCCTGGCTCGTGCTCAAGGAGTTCTTCATCCCGCTCCTCTTCGAGAAAGGCCTCGACACCCCCGGTCGTTTTTGCGAGGAGGCGCGGCGATACCGCGGTCATCCGATGGCCAAGGCCGGTCTCGAGCTTGCGCTCTGGGACCTCGAGGCCAAGCGGGCGGGCCTGCCGCTCCGGAAGCTCTATGGCGGCCCGCGGGAAAAGGTCCCGGTGGGCGTCAGCCTGGGCATCGAGAATTCGGTCGGCGAGCTCTTGGACAGGATCGGTTTCTTTTTGGGGGAGGGCTATTCCCGGATCAAGATCAAGATCAAGCCCGGCTGGGACGTCGATGTCGTCCGCGAGGTGAGGGGCCGGTTCCCGGATATCCACCTCCAGGCGGACGCCAACGGCGCTTACAGCCTGAAGGATGCGGTGAAGCTGAAGGCGCTCGACGGTTTCGGCCTGCTGATGCTCGAGCAGCCGTTCCCGCCCTATGACCTCTGGGACCACAGCCGCCTCCAGCGGGAGATCGAGACGCCGCTCTGCCTCGACGAGAGCATCGTCTCCGAGGTTTCCGCCCGCCAGGCGATCGATATGGGGAGCTGCCGCATCGTCAACATCAAGGTCGGCCGGGTCGGGGGGATGGTCGAGGCCCGCAGGATCCACGACACCTGCGAGCGCGCGGATATCCCCGTCTGGTGCGGCGGGATGCTCGAGTCGGGGATCGGCCGGGCGCACAACCTGCACATCGCCTCGCTCCCGAACTTCAAATTGCCGAGCGATCTCTCGGCGAGCAAGAGGTATTATGCGGAAGACCTGATCGACCCCGCCATCGAGCTCGAGACGGACGGAACCGTTCGCGTGCCCGACGGGCCCGGCATCGGCGTCAATCCGGTCGAGGCCAGGATCGCCAAGGCCGCCCTCAAACGGGAAGTCTTCACCCCTTGAACGGGCGCGCCGAAAGCATCGTCAGGGATGGCCCCGCCGACGCGTGAATGTTTTCCAGGCGGTTTTTCAATATGATAGAATTCCTCCCGTCCGGAGGCTTGAGATGATGAAGAGCGCGAAAAGCTGGGTTTGGCTGCTGCTGTTCGGTTCGCTGTGGGGCGTCGTCGAGGTCGTCGTCGGCGAGGTCCTGTTCGAAAAAGAGGTTCCGTTCGCCTCCGTCTGGCTTACGGCCTGGGGGTTCCTGCTGCTGGCGGCCGCGAGGGGCGTCCTGAACCAGCCCGGGTCGTCGTCGGCCGTTGGCGCTGTGGCGTCCCTTTATAAGCTGGCCTTCGCGGCGCCGTATTTCTGCCATCTGCTGGGGATCCTTTTCCTGGGGATGGCGTTCGATATCTTCGCCACGCTTCTCCTGAAGGACAGGCGGGCCCTGGCTTGGAAGCGGGGCCTGGCGGGCGCCCTGAGCGCCTACACAGGGTACGCTCTTTTTGCCCTGGTGATTACGTACGTCGCCAGGTACGGGCCCTGGGTTGCCGGGGGCTGGCCCAAGGTCGCTAACCACATCTTCGTGGGCGGCGGCTATGCGGCGCTTGTTTGCCTGGCGATCGTGCCCGGGGGGTACTTGATCGGGGAGAGGGGCCGGACCGCTTTTGCCGGTCACCCGCGCTGGGCTTTCGCCGGGGCGTGGGCGCTGACGATCGCCGTCTGGACGGTCGGCGGCCTCACCGGCTGATCATTATTTCTTTATGATCCCCGGCCTGAATTCGATCTTCCAGGACCCTTTGTCCTCGGGATATTTCCCTTCGTAGGGAACCGTGATGAGGCGCGAGCGGCCCGCCATCAGGTCCGCGAACGGCGCCTCGAACACGGTCTTGAAGTTTTCGAGGGAACCCGTCGCGAGAGCCGACCCCCACTTGATCTCACCGGCGCCGAACTCGGTCCAGAAGCTCAGGCGGATCTCCGCGGGCGGGATGCGGGCCGTCGCCGCCGACTCGTCGTCCTCGGTCGGCTCGGACTCGATGCCGAGCCCGGCCAGGAAGTCCACGGGCCGCGGCGTTAAAAATATCGGCGCCTTCCGGTCCTCGCCCCTCTGGGTATCGTTCAGGGCGAATATCGAAAAGACGCCCTTGACCTTTCCCGTTTCGAGCTGGCAGCGGCCGAGGAGAGGGTCGCCCGCCGGGTCGAACTCAAAGACGACCGGCGCGAAGACGACACGAAACGTCAGCGCGGCAATGCTTGACCTGCCGTCGGGAACAAAGGGTGAAGTGAGTCCGAACGAAACCGTAACCGTGTAAGGCGGGGAGGATCGCGGCGGGGCGGCGCCCTCGGCCGCGCCTGCCGGCCGGGCCAGGACGGCGCAGGCCGCCGCGGCGACCAGGAGATATCTCAGATGCTGTCTCATGCGCAGCATCTTAAATCAGATAAAAGGCCTTGTCCCTTTTAGGTCGACACTCCAGGCCAATGCCAACAAAGCATTAGGTGCTTCCTGTAAGGTGTCCCCGTGCTTTATTTAACTTCGATCTTCCAGCGGCCCTTGTCTTCAGGCGTATTCCCCTTCAAAGGGGACCTCGATGATGGCGCGAGCCGTCCGCCATCAGGTCGGCGAACCTCACCTCGAACACAGTTTTGATGTTCTCGAGGGAAGCGGTTCCGAGCGTCGATCCCCATTTGATCTCGACAGCGCGCAAAACTGGTGCCAGAAGCTCAGATCCAATCTTCCCAGGAGCTAGGCCGGCCTTAGCGCGCAAGCTCGTCTTCTTCGGTCGGCTCGATCGATGCCGAGCCCACCGATAAACTCGAGGCGCAAAACAAAGGCGTCGTCCTTCCCCCTCAGGAGACCGAAAAGGTCCCCCTCCCATAAGGGGCCTCCGCGATTGTCTGGGACTACCGATCATGCCGGCGGATGCATCGCCGTTGGTGTGACGCGGCAAGCAGTGACGGATGGTGATGGCGCCCCGAAGACCCCCGTAGCGGAAGGGGGCCCGTCGGCCTCGGCCGACGGGGGAACCGACGGGACTGGTTCCCGGGGGCCGGGGGGCTAGGGGCGCATCGCCGTCCGTCCCTGCGCCGGCTCGAGGGGCGGAAGTACATGATCACACCAACAGAGATGCTTGCCATGCCGGCTCGAGATTTGAGCCGGCTGGCTGCTTCTGCTATCCTATCGCTGAGGTCCGTCGGCGCAAGGCGCGCTCTCGGAGTCTTTGATAAGGAGACGCGATCCATGAAGATATTCTTCCTCAGCCTGGCCCTCGGCCTGCTCGGTCTTGCCCCGGCGCCGGCCCAAGACAAGCCTCTCGAGGTGGTCGATCACGTCGACCTCGAACGCTACCTCGGCACCTGGTATGAGATTGCGACGATACCGCAGCGCTTCCAGAAAGGCTGCGTGGCGGTCACGGCCACATATTCCCTCAAACCCGACGGCAAGATTCAGGTCATCAACCGCTGCCGGAAGGAAACCCTCGACGGCAAGGTCAAGGACATCGAGGGCAAGGCCTGGGTCGTCGACAAGACAACGAACGCCAAGCTCAAGGTTCAGTTTTTCTGGCCGTTCAGAGGCGCCTACTGGATCATCGAGCTCGATGCGGACTATCAGTGGGCCGTGGTTGGCCATCCCAACCGGAACTACCTCTGGATCCTGAGCCGGACGCCACATCTGGACCAGGCCATCTATGATGACCTGCTGGGCCGCATCGGGAACAAGGGCTACGATATCGCCCGGATCAAGCGGACGCTCCAGCCGGCCGAATAAAAGAATAAGCGGGCCCCGCAGGGCCCGCCCGCGTTCAACCGCTAAAGAATCGAGGCTACTTCTTCTTCCGGATGTAGATGTTGCCGTTGGATGGTCTCGAACTTCATCTCGACGCCGCCGCCGTTGATGGCGGCCACGGCGGCCCGCTCGATCGAGACCCGGAACCGGCCGGTGTGCCTGCCGCCCTCTTCGACTCTCGCGGGGGTCGTCTTGAGGGTGATGTCGAAGTCGCTGTAAACGTCCCCCTCATGGGACTTGAGCCCCAAGGTGGCCTTGGTGTCGGGCGGCAGCGCCACATCGATGTCCCCGTTGAACGTGGCGAACGACATCGGTTTGTCGGCCGCCACCCGGGCCAGGACGGCCTCGATGTCGCCGTTGGCCGTGCTGACGAGGACGGTCCCCGAGACGTTTTGCAGAGAGACCGAGCCGTTCATGTTCTCGACTTCGACCTCGCCGCTGACGTTCTCGACCCGGATGTCGCCCATGCCTCCGGACTCGAGCTTGAGGGACGACCCCACCGGGACCTTGATGACGAGGTCGTAGGCGCGGCGGAAGGATTCGATCTCCACGGCGACACGGTTGTTCTCTTCCTCGACCGTCAGGCCGCTGCTCGCCAAGGGGATCTGCTTCAGCCCGGCCGCCCTGGCCTTGTCGGCCTGCTCCTCCTTTTCCTGATCTTCATCCTCCCCGGCGAGTGCGGCATACGCCTCCCTCTCGTAATGACGGGCGAGCCGGTCCGGTCCGGCCGGCGGAGGCGTGGGCGGCTCGGGGGGCTCTGGCGGCTCAATGGAACCACCCCCTCCCGCACACGGGCCACGGCCTTTTCCCGGACCGTGGCCTCGACGATCACCTCTTTGCCCTCGTAGCCCGTGACCTTGATGCTGCCCATCAGGATCTGGACCTCGACGAAGGCCGGTTTCGCCGGGTCCGTCAGGGGGACGACCACCCGGTCCGGCTGGGATGTCTGGGCGAACCCCGCCACCGCGGCGAACGCCACCAGCGCCATCCCGATCATGGTGTCTTTTCTTTTCATGGACTTCTCCTTCAGTCGTTCGGAATATCCGACAAGCGCGGCCGCGCGCTTTTTCGTCAGCTTCAAAGCGAGAGCTCCTTGATCCCGGATTCCGCCTTCTTCCGGACGCCGGGCTCGAGGGCCTCGTCCGCCGCCAGGAGCTTGAGGGATTCGAGGGCCCGCTTTTCCCGGACGCTGACCAGGGTGTCGATGAGAGCGACCTGGACGAGAGGCGAGCTTTGGCCGGCGAGTGAGTCGACGAGGTCTCCCTTGACCCCGGGCTGGCCGGCGAAAAGATAGAGCGCGTCGACGGCCGCCAGGCGGACGTTGACGCTGGGGTCTTCGTTCAGGGCTCGAACCAGGGCGTCCACGGTCGGCTGGCCGGGCTGGCGGACGTTTTCCGTCCAGCTCACGCCCATCAGGCGGTCGCTCGAGGACGGCTGGCGGAGAAGCGATAGAGCCGCCGTCTGGCGCATATCGCCGACTTCCTGCCGGAGCGCCAGGATCTCGTTCTCCAGGCCAGGGCGCCGGCCGCCCAGCCAGAAGCCTCCCCCCAGCCCGACGGCCAGGAGCGCAAGCGCCAAAGCGGCCTGGAAAACCGGTCGCCGGGGCATAAGATGTCCGGCGATCCTGGAGAGAGTCCGGCCCAGGCCGAACCCTTCCCGTTCCCCCTCCATGCCGGCGATATACGCCTCGAGCGTCCCGTAGAACTTCTCCCGTACGGCCGGACCGGGTTGCTCCAGGGGCAGGACGCCGAGCTTCGTCCAGATGGCGCTCAGGTTTTCGACCTCGGCGCGGCAGGCGGCACACTCGGCCAGGTGGCCCCGGATCTCTCCGAGCGTTCTATCGTCGAGGTCGCCGGCCAGATAATCGGCGAAATTCTCCCTGATCTTGTCGCAAGTCATGACACTCCTCCCTGGAGTCCGAGGTAGATCTTCCTCAAGTCCCTGACGGCCCGATGAACCGAGGTCTTGATCGTTTCGACGCTGCAGCCCAAAAGCTGGGCGATATCCTTGTATTTCATGTCCTCGTACCGGCTGAGGAGGAGGATCTCCCTTTTTCGGAGGGGAAGCCGGTCGAGCGCCTGCCTCAGCAGGGCGGCATCGACCTCGGCCTCCAGCCTCTGGGAGGGTGGCGGCTCGGTCCCGGCCGGCTCCTCGAACTGCTCCTCGATGGGGACCTCGGGCTTCTGTCTCCGCAGGTGATCGACGTGGGCGTTCCTGGCGATCTGGAACAGCCAGACCGTGAACCGGCTCTCGCTCCGGTAGGTCGCCCTGTACTTGAGGATCCGGACAAAAACCTCCTGGACGAGGTCCTCGCTCGGGCCCCGGCGGCCGGTGAGCCGGAGGAAAAAATTGTAGAGCATGACGTGATGCCTCTCGAACAGGATGGCCAATCTTGCGACCTGGCCGTCCCTGACTTGCTCCATAAGCGCGTTATCGGATGTCGGGTCCACGGTTATGCCTGTTTTATCGTGTACAGTCATATAGACTGGGTTCCGGCTGAAAAGTTACAGGTCGACCGCTGTTTTTATCGGTGACAATGAATCAATTCGCCGATTGCCAGCCGAAGAGATCGGGGACGTGCTCGTAGGAGGTCAAGGCATCCGCCGTCTCGGGCGAGGTCAGGGCGAGCCATCTCCCGATCGATCCGATCTTTTCGGGACTGATCTCGACCATCGAGACGACGCGGACGGCGATGCGGGTTCCGGGGAATCGTCCGGCCCGCCCCGGCGCGAACAGGAAATCGATCATCCGGGAATTCGGGTTGAGGATACCGGCGGGCTTGACCCCGGCGCCGGCGAAGGCGGCTTCCCAAAGCGGCAGCGCATAGCCGTAGTGGGTGCAGTTGAGGCTGGCGAAGACCGGCGGGCGGGGCGGGGGCAGTTTGTCGAGGGCTTCTTCGGCGAAGGCGGTGATGAGGAGCTCCGTGTCACCGCCGGCGCTGTCCCTCTCGATATAGCTCTCGAGCTCCGGGCATGGCTGGGGGATGATGCGGTCCGCGGCGAAGCCCGCCTTTTCGAGCGCCTGCCGGTGGGTTCCCTCGGAGATCGTCGTGGGCGTGCCGAAGATGATGACCGACGAGTCCGGCGCCGCGCGCAGTCCCTCGGCGATCAGGTCCACGCCGGCCCCGACAATGCCCACGACCGGGGTTTTCGTCCGCTGCGAAAAAGACGTTTTCTCATAAAGGACCGAGAGCGTGTTGCAGGCGATGAGGATCAGGTCGGGCCGGTATTTTTTTTCCAGGCTTCCCAGGGCGCTCTGGAAAATGGCGATCTTTTCTCCGCGGGTCTTCAGGCGGTTATACCCGCCCTCGGCCGAGAACAGGGCGTTATAAAAAATGAAATTCACGGCCTCGAACGTCCCGGCCGTTTTCATCCGGGCGGCCGCCTCGGCCAGCACCGACAGCCCGCCCAACCCGGAATCGGTGACGGCGATTGTCACCCGCTTTTTGCCGAAGAACCGCTCCTGCCCGGTGTCCGGGCCCGATGTTTCCGGGGCAGGCCAGGCGCCGCCTGAATAAGCCGCCAGGGCCAAGAAAAGACAAAGAAACGCGCCCACGACAGGTTTTTTCATCTTATCATCTATTTTAACAAATTCGCCGCCCGATTTCTTGGCCAACTCTTTTCGCCCGTCTTTTCCGAAAATGGGGACAGTCCTCTGATATCGGGGGACGTCTTACATAATGCACTTAATTCCCCAGGAGATCCTCCGCCCTAAACCCGCAAACGGATATATCCGCTCTAATATGCAGCAAGATAAGTGAATTACGTATACTGTCCCCCTATCTCCTGTCCCCTTTTATATGTGGCTAATTTAATGAGTTATGTATGTTGTCCCCCGATTTCAATGCCAACTTTTTCTTGCGGTCAGCTCGTCCTTATTTAAGGAGGGCGAACCCCGGCGCATGAATTTGACTAATCCCGGCCCCGGGCCGATATCGTAGAAGCGTGAAGCAAACCCGCGAAACGGAACTCCGTCCATGAAATGTCCGCGCTGTCAGGCCGATAATCCAACTGAGAGCCTGTACTGCGGCCGGTGCGGCACTCAACTCGGCGCGGCGCGCGGAGCCCCTTCCTCGTTCACCCGGACGGCCGCCTTCGAGCCGCCCGTGCCTGAGCTCAGCCCCGGCACCGTCTTCGCCGGCCGCTACCAGGTCATGGAGGAGCTGGGAAAGGGCGGCATGGGACGCGTCTACAAGGCCTTCGATTCCGAGGTCAAGGAGATCGTCGCCCTCAAGGTCCTTAACACCGAGATCGCCTCGGGCGAAGGCGTCATCGAGCGCTTCCGGAACGAGCTCAAGCTCGCCCGGCGCATCGCCCACCGGAGCGTCTGCCGGATGTTCGACCTGGGTCGCGCCGGCGATACCACCTACATCACGATGGAATTCGTGTCCGGCGAGGACCTGAAAACGCTGCTGAAGCGCGTCGGGCAGCTTCCGGCGAGCCGGACCGTGTCCATCGCCAGGGAAGTGGCCGAGGGCCTGGTCGAGGCCCACCGGCTGGGGGTCATCCATCGCGACCTGAAGCCCCAGAACGTCATGATCGACCGCGCGGGAAAGGCCCACATCATGGATTTCGGGATCGCCAGGTCGACGAGGGATGCGGGGATCACCGGCCCCGGCATGATCATCGGGACGCCCGACTACATGTCGCCCGAGCAGCTCGACGGCAAGGAAGCCGATCCGCGTTCGGATATCTACGCCTTCGGGGCCGTACTGTTCGAGATGGTGACTGGGGAGGCCCCCTTCGAGGGAAACACGCCCCTGGCCGTCGCCCTGAAACACAAGACCGAGCCGCCCCGCGATCCCCGGTCCCTGAACCCGCAGGTGCCGGAGGCTTTCGGCAGGCTGATCCTGCGCTGCCTGGAGAAGGACCCGGCGCACCGCTACCAGACGGCGGAGGCCCTGCTGGCCGAGCTTACGGCCATAGAGGGCGATCTTCCGTCGACGCGCGGCCTGACCCCGGGGGCGACGAATGCGGCCCGGCCGGCGAAGAAACGGTTAGCGAGGCCTGCCGCTTTCGTCCTCCTGGCGGCGGGCGTTATCGCTGCCGCCGCGGGCGGGTACTTTTTCGTCATGGCGCGCCGCGCCGGAGGCCCAGGAACCGGGGCGCCGGTCACCGCGGGCGCATATAAGAACTCGATCGCCGTCCTGCCCTTTGCCGACTTGAGCACAGCCAAAGACCAGGCGGCTTTCTCGAGCGGCATCACCGACGACCTCATCACCAAGCTCTCGAGCCTGGGGCAGCTCAAGGTCATTTCGCGCCAGTCCGTGATGCGCTATGGGGGCGCCGACCAGGACATCCGGGTGATCGGGAAGGAACTGGGCGTCGAGAACATCCTCGAGGGCAGCATCCAGCGCGAAGAGGACAACCTCCGCGTCAACGTCAAGCTGACGCGGGTCCAGGACGGCTCGAACCTGTGGGGCGAGACATATGACCGCAAGGTCGAGAGAATTTTCAGCGTCCAGGACGAGATCTCCAAGGCCGTCGTCAACGCCCTGCGTATCGAGCTCGTGGCCGGCCAGGACTACATGCTGGTCAAGCGCTATACTCAGGATCCGGACGCCTACAACCTCTACACGCAGGGCCGGCTGAGCTGGAACAGGAGGACCGAGGAGGGGCTTAAGGACTCGATCGATGACTTTCAAAAAGCGCTCGCCAAAGACCCGAAATTTGCTCTGGCCTACGCCGGCCTCGCCGATGCCTATAGCTTCCTGGGGCGACTCGGGTTCGCCCGTCCCGGAGATGTCTATCCCAAGGCCAAAGAGGCCGCCGAAAAGGCCCTCCAGATCGACGATGCGCTGGCCGAAGGATATATCGCCTTGGCCTTTGTTAAGTATAATTACGACTGGAACTGGCTGGACGCGGAGATCGATTTCAACTGGGCGATCGGGTTGAACCCCAACTACGCGACGGCGTATCAATATTACGGCTCGCTCCTGGCCAACCTGGGGCGATTCGAGGAGGCGACGGCCAAGTTCGAGAAAGCCCGGGAGCTCGACCCCAGTTCCCTGCCTATAAAAGCGTCGATCGCTTCCATGTATTATTACACCCGCCAATTCGACCAGGCGATCCGGCTGTGGCGCGAAATTCAGAAAACGGATTCCGGCATCAACTGGGTTAATTGCTATCTCGGGCTGGCCTATCTGCAGAAGGGATCGCCCAGGAAGGCGCTCGCAGAGTTTGAAAAGGCCTCCCGTCTGCCCGGCGGAACTACCCTCGCCTCTTTCGGGCGGGCATGTGCCTACGGGGCAACCGGCAAAAGAGAAAAGGCCGAGGCGGAGCTCAGGGGCTTGATCGAGCGGTCTAAACAGACGTATGTCCCGTTCTATTATTTGGCCGCGATCAGCGCCGCCCTGGGCGACAAGGAGAAGGCGTTTGAATACCTGGCCATGTCGTATGCCGAGAGGGACGCCGAGCAGATGTTCCTGAAGTTCGACCCCCAGCTCGACCCGCTCAGGGACGATCCCCGGTTCGATGACTGGCTGGGTAAAATGAACCTGCGCTAGTCGGGGACAGATTCCCCCACCAGAAGATTCCACGCAACCAGATCTGTCCCGGGGAGGATACGGTCCCCGCGGGGAGAAGCGTTCCCCTCAGTCGCCGAAGCTCGTGCCGATCGTCCTGGCCGCCGCGAGCACGGGATTGTCCGGTGGCACCGTCCTCGGCCCGCCGGCCGCGACCTCAAGCGGGATGTGGGTGATCTCACAGCCATGGACCGCCACCATCATGCCCGTCTCGCCCCGCATGATCAGTTCCAGGGAGTGGGACCCGAACTGGGTCGACAGGACCCGGTCGGCGGCGGTGGGCGAGCCGCCCCGCAGCAGATGTCCCGAGAACGACGGTCCGCGCCTCCCGTCCGGTCGCCTTCTCGAGCTGCTCCTGGAGAACGAACCCGACGCCGCCGAGCCGTATGGGGTCCGCGCTCTTCTTGACCAGACGCTTGATGACGTTCTGGCCGCCGACGGGCTTGGCGCCCTCGGCGACGACGACGATGCTGAACCGGCGGCCCCGCCTGGACCTTTCCTCGATCTTGTCGGCCACGGCCTTGACCGTGAAGGGGATCTCGGGGATGAGGATGATGTCGCCGCCGCCGGCGACACCGGAGTAGAGCGCGATCCAGCCCGTCCAGTGGCCCATGACCTCGACGATCATGATCCGATGATGGGACTGGGCGGTCGTGTGCAGCCGGTCGATGGCCTCGGTGGCGATGGCCACGGCCGTGTCGAACCCGAACGTGAGGTCGGTCCCGCGAAGGTCGTTGTCGATCGTCTTCGGGACGCCGACCACCGGGACGCCGTCTTGGTGCAGCCGGTGGGCGATGCCCAGCGTTCCGTCGCCGCCGATGCAGACGAGGGCGTCGACCTTCAGGTCCCGCACGGTTTTGATCGCCTTGCGCGAAAGGTCCTTGAAGACGATCTGGCCGCCTTCCGTCACGGCGTATTGATAGGGGTTGGATGTCTTCGAGGCGCCCAGGATCGTGCCGCCCAGGGTCAGGATCCCGGAAACGTCATCGTAGCTGAGCTTGCGGCTGCGGTTGTGGACGAGGCCATCGTAGCCGTCGACGATGCCGATGACTTCGAGCCCGTGCTCCAGGATGGCGTGCTTGGCGACGGCCCGGATGACGGCGTTGATGCCCGGGGCATCCCCTCCGCCCGTTAGAATAGCGATCCGTTGGGGTTTCTTCAAGACGTGCCTCCAAGTGACGGTTTCACTCGAATAGATGATAGTGGAACGTATCCGAATCCGCAAGGAATAGGGGAGTATGACACAAATCGTGGGACGGTATACGTAATGCACCGAATTCCCCCATTTTTTTAGTCAGGCAATAGAACAGGAGGGTCTCTTTTAATCGCCCAGCCTGGCCCCGGTTCGTTCACTCCTTACACCGTATCCCTAATTGGAAATCGAAGCATCACTTTTCTTGTGATCGTGTTCCCCCTCAATAGGGTCCTGTCATGGCGAGGTCCGACCTTTTTTGCAGACGCTGACCGTATCCGAGTCCCCCCTTGATTCCAAGGGGGGAAGGGGGGATTAATATTTCGGGTAGAAGTCTGGAGAAGCGTCTGCGAAGTCCGTCCTCGCGCCAGCGGATAGGATCCCGAAGCGTCGCCGGTATCGCCCTTTGCCACCGGCCCCCGGGCGAACTGATAGTCAAGAGCTTTTTTAAGAGATTCCGCAGAATAGCGGCTCCGAGTCGCTCCGCCGCTATTCTGATGGTCGCTTCGAAGACTCCCGCTTCCCGCCGGTCCCCGTCGCTCCGGGCGGGCAGGGACTATCGCCCTGCCACCCTTCCCCTGACCATCTCGTATCACACGAATAGAGAAATGCTGACATTCGGAATCGGGTAATTGGTATTGTGTCCCGAATCAGATTGCGAGACGCGCCACTAGATTAAAGTGTATTAAATCTATATAATCGATAGATTAAATAGTAATTGAGGAGGCCATGGCATCCATGAACCGAAAACGGGGATTTTCCCGCCGGGAACTCTTCCGGTTCCTCGCGGGCGGGTTCGCGCTTCCCGTCCTGGCTCCGCTCGTGCCGCCGGCCCGTCTCCAGGCCTGTTCTCCACGCCCGCTGTCCATCTCCTCCGGCGCCACCCTCAATGACCTCTTCTCGGTCCGGGGGATTCCCGACTTCCCGTTCGGCGACCCCGCTCACCCCAACTATCACCTCGGCCTCGAATCGCTTATCTACCTTATGGCCGACAACGGGCTCAAGCTCTATCGTTCACCCAATCCCGGCCAGCTCTGCGGCCCCTCCGGGCTCATCGCCCGTGACGACGTCGTCCTCATCAAGGTCAACGCCCAGTGGAAGTACCGCGGCGCGACGAACAGCGACCTCGTCCGCGGGCTCATCCAACGCCTTCTCGACCATCCCGACGGTTTCACGGGAGAGGCGGTCATCGTCGAGAACGGCCAGGGCCGCGGCAGTCTCGCCTGCGACACGAGCCCGGCTTACGGCGGAGACACCGGCGTCCACGCCAACGCCAACGACGAGAGCCACAGCTTTCTCTATCTCGTGAACTCGATCTTCCGCGACCCGCGCGTCTCCGCTTTTCTCCTCGACCCGATCCGCACCGCGTTCATCGGGCCGGCCGACCATGTCACGAACGGCTACCGCAAGTACGAGAACGTTTCCTACCCGTGCTTCATGACGCCGGGCGGCCGCAGGGTCGAGCTCCGCGACGGCATCTGGAACGGAACGGCGCACGGCCCCGGCCTGAAGCTCATCAATGTCCCCGTCCTCAAGCACCACGACACCGGCGGCTCGGAATTCACGGCCAGCCTGAAACACTTCTACGGCCTCGTCTCCATGGACGACGGACAGAGCGGTCCCCGTCATTACAGCAGCCTCGGGGAAACCGCCGGCAAGATGGCCGCCTCGGTTGCGACGCCCGTCCTGAACATCATCGACGCGATCTGGGTCTCGCACGCCACGCTCGGCGGCTGGCCGGCCGAGACGACGTTCCGCGCCAACCAGCTCGTCGCCGGCCAGGACCCGGTCGCCCTGGACGCCTGGGCGGCCCGGAACATCCTCCATCCCATCGACGGCAACGTCCGCCATCACCCCGACTTTCCCGGCGTGAGCCGATGGCTGGCCCAGGCCCGGGACACGATCAACGCCCGGGGCGGGCTCTTTAACCTGGAGAAAGGCATCCTCGTCGATCGCGTGACCAGCAACGAGAGCGAGATGAGCGTCCACGCCTGCCAGGCCGGACAGAATATCGAGGCGGCGCGGCTCAGCCTGTCCGACGCCGTTGTCTCTTTCCTCGCCTCGACCGCCGACGGCCGCGAGTTCGTCAAGCCGCTCGCCGTCGCGACCACCGGCGCCCGCCCCTACGCCTGGCAGGCGACGCGAGACGCCGACTGGTTCACCGTCGCTCCGGCCTCAGGGTCGGGGAACGGCGTGGTGTCCGTCCGCGTTCGGCCTTCCGGCCTCGGCCCGGGACTCTACACCGGCAGCATCACCTTCCATTGTCCCGAGGCCGTCAATTCCCCCCAGCGGGCGAGGGTCAGCCTCACCGTGATAGAGCCGCGGCGCGATCAGCCGCCCGGCCGGTCCCGCCTAAGTGGTGCGTCTCGCAAATAACTTGGCTTTATAAAAGAGCAACGAAGACGCACCACGGCGGGGGAGATTGAGGGGGACGGCACCGTTCCCCTCAGGGTGTCAGTGGAGTGAAACGAAACGCCGAGGGGGGAGCCTGACTCCCCCCTGGAAGTGTCCCGTCTCTGCTAAAGACTCTGGAAAGGAACTTACGAGACGGGAAACTAAACCCTCATCCTGACCGCCAGGCCGATATTCCTCCCCGCCGCCGGGAACCCGAACCTCTCCTGGTAATTCACGTCGAAGAGATTCCGGACGAACAGGTTGAGCTCGAGGTCCGAGATCAGCGGATACCGGGCTTCGACATCCACCCGGAGATAGCCGTCCTGCCGCTGGACGGACATGGGGCCGCCGATCAGGTTGTCGTTATAGACGATGCTCTGCTCCGAGACATACTGGCCGAAGGCGGCGACGCCGGCGCCGTTCCGGGCCCGCCAGCGGACGCCGGCGTTCAGCTTGTGCCCGGGCAGTCCCGGCACCTCGCGGAAGCCCGCGTCCTCGGGGGGGAGGAAAAGCTCGACGAAGTCGTCCCCCTCGGTCCGGCTCCCCTGGAGCGTATAGTTCAGGAAGGCCGACCAGGCCCGGCCGAACGGCTGGGCGATCTCGAACTCGACCCCGTAGATCCGCGCCCTGTCAATGTTGTAGGCCACGAAATTGATCAGGTCGAACTGGATGTACTCGCTGATGTCGTAATAGTAGGGCGAAATCTCGATGCTCGTCCGGCCCGGGAGCGTCGTCCTCCAGCCTGCCTGGATGAGCAGTCCGTCCTCCTCGCTGAAGGGCAGTCCGGCGGTATTGACGCCGGCGTCGGGGCTGTAATGCCAGTAGTATTCCGGGGGCTGGGGCAGCCGCAGGGCGCGGGCGACGCTCGCGTAGAGAAGGCTGTCGTCCTTGTAGTTGAAGGTGAGCTTGATCGACGGCGACAGGCCGTCCATCTCGATATCCGGTATCCCCTCGAGCTGTCCGGCCGGGCCGGAGATGCCTTTGTAGGAGACGTACCGGAGGCCCGGCGTCACGATCCAGCGCTCGTCGGCGAGCTTGATCTCGTCCATGACGTAAAGGCCGAGGTCCTTGCCCCCGACATAAGACCCGTTCCGAAAAGCGGCCCGGAAATCGTCGGGGTAATTCCGGTCGCCGTCGTCCTTGAGATAGCCGTAGTCGAACCCCGCGGTGAAGGTCTGGCGTCCCCAGGACTGCCGGGCGCTCGCGGCGAACCCGTAGGACCGGTCGTCGAAGAACTCCTTGTGATAAACCCTCGTACCGGAGAAGCGCGTGTTGTAGGCCTCGCGGTCCCCGTGGTTGAACCAGTAGCGGAAGGTGACCAGCCCGCTGTCTCCGACGGGCTGCGTATAATCGAAATCGAACAGCCATTTCTCTTTTTTCCAGAAGCTCCCGGGCGAAGGGTAGGGCCCCATGCCGCCGTACATGTACTCGCCGTCCGAAGCGGGGAAGCCGCCGTCGACCGGAACCTCATAAGCCGACAGGTCGGGATCTTTGGCTGTCCGGTTGGCCACGATGAACCCCTTCCGGACTTGGCTGTACATGACGTCCGCCGTCAGCCGGCCGCCCCACGGCAGGTCGTAGCCCAGCCGGGCGTCCGCGCCGCCGGACCGGAGCTTCCCGTTCCAAAGGTAGCCCTGGCTCCGGTTCAGGCCCGCCGACACGGAATAATCGAACCGCCCCGGCTTGTAGGCGTGATGGAAATCGAAAGCCAGCGTTTCGTAGCTCGCCCCCGAGACCAGGAGCTCGGTCGCCGGCCTGTCGGCGGGCAGGGTCTTGGGGACCAGGTTGACCACTCCGCCGAGGACGTTGCCGTAGCGCGGGTCGCCCACCCCCTTGATGACCTCAACGCGGTCCACGTCGAGAAGCGGGATCATCGTCCAGTCGATGAAGTAGCCGCCCGCGGTCCCCGGTGAATTGAGCTGCCGCCCGTCCCGGCGCACCTGGATCCGCCGCGCGCCCATGCCCCGGATCTTGATCGAGTCGTCGTCGACCGCCGTCCCGACCTCCTGCATCCGTTGGATATTGACGCCCGGCTGGCGCTCCAGGGCCGTATCGAGGGTTGTCCCGATGCCCATGGGGAAGAGCTCGGGCTTGACGACGTCCATGTTGGGGACCTCGATGTCCCGGGCGTGTTCGACCACGTCGATGATGACGTTCTCGAGCTGGAAGAGCTTGGAGCGCTCCTCCTCGGACTTCTTTTTCTTCTCCCGCTCCTCATCTCCGGCTTTCGCGGGGAGTGGCTCCTTCTTGTCCGTCGCCTGCGAGAAAGCATGGACCGCCCCGGAGAGAAGGGCCGCGACGATCACGGCGGATTGAATGGCAGAAGGCGCGCGGGAAATCGCATGGCGCGGCTCTCCTATTCTCCGGATGTCAAGTAGCTGATAGCCCGGTCGATGTCGCGGTGGCTGGCGACGAGGATGAGGGTGTCCTGTTCCCGAATCTCGAAATCCGAGCCCGGGCTGGTGAACGATTCCTCGCCACGGACGACGGCGATCACGGTCGCCCCTGTCCGGCCGCGGAGGTCGAGGTCGCCCAGCGTCTTCCCGGCCGGCCAGGCGTCCTTGGCCCACGAAGAAGGTTTCCGCCGTCCCCGCCGCCAGCAGGTCGGCGATCCTTTCGGCGGTCGGCCGGACCGAGGCTGCAGCTGCCGCGCAGCATCCCGTAGCACTCGCCCCGGAAGACCCTGATCTGGGCATCGACGATGTTCCTCGGCACGTGGTACTTCTCCAGGACGCGGGTGAAGATCTCGATCGAGGTCTCGAACTCCTCGGGGATGACATCGCTGGCGCCGAGCTTCAGGAGGTCGTCGACCTCCGAGGCGTAGCGCGTCCGGACGATGACGAAGACGTCCGGGTTGAGGGCCCGGGCCGCCTTGACCCCCCGCCGCGTCATCTCCGGGTCGGAGATGGCGAAGACGATGCTTTTCGCCCGGCGGATTCGGGCTTCTTCGAGGATGGTCGGGCTGGAGACGTCGCCGAAGATGATCGGTTCGCCCTCCGCGGTCGCCTTCCGGACCGTCACCGGGTTGAGCTCGAGGATGACATAGGGGATGCCGGCCTCCTTGAGGACGTGGGCGAGGTTGTGCCCGTTGAGGCCGAAGCCGGCGATGATGACATGGTCCGCCAGATCGCCGCCGGGCTTCGCGGGGTCCTGGACGAACCTCTTTTTCCAGCGGAAGGTGCGGGCGCCGCGGTCCGCCAGGCCCGGCGAGGCCTGGATGAGGAGCGGCGTCGCCAGAATGGTCAGAATGGAGGAGGCGATAAAGGCTTGGAAGATGTCGCCGGCCAGGAACCCGTTGGCCCGCCCGACTCCGGCCAGGACGAAGGAGAACTCCCCGATCTGAGCCAGGGCCAGTCCGGTGAGGACGGCGATCCGGGATCCATACCCGAGAAGGCGGACTGTCAGGACGACCACGGAGAATTTGAGAAGGAGGACGGCGGCCACAAGGCCCAGCACGGTCAGCTTGAACTTCCAGACAGCTCCCACGTCGAGCAGCATGCCGACGGAGATGAAGAACAGGCTGTTGAAGACGTCCTTGAAGGGCAGGATGTCCGAGACGACCTGATGGCTGTATTCGGATTCGGCGATCAGCACACCGGCCAGGAACGCGCCCAGGGCGAGCGACAGGCCGAGCGACGACGTCAGCAGGGCCATGCCCAGGCAGATGAAGAGGGTGGCGATGAGGAACACCTCGCGGATTCGGGTCTTGATGACGAGGTGGAAGACCCGGGGCATGATCAGGCGGGCCGGAAAGAACACCGCGGCGATCGCGCCCGCGCTTAGACCGAAGCGCAGGGCGATAGCTCCTGCCGAAACTCCGCCGGTGTCGGCCAGGACGGGCACGAGCGCCAGCATGGGCACGATGGCGATATCCTGGAAGATGAGCACGCCGAGGGAGATTCGCCCCTGGGGGGAGTCGGTCTCGCCGCGGTCCCCCATGATCTTGAGCACGACGGCCGTGCTGCTCAGGGAGACGAGGAAGCCGTAAAAGAGGGCCTCCCGGAGACCGAGCCCGAAGAACGCCGCCAGGATCCCGGTGCAGGCGGCCGTCGTCAGCAAAACCTGAAGCCCGCCGCCGGCCCAGAAGTATCGCTGGATGCGCTTGAGACGCGCCGGCTCGAATTCGAGGCCGATGGTGAAGAGGAGCATCACGACGCCGATTTCCGCCAGGATGTTAACGGTCGCGGTGTCCTTGACCAGCGACAGGCCGCCCGGCCCGATCAACACCCCGGTCAGGAGGAACCCGACGACGGCCGGGAGTTTGACCTTTTGGGAGATGAAGACGATGAAGACGGAAACAGCCAGGATGATGACAAGTTCCTGAAGAAGCGGGACGTGCATCGCGGTTGTGATATTAGCAGAAAGCCGCCGGGACGTTCAATCGGGGCCAGCGCAGGGCAGGGACTGGCGCCAGGCCACCCGTTCTTTAACTTCGCAGCCGCGTGATGAGCGCCTCGAGATAGCGGGATTTCATCTGCCTCGACCCCATGGCCTGTTTGACCGGCGGGAGCCTGAGGATCACGCCCAGGATCGCGGCCATGGCCCGGTGGCTCCGGAGGGCCTGGTTGTCGAAGATCAGGTTCTGGAGCTTTCCCCGCTCGATGGCCATCAGGACCGCCCTGTGGGTCGAATTGAGGGGCGTTATGACCCGCTCGGCCCTGGACACCAGCCGGAGGCTCTTCGTCTTGCAGGCCCGGACGCAGACGGCGCAGCCCAGGCAGAGGCTGTCGTCGAGCTTGGCCCTTTTCTTACGGGGGTGGAGCGGGTCGTTGGCCGAGACCGTGGTCATGGCCTCGACGGGGCAGGCGGCGGCGCAGTCGCCGCACCCCGTGCACGTCCCGGCGTCGACCACGGGCAGGAAATTCGTGGTGTGGACGGGATGCAGGATACCGAAGCGGCGGGCGGCGATCATCGCCTCGCAGCAGCAGCCGCAGCAGTTGCAGATGAAACTGACCCTGTTCCTGACGTTCTCGCCGAATTGGACGAGGTTCCGGCCGCGGGCCTCGTCGAGCAGGGCCAGCCCTTCGGCGGCGTCGACGGCCCGGGCATAGCCGTGCCGGATGAGCGAGGCGGCCGTGTTGTTGAAGGTCATGCAGATATCGAGCGGAGCGTCGCAGGCCCGGCCCGCGTGCTCCATCTTGTGGCGGCAGTAGCAGAGGCCGATGCCCCGATGGGACAGCGGTCTTGATCACTTCGCTCGCCCGCTCGTAGTCGAGGACGTGAAGAGCCTGGTCGTTGCTCAGGACAGGCTCGTTGACGAACACCCGGCCGAGCTGCGTTTCGCCCTGGGTGAACAGAGCCTTGATGAAATCCTCCTCGACGGTGATGTACTGGTAGTAGAGCTTGGCCAGAACTTTCTGGTCGAGGTCGCCCCTGAGCCTCATCATGGAAAACTCGAAAAACCCGGCCATGGGCGGCGGCAGGGAATAATAACGGTCCGTCCGGCCGGCGATATCGAGAAGCAGGCACCTTCCGGCCAGCGTCTCGAGGGTCTTTTGCGCCTCCCCGAGGCTCGTCTTCCAGGCCCGGGCGGCCGTCTTGGCGGTGAACGACTTTGATGGGGACCAGGGCCACGAGTGAGGCTTCTTTCTCGCTCATGAGGAGCCTGAGGATCTCGAAAAGAAGCTTCGAGGGCGGAGCGCCTTGCGGAAACTTGTTGAGACGTTTGACGAGCCGGTCGTAACCCGATCTTGCGGCCAGGTGGGCCATGCGGTCTTTTTACCCGATTTCATCCGGAATGGCAAGGTTGCGCCCCTTTTTATGTGATTTTTCTGTCTGAAGTTGGGGTCCTGTCACGGCGTTCCCCCGGCGCCCGAACGACCCTCCATGTCTCACCATGTTCCCAGAGTCAGCGACATCAAACGTTCGGTCGGCGGGGGGCCCCCTCGCCGCGCTACCCCCTTATTGATTTTAATATCACATTAAAAGTGATGCTATCGAATGGCAAACCCGAATGGACTTGCCTGTCCTGGCCCTGCGTTTGAAGAAAGATGCTATAATTCTAACGACAATATCAATTTCTGGATGTGTGCGGGAACCGGCGGGAGTGTAACAATGTGCGATTTTTGCCATAAGCACGGCGAGGGACGGAAGTGGTATCTCGAAGCCAACAACTACGCCGAGGACCTGCTGAGCGACCTGAAGCGGCGCGAGATGATCAAGCACTTCTTCCCTAAGCCGGAAAGACTCCAAAAGGGCATCGAGTCGCTCGACCGTCTTGACCGGGCGCCCGGTTTCGTGCGCCGGGCGTTGACCGGAAGCCTCGTCAAGCGCCAAAAGAGGGTCCATTACGGCCAGGTCGTCCCGATCGAAGATGTCGAGAGGATACTGGGTTTCGTGACGTCGGTGACGCGCGTGGCCTGCATCTGCCGCCAGGCGACGCTGGGCACTGAACAACGATACTGCTACGGTGTGAGCCTGGCTCCCGACGGCGGCGAGCTCGGCCGGCTCATCCGCGGGATCGACGCCGACTACCTCACCGGGCCCAACACCAAGGGTCTCGAGACGCTGAGCAAGGAGGAGACCTTGGCCGCTTTCCGCGACCACGAGCGCGAGGGGCTCTGCCACACCGTCTGGACCTTCGTCGCCCCGTTCATCGGCGGCATCTGCAACTGCGACCGCTCCGACTGCATGGCCATGAAGGCGACCGTAACGCATCAGTTCCCGGTCATGTTCCGGGCGGAATACGTCGCGGCGGTGTCGCCCGACCTCTGCAACGGCTGCCGCCAGTGCATGCGGGTCTGCCAGTTCGGCGCCATCGGCTACAGCGCCGCCAACCGGAAAGCCGAGATCGACCCCCGGCGCTGCTACGGCTGCGGCATCTGCCGCTCCGTCTGCAAGCCGGACGCGATCGCCCTCGCGCCCCGGGCGGCCGTCCCCGCCGCCGCCCACCTTTGGTGACCGGCCCAGGCACCGGCGAGAGCCCGCGGGCATGAGCGTTACGAAAGGCACCGGACAGAATTCGGTTTGTATCGTAAGATATTAAAAATGCTACATTCCGCACCGGACATCTTGCGTGAGGGCCATCACGGCCTGATCCGGGCGCGGCGCTTCGGCTTGAGAGCTTGGACCGAGCGGCGCGCCGAGAGGAGCGACGATGCTGAAACGGAGAGATTTCCTAAGTCGGCGGCCGTTGTCGCGGGCGCCGGCTTGCTGCCCCGCGCGGGCAGTCCGGCATCACAAGTGACGGCCGATGACAAGGCGATCATCGACTTCGAAACCTTCCTGCCCATGGAGTTCGACGGCCAACCGTTCGGCCCCGAAGGCCTGACGGCGCTCGCGGACGAGGCCGGGGTCGGCCGGTTCATCGTCTTTCCGGAGACGACCCCCCGCCCCGACAACCCTGGCCTCGCGAAACGGATCAAGTCCCACCCACGCCTCCTCGGCTGCGCCTCGGTGAATCCGGCTTTCGGCGGCGACGAGGCGGCGCGCGAGCTCGAGACTGCCGTGAAGGACCTGGGCTTTCGGGGAGTCCGGCTCTCTCCGACTCTCCACCAATATCCGCTGGACGGGGAGATCGTGCTCCCGGTGCTGGCCAAGGCCAGGGACCTGCGCGTCCCCGTGACCATCGACGGCGATTCCGAGAACTGCAAACCATCGCAGATCGCGGCCATCGCCCTGAAGTTCCCCGAGGTCCCGATCATCATGGACATGGGTTTCCGGGCCCCCGTGCGTCCGCCCGAGATCGAGTTCGGAAACGAGATGAGGGAGGTGGTCAAGAAATGCGCCAACCTCCACCTCGGCCTGACCGCGCTCACGACCTGCCAGCCGGCCTACCTGATGTCGACCATCTGGACGGGCGGGCCGGAGCGGGTGGTATTCGGCTCCTTCGCGCCGTCCGGCATACCTCTGTTCGCGGTCAAGGGCCTGAAATGGGCCGGCCTCGACAGCCGCGCGGAAGCCCTGATCTTCAGGGAAAACCTCAAAAAGATCTACAAGCTGGGCTGAGACACCGAGGAGAACCGGCATGATCTACTGCTGCGAATCGTACCTGAGCTTGACGGGAAATCCCTACCTTGTCGGCAGGCCGGGCGGCGCCGACGAGCTGGTGAAGATCTTCGATGAGGCGGGGATCCAGGCCGCCATGACCTTGATCTCGAGCGCCGATCCCGCGACCAACGAAACCGTCTGGGAGGCGATGAAAAAGCACCCGACCCGGATCTTCGGGATGTGTCTGGTGAACGCGCGCCTCGGCCGGGCGGCCGTCGACGAATTCCGGAGGGCGGTCAAGGAGTGGGGCTTCACCGGCCTGAAGCACGGTGTGGAGTCCGACGACCTGGTCGCCGCCGCCGACGAGATGGGCATCCCCGTGACCATTCACACGGGCGGCGAGTCCTGGAGCCCGCAGACGAAGACTTTCTACGCGAAAATCGAGGAGATGGCCAAAAGATACCCGAAGCTCCCGATCATCATGGAGCACATGGGCTACCGCTACGCCGTGGACCTGGCGATCGAGCTGGCGAAGAAGCACGCGAACTTCTATCTCGGCACCACCATCCCGCCGGCCTGCGAGCCGATCTATGTCAAAAAGGCCGTTCGGGAGGCGGGCGCCGAGAAGGTGGTTTTCGGGTCGAATTCCCCGTTCGCGCTCGCCACACTTGGGGTCGAGGGCATCCGCCGGCTGAACCTGGGAAAAGGAGACGAGGCGCTCGTCTTCGGCGGGAACTTCAAGCGGATCTACCGGCTTAAATAGTATCCCGTCTCATAGATCTCTTTCCAAAGTCCTCCGCAGAGACGGGACACTTCCGGGGGGAGTCAAGCTCCCCCCTCGGCGCTTCGTTTCACTCCGCTGACCCCCTGAGGGGAACGGCGCCGTCCCCCTCAAACTCCCCCGCGGTGGCGCGTCTTCGTTGACTATTTTGAAAGCCGAGTTATTAACGAGACGCACCACTGGCCGCTTTCTCGGGTTCCGGGGCCGGCTTCCTCTTTCGCTCGCGGCGCTCCTCGAACAGCGAGTACATGATGGGAACGATGACCAGCGAGATCAGGGTCGAGCTGAACAGCCCGCCGATGACCGCCCGGGCCATCGGCGCCTGGGCTTCGCCGCCCTCCTCGAACCCCAAGGCCAGAGGCAGCGTGGCCATGATGGCCGTGACCGCCGTCATCAGGATCGGCCGGAGCCGCCTCCGGCCGGCCTCCTCGATCGCCTCCCGCAACTCCATCTTGTCCCTCCTCCTCAGGAGGTTCATGTAGTCGACGAGCAGGATGGCGTTGTTGGTGACGATCCCGCCGAGCATGATGCAGCCGATGTAGGACTGGACGTTGAAGGTCGTCTTGGTGAGGAAGAGGATCAGGATGACGCCGATGCCGGCCAGGGGCACCGAGAACATGACGATGAGCGGGTCGCGGAGCGACTCGTAGAGCATGGCCATGATCATGTAGACGAGAAGCAGCGACAGGATGATGCTCAGCAGCAGCTCGCGGAAGGCCTTTTGCTGTTCTTCGTAGTCCCCGGTGAACCCGACGCTGAAATTCCTGGGGATCGGCACCGTGCGCAGCCCTTTCCGGATATCCCCGAGCACCGACCCGAGGTCCCGGCCGGCGATCTCGCCCGAGATATTGAACACCCGGTCGCGGTCGCGCCGCTCGATCCGCTGGGGCCCCCGCCGCGGCCGGACGTTCACCACGTTCCTCAGGCTGATCGGCTCGCCGTCCGTGTTGGTCAGGGTCAGGTCGAGGAGCCTTTCGACATCGAGCTTCTCCGAGTCCTTGACCTTGACGAGGATCCTGAATTCCCGGCCGGCTTCGCGGAAGTAGCTGGCCTGGGTCCCCATGAGCACCGTCTGGATGGTCTGGCCGATCCGGGACACCGAAAGCTTCATGTCGGCGGCGGCCTGCCGGTCGATGACGAACAGCTCCTCGGGATTCCCCATTTCCCGGCTGAGCCGGATGTCGGTCACGCCCTCGACGTCCTCGACCACCTTCCGCACCTGCTGGGCGAGCGCCTCGCCGGTCTGCAGGTCGTAACCCCGGATCTCGACCTGGACCCTTTCCTGTCCGCCGCCCCCGCGCATCCCGAACATCATCTGGCCGCCCGAGGCGCGCGTCCTGACGATGAGCCCGGGCAGGTTGGCGAGCTTTTTCCGCAGGTCGGTGGCGATGTCCTCGCTCGACCGGTCGCGCTCTCCGCGCCGAGACAGCCTGACGGTGAAGCTGCCGGTGTGCGAGCCGCTCCGCCAGCCGCCGCCGCCGATGCTCTCCTCGAGACTCAGCATCTCCGGGACTTCCCTCCGGATGATGTCGGCGAGCTCCCGGAATTTCTCATCCATCAGGCTGAGCTTGGTCCCGACCTCCATCTCCACCGAGACCCTGACCTCGCCCTCGTCGGTCGCCGGCATGAACTCGTTCCCGACCAGCCGGACGAGCCCGATGCTCCCGAGGAGCATGGCGACAACCACGCCCAGGACCTGGACGCGGTGGTTGAGGGAAAAGTGGAGCAGACGCTTATAGCTGTTCTCCAGCCGGTGAAAGAACCCGAGGATCGTCGATACCAGCTTATGCGAAAAGCTTCCCGGCCGGCCGCCCTCGAACCTCTCCGCGCTGAGATAGCGCCCGCAGAGCATCGGCACGAGAGTCAGGGCGACGAACAGGCCGCACAGGTTGGCGAACCCGACGACGAAGGCCAGCTGCTTGAACATGACCCCCGCCATGCCCCGCATGAAGACCATCGGGAAGAAGACGACGACCGTCGTCAGCGCGCCGACGGTGATGGCCCCCGCCACTTCCTTGGTTCCCGACAAGGCGGCCTGGAGGGGCGGCTCGCCGCCCTCCTGCAGGCGGTAGATATTCTCCAGGACGACGATCGAGCTGTCGACCAGCATCCCGACTCCCAGGGCCAATCCTCCCAGGGTCATAACGTTCAGAGTGAAGCCGCCGAAGTAGATCAGGGCGAAGGTGGCGATGATCGAGATCGGGATCGAGGCGGCGATGACGAGCGTGCTCCGGAAGTTGGCCAGGAAGAGAAAGATGACGATGATGGCCAGGACGCCGCCGATCAAGGCCGAGGAGCCGACATTGCCGATGGCGTTCTTGATATATTCCGAGCTGTTCGATACGGACAGGAGCTGGATCTGCGGAATGTCCCGCTGGATCTCCGCGATCTCCTTGAACACCCCCTCGGCCACTTCGACTGTGTTCCGGCCCGATTGCTTGTAGATGGCGATCCGCGTCCCGGGCAGGCCGTTGATCCTGACGATGCGGGTGATCCGGCGGTAGGTGTCCTCGATCGAGGCGATCTCCTTGAGCTGGATCGGGACGCCCTCCCGCTTGGCGACGACCGTTTCGCGGATCTCATCCAGGCTGGTGTAAACGCCGGGGATGCGGACGAGGAGCTCGTAGTTCCCCCGCTCGATGATCCCGGCCGGCAGGTCGACGTTCTCTTGGCGGATCTTGGCGATGATCAGGTCCAGGGGGAGGCCCAGGGCCTTGACCGTGTCGGGGAACAGGTTGACCTGGATCTCGCGCTCCAGCCCGCCCCAGACATCGACCGAGGCCACTCCCGCCACCCGTTCGATCCTGTAGGAGATCTGCTCGTCGATGATGCGGCGGGTCTGGATCGGGTCGAGATTGCTCACGGCGCCGAGCATCAGGATCGGCTGCTGGGCCGGGTCGAACTTCCGGAGCGTCGGTCGCTCGACGTCTTCAGGCAGCCGGCCGACGACCCGGTCGAGCCGTTCCCGCACGTCGTCGGCGGCTGCGTCGAGGTCCGTCCCCCAGGAGAACATGATCCGGACCGAGCTCGAGCCTTCGGACGATACCGAAAAGACCTCTTCGACCCCCGGGACCGCGCTCATCGCCTCTTCGACCGGGCGGGTGATGAGCTCCTCGATCTCCTCGGGGCCGGTGTTCTCATAGGAGGTGAAGATGTTGAGGGTCGGGTAGACGATTTCGGGCATCAGGTCGACGGGCAGACGGGCCACCGCGACCAGGCCGACGATGATGATCACGAGCGTGATCATCAGGGTGAAGATCGGGCGTTGGATCGAAAAATCAGACAGGCTCATCGGGGGACTTCACTTCGTGGAGACGGTTTTGGCCGGGGTCGATGCCGCTGCCGCCGGGACGGTACCCGCGGACCGGGGGGCGCCCTGCGGGAGGATGAGTGCCGTGCCGTCCTCGAGCAGGTGATGCCCGAGGGTGACCACGTATCCTGACAGGGAAACGGGTTCGAGGATCTCGGCCCGCTCGCCTTCGACGATCCCGACCTTGACCGGCAGGAAAACAGCCTTCTTGTTTTCCAGGTCGACCTGGAAGATCCCCTGTTGCCCGGTGCGGTTCACCAGCGACCGGACCGGCACGATCACGGCCGATTCGCGCCGGGCGAACTCGATCCGGGTGTTGATGAACATGCCGGGCTTGAGCAGCTCTTTTTCGTTCTGGATCTCGATCTCCACCCTCGCCTCGCGGGAGGATTCCTGGAGCAGCGGCGCGATCCGGGCGACCCGGCCGGCGAACGATTCGCCGCCGAAGGCGCTGCTCGTGACCGTCGCCGGCTGGTCGACGCCCAGGCGGAAATAATCCCTGTCCGTGACGAAGACGACTGCCGTGATCGGCTTGAGCTCGATGATCGAAAGAATTTGCGTATTGGGGGAGAGCATCGCTCCCTCGCTGACGAAGCGCTCGCCCACGAAACGGACTTCGCTTCCCATTTCCCAGGAAGCCTTGATCCGGGTGTAGGAGAGCCGCACCCGGGCCGAAGCCAGGGCGGACTCGCGGTTGGCGATCAGGGCGGTCGACACTTTGTGACGGGCCCGCTGGGCGTCGTACCGCGAGGCGACGGCATCGAGCTCGGATTGCGACTGGATGCCCTTCTCCTGCAAAGCCCTCGCCCGTTCCAGGTCCTTCCTGGCCATCTCCAGGGTGCTCGCGGCCTCCTCGAGGTTGGCCCGGGCGACCCGGAGGTCGGCATCGGCCTGCAGGACGTCCTGCTGGTATTCCTCGTCTTCAAGCACGGCCACGAGCTGGCCGCGAGTGACCGTGTCGCCGATGTCGATCAGCAGCCGTTTCAGCCTCCCCGAGATCTTGGGGACGACGGTGAAGCTTGATTTCGGGATCAGGGTGCCCGAGAATTGGCCGACGTCCGTGATCGATCCCGTAACGACGGGGCCGATCTCGACGGCCACCGTCACGGCGCGCTGACTCTGGGGCTGATCGCCCGCGGCCGCCTTTGCCCTCCGGTAGGCCTCCCACCCGATATATCCCAGGAACACGACCATGACGACCGTGACGACCTGGATTTTGCGTTTCTTGAAGTCAATTTTCATGCGATTTTTGCCTCTCGCGAGGATAACAATATATTATAATCGACAACCGCCCGGAGTTCCATGATGCGGGCGCCGGGGATGCTTCCGACGCCGGCGAGGCGGCCGGCTTTTCAGCCCTCGAGTTTGAACTTCCTTCTGAGGTCCCGGTCAAAGGCCGCCCGGCGCCCCGGGCAGTCCTTTCTCGGGCACAGCTGGCAGCTCTGGAAGCTCGCCTCAGTGGGGAAAAAGACGCCGGAGATCGATTTCCGGGGGACCATCAGCATGTGCTCGTTCAGGCGCACCCCGACCGGCCTGCCCGCGGCCTTCGAACAGGGAAAAAAGCGGCTCCTGCTGGGTGATGGGCCAATCCTCGAGGGAACCGGGGCTCATGCTCGAGAGCCCGGACAGCCCGTGCCGCCGCTTCAAATGCGCTTCGAGCGCCTGGGCCGTTTTTCCCAGGCTCAGGTCCGCCAGGCTTTCGAGATAGTACTGCTTTAGCGGATCGCCGGACTCGCCGGCGTGCCTTTCGAGGCCGATGCCGATGGTGATGATGTAGGGAAAAACCCTCTCCACGGGGTCCAGGTTCCGGCGGAGGACCCGGCTCGGGAAGCTCACTCCCTCGATCACGACGACATCGTCTTCCGGTTTTTCGATAAAAGAGACCTTGTAGGCGGCCTCGGGTTGGAGAAGGGATTCCGCCTCCCGGATGAGCTCGGGGAGCTCCAAGCCGGCGCCCGGACGGTCACGCCAGTGCAGGGCGGCTTTCGCTTCTTCGATGTCCAGCCGTACGGACGGGTTCAGGAAGTGAACTTTGCTTTTTCGCGTGGCGGGCGAGGCGCCGCGGCTTGATGAGGAAAAGGGGTTATCGACCATGCGCTGAGCTTAGCCGCGGGCCGGAGCGATGTCAAGAAGCCGCCGCGCCGAGCGACCTCGCCCCGCTTCCCGGATTCCTTGTACAACAAAGAAATCTGTCGGCGAATGAGCTTGACTTCGGTCATCGCTCTTCAATACAATCCATCCGATCTTACCCGGTTCGGTCCCGGGAACGCCGCCCTTACCGAAAGGGAATGGCCGGCAGTGAAGCGAGGAGGATCCATTATGAAAAAACTCTCTTTCTGCGTCTTTGTCATCTTGTCGGTTGTCGTCTTGGGCCCGGTCCTGACGCGTCAAAACCTTCGCGCATCATCCGTCCCCGCGTCGCCCCCGCCTCAGCGCCTTCAATCGCCGGCCCCAAGCGCGCTTCAGGCAACCCCGCCGGACTTCGGCCGCCTGCCGTTGTCCTTTGTCGCCAACCGGGGCCAGGCGGATCCCCGCGTGGCCTTCATGGTCCAAGGCCGGGACAAGACGTTGTTCTTTACTCCCGAGGGAATCACGATCCGGCTCTTTTCCCCGGAAACCGGTGACACTTCAGCCGCCGTCGCCGATCGTCCGGCCCCGGGCCTTCGCGAAAAGAGAGAGACGCCCGAAAACTGGACCGTCAAGCTGGACTTTCTCGGCGCCGACCCGGACGTGCGGCCGGTTGGCCTGGACGAAGCCAGGGGCGTGTTTTCTTATTTCACGGGAAACGAGAAGAGCTGGAATACCGGCGTGCCCGCTTATTCGAAGATCGTGTACCCGAACCTCTGGCCGGGGATCGACCTCATTTACAGCGGCAGCGTCAACCGCCTGAAATACGAGTTTGCCGTCCGCCCGGGCGCCGACCCGTCCCTGATCCGGATGGCCTACCGGGGCGCCACGAAGCTCGAAGTCGATGAGCTGGGCCGGCTTTTAGTCGAAACCCCGCTCGGCGGTTTCCACGACGAGACTCCGGTGGCCTACCAGGAGAAAGACGGCCGGCGAGTCGATGTCGCCATGGCCTATCGGCTGGAGACACAGGACAAAAGTCCGGCCCGGGCCTACGGGTTTGAGATCGGCGAATACGATCATTCGTCTCCTCTCGTTCTTGACCCCGCCGTCATCACGTACTGCGGGTTCGTCGGCGGCTCGGGCAACGGACTATCCCACCGGAATCGCCGTGGATGCCTCGGGGAACGTTTACGTTGCGGGCTATACCGGCTCCACCCAAGCTAACTTTCCCGTCACGGTCGGGCCCGACCTGACGTTTAGCAGCTGGTATGATACTTTCGTCCTGAAATTGAGCCCGGACGGGACGCAGCTTATCTACTGCGGTTATATTGGCGGTGATTACGACTGACTGAGGCCTACGGCGTGGCGGTGGACGGCTCCGGCTGCGCTTATGTTGTCGGCTGACAGAGTCGACCCAGGCCAGCTTTCCCCGGAAAGTGGGGCCGGACCTCATCCTCAATCCGTTCGGGGACGGGTTTATCGCCAAAGTGAATGCCGCCGGCACGGACCTTGTTTACTGCGGCTACATCGGGGGGAACAGCGGCGACGGCGCCTACGGCGTGGCGGTGGACGCCGCCGACAACGCCTACGTCGTCGGCACCACCTCCTCCGACGCGACGACTTTTCCCGTCAAGGTGGGGCCCGATCTCACGTTTAACGGCGACCGGACGTTTTCATCGCCAAGGTGAATTCGGCAGGGACTGGTTTTGTCTATTGCGGCTATCTCGGCGGCAGCTCAATTGACACTGGGTGGGCCGTGGCCGTGGATGCCGGCGGGAGTGCCTACCTGACGGGGAATACGACTTCCACCACGCCGACGTTTCCGGCGATCGTCGGCCCGGACCTGACGTTCAACGGCGGAGCCGACTGTTTTGTGGCGAAAGTGAATCGCTTCCGGCAGCACCCTCCTCTATTGCGGCTATATCGGCGCGAGCAATACCGAATGGGGGAAAGGCATAACAGTCGACAGTGCGAGCAACGCTTATGTCTGCGGCGAAATTTACTTATCCTCCTCGACGGGTTTTCCGGTGACCGTGGGACCCGATCTGACGCCCAACGGAGGCGATGAAGACGCCTTCATCGCCAAGGTGAATCCGGCAGGCACCGGTTTTGTCTATTGCGGCTACATCGGCGGTTCGGGAGCGGACGCGGCCTTCGGGGTCGACGTGGACGGTTCCGGCCGGGCCCACGTCGTCGGCCGGACATACTCGAGCGAGGCGACTTTCCCGGTGGCCGGGGGCCCCGACCTGACTTACAACGGAAGCGCCGACGTCTTCCTGGCCACGGTGAGCTCGAGCGGCGACAGCCTGGTGGAGAGCGGCTACATCGGCGGTTCAGGTGATGATACCGGGATCGGCATCGCCGTCGACACCTCGGGCAATGCTTATGTCTGCGGATATACGAGTTCCACCGAGACGACTTTTCCGGTGATGGCGGGACCGGACCTGACTCATAACGGGCAGGTGGATGCCTTCGTGGCCAGGATCGGCGGCCCGCCGGTGACCCGGGGCCTGCTCGCGGCGGACACGGACGGCGACGGGACAGAGGAGATCGTGGCCGACCTCGGCGCCGACGGGTTGTGGGTTTGGGACAGCTACGCCTGGACGCTTCTCTCGGGAAACGACCCGGACACGGTCATGGCCGCGAACATCGACGCCGACCCCGCGCTGGAGATCGTCGCCGACTTCGGCGCGAGCGGCGTCTGGCTGCTCGAACGGCTCCTGGAGCCAGATCACCGGGGCCGATCCTGACGGCATGGCCTCCGGGGACATCGACTTCGACGCCGTTGATGAAGTCGCCATCGACTTCGGGGCCCTCGGAGCCTGGACGTGGGATGCGGGGGTGTGGACGCAGCTCACGGGCAGCAACCTGGACATGTTCTCGCCGTCGACATCGACGGCGACGGCAGCGCCGAGCTGGCTCGCGGACGGCGGCGCGCTCGGCCTTTGGCTCTGGGACGGCAGGCGCCTGGACCATGCTGTCCGGGATCAACGCGGAGGGGATGATCGCCGTGCCCGGTCCGGCGGGCGACGACTTGGCCGCCGACTTCGGCGCGACCGGCGTCTGGGTCTATCACATGGGCTCATGGACGCAGCTCGCGGGAGCCAACGCCGAAGGCCTGCTCGCACTGAACAGCGATACGGACGCCGCCTACGAGGTGGGCGCGGATTTCGGCGCGGTCGGAGTGTGGTTGTATAACGCCGGCTGGACGCAGCTCTCGGGGCTCAATGCGGAAGCGATGGCGGCCGCCGACCTTGACGGGGACGCCGTCGAGGAGCTGGTGATGGATGCCGGCACGACCGGACTCTGGGTTTGGAACGGCAGCTGGGCGCAGGCGTCCGCCCTCAACCCGACCGCCACGGCCCGGGCCAATATTGATGCCGACCCGGCGGATGAGCTCGTCGTCGATTTCGGCGCCACCGGCATCTGGCTCTATAACGGAGGGAGCTGGACCCAGATCCGCTGATCCGTCGCTGATATTCGGGGCGCGGCCGGAGACTTACAGTTTCTGCAGCGCCATCGCCTGCACGGTCAGCCGTGGGTCGGATGTTAAGGCATCCTTGAATGGCGTGAGGGCCCCGGGCGATTTGAGCCTAGGCGTGACCGACCGTAAAACGCCCCTCTGCGAGGAGGCTTGACTCCGGTCATCGCTCTTCAATACAATCCATCCGATCTTACCCGGTCCGGTCCGGGGAACGCCGCCCACACCGAGAGGGAACCGACGGCGGTGAGGCGAGGAGGATTCGATATGAAAAAGCGTTCTCTGTGCGCTTTTATCACTGTGTCGGTTGTCGTCTTGGGCCCGGTCCTGACGCGTCAGAAACTCAGGGCATCAGCCGTCCCCGCGTCACCGGCGCGACAATCTCTTCAAACGCCGGCTGCGAGTGCCGTCCTCCCCGCCGTCCAGGAGTTCGGCCGCCTGCCGTTGTCCTTCGTCGCCAACCGGGGCCAGGCGGATCCCCGCGTTGCCTTCATGGTTCAAGGCCGGGACAAGACGTTGTTCTTTACTTCAGAGGGGATCACGATCCGGCTTTTTTCCCCGGAAAATGATGACGCTTCAACCTCCGGTGCCCTTCGTTCGGCCCCGGGCTTTCGCGAAAAGAAAGAGACAGCCCGAAAGCTGGACCGTCAAGTTGGACTTCCTGGGCGCCGACCCGGACGTCCGGCCGGCGGGCCTGGAGAAAGCCAAGGGCGTGTTCTCATACTTCAGGGGAAGCGAAGAGAGTTGGGAGACCGGCGTGCCCTCCTATTCGAAGATCATTTATCCGAACCTCTGGCCGGGGATCGACCTTGTTTACAGCGGCAGCGTCAACCGCCTGAAATACGAATTCGTCGTCCGCCCGGGGGCCGACCCCGCGTTGATCCGGATGGCCTACCGGGGCGCCACGAAGCTTGAAGTCGATAAGTAGGGTCAGCTTTTGGTCGAAACCCCGCTTGGCGGTTTCCACGACGACACTCCGGTGGCCTACCAGGAGAAAGACGGCCGGCGAGTCGATGTCGTCATGGCCTATCGGCTGGAAACACAGGACAAAAGTCCGGCCCGGGCTTACGGGTTTGAGGTCGGCGATTATGATCATTCGTCTTCTCTCGATCCTCGACCCCGCCATCATCACCTATTGCGGGTTCGTCGGGGGATCGGGCAACGAGCTCGCCTACGGAATCGCCGTGGATGCCTCGGGGAATGTTTATGTCGCCGGGCTATACCTACTCCACCCAAGCGGACTTTCCCGTCACGGTGGGGCCCGACCTGACGTATAGCAGCTGGAGCGATACCTTCGTCCTGAAGTTGAACCCGGACGGGACGCAGCTCGTCTACTGCGGTTACATCGGAGGTGATTATTCTGACAATGGTTACGGAGTGGCGGTGGACAGCTCCGGCTGCGCCTATGTCGTCGGCTGGACGGAATCGTCCCAGGCCAGCTTTCCCCGGAAAGTGGGCCCGGATCTCGTTCTTAATCCGTCCGGGGACGGGTTCATCGCCAAGGTGGATTCTTCCGGGACGGGGTTAGTCTATTGCGGCTATATCGGAGGGAACAGCAGCGACCTCGCCTATGGCGTGGCGGTGGACGCCGCCAACAACGCCTACGCCGTCGGCACCACAGCCTCGACCCCGGTGACTTTTCCCGTCACGGTGGGGCCCGATCTCACTTTTAACGGCGACCAGGACGCCTTCCTCGCCAAGGTGAATTCCGCGGGAACCGGCTTTGTCTATTGCGGCTATCTGGGGGGCAGCTCGATTGATAATGGATGGGCCGTGGCCGTCGATGCCGGCGGGAGTGCCTACCTGACCGGGAATACGACTTCCACCACGCCATCGTTTCCGGCGATCGTCGGCCCCGACCTGACCTTCAACGGTGGAACCGACTGTTTTGTGGCGAAAGTGAACGCTTCCGGAAGCGCCCTCGTCTATTGCGGCTACCTCGGCGGGAGCAACACCGAATGGGGGAAAGGCATAACCGTCGACGGCGCGAGCAACGCCTATGTCTTCGGCGAAATTTATTTATACTCCTCGACGGGTTTTCCTGCGACCGTGGGACCCGATCTGACGCCGAACGGAGGCAGCGAGGATGGCTTCATCGCCAAAGTGAGTCAGACAGGTGACAGCTTGGTTTACTGCGGCTTCATCGGCGGCTCGGGAGCAGACAAGGCCTTGGGGGTTGCCGTGGACGGTTCTCACCGGGCCCACGTCGTCGGGACCACGAATTCGAGTGAGGCAACCTTTCCCGTCGCCGGGGGGCCCCGACCTGACCTACAACGGCGGCATCGACGCCTTCCTGGCCACGGTGAGCTCGAGCGGCGACAGCCTGGTGGAGAGCGGCTATATTGGCGGTTCACTTAACGACCAGGGGCTCGGTATCGCCGTGGACACCGCCGGCAATGCTTATATCTGCGGGTCGGCCGAATCCACCGAGGCGACCTTCCCGGTGACCATTGGGCCGGACCTGACCCATAACGGGTCTTACGACGCTTTCGTCGCCAGGATCGGCGGCCCGCCGGTGACGCGCGGTTTGCTCGCGGCGGACACCGATGGTGACGGGATCAACGAGATCGTGGCCGACCTCGGCACCGACGGGTTGTGGGTTTGGGACAGCTTTTCCTGGACTCTTCTCTCGGCGACTGATCCGGACACCGTGATGGCCGCGAACATCGACGCCGACGCCGCCCTGGAGATCGTCGCCGACTTCGGGTCGAGCGGCGTGTGGTTGCTTAACGGCTCCTGGAGCCAGATCAGCGGGGCTAACCCCGACGGCATGACCTCCGGGGACGTCGACTTCGACGCCGTTGACGAAGTCGCCATCGACTTCGGGGCGCTCGGGGCCTGGATTTGGGACGGCGGAGGGTGGACGCAGCTGACCGGGAGCGACCTGGACACGCTTCTGGCCGCCGACGTCGACGGTGACGGGAGCGTCGAGCTGGCCGCGGACGGCGGCGCGCTCGGCCTCTGGCTCTGGGACGGCGGCGCCTGGACCATGCTCTCCGGGATCAACGCGGAGGGGATGATCACCGTCCCCCATCCGGCCCGCGCCGCCGTGGCCGCCGACTTCGGCGCGACCGGCGTCTGGATTTATTACCTGGGCTCATGGACGCAGCTCTCGGGAGCCAATGCCGAAGGCCTGCTCGCACTGAACAGCGATACGGACGCCTACTACGAGGTGGGCGTGGATTTCGGCGCGACCGGCGTGTGGTTGTATGACCTCGACTGGACGCAGCTCTCGGGGATCAATGCGGACGCCTTGGCGGCAGCCGACCTGGACGGGGATGCGATTCAGGGGCTCGTCATGGATGCCGGCACGACCGGTCTCTGGGCGTGGAACGGCGCCTGGGCGCAGCTGTCGGCCCTGAATCCGTCCGCCATGGCCCGGGCCGGCGTCGATGCCGACCCGGCGGATGAGCTCGTCGTCGATTTCGGCGCCGCCGGCATCTGGCTGTATGACGGAGGGAGCTGGACCCTGATCCGCTGATCCGTTCCCCCGCTTCCGAAACCGAAAGGTCTAAGATCAGCCCGGAGGCCGTTACGAAGCCGCCCCCGCTGATCGCCCTGTCCGGGCGGGAGGGGCCGATTGGGATCTGCCGAAAAAGTGCTGCGGCCTACTTGGGCGGCCCCGGGGCCATGATGCAACGAACCACTTCGGTCTTGGGTTCCCCTTGGGCCATCAGCGCCTTCTCGGTCGAATGGGGGATGAGATTATGCTCGTTCGGGTCCCCCATGATCCTCATCGAGGACAGAAAATACCGGTCGCCGTAGATCTTGAACACCAGCTCGGTATCCTTTGCCGGGCCGCCCTTGACCGCTCCCGCCTGCGCCGTCATGAAGACGACCGCGACTTTCAAATCCGGACTTTGAATTACGAACTGATCGGCGGCCGGCTGGCGCAAATTATATCGTCCGGCCGGCAGCATCGTGTCCTCGACGTTGAAGTCGCAAGTCATTTCCGCGACGGCTTTAACCTGCGACATGGCCGGTACGGAAAGCAGCCCCATGGCCAGAAGGACAAGGACCAGTCCTCGGAAGCTTTTCCCGCTCATTGTGATTCCTCCCCAAAATTTAAGGTTGAGACGCTCTCATAAGCGCCCAATATTATTTTACGCCGGGCTCGGCGGGACGTCAATTTTGCCCGAGGCCGGGAGGCCGACAGTCCTTTTTCAAGCCGGAAAGGCGCCGTTGACATCGGGCGACGGCTGTTATAAAGTTTTCCAGAATTGTCGAGCCTGGCCAACCGCGACAGGGCGCTTCTTGGGGGAGGGAAGATCCGCGTTTTTTTGCCTCACCTGGCCGAATATCGGAGATGCCTGTCCGGTCCAAGTCCGGCTCATTCTCAACTCATAAAAAGGAGAAGGCAATAATATGGACATCACACCCCACCAAACACTTGACGCCAGCGGCCTCGCCTGTCCCATGCCGATCCTCAAGACGAAAAAGGCCATCGACGGCATGAAGATCGGCGAGATCCTGAAGATGGTTTCGACCGATCCCGGCTCCGTCTCGGACGTGACGGCTTGGACCGGCAAGACGGGCCAGGAACTCCTCGGGCACGAGGAAATCGAAGGCAAGCACATCTTTTACATTAAAAAGACGAAGTGAGCCGGAACAGGAGGACCCCAATGGCTGAAGAAACTGCGAAAAGGCTGGCCATCATCGCCGGCCACGGCACGTTGGACGCGGCCTACGGCCCGTTTATCCTGGCGACCGCCGCCGCGGCCATGGACATGGAAGTGGCCATCTTCTTCACCTTCTTCGGGCTGGAGATCCTGAAGAAAGGCAAGATCGACAAGCTCAAGGTGGCGCCGATCGCCAACCCGGCCATGCCGGTCCCGATGCCCAACATCATCGGCATGCTGCCGGGAATGACCGCGGCGGCCACGGCGATGATGAACTCCTGGATGAAAAAGTCCAAGGTGGCCAAGCTCAGCGAGCTGCTGGAGATGTCGAAGGAGCTGGGCGTCAGACTCATCGCCTGCCAGATGACCATGGACGTCATGCGCATCAAGCGGGAGGACCTCATCGACGGGGTGGAGGTCGGCGGCGCGGCGACCTTCCTCGAGTTTGCCAGCCGCAACGCGATCGCGCTCACCTTTTAGGCGCCGGGAGTCCGAGATGGATGCCGACAAGATCCTGATCATGATGACCAGCGGGCCCGACACTCCCCGCCGGTGCGCCACGCCGTTCTTCATGGCCTCCCTGGCCGCCGCCATGGATTACGACGTCACCATGTTCTTCACGATCGACGGGACCTTGCTTCTTAAAAAGGGGCTGGCCGGGACCATCTTTCCCAAGGCCGGCGGGAAGTCCGTCGAATCCTATCTCAACGAGGCGCTGGAAGCCGGCGTCAAGATGACCGCCTGCACCGCGTCCACGGAACTCCACGGTCTGACCCCGGAGGACCTGATCCCCGAAGTGAAGATGGTCGGCGGCGCCTCCTTCTGGCAGATGTCGGAGGTCGCCAAGACCGTGGTCTCGTTCTAGATCGTCGATCCAGGAAAGGAGGGAGCATGGGAAAGATCCGAGGCTGTGAACTTCCGGAGGACCTTTATTACTATGTCGAGAAACACGTCTGGGCCAAGCCGATGGGCGGCGGCATCATCCGGGTGGGCATGAACACCGTCGCCGGGAAGCTTTCGGGCGGCAAGCTCAACGCCGTCACGGTCCGGGCCAAGAACATCGGCGCCGAGATCCCGGCCGGCAAGAGCCTCGCCACCGTCGAGAGCAGCAAGTACGTCGGTCCCGTCCCCGCCCCCGTAACGGGCATCCTTAAGCGGGCCAACGACAAGCTGGCCGCCGACCCGAACCTGGCCATCACCGATCCCTACGGCGAGGGCTGGATCGTCGAGCTCGAGGTCGCCGACTGGGAAGCCGGCAAGGCCGGCCTCCTGACCGGGCCGGACGGCTTGGCCGCTTACAGGGCCAAGCTCGAAGCCGACAACATCTCTTGCGAATGACGCCCTGAAAGGGATCACGGGGGGACCATGACCGAAAAAACCGTCTACCAGCACCTGCGCGAGAGCGGCCTCTCGAGGCGGGATTTCATGAAGTTCTGCGGGGTCCTGTCCGGCATGCTGGGACTCGAGCTCGTCCCGCCGGTCAAAGCCCTCGGGGGTGCCGCCGGACCCGTGCCGGCGGGGCTCGTGGCCGAGGCCCTGAAGGCGAAACCGCGCTTGCCCCTGATCTGGCTGGAGCTCCAGGACTGCGCCGGCTGCACCGAAGCCATCTCCCGCTCCCAATCGCCCAGCCTGGTCAACCTGGTCCTGAACAGCATCGCCGTGGATTACCATGAAACCCTGATGGCCGCGGCCGGCTTCCAGGCCGAGGCGGCCATGCGGGCGACCATGGAGAACTACAGGGGACAGTATGTCCTCGTCGTCGAGGGCAGCCCCTCGGTCGATGCCGACGGAGTCTACTGCACGATTGCCGGCCGAAGCAACATAGATATCCTTCGCGAAGCGGCCGGCGGCGCCGCGGCCGTCATCGCCACGGGCAACTGCGCCGCCTTCGGCGGCCTGCCCAAGGCCGCTCCCAACCCGACCGGGGCGCGGGCCGTCAGCGAGATCATCACCGATAAGCCGATCATCAACATTCCCGGCTGCCCGGCCATCCCCGAGGTCACGACCGGGACGATCGCCCACTTCCTGGTCATGGGCGCGCTGCCCAAGACCGACAGCCTGAAGCGTCCCCTGACCTTTTACGGCCATACCGTTCATGACCACTGCCTGAGGCGGCCGTTCTACGATGCCGGCAAGTTCGCCGGCCGGTTCGATGATGCGCGGCGCGCGGTCCGGCCACTGTCTCTACAAGCTGGGCTGCAAGGGTCCGACGACTTACAACGCCTGCGCCTCCCTCAAATGGGAGCAAGGGCTGTCCTACCCGGTTCAGTCCGGCCATCCCTGTCTCGGATGCTCGGAACCGGGTTTCTGGGACGGCGGCGGTTTCTACCAGGGGCAATCGGCGCCGCTTGACCGTCCGACGGCCGCCGCCGTGGGCCTCGCCGCCGGGGCCGGAATCGCCCTCGGCGCCGCCTTGGCCGGCACGAACGCCGCCGGGAAGCGGAGAGCCCGCAAAGCGGAGACCGCCGGGCCAAAAAGGTCTCGGAGTAGGAGGACGCCATGGACTGGACGGAAATCCTTCAATTCTCCCGCGGGCCGTTCTTCAAGATCGCGCTGCTTGTCTTCGTCGGCGGGCTGACCTATCGCCTGGTCCGCATCCTGCTCCTGGGCTGGCCGCGCGACCGGGTCGAGAGCCGGGGTTCGAAGACGGTCGGTGTCGTCAAGACTTACCTCAAGGGACTCCTCGTCCTGCCCTTTATCCCCTGGGTGAAGCGGACCTTCGAAACGAACGCCTTGACCTATATCGCCGGAGGGCTCTTCCATCTCGCTCTCTTCGCGGTCATCTTCTTCGCGACTCCCCACATGCTGGTCTGGAAGAGCTTGCTCGGGTTCGGTTGGCCGACCTTGCCCTTCCCGGTGACCGACTGGCTGGCGGCGATCGGCATCATCGCCCTTGTCGTTCTACTCGTCAACCGGCTGACCCACCCGGTGCTGAAACTCATCACCAAGGCCCCCCTCTGGTGGAATTGGGCCTTGACCTTCCTGCCGTTCGTCACCGGGTACATGATGACCCATCACCTCTGGTTCCGCTACGAGGTCCTCTACAGCCTGCACATGATCAGCGTGGACGTCCTCCTCATCTGGATCCCCTTCAGCCGGATCTCCCATTTCCTGTTCTACTTCTTCTCCCGGACGTTCCACGGGGCGCAGGCAGGCAAACGGGCGGTCAATCCGTGATGGGAGGCGCAGCATGAACGCACAATCGGCCATCAACGCTTACGTCAAGGAGATCGGCGGCTGGGTGGCCAGCCAGCTCGAGGCGTGCACCCGCTGCGGGCTCTGCGCCTCGGCCTGCCATTTCTACCAGGTGACGGATAACGTGGAATACGCTCCCGTCTGGAAGGTCGAGCCGCTCCGGCGGGCCTACCAGCAGCGCTTCACGCCGGCCGGAAAGCTCAGGCTGGCCCTGGGCTTGGACAAGCCCGTCACGGATGCGGATTTGAAGCACTGGAGCACGATCGTCTATGAAGCCTGCACCATCTGCAACAAATGCGCGCATGTCTGTCCGATGGGCATCCAGCTCGGCCCCCTCATCCACGACGTCCGGGCGGGCATGGCGGCCGCGGGCCTCGTCCCGGCGGACTTGAGAGCGGCCACGGCCAAGCAGGTCGAGGTCGGCAGCCCGCTGGGCGTCACCGACGACACCTGGGCGGAGCGGATGGACTGGATCGCCGAGGAGTGGGAGGTCGACATCCCGAAGGACCGGAAGGGTTCCGAGACCCTGGTCGTCTTCACCTCCATCGAGCTGATGAAGTTCCCCGACAACATCGCCGCGGTGGCCAAGATCATGAACACGGCCGGGGAGAAATGGACGGTCAGCTCCAAAGGGCGGGAGGTCGTCAACTTTGGCTACTTCGAGGCCGACGAGGCCCTGACCAAGATGTTCATGGGCCGGGTCTTCGACGCGGCCAGGGAGCTCGGCGTCAAGCGGATCGTGATCAGCGAGTGCGGCCATGCCTATGACGCCTTTCGCTGGACGGCCGCCAACATCATGGATGTTCCCCGGGGCGTCGAGATCACGCATATCGTCCGGGTGGTCTATGACCTCTGGAAAGCCGGCCGGATCAAGCTGAAGAAGGGCGCCTATGACGACGGGACGGTCACCTTCCACGACTCCTGCAAGATCCAGCGCCGGGGCGGCCACATCAAGGAGCCCCGCGAGATCCTGAAATGGCTGGCGCCCAAGGCCTTTAAAGAGATGTCACCGGCCAGGGAGCAATCCATCTGCTGCGGCGGCGGGGGAGGAGTCATCTCGATCCAGGAGGCCGATCCCCTGCGCTTCGCGGTCTTCGGCCTGAAGGTCGACCAGATGAAGGAGATCGGGGCGAAGTCGGTCTGCATGGTGTGCAGCAACTGCCGCCTCCAGTTCACCGAAGGCGTGGCCTACCACAAGGCCGAGGTCCAGGTCCGCGGCCTGACCGACATGGTCTCCAAGGCCCTGGAGCAATAGGAGGTCCAGCATGAGTCAGCGCATCGTCATCGACCCCATCACCCGCATCGAGGGCCATCTCCGGATCGAGGCCAGCCTGGACGCGACGAACGCCGTCACCGACGCCTACTCGTCGGGGACGATGGTCCGCGGCATCGAGAGGATCCTCCTGGGACGCGATCCCCGGGACGCCTGGGCCTTCACCCAGCGCGCCTGCGGCGTCTGCACGACCGTCCACGCCTTTGCCTCGATCCGCGCGGTCGAGGACGCCCTCGGGATCAAGATCCCGAAAGCGGCCAACCTCATCCGCAACATGATGATCGCCCAACAGTACGTCCACGACCACGTCATGCATTTCTATATTCTCCACGCCCTGGACTTCGTCGACGTCGTCGGGGCGCTCGGGGCGGACCCGAAGAAAACCTCCGACATCCAGCAGTCGATCTCCGCCTGGCCGAACTCGTCGCCCGCTTATTTCGCCGACGTCCAGAAGAAGGTCCAGACGATCGTCGACAGCGGGCAGCTGTCCCTCTTCAGCAACGGCTACTGGGGACATCCCGCCTACAAGCTGCCGCCTGAGGTCAACCTGCTGGCGGTGGCCCATTACCTCGAATGCATCGACTGGCAGTCCCAGGTCACCAAGATCCACACCATCTTCGGCGGCAAGAACCCCCACCCCAACTTCGTCGTCGGCGGCGTGCCGCTGCCCATTGATATGGACAACGACCAGGCCCTGAACGCCGAGAAGCTGTCCGTGATCGCCGACTCCATCAAGAAGCTCAACGATTTCGTCGACATGGTGTACATCCCCGACCTGCTGGCCGTGGCGCCCTACTATCTGGAATACGCGGGCCTGGGGGAGGGGCTGGGCAATTTCCTGACCTGGGGCGAGTTCCCCGAGGGCGACATCGACGACGCGGCCAAGTTCGTCGTGCCGAGGGCCGTCATCCTCAACCGCGACTTGAAAAACCTCATCGTCCCCGAACCGCGCGATTTCGAGAAAATGAAGGAGTACGTGGCCCGTTCGTGGTACTCGTACAAGGGAGGCGACGGCGCCGGCCTCTACCCCGGAAAAGGCGAGACCGTTTTCAATTACACCGGGCCCCGGCCGCCCTACGAGCACCTCGACGTCGAGGGCAAGTATTCCTGGCTCAAGGCGCCGCGCTGGAACGACACGCCCATGGAGGTCGGGCCGTTGGCCCGCGTGCTGGTCATGTACGCTTCCGGGAACGCGGCCACCGTCGGCCTTGTCAATGCCGTCCTCGAGACCCTCAAGGCGCCGGCCTCGGCCCTGTTCTCGACGCTCGGCCGGACGGCGGCCAGGGGAATCGAGACCAAAGTCCTCGGCGACCTGCTGCCCAAGTTCTACGGCGAGCTCATCGCGGAGATCAAGGCCGGTAACACGGCCACCTTCGACGGCAATAAATGGGAGCCCCGGACGTGGCCGAAACACGCCGAGGGCTTCGGATTCACCGAGGCCCCGCGCGGCGCGCTGGGCCATTGGATCGTGATCGAGGGCGGGAAGATCGAGAACTATCAGCTGGTCGTTCCGACCACCTGGAACGCCTCGCCGCGCGATCACAAGAACCAGCCGGGAGCCTACGAAGCGGCCCTGGTCGGAACACGGCTGGCCGTGGCCGACCAGCCCCTGGAGATCCTGCGCACCATCCATTCCTTCGACCCCTGCATGGCCTGCGCCATCCACCTGGTCGATGCGAAGGGGATCCCGCTGGGCGAGGCGGGCAGCGGCTTCAACGTCGTCGTCAAGCCCTAAGACGCGGCATGGAGGCCGGAACGGGGAAGCGGAAAATCGTCCTCGGCCTCGGCAACACGCTGAACCGGGACGAGGGGCTGGGCGTCTTCGCGCTCGGGCCCGTCCGGGAGCGCCTGCGGGACGACAACGGTGTCGAGATCTTGGACGGCGGAGTCCTGGGGATGGCCCTTCTTCCGCTTGTCGAGGCTTGCAGTCATCTGCTGCTTTTAGACGCGGTCGATACCGGGGCGCCGCCCGCGACGGTCACCGAGCTGTCCCGGGAGGAGATTCCGCTTTTCGCCCGTCTCAAGCTGTCCCTTCATCAACTGAGCTTCCAGGAGGTCCTCCAATTGGCGAATATCCGGGGCAACCTTCCGTCCCGCCTTCATCTCGTCGGCGCCCAGCCTGTCGACCTGTCCGTCGGCTACGGGCTGAGCCCGGAAATCGAGGCGGTTCTGCCGGAGATCGCGGCCCGGGCCGTCCGCATCCTCGGATCATGGGGGATCGCCTAGCATGGGACCGATCAGGCTGTTGGACCTGGGCGTGGTCCCGGCCGTCCGGTCGCAGACCTGCTACCACGCGGCGGCCTACGCCATGACGGAGGCGACGCCGGACACGATCATCCTCGTCAGTCCCGCGGAGCCGTATGTCTGCATCGGCTTCCACCAGGAGCTCGACAAGGAGGTCGATCGGGAATATTGCCGGGCCCGGGGCCTGCCTGTTTTCCGCCGCGAGGTCGGAGGCGGCGCCGTCTACCTGGACGGCGACCAGGTTTTCAGCCAATGGGTTTTCCAGCCGTCTTCCCTCCCCGCCGACGTCGAGGAGCGTTTCAAGCTCTACATCGAGCCCCTGGTCCAGACGTACCGGGCGCTCGGCATCGAGGCCGTTCATCGGCCCGTGAACGACATCCAGGTCCGGGGAAAGAAGATCGGGGGGACCGGCGCGGCGCGGATCGGGCCGGCCGAGGTCGTCGTCGGCAGCCTGATGTTCGATTTCGACAAGGCGGCCATGGCCCGGGTTCTTAAAGTCTCCTCGGAAAAAATGAGGGATAAGGTCTACCAGGGACTCCGGGATTACATGACCACGATCCGGGACGAAGCCGGAGACGACTTGGACCGTCAACGGGTGAAGAGCCTCTATGTCGAGCGCTGCGGCGAGATCATGGGCCGCAAGATCGAGAGGGGCGAATGGACAAAGGACGAGGAACGCCAGGCCGTGAAGCTGGATGAGCGTTTCCTGGCGCCGGATTGGCTGTTTCAAAAAGGCTCCCTCGAGCGGCCGGGTATCAAGATCCACGAGGACGTGCACATCGTCGAATCGAATCTCAAGGCGCCCGGGGGGTTGATCCGGATCACCGTTCGTTTCCGGAGCGCCCTCATCGACGACCTGTCGATCTCCGGGGATTTTACGATGTTCCCGCGGACGGCCGTACACGATATCGAACAGGCCTTGCGGGGGATCGTCCCGGAGAGTCAGGCTGTAATGGACGTTCTCCGGGGACTGTACCGCGCCCTGGGCATTCAATCGCCGGGCATCTCGCCTGAACATCTGGCCGAGGCGATTTCACTCGCCGTAAGCAGTGGGGCGCAGCGGCCGGCCTGATCGTTCGCCTCGAGTGATGCGTCTTAAGAAGCATCTTTTTTCGTGTGATGGTATCACCCCTCAATAGGGTCCTGTCATGGCGAGGTCCGACCTTTTTCGCAGACGCTGACCGTATCCGAGTCCCACCTTGATTTCCAAGGGGGGAAGGGGGGATTAATATCTCGGGTAAAAGTCTGAAAAAGCGTCTGCGGAGTCCGTCCTCGCGCCGGCGTAAGATCCCGAAGCGTCGCCGGTATCACCCTTTGCCCCCGGGTGAGCTGATAGTCAAGAGCTTGTTTAGGATATTTCGCAGAATAGCGACTCCGAGTCGCTCCGCCGCTATTCTGATGGTCGCTTCGAAGACTCCGCTTCCCGCCGGTCCCCGTCGCTCCGGGCGGGCAGGGACTGGCGTCCTGCCACCCTTCCCATGACCATCTCGTATCACACGAATAGAGATGCTTGCTACGCCTTAGAAGAAATTGACTTCGCCTTATCCCTGTGCTATATGACAGCCTCGTAGTTTATCCTTGTCCCGATCCCGTGACCCCGGCGAAAAACATGACCAAGCCTTACCTGTTCAGCGTCGACCTCGAGGACCTGCGGTTCGGGATGGCGGACGGGCTGAAGTACAAGGAACGGGTCCCGGCCAACGTCCACAAGTACTTCGATTGGCTGAACAGGCACGGGTTCAAGTGCACTTTCTTCGTCGTGGGCGACGTGGCCGAAGCCTATCCGTCGCTGATCAAGGAGATCGCTGCCGAGGGACACGAGTTCGCCTGCCACATGTACCGGCACGTCCCCCTGGACCAGTTGTCCAAGGAGGCCTTCAAGGAGTCCCTCGAAATGAACCGGGAGGCCATCCTGAGGGCCGGCGCTCCCGAGGTCAGGGGTTTCCGGGCGCCGATCTGGTCGCTGACGCCGTCGACGGCCTGGGCCCATGATGTCCTGAACGAGCTGGGCTTCGCCTTTTCCAGCTCGGTGCTCCCGGCCAAGAACCCGTTTTACGGCTGGGAGGGGTTCGGCCAGCGGCCGCGGAGGATCGGCAACGTCGTCGAGCTCCCGGTGACCGTCGCGAAATTCGGGCCGCTCACCATCCCGTTCGCCGGCGGCGTTTACTTCCGGGTGCTGCCGAGGTTTTTCATCCGCCGGTCGGTCAGGAGCTATCTAAAGACGGACCTCCCGGTCCTCGGCTATTTCCACCCCTACGACATCGACCTGGAGCAGGAACATTTCATGCACCCGGAGATCAACGACAGCCGTTTCTATAATTTCCTGATGTATTACAACAGGAAGAACGTCTTCAAACGTCTCGACGCGATCATCGATATGGGGTTCGAGGTCTGTCCCTACGGGGAGTACATCCGGACCCATAGCCATGAGATCAGTGAAGGACCCGACCATGCTTGAGTTCAAACCGCTCGAAGTCGCCCCCGTCGATATCCAGAGCTATGCCGACCTGTTCAAGGCCGTGTTCAACGAGCCGGACATACTGACGACACGGTTCCTTGACTGGCTGTACGCCAGGAACCCGGTCGGCAACGCCTTCGGCCTCAACGCCTGGAGCGACGGCGAGCTGGCCGCCCATTACGCGGCCCTCCCCGTCGTCTACCTCATCAACGGAAAGAAGACGAAGGGGCTGCTGGCCTTGAACACCGCCACCCATCCCAAGCACCAGGGCAAGGGGATCTTCACCAAGATCGGCAATGCCGCCAATGAGCTGGCCGCCAGCCGGGGCTTCGAGTTCGTCAGCGGCGTCGCCAACCAGAACAGCACCGACGGTTACCTGCGCAAGCTCGGTTTCTACCTCATCTCGCCTCTCGAGGCGAAGGTCGGGATCGGCTCGGTGCGGACGGAGACCGCGGCCGCCCCGCTTAAGCCATATTGGGACCAGGCGGCCTTCGACTGGCGGCTGAGCAACCCCAACGGCCGCTATTCGCGGCACGCAGACCAGGTGCTGGCGGATACCGGAAAGTTCGGCATCAAGGCCGTTCTCTCGCTCAACACGGAGAAGCTGGATCCTGGAAATATCAAGAAGTCGGCGACCCCGCTCAGGCTGTGGATCGGGCTCAACCCGGGCATCAAGCTCAAGGGAATTTTTATGGATGTACCCCAGCGGTTCAAGACCTCCCCCCTGAACCTGATCTTCAAGGACCTGACGGGAAAGCTGCCCCGCTTCGACAAGAGCGAGGTCTTCTTCGAGCTCCTCGAGTTCGACGTCTACTAGGGTCTGAGAAACGTCGCGGGCATCCCTAATCCGGGATTTCCGCGGTGATCTGGATCCAGGCCCCATCGTTCCATAACCACATTCCCTGGGCGGCGAAATCGACGATCAACTCATCGTGAGTGTCCCCGTCGACGTCTCCGGCGAGGAGCGTTTTCGGACTGATCGCTGAAATTTGACTCCAGGCGCTGGTGTCCCAGAGCCATAGGCCTGAGAGTCCGAAATCCGCGGCCAGCTCGCCGTCGCCGTTGCCGTCCACATCCGCCGCGACCATGAGTTCCGGATCGAGGCCGCTGATCTGACTCCAGGCGCCGCTGTCCCACAGCCACAAGCCCGCCGTCCAGAAATCGCCGAAGACCTCGTCGTCGCCGCTGTCATCGACGTCGGCCGTAACCATGAAATCCGGGTTCGCGCCGCTCAGCTGAGTCCAAGCGCTATTGCTCAGCAGCCACAGGCCGAGCGTGCCGAAGGCTCCGAGCAAGTCCTCGCCGCCGAGCCCGTCGATATCGCCTGACGCCAGATAGTCCGCGTTGACACCGCTCAATTGTGTCCACATGCCGCCGTTCCACGACCACAGACCGACCGCCCCAAAAGCGCCGATGATCTCCGCTCCGCCCGTTCCATTCGTATCGACCGTCGTGATGTATCCCGCATCGACCCCGCTGAGCTGCGTCCAGGCGCCCCCGTTCCAGAGCCAGAGTCCCGAAGATCCGAAATCGCAGACAATTTCGTCGCTGCTGTCGGCATCGACGTCGCCGGCCGTCATGAATTCCGAATTCAACCCGCTGAGCTGGGTCCAGGAGCCGCTGTTCCACAGCCACAAGCCGCTGCTTCCGAAGTCCATGACGATCTCATCGTCGGCGTTCCCGTCAATATTGGCGGCGATGATGCTCTCCGGATTATTGAAGGTCAGCTGAGCCCAGGCCCCGTCGTCCCACTTCAGGGCGCCGTCCAACCCGAAATCGGCGGCGATCCCGTCCGACCCGTCGCCGTCGAAATCGCCCGCCGCGTGCTTGGGCTTCCAAACCGGCTCTTCAACGATCTTGGCCACGAAGCCATCCCGCCCGCCGGCAAGGGAATTGACCGGCGTTCCCCAGAGGACATCGGCGGTGCAACCCATGAAGATGTTTCCGCCGGCATCCACGGCGACGGAACTGCTTTTATCGGGAAGCGCCCGATTGAACACATTCCAGAGGCGGGCCCCGCTGTTGTCGAGCTTGGTGATACAGGCAAAAACGCTGGTGACAAAGGGATAGGTCGGCGAGCCCCAGATTTCCGTGCCGTTGCCGAACGTGAAGACGTCCCCCTTCGTGTTTACGGCCACCGCCAGGCCCATTTCACCGCCGGTTGCCGAGCCCATAAATGTGGTCCAAGCCCGCGCCCCGTTTGGGTCGAGCTTGGCGGCGTATGCATCCCCCACTATGGGGTCTCCCCCCCCGGCAAAAGGGTTGACCGGTGTGCCCCACGTCGAATCGCTGCTGCCAACCACGTAGAGGTTACCGCTCGCATCCACGGCGACGGCGCTGCCCTCGTCACTGCCTGCCGACCCGAGGAATGTGTTCCACAGCCGGACCCCGCTCGGGTTCAGCTTGGCGGCAAAAGCGTCTTCGTTCCCGGCGTAGGCGTTGACCGGAAATCCCCAGGTCGTATAGCTCCGGCCGACGACACAGACGTTTCCGCTCGCATCCACGGCTACGGAATGGCAAATGTCGACTTCGGCGCCGCCCATGAAAGTATTCCACTGCAGCGCGCCGCTCGCGTTGACCTTGGCCACAAAGCCGTCGGGTCCGGCAGCGTGACCGTTGACCGGCGTGCCCCAAGTCCCACCGCTCCAACCGCAGATGAAGGCGTTTCCTGAGGCATCCACGTCGAGGTCGTAGGGTTTATCAAAACCCGACGAACCGAGGAAGGTGTTCCAGAGCAGAGTCCCGCTGCTGCTCAGCTTGGCGATAAAACAGTCTTCTTCCCCGGAGTAAGGGTTAACCGGCGTGCCCCAAGTGGCGTTGCTGTAGCCACCGACATAGATATTTCCGCTTGTATCCACGTCGACGCCGTAGCCCTGGTCATCGCCGGCCGACCCCAGGAAGGTGTTCCACAGGAGGACTCCGCTCGAGTTCAGCTTCGCCACAAAGACATCCCAGCCTCCGGAGTGGGGATTGATCGGCGTCCCCCAGGTCGCGGCACTCCAGCCGGCGAGATAGATATTCCCGCTCGCATCCAGGGTGACGGAGTTGCTATAGTCATCACCCGCCGACCCCATGTAGGTATGCCAGGCCGGAACCGGGTCGGTCACGGCCCGATTCCGCGGCTCGTTCCCGCCGAACACGAACCCAACCTCCTGGCCGCCAATCGAGCGAAACGGCAAAAGCAGGAACGACACGACAAGAAAAAGGACCATCTTAATTGGTTTTTCCATCTTCCCCTCCCCCAACAAGAAAATAGGCAGGCAGAGAGAAACGCCTCTCTGTATTAAATAAATGACCTTTTTTGCCGAGGTTGGTGGCTCAATCGTATCAAGAAAGAAAAACGGAAGTCAAGCCCTCCGGCAATTTTGGATCAAGCGGTTTATGCTGGCCTAGGCCGGCAGGCCCTTCTTGACGATGTCCTCCATGATGTCGGCGAAGGTGTCGATCTCCCTCACCGTCAGGGACACGTTGACCACGATCCGGATGCCGTCGATCAGCTTGTCCGGATGCTTGATCGCCGAGACGATGATCCCCCACTTATCGAGAAGATGCGCGGTGAGCTTGTCTGTGTCCATCCCCTCGATGCCGATGGTGGCGATGGCGCAGGACTCGGCCGGGTCGAGGCTCGAGTAGAACCGCACTTTCGGGAGCCGGCGGAGCCGGTTGGCCCAGCGCTCCTTGAGATAGCGGAGGCGCGCCGACTTCCGCTCGATGCCGATGCTTTCGTTGAAGGTGATGGCCTCGGCGATGGCCACCCGGTTGGCCGGGGTTCGCGTCCCGATGTCCTCGAACCGGCGGATGTCGTTCGGGGTGTCGTCCCAGGGCGGCGTCAGCGGCCAGATCTTGGAGATCCGGTCCTTGGGGATGCGGACCATGCCGTTGCCGGGCGGCGCCATCAGCCACTTGTGCAGGCTCGCCGTGAAGTAATCGCAGCCGAGGTCGGCGAGCTTGAGAGGCAGGTGCATGAACCCGTGGGCGCCGTCGACGATCACCTCGATGCCTTTGGCATGGGCCATGTCGGAGATGCGGCGGACGGGCGCCATCTGGCCCGTCCAGTGCGTCATGTAGCAAACCAGGATGACTTTCGTGCGCGGCGTCACCTGCTCCGCCACGAGATTGAAGAACTGGTCAAGCGGCACGGGCGGCGCGGGAAGCTGGGCGACCTTGAGCACGATGCCGTCGCGCTTGACGCGCTGCTTCCAGGAACCGACGAGCCGCGGATAGTCCTGGTTCGTCGTGACGACCTCGTCGCCGGGCTTCAGGTCGAACCCCATGATGGGGATCTCGCCGGCCTCGCTCCCGCCGCGGCAGAGGACGAGCTCCTCGCTGTCGCATCCCAAGTGGGAGCCGAGCCGCCGCCGGCAGCTTTCTATCTCCTTGTTCAGGACGGCCATCGAATGCCAGGCGGTGTTGCTCGTAAAATCGCTGTGCCTGTTGACCGCCTCCTGGACGATCCGGAGGCCGTTCTGCACGGTGCCGTTGTTTAGGTTGATGTAATTGCGGTTGATGGCGAAGGCCTGCTGGACCGGGAACCAGAAGTCCTCGTCGACCGCGACCTCTTCGGGGCTCAGGGCGGCCGTGTCCCGTCCCGCCTCGAGGATCCGTTCCATGATGTCGCCCGGCGCGGCGGCAAGAAAGCCCACGCCGCCCGCGCAGTTCTTCAAAAAATCACGCCGGTTTCCCATAACGCCTCCTTGGGCAGGTCGATTCATGCTCCGCGCCCGCGCGCCATCGCCAGCCTCTGTACGTCCGTTGTCAGTTATTGTCTGACTGTCCCGAATGTTATATGCGGCGGCTGAGCGAAGTCAAGAAATCGAAACGCGCTGTAAGCATCTTCTATGATGATGTGCTTCCGCCCCTCGCGCCATCGCAGGTCCGGACGGCGATGCGCCCCTAGCCCCCCGGCCCCCGGGAACCAGTCCCGTCGGTTCCCCCGTCGGCCAAGGCCGACGGGCCCCCTTCCGCTACGGGGGTCTTCGGGGCGCCATCCCCATCCGTCCCTGCCGGACGCGTCACACCAGCGGAGATGCATCCCAACGCGCTTTCTTACGTCCTGCCATGGCGCTCGGCGGCTTCCGCCAGGGCGCGGAGATTGGCATAGGGTGTCCCGATATTGATGCTGCCGGCAGCGGTCAGAACAAGGCCGCCGCCTTCGCCCGCCCGCTCGATGCTGCGCCGGGCCGCCGCCATCACCTTTTCCGGCGTGCCGTCCTTCAACAGGAGCGGAGGCACGCAGCCATAGATAACGGCCTGCGGCAGCTTGCTCCGGATCATCGCCGGATCGGTCTCCGGATCAGGGTTTATGCCGTTGACCCCCAGCCCGGCCAGGAAATCAAGCAAGTGCCCCACCCGGGCGTCGTTGTGGTAGAAGCGGTCGTCCTCGGGGCCGGGGGCGAGCTCGGCAAAAATCCGCTCATAGACCGGCAAAAAGAACTCCCGGAACCACCCCGGCGAGACCAGGCCGGCGACGTCGTCAAACACCCCGACCCCCGTCATCGGCGCGCCCGTGAGCGAGCGCACCAGGCGTGAGTAATCCACCGTGACCCGGGCGACCGTCCGCAACAGCGCCTGCATCAGGTCCGGCTCATCGGCCAGGTAAAGCATCGCGTCGTTGATGCCGAAAAGGAAACCGAGGATGGTCCCCGGGCCATGCACCGAGGTGGGGTCATGGAGGATGCGCCAGCGGTAGGGACGATTGAGCCGGCGATAACTTTCCACGAACCACGGCACGAGGCCCGCCCGCGCCAGGTCGGCCCGTTCCATCCGGCCGATCAACGCCTTGACGTCTTGCGGACCGCTGATGATGTGTTCCAGCCACGGCGTCGAGTCCTCGGGGTACTTGATCGGCAGTCCGTAGACGGAGCCGTGGAGCAGCGCCGATGAGTCCACCTTCGGCTTGAGGTGGAAGCCGATCTCGGCCTCGAGCCGCTCGGCACAGGCGTCCCGGGTCTCCTGCTGGTAGGCAAAATCCTGGATGAAGCGCCGGTAGGAGCTCCCCATCTTATCGACGATCCAGTCTTCGCCGAGCTCCACGAGTATCGGCAGGCGCGGCCGGTCCGTCGTAAACGCCGGCCGAACCGGGAGCGCATCGATTCCCGCCGCGGCCACATCACCGTACAGGCAGCGGTCGTTTTCCGCCCAGAAGCTCCGCCACCAAGCCAAGTCATCGCTCGACGGTTTCATTTTGTCCCTCAACTCCGAACCGTGTCCTGGCACTCCTGACTAGAATCGGCCTACCCGCCACCTTATCCTGTTCCGGACAAATAGCGAAAGTCAACCGCGATATTCTAGATAACTTCTAGATATATAGAAGAGTCTTGACATAATTGGTATCAGCGGATATCATCTTTTATGAGATAAACGGCGTACCGAGGCGTCTCTTAAAGTATGAGCCAGGTGATGAAAAAGAAAATCGGAACGATCATCGACGATGCTCTTTTGGCCCGCGCCAAACAACGGGCCGCGCTCGAAAGGCGCCCGCTCTCGCGAGTCATCGAGGACGCCTTGAGCGGTTACCTCGAAGGCGGCCCCGGGCGCGAGGATTCTCTCCGGGCCCTGGCCGAGTTCACCTCTCACGGAGGGCTCCTTCCGCCCGCGGAGATCGACGAGATCCTTGAGGAGGACATCCTCGCTCCATGAGCAAGCGCCGTCCGCCCTCTGCGCCGTCGCCGGTTTCCGCAGTATCGCAGCTTTCATCGATTCGGGCCGGCGCCTGGGTGGTCATCGATACCAACGTCCTTATTTATGCAAATCAGCGGCGCTCTTTCGAGTGCATCGGCTTTTTGGAACGCTGCGCCTCGGGAGAGCTTCAGGGCGTCGTGCCCGCGCCCATGGCCGCCGAGCTCGTCCACGCGCTGATGCTCATCGAGGCCCGCGAAAACAGCTGGATTGAACGTGGCCATCCCGCCCGCTTCCTGGCCGAACGTCCCGATCTTGTCCGGCGGCTGAGCCGCTACGAAATCCAGATGCGGGAGTTCTTCGGTATGGGCCTGCGGATCGAGCCCGTGGTGGCCGGGGACTTCCTCGAAGCCTTGCGGATCCAGAATGAGGCGGGCCTGCTGACTAACGACGCCCTGCTTCTGGCCATCGCCCGGCGGCTCAACTGCGAAGCCGTGGCCAGCGCGGACAGGGCCATCGCCCGAGCTCCCGGCTTCAACGTTTTTGCTCCCGCCGACATCTAGGAACCCTTCCATTGACTTCCTTACATGTTGCTTGTATCCTTAGGCCAGCAAACGAGGGAGTCGAACCTTGCCCAACAGGTGCCCTGCCTGTCGTGCCGCAAATTCAGAAAGCGCTAAGTTCTGCGGGGAGTGTGGGGCTCCGCTCGGGGAGGACGGAATTCGGAATTCCCGGGATGCGCGCCCTGGCGTTACCGAGACGATTCAAACGCCTGTTCACGAACTGGCCACCGGCGCGACTTTGCCGGACGCTACCAGATTATCGAAGAGCTTGGCCGCGGCGGCATGGGCCGGGTTTATAAAGTCTTCGATACCAAGATCAAAGAGAAGGTCGCCCTCAAGCAGATCCGGCCGGAGGTCGCTTCCGACAGGGACACGATCGAGCGGTTCTCCAACGAGCTGCGGCTCGCCCGCAAGATCCGGCACAAGAACATTTGCCAGATGTTCGACTTGGGCGAGGACCAGGGCACCCGCTACATCACCATGGAATACGTCCACGGCGAGGACCTCAAGCAGCTCGTCCGGAAGGTCGGGCGGTTGAGCCCCGGCCAGGCGGTCGGGATCGCCAAGCAGGTCTGCGAGGGTCTGGAAGAGGCCCACAAACTCGGTGTCGTCCACCGGGACCTCAAACCGCAGAACATCATGATCGACGAAGACGGCAACGCCCGGATCATGGACTTCGGGATCGCCCGCTCGCTCTCGGGGAAAGGGATCACCGGAGCCGGGGTGATGATCGGAACGCCCGAATACATGTCTCCCGAGCAGGTTGAGGGCAAAGAGGTCGACGCGCGCTCGGACATCTATTCCCTCGGTGTGATCCTCTACGAGATGGTGACGGGCCATGTGCCGTTTGAGGGGGACACGCCGTTCACGATCGGCGTGAAACAGAAGAGCGAAATCCCACGTCCGCCGAAGGATCTGAACGACCAGCTCCCTGACGACCTCAATTCCTTGATCCTGAAATGCCTGGCCAAGGACAGGGGAGAGCGGTATCAAAGCGCCGGAGATCTGTTCTTGGAGCTGGGGCAGATCCATGAGGGGATGCCGACGACGGCCCGGCTGATTCCAAAGAAGAAAGCCCTCACCTCGAAGACGATCACCGTCTCGATCGGAGTGAAGAAGCTCATCGTTCCGGCGGCGGCCCTGATCGCCCTCCTCGCCGTCGTTCTCTGGCTCGTCATTCCGAAAAAGAAGGGGCCTCCCGTCCCCGACGGACAAGCCTTCCGTCGCGGTCATGTATTTCAAGAACAACACGGGAGATGCCGGACTCGACCACTGGCGGACCATGCTGGCCAACCTTCTCGTCACCGACCTCACCCAGTCGAAGTACTCTCCGCGTCTTGAGCGAGGAGAAGCTTTTCCAGATCCTCGACCGGCTCGGGCAGGAAAACAGCCAGACGTATTCCGCGGACGTTCTCCGCCAGGTGGCCGCCGAAGGCGGAGTCAACCACATCCTGCAGGGCGCCTATGCCAGGGCCGGGGACGAGTTCCGGATCAACGTCACGCTCCAGGACGCCGCCTCGGGCGAGCTTCTCGGGTCGGAGTCGGTGGCCGGAAAAGGGGAGGCGGGCATCTTCGCCATGGTGGACGAGCTGACCCGGAGGATCAAGGCGAATTTCAAGCTCTCCTCGCAGGATATCGCCTCCGATCTTGACAAGGATGTGGGGATCGTCACCACGAGCTCGCCCGAGGCATATAAGCATTATGTCGAGGGCATCCGGCACGACGTGAGAGGGGAATACCGCCAGGAAATCGCATCCATGGAAAAGGCAGTGGCCCTCGATCCGGATTTCGCTTCCGCTTATCTGGCCATATCCTGGTCCTACGCCAATCTGGTCCTGTTCGCCGAGGAAAAAAAGTACCTGGAAAAGGCCATGGCCCTGAGCGACCGGCTGGCCGAACGGGAGAAGCTACAACATCCAGGGACAATATTTCGCGAAGTCGGAAAAAACGTATGGCAAGGCCGTGGAGGCGCTCGAGAAGCTGCTGGCCCTCTATCCCGACGACATCACGGGTGGCAACATGCTGGCGATCCTTTACAGTTCCATGGGGAAAAATGAAGAAGCCGTCGAACGGTACAAAGCATGCGTTCAAGCCGGAACCGAAGACGTGGTCGTCTATGAAAACCTGGCCAGAGCCCATAAAAACGTAGGAGCCTATGAAAAGTCCGTCGAAGTCCAGGAGTCCTATCTTAAGAATATCCGCGACAGCGCCGTCATGCGCCGCAACTTGGCGGATACCTACATTATGCTCGGAAAGCCCGACCGGGCCCTTGCAGAGCTGGACAAGGCCGTTGCCTTGAGTCCGTCCGATTGGGAGAACTTCCGGAGCCGGGGGACATCTTCGTCTATATGGATGACTTCCGAGGGGCCGAAACAGAGTACGAAAAGCTTGGCGGAAAACACACCCGGTACAGGCAGGGGCTGGAGACTGGTCAGATTGGAGGCGCTGTACCGGATCCAGGGAAGATACGGCGAAGCAAAAAAAACATGCCGAGAGTTTCTCGAATACGCGAAAAAGTTCGGCCAGGACCGCTGGGTGAGGAACTGGCAGATCGAATCGGCCCGGTTGGAGCTTCTGTCGGGCCGTCCGGAAGCCGCCTTGCGGGAGTTGGATAAGGCCTGGTCGAATGCCGTCAAGGCCGAGGATCCTCAAGTCCAGAGAGATGTGATGCTTGAACAGGGCCTGGCCTATCTCGAAATGAAGGACTTAAGTAAGGCCCAGGACATCGCGGCCCGTCTGAAGGCGTCGGTCGATCCCGCGCCTAACAAGAGGCTTGCCCGGTACCCGCACTTTTTGACGGGAATGATCGAGCTGGAAAAGAAGAATTATGCTAGGGCCATCGAATCATTCAACCTGGGGTGGCCCCTGTTGGACGCGGATTCCATAAACCACCTTCTCTTTATCGACGGCTTGGGTGCGGCATTTTATCGGTCAGGGGATCTCGAGAGCGCCCGCCGCGAGTATGCCAAGAGCGTTTCGATGGGAATCGGCCGGCTTGACTACGGCGAAAAGTATGTCCTCAGCCATTATTGGCTCGGGAAGATCAACGAGCGGCAGGGGAAGAAAGCCGAAGCCGCCGAGCACTATCGAAAATTCCTCGACCTCTGGAAGGACGCCGATCCGGGTATGCCGGAAGTCGAGGACGTCCGGAGCAGGCTCCCGGGGCTCGAGAAGAAATGATGCCAGTCGAGATCGAATAATTGCCTGCGGCAATGACCTTTGACACCCGGACGTCCATATGTAAATTATGGTTTTACGGAGGCGGACGGTTCGGCGACCTGGCCGCTAAAGTCGTCGACTGCATGGACCTGATCAAGGTGTTTGATAGCAGGTAAAGTCGTGAAGTGCCCGAAGTGCCAGGCTGAGAACCCCGCGACCCAGCAGTTCTGCGGCGATTGCGGGACCCAACTCGGGGGACATGTTCCGAGTTCCGAGGAATCCGGCAAAGGTCCCCCGAATTCCAAGGATAGTCGGTCTGAGGCTACAGAGACGCTCCAGACCCCCATCCATGAGCTGGCCACGGGCGCGGCCTTCGCCGGCCGCTATCAGATCATCGAGGAGCTGGGCCACGGCGGCATGGGCCGGGTTTATAAGGTTTTCGACACCAAGATCAAAGAGAAAATCGCCCTTAAGCTCATCAGGCCGGAGGTCGCTTCCGACCGCGACACGATTGAGCGGTTCAGCAATGAGATCCGGCTGTCCCGCAGGATCGGCCACCGGAACGTCTGCAAAATGTTCGACCTCGGAGAGGCGGAAGGCGCCCACTTCATCACCATGGAGTATGTCCACGGCGAGGACCTCAAAAGCATGATCCGGATGTCCGGGAGCCTGAGCCTGGGCATGCTCCTGAGCGTCGGGAAGCAGGTCTGCGACGGGTTGGCGGAAGCTCATAGCCTGGGCGTCGTCCATCGGGACCTCAAGCCCCAGAACATCATGATCGACAAGAACGGGAACGCCAAGATCATGGACTTCGGGATCGCCCGGTCGATCCGGGAGAAAGGGATCACGGGGCCGAGCGTTATGATCGGTACGCCCGAGTACATGAGTCCCGGAGCAGGCCGAGGCCAAAGATGTCGACCAGCGCTCCGACATTTACTCGCTCGGCGTGATCCTCTACGAGATGGCGACGAGCCGGGTGCCGTTTGAGGGTGAGACGGCCCTCAGCGTCGCCATGAAGCACAAGGGGGAAATCCCCAAGAATCCCAAGCAGCTCAACCCCGTCATCCCGGCCGACCTGAGCGGCGTCATCCTGAAATGCCTGGAAAAGGACAGGGAGAAGCGCTACCAGAGCGCCGCCGACGTTCGCTCCGAGCTCGACCAGATCGAAAAGGGCCTGCCGACGACCGAGCGGTTCGTCCCCGAGCGTAAGCCCATCACCTCCCGCGAGTTCACAGTGACGCTGAAATTGAAGAAGTTGCTGCTCCCCGTTGCGGCCGCTCTCGCGGTCATTGTTCTCGGGCTGATCGGCTGGCGGCTCGTCATTCATAAAAAGGGCGCGATGTCGCTGGCCCGCGTCCGGTCGATCGCCGTGATGCCGTTCGAGGACCTCAGTCCGCAGAAGGACCAGGGCTATCTTTGCGAGGGCCTGGCCGACGAGCTGATCACGAGGCTCATCGGCGTCGCGGGCCTGAGGATCCCGGCCCGGGCTTCGTCTTTCCTCCTGAGAGGGAAGGGGCCCCGTGAGATCGGCGAGAGGCTGGCCGTCGACGCCGTCCTCGACGGGACTCTCCTCAGGACCGATCGGAAGATCTCCGTCAATCTCCAGATCATCGACGCCCGCACTGGTTACGGTATCTGGTCCGGGAGATTTAGCGGCGGCGAAGAAGAGCTTTCCGGTCTCCGGGACGAGATCGCCCTGCGGATCCTCGACGACCTGAAGGTCGAGCTGCTCGGAGAGACCCGTACGAGAGTTGTCAAGAACTACACCGCCAACCCCCAGGCCTATAATCTCTATCTTCAGGGCCGCTACTTCTGGAACAAGCGCGACCCTGATGACGTGAAGAAGGCCATCGAATGCTTCAATCAGGCCATCGCGCTGGACCCGGCTTTTGCCCTGGCCTATTCCGGGCTGGCCGACTGTTACATTGTTCTCCCCCAATTCCTGGGATATCGGACGAGCGAGCTCTTGCCCAAAGCCAGGTCCGCCGCGAGCCGAGCCCTGGCCCTCGACGATACGCTCGCCGAGGCGCATGCCTCGCGCGCCCATGTCAAGCAATCGGAATGGGACTTTCCAGCCGCCGAAAAGGATTACAGACGAGCCATCGAGCTCAACCCGAATTACCCGACCGGTCGCTTCTGGTATGCCTCTATATTGGCCATGATGGGCCGAATGGAAGAGAACCAGAGGGAAGTGAAACAGGCCCTCGAGTGGACCCCCTCTCTCTCATCTTCAACGCGGTCCAGGCCTTGTTCCTCCTGCAGCTCAAGGAGACCGATCTGGCCATCGAGCAAGCCCGCAAAGCGGTCGCGCTCGATCCGCACTTCGTTTAGAGCCGCTATACGCTCGGCGTGTGCTTCCGGGCCAAGGGGATGTTCCAGGAGGCGGTGGCCGAGCTGGAAAGAGCGAGGGAGGATTTAGGAAGCGCTCCATCCGGGCTGGGAGACCTCGGCATGGCCTATGGCCTCTCGGGCGAACAAGCGAAGGCCGGCAAGGTGCTTTCCCTCCTCGAGGAGCACTTAAAGAACGGATATACCGTGAACGCCGAAATCGCCTCCGTCCATCTTGGCCTCGGCAACCGGGAGAAAGCCTCGGAGTTTCTGGGCCGGGCGGCCGAGGATGAGGATGAAGTCGCTTACCTGCGAAACGCCAATACTTTCCTCTACGAACCCCGGTGGGACGCCCTCCGCCCGGACCCTCGTTTCAAGCTGCTGCTGAAAAAGCTGCATCTCGAATAAAGCGAGGCCATGCGGCCGGCGCTTTTGGCCGTCTTTCTGGCCATAGAGGAGTTGGCCCGGGGCCGGGGCTGGGTTGGGGATGATTGGACGGGATCCGTTAGGACCGGGCTCATGGTTCGCCGATAGTTCAGCCGGGCAAGAGGCCGGGAATTCGTGATTTTTTGGGGATTCTGACGAGGGAGTTGGTGTTCCGGCATTACAAGTAGCCGTGGAGCGAGGGATCTCATCGGCCAAGCACGAGATGTCTTCGGTCGCTTCGCTTCCTTGCCATGAGATAGCGACAAGGCCCCCTATTTCTGGAGGTGATCATGAAAGCCACTATTCCTAAAGTTCATCGATCGCCGGCTTTGACCGCCATCTTGGCATGCGGCGTCCTCGCTATTCTGGCCTTCGGGCAACAGCAAAAAACACTCTCCTCGCCGCTCGGCCCGCTCAGCCCGCGAACCGGCCTCCTGCTCAAGGACGACGTCATCGTGCGGCTCATCCAGACGAGCTCCGGCGACCGGGCGCACGACTATGTCTCTCATATCGCGCTCTGGGACCGCGAACAGGTTTCGGAGGGCTATACGCGGGCCGCCGAATGGGTTGTCGAGAAGGCCAAGGAATTCGGCCTGGAGCAGGTCGCCATGGAGCGCTTTCCGAGCGACGGCAAGATCGAATATTTCGGCGAAGTCATGCCTCCGCAGTGGAAGGTCAGAAAGGGCGAGCTGTGGCTGACGTCCCCATTCCTGATGAAGATCACCACCTACGACGATCTGCCGATGTCCCTGGCCGAAGGCAGCACGAGCGCGGACGTGGAGGCGGAACTTGTGGACATCGGCGCCGGGACCGCGGATAGCGATTACGCCGCAGGCGTCAAGGGCAAGATCGTCCTGACCAGCAGCCGTCCGTTTGACGTCTATCAGCGCGCCGTGACCAGGGAGGGCGCCGCCGGCATCGTTTCGTCCTGGTCGGTTCCGGATTTCGACTATCTCAACCGGCGGCCGGGCGATTTCCCGGATCAGATTGGATGGACACGGATTCCCCGGGAAGCGGCCGGGAGCGCCGGCCACTTCGCCTTCAATTTTTCCGCCCGCCGCGCCCAGGAGCTTCGCGCCATGATAGCGCAGGGAAAAGCGCTCCGCGTCCGCGCCGTCGTCGATGCCGAGCTCGTGCCCGGCCACCTCGAGGTCGTGAGCGGCATCATCCCCGGCTCGACCTACCCAAACGAAGAGATCGTCGTCACCGCCCACCTGTGTCACTACAAGCCCGGCGCGAACGACAACGCTTCGGGCAGCGCCGCGATCCTGGAGATGGCCCGGACGATGCGCGCCCTGATCGCCGCCGGGGAGCTGCCGCCGCCGCTCCGGACGGTCCGGTTCATGTGGGTCCCGGAATATCGCGGCACATATGCCTGGCTGGCGGCGCATCTCAACGAGCCTGTCAAACGGATCGCCAACCTCAACTTCGACATGGTCGGCGAGGACGTCGTCAAAACCAACTCCTTGCTCACCCTCACCTACACATCCGATTCCAACCCTTCGTTCCTGAACGCGGTCATCGAGGCGATCGTCGATTTCGTCAACGCTCATAACGGCGAGCGGTATCCGCCGCAAATGGATCTTTACATCGGGTCCATCACGGGGACTCGAAACCGTTTGGCGTGCCGGATGGCCCCGTATAGTACGGGCACCGATCACGAGCTGTTCAATAACCTGAAGATCGGAGCCACATCTTTCGGCGCCTGGCCGGATAATTTTTATCATTCGAGCGAGGACACGCCCGACAAGGTCGACCCGACCCAGCTCCATCGCGCCGTGGTCATCGGGCTGGCCGGCATCACAACGGCCGCCTATGCCGATAACGAACAAGCCCGGGATTTCGCGCAACTTTCGCTTATCTTTGGGAGGAGGCGAATCGCCGGGAGCGAGTTCTCCGCGGTCAAGTCGATGCTGACGGCCACCAAGGTGAGTTTCGGTGATGCCGACCACCAGGCCGGGAATCTGCTGGCACACGTCTACAGGCGGGAGCGCGCCGCTATCGGCTCCGCGGCCGTGTTCGCCCGGACGGCTCAGGGGCGAAGCGACGTCAAGAAGACGATGGCTCTGCTCACGATCGATGAGGCGGCATCGTTGAAAAAGTTGGATGAAGCCGCGGCGCTTCGAGCCGGCGAGCTGAACGTGGTGAGGGCGCCGAGGTCATTGACCGGGGCGGAGAAGAGGGCCGCGCGGCTTTTCCCCGCCCGGAATAAAGGAATGGAGCTTCACAACCTGGGCTATGTCACCCGGGTTCTGGCTAAGGATCCGACGGCCCAGATTCCCAAAATCCAGGCGGCCATCGAAGAAATCTCCCGACTCTACCAAGACCAAGGTGATAGCGAACTGCGGCTGATGGGGTTCCCCGATGCCGCCGCCTTCTATGCTGACGGGCAGCGGTCGATCCTGGAGATCCGCGACGCGGTCGCCGCGGAATACGCTCCGCTCCCCATCGAGGCGCTCGAGATCTATTTCCGGGCCTTCGAGAAAGCCGGCGTAATGACGATCCGGGAAAAAGGGGCAAGGGAATAGCCAACGGGGCTTTCGTTCGAAAAAACGAGACAAAAACACGGCAGCCGCAGATTTGACTTCCTGCGACTTTACGTCCTAACATAAATACATACAGAAACAGGGAAAAGTGAGGTCATTCACGAAGGCGATTGATTGACGAACTCGTTAGCGAACAATCAGGAGGAAGCTCCTCTCTCAAAATCAAATGACAGTCCGGGCATTGACCTCGTCGGCCGCACCGTTTCACACTATTCCATACTTGAAAAAATCGGGGCGGGCGGGATGGGCGAAGTCTACCGGGCGCGCGACACGGAATTGAAGCGGGATGTCGCCCTTAAAGTCCTTCCGGCGGCGGTTGCTTCGGATAAGGAGCGTCTGGCGCGTTTTCAGCGGGAGGCGGAGCTTCTGGCTTCCCTGAACCACCCCAATATCGCCCAGATCTACGGCCTGGCCGGTTCCCAGGACATTCGCGCTATTGTGATGGAGCTCGTCGAGGGCGAAACCCTGGCCGAAAGGATGGCCCGGGAACCCCTGCCCCTTGAGGAAAGCCTCGCGCTGGCCCGCCAGATCGCGGCGGGGCTCTCGTCAGCCCATGATCGCAGTGTCATTCACCGTGATCTCAAGCCCGCCAACATCAAGCTTTCCCCGGGCGGAACGGTCAAGATCCTCGACTTCGGCCTCGCCAAGGCGATGGAAGGCGGTGCGACTCCGCCGGCCGGCGTGGGCGCGGCGACACTGACCAGCCCGGCAATGACCTATGCCGGCCAGATCCTCGGAACGGCCGCCTACATGTCGCCGGAGCAGGCCCGGGGAGAGAACGTGGACCGCCGGGCCGACATCTGGGCGTTCGGTGTCATTCTTTTCGAAATGATGTCCGGAAAACCATGTTTCTCGGGCCGGACCGTCTCGGACTATATCGCGGCGGTCATCCGTGACGAACCCGATTGGAGCGCACTGCCGCCTCAGGTCCCGGCCCGGATCGGCGGCCTGCTTCGCCGCTGCCTAAAGAAAGATCCGCTAAAGCGGCTGCGAGATATCGGCGACGCGCTCTTGGACATTGAAGACGCCCTGGCCGAGCCCGCGCCGCCCCTCGTCGTCGCGACGGGACGACCTTCCGGATTCTGGAAGCGATGGGCGCCCTGGGGTGTCACGGCGCTTTTCGCTGTCATAGCGGGAACGGTGATCCTATCGAATCGGACCAAGTCACCCTCTCCGTCGAACGACGTCGCGAGAATCACGATGGCCCTGCCGGTGCCGCTAAATCTCGGCGAGCGCTGCGCTGTCGCCCTGTCCCGGGACGGGCGAAAGTTCGCCTTCGTCGGCGGCGTGGGCAATACATCTCAAGTATTTGTCCAGGATCTGGCCGGGTTCGATGCCCGGCCTTTGCCGGGAACGGAGGGTGGAAATACTCCTTTCTTCTCCCCCGACGGGGAATGGCTGGGATTTTTCACCTCTAGCCAGCTCCTGAAAATCTCGCTTCGGGGCGGCGCGCCGATGGCCTTGTGTCCCGCCGCGCCTGTGACGAGAGGCGCCTCCTGGGGCGAGGACGACCGGATCGTCTTCGCCGAAACCTCGTCCGGGAGACTGATGCGCGTCGGCGCGGCCGGCGGGACGCCGGAGGCGATTACGAGGCTCGATCCGAAGAGCGGCGAGTCCGCCCACCTATGGCCGGAGGTCCTTCCCGGGGCGAAAACCGTGATCTTCACCGTCCGGACAGGCGAGTCTTTCGATACGGCCAGAATCGCGGCCCAGTCCCTTGAAACCGGAAGCCGGCAAAACCTTGTAGAAAACGGCACCTTCGCTCGCTACGCCCCAAGCGGCCATCTTCTCTTTATGAGAGGGAGCACGCTGATCGCGGCGCCCTTCGAAGCGGACCGAGTGCGCGTCGGTCCTCACCCCGTGCCCGTCATCGAGGGCCTCCGCCTGGATCCGCGTTCCGGCTGCGGACACTTTGCGGTCGCCGCGTCAGGAACCCTGATCTACGTAAAAGGCGATGCCCGAGGCATCAAACGCCGGCTCGTCGCCGTGGGTCGCGACGGCGGAGAGCGCTCGCTTCTCGAAGAGCCTGGGGCTTTCTCCGACCCAAGCATGTCCGCCGACGGCCGGCAGTTGGCTGTGGCCATTGAGGGCACTCACCAAGACCTCTGGCTGGTTGACATTCTCCGACGGACACTTTCCCGGCTGACATTCGATCCCAGCGAAGAGTTTTCCCCCCGCTGGACTCCGGATGGACTCCGTCTCTTCTATGCGCTCATCGAGATCGGCCGCGTGCCTGAAATATCCGTCCGGACCGCGGACGGGAGCGGGAATGGAGACCACGTCCTCGCCAGAAACAACATACCCAAGATCCCCAATTCGATCGCACCGGACGGCCGGACGTTGGCCTATGTGGAGATCGTTACGGATGACAACGCCGACATCTGGGTTTTGCCGCTGGGAGGCGATCGGCAGCCCATCCCCTTCGTCAAGACGCCGTTCAACGAGTTCGGCCCGGAATTCTCGCCCGACGGCCGATTCCTGGCCTATGTTTCAAACGAGTCCGGCCGGTTCGAGGTCTATGTCCGGCCCTTCCCCGGACCCGGTCCCAAGCGCCAGGTCTCCGTTGGCGGCGGGACCAGCCCCGTCTGGTCGAGGAGCGGCGGCGAGATATTCTATCGGAATGGCGCCGCCGTCATGGCCGCGGCCGTCACCGCCGGGCCGGAATTCTCCTCGGCCGCTCCGCGGACCCTGTTCCGCGGCGAGTATGAGGAACCCGCACGGCCCGACTGGCCGCGCAATTATGATATCCTGCCCGACGGAAAGCAGTTTATCATGATCAAACCCGACCCCGACGTCCGGCCGACCCAAGCGCATATCGTCTTCAATTGGTTCGCGGAGCTGAAGCGTCAGACGACGTCTGGCCGATAACGCTCAAGTCAGCTCAGCCGTTGAGCTTCATCCTGGCCAGGAGGGCTTTGAACCTCGGGTCGGCGGCTAGCGCGGGAGATAAGATTTCGGTGTAAACACGGATGAAAATCATCAGGGTATCCCGCTCCTCATAGGCCATGTCCAGGAATTCGAAGGCCAGGTCGAGCTTTCCCAGTTCCCCGGCCAGCCAGGCGATACTCGGGGCCGAAACGTTCTTAACCGTCTTCTTGCTTTCGATCGTTTCCTCGAGGGTTCGTTCCGCTTTTTCCCGATCTCCCTTCCTCAGGTGTATTAACCCGAGCATCACCTCTATCCAGCCGGGGGGGGCGAACAGCTTTCTTCCTTTCTCGAGAACATCGACGGCCTCGTCCAACCGTCCTTCCAGGAAATAGGCCACCCCCCCGTGAAAATAGGCCAGGCCGTTGTTGGGGTCGATCTCCAGGGCCTTGGCGAACTCCAAGATAGCCTCCTCGGCCCTTCCCACGGACCAATGAACACCGACCGACCAGGCATAAAAAAGAGGCATGAGGGGGTCAAGCTCCAGGGCTATCTTGATCTCCCGGACGGCCTCGCCAAACCTCCTCCTGTTCACAAAAAACCAAGCCCGTTGCCCATGGGCCATGGCTTCTCCCGGATTCAGAGTGAGCACCCGATCGAAGCTCCGGCCGGCGGCCTCCCAATCCCACTCAAACCAGAACGCCAGCGAGGCCGCGCCGCGATGAGCTTCGGCCAGGTCCTCATCTAAGGCCAGGGCTTGCCGGAGGGCGGCTTTGGCCTTCGGCCACATCTCGGCGGGCGGCGCGAGGTTCATGATCCCCAGAGCCGCCGAAGACGTTGGCCATGCCCGCATAGGCCGCGGCGAAATTCGGGTCCTTATCGGCGGCGGCCCGGAAAAAATGCAGAGCTTTCTCATAAGCTTCGGGGCTTGGCCTGGCGTAAAAATAGAGACCCTTTAGATAGAGGCCGTACGCCTCCGGGTCGGTGGTGGACCGCTTCCGGAGAGCCGTCTTTTCCCCGACCCGCAGCGTCACCCTTAGGCTGTCCACGATGGCCGCGGTGATCTCGTCCTGGATGCCGAAGATGTCGGCCATCTCCCGGTCGTACCTCTCCGACCAGAGATGGAAGCCGTCCTCGACGTTGATGAGCTGGGCGGTGACGCGCAGCCGGTTGCCGGCCTTCCGGACGCTCCCCTCGAGCACGGTCCTGACGTCGAGCTTCCGGCCGATCTCCCGGATATCGAGTTTCAGGCCCTTGAGCGCGAAGGCCGAGGTGCGGGCGACGACGCGCAGCCCCTGGAGGTGGGTCAGGGCGTTGATCAGCTCCTCGGCGATCCCCTCGCCGAAATAGTCCTGGTCTTTCTCCGGGCTCATGTCGGAGAAGGGGAGGACGGCGATCGAGGGAGCGCTTTTCGGATTGGCGGCGGCGGACAGAGCCGCCGACGGCGCGGCAGCGATGTCCTCGAGGTCGACTGATTTGAGGTCGCTGACCAGGGCGCCGGCGTCCGGATAGCGGTCGAGATAGTTTTTCTTGAGGCACCTGTCCAGGACCCTGACCAGCCCGGCCGGAACGTCGCGTCTCAAGACGGCCATTGGCTCGGGATCCGCGTGGAGGATGGCCTGGAAAACCGCCTGTTCATGTCCCCCCTGGAAAGGCCCGCGACCGGCCAGCATCTCGTAGAGAAGGCAACCCAACGACCAGATGTCCGTGCGCTGGTCGACCTTATTGCCGAGCGCCTGCTCCGGTGACATGTAAGCTACCGTACCCATCACGACCGCCGTTCGCGTCAGGTCGCCCGCGCTCTCCACGCGCGCCAACCCGAAATCCATGATTTTGACCTGGCCTCTGGAAGTGAGCATGACGTTGGCCGGCTTGATGTCGCGGTGCACTATCCCTTGGCGATGGGCTTCCGCCAGCCCCGCGGCGACCTGGACGGCGATCTCCAGGGCCTCGTCGATCTTGAGCGGCCCCCGGGCGATCTTCTCCTTAAGGCTTTGGCCGTCGATATAGGCCATCGCGATATACGCCTGGCCGTCCTGCTCCCCGACTTCGAAGACCGTGCAGATGTTGGGATGGTCCAGGGCGGCCGCGGCTTGAGCCTCGCGGAGAAAGCGCTCCTTGGCGTCGGCGGAATGCGTCAGTTCAACGGGCAAAAGCTTCAGCGCCACCGGCCGCTTGAGTTTCGTATCTTCGGCCTTGAGTACCACCCCCATGCCCCCGCGGCCGAGCTCACCGATGATGCTGTACTTTCCGGCAAAAAGCGCGCCTTTCTCGAGACCCCCGCGGGGCGGAGAAATCGTCTTGGTCGGAAACGCGGCGCGTTCGCCTTCCTGGCCGAGCGGGACGCCGCAATGGCCGCAAAAACGTGAGGTCTCGAGGTTATCGGATAAACAGCGGGGGCATTTCACGGCCGTTCACCTCTTGCTCACTTCATCGTAATTCAACCGGACCGGAAAACACAATTTTCCGGATTTTTTATGGTTTTTCAGGCGTGACGCGCCGCGTCCAGCGGGAATTTTGGGAAATTCCTGGGGAACTGACCCTAATTCGGCAAGGACCGCCCGGCAGGTCCCCACAGGCTCAAGGGACTTGAATTCGCCGGGGCGCAGTGCTATCATATCAGTCCACTCGACGGATAATCAATCAGTCAAAACCTCCCCATCCCCCTTTCATGACCACTAAAGAACTACGACCTAAATTACCACATAAGATCCGCACCAAGATCATCGGGCCGCCGCGGAGCCTCAAGGACCCCAAGCTCTTCCATAAGCTCGCCCTGATCCCGGTCCTCGCCTGGATCGGGCTGGGCGGCGACGGACTCTCGTCCTCGTCCTACGGCCCTGAGGCGGCGTTCCGGGCGCTGGGCGAACACACCTATCTGGCTCTCGCGCTGGCCCTGGCCACGGCCTTGACGGTCTTTATCATTTCCTACGCCTATTCACGGATCATCGAGCATTTTCCATCGGGCGGAGGCGGCTACATCGTCGCCACCCAGACGCTCGGCGAGAACGCGGGCGTCGTTTCCGGGAGCGCGCTGCTCGTCGATTACGTGCTGACGATCACGGTTTCCATCGCCGCCTGCGGCGACGCCATCTTCAGCTTCTTTCCCGGTGAGCTATCAGCCGTACAAGATCCCCTTTGAGATCGCGGCCGTCGTCGGTCCTCATCATCCTCAACCTCCGGGGCATCAAGGAATCGGTGACGTTCATGGCGCCGATCTTCGTCGTCTTCGTCCTCACCCACGTCCTGATGATCGGCTACGGGATCATCAGCCATATGCCCGACATCGGCCCGCTGGCGCGAGCGTCTTCATACGGACTATCGGATGGGCCTGGCGACGCTGGGGGGCCGGCGGCATGCTGCTTCTTTTCCTCCGCGCCTTTTCCATGGGCGCCGGCACCTATCACCGGGATCGAGGCCGTCTCGAACGGCCTTCAGATTCTCCGTGAACCCAGGGTCCAGAACGGGAAAAGGACGATGGTCTACATGTCGACGTCGCTGGCCGTCACGGCGGGCGGCATCATGGTCTGCTACCTGCTTTTGAACGTCCAGCCGGTGCTCGGCAAAACCTTGAACGCCGTCCTGGCCGACGGGGTCTTCGGCGGCTGGACGATCGGCCCGCTCCTGGCCTTGATCACGATCTTCTCCGAGGGCGCGCTGCTTTTCGTGGCCGCCCAGACAGGGTTCGTCGATGGGCCCCGGGTCATGGCCAACATGGCCGTCGACTACTGGTTCCCGCACCGGTTCGCCTCGCTTTCGGACAGGTTCACCATTCAGAACGGCGTGCTGCTCATGGGCGGCGCCGCCATGCTGCTGATCCTGTATTCCCACGGGTCGATCGCGACTCTCGTGGTCATGTATTCGATCAACGTCTTTCTGACCTTCACGCTCTCCCAGCTCGGGATGTCCCGGTTCTCGATCAAGAACCGGCATCGCGAGGAAAAATGGAAGAAGAACCTGGCCGTGCATCTCGTCGGGCTGGCGCTCAGCCTGACCATCCTGCTGGTCACGACGATCGAGAAGTTCCATGCCGGCGGCTGGCTGACCGTCGCTCATCACGGCCGCGGTCATCGGGCTCTGCTTCCTGACCCGCGGGCATTACCGGAAGGTGAGGCGGGGCGTCCGGGAGATGGATGACCTCCTGACCAACCTGCCGACCCGGGGTCCGGTGAACACCGCCCGGCCCGACCCGGGCGCTTCGACGGCCATTCAGATGGTCAAAGGCTTCAACGGCTTCGGCGTGCACACCCTGCTTTCGGTGATCCGCATACTTCCCCGGGCTCTATAAGAATTTCATCTTTGTGTCCGTCGCCGAGGTGGACGTCGGCTCCTTCAAGAGCTCCGGCGCCGTGGACGAGCTGAAGCGCGGCACGGGCGAGGCCCTCCAAAAGTATGTCGACCTGGCGCGGAAGCTCGGGTTCGCCGCCGAGTACCGCTTCGACCTGGGGACGGACATCGTCGAGACGGCGAGCAACCTCTGCGAGTCGGTCGCCAAGGAATTCCCGAGGTCGGCGGTGTTCGCGGGCCAGGCCATCTTCCGCCGGACCGGCGTGATCCACCGGCTGCTCCACAACGAGACGGCCTTCGCCATCCAGCGGGAGCTCCGCTGGAAGGGCATCATGACCGTTATCCTGCCCGTGCGGATCAATATCTGACGGCGGCCGCGGTTTGCGGCGGCAGGGCTGGAAGCTCTCGGGCGGATTACCTGGCTTCTTTCGGGCTTAGCTCCAGGCCCAATTGCTGCATCAGGCCCAGCATGTCCGACTCCTCGCGTTCCTCGACGACCTTCCCGTTTTCCAGGCGCACGATCGCGATCCCGCTGAGCTCGATCTTTTTCCCGGTCGCGGGGATGCCCTGGAATTCGCCGAGGTGGGTCGCCCGCATGATGAACCGGGTGATGACCCTGTCGTCCGAGGCGATCATCTCGACGAGATCGTAGGCGGCGTCGGGGAAAGCCTGCGCGCAATGCCCTTCCCGCCTCGATCGTCTCTTCCCTGGACAGGGGATCGGGGATATTCGAGGGCGAACGCCAGACGTAGTCGGGGGAGAGCGCGTTTCTGTAGGCGTCATAGTCGCCGCTTATCCAGGCTTGCCACATGCCCTTGACTAGCGGCCAGGTTCTGAGCCTCGGTCCGCGCCTGCGCCCTGAGCTCCTCGCAGTCCGGCAGGGCCGTGTCCTTCCGGCAGCCGAAGTCAGCCCGAGCAGAAGGACCGAAGTGATCGCCAGTATTGCATTGTTCATTGTCAGCTCCTTGATCGGACCCGAGATTATCCCCGATTTCCGGTGCAAAACGCAAAGTCCTGCGGCGATTAACTGAATTCTTGACTCTCGTCTTCGGCCGGCCATAGAATCCCTTCACGAAGAGAGGCGCCCCTATGAAGCTAAAAGCAAGAAATTCCCGTTCCCCCGTGTCGTACGCTGCCGGGACGCTCGGTCTGGCCGCCGGCCTGCTCGTTCTGTCGCTCTTGATGCCCGGGATCGTCCTTGCGGAGGACGTCCCGTCCGGGTCGGCGCAGGGCACCCTGACCGTCGGCGGCTCGACGGTGCCGCTCGGCAACGCCTGCCTCATCTGGCGGGAGCCCCTCATCCACCTCCACCTGAGCGACGTCCCGTTGACGACCCGGCAGCTCGACAGCTTCTCCGAGCTTCGGGAGATGACGGCCGCCGGGCGGCTGCACCTGATCAGCCTCCGGATCCATTTACCCAGCCGGGAGGTGACGGGGATCGAGGTGTTCCACCCCAAGCTTTCCGACCAGAGCGTTTCCTTTTATGAGGGGGACATGGGCACCTATGACTTCGCCCTCCTGAGCCCGGAGCGGGTGGAGGGGACCGCCCGGACCACCGGTCCCCTGTCGGGAGACAGCGCGGGGATCGGTTTTGAGGTGGGGTTCACGGCCCTCCCCGCGACGTGGCAGGCCCGCAGTTCGCTGGACTGGCTGATCCACAAGTTTCCGGGCCTCGGACTCGTCCTCCAGGCGCTCTCTGTGCCGGTGAGCTGGGTGGGCGGACACATCGGGCCGCTTTTCTTCGGGCTGGTAGCCCTGATCATTCTGTGGGTTTTCGTGATCATCCCCCGGCGGCACGCCCGCTTCTTCCGAGATATGCGGCGGGAGGGCTACGATACGCTGGACCCTAAGGATCAGATGCTGCCGGAGCTGCTGGACTCGCTTCTTCCCCTGATCACCGGGGGGCGCCTCCTCACCGGCCCCGAGGCCCGCCCCCGCCTCAGTCGCGGGGTCCGGCGCCCCGTTCCCGAGGGTTTTCGCGTGGTGGCACGCGCCTGGCGCACCGAGGTTCATTCGGAGGGAGCCGGCCGGAAACACAACGAGATCCGCTTTTTCAGCCTGGTCATGGAGTCGCGACATCTCAATCTGGAAGGGGACATCCATATCAGCGCGAAGGGGATCGCTTGGCCGCCCGTCTGGCTGCCGCGCCGGGACGAGCTCCTCGGCGTGCGGGAGATCTCCGGCGGAGGGTCCGAGGCTTTTGCGGCGCTTTACTCGGTGGCCGCCCCCGAGGGCAAGGAGGTCCCCGTCCCCACCAGCCTGCAGGAAGCTCTTGTGGAACTGTCGGACCATCTGGTCGCCCGCAGCCTCCTTCAGAAAGGGTACCTGGGAGTGGACCTGCGATTCACCCCGGCCGGCTGGGGGATGATCGGTGAGCAGCAAACCAGCCGGGCCGGGATGGCGAGGCTGCTCGAGGTCGCCGAGCGCATCTCTAACGCCTTGACCGGATTACCGTGACCTGCTTACGCGTCTTTCTCCGGCTCGTCGCGTTCCTGACCGTTTCTATAGCCGGCGTCGCCGGCGACCAATCCAGCGTTTTTTCGAGCAGCGCGAAGGACTCTTCGCCAGAGCAGTTCTGTCGCCTCTCGATCCCCGGCCGGGGTTGCCAAGCGTCCGCCTCCCGGACTAAGATAGCGCGGCCGTGGCGCCCGTCATGAAACAACTGGATCGTCAGGTCTTGACCGAATTAGCCGGGCGCCCCGTCGATGTTCCGGCCGCCCGCCTTTCGCCGGATTTTATCGACTGGCTCGGCCGGGCCAATTATTTCTGCGATACCCTGGTGGACCGGATCGTGCCGGGGGCGCCGCCGGACGACGAGCGATCGGCGATCGAACAGAAGCTGGGATACCGCGATCCGCTGATGATCATGAGCGAGCCTTACGGCCTCTGGGCGATCGAGGCCGAGGCTCCGGCTGTTGTCGAGACCTTGACCTTCGCCGCAGCCTGTCCCGAAGTGGTCGTGGCCGGCGATATCAGTCGGTACCGGGAAATGAAGCTACGGCTGCTCAACGGCACCCATACCTTCGCCTGCGGCCTGGCGCTTTTGCGCGGGTTCTCGACGGTGAAAGAGGCCATGGCCGACCGGGACTTCGGCCGCTTCGCGGAGCGGCTCATGGTCGGCGAGATCGTTCCCTGCCTGCCGGCCAGCCTCCGCGAGGACGCCCTGGCCTTTGCCGAAGCGGTCGTAGAGCGGTTCAAGAACCCTTTCCTCGAGCACTCCTGGCAAAAGATCGCCGTCCACTCGTCCGAAAAAATGCAGGCGCGCAACCTCCCGCTGATCCTGCGGCAACGCGACCTGTCCTTCGCCAGGCCGCCAGAGATGATGGCCCTGGGTCTGGCCGCCTTCCTTGTTTTTGCCGGAGGCGCCGTCCCCGGCGACTCCGCCGGGCCGCTCCGGGGCCGGGCCTTGGCGGTCGAGGATGAAAGGGCCCTCGCCTCCTGGCCGGCCTTTGCCGACCGCGTCAGGCATTATGTTCTTCAGCTGCTGGAGAGGGGAGCCGCCCGGGTCCTGGCCGAGGCGAACGCCGCGACCCCGCCGGAGTCAAACCATATCTGAGTCCGTCAGGACCTTCCTTCATGAGGATTTCCTGCTGTTTAACGAGACCGCCCGCCGGCTGTACCATGAATACGCCGAAGGCCTGCCCATCGTCGATTACCACACCCATCTCGACGACGGCCGGGTGGCGGGCAAAATCCAGTGGGGACCGGCCTGGTGGGCGATTCCCGCAGCCTGCTATCGTTTTCCCGGCATGAATACTTCCGGCGGATCCTGTGCCAGCTCTTCGGAGAGGAGGTGGAGCGCGGCGAGCTGCCTTCCGACCTGGCTCTGCTGGGAAGCATCATCCAGGATATCTGCTACCATAACGCCTGCCGGTATTTCCCCTGGGACCCGCCGCTCCGCTGACCCCTCAGAAGACAAGGCTGGCGGGAGGGTATAGGAGTCGAACCCATCCGGGACTTTTTCAAGGCCCCGTGCTGGATTTGAAGTCCAGAAGGCCCACCGGGACCTCTACCCTCCCGTCGGATAAAAGATGGTATTCTTGGCAGGGCGCGGTGTCAAGGAAAGCACATGTTTGATATTTTATAAATCTATCGATATAGAAATCCGCAAGGAGATAGAACATGCCTATGAAACCAGAAACCATTCTCGGCTTGAGCAGGAAATTTATGGATTCAAGAATTTTTCTGACCGCGGCTGAACTGGATATATTCAGTCTGCTAACAAAGAATCCGATGTCAGCCGAGGAAATCGCGGATAAAATCCAAGTCACATTACGAGGCATCACGATATTGCTCAATGCGCTGGTGCCGATGGGGCTGCTTGAAAAAAAGGCTGAGAAATATTATTGCCCGGCGGAAGTGGGCTCGCTATTATCGGAAGACTCACCGACTTCAATAAGGCCCATGGTCATGCTGACGGTCGGAGGATGGGAAAGGTGGTCGGATTTAACTGAAATTGTCCGCGAAGGCGCACCAAAAGCAAGACCACGAGCATTTGATAGCGGCGAAACTGAACAAGAAGCCTTCATAGGAGCGATGCACGCTATTGCCCACCGAATCGCGCCTGGAATTATTGCTGCTATCAAACCTGGTAAGGCCAAGGACTTACTCGACATTGGCGGCGCATCGGGATCGTATACAGAGGCTTTCCTCGAAGCTTCTCCCGATATGAAAGCGACATTATTTGATTTACCTTCGGTCATTAAGATCGCCCAAAGGCGTCTTGCCGATACCGATTTACTTGATCGCATTACGTTTGTTGCCGGTGATTATAATACGGATGAATTTCCGGCAGGTCATGACCTGGCCTTGCTTTCGGCCATTATTCACCAAAACAGTCCCGAACAGAATATTGAACTGTACGGTAAGATATATCGCGCCCTGCAACCGGGGGGTCGGCTTGTTATTCGCGACCACGTTATGAGTCCGGACCATACCCAGCCTGCCAGTGGAGCCTTGTTCGCGGTCAATATGCTTGTCGGCACCCCTGGGGGCAGTACTTACTCATTTGAGGAAATTAAGACGTCACTTGAATCGGCTGGTTTTATCAAGATCAACCAAATACAACCTGATGAACAGATGACCGGATTGGTTGAGGGATTTAAACAATGAATGGCAAAAATATCATGTCAGCCCCGCCAGCCTCTTCCTGGCGTCCTCGACTTCGGGCAGGCCCGGGTCGGCGTCCTTCCAGAGGTCGAGGAAGCGCTGATATTGAGCCATGGCTTTGGCCTTCAAGCCTCTCCGCTCATACAATAAGGCCAATCGGTAATGGTACTTCGGGGGGATGAGCCCTCTATATGGATCTTCAGGATTAAAAGTGATCAACCGCTCGTATTCGGTGATGGCTCGGTCGACATCGCCCATCCGCTCATAAGCCCGGGGCAAAACGTCCTTCATAATGGGCAGGTTATACAAGATCGTTGTGTTTATACTAGCGATGCCTTCCGGAAGAATTGGTGCTTGTTCCTTGAGAGCGGCGACGGCCTTTTCGGGGATCCGGCGGCAAGCGATATCTCGGCGCTCAAGAAACTCATGTAGAACAGCTGCCAATCTTTTCGAAACGACGGCATCTCTTTAAAGAGGGATTCCATTTCCGCCGACAACTTGACGGCGGCATCTATGTGTCCGGCCCTTAATTCCAACAGCCCCGAGAGAAATTTCTGGGCGCCTTGATAGTAGGATTTCCTTGCTGGAAAGACCTTAACTATACCCTCAAGCCAGCTTTCATTGAACCTGCGGCATTGGTCAAACTCTCCGTGGTCATAATAAAGGAACGTCTTCATCCAGTTATTAAACGGGCGCCAATAGGGATACCCCGGTTCTGCATCTCTTCGGCTTGGCGAAGATATGAATCAATCCTTCCAGACTGCCTACCCAGTAGCTGCAGAAGCCTCTCCAGAGATAGCCTTCCTTTCTTATCCCGGCAGAAGTCACGGCGATGAACTGGTCAAACCATTTCAACGCTCTCGTCATACTCTTCCTTCAAGGCGTGATGTATCCGATACCGAAAATAGAAGAACCCAGATCGGGTTTGATTTTCAAGGCATCCTTGTACTTCGCTGCGGCCTCGTCCAGCCTGCCCCACCGGAAATAGGCCTCAGCCAGAGAATCCAGCGGATTGGCCTCGCCCGGGCTTAAAGCCGCATATTTTTCGAAGATGCTCGACGGCTTTCGCATAATCCCCGGTGTCGAGATATGCGTAGCCCAGTTGATTGTGGGCCAGCCCATAGTCCGGATCAAGCTCCAAGGCGCTGCGGAGCTCTTTAATGGCTTGATCGAAATCTCCCGTAGCCTGGTAACGAGTCCCCAGATCATAAGCTATTTCTTTTTCCTTGGTACCTTTCGGCTATCTGTCGGAGTAGCCAAGTATGTTTCCGAGCATTCTCTATGACTCTTGCAAAGACTCCTCGATACGGAGCCGTTCCTTCTCGGTGGCCTTGTGCGACAGCGCTTTGGCCTTCTTGAGGCCGCATCTCGCGCTTCGGAATTTTTTAGACTCGCATTCGCCCAAGCCATGTAGTAATAGGCCATGGCAAAATCCGGTCGATCTCCACGGCCTTTTCCAAGACGCGTAGCGCTTCCAGGTCATTGAATTTGTCGTAGTTCTCCCGCCCTTCCAAATAATACTTGTACGCTTCGATCGAGCTCGTCGTAACGTCCGCGATCGGGGCCTCGGCGTCGGCGTCGGCCTTCAGGGCTGTCGCCATGCCGCTCGAGATCTCCCGGGTCAGTTCGTCGATCTGGCTGTTGATGATGCTGGACACGCCTTCGCCTTTCGAGCCGGCGCTGCGAAGGAGCTTTTTAGTGCCCGCGTCCAGCACTTTCACGTCGGTCGCGAATGTCTCGCCGGCCTTGATATAGCTTCCGATGACGATCTTTTCGATGCCTTCCAGCCGGCACAGCTCGAATCCCTGTCTCCGGTCAATGACCTTGACGTCCTTCTCTCCGAGTTGCCCCAGGAGGTCCTGCATCCGCTCCCAGGTGGCCACGTAGAGCCCGCCCCTGCGCTCCAGGCTGGTGATCAGAAGGTCGGGAATGGCCTTCTGCAGATAGTCGAAGCTCGCGTCTCCGGTCTGGTTCTCGAAGCTGATGACGGCGATGGAGTTGGCGATCCGGGCCGCGGCCGCCGGGTTCCGCGCACCAGGTGCCAGTCCAGCATGCCCACCGCGATCTCGACGCCCGGCCGCGACGGCCGGCCTGAGAAGCTTCTTCATGTTGAACTGAAGCGTGATCTCGCGGGATGTCAGAGGGGTTCTCTTGGGGGCCGTCTTCTCCGTCGTCGGCAAGCCTCGCTCGATGCTCTCGAGCTGGCCCGGAGCTCATCCGCGCTCTGGTACCTTTTCTCCCTATCCTTTTCCAGGCACTTGAGAATGATCCCGCTCAAGTCGCTGGGGATATTGGGATTCCAGTGCTTCGGGTTCTGGGGAATTTCCCCCTTATGCTTCATGGCGATGCTGAGCGCCGTCTCGCCCTCAAACGGCACTCTGCCCGTTGCCATCTCGTAGAGGATGATCCCCAGCGAGTAGATGTCGACCGCTGGTCGGCCTCCTGACCCTCCACATGTTCCGGCGACATATACTCCGACGTCCCGATCATCACCCCGGGACCGGTGATGCCTTTCTCCCTGATGACCGGGCGATGCCGAAATCCATGATCTTGGCGTTTCCGCCCTTATCGATCATGATATTCTGAGGCTTCAGGTCACGGTGGACGACGCCAAGGCTGTGCGCTTCAGCCAGACCTTCGCACACTTGCCTGCCGATGCTCAGGGATGCGCCGATGTTCAGGCTGCCGGTCATCCGGATGATGCTTTTCAGGTCCTCACCCTGAACATATTCCATGGTGATGAAATGGGCATTCTCCATCTCGCCGATGTCGAACATCCCGCAAACGTTCTTGTGCCTCACCTTGCGAGCGAGACGAAGCTCGTTGTTGAATCGCTCGATGGTCTTCTTGGTCGGATGCAACTTCAGGCTTGATGAGCTTCAGGGCGATCTTCTCTTTGATCTTGGTATCGAAAACCTTGTAGACCCGTCCCATCCTGCCTTTGCCCAGTTCCTCGATGATCTGATATCGGTTGGCAAAGGTCGAGCCTGTGGTTAACTCGCGGGCGGACGTTTGAAGGGTTTCCGTAAGACCTGCGTAGATATCCTTCGCTAAGGGGATGAGCGGCGTCCCGCAATCCGCGCAGAACTGCTTGGTCTCCGGATTCTCAGAATGGCATTTCGGGCACGTGATGGCCACTGCTGCCCCCAATTATCAGGTGTGGTCAAAGGGTATCAAAGAAGGGGAGGATTAGTCAACTCGGTGCCGTTTTCACTTCCGCCTATCTTCCTCCCTTCGGAGCCAAATTCTGAGACGTTATTCCCGCCGTTTGACAAGTCGCCTCTCTCAGCTTATTATTAGCATATGCCAATAAATAGCCGAAGGCTGGCGCAATGCCCAGACCGTTGATCTGCCGCCGGGTGGCCGGCTGTCCTCGGAGCGAGTATTTCAAGCCGGCCGGAATTCCATTGTCCGGTCTCGAAGAGGTCCGGTTGACGCGCGATGAGCTCGAAGCGCTCCGTCTCGCGGACCTGGAAGGGATGTACCAGGCCGCCGCCGCGGAGAAAATGGGGATTTCCCGCCAGACCTTTGGAAACATCGTCGAGTCTGCCCGCCGCAAGGCCGCGGATGCCCTTGTCAACGGACGGGCGTTGAGAATCCAAGGAGGAGTTATTCAAATGACGGAGAGAACGTTTACCTGTTCCTGTTGTCAGCACGAGTGGAAGGCGCCCTTCGGGACGGGCAGGCCTCAGGGCTGCCCTCGGTGCGGGAAGGCCGATATCCACCGGGTGCCGGCCGAGCGGGGCTGCGGGGGGAAAGCCGGCCGGGGCGGCTTTCGAGGCGGGGTGCGGCCATGAAAGTCTGCATCCCGACCGAAACGAATGAGGGGCTGAAGGCCCGGGTCTACGGGCATTTCGGAAGCGCCCCCTTCTTCACTCTCGTCGATATTGAAGGGAAGGGCGTCGAGGTCATCGACAACGGCAACCAAGACCACGCCCATGGCCAATGCCATCCGGTCGCGTCCCTCCAGGGACGAGAGGTCAATGCCGTCATTACCGGCGGCATGGGTCTTCGAGCCGTGCAGATGTTCCAAAACGCCGGGATCAAGGTTTTCCGAGCCGAAACGGGGACCGTTGAGGATGTCGTCCGGGAGATCGTCGGCGGCCGGCTCAAGGAAATAACGCTCGACGACGCCTGCGGGCATCACGGAGGCTGCCGCTGAGCGGTTTTGCGCCTCCCCAAGAAAGCCGGGACGGAAAGCCGGGCTGAACCGGAAGGCCCATCGGGACCCCTTACCTCCCGTCGGCTGGATGATGGTATTCTTGGCCAGCCAGGAGTCTGTCTGTCACTTGAGCTCCGGGATCCGACCGGGTCAGCTCCTCCCAGTCGGCTCCAATAGCCGCCTGGATGAGCTTGATGGCTCCCGAAAAGGCCGGCTCCGGCAAAGCCTGCCGCCAGATCCTGGTCATGTTCTCCCGGTCGTCAGGCCCTATGAGCGGATAAAGCCAGCCGACCAGTTCGGCGAAGCGTTCCTGGGGGACCTTCCGGGCCATTTTCCCGATTATGGCTCCTTGGTTCGGCAACGCTACCCTGTCATTGAATATTCTATAGAGATGCGCGTCTTCTTTGTCCAGGTGGATATCCAAATGGAACTTAAATGCGGCCGTCACACGCGCCGTCGCCAGTGCATCGGAGGCGTTTATGGCCTTGGCTAAGGACTCGGACAGTGAATCGAGGCCTCGATGGTCCCGCTCGTAGGCTTCGGCCACAAGTGGAGCGACAGCTTCCAGCGCCGGGAATACGGCTTCTTCCTCTCCGGCGGCGTGCCAGGCCAGGATTTCGTTAAAGAAAGCACTCCGCTTCATGACCTGGCCTAAGCCGCCACCCTCGGAAGCGCCGGTGTACGCAGCGGCATCTATCGCCGCCATGTCCTTGCGGAATGCGTTATGAAACGCTCGAATGGCATCAATCGGAACAGCCATGATTCTCTCCTTCCAAGAATTGGTTGATCACAACGTTTGAGGCGGCGCCTCGGCCAATGATCAGACTCACCGGGACATCTACCCTCCCACTCTTCAATATATCACATCTAGTCCGGGTTGTTTGTGCTGATCTGGCTCCAGGCGCCGGCGTTCCACATCCACAGGCCGAGCGAGCCGAAGTCCGCGAAGGCCTCGTCGGCGCCGTCGCCGTCGATGTCCGCCGCCAGAAGCCCCTCCGGATTGCCGCCCGAGAGCTGGCTCCAGACGCTGCCCTCCTTAAGCCATAAACCCAAGGTGCCGAAATCAACGGCCACGCCCGCGGCTCCGTCCCCCTCCGTATCCGCCGCGATCATGAAGTCCGCGTTCACGCCGCTCGACTGCGTCCATCCGCCGCCGTCGTATGACCACAAGCCGGTGGCGCCGAATTCCCCGATGATCTCATCCTCCGTGTCGGTATCGGTGTTCACCGTGAGCATGTAATCCGCGTTGACGCCTGAAAGCTGAGACCAGCCCGTTCCCGCAGACCACTTCCAGAGCCCGGCCGCTCCGAAGTCGCCCACGAGATAATCTGTCGTGCCTGTTTTGCCCGAGGTCATATAGTCGGCGTTCAGGCCGCTGAGTTGTGTCCAGGCGCCGCCGCTCCACAACCATAGCCCGGTCGCTCCGAAGTCGCCGATGATCTCCGCCCCGCTGATCGCATCCCGGTTCGCCGTGGCCAGGTTGTCGGCATTCACCCCGCTGAGCTGGATCCAAGCGCCGCCGTTATAGAGCCATAGCCCCGCGGCGCCGAAGTCGGCGATGATCTCGTCGGCGCCGTCGGCGTCCACGTCGCCCGTACCCAGGCCTTCGACATTCAACGCCGCTCAGTTGAGCCCAGCGCACCGGCGTTCCGCAGCCACAGGCCGGCCGAGCCGAAGTCGGCCAGGATCTCGTCGATGTTGTCGTTGTCGACATCGCCGGCCGCCAGGCTTTGCGGGTTATCGGGGGCCAATTGGGTCCAGGTGCCGTTGTCATACATCCAGGCGCCGAGCGTCCCGAAATCTTCCGCGACCTCAACGACACCGTCTCCGTCAAAATCACCGACGGCGTGCTTGGCGGCCCACACATCCCAGCACGGCATCTTGGCCACGAAAGCGTCATATACAGGATCTCCGCCGTTGTGCGTCAGGTCCGGTCCGCCAACGACCGGAAACGTCGTTTGGGTGGAGTAGGTCTCGCCCGTGATATAGGCATTTCCCGAAGCGTCGACGGCTATGCCCAGGCCCCAATCATAGCTCGAGCCGCCGATGTACCCGCAGTATACGAGGGCCGTGCCGGAAGAGTTCACTTTGGCCACAAAGGCGTCCCTGACGCCGTTATGCGTCAGGTCCGGTCCGCCGGCGACCGGAAACGTCGCCTCGGTGGAGAAGGTATAGCCGGTAACGTAGGCGTTTTCCGAGGCGTCAACCGCTATGTCCTGGCTGATGTCCTCATCGTGCGAACCCCCGATATAGCCGCAATAAACGAGTCCGGTGCCGGAGGGGTTCACCTTGGCCACATAGACGTCTCTTCCGCCGTTATGTGTCAGGTCCGGCCCGCCGACGACCGGAAACGTGGCCTCGGTGGAGTAGGTGGGGCCTGTGATATAGCTGCTGCCCGAACTGTCAATAGCCAGGCCCATGCCCTGGTCCCGGCCTTGGCCGCCGATAAAGCCGCAGTAAACGAGGCCCGTGCCGGAGGGGTTCACCTTGGCCACGAAGACGTCTTCTGTGCCGTTCTGTGTCAGGTCCGGTCCGCCGGCGACCGGAAACGTGTCTTCTGTGGAGTAGGTATCGCCACCGACGTAGGCGTTTCCCGAGCCGTCAACGGCGAGGCCCATGCCCCAATCATTATTCGAGCCGCCGATATACCCGCAGTAAACGAGGGCTGTTCCGGAAGGGTTTATTTTGGCCACAAAAGCGTCCCTGTTGCCGTTATGCGTCAGGTCCGGTCCGCCGACGACCGGAAACGACGCCTCGGTGGAGAAGGTGGAACCGATAACGTAGGCGTTCTCCGAGCCGTCAACCGCTATGTCCTGGCCTATGTCTTCATCGTGCGTACCTCCGATATAGCCGCAGTAAACGAGGCCGGTGCCGGAGGGGTTCATCTTGGCCGCAAAAGCGTCATTGGCGCCGCCATTGTACGTCAGGTCAGGGCCGCCGATGACCGGGAACTCGGCTTCAGTGGAGGATGTTGTTCCCGTGATGTAGGCGTTTCCCGAAGCGTCAACAGCTATGCCCCAGCCGTGGTCCGCGCCGGAGCCGCCGATGTACCCGCAGTATATGAGGGCCGTGCCGGAGGGGCTCACCTTGGCCACGAAGACGTCTTCTCCGCCGTTGTGCGTTAAGTCAGGGCCGGCGATGACCGGGAACGTGTCTTCGGTGGAGTAGGTGTAGCCTGTAATATAGGCATTTTCCATGCTGTCCACCGCGATGCAGGTGCCATGATCAGGGTCCCGGCCGCCGATGTAACCACAGTAGACGAGGACCGAGGGGTCAAGGACCAGCGGCTGTGTCCGGTCATAGGCTCCCACTTCAAAGCCGTAGACATACGGATCGGGAAGGGCTTCGTCCCCGGTGGGGCCAGCGTCTTTTGCGGGTCGATTTTCGAGCAAATAACTCATCTCCACGTCAACCCTTTCGCCGTTGATCTCCTGATACCCGATCGGACGATCATCCTCAAATCCCCCCGCCGGCGTCCTCACTTCCAAACGGCCCTCGCCATTGACCTCCACGGCGCTCGCCCCGCGATAGGCCAGCCGGATCAGCGAAGGGTCCGAGCCGGGCTGAACGACGAACTCGTATTTCATCTTGTCCACCGTGCCGTAATATGCCGACATCGATACCCGGCCAGAGTTCCTTATAGACGATCCGCGAGTAAGTCGGGAGCCCGGCTTCCCACTCCTCCGGTTTCCCCTTAAAGTAGGAAATGACGGCTCCGGTCTTCTCCTCGCCCGAAGGCCGCACCTCCGAGTTCGCACCCACGAAATCCAGCTTCACCGCAAACCGGCCCTGACCGCTCCGGCCTCGGAGTTCGCTCTCCGGCGGGTTTGCCGACAAGAGTTCATTTGTCGGGGCGGACTTCTCCGCGCCTTCTTGTCCCGCGCTTCTTCCGTACAGGACATATGTCAATCCTTCGGAGGTGAAGTAGATGGTCTTGTCTTTTCCCTGAAGATAATAGGCCACCCGTGCGTCTAACTGGCCCTGGTTAGGGATGAAATAAAGCGGCATCTTGCCATAATCAGTGACAATTTTCAGGTTCTGATTATTGTCTGCCGGCGAAATCCGTTGGGCATTACTCCGCGATCCAGTCTCTCCTCCGCCGACAGAGATAAAGAGCACGGTGATCGAGACACATGCATGAATGGAGAACGTCTTTTTCATTGTTTCTCCTTTTTTTCATGCCCTGACGGCCCCCCGGGACCTCTAACCTTCCGTCCGGCGAATCTTCACTCCAGGTTCTCTTTCCGTAATAACGCCTGCAGCCTTGGATCGGAACGTAAGCTATCAACGAGAGGGTCTATTTTAAGGCTGGGGATATAGTTTGCCGGCCGCTCAGATTCTTTATCGAGATGCTCAAAACCCCTGTCGCTTTCCCCTAGAGAAAAACAGAGCAGGGCCTTGAAGACAGGAAGGAGTTGAATAGACTCCAGCCTCTCCAGTAACTTTCGGGCCTCATCCTTCCTGTCCATTCGCGAATAGGCAATCCCGATAAATGCACCAAGAAAGTTTTCGATTAAACTGGGCCAGGCATCTTTTTCTTTTTCCTTCTCCAGGCATCTCAGGATGACCCGGCTGAGGTCGTCATCAAAATGTCCTTAGAGTGGGGCAGCTGAGTCCTCCATTCGCCGCAGAATTTCAGGGCGTCAGGATTCTCAGAATAGCACTTCGGGCGCTTGACGGTCACTGCTGACCCCTCTATCAGGTGTGGCTAAAAATGATCACGGTTTCACCGCAAGGGCTTCACATTCTCAAGCAGCTTCGAGAAGGCTTGAGCCCGGTCGCCCTCAGCCAAGGGAAACGTCTGTTCTCCCGCATGGATGACGTCCAGGGTCTTCAATCTCAGGTCACGCGAAGCGTTTCGCATCGACGGAGTCAGCCGGGGCGAGCTTGTCCGCTTGACTTCGAAGCCGAGCCGGACTTGACCCCGGACAATCAGCAGGTCCAGTTCGCCGCCGGCATGGGTGCCCCAAAAATAGCATTCATCGGGCTTAGCCCCGAGCTGCCGAATGACCTGAGTGATGACAAATCCCTCCCACGATGCTCCGAGTTTAGGATGCTTTTCCAAGTCCCGCAGGTGGGCGATGTTGAGGAGCGCATGGAGGATTCCGGCATCCGCGAGATAGATTTTCGGCGACTTGATTTGTCGCTTGCCGATATTTTCGTGCCACGCTTGAAGCTCGGTGATGACCAGCGCCGAGGCCAGCACATCGAGATAGTTGCGGACGGTCGTGTCCGCGACACCGAATGAGCGCGCGAATTCCGAGGAGTTCCAGATCTGGCCGTGATAGTGGGCCAGCATGGTCCAAAACCGGCGCAGCGTTGTCGACCGGATGTTGACGCCGAGTTGGGGAAGATCCCGCTCCAGGAATGTCCGAATGAAGCCGGCGCGCCATTCCTGGCTGGCTGCGGAGGTGCGCGCCAGATATGACCTAGGAAATCCGCCGCGCAGCCATAGGCGTTCCTGGTTGACGACTCCCACCTCATCGAGGGCCAGGCCCTTCAGCTCATGATAGACGATCCGGCCGGCCAGGGTCTCAGACCCTTGGCGGAGCAACTCCGGCGAGGCGCTTCCCAAAACAAGAAAACGCGCCTGCCGGGGACGCCTGTCGGCCAGTACCCTCAGCACCGGGAAGAGGCCCGGCAGTCGCTGAATCTCATCGATGACGACCAGGCCTTTGAGCTCTTTGAGGACGAGCATGGGATCGCCCAGGCGTGCTTCGTCTTCGGGATTCTCGAGGTCGAAGTAGTGGGCGGGCCCCCGCACTTGGGAGATCAACGAGCGTGCCAAGGTCGTCTTCCCCACCTGCCGCGCGCCAACGATACCGACAACGGGATTCCGGGCGAGGAGCCCCCGAAGATTCTTGATTTCTCGCTGACGGTCTATCACGGCCACAGCTTAACTTGAAATCTCGGTCGCGTCAACCGAATTATCAATGCAAATAATTCTCCACCTCAAGCGCCCGGGCAGGAAAATCGAGGCGCTTTGTCGGAGCACCGGGAGGCCGGCCGCCCCGCCACGGACACGGGAAATTTAATTGTCGTCAGCCTTAATATGATCGTCGCAGATCAATGGCTGCAGAACCTCGCAAAATCGGTGTTATGGTACCGGCACTTCGGACACTTGACCGCCACAATTTGCTGAGATAGCACACGGACCGGGGCTCAGCTCGGCTCCGCCAGCCTTTTCTTCGCATCCTCGACTTCGGGCAGCCCGGGGTCGGCGTCCTTCCAGAGGTCGAGGAATTTCCGGTAGCTCTCGCGGGCGCGCGCCTTATCCCCCTGCTGCTCGGCGATTTTCCCCAGCATGAAGAAGCTCCTGGCATAGATGTCACCGTAATAAAGCCTCCCCGTGGTTAACTGAGTTATCTTTTCGTACTGTTCAAGCGCCCTTAACAAGTCGCCCGACTTATAGAAGGCCAAAGCCAGAGGTTCGAATAATAGCGCATGGTGATCGGGACAGTACTGGAAATTCAAGAAGGAGATGGCATTCTGGAAATAGCCGATGGCCGCGGAATATTCTTTCTGCCTGAGCTCGATTATCCCCTTCAGATGATAGGCGTTCCGCATGAGTTTCGGGTTGAGCCAGCCGCCGACGAGCTTCTCGGTCTCCGCGGCCAAGGCCCTGGCCTCGTCAACGGATCCCGCCTCCAAGAGGGCGATTCCTTTGAAATGGAGCGCGAAGACTTGCCAACCGACCTCTCCCGCTTGTTCGGCGATGGTCCTGGCCTTTTCGAGCTCAGTCGCGGCCCCACCGGGATCTCCGTTTTGATAAGGAGATATCCCAAGCTCCAACGAAGATTCGTTTCATTCCGTTTATCATTGAGCTCCCGGGACAGTTCAAGGCCGGCGGTCGCTTCAACCCGGGCTCGGTTGAACCGCCCCTGAGTCAAGTCCAAATTCCACAAGCCCGGTACGTCCCTGCAATTGCGCCGGCTTTTCCGGGGAGTCCACGAGTTTTTTATAAACCTTTTCCGGCTTCGAGAAAGTCGCCCTGGAGAAGATGGACATCGCCTTTGACCGCGAGGCCTGTGAATTGATCAGGAGAGATCAGGAGAGCTTTTTCCACCGTCCGCTGCGCCGCCTTAAACTCCCCCCGGCAAAGTTGAATTTTGGCCAGCCACCGGAGGATCACAGCATTGTTGCCGATACCGGTGAGGTAGTCCTCAAGGACAGCCTGAGCGTTATCGTATAATCCTTTGGCCGCATAGGCATCGGCGGTCCTCGCATAGGGAAAATAGGCTTCGAGCTTGTTCCTGATATTCGTTTCATATAATTCCAGGGCTTTATCCCACTGTTCTAAATAGATATAAATATTCCCAAAATTTCTGGCCGCGTTCAGGTCATTCGGGTCTAAGACGGAGACGCTCTTGGAAAGCCTCGATGGCTTTATCATAAGTTCTCTCGCTTCTGCCCATAGTACATCGATTGGACAAACAATCGATCTTTTCCGGTAATCGGTCGCTCAATTCCAGAGCTTTCTGAAGATTTTCGATAAACTTGGCTGGATAGCCCGAATTGCCGTATGTCAGCCCCCAACAAAACATAAGCGGAGGCGTATTTCGGATCGATCTTGACCGCCTGCTCCAAAGATTCAATGGCTTCGCGAAATTCACCTTTGTAGTTCAGCCGATAGCCTTCGCTGCACAGTTTATAGGCCTCGGGCGACGCGGTCGTCATCTCTCCGACTTTCCTGTCCACGTCTCCGGCGATCTGGCTGCCCGACAAATTCAAGCCTGTTTTGATTTTTCTGGTCAACTCATCGATCATGCCGAAAAAGCTTCCCTCTCCGATGCCGTCGGCCGAGTAGTTGCCGGCGATCTCAGCCAGGTTGCTTGCCTCCTGGAGCGTCGCCTGAATGCGGAAGGCATCCCCGGATTTGGTGATGATACCCCTCAAGAGGTGGGAGGCGCCGCCCCGGTCGGCGAACTCCCTCAAGTCTTCCGTGGAGAAATCGTCCTTCTCCAGGGCATTCCGCTTGCTGAGCAGGCTGTAAATTTGATCATCGGGAAGCACCCGGACGTATTGGGACTGGGACAGGTCGGAGCTCAGCATCCGGGACAGGCCGTCGCGCCAGACATCGAGGCTTTTGTCTCCCGTGCTGTTCTTGAAATACAAGATAGCCAGGGTCGGCTTTCCGGCCGGCGGGGGAGCGGCGCGGTGTTTGGGCAGGAAAAGCCGGAGGCCGATACCGATGACGGCCAGCGCGAAAACAATGGCAAGGGGAACAAAGAGCTTCTTCCGGCTGACGGTCAGAGTGATCGGCCTGGACGTGACGGTCTTTCTCTTGGGGACCGGACGCTCCGCGGTCGGGATGCCTTTTTCGATCTTCTCGAGGTTGGCCTTCAACTCATCGGCATTCTGATACCGTCTCTCCTTGTCCTTCTCCAGGCATTTGAGGATCAGGCGGTTGAGGTCTTGGGGGATCTGGGCGTTCAAGGACCTGGGATCCTTCGGGGTTTCGCTCTTCTGTTTCACCCCGATGGTGAAGGGCGTATCGCCTTCGAAAGGCACCTGCCCGGTCAGCATCTCATAGAGGATGATGCCCAGCGAATAGATGTCCGAACGCTCGTCGACCTCTTTTCCTTCCACTTGCTCGGGTGACATATATTCAGGGGTGCCGATCATGACTCCGGCGCCCGTGATCCCCTTGACCGAGATAGACCGGGCGATCCCGAAATCCATGATCTTGGCGTTCCCTTCCTTGTCGATCATGATGTTGCCCGGCTTCAAATCCCGGTGGACAACGCCTGCCCGGTGGGCCTCGGCCAGCCCGTCGCAGACCTGCTTGGTTATTAAGATGGCCGTTCCCACAACCAGTTGCCGCGCTCTTCGGATAAAGCTCTTGAGGTCCTCTCCGGACACGTACTCCATGGTGATGAAATAGCTGCCGGCTTCCCGGCCCAGGTCATACATCCGGCAGATGTTCTTGTGGGAGATATCCCGGGCGATCCTGAGCTCGTTCCGGAAGCGGTCGATCGTCGTTCTTGTCAGCCGCGACTTCGGGCCTGATGAGCTTCAAAGCCATCTTGGCCTGGACTTCCCGGTCGAAGACCTTATAGACCTTGCCCATGCCGCCATGGCCCAGCTCTTCGATGACCTGGTAACGGCCGGCGAATGTCGAACCAGTCGTCAGTTCGTGGATGGGCGTTTGAAGGGTTTCTGTGATCACCGGGCGGATGTCCTTAGATGAGGGAATGAGCTGAGTTCCGCAATCGGCGCAGAACTGCTTGGTCTCGGGATTCTCAGAATGACATTTCGGGCACTTGACGGCCACGGCTCAACCCTTTTCTCAGATGTGGCTAAAGGGTATCAAGGAAGGGGGGCCGAGTCAACTGAAAACAAACATCCCCCCACCAGCTCCTTCTGGCTTCCGAAAAAACGTGCAAAGCTACCGTCTATTGTTACCTCAGCGAATGCGTTGTCTTTTTAGTGCGGAATCTCGAGCCAGACTACGGGTTCGTCTCCGGCATTCCATCCGTCATGTCCGGGCGGTATGACGCCGACCTCGCCCGGGCCAAATTCTTCTTCTTTCCCATCATCCATCTTGGCATGCAGCTTGCCCGAAAGCACATAAACGAGGTGGTGTTTCGGACAGCTCTCGCCTCCAACAACCGGCTTTAAGTGTTTTGACCACTGCCAGCCAGGCTCTGCAGTGACTCGCTGAAACTTAAGGCCATCAATCGTAACGATCTCAACCTTGAGCTTTTCAGGCGCCAGAGTTTCTTCCGGGTTGTTGAGGCTCTTTTTTAGGAGAGTTGCCATTTCTTCACCTCCCTGCCGTAGATTACATTCTATATATATCATACTCCATGAAAACCACACTGCCAAAGGCGGACAGCGGCCATGGACCCTGACCCGCTGCTTTTCTTTCGCTGTCACGGAGTGCGTTTTCCCCTTTCTTCTTGGCGCGTTCTGGATTATATAAAGTCATAGGGGACCGCCCCGCGAACATGAATGGAGTTCCCCAGCAATTCTGGAGCGCCGACGCCGAGGAGATCCTCCGCGGTCTCGAGTCGGGTGCCGACGGTCTTACGCCCGAAGAAGCAGCCCGCCGCCTGGGTATCTTCGGCCCGAACCTGCCTAAAAAAAGGGGCAAGACTGACTCCCTGACGCTCCTCCTGGGCCAGTTCAAGAGCCCGATCATCCTTATCCTGATCTTCGCCGCGGTCATGTCGTACTTTCTTCATGACAGCGTTGACGCGCTGATCATCTTTGCCATTATCGGCGCCAGCGGGCTGCTCGGGTTCTGGCAGGAGAGAGGGTCAACGACGGCGATGGAGAGACTCCTGTCCATTGTCCAGGTGAAGACCTCGGTGGTCCGAGACGGCCGGGCGGTCGAGATTCCCCTCGAAGGACTCGTCCCGGGAGACGTCGTTACGCTCCGGGCCGGCGACATCGTTCCCGGGGACTGCCTGATCTTGGATTCCAGAGACCTGTTTGCCAACGAGGCTCCCCTGACCGGAGAAACCTATCCAGTCGAAAAAACGACGGGGAAGACGCCCGCCGACGCGCCTCTCGCCGGCCGCTCTAACATCCTCTACATGGGGACTCACATCGTCAGCGGCAGCTGCCGGGCCGTCGCCGTGCGAACAGGGAAAGGGACGGAGTTCGGCCGGGTCGCCGAGCGGCTGAAGGTCCGGCCTCCCGAAACCGAGTTCGAGAGGGGCATCCGCAGGTTTGGCTATCTTCTCATGGAAGTGACGCTGGTCATGCTGTTGGCCATTTTCGCCGCCAACGTCTTTCTGCGCCGCCCGTTCTTCGATTCCTTCCTCTTCTCGCTCGCCCTGGCCGTCGGCCTGACGCCCCAGCTGCTGCCGGCGATCATCAGCGTCAACCTCTCGCACGGGGCGAAAAACATGGCCCGTCACAAGGTCATCGTTAAAAGGCTGGCCTCGATCGAGGATTTCGGCAGCATGGGTGTGCTGTGCTCGGATAAAACGGGAACGCTGACGGAAGGCGTGGTCCACATCCACTCGGCGCTCGATATCGAGGGCCAACCCAGCGACAAGGTCATGCTCTATGCTTATCTCAATGCCTGCTACGAAACCGGGTTCGAGAACCCGATCGACGCGGCGCTGCGTGACGGCCCCGCCATGGACATCTCATCTTACGCCAAGCTCGACGAGGTGCCGTATGATTTTGTCCGAAAACGGCTGAGCATCCTCGTCGCCCACGATGGCCGGAGGCTGATGATCGTTAAAGGGGCCCTGGCGAATATCCTCGAGGTTTGTTCCAGCACGGAATCGGCCGACGGCCTGCGGCTCGAACTCGCCCCGGCGCGGGCCAAGATCATGGAGAGATACGAGAGTTTCAGCCGGCGGGGTTACCGGGTGCTCGGGGTCGCCTGGCGGGACATGGAGGGCGCCTCCGGGATCGCCAAGGACGCCGAGCAGGACATGACGCTGGCGGGGCTTCTTGTCCTCCATGACCCGCCGAAGGAGGGCGTCGCGGACGCCGTCGCGGAGCTTCGGCGGCTCGGCGTCGCGCTCAAAGTGATCACGGGCGATAACGCTCTCGTTGCTGCCGATCTCGCCGCGAAGGTCGGCCTGGAGTCCTCCCGGATTCTCGACGGCCCCGAGCTCGGCCGGATGAGCGATGAAGCCCTGATGAGGCGCGCCGGGTCCGTCGATATCTTCGCCGCGGTCGAGCCCAACCAGAAGGAGCGCATCATCAACAGCCTGAAGAAGGCGGGCCACGTCGTCGGCTTCATCGGGGACGGCATCAACGACGCCGGCGCCCTTCATGCCGCCGATGTCGGGATCTCGGTGGACGGCGCCGTGGACGTGGCCAAGGAGGCCGCCGACATCGTGCTCCTCGAAAAAGGGCTGGACGTCCTGGCCGGCGGCGTGCGCGAGGGCCGCCGGACCTTTGCCAACACCCTGAAATACGTGTTCATGGCGACGAGCGCCAACTTCGGGAACATGTTCAGCATGGCGGGGGCGTCGCTCTTCCTGCCGTTCCTGCCGATGCTGCCCAAGCAGATCCTGCTCACCAACCTCCTTACCGACTTCCCCGAGATGACCATCGCCACGGACGCCGTGGACCCGGAAACGCTCGAACGGCCAAGGCGCTGGGACATCAGTTTCATCCGCAGATTCATGCTGGTCTTCGGCTCTCTGAGCTCGGTCCTGGACTACCTGACGTTTGGAGTTCTTCTGCTCCTCCTCCGTGCTTCAGAGGTGACCTTCCGGACGGGGTGGTTCATGGAGTCGGTCGTTTCGGCCTCGCTCGTCGTGCTGGTCGTCCGGACGAGGCGGCCTTTTTATAGGAGCCGGCCGGGGCGCCCGCTCGTGATCGCGACACTGGCCATTGCGGGGGCGGCCGTCGTCCTGCCGTTCACGCCCCTGGGCAGGATCTTCGGTTTCGCGCCCCTGCCGATCAAGTTCTTCGGCTGGATGGCGGCGATCGTGGCCCTCTATGTCGTCCTGGCCGAAGTCACGAAAAGAGTCTTTTATCGGAAACTCACCATTCAGCGTTAAGCGGCGGCTTGGCAGTAGGAGAAGCGGAGAATCATGAAAGTCAGCCCTTTTGCGGGTCAGCCGGCCGAGCCGTCGATGCTCGTCAACGTACCCAAACTCGTCACGGCCTATTATGCCGAAGTGCCTGATCCTTCGGTGCCGGAACAACGGGTGGTGTTCGGCACCTCCGGGCATCGCGGTTCAGCCTTCGACAAGGCTTTCAACGAATGGCATATCCTCGCCATGAGTCAGGCCATTTGCCAGTACCGGGAGCGGAAGAAGATCGATGGCCCGCTCTTTCTCGGCATGGACACTCATGCCCTTTCCGTGCCGGCTCATGCCGGCGCGCTGGAAGTGCTCGCGGCAAATGGGGTGGAAGTCATGATCGCGGAGGGGGATGAATATACCCCGACCCCTGCCGTTTCCCACGCGATTCTCACGTACAACCGCGGGCGCACGACAGGACTCGCCGATGGCATCGTCATCACGCCGTCACACAACCCGCCGCCTGACGGTGGGTTCAAGTACAATCCCCCAAACGGCGGCCCGGCGGAATCCTCCGTCACCGGCTGGATCGAGGCCAAGGCCAATGAGTTTCTCGAAAATGGCCTCCTGGGTTTGAAGAGGCTTTCTTTCGAGAGAGCTCTTCGCGCCCCCACCACGCACCGGCACGACTATCTCAATGCTTATATTGCTGATCTCGCCCATGTGATCGACATGGATGTTATCCGGGGCGCGAAGATCAGCCTGGGAGTCGATCCGCTTGGCGGCGCCGGGGTCCACTACTGGCGGCCGATGGCCGAGCGTTATGGGTTGAACCTGACTGTCATCAACGAGGCCGTCGATCCGACCTTCCGTTTTATGACGGTGGATTGGGACGGCCAGATTCGTATGGACCCCTCCTCACCCTATGCGATGGCGCGGTTGACCGACATCAAGGATCGCTTCGAAATCGCCTGGGCCTGTGACACCGACCATGACCGGCACGGGATCGTCACCCGAAGCGCGGGCCTGCTGCCGCCCAACCATTACCTTTCGGTCGCCATCTTCTACCTTTTCCAACATCGGCCGGGGTGGCGCAAGGAAGCGGCGGTCGGCAAGACGGTCGTGAGCAGCCGGATGATTGATCTCGTCACGGCGAAGCTCGGGAGGAGGCTCATGGAGGTGCCGGTGGGCTTCAAGTGGTTTGTGGACGGCCTGCTCGACGGCTCGCTGGGCTTCGGCGGGGAAGAGAGCGCGGGGGCCTCCTTTGCCCGTCGGGACGGCAGCGTCTGGACGACGGACAAGGACGGGATCGTCCCGGCTCTGCTGGCGGCGGAGATCACGGCCCGGACAGGCCGCGACCCCGGTGAAATCTACCATGAGCTCACGCGCGAGTTTGGTGAGCCCATCTATGACCGTGTTGAAGCCCCGGCCACCCCGGATCAAAAGGAGCTATTGGCGAAACTCTCACCCCAGCAAGTTAAGATCACCGAGTTGGCAGGCGAGAAAATCCAGGCCGTTCTCACGCGCGCGCCGGGCAACGGCGCGTCCATCGGCGGGCTGAAAGTCACAGCGGAAAGCGGCTGGTTCGCGGCGCGTCCGTCAGGCACGGAAGACATCTACAAGATCTATGCGGAGAGCTTCCTTGGAACGGATCATCTGCGCCGCATCCTGGAGGAAGCGCAGACCGTCGTCAACGAGGCTTTGGCTGCGGCGCCACATCGGTCAGGGCTTGCCAGCAACACAAATTCGGAGGAGGGGTCATGAGCAAACAAACGCCTGTAAGCAAGCCCACCTACGGACTTTTACCCATGGACGTCGAAGGATTTGATTCCCTGGCTGAGCTTGCCCTGGACATGCGCTGGTCGTGGAATCATGCCGCCGACGAAGTGTGGCAGCAGCTTGATCCCGCGCTTTGGGAATTCACTCAAAACCCTTGGGTCGTCCTACAGACCGTCTCGAGAGACAAGCTCCAGCGCGTGTCCGCCGATCCCGGCTTCCGCAAGAAGGTCGAGGCGCTCGTACAAGCCAGACGTCAGGCGGCGAAAGCCCCCGCCTGGTTTCAGCGAGATCATCCGCCAGTCGCCCCTGACCCGGGTCGCCTATTTCAGCATGGAATTCATGCTGAGCGAAGCGTTGCCCATTTACTCAGGAGGGCTTGGCAACGTCGCCGGCGATCAGCTCAAAGCGGCCAGCGATCTAGGGGTGCCGGTGGCCGGAGTGGGGCTGCTCTACCAGCAAGGCTATTTTCGGCAGGTGCTCGACAAGGATGGAGAGCAACAGGCCCTGTTCCCGTACAACGATCCCGGGCAATTGCCGATTACGCCGTTGCGCCAGGCGAACGGAGAATGGCTGCGTCTGGAACTCGACTTGCCGGGATATCCGGTCTGGGTGCGCGCCTGGCAGGTCCAGGTCGGCCGGGCGCAGCTTTTCCTCCTCGACAGCAATGACCTGGCGAACCTCCCGGCCCATCGAGGCATTACCAGCGAGCTGTATGGCGGCGGGCCGGAGCTGCGCCTCCAGCAGGAACTGCTCCTCGGGATCGGCGGCTGGCGCCTGATCGATACGCTCGGGATCAAGCCCGAAGTGTGTCACCTGAATGAAGGGCATGCCGCGTTCGCCGTGTTGGAACGGGCTCGAACCTTTATGGAAGAGGCCGGACAGCCCTTCGACGTCGCCTTGGCCGTCACTCGAGCCGGCAACCTCTTTACCACGCACACGCCCGTGGCCGCTGGTTTTGACCAATTCTCTCCTGCCCTTATCGAACAATACCTTGGCGGGTACGCCCGGAACAAGCTCGGCATCTCGGTTCACGATTTGCTGGCCTTAGGGCGCGCGAATCCGAACGACTCTTCTGAGCCCTTTAATATGGCCTACTTGGCCGTGCGCGGAAGCGGGGCGGTTAACGGGGTGAGCCGACTGCACGAGAAGGTGAGCCGACGGATCTTCACACCTCTCTTTCCGCGCTGGCCGGAGGCGGAAATGCCCATCGGACATGTTACCAACGGAGTCCACGTGCCGAGTTGGGACTCGGCGGAATCTGACGATTTGTGGACTGAAGCCTGCGGAACAGGCCGCTGGCTGGGGACGGCGGAAAACTTGGAGCGGGACTTCCGCCGCGTTTCAGACACCCGGCTCTGGCAATTTCGAAACGCCGCCAGCAAGGCCCTTGTTGCCTACGCCCGCGAACGATTGTCCAGGCAGCTGGCCGCCTCCGGCGCGCCGCCCGAGGCGGTCGACAAGGCGAAAGATTGCTTTGATCCCAACGCCTTGACGCTGGGATTCGCGCGCCGCTTCGCGACCTACAAAAGACCGAACCTGCTGCTGCACGACCCGGAGCGACTGCTGCGCTTATTAACCGATGGCCAGCGGCCTGTGCAGCTCATCCTCGCCGGCAAGGCCCATCCTGAGGACCGGGCGGGGCAGGCCATGATCCGGGAATGGACGCATTTCATTCGACGGCCCGAAGCGCGCCCCCATGTGATCTTCCTCAGCGACTACGACATGCTGTTGACGGAGCACCTGGTGCAGGGGGTGGACGTCTGGATCAACACGCCCCGGCGTCCCTGGGAGGCGAGCGGAACGAGCGGCATGAAGGTACTCGTCAACGGCGGTCTCAATCTCTCGGAGTTGGACGGGTGGTGGGCGGAAGCTTACACGCCTGAAGTGGGGTGGGCGTTGGGGGACGGCCGGGAACATGGTGACGACCCGGGCTGGGACGCTGTGGAAGCCGCGGCGCTCTACGACTTGCTCGAACGCGAGGTCATTCCTGAGTTTTATGCCCGCGACGAGAAGGGGATCCCCACTGCCTGGGTGGCGCGGATGCGTGAGAGCATGGCGAAGTTGACACCGCGGTATTCCGCGAACCGCACCGTGCGCGAATACACCGATCACCACTATCTCCCGGCGGCTGCCGCATACCACGTGCGCCTCGCCGACAACGGGGCCATCGGCAGGCAAATGGTCGATTGGCGGCGCCGTCTTGAACAGCGATGGGGCGCGCTCCGCTTCGGCGAAACGAAAGTCGAGACTCGCGGCCGGCGGCACGTCTTTGAGGTTCAGGTCTGGCTCAATGACCTCGAGCCCCAAGCTGTGCGGGTCGAGCTTTATGCCGACGCGGTGAACGACGGCGAGCCCGTCCGGCAGGAGATGAAGCGCCTTCGCCGGCTGGCCGGAGCGTCGGGCGGCTGCGTTTACAGCGCCGCTGTGGCTGCGGCCCGTCCCCCGTCGGACTATACGGTGCGCGCGATATCGCTTTTCCCCGGTGTTGCGGTTCCTCTGGAAGACGCTCATATCCTGTGGCAGCGATGATTCGATTTCGAACGGAGGCCAACGGCAAAGACCGATCCAGATCTCAACGACCATCCCGTTCTCGTTGCCATCGTCGGCATCGAAAGGACGAAGAGAGACCAGCGCCTTGAAGTTCGAATTCCTTTCTCTCTACGTTGCGGAGCTTTCGGACGTCGTCCCCGGGGCATGACCCCCCCGGTTCAATTTCTTGAGAAGGAAAACCTTCACGGAGTCGTTGAGGACCAGAGACAGCGCGAGGTTCCAGCCAAGAAGGAAAAGGGTCATCTCAAGGGGGAGGGCCGGGAAGAGGCCGGGTATGCCGAACGTTGAAATCAACGCGCCCGCCAAGACGTCCAAAGCCATAATGGTCAGCAGCAGTCGGCTCGGCCGGGAACTCCAGAAGCGCCGACGTTCGCGGATCACGAAAATCGACGTCACGGCCGAGAAAAGCAGGATCTCGAAACTATATGTCCGGATGATCGGGTCGGACGTCCGCAGACGCCAAAACGCCTGACCCAGGGCCAGGGCGGCGAAAGATTCCAGCACCATCAGGGTCCCCAGGGCGGCCGCGACCCTGACGTAGGCCTTGATGTTCCAGGTGTCCGGCGACGGCGACCACCGGACGCGGTCCGTCGACAGGGAGATCTTCATAAAATCCGTCATCAGCAGCAGAAGAACCATGGCGAAGGCCGAGACGACGAAATCGCCGGTGACCAGAAAGGCCCCGACCACGAAGCCCGATTTCAGGACCGTCCTCATGATCTTGTTCAGGATCCAGGTATTGATCCGCTGGTAGACCTTCCGGCCATTCTTGACCAGTTCGACGATTCCCGATAGACCCTCGTTTGTCAGGACCACGCTGGCCGCCGCCTTGGCCACGTCCGTGGCGCTGTTGACGGCGATGCCGACCTCGGCCTGCTTGAGCGCGGGGGCGTCGTTGACGCCGTCCCCGGTCATGCCGACCACGTGATGCGCGGCCTGGAGGCTCCGCACGATCATGTACTTGTCCTCGGGATAGACCTCCGCGAAACCTTCGCTGGTTTCCATCTGTCTCAGCGCGGTGGCGGGATCGGTTTTTAGCAGGTCTTTAAGGTCCGACATTCGGCTGATGTCTTCGCCAATCCCGAGTTCTTTGGCGATTTCCCTGGCGATCGGCAGGGCGTCCCCCGTCAGCATCTTGACCGACACGCCGAGCGCATGGAGCTCGTTGATCAACTGTTTCGAATCGGGCCTGGGGCTGTCGCTGAGGGCGACGAGCCCGGCGACGGCGGGTTTTCCGTCATCAGCCACGGCGACGGCCACGGTCCGGTAGCCTCTTTTGGATAGGTCTCCGACTCTCAGCTCCAGCGCCTGCTCGTTCTCAGGGCCCAGACCGCAGGCTCCGGCGATGACGGATACCGCACCCTTCATAACATGAAAACGACGGTCGCCGTGCCGGACGACGGCCTCCGTTTTTCGCGTGGCCGGGTCGAAGGGCGTGAAGCTCTCCTGGACGTCGTCCGGGTCCAGCCAGCCCATCTCCCGCGCACGCCTGATGAAGGCCAGGTCCAGCGGGTCCCGGTCGGCCTCCTGGGAGGCCAAGCGCCCCGAACAGAACGGCCTCCCGCTCGGTGAACGACCCGACGGGAAAGACCTGGGAAATCGACAATTCGTTGAGCGTCAGCGTTCCCGTTTTGTCCACGCACAGGACGTCCATGGTGGCCGCGTCCTCCGTAGCGCTCAGCCGGGTGACCAGGACGCTCCGCTTGGCCAGTTCTCTGGCCCCGACGGCCATGCTCACGGTGTACATCACAGGCAGGGCGACGGGGATGGCGGAGAGGAGAAGGACCAGCATCAACGGCAGGATTTCGAGGATGGCCAGGTTCCTGACGACAGACACGGCGACGGTCAGGGCCAGGAGGCTGCCGATGATCAAGAGCAGCCACCGGACGAGCTTTGTTACCACTTCTTCCATGTGGAGCTTGGGACGGGCGACCTGGACGAGCTCCACGGTCCTGCCGAATTTCGTCCCCGGGCCCGTCCGGAGGACGATTACGGTCGCCTCGCCCCGGGTGATCACCGAGCCGGAATACACGAGGTTCCCGGCGCCCTTCTCGACGGCCAACGATTCGCCTGTCAGGGCGGATTGGTCCGCCGCGAGCGAGCCGGCGGCGACCTTGATGTCGGCCGGGACGACGTCCCCGGCCCGAAGACGCACGACGTCTCCCGGAACGAGCTCCCGCGCGGGAACGGTCGTCCAGGCTCCGTCCCTGAGAGTCCTGGCGTTGACCCGCAGCTCTTTTTTCAGGGCCTCGACCGCGCCGGCGGCCTTACGCTCTTCCAGCAAGGAGACGACGGCGTTCGTCACCAGCAGGACGGCGACGATGGCCGCATCAGGGTATTTTCGGAGGACCAGGGAGAGGACGATGATGAGCTCGAGCATCCAGGCGGTCAGGCCCCAGAATTTCTTCAGAAATAGTTGGAGCGGATGACTCTTTTTCTCCGGAACCTCGTTCGGGCCGACCCGTTTGAGGCGTTCGGCGGCCGAGGACGAAGTCAATCCGGACCGGAGGTCTGTGCCCAGAGAAGCGACGATCTCGGCCGGCGTCTTCCGTTCGCTATCTTCAGATTCCGGCGCTTGTGCGGGAAGATGGTCCTCGTTCATGCTGCCCGGCCTCGACCGGCTTATGATAGAGCCCGGCCGATCTCAAGATATCCTGCTTTGTCCCTTATTAAAAGATACCGACACTACGACACAAGCGAGGGAGAGCAGTAAAAACGGCGCAAGGGCTCGATGTCCAGCCCTTATTTCTTTTCCTGAGGCGGCTGGTGTGTGAACGCGCTGAGCAGCTCGATGGGCAGGGGGAAGATGATCGTGGAGTTTTTCTCGGCGGCGATCTCGGTCAGCGTCCCCAGGTACCTGAGCTGGAGGGCCTGGGGATTCGTGGAGATGATGTTGGCCGCCTGGGTGAGCTTGTCCGCCGCCTGGAACTCGCCTTCGGCATGGATGACCTTGGCCCGGCGCTCACGCTCGGCCTCGGCCTGCTTGGCGATGGCCCGCTGCATGTTTTCCGGGAGATCGACATGCTTCATCTCGACGAGCTGAACCTTGACGCCCCACGGGGCGGTATTTTTATCGATGATCTCCTGGAGCTCGGCGTTGAGCTTCTCCCGCTCCGAAAGGAGGTCGTCAAGACTGACCTGCCCGAGAAGGCTCCTGAGCGTGGTTTGGGCGAGCTGGGAGGTCGCGTAGAGGTAATCCTGGACGTCGATGATGCACTTGATCGGCTCGATGACCCTGAAGTATAGGACGGCGCTGACCTTCACCGAGACGTTGTCCCTGGTGATGACGTCCTGCGGGGGGATGTCCTGGGCAACCAGCCGGAGGCTGACCCTGACCATGCGGTCGATCGGTGAGAACACCAGGATGAGCCCCGGGCCCTTAGCCTGGGGAAGCAGCCGGCCCAGCCGGAAGATCACGCCCCTCTCGTATTCCCTGAGGATTTTGATGGAGTTCAGGATGTAGAGGACGATGATGCCGACGATGATGATGGGTGCCGTGATGAGTTCCATGTTTGCCTCCCCGTTCGGGACTGATTATGGCCACTGTATAACGTCAGGACCGCCAAAGTCAAGGAAATGGTCAGTTTGCCGCGATTGAGCGGAACCCTTGATATCAGGACATCGAAAGAAGTGGAAAACGCGGGGGCGACTTCCTATACTGTTAGCCATGGAGCTCCGGGGAAAAACGATCCTCCTGACGGGCGCTTCGAGCGGGATCGGCCTCGCCTTGAGCCGGCAGCTGGCGAACGAGAAGGTCAACCTGGCCCTTCTCGCCAGGAGGGAGCACATCCTCCTGCAGCTGGCGGATGAGCTCAAAGACTCGGGCAGCGTCGTCCTGCCGGTCAAATGCGACGTATCTAATAAAGACGAAACAGCGAGGGCCTGCCGGGAGATCCGAGCCCGGTTCGGACACGTCGACATCGCCATCTTAAACTCCGGTTTGAGCCACAGAACGGCCGCGGCCGGTTTTCGGGTCGACGTCGCCAGAGAGATATTCGACGTCAACGTTTTTGGCATACTGAATTTCGTCGGCGAGATCCTACCCGATTTCATTAAAAGACAAGACGGAACGATCGTCGGCGTGTCCAGCCTGGCCGATTGCCGCGGCCTTCCCAAGAACAGGTGTTACAGCGCCAGCAAGGCGGCCGCCACGTCTCTCCTGGAGAGCCTGAGAGTCGAGCTGAAAGAACACGGTATCAAGGTCATTACGGTCAAGCCGGGGTTCGTCAAAACCCCGATGACGGAAGGGGCCCTCTATCCCCAGCCGTTCCTCATGACCCCGGAGAAAGCGGCGGCCATCATCATCAAGGGGATAAAAAGAGAGAAGAGCCTGATCCAGTTTCCGCTGCCGATCGTCCTGGGCTCGAAGCTGGCCAAGGCGATGCCGCGTTTTCTGTATGAGTGGATCGCCGCCAGGATGAAACGGTAGGCGGAAATTACAATCGCTCGAGCAGGGCTTTGAAGCGGGGATGCTCGCGTATCGAACGGAGGTCGGGATCATGTTCGAGCCATTTTTTCTGAATGGTCCCGTATTGGACCGCTTCCTCCATGCAGTCGAGAGCCTTCTCTGTTTGGCCCAATTGAGCATAGGAGCAGGCAACGCCGTAGAGGGTCATGGTCTCTTGAGGATGAGCTGAATAAATGCGATCGGCCCATTCCAAGCCGAGCCGCTCATCACCCAGGCTGATGGCCGCGCCTCCCCCCATGTAAAGCGCCCGCGTATCCTCGGGAAAAAGCTCGAGCGATCTTTTAACATTGTCCAGTGTCTTCCGGTAGGCCTGCGCTTTCTCAGCCGGTTTATTCAGCTCCTCGTAGATCATCCCCAGCAGACAGGGCGCGTTATAGTCCTCGGGACGTAAGCGGCTGGCCTCCTGAGCCAGCCGGGCCGCCTTTTCGAACAGGCCCTGGGTGAAGCAGAGCCTGGCATAGAGGTAGGCGGCTTCGAAAAGATCCGGTCGCAACTGGATGGCCCTCTCGAATTCTTCCTGGGCCCGCTCATATTCTTTTCGGTTGGAAAAGACCATCCCCCGGGCTACGTGGCCTTCACCCAGCTCGGGATCCAGGTCGAGCGCCTTCAAGCTGTTTTTTTCCGCGGCGTCCAGGTTGGCCTGGCTGGGATCGAACCAGGTGTAGAGGAAAGAATAGCAGTTGGCCGCCCAGGCGTAGGCGCTGGCATATCCGGGATCGAGCTCGGTGGCATGACGGAACAGTTTAAGTGCCCGTTCGAACCCGGTTCGTTGCATGAGGTAAAAAGCCTGACGTCCCCGGAGACAGTAATCGTAGGCTTCAGCATTGGCCGCCGGGGACCGGGAGAGGGAGATCTTATCTTTGCTCGTCAGCACCGGGCGGAGGACTTTGGCGATGCTGAAGGCGATCTCGTTCTGGATCTCGAAGACGTCCTTGAGCTCCCGGTCGAACGTCTCGGCATAAAGATGATAGCCGTTCGAGGCCTTGATGAGCTGGGCGGTGATGCGCAGCTTGTTGCCGGACTTGCGAACGCTTCCTTCGAGGACATTCCCGACGCCGAGCTTCTCGGCGATCTGGCGGATATCGAGGTTTTTCCCCTTGAAAGAAAAAGACGATGTCCGGGAGACCACCTGGAGCTCCTCGATCCTGGACAAGGAATTGATCAGCTCTTCGGCCAGCCCGTCGCTGAAGTACTCGTTCTCCCGGTCCGAGCTCATGTTCACGAAGGGCAGGACCGCGACGGAGGCTTGCCTCGTGCCCCTCTCCAGTCTCGAGGCGCCCTTTTCGGCTCCGGCGAGGAGGGGGATGACTTCGTCCATCGAGGAAAATCGAAGCTCCGGGTCCTTTTCCAGGCAGCGGCTGATGACCTTTTGCAGCTCTTCGGGGATGTCGACGCCCGATTCGGACAGCAGGGGAGGGTCCTCGTGAAGGACGGCCGCGATCGTCTGGGCGTTCGTCTCCCGGCCGAAGGCGCTTTTCCCCGTCAGCATTTCGTAGAGCACACAGCCGAAAGCGAAAATATCGCTCCTGGCGTCGGTCTCCCTGCCCTCCACCTGTTCCGGGGACATGTACGCCAGCGTCCCGATGATCATGCCTCTGGCCGTGATCCCCTCGGCCCGGAGAGAGCGGGCGATGCCAAAATCCATGATCTTGGCCGTGCCCTCCCTGTCGATCAGGATGTTGCCGGGTTTGAGGTCGCGGTGGACGATCCCCAGCCGATGGGCCTCGGCCAGCCCGGCCCCGACCTGTCTGGCGATGGAGAGAGAGGTCTCCGTTGTCAACCGGCCGGATTGCCTGATCAGGCCCTTCAGGTCCTGGCCGGAGACATATTCCATGGTGATGTAGCGCGCTCCTTCGTCCTCCATCAGCTCGTACATCCGGCCGACGTTCTTGTGGCTGATGCTGCGGGCGAGCTTCAGCTCGTTACCGAACCGGTCGATCGTTTCCGGGTTCGAAGCGATCTCGGGCTTGATGATCTTCAGGGCGACTTCTTCCTGGAGCTTCAGATCAAGAGCCCTGAAGAGCCTGCCCATCCCCCCCTTGCCCAGCTCTTCGATGATCTGGTATCGCCCCGCGAAGACAGAGCCCAGGCTCAATTTATGGGCGGGAGATCTCAAGGTCAAGGTGCCGGTGGAAGATCTTTCGGGGGAGATAAGCCGGGTCCCGCAGTCCGGACAGAATCGCGCCGTTTCGGGGTTCTCAGTCTGGCATTTCGGGCACTTGGTGGCCACGGCTCGTCCCTTCCATAAAGTGTGGCCAAAGGGTATCAAGGAATGGGGAGGCGAGTCAACCGGAAACGGAGCTTAGCCGGCCAACTCCAAGAGCCTATTACGCGCCATTCCGGTTATGATAAGCTACAGGCGGAGGAAGTTATGCCCAAAAAGAGATTTTCTTTAGATGACGCCAGGCGGATCGGCAAGACCCTCGGCCTCAGCTGGAAAAAGCTGGATCTGAAGCAGTTCCACATGGGCCTCAATATCGAGCTCGAGCACGGCAAAAGGAACGCCTTCACCAACGTCACGGACAATGACGAGATCCTGACCGCCAAGATCGCCTTGGCCCATCTCAGCGAATTCCCCGATTACTATACGCGGCTCGATAAGTTAGAGAAGGAAGCCAAGGCCTACTGGGAATAGAGAGGCCGTCCGCCTCTTCTTATCGCAACCGGCCCTTCAAACTTCTCCAGATTCTGCTTCCTATCGCAAGCTGTCCTTTGAAGCTTTTCCAGCTGGGGCCCTGCCTGCTTAACCCATGTCAAGACCGCATCGGCCTCACCTCCATCGCCTGAACTCCTGGCATACGAACGGAGAGCGATCTTGCTGTCTGTGATCCTAGGAAAGACATGACAGGTATCCCCTTGAAAAACAACGCCATCACGCAAAAGAGAGATGTTTGGCATCGTAAACCGGGATTTTGCCCGGCTAAACTGCATAATTACTTCGTGATGGGGAGTGACAAGGGTGGCACACGGCTGAATCCTGACGATTACGCTTTCTATATCGCTCGATGGCGTCATGCAGGGCGCCCGGGGGGCCGGGCGAGGATGGAGAGCGGGGGCTTTCCTTCACGGCCGGCCTAAGTCATTCCCCTTTTCGACGAGGACCTGGGAAAGGTGATGATCGAAATCTTCTCGAAAGCGGACGCGTTCTTCCTCGGCTCGGTCGACCTACGATATATTCGCGGCGTATTGGCCCAAGAACACCGATCCCAACGACCTGATCGCCCTTAAGCTCAACCTCGCTTCCTAGTTCGTCGCTTCACGCACGTGCCTGCAATGAATTCTCTTGGCCCGTCAGCACGCTGGTTCGCGATGTCCAGAAAGAGGCGCCCGAGCTCAAATCGTGCGCTTCGCGGGCGAAGTGCATACGTCCATGGCAGCGCTGGATTAGCCCAAACGCTCTATCGAAAAAGACTCTGATTCGATTAATACCGGATCATGACTTTTCCCGTTGTCCTCGGGGCCGGGAAGTGGCTCTTCGGGACCGGTGTCGTCCCGCGCACGCTGAAGCTGGTGAGCTCGAGCATCACCAGTTCCGGGCGTGATCGTCAGTGTTTACCGCAGCGCGGGGAGCCTGAAAGCACTTGCATGGCCGCCCTCGGTGAAGCGGCATGCCGGATAGGCGCTCTTCCGCGCTGCCCGGTTCCGGCCGTGATTTTTATCTGCGTTTGCGGTAAAATCCCTCTCGTGAACGGCGGCCCGATGACAAACAAGAGCCTCGCTCTTGGCGGCGTGCACTCTGGCTGTCAGCTTACCCCGTACGGGCGGATACCTGCTACAAGCTGTCAGGTTCGGCGTGGTGGCCGATATCCAATACCGTCACGGAGAGCCCGTGGGGACCCGGTATTATGGCGCCTCCACTCGGCAAGCTCAGAGACGCCGTCTCCAGGTTTAACCGGGAAAACGTCCAGTTCGTCATCAACCTCGGTCGACACCATCCATGGCGGGATCGAAAGCTTCGAGGCCGTCATGCCGCTGTTCTACAGCCCTCGAAAGTGCCTCTCTACAATGTCATGGGCAACCATGATCTTGCAGTCGGCGGGGGGAACGAGGAACTCGTCCTGCCCTCGCGCTTGGGCTTAAGGATCGATCATTACGCCTTTACCAAGGGAAATTGTACCTTTATTCGTCTTCGACGGCTTCGAGCTGCGGGTTCCTGTCCCTGCCGACGAAATCCTGAAAAGAGAATCCGAGGCGCTGTACTCGAACTCTCCTTGCGCGGGGAAAACAAAACGCCCAGGCCTGGAACGGCGGGATCGGCTCCAGGCAGCTCGCCTGGCTGCAGCGCCGGCTCGAGAGGAGCGGTCGAAGCCTGACATAAGCGTCCTCCTGCTTCCCCACTTTCCCTGTTCCGACCTGAAGGTGTCCACAACCTTTGGAACGCAGACGAGCTCGTGGCCCTGCTGGAGCGTCAGGTCAAAGCTTGCTTCTGCGGCCATGATCACGCCGGCGGCTACATCCTCCGGAACGGCATCCATTATCTGACCTTCCGGGGCATGATCGAAACGCCCGACCAAAACGCTTTCGCGATTGTCACTCTGGCCAAGGACAGGATCGAAGTTCAGGGCTTTGGCCGGGGGCCCAGCCGGTCGATCGAGCTTCTGTCCAGGTAACCAAAGCTGCGGCGGGCGCGTCTTTTGTCAGCCTGCCGAGGCGGCGAGCGCGCCCCGGCAAGAGCCGAAGGGACGATGTTGAATTAATATCGAATCTGGATATACTCCCCTTCATCAAAGGAATAGAGGGAAAAGGGCGAATATGTCCCCGGCACCAGATAAATGCAGGTCCCAACGCGCCGACCTTCAGGATGGGGAACTTCTCATCCTGGCCGAGGCCCAGGCTTTGAAAGAAGATCCCGTTTTGCTTTTCGCGCTGAAGGTTGAGAACTTACGTTTTGCGCCGCCGATCGCCACGGCCTGGAGCGGCGAAGAAGAGGAGTGAACGATGGCTCTGAGCGGAAAAACCTTTCGCATTTTCGTATCCTCGACCTTCAGCGACCTGAAGGAAGAGCGCAATGCGCTGCAGGAGAAGGTATTCCCCCGGCTGAAGGAACTCTGTCTGCAGAACGGCTGCCGCTTCCAGGCCGTGGATCTGCGCTGGGGGGTGCGAGAGGAAGCGGGTCTCGACCAGCAGACCATGAAGATCTGCCTGGGTGAGATCGAGCGCTGCCAGAAGACCACACCGCGGCCCAACTTCCTCGTGCTCCTCGGTGACCGGTACGGCTGGCGGCCCCTGCCTCCCGACATTCCGGCCGATGAATTCGAACAGATATTGAAAGTTGCAGCGGGCGCCGAAGAGACATCACTGCTGCAAAGATGGTATCTTCGCGACGATAACGCCGTACCCCCCGTCTATTGCCTGCAGCCGCGCAAGATCGAGTCGGGGAATGACGCCGGCGACGAGGAGCGGCGCCAGGCCGCGAACGAGGAGGCTCGTCAGTGGAACGACGTGGAGGGCCGCCTGCGCCGGATCCTGGCGAGCGCCATCGCGAAACTGGGTCTCCCGGCCGGTCAAACCATGAAGTACCTGGCCTCGGCCACCGAGCAGGAGATCGAAGCCGGGGCCATGAAGATCGCCGACGCCGAAAAGCACGTTTTCTGTTTTTTCCGTAGGATCGAGGGACTGCCCGCGGACAAGAGCGCCGGCGTTTTCGCCGATCTCGACGGGGCTGGCGCGGTCGACCTGAGCCGGCCGGCGGCTCGCCCCTTGAAGGATCGGCTCGTCTCGCCTAATCGAACGTCCAATGAAGCCGCCTGGCGGCTCGCCAGGTGACCGAGGACCTGTAGCGTTGTGCGAAGACGTATGGCTCGCCTTGTCAGGGGTCATTATGAGCGAGATCTCGCACCTTGCTGAAGTCGACCCGGTGGAAAAGGAAATCGACGACCATGAGGTCTTTGGCCGGGCGCGGGCCAAGTTCTTCTTCGGCCGGGAAACATATCTCGAGGGTATCACGAGTTACCTGAAGGGGCAGAGCAAGGCTCCGCTGGCCTTGTTCGGCGCCTCGGGTTCGGGCAAGTCGGCCCTGCTGGCCAAGGCCATCGAGGAGTTCCGGCGGGAGCATGCCGACGCTCGGATCATCGCCCGCTTCATCGGCGCGACTCCCTCTTCAAGCGATGTCCGCGCGCTTCTGGAGGGGCTGTGCCGGCAAGTCTCCCGCGCCTACGGCGGTGACGAATCGACGATCCCCAACGAATATAAGGAGTTAGTGGAAGAGCTGCCCAAGCGGTTGGCTCTGGCCACGGCAGAAAAGCCGCTCATCCTTTTCCTCGACGCCCTGGACCAACTCTCGGAGAGCCATAACGCGCGCAGCCTGCTCTGGCTGCCCGCCGCCTTGCCCGAGAATATTTATCTCGTCGTCTCGACCGCTCCGGCCGACTGCTGGGAGACGCTAAAGAAAAAGACCATCCCCGCCGGGCAAAGCGAACTGCAGCCGATGCCGGCGTCCGAGGGCGGCCATATCCTGGTCGCCTGGCTCAAGGCTGCCGGCCGGACTTTGCGGAAGCAACAGCGCGACGAGGTGCTCGGCAAATTCTCCAAGAACGGATTGCCTCTTTACCTCAAGTTCGCCTTCGAGGAAGCCAGGCTTTGGCGCTCGACGAGCCCGAAGATCGATCTCGACCCCGAGGTGCCCGGGATCATCAGGCAGTTGTTTTCCCGGCTTTCTTCCGAGTCGAACCATGGCCGTATCCTCGTCTCGCGCAGCCTCGCCTATTTGCGGGCCGCCAAGAACGGCCTCTCCGAGGACGAGATCATCGACGTCCTTTCGCCGCCCTGGGACAAAGAGGTCTTTGACGATTTTCAAAACCGGTCCTTTTTCCCACCCCCGAGCAGAGGCTCCCGGTGGTCATCTGGTCGCGATTCTACTTCGACATGGAGCCCTACCTCAACGAGCGCAGCGCCGACGGCGCGACCCTCCTGGGCTTCTTTCACCGCCAGATGGGAGAGGTGGTGGACGCCGATTATCTGGGCGGAGAGGACAAGGCGATGATCCATGCCGGGCTGGCCGGCTATTTCGCGGCGAAGCCGCTCTTTATCGGCCAAGAAGACAAGAAGACCGGCAACCTGCGCAAGCTCTCCGAACTCCCCTTCCAACAAACCTACGGCGCTCTGTGGGAGGGCCTCTACAAGACGCTCACAGATTTCGATTTTCTGGAAGCCAAGTGCACCTATTCGGGTACGATCCACGCGCCGGAGGGGGAGAAGGGACAAAGATATACGGCGGGGTTTACGAGCTGATCGAGGATTACCGCCGGGCGCTGAGCGTCTATCCGGTTGAGATGGAATTGGATCAGGCCCGCGAAGCCTGATCGATTATTAAGGAGAGATCCATGGCCGCGAACCCAAGATCGATAATCGTAACCGGCGACTTCACCATCGACTGGAACATCGCCCGCATCCGGCGCACGGACGGCGCCGGGCAGGCCTGGAATCCCGACGACCGCACCCGGGCCTGCTGGCAGCGCGGCGGCGCCGCCCTGCTGGGCGACATTGTCGAGGCGCTCGTCCCGGACCTGAAAGCCCGGGGGTATGGGGATTTCGCCGTTCCCAAGATCTCCGAACCCGGGCAGCCCGTGTGCCCGACGGACAGCCGCTTCCACCACTCTTACGCCCAGTGGTCCCTGTTCAAGTACAGCGAGAAAGGCGGCTCCGAGACTCCCGCCTGGCGGGTCGCCGAGTTCATCGGCCTCGACCGCAGCGAGAGCGGCTGGGCTGAATTCATCGAGCGGCAGGTCAAGGCCGCTGAGGAACCCGACTTGGTCGTCCTCGACGATGCCGACCTCGGCTTCCGCGACTGTCCCGAGCTCTGGTCCGGCCTGCTGAAAAAGAGCGGGAAAGAGCCTTGGATCCTGCTCAAGATGTCCCGGCCCGTGGCCCGCGGCGAGCTGTGGGAGCGGCTCCACCGCGATTGGGCGGACCGGGTGATCGTGATCGCGACGGCCGACGATCTGCGTCGTACCGAGGTGCAGATCAGCCGCGAGCTCTCGTGGGAGCGCACGGCGCAGGACATGGCCTGGGAGCTGGTGCACAACCCCATGGTCAACGCCCTATCGGATTGCGCCGCGGTCGTATGTTCGTTCAATACCTCAGGCGCCTTCCTGCTCCGGCGGCGCCGCGGCACGCTGTACTTCGACCCTCAGGGCATCGAGGGTACCTGGAGCCGGAGCTTTCCGGGCGGGATGATCGGGTATAATTCCTGCCTGGCCGCGGGCGTCATCCGCCGGCTTCTGCTCGAGCCCGGCGAACCCGACATCGAACAAGGCATCCAATCCGGCATCGCCGCCATGCGCCGCCTGCAGCAGGAGGGATACGGGGAGCGCGGCCGGAAATCGGCCGAACTGCGCCTGGCTTTTCCCGTGGCTGCGGTCGTGGCGGCGTTGGCTGAAGACCAGCGTCCCTGCTCCCGTGTCGAGGTCCAGGACCCGGTCCAGCACCTGCAAGAAACGGCGGTCCCGCCCGAGATGCCGCCGGGCGCCGGTTTCTGGACGATCCTCCAGGACCACTCCGTCGAAAACCTGGGAGAGACCGCCCGCCGTGTTGTCCTCGAGGGCCCCGAGGCCGTCCTCCGTGATGTGCCTCTCGGAAAATTCGGGGCCTTGCTGACCGCCGACCGCCGCGAGATCGAAAGCTTCCGCGGCATCCGTTCGCTGGTCGCGGAGTACTGCAGCAAGAGCCGGCAGAGCAAGCCGCTGTCGATCGCGGTTTTCGGCTCCCCGGGTTCGGGAAAGTCCTTCGGGATCAACGAGGTGGCCAGCTCCATGTTTCCCGAGCTGATCAAGAAGCTCGAATTCAATATCTCCCAGTTCACCGGAGTGGAGGACCTGCACCACGCCCTGCACCAGGTGCGAGACTTGGGGCTCTCCGGAAAGATCCCGCTGGTGTTTTTCGATGAATTCGACGCCGCCCTCGAAGGCCAGAGCCTGGGCTGGCTGCGCCATTTCCTGATGCCCATGCAGGACGGCGCCTTCCTGCACGGTCAAATATCCCATCCCCTGGGTACGGCGATCTTCGTCTTCGCCGGCGGCACCAGCGAAAAGCTGGCGGCTTTCGGCGGCCATCTTTCCGCTGAGGAATTCCGCAAGGTCAAGGGCCCCGATTTCGTTTCCCGGCTCAAGGGCTTCGTCGATATCATGGGTCCCAACCCGATGCCGGCCGGCTCGGGCGGCGTTCCGTATTTCGTGTTGCGCCGCGCCATTCTTCTCCGCTCGCTCATTTTGCGGCAGGCCAAGCCGATCGTCGCCAAGCGCGAAGGAAAGGAAGTCCTGAACATCGACCCGGGTGTCCTTAACGCGCTTCTTTGGATCAGCAAGTATAAGCACGGAGCGCGTTCCATGGAATCGATCCTGGCCATGAGCCAACTGGCGGGAAAAAACGCCTTCGAGCGTTCCTCCCTGCCGTCCGAGTCGCAGCTCGACCTGCACGTGAACGGGCTGGAATTTCTGTCCTTGGTGCAGCAGATCGTCCTGACGCCGGAGATCCTGGAAAAGCTCGCGGCCGCCGCCCACGAAATCTACTGCGAAACGAAGACGGCCGACGGTTTCACCTACGGTCCCGAAAAGAGCCAGGAAAAAAAGACCAACCCCCGGCTGACCCCTATGCGGCCTTGCCCGATGGGCCAAGGAGGCCAACCTTTCAGCTTCGGAAAGTGCCCCAGAAGCTGGCGGCCGCGCCAGTCATGATCCCTGTGCGGAGCAACCAGCCGGCCCTGGAATTCCCCGGCCCCGACCTGGAAAAGCTGTCTCAGCTCGAACCGAGCCTGGCTGGCGGCCAAGATCGCCGCCGGCTTTCAACCGGGGAAGCCGACCGCCGAGGATCCCAAGCGGAACGAGTACCTGGTCGAATGGGAACGGTTGGACGAGGACATCAAGAATATCGACCGTAACTTGATCAAAGGTATCCCCCGGATCCTTGCCCGTGCCGGTTATGCTGTAGAGAAGATCCAGAAATAGAAGGGTGTGCCGTTGGCTTTCCCTGATATCCCGTTCAGAGTCCGCATCGGCGTCACCGGCCACCGGGCGCTCCAGGAACCGGAGCGGATCGCAGCGGCGATACGCGGGGTGCTGGACACCGGGATCTGGGAGTTGTTCGATCCGCCCGTTCTTCTAGGAACAGGTCGACTCGCTTAGCGTTCACCGTCCTGACCCCGCTGGCCGAGGGCGCCTACCGGTTAGCGGCCAAAGAGATCTTGATAGCCCTGACCGCCTCAATCCAGATGGTGCTGCCGTTTGCCGAGACGACTTCCTAGTTCTTCCAGATGCGGCATCGGCGGGTTCGATAAGGAAATTGCCGGAAAGCCCGGCGCGTGACTGTCTTGAAACCGCTGGCCCCTTCGGCCACCGGCGCGGGCGCCGTGCCGGAGGAAGAGCGGAAGCGCGCTTATGAACGGGTCGGCCGTCATGTCGCCGACCATTGCGACGTTTTGATCGCCGTCTGGGACGGCCGGCCATCGCGGGGCCGGGGCGGGACGGCCGAGATCGTGGAGTATGCCCGGAGAAAAAGACTGCCCCTGATCATCGTCTCCTCGGCGGATCCCGGACAATTGACCGTGGAAAAAGGCCAGGGCTTGAGCGGCCGGGCTTATGGGCGGACGGCTGTTAATCAATTCTTCGGCCCCGGAGCGGAACAGAAAGCCTATGTCAACAAGATGTATAGGGACTGTTCGCCGTTCCCGAGGCAGAAAACTGGCCGTTGGGTAAAAAGATAAAATCCGCGAGCGCCTGATCCCCTGGAATGTGCGGGGATCGCTGATCGCCAAAAGGAACCAAAAGAGGTATTTCCGATCGGGGTTGACAGTCTATGCGCTTTCCCCCTGGCCGTCGCCGCCGCGGCCGCGGGGCTTTTGACGCCGGCCTGGGCCTTGGCCGCCTTCATCTTCGAATTCGTCATCCTGCTGACGATCTCTATCGTTATCAAGCTGGCCGACCGTGGCAGCGTCCATAAGAAATGGATCGAAGCGCGCTCCCTGGCAGAGCCGCTGCGCTCGGCGATCTTTCTTTATGCTTGCGGAGTAAAACCCGGAGCCGCTTCTTTTTCCCGCTATTGGAGCCGGCCCGTCGATCAGATGATGGGCCCTCAGGACGTTTGACGACTATCTCGAGCCGGGCGGGCGAACCGGAGATTGACGAACGGAGCCACTGCGCTGCCTGCGTTTCGTTCGTCCGCGCCCGTTGGGTCGGCGCCCAGATCGAATTTCACGCCGCTAAAGCTGAAAAAGCGGGCCGCCTCAGCCGACTGTTGGAGAAGGCGGGGCGGGCCACATTTTTGGCGGCGATCGGTGCTTCAGGCTGGCACTTGGTCTCATATGCGCTCGGGCACCGCGGATTCCTCTTTGCGCTGGAAAAGCCGGCCGTGTTCCTGGCCACCGTCCTTCCGGCCTTGGGCGCGGCCAACGGCGGCGTGCGGACCCACCGGGAGTACTCGCGGCTCGAAAAGCGGAGCCAAAGCATGGATGCCGCTCTCCGCGAGCTCGACCGGAGATTCGCCGACGTGGCGGCTTTCGGGGAGATCGAAATGTTGCTCCAAGAAACTGAGCAGTTGATGCTTCAGGAGACCCAGGAATGGCTGATGCTGATGAAGTTTGCCAAGGTGGAGGCGGTTTAGGCGAACTGCAGAGAAGGAGCGGAAATGCTGGCCATCAAACTGCACCGCAACCCGCGGCCGGCTCTGGCCAAAGGTGATTGGCTGATCCCTATCCTGCGACTGGAAATAGGACCGGATACCAGGTTCGCCAAACCCTCCAGTATATGCGGAGATATCGATTTATCACTTTGGTGGACATCCCCGCCGACTGGCCGGTGTCGCTCCTGATCCGTTACGGAGACTCTAATTATATAAAGGCCATATACCTGATCGATGATTTCAAGCCGCTGCTAGATTACGACCAGCGGCTCAAGCAGGGCATCCTCGAGTCGTGGGATGCCCGGAAATCGGGCTGGTCGCATACCGGGCTGGAGCCGGGCGGGTTGATGTGCAATGAGCCCAGTATAAAACTCGGCAAAAAACTTCCGGACAGGTACATCAAGTCGACCAAGGACCTCCGCCTTCTCTATCACGGCGAAGAGAGAAGAAAAAAATCCGCCGCAGAATTAGGTTGGAGAGAGAAAAGGGTTGAGGCGGAGGGATTGACCGCAGTCCCCAGAAGGACAAGCGATTACCGCTCCCAACCATTCCCGCCGTGCCCCGGCCACACTTCCGCACGCCGGACAGCGAAACCTCGGCCCCCCGCCAAGGTCATCAGCCGTGATGACGATCGGCCCGCTCTCAATGCCCAGCAGATCGAGCAGTTCGAAGTCCCCTCCCTGATCCCCGCAGCCCGCATGCAACCGCCAGGGATGGATGGCCGCCGAATAGAGTTTCCCGCCGAGATCGATCTCCGCTGCCGCCTTCCCTCCTCGCCGACTCCCATACCCTAAAAATTCCATCCTCGCCGGCGGTAACGAAATAAACACCGTCGGGCGTAAACGCACACGCCCGGACAGGCGCCCGATGGCCGGCCATCGCCGCAATCAGATCCCCGTTTCGCGCGTCCCATAGCCTGACTTTGAAATCCTTGGTGACGATGCCGCCGCCTCCTCCCGAAAGGAGTGTGCGCCCGTCAGGGCTCACCGCACAGCAGTACACTGGTCCGCGGTGATCTTTTAGGACTAGCACCTGCTACAACCGGTCCACGTCCCAACTCCTGACCGTGTGGTCGTGGTCCTCGGAAATGACGGTCCTCCCGTCCGGGCTGAAGACACACGCCATGACGCGGTCTTCGTGCCCGCTTAGCGTCCCGGCCTTCTTCCAATTCTCTGTCGTCCACAGGCTGAGCGTCTTGTCCCCGCCCGCCGAGACTAGGAGTTTCCCTCTGGGGCTAAAGGCGCAGCCGAACGTCCCGAAGTACGGATAGGCTAAGAGCTCATGCCCGTAAAGGGTCGCCACCATCTCTTTGGACCGCAGGTCGCGAACAGCCACGGTATTGTCCGTGCTCGTCGTCGCCACCCAGCGGCCATCGGAGGCGATAGCACAGGCCAATAACCCGTTAGATTGCGGCATGCGGAATCTATCTATCTCCGTATTGCTGGCTAGGTCCCAGATAGATACTGATACGTTCTTGTCCTCGCAAGTGGATACGGCCCGGCTGCCGTCCGGGGTGAAGGCGCAGCCTTTTACCGGTTGATAATGACGAAGCGGCTTGGACGCCTCAACCCCCGTGATGGCTGTCAGATCCCAGATGAGAAGCGTCCCGTCCGTGGCCGCGCTTACGCAGAAACTGCCGTCCAGGCCGATGGCGCAATCCTTCACCCACCCCGTATGTCCTTCCAGCGCGACGACTTCCTCCCCAGTCGAGATTTCCCAGACGGAGAGCGTCTTATCATACGCGGGCGCCACGGCCCACCGTTCGCCCGGATGGATGGCGCAGCCCATGACCCCTGCCCTCCCCGACGCGCCCCAGTACCAGGCGTGGCGGCCTGCGCTTTTAAAGGCCTGGCCCACGGCTTTTCCCGTCGTTAGTTCCCAAACGGTCAAACCCGCCTCGCTGCTTAGGCCGGCCGCGAACTGCCCGGAAGGGCTTAAAGCGCAGCAACGGACGCCCTTAGCCGCGCCTTCGGACAGGCGCACAACTTCACCGGGCTTCGAGAGACGCCAGGCGATCAGAGGCCCATCGTCTCCCGAAGATATGATCAGGTCGCCGTCCGGAGCGAAGCGGCAGCAGTAGACCGGACCTTTGTGACCCGCCCATTCCGCAACCAGGCTGCGCCTCAGGGGATCCCAGATCCTGAGCCGGCCGTCGGCGCAAGCGGCGGCGATCAACCCGTCTTTCGCACTGACCGCCAACCCGTGTATCTCCTGCCGGCCCGCACTCAGCCTCTCCTGAAGGTGCCCGGAGGCCATCTCCCAGATGCACAGCTTTCCTTCGGCGTCGCCGCTGACGATAGTGCGTCCATCGTGCCCGATCGCGCAGGCCCTGACCGGCCCCCCATGCTCGCGGAGGTCGAATCGCAACCGGCCCGTCGCCGCGTCCCAGACCTTGACGGGATAATCTTCCCCGCCCGATATGATCGACATCCCGTCCGGACTATCGCGCAGCAGTTGACCGTTCCGGAATGCCCGAACAGGGTCCTCGCCAAATAGCGGGATTCCCGGTAGGGCATTCGCGTCCTCATCCAGGGGGGCGCTCCGGGCGCGGTCCGTTTCTCCAGTTCATAAAGCAGCGGCCCTGAGGCCAGCTCACCACTCCACTGGAGCCGATTGTAGACCTGCTGCCAGAACAGGTCGGGCCGGTCAGAGATCCGATGCACTTCCAGTGAGATCGCAGTCTGGAAGTTCCTGAGATGAGATGATCTCAAACCGGCGGTTCCTGAAAAGGTACTAAAGACCCATGACGATAGTTCTGGCCCCCGCCACGGCTTCCTTTATGTTGGTCGTGGCCCTTTCCACCTCTGTCCGGCCATCGGGGCCACGCAGCATGAAGAACCACTGGAGAACAAGGGATACTCCCGCCTGGGCGATGGCCTGCATAGCCTGCTTCAGGGCCGCGGCGACCTGGGGTTCGGAGAGCGCCGCCGCCCAACTGACCAAGCCGAGATTGCCTTTCGCTTCCTCTAACCCGAAGCAGGTCTTTCCGTATTCATTGGCCAGCGTCTCGGGCAGTGTGTAGGAGAACTTGATCCAGGAGGTCGCCGAGTCGATGCAGGCCTGCAAGTCGGCTGTGAGCCTCGCGGCCATGTCGGCGGTTTGATCTTGTTATGGCTCACGATGATCTCCTTGGCGACTTGAGCAAGACGATGGGCGATCTCGCCCAATTCGTCATCCGCCTTGCGTCCCTCCGCGTAGAGGTCCGGGAAATTTTTCTGGAAGATCTCCTCGAAGGAATTGTCTGACACTTCGTCCTCCTGAGAGAGCCGGATCTGCCTTTTCCAATGATTTTGGATAGTAGGGCACCTGGCAGATCGTGTCAAGAAATTCCGGAGGATCCAAATCATTCGTCATTCGCCATCGTTCCCCAGGCGGCGGCGATGGGACGCCAGTCGGCATCAACCGTCAAAGGATTGAGCTTGAGACTGGCTCCGCAGTGAGTGCACGGAATCGCGGCGCCGAGCGCCGATGCCGGGACCTCGGACCATACCCGGCACAGCGGACAGCCAAAGTGCCAGCCAGTATGCCTGCGCTTCCAAGGAATGAAACGACGCAGATCGAGTTGCCATGCTGTTACGATGACGGGGCCGAGGGACGACTTCCGGAGGCGTAGAATAAAAAAGGTGGCCCAAGCTGTCGCCTGCTGCCAGGTTCTCTCCACTGGGGCTCCAAGCCGTTGCGCTACCGTCGCCGTTGAGTTCGTATTCCCAAAGCTGTACTCCTGTCTCTGCATTCCAAAGCTTCCAGGCCTTATTTAAGAGCCCGGAAGCCGATACAATGCGGCTGCTGTCGGGGGAGAAGGCACATACGTGCACCTCGTTCGTGTGGCCTACAAAGGTCATCAAGCAAGCCGGGCGTGATTGCGGTTTATTGACATACTGCAGCCAGGGGCGTGTTTCAAGCCCGGCTTCCGATCGGGCCTTCGCCGCGCGAGCGGGCACCGTAAAGTCTGGATCATTTGCCGCCTGCTGAAAGAGCCAGGCGGGCTTGCAGCTCAGGACATCGCTCACGACCAGAAAAACTTCTCCCATGTCTCTGCGATTCATCACGCCGGTGCCCTTCCGAGTGCTGAAGGGATCGGCCAATCTGCGACTCTGTCACTCGGACTTCACCAGCGCCTTGACGGCTGCATGAAGAGCTGTTGCTTAAGCTAACATTCATTGAGGCCGAGCGTCATCCACATCCCATCTCAATCAGGAAAAGGACGGCCTCGCCCTCCGCACGGAAAGGGGAAAGCCTTGAATTGCGGAGCCGGATGCCCTAAAGTTGAGGCATCCCTTCGGAGTTTCCCCTTGATGACGAATGCGCTCGACTCAAGAGTGTCGGGAAGAACTACAAGCCGCGGGTCACTAGCTGGGGCAGAAAGACCGTCCGCGACCTGGTGAATTCCCAAGCGCCGGGTTCGCTACGCCGCCGAACAATGCCTTAAGATGGGGCAGCGGCGCGGTCTCGCCCGCGCGGACTCCCGGATCACGAACTGGGATTTCGATTAGCGGTAAAACGATGATCGAGGACGGCCGCTCCATTCGAGGCGAACTCACGGAATGGTGGCGCTTTGTCCGCCGGGAAAGCCACGTCCTCAAGCTTCATCCGGAATTGTTATTCCAGCAGGCGGCCAATGCGCCGCGCGCGACGCTGCCCTCAAAGGCGGCCGAACTGAGGCGCGAGACCCGGGGCGGGCGTCGCCCGTGGATGCGCTGGGTCAACCGGCCGGAGCACTCTTCACCCTGTCTCATGACACTGACGGGGCATAGACAAACCGTCTCAGCGATCGCGCTATTTCCCGACGGCGAACGTCTTGTCTCGGCTGATCGCGGCGGCACCTTGCGGGTCTGGCGAGTGGAGGATGGCCTCGAACTGGTTAGCTTCGAGACCGGGCAGAAGGAAATCGGTGCTTTGGCGGCGATACCCGGCGGTCTGCTCGTGGCCACGTCGAGCCTGACCCAGATCCGGGTATGGGACCTTGAGGCCGGCCGGCTGGTCGGCACCGTCGCTGAGCATGAGTATGATCCGGAGTCCCCTTGCCTCCTGCCCGTGCTTCGCCATCGTCCCGGGGGGCCGGCGCTCTTCGATGGCCGTACGGCTTGGGACTGCACAACCTGGGAGGCATTTTTCGCGCTGCCGCTGGAAAGCGGAGAAACGTCTGCTTTCTTGAGCACGGACGGAAAGTACGCAGCCTCAGGGCGAAGGGACGGAACTGTCCGCGTTTGGGATGTGGCGACAGGCGCGGTCCTCCGCACGCTCGACCGTGGGCCACGGCGGATCCTGGGTCTCGTGGGCGCGCTCCCCCATCTGAGTCTGGTATTCCGCATCCAAGGCGCGGACGATATGGCTTGCCCCTCCGGGATTTGAGGGGTCCCGACCGTCGCTCCGGCTTGCGCGGCAGAGGGGGACCTGGCCGTCTTGGCGGCGAGTCCGGACGGCCGGCGGGTCGTCACCGGGGGAGGATTTGGGTCCGTGGGTTCCGGCCGCAATCTTGCTGTCTGGAGCTCGAAGACAGAAGAGAAACTCGCAGCCTTGCAGGGCCACGGCGGGAGGGTCACGGCAGTGGCCTTCGGACCGGATGGCCGCACCATCGTTTCCGGCTCCGTGGATCGCACGATCAGGATTTGGGACGGCGGAGTCGAGAATGCGGCGTACGACGATGTCACCCCGCGCGGCCACTCGCGATCCCGTTATGAGTTGCGATCGATCCGCACGCCGCGGATTTTCTTGGGCGGCATGGACCATTATATCAGGCAATGGGATCTCGATGGAGGCGATCCGATCCGCGAACTGCGCGGACACGAAGGGGCGATCACCGACTTCGCCGTGGTGCCGACGACCGGGAACTTCATATCCGCGAGCATTGATGGCTCGGTGCGGGTATGGCACGCCTCGACAGGCGAGGAGTTAGGCCGGTTCGGCGAGCCTCCCTGCGAGCTGCACGCCGTGACCGTAACGCCGGATGGGAAGTATGCGATCTCAGGAGGGCGCGAGGGCAGCGTCATCGTCTGGGACATTCAGTCCGGCCGGCAGAACAGGGTTCTCCAACTCGGCGCCCGATTGTGGGCGGTCCGGGCCTTCCCCGACAGCCGGCGGCTGGCCTTAACGCGCGACAGCCGTGTGGAGATCTGGGAGATCGACGGCGAGCTCAAGCTGAGCGAACTGACTGGTCACATCGAGGATGTCACCCGCCTCGCGATGAGCCGGGACGGCCGGCTGCTGGCCTCCGCGGGGATGGACAACATAGTGACCGTATGGGCCCTGGAGCCGCTCGCGAGATTCTCCGAGCTCCAAGACCCCGCCTGGACTTTCATGGATCCGGCGCCCGGACCGTTTCACGGCGATCCCTTTGGCCCTTGCATCGCCGTGGCGGCGGACGGGCGGCTGGCGGTGTCCGGAAGTCTGGACGGGACACTGCGCATCTGGGATCGAGCCGGAAACTTGGTTCATGTGCTGCCAGCACACCTCGGTTACGTGCTAACGGTCGCGGTCACGGCGGATGGCCGGCATGTCGTTTCGGGGGGATGGGATGGCTGGGTTAAGGTCTGGGCCGTCGAGACCGGAGAACTGGTTTTCTCTTGGAGGCGGGCGAAGCGTTCCGCTCGCTCGCGGTCAACGAAGGCTCTGTGGTGATCGGAACAACCCGTGCCCAACTCCTGGAATTATGCGACCTGCAAAGCCCACTTGATGAATGGGCCCATCATGAAATTCCTTCGCTTCCGAAAAAAGGATAAAGAACCTCGGCCTGACCTCGCCGACGACGGGAAACGCCGGCAGATGGAGGCCTTGATCTCCGCCGCGGCCTCCATCCAGAACTGCACGTTCAACGGCCAGGCCCGGAGATTCTTGACCGCCCGCCACGGACGTCGGGTCCGGTTCCCGGCCCGCCATCTCTACTATGAAGCCGACGGGATGTGGTTGACCGCCCTGAAGCTGGCCCGTGAACTCGGCGACCGCAAGAGTGAGCTGGAGATTCTCTATCTCTGGGGACGCCTTCAACATGTCCCGCCGTCGGAATCGATCCTGTTCCCCCGGCCCCGTTTCGCCCGGGGAACTCGCCGGCATCGTCCACGCGGAATCGGCGCGGGGAGAAGCAAAAGAGTCTGATGGCGATCCTCCGTCCGTCGTCCCCATTCCCGAACTCGCTTTACGATTTTATCGGGAGGCGATGCCCTTAGCCGTCGGGCTTGGTGATTTGATTAAGGAGATCGCGCTAAGCCTGTTCATCACCAGGGTTTTCCGGGAAATGGGGAAACAGGAGGACGCTGTCCGATCCAGGGAAGAATTGGGGTCGAGTTTGGAGCGGGCGACCGCCGGCCAAATCGCGTTGCCTAACTGGCTTCGTGATGAAGTGGGCAAGGAGCTCGAGGATTAAACGGTGTTTATCAGGTTTAGGCGTCTGCCTCACTCACTGCGGTTGGCGGGATCGATATCGCGGCCGTCTCTATTTTCGAACTCCTGCCGAGGGAATTCACTTGCGGATGTTTTCATGTTTATTGCAACTCGCGGGCAAGAACGATTATGATAGCGCTCGCCGCATTAAACTACCAGGCCACGAAATATGGGAACGACTCTTCATCCGCTCAAGGATACATTCCCGATACCGCGCAAGACGAAGAAATCCCTCAAGAAACAGATGGCCCGTTTTCTCCGGCGTCAAGCCAAGCGGCACCCTGATCAAGGGCTGAGGACACAGCGGCACAGAGGCTGGTATTGGTGAGCTCCCGGATCACGAACTGGGATTTCGTTCAGGGCGCCGCTTTCCAGCCCGCGGCGATCGGACGCCAATCGGACTTGATGGTAAAAGGATTGAGCTTGACGCTCCCTCCGCAGTGAGGGCAGGGGATCACGGCGCCGAGCGCCGATGCGGGGACCTCGGACCACACCCGGCAAAGCGGACAGCCAAAATGAGGGCTCCTCGTGTGTTCCCAGGGTGTCACGAGAACAGCATCGAACGCAAAATTCCGGAGCCAAAGAATCAAGAGGTGGCCGAGATTATCGCATGCGGCTAGATCATCACCCCGGCAGCTCCAAGCGGCAGCCGTGCCATTGCCTCCGAGCTCAAATTCCCAGATCTGCGATCCTGTCTGAACATCCCAAAGCCTTAGCGTTTTATCATTGGCAGCCGAAACGATCCGTCCGCCATCAGGGGAGAAGGCACACCCCGTCACCTCATCTGTGTGACCTGCAAGCGTGGCCAGTTCGGCTCCTGTCTGAGCATCCCAGAGCTTTAGGGTTTTGTCCTTGGAAGCCGACACGATGCGGCGGCCGTCTGGGGAAAAAGCACACCCCGTCACGTGGCCCGTGTGGCCCGTAAGGGTGGCCAGCAAGGCTGGCCCCCGTCTCAACAATCTCAGAACGGGTGGCCTTGCCTTGACATCCCAAATCCTCAGAGTTTTATCCCAGGACGCCGACACGATGCGGCGGCCGTCGGGGGAAAAAGCGCACGCCGTCACCGCATTAAAAAAATGCGCAAAGGTAGCCAGTTCGGCGCCTGTTTGAATATCCCAAAGCTTTAATGTGTGATCCCAGGACGCCGACACGATGCGGCGGCCGTCGGGGAAAAAGCGCAGGCGTCCACCGATCCCGTGTGGCCCGTAAAGGTGGCCAGCTCGGCGCCTGTTCTAGAATCCCAGAGCTTAAGGGTATGATCGTCGGAACCTGAAGCGACGCTGTTACCATCGGGAGAAAAGACACAGGCCTTCACCCAACTCGTATGGCCCGCAAAGGTGGCCAGTTCGGAACCGGTCTTGGTATCCCAAATCTTCAGGGTTTTATCCAGGGAAGCCGAAACGATACGGCGGCCATCCGGGGAAAAGCCGCATGCCGTTACCTCCTGGGAGTTGCCCGCAGGCAAGGCCGGTTGAGCGCTTGTCTGAGCATCCCAGAGCTTTAGCGTTTTATCAGCAGACGCCGAAACGATGCGGCGGCCGTCCGGGGAAAAGCCGCAGCTCAACACTCTCTCAGAGTGGCCCTGAAGGGTGGCCAGTTCGGCTCCTGTCTCTGCATCCCAAAGCTTCAGGCTTTTTTCATAGGAACCCGAAACGATGCGGCGGCCGTCCGGGGAATAAGCGCAGGCAAATATCGTATCCGTGCGGCTCGCAAAGGTGACTAGCCGGAGGGCACTCTGCGCATCCCAGATCTTCAGAGTCTGATCCGCAGAAGCCGAAACGACGCGGCTGCCGTCGGGAGAAAAAGCGCACCCGTTTACCCAATGTGTATGGCCCACAAGCGTGGTCAGTCCGGCTCCCGTCCCAGCATCCCAAAGCTTCAGGGTATAATCCCGGGAAGCCGAAACGATACGGCGGCCATCAGGAGAAAAAGCGCACGCGGTCACGTCGTCCGAGTGGCCCGTAAGGGTGGCCAGCTCGGCTCCTGTTTTTGCATCCCAAAGCTTAAGGGTATGATCGTCGGAACCCGAAACGATGCGGCGGCCGTCGGGAGAAAAAGCGCAAGCCCTTACCTTCTGGGCGTGGCCGGCAAAGGTGGCCAGCTCGGCGCCCGTCTGGACCTCCCAAAGCTTAAGGGTATGATCGTCGGAACCCGAGACGATGCGGCCGCCATCGGGAGAAAAAGCGCAGGCCACGACGTCGTCTTTATGGCCCCTAAAGATGGCGAGTTCAGCTCCTGTTTTTGCATCCCATAGCTTAAGAGTCCCATCCCGGGATGCCGAAACGATGCGGCGGCCGTCGGGGGAAAAGGAGCATGCGTCCACCACCCCTGTGTGGCCAGCAAGAGTCATCAGGCATGCGGAGCGAGCTTGAGGTTTATTGACATATTGAATCCAGGGGCGCGTTTCAAGTCCCGCTTCCAGGCGGGCGCGCGCCGTGCGGGACGGCGCCGTCGAGTCCGGCTCGTTTATCGCCTGCTGAAAGAGCAAGGCGGGATTTCGCTGCTGGACATGGCTCTGGCTGAGAATAAAGCCCTGCCAGTCCTCCAGTTCTTCGCGCCGGTCTTCCGGCAGAATCGACGCTTCGGTCAACTTCGGCTCCACGATGAGGGATAATGCGCAATCACTTCGCTTTTTCCTCTTGTTTCTCCGGATAAAGGCTCACGCGCACATAGTGTTCCGTATTCAGGTAGGCGAGGGCCGCTTCCTTGATCACCTGAGGGGACAACGCCTGAAAGGATTTCTCGAGGTCCAAAACCTCCCGCGGGTCATCCTCGAGCTGATACTTGGCCGCGAGTTGAGTGATGAGCCAGCCGTTCTGTTTCATTCCTGTCTCGTATTCGCGGGAGAGGGCTTCCCGGGCGTCGCTCACGTCCTTCTCCGAAGGGCCGTCCGTCTTGAGCGCCTCGATCGTTCCGAAGACCGCCTTGACCAGCTCCTCCAGCCGGGCCGGGTCGCTGCCGAAGCCGATCGTCAGGCTGTACTCTTCGTCGGGGATCTTGGAATATGAAGGGCGGACCATCACGCTGTACGTGCCGCTGAGCTCCTCGCGGACGAGCTCTCTCAGCTTCGAGTCGAGGATCAGTCCCAGCGCCCGGATGGCCGTGCGCTGGGACTGATCGTACCGGAAAGGCCCGCTGAACACGATGGCCGTCTGGCTCTTCGGCTCCAGCCCCTTGCGGACTTCTTTCTTGACCACGCCGGCGGGCGGGTCGATCCCCAGGTCGCGCCAGGTCTCCTGCCGTTCGATCGCCGGCAGAGACCCGAGATATCTTTCGACGAGAGGCTCCATGGCTGCGATATCGAGATTGCCCACGAAAACGAAGGTGAAATCGCCGGCGTCGGCGAACCGGTCTTTGTAAAAGGCGCAGGATTTATCCAGGTCCATCCCGGCTATGGTCTCGACGGTCATCGGCCGGGCCCGATAATGGCCCTGGCCCAAGGTCGTCTGGAGAGTGTCCTGGAAAGCGACCTCGGGGCTGGCGGCCCGGTTGGCCAGCACCTCTTTGAGCTGCGTCGTCATCACGTTGAAGATCGTGGGGTCGCACCTGGGCGCGGTGAACGTCAGATAGATGAGCTGGAAGAGCGTCTCCAGGTCCTTGGGCGACGCGCTGCCCATCAGGCCCTCTTCGGTATCGCCGATGAACGGCCTGACCGAGGCGGCTTTGCCGGCCAGTGCTTTCCCCAGGTCGACGGCGTTGAAATCCCCCAATCCCCCGGCCGGAATGATCATGCTCGCCGTGGCCGCGGCGATATAGTCCTCATCTTTGGCCAGGGACGTGCCGCCCGGACTGAAGGCCCGCAGCAGGATCTCGTCGGCCTTGAAATCGGTCGGCCTGAGGACGACCCTGACGCCGTTGGAGAGCTGCCACTCGGTGATCTTCATGTCCGCGACGGTCTCGGTATCGAAGATCTCCCCCGGCTGGGGAAGGACGGGCAGGAGGGGTTTCGCGGCGGCCGTGTCCTCATACGGAGCGATCTCCTTCGCGGACGCCCGGTCGAGGACTTCGCGGAGCCGCTTCTCGCCGGGCACATCGAGGCCCTCTTTTTCAGGCGCGCTCACCGCGACCACCCGGTTTTTCGTCGTCATCCATTCGCGGCCGAGACGGTCGATCTCTTCGAGGCTGATGCCGGGGAGGAATTGCTTCACCAGTTTGAATTCGGCCTCGATGCCGGGGATGGGCTCGCCTTGCAGGAAGTGCCGGGTGTATTCCTCGACAAAGGAACTCGACTCCTGATTATCTTTCTCGGCGAGCAGGTTCTCCAGAAGGCGCTCGAAATCGAGCTTCTGCCGGTCGAGCTCGGACTGGGTGAACCCGAACCGGGTCACCCGTTCCGACTCCACGATGAGGGCTTCCAGGCCGCGCTCGATCCCTTCGTCCTTGACCGTCGCCCCGAGCGAATAGATATCCTTGGAGCGGATGAACTGCCCCTTGCCCGAGTAGGCTCCGATGAACGGGGCGTCGGGCTCCTGGGTGATTTCGAAGAACCGCTGGTTGAGCATGGCGTTATAGAGCTGTTCGACGAGCGCCTGCCGGTAATCCCCCGCCGTGCCCTGGTCGCGAAGCGGCAGCTTGTTGTAGATCGAAACGCTCGTGCCCGTCGCTTCCTTGTCCTGGGCGATGGCGAAGAGAGTCTCGGCGTGGTCGGGGACTTCGTAGAGGGCGCGGGGACGCGGATCGGCGGCCGGCCGGAGCGAACCGAAATGCTCGCGGACGAGCTTGGCGACCGTCGGCGGGTCGAAATCACCCACCGCGATGACGGCCATCAGGTCGGGCCGGTACCAGTCGCGGTAAAATCGTTTCAGCGCGTCGTGGTCGAAGCGCTCGATGATCTCGACCTCGCCGATGGGGAGCCGTCGGGCGTAGCGGGATCCCTGGAAGAGGACGGGGAACTGCTTGTCCTGCATCCGGGCGGAGGCGCCCCGCCGCAGGCGCCATTCCTCGATGATGACGCCGCGCTCCTTGTCGATCTCCGCGGGGTCGAAGGTCAGGCCGTGGGCCCAGTCTTCAAGGATCTGGAAGGCCGTCTCGATGACTTCCGGCTTGTCCGTCGGGACCTCCAGAATATAGACCGTTTCGTCGAACCCGGTGAAGGCGTTGAGCTCCGGGCCGAACCGCATGCCGATGGACTCCATGAACTGGACGAGCTCCTGTTTGGCGAAATGCGCGGTCCCGTTGAAGGCCATGTGCTCGACGAAGTGGGCCAGCCCGAGCTGGTCGTCGTCCTCGAGCACGGAGCCGGCGTTGACCACCAGGCGAAGGTCGGCACGGTTTTCCGGACGGAGATTCCTGCGGATAAAATAGCTCACGCCGTTGCCGAGCTGTCCGTGGGTGACCGCCGCGTCGACGGCCAGCTTCCGGTCGAGCGGAACAGCCTCCGTTTGCGGCCCCGATAGCGCCGGCGCGGCCGCGAGCCAGGCGAAGATAAGCACGAGGGTGAGCAGCAGTCCGCACCTGCCGAGAGCCTTCCTGGATTCCGCAAAATATGCCATTTCGAACCTTCCTTTCCGGCCGGACCCGGAACTCTTGTTCTTCCACTCATACCATGCGTTATGGCCCGGGTCAATGCGCCGGACCCGTCACGCCGGCGCGCTCCGAGGTTTTTCTTGACATCCGAATTTTCTCTTTCTTATAATGGGCTCACACTTGGCAGTCAGTCATGTCATTCCTCCCATGAAGGGACCGTGTTCATTTTCCAGGTCCTTTGTACCTGGCGACTCGCTTTTCGTGTTGAAGATGCTCTTTTTCGTCGAAACGCCGAGAACGGACCTCGTTCAAGGAGGGCGAATGAAGTTGAGGCAAACGGATTGTCGGGGTCCATGGCGGCGACGGTTCACCGTCTGACCCGCCGAGGGCGAGGAGATCGATCATGACTCTGGATAGGGAGGCTAATGGAATGAAACGTAAGTTGTTTATTTTGTGGCTCATAATCTGTGTTTCGACCGCCGGCCTGGCCTTCGGCCAGCTCACGCAGGAAGGGAAGATCACCGGGAAGGTTGTCGACAGCCAGGGGGTTCCGCTACCCGGCGTGAGCGTCGAAGCCACCAGCCCCCGGCTGGTCGGCAAGGCCTCGACGGTCACCGACGGCAACGGTACCTTTCGATTGATGGCCCTGTCGTCGGGAACTTATGACGTCGTTTTTTCTCTCTCCGGGTTCAAGACACTCGTCAGGAAGGATATCCTGCTCCAACTCTCTCAAACCCTGATCCTGAACGTGACCTTGGAACAGGCGGCCATCGATGAGCAGATCACGGTCGTCGGCCAATCCCCCCTGATCGACGTCAAGAACACGGTCAAGGGTATGGTCATGACCAAGGAGACCTACCTGTCGCTGCCGAGGGGACGGTCGTTCGAATCGCTCATCAGCACCATCCCCGGCGTCCAGGACGAAACCATCACCGGCGGGATCTCGGTCGACGGCGCCTCGGGGGCCGAGAACATGTTCTTCCTCGACGGGGCGGACGTGACGAACTTCCACCTGGGGGTCGGGGGCCAGAACGTCGTCCTCGAGCTCCTGGACGAGGTCAAGGTCACGGCCTCCGGCTACAACGCCGAGTTCGGAGGCTCGATGGGCGGCGTGGTCAACATCATCTCCAGGTCCGGCAGCAACGAGTTCCACGGCGACGTCATGGGTTTCTACGAGAACGGCACGCAGCTGATGCGCGGCAGCGCCCGGGATTACCTCCGGCAGAACCCTGAACAAGACTACGTCTACGAATACGTCAACAACGACGACCTGTACTTCAACGGCGGGGAAGACCGGGACGACTACAACCGCTTCGAAGGCGTCATCAGCCTGGGCGGCTACATCATCAGGGACAAGCTGTGGTTCTTCGGCTCCATCAACCCGAGCTACGACAAGACTTCGGCCGAGCGGGATTTCAACCTGAGGGAGGGGCCGTTCTCCACCTACCACGAAAAGAACCACGGTTATAACGGGTCCATCAAGCTCTCGGCCGCTCCGTTCTCCGGGCTTCGCCTGGCGGCCAGCTTCGTCAACAATTTCACGAAGTACCGTGGGGCCATCCCCGACATCGTCGGCAACGACGACTCCACATATGAATGGGACAAGGAGGGGATGGACTATCCCAACTGGACGACCGCGCTGACCGCGGATTATTCGATCGGCAACAGCCTCCTCCTCAGCTACCGCGGCGGCTGGCACAAGCAGAACGAGACGAACCAGCAGCTCCTCCCGCCCGACAGCTCGACCTATTACTTCGCTTACTCGAACTCGAGATATGCTTCCGACCCCTTCTATGTGGCCAATCCGGATCTGATCGAGGTTTCCGGTTACTCCGATAACTGGAACTACATCGAAACGAAGAAGTACATGACGGAGAAGATCAGCAACAACCTGGATGCCACCTACTACCTGGACTGGATGGGGGAGCACTCGTTCAAGGCGGGCATCGGGTATGCCTGGCTTCACGAGGACGTCTATGACGGCTCCACCCACCCCAGGGTATGGCTGTACTGGGGGCGGACTTACACCGGCCTGGGATACCCCGTGGGCGTCGGGGCCCCCAAGACCAGCCCGCTGTACGGCGCCTACGGGTACTATTACGTCCGGGGCTCCTTCACCTCCCCTTACGGCGGCATTTGGAACGTCCACAGCAACAACTGGTCGGCCTACCTCCAGGATTCGTGGACGATCAAGAACCGCCTGACCGTCAACTTCGGCCTCCGGGCGGAGAGCCAGTACATCCCGTCGATGACCGACGACACGTCCTACGCGAGCTACACCGGCAAGCCCGTCGAGTTCAATATGGGCGAGATGCTGGCCCCCCGGCTGGGCGTGGTCTATGACGTGCTCGGGGATTCCAGCCTGAAGGTCTTCGGCAGCCTGGGGATCTATTACGACGTCATGAAGATGTACATGGCCGAGCTCACTTTCGGAGGCTGGAAGCGGAAGCAGGACTATTACGCCCTCAGTGATCCGGATTGGACGAAGATCGCCGCCAGCGGCGCGCTCGACGACCGGGCGAGCCAGGGCGCCGGCGGGGCCTACGCCGGGACGATGGATTTCCTGCCGCCTTCGTTCGACCGGGTCGACCCCGACCTGAAGCCCACCGCCCAGAGGGAGATCTCCTTCGGGGCGGAGAAAAAGCTGATGGAGAACGTTTCCGTTTCCATCCGCTACGTCAACAAGCATCTCCTCCGGACGATCGAGGACGTCGGCGTCTACGTCAGGAGCGGCCTGACCCTGGAGCAGCAATTCTACGTCACGAATCCCGGCTACGGCGTCTCGCGGCCGGTCTCCGAGGGCGGGTTGTTCTCCGACGACTACTGGCCCTGCCCGAAAGCGACCCGTGAATACAACGGCGTGAACATCTCCCTGGAGAAGCGGTTCAGCAATAACTGGCAGGGTGGCGTCAACTACACGTGGAGCCGGGTCAATGGGTCCTACACCGGCTTGGCCAGCGCCGACGAGGGCGGGCGCCTCGGGCCGAACGTCGAGCAGGATTATGACCGGTGGTTCATGGGCTATGACGCCAAGGGCAACGTCCTCGACGGCGAGCTGCCCCAGGACCGCACGCACTACTTCAAGGCCTACGGCTCCTATCTCTTCCCCTTCGGGCTGACCGTGGGCGTCGTCGCCTACGGACGGAGCGGCCTGCCCGTGACGACCAAGCTCCTGTACAGCAGCAAGTACTTCTATCCCGAGGGGCGCGCGGACCTGGAACGGATGCCCTTCACTTTCTGGGCCGACCTTTTCCTCGAATACTCGCTGAGGCTTGGCGACAAATACCGGGCGGCCATCAACCTCCAGGTCAATAACGCGACCAGCACATCGACGATCCAGAACCGGATCGCCAACTACAACCTGGATGGCTTCTCGGGCTACGACGACGAGATCATGAGTGGAGAATTCGCCCAGAACTGGAGACAGTACGCCGCGGACGAGAACGACGTGCACCCGGCCTACAACCAGTGGTCGACCCGGTTCGCGCCCTGGAGCATGCGCCTGGGCCTCAAGTTCTCATTCTGAGCGAGGCGATCAGGGACTGAAGCTTTCGATGGCCCGTCCTTCACGGGAAGGGCGGGCCATCCTTTTCTAAAGGCCGAATTTCTTCTTCAGCTCCCTGTCGATCTCGGCGGCGGCCTTTCTGTCGATGCCCTTGCCGTCGGGCGACGGCTTGACGCGGCTTCCCGAGAGAGGCGCTTTCCTGACCAGGATAAAGCTCGAGGGTTCGACCGAGGCGCCGTGGGCCCGGCTGTTGTTCCTGACGTAATTGTCGTCCGAGACGACGGTGATATCGGATGTACAGCCGTGATGGTCACGGACAAAAGCGATGATCGCGGCGTCGCCTCCGTGGGGGGTCCTGGAGAAAAGGCACTTGATCCCGCCCAGGCGCTGGACGTCGGGGCCGCCGTGGCGCGGGTTGCCGTCGAAGACGATCACACAGTCAAAACCCGGATGGGAAAGCCGCCAAGCCGATAGGTGCAGCGCGAGCCGGTTCTGGGCGTTCTCCAACCCGCCCTCCAGGCTCGGCCTGAGCTCCGGAAGCCGGTTGATGACGTTGTAGCCGTCGACGAGGAGGATCTTGCGCGTCGGCTTGGTCATCGGCGTTCTTCTTCAAGAGGTGAAGTGCGCAGCCGAGTATATCACGTCGGCGGCGCGCATCCCACTGTGGACCGGGCCGGGAAAAGTGTTATTATGAACGGTTCAAAATCCCGCCGGTAAATGAGGAGGCACGGAATGGCTTCAAAGACCCTGCGCACGGGCTTGATCATCTGCGGCCTGGTCTTGGCCGCGGCCGGGGGCGCCGCCGCCCAGTCCAAGGACCTCGGCAAAGGCTTTCTCGACCACGGTGTGGCCGTCCCGATCAGCAACCAACGGGGGGCGGCCGCGGCGGTCGACGGCGAGGGCCGGAACGTGCTTCTCGTTTTGCTGATGGACCACCGTGGCGGCTACTCCCTCCTCATGCTCGATGCCCAGACCGGCAAGGCCGAGCAGTTCCCGGTGCCCTTCCCGCCGCCGGGCGAATCGGTTGACTCGCCCTACGCCTCGATCCTGTCGAGCGGCAATAAGTTTTACACGCACTTTAAAAATCATCTCCTCGAGTTCGACCCGGTCCGGCGCGCCTTCACTTTTTCGGGCGAGACGACGCCCTGGTTCGCCATGAGCATGACCGAGGACGACGCCGGCAGGATCTGGACCGTCACCTACCCGCAGTGCGGCGTGCTGTCCTTCAACCCGAAGACGCGCGAGCTCAAGGACTACGGCGAGGTCCACAAGCAGGCCTGGCCGCAGTACCCGAGCTTTGTCGCGGCCGACGACACGGGTTGGGTCTATTTCGGGCTCGGGCACACGGCCTCCCAGATCGTCGCCTTGGACCCGGCCTCGGGGAAGGCCGCGACGATCCTCGCCGAGGCGGAGCGGAAAAAGGGCATGGCCTATGTCTATCGCGACCTCGACGGGAAGGTCTACGGCCAGGCCCTCAGGGGAGAGGCGGAGGAGTGGATCGAGCTCTACAAGGGCGCCGCGCGGAAGATAGGACAGCGTGACGCCCGGCAGCCGAAAACCTACTCCTTGGGCACCCGGGCCTCCGACAGCGTTTTTCCGGACGGGACGAAAGTCAACTGCGACCTGGTCCGCCGGCGGCTGACCGTCGAGGGGCCGGGCACCGGCGCTAAGAAAGAGTTCCCATTCGATTATGAGAGCGACGGCGCCATCGTCATGGGCGAGGCCGCCGCTCCTGACGGGACGATCTGCGGCGGCACGGCCTTTCCGATGCACTTCTACAGCTATGATCCGGCGACCGGGGCTATCGCCAACCGTCCGTCGTTCGGACAGTGGAATATCGTGATGCCCCAAGGGGACCGGTTCTATGTCGGCACCTATGGCGGGGGCCACCTGCTGGAGTGGGATCCGTCGAAACCCTGGGTCGACACCGACCTGAAGAATCCCGCTTCCAACCCGGCTTATTTGGGCACGGCCGAACCCGAGATCCATCGTCCCTCAAAGCTCCTGGCGGCGGCCGACGGCCGGCTGATCGTCATGAGCGGCACCCCGGCTTACGGCAGCACGGGCGGCGGGCTCTATATATGGGATAAGGAAAGGCGCACCGGGACGGTGCTCGGCGACGACGACATCATCCTCGACCAGTCGACCCTCAGCATGATCGCTCTGCCCGGCGGCCGGATGCTCGCCGGGACGACGACCAGCCCCGGGACGGGCGGCGAAAAGAAGGCGCCCGAAGCGGTGCTTTATACGATGGACCTGGCCGCGCGCCGCGTCGAGTGGCGGGAGGTCCTGCTGCCCGGGGTCCAGGATTACACCGACTTTATCGCCGGTCCGAAGGGCCTGGTTTACGGCATCGCGGACAGGAAGATCTTCTTTGTTTTTGACCTCGCCAAACGCACGATCGTGGCCAAACAGGACGTCGAAGCGGAGCTCGGCCGGGCGGCCCACCATCAGGGCCCGCGCGTTTTTGTTCCCGGTCCGAAGGGCGAGATCTACGCGATCTTCTCCAAGGGGATCGCCCGCGTCGACGCGGGATCAAAGACCCTTAAGCTCGTCGCGGCGTCACCCGTTCCGATCGATACCGGAGGCGATTATTTCAAGGGGAGATTATACTTCTCCTCAGGCTCGCATCTCCTGAGCTACAAGGTCGATTAGCCCCGCGTCAATTGAGCGGTCTCTTGTGGTCGAGGCCGGGGCGTGCGGCCGAACTCGGATAGTGCCGGCCGCGGAATCGGTTCGGCGACAGTCCCCCGTCCCGTACCTGTCCCCGTTGGCCGGCCGAGGCGCCGTCTAATCGGGGTTGTTGGCGCTGATCTGGCTCCAGGCGCCGCCGTCCCATTTCCAGACGCCCAAGGTTCCGAAGTCCGAAATGAGCTCCATGGCGCCGTCGCCGTCGACATCTGCCGCCAAAAATCCCTCCGGATTGACGCTGGAGATCTGGCTCCACGCCCCGGTGTCCCAGAGCCACAAGCCCAGCGATGCGAAATCGCCCATGACCTCTTCGGCTCCATCCCCGTCGACATCGGCCGCCAGCATGTCATCGGCGTTCACGCCGCTGACCTGGGTCCAGGCGCCGCTGTCCCAAAGCCACAGACCCGTCGCCCCGAAATCCCCGACGATCTCCTTGTCTCCGCTGTGGTCGATATCCGCCGCGATCATTTTATCCGCGTTCACGCCGCTGAGCTGGGTCCAGGCACCGCTCGAGTAGAGCCACAGCCCGGTGGCCCCGAAGTCCCCGATGAGGTCTTCGGGCCCGGTCCCGTCGGTATTGCCGGCGGCGAACGCGTCCGCATTCACGCCGCTGAGCTGAGTCCAGGCGCCGCCCGACCAAACCCAGAGCCCGATGGCGCCGAAGTCGCCGATGATCTCCGCCGCCCCGGTCCCGACGATATTCGCGACGGCCAGGTATTCCAAGTTGGCGCCGCTGAGCTGGGTCCACGAGCCGCCGTTCCAGTACCACAGTCCGGAGGCGCCGAAATCAGCCGCCACTTCGTCACTCCCGTCCGCATCCGTGTCGCCTGTGGCCAGACAATCGACGTTCACGCCGCTGATCTGGGCCAACGCGCCGTTATCCCAAAGCCAGAGACCGCCCGCGCCGAGGTCAAGAAGAATTTCGTCGTCGTTGTTGCCGTCCACATTGGCGGCGATCAGGTTCTCGGGATTACTCGTGGCGATCTGCGTCCACGCGCTGTTGTCCCACATCCAGGCTCCGGACGAGCCGAAGTCCATGGCGACCTCGTCCCAGCTGTCGCCGTCGAAGTCGCCCGTCGCGTGCTTGCTTTCGGGCTGCTCGAAATAATAGACCTTGGCGACAAAACCGTCGTAGATCCCGCCGTCGTGGGTCAGGTCCGGCCCGACCGCAACCGGAAAAGTCGCCTGGGTCGATTCGGTATACCCGACGATGTAGAAGTTTCCGGATTTATCAAGCGCCATCCCCCTGGCTATTTCGTCTCCGGCGCCGCCGATATAGCCGTTGTAGATCAGGCCTGTTCCCTGAGGGTTCACTTTGGCCACGAAAACGTCATCGATGCCCCCGTTATACGTCAGGTCCGGTCCTACGGTAACCGGGAAGGTGGTTTCTGACGATCGCGTGTGGCCGACGACGTAGGCGTTCCCCGCCGCGTCCACGGCGATGCCGGTGGCGGTATCATCGGAGCTGCCGCCGATGTAGCCGCAGTAGATGAACGCCGTCCCGGTGGGGTTCAATTTGGCCACGAAAGCATCGTCCAGTCCGTTATAGGTCAAGTCCGGCCCGACGGTCACCGGGAAATTGGTCGGATTGGCGTAGGTCTCGCCCGCGATATAGGCGTTCCCCGAAGCATCCACGGCGATCCCGGCTCCGCCGCTGCTCTTGCCGATGTAGCCGCAATAATCCAACGCCGTCCCCGCGGCATTGACCTTGGCCACGAAGGCTTCCGAAAAATACGGGTCACCGTTATAGGTCAGGTCCGGACCGACCACCACGGGAAACGTGGATTCGGTGGAGTTGGTCCAGCCCGTGATGTAGGCATTCCCCGACCCGTCCACGGCGATCTCGTTGCCCGATTCATCGTCCGAACCGCCGATAAAGCCGCAGTAGACGAGCCCCGTCCCGGCCGGGTTGACCTTGGCCACGAAGGCATCCTTGTCGCCGAAGGCGCCGTTAAAGGTCAGGTCGGGACCGACGGTGGCCGGGAACGTATTATCGTTTGTGCTTGTATACCCCGTCACGTAAGCGTTACCCGAGGCGTCGACGGCGATCCCGTAGGCGACCTCGTCAATCCAGCCCCCGATAAAGCCGCAGTAGACGAGCGCGGTCCCTGCAGCGTTGACTTTGGCCACGAAGGCGTCATTCCCCGGCCAATGAGTCAGGTCCGGGCCGACCGTCACGGGAAAGGTGGTTTCGCTCGAGCCTGTGTACCCGGCAACGTAAGCGTTCCCCGACCCATCCACGGCGATAGCCTGGCCGGACTCGGAGGAGGAACCGCCGATATAGCCGCAATAGATAAACCCCGTTCCGGCGGCATTGACCTTGGCCACGAAGGCTTCCGAGCTTCCGTTCGAGGTCAGGTCGGGGCCGACCGTCAGGGGGAAGGTTGCATCGGCTGACGAAGCGTACCCCGTCACATAGACGCTCCCCGCGTTATCCACGGTGATCGCCTGGCTCATGTCATAACCGGATCCACCGACGTAGCCGCAGTAGACGATGATGGCCGGATCAAGAACGAGCGGGAGATCCGCGTCATAATATCCTAATTTGAATCCATACCCGAAGGTGGACTTGGTCGATTGCGCTTCCGCCCTATCCCACGCCCCCCTATCACCGATGGCTACCCCCTCGACGGCGTTAGAGGATTTTGCGCCATATCCGATCTCCGCGACCTGCCGGCCGGTCGCCGCCAGGCTTCCCGACCGATCGCCCGAGTTTTCCTGGAGCTCATAAGCGAGCCCAACATCCACCCTTCTTCCGTCCTTTTCTTGATAGGCGACCGGCACATCATCTTCAAACCCGCCCGCTGGAGTCGTCACTCTGAGCCGGCCGTCAGCCTGGATCGCGACGCTCTCCGCGCCTCGGTACGCTAACCTGATAGCGGACGGGTCGGCGCCGGGATGAACGATGAATTCGTATTTCAGCGTGTTGATCGTGCCGTAATACACCAGGTCGATGCCGGGCCAGAGGTTGGGATAGACGATCCGCGAATACGCAGGAATTCCGGTCTGCCATTCTTCCGGCTTTCCCCTGAAATAGGAGATGGCCGCTCCGGTTTCCGCCTCGCCGACAGGCTGGACATCCTTATTGGCGCCCACAAAGTCCAGCTTAACGATCCAACGCCGCGTTGGGCCGGCCGAGACGTCCACGGGAGGCACATCACCCTCCTTCACGGCCGCGTCAGCCGGGTTGATCCCGTCAGTGTGAGCCGGCTTTGTGGATCCGGCCAACGGGGAAGGCCGGAAATGGTCTTCTCCGGGGAGCGGCTTAACTAAGACAAAGGTAACGCCCGCCGGCGTGAAATAGAGGGTCTTGTCCTTGCCCTGGACATAGAAGGCGACCGGCTTGTCCACTTGGCCAGCGTTGGGGATGAAAGACAGCGGCATCTTGCCGAAGGCCGCCTCGGCCCTCAGGCCCTGAAGTCCCTGGGGCGCGGCGGCTGCCGAGGGTTTGGCCTGCACGCTCGACCCCCGCGAACCGGAAGTCATGAGGAACAGACAGGCCATGGCCGATGCCAGCGCGAAAATCGATTTTCTCATTTACGTCTCCGTGCTTCGACCGGGCGATGACAGGTGGATTCCTTGTTTTTAAACGGAATCCGGCCCGGCCCGGCGAGTTCAAGAATTTTTCCTTTTCCGCAAAGAGGCAACTTCTAGCACAGCAAAAATACGAAGTCAAACACCGGGGATACCGGGACAGCATCTCTATTCGTGTGATGCCCAAGGACATGGCGGGGGTGGCGCGGCGCGAGGACGGACAGGGACGCGCCGTGACAGGACCCCTTTGAGGAACACCATCATCACACGACCGGAGATGCCTCCGGATGCGGGCACGGGTCCGGTCCGGCGGTCCATGAGACAGGGGACAAGAGGCCAGCCGGCGGCCGGCGCTGCCATCCGTCTGCCGTTGGACTTAGCCTGCCGAAAATCATACTATTGGACTTTCCTTGCGAGAAACGGTAGGAGGGTCGAAAAATGAACAAGAATCGCCTCAATGTTGGTTGCTTCCTTCTCCTCTTTGTCCTCGTCCTCTTCACCCTTTCGCCGTCGCAGGACCGCGGCCTCCGGCCGGCGCCATCCGTCCGGCCGGACACGGTCGACGTCGGCATGGTCAACCGGATCTGGGAGGAGGGCGTCAACCGCTCCCGGGTGATGGAGACGCTGAGCTACCTGACCGATGTCATCGGCCCGCGCATCCCCGGCTCACCCGCCATGAGGAAAGGGCACGATTGGGCCGTCGCCCGGTTCAAGGAATTCGGGATGGTCAACGTCGCCGTCGAACCGGCGGGCGAGTTTGGCCCGGGCTGGCAGAGCGATTATGTCTCGGTCCACCTGTTCGCGCCGGCCTATCAGCCGATCGTCGCCTACCCCGTTCCCTGGACGATGAGCACGAAGGGAGAAATCACGGGACAGCCGATCCTGGCCGTGATCGGGAGCAAGGCGGATATGGAGAAGTACAGGGGCAAGCTCAAGGGCGCCATCGTCTTCACCCAGCCGCCCCGCCAGACGCAACCCGTCTTCACGCCGGCCGCCAGGCGCCATTCCGAGGATGATCTCAAGAAGCTGACCGAAACGCCCATCCCGGTCAAGCCGGCGAACGACGGAGTCGGGAAGCCGGAGGGGCCGAAATGGGAGGAACTGGTCGAGTTTTTCCGAACGGAGGAAGTGGGAGTCCTCGTCGAGACCTCGACCGGGCGGAGCGATTACGGCACGGTCCATGTCGACGCCTACAAGAGCCGGGGCGCGGACCACCTGATCCCCAACCAGAGCCCGCGGATCGTCATGGCGGCCGAGCACTACGCCCGCATCTGCCGGATCATGGACTTCAAGGTCCCGGTCACCCTCGAGATCGAGGTACGAAATACCTTCTACGACAAGGATTTACAGGGGTATAACGTTGTCGCCGAGATCCCCGGGACGGACAAGAAAGACGAACTGGTCATGCTCGGCGGTCACTTCGACTCCTGGGCCGGCGGCACCGGCGCCGTGGATGATGCGGCCGGCTGCGCGGTGGTCATGGAGGCCATGCGCATCCTCAAGACCCTCGGCGTCAAGCCGCGCCGGACCATCCGGGCGGCGTTCTGGGTGGGCGAAGAAGAGGGTTTCTACGGTTCGAGAGGTTATGTCGCCAGGCACTTCGGCGATACGGACAAGAAATCCCTGTCGGAGCTCGACCTGCGCACTTACGAGGAAAGCTGGCGGAGCCCCTTGGGCGATTCCAAGAAGCTCATCGCCAAGCCCGACTATAACAAGATTTCCGGCTATTTCAACTACGACAACGGGTCGGGCCGCATCCGGGGCATCTACCTTCAGGAGAATTTCCAGGTCAAGCCGATTTTCGAGGAATGGATGAAACCGCTCCAGGACTTGGGCGTGACGGCGATCGCCCTGCGTCCGACCGAAGGGACGGACCACCTGCCGTTCGATTATATCGGCATCCCGGGGTTCCAGTTCATCCAGGACCCGCTCGACTACTTCCCGAACCTCCATCACACGAACCAGGACATCTATGACCATTGCGTGCCGGAGGACCTGGTGCAGTCGGCGGTCGTCATGGCGGTGTTTGTTTATCAAACGGCCATGCGGGACGAGATGCTGCCCGCGAAAACCCTTTCCCGCTGCCGATTGAGGTAAAATAGGCAGGGGCGCCTAAACCTAAACTAGTCGGGATTGAGGGCGCTGACTTGGCTCCAGGTGCCCGAATTCCACATCCATAGGCCGAGCCACCAGGGGCCAAACGTCGCGAAATCCGCCAATATTTCGTCGGCGCCATCCCCATCAACATCCGCCGCCATCAGGTACTCCGTGTTGACGCCCGATATCTGACTCCAGGAGCCGGAATTCCAGAGCCAGAGTCCGGTGGCCCCGAAGTCCGCGACTACCTCGTCGGTCCCGTTCCCGTCGATATCGGCCCGGATCATGAAATCGGCGTTCACCCCGCTCAGAATGGTCCAGGTGAAGCCGGAACCGGTCCACAGGCCGCCCTCGCAGTGCCACAGCCCGGTCGCCCCGAAGTCGCCGATGATCTCGTCTTCCATATCTCCGTCGGTGTTCGCCGCAATCATGTAATCGGCGTCAAGACCGCTGAGCTGGGTGCACAGTCCGGGCATCGACCACAGCCAGAGCCCGGTCGGCCCGAAATCTCCGAGAATAAACCGCGCCCCGGTCTGAAGTCCCGCTAAAAAATAATCGGGATTAACGCCGCTGAGGATGGACCAGGCGCCGGCATTCCAAACCCAGAGCCCTGTCGCGCCGAAGTCGCCGAAGATCTCGTCTCCGCCGCCCCCGTCGACGTTCGCCACGATGACGTAATCGGCGTTCAGGCCACTGAGCTGGGTCCAGGCGCCGGCGCGAGAGAGCCAAAGCCCGACGGCGCCGAAATCGCCGACGATCTCATTGGTTCCGTCGGCATCGGTGTCGCCCGCCGCGAAACTCTCGACGTTGATGCCGCTCAGCTGATTCCAGGCGCCGGCGTTCCATAGCCAGAGACCGGTCGCGCCCAGGTCACCGATAAGCTCAGCGATATTGTCGCCATCGACATCGGCGGCCAGCAGACTCTCGGGGTTGGCTGATGAAATTTGCGACCAAGCGCCGTTGTCATAGAGATAGATGCCCGCCGTCCCGAAATCTACCGCCACCTCGTCCGCGCCGTCGCCGTCAAAATCCGCGACGGCATGCCTGGGTTTCCAGACCGGCTCCTCAACGGTCCTGGCGACAAAAGCATCATCCCCGCCGGCGTAGGGACGGAGAGGCGAGCCCCAAGAAATGCCGTATCCCGTTACATAGACATTGCCCTTGGAGTCCGCGGCTATGCCGCAGCCGTGGTCGGTGCCTGCTGAGCCCAGAAAGGTGTGCCATTGCGGAACGCCGCTGGGATTCAATTTGACGGCAAAAGCATCTGTCCCGCCGCTGTAGGGATTAACCGATGCCCCCCCCCAGCCGTCGCTATCACCGCCGACATAGATGTTGCCGCTTTTGTCGACGGCGACGGCTTTTCCAATGTCCCAATTCGGAGAACCCAGGAAGGTATTCCACTGGAATGCCCCTGCGGTGCTCAGCTTCGCGACATAGGCATCGACAAGTCCCGCGCAGGGATTGATCGGCGTCCCCCAACTCCCGCTGCCGCCCACGACAAAAACACTTGCGTTCGTGTCCAGCGCTACGGCGGCGCATGAGGAGGTCGTTGAAACAGGAAGAGATGTATTCCACTGCAGGAGCCCGGCCCCGCTGAGTTTGCCGACAAACGGAATGATCGGCGAGCCCCAGTTCGTAAAACTCGTTCCGATCACGTAAATATTCCCACTGGCGTCGACGGCAATCTGACCGCCCGTTTCGTCATTGATACCGCCGAGGAACGTGTTCCACTGCAGGACTCCGTTATCGCTCACCTTTGCCAGGTAGAGGTCGTTCGAACCCCCGGCATAAGGATTGATCGGGTTACCCCAACTTGCGGTGCAGTCGCCGCCGACGCACACGTTGAATCAGGATGATGATCATAGCGTGAAGTCGGACTACCATAGTTGCCCCCTTCTCATCGGGATCATTCGTGCTGACCTGGCTCCAGACGCCCGCCCCAGGTTCCGGCCCCAGGCTCCGGTCATTATGATCCAAGAGCGTTACCTCACCAAGACCCAAGAAGCCATCGCCGAGCGGGTGCCAATTTTGCCTCACCCCATCGTCAGGGATGTTAAATCGGGGTAAGAAAGGAAGTCAAGCTGAGCTTAGAAAGGCAGCCATCAAAGATTCTGCGGAGGCGACTTGATGCCGGCCGCCCATAATTATTGTGCAAAGGTTGCGCAAATGCCTGTACAAAATGGCTTGGGCCAGCTTAAATGTGATGAAGGCACCCAGGTTGGCAAGTGCAAGAAAAATAATTAGGATACAGCCTAATTGGGAGAATCCCGTCAGGGGTAATTTCCGGCTGGATCGTCCTGGAAGGTCAGCGGGTCCACCTGGACTTCGATCCTCCCGCACTCATTTTGGCACGTGCCGGTCTTCGACGCGCCGGGTGAGGCCGGTTTTGTCGAAGTACTCAAGGATGGCGTGGGCGTATTTTCGCGACAGGCCGAGCTTCGTCCGAAGCTCCGCGATGGTGATGCTCTGGTGGCGCGCGAGATGGGCCAGGACCATGTCCTTGGCGGCCTCGACCGTCGCCTGGTGATAGGTCACCTTGGGGTCGAGGCGGACGAGCTTCTGTTCGTCGACCAGGCTCCGCATGATCTCCCGGAAGGGGCCGAGGTTAATGCCGAGCTTCCGCTGGATGTCGTCTTCAAGCGGGCTGGCGAAGCCGGCCTTCTTAAAAGCCATCTCAACGCGGTCCACGAGCTCTTGTTCTTTCGGGCTCCGCGCCGGTCCGGTTCCCGGGAGTCCAATGCTGGTGTCTTTTTGAATGAGGACCTTCTGATTAACGAGGTCGGTGAGGACGGCTTCGAAGGCGGCGCCGTCCGTCAGCTTCTGGAAACGGGCGCAAAGCTCGGCGACCGGGGTCAGAGGACGATAGGCGTGAGTCTCCGCGTTCTTCTTGACCAGGGAGGTCTATCCTTTCCGCGAGCTGGCCGTATGCGCCTGCGTGGAGATAGGCCTCGTCTTTGTCCTGGCCGAGGCGCTTGGCCCTGCCCGCCGTTGCGAGCTCAGCCAGAGGTCCCCGGATGGATTCCTCTCCGTATCCGAGCTTCCTGGCCAAGCCCGCGACCTTCAGCGGCCGGAATCCTGAGCGCAGCAACATCCCTTCGACGCGGGCTTCGAGCGGCCCTTCGAGCAGCCTGAGCTCTTCGATGACCGCGGCGTCCTCGCGCTTGTGTTTGGGGGGCGAAGCATCGAGCACCACACCGCCGCCGATCGTCATGGCCGGCGAGAGCGTCCGGACGACGAATCGGTCGCCGGGCAAGGCCACTGTGGGTGACTCCAGGAGCAGTTGTGCCGGCGCCGAGTCTCCGGGGCTGAGAAGGCCCCGGTCGAGGAGTGCCACGCGGGCGACCGCCTCGTCGGTCCCGATGTGGATGCGGACCCGGTCTCTGTTCTTGAGCTCTTTCCGGTGCCGCTTCAGGAGAGCCAAACGCGTGTCGAGCCGGTTCGCGGGCTCGAGCGAGCCGGGGGCGGCAACGCACTGCCCGCGCCGGAGCGAATCCTTGCTGATGTCCTTGATGTTGAGCGCGGTGCGCCGTCCGGTCGTCGACCGCTCGACGTCCCGGTTGTGGACATGAATGCCGCGGACCCTGGTTTTCAGCCCGTCGGGAGTGATCTCGACCTCGTCGCCGGCGCGGACTTCGCCCCCGAGAACCGTCCCGGCGACGACCGTGCCGAATCCGTGCAGGATGAACACCCGGTCGATGGGCATCCGGAACATTCCCCTATCCTCGCGCCTGGGCACGAGGCCGCCCTCATGCCGGATCGCCGCTATCAGGTCGTCGAGGCCGTCGCCGGTGAGCGCCGAGACCGGGACGACCGGAGCGCCGGCCATGAACGTACCCATGAGGAACGCTTTGACCTCGCCCTCGAGAGCCGCCAGCCGGGCGGCGTCGACGAGGTCGCTCTTGGTCAGCGCGACGAGGCCGCGCGGAATGTCGAGGAACTGGAGGACGTCAAAGTGCTCGCGCGTCTGGACGCTGATGCCCTCGTCCGCGGCGATGACGAGGAGGGCGAGGTCGATGTGGCTGGCGCCCGCGACCATCGTCTTGACGAATTTTTCGTGGCCGGGGACGTCGATGAAGACGATCTGCTTGTCGTAGCCGGGCGCGTCCATGAAGATGAACCCGAGCTCGATGGTCAGGCCGCGCTCTTTTTCCTCGGGCAGTGTGTCGGGGTCGATGCCGGTGAGCGCCTTCACCAGGGCCGATTTGCCGTGGTCGATGTGGCCCGCCGTCCCGACGATCAGGTGGTCTTTTTCGAGTGCCGGCATGGCCGCGCTCAGGCCGAGGGCGTGTTCCTGACGGTGATCTTCCCTGGCGACTTGGCGGCGATCCGGCCGATGACGGCGGCGGCGCGCACCCCGCGGCGTCGGAGGCGCTTGAGGAGAGCGGCGGCCCCGGCTTCGCGGACGGCGATGAGGAGCCCGCCCGAGGTCTGGGGGTCAAAGAGGACGTTGAGGATGTCTTTGCTGACGCCCCTCGCGGCTTTGACGAACTGCGAGGCGTACTCGCGGTTCCGTTCGATGGCTCCGGAGACGAGTCCGGCGCGGACATAGTTCAGGACGTCGTCGAAAACGGGCACGCTGTCCGCGTAGATTTCGGCCGTGACCCGGCTCTGGCGGACGATCTCGCTCAGGTGGCCGAGCAGGCTGAACCCGGTGACGTCGGTCGCGGTCGTGACGCCCGACCTCGCCATCTCCTCGGCGGCGGCCCGATTGAGCCCGGCCATCGACCGGCCGGCGGCGGCGAGCGCGCGGTCCGAAGCCTTGCCGAGCTGGCGGGCGAAGCTGATGACGCCGGTGCCCAGGGGCTTGGTCAGGATCAGGCGGTCGCCGGGTTTCGCGCCGCTGTTCGTGACGATGGCCGAGGGATGGATGAGGCCGGTGACGGCGAAACCGAACTTGATCTCTTTATCCTTGATGCTGTGGCCGCCCAGGATGACGACGCCCGCCTCCCGCATCTTGTCGAGGCCGCCCCAGAGGATCTTGTTCATGACCTTGTGGCTCAGCGTTTCGATCGGGAACCCGATGATCGAAAGCGCGGTGATGGGGCGTCCGCCCATGGCGTAGATGTCGCTTACGGAATTGGCGGCGGCGATCTGGCCGAAAAGATACGGGTCGTCGACGACGGGGGTGAAGACATCGACCGACTGGACGAGCGCCGTGTCGTCGCTCAGCTGGAAGACGCCGGCGTCGTCGCAGGTGTCGGCGCTCACCAGGACGCGCGGGTCGGAGACGGAGGGAAGGCCGGCCAGGACTTTCTTGAGGTCGTTCTGGCTGATCTTCGAGGCGCAGCCGGCATTCTCGACAAACCGGGTGAGGGCGACGTCTTCGGCCGCGTCCTCGAGCCGTTCGCCCGCGCAGAGGCAGACGTTTTTCCGCTTGAACAGGTCGCAGGGACAGGGTTCCTTGGGATTGCAGATGCAGTGGCCGAGCTTCAGGGAGCGGGCCATGATGCGTTTCCGCTTGGAATAGTCTTTCACGGGAAATCGGGGGACAGCATACATAATCCACTTAACTCTCGCCAGCCGCCAGAAGCACGAAAACTGGGGGCCGCGGACATAGGGCCTATTTTTCCTGAAGCCCGGTGCCGGCCGGACCGAACGCCGCACTATAGCGGCCTCGAGGAGCCGGTCCTCGTGAGGGCCGGACGGTCCGGAGGTCAAGCAAAACGGAACCCTGATGGACGCGGGCGAAAACGGGCGGCTCGGAGCGGCGCAGGCCGGAGCGCCAGCTCCTCGGCGGAAATGCGGAGCGGCCGCACGCAGAGAAGCTTTGTCGGCAGGAACTCGGCGGGAACAGAGCCGCTGCCGACCTGGGACTCGCCGTCTTCGATGGTGATGGCGGCGATCGACGGCTGGGAGATCGTGGTTGAGGCCGAAACGAAGGCCTTCTTGAGCGAGCGCTCGAGCCGGCGGGCGCGGCGCTCGAGGTCGGCCGGCGCGAGCGAGAGCATCGCGTAAACGGGGTGGAAGCGCGGGAGTTCGTCCGGGTTCAGGAAGAGCTTGAGCGTGGCCTCGAGGGCGGCGATCGTCAATTTGCCCACGCGGAGGGCCCTCTTCAGGGGGTTTTTCTTGATCCGGGCGATCGTCTGCGCATCGCCGACGATGATCCCGGACTGGGGGCCGCCGATGAGCTTGTCGCCGCTGAAGCAGGCGACTGTCGCGCCGGCGCGGACGCTGGCCTGGACGAGGGGCTCCGGTTCGAGCCCGAACCGGCCGAGGTCGACGAGCGCGCCGCTCCCCAGGTCGTCGATGACGGGCAGGCCGTGCTTCTTGCCGAGCGCGACGAGGTCCTCGATCCCCGGCTCCTCGGCAAAACCGACGATCCGGTAATTGCTGTGGTGGACGCGGAGGATGGCGCCGGTGCGCTCGTTGACCGCCTCCTCGTAATCGCGGAGGTGGGTCTTGTTGGTCGTCCCGATTTCGCGGAGGATGGCGCCGCTCATCCGCATCACGTCGGGCATCCGGAAGGAGCCGCCGATCTCGACGAGCTGGCCGCGGGAGACGATGACCTCCTTGTCTTTGGCGATCGTGTTCAGGATGAGGACCGTGGCGGCGGCGTTATTGTTGACCACGGTCGAAGCCTCGGCCCCGGTCAATTGGCAGAGAAGGGCGTTGAGGTGCGAGTCGCGGTCGCCGCGCTTGCCGGACTCGATATCGGTGGCCAGGGTGCAGTAGCCGTCGAGGACTGCGAGGACCGCTTCGCGCGCGGGCGGCGCGAGGACGGCCCGGCCGAGGCCGGTGTGGATGATGACGCCAGTGGCGTTGATGGCCCCTCGAAGAGAAGGAGCGGATTCGGCCTCGAGCATGGTCCCGACGCGCGCCATGACGGAAGCGGGGGAGAGGTCGCCCTCGGCGCCGCCGGGTCCTGATGCTTCGGCCGCCATGGACAGCTCCTCGCGCAGCCTGTCTTGCACTTGCCGGATCGCCCGGAGAACTGTCTCGCGACCGCGCTCGGCGACGAGCTCCCGGCCCTCGGCGCTTCTGAGGAGAGAATCCACCGACGGGATCTGTCTGAGCATCGGGACCTTTAAGTTATCTGCCTTCATGTATCCTTATTTTTATTTTTTCCCGTACTTTTGTAAAGCCGATGCTCAAATCGGGGACGGATAGACCTAAATCACAGATAATTCTTTATCCGAGCTGCGATTCAGACCAAGGAACGGCAGCTGAAGCGCGCTTTTTTCGGATGGCCCGAGATAGCCGCCAGTGCTGGCCGGCCAGGCTTATTGACAGTTCGCCCGGACATGGTAGTATCGATACCCGATTTTTGCGCAGGAGTGAATATGAGACACGTATCGAAATCGTGGGTCGCCCTGATATTCGCGGCCCTGCTTCTCCCGGGTATCGCCTTCCCGCAGGCGGCCGCCGACGGGACCCGGCCGTGGGCCTTCCGCAGCGGCCTGCTCGTGACCGGAAGCTCGGACATGTCCGAGCCCGAGGGATTCAAGGTTTATAGCGCGATCACCCTCGAGGCGGGCGTCAGCCGGCGGCTCAACCGGTTCCTCAGCTTGGAGCTTTGTCTCGCGCCGGAATCCCATGAGGTCGACCGGGCGGCCGCCGGAGGAGGACGGACAAACCTCGGTTCCTTGGAGCTCCTGCCTATCACCCTGGTCCTTCTGTACCGTCCGGTCCTCGGCGGCTCCATCCATCCTTATGGGGGCGCCGGCCTGAACTTGACCGTCTGCTGGGAGAAGAGCGGAGCGCTCGACTCGGCCGACGTCTCGACCAGCTTCGGACCGGCGATCGCGGCGGGCGTGGACTTCGACCTGGCTCCCCGGCTGATGTTCAACCTGGGCTTCAAGTGGTTCCCCCTGACCACGGATGTCGATCTCGAGGGAGTGAGGATCGCCACGCTGAAAATCCACCCCGCCTCGCTGAGCGCCGGGCTGAAGTTCAGGTTCTAGTTCCGGCCCGATGAACTTCTCGGATCGCCTCTTGTCTCGCGATGACTGAATATAAAATGGACGGGCTCTTAAGGATATCGAGAACGTGACTCCACTTGATGGCCGGTTCTTCATCGCCAACGAGCGCTTCGCGTCCGCTGAAAAGATCCTTGTCGAAAACCCGGCCACGCTCGAGCCGGTCGGCGAGGTTTTCCTTGCTTCGTCTGAGGATTGCCGGGGCGCGGTCGAGGCCGCCAAAAAAGCCTATCCGTTGTGGCGGGATATCACGACGGAAGAGAAGCGGCGGCTTTTCCTTAAGGCTAAAGCCGTTCTCCTTCGCCGGGCGACGGATATCGCGCGGCTCCTGGCCGTCGAAAAGGGGACGCCCGTCGTCGAGTCGCTGACCAACGAGGTGTTCACGATCATCGAGACCCTGGACTACTATGGCCGGAACCAGAAAAAAACGCTGGCGCCCAGGAAAGTCCGGGCGCACATTCCGCTGTTCGCGCACAAAAAGAACCGCTATCTTTTCCAGCCGCTGGGACCGTCGCTCGTCATCTCGCCCTGGAATTTCCCGTTCATGATCCCTTTCTTAGACGTCATCATGGAGCTCACCGTCGGCAATACGGTCGTCCTGCGGCCGTCGACGTCCACACCTTTCGCCGGTCTGGCCATCGGCGAGATCATGACCGAAGCGGGTGTGCCGGCGGGGGTGTTGAACATCGTCCCCTGCCGAGTGCCCCAGGCTGAAGAGATGATCGTCGACCCGGATATCCAGTCGATCGCGTTTACGGGCAGCGTCGGCGTCGGCAAGAGGATCCTGGAGCTCGCCAGCCGGAACTTGACCAACGTGGTGCTCGAGCTTGGGGGCAAGGACCCGATGATCGTTTTCCGCGACGCCGACATCGAGCAGGCGGCTTCGGGGGCGGTCTGGGCGGCCTTCATGAACGCCGGCCAGAGCTGCGCCTCGGTCGAGCGCGTCTATGTGGCCGAGGACATCGCTGAGCCCTTTATCCGGCGGGTGGTGGAGATCACGCGGACGCTGCGGGTGGGTAACCCCGTGGACTCCGGCGTGGAGATCGGCCCGATGGAGAACCTCGGCCAGCTCAAGGTCGTGGAGGAGCATGTCCGCGAGGCGCTGGAGAAGGGGGCGGAGGTGCTATGCGGGGGAGGGCGGGTTGATGGACTGCCTGGCTACTTCTTCGCGCCCACCGTGCTGGCGAAGGTCGATCACGGCATGAAGATCATGACCGAGGAAACGTTCGGCCCGGTCATGCCGGTGATGACCTTCCGGGATGCCGAGGAAGCGATCGCCCTGGCCAACGACAGCCACTATGGATTGACGGCCTCGGTCTGGACGAGGGATAAGAAGGTGGCGCAGTGGGCCGCCGAGCGCTTGGAGGCCGGGGGGGTCACGGTCAACGACCACATGATCAGCTTCAATGAGCCCGGAGCGATCTGGGGCGGGATCAAGCAGACCGGCATGGGCCGGACCCATGGCCCCTACGGGCTCCTCGAGATCGCCAACATCAAGTTTGTCTCCGCCGATTTTTCGGGCAAAAAGCGCCGCATGTGGTGGTACCCGTACGAGGCGGCCACGCTCGAGATCATGGAAAAAGCGATCCCCATGATGCACCATGCGCGATTCGGGGGAAGGCTGGGAGCGTTTGTTGCCATCTTACGGCATCTTCCGACGGTCATGGGTGCGCTGCCCCTGAGGAGCCTTCTCCGGGTCACGTCGCGTCTCTTCAGGCGCTAATAGAGGATTTAAATGGGACGGTCCTATTTTTATTTTGCGGACTCTCCTGCGTCGCTGCAAATAGGACCGTCCCCTTTATTCAGGACTTTTCCGGGATTTTTCTCGCTGAATTATATTATGATAATATATCGTCATCCGCTCTCTGGCCGGCTTGGAGGTCGCACGATGGCGAAATTCTTATTGTGGCTCATCCTTCTCGTGATCTGCTGGCCCCTGGCCCTTCTGGCGCTCATCCTGTATCCTCTGGTCTGGCTCATCTCGCTGCCCCTCCGCTTGCTCGGGATCACGCTTAAGGCCGTATTTGATCTCCTGGCGGCGATCATCACCCTCCCGGCCCGGGTGCTCCGGGGCAATAAATAATTCAGGCGACATCCCTCCAAACGAAAAGGGAACGGCTGTTTGTCGTCACGGAGAAGAGCAGTCTGTTAGGCCTCCCAACATAGGACCGTCCCCATGTACTTGCCCGCCGGTCCCCGTCGCTCCGGGCGCGCAGGGACTGGCGTCAGGCCACCCCGCCATGCCTTCCCTGCATCACACAAAAGGAGATTCTTACCGGTTGTTCCCGCTTATTGACAGGCCGCCGCGCGCTGTAGTAATTATTCCCCTGGTAACCGAAATTTAAAATCCTGCTGGACGCTTTCCGAGGCGGCGGCACTGTCTTTTCCGGAGCGAGGTTGAACATGGCAGACGATAAAAATAGCGCTGAGATCGCCAAATACGAGAAGCTCGGCCTTTTCTATCTCGGCAAAATTGTCGACCCAAAAACTCAAGCGGTCACCCCCGATTACCTGCTCTACGACTCCAAGGACCTCGTGACCCACGCCGTCTGCGTCGGCATGACCGGAAGCGGCAAGACCGGCCTGTGCATCGGCCTGCTCGAGGAAGCCGCGATCGACAAGATCCCCGCCATCATCGTCGACCCCAAAGGCGACCTGGCCAACCTGATGCTCCTTTTCCCGGACCTCAAGCCGGGAGATTTTCGCCCCTGGATCAACGAGGACGAGGCGGCGCAGAAAGGCGTTTCCGCCGACGAATACGCCCGCGATCAGGCCGCCCTCTGGGAGCACGGCCTGGCCCAATGGGAACAGAATCCTTCCCGCATCCGACTGCTGCTCGATTCCGCCGACATCGCGATCTACACGCCGGGCAGCAACGCCGGCCTGCCGCTTTCCATACTCAAATCCTTCGACGCTCCGCCGCCCGCGCTCGTCGAGGACTCCGACCTCTTCCGGGAACGCATCTCGACCACGGTCTCGGGCCTGCTCGGCCTCCTGGGGGTTTCGGCCGACCCGCTCCAGAGCCGGGAGCACATCCTCATCTCCAACATCCTCGAGTCCGCCTGGAGAGCGGGCCAGGGGCTCGACCTCCCCGCCCTCATCCAGAAGATCCAGGCGCCGCCCTTCCAGCGCATCGGCGTTTTCGAGCTCGACGCCTTTTATCCCGCGGCCGACCGCTTCAAGCTGGCCATGATGATCAACAACCTCCTGGCCGCGCCCGGGTTCGAATCCTGGCTCGAGGGCGATCCGCTCGACATCGCCTCGCTCCTTTACACGCCGTCGGGCAAGCCGCGCCTGGCCATCCTCTCGATCGCCCATCTCTCCGACGCCGAGCGGATGTTCTTCGTGACGCTCCTCCTTAACCAGCTCCTCGGCTGGATGCGCGGCCAGTCCGGAACATCCAGCCTCCGCGCCCTCTTCTACATGGACGAGATCTTCGGCTATTTCCCTCCCGTGAGCGAGCCGCCGTCCAAACGGCCCCTGCTCACCCTCCTCAAGCAGGCCCGCGCCTTCGGCCTCGGTCTTGTTCTCTCGACACAAAACCCCGTGGACTTGGATTACAAAGGGCTCGCCAACGCCGGCACCTGGTTCATCGGTCGCCTGCAGACCGAGCGCGACAAAGACCGTCTACTCGATGGCTTATCCGGCGTGGGCGGCAATATCGACCTCAGGTCGGTCTCCGACCAGCTCAGCGGACTCAAGAAGCGGGTTTTCCTGATGCACAATGTCCACGAGGATGCCCCCGTCCTGATGAATACGCGCTGGGCGCTCTCTTACCTCGCCGGCCCGCTCACTCGCCAGCAGATCGCGACCCTGATGAAGGACAAGAAAGAGCCGTCCGCGGCCACTCCCGTCGAACCCGTCCGCCCGGCCGTCCCGGCCGCGTCGGCTGCTCCCTCGGCACCCGTTTCCACGTCCGCACTCAAGCCGCCTCTCGCTCCCGGCCTGAACGAGCTCTTCTATCCCGCGTCGGGCGCCCCGCCGTCAGCCGCAGCCCGTCTCGTCTATCACCCGGCCGCGGCCGCCCTCGCCCAGGCCGCCATTTTCGACAACCGCCTCGGGATCTCCCATATTTCGGACGCCGCCCACGTCCTCGAGCTCGGCGGGGACGTCCTCGGGCTTCTCTGGGACAAGGCTCGCCCGATCCCGGTCAAGCTCGACTCTCTTTCCCGCGAAGCTCCGGCCGGCGCCTCGTTCCTCGCGCTCCCGCCCCGCGCCGCCTCGATCCTCAAGTCCTCGGGCGACGATTACGCCGACTTCCTGACCCGGAGCTTCCAGCTCGGCCTCTTCAAGAGCCTGCTGTTCCGCGAGCTCTCCCGGCCCGGAGAATCCGAGCGGGATTTCCGGGCCCGCCTCAGCCAGCAGGCCCGCGAAAAGCGGGACGCCGAAGTGGAGAAGCTGCGCCAAAAATACGCTTCCAAAATCAACACCCTCCAAAAACAGCTCATGCTCGCTCAGCAGCGCGTCGAGCGGGAGCAGGAGCAGTACAAGGGGCAGATGACCCAGACCGCCATCTCCATGGGCGCGACCATCCTCGGCGCCATCCTTGGCCGGAAGGCCTCGCATATCGGCCGGGCGACGACGAGCGCCCGGGGCGCCAGCCGCGCCTATTATGAAAAAATGGACATCCAGCGGGCCCAGCAGCAGGTCGAGCAGGCTAAATCAAAACTGGATGATATGGACCGTCAGCTCCAGGCGGAGGCGGATCGGCTCGGCTCGGCTTTCGACCCGGCCGCCGAAACGCTCCAGTCCGTCATCCTGCGGCCCAAGAAAAAGGATATCGCCATCCAATGGTCCGGGCTCCTCTGGCTGCCATACTGGCATCTGGAGACGGGCGGCGCGGAGCCGGCGTTTCCGGTGGCTCAATCATAGATCGGATTATTTGATCATTTTCTGAAGGGAGGACGGGATGTTTAAACAGTTCAAGGAATTCGCCATGCGCGGCAACGTCGTCGACATGGCCGTGGGCATCGTCATCGGCGCCGCCTTCGGGACGATCATCGCCTCGTTCGTGGCCGATGTCCTGATGCCGCCGATCGGGCTCCTGCTCGGCCGGGTCGATTTCGCCAACCTGTTCGTCGTGCTCAAACAGGGGACGATGGCGGGGCCTTACGAATCCCTGGCCGCCGCCAAGCAGGCCGGCGCCGTGACGCTCAACGTCGGCGTCTTCATCAACACCATCATCAGCTTCCTGATCATCGCCTTCGCGGTCTTCCTGGTCATCCGGTGGATCAACCGCTTGAAGGCGAAGGAGGCCCCGGCCGCGCCGACGACCAAGGACTGCCCCTTCTGCTTTGTGGCGATCCCGCTCCAGGCGAACCGCTGCCCGCACTGCACATCCCAGCTGACGGGCGCAAAATAGAGCCGGCCTGATCCATCATCCCGACGCCGCTTCTCTAGGCCGAGCGGCGTGCGGGCCGTCCTGAAATCGTGAGGGACCTCTACGCGCCTATTCCAGGCTCCAGCCTTCGCGGTAGGGCCGCGTAATCAGGATTTCGGCCGCGGGGTTGTTGGTCACCGCCATATTCGCGGCGTCCCAGTAGAGCCGCGCATCCAGCCGCTTGGCGACGTTCCCGAGGAGGCAAACCTCGGTGAGCGGGCCCGCATACTCGAAGTTCGCCCCCGCCTTTTTGCCCGCCTTGCAGGCCCGCACCCAGTCCTGCTCGTGCGTGCCCTGGACCCTGGGGATCGTCTGCGGCGGCCGGACGGCCTCCTGCATGAGTTTCTCGGGGATGAGGCGCGGCGTCTCTCCGTAGATGCCCGCCATGATCTTCCCCTTGGTGCCTTTGAAGATGGAGCCGCCTTCGGCCGGCATGTTGCGGCCATCCTCGAGTTCCTCGGGCCGGGGCGCGCGCAGGCCGTCGTACCAGGTCAGCTTGACCGGCGGGCGGCTGCCCCGGGCCGGGAACCGATAGGTCACGATGTTCGCCAGCGGATGGGTCTCGGGGTTGGGCCCGCAGACCGTGGCCTCGATGCTCGTCGGTGCGCCGAGCTCGAGCGCGTAATAGACCGGGTCGAGCGTGTGGACGCCGCGGTCCCCCATCATGCCCACGCCGAAATCCCACCAGCAGCGCCAGACGAGCGGGTGGTAGGCGGGATGGTACGGCCGCATCGGCGCCGGGCCGATCCAGAGATCCCAAGCCATCCCGGGGGGAAGCGGCGGCGTGTCGCTCGGGCGGTCGCCCCACTTGGTGCTCCAGAAGGCGTGGCCCCAGGGGTAATACGACAGGGAGCACCAGGCGTCGACCTCGGTCACGTCGCCGATCAGGCCGGCCGAGATCCATTCGCTGATGAGCCGCATGCCCTCGCCCGAGTGGCCCTGGATCCCCATCTGCGTCGTGACCTTCGACTCCGCGGCCGCCCGCGCCAGGGCCCTGGCCTCGAAGACGCTGTGGGTGAGAGGCTTCTGCGTGTACACGTGCTTGCCGAGCTGCATCGCCGCCAGGGTGATGACCGCGTGGGTGTGGTCGGGCGTGGCGATGACGACGGCGTCGATATCCTTCTGCTCCACCAGCATCAGGCGGTAGTCGGTGTAGAACTTGGCGCCCGGATATTTGGCGACCGTCTTGGCCGCGTAGTTCGGGTCGACGTCGCAGAGGGCGACGATATTCTCGGCCGCCAGGTTGTTGAGGTTGTTCCCTCCCATCCCGCCCACGCCGATGCCGGCGATGTTGAGCTTGTCGCTCGGCGGCGTCTGTCCCATGCCGAGCACATGGCGCGGGACGATCGAAAGAAACGCCGGCGCGGCCGATGCGGCCGCGGCCGCCTTCAGAAAATCGCGACGGTTGATCGTGTTGTCGGACATGTCTTGCTCCTTATCGTTATTCTTGACTGGCTGACCACGGGTAAGACCACATGTGACGCCTGCTTTGCCGACCGATAGACGCGCTGTGTGGCCGCCCGAAAATCCTCCGGCTTCGCCTCGAAGATATTCGGCACGAAAGTCTGGGGGTTACGGTCGATGATCGGGAACCAGGTGCTCTGGACCTGGACCATGATCCGGTGCCCCTTCCTGAAGCAGTAGTTCTGCGTATGAAGGCCGATCACATAAGGGACGACTGCGTTGGCCGGGACCGGCTCGGGCCGCTCGAAGCTCTTCCGGTACCGGCCGCGGAAGACTTCATTCGCCACCATCAGCTGGCGGCCGGCCATCTTCCAGTCGGCGGGCGTCTTTTCCGGGTAGACATCGATCAGCTTGACGACCCAGTCGCTGTCACTCCCCGTTGTCGAGGCGAAGAGGCGCGCCTCGATCTTGCCGGCGATGGACAGGTCTTCCTCGAGCGGAGCGGTCTCCCAGCTCAGGACGTCGGGCCGGTCGTCGACGAACCGCTGGTCCTCGGCGAGCCAGGTGGACCAGCCGGAACCCCAGGCGAAATAGGTGGGCTGGACCGGACGATGGCGATACGGCACCGGATGGTCCGGGTCGGAGAGGTAGCTGTCGAAGGCGGCATCGCCCGTCTCTCGCGGCGCGTCGAACGAGACCCTCCCGCCTTCCCTGAAATACAGGTTCTTTGCCGCAGTGCGGGACTTGGGCGGCCAGGCCTCCCACGTCCGCCAGGCATTCGCGCCCGCTTCAAACGTGATGGCCTCGGCCTTGGGGGCGGGCCCCTTGTCCTTGAGGTAGTGAGCGAAAAAGGGAGCCTGGATATTCGCCCGGAAATGGCGGCCCGTCGGCGTCCCGAACTCGATGTCGCCGAGCCTGTCGCCGTCGCCCGTTCCACCCGCCGTGGTTCCATGGTCCGACGACCAGGAAATTCAGGTTCTTGTCGTCGTGCGCCTCGAGGGCCTCATAGACCTGCAGGGGTCCGTAGAAATCCTCCTGGTCCCACCAGCCGGCGACATTGAGCGTCGGGACGCGCGCCGCGGTGAGGTGCGGCACGATCGTCTGCCGCTTCCAGAATTCGTCATAGGCGGGATGAGCGACGAAATCGTTCCAGGTCGGGATCTTGCCCAACAGGTATTTCGCGTTCACGTTCGACAGCGGGCCGAGCGCGAGGTACCAATCGAAGGTGTCATAGCGGTCGAATTCGAAGCTAAACTGCTGCTTGGTCGTCTCCATCCTGGCGGCATACTCGAACCCGTAGCTCAGCCGGAAAGCGCCGTTGTGAAAGAAGTCGTCGCCGAGCCACATGTCGGCCGGCGGCGCCTGGGGCGAGACCGCCTTGAGCGCCGGATGCGGTTCGACCAGGGCCATGGCCGTCAGCCAGCCGTCGTAGGAGACGCCGAGCATGCCCACGCGGCCGTTGTTTCCGGTCACGTTCTCGATGAGCCAGCCGATCGTATCATAGGCGTCCGTACCCTCGTCGATCGACCCGGGGATCCGGCGATCCCTGACCGGCCGGATCATGACGAAGGTGCCCTCGGAAGTGTGCCGTCCGCGGATGTCCTGGAAGGCGAAAATGTAGCCGTCGTCCGCCAGTTCCTTGTATCGCCCCCGCAGGTTCTGCGGCGCGCCCGAGATCCCGTAAGGCGTCCGGAGAAGGATGATCGGCAGAGGGGCCGGGAGCTGCCTGGGGGCATAGATCGCCGTGTGCAGCTTGATGCCGTCGCGCATCGGGATCATGACCTCCCGGACGTCGAATTCCGCCGCCGGGTCGGGCTGTTCCCGGCCGGGAGGCCGCGCCGTCAGGAACGAGACGAAGGCCACCGCGGCGCAAACCCCAAGGAGTAAGAGAAGACTGTTTCGCTTCAAGGGCGGCTTCTTGGTCATTCGGCCCAGCCCATAGATACTTCCGGCCGAGGTGGAAAGTCAAGACAGAGTTGACTTCCCACCCCCGCGGCGTTAATCTCTGGCCATGCGGTTGACGGGGTGCGCGGGCCATGAAATGTCCAAGTTGTCAGGCCGATAATCCGGACACATCGCGGTTCTGCGGAAATTGCGCGACGGCGCTCACGAAGAACGGGTTGCCGCTCCCGGTCCTGACAAAAACCCTCGAATCTCCGGCATTTGTCCTGACTGCGGGAAGCGTTGCCGCCGGCAAGTACAGGATCATCGAGGAGATCGGCCGCGGCGGGATGGGGGTCGTTCTTATGGCCGAGGACACAAAGCTCGGCCGCAAGGTCGCCATCAAAGTCCTGCCTGAAGGCTTCACGGCCGACCCGGAGCGGCTGGCGCGGTTCGAACGCGAGGCCAGGGTCCTGCCTCCCTCAATCATCCGAATATCGCCGCGATCTATGGCCTTGAAGAAGCCGACGGCAAGCGTTTCCTAATCATGGAGCTTGTCGAGGGCGAGAATCTGGCCGAGCGGCTGAGCCGGGGCGCGCTCTCCCTTGAAGAAGCCCTCGATGTCTGCCGCCAGATCGCCGAAGGGCTCGAAGGCGCCCACGAGAAAGGCATTATCCACCGCGACCTCAAGCCCGCCAACGTCAAGATCACGCCCGAGGGCAAGGCGAAGATCCTGGACTTCGGGCTGGCCAAAGCCCTTGTCGAGGAATTGACGGCGGCTGACATCGCCAACTCGCCCACGATCACGGCGAACATGACGCAGCCCGGAGTGATCCTCGGCACGGCCGCCTACATGAGCCCGGAGCAGGCCACGGGGAAGCCGGTCGATAAGCGGGCCGACATCTGGGCCTTCGGCTGCATCCTCTACGAGTGCCTGACCGGAAAGCGGGCCTTCCCGGGCGATACGGTCACGGAGAGCATGGCCGCCATCCTCAGGGGCGAACCCGAATGGGGTTCGCTTCCGGCCGACACGCCCGGAAACGTGCGGGCCGTCCTGCGTCGGTGCCTGCAGAAGGACCCCAGGGAACGCCTGCGCGACATCGGCGATGCCCGGATCGAGCTCGGAGAGTCCGCAACCTATCCCTCCGAAGCAGCGACGCTCCCCGGCGATTCTCACTCGTGTGGCTGGCTGCCGGCATGGCTGTTGCGCTTCTCGCGGGCATCCTCGTCGACCGCTATTTGCTTAGGCATCCCCAACCCGCTCCTTCTCCCTCAGTTGTCATGTCAACCATCAAGGTCGAGCCGGGTCATTGGCTGGACGGCCTGCGCAGGGACGTAGAGTTGGAGCGCCCGAGCCGAACTGCTCTGGCCATTTCCAGCGATGGCAGGTTCGTCGTCTATAGCGCCATCGAGGAGAACCCGGGCCCTCAAGCAAAGCCTCGGTTGTACCTGCGGAGATTGGATCAATCGGAAGCCAAGCCTATCGCCGGAACGGAAGGGGGCATCAATCCCTTCCTGTCGCCTGACAACCGGTGGGTAGGTTTCTGGGCAGACGGCAAGTTGAAGAAGATTCCAGTCGAGGGTGGTGTCCCGACGCATTTTGTGCGATCTTTCAAATTATCCCTCTGGTGCGAGCTTGGGGTCGTGATGACAGCATTGTGTTTGCAGGTCGATATGCCGGCGGGCTTTCAAGGATTTCGGCCGGGGGCGGAAAGCCCGAGATCCTGACCAAGCCTGACCCTAAGCGGGAGGAGTATAGCCACCGTCTGCCATCCTGGCTTCCCGATGGGAAGGCCGTGCTGTTCACCGTCATGAGACACGGCTGGGATTCGACAGCCCTGGGTTGCGCTGCTCCGGTTGGATACACGCGAGTGGCGTGTCCTGTTAGAGGATGCCGCGGATGCCAGGTACGTTCCCACGGGACATCTGGTCTTCCTGAGGCAGGGGACACTCATGGCCGTGCGATTTGATCCGGCCAGGCTGGAGGTCATCGGGCAACCGGTCCCCGCTCGTGGGAAATGTCATGCAAGCCTTCAGCAACAGCCGCTAGCCTCCACTACCGGTGCCGGTCAGTTCGGCATCTCTGACTCGGGATCGCTCATCTATGCGGCGGGTGGCATCGTTCCGGACGGAAAAGATTCGCTCGTGTGGGTGGATCAGAAGGGAACAGAGCAACCAGTCACTGACTTAGCAGGTTCCCTTTTTTTGCTCCGCGTCTTTCTCCTGATGGCCAGAGAATTGCCTATGTAATATTCGAGGACAAGAGGAACAGGTTTGGGTGTATGACCTGACCAGAGGCACGAACAGTCGGCTGACCGGCGAGGGAAGGGCTACCTATCCGATCTGGACTCCCGACGGCAAACGGCTTGTTTTCGCCTGGCATAAAATCCCTGGCGTCGAACCTGTTCTGGCAACCTTACGATGGAAGCTCGCCGATGGAGCGCCTTACAACAAGCGAATACGATCAATATCCAGGATCATGGTCTTCGGATGGGGAAACGCTCGCTTTGGTGGAATCGCGCCCCCGGGGCTACTGGTTATGACATCGCTCTGCTGGATGTTCGCTCAGGCCGCGTGACGCCGTTCCTGAATTCGCCATTCAATGAGGAATGTACCCGGATTCTCGCCCGACGGTCGCTGGATAGCTTATTCATCCGATGAATCAAAGCGGGACGAGGTCTACGTGCGGCCCTTCCCCGGCCCGGGCATGAAGCAGCAGGTATCGAGCGAAGGGGGCATTCGAGCCGCTTTGGGCAAGAAACGGCAAACAGCTTTTCTACCGGTGGCAGGATCAAGGTGTGGGTCGTGGACGTCGCGGACAGAGGGCGGCTTCACGGCCGGCAAGCCGCGCCTGCTTTTTGAGAAACCCGGATACATGGGCGGTAGCCCCATACGCAGCTATGACCTGTCCCTCGACTCGCAGCGATTTCTCATGGTCAAGCTCGAGCAAAGGAAGCCCACGCCTGTCACCGAAATGATCCTCGTCCAGAACTGGTTCGAGGAACTCAAGCGCCTCGTCCCCACCGGGAAGAAGTGAGAGTGCCCACCTCCGCGTCCTGAGCTTCGCTTTAGCCTGCCCGCGAATATAGCCTCACGCCGGACCGGCCCTCGAAAGCGAATCCGTGTTGATTTGCGTTCCTGTCCCGCATAATATTGGGGGAGATCGAGGAGAACGGGAGAATCGCCATGAAGAGAGTCACCTGCGCGGGGATCCTGGTCGCCGACCTGATCGCGGCCGACCTTCCCCGGGTTTCCCCCCCCGGCGGGATCACCTTCACCCACAGGGATATCGAGACCCATATCGGCGGCCACGCGGCCAACGTCTCGGCCGACCTGATGCGCCTGGGCATGAAGCCGGGCGAGGTCGGCTGCGTCGGGGCCGTGGGCACCGACCCCTTCGCCGATTTCTTCGAGCGGACGCTCACGGCGGAAGGGGTCGAGGTGAACTTCCAGCGGACGACCCGGGCCCGGACCGCGGTCGACCTGATCCTGGTCGTCAAGGGCGAGGACCGCCGTTACCATGTCGGCGTGGGCGCCCTGTCCTACTTCGATCCCGATTTCGCCGTCTGGGCGGTGAAGGAAGACCCGCCCGCGGTGTTTTATGCCGGCGGCGTGGGCCTGGCGGATAAGTTCGACCACGGCCTGGCCGACGTCCTGCGCGAGGTCAAGCGGCTGGGCTGCCTGACGTTCGTCGACCCGGTCATGCCTTACAATAAGACCTGGCACTTCCTCCGGAAAGCCCTGCGCTGGACCGATATCTTCCACTGCAACGACGTCGAGGCCCTGAGCCTGACGCGGAAAAAGGATTTGCCGGCGGCCGTCGATTTCCTCCTCGATTCGGGACCGGAGCTCGTGCTGGTCAGCCGGGGGTCCAAGGGATTGACCGCGGCGACCCGCGGCCGCCGGCTGAGCATGGGCGGGTTCAAGGTCCGGGCGCTCGACCCCACGGGCGCCGGCGACGCCTTCTGCGCCGGGTTCATCCGCCGCACCGTCATGAAGCTCAAGTCCCGCCGGGTGAGCGGGCTCGAGTGGTCGGACGACGAGCTGACCGACGCCCTGCTCGAGGCGGAAGCTTCTGGCGCGGCCTGCGTCACCGGGATCGGCACGACCTCGGCCGTTTCGCGGGCCAAAGTCGACAGGCTGCTCGCCGCTCAGAGAGACGATGTGATGAAGACGGTCCGGATCGAGGCCGTCGACTGACCCCATCCCGGGGGTCTGGAACTCCCGAGCGCGGGGCCTGTGAATTGGGGTCGCGTCCCCAGGTACATGTCCCCATAACGGCCTGTCGCTCCGGGCGGACATGGACTGGCGCCATGCCACCCCGTCTCGCTCTCGTTTTGACGTGCTCAGGTCGCTGTCCGGCACTTAGGCCGCTCAGTCGGCGGACCGCTTCTTGGATGTCGCCCGGGTCGCCCCTGTCGTGATGCCGCCGTCGACGAGCAGCGTGTGTCCGGTGACATAAGCGCTGGCGTCCGAGGCGAGAAAAACCACCGCCCCGTCCAGGTCATTGGGCAGGCCGACGCGCTTCATGGGGATGCGGTCGGTGATGTATTCGACCCAGGTCGGATCCTCGTAAAGCACGCGAGTCTGCTGCGTCTTGAACCACCCCGGCGCCAGGCAGTTGACCGTGATCCCGTAGATCCCCCAGTCGTCGGCCAGGCTCATCGTCAGTTGCTTGACCCCGCCGCGGCTCGCGCAATAGGGGGCCAGGTTCGCGTAGGCGAAAACCGACGTGACCGAACCGATGTTGACGATCCGGCCGTAGCGGCGCGGGATCATCTTCTTGGCCACGGCCTGGGCCATGAAGAACGGCCCGCGGAGGTTCGTCTCGAGGATCATATCCCATTCCTCGGCGTCACCTCGACCGCGGCTTGCGGACATTGCACCCGGCGTTGTTGACCAGGATATCGATCTTGCCGAAATGCCGGTGCGTATCCTCGACCATGGCCTGGACGCTGTCATGGGAGCGGACGTCGAGCTCGTGGGGGAAAGCCTCCCTGCCGATTTCGCGGATCTCCCGAGCCACCTCATCCAGTGATGCAAGCGACCTGCTGGTGACGGCGACATCCGCGCCGGCCCGGGCCAAGGCTCGCGCCATATACCGTCCCAGCCCCCGGCTCGAACCGGTGACGATGGCGACTTTCCCCGTGAGGTCAAACATATTTTCGGCCATTGGTATTCTCCTTAATTGATAGGAATTATATAGGATTGGGCGCCCGGCGTGAACAGAGAGAGGATATCTTCGAGTTGACAGGAGGGGACTGGCGTTAAAAAGAGATTCGCAGGGGAGCACGAGTGCTGTGATACTGATAGTCTCAGGGAGAGTCGGTAGCCGACGGGTGGCTCGGTTCGGGGGCCCCTCCTGCCGACCGAACGCTTGATGCCTTCAGATATGCGATGCGAAATCAACAGGGTGGGCCGTTTGGGCGCCGGGGGTGAACCGGGACAGGACCCGTCGGCGGCTTCGGCTCTGGAAAAAGTCGGGCAAACATGGTAAATTCTATACCTAGACGAGAAAGTTCAGTGTGGGCGGTTAGCTCAGTTGGGAGAGCGCGGCGTTCGCAACGCTGAGGTCGGGAGTTCAAGTCTCCTACCGTCC
>CAVSCD010000010.1:0-636116 GCA_963726335.1 Candidatus Aminicenantota bacterium | reverse complement strand
GGAATGGGCAGGCATTGCCGCCCGATCTTGTCGTGTTCTTTCATGGTTTTTTCTCCTCCCCCCGTGGGATTTGGTTTTATTGCCGGGCCATGATCTTCCGCATGGCCAGCTCGTCGTCCACGATCAACTGGCCGCTGACGTCCAACGTAACCTTATAGAGCTTGCCGGTGAACGGGAACGGCGCCTTATAATCGGACGTGACGGGCGAGCCCACGTCGGCACCGACCGCCATGCCGCCGCCCAATCCGTATGACATGGGAGTCGTAACGGCCATCTCGATCTGGCCCACCAGCTTCTTGTCGATATAGAGCTGGGCCCGGCCGGGCGACCCTTTGCCGGCCCGGATATCGGGCTTTCCCGTCGGCTCGAACTCGAACCTCAGCTCATGGCGTCCCGCAGGCACGTTCGTCCTTGGACCGGACGATCATGATCTCCTTCCCGACATAATTATGGACATAGCACAGCTTCCCCTCCTTGACGTAGAAGGAGTATCCCCCATCGACGCCCCCGACCGAAAACAGCACGCCCTCGGCCCCTTCCTTGGGGATCTCTGCATCGGCGGTGATGCTGTGCGGCCGGTTCAGCGTGGCCGTGCCGGCTGCCCCCGACATCGGCTGCGTGTTTGGGTAAAACGTGTAGCTATTGCGGTCGACCGCGATCTGGGGGCGCTCGTCCATGGCCCGGAGCATGACGCGGCCGTCCACGGGCAGGACCTTGTACTTGCCCGCCTCGACGTACCACTGGGCCACCATTTCGATCAATTTGGCCCTGTTTTGGGCGGCCACGTTGTGGTTCTCGGCGAAATCCTCGGCCACGTGATAGAGCTCCCAGTGATTCGCGTCGAGCTCGGTGAGGGTGGCTGCCGGAATGGGCTCGCCAAACGGCTTTTCGGCTTCGGTGAACGACGGCCCCGGCCACGGGCAGACCGCCCGCCAGCCGTCATGATAAATGGAGCGGTGGCCCATCATCTCGAAATACTGCGTGACGTGCCTGGTCGGCGACTGGGCGTTGTCCAGGGCATGGGCCAGGCTCAGGCCCTCGATCGGCGATTGGGTGACCCCCCGGATATTCGCCGGGGGCTCGATCCCCAGAAGCTCGAGGACGGTCGGGACCATGTCGATGGCGTGGGCGTACTGCGTTCGGACCTCGCCCTTGGCCTTGATGCCCTTGGGCCAGTGGACGATGAACGGGTCGCTGATGCCGCCCCGGTAGGTCTCCCGCTTCCAGCGGCGGAAGGGAGTGTTGCCGGCCCAGGTCCAGCCCCACGCGTAATGGTTGTAGTATTTCGGTCCGCCGAGGTCGGGCAGGGCCTTCAAGTTGTCTTCCAGGGATTCGGGTACCGAGTTGAAAAAGAGGTTCTCGTTGACCGAGCCGGCCGGGCCGCCCTCGGGGCTGGCGCCGTTGTCGGAGATGAACATGATGATCGTGTTGTCCCACTCGCCGATCTCTTTCAGGAACGTGAACAGGCGTCCGTAGTGATAGTCCGTGTGGGAGAGGAATCCCGCGAACACCTCCATCATCCGGGCATAGAGCTTCTTCTCCTCGGGCGTGCAGTTGTCCCACGGCTTGACATCGGGGTCGTGGCGCGAAAGCTCGGCGTCCTGAGGGACGATCCCCAGTTTCTTCTGGCGTTCGAAAACCATCTCCCTGTACTTGTCCCAGCCCATATCGAACTTGCCCTTGTACTTATCCGCCCACTCCTTGGGTGCATGGTGGGGCGCATGCGCGGCGCCCGGGCAGAAGTACATGAAGAACGGCTTGTTCGGCGCGTTCTGCTTGGCGTCGGCGATGAAGCTGATCGCCTTGTCCGTGATGTCCTCGGTGAAGTGATAGCCCTCCTCGGGCGTCTTGGGCTGGTCGACCGCGTGGTTGTCGTAGGTCAGGTCCGGGTAGTACTGGTGCGTGTCGGCGCCGAGAAACCCGTAGAACCGCTCGAACCCGCGGCCCAGCGGCCAGCGGTCGTAGGGCCCAGCTCCAGTAAACTCGGTGGCCGGGGTGAGATGCCACTTGCCCAGGGCAAAGGTGTTGTAGCCGTGCTGGAGCAGGATCTCCGACAGGAATCCGTTCTCGAACGGGATGTAACCGTTGCCGCCGGGGAAGCCGGTCGATCCTTCGGTGATGCAGGACATCGCATTGGAATGGTGGTTGCGGCCGGTCAGGATGCACGAGCGCGTGGGCGAACAGAGCGCCGTCGTGTGCATGCTGTTGAAGAGCAGCCCGTTTTTCGCCAGGCTGTCGATGTTCGGCGTGTCGATGGGGCTGCCGTAGCAGCCCATCTGGCCGAAACCCGTGTCGTCCTGGACGATGAACAGGACATTCGGCGCGCCCTCCTTGGCGCGGAGCGGCTGGGGCCAGGCGGGCTGTGAGACGTCAACCGTTCGCCCGATGACCCCGGTAAACGCAGTCCCCGGTTTATACTCTTTGAGTGCCATCCTGAACCTCCTTTTTCTATTTATCTCCAGCGTCGAAGGTCGGCCGGGGAAGGCTTCCCTTCGCCGCTAAGGATTTACCGCCTTACTGACCGTGACATTTTTTAAACTTTTTTCCGCTGCCGCAGGGGCAGGGATCATTTCTCCCCGGCTCCGGCCGGTTTGGCTTTGAGCGTCGGTTCCCTTTCCGGCCAGGACGGCCATGACTTCGGCGGCCGGACGGTTCTGGCGCAGCAGGTCGGCCATGATCCGCATGGCTTTGTCGGCGTGCTTGAAGAAAGCCTTATACCCCGCGCAGAGATAATTCAGGGCCGGCCCTCCGCCGGGCGCCTCGACGAAACGGTTCTTGGGGCATTCGCCGTGGCAGACGCGCAGGAATTCGCAATCTTTACAGGTCTGGGGCAAAGTATCCTTCTTGTCCTGCCCGAACTTCACCTGCTTCTCCGACGCCACGAGTTCGACCAGGGGAGTCTCGAGGATGTTCCCGAGGAGATAGTTGGGCTCGACAAAGTGATCGCACGAATAAAGGTCTCCGTTATGCTCGAGGGCCAGGCCGAGGCCGCAGGTGGGCCCGAAGATGCAGACCGTCCCCGCCATGTCGAGCCAGCCGGCCAGGGCGCCGTCGAAGTTGAGGACGAAGGTGTCGCCGACATCCTTTTTCAACCACTCATCAAAGATCTCGATCAGGAAACGCCCCCACGGCTCGGGTCGCACGGACCTGTCCGTGACCCTGTTGCCTTCCTGGTAGCCGGTGTCATTGTCACGCTCGACGATGGGGATGAACTGGATGTAGTGGGTCCCCAGCTCGTCCCTGAAAAACCGGTAGACATCCAGAGGGTGCTCGGAGTTTATCGAGTTCACGGTGCATAAGATGTTGAATTCCACCTGATGAGCCTGGAGCCGGCGGGCCGCCGCCAGGACCCGGTCGAAGGTCCCGTGACCTCCCTGATCTTTCCGATAGCGGTCGTGAAGCGTCTTGGGGCCGTCGAGGCTCAGCCCGACGAGCCAGCCGTTGTCGTGAAAGAACCGGCACCATTCGTCGTCGAGGAGGATGCCGTTCGTCTGGAAGGAGTTTTCGATCCGGGTGCCCGGTTTCTGGTATTTTTTCTGGAGATCGACCGACCGCTTGAAGAAGTCGAGCCCCATGAGGGTCGGCTCGCCGCCCTGCCAGGCGACCGTTATCTGCGGGACTTGGTGGGCTTCGAGTAGCTGCCGGATGTAAGCTTCGTGCACCTCATCCGGCATCCGGAAACGGCTTCCCGGGTAGAGTCCCGCTTTCTTCAGGAAGAAGCAGTAGTCGCAACGGAGATTGCAGGCCGACCCCGTGGGCTTGGCCATGACATGAAAAGCCTGCGGGACTTCAGATTGAGGCGTGGGTTACCTCCTCAGGGCCAATACCGTCATGTTCCTAGAGATTTTCGTATTCTTGTTCATCAGGGAGCCTTCGGTGCCTCGAACGGGAAAACACGGTTCCAATCGTCCTTCATGCTGACGACCGTCCAGCCTCTCGCCTTCGCTTCGTCGAGCGCCTTGTCGAGGCTGCCGATGGAAGACGTCTTGTCATAAGCCCACTCGCGCTCGGCATCGGTGTGGTGGATGAGACACATGAAGCGGGCTCCGCTGCCCGCGGCCGTCCATTGGAGCATCTGGTGGTCGCCGTCGGAGTTGCCGAAGGCGGCGATCGGACGCCGTCCGATGTGCGTGTGGATGCCGACGGGCTTGCCGGGCCCGTCGTCAAGGAAGTTCATCTCGGGCAGCCGGACGAGTACGGGTTTTCCGTCCCGGATTTCGTACTTCGTTTTGATACGGCTGCCGATAACCTGCTCGGGGGGGATGTTGTAAACCTTCTCCGCCCACGGCCGCATGAAATCGATGCCGCCGCCCGAGACGATGAAAGTCTTGAAGCCGTTGGCCCGCAGGCAGGCGAGGAGCTCGAGCATCGGCTGATAGACCATTTCCGTGTAGAGCCGGCCGGTTTTCGGATGCCTGGCCGCCCCGATCCAATCTTCAACGATCTTCGTAAATTCATCGGTCGTCATGCCGGCGTGCGTGGCCATGAGGACCTGGAGAACGGACCGCTCGCCGCCCGCGAGCGCCGCCTTGAGGTCGCCCTTGAGCAGCGAAGCGAAGGGCTCCTGCTCCTTCCACTCCGGATGCTTCGGCGCGAGCGCTTTGATGCGATCGAGCGTAAAGGCCGCCTGAAAAGCCACGGGCCTCTCGCTCCAGAGAGTGCCGTCGTTGTCGAACACGGCGATGCGCTCGGCGGCCGGCACGAAGTCCGGCGAGCCTTCTGTTGTGACTTTCTTGATAAACTCGACGATGGCCTTTTTCGCCGTCGTGTCGTTCCACGAAGGCAGGGGGTCGGCGGCCTGAACCGTCGTCGCGGCCGCCAAGCCGGCAGCGAGAACACCCACTGCCAGGAGCACCAGAGGCCATGCCGGATCAACCCATGTCAGGAGTTCCCTGAGCATTTCTTGACCTCCCCCGGAAATAGTCCGTGCGGGCGCTCGAATATTGAAGGTTTATCTCGAACGGGCTGCTGGTTGATCCAGCGGCCCGTTCGAGCCGCTCAGAACCGGATGCCCAAGCCGGTGTAGAATCCGGACTTGGCCTGCTTCATGTCCGCACCGTCCATCTCGCGGTCGAAGTAGGAGTATCGATAACCCACCTTCCCGTAAATAACCCTGGAGAATCGGATATCCAGTCCAGCCCAGGTCTGCCAGGCGAGTTTGGACCCCCCGGTCCCGACATCCCCGTACCACTCCAGCGTCCAGGCTCTGGCCAGGGACACGAGCAGGCGTGCGCCGGCGAACCCGTCGACCCATTCATCGGTCGAGGATTTCGACAGGCCCGAGTAGGGTCCCGTGGCCACCTTCAGTTCGGAACTCATATAGTTATAGCGCGCTCCGGCGAGGAGATCGACAACGGCCTTGCCCTCGACGACCCGGGCCAGCCCGGCCAGCGAAAAGTTAGCGTTTATGAGCGTGACGTCCACGTCGCCCGGCATCTTTCCCGACTGCACCTTGGTCGTCCCGAGGTCGACATACATCCCATCCATCAGGAATCCCCAGCGGTCTTTGCGCGCTTCGAACATGCCCGCCAGGCCGAGGTTGACATACTTCGAGAGCTCGGAGAAGCTCACGTATGAGCTCTGCTCAGGGAACAGGCCCGTCTTGATATCGGTCTCGAGGCCCGAAAGCCAGAAGTAGGGCGTGATCTCGAATTGCCACTTTCCTGACGTGTCGTCCGTCTGCGCCCAGGCCGGCGCGGCGGCGGCCAGCGCTACCAGAGCCAGAATAATGAATGCGCCAATCGGCTTTTTGGCTGTCATTATCGGGATCTCCTTCCTCGCTTATTTCGTGATCAGCGGGATCTCGTCGGAGATCTGCAGGTCCACGATGGCATTGATCTGCCGCTCGATCTGCATGAATTTGGCGGCCAGGACGGGGTTGAGGGCCTTGGCGAACTCCTTGTAATACTTTTCCTGGAGCTTGAGCCTCTTTTCGAGCAAGGAGAACACCTGTTTCGTCAGAGCTATCGGCTTTGGCGTCGGTCATCTGATCATAGCTCTTGGCATAATCCTTGATGAGTGCGAACCGCTGGTCGTTGAAGATGGTCAGTTCAGCGTCGTATTTCCGGTAGATCGGCCAGAAGATCCCGCTTTGCGCGTCGGTGAGCTCCATGTTCTCGGTGACGATGGCCACTTTCTCGGCTTTCAAATCGGCCCTGAGCAGCTCCATATAAGACTCCTGGGAATACAGGGACACTCCCGCGGTCAAGACCACAAAAAAGAGAATCAGGGGTTTTTTCACTTGTCGTCTCCTTTTTTGCTTCCGGGAATTTCTCCGGATTTGATTGAAATTCTAGGCGAATACGGAGGGCTTTGTCAATAAAATATTTTGCCCGACGCCCGAAGTCGACAGGAGGGGAGAGGCCGATCAGAACTCGCCCTTCATGTACCTCTTTTCCCAGATCGGCTCGAAGAGCTTGGCGACGTCCCGGTTGTAGGCCACCATGCCCTTGTAATAGTCCTCGTCCTCCATGGCCGCCTGGGCGTTCTCGTCGATCGGCTCCGGGTTGTGGTCCTTCAGTATCTTGTGGAATTCGTCGTAATGGTCGCGGATCGGACAGGGCATCATCAGGTTGCCGTGCCAGCTGCCCTTGGTGTACTTGAGCTCGTTGCTGTAATCCCACTGCCAGTTCCGGAGCTTGTCGAAAAACGGATGTTCCCAGACATCGTTGAGGTTCTTGTTCTGGGCGTAAACCTCGTGGATATTCAACGGCGAGTAAGGGATGAACACGCATGGGGCGATCTTGCCGTCCCAGTCCACGGTCAGGTAGCCGCCCGGGTGCCCGGCGCTCTGACAGCCGTTGGCGCCGGTGCCGCTGTTCCAGAAATCGGCCAGGAAAAGCTGCCGCTCATGAACAAGCTGCCAAGCCCTCTGCCACATCCGCAGGCGCTGCTCCGGCGTCGGCAGCATCTCCAGCGTGTAGGCGCGTCCCATCGGCATATAGTGAAAGAGCCAGCCAAAGGCGGCGCCCATCTTCTCAAAATAGAAATTGATGACCTCATCGGACAACAGGGAGTCGGCGTTCTCGCGGGTGGCCGTCATGGAGACCCCGAAAAAGACTTTGTGCCGTCGCAGCCGCTCCATGGCGGCGACGATCTTGTCGAAAACGCCTTGGCCGCGCCGGTGATCCGTCGCCTCGCCCAGGCCTTCGACCGAGATCGCGGGAATGAGGTTGCCCAGCTTGCTCATCCGGCGGGCGACCTCCTCGTCGATGAGCGTGCCGTTGGTGTACATCATGAAAAACATGTCCTGGTTCATCTCCGCCAGGTCGAGGATGGTCTTGCCCTCATCGCGGTAGGCGAGCGGTTCGCCGCCGCTGAGGACGATGAACGTCAGCCCCCAGAGCTCGCGGGCTTCTCTGACCATGCGGTTGATGATCGGCCACTCCAGCTTCTCCGTTGACGGTCCCGAATCGGCGTAGCATCCCGTGCAGCGGAGGTTGCAGGTCTTGGTCGGGCTGATCAGCAAGAATCCGGGCGGACGGCAGCCGTACTTCGCCTGGAATCGTTCCTTGGCGCCGCCGACTCCGCGGTTGACGAAGGAATCCCCGATCAGGACATTCAGCATGCGGCTGAAGTTCGCCCGGCCGATTCTGCCGTCGGCCAGACCGCGGTCGATGGCCTTTAAGATGGAGACGCCGAAGGCCGTCCGGTCTTTGATCATGCCCGGCGGCCGGGTCCCGACTTCCATATCGTGCTCGGCCCCCGCCCAGGCCTTCTTCACCCAATTGTTAACCAAGGTTTTCCGCAAGGGTCCGAAACGGGCAACCTTCGGACCGGCCCAGGCGACAACGCTGATCAGCCTGCGGGTCGCGGGTTTTTTCTCTATCTCGAGCTTAGGATTGGACTTTCCACCGGTTGAAGCGGGCTGGGTTCCGCTAGCCTTTTTATTCGGCTCTTCAATTGCCATGAACTTCTCCTCTCGAAAAAAGCATTTCGTGCGGCAAACGATCCGCCTCTTTATTCCAGACCTGTCGATGAATCTTGAGCTCTCCTCTGTTGCAGCGGCTCGATGAGCGCTCAGGACCAAGAGGTTGCTATGAACCTCCGCCACAAATATTAATCCAAGGTATCGGCGGGAGTCAATGGGACTAAAGTCCAGCACCGGGATAGGGAAGAAAAAACGCTTGACAAAGCGGCCGAAAACACTATAAGTTGACTTAATCGATTGATTAAGTCGACTAATAAGCCGGGCCGAGCGCGGTGCCCGGCCGCCAAAGGAGAATCGGCGGGTCGGGTCAAGCGGAGAAACTGGAGCGCCGGGAAAGGAGAATGACGATGTTGCCCAAAAGTGAGAGCCGCCGGAAGAGGGAGGGGGGAGTGGCGACCGCCCTGATCTTGGCCGTGCTTTTCTGCTCCGGCCCGGCCGCCGGGCAAGACAAGGAGGAGCCGCCGGCCGTCACCTCGAGCCGGAGTTTCCGGCTTTCGGGCTACGCGCAGTTCCTATATATCTATTACGAAAAGGGCATCGATACTTTTTCCATCCCGAGAGCCCGGCTTTCCCTTGACGGCACCTTGGTCAAGAATCTGAGATTTCGCCTCACGGCCGACGCCGTCAAGAGTCCGGCACTGATCGACGCCATGCTCGACTTTCAGTTCAAGCCCTACCTGGGCCTGCGGGTCGGGCAGTTCTACGTGCCTTTCAGCTTGGAGAGCACGACGTCCGATTCTGAATTGGACGTGATCTACCGCTCCCAAGCCGTCATCGCGCTCGCTCCCGGGCGGGATATCGGCGCCCAGGGCCGCGACATCGGCGCCATGCTGACGGGCAAATACTCGATCGTCGAATATTTTGTCGGCATCTTCAACGGAGCCGGGATCAACCGGCTGGACACCAACAAAAACAAGGACCTGAGCGCGAGAGTCATCCTCCGTCCGGTCAAAGCCCTGGCGGTCGGAGGGTCGCTCTACGGCGGCCGGTACAGCGCCTCCCAGGGCGAAGCGCCGGTGACGCGGAACAGGGCCGGCCTCGAAGGCCGGCTGACTTTAGGAGCGTTCTGTTTGAAGAGCGAGTTCATCTCCGCCGAGGATGACCGGACCCCGAAGTCGGGCTGGTACATCCAGGGGGCTTATGACATCGTGCCCGGCAGGATCCAGGCTGTGGTCAAATGGGATGCCTTTGACCCGAACCGGGACCTTTCGGCCGACCGGAACGATGCCCTGACGTTCGGGGGGACGTGGTTCATTTGGCAGAAGACCAAGCTCATGGTGAATTATAGCCTCGTCCGGAAAGAGGGCGAGGGCACGACCAACCAGCTGTTCGCCATCCAGTTCCAGGCCGGTTTTTGACGGCCGATCGGTTGAGACAGGCGGCTGAACCTGCCGCGACCGCGGAGCGGCGCACCGGGCCGATGGATTTGCGGTATGGGACTAAAGTCCAATTGACGACCGGTGCGCTGAACCATAAAATGCCTCTTGATAACGACAAAGCCATTCGCTTTGCGACGATCGGCAATCTGCGAACGGAGGTTAAGAATGTCATCGACGATCAGATTCAAGAAAGGCGCAAGAGTTTTCCTTTCTCTCGGTCTTTTCCTTTCCGGTTTGGCCCTGACCGCGTTTTCCCAAGAGGCCGGCGCGGCCGCGGAATCGACGAAGAAATGGATGAAGAAACCCGCTTTTGCCTTCAAGCTGGGCGGCTTTTTCCCGTCTCTCTCCATGGATATTCGCGTGGACCCGCCGGACGGCGGCGAAGGAACGGACGTCAGCCTCGACAAGGATCTCGGGGTGGCCAAGAGCGGGAGCACCATCCGCCTGGACGGCGACATCCGGCTCGCCAAGTGGTTCAGCCTGGCCATGAACTATTATGCTTTCAAACGCACCGCCGAGCAGCCCATCTCCAGGGAGATCACGATCGGTGATACGGTTTACCCCGTGAACCAGACCATCAAAACGACCCTGACCCCGACGTTCATAAATCTCGACGCCAAGTTCTATCTCCTTCACCGGGAGCGTCTGGATTTTGGAGTTTATGCCGGGGTGTACGCGACCCACTTTAAGCTCAATTTCGAAGCCATGGAGGCCGGCCGGCGGCTTCTTGAAATCAAGAAGCTCTGGGCTCCCATTCCTTCCGTCGGGCTTCATTTTTGGTACCAACCGATCCCCAAGATGCTCGTCTACGCCAAGGCGGGGTATTTCAAGTACAACAGCAAACGCGTAGATTTTGACTCCGCGACCTTCAACCTGAACCTGGAATATTATTTCTACAAGTTCGTGGGGATAGGCGGCCGGTACGAATACAGCGACATGAAATTAAACTTGAGCCTGGCGGGCTACAAAGGCAAAATCGATTACGTTATCAGCGGTTTTCAAGCTTATGTGACTTTGGCTTTCTAGAATTCCAGGCACGGCAGCCGAGCTCACGGCCTTCACGTCCGGAGGCTTACGATAAGCCTCGGGACGTGAAAGCCGCATATTTTCGAGATCCTATTCTTAAGAGCTCTTTCGAGCTTGGAAATAAGCCGGCCAAGCGATGCCCAGCCACCGCTGTTGACACTCGGCTCTAACGCCTGACGATCTTGGGTTCCCAGGATCGGGCTTTGATTGACACCCGGCCCGACTCAGTATAAAGTTCTTCTCAGATATGAGAATTGGCCAAAATATGGAGCCGGAAATGTCACCGAAGATCGGACCCATACGGAAAAGCAAGATTTTTCTTTCCCTCGGTCTTTTCCTGGCGGGCTTGGCGCTGACCGCTTATTCCCAAGAAGCGGGCACCGCCGCAACGGAATCGGCGAAGTGGAAGAAGCCCGCTTTCGCCCTGAAGTTCGGCGGTTTTTTCCCGACGTGAATACGGTTATTCGCGTCGACGAGACGGGTGAGGGGTCACCGATCGATCTGGAAGGCGATCTGGGGTTGGACAAGAGCATGCCGATGGTCCGCCTGGACGGGGACATCCGGATCGCGCCGTGGTTCAGCGTGGATTTGGGCTACTACGGCTTTCAGCGCAGCCAATCGGAAGTTATCGATAAAGACATCCAGATCGGGGATACGGTTTTCCCCGTGAACCAGACCCTAAAAACAACACTGAACACGAATTATATGAATGTCGACCTTAAATTCTACCTTTTTCACAGGCCCCGGTGGGATTTTGGAGTCTATGCCGGAGTGAACCTGGCCCACTATAAACTCAACGTCCAAGCCCAGGAAATAGACAGACAATTGCTGGAAATCCGGAAGTTCTGGGCTCCCGTCCCTTCCCTCGGGCTGCATTTTCGTTATACGATCATTCCTCACATGTTTGTTTATGGCAAGGCGGGCTATTTTAAGTTCAGTCCGAGCAAGCGCCTCGACTTCGAGTCCGGAACCGTCAACATCAACCTGGATTATTTCTTTTACAAGTTCCTGGGGGTCGGCGCCCGGTACGAATACAGCCGCTTCAATCTGGACATGGATGCGGTTGTGTCGGATTTTAGGGGCGCGGTGAAGTACGACCTGAGCGGGTTCAACGCTTATCTGACGGTGGGATTCTAAAACTCCCAAGCCGCGATTTAGCCCACTCCCGCCTTCTTCCTGAAAATCGCCGTGAGGGCGAAAACACGTCAGCGACGGATGTCCCGAACTCGTACGCGGCATTGACTTCTCCGGCCCAGCGGGCTATAGAATCATTTGGGGAAATGTGCAAGAGGGCGCTGCGCCGAATTCCGTTAAGGAGGCTGTGAATTGACCATGAGAAGAATCCGCATGCCGGCAATCCTGATAACGGCGATGCTGGGGCTGGGTTCGATGGTCTTCCCGGCGCCGGCCGGCTCCGAAGCCGGAGACGAACGAATACGCGTCCTGAGATCCGTCGAGGTCTTCCAGGATCTTCTGACGCTCCCCGAGAAGGGCATCCCGCCGGCGCTGCTCCGTAAAGCCCAGGCCATCGCCATCATTCCGGGGTATATCAAGGCCGCCTACGTGATCGGGGGCGAGCACGGCAAGGGCGTGATCGCCGTCCGCCGCGACGACGGCAGCTGGAGCGCTCCCGCCTTTGTCGAGATGACCGGCGGCAGCGTGGGGTTCCAGATCGGCTTTGAGAAGTCTGACTTCATTCTGGTTTTCAAGGACCGGAGGAGCGTCGCCACCATCGACAAGGGCAAGTTCACCCTGGGCGGGAGCGCCAGCGTCGCGGCCGGCCCTGTGGGGAGGGCGGCCCGGGCCAGCACGGACACCCACTTCGAGGCCGAGGTCTACTCCTATTCGAGGTCCAAGGGGATCTTCGCGGGGATTTCGCTCAACGGGGCGGCCCTGGAGATGGACAAGGGCGCGAACGAACGCTTCTATCAGAAACCCGGGATCAAAGTGGATGACATCCTGTATCAAGAGCCGGGCGGACCGAAAGAGGCACAGGAGCTGAAGGAGCTCCTGGACAAGAACGCGAAATAGGGGAAAGGAGCTGCCCGATGGCCAAGTTCGAAGGGATCCAGTGGGCTCCCCGCCAGATGCGTTATGGCCTCAACGACAAGCAGTTCGAGCTCCAGGAGTCGGACGCCCGCGTCTTTGCCGTTTCCCGGTCGATCCACTACGGTCTTTTCCTGGCCTTCGAAGGGATCCGCTTCTTCTGCAAGAAAGGCGGCGGCGGGCAGACGGAGCTCGTCTTTTTGAACTGGCACCGAAACCTCGAGCGATTCCAAAAGGGGATCGCCTTCAACCTGAGCGCCGAGCAGCAGGTCCTCGTGCCGACAGTCGAGGAGATGGAAAGCCTGTTCATCCATCTCTACCTTAAGGACGCTGCGATGCGCGGCTTTCTGGACGAGATGGCGGGGCTCGGAGCCCAGGGTTATCTTCGTCCCTTCACTGTCGACGAGGAACAGTCGATCGGCGTCACGTTCCCGGCGCAGCCGGCGATCCGGGCCACGGCCAGCCGCTATGACCGGTATTTGGGGGAGCCGTTCTGCGGGGTCCTCGTCCCGCAGCTCGTGCGCGCCGTCGGCGTCAATAAAACAGGCTGCCTCAAGCTGGGGGTCAATTACCTTATGAGCGTCAAGGCGGTGGACCGGGCGCGGCAACTCTGTCCCGAAGCGGCCTCGGCGTTGTTCCTGGACGACAACCCGCTGGGGAAGATCGAGGACCGGCGGGTGACGGAGTGGGATTCGTCCTGCTGCCTGTTCGGGTTCCGGGACGGAACGGTCGTCAAGATCCCCGAGAGCCCGCTGATCCTGCCCTCGGTCACCATCGTCGGCATCGTCGCCATCCTGAAGCAGTTCGGTGTCAAGGTCGAGGAGCGCGACCTGACCTACGGGGAGCTCCTGGAGAGGGTCAAGAGCCGGGACCTCGTCGTCGCCTGCAGCGTCGGGACGGCGGGGATCCTGAACAGGTGCGCGCGGTTCGTCATGGTCGATGATCAGGGCGCGGCGGCCGCGGACCATTCACCCGACATGGCCCACCCGCTCTTTGAGGAATTCGCCCGGGCGCGCGAATATTACTGGGATATCTACAAAGAAAAAGTTAAGCTTCCGGAAGGGCTGGCGCTTTTTAAATACGTCCTTTAGGTCGTCGTCCAGACGTCTGGAAAGGAGGGGTCGGTGGGAACCAGGTGTCCCCAATGTCAGGCCGAGAACGCGGAGCAGTCCAAATTCTGCGCCGAGTGCGGGTCGAGAATTCGGAACATGTCCCCGAATTCCGAGGTCGCGTTCACTAAGACGATGACGCTTGAGACCGGCTACAAGGTCTTGAGCAAGGGCAAGATCTTCGCCGGCAAGTATACGATCATCGGGGAGATCGGCCGGGGAGGGATGGGGGTTGTCTATAAGGCAGAAGACACTAAGCTTAAGCGGACGGTCGCCCTGAAGTTCCTGCCTCCCGAGCTCAGCGTCTATCCAGAGGCCAAGGAGCGGTTTATCCGGGAGGCCCAGTCGGCGGCCGCGCTCAGCCACCCCAACATCTGCACGATCCACGAGGTCGAGGAGGTGGGCGGGCAGCCGTATATCGCGATGGAGTTTGTGAGCGGCGAGAGCCTCCGGCAGAAGGTGGCCAAGGGGCCGATGGATGGCGACATCGTCGCGGATATCGCAGTCCAGGTTGCCGAGGGGCTGGAAGCGGCGCACCAGCGGGGGATCATCCACCGGGACATCAAGAGCGCCAACATCATGCTGACGGATAAAGGCCGGGCGAAGATCATGGACTTCGGGCTGGCCAAGATGGCGGGGGAGAGCCAGCTGACAAAAGAAGCCATGACGATCGGGACGGTCGCCAATATGTCGCCGGAGCAGGCCCAGGGAGACGACCTGGACAAGCGCACGGATATCTGGTCGTTCGGCGTGGTGCTCTACGAGATGCTGACGGGGCAACTGCCCTTCCGGGGGGACCGCGAGACCATCATTCTCCATTCGATCGTGGGGGCGGAGCCGAAGCCGATTCGTCAGGTCAAGCCCGATATTCCGGCTGAGCTTCATAAGATTGTCGATCGGGCGCTCAAGAAAAGACGGGAGGATCGATATGATTCGGCCGCCGAGATGGCTATTGAGCTGAGGAGATATCTTGACAGCCGCCGGGCGGAAGAGGCCGGGTTCTTCAACTTGACATCCCTGGCGCGGCGGATGAAGAGGCCGGCGTATTTCCTTCCGGCCGCCGCGGTGCTGATTGCGATCGGGGTACTCGCCTACTGGCTTATCCATCGAAACGCTCAAGTCCGCTGGGCGCGCCAAGTTGCGTTGCCCCAAGTCGAGAAATTCATCCAAGCTAATAATTTTACGGCGGCCTATAAGTTGACCAACCAGGCCGCGAAGCTTATTGACAAGGACCCCCAGATCTCGGAATTTCTCGGTCAATTGACGGGTTCCTTATCGGTCACGACCGACCCGCAGGGCGCCCAGGTTTTTCTCAAAGATTACGTTGCTCCAGACAGCGCGTTTGAACTTGTCGGCCTCACCCCTCTCGATAAAGCTAAAGTCCCGATCGGGTACAAACACTGGAAGATCAGCAAGGAGGCGTTTGAAGTCATCGGAGGAGCCGGTCTCATCGAATCGGCCAGCACGCAGCATCCCGGAGCGAATCCCCCCATCGAGGCCAAGCTCGACCCCGAAGGCTCCATCCCCCCGGGCATGGTCCGAGTTCGGGCGGACAGCGAACTTGCCCCGGCACTCAACGGCATCGGTAAGGTCCCGGCGCTTAAGCTCGGCGATTTCTTCATGGACAGGTTCGAAGTGACGAACCGGCAGTATAAGGCCTTTGTCAGCGACGGCGGCTACCGCCAGCCGGAGTTCTGGAAGCACAAATTCATCCGCGACGGCAACGAGATCCCTTGGGAAGAGGCGATGAAAGTTTTCGTCGACCAAACGGACCGGCCGGGTCCGGCCACTTGGGAATTCGGAGAGTATTCCGAGGGCCAGGACGATTATCCGGTCGGCGGCGTCAGCTGGTATGAGGCTGCGGCGTTTGCGGAATACGCCGGAAAAGCACTGCCCACGGTGTATCACTGGAAATGGGCGGCCGGCGACCACGAAGCTCAGGGGATGCTCGATTCGGGGTATATCATCCCTCTCAGCAATTTCGGCCAAAAAGGTCCGGTCCCGGTGGGCCAGATGCGAGGCATTTCGCCGGCTGGCATATATGACCTGGCAGGAAACGTCAAAGAATGGTGCACCAACGAGACGGTCGACGGGCAAAGAGGGAATGTCGGTGGCGCCTGGGACGAGCCCAACTATATGTTCGCCAATCTCGATAGGTATCCGCCCTGGTTCCGCTATCCCGATTTCGGCTTACGCTGCATTAAATACCTGACACCCTCCTCCGTGGACGCCGAGGCGGCCAAGCCCATTCCTTCGGAGACGCTGCCTCCTTTGGCCGAGATGAAACCCTGTTCGGACGAAATGTTCCAGGCCTACATGAAGGTCTATGAATATGCGAAGAGCCCATTGAACCCCAAGGTCGAAGAAAAAGAGGATTGGACGAGGTTCACCGTTTTCGAGAAGGTCACTTTCGACCCGGCCTACGTGGGGGATAGGACAGGCGCTTATTTAATGATCCCGAAAGAAGGGAAAAGGCCGTTCCAGGTTGTGATCCAGTGGCCGGGTTCAGGGGCGCAGATTGTTAAATCGATTTTTGAATACACCACCAAAGATGGTCCTGACATCTTAACCAAGACGGGACGGGCGGTTGTGATACCCCTCATCATGGGGACATTCGACCGGAAGTGGACTCCAGAGATAAAATCGAAAACGACAGGTCAAGAGCGTCGCGCCATGATGGTCAGGGACTTCATGCGGACGGTCGATTACCTGGAGACTCGGCCGGAATTCGATACGAAAAAGCTGGCTTTCGAGGGTCTGAGCTGGGGGGCCGGGATGGGGGCCATTATTCCCGCCATCGAGAAAAGGATCAAGGCCCTCGTCCTGATCGGAGCCGACCTGTACTTAGGCTTGCCGCCCGACTACAGCCCGTTCAATCTCGCGCCCCGGATCACCGCGCCCGTTTTGATCCAGAACGGAAAGTACGACTTTGCAACTTCGCTCGAACAGAGGGTTCATCCCCTGTTGCGGCTGTTCGGCACCCCGGACAAGGACAAAGTGCTCAAGCTCTATGACGCCGGCCACGCCGTCTGGCTGCGTATGGAACAAAGGCGCGACGAGATCGATTTTCTGGACAGGGTCTTCGGCCCGGCGAAGTGACTCTTCATCTCTCCCTGAGTGGACCAGCGCCTTGATGGCAGCTCCGAGATCTGTGTCCTGAGAAAAACCTCCCTGGTGACCCGTCTTCTAATTACGGAGCGTTCTTAAGTCGGTCCCCACCTGACGCTAGTTTTTTCGGGTTGGACTTGACAATATGTTCATAAGTATATATTAATAATATAGATTAAAATTTGGGAAAATGCTTACCATGAAAACAGCCAAACTCTTCCGCAACGGCCAGAGCCAGGCGGTCCGTCTGCCCAAAGAATTCCGGTTCGAGGATGAATTCGTCTATATCAAGAAATCGGGCAACGCCGTCATCCTGATCCCCGCTAAAGACTCTTGGGATTCTCTTTTCAAAAGCCTCGACTCGTTTTCAGAGGACTTCATGTCCGAACGCCGCCAGCCTAAGGGCCAGGAGCGGGAGCCCTTGTGATGAGATACATGCTGGACACGGACATCTGCATTGCGCTGATTAAGCGAAAGCCGCCGAACATCCTGGAACGTTTTCACTCCTTGACCGTTGGCGATATCGGGATCTCCTCGATCACCTTGGCCGAACTCAAGTATGGCGTGGTCAGGAGCCAAGCCGTGGAGAAGAATGCTCGGGCCTTGGAAGAATTCCTTCTGCCGTTGGAGATCGCCGACTTTGGCGAACAGGCCGCCTCGTGTTATGGCCCGGTGCGAGCCAAATTGGAGATGGCGGGTACGCCGATCGGTCCGCTGGATACCCAGATCGGGGCTCACGCCCTGAGCCTGGATATCACTCTCGTGACCGCCAACACGAAAGAGTTCCGCCGGATCACGCCGCTCAGGATAGAGAACTGGCTGGAATAGCCCCGGCTGTAGGCCGGCCATGAATTCATTTGCGCAGAGCCGCAGTTTTCTACTGCGGAAGAAATACGGAATTAAGATACTTCAAGTCGTAGGCGATGCTTTCCTCGACGCCGAGGGGAAGCTTGGTGCCTTCGATGACCAGCCACCCCCGGTAGCCGATGTCGTCGAGCGCCTTCTTAACGGCGACAAAATCCGTCGCGCCTTTGCCATAGAGGTCTTTGGTGTCCTTGGCGTGGACCTCGCAGATCCGGCTGCCCAGAAAGCGGATCTCCCGGCCGATATCGTAGCCCCGTTCCCGCGCGTTGGCGACATCGTAGTAGACCCGGACGGCCTTGGAGCCGACGGCGTCGATGATCTTGATGTGATCCTCGGCGCTGAGCCATGATTCAAGGGCCAGGATGACGTGCTGCTTCTCGGCTTTAGGAGCCAGGCGCTTCAGGCAGGCGATGACCGCCGCCGTCCCCTTGGTGTGCTCCTCAGGTCGCCTTTGCCGAAGAACGGGACGAGGATCCGCCGCACCTGCATCGACGAGGCGATGTCGATCGCCTGGTCGAGCCACTTCTCGGCCAGGGGGTCGCTCTTGAGCGGTACGTTGTTCAGTTCGCCGATGGCGAACGAGCAGATGGCCAGGCTGTTCCCGGCGGCCCAGAGCAGGTAGCTCTTCTGGAGGTCGAGCGGAACGAGATAGAGCGAGTCCCCCGCCGGGACGAGGCTCACCTGGAGTCCTTCCAGGCCCAGCTTTTTCGCGACCTTAAAGGCATCCGGGTGGCCGGCCTCGCCAGAGTCCAGTCGCAGATCCCGAACCTGACCTCGGCTTTCCTGTCCTGCTGGGCCGCGGGAACCGGGGCGGGTCGCGCCGCCAGCCCGGCGAGGACGGAGAGGAATGTGTAAGCGCCACCCGTTTCCGACGACGGATCCGGGCGTGGGAATGGCCTTCTCGATTGGGTTCATGAGATGAAACTCCTGCCGGTGGTCTCCCTAGAAACCAAGCACCTGGAACGGTTCTTCGTCCGGGCGCCCGGGTGCGATATGGAGCTCCGGCCGATCCCCAAGGACCATGATGGTACACCCGTAGGTTCTTTCATTATTGATCTGTGAACCGCGGTCGGCGAACAGGCGTTCGAGGACGGCCAGGTTGAGATCGGCCGAGTTGTCTTTGAATGAGGCTTCGAGGAACCTGAACCTCGGACAGATGGCTTTATAGGTTTCCAGCGACATACCACTTTTCTTGAGTTGCGCGCTGAATCTCGGGCTGAAATCCTCGTTGACCAGCGGATGGTTCGTATGATAGGTGAATTCGGCGCCGGGAAAAGGCAGGAACTCCGCGATCCGGTCTGCCGAGCGCTCGAACCCGGCCGCTTGTGCAGGACCGCCGATGAGGTAATTCTGGGGAGCCGCCGGGCTAATCTCCTTCAGGAATCGGACCGCGTCGTCGTATGTTTTTTGCCGGAGGATGCCCCTGATGACGAAGGCGACAGGGAGACCCTTCGGGGAATAAGAGAGTTGGGTGACGGCGTTGACACATACGCCCACGGAACGGTCGTTCAGGCCGTTCGCCGCGATGACACCCGGGATCGTAAACACGAGTGCGTCCGGCTCGCCGCGGCCGCGAATGCGAAGGACCGTCGGAAAGTCGTTATAGAAGACGGGGAGGTCGAGGTTCTGAGCGACGAAGGCGGGCCGGCCGCCTCTTTTTCGGGCAGCGAGGGAGGTGCACTTGGAGAGGCCGAGGTCGGGGCCCATGACCCAGGTCTCATCGATGAGCTGAAATGCGAACATTGTTGGGAAGTCGAGGCCGGCGCCGTCCGCGATCCCGCGAACCTCATCCAGGAGCCCAGGGGTCCAGCGCTCGATGGCAGGCCTGAAGTCTGAGTCTTCGAGCAGTTTCTGGATGAAGGCCGCTGCCGGAACCGAGTAGGATTTTTCGATGTCCGCCTGCCATCGCTTGACGAGCTCCTGGATTTGCGGTCTTAGGGTCTGGCCATGGATTCGACCCCTCTCGTAGGGCGTCCCCGCGAGCTCGAGGATCCTGAGCTTTCCCCGCTGTGGGGAAGGCGCGGACTGGACAGCGAAAAAGCGACAGGGAGAAGGCGAGCAGAACTAAAAGAGCTGTAAAACACGCGCCGCGCTTGGCCATCATCTAATCCATCAGTCCCTCGAGGTCGGGCAGAAGCCGCTCTTGATCGTTCTCGATCTCGTCCCATGATACCCGGCGCTTCTCGTAGGCCGACTTCCGGCCGAGGATCGTGACCAGGTTGCTCTGGACGCTCGGCTCGACGGTGGCGTTCGAATAGTCCCCCGACGTGATGCTCTTATGGAACGCCGCGATGTTGTTGACGGCGCCCTCCAGGTAGATCTGGGGCGTTTTTCCTCCCCGGTAGAAATTTTCGCCCCGGATGAGAACTTCGCCGCCGTACTGGGTTTCGAGGACTCCTTTCGACCCGAACATCCGGTTCTTTAGGCCTTCGGGCGTCCCGTGGCCGTTGAACTGGCGGCCGCTGAACTGGACGGCCACGTTGCCGGAATACTGGTAATAGACGACGAAATGGTCAAAGCAGGTGCCGATCTTGGGGCGGGCGGTGAGACCGCCGCTTCCGACCGCAAACAGGGGAGGCGTGCCCATGATCCAGTTGGCGACGTCGAGCACGTGGATCTCCTGCTCGGTGATGATATCCCCTGACAGAGCCCGGTCGAGTCCCCACGCCTGCAGTCGGGCTTCGGGGCTGTCCGGCTCGCTTCGCAGCGGCGCGTAGCATTTCTCGAAGGGGCATTCCGCGTGATAGGTGGCCTCGCCGAAGACAAAGTCGCCGATCGCACCCTTGTGCACGCGTTCGAGCGCCTCGACGAAGAACGGGTTATTCCGGGTCTGAAAATCGACGAGGAAGCACAATTTCTTCCGGGCGGCCTTTTGGCCGAGGTCCGCGATCAGGCGGCAGCCGGGCGCGTCCACGGCGATGGGCTTGGCCAGATAAACGTGGACTCCCTTGTCTACGGCGGCCGCGGCCTGCTCCGGATGGAAGTACGGAGGCGAGATGATGGCCACGGCCTCGACGCCGCTTTCGAGCAGACGCCTGTAAGCTGACAGGCCGGAGAAAAGGCGCGATTCAGGGATAGAGTGCTGAATCCCGAGGTCGGCGGCGCGGTCGGCGAAATAATCCGCACCGGCATGGATCTCGTATCCGCCGTTCTCCGCGAAGAGCTTGGCGATCCATGTTCCCCGGCCGCCGCAGCCGATGATCCCGAGTTTAATCCGGGAATTGGCCTGCGAGCCGCGGACAAGACCCGGAGGGAGGATCGTCAGCGAGGCCGCCGCCGCCCCAGCTCCCTTAATGAACTCGCGACGGCTGATCGCAAGCGCGTCGGATTCTGGTTGATTCAATTTCGTGTCCATGGGTTGCTCCTCTGACCGCCCGCGGCTGGATAATTCCGGGACACGTACCGAATGGCCCGTCTGACTGTCAGTCGGGGCAAGCTTCCCGCCTCGATTCGGAACATGTCCCGAATTATCCTTGTCCGTTCGCTGGGCCCCCGCCTGTACCTGGTACAGCCCGGGGACAGGTAACAGGGGGGGCTGTCCCCGCTTATTTAAATCGCTGGATGACATGCCCGGTCTTCCAGTCCTGAACGATCTCTTTGACCGTCCCGTCCGGCAGGCGCTCCTCTTTGATGACGGAATATCTCTCCCGGGCCGGTTTCCTGGCTGCCGCAGCGGCTTTCTTCTCCTTCCCGGGATACCATCTTTCGAGCTTAACCGGCTCCCACCGCCGGGATTTCGCCGACCGGTAGCAGGCATCCATGACGGCGTTGACGATGTAGCCGTCGAGGAACGTCTCCCTGGGCGCGCGGCCCGCATCGATGGCGTCGAACATGTCGCCGAACATGTTGACGTAGCCGAGCTCGTGGACCTCGTCGCCGACGGGGAAGAGCCAGCCCTTCTCGGTCTCGGCCTTCTCCGCGACGTAGCCTCCCGACCCGGCCGCCGTGAACATCTCGTAGCCGGTGCGGAGGAAATGGTTGAGCCAGATCGTGCCCTCCGTGCCGGCGACCTCGTCCCGGAGGTCCATGCCGCCCCGGAAGGTCCAGCTGACCTCGAACTGGCCGATGGCCCGGTCCTCGAACCGGATGAGGCCGATGGCCGAGTCCTCGGCGGCGATCGGATGGACCAGCGTGTCGGCGGTGCACATCACCTCGACGGGCCGGACCTCCTTCCCGATAAAGCTCCGGATGATCTCGATGCAGTGGCAGGCGAGGTCGACGATGGCCCCGCCGCCGGCCAGCTTCTTGTCCCAGAACCAGGCGCTGTGGGGCCCCGAGTGGGTCTCGCGCGACCTGACCCACAGGACCTTGCCGACCGCTCCCGCCCTGACGGACGCGACCGATTTGAGCGTTTTGGGCGTATAGACGAGGTCCTCGAGGTAGCCCGCGAACACGCCGGCCTTCTCGACGGCCTGGAGGATCTCGAGCGCTTCGGCGGCGCTCCGGCCGAGCGGCTTGGTGCAGAGCACCGCCTTGCCGGCGTTGGCCGCGAGCGTGATGGCTTTTTTATGCAGGAAGTTCGGGACGCCGATGATCACGATGTCGGTTTCCGGGTCCTCGACGGCCTCTTTCATATCGGCCGTCCAGTTCGGGATACCGTACTTCTTGGCGAAAGCCTCGGCCTCGGCCTCGGTCACGGCGCAGATCGTCTTGATCCTGTCCCGGCTCCGGCCCCCCTGGACGGTCATCGCGTAGAACGTGCCGATCAGGCCGGCGCCGAGCAGGGTGATGTTGTGAGCTTTTTTCATGGTACCTCCCCGCGGATCGAGTTTCATGGGTGCGGATGCGCGCGTATTCTAGCACAGGCGTTTTGGACCGACAATCACAGCGCTGGCGAGCCCGTCGAACTCGCGGAAGGTGAACCGCCGCCCCGAGCCGAGGTCCACGAGAAATGTCTTGTCGGGGAACCGGGCCGACTGGAGGGCCAACCGCCGGCTGATTTTTTCGACGGGGACGCCTGGGTTCACGGCTGGGGCAAGTACTTCTTCGGGAACTTGGCGACGACCGTGTAATTCGGGTCGACGACGTTGGCGATCCCCGCTTTGCCGACCTGCGAGAAGACCTCCAGCGCCTCCCAGCGGTCGAATCCGTACTCCGACTCGAGCCACTTCACCATCTCGACGTGGGCGATCCGGAAGGCGTCGATCAGCGGCCGCGCCGAGCCGGCCACCATGATGTACTCGGCGTTCTCGAGACGCGGCCAGGCGATCTTCTTCCCTTTGAGGAGGCCGAACTCGAAGGCCACGTCCGCCGACGTTTCGATGCCCATGCCCGAGATTTCTCCGTCACCCTGGAGAGCGTGGACGTCGCCCCAGTAGAAGCAGGCGCCCGGGTGATAGACGGGCAGGGAGATGGTGGTTCCCTCCCGGGCCTCCGGCGTATCCATATTCCCGCCGAAGGTCGAAGGAACGCCGCCGGGAATAGCCTGATCCTCGGGGGGAGCGGTCGCCAGTCGGCCGAGCATCGGGTCGAGGTCGACCCGAACCCGCTTCAGCCGGCTCCCCGGAAGCTCGAGCGTCGCTGTCCGGCCGTCGGCGGCGATGGCCCAGATGAACTTCTTGATCGGGATAGGTTCGTTGAGCATAGCCGTCGTTTCGGTGGCGGTGATCGACCCGTAGCTCAAAGACGTCCCCGCTCGTCCGACAGGCGCGTTGGGACGGATCTTCAGGATCTTGACCGTGAGAGTGTCCCCGGGTTCGGCGCCCCGGACATGAATCGGCCCCGCCTCACCCGGCCAGGGCGCGTCTTTGCCGGCGAACCATTCCGAATACAGCGTGTTCGTCTCGACGGTATCGCCCGGGTTGACGGTGAGTACGGGCTTCCGCACGGTATACGTCTGATACCCTTTGGTCGCCTTGAACCGGCGGACCTCGGCCGTGGCAGATAATGCGGAGAGAAGGCATGAGGATCGTCCAGGCCATGATCGTCTTTTTCGACATCCGGGTGCCTCCTTGAGCGCAACCGCGCTTTGGGCCGGTAATGCACCCTAGAAGATAATGCCGGACGCGGCGGGAGTCAAGGACGGCGCGGTTTGAACGCACGAACCTCCCGGTCCTTGGTTATCCGGAATCCGGGACAGCGATGTGGGAATTCGAGACACGGATAACCAGGCCGCGGCTTTGTCGCCCGAAAGGGACCACCGCTAACGACTAAATAGAATGATCGTCGGCCAACGGGCATCTTCCGCTCGGGTTGAAAATGGGTGCAGAATTCGACTCAATTCTCACCGGAGGTATTGCCGTGAATCACAGCCGCGCCGCAAATTCAGAATCGCTCTTATTTTGATTTTGGCCGGTTTCGCCCGGCTCGCCGCGGTCGAACCGAACACCTGGCAGGCCTGGAAGCAGCGTCTGCCGATCGTCCTGACCGAGCGCCATGCCGCCGTCGCCGACCGTCTGCCCGTCGATCTGACCTTCTCGATGTTCGCCGCCGACATCGGCGATCCGCAAAAGGAGATCCGGCTGGTCCTGAAGACGGACAAGGGCGAGATCCCGGTTCCCTTCCAGCTCTCGCGCCTGTCGACCTGGGACCGTGATACCGACGGCGCCAAAAGCCTACCCACCGTAAGCGGCAGGATAACCTTCTTTGATATCGCCCCGGGCTCTGGCCCGGCCGAGTATTTCCTGCTCTACGGCAACCCATCCGCCCAGATGCCTGCCAACGCCTCCGACCTCCGCGTGACGGGCGCGGCCCCATCCTGGACAGTGGAAAATGCCAAGCTGAAAGCGCGCTTGCAAGGCCGGATCCCTGAGGGCGGCGCCCTCCCGGAAGCGGCTCCAACGAACCGGACGGCACTCAAGGCCGCCCGGCCCGCCCACGCCAGCAACTACGACTCCGGACAGCTGGCCGCCGTGACGCTCAAAAGCCGGCCGGCCTGGCCCATCGCCCCCTACACGGGCGTCATGCACTGGGAGCCCGGGATCTTCGTCCCCACCCGCGGCTGGATCCATGTTTTTGACTGGAACCCGCCGCCGGTCTGCGAGATCGAACAGGGGCCCCTGTTCGTCGAGATCCGCCGGAGCGGCCCCTTCCCGAAAGTGCCCGAAGTCAACGTGGCCGTCACCTACCGCTTTTTTTCAAACCGGTCCTATGTCGAAATGAGCACCGGCATCGAGGTACTTGAACCCGTGGGCGTCGTTTCCCTGCGCAACCTCAACATGGTTTTCGACAACGGCACGTTCACCCACATGGCCTGGCTGCGCGACGGCGTGCCGGTGGTCGCCGATTTGAAGGACTACCCGCCGATGAATACCCATAATGACGTCCTGAGGCTGTCCGACGACATCCCCTTCTTCGCTCTCCTCAACCCCGCGGAGAAAATCGGCGTGGCGACGGTCAAGGACCTGTATGCCAACCATGGACCCGACGGGACGGCCCCCGTTCTGTTCGATAACTCCTTTTACATGTCCAACGAAGGAAACGAGGGACTTCAGTACTTTTTCCGGCCGCTCGTCTATTTCAACGTCGGCTGGGACCGCAAGCAGCTGATCACGCTTCCCAAAGGGTCGGTTTATGCCGAGCGCAATTATTGCCTGTTCTTCGAGGCTAACGGGGACAAGCCGATCCAGGATGTGCTCGACATCGTGGCTGCGGTCGAGGGGAAACCGTCGATCGCCGTCGGCCCCTTCAAGATGCCGCCCGCCCGCTGACCGGGACGAGCAGGCGGCGAAGGCGCTGAAGTCGAGTCCTAACGATGGGACGCTTTCCGGAAGATACCCCGGGGATCACGCCGGTCGAGGACCTTTTCGTCTACCATATTTTCGGCGACCCGCCGGCGCTGAGGCAATGGCAGGCGCGTCCGGAAACCTACCGCTTCGAGCTCAAGGGGCTCGTCGAGAGGCCGCAGTCGTTCTCCGCGGAGGACATCCGGAAAAAGTTCGAGCCGGTGTCGGCGGTCGTCATCCTCCAGTGCATGACGCGGGTCCACTGGGGGCGGGTGGAGGTCAAGGGCGCCCGTCTCAACGACGTCATCAATTCGGCGTCGCCCAAGCCCGGCGCTCTCAAGGCGGCCATCTTCGGCGGGGAGGGGTTCACGACGGACCTGTTCCTGGAAGAGATCGGCAAGGAGCCCGAGCGATTCCTTTTGGCATACGAGATGAACGGGAAGCGCCTGACGGCCGACCACGGCTTTCCGGTCCGCGTCGTCGCCGAGGGCAAGTACGCCTATAAGTGGTGCAAGTGGCTGACGGCGATCGAGATCGTGGACTACGATTTCAAAGGCCACTATGAGGGGAAGCGCCACTGGTCGGATAAAGCGACCCGGGGCGAACCTGTTATCTGAATAATCCCGAACAGGGTTCGGGTCCAACCCGGTCCCTATGGCGGGCTAGTCGCCGGTTTCGGTGAAGTCGATGTCGTCCGGCAGCTCGTTGACGTCGGCGGCCGTCTGACAGGGAAAGTGGGCGGTTAGTCCCTCGGCGGCCTTGGCGATGCCCCGGACGAGGCCGTCTGTAAATTGGCCTTGGCGGAAATCCTCCGACATGGCGGAGGCGATGCCGTCCCAGAATTCCTGGCCGACCTTGGCGTGGATGCCCTCGTCCCCAAGGACGACGAAGCGGCTCCGGGAGGGCACGATAAAAAACAGGATCCCGTTCCGGTCCTTGGTTTTCATCATGCCGAGCCTCCGGAAGGCCCGTTCGGCCGCGGGGCGCACCCGCCCCCAGAAAAAACGGGCGATGGAGACCCTGACCTCGCCCGAGGTGACCCTCTCCGCATCCTCGATGGCTTGGCGGACCCGCTCGACATCGAGATGGTGAAGGAGCCGGTGGCGATTCATGAGGCTCATGGCGTGATCTCCTTACCAGCCGCCCGAGGCGCCGCCCCCGCCCGACCGGCCTCCGCCGCCGCGAAAACCGCCGCCCCCGCCTCCACCAAATCCGCCCCCGCCGCGTCCGCCCCCTCCGCCGCGCATGATGTTAATGAGCAGCCACAGGGCGAGCGAAGGATTGGTGATAAAAAGGATCAGGAAGAAGATCGCGGCAATGATGATGAAGATGGTCTCGGCGGCGCGCTTCGCCCTCGGCGCCCCGGCGGGGCTTTCGGGGGCCGCCGCCGACTCGCCGGAGATCGTCTGGATGATTACCGCCACGGCCTCGCGTACCGCGCCGTCCTGGTCGCCGGCCCTGATCCGGGGGACCATGACGTCATTGATGATGCGGCCGGCGATGATATCGGGCACGACGGGTTCCAGGCCGTAGCCGACCTCGATCCGGATCCTCCGGTCTTCGGCCATGATGAACAGCGCGAGGCCGTCGTCGAGCCCCTTGCGGCCGGGCTTCCAGGCTTCGAAGGCCTTGACGGCGAATTCGTCGATCGAATAGACGCCGGTCGTCTTCCCGATATAAACGAGGACTTGGTGCCCGGTCTGATTCTGGAAGTCCTCGAGCCTCCGGTCTGTCTCCCGGAGCGCGGCCGGCGACAGGAAGCCGGCGGTGTCCGTAACCCAGCGGTCGGGCGACGGCGGAATCTCGAGCTGCGCCGCGCCCAACGCCAGGAGGCAGGCCCCCGCCGCGACAGCGAGGGCCGTTATTCCGGCGCGGCGGTGAGGCACGATCGGAAACCGTTCAGAACTTGACTGGGGGAGCCGTCTCCGCGCCGGCCTGGGACTTGAAATAGACCTTCTCGGCGAAGCGGGTGCCGAACAGGGGGGCGACGAAAACCATCGGGAAGCTCATCCGCTTGGTATTGAACGCCTGGGCCGACTCGTTGAAGCGCTGACGCTCGACGGTGATCCTGTTCTCGGTCTGTTCGAGCTGGACCTGGAGGTCACGGAAATTCTGGGTGGCCTTGAGGTCGGGATAGCGCTCCACGGTGACGAGGAGCCGGGACAGGGCCGAGCCCAGCTGGTCCTGGGCCTGCTGGAACTGGGCGAAGGCCTCGGGGTTGCTGAGCATCTTTTCATCAACCTGCATTTGCCCCACCTTGGCCCGGGCCTCGGCGACGGCCGTATACGTTTCTCTCTCGAACTCGGCCGCGCCCTTGACGGTTTCGACAAGGTTCGGCACGAGGTCGGCCCGCCGCTGGTAGACGTTTTCGACCTGGGCCCAAGATTGGCGGACCTGCTGGTCGAGCTTCACCAGGCTGTTGTATGACCCGGCGGCCCAGGCGCCCACGATGATGATGCCGATGACGATGACGGCCAGGCATCCCAGGCCGAGTCCGATCTTGCCCTTCGCCGGCGCCGCGGGGCGATTTCCTTCAGTAGCCATGTTGTCCCTCCTGTTCAGCCGAGAAAGAAGGCCTCGGCCTCATGGAAATTCTACAGGCGTGCCGTGGGTAATGCAAGCCGGCGCCCACCTCAAGCCGCCGGTGCCGCGATCCGGCCGTGAGGCATAGAAGCCGGGGAAGGCTGGGGCCCGATATGCTGGATGGAACATCCCGTCTCGGATTGGGAGTGGACGAAAGAGGCGGGAGAAGTGTGTCAGGAAGAGCTGAGTTTAGATCATTGTTACAGGTGCGCCGGACCATGCCGGCTCAGAGGGGCTCGCCGTAGCCGATGACCGTCACCTGAACCCGCGGTGTGAGAGAGGTTTTGGGAGTGCAGGCGAACGACAACCTGTTGATGCCATTCGCGAGCGACGGGATATCACCTTGCGGGATCACCCTCGCCTTCACTTCGCCTTTCGGGCCGTACAGGGTGCAATCCTCCATGGAAAAGAATTCCAGATAGTCACCCGAGGACATGGATACGGGAAAAACGATCGTTGTGCCCTCGATGGTCACCGTCGGGTCGGCTATCGTCGAGGGCTTCATCTGAATCGCCCGAACCGGGCCGATGTCACACGCGACGTCCTTCCCCGCGGGCAGATTGTTGAGCCAGACGCTCACCGATTCGACGGCGTCAAAGCGGATGGTCTCGCGATAGACATCACCGAGCGACTTGCCGTCATTCCAGGTGTAATCGCTCCAGCGTTCCGATTCGGTCTCCACCATTTCCACGTAGCGCCAGCCGGTGAAATCCACGGTGACATACCGGTCGGCGACCGCCCCGTAAGCAAGATGACGGGGACTTTCGAGCCGGAAATTAATGATCTCGCCGTTGCCGTCGCCGTTTATCCAAACTCCCAGCGCCTCCCGTCCAGCCAGGTTCAGCCAGGGATCGAAGGTCTTTTTCACGGTGGCCCATGAGGCCGTCCGGTCGACCCGTCCCGTGGTCGAGGCCGTGAACTTGGCGGCGGCGGGGCCCGTCCCGGGTCGTTGAGCCGAGGAGGCGATCTCGAAGGCCACGCCCTCCGCGGTCCGTCGTTCCAGCCGTCTGTCGTTTCCCGTAAAATCGGCGAGGGGCACATTCCCCGGCGCCTCAAACGGTCCCGCGGACATGAGGGCCTCGATCCTGAGTTTCACCGGCTGTGCGGCGAAAATGCTGTTCACCTGCCATTCGGCGCTGCCGTCATCGGAGCCGGTCACTTTGTGGCGTTCGTACGATGCCGGCTTGAACCGCCAGGAGCCGGCTTCGTCTTTGAACAGCGTGAATTCTTTTGCCGGTTCGCGGAGACGCGCCTTCACGGACTCGTCGAAGGTGCCGGAATGGCGGAGGTCCTCGTATGTCCGGAGCAGGTTAACCAGCCGCCGGTATGCCGGGATGTCCTTGAGACTCTGGCTGTTCACGGCGCTGGTCAGCGACAATCCGGCGTTGAAGCCGATGAGCTTACACCCGAGGAATTCGATCAAATCGGTGTGGGAAGGGTCCACCTGCGGCGGGGAGAAATGCTGGAAGTTCCACCAGCCCAGATGCATCGGCAGGAGCAGCCCGGAATTGACCGCATCGGCGTGGAGGTCGATGAACCTCTTCTGGCCGCGATTCGGGTAGTCCCAGGCCTGCCAGCGGGAACGGAGGTTCCACATTTGGTGCCACATGGAGCTCATCTCCATGCTCACCGGTTTCCTGAGGTGCTTATAAATGAGGAACACAAAACGCTGCCCCCAGTACCAGGCCTCGTCCCCGCCGCGGAGGATGTCGCTGCCGTCGATGGCATCCAGATAAAAGCCGTCGAAACCGCACGAGTCCACGACCGCCGCATGGTTTCCGGCGATTTCCTCGAAGAGTTCCGACTCGCAGTCCGGCACGAACAAGCCGAAACACTCCTTGAGGTGGCGCGCTTGAGCGCCGGCCGCGTGAGCGGAGGCTGCCGTTCCCTGCGCCCCGCGCCGGCAGCCGGTGAAGGCGTACGGGGGCTCCTTGGCGGTCCCCGTGAAGGTCACCAGCTCGTCGCCGATATGGAGGGTGGCGCTGTTGCGCTCGAAAAAGCCGGTGACGGGGGATACGTCCGCCGTGGACTCGACAACCGTTATCTCCGTGTCGCCGGCGTCGACCGGTCCGGCGAGCGTGAAGGAGCGGAAGGCGTCAAGCTGGGGGTGCGGAACCGGCGTCACATACTTTGACTGCTTGTCGACGAAAAAGGCGTAGGTGTGCAAAATGGAGCCGATCCCGGCCTCGTGGAGGCGGGCCACGATCCGCTTGTAGGTTCCCCAGCCCTCCGGCCATTTTTCTTCGTTGAGGTGGAAATCGCCGAACCGGAAAAAGTCCGGGCTGCCGCCGTGGTTATCGATCTGGTTGAAACCAAGGCCCTGCACCGTGGCCGTCCACTCGTCAACATTGCCTTCGTTGAGCGAGCCGAAGTTGAACAGGTAAGAGCCATGGCAGAACGGTGTCTCCTGGGCCCAGGCCCCGGCGACTTCGACATGGGGAAGATCCCTCGAGCCGCTAACGACGGCTTTAAGCTCAGCCAGCATTTCTCCCGCGGGGACACCCACCAGGGCCGCTTTCGCTCCGGTCAGCCCGAACTTGTCATGGCCGGCCGCCCAGAGATGCGACTGGAGGGCGGGCCATTGCTCTATGTGGGTGAATGTGTTCAGGGCGAACGAACAGGCGCCGAACGGCTCGCCGGGCCGGCCTTTGAGGGTTAGGGGAATGTTGAGGAATTCGAGCGATGAGACCGCGCCGCCCTCCACCGAAACAACCTCGAACGTGATGTGGCGGCGGCGCGCCACGGTCCTGACGGTCGCTTTCACGCCCGATCCACCGAAATCGAGGGTCAATAGCCCCCGGCGGAGGGATGCCGCCGTGACATTGGATATGGAATTTCCGACAGTCACCCGGGCGCAGGGGGAAGGCCGGGTTCGGTCGAGATAATCCGTATCGGTAGCTTTGTCGACAAAGCCCGTATTGACGCCATCGGCGCCAATCGTGTAACGGAAGGTTTCGCATTCGAGCCTCACCGGCGACGGCCCTCCGCAGAAAGCGGCGGCGAACAGCGTCGTGACGACGGCCAGAAGGCAGCCTGTTGTTCTCATGGATCGCTCTCCTGCATTCCAGGGCGAAAGTTGAGCACGGATCTGTGCCCCTCCGGGCCCCTTCTCGTCGGTCATCTTAGCATATTCGGAGCGAACCGATCAGCCTGTCATCGTCAAGACAGCGGGCTGAGCGCTGCTCATAAGAAGACTCCCCGACTTTATGGATCGGCAGGGCGAGTCCGAGGACATGCGGCTCTATCCTTGCGATCAGGAACAGCCGGCCGCCGGACGGCCGGACTCAAGCCGACGGTGCCGCAATCCGGCCGTCGACGATCCGGATCACTCGCTGGGCCCGGGCCGAGATGTTGAGGTTGTGGGTGATGACGATGAGGGTGTGGCCCTGTTTCCAGAGGTTTTCGAACACGGCCAGGATTTCGTCGCCCGATTGCGTGTCGAGGTTTCCCGTGGGCTCGTCGGCCAGGATGAGCTTCGGCTCGTTAGCCAGCGACCGCGCTATGGCCACCCGCTGCATCTCCCCGCCGGAAAGCTCGCTGGGTTTGTGATTCGCCCGGCCGGCGAGGCCGACCTTCTCCAGCAGCTCCAGGGCCCGCGCCCGGCGCGTCCTCCTCCTCACTCCCATCAGGGTCATCGGCAGTTCGACGTTCTCGGCCGCCGTGGCGTAGGGGAGGAGGTTGAAGCTCTGAAAAACGAACCCGATCTTCCTGTTCCTGATCGCCGCCAGCTCGTCATGATCGAGACGGGCGACGGGCTCGCCGGCGAAGAAGTACTCTCCGGAGGTGGGCGCGTCGAGACAGCCGATGATGTTCATCAGGGTCGATTTTCCCGACCCGGACGGGCCGATCAAGCCGACGAACTCGTTGTCCTTGACCTCGAGGTCGATATCCTTGAGGGCCTCGACCCTGGCCTTGCCCGTGCCGTAGATCTTGCTGACACCCTGCATCCGGATCATCGCCTTTCTCCTCTCATTCGCGCCGCGCAAAACTATTTTACATCGAAACCCGTATCGCATTCATCATGACCTGGATATCACGGGGCCATTAGGCTGCATCGCCGTCCGGACCTGCGCTGGCGCGAGGGGCGGAAGTACATCATCACACCAAAAGAGGTGCTTACGGGCCATCGTGAGCTGTGTCCCCGGAATGGGAAATCGATTAAAATAGGGACGCCATGAGAAAAAGACACTTTATAAGAACTATGCTCCTTGCCAGCCTGGCCCTTGCGGCCGTCGCCGCCGGCGCCGCGAAAACGGACGAGCCTTTCTATTACCGGAACCGGCTGACGGCGAACGCCCGGGCCAACGCGGCAAAATACACCTGGGCCAAGACCATCTATGAGAAGAAGATCGGCGATGCCCGAAGCTGGGCCGCCTGGACCGACGAGCGGCTTCTCCACTTCGTCCCCGAAGTGACGCCGATGCGCCCCTGCGATTGCCCGAACTGCGGGAAGTATTGGCGGGAATACATCTGGGACTGGAGCGCCGAGCGGCCCGACGAAGTCGTCTGCCGGTTCTGCGGCAAACCCACAAACCTGGAACTTTTTCCGGAGAATGACGTCTTCGTCTGCCAAGACCCTCAGGGAGTCGAGCAGAAGCTCCCCTTTTACCGTGACGCCAACGGGAAGCGCTTTTTCATCCGCTCGGTGATCGGCCATTATCAGTTCCTGCACGCGACTCGGATGGCTGTCACGCTGGCCGAAGCCTATGTGCTCACCGGAGAAGAGCCTTTCGCCCGGAAATCGCTACTCCTGCTCCGGCGCATGGGCGAGGTGTATCCCGGGTACGTCCTCAAGGACTGGGAGAATTTCGGCCGGAAACCCTGGGGGCTGGCCGGGAAGATCAGCGGCTGGCATTACGAGGACGCGACGGCCGTCGGAAGTCTGGCCAGGGCCTACGACGCCATGAGGGTGGGCGGCCTGGTCGGATCCGGCGACGCCCGGGTCATCGAGGACGGGCTTTTCCGCAAGGCGGGAGAAATGCTCGTCGCCATGACTCCCGAGTCGGGCGTGGTCAACGACATCCCCCACCGCTTCGCGGGCGTGGCCAGCATCGCCCGGGTACTCGGCGACGACGACATGATGCGCTGGGTCCTGAACGACACGAACGGGTTCGTGCCGTTCGTTAAGAGCCGGTGGCTGCCCGACGGTCACTGGATCGAGCGGTCGCCGAGCTACGACCTGATGGCCTTGAGCCACCTCCACCTGACACCCTGGGTGCTCGAGGGGTACAGGTCCGGTCTCGACCTGCGCCAGATCCCGCAGGTGAAAAAGATCAACGCGGCGCTCTTCGGCATCATCTGGCCCGACGGGACCGTGCCGGCCATGTCCGATTCGCATGTCGAAACCCGCCCGTCCCCGACCCTGGCCGAAATCAACTGCGCCTGGTACGGAGGCCGTGATAACCTGGCGGCTCTCGATCGCGCCTACGGCGGGCGCCTCCTCGAGGAGGGGGATGAGTTCGCCTTCTGGAACCGCGATCCGGGGATCGACGGGAAATTGAAGGAGCTCGGTCCTGCCGAGTCCTCCCCGCTCCCGAGCATCCATCTGCCCCACCTGGGGATCACGATGATGCGGTCGCGCGACGCCGACCCCGAAGTGGTCTTTTTCGACCACGGCGAATGGGCCGACGGGCATTGCCATTTCGACCGGCTCGGGATCATGCTCTGGGCCTTCGGCCGCGAGATGGCGAGCGACCTTGGTTATGTCTACGCGGCGCATCCTCTGCGGGAGCCATGGACGATCCAGACTCTCGCCCACAACACGGTCGTCGTGGACCGTCAATCCCAGGCCAAGCCCGGGAAGGCCCGCCCGGTGTTCGTCCGTCTGGACGACCCGGTCCAGGCCGTCGAGGCCGAGGCGCCGGCCGCCTATCCGGGCAAGACCTCGGAATACCGGAGGACCGTCGTCCAGATCCCGACGGAGACGGGAGCGCCCGTCGTCGTCGATATATTCCGCGTCCGCGGCGGGACCGTTCACGACTGGTCGTATCACGCCGAGGCGGGATCGCCCGACCTGTCGGGTGTGACGCTGACGCAAGGGGAGAGTCTGGGAGCGGAGATCCCCTATGCTCAGCTCGGCGACATCCGGAGCGGCACCGCGGACGGCGATTGGACGGCTGTCTGGCGGTGGGCCGACGGCGCCGGGTTGCGCCTCTGGATGTGCGGCGCGCCGGGAACTCGCGTCAACCTGGCTTCGGCCCCGGGACAGCGCCGTCGCGACGAGGAAGGGAAGAAGCTGCCCTACTTGGTGGTGCGCCGAACGGGCGGGACGCCGTTGACCAGCACCTTCGTTTGCGTCCACGAGCCGTTCAGAGGCGACTCCGGCATCCGTTCGGTGCAACTCGTCGAGGCGGACGCGGGTCAAGCCGCCTGGCCGGTCGCGCTCAAGGTGGAGAGGGCCGGCAAGACGTGGACCGTAATCTCGACGCTCGAAAAAGGACCGGCATGCCTGTCGGTTCGCTCCGAATAACGGGGTCGCGGGAGCATTAGCGTGATCACGGACGCGCCATGACGGGACCCCTCGAGGAACAACGCCAGCGCACGAAAAGTGACGCCGCCGGGGCCGCCGCGCCTATCTGATATTTTCTCTCAGCTTGGCGAAGAACGCCTTGGCTTCTTCGTAATCCCGTCCCTTGATGACGTGCTTCAGGAACTCGAGCCGGTTCGTGACCTTCTCGAGCTGCTCGAGCGAATGGGGACCGAAGATGATCTCGCCCAGGAGGTAGTCGTCCTCCGAGAGCAGGCCCCGGGCGATCTCGAGATGTTTTTTGAAGGTCGTCCCGGGAACGGTCGTCCTCTCCATGGAGGCGGCGAAGACCATGGTCGAGGCGAACGGCAGGGCGAGCGAATAGGCGATCATCTGGTCATGCGCGGCGAACGAGACCTCGCTGATCTTTAAACCCAGGCGGCCGAAGAAATCCCTGAAGAAGCGCACGCCCTGGGGGTCGGATTCGCTGATGATGATGACATTCTCGTCTTTGAGCTGCTGGACGTTGGCGAAGGTCGGCCCGAACATCGGGTGGACGGAGGCGAAGCGGAACTTCTCACTCCGGTAATACGCGGGGATGTCGCCCTTGACCGAAGCGACGTCGCAGAGAAGGCAGTATTCAGGAAGATGCGGCGCCGCCGCCTCGAAGGCCCGCACCGTGTTCTGCAGACTCACGGCGTTGATCAGGACCTCGGGCTGGAACCTCTCGAGGCCTGTCATGCCGGTCAGCGATTTCACGAGCGGCAACCCCGCCGTCCGCGCGCCGTCGGTGTCATAAACGGCGACCTCGTTGTCCCTGGCGAACTCGCTGAGGAGCCACCTTCCCATGTGCCCGGCGCCCAAGACCGCGATCCTCACGGACAGACCTCCTCGTCGTAGCTCCCGAGATGCTTGAACATCGTCGTTTTTTCCCTGACTTTCTCCAGGATGTCCCCCAGCCCGCCCGTCTCCGTGCCCGCCTGAAAATCGAGGAAGAAGATGTAGACCCGCGGGTCGCTCCGGAAGGGAAACGACTCGATCCTCGTCAGGTTGATGTTCGCTTCGGCGAAGAGCCGGAGGACCGCGTAGAGGCTGCCGGCCCGGTGGGGCGTCGAGAAGATGATCGAGTGCTTGGCGCCCGGCTCCGGTTTCGGCTCGCGGGCGACGACGAGGAACCGGGTGAAGTTGAGCGGGTGGTCCTCGACGCCGGCCTTGATGACGTCGAGGTTATAGAGACCGGCGCACAGGCTGTCGGCGATCACCGCCGATTTCTTCGGCCGCTCGGCGGCCAGCATCCTGGCCGCTCCCGCCGTATCGTAAAAGGGGAGACCCTCGAGGCCGTGCGCCGCCAGAAAATCCCGGCACTGGGAGAGGGCCTGGGGATGGGAATAGACCTTCTCCAGGTCCTCGAACTTCGAACCCGGGAGGGCCAACAGGCAGTGGCTGACCCGGTGCCGGACGGCCCCGATGACCTTGAGGCTGGTCTCGACCAGCATCTCGTTCACCATGGTTACGGGGCCGGCCAGCGAGTTTTCGACGGGAACGATCCCGAAATCGAGCTGGCCGCTTTCGACGCCCTCGAAGACGTCGCTGAACTGCGGGCAGGGGATCGGCACCAGGTTCGGCCTGAACCGGCGCGCGGCCGCTTCGCCGAAGGCGCCGTGCTCGCCCTGGAATCCGATGAGATCGAGCGGCTTCTCCTGGACCCGCCGGCTCTCCTCGATGATCCCGCCGATGAGCTTCTCGACGAACTCATCCGAGAGAATGCTTGACCCTGCGGTCCGCTCCTTGAGCCGCGCCATGACTTCGTTTTCCCTCTCCGTGTCGCGGACGGCCGGCTTGAGCTTTCTCGTCCTCAGGGCGAGCTCCAGCCGATCGTTGAGGAGGTTCAGGAGCTCGATATCGATCCCGTCGATCTTCTTCCGGATCGCTTTCAGGCTCATGGTCTGTGCCTCGCGACCCGCGGGATCCTCTGTTCGAGGAGGAAAAGGTCGGCCAGGGCGGCCGCCGTCGCCGCCTCGACGATGACCGGCAGCCTCAGGGCGAAGCAGGCGTCATGCCGGCCGCGGACGGACAGGGTGACGGTTTTTCCGGTGCTGAGATTCAATGTTGTTTGCTCCTTTCCGATGCTCGCGGTCGGCCTCACGGCGATCCGGAACACGAGGTCGTTGCCGTTCGTGAGGCCGCCGTTGATGCCGCCGCTGTGGTTGGTTTTGGTCCTGCCGCGCCGGCCGACGATGGCGTCGTTGTAGGCGCTCCCGCGCATTCCCGCCGCGGCGAACCCGGCCCCGAACTCGATCCCCTTGACCCCCGGGACGGCGAAGAGGACATGGCTCAGGACCGACTCGACGGAATCGAAGAATGGCTCGCCCAGTCCGGCCGGGACGCGCTCGACGCGGGCCTCGATGATCCCGCCCACCGAATCGCCGTCTTTTTGGGCGGCGGCGACGGCGTCCTCGATGTCCACGCTTCCTCCGGCGCTCGCGAGCCGGGCCGCCACGCGCGTCGGCTCGATGAGTTTCTTGGCGATGACCCCGGCCGCCACCAGCCCGGCGGTCAGCCGGCCCGAGAAGTGGCCCCCGCCGCGAAGGTCCGCGAACCCGCCGAACTTTTGCAGGGCGACGAGATCGGCGTGCCCGGGCCGGGGCGTTTCGCCGCGGCGTTTATAGTCTTCCGGGCGGGCGTCCTCGTTCTTGAATGTGATGAGGATCGGCGCCCCGGTCGTCCGACCGTCGAGGCGGCCGGTTTCGATATTCGGTATATCCGGTTCGCTGCGGGCGGTCGTCCCGGGGAGTCCGGGGCGCCTGCGCTCGAGGTCGGCGAGGAAGTCCCCTGTCGAAAGCGCCAGCCCGGCCGGGCAGCCGTCGACGAGCACACCCACACCGCTGCCGTGGGACTCGCCGAAGACAGAGATGCGGAATGATCTGCCGAAAGAATTCATGTGATGTCACCTCCCACCGATGCCAGGTCTTCGAAGAAGCGGGGATAGGATTTGGCAACGGCCTCGCCGCCATCGACCCGGACTCCGTGGCCGGCTCGCAATCCCGCCACGGCCCCGGCCATGGCCAGCCGGTGGTCGCCGCGCGAGCTGACGACGCCCCCCTCGAGCCGGCCGCCGCGGATCCTCATGACGTTTCCCCGGATCTCGAGATGGCCGCCGATCCGGGAAAACTCCTCGACCAGCGCCAAGGCCCGGTCGCTTTCCTTGTGCCTGAGGCGGTGGACCCCGCGGATGAGGCTCAGGCCCTCGCAGCCGAGGGCCAGGGCGACGAGGGGAGGGAAGAGGTCGGGTGAGTCGGTGGCATCGAAGTCGAAGGCTTTGAGCGCTCCCGCCGCGACCGTAACGGTCGAGTCATCGGTGGAGACGGCCGCGCCGGCCGCCCTCAGAACGTCGAGGACCCGCCGGTCGGCCTGGCGGGAGTCGTTCGCCAGCTTGTCGACCGTGATCCGGCCGGCCAGGGCGGCCGCCACCAGATGAAAGGCCGCCGCCGACCAGTCGCCTTCGACCTCGTATTTTTGGGCGACGAAGCGCTGGCCGCCTTTGACCTTGAAAGTATCCAGTGTTCTATCCCAGCTCACGGAAATCCCAAATCGCTCGAGCACGGCGATCGTCAATTCCACGTAAGGCCGGCTGGCGAGCTTGAAAACATCGAGCTCGGAATCGCCCTCGCAGGCCGGGAGCGCCGTCAGGAGCCCGGTCAGGAACTGCGAAGAAAGGGAACCGTTGAAGCGGGCCCGGCCGCCCCGCAGGGGGCCCTTGACTGTCAGGGGAGGATACCCGGCGTTTGACCGGCAGGTCGCGCCGAGCTCGGCCAGCGGGCCTTCGATCATCCCCACCGGCCGCGTCTTCAGGGAGCCCTGAGCCGACAGCGTGATCTCCTTTTTTCCCAGGGCGGCGACGGGCGCGAAAAGACGGAGGCACAGGCCCGACTCTCCGCAGTCGAGAACGCTCTTGACCGGCCGGCCCTGCCCTTTGATCTTGACGGTCTTGTCGCTGCAGGCGACCTTGGCGCCGAGGGCCACGGAGACGCCGAGCGCGGCCAGGGCGTCGTCGCAGAACGCCGGGTTCCTGATCTCCGAGACCCCGCCGGCGAGCGAGGCGGCGGCGATGGCCCGGATCATGACGCTCTTGGAGGGGGGCGCCTGGACCCGGCCGTCGACCTTAGAGGGCTTGACCCATCTCATCTTTGATCCTCCGCGCGATATCGAGCGGGCTGCCGCCCGCCGAACTGACGATCAGGTCCGAGACCGCGGCATAGAGCGGCAGACGGGCCGCCAGAGTCCGTTCCGCGGACCCAAGGGGGCCGCCGGGGTCGAGGACGGGGCGCGTCGCGACATCGATCCGCGATAGGGCCGTGAGCGCCGGCGTCCAGAGCCAGACCACGCGGCAATCTTCAGCCAGGAGCCTGCGGTTGGCCTCGTCGAGGACCGCCCCTCCGCCGACGGCGATCACTTTTCCCCGGCCGCCGGCTGGGGCGAGTTTCCCGATCGCCGATCTTTCGAGCGACCTGAAGGCGCTTTCCCCCCGGCGCGCGAAGATCTCCGGGATGCTCATCCCCGCGTTCACCTCGATCATCTCATCCGTATCGACGAACTCCCGTCCCGCGAGCCGGGCGAGCTCCCTCCCGGTCGTCGTCTTGCCCGCCCCCATGAAGCCCACAAGCGCAATGTGACGCCCGGCCTTCTGCCGGCTCGGGTTGCGCGTCCCGCTGAATTCTCCCCAGATCTTCGATATCGTGTTCCCCGGGACCTTGAGGCCCGTAAAAATTTCAAATGAGGGAACGGCCTGGTGGAAAAGCCAGCGGATAGCGGCCGAAGGGTGGTGGTTACCGGAGTCGGCGCCGTCAGGCGCGGTCGTCGCCATCGCCCCGCCCGGGGCGCTCGCATAATGGGCGTCGATCAAGATCGTGCCGTTCGGCGGGCCGGCGTAAGGCGCCGCCACAGCCAAGCCCCCTCCGGGCAAAGGGGCACGCAGGACCTGAGAGGCGGGGAAGGGGAGGCAGGATACGCAGATATCGACATCCCTCAGGATTTTCCCGGCGTCCGCGAGCCGTGCCCAATCGCAGCCCAGGCCTCGCGCCGCAGCCTCGGCTTTTTTCAGCGAGCGGCCGGCCAGGATGACTCTCGCCGCCCCCGCTCTGATGAGGCCGTAGGCCGCCGCCCTGGCTGCCCCGCCCGTTCCCAGGACGAGCGCCGCGCGGCCCGCCGTGGATTTTCCCAGGGACTTGAGTGTTCCTATAATTCCAATAAAATCAGTATTATAACCTGTGATCTCGGCCCCGCCGCCCGATTCGGCTCCGGTCCGGTCCCCCAAAGCTCCTTGCTTTTTCGCTGCCTTGGTTACCTTCGTTCTTGCCTTATCGGGCTTGCCTCGCGCCGCTCCCGGGCTAGCCAATCGCACACAATTGACCGCGCCGATTCTGGCGGCGTGCTCGTGCTTGACGTCCACGAGGGCGGCCATCTCTTCTTTAAAGGGTGATGTCACGTTGAGCCCGCGGATCCCGATCTCGCGGGCGGTCGCCAGCGCCTCAGGCGCCGAGTCGGCGGCCAGCCGGGTGTAGACGGCGTCGCGGCCGGCCTCCCGGAAGAGGAGCTTGAAGATCTCGGGGCTCAGGCTGTGAGCGACCGGCTTTCCCGTGACGGCGAAGATCTCAGCCACGGACATAGTCTCCCAACTCGAGGAGTAGCCGCTCGAGCGGCGCCGCCGCCATCTGGCCTTCGGCCGTCTCTTTGCCCTCGCTCAGGGTGGCGTAGGTGAACAGGCTGCCGAGAAGCGGCGCCGCGATGCGGGTGAGCCGGCCCATTTTTCCCATACCCACGACGACAAGCGGCAAATCGCGGTCGAGAAGTCCCAGGAGGCGGGCGTTGTCCCGGAGCACGCGCACCCGGCAGGCGATCTTCGCGATGTCCGCTCCGGAGGCGAAAGCGCGGTCGACGGCGGCCTCGAGCTCCGCCCGCGGCGGCGTTCTTCGGAAATCGTGATGCGAGACGATGACCTTGCAGTCCCGGGCGCGGGCGGCGGCGATCAGCCGGTCCCTGAACCGGGGGTTCGCCTCGATCTCGATGTCCACGAAGGCCGCGCCCGCCTCGACCGCCGCGAGAAGAAGCCGCCGCCGCCTGGCTTCCGGCATAGCGCCCGGCCGGCAGGTCGCGATCAGGCGCGGGTGCCGGGAGAAGATCGCCCTGACGCCGGCGGGTCCGATCCGCATTTTATCCAGCCTGATCTCGGCCAGCCCGACGCCCTCGAGGGCGCGCCGGCAGGTCTCGGCGGTCGGCTCGGCGAGGCTAACGCAGATCATGGATGTATCCCTCCAGCTCCTCGCGGCTGAGCTTGCCGACAGCGGCCTGGCCGATGCCTTCAAGGAGCACGAAATGGAGGAGACCTCCCTCGCGCTTCTTATCTTTCCCCAAGGCCTCGAGCAGCGGGCCGGTCGCCGCCGGCATCTCGGCCGGCAAGCCGACCTGGCGCAGAAGCTCGATGATCCTCAACGCCTCGGCGGAGGAGAGCAGGCCTCGCGCCGCGGAGACCCTCGCCGCAAACGCCATTCCCATTCCCACCGCCTCGCCGTGGGAGACGCCCGCCGTCTTTTCGAGGGCGTGCGCCAGCGTATGGCCGAAGTTGAGCTTCCGCCGCTCGCCCGCCTCCCGTTCATCAAGTTTGACGATCCTCGCCTTGAGGGCCGCCGACCGGCCGACGACCTCCTCGACTGCATCCCGCTCGAGCGCCAGGAGCCGGCGCCAATGCTGCTCGAGATAATCGAACATCACCCGGTCTCCGATCAGGGCGTGTTTGATGATCTCGGCGGCGCCGCACACGACCTCCCGCCCGGGAAGAGAGCGCAGGACCTCGAGATCCGAGATGACGAACCGCGGCGGATTGAAGACGCCGACGATATTCTTGTAGCCGTCCAGGTTGACGCCGTTCTTGCCGCCGATCGAAGCGTCCGCCTGGGCCAGCAGGCTCGTCGGGGCGAAACCGAAAGCCAGCCCCCTCATGAAAACGGACGCGGCGAACCCGGCGATATCGCAGGCGACACCGCCGCCGATGCCCACGACCAGCCAGGTCCGGTCGACGCCGAGCTCGAGCAGGCAGCGGCAGATCCTCTCGATATTCCCCAGGCTCTTGGCCGCTTCGCCGCAGCCGACCTCGACCCGGTCATAACCGGTCAGAAGATGGCCGTGGATCCGGGCGACGTTCGGGTCCACGAGAAGGACTGTTCTTTCCCTTTCGGCATAGCGGCCGAGATTTTCCAGCGACTCGCCGACGACGATCCGGGTCGAGCCGGATGGGGTCTCGAGCGATACCTCCCTCAATTCAGCCCCTCCATGAACGTCCGGAGCAAACGGATTTTCTTCATGAATTCCGCGAACTGGGCGGGTGTCAGCGCCTGGTCGCCGTCGCTCAGGGCCGTCGAGGGGTCGTTGTGGACTTCGACCGTCAGCCCGTCGGCCCCGCCCGCCACCGCCGCCAGGCTCATCGAGGGGATGAGGCTTCTCCGCCCCGTCCCGTGGGCCGGGTCGACGATCACCGGCAGGTGCGTCAGCTCCTTGATCGCCGGCACGGCGCTGAGGTCGAGCGTGTTACGGGTATAGGTCTCGAAGGTGCGGATGCCCCGCTCGCAGAGGATGACCTCCGGATTCCCCTCGTTCAGGATGTACTCGGCGCAGTTCAGCCATTCGGCGAAGGTCGAATACATTCCCCGTTTGAGGAGCACCGGTTTCCGCATCTTTCCGACTTCCTTGAGCAGGGAGAAGTTCTGGACGTTGCGGGCGCCGATCTGGAAGACGTCGACATACTCGCCCATCCAGGAAACGTCGCGCGTGTCCATGACCTCGGAGACGATCGGCAGGCCGGTCTCCTCGCGGGCCTTGACCAGGATCTTGAGGCCCTTCAGGCCGAGTCCCTGAAATCCGTAGGGCGATGTCCTGGGCTTGAAGACTCCGCCGCGCAGCAGCTGGGCGCCGGCCGCCTTGACCGCGTGGGCCACAGCCAGCGTCTGCTCCTCGCTCTCGACGCTGCAGGGGCCGGCGATGACCACAAAATCCTTCCCGAACGTGGCCTCTCCCACCCGGATCGTTGTCCTGTCGTGTCCTGTCGAGGTCGCCAGCCTGATGTCGTTCATCTCTTTCACCTTTCGTGATGCGGGAATAGAACTCGCCCTTTTGGGGATTGGGGGTAAGAGCGGGGGTGTTTTTAATTTTGGGCTTAGCGCCCAAAATAAAAGCCATAATAGAAAGCGGCGCCCTGGCGAATCGAACCGGTCACCGCACGTCTCATAGTGAATTCAGTAAAGCAGATTCGGATAACGATGTCAAGGAGGAGGGCAAAAACCGTCATCGCAGCTTACTTCCAGAGTCTCATCTTCCGGGAATAGAGAACGAGCGCGGCGGCGAGCAGGAGCGTCCCGTAAGCCAGGCTCCCGAGCAGAGGCTGGAGCACGGAATGGTCGGAGAACGCGGAGACCATGCTCAGCTGCGAGGGAAAGTAAGCCGGCAGGTGGCGGATAATGAACTTGTTCTGGGCGTCGGCATAATAGATGGGATTCTGCAGCCAGCCGATATCCAGGTTGGCCAGCAGGACGATGAACAGGATCCCCTCCAGTTCCCGGCGGAAGATCGCGCCCACGAGCATCCCATAGGCCCCGTAGACGTAGCCCGCCATCACGAACCCCGTAAAGACGAGCCCGAACCTCTGGGGCTTGAAGAAAAGCGGCGTAATGGCTCCGACATAGCAGCCGATCAGGGCGATCATGGTCACGAGGGCCAGGAATTTGGAGGCCAGCAGTTCGGTGGTCCGATAGCCGGAGAGAATGAGCCGCCGGTTGACCTCCGCGTGCTTCTGCGTGAGATGAAGGGCCAGGAACGAGGTCAGGACGCCGACGGCGGCCAGGCCGATGAACACCAGCGCCTCATTCAACTGGCTGACGGTGATGAACGCCTCCTGAGAGACGGACGCCAAATGAAACGTGATCGGACGTTGGGTGGTGATGAGGAAAATGACCGCATAGAAAACGGTCGGGACGACGAAGAACAGGATCAGGGCCATCCGGTTCCGCCGCGTTTCCCGGATGGTCATGAGCCAACCTTTGCCGACGTTCTTCAGCCGCACCGGAGAAACCCCTCCTTGAGCTCCAGGACAGCGTCGAATTTCGACCTGTCGTAGACGAAATGGGAAACGACGAGGACGCTCAACCCCAGGGACTTCCACTCCTCCGCGTATTCCCAGAACTGGAGATACGTCTCCCAATCGAACCCGGAGTACGGCTCGTCGAGGATCAGAAGCCCGGGGCGGTGCAGGACGGAAAGAGCAAAATTCAGCTTTTGTTTCGTCCCTCCGCTCAGGGTGGAAACAAGGGCGTCTTGATAGCCGGCAAAACGGAAACGCCGGCAGAGCTCGTTCATGACCTCGACCCATGATATCTTTTTTCCCTTGCCGTCGAGCCCGTAGGCAGACGCAAAAAAAGAGAAATTCTCCCGTACTGTCAGGGTCTCGAAGACGGCCAGCTCCTGCGGACAATAGCCTATCCGCGCCCTTTTAGCGATCTCGCCGCCGTCCGGAGCCAGAAGTCCGACGATGATCCGGAGGAGGGTTGTTTTGCCGGCCCCGTTCTCTCCCGTGATGCCGATGATCCGGCCCTTGGCCACGCGAAAAGAAATGTCCCTCAGCACGGGCCTTCGGCCGAACGACATGCGGATATTCCGGACCTCGAGCAAGGCCTCCGGCAGCGACGGTCCCGGCGGATGATTCATGGCAGGATCCTCCGGTAATAAAGGTCGGCAAGAAAGACCAGGACTACTGTATAGGGCAGGAGAGGCAAAGCGGCAGTCGTGATGATCCGCTTCAAGACTCCGGCCGGGCCGACGCCGGCCGCGGCGAGACGTGGATAAAGACGCCCGGCGGCGAACCAGGACGCGAAGGCCCAGGCGGCGCCGGCAAGGACGTCGAGGAGGATGTGCTGCTTGACGAAGAGGGTCGAGACAGAAATGAGGACCGCCGTCATGAAGATCAGGCCCTCGCGGATGCGGCCCAGGCCCTGCTTTTTGCAGACCAAGTAGACGATCCAGGCGTAGGTCACGTGGAGGCTGGGCAGCTTGTTGGCCCCGGGTTGAAAATCGTACCGAAACTGGAGCTCCAGGATCCGGTCGGAGAAGCTCGGCCCGAGCTCGGGGTGAGGAAACGCGATGGGCAGCCAAATGTAGACCAGAAAGGCCGCGGCGTTGGCCAGGATGATGGCGAGAAAGGCCCGGTTGAACCGGTGCCAGTCCTTGACAACCACAAGGGGCAGAAAGGGAAAAATATAGCACAGCAGGTACGGCCAGATGAACGCCGGGATGAGAGGGATTTGGCGGTCAAGAGGCAGGCTGAGGTCCCGGGTCGGAAGAGTCGCGGCATAGTAGCCGACCGCCTCGAAGACGATGATCCAAACGACATAGGCCAGGAGACTGACCCGGAGGTAATGAAGCCTGTTGTGTTCCATGCGCCCGCCTTTCAGGAAAACCTCACGATCTCGCTGAAAAATGGGGCGTCGTCGATCTCCGTCGCCTGGCTCTGAGATCTGATGCAGACGCGGCCTCGCGAGAAAAACTTGATGCCCCTCGGGTTTCTGGCCAGAAAGTTGATGGCCCGGCTCTCGAACCCGCCGGGAATATCTTCGTCCCCGACGAACCCGGTCTCGACGGCGGCGGCGGTGTTTTCGACGTCGAGCCGGACGCTGCCGGAGCGGCTTTCCGCGCTCAGCGTGTAGGCCGGCGGATAGTCCAGGTTCAGGATCTGAGACTTCTCGGACCCCCGCTCGAAGACCTCGACCGTGTCGAATTCGAGCTTTCCCCGGCCGGATTCCCAGGTCAGCAGGGCAGCGGGGCGCAGCCGGGGGATGACGGCATAGACGAGACTTCCCTCGCGATGGTGGAGGCGGCCCCAGTAAAGAGTCCTGACCGGAGTCAAGAGGGGAAAGACGTCGGAAACAAGGCGGTCGACATAGCCGTCGTATCCTTGGGCGCTCCATGTCTGTCCCCGCGTCCGGACTCGACCCTGGACAACGGACCGGCTGTGAACGGGCTCCCACACTATCCGCCGTTTCCCCCGACGGATGACCATCGGGTTGGCTGTGGGATGGGTTTCGGGATGACGGACAAAAGCGAGGTCGAGCGAAAAATCGTCACCGGCTGTCCGGATGCGGATTTCGGGGTCAGGACCGGACGAGATCTCCAGAATGTCGGTCCCAAGGATCGGGGCCGAGAACGGCCTCACGGCGCCGGACTCGCGGAGGCTCACGCTGCGGTGGATGGGCGCTCTAACTGGAGAGACGACGGTCAGGCTCAACCGCACGTCCTGCCAACCGAGGATCCGCGTCCGGGCCAGGAAAAAGAAGACCACCTCTCCGGTGGGCATGGCAAAATCGAAGTACCACTTTTCGAACCGGAAGAGTTTCGACGGGGTCATCGGTGTCCTTAAAAGAACGTCGGGATGCAATCCAAGATTCCGGCGGCCGTGATGGGCGCCGAGACAGGGCCCGGGCACTTGGGGTCCCGCCGGCCGTAGCCTCCGAACCAGCGGGCGGACGCCCGGCAGCCGCCGCCGCAGACCGAGCGATGCGAGCAGCCCCGGCATTCGGCAGGGAGGCTCTTGAACTCCTGGAAGCGCCGGTTGCCGAATCTCCTTCTGTAGATCGACCAGATGTCGTCGTCGAGGATGCTCCCCATGGGGACGTCATCGACGAAGGGACACGGCTGGACGGAGCCGTCCGCCTTGACGGTCAGGACGAAGTTGCCGCCGGAACAGGCATTCCCGGTCAGCATGAAGAAGCGCCGGACAAAATCCCAATGTTCGGAGCCGTGACTCGTTATCCAGCGCTTGGCCCGCCGCCAGTCTTCGAGCCCGATGTTCAGTTCGTCATCCCTCGAACGGGGAATGTACTGATAGAAAAGGGCGGAAGCGGGAATCCGGCTCTTGACGAATTCGTAGATGTCTGGAACGTCCGCGACGTTATCACGAAGAACGGGAGTGAAAGTATAGATTTTGATACCGGCCTCCGAGAGCCGGCGCATCCCCTCGACGGCGGCCGACCAGGAGCCGGGCTGTCGGGTGCAGGCATCGTGGACGGCTTCGCGATGGGACATCAGGGAGACGATGGCCGCATCGAGGCCGGCCGCCTTGATCTGCGATGACATCGCGGCGGTCGCCAGAGTGGCGTTCGTGTAAAGCGTGACGAACGGGCTCAGGGCGTCGTGTTTCGCGGAACGGATGATGCCGGCCAGGTCAGGGTGGAGCAGCGGCTCTCCGCCCAGGATCTCCAGCCGGACGCCGCAGGACCGGATGGCCTGGAAGAGCCGCCGGACGGTTCGTAACGATAGCTCTTTTTCCCCTTTCCGGACATAACAGATCCGGCAGTCCATCGTGCAGCGATCGTTGATCTCGACTTTGAGGGAATAGAGGAACCCGCCGACCACCCGCCGGGCAGTTTGAGCGAAGATCCGGGCCGGCATTGAACCGGGAGTGAGGCGGCCGAAGGCGCTGAGGATGTGAGCCTGGGAGCCGGCGACCGTCCGGCTTTTCGTGCGGGGCGCAAAATCAAGGAGCCCCGGCCGGTCGATCTGCCGGCCGTAATCGGCGATGCCCTTGCGCTGGGACATGACCATCCTCCTCCTCGATTAGGCCGTCGACGGAGCAAAGCCGGCTCGTCTCCGGACGGCTTCGACGACCAGGTCCTGCCATTTCAAGGCGCTCTGATCGAGGTGTGTGAATTGGAACAAACGCGCCGGATGCCCGCCATAGACCTGTAGCTTCCGCGCGCCTTCAATGATGACGGAACGGATCGAATCGAGGTCGATGTGCACTTGCGCGCCGCCGGAAGCGAAGCGGAGTTGGTTCGCCGAGAGGTCCAATCGTCCCGCGCCGAAGGCCTCGAGTCGGCCGAGCTTTTCGATACAAAGTCTGGCCCTCGCCCGGAAGACACTCGATTCCCCGTCGGAAGCCGGGCTCTCAGGCGCTATCCGGATTCCGGCGGCTATGCTCGCCAGCGACGCTCTGGCGCCGCTTCCCGAACTCCGAATCGATAGGTCGGAAAGCAGACTGAAGCTCGCCCGGCACTTCGAGCACCCGAAATCGGGCCCCCTCCCGGATCGAATGGCATCGAAACTCAGGCACTCCGGGCAGCGGTAGAGCAAGGCCTCGATCCCGTCAGCCGCGACCGGCCTTGGCCGGGGATCCGGCGCTCCCCGCGGCTCAATGATCCGGGACAGCTTGGCTTCCAGCTCGGACGGGTCTTCGCCGCGGCTCACGAAAACTGGTTTCTCGATGACCACAGACACGCTCGCCCGGCGCGGGCCCCGCGCCCAACGCGGCCAGGCCGCGTAAGTTCCCTCCAAACGCAACGGCAGGATAGGGATGTCGGAGTGCCGGCGGAAAAGTTTCAGAACCTCGGGTTTGAAGCCGAGCATCGCTCCCGTCCACGACCGTTCTGCCTCGGGAAAGACCCCGACCACACAGCCCTCGAGCAGGCGCCGGCGGATATCGAGAGAGCTCCGGACGTCGGGCTTGTATCTCTTCGCGGGGAAAGAGAAGAGCCTTGAAAAAAGCAGCCTCGAGGCCGGGCTGCGGAACATTTCGAACGTGGTGATGAAGTGGACGGGTTTCTTCAAGGCCAGCGAAACGAAAACCGGGTCCAGGTAATTCCGATGGGCGGAGATGACCACAAAAGGCGGGGCGAGGGCGTCCGCCTCCCCTCCCGAGACTTCGAACCGGAAGTAGAAGCGGCTCAGGACAGCGAACAGGCCTCGGAGGATATGCGCGAGTCGGGGGACCAGGATCGAGGTCTGCCGGCGGTGCCCATCATAGAGGCTGCCGAACCGTCTCTTGAGGCCGCCTTCCTCGATCCTGGCATAGATGAACGTTCCCAGGACCAAAGAGGGGAAGACGACCAAAAGAGAGCCGGCCGGCCATCTCGTCATGGCCAGTCCGCTGAAAAAAAACACCGAGAAGAGATAGATCGGATGGCGCCAGACGCCGAAGACGCCGGATCGTATCAGCTGCCGGGGAGGGAGCGCCGAGATGGGGAGGCTGCCTGCCGCCCGAGTGTATTGGACGATAGAGAGCGCCAGCATGATGCCCGACAGTCCCGCGAGCAGCAGTCCCGCGGTCAAGAGGGTGGGCAGGCGCAGGGCCGGCCCGAAGGCGCGTTCGCCCCAGGCCGCCAGGGCGGCCAGGATTCCCGGCAGTACGCCCCAGAACATCAGGATGTAGCCTAGAGTGATGAGCTTTTTTCCGGTCATCTCCCGTTTTCCTGACCGAATAATATTCACACTCAGGGCGCAAGTTGTTAAAGATTTGTTAAGGTTGTGTGATCTTGTTGTTAAGGGGCGTCGAGTTTCGGCGCCCCGGGCTGGTCGATGACCGCCTCGGCGTATTCGCCGATCCGGCGGCCGTTGATCGTGATATCGGCAGTGATGACCTGACGGCCGCGTCGGGACGGTTCGATGGCCCGGCCAATGTCCGGCCCCACGTCCGGGCCGCTGCCGGCGGCCGAGCGGACGATGTCGAACGGGACGGCGGCCTGGGTCTTTCCGGCCATCTTCAGAGTCCTATTGGGGAACTCACAAGCGAAGCCGGCCGGAAGCTTCACCCTGATCTCGACGCTTGCGGTCTGGAAAAGATGATTCCGAAGCCGGAGCTCCAGGCGCACAGCTTTGCCCGCCGCCGGCTCCGCGCGATAAGGATAGAAGTGACACCAGCGGTAATCCATCCCGAAGTTCGGGTCGGGCTGGTCGATGAGCGACGTCATCACCTCCCTGAGCCGAAGCGCCCAACCCAGAAACTCCTGGAGGTCCTGCGCCGTCGGCGCGTACTCTTCGGTATGGGCCGGGCAGACGAGGTCCGGCCGGCAGTCGATCATCTTCCGGGCGCAGGCGATGAACCCGCTGTCGAGGAGGTACTCGTTTTGCGGCACGAGCGGGCCGTTCCGTACCTGTTCCGGGAATTTCTTATTCCAGGTGTCATCGCCGGTAAAAAGTACTCTCCGGCCGTCGATGGTCACGAGCAGCCCCTGGTGGAATTCCGTCTGGCCGGGAAGATGGAAAAACTCGAGCTCATATTCCTCCCAGCGGACCTTCTCGCCGTCGCTAAGGATGCGGTCGACGGGGATGGCGAACGGGATGAGGCACGGCAGCCGGTAGCGAGACGGATAAGCGAAGATGTCGGCCATGTTTTCGTAGACCCAGTTGACCGTTCCCTCCCGGTACAGCTCCCAGGCGCGGATGGCATGATCGTCGTGGTAATGGCTGAACGATGAGACGTCGATTTTTTTCACGCCGAAGCGTTTCTTCAGCTCTTCGACGCGGCCGCGGTCGACATAACCGTAATCCCAGACGAACGCTTTGCCGCTTTCGGACAGCAGCGCATAGCAGTTGGCGCCCAGGAAAACGAGATGGGGGAGGATCTGCCGCACTTCCTGACGGACCCGGACAAGCTCGTTCGGGACCAGCATCTCGCGGAGGGCCGCGTAAGTTTTGGCATTGGCCGCCATGGCCCCGGCCGGGTCGTCGATGGGTCCGCCGTGCGCCGGCAGCAGGCGCTCCGGTCTCTTTGCCCGGAGGCGCTCGAATGACCCCAGCGAGGCGTCGATGCCCTGGGTGAACCCGTAATAATCCCAGTGGAGGTCGAACCAGTTCGGCGCCTTGCCCGCGCCCGAAATAAGACTGCCGCAGAAAACGACCCGCCGGCCGTCGATATCGGCGGAGTAAGAGAGGGAATGGTCGGTCGCGCCCGGCGTCTCGACGGCCTCGAGCTCGAACCCCTGCCAGGACACCCGTTCGCCGGGATTAAGCCGCCGGGTGACCCGAACGCTTCGGCGCACGGTGTTCCAGTGCGAGCGGCAGTCGTAATTCAGGTCGATCTGGACGCCGCTCCAAAAAGCCTCGACGTCCTCGAAAAAGCGCGCCTCCTTGGCGGGCACCGTGATCCGGAGATCGGGCGGCGCCATGTCGCACAGCCCCTGCGCCTGGTCCCGGTGATGATGGGTCAGCACGACCTCATCCGCCCGGCGAACGCCGATCTCCGGGAGCCTCTTCAGGATATCGCCCGAACCGAACCCCACCAGCAAGGCCCTGTCGCCCGACTTGAGAACATAGACGTTGCAGGTGTCGTCGAGGACATAGAGATGCTCGCTGAGCTTCCTCAGCGAGCCCGACGGCGTGAAGTCGCGGTCGTGTTTCAGCGAGTCGTCGACCGGGAACGCGGGCAGCCGGCGGATGGCGGGCGGACCCGGCACGCCCGTGGTTTGGCCGCCGATACCGGCAAACGCCGCTACGAATACGACGCCTGCGGCGATCAGAATTGCGACAGTCCGCTTTTCAGCCCTGATTGCGACCACATCATTCACTATCGAATTTATACCGTCCGCCAACAAGGACTGTCAAGGAGAGAGCTGCCGTGAACCGACACCCTCCGCCCCAGCTCCCATTCGGGTTTTTAACGCCGTTTCCGAAACGCCCGTTCTCGGCGGCTGCGTATAAACTCGCGCGCTAGAACGATTCTTCAGGAACGTTGGTTCTCTTTTTTTGCTACGTGATTTACCGTTTTATTGTCTTGAGCTCAATACATACTCGCCGCCCGAAACCCGGGGTCTCCCTCGAAGAGCATTAGGGAATTGTTTTGACCGTGAGCCGGCACGGCGAATATAATCCGCGCAGAGGGAACCCCGGAAGGAGGAGCCATGAAGAGATCTATGGTGTTGCCCCTGATCGCGACAGTGGCTCTATCCGTTCTTTGGCCGACCCGTGCCTCGGGCCAGGGCGTGATCGCCGAGAAAGGGAAGCCGAAAGCGGTGATCGTGGTCGCGGCGGACGCCGGCCGGGTTGAGAAATACGCCGCCGAAGAACTGGCTTTCTTCCTCCACTTCATGGTCGGGGCGCCCGTTTCGTCAGCGGTCGCGGGTTCGGCCGAGCCGGCGCCGTCCCCGGTTCGAGCCGGCTCCTCGTCGGAGAGGGAGCGGTCCGACTTGTCGAACCCGGTTTCCGGCTCGGCGTCCTTGAAAGCCTGAAGAGATCATCGTCCGCACCAAGGGAAGCGACCTCATCCTTGCGGGAGGCAGCCCGCGCGGCACTCTCTACGCCGTCTACACCTTTCTCGAGGATGTCCTCGGCTGCCGCTGGTGGACTCCGACAGCCTGGCATGTTCCGCGTCGGCCTTCGCTGACGGTGCCTTCCGTCGCCATCCGGTACGCGCCGCCGCTCGAATACCGCGAGCCGTTCTGGTTTACGGCTTTTGACCCCGAATGGGCGGCCCGCAACAAGGCCAACGGCACCCGGGCGGGGGGCGACGATGTCCGCGGCGGGCGCCACGTCTATGAAGGCTTTGTCCACACTTTCTATGCCCTCATCCCGCCAGCCGACTATTTCGACGCCCATCCCGAGTGGTTCAGCGAGATCAAGGGCGTGCGGACCCGGGAGAACGCCCAGCTCTGCCTGACGAACGAAGCGATGCGACAGGAGCTTGTCCGGAACCTGAAGCTCCGCCTTCGCGACAACCCCGCGGCGACCATCGCCTCGGTGTCGCAAAACGACTGCCAGAACAACTGCGCCTGTCCGCTGTGCCGGGCGGTCGACGAGGAGGAGGGGAGCCCCGCCGGCTCGCTTCTCCGTTTTGTCAACGCCGTGGCCGCCGATATCGAAAAGGAATTTCCGAACGTCATCATCGACACGCTGGCCTACCAGTACACCCGCAAACCGCCGAGGATCACCCGTCCCCGCCCGAACGTCGTCGTCCGCCTGTGCAGCATCGAGTGCTCGTTTGCCCGGCCGCTCGATGACCCCGCCAACACGGCCTTCCGGGAGGACATCGAAGGCTGGTCGAAGATCGCCGGCCGGATGTTCATCTGGGATTACACGACGAACTTCTCCCATTACATCCAGCCCCATCCGAATTACCGGGTCCTGGCTCCCAACATCCGGCTCTTTGTCAAGAACAACGTTACCGGCGTCTTCGAGCAGGGAGCCTACCAGTCTTGGGGTTCGGAGATGGCCGAGCTCAGGGCCTGGGTACTGGCCAAACTTCTCTGGAACCCTGCCCTTGACGCCGAAGGGTTAAGGAAAGAATTCCTGCGCGGATATTTTGGCATCGCCGGTGACGACGTTTTGGAGTATCTGTCTCTCCTCGAGACGTCCCTTGACCGGGCGGGAGATCCGCTCGGGTGTTATTCGCCCGCCGACGCCAGGTTCCTGGCGCTCGAGACCGTGCTCAAAGCCCGGGAGATCCTGGCCAGGGCGCTAAAAAGAGCTTCCGGGACTTCCGAGCTCTCCAGGCGCATCCGCCGGACGCAGCTTCCGGTCGAATATGTGGTTCTCGTGCGTTGGGATGAATACCGGAAAGAAGCCGCGGACAGAGGACTTCGGTGGCCCTGGCCCTCATCTCGAGGGGACTTGCTGGCGGGATTTCTGAGCGTCTGCCGGGCCGAGGGCGTGACCATGATCTCCGAGTGGCAGACCCTCGAGGACTGGGCGGCCAAAGGCGGGAAAAGCCGCTAAAGGGGAGGCTGTCACATATTCCAGCGGAAGGAAACTTTGATCAGGAAGATGTTGTCGCCGGGCGCGGTCAATAGGTCGCCGAAGTCGCGCCGGAACTGGAAGTCGCCGGGATTGCCATAGTCGGCGCGGTTCTGCGTCCAGACCAAATAGAAGAGCGAGCCCGGCAGATATTCCCAGCGGAGCACGACCGTTCCGCGCAGGGACTTGATGTTGAAATCCGGGTCCCCGAAAGCGAACGGGTCGGCCGGACCGCTTCCGTCCGGGTCCACCAGATATGCGCCATCGGCATGGGCGATGGTCGATCCGCCCTGGCCGTAGATATTGTAGTCGTAGGTCTTGGGCTGCGCCAGTTCCTTGAACTCATCGTACTGGCCGACGGCCTGGAACGGCTGGACATAGGCTTGGAGCGTCAGCCGCGGCGTGAACGTCCAGTTCAGCCGGAGCTCGGCGGCGATCGTTTTCTGGTCCAGGCGGCCGAACACGTAACGCGAGCCGTACGTCGATGTCATGAGCGGGTCGGTCACGTACCTCACGTACTGGATCCTCGTCTTTTCCCCTCCGTACTCGGGCCCGATCGAGATGCTGAAGTTCGAGCGCGGCTTCCAGCGCACGCTCACGCCGGCCTGCCATTCCGTCCCGTCCTCGGGGCGCCTGTAGATAAAGCCTTCCCCCTCGAGAACGACAGGCTGGCGGCCGTCGGTTTCGAGAAAGGCATCGGCCTCATATCCCCAGGGGATAAGCGCCAGCGGGCCGCCCCGGGTCAGCCTGTTGCTCAGGACTGCGGGATTGACGACTCCCGTGACGCCGAAGCTCCAGAAATTGCGGAACATCCCTTCCGACATCAGCAGCACCCCGTCGCCCGTCTTGTTGCCGCCGAAATCATAATTCCGGAAGACGCCGCCGGCGAGGATCACCTGCTGGAAGACCCGGCCCGGTTTCGTCCACTGGTAGCCGGGGAGAAGCGACATGTTGATGACGTCCGAGCCCGAGTGTTGGAACCCGGCGTCGTTCGGGTCGAAACCCGGGGAGAGAGCGCCGAGAGAGAAGAGGAAGAGGGAGCCTCCCTTCTGCTTGCCGAGGTTGAGCCTTCCGCCCCAGCCGCTGAGCGAAGTCGCCGTCGGGTCGAGCGTGACCTGGGGCGCGTCGGGCCGCTGGTAGTAGTGCATCGACGATTTCTGGACCCTGAGCATATCTTCCGGGGTTCCTTCGAGCCGGGTCCCGCCGAACCAGCCGCCGACGACGTAGCTCCGGTCCTTGTCGAGAAAGGACCAGCCGTCGACTCCGCCGCTGAAAGCGTTCTTGTTCAGGAGCAAGCTCATGGGGTCCGTCTGGAGGTCGCGCGACACTCCCGTCGCCATGAACCCGAACCCGTGGCGGCCCTCGTCGATGTCCTTCTGCGCGCGGAGAACCCCGTAATAGCTGAAGGGCTCGACCTCCTCCTGAAGCCGGACGGTCGAGGCGTCGATCTGGGCGAACTCGCGGGAGGTGAGGGCGTTGATGAACCCGACGTTCCAGCCGCCGAGCTTCCCCGTGACCTTGGCCGCGCCCAGGATGGTCGTCCTGTCGGGGGTGACATAGAAGTCCCCTTCCGTTGTGACGAATCCCTGGGGCGAGCGGCCGATCCGCCGGCTGTAAAAGAACGTCGGCTGGGGCCAGTTGATGTTGGCGTTGAGATAGACGCCGCCGCGGCCGAACCCGTCGAAGATCGAGGCGCCCTCGATGAAGAACGGACGCTTCTCCTCATAGTAAGTCTCATAGGCGGAGAGGTTGACCACGGCCGGGTCGACCTCGACCTGGCCGAAGTCGGGGTTGACGGTGGCGTCAAGCGTCAGGTTGCTCTTGAGCCCGAACTTGGCGTCGAAGCCCAGGCTGCCGAGAGTCTTGTGCCCGGTTTCGAACGGGTTCCCGGGTTCAGACGGCCGGAATTGAGCCTGCGTCACGGCGTAGGGGATGATCTCTATATGCGTGCCCGGGTTGATGCCGCGGATGCCCTCGAGACGGGCAAAACGGGAGACGTAAGCCTGCTCGGTCTTCGGGACCCAGGCATAGGCCGCCCGTTCGTTCTTGCGCTTGATGATCCGGGTGAAATTGACGCCCCAGATGTATTCGTCTTTTTTAGAGAACCGGATCTCGCTGAACGGGATTTTCATCTCCACGGTCCAGCCCTCTCCATTGACATGGGCCCTGCCTTCCCAGACGCCGTCCCAGGAATCGTCATCGTTCACGTCGTTCGAGAGGGTTTCATCCGTGATGGAACCGGCGGGGTTGACGCCGAACTGGTAGCCGGTCCGTTTGTCGAAGTAGGGATCGACGGCGAACATGAACCAGTCGGAATCCACGTCGGAGTCGCGGCGGCCCAGCCGGCTCATGATCTTCTTCGGCTCCGAATCGTAGCAGAAGGCGGCCACATAGACGGACTTGTCGTCGTAGGCCACCCAGACGCGGGTCTTCTCCGTGGAGGGATCGCCGTCCTTCGGGTCGTTCTGGGTGAACCCTTCGGAGCCTTCGCTTTTCCAGACGTCTTCCTCGAGCCGCCCGTCGACCGAGATCGGACCGCCGGCCCGGACGGCCGTGACCGTCTTTGGCGGAGTTGGCGCCGGTGAGGCGGATTTCGCCTTGTCTTTGGCCCCAACGGCGAGGGCAAGGGCAAGGAAAAAGACCAGGGCGACGAGCCTTTTCACCGGAGACGCCCTCCCGTGCCCGCTCCGGGGCCCGAGGCTCTTGTGTTCATCGGTACGCACCACACCTCACGAATATATACGCTTCGGGCAGTCAATAGGTTCCCCCTCGCTTCAGTCCACCTTGTCCCTCTTTTTTACGACGGGCGAGAACCGGAGTCATGAAGAAGGCCATTCGATAACCGGAGCGGAAATAGTTCCCCCGATATCTATTCAAATTCTCCGCCAAAGGCGAGGGGCGTGTGCGAAGAGGGTCATCCGGAGGCGAGCGGGCACGGTTCCTCGAAGAGGAGAGCGAGCCTAGGACTAAGCGAATTTCCGCGCGGGGGAAATTCGCGGGCCCTCGAGCACACCCCGTCGCCTTTGCGGAGTACCCCTCACGCTTCTTCGACGACCGTCCAGCCCAGGGCCTTGGCCAGCCCGAACACCGGCTCCCTGAGATCGCCGTAGAAAGTCACGCGGTGCCAGCCCCACTTGTCCCACATGGTGAAGAGCTTTTCGATGTCGCCCTTGGGCTCGGCGGCCAGCTTCGTCCGGCAGGCCCGGTCATCAGGGTCGTTCCCGACGGCTTTGGCCTGGTGGAAGATGATCTCCTTCCGCGGGTCGGAGATCTCGATTGTCGTCGTCATGTAGTCCGGCGGCAGGATGACGCGGACGGAGGCGCCTTGCCGGTCTTCCGAATGGGTGAGGATCTCGAACGGATAGACCTCGCCCTTCGGCCCGAAGGGCCGGTTCGAGGCCACGCAGTGGGCGTAGATGATCTGACGTTTCGCGGTGTCGATGACCGGGTCGGAGATGTACCCCGGCCGTCCCTTGGTCAGGGCCGACCCCGCGACCATCGCCGCGGTCGAGGGGACATCGCACTCGCAGGCCCCCACCAGGCCTTCGTTGAGAAGCTGGTGGAACCCGAGGCAGGGGTAGGCGTGGATGTGTCCCCCGTAGAATCCGCCCAGGCAGTTGATGGTGATGGCGTTGGCCGTGTGCTTCTTGAGCACGGCCTTCTGGCCGATGTACATCGCCGCCGAGTTGACCAGCTCGTCGCGGGACACGCCCTCGACCAGCGCGGCCGACTTGATCCAGCGGTCCGCGATCTTGGCCGCCTCGCCCTTGTCGGCGGCGGCCCAGGCGTCGTTCAGCTCGGAGAACGGGATGTAGACAACCGGAATGCCCATCATCGTCGTCGCCGGCTCGGCTTCCGGGCCGCGGACGGCGATGATCTTGGAAGCGGCCATCAGGCGGAGGGCTTCGGCGGCCGCCAGCGTTTGGAGCTTGTCCGGGTTGCCGGCGAGGTCGCCGGGCCGGGGTGTTCCGGCGATCCTCGTCTTGGCCACGGCGGCAGCGAAGTCGTAGGACGGGCCGCCGTCTCGGGCCGCCTCGAAACACTTTACGGCTTCGAACAGGTCCTCCCGTCGCGACGAGGCGACAAACCCGAAATTCTTTGCGCCCGCCCTGATGAACCCGGCGGAATAAACAAGGAACCCGCCGCTCCCGCCGAACTGGAAATCGGCATAGAGCACGGGTTTGCCCGTGGGAACCACCGTCTGGGCGACCCGGTTCCAGGCGTTCATCTGATAGACGATGTAGCCGTCGAGGTTCTGGGGCCCGTCCACTTCAAGGATCTTCTTGGTCTGTTCCTCGCCGGTCGAAAGCGACGACACGAACGTATATTCCGGGAATCTGGCGCGAAGCCCCAGCGTGATTTCGTCCATGACGGGCGTGAAATCGAACCCGATGTTCGGCCAGTCCGGCCGGTCCTGCTTGGCGGCATGGAGCGCATAGATGATCCGGATCGTCGGCCCCCGGCCGGCCGCCCTTAGCCAGCGGGGCGCTCCGGCCAGTCCGGCGGCGCCGGCGCAGGCCGCGCAGCCGGCCAGGAATTGACGCCTGCTCACGCCGCGGAGGGCGCAGCCGACGGGAATCTCAGAATTTCGGTTTTTCCCTTTCATGCATATCTCCTTACTCGCCTGAATTCCCAATATATGTGCGTCCTGCGATGCTTGTCAAGAACAGGGCGTCGACCTTAGGAAAATCGGGAGAAACATGCTAAAATGGCGCGAACTCAAGTGGAAAACAAGCGAACCAAAGCGCGCCTCGAGCTCGAAGACGGTTCCGTCTTCCACGGCTTCTCTTTCGGCGCTCGCCGGTCGGTAGCCGGGGAAGTGGTGTTCAATACGGGCATGGTCGGCTACCCCGAGACCCTGACCGACCCCTCCTACCACGGCCAGATCCTGGTCCTGACGTACCCGCTCATCGGCAACTACGGCGTCCCCGCCTCCAGGATCATCGACGGGCTGGAGCGGAACTTCGAATCGGACCGGGTCCACATCAAAGGGCTGATCGTTTCGGAATACTCCCTGGAGCACAGCCATTGGAACGCCGTCCGCAGCCTGGGGGACTGGCTTTCGGAAAACCAGATCCCGGGCCTCTGCGGCATCGACACCCGGATGCTGACCAAGCGCCTGCGCGACGAAGGGACCATGCTCGGCCGCGTCCTCTTTTTCAGCGACGAGCTCCCGTTCACCGACCCGAACGCCGTCAACCTGGTGGAAAAAGTCAGCGTCAGGGAGCCCGTCGAGTACGGCACCGGCGCCAAGACCGTCGTGCTTATCGACTGCGGGGTCAAGCTCAGCATCATCGGGAACCTCGTCGGGCAGGGCCTGAGGGTCCGCCGTGTCCCCTGGAACTATGATTTCTCCGGGGAGCGCTTCGACGGGGTGGTGATCTCGAACGGCCCCGGCGACCCCAAAATGTGCCGGGAGACAGTCGAGATCGTGCGCCGGGTCATGGAGAAAGACATCCCGGTGTTCGGCGTTTGCATGGGCAACCAGATCCTGGCCCTGGCCGCCGGCGCCGACACCTATAAGCTCAAGTTCGGCCACCGCGGCCAGAACCAGCCCTGCGTCGAGGCGGACAGCCGGCGCTGCCGGATCACGTCGCAGAACCACGGGTTCGCCGTCGACGGCCGGACCCTGCCGGCGGGCTGGGAGCCCTGGTTCACGAACGCCAACGACGGCACAAACGAGGGCATCCGGCATGCCGGCGGGAGGTTCCGGAGCGTGCAGTTCCACCCCGAGGCAACGCCGGGGCCGGTCGACACAGGGTACCTGTTCGCAGAGTTCCGGAGGCTCCTGGGATGATGGACAAGCCGAAGACGGTCATCATCCTGGGCAGCTCCGCCCTCAAGATCGGCGAGGCGGGGGAATTCGATTATTCCGGGAGCCAGGCTATTAAGGCCCTCAAAGAGGAGAATGTCCGGACCATCCTGGTCAACCCGAACATCGCCACCATCCAGACTTCGGATCACCTGGCCGACGAAGTCTATTTTTTGCCGGTTAAGCCCTACTTCGTCGAGAAGGTCATAGAGAAAGAGAGGCCGGACGGCATCCTGCTGAGCTTCGGCGGACAGACCGCCCTCAACTGCGGCGTCGAGCTGGAGCAGAGCGGGGTTCTCGAAGAAATACGGCGTCCGGGTGCTCGGAACTCCCGTCGAGGCGATCGTCAATACCGAGGACCGCGAGCGGTTCGTCGCCCGGCTCAAAGAGATCGACGTCGACGTGCCCCGCAGCCAGGCCGTAACCAGCCTCCCCGAGGCCTTGCGGGTGGCCGAGAAGATCGGTTACCCGGTCATGATCCGGATCGCCTACGCCCTGGGCGGCCTGGGGTCGGGGCTTTGCCGGGACGAGAAAGAGCTCACCGAGCGCGCCGAGAAGGCCTTCGCCTATGCCCGCCAGATCCTGGTCGAGGAGTACCTCCTCGGCTGGAAAGAGATCGAATACGAGATCGTCCGCGACCAATACGATAACTGCTTCTCGATCTGCAACATGGAGAATTTCGACCCGATGGGGATCCATACCGGCGAGAGCGTCGTCGTCGCCCCGAGCCAGACGCTGACCAACAGCGAGTTCCACAAGCTCAGGGAGATCGCCATCCGGACCGTGCGGCACCTGGGCATCATCGGCGAGTGCAATATCCAGTACGCCCTCGACTCCAAGTCCGAGGCCTACCGCACCATCGAGATCAACGCCCGGCTGTCGCGGAGCTCGGCCCTGGCCTCCAAGGCGACGGGCTATCCCCTGGCGGCGGTCGCGACGAAGCTCGCGCTCGGGCACAGCCTGGTGGACCTGCCGAACTCGATCACCCGGGTCACCAAGTCGAGCTTCGAGCCCGCCCTGGATTACGTGGTGGTCAAGATCCCCCGCTGGGACCTCAAGAAGTTCCGGCTGGTCTCAAAAAAGATCGGCTCGGGGATGAAATCGGTGGGCGAGGTCATGGCCATCGGCCGCCGGTTCGAGGAGGCCCTCCAGAAGGGCGTCCGGATGCTCGAGACCGGGCTCGACGGGATGGTCCTCAACCGGAACCTCGAGTTCGACGACCTGCGCGAGGAGCTGGGCCAGCCGACCGACATGCGGCTGCTGGCCATCCCCGAGGCCCTCAAGGCCGGCCTGTCGATCGACGAGATTTACGACCTGACCCGGATCGACCGCTGGTTCCTGCACAAGATCCGGCACATCGTGGACATGGAGACGCGACTCCGGGCCGTGGGCGAGCAGCGGTGTCCGAGCGACACCATGCTCGAAGCCAAACAGCTCGGGTTCTCGGACCGCCAGATCGGGCGGGCGCTGGGCCAGACGGAAGACGACGTCCGGGAGCTGCGGCGGAACTACGGCCTGTCGCCCTCGGTCAAGCAGATCGACACCCTGGCCGCGGAGTACCCGGCCCGGACAAACTACCTCTACCTGACTTATAACGGCAGCGAGGACGACCTGACCTTCAACGACCGCCACTCGGTCATGGTGCTCGGCGGCGGCGCCTACCGGATCGGCAGCTCGGTCGAGTTCGACTGGTGCTGCGTGAACTCCGTCCTGACCCTGAAGCGCCTCAACTACACGACCATCATGCTGAACTACAATCCCGAGACCGTCAGCACCGACTACGACGTCTGCGACAAGCTCTACTTCGACGAGCTGAGCCTGGAAACGGTCCTGGATATCTACGAGAAGGAAAAGCCCATGGGCATCATCATCGCCATGGGCGGCCAGATCCCGAACAACCTGGCCTTGAAGCTCCACGCCGCGGGCGTCCGGGTGCTCGGCACCTCGCCGCTGTCCATCGACGGCGCCGAGGACCGTCATAAGTTCTCGAAGCTCCTCGACAGCTTGAAGATCGACCAACCGGCCTGGGCCGAGCTGACCTCGATGGCCAAGGCCCGGGAGTTCGCCAAGCAGGCGGGCTACCCGGTGCTCATCCGCCCATCCTACGTGCTCAGCGGCGCGGCCATGAGCGTGGCCTCGACCGACGAGGAGCTGGAGAAATACCTGGGCAAGGCGGCCCTGATCTCGACGGACCACCCGGTGGTCATGTCGAAATTCATCGTCGACGCGAAAGAGATCGAGATCGACGCCGTCTCCCAGCACGGCGAGATGCTGGTCTACGCCATCAGCGAGCATGTCGAGAACGCCGGCGTCCACTCGGGCGACGCCACGATGGTCCTGCCGCCCCAGCGGACCTTCCTCGAGACGACCCGCCGGATAAAAAAGATCGCCCGCGAGATCTCCCTAGCCCTGCGGATCGACGGCCCGTTCAACATCCAGTTCGTGGCCAAGGACAACGACGTCAAGGTCATCGAGTGCAACCTCCGGGCCTCCCGGAGCTTCCCGTTCGTCTCCAAGATCTTCAACGTCAACTTCATCGACATCGCCACCCGGGTCATCATGGAGCATCCTGTCCAGCGGTACGACCGCTCCGCGTTCGACCTGGAGTATGTCGGCGTCAAGGCGCCCCAGTTCTCCTTCACCCGGCTGAGCGGGGCCGACCCGACGCTGGGCGTGGAGATGGCCTCGACGGGCGAGGTCGCCTGCCTGGGCGACGATTTCGAGGAGGCGTTTCTCAAGGCGCTGCTCTCGGTTGGCTATAAACTGCCCGTGAAGAACATCCTGCTTTCGACCGGGCCGATCGAGACCAAGGCGCAGTTCCTGCCCAGCACCCGGAAGCTCCAGGCGCTGGGGGTGAACTTCTACGCGACCGGCGGCACGGCCCGGTTCATGGCCGATAACGACATCCCGGCGCAGCTCGTCCACTGGCCGCTATCCGGCGAGAAGCCGAACGTGCTCGATCTTCTGCGGTCGGGAAAGATCGATCTGGTCATCAACATCCCCAAGAATTACCAGGAAGAAGAGCTGACCAACGACTATATCATCCGCCGGACGGCGGTGGATTTTGCCGATTCCCGCTGTTCACCAACGTCCAGCTCGCCCGGCGGTTCGTCGAAGCCGTGTCCCGCAAGTCCCTTGCGGACCTCCAGATCAAGAGCTGGAAAGAGTACCGCTGAGGCTCCCGCCGTCCCCAACTCCCTGCCGGGCCGATAACCCATCTTCCGGGGCGCCGTCCCTCCGAATTCTGAGTTCTTGACACCTGTTGGGGCCGGTAATATCATCGCCTCGTGAAGGCGGGTACCGATTTCAAGCGCGGAGGGCGTGATCTCTGCGACGCGCAAAAAAGGAAGCTCCTAAAAAATCATTTGGGATAGCTATGGAAAAGGAGGAGATGCCATCATGAAAAAGGTTATGACGATCCTGTGGTTTGTCGCCGTGCTGGCCGTCCTGAGTCCGATCGTCGAGGCCCGCAAATCAAGCCCGGACGATCGATTCCATCCGCAGACCGCGCGGACCTACAGCCAAGGCGAGAAAATCATGGGCTACGACGCGCCGCCGCCCGGACCGCCGAGCGAGGAGAAGCTCCGCCGCGAGCAGGCGGCCGTCCAGTATCCCGGCAACGGCTCGCTCGACTACCGGGGCGTCGTCTTTGACAACTTCAATGCGACCGGCAGTTTCGGGGAGGAGATGGCCGTCGATTTCGCCACCGCCGGCATCTGGGTCCGGGACAATACCTGGCACCAGATCAGCAACCAGAACCCCTACTGGATGATCAGCGGCACGATCGGGGCCACGACCACCGACGCCGAGCTCATCGCCTCCTTCCCCTATTATGGCGTCTGGGTTTGGGAATACAACGGCTATCCCGGCACCTGGACTCAGATCAGCGGTTTCAGCAGCACCGGGGGAGGCTTCACCGTCAACGATGACGACGACGCCCCGCTGGAGCTTTACGTCGATTTCGCCAGCGCCGGGCTGTGGCGCCACGAGTACCATAACGGTCAGAGCTGGCTCAAGGTATCGGGACTGGACATGACCGTCGGCTTGGAGATGAATACCATCAGGGGCACGACCACCGAGGCCTGCGCCCTGTTCCCGACTCAGGGAGTCTGGCGGCTCTGGTTCTCCGGGACACCGCAGTATGATCAGCTCACGGGGACCGTCACCGAGGAGGACGACCACGTCTCGGCGAGGTTCACCGGCGGGACCTTCGATGACCTGGTCATCGATTTCGATACTCTGGGCCTCTGGATGTATGTCGGAGATTCAAGGGACTGGCACCAGATCGACGCCGATCTCGTCGACGGGGTCCGCGCGGTCAATTTCGGCGGCGACTCGGTCACCGAGCTCTTCATCAGGCATTTCTCGACCCCGGCCGGGCTGTGGCTCTGGAAACCCGGCGTCTGGCCGGGTTCCCTGACCAAGCTCCATAACTGGACGCCCGACTGCCCACGGCTTTGTCGAGCCCCTGGACATCGATGGCGATACGGAAACAAGCGGCGACCGGGAAATTGCGGTCGATTTCGGATCGAACGGGCTCTGGCTCTACGATGATACGGACCAGAGCTGGACCCAGCTCAGCACTTTCAATCCCGTGTTCATGGTGGCCGGTGATTATTTTAATGACGGCTATGACTCGACTCTGATGGTCGATTTCGGCACGAGCGGCCTCTGGCGGTATCACGCCAACACGGGGACCTGGAGTCAGTTGTCGGCGGCCAGCCCGGACAGCAACGGCTGAGGCGTCGGCTTCCTCTCAGTTGGAGGTAAGTCCATGGATCGTCGCTGGCTACTTATAGCGGCCTTGTCCGCCATTCCCATCGCCTTCTCACAGACTCTGGCGACGAAGAATCGCCAGGATTTCGGCCGCGCCGAATTCTACCGCCCGCCGCAGATGAGCGTCATGGTCGGTTTCATCAAAGATCCCCAACACTCGGGCTATACCATCGACCAGTGGCGCACCGGTATCGGGAAGAACTTCGATGCCCGCGCCCTGGTCACCCGCCTTAAGGCCGCCGGAGCGGCCACCGTCATCTGGTATGACAAGTGGATCGACGGGCTGGTCTTCCGCAAGACCGCCACGACCTCTTACCAGACCAGCCGCGACTTCCTGGGCGAGTTGGCGCCCGAGTGCCGCCGCCAGGGTCTCCGACTGGTCGTCTACTTCAATACCTTCTATGATGGCAATCCTGAGTTCGAGAAGTATGCGGCGCGCGACGGACGCGGCCGGATCATCACCTATCCCCGGCCGTGGCCCTGTGCGCTGCTCAGCGTGCACTCGCCTTTCCGCGCCGTGGTGCGCCGACAGATCGAAGAGCTGGTCAAGGACTACGGAGTCGACGGGCTCTGGCTGGACTCGGTTCAGTGCCCCTCCTACTCCTCCGATCCCTGGACCGCCGCTGCCTTCGCGAAACGGTACGCCAAGGATTACCAAACGGCCGCCACAGTCGAGCGCCGCGAGTTCGCCGTCGATTCGGCCATCGCCTGGAACCAGGAGGCCGCGGCGCTCATCCGCTCGCTGAAGCCGACCGCCGTGCTCACCTTCAACGGCCTGGTGGATCCGTTGTTCCTCGGCCCGCGCGCCGCGGTGGGCCTGGGACAATCGGCGGATTATTACAGCACCGAACTGGCCGATTACCAGAGGCAGCGCAGCTACGCGCACCTGCTCGGCGTCTTTGAGAAGCCCTACGAAGGCCTCTCCATGCTGTCCGACGAATGGTTCACGCCTTTGGGCGGCGACGCTCCCCCCACCACCAAGACCAACGCCGAGGTGCGCGCCGAGCTCGCCACCGTGTTCGGGGGCGGCATGAATTATTACATGTCGATAACGCTCGGCCACGACGGAAGGCCCGAGGAGGCCGTGCTGCAGTTGATCGACAACGCCGCCGCCTGGCTCCGCGACAGGCGTCCCTATCTGGCCGGTGCCGAATCGATTCACGACGTCGGCATCGTGCTGGGCAGCAACGACGCGCGCCTGCTCGACTGGCCCGGAGGGGGCGCCTACTCGCCCACGCTGCTCAAAATGGAAGAGCATTTGCGACAGGCCGGTTACCTGCCCCGCCGCCTGCTCAATGCCGACAATTCGCAACACTGGGAAGCCATCCCCGCCGGCATGCGTGCGCTCATAGTCCCCGCGCGTGCCTGCCTCACCGCAGCCGATGCCGCCAGGATCGACGGCTTCGTGCGCGCGGGCGGCCGTGTTGTCAGCTTCGGCGGAGGCGTGGGGTTGGGCCAGCCCGTCGCCGCTCCGAAAGCGCATCCCTTGTTTGGCGTGATGGTCGCCGGCTCCATGCCGCCGCCGATCTGGCGCGGGATGCGACTGGAATTCGACAGTGTCAGTCTTCCACTGCCGGATCCGATGCCCGATTTCCGGCTGCAAGGAGCCGAAGCGCTGGCCTGGGCCACCACGGCGAGCGAAGGATCATTACCCGCCATCACGCGCGCCCGCGCCGGCTCGGGATTCGCCTACGCCGTGGCACCGGCCGAAACTGCGTTTACCGATTCACCAGAGGCCATGGCGGCGCTGTGGAAGGCCGTGCTGCCTGCGCCGCTTTTCCGGCTGTGTTCCATAGACGGCCAAGACGTCACGGAGCGCTACACCGTGTACCTGCGCCGGAATCCGGCGGGCCTGGTGCTGCACCTGATCGATCACCAGATCGCTAACGAAGCGCGCAAAGGAGCGCGTTACCGGGCGGCTTATGTCGATTTGAGCTTGGACGCGAGCCTTTATCCGTTCGCGACAGCCACGCAGGTTCCCGAAGGCCGCGCCCTGCAGTCAACCGCCGGCGACGGTTGGAACACTCTGCGCCTGTTCCCGGCGCCGGAACTCACTGTTGTCCTGAAGTAGCGGCGCCGCGCGCGGGTTGACCCGGTTTTAACGCGCTGGGCGGCACATATTATTCGGGGTACCAGGAAGAAGAGCTGACCAACGACGACATCATCCGCCGGACCGCGGTGGATTTCGCGATACCGCTGTTCACCAAGGAATCTTCTATGAAACCGACCCCCGTCGGTCGCCGTTTGCGTCTTGACCGCCGGATGCCGTAATATTCCCTGGTCCATGAGAGTCCGGAGCGAATCGCGTGACGAGAGGCAGAGAATCCGGGCGCTCGTCGGCGACACCATCGGTGTTATTCTCGGGAACGCCATTCCAGCTTACGGAGTCGTTTTCTGGGGCTGGCCGCCTTTCAGCCTGGTGGCGCTCTATATTCTTGAGGGGGTTCTCGTCCTGGCCGGCGACCATGTCAAAGCGTTGTTCAGGAAGAAGGTCAAGCTGCTCGAGCCGAGCTTCCAAAAGACGCCCGGCAGCCTGCTTTTCTTTGAGACGGTGTTCATCCTCTTTTTCGGGTCTTTCGCCATTCTCGTCTTCGGCCCGGGAGAGGAGTTCGGGATCGGGTTCATCACCATGGCAACCTTGCTGTCGGGTGAGCTGCAAACGCCGTTTCTCTACCTTGTCGCTGTCCGGGCCTTCCGCCTGGCGAGGGACATTTGGGCGGCTGGCCCGTTCGGTCTCAAGCCCAGGGCGCCGTTGGCTCTGAGCGGCGGGGGCTGGATGTTCCTTCTCTTTTTTGCCGTGATGCTCGCGCCCCTCCTGGCAAAAACAGGACCCAACCCCAAAGGCGGGCTCTTCGCCCTGGTCTTGCTAAAGACCGGCGGCGAGCTCTTGGGGGTCTACGCGCCGCTTCTCGTTGATCATCGTGCCCGGCCTCGGCCCCTGACCGGCAAGATTCGATAATGCCGGTGGATTTGCGGCACTATTTCGCGCTGTGCCCATCTTTCGCGCCGCAGAACAACGGCCTTGCCAAACTCAATGGAGGAGTCCGACCATGAAAGCGATCATCTATACTGAATACGGACCACCGGAAGTGCTGCACCTCGCTGAAGTGACGAAGCCTGCACCGAAGGACAACGAGGTGCTGATCCGCATACAGGCGGCGCCCGTCAATTTCGGCGATTTGATCGCGCGCAATTTCAAGAGCATCACGCCGCGCAAATTCAGCATGCCTCTGCTCCTCTGGCTGCCCGTGCGATTAGCCTTCGGCTGGCGCAAACCAAAGCAACCCGTCCTCGGCGGCGAGTTCGCCGGGGTGGTGGAGGCGATCGGCACGCGGGTGACACGCTTCAAGCCGGGCGATGCCGTCTTTGGCTATCCCGGCCAGAAGATGGGCGCTTACGCCGAGTACATGTGCATGCCCGAGACCGGCAGGCTGGCGATTAAACCTGCGAACATGACCTTCGAAGAAGCCGCGGCCGTGCCCTACGGCGCGTTGACGGCGCTGAGCCTGCTGCGCAAGGTCAATATTCAACCGGGACAAAAGGTGCTCATCAACGGCGCTTCCGGCGGCATCGGTTCGGCGGCCGTGCAGCTGGCCAAACACTTCGGCGCAGCGGTGACCGGAGTCTGCGGCACGCCTCGCGTAGGTTACGTGAAAGCGCTGGGGGCGGACAAGGTCATCGACTACAACAAGGAAGATTTCAGCCGCGGCGGCGAAACCTACGACGTAATCTTTGACATCCTCGGCAAGACATCGTTCGGGCACGGCCGGAAAACGTTGAAGCCCAACGGAACCTATCTATTCGCCAGTTTCAAGATGAAGCCGTTGGCGCAGATGCTGTGGACGAAGATCGCGGGCAGCCAGAAAGTGATCTGCGCGCTGTCGAGCGAAAAGGCGGCGGACCTCACTTTCATCAAGGATCTGATCGAAGCCGGGCAGTACCGCGCCATCATTGACAGGTGTTATCCGATGGAACAGGCCGCCGCGGCGCATCGGTATGTCGAGTCGGGATATAAACACGGCAGTGTTATCATCACCATGGCGCAAAATGAGATCCGCTAAGGCGCGTGCTGAAATGGGGAATGGGTATGCCAAGAGCTGGTCAGGCCGCGGAGTCTTGACGGGGATGATCAATCCCGACATAATTTACCCAGACATAACCATGTTGCCTGAAAACCGAAGAGCGTCCGAGATCGAATGAAGCTCCTGAAGATCGGCATCTCCGGAGTCCGGGGGATCGTCGGGGAGACGATGACCCCCGAGCTGGCCATCGACTTCGCCTCCGCTTTCGGGACGTTCCTGGATTCCGAAAGGGTCCTCATCGCCAGGGACACGCGCGCTTCGGGACCGATGCTCCAGGCGGCGGTTTCGGCCGCCCTCTCCTCGACGGGCTGCGAGGTTTTGGACCTCGGCGTCTGCCCGACACCGATCCTTCAGTATCTCGTGAGAAAGCTGGGCGCCGGCGGAGGAGTGTCCATAACGGCCGGCCATAACGGCGCCGAATGGAACGCCCTGACGTTCATCAATCGGGAGGGAACCTATCTCAATGAATTCCAGGGAGCGGACGTCCTGGACCTCTATCATCTGGAGCAGTTCCACAAGGCCCCGCTCGCGAAGATCGGCCGGATCCTGCCCCTGGCCGACCATCAGGAGACTTACTGGGAGGCTTTGGCCCGGTTCCTGGACGTCCAGGCCACAAGATCCGCCGGGTTCAAGGTCGTCATCGACCCGTGCAACGGGGCGGGAGCGAAGTTCGTCGACGAGTTCTGCCGCGCCCTCGGCTGCGAGCTCGTCGCCGTCAACAACGAGCCCACCGGCTTCTTTCCCCACGACCCCGAACCCCGGCCGAGGAACGCCGGCGAAGTCTCGGCGATCGTCAAGATCACCGGGGCCCGGGCGGGATTCCTTCTCAACAGCGACGTCAGCCGCGTCTCGATCGTGGCCGAGGACGGAGAAACACTGTCCGAAGAGTATACTCTTCCCCTGGTCGCGGCCTACTATCTGGATAGAAACCCGGGCCCGATTATTACCAACCCGTCAGCCTCGAGGATGATCGATGACGTCGCCGCCCGGCGCCAGGTCCGCGTCATCCGAACCAAGGTGGGCCAATCGCATGCCATCCAGTCGATGCTGGCCGAAGAAGCGGCCATGGCCGGAGAAGGCAGCGGGGGCGTCGCCGTCCGCGGTTTTCAGCCGGCGTTCGACGGCTTCCTGACCATGGGGCTGATCCTGGAGATGAGCGCCGTCAGGGGAATGACGATATCCGGGCTCGTCAAAGAAATCCCCAAGTACCATATCGTCAAGGAAAAGGTCTATTGCCCGCCGTTCAAGGTCCACTCAGTCGTTTCCGAGGCGAAAAAGCTGTTTCGTCCTGAAGAGCTCGTCCTCATCGACGGGATAAGAGCCGAGCGGACCGACGGCTGGGTGCATATCCGGGCGTCGGCGACAGAGCCGATGATCCGGGTCGTCGCCGAAAACAAATCCCAGGAAAAAGCGCAGGAGGACGTGGACCGCGTCCTGGCGTTCATCAACCAGCTCATATGACGACCAAAAGCCATTCCTTGAAAGTCGGCGTCTCCGGCGTCCGGGGTGTCGTCGGCGAAAGCCTGACTCCACAGCTTGCGGCCCGGTTCGCCTCGGCCTTCGGGACTTATGTCGGCCGGGGCAAGGTCGTGGTCGCCCAGGATGCCCGTCCCTCCGGGCCAATGATCAAAAACGCCGTGATAGCCGGCCTGTTGGCGACAGGCTGCCAGCCGGTGGATATCGGCATCGCGCCGATTCCCTCGGTCCTTGTTTTTACCAAGGAAAGCCAGGCGGCGGGCGGCGTGGCCGTGACGGCCAGCCACAATCCGCCGGAATGGAACGGCCTGAAGTTCCTCGGCCCCCGGGGGCTCTATCTCAACCCGTCCCAGGTCGAGGAATTCCTGGACATCTACCACCAGGGAGAATTCTCGTTCGTGCTTGCGGACAAGTATAAGAAAATGACGTCGGAGCCCGACCCGCTGGCGCCCCATCTCACCCGGCTGCTCAAGGCCCTCGACGTGTCGGCGATCAGAGGGAAAACCTTCCAGGTCGTCGCCGATTGCTGCAACGGCGCCGGGGCCGTCCTCATGCCGAGCTTTCTCGAAGCCCTCGGCTGCCGGACGTTCCTGATCAACGCCCTGCCGGACGGGGCGTTCGTCCGGGATTCTGAACCCGTCGCCGAGAATCTCACGGAAATATGCCGCGCCGTCGTCGAGAAAAAAGCCGACGTCGGGTTCGCCCAGGACGCCGACGCCGACCGCCTGGCGATCATCGACGAGAGGGGAGAGCCGCTCGGAGAGGAGCTGACCCTCGCCCTGGCCGTTAAGCACGTACTCGCCGGGACACCGGGTCCGGTGGCCGTCAACATGTCCACGACCCGGGCCATTGACGATATCGCCGGCGCCGCCGGGGTTCCCGTTTACAGGACGAAGATCGGCGAGATCAACGTCGTCGAAGAGGTCATTCAGAAGAACGCCGTGATCGGCGGGGAAGGGAACGGGGGCGTCATCTGGCCCCGGGTCCATACCTGCCGGGACAGCTTTTCGGCGGCGGGCCTTGTCTTGGAGATGATGACCGCGTCGGGAAAGACGATCTCCGCGCTGCGGAACGAAATACCCTTCTATGTAATGCTGAAAGACAAGGTCGAGGCGACCTCTGAGGAAGCCCACCGGATCGTCGGCGAAGTCCGGCGGCGATATGCCGGCGAGAACATCGACACGCTCGACGGGCTGAAGATCCAGTTTGCCGACTCATCGGTCCATCTTCGGCCGTCGAACACCGAGCCCGTCATCCGCATCATGGCGGAGGCAAAGACAAGAGAAGAGGCCGCCCGCCTCCTGGCTTCGTTCAAAGAGGAAATCCGCCGGCCCAAGGCGCTGAGCGATTTGAACAGAATCGATGGAGGACATATGAAAAGACGCGCGTTCATGTCACTGGCAGGCAGCTCTCTGGCCAGCCTCCGGTTTTTCAGCCCGCGCATCTTGTGGGCAGCCTCCGGTGCTTCACTCGTCGACACTCCCGAGAAACGCTTCAAGTATGCCGATGAATTGTTGAACCGTTTGTGCGCCACGGGTCCCGCTCCCGCGGGCTCGCCCGCCTATGAGCAGCGTATCCGCATGATACTGGCGGAAATGCGCCGTTCCATCCCCGGCGCCTTTCTCGACGAATACCGTATTGAGGGCTGGGAGGTCGTCAAACCGGCCGAGCTGACGGTCGGGGAGACTCGGATCGAAACCTTTTGCGGAAACCTCAGCCCCAGTACTCCTCCCGAAGGCGTCCAAGGGACGTTGAAGAAGATGGGAGAGCGCGTTTTTTCGTTGGTCGACTCGAAAGGACAACAAGTCGCCACCCTTCACCGCTCGACCTCCAAAGCGCGCGCCTCGGGTTACCAGCCCAGGGAACAGCCCACCTTCAGCTTCGGAGATCACGACCTTCCGATCATGGAAGCGGCGGCGGCGGCCGGGACTCTGGTCCGGGCCAGCGTCCAGACCCGGCGAATGCCAAATGCCCGTGACTGGAACGCCGTGGGCACGATTCCGGGAAAGACCCAAGATGAAATTCTGCTGCTGGCTCATGCCGATACCGTCTATAATGCACCCGGAGCCAATGACAACGCCGCGACGGTGGTGGTGATGATCATGCTGGCTCACGCCCTCTCCGGTGTACAGCCGGAGCTAACGCTGACCTTTGTCGCGACGGGAAGCGAAGAGCACGGCGGCTATCTGGGCGCCGCCCACTACGCCGAGGTCCGCGAAAAAGCGGGAAATATACGAAACATCAAGTGGATTCTGAACATGGACTCGCTCACTTACGGCGCTGATTTCGGCGTCAGCAGTCAGTCTCCCGAGATCAAGGAGCTTTTTGCCGGCGTGCACAAGGATCTGAATATTCGGAATCCTTACCCGGGAATCAAATGGCGAAACAACGACGTGGTGCCGGGCATCGAGCTGATCGACGGTGACGGCTGGGTGATGGATGCCGGTCCGTTTAAGCCGTCGGGAGGCCAGGCCGCCTTTGTTTACGCAGTCGGGCAGAGCGCGATCACTCACGCGGTTCAGCACACCCCCGCGGACATTCCCGCCACCGTGCCGATGAACGCCGTGGAGACCACATTCCTGATCCTCGAGGAGGCGATCAAGCGATTCCCGATGTTGTCGTCGGACATCCTCCGGCCCAAGAACTGATCAGGAGATTCGATCATGGGAAATGCTTTTTCACGCCGCGATTTTCTGGCCGCCGGCCTGGTTTTTCCGGCAGCCGTCATTTCCAGGCGGGTCCCGGCGCCCCAAGCCGCCCCGGCGCCCAAGCTGGCATACCGGACACTGGGGAAAACCGGCCTGAAGCTGACCACCCTATCTTTCGGCTGCATGACGAACTCCGAGCCGTCGGTGATCGCCCGGGCGGCCGACCTGGGCATCAACCATTTCGATACGGCCCGCGCTTACCAGAACGGCCATAACGAACGGCTGGTCGGGCTGGCATTGAAGGAAAAGCGGAAGCAGGTCATCATCTCGAGCAAGAGCGGAGCGAAGACGCGAGCGCAGGCCTTGGCCGATCTCGAGACGAGCCTTCGTGAATTGGGCACCGATTACCTCGATATCTGGTACCTGCACGTGAAAAACGAGCCCTCCGAGGTGACCGACGAGCTGCTCGAAGCCCAGCGTGCGGCGAAGAAAGACGGGAAGATCCGTTTCTCGGGCGTCAGCACGCATTTTAACATGGACCGCATGCTGCCCTATCTCGCCGAGCTGGGGCAGACGGACGTGGCGCTGACAACCTACAATTTCTCCATGAGATCCGTGGCCAGCGACCGCAATACCGATACAAAAGCGCCCAAAACCGATATGACGGACATCATCCGGAACGCGCGCCAGTCGGGCCTGGGCATCATCGTCATGAAAACGATGTCGGGGGGCGTCAGCCGGGTCGGGCGGGGAGACAGGCTGTACGGCGCGGATCCTCAGCTGCTGACTCAGCAGCTGGCCCGAGAGGGAGTGCCCGTGGCGGCCATCAAATGGGCGCTCCAGAACGAATCCGTGGACGCGGCCATCGTCTGCATGACGAATCACGAACAGCTCGATCAGAACCTGCGCGCCATGGCCGAACCGTTCACCGAGAAGGACGAAGACCTCCTCAAGGAGCAGCTGGCCGCCATCAGCCCCACCTATTGCCGGATGTGCGGTTCGTGCGGCGGCGTCTGCGATAAGGGCGTGCCTGTTCCGGACGTCTTGCGTTTCCTCACCTACGCGGAGGGATACGCTCAATTCACGATGGCGCGAGAGCATTTCCAGGCTCTGCCGGACCGGGTCCGCGCGGTCAGGTGCGATCAATGCCCAACCTGCTCCGTCCGCTGTCCGAACGGCGTAAGAGTCCGGGAGCGCCTGACACTCGCGCAGGAGATGTTTGCGTAACCGGATCCTTTCGTGGCCCCCTTTCCTATAATTAAGGCAGGCTTTGCTATGGATGGGCTTATTGTGGCAAAGGTTGGGGAACCGCCGGTTGCCTCGCCCGCCTAAGAGAGCCAAGCTTCTGCCAACCAGCAGGGCTCGTCAAGGATCTCCGGAGGTCCGTCGATGGCCTCGAGAAACGCTCCGATATTGCCGCCGATAAGCCGGCTTATTGCGGCAGCAGTTGGCGGGGGGGGAGGGGTCGCGCCATAGGATCACCCGGATCGACGACGCGGGGCTGGTTGGAGTTTTTGCCCGCGAGCTCCCGGGTTCTGTCAAACCGCCCGTCAATCCCGGGCCATCTTTCGGGAAACATCAATCAACGCGTCATCCGCCTGTTTCATCAGCGGCTCCAGTCCTCCGTTTTTTCCGCGTTCATAAGTGCATTGTGAAAGAACGGAATCGAGTTCGGCAAGGAGTCCGGCCTTGGTACTGTCGCCCGAGGCCAGGTCCCGGAGGATCCGGATTTTTTCAAAGTCCTCGATCCCGTCGCGCAGCCGCTCAAAACGGATGGAGCTTCGGGCGCCGGGATAAACCAGAAAGCAATCGCCGGCGGGCCAGGTGACAAATCGAGTATCGTACAGCGGATCCTCCGTCCAGGCGTTATAAGCCCAGAACAGGAATCCGTTATACCCCGTCGCCGCGGCATGCCAGCCCATCCATTGGGCTTCCGCGGGCGGTGAAAAAGTATGAACGTTGGGACGCGGCGGGATGCAGCAGACATAGAACGTCGTCGGCTGCCCCCGCCGGACGCGATCGCCGATCACCCGCTGATCGGCCGTCTGGTCGATATAAAGGCAATAGTCATGGATATCGGGCTGGAGGCTTTCATAATAGCTCCCGGCCAAGGCGACCCTGAGCTCCGGCGCCGCGCTTTTCAGAAACTCGATCATCCGCCGCATCGCTTCAAGCTCCCGTTCATCCATGGCGACGCAGGTTCTTTCCAGCCATCCCTTCTGCCGGAGATGCCGGACAAAATCCTTCAGAAAGGGCTCCCAGTGCGCCTTGTATTCGTCCGATCCGGCTTCGGCGCGAACGTACCGGTAATTGCCGCTCTGCTCATCGAAATACCGGAAACTGTCGCTCCACGGGATCATGGAGTAGCAGTTGATTTGTCCGGTGATCCCGCAGCGGATGCAGAAATCGACCCAGGCGTCGAACTTCGCGTAATCGTAGCCCCAGGAGCCGTCCTGCTTTCTGTTCCATTCGACCATCGACTCGACGTCATGATAGGTTTGATGCCCCCACGGCTCATGAATGAGGAAGGCGGTGATGCATTTCTGGCCGGCCTCCGCCAGCATGCGCAGGAGCGGTTCCAGAACAAGAAGATGCTCCCGGGAATAGGGAACGAGGTCGTGATACCGCGCCGCCGCCAGGGGGGACTGCCAGAGATCGAGGTGAAACGTCCATCGGGCGGGCGGAGGAAGGACTTGATTCAGCACCTCCAAAGTGACGGACAGGAGATGGCGAATCCCCTCCGCTTCGATGCTGATCGTGCCGCTATACGTCCCCGCGGCCGCCTCGTTCGGGACGTCGATCTGCGCCCATACCGGACGCGTCGTCCTGGCCGGCAGATCGAACGGCTGCAGAGCTGAGTCCAACGGGTCAGGCTGCAGTGTCGGCTCTATGTCCGGACGTCGCGGACCGCACGACTGCCTCTCGTCATCCGCAAGGACATACCGGACCAACGGGGCGCGGACGGCCGACGAGGCGATCGCGGCGTCTCCCGAAGTCCTCAGGTCGGAAACGGCCCAGCGCACCTGCCGAACGCCGGTATTGCTCCAAAGCAGGAATTGCGCGCTGATGCGCTCACCACGCCAGGCAGCCCCGCTCCACCGCAGGACGGGTTCCCGCAGGGGCACCTCGGACCGGGCGTATCGCGTGTTGACGGACCCGAACGAGACGTGCAGTCCGGCCGGCAATTCCTCCCACGTTTCGGCAACGCTGTTTCGAATAAAACCCGGATCCCCCGGTTCAAAAATCGGCCTGGTGCGGATCTCCTGAGATACCGCGCTTGAGACGGGGAAAAGCGACCAGGCCAGAACGGAACATAAAAACATCGCCCCAATTCCGAAAACACGGCTCGACATTCTGGACCTCGGCAATCTGTCCGGCATTTTCGACCCGCCCCTCAGGATGGCGACGGACCGGAAGCGAATTTCCCGGCCAGATGAACCTCCGGCGCCGGCGGCCTGCATCCCGACGGGGTGTGGGGGTCTGATGCGATTTTAGGCCTTTCGCCAAACCGCCACAAGCCCTTTCGTCTCTGCTAATACATATCCCCCGACTACCGCTACTTGGACCAAGGTCCTATTGACTATCTTCCCGAGAAAAGAATACAAAGGTGACGCGATGACCCCAATCTGGCAAAGCACGTAGGCCGTGGCCTTCCAGTGATCCGTTGCGTCGTGGTCTCTTCCCCCGGGGGAGGCTTCGTGGACATAAAATAGGAGGCATAAGTATGATAGCCGTGAAGAGAATTCTGGTCGGCATCCTGCTGCTGGCGGTGTCGATGAATGCGCGAGCGCAGGGATCGGGAGACGATCCTGCAGCCCTGCAGATCCTGGACCACATGTGCGACGTGATCGGCGAACTTGGGTCCTGCAGCTTTACCGTGAGCGTCCGGCGCGACGTTAATGATCCGGACTTGGGCCTCGTGACGCATTTCATCGCGAACGAGGTGCACATGCGGGGGCCTGACAAGATGGTCATCGACTCGAAGTCGGACGTCGATCACAGAGGATTCTGGTACGACGGGACGACCATCACCTACTATTCGTATGACGAAAACAACTTCGCCGCCATCAAGGCGCCGGCCACGATCCTGGAGACCATCGACGCGATCAACCGGGACTATGGCATCGACTTTCCCGCCGCCGATTTCTTTTATCCGACGTTCACCGACGACCTCATCGAAAACAGCGATCGGATCGTCTTCCTGGGGAAGAAGAACGTCGAGGGGCGGGACTGCTTCCACATCCTGGCCAAGTTCAAGACCATGGGCGTTCAACTGTGGATCGCGAACGATTCTCTCAATCTGCCCGTGAAGTATTCCATCGTGGACCATGATCAGACGAACGCGCCGCGTTACGAGGCCGCCTTCTCCAACTGGCAGATCAATCCGATATTGCCCTCCGCGATCTTCGATTTCGTGCCGCCGGCGGCGGCGGCGCCGATCAGGCTGGTCCCCAAGACGAGCCAGTAGCGCTTTGCGACAAGGAGCCATGAGCATGAAGAGTCAAATGCAAAAAACCAAGTTTGTCCTGACGGCCTTTCTCGCGGCCGCCTTGGTGCTGCCGCCCTCGGCGGGAGCGCAGAGAATGCCGCACCGCACGGTCAAGCAGCCGAAGCCGGCCTCCGGCACCCAAGGATCGATCAACGGAGGTGCCCAAAGATCGACGAGCCGTCCGGCTCCTCAGGCGGCGCCGGCGGGCAGAACCACGAACGCCCGGAACAACGTCAACATCGACAATAGCAGGAACGTCAATATCAACATCGACAGGGACATCAACATCAGGCGCAATACCGTGGTGCGCCCCGGTCGGCGGCCGTACGCCAGACCGCCGCACGTATACGGCGGAAGAAGGTACTACTGCCACGCCCCGTACTTTTATCACCCTTTCCGGCCCTTCCGCTGGGGGCCCGCCTGGCATCCTTGGGGATTCTTCGTGGCCGCGCTCGCCACGACCGCCATCGTCATCAGCGTCTCGAATCAGCAATACCACTATGACCAGGGTGTCTACTACACGGCCACCAGCGGCGGCTACACGGTGGTATCGGCGCCGGTCGGGGCAACGATCACAACCCTGCCGGCGGGCTCGGAAACCGTCGTTATCAACGAGACCACGAACAACTATTACTACGGCGGCACCTATTACGAGAAATCCGGCGGCGGCTACACCGTTGTCGCGCCGACGGCCGGGACCGTCGTCGAAAAGCTGCCGGAAGGCGGAGAAGAAGTCAAGATCGGCGATGTCACGTACGTCAAAGTCGGGGAGACGTACTACCAGCCCATCCAGCAAAACGGCAAGAACATGTACGAAGTCGTGCAAGTCGAAGAAGGCGAAAAATAGCGCTGGAAAATTAAGGAAAACCGCTCAAGTTCGACCGGACGATGTCGTGGATACAGAGCGTCACATGGCCCGGGAGGGCCTGACATGTCTCCAGGACGGGGGGAGGTCAGTCCAACTGGCTGCGGATGATGGCTGTCAAAGACAGCACCTGGTCGGGACGGCATTCGCTGAAGTCGGCCTGATAGGCCAATACGCCTTCTTTGTCGAAGACCAGGACGTTGGCCTTTCCGGCAATAAAACCGTAGCTGTCGGCGAACAGCCCATTCCAGTCCATCAGAGCCCAGTCGCCTGCGTTTTGGGAGAACTTGCCCCGGACGTAATCCTTGAGGAAAAAAGGGACGCCCCTTAGGTTTGAAAGGCCGATCAGGTTCAATCTGCCGGAGTCCCTTTCCGGCTTCAGGGACTGTGCTAGGGCTTTCCCCCAATTCTCCGCCTCAGACGCCCCTTCACGATCGCTCCCGATGACGACGAGCACACGGCCCTTGAAATCCGCGTGAGAGTGCGAATTCCGGAACTGGTCCTCCATCTCGAAGGACATGAGGCTGCTGAGCCGGGGAAACGTGCCGCCGCAGCAAAAGAAACACAGGCACAGGAGGAGGCCGGTGATCATTTTCAAAGTTTGCGGCTTGGCCGGTGTTGTTATCCCCCTGATAAGGGGGGCCGTTTCTTTGTCCAACGCACAACTCTTCTTAAGAATCAACATCCAGATAAGGCGAGCGGCGCGAGTATCATGGGATCATGGTGCTCAGCCCGTGTTGATTTGTCAAGGGAAGTTCCATTAAGATAAAATCAATGGACTCAGATACCGGTGCCACCGCGGTCATTCAGGTCACCGGATTTCAGAAACGCTATGGCTCTTACGCCGCCGTTAAGGGAATCTCTTTTTCCGTGTTTCGAGGTGAGATCTTCGGCCTTGTCGGCCCTAATGGGGCGGGAAAGACGACCGCCATCGAATGTTTGGAGGGATTGCGGCATCCCGATGGGGGCACCATCCGGGTGCTGGGGCTTGACCCTTGGCAGAGCCGACGCAAACTGCACGCCCGCATCGGGGTTCAGCTTCAGGAGTCTGCGATCGCCCAGCAGATCAAGGTCCGGGAGGCCTTGGATCTCTACAGGTCTTTTTATGCACGGACGCTCGATCCGGATATCCTCATGGAACAGCTGGGCCTCGAACCCCTGCGGGACACCCGGTTCCAGCACCTCTCAGGAGGGCAAAAGCAGCGCCTGTTCACCGCGCTGGCTCTGATCCATGATCCGGAGCTGCTCTTATTGGATGAGCTGACCACCGGATTGGATCCTCAGGGCCGGCGTATGATCTGGGAGCGGATTCAGGACCTCAACCGGCAGGGGAAGACCATCGTCCTGACAACCCATTCCATGGAGGAGGCCGAACGCCTCTGCGACCGTGTGCTGATCCTGGATCGAGGGGAGATCCTGGCTCTGGATCGGCCGGAAATCCTCATCTCCGGACTTTCCGCGGATCACGTGGTTAAGGTCACCATCAAGGGAGAGTTTCATCTCGAGTGGTTCGAAGCGCTGCCCTCCGTCGACAGGGCGGAGGCGTTCAAGGGCCGGATCACCGTCAGCGGCCGCAGCGACAAGCTCATCCCCGACGTCGTCGGACTGCTGATCGAGAAGAAGCTCCGGTTCTACGATCTCCACACCCGCCAGCCCAATCTGGAGGATGTGTTCCTCCATCTCACGGGCAGTCAGATCAGGACTTAGGAACAAACCGATGAGAGCTCTCCTCAAACTCACCTGGACCGAGGCCAAGCTGTTCTTGCGGGAGCCTCAGGCGTTCTTCTTTACGCTGTTCTTGCCCCTCGTACTGCTTTTTGTGTATGGCGGCATCGACGGCAACGCGCCCAAGTTAATGTACGGAGGGTTCGGCACGGTGGACGTCTCGGTCCCCTCCTACACGGCCATGATCATCGCCACGAGCGGGCTGATATCGATTCCGGTGATCATCGCCACCTACCGCGAGTCCGGCGTGTTGAGGCGGTTCAAGGCGACTCCCCTGGCGCCGATGGCCCTGCTGGCTGCCGATGTTTTTGTGATCTTCGTGATGACGGCCATGGGCATGCTGCTCCTGATCGTGAGCGCCAGGATCGTCTTCGGCTTGCGCTTCACGGGAAACATCCTGTCCCTGGCTCTGGCGTTTTCATTGAGCTGTCTGAGCTTCTTCAGCCTCGGTTTTGTGCTTTCGGGGCTCATGCGCACCGCCCGGACCGCGCAGGTCGTCGGCCTGACACTTTTTTTCCCGATGATCATGCTCTCCGGGGCGGCCATTCCCCTGGAGACCATGCCGGAGAGAATCCGGGTTTACTCGAACTTCCTTCCCCTGACCTATGTCGTCAAGTTCCTCAAGGGCCTGTGGTTCGGCGGGACCTGGGCGGAACACGGGACCGAGGTCTTGGTCCTGGCGGGGCTCTTCGTGCTGGGGCTGGTCGTGACGGCCAAGACATTCCGCTGGGACTAGTGGAGAGAACGAATCCCGGCCCCTGAATCGAGCTCAGGGCATCGGCTTATTTCCGGTTCCCCGCCTTTTTTAGAGCTTTGTCAGCCGCCAGTTTACCGGTGAGGATCGACATGGGCACGCCAGCGGGGCTGTAAGCCCATTGGCCTGCCTGAAAGACGGAAGGCAGAGGCGTTTGAACAGAACGAGCGGAGTGCTGGATCCTGTTCACAACAGGCATCTTCTTTTGAAATGACCATCCTGTTATGGCTCCCTCGGAACTTCCCACCCTGTTTTCGATGCTCAATGGCGAGAATGAAAAGCGGACAATGATCTTATCTTTTAACATCGGGTAGACAGATTCAGATATGACCCGCAAAACACGATCCTCGAGTTCAGAAATGAATTCATCAAGCCAGCCGGCTTCTTGAACGAGCCTGAATAGATCATATTCAGCGAGGAAACTGATAATCAGGCCTGTCTTGCCCCGAGGAACCAATTCCGGATCTTTAAGTCCGGGCACGGATATTTCGTAAGTGTTTAACCGGGTAAATTTATCCAGCCAGGCCAGAACTTGCTTTTTCTCGATCTTTTCGAAGTTATTCAGCAGATGATCGAGCTCCCCCCAACGAGTATCCCCCAAACCGATCTTCGAGGGGGTATAGAAAAAATGTCCGTTTGCGATTCCCCTGAAGCTCTCAAGAGGTTCATCAACTCCCAGGAATAATGAAAAGACGGAATCGCCGCCCCGGCTTTTCAGCATCATGTTCTTCGAATCGTTAAATGCCTTCCTGATCCTGGGTGACAAGTCCTCTGTATCCGTAATTTTATAGAGCGTCTTCAGATCAGCGGCCCAGATCAGATGGCCATAATGATAGGTCACATTGTTCTGGTCTTGGAGAAGACGCTCATTGGCCGCCACTTGGACGATGCGGGTCTCCGTCTTTATTTCCCCCCCCCATTCCAATATTTTGTTTTTGAGGGCTTCAGAAAGCTTTCCCACGCCTCCCTTCGGATAGAAATAATCGAGATAAAGGGAGAAATAGCTTAAAGCGAAAAAAACCGGCGTATTTTTGAAAAAGTGCTGCGAAATCATATCCCGGAGAGAGGGGTTCTTTAGAATTGCCGTCAAATACCCCTCGACCGGAATGTTCATCCTGTTTATTCTTCTAACGGTCAAAAGAAACCTCGGCAGCCAGGGTAACAGTTTCTTAAAAATGAATTCCCTGTCACGCTTCAGATCCTTAAATATTGGATTCTCTATGCCATAGAGCACATCCATGTGTTTCATCACGGTCCGGATGATCCTCAGGACCTCATCGATCTCCCCTTCACTTTCCGGAAACGTTTCCGTCAGGAGATTCCTGTACTCTTCTAAACTGCTCAGGTCTTCGATATGAATGATCTTATTTTCTATGCCCAGCGAAACCTTGCTTCTCACGACATCGAGCTGAATACCCAGGTCCTTGAGCAGAGGGAAGACAATGCCTGCATCTTCCAGGGCCCTGACTCCGGCGTCAAAATGAAATCCGTCGCGAACAAACGAATTGACAAGGCCGCCGCATTCCCGGTTCTTTTCAATAAGCAAGACCTTTTTTCTGGCCCGCGAGAGATAGGCGGCCGCCGTCAACCCGGCAATGCCTCCTCCAACAATGATGGTGTCGTAGGTGTCTTCAGCCATACTGTTTCAGCTCGGGATTATCATTAATGACATGCCCGGTGAACATTCACTTTTTTAGCACGGACAATCCGCCTAAGTCGAGGCTTTTTTCCCATAGTTCATAGGCGACTTCTTTGTCCAGAGCCGGCGGCGCCGGGACCTCTTCGGTGGTTAAATTATAGAATTTTCCACTGACGCCTTCCATTTCTTTTGAAGCTCCAAGATAATACAGCGCCTCTGCCGATATTTCAGGTGACCTCAAGGTTCTGTCGATCATGTTCCTTTTGAACCACCGGTAAACCGGTCCGTTTTCCTGTCCCGTATCCGTCTTAACGGCTCCCGGATGGACGGCATTGATCGATACTCCGGTGCCTTGGAAACGCTCGTTAAAGACCAACATCGATAGCAGCTGCGCCGTCTTGGCAGAACCATAGCTTTTGAGGCCCGTATATCTGCGCTTTTCCCAATTCAGGTCGTCCAGTCTCAATCCCCAGGCGGCAAAACGGTGACCTTCGGAATTCACCATGATGATCCTGGCGCTTTTCTGGGCCTTCAGCTTATCCATTAAAAGATAATTGAGGATGAACGACGCTAGATACTGGATCACAAGAACCTTTTCAAGCCCATCGGCCGTCGTTTCTCTCTTCGTAAGATAAATTCCGGCATTATGAATAAGGACATTGATCTCGGCTTGAAGTTGATTCAGCTCCTTCGCCGCTCTCTTGATTTCGTCAAGCGCGCTCAAATCCGCTCTGATATATTCACACCTCACGCCGAAATCATTGACGATCTCTTTCTTGAGGGCTTCGGATTTTTCGGGATTTCGATTGACACAGATCAGGTCGGCGCCCCTAGAGGCATATTTTCTTGCGGTCAGATATCCGATGCCTGATGTCGCGCCTGTAATAACGACCAGCTTGCCGTCGTAAGTCTCATCACATTTTTTCGGAACAGACGTGTTGTTCCTGATCATCGCGAAAATGTTGGACCACTTGTATTCCCTGAAATACTTGAGGATTCTTTTATTTTTCATGCAGAGCAGTGACCTGGCGGACTCCCTTAACCTTTATCGAGTTCTGAACGGACAGTGGCTTTTAAAAATACATGCCGGCAGCAAATATATAATCCTGGTTCCGTAGCGGAACGGGAGCTGCTCCTGAGGCATTCGGCATGGCCAAAACGTTCCACCCGATCGTCATGCGGTATTCGATGAAAAAGACTTTATTGAACAGCTTAAAATCCGCGCCGGCGCCATAGACGAAAGAATAGTCGAAGGTATCGAGCCCTTTCATATCTCCCGATTCTTTCAATATTGTCGGAGGTCCGCCCATATTGATCGTACTGGTAATATCGTATTTTCCGTTCATCAATAGTGATAGGGCAATACCGGTGCTGCCGTAGATCTTCACATCCTTGATTTTGACGAATCTGTATTTTATGGTTATGGGCAGCTCAAAATAGTTCAATTCATACTCGGAAACCGTATTGACGTTAACAGGCGTGGTTATCGTAACGCTCTGCCGCGAGCCTTTCATCGCATATAAGAACTCCTGCTGGATACCTACCGATTCAGTTATCGGAAATTCGACAAACACGCCTCCAGCAAAACCATTCCGGCCTTGAGTGTCAACCATAAACGTGTTATCGGCCGGAGAGATCCCATATTGAGTGGCTAGACTGTAGCCGGCTTTCCAACCAAAACGAACTCCGGTCTGGGCATTTAGAGATCCGATACAGGAAAGGGATAGCAACACTACGAAGCCGATGGCTTTATTCATTGTGCGCCCTTTGTTTAATGGCCTCATGACTTCATCTCTCATGGTCATCAGTTCAACCAAACTTCCTGATCATAAACTTTCTGTACGCTTTGCCGAACCTTGGAATATTGTCAAATATATCTCCCCATAAATCATAATAATCTCTCTGCTGGATAATTTTGCCCTCCTCATTTAAGGTCAGTCGGCTTGAGCCATATAAAACGGAGCTCGGGTTTTTCTTAAACTGAATGGTCATCTCCCATTCCATAATAATAAGGTTCCCCTCCATGACCGCATTGACAATTTTCATTTTCAGCTCTTTTGAGCGCTTTGTCAGACGTTCCGTCATTGCCGTAAATTCTTCGATTCCGCGTATTTCCTGGATGGAATCCCTGAAATAAATATTGTTATCGTAATAGGGAAGAATGTGCGACCAGTCAGGTTTGCCTTCCGTGTTATAGGTTTTTGTCCACAAATCGAGCACCAGTTCTTTAGTCAGCCTGGAAGGGGATGGGAAATCCCTTTCCTCGGCCGCCTGGGATTGCTCCGTATCTCCCTCCGAATAACTTCTTTCACTCATGAAAATGAGCCTATCGTGGCCTCGAGCGGATGTCAATATCTCATAATTGATCGATAGCATGTCCATCGGTCTGATGGCGGCAATCCAACTGAGGGGTGTCGCGGCGTGGGGGCCCCCCGCCAGCCCGGACCGACTGGATTTTCCGGGGAAGGAGGGAGGACTGACGGGGGATCGTCGTGACAGGACCCCAGCTCCTCACCATCTGATCACAAGGATGTCAAGGCGTTGGCCGCGGCCGGCCGCGGCGAGCTTAGGATCATCGAGGGTACGGACCACATCACCACGCTCGCCAAACCGGAGTTCGCGTCCGCGCTCATGGAATTCCTGCGCTTCGGAAAGCTAAATTAGTCCGGCGGCTTCGAATGGGCGGACGGAGTGCGAAACCCGGGCATCCGCCGGGGAGCGGAGAAAGACGAAACGCTGTTCTCGGAATGGATGGACAGCTTTTGCGCCCGGGACATCTGGCGCGATAAGTCCGGCCGGGAGGTGGATTTTGTCCTCCGCCGCCGCAAAGAGGTCGATGCGGTCGAATGCCAGGTCAATCCCGACCGCTTCGTTCCGACCCCTCTCTCCGTTTCCGGCGGGGCATCGGTCATAGGGCGGCGAAGCGTTTCTTAGCGTCGACGAGCTCGGGGATGCCGGGGTCGGCATCCTTCCAGAGGTCGAGCAGCCGCTGGTATTCCGCCTTGGCTTTGTCTTTCAATCCCTTGGTCTCGTAGAGCCGGCCCAGCCGGTAGTGATAGCGGGGGTTGTGCATCCGCCGGTCGAGACCCCTAAGATCGGGATTGATGAGCTTCTGATAAGCGTCGATCGCTTTATCGATATTCCCCATCGTTTCATAGGCCCGCGGCACGACGTCCTGGTCGAGCGGGAAGTTCAGAAATAAGAAGTTGAACGGAAAGACCGGCGGCCCGGCGGCCGGAATCGTGAGCTTGAATTCCTTTTCAAAAAGAGCGATCGCCTCGGCCGGCCGGCCTTCGAGAAGGAGTACCTCGGCCCGGAGGTTCACAAACGACTGCACTTCTTGGGCTCCCCGGCCGAACGCCTGAGGGCGGAAATTCGGCAAAGCCGCTTCGAGCGAGGCGACCGACCGGCGCGCGGCCTCGCGCTCCCCCCGGCGGGCCGCGACATACCCCTGCAGCAGGTCTCGTTCGAAATTACACAACGTCTCAATGCCGGCCCGATAGGACGGCGCCTTGGCCGCCATGTCCTTGGCCATCCTATGCGCATCCGCCATGTCCACGAGGGCCGCATCGTACTCGCCCCGGTCGAAGCGGAGATAAAAACGGCCGTACCCGGCCATCGTGGTCCCGTATAGGCTGCCCAGCGATTCGGTCAGCGTCCGGACGCGGTCCATCTCCTTTCCGGCCTGCTCTCGCCGTCCGGCCAGATGATCGAAGATAGCCTTCCCCCAGTACCCGCGGGCCTTGCTCTCGTTGTTCGGGGCCATGAGGATGAACTGGTCGAGCCAGCCCAGCGCCGCGGCGGTGTTCCCCCGGACCGCCTCGAGATAGGCGATGGACTCGTCGCTTCCGAAATCCGGCTTGAGGGCGATCGCCTTCTTGAAGTTCTCGATGGCCTGATCGAACCTCCCCGTTTTGGCATAGATCTCGCCCAGCGAGTCGAACAGGTTCGGCTCGCGGGGGGCGTCAACGACGGCTTTCTCCAGCGTCTCGATCGCCCTGGCCGTGTCCCCCTGATAATCAAAGATGTAAGCAAGCTGGTTCAGCATCACGGTCCAGGCAGGGTCGAGGGCCAGGGCTTTCTCTATGGCGGCCCGCGCTTCGGGATACCTCTTGTTCGCGACGTAATAGTTGACCAGAGGAAGATAGCTCTCTTTTTCCTTCGGAAAACGGGTCGCCAGTTCCTCGATCAGCCGGAAGCGCTTTTCCATATCGCTCTCGATACGGAAGGCGTATTGCGACTCGATGAGCAGGCGGTCCTTTTCCGCCGCCCGGGAGGAAAACTCCTTGGCCTTTTTTAAGCTCTCAACCGCCGCCGCCATGTTGCCCAGCCGCTGGTAGACGCCGGCAATCCAGAAATGGGCGATCGCGCATTCCGGGTCGATGGCCACGGCTTTCTCAAGGTCCTTCCGGGCGTCTTCGGTAAAGAACTTATCCAGCTTGGCCCGCCCCTCGAGATAATACTTGTAGGCTTCCATTGACTTGGTCGGCGCCTGGGCCATCTGGGGAGCGGTCTCTTCGACGGCCCGTTTGGAGAGCCCGATACCCCGCGAGATATCCCGGCTCAGTTGAGCGATCTGCTTGTCCAGAATACTCTGCGCGCCCGCGCCCTGCGCCGTAAAACTCTTTAGCATCTTCCTCGTCCTGACGTCGAAGATCTTGACGTCGGTCGCGAACGTCTCGCCGGCCTTGACGTAGCTTCCGAGAACCAGTGCCTCGACATTGTCCTTCTGGCAGAGCTCGAACCCCAGGTCGCTGTCGATCGTCTCCGCCTCGGGCTTGCCGGCTTGCCGGATAAGATCGCGCAGCCGTTCGAAGGTCGTCACCTGAAGGTACTTCGACTGCTCGAGGCTGGTGATGAGGAGGTTCGGGATGGCGCTCCGGAGGTAATCGTAGGCGGCGTCGCCCGTCTGGTTCTGGAAGTTGATGACCGCCACCGAACGTTCGACGACCTTGGGCTTGAGAAGCGACGCGCGAGAGCACAAGCCCCAGGGCGGCGAGGACAAGAACGGCTGCGGCGGGGATCAGGAACCGCCGCAGCCTGAACGTCACCGTGATCTCTTTGGACGTCAGCGTCTTCCGCGCCGGCTTCAGCCGCTCCGCCGTCGGCATCCCCTCGAGCGCCTTGATCTCCGCGCTGAGCTCGGAAGCGGACTGGAACCGCTTCTCCTTGTCTTTCTCCAGGCACTTGAGGATCAGCCGGCTGAGCCCGGCCGAGATCTGCGGGTTGATCTCCCGCGGGTCCCGCGGCGCCTCCGACTTGTGCTTCATGGCCACGGCCAGCGCCGTTTCCGCTTCAAACGGCACCTGACCCGTCGTCATCTCGTAGAGGATCACGCCGAGCGAATACAAGTCCGACCGCCCGTCGACCTCCTTGGCCTCCGCCTGCTCCGGCGACATGTAGTCCGGCGTCCCGATGATGAGGCCGGTGGCCGTGACGATCTTCGCTTTGGTCGACCGCGCGATCCCGAAGTCCATGATCTTGGCGTTCCCCTCGCGGTCGACCATGATGTTCCCGGGCTTCAGGTCCCGGTGCACAACACCCAGATGATGCGCTTCGGCCAGGCCGTCCGCCACCTGCCGGGCGATCGCCAGCGCCTTATCTTCGGGGAGTCGCCCAATGCGCTTCAGCAGGCTCCGCAGGTCCTCGCCCTGCACATACTCCATCGTGATGAAGTGCGAGCCTTCGGCTTCTCCCAAGTCATACATCCGGCAGACGTTCCGGTGGGAGATCTGCCGCGCCACCTTGAGCTCGTGGCTGAACCGGTCGATGATCTTCCGGTCCTGGGCGATCTCGGGGTTGATGAGCTTGAGCGCGATCTCCTCGTTGACCTTCTTGTCCTCGACCCGGAAGACGCTTCCCATTCCCCCGCGGCCGAGCTCCTCGATGACCTCGTAGCGGCCGGCGAACAGCTTCCCCCGCTCGAGGAGCGGCGCCGCGGCCATCATGGTCATGGTCTTCGAGTACTGCGGCGTTCCCTCGAGCCCGAGCTTCGTCCCGCACTTGCCGCAGAAGAAGGTGTCGGCGGGATTATCGAAATGACAGAGCGGGCAGCTGACCGTGTCTTCGTTCATGGGGCCTGGATACAGGAGAAGATATCAAGACCCCCGGGTTGAGTCAACCGCCGGCGGACCACGAACAGGTCCTCAGGAAGATCCACCGCGTGCTCCGGCCCGGCGGACGGCTCCATATCCGGGACGTCGTCTTTCCGTCTGAGAAAGCCGACCCTCGGCAGCTTTATATCCCGATCGTCCGGGACGTTGACTTTGATTTGCCGTTCTGGTAGTTAATGTCCCCATTGTTGAAGTCCAGCGGGATCGGCATGAAAGACGGAAGAGAAAATCTCGTCCTCGTCAACGCCTTTTATACGAACAGCGCCATTCTCCAAGGCCTCATCGATTTCCTGAGCGACACCTTCAATGTCTATTTCATCGACCTGCCCGGTTTTGCCGCCGGCGTCCCTCCCCTCGAGGACATCAGCGTGGAGAGCTTCGCTCACTATGTCCGCCGCCGGATCGACGGCTTTGGGCTTGAGCATTTCGTCCTGGGCGGGATCTCTTTCGGGTTCCTGGTCGCCAACCGTGTCCCTGTGAACGGGGAATGCCGGGGGATCGTGGGCATCGCACCCTATCTCGACCGCAAGTCTCTCAAGCTTAGACCCGTCAAACGTCATAGCTACCGCCTGGTTACCGGTCTCTTATCCACAACCCGGCTGTCCCGCAGGGTCTGGAAAACACGGGCGGTGCGCCGGTTCGCCCACTATTACAGCCGTTATCCCTCCTCCAGAGTCGATATGATCCTGGACCACATGGACGGGCGGACCTTTTTTGAGACCGGACGGATGATCTTGAACGGGCGGCACTCCTCCCTGTTTCACGATTTGCCCTACGTCCTTATCGTCAACAGGGACGATACGACCATCGATTTCGAATACACGACGCGGCGGTTCCGGGACAGCGCGGCCAAGCTGCTGATCGTCGAAACCAAGATCGACCACTATCCCCGTGAGATCTCCAAGGAATATTTCCGGGAACGGATCGGCCCCGACCAGATCGACCGGATCGCGGCCTTCCTCCGCCGTCATCGGCCGGCATGATCGCTTCCGGACGGGAGCGGCCGTGATCAGCCGGACGAAGTTCCTGACTCTATCCTGGATCCTGGGACTCGGCCTTTTCGTTTTTATAATCGCCAGCACCGGAAAGGGCCGGATCTGGGACAGCCTGAAGCAGTTGTCCTGGAGATCGCTGGCCTTGCTGTTCGTCCTGCGCCTGGTGTACTGGCTGATGCGCACGTATTACTGGAAGATCATTCTCAATAGCTACGGAGAACGACCGCCCTTCGCCAACCTCTTCGCGGCCCGGCTGGCCGGCCATGCCCTTTCGTATCTTACGCCTTCCTCTCATTTCGGCGGAGAGGCCGTCCGGACTCTCCTGGTCGATTGCCGGGACAGGAAAAAAGCCTTGGCCTCGATCATCGTCGACACGACCCTCGAGATCCTGACCGTGGTGCTGTTCGTCATGGCCGCGGTGGTCATGGCCGTGAGCCGTGCCGGCCTGCCCGGCAAGGTGAAATTCTTTCTGGTGGCGGCGGCGGCGGCGGCCGGCCTGGCCGTCCTGTTCGTCCTGAACCGTCAGCGAAAAGGCAGCTTCATCTGGCTGCTTGATCTTATGGGCAGGATCGGGATCAGGCCCGGCATCCTGGAGAGGAACCGGGATAAGATCCGTCAGGTGGACGATCAGATCGCGGATTTCGTGAAGGGCCGCCGGAACGTCTGGGTCCGGGCCGTGGGCTTCAACGGTCTGATCATCCTGCTCTGGACGCTGGAGATCCATCTCACGATCGCCTTCCTGGGCGCCGTCAAGATAGACTACCTCCTGAGTTTCATGATCACGACCCTGGGAACGCTGGCTTTCGTCATCCCCGCCATCCCGGCGTCCCTGGGCACCTTCGAGCTGACCTATGTCGGTCTGTTCGCCCTGTTCGGGTTGAGCTCCGGCCTGGCCGTCGGCGTGACTCTCGTCCGGAGAATTCTCGCCCTGTTTTGGGCGGGCACCGGGCTGGTCTTCGTGATGGCGAATAACAAACGCTTTTCATTCCCGAGGAGTTGAGTTTCCGCGTGATCGGCGCGCTCCTGAAGTGCCGCCTGCCGTCGAAATCACGAGAATCCTCATCGTCCGCGACGAGGGCGGGCTTTAACGCGGAAGCTGGAGCGACCAGAGGTCGCCCCGGAAGTCGGCCAGCATCATGTACAACCGGTCGCGAGCCGCCCTCACGATATACGTCCCGTAACTTTTCATATCGGGCGGCTGATGATCGTGGAAGGCGGCGAAGGGCTCACCGGAAGGTCTGCCATCGGCCGCGAACCGTTGCGCCCAAACGCAGTAAAAGTCGTCACGGTTGGAGCCATAGTAAAGAGTCCGGCTGTCCAGCGACCAGGTGGGCGAGCCGATGAAGTGGCGGCCCTCCTCCAGCGTCGTCCATGTTTCAGGGGCCGCGGGTTTATCGCCGACATCGGCGATATAAAGGGCTGTCGGCCCGTCCGGGCGGGCGATCGTAAAGGCCAGGCTTCGGTCTGAGGGAGAGAGCGCGATATCCCATAGGTCCCCTTGGCCCGTCGTATCCAGGATGGGCTTGCCCCCGCTCCCCGCCGCATCTTGGCGGACCAACGTGTTCCCGACGTTGACAAGAATGTCCCTTGACGTCGAGAAGAAACCGAAAACGGCGCCGCCTTCCGGCACGCCGGCAACCGGCCGAGGGGCCGCGCCGCCCTCGGCAACATAGGCGACCAGTTTTCCGTCCACTCTATCGATGTACGCCAGCCGGGAACCGTCCGGGCTCAGGACAGGATGGAGATTGATCGATTTTCCGGAGCAGGCGATCGCCTCCTCGCGTCCAGTCGCGGCCTCGCGGACCCGGAGCTCCGCCTGAAGATCGGAATAGGAAGCCCAGGCGATCCTGGAGCCGTCAGCCGCGGCCGCCAGCCCGATCTTCCCCTTCGGGTTGGACGTCACCGGCTCAGGGGGGCCCGAAGCCGTGCCGTCGCTCGATTTCAGCGGCACCGACCACACGTTGAGCACGGACGTGGTCGTGCTGAAGACCAGCCGGCCGTCGGCCGAAATCGAGGCTCCATACTGCATGCCGATGGGCGAGGTGAGGGTTTGGGGCTTTTCCCCCACGCGATGGGTTTTCTGGGAGAGCGGCAGCCGATACAGGCTCATGCCGCCGACCGTCGAGCCCTCCGAATAGTAAAGATAGTCGTTCCGCCAGGCGAGAAGAAGCCGGACGAACCCCGCCCGGGTGCGCGGCGGGGCCTTGATGCGGACGGCCGGGCCGCCGGCGGCGGGCGACAGCCACCAGTCGCGGCTGTCCCGGACGCCGGGTTGAAGGCCGTCGAAAAGAACATGCTCTCCGTCGGCGGACCAGAGCGGCCATGACCACGACGCTCCTGCCGCGGAAATGCTGAATTCCGGCTGGAGGGGAGTGGGATTACCGCCGGCCGCCTGAACAAGAAAAAGCTTCGCTTCCCTTGTCAGCGGGTGGGCAACGAGATAAGCGACCGTCTTCCCGTCGGGAGAAAACGCGGGCAGCCGCCCGCCGTCGGCGATCCGCCGCTCGGCGCCGCCCAGGCTCTCCATCACATAGATCCCCCCGCCGTCGCGCTCGGAGCGAAAGACGATCTTCGAACCGTCAGGTGAGAAACTGGGGAACCAATCCGGCGCAGCGTGCTGCGTCCGCCGGACCGACTCTTGGCCGCTGATCTGGCGGACGTAGATGTCGAAATTGCCGTCGCGGTCCGACGAATAGGCGATGAGCTTACCGTCGGGGGAGATGGCCGGCAGAAAGGCTCCTCCCGACTCGAAGGTGACCCGCTCCGGCTCGACGGCTGGGGGCGCCGTGCGGGGCTTCAGCAGCAGCCACCCCGCGACTCCGGCCGCCGCCAGGACGGCCGCGCCGGCCAACGCATACAGCGGCCAGATCCTCCGGCGCACTGAGGCGGGCGCCGGGGATACGGCGGTCAGCTTGCCCGACTCGGATTCCTCTTTCAGGTCCTGGAGCGCCACCTTCAGGTCCGACATGTTCTGCCAGCGCCGCTGCGGGTCTTTCCGCAGGCAGCGCATCACCGTCCGTTCCACGTCCGCGGGCAGCGGGGCCGCGACGCCGCTCGGCGACGTCGGGTCCAGGGCGATGACGGCGGCCATCGTCGACGCTTTCGTCTCTCCCGCGAAGGCGCGGCGTCCGGTCAGCATCTCGTAGAGAACGGACCCGAAGGAGAAGATGTCGGAGCGCACATCGACCGGTTTGCCCTCGGCCTGCTCGGGCGACATGTAGGCCACCGTTCCGACGATCTTGCCCTCCTCGGTGACCGGCGTCCGGGCGATCGTCCTGGTCACAGCGATGTCGTGGAAGGCTTCATCTTTTTCGACGAGCTTGGCCAGCCCGAAGTCGAGGAGCTTGACCAGGCCGTCCGGCGTGACCATGATGTTGGACGGCTTCAGGTCGCGATGGACGATGCCGGCGGCGTGCGCCTTCCCCAGCCCGTCGGCGATCTGGACCGCGTACTTGAGAGCGTCTTTGAGGGAGAGTCCCTTCGGCGCCGACGAGCGCGTCAAGCGTCTTGCCCGCGACGTACTCCATGGCGATGAAGTTCACGTCCTCCGCCTGGCCGATGTCGTAGATGGTGACGATATTGGGATGGTTGAGCGCGGAGGCCGATTTGGCCTCCTGCTCGAAACGCCGCCGGCGCTCCGGGTCGGAGACCGTTTCGGCGGGGAGGATTTTCAGGGCGACATAGCGGTCGAGACGCTCGTCCCGCGCCTTGTAGACGGCGCCCATCCCGCCTTCGCCCAGCTTTTCGATGACCGAATAGTGGGCGATGGACCGGCCGATGATCGATGAGTTTCCCACGCGCAGATACTAAGTTTCCGCCGGGTCCGTGTCAAGGGCTGTCCGCCGTGGCGGCCGGCGTTGAGGTGACACCCGCCGCGCCGCTTCCACGCTCCGGCCGACCGCCGGGTCGCCGGACCGGTGGGGCGGGATTCACGTGATCTGGTACGACTTGAAACCCCGGCCCAGGACGTCGTGAGTGTCGTTGATGATGACGAAGGCGTCGGGGTCGATCTTCTTGATCCGGGCTTTGAGCTCCGTCAGCTGTTTGCGGTGGACGACCGTCAGGATGACCTCGCCCTCGCGGTTGAGGTAAAGGGACCGCGAGCGCAGGGCCGTGCCGCCGCGCTCCAGCCCCTTCAGGATAAAGCCGGCGATCTCGTCGGTCTGCGTGGAGATGATGATGACGAGCTTGGAATAGTTCCAGCCCTCGAGGATCATGTCGATGAGCTTGGTCGAAAGGAACAGGACGAGGTAGCCGTAGAGCGGAGCTTCCAGGCTCCGGAGGGCCAGGCCCGACGCCGAAATGACCACGAAATCGGTGACCATGATGCCGTAGCCGATCGACATCCCGGTGAACTTGTGGAGGATCATGCCGATGATGTCCGAGCCGCCGGTCGAGGCCCGGCCGCGGAAGACGATGCCCAGGCCGATCCCCAGCACGATCCCGCCATAGATCGCCGCCAGCACGGGGTTGGCCGTGGCCGATGGCAGTTTGAGGATCCTGTTGAAAAAATCGATGAACAGGGAAGAGGCGACCATCCCGGCCAGGCTGCTGAGGACGTACTTCCGGCCCATGGTCTTCAGGCCGAGGAGGAAGATGGGCACGTTGAGGACCATGATCAGCACGCCGACCGGGAAGCTGGCGAAATAGTTGATGATGATGGCGATCCCCGAAACCCCGCCGGGGACGAAATGGTGGGGGATGAGGAACATGGCGTAGGCCAAGCCCTGGATGGCGCAGCCGACAAAGACGAGGAGGGCGTTGCTGAATTTAGACATGGCGTTTCCGGTGTATTTTACGCCGTCGGGCGCCGAAATCAAGCGGCCTGCCGGCCGTAACGGCTATTCCCCATATATGTCCCCGAGCAGCTTCTCGAGATATTCCCGGGTCGCGATGATGTCTTCACTCCGGCTCCCGGCCAGCTCGCGCTCGATGATGATGCTCCCGCTGAAACCCAGCTTTTTCAAGGCGGCCAACAGCGCCGGGAAATCCACCTCGCCGGTTGGGACAGGCACTTCTTTGCCGAGCTCGCGGGGGTTTGTCGGATACCGGCCGTCCTTGGCGTGAACCGCCCGGACATACTGGCCGACCACCTTCAGGCCGTCGACCGGGTTGGCTTTCCCGTACATCACGAGATTGGCCGGGTCGTAATTGATATAGAGATTCGGGGTCCCGATGTCCTGGATCGCCCTGAGGAGGGTAACGGGCGTCTCCTGCCCGGTTTCAAAATAGACGTCGATGCCATGTCTCAAGGCGTATTCCGCCACCGGTCTCATGGCCTCGATGAATTCGGCGTACAGAATGTCTTTGGGGTTTTCGGGGATGAACCCGAAATGGGCGTGCACCGCCGGTATCCCCGCGGCTTTGCAGAAATCGATCCCCTCGTGCAATCGCCGCACTCGCGCCTCGCGGTTCTCCCGGGGCACCAGCCCGATCGTCGACGGCCCGTCGTTCAGGTCCCAGCGGTATGTGCCGGGCCCCATGCAGATGAGCGAAACGGGTTGAATCCGGTACGCGCCGAGGGCTTCCGACAGCCGGGCGGCCAGGCCCGGCGAATAGGTCTCGATGCCAAGCTGACAGGCTCGAAACCCGAGGTCACGGACGACCTTCAAATCGTCTTCGGGGTTGTTCGCGGAACAGATCACTCCCAACACGATGTTCTTTGGCATTCTCTCTTGACTCCTGAGCATCCATCTCCCCGCGGCGGGGACGAAGGCGGGCATGGCGGCCGCGAAAGCCGTCAAACGCATGAATTCCCTGCGGTTCATCTTTGCCATGGGCGCCCTGTCAACATCCTCGAACGATGACGGCGAGGCGCCGGCACCGTGTCAGCCTATCGGTGGAGGATGATAGATCAAGGGATCGGTGTCGGTCAAACCGGGGGCCGGGCCGGCCGCGGTGATTGACTCGCCTGAAGCGGGTGAGGCAGAATGGTGTTTGAATCGGCTGATAAAGGAGAGACCGCCAATGCAAGGTAAGCTCGTCTCTGTCATGTTGATCCTCGGGCTGATGGCAGCCGGCTGCGGACACGCCTCGAAGCCCGAGGCCGAGGGACCGGACCTCTTAAGGGCCGAGGGGAACAAGATCCTGGCCGCGGCTTATGACTCCGGGTTTGAACATTCGCACGACACCTATAACGGACTTTCCTTCGCCAGCGACGGGCAGAGTCTATTATGTGCTTAGCTCGCAGTTGATGGGCGTCGCCGGGCAGATGTACTCCTTTGATCCGCAGACACGAAAAGATCGAGCGCCTGGGCGACCTGACCGAGGCCTGCGGTGAGAAGGGACATCCGAGCGGTCGCCAGGGCAAGAGCCACGTGAACTTTGTCGAAGCCGACGGCCAGCTCTATTTCGCGACCCACATTGGCTACTACAGCATCATCGACGGCATGGAAAAAATGCCGGGCCTCCCGCCTGCAGGCTTCCAGGCTTATCCGGGGGGCCACCTGCTGGCTTTCGATATGCGGAATAGAACATATCGAAGATCTGGCCACGGCGCCGAATCAAGGGGTATTCTGACCATGGACATGGATAGAGGGCGACGGCTGATCTTCGGCCTGACCTGGCCGTCCGGCGATCCTGTTCCGGTTCGACGTGGCCAGAAAAAGATGACCGTCTTCGGGACGGTCAGCGGCGAAGGGGAAGCCGGGAAGGGCGCCGGCTTACCGGACCATCTGCCGCTCGATCGTCGATCGACCCGGAGGACGGCACCGCTTATTTCACCACTTCCGAAGGGGCGATATCCGCGTCTGAAGCCGAGAACCTCGCGCTGGAGACGCTCGCCGGGACGATGCGAACATGAGGAAGGATTATTTTGGTCTCTACGACGTGACCTCGGCCGGCAGCATGGCCTACAACTGGCGACAGGCCTTCTGGCTATGCCCACCGAGAACAGTGATCTATGGCGTTCACGGCAATTCCGGTTATCTTTTCCGGTTCGACCCGGCCGTCCCGCCGCGTCGAGCTTCTCGATCGGCTGACCTCCGTGCCGTCCAAGCTGAGCGGCATGTTCGACCAGTTCAGCTACGGCTATCTGGGGTTCACCCTCGGTCCGGACGGGCACACGATCTACTATCTGACCGGCGGACCGATATATGTCGATGGCCAACGCGTATGGGGAAGAGCACTACGGCCATGGGAGAAGCCAAAGGTCTGGAGGATCTTCATTTGGTGACATACGATATCACCGCCGGCAAGTATGAGGATCACGGCGCCGTGTTCTTCCCCGATGGCCAACGCCCGCTGTACGTCAATTCGATCGCCGTCGGGAAGGACGGCACGGTTTACACTCTCGGCCGGATCACGTCGAACGGCCGCACGCGCACCGATCTGATCAGTTTTTCCGGCCCTCGCGTGAAATGAGATCCTGAACCGGTCCTGCGCCATATCTGCCGCGGACGGGCGCCCATCGACCTGTCAAGCTGAGATGATCTTCCCGTCCTGGAGCTCGATCGTCCGTCCGGCCAGCGCGGCCAGCCGGGGGTTGTGGGTGACCAGGATGACGGTCAGCCCCTCCCGCCCGTTGAGGTCCCGCAGGATCTCTCCGATCTCCTCGCTCCGGGCCGTGTCGAGGTTCCCCGTCGGCTCGTCGGCCAGGAGGATGTCGGGCTTGTTGACGAGGGCCCGGGCGATGGCCACGCGCTGCATCTCCCCCCCGAGAGCTGGCCGGGCAGGTGTTCCGGCCCTTTTCTCCAGGCCGAGGAGCTTGAGAACGCGGCCGACGTCCTCCTCCGCCCCCGGCTTCTTGAAGAAGGTGAACGGGAGGACGACGTTCTCGAGGACGGTCAGCGTGGAAATGAGGTAGAACTTCTGGAAAATATAGCCGAAGACGTTCCGGCGGATGCGGGTCAGTTTGGACTCGGAGAGCCCGCGACAATTCTCGAAGACGACGCGGCCTTCGAGGGAGAGCCGGCCCGAGGTCGGGTTGTCGAGGCAGCCGAGGACGTTGATGAGGGTCGTCTTGCCCGAGCCCGAGGGCCCGATGATGGAGATGAACGAGCCTTTTTCAACCCGCAGGGAGACGTCGTCGACGGCGGCGATCTCCTCGGGACCGCGATGGTAGACGCGCCTCAGGTTCTCCGCCTCGATCGACAAGCGGGCCGCGGCGCTCATGATTCCCCCTCGCTGCGGATGGTGTCGAGGGGCCTCATCCTGGCCGCCTTCCATGACGGGTAGACGCCGCTGGCCAGGCCGATGGCCGTGACCAACCCCAGGGTCATGAGGACCAGCCCAGGGTCGATGGCCACCAACCCGCCGCTCGGCGAGAACGGCAAGAGCCCGCGCACGAGGACCTCCGTCAGCCTGGCCGTAAGCAGGGCCAGGCCGGCGCCGATGAGACCGCCGACGATGCACAGGATGATCGTCTCGAGCCAGACCAGCTTGAAGATGTCGCCGGCCATGGCCCCCATGGACTTGAGAATGCCGATCTCCTGGCGCCTCTCCATAACCGACATCAGGATCGTGTTGATGACGCCCATCATGGCGATGAGGATGGCGATCAGGGCGATGGAGAAGACCATGACCCTGGCCGTTGAGACAAGCGTCATGATCGTCGTCTTGACCTGGCTCAGGCTGACCACCTGGACGTCGGGCAGCTTGTACAGCTTGTCCTCGAAGGCCTTCATATCGGCGTCTTTTCTGATTTTGATGCCGATCGAGGTCAGCTCCTTGACTTCGAAGATCTTCTGGACGGTCTTGAGCGGAAGGAAGATCGTCCCGTCGTCCTGGGTGCCCGTCCGCTCGAGGATGCCGACCACCTTGACCTCGACGTCCTTCTCCGGGATGAGGTAGAGGTCGCCGACCTCGCGCTGTTCGAGCTCGGCCACCTCGTAGCCGAAGACGGTCTCGGCCGCCTCGGGCTCGCGAAACCAGCCCCCGGCCTTGAACGGCAGGGCGCTTTTCATCTTCGGAAAGGTGACCGGGTCGACGCCGAGGAAGGCGGCCAGTCCGCCGGTCTCGCCCTTGTTCGGGTCGAAGACGACCTGCATCAGCATGGGCGTGACGCCATCGACCTCGGGCTCGGCGGCCACCGTCGCGGCGATCGACTCGTCCATGTACTTGAGGCCGGTGCCGCCCTTGAGCATGAGCGTCGCCGCCTCGTAAGGACAGCCCTTGGCCACGACGAGCATCTGGTAGCCGAGGTTGTCGATGTCCCTGTTGAGGGAGGCCTCGTAGCCCCGGTTGAACCCGAACAGGCTGACCAGGACCCAGGCGGCCATGGCGATGCCCAGGACGGTGAGCAGGCTCCTCGTCTTCTTGCGGAGGAGGTTTTTGTAGGCGACTTCGAGAACGGAGATCTTTTTCATGGGCCCTCAGCCTTTGAAGTACTTGAGATGGGGATTGCCGAGCAGGAACTCGTCGACGAGCACGAGGTTCTTCTTGGCGGCGCGCAGGGCGGCCCGGAAATCCTTTTCGGAAGCGGGGTCGGGGTTCTTGATGCGGCTGACCGGCCCGGCCGGCTCCTCCCTCCCCGATACGACATCGTAGTTGTAGAAATCCTCGAGGCTCAGGCCGACGAACTGGCTGCCGAAGGCGGGCTCGCGGAAAGCCTTGGCGGCCTTGGACGTCAGCTTCTGGAAGTAGAAACCCGTGATGACGCCCTTGGGGTCGAGCGCCAGGAAGACCTGCAGGCCGCCGTAGGTTCCCTTCTGGTTGGTGCCGTGGATGTAGCCGATGAGGTCATCGCCCTTGAAGACCCGGTACATCGTGTAGGGAACGTCGGCGGTCTCGAAAAGCCCCGTGAACTTGTCCCCTAACCGGGCCTCGATCCGGCGGAGAAGCTCGTCCCCGCCCGCTTTGGAAATGGACACGTAGACGGTCTTGTAGCCGGTCGATCCCGGGAACAGCCGCTTGACGTCCCGGTCGGGGTCGTTGAGGTCGCAGCCCACGGCGGCGTGGAGGACGGCGGCGCTGAGGATAATGACGGCGGCGCCCAAAGCCGCGGGGCCGGCGAGCCTCCGAATTTCCTTCTTTCTCATCACCGCCCCTCCCTCGTCATAGGCCTTTGTAGTAATAAAGCTGGAGGACGAACCGGGCGTCCCGGCGGGCGTCGTCGTACAAAACCATGAACCTCCCGGCCAGGTCGGCGGTCGCGAGGTAGGTCAGCCCAGAGCCGATTGAATATTCCCATGCCCCGGCATTCTTCATGAGGACCGGCTGGACCTCGAGCTTGAGCCGGCCCTCCTCGAGAAGGGAGAGTCCCGCCCGCCAGAAGGCCAGGAAGAACCCATCGCCGGCGCGGCGTCCGACCAGGATCTCGGCCCGGTTCTCGAAGTTCCGCCACAGGTGGGTGGCGTCGACGCCCGTGGCGCTCCAGGAGAAGGGCTCCGGGTCGACCAGCGTGTAGCCCATGGTTTCCAGGATTTCGCCGTGGGCCGCGGACAACCCGATGCTATAGTTATCCCGGGCCAGGACGCCCTTGGCGACGCGGGCCGAGGCCAGGTAATTGCCCTTGAAGTAGAGCGGCATGCCGCTGCCCGTCGTCAGAGAAGCGGCCGCGGCGCCCCAGCCAAAATCCCGCTCGATCCCGGCTCCCCAATCGCGGTCGAAGCCGTAACCGAGCATGGCCGGGGCCGGCAAAAGCAAAGCGTGGCTGTCGAGGACGGACGAAAGACCCAGGGCCGGCCGGTTGTGCCCGGCCCAGATGTCGGCGAAGCCGGCCTTGTAACGGAAATAGGCGTTGTAAAGCTGCGGTTCGAGGCTGTGGTCGCCCTCCTGGTTGTAGGCCAGGCGGGCCTGCACGGCCAAGACGCCGATGTCGCGGCTCCGGCCGGCGAAGCGCTGAACGAAATCAAAACCGATGCTCGGCTTCTGCATGACGTCCTCGGGCATCAGCGAAAAGAGCTCGATGGCGCGGGAAGCGGTGGAATAGGCTCCGACGGCCTGGAGCTCGAAAAAGAAAAGCGAGCTCTGGGCGCGAAGCCCCGCGGCCGTCGCCGCGAACAGGAGGGCGGCGATGATCATCCCCTCGGCGCCTGGCCATTGCTCTACCCGGGCCTTGCCGGGCAGGCCCGGATCCCTCCGGGTTAGACATGGAAGGCGATTCTGCCCCGGAAGATGACGCTGCCGTCGCGAGAGAAGCTCAGCAGGACCTCCCAGTCGCCCGGCATGGCGACGTTGACCGGCAGCAGGTAGTCGCCGGCCTTGTTGTTTTTGAACGGGACATCGCCGGAATCGTGGGTGCCGCGCATGGAAGGCATGTCGGTCCGCCCGGTGAGGGTGAGGTCGGAGACGCGCGTCCCGTCTTTGTCGTGGAGCTTGATGATGAGGATCGAGGTCCCCATCTTCGGCGTCTTATCGAACTCCCAGGTAAAGTAGTGATCTTCGCCGATCCAGCATTTCTTGCCGGACTTGGCCAGGTCCTGGTAGACGGGCTCCTGGCTCTGTTGTTGGCCGGGCGTCACGCCGGAGGCGTTACGCCAGGGTTTCATGGGCGGGGCGGCGGCGTCCGCCCCGGACAGAACCGAAAACGCCAGAGAAGCGACGATGACCGCGACCGTTTCTCTCACGGCGAACTCTCCTTGCGGCATAAAATTCCGCTATTCCTGTATATATTGTATCGGATTTGACCCTGGCCTGCCAGGGACGGTTCAGGCCGGCTTCTCTTTTTTGCCCAGCCGCATGAGGCCGCCCATGGCCATCAAGACGCCGGCGACGATGAGGTCGATCCGGAAGGCCCGCTGGTCGTGAGACGAGAGCCGGATGAAGACGGCGACGGCGGCTATGGCCAGGCCGTAGGCGAGGAGCATCAGGCCGATGATCCTGAAAAACGCCAGCGGCGCCTGCGCCACGCCTTCTTTGGCCTCGATGAGGAAGGGTTTCGCCAGGTTGGCGAAGAACTCCTGGCTCCGCGCTCTCTCCTCCGCCCCCGCGGGCTTTGACCTCGACCCGAGCCACATCCCGAGGAGCGTCGCCGCTACGTTGAGGACCGTCGCGGCCGAGTTCCAGCCGCTCCGCAGCCAGAATTCCAGGCGCGGGTTGAGAGCCATTTCGGAAGCGTTGGCCTGGACGAGAAAGATGTTGGCGGCGACCAGGGAGACGCCCGTGACCGCGCCGGCGATCATGCCCGCCAGCGCTCCCCGGGCGTTCACCCTCCGCGCGAGCAGGCCGGCGATGAGCGGCAGCATGATGGCCGGCCCGAAGGCGCTGAACAGCCGGAACATGATGTCCAGGAGGTTAAAGCCCTGGAGCTTGTTGAAGACGACGGCCATGGCCACGGTCACGGCGCCGATCACGGCCGTAAACGTCCTCCCCCAGAAGACCTGCTCCTTCTCCGACAGGCCGGGCTTGATCTTCTTCATGAAGAAGTCGCGGGTCAGGACGCCCGACAGCGTGTTGAACTCCGACCCGAGCGACGACATCGTCGCGCTGATGACCGCCGACAGGACGAACCCCATCAGTCCGACCGGCAGGAGCTTGAAGCTGATGAGGGCGTAGACCTCCTTGGCGTTCGTAATCCCGGGCAGGAGGACGCGGGCCGCCAGCCCCGGGAAAAAGAAGATGGGCGGCATGACGAAGGCCTGGATGGCGACCCAGCGGATCATCTTCCGGATCTCCCGCTCGCTCTTGAGGGTGTTGAATTTCTGGACGAGCGACCAGCTCGCGCCGTAGGTGAGGAGGGCGAGGAGAAAGACGGTGAAGACCAGGTAGGACCAGCCGTAGGGTTCGGCGATCGGATCCAGGAACCCGGCGGGCAGCTTGCGCACAAACTCGCCCAGGTTCCCGACCTGCCCGAGGGTCATGACGAACAGGGCGACGACGGCGACCAGCAGAATGGAGACGTTGACGAAGTCAATGACCATGACCGAGAGCTGCCCCCCCAGGAAGGAATAGAGGACCATGATGACGCCGATGATGATCATGAAGGTGACGGTGCTCAGGCCGAGGCCGCGCAGGGCGACGGCGAAGATGATCGCGGTCGCCAGGATGCGGAGGGCGTTGTCGAACACCCGGAGGGGCAGGCCCGTCCAGACCGAGACCTGGTGGACGAGCGGGCTGTACCGGCGCTCCATGAACCCGAGCGGTGTCATGACCCGGGCCCGCCGCCAGAGGCGGGCCAGGAAATGGCCGCTGACCAGGAGGCCGAGCGGGGAGAGCCAGCAGATGACGACGGCGACGATCCCGTACTTATAGGCGATCTCGTTGTAAATCACGAACATCGAGGCGCTGAACGAGGCCTTGTAGAAGGATGTCCCGGCGAGCCACCAGGGCATGGCGCTTCCGGCCGCGAAATAGTCCTGGGCCTTCCGGATGCGCGGCCCGAACGTCAGTCCGGCGACGATGATGACCGCGAAATAGGCCAGGATGACGAGGTAATCGGGAAGCTGGATGGTTTGGGTTTCAATCATCTCAGAGTCCTCACAATTTAGCGATTCAGATTAGCACCTTCACTTTGAGGTATCTCCGTTTATGTGATCGGTTGCTTACGAATTGGGGTCCTGGCACGGCGGTCCCCCGTCAGTCCTCCCTCCTTCCTAAGAAGATCCAGTCGGTCCGGGCTGGCGGGGGGCCCCCACGCCGCGCCACCCCTCAGCTTGATCTTCTCCATCACATAAACGGAGATGCATCCCCATTCAGTTCGGCGCCCAGGGCTTCAAGCGTGATTAGGACCGGGTCGAAAACTCCGGCGACCCGGCGGGCCACCGCCTTCTCTTCGCCCGGTTCGAAAGGGGCCCGGGCCGTCCGGACGAACTCCCCGACGCCGTCGCAGACGCCGGGCGGCAGGATGCGCCCGCGCAGCCGCTCGAGGGCCGTCTCGGGCGGGATCTTCTCTCCGAACCGGGCCAGCGCGAATGTCTCCAGGGGGAGCGTGTAGAAATTATTGACGATCCGGCCCAGCTCGTTACGGATGAGCCAGGCCGCGTCGAACCACAGGATCTCCTCGGCGTAGAAGAGCAGTCTTCCCTTCATGAAGCGCGAGAACTTGGCGCCCTCGAAGAATCGCTCCCCCGGGTCGACGGCGACCGCGGCGAGCTTGTGTTTGAGGGAGGCGGGGGAGTCCGCCGGGTCGATCCTGATCAGGGACGAGTGTTCGCCCAGAACGGCGTAAGCGTCCCGGAGATAGTCCTCGAGGGCGTGCTCGATCTCCGTCAGCCGGGGCTCTTCGTAATATCCCGGGATCTCATAGTGCCGGTCGACGGCCTCGAGGACAAGGTCGATGACCCCGGGATGGGGGAACACGCTCTTCGCTCCGCGTAGGGCCTCGAGCTTGCCGCGCTGCCCCCGTCGCCGGACGAGGGACAGGGCCGACTGGACGGCCGGCGTGAAATAGTGCATGAATCGGCTGTGCAGGGGATATTTGTTCTCCCACGGGCCGATGTTGACGGGCGGGTCGATGCCCCGGAGATACGGGCCGAAATACGCCGAGAACTTCCGGAGGTGGAAGCTCTCGTCCCGGGGAGTCCACGGCTTGGCGGCGAGATAGCCCTCGGTGGCCTCGAGGACATCCCGGTCGCCCAGGTAGTAGGTCCACTGCTGCGCTTCCGGGTAGTAGGTCCGGGGATCGAGCATCTCCGCCCGGGTGAGGTTGAGACCCGGTAGGTGCTCCAGGATCCGGGCCCAGCGCGGATATTCCTTCGCCAGGCTGGTATGGACCCGGCCGACCGCCGTCGACATGCGCATCCAGTCTTCGACCGTGACGCCGTCCGAAAAAATGAAGCGCGTGTCGAAGTCGGAGAGCCCGGGGATCAGGTCCTCGAACGTCCATTTGCCGGCGATCGCGGCGAGCTTCGGGCACTCGGCCCGGCAGCGCTCGAAGTAGGTCTCGATGAACAACCGGAAGTCGTTGGCCGGTTTCGGCTCGAAGATCAAAGGCGGATTTCCTTCTTCCGGCGCGAGCTTTCGTAAACCGCGTCGAGGAGGATGTTCGTTTTCAGTGCCTCCTCGAACGGCACGGCCGGGGGGGCGCCTTCCCGGACGGCCCGCGCGAAATCCTCGACGAGCGGCTGGTGGACGTTCGCCGGGTCCTCGAGCGCGAGCTCCTCGGTCTCCCGGCCGACGGTCTTGATGATCTTCCCCGAGTCATAGGGGGACCACTTGAGTTTGGCCTCGGTCCCGACGATCTCGAACTCGTGGGTCCAGGTCCGCGAATTCCAGCCGAAGGCCCCGATGACCGGGGCGCCGCCGGCCAGCTCCATGAGGACGACGGCCGAATCCTCGACCGCGTAGGGTTGGACGAGAGTCTTCGCTTCGGCGTAGACCTTGACCGGCGCGCCGAGAAGCCCGGTGAGGACATCGAACATGTGTGAGCCCATGTCCGCGAGCACGCCGCCGCCGCCTTTCGACGGGACGACTCGCCAGTATTTCGGGTCGCCGGGGTCCGGGTTGAACCAGGTCGAATAGGTCAGCCGCGCGAGCGTAATCCGGCCGAATTCGCCGCGGTCGATCATCCTCTTGGCGTGGGCGTAGCGCGCCGAGCACCGCCGGTAATAGGCGCAGCCGGCCGCAAGGTCCGGACGCTCCCGGGCCGCTTTTACCGCCTGGAGCGCGTCGGCCGCGTTGAGCCCCAAGGGTTTTTCCACGAGAACGTGCCGGCCCGACTCCAGCACCTGGCGGGCCTGCCCGGCGTGGAGGTGGACCGGCGTCGCCAGATAGACGGCGTTCGCCGATGTCCCGGCCAGCGCCCGGTCCAAGTCCTCGTAGATTTCGGGCGCGGCGAATCGACGGGCGGCCTGTTCGGCCCGCTCCCGGACGAGATCGCAGACGGCGACCAGCTCCCCCGAACCGGAGAGCGCCGCGCTCACCCGCTTGCCGGCGATGTCCCCGGCGCCGACCAGGAGCCACTTCAGTTTGTCGTTTCGAGACATTCCCCGTCCCCTCAGCGTTTTCTTAGCTCATCGACGACTTGTCGTATCGACCGGGCGATATGACTGAGATCCTCGTCGGTCGAATTGGCGAAAACCGGCAGGGAAACGACCGAGCGGCAGACGCGCTCGGTCTCGGGGCAGTCGCTGTTGTCGAAGGCGAACGTTCCGGCCACCTCCCAGTCCCAAACCGCCGGGTAGTGGACGGCGGTGCCGATACCGAATCCTTCCTGGAGCCGCCGGCGGAACTCATCGCGCGTGCCGGTGAGCTTTTCCCGGTCGAGCTGGATGACGAAGAGATGGCAGCCGTGCCGGTCATCGATGCCCGCGGGCAGGCGGACCTCTTCGAGGCCGCCGAGCCGCTCGACCAGGCCCAGGAAATTCTTTCGCCGGGCGGCGATGACCCGGTCGACCTTGGCCAGCTGCGAGAGCCCGACGGCCGCCTGGACCTTGGTCAGCCGGTAGTTCGACCCGATGCTGACGACGCGAACCTCCGGACCGTAGACGTAGCCGAAGGTCTTGCCCTGCCGGACGATCTCGGCGAACGGCGCGTCATTCGTCACCACCGCCCCTCCCTCGCCCAAGGTCGTCATGTTCTTGTTGGACTGGAAGCTGTAGCAGCTCGCTTGTCCCCATTTTCCGACGGGTTCCCCTTTCCAGAGCGTGCCGACGGCGTGGGCGGCGTCGTAGATGATGGGGATCCCGTGTTGACAGCTCAGGGCTTCGAAGGCCTCGACATCGCAGGCCCGCCCGGCAAAATGAACCGGGATGACGGCCTTGGTCCGGTCCGTTAACTTTCTTCTCACTGCCTCCGGGTCGAGGCACATCGTTGCCGGATCGATATCGGCAAACACGACCTTCGCGCCGCGGGCGGCCGCGCAGGTGGCGGTGCAGACGAACGTCAGGCCGGGGACGATCACCTCGTCCCCGGGGCCGATCTTGAGAGCCGACATGCAGAGATCGAGGGCCGTCCCGCACGAGTTGCAGGCGACACAGAAACCGGCGCCCTCGTGCGCGGCGAAGGCCCGCTGGAAATCGGCTTCCTCGGGCAGGGGGAAAAAATCTCCCGCCGGACCGGCGGCCGCCCTCATCACCTTAAGCGCGGCCTCGATATCGGCCTCGTCGAAGACGCCGCCCAGGGCCTGAAAAGGAACTCGCCGCACAGCCATATCGAACTCTCCTTCCTCGTTCAGCCTCGGCCCCGCGTATCCAGGGCCAACTTGAGCGCCCGGGCTTTTTCGAGCGGACAGCGGGCCCGGTAGTCGCGGGCGCAGTCCGCCATCGTTGCGCCCTTAACGGCGCCCCCCCGGTCGGCGACGATCTTCTTGGCGTGACGGATCGTCTTCGTCAGTGTCTCGCGCCGGAAATCGCCTTCCCGTCCGAACTCAAAGATGTTGTGGGTCACGATATGAATATACTTGACCGGGACATCCTCGCGGACCTGCCGGTCCACGGACTTGGCGATCGTGTACCAATGGTTCTTGGCGTCCACGAGCTCCACCCGAAGGTCCTGCGGGTGCTTTCCGCCCCACATCCTGGAATCGGGGTCGAGCGTCTGGGGAACTTCGACAAAATCCAGCCAGCCGGGCAGAAGACGGTTGTGGGGATGGGCGTAGTGCATATCGAGCGGCGCGCCCGCCCAAACGGAGGCGCATTCGGGCAGGATGCGGCTCGGGATGGAGATATGCCCGTGCCCGAACCCGAGCTCGACGAAGACCGGGTAGGTGTGATCGTTTGCCGACCCGTAGCCGATGCAGACGCTGGCGGGCCGACGGCCCATGACCTGGGCAAAGCGGTCGGCCGCCTCGCCGACGATCTTCTTCTGGTCTTCGGGCCCATAGACGCCGAGGAACTCCTCGTAGCCCTGGTCGGCCGGATGGACATGGAGGCCGATCTCGTGCCCCTCCCGGTCGAGATCGCGATACAGCGCGGGGCTCGCCTCGAGGTCCGTGGGGATGACGAGCAGGGTGGCCCGCAGTCCCTCGCCGACCGCGATCTCAGCCAACCCGCGCGTCGAGCGCTCTCCCAGCGCGGCGTCTTGGATCGCGTGCTGCGTCGCTTCGCAATCCGCCCGGGTGATCAGACTGAATTCAAAATTCGGCATGCTTTACTCTCCGTTACTCCGTCCCTCATCGGGTCAGTCCACCCGGCATTCCCACAGGTAGCCCGACCGGCGGAAATTGTCGTTCTCGCCGGCATAGATCGTGCCGTCGGACGCGATACAGATATCGTGGATCTGATAGGCCCGGCCGCCGATCGTGTCGTCGCGGATCTCGCCCAGGACCTCGAACCGGTCCCGGCCCGGCAAAAACCTGACGATCTGCGCTCCGGGCCGGCCGCAGGCCAGGATGATCGTCCCGTCGGCGGCACATTCCATGCCCGCCAGGCGCTCGCCGAGGACGGGCTTACCCAGGTAGGTCACCTTGGCGGTTTCCGGGTCGAGGCGGTATAGCGCCCCGAGCGACGAGCCGATGTACACGTGACCGTCCTTTCCCGCCACCATGCCGTCCACCCGCCCTTTGTCGTAGCGGCCCAGGAGCCCGATCCCGTGATCGTAATACTTGACCGCGTTGGTATCCGGGTCGAGCGAGAGCAGCCGGATCGGATGCGGGCCCGTGCTGTCCATGAACGCCCGCGTCACGCCCCAAGTGCACCACAGCCGGCCCCGGGAGTCGATAACCGGCTTTTCCGGCTGGGCCATTTCGATGGCGCTGCCGATCGGGCCGTGATCGATCACCTCACCGGTCTCGATTTTGTAGGTGAAGAGCTTTTCCGGAGTGAAGGTCACGCCGTGGAGCAGGCGCCGCTCCCTGTCCAGCACCAGCGACTGAATATAGATATGGGGGAAGGGGATGGCGACCTTTTCCAGTTTTCCGGCTCTCGTATCGTAGCGGACGATCGCGCCGCCCGGGGCTTCGCCGAAGCGGTCCACGTCATGGAGCATGGCCGTGGCCGCCCAGAGCACGCCGTCGGCGTCGAGCTCGAGCGAGCGGTGGAACTTGGCGTCGTAGCGGTCCGTGACGGCCGGGAAATTCAGGCACTCGAACTTCCCCTCCGCCCGGCGATAGCGATAAAAAATATCGTTGCTGAAATCGGTGATGCCGCAGTAAACGCAGTCGTCGGCCGGGTTGTAGGTGAGCGAATCGAAGCTGATCCAGTTCCTGGCCCGTCCGCGGTGGGCCGTCATCTGGCCGTAATCCCAATCATGCTGTTCGTGGAGATCCTCGAACGTCTCGTTCTTCAGGATCAGGGCGCGAGCGGTTAAGCCCATTCTCTCCTCCCTCAGTCTTCCAGCCGGAAGAGCCGTTTAGGATTATCCCCCAGGATGGCGGCCCTCACATCCCGGGATAGAGTGAGCCCGTCGAACAGGCCCCGCCTGTAGGCGATGAACTCCTCGCCGCCCGGGCCGACATAATCGGTGCCCCACAGCAGGCGCGGCACGGGGAGGCTGTCGCAGGCCGCCTGCATCGCCCGGGAGTGCTGGCCGCAAAGCGTGACCCGGATATTCGGATATTGCCTGGCGGCTTCGATCGCCTCCTCCCAGAAGTGAAGTATCCCCCCGTGCCCGAGGATGAATTCGGTCTCGGGGAAGAGGCCGGCCAGGACCGCGAATTGCGATGACAAGGAATAGGCGGGCGTGCCGTCGTGGAAGAGGATCGGCACCCGAAAGCTTCCCGCGAGCCGGCAGATCTCGTACATGGTTTCGCAGAAAACGCTTTCCCCCTGGAGCCAGGGATGATACTTGAAGCCCCGCGCGCCAAGCTCCTCGAGGGACCGCCGGGCCTCGCGGACGGCCTCCGGCCCGTCGGCCAGGTAAAACGTCGCCAGCGGCACCAGGCGTCCGCCGCTGCGCCGGCAGAAATCGGCCAGCCGGTCGTTCCACATCGCGGTCGAGCCCGGCCGTAATAAAACCTCCCAGCCGGAGACAACGGCCCGGTCCGTGCCGTAGCGATCGAGGACCTTCAGGAAGGCGCCTGGATCGTCATTCGCGCCGACGGGCCAGTGAATATGGGAATCGACGATCATGTGAGGTCTCCGAGCAGGGCGGCGAGGTTTCCGCCCAGCACCTTGCTGTGGTGTTCGGCCGGGAGCAGCCGCCGCATCTCGGACCATTCAAAGGCCAGGTTGTTGAGGGGGAAGCCGCTGCCCATGATGCCCCTGTCCCAGCCCACGGCCTGGAGCCGTCCCACGAATCCCGGCGGCCGGGCGAACGACGACTCCACGTAGATATTCGGCCTCTGCCGGCAAACCGGGACGACGTCGGTCGCATAATCCGTCGCGCCCGAATGGCCCATGATAAAGCGGATCTCCGGAAAACGGCCGGCCAGAAGGAAAAGCTGCGATGGCGCCCCGTGACTGTGGTGGCCGGTGTGGACGTAGACGGGCACTCCGGGGTGGCTCTTCGCCAGCTTTTCCAGGAGCCCGTTCAGGGGGCCGCAGCCGGGGATGATCCCCTGCAGACCGGGAGAAAACCCGACAATCCGGCCGCCCCCGTCCAGCGCTTTTTGCAGAAGATCATGGGCGTCGTTGCGCCACGGATTCACCGTCATTGCCGGGATAAAACGGCCGGGATGCTTCTTGGCGGCCCCCATGGTCAGCGCGTTGCCCTCATCATTCTCGAAAGCATAACACCGGTCGGGGGGATGAACGACGGCCCTGTCGACGCCGGAGATGTCCATCTCCCGCAGGAGGCCTTCGGCGGAGAGCGCGGGAGCGTCTTCGTCCTCGATCGTGCAGCAGGCGTCGATCAGCATGTCGTCCTCCGCGTCACAAATCCAATGGCCGCCGGCGATGATAATGCAAGGCGGCGGCGGCCGTCAAATGGCCGGGGGATTCGGGTTACCTCTCCATCCATGTGATCAGGAGATTGAGGATTGGGGTCCTGTCACGGCGCGACCCTCGCGCGGGCGCGCTCCGGCCGGATGAAGAGGATGGTTACGGCGCCCGCGACCGCCATCGCGGCGACCAGCGCAAACCCCAGGTTGTAGTTCCGGTGGACGTCGAACAGCCGGCCGACGATGACGGGCGTGAACGCCTGGCCCAGGGAGTCGGTGGTGATGATGATCCCCATGAGCTTGCCCAGCGAGCGGACGCCGAAACAGTCGGCGGTCATGAGCGGGATCATCATGTAGTCGGCGCCCATGCCGAACCCGAAGACGAAGGCGAAGACGTAGGCCATGCGGGTGACGTCCCCGGCGTAGAGAAGGGGGACGGCGCCGGCGACGGCGCTGAAAGCGATGAGCATGACGTATTTTTTGGGGATCCGGTCGGCCAGCCAGCCCATGACGACCCGGCCGAGGATGCTGGCGACGAGCAGGAAACTGGCCACGCCGGCCGACTTTTCGGCATCCAGCCCGCGGTCGCGGAGGAACAGGACGAAATGCTGGATGAGCCCGCCGACCGCGCCGATGCTCAGGAAGCTGCCCAGCATGATGAGCCAGAACTCGCGCGTCCTGAAGACCGTTCGGAGCGACCTCAGGCTGTCCTGATCGGCTCCCGACGCGGCCGCCGGGTCGGGCCGGCCCGCTTTTTCCGTCCGGCAACCGCCCGACGTCCCGGGGGTGATTCTTGATCACGAGCCAGCTCACCGGCACGAGGACGAGCAGGATGCCGGCGCTGATCGCGTGCATGGCGCCCCGCCAGCCGATGTTCGAGATCAGGAACTGCGCCAGGACGGGCGCGATGGCGCCCCCGATCCCGGCGCCCACATACGCCAGCGCCATGGCCCGGCCGCGCCAGCGGTCGAACCAGCGGGAGATGAGCACCTGGTTGGGTATCGGCCCGGCCGTGACGTAGCCCGCGGTCTGCATAAAATACAGGAGATAGAAGACGGCCAGGCTCGACATGAACCCGTAGCCCGCGAAAGCCGCCCCCGCCGCGAACAGGCCGAACAGGAGGATCCGCTTGGGCCCGAAGCGGTCGATCAGTATCCCCGCCGAGATCCCGAACAGGGGTCCGATGACGACGATGCTGACAGCGAACCCGGCCGTCACCTGCGCCCGGCTCCAGCCGAATTCCTGGATCAGCGGGGAATAGAAGACCGGGAAGCTGTAGTACATGATGCCGACGATGGCGAAGAGGTTGAGGAAGCAGGCGCCGGCGACCCGCCAGCCGTAAAAGAGCTTCCCGCCCCGCCCGGCCGTAGAGTTCATTTCAGCTAAGCCAGACACCGAGATGCTCCTCCACGAACTCGTCGTCCCGCAGGCGGGGATAGTCATTCCAGATGCGGTCGATCTCCTCCATCTGGCCGGGGGAGAGGTCCTCACGGGGATTCAGGCACCATCGGCCGGCCAGCAGCCCCTGCCGCCGCAGGGCCTCGTGGATCCCGGGCAGGACGCCGGCGAACGCATGCGCCGCGTCGAACAGCGCCCCGTTGGCGTCGGTCAGCTGCGCGCCGAGCGTCAGCAGTTCGCTGGGCACCGACCCGGTCGATGCGGTCTCCTTCGCTTCCGCCAGGATCTCCACGGCTCTCCGGGTCCACACCGCCCACTGTCCCAGGAGGCCGCCGACGATGCGGGCGCTCCGCTGCTGGCCGCCCGAGAGGAAGCGGAATTCCGTCACCAGGTCGCTGACGATATTGTCGTCGTTCCCGGTATAGAGCGCGATCTCGCCGGCGCGGCCGGATTCGGCGACGGCCCGGACGACGTCGAGCGTCTGGTAGCGATTGAACGGCGCGATCTTGACGGCCACGACCTCGGGGATCTCCGCGAATTCCCGCCAGAATGAATAGCTCAGCCGGCGGCCGCCGACGGCGGGCTGGAGGTAGAACCCGAAGAGCGGAATCGTCGCGGCCACCGCGCGGCAGTGCGCGATGAGCTCTTCGTCGCCGGCCGATTTCATGGCGCCGAGGCTCAGCATGCCGCAGTCATAGCCCAGGTCGCGGGCCAGGGCCGCCTCGCTCAGGGCCTGCTCGGTGCGGCCGACAAGGCCGGCCACGAGTACGGGCTGGGGCGCGGTTCCCGGCCTCAACCGCCGGACCTCCTCGCGGCCAGCTCGAGCACGGGGCGCAGGAGCCCCGTGGCCGGGTCGTGGATCTCGAACTGCGTGGAATGGACCGCGACGGCCAGGCCGCCCGCGCCGGCGGCAAGGTAATACCGGGTCAGGCCGCGCTGGCGCCGCTCGTCGATCTTTCTCTCGCTCGTCAAGGCCAGGGGATGGGCAGGGATGACCAGACCGGAGAGGAGCCGGGCCGAAAGGCCGGTCTTCGGGGATGCGGAATCGGTCATGGCGCTCTCCTTTAAAACCTGCCGTCGCGGACCTCGAACTTGGTGGGTTTGGCGTAAGTCGGCCGCCCTGCCGCGACCCAATCCGCGACGAGATCAAGGAGCCAATCCAGAGGGACGCGGGGTACGCCGAGCCGCCGCTGGCACCGGGAGGCGTCGCTGAGCAGGGCCGTCTCGGCTCTCGGCGCCTTGGAACCGGGGCGCGCGGCCGAACCGCTTCCCGAACTCCTCGGCCAGGGCCCGGACGGACAAGTCTTCCGCTGCCCGTGACGTTGAGGATCTCGGAGGGAGATGCCGCCAGGCCGAGCGCCCGGAAGATGGCCGAGTTGGCGTCGCCCTGCCAGATCACGTTGACATAGCCCATGGAGACCGAGACCGGATCGCCGCCGTGAACGCGCCGGGCGATGTCGAGGAGCACCCCGTACCGCGCTTCGACGGCGTAGTTCAGGCGGATGACGCAGATCCCGGTCGAGTGCCGGTCGGCGAAATAGCCGAACACCCGCTCCCGGCCGAGGCACGACTGGGCGTACTCCCCGACAGGACCGGTCGGGTCGCGCTTCCCGGCTGCCGCCCCGGGCGGCCGGGACCAGGGGTAGACATTTCCCGTCGAGAGGACGACGATGCGCGAGCTCTTGATAATGTTCCGCGACCCTTCCGGGAAGGTAAGCGTTCTTGGCCCAGGTGAGGTTCTCCTGCCCTGTCGCTCCGAACTTCATCCCCGCCATGAAGATGACGTTGGGACACCGCGGCAGGTCGGCGAGGCGGGCCGGGCAGAAGTCGTCATCCAGCAGGTCGGCGCGGATGAGCTCGATGCCGGCGTCGGACAGCCGCCTGGCCGCCGGCTCGTCCGAGAAGGTCGAAACGGCGATCAGCCGGGATTTCGAGCCCGCCCGCCGGAGGCTGCGCTCGATCCGCATCGCCAGGGTCGGCCCCATCTTGCCGCCCGCGCCCAGGATGATGACATCGCCGTCGAGCCGTCTCCGCGAATTCCACGTCCTCGGGATAGGGCTCGGACAGAAGCGCTTCGAGCTCGTCGACGCTTTGGGGGATCTCCAATTTAGCCATCGTGTTTCCTCGCCCGCCGATCGCAGCGGACCGGGCGAAACTAACCTGCTAGAAAAGGCGCCCAAAGTCAAGAGTTCCGGTGACTGCGCGCCGTCTGGGTGGCATGTCATCCTCGCGTCATGACCCCATATGCTGCCGGCCGCGTCGGACGGGGATGCGCCCCTATCCCCCCGGCCCCCGGGAACCAGTCCCGTCGGTTCCCCCGTCGGCGAAGCCGACGGGCCCCCCTCCGGCCTTTACCGAGGACACCAACCTGATCCGAGACCTCCCTTGATTCACAAGGGAGGAAGGAGGGATTAATGAGAATAGAAGAAGTCCGGAGGTGTCCGAGGAGCTATCTCAATAAAGCAGCGGTGGAAGGGGGTCTTCGGGGCATCATCCCCATCCGACCCAGCCGAATGAAGAACTTGCCAAACGGCGTTGAGGCACACTAAGATGAGTTGCGATGAAGGCGGAGCGGATGAACAAATCTCTGACGGACCGGGCGATCGTCGGCGTCGACCTGGGCGGCACTAAGGTGAGCGCCGGGCGGGTCGAGAACGGGCGGCTGACCGGCGAGGCGACGGCGCCGATCGACGCCGCGGGCGTCTGCGCCGGAAGTCCTCGAGGTCGTGGAGCGGACGATCGGGCGGGTGTTCACTCCGAACGCCGCCGGCATCGGCGTCGGGGTGCCGAGCGTCGTGGATATCGACCAGGGCATCGTCTATGACGTCCAGAACATCCCCTCCTGGAAAGAAGTGCCCTTGGGCAGGATCCTGGGCGAGCGGTTCGGCCGGCCGGTCTATGTCAATAACGACGCCAACTGCTTCGCGGCGGGGGAGAAGCATTTCGGAAAGGGCAAACCCTACCGGCGACTTCGCCGGCGTGACGCTTGGGACCGGGCTCGGGACGGGGCTGATCATCGACGGCCGCCTCTATAACGGCGCCAACTGCGGCGCGGGCGAGTTCGGCATGGTGCCATATGGGGATTCGGTCCTCGAGCACTACGCGAGCGGCCAGTTCTTTGAGCGGCGGCACGGGATCAGGGGCGAGGAGGCGCATGCCCGCGCCGAAAGAGGAGATCCGGAAGCCGTCCGGATGTTCGAGGAGTTCGGCGCCCACGTCGGTCACGCCGTGATCATCATCATGCTGGCGGTTGATCCCCAGGCAGTCATTCTTGGCGGGTCGGTCTCCCGGGCTTTTCCTCTGTTCGAAAAGTCGATGCGCGGCCGACTGGCGGCCTTCCCTTATCATAAGTCCGCCGAACGGATCGTCATCGAAGTCTCCGACGAACCACAGATCGCCGTCCTGGGGGCCGCCGCTCTCTGCCTTGACGCCGATCCGCAAGTTCTCTGAAGCCGCCCCGGTGATCCGCCCTGGCTGGGGCGGCGCGTTTCCATGATGGCCTTTTTGGCCGGGAGGGAAGCTCCCGGCCGTTTCGGCGGCTGTGAGGCGCCCGGACTGTTATCGGGCCGGGCTGGAAGATTCCCGAATGTCCTTGACACCACTTGGAGCCCTCACCTATATTTCCCCATGGTGTTTGGATGGCCGAATCGACCTCGCCGAGGCTGACTCCCCTCTGATTCGTGAAGTCAGAGGCTCACCAATGCTCTCGAATAAAAGGAGTGATGTTATGAAACGCACGGCCACAGCGGTTTCCATGTTATTCCTCCTGATTCTTCCCCTTTCCCTGAAAACCACCGAGCAGGTTCTCGAGCCATGGACCTACTCGGAGAATTTCGAAGAAGGGCTTCTCGGCGCCTGGGCTTCATACCCTCACTGGCAGGATACCGCCTATGATCCCAATCTCCGCCCCAATACCATGGTCCCCGGAGACCCGAATGTATCTCTGGAGGAGAGGGTTACACCCTACACCCATGTCGATAACTACTGCGGCGCCCAGAAACTCCTCGACATGTATGTTGTCCCGGGCTCTTCCATCAGGCTGAGGTACTACCTGAAATCGCACCTGCCGTTCGAATACCTGAAGGTCAGGCTCGCCGCCGGACCGGAGGGCAAGGTGGACCGCACCTTCTCCGGCCCGAAAACAAACGGCTGGGAATGGATCACCGTGACCTACGATGATTTCGTCCGGGAAAATCCCCGCCTGGCCGGCAAGGACCGCATCAAGGTCAACGCCCTGGCGGTGCTCGCCAAGGTCCCGAAAGCCGACCCCTCCATGCCGTTTTATTTCGGCCTGGACGATGTCACCTTCCAGGGCGCCCGGACGGCGGCCTTCCGGTTCGAGGAGCCGAAAGTCGAAAAACTTCCCGATTACAAGCCGTACATCCCCCTCAGGCATTATTTCAAGGGCGACAATTTCCTTCTCAAGGGAAGATGGATCAAGGACGCCTCTCGAGTGGGAATCGAGGTGGTGCCTTTCACCGAGCGCGATAAAAAGGTCTATTCTGGTGAGCTTAAGAAGCAGGGAGACGCCTGGAGCCTCGGGCCGATGCCGGTGCGCTGGAACGAAGGTCTATATCTCGCCACTCTCAGAGCCCTGGGCGGGGACAGGAGACCGTCGCCCGTCCTCTCGGAAACTGAATTCACCATCCATGTCGCGCCCAAGGGGATGAAGGGCCAACATCCCCGTCTCTGGTGGGACCGCGCCGACAAATCCGTAATTGACAACAAGCTGAAATCGGAGAAATACGCTTCCGTCCTCAAGGAGATCGCCGGCCAGGCCGTAAGCCTGCGCCAGAAATTGACCGTCGAGAGTATCGGCTACGACCTCGACCAGTATCCTGACGAGAACTGGCTGGCGACCTGGGCCGAATCCGGCGCCAAGCTCATGGGCACCGGCGAACCGATCCACGGCAACGCCCTCGCCTACGCTTTCCAGAACGATCGCGAGGCCGGCGCCTATGTGAAAGACCTCCTCCTCAAACTCGCGGATTATCCCGCCTGGCATCACCCCTGGCAGATCAAGCGCGGACGGTTCGCCGACCACCGGACCGGCGCCTGGAGCCATCGCCTGGCCATCGGCTATGATCTCTGCCTATGACCTGATGACCGAGCCGGAACGGGCCAAGGTCCGCAAGGCCTTCCTGGAGCAGCTTGTCCAGGGCGCCTACCGGTCGCATGTCTGGGACAACAACGTCACCTCCAATACCTCCAATTGGATCGCCATGATCGCCGGGGGCTCGCTGATGCTGCAGGCGGCGATGTTCGGCGATGGTCCGGATGTCGAAAACCTGGAGCCCTATTTCACGGGAACGGCCCTCAAGCTGTACGCTTTCCTGGAAAGGGTGGCCAACTGGGACGACGCCTGGGGGGAAAGCTTCGGATATAACAACTACAGCTTCACCAACCTCGGGCGCAGCCTGACCGCCCTGGAAAGGGTCTTCCACATCGATTTCCATAAGCCGGTCGCGAATTCGTATAAAGAATATATCTGGGCGGGCCTCATCAAAGCCCGCCGGTATTTCTATTGGGGTGATTCCTCCGGCGGCAGCCACCTGCGGAACGGGAATAACTGGCTCTGGCTGCTGGCCAAGACCAAGGACCCCCTCCTCGCCTGGTACTGCAACCATCTGAAACAGGGCGAGACCTGGGAGGATGTCCTTTTTGCCGACGCCGCCATCCCCACGAAAGATCCTTTCGGCGAAAGTCCGAACCGCCTTTTCCGGAGTGTCGGAACGACCGTTTTCAAAGGCGGCTGGGAACCGACCGATTTCTCCTTCGCCATGAGGAGCGGGGCGTTTTTCAATCACCAGCATCTTGACCAGGGCGCTTTCTGGCTGGCCGACCGGGGCACCATTTTCCTGGAGGAAAGGGACGGCTCGGATTATTACGACGATTACCTCTATCAGCCGTGGTTCACCCAGCCGGTGTCCCATTCCACGATCCTCATCAACGGGAATCACCAGAGCCAGAGGACAGGCGACATCATCGGTTTCGCGGAAGGGTTTGACGATTACGCGAAGACAACTCATTTCCTCGACGGCCGGTTCTCCGCCTTCTCCACCGGGGACCTGACGCCTCTTTACTGGGACACGGTCAAGGGCCTGGAGAGGAATGTGCTGTTCATCAAACCCCGCACCGTCATCCTCTTGGACACGGTGACCCCCGTGAAAAGCGATACGGGAATGACGATGCTGTTCCAGGCCAAACGGCTGAAGGACCTCGTTGCCGGCGCAAAGGCCTCGACTCTGACTGTTGACGGGAAAGTGCTCCATTTTGTCCACCTGGCGCCCGACGCCAGCGAGGTCAAGGCCGTCGAAACCCCGCATTACCTGAAAACGCTCAAAAACCCGGGCGTCCTCCAGAAAGAAGGCATGCTGACGGTCACCGTCAAGACCGGCCTGGAGCCGCTCGTGGCGGCGACTCTCCTGACCACGACGACAGGCGGCGCTCCGGAAGTCAGCTGCTCGGCCGTTGAAGGCGGCATGATCGGCCAGACCGCGGGTTTGGATTTCGCTTTCTCGACACGGCCCGGCACCCTCTACACGGCGGGAGACATCTCGACCGACGCCGTCGCCGTAACATGGAAAGGCGGGGAAGTTTTCGCCGCGAGGTGCACCCGGTTGTCAAAGGGAGGCAAGGTGCTGGTCCAATCCGCCCAACCGCTGACCTGCGAGGTTTCCGGGGGGACCATCAAGTATTATCACTGTGTCGATGACGAAGTCAGCTTGGGTGTAAGCGCCATACCCAAGAGCGTGACGGTGAACGGTGTCGCGGCCAGGTTCAGCCATGATGCCGCCGCGGGACTCATCAAGGTCGCCCTCCCTAAAGGCGAGGGGACTGTTATCATTAAGTAGAAACGACTGATATCTTCGGGAATCGGGCTTTCCGGGTTGACCCCGGATAGCCGGCTCCACGGACCCCCGTCCCATACCGATCTGTCTCCCGTCATTGGCGCTTTCTTTCAGGTTTAGACTCTTCAGTGCGCAATGAGTTGGGATGCTGTGCATGGTGGCCGGCCTTGATATCCGGAACGCCGCGAGCCCGCAGAGTCAGGACTGGATCGGGTCCGGCGCCAGGCCTTCGCCGCCCGTGAAGGGAGCGAAGTCGGCCTGGACCGCAGTCTCACGGGTTTTGTGAGACATGACCACCGAGAACTCCGGCTGGCCTTCGTCGAAGCTCCATCGACCCTCGGCGCGCGCTCTTCTCGGCCAGCGAGGGGTCGGCCTTGACCTGCTTGACGAACGCCCCCGCTGCCTCGGTGTTGACGCTGTTGACCTTTATGAAACCGGCCTTCTCGCGACGCCCTGAGCGACGTCGCTCGTTGCCTGTTCGGGGCTCAGACTCGCCCCGTTTTCATCTTCCACGTGAAGTAGGGCGCGTAGGCCTGCTTGGCCCAGAGCCACCGGCGCCCGACGCTCATCTCGACCCGGTTGCGCGGCGGCCGCACGGGATCGGCGAGCATCTTGGCCGCCCGGTCGCCCATGTCCATGATGCACAGGACGAACGGTGGGCGGGTCACCCTCTCGCCTCCCTTGATTGCCGCGGCGATGTTATGCGCCGCGGTCTTGGCCATCTGTACCGTCATGTGGCCAGTCTTGGGGAAGTTGACCGGCACCGACGTCTGGTCCACTGGTGGGTAGCCGACCGCCACGCCTACGGCGTAGACGTTCTCGAACTCCTTGTGCCGGAAGCCCTCGTCGGTGGACACGAAGCCTTTGGGGTTGCCGAGACCCGGTGAGCGGGCGATGGCGGGAACACCCGCGAGCGGCGGGATGATCATGGAGTAGCGCGATTCGATGACCTCGCCGCCAGCGAGCTCCACGGATGACTCGGTGATCTTCGAGACCGCCACCGACGTGCGGTAGCGGATGTCCCGGTGCTCTAGCTCACCCTCCAGAAACTGACGGGCCCGACCCATCCCGCCGACACCGAAATGGCCAAGGAACGGCTCCGGCGTGACGAAGACGATCGGCACCTGGTGGCGCATCCTCCGGCGCTTGAGCGCGTGGTCCACCTCGAAGGCGAGCTCGTACGCCGGCCCGAGGCAGCTTGCCCCGGGCGCACAGCCGATGACCATCGGCCCCGGGTCGTCGAGGAAGCGGCGCCAGGCCTCGCCGGCCTCCACGGCCTCCAGCGGCGACATCAGCGAGTGCCCGGGCCCGTCGAATGGCCCCAGCCCGGGCACCGCCTCGTTGGCGCTACGGTGGCCGGTGGCGATGACCAGGAAGTCGTAGTCGAGCTCCTCGCCCCCGACCACGACCTTGTTAGCTCCGGGGTCGATCCGCTCGGCCTCGCCGATGATGCAGGCGATCTTCTTGGCCTTCAGCGATGGCTCGAGCTGAAACGAGATCTGCTCCAGGGTCTTGTGACCCATGGTCACCCACGGCAGCGACGGGACGAAGTAGAACCGGTCGTCCTTGGACACCACAGTGATGTCGATCTGCCCGCGAGGCAGCAACCGCCGCAGTTCGTGCGCGGCGGTCAGCCCGCCGAAGGATCCACCCAGGATGACGACTCGGTGTTTCTTGCTGTGGCCCATGTTCATGCCTCAGAACACCAGGACCCGGTCGCGAGCACCGAGGTGAAGAGCATCGCGGCGCTGGCAAGACCGACCTTGGCCGCGATGGCGGATTCGACAGGGACTTGCCGCGACCAGCGGCACGCCTGCCAGGTAATCACCAGGATCGCGGCGAGCATGGCCCAGCCCAGTGGCCGTAGTGTGGTGAGGTTGGTCTTGCGCAGGCTCAGCAGCTCGGCCGGCGAGCGGCCCGCGCCGACCCCGAAGCCTACCGCGATCAGGGCGACCACCGCACCGAGCGAGATCGCCTGCAGTACCACCGGAAAGGCCGCCGAGCGCCACAGCGAGCGGAGCGGACGCACGGCCAGCAGGTCGTGCTTCACCTGCGATTGTTGCATGACTCGTGTTCCTCCTCTTCGCCGAGCACCACCTCGCGGTAGAGTTCCTGGACCTGGGTGCGCAGCACCGCGAGCACCTCTTTGCCCTTTGTGGTGAGCGAGTACTCCTTGCGCGCCCGCGGCCCCGCTTCGAGGTCGACCTTGAGTTTCAGCCAGCCGCGCTCCTCCATCCGATTGAGCAGCGGATAGAGCGTGCCCGGGCTCACCTCGTAGCCGTGGCGCCGAAGCTCGCGGATCACCCACTGGCCGAAGACGGGCTGCGACTCGGCGTGGTGAAGGATATGGACCTTCCAGAAGGAAAGCAGGACCTCACGCTCAAGTTCCTTCATGGTGCCTCCAATTACGATAACCATAGTCGATATTCGACCTAATGTCAATCCCACCAGTTCAGACCGTCATGGACCTGGCGGCCGCCCGGAAAAGTTCTAATCCAGGATCAGGGGAATTCGAGGCATCGGAAACGCCAAGGGCTGTTCATTCGTAGCGAAATCCGCTAGGATGGGTGGCTTCATGCAGGCCAAAACCGAATCCGCTATCGCCGGAAAGCTTCCCCCCCGCCTCCGCCGTCTGGAGGACATCGCTTACAACGTTTGGTGGTCTTGGCACCGTTCGGCCCGGGACCTGTTCAAAGTCCTGGACCGGATGCTCTGGATCGGGACGCGCCACAACCCCATTCTCATCCTCCGCGACGTGAGCTCCGAGCGCCTCGCCGCCCTGGCCAAGGATCCGGCCTTCCTCCGCCTCTACGACGCCGTTCTGATGGAGATGGACCGGGACATCAAAACGAACGGCCATTGGTTCCCGCGGACGCATCCCCAAGCGGCGAATTCCGGCATCGCCTATTTTTCGGCCGAGTTCGGCCTCCATATCTCCCTGCCCATTTACTCCGGCGGGCTGGGCATTCTCTCCGGAGATCATCTCAAGGAAGCCTCGGATCTGGGGCTTCCTTTTATGGCCGTCGGCTTTCTCTACGAGCAGGGCTATTTCCGCCAGCGGATCGACCCGAACGGCTGGCAAGAGGCCTCCTACCCCACCCTCCAGACCGAACAAACCGCCCTGCGGCCGGAGCTTGACGGAGGAGAAGGCGGCCAGACCGTCCCGGTGGAGATCGGAGACCGGATTGTCCATCTCCAAGTCTGGAGAGTCGATGTCGGCCGCGTTCCGCTCTATCTCATGGACGCGAACCACGAAGGTAACGCGCCCTGGGATCGGGAGCTGACGGCCCGCCTCTACGGCGGCGACCAGGAGATGCGCATCCAGCAGGAGATCCTGCTCGGCATCGGCGGCGTCCGCATCCTTCGCGCCCTGGGCCACTCGCCCCGCGTCTGGCACATCAACGAAGGCCATTCGGCGTTCATGCTCCTGGAGCGGCTCCGCGAAGCCGTCGCCGAGGGGATGGACCTGAAGTCGGCGGTCGAGCGCGTCCGGGCCGAGACGATCTTCACCACGCATACGCCCGTTCCGGCGGGCCATGATGTCTTTCCCTACCACCTCATGGAGAAATACTTCCAGACGTTCTGGCCAAGGCTTGGGCTCACGCGCGACGAGTTCCTCGCCTTCGGCCAGGCGGACCACGGCCATGCCCCGGGATTCAACATGACCGCCCTGGCCCTGCGCCTCAGCCGCCGGGCCAACGCCGTCAGCCGCCTTCACGGCGAAGTGTCCCGGCGGATGTGGCACGTCCTCTGGCCGGACCGGAAGGAAGACGACGTTCCGATCGGCCACGTCACCAACGGCGTTCATGTCGCCTCCTGGATCGGCAGCGTTCTGCATACGGTCTTGCGCAAGCGCCTCGCTCCGGATTGGATTGAGCGGCACCATCAGCCGACGCTCTGGGAAAGCATCAAGGATGTCCCCGATATCGAACTGTGGAGCGCTCACAAAGCCTTGAAACGGAAGATGCTGGCGGTCATCCGGGAGCGCGCCCGCGACCAGCGGATCGACCGTACGGCCACGCCCGAACAGCTCCTGGCGTCGGGCATCCTTCTCGACCCGGAGGCTTTGGTGATCGGCTTCGCCCGGCGATTCGCCACCTATAAGCGATCCACCCTCATTTTCTGCGACCCGGAACGATTGTCCCGGTTGATGCACGACCGGGACCGGCCGATTCAGATCGTCTTCGCCGGCAAAGCCCATCCCGCCGACGACCCGGCCAAACGGCTCCTTCAGGAGGTCTTCTGGGCCGGCTTGAACCCGCAGAACGGCGGCCGGATCGCCTTCATCGAAGATTTCGACCTGCAAATTGCCCGTTACCTCGTCCAGGGCGTCGACGTCTGGCTCAACACCCCTCGCCGGCCGTTCGAAGCCAGCGGAACGAGCGGGATGAAGGCCGCCGTGAACGGGGTGCTCAACCTCAGCATCCTGGACGGGTGGTGGGCAGAGGCCTACAACGGACGCAACGGCTGGGCGATCGATCCCGGCCCGACGCCCTCGGACGTTTCCGATCCGGATGCCGCCGACGCCGACCGGCTCTATCGTCTTCTGGCCGAAGAAGTCGCCCCCCTTTATTATCAACGCGATTTGGACGGCGTCCCGCGCGGCTGGGTGGATATGATGAGAAACTCGATCCAGACCGCCGGCGAGCGCTTTTCAAGCCGCCGCATGGTCCAGGAATATACCACTGATTATTATGTCCCCGCGATCGCCGAAGCCTCGGCTTTAGGTCCCAAGCCGGGGGCGAGATGATCGGTCGTCCGTAATTCCCACTAAGGACACCATGGCACCGATTGATCGCTCTCTGTCCGGCCTGACCGACAGCCAGCGCGAGGCGGTCGTCCATCGTGACGGCCCGATGCTTGTCCTGGCCGGTCCCGGCTCGGGCAAGACCCGGGTCATCACCCGCCGGATCGCCCACCTGGTTCAGGGCGAGGTCCCGCCCGGCCGCATCCTGGCTTTGACCTTCACCAACAAGGCGGCCCAGGAAATGCGCGGCCGGTTGCTGACGATGGACGTCCCGCCGGGCGCCACGGTCTGCACCTTCCACAGCCTGTGCGTCCGGCTGCTTCGCGAGTTCTCGGACCGGGCCGGCGTCCCGCCGGGCTTCAGCATCTACGACCAGTCCGATCAGAAAGCGGTGCTGGCCGAGGTCATGAAGGAGGAGCGGCTCGACCCCAAGGAATATCCGCCGGCCCGCGTCCTGCGCCAGATCGGCGTCCTCAAGAATCACATGGTCGGGGCAGACGAAGCCTCGGCCCGGAGCCTGGCCGATCTGCCCGCTCCGCTGCTGGCCGCGGTCTCGGCCGCCTTCCAGAAGAAGCTGGAAGCGGCGGGAGCGCTCGACTTCGACGACCTGCTCGTCCGGACCGCCCTCCTCCTGGAGAGGGACGAGGATGTGCGGCGGAAGTTGTCGCGCCGCTTCCAGTACATCCTGGTGGATGAGTACCAGGACACCAACACCTGCCAGTACCGGATCGCCAGGGCCCTGGCCTCGAGCCACGACAACCTGTTCGTGACCGGGGATCCCGACCAGTCCATCTACGGCTGGCGGGGGGCCGACATCGGGAACATCCTGGCCTTCGAGCGGGACTTCCCGAGGGCGCCCGTCGTCCGGCTGGAGGAGAACTTCCGCTCTTCGCCCCAGGTGCTGCGCCTGGCCGACGAGCTCATCAAGGCCAACTCCCGGCGTAAGGACAAGGCCCTCCTCGCCCGCAAGCCCGGCGGGGGCCTGCCCCGCCTCTTCCGCTTCCTGGATGAGCGTGACGAAGCCCGGGGGACGGCGGCCTGGGTCAGGAGCCTGCACGAAGGGGAGAAGGTCGACTTCCGCCGCATCGCCGTCTTTTACCGGACCAACGCCATGAGCCGGGTCATCGAGGAGGCGCTCATCCAGGCCGCCGTGCCCTACCAGATCATCAAGGGGCTGGAGTTCTTCCGCCGCCGCGAGGTCAAGGACGTGTTGGCCTACCTGCGGCTTCTGCTGAACCCGGCCGACGAGGTCTCGCTGCTGCGGGTGCTCAACCGTCCGGCCCGCGGCATCGGCGATATGACCCTCGAGCGGCTGATGGCCGAGGCCAAGGCCGGCCGCCGCACCCTGTGGGAAGTCCTGCGCAGCGCGTCCGGCGTCCCCGGGCTGGCCGCTGCGGCCGCGGCCAGGATCGGCGCCTTCACCGCCTTGATCGCGGACCTCGGATCGCGCCTCGACAGGCCGGCGGCGGACACCGTCCGCGAGGTCTACCTCCGCAGCGGGCTTAAGCAGGCCTTCGCCGCCGAGAAGGACGCCGATGCATCCGAGAATGTCGAGGAGCTCATCCGCTCCGCCGTCCAGTTCGATGCCGACAGCGCCGAGGCGGACGCGGAGGGCGGGCTGGCCGCCTACCTTCAGCAGGTCGCCCTGATCAGCGACATCGACTCCTACGACGAGAACGCCGGGGCCGTGTCCCTGATGACCCTGCACAGCGCCAAGGGACTGGAGTTCGAGGCCGTCATGATCGTCGGAGTCGAGGAGGGGATCATCCCCCATGCCCGGAGCGCGGAGGACGGCCGTGACCTGGAGGAAGAACGCCGCCTCCTCTTCGTCGGCCTCACCCGGGCCGAGAGGTTCCTGGCCTTGAGCCATGCCCAGTCCCGGTCCTTGCACGGCGGGCCTCGGCCAGCCGTGCTGTCATCGTTCCTGCGGGGCCTGAAGGGGCTCGAGACCGGAGGCACCGCGGCCGGACTCGCGGAGGGTTACGGTCCCGACTTCCGCCCGATCACCGGGAAATGGGCGGCTGTTCCCGACAAGACGTCCCACCGGCCGTCGGCCCCGAGCGGCGAGCCCGTGGAGATGGCCGGTTTCCGGGTCGGACAGCGGGTTCGCCACCCTGCGCTGGGCGAAGGCCGGATCGAAGGCTTCGTCACGGGCGAGACGGCCGGCCGGGCCGTCATCCAGTTCGACAAGGGCGCCAGGCTGATCATGGGCCTGCTGGCCGCGAAGCTCAAGCCGCTGGATAAATAAGCTCGCCGGCCGTCCTTCGGTATGCTCGGCCCGATCCACCCCGCATCTCGAGGTGCCCACCGACCGACGAGTTCGTCAAGGCCTGCCAGGCGGCCGGGGGGGGGCGAGTTTCCTTGAAAAACAACGGAGGTTTCATCCAGGTCGCGCTTCCGCTGGCCCAGGGCGGGGAGGTGATCGGGGAAGAGCCGTCGGTCCCGTCCAAAGGCGGGGCTACCCAAGCTGCATGATGCCCCAGGCCAGGAAGATCAAGCCGATGACCATGACCCAGGCCAGGCCGAAACCGATCAGGTCCTCCCTGTACCGGCCCGGAAATCCCTTCCAGCGCCCCGCCCGGAACCAGCCGGGCGCGTCGAGCATGATCAGGTCTTTCCCCAGGCCGGCGGCCAGGGGCTTCGGCTGGCCTGGCGCCGGCGGCGGAACGTCCGACGCCCGGGACATGTTGTCGAAGAAGCGTTCGACCCGTTCGGGAGCCTCGGGCCGGGTCAGCGAGCTGAACAGGAAGAAGGCCGCGAACCCGGCGGCCATGGCCAGGCCGAACGGCTCCGGTTTCCACTTATAGACGAGAGTCAGGCGGCCGGTCTCGAGGACGTTGAGGGCGTAGTAAAGACCGAAGGACAGGATGACGGCCATGAAGGCGCCGGTCCGGTTGGCCCGCTTCCAGAGGATGCCGCCGAGCACGGTGATGCCCATGAAGGCGGCGATCGTCTCGGTGAACAGGAAGCCCTGGAGCACGTTGCGGACCGTCAGGGCGAACAGGACCCCCAGCAGGGTGAGGCCGAACCCGGAGAACCGGCCGATCCAGAGCAACCGGCGGTCGGGCGCTTCTTTCCTGACGTATTTCTTATAGAAGTTGTTCGTGAACAGGGCCCCCGAGTTGACCATGAAGTTGGAGCAGGCGGCCATGTTGGCGGCCAGGACGCAGGCCACCATCAGGCCCGTCAGGCCGGGGACCAGCAGGGTCTTGCAGGCGTAGCCGAAGGCCATTTCGCCGTCGGTCAGGACCACGCCCCGCTGGACGACCAGGGCGGCGACGATCAGGCCGGTAAAAGCCCAGCCGATCGTGCACAGCCGCTTCACCAGCGAACCGTAGGTCTGACCGATCCGGCCCGCCCGCTCGGTGTTGCCCGTGGCGCACATCGAGATCATGTGCGGCTGGGCGGTGATCCCGACGATCCCGTTGACCGCCAGCATGGCGATGGTGAAGGCGTCCAGGCCGCTGACCTCGCTGTACAGCCGGAAGAAATCGGGCGGGAGCGTGGCCCGCATCCCGGCCATCCCCCCGACGGCGGCCAGCCCCGAGGGGATGAGCATCATCGAGAGGATGATGATCATCAGCCCCTGGATGAAGTCGGAGTAGGCGGTCGAGATCAGCCCCCCGAAGAAACTGTAGAGAAGGAAGGCGCCGGCCATGGCCAGGACGATGCTGTTCGGGCTCAGCCGGTCGCCGGTGGCGACGGCCACGACCTTGGCCGCCCCCTGTAGCATCACGCCCTGGTTCAGGACGAAGAAGGCGATGGCGAACGCCGAATAGGCCATCCCGAACTGGCGGCCGTAGCGGTCTTCCAGGATCTCGCCCAGGGTCGTCCGTTCGCTGCGCCGGTACCAGGGAGCGATCAGCCAGTAGAACGGCGTGATCAGCATGTTCTTCCACTGGTACCAGATGGTGGCGAATCCCGAGGTGAAGGTGGCCCCGGTCTGGGCGACGAAGCTCTCGGCGTGGGTGCCCGTGCCGAAGGCCTGGCCGATCATGATCCACCAGCGGAACTGGCGGTTCCCCCGGAAGAACCCGTCGCTCGACTTGACCTTTCTCGCCAGGGACAGGCCGAAGACCGTGATGCCCGCAAGGTAGGCGATCAGGACCGTCAGGTCCAGTCCGTGGAATCCTCCCTGCATGCCTATCGTTCCCTTCGTCCTGATTCTCTTTCCGTCACGGTTTTGCGGCGATGCTAGACTTAAGGCCGCGCCGTGTCAACAGAACCCAGGCCGGCTGGGCCGCGATCATCTCTCTCTCGGCCGATCCGCAGTCCCCAAAGGGCGTGGGCGTGGTGAGGCTCTGGGATCTCGCCTGGCCCGTCAGCGCGCCGTGATCAGGTTCCTCTGCCGCAGCGCCTCCACGGCGCCTTCCCAGCTTCCCGGGGCGCCCCAGAGATAATAGCTGAAGTACCGCACGTTCCCGTGGAAGATCGGCACCCAGGGCTGGAACTCGGCGTAGTAATGATGGGATTCGGAATTGACCGGGTGGTTCATCCACATGTGGAGGAACTCGGGCTCGCTGACGGGGAAGGCGCCGACAAAGCTCACGTCTTCGGCCGTGTCGCGGCCGGCGTTCCAGCCTTCCTTGATGGACATGACCTCGCCGAAGTACTCCTCGGGCCGCATCCGGAATTCCCGGATGCCCGTGACGGTGGGCACGAAGAAGGCGTCTTCCGTCCAGTGCTTCTCGCCCAGGTCGAGGATCGGCTGGGGGCCGATCATGTTGAGCTCCCGGTTCCGGAAGTTGATCGCATACCGGACCTCGAGAAGCGGTGAATCGCCATAGAGAGTGAATGTCTTTTCGAGCCGGTTGCCGTAATAGTCCGCTCCCATCCGGACCTCGACGCTGGGGCCGGACCCGCGGCTGATCTCGGCGTCGTAGATCTTGTGGGTTTCGATGCTCGCCTGGCCCAGGAAATCCTCGAACCCGCCGTAAGGATAGAAGCCCCTCTCCCGGAACGGCCGCTTGTCGCTGGCCGTTTCCTTTTCCGGCCACAGCTTGAAGAGAACGTTATCGTTCCGCTCCTTGACGATGTACTCGATGACGCGGGCGCCGGTGGCGAGCAGCGTCACCCGGACCTTGGAGTTCTCCATCCGGTACTCGGAAACGCCGTCGCCGTTGAGGTCGACGGGCGTGACTGTCGGCTGCCCGGCCGCTTTTTCGACGCCGAGCTGGCATTCGGCGGCGGCGCCCAGCGCCTCCGCCCGGACCGTGTAGCGTCCCGGCTGGAGCGGCATGACGAAAATCATCTCCCGGAACTCGCCGGGCGGGACGGCAAGGTTTCGGGTCTGATCGTAGACCGCCCGGCGCGAGCCCGGTCCGGAGAAGACCCGGACCCGGACGGGACAGGCCTTTTGATTCCCGAAGTTGTGGACGGAAACGGGGAAGGAGACATCCGGCGCCTGGGCGTACAACAGCTTGTGCGTCGAGACCGCCGGCGGCAGGTCCATGACCGCGAGCGTCCGCTTTTTCCCGCCGTCCCAGGTGAACGACGCGAGAACGGGGTTCGCGCGCCCCATGGCCTCGAGGCGGGGCCGGATGTCGAAGGTCAGAACCGTAGCGGTGCCCGGAACAAGCGACAGGGAAACGGAGGAGTCGACCAGCAGCTCTAGCTCCGGGGCGGCCCTGACCTCCAGCTTCCCGACGAGCGCCGGCCCCCGGAGGTTCTCCAGCCGCACCCGCAGGCTCCGGCCCTGGACCGAGGCCTCGATCTGAACGCGGTCGCCGAACAGATCTTCGAGATAGATCCTATCGAGAAGGAGCATCTGGAGGGTGTTCCGGAAGGGCCGGGGACCGAGCATCCTGCCCTGCGGCAACACCCCGACTTCCCGCCGCGCCGAGATCGCCTGCCACATCGCCTCCCTGTTCCACGGCTGGCCTTTGGGCGCGAACAGGACCATGGCGGCAGGCGCCTCCTCCCGGATGAACCCGGTCTGAAGGATGAACGGGACATCCTCTTCGTCGATCTGCTTCTTGTTCCCGTCAATGGCGATGTAGCCGTCGTACCGATACGGGTCGCAGTCGGCGCCGAAGACCGGCCGGAAAATATAACCGCCCCTGTCCTTGACGAACCGGATCCATTCGTCCTCGGTGGGCATGTCCTGGATCTTGAGGCCGTCCCAGTTGCGGCAGCCGTAGGCTACGGAACCCAAGTTGTGGGTGGCCTTTCCGGTACCGACATCTGTCGGGACGTCCAGGTTCACTTTGGCGAGCCACCCGGGAAGCTGCGCCTGGAGCATATAATCCATATAGCCGTTGAAGGTGAACCAATCGTTGCCCTGGTTGAGGCCCTTGCCGATCACCTCGAGCGGATGCCCGGGAAAACAGGTCACGCTGTGGAGGAGCGTCCCCGTTCCGAACCAGCCGCGGTGCAGATCATGCCCGCCCGTGATCTCCCTGACCCCGGCGATCAGGCGCTTCAGCCGGTCCCGGGCTTCCGCCGAACCGGACAGGACGGCAAACAGGCGGCGGTCCCCCTTGGCCAGGACGAACGCCTGGACGTCGGTTAGCCCCGCGGCCGACAGTTGATGGCTGTTCAGGCCCCTCCGCCAATCCGCGTCGGCGGGGATCTTCCGGGCCAGCTGAGCTCCGAATCCCGAGGCCGGGTCCGCGAAGACCAAAAGGTCGGACCCGGCGAGCCGGCCGGCGGCCTCCTCTGCCGACGGGCCGTCGAGCTCGGCGGCGGACGACCCGAGCAGCCCGGCCAGGAATCCCTCCTGCATGAGCAATCCGGGAACTCCCAATTCCTCCGCCACGTCCACCTTGGCCTGGGCGATCGCTCTGTCGACCCGGGGCAGGCTGAGCTGGAACAAGTTCGCGTACTGGCGCCACTCCCAGGAAATGCTGTGCCAGTAATTCGTGTAGCCGCTGAACTCGCCCGGCGTGCCGATGACGGCGGCGGCCGGCTCGCCGGCCCGCTGGAATTCGAAACCGGCCAGGATGTCTTCCTGGGCCGGGCAGGACGCCGGGCGCGCCCCCAGGATGCCGAGGGCGGCGGCGATCACGATCAGGAAACGGGTGTACTTGGACATCGGACTTCTCCTTGCAGACTGCTCTTTTTCCGGCATCATCCTATTTTACGGTTTAGCCGGAATAAGTGAACTGATTTTTATCGTACCTCCATTTATGTGATGGCTATGGGCAGAGTGAAGGGTGGCACGGCGTGGGGGGATCGCCGTGACAGGACCCTAATACCAAGGCCATTGATCACAGAAATGGAGATGCTGAATTGTGGCCGGACGGCTTGACGGGAGGGGCCTCATGCATCAGAATAGGCGCGCTCCCGCGGTCGACGACGGCAGAAGCAGCCATTCCGGACATCCGAGGAGGTCGCCGTGCTGAAGAAATTCCACATCGAGAACAACCGGCTGGTCGAGAACGACAACCTCCAGAGCCCCATCCTGACCTTCATCAATCCCGACGACAACGAACGGCGGCTGCTCATCGATACCTACGGCATCGACGAGCACAACCTGAACTCGGCCCTGGACCCCGACGAGCTGGCGCGCCTGGAGTGCGAGCCGAACCACATCGCCATCGTCTTCAAGCGGCCGAAGAACTATTCGGGCGCCGACCAGCTCCTGTTCAAAGCCACGACGGTCGGCCTGTTCTATTTCGGGGAAACGCTCATCATCGTCATGTCCGAGGACACCAACGTGTTCGAGGGCCGGCTCTTCGGCAAGGTCGCCTCGCTTCGGGACGTGCTGCTCAAGCTGATCCTGCGGTCGATCCACCACTTCCTCGAGCACCTGCGGATCATCAACTCCATCTCGGACGATATCGAGCAGAAGATCAACCGGGCGCTCGAGAACCGGTTCCTGATCAACCTGTTCACCCTCCAGAAGAGCCTGGTGTATTACCAGAACGCCGTCAATTCCAACGGCGTCCTGATCGAAAAGCTGCGCCACAACGCCGTCCGGATCGGGTTCACCCAGGATGAAGCCGAGCTGCTGGAGGACATCGTCATCGAGAACAACCAGTGCTTCCGCCAGGCCGAGGTCTATTCCAACATCCTGGCCAGCCTGATGGACGCCCGGGCGTCGATCGTCAGCAACAACCTCAACGTGCTGATGAAGACGCTGAACATCATCACCATCTCGATCATGGTGCCGACGCTCGTCGTCTCGGTCTTTTCGATGAACGTCAAGATCCCCTTCGCGCAGCTGTCCTGGGCCTTCTGGATCATCATGGGCCTGGCGGGGGTCGCCATGTCGGCCTTCCTGGCCTTCTGGAAGCTCAGGAAGTGGTAGCCGGCCGCTAGTGCTAAAAATTTAGCAATTCCGCTTGACAGCGGCTATTCCCTATGCTAAATATTTAGCATGCTAAAATATTAGCATGATCGGACCAGGAGACGAGGACCCACGATGAAGGCCCAAAGAAACCTCAGCCGCCGGGAACGCCAGATCATGGATGTCATCTACGAGCTCAAGGAGGCGACGGCGACCCAGGTCCTGGAGCGGCTGCCCAGCCCGCCCGGCTACTCGGCGGTCCGCGCCCTGCTCCGGGTGCTCGAGCAGAAAGGCCACCTGACGCACCACCAGGATGGACCGCGGTATGTCTTCGCACCCACCCTGCCGCGCGAACGGGCCCGCCGCTCGGCCCTTCAGCATCTCCTCAAGACCTTCTTCGACAATTCCGCTGAAGACGCCGTCGCCGCGCTCCTCGACATCTCCGAGGACAGCCTTTCGCAGGATGACCTCGACCGGCTGGCCGACCTCATCAAGAAGGCCCAGGCGGAGGGGAGATAGGGCCATGTTCGGATTCGCCGAGGGTCGTAGCTTGGCGCTCATGGTCGAGCTCTTCCTCAAGAGCTCGATCGTCCTGGCGGCCGCGATGGCGGGCGCCGGCCTGCTGCGCCGACGCAGCGCGTCGCTCCGGCACTTCTGGCTGTCGATCTGCCTCGTCGGGCTGGCCTTCCTGCCCGCGCTATCGGTTTTTTCGCCGGGCTGGAGTGCCCACTGGCTTCCGGACTGGGCGTCCATGAGACCGGCTTCTCATGCCGGGACGGCAGGCGCTGTCACCGGGACCGAAGGCTCGCCCACCGGATTCCCCGGTGAGCTGGGGATGCAAGGGGCCGCGCTCGGCCGGCGCGCCGAGGGCGCCGGGACTTCCCGGCCGAGTGCCGGGCTCTTTGGGCTCCGGCCCGTCCTGCCGGCCTTGTGGCTGGTCGGAATGCTCGTGATCCTGTCGAGGCTTGTCGGCGGCCTGTGGGGCGTCCGTCGGATCACCCGCGAGGGTGAAGTCCTGGACGATCCGGCCTGGAAGCGCCTGCTCCAGCGGTTCATGTCCGCCGTCCGTTTGAACCGGAACGTCTCGATCAAAGCCCATCCTCAGGTGCTGGTTCCGCTGACTTGGGGAGTCCGGCGACCGGTCGTGATCATGCCCTCGGGGACGAGCGCCTGGCCCGAAGACGCGCGCTCCGCCGCGCTTTTCCATGAGCTCTCCCATGTGAAGCGGGGCGATTTTCTGGTCATGCTCTTCGTCCGCCTGAGCCTGGCTGTGTTCTGGTTCAACCCGCTTTTCTGGGTCGCCTATAAAATGCTGAAGGGCGAACAGGAAAAAGCCTGCGACGAGCTCGTCCTCAAAGCCGGGATCAGGCCCTCGACTTACGCCGAAAATCTTTTATCCATAGTCCGTTCTGTCCGGCTGATGCGGTCTCCCCTGGCCGCTTTCCCGGGAGTCCTGGGGATGTTCGGCCGCTCCCAGCTCCGGGAGCGTTTGCTCGTCATTCTCGGCCAGAAAACGGCCTTCAAGGAGGTTCAACATGAAAACCAAAGTGGCTGTCACGGTAATGGCTTTTCTCGCGGTGGCCTTCATCGGCCTGGCCCGGCCGCAGGGGGCTTCGGCGAATCCTGAACCCGGGCCGATGGTCGCGGCGGCCGCGGTGGCTGCGGTTCCGGCCGATCAGGCGAGTCCGACTCAGGAGGCTCAGAAGTCGGCTGAACAACAGAAAAAAGAAGAAACTCAGCCCGCCGAGCCCGCCAAAAAAGAAAAGAAGGTCCGGAAAGAAGTCAAAATCGTGGTGGAAGAAGAAGAATCCGGGAAAGCGCCGGTCGAGATCACCGTCATCGACGGGAAAACAAGAAAAGGGATCAAACTGGATGGGTCCGTCCTCATCGTCAAGAAAGGGGAGGACGGGAAAACGGTCCTCGTGAGTCCCGAAGGTAAGGAGATCGCGGTCATCGGCGGGGAAGGAACGCGGCTCGAGATCAAGGGCGGCCGGGCGATTTTCCTGGAAGACGAAAAGGCTCTCCACGAGCATAAGGAACCGATGGTGTTCACCGTTATCGAGGATGATAAGAAACTCAGCACCGTCTGCGAGGACAGTGAAGTGGAGGGTGAAAAAATAAGCACCGTGATCGTCACCTCCAAACCGCACCTCGAGATTGTCGAGGAAGTTGAAGAGCCGGAGCACATCACGATTAAGCACCTGGACAGGGGACGGCGACGATCATCATCAAGAAACGGACGGTCACGGCCGAGCCGCACGTTTCGGGGTCGAGGTCGAGGAAGAAGGAGCTCGAGGCCAGAGCTCGCCGAGACGCAGGCGCTTGCTAAAGAAGATCGAAGAACACAAGATCGCCGAATCGAGCTTTGGCCCCAGCAGGAGTCGCTCAAAGAGCTCGAAAAATCGCTTCAGGCCCTCGAGGCCGAGCTGAAGAAGAAAGAAGAGAGCCTGAAGGCCCACAAAATCCATGCCGCAAAAGACGTCCATGTGACTATCGACGGGGAAAAAACGCCGGAGGTCATGACCTGGGTGGAGAAGGCTCAGCCCGGCGATCCGGAGAAACATAATACGATCTGGATCAGCAAGGACAAGGAAGCCGACTCTGTCGTGATGACCATGAAGCTCAAGGACAAATCCAAGGCGGCCTACGAGAAGGCCGTGGCCAAGCTGGAAAAGGAGCTTCCCCGGGGATTCAAGCTCGAGCCGCAGTTCGTCGAGGAATCGGGGCTGATGGTCCTAAAGATCACCGCTGCCGGCGGATCCGAAGAGGACCTTCAGAAAGTCCAGAGGCTGGTCGAAGAGCTGCAGACGGAATTAAAAAAATAGCCGTTCCGGCCTTGACTCTAGCCGTACAGCAGGGGATCCGGCTCTAACCGGCTTGACGGTTCGGGCCTTCCCGGCTCGGCCTTATCGACTATTGTCGCTCGATGGGCTTGAGATCCTTAAAGCCGTTACCCACTGTGCTCCGGTAGATCCCCGTCCCGGAGCATGACAGGGCCCGGCCTTCGCCGAGTGTCAGGCTCTCGAGCTTCCCGCCGCTCCACGACGCGACGCCGACCCGGCCGTCGAGGCTGAGCCCTTCGTATTCCACCTTTCCGGGCCGAGGAGAGTGGATGATCATGAATCGCTCTCCGGCGATGTCGATCCGGAGCGCCAGCGCCCCTCCTCCAAGATCCGCAGACACGACCTCGGCTTTAGGTTCTTCGGTCCCCCTGAAGGGCATATAGACCGCGGTGAAGACGGCCTCCGGTCCCTGTTTCTTCACTTGCACATGTCCCCGGTAGGGGAGAACAGCGCCGGGTTTCAGGGTGCCGCCCTGGAGGTGCGCGGCCTTGATCTCGTCCTCTTCGGGAGGGCATTCGGAGACGGTGATCGGACTCCCTCCCAGGTCGGGGAGCACGAGCTTGAGTCCGGCGGCCGCCGGGTCCGGAAAACTCCAGAGCGCCTCGGCGATTCGGGCCGGACCCTCCGCCTGTCGGCCGTTACGGAGCGGCGGCTCGACATCGATGGCTTTCCATGCTTCGACACCGCGCACCTCGAGCCGGCCGGCTTTCGCATGGACAGCCCAGGTGAACTGCCCCGGGTTTCCCGCCGTCCGGAAGATGTCGACGATCACCGGCTCGCCTTTCGCCCTCGGCAGCAAGGCGATGAAGCGCGAGTTCGCGGGCGGCAGGCCGGCCTCGGCCAGCTTCGGCCCGGGAGTAATATGCCAGAGGAGGGCGCGCCCGCCCTCCTTTTGGACGGCCGACTCGAGGACCGTGTTGTGGGCCGGCGGGCTCACCTGCCACTTCTGGACCCAGGGCGGCGTCATGGCATAGCCCATTTCGCTGAGCATCTCCCGTCCGCCGGCCCAGAGGCCGAGGTTGAGATAATCGCTGTGCTTATGGTAGGGGGGCTTGTTCGGCGGCTCGAAAGCGCCGTAATCAAGAAAGGCCATGGCGCGAGACTCGGCGTCTTTTCCGTGACGGAGGACCATCAAACCCGCGCCCTCGAAATGGACGCTCTCTTCGGCGTAGGCCGCCCCGGGATCTTCCGCCGCTTGCCGGTCCTTGAACAAGGCCTCGAACCCGGCCTCCTCCTCCGATTGTCCCGCCGGACTATCGGTCAGGAAACGGCCCGCCTTGGGGTTCCCGAACCGCCGGGCGGCGATCTCCGCCTGGCGGCGGTTCGGCCGTCCGCCGACGTGGGCATCGTTGACCGGCGGCACCGTGCCGTCAGGGTAGAGGAAATCCAGGGACCAGGCATAGCATTTTTCCAGCAGATTGCACCTGGCGTTGCCATAGACGCCCCGGGTCGTGTTCCCGGCGATGACCTCCGGTATCGATGTTATGGAATCGAGGAACTGATTCTGGTAGGCGGGCGACCCCTGAAAAAACGTGCCGTCTTCATAAAAGAGCCCGTTCGCCGGGTCGAGGATCTGCTCGAAGGCGTCGACCATCAGGTCGAGCGTCGCCCGGTCGCCGAGCAGCGCGCCGCAGGCCGCCAGCACCCACCACGAGGGGCCTTGATCCTGGAGCGAGTCGGCGGAAGCCGGGCCGCCCGGCCCGTAGCCCTGGATGAGGTAATCCCGGGTGTAGGCGACCAGGTCGCGGTCGATCTTTTCGACTTGCGCCGGACTCAGGGCGCCCGAATCATGGACGAGGTCGTAGGCCAGAAGCACGCTCCTCATGATGCGCATCTCCCGGAGCTTCCAGCCCGCGATCTTGGCGTAGTAGGGATCGGGACGGTCGAGCCACTGGTTCCTGTGGACCATGCTGACCCGGTAGCCCTTGAACACTTCGGCGAACCTCCCGATGATGATCGCGGCCTTTTCGGCCATCACCTTGTCGGCGTCGAGCTGATAAAGCATCGCGGCCGCGGTCAGCCCGCGCACAACATACTCCAGCCGGTGGTAACGGAAGGCCGCCGGAATATTCCAGGTCTCCGAACGGTCGGAGGCGTCCCACTTCCACCGGGTCCTGCAGTCCGTGCACTCCAGCACCTCGCCATCCTCCAGGAGGTTGTAATGGGACCACGGGGCTTTGCCGCAGACCGGGCACTTGATCGCCGCCAGCGGCGTTTCATCGGATATCAGCGACCGGAGCTCTATTCTTGTCCATTTCAAGGTAGTAGGCCGACCTCTCTTTGAGATCCTGGCGGATCTTCCGCGCCCAGTCGAACTGCGCGATGTTCGCCTTGGCCCGGGCGATGTCGGACGGCTTGTACTGCGTGCAGGGATAACCCGTCTTCGAGCCGCCGGCCAGGCCGGCCGGAAGCGCGGCCAGAAGCATGACGGCGGCGGCGATCCGTGAGAGCTGTTTCATGGCGTCCTCCTTTCGTGTCGGGCACAATTTCCCGCGCGGGCCGGACCGGAGTCTATCGACCACTGCCGTCCGCTGTCAAGATTCGGATCCGGGTCTATCCTGGCCGGCGCGGTTCTGCTATAGTCTTGTATTCTTCAGGGTCCGCATCATGAAGTTATCGCAGATCATCGTCTTTATCGTCATCGTTCTGCTTGTCTACGGGTCGATCAATTATTATATCTTAAGGCGGACCTGGCAGGCCCTGGCGGGTTCGCCCGGCCCGCGCTGGGTCGTCTTCAGCCTGTTCCTGCTGCTGATCCTGGCCTATCCGGCCGGACGGATCCTGGAACGGAGCGCCGGAAATTCCCTATCGGCCTCGGTGATCACCGCGGGGTCTTACTATTTTGCCCTGATGATCTATCTCCTTCTGGCCGCTGGGATCGTCGACCTCCTGAGGCTGGGCGACAAGCTCTTCCGGATTTTTCCGGAGGCGGTCCGCCGGGACCCGCAGCGGTCCGCCGGGCTGGCCTTTTTTATCGGAGTCGGCGCGGCCGTCCTGACCGTCTTCCTCGGCCACCTGAACACGCTCCACCCCAGGTTCAGGAAGCTCGACCTGAGCATCGACAAGCCGGCGGGAGCGCTCCGGGAGCTGAAGATCGCCATGGCCTCGGACATTCACATCGGGACGGTCACGGGGCCAAAAACCCTGGAGAGGATCATCAGGGGCCTGAACAGCCTGAACCCCGACCTGGCGCTCCTGCCCGGCGATGTCTTCGACGAGGATATTTCCGGCGCCCGGGCGCAGGAAGTCTCGCGGCTTCTCGGGACGATCCGCGCCCCGCTCGGCGTCTATGCCTGCACGGGGAACCACGATTATTACGCGGGGATCGAACGCTGTGTGGAGAACCTCAGGCAGGCCGGGGTGACCGTGCTCCAGGACGAAGCGGTCAAAGTCGCGGATTCCTTTTACCTCCTGGGCCGCAAGGACCCCACATCCGTGAAGAGGGGAGAGATGCGGACGCCTCTGAAAGATATCGCGGCGGGCTGCGACACCGGGCTCCCGCTGATCCTTCTCGACCACCAGCCCGTGAAGCTCGAGGAGGCCGCCCGGAACGGGATCGACCTCCAGGTCTCCGGACACACGCATGCGGGCCAGCTCTTTCCGCTTAACCTCATCAACCAGCTCGTCTGGGAGGTTTACTGGGGATACAGCCGCAAAGGCAAGACGCAATACTATGTTTCCTGCGGCGCGGGAACCTGGGGACCGCCCGTCCGGACAGGAAGCCGTCCCGAGATCGTCGAGATCAGGCTCACTTTTGCCGGGGGACGGTAGAGCCGGCACCGGGCGTCAGGAACCAAATTCCGCTGTCGCCGCGCCCAGCCCGGTCGTCCGGGAAAAGACTGCCGGTGAAAAAGGCAGCGGCGGGACCTCTCTTATGTCTTTTTGACCGCGAACCTGACGAGCGCGATGACCCAGAGCAGGGCGATCAAAGCCCAGGCGCCGAAGGCGGCCCGCCTGAGATCATAAGTGCATCGGAGAGCGCTCGCGTCCAGGCTGTAGGCCGAATCGGGCTTGAACAAATATCTTGCGAGCTGGCCCCGGGTCCGCCCGCTGCCGAGCCGGTAGACGAGGTGGGCGCCGTAGCTGAAATAATAGCTGTCGTTGTCGTTCTCCCTGGCATAGGGCTCGGAAACGGCCGCGCCGTCCCGGCAGACGCGGGCGGTCAGCGCCTGGATGTTCCCGCTGTTGATGGCGTGGTGGACGTCGGCGCTCGTGAGCGGCTGTCCGTCCGGGTCGAGGATGAAGAGCTTGTTGAGGCTGACATCGACCTTGGCCCAGGCGCCGAGCTCCGGAATGAACGTCTCGGCGAAAGCGTGGCCCGTGGTGATGACGGTGTCGACCCGGCCGGCGAGCGACATCAGGCGCGTCGGCAGCCCGGCCATGTTGGCGAAGAAATGATAGATGAGGGCGTGCTGGCTGCACCAGATCTTCCCCTCGCCGGCGAGCACCATCTTGAGGATCTTGAGGGGGGATTCCGTTTTTTCGATGACGTCGCTCGGCGTTCCGCCGCGGCCTTTCCAGTTCGTGATCAGCCAGCAGCCGATCTTTTCGATCTTGGCCATCGTCGGATCGGCGTCCACGACGCCCATGTCCTCGCGCAGCATGCGCCGGGCCTCCTCGCGGTCCGCCGCGTCGATATGGCCGTAGTCGCTGGCCCAGTAGGCCAGGGGGCGCCGCGCGAACTTGCCCACGGGAATGCTGGCGGAAACGAGCCAGTAATTATCGGCCTGGGTCCGGCCGCCCTTCTTGTAGTATTCCGAGGGATAATAGCCGAAGTTGAACGTCATCTTGGGGCCCGCCGCCCCCTGGGGCTCGACCTCGTAGCTGTGCCGGTAATCCTTGAGCTTGACCACGGGGTATTTTCCGGTCGTGGTGGTGGATTCGCCCGTGTCGTCGGTCACTTTCCACGATTCATAAACGGTCTTTGACGGAACGATGAGCTCGACCCGTCCCCTCTCGACGATCCGCGTCCCCGTGAGCGCCGGTACGTCGGACGGGACGTAGAGCGTTTTATATGTCGCCGGGTAATAGCTGTCGCGTTTGTCGCGGGTCAAGTAAAGGGCGACATTGGCCGCGATACCCAAAATGAAGAGAACAGTCAGGCAGATCGGGAACCTTCTCGAGCGTGTCATGTCGGCAATCCTCCGATGGTGGATTCTCACCGGCCGGTCGTCCGGAAGCCTGGACTCGGGCCGCAGAGGCCCATTCTATGGGAATGCCGCGGGCCGGGCAACAAAATAATCAGGCCGCAACGGAAGCCGTTCTTTTTTATGGTGGATGGGATCGACGCGCGGACGGACCGGGACGCGCCGTGACAGGACCCTACAATAGAGATAGACGATCGCAAGAAGAAGACTGCTTTTAGACATTAAGAAGTTCTTGACGGGCTCCGGCCGCCGAGAATAATATGAAAAAATAGAAACAGGACCGTCCCTTTTCCTGAGACACGACACCAATCCCAGATAGGGGAGGAGAGCCGGTATGAGAGCCATAAAATGTCTGGTCCCTTATTGCCTGTGCGGGTGCTTGGTCTTGGCGGTGGCGCTGAGCGCTCAGTATGAGGCGGCCATGAAAAAACCCGGGAGCGCCGAGAAACTTCCCTGGCCCAAAGGCATTAAGGCCGCCGTCAGCCTGACTTTTGATGACGCGCGCCTGAGCCAGGTCGATACGCTCATCCCGATCCTCGACCGGGCCGGCGTCAAGGGCACCTTTTATGTTTCGATGAACAATTTGACGCAGCGGCTGGAGGGTTGGAAAAAAGCGGTCCGGACCGGCCATGAAATCGGCAACCACACCCTGACCCATCCCTGCACCGGTAATTACCCCGCCTTCCGCTTCAATGCGCTCGAGGAGATGACCTTAGACGCCATGGCCAAGGAGATCGATGGCGCTCAGCAAGCCATCGTCAACGCGCTCGGGGTCAAGCCCACGAGCTTCGCCTATCCCTGCGGCCAGACGTTCGTGGGCCGCGGGCAGAACGTGCAAAGCTACGTGCCCCTCGTCGCCGGGCGTTTCCTGTCCGGGCGCAAGTGGCTGAACGAGCACGCCAACGACCCCGCGTTCTGCGATCTTGCGCAACTCCTGGCATTCGAGAGCGACGGCAAGCCGTTCGCGGCGCTCAAGTCGCTCGTGGACCAGGCGGCCGCCGAAGGGCTCTGGATCATCTTCGTCGGGCACGAGGTCGGAGACGGCGGCTACCAGACCACCCTGGCCTCGTCGGTCGAGGAGCTGTGCCGCTTTTCCAAAGACCCCGCGAACGGCATCTGGATCGATACCGTGGGCGCCATAGCCGGACACATCGCCGACGCCCGCAAAAAATGACTGGCCGAGAAAGGACGGTTCGCATGCGCCGCTCCAAGCGTCTCCTTCCGAGTCTGATCATCCTGCCGGTTCTTCTGGGCCTCGGCGCTTTCCTGCCCGCCGGAGGGCAGAAGCCGAAGGCGGAGATCCCGGTTTATCTCGACAGAGCCCAGCCGCTTGACAAGCGCGTCGACGACCTTCTCGGCCGCCTGACCCTGGAAGAAAAAGTGGGTCAGATGAACATGCCCTGCGTCTATGTCGATGAGCTTGGCGCGAGCATCGCCGAAAAAACAGAGGCCTGCCGAAAATTTGCCGCGGGAACCCAGCTTGAGGGCTTCGCTCCGGGCGGGGGGTTCTTCACCCTCCCCAACACCATCCTCCACGAGGGTACGCGCCAGCAGGCCCAATTCCTGAACGGGCTCCAGGAGATCGCTCTCAAGAAGACCCGACTGGGCATCCCGCTCCTCGAGACCGAAGAGGGCACCCACGGGCTGATGTGCTCCGGCGCGACCATCTTCCCCGAAGGCCCGGCCCTGGGCAGCGCCTGGAACACCGGGCTCATTTCCAGGGTCTATGCCGCGGCCGCCGAAGAGGCCCGGGCCATCGGCGTTCATCAGATCTTCACCCTCGTCGTCGAACCGATCCGGGACCCGCGTCTCGGCCGTAACGAGGAAGCCTACAGCGAGGATCCTTTTCTCTGCGCAAGCTACGCCCGGGCGATCGTCGGGGCCGTCCAGGGGTGTGACGTCTCGGCGCCGGACAAGGTCGTGGCCGGGCTCTGCCACTACCCGGGGCAGAGCCAGCCGGCGAGCGGTCTCGAGCGCGGCGCCATGGAGATTTCCGAGCGGACGCTGCGGAGCGTCTTCCTCCCGCCCTGGGAGGCGGGGATCAAGGAGGCGCGCGCCCTCGGGGTGATGGCGACCTATCCCGCCATCGACGGCATTCCCGCTCACGCTTCCGTCAAGATCCTGACGGGCATTCTGCGCCAAGAGTTCGGATTCGAAGGGCTCGTCCTCTCCGAGGGCAGCGGCATCGGCACGCTCGTCTACGAAGGCCTGGCGTCGAACCAAAAAGAGGCCGGACAACTTGCCCTCATGGCGGGGGTCGATGTCGGCATCTCCTTCGAGTCGGGCTACATGAAGGACCTGATCGCCTCCGTCAAGGAGGGCACGGTTCCCGTGAGGCTTGTCGACCGGGCGGTCCGCCGCATCCTCCGGCAGAAATTCCGGCTGGGGCTGTTCGAGAACGCCCTCGTCGACCCGGCGCGGGCCGAAAAGATCGTCCGCAATGCCGAGCACCAGGAGCTGGCGCTTGAGGCCGCCCGGGAATCGATCGTGCTCCTCAAGAACGAGAACCGGCTTCTGCCGCTGCCAAAAGACCTCGGGTCGATCGCGGTCATCGGTCCCAATGCGGACGACGCCAAGAACCAGCTCGGGGACTACGTCTCCATCGCTGTCCTGCAGGACGTGACCACGGTCCTCGAGGGCATCCGGGCGGCCGTTTCCCCACGGACAAAGGTCAATTACGTCAAGGGCTGCGAAGTCGTGGGCTCGGACCTGAACGAGATCGCCGCGGCCCGACAGGCCGCGGCGGCCTCGGAAGCGGCCGTGGTCGTGGTCGGTGAGAACGAATGGCGGAAGCCGAAGAAGACGGGCACCGTCGGCGAGGGGTTCGATGCCGCGACCCTCGAGCTCACGGGCCTCCAGGAAGAGCTCATCCGCGCGGTCGCGGGCACCGGCACGCCCACCGTCGTCGTGCTCGTGAACGGGCGGCCGCTGGCGGCGCGGTACGTGGCCGACCACATCCCGGCCGTGGTCGAAGCCTGGGTCTGCGGCGAAAAGGGCGGCCAGGCGGTCGCCGAAGTGCTGTTCGGCGACGTCAACCCGAGCGGCAAGCTGCCGGTGACCGTTCCCCGTCACGCCGGGCAGCTTCCTGTCTACTACAACTTCATGAAATCCAAGGGCTACTGGCTTGAGAACGCCTGGGGGCATCCCTATACCGACCTCGACCCTAAACCCCTGTATCCGTTCGGCCACGGCTTGAGCTACACGACATTCGAATATGCCAACCTGCGCCTGAGCGGCGCGCGGATCGGCCCGGGCGGGACGGTCGAGGTCAGCGTTGACGTCAAGAACACCGGTGAGCGGTCCGGCCGGGAGACCGTCCAGCTTTATGTCCAGGACGTGATCAGCACGGTCTCGACGCCGGTCATGGAGCTCAAGGGGTTCGAGAAGGTCGGGCTCGAGGCCGGCGAGACCAAGGCCGTCAGGCTGGTTCTGAAGCCCGATGACCTCGCGCTTTTCGACCGGCATCTCGAGCGCGTCGTCGAGCCTGGGGAATTCCGGGTTCTCGTCGGCAGCTCGTCGGCGGATATCCGGCTGCGAGGAGCTTTGTCGTTGCGAAACCCTGAGCCTCTGCGTGGATGCGCCGTGACAGGACCCTCTCCCTGATCGATAGGGTCGCCGAATACGCGTCGGACGATTTATAAGGAGGAGCCATGGCAGGACCGGGAAGTCAATGGATCGGCGAGGAAGAAAAGCGCGAGCTGCTCGACGTCATGTCTTCAGGCTATCTTTTCCGCTACGGAAGCCTGGATGACCCGCGCTTCAAACATAAGGTCTATGACTTCGAACGGGAGTTCGCCGCACGGAGCGGCGTCCGGTACGCGCTGGCCACGAGCTCGGGAACGGGCGCGCTGATCTGCGCCCTCAAGGCCGTCGGCATCGAGCCCGGCGACGAGGTCATCGTCCCCGCCTATACGTTCATCGCGAGCTTCAGCGCGGTCATCTCGGCCGGCGGCGTCCCCGTCCTCACCGAGATCGACGACAGCCTGAACATCGATCCGGGTGACATCGAGCGCCGCCTCACGCCCAGGACGAAGGCGGTCATGCCCGTCCATATGCTTGGAAATCCCTGCGCCATGGACGAGATCGCGGACCTCTGCCGGAAGCGCGGGCTGCGCCTGGTCGAAGATGCCTGCCAGGCCAACGGCGCTTCTTATCGCGGCCGGAAGGTCGGCGGAATCGGAGAGATCGGTGCCTTTTCGCTCAATATCTTCAAGACCGTAACCTCGGGCGACGGCGGCGCCGTCGTGACCGACGACGAGAAGCTTTACAGGCTGGCCTTCGGCTATCACGACCAGGGGCACGCACCGCTCCGCGCCGGGGTCGAGGTGGGGGAGAGGAGCATCATCGGCACGAATTTCCGGATGAACGAGCTCACCGGCGCGGTCGCCCTCGCTCAGCTCCGAAAAATCGACCGGATCCTGGCCGTCCTCCGGGAGAAGAAGACGCTCTTCAAGGCGTTGATCTCGGACATCCCCGGAGTCGGGTTCCGCAGGCTCAACGATCCGGCGGGGGAGTGCGCCACGCTGCTCACGGTGATCTTCGACAGCGCCGCGCAGGCCGCGCGGACGAGCCGGGCGCTCGGCACGACAACCGTCGACCACAGCGGCTGGCACGTTTATTCCAACATGGAGCAATTCGGCTGCTATCTCAAGGAGAGGGGGCGGCCTTTCGGCCGGGGCGCCTATCCGCGCACGGACGATATCCTGAGCCGGTCCGTCAACCTCAGCGTGGGGGTGGTCGATGCCGGCCTGGGCGCGGCCTTCGGCATCCACATCGACTCCTCCGAGGACGAGATCCGCGCCGCCGCCAGAAAATTCCGGGAGGCCTGCCGGGGATAGCGGACGCATCACGTATGACAGCCCGGCCGGCATCGGCGAGGGCGTGGCCGCCTTTGACCTCCGCCTCGGTCGGACTGGCGATCGCCGGGATCATCTCGTCGGGGATCACCGACACGCGGTGAGCCCGGCGGCCGTTACTTTATCCTGAATTTCGCGTCGCGCGGCCAGATCTCAGCCTCGGGGCGATCGAACTGAAGGAACTCGACGGGCGCGCCGTTGTGAACGATGAAAGCGACCGTGACTCCGGCGGAGGGGCGGTTGGGCGCGATCAGGATCTCCTCGCCGGCGATGGCCGCCTCCAGGTCGTCGACGACGAAGGCGACGTGCGGCACCGTCCTGACCAGTTCCGGGAGCGGGCAGTCCGCTTCGAATGTCATCCACTCCACGCCGTAAGGGCTCTCCGCATAGCCGGAGGCGCAGGCTTTGAGATCGGCGATCTGGTCGGTCTCGGGAAAAGTCCGGTTCGTGGGAATGCCGATATGGTGATACCGCATGGCGGCCATTTTCCTGCCTCCTGACATCCGGCTTGACGTTGACGCCCGGCATTTTCAAGTCTAAGCCGCGACTTGAATCAAGTCAATTTCGTGATCAGCGGCGGGCGGCGGCTCCGGCCGGCGTCAAGAATCCCCGGTGCTTTTTCGGCCCGACAGACACTGCGGTCCGCCGAATATCAGGATACGTATTCGGTCGGGGCGTCGACGGCGGCCGGACACGATTCGGGGGCCGGCTCCCAGAGCTCCGGTGCGCCATCTTCAGCCATGACCGGAGCTCGTTGGCTCCGGAGCCGCGTCAGGTCCGCGGGTTCGTTTTCCGCCTCGAGCCTTTCCGGCATCTCCCGGTAGCACGCCAGGTGGGCGATGAGAGTCAGCTTGGCCCTGTCCCTGACCCCGCACTTGGCGTGGATCTTTTTCATGTGGCTCCTGATCGTGTAGAGAGAGATATGGAGGGACTCGGCCATTTCGCCGTTGGTCAGGCCCAGGCCCAACATCCGGAACACCCGGAACTCGCTGGCGGTCAGGCACGGGATCTTCGAAATCACTTCATCTTTCTGCGAGGACTGCGTCTGGAGCTGCTTCTGGACCTCCTCGATCCTATTTTTCTCCCTGTATTTCTGCCTCAGAAAATCGTTCACCTTGTTCCTGACGACGGCAAGAATGAAGGATTTCGGCGGGGTCCAGCCCGTTCCGAATTTCCGCACTGTCAGGAGAACCGCAAAGTAAACTTCGGACACGATGTCGTCGCCCCAAGGGTGGCCGCAGGCGGCCTTGGCGACAGCCCCCCGGATCATGCCGCCGTGGTCCCTCATGATCTTCTCCATGAGGGAATTCTGCTCCTCCAGAAAATCAGTCATTCAATTCCTCCAGAACATTTCGGGGCCTCGTCGTCAAGACCTGGATTTCTAATCCGGCAACACTCTAGCCGGACAAGATGAATCCACAATTAAACGAAAATGAATTTAAGATTAATTTCCCTATTGATTTTTTCATCTTATTTTCATATTCTAAGTGCGTCGTGCCGGAAATGGTCCTGAAAATGTCGTGGCCAAGCCATTGGAGGATTCAGTATGAGGATTCTCGTTGTCGAGGACTCAAGACGTCTGGCGGGCATCATCCGGAGAGGTCTCCAGGAAGAAGCCTATGCGGTCGATAACGCTTACGATGGAGAAGAGGCTCAATATATGGCGGAGACCACGCCGTTCGACCTCATCATCCTGGATATCATGCTTCCCAAGAAGGACGGCTTGACCGTCTGCCGTGAGCTCCGGGCGAAAAAAGTCAACACCCTGGTCCTTATGCTCACCGCCAAGGATACCGTCGAGGACAGAGTGCTCGGGCTCGATGCCGGGGCCGACGATTATCTCGTCAAGCCTTTCGCCTTCAACGAGCTCCTGGCGCGGGTCCGCGCCCTGCTGAGGCGCGAGGGCCTGGTCAAAACCTCGAAGCTCCAGGTCGGTGACCTGGCCATGGATGTGCTGACCCGGGACGTCTGGCGGGGAGAGAGGAAGATCGAATTGACCGCCAAGGAGTATGCCATTCTCGAGTACTTCATGCGCCGGCCCAACGTGGTCGTGACGAGGACGATGCTGGGCGAGAGCGTCTGGGATTATGAGTTCGACGGGATCTCCAATATCATCGATGTTTACGTGCGGCGCCTTCGCCGGAAGCTTGACCTGGACGGGCAGGGGAGTCTCATCCAGACCCTGAGGGGGGCAGGCTACCGCCTGCGCGCGACATGAGCATCTTTGATAGCGTCAAGTTCCGCGTCTTCAAGACCATCAGGTTTCGCCTGAACGCCTTGTACCTCCTCGCCCTGGCGCTGCTGCTGACCGCCTTCGGCGGCGTGGCCTATCACCTGCTGTCCAGGGATCTGTACAGGAACCTGGATGAGTCCCTGCGGACGCGGGTGGCCGAGCTCCAGAGCTCCATCAAGGTCGAGGACCAGCAGATCCGCTTTGAACAGAAATTCAACGACCTGATCCTTATCTATGACGCCAACGGGGCCCTGTCGCAAAGGCTGGGCCCCAACGTCCGGTTCGCCAACATCGAGGAGATGGTCCAGCAGGCCCTCTTCGGCCAGAGCAGTTTCCTGACCGCGCAGACGAACGAGGGCCAGGACGTCAGGCTCTATGCGACGCCCTTCAACCTCGATTCGCAAACCCGGATCGCCATCGTCGCCGGCCGTCTGACCCGCGAGATCCGGGAGATCCTGGCGATTTTCCGGGTGGTCATCATCTTCGCGGCCCTGGCGGTCGTCATCCTGGCGGGCGTCGGCGGCATGTTCATGGCCAACCGGACCCTGAAACAGGTCGATCACATCACGGACATCGCCCGGGAGATCGGCGAGGGCGACCTGAGCCGCCGGATCGACATCCGGAGCGAGGACGAGATGGGGAAACTGGCCGCCACCTTGAACTGGATGATCTTGCGCCTCGAGACCGCCTTCAGAAAGCAGCGGCAGTTCGCGGCGGATGCCTCCCACGAGCTGCGGACGCCCCTGGCCATCATCCAGGCCGAATCCTCCCTCGTGCTGGACAAGAAGCGGACGCAGGCGGAATACCGGAAATCGCTGGAGCTCGTTTCCCAGGAAGTTTCCTACATGGCCGAGATCATCGGCAAGCTGCTGCTCCTGGCGCGGAGCGACGCCGCCGAGGAAACGGCGGACTTCCAGGAGGTCAACCTGAAGGACCTCCTGAGGGATGTCTCCTCGGTCGTGGAATCGCTCGCCCAGGAAAAAGGCCTGGTGTTCACGCTCGGCGCGCTGGACAACCTGACGGTCAAGGGGGACAGGCTCAAGCTGAGACAACTCTTCCTGAACATCCTGGACAACGCCATCCGCTACACTCCAAGCGGCGGCGCCGTTTCCGGCTCGCTGGTGAGAAAAGAGGGGAACGCCTACGTGACCGTCTGCGACACGGGCGCGGGCATTCCGCCCGAGCACCTGCCTCATATCTTCGACCGCTTCTACCGCGTGGACAACGCGCGCTCACGCGCCGACGGGGGGACAGGGCTCGGCCTGGCGATCGCCAGCTCCATCGCCAAGCTGCACGGCGGAGAGATCCAAGTCGAAAGCCAGGTCGGCAAGGGCAGCGCCTTCTACGTCACCCTGCCCCTTGCGGATCCGCTGTCAGCCTAGTGTCCCGTCTCGCAAGTTCCTTTCCAAAGTCCTGTAGATAGACGGGACACTTCCAGGGGGGAGTCAAGCTCCCCCCTCGGCGTTTCGTTTCACTCCACTGACCCCCTGAGGGGAACGACGCCGTCCCCCTCAAACTCCCCCGCGGTGGTGCGTCTTCGTTGCTCTTTTATAAAGCCAAGTTATTTGCGAGACGCACCACTTGCCGGACCTATTTCTTCGGCTCGCCCTTGAGGGCGAAGTAGATCAGCCCTCCGAAATAGACGCCGATCATGACGGCCATCATGGTCACGGCCTGCCAGCTCATCCCCGGCTCCCGCGTCTCTTCGCTTGGCGGCTCATCATGGGTTGCTGATCACCTTGTGGCCTTCGCTTTCCGGGTGAGGCGCCTTGATCTTCCGGGCGAGCCAGTTGTTGGCCAGGACCAGGGCCGTGAGCAGGACGGTCCACTGGGCGACCATCGTGCCCGGGCTTAGCGTCTTGAGGGGATTCCACCAGGTGTCGGGATACCAGGACGCGGCCTGCCAGACCCACCAGCCGAAGATGACGATGAAGATGACCGGCATGGCCAGGACGCAGGCGTTGAACCACCTGCCGACATGGACGTAACTGCAGTCGTTGATCAAACCGCGGACTTCGTTCAGCCCTCTCTTATAGGCCGCATACGCAAAGAACATCCCGGAGATCAGGAGTCCGACCCCCCAAACCATGTCCTGGTTCTCCTGGAAGGAAAGCCTGAGAGCGGAGGGGAGCCCCAGTACGAACCCGCCGGCGACCGTGATCAGCGCGGCCTTCCGGCGCGTGATCCCGGTGTCTTCCAGGTTACGGACGGCGAGCTCCACCATGGACAGGAGGGACGCCAGCGCCGAGATCGAGAGCGCCAGGAAAAAAAGCGCCCCGACGAACGACCCGGCCGGCAGCGTCGGGAAGAACTTGGTCAGGTAGATGAAGGTGAGGCCGGTGTCGCCAGACTGCAGGGCCGTGTTGGCCGCCTCGACGGTCGGCGAGACGGCGAAGACCAGCGGCAGGATGGCCATCCCGGAGAGGAGCGAGGAGCCGGAATCGGCGAAGGCGATGATGAACGAGTTGGCGGCGATGTCGTCCTTATCCTTCAAGTAAACGGCGTAGGTGAGCATCAGGCCCCAGCCCGCGCCCACCGACCAGGCCGCCTGGGAGAACGCGTTGAGCCAGGTCTTCGCCTTGAGCAGCCCGCCGAGCTCCGGCCGGAAGAGGAACTCCAGCCCGCGCACGGCCCCCGGCTTGGTCAGGCCCCAGACCATGACGAGCGAGCAGGATGACGATGATGCTCGGCACGATGATGGCGTTGGCTTTTTCCAGTCCCTTCTGGACGCCGCGGAGGATGATGGCGCCGGCGACGAGGATGGCCAGCAGATGAAACGCCACCGTCTCCAGGGGGGAGGCGAGGAAGCCCTTCCACAGCGCCTCCGAGTCGAGGCCGGGCTTGATGGTCCCGGTGACCCCGAACGCAAGATACCGGATCGCCCAGCCGGTGACGACCGAATAGTAGACCATGATCAGGACGGCGCAGCCGCCGACCCAGGCGCCCATCCAGGTCTTGTTCCGGCCCACAAAATTTCGGAAGGCGCCGACCGTCCCGAGACGCGTGGATTTGCCCATGGCCATCTCGATCATCAGGAGCGGCACGGCCCAGACGAGGTTGGCGATGATAAAGGCGATCAGGAACGGGCCGCCGTCGTTGGCGGCGACCACCCGGGGGAAGCGCCAGATGTTACCGGCGCCGAAAGCCATGCCCAGGGAGGCCAGGATGAACCCGACGCGACTGCTCCACTGAGGGCCTCGTTCCGCCATGGCTGCCGAGGCATTTTATCACAATTCGAATACGGCTAGTGGTGCGTCTCGCAAATAACTTGGCTTTATAAAAGAGCAACGAAGACGCACCACCGCGGGGGAGTTTGAGGGGGACGGCGTCGTTCCCCTCAGGGGGTCAGTGGAGTGAAACGAAACGCCGAGGGGGGAGCTTGACTCCCCCCTGGAAGTGTCCCGTCTATATACAGGACTTTGGAAAGGAACTTGCGAGACGGGACACTAGGAACGGGTCTTCCACTGGAATTGGTGGGGCCATTGGGCCGTGTTGCCCGACACGATACCGGTATGGCAGACCGAACACGCCGAGGCCCGGCTGCCGCCGTGGGCCTCCATGAACTCACCGGACCCCTCCCCCTTCGAGTCGCCGTGGCACACGCTGCAGACACCCTAGAGACTTAGCTTTATTCTGGTGCTGGATTGCCTGATAATTATCAGGAGCCTGGCTCGACGGGACCATCGCATGAGGGCTCTGATGGCAGGCGGGACAGCCGACCCCGCCATGGCCGGTGGCGTTTCGGTAGAGCGTTGTTCCCGTGTCAACCTGGGCGATGCCGGCGTGACAGGTGGACACACTTCGGCTCATTCAGCCAGGGAATCCTCGCGCCCGAGCTGGACCGAACTCCCAACCTGACTCAGGCTGCCGTGGCAGGTGATACAGTTGCCGTCGGTGGCGGTGTGGGCGGTGCTCCGGTTGCATTTGGTGGTGGCGCCCGGATGACAGTCATAACAGAGCGCGCCGCGGGAAGCGTGGAAGCTGTGGATCGCGTCCGAAAAAAACTTCCCGGACGTTCCCGGGCCCGTCTGGCCCAGAGCCGGGCTGCCGTGGCAGCTGGCGCAGAGGACCGGCCGGTCGGCGACCAGGGACGTGCCTTCCTCATCGTCGTGCTGCTCGAGGACATCAAGAAGCGGGTCGGCGCCGTGGCACTTGCCGCAGTTGATCTCATCGGAAGTCGGGACGGTGGCCTGGGTCCGGCCGATCTCGGCGCCGGTCGAGGCGTCGCTGACGACTATCTCCGCGACTTGAAGAGGGGTCCAAGTCCCCGAATCCTCGACCGGCGTGACGGGGATTCCGTTGACCTGGAAATGGTCGCCCTTGAGCAGCATGGTTCCGGAGAGCCCGTTGTGAACGTTCGGGTCCTCGAGGTTCAGTCCCGTGTTCGGCGCCAGGCTGACTCCGAACAGCTTTTGACAATTGTCCCAGAACTGTCCGTAGCTTCGCTTGCCGTAGGAGCTAGGTATTCCTGAGGATGCTGTATTTCACGGTCAAGCCTGAAGTCGACAATCCGGGGCGGGTTGCCCCGCTTGATGACCTGGGCCCAGACGGTGTTGTAGGGCGGCAGGATGACAGCTTTATCGTAGGTCGGGTTGAGGCAGTGCATTCCCAGGTCGTTCCAGGCGAGGACGATATAGCTCTTGGACGAGGCCGGAACCGTCACCGGGTTGACGTCGACCTCGTCGCTCGACTCGGTGCTGCAGGACGACAGCGCCATCAGGGCTGCGAGCGCGAGCGCGGCCCACAGTTTTCCGCTCTTTGAATTGGTCATCGGGTCTCTCCACCCGTTCGGGTTTCACCATTTTTTATTTAGGCACGATTCTCCGGTCGTGTCAATTCAAAAAGCTATGCGCCAGGACCTTGATTTGGGGCGCGTCTCGGTTTCTCTGTGGGCGAGAAATCCATCGCTGGGCGGCACGGTGTTACAGCGTCACCTTGGTTTGACTTTGCCGGGCCCCGCGGGTAGCATGAAACCGGAGGACCGCCCATGTCCCCTTACAAGGGTTACCACGCGACGACGGAGCTCTTTTCCGAGGGCACCGTGGTCCTGCATTATGTCATCAAGGGACTCATCGACTCGGGCGCCGCGGCGGTCGTTTATCTTGCCGAGGACAGGGACCTCGACCGGCGCGTCGCCCTGAAGTTCCTCTCTTCGGACCTGTCCCAGGACCAGGCTTGGCGGGACCGGTTGAGGCGGGAGGCCCAGGCCGTGGCCCGGCTCAATCATCCCCATGTCGTCACCATCTACGAAGTCGGGGAATTCGGCGGCCAGCCGTTCATCGCCATGGAGTACGTCGAGGGCGGCTCCCTCGACAGCTATATCGCGAAGCGGCGGCTGAAGGTCGAGGAGGCGCTCGAGCTCGCCATCCAGATCAGCGACGGGCTGGCCGAGGCGCACGGCCGCGGCCTCGTCCACCGCGACATCAAGCCCTCCAACATCCTGGTGAGCGAGCGCGGCCGGGCGAAGATCGTCGATTTCGGCTTGGCGCAGCTCCTGAGAATGGATACCACCCCGCACATGGGCATGATCGCGGGGACGGCGGCGTACATGTCCCCCGAGCAGATCCAGGGGCAGCCCGCGGACACCCGCTCCGACCTCTTCTCGTTCGGCGTCGTTCTGTACAAGCTCTTTACCGGGAAACAGCCCTTCGCCGGGGACTCCTTCCGGGAGATCTTCAAGGCCGTCCTGGAGAAGGAACCTCTTCCCATGTCCGAGTATGCCTCGAATGTGCCCTTGGAGCTCGAGCGCATCGTTTCCCGGCTGCTCAACAAGAACCGCGAGCTCCGCTACCAGCACGCCGACGACTTGCGGGCCGACCTGCGGTACACGCTCGAAGCGCTGATCTCGGGCCGCGTCGAATATCTGGGGCGCAAAAAGGACTATTCTTGGTCCATAGCCGTTCTTCCCTTTGCCAACCTGGGGGGCGAGCGCGAGCAGGAGTATTTCTGCGACGGCATGGCCGAGGAAATCATCAACGCGCTGGCCAAGGTCAAGGGGCTGCGAGTGGCTGCCCGCACCTCGACCCTGGCCTTCAAAGGCAGCCAGGAGGATGTCCGGGAGATCGGCCGGAAGCTCCACGTCGAGACGCTCCTCGAGGGCAGCGTCCGGCGCGCCGGCGACCAGCTCCGCGTATCGGTCCAGCTCCTGGATGTCGCGACCGGTTTCCACATCTGGTCGGAGCGGTACGACAAGCCCTTTCAGGACGTCTTCGCCATCCAGGACGAGATCGCCCGGAACGTCGTCCGCGCCCTTCAGATCATCCTGAGCGAAAGCGAGCGCCAAGCCTTGACGAAAACGGCGACGACGGACTCGGGCGCCTATGATTATTATCTGCGCGGCCTCCGGTTCTTCCACCAGGGCCGGCGGCAGAGCCTCCAGTTCGCCCGGCAGCTCTTCCAGCAGGCCACGGAGGTTGACCCGCAGTACGCGCTGGCCTACGCGGGGATCTCCGACTGCAGCGCCATGCTGGTCCATTTTTACGGGGAGGCGAGCGACATCCATCTCGCCGAAGCCGACCGGGCGAGCCGGAAAGCGCTCGAGCTCGACCCCGACCTGGCCCAGGCGCACGCCGCCCGCGGCTTCACCCTCTGGCTGATGGGTCAGTTTGACGAGGCCAAGTCCGAGTTCGAAACGGCCATGCGCCTGGACCCGGGGCAGGTGCAGACGGCCTATCTTTACGGCCGGGCCTGCTTCCAGCGGGGCGAGCTGGCCCAGGCGGCGAAGCTCTTCGAGAAAGCCTGCCGCGGCCGCGACCACCACGAGGCCTGCTACTTCGCCGCCCAGACCCATACGGCGCTGGGCGATAATGACGCCGCGCTCGCCGCCTATCGGCTGGCCCTGAGGGCCGTGGAAAAGCACGTGCAGCTCAACCCCGACGACGCCCGGGCCTTTACCATCGGCGCCGTCTCGCTCTGCCGTCTGGGCGAGCGCCAGGCGGGCCTGGAGTGGGCCGAGCGCGCGATCGCCATCGACCCCAACGATGCGGGTATCCAATATAACGTCGCCTGCCTGTTCGCTCTGGAGGGCGAAACAACGCGCGCCATCCAGAGCCTCGAGGCCGCGGTCCGGGCGGGTTTCGCTCATCGCGATTGGGTCGAAAAGGATCCGGACCTGGAGTCGCTGCGGGACGACCCCCGATTCCGTGCGCTTAAATGGCGCGCCTGATCGGCCGGCGCGGAAAAACAGGCAAGCGCTGGAATAAACGCCATCGGCTTTTGTAGTAAAATACGAACGTGAGAATTCTTAAGCTCTTCGCCGGCGCACTTAATGGCGGCCGCGATCGTCGGCGCCTTCCCGTCCTCCGAGCCGGTCCATCTCATAAGAATCGAGAAGGGGGATGTCCGTCTCTGGAGGGTCTTGACCAAGGAGCAAATCGACATCGTCCAGGAGCTTCAGACGTGCTACCTGGCCAAGGCCGACAGGAGTGACATTGCGGCGTTGAGGGACGCGGGGGCGTCCGTCGAGGTCATCGAACGCAATGTCAGGGACATCTCGTTTATCTTATTGCCATCCGGTACCGCGGCGACCCGTGACGCCCTGGGCCGGGCCGGCCGGCTGGCGTCCGTCGAGCCGGATATTCTCCTGTTCTGGACGGAAGCCGGGGACCCCGCCGCACTGATTCCAGTCGGGCTGGCCTGGAAGCCCGTCCCCTCGACCAGCATTCTGCCCTTCCTGAGTTTCTATGATCGGCCGGCACCTCAGTCGGCTATCGGAGGCGTCCGGAACGACATCGTCGACCAGATTGCGGCTGAGGTGTCGTCAACCAGCCTCCAGAGCCTCGTCCAGAAACTCCAGGATTTCAAGACCCGCTATACAGCCACGCCTGAGTGCGATGCCGCCGGTCAGTATATCTACAGTTATTTCGTCGGGCTCGGCCTGAATGTTAAGTTTCAGGATGTTCCCTACACTGGCGGCGTCTCGAGAAATGTCGTGGCCGAGTTGCCGGGGCGGGTCTATCCTGACGAAGTCCTGATCATCTGCGGGCATTATGATTCGACCTCCGACCAACGCCTGACTCTCGCGCCCGGGGCCGACGATAACGCGAGCGGCACCGCCGCTGTCCTGGAGGCAGGCCGGATCCTGTCGCGTTATCCGCTGGACTTCACCGTGCGTTTCGTCGCTTTCACGGCCGAGGAGCTTGGGCTGGTGGGAAGCAAGGTCTACGCCCAGGAGGCCCGGTCCCGGGCGGAGCGTATCATCGGCGTCATCAACCTCGACATGATCGCCTTTGCCGACAAAATGCCGGAAGACCTGGACGTCATCTCCAACACCTCATCGGCCTGGCTGTCGGCCAAGTTCGCCGCGGTCGCGGGAGATTACGGGTTGATCGCGATCAAGCGGATCGTTGACGCTTCGATCGTCTTTTCTGATCACGCGCCTTTCTGGGACCGCGGCTTTTCGGCCGTCTGCGCCATCGAAGATGACGACGTCGTTAATCCCGACTACCACAAGACGACGGATACGATCGATCGGCTGAATTTCGAATTCTACACCCAGGCGAGCCGGGCCGCCCTGGCCACATTGGCTGAGCTCGCCCAGCCGATCAGGCCGGGCTACCCGGCGACGCCCACTCGGCCTCGCCGCCGCTTCGTATCGCTACGTTTCCCTGTTCGGCGCGGTCAGAAACAACGATCTGAGCTGGAAGGCGAGTTCCGGCGCCGCCGGCTACAACCTTTACCGGTCCGAGGTTTCCCATCAGAACTACCAAAAATTGAACGGGGCGCCGCTGACGCGCTTGTCCTATACGGACCGTGAGGTCGCGGTGGACACCAGCTGGTATTATATTGTGACGGCCGTCGGACCGACCGGCCTGGAGAGCAATAACTCGGCCGAAGTCCAGGTCTCGGCCTCGATGGCCGCTTACGCTTCCCGAGCGGCCGGTCGGTTGCCCCTCGCGGTCGGAGGGGCGAATTGAAACGGGCGGGGACCCTCATCGGCGCGCTCCTGCTCGGCCTGTGTGTCAACGCTCCTGGGCAATCGCTTTCGCTGGGCCTTGCCGCGGGGGGCTTTTTCCCCCAGCAGCAGACTTATCGGGATATCTACGGCTCGAGCTTTCCCATCGACTTCGAGGTCCGGGTCGGATTATCCAAGAATCTCGGGCTGGCCGCCGGGGTCAGCTATATCAACGACAGCGGAGAAGCGCTGAATATCGACCAGGGACAGGACAGCTATCCCGTCCGGTTCCGGATGGTCTCTTTCCCGGTGTCCGCATTTCTCCTGTTTCCTATTAACGGTGTATCGCTCCTGGGTGGCGCCGGGTTGAGCGTCCATTCGTATGAAGAGACATGGCAGACCATGTCCATAAGTCATAAGGGAAACACGACCAAGCCTTTTATTTATGGCGGCTTCGAATTCCGAGTCTTGCCCGGGGTCGCCGCCCGCCTGACCCTCCGGTATGAAACCATCAACGCCGGGAAAAACCCCCTCCTGGCGGACGAAATCAACCTGGGCGGGCTGACCGTTCAGGCCGGCGTTTCGGTCCGCGTTTTCTAACGCACTGGCTTTAGATAACCAGCTTCTTCTTGCCGAACCTCAGCTTCATGGTCAGGACCCTGTCCGTGGAGAAGATCCTGGCCGCGATGATGATCAGGACGATGAAGAAAGCGAACATGTACAGGATGCCGAGCGCCACGGCCCGGTAGTTCTCGAGCAGCAGGTTCTGCGTCGTCAGGAAGGGATGGGAAAAGGGGATGGCGTAGAGCAAGACTTTCATCGGCAGCGAAAGGTTCTTGGGGTCGGAGAAGAAGGACAGGAAATACGGGATCATCACGAGAAAGATGAGCGGCATGATCAGGCTCTGGGCGGCCCGGAAATCCTCGGCCAGGACCCCCAGAATGGTCGCCAGGGCGAGGGCGACGAGGATGGCGAAAAAGAGGGAGATCCCCAGGATGATGTAGCCCTTGGTGGTCATGGCCAGTCCGAGCTTCTGGACGGCATCGCCCATCCCGGAGCTCACCGCCTGGGACACGTCCCCCATGAAGCTGCCCATCGAGTTCCTGTAGCCGATCATATAGATGACGGCCGAGATCAGCCCGACCACGGCCGAGGCGACCATCTTGGCGGTGACGATCGCGGTCCGGCTGATGGGCACCGTGAGCAGCGTTTCCAAGGTCTTATTCTGCTTCTCCATGGCGATGGCCGAGATGACCATCTGGGAGGCGTAGATGATGATCATCATCAGGATGATCGGCACAAAGATCGACTGCGAGGAGACGAACCCGGCGATCTTTTCCGCCGCCCCCTCGGCCATCCGGTCCTTGACGATGACGAAATCCTTGCTCTTGATGGGGTTTTTCAGCTGCTCCGGACTGATATCCGGGATCTTCTTCTTCAGGTAATCGTTCGACAGGAACTGGTTCATCGCCCGGATGACGGCGTTGATGATGACCGAGCTCCGGCTGCCGACGATGGAAAACGTCCTCAGGAAGCTGTAGGTCTCGATCTCCTTGCTCTCGAACTTCTCGACCGACGGGCCGAACCCCTCCGGGATGACCAGCAGCAGGTTGATGTCGGTCCCCTTGGTCCACTGGATGGCTTTGTCCTTGTCGCGCTCCGGCACGGGCTTCGGTTCGAAGTTCGCGCTCTTCAGGGCGCCGATCAGGTCCTGGGAGAACGCCGAATCGTCCAGGTTGAGGACGGCGATCTCCTGCACCCTCATGGCCTTCTTGACCTCGGTCCTGAGCATCTGCCCGATGAAATAAAAAAGAAAGATGGTGAACAGGAGCGAGATGAAGAGCTGGATGGTGATGAGCTCGCGGATTTCCTTCTGGAGGAGGTTGAGGAATTTTTTCATTGGAGCGCGCTCCTGAAGACTTCTTCGAGGTTCTTGGCGTGATACTTGTCCTTGAGGGCTTCCGGCGTTCCCGTGTCCAGGATCTTGCCTTTATCGATCAGGCCGACACGGTCGGACAGAAACTCGATCTCGAGCATGTTGTGCGAAGAGAGAAGCACCGAGATCCCCTCCTTGGCGAAACGCTTGACGATCTCGCGGACGTCGAGGGCGTTGATGACGTCCAGCCCCGAGGTCGGCTCATCCAGGATGGCGAGCTCGGGCTTGGTCATGAGCGCCCGGCCCAGAAGGAGCTTTCTCGTCATGCCCTTGGAGTACGTGCCCGACTTCTCGTTGAGGCGGGAGCCCAGGCCGGCGATCTCTCTCGCCCGGGCGATGAACTCCTCGGTTTCTTTCTCCGATTGCGCGTAAAATCTGGCCATGAACCTCAGGTAGTCGATCCCTTTCAGGTTTTTGTAGGCGCCGGCCTCCTCGGGGAGATAGCTGATCCTCTCCCGGAATTTTTCCGGCTCTTTCTTCAGGTCATGGCCGAGGAAGCTGACCTTCCCGCCCGAGGGAGATAGCAGCGTGGCGACGACCCTCAGGGCCGTCGTCTTGCCCGCTCCGTTCGGCCCGATCAGGGCGAAGATCTCCCCACGGCCGACTTCAAAGCTGATTCCCTTGAGTGCTTCCAGTCCGCCGTAAAACTTACGCAAGCCTTCGACAACGAGGACATTCTCCATGCGAGCCTCCAAGCTTGATTAAACGGGAATTTTAGAGGAGTTTGGCGCGAATGTAAATAACGCTATCACCTATCTTAGGGCCGGAAGGCTATGCCCCCCTATCCCCCCGGCCCCCGGGAACCAGTCCCGTCGGTTCCTCCGTCGGCGGGGAGCCCGCGGGTCCCCCTCCGTTGCGAGGGTCTTCGGGGCGCATAGCCATCCGGCCGAGAGACCTTGGCTTCGCCCTCCGCGAAAGGCAGGCCGGATCAGCGATAGGCCGAGGCGATGGCGGCGGCCCGGCTAAAAGCGGCCGGGAGCGTGCGAGCGGGCGAAGTCCCGGAGGGCGAACAGGTTGGCCTCGGGCGTCCCCCGGGGCACCTCGCAGCCGGCCGCCACGATGTAACGCGGACCGGCCTGGCGGTGACATTCGCCGATGGCCGCGGTCACGAGCTCCGGGGTCCCGCGGCGCATGACGGCCACGGGATCAATGTTCCCGGCCAGGACCTGGGCTGGACCCGTCGCGGCGCGGGCCCGCTCGAGGGACACCATCCAGTCGAGGTCGACGACCTCGCAGCCCAGGCGGCCGAGCCAGGGCAGGATGGCCGTTGTGTTGCCGCAGATATGCAGGCGCACACGGCTGCCCAGGCCGTGGACGGAGTCGACGAGCTTCTTCTGGAATGGGAAAACAAACTCTTCGTAGATTTGCGGGCCGACGAGCGATGACGCGGCGTCGCCGATGCCCACGATGTCCACGCCGGCCTCGACCTGGGCCCGCGCGAACCGGATCTCCATCTCGAGGACAAAATCGAACATGTCCCGCACGAATGCGGGATCGTCCATGAAATCCATCATCAGGGTGTTGATCCCCCGGAGGTCGGCTCCCTCGGCGCAAGGTCCCTCGACCCAGCCTTCGATGAGCTTTTCGCCGCCGACTTCCCTCCTGAAAAGGGCCGCCGCATTCACCCTGTCGGTCATTCGGCCGCCGCCCAGGGGGTCGGGGACCGCAAGCCCGGCGAGGGTTGACTTGTCGGCGAGAAGCGCCCGCGATTCGACGATGGCCGGCGGCTGGTCGTCAAAGAATTGGACGGCCGCGCCGCAGTCGGCGGCCTCGCGCGCCGGGTCGGAGATGCAGGAGACGTAGTCGATATCGAATTTTCTGGCCGTGAGGAGCTGAGCCCGGACGAGCTCCCTGTGGTCGGTGACGTACTTGCGGTAGCTCACGCCGGCCTGGTCGGCGGCAAACATCATGGTGATGGGCATCTGCGGCAGGCAGTCCGACGAGCCGCCCTCGATCAGCGATAGGATACGCTCGCGGCCGTTCATGTTTCACCTCGCGATCTTCGGAGAGGAGTTCATATCCCCAAAGTGCGCCCCGAGTCAAGGCGGGCGGGGACTGGCGCTTTGCCACCCGTTCTCGAGTATTTCAGATTTTTATAAAATAACTGTTTCCGCCTTCCTCCGAGGATGTTCGTTGAATTGCCAGGCCAGCTCATAATATGATTCCTCGGAACGGTTTTTATGTGTTTGCGCGGCAGGCTTGCCCACGATGCTCAGGCTTGAGGCGCAATTCTCGGAAAAATGCGAGGTGATTCATGGGCCATTTCAGCGCACCAGGGATGTTTGTGGCGGCGATCCTCCTCTCTGCTGTCGTCCTGCCGCAACCGGCGGGCGGCAAACCTGTCAGCGTCGCCTCTCCCGCCGGAAAAGTCAAAATCGCGGTTGAAATAAAGGACCTCCAATCGAAACATCCTGGGGAACAAAGATTGTATTGGTCGGTCACGTATAACGGCGATCCGGTCCTGGTCGACTCGACGTTCGAACTCAAATTCATGGATATGCCGCCGCTCGGCAAGGACCTCGCGGTCAAGACAGCAAGCACCAAGCCATCCGCGAGACCTGGCAAAGATTCTGGGGAAAGCGCACGAGCGTCTTGGACGCGGCGAACGAGCTTCAGCTCGACCTGGAGGAGACCGGCGCACCCCACCGGAAAATCACACTGCTTTTCCGCGCCTACGATGACGGCGCCGCCTTCCGGTATATATTTCCCGAGCAGACCGGTTTTTCCGATTTCCGGCTGGCGGCTGAAGAATCGGAATTCGCTTTCGCCGGCATTCCCCTGGTGTGGGCGGCCGATTACGGCGGTTTTGTCTCGCATCAGGAATCGGAGTTCGTCGAGACGGCGATCAACGATCTCAGTCCCGATAAACCTTATGGCCTTCCGATGCTCGTCAAATCAGCCGGCGATTTTTGGGCGGCCGTTACCGAGGCCGACCTCCTGGACTGGGCGGGCATGTATCTTTCGCGGGACCGCTCCCGGATCAATTCCCTCGTCACCGCCCTCTCGCCCCGGCCGAATGAGCCTGGAGTCGCCGTCCGCTCCCGGGCGCCCCGCCGGTCACCCTGGCGCGTCGTCTTGCTGGGCGAGCGGCCGGGCGACCTCATCGAGTCCGATCTCATCGACAACCTGAGCACGCCGTGCGCCATCGCCGATACCTCCTGGATCAAGCCGGGGCGGGCGGCCTGGGACCGCTGGTGGTGCGGCGATTACCTCCCGGATGCGGATTTCACGGTCGGCATGAATATGGCGACGATGAAATATTTTATCGATTTCGCCGCCGAGATGGGCTGGGAGTATCAGCTTGTCGACTGGCTCTGGTACGGCAAGCCCTTCAAGGAAGGGACGACCGTCGGCGACCCGACGACCGATATCACGAAGTCCATCCCCGAGGTTGATATTCCCGAGCTTGTCCGCTACGCCGGGGAGCGCGGCGTGAAGATCCTCGTCTGGCTGGACTGGGAGGCGGCGGCCCGGCAGATGGACGAGGCGTTCCCGCTCTATGAGAAATGGGGGGTGGCGGGGGTCAAGATCGACTTCATGCAGCGCGACGACCAGGAGATGGTGAATTTTTACGAGCGCGCGGTCCGTAAGGCCGCCGAGCACCATCTCACGGTCGATTTCCACGGCGCCTATAAACCTACCGGTCTGAGCCGCACCTTCCCGAACCTCCTGACGCGCGAGGGCGCGATGGGGCACGAATACAACAAATGGAGCGCTCGCATCACGCCCGACCACTGCCTGACGCTGCCGTTCACCCGGATGCTGGCGGGCGGCATGGACGTCACGCCGGGCGGGTTCAGGCAGAAGACGAAGGACGCATTCCGGGCCCTGGGCGCCGACGCTCCCGGTCCGTTTGTCATGGGGACGCGCTGCTTCCAATTAGCCCAGTTCGTGGTCTACGAGAGCGCGCTCCAGGTGATGGCCGATTCGCCCTACTGCTACCGGAGCAGCCCGGCCGGGCTCGATTTTCTGAAGGCCGTGCCGGCGACCTGGGATGACACCCGGGTCATCATGGGCGAGGTGGGCGATTTCATCGCAATGGCCCGGCGGAGAGGCGACGTGTGGTTTGTGGGCGCGATGACCGACTGGCAGCCGCGGACGCTCGATATACCCGCTCGATTTTCTGGGGGAGGGGCATTTCCAGGCCGAGATCTGGAAGGATGCTTACGAAGCGGCCGAATTTCCCGACCGGCTGATAAAGGAAAAGCGGGTCGTGACGGCGAAAGACAGGCTGTCGGCGGCGATGGCCCCTGGCGGCGGATACAATGCCGTCATCCGCCCCGAAAGCCGGTGAACGCGAAAAAATCTGATTTATTTTCTTTTCTGTTTTGATTATAAATATGCGCATGAACAAGAACGCGCCCTTGCCCAATGAAACGAAATCCGCGACGCCCGAGCTGCCTCGGGTGCTCGGCCTCTTCAGCATCGTGGCCATCGTCATCGGCACGATGATCGGCTCGGGGATCTTTATCAACCCCCCCAAGGTGGCCCAGGACGTCAAGGCACCCGGAGCTCATCATGGCCGTCTGGCTGATCGGCGGGATCCTGAGCTTTTTCGGGGCCCTGTCCCTGGCCGAGCTCGGCGCCTCTTTTCCCGAGGCCGGAGGGATCTACATCTACCTCCGGGAAGCCTACGGCACCTTGATCGCCTTCCTCTTCGGCTGGACCCTGTTCCTCGTCGTCGAAGCGGGGACCCTGGCCACCTTGGCGGTCGGATTCTCCACCAAGTACCTCCCGTATTTTGTCAAGCTTTCCGGCCTCCAGGGAAAAGTCGTCGCCGCCTCCCTGATCCTGATCCTGGCGGTGGTGAACTACATGGGGGTGAAAAAGGGCGCCCTGGTAATGAATTTTCTGACCAGCCTCAAGTTCATCGCCCTGATCGGCATGTGCGTCGTGGTCTTCATCTTCGCCAAGGGCAGCACCGGCAATTTCCTTTCGTCTTCTTCAGGGACCCCATCCGGCGGAGGAGTGCTCGGGAGTTTCGGCGTCGCTCTGGTCGCGGCCCTCTGGGCTTACAAAGGCTGGGAGACCAGTACCTACAGCGCCGGCGAGACGAAAAACCCGGCGAAGAACCTGCCGCTGGGGCTGTTCATCGGCAGCGCCGCGGTCATCTTCCTCTACATCCTGGCCAACCTGGCCTACCTTTACGTGTTCCCCGCTGCCGAGATGGCGCAGTCGACCCGGATCGCCGCGGACGTCATGGAGGCCGCCATCGGGCCGGTGGGCGCCTCGATCATCGCCCTGATCATCTTGTCTTCGATCACCGGAACCTGCAACGGCCACCTGATGACCTCGCCGCGGGCCTTCTACGCCATGGCCAAAGACGGCCTGTTCTTCAAGTCGGTGGCCAAGATCCACCCCAAGTATCTCACGCCCCATGTCGCCATCCTCGTCCTCGCTTTCTGGGGTGTCCTCCTGAGCCTGAGCGGCACCTTCGAGCAGCTCTTCACCTACGTCATCTTCGGCTACTGGATCTTCATGGGCCTGACCGTGGCCGGAGTCATCATCCTCCGGAAAAAGCGACCCGAGCTGCCGAGGCCCTACAAAACTTGGGGCTACCCGGTGACGCCGATCCTGTTCATCCTGTCCGCCGTCTTCCTCACCGCCAACTCGCTCATCCGGACCTTCTGGAACTCCTTTGCCGGGCTGGGCGTCATCGCCATCGGCATCCCCGTTTATTTCTTCTGGAAAACCCGGCTGAAGAAAGCGCAGGCGTAAAACACGAGAACCTGATCTCCCAGGAGGGCGAACATGCTGAGCCTCGACCTCATCCAGACGGTGGCTTTTTCCGGGATCGTCCTCTTCATCGGTTACGCCCTCTGCCGTCTCATCCGGCCCCTGTCGCGCTATAACATTCCCGCTCCGGTCGTGGGCGGCCTTCTGGTCGCCCTGATCATCCTGGTCGCCCGGCAGTATGACGCGACCTTGTTCAAATTCGACATCACCCTGCGCGACCCGTTGATGATTGCCTTTTTCACCACCATCGGTTTCGGCGCCAGCCTCTCTCTACTCAAGATCGGCGGGCCTCAAGTCCTGGCCTTCTTCATCATCGCCACGGTGGCGGCCGTTTTCCAGAATGTCGTCGGCGCCCTGATCGCCCTCCCCTTTGGGCTTCACCCCCTGTTCGGGTCCTCGCCGGCTCGGTGACCCTGACGGGCGGGCCGGCGACGGGGCTGGCCTTTGCCCCGCTCTTCGAAAAGGCCGGAGTCCAGGGGGCGGCCACCATCGCCATCGCCGCCGCCATGTTCGGGATCATCTGCGGCGGGCTGATGGGGGGACCGGTGGGCACATTCTTGATCGAACGCTTCAAGCTCCGCAAGCCCCGCGACCATAAAGGTGAAGCGCGCGTCGTCATCGCCGAGAATGTTGTCGAAGACAAGATGCCCGAGCCCAAGGAAGCCGCCCCTGTCGGCGAGGACCAGGAAGCTTATGTGCTCCTCAAGAACCTCGTGGCTCTCCTTGTCGCCATGTGGATCGGTTCCTGGCCGAGCAAGGGTTTTACGGCCCTGGGGATCACCCTTCCCGCCTATATCGGGGCGATGTTCGTCGCCGCCATCATCCGGAACCTGGACGACCTGACTCACTGGATCGGGCTTTCCCAGCGGACCCTGGACGACCTCGGTCACGTGGCCCTGTCCCTGTTCCTTGTCATGGCCCTGATGACGCTGAAGCTCTGGGAGCTGGCGGGGCTCGTCCTCCCGCTGTTTGTCGTCTTCGATCGGTCAGGTGCTCCTGATCGCCGTTTTCTGCCTCGGCCGGTGTTCAAGTTCATGGGGCGCGACTATGAGGCGGCGGTCATGTCGGGAGGCTTCTTCGGTTTCATGATGGGGACGACGGCGAACGCCATGGCCAACATGAAGGTGTTGGTCGATAAGTACGGGCGGGCGCCGCGGGCCTTTCTGGTCGTGCCCATGGTCGGCGCCTTTTTCATCGACTTCACCAATGCCCTGCTGATTACGGTCTGTTTGAATATCTTCAAGTAGCCGGGTGGTCCAGCCCGGGCGGCTACCGGGAAAGGACGGCCAGGGATTCGAGGTGGGGTGTCTGCGGGAAGAAATCGAAACAGCCGAGCTTGCGGAGACGGTAGCCGCGATCGACGAGCAGACGGATGTCCCGCGAGAACGCGCCCGGATTGCAGGAAACGTAGATCAGATTGGAGATGTCGAGGCCCAGGATCTGCTTCATCCCCTTTCCGCTGATGCCGGACCGGGGCGGGTCGATGACGAGAAGGTCGAACCCCCCGAAGCCCGCTTCCCGGAGGACCTCTTCCACTCGGCCCTTGATGAACCGGCAGTTGGCGATTCCGTTCAGGCGGGAGTTTTCTTCAGCGGCCAGGATGTTCGCCGGCTCGGAATCGATGCCGACGACCTCATCGACTGCCTGGGTTAGCGAGAGCTCGATCGAGCCCGAGCCGCAGTAGAGGCCGAGCGCCCGGCGGGCTCCGAGCCGCCGCGCCTCGTCGACGATGCCGGCATATAGGATCGCCGCTCCCGCCGGGTTCGGCTGGAAGAACGATTCGGGATAGATCTTCAGCCTCAGGCCGCCGAGGCTCTCTTCGATCGCCCTCTCGCCGAAAATGTGTTTCTTGCCGGCGTAGTCGACGACGTCCGAGACGCGATCGTTCTCCACCGACCAGAAGCTCCTGACATGTCCGCTCGAGCCCGCTCTCCAGGTCTCGGACTGGAGCTTCGCCGCGAGGCTGTCGAGATCCAGGCGCTCGCCGCTCCGCGTTACGATGACGGCCATGATATCGCCGCTGGCCTTGGCTTCCCGGAGGACGAGGTTCCGGAAATACCCGTCCCGGGCCAGGGGGTCGAAAGCCGGCAGGCCTGTCGAACTCGCGAACCCGGCGAAGACCGGGAAAAGCTTATTCACGGAGGAACTGAATATCGGACAGACCTCGAGGATGGCCGTGCTTTTCTTATAAAGGTCGAGCGGCGAAGCCCTTTCCCTGAGGCCCAAGCCGGACCTTGCCCGCGGGCCCGCTGTAGGCGTATTCCATCTTGTTGCGGTAGTAGTAGGGTGTCGGCGAGGGAACGATCGGCTCCCTCTCGACGCCGTCGAGCTTCACCCCGCCGATCTTTTCGAGCGTCCGGACGAGGTAGTTCTCCTTGACCTCGATCTGCTTGGCGTAGGCGAGGTTCTGGAAGGAGCATCCCCCGCAGACGCCGAAGTGCGGGCATTCCGGCGCGGCGCGGTCCGGCGATCTCTCTTCGATCCTGATGATCCTCCCGAAAAGGTGGCGTCTTTCCTTCTTGGCGACGGCGACCCTGACTTTATCCCCAAGCACCGCACCCGGGACGAAGATGACCGTCCTGTCGATGCGTCCCACGCCCCAGTCGTGGGGGAGGGCCACATCGGTGATCGTGACCGAGTGTTCGGGCGGCAGGAATTCGTCGAGCATTTTCCTGACGCACCTGACCGGGAGCCCGACGACGTTATCGTAGTCCCCGTCGAGCCTCTCGACGAACGTGTCGCCGACCTCCTGGACGGCGTAGCTCCCCGCCTTGTCCAGGTACTCGCCGGTCGCGAGATAGGATTCGATCTGCCCCGGGGTCAGCTCCCTGAAGGTGACGCGGCTGATGGCATAACCCGTCGCCAGCCTGTCCTCGTCCTTTTTGAACAGGATGACGGCGGTGATGACGCGATGACGGCTGCCCGAGAGCTTCCCGAGCATGAGCCTGGCTTCGGCGGCATCCCGGGGCTTTCCCAGGATCTCCCGGCCGAGGTTGACCACGGTGTCGGCGGCGATGACCAGGGCCGAGGGGAATCTCTCGCCGACGTCACGGGCCTTGGCTTCGGCGGCGGCGATGGCGAACCGCAGGGGATCGGGTTCCTCGAGGACACCCTCATCGAACCCGCTCGGAACGACCCGGAACTCGGGGACGATCTGCCGGAGCAGCTCCTTCCGGCGAGGAGACTGAGATGCCAGGATGATGTCCATGAGTTCCCCACTATAGATTCGCGCCGGCGATCATGTCAACGCAGGCGCTTTGCTCTCTGTCCGGAAAATATGATTTTCCCCGGCGACGGTCAACAAGAGGCCTGTTCGATTACCGCCGCGGACTCATTCTCCTTCCTTGAGCTTGCCCAGTTTCGCGAGCATGGTCTTGATGTCTTTCCAGCCCCTGATGCCCACGTAGATCGTGATCGTCGAATACCACAGGATGACCGCGGCCGACATCAGGTTCCAGAACCAGTGCTTAAGCACGGGAACCTCCCTCGAGGGCCGGAAGTTTTGGTTGGGGCTTGAGCAATGAGCCGATGATCATGGCGGCCGCCACGATGAGATAGGTGGCGATCCCGGAATAATAGGGTCCGATCCTCTTGGCCAGCCCGGCTGTCGACGGCAGCTGCTCGAGGACGAGGAAGCTCGCGGGAATCACCGCCCCGAAGAAGATCGCCGCGGTCGCTCCCCAGTTATTGGATTTCTTCCAGTAGCTGCAGGCGATGAGCAGGACGGACATGCTCGACAGGTAGATCGTCCCCGTGACGCCGAGATAGGTCCACAGGTCGCCCTTGAGTGGATACCAGAGGCCGAAGACGAGGAGGAACACCCCGATCAGCGCCACGATCGACCGGTTCCAGAGCAGCCCCTTTTTCTCGGACCACGGCTTTTTCCGGAACGGCGCCATGATATCGTTGTAGATCACGCCCGCCCAGGTGATCATGTAGGAGGAATAGCTCGACATATCGGCCGCCAACATGGCCGCGATCAGGAGCCCCATCAACCCGGCCGGCAGGAGCTGGCTGAGAAGCATCGGCATGGCGTGGAGCGAGTTCGTCCCGACCTGGGCGGCCGTGAGGTAGGCCAGCGCCGCCATGCCCCAGATCCCCGGGATCATGAACCGGCAGACGAAAAAGAAAGCGGTGCCCTTGTAGACCTTCAGTCCGGTCTTCGTGTCCTTGGAGGACAGGACGCGGACGATCGTCGTCTGCCAGGTCAGGACGGCGGCGGTGCCGAGCATCAGATTGAACAGGACGAACTCCCAGCCCAGATCGGGGTTGACGAAGGGGTTGAACCCGCCGGCGCCGAACTTTGTCTCGACGGCCGTGATGATCGTCCCCCAGCCGACCTTGCCGATGATCACGATGGTGACGACGATCAGACCGACGCTCATGACCACGAACTGCAGGAAATCCGTGACCAGCACGGACAGCATGCCGCCCAGGATCGTGTAGACGGCGACCAACAGGAGCAGGGCGGTCATCGTGATCTCGAGGTACCTGATGTTCATGCCCGTGACCTGGACCAGGAACTCGCCGCCCGCCCGGAGGAAGACACCCATGTTGAGGAGGCCGCCCAGGACGATGACGACGCCCGCGGCCCAACGGATCTTGGGGCCGAACTTTTTCTCGAAAAGCTCCGGGATGGTCATGACGCCGGAATCGCGGAGCGGCTTGATGCAAAAACCCGTGACGCCGATCAGGAACATGGCGGCGGCCTGAAGCAGTCCCGGGACCGCTCCGGAAAACCCGTAGCGGTAGCCGTTCTGGGCGCCGTACACGCAGGCGACGATGCCGAACTCGGTCGCCGCCAGCGAGGCGATGCCGAGATAGACGTTCATCTCGCGGCCCGCCACCAGGAAGTGCTCCACCTTGCCGACGTATTTCCGGACCATGATGCCCGCCACCATGGTCACGAGGAGATAGAGCCCGATGATGCTGCCGTCCACAAGCCAGGAGAAATCGGTCATGTTGTTTTGCTCCGATGCTGGCCGATCGTATCAGGCATGGCGAGTTGAGCCTGGAATCATCAAATTATGGCCGTGGGGACAGAATAGCCAACGATGGGAAGAGCGGATACTCTTGAGTGCGCGCCGGAGAACCGTCACAGCAAATTCTTAGATGCAACGAATTTCGCGAGCGCATAGAGGAATCCTGAGGCGATCAATACCATTAGCGCGTAGCGCCGCCAATGCTTCATAGTCGCCGGCTGGTTATCCCGGGTCTCACCCTTAAGATACCGGATGTCGATATAGCGGACCAAGATGAGCCCTAAGGTCAATATCAGTAAGATTAGGTCAGCGATGACGGGGCCCTTGCGCTGGGCGATGAACAGGGCACAATAAAGCAGGGCGATCCCGCCGAAAATCCAGGTCAGCCGCACAAGCGCAGGAAGACAGCCGCCACCGGATTCGGAGTTTACGGACGGTTGAGGATTTTGCACGGGCATGGCAGCCTCCATATCGGCGCTCTCGAGAGCGTAGTCACCAGGACGATTTCGGCGACGCGCCCTGGACGATATGGATGGCGGCCCGACCACCCACTTAATAACACCCTGCGCAACGCCCCACGCGTGGCGCACCCGAGCGGCATTATAGGCGATTAAGAGAACCCGGTCAACGAAAATGCGGGATATAAACTGGCGTTGTAAATAGCTCTCACGGCATGGAAGCGGAGCGGCCGGCATGACTAGCGTTCCGGATTCCACCGGTTGGATGACCGTCACGCCTGCGGCATAGGAGAGGAGGTTGAACAAGCATTCCTAGAGGTGATATATTACAAAATAAGCCAGTCAGGATTCGGTTGATTTCCCGCAGGTGTCTTTTATCACTGGGTGAGACCGCGAGTGAGGAGTAGAAGATGATCATCTGGCTCGAATTTTTGTTGGTGACCGGGCTGATCCTCTATTCCGGAAGCCGGTTGAGCCGGTACGGGGACATAATCGCCGAAAAGACCGGCCTGAGCCGGCTCTGGCTCGGCATGGTCCTGATGGCCGGGGTGACGTCCTTGCCGGAGTTGGCGACGGGCCTGAGCTCGGTCGTCCTGGCCGGGTTGCCCAATATCGCCGCCGGGGACATCCTGGGCAGCTGCGTATTCAACATGTTCCTCCTGAGCGTCCTGGACGCGCTGTCGAAAAAGGTGCCGCTGGCCTCCCGGGCGCTTCAAGGCAACGTCCTGACCGCCGGCCTGTTCCTGATGCTCGTCGGCACCGTCGGCCTCGGCCTTTTCCTCGGTGACAGGCTGCCGGCCCTGGGCTGGATCGGCCTGTACACGCCCATCCTCATTGTCGGCTACTTGGGAGGGGTCGGGCTGACCTTCAGATATGAGAAGCGCGCCGCGCCGGCCGCCGGGCTGGGCGAGGGGGGCGCCGTCCTCTACCGGGCGCTTCACCCTGAAGCGGGCGGTCCTCGGCTACGTGATCAATGCCGCCGTGGTGGTCGGGGCGGCCGTTTTCCTGCCGGGGATCGCCGAGCAACTCGCCGAGATGACGGGCCTGGGAACGACGTTCGTCGGGACCATCTTCGTCGCGATGTCGACATCGCTTCCCGAATTGACGGTGACCGTCGCCAGTTTCAAGCTGGGGGCGGTCGATACGGCCGTCGGCAATCTCTTCGGCAGCAACCTCTTCAACATGGGTATCCTGGGAGTCGATGACCTGTTCTATTTCAAGGCGCCGCTGCTCGCCGCCGTCGAGAAGCAGCATCTCGTCGCGGTCATGTCGGCGGTGGCCATGACCGGCCTGGCCGTCGCCGGGCTCATCTACCGGTCCCCCAAAAAGCGCTGGCGCTTGTCTTGGGATACTTTTGGCATCGCGCTGGTCTTCGTCATCAATCTGGTCCTGCTCTATCTTTTGCGGTGAGGGGGTTCTGAAGAGATTCGTCTCCAAGGAGGTCAAGTTGACACGACGTGAATATCCCGCCTTGATGTTGGCCGTGATCTCGCTGGCCGCCGCCCCGGCCGCGCATGAGAGCCGCAGGTCCGGAGACGGCCGGCTTCCGGCTCTCCGCCTCGGCCCTCGAGAAAACGGGCCGGCTCCAACAGGTCCGTTACAACGCCGAGAACAAAGGCTTCCTGCTCAAAGACATGGTCCTTTTCGAGGACGAGGCCGCCGCCATCGGTAAGCCGCAGGGGGCGACGGACAGGTCCTGGTTCGAGCGCCTGAGCAAGGGGGTGAGGATCCGCAAAGACTTCATCCTCGACGACCCCCGCGCCTTTTCCGGCTATCTTGTCTTCAACGGGCTCGAAGCCGTGAACAACGGCGAGCCGCTCCGGATCAGTGTCAACGGGACCGAGATCCTCCGGCCGGGCTCAAAATATGCCCATCCCTTCGCCCGCGAGTACTTCACCCGTGAGTGGACATCCTTCGCCGACTTCGACAACTGGTTCCGCGTCGAGATCCCTGTCGGAGCGCTCAAAAAAGGCCGGAACGAGATCCATCTCTGGGCGGAGTCGGAGACGCCGAGCTGGGAGATCATGGTCGCCTCGGACATAGAATACGCCAGGGGCTCGGAAACCCAGCTTCATCATCCGGACCGGAGCGCCAAGAGCCGCGACGGCGGGCGGACCTGGGATTTCGGCCGGCTCGGCTGGAAGGACGAGATCGACGGCGAATATGTCGTCAGGCTGAGCTTGGACCGCTATGTTCCCGAGGGCACCTATCTTTCTCCCGTCATCGACCTGGCCGAAGCGCCGGGGAAAACGACGATCAAGCCGCTGCTGGCGCTCGATGAGGCGGAAGTCGCGTGGGATATCGAATTGCCCGAGGGCACGGCGGCGGAGATCTCGGCTCAGCTGGGCAGAGATCCTGTTCCGGGGTCGAAAGGCTGGACCGCTCCCGAGTCCATCCAGGGCCTGACAAAGAACTGGACCTCGCCGCCCGGGCGGTATCTTCAGTTCAAGGCGGTCCTGAAGACGGCCAACCCCCTGGTGACGCCGCTGTTCAAAGGTATCACCGTGAAGACGAAGTCCAGGCCGCTCTCAAACGAGGCCGGGACCGTGGTCAAGATCATAGCCAGCCGGAACCCGGACATCGTCCGCCCCTCCGTGGCCTTCACCCATGAGGATTTCTCGAAGCTCGGGCATTGGCGGGCGCGGTTCGAGCTCGATAAGGTCGTGGCCGGCGCCGGCACGGAATTCGAGAGACAGCTCCGGCTCATGCGCTGGGCGTACGAGATCCCGATCAAAGGGCTCGACCCGTACGCCTGGAGCTACGACGACCTCCCCGTCCTGAAGAAGGACGCGAAGGGCAAGATCCTCATGGACACCGCGTTCCAGGAGAAGGGCCGGCGGCGCGGCGGGCATTGCCTCGACTGCAACCTGACCCTGATCGGCGCCTGCCTGGCGATGGGCTATCCGGCGCGCTGGGTCAATATCGCGACCATGAGCACTTACGGCCACGAGGTCGCAGAAGTCTGGTCTAACGATTTCAACAAATGGATTTTCCTCGACGCCACGCGGGACTACTACATCTACGACCCGGAAACCGGCATCCCGATGAGCCTGATCGAGATCAATGAGAGGTTGAGCGAGATCATCCCGCGGCCCGTGACCTGGGAATCCCCCCTCAAGTGGCTGGTTCCCGACGCATCGATGGCCGCGAGCGTCAGGATCGCCTACCGGGAGGGCAAGAACACGTTTTCCGTCAAGGAAAAAAAGCACGGTCCCGGAGCTTCTTCTCCTCATGGGCCACCTGAGCCTGGTCCTTCGCAACGACTTCGCCAGCCGGCCCACCCCCGTTCCCTGGCGTCTTTCCAGCAACTGGGGCGGGCCGCTCTTTTACGGCTATTTCGCCGAGAAATTCCCCCCCAAGCGGGAATACGCCCTCCACACCGATCGATGGCAGGATTTCAACCCTCCGCTCAACCAAGCTCACCTGACCCTGTCCGAGACCGAGACTCCCGGAATTCTCAGGGTGGATGCGGACACCGAGACGCCTTTTTTCCAGACCTTCCTCATCCGGATCGATGCCGGATCGTGGACGGAGAACCCGGCGACCTTCTTCTCCTGGCCGCTCCACGAGGGGCTGAACACGCTGGCCGTCCGCGCCCGCAACTCGGCCGGTGTCACGGGGCCTCCGAGCCGAGATATCGGTCGTCCGGAACGACTGAGCCCGGCCCCGGGCGCCGCGGCTTGACTTTGTCCCGGAGATTGGTGACTCTAGGGACCTTAAATAATCCGGAATTCGTATAAGGAGTGCGAGAATGCCCGAGCCCGCTGATGATCTCCTGATGACGGCGTCGCAGTGCCGGCACTACGCCATGTGCAAGATCGATTATCTCGGGACCGGCCTCTGCCCTCCGGGGAAGCGGTATCACTACGTCAGCTATTACCCGCAGGGAAGGATGGACCTCTACGCCGCCCTGTCGGAGAATCTCATCCCCATTACCGAAGGGCTCGTCCACATCGCCCGGACCTGTACGCTCTGCGGCGTGTGCGAGCTGCAGTGCCACTTCGTCACCGGGTTGAGACCGCTCAAGGTCATGCAGGCGCTCAAGGACCGCGTCGAGGATTTCCTGAAAGGCGGCGGCCGGCCCGCCGCTATCCCCTCCGACGCGGCGCTCGAGAGCCTCCGGAACATCGTCGGCGCCGAGTGGGCGACGAACGACCCGGCCGTGCTCGTGACCTACGCCAACGATCCGTTCCCGCTCGCCGACCTGAAGATGCCCCGGTATGTCGTCCTTCCCGGCACGCGGGACGAAGTCGCCGCCGTCGTCCGGCTGGCCAATACGCTCGGCCTGCCCTATGCCGTGCGGGGAAACGGCGGGAGCGTCTTCGGGTTCGTTTTCAGCGAGGGGATCGTCCTCGACATGCAGAGAATGCGGGGCCTGGTCATCGACAAGGACAACTGGAGCGCCGCGGTCGGGCCCGGCGTGACCTCCTTCGAGCTGCAGCAGGAGGCCGCCCGGCACGGCCTGCGGGTCAACGCCGCCGAGCCGGCCGCCACGGTCTGCGGCAACATCGTCTGCACGGGGACGTTCTCGACCTGGTCCCACGCCTACGGCACCGCGGCCGACGGTTTTATCGACCTGGAGTTCGTCGACGCCAGGGGCCGAGACTTTCCGGCTCAACGATAAGCGGGCGCCCAACGTCTTCGCTTTCGAGAACGCCGTCATTCCCTCGCCCGGCGTCTGCACGGAAGCGACGGTCAAGCTCCAGCCCGCGAGCGGTGACGAGGATGGGGTGCTCGTCCCGTTCTGGGACTTCGCCGACGCCGTGCGGTTGGCCCGGGAACTGGGTGTCCGCCGGCTCGGCCTGGCCGTCGGCGTCCTCGGCCTGCACTATGTCGCCAACTTTATGTCCCCCAGCCAAGCTCTGGCCGAACGGCTGAAAGAGGTCCTGCCGGAAACCCTGGGGATCCGGTATGTCGTCTTTGCCATCGGCGACCGGTTCGCCCGGGCGGCAATCAGCCAGCTGGCCGGAGCGGTCATCGACAGCGGCCTCTGGCGGACTCTGACCCTCGGGCTCCCCCGGCTCCTGGATGGGGAATGGCAGGACCTGGTCAAGGGATTTGACGCCGGCCGGCCTCCCTATGAGATCCTCTGCCGGCCGGAAATGAGGCCGCTCCTCGAGGCCGTGCTCAGGCCGTCCCCGGAGACGCTGGCCGGCGCCGTGGACGAGGACCTGCGGGAGCTTTACTCCGGGATCTATTCCCAGCCGCGGTTCACCGATCTGACCTGGCTCAATATGTTCCGCATCCTGAGCTCCCGGATGTCCCGCCGCAAGCACATGTTCGCTTTTCTCGTCTATGTCCCGCTCGACCGGAACGACGTCATCGACCATATCAACACGGAGTTCGGCCGGATCGCCGCCTCCCTGGACATCGACCATGACTTCGGGTTCCTCACCCCGATGGACCTCGGCAAGCGCGCGATCCTGGAGTACGACTATTACATCGACCATACCGACCCCGCCGAGCGCGGGAAGATCCGGCGGGCGATGGCCGAGATCGAGCCCTGGCTCGACGGGCTGGCCGAAAGGACGAAGGGCGTGACCTTCCTGAAATACGTCTTCTCCCAGGGCTGTTCCCGCAAAGAGAATTTCCTATACCGATGATCCTGCTCACGGGCGGAACGGGTTTCCTGGGGGCGCACCTGGCGGCCGAGCTGGCCGTCCAAGGGAACGAAGTCCTTCTCCTGGCCCGCTCCAAGCCGGGCCGTCCGGCCGCGGACCGTGTCGCCCGGCTCCTGGATTGGCTGGGCGTGGCCGAGGGGCCGAGGAAGAGCATCCGCCTGGTCGAGGGCCGGCTCGACAGCCCCGATCTTGGCCTCGAGCCGGAGGCCTTGGCCGCTCTGGCGCGAAACATCGACGAGGTCGTCCACTGCGCCTCGAGCACCTCCTTCGCCGAGCGCAAGAGGAGAGAGGTCGAAGCGGTCAACCTGGACGGCCTCCGGCGCATCCTCGACGTGGCCGGGCTACGGCCCTGCCGCCGCTTTCACCTGATCAGCACCGCCTACGTGGCCGGCCGGACGGCCGGCCTTTGCCCGGAAACGCTGGTTCGGCCGCCCGCCTTCACCAACGTCTATGAAGAGACCAAGTGCCGGGCCGAGTGGCTGGCCGGCGAGCGCTGCGCCGCTCTTCGGGATCCCGCTGACGATCTACCGCCCGTCGATCGTCTATGGCCATTCCGAGACCGGCCGCAGCCTTCTGTTCAATGCTCTGTACTATCCCGTCCGGACGGCCCTTTTTCTCAAGCGCCTCTGCGAAGCCGATATCCGCGAGCGGGACGGCCGGAAGGCGGCGGACCTGGGCGTGCGGCTGGACGCCGACGGCTGGATGGTTATGCCCATTCGGATCCGGGTTGAAGAGGGAGGCGGCATCAATATCATCCCCATCGATTATTTCGTTCGCGCTTTCCAGGCCATCAGGGAGGGAACGGCCGACGGCGTCTTCCACATCGTCAACAGCCGTCCGACCCGGCTCGCCGACATCATCGCCTATACGCAGTCCCTCTTCCGTATCCGCGGGATCTCGGCCGGCGCGCCCCGGGGGACGGAGACGGGCCCGCGGAACGCCCTGGAAGCGGTCTACGATGCCTACCTCGAAGCCTACGCGCCGTATATGGACGACAAAAGGCTGTTCAGCGCCGAGAGGTCCGGCCCGATCCTGGACCGGGCGAGGCTGAGTTGTCCCGACCTGACCTATGACAGCTTCAAGCGATGCCTGGACTATGCCGTGCAATGCGATTGGGGAGCCAGGCTGTTTGCCTGAAGAATCCCATGACTTCGAAAAGTGTTGTATTTCGTCGGTGCCGGAATATGATACCATGCGGGTTTGAAACCGATGACCTCCTCCGCGGCTGAAGACAACCGTTCCGGGCATTTCCGCTGGACCGTCTGCGGGCTGCTGTTCGCCGCCTCCACCATCAATTACATCGACCGGCAGGTTCTCGGCATCCTGGCGCCGCACCTGCAGAAGGAAATCGGCTGGACCGAGGTCCAGTATGGCTACATCGTCTCCGCCTTTCAGGTCGCTTATGCCATCGGCCTCGCCGCCTTCGGCCGGTTCATCGACCGTTTCGGGACCCGGATCGGCTACGCCCTGGCCATCTGCCTCTGGAGCGTCGCGGCCATGGCGCACGCGGCCGCCCGGAGCGCCCTGACCTTCGGCATCGCCCGCTTCGCCCTCGGGCTCGGCGAGTCCGGGAACTTCCCGTCGGCGATCAAGGCCGTAGCCGAGTGGTTCCCCCGCCGGGAGCGGGCGTTGGCCACGGGCATCTTCAACGCCGGGACCAATATCGGGGCCGTGATCGCTCCGGCCGTCGTGCCCTGGATCACCATCCGCTTCGGCTGGCCCGCCGCTTTCGTGTTCACGGGGGCGATCGGGTTCATCTGGCTCGTGTTCTGGCTGGCCCTCTACGAGATCCCCGAGCGGAAGAAGAACATCCGGCCCCGCGAGCTCGCCCACGTCCTTTCCGACCCGCCTCAACCCGCCGCCGCGAGGATCCCCTGGCTCCGGCTCCTGCGCTTCCGCCAGACCTGGGCGATCGTCGTCGGCAAGTTTCTCACCGACCCCATCTGGTGGTTTTATCTCTATTGGCTGGCGAAGTTCCTGAACGCCCGGTTCGGCCTGACGCTCTCGCGGCTGGGACCGCCGCTCATCGTCGTCTATCTCATCACCGATTTCGGCAGCGTCGGCGGCGGCTGGGCTTCCTCGGCGCTCATCAAACGCGGCTGGACGGTCAACCGCAGCCGGAAGCTGGTCATGCTGGTCTGCGCGCTGTGCGTCGTTCCCGTCGTGCTGGCGTCGGGAATGGACTCGCTCTGGGGGGCGGTGCTCATCATCAGCCTGGCGGCGGCGGCGCACCAGGCGTGGTCGGCGAACATCTTCACCTTCGCTTCAGACATGTTCCCCAAGCAGACCGTGGGCTCGGTCACCGGGCTCGGGGGAACGGCGGGCGCCGTCGGGGGGATCATCTTTGCGGCCGCCACAGGCCACATCCTCGAGCTGACGGGAAGCTACCTGATACCGTTCCTCATCGCCGGGTCAGCCTACCTCGTGGCGTTGGGCCTGATCCAGCTCCTTTCACCCCGGCTCGAGCCGGTCAAGCTCTGATGCCCCCCTCGTCCGAACCCTGGGGGCTCTGGCGGTCAAGCCGTTTCTGGTCCCAGATCTTGAGGAGATAATCTTTGTTCTTTTCGAACAGGAGAGCCTGCTCCTCGACGAGCTTTTCGGCGGCCTCCGAGGTCATCTCCCAGGACTCGCGGACAAACGAAGCGACGCGGGCGTAATAGAGCGGCGTAACGAGCTCGATGACCTTGAAGCGGTTATGGGTCCAGGCGTGAAAAGTGGCGGCCAGCTCGTACAGGAGACGAACCCAGGTCCCCGTCGGCAGGTGGAACTCCCGGACGCCGAGCTCTGAAGCCCGGCGGATCTCGTCGAAGATTTCGGCGCTGAAGATCTCTTTCCACAGGGAAGAGAACTGCTGAAAGCCCGTTTGGAATTTTTCGACCAGACCCTCGAGGTCGACGGCAACGGACTCGGGCTCGATGGCCTTCGTTTGGCCGAACGTTTCCACCGGCTCGCTCCCCCGCACGGTCTTCCAGTAGTTCTCGAACCTCTCCATGAGCGAGAACAGGACGTAAACGACCTGGCGGAACATCGGCCCGAGCTGGCGGCCCGGGTCCTTGGCGTCGTGGATCTTGACGCCGAGGCTGGCCTGGCAGATCCGGAAACCCTGGGTGATCGCCGTCGTCGTCATCCAGATGTCGATCCCGAACCGAGCGACGTCGCTGTCCCAGACATCCTGTTCCGCATAGAACTTGGCGACCTCCCGGGAGAAGGCGAAATCGCCGCCGATCGGCTGGCGGACGCGCTTGCCGTAAAGGGCGCGGGTCAGGTTATAGACGATGTTGTTGGTGATCGTTCCGTCATACTTGTGACGGAGATAGACCGGCGCGACGAACTGGAAGCCGCGGCCGGTGACGGGTTCGATGAGCTCGCGGATCCAGTCGGAGGTGATGCTCCTGAGGTCGGCGTCGACGACGGCGCAGGCCCGCACGTTGAGGATCCGCGCCGCCTCGAAGACCGACCTCAGGGCCGTGCCCTTGCCGGCCGGCCCCCGGTAAATGGACACGATCTTCTCCTGCCAGGGCTTGATCTGGAATTCCTTGGCCGCTTCCCGGGTGTCGTCGGTCGAGCCGCCGTCGGCGACCATGATGACATTCCGGAGGTCCCGGTAGTGTTGGTTCAGCCCGTGGGAAACCATCTGGATGACGTGGGCGATGGTCTTCTCGTTGTTGTAGCAGGGGATGCCGACAAGGATATCGGCGCTCCGGATCTCCTCGATCCGCTTGGCCGTGTAGCCGCGTATCGCCGTGAAGTAAGGCATGGCTTTCTCTCCGGTGTGAAGTGTCCGTTTCCTTGGGACTATTGTAGTCCCTTATCGGGAAGGCCGACAAGATTTTTCCTTTGACGCCCGCGCGAATCGTCTGCTATCCTTAAACCAGGGGTTTGATGACGGCTTGGGCAGCGACGCCGCGATCGGCGGTTTCGCGTTAACTCAGTAGATGGATTCCGATGAAACGAGGACTTGTTGTGTTCACCGACCTGGACGGGACTCTCCTCGACCACTCGACGTATTCGTTCGCGGCGGCGGAGCCGGCTCTGCGCCTCCTCCATGATAGAAACATACCGCTCGTCGTCTGCTCGAGCAAAACCCGGTCCGAGATCGAAATCGTGCGCGTCGCGCTCGGCAACGCCGAACCGTTCATCTCCGAAAACGGCGGGGCCGTGTTCATCCCGGCCGGCCGTTTTCCCCTGGAGTCTCTCCCGGCAAGGAAGGTCCCTGGGTATGACGTCGTCGAATTCGGGACTCCCTACGCCAGACTCGTTGAAGCCTTCGAGAAGCTCAACGAGATGTTCCCGGGGAAGCTCAAGGGATTCCATGAGTTCACGGCCGGCGAGGTCGCCGGCATAACCGGGCTGCCCGCGGCGGAAGCCGAGCTCGCCCGCGCCAGGGAGTACGACGAGCCCTTCCTCCTGAGCGACATGTCCGTCCTGGAAGCCGTCCGGGAGGCGGCCCGGCGGTCCGGGCTGAGCGTCGTCAAGGGGGGGCGGTTTTTTCACCTCACGGGGGACAACGACAAGGGGCGATGCGCCCGCTTCCTTGTGCTTCTCTACGCGCAGGCCTTGGGGCGTCCCGTGGCCAGCATCGGGCTCGGGGACAGCGGGAACGACCTCCCGCTGCTCGAAGCGGTCGACTTCCCCGTTCTCGTCCGGAAGCCTGAAGGGGGCCACGACCCATCGATCCGGCTCCCGGGACTGTATCTCGCTCCCGGCGAGGGGCCTGTGGGCTGGAGCGCCGCGATCCTGGATCTGGTGCCCCGTCTCGCCGGCTGATCCTTGAACTTAAGGAGGTTCTCATGGCGGATTTTCATCAGACCGGAGTCATCTCGACATTCCATCGGCTGGGACACACCGACCTCGAGCGCATGGAGAAGGACCTCGTCGGCTTCAGCCGGCACCGGCCGATCGCCCTGGTCTTGCCCATAACACCCGTCGAGCTCCGCTCGACCGCCGCTCAAACCATCCGGGAAAACCTCAGCGAGATCCCCTACCTCGACGAGATCGTCATCACTCTCGGGCGGGCGACCGAAAACGAGGATTTCCTGAAAGCCCGGGAATTCTTCTCCTCCCTGCCCCAGCGCCATCGCATCATCTGGGCTTCCGGACCGTCTTTTTCCCAGTTGTATCAACTGCTGGCCGAAAACGACCTGCCGGTCGGCGAACGACGGGAAGGGGACGGTCCGCCTGGATCGCCTACGGCTACATCCTGGCCCGCGAAAAATCCAAGGTCATCGCCCTCCACGACTGCGATATCGTCAATCACTCCCGGGAGCTCGTCGGCCGGCTGGCTATCCCGTCGCCTCGCCGAGCATCAATTACGCCTTCTGCAAGGGATACTACGCCCGGGTAACGGACCGGATGCACGGCCGGGTGACACGGCTGTTCGTCACGCCTCTCATCCGCAGCCTGGAGAAGCTCTTCGGCTGCCAGCCCCTGCTCCGTTTCTCGACAGTTTCCGCTATCCCGCTGGCGGGCGAGTTCTCGATGCTGATCGACCTCGCCGCCCTCAACCGCATCCCCAACGACTGGGGACTCGAGGTCGAGACCTCTGGCCGAAGTCTACAGGAACTATTCCCTCCGGCGCATCTGCCAGGCCGAGCTTTGCGAAACCTACGAGCATAAGCACCAATCGCTCTCGGCCGAGGACCCCAAGACCGGCCTGATGAAAATGGCCATCGACATCGCCAAATCCGTCTTCCGGAACCTGGCGATCGAGGGCATCATCCTCGGCCAGGATGCCTTCGGAACGCTGCTCATCAATTATCAACGCACCGCCAAGGACATGATCAAGCGCTACCGGGACGACGCCGCCATCAACGGCCTGGGGTTCGACTATCATCAGGAATCGATCATCGTCGAGGCCTTTACCCGGGCCCTCCAGATGGCGGGCCACTCGTTCTTCGAAGATCCCCTGTATTCGCCCCTCATCCCCAGCTGGAACCGTGTGATCTCGGCGGTCCCCTCCGTTCTGGAGAGGGTGCAGGAGCTCATCGAGAAGGAGAATGCCGGCTGACCGGGGCCGCTTACGGGACCGGGCCGGCGATACGGAGAGCGGAGGGCAGGATGTCCACCCGGCAGGGGAGTGTTCCCCAAGGTTCACCGTCCGCCTCGATATCGACCTTTTGCGTGGACGAGAGAACAATGCACCGGGCCTGAAAGTAGCTGAATCCGGCGAGGCCGAGGTGTTTTCCCGAGTAGATATTGGCGAAGCTTCTGAGCCGATCTAAGACCGATTGTCCGTGGATGAGGAGGATGTCGAGAAGCCCATCGTCGAGCCGCGCCCTGGGGGTCGGCCTCAAACTGCCGCCCATCCGGCTGCCGTTGGCCGCGACCACACCGAGAAGTCGGTGCGTCCCGACATGCCGGCCGTCGACCTCGACGCAGACCGGCTGGTTGGGACAGCCCAGGGCCGCGGCCAGGGCGCTTGCGCCGAAGGCGAGCCGACCGCCGAACATCTTGACTATCCTGTTCCAGGCCTCGACCTTCCTGATCACCGTGCTGCCGATCCCGGCCTGGCATTCGTTGATGAAATACCGTTCCCTGGATCTTGCTTCACCGTTGACATAGACGGCGCGGCCGATGTCGATCCGGAGCTCACCGCCCCGGGCGATCATGGCCGCCTGGCCTTCGATGCTTGGCGGCAGTCCGAGGCTTCCGGCGAACCCGCCGCCGCTCCCGGAGTTGATGATCCCCAGGCGGCAATCCGGGCAGAGCGGGCGTCCGTCCCTGAAGAGGCCGTTCACGACCTCCTGGATCGTACCATCCCCCCCGACGGCCACGATCAGGTCGGTGCCCGCGGCGGCCGCCCGGCGGGCCGACCCCGTCGCCTCCCCAGGCTCTCCCGTAATGAACACCGTGCACCGGCTGCCGAGATACCGGTTCAGGAGAGCCAGGATCTCGGCCGCGCGTTTCCCGGTCGTTCCCGCGGCCGCGGCAGGGTTGATGATGATATGTCTCATGCCGTTTCCGTCTTCACTCTGGGCTTTCGAGGCGGTCGGGTTGTCAAGGGGATGCCAAGATTTTGTGAAGAATCTGTGAATTCTCCCGGGGCCCTCCCAGGCCCGGCTCCAGGCATTGACAAGCCGCCCGGAAAAAATTAAAAGAGTTTCGTCCTGCAATCCAATCTTAAGGTAGGTCAGACCATGTTCAAAGGGCACCCCAAGGGGCTGATCGTCGCCTTCCTCGCCAACATGGGCGAGCGGTTCGGGTTCTACACGATGATCAGCATTTTCGTGCTGTTCCTCCAGGCCAAGTACGGGCTCAATGCCACAGCCGCGGGCCTGATCTACAGCAACTTCATGGTGAGCGTTTATCTCTTTCCCCTCCTCGGCGGGTTCCTGGCCGACCGGTATCTGGGTTACGGCCGGACGATCAGCTTGGGGCTCATCGTCATGTTCATCGGCTATGTGCTCATGGCGCTGCCCAGTGCCATGTCAACCCATTTCTTCCTGGTTATCGCCGCCTTGGCGACCATTTCTCTCGGGACGGGGCTGTTCAAGGGGAACCTTCAGGCTCTTGTCGGTAACCTCTATGACGACCCCAAATACAGCGGGCTCCGCGACCGGGCCTTCAATATCTTCTACATGGGGATCAACATCGGCGCCGTGTTCGCCCCGACGGCTTCGGAGAAGGTCAGCAACTGGATCCTGGCCAAGTCCCACTTTTTCTATGATGCCAGGATTCCGGCCCTGGCCAATGACTTCCTCAAGGGGAAGCTGACCGAGGCCGGCGAGTATCTGGCGATTGCCCAGGCCCAGGACCCGGCCGTCTCGCTCGAGAGCCTGGGGAAATTTTCAGAAAGCTATATCAACGCCCTGAGCAAATCTTATCATTACGGATTCGGCGTGGCCTGCGTCGCCTTGATTATCTCCATGGTCATCTTCTGGGGTTTCCGGAAGTATTACGGCCACGCGGACCTTTCTGAACGGCAAAAAGCCAAATCGGAAGCCCTCCGGGCCCAGGTCGTCGAACTCACGCCGCAGCAGACGCGGGAACGGTTGATCGCCCTTGGGCTTGTCTTCCTGGTGGTCATCTTTTTCTGGATGTCCTTCCACCAGAGCGCGGTTACGATGACTTACTATGCCCGGGATTACACGGTGCCGAGCGTCGGCCAGCTCACCAACCTCTGGTTCGACCTGTTCGGGCTGCTGGCGGTCTTTCTGTCCGTGGTGGGGTTCATCTTTCTCGTGAAGAAGCGCTCCAGCCGGACGAGCCGCCTGATCGGCGGAGCGGGCTTTGCGATATTCGCGATCCTGGCCGTGTTGAGATACAGGAGCTACCTGGACGTCAATCCCTTCAGCCCCCAAAAATTCCAGCACTTCAACCCCTTCTTTATCGTGGCCCTGACGCCGCTGGTCGTACTTTTCTTCGGCTACCTCAACAAGATCGGGAAGGAGCCTTCGGCGCCGCGTAAGATCGGTATCGGTATGCTGATCACGGCCGCGGCCTTCACCATCCTTGTTATCGGGTCAGTCGGCCTCCCCAGCCCGAAGTCGCTCGGCGGCAGGGTCGCTCCGCCGCAGCACCTGGTTTCGGTTTACTGGCTGCTTTCCACCTATTTCACTCTGACGGTCGCGGAACTTCTCCTGAGCCCGATCGGGATTTCATTTGTTTCCAGGGTTGCTCCGCCCAAACACAAGGGCCTGATGCAGGGGGGCTGGTTCGCCGCCACGGCCCTCGGCAACAACCTGGTGGGGGTGATCAGCTATTTCTGGCTGCGCGTGCCGCTCTGGTCCCTGTGGCTGATCCTCGTCGTCTGCTGCCTGATCTCGGCGACGTTCATGTTCTCGATCCTGAAGCGCCTGGAGCGCGCCGCGAGCGCCTGACTTTCGCCGCCGGCATCAGAACAGGATCGTCCGGGGATGTCCCGGTCTTTTCCCGGATGCGGCGGCAGAGACCGTGGAGCATGTTGATCTCCCACACGGTGAGGCCGGCCCGGCCGACCAGGCGCCCGATATTCCGCATGATGTCCGCTCGCAGGTCGCGATCGCCCTTTTTCCCGTAACCGAGGACGTCGAGGGTGGCGCGGACCCGCCTCATAAGGGCCCGGATGTCTTTGCTCCCGACAAGGGGAGGGGCGTCTTCGGCCGGCGTGACCCGGCTCAGCTCATAGGCGATAATCATCACGCTCTGGCTGAGGTTGAGGGAGGGAGCGGCGGGGTTTGAGGGGATCGTCGCCAGCAGGCCGCAGGCTTCGATCTCCCGGTTGGTCAACCCGTTGTGCTCGTTGCCGAACAGGATGGCGACCTTGTTCCCGGCGCGGCCTTGGCGATCTCCTTGGCGGCCGAGGCCGCGGACAGGATGATTCCCCGGCGGTTGCCGCGCCGGCGTGTCGTGCCGGCGACGAGCGACTTCTCCGCGAGCGCCTCCGTGAGCGACGGATAGACCCGGGCCCGCTCGAGTACGTCCAGGGCGCCGCAGGCCATGGCCCCCGCTTCCAGCGTCAAGAAGGGGACGGGGTTCACCAGCTCGAGGTGCCGGAATCCCATGTTCTTGACGGCCCGGGCGGCGGCGCCGATGTTCCCGGGTTCCGTGGGGGCGACGAGGATGAAAAAGACGTTGTCCGCCCAGGATTTATCGGTCATTCTTTCGCCGACAGGCGCTTGAGCGCATAAAAACAGCGGTCGCCGAATACGAAATCGTCGACGACATAGCCGCGGCCGAAATAGTGCTCAAGGACGCGCCGCAACCCCCTCTGCCAGGCCGCGATCACATCGGGTTGCTTCTTGATGGCGTTCACCGCCCTGGGGATTTCCGCCAAAACGACTTTGGCGCCGAGAGACAGGTTGGGCTTCCCCGGGCGGGGAGGAACGTTGGCCTTATCCCGACCGGTCTGCACCCGCTCCCCCGGCGCCGGATTTGAGTCCTTTGCGGCGAGCGCGTGAGCGGCGTCAGGGGAGATCTTCCTCCCCGGTCCGCCGGCCCGCCGGCTCGTCACCCGGCCGGACCGGATCGCCCACTCCGCAAGGAAACGGTCCGTCCGAACCCCCGGGCCGAGGACGAGCGCCTCCTGGGCGCCGTAGAAATCCCGCCAGTAGGTCCTTGCGACCGCCCCCAGCGAGTGGAGGTTGAGGTTCGCGTTCTTCGCTTGAAGGGGGTCGAAGGTCCAGGTGATCAGATCGTAGCCGAGCTCGATCGCCCTATCGCGCTGCGCCCATTTCAGCGATCTGCCCACGCCCCGCCCTTGGTATTCGGGGAGGACGGCGAGAAGATGGGAGTGCTGGACGAGCCGGCCCTCGAATACCGCGGGGAAGGAATAGACGAAGCCCGCCAGACGGCTGCCGATCCAGCCGCCGAGGAGGATGGCGCCCAGGCGGGCCGTGATGCGGAATTGGTGAGTCGGGGTCAGTTCGGTTTCGTTGTGCCCCCAGACGCGGCGCTGGATATCCAGGATCTCGTCGTAGTCCGCGTCGCGGCCGAGCGGCCGGACCTTGACCCGTCCCGGCCGGCGGGGAATGGCGGGAAGCGTTGGGGGGAGCGTTCTCTTCATGGTCGCATAGACTGCCAGCACTATGATTTAGCGGAAAACCGCCAGGAAAGCAACGTCAGCCGGCCGTCGCGTCGATGACCAGCCCGCGGGAAACCAACCCGAGTCGCTTGATGAGCATCGTGCCGTAGGCCCCGCGGGAGAGAGAAAAGGAGACGGTCAGCTTTTTCCGGCCGGGGTGGAGCTCGTCGCCGCCGCTCTCCAGGATCTTCAGATCGCGGGGAAGGAGGAGCGCCTTCCTCATGAACGACCGGAAGCTGACCTTTCTGAGCTCCTTTGTCCGGAAATCGCCGGGCTTGAGCTCGGCTCCCTGGAGGATGTCCGCGTGGATCGCCGCCGTGAGCTCGTCCTGGAACTCCATTTTGGCCGCCGCCGCGGGGATCTCGAGAGAATCGAGATAGCTCATGGTCGCGGAGTCGAGTCCTCTCCAGAAAAGGTAAGGGCCGTCGCTCCCTGCGACCTCCTCGAGCTCTCCGATCTTCCGCCGGACCAGCCGGCGCAACAGTTCGTTCCAGAGGTGCGACTGGAAAGCCGCGTACCTCATGGCGACCTCTTCCTCGGGGATGAGGCGCAGCGCTCCCCTTGTGTCCGCGGGGTGCGCCGCCAGATGGTCGAAGACGGCTTTTTCCAGAGGGTCCAGGGCGAGACGGCGGCAAGCGGACCAGTCCTTCCAGGATCGGAGAACGGCGGTCCGGCGGGCGCGTTCCTTTTTAGTGGCGTCCGCGGCGGCGCTCGTCAGGTAGACCTGAAGCGCCCCGTTCCAGTGGCGCCTGACGATCTTATCGCCGAAAAAACCCATCTCCGGGTCGTAGCTCCGGAACCGCTGGTCGTCGAAAAAGTTCGGGAACCCCGACCTCCGGACTTCTTCCGCGTGGCGTTCAAACGGCCCGGTGTCCGCGAGATCACGGACGACCACGGCGAACGAGTTGGCCCGAATCAGGTCCGGCCCCATCGGCCGGTCCATGTACCCGACGGCCTCCAGCGAAAAATCCCTCCCCCGGAGTCCCAGGTCGCGGCGGAAACGGATGGCGATGAACTGCGAGGTCTGCCCGTGCTTGTCCTTTTTCCCGCCGTAGGAGATCCGGCTCAGGGGAATGTTGGCCGCGCGCGCGATCTGCCGGAGCGCATCGAGTGTCGTCCAGCCGCTCTTCTTCAGGGAATAGACCCTGAACTCGCCGGCCGGACGGAGCGGCAGGTCCGCCTGCTCGTCGACAATGAAATCCGCGGGGAGGCGTTTGATCACGGACAGATTATATCACCGGGGATTCGCCGATAAATAGCTGATGGAGATTGGATTTAGCCGTTTTCTTATTTATAATGCTGAGGCCAGACTGCGGGTTTCGCCGCCGCTGCCGCGGGCTGGACCGGACGAACCGACTCGAGGAGGAGACCATGACCCAGGACAGCCAGGCCGCCGTGCTGACTCTCTTCAAGGAAGGCGACGCGCTTCTTCAGGGGCATTTCCAGCTGACCTCGGGCAAGCACTCGGAGTGGTATTTCGAGAAGATCCGGCTGATCGAGAAGCCCGGGGTGCTCGAAAAGATCGTCGACTTGCTGGTTGCCAAGATCCGCGGCGAGCAGCCGGATTTCGATTACATCGTCTCTCCCGCTTACGGCGCGATCGCCGTCGGTTTCCTGGCGGCCCTCAAGCTGGGCAAGAAATTCGCCTTCAGCCAGCGCATCGAGGAGAAGATGGGCTTCCGGTCCGGCTGGGCGGGCCTCGACGGCAGCCGGGCCGTCATTGTGGAGGACATCCTGACGACGGGCGGCTCGGTTAAGGAGGTCGTCGAGTGCCTCGGGACGAAAGGGGTGGCGGTCACCGGGATCTATGTGCTCGTCGACAGGACGGCCGGCTCGGTCGAAATCGGCGGGAAACCGGTCGGCAGCCTGCTGCCGCTCAAGGTCGAGGCTTTCGAACCCGAGAACTGCCCGCTGTGCCGGGCGGGTGTGCCGCTCATCAAGCCCGGCGCTTCCGATAAGAAACCCTGACCGATCTTCTATTTTAAAAAGAGCTCGACAACCGGAAGTTCGGCCCTGGGTTGGAGGACCGGGAGCCGCAGAGTCAGCGTTTTCCTCGCCGCGCCCTCCTCCTCGCTGAACTTGACCTCCGAGGCGTCGTTGAGGAGCTGCGCGTAGGCGACCTTCCCGGCGAACCCGTCGAGGTGCAACACGCCCATGGGCCACTCGAGAACGTGGACGTAGAGACGCTTCGCAGCCGGGTTAAAGGTAAGCAAGCAGTTTTGCGGCGCCTTGAAATCGGCCGGGGCCTGGGTGCAGGCATAGATCGACCGGTTGTGCTCTTTCATCCAGGCGCCGATCCCCTCGAGCCTCGCCTTGGCTCTCTCATCGAACGTGCCCCGGGCGGTCGGACCGACGTTGAGCAGAAGGTTCCCTCCCTTGCTCACGGTCTCAACCAGCATGACGATGAGCTGACGGACGCTTTTCCAGGTCGTCTCGTCCCGGTGGTATCCCCAGGATCCCGAGAACGTCTGGCAGGTCTCCCAGGGAACGGGCTGGCCGTCCATCGACACCCACTCCCGGGGCATGGTCTGCTCGGGGGTCCGGTAATCCCAGCCGCCCGGGACGTCGAGGAGGTCAAGCCGATCGTCGACGATGATCTGGGGCTGGAGCTCGCGGATCATCTTCAGGAGCTTCTCCGACTGCCAGTCGTTCCGGCCCTTGCCGTTCTCGCCGGGGAAGGAAAAATCCATGAACAGGGAGTCGATCGGGCCGTACTGGGTCAGGAGCTCGCGGACCTGGCTGTGCAGGTACTCGGCGTACTTCCGGACATCGCGGCTGGCCGACGCTTTCCGGAACTCCAGGTTGTTGAACATCGGATGGTGGAGGTCGACGGGATACTCCGGGTGATGCCAGTCGATGAGCGAGTGGTAGAACCCGGCGTGGAGGCCCTCCGCCCGAAAGGCCTCGACCATCGGCTTGATCAGGTCCTTCCCGTAGGGGGTGTTGGTGGCCTTGTAGTCCGTGAACTGCGAATCCCAGAGGCAGAAGCCCTCGTGGTGCTTCGTCGTGATGACAAAATACTTCATCCCGGCCTGCTTGGCCAGGCGCGCCCACTCCTGGGGATTGAACAGATCGGGATTGAAGTGCTCGAAGTATTTCTGGTATTCCTCGTTCGATAATTTTTCGTAGTTCTTGACCCATTCGTGGCGGGCCGGGAGGGCATAGAGGCCCCAGTGGATGAACATGCCGAACCGGGCCTCGGTCCACCATTTCATCCGGGCCTCGCGCTGGGCCGGAGTCTCGGGGGCCGGTGACGCCTGCCCCGGAAACGTGAGGACCAGCATGGCCAAAAGTAGGAAAGAGCTGATAAGGGTTTTCATGGGAAGAACTCCTTGGGGGTGATGATGGCTAAGTTGCCCACGTTCAAGATGGGCTTATAACACAGCTTTTAGGTGCGTGTCAAAACCGGGCTTTGACCGCCGGCCGGCGACCGTTCCGGGCGCTGAGCCTCCGGCGCGAATTATGAATGGACAACCCCCCGCGAAATCGGTAAAGTGAAATTATCCCCGTTGGAAATGCGAAACGAGCCATTGGAGGCCGCGATGTCGAAGAAGAGCCATCGACGTGCGTTCATGGCGCGACGCTGGGCCATTCCCTGCCTGTGCCTCGGGCTGGCTGTCCTGTTGACGGCGGAAAACAGCGCGGCCGGGCCATCCGGAGTATTGGCCGGCCCGCGGCGACAGGCACTTTCTGCTTCTTCGGCCCGGCTCGACTTGACCGCCTTTCTCCCCCGGGCGGGCGAGGTGCCGGGCTGGACCCCGAAGGGCGAGCCGCTGGTTTACAGCGGAGAGGACTTGTTCACGTACATCGACGGCGGCGCCGATATCTATAATGAATACGGATTCCGCCAAGTCGCCGTCCAGGATTATGAATCTTCTCCCCAAAAGACCGTGACCCTGGAGGTCTTCGAGATGGCCGATGCCGCCGCCGCCTTCGGGATGTTCACCTTCAAGACGAGCGCGCGCGGGTCCGAAGTCGATCTGGGTCAGGGAGGACGGCTCGAGGATTATTATCTCAATTTCTGGAAAGGTCCCGTCGTCGTCACGGTCACCGGTTTCGACGAGAGCCCGGAGAGTGTCGAGGCTGTCCTCAAGATCGCCAAGGCGGCAAACGGCAAGTTCCGGGCCGACGGCGAGAAGCCGTCTTTCGCGGCCGCATTCCCGCCGGAGTGGGCGGCGCGGGGAGGGCTGAAATATCTCCGGGGCCCCATCGGGCTCCGCAACCAGCACCCGGTCTTCTTCCGCCAGGCCATCCGGTTCCATGAAGGCGTGGCCGGCTGGCCCGCCGAGGGCGTCCTGGCTGTGGTCCTGAAGGGCCAAACCCCCGTCGAAGCAAAAACCGCTTTCTCGGACGCCGAGAAGCTGTTTTCCCCGAGCCCGCCGTTTTCTGGATACCGGAGTGCTGACGGCCGCTTTGAGGCGCGAGATGCCCGGGGGAACGTGTTCCAAGGCCGGCTCCTGGATGGCTGCCTGGCGCTCCTTGTCACGAAGGGGCCTGCCCCCGAAGCGGACAAGATCTGGGAGCGTCTCCGCAGCGCTTTCGCCGGCGGCACGCAATAAGCCTTAGCCGGCCGATAGGAGGATTCGTGATGCGCAAATTATCCGTTGTTCTATTAGCGTCCCTGCTTGTCGCCTCTTGCGCCGTGAATCCGGTCACGGGCAAGAAAGAGCTGAGCCTCATCTCCGAAGCGCAGGAGATCGAGATCGGCAAGCAATCCGACACCGAGATCCGGGCGGAATTCGGGGTTTATCCCGACGCGGCGCTCGAAGCCTACATCGCGGCCGCAGGGACGGCTATGGCCTCGCGCTCCCACCGGACCAACCTGGCCTTTCATTTCGCGGTCCTGGACAGCCCGGTCATCAATGCTTTCGCCGCTCCCGGGGGTTACGTCTACGTCACCCGCGGCCTGCTGGCCCTGGTGAGCTCGGAGGACGAGCTGGCCGGTGTCCTCGGGCACGAGATCGGCCACGTCACCGCCCGCCATTCGGTCCGGCAGATGAGCAACCAGGTGCTGGCGCAGGCCGGGCTGATGATCGGGAGCATCGTGAGCGAGACCTTCGCCAAGTACTCGGGTCTTGCCGGAGTCGGGGCCCAGCTTCTTTTTCTCAAGTTCAGCCGCGACGACGAGCGGCAGGCCGATGCGCTGGGCGTCGAGTATTCGCGGCGGGCGAGCTACAATCCCGGGAGCATGGTCGATTTCTTCGCGGCCATGCAAAAATCGGGCGACCTCTCGGGAAAGAGCACCATCCCGGGTTTCCTCTCCACCCATCCCCTGACCGAGGACCGGATCCGCGATGTCAAGGCACAGGTGACCGCGGAAGACGCCCGGCTGGCGCACAACCCGGAAGCCTATCTTCAGAAGATCCAGAACCTGGTCTATGGGGAGGATCCCCGCCAGGGGTTCGTCGATGGCTCGGCTTTCTATCATCCCGACCTCCGGTTCGAGTTCAGCATCCCGTCGGGCTGGAAGCTCGTCAATACACCGGTCATGGTCCAGATGGCCCCGGCCGACGGCAACGCCATGCTCGTACTCCAGGCTGAAAAGTCGGCTGATGGCCTGAAGGATTACGCCGGTAAAAGAGCCGGAGAGTTCCAGAACAGCCAACTGCTCGACGACCGCTCGCAGACGATCAACGGCTTGTCCTGCTATGAGCAGTCCTATTCGGTCCCTCAGGAAAACCAGAGCCCGGTCCGGCTCGTCCGGTCCTTCATCAAGAAGGGGGATCTCATCTACACGTTTTCGGCACTGAGCCCGGAGCCGAAGTTCTCGAGCTACCAGTCGGGTTTCCGGTCGACGGTCGGCTCCTTCCGCAACCTCACGGACTCGGCCTACCTCAACCGGACGGCCAAGCGGCTGGCTCTCGTCAGGGCGGACGGCGGGACGGCACTGCAGGAGCTCTTCCGGAAAGAGGGAATGGCCCAGGACCTGTGGCCTCACTTCGCCATCATGAACGGGATGGAGGCGGCTGCCGTTCCGGCGAAGGGCAAGCTGCTCAAGGTCCTCCGGTAGCTGAAGGTCCCGGCGGGGGCGACGAGCTGAACAGGCCGAAGGCGGAGAGCGCCGGCTCGGCGCGGGACCCGGAGATGACCAGCCTGACCTTGCGGGCGGTCGTCCGGGGAAACCGGAGCAGACGCTTATAGCCGATGGTGGTGCCGCCGGCGAACGTCACCCACTCTCTCCCGTAGCTGGCCTGAAGCGAGAACTCCTCGACCCGCTGGCCGAGGCGGATATTTTCCTGGAACATGGCCACATCGAACGTGACCTCTTCGCCGAGGTCGACCTCGATCACGGCGGACCCGGCGCCCTCCGACGCCTGCCAGTAACTGAGCTTGTCATCGTCGAGGATCGAGGCCGCCGGATGCCCCCGGGTCTCGCTCGACGCCTTGATCGCGGCCCCCGCCGCCAGGTTCGTCCCGAAGATCCCGTCCAGCCGACGCCGCAAACCCAGGAGGCTCGCGGCGTCGTTCTCGTGGAGGCGGCCGCGGCGGTCCGGCGGAACGTTGAGCAGCAGCACGGAATTGCGCCCGACCGAGCTGAAGTAGATATCGAGGAGCTCTTCCGGCGACTTGACCTCGCCGTCTTCCTTGGCGTGGTAGAACCAGCCGGGGCGGATGGAGACGTCCGTCTCGGCCGGGTACCAGGCGATCGCCCTCGCCCCGCGAAGCTTCTCGCGGCTGCCCAGGTCGGGACCGGTCATATCCGCGGGAAGGAACATCCCGTCCAACAGTGACGTAGAGGCCGGAGAGGACGTCTCCCGGACTGAGATCGGCACGACGCTCCACTCGGTCTCCCGGCCGGTGCCGCTCTCCGTTCCCACCCAGCGGACGTCCGGGCCCATGCCGAAGATCACGGCGCGCGGCTGGAGCTCCCGGATCACGCGATAGTAGGACGGCCAGTCGTACTCCTGGCGCTTTCCGTTGGGCCCCTCGCCGCAGGCGCCGTCAAACCAGACTTCGGAGATCTCGCCGTAGTTCGACAGCAGCTCCCGAAGTTGATCCCGGAAGTGCGCGTTATAGGCGGGCGAGTCGCCGTAGGCGGGCTCGTGCCGGTCCCAGGGCGAGACATAGATCCCGGTCTTGAGACCCGCCTCCCGGCAGGCGTCGGTCACCTCTTTGACGACATCGCCCCGCCCGCCGCGCCAGGGACTGCTCTTGACGCTGTGTTCCGTGAACCGGCTCGGCCAGAGGCAAAAGCCGTCGTGGTGCTTGGCGGTGAGGATGAGCATCTTGACGCCGGCGTCCTTGAGGACCGTGGCCCACTGCCGGGCGTCGAACCCGGCCGGGTCGAAGAGGGCCGGGTCTTCCGTGCCCTCGCCCCATTCCCGGTCGGTGAAGGTGTTCATCCCGAAGTGGGCGAAGGCGATGAATTCCATCTCCTGCCAGGCGAGCTGGTTGGCCGTGGGAACAATGTCGGCCGCCCGCCTCACGATGCTGACCTCGGGCTCGCCGGGCGGTATCAGGGCGAAGCTGGATATCCGCGCCGGCAGCGCCTTTTCTTCGGCATCCCGAGGGGAATCACCGAAGGCCGCACAAAGAAGCGACAGCGCCAGGCAAAGAAGACCGCCCGAAAACAGGAACTTCCTAAGATCAGGCCTTCTCAGGGGGCCGCTTTCTCGCCGCGTTTTGCTAATCTCAGTCATCGCTTGACTCCCACCGGCTTTCCTGAGAGACCCGGGCCGTGAAGGAACGCCGGCCGCCGCTTCGTGCCTCTCAGACACTATCTCTGCGAATTCAGGACGGGCCGAAGCTTGACCGTCTCGATCGCGTGATGGCCTAGACGGATGTTCAAGGTCTTCCCGTCAAAGGGCAGAGGCCGGGGTTCGTCCTCGATGATGTTCACCGCCTCCGCCTGGTTCAGGGGGAAAGCCGAGCTGATCTCGACGTCCGCCGGCCGTCCCTCGATCTCGTAGAAGCGCACGATCACCGAATCGTCATCGGCGCACTTTTTGACAGTGCTGACGAGCCCGTTGGCCGCGGAAAACGAGAAGAAAGCCCGGCTCTCCGGCAAGTCGGGTTTTTCCGCCCGGCCGGGGTCGACGACCGCGAAAAAGGGAGAGTTGGCTTCGATGCCCCGCCGCCAGCCGTTGGTCCAGCCGCCGCCGTGGGAATAGATCGAGAAGCGATAGCGATGGTCGCCCTCCTGGAGGTACCAATTGCCCTCGCCATGGCAGCTCCTCCGCGACGCCAGCAGTACGGGCTGCAAAATGGGATATGGCGCCGGGTCCGGCGTCGGGTCCAGGAAGTCGTTGACGGCGACGCTCGTCGTCAGCGTCACCCCGAACTCCGCGCCGCTGGCGTCGATGAAGTTCTGGACCTCCCGGGGGCGGATCTCCGAGCATTTTTCGTCGTAATTCAGGTTGCCGTAGGCCGGTCCGCCCGTGCCCGGAATCTCGCTTTTGCCCACCTCGACGACGGCCATCGGGACCTCGTAGGCGATTCGGCCTCCCGGGGCATCGACCGGCACGGCCAGCCGGAACTCGCGGTAGGGGTCGCCGTCCCAGTCCTGGATCGAGACTTCACAGTCGATGCGCTTGTCATGGTTGTAGATGATCAGCTTCTGCCGGATCGTGCAGTTCACGAGCGGCTGCTCCATGGTGAAAACGGCGCGCAGCGCTCCCGACTCGGCGGTGTCGTACCGCCACTGGGTCCCGTGCCGGCTCAGCGTGTCGAAGCCTTCCATGGTCGGCTGCTGGACGCGTCCGAACTCGCCCGCGCCGTTGCCGACCGACCGCATCGTGAACACCTCGAACCCGAGGAATTTAGCCGTGTTCAGGATGTCCCGCCGGAGGGATTTATCGGTCAGCTTTTTTATGCCTCCGGGCGCCAGCTCGACCCGGTAGAAATCATTCTCATAATAGGTGTTTTGCGGAGAGCCGCCCAGGGGGAGGCCCTCGGACTCGCTCTGAACGAGATAAAATGTCCTGTAGCCCAGGGCCGGGACGTCGCGGGCGATGAATTCGAGGCGCCCCCCGTCGGGGCCGCGGGCCGGCAGGAACTGGGCGGGCATCTGCCGGCCTTCGCCGTCGACCACCTGCCAGTTCTCCCGCGCCGAGGGCACATCGACCGTGACGGGCAGGGTGCGGTCCCAGGACAGGCTGTTGAAAAGGACGACCGGGATCCCCCTGTCCGCGGCGGTGGCCACCCGCCCCGCGATCTTGCCGATGGCATTCCGGAGCAGCCGCCGGCCGGCATCGCGGGCGAACTCGTATTTTTTAAGGAACAGCCGGTCGGTGATCTGGCCTTCCTTGCCGCCCCAGCCGTGGTCCGGATAGATGGCCGCCAGCCAGGCTTCGTCCAGTTCCTTTTCGGGGTAGCCGGCGAAGCCGCCCTCGAGGAGAGCCAGGGCCGTGTTGAAGATCTCGGCGGCCGGGAGGAGCGATCCGGCCTCGCGCTGGGCGGTGATGGCCCGGTGGTGCGCGGGGCCGTGGATGTAGAGCCAGAGGTTCGGCCTCTCTCCGGCGATCTCGTCAAAGGCGGCGTCCGCGCCGGCGAGCTCGTCGAAGAACTGACGCGCCGGAGAGTATGTCAGCCTCGGGCGCGGCTCGCCCGGCCGGGACCCGAGGCCTCCGTTCCAGGCCTTGATCAGCGGGCCGAAATCAGTCGGCTGAGAAAAGTCCACGGAGTTGAGGAGAGGGAACACGGCCGGGATACGGCGTTGCCGGTGGTAAGGGCTCCATTTGGCGAGCCTGTCCTCCAGCGCCTTGACGGCGGCCGCCGGCGCGGCCCCGAGGATCGCCGAGGCATTCGTGTAGTGACCCGGGGAGTAGGCCAGGACCGCCGAGCCGTCCGGGCTGGCCCACTTGTACAAACCCTCGTGATAGCGGCTGATGATCATGTAGGGGATCCCCGCCTTGCTCAGGATCTGCTGCATCTGCAAGGCCCGCCCCGGCACATCGGGATTAAAGTAGACGCGGGCGTCGCAGCCCGGGAAATTATCGACCAGCCAGCGGCGGCCGAAATAGGTCTCGCGGATGAGCTGCTCTCCGCTGAGCAGGGATTCGTAGGGCTGGTTGAACGTCGCGCCCCACTCCAGCCGTCCCTCGCGCGTGCGCTTGAGGATCTCGTCGCGCCGGTCCGGGTGGCGCTCCAGGTATTCCATCAGGTTCAGCATGTTCTCCATGACGAAGCAGTAGTCGGGGTTCGCGGCCATCATCTCCAGGGCGGGCGTGATGCAGCGCGTGTCCCGGTATTCGCGGCAGGCCTCGGGAGAATTCATCCAGGCGATGTCCTGGTGGCTCGAGGAGATGATGCGGACGGTCGAACCGGCCGTCGGCCGGCCGTCCGGGGCGGCGGCCGCGAGGCTCGAGAGGACGAGACAAAGCGCCAGAGCGACTGCAGTCTTGGGCATGGAACCTCCGGTTATCTGTTCAAAATCGAAAGGTCGGGGACGAGCAGCTTGCGGATGGCGGGCTCGTTCATGTTGTCCGGGGTGGCCAGCACGACGCCTGTGTCGATGGCTCTTTCGTACGGCTCGCCCCTGAGATGCGCCACCGCCGTCTTGACGCCGTCGTACCCCATGCGGAAAGGATCCTGGAGGACAAGTCCTCGCAGCTCCTTTTTTTCGAGGCTTCAATGAGCTTCTTCGAGGAGTCGAACCCGACGTGGATCACTTTCCCGGCGAGACCGCGGTTCTCGAGGGCTCTCAGGCAGCCGAAGGTCGTCGATTCGTTGGGCGTGAAGACGGCGTCGACGCCGGCGGCGATCATGGTCTCGACGATCTGGACCTGCTCGTTCCGGTCGTCCTCCTTGAGCGGGCCCTTCCAGATGATCCGGACGCCCAGCTCGTCGGCGGCCGTCAGGGCGCCGGCATGGATGGACTTCCAAAATTCGTGGGTTGTGCCCATCGGGATGACGGCCAACCGGAGCTCTTTGGGGGAGGCGCCGGCAGCGGACTCGCGGCCTTGGCAGGCGGTGACGGACAGGACCGCCACGGCCGCCAGCAGGCCTGCTAGTAACCGTGTGCGGGGCCAGGTTTTCATCGGCGCCGGCCCAACATAACACAACGCTCGCGTAAATTCCAAACGTTGCGGAGCAAAAATAGCACCTCTTTTTATGTGATTATGCGACTTGAACATGGGGTCCCGTCATGGAGCTCCCCCGGCGCCCGAACGGTCAATTAAATGAATTCAAGCTGGGCGTTCCGTATCTCTCGTCGGAGATAGCTCGGCGGACACTTCTTAGACTCTTTTTCCAATCTTAATCATTCCTTCCTCCCTTGCATCAAGGGAGGGCGCGGATCGGGATAGTGTCTGCGGGAAAGGCCGGCGAGGGGCCCCCACGCCGTGCCAATTCCTTATTAACCCTGGTGTCACATAAAAAGAGACCCATCCTGAAGAGCGTTTAGTAGCGGCCGTACTTGCGGAAGGCTTCGTACATCGCCCGGACGTTGGCAAGAGGGACATCGGGCCCGATCTCGCCGCAGGCGATGAGCCCGCCGGCGGGCGTGCCGCAGGCCGCGAAGGTCCGGTGGACCTCTTCATCGACCTCCGCCGGGCTCCCGAAGGGCATGACCCGCTGCCTGTCGATATCGGTCCTGAACGCCACCCGGCCTCGGACGTTCCGGGCGATCCAGTCGCGGCCGACGACCGCGGTCTGGAGATTGATGACATCGACGCCGATCTCGACAAGGTCGCCGATGATGTCGTTCACGAACCCGTCGCTGTGGAACCAGACGTCCATCCCCGCCGCTTTCGCCCGCGAGAACATGGCCTGGTAGCGGGGCTTGAAGACCCGCCTCCAGACGGCGGGGCGGATGAGCAGGCTGCGCTGGCCGCCCCAGTCGTCGCCGAAATGGAGCCCGTCGTATTCGAGGGCCGTCCATTTATCGATCCAGCGCAGGTTGAAGGCGAGCAGGTCGTCGAGCAGCCGGCCGAAGGCCGGGGATTCTCCGGCGATGTCCATCAGGCAGTTCTCCATTCCCCGGAGCTGCTGGAGCTGCTCGAAATAGGTGATCCAGGCGCCCCGGGCGTACCAGCGGCCGTCGAAACCGCACATGTGGCCGCTGTACTGCCTTCCCGGCGGCGGCCCTGCCGCGAAGTCCGCCGGCCACCGGTATTCATCGTAACGGCTCAGGTCTTTTATCGGCCAGTCCACCGGGATACCGCAGACCCCCGTCCACTCCACCCGCCACAGGGTCCCGAAAGCGTCGCGGTTGAGCCCCTTTTTGTAGAGAGCCGAGAACTCGGAGACGGGCAGGTCGTCCAGATAATCCCAGCCGAAGTCCTCCCTGTTTTCGGCGAGGATCCCGGCCAGGGCGGCGCCGTGCTCGAGCTGGGCCGCGGGGAGAACGGCGTGCGAGAGGGGAACGCGGTCGGGCCGGTCGAAGCGGACCGCGCGGCGGACCCGTTCTCGGCTGTCCATGTCCGGCCGGGACTCCCGGTTCACGCCGGCCCCATCCTCGTCTTGAGGTTTTGGCCGGTGTCATCGGGCAGCGGCTGCCCATGCCTCCCGATGTCCTTTCCGGGACTCTGGGCGGGATCGCTTTCCGGGGTCGTCATCGCGTTCCTCAGGGCCGGCTCTTCGTGATCGCTTTTTGCTGTTGCCGGGCGGTCTCGACGGCTTTCCGGATCTCCAGGTTCGAGGGGTCGAACCGGAGGAGGCCCTGCCAGACGGCGATGGCTTCGGCCAGTTCCCCCTTCCGATAATGCTCGAGCCCCTGGCGCGTCAGCTCGGACCGGGAACTCTTCAGGCCTTCGTCCACAGCGTCTCTGGAGAAGGGCAACTTCAGCCCGAGCTTCGTAGCGTCGGCGTAGCGCCCGGCCAGGACGGCGTAAGCCTTGCCGGCTTCGACGAAATTCCGGGAGGCGGCGGCGCCGTCCGCGCGCCGCTTGATCTCCGCCATGGTTTTGGAAAACGCCGCCGCCTGGGCGGGGTCCCTGAGCTCGGACGGCGAGAGAGCCCGCAGATCTCCCAGCGCTTTATCGTATTCGCCGGCCTGAAGATGCTGCGCGGTCCGGCGCTCTTTGACGGCCGTCCGGCAGAGCCGGATGCTCCGGTTAAGTCCGGGGGCCGTGAAGCTCAGGGATTTCCGCAGGCTTTCGTACTTGGCGAAATTGTCGAGCAGGATGGAAAAGAGCCTTCCGGCCGTGGCATAATCCTTAGCCGCCGCGGCGGCTTGGGCCTGCCCATGGATTCCTTCGAGCGTCCTGATGTATTCCTCGCGGACCGCCGCCTCCGCCGGGAACTTGTCTAGGGCGGCCGCGTTGGCGTCGATGGCTGCCTGGAATTCGCCGGTCTGATAATATTGACGGGACTGGCTGAGCGCGGGCCCGAAGGCGGGAGTCCGGGAAGGGGCGCAGGAAGTCAGCGCCGCCGTCAGGACGGCCCAGCCCAGTATCCGGCCGCTCCGCTTAGCGTTCATCAGAAAGTTCTTTCGGCCAATCGGGAGTCAGGGTCTTGGCTTTCAGGATGCGGATGAACTGCTGCGCGAGCTGAGGATTGAACTGCCGGCCCGAGAGCGAGGCGATTTCGCGGCGAGCCTCGCTTCCTGTCATGGCGGCCCGGTAGGGCCGGTCGGACGTCAAGGCGTCGTAGACGTCCGCGAGCGCGATGATCGCCGCGGCCAGCGGGATCCGGTCGCCCGTCAATCCGTCCGGGTAGCCTTTTCCGTCCTGCCACTCGTGGTGGTGGCGGACGCCCGGGACATACTTCAGGAGAGAGGGCGCCTTGGAGAGGATCTCCGTGCCGTAATCGGCGTGCCGCATCATCTCCGTGTGTTCGGCCGGCGCGAGCCGGCCCTGCTTCAGGAGGATGGAGTCGGGAATCTTGATCTTGCCGACGTCGTGGAAAAGACAGGCGACTTCCAGGTCTTCGAGTTCGGCGGGCGAGAGACCCAAGTCCCGGCCCAGCTCCACCGAGAGCTTGGCGACGCGCGTCGAATGGCCGAGGGTGTAAGCGTCCCTGGCGTCGATGGCGGCGGCCAGAACCCTGACCGTGGAGACGTAGGCCTGTTCCAGCTCCCGGGCGTATTTGCCGAGCTCATCCCGCTGGACGGTGATCAGCGCCGTCATCTCGTTGAAGCTCTGAGTCAGCCGGCCGAGCTCGTCCAGCGAATAGACCCGGAGGGGGGAGTTCAATCGCCCTTCCTTGAACTCGGTGACCCCGGCGGAGAGATTTTGGATGGGCCGGGTCAGCACCGAGGACAGCAGCACGCTGCTCAGCACCCCGAGCACGAGGACCGACCCGAAGACGAGGAGCATTTTCCTCCCGGCTTCCTTCTGGGCGGCTATCGGCACGGTCTTGTTGACTCCCAGGGCAACCGCGCCCAGGTCGCTGCCCATGAACCGGACCGGGCTCCTGATCTCGAACCGGCCGCCCGAGGCATCACGGACATCGACAATCACGGTCCCCTCCGCGTCCTCTCTGGTGACGGTGCCCGCCGCGGACCGGAAGACCTCACCGGCTTGGCTGATATCGCTGTGGACCAGGATCCTGCCGTCCATGTCCGTGATGGCGATGTATTCGATGTCGGGGTTGATGCTCTTGATTTTGGCGACTAGGCTGTCGAGCCCGAGGAGGTCCCGCGAGCTGATGCTGTAGCCCGCCGCCGAGGCCGTGCTCCGGCACAGCGATTCAGCCCGCTTGACGACCTCGGCCACGATGCGCCGGTTCATGGTCCGCTGGGTGATCAGGTAGAGGCCCGCGGTGACCGAAAAAAGAAGCAGCAGTACGAACACCGCCGCTTTGACGCGGATCTTTTTAAAAGGCTCGAGCAGATTGTTGGCGGTCATGCGGTCCCGGTCTCTATGATATTTATCGTCTCTCGGGGACTGATTCCGAAAAAACTCTCCGCTCAAAGTAACAGAGAAACAACGTGATTTCAAGCCGCGGGACGCTTGACTTTGGCGGGGCTGACATTAAGAATGATGGAGTCCACGAAGCCGAAGGAGGCCATCGCATGAAAAAATACCTGGCCGTCTTGATATCTGTGATCATCTCTCCCGCTCGGGTCGGCGACGGCCTTCCTCGCCGCCGCGGCGCCGCCCAAGGAGCCCGCCTACAAGACCGTCCATGTGTTCACTCCCGGTTCCATCCATGACGAGAAGCTCCTCCTCTCGCTGCTCGAGGAGTTCAACGCGACCGTCGCCCGCCTCGGCGCTCGCGGTGTCCGCTACCGGCTGTGGAGGGCGGTCGGGACCGAGGGTGACAAATCCGAACTGATGTACGAATCCACTTGGCCGAGCCGCGAGGTCTATGACCGGGTCCATAAAGATAAGGAATTCGTCTCTCTCCTCCAGAAATACCTCCCGTTCCTGAGGCAGGTATTGAAAGGCGAGGTCTATACCGGCTGGCTTGGGACCGAGACCGGCCCGCCCGCCAAGAAGGGCAAGCGCTAGTGTCCCGTCTCGTAATTCTCTTGCCAAAATCCTTGGCCTAGACGGGACACTTCCAGGGGGGAGTCAAGCTCCCCCCTCGGCGCTTCGTTTCACTCCGCTGACCCCCTGAGGGGGCCGGCGCCGTCCCCCTCAAACTCCCCCGCGGTGGTGCGTCTTCGGTGTTCAATTGAGAACCAAGTTCATTGCGAGACGCGCCACGAGTGTCCCGTCTCGTAATTCTCTTGCCAAAATCCTTGGCCTGGACGGGACACTTCCATGGGGGAGTCAAGCTCCCCCCTCGGCGCTTCGTTTCACTCCGCTGACCCCCTGAGGGGGCCGGCGCCTCGCGGCTGACAACCGGAACCGAAAGCCCGGCGGTCTCAGGCGACGACGGTGAGGGCGCCGGGCATGACGCGCACCCGGATGCTCCGGAAGTGGGTCGGGGAGGAGGGGCCGCCGAGCACCTCTCCGTCCACCTGGACGGCAAACGGCGTTTCCGACGAGATATCGAAAACCGGAGATCGCAGGAATTCCACCCCCGCAGCCAGGAGATGGCGCCCCTTCCCGGCGGCGGAGGCGATCCGGGCGAGCCGGAGAAAAGAGCTTTCCCGAATGAGGCAGGCGTCGAGCTGGCCGTCGTCCGGACGCGCCTGCGGAACTAGCCTCCGGCCGGTCGCCCAGTAGCGGATGTTCGCGAAATTGGCGACCTGGAACCGCCCCTCGACTTTTTGACCTTCCGACGCGACGGCGATGGATATAGGGACCAGCTTTTTCCTGATGGCGCGCGCGACCCCCCAGACGCCGACGGCGGTCTGGAACCTGGCCAGTCCGGGTCTTCGGGCGGCGACCCGGGCGGCGGACAGATTGACGAAGACTCCCAGGCCCAGGCTGGCCTGGCCGATGAAGTATTTGGGGGAAATGCCCCCGGCCTCGACTCGTCCCAGGTCGATTCGCCGCGACCGGCCGCCCTCGAGCGCGGCCAGGGTCCTCTCCGGCGACTCGAGACCGAACTCCCGGGGGATATCGTTCGACGAACCCAGTCCGAACATCGCCAGGCGCGCTCGGGACCCGGCGCTCACGATCTCTTCGGCCACGATCTGGAAGGTGGAATCGCCCCCCACGGCCGCCAGGACCCCGGAGTCCCGGGCCCTGTCCCTCGCCAGGTCGCGAAGGTGAGCCTCACTGTCGCTTACGTGAAGCTCATACGGGATGTTTCGGCTCCTGAAAAGAGCCTCCAGCCGGTTCCGGTAGTTCAGGGCTCTGCCTCCCCCGGCCGAGGGGTTGAGCAAGATCGTCACTCTCTCCCGAGGCTCTGTCCGAATGTCCATGCCGCTCCGGCTCAGAGTGCTTGGAGCTTTACGGTGAGGGTCTTTTCCCGGCCGCCGCGCAGGACGCCCACGCGGACCGTATCACCGACCTGGAAGGTATCAAGGATGTCGTAGAAGTCGTTTGTCGAACCGACTTTCCGGCCGTCTATCGAAACGATCACGTCTCCCAGCACGATGTTGCCGTACCGGTCATAACGGGTGGGCAGGATACCCGCGGCCGCCGCCGCGCCCTCCCGGCCGACGCCCAGAACGAGCACCCCCCGCCTCAGTCCGAGCTGGCGCGTCTGGTAATCTTCCGCCAGCTCGACGTCCAGGCCGGGCCGGATGTCCTTCCCGTAGCGGATGACCTGGGGAACGATACGATTGACGATGTCGATCGGCACGGCGAAACCGACGCCGGCGCTCGCGCCCGAGGGGCTGTAGATGGCGGTGTTGATGCCGATGCACCGGCCGGCGCTGTCGAGCAGCGGGCCTCCCGAGTTACCCGGGTTGATGGCGGCGTCCGTCTGGATGACGCCCTTGATAGGCCGGCGGGTCAGGGATTCGATCTCCCGGCCCAGGGCGCTGATGACGCCCGTGGTCAGGGTCTGGTCGAGACCGAACGGATTGCCGATGGCGAAAACCATCTGCCCCACCTTGAGGTCCGAGGAGCTGCCGATGCGGATCGGCCGGAGCTTATCGCGGGGCGCCGGGATCCGGAGAACAGCCAGGTCCCTGTCGGCCGCGACCCCGACGAGCTCGGCCTTCCACTTGGATTGATCGGAAAGGGTGACTTGGACGTCTTGGGCCTCATGGATGACGTGATAGTTCGTGACCACCCGTCCCTCCACGTCCCAGATGAAGCCCGAACCGGTGCCCTGGGGAATCTCCTGAACGTTGAAGGTGAAGAAGTCCCGCTGGTAAACAAGGGTCGTTATGTAAACGACCGAAGCCCGGGATTCTTCGAAAATGGCGATCGCGGCCTGTTCTTCGGACAGGAGCGGCCCGCGGGGGGACACGGGCCGGGCCGGCGCCACCTTATCCTGGGTCTGAGCCGGAGCCGTCAGGACCCCGCCCGCGACAAAGCTTATCAGGATGAGAGCGGAAAATATCCACCGGTTGTTCATCGACGACCTCACTCGGCGCCGCCCCGGCCTCGGGCCGGCCGGCACCCGTCGTGAGTATATGCCCCGCCCGGCCACCCGTCAACGTCCGGCGAGCCCCGGTTGCCGGGACAAATCTCGTTGTGTTATAAGAGAGCGGGCTTCTCCGATGACTTCGTCAAAAGACCCCGCCTTCCGCCGGCTCCGAGGGCCGGGCTCTCCGGCCGCCGTCAAGCTCCTCCTGTCCTTCGGAGCCGTCCTGGTCTTTCTGCTCGTGCTCCGCCACGCCGTGGTCATCGATTTTCCGCGGCAGGTCACCACTTTTAAAGACGGCGGCGTTCCGGCGACGGTGGTGCGGCGCGAGCTCTCGGCCGAGCCGGGTCCGGCAAATAACATCTGGGCGCTGGAGGTGACCTTCGCCTCGCCCCAGGAAGGCCGCCGCGTCTTCGAGGCTTATCTCAACGGAGCTCGGATCGGTTCCCGGTCGCCGGCCGGCCGCGCTCTCCTCCTGGACTTTCCGGCCTCGAGGCTGGGCTCCGGCCCGAATGTCCTGGAGATCCGGTCGGCTGAGCCCTGGACGTTTCGCCGGCTCCGGGTCAAGAATATTTACGGCTACTCGTCAGGCTTTCCCGCGGCCGTCCTCTTTCACCGCGACAACCGTTACCCGGATGCCCGGCGCCTGCCGCTCGGTTCGCCGGCCGGTCTGAGTATGATCCTGATTCTCATTCTGGCAACAGCGGTGAATGCCGCCGCGGAGCTCAAGCCGGCGCCCGGGCACGGATTCCTAACAGTCCTCGGGAAGGCCCGCTATGCGATCACCGGGCTGTTGCTCGCGGCTCTCGTCCTGCCCGCGGTTTCCCGGTTCCGGCTCTGGTTCGATCGGCCTTCGATGCTGGCCCTCATCCTTGTCTTTTTCGGCCTCGCCTTTATGCGGGAGTTGGCGGCGTTGGGGAGAAGACTTCTGGGTTCGATCGCAGCCCTGAGCGTCGCGGCCGGTTCCCGCCTCAAACGGTCCGCGGGCGGGTCTGTCTTGCGCTCGTCCGGGAGCGCCGACATCATCTCCTGGCTCTTGATCGCCGTCCTGGCGTTCATTTGCCTGGTCAAACCCGGTCCGGTGGTGAGGTCGGGGGATAGCCTGGAATATGTCTCCATGCTCGTGAGTTGGGCGGAGTTCGGCCGTCCCTACGTGACTTCGGATTCCATAAAGACGATGGAAAAGCGCCTCGGCCAGGTCCCCGGGCCCGGCGAGAGCCCCTTCTTCAAGAGTTTCAAGGAACGCTTCCCGTCGCTTCTCAAGAACGGTACGGAGATGGACCTGCCCCATTTCTGGCTCTATTCCCTCGCCGCCTCGGTTTTCTATCATCCGCTGAAGCTTCTGTCGCTCGATATCGGGCTCGCCTTCATGCTGCTTCATCTCCTGATCGTGGTGGCCGGGTTCATCGTCGTCCGCAAGGCTCTGGGACGGGCGGCGGGGCTGTGCCTGCTCCTGCTCATCGTTTTCTCGCCCCTCATCTGGTTTGTCAACAAGGTTCACGTCGAGCTGTTCACGGTCGTCCTCGTTTGTACCGGGACGGCACTGCTGGCTGCCGAGAACTGGGCCGGTTCGGCGCTGAGCTTTGCCCTGGTCTCGACCCAGAACCCGCCGTTTGCCATCCTCGCCGGGCTGGCTTTCCTGCTGGGCTTCAGCCGTCGGCAATGGCGGGTGCTCAGGGGACGCTGGCCTCTGTGGATCGCCGCCTTCGGCCTGGCGGCCGCGCAGCCGGTGTATTATCTCTTGCGTCTCGGCATCCTGAACCCGGTTGTCGCCACGGGCGCGGCCAAGATGGATACGGAGGTGTTCTCCCTCCGGAGGATGTTCTCCTTCATCGTGGACCCGGATATCGGCCTGTTGGCCAACTGGCCGGTCGCGCTGCTGATCCTCCTCGTGTTCGCCGTCGAGGCGGCCAGAAAAAGAGCGGGCTTTCGGAGCGCGACCTGGGTTTTTCTCGCGGCCTCGCTCCCGGTCCTGCTCTGGAGCCAGTCGAGAAGCATGAACCTGAACCACGGCGGGACGTACCTCATCTCGAGGTATGCGCTCTGGTATCTCTATATTTTCTTCCTCATGCTCTGGCAGTTGGGGCTGGCGCTCCGAAAGTCGGCCCGAGCCGTAAAGTGGACTTGGTTCGCCGCGGGGGCGCTGGCCGGCTGTTTCGCGTTGATCCAGTTTTGGCCGACACGCCCGGAAGAGTACCTCCGCCCGACGCCGGCTTCGCTGTGGCTTTACAGCCGGTTTCCCGCCGCTTACGACCCGATGCCCGAGATCTTCACCGAGAGGTACCGGCGCAGCGAGGAGGACCTGCCCGAAGCGGCCTGGGCGGTGAGCAACCCCACGGGGAGCAAGATCCTCGTCCGGCGCGGCCGGATGTATTATGTCCGCTATTGGCCGAAGCTCGATCCGATCCCGACCTGTCCGGCACTTGACCCGGACCTGGTCTACACCGAGGGGCAGCTGAGGTTCGAGGCGGCCCCGGAGAAAAGATACCTTTATATCAACGGCCTGGCGGAGAAGCTGCGGCGGGCTCCGGCTCAAGACGGCGGCGCCGCGGCCACCGACCGCTGATCCGAGAGGAGGGTCCGGCATGACAGGGAATCGCTTCGACTTCAGGCGCTCCGCTTCTCAGCTGGCGCCGGCGTTGCTGCTCCTCGGTCTCGTGGCCTTGCCCGCGGGGATGTCGGCCGGGGCGGCCGAGGGGACGGCCGTTTTCAATGTCCGGGATTTCGGGGCCACCGGGAGGATAGCGGACTTTGCGGGCGTGGCGATCCAGCGGGCGCTCGACGCCTGCGCGGCCGCCGGCGGCGGCATGGTTTATCTTCCGCCGGGAGATTACGCCTCGGGGACGATCCACTTGCGCAGCCATGTCCGTTTTCATATCGAAGCGGGAGCGACGGTGCACTCGGTCAAGGACATGACAGCCTTCGACAAGGACGCGCTCTTTTTCGGTGAGGATCTCGTCAACATCACGCTCGAAGGCCGCGGCACGGTCAACGGCGAGGCCGCCTACGAGCGGCGGCCGAACGGCGATTTCCATGATGACTTCATATATCCGAACCAGGCGGAAATGGAGAAGCTCGGTCTGCCGCTCGTCCGCTCTTTCCCGCGGACCGGCCAATTCGGAAAGCTCGTCCTCCTCCTCCGCTGCCGAGATGTGAGGATCACCGGGCTCTCCTTCATCGACTCCCCCTCCTGGACGATCCATCCTTACGGCTGCGAGCGGCTGGTCATCGACGGGGTGTACATCCGGTCGAGTCTGAAGGACGGCGTCTGGGCCGACGGCATCGACCCCGACGGTTGCCGGGACGTCCGGATCGCCAACTCGACCATCGAAACGGGCGACGACGCGCTGGTGTTCTACTCGATGAACTGGTTCGGCCCGGCGCTGCCGTGCGAGAACATCACGGTCACCAACTGCCGGCTGTCGTCGGCTTCGAGCGCCGTCAAGTTCTGCGACGGCAACATGAACGCCGTCCGCCGGGTGACGATCGACAACTGCGTCATCACGGACTCGAACCGCGGCCTGGCCTTCATGACGTTCGACGGGGGAGAAGTTAGCGACGTCGTCATCTCCAACCTGACCATCGACTGCCGCCGCCACGAGTGGTTCTGGTGGGGCGACGGCGAGCCCTTCCACTTTAATATCAAGAAACGGAGCGAGGTTCATAAGAGCTTTAAGAAGGAGGACGATCGGCCGGCCGGCGTCATCCGGAACGTTCTCATCCGCGACGTCGTCGCCCGCGGCCGGGGCGCGAGCGTCTGCAACGGTCATCCGGAGAGCTGGCTCGACGGGATCACCATGGACAATGTGAAGATCTTTATCGGGCACGACCCGGAAGCGGCTTACGACAAGTCCGTTGACGCGCTGGTCTTCCGGCAGGCGAAGAACCTCAAATTGCGGGACGTCGAAATCGCCTGGGAAGAGCCCGCCTTCAGCCGGTGGCGGAGCGCCCTGTTCCTCGACGAGATCCAGGGGCTGGAGGTCCGGGGATTCAGGGGCCGGCAGGCCGGGACAGGGGGGGCGGCGGTCGTCTTGAACCAGGTCGAGGACGCGGTCATCCAGCAGGGACGGGCGGCGGCCGGGACGGATGTCTTTATCGAAGTCCGGGGAGACCGGAGCCGCGATATCGCCGTCCGGGATAACGATCTCAGGAACGCGGCCGCGCCCTCGAACAGCGCCGCCGGTGTCCGGCCGGGTGCCGTCGATATCCGGGACAATCTGACAAGATCAGAACGATAGGCGGCTCGGGGGGGCCTTCGCACACTCCCTTGAGGGAATTGGGCGGAGTGGTCCGCTCGTCCGGGGGAAAGCGCTATTTCCTGAGGGTGAAGCTGGCGCAGGCTTCGCCGGAAGCAAACTGGGTCAGGTCGTCGGCGAACTGCGTCAGGCAGACACGGTTCTGCTGTCCGTTCCCGTAGCTGCCGCCGGTCACCTTGAGCCGGACCTCGACCAGCGATCCGCTGCTATTGGCGGCCACGGACGTGCCCCCCCCCACGGAGCCGCCCAGACGCACCGTTCCCGGACTGCTCTCGTTGCCGTCGACGAGCGCCCAACTGCCCGTCAGGCTCCCCTTGGCCACGCCCTGGTAAAGGAACATTACGGGGTCGAAAGCCACCTCGCCGCCGAAGGAGCGGATCTCCTTGCTGTTCGCCGCGATGGTGACGATGAAGCTCACGACGGTGTCGGGCGCGGCGGTCGCCGGGTTGAACGAAGCGGAGATCCCCGTGGCCGTCGGGCTGGTCGACGTCTCGGGCGATTTTTCGCAGCTCCAGGGCAACAGGGCGGTGAGCAGAAGGGCGACGGCAGCCAACAGCTTCCGGGACGGCATGGTCATCAACTTTACTATTATAACGACAACCCCGCCCGATTAAAAGTTCGCGCCTTCGGACGGGGGAGATGACCAGGCTCCCTCGGCTTTACTTTGGGGGAGTGCTAGATTATCATAGCCTCGAAAGATACCCCCATGATCCGATCTACGACCGTCATCTGCGTCCGCCACAAAGGGCGGCTGGCCATGGCCGGGGACGGCCAGGTTTCGCTCGGCCAAACCATCCTCAAGCAGACCGCCAGGAAGATCCGGCGGCTGCACAAGGATAAGGTGCTGGCCGGGTTCGCCGGCGCCACCTCGGACGCCTTCGCCCTGTTCTCCCGGTTCGAGAACAAGCTCGAAGAGTACAGGGGCAACCTCGGCCGGGCGGCCATCGAGCTGGCCAAGGACTGGCGCCTGGACAAGGCGCTCCGGCAGCTCGAGGCCCTGCTCATCGTCGCCGACGGGGAAAGCTCCTATCTTATTTCCGGGACGGGCGACGTGGTCGAGCCCGACGACGGGATCCTGGCCATCGGCTCGGGAGGCCCGTACGCCCTGGCCGCGGCCCGGGCCCTCGTCCGCCACACCGATCTGTCCGCCAAGGACATCGCTCTCGAGGCCATGCGCATCGCCTCGGGGATCTGCGTCTACACCAACGACCAGATCACCGTCGAGGAGCTGTGAATGGCCACCGCACTGCCGCGTCCGGGCCGGCCGGCCGCTGACGAAACGAACGAGAGCGAGCTGACGCCCCGGGAGATCGTCGCCCGGCTCGACAAGTTCATCATCGGCCAGAAGGCCGCCAAGAAAGCCGTGGCCATCGCCCTGCGGAACAGGGTCCGCCGGCTGAAGCTGCCGCCGGAGCTGGCCGATGAGATCGCGCCCAAGAACATCCTGATGATCGGTCCGACCGGCGTCGGGAAGACCGAGATTTCACGCCGCCTGGCCAAGTTGACCTCATCGCCTTTCCTCAAGATTGAGGCCAGTAAATTCACCGAGGTCGGCTACGTCGGCCGGGACGTCGAGTCCATGATCCGGGACCTCGTCCGCATCTCGGTGGACATGGTCAAGCAGGAGAAGACCGAGGAGATCCGGGACAAAGCCGCGAGCAACGTCGAGGAAAAGATCCTGGACATGCTGCTTCCGCCGCTGCGGCGCAAGGACGGCGCCGCTGTCGAGGGCGAATACGTTCGCTTCCAGGAAACGCGGGAAAAGCTCCGGAAGCAGCTCCGCGAGGGTCTGCTCGACGACCGGACGCTCGAGCTCGAGGTCAAGGAGAAGATGGCGCCGCCTTTCGAGGTCTTCTCCAACGCCGGCGTGGAGGAGATCGGCATCCACATCCAGGAGCTGATGCCCGGCCTTTGGGGCGGCAAGTCCAAGAAGCGCCGGGTGAAGATCAAGGAAGCCCGTGAATTCCTGATGGAGGACGAGGAGAAGCGCCTGGTCGATATGGACCAGGTGTCGCGCCTGGCCATCGAGCGGGTCGAGCACTCGGGCATCATCTTCCTGGACGAAGTGGACAAGATCGCCGGCCGCGAAGGCGGCCGCGGGCCGGAGGTCAGCCGGGAGGGGGTCCAGCGGGACCTCCTGCCGATCATCGAGGGCACGACGGTCAACACCCGGTACGGCCTCGTCCGGACCGACCATATCCTGTTCATCGGGGCGGGGGCCTTTCATGTGTCCAAGCCCGCCGACCTCATCCCCGAGCTCCAGGGCCGCTTCCCCATCCGGGTCGAGCTCACCCCTCTGGAAAGGGACGATTTCATCCGGATCCTGGTCGAGCCCGAGAACGCGCTGATCAAACAGTACAAGGCGCTGATGGGCACCGAGGGCCTGCGTGTCGAGTTCACCGAGGACGCGATCAACGAGATCGCCGATGTCGCCGTCAAGGTGAACGAGGATGCCGAGAACATCGGCGCCCGCCGCCTCCACACGATCATGGAGAAGGTCATGGAGGAGATCTCCTTCGCGGCGCCGAACATCCAGGAGACTACGATCCAGATCGACCGCGGCTATGTTCAGCGGCAGCTCCAGGATATCCTCAAAGACCAGGACCTGCGGCGGTTCATTCTTTGATGACGAGACGGACCGCCGGCCTCCTCCTTCCCTTCGCGCTTCTGGCGTCGATGAGCTGCGGCAAGAAGGGCCCGATCCTGCCGCCCCTCGTCCGGGTTCCCCAGGCCGTCGAAGACCTGAGCCTGTCCCGAATCGGCGACCGGCTCATCCTGAGCTGGACGAATCCCGGGGCGTACATCGACGGGAACCCGCTTCAGGGGCTGTCCGAGGTCGAGGTCTGGGCCATCGAACAGCCCGGGACGGAGGGCGCGCCGGCCGAAAAGCCCGCGGCGGCCGAATTTGAGAAGCGGGGACGGCTTCGCCTGAAGGTCCCCGTCGCGGGCCAGGCCGCACCCGGGGAGGAAGCACAACCTGTGCGCCGGGAGTCCATCATCTTGGAGCCTGAACCGGGCGAGATGGCCCGGAACGTTTTCTTTTTTTCCCTCAGGGCCAGGGACGGGAAAGGACGTCCTTCGGAATTCTCCAACCCCGCGGTCCTCGAGCCGGGGACAACGCTGCCTCCGCCGCTCGAGCTCAAAGCTTTGGTTTTTGAGGATCATATCGAGCTAACCTGGTCACCGCCCGCCGGCCTCCAGGAAGCCGGCTCGCCCAAGATCGCCGGCTACAATATCTACCGATCGGAAGGGGAGGGGCCCCCAGCCCGCCTGAACATGGGTCCGCTGACAACTCTCGAATTCCGCGACGGCGACTTTTCCTTCGGGAGGGCCTATCTCTATTTTGTGAGGTCGGCCGCCGCCAAGGCTCCCGTCGACGTCGAAAGCGTGGACTCCGAGCCGGTCAAGGTCCAGCCGGCCGACGCCTTCCCCCCCGCCGCTCCCCGGGGCCTCGCCTCGATCTCAGGTGCCGGCTTCATCGCCTTGAGCTGGGAGCCGGCGGGCGAGCCCGACCTGGCCGGCTACAGGGTTTGGCGGCGCGCCGCCGGCGAGACGGCGTTTGTGTTGCTCCGGGAGCTGTCACCCGCCGAGAGCGCCTTCTCCGATACGGAAATTGAAAACAGCAAACAGTATGTTTATGCTATTACCGCCTTTGACCGGGCCGGGAACGAGAGTGTCCGGTCCGCCGAAGCCGCCGGCCTGGCCAGGAGGCCTCGCGCTTGAAGATCTATCGATACCGGCATAAAAGCGAAGTCCTTTACGGCGTCCTCAGGGAAAAAGACCTGTACGCGGTCGAGGGGTCGATCTTCGGCGAGTTCGAGGTCGGCCGGCGGCCCGTGCCGATCGGCGAGGTCATTATCCTGCCACCCGTGGAGCCCTCGAAGATCGTCGGCGTGGGACCGAACTACTTGGAGCACAGCCGGGAGCTGGGAAACCCCGTGCCCGGGGAGCCGCTCCTCTTCCTCAAGCCCTCGACCGCCGTCATCGGTCCGAACGGGAACATCCTCTACCCGAAAACCTCGCAACGGGTCGATTTCGAGGGCGAGCTGGCCGTCGTCATCGGGAAGGCGGCGCGAAACCTGGGCGAGGCCGATCAGCCCGAGGACTACATCTTGGGGTACACATGCATCAACGACGTGACCGCCCGGGACCTCCAGTCGAAGGATGTCCAGTTCACGCGGTCCAAATCCTTTGACACTTTCGCGCCGGTCGGCCCCTGCATCGCCACCGGCCTGGAACACTCGAACTTGACCGTCAAGACTTTTCTGAACGGCAAGCTGAAACAATCGTCCAGCACCCGGCACCTGATCTTCCCGGTCCCCCGTCTCGTCCGATTCATCTCCGGGATCATGACCCTTTGCCCCGGAGACATCATCGCCACCGGCACGCCGGCGGGCGTCGGTCCGATGGAGCCCGGGGACCGCGTGGACGTGCAGATCGAGGGTATCGGGACACTGTCGAACACTGTGATGCGCGGCGGCTGACGTCCGGCCCGCGCCAAGAGAAGGGAGGCCTGAATGAAATTCTTTCTGGACACGGCGAACCTGGCGGAGATCAAGGAGGTGGCCGGCTGGGGTTTTCTTGACGGCGTGACCACCAACCCGTCCCTGTGCGCCAAAGAGAGCGTGCGATTCGAGGAGCTGATCCAGGAGATCTGCCGGGTCTGCCCCGGCCCGGTCAGCGTGGAGTGCGTTTCGCTGCTGGCGGAGGACCTCGTCCCCGAAGCGCGCCGGCTGGCGCAGCTGGCGCCGAACGTCGTCATCAAGATCCCCATCGGGCTCGAGGGGTTGAAGGCGACGCGCCGGCTTGCCCAGGAGAGTATCAGCGTCAACACCACGCTCGTTTTCTCCCCCACCCAGGCGCTGCTGGCGGCCAAGGCCGGGAGCCGCTTCGTCAGCCCGTTCATCGGTCGCCTGGACGACATCGCCCAGGAAGGGATGGAGCTGGTCGAACAGATCCTGGCGATTTACGATAACTACGGGTACGAGACCGAGGTCATCGTGGCCAGCATCCGCCACCCGCTTCACGTCGTCCAAGCCGCGCTGGCCGGCGCCGACATCGCCACCATCCCGTTCGGCGTCATCGACAAGCTCGTCAGGCATCCGCTGACGGACATCGGGATGGAAAAATTCCTGAAAGACTGGGGAAAGGTCAAGAAATAGCTGGTTTCGGAAGGTCGGGACGATGGGCCTCGATAGAAAACCCGCGGGCCTCAAGGATAAGAACGCCCTGGCCGCCGTGTTAGAATACCTTCATGATATGGCTAGGCAGGGATGGCTTGCGTTTCAGCCGGCGATTGAGAAAGTCCGTTCCCGGTAGACAATGACTCGGAAAAGGATCTGGTCGCTCGTGGCCTTCGCCGCGCTCGTCGGGATCCTGCTCGGGGCCGGCCTCTACCTGCGGAATTTTCTTCTGCGCCAAGTCGAAAAGCAGATCCGTTCGATAATCCAGTACAGCAGCTTGCGCCTGCGGATCTTGCCGCCGTCGGTCATCCTCGAAAACGTCCGCACCGTCTCCCCTCCCGGGCTGTTTTCGGCCGAAGAGGTTCAGGTCCGGCTTCCTCTGGAGTCCCTCTTCAAAAGAGAGAAGCCCTTGGTGATCGTCGTCACCAGGCCCGTCATCCGGATCTCTCCGGGCCCTCCCGCCGGAGAAAAAAAGAAAAAGAGCCGAAGCTTGCCGGTTCTCCCTTTCTCTCTCGCGAGGGCCGTGGTGAAGGACGGAGATGTCAGCTACTCCAGTCCGAAAGTCGGCTTCTCGATGCGGGGCCTGAGGGCGATCGTCGAGCCGCTGGGAGACTCCTATGTCCTGACCGCCGAGGCCGGCGCCGCCTCCGTCTGGATGGATGCCGCCCGCGCGCCGCTGGAAGGCCGGCTCAGTCTCATCGTTCAGGCCGGACCGCAGCAGATCAAGGTGAGACGGCTGAGCCTCGCCGGCCGGGAGGGACTCATCCGCGCCGCCGGCGACCTGAGCGCCGCGCCGGAATTCGCAGGCTCCCTGGCTATCTCCTACGGCATCGAGATGGCCGCGGTGGCCCGCCTGGTCAAGATCCCCTTCAACTGGGACGGCCGTTTGGAGGGCAAGGGGACGCTCACCCGCGACCGGGGCGCGCTGTCGTTCCGAACGGAATTCTCGAGCGAAGACATGGCGCTCAACAGTGTCCCGATGGAAAAGGCAAGAGGCCAGGTCGAAGTCCTCCCGGGCCGGGGGGTCCTCGTGAACCTGAACCTCCTGAAAACGACGGGAGCGGAAGCCATCAGGATCCATTACGTGGACAGGGAGGTGAGAGGGAATCTGCAGGGGTACCACCTGGAACCGATCTTCTCATATTTTAACCTGCCCTACCCCGTGCGGTCGCCGATCTGGGGAGACTTTAGCGTCACCGACCTCGGATTGACGGCCGATTTCGAGTTCCGGGAGCAGGATCTTGCCGGCGTTCAACCCGGCAAGTACGGCCTCCGAGGGCCGTGTCATTTTACCTGGGACAGGGGCCGGACGATCGCCTTCGAGCTGCCTCGGCTCGAGACAGCTTTCGGGCGGCTGGACGTCAACGGAGAGATCGTCACTGACCGCGGCCTGGAGGTTTCGATCACGGGAGATGTGACCGACGTCAAAGACGGGCGGGAGTTCACCGGCCTGGTCCTTGGCGCTCCCTTGAAGCTTCCTGAGATCCGCGGCGGCGGCCAATCCACGATCCGGATATTCGGCTCCATCTCTCGACCCGACGTGAGCTTCGATTTCCGATTGGCGCCGGCGGGTTTCGATAAATTCGACCTGTCCGCCGCCGACGGAACGGTCCGCATCAGCCGCGGGGCGGTGGACGGCCATTTCTCGCTCTCCGATCCCGAGATCAAGGGCCAGGTTGACCTTGTTTCGGGAGAGGACCGCCTGGACGTCTCGATCAACTTGTCCGAGGGCGAGCTGACCAGGATCCTGCCCGGGCTGAGCCTGCCCTATCCTTTTTCCGGGAAGGTGGCCGGCGAATTCAAGGTGGCGACGCGGGGCGGATCCCTGCGTGTCGAAGGGGGTTTTGCATCGCCGCTGATCAAGTTCAAAAACGAAGGTTTCCAATCCGTATCCGGCCGGTTGATCTGGGACGGGGAGTCCATCGCTTTTCCCGAACTGGCGTTTGATTATCGTGGAGGCAAAGCTTCGGGGTCCTGGAAACTCAACCCTCTTGGCCAGGTCATGGATATCGATATGGCGGCGAAGGAGATCGACCTCAATCGCCTCGCCCCAGGGCTTTCGGGAAGGCTGTCTTTCGACGTCAAGGGCAGCGGTCGGCTCGGGGAAAGGAACGGCGCCGGCCGGTTCAGGATCGAGAAGCTCCTGCTCGATCCCATCCAGACGGTCGAGGCGGAGGGTGACCTGGAGCTCCGGCTGTCCATGGAAAAGGTGGGGCTCAGCGTCAAGGGCATCCTCTCGCCCGGGGCCAACGATGTTGCGATCAACGCCTTGATCCCCTTCGCGGATGACGGGTTGACGGTCGACGCCAAGGGAGGGTTCAGCAACCTGGATATCCTCCTTCCCTGGAAGGGCGCCAAGGGCCGCCTGAATTACACCGTCGAGGTGCGGGGCAGCCTGGCCGCCCCGCAGGTTTCGGGGGCCATCGACATCCAGGGATCGGTCTTGCCCTTCCCCCGCTTTGCGCAGGCCCTGACCGACTACTCCGGGCTGGTGATCGTCAATAACAACCGGGCCTCGATCCGGTCCTTCCGGGGGAAACTGGGCGGCGGAGAAATCTTGGGCGGCGGGGAGGTCGTTTTGGAACGAGGCCGCCCGCCGACCATTGATTTGACTTTCCAGGGCAAGAACCTGCAGCTCTCTCCATTCGAGCGGACCCTGGCAACGGCCGACGTCCTCTTCCGCCTGGCCAGGAACACGAGCCGGTTCGTCCTCGAGGGCAACATCGACGTCCACCGCGCCCTGTGGAGACGGGAGGTCTATGAAAAGCTCGCCTTCTCCTCGGTCCGCTATCCCCAGTCCCAAAGAAAGCCGGGTTTCTTCGATGACATGAATCTCAGCATCCATCTCCGGGCGAGCGATAACGCCCTGATGGAAAATGCGGTCGGCCGGATCCGGGGAAAGTTCGACCTGACGGTCACGGGGAATGTTCTCGACCCGATTCTCCTCGGGACGATCGACCTCATTTCCGGCCAGGCCTCCTTCCAGGACAGGACCTTCCAGATCCTGCGCGGCAGGCTGAGCTTCTTCAGCCTCACCTCCACCGAGCCATATATTGAGGCCCAAGCCGAGACCTATGTTAAGGATTACCGCGTTATGGTTACCCTATCCGGCCTCGCCAGCCAGCTCCGGCCCGAGTTCAGCTCGTCGCCGCCGCTTCCTTCGGAAGAGGTTCTGACCCTCTTGGCGCTCGGCGAGGCCTTTCGCCGCACCTACCGGCCCGAGTCGAGCACTCAGCTCAGCAGCGCCTCCTTGGTCTCCTTTCAGTTGACCGAGCCGGCCCAGAAGACGGCGGAGAAGCTGCTCAGCGTGGAGAGGATCCGCATCGATCCCTTCCTGATGGGATCTTCCGCGGAAATGAGGGCTCGGCTGACGGTCGGCAAGGACATTTCCTCCAAAGTCTCCATCTACTACTCCACCAACCTGATGCGGCAGACCGAGGAGATCATCCGGCTCGAGTGGGACTTGAGCAAAGAATTCTCCCTCGTTGCGACGAGGAACGAGTTTGGACGGGTCAGCCTTGATTTCAAGATTCGTCGAAGATTCTGAGCGGCGGCGGTCCGGTCCGACGGCGGCTTTCCGGGCGCTGTGGCTCTTTGCCTTGGCCGCCGGCCTGGGCCTTCAAGCCCCGATCGCCAACGCTGCGGTCACGGCACGGATCGCCGCGATCACCATGCTGGTGGATGACAGGGCGGCGGATCCCGGACTGGATAAGCTGATCTCCCTTAAGCAGGGCGAAGCCTTCTCTCCCTACGCCGTGAGCGAAGCGGTGAAGCAGGTCTTCGGCACCGGCCTGTTTTCCGATGTCAGGGTTTTCAGCAGCGGTGACAAGGAGGTTGAGCTGACCTTCCGGCTGACCAGCCGTCTCCTTATTCGGGCTGTGCGTTTCCGGGGCCTGAGGCCCTTGTTTTCGGGCCGGGTCCGGGAATCCTTGGTGTCGCTGCGCACCGATATCTATTTTTCCGAGGATCGCCTGGGGCAGGGAGTGGGAGAGATCAAGGCCGCCCTGGCGCGAGAAGGCTATTTTCAACCCAGGATCCGGACCTCCGTCGTCCGCGACGCCCGGGCCCCCCAGGTCGATGTCACGTTCGAGATCTCCGCCGGGGCGAGATATATCATCTCGGACATCCGGTTCGAGGGCGGCCCCCAGGTGCCCGCCGCGGACCTCAGGAAACTGATAAAGACACGGGCGGGCCAACCCTATTCATTGATCAAGATGGAGAAGGACCTGCAGCGGATCAGGGACAAGTACCGCGGTCTCGGTTTTCCGAGGGCCGACGTCCAGCCCGCCCCCGAGTCGTTTTTCGTGGAGGAAGGCACGGTCTTGCTGTTGATCAGGATCGATACAGGCGAACGGGTGGATATTGTCATCAGCGGCGCCAAGGTCGCTGTCAATTTACTTCAGCCCATCTGGGAAGCTCCCGTCTTCGAGGAGTGGGGGATGTCGGAGGGAGAAGCCAGGATCCTGGGCGACCTGAGGGGCAAAGGCTATATCTTCGCCTCGGTTCGCTCTTCGATCGAGAAGCTCGAGGACGGCATTCGGGTCAACCATAACGCCAGCCCGGGGAAAAAATACAGGATACCGGAGGTTCAGTTCGAGGGGAACCAGCATCTGACGGCCGACGAGCTCAAGAGCCAGTTACTGCTGGCCGAGCGCATGCGCGTGTTCGGAGGCATCGACGGCAAGCGGGTGTTCGAGCTGCCGTACGAGATCGAGGTGCTGTACCAGTCCAGGGGGTTCACCGACGTCGCGGTCAATCTCCATTTTCACGAAAGAGACAGCACGGCGGTCGCCTCCTTCGGCATCGAGGAAGGACGGCAGCGGCGCACCAGGAAAATCGAGTTCATCGGCGCCGGGCTCGTCGACGAACCGACGCTCCGGGGCCAGGTCGTCGTCAAGGAGGGCGGGCCGTATTTCGGCCCGTCCATCCAGCGGGACATTCAAATCCTGGAGGCTTACTATCTCGATCAAGGGATCCGGGGGACGAGGATCGAGGCTCGGGCCACGCCGGCCGGCGAGGATGAGTTCGACGTCTCTTTTTTGATCCGGGAGGGGGTCGGCACCAAGGTTCAGGGAGTGTTCATCTCGGGCAACCTCGTTACCCGAGACAGGACGATCCTGAAGGAACTGAAGATCAAGGAGGGAGACCTCGCCCGCCAGGAGAAAATCGCGGCCAGCCGGACCGGCCTAGAAAAGCTGGGCGTCTTCTCCGAGGCCAGGATCGACGAGGTCCCGCTCATGCCGGGGTCCGAAAACCTGGTCATCCGGCTCCGCGAGGGCGAGAGGAATTACGTCGGTCTGGGCATCGGCATAGAAACGCGGAACGAGCTCCAGACGTCTTCGCTGGGCTCGGCCCAATTGAGGCCGAGAGGCACGGCCGAGTACATGCGCAGCAATGTCTTCGGGCGCGCCGCGAACCTGAGCCTGGTCTCCCAGTTCAGCCTGGCCGAGAAGCGGCTGATCGTGAGCTGGGAACAGCCCTACTTTTTCTTCGGCATCCGTGTTCCGACCTATCTCAACGGCTGGATCGAGGAAGAGGACAGGGCCAGCTTCGGCTATAAGCGGGAGGGCGTGAGCCTGTCGGTGATCAAGCCGATCTTCTGGAACTTGACGCTCCTCGCGGCGCTCCGTTACGCCAGCACCACGCTCTACTACCTGGATATTCCGCCGAACGAGATCGACCGGGAGTTCTATCCGTACTCGGCGACCTCGGTCGAACCGAGCTTAATCCGGGAGAAACGGGACGACGGCTTCAACCCGACCCGGGGGTACTTCTCGAGCCTGAGCCTGCAGTACGCCTTTCCCCTCTTCACCACGGAATCGGACTTTCTAAAGTGGGCCTTCAAATATCAGCGCTATTTCCCGGTCGCCTCGCGCGCGACGCTCGGGGCCACCTTCCGCCTGGGTTTGGGAACGGGCAATATGCCGATCCACGAGCGGTTCTTCGCCGGCGGCAGCAACTCTTTCCGGGGCCAGGAATTCGACGAACTGGGCCCGAAGGACCCCGTTTCGGGAAATCCGGTCGGCGGGAAGGCGATGGCCCTCTTCAATTTCGAAGCTGTTCTCCCGCTGCTGGCCGCGGTCCCGAACCTCGGTGGGGCCCTGTTTTATGACGTGGGCAACGTCTTTGCCAACCGGAGCGACCTTAAACTGGCCGATCTCGAACATGCCCTGGGGCTGGGAGTCCGCTACAGGACGCCGCTCGGCCCGATCCGTCTCGAGCTCGGCTGGAACCTGACCGACCCGGAGCGAAAGGGAAAACCCATTGTTTACTTCACCATCGGCAATATCTTCTAGGACGAGAACCCTGCTGGCCGAGCCGGTCAAACGCCTCGTCCGGACCGCGGCGGCGGTGGCTGTCCTGACCGCCCTCCTGGTCTGCTCGGGGCCTCAGGCCGTCGATTGCGTCGTGGCTCACGTGAACCGCAGGGCGATCACCCTGACCGACGTTCGCATCCTGAGCGCCTTCCGCCTGGGGGAAACTCCCGCAGCCGGCGTCAAGACGCCGACTCCCGCGGAAGTCTTGCAGGACTCCGTCGACCGCCACGTCGTCACCGAGCTCCTGAGGGAGAACTTTCCCATTTCCCCGGAAGACGTGGCCGCCCGGCTTGCCGCGTTGAAATCCCGTTTCGAGCCGGACGAATGGCGGCGTCTCACCGATACCTTCGGCATCACCGAGAGCGGCATTTCGTCTTACCTGGAAAACATCCTGCAATACGAGAGGATGATCGCCATCCGGTTCGGACAACCCCCGGGGGTTACGGTCCAGGAGATCGAGGACTATTACGCTCGGGATTATGCGCCGGCCCAAGCCTTATCGGGGCTCGAGCCAAAACCGATGAGCGAGGTCTTGGGGGAAATCGAAGAGCGGCTCAGGGACCGGAAAAGGGAAGCTCAGATCTCGGATTGGATCCGCGGTCTAAGGGATCAGGCGGAGATCAGCATTAACGAAGAATGTCTTCAAAATCTCAAGTGAAAGGACGGCCGATGAGTCGATTGGCTTTCGTTTTTCCCGGCCAGGGTTCGCAGAAGGTCGGCATGGGGAAGGACCTCCACGACCGGTATCCACTCGCCAGAGAGCTGTTTTCCAAGGCCGATGAAGCTCTGGGGTTCGGGCTCTCCGAGCTCTGTTTCAACGGCCCGGAGGAGAAGCTGAAGCTGACCGCGTACACCCAGCCCGCCCTCTTGACGATGAGCTTTGTCGCCTTCCGACTGCTCGAGCAGGAGCCCGTCGTGGCGGCGGGGCACAGCTTGGGCGAGTATTCGGCCCTGGTGGCGTCGGGCAGCCTGAAGTTCGAGGACGCGCTGGTCCTCGTCCACAAACGCGGCCGCTACATGCAGGACGCCGTAGCCCCCGGCGCGGGGGCGATGGCGGCCGTGCTCGGCGTCGCCTACGATGAGGTCCGGGCCGCGGTCGGGCGGGTCCATGACGGAGTGGTCGAGATCGCCAACTGGAACAGCGACGATCAGATCGTTATCGCCGGCGCGGCGGCGGCCGTCGACGAAGCCTTGGGTTTCCTGGCGGGGGCGAGGTCGGTCAAGCTGCCGGTCAGCGCTCCCTTCCACACATCTCTCATGAGGCCTGCCGAGGAGAGGCTGGCGGCCGACCTCGACGCCGTCGAGTTCCGGGATCTCCGTTTTCCCGTTATCGCCAACGTGGATGCCCGGCCGGTCCTCCGGGGCGAAGACGCGCGGGCGGCCCTGAAACGTCAGGTCAGCCGGCCGGTGCTCTGGCAGTCTTCAATGACGGTCCTGCAGAAGGAGTCGGTGGACGCGGTGATCGAGCTGGGGCCCGGCAGGGTGCTTTCCGGCCTGCTCAAGCGAACGAGCCGCGCTTGGCCACGGCCGCCTCTCCTCCTTAACGTCGAGGACGGCGCCTCTTTGGAGAGAAGCCGCGCGGCCCTTCTAGCCTGACTTTTTCATAAAAAGCGCCTCGTCTTTTTTCCATCTCTCTTTATGCGGCGCTTTTTACCCTTCGGGCGAGCCGATTCGGCCCCATCTGCTTCGTTCTCGGAGTTCGCTGTACCAAAGAGTACAGCTTCACCCCTCGGGCCTCGCATCTGGGGGCCGCCTCGATTCGTGAATAATTCAGGCTAGGGCCGGTCTGACAGAACAGCCGGGCCGTGGCGGAGGCCGTATTCCGCGGCCGAGATCAGGGCGGCGACGACGGTGACCCAGAGGCCGATCCTCGCCAGAAGATAATAGGGGCCGAGAATGCGCTCCCCGAGAAGGAGCAGACAGATCGTCACGGCCTCGGAACTCATCTTGAATTTGCCCAGCGCCGAGGCCGGGATGTTGATGCCGCGGGAGGAGGCGATCGCCCGGAAGCCCGTGACGGCGATTTCCCGGCCGATGATGACCACCGCCATCCACGCGGGAACGACGCCCGTTCCGACAAGGCAGACCAGGGTGGAGACGATCAGCAGCTTGTCGGCCGTCGGGTCCAGGAGCTGACCGAGGGTCGTGATCTTATTCCTGCGCCTGGCCCAGAACCCGTCGAGAGTGTCCGTGAGGACGGCCGCCAGGAAGATGACGAAGGCCGTGATCTCCTGACCTTTGAACTGTGAAAGGAGGATGATCACGAGGGCGGGGATCATCAGGATACGCAGGCAGGTCAGGACAAGGGGAGCGTTCACTTTAGCGATTAATACTATAGCAGCCCCCCGTGGTTGTCAATGAGTTCGGACCGGTTCACCCGGTGATAGGACGCGATCCTCCGCTCCGCCTTTTGCAGGGAGAATCATACGGCCCTCTTCGCGACGCCGGTCCTCGCCCGCGCATTATAGGTGTATAATATCCACCATGTCGATTCGGAAAGCAGCCCACTCGGATTGGGAACAGGTCGTCCGGCTCGCCGCCGAATGCGGGCTCGATTATCCGGGGATGGAGACGGATGATTTCTGGGTCGCCGAGCAGGACGGCCGGCTGCACGGCATCGTCGGACTCAAGCGGCACGCCGGCTGCCTCGAGCTCTGCGCGCTGGGCGTCGATCCCGCGAGCCGGAATCAGGGAATCGGCAGGGATCTCGTCTTCGCCCTGCTGGCCGGCGTGCTGGAGGATGTTCACCTGGCAACCGTCATCCCCGGCTATTTTGAACGACTGGGTTTCGAGCGGACGGCCGGATTTCCCCCCGGCATGGTCAGGGATCCGGACTGGTGCACCGGCTGCCGCCGGGACCTGTGCACGGTGATGGTCAGGAGGCGCGGATGATTCTCCCGCGTTTTCCCGAGTTCAAGCCCCTCGGGCTCGAAGACCTGGACCTCGTCACCGCCGCGCTGGTCCGGCATCCCGCCGACGTCTGCGAGCTGACGTTCGCCAACATGTTCATCTGGCGGGAGGTCGAGAAGCCGAAGCTCACGTCCATCCACGGGAACATGTGCGTTCTGTGCGCACCGCCGGCCGAGCCCCCGTATTTTTTGCAGCCGATAGGTGCAGAAAGGATCCCCGAGACAGTGGACCTCTGCCTGTCGGCCGCCCCGCGGCTTTCCCGGGTCGCCGCCGACTTCGCTCTTCGCCACTGCGGTTCCTTCCAGTGCCGACCCGACCGGGATAACTTCGATTACGTCTATGAGTCCGCCGGGCTCATCTCCCTCCAGGGTAAGAAGTTCGACGGCAAGCGGAACCACATCCGCCGGTTCGAAAGGGCCCATGCCTATGAGTACCAGAGGATGGCGCCGGCCCACCTCACCGCCTGCCAGGAGCTTCTCGACGATTGGCTGACGGTCAAGGCCGCGAACGACAGCCCCGCCGCCGGACCCTGGCGGCCGGTGATCCAGGAGGCCTGCGCGCATCTCGACCGGCTCGGCCTCGTCGGCGGAATCCTCGAGACCGAAGGCCGGGTCATCGCCTTTTCCATCGGCGGGCAGCTCAACCGCGACACGGCCGTCATCCACATCGAGATCGTGCATCCCGGCTACGATGGGTTGAACCAGCTCATCAACCGCGAGTTCATCCGACACGAATGGGCGGACTTCCGGTTCATCAACCGGGAGCAGGACTGCGGCATCCCCGGTCTGCGCCGCGCCAAGATGTCCTACAGCCCCCATCATCTTGTCGAGAAATACAACGTGTCGAGAAAACCATGACCCGGGAACGATCCGCGACGCCGATGATGGATCAGTACCTCCGCCTCAAGGCGGCGCACCCGGATGCCATCCTGCTCTTCCGGCTGGGGGATTTCTACGAGATGTTCTACGAAGATGCCCGGACCGCCTCGCCGATCCTGGAAATCGCCCTGACATCGCGTCAGAAAGTGCCGATGTGCGGAGTGCCCCATCACGCCGTCGAATCCTATATCGCGAAGCTGCTCAAGCGGGGCTTCAAGGTGGCCGTCTCGGAGCAGCTCGAGGACCCGAAAAAGGCCAAGGGCGTCGTCAAAAGGGATGTGATCAAGGTGCTGACGCCCGGCACCGCCGTCGAAGTGGACCTCGAGGGCGGCAAGGACAGCGTCACTATCGCCGGCCTGTACCGGAGCGACGGCGGCTGGGGACTGGCCGTCATCGACCTCGCCTCCGGCCGGCTGCGGACGACCCAGGGGACGGACCGGGAATCGAGAAGCCTCGAGGACGAGCTTTACCGAGTGTCCCCCAAGGAGATCATTTTCCCGGATGGTGACGAGCCTACGGTCGCGGAGCTGGCGCGGCTCGGCGGCCCGGAGCCTCCTCTGCGGAGTCCGGTCGAAGCTTGGGCCTTCGATCCTCCCCAGGCTCGGAGCCTGCTGCTCGAACACTTTCAGGTGACGTCACTCGCCGGGTTCGGTCTCGAAGACAAAGAGCTGGCCGTGTCCGCCGCGGGCGCCCTGCTCTATTATCTGAAAAAGATCCGGAAGGATTCGCTGGGACTCGTCAGGCAGATCTCCTTTACGCACGCCAGCCACCACCTCATCCTGGACGCGGCGACGATCAGGAACCTGGAGCTCGTCCGGAACCTCAGGGACGGCCGGGTGAGGGACTCGCTCCTCGATGTGGTCGACCGGACCGTGTCGCCATTGGGCGGTCGTCTGCTCAAGTCCTGGCTCCTCGAGCCGCTCGTCGATCCCGCGGCCATCAACGGCCGGCTGGACGCCGTCGAGGAGTGGCAGCGGAAGCCCGTCGAACGCCGGGAGGTCCGCGAACGGCTCAAGGGCATCCTCGACCTGGAACGCCTGACCGGCAAGATCTCGCTCGCGGCCGCCCACCCCCGCGACCTCATCGCCTTGAAGCGGTCGCTCGAGCCGCTGCCCGCGATTCGGGCCGAGCTCGAGGGATTCGCCGCGCCGCTCGTCGCCGGTCTGCGCGACTCCTGGGACGACGCCGGGGATGTCCGGGACCTCGTCGACAGGGCGATCCTCGAAGAGCCCGCGTTTCTCCTCACCGAGGGGGGGATCATCAAGGACGGTTTCGACGCCGAGCTCGACGAGCTCCGGGCCGTCAGCCGCTCCGGGAAATCGTTCATCGTCCAGCTCGAGCAGAAGGAGCGGGCCCGGACGGGGATCTCCTCGCTCAAAGTCCGCTACAACCGGGTTTTCGGCTACTCCATCGAGGTCACCAAGGCCAACCTCCACCTCGTTCCGTCCGACTATTCCCGGAAGCAGACCCTGGCCGGCTCGGAGCGGTTCCTCACGCCGGAGCTCCGGGAATACGAGGGAAAAGTGCTGTCCGCGGAGGAACGCGGCGCCGAGATCGAATACCGGCTGTTCGCGGAGGTCCGGAACCGGATCGCCGCCGAAACCGGACGGCTGCAGCGGATCGCTTCGGCGGTGGCCCAGCTGGACGTTCTCACCGCCCTGGCGGAGCTGGCCGTTCAGGGGGGTTACGTGCGGCCGGTGGTCGACGCCTCCGACCGGTTGTCGATCCGGGACGGGCGCCACCCCGTGATCGAGCGGACCTTGACGGAGCCGTTCATCCCCAACGACGTCCTGCTCGACCGCGACGAGAACCAGATCCTCATCATTACGGGGCCGAACATGGGTGGGAAATCGACCTACCTGCGGCAGGTGGCGCTCATCGCCATCCTGGCCCAGATGGGGTCGTTCGTCCCTGCGGGCGCCGCCGCCGTCGGCGTCGTCGACCGCATCTTCACCCGGATCGGCGCCACGGATTTCCTGAACCTCGGCCAGTCCACCTTCATGGTCGAGATGCTGGAGACGGCCAACCTCCTCAACAACGCCACGCCGCGGAGCCTCGTGCTCCTGGACGAGATCGGCCGCGGCACGAGCACCTTCGACGGTCTGAGCCTGGCCTGGGCCATCGCCGAATACCTCCATGACCAGGAAGATATCCGGGCGAAGACCTTATTCGCCACCCACTATCATGAGCTGACCGAGCTCGCCCTGACCCTGAAACGGATCAAGAACTACCACGTCGCGGTCAAGGAATGGAAAGACGAGGTCATCTTCCTGAGGAAGATCGTGCCCGGACCGTCCGACCAGAGCTACGGCATCCATGTGGCCAAGCTCGCCGGGATCCCCCGGACGGTCATCGACCGGGCCAAGGAGGTCCTGTTCAACCTGGAGAAGCTCGAGCTCGACGAGGCGGGGGCGCCCCCGTCTCGCCTACACGGCGCGCGCCCGCCGGGACAAGTCCCAGCTCATGCTCTTCAGGGAGGACAGGGAACAGGAGCGCCTCAGGGAGATCCGGGACGAGATCGAAGCTTGTGAGATCTCCGGTCTGACCCCGATCGAAGCGCTGAATCTTCTCAACGCGCTGAAGGTCAAGCTCCGGGAATCCTGAGCCGCCCGCGTCAGGAGATCTCCGGATCCTCTTCGACGCCGAGCTCGCCGTCTTTGTCTTCCTCGTCCTCGTCGTAGTCGCGGTCGTCCTCTTCGAATGGCGCCTCGCCGTCCTCCTCCTTCCGGGCTTCGAGGGCGACGTCGAATTCGTCCCGGTTCTCGAACCGCCGAAGAGTGTTGGCCGCCGAGTCGCTGTAGGCCAGCTCGAGGAAGTCGTCCTCGATGATGCCGAAAACCGACATGTTGTGGCCGGTCTGCAGATTGCCCACGGTCTCGACGACCTTGGCCCGCTTCCTGACGGCGTCGAGCGTCTGCCAGCTCATGATCTCGATTTCTTCCATGACCTGCTCCAACCAGAAAATTAGCCAATTTCGGGGGTTTGTCAAGCGGATTTTTTCCGGGAAGCATCTTCAAACATGTGACGGTGATGATCTCACTGAGGGGTGGCACGGCGATAGCCCCTGCGCGCCCGGAGCGACGGGGCCCCCTCTCCCCTGGGAGGGCGCTAGCAGTCGTTGACGGGTGAGGCGTGAGGACGCACAGGGGCGCGCCGTGACAGGACCCCGATTTTCAATCACCTGATCACATGGATGGAGATGCAACCTTTTTTCCGGGCGGACTTCCCCAGCCGGCGCGTTTTTTGGCATACTATATATTAGCCTGAATACTTCACGAATCGAGGCGGCCCCCAGATGCGAGGCCCGAGGGGTGAAGCTGTACTCTTTGGTACAGCGAACTCCGAGAACGAAGCCGATGGGGCCGAATCGGCTCGCCCGAAGGGTGAAAAGCGCCGCCTAAAGAGAGATGGAAAAAAGACGAGGCGCTTTTTATGAATAAGTCAGGTAAGTAACGTGAAGGAGTAAGACCCATGAGATGGGACCGATTCACCGTGATGTCGCAGGAAGCCTTTCAGGCGGCCCAGTCCAAGGCCGAAGAGTTGGGCCATCAGCAGCTGACGCCCGAGCATCTTCTCTGGTCGCTGCTGACCCAGGAAGGGAATGTCGTGCCCGAAGTCCTGGGCAAGGTGGGCGTTAACGTGGACCGTCTGCGCCAGGAGACCGGTCAGGCGCTCGAGCGGCTGCCCAAGGTTCAGGGGGCGGGGGAGGTTTTCCTCTCGCCGGCGCTGCGACAGGTCATGGACGGGGCGCGGCAGGAGGCCGAAAAGCTCAAGGACGAATACGTCTCGACCGAGCATCTCCTCCTCGCCATGCTCAAGGGTGAAGCGGGCGAGGCGGGCCGCCTGCTCGAAAGAAGCGGCATCCGGGAGGAGGCCGCCCTCCAGGCCCTGGCTTCCATCCGGGGCTCGCAACGGATCACCGACCCCCAGCCCGAGGGTAAGTACCAGACCCTCCAGAAGTACGGCCGGGACCTCACCGAGCTGGCCCGGCAGGGCAAGCTCGACCCGGTCATCGGCCGCGAGGACGAGGTCCGGAGGGTTATCCAGGTCCTTTCCCGGCGCACCAAGAACAATCCGGTGCTCATCGGCGAGGCCGGTGTGGGGAAGACGGCCATCGTTGAAGGCCTGGCCCAGCGGATCGCCAACGGCGATGTCCCGACATCGCTCAAGGACAAGCGGCTGGTCGGGCTCGACATCGGGTCGCTCGTCGCCGGCACCAAGTTCCGGGGAGAATTCGAGGACCGGCTGAAGGCGCTCCTCAAAGAAATCAAGGAGGCGAGCGGCGAGGTCATCCTGTTCATCGACGAGCTGCACACGATCATCGGCGCCGGGGCCGCCGAGGGCGCCGTGGACGCGTCGAACATGCTCAAGCCGCCTCTCGCGCGCGGCGAGCTGCGCTGCGTCGGAGCGACGACCCTCAACGAATACAAGAAATACATCGAGAAGGACGCCGCGCTCGAGCGCCGGTTCCAGCAGGTCTTCGTGGGCGAGCCCTCGGTCGAGGACACGATCTCGATCCTCCGCGGGCTTAAGGAGAAATACGAGGTCCACCACGGCGTCAAGATCAAGGACTCGGCCTTGGTGGCGGCGGCCACGCTGTCCAGCCGCTACATTTCGGGACGCTATCTTCCCGACAAAGCGATCGACCTGGTCGACGAGGCGGCCTCGCGCACCCGCATCGCCATCGACAGCCTGCCCGAGGAGGTTGACGAGTTCGAGCGCCGGATCATGCAGCTCGAAGTCGAACGGCAGGCGTTGAAAAAAGAGACGGACCCCGGGTCGAAGGACCGCCTCGACAAGCTGAGCCAGGAGCTGGCCGGGCTGCGGGAAAAGAGCGCCGTCCTCAAAGCGCGATGGCAGAATGAGAAGACGCTCATCGATGCCATGAACAAGCTCACCGAGGAGCAGGACGCGCTGAAGATCGAGGAGCAGAGCGCGGAACGCCAGGGCAATCTGGAAAGGGTGGCTGAGATCCGGTACGGCCGGCTGATCGAGATCGGCAAGGACATGGGGAAGCTCGTGGCGCAGCTCGCCGAGGTCCAGAAGAAGGGCAAGATGCTCAAAGAGGAAGTGGACGAAGAGGACATCGCCGAGGTCGTATCGCGCTGGACCGGCATCCCCGTTTCCAAAATGCTCGAGGGCGACGTGTCGAGGTTGATCAAGATGGAAGACAGGCTGCGTCTGCGGGTGGTCGGCCAGGACCAGGCCTTGCGCATCGTTTCGGACACGATCCGGCGGGCCCGGGCCGGCCTCCAGGAGCCCACGCGGCCGCTGGGCTCGTTCATCTTTCTCGGACCGACGGGCGTCGGGAAGACCGAGCTGGCCCGCGCCCTGGCCGAGTTCCTGTTCGACGACGAGAAGGCCATGGTGCGGCTGGACATGTCGGAGTACATGGAGAAGCACACCGTCTCCCGGCTGATCGGGGCGCCCCCGGGGTACATCGGGTACGAGGAAGGCGGGCAACTGACCGAGGCGATCAAGCGGCGGCCGTATGCCATCGTCCTCCTCGACGAGATCGAGAAGGCCCATCCCGACGTGTTCAACATCCTGCTCCAGATCCTCGACGACGGGCGCCTGACAGACGGCAAGGGGCGGACCGTCGATTTCCGGAACACGCTCATCATCATGACCTCGAACGTCGGCAGCCAGTTCATCAAGGATCTCAGCCAGGATTACGAGGCCATGGAGAAGGAGGTCCGGAAAGCCCTGGAAAGCTCATTCCGGCCCGAGTTCCTGAACCGGATCGACGAGCTCATCATCTTCCGGGCGCTGGACAAATCGACGATCGCCAAGATCGTCGAGCTCCAGTTCGCCCTGCTCCAGAAGAGGCTGCAGGAGAGAAAGATCAAGCTCGTCATCACGCCCCAAGCCGTCACGCTTCTCGCCGAGCACGGCTTTGACCCGGTCTACGGAGCGCGGCCGCTCAAACGCACGATCCAGCAGGAAGTCCAGAACCCGCTGGCGCTCGAGATCCTGGAGGGCCGCTTTCGGGAGGGCGATACGGTCGACATCGATGTCGACAAAAAGGGGAAGCTGATCTTTTCCAAATCCTGAGCGGCGGGGAGGGAACGCCGATTCGCGGATTCGTCAGGAGACGCTTAAGCGGCCAGGCCGCGCCGCGGGCGATTGCAAAAAGAACCCGAATATAGTAAAACTATCGAAACCCTTGGATCGAGGTCGACGGCATTCGGCCCCAGTGGAGGTACCTTACTATGAAAACTAGAAAGTCCATTATCCTGGGCGCGCTCCTCGCTTTGGCGCTCAGCTCACTTTCTCTGGCAAACGGGCTCAACCTGAACGGAATGGGCAGCCGCGCCGTGGCCATGGGCGGCGCCTTCGTCGCGCTGGCCGACGATTACAGCGCGGTCTTCTGGAACCCGGCGGGCCTATCGAATTTCAAGACCCGGGTCCTCGGCTTCTACGGCGTCGACCTCATCCCTTCGGGCACTTATGTCATGCAGGTCCCCCAGCAGACCGGGCTCGCGACCCTCGTGGACGCCCAGACCAAAACCAAACATTACCTCGCCGGCATGTTGGCCTACTATCAGCCGATCAATGAACAGATGGTTGCGGGTATCGCCGTCTACACGCCCGGCGGGCTGGGCGCCACCTGGGACGGGAACGATTTCATCGACCTCCAGGATTATCAGCTCGGACTGCCGGCCGGCGAGCACAGCTCGCCATACCTGTGGGAAAGCCGGATCGGCAAGATCAGCATCTCGCCGGCCATTTCCTACAGGATCAATGACCAGGTCTCAATGGGGGCCGCCCTGAACGTCGATTACGGCACGTTTTCCCTGAAAAGGTGGGCCGGCGCCGTTCCCGCGACCCCCGAGCAAACCCTCGACCTCGGCCAGTACGAGGACAGCTCCAACGGCTGGGGGATCGGCGCGACCTTTGGCGTCCTCTACAAGCCGAGCAGCATGTTCAGTCTCGGCCTCTCCGCGCGCACCCCGAGCAAGATCACATTCAAGGGTACGACCCTCATCTCCAACATCGACCTGCTCGGACTGGTCACGCAATCCGACACCGAAAAGTCCCTGACCTGGCCCTGGTGGATCGCCGGCGGCGTGGCCTTCCGGCCGACGTGGGACCTCGTGATCACCGCGGACCTGCAGTGGTCGCAATGGTCAACGGTGGACGAGATCGCCACGAGCTACATGGATCCGGCCTGGAGCCTGTTCTTCACCAAAGCCGGGGAGACCGTAACGCCCCTGAAATGGAAAGACAGACTCCAGATCCGGGTCGGCGCGGAATACATGATTTACCAGAACGTGGCGATCCGGCTGGGCTATTACAACGACCCGGCGCCGGCGCCCGATAAGACGATGAACATCCTGATCCCGAGCTATACTTTTAACGCCATCACCCTGGGCGCGGGCTGGGACCTGGACGGCCTGGTGATCGATATCGGGGGCGAGATCCTGCTCGGGACGGAGAGGACGGTCGATTTCGCCAAGTGGCTCTACGAGCCGGATTATGCTTCGAGCATGCCCGGCATCTATAACATGACGATCTTCGTCCCGCATATATCGGTGAGCTACAAGTTCTAGGAAGCATGAAGGTCCGCAAGGCGATCATCCCCGCGGCCGGCTTCGGCACGCGGCTCCTGCCCGCCTCCAAGGCGCAGGCCAAGGAGATGCTGGCGGTCGTCGACAAGCCGCTCATCCAGTACACGGTCGAGGAGGCGGCGGGCGCCGGCCTCCAGGAGATCGGCATCATCACCAGCCGCGGCAAGGGGGCGATGGAGGACCATTTCGACAGCAGTCCCGAGCTCGAGGCGCACCTCCGGGAGAAGAACAAGCTCGAGCTCCTGGAGGAAATCGAGCGGATCGTCCGGCTGGCGAAGATCTCCTTTATTCGCCAGCCCCGGATGCTCGGGCTGGGGCATGCCATCCTGATGGGGGAGGGGTTCGCGGCCGGCGAGCCGGTGGCCGCCCTGACGCCCGACGACATCTACGACTGCGTCGTGCCCTGCATCAAGCAGCTCGTCGATGTCTTCGAGGAGAAGGGGGCCTCGGTCATCGTCCTGGGGCGGGTGGACAGGGAAGGCACGAAGAAGTACGGGATCATCAAGGTCAAAAAACAGCTCTCGGAGAGGGTCTTCGAGGTCGCGGACATGGCCGAAAAGCCGGGGCCGGAAAAGGCCTTCTCGGACCTCGGCATCCTGGGGCGGTATGTTTTTACGCCCGAGATCTTCGAGGCTATCCGGAATACGCCGCCCGATGAGCGGGGCGAGATCCAGATCACCGACGCCATCCGGAAGCTCCTCGACAGCCAGCCGGTCTACGGGTGCCTCTACGAGGGGACGCGCTACGACTGCGGGAACAAACAGGGATACGTGGAAGGGACGATCGCCATGGCCCTGAAGCACCCCGAGCTCGGCGGGCCGGTGAGGGAATTCATCCGCGCGCAAACGGGTAAGCCAGTCATCTAAACAAAGCTAGGGGGGGAAGCGCGAGTCGGCCGATTTCAGCGCGTTTCTCGCTGGCTGATTGACTACCGGTTTTTGCGGCTTGGATCTTGCTGAAAAAGAGGGAATGGCGAGGGGCGGAATCGAACCGTCGACGCAAGGATTTTCAGTCCTTCGCTCTACCGACTGAGCTACCTCGCCATGTTCGGGAGCGTTTCAGTATATTCATCGGCCTCTAAAGTCAAACCGTCCGGGTCCCTCGAGACGGGTCGCGGGCCGTCCCGCCCCCCGGGCGACGGACCCCTCTCCCCTCGGAGGGCACAAACGTCGTCGGCGGGGGGCCGAGGACGGACAGGACCGTGCCGTCACAGGACCCTTCTCTTGACGGCCGGCTGCCGGCGTGTTACGTTCGGTGACCTGATGAAGATCGCCGCCCTCCTGCCGAACGTCGAGATCTACGGCGGCGTCCGCCGCTATATCGAACTGGGGAACGCGCTCGTCAGGCGGGGGCATGATTATACGCTGTTCACGCCGGCGGGGGAGAAGCCCGATTGGCTCGAGTTCCGCGGCCGGACGATACCTTTCGACGCCCTGGGCGGCGCGGAATTCGACATCGGGATCTGCGGCGAGTTCTCCATCTTGCCGCAGTTCGACCGCCTCCGGGCCCGGGCGAAGTTCTTCTATTTTGTTCTTGAAGGCCACAAGCTGGAAAAGGCGGTGGCCCACCGGGACTACCACTTCCTGGGAAGCTCGGAGGGCATTTGCCGCCGGATCGAGCGCAAGTACGGCGTCACCTGCCACAGGGCGCCCGGCGGGATCAACCCGGACGTGTTCCGGCCGGTGCCGCGGGGGGCTTCTCAGGCTGGAATTGGCGCTGTGGTCTCGCCCGGTTCTGATCAAGACGAGCCGGCGGCGCTGTCCGGGGTTTCTCGTCATGCCCACCCGGGCCTTCTGACACCGTTCACCATCCTCTCCTACGGTCGCATCTACAAGAAAAGAAAGGGCGTCCGCCACGTCATCCAGGCCGCCGAGGCCCTCCACCGGAAATACCCCGGCCTTCGGCTCCTCTTTTTCGACAGCCTGGTCGGCCGGGACCGGCGAGACCCCCGCCCGCTGATCAGGACTCCGTTCCATACGAGTTCCACCTCGACCTTCCCCAGGACCGACTGTCCTGGCTGTTCTCCCGGGCCGACGCCTTCGTCAGCGCCGAGCGCCGCGCCGGCTGGGCCAATACCGCCGCCGAAGCCATGGCCTGCGGGCTCCCGGTCGTCTGCACCGCCAGCGGCAGCGGGGATTTCGCCATCGACGGGAAAACAGCCCTGGTCGTGCCTTTCGCCCACCCGTATTTCCTCAAGCGGCAGGTCGAAAGGCTCATCCTCGACCCCGCCCTCAGGGAACGCCTGGCCGCGGCCGGCCACGATAAGATCATGACCCTCACTTGGGACAGCCTGGCCGCCCGCCTGGAAGCGCTGTTCGCGGCCGCCCGGCCAAATTGAATTGGCCCCCGCTGTTGTGATATTCTTGGACGGTGGAGGCGTCCGCATGGATGAGATCGAACTGAAAGAGCTTCTGCTCAAAGAGAACGAGGAATTCAGGAAGCTCCACGAGGAGCATCAGTCCTGCGAAAAGAAGCTGGAAAGCCTCAAGAGCAAGAACTTCCTCACCGAGGACGAGAGGGTCGAGGAGCGCGAGATCAAGAAGCAGAAGCTCGCTCTGAAGGACAGGATGTACGTTCTGATGACCCAATCTCGCGGGACGCGCTAGGGCGGCCGTCCCCGGGGACCATGACGATCAAGAGCGCGTTCCGGGTGGCCCTGATCGGCACGGAGTCCCTCCGGGGCCAGGAGATCAAGAACCTCCTGAGCGTCAAGGGCTTCCCCTTGACCAGCATCGACTTCTTCGACCCCGATGTCGACGAGGAGTTCAGCAAGCTCACCCAATTCCAGGACGAGCCGAAGGTCATCCACCATCTCGACGGGAAGGCTCTCGAGGGCATCGACCTCGTCTTCCTGGCCGCCGACGACGTCACCAACAGGACCTACGGCCGGCTGGCCTCGACGGCGGGTTACCAGGCCATCGACCTGGGCGGCACCTTCAGCGGCGACGGGAGCGTCCCCATCGTCGTCGCCGGCGTCAACGACGAGGCCGCCGCCCGGGAGCGCTGCCCGCTCATCGCCAACCCCCTGCCCGCGACCATCATCCTGGCCTCGCTCCTCGACCGCCTGATCGGCCGGTTCGGGGTGACGACGGCCGTCGCTTTCATCCTGCAGCCGGCCTCCGCCTTCGACCAGGCCGGCATCAGCGAGCTGGCCGACCAGAGCACCGCCCTGCTCGCGGGCGCCAAGCCCAGGAAAGTGGTGTTCAAAGACCAGGTGGCCTTCAACCTCCTGTCGCGGACCGAAGCCGCGGATGCTGCCGGGTTCTCCTGCGGCGAGCGGCGGGTCATTTCGGAGGTCCGCCGAGTCCTCGGCCGGCCCGATTTCCCGGTCACCCTGTCGATCGTCCAGACGCCGGTCTTCCATACATATTCCATCATGGCCTACGTCGAGCTCGCCGGCCCGGCCGGGATTCGCGACCTCGAGGCCGTTTACCGCAGCCACCCGGCGTTCAAGGTCGGTCCCCGCTCGGGCTCATGCCCGGTGTCTTCGATGTCGGTGGCCGGCAAGGACCAGATTTTCATCGGCCAGATCAAGAAGGAGGAGGACCGCCCGAACGCCTTCTGGATCTGGACGGTCACCGATAACCTGACCCGGGGTTCCGCGCTGAACGCCCTGGAGATTGCCGAGCGGCTGCAGGAGCGGCGAACCCCGCGGCGCGCCCGATCATGAAAGACATCATCGCGCTGATGCGCCTGGCGTGGCGGGAAAAAAAGCTCCTGCTCCTGTCCCTTGGCTGCTCGGTCTTCGTGGCCCTGTTCACGGGCGTTTTCGTGAACCTCGTCCAGCCGATCCTGGACAACCTGTTCAATCCCGCCCGGGCCGAACCCTGCCCCAAAAGTTCCGGGTCATGGATTCGGTCTTCAGGCTGCTCCGCATCAGCCGCGGAGACCTGGTGAGCTACCTGCCGCTGATCCTGCTCGTCGTCATCTTCGGCAAGGGCTTGTTCACCTTCCTGGCCAATTTCTTCATGAAGGGCGTCGGCCACCGGGTGGTCAAACGCCTCCGTGACGACCTCTACCGGCACGTCATCTATCAGTCCCCGGCCTATTTCGACCGGGTTTCGACGGGCGACCTGATGTCCCGGATGACGAACGACGTCGACAAGATGCATCAGGCCATCGCCGGCGGGCTGTCGGACTTCGTGGAAGAGACGTTCACCCTCCTGGCGCTGCTCGTCGGGATCTTCATCATCGACATCCGCCTGGCCCTGGTGTCGTTCATCATCACTCCGCTGGCCGTCATCCCCCTCGTTGTCTTCAGCCGCCAGCTCAAGAAAAAAAGCCTCATCGGACAGCGCAAGATGTCGCAGATCTACCGACTCCTCCACGAAACCATCGCCGGCCACAAGGTCATCAAGGCGTTCACGTCGGAGGAGTTCGAGATCAAGAGGTTCGTCCAGGCGACGGCGAGCTATTTCCGGACGAGCATGAAGCTGGCCTGGATCGGCAGCCTGTCGTCCCCGTTCATGGAGTTCATCGGCGGCGCCGTCGGCGCCTTCATCCTCTACGTCGGGACGCGGCGGATCGCCATGGGGGCCATCAGCGCCGGCGACTTCGGCGCCTTCATCTTCGCGCTCTTCGCGATGTACACGCCCCTCAACCGGCTCAACCGGGCCAATAACGTCATCCAGCAGGCCGTCGCCTGCCACCAGCGGATCCAGGAAGTGCTCCAGGCCGAGCCGCAGATCCGGGACAGCCCCGGCGCCTACCCGCTGCCCCCGGTGCGGGGCCGAGTGAAGTTCGAGAACGTCGCCTTCGGCTACAGCGAGGACCGGCCGACGCTCACGGGCATCGCCTTCGAGGTGAACCCCGAAGAAACCGCCGCCTTTGTCGGGTTAAGCGGCGCGGGCAAGACGACCATCGTCAACCTGCTGTCCCGCTTTTACGAACCGACCGCCGGCCGGATCACCGTCGACGGCATCGACGTGCGCGACGTCACCCTGGCGTCGCTCCGCGCCCAGATCGGCCTCGTGACCCAGGAGACGGTGCTGTTCGACGACACCGTGCGGCGAAACATCGCCTACGGGCTCGACGGCCCGCCCGATGACCGGATTATCGAGGCCGCCAGAGCCGCCAAGGCCCATGATTTCATCATGGCGCTGCCCCAGGGCTACGACACCATGATCGGCGAGCGGGGCGGGCTGCTGTCAAGCGGTCAGCGCCAGCGGCTGGCCATCGCCCGGGCGCTGCTCAAGAACGCGCCCATCCTCATCCTGGACGAGGCGACCTCGGCTCTGGACACGGAATCGGAGCGGCTCATCCAGGACGCCCTGGCCAACGCCGTCAAGGGCCGGACGACCCTGATCATCGCCCACCGTATCTCGACCATCCGCAACGCCGATAGGATCTATGTCATCGACGACGGGCGGATCGTCGAGTCGGGTCGGCACGACGATCTGTGCCGGTTGAACGGCATCTACCGGAAGCTCCATGATCTCCAGTTTCCCGAAGGAAAGGAGGCCCTGCCGTGAGAAGCATGACCGGATACGGCGAGAAGCGTTTCGAGGCCCCCGGCCTCCGGGCCCGGATCAGCGTCAAAACCCTCAACCACCGTTACTTCGACTGGAGCTACAAGGGCCAGCCCCTGGGCGGGCTCGAGACCCGGCTGAAGGCGCTCGCCCAAAAAGAGCTCCAGCGCGGCCGGGTCGAAGCGGCGATCGACCTCGATTTTCTGGACCCGGCCGGCTGGGAGGTCCAGATCAATGAGGGCCTGCTGGGGAAGATCCTGGAGACGGCCCGGAAGGCCGCCGGCCGGCTGGGCGAGGACGTCCGCTTTTCCGTGGATAACCTGTTCAGGATCCCCCAGGTCGTCGAGCTTCGGCACAAGGACCTGTCGGCGATCGAGCGGGCCTTCCTGGAGACGGCCTTCGAGCAAACCCTGGCCGCTGTGGGCAAAGAGCGCCTCCGGGAGGGCCGCGAGACCGCCGGCCGGCTGCGCCGGCACCTCGGCGCGGTCCGGCGGTCCCTGAAACAGGTGGAGACCCTGGCCGGCGCCCAGCCGCGGAACCTCCGGGACAAGCTGAAGCGCCGGCTGAAGGAGATCGACAACGGCCCGGGCGCCGAAGAAGGGAAGGTCGAGAGCGAAGCCGCCCTGCTGGCCCAGCGGGCCGACATCGCCGAGGAGATCCTCAGGCTGCGCAGCCATCTCGGGGCTTTCGACGACCTGGTCCGCGGCGATAGCGGCGAGCCGGTCGGCAAGATGCTCGACTTCCTGGCGCAGGAGCTGTCCCGCGAAGCCAACACCATCAACTCCAAGAGCCAGGACATCGGCATCGTCAAGGCCATCCTGGCCGTCAAGGGCGAGGTGGAGTCCATCCGCCAGCACGTCCAGAATATCGAGTAGGGGGCGAAGCGTGATCCATGTCGTGACGGGACCTTCCGGCTGCGGGAAATCCAGCCTGATCCGGCTGGCTCTGGCTTCGACCCGGGGCGTCGGCTTTTCCGTGTCCCACACGACGCGGCCCCGGCGGCCGACGGAAACGGACGGGCGCGAGTATTATTTCATCGGTCTGCCGGAGTTCAAGAAGATGATCCGCGGGCGGGCCTTCGTGGAGTGGGCGGTTGTCCACGGCGCCTATTACGGCACTTCCCGGAAAGAGCTGGGCAAGGGGAAAGCCGGGGACGTGATCCTGGACATCGACGTCCAGGGAGCGCGGCAGGTCCGGGCCAAGGTCCGGGACGCCGTTTTCACCTTCATCCTGCCGCCGAATTTCGAGACCCTCCGTGAACGCCTTCTCGGGCGCGGGCATGACGCTCCGGAGGCGGTCGCCGGCCGGCTCGAAACGGCGAGACAGGAGGCGCGGGAGTGCCGGCGCTTCGACCACATCATCATCAACGACGACCTCAACGAGGCCGCCGACGAGCTGTCGGCGATCGTCGTCTGCAATAGAACGCGGCGGGCCGCCCGGACGCGGGATATCCGGCGAGTCCTGGCGAGCTTCCGGAGGGGGGTAAAAGCGCCATGAAAACGATCGCTCTGGGCGTATCGTCCTCGATCAGCATCTACAAAGCCTGCGAGGTCCTCAGGGGTTTCCAGAAAAAAGAGGTCCAGGTGCAGGTGGTCATGACCCGGAACGCCGCCGGACTCATCGCTCCCCGGCTGTTCAGCAGCCTCTCCGGACGGGCCGCCGCGGTCGAGCTGTTCGGCGGCGAGGCGGCCGACCGGGTCGCGCACATCGCCCTGGCCGAGGAGATCTCCCTTCTCGTCGTGGCGCCGGCCACGGCCAACGTCATCGCCAAATTCGCCTCGGGGATCGCCGACGATTATCTGTCGACCCTTTATCTGGCGGCCCGCTGCCCGGTCCTCGTCGCCCCGGCCATGAACGCCGCGATGTATCTCCATCCGCAGACCCAGGCGAACATCCGGAAGCTCGCCGCCGCGGGCGTCGAGATCGTCCTGCCGGAGAAGGGCTATCTCGCCTGCCGTGACGAAGGATGGGGGCGGCTGGCCGCCCCGGAGACCATCGTCGAGCGCGGCCTGGCCCTCCTCGAAAGAGGGGAGAGCCTCAAAGGAAAAACGTTCCTGATCACCGCCGGCCCGACGCGCGAACCGCTGGACCCCGTGCGATTCCTGTCCAACCGGTCGTCCGGGAAAATGGGGTTCGCCGTGGCCGCCGAGGCGCGCGTCCGCGGCGCCCGGGTGGTGCTCGTATCCGGCCCGACGGCGCTCTTCCCTCCTTACGGCGTTGAAACGACGACGGTCGAGACCGCAGCGGGAATGCTCAACGCGGTGCGGAAGAACTTCGGTCCGGCCGACGTCGTGATCATGGCGGCGGCGGTGGCCGATTTCCGGCCGGCCGCGGCGGCGACACAGAAGATCAAGAAGCGGGACGCGCCGCGGCGGGTCGAGCTCGCCCCGACCGAAGATATCCTCGCCGCGCTGGGCCGCGAGCCGTCGAGAAAAGACAAGCTCATCGTCGGCTTCGCCGCCGAGACGGAGAATCTCGAGGTCAACGCCCGCCGGAAGCTCGAGGAGAAGGGGCTGGACCTCGTCGTCGCCAACGATGTCTCGCGGCCCGGGGTCGGGGTCGACGCCGAGGACAACCAGGTCGTGATGATCGACCGCGGCGGCCGCGCCGAGACGACGGAGGTCCTGAGCAAGCGGGAGATCGCCCGGGCCATCCTGGATAAGATCGAGGGCCTGCTTGCGCGATAAAGCCGAGGAGCTGCAACGCCGGGTCGAGGAGAGGATCCGGTTCCTCTCGGACCTGGGCGCCGGGTTCGTCTTCCGGCCGGAGAAAAGAGAACCCGCTGAAGCTATCGCCCCGGCTCAGGACCGCGCCGCGGTCGCGTTCCCCGTGACCGGAAATGCGGAAGAGGCCGACAAGGCTTCGGTGCTCCGGCCGCTCGAGGAGGCCGTCCGCCGCTGCACGCTCTGCCGCCTCGCGGAGGGGCGCCGCCACGCGGTGCCGGGCGAAGGGACCTACGACGCTCCGCTCATGTTCGTGGGCGAGGGGCCCGGCGCCGACGAAGACCTTCAGGGGCGGCCGTTCGTCGGCCGCGCCGGTCAGCTCCTGACCAAGATCATCGCCGCCATGAAATTCAGCAGGGAAGGGGTCTACATCACGAACGTCGTCAAATGCCGGCCTCCCGGCAACCGCACGCCCTTCCAAGACGAGATCGAGGCCTGCCAGCCTTATCTCCTGACCCAGATCCGGACGATCCGGCCGCGCGTCATCGTCGCGCTCGGCCGGCCGGCGACCGGCCTGTTTGTGCCATCGGCGTCCAGTATGAGCGACCTCAGGGGGAAGTTCGTTGATTTCGGCGGGATCCGGGTCATGCCCACCTTTCATCCTTCCTACGTCATGCGGAACGAGGGCAACCCCAGCGTCAAAAAGCTCGTCTGGCAGGACATGCAGCAGGTGATGGCGCTCCTCGGGAAGAGATGACGGCCGGCCGATACGCGGAGATCGCTCTCCCCCTGCCTATCGACCGGACATTCACCTACTCCGTCCCGCCGGAATTCGAGGAGAAGATCCGCCCTGGCATGCGGGCGCTCGTCCCGTTTTCCGGAAGGACGCTGACCGGGTTCGTGGTCGGGCTCAGGAAGAGGCGCCCGCCCGGCGGCCTTAAGCTGAAAAGCATCAAGAGCCTGCCGGATGATACCCCCACCTTTCCGCCGTCCCTTCTCGAGTTCACCCGTGGGCTCGGCCAGGCCTGTTTTATCCCCTGGGGGGAGGTCCTGCAGGCGGCCGTTCCGCCCTCCTTTGTCCCGCAGAGCCGGGCTTCCGTATCGCTGACGGATAAAGGGCGCGAGGCCCTCGAGAATTCGCTCCTGACGGACGAGGAAAGAAAGGTCGCCGAGTGCCTCGCGGGCCGGCCTCACACGGTGCGTTTCCTCGAGAGACAGTGCCGGCCGGCCGGACTCAACTCGCTGCTCGACAGGATGAGGCGAAAAGATCTCATCGCTTCCCGGCAGGAGCTCAAGGTGGTCAAGCGCCGGTCGGCGAGGGCCGCCGCCGTTCCGCCCAAGCAGCTCGAGCTCGTTTTTTCGGCGGACGAAGCCTCGGGCCGCGCCGTCGCGGCCGTCTCCGGCGCTCTCGAAGGCCGGGGATCCGCCCGGTATCTTCTTTTCGGGCCGGCCGAGCGCAGGCAGGTCGTCTATTTCGAGATCATCCGCGGGGTGCTGGCCGCCGGCGGCCGCGTCCTGTTCATCATCCCGGAGATATCCCTCGCCGCCGGGCTCATCGAGGGCTTGGAGAAAAACCTGGGCGAGGCCGCCGCGGTCGTCCACAGCGGCCTGCCGGAGGCGCGGCGGGAGCGCGAATGGCGGCGGATACGGGAAGGCCGGGCGCAGGTCATCGTCGGCTCCCGTTTGGCCCTGTTCGCCCCGGCGGACAGCCTGCGGCTGGTCATCTGCGATGACGAGCAGGACGAGTCCTATTTTCAGCAGGAAGGGCTTTTCTACGACGTCAGGGATGCCGCCCGTCTGAGAGCGGCGGGGGAGGGCGCCGTGCTCGTTTCGGGAAGCGCGGCGCCGCTCGTCGAGACGTTTTACCGGGCCCGGAAGGAGGGTACCGTGCTGGATCTGGGAGCCGGCTCCGGCCGCCCCGCGGCCGCCGTCGTGGCGCACGACCCGGGCCGCGGCCTGATCTCTCCCGGCCTCGGCCGGGCGATCGGCGCCCGGCTCGGACGCCATGAACCCGTCATCCTCTTTTTCAACCGCCGCGGCTACTCCTCGTCGCTCATCTGCCCACAGTGCGGGTTCCTGCCCCGCTGTTCGCGCTGCAGCCTGCCGCTCTCGTATCACAAGCGGGAGGGAAAATTCGTCTGCCACTATTGCCGTTTTTCCGAGCCGGCGTCCGCCGTCTGCCCGAAATGCCGGGGGCGCCTCGTCGTCCGAAGGGCCGTGGGCGTCGAAGCCGCCGCCGAAGAGCTGAGGGGGAAATTCCCGGGGAGCCGCGTGGAGATCTTCGCGACCGACGAGGCCGGCCGCAAAGAGGAAAGGGAGAGGCTGAGGCTGGAATTTCGGGAAGGCCGGGTCGACATCCTCGTCGGCACGCAGTTCCTCGCCCACCAGGCTGATTTCCCCCGCGCCGCCCTTGTGGGCATCCTCCACCCGGAGTTCGGGCTGCGCCTCGCGGATTTCCGCTCGGCCCAAAGGACATTTCAGGGCATCGTCCGCGAGCTCAGGTTCCTGAGCGGGGCTCCCGGCGCGGAGGCGTTTGTCCAGACGTCGGCCCCGGAACATTTCAGCATTCGCGAGGCCGTCCGGGGAGATTATGCGGCCTTCTACGAGCAGGAGATCTCTTACCGGCGGCTGATGGATTACCCGCCGTATTCGGCCATGGCCGAGGTCAACCTCATGGGCGCCGAGCTCCGCCAGGTCGCCGCCGCCGCCAGGGCTTTCTCCGCCCGGGCCGCGGACGCCGGTTCGGGCGTCTCCATTTTCGGGCCGTCCCTGGCCCCGGCGGTCAGGACGAAGGGCCTTCATCGCGTGCAGATCGTGCTCAGGGCGCCGCGGCGCGATCGGCTTCACCGCTTCCTCGGGGAAGCTCTGAAAGGCGTCAGCCTGAAAAAGACAGTCGTCATCGCGTCCTGAAGCCTCCGCCGCGCGCTCGCGCTTTTAAGAAGAAGCGGCCCCTCATAATTTCATCTCTTCTCGTCCGGGACGGCGCCGTCATGTTTGTGGGGGTATAACGGACAAGAACCGGCTACGGACGGATGGGGGAGGAAGGAGGGGGGCCGGCGGCCGGTCCCCCTCCGGGAAGACTATTTCTGGGTGATGATCAGGACGTTGACCTGGACGCCCACTTGCTCAGCGACCTGGACGATGATCGGCACCGTCTCGCTGGAATAGGACATCTCCGCGGCGGTCGGGCCGATGTAAGTCATCGTCGCGACGCCATGGTCGTTGGTATTGGCCACGGTCGAAAGCTTCCCGTCGGCGAACTTCCCGAGGTTCATGTTGACCAGGAAATAGACCGGGAAATTCTTGGCGGGCTGGCCTCCGGAAAGGACCGTCGCCTGGATGACCGAAGCTCCGCCCGAGTCTCCGGCGTAGAGAACGTCAGGTACGGCCTTGGCCGTCAGGCTCAGATCGTCCGAATCGCGGACGAGGAAGATCTCGGCGGTGTCTTTGATGAACTGCGAGCCCTCCCAGGCGGCGGTGGCGCGGATATAGACGGAAGCGTCGGTGGCGATCTCATCGGATAGCGGGCCGTAATAATTCACGTGGGCGTTGCCTCCGGAGTCCGTGGTCCTCGTGAAGACGCTCGCGTTGCCCTCAAAGTAACCCACGTCGACGCGGTTGAGAGAAGCGTCGACGATTTCGAAGAGGACCGTGCGGCCCGACTGAGCCGTCCCGTCATACTTTTTAAGCGTGGCCATGACATTCGTCACCTGGCGCTGTTTGACTCCGACCAGGATGACGTTGGGGCTGGCCACGACGTTCATCATGACGCCGATCGAGGACGGCCCGATGGGGTTGGCCGGCTGGCTGACCTCGTCGGTTTTGCACGAGACCGAGGCCAGCAGGGCCAAGCCAAGAAAGGCGGTGATTAGATGGCCGTTGTTCTTGTCTTCATGGGATCCACCTTCATTGCCCTTCGCTCAGCGCAGCCTCAAAGAGCGGCCCGACGTCGTTTCGGGAGGCGCTCTTCTTCTGCGTAGTTGGCGAAGTAGACGGTCAGGTAGCCGGTGGCCTTGACCTTGTTGTTGGCCAGGTCGTGGCCATAGAACTCGATCTTGGCCGTGGCCGTCAGCACCATCTCGGCGCCCAGGTCGACGAGCCCGATGAGCGGCGGCTCGAGCTTGGCCGCTTCTCTCACGACCACGATCGCCACCTGCGTCGTCGCCCCCAACGGGACGAGGGCCGACAACGAGCCCTCGAACGGATACGGCACGTCGGTGCCCGGGTTGTTCTTGCCGTCGGTGCGGGAGTAGCTGACCGTGTAGCGGTCGAGCATGACATCGTAGTAGGGGGAGGTCCCCATGACCGGGGCCGGGTCCAGGGACTGGACCCGGAACGTCGCGGTCGCCGTGTCCGCGATGACCGTCCCGCCGCCGGTGTCGGACATCTTGAGCACATCGGACTGGAGAAAATTCGCCTCGGTGCCCGTCGCGTCCGTGCCGAGCAGGCTTTCCAGGATCAGCAGGCTCGCCGACCGGGAGTCGTCCTCGACGTCGTTGCAGGCGGTCAAAAGAAGGAGCAGGGGAAGCACGAGAAGGAAGCTAAGGGTTTTTCTGGCGTTGTTCATGATGGCACCCCTTATTTAATGATCCGGGGAGTGATGAAGATGAGCAACTCCCGGTTCTGCTTGGTCCTGGCGTAGGACTTGAAGAGATTGCCCAAGATGGGGATCGACCAGAGGAAGGGCACGCGGTCCCGGGTGATCGAATCCTCCGTCCTGTAGATCCCGCCGATGACGGTGGTGCCGCCGTCGGGGATCATGACCGTCGTCCGGGCGCTCTGGGTCGTGATGGGCGGGATGCCCTGGACCAGGTTGGCGAAGTCGGCGGCATCATTCCGGATCTCGATCCCCATGATGATCGTGCCTTCGGCCGTGATCTGGGGCGTCGCCCTCAGCTCCAGGGCGGCGTTGACGTAGCGGGTCGTGACCGTGAAATTGGCCACCGTCTGGACGGGGATCTGGCGGCCCTGGATGATCTCGGCCTGCTGGTTGTTCTGCGTCGAGACCTTGGGGCTGGAGATGATCCGGCCCTCGCCGTTTGTTTCGAGGGCGGTCAGAGCGAGGTCCAGCCGGAATGTATCCAGGACGTTGGCGAACGAGAATCCCATCGCCGTGCTGAACGCGGGGGCGGGGAGGTTGACGGCATAGCCGCCGAGCGGTCCGGCGATCCCCTTGGTGACTTGCCCTGGGGGATCAGCGCCCCGTCGGCCAGGATCTTGTTGGGGAACTGGAGGTTGGTCTGGTTGCCGTAGAACGGATCGGCGATGCCCCTGAAGCCCCACTGGATTCCCAGGTTGCGGACGAAGGTCGAGGTCGCCTCGACGATCCTGGCCTCGATCGAGACCTGCGGCGTGGGCGTGTCGAGGACGGAGATGAGCTTTTCGAGAAGGTCGAGATTCTCCCGGACGTCCGAGATGATGAGCGTGTTCGTCCGGTCGTCGATCACGAGCTCGCCCCTCGCTGATTTCTTGGAGTTGAGAAGGGCCATGACATCCCTGGCCTTGGAGTAGGACAGGGTTACGGTCTTGACGATCACCGGGCCGGCCTGTTCCTTGCTCTCCCGGAGATGCCGCTGCTCCTCATCCTCCCGCGTCAGGACGCTCACTGGAGCGATGCGGAGGACGTTGCCCTCGAGGACCTTGCCGAGCTTGTTGTTCCGGAGGAGGATGTCCAGGGCCTGGTCCCATGGCACTTCGACGAGGTTGCAGGTGACGGTGCCCCTGACCTCGGGGTCGAAGACCACGTTCAGCTTGGCGAAGTCGCCGAGGTAGAGGATGACATCCCTGAGGTCGGCGTCTTTGAATTTCAGGGTGATGATCTCGCCGGTGTAAGTGGTCTGCGCTTCGGCGATGGTTTTCGGTTGGTACCGCTGCTCCTGGGGCTGCTCCTGATCGAGCGCCTCTTCCTCGGCGGCGGGAACTGGGGGAGCGGTCTGGGCGGCGGCCGCCTTGGGGGCCGGCTGGGCCTCCGGAGGGGCGGCGGGAGCGGCGGCTTCAACCGCGGCCGGGGCCGCGACGACCGGCCGGACGGCCGGGGTCACGGGCGCGGCGGGCGGCGGCAGGGCCTTCCTGACCGGCGCCGGCTCGGGTGTCGCCGGGGCGGTCCCTTTCAGGAAGGCGACGACGAGCTCGTTATTTTCGGCGCGGAGGTCGTAATCCCGGGGTTCGCTCAGGTCGAAGACCAGCCGTGTGATCGATTGGGACTCATCCGACTTGTATTGAGCGACGCGGGCTTTTTTCAGCCCGCACTTGTCGACGGACAGCGTGGACGAAGTCTCTTCATAGATGGCGTTGAAAACGTCGACGACCAGGCGGAGGGGTTTTTCCAGGGTGAACACCTGTGTCTCCGCCGCGGCGCTGACCGGCGCCCGGAACTGGATCTCGCCGGCGGTCTCCTCAACCCTGAGCTTATTCATCAGGACCGGCGCCTGGGCCGAGGCGGCGAACTGCCTCTGGGCTTCGGCCTCGACGGCCCCGCCGCCTCTCTGAATCCTGTTCAGCTCGACGATCGTCCGGCCGTCGGTGCTGAGGACCCGGTAAGGCACGGGCTCAGCGAGTTCGACCCGGAGACGCGCCTGGCCGCCGGCCGCCCCCTCCAGGTTGATGGCCTGGACGAGCTGCGGGTCGCCGAGCTGGATCTGCGGCGCGGCCGAGGCGTCGAGGCGGTTGAACTCGAGCACGACCACCCTGCCGGAGTAATATGTCTTCGCGGGCAGCACCGGGGAATCCGTTTCCAGGATGACGCGGGTGTTCAGGGGCCCGGGCTGGACGCCGATCCTGCTGATGGTGGCGGCGGGCGTGAGGTTCTGGGCGTGTCCCGCCAGGAAGACGAAGAGGCTGATCGCGATCAGGGACAGCCAAAGAGTTTTCCTTTTCATGTTTAACGCTCCTCCGGTTGTATTGCTTTCACGATATCCTTGGGCCTCGTCAACGGGATGCCCCGCTCGTTCGTCTTGCGGAAGATGACCTGGTCTTCGCTGATGGCCAGGATGAAGGCGTCGGAGAGCTTGTCGCCGACCTCAAAATAGTAGGGGAATCCCTGGGGACCGCTCAGGATGGCCGTGTATTTATTCTTGTATTTGACGATGCCGATCAGGAGGATGTCGTCGACGAACAGCTGCGGCGTCGCACCGGCCTCGGACTTTTCCTTGATTTCTTTTCCGGACAGCAGGTTTTTGAACGGGTCCCGGCGCCCCGCCGGGTCATAGGTGGATATCTGCGACCGGAGCCCGGCTGGCGGCGGCTGTTCTTCGGACTTGGCTGCCTCCTGGGATAGCAGGAGACTTCCCGCGCTGAACAGCAGCACGGCGCAGGATAGAAGAATCAATGCCTTTCTCATGTGCCCCTCCTCGTCTCTCCCGGCTTGGGTTGCGGCTGGGCTTTATCATCCAGGAAGATGTAGGTCAAGGCCGTAAAGCTGGCCCCGATGGTCAGCTCGTCCGTCTGATTGGGAACGGCCCGGATGGTGAAGTTCTCGATGTTGAACAGGCGCTCGAACTTGCTCAGCCGGTCGAAGAATAAGGCCAGGTTGTGGTAACTGCCGGTGACCTCGATCGGGATCCGGCCCTCGGCATAGAAATCGCGGACGATGTCACCCCGGGGCGTGAACCGCAGGATCTCCAGGCGGCAATCCACCGCCATCTGCTGGATCATCCTCAGGATGACGTCGATCTCCTCTTTCTGGGGGATGATCTTCTGCAGCTCCCGGAGCTCGCCCGTGAGCGTGGCGATCTGGGCCTCGATCTTATCGAGCTCTTTCTTCTGTTCCTGGAGCTTGGCGACCTCGGCCTCCACCGTGATCCGCTCCGTTTTGATCCGGGTGTACTCCGCCTGCTGGGGCTTGAAGTACAGGAACCAGGCGGCGCCGAAAATGACGGCCGCCAGCAGGATGTAACCGTACCATGGCATCTTGTTCATGGCGTTCACCTCCGCCCGCGCTGGGGAGCGGGCGCGGCCGGCTGGGCCGGCTGGGCCGCCTGCGGCAGCCTGTAGTTAACGGTCAACGCGAACTCCATGAACTGGGTGCCCGCCACGGTCTTCTGGGCCGAGGAGATCAGGTTGACGCCGGCGAAATTCTCGTAGCTCCGGAGGTTGAAGATGAAGTCGGCGATCAGGTTGTTGGAGAGCGCGTCGCCCCGGATGTCGATCAGCTGGCCGTCGAAATTGAGGTCGGTCAGCCAGACCCAGTCCGGCAGCCGCCGGCTGACGGCGTCCATGATCCGGACCGCCGTTTCCTGCTGGGCCCGCAGCTGGGTGATGAGCGCGATTTTACGCTCGAACAGGGCCTTCTGCTGGGACAGCTCTTCGAGCTTGGCGGTGACGTACTGGAGCTTCTCCTTCTCGGCCTGGGCGACGGCGAGCAGGCGCTGCTCCCTGCTGATCATCCCCTTCTGCCAGAAGAAGGCCGCCGCCAGGGCGGCGATGATGAGCAGGAGGACGACGCCGGTCATCGGGAAAGCCGCCTTGGTTTTGATCTCCGGGCCGGCGAAAACCGGCCCTTCCTTCATGTCCTTGGTTTCCGGTTTGAGGAGGTTGATGCGGATCATGTTACTTTTCCATTTTCCGGGTCGCCAGGCCGACGGCCACCCCGAACAGGGCGGCCATCTCCTTGGCGTAAACAGGATCGAGCTTCTTCTCGTCGTACCCGATGTTGCGGAAGGGATTGAAGATCTCGGTCTTGACGTGGAATTTCTGCTCGAAGGCCTGCCCGATGTTCTTGAGATGGGCCAGGCCGCCGCTCAGATAGATGTTCTCGATCTTCTTATCCCTTTTGTCGCCCGCCTCGTAGAAGGAGAAGGTCTTGTCGATTTCGTCGAGCAGGTCCTTGATGTTGAAGCTGACGACCTCCTCCACGCGCTCCGGCGGGATGGATTTGGCCGGGATCCCCTTCAGCAGCTTCTCGGCGTCGTCGAAGCTCAGGCTCAGCTCCTTCCTCATGTTCTCGATGAAGAAGAAGCCGCCGAGCGACAGGTCCCGGACGAGCTGCGAGGTCCCCCGCTCGACGATGGCGACGTTGGTGATGTTGGCCCCGATGTTGATGAGGGCGACGTTGCCGGAGAAGGCCGTCTCGGGGTAATTGATTTCCAGGGCGTTCTGCATGGCGAAGACGTCGACATCGATGGCCACCAGGTTCTTGCGCGCCTGGTTGATGACGTTGCTGTAGTTGGCGATCTTGTCCTTCTTGGCGGCCACGAGAAGGATGTCCAGGCTTCTGTCTTCGGACCCGCGGGGAGGCTTGAGGATGGCGTAATCGACGTTCGTTTCCTCGTAGGGGTAGGGGATATTGTGCTTGGCCTCCCAAACGATGGACTCGGCCAGCTCTTCTTTCTCCATGGCCGGCAGCGAGATCTTCTTGATGATGACCGAGTTACCGGAGATGGAGATGGCCACGTTCCGGCTCTTGAACTTGCCCTCCTCGAAGAGCATCTTGATCGTCTCGACGACGGCCGTGGAATCGATGATCGTCCCCTCGACGATGGCATCGCGAGGCAGCAGCTCGTAACCGATCCTGCTGACGTCGTAAGCGTCCCGGTCCTTCTTCCTGCGGGAGGTCAGCTCGACGGCCTTGATGGAGTGAGAGCCGATGTCCAAACCGACGACGCCCTTGTCTTGGCTGAATCCGAGCATGTTCTTATCTACCTCTCTTATATAAAATCACTGAGAGAGCACGAATCTTTTCTGCTTGAGTTTCTCCTTGAGCTTTTTCTCGACGACCCCCGGAACGAGGTCGTGGACGTCGCCGCCCAGCTGGAAGACTTCCTTGACCAGGCGGGAGCTCAGGAAGGAATAGTTGAGGCTGGGCATCATGAACAGCGTTTCCGTATCCTCGTCCAGCTTCCGGTTCATCAGGGCCATCTGGAACTCGTACTCGAAATCGGAGATCGCCCGCAGCCCGCGGATAACGATCCGCGTCCGGTTCCTGCGGGCGAAATCCACCAGGAGGCCGTCAAAAGCACGGACTTCGACCTTGTTTTCGCTCGCAAAGATGTTCCGGATCATGGCCACTCTCTCTTTAGTCGAAAAGAGAGCGCTTTTTTTGGGATTTTTAAGAACCGCAACGACGATGCCGTCGAATAACTTCAGCCCCCTCTGGATGATGTCCACGTGGCCGTTCGTTATCGGGTCAAAAAAACCTGGATATAATGCTCTATTCTCCATCCAAGGCACGCTTCACCCTTCGTTAACCGGGTTAGTAGTTTGATTATCAGATACGGGAGGGCTTGTCAACACAATTTCTCCACGGATACAGGTATTTTTCAGGTTAACCTTCCCATGAAGCTCCGGACGCCGTCAATCACCCCTCGAGGGGAGAATTGAGGTGATAAATCACCGCCCCGCTCGCCTCCATGTGGAATCCTGTGCGCTACTGCCCAATCTGTTTTATGACGTATTGTCTTCGCCTCAGGGTCCTGTCGCGGCGCGCCCCTGTCCGTCCTCGCGCCTCACCCGTCAACGATAGTTTGCGCGCTCCCAGGGGAGAGGGGGCCCCGTCGCTCCGGGCGGGCAGGGGCTGGCGCCGTGCCACCCTTCGGCTGGCCAGCCTCCCTTGTAATAACCGAGATACTCTCATATTTGACTCGGATACTCGACCCGGAGGGGTCCATAATCTGACAGACGCCGAGCCTGCCGTTGATTTCTCACCCGGGTTGCGGGACAATCATACAAAAGAGTTCATGATGATGAGCCGATCCCGCTGCCCGGTGCCGGCGCTTTTCCTGGCCCTGATATTCGTTCAGCGCTTATCGCGCCGCCGACCCGGGAGCCCAAAACGACGCCGGCCATGCCCTGGCCAGGCGCCGGATGGTCGAAGAACAGCTGGCGTCCCGGGACATCAGGGACGGGCGGGTTCTTCAAGCCATGCTCCGGGTACCCCGCCACCTGTTCGTCCCGCCCGGCCTCCAGCCGCAAGCCTACGAGGACTATCCGCTGCCGATCGGCGAGGGGCAGACCATCTCCCAGCCCTATATCGTGGCCCTGATGACCCAGTGCCTGGAGATCGAGGGGGGAGAGAAGGTGCTCGAGGTCGGCACCGGCTCGGGCTACCAGGCTGCCGTGCTGGCCGAGATGGGCGCCCGGGTCTTTTCGATTGAGATCAACCCGGTCCTGGCGGAGCGCGCCTCCCGCTGTCTCGCGGAGCTGGGCTACAAAGACGTCCTGGTAAAAGCCGGCGACGGGTTTTTCGGCTGGCCCGAAGAATCGCCCTTTGACGCCATCATCGTTACGGCGGCTCCGGAGAAAGTCCCCCCCGCGCTCTTTGACCAGCTCAAGGACGGCGGCCGGCTTATCATCCCCCTCGGCCGCACGAATTTCCTCCAGGTCCTCACTTTATTCACCAAAAAAGGCGGCAAGCCTGTCTCCCGGGAGATACTGGATGTCCGTTTCGTGCCCATGACCGGCGAGATCCAGAAGGAATAGAGTACGGGTCCTGACACGGCGATCCCCCCGCAAAGAGAACGGGTGGCATGACGCCAGTCCCTGCGCGCCCGGAGCGACGGGGACCCCTCTCCCCTGGAGTGCGCGAACCATCGTTGACGGGTGAGGCGCGAGGACGCACAGGGACGCGCCATGACAGGACCCGTTCTCTTAACGTCGACGCCAAAAGTAGGGAAGCCGATTAGCGTTCGGGCGGCATTGCTTTATCGGGGGGCTTGTGCTACTTTTTTGGCCAGGGCTTCATCATGATTAAATTCGGGACTTCGGGCTGGCGCGCCATAATGGGCGAGGAGTTCACCTTTGCCAACGTCCGGCTGGTCGTCCAGGCCATCGCCAACTACCTCGGGAAGCGATTCGACAACCGGCCGATCGCCGTCGTGATCAACTACGACACCCGCTTCCTTTCCGAGCGGTACGCCAACGAGGCGGCCAAGATCCTCTCCCACAACGGCATCCACGCCCTCCTGGCGGACCGGGACGCCCCGGCCCAGGCCCAGGCGCTGCAGATCATCCGGCGCCGGGCCCAGGCCGGCATCAACTTCACCGCCTCCTTCAACCCGCCCGAGTACAACGGCCTCAAGCTGAACCTGGAGACGGGAGCGCCGGCGCTGCCGAGCGAAACGGACAAGATCGAAGAGGATGCCGCGCGCCTGATCAAGTGCGTCGCCGCTTGTGCGTATTACCCGCGTAAGGAATTCGTGGAAAAGATCGACCTGCAGGAAGACTACCTTAATTATATCCGGAAAAAGATCGATTTCGCGGCCATCCAGAGGTCGGGACTCCGGATCGGCGTCGACCCGCTTTACGGGACCAGCCGGGAATACCTGGATGAGATCCTGGAGGAGAACGGGATCCCGGTCGAAGAGATCCACGGCTACGTCGACCCCTATTTCGGGGGCATCGCGCCCTCCTGCACCGAGGCCAACATGAGGGAGCTCCGCCGGCTCGTCAGGGAACGCAGCTGCAATGTCGGGCTGGCGACGGACGCCGACGGGGACCGTTTCGGCATCCTCGACCAGAACGGCGATTTCGTGGTCCAGAACATGATCCTGGCGCTGCTCCTCGACTACCTCGTCCGGGTCAAGGGGTGGCGAGGCGGCGTGGCCCGCTCGGTGGCCACGACCCATCTGATCGACCGGGTCGCGCGGCGGTACGACCTCGAGTTGTACAAAACGCCCGTCGGTTTCAAGTACATGGCCGACCTCTTCCTCCGGAAACAGATCATCTTCGGCGGCGAGGAAAGCGCCTGCATCGCCGTCAAGGACCACCTGCCCGAGAAGGACGGCATCTTCGCCGGGCTCCTGGTCGCCGAGATGCTCGCCGTCACGGGGCAGCCTCTCACCGAGCTGCGGCGGCGGTTTTTCCGCGAGTACGGCCGCAAGCACGGCGGCCAGCGGGACATCCCGCTCAACCCGCTCAACGAGCGGGGGCTGCGCGACCTTATCCTCAACCCTCCCGACCGGTTCGCCGGCCGCCCGGTCGCGGCGATCGAGCGCCTCGACGGCATCAAGTTCGATTTCGCGGATGACGACTGGCTCCTGCTCCGGTTATCGGGGACCGAGCCGGTCATCCGCTGCTATGCCGAAGCCAGCACCCGGAAGGAGCTGAACGCGCTTCTCGATTTCGGCGTTCAGAGGCTGGCCTGATGGCCCGGGACGATGAGCGGGGGATGTCCCTGCGGCGGAAGATCGCCCTCGCCGCCGTCTTCTTCTTTTTCGTCGTCCTGCTCATCTCCTCCCTCTTCGGGAAGAAGGGCATGATCGAGATCTACAAGGCCCGGAAGAACTACGAGACGCTGCTCCGGGAGATCGACGACCTGGAGGCGAAGAAAAGCCGTCTTCAACAGGAGATCCTGGCGCTCGAAAAAGACCCCGAGGCGGTGGAGAGGGAAGCCCGGGAAAAGCTCTGGCTGATGAAGTCCGACGAAAAAGTGATCGTCAAGAAAAAAGCCGACCCGCGCTGAGCGCCCGATCATGCCCCGGCCCGCACTCCCCGACACGCGCGAGCTCCTCGCCGGCCTCAACGCCCGGCAGAAGAAGGCCGTGACCCACGGCCGGGGCCCGCTCCTCATCATCGCCGGCGCCGGCACGGGGAAGACCAAGGTGATCACCCACCGCATCGCCTACCTCATCGCCGCCAAGCTCGCCCGGCCCGACGAGATCCTGGCCGTGACCTTCACCGAGAAAGCGGCCAACGAGATGGAGGAGCGGGTCGACCGGCTCATCCCGTACAGCTACGCCTTCGTCGACATCAGCACCTTCAATTCGTTCGGCGAACGGGTCCTCCGCAATTACGCCCTGGACCTCGGCTTTCCGCCCGATTTCCGGCTGCTGGACGACGTCGAGCAGGCGGTCTTCGTCCGGGCGAACCTGTTCCGCCTGCCGCTCCGCTATTACCGGCCTCTCAGCTCGCCGACCCGTCACATCCAGGAACTGCTGGGGGCCGTTAAAAAGCTGAAGCAGGAAGACGTCAGTCCCGGAGAATACCTGGCCTTCGCCAGGAAGCTCGAGGCGGCCGGCGGCGACGCGGCCGACCGGGAGACGGCGCTCAAGCACCGCGAGATGGCGGAGGTTTACGAAGCCTACGACGACCTCCTCCGGAAAGGCGGGAAGATCGATTTCGAGGACCAGGTCCGGCTGGCGGCGCGCCTCTTCCGCGAGCGGCCGTCGGTGCTGGCCGAATTCCAGGAAAAATATAAGTACATCCTGGTCGACGAGTTCCAGGACACCAACTATATCCAGTTCGAGCTCCTGAAGATGCTGGCCCGGCGCCACCGGAACCTGACCGTGGTGGGCGACGATGACCAGAGCATCTTCCGATTCCGGGGCGCCTCGCTCAGCAATATCCTCAACTTCCAGCGGGATTATCCCAAGGCCAAGAACATCGTCCTGACCACGAACTACCGCTCGGTCCAGCCCATCCTCGACTCCGCCTACAGGCTCATCCGGCAGAACGACCCCAACCGCCTGGAATTCCGGAGCCGGGTGGACAAGCGGCTGCTGGCCACGATCGAGCCCTCCGGCAAGAGCCTCCACCACCTGGAGTTCGATACGCTCTCCCACGAGGCCGACCGGGTGGCCGAGCTGATCCGCGCCAAACTGGACGAGGGCGTCGGCCTGGGCGAGGTGGCGATCCTCGTCCGGCGGAACGCCGACGCCGACCCCTTTCTCCGGGCGCTGAACGCCAAGCAGATCCCGTACCGGTTCTCCGGGAGCCGCGGCCTCTACGCCCAGGAAGAGATCAAAAACGTGGTGTCCTTCATCCGGGCGCTGACCGACTTCGAGGACGGCCGCAGCCTCTTTTTCCTGGCCCACTCGGAGGTCTATGCGGCCGGGATGCACGACCTGACCGTGATCTCGAACTATTCCCAAAAAAAGAACATGCCCCTGCGCCGCGTCTTCGAGGAGATCGCGGGCGGCACCCTGGTCCTCGAGATTTCTCCCGAGACCGTCGCCCTCATCCGGACGATCCACGAGGACCTGATCGACTTCGTCGGGCTGTCAGGGTCGAAGAACGCGGGACAGGTCGTCTACGCCTTCCTTGAAAAAACCGGCTACCTCAAGAAGCTCGTCGAGGCGTCGACCCTGGAGGCCGAGCTCAAAATCAAGAACCTGCGCCTCTTCTTCGAGAAGATCCGGAACTTTTCCGAGGTGGTCGAGGACGATTCCATCAGGTCGTTCGCGGGCCACCTGGACCTTCTCCAGGAAGTCGGGGACAATCCGGCCACCGCCGAGGCCGAGCTCGACGAAGACGCGGTCAACGTGCTCACCGTCCACAAGGCCAAGGGCCTGGAGTTCGACGTCGTCTTCATGGTCAGCCTGATCGCCGACCGGTTCCCGGGCCGCGAGCGCCGGGAAAAGATCGCCGTCCCCGACGAGATCCTGAAGGAGGAGCTGCCCGCCGCGGAAGGCGCGCTCCAGGAGGAGAGGCGCCTCTTCTACGTGGCGATGACGAGGGCCAAACGCTTCCTCTATCTCACCTGGGCCAGGGATTACGGGCTGAAGCGGCTCAAGAAGGTGAGCCCGTTCGTGCTCGAGGCGCTGGACATCCCGCGGCTCCCGGACGAGGTCGAGCGGACCTCGGCGCTGGAAGAGATCCGGCGCTTCGGCCAGGCGACGGCCGGCGAGCGCGCGCTGCCGGCGCCCAAGGTCCGGGAGGTCCTGACGCTCTCCTATTTCCAGGTCGAGGATTACCTCATCTGCCCCCTCAAATACAAGTTCCGCCACATCTGGAGGATCCCGTCGCCGCCCCACCACACCCTCGTCTTCGGCCGCGTGCTGCACCGGGTGATTCATGCCTACCTCCAAAAGAGGCAGGACGGCCTGCCGGTGACCGAGGCTCAGCTTCTCGCGGAGTACGACAGCCTCTGGGTGAACGAGGGCTTCCTCAGCCGGGAACACGAGGAGCTGCGGAAGCAGGCAGGCCGCCAGGCCCTGGAGCGCTTTTATCTCCGGGAGGTGAGCTCGGGATCGAGGCCCGAGTTCCTCGAAAAGAACTTCAAGTGGCAGGAGAAGAAGATCCGGTTCATCGGCCGCTGGGACCGGGTGGACTTGACCGGGGCGGGCGCCGTGATCGTCGACTTCAAGTCCACCGACGTCAAGGACCAGAAGGACGCGGATAAGCGCGCGGCCGCCAGCCTCCAGATGGACCTTTACGCGTTATCCTTCACCAAGACCCAGCCGGGGCCGCTCGCCGAGACTCGGCTCCATTTCCTGGAATCGGACATCATCGGCCGGGCCGTCAAGGGCGAGAAGGAGATGACCCGGGCTTGGGATAAGATCGCGGAGGCCGAGGCCGGCATTCGGGCCGTGAATTTCGAGGCCCGGCCGGACTGGCACAACTGCAGCTACTGCGAGTTCCGGACGATCTGCCCCTTCACCTACGCCTATTGAACGGGCAGCCAGAACGGCATCACCGCCAGCGGGTTCTGGTTCTCGAGCGCCTTGAGCGTCGTCAGAAGCTTCCCGGTCTCTTCGGGGAGCGGCCATTTCACCGCGGCCTCCTGCCGGCCGAAAACCGTCCCGAAGAACGAGGTGCTCTTGGGCCAGACGTCGAGTGAGACCTCCTCTTCGGCCGGAATGCCGGCGAGCTTCTTGGCCTGGCCGATGGCCATGGTCAGCCCGCCGGTCTCATCCAGAAGCCGGATCTCCTTGGCCTGACGGCCCGTCCAGACGCGGCCTTTGCCGACCTTATCGACTTCCTCCCGGGTCATGTTCCGGCCCTCCGCGGCCTTGCCGAGGAACCGGTCATAAGTCCAGAGGATCTGGCCCTTGAGCAGCTGCCTTTCGTCGGGGCTCAGCGGACGGAAGCTGGAGAAGATGTCGGCCCGGGCGCCATACGTCAGCTTTTCCGCCGTGATCCCGAGCTTCCCGTAGAGCCCGGCCAGGCTGAACTTGCCGGCGATCACGCCGATCGACCCGGTCAGGGTCTGGGGCTGGGCGACGATCTTGTGGGCGGCCATGGAGATCCAGTAGCCGCCCGAACCCGCCAGGTCGGACATGGAGACGACGACCGGCTTCTCTTTCTTGGCCAGCAGGACTTCCCGCCAGATGACGTCCGAGCCGACGCTCGAGCCCCCCGGGCTGTCCACCCGAAGCACGATCGCGGCCACCGACCGGTCCTCGCGGGCGCGCCGGATCCATCGCGCGAAAGTCCGACCGCCGACCGATTCGTAGTAGCCTTCGCCCGTGATGATCGGGCCCATGGCATAGATGAGCGCGACCTTCCGGCCGGTCTCGAGCCCGAGGGATGTCGCGCTGACGCGGTTGTACTCCGCCAGGCTCGCCCGCTCGAGGTTCCGGCCCTCGTCGCGGAGGAGCGCCATCAGCTCGTCGTCGTACATCAGGTCGTCCACGAGGCCGGCGTCTTTCGCCGGCTCGCCCTGGAACAGCCCCTGGTCGAGAAGCGCCCGGAAGTCCTCCTCCTTCATTTTCCTCGCTTCGGCGACGGTGTGGACATAATCGGTGAAGATGTCCTGCTCGAGCGATTCCAGCATGACGCGGTGGGCCTCGGTGAACCCTTTCTCCGTGAACATATTGTAGGCTGTCTTGAACTCCTCGACGTGCTCGAACTGGGCCTCGATCCCCAGCTTGTCCAGGCTGTCCTTGAAGAAGGGCACCCAGCCGCCGAGGCCGTTGACGCCCAGCCAGCCGAGGGGATGAAGGATGATCCGGTCGCAGGCGGTCGCCACGTAGTATTCCTTATCGAACTCGGGCGCCTCCTCGATGTAGGCGTAGACTTTCTTCCCCGACCGGCGGAAATCCAAGATGGCATCGCGCAGCTCGCCGGCCTTGGCCCAGCCGCCGCCGATCGCTCCCATTCGGATAAGCACGCAGCGGATGCGGCCGTCCACCTTGGCTTTGCGGAGGTTCTCCCAGATGTCGTGGACCGAGAGGGGACGGCGGCCGAGCACATGGGCCGTCAGCCAGTCCGGCTCGGCGAGCTCGGGGAGGGGACCGCTCAGGCCGATCTCCAGGTAGGACGCGGCGGCGACCTCGGCCGGGCGGCTGAACCGGGAATAGAAGAAGGCGAGGAACGCCGCCGCCGCCAGGAAGAAAAATATCAGGATGATGATCACGACGTATCTTCCCTTTTTCATGGGTTCTCCTTGACCTGTCCGGGCTTCGCCGATCGCCGAACCGGCGGCGCCGCGGGGCGGCCGGCGAGGAAAATCATAGCAGAAACGACACCCCCCGAATAGCTCTTGATTTCTTAAATAAGTTATGGAAGAATGACTTGCCATTTGCGGCTGGCCGCCCTTCCCGGAAGGGATGAGGCTGGCCAAGGTTTTAGGAGGTCTGATTCATGGCTGCCGTAAAATTGTATGTGGGAAACCTCAACTACAGGACGACCGAAGACAAGCTGAAAGAGCTCTTTGCGCAGCACGGAGAGGTGAACTCAGCGAACGTCCTTCAGGGACGAGGTTTCGGGTTTGTTGAAATGGCGAATCCCGAGGGTGCGGAAGACGCCAAGGCGAAGCTCAACGGCACGGAGTTTGACGGCCGCCGGATCATCGTCAATGATGCCAAGCCGAGGACCGAGCGACAGGGCTTTGAACGCCGGGAAAGAAAAGATTTCGATCGATTCTAAGATAATCCCCCTTTATCGGTTTTAGCTTTCGGACCTCCTGTCGGAGGCCAACCGGGAGAGGTAGAACCCTGCCATCGGGTCTTATGCGTTTTCCGATCTCACTCCAATGCCGGGCGTTGACATCCCGTCCCCTAATCTAAATAATAGTCACTCCAAAGGTTAGGCGAATGGCGAGACTTTACGAATACCAAGGCAAAGCTCTCCTAAAACAGGGCGGGATCGCCGTCCCCGAGGGCGCGTTGGCGTCGACACCCGAAGAAGCCCGGCGAGATCGCCGAGAGGCTGGCCAGGCCCGTCGTCCTCAAGATCCAGGTTTGGGTAACCGGCCGGGCCGGGCTGGGCGGCGTCCAGTTCGCGGACACCCCCGACGAGGCCGAGGCGAAAGCCGCGCCGCCTGTTGGGGATGAAGGTCGGCAATTATGTCGTCGACAGGATCCTCGTCGAGGAGAAGCTGGCGATCGCCTCCGAGTACTTCGTCGGGCTGGTCCTCGACGACGCCCTGAAGCAGCCGGTCCTCGTCTTCAGCCCGTCGGGCGGCACGGGCGTCGAGGAGATGGCCCGCCTCCATCCCGAAAAGGTCGCCCGCCAGGCGATCGATGTGCTCGCGGGCTTCCCGGAATACGAGGCCCGGAACATGCTGATCGGGGTCGGCGTCGGCGGGAGCCTTCTTCCCAAGCTCGCCGATTTTCTGACCCGGCTCTACCGGGTCGCCCGCTCGTCCGACGCCCGGTCGGCCGAGGTCAACCCGCTCGTCGTCACCGCCGACGGCGCGGTCGTCGCCGCCGACTGCCATCTCGTGGTCGATGACTACGCCGTTTACCGCCACCCGGAGCTCGGGATCGAGATCGCCCGGGAATTCGACCGCCCGCCCACCGAGCTCGAGAGGATCGCCTACCGCGTCGAGGAGAAGGACTACCGCGGCACGTTCTACTTTTTCCAGATGTCGGAAGGCCCCGCCGACGGCAGACCGCACCATCGGGTTTCACGGCGCCGGGGGAGGCGGGTCGATGATGTCCATGGACGCCGTCCTCAACCGCGGGTTCAAGCTGGCCAACTACTGCGATACGAGCGGCAACCCGCCGGCGAGCAAAGTCTACCGCGCGGCCAAGATCATCCTCTCGCAGCCCGGCATCAGGGGCTATTTCGCTTCCGGGTCGGGCGTCGCCAGCCAGGAGCAGTACCACTCGGCCCGCGGCCTGGTCAAAGCCTTTCACGAAGAGAATCTGGCCATCCCGGCCGTCATCCGGCTGGGCGGGAATTTCGAGGAGAAGGCGATCGAGATCCTGGCGGCTTATCTCAAGAAGATCCCGGGCGTCGTCGAGGGCTACGGCCGGGACGATGCGCCGGAGTCTTGCGCCGCGCGCCTGGAGGAGCTGGTTAACCGCAGCCCGGCAGCTCCGCCACGAGGTCCGGCCGCTCGTCGAGCCGGCGGCACCGCCGAACGCTTATGCTTTCGATTCGCTGACGGGGCGACTGTCCTTCGACCATGCGAAGTGCCCGGGCTGCCGGACGAAAGGGTGCGTTGCGGCCTGCGCACCCGGGATCCTCAAGCTCGAAGCCGGCCTCCCGGTCCTCGCCATCCCTCGCCGAGGACGCCAAAAAAGGAAAGTGCACCGAGTGCCTGGCCTGCGAGATCTTCTGCAAATTCCACGAGCTCGACGCCATCATCGTTCATCTTCCCATTCCCGGCCTCAAGGAATACCGGGAGAAAGTCATCGCCGAGGCCAAGGCCGCCGGGCCGGCCGGGAAGACGCCCTAATGGCTAGCATTCATATCGATTCAATAAATTCAGTAGGGATTCGGGCGGCGTAATGTCGATCCTCGTCAACGCCGAAACGCGGGTTATCATCCAGGGCATCACCGGCCGCGAGGGCGTGGTCCGGGCGCGGCTGATGAAGGAATACGGCACCCAGCTCGTGGCGGGCGTGACCCCCGGCCGCGGCGGCCAGGACGTCGGCGGCGTCCCGGTCTACGATTCCGTCGTCCAGACGCAGGACAAGCACGGCCCGATCGACGCCAGCGTCATCTTCGTGCCCGCCGCCCTCGTCAAGAACGCCGCCCTCGAAGCCATTCAGGCGGGAATCAAGCTCCTCGTCATCGTGCCCGACCGCGTGCCGATCCACGACGTCCTCGAGATCGCCGCCCGGGCGGCCGAAAAAGGGGCCAGGTTCGTCGGGCCCAATACCCTCGGCCTCGTCAGTCCCGGACAGGCGGTCCTGGGCATGATCGGCGGCCGGGCCGAGCGCGCCAGGGAGTGGTTCCGCCCGGGACACGTCGGCGTAAGCTCGCGGAGCGGCGGCATGACCTCGGCCATCTCCTATTACCTCACGCGGGCCGGGATCGGGCAGAGCACCATCGTCCACGTCGGCGGGGACGCCATCGTCGGCCTCTCTCATCCCGAGGTCATGGAGCTTTTCGAGCGGGACGCCGAGACGCGCGCCGTCGTCATGTTCGGCGAGATCGGGACGACCCAGGAGGAGCGGGTGGCCGACCTGATCGAGCGCGGCGCCTTCACCAAGCCCCTCATCGCCTATATCGGCGGCAAGGCGGCCAAGTCCGGCACGCGCTTTTCCCACGCCGGGGCCATCGTCGAGGGCTCGCGGGGTTCCTACGAAACCAAGGTGAAGCGGCTGAGGGAGGTCGGAGCCCGAGTCGTCGAGGCGATCTCCGACATCCCCGGCCGCGGCGGAATTGGCTGGAGCAGCGCAGAAGGGATAGCAATCGGGACATGGATCAAATTCAAGGAATGGAGATTCTTCCGGTGCATCAGGCTCCATCAGCCGGCATTTAGATGCCCAGGTGCATAACCCAGAGGTAAGACAGATGAGTGAAGACCTGCACTGGAAAACGGCCATCACGAGCGTCCAGCCCAACACGGTCCGGCTGCGCGGCTATCTCGATCGACGAGCTGATGGGAAAGATCTCCTTTTCCCAGGCGATCTATCTCGTCCTCAAGGGCGAGCTGCCGTCGCCCGAGGTCGGCCGGCTGCTCGATGCGATCTTCGTCTCCTCGGTCGACCACGGGGCCGGGCCGCCGTCGGTCCTGGCCGCCCGGACGGTCGCCTCGACCGGCGCGGAGCTCAACGCCGCCGTGGCCGCGGGAGTGCTCGCCATCAACCGGTTCCACGGCGGGGCCATCGAAGAGGGCGATGAAGCTCTTCCAGGCCGTCGCCCGCCGCGCCGCCGACATGGACATCGACCGAGGAAGCCTCGGCCCGCGAGATCCTGGCCGAGATGAAAGGCAGGGGAAAGAGGGCCTCCGGGTTCGGACACCGCGTCCACACCAAGGACCCGCGGACCGGGCGGCTTTTCGGCCTGGCCGAGGAGCTGGAGCTCGCCGGACCTCACTGTCCGGATCGCCCGGACGATCGAGAACGTCTCAGGCAGAGCGGCAAGCCGCTGCCGATCAACGTGGACGGCGCGATCGCCGCGGTGCTCTGCGACCTGGGCATCCCGGCCGAAATCGGCAACGCCTTTTTCATCATCGCCCGGGTGCCGGGGCTCGTGGCCCACATCCACGAGGAGAAGACCCGGATGAAGCCGATGCGCAAGATCGATCCGGCAGATTTCGAGTACGACGGTCCCGGCGAAAGGAAAATCCCATGATTCGCGAAAACATCTCGAGACGCTCCTCCCGGAAATCGCAGTTCATCGGCGACGCCGAGCTCAGGGAGCTGACGACTGACGCGTCTGGCTCGAAGCGATGAAGCAGGCCGGCTGGAAGATCGAGGACCTGCCGGTGATGCCGTTCACGCTCCTCATTCCGCAGACCGGCGTCAGCCTCATCGAGCACACGCGCGCCGTCACGCTCACGGCGCTCAAGATCGCCGAGGTGCTGATGAAGGAGTACGGGCAGCGGGTGGCCATCGACCGGGACATTCTCCTTTCCGGGGCCATCCTCCATGATGTCGGCAAGCTCTTCGAATATCAGCGGGAAAAGGGGATTTCGTCAAGAGCCGGAGCGGCGAGTTGCTGCGCCACCCGATCTCCGGGGCGGCCTTCGCCTCCCAGTACGGCCTGCCGCAGGAGGTCGCTCCACATCATCGCCGCCCATTCCAAGGAAGGCGACGGCGCCCGGCGGACGATCGAGGCGATCATCGTCAATCATGCCGATTTCGTCAATTTCGACGTCTTCAAATAGGAAGAGACATGGGCTCGACACGTTCATTAGCGAAAAGATCCTGCGGCCGGAAGGCCGGGCGCGAGGTCCGGGCCGGGCGAGGTCGTCACCGTCTCCCCCGATTATTACCTCTCCCACGACAACTCGGCGGCCATCATCGGCGAATTCAAGAAGCTCGGCGTCGCCCGGGTCAAGGCGCCCGAAAAAATCGTCATCATCCTCGACCACATCGTCCCGGCGGCCGACGAGAAATACGCCCAGAACCATAAGACCATCCGCGAGTTCGTTGCCGGGCCAGGGCATCCGCGAACTTCTTCGACATCCAGCACGGCGTCTGCCACCAGGTGCTGAGCGAGGCGGGGTTCGCCCTCCCGGGCAAGGTCATCGTGGGCAGCGATTCCCACACGACGACTTACGGCGCGTTCGGCGCCTTTGCCGCCGGCATCGGCCGGACCGAGACGGCGAGCATCTGGGCGACCGACGAGATCTGGCTCCGGGTGCCGGAGACGCTCGAGGTCGAGTTCTCGGGCAAGCTTCCAGCCGGCGTCTTCGCCAAAGACGCCATCCTCAAGCTCATCGGCGACAACGGCGCCGACCGGGCAAATTACGAGGCGGTCGAGTTCGGCGGGCCGTCGGCCGGCGATTTCAGCGTCGCCTCGCGGATGACCCTGGCCAACATGGCCGCCGAGATGGGCGCCAAGAACGGCTATTTCGAGCCCGACGAAGTTACGCTCGCCTGGCTCAAGGGCCGGGCGAAATCCGAATTATGAGGTCGTCCGCTCCGACCCGGACGCCTCCTACGAGGCGATCCTGACATACGATCTCTCGGCGCTCGAGCCGCAGATCGCCTGCCCGCATACGGTCGACAATGTCAAGCCGGTCGCGCGCAGGTCGAGGGCCGGCCCTTCCACCAGGCGCTCATCGGGACCTGCACGAACGGCCGGCTGGAGGATTTCGAAGTCGGCGGCGAAGATCCTCAAAGGACGGAAGATCCACTCCGTCCGCCCGGGCGCTCGTCCTGCCGGCTTCGCGGGCGGTTATCTCGACGCCCTGCGCAAGGGACTTTCGAAATTCTGTCCGAAGCCGGCTGCGTCATCCTTAATCCGGGCTGCGGGCCCTGCCTCGGGGCGCACGAAGGACTTCTGGCCGCGGGCGAGATCGTGGTCAGCACCTCGAACCGCAATTTCCGCGGCCGGATGGGAAACCGCGACTCGGAGATCTATCTGGCCTCGCCGGCCACGGCGGCCGCGTCGGCGCTTGAAGGGAAGATCACCGACCCGAGGAAATACATATGAGCAAGGGACGCGTCTGGAAATACGGGGACAACGTCAACACCGACGTCATTTTCCCGGGACGGTACACCTACCAGATCATGGAGCCGGCCGAAATGGCCAAGCATGCCCTCGAGGACCTCGACCCGGAGTTCGCCAAGAGCGTGAACGCCGGGCGACGTCATCGTCGCCGGCAAGAACTTCGGCTGCGGGAGCTCGCGGGAGCAGGCGGCGGCCTGTTTGCGGGCGGCCGGCGTCCAGGCCGTCGTCGCCAAGTCCTTCGCCAGGATCTACTTTCGGAACGCCATCAACCTGGGCCTGGCCGTTCTCCAATGCGCCGAGGCGTCGGACGCGCTCCAGAAAGGCGACGATGTCGAGATCGATTTCGCGGGCGGCCGGATCATCTCGGGCGACCGCGTCTTTGAGTTCTTTCCCGCTTCCCGAATCGGTTATCGGGATCATCGAGGCCGGCGGCTTGATCGAGTACACCAAGAAAAAACTCACTCCCGGACGTTGAGACCGAGGGCCGGTCAGTCGCGGGGGCCGGGGACATTAACCATAATTGCCCCTTATTGAGGGCAATTATGGTTGCGTCCGGCGCGACGTGAGAAGAGGCCGGGATGGGTGCTTTGAAGTACGGATGGTGCCTTCGTGAAGATCCCGTGGAGCGAGAAGCCGGCGGCCAGGTGCGAATCTTGACCGGTTAGGCGCTGGGGCCGGACACAGAACTTGACGCAGAACGCTTTTGTGATCCCCCAGAGCTCCGGCGTTAGGATCTCCCTTACTTTATTCTTGATGTCAGCCGAAACCGGTCCATAGAACGCCTCGGCGATCCCGCCTGTGATGCAGGCCAGCGTGTCGGCGTCACCGCCGAGCGAGACGGCGTTCCGAATGGCGTCCTCGTAGGAATCGGACTCGAGGAAGCTGATGATCGCTTCAGGCACCGTCCGCTGGCAGGTCTCGTCGAAGCCATAACCGGGGCGGATCTCATCGACCGTCCGGTTGAGGTCATATCCAAACCGCGTCGAGATCTCCTTTCGGATGAGGTCCTTGTCGCGCGCCGTCCTGGCCAGGAAGATGGCCAGCGCCGTGGCTTGAGCTCCCTTGATGCCCTCGGGGTGGTTGTGCGTGAATTCCGCGGACCGGGCGGCTTCGCGGAGGACGTCGTCCGCCGTCCCGAAGGCGAACCCGACGGGGCTGACGCGCATGGCGGACCCGTTGCCGAAGCTGTAATAAGGTTTCGGGTCCTGGATGTGAAGCCACTTCCTGAACCCGCTGCCGTAGCCGGCGTTTGGATAGCGCCGTCCGAACCCCAGGACCCTGGCCCGATAGTCACCGTCGGTCAGGATGGCCTGGGCAACGGCCACGGTCAGGACCGTGTCGTCCGTGAACTGGCAGCTGTCCTGAAACAGAGGGAAGTCCTTGCCCTTATAGGGGTTGAACTCATACACCGATCCGATAATGTCCCCGGCGATCGCTCCGATCATCTCTCCCTCCCCGAATTGGCGGCTTTAATTCCCCGTTTCTTTAAGCACGGGGCATGAAAATTCATATGCCGTCACGAGTTCAAGTGAGGGCCATCAGGCGCTTTTTCGCGTCGTCAACCTCGAGGCGACCGGGGTCGGCGCCCTTCCAGAGGTCGAGAAAGCGCTCGTACTGCCCCTTGGCTCTGTCTTTTATGCCCTTCTGCTGGTAAAGTTTTGCGAGACGGTAATGGTAGAGCGGGTGGATAAGAAAGCGCTTCTCTGCTCTTGGGGTCGAATGTGACCAGGCGTTCGTATTCGGAGATGGCCTTGTCGAATTCCTTCATTTGAACATACGCCCTGGCCTTGATGTCCTGTTGGGACGGAAGATGGAGACGCGCAATTAAATAACCCCATAGGGGCACCGGAAAGAACTCATAGGGAGCCAATCGGTCGAAGGAGGAGGCGGCGCTCTCGGCGCGACCTTCTTCGAGATCGAGTTCGGCCGACACGATGCTCAGCTGATGACCGACTTGATTCCTATAGAAAAGCGATTCGATTTTTTCCAGAATGATCTTGCCCGATTCCAGCCTCGTTTTTCGCGGATTCCAATCGGCCGGCCTTGAGCTCGGCGAAGGCCAACCCCAATTCTCCCTGGGCTTTCCATTGAGCTTCCAGAGAAGGATTGTTGCCCAGTTCGGTCCGGTCGATCTCGCGCATTTTTTCTGCTTCTTGACGTCCTTTCTCGATCTCACCGCCTTCGAGGTCTAGCCAACTCCTCAGGAAAGGGACGTACAATCTGTAATTTGTCGGCAATTTGAATTCGTCAGCGAGTTTGTCCGCGGCATCCAGGGCGGCCAGGGCTTTGGTCGGGCTCCCCAGCCAAAATAGAAAGAACGCTTTGTAGAGACAGGCGCGGAACTGATCGAGCGGCACCTGGATAACACCGATAATTCTATCCAACCGGCTCAAGACCTCCTGATAATCCTCCTTTAGGGCAAAAGGATATACGCTTCTCTCTACCGATCCCAATAAGTCCGGCCTGATGGCCAGGGCATCGTTGAATGAGGCGATGGCCTGGTCCAGGTCTCCGGACAAAATATACATCAGCCCGAGTGTGTCATAGTTATTCGCATCATCGGGAACGCGCGCCAGAAAGCTCTTGAGCCGTTCGATCGCCAAGTCCGGCCGGCCAATGGCGGCAAGCGGCCCGCTCATCGTATTCATAGTATAAGAATCATCCGGAAAGAGGGCGAGCGCTTTATCGAACAGGCTGATCGCCTTGTCATATTCTCCTTTTTCGAAAAACAGCGTTTCGCCGAGTTCGAGGTAGATCGTCCTCTCTTTAGGGTATTTCTTGACGAGGTCCTCGAGGATTTTCAACCTCTTGGGACGATCATTCTCGACCGAGCCGGCATAATCGGATTCGATAAGCAGTCTGTCCTTCTCTCCGATTTTCCCTGAAAGCTTATAGGCTTTCTCCAGCGCCTGTCGCGATTCGGCGGAACGTCCGAGATTGCGGTACGTTAAGCTTAAAAAGCGCTGGGCCATAGCCAAATCAGGATCGATCTCCGCGGCCTTCTCGAGATAGCGCAAGGCGGTTGGGAAGTTCAGCCTGTAGAATTCCTCCCTGCCCATCAGAAACCATTTGTAGGCTTCGGGGGAGGAGGTCATCATCTCGGCGGCCTTGGCCGTGTCGGTGGCGAGCTGACGGCTGGAAACGCCCGCTCCTTTGGCTATCGCTTTGCTGAGCTCGTCGATCTGGGTCTTGAGGATGCTCGTTTCGCCCTGGCCGCTCGAGGAGGCGGTTTTCAGAAGCCGGTTCGCGGCGACGTCGTAGAGCCTGACGTTGATAGCGAACATCTCGCCGGTCTTGATGAAACTGCCCTGCGCTAGGACTTCGGCGCCGTCCAGTCGGCACAGCTCTAATCCTAAGTCTTTATTGATGAACTGGACGTCCGGTTTTTTGGCTTGTTTGAGGAGGTCCTGAAGCCGGTCCCAGGTCGTGACACTCATCAGACCGGATTGTTCGAGCCGGGTGATGAGAATATCGGGAATCGCCCTGCTCAGATAGTCATAATTCTTGTCGCCGGTCTGGTTCTCAAAGCTGATGACGGCGATCGAGCGCTTCTGCTCGGGGAGGAGGGGAGCGGCCTTTTTAAGGACAACGAACCAGATGACGGCGGCGATGGCAATCAGCGCGACGGCCAGCGCCGGGATGAGCAGCTTTTTCCGGGTGATGGTCACCGTGATGGGTTTGGAAGCAACGGTCTTACGCTTGGCTACGGGGCGCTCGGACGTCGACGCGCCATTTTCGATCTTTTCCAGGTCGGCCCTGAGCTCGCCGGCGCTCTGATAGCGCGTTTCTTTGTCTTTCTCCAGGCAGCGCAGGATCAGGCGGCTCAGGGCTCCGGGGATTTGCGCGTTGAGCTCCGTTGGGTCCTTGGGGATTTCGCTCTTCTGTTTGACGGCAACCGTGAACGGCGTATCGCCCTCAAACGGCACCCGCCCCGTCAACATCTCGTAAAGAATTATGCCCAACGAATAGATGTCCGACCGCTGGTCGACCTCTGTCCCCTCGACTTGCTCGGGGCCATATATTCGGGTGTGCCGATCATCACTCCCTCGCCGGTCAGGCCTTTTGTCCTGAGCGATCGGGCGATCCCGAAATCCATGATCTTGGCGGTGCCCTCGTTGTCGATCATGATATTGTGGGGCTTGAGGTCCCGATGGACCAGCCCGAGTTTGTGGGCCTCGGCCAGTCCCTTGCAGATCCCGACTGGCGATCGAGACGGCCGTTCCCGGAGCCAGCTGCCTCGTTCGGCGGATCAGGCTCTTCAGGTCCTCCCCCCGAACGTACTCCATGGTGATGAAAGCGTCTTCCCCTCCTCATGCATGTCGTGCGTCCGGCAGACGTTCTTGTGTGTGATCTGCCGGGCGAACTTGAGCTCGTTGCTGAAGCGCTCGATGACCTTCCTGTCGGCCGAGATCTCCGGCCGGAGCAGCTTGATGGCGACCTCTTCTTTGATCCTTGTGTCGAAAGCGCGGTAGACCTTACCCATGCCGCCCTCGCCGAGCGTCTCGATGATCTCGTAGCGGCCGCCGAACAGGGTGCCGCGGGGGAGGTCGTCCGCAGGTGCCTCGAGCGTTTTAGTGACGGATTCCGACACAGAATTCGGGGACATGTTCCGAATTATCTGGAATTCGGTACGTGTCCCCAGAATTCTGCTGCCGCATCGGCCGCAGTAGACTGTCCCGGGGGGATTATCGGACTGACATTTGGGACACTGGGTCGCCATGCGCTCAACCTATCGCTAACACGGCGAAGGATATTGATTTATCAGGCGGGTGTCAACTCAGGGCGGCCAGGCGCTTTTTGGCGTCCGCGATCTCGGGCAAGCCAGGGTCGGCATCCTTCCACAACCCGAGGAACTTGAGGTAGCGCTCGGCCGCCTTCGCTTTAAGGCCCTTCTGCTCGTACACCAATCCCAGGCGGTAATGGCACTTTGGATGGATGAGGAAATGCTCGTCGCTCTTTGGGTCGAATGTGGTCAGCCGCTCGTATTCGGCGACGGCCTTATCTAGATTCCCCTTTTTGACGTAGGCTCTGGCCAGTACGTCCTTGAGGAAGGGAGTGTTGTAAGCAACCAGTCCGAAGCTCATGTTGTTAAAAGTCGGCTGCGGCAGAGGCGGCGTTTTCTCGAGTAATTCGATGGCTTCTTCGGCGCGCCCCCGAGCCAGCAAAATCTCGGCATGGAAAAGCGCGGCCGAATATTGGGCCGCCGCCTGACCCTCGCCGGCCAACTTCGGGACAAGCGCCTCCATCTCTTTCCAGTGTGATTCCGCGGCCTCCGGCTTTCCCTCCGCAGGTCAGCGTAGCCCTGGATCTGATTATCGCCGACTTCATATACGGCTTTATTCTGTGATGCGATCTCCGAATAAAAAGCGCGATAGGCCTCGAGCCACCTCCGGCTCTGATCGAGCTCCTGGCGATCGAGATAGATCCATGACCTGAGCCTTTTTGTTGCGGCCACCGGCCCCTTGTAGCCCAGGGCGGCCAATAGCTCCTCGCCCCGCTGAAGGTTGTCCAACGCGCCCTTCAGGTCTCCGAGCCAGCCGCAATAAAAGCCCTTCCAATAGTAAACGGGCGCCTTGACCTGCGGCGTCCCCACCTCGAGTAGCTTGTCCCACCATTTCAGGGTTTGCCCGTAATCTTCTTCGAGCGCGTTGATGTATTGGACGGAGGCGATCGCCCAGCTCGTATCCGGCCATTTCTCGAGCAGCTTCGCGTATGTTTCTTTGGCTTCCGCGATCTTGCCGGCCCGGAAATATCCGCTGCCCAGGGATTCCCAGGCATTGGAGCTCTCGGGCCTGAGGACCGTTACCCGACGGAAATAATCCAGGGCTTTGGGGTATTCTTTGCGTTTCAAGTACATATATCCGAGCATGGTCAGGGGGTACGTGTAGTCGGGATCGAGGCTGAGCGCTTTGTTGTATCCCTCGATGGCCTTTTCCGGGTCCGAGTCTTGAGAGAGGAGGGCCAGCTGGGCGTGGGCCAGCTTATCCTTGGGATACTTGGCGACGTATTCCTGGTAGATCGCCCGCTCCCGGTCTCAAGTTTTGTTCGATGGTGTAGGCGTAATAGCCCTCGATCATGAACCTTTGTCTTTCCGTGGCGTTCTTGGAGAGGAAATGGGCGCGCTCGAGCGATTGCCTGGATGCCGGGCCGTTGCTCTCCCCGGTGTAGGCCTCAGACAGCTGAAAATGGGCGAAGGCGAATTCCGGGTCGATCTCGACGGCCTTTTCCAGGGATTTCCGGGCGGCGGTGTGTTGGGACTTGCTGAGGTCTTCGCTCCCCTGCAAAAAATATCTGTACGCTTCCGCCGACCTCGTCGTGACGTCGCCGATCGGCCTGAGGGACGCGTCGATCTGCTCCTTGGCAATGCCCAGGCTCCCGGCGATCTGGCGGCTCAGCTCGAAGACCTGGGTCGTGCAGAGGCTGTCCGGTCCCGCTCCTTGGGCCCGGGCCGTGGCCAGGACCCGCTTGGTTTTTGAGTCCAGGACTTTGGCGTTGGTGATAAAGGACTCGCCGGCCTTGGCGAACTCCCCTATGACGAGGGCTTTCACGCCGTCACGGCGGCAGATCTCCAAACCGAGTTCGGTGTCGATCAGGTCCCCGCTTTGGCGGCCGATCTGCTTAAGGATGTCCTGCATCCGCTCCATACCAGTCACGTAGAAGCCCTGGGTCTGCTCGAGGCTCGTCGTCAGGAGGCTCGGGATCATCTTGCGATAGGGGTCGAGCGCGGGATCGCCGCTCAGGTTCTCGAAGCTGATGACGGCGATGCTGCTTTTGGGCTTATTACGGCGGACGGGCCGGCTTCCTGGCGCGGGAGAAAGCGCCACAGAGCCGTGCCGGCGATGACGAGCCCGAGCGCGATGAACGTCGGGACGGCCCATCGTCTCAGGCCGGTGCGCCTGACGCGACGTGTTCCGGCGCGGCCGCCCGCGCCCTGACGATAACGCGCTCCGAGATCGGAAGCCCCTCTTCGACCCGGACGAGGTCGGCGAGAAGCTCGTCGGCGGTTTGATAGCGGTTAGCTTTTTCTTTTTCGAGGCAGCGAAGGATGAGCTTGTTGAACGGCTCGGGGACTTGGGTGTTGAGCTTGCGGGGCGGCAAGGGCGCCTCGTACTTGTGTTTGTGGGCTACCGATAGGGGAGAGTCGCCCTCAAAAGGCATCCGTCCCGTGACCATTTCGAAAAGGATCGCGCCGAGCGCGTAGATGTCAGTCCGCTGGTCGGCCTCCTGGCCCTCGACCTGTTCCGGCGCCATATATTCGGGCGTCCCGATGATCATGCCTTCGGCCGTCATGCCGGCCGCGCGCAGGGAGCGGGCGATCCCGAAGTCCATGATCTTGGCGGTCCCGTCCTTATCCACCATGATGTTCTGGGGCTTGAGGTCCCGGTGGATGACGCCCAGATCGTGGGCTTCGGCGAGCCCCTCGCAGACCTGCTTGGCGATCGAGATCGCTTTGCCTGTGGCCAGCGCTCCGGTCTGCTTGATCAGAACCTTGAGGTCCTGACCGGAGACATACTCCATGGTGATGAACAGCTCCTTGCCGTCCTGGTGGAGCTCGTACATCCTGCAGACGTTGCGGTGGCTGATCCGCCGGGCCAGCTTGATCTCGTTACGGAAACGGTCCACCGTCCGCTCATCGAGGGCGATATCGGGATGCAGAACCTTGAGGGCTATTTCCTCGCCGACCTCCTTGTCGTAGGCGCGATAGACGATGCCCATCCCGCCTGCGCCCAGTTCTTCGATGAGCTCAAACCGCCCGGCGAACAGCTCCCCCTTGCCCAGTCCTTCGGGTTTGGTTTCTGAGCGTTTTGGTTACGGAATCCCGGTCTTTATGTGTCAACTCAGCGCGGCCAGGCGCTTGGTGGCGTCCGCGACCTCGGGCAGCCGGGGTCGGCGGCTTTCCACAGGTCAAGGAATTTGCGATACCGCGCGGCGGCCTTGGCCTTCAGGCCCTTCTGTTCGTACAGCAGGCCGAGCCGATAATGATATTTCGGATGGATGAGGAACTGGGCCTCGTTTCTGTAGTCGAAGGTGGTCAGCCGCTCGTATTCGGCGATGGCTTTATCCAGCTCACCTTTCTTCGCGTAGGCTCTGGCCAAAACATCCTTGAGGAAGGGCACGTTTAAGGATAATAGTTAAGGCCGGAGGTATAGGCCTGGGGCCGGGGCGGTGTTTTCGTTAGAAAGCCGATGACTTCATCGACGCGTCCCTGGGCCAGCATCACCTCGGCCCGCAGTAACCCCGCTCTGTATTTCAGGGCTTCCTGAGCCGTGCTGCTGCTCGTGACCTTGACCTTTGGGATCAGCGCCTCCATCTCCTTCAGGCGCAACTCGGCTGATTCCCCCTTCCCCTCCTCACATTCGATATGCCCGAGCAGTGCATTATAAGAGCTATCATAAAAGGCTGAGAATTGCGGACTTTCCTTTAAGCCATAGGCGTGATATTCCTCGATCGATTTCCGGCTCATGTCCGAGCTCATGCTGATCGAGATAGATCCATGAGCGGAGCCACATGGCATTTGCCACTCTACCCTTGTTGCCCGCCGGCCCTAGCCAACTCTTCCGCGAGCTCAAGGTCGCTCAGGGACCCGCTCAAGTCCCCTAGCCAGCCTCGGTAGAACGCCTCTCCTCCAATACACATCTCGCCTTTCCTGAACAGGTGCCGCCTCGAGCGCTTTATCCCACAGCCTGAAGGCTTCCGCGTAGTTCTCTTCGAGTGCGTTGATATATTGGGGGGCGTCAAACTGCGCATTTGGCGACTTTTCAATTAACCTCTGGAGGGTGGCCTTGGCCTCTTCGACCTTTCCGGTGCGGAAATAGCATTCGGCCAAGGCGTCGTACGCGTTGGGATTCTCCGGCGCGGCGGTCGTCTGCCGCTGGAAATACTCCAGGGCTTTGGCGAATTCCTTCCGCCCCATATACAAATACCCGAGTAAATTCAGAGGACTTCCAAAGTTGGGGTCGAGACTCAGGGCGATGTTGAGTTCTTCGATGGCCTTTTCCGGCTTCTTGTCTATATACATATATATAAAGCCGAGCGCGGCATGGGCTTCCTTTTCCTTGGGGTACTTGACCGCGTACTCCTTGATCAAAGCAGAATATCTGTCTTTGTTCCCTTCGTTCTGATAGGCGTATTCGGCCTCGATCTGGAGTCTTTCTTTTTCTGTGGCATTTTTGGACAGGGCGCGGGCTTTTTCGAGGGCCTGGGTGGCGGCGGGTCTGTCGGGCACTCCCCCCCCGAAATTAGCACTGCTCAACAGAAGATAGGCCATGGCGAACTCCGGGTCGATCTCGACCGCTTTTTGCAGGGATTCGCGGGCTCTATAGCGAATCCCAATTATCGAGGTACTCCGACCCCTGGAGGTAAAGGCTATAGGCTTCCTTGGAGGTTGTGCCGAACTCGTCGGACGGCCGGAGAGAAGCCTGGATCTTCTCCTTGGTGGTGCCAAGGCCCGCGGCGATCTGCCGGCTCAGCTCGTCGACTTGACCAAGGAAAAGACTCTCCGGGCCGGCCCCTGAGCTTTGGCCGTCCGGACGAGGCGCTTCGTCTTCACATCCAGGACTCTGACATCCGTATAGAATGTGTCGCCCGGACCTGTAGTAACTTCCCGAGACGAGGGATTTCACCCCATCCTTGCGGCAGACCTCGAAACCGAGGTCGGCGTCGATGAACTCGGTGCCGCCTTTGCCGACTTGCTTTAGGATGTCTCTCAGGCGCTCGGTGGGCGTGACATAAAAACTCCGCGTCTGTTCCAGGCTCGTGATCAGGCGGCTGGGAATGATCTCGCGATAATCGTCGAGCGCCTTGTCGCCGGTCTGGTTCTCGAAGCTGATGACGGCGATCGAGTTATCCATATTGATGGATACTGCATCACCTTTCTTGAGGAGAAATCTCCAAAGAACCACCCCGCTGGAGAGGAGCGCGACCAGAGCGAGCGCCGGGACGAGGAAACGCTTGACGCCTGTCGGCTTTTCCCGGGTGATATGGATCGTGGGGCGCGCTTTGAGGATGACGCGCTCGGAGATGGGGAGGCCGTCTTCGATGCGGATGAGGTCGGCCAGGACTTCGTCGGCGGTCTGGTAGCGGTTTTCTTTTTCTTTTTCCAGGCAGCGGAGGATCAGGCCGTTAAGGGGCTCGGGGACCTGCGTCGTTAAGTTTGCGGGGAGGGATCGGGGCTTCGTTCTTATGTTTATAGGCTACCGATAGGGGAGAGTCGCCCTCGAACGGCACCCGGCCTGTCACCATCTCGAAGATGATCGCACCCAGCGCGTAGATATCGGTTCGCTGATCCGCCTCCAGGCCCTCGACCTGCTCCGGTGCCATGTACTCGGGTGTCCCGATGATCATCCCCTCGGCGGTCATGCCGGCGGTTCGCAGGGAGCGGGCGATCCCGAAGTCCATGATCTTGGCGTTCCCCTCTTTATCCACCATGATGTTCTGGGGCTTGAGGTCCCGGTGGATGACGCCCAGGTCGTGGGCTTCGGCCAGCCCCTCGCAGACCTGCTTGGCGATAGAGATGGCGCGGCCGGCCGGGAGCGCGCCGCCCTCTGCGATCAGCCCCTTGAGGTCCTGCCCCGGCACGTACTCCATCGTGATGAACAGCTCTTTGCCGTCCTGGTGGAGCTCGTGCATCCGGCAGACGTTCTTGTGGGTGATCCGGCGGGCCAGCTTGATCTCGTTACGGAAACGGTCGACCGTCCGCTCATCCAAGGCGATGTCCGGGTGCAGGACCTTGAGGGCGATCTCCTCGCCGACTTCCTTGTCGTAGGCGCGATAGACGATGCCCATGCCGCCGGCGCCCAGCTCCTCGATCAGCTCAAACCGCCCGGCGAACAGCTCCCCTTTGCCTAAACCTTCGGGGGTGGTTTCGAGCGTTCTGGTGACGGAGAGGGGCGCGTTGCTGCGGCTTGTGCCTCGTTTGCTTATGCCGCTATCACTTGCCTTCTTCGCCTCCGAATTCGGGGGCGTGGTGCCGGATGCCGGCACAGAATTCGGGGACAGAATTCGGGGGACTTGCTTCCGAATTCTCTGAAATTCGGTACGTGTCCCCTGAATTCTTCTGGTAGGCGTTCCCTGAATTCTGGCCCCGCACTCCCCGCAGTACGCGGTTCCGTCCGGGTTTTCAAATTGACATTTGGGACACTTGGTCGCCATTCGGTTCGCCAACCGCTAACTTGGGCAAAGGATATTGATTTATGGGGCGGGTGTCAACTCAGAATTAGGCCTGCGATTGGTTCTATGGGCCGGACGCTCAGGCGAAGACGAACAGATATTTAGAATTTATTGTGCATAAGATATACACGAACTTATGTTGTACAAACGCACAGTCTGAGATCATAATAAAATTCGATATCGGGGGAGACCTGCCATGCGAACGACCGTCACCATCGACTATGAGATTTTGGCTCAGCTCCTGAAAAAGACCAGGGCCAAAAGCAAAGCGTCGGCCGTCAAAGAAGCAGTCCGGGATTATCTTCGTCGGGAGAAGATCAAGGAGATAAAGGCCGCTAAAGGTAAGCTCAGGTTCGATATGAACGCACGAGGACATTCGCCATCGTGAGCGCTAGAGGATACTGGTCGACACCTCCGTCTGGATCGAGTATTTCCGGGAACTCGGAAACTGAGATCTGGCGCCGATTCTCAGACGCGATTATGGACGATCACGAGGTCTTCTGTTGCCGAAGGTCGTGCTGGCCGAGTTGATGCGGGCGCGAAATCGCAGCCGGGAGCATCGCCGTCATCGGCGACTTCCTCGAAGCCTTTCATATCATCGACCAAGGATGCGAGACCTGGCTAGAAGGCTGGACGCCTGGCCTATGATCTTAAGAAAAAAGGGAAGACGATTCACCTTGACCGACTGCTATCTGGCCGTCCTGAGCCTTGGAAAACGACTGTCAGGTTTTCACTCTGAACCGGCATTTCGAGGAGATCGAGGACCTCGCCGGCATCAAGCTTTGGAAGCGGCGCCGCGGCTGAACTCCAGGTCCGTCCCAGGGTAGCGAGGCGCGGCGCGGCGTCCGCGACCTCGGGCAAGCCGGGGTCGGCGGCTTTCCAGAGGTCAAGAAACTTGCGATACCGCTCGGCGGCCTTGGCCTTCAGGCCCTTCTGTTCATACAGCAGGCCCAGCCGGTAATGGTATTTCGGATGGATAAGGAACTGGACTTCGTTCTTCGGGTCGAAGGTCGTCAGCCGCTCATATTCGGCGATGGCCTTATCCACGTCTCCCTTCTTGACGTAAGCCCTGGCCAGGATATCCTTGTGGATGGGCACGTTGATCCACGAAACAAAGAGGTTCGACGCGTAGGTTCTGGGCAAGGGAGCGGGTCGTTCGAGGAGGCGGATGACTTCGTCGATGCGTCCCTGGGCCAATCCACTTCGGCCCGAAGTAACCCCGCTTGGTACAGCAAGGCCTCCTGACTGTTGATGAAGTCGCGGCCTCGACCTTGGGGATCAGCGCCTCCATCTGTTTCCAATGCGCGCGCCGCTGAATCCGCCTTTCCCTCGGCGCATTCGATATGACCGAGAATTTCATGATAGCGAGCGTCATAGAAGGCGGCGAACTCGGCCTTTCCCTTAGGCCGTAGGCGTGATGTTCCTCGATGGATTTCCGGCTCAGGTCGAGTTCGTGCTGATCGAGATAGTTCCATGACCGGCATACACATGGCTGAAGCCACCGTTCCCTTCCGCCCCATCGCCGCGGCGAGCTCCTCGGCCCGCTGAAGGTCGTCCAGGGATCCCTTCAAGTCCCCGAGCCAGCCCCGATAGAACCCCCTCTCTAAATGTACTCCAGGCTTTTCCTCGGGTGGGCAAACTTCGAGCTGACTTATCCAACAGCCTCAGGGTTTCGGCGTAATCCTCCTCGAGCGCGTCGATATATCGGAGGCTAAACCTGGTCGACCCCGGCATCTCGCTCAATTTCCGGAGGGTGGCTTTGGCCTCTTCGACCATCCCGGCGCGGAAATAGCATTCGGCCAGGGAGTCATACGAGTTGAGGTTTTCCGGCCGCAACGCATCTGCTTCTGAAATACTCCAGGGCCTTGGTGTACTCTTTCCGCTTCATATAGATATAGCCAAGGATGTTCAGGGCAAAGGTTTCTTCGGGGTCGAGGCTCATGGCGATGTTGAGTTCCTCGATGGCCTTTCCGCGTCGGGCCCCAATAAAGGATCCCAAGCGAGGTGCGCCCCGCTCTCCTTGGGAAACTTGGCGACCAGCTCTTTGAGGAGGGCGATACCCTTTTCTTCATTCTCTTCATAATTAAAGGCATGATCGGCCTCGATGAAAAGCCTGTCTTTTTCCGGGGCGTTCTTGGAGAGCGAGAAGGCTTTTTCGATGGCCCGCAGGGAGGCCGGCTTGTCCTCCGCCATATCGTAAGCGTCGGCCAGCGCCATATAAGCGGAGGCGAATTCCGGGTCGATCTCGACCGCTTTTTCCAGCGAGGCGATGGCCTTCCTCGATTGGAAATTTGTAAGTTCGTCCTCTCCCTGCAAGTAATATTTATAGGCTTCCCGCGAATTCGTGCCGAATTCACTCGCCGGCCGGGCCGCCTCGAGCTTCTCCTTGGCGACGCCCTGGCCGGAGGCGATCTGCCGGCTCAGCTCGTCGACCTGGCCGATAAAAAGGCTGTCCGGTCCCTGCCCCTGGGCTTTCGCCGTCCGCAGCAGCCGCTTCGTCTTAACATCCAGGACTTTGACGTCCGTGATGTATGTATCCCCCGCCCTGTAGAAGCTGCCGGTAACGAGGGCCTTTACGCCATCTTTGCTGCAGACTTCGAATCCGGCATCGCTGTCAATCAACGGCAGGCCCGGCTTGCCGACTTGCTTGAGAATGTCCCTTTGGCGTTCGGCGCTCATTACGTAGAAGCTCTGCGTCTGTTCCAGGCCCGTGATCAGGCGGTTGGGAATCAGCGTCCGATAATCATCGAGCGTCTTGGTCGCCGGTCTGGTTTTCGAAGCTGATGACGGCGATGGAGTTTTCCATGTTGGCGAGCGCGGGCCCGGGTGGGCGAAGGAGAAAGCGCCAGACGGCGGCTCCGCCAGCGGCGAGAACGAGTAGCGCGAGCGCCGGGATGAGGAAGCGCCTGACGCCCGTGGGCTTTTCGCGGGTGATATGGATCGTGGGGCGGGCTTTGAGGATGACCCGCTCGGAGATGGGGAGGCCGTCTTCGATACGGATAAGGTCGGCCAGGACCTCGTCGGCGGTCTGGTAGCGATTTTCCTTTTCTTTCTCCAGGCAGCGGAGGATCAGGCCGTTGAGGGCTCGGGGACCTGGGCGTTGAGTTTTCGGGGAGGGATTGGCGGTTCGTTCTTGTGCTTATAGGCGACCGACAGGGGAGAGTCGCCCTCGAAGGGCACCCGTCCCGTGACCATCTCGAAGAGGATGGCGCCCAGCGCGTAGATATCGGTCCGCTGATCGGCGTCTTGCCCCTCGACCTGCTCCGGCGCCATGTACTCCGGCGTCCCGATGATCATGCCCTCGGCGGTCATGCCGGCGGTTCGGAGGGAGCGGGCGATCCCGAAGTCCATGATCTTGGCGTTCCCCTCCTTATCCACCATGATGTTCTGGGGCTTAAGGTCCCGGTGGATGACGCCCAGGTCGTGGGCTTCGGCTAGCCCTTCGCAGACCTGCTTGGCGATGGAGATGGCTCTCCCGGCCGGGAGCGCTCCGCTCTCCTGGATCAGTCCCTTGAGGTCCTGTCCCGGCACATACTCCATCGTGATGAACAGTTCTTTGCCGTCCTGGTGGAGCTCGTGCATCCGGCAGACGTTCTTGTGGGTGATCCGGCGGGCCAGTTTGATCTCGTTTCGGAAGCGATCGACTGTCTTCTCGTCGACGGCGATATCAGGATGAAGGACCTTGAGGGCGATCTCCTCGCCGACTTCCTTATCGTAGGCCCGGTAGACGATGCCCATCCCGCCGGCGCCCAGTTCTTCGATAAGCTCGAACCTCCCGGCAAATAGCGCCCGGTTGCCTAACCCTTCCGGGGTTGTTTCGAGCGTTTTAGTGACGGAGATCGATGACGTTCTTCTGATGGGGACAGTCCCCGAACGGGGACTGTCCCCATCATTTCGTGTCCCCGAAATCCTCGTCCCGCACCTGCCGCAAAAGGAGGTGTCCGGGGGATTATCGAACTTGCACTTGGGACACTTGGTCGCCATTCTTCTTGCCGATCGCTAACTTGGCCAAAGAATATTGATTTATGAGGTGGGTGTCAATCCGGCACCCTCACGGGGCCCTCGAGCGTTAAAAACGAGAGAGGGCCGGAGGGTATCCAGGCGAATTAGGTGTCTTATGTATGCTGTCCCCCGAATTCAGAAGCTGAACCGGGCGCCGAGGCGCACCGAAACGGGCGGATAGAAATCGTAAGCCCAGCCGAAGGCCGGGTCGGGTTCGTAACCTATCCCCGGCGTCGTCAGGTCCCAGTTCCCCGAGAGCAGTTGCTCATCGCTGACTTCCAGATCCCAATAGGTTCGCCATTCGGAGACCTTCTGGGACGTCGCGATGTTGAAGATATTGTCGACATTGACGTTGAAGTTGAGCGACGTCTTGCCGAACTTCAAGCTGTACTCGGCATAGAAGTTGGTCAACCACAAAAACGGCGTCCGGCCCATGGTCCCTCTGCCAAACGGTTTCCAGGTATAATCACCCACGGCAGTCCAAATTTCGGTAACCGGCGTTCCGGTCATGCAGCGGCGACCACCGCGCCTACGGTCAATCCGAAAGGAAGAGTATAGGCTCCGAACAACTTGGCGTAGTGCGGCCGGTCGGTGTTGAGCGGCCCGTCAATAGGCGTCATGTTTTTATCGTAGGCCATGTGCCACAGGTCGAAATACCTTTCTACGTATGGTTCGGAGCGGCCCCACTCATCGGAGCTGGCCAATCCGGAGTAGTTTCCCGTCAGCCGGCTCCAGGTGTAGGAAAATCCGGCCAGCCAGTTGTTGGCGAACCTCTTGTCCAGGCTGAAGTTGACGGCCCAGTATTCGCGCTTGGCCTTGGGCGTTTCGGGATATGTCGGGTCGAACTTCCCGCCGTTGGTGGTCCACTGCGTATAGCCGTAGCCGGGGTTTGCCGTATAATAAATTTCACCGACCCCGACCTCGCGAACCCCCACGTCCTCGATCGCGTACCGGAGGTGTTTCTGGACGACGCGCACCGTCGCCGACAAGTTTTCCATGAGTTGTTTTTCCGCCCCGAAAGAGAACTCGCGCTGGCTCATCGGCTTGATGTTCGGGTCCACGCCGTAATTCTCATAATGCTGAAACCAGTTATAGGTTGTGAGCAGCGTGCCGGGATAGTATCCGTTCACCCCGATCTTATCCCACTCATAGTCGTCCAGGGTGTAATAAGCATAAAGCGATCTCACGCCTCCGAAGTAGAAGGAGGCGGCGTAGAGCTTCATGACGTCGTAGTAGAGACCGTAACTCCCGAACACCTTGAGGCTGGCGTCCCCCTTCACATCCCAGACAAACCCCAGGCGCGGCGCCAGTTTGTCCCCGAAATGGAAGTTGATCGGCCGGGAATATGGTACGGTGGGCCCGGCATCGTAGTTGGGGACATATTCGCTTTCGGTCCGCAGGCCGGCATTCAACGTGAACCGGCCGGCGATCGTCCAGCTGTCCTGAAGATAGATGGCCCAGCGGTCGCTTATCACATCATAATAGCTGCCCACTGGACCAGTTAGCTCGTTGCCTCGGACCTGGTAATAACCGTACTTTCCCCGGCCATAGTTGACCCCGGTCAGGACGAGCCGAACGGTTCCAGAAAAGTCCGATTTGTGGACAGGTCGGATACTTGAGGCGTTCAGCGTGTCGTCGCCAACGCGAGTCCAGGAGACCCCGAATTTCCAGGCATGCTCCCCGGCCAGTTCGAGAAAATAGCTGGCGTCGCCGTCGACATGGGATCTCGGCCGGATCGCCCGCTCGAGCACGTTTGTGGAACGGTAATTGGACCAACCGACGGGCTTCTGATATTCCGCAGGGATCTCCGGGTAAACCGCCGGACCCGTCCCGGACATTAAATATCGAGGCCCTTGGGGCTGGACCTGTTGGTCAGTGATATTGGTATAGTAGGAGCCGCCGCGGAAGCTCAAAAGCAGGTTGTTGCCCAGCGTCAGGTCCACGTAAGCTGACGCGGACCACCGGGGGAAGGTGAACCCATAATCCGGCCAGAAGTCGGTCGGGTCGCTCGTCCCGTCGCGATTCGGCAGCGCCCCCTTGTATTTATAAGAGTTGTTGATGAAGCTCGCGCCCACCCGCATGAACTTGAGCGGTTGGGCCGTGAGCTTGGCCTGGAAATTCCAGTACTGATACTTTTGAGTATAATCGCCTTCCTCGAGGGTCGTTGTAAAGACGACATGCCGCGTCGTGTTTAGAAATACGGGTAGAAATGACCCGAAAAACCAAAGCCTGTCCTTGAGAACATACCCGCCCAGGCTGAACCCGCCCTCGATGCGGTCCACTTTGTCCTTGCCGTAGAGGTCCTGGTAATTGACGTATTCGGCCACGTAGATGTCATAGGGATTGTAGCGGAGGGTGTCCCTCTCTTTTCCGTTGAGCGCCGAGCCGCTGTAGAAGCCGAGGAGGTCCCCGTGGTAGGTGTTTCCGCCCTGGCGGGTGATGACGTTGACGACGCCGCCCATGGCGCCGCCGAACTCGGCCTGGTAGCCGGAGGCTTTGACCTGGACTTCCTCGACGAACTCGAAAGCGACGCTCTCGCTCCGGAGCCTTTCCGAGTCTCGCCGATGTCCGTCCCGTCCACGTAGAACATGTTTTCGAGCCCCGAGGCGCCGTCGACCGAGAACCCGCCGAGCATCGGCTCGTTGGCGACGCCGGGGACGGCGCCGATAAGGGAATCAAAGTCACGTCCCTTGGGCAGGATCTGGAACGTCTCCCGGGTCATGGTCATGCCCTTGACCGTCGTCTTGACGTCGATGAGCGGGGTTTGGCCGACGACGGTGACCTGCTCCTCGATGGCCCCAACTCGAGGCCGGCATCGAGCTTGACCGTCTGCTCGAGTGAGACGACGATGCCGTCGCGAGTTAGGGGTTTAAACCCCGCGAGCGTAAAGGTGATTTTATATGTGCCGGGGGTGAGGGCGAACAGCCGGTAGACGCCGTTGGCGTCGGTGACGGCCGCCGCCTTGCCGACGAGCCGGGCGCTCGTCGCCTCGACGGCGCAGCCGGGAAGGGGATTGCCCTGTTCATCGCAGACGGTGCCGGCGATCGTGCCGGTGGGAACTTGGGCGAGTAGCGACGCGCTAAGGAAGACGAATCCGAGCAGGCACAGGAGCACTTGGCGTGGTCGACCCATCATATCCTCCTTTATGCAAGATAAAGGCAGGACTAAATGGCAGATGAGGTTAGCGGCAGAACGAAAAGCTTGGCTCGACCCTCACCGTCATTTCCCTTCGGGGGGAAGATATATCAATATTCAGGCGGCCAAGTCAAGCGCGAAATTCCGGCTAGTTCACCGGCCCAGATACTTATCCAGAAAATCCAGGATATCTTTGAAGGACTTGGGCGAGGTCGCCGTGTGCCCCGTCTCATAGAGATTGAGATACTTGTCCTTCTGCGGTGTTCCCAAGAGACCCATAAACGCCTTCAGGTTCGTTTCCGCCGGGAAATAAAAGATCATATCTTCCGTTGACCAGAAGAAACGGGAGCTTAACGCGCGGCAGAAAGTTGACCATGTCGAGCTCAGCAAACCCTGGGATCAATTGGCCGCCGCTCGACCATATCCCGCCCCCGATAGCCACCATCGCCCGGAGCCGGGTCTCCAAGGCGCCGAACAGGGGCGAGATTATCGCGCCGCTGCTGATTCCTTGAAAGGCGATCTTATCGGCCCTGAAATCCGCCGGCCGGGTCTCGAGGTAATCGAGGCACCTGGCCATGTCCTGAAAATTCCGGATCAGCCGATCTCTTCTCTCCTGGCTTGAGAGGCCTGAAGAAATCCGAATTCCCTTGGGGTTTTCTTCTTTTCGTTCGAAGGTGCCCGTGAGGACGGGAAAGATGAAAGCCCGGCCGTGCTTAAAATGGAGTTCTCCTTCCCCCAGCGGATAATCCGAAATGGAGTCCAGGTACCAGGCATCGGCCGACGGGTAGTACATGACGGCTTGAAACGGAGGCTGGGATTTCCGCGGCAGGAAGATATAGGCCAGCACGCGGTATTTTCGAAAAGCATCCCAGAAAGACACTTTTTCGAGCATCGCATATTCGGAATATTCCCGGCGAAACTCGATTTTGGACTCGAGGTCGGACTTGGAATAAGAATAAATCCCCCTGATGACACTAAAGACGTCATCCGAACACGGCGCCAATTTACTGAAATCCACTTCGACCGGCTCCGGGATGGGGTCGAGTGCTCCGGCCGTGGGCTCCGGCGGCTCGAGATGTTGCATACAGCGGAACCCAAAATTCGTTTCCCGGCGAAACGCCTCGCTGCTTTCGGCCATGAATCCCACGTAATTCGGATCGTTCCAGGCACCGCCCAAGATCAGCCGTTTATCCCCTCTGGCGTTCCAGCACCATTCCTTGACATTTCCACACTGGTCATAAGTTCCCGCCGGGCTGAGTGCTTGAGAACTGCCCGACCGGAAGCGGACCCTGTCCCTCGAAGTTCGAAAGAGCGAGGAAGGCCTCGGGGACCCATTGATAAGGCGCCAACGGCCATGCCCAGTGATAAACACTCGGGAGGGCTTTCCCGGCGAATTCGGCATAGGCCGCGGCCTCGTACCAGCTAACCCCCGAGACGGGATAGTCATCCTGTCCCTTTGGATAGTCGCCCAGTTCCCAGCCGGACGGCGCCGGCACTCCCGTCTTATCGACGAAGAGCTTCATAGCCTCTTCCCGGGAAATCGTTTGTCCGCTGTGAATAAAAGCCTGCTTCCAGAATTTCGGCTCACGGTAGCCGCCGCCGTCGATAAACGCCTTATATTGACTGTTCGTGACTTCGAACCTATCGAGGTAATAATCCGGCAAAACCGCCGGAGCAGCTCCTGTTAATCCGGTGATAGCCGGCTGGTACTTACTTAATCCGTAATAGCCGGCCGGTACTTGTCTCCCGTGCTTCCCCGGACGTGGACCGTGCCGGCGGGCACGCTCCCTTGAGGATCGAGCTTTGTCTTGAGCGGCGTGTCCGCCAAGAAGTTATTACTGTCGCGCTTGCCGTTGACGTAAAACCAGAATTCCAGCGGCTCGTAACCGGACTTCTCCATCTTGATCCGCGAATGGCCCGCAGCTATCCGGACTGCCGGCAAGGGCGTCTGCCCGACGAGCTCCCAGGGGGCATCTTTGGCTGAGTAATCTTCGATATTAGACGGAAGCGCCGGGCGGGTCCGATTCAATAGCCAACTGGCCGTCGATTTGCAGCAGGACATCCCTGAATTCCGGATCCTCGGCCATATATTTTTCAGCGCGAACAGCGATCTTGAGGGCTTCAGCGAATTTCGAGTCCTGGTAAAGACGCTGGATTTCCGGGAGCGCGACCCGGCGGGCCCAGCGGATGCGGGCGGCGTGGTCGATGCGCCAGATAGGCGAGGGCGGCGAAGGCGAGAAGGACCGCGGCGGCCGGAATGAAATAAGCCGGCCTCTTCATCCGGCGCGCCAGCGATTTCAGGTTGAAAAATCCGGCTTCCTCGGCGCGGCGGGTCTCGAGGTATTTCCTGAGGTCTGCGGCTATCTCCGCTGCGGACGCATACCTATCTCCGCGGTTCTTCTTCAACGCCCGGTCGATGATCTTCTGAAGCTCGATCGGAATATCCGGCTTGACCTGCCGCGCTGGTTTGGGGTCCAGTTTGACGATCGAATGGAGGATGATCGTTTCCCGGTCGCCCCGAAACGGCAATTGTCCCGTCAGCAATTCGTAGAGCACGACACCGAACGACCAGAGGTCGGTACGCAGGTCCAGGTCCTCGCCCTGGGCCTGCTCCGGCGACATGTAGGCCACCGTCCCGATCGTCACCGCCTCTCGCGTGAGCTGCTCGCCGCCCAGCATCTTGGCCAGCCCGAAGTCCATGATCTTCGCCTGGCCTTTCTCGGTGACCATGATGTTCGCGCTCTTGATGTCCCGGTGGATGATCCCCCGCTGGTGGGCCGCCTCGAGCCCCGCGGCAACCTGGACGGCGATGTCGGCGACAGCGTCCGCCGCCATCGGGCCCTTGGCCGCTTTTTGGCGCAAGCTCTCGCCGCGTCACATATTCCATGGCGATATACGGCTGGCCGTCCGCCTCCGCAACCTCGTAGATCGTGCAGATGTTGGGGTGGGAGAGGGCGGCCGCCGCCTGGGCCTCCCGGATGAACCGCTCCCTGGCATCCGGCAGGCGCATGAACTCGGGCGGCAGGAACTTCAGGGCGACGGTGCGCTTGAGCGTCGTATCTTGGGCCTTGTAGACGACCCCCATCCCGCCCTGGCCGATCTCGCCGATGATGGCGTACTTATCGGCGAATATCTTCCCCTCGCTCAAGACCTTGTAAACAGTCTCGAGCGTCTTCGTCTTGGAAACATGCGCCTCGGAATTCGGGGGCAGTCCGATTCGAGGAATTCGGGACATGTTCCGAATTCCCGTCTCGAATTCGGTACGTGTGCCTTGAATTCCACCTGTCCCCTGAATTCTAGTCCCGCACTCCGCGCAGAACTTGGACTCGTCGGCGTTATCAGCCTGGCATTGGGAGCACTTCATTCTGATTCCTCGCTCACTTCATCCACCGCCTCCATCCTCCCGCGCAAGGCGGGCAGGCTAATCTGAGAATAAAGTCAATGTCCATAAATCAAACTGCCAAGAATATTTGCTCATAGGAAAATCTATCGACTATAATTTTTTCTTATCGGTAAATTTACCAGCAGCCAAATTATGACCTCTTCCTCCCGCAAGGCGAGCAGGAGGAAGTAGAATTGGTGAATTGATATCCTGTCACCAATTCTAGAAGCTGAACCTTACCCCCAGGCGCCCGGCGATCGGGGGAAGAAGGTCGCCGCCATCTTGAACATCGCATTGGGGATGTAATCCGGCCGATCCTCCAGGTCCCACTGGTTGGCCAGCAATTCTTCGTCCGATACCCAAAAGCCCCCATAGTCCCGGTACTTATAATATGCCGTGGTCGTGTCAACGTTGAAGAGGTTATCGATGTTGACGTTGAAATTGAGCGAGGTCTTCCCGAGCCTCAGGCTGTATTCGGCATAAAAATCGGCAAACCACAGGAACGGCGACCGCATTTGCCTGAGAGTATTCCCCGAGGTGCCTTCCCTGTAATAGCCCCTGTTGAACGGCGTCCAAACGCTCCCCTGTCCACCAGCATTCGGTAAAAAGCGTGCCGCTCATGGCGTTGACGACCGTGCCCACGTCAGACCGAAGGGGAGAGTGTAGGCGCCGTAGAGCTTGAAGTAATGCGGCCGGTCGGTCTGGAGCGGTCCGTCCTGAGGCTGGAGGTCCTTGGTGAAAGAATAGTTCCACCAGTCGAATGCCTGTTCGTAGTTCGGACTGCCCCGTCCCTCTCCTGTTGACCAATTCATAACTTCGTCCGAAGTGGCCAGGCCGGGGTAATTCCCGGTGAGCCGGCTCCAGGTGTAGGAGAAACCGCCCAGCCAGTTCCGGGCAAACCTCTTGTCCAGGCTGAAGTTGACCGCCCAGTACTCCCTTTTCGTCTTGGGCAATGTCGGATACTCGCGGGTCGACCTTGCCGCCCTGCGTCGTGGGCAGCGAATACCCGAGGCCGGGGTTGAAATAGCCGTAGAAATAGGAGCCGTCCGGCTGGAGGAGAAAGCTATCCTCGAGCGCGTTATGCAGGTTCTTTTGGACGAGGCGCACGGTCGCCGAGAAGTTCTCCATGATCTTCTTTTCCGCGCCGAAGGAAAACTCCCGCTGGCTCAACGGCTTCAGGGCCGGGGTCGATATTGTCGAGAGTCACCGGCAGGCTGTCGAAAACCTCAATCAGTGTGCCGGGATAATACCCGTTCACGCCGATTTTGTCCCACTCATAGGTGTCGAGCGTGTAGGAGGCTAACTTGCTCTTGGAACCTCCAAAGGAAGCGCCCGCGACATAGAGCTTGAAGACGTCATAGTAGATGCCGTAGCTGCCGAAGATCTTGAGGCTCGAATCTCCGAGGACGTCGTAGACAAAACCAAGCCGGGGCGCCAGCTTGTCCTTGAACTTGAAATCGATCGGCTTGGCATTCTCGTAGGCCGGGTCGTCCGTGTAAGCCGGCACGTACTCCTGCTCCGCCCGCAGCCCGGCGTTGACGGTGAACCGGCCGGCGATCGTCCAGGAATCCTGAAGATACAAGGTCCAGCGGTCGCTGTGGACATCATAGACAGACCCATAGGGGCCGGTGGCCTCATTTCCAAAGACCTGGTAAATAGCCGTATTTTCCCCTGAAGGGCCCGGGATGGGCAGGGTCGTTATAGAGATAATAACCCCTGTCCCAATAAAAAGCGACATTGGGGTAGTCGGGGTACTTGAAGCCGGCGAACCTGTCTTCCCGGGAGCGATTCCAGGAAACTCCGAATTTCCAGGCATGCTCGCCGGCCAGGTTGAGATAGTAGGTGAGGTCCGCGTCGGCGTGGTATCTTTGATCGATCTACCTCTCCGTGACGAAGACGGATGCGTCGGTTAGACCAGTCTCGAGGCCTTTGGAGTTCGGCCGGGATCTCCGGGAAGGCCGATGTCCCCAAGCCGCCGTGAACCCACCGGGTCTCGTTGGGCTGGACGAGTTGGTCAGTTGTATTCGTATAAAATGATCCGCCGCGCAGGCCGATCAGGAGGTTGTTGCCCAGGGTGATGTCCGCGTAGACCGAGGCGCTCCATTTGGGATAGCTGAAACCATAGTCCGGCCAGACGTCGTCGGGGTTTCCAGTCCCGTTTCGGGGGGGGAGTGCGCCCTTGTACTTGGAAAAGTTGTTGACGAAGCTCGCGCCCAGGCGCATGAACTTGAAAGGCCGCGCGGTGAGCTTTGCCTGGAAATTGTGGTATTGATATCGCTGGGTGTAATCCCCCTCTTCTTTTGAGGGCTCGAAGATAACGTGCCGGCCGGTTTCCAGATAAACTGGCAACAGCGAGCCGAAAAACCAGAGCCTGTCTTTGATGAAGTAGCCTCCCAGGCTGAACCCGGCTTCGAAGCGGTCGACCTTCTCCTTGCCCAAGAGGTCCTGGTAATTCACGTATTCGGCGATGTTGTAATCGTAAATATTGAGCTGGAGCGTGTCCCTCTCCTTGCCGGTGAGGCTGGAGCCGCTATAAAAGCCGAGCACATCGCCGTGAAAGGAGTTGCCCCCCTGCCGCGAGATGACGTTGATGACCCCGCCAAGGGAGCCGCCGAACTCGGCCTGGTAGCCGCTGGCCTTGATCTGGACTTCATCGACGAATTCGAAGGCCATGTTTTGGCCGCGGGCGCCGGTCAGGATGTTGCCGATGTCCGTGCCGTCGACGTAGAACATGTTTTCGAGGCCGGAGGCGCCGTCGACCGAGATGCCGACGAGGAGTTTCTCGTTGTAAACGCCCGGCACGGCGCCGAGAAGCGTGTCGAAGTCGCGGCCGTGGGGGAGGACCTGGAATGTCTCCCTGGTCAAGGTCACGCCCTTGACCGTCGTCTTGACGTCGATGAGCGGCGTCTGGCCGACGACCGTCACCTCCTCCTCGATAGCGCCCAGGGACATGGCGGCGTCGAGCTTCAAGGTTTGCTCGATGGCGACCACGATCCCTGTCCGGATGACGGGCTTGAACCCCTGGAGGGTGAAAGAAACCTGGTAAGTGCCGGGGGTGAGGCCGAAGAGGCGATAGACGCCGTTGGTGTCGGTTAGGGCGGAGGCTTTGCCGACGAGCCGGGGACTGGTGGCCTCGACGGCGACGCCCGGGCAGGGGATTGCCCTGTTCGTCGGTGGCGGTGCCGAAGATCTTGCCGGTGGGAATCTGGGCTGCCAGAGTTGCGCTGAGGAATGCCAATCCGAGCAGGCACAGGAGTATCTGCCGTGGTCGACCCATCATATCCTCCTTTATTCAGGATAAAGGCAGGACAAAACGGCGATGAGGTTATCGGTATAGTGAGAGTTCTTGCCCCGTCCTCATTGCCATTTCCCTTCGGGCGGAAGATATATCAATATTATGGGGGAGAAGTCAAGCTCTATTTGAGAACCTATCAATTGGTCCTTCATCAAATGGTACCAGGATATCAATTCCCCAATTAATTCCGCCCGGCGAATTGTGCTCGGAGTTTCGGATTATCCTGTCCGGCTGAGAATGTCTACGGATAGCGAGTTGAGACGCTCCGCGGGCCGTCGGGTTATTCAGGAAAATGGTGAATTGATAACCTGGCACCAATTATCTAAGGGGCAGATAGTATACGATGTCCTTACGGTTTCGAGCATTGAGAATCGGTTCACGATGTCCTTACGGCGACCAAATAGGCTATAATATAATAGAATATCCCATAGGATATTCTGCACCGTCATCGGAGGAGGAAAGTATGAAACGATATGGACTGATGCTTGGAGTTATCCTGGGCCTGGCGTTACTTCTGGCTCTGCCGGACATCGGCTCCGCGCAACAGCCGCCGGCGAAAGTGCGGGCCAGCCTGAAAGCCGGCGTCATGCAGACGCTGGGAATTGACGCCGTGGTCAAGATCGAATACGGCCGTCCGGGCGTCAAGGGAAGAAAAATCTGGGGCGAGCTTGTGCCCTACGGCCTGGCTCCCGGAAACAAGTACTCCGAGAACAAGCCCTTTCCCTGGCGGGCGGGCGCGAACGAAAGCACGATCATTGAATCCAATAAAGATCTTCTGGTCGAGGGGAAACCGCTGCCGGCCGGAAAATACAGCATCCACATGATCCCCGGCGAGACGGAATGGATCGTCATCTTCAACAAGAACACAGCCGCCTGGGGAAGCTACACCTATAAGCAGGAGGAGGACGCCCTCCGCGTCACGGTCACCCCGGTCAAAGCTCCCTTCCAGGAGTGGATGGCGTTCGGTTTCGACGACCTGGCGGGAACGTCGGCCACGGCCTACCTTCATTGGGTGGAGCTGAAAGTCCCGTTCAAGATTTCGCTGGCCCAGTAATCAATAGCGCCGATTCCCGCGCCGGCTCGCCTCGAGTGGGTGTCGTTGGGAGAAAAGAGAGGAATCATCATCAAGAAGTATATCCATCCGATCCTCAGCCTGGCTCTCATTCTCACCGTTCAGGCCGCGGCGCAGCAGCCCTCCATCCCCGGCGCCGGGGAGCTCGAGATCGCCCTCCAGAAGCTGACCGTCCTGGGAACCGTCCTTTATGTCGGCGCCCACCCCGATGACGAAAACACCGCGATCCTGGCGTATCTTTCGAAGGGAAAAAAATACCGGGCGGCCTATCTTTCGGTCACGCGCGGCGAGGGAGGTCAGAATCTGATCGGCCCGGAGCAGGGCGTGGAGATCGGCCTCATTCGGACCCAGGAGCTCCTGGCCGCCCGCCGGATCGACGGCGCGGAGCAGTTCTTCACCCGGGCTGTCGATTTCGGGTATTCGAAGACCGCCGAGGAATCCTTTGAATTCTGGGGGAAAGAAAAGACGCTGGGCGATATCGTCTGGGTGATCCGGAAATTCCGCCCCGATATCATCATGAGCCGCTTTTCGGCCCGGCAAGCGGGCGGGCACGGCCACCATATGGCGACGGCGCTCCAGGTCAAGGAGGCTTTCGCGGCCGCCGCCGATCCGTCCAAATTTCCCGAGCAGCTGAAATACGTGTCCGCCTGGAAGCCCAGGAGGCTCTTGTGGAATGTCTGGCGGCCTGCTCAGGACGAGATCAAGGGTCTCCTGCGGGTGGACACGGGCGAATACAATCCGTTGTTGGGAAAATCGTACTCGGAGATCGCCGGGGAGAGCCGGTCCCAACATAAAAGCCAGGGCTTCGGTATGTCCGGGAGGCGTGGAACCCAGACGGATTATTTTGAAATCGCCGCCGGCGACCCCGCGACCCAAGACATCTTCGAAGGCATCGATGTCTCCTGGAATCGTGTCCCCGGCGGAGAAAAGGTGGGGCGGCAACTCGCGGCGATTCTTGAGTCTTTTGATCCGCGGCGGCCGTCGGACTCCGTTGCCGGGCTGATGAGCGTTTATGCCGAGCTGGTCAAACTCCCCGACGAGGGTTGGGTGCGGATCAAACGGGCCGAACTACTGCGAGCTATTCAAGCCTGCGCCGGGGTCTGGATGGAAGCGATCGCCGGCGATTACGCGGCGGCCCCGGGCGATACGATTCCGATAAGAACGGCGGTCATCAACCGGTCCGGCCAACCATTGACGCTTCACGGCCTGGGTTTTCCGGGGATCGTCCCGGATTCCGTGCTCGACCGTCCGCTTAAGAACAACGAGCCCCAAACCATCGAAACGGCGGTTCAGATTCCCGAAGGCTTTCCTCTTTCGCAGCCGTATTGGCTCGAGGAATCGAATCGACAAGGGCTCTCGGCGGGAGGGAACGGCGATCTGCTCGGAGAGGCGCAAAACCCTCCTTCCCTGAGCGCCAAGATCGGGCTGAAGGCCGATGGACAAGTTCTCGAGTATTCCGTCCCCGTCCTCTTCCGCTGGACGGACCCGGTCGAAGGCGAGCTTTACCGGTCGTTCGAGGTCAGGCCCCGGGTCACCATCCGTTGTGACGATAAAGTCAGCATTTTTGCGGGCGATACTCCGAAGAAGATCAAGCTCAGGCTCAAGAGCCACTCCCCGAATGTTACCGGCGCCGTCCGCCTCAACGGGCCGGCCGCCTGGAAAATCAGCCCGGCGAGCATCCCTTTCTCTTTGGCCGGGAAATACGATGAACTTGAGGTTGCCTTCGAAGTTTCTCCGCCAAAACAAGCAGGCGCCGCCGACCTGACGGCGGAAGCCGAGGCGGGCGCGGAAAAAATCAGCCTGGACCTGGTGGAAATCTCCTACCCCCACATTCATCGGCAGGTCTATTTCCCGGACAGCCGGCTGAGAGTTGTCAAGCTCGATATCCGGACCAACGGAAGAAAACTCGGCTACATCATGGGGGCAGGGGATGACGTCCCCCGCGCCCTGCAGAATCTCGGCTTTGAGGTCGTCGAGCTGAGTGACGATATGGTCGAGAACGCAGATCTTACGCCGTTCGACGCCGTCATCACGGGCGTCCGGGCCTACAACACCCGCGATGCCCTCAAGAAATCGAACGACAGGCTCCTCCGCTACGTGGAGAACGGCGGGACACTGGTCGTTCAATACAACGTGGCCTCTAATCAGCCTTCCAGTCCAATCGGCCCCTATCCGCTGACCGTCGGCCGCGACCGGGTGAGCGTGGAAAACGCGCCGGTTGTATTTCTTCTGCCCGGCCACCCCCTCCTGAATGTTCCCAATAAGATCACGGCCGCGGATTTCGAGGGCTGGATCCAGGAGAGGGGTTTGTATTTTCCCAGCCAATGGGACGAGCGGTACGAAGCGGTCCTGTCGAGCAACGACCCCGGCGAGCCGGAAAGGAAAGGCGGGCTCTTGTATGCACGATACGGCAAGGGGGTTTTCATCACCACCGGCTATTCCTGGTTCAGGCAGCTGCCGGCGGGCGTGCCGGGAGCTTTTCGGATTTTCGCCAACCTGATCTCGGCGGGGAAAAATGCGGGGAAGCCGACCGATGGAAAAAACTGAAAGCGGCGGGGAGCGGCCGCCTCTTTTTTCGTCGTGGAGACCGTTATATGCCGCGGTCCTCTTGAACTTGGCGCTTCAGATCCTGCTTTTCTATCTTTTCACGAGAACGTTTCAATAGATGACGGCCGCGATGGATTGATGGACACGCCGGTCGCTCGCTTTCGGGGAAGGCCTGGATGGTGATACCGACAAAGCGCCTGCCGCATCTCGGTCCTCTTGCCCGCGACTATTTCTATGATTACGGCAAGGTCGGGGAATTCTACAACGGCGATTTCCGCGACCCGGCGGCCTTCGAGCGCCAGGCCCGGAGCGTTCAATCGCGCCCCATCCCGCGCGAAGAATTGAGCTCGATCCTGACTGAGCAGAACACGGGTTACGGATGCGGGCCAGAGACCCTGGGCCAGATCCGGAAGATCGTCCGGGATCGCGCCGGCGCCGTCGTCACCGGTCAGCAAGTGGGGCTTTTTTCCGGTCCGCTTTACACGATCTACAAAGCCCTGACCGCGGTGAAGCTTGCGGCGGACCTCAGCCGGCGCGGCTTTGGGAGTTTCGTGCCGGTCTTCTGGCTCGCCTCGGACGACCACGATTTGGCGGAGATCGACCATATCGCGCTCCTGGATAAAGACAACCGGCTGGAGGAAATCCGCTGCCCGATGCCTTCGGTTGACGGCAAAATACCCGCCTCGAACCTCATCCTGCCGCAAGAAATTTCTGAGTGTGTCCGGCGGCTCGAGGATTTGACCCTGGAGACGGAATTCAAGGCGGACGTGATCGGCCGTCTGAGAGAAGCTTATGAGCCCGGCCGCACCTATGTCGAGGCCTTCGCCCGCTGGATGACGCGCCTTTTCGAGTCTCAAGGGTTGATCTTCATCGATGCCTCCGATCCCCGCCTGAAAGAAATGGGGAAGGATGTTTTCCGCCGCGAGATCGGCGAGGATTCGCCCTCGACCCGCCGGCCGTCGCCGCCTCCGAGAAGTTGCGGCAGGCCGGGATACGGCGCCCAGGTTCCCCTTCACGAGGGCATCCTGAATATCTTCTATACGGACAGGGAGCGCCGCTCCATCCAATGGCATGACGGATGCCTTCAGCATCAAAGGAGCGGAGACCGCGATCCCGAAAGAAGAGCTCCTGCGGCGGGCGAAGGACAACCCGTCCGCGTTCAGCCCGAATGTCCTCCTCCGGCCGGTTTACCAGGATGCGCTCCTGCCCACGGTCGCTTATGTCGGAGGCCAGGCCGAGGTCGCCTATTTCGCCCAGTTGAAAGGCGTCTACGAGGCGTTCGGCCTGCCGATGCCCCTCGTCTATCCCCGGAAGAGCGTGACCATCCTCGAAAAGAAGGGTCGCCCAAGTCCTGAAAAAATATGGGCTGGAGGTTCCCGACCTTTGGACCCAACCGGACGCGCTCATCGCGGACATCGCTCAAAAACAGGTTCCCCATGCCTTAGAAAAGGCCCTGGCCCGCGCTCACGCCGCGCTCGAGGCGAACCTTGAATCGCTGAAAGCGGAGGCCGTCGCCTTCGAGCCCACGCTCGAAGGTTCGCTTGACCTCGCCCGGGGCAAAATGGACCAGCAGTGGAAATTCCTGGAGACGAAAATCCGGCAGGCGGCCGCCAGGCGGAACGAGACCGCCGGCCGGCAGCTCCGCAAGGCCGCCGGCAATATCTACCCGAACCAGCGGCTTCAGGAACGAGTCTTCAACATCGTGCCCTACCTCATCAAGTACGGGGACGCCTTCCTGGAAATGCTTGACCGGGCCGTCGATATCGGCGAGCATGACCACCAGGTCGTGGTGATATGATTTGGCGTGAGGTAGTCAATTCCGGCCCTTCAAGGAGATCGTCATGGAGCTAGATGCTTTGGCGTTCGGGGCACATGCCGACGACGTCGAGCTCGCCTGCGGCGGCACGCTCATCGCCATGGCGGCGCTGGGCCATAAGACCGGCGTGACCGTCCTCACCCGGGGCGAGATGGGCACGCGCGGCAGCGCCAAGATCCGGGCCCGCGAGTTCGCCGCTTCGGCCAAGATCATGGGCCTGGCGGTCCACCGCATGCTGGATATCCCCGACGGGCGGGTCGAGGTGACCTGGTCGAACAAGCTCAAGATCATCAAGGTCCTGCGCGCCCTCCGGCCGAAGATCGTCTTCGCCCCTTATTGGGTGGAGCGCCATCCGGACCACGAACAGACATCCCACCTCGTGCGCCAGGCGGCCTACCTCTCCGGCCTGGTCAAGATCGTGACGGGCCAGCCTCCCTTCCGGCCGCACAAGGTCATCTTTTACCCGAGCCGGTTCGAGGTTACGCCGTCCTTTATCGTGGATATCTCCGGCGCGCACGAGCAGAAGATGAAAGCTGTCCGGGCCTACGAATCCCAGTTCTATCGAGAGGACCGGGTCGAACCCGGAAACGACGGCACGCTCATCGGCCGGCCCGATTTCCTGGAGATCATCGAAACCCGGGACAGGCTGTACGGCGGCCATATCGGCGCGAAATACGGTGAGCCCTTTCTCGTTAGGGAAGCCATTAAAGTCAATGACCCCGTGGCGTTCTTCGGCCCGGAGTGCCTATGGGCCAGACCCTAGGCCTCCGCAGCCGTATTAATATGGGAGGGGCCGTTCGATGAAGATCGGCATCGTCTGCTATCCGACCCATGGAGGAAGCGGCGTCGTGGCTTCGGAGCTGGCGATCGGCCTGGCGAAAAAGGGCCACGAGATGCACATCGTGAGCTACGCGCCGCCGTTTCGCCTGCGCAGCTTTCATCAGAATATCTTCGTGCACGAGGTCGAAGTCGCCGCCTACCCGCTGTTCAAGTACCCTCCGTACGAGCTGGGGCTCGTCACGAAGCTCGTGGAGCTGGCCGAGTCGCAGGGCCTCGACCTCATCCACGCCCATTACGCCGTCCCTCACGCGGCGAGCGCCTACCTGGCCAAGCAGATCTTCAACTCGGCGCGCCTCAAGACCCTGACCACGCTCCACGGCACGGACATCACCCTTGTCGGCGCCGACCCGTCGTTCCGCCGGGTCGTCAAGTTCGCGATCGAAAAATCCGACGGCGTGACGGCGGTGTCGCGCTATCTCAGGAACCGCACCGTCGAGGAATTCGACATCCGGCGGGAGATCCGGGTCATCCCCAATTTCATCGAGGTCGTCCGGGCGTCCGCGGATCTTGAGGCCTGCAACAGGGAGGCGTTCGCGCCGCGGGGCGAGAAGATCCTGATGCACGCCTCCAATTTCCGTCCGGTCAAAAGGATCGGCGACGTGGTCCGCATCTTCGCCCGCGTCCGCGACCGAGATCCCGGCCAAGCTCCTGCTCGTCGGCGAGGGGCCCGAGCGGCTCTTCATCCAGCAGCTCGTGAGAGAGCTCAAGCTCGGCGCCGACGTCCATTTCCTGGGGGAGCAGGACCAGCTGGAGCCGCTCTTTTTCTGCGCCGACCTGTTTCTCCTGCCGAGCGAGCAGGAGAGCTTCGGGCTGACGGCCCTCGAGGCCATGAACTGCGGCGTCCCCGTGATCGCCAGCGACGTCGGCGGACTGCCCGAGGTCGTGACGCAACGGCGAGACCGGCTTCCTTTTCCCGGTGGGCGATATCGCCGACATGGCGGCGGGCGCCGTCTCGCTCCTCACCGACCCGGTCCGGCATGAGCTTTTCTGCGCCCGGGCCCGGAAGCGCGCCGAGACGTTTTTCAACGCCGACGACATCATCCCTCAATACGAGGCGTTCTATGAGGAGCTGCTGAGACAGTAGCCCATGCGGCCGCTCGACTGGATCCTGCTCGGCGCGTTTCTCGGGTTCGTGGCCGTCTACGGCATCTGGAAAACGCGGGGCAAAAAGGACATCCAGGGCTACTTCCTGGCCGACAAATCCACCCCCTGGTACCTCATCACCATCTCCATCATGGCCACCCAGGCGAGCGCCATCACTTTCCTGTGCACGCCCGGCCAGGCCTACGTGGACGGGATGCGGTTCGTCCAGTTCTATTTCGGGCTGCCCGTGGCCATGGTCATCCTCTCGATCACGGCCGTGCCCATATTCCACAAGCTCAAGGTGTACACGGCCTACGAGTTCCTGGAGCAGCGCTTCGACCTCAAAAACCGCGTCCTGGGGAGCATCCTTTTTCTCATCCAGCGGGGGCTGGCGGCCGGGTTCACGATCCTCGCCCCGGCCCTCATCATCTCCGTCATCCTCGGCTGGGACTTCCGGCTGACGATCTTCCTGGTGGGCGGCCTGGTGATCCTCTACACGGCGGCGGGCGGCACCGAGGCGGTCACCAAGACACATCTTTTGCAGCTGAGCATCGTCACGGCGGGCATGGCCGCGGCCCTGTTCATGGTGTTTCACAAGCTGCCGTCCGACATCTCGTTCTCGAACGCCCTCCAGGTGGCCGGCAAGCTCGGCCGGCTGAACGCCGTCAATTTCGCCTTCGACTGGAAAGACCGCTACAACTTCTGGTCGGGGCTCATCGGCGGCGGGTTCGTGGCCCTGTCCTACTTCGGGACGGACCAGTCGCAGGTCCAGCGGTATCTTACGGGGCGGTCGATCGCCCAGAGCCGCCTGGGGCTCCTGGCCAACGGCGTCGTCAAGGTCCCGATGCAGTTCATCATTCTGTTCATCGGCGCCATGATCTTTGTCTTCTACCAGTTCGTCACGCCGCCGCTTTTCTTCAACCCGGTCGAGACCGCCCAGGTCAAAAACAGCGCCTACGGCGAAGCGTATTCGGAAACTGGAAACGGACCAGGCGCGGCTGAGCGGGGAGAAGCAGGCGCAGATCCGGGACATGCTGGCCGCCATCGAGGCCAAGAAAGACGAGGACGTGGCGGCGGCCCTGGAAGAGCTCCGGCGGACGCGGGAATCGGAAGCCGGCCTCCGGCGGGAAGCCATCGGGCTCATCAAGAAGCAGGACCCGCTGGCCGAGACCAACGACACGAACTACATCTTCCTGAGCTTCGTGACCCGATATTTGCCGGCGGGGCTCGTCGGGCTGATCCTGGCGGCCATCCTCTCGGCCTCGATGTCGTCCTGCGCCGCGTGAGCTCAACGCCCTGGCGTCCGTCACGGTGATCGATATCTACAAGCGCCTGGTCCGGCGCGATGCCCCGGACCGGCATTATCTTCGGGTTTCGAAGCTGGCCACGGCTTTCTGGGGGCTCTACGCCATCGCTTTCGCCCAGTTCGCCAACCACCTCGGGTCTCTGATCGAGGCCGTGAACATCATGGGGTCCCTGTTTTACGGCACGATCCTGGGGATCTTCCTGGTGGCTTTCTATCTGAAATGGAATCGGCGGGAACGCCACCTTTATCGCGGCGATCATCGCCGAGCTGACCGTGCTGGCCTGCTACTTTTTCACCGAAGATCCCGTATCTTTGGTTCAACGTCATCGGCTGCCTGATTCTCGTCGTCCTGGCCGCGGTCATGAATCCGTTCATGCAGACAAAAAAACAGGCGATCTAGCGCTATTTGACTGCCCCCCCGGCCGATGATATTCTTGCGCCCACAGCCTGAGCGATGGCCGTCATGATCTGCCCGAACTGCGGTTTCGATAATCCCGATGGCACCTCCTATTGCGCCAAGTGCGGGACGAGGCACGGCGCCGCGCCCTCCGTTTCCGGCACGAAGACCATCGAGACGCCCACCCAAAAACTGCCCCCGGGCGGCGTTTTTGCCGGCCGCTACCAGATCAGCGAAGAGCTCGGCAGAGGGGGGATGGGTGTCGTCTACAAGGCCGTCGACAACAAGCTCAAGCGCACCGTCGCCCTCAAATTCCTGCCGTTCGAGTGGACGTATAACGCCCAGGCCAAGGAGCGCTTTGTCCGCGAAGCCCAGGCCGCGGCCGCCCTGGACCATCCCAATATCTGTACGGTCCACGAGATCGACGAGGCCGAGGACCGGATGTTCATCTCCATGGCCTTTGTCGAGGGCGAAAGCCTGAAGACAAAAGTCGACCGGGGACTTCTGAAGATCGACGAAGCCCTGGGCCTCGCCATGCAGGTCGCCGAAGGCTTGAGAGAAGCGCATAAGAAGGGAGTCATTCACCGCGATATCAAGAGCGCCAATATCATGGTCACGGACAGCGGCCAGGCGAAGATCATGGATTTCGGGCTGGCCCGGATGCGGGGAGGGACCCTGCTGACCAAGGAAGGGATGACCATGGGTACGATCGCCTACATGTCTCCCGAACAGGCGCGGGGCGAGGAGGTCGACTATCGTTCCGACATCTGGTCGCTGGGGGTCGTTCTCTACGAAGTGCTCTCCGGGCGATTGCCGTTCCGCGGGGAGCACGACCAGGCCGTTATCTACGCGATATTGAGGGAGCCGCCCAAGCCGCTTTCGGCGGGGCGCCCGGAGATCCCCGCGTCCGTCGAGCACGTCGTGGGCAAGGCGCTGGAGAAAAATCCTGATCAGCGATACCAGTCCGTCGAGGAGTTGATCGATGACCTGAGATCCATCGCCGAGGGGATCGAGCCGGAGAGGATCCGGGCGAGGCGGCGGAAAGCTAAACTGCGCCGGTGGAAGAGGGCCGGGCTTCATGGCGGCGCGGCGGGGTTGCTCGTCCTGTCTGCCGTGATCGCCCTCAAGCTTTTTACGGGAGGTCCCCAAGCCATCGAATCCCTGGCCGTCCTGCCGCTCGAGAATCTGTCCGGGGATCCCCAGCAGGAGTATTTCTCCGACGGCATGCACGAGGCGCTGATCACCGACCTCGCCCAGCTCGGCGGCTTGAAGCGGGTGATCGCCCGGAGCTCGGTGATGCGCTTCAAGGGAACGAAGACGCCCCCGTCCAAGGTGGCCCAGGAGTTGAAGGTCGACGGCCTGATCACGGGCGCCGTCCTGCGCTCGGGAGACCGGGTGCGAGTGACCGCCCAGCTCATCGACCCGGCGACCGAAGCACAGCTCTGGGCCCACAGCTACGAACGGGACCTGCGCGATGTCCTGTCGCTCCAAAACGAGATCGTTTCGGCGATCACGCGCGAGGTGAATGTGCGGCTCACGCCACAGGATGAGACGCGCCTGGCCAGCGCCCCGCAGGTCATTCCGGAGGCCTATGACGCCTGTCTTAAAGGGCGGTATTCCTGGTACAAGCTCAGCCGGCAAGGCCTCGACAGCGCGCTCGAGCATTTCACGCTGGCCCTGGAGAAAGACCCGGAGTACGCCCCGGCGTATGCCGGGATCGCGATCGTCTGGCAAGCGTATATGCAGCAGGGATTCATTCCCTATGAGGATGGAACGCCGAAGGTGAAAGCGGCGGCGCTCAAGGCCCTGGAGTTAGACAACACTCTCGCGGAAGTCCATTTCGTGCTGGCGGCGATCAGCGCTTGGGTGGATTGGGACTGGCTGGGGGCGGAGCGGGCGTTCCGCCGGGCTATTGAACTCAATCCCAGCTATCCCGAGCCGCGCATCTATTATGCGCATTACCTGAATATCATGGGGCGTTCGAAGGAGGCGGCGCCCGAGGCGGACCGGGCATTAGAGCTGGATCCTCTCAACGCCCTGTTCCAGGGGCTTTACGCCATGCACCTGATGTGCTTGCGCCGGTATGATGACGCCGTCGCGCTGCTCCGCAAAATACTCGACACGGCGCCGAACGACGCGATCGCGCTCTCGACGCTCCGGTCCGCTTACCACATGAAGCGCATGTATAAGGAGGCCCTGGAGATATGGAAAGCGTCCTACGCGGCGAAGGGTGACCATGAAGCGGAAGAGGCGCTGGCGCGCGGCTTCGCAGAGGGCGGCTATCAGGGCGCGCTCAGGCGGGTCGCGGAGACGCTGGCGGAGCGCTCACGGACGAAATATGTCACGCCCTGGCAGATCGCGACGCTCTACACCCGGGCCGGGATGAACAAAGAAGCCATCGACTGGCTGGAAAAGGCCTATGAGATGCGGGACCTCAACATGCCGTACATCAGCGTGGACCCGATCTTCGATGACCTGCGGAACGATCCGCGTTTTCGAGACATCCTGCGGCGGATGAAGCTCCTTCGTAATTCGTACCAGGATATCAATTCCCCAATTTCTACCGACGAGAGAAATCGGTGACAGGATATTAATCCTTCAATTTCGAATAATGGTGACAGGATATCAATTCCCCAATTTCGGCAGCGGTGAAAGGTTCGGCGAAATCGGCCGAATCTCTTGCCAGTGATCAGGGAAAAATGGGGAATTGATATCCTGTCACCATTTCACTATTTCAAAGAAAAACAATTTCCGCTACGGGGAGAAGATCCGTGATTTATCTGCTCAGGGAGGCGAGGCGGGCCTTGGCGTCGTCGACTTCGGGCTGTGCCCGGGTCGGCGTCCTTCCAGAGCTCGAGGAAGCGCTCGTAGCGCGCCCGGGCCTTGACTTTATCGCCTTTCTGCTCATAGAGCTTCGCCAGCCGGTAATAGTATTTAGGGTGGATGAGGAACCGCTCGGGGCTCTTCGGGTCGAGTTTGATGAGCCGTTCGTATTCCGCGATCGCTTTGTTCAGGTCTCTTTTCTGCTGATAGGCGCGGGCTACGATATCCTTGAGGGGGGGCAGGTTATAAAAGATCTGCATAGAGGATGCGGTGGGCACGTAATAAACAAGGGGAGGCAGCTTGCTGAATTCGGCGCCCGCCCTATCAAGGGCGCCCTCCCGCAGATAGATCTCAGCCTGGAGATAGGCCAGATCGTAGGCGCAGAATGGATAATATACATACGACTTCATGTCTTTGTCATGCGTGGAGGGATCTCCGAACAGGGAATTCATCTCGGCCAGGCGCAGTTTTGCCGAATCCAGGTTGCCCTCCTTCAGGTCCGCCAGCCCGAGAATGAAATGCGAGATGATCGTATTGACCTTAAGCCTGGCCTTCGACTGGGCGCTCCCGCCTTGGGCGCTTTTGACGGAAGCATCAAGCCACAAGCCGAGATATCTCCGGCCGGGATCGGTATCTCCCTGTTCCAGGTGCATCCAGATTCGGTGATAATTGATTATGGGCGGAAATCCCCGATTTCCGACCTCGATCGCGATGTCCTCGGCGGTCTGTAATTTGCCCAGCGCCTCAGACGTCCGGCCCAGCCAAAAATCAAAAAAGGCCGCGTACATATAGCCCTCGATCCTGGGGCCAGGGAGTTTGGTGGCGACCAGTTGTCCGAGCACTCTGGCGGCGTCGGCATACCTTTCCTTCAGTCCATAAAGATAGGCGACGGAGACCAGGGAATCGTGAAAATCCGGCTTCAAATCCAGCGCTTCCTCGTATTTTTCGATGGCCAGGTCGATGTCCCCTATGTCGTAGTAGAAGCAAGCCATTGCATCCAGGGGGTTGGCGTCGCCCGGAGAGGCCGCCGCATAGCGTTGATATGATTCCAGCGCCTTTTCCTGATTGCCGATCATGGCGTAGGCTGCGCCCAACTGAAGGAGGGCCACGCCGTAGCCGGGATCCAGCGTCAGCGCCCGGTCGAACTCTCTGATGGCTTTCTCCACCTCGCCCGTATGCTGCTGATAGAACAAGCCCAGTTCGAAACGGAACTGCTTGTCATTGGGAAATCTGTCCGCGAGCTGCTTGAGGAGGGCCAGGTACTTTTCCGGGTTCTTTTCGAACCTTCGCGCATAATGAGCCTCGATAAGGAACCGCTCCCTCTCCGGAGCTTTAGCCGCGAATTGCCGGGCCTTTTTCATGGCTTCTTCGGAGGCCATGGTGTTGCCGGCGCCGGCCTGGGCCCCGGAGAGCCGAAGGTAGGCGGCGGCGAAGGTGGGGTCTTTCTCGACGGCTCTTTCGAAATACCGGACGGCGCTCTCGTAATAGAGTTTCTCTTCTTCCTCGATGCCTCTCATGTAGTAATTATAAGCCTCCTGCGAGGCGGTCATGATCTCGACGATCGGTTTCTGAGAGGCCGCGATCTGTTGCGGTGAAACGCCCATCCCCTCGGCGATCTGCCGGCTCAGCTCATCAATCTGAGTTTTAAAGATGCTCTCGGGACCCGTCCCCTGAGCTTTGGCCGTCCGGAGCAGGCGCTTTGTGCGGACGTCCAGGACCTTGACATCCGTGATGATCGTGTCGCCGGCTTTATAGAAACTCCCGGTCACCAGGGACTTCACCCCTCCTTTGCCGCAGACGGCGAATCCGGTGTCGCTGTCGATAAACTCGGCGTCGCCCCTGCCGACCTGCTTCTGGAGGTCTTTCAGGCGCTCCGTGCTCATGACATAGAAATCGCGGGTCTGTTCCAGGCTGGTGATGAGGAGGCTGGGAACGATTTTGCGGAGTTCATCGAGTGTCTGGTCGCCGGTCTGGTTTTCGAAGCTGATGACGGCGATGGAGTTTTCCATGTTGGGCAGCGCCGGGCCGACTTTCGGAGGACAGAAACGCCAAGCAGCAGCTCCGGCGATGATGAGGCCGAGGAGAATGAGCGCGGGGATGATAAATCGCTTGAGGCCGGTCGGCTTTTCCCGGGAGATATGGATCGTGGGGCGGGCTTTAAGGACGATGCGCTCGGAGATCGGAAGACCCTCTTCGATCCGGACGAGGTCGGCCAGAACTTCGTCGGCGTTCTGATAGCGGCTTTCCTTTTCTTTTTCGAGGCAGCGGAGGATCAGGCCGTTCAGGGGCTCGGGGACTAGGGCGTTGAATTGGCGAGGCGGGGATGGGCGCTTCGTTTTTATGCTTGTAAGCTATCGATAGGGGAGAGTCGCCTTCGAACGGCACGCGGCCCGTGACCATCTCGAAGAGGATCGCGCCCAGGGCGTAGATGTCGGTGCGCTGGTCGGCCTCCAATCCCTCGACCTGCTCGGGTGCCATGTATTCCGGCGTCCCGATGATCATGCCCTCGGCGGTCATGCCGGCCGTGCGGAGCGACCGCGCGATCCCGAAGTCCATGATCTTGGCGTTCCCCTCTTTGTCCACCATGATGTTCTGGGGCTTGAGATCGCGGTGGATGACGCCCAGGTCGTGCGCTTCGGCCAAGCCCTCAGCCACCTGCTTGGCGATCGAGATGGCTTTCCCGGTCGGGAGAGTGCCCGGCCTCCTTGATCAGTCCTTTGAGGTCCTGCCCGGAGACATACTCCATCGTGATGAACAGCTCTTTGCCGTCCTGGTGGAGCTCGTGCATCCGGCAGACGTTCTTGTGGGTGATCCGGCGGGCCAGCTTGATCTCATTGCGGAAGCGGTCGACGGTCTTCTCATCAAGGGCGATATCAGGATGGAGGACTTTGAGGGCGATCTCCTCACCGACTTCCTTGTCGTAGGCGCGGTAGACGATGCCCATTCCGCCGGCGCCGAGCTCCTCGATCAGCTCGAACCGACCGGCGAATAATTCCCCTTTGCCCAGTCCTTCGGGCTTGGTCTCAAGAGTTTTGGTGACAAGGGAATTTTCCGGGAACCGTTTTCTTGATGCCGGGACAGTCGGGCCGTTCGGGGGACTGTCCCCATTCGCCGGACTTATCTCCCTGAATTCTCGTCCCGCAGGTGCCGCAAAACTGCCGGGTCTCGGGGTTCTCACTCTGGCATTTCGGGCACTTGGTCGCCATCCTGGTCCGACAACCGCTAACTGGCCAAAGAATATTGGTTTACAGGCTGTCAGTGTCAATTCAAAAATTGGCGACACGATATGGCGTCAGGCAATTGACTCCTGTCTCGGTTATTTGAGCGCGGCGAGACGGGCTTTGGCGTCGTCGACTTCCGCCTGTCCCGGGATCGGCGTCCTTCCAGAGCTCGAGGAAGCGCCGGTAGCGAGCACGGGCTTTTGCCTTTTGCCCCTTCTGCTCGTAGAGCTTGGCCAGGCGATAATGATACAGCGGATGGATCAGCCGCCGCTCCGGGTTCTTCGGGTCGAACGAGGTCAGCCGCTCGTATTCGGCGATGGCTTTGCCGACATCACCCTTCTGTGCGTAAGCCCGTGCCGCCACGTCCTTAAGGAACGGCGAATTATAAGCCACCGTGGCATCGGTATTCCAAAGGACATCCCACCCAAAAAAGCGCGGGACCTGCTTGAAGGTCTCCAGGGCCTTTTCGGGAGATCCTTCCGCAAGTTGAAATTCCGAGGCGAACAGACCCGCCCAGTACCCGGTCCATTGCTTATCATCAAGCTTGAGGTTCGGCGCTCTGGATATCAGAGATTGCAGCTCCTTGAGCTTTTTCCCCGCCGCATCGGTGTGGCCATCCTTGAGTTCCTGATACCCCGTCCACAACGGGTATTCAAAGTGCGCGTGAAGATCGAAATAGTTATCGGGAAACTTGTTCCCAGGCCAATTTTTGTCTAGAAAATCAAACCAAATTTGGATATCCTTGCGGCTTCCTTCGATATCCCCCTTCTCAAGCCTCGTCGCCGCGATCGTCCAATAGGTCGAGAGCAGCATTCTCTTTTGGTTGCCCTGCAGGTCCTGGCTCGCAAGGAAGCTCCTGGCCTTCTGCAATTCTTCGCCAGCCTGAGCCCAGCGCCCCAGCCAACTGAACAAGAATCCCTTCATATAATGGCCCGGCCACCTTTTGTCCGGATCTCCCGCGAGATATTGATCAAGGGATGAGAGCGCTTCGCCATAATTCTCTTTAAGCGCGTCAACGTACGCCATGCTCAGATAGCTGGTGATCCAACTAGGGCTGATTTCGCCCGCCTCCCTGAATTTGGCCAGGGCGTCGTCAAGCCTTCCGGCCTTGAAATAGAAAGTCCCCAGCGAGTCGAGGAGGTCGGGCTCCCGCAAGGACCGGGCGGGGAACTTCTCGAGCAGGGCGATCGCTCTCTCATCCTCCCCGCGAAGGCTGTACTGCCAGGCGAGCAGGTTGGCCGTTGTCCCGAGTTCCGGGTCGAGCTCGAGGGCCTTCTCAAATTCGGCGATCGCGCCGTCCACCTCGCCGCGCCGGCGGTAGACGTTGCCCAACTCGTGATGGAACCATTTTTCCCTGGGAAATTTGCTGATGGCCTCTTGAAGCAGCCGGATTGTCTTGTCTCGATCTTTCTCGACATTGGCCGCATAGACAGCCTCGATATAGAGGCGGTCTTTTTCCGGAGCTTTGGAGGACAGCCGCTTGGCAATCTCGAACTGCTCAGTCGCTGCCTTCAAGTTTCCCGTATCCCGGTTCACCGCGCCCAAAGTCATCTGGGCCATGGCGAATGACGGGTCGAGCTCCACGGCTTTCTCCAGTGATCTTTTCGCCTCGTTATTAAGATGGCGTATCGCATCTCCATACCCCTTGAGATAGTAGTCGTAAGCCTCGGCAGATCGGGTGGTCACTTCGGCGATCTTCGTTTGGTAAGACTCGGCCTGCTCCTTGGGGATGCCCATGCCTTCGGAGATTTTCCTGGTCAATTCGTCGACCTGAGTGAGCAAAATACTGTCCTGACCCTCGCCCCTGGAGCTGGCGCTCTTGATTAGGCGCTTTGTCTCCACATCCAGGACTTTGATATCCGTCATAAAGGTATTGCCGGCCTTGACGAGACTCCCCAAAAGAACGGCCTTTATCCCTCCCTTGCGGCAGGCCGCGAAACCCGAATCCGCATCGATGAATTCGAGGCCGTTCTTGCCTGTCTGTTGGACCAGGTCCTGCATCCGTTCCCAGGTCGCCACGTAACCGAAAAAACCCGTGTTTTCCAGGTTCGTGATGAGAAGGTTGGGGATGGCTTTCCGGAACATGTCGTTGGCCGGATCGCCGGTCTGGTTTTCGAAGCTGATGACGGCGATCGAGTTTTCTATTTCGCCGGCGGCGCCTTTATGAAGGACAAAGCGCCAGACAGCGGCTCCGGCAATAATCAGGGCAAGGAGAACGAGGGAGGGGACGAGGAATCGCATGAGGCCGGTGGGCTTTTCGTGAGTAATATGAATGGTGGGGCGGGCTTTGAGGATGACCCGCTCGGAGATGGGGAGCCCCTCTTCTATCCGGACGAGGTCGGCCAAGACTTCGTCGGCGTTCTGGTAACGATTCTCCTTTTCTTTCTCCAGGCAGCGGAGGATCAGGCCGTTGAGCGGCTCGGGGACCTGGGAGTTGAGCTTGCGGGGAGGGAGGGGCGGTTCGTTTTTGTGCTTGTAAGCGACGGATAGGGGAGAGTCGCCCTCGAACGGCACGCGGGCGGTGACCATCTCGAAGAGAATCGCGCCGAACGCGTAGATATCCGTGCGCTGGTCGGCCTCCAATCCCTCCACTTGCTCAGGCGCCATGTACTCCGGCGTCCCGATGATCATCCCCTCAGCGGTCATGCCCGCCGTGCGAAGGGAACGCGCGATCCCGAAGTCCATGATCTTGGCGTTCCCTTCCTTGTCCACCATGATGTTCTGCGGCTTAAGGTCTCTGTGGATGACGCCCAGATCGTGTGCTTCGGCCAGGCCTTCCGCCACCTGCTTGGCGATCGAGATGGCTTTTCCGGTCGCGAGCGCCCCCGACTCTTTGATCAGTCCCTTGAGATCCTGCCCCGGCACATACTCCATCGTGATGAACAGCTCTTTTCCGTCCTGATGGAGCTCGTGCATCCGGCAGACGTTCTTGTGAGTGATCCGGCGGGCCAGCTTGATCTCATTGCGGAAACGGTCGACGGTCTTCTCATCGAGGGCAATATCAGGGTGAAGGACTTTGAGGGCGATCTCCTCGCCGACCTCTTTATCGTAGGCGCGGTAGACGATGCCCATCCCGCCGGCGCCCAGTTCCTCGATGAGCTCGAACCGCCCGGCGAAGAGCTGCCCCTTGCCGAGCCCTTCGGGCTTGGTCTCAAGAGTTTTGGTGACAGAATTCGGGAACGTTTTCTTGATGGGGACAGTCCCCGTTCGGGGACTGTCCCCATCGGTACTAATCCCCCCAATTCGGGTCCCGCAGGTCCCGCAAAACTGCTGGGTTTCGGAGTTCTCACTCTGGCAATTCGGGCACTTGATCGTCATCTGGTTCGACAACCGTTAATTGGCCCAAAGAATATTGGTTTACAGGCTGGGTGTCAATCAAAAATGGGGACACGACATGCTGTCACCAATTGACTCGGTTCGGTTATTTGAGCGCGGCGAGACGGGCTTTGGCATCGTCCACCTCGGGCGTGCCCGGGTCGGCGTCCTTCCAGAGCTCGAGGAAGCGCTCGTAGCGCACCCGGGCCTTAACTTTATCGCCCTTTTGCTCGTAGAGCTTGGCCAGCCGGTAATAATACTTGGGGTGGATGAGAAACCGGGTCATGCTTTTTGGATCGAACTTGGTGAGCCGCTCGTATTCGGCGATCGCCTTATCTAGATCTCCCTTCTCCTGATACGCGCGGGCTAGCACATCCTTGAGGGGAGGCAGGTTGTATTTCATGTCCCAGTAAAAAAACTGCAGGGCCTGGTATCCCAAGGCCGGGGATCTTTCCAGGAGTCTGATGGCTTTCTCGAAGGCGCCTTCCCTGATGTCGATCTCCGCCTGAAGATAATTGCGATAATAGACCTCGAAGGCATGCCTGCCTTCCAACTCGGGCAGCGGTGTCCCGGGCAGAAATGAATTCATCTCCACCAGCCGGGACTTCGCCGACTCAAGCCCACCCTCTTTGAGGTCTGCCAATCCGAGGATAAAGCTGGAATCGGCTTTACTGAGGTTTAAGGAGGCGACAGCTCGCGGGCTATGGCTTGTCGTTGTGCCGACGGCAGAGTCGAGCCAGGACTTGAGATGGCTGCGGCACAGTTCCATCTCCCCCCGATCCCAATAGAACCAGCTCTTGAAATAGTCCATCGTGCGTTGCCATTCTGCCCTGGTGCCGGCCTCGCCGGCCAGCTCTTCGGCCCTCTGGAACTTGTCCAGTGCGTCCGGTTGCTTCCCCAGCCAGAAATCGAAGAATGCCAGATACACCAGACATTGGACCTTGACACCAGGAGATCCGGCGACCGATATCAACCGCCCGAGCTCGTTTATGGCTGCCGCATAATCTTCCTTCAAGGCGTAAACGTAGGCGATAGAAACCGACGAGACAAGGAAATCGGGTTTAACGGCGAGCGCTTCGCTGAATTTTTCTATCGCCCGGTCAAGGTCGCCCATCTCGTAATATGCGCAAGCGATCGTGTCCAGAGGGTTGGCGTCGCCGGGAGAGACCGCGGCATATCTTTGGTATAACTCGATGGCTTTTTCAGGGTTGTTTCTTTGCGCGTATGTCCAACCCAACTGGTTGAGGGCAAAGCCATAGTTCGGGTCGAGTTCCAGGGCTCGGCCGTATTCTTCGACGGCTTTTTCCAGATCATTGGCTTGCTGCTGGTAATAAAGACCCAGGTCGAAATGGAAAGTCTTCTCTCTCGGGTATTTTTCCGAAACCTGCTTCAGGAGTCGCAAATACTTCTCGCGGTCCTTTTCGATTGTATAGGCATAGTTGGCTTCGATGTAGAGCTTTTCTTTATCCGTTGCCCGCTCGGCGTATTTCTTCGCTTTCTCCATGGCTTCATAGTGCGCCTTCGCCAGACCCAGTGCGGAATAAGCCTTGGCGAGCTGAAGATACGCGGAAGAGAATGTGGGGTCTTTGGCGACGGCTCTCTCCAGAAATTGTCGGCCATTCTCCCAATACATCTTTCCGTTCTCTTCGACGCCCCGGAGATAGTAGTTATAAGCTTCCGAAGAGCTGGTGGTTAAGTCCTTGAGGGGTTTTTGAGAGGCCACAATCTGACCTTTCTGGAGGCCGACCCCTTCCGTGATCTGCCGGCTGAGTTCGTCGACCTGAGTGAAAATGCTGTCGCGCCCCGTCCCCTGGGCATTGGCCGTTCGGAGCAGCCGCTTCGTCCCGACATCCAGGACCTTGACGTCCGTTTTGATGGTCTCGCCGGCCATGTAAAAACTTCCTGTAACCAAGGACTTCACTCCATCCTTGCGGCAGGCTTCGAATCCGAGGTCGCTGTCGATGAATTCGGTGTCGCCCTTACCGACCTGCTTCAGGATGTCCAGCATGCGCTCGGTGCTGGTAACATAGAAACTTTGAGTCTGTTCCAGGCTGGTGATCAAAAGGCTGGGAATCATCTTGCGATAGTCATCGAACGCCTTGTCGCCGGTTTGGTTTTCGAAGCTGATAACGGCGATGGAGTTCTCGGGCGTGGCGAGTTCTCCTTTTCGGAGGACGAAACGCCAGAAGATGCCCGCGGCGGCCGCGAGACCGAGAAAGACAAGGGCGGGGACGAGGAATCGCTTGATGCCGGTGGGCTTTTCCCGGGTGATATGGATGGTGGGGCGGGCTTTGAGGAGGATCCGCTCGGAGATGGGAAGGCCTTCCTCGATCCGGACGAGGTCGGCCAGGACTTCGTCGGCGTTTTGATAGCGATTGTCTTTTTCTTTCTCCAGGCAGCGGAGGATTAAGCTGTCGAGGGGTTCGGGAACCTGGGCGTTGAGTTTGCGGGGAGGGACGGGCGGTTCGTTTTTGTGCTTGTAAGCGACGGATAGGGGAGAGTCGCCCTCGAACGGCACGCGGGCGGTGACCATCTCGAAGAGAATTGCGCCGAACGCGTAGATATCCGTGCGCTGGTCGGCCTCCAATCCCTCCACCTGCTCCGGCGCCATGTACTCGGGCGTTCCGATGATCATCCCTTCGGCCGTCATTCCGGCAGCGCGCAGCGACCGCGCGATCCCGAAGTCCATGATCTTGGCGTTCCCCTCTTTGTCCACCATGATGTTCTGGGGCTTGAGGTCCCGGTGGATGACGCCCAGGTCGTGCGCTTCGGCCAGGCCTTCCGTCACCTGCTTGGCGATCGAGATGGCATTTCCGGTCGGGAGCGCTCCGCTTTCTTTGATAAGTCCCTTGAGGTCCTGACCCGGCACGTACTCCATCGTAATGAACAGCTCCTTGCCGTCCTGGTGGAGCTCGTGCATCCGGCAGACGTTCTTGTGCGTGATCCGGCGGGCCAGCTTGATCTCGTTCCGGAAGCGGTCAACGGTTTTCTCATCGACCGCGATATCCGGGTGGAGGACTTTAAGGGCGATCTCCTCCCCGACTTCTTTATCGTAGGCGCGGTAGACGATGCCCATGCCGCCGGCGCCGAGCTCCTCGATCAGCTCGAAGCGCCCGGCGAACAGATCCACTTTACCCAGCCCTTCGGGAGTCGTTTCGAGTGTCCTGGTGACGGATGGTTTCGCTGCGTGTCCGGATTTTGGGGAGAATCCTTTGCCTTCTTCACCCAATCTGCTTGTCCCGCTCGCGCCCAGTCCGCCTATGCCGCCCTTCGCTTCGCGCTCGGCTGTTTCGAGCTTGCCCCCGCACTTCGCGCAGAAAACCGCCCCCTCCGGATTCTCGAACCCGCACTTCGAGCACCGCATTACAGTTTTGTTCGCCTTCAGCTTGCTTGGCGAAAGAGTATCAGCTCAGAAATGGCGTGTCAAACCCGGCCGGGCGAGCCGCGCACTAAGAAATCCTGAAATATCCCCGGAAACGCGGATCAAGGGGAAGGGACCAAGCGGGACCGTCCCCCCGTTGCTTTACGAGAATGAGCGGCCTCCCCTGGTCAATCCGGGCTCAGGCCGCTGATCTGCATCCACCTGCTATTATAACCGTCGTAGCTCCAGAGACCAACGGTCCCGAAATCGGCGATCAGGCACTCGTCCACGGTCCCGCTGTCCCAGAGATCCGCCCTGACCATGTACGCCGGGTTGGAGGCGGAGAGCTGAGTCAATGCGCCCGTGGTGCGGTCATACAGCCAGAGGCCCTGGCTGTCAAAGTCGACGGCGACTTCTTCGTCTCCGGTCGTCTCACCAGAATAGCCGTTCGGGTCAAACGGCTCAAAAAATCCATCGCCCGGATCGGTGGTACTCAGCTGTTCCCAGTCGCCCGGGAAGCCGTTATAGTTCCACATCCAGAACCCACCATTATTGGCGAAATCCACCAACAGTTCGTAGTCCGCATCTCCGACAAAACGGACCCCTGTAGCTCCAAACAGATAATATGTTGAGATCTGGTTCCATGTCACTGCGGGATAGGAGGCCCCCTGGCACAGCCACGTGCCCAGCGTGCTGCCGAAATTCATGATCAGCTCTTCGGGGTCAACTCCGGCTCCGAAGTCGGCCGAAACGTTGGGGTAACTGGGATCGGTTCCGGAAAGCTGCCAGACATACGAATTAGCGCCCGCGACGCTCGAATGGAAACTCCAGACGCCGTACCCGGTAAAACTCCATGTTCCTTCCTGATTACCTGTAGTCCACATGTCCTTCCGGATCCCCCCCAGGATAGGATTGAGCGCGGAATACTGCTTCCAGGCGGCAGTGTCCGCATCGTAACGCCAGAGGCCAAGGGTTCCGAAATCAATCTGGATCTCTTCTTTCCCGTCACCGTCATCGTCGACGGCCAAGCCCTGGTCCGGGTTGACGCCCGAAAGCTGGGTCCAAACGCCCGGGTATCCGCTATGGTTCCATTCCCATAATCCCAACGAGCCGAAATCCCCGATGATTTCCTCGTCGGCAGTGTCTCCCCAGCGAACGCTGAAGATCCAGTTCGGGTTGACGCCCGATATCTGGTGCCACGTTCCGCCGTAGAGGATACCGTCATGGACCCAGACGCCGCTGGTCCCGAAATCGACGATCACTTCGTCTCTGGCATTGCCGCTATTGACATTCGCCGCCACCACCCCCCTGTATAGGCTCTCATAGGAGTTTCCGGGATACTGGACAAGGCCCGTCAGCGCCTTTTCTTCCTCGGAGATTTCGGCCGGGTCGAGGTTGGGCGGCACGGAGTCCATAGGCGGGACGATCTGCTGACCGGCCGGCTGGACCGCCCGCCGGTCGTCGTCCGGGCCGGACAGCGGAAAGGCCGCCGCGATCAAGATCAGCGTCAGGAAAACAACTCCCGGGAATCTCGAATTCTTCATGAAATACCTCGCTAAAATAAAATCAAGCATCACGGGCATTACAGCCCTTTCGACATTGATGCTAGGACTGGAGCTACTTGGATGTCAAGAAAAATCGGCGGCTCAGATCTCCCGTTTAACCTGGCCTTCTTGCGCCGGATCGAACCTCCCGCCTAAGGTGATCAGCAACAGTTCAGCGCTTCATCGAGGTCGGCGATGATGTCCTCGACATCCTCGATGCCGACCGACAGGCGCGCCAGCCCGTCGCGGATGCCGACTCGGGCGCGCTCTTCCGGCGTCAGGCTGCGGTGGGATGTCGTTGCCGGATGCAGGACGAGCGTGTACACGTCACCCAGCGTTGTCGCCGGCTGGCACAGCTCGAGGGCTTCCATGAAGCGGAAGACCATGGCCTTGTCGGCACCGGCGATCTCGAACGACACCATGCCGCCAAAACCCCGGCCGCCGAACAGGCGCCGCGCGACCTCGTGCTGGGGATGCGAGGGCAGACCCGGATAGTTGACGCATCCGACGCCATCTCTGGTCGTGAGCCATTCCGCCACGGCCTGGGCGTTGGCGCACTGCTGGCGCATGCGGAGCGGCAGCGTCTTGAGTCCGCGCAAGGCGAGCCAGGCCTCGAACGGACCGAGCACGCTGCCGACGAGCTTATTCGCTTCGTAGAGCTTGCGCCGGTTCTCCGCCGAGGTGACGACGACTCCCGCCATGACGTCGCCGTGGCCGCCGATATACTTCGTCGCGCTGTGGATGACAAAATCCGCTCCGCAGGCGAGCGGGGTGAAGAGATAGGGGGTCGCGAACGTGTTGTCGATCAGGCATTGCGCGCCATATCGATGAGCCAAGTCGGCCAGGGCCGGAACATCGGCCACCTTGAGCAGCGGGTTGGAGATGATCTCCGCCAGGAAGGCCGCCGGGCGGGTTTCCTTGAGCGCCGCCTCAACGGCGGTGAGGTCGTCCGTATCCACGAACCTGACCTTGACCCCGAGCCCGGCCAGCAGCCGTTCAAGCAGAGTGGTCGTGGCCCCATACAGGTCGAGAGCCGCGACGACGCCGGTTCCAGCCCGCACCCCAGCGGCCAGCAGCGCCACGTGAACGGCCGCCATGCCCGAAGCGAACCCGAAGCCCGCCTCGCCGCCCTCGAGGTCGGCCACCGCCTCTTCGAAGGCCGCAACCGTCGGGCTGCCATACCGGGGATAGACATAGCCCGGCCGCGTCGTGGCGAAAATCGCGTCGAGATCGTCCATGCTATCGTAGACAAACCCGACAGTGGGATGGATGGGCGTTGCGACCGGCACATAGTCTGAAGGCCGGACTCCCTCTCCCGCGTGAACCGCGCGAGTGCTGAAACCGCGATTGTTTTTGGCCATGCCGGCACCTCCTGCGATCAGACTCCGAATAATACTGATTATTCCTGATTAATGCCGCTTGCACAAGGCGCGGAAACGTCAGCCCATTCTCTGACCCGACGATATCGTCGGCATTTCTGAAAAAATTCGGGATGTGCGGGAGGGTGGCGCGGCGTGGGGGCCCCCCGCCGACCCGAACGTTTGATGCCTCAGACCTGCCGATCAAAGATCATCGCGTTGGACCGTACGGGGCGCCGGGGGAGCGCCGTGACAGGACCCTCTTTCTATGATAACGCGATAGTCAATGAGCAGATTCTTCTTGGTGGGCCCTTTATTTCTTCTTTGGGTTCCAGGTGCCCTGCGCCACCGCGGGGACGAAATTCGCGAGACCCGGGGGGGGGAAGGGTACAGTCTTATCCCTCTCGGCGCTCATGTAGGCGGCCATCAGGAGCTCGGTCACGGCCACGCCGTCGTCCCAGTTTTCCATCGGGCGGACGCCGTCCAGGAATGACCGTACCATGTGGCGGTCCTCGCCGGTGTAGCCGTACTCGTTTTCTTCGTCGCTGACCACGGGCATCAAACCGATCTCGGCGTTCTGTTTCTCGACGAGGTCCTCGCCGGCCTTCCCCGCCACCTTCCGGCTGAAGAAGACCTTGAGGTTGGCATCCAGCGTATTGATCTGCAGGGCGTATTCGGGACCGAGGAGCTCCATGCTCAGCCGGAGCCCGGCGCCCACGTAGCACCAGGATGTCGTCGTTTCGAGAACCACAATCTGGCCCTTCTCGTCCTTGTATTCGACGAGCGAACGGGCGAAATCCTCCGACGGCCGCTTGAGATAGTCGAGCTTGCCCCCGCTCGTCTCCGACAGCACCTTCGCGTATTGCGGGATCTGCCACTTGAGGCAGGAGGCGTATGCCGTCACTTTGGTCGGGGTCAAGACGCTCCGGTCCGCCCCGGGCGGTGTGAGCAGAAACCGGGCGGCCTCGACCGAATGGCACATCATGTCATTGAGGACGCCGCCGCCCTGGAGGCTGCCCTCCCAGAACCAGGGCATGTGCGGCCCACTGTGCTCTTCTGAGGCCCTGGCCAGGTAGGGCCGTCCCGCGAGCGCCGCGCCCCTGGCCCAGACGATGGCCTTGCCCCTGGCGACGGCGGGCGAGAAGACCTGGTTCTCAAGGTAGCCGTCAAGAAGATCCACCTTCCGCAGGAGCTTGAGGAGCAGCCGGGCCTCCTTGGCGTTCCGGCCGAGCGGCTTTTCGCAGCAGATGCCGACGAGCTCGCCCTTGCCCTTCTCGAGGGCATGGACGATCTCCTCCATGACTTCAATCCGCGTAAAGTTGGGGGAGCAGATCCAGATGGCGTCGATCGATCCGGGTCGGCCACCATATCGGTGATCGTCTTGTAGGGCTTGGCCTCGCCGACGTGGAGCTTTCTCGCCAGGCCGGCCGCCGCCTCGGCGCTCTTCGGGTCGGGATCATAAACCCCGAGAATGTCTCCGCCGCGGACGCCGGTCCAGCCGCGGATATGGAACCGGCCGTTAAAGCCGCCGCCAATAAGTCCGACGCCGAGTGTCTTTTTTTTCACGGTTCACCTCGCTTTGGAAATGGAAGATCGAATGATGGCACGCGCGGAATTCTATTTAATTTATCAAGGCGTGTAAAGCGGCATTCAGCTCGACTATCGTGGGGGGAAGATTGAGCGTGCGCGAGATGATCAGCCGCCGGCGGCTGATCATCGGGAGATTCTTCATATTTTCCGCGGAGTATGTTAAATTCCCCACGGAGAGAAAGGAACCGACGATGCCAAAATATAAGATCGCGGTGCTGCCCGGAGACGGCGTGGGACGGGATGTCGTCGAGGCGGCGATGATCGTCCTCGAAAAACTGGCCGTCGACGCCCAGTACATTTACGGCGACATCGGCTGGGAATTCTGGTGCCGGGAAGGAAACGCCCTCCCCGACCGGACGATCCGCTTGCTCAAGGAGACCGACGCCTGCCTCTTCGGCGCCATCACCTCCAAGCCCAAGGGGGATGCGGCCGCCGAGCTCGACCCGTCGCTCCGCGGCCAAGGCCTGTCCTATTTCAGCCCGATCGTCCGCCTCCGGCAGGAGTTCGACCTCTACACGAACCTGCGGCCGTGCAAGTCCTTCCCCGGGAATCCGCTCAACTACCGGGACAACATCGACCTTGTGATCTTCCGCGAGAACACCGAGGGCATGTACGCGGGCGTCGAGTTTTTCCCGCTGCCTGCGAAGGTCCGGGATGCGCTCCTCGTCCACCCCAAGATGAAAGCCGTTCCAGGATACGCCGCTCGACGAGATCGCCCTCTCGACGCGGATCATGACGAAAAACGGCTGCTCCCGGATCGTCCGGGCGGCCTTCGAGTTCGCCCGCCAGCACAAGCGCCGGTCGGTGACGATCGTCGAGAAGCCGAACGTGCTCCGGGAGACGGGCGGGCTGATGCTCGGCGTGGCGCGCACGATCGCGAAAGATTACCCGGAGATCCCGCTCCAGGAGGCCAACGTCGACGCCATGTGCATGTGGCTCGTCAAGAACCCCCATGACTACGACGTCCTCGTGGCCGAGAACCTGTTCGGCGACATCATCTCCGACCTGAGCGCCCAGCTCGTCGGCGGGCTGGGGTTCGCCTCGGCCGGGAATATCGGCGACAAGTACGCCGTCTTCGAGCCGACCCACGGCTCGGCGCCCAAGTATGCGGGCCAGTACAAGGTCAACCCCATCGCCACATTTCTTGCGGTCCGGATGATGCTCGACTACCTGGGGGAGGCGGAGAAGGGGAGGCGGCTCGAAGAGGCCGTCGCCGCCGTCATCAAGGAAGGCAAAACGCGGACTTACGATATGGGCGGAAGCGCCACGACGCTCGATGTCGGCCGCGCGGTGGCCGACAGGCTCTAGGTTCCGGACGGCCCATGGGCAAGACGATCATCGAGAAGATCTTCCAGGCGCACACGCGCGACGACGCGGCGCCGGGTAAGATCGTCTGGCTCGACCTCGACGTCCGCTCGGCCCGCGATTTCGGGGGGCCGAACGTCGTCAAGAGCTACCGCCGCGAGTACGGCGGCCAACCGCTCGCGGACGCCAAGCGGACGTTTTTCACCTTCGACCTCTGCGCCCCGGCCTGCACTCTCCGCTACGCCGATAACCAGCAAATCTGCCGGGAGTTCGCCCGGGAATTCGGGGCCGGAGTCTTCGACGTCGACCGCGGCATCGGCAGCCACGTCCTCCTCGAAGAGGGATTGGTCAGGGCCGGGTCGACGGTCGTCGGCACGGACAGCCACATGAACATCCTGGGCGCCGCCGGGAGCTTCGGCCAGGGCATGGGCGACGTCGACATCACCTTTGCCTTCCGTACCGGAAAGACCTGGTTTGAAGTTCCGGAAACCGTCAAGGTCATTCTCAAAGGAGACCTGCCGGCCGGCGTCTCCGCCAAGGACCTGACTCTCTTCCTGTGCCGCGAGCTCGGGACCTCGAAGATCGCCCTGAAAGCGGCCGAGTTTTACGGCCCGGCCGCGGCCGGCCTGTCGCTCGCCGGCCGGCTCACTCTTTGCAGCATGATCACCGAAATGGCCGGGATCATCGGCTTCCTGCCCGAGTGCTCCGCCGCGGCGGCGCGGGAGATCGAGGCCTTCACCGGGGCCCCGTTCGCGCCCGTTACCGCCGACGCCGACGCGGCCTACGCCGGGACCGTCGAGCTCGATGTCGGCGGGCTGACGCCTCTTGTGGCCGCCCCGCCCTCGCCGAACAACGCGGTACCGGCGAAAGACCTCCGGGGCGAGAAGATCGATTCCGGGTTTATCGGCTCCTGCACGAACGGCCGGGTGGAGGATTTCGCCAGTGCCGCGCGGCTCCTCAAGGGCCGGCGCGTCGAGCGGGGAGTGATGCTCAAAATCGTCCCCTCGACGCGGCGCGTCTTCGAGGAGCTCCTCGAAAAAGGCATCATCCGCGACCTTTTCGAGGCGGGCGCCATCATCGTCAACCCCGGCTGCGGCGGCTGTGCCGAAGGCCACACGGGGCTGACGGGCAAGGGCGAGGTCCAGGTGAGCACGGGGAACCGGAACTTCCCGGGAAAGCAGGGCCAGGGCCGGACGTACCTCTCGAGCCCGGCCGTGGTGGCGGCTTCCTGCGTCCTGGGGCATATCGCCGGCCCGGAGGAACTCTGAAGATGGCCAAAACAACCAATCGCGGCCGGGTCTGGGTTCTCCGCGACCGCGCGGGGAAGCTGATCGAGGACATCGACACCGACCAGATCTACCATAACGCCCACCTCCATATCACCGAGCTTGCGGAGATGGGCCGGTACGCGCTCGGCAACCTGGAAGGCTGGAAGGACTTCGCTTCGAAAGCGCTGGCGGGAGATATCGTCGTCGCCGGGCGGAACTTCGGCGCCGGCTCGTCGCGCCAGCAGGCGGTGGACTGTTTCATCGCGCTCAAGGTCGGCGCCGTCATCGCGCCGTCGTTCGCCTCGATCTATTTCCGGAACGCCGTGAATTCGGCGTTCCCGGTGCTCCGGTCGGACGGGCTCGAGAAGCTCGTCGCTGCGCGGAGCCTGGAGACAGGGGACGATGTCAAGGTCAATTTCGTATCTGGAGAAGCCGTAAATCTCACCAAGGAGCTTATCTTCCGGGTCGAGCCGATGAGCCTGGTCCAGCGGGAGATCTATGAGAAAGGCGGCCTGTTCGGGTTCGGCAAAGCCGGCGACGGGAACAACTGAAATGCGCATCCTGGCCCTGGACACGACGACCAACTCCGGCTCCGTCGCCATCCTCGAGGACAGCCGGCTAGTCGCCGAGGTCGACAGCGAAACGTCCTCTTCCCATTCCGCCCGGCTCTTGCGGTCGATCGACCACCTGATGAGGCTCGCCTCCTGGGATATCAAGGACGTCGACGGGTTCGCCGCGGCGGCCGGGCCGGGGTCGTTCACCGGCATCCGGGTCGGGCTGAGCACGATCAAGGCGCTGGCCTTCGCTTCCGGGAAACCCGTGGCCGCGGTGTCGTCGCTCGCGGCGCTGGCCGAAAAGCTCAAGGATACCGGAGGGCGGCTCCTCTGTCCGCTGATCGATGCCAAGAAGGGCGAGGTCTATGGCGCCCTGTATGAGCTTGGGGACGGCAAGCTCAAAGAGATCATTCCTCAAGGAGCGTACGGTCCCGACGCCTTGCTTTCCCTGATTCCCGCGCGCCGGCTGGTCCATTTCCTCGGGACGGGCGTGACGACGTACGGACAGAAGATCCGCGCGCGTTTCGGCGACCGGGCGCATTTCCCGGACAGGTCGCTGTTCATCGCCCGCGAGGTCGGGGTCCTGGGACGGGAGATACTGGCCGGGGGCGGGGGAGTGAGGGGCGAGGCCCTCGAGCCCATCTATTACCGGAAATCCCAGGCGGAGGAACGAAAATAGCCGAGGAAAAGCTGTCCGGGGAGGCCTTCCATCTGCGCCGGATGGAGGCGGGGGACCTGCCCGCCGTTATAGAGATCGAGACGCGGTCTTTTCCCAACCCGTGGCACGAGAGCACGTTCCGGGGCGAGATCCAGCACCGTCCGATCTCCTTTCCCCTGGTCATCGTGCATCATGCCCTCGACAGGGTGATCGGCTATGTCGTCTTCTGGCTGATCGGGGAGGAAGCCCAGGTCAACAACATCGCCGTTCATCCGGATTTCCGGCGTCTGGGCATCGGCGAACAGGTCATGAGACAGGTCATCGGGCAGCTCAGGTCGAGCGGCGCGACGATGGTCACCCTCGAGGTCAGGCCGTCCAACACCGGCGCGCAGACGCTCTACAGGAAGCTCGGTTTCAGAATGATCGGCATCCGGAAGGGCTACTACACCAACCCGCCCGAGGACGCCTTCGTCCTCGCCCTCCACTTCTAAGGGACATTCCCCAAAGAGAAGAACGGGTGGCATGACGCCAGTCCCTGCGCGCCGGAGCTCCTGCGCAGGGTTGGATGGGGATGGCGCCCCGAAGCCCCCCGTAGCGGAGGGGGGCCCGTCGGCTTGGCCGACGGGGGAACCGACGGGACTGGTTCCCGGGGGCCGGGGGGATAGGGGCGCATCGCCGTCCGACCCTGCGAGATTGCGGCAGCGGGCCCCGCCATGACAGGACCCGTTCTTCTTCGGGAAGCGTCCCCGGAGGATTAATGCCGTTCGCCGGCGGGCGCCGCCGGGATCTTGTTGTATTCTACGAGAAGCTTCAGGTACCAGTCCGGATACTTGACCGGAAGCCGCTTTCTCGCCTTGACGTCGTAAATCCACTTATGGTTGTACTTGACGAGGAGCTGGTCGCCCAGCGTCCACCAGGCGCTGACGACGTTGTTGGCGTTGCCCAGGCAATAGTCGGTCAGGAAACGTGCGGCCTCGGCAGGGTCCTTCTTATAGAGGTCGGCCGCCCACTGGTCGACGTTCGGCGTCCTGTCCACGACCGCTTTTTCATATTTCAGCTGGGCCGCCCGGACGTCCTGGATCGCCAGGTTGTAGAAGACTTGGGTATGAAAATCGACATAGTCGAAGGCCCACCGGGCCGAATCCCGGCTGAAGTTCCAGTGGTCGCCGACCTCGAAGGACCTCGGGATCTCCGTCATGCCGTTATAAAGCGGCATGTAGCAGGACGTGTCCTGGGAGCCCCAGCAGAGCCAGACGATGCCGCCGACGGGGTTGGGGAGCCAACCGCGGCTCTGGGTGACGGTCACGTATTCGGCGCGGTTGACGCCGATGATCCGTGACGTGCTGTACCGCTGGCCCTCGAGCTCGAAACCGTAGGGCAGGTTGTTCGGGTTCGCGAAGGGCCCGCCCTGGAGGCCGCGGGCGGGGTCGAACGGCGTCCCCTCGCACTTGTCGCGGGTGAGCTGCATGACGTCATAGGCCGAGAGCTTCTTGTCGGGCTTCACCGAGAACGGGAAGTCCATGTTGGGTGTTTCCGGGCTGAACTTCTTCGAGGGCGCCACGAGGTCGAGGTAGCGCCACAGCCGGACGCGCGAGCCGTTCGACGAGACGGCGCTGACCTCGTTCGGCGAGTAGGCCCGCTTCCAGTTGAAGGGCTTGCCGCTCTTCGGGTCGTAGAGCTTCTGGTCGACGGCGAAGGTGACGATGTTCGGGGAATACATGAAATAGTCGGCGTTCTTGAGGTCGACCTCGCCGATCCGGGACTCGTTCGGGCAGACGCTGACCTCGTCGTCGGGGACCCGCTGGGCGCACCAGACCGCGCCGGGCTTGCCGCTCTGGGGGGTCCACAGCGGGCCGACGGGCATGACCTCGAACACCCAGACTTCGTTCGGGTCGGCCACGGCCAGCATCTCGCCCGTGTCGGTGAACCCGTAGCCGTATTTTTCGGCCAGCTCGCCCATCACCTTGATGGCCTCGCGGGCCGTCTTCCCTCGCTCCATGGCCAGGAGAGTCAGCATGGTGATATCGAACTTGGCGGTGGGAGTGTTGTTCTCCATCTTCCGCTGCGTGCCGATCGTCGACTCGCCGATGGCGACCTGGTTGTCGTTCATGTAGCCGAAATCCCCGTGGATGTAGCCGAAGGTATGGGCGGGCTGCGGGATCTCCAGGCCGGCCAGGTTGTTCTTGACCACTTCCCACTTCAGGCCGTTCTCCGGCGCCCAGTTGCCGAACTGGTCGACGTGGAAGATCTTCCGTGTCGAGCCCTCCGGCCAGTCGGCCGCCGGGATGCGGCGGAAGGTCCAGTCGCAGGAGCCGCAATCGCAGGTGTGGGTCGTCATGACCGACCCGTCGACCGAGGCGGCCTTGCCCACCATGATGACGGTGCAGCCGTCGGACCTGAGTTCCGCCTGGCAAGTATCGCAATTCTTGTCAACGTCGCCTGGTAGGGCGAGGCGGTCGCCAGCGCGAACACCGTCACGGCGAACAGGCCAAGCCAGTAGAATCTTCTGAGCTTCATTTCGGACCTCCTGAAATTGAACCCCACGCGGGTTGCCGGGAATGGGAGCCATCGGGCCTTATTTAATCAAAGGCCGCACGAAACTGTCAACCGCGATCTGGCTCTGTAACGAAAAGTGTGGTTAAAGCGATTTGCAAGAAGATGATCGGCTGCCGTCGGCCTGGCTCCCGTTCGGGTTCTTATCGCCACGCCTTTGTCCGCAGGCACTCACCAAATCCGAGCCCGCCCTTATTTCGATAAGGGCGGTAGGTGGGATAAATAGAATAAGAAAAAGTCTGAGAAAGTGCCTGCGGTGTGCTCGGCGGCTGCGGAACTGCGCGCAATGATCGGCGCCTTTCATCCGTGCCTGTGCTCTCAATCCGGCATCTCCCATCATTCCTTCCACTGCTCGAACAGTCCTCGCCGCCCCGAAGGCAGGGAACCTCGAAGGACATCTCGAGCAGGCTGAACCCGAAATGGTCGCTGCGCCCGCCGGCGGCCGGTCATCTTCCGACCTGATCCAGCACCACACTAATCGTCATAGAGCCCCGCGATCTTCGCCGGGTCAGTATTTTACTTTGAGGAGGCAGAGGCCTTTGGCCGGAGCGGTGGGGCCGGCCAGCCGGCGCTCGTTCAGCCGGAATATCTCCTCGACCTGGAGCGGCTCCATCCGGCCGCGGCCGACCTCGAGCAGCGTGCCGACGATCGTCCGCACCATGTACTGGAGGAAGCCGTTCGCTTCGACGGTGTACACGATCTCGCGGCCGTGCCGCCGGATCTCCGATTGGATGATGCGGCGCACCGGCTGAAGGAGGCGGTTGGAGGAGAACGCCGAGAAATCGGCTTCGCGGACGAACAGGCCGGCCGCCAAGGACATGGCGTCGACGTCGAGGCGGCCCAACCAGTGGATGGACGTACCTGAAATCGAAAGGGCTGACGACCGGGGCATTGCGGATGCGGTACCGGTAGATCTTCGACTGGGCCGATCTCCGGGCGTTGAATCCGTCCGCCGCCCGGCTCAGGGAGAGGATCCGGATCTCATCCGGCAGGATGGCATTCAGGGCCCGTTCGAGCTCGCGTCTGGCCAACCGGAAATCCGCCCTGAAGTTCGCCGCCTGGCCGCGGGCGTGGACCCCCGCGTCGGTCCGGCCGGCGCCGGTGACGGCGACCCGCTTCCCGGCGATCCGGGCCAGGGCGGCCTCGATCTCCCCCTGGACGGTGCGCCCCTCGGGCTGGCGCTGCCAGCCGCGAAAATCGGTGCCGTCGTAGGCGATGACGACCTTATAGTTCGTCATCGCCCCGGGCGCTTTGCCGCCTCGAGGGCCAGCTCGACCGCCTTTTCCGGCGATCCGGCGACGATGACGCCTTGGATCTTCCACGTCCCGAGACCGACGACCGGCTTGCCGTAGATGTTCCCGTAAGCGATCTCGGACAGCGTGCCGTATCCGCCGTCGACGGCGACGAGGGCGTCGGAGTTCATGGCCACGAGCGAATTCCGGGTGTAGCCGAGCCCGGTGGCGATGGGCACGTCGATATGGGTGTTCGCTTCGGCGGGGTCGTTGCCGGGGAGGATCCCAACGGTCAGGCCGTCCGCTTTCCGGGCCCCGGCGGCGGCCGCCGCCATGACGCCGCCCAGCCCGCCGCAGACAAGCACCGCGCCCGCCCGGGCGATGAGCTCGCCCACCTGCCGCGCGGCCTCGAGCGTCTTTCTTATCCGCGGCCCGGCCGCCGATGACCCCGATCCGCGTCGCTTTCTTCGGTAATTGCACATCATTTCATGCAGAGATTTAAATCGAAAGGCTCTTGCGCCATTCTGATTCAGTCAGGACATGCGTCTTAAGGTGTCCGATGAATTTAAACCGGAATAGTGCGGCGAGGGGATCTTCGCCTTGGAGCGAACATGATTGCACCGTTCGAGGCGCCGGAGCACGAGGGACGCGCTCGCGACAGGAGCCCGTCCACTTGCTCGGCCGAGGACGCGCAAAGTTGAATGTTCCCCTGGAATTCGATAGAATTCAGGGCGGACCCGGATAACTGCTTGATAAGAGAATGGCTTACGCACCGACGGCGAGGGCTCAAGGAGAATGCCGATGACCGCTTTTTTTGAGGCCGCCAGCCTGACCCCGGAAGACAAGGAAAAGCTCGCCCAGGAGATCGAGACGAGGATCGCCGCGAAGCTCAAGGACGGAACCCTCACGGAGCGCGAGGTCCGGGAGATCGAGGAGATGCGGCTGCGCCCGCTTCCCGACATCCAGGACGTCCAGAGCGTCTACGAGAACCACCTGTTCGACGCCGACAAATGACGGATCTTCCGCCCCACGGCGAGCCCGTCCGCCAAAGGAGAGACCCATGAGTCAACGGAGCGCCAACCCCCCGGGGAAAAAACCGGATATCGAGATCGACTACGATCATCTCGACGTCGCCCGGATCATGGACGAGATCAAGGCCCGGGTGGCCGGCGAGTCCGGCGGCGAATCGTCGGCGGCCGGCGCATCTGCCTCTGCCGCCCCGGACTCCGGTTTCGACCTCGAGAGCGGCGCCGGCCGGCCGCCCGCGCCCGGCCGGGCCCGGGGCCTCGCCCTCAAGCTCATGTCGCCCTTCCGGCCGCTCATCAAGCTCCTGATCCTGCCGGTTTACGACGAGTTCCAGCAGACCGTCGGGATCCTCCATAACACCAACATCCGGCTCGATCGCCTGTACGAGGCGACCGACCGGGACCGCCACAACGCCGTCGTCCGGTTCGACCGGCTGAGGGAGTACACCAAGCTCCTCCACAGCCTCTCCCACAACCTCGTCGTCGAGCTGACGAAGCTCAAGATCGAAAATGACACCCTCAAAGCCCGGCTCGAGATCATGGAGAAGGACTTCGACTTCCTGGGGAAGCGCGAGCGCGCCCTGGAGCGTGAGGTCCTGGAATGAAGCTGGCCCTGGTCGTCCAGCGCTACGGTCTCGATATCAACGGCGGCGCCGAGCTCCACTGCCGCTGGATCGCCGAGCGCCTCGGGAAATACGCCGAGACCGAAGTCCTGACGACCAAGGCCGTCGATTACCTCACCTGGAAGAACGCCATCCCGGCCGACGAAGAGACGATCAACGGCGTCCGGGTGAGGCGCTTCCCCGTCACCCGGCCGCGGCGCCCGGAGAAGTTCGGCCGGCTCCAAAACCACCTCCTGGCCAACGACCATTCGGACGCCGACGAGCTGCGCTGGCTCGACGAGGAGGGGCCGCTCTCCCCGTCGCTCATCGGCTTTATCCGGGAGCGCGCGGACGAATACGATTACTTCATCTTCTTCAGCTACCGCTACTATCATTCCTACTGGGGCATCCAGGCGGTGCCGCATAAAAGCATCCTCGTCCCCACGGCCGAGCGCGACCCGGTGATCGGCCTCCGCATCTTCCGGGACCTTTTCCGGAAACCCCGGGCCTTCATCTACAACTCGGTGGAAGAGCGCCGGCTGATCAACGCCGTCTCCGGGAACGAGAACGTCTTCGGCGACGTCGTCGGCGTCGGGAGCGAGGTGCCCGCCTCGCCCTCGGCCGAGTCCTTCCGGAAGACACACGGCGTCGACACGCCCTACATCATCTACATCGGCCGGGTGGACGAGAACAAAGGCTGCCACAAGCTCTTCGAATACTTCAGCCGCTACAAGAAGGACGCGCCCTCCGGCCTCAAGCTCGTCCTGGCCGGCAGCACCGTGATGCGGATCCCCGCCCATCCCGACATCCTCTACCTCGGGTTCATGCGCGAGGACGACAAGTTCAACGCCCTGGCCGGCGCCGAGCTCCTGGTCATGCCGTCGTTCTTCGAGAGCCTGTCGATGGTGACGCTCGAAGCCTGGGCGATCGGGAAGCCGGTGCTGGCGAACGCGCTCTGCGAAGTCCTCAAGGGCCAGTGCCTGAGGTCGAACGGCGGCCTGTTCTACGAGAACTACCCGGAGTTCCGGGAGGGCCTGTCGCTGCTCTTGAACTCCCCCCGGCTGCGGCGGGCCATGGGCGAGAACGGCCGGAGGTACTTCGAGGCGAACTACCGCTGGGAGGTCATCGAGAAAAAATACCTGGCCGTCTTCGACCGCCTGGAAAAAGACAAGGAGAGGGCTGCCTGATGGACATCCACCAGTTCGCGACCTCGTTGAGCTACGGCGACGCCATCTCGGACGAGATGCTCGAGATCCGGAAAGTGCTGCGCGAACGCGGCCACCGCTCGGAGATCTTCACCCGGTTCTTCGACCCCCGGACGGCCGGGCAGAGGCGGGACTACAGGGAATACAAGAAGATCAGCGCGCCGTCGAACGTCGTCATCTTCCATTTTTCGATCGGCTCGCCGGTCTCGAAGCTCTTCTTCCGGGTGCCCGACAAAAAGATCATGGTTTACCACAACATCACCCCGCACAGGTTCTTCGTGGATACCCACCGCATCCTGGCGCGGGAGTGCTACAAGGGGAGATTGGAGATCAAGCTGTTCGTGGATAAAGTCGACCTCGCCGTGGGCGACTCGGAGTTCAACCGCCGGGAGCTCGAGGCCCTCGGCTACCCCAGGACGGGCGTCCTGCCCATCCTCATGGATCTGGCCAAGTTCGACCGGCCGGGCGACCCCGTCACCCGCCGCCTTCTCGGCGACGGCAAGACCAACATCCTGTTCGTCGGCCGGCTGATCCCGAACAAGAAGTTCGAGGACCTGATCAAGACCTTTTATTTTTATAAAAAATATTTCAACCCCGAGTCGCGCCTCATCCTGGCCGGCGACCACCGGGGGGAAGAACGGTATCTCTCCGCCGTCCTCGACCTCATCGGCCGGCTCGGCCTCCAGGACGTTCACCTCACGGGCCACGTCGATTTCTCCGAGCTCCTGGCCTTCTACGAGATCGCCGACGTCTACCTCAGCCTGAGCGAGCACGAGGGGTTCGGCGTCCCGCTCCTCGAGGCCTTCCACAAGCGGATCCCCGTCGTCGGCTTCGACGCCGGGGCGGTGGCCGAGACGATGAACGGGGGAGGGGTGGTCGTCTCGAAAAAGGATTTCCCCAGGCTCGCGGCGCTCATCGACACGCTGGTCAGGAACCGGGATCTCCGGCGGTCGGTGATCGAAGGCCAGCTCCTGGCGCTTCAAAAGTTCAGCCGCGAGAACGTCAGCCGGACGCTCCTCGAGCACGTCGACAGGGTGAGCCGGGGATGAGGATCGACCAGTTGGTGCCGGCCTACCACCGGGGGGACGCCATCGGCGACGAGGCCGCTCATCTCCGCCGGTTCTTCCTGTCGCTGGGCGCGGTTTCGGATATCTACCGCCTGTCCTGCGACCGCGAGCTCGAACCCGAATCCAAGGATTTCGGCGCCTTCCCCGCGCCGGCCCCGACGGACATCACGATCCTCCATTTCGCCCTGCCCTCGCCGCTCACGCCCGCCTTCCGCGGCCTGGGTTCGAAAAAAGTCATCATCTACCATAACGTGACGGCGCCGGAGTTTTTCGAGCCGTACAGCGCCGAGATGAGCCGGATCTGCCGGCTCGGCCGCGAGGAGCTCCGGTCGCTGGCCTCTGTCACGGACATGGCCCTGGCCGATTCGCCGTTCAACGCCCGGGAGCTCGTCGAGTTCGGGTTCCGGGAGGCCGGCGTTTTTCCCCTGTACGTGGATTTCGCAAAATACGAAAAGCCGGCGAGCGCCTTCGTCCACAAGCTCCTCCGCGACGACCGGACGAACATCCTGTTCGTCGGCCGCGTCGCGCCCAACAAGAAGATCGAGGACCTGATCAAGGTCACCTTTTATTATAAGAAGTACATCTCGCCTCTCGTGCGGCTCATCGTCGTCGGCAAGACGTCGTCGCTCCCGGCTTATTACCGGAGCCTGGTCCGGATGGCGAGCGAATTTCACCTCCAGGCCGAGGAGGTCCGGTTCCTGGGCCACGTGCCGGACGACGAGCTGTTCGCCGCCTACCGCGCCGCCGACGTCTTCCTGTCCCTGAGCGAGCACGAGGGATTCTGCCTGCCGCTCGTCGAGAGCCTGGTCTTCGATGTCCCGGTCGTGGCCTACGACTCGACCGCCGTCCCCGACACGCTCGGCGGCGCCGGAATCCTGGTCAGGGAAAAACCCGTCGACCGGGTGGCCGAGCTCGTGGAGATCGCGGCCCACGACCCGGCGCTCCGGGAGAAGATTGTCGCCGGGCAGCGGGCGCGCCTGGCGGACCTCAAGGCGCAGGGCCGGGAGCCGTTCCTCAGGGACATGATCAAGACGCTGGGTGGGTAAATGAAGATCGCCTTTGTCGTCCAAAGATACGGGGCCGAGGTCATGGGCGGGTCGGAGCTCCACTGCCGGCTCCTGGCGGAGCGCCTGGACGCCGCCGGGCATCAGGTCACCGTCTTCACGACCTGCGCTAAAGACTACATCACCTGGCGCAACGCATATCCGCCCGGCTGGAGCCGGCTCAACGGCGTCGAGGTCAAAAGATATCCCGTGGACAAGGAGCGGGACATCGCCTCTTTCAACGCGTATTCCGATTGGATCTTCGCCAATGATCACTCGGACGGCGACGAAAGAGAGTGGATCGAGAGGCAGGGGCCTTCGACGCCGGCCCTCCTCGAGGCCCTGGAAAAAGAGGAGGGCGCGCACGACCACTTCATCTTCTTTACGTATCTTTACTACACGACGTATAGGGGTTTGCAGCGGATCGGGGGGAAAAAGACGCTCGTCCCCACGGCCCACGACGAGCCGGCGCTCCGTCTTCGCCTCATGAAGGAGGTCTTCGCCGCTCCCTCCGCCTTCATGTTCAACACGGAAGCGGAAAAGAACATGCTCGGCCGGCACTTCCCGTTCAACGGAAAATACCAGGACACCGTGGGCGTCGGCGTGGATTTTCCCGAGGGCCTGGACACCGCCGGGTTCCGCAGAAAACACGACCTCGAGCGGCCGTTCATCCTCTACGCCGGCCGGATCGAGCCGGGCAAGGGCTGCCGCGAGCTCATCGACTATTTTCTCGGGTACGCGGACTCGAACCCCGGCCTCGACCTCGTTCTCATCGGGAACCGGCTCATGGACCTGCCGGCGGACCCGCGGATAAGATATCTGGGCTTCGTCTCCCCCCGGGAGAAGAACGAGGCCATGGCGGCGGCCGAATTGACCGTCCACCCGTCGCATTTCGAGAGCTTGTGCATGGCGGCCATCGAGTCGCTGGCCGTCAAGACGCCCATCCTCGTCCAGGCCGAGGCCGAGCCGCTCAGGGAGCACTGCCTTAAAGGCCAGTGCGGGCTCTTCTATTCCGGGGCCGGCGAATTCGCCTCCGCCCTCGGCCTCCTCGCCGGCGACGAGAAGCTGAGGCGGCTGTTCGGCGCTAACGGCTACGCTTACGTCCTCAGGAACTACGACTGGCCCAAGATCATCGCCAAATACGACCGCCTGCTCAGCTTTATGCTTCCCTGAGCCCAATCACGCATCGGGCATCAGGTTTCCAGCCGGTCATTCGATTTAGCCGTCGACGAGAGTTTCCGATGGCTCCTCTCTTAAGTGGAAATGCGAACGTCACTGTACACTAGCTAGACCTGGATGAGCTTCAAAGATACGGTCACTTCGTACTGCAGCGGCTTCTGAGCGTCGGGTCTTTCCTGGGGAGGATAAGCGACACCCGAAAGGAGCGCGGCGACCGCGAAAAGCCTGAGATAGGTCCCCAACTTACTTCTCGAAATCCGTCTCGGTTTCGACGGTGAAGAACTTGTATTCCTTGTAGACGACCTTGGTCACCGCCCGGACGAACCTGGCGCCGTCCTTGTCGACGTAGGCTTCCTCGGTCAGGTCGAGGCTCGGGAACCGCAGGCCGTTCTTTTCGAACCCGAACTCGGTGGTCGACGTGACCTCGGGCTTGGATTCGAATCTCTTCGCCCGCTGTTCGATGATCTCGTAGCGGCCGAAGGTCGCCGGATCCCAATCGATCCGGAGGACGCTCGAGTCCTCCTTCTTGAGCCAGAGCCTGCCGCCGAGGTAGACGTCGACGACCGAAAGGCGCGGCACAACGTCCAGAACCCAGGCCGTCACGCCGTTCAGCTCATCTTCCCGAAGAAGCCGATAATCGTAGTACCCGCCGAAGCGCTCATCCAGGAGGCGGACGGGCGCCAGGAGAATGTCCGCGAACTGAAAAGCTTCTGTTTTCGGAGGCGCGTCCTTCCCGCCTGCCTTCTTTCCGTTCTTTTCGAGAAGCACCCGGTTCTCCTTGACCTCGCCCGCCTTCCGGAGAAACTGGTAGTCAAAAAGGTAGGAGTTCTCCGACTTGCCGGTGGCGGGCCGATCGAACCGAAGCTCGGCGCGATGTCCGGAATACCATTCGCCCGAGACCGAAGCGGCGCTCGGGACCTGCCTCACGAGGTTCGGTTCGTTGTCGCGCGTCAGGTCGATGAATTCCCAGGCTTCTTCCTGGCAGACGAAGTCGAGCGCCGCTTTCTCCAGCCGCTGGCAGTATTGCCGCGCCGACTTGAGCACGAGCGCCAGTTGGAACGGATCGACCTTCTGAGCCGGCGCTTCCTGCGCGGGAAGCTCTAAGATCAGGGCTGCGGTCAGGATAAACGGTATCGCGGCGGCCTGCCGGAGGGCTTTAGCTCTCATGCGCTTCACCCCATCGCATAATCCATCCGTTCTTATTCATAGCATATTCTATGCCAAGATCGAAAAAGAATTATCAGGGAAGATTGCCGATGGCGCGCCCAGCGCATGCCCACTTAATGGTGCAGGTGACTCTATCTGGTAACAGCGGGCATCATTAGTGCTTGATGGCCAGTACATCGGCCTTTCACCACAATGCAACTTTGACTTTCTACTATTAGTACGACTCACCATGAAAACGTGCAAATTTGATAGCTAGTGTACACATGGTACGCGAAGGGGAGGCAGTGAGCGCAGCGAACGTTGGATAGGGAAAAGCGAAGCTCTCTCCCTCCAAAAGGGCGATGTGGGAAATTCGCGGGCCTTCGAGCCCATACCCCGAGCCTGTTTGACTTCGTTTTGCAGGTGTGTTAAGCATTACGCCGGGAAAAGTGCACCATGGCGTTTGTCAATCACGTCACGAAAAACCTGGCCATCAAGGTCGTCTATTACGGCGCCGGCCTGAGCGGCAAGACGACGAACCTCCGCTACATCTACGGGAAGCTGGACAAAAGCGCCCGGGGCGACCTCGTCTCCCTGGAAACCGACACCGAACGGACGTACTTCTTCGACCTGTTGCCGGTCAAGGCCGGGCTGATCAAGGATTATATGGTCCACTTCCAGCTCATGACCGTTCCCGGCCAGATCTTCTACGAAGCCTCCCGCAAGAACGTGCTGCGGGGCTCCGACGGCGTGATCTTCGTCGCCGACTCCCAGATCCCTTTACTCGATGCCAACCTGGAGAGCTTCGATAACCTCAGGCGGAACCTTCTGGCCCTCGACCTGGACATCAACGAGATCCCGCTCGTCTTCCAGTACAACAAGCGGGACCTGGACAACCTGATACCGGTAGAGACCTTCAACCGGCTGTTCAACCCTGGAAACCGGCCCTATGTCGAGGCTTCGGCGATCACCGGCGCCGGGGTCTTCGAGACCTTCAAGGAGATCGCCAAGCTCACGGTCCCCGTCGTCAGGGAGAAGGTTTTCGGCCCGAAGCTCAGGACCGAGGACAGGATCGCCGACGAGCGGAAAGTCGATGAAGCCGTGGGGGGCGCGGAGAAGATGGAGCCGGAACTCGAATACGTCCGGGGCCCGGAAGAAGACGCCCATATGCGGCGGATGAAGCTCCGGACGCTCGAAGAGATCGAGACTGAGCTCGACAAGCTCTCCCGCGAATTTCTCACGCACGGCAAGAAACCCCGCCCCTCCTGAAACCGGCCGCCGAGGCGGCGGCTTCAGAGATCCCGAACCGTAACGGCCGTCTGACTGTGCGCGTTCGTCTTGGAGACGCGGTCGTGCGCGTTGATGTAGACAAAGTATCGCCCGGGCTTCAACTTGGGGAACGGGATCTCCAGGATGGCCGTTTCCAGGGTGCCGTGCCGGCTTGTCCCGGCCAGGGAGGCGTTAGACAGCGACGGCTTCACCGGTGGCGGCGTCGATGAACCCCGCCGACAGAACGACGTCCGGTTCGGCGATCCCCGGCACGCTGTAGGGGACGACCGCGAGGAGGCGCGGCGTGAGTTTCGATACCTGTCCCGAGACGGGCGACAGCATCGTCCGGTCGAAGGGGTAGATGTCCGGCCAGGGCACGGCCGCCGGCGCCTTGGCCGGTCCCGTGTCGAGGTAAGCGCAGCCGGCCCCGTCCTGGAGCAGGAGCGGCGTCCCGAGCCTCAGGCCCTGACTCGGCGCCGCGGTGACACTCGTCCGGGCCGAGCTCGCCGCGCTCAAGCCCGATTCCATATCCCTGATGACCAGCCGGCAAGTATAGTCGCCAGGCTCGAGGGGAGTCGCCGAAGTGAAAACGACCGGCCGGCCGCGATGGGGACGCGGGTCCGTCTCGATGCGGCGGATGTCCCGGATGTCGTTCTTGGCATCGAAGACCAGGGCCACGTACTCGACCCGCTCGCCGGCGAACCTGGACGTGACTTCGCCCGGCACCTTCGCCAGGACTTGCAGCCCGGCACTTTCGCCCGGCGCGAAGCTCAGGCCGGTGATCGGGAAGCTCACCGGCAGCCGCGAGAAGGATCGCTCGTTCAGGGCCAGCTCGAAAAGATGCAGCCTTTTCTCGAGGTCCGTGTAATCGCGATAGGGCTTGGGGTTGAAATATCCGGATTGGGCCCGGACCTGGCAGCCCGGCCGCTTGACCGCGACCGTGACCTCGCGGAACCGTCCGTCCTCGCTCTCGCCGACGGAGTAGCCGATGACGTAGTAGGTCCCGGTCAAGGACTGGACCTGGTCGAGGTTCTTCTCGTACATGTTGATATTCGAGAAGTACTTGCCGCCGGTCTGGTCCGTCAGCCGGCGCAGCGTGTTGCCGCCCGTCGTCTTGTCGTCCTGGAAAACGCTCGAGGGGTCCTGAAATATGCCCTGGCTGCTGAACATGCCCCGGCCGCCTCCCCGGCCGCCGGACTCGAAGGTCATTCGATCGTAGGCGAAAAGGTCGGTCACCAAGGCCGATTCCCGGGTATCGAACGCGTAGACGACGCAGTTGGCGTCGGCGAACTCCTTATACATCTCCTCGTTTCTCGTCCGCAAGACGCGGTCGCTCGCGTCGAACTTCGCCCGGCCGCCCAGCTCGGCCGGGTTTCCGGCCTGGTTCCCGTAGATCATGGAGCTCGGTATCCCGGTCGAAAAGAGAATGAAGTGCTTGCTCCCCTGGACATAACGAAGGGCCTTGGCCAGCGACGTCAGCCTGAGGATGAAACTTTCGGCGATGCGCTTCGCTTCCTCGCGCTCGGATTCGAGGTTCCTGGCGGCCGTCCCCGTCGTGACTTCCTGGGCCATAAGCCAATATTCCTGCTCGATCTCGTGGGCCCGGCCGGCGATGTCTTTGGTGCCGATGGCATCGACGACTTCGCGCACCTTGGCGTGGTCCGTCGTCAAGTACTCGTGGACGGTAACGCCTTTGAGCATCGAGTAGGTCAGGACGCCGATTTCGTCATCCGGCCGGACCTGGGTTTCGAGGAAATGCTGGGCGGCCGTCTTGGCCTTGCCGATCCCCCGCGCATTATTGAAAGCGAAGTCGAAGAAAAGAAAGAACTTTCGAGTCGCGGCCGGGGACGGCGCCGGGGCGGGGACGGGCTCGGGGACGGCGGCCTGGTCCGGCGCGGCGACCCCTTCCGGTATGGCCTGGAGAAGGTGCTTTTCGAACACCGTGAGCTTCACCGGCTGGCCGTCGTCGGTGGCCATAAAATCATCGAGGGTCAGGTCGCCGACCGGATTCCCGTCTTTGCCGGTGACGTAGACGCTGATCAGCTTCAGGGCGACGGAGACCTCGTACTGAAGGGGTTTGGACAGGTCCTGGATCTGCCGGGCCGACTGGTCAGCCGGGGGCGCCGAAAGCGGGACAAGCAGGATCAGCAGGAATCCGGCGGCCAGTCCGGCGGCGACCCGGCGTCCCCGTTCGATTTCACGGCGCATGTTCTCCCCGACAGCCCATCTCCCCGTCCAGAACGAAGATAGACCAGGGCCCTGATACTGTCAAGCCGCCGCCGCCGTCTCCATTAAGTGAACGGCCATGCTAGTCAAGGTGTCCAGCGCCGCGCTTCTCGGCATCGAGGCCTACCTCGTCGAGGTCGAAGTCGACATCTCGACCGGACTGCCCGGTTTTGTGACGGTCGGGCTGCCGGACGCCGCCGTCCGGGAGAGCAAGGAACGCGTCCGGGCGGCCCTCAAGAACTGCGGCTACGAATTCCCCTCGCGCAAGCTCACCATCAACCTGGCGCCGGCCGACCGCCGGAAAGAAGGCTCCGCCTTTGACCTCCCGATCAGCCTCGGCCTGCTGGCCTTCCTCGAGGTCATCCCGGCTGGCGGGTTCGGCGATATTCTGTTCCTGGGGGAAGTGGCGCTTGACGGCAGGCTGAGACCGTGCCGGGGCGTCCTGCCGGCGGCCCTGCTGGCGCATGATCTTGGCTTCCGGGCGATCGTCGTCCCCAAGGAAAACGAAAAAGAAGCCGCCCTGGTCAGGGACCTCGAGGTCTTCGGACTGGAGAATATCGTCCAGGTCGTAAAACTCATCAGCGAGCCCGGGAGCGTCAAGCCGGCGGGCCAATCCCTGGACGAGCTCCTGGCGGTTCCCTCCTACGACGGGGATTTCGCCGAGGTCAAGGGCCAGCAGCACGCCAAGCGGGCGCTCGAGGTGGCCGCGGCCGGCGCCCACAACATCCTGCTCATCGGCCCGCCCGGGGCGGGGAAGACCATGCTGGCCAGGCGGCTGCCGTCGATCCTGCCGCCCATGACTTTCGACGAAATGATCGAGGTCACCCAGATCTACAGCTCGGGCGGGCTCCTCCGGGGCCGGGCGGCCGTCTGCGCCAGGCCCTTCCGCGCGCCGCACCACACGATCACGGATGCGGGGCTGATCGGCGGCGGCGTGATCCCGAAGCCCGGGGAAGTGAGCCTGGCCCACAACGGCGTCCTGTTCATGGACGAGCTTCCCGAGTTCCGGAGGCACGTTCTCGAGGACCTCCGCCAGCCGCTCGAAGACGGCCGGGTCGTCGTCTCGCGCTCGGCCATGAGCCTGACGTTCCCCTCCTCGTTCATGCTCGTCGCCGCCATGAACCCCTGCGAGGACGTCTTCCGCGGGCTGGCCCGCTCCGAGGAAGACTGCACCGACTCTCAGCGCAGCCGCTATTACGCCAGGATCTCGGGACCGCTTCTCGACCGGATCGACATCCAGGTCGAAGTGCCCCAGGTCAAGTTCCGCGACATCATCTCGCGAGAGGAGGCGGAAAGCTCGGCAAAGATCCGGGAGCGGGTCGGGCGCGCCCGCGCCGCCCAGCTCGGGCGCTTCGGCGGCCGGAAGCTCTACGCGAATTCCCAGATGGGGTCGAAGGAGATCAGGATATACTGCGGGGTCGACGATGAGTCCCGGAAGCTCCTCGAGACGGCCGTCGTTAAGCTCGGGCTGAGCGCCCGGGCGCATGACCGGGTCCTCCGGGTGGCGCGGACAATCGCCGACCTCGCCGGCGAAAGCGGCCTCCGTCCCGCCCACATCTCCGAGGCCATCCAGTACCGGATGATCGACCGGTTTTACTGAGTTTTCAATCCGGCGCCGGATTTGCTAAAATGCATCCTGACGAACGGAGGACAAAATGGAAAGACGACGGTTTATTCGGACGGTATCCGGCGGGGTCCTGGGCTTAACCGGCGCGCTGGCCCTCAAGGGTTCGGGGAAGGCTCTGCTCGGGGATACTAAAAACGACCCGATCCCCAAAAGGCCCCTCGGCCGCACGGGTGAAAAGCTCTCGATCATCGCCCTGGGCGGCATCGTCGTCTCCAAGGTGGAGCAGGCGGTCGCCGACCAGTACGTGCGCGAAGCCATCGACCACGGCATCAATTACTATGACGTCGCGCCCACCTACGGCGACGCCCAGGACCGGCTGGGGCCGGCCCTCAAGCCGTTCCGCAAGGACGTTTTCCTTGCCTGCAAGACCACCCAGCGCGGCCGGCAGGGCGCCGAGGCCGAGCTTGCTCATTCCCTCGAAACCCTTCAGACGGACCACTTCGACCTCTATCAGCTGCACGGGTTGTCGAAGATCGAGGATGTCGAGCAGGCCTTCGGTCCGGACGGCGCGATGGAGGTTTTCCTCAAGGCCAAAAAAGAGGGCAAAACCCGGTTCCTCGGGTTTTCGGCCCACTCCGAGGAGGCCGCGCTCCTGGCCATGGACAAATTCGATTTCGACACGGTCCTTTTCCCCGTGAACTTCGCCTGCATGCTCAAGGCCGGGTTCGGGCCCCGGGTCATCGCCAGGGCCAAAGAGAAAAAGATGGGCATCCTGGCGCTCAAGATCTTGGCCCGCCAGAAATGGCCCGAGGCGGCGATGCGACAGGAATATCCGAAATGCTGGTACCAGCCGATCACCGACCCGGAAGAGGGGGAGCTGTCCTTCAAGTTCACGCTCTCCCAGCCGGTCACGGCGGCGGTGCCTCCCGGAGACCCCCGAATCTTCAAGCGGGCCCTGGAGCTGGCGCATCAGTTCGCGCCCATCACGCCCGATGAGGAGACCAGGCTCCGAACTATCGCTTCCGGCCTCAACCCGATCTTCGGTTGAAGACCTGCCGATGAAGCGCAGGGCTTTGCCTCCGAACCGGCCCCTGGCCGCGTTCCAAGCCGGGCTCGTTCTCGGGATCGCCGTATTCCTTTTTGCAGCCCGCCCGGCGCCCGCCGCCCAGGAGGACGATTACCTGATCATCAAGGTCAGCCCCGCCCAGCTGACGCCGCTCAAGAAGGAGGCCATCGCCCGCCTTGACGCCGACGCCGCCAGCCTCTTCAAGATCAGCGACGCGATCTGGGCGGCGGCCGAACCGGCCATGAAGGAATACGAATCCTCCGGAGCCTTGGCCGCCTACCTCGAGAGCCGGGGTTTCAAGGTCGAAAGGGGAGTGGCCGGCCTGCCCACGGCGTTCGTCGGCGTCTACGGAGCGGGCGAGCCGGTGATCGGGTTTCTCGCCGAGTACGACGCGCTTCCCGGCCTCTCTCAGCAGGCGGCCAGCGCCCAGGCCCCGGTCCTGGCCGGCGCCCCCGGGCACGGCTGCGGCCATAACATCTTCGGCACGGGCATCGTCGCCGCCGCCGCGGCGGTCAAGGACATCATGGCCCGGCACAAGATCAAGGGCACTCTCAAGGTGTTCGGCTGCCCCGCCGAAGAGACCGTCGAGGGCAAGGTCTTCATGGCCCGGGCGGGTGTCTTCGACGGCCTCTCCTGCTCCATGTATTGGCATCCCGGCGCGGACAACGAAGTCCCGCCGGGCTCGAGCAACGCCCTGAATCAGTTCGAGGTCGAGTTCTTCGGCAAGACGGCCCATGCCGCCGGCGACGCCTGGAACGGGCGGAGCGCCCTCGACGCCGTCGAGCTCACGGATATCGGGCTGAATTTTCTTCGCGAACACCTGCCGCCCACCGCCCGCCTCCACTACGTTATCCTCGACGGCGGAAAGGCCCCGAACGTTGTGCCCGACCGCGCCCGAGCCTGGTACTACGTGCGCGACCTCGACCGCGAGTCCGTGGAAAAGCACTATGAACGGGTCCTCAAGATCATCGAGGGCGCGGCCCTGATGACCGGGACGACCTACAAGATCCATTTCAAGAGCGGTGTCTATGAGCGGCTGGCCAACCGCGCCGGGAACGAAGTTGTCTACGCGAACCTGCTCGCCGTCGGCCCGCCCCCTTTCACTCAGGAGGAACAGGCGTTCGCCAAGGAGATCCAGAGAAACTCCGGAGTCGAGGAGAAAGGCTTGAGCGCCAAGATCGCGCCCTTCAAGCGTCCCGAGCGGAGCCTGGGGGACGGTTCGACCGACGTCGCCGAGGTGAGCTGGCTGACGCCGACGGCGGTACTGGTGATCGCCGCCGCGCCGCTGGGCGTCCCCGGCCACCATTGGTCGACGGTGGCCTGCTCCGGCATGTCGATCGGTCATCGGGCGCTCTTGACGGCGGCCAAAGTGCTGTCCGCGACCTGCCTCGACTACCTGACCCAGCCGCAGACCATCCAGAAGATGCGTGACGAGTGGCAAGCCGACAAAAACGGCCGCGAGTACAAGTCGCCGCTCCCCCGGCCTGGCGCCTCCCGTAGTTCCGCGCCAAACGGTTGGCCGGGATTGAACGACACGCCGATGATGAACCGGTTGTTTGCCAGAAAAAGCCTGGAGGACCTGACCCGGGAGGCCTCCAGCACGGCCCACGGGCTGCGCCGGGTGCTCGGTCCCTGGCACCTGATCTTCCTGGGCATCGGAGCGATCGTCGGCGCCGGCATCTTCGTCATCACCGGGCACGCCGCGGCCCAGTACGCAGGACCCGCCGTCACGCTATCGTTTGTTCTGGCGGGAGTGACCTGTTCATTCGCCGCCCTCTGCTACGCGGAATTCGCCTCGCTCATCCCGATCGCCGGCAGCGCCTACACTTACGCCTACGCCACCCTGGGGGAATTCTTCGCCTGGATCATTGGCTGGGACCTGATCCTCGAGTACTCCCTGGGCGCGACGGCTGTGTCGATCGGCTGGTCCGGATATTTCGTGAGCTTTCTCAAGGACTTGGGCATTCATTTCCCGGCGGCCCTGGCCGCCGCGCCGTTCGACTTCGACCCGCAGCGGCACGCCTGGACTTCGACGGGGGCGCTGTTTAACCTGCCCGCCCTCCTGATCATCGCCGTGATCACGCTGCTCCTCGTGATCGGCATCAGGGAGTCGGCGGGCGTCAACGTCGTCATCGTCTTCCTCAAGATCACGATCATCCTGATCTTCATCGGCGCCGGCCTGTTCTTCATCAAGCCCGCGCTCTGGAAGCCGTTCATCCCGGCGAACCAGGGCCAGTTCGGGTTCTTCGGGACGAGCGGCATCCTGCGGGGCGCCGGGGTGATGTTCTTCGCCTATCTCGGGTTCGACGCCGTGTCCACCGTCGCCCAGGAAGCGCGGAACCCGCAGCGGGACATGCCGCGCGGGATCCTCGGGAGCCTGGGGATTTGCACCCTCATCTACATCGCCTTCTCGCTCGTCCTGACGGGGGTCGTGCCGTATACGGAGCTCAATGTCGCGGCCCCCGTCGCCGTGGCCATCGACGCCATGCGCCTGCTGTGGCTTTCCCCGCTGGTCAAGATCGCGGCCGTCGTCGGGCTCATCTCGGTGCTGATCGTCCAGCTCATGGGGCAGCCGCGCATCTTCTTCGCGATGGCCACCGACGGGCTGCTGCCGCGGGCCGCCGCCAAGGTCCACCCGAAGTTCCGGACTCCCTACGTGACGACGATCGTGACGGGGACGGTGGTCGCGGTGGCCGCCGCGCTCCTGCCGATCGGGATCGTGGGCGAGCTCGTGAGCATCGGGACGCTGCTGGCTTTCGTCATCGTTTGCGCCGGGGTGCTCATCCTCCGCTACACGCATCCGGAGATCCCGCGGCCGTTCCGGACGCCGGGAGTCCCGGTCGTCCCGGTCCTCGGAATACTCTGCTGCATCTATCTCATGATCGGGCTGCCGAAAGATACCTGGATGAGGCTTCTGGGCTGGATGGGCCTCGGCCTCATCATCTATTTTCTCTACGGCATCCGGAAAAGCCGGCTGCGGCAGAAGAATGCGCCCTCGACGATTCCCGGCTGAGGAGCGTCTTCCTCGAAGGGAAGGTCGTGACCGCCGAGCTTGTCGATACGGAGTGGGCGGAAGGAACGCCTATCGAGGTCAAGAACGGAGAGTCCGCCGTGCCGCTTCCGGCTTTCGCCATCCGGACGCTCAGGATCATCCCCCAATCCAAGAGGTGAATCGATGAACAAACGCACACTGATCGCGGCCGCAGTGCTGTCGATCCTTTTATTTTCAGGAGCCGCCGTGCCTGTCGACAGGGCCGCCCGGGACGCCAAAATCGAAAGCCTTGTCTCCAGCCTGGCCCCGTCGCTGATCGAGATCCGCCGCGATATCCATTGCCATCCCGAATACGGCATGCGGGAAGTGCGGACCGCCGCCCTCGTCGCCGACTATTTCCGGAAGCTCGGGCTCGAGGTGAGAACGGGGATCGGCGGCACCGGAGTCCTCGGCGTTCTCCGCGGCGCGAAGCCGGGACCGGTCGTCGGCTTTCGCGGGGACATGGACGCCCTGCCGATCACGGAGGAAACAGGCCTGCCCTTTGCCTCCAAGGAAAAGATGGTGCTCGACGGCAAGGAGGTCGGGCTGATGCACGCCTGCGGACACGACATCCACACCACGATCCTCCTCGGAGTGGCCGCCGTCCTGTCCGAGGTCAGGAACAGCCTGAGTGGGACGGTGCTCTTTGTCGCCCAGCCGGCCGAGGAGACGATCGGCGGCGCTTCCCGCATGCTCGAGGACGGGCTGTTCGCCGAGGTCAAGCCCGAGGCCATGTTCGCCTTTCATGTCGAGGATACGGTCGAGCCGGGCCGGGTCCTTTACAGCCCGGGGACGGCGACCGCCAACGTCGACAGCTTCGATCTGACGATCGAGTCCACCGGCTGCCATGGCTCGATGCCCTGGAACTGCGTCGACCCGATCGCCGTCGGCGCCCAGATCGTAACGGCGCTCCAGGTCATGGTGGCCCGCGAGATCGATGTCAACAACAACACGGTCATCACCGTGGGCACGTTCCATGCCGGCTCCGCCCGGAACATCATCCCCCAGAAAGCCGAGCTGGGGGCGACCATCCGGACCTTCGGCGACGCCCAGAGACAGCTCATCAGGGCGAAGATCGAGAGGCTCGTCCAAAATATCTGCGAGGCGGCGCAGGCCCCTTACCGGCTGGATTACGAGATCGGGACCTCATCCGTCTACAACGATCCGGAGCTTTTGGCGAAGATCATGCCCAGTATCGAGAGGCTGCTCGGCGGGAAGGAGTTCGCTCGCCAGATCCCGCCCGACACGGGCGGCGAGGATTTCAGCGAATTCGCGCGGCTGACCCCTTCCGTTATCCTCTGGCTCGGCGTGCTCCCCCCCGGGATGGGAAAGACCGCCCTCCATTCGCCGACTTTCACGGCCGACGAGCAGGGAATCACGGTCGGTGTGAAGCTCATGTCGGGGATCATCCTGGATTATACAGATGGCGGGAGGTAACGCGGCCGGCGTCAGCGGATCTCGATCTCCCCGGTGACCTCGGGAAGAGGTTTCCGCTGCCCCGCGAAAACCGAGATCTTATATTCGAGCCCGCTGCCGGGCGGGGGAGGGGTCGCGCCGGGATCCGAGGCCACCGATTGGAGCAGGACATGGACCGTCTGTCCGGGCTTCACCTCGCGGAACATCCTCTCGTTCCTCGCCACCACCTGGCTTCCGAGAAGGACCGTGAGATCGAACCGCGACTTGTCGATCGCGAACCGGCTTCCATTCACATATTCGACGAGGAGACCCGGGGGGAACCGCGGGTCGGTTTTCAGGACCGTGACTCGGGCGTTCGCCCAGATGTCGGCGCGGACCTGCCGGCCCGACCGCCATCGGGAATAGACGCTCGCGGCCTGGACCAGCACGGCCATGGCCACGGCGGCGAAGAAGGCGGCCTGGATGATCGTTTTCAGCTTGAGCTTGGGCATGTCGGTGCTTCATGATAGACGAAATCCGTGAAAAAACAAACCCGAACCGGCTTTGTCCGTTGGACACAAGGGGGCGATTTGCTTAAAATATTTCTTAGGCCCTGATTTCAGCCGGCGCCGCCGGGATCGGCTCCGGCCTTATGGATAATAGTTGTCAGGGATGTTGTCTTGAGAATGGAGGGGGATAATTGGTAAATTTCGAGCTTTATGGCTTGCCGGTCTTGTTGTGTTCCTGCTGTGTCCGCATCAGCTTTCCGCCCAAGTCGGGATGAAAGCCGGTGTCAATTTTTCCACGTTGAGCCAGAAAGGGGCCGATCTTCTTTCCCTGTCATGGGAGTCCTACACCGGATTCACGATCGGGGGCTTTTATACGGTCGGTATCAACAACTATTTGGCCTTTCAACCGGAGATCTATTACTCGAGGAAAGGCGGCGAGCTCGAAGGGAGCATTGCCGGCTTCCTGGGGTCAAAATCCATTGACATCGACTATCTGGAAATCCCCTTGCTCCTGAAGCTTAGATTTCCCACCCAGTCCAAAATCAGCCCCAGCGTATTTATCGGTCCTTACGGAGCGTATAAGCTCAGCTCCGGGGGCACGATCAGTATTTTGGGGTATGAACTCGAGGAGGGATTGATCGGGATCACGGATTCCGACTTCGGCCTGGTGTTCGGCGGGGCGATCGACTACAAAGTCAGCAACGTGTCCATCATCCTGGATATCCGGTACGACCTCGGACTGGTCAATGTCGGCGAGCCGATCCTCGGGGTGGAGAACGAGATGAAAACCCGGTCGCTGATTATCATGCTCGGCTTTGGAATATAGGCCGACGCTCTTTCGGAGCACTCCAAGGGTAAGAATTCGGCCGCTCGATTCCCGGATAACTCCGAGCCTGCCAGGATTCATTCAACCAGCCTGAATTCCTTGGCCAGCGTTGTCTCTGAGTTACCTCCGATAAAAACCATGAACTGACCGGGTTCGGCCCTATAACTCAGATCATATCGGTAAAAAGCCAGGTCTTCAGCCGTCAGTGCGAAGGTGACTTTCTTGGTCTCCCCTTTCCCAATGACAACTTTTCTAAAGCCTTTAAGTTCTTTCAGCGGACGGGTTACAGAGCCGACCAAATCCCTGACGTACAGCTGCACAACCTCTTCGCCGTCATAATTTCCGGTGTTGCTGACCTCAACGGAGATTTCAAGCTCTTCCTGTTCGGTGATCGAAGTCTTGCTTAAAGTCAGGTTCCGGTATTCGAAAGTCGAGTAGCTCAAGCCATGTCCAAATGGAAATAAGGGGGTGTTGGGCACGTCGAGGTAATTGGATTCATTTTTTTTATAGACTTCTCCAGCCGCCGGCCGGCCCGTATTTTTTTGGCTGTAATAGATCGGTATCTGCCCGGCATTCCGGGGGAAGGTCAGGGTCAATTTCCCGGAAGGATTGCAGCGCCCATACAGAACGTCGGCTACGGCGTTTCCGGCTTCAAGACCAGGATGCCAGGCCTGCAAAATGGCCGCCGCCCGATCGTTTTCTTCGGTCAGCGCCAACGGGCGGCCGCTGATTATGACCAGCACCAAAGGCTTGCCGGTTCGGGCTAACGCCGTCACCAGTTTTTTCTGACTCCCGGGAAGGGTTATGTCCGACCGGCTTGATGATTCGCCGCTCATTTCGGAGGCCTCGCCGACGATGGCAACCACGACATCGGCTTTCGAGGCGGCGGCCAGGGCGTCTTCTATCATGTCCTCAGGCGAACGGTCGTCCAACTCCACGCGCAGGCCAAAAACGTTCGCTTTTCTGGCCATCTCCGGATCATCCGTGATATTGGCCCCCTTGGCATAGATAATCTCCACTTCGCCGCCGGCCGCGGTTTTTAAGCCTTCGAGAACCGGGATAGCCGTTTGCGGATCGGCGGAGAAAGCCCAGGGGCCCAGCATGTTGTTCTGATCATTGGCCAGCGGCCCGATCAGCGCGACGGTCCCTGATTTTTTCAGCGGCAAAACATGCCGCTCGTTCTTTAATAGGACGAATGAACGGCCGGCCGCTTCCCGTGAGACCTGTCTGGCCGCGGCCGTCAGTATCTCTTTTCCCGGGCGTGACGCGTCAACATACCTATAGGGGTCGTCGAATAATCCCAGCTTGTACTTGGCCTCCAGGATCCGGCGGCAGGCCCGGCTGATGTCCTGTTCGGTGATCTTGTTTTCTTGCAGCGATTTCTCCAGGGTTGTCAGGAATCCTTCCCCAATGATCTCCATATCCAGCCCGGCCTTCAGGGCCATGGCCGAGACGGCCTGACTGTCTCCCAGGCCGTGAGCGGTCATTTCGGTGACCGACGTGTAATCCGACACGACGAAGCCGCGAAATCCCCATTCGCTCCGCAGCACTTCCGTCAGCAGCCACCTGTTGCCGCTGGCGGGAATCCCTTCCACTTCGTTGAAGGAGGACATCACGCAACCTGCTCCGGCGTCAACCGCCGCCTTATATGGGGGCAGATAGACGTTGAACATCCTCTGGCGGCTCATATCCACCGTGTTGTACTCTCGCCCGGCTTCGGCGGCCCCGTACAGCGCAAAATGTTTCACCGTGGCCAACAGGGTATCGGGACGGCTCAGATCGTTTCCCTGGTAGCCTCTGACCATCGCCTTGGCAACCTGGGATCCCAGGTAAGGATCCTCACCGGCACCCTCCGCAACGCGCCCCCAGCGCGGATCACGGGCGATATCCACCATGGGCGAAAAATTCCAGCACAATCCGTCCGCCGTCGCTTCGACGGCGGCTATCCTGGCCGTTTTTTCAATAAGCTCCATATCCCAGCTGCAGGATAATCCCAGCGGAATCGGAAAAGCCGTTTTATAACCGTGGATCACATCAAAACCGAAGAGCAGCGGAATTTTCATCCGGCTCTGATTCACGGCCAATTCCTGGGCTTTCCGGACTTTCCCGGGCCCCATCACCCCGGTTAATCCGCCGACTTGACCCGCTACGATTTTGGCTTCATCCTCGGGGGCGACGACCGCGCAGAAAAAGCTCCCGTCCCGGGGCGTTATCAAATTCAACTGGCCGATCTTTTCCTGTACGGTCATCTGTCCCAGAAGACGGCCGATGAAATCATCCATTTCCCGGTCTGCCGGGAACTCTTTTTTATGAATGATCAAGGCGCTGCCAAAAGCACTCAGCACCAAGGCCCAGATGGCGATCTTTTTCATTTGTTTCGGGATCAGTTCCGGCCGGCTGCCATGGGCCAGCGTAAATCACGGCTTAAGGAGTGTCAAGGAAGACTGGTTTTCGTCCCAGGCGCGAAGCGCCGCCACGATCCGGCGAGCGGCCTTTCCGTCGCCATACGGATTTCTGGCCGTCGCCATCCTGTTGTAGGCCTCGTCGTAGTGCGCAGCCGGGAGGCTTCGCGGACGATGGCGGCGCGTTCGGGAGGAACGATCCGGGCGGCGCCGGCCCGCACGCCCTCCGGCCTTTCCGTGACTTGCCTCAGTACGAGCAGGGGTTTTCCGAAAGCCGGCGCCTCTTCTTGAACTCCGCCCGAATCCGTAAGAATGAGATGGGCCTCTTTGACTAGGCGAAGGAAGGAAAGATAATCTAAAGGAGGGAGAAGATGGATGCGCGGCCGCCCGCCCAGCAGCCTTCGGCTGACCTCGACAACCCGGGGATTAGGATGGACGGGATAGATGACCTCGATGTCCTTGAATCTTGCCGTCAGATCGCCGAGCGCCAGGCAGACGTTCTCGAGCGGCGCTCCGAAGCTCTCCCTGCGGTGGGCGGTCACGAGGAGAATTTTCCCGCCAGCCATGGGCGCCAGCGGGAGGGAACCTTCTTGAGCTTGGGGGTCATATAGCGCAGGGCGTCAACGACCGTATTACCCGTCACGCGAATCCGGTCGTTCCGGACGCCTTTCCGTCTGGGATTCCTGGCCGCATTTTCCGTCGGCGCGAAGTGGAGGCCGGCGATGACGCCGACGATCCGGCGGTTGATTTCTTCGGGAAATGGATTGCGGACGTCCCCTGTGCGGAGGCCCGCTTCGACATGGGCGACGGGAATACCCAGGTAAAACGCGGCTAAAGAGGCGACCATGGCTGTCGTCGTATCGCCCTGGATGACGAGGAGGCCGGGCTGGGCTTTCTTCAGAACGGCTGAGACGCGCGTCATCAGTTTCCCCGTCAAGGCCGCGAGCGTCTGGTTCGGGGTCATGAGATCGAGGTCGATATCGGGGTCGAGTCCGAAAACATCCAGCATCTGATCGACGTGTCGCGGTGCTGGGCCGTGGCCAGCAGGATCGTTTCGAAACGGCGCGGAAACCGCCGGAGTTCGAAAACAACCGGGGCAAGCTTGATGAATTCCGGTCTCGTTCCGAAGGCGATGAGAACCCGCATTTTTAAATTCCATTCTAGGGATGCTCTTAGCCCTTGTCAAACCTAATCACGGCCAGAATCGGAGTCAGGGGATCAAACGAAAGACCGTACATAATTGTCGTCTTAACAACAAAATAGTCAGGAAAACATTGGGTTATGATCAGGTATCCGACTGATTAAAAATAAATTAAAGAATGGCACGGATATTGCAAATATCATCCCCCGTGAATACAAATAGAAAGCAGATCGACCAGCCGATCGCCATCCCCTAACCGAAATCACCATGGGAATCATGGCCTTAGGTGATATCCGGATGGGCCGGAGGGCGCTGATAATCGTCGGCTCCAGGTTCACCGGATGGGCATGAAGAAGCTGATTTTTGCTTGCGCACTGCTCGCCTTGTCCGCCAGGCTCGCTTTTCGAGCTCGGCGCTGATTTTATATGACGGCCGGCCGGCGATGTCCGAGGCCTTCAAATCCGCCCGGTTCATTCAACAGCTTTTGGGGCACTTCGAATTGGAGCCGACCCGCCTCATCCGGGCCGCCGATTATCAGTCCGGGGAGGCCGCCGCGGCGGATTTCATCTTTGCGGTCTTTGAGGAGGACCGCCGGGAGATGACGACCGCCGTGTTGCAGGATCTGGCGGCGTTTTCCGGGCCCATCGTCTGCTCCTGTCACGTCGGTTCCCTGCTCGCCGCCGCACCGGAAAAATATGGCTTCCTCCACGCAGGTTTCTCGGAGAGTCGAGCCTGGAAAGTCCTGTATCAAGGAGTCGACTTCGCCAAGGATGATCCCTGGATCAACGTGATTCGCGTCCCTGTCAAGGGACGCGCCGGTCCTGGCTGAAGCCGTCGATGAGTCCGGGCGGCGTTTTCCGTACGCCGTTCGGACCGGGAACCTTTGGTACTTCGCCGATTCTCCTTCGCCTTTGCCGTCGAAGGAGGGCGCTATCTCATCCTGGCGGAGCTTCTTCATCTCATCCTGGGGCAGCCGCACGCACCGAGCCGAAGGGGATTGGTCCGGATCGAGGACGTCAATCCGCAATCCGATCCCTCCTCGCTCAGGAAGATCGCGGATTATCTCGGCCGGGAGGGCGTCCCGTTCCAGATTTCGCTGATCCCGATATTCAAGGACCCCGATGCCCAGAGGGAAGTCCTTCTCTCGCAACGTCCGGCCGTGGTCGAGGCCGTGACGGATATGGTGGCCAGAGGCGGAACGATCGTCCTCCACGGCGTGACCCATCAGCACCGGGGGGCGTCGGGCAACGATTATGAATTCTGGGACGACATCGCCGGCGCTCCCTTGGGACAGCTGGATGAGGAATGGGCCGACCACGGCTCCGACTGGGGCTCGAGGAGTGTTTTCGCTGCGGGATCCATCCCCTGGCTTGGGAGACACCGCACTATTCCGCTTCCGCATCACACTACCGGTCCTTTGCGAAATATTTCGACACCTTCCACGATCGGGTCATGAGCGCCAAGCTGGCCGGCACCCAGCAGCCTTTTCCTTATCCCGTCCGGCTCCGCGAGTACGGCGTGAATGTCATCCCGGAGAACCTGGGCTATATCGATATCGATGACCCCGACCCCGGACCGATCCTGCTGGGAGCAAAACGGATGCAGATCGTCAGGGACGGCGTGGCCTCGTTTTTCTTCCATCCGTTCGTGCCGCTCCAACACCTGAAAACGACCATCCGCGGGATGAAAGAGGCCGGCTGGGAGTTCGTTTCCCTCCGGGATTTCCCCTGCCATCTCCGCACCGAATCCCGGTGGGTCTCCTAGGCCGGTGGGGGGGTCGGATCGCGCTGGCTAACCAGGACCCTTGTCATGTCCTTGCGTCTTGATAGGAGAGGAAAAGTCGTCTCGGAAGACTTCAGCCCGGCGCGGCGCGAGGGAGTTGAAACCCGTTCGGGTCACGCTCAACGACGGGGACCTTTTTGTTCTCGAGGGTTTGGATATTCTCCCGGCGCCGAAGAGGACGGCCCTTTTGTCGGGGCTCGCGAACCTGACAGATTCGGCTCCCAAAAAGACGGCCGGAGCGGGATCCTGGACATCTCACGGGCCCTTGTCCTGTTTCGCGGCGGGGCCTCACCCGAAGATGAGTTCGGTCAAAAAAGCTTTCACTCCGTCCTGAAAGTTTTTGGTCTGAATCCCGATATCCGCGATGTCGGGGAAACCCGTCACCTTCCTCTCGACCGTTATGACCTGGTCGTTATTCCCCAAGCCGCCGCCCGGTATCTGAAACGCCCCGAAATCAATTCCGTCTGGGATTATGTTTCCGGGGGAGGGTCTCTGGTGCTGGATGGGCCGTCGACGCTCGCCGAAGCCTTGGGGCTTCGGTTTGAAGCCGAACCGGTCGCGGTCTGGGAGGTTAGGGAACTGACGCTCCCCGCCGAAAACCTGGCCTGGAATCCGCCGGTCGTCCTGAAGCCCCTGGCCGATGACGGCCTGACCGTTCTTGCCAAGGACGCCAATTCCGGGGCGGTCTCGGCCGGCGTTAAACAGCTGGGCAAAGGAAAAGTCCTGGGTTTCGCGGCGCCATTCGATCCCTATACGCCGTTCGGGATCAGCCGTTTTCCGTATGCCCCGTTCTATCTCAAGGACGCTGGGGGTCTCCTTCAATGTCCGGCGCAATACCCTGGAGTTTCTATTTCGACCCCGGGCTCCGGCAGAATGTCAGCTGGGAAAAGCTTGTCGCGCGCTGGAAAGCCAGCGGGGTGAAGATCGTCTACCTGGCCGCCTGGCATTTTTATAAGTCTTACCAGTTCGACTATGTTCATTTTATCAGGCTCTGCCATGATCACGGGATCGCCGTTTATGCCTGGTTCGAGTTCCCCCAGATCACGCCGCTCGTCTGGGATACGCATCCCGAGTGGCGGGAAAAAACGGCCACCGGGAAAGGATGCCCTTTGTCATTGGCGGCTCCAGATGAATCTCTCTTAACAGTCAAGACCCGCGAGGCCGCCCTGTCGTTTTTCCGAGAACTGTTGCTAGGCGCGATGATTGGGACGGAGTGAACCTGGCCGAGTTGAACTTCGACACGAACCAGGGGACCGCGGACCCGGACAAGTTTACCCCCGTGAACCCCGATGTACGGAGAGGCCTTCCGCGGCCGGGAAGGCTTCGATCCCGCCGAGTTGTTCGTGCCGGCTTCTCCTTTTTATTGGCGGAAAAACCGGGCGGCCCTGGGATCGTTTCTCCGCTTCCGCACTGAAATTGTCCGTGACCTGCACACGAGCTTCCTGGATGAAGCCGAGCGGGTGAAGACGGCCAAATTTGGAGACCTGGAAGTCATCGTGACGGCCATGGACTCTCTTCTTCACCCCGAAATCATCGAGGATTGCGGCATCGACATCCGGGATATCATCGGTCTGATGGACCGCTACCCGTTTACCCTGCAGGTGGAAGACCCCTCCCGGAGCTGGACGCGGCCCGCCCTCGCGTTATCTGGAATATTATGAAGTTTACAAAGCCCTGATCGAAAGACCCCAACCGGCTGATGTTCAGATGTCAACTGCCTGGCGAACAGGGACATCCAGGAAGACGACTCTGCCGTCCATGATGGCGACGGGCACGGAATTGGCGACCACGATCTTGTATGCCTCGCTGCCGTCGGGCCGGGTCGGCATCTATGCGGAATCCACGGTCAATCCTTTCGACGTCGACCTGCTGGCCTTCGTCCTGGCGGCCGACGTCGCGATCACCCGGATCCGGACCACTATGAGATCAACGGCCAGGCGGCCCTTCACCCTGACTCTCAACAGGGAGGCAACTTCCTTCCCCTATTATCGGGGAAGGATCCCTGGCCATTCGTCGGGGCGAAGGGGATTTCCGTTCCGGCCGGGAAGTTATCGGCTGCATTTCAAAAAAGCCGGAGATCCTGGATCACCCCTCGCTAGACCTATCAGGTCGCCTTCGACGGCGATTTCAGAGAGCTAGGAGAGGACGGCGAATTCTTACAAGCTGCAATACCGGTCGCCGCTGCCCGTGTCCCTGACCTTTAGCCGGTCCTTGGACGGGATTCGTCTCGACGGGACGGATATCACTCCGCCTCCGAAAATGACCGGGACCATTCTTCCCCGGGGCGGGCATATCCACTGGAGATCATCACCGAGAAGGCGCCGGCTCGTGCGGTCCGGCCTCGCCGGCTACCTGACCTCATCGGCATTTTATATTCTTGGAATCGCCTCAACGGTCCTTCTCTTGGGAGTGTACGTCTTTTCGAGGTTCAACAGATGACGGAATTCGTGAGATTGGCGGCGGAGATCCTGTTCGTTTTCTCGGTCGTTTTCATCTGGACGATGCTGCTCTATCAATTCGTCCTGACGATCGGCGGGTTCCTATGGCGGGCCGCCTGGTCCCGCGAAGTCGAACGAAGGCCGGCCCCGCCGGCCGAGTGGCCGGGAGTGTCGATCCTGGTTCCCGCCCGCAACGAGGAGAAAGTCATAGACGGGCTCCTCGACCATCTTCAGCGCCTGGACTATCCGCGCGACCGGCTGGAGATCATCGTGATCAACGACGGGAGCACGGACCGGACCGCCAGCCTGGTCCGCCTGGGTCCAGAAAGACTGCCCGCAGCTAGCGGCTGCTCGAGGATCCCTACAGGGGGAGGGCGGCCGGGGCAAGAGCGCCGTCCTGAACAGAGGCCTGGCTGTCGCCGCCCACCCTTTGATCGCCATTTACGACGCCGACAACCGTCCGGAGCCGGGCTCCCTGAAGACCCTCTGCCGGGCGCTGGACGGCGGATCCCCCGCTGGGCCGCGGTGACGGGAAAATTCCGGGCCTACAACAAAGACCGGACCCTCCCTGACCCGGCTTGATCAACATCGAATCGATCGCTTTCCAGTGGATCATCCAGGCCGGCCGCTGGTTCTTTCTCCGGGTGGCATTTCTCCCCGGCACGAACTATCTCATCCGGAAAGACGTCTTGGAGAAGATCGGCGGCTGGGACGAGAACGCCCTGGCCGAGGACTCGGAGCTGACCTTCCGGATCTACGACGCGGGCTATCTAGTAGACTTCATCCCGACGGCGGTCAGCTGGGAGCAGGAGCCGGAAACGCTCAAAGTCTGGGTCCGGCAAAGGACGCGCTGGGGCCCGGGGCAATAATTACCTGCTGTCCAAGTATGCCGGGACGATCTTTCGCCGGCGGCCGAAGGCCATGACCTTCGAGATCCTCAACCTTCTTTTTCTGTACTACCTGTTCATGTTCGCGATCGTCTTCTCGGATGCGATCTTCGTCCTGTCCCGTATTCGGAGCTGTCCGGATCCGGGTCCCGGGGCCTTTCTTGGAGCTGTGGGCCCTGGCCTTCCTGCTTTTCATCCTCGAAGTCCTCATCGCGCTCTCACATGAACGGGAGGACCGGCCGATCTCGATTATCCATATTCTCTTGGGCTATGCCGTTTATACCAAGGACTTCTGGGCGTTTATTCTGTTGAGGGCGTTTTACGATGATTATGTGGCCCGTCGGGCGAAGACCTGGACCAAGACGGAGCGCTTCGATCCAGGATTTGAGGAGGCGATCACGAATCGCCTAAAAGCCGTGCCGCGTCCGGACGTGGAATGGGAGGAACAATGAGATCCATAACGACGCGCCTCGGTGTGTCCCTTCTCCTTTTTGTCCTGGCGGGCGTGCCGCTGCTGTCCGCGGGAATTTACCCGCAGGCCGGGTTCGAATTCTACCTCGGGACGAACCATCTCCGGATCATGAAACCGTGGGTTGCGCTGCGTTTCAGCCTCTCCAACCAGTTCCTCCCTGATCCTGAAATACTACCACCACCGCCTCAGCTATGCTTATTCCGCCTATGAAAACGACATCGTCTCGGCAAAGACCAGGGAGGCCAATATCTCCAATCTGACGGCCGCTGCCTTCGTCCAGAAAGGCAAGATGAGCGGGTATGCGGCTGTCTCCTATTCTGACGGGGACGGATGCCTACAGGGGCATGATCTTGGACGCGGGGATCTCCCGGAGGCTCGGAAAGCGCTTCGAGCTCGATGGGGGGATCTATCTCTTCCGGGAACGCTCCGTCCTTTTGGTACCCTGAGGATCCGCCCAGGTATATCAATTTGTATTCCTTGAAAGGCGGGCTGAAAATCTCGATTGTTTCGCAAAAGGTGTTCATCCACCCCAAAGTTTATGTTTACCGGAATTCCGAGAATGTGAAAGCGGTGTCGTATGCGGTCGGCCTCGTTGTCTCGCCGAAATATCCGTTTTACTTCACGGCGGACTATTTCCGGTATTCGGAAGCGGCCGTGTATCGGTTTGCCGGCGATTACTTCTCCATCGGCCTAAACATTTATTATTGATTCCGGCCGGAGTCGACTGAGAGATGTGAGATCCCTTCTTCTTGAGTTTCCAGTCGGCCGATGATCGGGCGTTTGCGAATTCCTGTATGTGTTCCCGGCCGAGGCCCGAAATCGTCAGACGCGGCGGGCGTCGCGGACGACGACGCGGCCGTTCTTGATGACGTGGCGGATGGGGTTCGTCCCCAGTTCGTAGACGAGGGAAGAATAGTCGGGAGCGTCGCAGAGGAGGAGGTCCATGGTCTTGCCGATTTCGACGCTCCCGACCTGGATATGACGGCGCAGGGCGAACGCCGCGTTGGCCGTCGCGGCGTTGATTGTTTCTTCGATGCTCATCTTCAGCAAAAAGACCCCGAGCTGGACAACGAAGAGCATCGAGCCGACCATCGAGCTCCCGGGGTTGAAATCCGAGGCCAGGGCGACGACGGCGCCCGCTTCGATGAGCTGTCTGGCGGGCGCGCGCCTGTCGGTCATCAGGAAGAACGAGACGCCCGGCAGGAAGGTCGCCACGGTATCGGAGGCGGCCAGCGCCCGGATGCCGTCGGGCGTGATGTTGAGAAGATGATCGGCGGAGGCCGCGCCGACTTCGGCAGCCAGCGCGGCCCCTCCTAAGGCAGCGAATTCGTCCGCATGGATCCGGATCTTGAACCCGGCCCGCTGGGCCGCTTCGACCAGCCGCCGGGTTTCCTCGACCGAGTAGACGCCCTCTTCGCAGAAGACGTCGAAGAACTCGGCCAGCCCCCGCTTCTTCACGGCGGGAATGATCTTGTCGATGAGGAGGCTGATGTAGGCGCCCTTCCGCCCCCTGTATTCCTCCGGGATGTCGTGAGCGCCCATGAACGTGGGCACGACGTCGACGGGGTGCACGGCGTCTGCCCGTCGCAGAACCTCGAGCTGTTTGATCTCATCCTTGAGGTTGAGGCCGTAGCCGCTCTTGGCTTCGACGGTCGTGGCCCCGTGGAGCAGCATTCGGTCGAGACGGGACAAACAGCTCGCGAGAAGCGCGGGCCGCGTCGCCTTCCGGGTGGCCGCCACCGTGGTCCGGATACCCAGCCCCTTGGCGGCGAGCTCCTGGTAGGTCGCTCCCTTCAGCCTCAGCCGGAATTCCTCGAGGCGGCTCCCGGCGAACGGGAGATGCGTGTGGGAATCGACGAATCCCGGCAGACCCACCAGGCCGGCCGCGTCGAGGCGCACGGCCCGTCTTTCCAGTTTCACCCCGGCCCGAAAAGCTCTCTCCCGGCCGACGAAAACCACCCGGCCCCGGGCGGAGGCCACCCAGGCCTTTTCCAGCAGCCCGATGTCCGCGAGGGCCGCCCCACGCTTGGGGACCGGCCCGGCGCACGTCGCCAGCTGACGGCAGTTCTCGATGACCAGGTCGGCCGATATCATGGCGCTTTTATCTCGTCGTCGAGTGCTTGCTCCGGCGGATGAAGGTGGGGGTCTCGTAGGGCTCGAAGGTCTTCTCCCAGGCCGGCGGATCCCAATGAGGCGCCGCGGCGCCCTTGGGCTCGAACTCGTAGGCCGGCGTATCCGACGGGACCTGGAACGGCGGGGGAGTCGCCCGCCGCGGCCGGACGATGACCTCTTCGATGTCATCCGCCTTGTCCCTCGGATTGTCGAACCCGGTGGCGATGACCGTGACCTTGACCATCTCCTTCATGCTGTTGTCGATGACCGTGCCGAAGATGATGTTGGCCTCGGGGTGGGCGATCTTGTGGATCAGGTCGGAGGCCTTGGAGACCTCGTGGAGCGTGATGTCCTTGCCGCCGGTGATATTGATCAGGACGCCCCGGGCCCCCTCGATCGAGGTGTCGATGAGCAGCGGGCTGGAAATGGCCTTCTGGGCGGCGTCGAGCGCCCGGTTCTCCCCGGAGGCGATGCCCGTTCCCATGAACGCCATGCCCATGCCCTTCATGATGGACTTGACGTCGGCGAAATCGAGGTTGATCAGGCCGGGCTTCGTGATCAGGTCGCTGATGCCCTGGACGGCCTGGCGCAGGATGTCGTCGGCCATCTTGAAAGCGTCCTGGATCGAGGTGTCGAGGTTGACGGTCTGGAGGAGCCGCTCGTTGGGGATGGCGATGACCGTATCGACCGCCCCCTTAAGCTCCTTGAGCCCCTCCTCCGCCTGCTTGGACCGGACGCGGCCCTCGAACTCGAACGGCAGGGTGACGATGGCGATGGCCAGGATGTCCATCTCCGAGGCCAGGTTGGCCAGGATGGGCGTGGCGCCCGTCCCCGTCCCGCCGCCGAGACCCGTCGTCAGGAAGACCATGTCGGCGCCCTGGACGAGCTGGATCAGCTTCTCCGTGTCCTCGACGGCCGCCTGTTTTCCGGTTTCCGGCCGGCCGCCCGAGCCCAGGCCCTTGGTGACCTGGGACCCGATCTGCATCTTGGTGCCGGCCTTGTTGCTGCTCAGCGCCTGGACGTCGGTATTGACGGCGATGAAATCCACGCCCTCGATACCGGCCTCGATCATCCGGTTGACGGCGTTGCCGCCGCCTCCACCGATGCCGACGACCTTGATCTTGGCGCCGAGGACGTCGTCGACCAGGTGGAACTTCAGCTTGCCGCTGTAATCATCGTTCATATTGCCTCCTCACTCTGTTACGATTCCTTGAGCCAGTCACGCATCTTGGCCCATATGCCTTGTTTTTTATCCTGGGACAGGCCGTGGTCCTGCCACTGGCTGAACCCGTGCAGGATCAGACCGACGGCCGTGGCGTAGTCGGGAGTGCTCACGCGGTCGATGAGCCCGCTCACACCGGAGGGGTCGCCCCGGCGGACGGGCAGGTCGAAGATCTCCTCGGCGACCTCTTCCAGGCCGTCGAGAAGGGACGTGCCTCCCGTGAGGACCACGCCCGAGTTGAGCGATTTCTCGTAGCCCATCCGCTTGATATCACCGTCCACGAGCCGGAAGATCTCTTCGGCCCGCGGCTGGATGATGTCGGCCAGGATCTGCCGGCCGAGGAGCCGCGGTTTCCGGGCCTTGCCCACGGACGGCACCTCGATCGTCTCCTGCTCCTCGAGGGCCGGGCCGGCGACGCAGCCGAACTTCTTCTTGATCTTCTCGGCCTCGGGGATGGGCGTGCGAAGCCCGACGGCGATGTCGTTGGTGAAATTATCGCCGCCGATCGGGATGATCGAGGTGTACCAGAGGCTGCCCCGCTCGAAGATGGCCACCTCGGTCGTCCCGGCGCCGATGTCGATCAGCCCGACGCCCAGCTCCTTCTCGTCGTGTGTCAGGATCGAGTCGGCGGTGGCGATCTGGTTGAGGACGATCTGCTCGATCCCGATCTCGGCCCGCTCGACGCAGGTCCGCAGGTTCTGGACCGAGGTGATGGCCGAGGTGACGATGTGGACGTTGACCTCGAGCTTGACGCCGCTCATGCCCAGCGGGGCCTTGATGCCGTCCTGCTCGTCGACCACGAACTCCTGCGGGATGACATGGATGATCTCCCGGTCGGGCGGGATGGAGACGGCCTTGGACTGGTCGATGACGCGGCGGATGTCCTCGCGGCCGATCTCCCGGTTCTTTCCCGAGACGGCGATCACGCCGCGGCTGTTGAAGCTCTTGATGTGGGCGCCCGAGATGCCGACGAAAGCCGACTGGATCTCGACCCCCGCCATGAGCTCGGCTTCCTCCTGCGCCTTCCGGATGGCCGAGGTGGTGGCCTCGAGGTCGACGACCACTCCTTTGCGCAGCCCCTTGGAGTCGGCGCAGCCGATGCCGATGACCTCGATCTTCCGCTCCTCGGTAACCTCGCCGATGATGACGGCGACCTTCCTGGTGCCGATGTCCAGGCCGACGATGTAGGTGTTCTTGGGCATTATTCCGCCTCCTCTCTGGGCAGGTTCAGCGCGGCCACCTCCATCGGGGGGAGGGGCTTGAGATATACGCGGTCGTCGAATCGGAGATCGACGTATTCGAGCGGCCCGCTCTGGATTTCCCAGGCGTCCTTGTTCGCGATGTACTCCCTCAGCTCCTCGGAGAACCGGTCGGGGCCGAGGATGATCCTCGTCGGCTGTCCTTTGAGGATGAGGTCCGGGCTGTCGAGGCGCGTCACGTCCAGGGATTCGACGGAGGCCAGTTCCTCGGCCGTCAGGGACTTCAGGCATCGCCAGGCCAGGGCGAGCTTCTCGTGATAACGGTCCTGGAATCGTCCGTCGTCCGTAAGGAGCGGCAGGCCGAGGTCCGCCCCGTCCGCCGCCGGCCGTCCCAGCACCACGCCGTCCTCGGCGATGACGAGATAGCGGTCGCCGGATTTCAGCACGGCGGCGGGTTCGCGCTCGGTGATCTCGATCAGGACCTCGGAGGGGAAGACTTTCCTCAGCCGCGCCTCCCGGACCCAGGGGTGCGACTCGACCTGACGCTCGAGCTTCCCGATGTCGAGCGCCAGGAGGTTGCCGAGCTTCGCCGGGTCGGCCAGGGCCCGGATATCGCCGGCCACGAATTCCCGTTTTGACTCGACCCGGGTGGTCTGGATGTCGAACTCGGAGGTCGTGATCAGCAGAAGATAGCCCTTGGCGAGGCCGAGGAAGATGGCCGCGATCAGCAGGAAGAACGCGGCGATGTGGCCGGGCCGGACGATGAGCGTCCTCTGGACTCTCTTGACGGGGGCTTTTTCAAGCCCTCTCTGGAAAAGGGACGGCTCGCCCGAGGCGGCCGGCGGCCGAAAACGGAAAGGCAGGGTTGAGATAGGCCATGGTCAGCTCTTTTCTTCCAGGGCGGCGATGATTTCCGGGATGATCCGGTTGATGTTGCCCGCTCCCTGGATCAGGATAAGATCATTGGGCTCGGCGATCTCGCCGATGAGCGCCGGGATCCTTTTCATGTCGGGCTCGAAGTGGACGTTCTTATGGCCGAACAGCTGGATCTCCTCGAACAGGGCGCGCCCGGTGACGCCGGGGATGGGCGCCTCGCCCGCCGGGTAGACCTCGGTGGTCACCAGGACGTCCGCCTGGTTGAAAGCCGTGGCGAAGGCCTTCATCAGCTTCGCCAGCCGCGTGTAGCGGTGCGGTTGGAAGACGACGATCAGCCGGCGCGGCCAGCCCCTCTTGGCGGCGTCCAGGGTGGCCCGGAGCTCGGTCGGATGATGACCGTAGTCTTCAACCACCATGATGTCGTTGACGACCTTCTTGAGCTCGAAACGGCGCCCCGTGCCGGTGAAGGCGCCGAGCGCTTCCAGGATGAGCCGGGGCGGGATGTCGAGGTCCAGCCCGACGGCCACGGCCGCCATGGCGTTGGCGATGTTGTGAAGGCCCGGGACCTGGAGCTCCAGCGCGCCGAGCTCCCGGCCCTCGTGGAAGAGGGTGGAAGAGCTTCTGAACTCGGAGAAGCCGTGGACCCGCGCCGAGACGTCGGCCTGGGAGGAGAACCCGTAAGTGATGAGCCGGCGCTCGAGCTGGGGGATGAGGCTCTGCAGGTTCGGGTCGTCGAGACAGAGGATGATCGGGCAGTAGAACGGGACCTTGTTCGCGAAATTGACGAACGTCCTCTTGATCTCTTCGATATCGCTGTACTGGTCGAGGTGCTCCTCGTCGACGTTCGTGAGCACGGCGATAAAGGGGGAGAGGTAGAGGAAGGACCGGTCGCTCTCGTCCGCCTCGGCGACGATGAATTCCCCTTCGCCGAGCTTGGCGTTGGCCCCGAGGGTGTTGAGGCGGCCGCCGACGATAATGGTCGGGTCGAAACCGGCGTGCTCGAGGACCGCGGCGACCATCGAGGTCGTCGTCGTCTTGCCGTGGGCCCCGGCCACGGCGATGCCGTACTTCATGCGCATCAGCTCGGCCAGCATCTCGGCCCTCGGGATGACCGGGATCTTGAGCCGGCGGGCCTCCTGGACCTCGACGTTGTCGTCCTTGACGGCCGAGGAGATGACCACGACGTCGGCGCCGCGGACATTTTCCGAGGCGTGGCCCCGGTGGATCTCGGCTCCGAGCCGGGTCAGCCGCTCGGTGACCTCGGTCGTCTGCAGGTCGGTGCCCGAAACCTCGTAGCCGAGGTTGAGGAGGACCTCGGCGATGCCGTTCATGCCCGTGCCGCCGATGCCCACCATGTGGATGTGCTTGAGCTTCCGGTAAATCCTCTTGACCACGCGCGCCTCCTAATTCCCCGCTTCCATCAGAGTGAAGCACAGTTCGGCGATCCGGTCGGCCGGCCGCTCCGTCCTGAGCGGATCCAGGCTGTCCGCCATTTCCGCGAGCCTCTCCCGGTGCTCGAGATAGAACATGATCCTCCCGGCCAGCAGGGCCGGCGAGAGGTCGCTCTCCAGGATGACCTCGGCGGCGCCGATCCTCGCCAGCTCCCCGGCGTTCTTCGCCTGGTGGTTGTCCGCCGCCGCGGCGAAGGGCACGAGGATTGCCGCCCGGCGGGCGACGATGAGCTCGGCGATGGTCGTGGCTCCCGCCCGGCCGACGACGAGGTCGGCCGTCTCGAAGCGCGCCGCCATGTCGTGGAAAAAGGGCGAGACTTCGGCGTCGGCGAAACCGCTCTCGGCGTAAGCGATTCTCACGGTTTCGCTGTCCGCAGTTCCCGTCTGGTGTGTTATCCGGAGCCGGGGCCTGGCCGGCGCGAGGAGCGGCAGGGCCGCCGCCATCGTCCGGTTGAGGACCCGCGCCCCCTGACTGCCGCCGAAAACCAGCAGGTCGAGCTTCGGCGTCCACGGCTTCGGCCGCGATCCGGTAAAATTCCTCGCGGACCGGGTTTCCCAGCCAGACGCCCTTACCCTTGAAATATCGGAGCGAGCTCTCGAACGCCACGACCGCCTTCGTCGCCCAGCGGGTGAGCAGCCGGTTCGTGAAACCCGGGGTCAGGTTCTGTTCGAGGATAAGCGTCGGGATGCCGAGGAGCGAGCCGGCCAGGACGACCGGCCCCGAGCTGTAGCCTCCGACACCGATGACGAGCGCGGGGCGCAGCCGGAGAAGGATGGCGAGAGACCTGGCGAAGGCGAACGGCAGCATCGCCATCGTCCGGAGGCTTTTCAGCCCCCGGCCCTTGATCCCCTCGATCCTCATCGGTATGAAATGCACGCCCTGGCGCTCCATCAGGCTCTTCTCCATGGCCCGGTGGCCGCCGATAAACGTCAGGCGGAGCGAGGGCTCCCGGGAGCGGAGCTTTTCGCCCACGGCCAGGGAGGGGTAGAGGTGCCCGCCCGTGCCGCCGCCGCTGATCACGACGCTTCTGCCCTTCATCGGCCGTACCTTTCGATCCGCTGCCGTTTCGAGATGCCCAGGATGATGCCGACCGCCGCCAGGCTGCAGACAAGCGACGACCTGCCGAAGCTCACGAACGGCAGCGGCACGCCCTTGGCCGGGCCGAGCCCCAGGACGACCGTGATGTTCAGGAGCGCCTGCACGGTGATGACCAGGGTCAGCCCGAGGGCCGCCAGCCGGGCGGAAGCCGTCGGCGCCCGGGAGGCGATCGTCAGTCCCCGCCACAGGATGACGAGGAACAGGAACAGGATGGTCAGGGTGCCGACCAAGCCGAACTCCTCGCCCAGGATGGCGTAGATGAAGTCCGTGTGGGCATAGGGGAGGAAATCGAGCTTCTGAGTGCTCTCGCCGAGACTGACGCCCAGGAGGCCGCCCGAGCCGATGGCGAGCTTGGCCTGGTAAGGCTGGAAGTCCCGGCCCATGATGTCTTTCTGGGTGGAGACAAAACCGGTGATCCGCTGCACGCGGTAGCTGGCCGAGAACAGGTAAATGCCGAACAGCACGGCCGCGCCCGCCCCCAGGACTCCCAGGTGAACGAGTCGCGCGCCCCCGAGGTAGAGCATCATGCCGCCGATGGCGCAAATGAGCAGCGCCGTTCCGTAATCCGGCTCCTTCAGGATGAGAAGGGCGATTATCCCCATGACCGCGACCGGGAGGATGAGCGCCTTCCATTCGTGGATACGGACCTGCTTTTTGTCGAGGTAGTAGGAGAGAAACAGCACCAGGCTGATCTTGGCGAGCTCGGACGGCTGGAACCGCACGCCGAACAGGATCACCCAGCGGTTGACCCTGGCCACCGTCGGCATCACGAAACAGGCGGTCAGCAGGACGGCCGTAAGGACCAGGAGAGCATGGACGACCGTGGCGCTTTCGAAAAGCGGCCGCCGGACGGACAGGAAGAAAAAGACCAGGGCGAGCCCGGCGACGGCGCCCGTTATCTGCTGGATGAGAAAGTGCATCGGCTGATGGAATTTTTCCCCCGACATCACCGCCGAGGAGCTGAAGACCATGATGAACCCGACGCCGAGGAGGACGAGGACCGCCGCGAGCAGCGCCTTGTCGAACCCGGCGGGCTTGAAGGCTTTCATCTTCGGGGCCTTCCTCCCCGAACGACGTCCTTGAGCCGGCGGACCTCCCGTTTGAAGGAGCGCCCCCGGTCCTCGAAGTCCTTGAACATGTCGAAGCTCGTGCACGCCGGCGCCAGGAGCACGACATCTCCGGGGTCGGCCGCGGCGAAGGCCAGCGTGACGGCGCCCCGCAGCGTCGAGGTCTCCTCGAGGGGCGCGGCGCCCTTAAGGGCTTGGGCGATCTTGGGTCCGGCTTCGCCGATGATGACGGCCGCCTTCACCCGCTTGCGAACGGGGCTCCGGAGCAGAGTGAAGTCCGCCCCCTTGTCCCGGCCGCCCAGGATCAGGACGATCTTACGGTCGAAGCTCTCGAGCGCCTTGATCGCGGCGTCGACGGTCGTCGCCTTGGAATCGTTGACGAAGGTCACGCCGCCCAAGGTCAGGACTCTTTCCAGCCGGTGCTCGAGACCGGTGAATGACCGGATCGACGCCCGAAGGCGGGCGGGGGAGACGCCGAACGCCCGGCCGACCAGGGCCGCCGCCATGACGTTATCGATGTTGTGCCGCCCCGGGAGGCGGATGTCGGCGGCCGGCATGAGGCGGACGATGCCTCCGTCCCGGAGCGTGAGCCAGCCGTCCGCAAGATGACAGCCCCGGCGCACGGCGCTCCGGCGGCTGAAGAACTCGACTTCGGCCTCGGACTCCCGTGCCAGCGGCCGCACCAGCCGGTCGTCGTGGTTCAGGATGAGCCTGTCCCCCGGCCCGCTGGCCGCGGACGAGCTTCTTCTTGGCGTTGAAATATTCCGCGAATGTGCCGTGCCAGTCGAGGTGGTTTTGCGAGATGTTGAGGAAGACGGCGACGTCCGCGTCGAACCGGTCGACGTGCTCGAGCTGGAAGCTCGAGATCTCGGTGACGTAGACGTGATCGTCACGGCTGGCGGCGGCGAAGGCGACGAGCGGCGTCCCGATGTTGCCGGCCAGGCGGGACTTCAGGCCGGCCTCTTTGAGGATCTTGTGAGCCAGGGTCGCAGTCGTCGACTTGCCGTTCGTCCCGGTGATGCCGACGACCTTGCCCTTGAGGAACCGGCGGGCGAGCTCGGTCTCCGAGATGACCGCGATGCCGGCCTTTTTGGCGGCTCCGAGCTGGGGGAGGGAAGAGGCTCCCGGGCTGGGGATGATGATATCGGCGGCGAGGAAGGTCGCGAGCTTGTGGCCGCCCGCCTCCAGCGTGACCCCTTTTTCGCGCCAGGCGGCCGCCTGCCGGGCGATCTCCCCTTCGGGCCGGGATTCGGTCACGACGACCCGGGCGCCCCTCGCGAGCAGGAAGCCCGCGAGCGCTTCGCCCGTTCTTCCCAGGCCGACGACCAGTACCTTTTTCCCGGCGATATCCATGCTCATCTCAGTTTCAACGTCGCCAGGCTGAAGAGCGCGAAGATGATGGCCGCGATCCAGAACCTGACGACGACCTGTTCTTCATTCCAGCCGCTGAGCTCGAAATGATGATGGAGCGGCGCCATCCGGAAGATTCGCTTTCCTCCCGAGATTTTGAAGTAGCCCACCTGGAAGATCACGGACAGGGCTTCCAGGATGAACACCCCGGCGACCGTGAACAGCAGGAATTCCTGCTTGATCAGGATGGCGATCACCGCCAGTGTCGCCCCGAGCGAGAGGGCTCCCACGTCACCCATGAAGACCTGCGCCGGGTGGCAGTTGAACCAGAGGAAGGCCAGGCAGGCGCCGGTGAAGGCGCCGGCGAAAACCGTCAGCTCGGCCGCCTGTTCGATCCAGGGGATGTTCAGGTAGGTCGAGAAAACCTGGTGCCCGGCGAGGTAGGTGATCGCCGTCAGGGCGCTGGCGCTGATGGCCGTGAGCCCGATGGCCAGCCCGTCCAGGCCGTCGGCCAGGTTGACGGCGTTCGAAGACCCGACCAGGATGAACATGATCCAGGGGAGGTAGAACCAGCCCAGGTAGGGGATGAACTTCTTGAAGAAAGGGAAGCTCAGCCTGAGGCTGAACCCGTCGGTCAGCCCGATATAGACCAGGGCGAGGCCGATCAGTCCGGCCAGGGCCACCTGGAGCGCGATCTTGCGGCTCCCCGTCAGCCCCAGCGAGCGCTGCCGGGTCACCTTCAGGTAATCGTCAAGGAACCCGACCGCCCCGAACCCGAGCATCGTCGCCATGGCGATCCAGACGTAGGCGTTTTCCAGGTTGCCCCAAATGAGGGTGGGGATGATGGTCGAACCGATGATCAGGATGCCCCCCATCGAGGGCGTCCCTTTTTTAACGAGGTGGGACTGCGGCCCGTCGGGCCGGATCTGCTGGCCGATCTGGCGCTTCTTGAGCTGCCGGATGATGAGCGGGCCGAAGATGAAGCTTACGAGGACGGCCGTCACTCCGGCGAGCGAAGTCCGCACCGTGATGTACCTGAACACGTTGAAGAAAACCGAGTATTCCCTGAGCGGCACGAGCAGCCAGTAGAACACGTCATGTCTCCTTGAGGTCCGCCGCCAGCCGGTCGGCGATCTGATCCATCCGGATACCCCTCGAACCTTTGACCAGGATGAGGTCCCCGTCGCGGATGAGCGCGGCGGATACGGGCGCGGCGGCGGCGGCCGTAGGGAAAACCGATATCCGCGAGGTCCTCCATCCCCGCCTCCCGGGCGCCTTCGGCGATCAACGCGCCCAGGGCGCCGACGGTGATGAGCGCGTCCCAGCCGGACTCGACGAGCTGCCGGCCGGCCGCCAGATGGAATTCTTTTTCGCGCTCGCCGAGCTCGAGCATATCGCCCAGGATGGCCACCCGTCTTCCGGCCTCGAGGGCGCCCAACCCCTTGAGCGCGGCGGCCAGTGCCCTGGGGCTGGAGTTATAAGAATCGTCGACCATCCGGATCCCCCGGCTCAGGAGGATCAGCGCGCCCCTTCTCCGGAGCGGGCGCAGCCCGGCGATGCCTTCGACGATGACCCCGAACGGGACGCCGAGCGCGGCGCAGGCGCCGACGGCGGCGAGCAGATTGTCAACGTATTCCTCATAGATGAACGCCGCGTGGACTTCGGCCTTTTCGCCCTGGAAGCTGAGCTCGAAGGCCATCCCATCCAGGCCGAGCGCCCGGACCGAGGCGGCCCGGACGTCGGCATCACGGCCCAGCCCGAAGGTCAGCCGCCGGCCCGGCCAGTCGCGCCCGATCTTCATGACCCAGGGGTCGTCGGCGTTGAGGACGGCGACGCCGGTCGGCCGCGCGCCCTCCAGGATCTCCTTCTTGGCCCGGGCGACACCCTCGATGTCGTGAAGAAACTCGAGGTGAACCGGATTGACGTTGGTAATGACCGCGACGTCCGGAGGGGCGACGCGGGTGAGGGCCAGGATCTCCCCGAACCCGCTTGTCCCCATTTCGAGGACGGCGACCTCGTGGCCGGGTTCGAGCCGGAGGACCGAGAGCGCCAGGCCGAGGTTGTTGTTGAAATTCCCCTCGGACTTCAGGACACCGAACCGGCGGGAGAGGAGGGAGGCCGTGAACTCCTTGGTTGTCGTCTTCCCCACGCTCCCGGTGATGCCCACGACTTTGACCTGTTGGCCGGCGAGCGCTGTCCGGGCCAGCCTCTCGAGCCCCGCGACTGTATCGTCCACTTGGATGAGCGCGAAGTCCGAACCCGGGCGGGGAATGTCGCGGGAGATGACTGCCCCGGCGGCCCCCCGCGCCGCGGCCTCGGGGATGAAATCGTGCCCGTCGCGCCGTGCCCGGATGGCAAAAAAGAGTTCTCCGGCCGCCGTCAGCCGGGAATCGATGCCGAAACGCCCAAAGACGCGCGCCGGCTCGCCCTGCAGGATGCGCCCGTTCATCCTGGCGGCCAACTCGTCCAGCCGGAGCTCGACCATCAGGATTTCCTCTCCATGGCCCTGAGGATTTCCCGGATGACCTCGCCGTCGTCAAAAGGGACCGTCTGATCCTTGAACGTCTGGGTGCGTTCATGGCCCTTGCCGGCGACCAGGACGCAATCACCCTTCCGGGCCGCGGTCAGGGCTTGGGCGATGGCCTCGCGGCGGTCGGGGACGATCCGGTATTCCTTGGCCTGGCCATCGACCAGGCCCTTCTCGATGTCGGCGATGATGGCCAGCGGGTCTTCCGACCGCGGATTATCCGAAGTCAGGAAAGTCAGGTCGGCGAGCGCGGCGGCCACCTTGCCCATGTTCGGCCGCTTGCCCTTGTCCCTGTCCCCGCCCGCGCCGAAAACGAGGATGATGCGGTCGGGCTTGAGCTCCCGGACCGTCACCAGAAGGCTCCGCATGGCCTCCTCGGTGTGGGCGTAGTCGACGTAGACCTGGAAACCCAGGCTGTTTTCGATCTTTTCCAGCCGGCCCGGGATGCCGGTGAGCTCGGAAATGCCCTCTTTGACCGCCGCCGCGGGGATATTCAGGGCGAGCCCGGCGGCGACGGCGGCCAGGATGTTGTAGAGATTGTGCCGGCCCATCAGGCGCGAGCAGACCTTGATCTGACCGCCGGGGTAATCGACGTCGGCCTTGATGCCGTTCTCCGAGAGCCGGATGTTCCCGGCCCGAATGATGGCGGCGGGCTCGAGGCCGAAGGTAACGGTCTTCAGCGGGAGCTCGTTGATCAGCCGCTTTCCCCAGGGGTCGTCCAGGTTGACGACCGCGGTCCGCTTCTTGGCGTTGAGGAAGAACAGCTTCTTTTTGGCTTCGAAGTATTCTTCGATCGACTCGTGGAAGTCGAGGTGCTCGGGGCTGAGGTTGGTGAAGGCGGCGATGTCGAAGTGGACGCCCCAGACCCGCTTGAGGTCGAGCGCATGCGAAGAGACCTCGATCAGGCAATGGCTGACGCCGCCGGCGAGCATCTCGCCCAGCATCCTCTGCACGTCCGGCGCTTCGGGGGTCGTCCGCGGAGCGGGGATGAGCTTGTCCGCCCAGCGGTAGTTGACCGTGCCGATGACGCCCGGCGCCAGGCCCGCCTTGACCAGGATCGACTCGAGGAGGTAGGTGACCGTCGTCTTGCCTTTGGTGCCGGTGATGCCCACGATCTTGAGCTTCATGGACGGGTGGTCGTAGAAGTTCGCGGCGGCGAGGGCCAGGGCCTCGCGCGCGTCGAGGGCCTTGATCCAGGCCTTCTTTTGGCCCTGCGGCCTCGGGACTTCGGCCAGGACGGCGGCCGCGCCGCGGCCCAGGGCGTCATCGACGAACCGCAGGCCGTCCGTTTTCCCGCCCCGCAGGGCGGCGAACAGGTCACCCGGCTGGACCTGGAGGGACGAATACGCGAGCCCCTGGATCTCCGGGTCGCCGTTCCCGGCGATGTCGAGCCCGGGGACGTTTCTGAACAGGTCCTTGAGCTTCATGATCAGTCCTCCCCGGCCGCTTTGGCGGTGATGATCTTTCGGGAAGGGTCGAACTCCGGAAAATGATTGAGGTAAAGAAGCGTCCGCCGGGCGATTTCCCGGAAGACGGGCGCGGCGACCAGGCCGCCGTAATAGACCTTGGCCTTGGGATCGTCGATAACTACGACAATGGATAGGGCCGGGTCCGAGGCGGGGACGAACCCGACGAACGACGCCAAATGGCGGCCCGAAGAATATCCCCGGGCGCCCGGGATTGATCTCTGGGCGGTCCCCGTCTTTCCGGCCACCGTGAAACCGTCGAGACGGGCCTGCGCGGCCGTCCCCTCGATGGCCACCTTGGCGAAAATGTTATCGATGAGTTCGGCCGCGGTCCGATCGGAGATGGCCCTCTTCGCGGCCGGCCGTGGCGGCGGGAGGGAAGCCCGTCCGGTCAACGGCGTCCCGCGAGATGCGCGGCGGGATCAGCTGGCCCCGGTTGGCGATGACGTTCATCGCCTGGAGCACCTGGATGGCCGTCACGGATATGCCGTAGCCGATGGAATGGGAGGCGAGGGAAGACTTGCTCCACCTGTTGGTGGGGTGGCAGATCCCGTTTTCTTCGCCGGGAAGCTCGATGCCGGTTTTCTCGCCGAAGCCGAAGGCCTTGATCATGCGGTAGAGGTTTTCCTCGCCGACGCGCTGGCCGACCTTGACCGTGCCGACGTTCGACGAATCGATGATGACCTCGGCAAAAGTCAGGACGCCCATCCGCTTGTGGTCGCGGATGGTGTAACCCGGCACCCGGATGAAGCCCTGGCTGCAGTCGAAACGGTCGTTGAAATCGACGACATCGAACTCCCGGGCCGCCGCTGCGGTGACGATCTTGAAGGTCGAGCCGGGCTCGAAATTCTCCTGAATGGCCTGGTTGCGCATGAGGTGCGGATCGGAGGGAGGGTAGTCGTTCGGGTCGTAAGAGGGAGCGGTGGCCATGGCCAGGATCTCTCCCGAACCCGGATGAGAGACGATCACCGTGCCCCAGGCGGCGTTGTTCTCACGGACGGCCTTTTCCAGCTCGCTCGACGCGATGTACTGGATGGTCTCGTCGATAGTGAGCACGAGATCCTGCCCCGGCGCCGCTTCCTTGAGGACTTCCCAGTGATAGGCACGCCGTCTGGCATCGCACAGCATCAGCCTTTCCCCGTTGCTGCCGGCGAGCCGGTCGTTGTACTGAAGCTCCAGCCCGCTGAGCCCCTCGTTGTCGATGCCGACTCCCCCGAGGATCTGGGCCGCCTGGGCTCCCCAGGGATAGAACCTTTTGTGCTCTGCCTGGAAGCCGACGCCCTCGAGGCGCAGCCGGCCGACCGCGTCGGCCTCTGCCTGGCTGATCTTCCGCTTGATGAAGATGAACTCGTCCTTCTCGCCGATCTGGTTCTTGATCCTGCGGAGATCTTTTTCCGACAGGCTCAGGATTCCTTTGAGGCGGAGGACCTTGGCGAAGGCCGTATCCTCGGGTTCAGTATGGGCGCCGAAGAGCGCGACGGAGGGAACGGGGAGGCTCCGGGCGATGACTTTGCCGCTTCGGTCGAGGATCTCGCCCCGCTCGGGGATGATCGGTTTTTTCGACTGGTTTTGTTTGACGGCGATCAGGCGGAGCCTGGGGTGCTCGATGACCTGGAGCTGGATGAGCCTGAGCGTGAGGCCGAAGAACCAGAGGAAAAAGAACATGGTCAGGAGGACGGTCCGCTTGCGGGTCCGTTTTTCCCCGGTATAAGCGAAATCGCTCACTTCGCCTCCGGGGCCGTCAGCCCTTCGTAGATGATCTGGTCCTGACGGGGACTCGCCAGCCGGAGCTCTTCCCGGGCGATCCTCTCCACCTTGTCGGGCGCCAGGAGAAAGGCCCTGTCGGTGTCCAGCCTGCGAATGTCCTCTTCGACGCTGGCTTTGATCTTCTCGAGCTTGCTGGATTCATAGCCCAGGTTGATCAGGACGGATTGCTGCCAGATGTAGAACGTGAGCGTGCCGATGGCCAGGAGAACGCAACCGGCCGCCAAGAGGATTTCTCTTTTGGCGTATTTCCGGCGGACCATCAAATCCTCTCCGCGGCCCGCAGCTTGGCCGACCTGGCGCGTGAATTGGCGGCGACTTCCTCGTCGCCGGCCGTGACCGGTTTTCTGGTGATCAGGCGGAGCAGGGGAGGGCGTCCTTCGCCGGCCGCGAGCTTATGGAACGTCTGCTTGACGATCCGGTCCTCCAGGGAATGGAACGAGATGGCCGCCAGGCGCGCCCCGGGGCCGGTCTTGGCGGCCATGGCCTCGAGGAATCCGGCCAGACCGGTGAGCTCGCCGTTGACCTCGATCCGCAACGCCTGGAAGACCTTGGCTGCCGGATGGATCTTCCCTTTTTGGGGGATCCAATGGCAGACCGCTTCGATGATCGCCCGGAGCTCGGCCGTGGTGGAGAACTTCCTGAGCTTCCGGCGGGCGACGATCTCGCGGGCCAGCCGGCGGGCCTGATGCAGCTCGCCGTACTCGAAAAAGAGCTGAGCGAGCTTGGGCTCCGAATACGTGTCGATGATCTTGAAGGCGGTCGTCCTGTTCCTGAGATCCATGCGCATGTCGAGAGGGCCGTCAAGGTTGAAGCTGAAGCCCCGTTCCGGGTTGTCGAGCTGGAACGAGGACAGCCCCAGGTCGAGGAGAAGGCCGCGGACGGCGGGGAAGTCGAGGTCGAGGCCGGGGATCAGCCGGAAATCGGCGTGATACAGCTCCACCCGGTCGGCGTAGGGCTTGAGCTTGTTCTTGACGACGTCGAGGGCCAGCTCGTCGATGTCAAACCCGGCCAGCCGGGCTCGGGGATGGCTCTCGAGAATGGCCAGGGCGTGGCCGCCCAGGCCGATCGTGGCGTCGATATACAGCCCTTCTCTCCCCGCGTCCAAATGCTCAATGACTTCGTGGAGAAGGACGGGCACATGTCCTTTTTCGCTCATTCGCTTTTCCCGCGGGGGATGAGCTTCGAGATGTTCTCGAAATCCTCGTCGGTCAGGGGTTTGGCCTCGAGCTGCCGGTCGAGCCGCTCCCGGTTCCAAACTTCCAGATGATCGTTGAACCCGATGACTTCCACCTCGTCCTGAAGCTGGGCGGCCTCCCGGAGCGCCGCCGTGAGCAGGACGCGGCCCTTGGTGTCGATCTCGTGCTGGCCGCCCTTCCTGTTGACCCGGAGCAGGAAGCGCCGGACGTCGGGCCGAAGCTGGAGTGCACCTTCCCCGGCGACGCCGGTGAGCCCTAACCAGACGGTGACGGGATAGATCTGGACGGCCTCGTCGGTGAGCGAGGTGATGAATACATCTCTGCCGTATTCCCCTTCGATGGCGGCGCGGAACTTTTCCGGGATCTTGATCCGGCCGCTTTTATCGATCTTGGCCGAGTAATTTCCGATCAATAGATTTCCCATTTTGTCCCGTTTTATCCCATTCACGCTGGATATTAGGGGACGCCAGATTAAATGTCAAGCAAAAAGTGCGGTTTTTTCTATTAAGATAGATTATTAATATTAAGTAATTAGATTATTCTTAAGGAGAGAAACGACGCGGGGCGGACGCCCAGGACGCTAGGTCTCTTCGGACTTTGAAGAATCGAGCGTTTTCAGAAGCTCACTGGCGGCCTCGAGGTCGTTTTCGGAAACCATGACCTTGATCTCCGCCAGGCCGTCCACGAGGATGGGATAGATGGCCTGGAGCATCTGTCCCTGGAGGATGCAGGCGATCCCCTGCGATTCGAGAAAGTTCTTGATGACCTCGGCTTCGACGGGCCCGTTGACCCGGCTTAACACGGCGAGCTTCATGTTCTTATCGGTCTTGGGTTCGTGTTCGTCGTCCATGCCGTGATTGTCGCTTTTGGGGTCGGTCGTTGTCAAGGCCATCTATAAGCCTCAGGCTTTTCACAGCGCCCGACGGGGCTGGCCCAGCACCCCCGGCGCCGAACGGCCCATCGTGTTGATTTCAGCGACAGAGTTACACCATCAAACGTTCGGTCGGCGGGCCTGAACCGAGCCACCCGTCGAGTTTCAGCCGCACGAGGACGGCTCAGAGCTCAAGTGGCCTAGTATCTTCCGTGGAAATAGTCGGCGAGGACCATGGCGTGGTCGAAGGCCAGCGGAGCCGGAAGGTCGTCGGCCGTGAAAATCCCGATCTCGGCGGCGTCGTCCTCGGCCCTGGGCGTCCCGGCGGCCCTGGCGATGAAGACCGTCGAGATCGTGTGAAAGCGCGGGTCGCGGCCGGGTTCCGAATAGGTGTGGAACTGGCCTGCGAGCTCGACGTCCAGCGTCGTCTCTTCTTTGGCCTCGCGGACGGCGGCGCGCTCGAGCGATTCGCCGTAATCCACGAACCCGCCCGGAAGCGCCCAGCCGGGGGGCGGGTTCTTACGCTTGATCAGGACGATGCCCGGGCGTCCGTCGGGCCGGACGATTTCGATGATGATATCGACGGTGGGGAAGGGGTTGCGGTAATGTTCCGGCTTTGCGGGGGTCATCGATGGCCATCCTAGCTGTTTTCATGGGTCGTCGTCAACCACTTGCGCTCATTACGCATCCCCTTGCTCTTTATCCCCGGAACCGGGGTCAGGGTCCAGACGGCGATTGCCCCTCGCCCCCCGACCCCGGGGTACCAGTCCCGCTCTGCGTAATCCGACGCCTTTGTCGGCATCCACCGTCCGGCTACGGGGTCTTCGGGGCAGCATCCCCACGTCCGCCCCCTTCAGCTTGCTCTTCCAGCGGGACAGAAAGGGGAGGCTGTCCGTTGGAGCGGAAGCGATTTAAGGGCAGTTGTCCTGTGATGGGGACGGGTTCGCAATGGCACACGGGATCGATCCCCCCATATGACATATGGCATGGAAATTGCTAATATTCTAGTGTGAGATGAACTTTAGGGGAGGGTGGCGATGAGAAAAAAGACGATCTTGGCAGTGTTCGGTGTGTTCGTTTCTGTTGGCCCTGACGGCCGGTTCCGCGGCCGGCCAATACAAAGTTGTGGGGAAAAAGGGGACCTCTATTTCGGCCATGTCAGCTACGTCGATGCCGGCGAAGGGGCGCCGATGTACCCGTGGTTTTCCGCCTGGGAGCGAAAGCGCCCGAGAACGCCGTCCTGAATCTTCCGCTCGGCCCGGGAGATATGATCCAGACGCCGGGCAGCGCGCGCTGCGAGGTCCAGTTCGATAACGGGACCATGGTGCGTCTCGACGCCGGCACGCGGCTGAAGATCGAGACCATCCTGGCGCAGACGCTGAGCACGACCAACAAGGTTTCCAACCTCCTTCTGGCCCAGGGGCAGGTCTATGTCATGTACAGGAAGCACCATCCCGCAGGAGATATTCCAGGTCATCATGCCCGCGGCTTCGGTCAAGTTCAACGACAATTCCGTCGCCCTGATCGAGATGAGCGATGGCCGCTCCGCCGTCCAGGTGGAGAGGGGCCGGGTCGAATTGCTGTTCGGCCCGAACTAGCGCGACCTCGACCAGAAAAAAGTGATCGCCGGCGAGCGTTTCGCTGTCGGGGCGGAAATGCTCCGCCCAGCCTGCCGGGTATGCCGCCGCCTCCCCGTTCAAATCCTGGAATGAAAAAGTCAACGCCGATTTCGCCGCGCTCCATCAAGGCAACGTCCTGCCCAAGCCCCTGCAGAAGCTTCCGCCGGCGGTCTTTGAATTCGCCCAGAAGTTCGGGAACCTGTACGGGGATGGCTATGGCACGATCTCTATGGCTACGTCTCCGGCGGCCGCACCTCAATCGACGCAGCGCTATCCTTGGGGCAGCTGGCAGCCGTACTTTTACGGCAACTGGTCCGATTACAACGGACAGCTTTTCTGGGTGCCCGGCGAACCTTGGGGCTGGGTCCCTTATCATCTTGGCCTCTGGATGTGGGACCAGAAGTCGGGCTGGGTCTGGATGCCCGGCTCGATGTTCGCGCCGGCCTGGGTCGACTGGGAGTTCCTGTCCGGCCATTACTTCTGGCGGCCGTTCACGCTTTTCGATTATTACGACGGGCTGGACGATCCGGACATCTGGGGCTGGGACAATCATTAGGACCCCGCTCGGGGATGGCCCCCCGGCACGGGCTCGACGGTCAGCCGCCGGCGACGCGTCCCGTCCGCTCCGTCGTCACCAAGGACGGGCTGAAAAAGAAAGCGCAGCCGTCGCTGCCGGTCCCGAAGGAAATGAAGAACGCCCTTAAGGCCGCGGCCAGGCCCTGAACCAGGGAGATCCCGGAGCGCGGGAATCGCTCCGCGAGGCGATGCGCCGGTCGGTCGTTGTCAACAAGGACGATTTCGCCAAGCCGGGCTGGCGGGAAAAGCCGTCACCGTGGACCGTTTCCTCGAACGGCCGGAGGTCAAGGAGCGAACCGCCCCGCGGTCACGAGCGGGCCCCTTCCGAACTCGTCGCCAAGGACGCGCTACGGAGTCGTCCGGAGCGATCAGCGATGGTCCGCGAAGTGAACGCCGAAATCGCCCCGGCTCAAAAACCCGAGTCACGGCGACATCACCCGGAGATCCCCTGCCCCGGCGGTGACCGGCCCGGCTCGCGCCCCGACGCCGTCATCCAGGACAGGGGAGAGCGCGACGCTCGACCGGTCCCACCCGTCGAGGGACCCGGCGGGATCTCGAGAGCCGGAAAAACCGAGAGCCCGGGTCCCGGCCAGCCCGCGCCGCGCTTCAGGGACTGGAATCCCGATGTCCGGGCCGGGGTGAGGATGGGCGTGGATATTTTATATTCGAGCCGCACCAACGAGGTGTATTCGCCCCAGCTCGGGCTGAGGTCGCGCGACATGATCTTCCGCGGCCGGCTTCGCCGGCGTTCCGAGAGGCCCCCTCCGGCATCGCCTCCGGGACCCGAGCTCCGGCATCGGCTCGGACGCCGCCGCCAGGGAACGGCCAGACGGGATCCTCCTCGCCGGCCGCCATTCCTCCTCGTCGGCGAAGAAAGGCTCCTCCAAGGAGAGCGGCGGGGGAAAAAGCAAAACTAATGTCCCGTCCCGTGAGTTTCTTTCCATCCTCCACTGCGGTGGTGCGTCTTCGTTACCTTTTAGAGCCAGTCTGCCAGACCCCGCTAGATCAGGATGCCCCTGATGAACAGCAGCGGATCGTCGAGCAGCAGCCGGAATCCCTCGACGCTCTTCTTGTACTCTTCGGCAAACTCCGGCTTGATGGGCTCCACGGGCGCGAACCTGGCGCTCAGCGGGTTGAGATAGCCTCCGCCGCGCAATATCCGGTAATCGACGTGGGGGCCGGTCGAATCTCCGGAAGAACCCACATAGCCGATGACGTCCCCACCCTTCACTCGGGCGCGCGCCCGGATCCCCTGGGCGAAGCTCTGGAGATGTAGATACATCGTTTCGTAATTGTTCTTGTGCCGGATGCGGACCATCCGGCCGGCGCCGCCGTTCCAGCCGGCCGAGACGACGACGCCGTCGGCCGTCGCCTGGACGGGGGTCCCGAGAGGCGCGGCATAGTCGACACCGTAGTGGGGGGCATATACGCGGCGGATCGGGTGCAGGCGGCGGCCGGAAAAACGTGACGAAACCCTCGCCCACTTGATCGGCGACCTGCGGAACTCCTTCTCCATCGAGGCGCCGGCCTCGTTATAGTATCCGGGTTTCTTCGTGTCGGGCGGCTCGTAATAGAAGGCCCTGTAAACCTTTCCCTCGTTGATGAGCTCGGCGGCCAGGATGTTTCCGTCCCCCTTCAACTCTCCCTCGATGTACCGTTTCTCGAAGATGACCTTGAAGGAGTCGCCGGGCTGGAGGTCCATGTAGAAATCCACGTCCCAGCCGAACAGCTCGGCGAAGGCCAGGGCCAGCGGGTCTTCTTCGCCGAGTTTGTTGAAGGCCAGGATCAGGCTGTCCTCGATCGAACCCCAGATTTCCTTGACCCGGATGTCCACCGGCCGGTGCTCGAGGAGCGCTTCGAACCGGCCGCCCCGCCTGTCGACGGCTAGATAATCGATCTCCGTGACGTCGTATTCCAGGCGCTCGATCCGCCCGTCGGTTGCGGCGTAGAGCCGGAGCTCCCGGCCGGCATGGATCCGGCGCAGGTCGTAGACGGGCCGCGCCTGTTCACAGAGGGTGTTGACTTCGGCGGGCGAGAAGCCGTGTTGGGCCAGCACGTCGCCGATGTTGTCTCCCGGGCGAAGGACGATCCGGCGCTCGGCGAGCGGCGGAGCGGCCGGCGGCGGGGCCGTCACCGCCGCGGCGGCAGACGGCGCGGGCGGGGTTCTCCGCCGGGGGATCCAGTCGGTCGCCAGGATGACGAACGCGGCCAGCGCGGCGACCGCGGCCAGACAGCCGGCAACGATCAGCATCGGCTGGCGCTTGTTTTGCCCCGTGGCTGGTTCGTGTCCGCCGCCGGTCATTGTTTTCGAGAGCTCCTAGTGTCCCGTCTCGTAATTCTCTTTCCGAAGTCTGACGCTGAGACGGGACACTTCCAGGGGGAAGTCAAGCTTCCCCCTCGGCGCTTCGTTTCACTCCGCTGACCCCATGAGGGGAACGACGCCGTCCCCCTCAAGCTTCCCCGCGGTGGCGCGTCTTTGTTGTTCATTTTGAAAACCAAGTTATTTGCGAGACGCACCACTAAGCTGTATTACTGTCCGGGGGCGCGTCCGGTTTCATCCCGTTCAGGTGCGGACAGGGTTTACCTGTCGGCCCTCCTCAAAGCGGCCAGGAACGCCAGCCGGGCGGCGTCGGCCATCATGTCCGGGTTGATCCTGTAGATGGTATCGCCGGTTTTATGGTAGTGCAGGTGGGGACCGTTCGAGTAAAACGAGACGCACGGGATGCCTCTTTGGAAGAACGGCGCGTGGTCCGACCCGCGGACGCCCAGGGCGCGGATCGGGTAGGACCCCGAGAGCGTATGGATGAACGCGTCGGCCTCTTCAACCAGGGTTTTGAGCTCGGGCGAGCCGGCGCTGTAGCCGATCCCCGAGCGGTCGCCCGCGCCCACCATGTCGAAGTTGAACATGGTGTCCACTTTCTCGAACCCCGGCGGCAGGTGCCCGGCGAAATACTCCGAGCCCTGCAGGCCCTTTTCCTCGCCGCCGAAGAGGACGAACATCACGGACCGCCTCGGCCTGGCGGCGAGCTTGGTGAAGGCTTCGGCTACCTCCATGACCGCGGCGCTGCCGCTGGCGTTATCATCCGCCCCCGGAAAGAGGAGGCCCATGTGGAAGCCGTTGTGGTCGAAGTGGCCGCCGATGACGAGGCCTTCCGACTTGAGCTTCGGGTCCGAGCCCGCCACCCAGCCGGCGACGTTGTAGCCGACGCCGTCCGGGAAATTCCTCGAGACGACGCTCAGGCTGGCTTCGGCGAGAAGGGGGAATGAGAGCGGCCGCTTGAAATCGGTCAGTATCTTTCGCAGGTCCGCGGCGGTCGTGTTCCTCTCCTTGAGGACCAGGTCGGCCGCCTGGTAGCTGATCTCGGCCGGCGTGAAGCCCTCGATCCAGTCGCCGTTCGGGTTGGAGGCGATCTCGTCGTAGATGTAGATGATGCCGAGCGCGCCCTTTTCCTTCGCGGTCTTCATCCGGACGCGGTGCTGGTCGTGGTCTTCGAACCGGCGATCGTCGCGGTCGGGCGTCCCCCGGAAGCAGAGGACGAATTTTCCGCGGACGTCGAAGCCCGCGTAGTCGTCATAGCCTAGCTCCGGGGCGCTGATGCCCCAGCCGGCAAACACCAGCCCGGCCGTGCGGCTCCCGCTGTCCGAAAAGAGAAGCGGCAGGAAGTCTTTTTCGAGCTCGAGCCGGACCTCCTTGATGCCGGGCTTGGCAGCGCCCTCCTGTTTTTCCGGTATAAGGAACGACATTTCGGCCTTGTCCACCAGCACATAGGGCGAGGGATAGGGTTGGAGATACCCGTTTTCGCGGCTGATCGGCCTGAGGCCCCATTCCTTGAACCGGGAGGCCGCCCATCTGGCCGCCGCCGTATAGCCTTCGGACCCGGTCAGACGGCCGGCGAATTTCGGAGAGGCCAGCGTTTTGGTGATATCGTAAGCTTCGCCGGGTCGGATGGAATCCAGCGCTTTTTGAACATCCGGCCTGAGCGTCTCGGCGGCGGGTGATAACCCGGCGCCGGCCGCCAGCAGGCCGATCAGGACAAACGTCGAGATCCGGGGCGTTTTCGGTTTCATCCCCGGCCGGGTCAGAGGCGCCGCACGGAGAGGATGGTGATCGTCTCGCGGGGAACGTCCCCCATGCCGTGGGAGACCCCGGTCGGCGAATTGGCGATGGCGTCGACGACTTCCATCCCCGAGGTCACCATCCCGAAGACGCAGTAGCCGAACCCGGCGGCCGTATTATCGCGGTGGTCCAGGAAGGCGTTGTTGACCAGGTTGACGAAAAACTGGTTGGTGGCGCCGTCGATATCGGGAGTGCGGGCCATGGCCAGGGTGCCGCGCAGGTTTTTCAGTCCGTTCCCGGCCTCGTTCTTGATCGCCGGCTTGGAGTCCTTTTCCTTGAGATCGGCCGTGTGGCCCCCGCCCTGGATCATGAAACCCTTGATGACCCGGTGGAAGATCGTGGCGTCGTAAAACTTGGCATCCACGTAGGCGAGGAAATTCTTGACGGTTATCGGAGCCTTGTCCGCGTAGAGCTCAATCGTGATGTCCCCCTTGGACGTCTTCATCAGGACCTTGGGGTTGGCTGCCTCGGCCAGCGTGGCGGCGAACATCAGGAAGGCCGAGGCCAAAACGAACATTCCGGCGAAGTTTTTCATAGATGACCTCCTCGTTTTGGACGTTAGGAATGACAATAACAAAACCGGCCCGCCAAATCAACCCGCCGGCCCGGCTTGAACCGCGGGCGGGTGCTGTGATAAAAGCGGGCCTCGGTCAGGAGGCCGCCCATGAGATATCATATGCCGACGCGGATCGTCTTCGGTCCGGGCGCGATCGGCGAAATCGACGGGGTTGTCCGGGATACGCTGCGATCGTCGCGACCCCTTCTCGTCACGGATAAGGGGATCGTCGCCGCCGGTATCGCCAGGCGCATTCTGGACCGGTTCCCCGGACTCACGGTGTTCGACGGCGTCGAGCCCAACCCGAGACACTCCACCGTTGACCGCGCCGGCGGGCTGGCGAGGGAGGCCCGCGCCGACCTCGTCATCGGCTTGGGCGGGGGCAGCGCTCTCGACGCGGCCAAGGCCGTCGCTCTCCTCGCCACGAACCCGGGGAGGATCGAGGATTACGAAGGCCGGGAACGCTACACCGCGGCTCCCCTCCCGGTCGTCGCCGTCCCGACCACCTGCGGAACCGGAAGCGAGGTCACCTGGGTCGCCGTCATCACCCACACCGGCCGCCGGTTCAAGATGAGCGTCAAGGGGCCCGCCATGTATCCCGCGGCCGCCCTGGTCGATCCCGACCTCCTCGTCAGCCTGCCCGCGCCGCTCACGGCCTCGACCGGTCTCGACGCCTTGACCCATGCCATAGAGGCCCTGACCGCCAAGCCGGCGACCCCCATCTCCGATACGCTCGCCCTCGAGGCCGTGCGCCTGATCTTCCGGCATTTGGCGGCGGCCTATCAGGATATTCGGGGGGATGGTCAAGCGCGAGAAGGATTGATGATGGGGAGCCTGTTGGCCGGCATGGCGTTCGGGAACAGCGACGTGGGCGCGGTCCATTGCCTGGCCGAGTCCATCGGGTCGCTTTACGACACGCCTCACGGCGTGGCGAATGCCGTTTTCCTTCCCTTCGTCATGGAGTTCAACCTCGAGGCCGCGGAAGTCCAGTACGCCTCCGCGGCCTCGGGTTTGGGATTGGAGGCGGGAAGCCGGGTTGAAGCCGCGGCCGGGTTGATCCGCAAGGTCAGGGCTTTGTCGCGGGCCCTGGCTGTCCCGTCATTCCGGGACCTGGGGATCCCCGAGAGCGATTTTGCCCTCATCGCCCGGAAATCTTTCGAGAACAATTCCAACGCCTCGAACGCCAGACAGGCCGGCCCGGACGACTATCTCGACATCCTGCGCCGCGCCGCCGCGGCCGCCGACTGATCGGGGCCGGGCGGGGGCTATTTTTCGAGGACGATCACCTCATACTCGTTGATCTCCGGAACGGCCACGGTGACATCGCCGTTGGCCGCCGTCCGGGCCTCGAGCTCGGCCGGCCGCATCAGCGAGCGCGCCCGGGCCGCCGGGCCCGCGCTCTTGAAGGTGATCCGAACGTCCCGGAGCGTGACGATCTTCTGGATCGGGCGACTCATCTCGCCCGTGAAATTGACGAGGTGGAGGATGAGCCGCCGTCCTCCCTCCTGGGAGCGGAGCGTCACGTCCAGTGAGGCCGGGGCGTTCTCCACCAGCACCGGGGATGGGGCCAGCTCGCGGACGGCGTTTTGGACGACCCGGAAGAACTCCGGCAGCCGGAATGTCTGGAGGCTGACGCCAAGGTCCCCGGCGCAATAGACCACCCGGCCTTTGCCGAAGCTGTTGACGACCAGGGCCGGGTCCTCGGAGAGGACGGGGACCTTTTCGTAGGGGCCGCTGAGGGGCTCCGTGAACTGAAGCAGGACGCGGCCTTGTCCGGCCCGGGTCCTGACGTGGAAGTGCGGCGCCGGCATGAACTCCGAAGGCAGACCGGCGGTCAGGGGTGACTCGACCTTGGCCGACGGCGGCTTCATGGAATCCCACCGCTTGGGCCCGACAACTTCCGGCCGGGCGCTTACGCCCAGCACCGACGCCAGCGCCATCTCCTGGCGCCGGATGCCGGTCTCGTCGTAGAGCGAAGTCTCGAAGGTGGCGAAGACCGAGCCGCCGCCCCGGACGTAGTCCTCGATCTGCCGGGCTTCGCGATCGCTCAGGCAGGCGGCGTTGGGCAGGAGCAGGAGCTCGTACTTGGAGAGCCCGCCCGATTCGATGGCCTCGTCGTCGATGACGTCGAACGGCGTCTGGGTGCGCATCAGGGCCTCGGTGATCCCCGAGAATTCCCGGGCGAAATCACCGACGCCCGCCTGCGGCTCCAGGCCCGCGGGCCCGATCTGTTTGGCATCGGAGCCCTGGTGAAAGTTCGAGGTGTTGTCGGACCAGAGGATGGCGGCCCGGGCCGCGGACTTCGTGCCGAGATAATACGACGCGTTGGCCGTCACGAACCGGTTCATATCGTCGATGGGCCGCAGGCCAGCCTGACGGAATTCGTATGGCCAGAGGCCGAGCCAGACGTTGGCGGCGTTGGCGATCGTCTGAGCGTAGAGGAGCTTGAGCTCGGGCTCGGGCAGGAGGGAAAAGGTCCACGGCTTGTGGCCGGCGGCCGAAAAGATGACGCGCGGCTTGTCGGGAGACTGCGTTTCCAGGAGGCGGGCCGTAACCCCGGGCTTCCAGATCGGCGTTTCGGTGAGGTCGCCCCCGATGAACCCGCCTTCCGACCCCAGGATGTCCTGTTCCTTGGCCAGCACCCGGTTGAGCCGTCCGGTGGCCCAATTCCCGCCGCGCTCGCCGCCGTTCATGTAGAAGGCGATCTCGGGGTGGATCGATTTGATGACCTGCCGCGTGTCACGGAGGAAATCGGCCAGGCTCTCGGCCTGGAAGGCGAGGAGGCTCGCGGCCGCGGGACCGCGGCGGTCCTTTTTCGAGGGCAATGGAGCGCCGTGTTTCTTTTGATATTTTTCCCGGCAATATTGGCAATAGCACGTTTCGGGGAAGAAGATCGGACCGTCGTAGAAGATGCCGTCGATCGGGTAGGCGCACAAGTCGCGGACGATCTGGAAGCACCACTCGCGATAGGGGCTGTTGACGCAGAAACTCGTTCCGGTCTGGTAGACGCCGCCGAGCGGCTGTCCGTCCTCTTTAAGCTGGACCCAATCGGGGTGGAGCCGGCCGAACTCCTGTTTGTACCAGTGGACGTTAAAGTAGATCATGACGCGGAGGCCGCGCTTTTTCGCCTCGGGGAGATAGGCCTTGAGAATATCCGGATTGGCTTTGGCGGCTGCCCGGGTGACAAAAAAGAACCCCTTGTCATCGGCGCCGCCCGCGATGTCCATGATTTCCAAGTGCTCGGCGTTATAAGCGTGGGCGGCCTTCTCCGCGGCCACCGCGGCGTCGAGCGCCGAGATCTGGCCCATCGAGGTCACGAGGTCGAGGATCCGCAGCGGCTCCTTCTCCCACCAGTGTTTCTTGGTGACTTCCTGCGTCTGCCCGAAGGCGGCCGCCGCGGCGGCCACGAGCAGTATTCCCAAAAGCGCGGCGATTTTTTTCATCCGGCGAACCTCCTTCCGTCCTACGTACCCGAAAAATATACAGCGAACCGCTGCCTCGACACAAGGCCGACGCCATCTGCCGCCGGAGCGAAGTCATGCCGGCTTTTCGTGAAGACGATGGATCATCGGAGGGTGGCACGGCGCCAATCCCTGCCCGCCCGGAGCGACGGGGACCGGCGGGAAGCGGAGTCTTCGGAGCGACCATCAGAAGGGCGGCGGAGCAACTCGGAGCCGCTATTCTGCGAAATATCCAGAAAAAACTCTTGATTATCAGTTTGCCTGGGGGCCCAAGGGTGAACAGGCGATGATTCAGGATCATCATCGACCGGCGCGAGGACGGACAGGGACGCGCCGTGACAGGACCCTATTCGAGATCTCCCCGCTAACGAAAAGGGCGGCGCTCCAGAGCTTAAATATGCAATTCGACGACGTCGCCGTCTTCGAGGATGAAGTCCCGGTTGACCATCTGCCCTTGGAGCGAATCCCGCCTCCAGAGCCGGGCGTACTTGAATTTCTCCACGAAGTCCTTGTGGACGGCGCGCGCCATTTCACCGACCGAGGTGCCTTTTTTGAGCGAGAACGGGTCGTTGAAGGTCGGCTTCTTGCCCGGGACTTTGCTGTAGGTTCGGATGATGTCGAGGTACCGGAAGATGTCCCGGCGCAGGTCTTCGATGCCGTCCCCACGCTTGGCGGAGACCGGCCGGAAGGAGAGCCTGTTCCCGAAATACTCCTTGAGAAAGACCAGGTTGTCCGGCGCATCGGACACATCGCACTTGTTCGCCGGGGCGATGGCCCTCTTGACGAACTGGGTCCGCTCCGCGGGCGGGGGCTGGTCGGGCGCGATGAATTCGAGCCGCCTCTCCTTCAGGTTGGCGAGGAGCTTCTCGACCACCCCGGCCGAGTCCTGGTCCTCGAGGTCGAGGACGAAGAGGGCCGCGTCGGCGGCCTTGACCACCTCGACGACGTCGGACTCGATATCGTCAGGAGCGAGCGGGGGAGTGTCGACGAGCTGGATCAGGATGTTCTCGAACTTCATCATGAAGGGGGCTGGCGCGCGGGTCGTATACGGGTAGTCCCCGACTTCGGGCTGGGCCCCTGTGAGCGCCGCGATGAGGCTGGATTTGCCGCTGTTCGGCGGACCGATGACCGCCACCTGGCCGGCCCCGGACCTTTCGACGTGGAAGCTCGGCCCCCGGTGGGCCGTGCCCGGGCGGGACTGCATGGCCGCCTTGAACTTGGAGATATTGGTCTTGATCATGGCCCGCATCTTTTCGGTCCCCTTGTGCTTGGGGATCGTGGCCATCATTTCGTCGAGGGCGTCGAGCTTTTCCTGGGGGGTTTTGGCCTCCCGGAATTTGCGGTCGGCCTCGAGATACTGGGGTGTCAGGTTGGCCGGCATGTTACGCTTCCACGGCCGTGATTATAATCAAAAAGCGGCCGGCTGGCAAATCCACAAATCGTTGTGATGGCCGATTTTCGGGGGCACAAAATATAGTGGAAAATCAGCGCCTCCGCCCTTTACTTGAGACCCCGTTTTGGCTATAATAAAAACCTCTTCACGGAGCCCTTTTGGAATGAGATTTTTATCTTCGTAAATCGTCTTATATCAATGAGTTCGACATTATGAAAGAACAAAAATACAACGCTGAAAGCATCAAGGTCCTCAAGGGGCTGGACGCCGTCCGCAAGCGGCCCGCGATGTACATCGGAAGCACCGGTCCCGAAGGCCTCCATCACCTTGTCTACGAGGTCGTCGACAACTCCATCGACGAGGCCCTGGCCGGCTACTGCAAGAACATCGACGTCTTCATCCACGTCGACAACTCCGTGACCGTCATCGACGACGGCCGCGGCATTCCCGTCGAGATGCACAAGAAGGAGAAGAAGTCGGCGGCCGAGGTCGTCATGACCATCCTTCATGCCGGGGGCAAGTTCGACGACAAGTCCTACAAGGTCTCGGGCGGCCTGCACGGCGTCGGCGTCTCCGTGGTCAACGCCCTGTCCAAACGCCTCGACCTCGAGATCAAGCGCGACGGCGGGATCTACACCCAGAGCTACGAGCGGGGCCTGCCGCTGGCCAAGCTCAAGCAGGTCGGCAAGACCAAGAAGACCGGCACCAAGGTCACCTTCTGGCCGGACGACGAGATCTTCGAGACGACCGAATACAACGTCGAGATCCTGACCCAGCGGATGCGGGAGCTGAGCTTCCTCAACCGCGGCATCCGGATCACGATCACCGACGAGCGGACCGGCAAAACCCAGGAATTCCAGTACAAGGGCGGGATCGTCGAGTTCGTCCAGTACCTCAACCAGAACAAGACCGTCCTCAACCCCCGGCCGATCTTTTCGAATGCCAGAAGGACGACATCATCGTCGAGCTCGCCTTCCAGTACAACGCCACCTACAACGAAACCATCTTCACCTTCGTCAACAACATCAACACGACCGAGGGCGGGACCCATCTCATCGGCTTCAAGTCCGCCCTGACGCGCTGCCTCAACAACTACGCCGTGGCCAACAACCTCTTCAAGGACCTGGCCGCGGGCGCCCTGTCCGGCGACGACACCCGGGAGGGGCTCTGCGCCGTCCTCAGCGTCAAGATGCGCGACCCCCAGTTCGAGGGCCAGACCAAGACCAAGCTCGGGAACTCCGAGGTCAAGGGCATCGTCGAATCCCTGGTCAACGAACAGCTCACGGCTTACCTCGAGGAGAACCCGACCAACGCCAAGCGGATCATCCTCAAGGCGCTGGACGCCGCCCGGGCCCGGGAAGCCGCCCGCAAGGCCCGCGAGCTGGCCCGCCGCAAGGGCGTCCTCGAGTCCTCTTCCCTTCCGGGCAAGCTGGCCGACTGCCAGGAGCGCGACCCGGCCCTGGCCGAGATCTTCATCGTCGAGGGCGATTCCGCCGGCGGCTCGGCCAAGCAGGGCCGCGACCGCCGCTTCCAGGCCATCCTGCCGCTCCGGGGCAAGATCCTCAACGTCTGGAAGGCCCAGCAGGACAAGATCTTCAACAACGAAGAGATCGGGGTGATCATCGCGGCCCTGGGGACCTCGATCGGGGAGGAGGAGTCGAGCCTGGACAAGCTCCGCTATCACAAGGTCATCATCATGACGGACGCGGATGTCGACGGCTCCCACATCCGGACGCTGCTCATGACCTTCTTCTACCGGCACATGAAAAATCTCATCGAGCAGGGCTTCCTCTACATCGCCCAGCCGCCCCTCTACAAGATCTCCCGCGGCCGGGAGATCCTCTACCTCAAGGAGGAGCGCGCCTACGAGAAGTGGATCGTCAAGAAGATCTCCGAGGACTTCAAGGTCCGGAGTCAAGGGCCGCAAGGAGACCTTCGAGGGGGAGAAGTTCCGCAAGCTCTTCCTCCGGATCATGCAGAAGAAAAACTACATCGAGCTCCTGAAGCGCAAGAACTACCAGCTACTTCCTGATCGACCTTCTGATCCGGGAGGGCGTCAGCGGTCTCGAATTCCTCCAGGACAAGAAACAGATGAAGAGGATCCAGTCCCTGGTCGAAGCCAAAGGCCTCCAGACCGAGCTGACCAAGGACGAGGAGTATGAAGCCTACGAGCTCGGGATCAAGTACCAGATCAACGGCATGTCGCTCACCAGCAAGGTCAACCTGGGACTCGTCGACTCCGTCGAATATCAAGAACCTGTTCAAAATCCATAAGGAGCTCGAGGAGTTCCAACCGCCCTTCGAGGTGATCAGCGACGGCGAGACCGTCGTCATCGACAACGAGATCAAGCTCCTCGATTACCTCCACGAGAAGGGCAAGAAAGGCGTCACCATCCAGCGCTACAAGGGGCTGGGAGAGATGACCCCCGAGCAGCTTTGGGTGACGACCATGAATCCCGAGAACCGGGCCCTGCTCCGGGTCTCGATCCAGGACGCCGTCACCGCCGACGATACGTTCGACGACGCTGATGGGCGACGAGGTCGAACGCCGCAAGAACTTCATCGAATCAACGCCCTGCTGGCGACGAACCTGGACATCTGAGCCGGACCACCGAAAGGACCTGACCAAGATGACCCCCGAAGACAAAGATAAGCATCAGCCGAGCAAGCCCGGCCAACAGAAGGCCGACGAGCGCCGCTGCCGCCGGCCGCCGCCGACCTCTCGGTGGTCAGCCTCGAGGACGGAGATGAAGCGGTCCTACCTCGACTACGCCATGAGCGTCATCATCGGCCGGGCCATCCCCGACATCAAGGACGGCCTGAAGCCCGTCCACCGCCGCGTCCTCTACGCCTTGTACGAGTCGGGGACGACCCACAACAAGCCCTATAAGAAATCGGCCCGCATCGTCGGCGACGTCATCGGCAAATACCACCCCCACGGCGACCAGGCGGCCTATGACACGCTGGTCCGGATGGCCCAGGACTTCAGCATGCGCTATCTCCTGGTCGACGGCCAGGGCAACTTCGGCTCGATCGACGGCGACCCGCCGGCGGCCATGCGCTACACCGAAGTCCGGATGACCAAGCTGGCCGAAGAGATGATGGCCGACATCGAAAAGGACACGGTCAACTTCGTCCCGAACTACGACGAGAGCCTGACCATGCCCGAGGTCCTGCCGACCAAGTTCCCGAACCTCCTGATCAACGGCAGCTCGGGGATCGCCGTGGGCATGGCGACCAACATCCCGCCCCACAACCTGCGGGAGGTCTGCGACGGCCTGGTCTATCTCGTCCAGCACCCGAACGCCTCGCTCGACAAGATCATGGATTTCATCCCCGGGCCCGACTTCCCGACCGCGGGCTTCATCTTCAACCAGCCGGGGATCCGCGACGCCTACCGCGACGGCCGGGGCGTCATCCAGCTCCGGGCCAAATCGATGATCGAGCGGGGCGACAAAGGGCGAGCGGGAGCGCATCGTCATCACCGAGATCCCTTATGCCGTCAACAAATCGCGGCTCCTCGAGTCCATCGCCGACCTCGTCAACTCCAAGAAGCTCGAGGGCATCGCCGACATCCGCGACGAGTCCGACCGCGAGGGCATCCGGATCGTCATCGAGGTCAAGAAGGGCGAGCTGCCCGAGGTCGTCCTCAACAACCTCTACAAGCACACCGCCCTCCAGACTTCGTTCGGGATCATCATGCTGGCCATCGTCGACAAGCAGCCGAAGGTGCTCGGCCTCCTCGACATGATGAAGTACTTCATCTCCCACCGCCAGGACGTCATCCGGCGCCGGACCCGGTTCGACCTGAAGAAGGCCGAGCTCCGGGCCCACATCCTGGAGGGCCTGATCATCGCCCTCGACCACCTCGACGCCATCATCAAGCTCATCCGGGCCTCGCGGACCGTGGACGAGGCCCGGACGGGCCTGATGGCGAAGTTCAAGCTGACCCAGATCCAGGCCCAGGCCATCCTCGAGATGCAGCTCCAGCGGCTGACCCATCTCGAGCGCGACAAGATCGTCCAGGAATACAAGGAGGTCAAAGCCCTCATCGTCAAGCTGCGCAAGATCCTGAGCTCGGACCAGCTGGTCCTCGACATCATCGTCGAGGAGCTCCGGGAGATCAGGGAGAAGTACGGCGACGAGCGGCGGACGGAGATCCGCGACGAGGTCATCACCGACATCCGCGCCGAGGACCTGGTCAAAGAGGAGGACGTCGTCGTCATGACCACCCAGTCCGGCTACATCAAGCGGACCTCGCTCTCCTCGTACCATTTCCAGATGCGGGGCGGCAAGGGCCGCCAAGGGCATCTCGATGAAGGCCGAGGACATCGTCGAGGACGTCTTCGTCTGCTCGACCCACTCCTACCTGCTCTTCTTCACGAACATCGGCCGCGTCTATTGGCTCAAGGCCCTCGAGATCCCCGACGTCGGCGTCGCCGGCCGGGGCAAGGCCATCGTCAACCTGCTCGAATTCCAGCCGGACGAGCGTGATGACCTCGGTCGTCGCCGTCAAGGATTTCGACGAGGACAAGTACATCGTCATGCTGGCGACGAACGGCCAGATCAAGAAGACCCACCTCAACGAGTTCCAGAACGTCCGGCGGGGCGGCATCATCGCCATGAGCCTCCAGCCGAAGAGCCCAGCTGATGTGGTCGCGGCTGACCGACGGCAAGCGCGACATCGTCATCGCCACCAAGCTCGGCAAGGCCATCCGCTTCAGCGGAAAGGACATCCGGCCGATGGGCCGGACGGCGGCCGGCGTGCGGGGCATGATCCCTGGCGAAGAAGGACGAGGTCATCGGCATGGTGTCCATCGGCGGCGACGAAAAGTACATCTTCACGGCGAGCGAGAAAGGCTACGGCAAGCAGACCGAGGTCGACTTCTTACCGGAAGACGCATCGCGGCGGCAAAGGGCTCATCAACCTCAAGGTCACGCCCAAGATCGGGCCGCGCCGTGGGCGTGCTGGGGGTCGACCGAAGACGACCTGCTGATCGTCACTTCTGAGCGGCAAAGTCATCCGCATCCAGACCAAGCAGGTCCGGGCGGTCGGCCGCGCCACCCAGGGCGTCCGGCTGATCAACCTGGAGAACGGCGACAAGATCTGCTCGGTGGCGAAGGCCGAAGAGAGCTGACGTCCGTCATCGGCAAAAACGCACGGCATGGAATCCATGGATTCATACATATATGAACCAAAATGAATGAAAGGAGAGCTTAAGCCATCATGGCCAAGGAAAATCTTTTGAAACTCGACGCATTTTTTAATCCCAAATCGATCGCCCTGGTCGGCGCTTCGACCAAGCCCCACACGGTGGGCAATGACCTCCTGCGGAATCTTCTCTTCACCGAATTCAACGGTCCCGTGTATCCCGTCAACCCCAAGGCGCAGTCCGTTCTGGGCGTTCACGCCTATCCCTCGCTCAAAGAGCTGCCCAGGCCCGCGGACCTGGCGGTGGTCGTGGTCCCGGCGGCGGCCGTTCTTGACGTCGTCCAGCAGGCCTCCGAGACCGGCGTCAAGGCCATCGTGTTGCTTTCCGCCGGGTTCAAGGAATCGGGGAGCGAAGGGGCGGCCCTCGAAAAGGAGCTGCAGAAGGCTTTGCACAAGGCCGGCATCCGGCTCATCGGTCCCAACTGTCTCGGGATCATCAACACCGATCCGGTCGTCCGCCTCAACGCCACCTTCGCCCGCAAGATGCCCCAGGCCGGCAACCTGGCCTTCATCTCCCAGAGCGGCGCCCTCTGCACCTCGGTCCTCGATTATGCGGAGGAGCGGCGGATGGGCTTCAGCAAATTCGTCAGCTTCGGCAACAAGGCGGACGTCAACGAGATCGACCTGCTGTCCTACCTGGCGGAAGACGACAAGACCCACGTGATCGCCATGTATCTCGAGGACATCACGAACGGCCGGGCTTTCATCGAAACGGCCCGGGAGATCTTCTGGAAAACGGGAAAACCGATGCTCGGCCTCAAGTCCGGACGCTCCCCCGAGGGCGCCAAGGCGGTGAGCAGCCACACCGGTTCTCTCGCCGGCTCGGACAGCGTTTACGACGCCGTCCTGATCCAGAGCGGCGTCCAGCGGGTGGATACGATCGCCGAGCTGTTCGATTACGCCGCCCTCTACACAACCCAACCCATGCCCAAGGGCAACCGCCTGGCCATCGTCACCAACGCCGGCGGCCCCGGGATCATGGCGACCGACATGGCCGTGCGGTCGGGGCTGAAGATGGCCTCTCTAGCCGACGAAACCAAGGCCAAGCTGAAAGGGGGTCTGCCGGCGTCCGCTTCGCTCCGCAATCCCGTGGACGTGATCGGAGACGCCCGGGCCGACCGGTATCAGATCGCGGTCCGCACGGTGCTCGAAGACCCGAACGTGGACATGGGGATCGTCATCCTCACCCCCCAATCCATGACCGATATCGAGGGCACGGCCAGGATCATTCCCGCCGCCGCCCGGGGTTTGAATAAGCCCGTCGTCTGCTCCTTCATGGGCGCGAAAGACGTCACGGCCGGGGTAGAGATCCTGCGAAGCGAGGGTGTCCCGAACTACCCGTTTCCCGAAAACGCGGTGCTGGCGCTGGCGGCGGCCGCCCGGCTGGTCGAGCTCGAGGAAGTTCCCGACAGGGTGGACGTGGAGTTCGCCAATCATGATGTCGATAAAGCCCGCCGGATCATCAAAGACGCCCTGGACGGCCGGGACGAGAAATACCTGACCCAGTCCGAGTGCCGGCCGCTTCTCGAGTGCTATCGCCTGCCGCTGCTCAAGAGCGGCCTGGCCACGAGCGCGGCCGAGGCGGCGAAGATCGCCTCGAGCTTCGGCAAGCCTGTCGTCATGAAGATCATGTCGGCCGAAGTCGTCCACAAGTGGGACGCGGGCGGCGTCATGCTCAATGTCAACGGACCCGAGGCGGCGGCCGCCTATGATAAAATCATCGCTAACGTCGAGAAGGCCGCGCCGGGAGCCCGCATCCAGGGCGTCCTCGTCGAGGAGATGGCGCAGAAGGGCGTCGAGGTCATTCTTGGCGCCACCCGCGATCCCCGTTTCGGACCCATGCTTATGTTCGGGCTCGGCGGCTCGTTCGTCGAAGTGCTCAAGGACGTGACCTTCCGGGTGGCCCCCATGTGGCGCGCCTCCGCCCACAGGATGATCCGGCAGATCCGGGCTTTCAAGATCCTGACCGGTGTGCGGGGCGCCCCGCCGTCCGACTTGGCGGCGATCGAAGAGATCCTCCTGCGGCTCTCCGCCATGGTCACCGAACACCCCGAGATCTCCGAGCTCGACATCAACCCGCTGATCGTCCACCCCAAGGGCCAAGGCGCCTCGGTGGCCGACAGCCGGATCATGCTGCGGAAGCCAGCGGCGCAGTGAGGGCTGGCGAGGGAGCCGGCACCCGAATTCGGGATCGGGGATGAACCTGGAGTGTAAGGTCGGCTATTCCAAGGGTCGGCCGGAGATGATGCGGAACGTTTATGAGGCGGACCCGCTGATCTGTTCCCGAGGCGGCGGCATGATGAAGGCCGTCTTCTCTCTAACCGAGTAGGCGGTCGTCGACCGGATCATCCGCCGCCTGGAGTTGACGTTCGCCGCCGAAAAGGAGTTCGCAGAAGGCGCACGCCCCGACGCAAATGCGTTCCGCCAACGTGCCCTTCCGAAGCAGCAGCCGGCTGCGGTCCAGGCCCCACGCCGGCGCCCGGACCTTCTCGATGACCATTTCGATCTGGTACTCTCCGCCAGCGTGCCGGTCGGAGGGGATCGAATAGTCATTGCCCAAGTCACAATCGTGCAGGAGCCGAAGCCGGTAAGTATTTGGCGTCAACGATCCCTCAACCTCCCGCAGAAGCGTAGCTGGCGTGTAGAACCGCTTGTGGTCGGCGTTCCACCGGGACGGCAGATGCGCCCTCTTTTCGTACATGAACTGATGCGGGACGGCGATGATCAGGAAGCCCCCGACGCGAATGACCCGGAACCACTCCCGGATCGCGCCGCGATAGCCCTTAATATGCTCCAGGCAATGGGAGCTGTAGACGTAATCTTGCGACGCGTCGGCAAAGGGAAGCCGCTTCCCATCGTAACCCGGATAGTCCAGTTCGATCCCCAGCGCCTCAGGCAGCACCGTTTCGGCGTCAGGGACCTTACCGCGATAGCCGATGTCCAGTCCCTTACCGATCATGAACTTGCTGAAGAATCCGCTCGCCTCGCGCCGGGCATGAGCTTTTTCGGTCTCAGGAGCCTTCATTTTCCCCCCCTCAGCCGATCCCGGACAGAACGCGCTCCCGGTGAGATTAACCCGCGACAATGATAACTGCCATTAAGAAGTCATGATATTCGCGCCTGGGAGGACGTGTCAATGACAAGGACTCCGACGAGGCTGACCTTTCCTCGGCCGCCAGGATGGCGGCTATGCCAAAAAAATGGCAAGGCGGCGGCGTCTCGGATGGGATTGGCTTAATCGAGTCACACGTGGTCAAGATCCCCGGTTGGGCCAGGCGGAGCCTGCGTTCTTGACACCTTTCTACGGACGGGAATATCATCTCAAACCATAAACTCATGATGGCCATGAATAAAAAGTCATTGTTGACCATCGCCGCCGTCATCTGTCTGGCGTACGGCTGTCGTTTGTCCACTGTTCGTCGCGCGTCCGAAGCGCCGGCGCCGGATTCCCTGCGGTTTGAAGTTGTCGACGCGCCGTTGGCCCCGGTGATAGACGTGGACCATCCAGACCTCTCTGGAAACATGTACGGCTTCGAAGGCGGAAGCGTGGTCAAGGAAGGGGGTAGGTATCACCTCTTCGTGGCGGAGATGGCGGGAGATCCGTTCTGGGCGCGGATGCGGCTCGCCCATTGGATCAGCCCCGACGCCCGCAACTGGCGGCGGGCCTCGACGCTTTATGAAACCAGCGGGGCGATGGACCTCAACGACACGCGCTTCTCACTCTGGCGCCCATGCCCGTGTTCAACGAACGGGAAGACCAGTGGGACTTGTTCTACATCGCCTACCGGCCATCCAGTTCCAAGCCCACGGAAGTCGGGCACATGGATGGGCGCGTCTGGCGCGCCGTGTCTCGGATAAAGGGGCGGGACGGCATCGGCGGACCGTATAGCGATGTGGGCATCGTCCTGCAACCGGACTCGGAGTCGCAGCCGTGGGAAGGCCAGCAGGGCACGGATTCCTTTTACCCGTGGCGTGCCGGAGGGACATGGCTTGGGTTTTACGGCAGCCACAACCATGTCCCGCAAGGCCCGTGGCTCGTCGGCCTCGCGGAGGCCCCGGCGCTGGCGGGCCCGTGGAAGCGCTGCGCCGGCCTGAATCCCTCGCCCATTGACGAAAATTCATCGAGAACCCCGTCGTGGCGCGCCTCGGGCGGAAGTTCGTGGCGGTTTACGACAGTTCGCTCGATGACACGAATCCCAGCTACATACCCGACGGGCACCATGTGGGAATATCGGTTTCATCGGATGGCGTTCACTGGCCCCAGGGGGAGAGGCTGGACGTACAACCGGGCGCCGCGAATTGGTCCGAGGACATTCGCACGCCGTTGTGCCTGATTCCGGAGGGCGATGGTTTTTACACCATGCTCTACACGGGCAAGCGCCAAGGGGGAAATTCTGGCCGGTTGGGCTGGTGAGGTTGAAAAGAATACGGGAGCGATGAATCGCTGCTGCCGAACCATTCGGGCGCGGATTCCGAGCTCTTGACAGCTGTTTGGCGGTCGGGAATAACATCGTTTCGAGAGGGGAGCGTCAATTCCGAGCTCAGGAAGAGTGATCTCCCCACCGCGAAAAAAGAGATCTCCTATCAGACAAATTCCTGTGGCGCGACGAGGAGCGCGGGCCCGAGGACTGGAAAGTCAGAATCAACAGGATCTAACGTGCTGAGGATGTTTTTGGTGGACGATCATCGACGTCAACAGTGCGTCGTATCTTCGGTCATGAGAAGACACCGAACCTATTGAAAAGGAGATCTGATGGCAACCCTACGTGACCGACAAGACGTTGGCCAAGAAATCCCGCGAGTGGCTGGCGAAGATCCGGCCGTACAACGATCACCCGATGAAGTTCGATCCGGCGAAGAGCGCGCTCCGTGGTTGACATGCAGGAGTTCTTCTTGACCCGTCGTCGCCGACCTTCACCTGCGGCGCGGCGGCGATCCTCCCCTCGGTGAAAAAGATGATCCGGGCTTTCGAGCAGGCGGCGTCCCGTAATCTTCACCCGTCACGTCCATCACCCCGGCGATCTCGACAGCGGGATCATGGGATGGTGGTGGGAAGGGAAGTGTCTCGAGGGGAGCCCCGAGAGCGAAATCCATCCTTCGATCGCTCCCCGCGCGAACGAAAAGGTGGTGTTCAAACACCGCTACTCGGCGTTCTACAACACCGACCTCGAGACCGTGCTCCGGTGTCTCAAGATCGAGGACATCGTCATTGCGGGTGTCATGACGAACATGTGCTGCGAGTCCACCGCGCGAGACGCATACTACCGCGATTACCGGGTCTTTTTCCCGGCGGATGGGACGGGAACGATCAACGAAGAAATGCATCTGGCCAGCCTCCTCAACCTCTCGTACGGTTTTGCGCTGGTTACGACGAGCGATGCGATCGTCGCCGCGATGGGGCGTTCGAAAAAAAGCCGGCGCCGCGGCTAAAGAGCTCCTGACTGAGGATGATATCCCTGTTCTATGATCGTCCACGCCAAGGGCCATGGCCGAATAGAACTCAGGGGGGACTTGCCGGACTATGAGTTCTTGACACCTTTCTGCGGCCGGGAATATCATCACTTTGTGAGGGCAAGCGCTTGTAGGGAGCTGACATGAAAGAACCCGGGATGAACCGACGACAGTTCTTGCGCAGGACCGGAATGCTCGCCGCCGGCGCCATGATCACACCCTGGCAGGATCTGGTATCTGCCGTGCCCAAGGGATTCAGGCCGGACCTCGTCCCGCTGGGGAAATCCGGCATCGAGCTCAGCCGGCTCGGGTTCGGCACGGGGACGAACTCCGGCAAGGTCCAGCGAGATCTGGGTCGGGAAGGCTTCAGCCGGCTCTATCGCTATGCTTACGAGCGCGGCCTAACTTACATCGATACCGCTGACGGATATGGAACCCACACCTACGTCAAAGACGCCATCCGGGGTCTTCCCCGCGACAGGCTCTTCATCCTGAGCAAAATGTGGTGGAGCCCGGAAAACATCAAGGATCCGATGGCCGCGCTGGACCGCTATCGGCGAGAACTCGGCGTGGAGTATCTCGACGGCCTTCTCATCCACTGCACGCTGAAGTCCAGCTGGCCCGAAGATGTGAAGCCGATGATGGACGCCTTGGCCGAGGCCCAGGAACGAAAAATCATCCGCCTGAAAGGGATGTCATGCCATGGCTTGCCGGCGTTGCGGCAGGCCGCCAAAGTGCCCTGGGCGGACGTGCAACTGGCCCGGATCAATCCACAGGGGCATGGCGTGGACGGCGAAGATCCGGGCCAGGCGGATGCCGACATGGCTGCTGCCGGTCAGGAACTGAAAACCATGAAGGCGATGGGTCGCGGGATCATCGGCATGAAGCTCGTCGGCAACGGGGATTTCAAGAAGCGGGAAGACCGGGTTCGCGCCATGCAGTATGCGATGCAATGCGGGTTCGTGGATGCGGTGACCATCGGCTTTGCCGGCGCCGCTGAAGTCGACGAAGCCCTCGAAAACATGGGCGCCGCCCTGGCCGTTGCCTCCTGACAATCAAGGACCACGCCCCGCTGCCGGATGCGCCCGGACGTTGATATAGGGAAACGGGCATTCACCTGAAGCCGATGTACAGATTGAGATACGCGGTATGGCTTCTCCTGGCTTGGACGGCCGGGGCCGGCTTGGACAAACCGGCGATACTGCGTTCGCTTCAGGTCGAATTGCCGGGCCAGGAACAAAACGTCATCAAAACCTCGTGGCCGGGGATCGGGTGCTGGTTCTGGTCGGAGGAGGAGTTCAAGCCCGAGGGCTGGAAGCGGTTCCTCGACCTCCACGCGAAGCACTCGGCCTTCCGCTTCCTGACGACGAGCATCCGCCACCCGGTCGAGGTTACGGACCCGGAGGTGCACGACCGGATCAAGGCGGCGGCGGAGTACGCGCGAGGCCTCGGCATGGAGATCGTCATGGACCTCGATGTCCGGCTGGCGCGCGGGGCCTTCGAGCGCCGGCATCCCGACGAAATGCAGGAGATCGTGCGATTGCGCGAGGTGGCGCTCGGGGGGCCGGGAGAGGCCGCGCTGACGGTCGAGCCGATTAACCTTGGGGACCACTACACGTACCGCGCCCGGGGCTACGACTCCATCGCGGCCCGCGTGCTGCGCGTCTATTCCTCCGTCTCCGGCCCGCAAGGCATCGCGCCCGGCTCGGTCGAGGACATCACGGCCCGCGTCCGGGTGGAGCAGGCCGACGCCAAGGGTGTTCGCGTCTCGATCCCCGCCGCCGACGGAGATTTGGGACGCACCGCCTGCGTCTTGGCGGCTTTCACCCTTTTTACGCCCGACGTCTTCGCCCCGCACCTCGTCGAGTTCGAACGGGATATCCTCCGGCAATACGCCGACGTCCCCCTGGCGGGCGCCTGCAAGGACGAGTGGGGATTCCCCGGCCGGCACGACCTGCGCCTCGACGGCCTCTATTTCTCGCGGGCCATGGCCGAAGCGTACGCCCGACGGCGGCCGGGCCGGGACCTGGTGCGGGACCTGCTGCTGATGGTCAAGGGGGAGGCCGGGCGGGAGAACGACCGCGCCGCCGCCATCAACCACTATATGGACCTTTATTGGCGGCGGAACGCCGAGGTCGAGAACGCGTTCTACGATTCGATCAAGCGGGTATTCGGCCCGGCGGCCATGTCCGGCACGCACCCGACCTGGTACCCGTATCCCGACCGCCGGGAAGTCTTCAAGAACGGGCTGAGCTGGTGGGCCTGCCGGCGCGACCTCGCCCAGACCGACGAGGGCACGCCTTACGCGGCCCGGACCGCGCTGGCCAAGAAGTGGCACAGCCCGCTCTGGTACAACATGTATTACGAGCGGTCCGTGAAATCCTACGAGGAAGACCTCTGGCGGCACGCGCTGGGCGGCGGCCGGATGAATTTTCATCCGCTCTGGCCCCACCCGACGCAAAACCTGACTACTTCGCTTTCTGTCCGGCCCGCTCCTGGCCGCCGACGCGCGCGTTCGCCTGCTGAACACTATCTCGACGGCGCCGATCGATTGCCCGGCGGCCGTCGTCTTCGGCCATCCGGCGGCCTTAAATTGGGCGCACGCCGGTTTCGCCGACACGGGCATGGCGGTGGCCGACCGCCTATGGGAGGAAGGCTATTACGCGGATCTCATACCGTCGAGCGAAATCTCGGAGGGGCATCTTGTGCTGGCGCCGGACGGCCGCGTGCAATACGGCCCGCAGCGTTATGCCGCGGTCATCCTGATTCAGCCGCAATACGAGCGGCCGGCCATGGCCGAATTCTTCCGTGCCGCATCCGCGGCGGGAAAGACCGCGCTCTTCCGCGTGGGGGAGTGGACGAGGGACTTCGAAGGGAATGTCTTCGCGGGCAACGACGCCCTGCCGGCCGTCATGGCTCCGGCGGACGCTGCGGCGGTCGCGGACCAGGCGATCGGGCGGATGAAAGCTGCGGGCATCGAGCCCCAGACGCGGTGTGCTCCGCGCTCGACCGGCGACTTCCCCGTGTCGATGATGCCCCTGCCCTCCGGGCGGTGCCGGCTGCTCGACGGCACCGTGATCCTCGCCTCGGGAGAGAAAAACGTCATGGGCGATCCGATCCGGGCCACCATCGCCGTGAACGGGCGCGACATGGCGTTTGACGCGGTCGGCGTGGCCGCCGCGCGGCTGGACAAGGAGGGCCACCTCGAAGCCCTGGCGGGCGGCGGCCTCAAGTCGTTCCGCGGCGGCGGTTTGACCATCGAGCTGCCCGAGCGGCTCGACCTCGCCCTGTGGCGCGGCCGGAAAGGCGGCTGGCGGGGCGTGCTCCACGGCTGGACCGGCCCGATCCCCGCCGGGCTGATGATGATCACTCACGACTGGCTGCGGACGGCGGCGCCGCAACCGCTCTCACAATAAGGCCTTCAAGGTTCGGCCGCGAATCAACCTCGAGAACAGGCACCCTTGACACTTATCTATGTTGGGGAAGCCCATTGCTTGCCTGACTTATTCATAAAAAGCGCCTCGTCTTTTTTCCATTTCTCTTTATGCGGCGCTTTTTACCCTTCGGGCGAACCGATTCGGCCCCATCGGCTTCGTTCTCGGAGTTCGCTGTACCAAAGAGTACAGCTTCACCCCTCGGGCCTCGCATCTGGGGGCCGCCTCGATTCGTGAAGTATTCAGGCGTATTGCATCTCTTTCTCTTTCCTGATAAGAAAACAGAACGCGGGAAGAGCGCGGAATATGTCACTCCATAAAATCTCCGCCCCAAAACTCGCAACACAGGAAGAAAGCATGCTTTTGGCGGTAGGGTAATTCGACGATGCGCGACGCGTTTTTGCGGCTTCTGGCAGGTGAACCAGCGTCTCAAATTATCTGGACGGCTGATATCACTTACTGGATCAGTGGAAAGCAGTTTCAGGGCCAAGCCGATCCCGTTTGGGGGACCGAAGAGGGCTACCTCCGGTTCTGTCAGACGTTAGGGTTTATGCCTTATTACTGGTACGAGAAATTCTGGTTGGCTGAACCCCGCTATGATCGTCGCGTCCAGATTTCAACGCGAACCCAAGGTCATCTCACTCAAAAGACGTGGCAAACACCGATCGGCGCGATCTCGGAAGAAACCACGTTTTCGCCCGATAGTTGTTCGATCGCCCACAGCAAATTCGCGGTGACGAATAAAGCCGAACTTGAGGTGTTTCGGTACCTTATAGAAAACCGCAGCCTCAAGCCGGTGGGCATCGAAGATTACCCGGAACGACTCGAACTCTGGCGGCGTTATGATGGTCTTCCGGTCATCGCCCTGCCGCGAAGCCCCCTGTCGGCCTTTTTTTACGAATGGGCCGGGGTGATCAACGGCATTTATCTTCTCCTGGATTTTCCGGAGCTCGTGCGGGACATCTTTCGGCTCATGGAAAAGCAGGAGGAGCCGATTCTTGATGCGGTCTGCGGACTTCATCCCCCGCTTGTCCATTTTGCCGACAATCTTTCGAGCGATACGATCACGGGCTTTTACGAAGAGCTGATGGAACCCGGACATCGCCACCGAATTGCGCGACTTCATAAGGCTGGCATTAAATGCGCGGTGCATTTGGATGGCGTTGTCCAGGGATTACTCCCCAAATTAGCGCGGGTCGGATTTGATGCCGTGGAAGCCTTGACGCCCTATCCCGGGGGAGATCAGCCCATCGAAAAGATGCGCACAATCGCGAATGATGACCATGTCATTCTCTGGGGCGGAGTTCCGGGAATACTTTTTGCCCCGCCGTACACCTGGGAGGACATGCGACGCCATGTCGAGCATGTCCTCGAATGCTGGGCGGGGACACGGTTTGTCCTGGGGGTCGCCGATCAAGTCCCGCCGGATGGGAATATCGAGTTCTGTCGAAACATTTCAGACTTAATCCAGGCGCGGAACCCCTGAACAAAAAAGGAAAGGAGCGTCCTTTAAGGACAGGAGCATCATGGAAGAACTAGAAAAAGGGCTCGAAATATCGTTACATGGCGAGCAGGCTCAAAAAGCGGTTGACCGGGTGCATCGGCAAATCCAAGCCTGGGGCCTGGTCTTGCCTAAGGTCGAGCCGCTGGTCCTCGATTTCGGCCTGGGAGATTTTGAACGCATCGGGGAGGTCGAGTTTTGGATCGCCAATGAACTGGAGGGGGGATACTGCGGCAAGTTTCTCTTCGTCTTTGACGGCCAGACCTGTCCCCGACATAACCATAAGGAAAAGTTGGAAACGTTTTTTATCGTCAAAGGCACCGTCAAAATGCTCTATGATGGCCGGGAGTTTGAGATGAGCGCCGGCGATGTCCTCCGGGTTGAACCGGGGAAAGACCATCGATTTACCGGCCTTGGCCCCTGCCTCTTACTCGAAGTCTCCAAACCGAGCATCATCGCCGATAACTATTTTGAGAACACCGACATTCCGATTGGGGGGAACTATCGGAGGACGACGTGAACCCTATGCGACTTAACAGACTCTTACTCTGCTCCGTCTTCCTTGCGGCCGCTCCGAACGCTGCGATGCCCCAGGACGACCCTCTCGCCGTGAACCGGCCCAACCCGACTTTTAAGAGCGTTCTGACTCAACAACGCCTCCCGAGGCTCGTCACTTCTTACCACTCGAACTTCTATGACGCGCCGAAACGATCCCCGAGCGCTCCGGCCGAGCCGAAGCCCGCCGCGCTGTCAGAGAGTCAGATCCAGGCGCTCACCGACTATGTGCGTGTGGGCATGGACGGCCCCTTTGCGCCGCGATTCGCGGACAATTTCGGCGAGGCCGCGCTCGCCGAGTGGGCGGGCAAGGGGATGAAGTTCCCTTATTTCCCTCCTTACGGGGCCTTCACCGCGGCCGCCAAACAAGCCGGCGCGATTTTCTTCTTCCCCCCCGCATACGGGAGCGGCGAGCACGGCGTGGCGTGCTGGGACCCGCGGATGATGGACCTCTCCGACAAGGCTGTTGAAGCCTGGCTCAAAGTCAACGGCAAAAAGCCCTGGCTGTCCTGCATCCTGGGCGTCGACGAGCCCCTGAACTACGCGGGAACGCTGAGAAGTCCGGGCGCCGTTGAGTTCGTCAACCAGGCGCTCAAACAGAAGTTCCCCATCCTCAAACTCAAGCTGACGGCGCAGGACCCCGAGCTCGTCCAGCCCTGGACCACCACGGATCCCGGCATCCTGAACAAAGACCCCCTTGATGTGGCCTTACTCCGGATTGCCGTCTGGCGTTGGCTCAACGATCAACTCTACGAACACGCCAGGCGGGAATACAAGATCGTCAAGACTTACGCGCCGCAAGTTCCGTACTTTGCGTATAACCGAAACGCCATTTCGATCCTGGATTTCATGACGAAATACACACCCAACACGATCGATCGCGTGGATCAGGCCCGCTACTTCGATGTCACGGACGGTTATTCTGCCGATCCCTACCCGACGGCCAACCTCAAGAGCCAGGGACAGATGAGGGCGCTCTACCACGTGGGATTCGCCTGCAAGCTGATGACCGACCTCGGCGGCGGCAAGCCCTCGAAGCTCATTGAGCAGGCCTTCTTGTTCCATGATCGAATGCCCACCCCCGAGAACATCCGCGAGTGGGCCAGCCAGGCCGCGAAGGTGGGCGTGACGCATTTGGAGTGGTACGGCGACCCCCGCTCGGAGGACCCGGCACTCTACCGGGAGATGCTTCGCATCACCAGGCAGTGGAAGGAACTCCCCGCTCTCGACATTCCCAAGAGGGCGGATGTCGCGGTGATCTTCAGCGACGACTCCCGGGCCGCGACGAATGACGACCACCTGAATGCTCATTACCTGCTGCATTATCTCTTAGGGGAAAAGCTCGGCATCTGGTATACCTTCGTCGGAGAGAACTCTGTCCAGAAGGGCCTCCAGTCCCTGGACGGCTATAAGCTGATTTTTGCCCCGTCCCTGTCCTACGTGTCCCGGTCTTTCGCGGAAGAGCTGACGGCCAAGGTGCGGGAAGGCGCGACCCTGGTCGTCTTCGACCCCGACGCCCTGACATACGACATCGAGACGGGACCGCTCGTATCTCAAAGGCAAGAACTCCTGGGAACGGCGCTCGGGAACAGACGCGAGTGTTCGCATTTCCTGGCCGCGCCGGAAGGGCAACGGCGTTTTCCCGAAACCCGTCTCATGTTGATCGAGCCGGGCAAGTCGGGCGAAATCGCCAGGACGCTCGAGATACCCAACGATGCCCGGGTCCTGTTCAATTACGAGGACGGGAGCACGCCGGGAGTCTACAGCCGCCCGCTCGGCAGGGGAGAGGTTATCGTCTTCAGCGCCATGCCGCTCGCGGATACCGGTCCTGCTTATACGATCGGGACTTCGGGCCTGCTCGGGCATACGGGCTGGGATACGTTTCTGGCGGCGCTCGCCAAGGAAAAGAATATCAAGACGGATCTCCCGATATGGCGGTTCGAGCTTCCGGCGGCCGTTGCCTCACAGCGTGGCAGCTGAAGACGCCCTCTCTTTTTTCCCTCTGGCGTCGCCGATTGTTGACGGATTCCTCCCCGTGCCTCCCGATCTTCCCTCACGGGTTCCCGGCACGCTTTTTGAATCAGCCTTGTGGCTGTGCCGGGAATCTACCGCCCTCGCCACCCGGAGCGCACGGTTCTCTACCGAGTGCCGTTCCATTATTTTGAGCGCTTCCTGACGGAGTACGAGGGCCGGTTCGAGAAGGAATATGGGTATTTCCGGCCGGTCCTTTCCCTGGGGCGCCTCTCCCTGGATGAACGGGAGGGAAGAATCGGCTATCGCTGGGGCCGGCAGGCGGCCGATCCGGAGACGATGGATTATCTGGAGTTCATCGCCCGGGAGCTCTTCCTGAGCGTCAATACCTACAAGACGAGAATCCTCGATCAGATGAAGGCACAAAGCGTCGCGGACCTTGTCCGCTACGCCGTCAGGGCGGGCCTTCTCGATTGAAGCGGCCAGCCTCCGGCCTGTTTCCTTGTCACAGAATCGATGACGCCGGAAGGGTGGTCTTGTGTCGTTAAAATAGGGGCTCATGCGATAGCCCTCTCTCGCCGCTCCGGCTATGATGGCCTTGTTCTCCCGTGAGCTCCAAGTACGGCGAGAAACTGGAGGTTTTTTATGAGAAAGATGCAGGTGTGGGTTATGCTGGTTCTCTTCGTGGCCATGGGAACGATCGTTTCCGCAGGATCGTCGACCCCTTCCGAAGAGAAAAACATCGTTGAAACGGCCATCGCCGCCGGCAGCTTCGGGACTTTGGTTACGGCGGTCAAGGCCGCCGGCCTTGTCGAAACGCTCTCCGGCCCGGGCCCCTTCACCGTCTTCGCGCCCACCGACGATGCTTTCGCCAAGCTTCCGGCAGGAACGATCGACGCCCTGCTGAAGGACATTCCGAAATTGAAGGCCGTCCTGACCTACCATGTCGTCGGGGGGAAGATCATGGCCGCCGATGTTGTGAAGCTGTCCTCGGCGAAAACGGTCAACGGGCAGTCTGTTGCGATCAAGGTCGAGGGCGGAACGGTCATGGTCGACAACGCTAAGGTCATCAAGACCGATATCGTTTGCACCAACGGCGTCATCCACGTCATCGACGCCGTGATCCTTCCCAAACAAATCAGCTAAGAGATATCAAGAAACTAGGTAGCTGACACAAGGACAAGCATAAAACGGACAATTTCGGCGCCAACGTCGGCCTCTGCTACCATGTCTCGCCGAATTTAGGCATTCTCCTCGACGCCGGCCTGCAGTATCAGGGAAAGCCCAAGCCGATCGAGGGCCTGGCCGGAACCGGGTTGGAGAACATCAACGACGACGCTAGCCGTCTGTCTGCCCCGTTCATGGTCGGAGCCGTCATCCGGTTCTAATTTGTCCATACAAATCTTCAGAGCCTCATGCAAAGAATGAGATCGGGAGGTTCAAGAAACGTCGTTCTGGTCAAGCCAGCCTTCCCGCAGGACCTTGAAAGATCCGCTGGCTGAGTCGAGTTCGTAGATGCTGAAGTTCGTGGCGATGTCAAATCCCTCATCTCTCACGGCGACGTTCAGCGAGGCCGAGCCAAGCTTATCGTCGCTCTTGATCCGGTGGAACACGCCCGCGCCCCAGGCGAGGATCCCCGCGCCGTCATGGACGGTCACCCCGTCTTTTTCTATCCTGTCCTCCGAGATTCGGAATTTTTCGACCCTGCCCCACGGCGGCCAGTAAAGCTCCACCTCTCTTGAGCCATGAAGGACGATGAGATGGTCTTCCTGGTGCCGATGCATGTACCAGGGCCTCACGATTTGCCCCACCGGCCCCGGGGAAATTGCTCCCCCGTCGTGGATGACCCGGTCGATCGCGCCGATCTTCGGGAACTCTTCCATGGGAAACAGGTGGAACCGCACGCCCGGAGTTCTGCGGAAGGGTTTCAGGGGTATCACGCGGTAGGGAACTGTCTTTTCGGAGACCATAGCGATCACTCCTTACATCGATCTTTTCCGTATCGTGACGACGCCGAGATACCCGTCGACGGTCAAGTCGTCCCCGGTCCTGATGGCGTGGGCCGCATCGGGAACGCCCGTTACGCAAGGTATGCCGTATTCCCTCGCGACGATCGCTCCGTGGATGAGCATCCCGCCCCGACGCTCGACGATCCCTCCCGCGACAGAGACCGCGTAGGTCATCTCGGGCCCTATCGAGTCGCACACGAGGATCTCCCCGGGTTCAAGGTCCTTGAGCTGTCCGGGGTCGACAACGACCCGGGCCTTTCCCCGGACGATCCCTTTGGACGCGGGCTGGCCCCGGAGCTGTTTCGCGCGCACCTCGGCTGCGCCGCGTTCTCGCGCCTGGCCGGTCTTGCCGCGGACCGGAGGCTTGTCCAACCCCCTCACAAGCTTGTGGCGCAGAAGTGCGGAAAGCGTTCTTTTCGAGCCTCCGCGCACGAGGCCCTCGTCAATCCTGCGGCGCGCCTCATCGGCCGCCTTTTTTAGCTCGCGCTCTATTCCTGCCAGGTAGACGTTGTCATCGTCTCTCATCGCGTAACTCGACCGGGCAAGGTCGAGGAGCTCAAGGCCGCGTCGCCGGTCCTTCTTGGGGAATCGAGAGAGGAACCTTTTCTCGAGGCCCGCGGCCGCAGCGCGTCCGCCTGGCGTTCCTTTCCGAGGCCCAAACGGCATTTTGGCGAGAAACGCGGCCAGCTTCCGGTGATCCTCCAGGTCGCCGCTGATCATCCCGAATTGGCTGAAAAGCAGCCTGCGCAGGGCGTCGAACCTTGCCGCGCCGGTCGGCCCGCCTTTTCTCACAGCCATGAGCGAGGGCCTTCCCCTGCGGACCATCGCGGACATCTCCGCCAGGATGGCGTCGCGCTGCATGCTGAGCGTGCGACCGGTCCGCAGGAGCTCGACGAATTCGTGAGGGTCGCGGGGCTTGACAAGGTCGTTGTACACCCGGCCGAAAAGCCTCGCGCCGTGACCGTAGGGAATAAACTCGTCCCAGTACGTCCTGTTCCACCGCGCGAGGACCGCCGTTCTCCGCTCAAGTTCTCTCGCGAGCTCCGCGTCTGACATCTCGGCGGGGTCCTCATCCCTCATGCGGCGCGTTTCTTCGGCCATGGCCGGGAGGAGCTCTCCCTCTATCCTTTTTCTGAGCTCCGAGAGGTTTTCGAAAGATCGCTTCAGGGAAAGATCGAAGACGCTTCTTTTGGAGAGCCCTGCGTCCGGGGTCGTCGTGATGGGACGGGATTGAAGCGCGAAAAGGGCTTTCCTTCGGAAGGTCCACTCGACGTCCTGCGGGCTCCTGAAGAGCTTCTCGGCTGAAAGCGCCAGCCTTGCGACCTCTCTGACCCGCTCGGCCTTCAGCAATCCGGCGGTCTTTTTGCCGGACCGCTTGGCCGAAGACGAAGGGGGACTGTAAGATATCCGTCCACCCGAACCTCTTTCCACGGACCAGCGGTGAGGTTCTATCCTGCCGTCGACGAGGCGCTTGTTGAGTCCCGGGACGGCTTCTATCACGATCCCTCCGCCGCGAACGGGGTCCAGACTGAAAACGACCCCGGAGACCTCTCCCCGGACAAGCTTCTGCAGGATCACGGCCATTCCTCCGGAAGCGGGATCGAGGCCCAGTTCTTTCTTGTACAGGAGCGCAGCGTCCGACCAAAGAGAAGCCCAAACGTGGAGCACGCTTTCCATCACGGCTTTCTCGCCCTTGACGTCGACATACGATTCGTGCACCCCGGCGTAAGAGGCGCTTGCGGAATCCTCGGAAAGGGATGAAGACCTGACCGCCGCGCTCTTCCCGCCAAGGAGGGTATTCGCGAACGAGGTGATCTCCCGGAGCATGGCAGGTGGGAAGATCCCGCCGTTCACAAGGTTCCTGATCCGCTGGCTCGCGTCCCACATCTCTTCCCAACGCATGTCCTTGAGCTCTTTGCGGCCGAGTTCTATCGCGATCTTGCCGTCCAAGCCGTTAAAGGAAAGAAAGTCCCGGAAAGCTTGGACGGTGATACAGCCGCCGGGAGGGACGCGCCCGCCCTTCTTAACGAGGAGGGCGAGCGCCGCGGCCTTGCCCCCTACCCTAACGCGGTCGGTGTCCTTGATATCCTCTAAGCGGCGGAAAAGCCACATCAGCGCAGTACCAATTCTTCGACGTCCTGGAACCTTGAGACGGCGTAATAGACCTTCACCCGGACCGCAAAAAGGGCTACCCCCGGGGAAGAAACGAATTCTTCGAGATACGGATGCCGGGCGGTCAAAGATCTTTTCCGCCTTCGTTCCTCGGCGCCCGACAGTTCCTTGGCGTCGCCGAGGGCCGTAATCCCGACCGCGTCGATCAGGTCCTGTTCCGTGTTCTTCCGGTTATCGACGAAAATCGCCACGTGCGGGCAACGCTGGATGTTGGCGTATTTCATGCTGGCCCGGGCCGTCGCGAAGACAATTATTTTGAGGTCGCCCGATACCGAATAGGACACGATGTTCTGGTAGGGATAACTCTCGCCACGGGTGGCCAGGATGCCCAGTCGTTGTCCCTTGAGGACGGTCTTTATGCGCGATAATGTCGCCCCGCTATTCATGTTGTTTTTTTTCCGTGCCGTCGCCGACAAGGGGAAGAACGGAAACCACCCTGAACGTGACGAGCGACGCGCCCTGGAGATATTTTTCGCCGCAATAAGGCCCGGGGTATTCTTTGCTGCACGCCGCGGCGACATCGGCGGTTTCCCTCGTCTCGTTCTCGTATTCGAGGAAAAGCCTCAAGCCCTTCCACCCCTCGCCGTTCTCCTTGAAAAGATAGGCCGCGTACGGGTTCTTTCGCACGTTGGAGATGGATAGCCGGTCGGACATGATGAAGGCCACCCGCCCGTTGTCAACGACCTTGGGCTTCGAGTAGACCGCGGAGTCGACTTTGCCCTTATCGTCCGCGGTGCTCAGCACCCCGAGTCCCTTCGTGCTGCGAAAATATTCCTCGAGTTCCATAGGCCCCTCCTGTTCGAACTTGACGATTCGACCGGCGTGAATTTCAGGCGAAAAAATTATACCATAAGGCCGGACCTTTCTTATATTGGGTCTATCGCTGGGAAGTGACAGCCGTACCGTCATTCTCATATTCATCGTCCGCTTGATGAGACGACCCGCGCTCGAGCACGGGCTGGGACTTGGGCTCATGATCGCGGCCTTTCCTCTCGTCTATCTTCTGGCCGCAGCGCCGCCCTTCCGGCGGCCGTTGCCTCACAGCGTGACAGCTGCAGGCTCCCTCTCTTTTTCCCCTCTGGCGTCGCCGATTGTTGACGGATTCCTCCCCATGCCTCCCGATCTTTCCTCACGGGTTCCCGGCACGCTTTTTGAATCAGCCTTGTGGCTGTGCCGGGAATCTGCCGCCCTCGCCATCCGGAGCGCACGGTTCTCTACCGAGTGCTGTTCCATTATTTTGAGCGCTTCCTGACGGAGTACGAGGGCCAGTTCGAGAAGGAATATGGGTATTTCCGGCCGGTCATCAAGGAAGTCGTAGAGCGCTACCTCGACTGCGCCAACCCCCGCTCGGGCTTTGCCCGGATCCGTTGCCCGGACTGCGGCGTGGACCGGGCGGGCACCTTCCACCGGATCCCGCGCCCCTGACAGGGGCCAGGTCATGGTCCGCTACTATGGGCTCTGTGGCAACGCCCGCCCATGTTTTCGAGCAGGTGGCCCTGATGGCGGCTGAGGAGGGCGGGGACTATGAATAGCGGCTGTTCTTGAGCGGGGAGGAGCCTGTCCCGGTTTGACCGCTTTCGCGGCTGTCCGGGCCGATAACCCATCTTCCGGGGCGCCGGCCCTCCGAATTCTGAGTTCTTGACACCTGTCTGTAGCCGGGAATATCATCGCTTCGTGAGGGCAGGTGCCAATATCGAGCTCAAAGGGAGTGAGGCCCGCGCCGCGCAATAAAGGAATCTCCTATCCGTAAAAAGCAAGTTCTTATCTCTTGATTGGAAATATCCTGTTGCCGGATAGGAGTCCCTTATTCACTCAAAAATTAATCCGTCCACCCCAAGGCGGTCCCCGGGATGGTTCCTCCGGTGCTTCTATATTGACAATCCGGGGCCCGAGGGCTATCGTGGGGATCATTTCTCGGTCTCTTGCGAAACGGACCGCTGCTATTCTGTCTGGATGGCGAATTGTAACTGGGGAGGAGGATAAATGCAAAAAGCGCTTATAAAAAATATGTGCCGTATCTTGGTGAGTCCTTGCAAGGCTGCGGGGAGCATGTTCCTTGTTTCGATGTTGATCCTGCTGGGGGCGGCGGCATGGGCTGTCCCCGCTTCGACCTCGTCCGCGGCAGCAAAGGGTGGGGAAGCGGAAAATATCATGTTCATTCTCGATGCGTCTGGGAGCATGTCCCAAAAGATGGGAACCCGGAGCAAGATGGATATCGCCAAGGAGGTCATGTCCGGGCTTGTCCGGGATCTTCCCTCCGGCATCAACGTGGGCCTAACGGCCTATGGCCACCGGAAGAAAGATGACTGCGGCGATGTGGAAGAGCTTTCCGCGCTCTCGCTATTGGACAACGACGCCAGGGAAGCGATGCAGAAAAAGATCGCGGGGATGAAGAACCTCGGAAAGACCCCCATTGCCGGTTCCGTCACCCAGGTGGCTGATCGATTGAAGGCTTCCGGGCAGGCCGCCACCATCGTCCTGGTGAGCGACGGGGAAGAAACCTGCGAAGGGGATCCCTGCGCCCTTGTCAGACAACTCAAGGCCGCCGGGGTACGCTTTGTCCTGCATGTCATCGGCTTCGACGTGGACGAGAAAACCAAGGCCCAGTTGGCCTGCATCGCCGAAGCGGGGGGCGGGAAGTACTTCGGCGCCAAGAACGCCGACGAACTGCTCAAGGCCACCCAGCAGGTGGTGCAAAAAACCGAAGAGTCATCGGGCGTGCTCAAGCTCAAGGCCATGCGGGACGGTAAGCCTCTTGATGCCATCTTTACGATCTTCGCCAAAGGGGAAGAAAAGACCCGGGTCACCTACGGCCGGACGGGTCAGGAAGGGTCTTCCATCAAACTGATTCCCGGCAGCTACCAGGCGGAAGTAATCAACGACAAGGACGCGGCAAGGCCCATGGTCAAGATCGATGGTATCGAAATCAAGGCGACCGAGACCGTGGAGAAGACCGCTGAGTTCTCCGGAGGGAAGCTTACGATCAAAGCCATGCGGGACGGTAAGCCCCTCGATGCCATCTACAACTTGTTCGTCAAGGCGGCGGAGGGGGAAAAGCCAAGCAGTGTCACCTATGGCCGAACCGGCCAGAATGGCGCTCTCTTGGAGCTGCCCCCCGGTACCTATGAGGCGGAAGTGATCAACGATAAGGATGCGGCAAGGCCCATGGTCAAGATCGAGAACATCGAAATCAAGGCCGCCGCGGCCGTGGAGAAGACCGCCGAGTTCTCCGGGGGAAAGCTTACGGTCAAGGCTTCCCTCAACGGTAAGCCCCTCGATGCCATCTACAACTTGTTCGTCAAGGCGGCGGAGGGGGAAAAGCCAAGCAGTGTCACCTATGGCCGAACCGGCCAGAATGGCGCTCTCTTGGAGCTGCCCCCCGGTACCTATGAGGTGGAAGTGATCAACGATAAGGATGCGGCAAGGCCCATGGTCAAGATCGAGAACATCGAAATCAAGGCCGCCGCGGCCGTGGAGAAGACCGCCGAGTTCTCCGGGGGAAAGCTTACGGTCAAGGCTTCCCTCAACGGTAAGCCCCTCGATGCCGTCTACAACTTGTTCGTCAAGGCGGCGGAGGGGGAAAAGCCAAGCAGTGTCACCTATGGTCGAACCGGCCAGAATGGCGTTCTCTTGGAGCTGCCTCCCGGTACCTATGAGGTGGAAGTGATCAACGACAAGGATGCGGCAAGGCCCATGGTCAAGATCGAGAACATCGAAATCAAGGCCGCCGCGGCCGTGGAGAAGACCGCCGCCTTCTGACCAGGACCTGAGGCTTCTTGCCTCTATCGCTTCTCGGATGGTTGATGTTGACAGAGGGGCCGATAACCCATCTTCCGGGGCGCCGGCCCTCCGAATTCTGAGTCCTTGACAGCCTGTCTGTGGCGGGAATAACATCGCTTCGTGAGGGCAGGGGTCAATTTCGAGCTCGAGAAGAGTGATGTCCGCGGCGCGAAAAAAAGGAATCTCCTATCAAAGAATTTTCAATAATAAAGATATCCCATTTCCCCTGATTATATCTGTACCATAATACTGAAGGGGTCACGCTCCTGTCGGTGATAATAAAATCCTTGAAACCGTCTTTATCAAGATCGGCAACAAGGCAGGAAGTTTGTTCCTTCCCTCCGTTTGAAGGAGGCAATTCTCCATTCTTTGTTGATAAATGCTTGCAGCTGATATCAGATTTAATGGCATCATTTCGCCAGAGGTGAAGAAATTTATAATGATCCCATGCAATACTGATAATATCCGGATCACCATCTGAATCAAGGTCAGCCAGCAGGGTCCCCAGGTGACTTTCGTGTCCTTTATCGGGTGAATGCATGGCGAATTTCCCCTTACCATCGTTTGTAAATTTAGTGCCATCCCAGATGAATTTTTTGCCTGTACGGTATGCTATGTTTCCAAGGCTCGAGAACTTGGCAATATGTGCACCAATTTCTACGCTGGCATTGGTATTCTGATTGCGGCTTTTGTACAGTCGAGATGATTCGTGACATGGTTCTGCAAACCCCTGTCGTCACCTTGTTTCAGAGGTACAGCTTCCATAAGCGTTTTCCCGCTCACAACCTCCGGAATAACCTCCCATCCTCCCCTGTCTATTACTTGTGTAGTGTCTCAATAACGGGTTTACAATGGGCGATTTTGGAGAGGATTTGATCAACCGTCTTCACCCAGACGAACGGCCTCGGTTCCTGATTATTGATCCGGATATATTCCTGAATCGCCCCGACCAGTTCTTTAACGCTAGAGAAGGTCCCTCTTCGAATCCGTTTCTGCGTCAATTCTCCAAACCAGCGCTCGATCATGTTCAACCAAGACGAACTCGTCGGCGTGAAGTGAAGATGAAAACGAGGGTGTTGGGACAGCCAGTCTTTGATGATCGGGTGGGTATGGGTCCCATAGTTATCCAGGATCAAATGAAGATCTCGCCGCGGCGGAGTCGACCGATCGATCGTTTGAATGAACTTCAAAAACTCCTCATGGCGATGACGTGGATAACAGGTCCCGATAATCGTTCCATCCAGCATGTTCAAGGCGGCGAACAGGCACGTCGTTCCGTTCCGCTTATAATCGTGGGTCATCGTGCCGCAGCGGCCCTTCTTCATGGGCAAGCCAGGCTGCGTTCGATCAAGGGCTTGGATCTGAGACTTTTCGTCAACGCACAAGATAAGGGCTTTATCAGGGGGATTCAGATAGAGTCCGACGACATCGGTCAGCTTTTCCACAAAGTGTTTGTCCTTCGAAAGCTTGAATGTTTTAATGCGATGCGGCTGCAATCCGTGGGCCTCCCAGACGCGGGCCACCGTGGCATGGCTGACTCCAATCGCCTTGGCCATTGTCCGCGTACTCCAATGGGTAGCCCCGGGCGGATGAGTCTGCAAAGTCCGATCAATGATCGTTTTCACGGTCGTATCATCGGTTCGACGAAAACTCCGGCCATGCGATGCATCCTCGCCGATTCCGGCCGGGCCCAGCTTTTCAAAACGAGCCCGCCACAGAATGATCGTCGGACGGGAGATCCCGAGCTCTTTGGAGATAGCGTTATTGGATCGACCGTCCGTGGCAGACAAGCAGACTCGCGATCTCAGGACGACTCTCTGAGGAGTCGTTTTTGCGTTAACCCAAGCTTCCAGAGTTCGTCGCTGATCAGGGGTCATCGGCAGAATAGAGGCTGGCTTCCACATGAAAAGATCATAACACAAGCCAGCTTCCATTGTAAATATATTACCGATACATTACACTAGTGCATAAAACGCCACCTTGCGGTATGATCTGCCCACGATGCGGCGGGAGGATGAAGGTCGTCTCCTTCCTGACCGAGTACGCCGTCGTCGACCGGCTCATCCGTCACCTGGAGTTGACGTTCGTCGCGGAGAAGCCGCCGCCCGCCCATGTTTTCGAGCAGGTCGTCCTGATGGCGGCTGAGGAGGGCGAAGACTATGAATAGCGGCTGTTCTTGAGCGGGGAGGAGCCTGTCCCGGTTTGACCGCTTTCGCGGCTGTCCGGAGGGATAAACCCGCCCCTCTGGACCCGGCCCGCCGAATTCTGAGTTCTTGACAGCCTTCTGCGGCGGGAATAACATCGCTTCGTGAGCGCAGGGGTCAATTTTGAGCTCGAGAAGAGTGATCTCGGCGCCGCGAAAAAAAGGAATCTCCTATCAAATTTGCCCTCGGCCCGCTGGTCGATGCCCGCAAGGCCCGGGGCCTGATCGACACCGTCACCCGCATTTTCCGACTGCGCACCTGCGGCGGTCGATCTTCAAGAAGGGCATCCCGTGCCTCTACTACCATATCGAGCGCTGTTCCGCCCCCTGCGCCGGCAAGGCCGGCCGCGCCGCGTACCACCGCCAGGTCGCCGATGCCGTGGACCTGCTCAAGGGGCGCAAGGGCAAGGTCGCGGCCAGGCTGCGCGAGCGCATGCGCTCACTGGCGGCGCGCCTGGATTTCGAGGGGGCGCAGAAGGTGAAGGAGGACCTGGAATCGCTGGGCGGCTTCTCGCTGCGCTCCTACATCACGACGCGCGGCCGCGGCGATCGCGACGTGATCGCCGCCAGCCTCCTGGGCCGCGAGGCGTTCTTCGCTTTCTTCGCGGTGAACGGCGGCCGCGTCAGCCGGGGCGGCTATTTCCACCTGCCGACGCTGCACGACTCCGAGGAGGATGCCCTCAGGGAATTCCTCCTTGATTATTACCGCCTGCGGCCCCTGCCCGGCGAGATCGTCGTTTCAAGGCTGCCCGCGGAATCCGCGGGATTGGCCGGCTTGTTCTCGGCGCAAGCGGGCCGGCGCGTGCGCATCCGCAGCGCCCAACGGGGCGAAGCGAAGCGCATCCTCGACCTGGCGCTGAAGAACCTGGCCCTGTTCGTGCAAAAGAGCGACTTCCGCCGGCTGGGGGAGGAGCTCCAGAACATGTTCCGCCTGCGCCATTATCCCGCCCGCATCGAGGGCTTCGACATCTCGCACCTGGGCGAGAAGAACCGCGTGGGCGCCCGGGTGGTCTTCCAGGACAGACGGCCGGAAAAGCGCCTCTACCGCAGCTATGTCATCCGCGGCGCCGCGCCCGGCGATAGCGAAGCGCTGAAGGAGGTGCTATCCCGGCGCTTCCGCGACGAACCGTCCCCCCCGACCTGCTGTTGATCGACGGCGGCCTGCCGCAGCTGGGGGCGGCCATCCAGGTCAAGGAGCGGCTGGGGTTGTCCAGCGACATGCTGGCGCTGGCCAAGGAGGAAGAGCGGGTGTTCATGGAGGACGGTTCTTCCCTGGTGCCTGGCCAAGGGGACCATGCCCAGGCACCTGCTGCAGAACATCCGCGACGAGGTGCATCGCCGGGCCATCGCTCACCATCGCCGTCGCCGCGAAAAACTCCCAGGCTGACTGGATTCAATGCTTTTTCCGTTCGGAACATTGACATTTCAGATAATATGCTCAAACTGTTCGTAGGGGAAAATTGATTTCCCCATTAATCAATATGGGGATGCCGACTTTGCTCCCAGTTTTCAGCGATTGGCGTTACGCGCAATGAATTGGCTCATATTTTTTCTCATTCCAGCTGCCGCAATGTTTCTTCTGTGGCTCTACTGGCGGCTCTTTTACTTTTTCAGGGACCCTCAAAGAGAAATTCCCAAAGGAAGTAATATCGTCGCTCCGGCCGATGGAACTATTGTTTATGCCAATATCTGCGAGGACGGCTATGCGCCGATGGCAATCAAAAAGGGCAAAAGAATAAGACTTGCCGAGATTGCCAAAACAGGTCTGCCGCAAGGAAAGCTCTGTCATGTCGGGATTTTTATGAGTTTTTTCGATGTTCATGTGAACCGGATGCCCATTGACGGCCGATTGGAATTCATCAAGCATCATCAGGCGAAAAACAGTTCAATGAATGGAATGGGTTTGCGAAAGTATTTGCGATTGGGTCCGCTTTGCAAAAATGCGGTTCACATTTTCGAGAATGAGAGGAAAACAACGCGAATCAATGGCGAGTTCCCCGTCTATGTCATCCAGATCGCGGACGCTTATGTCAGCAACATACAGTGCTTTGTTAAGGAAGGCGAGATGATGAAAAAGGGCGAGCGCTTCGGCATGATTATGATGGGCTCCCAGGTCGACCTGATCTTTCCCTACCGAGACGGAATGAAAATTCTCGTCAAGGAATGGGAGCACGTCAAGGCCGGAGAAAGCATTATCGCCATTTATTAAAGTCCCCCCAAGCCATGGATGACAAACAGAAAAAGCTGACATTGATCGAAGCTGCCGCGATCATCACCGGGTATGGAGTCGGCGGCGGTATCATGACCGTGCCGTATCTGACCTCTAAAACCGGTCTGCCGATGATGCTCCTCCTTCTGCTGGTCGGTCTTTTTGTAAGCCTGCTCATGCATCTTATGGTGGCGGAAGTCGTACTGCGGGACGGTCAGGGCAGCCAGATGGTCGAGCTCTTCCAGAAATTCATCCTGAAAAAAAAGCCGGCGATCCATTCCTGGGTGCTCTTCATCCTCATCGCCTTCGCCTTCCTGGTCAGCCTGTCGGCTTATATCGCCGGGGGCGGGAAGATCTTGTCCGGATTCTTCGGGATACCACTTCTCTGGGGGCAGTTTATTTTTTATATTTTTTCCGCCGCGGTCGGGTTCTTCGGCCTCAAGGTTCTTGGCCTGAGCGAAAAATATGCCGTCCTGGTGATCTTACTGATCGTCGGCGTCCTGGCGACCAGCGCGGCCAGGGTACCATTTTCCCTGAACATGGGAACGGTTGGCACCTATAAAGATTATCTGGTCTTGTTCGGCATGATCATGTTCAGTTTTTTCGCCATCTTCTCCGTCCCGCAGATCGCCCAGGGGCTTGCTTGGAATAAAAAACTGATCCCCAAGGCCATCATCCTGGGGGTGGTCTTAAACGCCCTGGTCACCCTGTCGATCGTCGTATTGACGTTGGGGGTCAGCACCACGGTCGATGAGGTTGCCATTATCAGCCTTGGAAAGGCCCTAGGTGGCTGGGCGAGTATCGTTGGGTCCGTCTTTGTCCTTTTTGCCATGCTGACCAGTTATTGGGCGGTATCGTTCGCACTGGCGGTGGTGGTGAAAGAGCGGATGAAGACCAGCCAGCGCCTATCCTGGATGAGCGCCACCCTCCCCAGTTTTGTATTGGTCCTGCTTTCAACGCAGGGGTTTCTCGACTACATGACCATGGCCAGCGGTGCGCTTGCCTTGCTGGTGGCCTTCATGGTGGTTCCGCTCCTGAACTCCTCCAAACGAAACGGAGCGGTCGCTGATCCCGAGTGGCACCTGGGTGTCTTCGGATCGAGGTTTTTTCAGTTGCTCGTCATTGTAGGCTTTATTGCGATGGCCGTAGGGGCTATCAAGCCCTGGTAATTGCCAGGTTATAAAAGGGTTAGCCTTTTCGTCAAAACTCTGGTTATTTTACCGCGGCGGCGGCGAGCAGGTAATTGAACATGATCTTGCAGGTCGCCTCGGTGTGGGTGCGATGGATGACGTCGGGGCCGATGAGGATGATCCGCCCCTTGCCCTTACGGTAGTCGAGAAGGAGCGATCTGCGCACCAATTGCTCTTTCGCCTTCGAGCCAGCCGGAAAGCAGCAGGTCGCGCTCGGCGAAGACCAGCGGCGTGGAGCGGCTCTCGTCGGCCGCCCGCGGCAGCGAGGTCTCGAAGGTCGGGGTGGAGTTGAAGAAAACGGCCGCGCTGCTTTTCCATGCCCGCCGTCAGGGGAGACGTTTTCACTTCGACCCGCAGGTAGGAACCGGGGCAGATCACCTTGCTGTTCTCTTCCATGATGTTGGTCACCGGCAGTCTTGAATTTATTGATGGCGTAGTTGCACGACTTTTCCATGAAGACCAGGATCTTTCCCGCCTTGGTCATCTCCTTGAGCGGCTTTTCCCCCTTTTCGCCGATTCTCCCCGAATACTCCGGCGGGGCCGGCGTGGCCCATTTTTCCCATTTTTTCGGCGGCTTGCCCTTCTCGATCTCGCTCTCCGAAGCGCCGGCAAAGACCAGGATGTCGAATTTCTTCGCGAAATCCCTGGCCGCCACGTCCTTGGGGTGAATGGTACGATTGGCTCCCCCAGGGTTTGCGTCGAAGACTGCAGCACGAAGGAGCACGACAAGCCTTGCGGATGAAGCAACAAGAAGCAGACAGAAAAGATTCGCGCCCGCCCCCGAAAGTGAAGACTAGAAGACGGGGAGAACGAACGGGGCGATAGCCACCGTCATCGCCTGAGCGGCGACCGAGGACAAATCTGAGCCCGCAAATCAGGAATATGCGCGCCCTGAGATTCGATTCGCGCTCAACTCCGCTGGGTGGCAGTCCCCCATCGCACGCGGGCCAACGATTCGAAGGAGAAGTAGGCGGCGTTATCGACCCGGGTGCCTGCGGACATGGATTATAGGGTTGGGCGCAGATGATCCGGAAGGTCTATGATGTGGACCCGTTGATTTGTCCACGACGCGGCGTTATCGACCCGGATGCCTGCGAACGAGCGCGTTTTCTGGTAGGATGTCTGCGAGGCCGCCGGTTTGAAAGGAGGAGGTTCCCATGCATCGTGAGGTTTTCGTCAATCTTGCGGCGGTGACGATGGTTGTCGCTTCGAGTGTGGTCTCTGCCGGGCAGGGCGTCCGACGCAGCCAGCCGATCTCGGCGGTGCTTCGGGAGCCGCTGCCGCCGGAGGAATTGATGTGCGCGCAGACGGACGATGCGATCACGATTGAGGGGCCGACGTTCTCGTACGCGGTCCGCAGGGCCAGTGGGGCTATCGCTTCACTTCGTGTCGTTCGGGATGGGGAACCGGTCATCGAGTCGACGGGTCCTGCCGATGTTGGGGTCAACACGTACCGGTTAACGTCGGATGCGACCGCGGGGAAGACGGATGTCGAATATCAAGGCAAAGACAAGGTCGTGCTGCGGAGCGAAGGAGTTCTGAAGGACGGGGGCGACTCTTCGCTGTCTTACGCTATGCGGTGGACATTCTTCAACGACGGTGTGGCGGTCTGCGACGTGCGGCTGCGTCCGGAGCGGGATCTCAGCGTGCGCGATTGTGCCTGGCGAGTACCGGTCCGGGGCCGGTTCGGGCAGTATCTTCACAAGACCCGCGACGATAACGGTGTGAATGCCGCGATGGCGAAGCTGCCGGGCGCGGGGGAGGCGGCGCGGTTCACGACGCTGACGTCGTGCTTGCAGGTGTTCAGCGCCGACGCGGCGTTGGCGGCGTTCACGGACCGGGGCGCGACGCGGGTGTCCGCGGATCTTGACTCGGCCGAGATCGATGTCGACGAGAGCGCGCCGGGCCGGGCGTCATTGACGCTTTGCCAGTATGTGGTGCACGTGAAACCGGAGGCGGAAGCGTATGTTGTGAAGGGGGGAAGCGAGTTCATGTTTCGCGTGGGGATTTGCGTGGCGCCGAATCGTCTGCCGCACCGTCGCACGCATGATCTGCGGATGTTCACGTGGATCGGCGATGCGAAATATCCGTACCCGACCGACGAGGAGATCCGGGAGGCGGCGCGGCTGGGTTATACGATATTTCAGTTGCATCGGGCGGGCACGCCGGGCGAGCCGCGTCCGCCGGCGGGTGAATTCGAGCGGGTATTGCGGACGGTTCACGACGCGGGGATGCTCTACCTTTGGGAGGAGAACGCGGACCTGCTCTACGGGATTGCGCCGGGCGTCGTCGAGATGAAGGCGCAGAACAAGTGGCCGCTGTGGCAGGGGTTCAATTACGGGGGGCGCTACACGGCGTCGATGGATCCGTATTGCGACCTGGTGGCGACGTGTCTGGCTTCGCCGAACGGGTTGGCGGAGTACCGTCTGCAATATCTCGGCGGGATGATGGACCGGTACGCCGTGGACGGCATCTATCTCGACGACAACCTCGCCTATGCCAATTGCCCGCTGTGGAAAGAGCATGGGCATCCGCAGCCGGTTTACGACTGCCTGATCGAGCTGCACGAGATGAATTGGCGGCGGCGGGAACTGTTGCGGACGCGGTGTCCGCACGTGGTGCTGATCAGTCACAACACCAATGCGCTGATCCTGCCGGTGATCTGCGATTTCGACGCGCATCTCTACGGCGAGGGCTACGGCTTCGGGTCGCTCGAGACGTATTGGGATTACTTCGGGATGATCAAGAGTCTGAACGCGCAGAACCAGATCTGGCCGGGGAGTTCGGATAAATCGCGTTGCGCCGCTTCGGTCGCCTACAACTATGATTTGCTGACCGGCGGGGGCCAGTTCGAGTATTGCGACTGGCGTCTGTTTCCGAAGAAATTTCCCCACGGCGAGGGCGTCACGGCAACGGAATCGCTCTATGTGAAGACGTACACCCTGGCGCAGTATTACTTTGGAGTCTACGAATCGACGCCGTTTATCTTTGCCAACTCCGCGGAAATCTTCAGCTCGAGCACGGCCCAAACCTACGCCTCCGTTTATGCGAATCGCGTGTGGCGGGACTATCTGATCCCCGTGGCGAACATGGCCGGCAAGAGCCTGACGACGTCGCTGACCATTCATCAGCCGGAGCGGCTGGGGCTCGCGGCCGATACGCCGTATGTGGTCTACGACGTCCAGGCGCGGACGGTGTCCACCGCGAAAGGCGTTTCGCTTGCTAAGTGTTTCGCCGAGATGGCGATTCCGAAGGGGAGTTTGAAGTTATTCTATGTCCGGCCGTCGCCGAAGGGCGGAGTGTGCCATCTCTGGGGCGGCAAGAGGATCAGCGAGGACGCGCAGGCGGACAAACTTGTCGTGGAGATCCAGGCCCCGGCCGGGCTCGATGATGTGGTCGTGTTCGATGCGGCGGGACGCGGCGTAAAGGAGGTTACGGTTGACGACAAGCCGGCGGAGTTCTTCGTCGATCCCGCGAAGCGTCTTGTCCACGGCAATGTAACGTTCACCACGCAATCCGTCAAGCTGGAGGTCATATTCTCGAGTGACGGGCACGACGGATTGGCGGAGAAGAGCCTTGCGCCGGATAAGCTGGCGCAGGAGAGCCTTTCGCGTATCGCCGACTGATGGTGCGTGTGTCTGCCTGTAGACGCAAGGCGGCGACCGCCGGACCTGTCCTCTCATCGACTTTCAGACAGCATCGGGTGTATAAGGAAACCGTGAAATCACGCGAGATGACCTCCCGGGAGCGCGTCCTCACGGCCTTCGCCCGCCAGGAACCGGACCGTGTGCCGATCAATTACGCCGCCAATCCCGACATCGACCTCCGCCTCAAGAAGCACTTCGGGTTGGCCGAGAACGATGCCGAAGGGTTGCTGAGGGCTCTGGGCGTGGATTTCCGCAGCGTCGGCCCCCGGTTCGTGGGCCCCAAACGCCATGCGGATATTCCCTCCCGCAACGTCCTCGTCGACGAATGGGGCATCCATCGCCGGTGGGTCGAGCACGAAGCGGGCGGCTATTGGGACTACTGCGATTTCCCTCTCCGGGAAGCGACGCCTGGAGGAGATCGAGGCCTGGCCGCTGCCGTCAGCCGACGATTACGACTACTCCGACATCGCCTCCCGATGCGCGGAATACGGGCGATACGCCGTCATCGCGGGTGGCGCGGGCACGGGCTGCGTCATCAATACCGCCGGATTCTGGCGCACGATGGAGCAGGTGCTCATCGACCTCATCACCGACGACCCCGCGGGCCAACGCCTGATCGACAGGTTCCTCGAGGTACAGTACAAAATCCTCGCCCGCACCCTGGAAGCGGCCAAGGGCGGCTTCCAGATCATGTGGCTGGGGGAGGACCTGGGCACCCAGAACACGCCCATGATCAGCATGGATATCTTCAGGCGGCACATCCGGCCGCGGCATCAGCGGTTCATCGACCTCGCGCGTTCGCATGGGCTCATCGTGGCGCTCCATACCTGCGGCTCCAGCAGTTGGACGTACGACGACTATGCGGAAATGGGCGTTGCCGTCGTCGATACGCTGCAGCCGGAAGCGGCGGATATGTCGCCGCGGTACCTGAAGGACCGCTTCGGCGGCAAGCTGGCTTTCCACGGTTGCATCTCGACCGCGGGGGCAGTCGCCTATGGGAGCGTCGACGACGTCGCCGCGGAGGTGCGGGAGACCCTTCGCATCATGATGCCGGGCGGCGGCTATGCCCTCGCTCCCACCCACCAGCTGCAGGACAACTCGCCCGCGGAGAATGTACTGTCGATGTATGAGGCGGCTCGGAAGTACGGACGGTACGGATGACCGCGTAGCATATCAAATTTCCCTCTGTCGTCGCCGGTTGTTGACAGATTCTTCCTCGTGCCTCCCGATCTTCCCTCGCGGCAGCGAGGCCGATGAAATCGGCCGAGCGTCGGAAGGGGTCTTCCCCTCCGAGTTGACTCCGCTCTCGGGTCAGGATTAACATGGTTTTCAGCAGAGGAGCGCGGGATAGGCCATGCGTCGGCGCATCTTCCGATGGTTGTCGGGTATGATCGTGGTTTCCCTGTTTTCGATCGCCGGCACCGCCGGGCAACATGATAAGCCCTCTGCCGTGGACCATCCGGAGCTGGCGGGAATCTTGGCGCACTGCGCCGATTATTGCCGAAAGCTCGAGAACGCCGTCTTGGACTTTATTTGCCAGGAAGAAATCCGAGAAGAGATCTTTCGGCCTTCGATCATCCAGGTCGAGATGGGCAAACTCGCCCTGGACAGAGGCCAGACTATCGTCAGTAAGCGGGTTGCTCGAAACGAGTTCGTTTACGACTACCAGCTTATCCGGAAGGAGGGCGAGACCAGCGAGGGAAGGACTCTGGTTCGCGAAAACGGCCGGAAGACCGATGAAAAGAATGCCCCGCTCAAGACGTCAGGCTGCACGTATAAGAACGTCATCTTCAGCCCCATCGTTCTCCTTGGCGAAAAGTGGCAGCCGAAGCACGACTACAAGGTCCTTAGAGAGGAAAATGCCCTCGGGAAAAGGGCCCTCGTCATCCAGGTGACCCCCAAACCGGGCGAATGGCTCGGCTATCTCTACGGGACGGTCTGGGTCGGCCAGGAGGATTCCGCCATCCTCAAGATCGAGTGGGCCCAGGAATCTATCGGCAATTACGGGGAGATCGAACTGTCCGCCCTGAATCTGGGTATCAAGCCGGACATCATCCTAAGTGGTGACTATAACTACCAGAAGAACGGGATCCGGTTCCCGAGCGCGTTCAGCGTCAGCGTGGCTTGTCGCTATGCTCATGAGAGGGAAATCACATTGTACCAGCTGGCGGTCGCTTTCACCGCCTACAAGTTCTTCACCGTCGAAACCGAGGTAAAGTATTGACCGCCGTCAGCAGGCCCGCCGCATCACGGAGAAGGCCTCGACCGCCGAAAAAAGGCTCCTCGACCCCTGCGCCGGCGGGGCCACGTTCCTGATGTACGACGGCAACTTCTGGAACGGCGGCTGCCTGAATCCCGGCCACGGCCATCCGGTCCCGTATAAGTTCGAGGATCACATCCGAGCCAACGTCGACCTTGCCGTCCGCATCCACGCCAAATACCCCCGCGTGCTCATCGAGATGCACGACATGATCGCCGGTGGCAGCCCGCGGCCGCCCGAAAATGTTCCAGCTTCTGTCAGCCGCGAAACGAAGATTCTCTTTTTTTCAGGCATCCGAAGCAGGTGATTTCAGCCCGCCTGAGAGAGATCGAGAAACACGATGATCGAAGGGTTGCCGACGGACGCGTAATGGCCGGTGAAGTCGAGGCCGCCGGTTCCGCGCTCGACACGGAAGACGGCGATGTTATCAGCTCGCTGATTGCAGCAATAGAGGAACCGGCCGGTGGGATCGAAGTTGAAGCTGCGAGGATAATTCCCACGCGTCCATTCTTCCCCGACGAAGGTCAGGGTGCCGTCTGGGCCTATGGCAAAGATCCCGATGCTGTCGTGCAGTCGGTTGCCGGCATAGACAAACCGGCCATCGGCTGAAACCAGGACCTCGGAACAGAAGTTGCTGCCGGCGAACCCGGGCGGCAGAGTGGAGATCGTCTGCCGCGAGGCCAACCGGCCTCTGGCCGCATCGTAGTCAAACAATACGATCGTCGAGCCTTCCTCCTGAATGGAGTAAAGCCAACGGCCATTGGGGTGAAAATGGAAATGCCGGGGCCCGTCTCCGGGCGGCAGCGAGACAGCGGGCGGATCACCCGGAGCCAGCACGCCCTTCCGTTCGTCGAACTTCCAGACGAAGATCTGGTCCAGGCCCAGGTCCGCATGCAGCACGAAGCGCCCGGAGGGATCGGCCTGGATCATATGCGCGTGAGTCCGGTCATGGCCGCTGAAGGCAAAGCTGCCCGGCGGAGCGTTGGTCGCCCGCGTCGGGCCGATCTTGCCGGCAGGGCTCTTGATATCGGTGGCGGCGCCCAGGCGGCCGTCGGCAATGATCGGCAACACCGCGACCGTGCCACCAAAGTAGTTGGCCACGAGTATAAATCGTCCCGGATGGATGAAAGCTCACGAAGGTGGGGCCGGCGCCGCCGGAAGGAACGCTGTTGAGCAGCTCCAGTTTGCCGTCCGCTCGATGGATGGCGAAGGCGCTGACCGTGCCTTCCCTGTCCGTACCCACTCTATCGGTTTCATTGGCGGAGTAGAGGCGGGTTCCGGAATTGTTTAAAGCCAGGCAGCTTGGGCTCGTGCCCATCTCCTGGATGCCGGCGGGCGTCATCGCCCCGGTCGCGCGATCCACCTGAAACACGTGAATGCCGCGACCATTGCCGGGCGGCAGATCCACCTGGGTCGGCAAGACATCCCGCAGTGGAGAGCTGAAGGTGCCGACATAGGCCATGAGCGGTCCGGCGGCTTCTCCCGATCGGACACGGCGAAGTCCCATCATGAGCGGTGCTGCCCCCGCAAGCGCGATAGATCTCTTCAAGAACGAACGTCGGGACAGTTCAAGCGTAATCATGATTGATAGGAATTTCCTTTCTCCACCCGGCTTAAGATCGAAGGCTAAACGAGAATAGACCGGCTTGGCTGAGGAGTCAAGCTGTTTTCAGTCCGGCAGGGAGGACCAGTCGAGCTTGTGCGTTTCGGCGCTGGCCACGATCTTCCGGAAAACCTCTTTCGGCCACTTGAGGACGCCGTCGACCGTCAGGAGGTCGTGCCGGATCGAGATGCCGAAGAGGCTCTCGTTTTTCTCGAGGTAGGGGAGGATGATGTTCCAATCGGCCTGTTTGAAGGGCACGAAGCTCGCGCCGTTGAGCTGCGTTTCGCCGACGGTCCCGTAGGGGTCGTTGAGGTAGCAGGCGCCGCCCGAGGCCAGAGAGAAGAGGTTGTTCCCCGGGTACTTCATATCCAACCCGATCACCTGCCCCCGCTCGTCGAAAGCCAGCCCGTTGATGATGACGAACCCGCCGCCGAGGCTTTCGCCGGCCATGAAGCTCTCGGCGCAATAATCCAGGCAAGTGCCGTTGATCACGGCGCGGATTTGCCCCACGGCATTGATCAGGGGGCGTCCGGCGGCCGACCCCATGACGAAGGCTTCGCCGCCTTTCGCTCCGTAGAGAAACGTCTGGCCGACGCTCCCGAAAATGACGATCATTCCGGACTTGAGGATCTGCCCGACCTGGTCCTGGGCGTCTCCGTGAACAAAGACCTGCGCGCCGTCCAGGCCCGAACCCAGATAGTCGCCGCTCGAGCCGTAGACGTCCAGGCGGACCCCGTCGGTCTTGGTGCCCAGCCCGCAGCCCAGGAATCGGTCTCCGTGCGCCCGGTAGACGATCAACTGTTTCCACCCGCCGCGGAACGCTTCGACCAGGACGCGCGATACGGCTTCCCTCCCTTCGGGCATGAATCCCCGCGAGTCGATGACCAGGACGCAGTCGGCGGAGTGCGGTTTGGGAACAGGCTGCTGCCAGGCGCGCGAGATGTCCAGGCGCGTCGCTCTTGTTCTGTCGGATGCGCCCGGGGCCGGGAGGCTGTCCAGGACTTCGTTGATCGCCCTGTCGATGGCCGCGAGGAGCGGCGCTCTTCGTTCGCTGCCGGGCTCCCAGCGCCGGTCCCGCAGCAGCGTCAGGGAGTCGAGCGCCATCCGCCACGCACCGGGGCCGGCGTCTTTCAGGATTTTCTCGATGCCCAGTGAAAAGTCGGCGAGCCGTCCCTGCCGGAGGTCGGCCAGCAGGCCGGCCGTCGTCGGCAGCTCGGCGACAAGCGATGTATCGTTGCCCGGAGACGGACCGGCTTCCGCTTCCCCAGACAGGTCGGGACGGGCCGCGTCGTCGCCGGGATTCAGGCCGGACATCCGGGCCGGGCCGACCTCGAATTGTCTGAGCGGGCCGCCGGCGTGGCCGGTCCGGCACGCGGCCGATCCTACCGTTGGCCTTGAGACATCGTTCCCGAACTTATCCCGGACCTCGAGCCCCAACCCTCCGTCGTCATGCCGCTTGAGGCTGTAGACAAAAGCGCCGCCGTCGGTGCAGCTTCCGCCCCTGGCGTTCCAGTACCGGTCGGCGACGGCCGGGACGTCGGGATGGACGCTCGAGAGCTCCTCGAAGAAGGCGTCGATGGCCTGTTTCTCGGAGGCGATCGCGCCGAAGCTCTTGTTTCCCGTCTCGAGCGCGAACACCTGCGGCCTGAGCATCGAGACATCGGTGATCCCGATGAGCTGAGGCAGTCCGGTGCCGGGCTCGGTCCGGGCCACGATGAAAAACCACGGGCCGTCCGGGGAGCCGTGGATGTGAGCCGTCTGGATGGCGCGGTAGATGCGCTGCTTCTGCTTGCTCAACCTCTCGAAATCGCCCTCGGGCGTCGGGGCCAGGGCTTCGATCAAGTACTCGAGCGGATAGCCCAGGACGCGGGCGTAGAAGTCGAAAAGGAGCGCGGAGACCTCGGTGTCCGTCACGAACAGCGGCACCATGCCCCTCTGCCGCAGGTATTCCGTGACCGCGTAGTAGTTCGCGAAATCGCCGTTGTGGACCAGGGCCTCGTTCAGGCCGACAAACGGATGGGCCCCGCCGGGATGCCACACCCGGCCGCGCGTCGGGTAGCGCTGGTGTCCGATCCAGACATGGGCCTTCTCCTCTTCGAGCCGGTAGTAACGCGCCACCTGCTCGGCGTAGCCGACGGCCTTGAGGATCATCAGGTTGCGGCCGTGCGAGAGGACGAAGGCGCGCGGCGGGTCGGACCGAACGTAGTACGCGGTGTTGAGCCGGAAGCTGTTTTGATAGACGAATTCGTCTTCGGCGGCGCGCCGGTCGCGGATCCCGTTTTTCTCCGAAAACTCGTCCAGCCGGTCGGCCCGCGCCCGCGCGAAGTAGCGCCAGACGACCGGCGGCCTGATCTCGAGGCCGAGCGGACGATGATCGTCGAGGCTTTTCTGCCGCTCGGCATGCGAGACATCGAATTGGCTCAGGATGAAGTCTTTTTCCAGCTCCGCCCTCACGCTCTCGTCGAGGTAAGCGATATGGATGGCGTAGTCGTCCTTACGGTCGCCGAACAGGCCGACCGCAGCGACGCCGCCCCCCTTCCCGTTTCCCCGATTGTGCATCTGCTCGCAGGAGCGGATGATCAGGCGGCCCGGGATCGCCTCGGTCCCGATGACGCCGATGACGCCGCAGCCGCCCTCGGTGGTTTTTCGCTCCGTCCGACGGACCCCCGAGGCGAGCTCGCGGCGCGCGCGGATGATGGCCGGGGTATCGCTTTTCACGGGGCACCTCGCAGTGGATCATGCGCCGGGCCGGCGTCCGAAAGATGCGTGAGCAGGTCGCGCCGGCCGCGGAGCTCCCGGATGCTCTTGAGTCCCAGGGCTCCCAGGCGCCGCCTCATGAGCTTCGCCCAGCTCGAATACATATTGACGATCCTGTCCCTGACCCATTCCGCCGTCAACTGGGAGCAGAGACCCGGGTCGGTCGTGGCGATGCCGTTCGGGCAGCCCCTGTTGCGCTCGCAGTTGCCGCAGCGGACGCAGCCGACGGCGACGAGCTCGGCCGTGCCGATGACCACGCCGTCGGCGCCGAGGGCCACCGCCTTGAGCGCGTCCTCGGCGGTCCGCACGCCCCCGCTGACCATGAGCACGACCTCGTCCCGGATCCCCTCTTTCACCAGGAAATCATGGACCTGGACCGTGGCGTATTCGATGGGCTGGGCGATGTTCTTTTTGGCGATATCCGGCGCCGCCCCGGTGCCGCCGTAGCCGCCGTCAAGATGGATGATGTTGGCCCCGGCGTAGTAGCTTCCCACGGCGACCATATCGACGTCGACCGGCGTCGAGACCTTGACCGAAACCAGGACGTCGGGATGAATCGCCCGTACCCAGTCGAGATGCTTTTTATGGTCCTCGACGGAGTAGACGCTGTGGAACGGGAAGGGCGAAAACAGGGCCGTCCAGGGCACGGCCTCGCGCATCTGGGCGACGGACGGCGTGTTCTTGTCGCCCAGGAGGTGGCCGCCAAGTCCTGGTTTAGCGCCCTGGGCGTACTTGAACTCGAGGAGCCTTGCCCGCATGATCGTCTCCTCGCGCACGCCGAAGAGCCCGGTCGCGATCTGGGTGATGACCTGGTCACGGTAGGGGATGAGCTCGTCGGGATAGCCCCCCTCGCCCGTCGAAGTCATGGTGCCGAGCTCCCGGGCCGCCATGGCTCGGCCCAGCATGGTCTGGACCGACACCGAGCCGTAGGACATCCCGCCCCCGTAGAAAGGAAGCGAGAGGGTGATCCTCGGCCCAGAAGACCGCCTGTTGAGCGCCAGCGAGAGGTCGATGCTGTCGATATCGGCGGGCTCGGGCGCGGCCGGATCCTGGAGGCGCAGGGCGTCGAATCCCCCGCCCGAGCCGCCCGCCCTTTCTCTGCGGCCGTTTGTCGCCGCCTCGCCGGTCCGCGCCTGACGCCATGTCTCGAGGATCAGGTCCGCCGTCCAGCGCCTGTCGCCGAGCGCCAGGCCCGTGGCGTTCGCTTCGAGGCTGATCGCCCCCCAGGGGCAAACCTTGACGCAGCACCAGTCGTTCTCTTCGCAGACCGGCCCCAGACAGCGGTCATGGATCGGCTCGTCGAGGTGGAGCCTCCCGTCGGTCCGGCGGTGGACGAAAAGACGGCAGGTCGAGGCGCAAAGCCCGCAATCCGTGCACTTGGCGCGGTCGATGACAACCCTGTGACGGGCGACGTTTGTCCGGAAGCGGTCGGGGGCCGGCCCCCGTCTTTGACCGTTCGATGGGACAGGCCGATCATCCGACGTCGAGCGCGCCGGGCTTTCGGCCGCTGGGGCCGCGGTGAGCGCCAGGCGCTTCCGGAAATCCGAACCCATCTCGTCTGCGAGCATCGCCCGCCCCATTTCTCCGCGGAGCCTTCTGACGTCCCGTATCCCCATGGCTCCCAGGACCTCGAGAAGCTGGTCGCGCCACGAGACCATGATGTTGATCACCCGTGAGGCGCCCCACTTCGGGTTGAGGTCCTCGAGCCGGCGCGGGCACGGCTTCAATTCTAAGCAGACGCCGCAGACGGTGCACTCCATGGCGATGACGAGGGGCACGTCGACGACGACGGCATCCGCCCCGAGCACGATCGTCTTGGGCACGTGCTCGGCGGCGGCGATCCCGCCCGAGGCGATCAGGGTCACGGTATCCCGGATGCCCTCCTCGACGAGCAGCAGGTGGCTTCTTCTCAAGCAGGGGAGAAGCGTCTCTCCCCTCGCGCCCCGGCCGTGGGCGTCCGCGCTGAGGTGGATGACTTCCGCGCCGTTCCTGGCCAGGCCGAAGATTTCTTCCTCGACACCGGGCTTGACGTCGACCCTGATGATCGTCAGGAGGTGGGGGTTGATCTCGCGCGCCCGGGCGATCGCTCCGATTTGGTCGCCGTCCGGATCCAGTTCGATCATGGTTGCCCACTCGAGGACGGGCCGATAGCTTTCAATCTCGCTCGGCTTGAGCCGGACGATCAGATGGTTGAAGTGTTCAATGAAACGCTGGGGCTCATCCTCCGCCCGGACGATAAAATGCGTGTTCAGCTTGCTCGCCGAGAGGGCCAGGGCCGCCATCGGACCCGCGTCGAGCGGGAAGGGAGGCGGGCCTAAAATGACGGGGATCGGGATCTCCCGGTTAATCGGGATGAGCGATTTCAAGTTGCCCTGGGAGTCGAACCGCATGCCGCAGAGGTCCGTCAGGCCTCGCCCGAGCGAGACCGTCGTCGATATGTGCTCGCGGCCGTGGATTCCGTCCCGCGTGGGGCGCACGATCTCCGACATGTCGAGCCAAATGCCGTCGTAGCCGGGGCCTGAGAACGGGCCTCCATAGCCGGCACCGCTCACGGGAATTTTCCCCTCGGCGGCCTGCTCCTGGGTCGAGCGGATGATCGCGGGAGTGTAGGTCTCGTCGCCCTGGGCCAGGTACGCCTCGCTGGGGCGGGCGGTCAGGGCGCCGCGGGGACAGTTCAGGATGCAGGCGAAGCAGGTCCGGCAGCCCTCGGGCTTCGGGTCCGCCATCTTGCGCGTGTCGGCCGTCGAGCGCTCATGGCATTCATAGAGACACGCCCGGACGCATGTGCCGCAGTTGATGCAGCGCGTGCCGCGCTCGATCACAAACGGAGGAAAGACCGGATTTCGAGCCGGGGCGGGACGGGGACCGAGGCGCTGACCGCCGATCACGGCGTCCCTCCCGCGGCCGGCTGGGGCGTTTTCGGCGTTCTTGACGCCGGGTTGTCCGGCGACCAATCGGCCAGGCTGAGCCCGAAGGTGCGTTCGATCCAATCTTTGTTCTCATCGACCAGCCCCACGAACCGGGCGATCGTCTCCGCGGGCCGGCCAAACCGCCCTTCAAGCTGAGCCTCGAGCGCGCCGTAGCAATCCACAAGAGGCAGCCGGGTCTGACAGACTTCCTCGCACAGACTGCACCGGAGGCACTGGAAGACACGGGCGGCCTCCGCCTCCGGTATTTCCTTTCGGGACAGAACCGCCTCGGCAAGCCTCAGCTTGGCCCTGCCCGTGGCGAGCTCGTCATGGGTCAAGACATAGGCGGGACACACCGAAACACAGGCCCCGCAAAACGTGCACCGGAGCGAGGCTTGGGAAAGGAGGGGCGTCCCTTTTTCTGCTTCGGGCGGCGGCGGCGTCCACCGCGGCTCGCGCTCCGGCCTGACGAATCTTGCGGTCAGGCCGACGACGGGAGAGAGAACGTTCAGGGCGTCGAGGCTCGCCGCGTAGATCCAAGGGTGGAATATCGGGCCGGGGATGTTGAAGAACCTGGCGCGGAGCCGGAAGAATTTTCCGGGATTGAGAACGCCTCGCGGGTCGACCTCCTTCTTCAGCCGCCGCATGTCATGGACTGTTTCGGCGGGATATCGCTTGCGGAGGAAGGGTGAATTCCAGGTGCCGATGCCGTAGGGAGAGCCGCCGAGACGCGTGCCCAGGCGAACGAGGAGCTGGACCAGAAGCAAGTTCAGGAAATAGCTTAAAGGCTTCCGGAAGTCGCAGGGAAACGCGGCGATGACCGTGCACTCGTCGGCGCCGGCGAGGATCGCCTCGATGCCGAGGTCCGCCCCGAAACGGCGGGCCAGGCGCCGCGCCCGCCGGATAAACTTCGGCAGCGCCGACCGGCCGAGCAAGACTTCGCCGGCCAGCAGGCTGGGTCCCAGCCGTTGAGCCTTGAGCGCGAAATACCTCTCCGACCAGATATAGCTTGCGGCCGCGCGATCGGACCGGAGAGCCGCGCCGGCCATCCTTGTCATCGAGCGACCGAAATTCGGGGACATGACTGAATTCTCCCGAATTCGGATCGTGTCCCCGAATCCCTCCGACTCGACGGCTTCGAGGAAGTTTTTTTCGCTTCGCTCGTCATCGAAATGAACGAGGACGGCCTCCCGCTCCTCGAAGATCGGCTCGCCCGAACCCAGCCTGTCCCGGAGCAAGTGGTTTTCCTCGGCCAGACGCGCCCGGTCATAAAACACAACGTGCGAGGGTCGAAGCTTCTCCCGGATCAGGCGATCGATAAAATCGAGGGCCGCCGCCGCGTCGTCAAAATAAAAAAGGTGCGCGCCGCCGTAAGCGGTTTTGGGCCGGACGCGAAGGACGAGCTCGGTGATGATGCCGAACTGTCCCTCAGTGCCGAATAAATGCCGGAAGTGCTCGTCTTGAGGGCCGAGCTCCAGGGCTTCGCCTGACGGAAGAATCACGCGCGCCGAGACGACCGATTCGCGAATGTGTCCGTATTTGAAGCTTTCGATGCCCAGCCCGCCCGTCGCTACCCAGCCGGCCACGGTCGAGAACCGGCTCGACGGGGTGGATGCGGTCGACAGGCCGAGCGCCTCGAGCGCCGACCCGAGGTCGGCCCATCTCACTCCCGGTTGGACCCGGGCGGTGAGGTTCCCGATGTCGATCTCCATGATTTGGGACAAGGGCGAGAGGTCGAGGGCGATGCCGTTTCGCGTTGGAACGGCGCCTCCGAAGGCCGACGAGGATACGCCGCGAGGACAGACGGGGATCTTTCTTTCGGACGCAAAACGCAGTGTCGAGATGACGTCCTCTTCGCTGGCCGCGTGGACCGCGAGCAGGGGCGTCGTCCTGAAGAGAAGCGTTTCCATCAGCCTTGGGACCCGGGCCAGGTCGCGACTGTAGAGCCGGCGTTCGACAGGACCCGAAGCCAGGGCCGAGGCCTCGGACAGGCGTCCGGACAGGTCCCGGGCCAGCGCGGTGATCTCTTTCTTTCGTTCCGGGGTATCGAGGTCGGTTAGAAAACGCCACGTCAGGGTGAAGAAACCTTTGAGCGTGCCGAAAAGGACGTACAGAACGAGCCGGATCGAATCCAGGAAACCGACGTGCGGCGCCTCCGGCTCGATCGCTTTCCGGACGGCGAGGGGAGGCTCTATCTCATATCGGCGCCGACGCCGGGCCGCCGCGCGGCTGGCCTGATTCAGCCAGAAAAGAGACCAACCCATACCCGGCCCTTTCTCCACTCGACGAGATGCACGTGCGCCGACCTCGACCAGGGGCGAATTCCGAAATTTTCAGGCATCGACGAGTCCGTTATAAAACGGCCCAGTATATTTTAGGGTGAGGATGATGTCAATCGAACCCGTCGCATTAGCTGATAAGACCGAAGAAGCGCCTGTTGGAGCGCACTCTGACTATTTCACAATCCTGTACATCCGCACCACTCCCGCATCCGTTCCCAGGACGATACCCATTTCGTCCGGCGAGATTGGGCAGGCTTCGATGCAGGTCGGATCCCCCTTGATTGTTCCGCTGCCGATGATGGAGCCGTGTTCGTCGAGCGCCAGCACAGTGCCTTTCTCACAGCCGACGATGGTCAACACGGTTTTCGAATGCGGCGTTGTCACGCACCTCATGACTTTCGGCGGGTTGGGCAGGAGCGTGGACCAGCGTTTATGGCAGCGATCATCGAGGGCGATGACAAATCCCGTGGCGGTGGCGGCCAGGATTTCTTTTTTCCCGTCGCCATCGATATCGGCCAATTCGAGACCGCGAACATTCCTCGCGGGGTGGGAATCGCCCGGCCCGACGCTGGCGGCACGCAACGGGGCCCCCTGGTCGTTCCATACCTGGATACGGTTCCAGAACCCGTTGACATCGCTGATGACTTCCTTTCTGCCGTCGGCGTCGAGGTCATCATAATACAGGAAGTTGCGATTGCTACCCAGAAAAGTGCGGATGTTCGAAAGCCCCGTGGGAGGCGCGTCGAAACCCCGGAGTTCGGGGTCGGGACCCCTGTTATTGATGATTCCCACTCCATGATGATCGCAGGGCGAACGTCCCGCGAGGAGGTTGATGCTTCCCCCGGGGCCATCGGTCAAGGCGAAGACCGCCGGAGGCCCCCAGAACTGGGGCATCCGCTTGACGAGGTTACCGGCATGATCGAGGATTTCCAGAGTGCAGGCGCTCCCGACAAATGCCTGGCTCGCGTTGTCCAGAAAGACCCCCGTGGAAAGCCCGTATACCCCCGGATGGGTTTCCTTCATCCAGCCTTTCAGGCCCCAGGCGATCACCGCAGGGTCCAGTTGGGAAGTGAAGGTCCAGGCTCGATTTCCCGACCCGTCGAAGGCGGATACCCGGTCATCCGCGCCTCCGGCAAGGAGAAGATCGTACTCCGGCCACCAGCGGAGTGAACGGATCGAACCGTCGGCGGAGAGCTTACCGGTTTCGCCGCCCGCGGGAGAGAAAACGTGAACGGTCTGGCCTTCCGCCGCGCAGATTGAAGCGCTTCCCCCGGCCCGGATCGTTTTGATGTCCGCGACACCGCTGTCGAAGTTGGCGGTGAAAGCTTCCGGAAGCGGCGGCACTTCCACCCGGGGAGTCCGGACCGTGCCGGTCGCCGCCCGCAACCGCGCCGCGCGGCCCCTAAGGAGACAGGAATCGAGATATCCGGTGAGATTCCGGACCGCATCCGCTGCGGGCGCGATGTTTTCCAGACTATGCCGCCCGGGCTCAAGGGACAGAACGAAGACGCCGTCTTTCGGTTGCGCGGCGAGGGCTTTTCCATTCATGACCACCGGTGAACCGGAGGCGGCGGAGCACCGGATCGCCCCGCTTCTCGTCGCCGTAAGAGACATCTGTCCCGTCCGGAAATCCCAATCGACATCTACGGGACAATCCGAGACGAACAGGCTTCCCGCGCCGGATTTCGTCATGTTCCTTCCGAAGATGTGGTCCGTGGCGAGAACGACGAGCTCTCCAACGACGCCGTCGTGCTCGCCCGCAACCGCCAGCGCCGGATCGGGCAGCCCCAGCGCCGCGGCATTCCAGGCCACCCGCACGCAGGCGGGATTCGTCCGGGAATCGGCGGGATTGGGCGCGCACACAGAAAAAAGGATATCCCGTTGCCCGGCCTTCACCGGACCGAGGAACCGCATGATGTACGCGCCCTTCCCCGAAGAGGCCGTATCCAGCGGATCCGACAGGCAGATATCGAACGAGGATGGGGTGTTTTCTAAACGCAGCATGCCCGGCGCGGGGATGGTGCTCCGGAGCGACTTGGCGGTTTCCCAGAGGACTTGAACATCCCGGTATTCGCCGCCCGTACGGTAGGTAAGATCATCCACGAAGAGAGCATATTTCCCCGTGCGCTGCGCGATCGACCGCTGCCATCGGCTGAAGGGGGCGCGGGGCACTTCTCCCACGAAAACAGCGGTCTGGCCGATGACATCGCGAAACCGCAAGGCGGTATCACGGGGAATCGCCGGTTCCGCCAGGCCGTCCGCGAGCGTCCACACCTGGTTGCGGTATCCTTCGAGGAGAGTGAAGCCGCCGATGCGCAGATCGACCGTGGCGAAACAGTGATAGGGGTTGCGCCCGTCTCCGTTATACCCATCGAGGAGAATGAAATCCCCTCCGCCGTCTCCGGTGCTCCGATAGCTCGCGCCGTAGAACGAATCTCCGAGCCGATACCCGTTTCCCCGCGCGCGCCAATGCGTTTCCGGAAGGCCCCAGACCGTCCATCTCCCTATGAGATCAGCCGGGAAGCCGGTACGCAAATGCTCCTCCGGCCAGAAGGATTGGCCCAGACGGAAAGCGCCGGTATCGACGCCGCTCATCTCCCGGAAATGGGCATATCTTCCGTCCTGCAACACGTAAGCGGCCTGATGGAGATACCCCACCGACGCCGTGGCCAGCGCCCGGTCCCCTGTCCTGCCGGACACCATGACTTCCTGAGCCCGCATGACCTCCTTCAAAACGCCGTTCTCCGCCGGGACCCGGTCGCCGGTCAGGAGCATATAGGTCAAAATCGGCGCGATGAAGGTATTGTGCCAGCCCCAGTCATCATTCTCATCCCCCTCGATCCAGGCCGTGTCATGCAGCGAGGCGAAGACCATTTCCGGGCCGCGCATGGACTGCTTCCAGACCGGACCGGGGTAGTCCTTGTCAAAGTAGCGGCCCAGCACATAAAGGCACAGGGCGGACATGGTCCCGTGGCGATAATCGAGGCCCGGATAGGGTGTCATGCGGTTATAAATCACCCTTCCCTTGATCTGCAGGAAATCGTACTTGTCTTCCATGCGCTGGGCCAGCTGCCTGGAAAACGCATTCGTGACGCGCAAACGGATATCGTCGGTGAGCAACGGACTCTCCTCGATCAGGTCCCAGTACAATATCATCATATGCGCGCCGTAATGATGCGGGCTGGTGAGGGGCGCGGATTCATCGTCGAGGTAATACCAGTCGGTCGCCTCAAGCTCTCTAATGGCTTTCTCGTCCGGGAAGGCGAGACGGAGGAATTCCCTCAGGTATCGCTCTTTCCCGGTCAGATAATAGAGCGCCATGTTTTTGGTGACCGTGTTCCACCCGAAGTCATCCCATTTCAGGACGCTTTGAGTATCTTCGGGAATGACGATATCGTTCCCCAATTGGATATCGGCCAGCCAACCGATCTGGAGCCAACCGGGTTTCCCATCGGCCTGTTCGAGCCTGCGGATAAAGTCATCGGCGGCGGATTTCACTCCGACCGGGTCGCTCCCGCCGACCAACACGACGTTCTTCCCGTTCCCGAACGGATTGTGCACGGTCCGGACCACATATCCCTCATGACCCGGATAACGCAGGTCGAGAATCGTGAAGAAGCGGTCGTAGAGCGCACCGATCATTCTGTTCGTCGAACGGTTGCCCAGGGCGATGAGATGTCCGGTGATCGGAACGGCCGCAAGGGGACTGGTATCGGAAACAATGGGCAGGGTCACGCCGGACCGCTTTTCGATTTCCTGCTGGATACGCGCCGCCTGCTCCCGGTCGAACGATGACGGCGGAGCGACGATAGCGGCGTTGGGTTTCCCGGATCTCACGAGGTCGGTATCCGCATACAGGTCTTTCAATTTTGAGTAAACCGGCGGTATTGGTGCGGGAGGAGGAGCCTCCTTTTTAAACCAGGGGTACTTGAGATCGCTTGGCCCGCTCGTCGGCGGGCCTTGCGCGGCGAACAGCAGCAGAGCCATCAGCGCATACGGACAGCTATGCTTGATCATGGATGCGCCTGGAGTATAAAAGGGAGCCCAAGCGGCGTCAAGGATAGCCAAAGTAGCTGACCGGGGGGGCGGCCTCTATGATGCGGGGGATCACGGCGGAGCCATCGAGCGCCGCCACCCATTTGGCCAGGTCGCGCGAGGACGGGCTCGGGTTTATTATCAATTAGTTATGGGGCGCACCCCAAGGCATGAGCGACGGCCGCGCCGCCTCGGGGAACAAATCGCGCGTCTTTTTCGTTTAACCGATGGAAGCCGACGGCCTGACGGTCCCGATCGGCCGTGCTTTTCAGATCGCCGACGATAAACCGAAAAGCGATGCTGCGAACGGCTTGAGGAGGCCTCATGAAAAAGCCGATTGTAATCCTAGCCTTATGCCTCTCCGCGATTGGCTGGCTTCAGGCCCAATCGCAGACGGTTCCGGCCCCAACACAAACCGATAAGGCGAAGCTTTACGCCGAAATCGCGGGCGAATACGAATTCAAGAGCAAGGATATCGCCGAGATCCTTATCGTGAATTTCTTCGTCCTGATCGGCGAGCTCTACGGGGCCCCTCCAGGCGAAGAGCCCGCCAGCCTCTCCCCGGTCAAAGACCAGCCCCTCAAGTTTGAAGTCGACACGGGCGACGAATACTTCTGGCTCGAATTCGTCCGGAACGAGAAGGGCGAGATCGATACGTGCATCCTTAAGACCGCGGCGATCGAGGCGATCGGGAAGAAAATCGAGAAAAGCGAGGCCCGGTCATAGCGGCCGCGCCGCCCGCTCACCTTCGAAAATCGTCTCCGCTTCAGGGGAGACCGCCCCCGCGTCGCCGTGGACGCCGAGAGGTGGAAGCTCCTCTTCGGTTGCCGATCGCTTGGTGCCGGGCTTCGTGATCACGGCGAACTGTGCGGGATGTCCAGAGCGCCGGCCCGCCGCCTTCTTCTTGACAGCCGTCCGCGGCCGGGAATAACATCGCCTCTAAGGGTAGGGGTCAGTTGGCCTATCCCACTCTACCTTCTGATCTCGGAGGAGAATCCCGATGAACATCATGACAGTTGTAGCGAATCCCAATCCCAAATCGTTCAGCCATGCCATCTTGGAACGCTTCGACGCGGGATTGAAGGAGGCCGGGCACACCAACGATATCGTCGACCTGTATGCGATCGGGTTCGATCCCGTGTTCAGGACCCGGGACTTCGCCAGCTACATCCATGAGAGCATCCCGCCCGATATGCTGGAGCAGATGGATTTGATGAAGAGCATCATGGAGTTTGCCGGCGGGCCGGTGCAGCGGTTTGTGGCCAAGCGCTGGCTGGGAAAGAAGAGCCCGCTGGAGCTGGTGAAGATCATCCGGAAGCAGATGCCCAAAGAAGTCATCGACCAGCAGAAGAGGCTGGCCCACGCGCAGGGGCTGGCGTTCATCGCCCCGAACTACTGGATGAGCTTCCCCGCTATGCTCAAGGGCTGGTTCGAGCGCGTCTTCGCCCCCGGTTTCGCCTACAGCCTGACGCCCGAGGGATGGCGCGGCGACTCCGCCGGCCGGGTGCCGCTCCTCCGTCACGAGAAAGCCCTGGTCATCAACACGACCCACTTCAAGGAGGAGACCTATCAAGGGGAATTCGGAAAAGCGATGACCAGGATCATCGATGACTGGGGACTCCGCTACCCCGGCGTCAAGAAGGTCGAACACGTCTTCTTTTACGGAGCGGACGTTTCGAGCCCGGAGATGAGACAGGCCTGGCTCGAACAGGCTTACAGACTGGGAAAGGACTTCGCAGTCTGACGAGCTTTTCCCTTACATGATCCCGTACTTGTCCCAAGCCTTTTGAGTGCTTTTGCCGGCCCTGAGCTCGGACCGTATCCGGGTCTCGATACGAATTTTCTTGAGGGCCTCTTCAACGACTTCTTTTTCGATTTCCTTGGGGATGAAAACGATCCCGTTGAGATCGGCGAACACGATCTGGCCGGGGACGACCGGGGTGCCGGCGAAGGAGATCGGACAGTCATAGGCGATGACGGTCGACCGGCCCTGGGTATCGATGGGGGAGACGCCCCTGGCGAAAACAGGGAACCGCATCGTCATGAGCCGGCGCGCGTCCCGCGTATAGCCGTCGACCAGGCAGCCGCGCGCGCCCCGCTTTTTCATGGCCGTGGCCGACAGCTCGCCCATGATGCCGGGTTCCCGCACCTGACGCCAGCCGGTCACGGGGACGTCTCCCGGCTTCAATCTGTCGATGAGCTCGAAGGCGAGTTCATAGGGATTCTTGCCTTTCGGTTTCCCGGGGGCATTGAGGAGCGTCCGCACCCGCCCGGCGCAGACGGCCGCGTCGAGAAGCGGACGGATCCGGGCCTGGGGACTGACCACGCAATCCCGGCAGCCCCGGGCGTCCAGGATGTCAGACAGGGCTTCGGCATAGAAAAACCTTTCCATGAACCTGAACAAGTCGCTCTCCGACGGGAATTTCATCGGGTCAAACCTCCCGCCCAACGGGGCATCCGGCGCCTATCATACTTCAAACCCCATATTCGCCACCACCCGGTTAAGCCCGCCGAAAAAGGCCGCCGGCCGCCTCTTCGACTGGATCCAAGCGAAGAAGAGGAGAAAAAGGGAAGGAGGAGTGAATTGCCGGGCGCGGACCGCCGGCTTCAAGCATGGCGGAATCCAGGTCAATGCCTGCTCTTTACCTCTCCGGGCCGAGCTCGATAACGACGACCTCGTAGATCGAGAGCTTCGGGATCCGGACTTCCGTCCAGCCGTCACGATAGCTGGCGTCAATTTTCCCGTTTTCGCGCAGGGCGATCGTCTTGATTGGCGCGGCCCCCGTCCGGATCTTGAAGGCGACGTCAAACACGGGGAGGAACTCTCCCACCGGGTGGCTGTCGATCGTGTTGTTGACCAGGTGGACGGCGAACCGGCTCGTTCCTTTGAAGCGGTAAGCGTCAACCGCCACGGTCTTAGGGGCGTCAACCGTCATGATGGGGTCGGCAAGAAGCTGTCCCATCGCCTTGACGATGCGCATCTCGGCGGACGGCATCTTGGACTCGCCGATGAACGCGCCCATGGCCTCGGGGAAGTAGATGACCTTGCCCTGCCCGAAACGATGGGTGAGGAGGGCCGGGAATTCGGAGAGCCCCTTCATGGGCACGTAAGGCCGGTCAAGAGGCTCGAGGAACCGCGACGGCGTCTCGACTCCGTCGGCCGCCTTGACCTTGAGCGCCTGGCTCGCCCGCTCGAGGAGCCGCCCCTTGGCGATTCCCCAATGATCCAAGGTCGCCTCAAGATAATTCTCTCCCCGATAGACGGGAAAGGCGCCGGCGACCTCGCGAGATGCCCAGGAGGTCAAACAGGGCGGTCGAGGCTTCGCCCTTGTCGTCATATAAACCCGCCTCGAAAGAGGCCAGCAGGTCTCCCCCGTTGCGGACGAACTCGCGAACGGCCGAGGCCGCTTCCGGTGTCAGGCAAGCGGCGTCAGCGAGGACAAGGACCTTGAAACGCGCCAGCTTCTCGGGGGTGAGATCCTGGTCGAGGATGATGTCGAACGGCACATGGGCCCGGGTCAGGGCGTGGAAATACCCTTCCGAGGACGATGTCAGCTGGTCCTCGGCCTGCTTCTTCCTGGCGCTGAGCGACGCCAGCTCCTCCGGGGTCATTTTCGACCACTGCGCGCCCGGCTTGTTCGAACCGTCGAGGCGCCCGAAGATCTCGGGCATCGAGATGTAGTTCCGTCCCGTCCGCGCGGAAAAGAGCACCGCGACCTCGGCGGCGCTTTCCATCCCCGTGTAGTACTCTTTGTTTTTCTCCAGGAAATCGAAGATCTCCTTGGCCGGTTCCGGTCCCTCGGGCATGGAGAGGAGCGCCGATTGGACGAGCGCCAGCCAGGGATTGGCCCCGGAAGCGATCGTCTGGACGAGGCCGCTCCGGAGCTCGTTCGGGGGCAGGAGCAGGTAATGCCAGGCGCCGCTCATGTAGTGCATGAAGACGACGGCCGGCTTGCCGCCCGCCCTCAGGTATTTCCCGGCCATCGAGTAGGGGTAGAGGTTTTGCGAACCGGTATAGTGGTAAAACGCCTCGGCGCCGTTGAAGTTCTGGTAGGGGCTCACGTTTTGGATATCCCTGGCCGCCCGCCAGCCGCCGGGATTCCAGCTCCCGGCGTTGAGGAAGATGACCCCTTTGGGGTTGATCTCCCGCATCGCGGCCTGGGCGTCCGCGAGGAACCTGGCCATCGAGTCCTCGCGGAAATCGATGAACGTGCGCCACAGCGGGTTCGTCCAGTCCTCCTTGGGAAGGGGGCTTCCGTATTCCTTCTCGAATTGGCGCCGGCACGATTCGCAGTAGCAGCTGTCGGGATAGACGACGGGACCGTCCAGGAACACGCCGTCGATCCCCGTCTTCATCGCCTCGCGGATCATGCTGAAGGCCCAATCGCGCCAGGGGGAGTTGACGCAAAGCGTCGTGCCGTTGCCGTAGAGCGGGTTTTTGCGTCCGTAGGCTTCGCCCGTGCTCGTGATCTGTTCCCAACCCGGGTGCTTCTCGGCGAAGGCGTAAGAGTACCAGTGCATGTTGAGGTAGGAGATGACCTTGATCCCGTACTTGTGGGCGGCCGGGGTGTAGCGGCGCAGGTAGTCGAAGTCCTCGAACCCGGGGGCCCGTTCGAAAAGCGGCGTCTCGAAGGCGGTCAGGTCGCCCCGCCCTCCCCAGGCCAGCGCGCCCATGATCCACTCGCAGTTGATCCCCCATTTCTCGACGCGGCTCCGGGCCAGGGCGTCCATGTCCTCGGCCTTCATTTCGGCGAAGTCGGGATTGTGGTCGATGCGCAGCATGCGCACCGGCTGCTCCCACCACTCGAGGGTATCTGTTTTTTCCTGGCGTTGTTTCTGTCCGGATCCGGGCGCCAGGACCGCCAGGCACAAAAAGACGAGCAGAGTTGTTTTGGCTTTCATCTTGCGAAACTCCCTTGGCCGGTTTCGACATTCCGAGAGGAACACGCCGCAATTGTGGAGGAACGCCCGGTTTTTTTCAACCCTGGCCGTCGAATTTTCGCCTCCGGTGCCCGGCGGAACCCCGGCTGGCTCCGCGGAAAGGCGTTTCGACAGGCGCGGCGGAACAAAGGAATTGACATCCGTTTATCAGGATAGAAATGGCCGCCGCGTTCGAAGCTTATCAGGGAAAAGCGTTGGCCTGGAATTTGCAGGCGCTGTCTGATCCGACGGATTCACTTCGATACGGACGGCACAAGGCCCCTGGCCGGGAGCTCGACCGTCGGCAGGAAGCGCGGCGGCCGGCGCATCCCCAAGGCCTGTTCGAGGCCGAAGGCCAGCCGGATCAACGTGGGCTCGCTCCAGGCCCGGCCGATGAACGAGATCCCGACCGGCAGGCCGCTGACCCAGCCCGCGGGCAAAGTGATGCTGGGGTAACCTGCGACGGCCGCGAGCGATGAGCTGCCGCCCGTGTCGGCGTCGCCGTTGACGAGGTCCGTCAGGTGGGGCGGCCCGCTCGTCAGGACGACCAGAGCGTCGAGCTCGTGCTTGCCGAACGCGGCGTCGATGCCTTTGGCCCGGGTCATCTCCCGGCAGGCGGCGAGCGCCTCGAGGTAGGCTTTGTCCGTGAGCGGTCCCTTTTTAGCCGCCTCCTCCAGGACCTCCTGGCCGAAAAACGGCATCTCGCGGTCGGCGTGGGCGGTGTTGAAGGCGATGAGGTCCTCGACGCTGCGGACGGCCGAGCCGGGCCGGGTCGCAAGGTACGCCGCTAGGTCGGCCTTGAACTCGTAGAGCAGGACCTCGTATTCCGACCGACCGTATTCGCCGAGTGTCGGGACCTCGACGGGGTCAACGACCTCCGCCCCCTCGTTCTTCATCGCCTCCACGGCCATGGCCAGGACGGGATCGAGCTTCTTGCTGAACCTGAATACCTCCGAGCGCAGGACTCCGATGCGGGCGCCGCGGAGCCCGCCCGGCTTTAAGGATTCCCGGTAATCCGGGAGGGCGCGGTCTTCGCCCGCTTTTGTCTCGGGGTCGGCGGGATCGATGCCGGTCAGCGCTCCGAGAAGGGTCGCGGCGTCGGCCACGGTCCGGGCCATCGGCCCGGCCGTGTCCTGGGAATGGGCGATGGGAACGATGCCCGAGCGGCTGACAAGCCCGAGGGTGGGCTTGATGCCGACGATGCCGCAGTTCGAGGCGGGCGAAACGATCGAGCCGTCGGTCTCCGTGCCCACGGCCGCCGCCGCGAGGTTAGCGGCAATGGCCACAGCCGAGCCCGAGCTCGACCCCGAAGGGTTCCGGTCCAGGGCGTAGGGGTTATGGGTCTGGCCGCCGCGGCCGCTCCAGCCGCTCGACGAATGGGCCGAACGGAAATTGGCCCACTCGCTGAGGTTGGTCTTCCCCAGGATAACGGCGCCGGCGGCGCGGAGCCGGGCGGCGGCGAAAGCGTCGTGGACGGGCTTTGAGCCGAGAAGGGCCAGCGAGCCGGCGGTCGTCTCCATGCTGTCGCCGGTATCGATGTTGTCCTTGATGAGGACCGGGATGCCGTGGAGCGGGCCCCGCGGGCCTTTCTCCCGCCGCTCGCGATCGAGCTCCCGGGCGATGGTCAGGGCGTCAGGGTTCGTCTCGAGGACGGAGTTCAGCCACGGTCCGTTCCTGTCAATCTCCTCGATCCGCCGGAGGTAAAGGGCGACGAGACCCTCCGACGTCTGCTGTCCCGAGGCCATCATCTCCTGGAGCTCGGCGATGGTCTTCTCTTCGAGCGGGAACGGGACTGGAGCGCTCTCCCCGGTCGTGCCCTCCGGCCCGCGCTTGCAGGATGCTGCCGCCAGCATGAGGACAAGAACCGCCGCCTGGATCATCGGGTTGAGAGATCGATGCATAGTAGTCCGTCCGGATCACCAACTTGACCTTGCCGACGACAATCTCCTGATCGGACAGGCAGGAAGCGCGTTGGCGAAGCTCGGCGATTACTTCGGCTGGAACGCTTCCTTCACCTGCTTGCTGATATCCTTGTAGTTCTTGTTCAGTATCTTCTCTTCTTCCTTGGTCAGGATCCGGAACGGGACGCGGACGAGGCTCTTCTCGAACTTCACGTCGAGCCAGTGCTGGCCGTACTGGATGCCGCCGGGCACCTTGAAGTACAGTCTGCCCATGCAGGCTCGCCGATAACTGAGCTCGACTTGGTCCCAGGGCATGGCGCGATCGTGAAGGTCAGTGAAGAAGCCGATACGGCACGGGTCGCTGGCGTGGGGAGGGAAGTAGTTGATCGAATCCCGGATGACTTTGGCCTGGTTCTGGAGGCCCCCGAGGGGGGCTTCCCGATACTCCGTTATGCTCGGCATGGGCAGCGATGTGCCATCCGGGGTCATGAGCGTGACGGCCTCACGCGTCAACTTGTAATCCGGCACCTTTTCCCTCAAAGTGATCCCGACTTCCAGGAGCATCCATTCATCGCCGACCGAGTCGTTGGCGAGTTGGTAGCCAAGGATCACATATCCCTCATTGTTGTAAGCGGCCCGGACGAACCGGCCCTCCATCGTCATGATCTGGGGGACGCCGGGTTCCGGGATCTGCACCTTCGGCTTCTGCTCGTCCTGGGCACCGGCCGGAGCCGCGAGCCCCCACAAAGACAGCAGGCCAACCAAGACCACCGCAAGCAAATTCTTGAGTTTCATGGAACCTCCAAGCGGGCGTTAGCGCACCGGCCAACAGCCCATACATCTTTTTACTATTTTACGATAGCGATTCGGGGAGCCGTCCGTCAATGGGACCTTAGTCCAGGCTGGGCCGGCGCCGCTCTCATCATTGATGGCCCGGCTATCCGCTCCTCTCTTGCCCCCGGGGAAAGGCCTATCGGAATCCTGCTGTCGGTGATGGACCCGACAATCGCGGGCCTCGGCGGGTTAAGCTTTCTTGACTCCCATCGACGGCCGGGAATATCATCGCTGCGTGCCGGCGGCAGCCGTTTTCAAGATCAAGAGAGTCAGGAGGTAACCCCATATGTCTATCCCACACCGTTGGCCGGCCGTTCCGGGGTTGTTGTTGGCGATTCTTTTTGCGACCGGCGAAGGAAGATACGGGGATGCGGGAGCCGCGATGCATGGTCCGGGGGAACCGTGCCTGGGCGGGCTCGGGGGGGTATACCTGCTGGCCGAGCCGGGTCTGTTGATCATCGACGTCTTTAAACGGGACCTCAACCTGCGGGGAACCCCGGCGGAGCTGCGGGCCATCCTGGCCGGGCCGGACCGGCGGGTGATCCAGGAGTCCGCGATCCCGGACGACGGCCAAGCCAAGGGCGGCGGCCCGGGGCCGGTCCAGAAGACGCGGCTGTCCGCACAAGTCAAACGGAAGGGCGTTTTTGTCTTGAACATCAGCGTGTCGCAGGACCGCTACGGTGAAGAGATGGTTTGGGGCTTCGCCACCAACTGCCCGCGGTACCTGATCGAGACGGCGCGGGGGCACAAGGACGAGGAGCATCAGGAGCCGATCGCGTTGCTCGGCTCCGACCGGCCCGCCGACGTCTGCTTCGCACCCCGCCAAGGCCCGCTGACCATCGATGTTTCGGGACTTCCCGCGTCCGCGACGGAGATCGAGCTGTTCGACGCCGGCGGGAAATTGCTCCGCGAGATGACAGTCGCCGCCGGCGGCTCGGCCACCTATTCCGTACCGGCCGACTTACCTCGCGATCGAGCGCCCTGGCGGCTTCATCTGCCGGCCCGGCAGGCCGTGATCCAAATCGATGGACTGACGCGCTGGGACAGCGGTGACGCCCACTCCGACCTGTGCTGCTGGACGATGGAGCCGGCATCGTTTTTCCCGCTCCCGGACTACCGCTGGCTGCTGACGCCCTACTCGCGGGTCGTCTACGCCCGTCCCGGCAAGCCGGCCGCGGCGGTGTTTCGCGTCCGCAACAACGGCCGCCTGATGCAGACGGTCAAGCTCATGATCGAGTTCCCCGGCGAATCGTGGCCTGTCGACCTATCCGTTGGCCAGGTCATGCTCGGCGGCGGTCAGGCCGCCGAGGTGACCGTGCGGGGCACGGCGCCGATTGACGCGCAGCCGCGGCTCTGCCACATCCGCGCCACGCCGGTCGAGGCGCCGGAATTCACGACCTATTCGACGCTCGAAATCCGCGGCGGAGGGGCTCCCGCGGCCAACCCGCTCGACACGCCGCTTGTCCTCAAGCCGTACCAGGAAGAGAACGAGTTGTTCGGGTATGCGCCGGATTACCCGCTCGATAACCAGGTCTACTTCGATCCGGGGAATCGCCCGTTCATCGCATCGGGGGGCGGGATAGCGACGTGGCTCGACGGCCGCTGGACGACGTCCGACCTGGATCGCGCCGTAAGTCCCGCGGCCGGCAGCGGCGAGCGGCAGGCCTATAAGCTCCGGGGCACCAAGATCGCCTTCGACCGGGACGGCGGGCTTTACGTCCTGGCCGCGGCGGGGCCGCAAGCCGCCCTGCTGCGCTCAACCGACGGCGGCCGCACGTTCGCCGCCTGCGCGATCCCCGGCCGCGAAGGACAATCGCAGGGGTTCGACATCGAGCAGTTCTCCGGACATAACACGGCTTTGGAGAAGGGGACACCGCCGCCGATCGTTCGATTCACGCTCACGGAGAGCGACCCCAAGCTGTTTTGGCGGCATTTGAATGACCTGGAGCTCTTCGTGCCGAAGGTCGTCGACGGACGGTTGGTCATGAGCCCGCCGGTCCTCGTCTCGCGCAAGTCTCTCGGGCAATCATCGCACTCGGGGATTCCGTCCTGCCTGGTTTCGCGCGGCGGGAAGATCCATGTGGTGTGGGCCGAGGCAACCCCGCCGGCCGAGAGTGTGCCCGGAGTGCCGACGTACGTAGCGACTTACGACATCACGACGGGCAGGCTCGGCCGGCCCGCGCTGGTGGGCTACGGCGCGCCGCCCAACGACGTCCATAATTCGCCCAGCATCACGATGGACAGCCGAGGCTACCTGCATGTCCTGACCGGCACGCACAACAAACCGTTCCAGTATGCACGTTCGCTCCAGCCGAACGATGCCTCGGGCGGCTGGACGCCGGCGGAACCGGTCGGCCGGGACCTGCCGCAGACCTACATCGGTCTGGTGTGCGGCCCGGACGACACGCTGCACCTGGTTTATCGCCTGTGGCGCTACGGTCAGCCGCCGTACCCGAACAGCCATCACGCGACGCTCGCCTACAGCCGCAAGCGGCCGGGACAACCCTGGGAAGCCCCGCGAGTGCTCGTCGTCCCGCCGTTCTCGGAATACAGCGTGTATTACCATCGCCTGACCATCGACTGGAGGGGACGGCTGTTTCTGTCTTACGACTACTGGTCGACCTTGTGGTTTTACCGGAACGACCAGTGGGCCAAGCGCCGGACCTTGCTGACCAGCCCGGACGGCGGATCGACGTGGCGCCTGGCGGCCGGCGCCGACTTGACGGCCGCCGGCGATTTTTGATGAAACCGGGTGGAGACTCGGCGATGAAAGCACTGGTCCTCGAAGAATACAACACGCTCGTCTATCGGGACGTGCCCGCTCCCGAAATCGCCGACCACGAGGTTCTGATCAAAGTCATGGCCTGCGGCATCTGCGGTTCGGATGTCCATGGGTTGGATGGCAGCACGGGCCGGCGGATACCGCCTCTGATCATGGGGCATGAAGCCTCGGGCACGATCGCCGAAACCGGCGGGAAGGTGAGCGGTTGGAAAAAGGGCGACCGGGTGACCTTCGATTCGACAGTCTACCCCCTCGACGACTGGTTCACGCGGCGGGGCTTGTATAACCTCAGTGATAACAGGGAGGTCATCGGCGTTTCTCCCGGCAATTACAGGAGGCATGGCGCCTTTGCCGAGTATGTGGCGGTTCCCGGCCATATCCTTTACAGGATACCGGATAACGTTTCTTTCGAGCAGGCGGCCATGGTGGAGGCGGCGGCCGTAGCCCTTCATGCCGTGAATATTTCCGGGACCGTGGACGGCGAGGTGTGCCTGGTGACGGGCGCCGGGACGATCGGACTGTTCATCATCAAGCTTCTCGGGATTTCGGGAGCGTCTTTTGTGGCGGCGGCGGACCTCGATGAAAAGAGCCTGGACATGGCCTTGAAGGCCGGAGCCCATCTGGCCTGCCGCCCCGGCGACAGCCGGCTTGAAGAGGGACTCCGTTCGCGGACCAAGGGAAGGGGCGCGGATATCTCCTTCGAAGCAGTCGGCTTGACCGAGACCGTCAACCTGGCCATCGGGTTGGCCAGGAAAGGGGGGAAAGTGGTTCTCGTGGGAAACCGGTCCCCGAAGATCGATTTCCCGCTTCAGACGGTTGTCACCCGTGAATTGAAAGTCCTGGGAAGCTGCGCCATCCGGGGCGAGTACGACCGGATACTCGACCTCTTGTCTTCGGGAAAGCTGACGGTGGACGACCAGGTGGCGGCCGTGGCGCCTCTTAAAGAGGGCGCGGAATGGTTCCGCAAGCTGTACAATAAGCAGATGCCGCCGGGCAAAGTCATTTTGATTCCCTGAACAGACGTTAACATGCCGGACCGAATTTCAATCGTTGATCCCAGATGTCAGCTCCCTCGATAATCCTCATCGTCGTCCTCGGCGTCTCCGCCCTGCTGTTCCTGGTCCTCAAATTCAGGCTCAACGCCTTCATCGCGCTGCTTCTCACATCCATCCTGGTCGGAATACTCACGGGCATGCCTCTTTCCGGCATCACCAAGAGTATCCAGGAGGGGATGGGCAATACGCTCGGGTTCATCGCCACCGTGGTCGGACTGGGCGCCATCTTCGGGCAGCTGCTGGAGAGCTCCGGGGGGGCCAAATCGCTGGCCCGATACCTGCTCGGAAGATTCGGAGATCGAAGAGCCACCTGGGCGCTGGCGCTGACGGGCTATATCGTCGGCATCCCGATATTCCTGGATGTGGGGTTCATTGTCCTCATACCGGTGGTCTATGCCATTGCCAGGAACGCCAAGAAATCATTGCTGTACTATGCGATACCGCTTCTGGCCGGGTTGGCCGTGACTCATGCCATGGTGCCCCCGACGCCCGGTCCGACGGCCGTGGCCCAGATTCTTGGCGTCGACCTGGGCTGGGTGGTTCTGTTCGGGCTGATCATCGGCCTGCCGATCACCTTTATCGCCGGACCTGTATTCGGCAGGTACATAGCGGGCAAAATCGACGTCCAGGCTCCCCCGGAACTGGAGGAAGCCCAGCTCGGCCAGGCGGGGAAGGATGAAGACCTTCCCCGGTTCGGGATCATCGCCCTGATCATCTCCGTTCCGCTGGTCCTGATCCTGTTAAGCACATTCGTCAAGTTCGGCATCGAAAAGAAGATCGTGGCCTCAAGCCCTTTTGCGGATATCCTGGTCTTCATCGGGCATCCGTTCTGCGCGTTGATCATCGCCACACTGCTCTCCATCCTCTTATGCCTCAAAAGAAAGTTCTCGAAAGAGGCTATCCTCGAGCTGAGCACCAAGGCGCTGGGACCGGCGGGGATCATCATCCTGGTTACGGGAGCCGGGGGCGTGCTCAAGCAAGTGCTCGTCGACAGCGGCATCGGGAAGACGCTCGCGGAAGCCATAGCCGGTTCCTCGATCCCGGTCATTGTCCTGGCCTGGGTGCTCGCCGCCGTGGTCAGGGTCACGCAGGGGTCGGCCACCGTCGCCATGATCACCGCCGCCAGCCTGATTTCACCGGTCACTCAAAGCCTCGGGATGAGTCAGCCGGAAGCCGCCCTCGTGGTTATGGCCATCGCTTCGGGGGCGACGATACTGTCCCATGTCAACGACAGCGGGTTCTGGATTGTCGGCAAATACCTGGGGATGAATGAAAAACAGACTCTGAGGTCCTGGACGGTCATGGAAACGATCATCGCCGTCTCCGGGCTTCTGTTCACTCTTCTGGCAAGCGTTTTTGTATGATTTTTCCGGTGATCCGGTCAAAGATAAAGTGATCAGGAGGAGATCGATGAAGAGCGCAGCGTTCAGAGTTCCCGTGCTGGCGATAACGATCCTCGCCGCGGCGGCTGTCGGCTTCGTCCAGGAGCGGGCGACGGTGACGGAGGAAACGCGGCTGATGAAGACGTTTCCCTACTCCGACCCCGATCCGGCTCCCCTGATGGGGCCTCTTTATCCCTATTTCCGGTTCGCCAGGTTCAGCGACTCCCCGATCGACAAGGAATGGAAGATGGTCAAGCTCGAGAACCCCTTTGTCAGGGTTTTCGTCACGCCCGAGATCGGAGGCAAGATCTGGGGAGCCGTCGAAAAGGCGAGCGGCAAGGAATTCGTTTATTTCAACAAGGGTGTCGAATTCCGTGAGATCGCCCTCCGCGGCCCCTACACGGCCGGCGGGATCGAGCTCAACTTCGGGTACATCGGCCATGCCCCCTCGACCGCTTCGCCCGTCGATTATCTTTGGCGCACCCTGCCCGACGGCTCCGCCAGCTGCGTCGTCGGTACGGTCGACCTTCCTTCCGGTTCCCATTGGCGGGTCGAGGTCCGCGTTCCCAAAGACGGCGCCTATTTCGAGACCGAGTGCTTCTGGTACAACCCGACCCCGCTCCGTGATTCTTATTATAACTGGATGACCGGAAGCGCCATCGCCGGTCCCGATCTCCGGTTCTTTTATCCCGGCACCAACCACATCGGTCACGGCGGCGAAGTCGGCCGCTGGCCCGTCGACGGGAAGGGCCGGGACACTTCCTACTACCGGAATAACGCCTTCGAGAGCCACAAGTCCTACCACATCCTGGGCGAGTTCGGCGAGTCCTTCGGCGGTTATTGGGAAAATGGGAATTTCGGGTACGGTCACTGGGCTCCTTACAGCGATAAGCCCGGGATGAAGCTCTGGCTCTGGTCGCTCGGCCGGGACGGCGAGATCTGGACGGACCTGCTCCTCGAGGGGGAAAAATACAATTACATCGAGATGCAGACGGGATTGCTGTACAACCAGGCCGCGGAGTCCTCCTCGCTCACGCCGTTCAAGCATTATGGCCTCGAGCCCTACAGCGTCCACCGTTGGAAGGAGATCTGGTTCCCCGTGAAGGACATCGGCGGCCTGGTCACGGCGTCTCCCTACGGCGCCTTGAACGTAACGCGCGGCGACAAAGGCGGCCTGCGCCTCGGATTCTCGCCCATCCGGCCGATCGACGACGACCTCACGGTTTGGTCCGGGGGCCGGAAGATCTTTTCGCAACACTTGAGACTGAAGCCCCTGGAGTGCTTCATCCAGGCGATCGATCCCGGGGGAATTGCCGCGGGCGATGGCGCCGAGATCACGGTCGACCTGGGAAACGGCAAGCTTCGCTGGTCGAATCTCGACAAAGAAAAAAACAAGTTGGACCGCCCGCTCGCGGCCCCTCCCGATTATGACTGGAATTCCGCCGAAGGACTTTTCCAGGCAGGGGAGGAACTCGTTCGCCAGCGCGAATGGGAGCGGGCCAAAGGGAAGTTCGTCGATTGTCTGGCCAAGGAGAAGCATCACCTGCAGGCCCTGACCCGGCTGGCCGAACTCCATTTCCGAAGGGCCGAATACGGGAAAGCCCTCGAATTTGCCAGAACCGCGCTCTCTGTTCACGCTTACGATCCGGAAGCCAACTTCATCTACGGCTGCGTCAACCGCGTCCTGGGCAAGCGGGCCGACGCCAAGGACGGGTTCGGCTGGGCCTCGCGGTCCATGGGCCAAAGGACTGCATCGTACACAGAGCTCGCCGCCCTCGCCTGCGAGGAAAGGGATTTCGAGAGGGCCGCGGAATACGCCCGCCGCTCGATCGAATTTAACGCCTTGAACGTTCCCGGCCTCGAGGTACTCGCCGCGGCCTGCCGTCATTTAAACAATAAGGACGAGGCCGAAAAGGCCGCCGCCCGGCTCCTGGAGATCGATCCCCTCAACCACCAGGCCCGGTTTGAACGGTACCTGGCCGGGCCGAACCCGGAGAGCCTGAAGACGTTCGCCGACATGATCCGGAACGAGCTGCCGCACGAGACCTATCTTGAGATCGCGGCCGTCTATGCCGGACTGGGGCTTGAAGACGACGCCCGCCGGGTCCTCGAGGCCATGCCGCCTCACCCGTTGGGTCAATTCTGGCTGGCCTATCTTCTGCGGGACAGCGCCCCGGCGGAGAGCCGAGCCTACCTCGACAAAGCGGCCGGGGGACCGGCGTCTTTTGTGTTTCCCTTCCGGAGGGAGATGATCCCCGTGCTCCAGTGGGCGGGAGCGGGTTCGACAAGCTGGACGCCGAAGTATTACCTCGCCCTGACTCTCTGGAACGCCGGCCGAGGGGACGAAGCCCGGGAGCTCTTTGAGCGGTGCGGCGACGCACCGGATTTCGCGCCCTTCTACCTCGCCCGGGCGAAATTCATGGAGACAACGGCAGGACTTCCGGAAAGCAATAAGGAAGCCGTTGCGGTGCAAGATGCCCGGATCACCAGCGACCTGAAAAGGGCGCTGGCTCTGGATCCCGGCGACTGGAAAATCCAGCACGCGCTGTTCTCGCGCTTGGTCACGACCGGCTTCTTCGCCCAGGCCCTGGACGTCGCCAAAAAAGCCAGTCAGCAGGACGGGGCCTATTTCATCCTGGCGATGGATTACGCCAAAGCCCTGCTCATCAACGGGAAATACGAAAGCGCCCTGGACGTCCTGAAGTCCACGAGAATCCTCCCTTATGAGGGGGCCTGGGAAGGCCGCGACCTCTACCGGCAGGCCAACTTGTACCTGTCGTCGAGGGAGATCGCCAACAAAAATTTCAGCCGGGCTCTTCGCTTCGCCGAGGCCGCGCGCCTCTGGCCCGAGCATCTCGGCGTCGGCAGGCCTTTCGATACCGACGAGCGCCTGGAAAACTATCTTGCGGCGGTGTCCTGTGAGCGGGCGGGCGATCGAAACAATGCCAAGAAATATTTAGAGGCGGTCGTCGGCGATACCCGGAAATTCGGGGAGAATTGGGGCGCAGCCCACTTTATCAGCGCCTTGGCCATGGCCGGATCGGGTATGAATAGCCAGGCCGAAGAACTCCTCTCGGCCTGGAAGAAGAAATGCCCCGAATGCCCGGCCGCGGCCTGGGCTTCGGCTAAAATGAGCGGCGACGAGAAAAAGGCCGGCGAGATATTGACCGGGCTCGAGGCCGCGATCCCGGGTTACCCCTGGAACCTGTCCGCTTTCGACCGGGAATTCCCCGTCGTCCTCGAAATGCTGAGGCTGATGCGGTAATATCGGCTTCGGCGATTTCAATGGATCAGATGGGGAAAGGTCCGCATAATATCTTCTGTCGGTACTCTCGGGGATCTTGTCGAGAGGAGGTATTCCGAAAATGAGAAGATCGGTCAGGGGTGTTATTCCGTTGATCCTTGGTTGCTTGTTAACGGCCTTGCCGGGCATGCCGAAGGCGGAACCTGAAAAGGCGCCCTGCACAGTGAGTTTTGATTTCGAGACGGCCGAATTTTATGGCTGGGAAAGTTATCCCTATGCCCAGGATATCGGCTGGGACCCCCGTCTCCTCTGCCTCGAGGAGCCCACTCATCCCGGAAGCCGGTACTCGCTCGCCCGAATGATGGAGCCGAACGATGTGATGGGGACATATGTCGGGTTCACCAGGCAGATCGAAATGTGGACCGCCAAAGATACCCGGTGGAAATGCCTTGTCTATCTGACCGCCGACCGCCGGCCGCCGCAGCTCGAGCTTTCGATCTGCCTTCTCGACGGGCGGCGATTCTTCAAGATCATCGATTCGCCGGAGGTCAACCGCTGGCTCGAACTTGACCTGCCGCTTGGCGAATTCAAGGCCGACGGCCGGCCCCTCGAGGCCGGGCAGAGGATCCAGGCCGTGACGATCAAGGCCGAGTACCCGACGACCAACGATTTCATAAGCTATACGATGAACCTCGATGATTTTTCCCTGAGCGGCGAGCGGCCCAGGCGGTTCCTCGCCGTCGAACCCGCGGCGACGGTCCTCGACGAGCTGAATGCCGCCTTCCTTCACCAGCATTTTTATTCCGGCGATCCCCTGACCTTGACGGTCAAGCCCGAGGGGCAAGATGACTTGACGCGTGTTGTCTGCGATCTGATCTCTCCCGGAGGTCAGTCCGTCGTCCGCGGAGTGAAACTTGTCAAGGGCGAAGGCGGCTGGAGAGCCGACAAGGTTTATGTTTTCTCCTCAAAGGATCCGCGCGGGGCCTGGAGGATCAATCTTCACGGGTCTCAACCCCCGGGGGCTCGAGGTCAACTGTGGGTTCTCCTTCCTCATGCCGGGAAAACGCCTGGAAGCGGCGGCGCATCCCCGGCTTTTCTTTACCGCGGCCGAGCTCCAAAAGAGGCTCGCGACCCAGACCGCGCCGGAAAAGAAGCTCCTCGATGACGCCCTCCGCGCCCAGACCGCCTGGCAGACGACGGACGTCGAGGCCATCGAGGAATTCAAGCCCGGGCTGTTCGACGGCTACACGGCCATGGGGCCATACAGCGTCGATCCGGGATTGGGATGGCGATTTCCGATGGTCCGGCTGTGCGGCGTCATCCAGTCCGGAGCCTGGCAGTATGCCCTGACCGGGAACGAGGAGGCCGGCCTCAAGGCCAAGGCGGCCCTGCTGAAGCTCTGCACGTTCGGCCACTGGACGGGCGAGGGCTGGTACAAGATCAATAACCATGTCCACTTCCCGCTGGGCTACGTCGCGGCACCCGCCGGGCTCGGCTATGACCTCCTCTATCCGCTCCTGACGGAGCCGGAGCGGCGGACCGTCCGCGAGGCGATCATCGAGAAGGCCCTGAAGACGACCTACCGCGACCTCGTCGAGATGAACCGCATGCCCTCGAACCTCACAAACCACATCGCGGTCACGGTCTTCGGCGCAACACTCGCCGCCGCCGCCATCCACGCGGACGATCCGGCCAACCCGTCGGTCGAGCCCTGGTTTTCGGGCATCCTCGCCAAAATGAAAGCGTTTATCGACAGGACGTATTATCCGGACGGCGGCTATGGGGAGCCGATGAGCTACCAGGACATGGCGACCCGGGACCTGGTGCAGGCGCTCGATGTGCTGTCCCGGAATTTCGGAATCGATTATGCGTCGACGACCGGGCTCAAGGACACTTATCTCTACCCGCTCTATGCCACCTACACGAACGGCGCCCTGCCGGATTTCGGCGATGTTTCCCCGAGGTATGATCTTTCGGGAAGCACCTTCACCTGGTTATCCTCCCGTCTGAAAAATCCCTGGACCTTCGATTTCGTGAAGGACCGGGGCGAGCCGGGCAGGGAAGGGGTCCTCGGCTGGCTCTGGTATCCGAAGGATGTCGGCCCGAGAAGCCGCACCGAGCTCGTCCCCTCCAGGCATTTTCCCGTCAAGGGCAACATGGTCATGCGATCGGGCTGGGAGGATACGGGATCGATCCTGGCCTTCCGCTGCGGCCCGAACTCGAACCATTATCATAACGACCAGGGCACCTTCTTCCTGTTTACGAACGGCAACGAGCTCCTGAGCGATGCCGGGCACGGTTCGAGCTACTACGCCAACCTCTATTATCCGTGCTACTACACTCAGGGGATCGGCCACAACACGATGCTCGTCGACGGGATCGCGGAAAGTCAGTGGCCCGCGGATTACGAGAACGGCGTCGTTGCGCTCCGCAACTATCCCAAAATCACGAGCTCGTTCGCGGGCTGGACCGTCGACGCGGTCGAGGGCGAGCTGACCTGCGTTTTTCGCAAGCTGATCACGGGATATCGGCGCTCACTTCTTTTCCTCAAGCCGGACATCCTTTTCCTTTATGACAAGGTCAAGAGCGATCAGCCGCATTCCTACAGCTGGCTTTTCCATGCCGAACATACGAACGGGAAGAGTTCCATAACCTATGATAAGCGGAGACCTCCGGATCGACCGTCCCCGGGCCCGTCTCGACATGAAGGTCCTGGCCCCCGAGATCGTCTCGAGCCGGGTGCGGACCTCCGACAGGGACGAGAGCTTCATAACGCTCACCAGCCGCGACGGGCTTAAGGACTCCGAGTTCCTGGCCGTCCTACGGCCCGCGGCGACGAACGGACCGTCGGATCCCGCCAGGAAGATGGAAGCAGAGCTGCTTCAACCCGCGGGCTGGATCGGAGCCAGGGTCACGCAGGACGACCGGACGACTCTGGCCATGTTCCGCTCCGGGGCCACGGCGGGAACGACAACCGTCGAGGGCTGCACCACCGATGCCGACACGTTTGCTATCGAGACTGCACCGAACGGCACGGTTCGCAATCTTTTCCTGCGGGGAACACAATTCGAAGCCATGGGAGTGATGGTGAGAAGCTCCATGCCCGCATCTGTGTCGGTATCAGTTGCCGATGGTCTGACTCAGGTTGAGGTTGAGGCGGAAACGGCCGGCGCGACATTAGCCCTTCGTCTTCCGAAAGAACCTGGGGATGTAGACCTCAACGGCTCCCCGGCTCCGGGCTGGAAATATGACCAGGCCTCTCGAGAAGTCCGCTTGAGTATTCCTGAAGGGCACTGTCTGCTTAAGATCAGGTGACAACAGTTCCGTAGCCGCGCCGCCGCAGGTCTGCTAAAATATAAATAACGATATTCCGCAACGGGAGAGGAGATACGATGGTGACCCTAGCGCTCTATGCCCGGCTGGAGGCCAAACCCGGCAAGGAAAAAGGCGTCGAAAACTTCCTTCGGGAAGGCCTGTCGATCGTCCAGGGGGAGCCGGCGACGGTCGCCTGGTTGGCGGCCATGCTCTTGGGCGGCCATTTGACTCCTTAGCCACTCGGTTCGCTTAAACATTGGCTCGCGGCGCGCGAGCCATCTCCCCGATGGCCCGCTGCCGGCCGGGAACATCTGTGGTAAGCTGATCGTATGAACGCACGGATCTTGCGAGTTTATGCCTTCGGGCTCGGGTGCTTTGCCGCACTGGCTGCCGCGGCGACGGCTGCCTCGCTTCCCGCCCGGGCGGTTCAGGCCGCGGCCGCCCCGCTTTCCTCCCAGGCCGAACCGACTGCCCAAAGAGACGCCGCGGCGGCGGCCGAGACGCGAACCTACCTTAAGCGCCTGGAGAAGCTCGGGTTTGCCGGCGTGGTGCTCGTGGCGCGCGGCGAAACGCCTCTCTTCGTCGACGGCTTCGGCCTGGCCGACCGCGAACGCGGGTCGCGGTGGACGCCGGGGACCGTCTCCGACATCGGCTCGATCACCAAGCAGTTCACGGCCGCGGCGATCCTCAAGCTCGAGGAAGGCGGCGAAGCTGCGCGTGACGAACCCGATCAGCCGCTACTTTCCCGACGTCCCCGCCGACAAGGCCGCGATCACGCTTCACAACCTCCTGTCGCACTCGTCGGGCCTCACCGACCCCGATATCGGCGATTACGAGCCCGTCCCGCTCGCCGAGTACTTGCGCCAGGTCTTCGCCACGCCCCTTCGGTTCGCCCCGGGGGCCGGCTACTCGTACGAGAACGCGAACTTCAGCCTGCTGGGGGCGATCATCGAGAAGCTCTCGGGCGAAAGCTACGAGGCGTTTGTGCGCGAGCGCCTGTTCCTCCCGAACGGCATGTACGAGACGGGCTACAAGCTCCCGCAGTGGGGCGATTTGGGCGAGGGCCGCGTCGCGCAAGGCTACCTCGAAGGTCAGCTCTGGGGCACGATCCTCGGGCGCCCGATGGCCGCCGACGGTCCGCACTGGGCCCTCCGCGCGAACGGCGGCCTCCACGCCACCGCTTACGACATGTTCCGCTGGGCCCGGGCCCTGCTCGCAGGGCGCGCCCTCACGCCGGAATCCATGAAGACGCTCTGGGCGCCGCACACGAGCGAGGGCGGCGGCACGTTCTACGGCTACGGCTGGTCGATCGCCACGGCCCCTGACGGAGCGAAGGTCGTAACGCATAACGGCGGGAACGGGATCTATTTCGCCGATCTCGCCATCATGCCCGAATCGGAGCTCGTCGTCTTCCTGATGACCAACGTGATCTCCGAGAACCGCTCGGCGAACGCGCTCCTCCGGCAGCTCGGGATGCGCTTTCATACGGGCGCGGCGTACCCGGCGATCCCCGAGAGTCGCGGACGTGGCGGAGGCGGCCTTGGCCGCGTTTGTCGGGACGTACGGGCTGGAGGGGGAGAAGGCCGGCGCGCGGGCCGTCGGAGCGATGGGGGCGAAGGGCCAGGAAGCAAACGGCTTCCGCGTAACGCAAGAGGGCGGGGCTCTGTTCATCGAGGCCGAAGGCGGCCGGGCGTTCGATGCCCTCAATTCCGTCCGCGAGGCCGAGCCGGGGCGCCTGGACAAGCTCACCCGGCTCACCGACCGGATCATCGCGGGGAACCTCAAGGGCGGCTTCGCGCCGCTGTTCAAAGCCTACGGAGGTAAGGTCCCGATCGACCGGCTCAAGGCCAGTTGGGCGGAGTCCTTTGCGGCCCTCGAGAAGGACCAAGGCCGGTTCCTGCGCTACGAAATCCTCGGCACCGCCAGAACCGAGGAAAGGGACGAAACCGTCGTCCGGCTCTTCTTCGAGAAGGGGCCCGTCGACCTGACCTACGTCTGGGACCTCGACGTCGAGGGCCGGCTCCTCGGCCGGTCCATGCGCGGGCTCAGGGTGCGGATGCGTTTGTACCCTTCGGGCGAGCGGGATTTCTTCACCTGGGACGGGGGGGTGCGGCCGCCAAAGCCGGTGCGCTTCGCGCCGGGCGCGGACGGGACGATGCGGCTGAGCTTGCCCGGCTCGCCCCTGGGGCCCGCGACCCGATAATCAATCCCTGGCTCGCCTCGACATTTTCTGTTCTATTTCTTGACACCCGTCAGCGGCCGGGAATAATATCGCACCTTGAAGCGAACGCCGCTGCCAATCCGAAAGAACATGATGACAACGGGGCCAACCAAGGCCGTTCCGCGGTACCACCTTACGGCCAGGAGGGGATATGTCATGAAGCGTTTGAAACTCTGCCCGCTCATCCTCATCGGCCTGTTGGCCGGGCCTCTGCTGGGCCGAGGCCAGCCGAGGAGCGATATCAGGGAAGTGAGCGTTAAAAAGTACATCGCGCCCGGCAATATCTGGAAGGGCGAGAGCGTCATGGAGACCAACTGGAACAAGATCTGCGAAGACCCGCAGGGCCGGATCTGGTTCAGCGGCGGCGATCATTGGGGCACCGGCCGCGCCGAGATCGCGGACCGCTACGAGAGGCCCTGGGGATACGGCAATACCATCGTCGCCTTTTACGACCCAAAGTCCGACACGGTGACCGAAGCCTTCGACATGGACAGGGAAAGCGCCATCTACTCCAACGCCGAAACCCCGGGGCACGGCAAGATCCACGCCAATATCCTGTCCGACTCCCAAGGGAATATCTGGACCGCCGGGTACATGGGTTCTTCCTACGACCATGAGTTCGCCAACGCCTACTATCCCAAAAGCTACGCCGGCGGCGCCATCGTCAAGTATGACCCCCGGACCAAGAAGACGGAATACTTCGGCGTTCCCGTTCCGTTCGGCGGCACGGTGGCGATGTATCTCGACGAGAAACGCAACACCGTGCACGGTTTCTCCGTGGACCGGGGACGTTATTGGAGAGTCAACATCGGCACCCGGGCCTGCAGGCATTACGAGACCAACGGCCGCGTCGGCGCCCGCGAGATGATCGTCGATAACGACGGCCTCTGCTATTTCGCGAATGAATTCGACGGTCTCACCAGGTTTGACCCCGACAGCGAAACGTTCGAGGACCTTCCCCTCACCATACCCGGACTCCGCGCCTCGGTGGTTTCTTCCGGGAATGTTATCTATGGCGTCTCCGCGGAGGGGTTCCTGTGGAGCTTGGACACGAAGACCAACAGGGTCGAAGAATACGGCCACGTGGTCGGCTTTCCGAAAGAAAGGGTCTACACGCCGAACCTGGCCCTCGACGAGGAGTGGGGCCGCCTGTACATGATCGCGGGCGGCCACGGCATCACCCTCGCCGGCATGCCCATCCTGACCATTTTCGACCTCAAGACCAGGAAATTCATCTGGCCCGGTAAGATCGACGTCGACGGCTGTTACGGCGCCGTCTGCGGCCGCGATCACACGGTCTATTTTTCGTGCTATGCGGTCATCCGCGGGCAAAAGGACAAGGCCGGAGGCGAGATCCGTCGGCCCATGCTCGTCCGCTATGATCCACCCCGGAGCCTGGAGGGCTTGAACTGATGAAAACCCTATTCCGCCTCTCCTGGATAGCCTCCTTTTCCCTGCTCGCAGTCGTCTCGGTCTCCCATGCCCAGGGGCGCCGGGGCAGCTTGGATGAAGGCTCGATCGTCCGTCAATACCTCGTCTCCAACGGACCCCAAGGCCCGATTCACGGCGGAGAAAGCGCGGTGACCGATATGATCCTCTTGGCCGACGGCTGGGTCTACGGCGGCACCGCGGCCACCTGGGGCGCGAAGACGTGCCACCTTTTCCGGACCGACGGCGAGAAAACCGAGCCCTTGCTCAACGTCACCCAGAAGCTTGCCGGCCAGACCAAGGTCAGCGATCTGGCGGTCGGCCCCGACGGCATCCTGGTCGGCGCAACCAGCACCTCTAATGAAGTCTTCGACGATCCCTCCCAGCGGTATGAGGGGGGACACCTCTTCACCTTCGATCCCAAGACCAAAGCGTTTGTGGACTATGGCGTCATCGCCGCCGGGCAGGGCATCAACTGCGTAGCGGCTGATGCCGTCCATGCCCGCATCTACGCGGTGACCTATCCCGCCGGGCACCTGGTCGCTTACGATTATAAAGAAAAGCGGATCAAGGACTTCGGAGAGGTCATGCGGCCTTGGCGGGTCAAGGACCTCGGCCGGGTTTCATGGCGCGGCGTTCCCAAGGTGCTCATGCTCGACGACGCCGGGACGGTCTATTTCTCCACCTATGTCGGGCCGGCCGGCGGCCGGATCTTCCGCCTGGCCTATGGCGATGAAAAGCCGGTGTTCACCGGGGCTATCGTTCCCGTGCAAAAAGGAATGGCTGATGACCCGCTTTATGAAAACGGCATCGCCTCGGCCATCAGGGCCAAAGACGGCGGGTTCTGGTGCGGGACGATCAATGACGGCTTCCTCTTCAAGTTTCATCCGTCGACTTCCACGGTGGTGAACAAGGGTAAGGCGTTCCAATACTGGAACCTGCGTTCGCTCGCCTACGGCGGCGATGACAAGCTCTATATGCTCGGCGGCCGCGATTACGACAACTCCTGGCTGCTCTGCTATGACCCGGCCGCCGGCTCCATCGACTGCCTGGGCTGGCCCGATCCGAAGGCGCAGTGCGGAGTCATCAGTGCCGACCGCGACGGCAACATCCTCATGGCCGAAAACCTCCGCAATTCCTATATCTACGTTTATGGCAAGTCCGCGCGGGTGGCGCCGGAGGCGCGACGGGAGGCTCCCGCTCAACCTCCTCCGCCTCAATCGTAGAGGATCGGGGCCTTCCGCCAGTCCTTGTCTTTATCGTGGCCGTACCGGGCGACGCGAGGCCGGCGCTCGAGAAGGCGGACGGAATCGATGGCGCAGGCATGGCCGGTGCTGTTCGCGTCCCGTCCGATGCATTCCAGCCGGAGGACGTAGGCGCCGGCGTCAGGCCAAAAATCGAGCAGGGGGAACTCTCGGGCGGCCGGGTCACGGGCATAAAAATCCATCGGCCTGCCGAGCTTCACACCGTTAAGGAAGGCCTGGTAGCGGCCGCCTTCAGTGAACCCGTTTCCGCTCACCGCCAGCCGCAGGGGCTCCTTCGCTGCGACCTCGAACGGGAATTCGATCCAGGCGCCCTCCTGTCCCGGGGGCCGGTAGAGGAGAGCCCCGCGCCCGTCGCCGCCGGATCCCCCGGCTCCTCCAGCACATCCCCCTTTCCGTGTCGCACGGTGCCGTGGATGTCGCGGGCCCGGACGGCAACCCTGTCCAGGCTGGGCAGGCGCCGCGCGTCCGCTCCCGGGGCTCGCTCCGCGAAGGTGGGGGTCCCTGTCTGGTACCAGAAGGCGACGCTCGAGTAGTCGTCCTCCCTCTCGTTCCAGCTCGTGGACTTGTACTCGGGGGTCTCGTCGGGCGATATCCAGCCCATGTGCTCCAGCGTGACTTTGAGGCCGGTGTTGAAGACCACGGGGTCGTAAAGATGCCAGCGGTAGGCGCTGATGTGCCCGTCCATGTCTTTCTCGTCGTATAAGGGCACCCCAAAATAGGGCGTGCTCGCCCTCTTAAGGCCCCAGGCCGAGAGGAAATAATCCTCCGTTCCCGTCCCCCAGATCGAGGGCCTGGCTTCGCCGTCGATATAGATCTTCTCGTCGCCCTCGCCGAACCAGGATGGGCTGCGCATCCGGACGCCCAGGACCGAGCCGACATAATGTCCCTTGCCGGACGTTTCAAGGAGGACGTAGTCGGCGCCCGGACGGACGGGATATTCCTGGCGATACTGCGCGTAAAAATAGGGCGTGTCCGCGGGCAACACATCCAGCTTGATCCAGTCGATGTTGAAGTAGAGGAGGCTCAGGGGCTTCCGGCCCTGGTTCTCGATTTCGATCCGGGCGGATTTCCGGAAGGGCATCCGCCAGAAGGCGTTGTAGGAGTCGGCGTCCTCGACGATGACCGGGAGGCTGATGACCTCGGCGCGCCGGCCGAAACAGTTGGCGAAGAAGTCGCCCAGCGGCGCCTCGACGGCCGGCCGCGGGTTCCCGTCCCAGAACATCCGGAGCAGGAGCTCCTGGTGATCGGCCGATCCCTGGGGCGCCCAGTCTTCGGGCTCGGGGCCGAGGAAGGTGATCCAGATATGGGTGATAACGCCGGGCCCCTCCGCGTCGAGAAGGACGTGGGTCGCGCCGGGCGGGACATTGAAATTGTCCCAGTTACTCTGGACGTCGGCATCCCCCCGGGGCTCGGCCAAGGGGTCGTACCGGCGCTCGCCGGCGTTTCGGTCACCCTCGGGGCCGCGGCGCAGCTCGCCGAGGCGCATGGTCGAGGTCGCCCGCATGGAGCGGCCGTGGTGAGGCCGGGCGAGGCTGTCGAGGACGCCTCCCTCGCCCGCCCCGCCGGGGCGGTCGCCGCGGCAGCCGAAAAGCCAAAGGACGGCCGCGGCGGCGATCGCCGTCGCGCGCAGCCCGGGGAAGCGGTGAAAAATCGCGGATACCATGATGGCCTCCTCTTTTCCCTTTCCATCAGACCACCGCGGGCATCGGTCCGTCAAGAAGGGGAGGCGGAGCGCTTTGATATCCTCCGGCCCGAGTCTTATGCTTCTCGGCGATAGACGGAGCGTTTCAGGTGTAAAGGTCGGGGCTCAGGATCTTGTCGACGGTTGTCCGCGCCAGGACCAGCGGGGCGATGAACATGTTGGTCATGTCATGCTCGATATCCCGCTTGTTGGAGAGGAATGTGATCCTGTCCTGCATGCGGTCCCTGAGGAAGTTGAGATACTCGACGCTTCTCTTGGGCTTGTACTTCTTGTCATAGTCCGCGCCGAACAGCGTGTTCCCGTTCGCCGGGATCTCGAGCCCGTGGAACGTGCGCCACTCCCGCCACTCGATATGGCCTCGGAGGAGCTCCGTCACGATGGTCAGCGAGAGCAGCTTGGGAATGTCCGTCAGGCCGCCGGGCAGGCCGAAGGCGTGCGTGTTCATAATGAAGCATTCGCAGCCCATCTTGAAGAGCTTCCGGAACTGCTCGCAGTCCTGAAGCAGGGGGTGCACCCGGAACGGGTTGGCGAACGGTTCGATGACCAGCTTCTCCAGGTCCTTCGGGTCGATGTTCTCGACGCCTTTCGCCCGCAGGGTGGAGAGCGACGCGCCCATGGCCACGGCCAGCGAGCTGCCTTTAACCCTGGAGATGGGCGGGAGCGAAGTGTCCTTCTGGAGCCAGATGACCATGCTGGGCCGCTCGCAGTGGTCGGCGTGATGGAACATGTCGCGGCTCTTCAGGCAGCGCCCGTTGTCGTTGCGGACGTCCTCGTTGACCATCCGCCTCTCGACCGTCCCGCCCCGCGGCTGGAGCGTGACCGCGATGTTCTGCGCCGAATAGAAGTACTTCAGGATCGGGTCGTCGAAGGCGGTGGCGTCGGTCTTGTCGAAGAGCGAGGGTTCGAGCGCCACCGAGACGTCGTTTTCCAAGTCGATCAGGAAGGCATCGTCATGGATGACCGTGACCTTCTCGTCTTTCCCGAGCGTGCCGTCGTGGTCGAGCGAGTTCGTGATCGCTGACTTGCCGGAGCCGGACAGGCCGAAGACCGCGATCGGCCGGCTCGTCCCCACCTTCTTGATGCCCCCGTGGCAGGCGACCATGTTGTGCCTGACGCCGATCGTCCAGGCGATCGTCAGCGTCCCCTTCTTCCGCTCCCCGAAGTATCGGAGTCCCAGGATGGCGATCGTGTTGTTGGCCTCGTCGATGATGACGCCGCCGTTCGGGAATTCGGGGTGAGACCATTCGGGGTCGGCGAAGATGAGGATGTCCGGCTCGCCCTCGATCTTCCTCGACTTTTCGTAGAGGTCGATCCAGGGCGCCATGAACGGCAAAAAGTTGATGCCCCAATCGAGCATGTTCTTGGCGTCGGTCTCGGGGCTGATCAGGTGGGCCTTGACCATGAAGTCGGGGTGGAGGCCGACGATGCCTTCGAGGTGGAGGCCGGGCCGGCGGTTGAACTGGAAGGCCGCCTCCATCAGGATGGCGTGGATCTTGTCCTTCCAGATCCTGTCGAAGTTGCGCGTTAAAAGGCGTGCCCGGGCCGTCCGGCCGACCACGCCGCCGTCGTTCGAGATCAAGACCTTGGCTTCGGCGGGCAGTCCGAACTGCTCCGGCTTGTACATCGGCTGGTCGGTGCTCACGACCTCAGGCTGCTTCAGCGCCATGCTATACAGCTCCGCCATATTTGTCTTCCTCACCGAATTGGCGCACATCGCCGTCTCGATGACCGCCCGCCAGGGGGACCTTGGGATGGTCTGGATCGTCGCCATAGTCGCATCTCCTCGGGCTGCCGGCGCCCCAAATCCGCGTGATATTACACGTAATAATGCGATTTGTCCAGAGTAAAGATAGCTACTTAATAAATTCTCGGCAAGTCTTCAGGGAATTGATGGAAAAGTGCGAATACGAGCCCGCAAAATTCCAGGCATAAGCAGGAGTCATTGTTTTTTGTGACATTCTTTAGTCGGCAGATTTCGGCGCGGCGAGTCCTTGACAGCCGGCCGCGGCGTGGTTTAAATACGTGACATCATGCTGCGGAGAACCTTTTTAGGTGCGGCCGGGGTATCCGTCTTTAGCGCTGCTTTTCAAGGCCTGCCGAAAGCTGCTGTCGACCGGGGCAAGAAAGTCAAACCCATCGAGGGTTCATGGTTCGAATTCCAGCATATTTTGCCCGTCGAAGGAACGCCGTGGAATCCGATGCTCGAGAAATTCACCGCCGAGCAATGGGATAGCCAAGGTCAAGGAGCTGGCCGAGGCGGGGCTGCGCGACCTGGTGCTGGTCAATGTCGCCGGCCACGGAAAGCTTACTATCCGTCATCACTGATGCCTCAACACCGGTTGGGATGTGATGACCCGTTGGAGGTCGTCCTGTCCGCGGCCGACAAGTACGGCGTTCGTTTCTTCGTCAGCAACGGCTTTTTCGGCGACTGGACCCAGACCCGCCTTCCTGATGAAGGACCCCGAAGTCAACAAGCTGCGGGTCAGGGCGATGACGGAGCTGGTCGAAAAATACGGCCGCCACCAGAGTTTCTACGGATGGTATTATCCCAACGAGATCGGCATCCGGGGCCACTACACGGATTTCTTCATCGACTATGTCAATGCCTCGTCCGCCGAAGCCCGCCGGCTGACCCCGAAAGCCAAGACGCTGATCGCCCCGTATGGAACCCGGCAGGTCAAAGCCGATGGTGAGTTTGTCCGTCAGTTGGAACGATTGGATGTCGATTTCGTCGCTTACCAGGATGAAGTCGGGGTCGAAAAAACGAAGGTCGAAGAGAGCGCCGCTTTTTATGAGCGGCTCCACGGCCTGCATCAGAAAGCGGCCAGGTCCCGTCTATGGGCTGACGTCGAGGTCTTCCAGTTCGCGGGCCCGGTGTATAAGAGCGCCCTGATGCCCGCCCCGGCGGAGCGGGTCATCCGGCAGCTCGAAGCCGTGTCACCTTACGTCGAGAAGATCCTGATCTATGAGTACCCCGGATTGATCAATAGACCTGGAAGCCCGGCATTTGCCGGTCCTCCAGAATCCGTCGAGCTTTATGAAGGGCTTGCCAGACACGGCTATCTGCAAGGCTCATTCATTCTCGGCGGGGGAGAGGCGTCCGCAGGCCGAGACCCTTGTTTTCCTGACATCGGCAGGGAACGGGGGTAAAGTCACCCGGTGAGGAAATCTTCATCGGAGATAGAAGATTATGCATGGAGTGGACCGCGGTCGATGGGTCGCTTCGAATCTCCGCGCCGTTGACGTCCAGCGAGCCGGACGATGAATGGCCCGCGACAGCTCGGCCATGTTGATCGGAGAGCCATCGTGTTCAGCAGGCGCCCGGGCAGCTGAGCGGGACCACGGGCACGGCCAGCTGAGAGCCTGGAGTATTCCCTGGTCGACGATGAGACCTCCGATCCCAGGCTGCATCATTAATGTGCGGCATCCTCAAAGCCCTGAGCGACATGGGGATATAGTCAGGTCGAAAAGAACGGAGAGTTCCCGGTATGAGAAATCCCCGGCCATGGAAAGGGGCGAAGCCCCAGTCAGGGAAATAAGGAGTTTCGCGATGAAGATCGAATATTTCCATGCCTCGAAGTTCGGAAACGGGGCCATGGTTGCCGAAGAGTTCAAACGGTTGATGGCCGCCAAGGGGATCACCGTCAATGTCCAGCACGTCCGGAAGGCCAAGCCGAAGGAGATGCCGCCGGCGGACCTTTATCTTTTCAGCTCGCCGGGGCGCATGGGCAAGCCCATCGGCCGCGGGCGGCGTTTCCTGAGGAAGGTCAAGCTGCCGGCGGGAACGAAGTACGCCATCCTGACCACCGAGGGCGCGCCCCGGCCGGATAAAAAAACCGGCCGGATTCCCACCGAAGAGGAGCAGGCGAAGTGGCAGCGCGTGCGCCCGATCATGAACGAGATCCTGCAGGCCAAGGGCCTGGTTAAGGTTGCCGAGAGCAAAGTCCTGGTGACCGGGATGAAGGGGCCGCTGGAAGAGGGCTGGCAGAAGAAGGTGGAGGCATTTGCCTCCCAGATCCCGATCCTGCCATGAAAAGAGTCACCGCCTTAGATACTATAACGACAAGGGCCGGTTCGAATCCGACTGCTTCTATCCCGTTTGCTTAGGCCCGCTGAAGAAGAACCGCCGGCAATCTTTTCGACTCGATCCAGACGAGAAGGACGAAAAGAAAGGCTGAGTTCAGCCGGCGCCTTTTTCTCTTTCTTGACACCCCTTAGCGGCCAGGGATACTATCGCATCGTGAGTGCGGGCGCCGCTCTTGGGTTTAGGTAGGGGCGTCTGCGAGAAGCTGAAGTGAAGCGCGAGTATTATTCCGATACGATTTCGAATTTCCTTAAGTCTTCAAAAGAAGAGATCATCGGAAAACTCGCACTCGGCAGCGAATTCCCCGATAAGCTTGAACAGCGCGCGGCCTGGGTCGAGGAGATCAATATCCTCCACCCCGTGCTGAGTTCGCATTCCGGGGCCATCCACTTTGAGTATTCAATCCCCCGTATGGGCGAGAGAATCGACGTCCTCCTCATCATCGGGCCGGTCATCTTCGTTCTTGAATTCAAGACAGGAGCACGCGAGTTCACCTCCTATGCCGTGGATCAAGTTATGGACTATGCCCTGGACCTCAAGAACTTCCACGAAACGAGCCATGACCGGTTCATCGCACCGGTCCTCATTGCGACAGGCGCCAAGAACGTCTCACCCATCATCTCGATGACGCCTCAGAACGACAAGCTGTTAGCGCCCATTAAAACCAACCCAGCACTGCTTGATGAGTCCATCGCGAGGGTCCTAGCCTTCGCTGATGGGGAAGATGTCAATTGGCGCGAGTGGAAAATGGGGCGATACAGCCCCACGCCAACCATAATGGAAGCCGCCTTAGCGCTCTATCGAAGCCACTCCGTGGCTGAGATATCGCGAAGTGACGCGAGCGCGATCAACCTAGGTGAGACGTCGGATGCGATTTCCGAGATTATTCGGGAAGCCAAGGACCGCGGGCATAAGGCGATCTGCTTCGTGACTGGAGTCCCGGGAGCGGGAAAAACCCTGGTCGGGCTCAATGTCGCGACGAAGTATATGGATACGACCGGAGCTCACCGCAGTGTTTTCCTCTCCGGGAACGGTCCGTTGGTGAAAATTCTCCAGGAGGCGCTCGCGCGCGATATGGTCGTGAGGACGAAAGCCCGAGGGGAGAAGATCAAAAAGGGGGAAGCGAGGAGCCGAGTCAAAGCGTTCATCCAAAACGTCCACCATTTCCGCGACGAATGCCTTGTCGATGAGAAGCGTCCTCCTGTTGATCATGTGGCTTTATTCGACGAAGCCCAACGGGCCTGGAACCTGGCTATGACGGCGGATTTCATGAAACGGAAAAAGAAGAGGAGCGGTTTCTCTTTTTCGGAACCGGAGTTCCTCATCTCCTATCTTGATCGCCACCGCGATTGGGCGGTTGTCGTCTGCCTAGTCGGTGGGGGGCAAGAGATTAATAGGGGCGAAGCTGGGATCTCGGAGTGGATCGACTCTATGACCCGGTCATACCCTGACTGGCACGTCTATATATCACCCCGCTTGACGGATAGTGAATATGGAGCCGGGGCTGTCCTGGGGAACCTGAAATCGCATCGTCACGTTAAACATATAGATGCGCTTCATCTCGCCGTTTCTATGCGTTCCTTCCGCGCGGAAAACGTATCGCTCCTGGTGAAACAAATTCTGGACTTGGATGCCAAAGGAGCGCGTCAGACCCATGGTCAATTGAGAGACAAATACCCAATTGTGATCACTCGTGATCTGGCCATGGCCAAGAGGTGGCTCAAGGAACAAGCACGAGGTACCGAGCGATATGGAATCGTGGTTTCCTCGCAGGCGGAGCGACTTAAGCCTCATGCCATCCACGTCAAGGCTCCCATGGATCCGATCCACTGGTTCCTCGACGGCAAAGAGGATGTGCGGTCATCCTATTACCTCGAGGATGTGGCCACTGAGTTCGATGTTCAGGGCTTGGAACTGGATTGGGCCTGCGTGACTTGGGACGCGGACTTTCGCTACGCAAGTGCTGGGTGGCTACACAAGTCCTTTTTGGGCGATAAGTGGAGGAATATCAACGATCAGGGACGAAAGAAATACCAGAAGAACGCTTATCGTGTTCTTTTGACACGCGCGCGCCAAGGGATGGTCATTGTCGTTCCGGCGGGGGATCGGGAGGATCCGACCCGCGATCCGGCTTTCTACGACCCGACCTTTGAATACTTGAATCGGATCGGGTTTCGAGTGATTTAACGACCCTGTGCCCCCGAGAAATTGACATCCTCGGCTGGCCGTACGTACCATGGAACCGTGATGGGCAGAGCCGGTACGGAACCCGTGACCGATATTCTCTACTTCTCCGGAACAGAAAACTCCCTGTTCGTGGCGAAGGCGATGGCCAAGAGGATCCCGAACTCGGGTGTGCGTCCGATCATCGCCTGCCTGAAATGAGAATTTCCCGTCAGACGAGGTAAGTCATGACCTGCATCCCTTTGCGTGCGCGCAGACCGCTCATCGCTTGGGCGTCGGTCCTATTCGCAGCCGGCGTCGTTGCCGCCCAAGTCGCACCCTCCCGGTTGCCGGCCGATCGCCTCGACGGACCGGCCTTGGCCGAAGTCCTGGTCCTGGGGAGCTATCACATGGGCAATCCCGGGCGGGATATTTTTAATCTGAAGGCCGATGACGTGTTGGCTCCCCAGCGACAATCCGAGATGCGCGAACTTCTCGATGCGCTCGCCCGCTTTCGTCCCACCAAGATCGCCATCGAAGCGGCTTCGGACCATCCGAAAATAAAACAGTACCAGGAGTACCTTGCCGGAAGATACGAACCCGGCCGCGACGAGCGCGATCAGATCGGGTTTCGGCTCGGCAAGGAAATGAACCTGACAAAGATCTACGGCATCGACATAGATGGTGAATTCCCGTTCCCCGCCGTGCAGGATTATGCCAAAGCGCACGGACGCGAAGAGGAGCTGGAATCGCTGATGGCGCAAGTGGGGAAGATGGTTCAGGACGACAACGAGTTCCTGAAGACGCACAGCGTGTTTCAGATGGTGCTCCGGACGAATTCGGACGAGGCGGTCCGTCGCGGGCTGGCGGGCTATGCCATGTTCGCCCATTTCGGCGAAGAATATAACTATGCCGGGGCAGGGTTGCTAACGAAGTGGTACGAGCGCAATATGCGTATCCATACGCATCTGTTGAACATTACCCAGCCGGGCGATCGCGTGCTCGTTATCTACGGCTCAGGACATCTCGGCCTCTTGAGACAGGCCGTGCAGGCCGATCCGACCCTGAGGCTGCGCACGCTCGAGGAGTTCGCCGGCAGGCCCGCCGGTTCATGATCATTCTCCCCAGCCCTTGGCGGGGGAGAGGATCCCCCGATCCGTGATGATTCGCCGATGAAGGCGGTATTCTTGGATTCCGGAAATCCGTTAAGATAGGAGACATGAAGCGCGCATCGGCCGGGCGTCGCTGGGGCTGGGTCCTTCTCGGGGCCGCCGCCTACGGCCTTCACCTGGCGTTCGGAAAGGACTCGGCTTTCGTCGAGGACGTTTATTCCCGCGGCATCTTCGTCGGGCTGCGGTGGCTATGGGACCGGACCTTCGGCTTCTCGCCGCTCCCGTTCATCTTTGTCATTGCGGCGGTGTTATTGCTTTGGGGAATCTGGCGCACCGTTCGGGGACATGTCCTTAGGGCACATGTCTCTGGATACGCCGCCGCCCACGATCCTGGCGCTGTCTCCGGGGAGCCCGGGCGGGCTCGCTCATCAGCCTGGAAGATGGCCGGGCGGGGCCTCCTGCGCGTCGCCGGCTGGGCCGGCGCGCTCGTCCTCCTCTTCTATGTTCTCTGGGGATTCAACTACAACCGGATCAGCCTCGAAAAGCAGCTGGATCTTGAAGTCCAGCCCCTCGACCCGGCCGCGGTCAGGGCCGAAGCGGAAGGAACGGCGCGCGCGCTCGAGGAGGCGCGGGCCGCGATCCCCGGGGCGACCCAGGCGGCCCTGGTCAACGACGTCCTCCCCCGTGACCTCGAAGGCTCGGTCCGCGGGTCCTTGTCGAAGGTCCTGACAAGCGCCGGATTCCCCGTGCCCGGCCGGCCCCGCGTCAAGCCGCTCTGGCCGGGCGGCCTGCTGATGCGCCTATCCTCATCCGGGTTCTATTTCCCCCACGGCGGCGAGGGCTACATTGCCGGGAACCTGACCGCCGCCGAAAAGCCTTCCGTCACCGCCCACGAGATGGCCCACGCCTATGGCATCACGGACGAAGGAGCAGCCAATTTCCTGGGCTTTCTCGCCTGCGAATCATCAGCGGACCCTGCCGTCCGCTATTCGGGCCTTCTCTCCTATTGGGAGTATGTCTTCTCCGAACTCGTCCGCGCAGAGGGCCAGGAGGCCGCGAATCTCGCCGCCCGTCTTCCCGAAGGCGTCAAAGCGGACATGCGGGCCGCCTTTGAGAACTGGGACCGCTACCGCGGGCCCGCGCGGGCCGCGGCCCAAGCCGTTTACGAGCGCTATCTAAAGTCGCAGGGTATAGAGGAGGGGATCAAGAGCTACGACCGCTTCGTCTCGCTTGTTGTCGCCTGGAAGCGCCGCGAGGTCCGCCGGCCGGCGCCCGGCTGAAACCCCGGCAGATGCGATTTTGTTAGCATCTCTATTCGTGTGATACGAGAAGGTCATGGGAAGGGTGGCAGGGCGATAGTCCCTGCCCGCCCGGAGCCACGGGGACCCCTCTCTTGACGGGTGAGGCGCGAGGACGGACAGGGACGCGCCATGACAGGACCCTATCGAGGCGTAACACGATCACACGAAAAGAGATGCTTCATGCGATTATTGATTTCTTGACTCCCGTCTTCGGCCGGGAATATCATCTCTGTCCATTCCATCTCTTATGGCGGGCCGGCAGAGCCCGCGCGTTCGTTCGACCAAGGAGGTCGTCATGCGTCATGGAATCATATCGGTCGTTTTCTTCGCCCTGGTTCTCGCCGTCAGGTCGCTTCCGGCCGCGGCCAAGGACTATTCTCTTCTCTCGCCGAACAAGGCGATCGAGGTCAAAATCGCCGTCGGGCCGACGATTACCTACGCTGTCACGTTTCAGGGCCAACCCATCGTCCTGCCGTCGGCGGTTTCGATGACCCTCGACGCCGGACGTGTTCTGGGCCGCGCCGCGAAGGTCCGCAAGGATACGCGCCGAAGCGTCAATGACCTGCTGCTCCCGGTCGTGACCCAGAAAGCCGCGAAGGTCCCGGACGTCTTCAACGAGCTCACCCTCGAATTCGCCGGGAATTATGCCCTGATCTTCCGGGCTTATGACGACGGGGTGGCCTATCGTTTCGCGACCTCGTTTCCCGGCGAGATCACGGTCGTCTCGGAACAGGCCGAGTTCGCCTTCGGCCGCGACCATAAACTCTATTTCCCCGAGGAAGAAAGCTTCCAGTCCCACCAGGAGCGAATCTTTAAATATATCTCCCTGAGCGAGGTCACGGCCAAAAGATTCTCTTCCTGCCCGGCCGTCGTGGATATCGAGGGTGGTCCGAAGGTCGCCGTCTCCGAGGCCGACCTCGAGGACTACGCCGGACTCTGGCTCACCGGCGCCGCCGATTCCCCGACGAAGCTCGTCGGCATGTTCCCCGCCTATCCGCTCAAGGAGGATCAGAAAAACGACCGGAATGTGCCCGTCGCCGAGCGGGCCCCTTACCTGGCGAAGACGGCCGGAAAGCGCGTCTTTCCCTGGCGCGTCCTGATGATCGCGGCCAAGGACGGCGATCTCATCGAGAGCCCGATGATCTACCGTCTGGCCAAGCCGTCCACGGGCGATTTCTCCTGGGTCCGGCCGGGCAAGGTCGCCTGGGACTGGTGGAACGACCTCAACCTGCGGGGCGTCGATTTCCGCGCCGGCGTGAACACCGCCACCTATAAGTATTTCATTGATTTCGCCTCGGCCAACGGCCTCGAGTATGTCATTCTCGACGAGGGCTGGTACAAGCTGGGCGATCTGCTTTCGGTCGTGCCGGACATCGACATGGCCGCCATCCTCGCCCACGCCCGGGAGAAGAACGTCGGCGTCATCCTCTGGGTGGTGTGGAAGACGCTCGACGATCAGTTCGGACCGGCCATGGAACAGTTCACGAAGTGGGGCATTAAGGGGCTGAAGGTCGATTTCATGCAAAGGGACGACCAGTGGATGGTCAACTACTATTATAGGGTCGCGGCCGAGGCGGCCAAGCGGCATTTCCTCGTGGACTTCCACGGCGCTTACAAGCCGACGGGGCTGTATCGGACCTTCCCCAACGTCCTGACAAGCGAGGGCGTGAAGGGGCTCGAGAACTCGAAATGGAGCAAGGACGTGACGCCCGAGCACGATGTCATCCTTCCCTTCACCCGCATGGCCCTGGGTCCCATGGATTTCACCCCGGGGGCCATGGTCAACGGCGGGATGAAGAATTTCCAGATCAATTACAGCCAGCCGATGAGCCAGGGCACGCGCTGCCACCAGCTCGGGATGTATGTGGTCTACGAAAGCCCGCTTCAGATGCTGTCGGACACGCCGACGAACTATCTGCGCGAGCCGGAGTGCCTGGCGTTCCTCTCCCGGGTCCCCGCGACCTGGGACGAAACGCGCGTCCTCGAGGCCAAACTCGCCGACTACGTCTTTGTCGCCCGGCGGAAAGGGACGGCCTGGTATTTGGGGGCCATGACGGACGCGACGCCCCGGGAATTCACCCCGGACCTCTCGTTCCTCGAGGACCGTTCCTATGACATGACCATCTGGCAGGACGGCCTGAACGCCGACCGGGACGGGAACGATTACGCGATGGTCAAGAAGACGCTGGCCAAAACGGAGCGCCTGACAGTCAAGCTGGCCGCTGGCGGCGGCTGGGTCGCCATCATCACCCCGAAATGAAGGCCACGCGATTAAACGAAGGCGCGCCTCAGGCTCTGATCCTGCCGAAGACCCATGGCCTCGACATGCAGGGCGGGAGGATGTTGGCCGGGCGACGTCGGGCATTTTGTGCTGTGTTGACCGTATTGGTCTCATTTATTATGGCGCAGCCTGCCCGCGGGCAAAGCGGTCAGGATGATAGCTGGAAAGCCTTGGAGAAGTGGCGCGGGCCGAGCGGACCCTATGTGGTCATCTCCGATGGAGAGCTTTTCGGCGCCCTCGACCTCGACCGGCCCGGGCTGGAAAAGGTCAAAGGCCTTTCGGCGGCCGGGAATTTTATCGAAGCCTACAAGTCCTGGGGAACATATTGGGCGTCGCGAAAAGGCCCCGCCTGGATCTTTGACCCGGCCGCTTATGCCGGTTCCATGAAAGCCTCCCTGCCCTGGATCGTCTCCGTCATCAACCGCCAGGCCGAAAGTGTGGCGGCCCGTCAGGTCGAGGCCGGGCCTTACGTGGCCAAGCCGAAAGGGCGATTCATCGATTGGGCCGCCGACAACGGCAAGTCGGAATTCATCGGTCTGCAGTATTTCTTCTGGCTCCCCCCTCTGGCCCGGGCTTACGTCTTCACCCGCGATGAGAAGTACGCCCGCGCCTTCCTGGATATCGTCTGCTCCTGGTACGACGCCCTGCCGGATATCGAGAGATTCGACGATGTCGTCTGGAACTCGCAGCTCGGCGCTTCCCTGAGGTGCGTCTTCTTCCTGGAGGGCTATTCTCTATTGCGAAGCAGCCCTTCTCTGACCCCTGAATTGCATGCCAAGATCCTCAAGATCCTGCTCGGGCATGCCCGCTACGTCAAAGATGTCCACATGAGGGAGTACACGGATTGGAACGGCCAGAACACCGGCTGCGCGATGCTGGCCTGCACGGGTTCGTTCGTCCCCGAGTTTCGCCAGGCGGCACAGTGGCGCGGCACGGCCTCGAGCATGGCGAAGCTCCACATCGACCGCAACTTCCATGCCGACGGCGGTCAAAAAGAGCTCTGCACGCAGTATCACATGACGGGCCTCCGGGACCTGGGCTGGGCCGTGCGGGCCCTGCGCGCGGCCGGCGATGACAGCGTTCTCTCCGACCCGGAGACCAAAGCGAGATTCCGGGAAGCCTTCAGATGGCCCCTCAAGATCGCCTTCGGGTCGGGGTTCACGCCGGCCTTGAATTCCGGGGTGGTGGACAAGGAATGGATCGCCTTCGCGGCCGTCGGGGCCAAGCTTTTTGACGATCCCGTCCTGCGCTGGGCGGTCCGGAGCTATGCCGGCAAGACCTATATTCCTTTGCAGAAAGGGCTGAACGCCTGGGAGCTTGACGAGTCCTTCCCCGAGGCCTTCGACCCCGGGAAAAAAACCCTGCCTCCGGACTTTAAGAGCATCCTGCTCGAAGGTTCGGGGTTCGCCATCCTGCGCGACGGCTGGGATGCCGACTCACTGTGCCTGGTGCTCGATTTCGGGAAACCGTGGGGCGGGCACGGCTATCCCGGCAAGCTCAGCTTCACGCTCTGGGGCCGCGGCGCTCTCCTCGCCGCCCACCCCGGTTCTCCCTCGAGCTACTCCCTGCCGGTGTATTCGGAATGGTGCACTCAAACCATATCCCACAACACGGTTCGAGTAGGGGAGAGATCTCAGGCGCGGCCTTATGACGCCGACCTTGGATATTGGCGGGACCTCGGCCGTGTCGTCTTTCTGTCGGCGGGCACGGATACCAATTCGCCCGTTAAGCATGCGCGGACCGTGGCCTTTGTAACGGGTGAATACTTCATCATTTTCGACCGGCTCAAAGGAGCCGCGAACCCGGCTGTGGCGGAATGGCTGATCCACTGCCCCACGGGTTTGTGGAAAGGTCCGGAGGGCCGGATGCAGAGTCCGGGCCGGGGCCCGGGCCTTCAAGTCGTCTCCCCGGCAACCGAGAATTTCAGCCGGGTTGAACTCGGAAAAGGACACGGCGCGGTGCCGGTGGAGTGGAGCCCGGGTTGGAAACCGCAAGACGCCTGGCGTGACGATATTGATTTTGCCTCCTACGGGAAGGACATCGGAGCTGACGGCCTGTCCTTTGTCTTCGCGCTGATCCCTTACAGGGAACACGCTCCCGAAGCGTCTCTTGTTTCCGTACCGGTGCTCGAGAACGGGCGCGCCGTGCCGGAAGCCGAAGCCCGCGCCGTGGAACTTCACCTCGGGGAAACAGCGGACTCACATCTCTGCGTGTTCGGTGAACGACGGGTCTTCTCTTTTCGAGGGATCGAAACGGACGCCCGGCAGGCCTGGGTGCGGCGAGACCGCCGAGGCCGGGTGCTTTTCTCGGAGATGGTCGACGGCACCTATCTTGACGCCGACGGCCAAAGGGTTCTCACGCGTGAGAAAAGCGCCGACAGCAAATGACCTCGGCTGCGCCCGCGATCAAGAGTTCGTCCCGCGTCGTTCCGGGCTGAGGTGGTAATAGGACATCTTCATGGCTGTGCAAATAAAATCTCCGAGCGAGAATAGAGGAGGGCCGCAACATGGCGAGTGACAATTTTATGGGCAGCCGATTCGAACGCTTCTTTGTCGCCGCGCTGGCCATCGCGACCGGAGCGGCGCTCGTCTATCTCGCTGTCCAGGGTCCGCTCATCCGGGGCGCCATCGTCTACAAAACGGCCGCTGTCATAGGCAATCAGCTCGTCGGCCAGGACATGGTCAACCTGGCTCTGTTGAGCCCCATTTTGTTCATCAGCGGCGCCGGCCTGCTCCTCGGCAAAAAATGGGCCGTCTCCCTGCTCCTGGCCACCCCGCTGTTCCTGATCTACTACGCGCTCAGCTATTCGATCGGCTGGGAATGGAGCTCTCCGGTTTACCCGGGGAACAGCCAGAGATACGCCTTCTTTTTCATCTTCATCCTCGCCGCCGCCTTGATTTTTCTGCTCTATGCGCTGGCCGCGTCTCCGAAGAAGGCGACGAGCTCTTTCAAGAAATCCGGCCTCGTGGTCTATTCCGTCCTTTTCACGGCATTTCTTCTCATCTTTGCTTCGATGTGGATCAAGGAGGTTTTGGAGGTCATCCGGACGGGAACGACGCGCGGCTACGACCTCGCGCCGACCGCTTTCTGGCTGGTCCGGGCCTTCGACCTCGGCTTTTCGGTACCCCTGGGCTTGGTGACGGTCTATCTCTTGTGGGCGCGGCCCGCCACGGCCTATCCCGTCATCAGCCTGTTCTACGGGTTCTTTTTCACCCAAATCATCGCCGTCAACGCCATGGGTTGGATGATGTTCCTCAAGCACGATCCGACCTTCCTGATGCGCGACCTGGTCGTTTTCATGGCGCTCGCGGTCATCATCTTTTTTGGGTTCTTTTACATCCGCAGGAATTACCGGGTATTATAGTCGGTGTTCGCTAAAAAGAAAGGTGATAGATCATTGAAAAAAGCCCTTCAACTTACGGCCATGCGTTTATGTTTCTCGGCGTTGTCTATTCTTGCGCTGCCTGGCGTGGGCGGGCCGTCGGTCGGCATCCCACCGACGAGCAACGGCGGCGACGTCCTGGCCATGGACAAAGCGCAGGTCCTCGCGATCATGGAGCGCGTGGCCGATTGGCAGATCGCCAACCAGGGTCAGGTAATCCACCATGATCTGGACTGGACGAACGCGGCGCTGTACATCGGCATGGCGGAGCTCGCCTCCCTTTCCAAAGATTTCAAGTACGAGCGATGGCTCCTGGACATCGGCGGAAAGTACCGCTGGCAGCCGCATCACGACATGTATCTGGCCGACGACATCGCCGTTTCCCAGATGTACCTGGATTTGTACAGAAGGGCGGGGGATAAGCGAATGCTCGACCCGACGCAGGCCCGGACGGAATGGGTGATTCGCCATCCCTCGACATCAAGCCTTCTTTATAATGGCCAGGATCGTTCGACCCTGGAAAGATGGTCGTGGTGTGATGCCCTGTTCATGGCCCCCCCCGTCTATGCCCAGATGTACAGCCTCACGCGCGACCGCAATTACCTGAAGTTCATGGACAAAGAGTTCAGAGCAACATACGATTTTCTTTACGATAAGCGGGAGAAGCTGTTTTTCCGGGACCACAATTACTTCGATAAAAGAGAAGCCAACGGCCGGAAGATCTTCTGGGGAAGGGGAAACGGCTGGGTGATGGGCGGCCTGGTCAAGATCCTGAAGGAGCTTCCCAAGGGCACGCGATCAAGAAAGTTCTATGAGGCGCTCCTTGTCGAGATGAGTGAGAGGCTGGCCGGCCTGCAGGACCCGGAAGGTTACTGGCATGCGAGTCTCCTCGATCCGGAGGCCTATCCGAACCCGGAAACGAGCGGCTCGGGCTTTTTTGTGTACGCGTTGGCTTATGGGGTCAACAGCGGACTGCTGGACAGGGACAAATATATGCCCATCGTCTTAAAAGGCTGGGCGGCATTACAGAAAGCCGTCTTCCCCGACGGAAAACTGGGTTGGGTCCAGCCCATCGGGAGTAATCCCCGGCTGACGACACAAGACATGACCGAAGTCTACGGCGTCGGAGCTTTCCTGCTGGCGGCAAGTGAAATCTATCGATTCTCCAAGTAGTTCGCGGACGTTCATGCTCGACGGCGTCGGCCCGGTGCTTTTTGAAAAGACCCGGCGGGCGCGGCGTGTCTCGCTGAGCATACGGGCCTCCCGGGGGGTTCGCGTCGCCGTCCCTTGGCGCGTTTCGTTCGATGAGGCCCGCCGGTTCGCCCTCAGCAAGCTGGGTTGGATCCGGGGCACGCTGGCCCACGTCGAGAGCGCCCGAGGCCGATGCCGTGAGTCGGTCCTGGCGGCCGAGCGCCTCGACCGACGCTCCGCGCGGGCATATCTTACCGGACGCCTCGGCGAGCTGGCCCGCGAGCACGGCTTCAATCCCGGCCGCCTTAGCATTCGCCGTCAGGGGACGCTCTGGGGCAGCGCTTCGCCCTCCGGCCGCATTCAGCTCAACGCGTTACTGGCCGTCGTGCCGCCTGAGCTGGCCGATTATGTCATCCTCCATGAGCTCGTTCACACCCGCGTCAGGGGCCATGGCCGGGCCTTTTGGGCCGAACTTGAGAGCCGCATGCCGGACGCGCGACGCCGCCAGTCCCGGCTCCGGGTATATTCTCTGGCGCTGTTTTAAGAGATATGGGAATGGCGTGGGTTGACGATCCCCGCAGGAAAGCTGAGGTGCGTAGGATGTGTCAGATTTCAGCCCTTGTGCTGCTTCTTAGCGCGACGAGCGGGATGGCGGCAACCGCGGCCCGCGCGCCCGATATCCGCACCGTGATCATAAAAAGCTCGGCCGATGGAAGCGCTCAATCCGCGCTTTTCTGGGTGCCCCCGGGGACCGGGTCCGAAGAGGCCGGCAGGGCCGTTCCGCTGCTCGTGAGCCTTCACACCTGGTCGTCGACCTTTGATCACTACGACTCCCTCCCGGGCACGCTCGCCGGCTGCATTAAGAAGGGCTGGGTTTTCATCTCTCCCGATTTTCGGGGCCCCAACGTCCGGCCGGAGGCCGCCGGCTCCGACCTTGCGGTTCAGGACGTGCTGGATGCCGTCGGGTTCGCCCGCCGGAACGCCCATGTCGACGGCGGCCGGATCTACCTTTTGGGCGCCTCCGGCGGCGGCCACATGGCGCTCCTCTTGGCCTGCCGCGCGCCCCGTATCTGGGCGGGCATTTCCGCGGCTTGTCCGATCACGGATCTGCCGGAATGGTATCGCTTTTGCGAGGAGCGAAAATTCACCTACGCGGACATGATGCGGAAATGCTTCGGCGGCCCCCCCGACATTTCGGAGCGGGAAGCCGAATACCGCCGTCGTTCGCCCCTTTTCTGTCTTGAAGCCGCAGCCGGCGTACCCATCGACATCCAGACCGGCATTCTTGACGGCCACGCGGGAAGGGCGGTGCCCGTGGACCATTCGCTGTGGGCTTTTAACGCCCTCCTCGATGCCAATGGCATCCCGGATAAAAAGCTCAGCCCGGAGGAGATAGAATTTATCACCCGGGAAGCGCGCCTGCCGTCGTCCTTGACAGCGGCAAAGGATACCGAGCCGGGCCGGAAGTATCCCGTCCTCTACCGGAGGGACGCCGGTATCGTCCGGCTGACCCTTTATGACGCCGGCCATGATTTCGATTCCGGTCCCGAAGGGACGGAGCCGCCGGCGCTGGCCTGGTTCGAGAAGCACGGCCGGGCCCTGACTGGGAGGAAGAAATGATCCATAAATCACCGAAACGCGATAGGAAGATCGGCCCCGCCGCTTTTGTCTCTCTTTCCGTCTGCCTCATCGGCGCCGCTCTGCTCGCGCCGGGTTCAGAGAAGAGGCAGGCCCGCGGCGCGCGTGACGAGAGGCTGGCCGGGCACTGGAAGCTGGCGGCCGACGCCAGGGACTCTTCCGGCAACAACCGGCACGGCGAGAGCCGGAACATAAAGTACGGCCCTCAGGGATATGCCGAGTTCAACGGCCGGGATAGCTATGTGGAAATCCCCGGTGGCGGCGCCCTGGACCTGGGCGCGGGGGAGCTCACGGTCTCGGCCTGGGTGGATATCGGGACTTCAGGTGACGATAATCCGGGCGATATCCTCAGCCAGTTCGACCCGGCCACGCGCCGGGGCATAAACCTCGGCGTGAAAACGCTTCAGGGCGTCACCGTCGCCCAGTCCAACACCGGGAATGTCGAGTTCGGGATCGACAACGCCCGGCTCGAGCCCGACTGGACGGATTGCGGGCGCCCGGGGAACGCGGTCTTCGTCTTCGCCCTGAGCGTCTATCGCGGCGACCTCTATGCCGGAACCTACGAAGCGGGGAGGCAAGAGCGCGGCCACGTTTATCGATACAAAGGCGGCCAGGAGTGGGACGACTGCGGCAGCCCCGACGCCTCGAATTCGGTCATCTCGCTTGCGGTATACCGGGATAAGCTCTACGCGGGCACGGGCTTTTACCCCGCACGCGGTTCAGCTCTACCCGATTCGGAGAACACGACGACAGGCGGCCGGGTCTTCCGTTACGAAGGAGGGACGACGTGGGTGGATTGCGGCGGCCCCGAAGGTGTCACCGCCGGCGGGGCGATGGCCGTCTTCAAGGACCGGCTGTACACAGGACCCGCGTTTACCCAAAGCGCCAAAATGAAAGGCGTCTTCGTCTATGACGGAGAACGCAGCTGGCCGCTGGCCGGCGTGCCCGGCGACGCTCGCACCTTCACCCTCGCGGCCTTCAACGGCAGCCTCTGGAGCGGCGGGGATGTCTACATAGAGGAAGAGCGCGGCGGGGTCTTCCGTTCCGAGGAGGGCCGGGAGTGGAAATTCTGCGGCCGGCCCGGTATCCCCGAGGGAGTGAAATCCATGCAGCTTTATTCCTTCCAAGCCTATCAAGGCCGCCTGCACATCGGTGTCTGGCCGACCGCCGAGATTCTCCGATATGAAGGCGGAACCTCATGGACTTCCGTCGGCCGGCCCGGAGACGAAAAAGAGACCATGGCCGTCGCCGTCTATAACGGCATGTTCTATGTCGGGACACTGCCCCTGGCCAAGGTATACCGGTACGACGGTGGAGAGACGTGGACGGACCTGGGACAGCTCGACAAAACCCCCGATGTGAAATACCGGCGGGCCTGGTCCATGGCGGTCTTCCAGGGGCGCCTTTTTTGCGGGACACTGCCCTCGGGCCACGTCTTTTCGAGGGAAGCGGGGAAGTGCGTGACTTATGACCACGAGCTTCCGGCGGGCTGGCGCCACATCGCCGCCGTGAGACGAAGCGATCGTCTGGAACTTTTCATCGACGGCCGGCGCGTCGCCCGGTCGTCGGCCTTCGACCCCGAGGATTTCAGCCTCGCCACCGGCCGGCCGCTGAGGATCGGTTCCGGACAGCACGATTTTTTCCGCGGCCGGATGAAGGACGTCAAGATCTGGAGGAGAGCCCTCCAAGACGGCGAGATCGAGGCTATATCCTCCTTGCGAATTCCTTGAGCGCCGAGAAATCCGCCTCCCGCAGGGCGTTAAAATGGAAGATCGAGATCCCGGCCGCGCCGAGCGCGAAGGCATCTTCGGCCTGACGGATCATCTCCTCGGCCGTGATTTCGCCGCCGCTCCATTTCCGGCCGATGCCGCTGTAAACCGGGACCGCCCCGTCGAGTATCTGAAGCTGGAGGCTTAGGATTTCGCGGTGCTCTTTCCGGTCCAGCTTGTAGTTCATGGGGCAGATGAAGTCCACCAGCCCCTGGCGTCCCCAGCCCAGCCAATCCTGGCCCTCGACGAGGGCGCTTCCGAAGTAATCCGCCCGGGCGGCGATCGAATACTCGAGCCCGCTCTGCTTGAGGAGACGCTGGAAATTGAGCAGGTGGGAGGTGATGACGCCGTTCCGGAACTGGAGGTATTTGTAAAGGATGCCCGGGTTCTTGAGGTCGGCGGCGGTCAGGGAGTCGCGGCCCAGGAACTCCCGGTAGCCCCGGCGGCAGGCGGCGCAGGTACACGGCCACTCGAGTCCGATGCCCGTGTCCCAGTAGCGGATGAAGTCGATCTGGAGGCCTTTCGGTTCATGCCGGGCGATGACATCGGCGGCGATGCGCAGCGTCCCGGCGCGCGTCGCTTCCCAGGTCGCGCAGAGCGTCCCGTCCCTTTTATGGCCGCCCGGAGCGCCGGAGGCATAAGAACGGGCGGCGCGCACGGACTTGGAGAGCCCTGTATCGCTCACGCCGAGGATGACCGGATGGATCTCCAGCCCCGTTTCCCCGGAGATCGTCTGGAGACGGGTCAGCCTGTCCTCGACGAGGAAGCCCGGCAGGTCCGTGTTATACCAGGCGTTGTTCTCCTGGGGGACCGAATGGACAAAAAGGATAAGAAGCTCGATCCCCGAGTCGCGGGCGCGCTCGAATTCGCGCCGGACGTCCGCCTCTTCCCCCTGGAAGTCGAGATAGCTGTGAGACCAGGCGAGGATCTTCCTCTTCGGAGCCGTCGATTTATCGGCTGAAGGGACGACGCCCGCCAGGCCATTTCCGGCCAGGGCGGCTCCCGTCGAAGCGAGGAAACCGCTCTTCAGAAAGCTCCTTCGACGCATGGGACTCTCCTTTTTCTTTTCGCGACCATTCTAGTATTCCCCGCGGGAAGATTCCAGCTGCCCTCAGAGAAAAACGTTCAGCCGGAGAGATTGATTTTTCCGCCGGGGGAAGAATAATCTAGGATGACTTCACGAACTCAGAGGAATGCCCATGCCGAAACGAACCTACACAACGGGCGCCGTCCTCGGCGCCTTGCTGCTTGCGATGGCCGCAGCGGCGGGTGCCGCCGGGGAGGCGGCCGGGTCAGGCCTCCCGACGCCGTTCGACCGGGAAACGGGAGAGTGGCGGATCGGCTGGCCGGGGCGCGTGGCGAGGCACGACCTCGTCTACCTGAGTCCCCCGGGCGACCCGACGCAGGGCATTCCGCTCGGCAGCGGCGATGTCGGCGTCCTCTGCTGGACGGAAGGCTCGAAGCTCATCCTGGCCATCAATAAATCCAACCTCTGGGACGACGCGGCCTTCGAGAGGTTCGACAACTGGGCGCCAGACCAGGAAGACGTCAGCACGGCGCTGCGGCATGCCGGGCGGCTCATCGTCGATTTCAAGCTGCCGGTTTTCGACACCTTTTACCTCTCGGATTTCGAAGCCCGGCTCGGCCTCGCCGACGCGACCCTCCGCGTGCGCGCGGCCGGGCCGTTCGGCGTCGTGTCCATCGTCCTGAGGGTGATTCAGCCCGGCGGGCTCATCCTCTGCCGGGTGAAGAACGAGCTCCGCGGAGACACGCGCCTCGAAGCCGTTCTGGAACGGTTCGGGAGCCGGACCTTTTCCCACTGGTACCGGCAGGTCAGCCGCGATCCCGGGATCGGCCTCCCGGGAACGCGGTCGACCGCAGGCGGCGGGCTCATCGCCCTCACCCATCCCTTGACGACCGGGACGTTCGCTGTTGCCGCGGCCGCGCTCCCCGGCCGGATCTTTAACGCCCGGGTCGACAACGACCACGCCGCGGCCCTGGCGAGCGACTGCGCCGCCCGCGAGGAATTTGCGCTCGCGGCGGTCGTGACCGACCCGCTTCCGGCCGGCCGCGCCCTGGCTGAGGCGCGCCGCCGCCTGACGGAGCTCGATCCCGGGAAACTCGCCGCCCTCGAAACGGAGCACGAGCGCCTGTGGAAGGCCTTCTGGCTCAGGTCGCTCATGGAATCCGGCGACGATTACGCCGACAACCTCTGGCACCTGGCGATGTACTTCGCGAACGGGTCCCAGCGCGGAGCGTCGCCCGGGCGTTTCACCTTCGGCCTGTGGGGCTGGAACCGTGACGTCCAGCCGTGGGCTTTCTACTTCCATTGGAACCAGCAGCAACTCTACTGGCCGCTCAACGCCGCTGGCCACCATGACCTCCTCGAAACGTACCTGAAGTACCGCTTTGACGCCTTGCCGAGCGCCCGGCGCGATGCCCGGGAGGTATTCGGCGTCACGGGTGCCGTCGTCTCGGATGTGACCGACCGGCGGGGCTTCAACTCCGCCTCGGAGTTCAAGAACCACACGCCGGTGGCCGAGATCGCCCTGGATTTCTGGCGGCAGTACCGGTTCACTGGCGACCTCGAATTCCTCAGAACGCGGGCTCTGCCGTACATGATCGAGGCCGCCGGCTTCTTTGAATCACTCTTCGAGCGCGGCCCGGACGGCCTGGTTCACGCGAAACGCGGGACCGGCTACGAAGGCTGGATTGAGCTCCGGGACGCCATCTCCGAGCTGACGTACGGGCGCGTCCTCCTCGCGGCCGTGGTCGAGGCAGCTCGGGCCGCGCGTGTCGCGCTGCCGCAGGCGGCCCGCTGGACGGAGATGGCAAGGAACATGGCCCCTCTGCCGATCGTCCCCGTCGAGGCGAGCTGGATGAATTTCGACGGCGGCCGGCCAACCTACCGGGTCGGGCCGTTCAAGGGCCAGGCGGCGGCCTCTTTGGACCGGCTGGCGGCCGGGGATGGGATTGAGGAAAAGCGCCGGCTCACGGGCCTCGGGCCGCCCGGGGACCCGGCCGCCGTGGAGGATGTGTCACTTATCCGGATCATCCAGCTCATTGAGCACGGGACCTTTCCCTCGGGCCGGAAGATCCCCGGCGTCAGAGTTCCCATCGATCGGGAAGGCCATGACGGAATCTTCCCCACGGTCGAGTATTCAGCGGTCTTTCCGTCGGGCCTCATCGGGCTGGCGAACCGGGGCGAGCCGATCTTCGAAGCCGCCGTCAACACGGCTCGGCTCTATGCCCCCGACCTCATGGGCTGGGACCCGCTGCCCATCGTCCTGGCGCGGCTGGGGTTGGGAGAGGAGCTGGCGGAGATCCTCAAGGGCCATCCCGACCGGTGGCAGTTCTTCCCGAGCGGCCTTGGCCACTACGGCCCTCCGGATATCATGAAGGCCGAATCCACCTTCCGCTTCGCCCGGCACCGGGTGAGTGGTGTTGTCCCGGGGCGTGCGGAAATGCCGTCGCCGCAGGCTGACTTCCCGATGGAGTCCTGGCCGTTCCGGCATATGGACCTGGAAGCGTCGAGCGTCTTTGCCGCGGCGTTGAACGAATCCCTGCTTCAGAGCCACGACGGCCTCATCCGTATCGCACCCGCCGTCGCCAGAGACCGGAACGCCCGGTTCACGCTGCACGCCATCGGCGGTTTTGTTGTTTCCGCGGAGGTCCGCGGCGGCGCGCCCGCGTGGGTAGCCATCCGCAGCCTTAGGGGCGAGACGTGCCTCGTCGCCAATCCCTGGCCGGAGGCTCGTCTGTACAGAAACGGCAAGCTCCGCTCCAGGACGGGCGAGAGAACGATCCGGTTGCCGACCCGGCCCGGCGACAGGCTCGTCCTGGCGCCGACCGAAGCGGCCTGGCGGGATTGGCGCACGGAGGCCGTCGATTACCCCTCGAACGCGAAAGAAAAAACAAGCCCTGGAGGACAGACATCCCTCGGACTGCCCAGGATGTTCTAGGACCAGAGGCATCTCTCTGATTATTCCACCCTCGGTTCCCAGCCCGGCTGATATTCGCGTTTCCAATACCGCATCGCGTCGTCGTCGCCCAGGATCCGCCCGGTCTTGGGGTCGCAGCTGAGCGCGCGGCCCGTCCGCTGGGCGATGTTCCCCAGGTGGACGAGCATCGTGCTCTTATGGCCCTCACCGATCTCCGAGTTCGCTTTCTGCCGGCCGCGGACCGCTTCGAGGAAATTCTGGATATGGATGATATCGCCGGCGCGGCCCGGACCGACCGTCGTGATATGCACCGGTTCCACGGAGGCCGTTTCCGTGCGGACCTCCTTGCCTTCCTCGTCGAACAGCACGTAGCCGTTGCCCGGGAGCACGCGCAGGGCGCCCCTCTGGCCTTGGAACAGCGCGCCGAACCCCTCGCCGTAGTCCCCGACGGGATTGCAACTCATGCCTTCCCAGGTCACCAGAACCCGGCTGGGGAACTCGTACGAGATCATCTGCGAGTCGGGCGGCTGCCAGTCGTCGTCGGCATAATACCGCCCGCCGGCCGAGGTCACCCGGACCGGATAATCGTCGCCGATCGCCCAGCGGGCGATGTCGAGGGGGTGAACGCCGTTGTTACCCGCCTCGCCCGTCGACCAGTGCCAGAACCAGTGCCAGTTGTAGTGGACCACGTTGTCGCGATAGTCGACGCGGGGGGCCGGTCCCTGCCAGAGGTCCCAGTCGAGCCACTCCGGAACCGGGGCCGGCTTGCCGACGCCGATCGGTTGGCGCGAGTTGGCGTACCAGCAGCGCACGAAGCGGACCGGACCGATGCCGCCCGCCTTGAGGAGGTCGACGGCTTCCTGGATCTTGCTCCACGAGCGGCGCTGGTTTCCCATCTGGCAGATTTTGCCGGACTTCCGCGCCGCCGCCACGAGCATTTCGCCCTCGGCAGGGTTCTGGCTGCACGGTTTCTCCACGTAGACGTGCTTTCCCGCGGCAAGAGCCAGGATGGCCATCGGCGCATGCCAGTGATCGGGCGTCGCGATCACGACGGCATCGACCGCCGGGTCCTCCAGGGCTTTCCTGAAGTCCCCCGCACCCGTCGGCCGGCGTTCCTGGAGGGCCGCGACGCTCTCCACGGTTTTCGCGACCGCCCGGGTATCCACGTCGCAGATATAGGCCACCTGGGCGTCACCCGCCAGGGCAAAGCTCTCGGCCAGCGCCCGGCCGCGGCTGTTCACCCCGGCGACCGCGACCTGGAGCCTGTCGTTGGCGCCCCAGGCGAAGCGCCAATCCAGCCCGCCCAAGACTCCAAGGCCGATGCCGGCCGACGTCACTCGCTTCAAGAACTCACGCCGATTGCACGATTGTTTCATTCTCACGACTCCTCGTCCTAAAGAAATCCGCCTGCCCGGTTCATGACCATGCCGTATCTCCTTTTTCGGGCGCTGAGATCGAACCCGGTCGCCGCCAAAAGAATATTCCGGAGTCGCGCCCCGGGTCAAGGCCAAAGCCTGAATCCGGGACCGGATTCCGTTTTCGTGAAACCCGTCTTCGGCCGGGAATATCATCGCGTCGTGAGGGTCGGCTCAGGTATCGCGCTCAAAGGGAGTTCTTGAGGCGCAGGCCGCCCCCAGAGCGCCGGTACTTTTGACAATTCGCCCGGGGCGGGCTATCCTCGAAATAAACTCAGAGGAAGGACACCATGAAAAAACAACGTTACCGCTCGATGCCTGCCGAGAATACCGTCGGCCGCCGCGATTTTCTGAAGGCCGGGGCGGCGATCGGCGCCGGCCTGGTCATGTCCGGCCGCAGCCTTTTAGCCGCCCAACAGACGCAGGGCCAGCAGCCACCGGCCAAACCGGCCGGTCCGCCCCCCAAGCCCAAGACCAACATCGAGGACGCCTTCAAGGTCCCCAAGACCAAGTGGAGCCTGCCCGGACCGTTCCCCGGCAGGGTTATCGAAGTCCACGATCCGGCGGCCATGCCCGACGGAAAGGTTAATGCGGCCGTGGTCAAGGCCATGGTCGAAAAAGGGATCCGGGAGCTGACCGGGAAAAACCTCAGAAAGAGCTTCGGTCTGTTCTTCACCGGGAAGGACGTCGTCGGGCTTAAGGTCAACCCGGTCGGGCCGGGCCTCATCAGCACCCGGCTCGAAGTCGTCGACGCCGTCATCGACTGGCTGACGTCCTGCGGCCTGCCGCGCCGGAACATCATCATCTGGGACCGCTTCGACTACATGCTCAAGGACGCCGGGTTCACCGCCGAGCGTTACCCGGGGATCGGGATCGAGGGCCTGCAGACGATGGACGAGGCGGCCGCCGAAGGCAAGACCCAGGACAACAGCAAGTGGCTCAACGCCGACGGCACTCACGTCAGCGTCCCCAATTTCGACCAGGAGGTCTTCTACTGGGCCGACGTCGAAGGGCCCAAGGACCTGCCTTATCTCAACCAGCACGTTTTCAACGGCCGGCACTCCTACTTTGGCAAGCTGCTGACCGGGAAGCTGACCAAGATCATCAACCTGCCGGTGTTCAAGAACACCGGCAACGCCATCTCCATGGCCACCAAGAACATCGGCTACGGCGCGGTCTGCAACACGAACCGGCTGCATGCGCCCCTGTTCCTCGACGTTTGCGTCGAAGTACCGGCCTTCTGGCCGGTTCGAGATAAGATGGTCCTCAACATCACCGACGGCCTGCGCTCGCAGTATGACGGAGGGCCGGACAAGAACGCCAAGTTCGCCTACATCGACAATCGCCTGTATTTCGCCTCCGATCCGTTCGCCCTGGACATGGTTTGCCATAACAGGATCGTAGCCAAGCGCAAGGAAATGGCCGTGGCGGTCAACGAGAACCCCCGCTTCACGGAATACCTGCGCTACGCCGAGAGGCTGGGGCTGGGGATCGCCGACCCGGCCAAGATCGCGCATGTCAAGGTCTGACGGGCCCCGCCGGAAGGGGAGGGCGGCGAAGATCGCCGCCCTGGCGGCATTCGTCGGGCTTCTCGGTTCCGCGACATCGGTGATTGAGGCCGTTGGCGGGACTGTGTCCGCAGGCCAAGCGGCCGCCGGATCAGCCGCGTTCCCGGGGCCTGGATTCGCCCCCGGCTGGACCCAAACCGGACCGCTTCGGACGTTCACCGGCCAGGACCTCTTCAATCAGATCGACGGCGGGGCCGAGATCTTCCTCGAGTTCGGGTTCGCCAAGCTCCGGCTGCAAGCTTACGCCAGGGACAAGGCCGAGCTGACGCTTAACGCATACGAAATGGAGAGCGCCGCGTCCGCCTTGGGTATCTACTTGATGACGATGGGGAAGGAGACGCCGTTCCCCGAGGTCGCGGCCCGCAACTCCGCGGAAGAGACCCAGATCACTATCGTCAGGGGGCGCTATTTCGTCCAGGTCGATAACCTGGGGGACGTTCACGCCTCGAGAACCGAGGCCGCGGCGCTCGCCAACGCCTTCCTGGCCGGCGTCCCGGAGGAGTCCCCGGTGACACCGCTCGGCGCTCTACCCCCCGAAGGCCGGGTGGCCGGCTCCGAGCGTCTTGTCCGGGGGCCCTACGGGCTCCAGGCCCAGTTCACCTTCGGGGAAGGGGACATCCTGTCGCTCGGCGGCCGGATCTTCGGCGCCCTGGCAGAATATCGGATGCCCGACGGGCCGGCGTTCACCCGCCTGATCGTCCCTTATCCGAACCCGGATGCGGCGGCCGCGGCGCTGGCCCATCTCAAGGCGAATCTGGACTCCTATCTGAAAATCACGGGCAATCGACCCGACGGTTTCGATTTTGTCGATTTCCAATCCAAGAAAGGCGCCGTCGCCCGGTCCGGCGCCGTCCTGGATCTCCGGTTCAAGGGCGCGGATTAAAGGCGGGGGATCCCCCCGACTTCGTTTGACATCGGCTTGTGGTGCGTCGCGCAAATATCTTGGCTCTATAAAAGAGCAACGAAGATGCACCACCGCGGGGGAGTTTGAGGGGGACGGCGTCGTTCCCCTCAGGGGGTCAGTGGAGTGAAACGAAACGCCGAGGGGGGAGCTTGACTCCCCCCTGGAAGTGTCCCGTCTATATACAGGACTTTGGAAAGGAACTTGCGAGACGGGACACTAGGCTGCGGCCCATGTTCTCCGGGGGAGAACATGTGATGTCGAATTATTTGCCGAATCAGGTCTTGGCCGGAGGCGGACTCTTCCGGGTCAGAAGTGAGACGATGAGGAGCGTCAGGAAGCTCAAAGGAATAGAGACGATTCCCGGATTGCGCAGAGGAAACGGGGCCGCCGCCGGGTCCTTGCCGTAGAGCTCGAACATGGTCGGCGAAAAGAGGATCAGCCCGATGGCCGAGACGACGCCCACGAAGATCGAGGCGGTGATGCCGCGGGCCGTGGTCCTCTTCCAGAACAGCATCATGACGATCGCCGGGAGGTTGGCCGACGCCGCCACGGCGAAGGCCAGGCCGACCAGGAAGGTGACGTTGACCCCCTTGAACAGGATACCCAGGACGATGGCGATCAGTCCGACTCCGAACGCCACGACCTTGCCGACGAAGACCTTCTGCTTGTCGCTCTTGATGATCCCGGCGTAGCGGTCGAGCAGGTCGTGGGCCACGGCGCCCGAGGCGGCGATGATCAGTCCGCTGACCGTCCCGAGCACGGTGGCGAAGGCGATGGCCGAGATCACGGCGAACAAAAACGTCCCGAATGAACGCGCCAACAGGGGCGCCGACATATTGTCATCGGCCAGGTTGATAACGCCGTTGGTCATGGCCCCCAGGCCCATGAACAGGGTTAGGATGTAGAAGAACCCGATCCCGGCGATGGCCACGATGGTGGACTTGCGGGCGGCCGCCGCTGAGGGGACGGTGTAATATCGAATCAGGATATGGGGCAGCGCGGCCGTGCCCAGAAACAAGGCCAGCATCAGCGAGGCGAAGTCGATGCGGTCGATCGGAGTTCCCTCGACCTTGAACCGCAAGCCGGGACGGAGGATCTTGTTGCCCGGCGTCAGGATGGAGTGGTAGACGGTGACCTTATCGCCACCGTCCTCGAAGGTGGCGCTCTTCCACTGCCGGACCTTGGAAGCCGGGTGGCCGATGAGCGCCAGGAAGTTGAAAGGTCCCAAGGACCCGGTCTTGGCCTCTTCGCCTGTCTGGCCGGCGATGACCTCCATGTTGCCAACCTGCCTGAGCAAGTTGTCCTTGCCGGATGGGGCTCCGTTGGTCCAGGAGGTTCCGTCCGCTTTCTTGAGAACGGACTGGGTCTCGAGCAGGGTCAAGCCGCCTTCGGGGGCGGCCTCGACCTTCCACCAGCCTTCCCCCTCGGGTCCGGTCAATTTGACGAACCGGAGGGTTTTGACGGAGGCGGACGAGGTCACCGTGTAGGCCGGGTCGGAAGGTACGACCGCGCCTTCCTTTTCGAGGGCGTCCAGCGATCGGACGGACCGGAAGGGCACCCTGCCACCCTGGTCGGGCGTGGTCGAAAGCCCGCGGAAGAGAACGACGGCAACCACAACGACGGAAAAGACGATGAGCATGGCGCCCTTGATAAACTGAACGTAGGTCGTCGAGGTCATTCCGGCGGTGGCCACGATGGTAATAACGATGAGGCCGACCATGATCACCCCCACAAAGTGGGGCAGGCCGAGGAGCGGCGTGACCAGCACACCCGCTCCGACCATCTGCGGGATGAGATAGCAGACCGAAACGAGCAGAGTGCTGACGGCCGCGACGAGCTTGATCCCGCGGTGATTATAGTTGGCGTCCAGGGCGTCGGTGAAAGTGTACTTGCCCAGCCGCTTGAGGGGCTCGGCGACGATGAACAGGGCCACGATCCAGCCGGCCAGGTAACCGACGGAGTAGAGGAAGCCGTCGTATCCGGCCGTGGCGATCATGCCGCAGATGCCCAGGAAGGAAGCTGCCGAAAGGTAGTCGCCGGCGAAGGCGACACCGTTGACGCTCCAGTGGATGCGGCCGCCCGCGGCGTAATAGCCGCTGGCGGACTTGGCCCGGCCGGCGAAGTAAAAAGACAGCCCCAAGTACCGACGAGACGAAGACGACGAAGAGGACGACGGAGAGGATATTCATCTCAAGCCTTGGCTTCCGTCGCGCCGTGGAGGGCCTTTTCCCGCCGTCCGCAAGCCCGGTTGTAACCCAAGGCCAGCAGGAGGGCGAAGATGATCAGCCCCATACCATAAACGACGGCCAGGTTGAGGCCGCCCAGGACGATCTTCTCCATCAGCACGGGACGGATAAGATTGATGGCCACGAACCCCGCATAAATAAGAGCGTAGATGATGAAAAGAAGGGCGCCCAGCCTGCGCTTGAAGGCGAAAGCCGGATCCGGACCCGTCGGAGCCGCAGGGGAGTGAAGCATGAACCATTCTCCTTATGAAATTTCCGCAGCGCGAACAGCCCCGCTTTTATCTCATACGTCCGACGGGGAAATCAAGGCCTTTTTTGACTCAAACCGGAGTCTCGGGCTGTCTCGTTGACAGAGCTCCCGGCGGAATGATATCGTTCCACGCGGCCTGACGGCCCGAGGCCGGATTGAACGATACGCTGCGGATCAATCTCCATTGCCACTCGCATTTCAGTGACGGCGATCTCTCCCCCGAGGACCTGGCCGAACGGCTGTCGGCCTCGGGCGTTCGTGCGGCCGCCCTCACGGACCACAACAGCCTGGATGGCCAGGCCGCCTTCCGCCAGGCCATGACCCGCCGCTCCGCGGCCTGCCTGACCGGCATCGAACTGACCGCATCAGCGGGTCCGGGCTTTGACATCCACCTTCTCGGCTACGGTTTCGATGCCTCTCACCCCGCACTGAACGTGATTCTCGCGCGAGCGGCCGGCCTGAAGCGTCAGGCCGAGCGCTCGCCCCTGGCCCCTCCTCTCAGCGGAGCTTCCGGGAACGAGGAGGTCGGCTCGGCGGTATTGACCGCGGCCGAAGCCATCGGTGCGATTCATGCGGCCGGCGGTCTCGTTTTCTGGGCCCATCCCCTCGATCCTGAAAACCCGTCGACGGCAGCGGCTTCCTTGGAGCCCCTCCTGGTCCGGCTCAAGGAAGCCGGCCTCGACGGCCTGGAGGCCTATTACGGGCTTTACTCGACCGCCCGGCGAGAAGAGCTGGCAAACCTGGCTGACCGCCACCACCTGCTGACCTCGGCGGGAAGCGATTACCATGGTCCGGTCGGACGGGGATCGAAGGATTTTCAAGTCGACTTTCCCGCCGACCGCTGGCGCCGCCTGCGGGACGCCCTCCTGCGGCAGGCCGGCGAGACTTCCCTCCCGCCCGAGCCGGCCCCCGTCCGCCGCACGCCGCCGCGCTTCCGCTGGCGCCCCTTCGTGCTCCGCATCCTCATGCCCACTCTCCTCGCGGTCATTCTATTCGCCGCCGCCTTGTTCGCCGTCTTCATACCCTCCTTGGAAGAAAGCCTGATGGAGCGCAAGCGCGACACGATCCGCGAACTGACCAATATCGCCTTCGGGATCCTGACCGAGTATGAAACAGACGCCAGGCAAGGGCGCCTCACGCTCGCCGAAGCCCAATTCGGGGCCGCCGACCGGATCCGCAACCTCCGCTATGGGGCCGAGGGGAAGGACTATTTTTGGATCCAGGACCTTCATCCCCGGATGATCATGCACCCGTACCGGGCCGACCTGGAAGGCGGTGACCTCACGGCTTTCAAGGACCCCCGCGGCGTGGCCATTTTTGTCGAGTTCGCCCGCGTCCTTGCCGACAAGTCCGAGGCCTATGTGGAGTATGTCTGGCAGTGGAAGGACAACCCGGATCGCCTGGAGCCCAAGCAGTCGTTCATCAAGAAGTTCGAGCCCTGGGATTGGATCGTCTCGACCGGTCTTTATCCAGACGATGTCCGGGCCGAGATCAAGGCCATCGCCGCCCGTTTGATCCGGATCGCTCTGGCCATCGCCGCGCTGTGCGGGCTCCTGCTCTTCTTCGTCGCCGGGCAGAGCCTGCGGATCGAGAGAAATCGGGAGCGGGTCGAGGAGGAGCTCCGCGAGTCGCACGAGAAATACCGGGCGCTCGTCGAATCCGGGACCGAGGGCACGCTGGTGGTCGTCGACGGCCGCCCCGCCTTCGCCAATTTTGCTTTGCTCGACCTTCTCGGCTACCGGCCCGAGGAGCTTCCTCTCCTGGATCTGTCTGACCTCCTCGTCCGCGAAGGCGATGCCGCGCCCGGTCCGCCGGCCTCGGGCCCGGCCAAGCTGCTCCGCCGGAACGGCCAGTCGGTCGAAGTCGGGCTGGCCTCCGCGCGGGTCGTGTTCGGGGGCCGCGAAGCCCTGGTCCTGTCCGTGCGCGACCTCGGGGGCGAACGCCGGCCTCCCTCCCGGCGCGACCTGGAGAATCAGAACCTGATCGGCGAGCTGCAGGCCTCCCTGCTCTTTCTGCGAGAGCCGATCGCCTCCTGCGCGGTGAAGCCGCTCTTCAGCGAACTGCGGGAGCCGGTCTCGTCCGTCGCTGCCCGGATGAACGCCGAGGATACCAGCGCCGCGGTGGTCATGGCCGACGGCGAGGCGGTCGGCATCCTCACCGATAGGGACATCCGGGCCCGTCTCGTGGCCGAGGGGAAGATGTCGGACCGTCCGGTCCACGAGTTCATGAGCGCCCCATTGGTCACGATCGGACAGAACGCCCTGGTCTTCGAGGCCATCCTGGCGATGCGGGAGAATAATGTCGACCATCTTCTGGTCCGGGACGAGAACGGACGGGTGGCGGGACTGCTGCGCAACCGCGACCTCCTGCTCTTCCCCCGCTTTTCGCCCGCCGTCATGACCCAGGAGATCCGCGGCGCTCCCTCGGTTGAGGCCATGGCCGAGGCCCGCCGGCCCCTGGCCAAGGTCATCGGGGCCCTCGTCCGGGGCGGCGCCAAGGCCCGCAACGTGACCCGGGCCGTGACCGCCGTCACCGATGCGGCCTCCGTCCGGCTGATCGAGCTGGCCGAGGCCAGGCTCGGACCACCCCCCATCCGCTATGCCTTCCTGGCCCTGGGTTCGCAGGGGAGAGAGGAACAGACCCTGGCTACCGACCAGGACCACGCCCTGCTCCTGGAGGATTACGAACCTGCCCGTGAGGCCGAAGTGGCCGCCTATTTCTCGGCCTTGGGCGAAGCGGTCAGCGAGGGCTTGTTCCAGGCGGGTTATCCGCGCTGCCCGGGCAAGGTCATGGCTGATAATCCGCGCTGGCGACAGCCCCTCCATGTCTGGACTTCGATCTTCGAGGGCTGGCTGGCTTCGGCCGAGCCCGAGGACATCCTGGGGCTTCAGGTCTTTTTCGACTTCCGGACGGTCGTCGGGGAGAAGTCCTTGGCCCTTGAACTGCGCCGGCGGATCGACGCCCGTCTGGCCCAGGAGCCGCCCTTCCTGCTCCACTACGCCCTGTACGCTCTCCAGTATAAGATCCCCAAGCCGGGCGGCCGCCTCCTGAACATGAAGGATCTCATGATGCCGGTGGTCAACTTCGCCCGGCTCTATGCCTTTAAAAACGGCATCCCGGAAACACATACGCTGGATCGTCTGCGGGCCCTGCTCGAGATCGGCATGATCAAGGAGTCGCTCTGCGAGGAGGCCGGCCAGGTCTACGACCAGCTGATGGGCATGCGGCTGGCCCACCAGGCTCGAAGCGCCGAGCAAGGGCGGCCCGCCAACAATGATCTGGAGACCGCCGAGCTGACCCATCTCGAGGAAACCCTGCTGCGGCAGGCCCTCTCCCAGATGGGAAACCTGCAGAAGAAGATCAGCTTCGACTTTCTCGGCTCGGCCTGAACCCGCCGGGGATCAAAAGAAAAGGTAGACGGCTCCCAACACGCGGATGTTGGAGACGAGCCGGCCGCCGCTGACCGTGCCGTCCGGCAGGGGAGTTCCGTACCACGCCCCAGTCCATTCGCACTCGGCCGCGAAGCGGGCCTTGCCCGCGTTGAAGACCAGCCGGGGCGATACCCGGGCCAGCCGGTCGATGTCGGCGCCCCGGGCGTAGGCCGGCCCGGCCAGGTCGCTCCCGGCTCCCAGGTTCTTGGAATATCCGCCAAAGATCCCCGCCTGAAAAGACGTCCCATTCGTCATCAGCTCTGTCCATCCCGTGATCGTCCGCAACGGAGCGTAGGTGACGAACCCGCGGACGGGGTCGGTGATGGCATCGACGGCGTAGCCGCCGGCCATGGTCAGGTGATGAAGGTTGCCTCCGTAGACGGTCTCGGCCTTGAAGGTCAGACCGCGCGTCTTGACTTGGAGGAAGGCCATGCCCGCGGCACTGGCCACTGTGGCGTCCGCGGCGTAGCCGGCGGCGGTCGCCGTTCGGGGGCGCAGGGTCAGGATGTCGCCCTCCGCGCCCAGCAGGAACTCCGTCCCCGCCGTGTTCTTGGCCGCGTACTGAAGCTTGAGGTTGAACTCCGGCACCATGCTGTTGCGGGCGTAGGCCGTGGAGACGCCGTCCGGCCCGCTGGACGCGAAATCCCGCTGAGCGATCGCCGAGGCCGCCAGGCTCCAGCGCCCGAAAGCCCGTGTCAGACGGACCTGGGGCGACCGGTTGAACGGCTGGAACGGGGCACCCGTGTTGAACGAGACGACCTCGGGGAAGCTCTCCGTGACGAACATGGGGTGCCAGAATTGGCCGACCAGGAGCTCGGTCTTAGCCCAGTTCATTTTGACGAAAGCGTGCCGAAGCCGGAAACCATTGATGTCGGCGTCCGAGGTCCCGAAGAACTCGGCTTCGATCAGGCCGGAGGTCTTGGCCCCGAAGGCGTCGGGTCCGGTGATCCGCCCCAGCAGACGGCTCTGAATGGACAGCATCTGCAGGCTCTGGACCGCGTTGAGGTCAAGGCCCTCTTTGTCGGCCAACTCGCCCTTGGGAAAGAGCAGGAAATGCCCTTCGCGGATGCTGACCGTCTGCCTCGAGTCGTAGAACATGTCCGACTTGATGAAGCCGGAGAAGTTGATGCCGAAAGCAGGCTTGGACTCCGTTTGGGCCCAGGCCGACCCGGCGACCAGGAGGAATAACAGAGGAATGATGGTCTTTGTCTGTCGCATGGGCGTATTTAAGGGAAACACGGACCAAAAGTCAAAGCCCTCCGGAACAAAAACGCGGCCGGAAATGTTGGCGGCCCGGTTTGACATCCGGCAACGCCCCAACCTATTATCCCCGTTGAAAGTCCGAGCCAGGGTCCGCGCCAGGACGCTGTGTGGTCCGGTCCGGCAAATTCGCATGCTCATTGATAACAGAAAGTCCGGCAAACGAAAGGAGCTTTCTCAAATGATCTACCGCCGTAAGGCCCGCCTAAACGCTGCTAGAATTCCCATCCCCGTCCGGAAGGCGGTGATGGCCGTCATGGTGTGCGGCTTGGCCCTGGCCGCCTGCGAGAAGCCGGCTCGTTCGAGCGCGGCCGCGGCCGGTGACGCGGGGCTCAAGGAGTTGACCCTGACGTCGGCACGCTTCGTGCCGGTCAAGTTATCGCCGCGGATGCGCAATCGCTATGCGCCGGTTCATGTCGCGCAGGACATCGATGCGGTCCGCCTGAAGGCAACACCCAAAGACCCCGGGGCCGAGGTGCATATCAACGGTGTCAAGGTACCGGCCGGGGGGGAGTCTCCCGACATCCCGCTTCGTCCCGGCCTGAACTCGCGCAGCCGTCGAGGTAACGGCTCCCGACGGCAAGACGAAGATCATCTTCAGTCCCAAGGTATTCCGTGATTACCCCGGGCCGGCCTGGAAGAAGCTGGCGGACAAAAGCCCCTGGCTGCCCCGCGATTCGGCCGGCGAACTCGTCTTCGACGGCCGCATGTGGCTGATCGGCGGGTTTACGCCGGGGTTGGTGAACGATGTCTGGAGTTCCCGGGACGGTGTGACCTGGACGCGCACGGGCGAGATCGCCGCCAGCCGAAGCGGCGTCGATATTCCGCTCACGTTCGTCTTCAAGAACAAGATGTGGGTCTCGGACGCGGACAACGTCCTGTACTCGTCGGCCGACGGGGTCGACTGGTCGATGGTAACGGACAAGGCCCCTTGGCGGGGCCGCGGAGCGGCCGGCGGCGTTGTCTTCCGCGACCGCCTGTGGGTGCTCGGCGGCGCCGGCGACGGCAAGTTTTTCAACGATATCTGGTCTTCCGAGGACGGCGTGCATTGGACCCTGGAAGTCGAGTCGGCGCCCTGGTCGAAGCGGACCCTGCATAACACGCCCCTGGTTCTGGACGACAAGATGTGGGTCATCGGCGGAGCGGCGACCGGCGACTATTACCCGTACCGCACCTACAATGACGTCTGGTGTTCGTCCGACGGACGCGCCTGGAAAAGAGTGACCGACGAGGCGCCCTGGCCGGGCCGCACCTGGGGGTCGGCTGTTGTTTATAAAGGGCGGCTGTGGCTGCTGGGCGGATTTCGCTCCGAGCCGACCTGGGAGAACCTGGGCGATATCTGGTACTCCGCCGACGGGGCGGAATGGCATCAGCTGACGTTCCCGGCAACCTGCCGTCACAGCGGGGACGACAATGTGCCGGTCGTAGTCAACGGCTCGGTCTGGGCTCCCCGGCATGAGATGTCCGTGTATGCGTTCGAAGACAAGCTGTGGGTCGCCGGCGGCATGGTCTGGCCGCTCATGAACGATGTCTGGTGCCTCGAAATTCCGGGGCTGATGTTTTTGACGCAGCCGGTGATCGAGGATTTCGTGGGAACACGCTATGTCTACCGTTCCCGCGCGGATTTCAACCGCAGCCGGGACAAAGTCCGCTACCGCCTGGTCGACAGTCCCGGCTGGCTGGCCGTGGGCGCCGAGAGCGGAGTCGTGGAGGGGACGGCACCGGCGCCGGGCGACGTTCGAGTGACCGTCGAGGCCTATGATGACTCGGGGGAGACGGCCCGTCAGAGCTATACGCTCCACATCGAGGGAGGTGAAGGTCTGGCCAAGGGCAGCGACCAGACGTACCGGGTCCAGTGGCTGCCGGCGGTTGACGTCGTGCTGGACGGACGTGCGGACGAACCGGTGTGGTCGAAAGCCGAGCCGGAGACGGGGTTCCCGTTCCCCTGGAAGCAGGCGCCGGCGCCGGCGACGGAGTTCAGAGCGTTGTGCGATGAAACCCATTTTTATTTCACTTTTCGGGTTCATGACGACGATGTCGTGGCGCTCGAAAGGCTAAGGGACGAAGAGGACGAGGTCTTCGAGGATCGGGTGGAGCTGTATTTCGGCCGGGACGAGGAGATGAAGGACTACTATTGCCTGGAAGTGGACTCCAGGGGCCGGATTTTCGATTATCGGGCCGCGTATCCCCGGCAGTTCGACCCGAAATGGAACCTCGAGGGGATGGAAGCGAAGGCGGCGGCGTTGCCTCAGGGATACGAGCTGGAGTGCCGGATCCCGCTTAAAGCTTTTGCGGCGCTCGGATTCCCGGCTTTGCGCCCGGGAGCGAAGATCCGCTGCGGGCTGTACCGGGCGGAGTTCAGCCATGACCGGAGCGGACGGAAGGTCGAGCCCGCGGCGAGCATCCATACCATGGGACGGACGGTGGACGGTCCGCCGCCCATCGAAGAGTGGCTGAGCTGGGTGGACCCCAAGACCAAGGAGCCGGATTTTCATGTCCCGAGCTCGATGGGGTGGCTGGAAATCGTGAAGTGAACACGGCCTGCAGCGTCCGCCTGGGAATCAAGGTCGGCTGGCCGCCCGAATGTCAAGGGCCGCATGGACGGATGAGCATCAGGGGGAGGCTCCATGACACCCGTCCGCGGCCGGGAATAACATCACGTCGCGCCGGTCGGCGTCATGATCGAACCTGAAGGGAGAGTCCATCATGATGAGAGCTGAATTGCGGGTTTCGGTATTAACGGGCGTGCTGATACTGCTGGCTGGAGGAACGGGCTGGACGCAGGGGAAGCTGCCTTCACCTTTTGCCGTCATTCCCCAGCCGAAGAACGTCGCCCTGCGGCAAGGTCCCGGTCTTACGCCGGACGGACTGGAGAACGTCGTCTTGAAAGGTGAGTTTTCACGCCCGGTCATGGGGGACATTCTTTCCCGGCTGCCCTCGGGGAAAGGCGGGGGCCAGGGTGCGCTGACCCTGAACCTGGACAAGACGAACCCTTCCATGACGTCGGAGGAAGCTTATATCCTGACCGTCGGACCGGATGGGGCTGAGGTCTCGGCGAAGGGAGAAGCCGGTCTGTTCTATGGCTGCCAGACGCTCGAACAACTGCTCGAAGACGCCGTGGACCATAAAAGAGCCGTTCCTTCCTGCACCATCACGGACGTTCCCGCTTTTCCCTTCCGGGCCGTCCACTTCGACGTCAAGCATCATCTCGATCATATGCACTACTATTATGACAGCATCGACAGGCTGGCGAGATACAAGATCAACGCCGTCGTCTTCGAGTTCGAGGACAAGCTCCGCTACGAACGTCAGCCCCTTGTCGGCGCGCCCCAAGCCATCAGCATCGATGAGCTGGCCGCCCTGACCCGTTACGCGCGCGACCGGCACATCGAGATCATCCCGCTGGTCCAGGGGCTGGGACACGCGACCTTCATTCTCAAACACCAGGCCTACGCGTACCTCCGCGAATTGCCATGGAACAGATGGGCCTTCTGCCCGCTGCACGAGGGGACTTACCAGGTCTTGTTCGATCTCTACCGGGACGCCATCAAGGCCACGCCGGGTTCGAGATACCTTCACATCGGGGGGGATGAGATCGGCAATATCGGGCTTGTGCCCGCGCTGCCAGCCCATGGCCGATAAGGAAGGGATGCTGAGCCTGAGCCTCTACTGGCTGAAAAGGGTCTGCGAGTTCGCCGAGGCGAACGGCCGGATACCCATTTTCTGGGACGATATGCCCCTCAAGGAAGCCGGGGTGTATGAAACCACTTACCAGGATGACGTGACGGCGTCAGAAGCGGCCCGGCGCTGGGCGGAAGGCACCCCGAAGCTCGACAGCCTGCAGGCGGATTTCCCCAAGAATTGCGTCTACATGAGGTGGAACTATTCGATGGCCAGGCAGCCCGGGAACATCCTCGCACTGGACTGGTACCAAAGCCGAGGCCTGAAGGCCATGATCGCGACGGCGACGAATGCCGAGGGAGGCCCGCTGTTCCAGGAAGACGACCGGGACAGCGGCCCGAGCTCCTCGGGGATCATCACCATCCGGAGCTTTCTCCGGCTGGCGGCGGAGAAGAATATCGGCGGCATGCTCTGCACGGCCTGGGACGACAAGTCCCCGCATATGGAGAACTACTGGCGCGGATTCATCGCCGCCGCGGAATTCAGCTGGTCGCCTGACGGACGTTCCCTCGAGGAATACGACACCGCCTGGCTCCAACGGGAATTCGGACTGTCCGTCCCCGACACCAAGAGCTTCCACGACCAGCTGCGCCAGGGGTCGGTCTTCTGGTATCGATGTTTTTTCAAGAAAGGGAGCCGCCTGGAAGCGGCTAATGCCCTGCAGAGCCTGGTCCGCCTCGAACACTGGCTGCCTCCGGACAAGGACCAGGAGAAGGCCGAGGTCGATCATTCGACGAAGCTGATCGGACTGCCCGACCTGAATTCGCCGGGAGCCTGGACCCGGGAATATCAAGACCGCCTGGCCAGGGCCCAGGCTGAGCTGGACGGCTAGCTCTTTGCGGTCACGGACGATTGCAGGAATTGCACGGCGCTTCGCGAAGGAACCGCTTTCATTGGGAGCTGGCCCTGGCTCTGTACGATCTGCAGATGACCGCGCCCCGGCTGTTGCTGGCGCTTAAGCAGTGCGACCAGGCCGACAAGGGGAAGCAGGAAGCAGGGTTTGATCAGGTGAAGACGGCCATGGAGGGATTTCAGGCCGCCTGGACAAATCTGCAGAGGGTCTACGGCAAGACACGGTTCCTGGCCTACCCCGCCAATTATGTTCCCGACCGGTACTTCCATTTCGCCAGCCAGAGGGAGGATCTGAGCTGGATGATCCAGGCTGAGGAGCTGTACCACGGGCTGATCCGAAAATGGCTGCCGACTCCGTGAGGTGCGATTTCCGCATCGGCCTGGCCGGCCGTCGAGGACGCCCGGAAAGAGAGGATCACGATGAAACAGTGGTATGAGCTTTTATTCGAGAACTACGGGAAAAAATACGATTCTGAGATCTTCGTCCAGGGGACCATCGGGGAATGCGATTTTATCGAAAAGGAGGTCCATTCTGACAAATCACTGAGGATCCTCGACATCGGCTGCGGAACGGGAAGACACGCCATCGAGTTAACGAAAAGGGGATACGTCATCACCGGTATCGACCTGTCCGACTCGCAGCTGGCCAGGGCTCGCGCCAAAGCCGCGGAGCAGGATCTGAGGATCGACTTCCGGAGGCTCGACGCCAGGTGCCTGCCGTTCGAACAGGAATATGACGTCGCCCTGATGCTGTGCGAGGCCGGGTTCCCGCTCATGGAGACCGATGAGCTGAACTTCGAGATCCTGAAGGGCGCGGCCCGGGCCTTGAAGGACGGCGGCAAGCTCATCATGACAACCCTGAACGGGCTGTTCCCCCTGTACCATTCCGTCGAAAAGTTCTGCGCCGCCTCCGGCGGCGGACAGGCCACCTATAGGAGAAATACCTTCAACCTGATGACCTTTCGCGACCGCAATATCACCGAGGTGGAAGACGACCTGGGCAACAAGCGGGCCTTTGAATGCGACGAACGGTATTATGTTCCCAGCGAGATAACCTGGCTCCTTAAATCGGTCGGCTTCAAGACGATCGAGATATTCGGCGCCAAGCTCGGTGCCTACTCCAGGGAGGATAAGCTGACCACCGAGGATTTTGAAATGCTGGTCGTCGCGGGAAACTAGCCGTTTCGTGCATCATGAGCGAGGGCCTATGAACATGAACAAACGAAGACAGAACAGATCCCGATTTTTCCGATCGGCAGGCGTTGTGTTCGGGGCGGCCATTGCCGTCGCCGGCGCGTCGGAACTTCCTGCCCAATCTCCCATCATCGCGCCCGGCGCGAAAGTGGAGCTTCTGGCGGACGGCTTCAGCTTCACCGAAGGTCCGGCCTGCGATCAGGCCGGCAACGTCTATTTTACCGACCAGCCCACCGATCGGATCCTGGTTTGGAGCACCGCCGGCCGGCTGGCCACCTTCCTGCAGGGATCCGGCCGCGCCAACGGCTTGTGCTTTGATCACCAAGGCCGCCTCTGGGCCTGTGCCGACGAAAACAATGAGCTCTGGAGTATTCTGCCTTCGGGGAAACACGTTGTCGTCGTTAAAGACTATGACGGCAAACGGCTCAATGGACCCAACGACCTCTGGATCCGTCCGGATGGAGGCGTCTACTTCACCGACCCCTTCTACAAGCGTGATTACTGGAAGCACCAGGAAAGCGAGCAGGACGGGCAGTGCGTCTATTTTCTGGAGCCGAAGCGAAACAGGTTGATCAGAGTCGTCGATGATCTGAAACAGCCCAATGGAATCATCGGCACCCCGGACGGCCGGACCCTCTATGTCGCCGATATCGGCGGGCAGAAAACCTTCAGGTACGAGATTCGTCAGGACGGCACGCTGGCCAATAAAAAGCTTTTCTGTGAAATGGGCTCGGACGGCATGACGATCGACAGCGAAGGCCATGTTTATCTGACCGGCGAGGGTGTGACCGTCTTCGACTCCGCGGGAAGGCGGGTTGAACAGATCCCGGTCGACGCTCCCTGGACGGCCAACGTGTGTTTCGGCGGAAACGACCGCCGCACCTTGTTCATCACGGCCAGCCAGAAACTCTTCGGGTTACGCATGCGAGTGAAAGGCGTGGGCAGCCAATGATTCAGATCAGTTTCGTCGCTTTACCCCGGGCTTTGTCAACGGGGTACTTTTTTCCGGTTGATCTCGAGCTTGTCTCGCGCGGCCTCGACGGGGGAGATGCCGAGCTGATCGGCCAGTCTCGCCAGGTAGAGTTGGACGTCCCCGATCTCCTCGCGCACCTTTCTGAGCGTCTCGGGGTCGAGCTCGCGCGATTCCTCCGCGGTCAGCCACTGGAAGTGTTCCAGCAGCTCGGCGACCTCGACGGACAGCGCCATGGCCAGGTTTTTGGGAGAGTGGAACTGGTCCCAGTCCCTTTCCGCCGCGAATTCTCTGAGCTTTCTTATGATCTCTTGCATCAATTCTCGCAGGTCCAATACTAGCCCGGGAACGAGTCAGATGGCAAGTCGGCTCCGCCTCGGCCGCAATTACCACGCCTCCGTGAGGAGAGGATTTTCTAGCCAAATCCCCTTCTCCGAGTTGACATTGAGCTTTGGCTGTGATACCTAGAGCGCGGGATTCCGAGTCCGAAGAAGCGGGGGAATTCCCAGGAGGATCGCGATGAAAAACCGGGCCCGAACCGTATTCATTCTCGTTTTGTGGCTGATGGCCTGCCTCGGCGGCGGCGTTCTCGCCGCCGGCCAGAAAAAGGCTCAAGAAACGAAAACCCAGGTCTCGCCCCACGAACGGGGAGTGGCTCATTTCGAGCGGGGTTTTTACGATTTCCTGCCCAAGGGCCGAGCGGCCGAGGCGGCCGGGGAATTCGACCTGGCCGTCCGGGAATTCAAACAGGCCCTCGAATTGGACCCGACACGGGCCCAGACCCACCGCGCCCTGGCCAGGGTCTACCGGGTCCAGGAGAGATACCTGCTGGCCGCTGAGCATTATCAAAAAGTGACCGAACTCACTCCCCATGACATCGACGCTTATGTCTTCGCCGCCGATGCCCTGGCTGAAGCCGGCCGCCTGGAAGATGCGGGGAACATGCTGCAGCGGGCAAAGACCATGACCGTCGACCCGGGAGCCCTCAAGTCATTGGACGGGCTTCTCGAGAAGCTTGCCGGCGACGGACGCGAACCCGATAAAATCAGGTAGGAAGGTATCCAGATGCAGCCCACAAAAAATACTCTCGGAAAAGCGGTCCTTCTCGGTCTGGCCGTCCTGGTTGTTCTTTCCGCGCTGCCCGATCCGGCCGGTGCCGGAAATCCCCGCTCGGCCTTCTACAGCGCCGACCCTTCTCGGATATTCTGGTTCATCCATATCTCGGATACCCACATCGGCGCGCGGGGCTCGACCGACAGCGGCAATCTCTCCTGGCTCGTCAACACGGCCAGGTCCGTTATCAACCCCAGCTTCATCGTCGCCAGCGGCGACCTGACCGATTCCACGAACGGCAGCTTGTTTGGAATCCCGAGCGGGCCTTACCAGAAGGAGTGGGATGAATACCGGTCCATCATCACGGGGGCCATGACGGACGCACCTTCCGTGTTCTACGACATTCCCGGAAACCACGACGCTTACAACGACAGGGATTTCGCCTATTATATCAACAACTCGATCCAGGGCCGGGCGACGGGGAATAAGCAGCTGTCCTGGACAAAAGACTATGGCTTCGGCAAGTATCATTTCCTGGGTGTCAACACCTGCGACAACACCGGGGCGGGTTTTTCGGTCTTCTGGCCGTTCGGCGATTACGCCGGATTGGACGGCGAAGAGCTGCAGTTCATCAACGCCGAGCTCGCCGCGAACAGCGGCGCCGCCCTGACCATGGTCTTCGGCCATCACCCGATCGCCGACACCGGCGCCTCGGACGACACCTGGCTTAATTATGGCCACACCGAATTCGTCCTGGACCTCGGGAACTTCGGCGTATCCGAGTACGGCTACGGCCATACGCATGATTACGGCGAGGCCCTCTTCGACGGCGATACGAGAACCGGGAACATGCCGGGCGACGGGATCTGGTATTTCAACCTGGCGTCCTTGGGAAAGTCTTCGAGCAACCAGTTCAGCGTCGTCGCCGTCGACTGCAACGGCATCTCGATCGCTACCCAGGCCGTCAAGACCTGGCCGGTCGTCCTGATCACGGCGCCCGTCAATAATAAGATCGGCGTCGCCGCCAATCCCTATTCTTACACGATTCCCAACTCCCCGACGAACCCCATCCGCGCCCTGGTCTTCGACCCGGGCACGGTCAGCCAGGTCCGGTTCCGGATCGACGGGGCGGCCACCTGGTTATCGATGACCAAATCCGGGGACAACCCGAAACTCTGGCAGGCCGTCTGGGATGCTTCCGGCGTCGCCGGCGGTTCGCATACGATCGAGGTTCAGGCGACCGGGACGACCGTCCGGAACGACATCATTACGGTGACCGTTACGGCCGCCAATGCGGCCCCCGTGGCGCGCGGCGACAGCTACACGACGGACCAGGGAGTCACCTTGGACGTCCCGGCCCCCGGCGTGCTGGGCAATGACACGGATGCTGAAGGCGATCCGCTGACGGCCGCGCTCTCCGGGGGACCCGCGCACGGAACTCTGACTTTCAATTCGGACGGGTCGTTCAACTATGTTCCGGACACTGGTTATTCCGGGCCCGATAGCTTTGTCTATTCCGCTTCCGATGGACAGGCAGCAAGCGTGGCCACGGTCAACATCACCGTTTCGGGCTCGACGGGCCCTGACAGCGTGGCCGTCCTGAAGGCCACGTACAGGACAAAGACCAAACAGCTCACCGTCGAGGCGACGAGCACCGCACAACCCGGTGCCGTTCTCACGGTGTTCGGAAATGGAACGATCAATTACGGGACGATGACTTTTGACGCGGCGACGAGCCGTTATAGCCTCGTCAAGAAAATCAGCCCGGCGCCTTCCTCAGTGACTGTGAGTTCAAATAGGGAAGGCTCGGCCGCTTTGGACGTCACGACCGTTAAATAAGAGCTGCGGAGAGTCCAGGGGCCATGAGCCCGGCAGGGCCGGCTCCGCATCACAGAGGGCCAGTGTTCCGTCTCGGGAATTCCTTTCCAAAGTCCTCGGCAGAGACGGGACACTTCCAGGGGGGAGTCAAGCTCCCCCCTCGGCGTTTCGTTTCACTCCACTGACCCCCTGAGGGGAACGACGCCGTCCCCCTCAAGCTCCCCCGCGGTGGTGCGTCTTCGTTGCTCTTTTATAAAGCCAAGTTATTTGCGAGACGCACCACTAGCGGACACTGACCTCATAGAGCGATACGCTGAGCGGGGGCACCGTGATCGTCTTGCCGAACGGGGCCGCCTCCGTCTCCTTGACCGCGACCGCCGGCGGCTGGCCGGGAATGTTGCCGGCCTTGGGGTCGGGGCCATCCACCAAAAATAGCCTTGCCATCTTGGAGAATCTGAGCTTCCCGGTGTCCAGACGGAACGTCTGGGCCGTCGCTCCCGGGTTGACGACGGATATGGTCAGGAGGCTTTTCGCCCCGTCCTTCCAGCAGGCCATGACGTCGAGCGGCTCGGGCGCTCCTGTTACGGACATGGGGATCGTCCCGAAGTGCTTCCGGTAAAGCGCCAGGATGACGCCCGTCGTGTCCAGGACGGCCGCCGTTTTCGAGGTCTTAACGGCCCCGATGGCGTTGACGGTCTGGGCGTAGTTGGCCATGAAGAAGATGTCGGTCTGGCGGGCGTATTCATTGAGGGCGGCGGCGACGCCGAGGGCGTCTTCGAGGAAATACTGCGTGCCGATCTCACCATAGACGTCCGGACCGTACCAATAGTTCCATTCATCGAGAGCGACCGGGATCTCCTTCGCCTGGAGCGCCGGGATCGATGCCCGGTACTTTCGGTGGGCGTCGGCGATGCGGCGAACCGCCGCCGGCATCTGTCGGACGTGGCTGATGACGTCGGGCTTGTGCCCGACATAGAAGTGCTCGCTGATGAAGTCCATGTGGCGTGGTGCTTCGGCCAGCATCGTCTCGCTCCAGGTCCCGATAGCGCCCACGGCCACGACCTGGATCGACGGGTCCATGGACTTCATGGCCTCGGCGTACTGGATGTGCTTTTTGACGTAGTCGGCGAGGGGCATGTGCCCGAGCTGCCAGTCGCCGTACATCTCGTTGCCGATGGCCCAGAACTTGACGCCCCAAGGCTCCGGGTGTCCGTTGGCTTCCCGGATCCGGCCCATCTTCGAGTCCGGGGGGCCGTTGGCGTATTCGAGCTCCTCGAGGGCCATGGCGACATCGCCCAGCCCGCTGTTGACCGTGATGTAGGGCTCGGCCATGATGAGCCGCATCAGATCGAGGTACTCGTGGATGCCGACATCGTTATGCTCGACCCCCTTCCAGGCCGGATTTTTGCGGGGCGGACGCCGGTCGCGGTCGCCGATCCCGTCTCGCCAGTCATAACCGCTGACGAAGTTGCCGCCCGGCCAGCGGTAAACCGGGGCGTCGAGCTCCTTGAGCAGCGCCAGGACCTCAGGCCGAAAGCCCTCGACATTGTCGGCCGGCATGATCGAGACCGTCCCGACCTTGAACGAGCCGCGGCCGGAGGAGACAATCTCGAGCCGGGCGGTTTCGGTCGACGCGCCGGCCTTGAAGGAGAAGGGGAGGGCCGCATACTCAGTCCCGATCTCATCGAAGTGGACTGTCTGCCGGGCTTCCGGGCCGCCCCCCCAGATGAGGCTGACGCTGACGGGCGCGGCCGCCGCGTCCCCGGACAGCACCACCCGGCCGGCATATTCCCTCCCTTCGATGAGGGCCAGCCCTTCCTGGACGAGGCCGCCCGGCCCCGTCCCACTGAGGGCCACTCGCGGCGCGTGGGCGCCAGTAAACGGTCTTATCTTGTCCATTCTGACCGAACCCGGGCCGCCGACAGCCTTCCAGGGGGATTCGCCCTGACCGACCGGCCAGAAGAATTTGCGGTCCTCGAGCATCTCGGCCCAGATCCCCTGGTAGATACAGCGGCCCAGGTGCTCGATGAACTGTCCGTAGATATACTTGGAGACTGGTTTGCCCGTTTTTTCGGCGTCGATGACGATCGCGGGCGCAGTATCGGACTTGCAGCCCGAGAGGCTGACCAGCATTCCGCAAGCGGCAAGCACGGCCAAGGCGAGCGCAGTCCGGCTCAGGTGCGTGTTCATCATTCCTCCTTCCCGGTCCGGCCGGCGGGGAGAAATTTACCTTGGAGTCCTACGTCTGTCAACGCCGAGGCCTGCCATCTTGACATGCGACGCGAGTCGGGGTATCCCTTATCCTCGGAAGCCAAAGACATGACCTCCCGACGCCGAAAGCTCCTGTTTTTCGATTGCGAAACGACCGGATTGCCCCGGACCCGCTATTTCAATCCGGATACCGTCGACGATTGGCCCCATCTCGTCCAGCTCGCCTGGGCCCGGTACGACGCCCAGGGCAACCTGGAAGACGCGCACAGCCACATCGTCCGGCCGGAGGGATTCAAGATCCCGGCCGACTCCACGAAGATCCATGGCATCACTCACGCGCATGCCAGTCGCGTCGGCCGGGAGCTGGCCGATGTCCTGGACGAGTTCCTCGAGACGGCCGGCGTCCCTGAGACGACCCTGGTCGCGCACAACCTCAGCTACGATATCCACGTCGTCGCGGCCGACCTCGTCCGGACGGGTAAGCCCCTGGGGATCCTGGACCTCCCCGGGATTTGCACGATGTTGGAGACAACGGAGCTTTGCCAACTGCCCAGGCTGGGCGGGTTCGGCTACAAGTGGCCGACCCTGGACGAGCTCCACTACTTTTGCTTCGGCCGCTCCTACGAAGGGGCCCATGACGCCGCCCGCGACCTCGAAGCCTGCGCCCGGTCGTTCTTCAAGCTGCTCGAGGCCGGCCACTTCCGCATCCCCGCTGACTGAGACGTGCCGGGGGAAGGAATGGCGACTCCGCTTAACGAACGCCCTGCCAACAAGCCAGCGCAAACTGGGATAATCAGATCGGAGTCGATAAAAGTGAAAGGACGGGGAGGACGATGAAGATCCGCTTGAAACGTGCTGATGAGCCGCCCGGGAAGGATGAACTCCGCAACAGCGCCCTGCTGCTCAAGGAGTTTCTGGAAGGGAAAGCTTGAATAAGGATCCGGCCTGGGCGATCGACGGCATGTTTGCCGGCCGGCCCGAGGCCGTTAAGTCGTTATGAAGAACCCCCCGCCCTCGCCGTGGAGCCGCATCGGCGTGCTGTCGGCCGCCGTTTCGCTTATCTTCCTGAACGGCTGCGTGCGGGACTACGTGATGCCTCCGGCCAAGGCGCGGCTGCCCGGGTATCAACTGGAGAGCGCCTATTCCGAGGGGCTCGCCCTCGTTAAGAATTCCGAGGATTTCCGCCTCGGCTACATGGATATGGAAGGGCACATCGTCATTCCGACTCGGTTCTCCCACGCCGGACTCTTCTCGGAGGGCCTGGCGCCGGCCAAGGTAGATGCTCACCAAGGATATGGCTACATCGATCAACGGGGGCGTACGGTCATTGAACCTGGCTTCGACGCGGCACTTCCCTTCGCGGGGATGTTGGCTCCTGTGCGCCTGGGAGGGAAATGGGGTTATATCGGCCGGGACGGCGCCTTTCGCATAGAGCCCCGGTTTGACGATGCCTTCGCCTTTTCCGAGGGGCGCGCCCGGGTGGTCGTCGAGGGTCTTGCCGGGTTCATCGACGAGACCGGCTCTTGGGTGGCTCAGCCTGTCTACTTTCGGGCGGGGGAATTCCATGAGGGCCTGGCCTTCGTCAGCGGGCCCAGCCGGTGCGGGTTCATCGGCCGGGACGGCCGAGTCGCCGTCAATCTCCGGTTCGACGACGCCGGCTCGTTTTCCGAAGGTCTGGCTCCGGTTCGGGAAGGCAACCTATGGGGGTATATCGACCGTTCGGGGAAGATGGTTATTTCGCCCACCTATGACCAGGCTGCTGATTTTTCGGACGGCCTGGCCCGGGTGGCCAGGATAAAGGATGGCTCTTCGAGCAGCCGGTTCGGCGGCTACAGCGGCCGGGCGCCATTTTTCGGGTTCATCGACCGCGCGGGCAAACAGGTCATCGATACGGTCATTCATGGGGTGGAGCCGTTTGCCGGAGGCTTGGCCATAGTCCGCGTGCCGGCCCGCGGCTTCAGCACCGACTCTTATGATGTGCGGCTGATCAACCGGGACGGGGAGTTTTTGCCCGGGCGGTTCAACAGGGCCGGCGGCATCGGCGCGGGCCGGGCCGTGGTTTCGATGGGCGACCAGAGCTATGTGATCGACGCCAAGGGGGACCCGCTCATCGAGCTGGATTCGAGCTATCCCTCCGAACCTTCCCACGCCGCGCGCAACGTGTCCGATGTCCGCTACGGGTATATCGATCCCGCCGGCCGGCCGGTGATCGAGCACGCATATATTTTGGCTCAACCTTTCTCGGAAGGGCTCGCCTTCGCGGAAGGCCCCTGGTCTCATCGTTCACGTCGGCGCGGCTACATCGACGCCGCAGGCGGGTTGGCGATCCCGGTCCCTGACTCCATCGCCCAGGCGTTCCCGTTCACCCAAGGGCTGGCGTTGGTCTCAGAGAGGCGGGGAGGGACGCTCCTCTATGGGTACTTGAACAGTTCGGGAGAGATGGGCATTACCGCGCGCTATGCGAACGCCGCTCCATTTACGGACGGGCTGGCCGCGGTGAAGCTTTCGGCTGCCGTCGATGCCCAAGATTGGGGTTATATTGACGTCCGGGGGTCCCTCGTCATCCTCCCGCAGTTCAAAGCCGCGGGGCCATTTGATAACGGCCTGGCCTATGTGGAACGGGTAACAGAAGAGCGTTATCTGGTCGGTGCCGTCATCAACGCGAAGGGCGAGGTGGTCGTGGATAAGCCGCACCTCATGGATTGGTCCCATGCCCTGTTCGGCGTGCCGTCGCTGGAACAGCATCGGATCCGCACGGGCATGGGGTTCCGCGACGGCCTGATCCCGAGGCTGGACGGTTTCGAGAGGGGCTATGTCGATCGAGCGAACAGACTCGTGATCAGCGACCCGCGTTTCCTTCACCTCGGGCTATTTGCGGAAGGGCGTGCCCCTGTCCTCATCCGGGACGGCACCTCGTCACGGGCCGAGTGGGGGTATATAGATACCCAAGGCCGGATCATGGGTGAAATCCGGTTCGCCCAGGCCGGCCCGTTCGGCGAAGGCCTGGCGGCCGTGCGCGATCATGCCGGACGAACAGGTTTCATCAAGCCCGACGGCACCTGGGCCATCGAGCCTCTGTGGCTCGAAGACGCCCGCCCGTTCAAAAGGAACCGGGCGCTCATCAAGTTGAACAACCGGTTCGGCTATCTCGATCCGGAGGGCCGATTTGTCATCCCCCCGCGTTTCCTGCGCGCGGAATCGTTCAGCGAGGGGTTGGCGGTCACCGCGGTCGCCGGGCCGCATCGGGCGAAGCCGGAGAAATGATTCCGGTTCCGCCAGGAATTGAGGCCGGTCATTGACACCTGCCGGCGACAGGCCATATCATCTTTTTGAAATGTTCAGCATCGATTTCTGGCCCGGCAGTCGCGGTTCTCGCGCCGCGCGGTAGGTCAAGGGCCTTCCGGAGATCCCGACATGAGAAAGCCAACCCCCTTGCCTGACCACAAGACCAGGATCGTGGCGACCATCGGTCCCGCCTCGGCCCTGCCCGAGGTGATGGACGAGCTGCTCCGCGCCGGCATGGATGTCGCCCGCGTCAACTTCTCGCACGGCGATTTCGACGGCCACGCCCGTGTCATCGCCGGCCTGCGGGCCGCGGCCGCCCGAACGGGCTGCCGTCTCGCGATCATGGCCGACCTGCCCGGCCCGAAGATGCGCATCGGCCTGATCGCCGGCGAACCGGTCGAGCTGCGCAAGGGCGAGAAATTCACGCTGACCACCCGGGAGACAGTCGGTGACGCCACGGGCGCGTCGGTGGATTTCGAGCGCCTGCCGCAGGTGGTCCGGCCCGGAGCCGCCCTGTTCCTCAACGACGGCCTGATCGAGCTCGAGGTCGAGCGGGTATCGGATGAGGAAGTGGCCTGCCGCGTCGTGGCCGGCGGCGAGCTCCGCTCGCGCAAGGGGTTGAATGTGCCGGGCATCGACCTCGGCATTTCGGCCTTCACCGAGCGCGACCGCGAGTGCCTCCGGTTCGCGCTCGAACAGGGAGTCGAGGCCGTAAGCCAGTCGTTCGTCGGCTCGGCCGCCGACATCGGGGCGGTGCGGCAGGCGGCGGCCGAAATGGGCGGCCAGCCGTTCGTGATCGCCAAGATCGAGCGGGCGATCGCCCTCGACCGCCTCGACGAGATCGTCCGGGCCGCCGACGGAGTGATGGTGGCGCGCGGCGACCTGGGCGTCGAGATCCCGATCGAACGCGTCCCGATCGTCCAAAAACTCCTGATCAGCACGGCCAACGCGCTGGCCAAGCCGGTCATCACCGCCACCCAGATGCTCGAATCTATGGTCGATAACCGGCGGCCGACACGCGCCGAGGCGACCGACGTGGCCAACGCGGTCCTCGACGGCACCGACGCGGTGATGCTGTCGGCCGAGTCGGCGATCGGAGCGTGGCCGGCCGAGGCGGTGGCGATGCTCGCCCGGATCGCCGCCGAGGCCGAACCCCACCGCTCGCGGGTCGCCCAGCGCGAGGCGCTGAGCGCCTGCGGCCGGGACCTGAAGCTGTCGGCCGTCGAGCTCGTCGCCGCCGCGGTCAGGCGCACCTTCGAGTTGGCCGAGCCGGCCGCGGTGTTCGTGCCCACCATCAGCGGTGCCACGGCGCGCTCGGTTGCCCGCTTCCGGCTGCCCGTGTGGACGATCGCCGTCAGCCCGCACGAGGCGACCTGCCGGGCGCTGCAGTTCACTTACGGGGTCCTAGCGCTCCACCTGCCGGAGCCTCCCGACGACTGGTCGGCGTTCGCGCGCGCTTATCTCGCCGAGCACGGCATCTCCGGGCGCATCGCTTTGCTCACCGAAGGCCCCTCGGCGCGGAGCCCGCGCGCCAACAACCGCATGGAGATCATCGACCTCAGGCGGACGGCAGGGGGCGGCCGGCCATGACGCGCCGCAAGCCCTGCGCGGCGCGCCCCGATCGGACGCTGATCGAGGGGCATTCCGATAACACCGTCGAGGCGATCCGGTCCGGTTTTCTCTCCAACCTCCTTTTCCTCCAGGCGCGCCTTCCCGAGCACGCTAACGTCACCGAGCTGTACCTCGCCCTTGCCGCCACCGTGCGCGACCGCCTGGTCCAGCGCTGGATGTCGACGATTCAGGCGATCACGGAGGGCGATGTGCGGACCGTTTGCTGCCTGTCCGCCGAGTTCCTGCTCGGGCCGCAGCTTCTCAACAACCTCGCCGCCCTGGGCATCGAGGCCGAGACTCGGGAAGCTCTTGCCGGCCTGGATGTCGACCTCGCCGAGCTGGCGGCGAGCGAGGAGGAGCCGGGCCTGGGGAACGGCGGGCTCGGCCGGCTCGCCGCCTGCTACCTCGACTCGCTGGCCACACTGGAGATCCCGTCGATCGGCTACGGCATCCGCTACGAATTCGGGATCTTCGACCAGGAGATCCGCGATGGCTGGCAGGTCGAGGTTACCGATAAGTGGCTGCAGCACGGCAACCCATGGGAGATCGCCCGGCCCGGCATCGTCCTTTCGCGTGGGCCTGGGAGGCCGGACGGAGCATTTCACGGACGCCGAAGGCCGCTTCAGGACGCGCTGGATCCCGGACCGCGAAGTCCGCGGTATCGCCCATGACACCCCGATCCCGGGCTACCGGGTCGGCACCTGCGGATTGCTGCGCCTGTGGAAGGCGGAAGCCGCCGAAAGCTTCGACTTCGCGGCCTTCAACCTCGGAGATTACTGGGGAGCGGTCGATCAGAAGATCGTCTCCGAGAACATCTCCAAGGTGCTCTACCCGAACGACGAGCTGCTGCGGGGCCGCGAGCTGCGGCTCGAGCAGCAGCACTTCTTCGTCTCCTGCTCTCTCCAGGACATGCTCCGGCTCCATCTCGCGCAGGGGCGCGCGCCGGACACCTTCCATAAGCACTTCGCGGTCCAGCTCAACGACACTCACCCGGCGATCGCGGTGGCCGAGCTGATGCGTTTGCTCGTCGACGAGCACGGCCTGCCGTGGGAGCGGGCCTGGGAGGTCAGCAGGGCGGCGCTCGCCTATACCAACCATACGCTGCTGCCCGAGGCCCTCGAGAAGTGGCCGGTGCCGCTGTTCGCCCGGCTGCTGCCGCGGCACCTCGAGATCATCTACGAGATCAACCGCCGGTTCCTCGACGAGGTCCGCGTCCGCTTCCCCGGCGACGGGGCGCGCGTGGCGCGGATGTCGCTCATCGATGAGCGCGGCGAGCGCCATGTGCGCATGGCACATCTGGCAGCCGTCGGCAGCCACTCCGTCAACGGCGTCGCCGCGCTCCACAGCGAGTTGCTGCGCCGGGAGGTGTTCCGCGATTTCGCCGAACTCGAGCCGGAAAAGTTCTGCAACGTCACGAACGGGGTGACGCCGCGCCGGTTCCTGAAAGTCGCCAACCCCCGTCTCGCCGCGCTGCTCAGCGAGGCGGTCGGGGAGGACTGGGTCCGGGACCTCGAGCGGCTGAGCGGCCTCGAGGGGCGCGCCGACGATGACGGCTTCCGCGCGGCCTGGCGCGAGGTCAAGCTGGCCGCCAAGCGCGACCTGGCGGCGGTCATCCGCGCCCGCACCGGGGTCGAGGTGGACCCGGCTTCGATGTTCGACGTCCAGGTCAAGCGCATCCACGAGTACAAACGGCAGCACCTCAACGCGCTCCACGTCATCACCCTGTACAACCGGATCCGGCGCGATCCCGGAGCTGAGAACGTGCCGCGCACCGTCATCGTCGGGGGCAAGGCGGCGCCCGGCTACCGCATGGCCAAGCTGATCATCAAGCTCGTCAATTCGGTGGCCGAGACGGTCAACGCCGACCCGATCGTGGGCGGCCGCCTCAAAGTCGTTTTCCTGCCGGATTTCAACGTGACCAACGCCCAGGGGGTTTATCCCGCCGCCGACCTGTCCGAGCAGATCTCGACCGCCGGCAAGGAGGCGTCGGGAACGGGAAATATGAAGTTGGCGATGAACGGCGCGCTGACCATCGGCACCCTCGACGGCGCGAACGTCGAGATCCGGGAGGCGGTCGGCGCCGAGAACTTCTTCCTGTTCGGGTTGACGGTCGACGGGGCCGCCGGGCTGCGCGCCTCCGGCTACCGGCCGCGCGGCGTAGTGGAGTGCGACGGCGAGCTTCGGGAGGCGATCAGCCAGCTCGCCGGGGGCTTTTTCTCACGAGGCGACGCCGGCCTTTTTCAACCGCTGGTCGATAACCTGCTCGACCAGGACCCGTTCCTGGTGCTCGCCGATTACCGTGCCTACGTCGAAGCCCAGGAGGCGGCCGCCCGGACGTACTTGGACACCGGCCGCTGGACGAAGATGTCGATCCTCAACACCGCCCGGACGGGCGGGTTTTCGTCCGACCGCGCGATCCGCGAGTACGCGGAGAAGATCTGGAAAGTCCGGCTTACTGCTTGACCAGCTCGACGCGGCGGTTCTTGGCCCGGCCTTCCTCGGAGTCATTCGAGGCGACGGGCGCGAACTGGCCGCAGCCGTATGACCTCAGGCGGGAGGCGGCGATGCCGTGGTCGCGGACGAGCGCCTGGAGGACGGCCTCGCCGCGCTCCTGGGACAGCTTGATGTTGGCGTTCACGTCGCCCACGTTATCGGTGTGGCCGACGACGTGGATCTTGAGGGCCGCGTCGGCGGTCAGCATCTTGGCCATCTCGCCGATCGCCTGCGCCGACTCGGGCTTGATGGTGGACTTGCCGGTATCGAACAGGATGCCATAAACAGCGGCATGGCCCTGCATCCTGATGTCGTTCCCCAAGGCGGCGGCGTCCGCCTCGATGAACTGCTCCATTTCCTTCTTCTCGACGATCCGGAGCCAGATCCTGCCGTTACCCTTCTCGGCCTGGACCCATACTTCCTGATCGCCCTTGACGATCTTCCCGTTCACCCACCAGTTCGGGACGCTCTGCAGGATAGTTCCTCCCGCCTTCTTGATGGCGTTCTCGTAGTTCCGGACAACGGCCAGAGCGCTCGGCTCCTTTGCTCGCCTCTCCGGTGTAAATGTAGGCAATGAAGGTGAACTTGCCCTCGACCGGGATCTTTGGGCCCTTCGTCACGTAGAATTCGTAAAACCCGAAATCCTCGACCTTGCAGTCCGCGATGCGGTAGTCCGGCATGCGCGTGGGGAACAGCGGATGGTCTTTGCAGTCCTTGTAGTCCCCGACCTGGGCGGCGACGCCCCCGGCCAGAGCGAGCACCATAATTCCGGCGGCGATGGCGACGGTGAGCGAGTTCTTCATGAGTTCTTAATCCTCCTGAATTTTCGGGGTTCGGCCCCGGCGAAGCTGGCAAGGACCATCAGCGCCGCGGCCTCTCTTGGCAAGTCGGGGATTCTACAGTCCCTTCGGCGGGTTGTCAATCCGGCCCCGGCTCGATGAGCCCCCGTCTCATTGACAGGCGCCTACGGCCGCGAATATCATGTCGGCGTGCGGGAAGGGGTCAGCACCGCGCTCGGGGGTGGCGGGTCCTGCGCGGCGCAGAAGTGGGTTCGATCCTTACAGCTGTTCTTCTATGCCGCCTTCATCGTTCTTTGGTTCAAGGACAATTTCGGTCTGTTACGGAAGCTCCCGGTAAGCTATCTGTGGGCCCTTCTTCCCTTCCTGGTCTTGACCGGATATCGCCTGTGCTTCATGATTCGCCAAGGCAGGGTCAGGCTTCCCCCGGGGATATTCCGGGGAGGAGTCGGCCTTCTTGTGCTCCTCCTTCTCGCCACCTTCCTCCGCTTACCCTATCTTGCCTTCCCCAACGGGATGATGAACAGCGACGACGCCATCATGGCGTTAATGGGGAAACACATCGCGGAAGGGAAGGTGCCTCCTGTCTGTTTTTACGGCCAGCTTTACCTGGGATCGCTGTCCAGCCATCTCTATGCCTTGGCTTTCCAGATATTCGGGTATTCGGTCCTCGTCCTGAAATGCGTCACTCTCGCCATCTACCTGGCCTTCATCGCCGCTCAGTTCGTCCTTCTGAGGGAGGTCTTTTCTGTCTCCTTTGCTCTGGCCGTGGGTTTTTTCTACAGCCTGCCGATCACGCCGCTCCTTGTGGCCGGTTTTGACAATACGTCGGCGTATCCCCTGGTCCTTTTATTAGGCAGCCTGCTGCTGTATCTGGCCTATCTCATTTCCTTCCGCCAGAAGGAAAAGCTCATCCCGGCCCTCGGCTTCTTGATGGGGACCGCTTTCTGGACGCATGAGGTCACGGCGGCGCTGATCCTGACGAGTTTCATCATCGTGACCTTCAAGCTGAAATCGAGGATCCGAAGGTACGCCACTCTCATCGGCTTTGCGATCCTCGGGTTTCTCCCCCAGCTCCTCATCGAGATCTTCAACCGCTTTCAGCTGGCGGGCTTTTTGACCCAGGGAAAAAGGGCCCTCGACTGGAACACGGTCAAAGCCATGGCCGACTTCACCGTTTCCTTGTTGGCGGCCGATCCCCACCCCTGGAGATACGTCGTCCCCCTTTTCCTGGTTTCGGGTTTCGCTTATCTCGTGGTGCTCTGCCTAAAAAAACGGGCCTTTCTTCCGCAGGCCGTGTTCAGCCTGTTCACGTTCCTTTTTTTCCTTCTTTATCTGTGCGCTCATTTCAGCGCGCACTCGGCAGTCCGATATTTTTATCCCCTTTATATCAGCCTGCCGGTGCTATTCCTGGCGATTCTCTTGGGCCTCAAGTCGAGGGTCCGTACCGTCCTGGCTTTTGGGCTCGTCGCCTTGCTCTTCATCGTCTTCAATCTGAGAACGAGCCTCTTGCACTTTGGATTGGTCAAAGACGAGCAGGCCCGCCTCTCCCAAACCGTAGGGGCCATGCAAGAAACCGGTCAACGATATTGGACCGCCGATTATTGGACAGCCTATCTTCTCACCGCCGTGACAGGCGAAGAACTCGTGGTCGACGCCCTGTATTACAATCGTTATCCCGCTTATACTCTCGCTTATTATGATCAGACTGAAAAAGACAACTTTGTTTATCTCCTCAAAGACAGGCCGTCCGAGGAAGCGCGTTACCGGAAGCTGCTCGGCTGGCTGGAGGCTTTCGACATCCCGGCAAAAAAGAAAGACGTTGCGGATTGCCGTCTGGTTTATGATCTGGGCAGCCGCTTTTATCCCGCCTATCGCTTCAGGGAGATCCCGCCTCAGTTCCCCCACCTGGAAATTGACAAAGCGTCCACCTCGAACGGCTATCTTTATCTTGTTTTCAAGAATCAGACAGTCGGTGAGGATGTCGGTTTTCGACTCCGATTGGCGATCCCCGGTTTCAGCTCGAGCAGCCTGAAAATATCTCTCGCCGATGCCGAGGTCAAAGCGCGGCTGCCCTGTCCGCCGGGACGCGGTCTCTCCATTCATTATGCCCTGGATTTTGCCGGGATCGTGATTCCCGCCACGGTCCGGGAGTTCGATTTTTCTCCTTTGGAAGAAGACTTGGCGGAACGCCAGGATCCGCTGGTTTGTCTTCGCGGACTTGGCTACGGCGTTCTGGTCGCCGGTCAGCACAGGTTGATCTGTGAGAAGGAGATCAGCTGGGAGATCAACAGACCGGCCGGCGATCACCTGACGGTTCGGATATTCCTTTACTCTCCTTTTGATTTCTCCGGCTGGTGCTGGTATGGGCGATATTCCCAGGGAGTGACGATCACCCTGAACCAGAGTTATTCAACGGAGAGAGTACTGAAGGACGGGAAGAATACGGTGCGCCTTTTCATTCCGAAGAAGTACCTAAAAGACCGAGGCAACATCATCACCCTGAAATTCAAGTACGCGGACTGGTTTCCCTGGGTGCCGGCCTGGGAAATCGCCGCTTTCCTCGACCGGATCGAACTCTTTTGACCCAATTTTTCCTTGACAGGCCGTTTTAAGCCGACTTACAATGAGCCAACTTTTTACGGAGGGAAAAAATGGCTGAAACGCTTTCCCGGATACTTCTGAACACCCTCAAGGACCATCCCCGGCCGGATTTCATGCTCTACAAGAAGGACGGCCGGTACGTCCCCCTGTCGACCGGGGAATTCGGCCGGAACGTGAGGTATTTCTGCCTGGGTCTCAAGGAGCTCGGTCTTGCGAAGGGGGAGAAAGTCATTCTTCTCTCGGAGAACAGGCCCGAGTGGGTGATGTGCGACATGGCCAACCTCTGCCTGGGAGCGATCACCGTGCCGGTCTACACCACGCTCGTCCCCGAGCAGATCAAGTACATCATCAACGATTCCGACGCCCGGACCGTCATCGTCTCGAACGACGAGCAATGGCAGAAAGTGGCGGCGGTCCGGGGCGCGCTTGGACAGGTGAGGCACTTCATCAGCTTGAGCGACGATGTTCCTCCCGGGGTGCTCCGGTTCCGCGACATCATGGCGGCGGGGGAGAAGCTTGACGCGCGCGAGCCGGCGCTCTTCGAATCGCTGGCGCTCGCCGTCCAGCCGGAAGACGAGGCCACGCTGATTTACACCTCGGGCACGACGGGGCTGCCCAAAGGCGTCATCCTGACCCACCGCAATTTTGTGAGCAACGTCGAAACCGGCGTCCCCTATATCGGATTCGAAACAACGGACACCGTCCTGTCCTTCCTGCCTCTATCCCACGTCTTCGAGCGAATGGCCACGTTCTGCTACGTCTCCGTGGGTTGCAGCATCGGCTACGCCGAAAGCGTCGAGACCGTCGCCCAGAACCTGCTCGAGGTCCGGCCGACGGTCATGGTCAGCGTGCCCCGGGTTTTCGAGAAGATCTATGTCCGCGTTATGGATACCGCCCTCGCCGGTTCGGCCCTGAAAAAAAGGATTTTTTACTGGGCGCTCAAGGTCGGGCGGGAGTACGCGCGGCGAGAGCTCGACAAGCGGCCGATCGGCCGCGGGCTCAAGCGCCGGCGCGCCCTGGCCAATAAGCTGGTTTTTTCCAAGGTCGTGGCCAAAACCGGAGGCCGGATCCGGTTCTTCGTTTCGGGCGGGGCCCCGCTCTCCAAGGACATCGGCGAATTCTTCTATGCCATGGGCCTGGTTGTGATCGAAGGGTACGGCCTGACGGAGACATCGCCCGTCATCTCGGCCAATTCCTTCGAGAACCTCAGGTTCGGGACGGTCGGCAAGCCCATCCCCGGGGTCGAGGTGAAGATCGCTCCCGACGGCGAGATCCTAACCCGCGGACCGAACGTCATGAAAGGCTACTACAAGAACGAGGCGGAGACGCGTGAGGCTTTCGAGGGCGGCTGGTTCCACACCGGCGATATCGGCCGCTTCGACGAGGACGGCTTCCTCGTGATCACCGACCGCAAGAAGGACATCATCGTCACCGCCGGCGGCAAAAACGTCGCCCCCCAGCCGATCGAGAACATCCTCAAGACGAATCCCTACATCGCCAGCGCGGTCGTGCTTGGCGACCGGCGGCGCTTCGTCTGTGCTCTAATCGTTCCCAATTTCGAGAAACTCGAGGCGTACGCGAGGGCGAGCCAGATCGAATTCGCCGGCCGGGCGGACCTCGTCCGGAACGCGCAGATCGTGAATTTCGTCAAGAGCGAGATCGACCGGGCGACCCCCAACCTCTCGCAGTACGAGAGGATCAAGAGGATCGCCCTCCTCGACCGGGATTTCGAGATCGGCCGGGATGAGCTGACCCCCAGCCTCAAGGTCAAACGGAACATCGTGGAGCAGAAATACCGCGCCCTGATCGACGCGCTTTACGAAGAGTAGAAAAAACCGGGCGGCCTAGTCGGCCTTGGCGCCGGATTCCGCTTCCGCCTGGTCCTCCGGCTTTTCTTTCCAGTACAGGATCCGGCCGCAATTCTCGCAGAGGATGACCGTCTTGGCTTCCTTGAGCTCGTTCAAAACCTGGGGCCGGACGCGCATGTGGCAGATCGAGCAGTAATCGTCGGTGACGGGGGAGAGGGCGTCGCCGCCCTTGTTCTTGAGCAGTCTGTGGTAAAAAGCGACCTGTTCCTTCGGCAGATCCGGGAGCAGTTTCTCTTTCTGGCTCTCGAGGAGGGCCACCTCGGCCTCGGCTTCCTGCTTTTTCAGGAAGACCTGTTCCTTCTCGAGGGTCAGCTTGTCCTGGGCTTCGGCGAGCTTCTGATTGGCCGCCCGGATCTCCTTCTGGATGTCGTCCTCGAGGAGCATCTCGGAGATGAAGGCCTCCTCCAGGCTGTCGACCTTCCTCTCGGATTCCTCGATTTCCTTCAGCAGGGCCGCGTACTCTTTGTTGGTTTTGACTTCGTTGGTCTGGCGCTTGTATTTGCCGATCTGCGTCTTGAGGTCTTTCATCTCGGCCTCGAGCTCCCGCCGCTTCTTCTGGCTCCGGGCCATCTTATCCTTGGCCGCCGCGGCGAGCTCGGTGCTCTCGGCGATCTTCTTGTCGATGCTTTCGATCAGGGGGGGGATGGATTCGAGGAAAAGTCCGGCCTTGTGTATTTCGGAGTCGATCTCCTGCAGCCGGATCAGTTTTTCGAAATCGATTTCCACATCTCTTCCTCGGGATCGGTTTGGGCCTACCAGGATTCGAACCTGGGACCTGCCGGTTATGAGCCGGTGGCTCTACCGCTGAGCTATAGGCCCTCGGACCCACTTTATATCAGAACGGGCAGGCCGAGTCAATTCAGGGAGGGGCCGCGGTTGCATCTCCATCCATGTGATCAGGTGATTGAGAATTGGGGTCGTGTCACGGCGCGCCCCTGTGCGTCCTCGCGCCGGCGGATAAGATTTCGAAGCTTCGCCGGTATCACCTTTTGCCCCCGGGTGAACTGATAGTCAAGAGCTTTTTCAGGATATTTCGCAGAATAGCGACTCCGAGTCCCTCCGCCGCTATTCTGATGGTCGCTCCGAAGACTCCGCTTCCCGCCGGTCCCCGTCGCTCCGGGCGCGCAGGGGCTATCGCCGTGCCACCCCTCAGTGAGATCGTCACCGTCACATGCTTGGAGATGCATCCAGGGACCGCCGGCGGAGGCGGCCTCAGTAGTTGTTCGTAAAGGACTTGAGCTTGCGGCTGCGGCTGGGGTGCTTGAGCTTGCGCAGGGCCTTGGCCTCGATCTGGCGGATCCGCTCGCGGGTGACCTTGAACTGCTGGCCGACTTCTTCGAGTGTGTGCTCGTTGCCGTCGCCCAGCCCGAACCTCATCTTGAGGACTTTCGCCTCCCTCTCGGTGAGCGATTTCAGGGCTTCCTCGATCTGCTCCCTGAGGTTGATATGGATGACCGTGTCGGGCGGGGAGGGCATGAGCTTGTCCTCGATGAAGTCGCCCAGGTGGCTGTCCTCCTCCTCGCCGATAGGGGTTTCGAGGGAGATGGGCTCCTGGGCGATCTTGATGATCTTCCGGACCTTGCTCACCGGCATGTCCATCTTCCGGGCGATCTCCTCGTTCGTCGGCTCGCGGCCGACCTCCTGGACCAGACCCCGCGAGACGCGGATCAGCTTGTTGATGGTCTCGATCATGTGGACGGGGATGCGGATCGTCCGCGCCTGGTCGGCGATCGCCCGGGTGATGGCTTGCCGGATCCACCACGTGGCGTAGGTTGAGAACTTGTAGCCGCGCCGGTATTCGAACTTGTCGACGGCCTTCATCAGGCCCATATTCCCTTCCTGGATCAGGTCGAGGAACTGGAGACCGCGGTTGCTGTATTTCTTGGCAATCGAGACGACCAGCCTCAGGTTGGCCGCGACCAGCTCCTTCTTGGAGTGGTCCCGGGCCTTCCTGCCGGCATTGATGGCCCTCTGGATCCGTCTCAGGTTCTCGCCGTCGAGGCCGATCTCTTTCTGGCGGAGCTTGAGCTGCTTTTTGATGTCATCGATCTTTGCGCGAAGGATGGCTTCGTTCTTTTTCCCCCGAGTTCGGTTCAAGCTCAGGGTCAATTCGTCGCGCTCCGCCTCGAGGTCGGTGACGGTTTTGACCTCGGTCCGGAGCACCGTGATCAGCCGCTCGCGCTCCCTCAGCTTGACGTTGAGCTCCTGGATCAGGCGGCTCATCCTGACGATGTGCCGGCCGCGGGCGAAATTATATCTTTTGGCCGGGGGGATCCTGTCCAGCCGCCGGTAGAGGTCCCGGATCTTCTTCACCTGAGCCAGGACCTGCTTCTTCTTCTCCTCGAGCTTCTCGTCGGTGATCTCCTCGTCGTTCAGGTCGAAGATCTCGAAAAAGGCCATGGGGTTATTCTTGACCTGCTCCTCGAGATCCAGAGCGTGGTTCAACACCAACCGGGTCTTGGAGAGCGCTTTGGAGATGGCCTTCTCCCCCCGCTCGATGTTCTTGGCGATCGTGATCTCGCCTTCGCGGGTCAGCAGGGAGATGTTGCCCATTTCCCGGAGGTAGAGCTTGACCGGGTCGGTCGTCCGGTCCAGGCCGTGGCCCGCCCCGCCGTCCGGCTTTTTTTTCTTGGTGAGCAAGTCGGCCTGCTTGGCCGCCAGGATCCGGATGCCGTGGTCACCCATCGAGTGCTTGAAATCTTCGAAGCTCTCGCCCGACGGCATCTCGTCGTGGAATGTCTTGTCGATCTCTTCGAGAAGCAGATAGCCCTGTTTCCTGCCCTTGGACAGGAGCTGGCTGATCTCGTCCCTGGGGAGTTTGGCTTCAGGAGACAACGGCGTCACCTCTCCACGATGTTGTGGCGTCCACGTGCTCAGGGGCGGTCGGGCATCCGGTCATGGTCTTCTCTTTCAAGCGACATCATCTTTCCGATGAGGTCGTTAAGCTGGGCGATCAGTTTCAGAGATCTCACCCGGTCGCCGGTCTTCTGGCAGCGCTCGGCTTCCTTCCGGAGCGCGGTCCGGGCGGTTTCCAGGGAACATACCCGGAGCTCGTGGAGGCAGTCCGCGGCCTCCGCGACGGTCCCGGGTCCGAGCCTCTCCATCAGGGCGACGTTGATGAGGCTGGCGAGGGGCGCCGGCAGCGCCTTGGCCAGGCTGGCGTAGGCGATCTCCCGGCCGGACCGGTGATGATCGCTGAGCAGCCGGAAGGCCGGCTGGCTCTTCAAACCGACGAGGTCCTCTTCCTTGAGCGCCGCCAGGACCTGGGCCCGGACCTCGGGGTTCTGGAGGACGATCTGCAACAGCCGCTTCTCCGCCGGCAGCAGGAAGTCCTTCCCCTCTTTCCGCGGCGTGCCGGCGGGGTTCTCCACGAGGCTGCGGAGGTCCGACTCGTCGAGTCCGAGCCAATCGCCCGCCTGCTTCAGGTAGTCGCCCCGGACGAGCGCGTCGGGGATCTTTTCGATCTCGGCCAGGACCGAGCGGACGATCCTCGACTTTTGTTCGGGGACGTCCATCCGTCCGGTCTTGATTGTCGTGTCCACCAGAAACTTGAGCCCGGGCACGCTTTGCTTGACCTGCTCCAGGTAAGCGTCCCGGCCGTATTTGCGCACGTAGGCGTCGGGATCGAGGCCTTCGGGGAGCAGGACGACCCGGGCGGGCGCGGCCTGCTCGAGGCAGAGCGGAACGGCCCTCAGGGCGGCGTTCCGGCCGGCCGGGTCGCCGTCGTAGTTGATGATCACCTGGGGCGCGAAACGCTTGGCCAACGCGACCTGGTGCTGGGTCAGGGCGGTCCCGAGCGACGCGGCCAGGTTGCGGATCCCGGCCTGGTATAAGGACGCGAAGTCGGTGTAGCCCTCGACCAGGATCACTTCTTGCGCATCCTTCAAAGCCTCTTTGGTCCAGTTCAGGCCGTAGAGGAGCTTGCCCTTGGAGTAGACGGGCGTGTCCGGGGAGTTCAGGTACTTGGGGTCGGCGTCGATGATCGTCCTTCCCCCGAAGGCGACGACCTTTCCCGACAGGCCGAAGATGGGGAAAATGACCCGGCCCCGGAAGCGGTCGTAATGGCCGGCCTTTTTCTGTCCCGGGAGGGCGAGGCCCGCTTTCTCGAGCAGCGAAGGATCGTATCCTTTTTCCTTGAAATGGGAGACCAGGGCCGTCCAGGAGTTCGGGGCGTAGCCGATCTTAAGGGTTTCCTGAGTCTCGCTCGAGAGACCCCGTTTCCGGAGATAGGCGAGGGCGGCCTCTCCTTCCTGAGTCCGGAGGAGGCTCTGCCTGAAGAAAGCCGCGGCCAGCTCGTTGACTTTGTAGACTTTTTCTTCAAGCTTCTGGAGCTCGGGAGAGAGCCGGGACTTCTGGGGCAGGGGGACGTGATATCTCTCGGCGAGATAGCTCATGGCCTCGGGGAAAGTCATGTTCTCTTTTTCCATGACGAGCGTGAAGACGTCGCCGCCGACGCCGCAGCCGAAGCAGTGGAACAGCTGCTTTTCGGAATCCACGGTGAACGAGGGGTCCTTCTCGGAATGGAACGGGCAGAGCCCCATGTGTTTCCGGCCTCTTTTGTTCAGGGTGGTGTAGAGAGAGGCGATATCGACGATATCAGCGACCTGCCGGATCTGGTCGATGGCTTCCATTATGGGCGCGATAGGGGCGGAAAAGTCCCAATCAATATAGGGGTCGCGCCTCCGGTTGTCAAGGGAAGGACCTCATTCCTTGGGCTGAACTTAGCCATGGTTGATCAGGCTGGCCAGATGGCCGGCCCCGAAGCCGTTGTCGATGTTGACGACCGCCACGCCCCCCGGGCAGGAGTTGAGCATGGCCAGGAGGGCGGCGATGCCCTGGAGGCTGGCTCCGTATCCCACGCTGGTGGGGACGGCGATGATCGGGACGTTGACCAGGCCGGCCAGGACGCTCGGCAGGGCGCCTTCCATGCCGGCGACCGCGATGATGATCCTGGCCTTCCGGATCTTTCCCATCTCCCCGAACAGGCGGTGGAGACCGGCGACGCCGACATCATAGACCCGCTCGACGTCGTTACCCATCATCTCGCAGGTCACGGCGGCTTCTTCGGCGACGGGGATGTCCGACGTTCCGGCCGTCATGATGACGATCATCCCCTTGCCGGGGGAGGGGGGTTTCTGTTTCAGATAGGCGATCTTACCCGCGGCGTTGTAGAGGCACCCGGGGATCCGGCGTTTGAGTTTGGCGTAAACCGCCGGCTCGATGCGCGTGACGAGTAGGTTGTGTTTCCTGCCGGTGATTTCCGCGGCGATCCGAATGACCTGATCGGGAGTTTTTCCCTGGCCGTAGATGATCTCGGGAAAGCCCCGCCGAGCCTCCCGGTGGTGGTCCACTTTCGCGAAACCCAAGTCCTGATAGGGGTAGTCCTTGAGCTTGAGGAAGGCATCTTTTGGGGATAGCTCCTTATTGCAGACCTTTTCCAGGATCTCTTCGAGCTCGGTGGCCATGGACGCCATTCTACCATATGGGGGCTTTCCCACCAAACCCGGGGCCCGTCCCCATTGTTGATGGCGGGCGCCTGGGATATACTGAAACGCAAGATGCTCAAGAAGCGGACGATCGGGCGCTCCGTCACCCTGTCCGGGACCGGCATCCACTCAGGAGAACAGGTCCGGCTGACGCTCCATCCCTCGGACTCGGGAGTTGTGTCTTTCCGGCGGACCGACCTCGGAGGGACGGCCGCGGCGGTCGACCCCCGGCGCATCGAAACCGGCAACAGGTCGGCTCTGGTTTCGGACGGGACGTCCGTCCAGACGATCGAGCATCTCCTGGCCGTTCTCTACGTGATGGGCATCGACAGCCTGGACGTCGAAGTCGAGGGGGGGGAAGTCCCCATCCTCGACGGCAGCGCCGGGCCGCTGGCGGAAGCGGTGGCCGGGGCGGGCGTTCAGGCACTCCCTGACGACAAGGCCGTCGCCCGCGTCCTCAAACCCCTGGTTATCCAGGAGGCCGGCGCCAGCCTGACGATCACTCCCGACGAGGATTTTCGGATCTCATACCGTATCGATTTTCCGCATCCCGCGATCGGGACCCAGTCACTCTCTCTGACCCTCACCCGCCGGGCTTTTCTCGAGGAGATCGCCCCCGCCCGGACCTTCGGCTTCCTAAAAGACCTTCCGGAACTCAGGCGGAAGGGGTTGGCCCTCGGGGGGAGCCTCGCCAACGCGCTGGTCCTCGATGAAAACAGGGTGATGAACGGGCCGCTCCGGTTCCCCGACGAATTCGTCCGCCACAAGATCCTCGACCTGATCGGTGACCTCGCCCTGTTCGGCCGCCACCTCCTCGGTCATTTCCGGGCCGAGCGCGCCGGTCACGCGCTCCACGTCCGGGCCGTCCGCCTCCTTCTCGACTCGCCCGGGTCCTGGGCTCCCGATACCGCGGCGGCGCCGCGCTATCTCCGCGAGTAAGCCGGGAAGCATCTCCAGACATGTGACGGCGATGGGCTCACTGAGGGGGGCACGGCGATAGTCCCTGCGCGCCCGGAGCGGCGGGCACCCCAATCCTCAATCATCTGATCACATGGATGGAGGTGCAACCAATAAGCCGTCGTTCCTTGTCAAAGGCCGCCGACTGCGCTAAAATAGCGCTAATTCGGAAAGACACCTCAGGAGCGCACGCGTGAAAGAAGAAAAAACCAAGAAAGACGCCTATGACAAGGCCTTCGCGGCCTACGGCGAGGCGATGAAGGAATTTCATAAAGGGAAATTCGACCGGGCCCAGGAATTGCTCAAGGCCTTCCCGGAAAAGTTCGACACCGAAAAGGAGCTTGTGGACCGCGCCAAGTTGTATCTCGAGCTCATCAAGGAGAGGGGGAAGAAAGAGGCGATCCCCTTGAAGTCTGCCGACGATCATTTTTACTTCGGGATCTTCAAGATCAACGAAGGGGCCTTTGAAGAGGCTCTGAAGCTCTTTGAGAAGGCGTTGGAGATGAAAGGGGACGAGGGAAAGCTCTATTATCTGATGGCCGACGCCTATATCCTGCAGGGCAAGACCGACGAGGCCTTGGAGTACCTGAAAAGGGCTTTCCTGAAAGACAAGTTCTACAAGATTTTGGCCCAGAACGAAACCGATTTCTCATCGCTCTGGGAAGATAAAAAGTTCAAGCTGATCGCCCGCCTGACCTGAGGCCGGGCCGCCGGCCGCGGCCTATTTCTTCTTCGGGGCCGCCTTCTTCTTTGGCTTGGCCTTGGGCGCTCCCGTCTTTTTCCCGTAGTTGGCGATGAATCTTTCCGTGAGCTCCTTGGCCTCGGTATCGGTGAACTGCTTGGGGGGAGATTTCATGAAGAAGGACGAAGGCCCGAACAGCGACCCGGAGATGCCGTTGTTCAGCGCCAGCTTGCAGCAACGGATGGCGTCGATGACGACCCCGGCGGAATTGGGGGAGTCCTCGACCGACAGCCGGCATTCCAAGCTCGTGGGGACGTCGCCGAAATGGCGGCTCTCGATGCGCAGGAAGCAGAGCTTGTTGTCCTTCTGCCAGGGAACGTAATCGCTCGGGCCGACGTGCACGTTGTCGGGGTCGATCTCAAGGCCGCGGGCCTTGATCTGGGAGACCACGGCATTGGTCTTGGAGATCTTCTTGGAGGCCAGGCGCTCCCTTTCCAGCATGTTCATGAAATCCGTGTTGCCGCCCGTGTTGAGCTGGTAGGTCCTCTCGACGGGCATGCCGCGGTCCAGGTACAGGTTGACGAGCGTCCGGTGGAGGATGGTCGCGCCCACCTGGGACTTGATGTCGTCGCCGACGATGGGCAGGCCGTAGCTCTCGAACCGCTTTTGCCAGTATTTCTCGCTGGCGATGAACACGGGGATGCAGTTGATGAAGGCGCAACCCGCCTCCAGGACCTGCTCGACATACCACTTCGTGGCTTCCTCGCTGCCCACCGGCAGGTAGTTGATGACGATGTCGGTCTTGGTCTGCTTGAGTATCGAGACGATGTCCGCGGTCGACCCGGGGGCTTTCTCGATGATCTGGGAGAGGTACTTGCCCAGCCCGTCGTGGGTCATGCCCCGCTGGACTTTGACATTCAGGTTGGGGATCGACGCGAATCGCGTCGTGTTGTTGGGCCAGGTGAAGGCGGCTTCGCTCAGGTCCTTGCCGACCTTGTTCTTGTCGACGTCAAAGGCCGCCGTGAACTCGATGTCGCGGATATGATATCCACCCAGGTTGATGTGCATGACCCCGGGGATGAAATCCTGCTCCTTGGCGTTGCGATAATACTGGACGCCCTGGATCAGGGACGAGGCGCAGTTCCCCACGCCGATGATGGCGACTCGGATCTTATCCATGAGTTCAGGCCTCCTTGTTTTTCTTCATTTGGGTTTCTATCTTTCTCACGTAGTGGACCCTCTGGAACGCCGTGAAGTTCGAGACGAGGGCGATGGCCGCGAGGGCGATGATCATGGCGATATCGAACACCCGGAAGATCCCCCCGGCCAGGGCCCCGGTGGAAATCAAGGTAATGCGCTCGGCCCGCTGCATGAGCCCCACCCGGCAGTCGATGCCCAGGCCCTCGGCCCGGGCCCGGGTGTAGCTGACCATGGACGACCCGAGAAACGCAAAAAAGGGAAGCCACAGGGCCCAGCCTCCCCGGAAATGGTAGGACAGGCCGAGGTAGACGAAGAATTCCGAGTAGCGGTCGAGCGTCGAATCGAAGATGGCGCCGGTCAGGCTTTTCCGGTGGGAATTGACGGCCACCAGGCCGTCCACCATATCCAGGACACCGCTGGCAATAACGAGCGCTCCCGCCCACACCGGGTGGTCGAGCGCGAACAGAGCTCCGGCCGTCACGCCGACCAGAAAACCGAAAAAGCTGATCGCGTTAGGGCTGACGCGGAGACGCACCAGACCGGCGGCCGTCTGTCTGGCGACAAATTGGAACCCGAAGATGATCTCTTTTGGGATGGCGATGAGCAGCCGGCCTTTGCGGTTGGGCGCGCTCGAGGCGGAAACGTTTTTCATGTGTGTCCTGAAACTCAATAAAGTAATGGAAATCCAGCCGCGAATCAAGTGCCGCCTGTTCGACGGTTGCCTCTCCATCCATGTGATCAGGAGATTGAGGATTGGGGTCCTGTCACGGCGCGCCCCTCCAGTATCCGATCCGCAAAGCGGCTTGACCGGGAGCGGCTACAGGCTTTTCCGGATCTTTTCCTTGTACTGCTGGTGGTAGGCTTCCGCTTCAAAGAACGGCGAAGCGGCGACAACCTGGGTGGCGATCGGCTTGCCGAACCGGCCGGACCGGTTGAGGGCGGCGATCGTCTTCAGGGCGGCTGTCCGCTGCTTCTCGCCGTGGGTGAAGATCGCCGAGCGGTATTGCCGGCCGACGTCAGGCCCCTGCCGGTCCACCAGGGTGGCGTCGTGAAAGAGGAAGAAGAATTCGAGGAGCTGCTCGTAGCTCACGGCCGCCGGGTCGAAAATAACTTCGACCGCCTCGGCGTGGCCCGTCTCGTTCGTGCAGACCATCTCGTATGTCGGCTCATCGACATCGCCGCCCGTATAGCCGACGCGCGTCCGGAGCACGCCCCTGACATTGCGGAATTTATCCTCGACGCCCCAGAAGCAGCCTGCGGCGAAGGTCGCCGTCTCGGTCGTGTGTTCAGGCGGCCCGGCCTGTTCGCGAGAGGCGGAAGGACCGTCTGGGGCAAGCTTGACGGCCGCCGACTCCGGCGCGCGATGGGATTTATCGTCGAGTTCCGCGGCGGGCCGGAAATGCATGGCCGTCGAATTGATGCAGTAATGCCGGCCCGTCGGCGCCGGACCATCGTCGAAAAGATGGCCCAGGTGGGAGCCGCAGGCGCCGCACAGGACCTCGGTCCTGCTCATGCCGAAGGACTTATCGACGCGGGCCTCGAGATGCGCCTCATCGAGGGCGGCGGTGAAACTCGGCCAGCCGGTGCCGTGGTCGTACTTGGTTGATGAGTCGAAAAGGGAAAGGCCGCATGCGGCGCAGACGTAAAGTCCCCCTTCGTTGAAATCGTTGTATTTCCCGCTGAAAGGTCTTTCGGTGTGGGCCTGCCTCAGGACTCGGTATTCGTCCCGGGTCAGGAGCTTTTTCCACTCGGCCTCCGTCTTGATCACTTTTTTCATCGATGCCGTCTCCGTATCAAGTGCGAAACCATATCAATTTTATATTAATAGTATACATTATGCCGGAAAATCGCACCGTTCACGCTCGGTCTTTTGCCTGCCGGCAGAGAATGTGGCGCACGGCGACGGAAAACGCGGAGATAAACGGCGAACGCCTTCGTCGGCCTTTACAGAAGCACGCCCCGCGAGCCTCAGCGGGACGCTTTGAGCTTCTCGGTGAACGGCGCGGTCAGGGCGCTCCCGGAGAAGAAGATCACGCCGTCTGCGCCCAGCGATTGGCTGACCTTCATCTGGCTCGTCATGCCCTCCGGGAGTGTTCTGATTGTGGGAGGAGCCGATCCCGATGCCGATGCAGACCTGGCAGCTCCCCCCGGCCGACGGCGACGGCCCGTTTTGTGAATTTTTCAAAGAACGGGGCATGGTTGGTGTAGAGCATCGGACACGGCATATCCACGAGTTCCTCTTTGGCCCAGCCCGCCAGTCCGCGCCGTCGGACCCCGCGTGCTCTCGGGGTTGTTGAAGACGGCCGCGCTGACCTTGATGGCCCGCCCCGTCGTCTTCAGCGCGTCCTTGAGCTCCCGCATGAACACCGTGACCTGGTTTCCGTTCCATTCCAGCCATTCGCTCCAGATCATGTTCCCGGAGTCGTGGGCCTTCACCGCATTGAGGTCGACGCCGGAGTATTCCTTGAACAGCCGGATGGTTTCGGGGTCGAAGCTGAAATAGGGCTCGGTCGGCGCGCAGGGGAAGCGGATGTAATCGAGATGGATCCAGTCCGTGCCGTATTGGGCGGCGACCTCCATCATCAGGCTGATCTCATATTTCCGGACGGCGGGCAGGGCGGGATTGGCCACGCCCAGCATCTCCCGGTTCGGGTTCGTGATCAGCCATTCCGAGTGCTGGCGGACCTGGCCGACTATCGCCGTCTCGGGGAAGACGCAGAACCAGGGGTGGACGATCATCTGGCGCTTCCGGGCTTCGGCCAGGAACTCGCCGAAGAAATCCCAGTCCCATCCCGGGGACATGACGCCGATCTGGCTCTTATAGAAAACGTAGCCCGACGTGTCCTTGACGAGCATGATGAGCGTGTCGATGCCGGCCAGCTTGTATTCGTCGAGCGTCTTCTGGATCTTGGCGATCGACGCGGTTCTTTCGGCCCCGAAAAAGCCGGGGTGCATCCAGACGCCCCGGACGGGCATGGCGAGAGAGGCATTCCCGGGGGTCTGGGAGAGCGCGGGCGCGGGCAAAACCAGGGTCAGGAACGTGGCGGCTAGTAAGACCGCGCCAGCGGCCAGGATCTTTTTCGTCATGTGTTGTCCTCCTTTGATCGGGCGAATCTCTCTTATACCGAACGGCCGCCGGAGAGTCAAATCCAGCAAAGTCGATTAAAGTGGAATTGCCGCCCGGGTCGTGATAAAAGAGCGGGGAAAGCGCAGGAGGCAAAAATGACACACCGACTCGACATGCTCAGTGAGGACAGGCCGTCACGGCGGCGCGTCAGGGAGGTTGGCCGATGAATCCGCTGGCCGGCGTCCTGCTCATCGCGGCCGGCGGGCTGGCGGCGGGGAGTTTTTACCTTCCGCTTAAAAAGGTCCGCAACTGGGCCTGGGAAAGCGGCTGGCTGGCCATGGGGTTTTTCGCCTGGGTCATCGCCCCTTGGGTCACGGTGCGGCTGACCGTTCCGGGGCTCTGGGACGTCCTCAAGGGCTCTCCCGGGTCCAGCCTGCTCTGGTGCTATATCTTCGGCCTCCTCTGGGGAGTCGGAGGATTGACTTTCGGCATGTCCATGCGCTATCTGGGCATGTCGCTCGGCTACTCGCTCGCCCTGGGTTTCACGGCGGCCTTCGGCACCATCATCCCTCCCGTCTATTACAGGACATTCCTGCAGATGCTCCGCCAGCCGTCCGGCCTGGTCACGCTCGCCGGCGTCCTGGTCTGCCTCGCCGGCATCGGCGTGGTCGGCCGGGCGGGCATGGTCAAGGAACAGCGGCTCACCGCCGAACAGAAAAAGGCCGCCGTCCGGGAATTCGATTTCCGGAAAGGCTTTGGCATCGCCGTGCTGTGCGGCGTGATGAGCGCCTGCTTCGCCTTCGGCATCGTCGCCGGAAAGCCGATCGCCGCCCGCGCCGTTGCCGCCGGCGCCTCGCCCCTCTGGCAGAATGGTCCGGTCTTCATCGTGGTCATGGCCGGCGGGTTCACCACCAATTTCCTGTGGTGCTTTTTCCTGTCCCTGAAGAACCGGTCGGCGCGCGATTTCATCAACCGCGAAAAGCTCGCCGCTCGGGGCCAACCATTTCTTTGCCGCCCTGGCGGGCGTGACCTGGTACCTCCAGTTCATGTTCTATGGTATGGGCGTAACCAAAATGGGGAAATACGATTTTTCGAGCTGGTCGATCCTGATGGCCTTCACCATCGTCTTCAGCAACCTTTGGGGCTTGGCCTTGAGGGAATGGAAGGGGGCCGACAGGCGCATCTATGCCCTGATCGGGGCCGGGATCGTCATCCTCATCCTCTCCACCGTCGTCATCGGGGCGGGCAACTTCTGGCCGCCCGGGGCAGGTATTTCTTTTATTCTTACGGGACGCGCCGTGACAGAGCCCTATTTAAGAATCACACAATCACATAAAAAAAGTGATCCAATATAGGCTCAGGCCAGCGCGAAATCCACGGCCGCCTCGGCATGCAGGGTCGTCGTATCGAACAGCGGGATTTCGTAATCCTTCTGATTCACGATCAGAGGGATCTCAGTGCACCCCAGGATGATCCCCTGGGCGCCGCGCGCCTCGAGACGGGCGATGATCTCCTGGAACGCCCGCTTCGATTCTTCCTTGATCTCTCCGAGGCAGAGCTCTTTGTAGAGGATGGCGTGGATGGCCTCCCTGTCCTTTTCCTCGGGGACGATCACCTCGAGCCCGTGCTTCTGCCGCAGCCTTCCCTTGTAGAAATCCTGCTCCATAGTGAAGCGGGTGCCGAGCAGTCCCGACCGTCTTGAAAGAGCGGGCCTTGACCGCCTCGGCCGTGACGTCGACGATATGGAGAAGAGGGATCTGGATGCTGTCCTGGACCTCGCCCGGCCATCAGGTGCATGGTGTTGGTGCAGATGAGGAGGAAATCCGCGCCCGCCCTCTGGACCCGCTGGGCGGCGTCGATCATCATGGCCGTCAGCTCCCGCCACTCCCCCCGGTGCTGCCGGCTTTCCACCTCGTCGAAATCCACCGAAACCATGACGATCTTTCCCGAATGGAACCCGCCGGCCTTTTCCTTCACGCGCTGGTTGATGATGCGATAGTACTCCGCCGTGGATTCCCAGCTCATTCCGCCGACGAGTCCGATCGTCTTCATGGTGACTACTCCTGTCTCAGAGCTCGTCGTTTTCCCGGCAGTCCGAAAGCATCGTACTTCATGCACAAACTTATTATATGAGAAAAAGACAGGCCCTTCACAGCCGCTTTCACGACGCCGTGTTCTCGGTATTTCATGTTCTCTCTCGATCTGGCCTTTGTAGAGCACCAATGGTCCTGTCTTTTTGGCGTGGGCAGACTCGCCCCGAGCTATTATGTTGGGTCAGTGTGCCTCGCCGCCGGGAGGAAATTGCTAATCTTGAAATTTTCCCATACAAATTATGGCTTGAATTCAGACCCGTAGTCGCCTAAAATCGGCTCAGCAAGTCGAGGAGGGAGCCCTCATGAAAAAAGTCATTATTCTTCGCCTCGTGAGCATCTTATCCATTTGCGCTTTTTCAAGCGTTTTCATGTCGGGAAAACCCGTTCCGCCGGTCCATCGGCCCGCCGGCTCCCGGCCAAAGCACCGGAAACCCGCTTGGGAGGCGTCGTTTCTGGCCAGAAACCTTATGTTGAAGACCGCCACGGGGGTCCAGGATCTGTTGGACAGGCTGCCTCTTCAATTCGTCGCCAACCGGGGCCAGCTCGATGAACATGGTCAACTATTCAGTCAGTTCCCGGGGGGGAACCATCTATTTCACAGCGGAAGAGATCGTTTATCAATTCTTCCACGCCGGTAAGGAGATGGAACAACCTTGAAAGTGGAGCCGGGCGCGGGAGCCGAGGTCGCGAAGGAGGCGGCCCGGGCTACTGACCCAAGAGAAGAGAAGAATGGGCCAACGGATGATCAGAGGTTCAGGGCGGATGAATTCAGGATCCGGTTTCGTCGGTGCGAGCGGCAATTCGCACCGGAGCCCCAGGAAGAAAGTGGCGCGAAATTCAACTATTTTCGCGGAAACGATCCTGAGAAGTGGGTGGCGAACGCCCCCGCTTACGGGAAGATTGTCTACGCAAGCTCTATCCCATGTCGACCTGATCGTCTCCGGCCGGGAAGGCCGGCTGAAGAATGAATACCGGGTGAAGCCCGGCGGCGATCCCCGGCGGATCTCGTGCAGTATGAAGGCGCGCAGGGCCTTGTCCTGAATGACGGGGCCAGCTTGTCGTCAAGACGGAATCAGGCGCTTTGATCGAGGACCACCCCGTCGCTACCAGGAGATCGACGGGCAAAAGTCCCGTCCGGTCGAAATACGAGATCCAAGGGGCGAACACGGCCGCCATCGAGGTCGACCCCTACGATCCGAAGCCGAACTCATCATCGACCCCCTGGTTTATTCCACTTTCCTTGGCGGCGGCGGCCAGGACTCCTGTGAAGGCATCGCTCAAGACGCCGCCGGAAATATCTATATCGTCGGCACCACTCAAAGCGGCAATTTCCCGACGACCGCCGGGGCGGTCGACACCGTCTGGAACGGCAACGAGGACGTTTTTGTGACCAAGCTCAATGCCCAGGCACCGGTCTTGTCTATTCGACCTATTTGGGCGGGAGCCAAGGCGATCAGGTCGGGGGATCGTCCTCGATCGCTACAGGGACGCCTATATCTGCGGCTTCACGGTTTCGAACGATTTTCCGACCACCCCGGGCGCTTATGGACACAGCTTATGATGGCAGCGGCGACTCCTTTGTCGCCAAGATCGACTCTTCCGGCGCCGCGTGGCCTATTCCACTTTTTTAGGACTTGCCGAGCGCGGACCGGGCATTCGATCTCGACATCGATGCCTCAGGGCAGGCTTACGTGACCGGAGACTATCCGAATCCGAGTTCCGCCTTATGACCTCTTTCTCTATATTATGTCTCAATGCCTCCGCGGGAAGCGCTGGTTTTATTCTTGGTGGTATCTCACCGGCGGAGGACGATACAGGCCGTGGGATCGTCGTCGATCCGGGGGGCCACGTTTATGTCATGGGATATACGATCTTCGATCAATTTCCCGTGATGCCGGCGCCTTGGACGGGACCTATAACGGGGGGCTTTTTGGATATTTTCGTCGCGAAACTCGGGTCCGATCGGCGTCCCGTGTTTTTATCACTCTGGTCGGGGGAAATAACTGGGATTTTTGCGAGGATGGGATCGCGCTCGACCCGAGCGGTGATATCGTCATCTGCGGGACCACCGATTCCTCGGATTTCCCCACGACGCCGGCCGCCTTCGACAGGACGCATTAACGGCTCGTATGACGCCTTCCTCGCCAAACTTGACCCGCAGCGACGATGGCTCTCTTACTCGACCTTCGTGGGAGGAAGTTCGGTCGACTACGGGGAGGACGTGGCCATCGACGCCGACGGTAATCCCTATCTGACGGGACAAACATGGTCCGGCGATTTCCCCGTCACTCCGAATGCCTATGATTCGAGCCATAACACTTCGGGTGACGCCTTCCTCGCGAAGGCGAATCCTCACGGCAGCAACCTCCTGTTCTCCAGCTATCTCGGGGGAGCGAATGAAGATGGGGGACGGGCCGTCGACGCTTCCGGCGAGAATGAGGCCGTGATCGCCGGGATGGCCAATTCCAGCGGCTTTCCGACCAGCGAGTGGGCTTTTGATGAAACCTACAACGGCTCGGGTGATGGTTTTGTGACCAAGCTCTCCATATCCCATTCGCCCCAGCCGCCGGTCCGGCAGACGCTATCTTGCTGGCGATTTCATCAGCAACGGGTTTAACGGTTTGGCCGTCGATTTCGGGGACCTCGGCCTGTGGATCTGGGCCGGTTTGGGTGGGCCAGTCTCTCCGGCGTCAACCCCAAGGGCTTGCTGGCCGCCAATATCGGCGGCAGCCCGGACGACGAGATCATCGGCGATTTCGAAGGCCTGGGCCTGTGGCTCTGGGAGAATTCCTGGAACTGGACCCAGCTCAGCGGCGTCAATCCCGAATACCTCGTTTCGGAAAATCTCGCCGGATACGCGGCGGACGAAATCTTGGTCGATTTCGGGGCGCTTGGTGTCTGGCTGTGGGCCGGCGGCGCCTGGTCCAACATCAGCAGCGTCAACCCGGAATGGATGGTCGCCGCCAATCTCGACGGCGATCCGGAGGCGGAGGCCGTGGTCGATTTCGGCTTGACCGGCGTCTGGATGTGGGATGGGGGAAATTGGACCAAGCTCGCCAGCAGTGACATCGATTTCATGATCGCCGCGAACCTGGATGTCGACCTGACCCAGGAGATCGTCGGGGATTTCGGCGGGCTCGGCCTATGGCTCTGGGATGGATCGGACTGGACCGAGCAACTGGATGCGCGGAACGCCGAATATCTGATCGCGGCCGACACGGATAACGACGGCGCCGATGAGCTGTATGTTAATTTCGGCGCCGACGGGCTATGGTCCTGGAATGCGGGAAGCTGGCTTCAGGAAGCCTCGAGCTACCCCTGGGACATGATCTCGGGCAACTTCGACGGGGACAGCGCTGCGGAGATCGTTGTGGATTTCGGTGCGGGAACCGGGCTGTATTGTCTCAATGGTGGAGCCTGGGACTTGCTGACGTCGGCCGACGCCGAATTCCTGGCTGGCGGTCGACGTCAATGCCACCAGCCCCGACGAGATCATCGCCGATTTCGGACCCCTGGGGCTCTGGCTCTGGGTGCCGGACACCTGGGTCCAGATCAGCGGCGTCGACCCGGATTCCCTTTAGTTCCCGAATCTCCCCCGAGCCGATCGATCGGAATCGTGCCGGGCTCGGGGTGATCATTCGAGGCTGATGAAGCCACCGGGTGATCACATCATCATGAAAGCTGCCGACCGCGGATGAAAAAAATCTCTTTATTTTTAGGGCGTCGTGGACATACAATCGATTGTTCTTCATGTCCCTAAGGAGATACCGCATGAAATTCAAAGCCATTTCCCGGTTCCTGTTGTGCGCCGCGCTGGCCGCCGCGGTCTATCCCGCCGCGGCCGGGCAACAGCCCGGCGCTGTCATTTACCAGCCCGACTTCGTGGGCGAAGGGCGCATTTTCATGGTCGCCTTGAGCGTCCCGACGGGAGCACCCGATATCAAGGTGGATTTCCCGGCGGCCGTGAAGCTTCTCGACCGCACCCCGCTCCCGGCCAAGTCGGATGTCCGGAAGTTCTATTTCCGGGCCGTGAAACCCGTTAAGTCGGCCGATATCGTGTTCTCCTGGCCCGGGCAGCGCGTGACCGTCCCCGTCGGCGTCTGGTCGTTCGAAGACCTGCGCCAATACCGTACGCTCAAGGGGACTCAGCTGCCGCGGCGCTGGCCTCTCGGCGAGGCCCTGCCCGAGCTCAAAACCAGCCAGACGCTGCCGCGGTCCGAAAAGCACCGCGCCCGCTATCAGGACTCCGAAGCGAAACAGTGGCTGACGCTCGACGACGACGCCATCTGGGGGATGCAGCCGGATTCGACGATTCCCCGCTGGCACTGGGTCAACCTGAAAGAGGGCTGCCCGATTCACGGCACGGATGTTTACCGGGACGTGCCGTTCTATCCCTGGCTCAACGACAAAGGCGTGTCGTCGCGGCAGTACAACGCCACGGTCCCTTATGTCTGGAAGTTCATCTGCCCGGTCGGCGGCGAGACGTTCCCGACGAATGATTTCGCGGCCGGCGATTTCACGAGCGGCCAGTATCCCGACGACGGCATCGGCGGCGGGTACGAGGCTGACGGGAAAAAATACGGGTTCATCGCCGAGCTCGCCCAATCGTACAGTCACCAGATGCTGCGCGTTTTCCCCGAGTGCGCGATGGCCTACGTCTCGACCGGCGACCCCCGCTATCTCCATAAGGCGCTCGTCGCCATCTCCCGCCTGGCGGTGGAATACGCCTACCTCGGCACGATGACCCAGCACCGCCACCGGAATTCCTGGAAACAGGTGGAGCGGTTCGGCCAGGGCCGGTTTGACGAGGGCCCCATCCTCCAGAGCAGCGGTTTCACGACCTACTGCATCGACCAGCCCGGGTCCCAGCTCAGCTACGCCTATGCGTATGATGCCATTTGGCCCGACATCGACAAGGACAAGGAAATCATCTCCTATCTCAACGGCAAGGGGTTCGCCGTGCGGACCGGCGCCGACGTCCGGCGGTTCATCGAGGAGAACCTGTTCGCCGTTTGGATGCAGGGGACGATGGACGGGGCCACCGCCTCGAACGAGCCCTGGCCCCAGCGCGGGCTGGTCAAGCTCGCCGAGGTGATGAACTACCGCCGCGGCACGGACTTCATGGATTGGCTGTACGACGGCAACGGGAACATGCGGATCTTCCTGCCCAACGGCTATTTCCGGGACGGCGCGCCCTACGAGTCGACCGGCGGCTACAATTCCGCCCACGTCGACGGGGTCGGGCCGATCATCGATTCGGTCGAGCACCTGCGGGAGCTGAACCCGGACCTCTATCCCGCCGGACCGCTACCCCGACCTGGGCCGCGCCCGGCGCTACCGCCAGATCTTCGACTTCTCGATGGACACGGTCAACATCGGCCGGACTTTCCCCAAGGTCGGCGACGGCGGCAGCTTTCCCAAGTTCGAGGTGCTCGAACCGATCACCCGGCAGAACGGGAATCTGGCAGCCTTCGAACATGTCTACAGCATCACCCGAGACCCCAAGTTTGCCTGGGCGCTGGCCAGGGACAAGAAATGGCAGCCGTCCGCGGGCTTCCCCCTCAGCCGCGAGGCGACCGAGCGCGAGGCGGCCAAGCTGCCCGATGATTGGAACGACCGAAGCTCACTTCAGGACGGGTACGGGCTGGCCATGCTCCGGAGCGGCCGGGGCGACAACCGGCGTGCGCTGTGGATGATGTACGGCCGCTACCGCGGCCACGAGCATGACGACATCATGCACATCGGGCTCGACGCTCAGCGGAGCGAGATCCTCGGCCAGATGGGCTACCCGCGGAACTGGAACTACTGGGAAAAGCTGTGGCTGACCCAGATCCTGGCGCGGCAGATCCCCTTCGTCGAGATGACGGCCTCGGCACAGCTGTTTAACGACGCCGGCCCGGTCCATGTGGCCGAGGCGCTGGCCCGCGGCTTCGAGAATCAGGTGGAGGCCGGGAAGGGGTACGCGATCGACCCGGACAACTGGCAGCGCCGCCTGCTGGCGCTCATCGACGTCGACGAGGAGAACTTTTACTGCCTCGACCTGTACCGGATCGCCGGCGGCCGAGAGAACTGGTGGAGCTTCCACGCCCAGGAGGACGAGGGCTTCGCGACTTCCGGGATCGACCTGGAAAAGCAGGCGGGCGGAACCCTGGCGGGACCCGATGTGCCCTACGCCGACCAGGCCTGGCTGGGCAAGAACGCGAGCTATCATGACGCCTATGGCTTCCAGGGGCCGATGTTCGGGTTCCCGCACCTCTACAACGTCCGCCGCGGGACACCGCAGGGCGTCTGGTCGGCCGATTGGGCGCTCAAGGGGGCCGACGGCCTGCATTTCCGCCTCACGCTGGCCGATACGGGAGGCAGCCAGGCGATCGTCTGCGACGGCAAGTCGCCCGCCGGCTCGTCGCCCTACGAGATGAAATGGGTTCTGCTTCATAAAGCCGGGGACGCCCCCGTCAAGACGCAGGCCGTGAGCCTGATGGAGCTCTACCGCGGCGAGCCGCTCATCCGGAGCGTCCGGAAGCTCGAGATCTCCCCGGCCGACGAGGCCGGGTTTGCGCCCGTGGCCATCGTCGTCTCGCTCGCGGACCGGGACGATTACATTTTCGCCTCGAGCGACGGCAGCGTGGAGCGGACGGTCGAAGGCGGGTTCGTCTTCGCCGGCCGTTTCGGCTATTTCTCGGAAAGGAAAAGCGGCGAACGCCAGATCGCCCTCGTCGGCGGCAGCCGGCTGACACGGAACGGCGCCGGGATAAAATCCGTCGGGCCGGGTGAATTCCGGGCGCGGATCTCGGCCGTCGACCACAAGCAGAACCGGATCACGATCTCGCCCGCGCCGTCGGACCCCGATAGCCTCACGGGAAAGACCCTTTACATCACCAATCCTTCGCGCCGGCTGGCCCTCAAGGTCGAGTCGGTGCGCCGGACCGCGGGTGGTCTCGAGTTGGTCCTCGCCACGGACCCCCGCATCGGGACCGGCAAAGTGACGGGCGTCGACGGGCGGAACATCCTGACCGATACCCGGTTCTACGTGGGCGGATTCCGCTATTATCACGGCGCCCGCCTGACCAACGCGGCCGGGAGTGCCGAGTACTTCGCCGCCGATGTCGTGAACAAGAAATACGCCCAGATCGACCCCGCGGCCCATCCATCGGTCGACGGGGCGAAGCTGGCCGCCGAATTCCCGGTCGGCTCGTGGTTCGAGATCTACGATTACGGCGTGGGCGATGAGGTCGCTTGGCCGGCGGTCACGGAGGCGACGTTAGCCGCGGCGAAAACGGCGAAGTAGGACATTCCGCCGTCATACGCCGGGCGTCGCGGTCTGATCAGGTCGAGCGCTACCTTCCGTACGGGTGACGGGCGTCCTCGATCGTCCATTCCTCGGTGACGAGCTTGGTTTCGTTCGCACCGAAGACGAGGTGCTCCATTTTGGCTTTGATCGGCATCTCGAGGACATAGGGTTTGCACTTGGGTATGGCCGCGACGGCTTTCTTGGCCCCCTCATACAGCGCCCTGCGGGTTTCTTCAAACGGATAGAGGATCGCCGCCTCGCGGGACACGCCCTCCTTGACCGCCACGGTCACGCAGTCCGGTCCGAAGAACTTTGTCGCCTCGCGGCAGGCCGCCACGTCGCCGCTGACGAGGATGGTCGGGACGTCGTAATGGCCGGCGACGAGCGCGAACTGGGCCAGCTCCCCGGATTCGATGCCGTTGTACCAGTAGCGGTTCTCCGACTTCGAAGACTGGGTGTGGTTGAGCACGCCGTCGGGCGTGCCCTTCATGGCATGGGCGCCGAACTGGACGACCCCGGAGTAGGACTCGTCGAGGCTCCAGGGGCCGTGACCCGGCCGCGGCAGGCCGGTGACGTATTTCGCCCCCGGCTCCATGAGGTGGGGGAGGATCGCCTGCGAGCCGTGCCCGTCGATGACCACGACCTCGTCGGCCCCGCCGTCGCGGAGGCCGCGGACGACGGCGGCCAGGTCGCCCATGAAGTACTCGCAGGCCTGGATGTTCAGGGGGCTGTCCTTCTCGCGGGTCTGGGCGAACTTGAAGACGCCGCTCACCCCCTCGAGGTCGGTCATGACGTAGATCTTGATCGGGTCCGCGGCGGCGGCCGGGATCGCGCACATGAGCGTCAGCACCCCTGCAACAAAAACAGCGGGCGATAGCCTGATTTTTTTCATCGATCTCTCCTTAATCCTCGATCCCCATGAACCCTTCGTGAAAATGCACGGGTTCGTATCCCTGCTCGGTCAGCCAGCGGAGGACGGTGTCCATCCTCTCCGGATGATCGGGAACGTGGTTGAAATAGAAGGGCCAGAAGTACTGCTCGTGGGTGAACACGTCCATGATCTCGGCTCGGTTCGGGTCTTTCGCCAGCGGTTCGAGCGCCGGCACGATCTTATCGATCGGCGTGGCGTTGACGACGAGGTCGATTTTGGAGAAGACGATGCCGCTCGGGAAATCCATCAGGGCATCGTGCTTCGAGAGGTAATCGGAACGGTCGTCGTCGAAGAGGTAGTTGATATCCCAGCCCGTGGCGACCGGGTCGAAGTAGCCGCTCAAGACCCGGACCCCGCGCTCGTACAGGGGCCTGAGGGCGGCGGGCTGCACCATGCCCCAGTGGATAACCGTCGGCGGCGAGTACACTTCCTCGCCGGCGAAGCGGCGGATCTCCCCGGCGACCATGTCGAGGTCGGCCGTGAGCTTCTCCGGCTCGGCGTACTGGTAGGGCCGGTCCGGATCGTTGGCGCGGGCGTGAAAGGCGAGCCGCAGCCAATCCGCGTTGTCCCGCCATTCGGACTTGTAGCGGTCGGGGAACATCGTGAGGTCGAACCCGTCCCCCGTCGTGTAATAGATGTTGAGGACGAACTTGGTCTGGAATTTCGCGTGGAGGCCCTGGAGCATCTTCAGGTAGAAGCAGTCGAAGAGCGAGGCGGACTTCTTCTTGGCGACGTCCCGGAGGAAAAAGCTGTTGTCATCGATCGAAAACCTGTACCGCGGCCGCGAGTTCCTGTCCCAGACGACCCGCACCCTGTGCTCCCGGCGGCCGGTGCTGCCATCCGCGGCGGCGACGATCTCCGTTTCCTTGTCCTTGAGGAGGACCTCGGCGGCGAAGGCATTGCCCGTTTGCGCGGCGGGGCTGCCGTTCACCGTCACCCGGTCCCGCAGGGGCGCTTCGCCCCGCACCTGGATCTTCAAGCCGCCGTCGGACTCCCGGCCCAGCCTGCGGTTCAAAACGGCGCCGTGGAACGGCTCGTGGATCCTGAACGGCTCCGATGGCCCCGCCGCGGCCGGCCTTCTCGTTGCCAGCACGGCGCCCGCCGCCCCGGCGGACATGATCTTGAGGAACTTTCTGCGGTCCGTTTTCATATTCGCGATCGAGTCGCCGCTCATCGATCTTCTCCCGTCGCCGGCGCCTGGACTCCGGCGCCCATCGCCGGATAGACGCTCCTGTTGGCCCGCGACACCTTGTCCTTATCCATTTTAATGGCGCTCCGGTCGTAGGTCATGAGCCCGTTGACTTCGACCTCGACATCGGTCGTCTGGGTATATACGGCGGCCGAAACGCCGCCTGCTATGAGCGGTTTGAGCTTCTCGATCAGGCCGAGGTAAGCCTCCGTCAGCTCCTCGGGCGTCGTGAAGCTCCGGTATCCCCAGTTCTTTTCCTCCTGCCAGGTGTGTCCCCGGACGGGCAAGCCGAGACCTCCGAATTCCCCGAGGACCGCGGCCCGGTCGGGCTAGATTCGGCGGCGCCGCCGGCCCGGGGTAGGAGTGGACGTCGATCACGTCGCCGACGCCGCGGTCGGTCCAGCCGCTCGTGGCGTCGATGAGGCGCGTCGGGTCGAGCGACCGGACCCACTCCACGATGCGGGCCGTGTCGAACTGGCCCCAGCCTTCATTGAACGGGACCCACATGACGATCGCAAGGATGGTTCGAAAGGGCCTTGATGACCGCGGCGAATTCCGTCTCGTACTGTCTCGCGGATACATCCGTCCGGTGGATGTCCGGGTCCTGGGGCTGGATGTGGGCGTCGCCGCTCGGCATGTCCTGCCAGACGAGGAGCCCCAGCTTGTCACACCAATAATAGAAACGGCGCGGCTCGACCTTGACGTGCTTCCGCATCATGTTGAAACCCAGGTCCTTGAGCATCTCGATATCGTAGCGGAGGGCGGCGTCGGTCGGGGCCGTGTACAGGCCGTCGGGCCACCAGCCCTGGTCGAGCGGGCCAAACTGGAAAAGCGGCGCGCCGTTGAGGCAGAGCCGCAAAACCCCGGCCGCATCTTGGCCGAGAGCGATCCGGCGCATCCCGAAATAGGAGGCGAACTCGTCGGCCTTTTTGCCATCGGGCCCGAGGAGCGACAACCTGAGGTCGTAGAGGAACGGCGAATCGGGAGACCACGGCTTGGCGTCGGGGAGGTCGAGCACGAGCTCGTCCCCGGGCTTGCCGGCGGCCGCGGCTTTGGTCTCGCTGCCGTCGAGAACCGAGACTTCAAGCGACAGACCGGCCGCAGCCGGGGAACCGGCCGTCCTGACCCGGACCTTTTGCCCGTCGAGGTCGGGCAAGATCTCGAGGCTTTGGATATGCGCCTCGTCCAGCGGCTCGAGCCAGACCGTCGACCATATCCCGGTGACCGACGTGTACCAGATCCCGTGCGGAGACCGCACCTGCTTGCCGCGCGGCTGCGTCCCTTCGTCGACCGGGTCCCAGACCGAGACGACGATCTCCTGGTCGCCGCGCTTCTTCAGGAGGTCCGAGATGTCGAACGAAAAGGGGGCATAGCCGCCCTTGTGCGCGCCCGCCTCCCGGCCGTTGACGAGCACCCGGGTCTCCCAGTCGACGGCCTCGAAGTTGAGAAGGACGCGGCGCCCCTTCCAGCTCTTGGGCGTCCGGAAGGTCGTCCTGTACCAAAGGCGGTTCTCCTTGGCCACGGGCCTGCCGACCCCGGAGAGAGCGGATTCCACGGGGTAGGGGACGAGGATATGCCCGTCATATTTTTCGGGCATCGCGGCCTCAGCCGGAAGGATCGCGTATTCCCAGAGACCGTTGAGGTTCAGCCACTCGGAGCGGACCATCTGAGGCCGCGGGTATTCCGGCAGCGCATTGTCCGGACGAACCTCGGCCGCCCACCGGGTCATGAGGCGGCCGGCGACCGGGTTCCAGACCGGCGTCTCCTTCTTTTTGGCGCACCCCGGGAAGGCCATGGCGACAGCCAGCAGCGCGACCTGGAGCGCAGATCGTTGGGTTCTCAACATTTGTCCTTTCTCCTTGGGGCGCAAAGTGTCTTTATGCAAGTTCTCGGCGAAGGGCCATATTCTATATCGTAATTTCCGGGCGAATCAAATCCCGGCCGCGGGGGCGCGGCGGCCTACGAAAAGATCACCTGGCGGAATGCCAGCAGGCTGCTGGATCTGGGCGTCGACGCCTGAGCAGGCGCAGTCAATTCAGGCGGGCGTCCCCAGAACTGACCGGAGCTGGGAAAAGCCGCGTTGCGAATTGATACTCCGCGGGTCCTGTGCTATAAGCGGATGGGAGGACACGATGAAGAGAAGAGATTTCTTGGGAAAATCGGGTTGCGGGGTCGCCGCTTTTCTGGCCGGTCAAGGAGCCGTCGAGGCCTTGACCGAGGGGGACCGGCAAGCCCAGCCTCCGTCACAACAGTCGAAGGCCCAGGCCCCGCCGGCCGCGAAACGCCCCAGGTACAAGCTCGAGGTCGAGATCTTCGAGGCCCGGCCCGACACCTGGTGCCATAAGAAAGGGGACAAGTTCGCTATCCCTCAGGACATCGGCAAGATATGCCCCTGGCTCGCGGCCAGCCTGCACGATTTCCTGGTCGCGCTCGGCACCGGAGCGACCTTGCCCTGGAAATACGAAGGGACGCCTTACGAAAAGGTCATCGACCCTGACGGCGTGACGACGGAATACGTGCGCTGTCCGGACCCGACCTCGAACCTGGTCGCGAAGATCACCCGGACCGCGTTGTCTTGACGGGGACTCGGCATCGTTTGAAAAGCAGGCCCATGGCTCCCCCTTCAATCCCGAGGAAATTCATAAAGTCTATCGGCATATGTCCTTTTGAAGCTCGACTTGCTTAATTGAGAGGCGAAAGATGATCCCGACCGACCGGAAGCCCAACACGCTGAAGAAACTTGAGCGGATGAACAAGGCCTCCGCCATGAGGAGCCCGACCGCGTTCCCATCTCCGATTTCTTCTGGGGCGCGTTCGTCGAGCGCTGGCGGCGCGAGCTCGGCCTGCCTTCCGACGCCTCGCCGCTCACCCATTATGACCTTGATTGGACGGTCATCACCCCGAACCTCGACCCCTGGATCCGGCCGTTCGAGGTGCTCGGCGAGACGCCGGAGGAGGTCATCGTCAAGACCGGGTTCGGGGCGACCGTCCACAAGCGGTTCGCCCATCCCATGCCCGAGATGCGGGCCTGGGACGTCGATGCTTTCGACAAGCTCGAACGGGCCGAGTTCGACGACCCGGCCGACCCCCGGCGCTTCTTCGATCCCGGCGAGAGCCAGATCAACAACGTCGGCGACGGCTATGTCCGCAACACCCCGGCCTGGATCGCGAACGTCCAGGCGGCCTGGCCGGATTTCCCGGTATATGGCAGCATCATCGAGTCGAGCGAATGCCTGACGCGCCTCATCGGCCAGCTCAACGCCATGCTCTGGATGGGGGAGTATCCCGGACCGGATGGGCGAGGTCATCCGCCGGATCGGCGATTTCTACTGCCGCCTGGCCGAAGCCCAGATCCAGGCCGCCGGCGGGCTCCTCGACGGGTTCGTCATCTGGGGCGACATGGCTTACCGCCAGTCGACCTTCATGTCGCCCGCCTACTGGCGCGCCCACTTCAAGCCGGGGGTGGCGAGGCTCGTCGACCTGGCCCACGCCCACGGCCTGCCGGTCATCTACCACGGCTGCGGCAACGTGTCGGCGATCTTCGAGGATTTCATCGAGATCGGCGTCGACGCCTACAATCCCGCTCGAGGCCAAGGCCGGGTTCGACGCTGTCGACCTCAGGCGCCGCTATGGGCACCGGATCGCTTTCTGCGGGAACGGCGACGTGCGGATCTGGGAGACGGGGGACCGCGAGGCCATCCGCCGCGACGTCCTCCACAAGCTCAACGCCGCCCGCGGCGGCGGGTATCATCTTCGCTTCCGACCACTCCGTGACGAGCGGCGTCAGCGGCGCAACCTATGAGTATATCGTCGGGCTGGTCCGCGAGGCCGGCCGCTACCCGCTGTCCCTCGGCGAGTTCGCGGTCGAGGTCTGAGCCCGGCCGGCGCTTTTCCATCTTCGCTGGGGCCGGGCTCTATGACGATGAGTGTGGTGCTGGATGTGGCTGGAAGATGATCGGCTGCCGTCGGCCGCAGCGACCATTTCGGGTTCAGCCTGCTTGAGATGTCCTTCGAGGTTCCCTGCCTTGGGGGCGGCGAGGACTGTTCGAGCAGTGGAAGGAATAATGGGAGATGCCGGATTGAGAGCACAGGCATGGATGATACGAGCCGGTCATGGCGCGCAGTTCCGCAGCCGCCGAGAAGGGCGTCGAAAGCACGGCGTTAAGAACCCGAACGGGAGCCAGGCCGACGGCAGCCGATCATTTTCCTGCAAACCGCGCTAACCGCACTTTTCGTCACAGAGCCCTGGGGCTATTGACAGGCATCCTCGAGTAATGGTAGAGAATGACAGGCTTGTTGGAAGGTGAGGGGCATTGGCCCGCCCCGCTGGACTTTGGTGGATCGGAGATTGGCCCCTAGGCCGAAGGATTCATGACCAAAGATTCCTGTCAACACCGCTGGGCATTGGCCAATATCCGGCACGGATACCTGGTCATCGAGGGGTGCTTCCACTGCCGCCGACGGATCTCCTTCTTCTCGGCTGAGCCCGTTCCTCCCATTGACGACTACATGGAAGGCGACCATTTTTGGAGCCATCTGGGCGATTTTCAGGCCTCCAAGTTCGACCTGCGCTGCGAGACGTGCTCTACGGAAATATCCCTGACCGACGTCATGGCGTTGATGTTGTGCATGAGGTGCAACCCCGAGTGCGGCGCCTATCAGGCCGGGGAGCCGGGGCCCGTGAAGAAGACCTGGGTCTACGTGGCCCTTTGCGCCGATACCTCCCATGCCAAGGGCGAGTGCGTGCCCGAGGCCGGGCTCCAGGCCCTGAACGCGTACTTCAACGCGGGCCTCCACGACCCCGCGAAGCGGATCCTCATTGTCCCCTGCGAACTCCGGAAGTCCGTGGATACCTGCCAGGGCGTGGTGCTGGCCGATGTCGGACTGACCGAAATCTACTGACGGACAAGGAAAAAACATGAAGGTTTCCGAACTCATCACGAGGGGCGGGTTCAAGGTCTTGAGCACGGCCGGCGACCGGGACATCAAGGGCGTCTATATCTCGGACATGGTCAGCGATATCATCGGCATCGACGAAGGAAACCTTCTGATCACGCTTCAAACCCACAAGAACCTGATTGCCGCGGCCAACCTGGTCGATGTGGCGGCAATCGTGTTCACGCGGGGAAAGGTCCCTGCGGACGACGTCATGGCCCTGGCCAGTAAGGCGGGCATCGGTCTGCTCGGGTTCGAAGGCGACACCTGGACACTGGCCAAGAGACTTTATGAGCTGGGTGTTCGGTAGAGTATGGAGACGGCGCTTCCCGATGGCGTTTTTCATAGTTTTGTAATGCCGATTTATTAAGAGCTGCCATTATTCATTTATTGGAAACGACGTAACGGGAAGTGGCGACATGTCCGACGACGGAATTTCTGAACTCAGGCGCGAGTTCAGGGGCGAACGCGGCGACCTGATTCCGGCCTTGCAGAGGGCGCAGGACCTGGCCGGCTATCTCCGCCCCGACATCATCCGCGCCATCTCCCGGTGGCTCAGGATCTCGGAAAACGAGATCTTCGGCGTCGCCACCTTTTACGCCCAGTTCCGCTTCCATCCCCCGGGCCGTCACCACGTCAAGGTCTGCCTGGGGACGGCCTGTCATGTCAAGGGAGGAGAACAGATTCTCATCACCGCCCGGCAGCGCCTGGGCGTCGACATCGGAGGCACGACGGCCGATGGGGAATACGACCTTGATCGGGTCGCCTGCCTGGGGTGCTGCGCCCTGGCGCCGGTCGTCGCCTTCGATGACAAGGTCCACAGCCAGATGTCCGTGCTGAAGGTCCAGAGGATCCTGGATGAACGCCAAGCTCAGAAATCTTGAAGAGCGCCGCGGGACGGCGGCAGCCGGCTGGCAGGAGCTCCAGCAGAGCCCTCGGCCCGTCATCTACATCGGCGCGGCCTCCTGCGGCCTGGCGGCCGGCGCCGGCGAGAGCCGCGACGCCGTTAGCGGTTATCTCGAGCGGAAGGGCATCGACGCCCGGATCGTTCCGGTGGGCTGCATCGGCCCGTGCTACCTGGAGCCGCTCGTCGATGTCCAGATGCCGGGCCGGCCGCGGGTCAGCTATTCGAACGTCGGCCCCAAGGACGTGCCGGCGCTCCTCGACGCCTTCTTCGAAAAGCGCGAAGTCCCGGCGAACCATCTCGCCGGGCATTTCGGCGACGCGGGCTATGACGGCCTCCCGCGGTTCTTCGACATGCCCATGCTCAAGCCGCAGGTGAGGATCGTTCTCCGCAACTGCGGGATCATCGACCCCGATAATCTCGACCATTACCTCGCCCGGGACGGGTACCGGGGACTCGAGAACGGCCTCGCCATGCCCTGGCAGGAGGTGCTGGATACGGTCAAGCGCTCCGGTCTCCGGGGCCGGGGCGGCGCCGGCTTCCCGACGTGGCGCAAATGGCAGGCCTGCCGGGAGACCGACGGCGGCGAGCGGTATCTCATCTGCAACGCCGACGAGGGCGACCCGGGCGCTTTCATGAACCGGTCCCTGATCGAGGGCGACCCGCACGCGGTCCTTGAAGGCATGCTGATCGCGGCCTACACGATCGGCGCCACCCGGGGTTATGTCTATATCCGGGCCGAGTATCCCCTGGCCATCGAGCGGCTGAGGCGGGCGATCGGCGAAATGCGGGAGGCCGGCCTGCTGGGCGAGGACGTCCTGGGGAGCGGCTTTGATTTCGACATCAAGATCAAGGAAGGCGCCGGCGCCTTCGTCTGCGGCGAGGAGACCGCCCTGATCGCCTCGATCGAGGGCCGGCGGGGCATGCCGCGCACCCGCCCGCCGTTCCCCGCCGTCTCCGGCCTCCACGGCCGGCCGACGATCATCAACAACGTCGAGACGCTGGGCACGCTCCCTCAACATTCTGCGGAACGGCGCGGACTGGTACGCCGCCGCCGGGACGGAAACGAGCAAGGGAACGAAGACCTTCTCGCTTGTCGGCAAGGTCCGGCGCACGGGCTTGATCGAGGTGCCCCTGGGCATGACTCTCCGGGAGGTCATCTTCGACATCGGGGGCGGGACACAGAAACCGTTCAAGGCGGTCCAGACCGGCGGGCCGTCGGGCGGCTGCCTGTCCGAAGAGTTCCTGGACACGCCGATCGATTACGAGCACCTGGCCGCGGCCGGCTCCATCATGGGGTCGGGCGGGCTGATCGTGGTCGATTCCGACACCTGCATCGTCGACATGGCGAAATACTTCCTCGGGTTCACGCAGAAGGAATCCTGCGGCAAGTGCGTGCCCTGCCGCGTGGGCACCTGGCACATGGTGAAGATCCTGGAGAAGATCACCGACGGCCAGGCCGAGCTCGCCGACCTCGAGAAGCTCGAGCGGCTGGCGAAGACCATCAAGAGCGGCTCGCTCTGCGGACTGGGTCAGACGGCGCCCAACCCGGCGCTGACGTCCCTCAAGTATTTCCGTCAGGAGTTCATTTCCCACGTCAAGGACAGGCGCTGCCCCGCGATCTCCTGCAAAAACCTGGTGGTTTACCGGATCATCCCGGAGAAGTGCACCGGCTGCCAGCGCTGCGTCAAGGTCTGTCCGACAGGCGCCATCAGCGGCCCGCGCTCCGAGCCCCATAACCTTGACCAGACAAAGTGCATCAAGTGCCGCTCGTGTTACGAGATCTGCCGGTTCGACGCCATCGCCGGCGACGCCATCGTCATCGAATCGTAAGAAGACCATGCCGAGACAAGAGCCGCGAACGCTGACCATGGAGATCAACCACCGGCCGGTGTCGTTTCCCGAAGGGGTCGACGGTCCACCGGGCCGCCGAGCTCAACGGCATCGACATCCCCTCGCTCTGCTCCCACAAGGACCTCTCGCCCTTCGGCGGCTGCCGGCTGTGCATGGTCGAGATCGAGGGGATGCGCGGCTATCCGCTCTCCTGCAGCACGGCCGCTCAGGAAGGCATGAAGGTGCTCACCGACACGGCCGCGCTCGGCGAGCTGCGCCGGGACATCCTGAAACTCATCCTGAGCGAGCATCCCTCGAGCTGTCTCATCTGCGGCGAGAGCCAGGAGTGCAAGGAATTTCAGACGACGATCCGGAAAACCGGGGTCTCGACCGGCTGCCGGTTTTGTCCCAACGACGGCGAATGCGAGCTCCAGGACCTGGTCGAAAAGATCGGCGTCACCGAGATCGACTATCCCATAAACTACCACGGTTATGAGCCCGAGCACGATGACCCGTTCTACGACCGCGACTACAATATCTGCATCCTCTGCGGCCGGTGCGTCCGGATGTGCCAGGAAGTCCGCGGGACGAGCGTCCTGGCTTTCACCCACCGGGGCCCGAAGGTCAAGATCGGGCCGGCCTTCGGCCGGAGCCATGTCGATGCCGGGTGCGAGTTCTGCGGGGCCTGCGTCGGATGTCTGCCCCACCGGGGCCCTGGCCGACAAAGCCTCGAAGTGGGAGGGTCAAGCCCGACGGTTATCACAGTTTCGACCTGCCCGTTCTGCGCCATCGGCTGCCAGATCGAGCTGGCCCATAAGGGCGGCCGGCTGACCGGCGCCCGGGCCAACCTCGACCCCGAGGTCAACGACGGCCAGCTCTGCGTCAAGGGCCGGTTCTGCCTTCCCGAGACGACGCACCACTTCGAACGGGCCAAGCGGCCGATGCTCATGAAGGGGAGCTACTTCCGCGAGGTCTCCTGGGAAGAGGCCCTCGAAAAAGCCGCCGCCGAGCTGAAGGGGATAAAGCCGGAAGACTTCCTGATGCTTGTTTCGCCCGACCTCACCAACGAGAGCCTGTTCGCGGCCCAGAAATTCGCCCGTCGTGTCCTGGGCACGGACAACATCGATTCCACCGCGAGGCTCGAGCTCGGGGGTGGGCCGGCGCTCTGGTCGAGAATTTTCTCGCTGCCGATATCGATCAAGGATATCGCCAGGGCGGACGTCATCCTGGCGGTGGGACTCGACAGCCGGTTCAATTTTTCGGTGGCGGGCACGAAGGTCCGGAGGGCCCTGGCGGCGGGCGCGACCCTCGTCACCATCGACTCGACCGACAGCAACCTGGCCCGGTACGCGGGCCATTGGCTCCGCCCGGCCCCCGGCCAAGAAGGCCCCCTCCTGGAGCGGCTGAGCCGGGGTCTGGCCGGACAGGAAGCCGCGCCTTCGGCCGCCGACGGGCAGGCTTCCGCAGAATCCGAGGCCGTGGAAAAAGCTCTCGGTGTCCTGTGCTGCGGGAAGGACGTCACGGTCATCATCGGTCCCCGGGCTTTCCAGTATAGCGACAGGTCAGCGGTCGGGAAGGCCCTGGAAACTCTCGCCGGGCTGCCGAACGTCAACTTCGTCCCTCTCTATTTCGGAACGAATGCCCGGGGCGCCCTGGAGATGGGGGCATTTCCGGGGATCGATCCCGGTCCCGCGGCGCGGCCGCAGAGGGCCAGGGGCCTTGAGGACATCGTCCGGGGCGGCTGGCGGCCGAAAGTCATCTATCTGGCGGGCGATGTTCCGTTTTTTGACAGGCCCGAGTGCGATTTCCTGATCGCCCAGGACATCTATTTGCCGCGGTTCAAGGTGGACGCTTTCCTGCCGGCGGCCTCGTTCGCCGAGGCCGGGGGTACGCTCGTCAACGTCGAAGGCCGCGTCCAGGAAATCAGGGCTGTCGAGCATCCTCCGGAGGGGGCCGTCACCGGTTTCATGCGGCCCGACTGGCGAATCTTCAGCGATCTGGCGCGGACGCTGGGAGCCGGCGGACTGGAATATGAGTCGCGCCGCGATGTCTTCAAGGATATCCAGGCGGCGGTGCCCGGCTTTCCTGCCGAGGCCGACAGGAAGCCGCGGCGCATGAGGCCCCTGGGCGGCGGCCCGTTTGTCTTGGCGGGCGCGGCCGAGACCTCGGGCGACGGGTTCCTGCTCGTTGCCGAGCCGGGGGGGTATCGCCACCGGGGGATCGATATCATGTCCAAAGTGGGAGGGCTTAAGGAGCTCGGGCTCGAAGAGGGATTCCGGATTCATCCCGGAGACCTCGAAACCATGGAACTTGAGCCCGGGGACAGAATCCTGGTCTCGGTCGACGGCGGCGGCCCGGGCGCTGCCGGCCCGGTCCGGGCCGATGCGGAGTGCCCCAGGGGAGCGATCTATTTTACCCGGCCGGTCGTCCTCGGCGGCCTGGAGCACCGACGGGGCCTGGCGAGCCTGTTCGGGCTTGAGTGCAACCCCGTCCGGGTGTCCGTCACGCGGGAGATAACCTAGAGGAAGGCGCCTATGTACAAGATCATCGAACGGCGGATGATTGTCCCGAACATGCACGAGTTCACGGTTGAGGCGCCGGCCGTCGCCGAGTCCGTGCAGGCCGGGAATTTCATCATCGTCCGTCCGGACGATACCGGCGAGAGGATCCCGCTCTCCGTCGCCGATTGGGACCGCGAGGCCGGGACGGTGACCTCGGTTTTCATGCAGGTCGGCGGGTCGACCGCCAAGCTGGCCCGGTTGAAGCCGGGCGGAACCGTCCCCACGTTCGTCGGGCCGCTGGGCAGGGAGACCGTGATCAAGAACTACGGCACCGTCGTCTGCATCGGCGGCTGCTACGGCATCGGTTCGATCTACCCGGTCGCCCGGTCGCTCAAGGAGGCCGGCAACAGGGTGATCACGTTCATCGAGGCCAGGAGCTCTTTCCTCCTTTATTGGGAGGACAAGCTGGCCCGGGTTTCAGACAAACTGTTCGTCATAACCCGGGACGGCACCAAGGGCGTCAAGGGGCATGTCGACAGGATCCCCGAGTTGGCGCAGCGCGCCGGGATCGTTCCCGACCTCGTCATCGCCAACGGCTGCACGTTCCAGATGATGCGCGTCTCCATGCTGACCAAGCCTCTGGCGTGGAAGACGATCGTCAACATGAACCCCATCATGATCGACGGCACCGGCATGTGCGGCGTCTGCCGGCTGTCCGTCGGCGGCAAGACGAAATTCGCCTGCGTCGACGGGCCCGATTTCGACGGGCACGAAATCGACTGGGCGGAGTTCCTGGCGCGCCGCAAGAGCTATAACCCCGAGGAGGTCGACCCGCTGCGGCGGTCGAGCTGCCGGTCCCATTACTGAGATGATGACAATGAATGCGAGGCCGCCGGACAGGGATGGCGGGCCGAGGTCGTTGAAGTGAGCGAGACGAAACCCGAGAAGAAAAAACTCGACCTGGCGCGCCGGTCCATGCCCAAGCAGACCCCCTGGGAACGGGTCAAGAATTTCGACGAAGTCGCCCTGGGCTATCCCCTCGAGACCGCGGTCGGCGAGGCCGCCCGCTGCCTGCAGTGCAAGAAGCCCCTGTGCAACCAGGGATGTCCCGTGGGCATCGACATTCCGGGTTTCCTCAAGTGCATCGTCGATGGGAATTTCGCGGCGGGCGTCAAGAAGATCAAGGAAACCAACGCCCTGCCCGCGATCTGCGGGCGCGTCTGTCCCCAGGAAGAACAGTGCGAAAAGACCTGCGTCCTGGGGAATAAGAAATCGCCCGTCGCCATCGGCCGGCTGGAAAGGTTCCTGGCGGACTGGGAGGCCGCGGCGGGGCGGGTCGAAGTTCCCGACATGGCACCCAAGACCGGGAGGAAGGTGGCGATCATCGGCGCCGGCCCCGCCGGCATCACCGTCGCCAACGACCTCGTCATCCGCGGCCACGAGGTGACCATCTTCGAGGCGCTCCACGAGTGCGGCGGCGTCTTGATCTACGGCATCCCCGAGTTCCGGCTGCCCAAGGCCATCGTCTGCCGGGAAGTGGCTTACGTGAGAAGCCTGGGCGTCCGGATCGTCACGGATTTCGTGGTCGGAAAAACCCGGACCGTCGACCGGCTCCTCCGGGAGTTCGACGCCGTTTTTGTCGGGTCGGGCGCCGGGCTGCCGTGGTTCATGGAGATCCCCGGAGAGAACCTCAACGGCGTCTATTCGGCCAACGAATACCTGACGCGCGTCAACCTGATGAAGGGCTTCCGGTTCCCGGAGTACGACACCCCCGTGAAGCGGCCGTCCCGGGTGGCCGTGGTGGGCGGCGGGAACGTCGCCATGGACTCGGCCCGCACGGCGGTCCGCCTGGGCGCTGACGAGGTCCATCTTGTCTATCGCCGGAGCAAGGCCGAGCTCCCCGCCCGCGCCGAGGAGGTGGAGAACGCCGAGGAAGAAGGCGTCATCTTCGACCTCCTCACACTCCCGGTGCGGCTGATCGGCGATGCCAACGGCTGGGTCAGGGAAATGGAGTGTCTCCGGATGGAGCTCGGGGAGCCGGATGCGTCGGGCCGGCGCCGTCCCGTCCCCGTGGACGGGTCGAACTTCACCGTGCCGTATGATGCCGTCGTCATCGCCATCGGCAACAGCCCGAACCCGCTCATTCCCATGACGACGCCGGGGCTCGAGATCAACAAGAAGGGGGGTATCGTGACGGCGCCGGAAACGGCCCAGACGTCGCGGCCGAACATCTGGGCGGGAGGAGACATCGTCAGGGGAGCGGCGACGGTGATCAGCGCCATGGGTGACGGCCGGCTCGCCGCAGCCTCGATACACAAGTATCTCATGAGCTTGGGCGCCGGAGGCTAGCGGGGGGAGATTGACGGAATGATGATCGCCGCGCGTCTTTTATAGAGGAGCCGCCATGATTCTATCCGAAATCCGGGACATCCTTCAGGCCGAGGTTCTGACCGGAGAAGAGGATCTCTCGGCGGACGTTCAGCAGGTCGTGGCCTCGGACGGGATGAGCGAGATACTGGCCTTCGCCCGGTCCAAGGAGCTGATGATCACCGGGCTGACCAACATCCAGTCGATCCGGACGGCCGACATCGCCGGCGTCAGCGCCGTCATTTACTGCCGCGGCAAGTGCCCCGACAAGAAGGTCGTCGACTTCGCGCGGCAGAAAAAAATTCCCGTGATGGTGACCCGGATGGGCATGTTCGATATCTGCGGGATCCTTTATGCCAGGGGGCTCAAAGGCGTGTCGTGATGCCGGCCGAACTGCTTCGCGAGAATTTCTCGCTCCAGGGGCGGAACTTCGACAAGGCGGGCGAGGTCTCGAGCGAGATCAAGGTCATTCTCCGCGACCTGGGGATCGACGCCACCACGGTCCGGCGCCTGGTCATCGTGGCTTTCGAGGGCGAGATGAACGTCGTCATGTACGCCGACCGGGGGACTCTGACCCTGGTCTTGACCGACGAGGACATCCGCCTGGAGATCGTCGACCGGGGACCGGGAATCCCGGACATCGAGCTGGCCATGCAGCCCGGCTATTCGACCGCCTCCGACGAGCTCCGCGAGATGGGGTTCGGTTTCGGCATGGGCCTGCCCAACATGAAGAAGAACGCCGACGAGTTCCGGATCGAGTCGGAGGTCGGGAAGGGAACATCGGTCTACGTGAAGATCAGGTTGAACGCCGATGCTTGAGCTAAAGCACGGGTTCAAATTCATCGAGGACAGGTGCCGGGGCCGGATGAACTGCATGCGCGCCTGCCCGACTCACGCCATCCGGGTGCAGAACGGCAAGGCCCGGCTGATCCCGGAGCTCTGCATCGACTGCGGCTCCTGCCTGAGCGTCTGTCCGTCGGGCGCCATCTCGGCAACGACGATCGGGTTCGCCGACCTCGACCGGTTCAAGTTCAAGGTGGCCGTCGCCTCGCCGGCGCTGTTCACTCAGTTCGGGCTCGCCGACACGCCCACCCAGGTGGGCCGCGCGCTGCTGGACATCGGATTTAACGCCGTCTGGGAATACGCCGTCGACATCGAGCTGATCGACCGGGCGATCAGCGGCTTCGTCAAGAAATGGCCCGGGCCCTTTCCCCTGATCTCGAGCTCCTGTCCGGTCGTGGTGCGCCTGGTCCAGGTCGCCTACCCGGCCATGGTCGAGAGTCTACTTCCGATCGAGGCGCCCCGCGAGATCGCCGGCCGCGAGCTGAAGCGGCGATATTCCCGTGAGCTCGGGCTGAAGCCCGAGGAAATCGCCGCCATCTACATCACGCCGTGCCAGGCCAAGACGATCTCCATCCTCCAGCCGGCCGAGCTGGTGCTGAGCCATCTCGACGGCACCTTGGGCATCTCCGAGATCTATAACGAAATCCTTTACCGGCTGCGCAAGGGAACGCCCAAAGAGGACCCGCGGACAAGCCTCTTCAACTCGGGAGAGCTGCTCCACTGGGCGAGCCCGGAGGGTGAGTTTCCCAACCTCTCACGCGAGCACTACCTGCCGCTCACCGGGCTGTCGGACATCATCAAGGTTTTCAACGATATCGAAAAGGGCAAGCTCAAGAACATCGAATTCCTGGAATGCCATGCCTGCCAGGGCGGCTGCCTCGGCGGCAACCTGACGGTCGAGAACATCTACGTGGCCAGAGCCAAGTATCTGCAGCTGATCGCCAATAAGCCCCAGCCGTCGCCGGAGTTCGAGAGCGAAGTCAGCCGCCGCTTCGCCGGCGAGGATTTCTTCCTCAGGGCTTCCCTTAAGCCCAGGCCCCTCGGCGGCGTGTCCGTCGACATCCGGGAGCGGGTCTTGAGGCGGAAAAGGGCGGAGCAGACTCTCACGGGTTTGCCGCTCCTGAATTGCGGCCTGTGCGGCGCCCCGTCCTGCAAGAACCACGCGGAGGACGTCGCCGCGGGCCGGGCCGCGCTCCGCGACTGCGTATTTCTTTCACGCGGCCGGATCGACCTGCTCAGGAAAATTTATGGAAAGCACCAGGTGCCGGACTGAAGGTCACCGGGTCAATCCGGCGGGCTGACTCCCGGCTCCCGTTCAGATGGTCGAGGCCGAGTGGCACTCGGCGCAGGCGCCTTCCTTCCAGGCCTCGCCGATATCTTCGGGATGCCTGAACTCGAGCGACTCCTCGCCCGGCGCGTACTCCATCTCGCCATCCTTCCCCTGCGCGTGGATGGTGTGGCAGAGGGCACAGTCCTTCCGGATCACCCGGCCGTCCCGGCTGACGTGCCGGTCGTCATGGCAGCGGAAGCAGCCGGCGCTGTTCAGGTGCCCGATGTGGTCGGTGTAGGCCTCCCATCTCACTTTCATCGTCGGGAAGATGTTCTTGGAGTAGGCGTCGAGGATCCCCTCGATAGACCGCTCGACGGCGGCCGCTGACTCCTTCAGGACTTCGGGGTGGTCCTGGGCATAGAAATCCCTGACCTTGGCGGCGATGCCTTCGGCGGCCTCGGCCTCGCTGCCGTATTCCGGGAGGCAGGCCTGGACCGATATCTGTTTGATGAAGGGGAGGCCGCGGTCGATCCGGCCCTCGGTGATGGCGGTGTTGATGAACGTCGAGGGAGTCCGGTAGATGTGGCTGGGCCGGTTATGGCAGTCGACGCAGTCCACGAGCCGAGTCGGGATCCGGGCGAGCTCCTCTTCGCCCGGCATTTCCCCGGTCGTCGTGTAGACGGTCTTGGCTTGCGTCTTCTTATTGATCAGGATCACCCGGGGGATCGACTCCCGCTTCTCGTCGGCGGGGATATACTGGACCTCGATCTCGGGGTTGATGTGCCAATGAATCCCGGTCTGCTGTCCGAAGGCGGGATTGCCCTTGCCTGTGTTCAGGAGCATCTCGATATTCCAGCGGGTGCTGTTCTCGTCGGGGAGATAGTGGATCTCGAGGCGCTGCTGCTTGCCGTAGGCTTTTTGGGGCCAGTGGCACAGCTCGCAGGTCTCCCGGGCCGGCCGCAAGTGCTTGATGGGAGCGGGGATCGGGCGGGGATAGACATTTAAGAGCGTCGCATAAACCTGGTACAGGCCTGTGAGCTTGGATCTTACATACCAGTTCGCGCCGGGGCCGACGTGGCACTCGGCGCAGGACACGCGTGCGTGAGGGGATGTCTGGTAGGCGGTGTGCTCGGGCTTCATCACCTTATGGCAGAGCCTGCCGCAGAAAGTGACCGATTCCGTGAAATGGTAGGCGTTATAGGTTGCGAGGGCGGAAACGAACAGGAGGAGGATCGAGCCGCCGGCGAAGATCATGGTGGCGTTCCGCACGGTGCGCTTGTTCAGGTCCAGGACGGGGAATTCCCGGTCGGGCTTGACGACGGCCTTGAGCCGCCGGTGTTTGCGGATCATGCCGACCGGGATGAGGAACAGGCCGAAGATGAGGAAGGCGGGGATGAACATGAAGATGACGATGCCCTCGTACGCCCTCTCGCTTTTCGTGATCGAGGATTGCGCGTAGAGAAATACGAACATGAAGAGAGAGACCAGGGCGATGACCGTCCCCGCATAGGAGATCATGTTGGAGTACGACGGGGGCAGGTGGAAGATCCCCCTTGGCTTCGGCTTTTCCTGATCTGGACTCATCTCATTCTCCTGCCGGGCAGTTGTCATTCCCCGTCCATAAGGCTCGGCGCGGGCCGCCCGGTCCACCGGAATGGTATATTTTGCCGGCGCCGGGTGTCAAGAATATGAACGCGGCCGGCGGCCGGCGGCGGTTCGGGCGCCTCCCTCCTTGGGCCGCGCCCGGAAATTGAGGCAGAAGGGGTTGCTCTCTTCCGCCGCCGGGGCCGAAAAATCCAGCCGGTCGCTCACGCCGGCCGGCGAAAAACCCGCGGCTTCCAGGAGCCCGATCGCCTCGTCGACCGAATACCCCCAGACATCGAAATGCTGGGTGACGCTGAAATCGACAAATTCGCCGTCCATCCCGATCCGGCCCGTCGCCTCGTCGAGCGTCCGTTCCCACAAGATGCGGTGATAATCGTCGCGGACCCTTGTCCGGAACGGGCTGCCCTTGATGAGCAGGTCGAAAAGGAAGAGGCCTTCCCGGCCGAGCCCGGCACGGACATTCTTCAAGACGCCGGCGACTTCGGCCTTGATGATATGGGAGAGGACATTGCCCAGGCTGTAAACGAAATCAAACCGGCCCAGCGCGGACAGGTCGTCCCGGATGATATCGACGACTTTGAACCGGGCGGACAGCCCTTCCCGGCGGCTTCGCCTCCTGGCGCGGTCGACGGCGAAGCGCTCGACATCGACACCGACCACGTCATAACCGGCCCGGGCGAATTCAAGGGCGTGGAGGCCGGAGCTGCAACCGATGTCCAGCAGCCGCTCCGCCCCGGCCGGAAGCCAGGTGAGGATCTGGCGGACCTCCTCGATGTGCTCGTCCCTGGAATAATGGACCTTCTCGTACATATTCAGGCCGGCTCTGCCGTAGATGTCGATGCCCATCAAGCCTCCCGCATATCCGTCAGGTCAACGATGGCTATCCTGTTCCGAGCCTGTTCGGGCGGGTACTGCGGCGGAATGCATCTCTTTTCGTGTGATTGTGTTATTCCGCAATGGGGTCCTGTCACGGCGCGTCCCTGTCCGTCGGACCTTGACGGAGACGCTCTCCTGTTCCGAAGGCCCTCCCTGATTCGAAGGGAGGGTTGGGAGGGAAAATAAAAAAAGAAAGGAGTCTGGCAAAGCGTCTCCGAGAAAAAGTCGCTCCGGGCGGGCAGGGACTGGCGCTGTGCCACCCCACCATGTTCCTCCCGCTCACACCCAAAGAGGTGCTTCCTTCGCTGCCTACGGAGCAGATGGCGTATCGTCCTTCGCGCGACGCCATCGCTGCAGGCGGTCAATGATCGTGTTCCTCATCAGGACGCCGGCGACGAACAGGATCAGGGAAATCCCGAACATGATATAGACCACGTGATAATCCCGTTCCTGGAGGTTCGCGCCGATGTAGGCGGATCCCAGCACGCCGGGAAAGCGGGCGACCGTGCACAGGACCAGGAACCTGAGCATTTTGATCGGCGTCAGGCCGGACAGATAGACAAGAACATCCTTGGGGATGCCCGGTATCAGGAACAGGACGAAGATGACGATCTCGGATTTCGGGCTGCAGACGAGGAACCTGAACCTCTCGAGCTGCGCCGGCGAGATCATAGCCTTGACGAGGGAGAATCCGAGGAGCCGTATCGCCGCGAACACGACGATTGTGCCGATGACAGTCCCCAGCAGGGCATAGAGAGCGCCAAGCAGGGTCCCGAAAGCGTAGCCCCCGGCGATCTGCACGATCTCCCCGGGGATCACGGCGACGATGACTTGCACGGCCGAGAACGCGATGTAGATCAGCGGGCCGGCGGCGCCGTAGGCCGAGAGGTACTCTCTGAATTTTTCCGGCTCCCGGAAGAGCCGCGTTACGGAAGGGGCGTACTTGAAGGAGGCGAAGACGACGACGCCCAGGAAGACAGCCAGCAGGACGGTCTGGGTAATAAGATAGATGCGCTTGTTCCGGTCGATGGCCATTGTTCCACTCGGTTCATCGGTATTCTAACCTGAATCCGGCGCAAATGACAGAGCCGTTGCGAACCCCGGAGCACTATGTTATAGGTTACAACGGTCCATGGGCGCACAGAGAAAACACGCGGACTTCGGTCCCAAGACGTACCTCGCCATGCCGGGCAAGCTGCCCAATATTTTTCCCCGCGTGATGGGGCCCAACACGGAGAAGTACCTTATGGAGGTCGCGGCCAGCGGGCTGACCTCGGACATGCCCGAGCGGTTCGAAAAGGCGTTCCGCGAGGCGCTCGGCGTCAAACACTGCATCGGCACCCCCGGTTGCACGCCCGCCCTCGGCGCCTTGGCGTCGGCCTTCGGGTTCGAGGCTGGAGACGAGATCGTCGTCAGCCCGGTCACCGACTTCGGGACGATCCAGGGGCTCGTCCGCGAAAACTACATCCCTGTTTTTCCCGACGTCGAGGCCGGCGGCCTCAATGTCAGCGCCCGGACGATCGAGCCCTGCCTGACCGGCCGGACGCGGGCCATCCTGGTCGTCCACAAGGCCGGGATCGTCTGCGACATGGACCCGATCAACGCCCTCGCCGCCCGTCGCGGGTTGGTGGTGTATGAAGACTGCTGCCAGTCCCTGTTCAGCACCTACAAGGGAAAATACGCCGGGACGTTGTCGGCGGCGGCCGCCTTCTCCTTCGACGCCGAAAAGACCATGGGCTCGGATATCGGCGGCTGCGTCGTCACCGACAGCGACGGAATCGCCGACGAGGTCCGCTACCGCGGCCAGGCCCGCGGCGCCTACGAGGAGCCCGGTTACGGCCGGGTCCATACCTACCCGGGCTACGCGTACCGCATGCCCCTGGCGACGGCGGCCATCTCGCTGGCCCAGCTCGAGGTCGTCCGGGACAATGTGGACCGCCGGGACCGGCTGGCCCGCCGGCTGACCGCGCTCCTGGCGGAGATCCCCGGCATCCGGCCGCTCGCCGTCCCGGACACCATGGGCGTTTACTCCTGCTGGATGATCGGGTTCAGCCTGGAACCGGAGGCGTTCCGCTGCCCGACCGCCGAGTTCGCCCGGCAGGCCGCGGCCGAGGGGATCACCGGCGCGGGCATGGGGAGATACTATCTGATGCCCGATTCCTGCACTTTTCTCCGCGAGCGGGCCGCCCGGAAGGTCTTCCCTTATTGCGAGCCGCCGGCTTCGCGGGCCTACGACTACGGCCCGGAAACCTGCCCGAACGCCTACGCCTTCCTGAAGAACTTCATCCGCTGGAACACGTTTTCCGAAAAATACACGGACGCGGATGTCGAGCTCGCCGCCGACATCGTCCGGAGGGTCGCGGACAGGAACGTCCGCTGACGAAAATTGCCGGTTGAACCCGGGGAGGAGCCGAACGTGGAAACACTGAATATCGCCATCGTCGGAATGGGGCTCATGGGTAAGCTTTATGCCCGGATCCTGAAGCAGACCCCGGGGACGGCCGTCGCGGCCGTCTGCGACCTCGAGGCGGAGCCGCTCGTCCGGTTCGCCGCCGAGGCCGGAATCTCGCCCGGCATCTTCGCCGGGGGCGATGTCGCGGGGATGCTCCGGGCCCACCCCAAGGTCGACGCTGTCTTTATCTGCACACCCGAGGCCGCCCACGGCGAACCCGCCCGCCTCGCGGCCGCCGCGGGGAAACACCTCTTTATCGAGAAGCCGCTGGCGACCACGATGGCAGACGGCCGGGCGATCGCGGCCGCGGTGAGCGGGGCCGGGGTCAAGTGCATGGTCGGGTTTTCGCTCCGGTTCGACCCGCGATACGCCGCCGCGCATGACGCCGTCGCCCGCGGCGACATCGGACAGGTCGTCCATATGTACGCGCGCCGGAATTCCCCGCTCTTCATCCTGAAAAGGATCGGCGGGCGGGAGGGCGGCACGCACTGGGTGGGCAGTCACGACCTCGACCTGATGCTCTGGATCAAGGGGTGCGGCGTGACGAGCGTCTTCTCCCGCCATGCCGGGCCGGGCTCGGCGGCTTTTCCCGTCGAGCAGGCCATCACCTCGAGCCTCCGGTTCGAGGACGGCTCGATCGCCGTCCTGGAGAATGTCTGGGGCACGGTCGGCTATCCCGGCCGCCACGACCGGATCGAATTCCAAGCGAACGGCACGCTCGGCTCGGTCGAGGTCCATCCCGTGGAGACGGGTCTGGGCATCTTCCGCGAGGGGACCGCCGCCTATCCCGACACGGTCTACATGCCCGTCGTCCAGGGCCGGATCACCGGCGTCTACCGGGACGAAGTCGACTATTTCATCGACCTTGTCCGCGGCGTCCGCGGGCCCTTCTGCACCGTCGAGGACGGGCTGCGCGCGCTGGCCGTCGCCGAAGCCATCGAACGTTCGAGGCGGGGGGAGGGGGAGGTCCGGCTTGATCAGGCAGGGAGTTGAGAGGCCGGTGACCTGGAAGCAGGGGAAGACCTGGGTCTATTCCATCGCCTACGACGAGGGTTTTGCGGCCCTTCTTGACCATGTCGTGCCGCTTCACCGGCGCCTCGGTTTCCCCGGCCACGTGGCGGTCGTGGCCGGTCAGGTGGGAGTGCCCCGGAACGTCCCGGGGAGCAGCTTCGACGGCATGATGACCCTCGGCCGGGAGGAGCTTTGTAGCCTGCGCCGGGAAGGCTGGGGGGTTTCCTGCCACAGTATGACGCATCCCGAAATCATCACCGAGGAGACGGCCCGCCGGGAGATCGTCGACAGCCGCCGCCGGCTCGAAGAGTCTCTGGGCTTTTCCGTCCCGGTCTTCTGCGTCAATTACGATATGGGCAATTACCCGATCTCGCTCAAGTACGCTGCCGAGGCGGGTTACCGGGCGATCCTCACGATCTTTGATTTTGTGAACCGCGGCCGGGCGGACCTGATGAAGCTCGGCCGGGTGCCCCTGGTGAGCGAGTTTCCGCCGCCGTTTTTTTCGCGGTTCGACCCGTACCGGCGGATCCAGCAGGCCGCGCAGTCGGGCGGCTGGATCATCGACTACTGCCACTGCCCGATGCCCGGCGGCCCGGTCCATCCCGCCAAGGACTGCTCGCTCGAGGAGCTCGAGCAGAGGTTCGAGGCCGTCCTCCGCCTCGGCGGCGGGGACGTCTGGCTGGCCGAAATCAACGAAGTCGTCGCCTATCTCGACGCCTGACACCATGAGCGGACTCCAGCTCCCGGACTATCTCGTCATCCTCGCCTATTTCCTGGTCATCCTCGGCGTCGGCTACTATCTGGCGCGGGTGGTCCGGAGGGCGAAGGACTATTTCGCCGCGGGGAACATCATGCCCTGGTGGCTCGCCGGGATCTCGTTCTACATGGCCTCGTTCTCGACGATGATGTTCGTCATCTACAGCGAGATCTCCTACAACTACGGCATCGTCGCCATGATGGTCTGCTGGCTCGGTCCGCCCGCGTTCCTTCTGGGGAGCCGCTTCACCGCCCACCGCTGGCGCCGGGCCCGGGTCATGACTCCGCTCGGGTTCATCGAGAAACGGTTCAACAGGAAGGTCCATTACCTTTTTGTCTGGACGGGCTTTCCGCTCCGCCTGTTCGACAACGCCCTCCGCCTCTATTCGACCGCCATCGTCCTGGCCGTCGCTTTCCGGGGCCTCGGCTGGGGTGTTGGCGGGGTCCTGGTCATAACGGGCATCGTCATGGTCCTGTACTCGTTCATGGGCGGGCAGCTCTCGGTCATCGTCACCGACTTCGTCCAGGCTGCGATCCTGATCACGTCGGTGATCGTGCTTTTCGTCCTGACCCTCGGACAGGTCGGCAACCTGCCGCAATTCCTGCGCTCTCTCCCGCCCGGGTTCTTAAACCCGGCCAACCATTACGGCTGGTCGTACCTCATCTTCACAACCTTCCTGCTCTGGCTCCTCTCATATAACGCCAGTTGGGCGCTCGTCCAGAAATACAACACGGTCCGGAGCGAGAAGGACGCCCGCAAGATGACCTGGCTCATCGCCGGCCTGCTGGCGGCCTCGCCGCCCGTCTTTTTCTTTCCCGGTTTGGCCGCCCGCGTCCTCCTCCCGGGGCTGGCCAACAGCCGCGAGGTTTATGCCGCCATCAGCCTGAAGGTCCTTCCCGTCGGCATGATGGGGCTTGCCCTCTCGGCGCTGTTGAGCGCGACCATGTCCACCATGGGCTCGGAGTACAACACGCTCTCGGGCATCCTGACCCGGGATTTTTATAAGAAGAGATTCCGGCCGGACCTCACCGAAAGCCGGGAAGTCCGGCTGGGCCGGCTGTTCACGGTTGGGATCGGCGCGGTGACGGTCCTCCTCGGCTTGCTGCTCAGCCTGCTCAAGGGCCTCACCCTGATGGACATCGCCTTCCGGTTCATGTCGGCGTTCGGCCCGCCCATCATGATCCCGCTGATCGGCGGACTGCTCTTCCGGCGGATCAACTCCCGGGGCGTCGTCGCCGGCGTCGCGGCCGGGGCCGTCACCGGTTCGCTCCTCGTCCTGGCGAACCTCGTCCTCACCCAGGTCTTCGCGCCCGAGATGGCGGCCAGCCCGGCGCTCGACTTCTGGCTGAGGAGCGCCTGGAGCTCGATCGCCACCGTCGCCAACATCGCGGCCACCGTTCTCGGGCTGTGGCTGGGCTCGCGGCGGCCGGCGCCGGCGGATGAACGCGTGCGGGCCGCCCAGTTCTTCGAGGACCTGGCCCGGCCGTTCGAGAGGGACGAGAAAATGGAGACAACCTGGCCGCCGGCCTTCCGGATCATGCATGCCGCCGTCATCATCTTCGGGCTTATCGTCGCCGCGGTCGCGGTGCTCGGTTGGTTCCTGGTTCACGACGCGCGGGCCTTGCGGACGGGGCTCGTCGTCGGGCTGGCGATGGCCGCGGCGGACCTCGTGCTGCAGCTGGCGCTCAAGAAGGATCGGCCCGGACAGAAACGGAGGAAAAATAATGAAACATTTCGCCTTGATGTTATTTGGCGGTCCTGCTCTGCTCGCCGCGCTTGCGACGGCGGCCGGGGCCCAGGCCTCGGCGCCGGCGGGCAGGGAGCTCGTCGTGAACACGCGCTACTTCAGGACGCGGCCGATCGACCGGCAGGGTTATGAGGCCGAGACCTTCCGTCTCGATCCGCGGAAAACCGCCGTCGTGGCCCTTCATCTCTGGAACATCGGCGCGGAGGGCGGTCCGGCCGTCGACAGCCGCTTCTTTGTCGGCATGGGGATCGAGGCCACGACCCGCGAGGCGGACCGCATCGTTCGGGAAATCATCAAGCCCGCCGTCGACGCGGCGCGCCGCGCGGGGATCCTTGTCTGCCACGTTACCCACGAGTGGATCGGCCGGCGCGACCCCAGGGCGCAGAAGCTCGCCGACACGGGCGCACAGGAGATCTCCATCGCCGTCAGCCCGGGCGGCGAGGGCCGCGGCTACGAGGCCGTGCCCGGCTGGCGGAAGCGGATCGAGGAGCGGGCCTACGGGAAGGATTTCCTGACCCAATCGCCCCTCGCCCGGATGAGCGAGTCGGGCGCGATCGATATCCTCCCCGGCGAGCCTTATGTCTATCAGACCGGCCTCCTCCGCGATATCCTCAAGGAGCGCGGGATCGAAAATATCATCTACACGGGGTTTGCGACCGACGTCTGCGTCCTGAGGGCGGACGGCGGGATCGAGCCGATGGCCGCCGACAGCTACCGCGTCTTCCTGATGCGGGACGCCACGATCGGCGTCGAATTCCTGGACACGTTCAAGGAGCGCCGGTCGACCGGATACGCCATCCGGTTTTTCGAGGTCAATTTCGGGAACACCCTCCTGTCCGCGGATTTCATCAAGGCCTGTCCTAGTGGTGCGGCTCGCAAATAACTTGGCTCGGAAATGATCATTAAAGACGCGCCACCGCGGGGGAGCTTGAGGGGGACGGCGTCATCCCCCTCAGGGGGTCAGATGAGTGGAACGAAGCGCCGAGGGGGGAGCTTGACTCCCCCCTGGAAGTGTCCCGTCTCTGAGAAGAATCAAGGAAAGAAACTTACAAGACGGGACACTGGCGGATAATGATGGCGCGCCGCGCTCTCGGCCTCGCCCTGGCCTGTACCGTTTCCGCGCTGTCCGCGTGTTCGGGTCCGGCGGCGGCAGGCAAAGGTCAGTGGCTTCTCTCGAGAAAAGACCCGGCGAATTCCGCCCGGGCCGACGTTCCGGGACGGATGACGGAGGCGCCCGTCGAAGTCTGGCGCACGTCGACCGGCGCCGATGTCCTGTTTGCGGCTCGCGTCACGGCCGCCGGCGAGGAGGCCGTCCTCGTCCAGGCGGGCCGGACGCTGGCCCTGCTGCGGCCGGACGGATCGGCCGCCTGGCGCCTGGACCGTCGGGCCGTCCGGCAGGTGGTGCGGATCGACGATTTCGACGGCCGCGGCCAAACGCAGGCGCTCGTCTTCCGGGGCAGCCGCTCGATCACGCTCCTCGACCTGGCGACCGGCGCCGCGCTTTGGGACTGGACTTCGCCTCCGTCCTCGAACAACGTACTGTGCCGGTTTATCAAAACAGGAAAAGGCGTCCGGCTCATCACTTTTCCCAACTATTCAACGCTCGGCATCTGTTTCGATTTTACGGACGGGGCCGGAAACCCGAGGACCGTCTGGCAGAAGGATTATTCTGACAGGTTCACCAAGGGCTACGGCCCGAGCTTCATCCTGGCCGACATGGACGGCGACGGAAAAACCGATATCCTCTTGAGCTCGAAGCTCGAAGGAGATCCCCGAAGGGGGAGCCTTTATCAGGCGGTGATCGACCCGGATTCGGGCGAGGTCAAGGCCGAGGGGCATATGGTCCCCGACGCCTCGGCGCCCCTGCCGCTCGGCCGGCCCTACGGGCTTCTCCAGAGCGCCGACCTCGACGGCGACGGGCGGCGGGAGATCGTGCTAGTCTCCTGTCAGGTCGAAGAGTACGCAACCGTCAGCCGGCTGGGCGAGGGCGGCCGCATCCGAAAGGTTTGGGCCCATTTCATAGAGAAAGACTGGCCCGTCGATGACCGCGAGCTCCGGCCGCAAGTCACCTCTCTTGCGGATGTCGACGGCGACGGCCGTCAGGAGCTTGTCCTCGGTCTCTGGGACTCCGGCGCCTGGACGACACTCGTCCTCGACCCCCTCAAGGGCTTCGACTTCCCAAAGGCCCGGCTTCCGGGCTGCTATTTCTGGGGAAATTACGACCTTGACGGCGACGGCGCGGCGGAGATCGTCTGCAGCCGCGAGAGCCGGCGCCCGCCGGCCCGCGTGACGACGCTTCTGGCCGTTTCCGGCCGGACGCTCGAGCCGGTGGCTGAGCTCCCGGGCGCCGCCGTTTTCGCCTCGTCCGATTCCGAGCTGGGAGAAGACCGGCATTTCATGGCCAATCGCGGCAACCCGGTTTTCATAACGCCCAAGGCCGCCCCGTCCGGCATCGCCATCAGGCTTTTCCCCGAAGGACGGGACAGCGGCGTTTTTCTCTGGGGAGCGAAACCGGGTGGTCCGTTCGAAGCGAAGCCGCTGGCCGGGCCCGACTTCCGACGGATCGATTGGCGTCTGGGGACGCTCCTCCTCAGCACGAGCCGAGGCGGGATCCAGGGCTTCGAGAATTCCCTCGCGCCCAGAGGGGACATGATCGCCGCCTCCGGGAGGACTGCGGCGCCGCTCGTCTGGGAAGACGGAGGGCGGCGCGAGATCATTTTTGATGAGGCGGGGGGAAAATTGCGAGGTGTGCGGAGCGGACCCTTGAACGCGGGCGAGTGGGCGGACGCCTGGGTCGTGGACGGGACCCTGCCTTCTCTCCATATTGACGGCCGGGGCCAGGGCCGATTGTGCGCCGCCGACCTCTCCGACCCGGACGGTCCGGCCGTGCTCGTCTATCAGGCCCCCGTTCGGAACGACAGCCGGCCTCTTCGGATTTCAGTCGGGTCCGCCCCCTTCATCGGGCTTCTTCCGTATGGCGGGGAATTCCGGCTGCTCGTCGACATGAGGACGGGCGTCCACACCAACGCCTTCGCCTGCTACGATGCCGCCGGAGGGCTCGTCTGGAGCGACCCCGGGCACGGCGCTTATCCGAGGGTCGCGGCGGCGGGGGATCTCGACGGTGACGGGGTGCCCGAGGCGGTCGCGGACGACCACGGCGACCTCAGGATCTACGCCTTGGACGGCCGCGTCACGGGTTCGAACATCAAGAAGACCTGGCAGCCGCCGGCCTACCTGCTCCCCATCCTCGGGCCGTTCCTCGACGGAGGAAAGCCGGGCATCCTGGGCGTGAGCGGGTTCGGCGGGATGACGCTCCACGACCCCGCCGGCGCCGCTGTCTGGAAGATCAAAGGCGGCGACTGGGAATATTACCGGAGCTATGCGGCCGCCGCCTTCCCCGAGGGATCCCGCCGACCTAAGCTCGGCGCGCTGACGGAAGCCGGCGAGCTGCGGTGTATCGACGCCGCGACGGGCCGGGTTCACTGGACGCTCGACCTTGGTTGCGCCGCCGATGAGACGTACGTCGTGAGCGGCGACGTCGACGGCGACGGGCGCGATGAGTACCTGGCGGGATTGCCGGACGGCCGGCTCGTCTCGGCCGGCGAGCAGGACGGCCGCGGCGTCGTGGAATGGGAGTTGCGACTGGACGCGGCCATCGGCCCGCTCGTCATCGCCGACGCCGACGGCGACGGCCTGGCGGAGGTCGTCCTGGCCACGGCGGACGGCGCCGTCCGCGTCCTCAGGCCGCGCCGCTGAGCTCCGTTATTGCCATCCGGCAGGGTCGGACGGCGATGCGCCCCTATCCCCTCGGCCCCCAGGAGCCAGTCCCGTCGGTTCCCCCGTCGGCGAAGCCGACGGGCCCCCCTCCGGCCTTTCCTGAGACACTGACCTGCTTCCCTCCCTGTTATAGGGAGGGTAGAGGGTGGGTAATGTCTATATTCATAGTCTGGGGAAGGGTCTCAGGCAAAAGGCACGGGGGGCTTCGGGGCGCCATCCCCATCCGACCCTGTCTGGGTGCTCCGGGCGCGCAGGGACTGGCGTCGTGCCGCCCCCGCCGCCGGACCCTCCCGGCTTAATGAACCCGCGACTTTCTGAGGGGATAGTCGATAAAATTTATCGGGTGCAGTGACTTTTCAGAGAGAAGGATGAACGCGGGCGTCCCGCCCTTCGGCTCAAGAGGCGAGACCGCCTTCAGCTCGCGGGCCAGGTCGAACGAACCCAGGACGCCAAGGTGCTCGTCGAAAGCGAACACCCTCCCGTTATCGCCGCCGGCCAAGATCCCCACGGACTTCCGCCCCGGAAGGGGCAGCAACCGCCAGGCCGGCGATGGGGGAGTCGAGCGCGGTCCGGGCCAGCCGGCGGCCTCGCCGGTCGATGACGACGACGTCTCCAGCCTCGGTGCCGGCGGCGATCCGGGCTTCCCCGGAGGCCGGGTCGATAAAGCTCGCGAGGCACCGGACCTCGCCGCCCACGTTGGCCTGCCAGACGGTCGATCCGTCCTTGAGCCGCAGGGCATAGACGCGGTTGTATTTTGTTCCGAAAACGACTTCCTTGGAGCCGTCCCGGTCGGCGTCGAGAAAGAGCATGTCCGTAAGATGAATGCCGCAGTAATCGGTTGTCGAGCTCATCTCGTCGCCGACTTGTTCCCAGGTGTGCCAGAGGGCCCGGCCCGTCGCCCCGTCGAAGACGTTGACGGGAGTCGAGTAGGCGGTGCCGACGACGACAAGGAGCCGTCCGCCGTCCTCGACCGCCCGGACTTTTGTCTGCCGGTGATAGCGGACCAGATTCTCCCAGATCCGGCGGCCGCGGGCGTCGAAGGCGAGGACCTTGAACCCGTTCGTCGCCACGAAGACCGAGGGCCGTCCAGCCGCGGGCGTGATGGCCGCGATGTCCGTGGCGTTGGCGTTCTCGCCCATGTACTTGGTGAGCCGGGCCGACCAGAGAAGCCCGCCGTCGGAGGACACGGCAAACAGGTTTTCGGCGTCGTCGGCGGCGAGGATCTCGCTCGAGCCGTCGCCGTCGATATCCGCGGCGCGGAGAACGATGACCGGGCGTTTCGCCGGCGACCGCCACAGCGTCCGGACCCGGCCGTCCTCGATCCGGAGGATCTCGCCGCGGCCGTTCCCGAGAAGCGCCGCCGTGCCGTCGACGTCGAACGCGGTCCAGGGAGCGTCGATTTCCGTGACCGGGCCGGACGCCCAGCCGGATGTCAGAACGGCCGCGCGCGGCGGGGAGGGGAGAGGACCTTGTGAAGCGGCTGCCGCCCGGCGCATAAAGCCGGAGACGTCGGGCCAGGCCGCGCCGCGGAACATTTGCGTCTTGCCGGCGTCGGGCTCCCGCCCGGCTTCTGTTTCCGTCGCCGTCCCGTCGAGCGAGCAAGCCTCGAGGGCGAGCCCGGCCGCGGATTGCGCCGGCGCAAGAAGGGTCCCCGACCCGCTTTCCAGGTCGACCTCGAGGGAAAACTTCGGCGGTCCCTGGATGACGACCGCCCCGGCCTTAAGATAAGAGGCGTCGGCGAGCCGGAGCGTGCTCCCATCGATGAGGAAAAGCGCCGCGTCCGTCTGGATCCCGGCTCTCTCGAGATAGGCCGGGTCCAGTCCCGCGACGGCGCCGCCGCCGCCGTCGTCGACAAAGTACGTCGAACCGTCGAGGCGGCGAAACTCGAACGGTTTTTCAGGGGGGCCGTCCGAAGCGAACATCATGTGGGCGAAGGTCCAGCCGTCGCCGGGCTCGAGGGAGACGGTTTTTACGGACTCGAGCACCTTGATCTCCCTGTCCCCCCAGGGATAATTCCAGGTATTCCAGTAGGACTCTTTTTCCGTCGTCAGCCGACGCGGCGCGCCGTCGGCGCCCAGGACCCGGAACTCCTTTTCCCCTTGGCGGACGACCAGGCTGCCGCGTTCGAGCGCCGCCTCGCCGCGCGTCCGCCAGCGGCAGTCCAGACGGTACTCGCCGGCTTCCCGCGCCCTGACTTCATCCAGGAAGATGAAGTACCCTCCCTTTTTCCAGATGATGTTCCTCAGCCAGTCGGCGCCGTTGAAATCCCGGCACGCCGTTCGCGTCAGCCCCGCCGTTCCGAGGTCCGCGGCGAGCTCGAGGGCGGTGAGGGGCGGCGGCTCCTCCTGGACGCCGTTCCGGGTGACGACGAGGCCGTTGTGATAGCGCGGGGTGTGGTTGATATAATCCAGGTCGAAAAGCCAGATCCGGTCCTTCCAGGTCAGCCGGACGACCGTGTTCCCGTCCTGGTGGCCGTGGGCGAAGGTCGATGTGCCGTCGAGGAGCAGGTATTCGCTCCCGGCGTCGAAATCCCGGCGGAACGACATCTTGTCGAGATAGCGTCGTCCCGCCTCGGGGATGAACGTCTTCTTTTCGGCCCGGCGGGCGGCCCAGCGAAGTCCCGGGTCGTCGAGGAAGACCGGATGGACCCCGAGGAAGCGGGTGGGCGGCGCGGCCTCGGCCTCGATGGCATATTCGCCGTCGAAGAGATTGACGAGCTCGAACCCGGAGTCGTGGGCGAGCCATTCGTAAACCCAATGGAATTGGCCGTCCCGTTCCGCGGCGGCGGCGAGCTCGAGGTATTTTTCGGTCATGCCGCGCGGCAGGCCGGCGGCCCGGTGGTCGTAGCCGCTCACGTCGCCGAAGCTCGCCCCGTCGCGGCGGTTGTCGGTGGCCGTCACGAGGAGGTCGGCGAACTTCCGGAGATGGGGCGCCGCGAGGTACTCCTCGTCTCCCTGGAGCGTCCGGTAGAGAAGGGCGTGGTTCGGCGCCAGATAAATGTAGCCGAAGACGAGGTTCCCCCAGTAGCCGAAGCCGGCGTCGTCGTTGCCGTGAACGGCCTCGAGCTGGGCGCTCATCGCCGGCCCGTACTTGCCGCGGAGCCGCTCGAGGCCGGTCATGCCGTATTTCTCCCGATAATACCGGTGCGCGCAGAAAAGGTCGAGGGCCAGGAACGTCGTGTGGTTCTGGCGGATCTCGCCGGGGACCATGACGTCGGCCCGGAAGTGCGGGAAGTTGCGGTCGCCGTCGAGCACCTGCCAGTAATTCCAGAGAAGCTCCTCGACGACGGCGCGGTCGCCGGCGCCGAAGGCCGGGTCGCGGTCGAGCAGGCCCCAGACGATGAAGAACCTCCAGAGGTCGAAATAGAGGGTCGTCCAGGATTCCGGCACCCAGGAGCCGCTTGTCTTGGCTCGCTCGTACAGGGCCCGGCAGCCGGCCCGGAAATACCCGGCCCATCTTTCGTCACCGGTCAGATGGTAGGCCAGGCCCCACAGGATGACCTCCCGGTAGGGAGGGAAGCCGACCAGCTCGCCCGTGATCGAGGCCAGGGTCAGGTCGATATTCGCCGGGGGCTTGGGGAAGGCCAGGCCCGTTTTGAGGGACCGGAGCGCCCCGGCCGAGCCGGTCTTCGGGCCGAGCAGCCTGAGGAATTCCGCGAACGCCGCCGGGCCGTCCTCGTCGCGGCTGAACCCGATGACGAGGATATTCTTATCGCGGTTCCATGGCGAGACCGCCGGGGTGATGACGGCGCCGCCCGGCCCGGGGAAATAGGCGTCGGCAAAGGCCAGCCGGCGGAGATACAGCCGGCGCGCCCAGCGGTTATTCTGCAGGTTGCCCGCGACGACGAGATGCCGGTCGCGGACATCCGCCTCCGCGACCTCGCCTTCGTGCTTGACCTCGATCCGCCGGCCGCAGGCCGCCTCGATCTCACTCCTGAGCCGGGCCGCGTCCTTCATCAAGCCCTGTGAGAGGATCACGAGGACGGCGTCGCTTTCGAGGGGGACCGAGAACACCGCGCTGTCGACCTGGCCGGGGAACGACCCGGGACGGAAGCGGTTGTTCTCCTCGAAATCGCCCGGGAAGACGGGGCTGAGAAAGATGGACGAGAAGAGGAACGCGGCCAGAATCCCAACGGACGATCTGTGTCGAACCATGTACCTGTCCTCCCGGTCGGGGCGTTCCCCAGAACTTACCCGTCAGCGCCCGAGATGTCAATCCGGAGGAGTTGATTGTCGCCGCGGTTTATTGGTATTGTCGGGGTGACGAGGTGAAACCATGAAACCAACACATGCCATGAAGAGACGGCAGTTCCTCGGGACGGCGGCGGCCGCGTCCGTGCTGCCGCTGGTCCAAGGTCCCGCGCTCGCGGCCCGCCGGACGAGCGGGTCCGCGGCGCCCTCGACGACGACCGACAGCCGGCTGGCCGGAATGACGCTCGAAGCGCTCCGGGAGGAGCTTCGCTATTGGCTGTTCGACGACTACATCCCGTTCCACGACAAGTATGTCGTCGACCACGAGTACGGCGGGTTCACGCTGACCGTCGGCTGGGACGGGCCCACGGCGTCCTTCGAAAAATCGGCCCGCTACCTCGGCCGGGGCATCTGGACATACTCCTATCTTTATAATCACATCGATCCGAACCCCAAACACTACGAAGCGGCGAAGAAGGCCATCGATTTCGTCATGAAGCACAAGCCGGCCGGGGACACGCTCTGGGCGGACGGCTACAGCCGGGAAGGAAAGGTCACCGAAGGACCGCCCGAGAGGATCTATGAGGACCTGTTCATCGCCAACGGTCTGGCCGAGTTCTCAAGGTCCAAGGGAAACGAGAGATACTGGGACGAAGCCAAAGAGATCATGTTCAAGTGCGTCAGGATCTACGACACGCCCGGTTATCTGCCCGCGGGTTTCGGGGACTACTTTGGCAAAGAAGAGACTGTGCCTGTCGCCGGCGGCACGCGGCTCATCGGCCACTGGTTCTGCCTCCTCAACCAGTGCACCGCCATGCTCGAGGACCGGCCCGACGCCGAAGTCCAGGCCCTGGCCGACCGCTGCCTCGACGCCATCCTGGTCAAGCACTACAATAAGGATATCGACCTGATCAACGAAGTCCTCGACCACGACTTCGGGCGCGGCGAGGAACGCCTGGCCCAGTTCGTTTACACCGGCCACGGCATCGAAACGCTCTGGATGGTCCTCTACGAGGCCGTCCGGCGCAAGGACAAGGCCCTCTTCGACCGCGCCGCGACCGCCTTCAAGCGGCACTGCGACGTGGCCTGGGACGACGTCTACGGCGGCCTCTTCCGGAGCCTCAGGCACGTCGACAAGAATATTTGGGACGTGGACAAAGTCGGCTGGCTCCAGCAGGAAGGCCTGATCGGCGCCCTCTGCCTGATCGAGCACACCGGCGACCCCTGGGCGAAGGACTTTTTCGCCAGGCTTCACGCCTGGGTCATGGACAAGTTCCCGCTCAAGAAGTACGGCCACCCCCTCTGGATCGATGGGGCGGACCGGAAGGTGGCATTCAACGAAGGCCGGGGCACGCGCCGCGCCGAGAACTTCCATTATCCGCGCTACCTGATGCTCAACCTCCTGGCCTTTGACCGGATGATCAAGAGGGGAGGCGGAGTCTCGGGGATCTTCGGCTAAGCCTCGGGGCCGGGACGATTCGGGACACTCGTGGTGCGTCTCGCAAATAACTTGGCTTTCTAAGAAAAACAAAGAAGACGCGCCACCGCAGGGGAGTTTGAGGGGAACGGCGCCGTTCCCCTCGGGGGTCAGCGGAGTGAAGCGAAGCGCCGAGGGGGAGCTTGACTCCCCCCTGGAAGCGTCCCGTCTCTGCCGAAGACTTTGGAAAGGAATTTACGAGACGGGACACTAGGAACGGCGCGCCTTCTTCGGGCCGCGCCGGCGGCGCAGGACGAGCGTCAGCAGGAAAAGCGGGCCCGCGAAGGCCGCCGCGCCGGCCGCCAGCCCGATGTGTTTTCCCTTGAGAAGCTCGATGCCCCAACCGAGCTGGTCTTCATTGACGAGGTAGGTCCAGGTGGATGACGGCCCGCGGAATCCCCGCGCTTCGAGGTCGACAGGGTCATCCGTTCCGACCAGCTCCTCGAGTGCCATGGCGACTGCCCGCTCGATCTTCGCCGCCGTCTCTTCGAAAGCCCTCGCCGCCGCGATCTGGAATTCGTTGACCGGCTCCTTGCCGGCCAGACTGACGAGGTGGATGCTCTCCCGGAGGTCGGTGAGTCGGGCCAGGTGATCGGCCCAGCAGCGGTCGAGATGGAAGAGCGTCACCCGCCTCAGGATCCTCTCCCACTCCTCCGGACCGAACCGGAGGCGGCCCGCGGAGAGCGTCTCCGCGTCCGGCGGCTCGAGCCAGGGCGGTCCGCAGGATGCCTTCAGGATGGCCTCTCTCGCCTCCTGCACGATGCGCCGCTGCCTTTCCGTCGCTTGGGCATATGTCCACAGCGACTTCCGGATGCCGAAGTTCTGGCCCTCGATCACCCGCTGGGCATGGGCGATGTCCGTCCGGACAGCCGCCGTGTCGACCGCGTCCGTGTCCGCGCCAAGCCGGTATCGCTTCCGGAACAGGCCCGTCAGGCCGTAGCGCTCGAAGATCTCGTCTTCGAGGCTGATGAACAACCGGGAAGAGCCGGGGTCGCCCTGCCGTCCCGCGCGGCCCCTGAGCTGGCGGTCGACGCGCCGGGTTTCGTGACGGTTCGTGCCGATGACATAAAGTCCGCCGAGGGCGATGACCTCATTCTTCCCGGCCTCGTCCGCGCCACCCAGCCGGATGTCCGTGCCCCGGCCGGCCATATTGGTCGAGATGGTGACGGCCCCGAGAGCTCCGGCGCGGGCGATGATCCCGGCCTCGAGCTCGTCGTTCTTGGCGTTCAGGACCCGGCAGTCGAGTCCGGCGTCTTTGAGCGCCGCGGCGAGATCCTCCGATTCCCTGACGCTCGGCGTCCCCACGAGGATGGGGCGGCCGGTGGCGTGGACCTCGATGATCTCGCGGACCAGCGCCTGCCTTTTCGCTTCTTTCCGGCTGAACACGGCATCCGGCAGGTCGGCGCGGACGCACGGGCGGTGGGAGGGGATGACGACGACGCTCAGTCCGTAGAATTCCTTGAACTCGGCGGCCGAGGGCGCCGCCGTCGCCGTCATCCCGCAGAGATGGGGATACAGCCGAAAATAGTGCTGCAGCGTGATCGATCCGAGCACCCGTCCCTCGGGGTTCCGGGAGACGTTCTCCTTAGCCTCGACGGCGGCCTGGAGGCCGTCCGGCCAGTGGCGCTTGTCCATGACGCGGCCGGTGAATTCGTCCACGATCTCGATCCGGTCCTTCCTGACGATGTAATCCACGTCGCGCTCGAGCAGCGCTTCGGCGTGCAGGGCGCAGTGGACGGCGGCGAGCAGCTGTTCGTTACCGGCCGCATAGAGGTTGCCGCGGCCGAGCCGCCGCTCGAGCTTTTCCAGCCCGGCCTCGGTGGGGAACACGTTCCTTCGCTCGGCGTCGGTCTCGTAGTCCAGGCCGGGCTCCAGGCTCTTGATAACGGGCGCGAGGCGGGCGGGGTCGGCGGCGGTCTCGCCCGTCTCCCCGGAGATGACCAGCGGGACCCGCGCCTCATCGATGAGGATGGAATCCGCCTCGTCAACCAGGGCGACGCCCAAGGTCCGGTGGAGCAGATTCGTCCTCGTCGTAGGCGAGCTGGTCCCTGAGAAAATCGAAACCGGCCTCCTTGGCCGTCGCGTAAGTGATGTCGCGGGCGTAGGCTTGCCGCTTCAGCGTCGGGCTCAGCCCTTCCCGGATGACGCCGATATCAAGCCCGAGGAGCCGGTAGGCCGGTCCCATCCAGTCGGCATCGCGGCCCGCGAGGTAATCATTGAACGTCAGGACATGGACGCTTTTTCCGGCCAGGGCGAAGAGACAGGCCGGGAGCACGGCCGCCAGGGTTTTGCCTTCGCCGGTGGCAAGCTCCGCGATCTTGCCCTCGGCCATGGCCAGCCCGGCGACGAGCTGAACGTCGTGAAACGTCAGGCCGAGAGAGCGCCGGGCGGCCTCGTAGACAAGGGCGAAGACCTCGGCGACGGCGCCCTCGAGCGGAAACCCGGACTTCAGCTGATCACCGAGCCCGGCGGCCATCCGGGTCAGCTCGCCGTCCGACAAGCGGTCGAGTCCCCGGGTGCGGCGGAACTCATGGATCCGGCGCACGGTCCCGAACTTCCTTCCCAAATCGACTTCGACGGGGACACCGGAAGCTTTGTTGAAGGCCTCGACGAGCTTCAGGCGCAGGCGGCGATGACGCGGCCGTGGACGATCTTCCATCGGAACCTCCTTTGTGGACTGCGAATATCCGCCGCACCGGCGGCGCTTGGAAGGAGGTTATGCCGGAGGACCGCGAAGTCCGGGCTGGTCCGGGCGACGCGCGGACAGGCAGGCTTCCCGCCGGGGAGAGGCCCGCAATGGGACGCATGGTGAAGACAAAGAGGGGGAGGACCAGGAATAAAAAGGGCAGCGGGATGAGGACCGAGGCCATCCCCAGGAAGATGGCGATGGCCAAGCCGCGCGCCGGGCGCGCTCCCCGGATCACTCTCCCGTTTTGCCGGATCATGGAATCGTTCTTATTCTAGGTTTTTGGCTGCCCGTCGTCAATGCTATAATCTTCTCATTTCCTGCTTTCCGATCGGAGGATGCGTCATGTCAGGTCGATCAAGAATCCCGCTGGCCTTCGCCGCCGTCATTCTGCTGATGCGCCCAGGCCTGCCGGCAGGTCCGCCGTCCGCCTCGGCCGGCGAGTCGAAGCCCCTGTCGGCCGGCCGGGTCGATTTCTCGTATGCCTTCGCGCCCCCTCACCGGCTGACCGTCGGCCGTCCGGACGACAGCCACCGGACGCTCCTTGACCTTCAGCCGGGAAGCCTCCGGCTGGCCTGGACCTACGAAGACCTGACGACGCAGCCGCTGGGGATCCTGAGCCCGCCGCGCTCCCACTGGGACATCAAGGTCACGCCGCGCATCGACGGACAACCCGCATCGGCCAGCCGTTGGGCCCGGTTGGGCGGATACATCCCCGCCCTGGAAAATATATATGAGGATCCGAGGGGAAGAGTGCGGCTGGCGGTCATCGGCGGGCGGGAGGCGGCCCTCGTCCGGATCGAGGTCGAAAATACGGACGGGCAGCCCCATGAGTTCGCCGTCGCCTGCGATTCGGCCTTCTGGGGAGAGAACCGCGGCTGGGTGGACCCGTCACGCTGGACTCCCGATGTCATCGTCGCGGGGTGGCTCGAGCGGCCGGACAGGATCCTGATCGCTGGCCTGGGCGCGGACCGTTACACCGTCGCCCCGGATGGACGATCTCCCGGTCCGAAAGCGATGCACCTGTACTGGGACCTGGCTCCGGGCGAGAAGCGGTCGGGTTGGCTGGTCAGGCCATACCGTGCGTATCTCGCCGACCTCGGCGACTTGAGGGCGTCCGATTGGGCCGGGGAGTTCGAGGAAGCCCGTGACGAGTGGGAGGCGCTCCTCGCCGGCGCCGTCCGCCCGACGGTCCCCGACCCCGGGGTCACCGCCGCCTATCTCGCCTGCCTGGCGGATCTTTTCATCATGCGTGAGCCGGTGGCGGACGGTTATCTGGGCGGCGTGCCCGGGACCGAGATCTATCGCGCCCTCAACTCATTCGAATCCTCCATCATGGCCATCGCCCTCGACCAGGCCGGGCTGCACGATCTGTCCGCCAAAGGCCACCGCGTCTGCCTGGAGATGCAAGGCCCGGACGGAGAATGGGATGATCCCCGGGGATGGGGTCATCTCATGTGGGGAGGCTCGGGGTTCAAAGCCTGGGCGGCGATGGAGCACTTCCGCCTGACGCGGGACAAGGACTACCTTGCGGAAGTCTATCCGCGAATGGCCTCGAGCTCGCGATGGCGGGAAAGCCGGCGGGAGCGCACACGGACAGGCACGATTTCGCCGCGGTCTTTGACCTATGGCTTGATGCCCCGGGGGTTCGGCGACTGCGGCCTGGCGGACGGGGACGATATGTACGGTGTTTTCCTGCCGCATAATATTTGGGCGGTATACGCCGACACGCTGGCGGTCGAGGCGGCGGAGGCTTTGGGCCGGACCGATGATCTGGCCCGGTTGCGGTCGATCCGTGATTCGGCCCGCGCCGACCTCCTGGCCGCGATGGACCGGGGCGCGATCCGGGAGAAAGACTACCGCTGGCTCCCCGGGGCCCCGGGAAAAACGTCGGGCAGCCGCTGGGGGGTGCTCAACGCGCTCTTCCCCTGCGGCGTTCTGCCTCCCGGCCATGAGCTAATCAGCGGGACGCTGCGGTTCATCGAGAGCCGGATGAGCCCCGGCGGCCTGCCGCTTCACACCGGCTGGATGGCCGACGGCATGTGGGTGGCCATCACTCTCGACAACATCGCCGAGGCGCATCTTGCCCGCGGCGAGGGAGATGCGGCGGCCGCCTACCTGTACGCAACGCTCAACCATGGCACTCCGCTTCTGACCTGGTGCGAAGAGAGAGGGCAGGAGCCGGGAACGACGAAAGTCTCGGGCGACCGGCAGCACCTCTGGACGCCCGTCGCGGTCGTCCGCGCCCTGCGCGACATGTTCGTCATGGAACAACCCGACGCCCTTCATCTGGCGATAGGGACGGACAGAGCCTGGCTCGGAAGCGGGGAGCCGGTCGGGATCACGGGGGCGCCGAGCCATTTCGGCCGAATCTCGTACGAAATGAAATATGATCCCGTGGCGGGGACGGTGACCGGAACGGTGCGCCTGCCCCGGAACTCGGCGCCGCCGGCCGTCGTCGTCCATTTGAGGCTGCCGGAGCGGCCGGCGCGTCTCATCGGTCGATGCGACAGGCCGGGTGCTCGTTTTGGCCGGCCGGGAATCCTTTATCTGGCGGGCCCCCGGGGGAGAGCTAAGGTTCACGGCGAAAACAGGCTGAGACGATCCCCTCTTTCTCCGGACCGCGAATGTTTTTCGAGCCCGCGTGTTATAATCTCAAAGCATCGAACCGAGGGCTCATGGCTGTATCAATACGAAACCTCCTGGCCGGACTCGCGCTGACGGCGGCCTGTGGCGTCATGCCCGCCGCGGCGCAGGATTTTTCTTCTTTCGATCTGGGCGCCCGGGCTTCGGGCATGGCCGGAGCGTTCTCGGCCAAGGCGGACGACGCCTGGGCCGTTTTCGCCAATCCCGCCGGGCTCGCTCTGCTGAAAGGGTTCAGGTTCAAAACCAACCTTGTCTTCAGCAAGCCGAACGTGACGGCTTCACTCCCCGGCTCCGGCTCGAGCTTCAGCAGCTCTCCCTTTCAGTTCCGCGGCTCCCTGGCGCTGAGCTGGCAGCTGCTCCGGCGAGTGAGCGTCGGTATCGGCGTCTATTCGCCCTACAGCTTCGGCAGCGAATGGCCGCACGGTTCACGGACCAAGCTGGACAGCACGGAAGCGCGGCTGAACGCCCTCTATATCCGGCCCGTCCTGTCCGCCGAGATCGTCCCGGGCCTGGCCCTGGGCCTCGGAGCGGATTTTGTCATAACCCGGCTCCTATGGCAGCACTACCAGGAGTTCCGCCCTGGAAGGGTTCCGCTCCCGGAACCGGTCGGCATGGACAGCCGGCTCGAGCTCAAGGGGAACGGTATCGGCTTCTCGGCCGGGCTGCTGTGGAAACCTGTCCCGGCATTCCGGGCCGGCGTAAGATATGTTCATGAAATTCCCGTGGATTCGACGGGCTGGAACAGCTTTGCCTTCCCGACATTTGAATCGGGCTGGATGTCCGTGCCGCATCCCGTCAGAAGCCATATCCCCGTCAGTGACCTAACCCGGCTCTTTTACAGGAACCAGGACTTCACCTCCCGGGTGACGCTGCCGAGGGAGGTCGCGGGCGGAGTGGCCTTCGCCCCCCTGGCCGCTCTATCGTTTCACCTCGAGGGGCAATGGAACGAGTGGAGCCGGTTCGGGAGCTGGGCGTTCACCGCCGTCAACTCGGGTCAGGATTTGAACCCGGCTTTCACCCAGGACCTCCGGGACTTCTACGGTATCGTCCCCGACTACGGCCTTCAGTCGGCGGGGCTGGTCCTGAATGACGCCTGGAAGATCAAGGCGGGCGTCGAGTTCCGTCCGGCGCTCCATTTCACCTTGAGAGGAGGGTTCGCCCACCATCAGAGTCCGGCCGGCGACACGAGCCTGAATTCCGTCGATCCCACCCCCGGCCTGAACATCGCCGCCCTTGGGTTCGGCTACGAAGGACCTGTCTTCAATTACTACAGCAACGAGCAGGCCGGCGAGCTGTCCATCGATGTCTATTTTCGATATGCGCGGTCCGGCACCGGGTCCGGCACGATCTTGGGAAACGAATTGACCTACCGGGCCAGCCGATGGGAATTCGGCATCGGCGTCGGCTTCAATTTCTGATATGGACACGCCGGCCGGTATCAAGAAGAATACCGCCCGACGAAAACCGAGGAGGTATCCCGTGACCAAGAACAGTCCATTCTCTGTCTGTGCTCTCTCCGTCCTGGCCATGCTCGGCTGTGCCGGACAAGGGGCTATTGCCCAGGGGAAGGCGGCCGCGACGACCGTCTACACCCTCGGACCGGATGAGGAGATCCTCCGTCCCGAGAGCACGATCGAGATCTCCGCCGAGGCCGCCGATGTCATCCTCGTCCTCGCCAAGGACGGGGCGAAAAACCCTCCCTTTTTCGTGTTCCGCGACGGAAAAAAGACCGGGCCGTACGCCAACGTCAACGACGCGATGAACGCCGCCTACGCGGGCCGGGACAGCGCCGCCGGGGGCCGGAGCGATTGCGCCGTCTATGATCCGGGCGACCCTGCCGGAGGACGCCCGGCCGGAGCTTGATTCGGCGGCGGGAGGCAAGCAGGTCGTTCAATTCAAGGGGAAATCGCTCGGCCCTTACATGATGGTTTTCCAGGCGTCGGCGACGCCCGACGGCGCGACCGCCTTCTACACCGCCGGCGATGACGACAAGTCCTGGTTCGGCTGTTCGGACGGCCGGGTCGTCTCCTTTGGCGGAATGCCGGAGGACATGAAGTTTAGCCCCGACGGCAAGAACGGCGCGGTCCTGGTCAAGGGGAAGCTGAGCCTGGCCGAGATGAATGACTTGAGCAAGCTGCCTCCGGAGAAGATGGCCGCGGCCATGAAAGATCTGGATAAGTCGTTCCTCTATACGATCGACGGCCGGAGCTTCGGACCGTTCGACGACAACTTCGGATCGTCTTCGTTCTGGTATCCGAAAACGAGCAATGACCTTTACTACCGGGTCCGGAACGACGTTCTCCGGAACGGCGCCCTGCTGTTCAAGGCCGATTCATTCGACAGCTGCAATTTCTACCCGAGCCCGGACGGCAAGTCCTATGCCATGTTCACCTACGAGAGCATCGTTTTCAGCGACGGACAATCCTACCCGTCGCCGCTTGACGTCGTGGTCTTTCCCCGGGCCGGCCGGACCGTCTTCCGCTGGATCACGCTCGAGAACGAGAAAAAGATCGTGGCCTACGAGCGGGCGATGTAGCCGCGGGGCGGCGACCGTTGAAGGAAAGCGAGCGCCGTCACGCCAGGGTGATCGCGGCAACGGCCGTCGCGCTCCTCGGGCTGCTGGCCGCGCCGGCCGCCCGGGACGCCGGCGAGGACTTTCGCGCGATCTTCGGCGAAAAGTACGCCGAAGCCGAAAATTATCTGAAACAGAATTCCTGGATCGTCGGGGTGCTGCACCTTCAGGCCGCGGACACTCAGTGCGCTCTGGCCGTCGTCTTTCCCGAGATCATCCGGTACAGCTACCTGCAGGACAGGATCCAAGTCCGGGCGCTCAAGGTGCTGTACGTCCAGTACGGCCGGAAGTACGCCGATTTCTCGGTCGGCCATTTCCAGATGAAACCGTCGTTTATCGAACTCCTGGAATCCGATTGGAACAAGCTCGCCAGCGCCGAAGAGAAGGCCGCCGCCGGTATCCCCGCCTTCGCCGCGGGCGATCGGCCCGAGGCGCGCGGCGAAAGGGTCCGCCGGCTCGATGACATGGGTTGGCAGGCCAGGTACCTGCGCCTGTTCATGCTGGTCATGGAGAAGCGGTACGGGCATCTTGTTTTTAGCGGCGCCGAGGACCGCCTGCGGTTTTATGCCACGGCCTATAACGCGGGGTATGCGGCGGGCGAGGCGAGGATCCGGCGGGCGCTCGAGGACAGGCGCTTTCATCTGGAGCTGTTCGCGCCGAAGAGGACCTACAACTACGCCGACGTGGCCGTTCATTTCTACCGGCGGCCGGCCTGACGCTGACAAGCGGGAGCGAATAATCGGTACCAGAATAATCGGTACCGGGTTATCAATTCACCGATTCATCAGCCGAGCCCGCCGGACGCGGGACACGTCCAGGACGGTTCAGGAAACCTCTGAATACGGCGTGTCCTTGACGGTCCGGACCATGCTCCAGAAGTTTTCGAGCGGCGTGTCGAGCTGGACGTGGTGGGTCGGGCCGAGGAGGAGCCCGCCGCCCCGGCCGATGGTCCGCAGTCGTTCCAGGACCTCATTCCGGACGTCCTCCGCCGTGCCGAAGGGCAGGGTTCGCTGCTCGTCGATCGAGCCCCAGAAACACAGGTTGCGTCCGTACTTCTTTTTCAGCCCGGCCGGGTCCATGCAGAGCGGCTGCACCGGGTTGAGGACGTCGAGGCCGATGTCGATGAGCTCGGGGATGATGGCCTCGACGTTGCCGTCGGAATGATAGGCCACGACCAGCCGCGGGTTGACGGCCTTGACCTCCGAGATGATCGAGGCCAGCCGCGGCTTGAGGAACCGCCGCCAGGTGCCGGGCGACATGATCATCCCGTTCTGCCCGCCGACGTCGTCGCCGAGCCAGAGCATATCGATCCCCAGTGAGGTCATCTTCCTGGCGGCGGCCAGGTGGTAGCGGTAGGGGATCTCGAGGACGGCGTCCGCGACGTCGGGGGCGACGACCAGGTCCTCGAGCAGCCGCTCCAGCCCCCGGAGCGCCCAAGCCGTCTCCCAGACCGTGGTGACGACCGCGCCGCAGATCCAAAACCGGCGGCCGAACCCGGCGACCGCCTGGCGGGCGGCGTCGTAGAGCGCCGGCCGGTCCGGGTCGGGCGGCATGTAGGCCGCGATCGCGGCCTCATCCGCCAGCGGATGGCCGGCGATCTCGGTGTAGGACACCTCGGCCGAAGCGGGTTTCGTACGGGCTGAGACGCCAGCCGATGCCCCATTCATCGGTATAATCCCGGCCTTCGCGGTAGTAGGAATTGGCCCAGCCCACGGACGTGATCAGCATGTCGCAGCCGACATCCTGCTCGAGGTCATAAGGATTGCCGCCGCCGTGGGGGTTGTGCCGGCCGCCGGTCTCGAGGTTCAAGTCCTTCCTCAACCGGTCGCGCGAATTCCGGGGTGAAGCTCACTTGCATCGGGCAGTGGTCCGGCTGCTCGTGAGCGAAAGCGGTCGCCACGCGGTCACGGGGTTCGATCATCGATCACCGCCTTTCCGGCGCCCACGCGGCGCCGCTTCTTGAATTGGCCTATGTTGATGCCCACCTGGCGAAGATAGATCAAGACGGGGATCACCGTGAACACCGTGAACAGACGGACCCCGATCCTGTTCCGTCGCCCGAGGAGCAAGCGATAGGGCCTGGCCAAAAGGACAAGTCCGGCGAGATAGAGAACCCACAGGCTTCCCGCCAGGATCAGGGCCGCCGACGGATGCCCCCGCGCCGCCAGGAGCGCGATCCCCGCGGCCGCCGCCAGAGACCAGAGCGGGAAGGCGGGCTGAAAGACCAGCCCGGCGAGGGACGGCTGCCTGAGGCTGAATTTGGTGATCCCGACCTGGACGTTCCATTTCAGGTAGCCGGCCAGCGTCCCCCTGGGCTTATGAAAGACCGTCAGCTCGGGAACGTAGTCCAGGAAATAACCCTTTTCTTTGAGCCTCCGGGACACATCGACGTCCTCGCCGCCCTCGAAGAAATCGGGGTCGAAACCGCCGACATCGAGGAGCGCCTCTTTCCTGAAGACGGAATTGCAGCCGGGGACAAAGGAGATGCCCGCGGCGCTTCGCTCGACGTTGGCGTCGAAACCGATCGCGCCGCCGGCGGGATGCCCCACGCAGGCAGTCCACGTCCCGAACCGTCCGGTCCCGGGGGGCGGATAGGCGTTGCCCCCGATCGCCGCGGTCCCCTTATCCTGGAAGGCGCGGTCGACGACCCTGAGCCAATCTCCGGGAATGACGCAGTCGGCATCCGTGAACGCCAGGATATCGAAGGCGGCCTTCTTCAGGGCGACGTTTTTCTGGGTGCTGAACCCCTTCTCCGACCGGATCAGCCTGACCCTCCCGTACTCCTCGACGATCCGGGGGGTCGCGTCCGTCGAGGCGTCGACCACCAGGATCTCGAAACACTCCTCCGGGTAATCGAGCGCGGTCAGAGAGTCCAGACACTCGCGGATGTTCTGTTGCTCGTTCAGAGTGATCACGACGACGGAGACCGGGGAGGCGGTCATTTCCCGAGGAGGTCCCAATCGACAACGCAGCCGTCGATGAGCTTATGGTCGAAGACGCATTCCCTGCAGAAAGGGATCGCGTCCCGGTCCCTGTTGAACGCCTTCCGGAACCTCCCGGCCTCGGGGCCGAACCAGATCTCCCGGAAGCTCCGTTCGTTGAGGTTGCCGAAGGAATGCTTTTCATGCAAATCGAATTCGCAGGACAGCACCTCGCCGTCGGCGAACAGGGTCGGCTTGGTCCAGGGGAACCGGCAGCGGTACTTGGCCGGCCTTCTGTCGACCGCATATCCCGGCCGATACCTGTACCAGCGGTAGGCTTCCCGGTCGGGCGCATACCGTTCATCGACCCGGAGGTCGACGTGTCCCTGCTGCCGTGTCGAGAAAGCCTTGAAGCTCACCATGTCCACGCCCAGCTCCGCGGCCAGGGACCTGAAATCCTCGATCTGGTGCTCGTTCTCCCTGGAAACGACCATCCTCAAATTGATGAACGGCTTCTCCCGTCCGCGCCTTCGCCGCTCCTCAACCAGCCGCCGGGTGTTCTCGATGACCCTGGCCGCGCTGCCGCCGCGCCGGTAGCGGGAATGGGCTTCGTCGGTCGTCCCGTCGAGGGCGACGATCAGGAGGTCCAGCCCGGCCTCCACCACTTCGCCCGCCTGTTCGGCGCTGAACCGGTCCATGTTGGTGCTGGTCACGGTCAGGATGTTCCTCTCCCTCGCGTAGGAGATCATCCGGCCGAAATCGGGGTTGAGGAACGGTTCGCCCCAGCTCCAGAGGATCAGGTAGATGAGATAGTCGCCCGCCTCGTCGATCAGCCGCTTGTAGGTCTCGAACGGAAGCAGAGCCTTCCCTTTGGCAGCGGGGTCGTGGGCCGGGCAGACGTCGCACCGGAGGTTGCAGAGACCGGACGGGGAGATGTGGGCCATATAAGGATATCCCAGGGCGCGGGAAACCGGGAGGATCCGGTTGATCCCGACCCGGAAGAGGTTGACGAGTTTTTTCGTGGAGATATTCCGGGCCACGAGCGGAGCCCTGTCGAACGTGAACCGGAGCTCCCGTCTCGCGGCGAGGGAGTACAAATTCCGGAGGAGGAACGCGGGGGTCATGCGAGAGATCCTCCCTTCGCGCCGCGCTCCACAAGTATCTCCTCCAGGAAATCGCTCAGGACCGGAGTCCCGGTGTCTTTTCTCGCCTTGAGAAGCCCGTCAACGAGCGCCGCGTAATGGCTGATCTTGAACAGGAGGTCGTCTTCGCTTTCGGCGACGAGGGCTTTTCCCTGGGAGGCCATTTTCCGGGCGAACAGGACCTGATGGTCATCGACGTGTTCGCGAAAGCAGGCCCGCCTCGGGAAAAGGACCGGGACCTTGCCCATCTCCAGGCAAAGAAAAGCGGTCCCGACGCCCGCGTGGCCCACCACGATATCGGCTTCGCGCATGCGGGTCAGGACCTCGTCGAACTCCATGAACCGGCTGGCCTGACAGCCCGCGCCGGGGACGCGGGAATCGCCGTGCTGAATGAAGACTTCCCCTTCGATCAGCTTCCGCTCGACGCCCTTTTCGATCGCCTGGACGAGCCGGTCGAACGGGAAGCTCTCGAACCCGACGGAGACGAAGAGCTTCATACCACCTGGCCCTTGTACCGCGCCCGCGGGTATCGCCCGGCGAGCTCGGGCCACTGGACGAGAAAATCCTGAACCACCGGATAGACGAACCGCCCCGTCAGTGACAGGTCCGTGATCCTGGCCAGCGATTCGATATAGACCGTCTGCAGCCCCAACAGCCGGCCGAAATAGAGGAACGGGAGGGCCACCCCAGCGCCGGTCGAGACCACGGCCGTGGGCTTTTCCGCGGCCATGACCCGGGCCGCAAGATAGGAATTCCGGACGAGGTTCTTGATGTTCCTGTTCGTCGGGGCGTAGGCCCAGTGGACTTTCTCTCCCCGGAGCAGGGTTTTCGTGTCGTTCCTGGGGAATGTCACCCAGAAATGATCGTATTTTTCCCAGAGGGAATTCAGGCTGAAGAGCTCGAAAAAATGGCCTCCCGACGAGCACACCAGGCAGATCTTCATGGCTCCGGCCCCGCAGACGCCTGAAGCCAACGGCTGAGGTCCTTTCCGGTGAGCTCGGCCAGGGCCCGGACATCGTCCCGGAAAACCTCCGTCAGCCGAGCCTTCAGCCCGGCGTCCAGCCGTTCGGGACGGAAGATCCTCGATGACAGGCGGTTCTTGAGGTCGGCCCTGAGCCGGCGGGGGAGGCAGGGCTTGAGGACCGATTTCAGCGCGCCGGGCCTGTAGAGGATATTTCCCATGAGCCCCATGATCCTGTTTTTCGGCGCGCCGGAGACATTGAGCTTCCGCGCTTCCCCATGGGCGGGACCGGGTTCGAGGCCGAGGAATTCGCAGACGTCCCGCTCGGCGCGGCCGGTGTCCCGCATCATCTCCTCGAACAGGAGGATCCGCACTTTAGGGAAATTCTCCAGGTAGGATCTCACCTGCTGGAAATACTTGCCGAACCCGATGTAGTCGAAACCCGGGGTATAGCGTTTCGCCAATCGCTCCCGTATGACCCCGGGTTCAATGGCCCGGTCAAAAGGCAGGTTTTCCTCCCCGTTCCTCTTTTTCAGCTGATAGTGAGACCAGGCTCTCACCGCCGGGTCGCGGAGGAGGATGATGATGCGCAGATCCCGTGCGTTTTCCCCGTAGATCTCCCGGATGTTGCGGACGGTTGTCTGGTGGCGATAAAGATACCAGGTCGAAGCCTCGCCGATCGACCGGCCGTTCCGGGCGGACTTGAAGAGATCAAGGTATCCGTCGAGGTCCCCGACGACATAGGCCGCCGGCTCGCCGGTCCGATTGTCGATCGGGATCCAGCCTTCGCCGTAGACGGAAAAGAACATCGGCTCCTTTTCGCGGGGCATGAAGACGCGCGGCTGCCGGGCCAGGAGCGAGAACAGCGTGGTCGTCCCGGAGCGGGCCGCGCCCACGATCAGGAAATCCGGCAGCTTGAGGAGGGAGCCGCGGCGCTGGAGGTTCATTGTCTTTCATAAATCCGTCGGATGGATATTTATACAAAAAAAACCTCCCGATTGCCACCCCGGCAATTTTTTTGTTTTCTCCTGCCGGGTAATCGACTACAATTTGGGCCGAAGATGAGCAATCCGGGAAAAGCGCGGGCGCTGAGGGCCGCCCTGGCCCTGGCGGCCGGGGCCGCCTTCTGGCTGTTCTATGTCAAGTATGTCCCGCTCGTCGGGCCGTTCCAGGCCGCCCTGGCGCCCGTATTGGTGGCCTGCTTCGGGCTCACCGCCGCGCGGCTCGAGTGGGGCGCCCTGTTTTTTGTGTTCTGTTATCCGCTGATCAACAACCTGCCCTACTTTTTCGGAATTTACGACACCACGCCCCATGCGCCAACCGCCCTGGTCCTTTTCCTGGCACTCCTCTTGGGCTGGTTGGCCGGGAGGGTGAGCCGGGTTCCCGGAGGCGGGCCGATCCATCCGGTCATTCGGCCGGCGACCCTTTTTCTGGCGGTTGCCGCCGTCTCCGGCGTGATCACCTTCATCCGGTTCTCAAATGGCTTTCCCTTCCGCTCGGACGCCGTCTACGAGCTGATCGTGAACGTCAAGGGGGTCAGGGCCGGCGGCGCCCTGATGAGCGATCTTTTCGCCTTCCTGAACTACCTGACCGGCCCGGTCGTCTTCGTCATCCTCCTGCCGCTTTTATATGACGCCGGGTTCCTGCGCCGCCTGCTGACCGCGCTCTCCGCCTCGGCCGGGCTGGCGCTGGCTTTTTCGGCCGTCCAAAAATACCTCTCTCCGGGCCTGGGCAACTATCCCTTTTTCATCCGGCTGGATCAGATCAACGCCACGTTCAAAGACCCCAATTCCTTCGGGGCCTTCCTGGCGTGCTTCGTACCGCTCGCCCTGGGGGCGGCGCTGACTTATCGCCGGGGCCTCCGATGGCTCTCGCTCGGGCTCGCCGTCTTTTCGCTCGCGATGTTCCCGGCCGTCGGCTCGCGAAGCCCGCTCGGGGCGCTGGTTGTCGCGCTCGCCGTTTTTGCCTTTCTCGCCGTCGCGCGCCTGGAGATGCCGCTTCGCGGGAAGCTCGGCCGAGCCGCCCTTTTTCTGGGGCTTGGCGCCGCCGTTATCGCGGTCATTTTCGTCCTTCAAAGCCAGTCCATACTGGCGAAGAGGGTGGCCGCCAGCCTGGGCCTTTTTTCCGAGACGACGTCTCCGAGCGCCTTTTTTAACTACCGGCTCGCCTTCTGGCGGGCGGGAGTCTCGATGGTGGGGCTTTATCCTCTCACCGGGGTGGGGCTCGGGGCGTTCATCATCGAGCTCCCCAACTATCTCCGGGCGTCCGGGCTGACGATGAAGGCCACCGATTCGGCCTTGAACTATCCCCTGCAGGTCGCCGCCGAACTCGGGTTGGTCGGGCTGCTGTTGGCAGCCTGGGCGGTATTCGAGGTCCTGAGGCAGATGGGCCGGAGCTGGCGGACCTGCCCCCCGGAGAGGAAGTATCTCCTGGCCGGGGCCATTTCCGGTCTGGCCGCTTTCGCCGTCAATTTCATGTTCCAGACCTATATCGGGAGCTACGAGATCAAGTCCACTCTCTGGCTTCTGATTGCCTTGGCGGCGGCGCTCGGCGGTGAAGCGGGGCGGCCGGCCCAGGCTGAGAAAACCCGCCCGAACACACGGTACCTCATCCCGGTCCTTGTCTTGGGATTCGGAGCCGTCCACGGCTGGAACTCCGCGCACTCTCTCTCCCTCGAGAGAAGGACGGCCGAGCTCGGGATCCGGCAGGAATTCGGGTTGGGCCCGGTCGAGACGACCGCTGACGGGCGCGAATTCCGCTGGAGCGGGAACCGCGCGGCGCTGACCGTCACGATCGCCAAACCCACGCTGGAGATACCCCTCCACGCCTCTCATCCCGACATCAAGGACAACCCCGTGCGGGTTCGTGTTTACCGGGTCGTCGGCTTCTTCAGTGGGAAAATCCTGCTGACGGAAACGGCCATCGGCGACGACACATGGAGGACCGTCCGTCTCTCCCTTCCGGACGAAACGGGCCGGGACGTCATCCTTCTTTTCGAGGTGAGCCGGACTTGGAATCCGCTGAAGACCCTGGGCGCGCCGGACCCCCGGGATCTGGGCGTCGCGGTGGGAAAGATCGGGTTCCTATGATCCGGCCGGCCCCCGGGGCGGCAGCCGGAAAATCTTCTCTTTGACCCGCGCGAAAACCAACTTATCCTCCCGTCCGATCCCCAAGGCGACAAGGAGAGCGGCGTAGCCGGCCGAGAAAGCGACGGCGCCGAGGAGGATGGGCAGAACCCCGCGGCCCGGGGACGGCATTCCCATCCGGACCAGGGCCAAGACGGGGAGCGCCAGTATCCCGGCCGCGACCGGTTTTAGGGTGTCCCACCTGTAGGGATGCATCCCGAGGAGCCAGCGCACCTCCGCCAGCCTGACCAGGTTGACCAGGGCCATCGAGGCGGACAGGGCGGCGGCGCATCCCAGTATCCCGTGGCGCGGGATCAGGAGCAGGTTGAGGACGATGTTGAGCGCCAGAACACCGCCGGAGTTGGCCAGGCTGATCCGGGTCCGGCCGCTCATGGAGATCATGTATCCCACCGGGCCCGTCGCGCAATTGACGAACTGCCCGGCGCAGATCACGACCAGGCAGGCCAGGCCGTCCCTGTAGCTTGCGCCCCATAGGCTCAGGATGCGGCCGCCGTAAAACACGAGCAGAAGCAGGGCCGGGAAACTGGCGGTGATGATCCATTTCGTCACCACTTTGAACAGGTCCTCCAGCCTGGCCAGGTCCCGCCTGTTCGTCAAGTCGGCGATCATCGGAGCGAAAATAGCGTTGAACGCCTCGATAACGAGCGGCAGAATGAACGATGTCCTGAGAGCCGCCGCGAACACTCCGACTTCGGCGGCGGGCCGGAAGTAGCCGAGCATCAAGGGATTGACCTGGAGCAGAAAAACACCGAGCAAACCGGCCAGGAAGAGCGGAACGGAGAACCGCAGCAACTGCCTCGTGTCCGAGACGGCGCGGACGTCCCGCTGCAGGAGAGGCGGAAATGTTTTCCGGACAAAGTGAAGCGCCAATAACGTGCCCAGGATCATGGGCCCGACGAACGTCAGCGCCGCTCCGGAAAGGCCGTCTCCCGCGCGCAGAAAAACAAAGGCCAGGCCGAGAGCCAGGGCCGGCTCGAAGGCCATCCGGACAAAAACCCTGTATTCGACCCTGCCGAGCGCCTGCAGGCTGTGGACGAGAATGTCGGACGCCACGGCGAAGATCACACCGAGAGACATCAGCCTGAGGACGGGGGAGAGGTCCCCGGCGTGGAAGACGGCGCGGGACAGGAAGGCCGAAAAAGCGAGGAGCAGCACGGCCGCGGCCGCCGCGGTGACCACGGCGACCCGCAGCCCGGAAAGGACCGTCCCTTTGATTCTTTCCGTGTTCCTCTGCCCTTGATAAAGGGCGACGTAGCGAAGCATACCGGTCGTCAATTCGAGGGTGCACAGCTTCTCGAGGATCCTGAAGATGGTCAGTGCCAGGAAGAAGACGCCGAAAAGCTCCGGTCCCAGCCTGCTGGCGACCACGAATTCAAAGAGGTATTTCAGCCCGGAGCCGGCAATCGTGCCCAGCATGACGATCCCGGCGCCCCTGGCGATTGCCGTGACCTCGTTCGATGTTTGAAGTTTGCGGGTTTCGCTTTCCGTGGACATGGCTGGCTTGCGCGGGAGGCCATAATCTAGCACAAAAAGGGCCCGCGGATAATCTTTTTGATCCCCACCGCGGGAACCGGCGGGTTTGACAGGGGAAAGGCGAATTGTTATCTTGGCTGCCAAAACCAGGGGATCCTATGAAGCGGCTGAACATCGGGAGACGCTTTCGTGAAGAATAGGAACCGGCCGGTCCTCCGGCCGCTCGCGGCCTTCCTCGCCGCCATCCTGTTGGGCAGTTGCTCGGGCGGCTCGCGGGGCGAGAGGCCCCTCCGCTTTTCCGAGCAGCGGCTCGCGGTCCAGGACTATTACCTTTTCGACCTGGGCGTCGCCGACGCCGACGGGGACGGGAACCTTGACATCTTCACTTCGAACCACACCGCCCTGCCTTCCCTTCTCCTCGGGGACGGGCGCGGCGGATTCCGGGACGTCTACGCGGAGTGGGGGATGAGCCAGCGGCCGGAGTTCCCCGGACTCGAGGATTCCTGGGCGGCCCCGAACCTCGAGGGAGAAGGGCTCTTCATCTACTGGCACCGGCACCGGCTGATCATCCGGGCTGTTCTTCCGGGACGGACCTACGATATCGAGGGCCGGCTCGTCGCCGACTCCGCGGTCTCCCTCGACACATCGTCGGGATGGGAGTGCGCCCTCGACCAGCGGCCCTCGGCCGATGGCCGGACAACGACCGATATCTCTTTCAAGCTGACCCGGGAGCGGCCCGAGGGGATGATCGTCCTGGGCCCCGAATTGCCCGAGGTCCGTCAGACCGTGACTTTCGAGCCGTCGATCCCGCTGAGCGCGATTTTTGTCGGCCGGCCGGGATCTCACCCGCGGGACCGCTCCTTCGAACTGGCGCTCAGGGACCGGCACGGCATCGCCTGGGGGGACCGGAACGGCGACGGCCGGCCCGAGGCGTTCATCGCGAGCGGCGGCGTCAGCGGCCGGATCGGGATTTTTCCGGAGATCCGTCCCTACGAGCTGTTCGTGAGCAGGGGGACCGGTCTGGCCGACTCGGCCCCGGGCCTAAACCTCATCGGCAACGGCGGCCGGCCGCGGCAGCCCGCCTGGCTGGACGTGGACGGCGATAACCTCCTCGAGCTTTTTATTTACGGCATCTGGTCGCGGAACCAGCTCTTCAAGCAGGCGCCCGGGGGCGGGTTCATGGATGTCACCGGCGACTCCGGCCTGCTGTCCGCGCAGAACGGGCTTTCGGCCTGGTTCGATGCCGACGGCGACGTCGACCCCGATCTCATGGTGTCCGCGCGGGATGAATTCGTCCTCTATCGGAATGATGAGGGCCGCTTCCGCGAGGTCCGGCTGGGGCCGAATCCTCATGCCGAGAGCGGCGCGCCTCCGGAATACCGGCAATTCGGGCGTCCCGCCTTTTCCGATTTTGACGGCGACGGGGATATCGATGTCTATGTGGCCTCGGCCGGCGGCAGCTCCCTGATCTTAAATCTCGGGGGTGTCTTCCGGATCGTCGACCCGGCCATCTTCGGGCTTCCCCCGCGGGCCTTGGCCGCCGCCTGGGTGGACGCGGACAACGATTCTCTGACCGACCTGCACAGCGTCCCATACGGGCTTTTCCGGCAGTCCCAAGAGCACAGGTTCAGCCGCACCGGGATCTTCGCCTCCGAGCCTGGCGAATCCCTGGCCGCCGCCCGCTGCCTCTGGTTTGACGCCGACAATGACGGTGACCGCGATGTCATCATCAACGTTCTGCGCCGGGACGACGAGGCCGCGAGGCTCTGGTCGACGAAATTCCTGAGGAACGACGGCTCGGGCCGGCGGTGGCTCGAGGTCCAGGCCGTCGGCCCGCCCGGGAACAGGGATGCCGTCGGCGCCGCTGTCATCCTCGAGCTCGGCGACGGAAGGCTCCTGAAGGAATATGTCGGATTGTCCGACGGTCCGAATTATAGCCAGGGGCATTACCGGGTGTACTTCGGGTTGGGGGAGACCGGCCGACCGAGAGGCCTCTCGATCATCTGGCCGGACGGCCTGACCGAGCGGTTCGATGTTCCCGCGAGCGACAGGTTGATGATTTGCGGCCGCGGGCAGACGCGCCGCGACCCTTGAAAGAGAGGGCCCTTGCCCCCTAAGCCAAGAACTCCAGCCCCACCCGGAATCGCTTCTCGATGAGCTTGGCCCAGGCCACTTTGGCGAACACGGGCAGAGTCGCCTCGACCGCCTCCATGGGAAAATGAAGCCTCAGGACCTCGTCTTTTTTCAGGGGATAGGCGGTCATAAGCCCCAGTCCGTTCTCGCTGATGTCGACCCCGGCCCCCTCCTGCTCGATCGTGATCAATCCCTGAGCGTCGACGTAATTCAGATCGAACTGGATCGGGCGTTCAAAAGGGCTGCGGGGAGATGTTCTTTTTTCCTCTCCAGCTCTCATGATACTCGGCTCCTCCTGGGCTCAAGAATTGTCTGATCTATTAATTACTGCTAATCCCCGTTAATGTCCATCCCTCGAAAGAAGGATTTTCCTCTTTACAAATCCGCACAGATAATAAAATATATAATAGTCAAGGTCAAGGAATTTCGAATGCGCAGTTACCTGGATATCGTCAAGGGGCGGTCGAGCCCCGGCATCCTCATTTTGGACGCCAAAAACAGCCTGGTGTATGCGAACGGCCAGGCGCTCGATCACTTCCCCGGCCTCCGGAAAGGCCGGCTGCCGTCCGAGGTTTCGGACCTGTGCCGGGGGACCCGGAGCCGGGAGGGAAGTCCGGCCGGTCCGCAGGACAGCGCCGCCAGCCTCGTTGTCGACAGCGTCTCGGGCCTGCCCTTTTCTCTCCGCGCCTTCCCGATCGCCGAAAGACGGTCGGCCAAGACCGCGGGATACGTCATGGTCCTCGTGGAGAAGATCGTGGACCGGCATTTCGCCGAGCTCGACTTCGACGGGCTCGGCCGCCAGTACGGGCTGAGCAAGCGGGAGACGGAAGTGCTCGGGCTCATCAGCAAGGGGCTCTCGAACCTGGATATCGCCGGGAAGCTTTTCATCAGCGAGTATACCGTCAAGGACCACATCAAAAAGATCTTGAGCAAGATGAACGTCGGCTCGAGGTCGGGCATCATCGCCACCCTCCTCCAACCCCCGCCAAAATAGGGCGGGCCGTTCCCACAAAAAAAAGGGGGAACGCGAAGGCGTTCCCCCGATGAGTGGCCGTTGCCGGCTTGAGGCTAATGTGCGGACCTGCCGTTGCTGTTGGCGTTGCCGCCGTTCCCGGTCGAGGAAGAAACCGGGGCCGGCTCGTCGAAGCAGTGGCCGGGGCCGATCGCGCCCTCGTTATACTGGGTCAGGAAGTCGGCGATGGCAACGTACGGCTGACCGTCTTTCTTGCTCACGGCCGTCGGCGGCACGCTGAGCAGGGAGTGGGCCATGGACAGGGCGTTTTGCAGGTCGGCGTAGTTGACGTTCTTGGTGAGCGAGGCGCCGGACAGGCGGTTGAGCTCGGCCGCGATATACTGGTGGGCCAGGATATAGTAAGGGTTGCCCTTCGGCGCGACGTTCAGGATCTGGTACCAGGTCATGCCGGTGTTCAAGAAGAGAGCGTCCGGTCCCAGCTCGCCGACTTTATTCCAGGTCGGGTCCGGGGTCGAGGCCGGTCCATAGATCGAATGCGTCTTCCAGTAGCCCTGGGTCTTCGTGCAGCCGTCCCCGGCCGGAATGACGACAACCGAGTCCAGGAAGGAGCCGAAGGAATCCGCCAACCCGATGTCGGTGAACCGGAGCTCGGTTTCAAAGCCTGTGGCCGTGACCATTGCCGTGTATCTCGTCCAGACTATCGGGTCGGTGGTGTTGGCGGGGGCCACGGCTTGGACATAGGGGACGCCCGCGAACAGGAGCTTTTGGCCGTTCCATATCACCTCGAGCCTGTTCTGGAAATCGGCTCCGAATAAGGTTCCGGTCCCGGGCCGGGCCGCCAGGGCGAAGCTCAGCTCGTACATTCCGGGCAGGGTGTTCAGCGTCTGGTAGATCGAGATGGAAGTGACTTCGGTATCGGTGCCGGGGACGCCGTTGCGATGCGGAGGGTTCGGGGCCGCCTCGTCGACAAAGGGCCCGGTCCAGTCGCTGTCCAGCTCCGCCCACTGCAGTCCGGTGTCGGCCATGGAGTTCACGCCGTAAACGCCGGTTTCCTGGAGTTCCAGGAACGCGACCGGGGCGGCCATTCGCTGGCTGTTGACGAACATGTCGTTCAGGAAGGCCTTGACGTCGTCCCGCCATTCCACGGTCCAGCCGAGGTCGTTGATGAAAGCGGACGTGCAAGGGAAAGCGTTCCATTTGGCGCCGTAGGAGAAATACGGCTGCCCGTTCGATACCGCCACGGGAGGATTCTCGAAACCTCCGTTCTTGACGATGTTCTGGGCGTTGGCGGCGACGGCCGCGGCCAGGAAAACGATGACGGCGGCGGCGGTGGCGATGAGTCTTGCTTGTTTCCGGTTTTTCATGTCCTTCTCCTTTTTCAAACCTTGCGCTTAGCGAGACAATTCTAGAGTCAGGACGTCGGCGTTGACAATCCCTCGAAGGTGGGATTTTGTCGTCGATATGGGGAAAGACCGTCACTCGCGGCCGCATCGGCCGACTAAAAACAATTCCCAGTGGGCGCGCCGGACCTCGTCCCCGCCGGGTTTTCGCCGGGAGATCAGGACCGATAGCCGCCGCGGGCTTCGACCAGTTCGCCGACGGCACGGACGCGGCGTTCGGTCGGGGCTTCGGCAAACGAAGAGGAGTGTCAGGAGACGTTCGCGGTGGGTCATCGGCGCCCATTCAGTGAGCCGGTGGCCACCATTGTAGCGAATTCCCCACCGGAATGTTAGACTGGGCCGCGATAAGGGAGATTCAACATGAAGCACCTCAGCGGCAGACAGCGAAATGACAACGGCGGCAACCGCCTGGCGCGCGCGATCGCCGGGTTGGCGCTGATCGGGATGGGCCTGGGCGCGATCCCTGTGACCGGGCAGGAAAAAGGCGGCGTTGTTGAATTGCGGTCTTTTGATCCGGCGGCGATCCTGACCGTCCTCAGCTTGGACGGCCCGGGGCTCGAGGCCGCGCGCGAACGGGCCGCGCAAAATGACCGCCCCGGCGCTCTGGCCGCCCTGCTGGCGTATTACCGCGCGCGGCACCCGCTGCCGGATAAGCCCGCGACGGGGTCGGTGTCAGGCCTTAGGAAAGCCGACGACATCGTCGGCCGTATCTTCCAATGGGGTCCCTACGAACCCGCCGCCTACGGCCCGGAGATGGATTGGGCCTGGGACCCGCGCGGCGACATCGAGTGGGTCGCGGCCGTGTACCGCTTTTATTGGGCGCGGGAGCTGGTCGAGGCGTATCGCGCCACCCGCGACGAGAAGTACGCCGCGGCTTTCGTCGGCCTGACCCGTGACTGGATCGGCAAGCACCCCCTGGAACAGCACACGAAGACTCATCCGGTGTACACGAACTGGCGCGGGTTCGCCTGGCTGGACATCCAGACCGGCATCCGCGCCACGAACTTGTGCGGCGCCTTTCCCGTGATGGTTCACGCCGACGCGTTCACGCCCGAATTCCTGGGTGAATTTCTCGCCCTGCTGTACGACCATCAGGTCAAGACCGAGAAACTGCCCATGAACGCCGTTCACAACAAGGCCATCTTCGAGCAGCGCGGGTTCGTCGCGGTGGCCTATACCTTCCCCGAATTCCGGGAGGCGCCGCGCTGGCTGGCCCTGGCCCTGGAGCGTTCGCGGGAGAACCTGTTGGCGCAAACGACCGCCGACGGGGTGCAGCGGGAATGGTCGGGCGGGTACCATTTCGGCGTGCTGAGGGACGCCGTCGAGATCATGCGGCGCGCCGAGGAGAGGGGAGTCGCCGTGCCGGAAGACTACCGGGCGCGCGTCCGGAAGATGTACGAGTACGTCCTGGCGATGACCGCGCCGGACCTGACGTTCCCGATGTTCAACGACGCCGGCCGCGACATCGACCTGCCGGCGGAACGCAAGGGCTGGCCCATGGTCCCGATACTGAAAGAGGCTGCGGAACTCCTCGGCGATCCGAAGTACGCCGCGCTGGCGGACCTCGACCGGGAACGGCTCCCTTCGCAGAAAAGCTATGCCTTCGCCGAGGCGGGCATGTATGCGCTCCGGAGCGGTTGGGATCCGGATTCCGTGTACCTTGCCCTGCATTGCTCTCCGCCCGCGATCTCGTCGCACGACCAGCCGGACAACGGGACCTTCGAACTGTGGGCCTACGGCCGGTGGCTGATGCCGGATACGGGATATTTCACTTACGGCCATGACCCGGCCGCCCGCGATTGGCACCGGCAAACCTCGGTCCATCAGACGCTGACGCTCGACGGAAAGAACGCCGGGATCAACGGCCGCCAAAGGCTATGGCGCGGCGAAGACGGGCATGACCTGCTCGTCGTCGAAAACGAGAGCTACCCGGACCTGCTGCACCGCCGCACGGTGTGGTTCGTGGACCGGGCGTTCTTCGTGCTCCTGGACGAAGCGATCGGCGAGGCGCCCGGGGCGGTGGACCTACATTTTCAGCTGGCGCCGGGGCCGGTCACCATCGACCCCGCCGGGCGCTGGGCCGCGACCGGATTCGATGACGCGAACGTCCTGGTCTGGCAGGATCCGTCCTCTCCCGTGACGCTCGAGAAAGAAGAGGGCTGGTTCGCCTGGGCATACGGGAAACGGACGGCGCGCCCGGCGTTCCGGTTTCGCCACCAAGGGCGGGCGCCGGCCGCCTTTGTCACGGTGATCGTCCCTTATCGCGGCCGGAAAAGGCCGGAGGTGGCCCTGCGGAGCGGGCAGAATCTTCAGCCGGGCGCCGATGCCGCGACGATCGCCGTGACGGTCGCCGGCAAATCCTGGGAGCTGCGCCGGGACTTGGGGTCCGACACCGCGGCGGGAAACGGGGTTACCCTGTTGAAACGGTGAGCGGGCACGGATCCCTTGCGCAAGACGGTCCTCCGCCTGTCGCTCGTCCTGGGACTCGTGCTTTTTGCCCTCGTCGTCTGGGGGTCGGGGCCGGAACGGATCCTGGCCGACTTGGCCAGCCTGAGCGCTCTCCAGCTCGCGGTGCTGATGGCCCTCCGGGCCGTCTATTGGGTCTTGCGCACCTTCAATTGGCGGCAGGTCTTTTGCTGCTACGAAGCAAAGCAGCCCTTCCGGAGACTGTTCGAAGCGCGGCTCGCCGATAACGCGGTCGGCTTCCTGACACCCTCCGCCATGCTGGGCGGGCTGCCCGTCCGGGCGCTCATGATCGAGGGAGTCGATCGGCGCCGCGTCTTTGCCTCGGTTGTCCTGGACAAAACGATCGAAGCCCTGACCATGGCTTCATACACGGTCCTGGCGATGCTCGCCGCCGTGCTCTTCCTGCCGATGTCCGGCGCCGCTCGCCTGGTGTTTGGCATCTTCATCGTCGCCGCCTCGGTCTTCTGCATCGCCGTCGTGGCCGGGCAGCGGCGGGGTCTTTTTATCGGCTTCATCGACCTCCTGGCCCGGGTCGGCATCCGTCTCCGATGGGTTGAGGACAAGAGGGACAGCCTCCAGGAGGTCGACGCCGCCCTGGCTGAGTTCTATCGTGAGCGCCGGGCCAAGATCCCCGCGGTCGTCGGCCTCTATACGCTGTCCTATCTGATCTGGGCGGTCGAGATCGATGTCACCCTCCGCTTTCTGGGCGCTCCCGACCTGACGTTTATCAAGAGCCTGCTCGTCATCTCTTTGGGCAACGTGGCGTTCCTGCTGCCCGGCGTCCCCGCTTCCCTGGGAGTCTACGAGCTGACGAATGTCGGGGTGTTCAAGGTGCTGGGCTGGTCGGCGGGCATGGCCGTCGCCTTGTCCGTCATCCGCCGGCTGTTGGCCCTGGCCTGGACCGCCTTCGGACTCCTGGCCTTGTACTGGAGGCAGCGAAGATCCGGCAGCCGCCGAACTGAGGCAAGCTAGTTGTCAGTCGGGCGGCTATCGGCCGCCCCGTCGCGGTGACGGTAGAATCTGACCACCAGGAGCAGCAGGGCGACGACGGCAAAGAACGGCAGGACGAGCATGGCGAGGTCGATCCGGTTGGTCACGCCGAAAAAGAAGATCCCGAACATCAGCCAGCCGCGCTCTTCGGCGGCTTCGCCCTGCCTGGGGATGCCCGGTCGGCTGTTCATCAGGTAAAAGACCGTCGTCTGCAGGAAATAGAAGGCGGTCGCCAGCAGTCCAAAGACCAGGAGGCGTTCACGTCCGGAATAGACGTAATAGCCCAGGGCCATGCCCGCCATGAGGAAATATTCGTTGATCCGGTCGAGCATCAGATCGAGCATGGCCCCGAACTCGCTCGCTTGGCCGCGCCTCCGGGCCAGCATGCCGTCCGCGCAATCGATGATCGAGGACAGCTGGGCCAGGACTCCACCCACGGCGAACGCCCAGGGCCGGCCGCGGAAGAAAAAGACGGCTCCGGCCATTCCGAGGGCGAACGCCGCCAGCGTGACCTGGTTGGGCGTCACCCGGGTCGGGTAGAGGGCGCGGACCAGGAGGCCGGCCAGAGGACGGTTCAGGGCCCGGTTGATCCCGAGCGCGCGGATTAAATAGTTCCCCTCCTCCTTGGCGGAGGGCTGCCGGTCGTCGTGCTCAGGGACGGAGCCGGGGAACGATGTCGCGTTCGGCATGGGCGAAATCCTCGAGGGTATCGATTTCGATCCAGGGACGCCCCCGGGTGAAGGACAGCCCGAACGACGAGCCGTCGCCGTCCCCGGCCAGGACGTCGAATCCCTTCTCGAAAAAATGGCACCGCTCGGCCCGACCCTCGAGCTCGCCATAGATGCGGACCAGCCCGGGGAGAAGGCGGCGTCCGATCCTGTTGAGACCGATGGCCTCGCCAAGGCAGAGGCGAGGGTCGAGGTCTTTGCCGATGCGGGTCAGGCGGCCGTCCTTGGCCATGACCTTGACGCCTTCCGCGCCCAGGGGCGCCTCCCGGTCGACGACGACCGCGTTCGGCTCGGTCACAGCGAGGAGGTCGCCGAGAACGGCCGGGTCGAAAAGAACGTCACCGTTGATGACCAGGACGTCGGCGTCGACGGTTCGCAGGGCGAGATGGAGCGACACGGCGGTATTGGTGGCCGGGAAGTCGGGGTTCCGGACGAAGCGGACGCCGGCATATCCCTTCTCCTTAACGAAACCTTCAACCATGTCGGCTCGGTAGCCCGTCACCAGGACCGTCTGACGGATCCCCGCGTCCCGGAGGCTGTCCAGGCATCGTTCGAGGATCGGCCGCCCGCCCGGGCCCAGGAGACACTTGGGCCGGTCGTCGGTCAGGGGGCGGAGCCGGCCGCCCCGGCCCGCGCAGAGGATGATCGCCGTCGTCGTCTTCTCGTCCATGGATAAGCGCCTATTATGGCTTTTCCCGGCGATTCTGCAAGGACTTCTTTTTCGGCTTCGCCAACGTTTCGATCAGTCCGGCGAGAGACGGCCAACGTCCCAAGTCGGCAAACAGCTTGTCGGCTTTGAGCGCCGGCACATCACGCCAGCCTAAATCCACGGCCCGTTTGAGATTTTCGAGAGCCTGGCGCTCGTCGTTCAACAGGGCAAAATAGACCGCCATATCGTACTGGACCTGGGCATCGCAGCCCTCCCAGATCCAGTTGAAATCGAACCCGTGTTTCGTCCTGTAAAGCTCCGCCGCTTTTTCGAAATGCGACTTCGACTCGCCGACATCGCCCAAGGCATGGTAGGTCCGGGCCTGGCCGAGATACGCTTTCAGTAAAAAATAGCCGACGCCGAGCGACCGGGGGTGCCGGGTGATGAGATCCTCCGCCCTCTTAAATTCAAGGAGAGCCTCCTCGTACTGGCCTTGGCTGAAAAAGAGAGTGCCCAGTCCGCAGTAAGTCAACGATTGGAACGGCTCCCGGTAGACGTGATCGACGCCCTCGAGCAAAGCCAGGGATCGTCGGTACCAGGACTGAGCCTGGTCGAGTTGACCTTGGCGAAGGTGAAAATTACCCATCAAGGTGAGAGCGCCGACGAATCTGACGATCCCCGGTTTTCCGGACTCCTCGATGGCGACAGCCTGGGACAGGGCCTTCCCGGCCTCCTGATAATGGCCGCGCAGCAGAAAGATCCAGGCCGCGTTCATGTGGGCGGGCTGGTCGTTCGGTTGAAGTCGGCGACAGATCCCGAAGTGCCGGACGGCCGGCTGATAATTTTCAGTCTTGTACTCTATGGCCGCCTGAAGCATGAAAGCGACGCCGAGAAAGTAGTGAGAGAGGGGGTTTTCAGCTTCCAGATGAACGGCCCGCCGGCCGGACCGGACCGCCTCCTCAAAGCGAAAATCCCGCGCGTAGCCATAGGTCAGCCAGAGATAGGGCTCGGCGATGTCGGGGTCGTACTTGATGGCCGCCTGCAGACAGGACATGCCCTTCTCCAGGTCTTCATGGTGTGTCTGAGCGATGTACTTGATCATATAAATGCTTCCCAGCCCGGAATAGGCCAGCGCGTAGCCCGGATCCAGGCCAATGGCCTTCCCGAAATACTCCACGGCTTTGGGCAGGCCCTCCTTTCCCATTTGAAGCATCAATTGCCGGCCGCGAACATAATATTCGTAAGCCTCCACTTCGACGGTTTCCGGCTTTTCGATCTTCTTGAGCTCGGAGTCGGAGACCTCGAGCTCCAGGGTGCCGATCAGGCGGGTGACGATCTCGTCCTGAAGCCTGAAAATGTCGTCCATCGTCCCGTCGACTTTGGCCGAGCCGGCCAGGTTTCCGGTCGCCACGTCGGTAAAATGGGCGGTGATCCGGACGGCTCTGGCCAGTTTCTGAAATCCTCCCCAGACGATCCAGCGCACTCCCAGTCTTCGGCCAAGGTCGATAATAAATTCCTCGCCGGGCTTCTCGCCGCTGAGGCTCTTCTGCGCCTGGAGGACTTTCTCCCGGCTGACCACGGAGAGGGAGGCGATCTTCTTAAGGTCGACGGTCACCGTTTCGGCGATGCCGTCCGACAGCCAGCCGATCTCCGGCTCCGCGGTAATGTTCAGGAAGTTGACGACGGCCACGGAAAGGTCTTTCGTCCCCGTGGTTTCCGTGACCGCCGGCCGATCGAGAGGGATCCCGGCCCTGGCCTTTTCCAGTTCGGCCAGGATTTCGTCCGCCGAATCGTGCCTCCGGCTCGGATCCTTGGCCAGGGCTCTTTCCAGGATCGTCTCGATTTCCGGGGAAACTCCCTTATTTCGCTCCGAAGCCGGTCCCGGGCTGGTGTTGAGGATGGCGTAGATCATGGCCTGTTCGTTCGTGCCCCGGAATGGCAGCTCCCCGGTCAGCATTTCATAAAGCACCACTCCCAGCGCCCAGATGTCCGTTCTCCTGTCGACGTCTTCGCCCCGCGCCTGTTCGGGAGACATGTAGGCCGCGGTCCCCATCACCGTCCCCGCCCGGGTGAGCGCCATGGCGTCGCCGAGTTTGGCCAGGCCGAAGTCGACGATCTTGGCGATTCCGTCGGGCGTCGACGATGATGTTGGCCGGCTTGATATCCCTATGGATGATGCCGTTTCTGTGGGCTTGGGACAATCCTCGGGCCACCTGGATGCCGATATCGATCGCTTCTTGGAGAGGCAGAGGGCTCCGCTTGATCTTTTCCCCGAGGCTCTCCCCCTCGTAATAGGCCATGACGATAAACGTCCGGCCGTCCTCCGTTTCATCGATCTCGTGGACCGCGCAGATGTTCGGATGGTCGATCCGGGACGCCGCTTGAGCTTCCTGAACGAAGCGCTCCCGGGCTTCGGGATCTCGAGTCAACTCGGCCGGGAGAAACTTCAGGGCGACAAAGCGCTTGAGCCGTGTGTCTTCTGCCTTGTAGACGACCCCCATGCCGCCTTTTCCCAGCTCCCGGATGATCTTGTACTTGCGCGCCAATGGGCATCCCGAGAGAGGGGAGTCGGCCGCGGGCCGGAGAGTTTTCGTCCGATCGGTCAACGATGCCCCTGAATCATGGGAATCGGCTTCGCCGCCGTAACAACGGGGTGCGAGTCCGGGCGCCGATCTTGCCTCATGCCGTTGTCAAGGATGTTAAGAACATTGCGCCGGGATGTCAAGTTGAGCGGCGGCCAGAGTCCAGGTGCTGATCGTGACCCGCCCAGGCAACGATGATGACAACACGAGCCCTGTTTTCAGTTGACTCTTCTTCCCGTTTCTTGATAACCTTTAGCCAGGCTTGGCAGGAGGGATCGACAGTGGCCACCAAGTGTCCCAAGTGTCAGTTTGATAATCCCGGTGACACGTCGTATTGCGGGAAGTGCGCCGCGCCGCTCCCCTCGTCCCGGAAGATCGATTTTTCACATACCGAGACCCTTCAGGCTTTCAATAAAGAACTGATCGTCGGCTCCACCTTTGCCGGCCGCTATCGGATCATCGAAGAGCTGGGCCGGGGCGGCATGGGAAAAGTCTACAAGGTCCTGGACACGGAGATCCAGGAAGAGGTGGCCCTGAAGCTCCTGAACCCCGAGATCGCCTCCGATGAAAAGACGATCGACCGCTTCCGGAACGAGCTGAAGTATGCGCGGAAGATCACCCACCGGAACGTCTGCCGGATGCATGATATCAACAGGGAGAATGACACCTATTTCATCACCATGGAATATGTGCCGGGAGAGGACTTAAAGACCGTTATCAAAAGGACGGGCCGGTTGTCTGAAAGCGAAGCGGTGTCCCTCGCGGCTCAGGTCTGCGAGGGACTGACCGAGGCGCACCGGCTGGGTGTCGTTCACCGCGACCTGAAGCCGCAAAACATCATGATCGACAGTGACGGCCATGTCCGCATCATGGACTTCGGGATCGCCCGGTCCCTGGCCGCCAGGGGCGTAACGGAAGCCGGGATGATCATCGGGACCCCGGACTACATGTCTCCCGAACAGGTGGAGGGGACGGCGGCGGACGCGCGGTCGGACATTTACGCCCTGGGCGCCACGCTCTATGAAATGGTGACGGGCCGGGTTCCGTTCGAGGGCGACACGGCCTTGATCGTCGCCATGAAGCACAAGGCTGAGCTCCCCCTGAGCCCGAAGGAAATCAATTCCCAGCTTTCCGAAGAACTCAACTCGGTCATCCTGAAGTGTCTCGAAAAAGACCGGGAGAAGAGATACCAGACGGCGGCGGAAGTGCTGGCGGAGTTGAGATGCCTGGAGGAAGGCCTGCCGACAGCGGCAGGCGCCCTGAAACCCAAGGTCCCGGCGTTTCTCGGCGGGGGCGCAGAAGAGGACCGGCTGAAGCGACCCGTCTTCGTGGCCTGTTCACAAGAGCTCGAAAAGCTGGGCGAATCACTGGACACGGTCCTCGCCGATAAAGGCCGGGTGGTCTTCGTCACCGGCGAAGCCGGCAGCGGGAAAACGGCTCTGGTCCAGGAGTTCGCGCGGCGCGCGCAAGAGAAATATCCCGAACTCATCGTCGCTTCGGGGAAATGCAACGCCCATGCGGGGATCGGGGACCCTTACCTGCCGTTCATCGAGATCTTGAGCCTTCTGACGGGGGACGTCGAAGCCAAATGGACGGCCGGCGTCATATCCCGGGAACACGCTCTTCGGCTGTGGCACCTGCTGCCCCTTTCCGTCAAGGCCTTGATGGCCGAGGGCCAGGACCTGGTCAATATTTTCGTTCCCGGAGCGGCCTTGGCCTCCCGAGGCGAGGCGTTCTCGGGGAGACTGACATGTTCTCTGGCCGGCCTGAAGAAGCTCGTGGAGCGCAAGTCCTCGCTCCCCCCGGATCTGATGCTCCAGCAGAGCAATCTCCTGGAACAATACACCCGGGTGCTCCAAGACCTCGCCAAGGAAAAACCGCTGCTCCTGATACTTGACGACCTGCAGTGGGTCGATCCCGGCTCGGCCAGCCTGCTCTTTCATCTGGGCCGCCGGATCCAGGGGAACCGGATCCTGATCCTGGGGGCCTTTCGGCCGGCGGAGGTCGCTCTCGGCCGGGGAGGGGAGCGTCATCCCCTCGAGCCGGTCCTTCACGAACTGAAACGCGATTTTGGCGAGATCGAGGTCGAGGTCGGCAAAACGGAAGCCCGTCAGTTCGTGGATGATCTCATCGACACGGAGCCCAACCGGCTTGGCGGTTCCTTCCGCGAAACGCTTTACGGCCAGACCAGAGGACAGCGCCTTTTCACGGTGGAGCTGCTCCGGAACATGGAGGAACGCGGGGCCCTGGTCAAGGACCAGGACGGCCGGTGGATCGAGGGCCCGGATCTGGATTGGAACACGTTGCCGGCTCGCGTCGATGCCGTCATCGAAGAACGCGTTCAAAGGCTCAACGATAAACTGCGGGGGATCTTGACGATCGCCAGCGTCGAGGGTGAAGAATTCACGGCCGAGGTGGTCGCCCGGGTCCAGAAAGAAGATGTCCGGGAGCTGATCAGGCTTTTGAGCCGGGAGCTGGATAAGCGGCATCATCTGGTGTCCGCCAAAGGCATCCGGCAGCTCGAAAATCAGCGCTTGTCCTCGTATCTTTTTCAGCACATCCTGTTCCAGCGATATCTTTACAACAGCCTCGATGAGGTGGAGAGAGCGGGGCTTCATGAAGAGGTGGGGACGATCTTGGAGGCCCTCTATGGGGAACGCGCCGAAGAGATCGCCGTCCAGCTGGCCAGGCATTTTCTGGAGGCGGGGATCGTACCCAAAGCCATCGACTATCTTCATAAGGCCGGGAACAAAGCCGTCCGGTTGTCCGCCGGCGAGGAGGCGATCAGCCACTACAAAAAAGCTCTGGAGCTTGTTCAGACGCTTCCGGAGACTCCTCAACGTGACCAACTTGAGCTGGCTGTGCAGCTCGCCCTGCTCGTTCCCCTGATGTCGACACAGGGCTTTGGATCGCCGGAACTCGGCCGGGCTGTTGTCCGGGCGAGGGAGCTCTGTGATCGCGCCGGTGATATGCAGCAGCGGTTCTTCGCGCTGTTTCAACTGGTGAATTATTATGGAACGACGGGCCAGTATGGGACAGCGTTGGAATTCGCGGAACAAATGTCCCAAATCGGGGAGCAATTCAAGGACCCCGTGCTCCAGGCCTGCTGCTACTATGCCCACACCTGGCCTTTGCTCAATATGGGCGAGCTGACCCGGACGGTCGAATACGGCAAGCGCATGATGGACGTCTACGATCAAGAAAAGCACGGCTTCCTGGCCTATCTCGTCGGCTATGACGTGGGCGTGTTCAATCAGGGTTTTGATTCCTGGGCGCAGTGGATCCTCGGCTATCCCGACGAAGCCCTCCGGCTTCTCAATGACACCGTGAACATCGCCCGAAAATTGGGCCACCAGCACTCGCTGGCCTTCGTCCTGCTCCTGGCTTGTGAGCTGAACTGGTTCCTCGGCAACACTCCGAAGATCAATAAGGATACGGAAGAGCTTGTCCCGTTCTGCGAGAAGAACGGTTTCATCTATATCGGAGCTCACGGCTATTTTTACCGGGGAGAGAGAGCCGTGCTTGAGGGAAAGGTCAAAGACGGACTTGCCGAGATGCGTCGAAGTCTGGCGATCATGGAAGCGACGGGGACGACGACCTGCTTCTCGCGACTGCGGGCGAGGATGGCTGACGCCTGCCGAAAAGCGGGAGCCGTGGAGGAAGGGCTGGCGGCCGTCGCCTGGGCCTTCGAAGCCGTTCGGAAATATGATGAGCGATACGTGGAAGCCGAGATCTATCGGCTCCAAGGCGAACTGTTGCGGATGCGGGGTGCGCCCGAGGCTGACGTCGAGGCCTGTTTCAAGCAAGCGATCGAGATCGCTCGCCGGCGGTTGGCCAAGTCCTGGGAGCTCAGGGCCACGATGAGCTTGAGCCGCTTGTGGCAAAGCCAGGGTAAACGAGAAGAGGCCAAAAAAGCCCTGGAAGAGGTCTATGGCTGGTTCACGGAGGGATTCACCACGCCCGACCTGATCGAGGCCAAGACACTCCTTGAGGGCCTTTCCTAATAAGCCTTTTCGTCTGCGCTTCCTTCTTACCGTCCTAAAGATGCCAGGTGATCCGCCAGCAGCCGGCGCGCGATCCGTCTCACAGCCGGCATCATCTCAGCGTCAGCCAGGTCCTTTCCCTTGACCGGCTGGGCGAAGGAAATGTGGACTTTGGTCTGGAGGCTGCGCGGAAAGATCATCTGCTGGCTGATCTGCAGGACTTCGGCCAGCTTCTGTCGCCTGGCGGCGGTTTTCCGGATTCTCACGATCGGGTTCGTCCTGAACTTCGGCATCAGGACGCCGCTCGCTATCGTCACCAGCAGCCGGGTCTCGGGGACCCGGCGCAGCATGATTTCAAGACTTCGGGACCAATCTTCGATGGCTTCGCCGGCCCCCGGGTCCAACTCCGGGTCCGGCTCGACATCACCGTGGGCAAAAATCAAAAGGCTCCCGCCGCGCTGGAGATGATCGATCGATGTCCGCAGGGCCGAGCTGCGGCCGGCTTCATTCCTAGGAGTGTATATGAAGTATTGGCCGGCAAAGACAAAGGCGCGCGTGAAGCCCACATCGGAAATGAAGACTTTCATATCTTTTCTGGGGATGCAGGACAAGATCGCCACGGAATCATAAGCGCCGGGATGGTTAGAGGCCACCAGCAACGGTCCCTCCGACGGGATATTTCCGGCTCCCATCGCCATCGGCTGGAGCGAAAGATACGGCGAAATCCTCCGCGCGCTGCCGGTTATTCCCGAGATTCTGGCCTCATTGTCGGCGCTGGCGGCGATCTGACTGAGGCGGTTAGCCGGCAGCCTGAATAAAGGTCCCAGCAACCGGCGCAGCAGGCCACAATTTGATAATCCCAGGGCATAGAATATCTCATCGACGATTTTTTCTCTGTAGACGAGAGCGGACTTCCGTTCGACGGCTGCGTCTTCCTCCTCACGGATCATCTCTATTATTCTTCCTGACTATGCACGGGTACCGAGAGGAGAACCGGCACCGTCGCCATCATCTCATAAGCCCCGTCTTGGGTTCGGGTCAAGCTCACCAGACCGGGGATCAGCACCTCATCCCCCGGCCCGGCGCAGACGATCGAGAACCTCGAGCCGAGGCGACCCTTCCCGGCCGGGAAGTCCTCCGCCTTCAACGGGGACAGGCCGGCGCGGTCAAGCGTCAACCGGTCGCCGGAACCCACCCTGCCCTGGGGCTCGAAGCGGCCATTGAGCACCGTCATCCCTTCCTGAGCGAAAAGGCTGGCGACAGTCGTTATCAGCCGGCTTTTATCCGCGATCACCCCGGTCACGGGCCCGCCGCCCACCACCAGGTCCTCGTCCCCGATCGAAAAGCGTTTCTTGTCCAGCACCTGCCGCATCGTCAGACAATCCGCGAACGTGTCCATGGCCACGAGAACCGTCTGCGGGACCTTGACGCCCTTCGGCAGGACCGGGTCGGCCAGCTCGACGATCCCCTTCGCGTAGTCGACCTTGACGATCCGGCTCTTCCGCAGACCCTCGCTCCGTATGACGAACCGGCCATAAGCCAGCTGCCTGCCGTTCAGGAGCATGGCCCGGGCGACCTCTCCTTTCCCGTCGAGGACCAGGCAGGCGGCTTGGCCGTCCACCGTGATCTGCCCGTCGAGGAGGTACTTCCGGCCCGGGTTGAGAGAATGGAAGCAGTAGTGCCGGCTCCCATCCCTCAGCTCGACGATCACGGCGGCCGCATCGCCATCCTCAGGTTCCATACCTGCGGCGCTGACGCTCTTGATCCAGGTCTGGTCTTTGTACGGCTCGAAGACGGTCGTATACCGGCTGTTGAGGTTCTCGCCGGTCCGCCGCCGGAGCATGAACTTGACCGACCGGGGGAGGTGCTTATATCCCTGCGGCTTGCCGTCGCAGGCGATGATCTCCTCGTCCGTTCCGACCAAGTGCGCCCGCAACCCGATCCCTTGCCAGGCCCGCTCCTGATCCTGATCGGGGCCGGGCGCGGTCAACTTCCATTCGGCGAGGCCCCGCCCCGCCAGGCGCGCCCGCTGCACATTAAAGAAATATTGAAAGCCGCTGCCGCGATACCCGCTGTAGGACACCGAGCCGAGCGGCTTATCCTTGAAGCCGGGATCATCGTAGAACTGCTCGTAGGGCACGTCCGGGCCGGCGAGCGTGCCCTTCTCCTGGACTGGCCCGAGCGCCGGCTCGCAGGCAAAATCCGCCTGCGTGCCCATGGCGATGAAGTCGTGCTGTCTCCCGCCGCGGACGTAAAATACGTCGAAGACATAACTCTGAGTGGGCGAGACCTCGACGTGGATGTCCGCCCGGCGGAAGAGGCTGACTTTGTCTTCGTAGGCGGCTTCGGCCGAGGCGTCCACCACCTGGGCGAAGCCGTTCGGCTCGTAGGCGTAGAGCTTCGCCGGCCCGCGGCCCATCCGGGTCGCGTCGACCATGACGGTGTTGTGGCAGGTGGTGTTCGTCCAGAAGCCGAAGAGCTTCCAGTTGAAGCTATCGGTCTGCTCCGGGTAGCCGACATCGCAGAGGAGGGGGTTATCCCAGGAGTAGAGGAGCAGGTTCAACTGGTCGTAGTGGACGTGATTTCGCCAATCTCCGTAGGAAAGAACGCTGGCGGTGCGGTTGGCTTCGCTCCCGGATTGGAGGAGAGCCAGACCGTAGCCGGGGAAGTGAACGGACTCGATCCCGATCGGCTTCATCTCCTCCGGCGGGTGACTGTCGAGCAGTTCCTCGACCGGCCGGTCGAAGAGGCTGCGGCTGCCGGCGGGGTCCCGCCTGATCACATATGCCAGCCGGGGATCATCGACATAAGGCAGAGCCTGGCGGCAGACGGAGGGGGAGAGGAGGCTGGACCGGGAGAACATGTCGCCGGTATCGCCGATCGGCGGCTCATACTTCCCGGCCGCGGTGATGTCGAAGGGCCAGCTTAAAAGCTTCTGGATACGCGGCTTCCGGAAAAGGTTGACGCCCAGGTCGGTCAGCGCCGCCGCCACATCGCTGAGGCTGACCACCCAGCCGGAGTTGTAGCCCGGTGACTCGTACGGCATCCCGTCGCGATAGACGAGGTTCTCCAGGGCGTCGAGCACCCCCATGTCGACGTTGGTGACCGGCTGAGGGTTGGCCAGTACCCAGTCGACCATCTCCCTGGAGGTGGGGTGCTTTTCCTTCTCATCGAGGGCGGCGGCAAGGGTCAGGAGCGACCGCTGATGCACGCCGTAGTTGCCGCGGATGCGGCCGTTGCCCGAATAGATGCAACGGGCCGCCTCCATCAGCAAGCGCTCGCGGATGAACTCATCCAGCCCCTTCCCATCCAGGCCGGCCAGCTTCTGCAGCTCCCCGTCCTCGAAAAGATACGGCCAGACCGCGTCATAAGCCGGGCCGGCGGCATCCGGCGTCCAGATCTCCCAGATCATGTTCGTGATCTTGCCCGTGTACCGGGGGTTATGCTCCCTGGCCTCGCGGGACTGCTTATTATAATCATAGTCGGGGTAATAGACGGCCAGTTGCCAGAGCAGGAGGGCGCATTTATGGGCGTATCTCCTGGCCTGCTCCGGGTCCGTCGCCACCAGGGCCGCCTTCCCCAGCGCCGTGATCGCCGGGAAGAGGAACTTGGCCATGCTCCAATGCGTGTAGTAAGCGACAAACCAATACCCGCGGGTGGGGTCGTCCTCCGTGCGCCAACCCCAGCCGTCATCGGCATAGTCGCCGGTCAGGAGAGTCCGGTCTTTCAGCCCGCCCGCCAGAAAGGGTGAAAAGTCGTTCGACGGGTACTCCTCGCCGCCGACCGGGCACTTAATCTTGAAGGGCCGGTCGAAGTCGACCCCCCAGTCGTAGAGCCGGCGCCGGTTGATCTCCAGCCCGTGGACCGGACAGCCCATGTTGTGGACCTCATAACAGCGCGGCACCTGCGGCGGGATGACGAGCGTGCGCAGGCGCTCGTCATCATACTTGGCCCAGCGGTCCCCGTCAGCGAGTATCGCGGCCCGCTCTTCCCGTGCCCAGTCGTATCTCTCGAGGTTTCTCCTCATGACCGCGAGCTTGGCGTCCGTGTAGTAGGTGCGCCCGGTCTTGGCGACAGCCGGCGTGAAGATCACGAGGATCAGGCCGAATCGGAGCCATCGTAATTTTCGCCGCACGGCTTACTCCTCCGGTGAGTCGTCCAGCCGCGCCGCCGCCGGCCGCGTGACCGGCGTCAGAACGCGGTTCACCTTGAGTCCCGTTTCCCACCGAAGGCTGCCTTCGGGCAGGGGCAGCGTCCAGATGACGCTTTCAGCATTGGGCCGGCTGACGATCCGCGGCAAGTCCGCCAGCGGCCGGCCGGGGGCCAGGGGGATCATGGCGATAGTCAGCGTCGCCGGCAGGGCCGCCCTGCCAACATACGTTACGGCGGGCGCCGGCATCAGGCGGTCCGTGCCCCGGCCGGTCCAGCCCCGGCCGTGCTTGTGTTCCACCCCGTCCTCCTCCGCCTGGACCGTCTTCGGCTTCCCGTCGGGGAAGTAGGTCACGCCGGGCGTCTTATCGCCCACCGTGAGCTTGGGCTTCAATGTGCCCTGCAACGGCACGAGGATGAGGCGCGCGCCGTTCGGGGCGGTGGCGACGGTGCGATCGCCGTCGAACTCGATCTTGACCTCGGCCTCGAACTGAAAGTTACGCTCGACCGTCGCCCCGTCCTGGTCACCGGTCAGGACGTCCTGCAACAGCCAGTACTGTCCGCCGGCGAAGAGCACGCGGCGCTCCCAGTTCACCGGCTTCAGGGGCCGGAAGCTGTAGCTGCCGCCGAAGAGGGTGTACGTTGTGCCCTGCTCCCAGGTGTTGTGAAGCGGTTCCGTGCCCTTGAGCGGGATCCCGGAGCCTTCGATGAAGGCATCCACGCCGTCCAGGGTGATCGCGTTGTGCAGGAAGCCGGCCCGCTGCACCGAGATGAAGGCTCCCGGATCATTGCTGGCGTAGCGGGTCGAGGACGGGTCGATGATGAAGCGCTGTCCGTAGGCGTCGAGGACGAAGCTGAGGCGGTCGCCGTGAATGTGGGTGGTGCCCCAGGGGCCGCAGTCGATGCACAGGTACCGGGCGTCTTTCCCCCAATCACTGCGCATGGCGTAATACCCGGACCATTGCTCCTGTCCCTCCCGCGGCCAGTTGAGGAACGGCGGCGACGGCCCGTCCTTGCCCGATAGGAGCGTGTGTCCCCAAGGCATCTCCAGCCAGTCCAGCGTCGGCCCGAACAGCGCATGGGACAAGGGGGCGGCATACAGGTCGCCGAAGGACGGCAGCCGGGCGCCGGGCTCGGAGAGCCCGATCATGCACTCCGCCAGCGCGGCGACACGATCTCGATGGGCCGCCACGGCCGGCTGGTCCCGGAGGGCGGTCGAGAACCGCTGGGCCGTGCCGGAGCATTCCAGGCTGTAGGCGACGGTCATCTCGATGCACATGCCGTCGGGGTAGAAGGCCTCGCTGATGTAGCTCAGGGCCATCTCGGCATCGTGGGCCAGGTAAGCGCGCGCGGGCAGGAAATCATCCAGCATGGCGCAGAGCATGGCCTGGCTTTCGATCATGGCGCAGCCGCCGTTGTGCTTCTTCTCCACAACCCAAAGTGCGATCTCCTGGCGACAGTAGCCCGCTTCCTCCAGCATCCGCCGCAGCAGCTCCAGGATCTCGCCGTCGCTCACTTCCGGGCAATCCCGCAGCAGGTTCACCGTTTCGGCCAGCTCGCGCATGCGCTCGGGCATCATGCCCCAATACCAGGGCTTGGCCACGACGATGTGGCTCGTCCAGCCCTCGCGGCTGTTGTGCCCGATGTACTCGGACATCGGCCAGGCCTTGATGAACCCCAGCATATGATCCGCGCACCAGCGGGCGTACTTCGGGTCCCGCGTGTTGTGGTAAGCCTCCCGGACGGGGGGGATGAGAGGAAATCGGGTGCAGCAGGAGAGCGGCGACTCGCGCCAGTTCAGGCCGGCCGGCGGCACGTCATAGGCGCTGTAACCGTCGTAAAGGTGCCCGGCCATGAAGGCGTCGGCGGTCTTGGTGACGGGGGCCGTGTCACGGCGGCGGGCGCGCCAGTCCGTCAGCAGCGGGGAGGTGAACGGCCGGCGACGGAAGTGCGCGACGTAGGCCCGCCCGGCGGCCGCCGCATCCCCGCGGTTAAGGGCCTCCTTTACGGGCGCCAATTCCGGGCGGGTGAGGTCGAGGAGCCTCAGCAAGGCCGATGTATCCTGGATCACATAGGCATCCCGCCGCAGCTCATCGGCCCCGGCCGAGGCCGCGGCGAAGGCCAGGATAATCGGAAGCGCGAGAAGCAGCGGTCCGGCGAGTCCGGAGGACAGGAATCTTCTTTTCCGCCCCGCGCGGGACCGGTTTCCTTCAGCCCCCGAGATGATGCCTCGCTTCACGAGGCCATGATATTCGCGGCCGAGAACACATGTCAATCGGCAAAAGGCCGACGCCAGGCCGGAGCGCCAGAGACGCCTAGAGCTGGAGCTGCTTCGGAGGTGCGCGATCGCGTTGCGCACCCGGGGATCAGTCCCTCTTATCCTTCACCTCCAGCCTGTTTTCCAGCAGGTTGATGCCCTGCAAAATAATGAATGTCTCGTCCTTCGTCTTGATATCGAGGACAATGTCGGATTTCTCCAGGAGTCCCTTCATCCTATCCGACAGATAGGCGACCGAACTGGAGATGTAGAACGGAAAGTACCAAAAATAACCGAAGGCCAGGATTATGCAAAAGGTCCCGACGCCGGCCATGAGCTTGACGATCCTGTCCGAATGCTTCTTTGCCGTCTGGCTTTTCCGCTCGACCGCCTGCATGTTGATATCGTTGATGCTGCTGATGGCGTGCCTGAGGTTTTCAAAGGCCGGCTGGTATTCGCCGAAATACAGGGCCGGGCCTCTTTCCCCTTTGACGATCCGAAGACAGAGGTCCGCGTACAAGCCATAACCCCGGTCGACTGCGGCCACATATTCGCTTTCGTTGATCTCGGTGATATTGCCGTTTTGGAGTCTGAGGCTGCTTTCAAATTCAGTCTTGCCGGCGTCAAGGAGCTTCAGCTGGTAATCGGAGGCCTTTTGGTCGCCGGCCGGGTTGAAGACGATGTTGTTGATGGCCGTCCGCGTGTCCTCGAGGGCCGAGATCATGTTCCTGGAATAAACCAGGGACTTGTAGTTATCTTTCAGGATGTTCTCGGCGTCGTTCGAGAGTTTGCCGATATAATACGAATAGAAAAACACCAGGACAAACAGGATCAGGAACAAGAACCCCAAGCCCAAGGTCAGTTTCTTTTTAAGTGTCATGGTGCCTCCCATAAGGAAACCCGTTTCCTTAAGGATCAAGTCGTTTCACGATCGTTCGATCCGCAGCAAACGGATAATCCTATTCAAATTTTTTGTTCATTACGCTTGTGTTCTCCTGAGGTTCTTCGGGCCTCTCCCAGCTCTCTATCGCGGCCAAATATCGTCGGGCGTACCGAGCGACCGGAGCCTCTGGAGAAGAAGGCGGTTTTGCGCCGCCCGGCTGGCCTGGGCCAGGAGTTTCACTTGCGTGTCCGGCTCGTGAAGAGGCGAGAGAATCAGGAAGACGATTTCGATGGGCTTCTCCGTGGCCACGTCGGACACGCCCTCCCGGGTCAACCCGATGAAGACGACCGGCGACCTCAAGCCCTCGACGCGCACATGCGGAAAGGCGACGCCTTCGTTGAAAAAAGTCGAGCCCTGTTCTTCGCGATCCATGATCCCGCTGAAAAGGCTGGTCGATATCCATGATCCCCGGCCCTTCCTCTGCCGCCGCGGCGAGCGAGCGCAAGACTTCATCCTTCGTAACCGGGCGGTGCCAGATCAGGATGCGCTTGGCCGAAAGCCACCGGCTCAGCAGGTAGCGCTCCGGAATCCCAGGCCCTGCCGCAGCCGGCGCCCCGGCTTCCGTCGGCTCGTCCTGCCCTCTAACCGCGGGGAAGGCGAGGTCTTCGAACGTATCGAGGACGATGATCGTGAATCCCCTGGCTTTTTTCATCAGGTCGTCGACGACAGCCCTGTTCTTTCCAAATTTCTTCCAGAAGGGTTTCGGATGCGCTCGCCCGACCACGATGTGGCCGACGCGGTATTCTCTGGCGAAGCGGAGAAGGGTATCGACAATCCCCTCCCCCTTGTAAGTAAAGACCATGGCGCCCAGCTGCTTGGCCAGGGTCAGGCTTTCCGAGAGGAGTCGCTGCGTCCGGGCGTCGATGACCCTGGCCTCCTCTGACGGGCGTCTGGACATAGACGGCGTACCAGTTCCGGTTGAGCCGGCCGGCCAAGCGCGAGCCGTAGCGCAACAGCTTTTCGCTGTTGGGCCCGTGGGAGCTCAGGCAGACCATGATCTGGTCCGAGGCCGGACCGCTTTCTTCCGCCTGGGTTTCCCGCCTCCGGAAGTCGATCTGGGCCGCCAGTTCCCGCAGGGCGAGCTCGCGCAGCTTTTCCAGGTTGGAAGGGGTGAAGAAATTGGCCAGGGCGGTCTGGATCCGATCGGCCGGATAGATCTTCCCCTCCTCGAGGCGCTGGCGCAGGTCCGCGGTCGCCAGGTCGATATCGACGATCTCGTCGGCCTCGGCCAGGACGGAGTCCGGGAGGCGCTCCCGGACCTTGACCCCGACGGCGTTCTCGACGACGTTGTACAGGCTTTCCAGGTGCTGGATGTTGAGAGTGGTAATGACGTGGATGCCGGCCGCCAGGATGTCCTGGACGTCCTCGTAACGTTTGGCATTGCGGCTGCCGGGAACGTTGGTATGGGCCAGCTCATCGATCAGCGCCACCTGCGGCTTGCGGGCGAGGACGGCGTCGACGTCCATCTCCTCGATGCCGATGCCCCGATATTCATGACGGCTCCTGGGGATAATCTCGAGGCCCTGGGCGAGTCTGGCGATATCCGCCCGGCCATGAGTTTCCAGCAGTCCGATGGCCACGTCGATCCCCTCGTTTTTAAGCCGGTGCCCTTCGAGGAGCATCTGATAGGTCTTCCCGACCCCCGCGCTGTAGCCGAGATAGACCTTCAGCCGGCCGCGCTGGGAGCGGCGGATCATCCGGAGAAAAGCGTCCGCTCTATTTTCCGCCATCGGCGGCTCCGTCCAGGGCCAAATTCAGAACCAGGACATTCACCCGCGGCTCACCGAAGATCCCCAAGTCCCGGCCCTCCGCGGCGGCATCGATCAGCCGGCGGATTTCTTCCGCTTCGTCGATCCCCGCGCCTGGCGACGCGGGGCGCCTGCAGGCGCGCGTTGGCGAGCGAGATATGAGGATCGAGGCCGCTGCCGGAGGCCGTTACCGCATCGGCCGGCACCAGGATCATCGGCCGGCAGCCCGTTCTCCGCCCTGTACGCGGCAACGCGCTCGGTGACCTGCTCGACCAGGCGCTTCGAGGTCGGTCCCAGGTTGCTTCCCCCCGAGTGGAGCGGGTCATATCCGTCGCCCGCCGACGAGGGGCGGGGATGGAAGTATCCTGGGCTTGTGAACGTCTGCCCCAGCAAGCGCGATCCGACAATTTCGCCGTTTCGGCTGAGCCAAGATCCGTTGGCCCGGGCGGGGAACAACCCCTGGGTCAATACCCAGACAGCCAGCGGGTAGAGCCCGCCGACGATGACCGCCAGTGACAAAACCGCGGTCACCGTCGCCCGAAGCTCCTTGCACCACTCTTTCATCTCCAGACGGTCCTTTCTCATTCTATACGAGGTGAAGCGCATTCACGATGAGATCGATGAGCTTGATCCCGGGAAAAGGAGCGATGAGGCCGCCGAGGCCGTAGATCAGCAGATTGCGCTTGAGAAGGGCGACGGGGCCCAGGGGGCGGAAGCGCACTCCCCGAAGCGCCAAGGGGATAAGGATGACGATGATCAGGGCGTTGAAAACGACCGCGCTCAGGATGGCGCTCCGGGGCGAGCCCAGGGCCATGATGTTGAGCGGCGCGATGACCGGGAACGCTCCGACGAGCATGGCCGGGATGATAGTGAAGTACTTGGCCACATCGTTGGCGATGCTGAAGGTCGTCAGGGCGCCGCGCGTGATGAGCATCTGCTTGCCGATCTCGACGACCTCGATGAGCTTGGTCGGGTTGGAGTCGAGGTCGACCAGGTTCCCCGCTTCCCTGGCCGCCTGGGTTCCCGTGTTCATGGCCACGCCGACGTCGGCCTGGGCCAGGGCGGGGGCGTCGTTCGTCCCGTCGCCGGTCATGGCGACCAGGTGGCCGGCGCTCTGTTCTCTCCGGATCAGGGCCAGCTTGTCTTCGGGCGTCGCCTCGGCGATGAAATCGTCGACACCCGCCTCCCGGGCGATCGCGGCCGCGGTCAGCCGGTTGTCGCCCGTGATCATCACGGTTTTGATCCCCATGGCCCGGAACCGCTCAAAGCGGTCCTTGAGCCCCCCCTTGACGATGTCTTTCAAATGGATCGTGCCCAGGATCCTGTCCCCCTCGGCGACGAGGAGGGGCGTGCCCCCGGAAAAAGACACTCGATTCACCGCTTCCTGGATTTCGGCCGTGAAAGGCGCTCCGGTGAACGCGGCGATCGCCTCGGCGGCTCCCTTCCGGACCCGGCGACCGTCGATGTCGACTCCGCTCATCCTCGTCTGCGCGGTAAAAGGGCAGGAATCGCGCCCCCGGGAGATCCGAGATCGCCCGCCCCCTGAGTCCGTACGACTTCGCCAGGACGACGATGCTCCGCCCCTCGGGGGTTTCATCGGCCAAAGAGGCCAGCTGGGCGGCGCTGGCCAGTTCTTCGGCGGTCACGCCGGGCGCCGGGATGAAGGCCGAAGCCTGCCGGTCTCCCAAAGTGATGGTCCCCGTCTTGTCCAGGAGAAGGACGTCGACGTCGCCGGCCGCCTCCACGGCCCGGCCGCTCGCGGCCAGGACATTCTTCTGGACCATCCGGTCGATGCCGGCGATGCCGATGGCATTGAGCAGGCCGCCGATGGTCGTCGGGATCAGGCAGACGAGCAGGGCCGCGAGGCCGGCCGTCGTGAACGTCACGCCGGCGTACAGGCCGAAGGCCTTCAGGCTCAAGATGACGACGAGAAAGATGATCGTCAGCGCCGAGAGCAGGATCGTCAGGGCGATCTCGTTCGGCGTCTTCTGGCGCGAGGCCCCCTCGATGAGCGAGACCATCCGGTCGAGAAAGCTTTCGCCCGGACCGGCCGTCACCCGGATTTTGATCCGGTCCGAGAGGACGCGGGTGCCGCCGGTCACCGCGCTCCGGTCACCGCCCGCTTCCCGGATGACGGGGGCCGACTCGCCGGTGATGGCGGACTCATCCACCGTGGCCGCGCCCTCGATGATCTCGCCGTCGGCGGGAATGACTTCGCGGGCGGCGACGAGCACGATATCGCCCTTCTTCAGGTGTTCCGCCGGGATTTGCACGATCGCACCGTCCGACCTCAAGAGGCTGGCGGGTGTCTTTGTCCGGGTCTTGCGAAGCTCGCTGGCCTGGGCCTTGCCCCGTCCTTCGGCCATGGCCTCGGCGAAATTGGCGAACAGGACCGTAAACCAGAGCCAGAGCGAGATCTGAAGGACAAACCCGCGCGGTTCCTTCCCCGACCCAAGAATGAGGGTCGCCGTCGTCAGGATCGCCCCGACCTCGGTCACAAAGATGACGGGGTTCTTGAGCAGTCGCGAGCGGGTTCAGCTTCTTGAAGGAATCGACTGCGGCCTGGCCGATGATCCGGCGGTCAAAAGCCGAGTGAATTCGTCTGGGCATGCTTTTCCCCGCTAGTACAAAAGGGACGACCCCGTCATGACGAAGTGTTCGACGACCGGCCCGAGCGCCAGGGCGGGCAGGAACGTCAGGGCGCCGACGATCATGACCGTGCCGAGCAGGATCAGGAGGAACATCGTCCCCCCGACCGGGAAGCGGGCTTCCCCGGCCGGCAGCGCCTTCTTGCCGGCCATGTTCCCGGCCAGGGCCATCACCGGCACCAGCATCGCGAACCGGCCGAGAAGCATGGCCAGGGCGAGCGTTATGTTATAAGCCGGGGTGTTGCCGTTCAGGCCGGCCAAGGCGCTGCCGTTGTTCCCCGCGGCGGAAGAATACGCATAGAGGATCTCGCTCAAGCCATGGGGGCCGGAGTTATTCAGGCCGGCCAGGCCCCAGCGGCTGGCGAGCGCCCAGGCGGAAAAACCGAGAATGCTGAAGATCAGGATGAGGACGGCGAGAACGGAGACCTTGACGTCGTAGGCCTCGATCTTCTTGCCCAGGTATTCCGGGGTCCGGCCGACCATCAGGCCCGTGAGGAAGACCGCCAGAATGACAAAAACGAGCATGCCGTAAAGGCCCGAGCCCACGCCGCCGAAGACGACCCCGCCCAACTGGATGTTGAACAGGGGGACCAGCCCGCCGAGCGGCGTGAAGGAATCATGCATCGAGTTCACGGCGCCGCAGGAGGCCGCGGTCGTCACGGCGGCGAACAAGCTGGAATCGAAGACGCCGAACCGGACTTCTTTGCCTTCCATGTTGCCCGAGGCGGGATCGACCCCGATCGAGGCCAGGCGCGGATTTCCCGCGCTCTCCGCCCGCCAGCAGACCAGCACGCCGGCCAGGAAGAGAACGGCCATGGCGCTCCAGACCGCCCAGCCGTGTTTCTGGTTCTTGACCTTGCGCCCGAGAAAGTAGGTGAGGCCGCTCGGGATCAGAAGAATGGACAGAACCTGCCAGAAATTCGAGAGGGGCGTGGGGTTTTCGTAGGGATGAGCGGCGTTGGCGTTGAAGAATCCGCCGCCGTTCGTGCCCAGCATTTTGATGGCGGTTTGCGAGGCGGCCGGCCCCTGGGGGATCGTCTGAGTCGAGGCTTCGCCCATCGCCTCCGGGGCCGCGTTTTTTCCAGGGCCATCACCTGCTGGGCGGGCCTGAAGTTCTGGATCACACCTTGACTGCTCAAGAAGAGCGAAAAGACAAGGCTGGCGGGCAGGAGAAGATAGAGACAGATCCGGACCAGGTCGACCCAGAAGTTGCCGACCGTCCTGGCCGCCTGCCGGGCGATGCCCGCGGACGAGCGCCGCGGCCGCGGCGATGCCCGTCGCCGCCGACCCGAACTGGTGGAACACCAGCCCGACCATCTGCGAAAAATATGACAGCGTCGTCTCGCCGGCATAGTTCTGCCAGTTGGTGTTGGTCGTGAAACTCGCGGCCGTGTTGAAGGCGAGGTCCGGGGCGAGCGGCCCCAACTTTTGAGGATTCAGGGGAAGAATGTGCTGCAGGCGGAGGATGGCGTAAGTGAACAGGAAGCCTCCGAGGCTGAAGGCCAAGAGGGAGATCGTATAGCGTCTCCAGCTCTGCTCCATCGGCCGGATCCACGCCGAGGAGCCGGTAGAGAAGCCTTTCCACCGGTTTGAAGAGCCGGTCCAGCCAGGTCTTCCCGTCGGGGTCGAGAACCCGGACAAGGTAGAGCCCCAGCGGTCGGGTGACGGCAAAAAGAATGCCGATCAACAGCGCCAACTGGATCCAGCCGAAGATATTCATGGACATGCCGCGCTCAGAACCTTTCCGGCTTCAGGACGACATAGAGGAGGTACAAGATGAGAAGCAGGCCGATGATGAAGCCGATAAGGTCAGTCATGGCTTCAGCCTTTCGCAGCCCCGGGCATAGAGAGCGCCTAACCCGAAAAAAGCGACGACGGCCGCGAGGAAGAGAAGGTCGCTCATGGGTTTCGCTGCTCTTCTGCCAACGGCCGATCAGCCCGGCGCAGGGTGAAACTGAAGGAGGCGCCTTTCCCTTCCTGGCTTTCGGCGACGACCGTCCCCCTGTGGGCCTCGACGATCTCCTTGACGATGGCCAGGCCGAGACCGGCGCCCTGGGGCTTCTCGTCCCTGGAACCCGGAAAAACGGCTCAAAGACGCGGCCGATGTACTGAGCCGGAATGCCCGGCCCGGTATCCGAAACGGCGAATCTCACGCCGGCCTCTTCGGCCCGGGCGGACAGGGTGATCGTCCCTCCGGCTGCCGCGTACTTGAGAGCATTAGTCAGCAGGTTGGCAAAAACATACCCGATCCGGGTCGTATCCACCCAGACTTGGGGAAGATCGTCCTCCACGGCCAGGAGCAGGTTGACCCCCTGGTCCTGGGCCGCTCGCAAAAGCGGCTCGCGGGCCTCTGCGAGTATCGTCCGGGGAGAGACGGCCCGGAATTCGAGCTGGGCTTTGCCGGATTCGATCCGGCTGATATCCAGGAGGTTGCTGAGGATGGCGTTGAGACGGTCGCTGTCTTCCCTGGCCGTCAGCAGGAGTTCCGCCTGCTTCTCGGTCAACGGCCCCACCTTTTCTTCGAGCAGGAGATGGATCGCCATCCGGATGGATGTCAGCGGCGTCTTCAACTGGTGCGAGACCGTCCGGATCACCCCTCGCTTGAGATCGTCCTGCTGCCGGAGCTGAGTCACGTCCTTGATGACCAGGACGACGCCGGCCGTCAGCCTCTGGCTGTCCAGGATGGGGATCGCCTCCGGCCGGAAATACCGTTCATCCCCCTCCAGGAATTCCTGGATCAGACGATGATCGGATAGGGCGGCCGGACGGCCGGTCCTCATGGCCTCGGCATAGAGCTCGGGCAGCCAGGCCGCCTCGAGTCCGATGACCTCGGTCCCTGGCTTGAGCCCGAACATCTTTCTTGCGGGTTCCGTCGCCAGCTCGACCCTCCCCTGGGGATCGATGACCGCGATGGCGTCCGGCAGGTTGTCGAAGGCCCGCTGGGTGGCATGCTGGATGCGGATGAGCCTGGCTTGGTCCGTGCGGCGGAATTCCCGCAGGCTGGCGGTCATGTCATTGAACGCTTCGGAGAGCCGTCCGATCTCGTCCCTCCTGTCTCCCGGGAGGACGAGGTCCAGGTTGCCGCCGCGGATCTCCTCGGCGGACCGGATGAGCCGGCGAATGGGCTGAAGGATCCATCTCCGGGTCAGAACGATGAAGGCCGCGGCCAGCGCCGTCCCGAAAAACACCAGGACGTACATTTGCCTCCGGGCGTGAGACGCGCTGCGGCGGGCTTTGTTGTTCGCCTCCATCATGTTCTGCTGGTTCATCTGGAGGATCTCGTCGGCCGTGACCTTGAGCCTTGTGAACAGGGGAAGGAGACGAGCTGAAATAGGCATCGTGCCGGAGGGCGGCGGAAAGGCCCGGGTCCTCGATCTCGGAAAACAGCCCCTTGTATTGGCCGTAGAGCTCGCGGATTTCCTCGGCCCTTTCCCCTTCGCCGGGTAGGGTAACGTTGTTGATCTCGACATCCAGGGCCGTCTCGAACAGGCGCGTGTTCTTCAAAACGAGTTCACGCCCCTTGGCGGTCTCTCCGATGAGGACGAACAGCAGCCCGCTGTCGATCCGCTCCAGCGCTTCCTTCATCTGCTGGCTGGCGAGGACGCTCCGGTAGTTTTCTCTGAGGATGACGTCGATCGCCGTCCCGAGAGTGGCGAAATTGACGATGCTCTGAATGCCAAGCACCAGGATGATCAGGAGCAGGCCGCCGAAGCCCAAGGCGATCTTCTGACGAAGTGCGAGCATTTTTTTCTCCGCGCACTGTTAATTGCAAAGATCATGCCAACAGACAGCCCGCCGGCTTTCTCGGGGCCGCGAGGATCCTCACCCGATCGGCCGCGGCGGCCGGGATTGCATTTCACAAGACGGCGGGCAAGAGGCCATTGCAGTGTGCAAGGGGAAAGATTGCGAAAAAGACGCTCAGCCTGACTTATTCATAAAAAGCGCCCCGTCTTTTTTCCATCTCTCTTTATGCGGCGCTTTTTACCCTTCGGGCGAGCCGATTCGGCCCCATCTGCTTCGTTCTCGGAGTTTGCTGTACCAAAGAGTACAGCTTCACCCCTCGGGCCTCGCATCTGGGAGCCGCCTCGATTCGTGTATAATTCAGGTTAGATTCCGTACTTCTTGCGCCTGCGCCAGAGCGTCGCCTGATCGATCCCCAGGATCTCGGCGGCTTCCTGAAGGGACCTGGACTTGGCGAGGACGCGGCGGATATGCAGCTCCTCGATCTTTTCTACGGAAACCGCGTCGCCGATCTTGGGGTCGATATCGCCGGGCAACAGGCTCGAGGGGAGGCATTCCAGGCCGACCCGGTCGCTCCGGCAGAGGATGGCGGCCCGCTCCACGACGTTGCTCAGCTCGCGGACGTTGCCGGGCCACGCGTACCGGGTGAGCAATTCGAGCGCCTCATCCGTGAACCCCGAGTAGGAACGGTGGTTGTTCCGGCCGTGAAAGGCCAGCAGCCGCTCGGCAAGTGGGGCGATGTCCTCCGGGCGCTCCCTGAGCGGTGGGACCTCGATCGGGATGACATTCAGCCGGTAAAAGAGGTCTTCCCGGAACCGGCCTTGCTTGACCGCATCCTCCAGGTTGGCGTTCGTGGCGGCGATGAGTCGGACGTCGGCCTTGCGGGTGACGGAGTCACCGATGCGCTCGTATTCCCGGTTCTCGACAAAGCGGAGGAGCTTCGGCTGAAGGGGGAGAGGCAGGTCGCCGATCTCGTCCAGGACGAGAGTCCCCCCTCGCAGGCTGCGATCCGTCCGGGGTAGTCCCGAACGGCTCCCGAGAAGGCTCCCTTCACGTGTCCGAAGAGCTCGCTTTCCAGGAGCTCGGATGGAAAAGCGGGACAAGAAATGAAGCCGATGGGCCGGGCGGCTCTCGTGCTCCAATAGTGAATGGCCCGGGCCAGCATGGTCTTGCCGGTCCCGCTTTCGCCGCGAAGGAGCAGGGTCGCGTCGGTCGTCGCCACGCGGCGCGCCAAGGCCACGGCTTGCTGCATCGATGAACCCGCGGATGAGAAATCGATTTCGGGATGCTCACGGCCCAGAGCTTCCTCGAGCGCCGCCAGCTTCTGCTCCAGGGTCCGCATTTCGAACACTTTCTGGACGGCCATCTTGATCTGGGGAGGAGTAAAGGGTTTGGGGATGTAGTCCGTGGCGCCGCGGCGCATGGCCACGACCGCGGTGTCGATGGACGCGTAGGCGGTAATGACGATCACTTTAAGCCAGGGGACCGCCGCGAGCAGCGACGGGATGAGGTCGAGGCCGTCCTCTGTGCCGAGCCGCAAGTCGACAAAGGCCAGGTCGAACGGCGTCCGGGCCGCCTCGGCCAGGGCGTCACGGGGGTTGCCGACGGCGCTGACCCTGTGTCCTTCTGTTTCGAGACAGAGGGCCAAGGTCTTGCGAATATTGGCCTCGTCATCGACGACGAGGATCTGGAGTGAGTCTATCATCCGCGGTCCATCTCCCTTGTTTCGTCCCTGTCGGCCTTTACCTCAGCATAGGGGACAAAGGCCGGAAAATCAACCGTCGGGCCCTTATCATTCCACCATGATCGTCTTTCTCAAGAGATCTTCCCCGATGACGATCTCGAATGCCCCGGGTTCGATGATCGGGTTCAGGTCCTGATCAAGAAGCGCGAAGCTGCTGTTCGGGATGACAAAAGCCAATTCCTGTTTTTCGTGCGCATTCAGATGGACCCGGCGAAAAGCCACGAGCTTTTTAACCGGTGTCGTGACGCTGCTGACCGTATCGTTCAAATACACGAGGACGGTCTCGTCCCCGGCCCGGTCACCTGTATTTTCGATCGTCAGACGGAATTCCAGATCGTCCTTCAAACCGATCTTCTCCGGCAGTTGGAGCCGGCTGTATCGAAATTGCGTATACGATAACCCAAAACCGAACTCAAAAAGCGGCCGCCTGTCACTTTGGTAAAACTGCCCCCGATGGAACGCGGACGGCTTATGGTTGTAGAAGCTCCGGATATGCCCGACCGTGCGGGGTACGGTTATCGGCAGCTTTCCGCCCGGGTTGCAGTCGCCGAAGATAACGTCCGCGACAGCCTGTCCGCCGGACATTCCCGGCTCCCAGGCTTCGATGATCCCGGCGACGTTATCGACCATCCAGGGCGAGGCCACCGGGCCGCCGTTGACCAGAACGACGATGACCGGCCGCCCCGCGGCGGCCACGGCTTGGAGGAGGCCGAGCTGCCCGCCGGGCAGTTCGAGCGCCGGCCGGTCGAGATTCTCGCCGCTCGTCTTGTCCGGGTCGAAACGCACGGAGTTTTCACCCAAAACAACGATGGCGACATCGGCGGCGCCGGCCCTTTCCCGGGCCTTTTCAAGGAGCGCCGGATTCATGGCCTCGTGCTGGCCGGAGGTCAAGTAATCGATTCGCGTGCGCTGCGAAACGCTCCCTTTGATGCCTTCGAGGACGGTGGTCACGTTCTCCGCCGGCTGGAGCATCGCCCAATCCCCGAGCAGGGCCTGGCTGTCCGCATTGGGCCCCGTTATAAAAAGAGATCCGATCTCCTTGTCGAGCGGCAGGAGGTTAGCGGCATTCTTAAGCAGGACGATGGACTTTCGGGCGGCTTCAAGCGCCAACTCCCGGTGTTCCTTTTTCAGGAGGGAATTCTCGACTTGCGCGGGATCGACGTACCGGTTCTCGAACAACCCCAGCTGGAATTTGGCATACAAGATCTTGCGCACCGCGTCGTCGATCCTGGCCATCGGGATCGAACCTTCGTCGACCAGTTCTTGGACATTGTCGAAGAAGCCCGGTCCGTGGATGTGCATATCCAGACCGGCCAGCACGGCGATCTTGTCCGCCTCCTTTTCCGTGGCGGCGATCCTGTGGACCGAAAACAGGCGTTGGATATCCAGCCAATCACTGACAAAGAATCCCTGAAAACCCCAGGTCCGGCGGATCAACTGGGTCAGATACCGTCGATGGGCATGACAGGGGATGCCGTTGATCTCGTTATGAGCCGGCATTATGGTATAGACCCCGGCGTCGATGGCCTGGCTGAACGGCGGAAAGAAGATCTCGTACAGGGTGCGTTCGGAGATATCCGCCGGGGCGCCGTTCAGTCCATTGTCGGCGATGCCTCCCCCGACAAAATGCTTGGCGCAGGACAGGACATTATCCGGGTCTCCAAAATCATCTCCCTGGTAGCCCTTGATCATGGACCGGCCCATCATCGAAACCAGGTACGGATCTTCGCCGAATGTCTCGCCGGTCCGTCCCCACCGCGGATCACGGACCACCTCGATATTGGGTGAAAACGTCCAGTGATTCCCGGTCGCTCTCATCTCGCGGGCGGTGCATCGGGCGATCCGGTAGGCCAGCTCCGTATCAAAGGTCGAAGCGATCCCGATTTCCGTGGGATAAATCGTCACGGCGCCCTGGTACATCCCGTGGCCGTGCATGGCGTCGTTGGCGATCAAGAGAGGTATCTTCAAGCGCGATCGTTCGGCCAGCCCCTGGAGGTCATTGGCTTTCTTATAGTCCGCGACCTTGATGAACGAACCGATCTTCCCGTCTTTGACGAGACCGGCCGTGTCTCCCAGGCTCAGGATATAGGGGATCTCTTCGTCCGTGTTGGCGGCCGAAGAGGGGGCCGCTTCCCCCACATACGAACACATTTGCCCGATCTTCTCCGCCGGCGTCATTTCCTTTAGCAGCAATTCAACCCGTCGGTTTGCCGGCAGATCCGGATCGAGATATGTTTCCGGCGCCTTTCCGGCGGGCCGACAGGCTGCCAAGAACATTGAAGCGATATACATGCTGAGTTTTGAAAGTCTCATTTCAAGAATCCCCATACCGTCATTCTATGGGGTTCCGGGGGGAGTTACAACGACCGGTTTCGCCATCGTTGGCCGGGACTTCCTTGATCTCCAGCGCGAAGCGGGCGTCTCCCGTTTTCTGGAGGAACATCTCCCGGCGTTTATCGCCCGGTTCGAACACGAGCCGTCGGCCTTGACGCTTCGCGTTCCTGCTTGACTTTGGCTTATCGACGGTGATAAATTTCCCTCATCTGAGAAATCAGATGGGGACAAAGGAAGGGGAGAAGCTTATTTCCCGTTCAATGACGTCGTTCGTGGCCGGTTGATATCCATGTCCATCAGCCCCGGCGTCTGTCCTCAGATTGAAAATCTATAAGGAGGGTAACCATGAAAGGCTGGGTTCCGAAGTTCTACGTTCTCCTGCTGGCCGTGGCCATACTGACGCCGGCGGGTTTCATCGCTTCGCGAAAAGGGGCCGTGGGTACGGCGTCTCCGAGGGGATTTTCGATTATCCCTCTGCATCCGGACGTGGCCAAGGAAATGAAAGCCAAAGGGAAGGCCTTCCAATACCCTTTTCCCAATTCCGCGAACAAGGGCAAGAAATTCAATCCCGAAGGTGAGGCGATCGGGCAGCTGGAAACGGCGGCCACCCAAAAAGTCTTGGTGCTTTTTGCCGACTTCACGACGCCGCCGCCGGGCGGGCCGGCAGCGAGGCGTAACCTCACCGATTTCGACAGTATGCTTTTCGGCACGGTTTATAGCCCGGCGGAGTACATTCCTTATGCTTCGCTAGGATACCCGACAGACCGCACGCTGAAGAACTACTATTCTCAGGTCTCCTACGGCCAGGTGGATGTCGTTACGCTGGATATGCCCAGCCTGCTCGGTTGGACGCAGTCCGGCCATCCCTACGATTTTTATTGTCAGGCGGACGGCCTTCACGATAATGGGTTCGGCCCCTTCCCGAATAACGTCCCCGGCCTGGTCATCGACGTCGTGACGGCCGCGGATGGGATTGTGGATTTTTCGCAATACGCCGTCGATGGAGAAGTGCCGAACTTGTTTGTCGTTTATGCCGGGACGGGCGCCGAATGGAGCGGGGATCCGTCGCTGATCTGGTCTCATAGCTGGAGTCTTACCTACGGCGCGACGGGCCCCGTTCTTGTTGACGGCGTAAAGATCGATCAATACGCCGCCATGCCCGAAGTGGGCGGTGACCTGACCGGGTACACCGGAGTCGTCAGGGGGCCTTATCCTCCGACGGTCGGCGTCTTCGCGCATGAATACGGCCACGTCCTCGGGTTGCCCGACCAGTATGATTACGGCTACGAATCCAACGGCACGGATATTTTCAGCCTGATGGCCTACGGCTCCTGGAACACGTTTCCGCGCTACGCCATATTCAGCGGCAACTCGCCCGCCCACCTGGACGCCTGGAGCAAGTACCGGCTCGGTTTTGCGGAACCCGTCGAAATCACCGGCCTGACCGATGTCACGCTGCGCCCCGCTGAAACCGAACCTGATGTTTATAAAATGGCGGTTCCGAATTCCGGCGGCAAAGAATATTACCTTCTTGAAAACCGGCAGCAGATCGGGTTCGATCAAGGACTGGCCTACGGAACGGCGGTCCATGGACTGGCGATCTATCATATCGACGAGACGGTCCTGTCTCGGATCTACTGGCGCCCCAACGAGGCCGAGAACTGGAAAGAGTTTCGCTCGGAGGGATGGAAGAAAGCCTGGACCGGAGAACGTCACTACGCGATTTCCCTGATCCAGGCAGATGACCAATGGCATCTCGAGCGCGGCGCCTGGGCGGCCAACACCGGAGACCTTTATCCGGGCCCGTTCGGGGTCACGAGATTCGGCAGCGAAACCTTCCCCAACAGCAGCAGCTACTATTTCTGGGGCGGTTCCGAGCCGAAGTTCGGTTACTCGGGGGTCACGGTAGAGAATATCGCCGAAGCCGGTGGAAATATCTCGGCCACGGCGTCCTTCGTGCCCTGGATGCCCGCGAAGAAATAGTTTTCGAAGGTTTCGACTGAGCCGGGCTTTTCGAAGAGGGAGAAGCCCGGCCGCATTTATCGCCGCGTGCAGAGAGACTATTTCAGGAATATCCGCTCCGGGTCGACGACGTCCCGGAGGATGCGCAATTCTTCGGCGGCGGGCGGCGCCGTCTCGTCAGCCGGACCGATGTCCAGGGCGAACTCCGTCTCTTCGGCCACGGCTTCGGGCGTCAGTCCCGGATGATAGCTGGCCAGATACGGCTGTTTCGTGCCGTCGCGGAAGCGGATGACGCCCATGGTCGTGACCACAACGTCAGGACCCCCCCGGACGAGCCCGGCGGCCCGGCGGCTTGGGCCTCCCTCGAGCCAGCCGGGACTGGTGATGTAATCGACCCTCTCGGGGAACCGCCTTCTCTCGTGTTTGGCGATGATGATCGTCCGCCTGGCCAGGCAGGCGATGTCGCAGGCGCCGCCGCTGCCGGAGAACCGCACGGCCGGCCGGCGCGGGTCCCGCCCGATCGAGGTGCTGTTGATGTTGCCGAAGCGGTCGACCTGGGCCCCGCTCAAGAAGCCGACGTCGACGCGGCCGGCCTGGAGGACGAAGCTGAAGACCTCGTTGAGGCCGGCGGCCATGGCCGCGCCGCGCATGGCCCGGGGGTCGCCGACCGACATCGGCAGGTGGGCCAGGCGGCTGGCCACCGTCCCCGCCTCGAAGATGATGACGCAGCCGGGGGCGTGGGTCTTCTGAGCCAGCATGACCCCGAGCATGGGCAGTCCGGTGCCGGCGAAAACGACGTCGCCGTCCTTGACCTCGCGGGCGGCGACGACGGTCATCAGCTCCATCAGGGAATAGTCCGCGGCGGCCATGGCGCTCAGCACCTCCTCTTGAGGCCCGGACTGTAGCCGTAGCCGGGAGCCGCTCTGAGGCCGTCCAGCCGGGAGGCCCCGCCCACGGCCTCGAGATAAGCGCGGTGGTCGCGGGTCGCGTACACGTATTTTTCGATGTAGGCCCGGAAGGCGGCGTCGTCCCGGGCGCTCTCATGGTATTCCCTGAGCTGGAGCGGGTCGTAATCATAGTAGTTATAGACCGCGTAGGGGTGCGCTCCGAAAGGGACGTGGCAGACATGCTTGACGGCGAAGAAAGGGATGGGGTTCTGCTCCGGCGTTCGGCGCAGGACATCTTCCTCGACGATCTCCTCGGCCGTGACGATGACCGTGTCGGCCGCCAGGGCCTGCTGGATGTCGGCGAAGCTCTGCCCCTCGATCCGGACCGTCCCGCCGGCCGTCGCCTTCTGGACGTGGAGGACGGCGAATTCCGTGCGGATGGCCGGCACCAGCGCCACGCGGTCGGCGGGGTCGAAAGGGGAGTCCATGAGATGGATTTTCTTTCTCGCCGTGCGCGGATCGGCCGCCCGCTCGTCCGGAGTCAAAGCCTCCCGCCCGGCCACGTCGCTTCCGAGCAGGCTGCGCACGGGCATGAAGGGAATGCCCATGGCCCCGGCCGTGAACCGCGCGACCATCGAAAAATTGCTGTAATCCTCCCATTCGATCTCCCCCCGCTCGACCGCCTTCCGCCAGCGGGGGCCGACCGTGTTGAAGGCTTCGTCGGCCTCATAGGCAAGCTCGACCCGCTTGACGCAGCCGGCGCCGATGAGAATGTCCCAATCCCCACCCGGGGAGTGGCCGAACAGGTAGAGGTTCCGCCTTTTCAGGCGGATGAGCTCGTGGACGAAGGCCATCGGATGGCGCTGGGTGGTGAACCCGCCGAACGAGAGCGTGGCCCCGTCGGGAACCAAGGCCGCCGCCTCCCGGAGTCCGATCATTTTTCCCGGCATCCCCTGCCTCCCTGATCTTACCTCTATATCCCAGCCCGGCCGAGAAATCAACCATGCTCCGACCTCGACTTTTACTTGACCGCGACTTCTGACAATGACAGGACATTCGGGACTGTCAATACGGGCTTGAGGGATTGGGACGGTCGCTTATTGACGCGCCGGTATTGGATGAGGAGGCTTCGTCCGGGCAGGCTCTCCGCGGCTCAAAGAGATGTCAAATTCAGTGGGGGAGCAGCCAGATGAGCGGATGGCGGACAGGCAGGTTTCTCAGGACTTCGGGATGGACAGGATTCGCCGGCAGTTTCAAGTACTGCTGAATGTATTCCGTTCTCCCGAAGGCGAGCCCCGCGAACAGCAGGCACGACTGCCGCGCCGGCCATTCGTTCCAGATGAAGACATCATGCTCATAAGGCCATTCCGATTTATTAACGATATACGGGAAAATGAAGTCCATGCCTTTGGCCAGCGATTTTCCGTCGATCGCATATTCCCACAGGTCTTCTTTCTCCGACGACAAGATCTGAGCGACATTGCACAGGGCATCCATATTGAACAAAGAATAGGCATAGGGTTTGGTCCGTGCCAATTCGAGCGGAAAGCTGCCGTCGGTTCCCATTTGGCCGGAGAGCAAAACGGTTTTGAATCTGCTGACGCACTTTTCGATGATCTCCCTGTTGCCGGTCAGCCTGGCCATCGAGGCGGCTGTGGCCACCCAACACGTGCCGTGGTTGTTTTTAGAGTTCATCTCGTCGATCCCGTACTGATGCGTCACCATCCAATCCAGGAACCGGCTGAACCAGTCCTTGATCTTTGCCGAATGGACTTCGGAAATCCCCCCCTTTTCGGCTAGAACCTGCGCGGACCGGGCCACTTCAACCAGATGATAGGCATCGATCAGGCCGATGCCGCGGCCGCTGGCCAAGCCGAAGATGGCTTGAGAGTAAAGCATATTGGGGTTCATCATGGTGGCGCTGTCAACGAACCAGGCATCGAGGTGCGTCAGCGCCCGGTCGGCGTATTTCCGTTCGCCGGTCAGAAGCCAGGCCGAGGCGAGGGTCGCCGTGATTTCGCTCAGGCGCATCATGGCCTCGCGGTGGGACGAAAAATTGTCCGGGTTGCTCTGCCCGTCCCTGCGAATGTACGGGCCATCCGGATTTTCAGGATCGGGCCACCAGTAATCGCCCTCGGAAAAAAAGTCATGTTCCCCGCCGGCGCTGCGGGCGCACCGAAAATCGGTGATGGTGACCGGCCGGGCGTCGAGAAACGAATCGGCTTTTTCTATGGTCGGCCGCCGGATATCCTTGATGACCTGCTGCCGGAGATCCTCCGATACGCTCTGAAGGCATGACATCATCAGGCCCGAGAAGGCCAGTATCGCGGATATTTTCAGCTTTATGTTAGGCGCTTCTTGGCTCATGGAACTCAGTTGTGCCCTCTGCGTTCTCTGCGATCTTGGACGCAGATAGGTGACCCACGCGGCGCCACATTCCGGGACTAATGAGCCCGGCCGAGGAGCGAGGCGATCTTAGAGGCCACAGGGCTTGCGCCCCTGTCTGTGTTGGACATGACGGCCACGATATGACCGGAATCCACGAAGATATCAAGGTTGGAATTGATTCCATCAAACCCGCCTCCGTGGCCGACCACCTTGCCGGCCGCAGCTTCCGAAACGCTGAAACCGTAGCCGTAGTCGGCTCCCAGGTGATCCGTCCACATCTCCTTCAGGGATTCCTTGGAGACATATTTTCCGCCGAGAAGAGCCAGGGCGAACTTGTGGAGGTCCTTGACTGTCGAGAATCCGCCGCCGGCCGGTCCGCCCTTGATGACATGCTTGTAGAGATTGTTCTGCCAACCGTAGGGGCTCTTCGGGTCGGGGCTGTAGCCGATGGCCAGGTTCTCGACGGGGTAATCCATCTCGTAGCAGTCGGTGTTCGTCATGCCGGCCGGCTCGTAGATGACTTTTCGGATATGGTCAAAGTAGTCCTCGCCGGTCACCTTTTCGATGACCACACCCAGCAGGAACATCCCGGTATTGCTGTACTGGTAGCGCTTTCCCGGTTCGAAGGCGGGCCGGTCGTCCTTGATCAGCGGCTTGTAGTCGTCGAGCTTGCGGAAGAGGGCGCGAGAGCTCTTCTGGTAGGTCTCGTTGAAATAGCTGCCCAGCCCCGAAGAGTGGGTGAGGAGGTGGCGCACCGTGATCCTGTCCGTCACATCCTTGGGCAGCCAGGACTCATCGATAAACTTGCTGATCGGGTCGTCCAGGGAGAGCTTCCCGTTCTCGGCCAGCCGGACGACGGCTGTCGAAGTGAACATCTTGTTCATCGAGCCGAGGTTGAACTTGGTGTCGATGTTGTTGGGCACGTGGAAGGCCTTGCTGGCCTCGCCGGCGGCCATGGTCAAGAGCACCTGATCTCCTTTGGCCACGAGCAACGTCCCGGAGAACAGTCCTTTATTTAAGATTTTGGCCATGAAGACCTTGGTTTCGGCGAGGAACTGCTCCTCGTTGAGCGGCGGTTCTTCTAAACCGGCCGGCGGGCGGGCTGGGCTGAAGCCGGCGCCTCCGATGAGATATTCGGGAGCATCGCTGAATCGGACCGTGATACCCAGCCAGTTATCATAGTTCCTATCCTTAACGATGATCACCGTCTGGCCCTTGCGTTCGGGGACATAGGTGCGGATTCGGGAGAAATCGATTCCCCCTGTCTCTCGCAGCAAACCCAGGAAAACCTCGATATGGCCCTCCATCGGCACGAACGTCCGGAATTCTTCGGTGCAGTGCGTGTTGAGGAAGTCTCTGATCTGTTCCGGTTTTCCGGAATTGACGCCGGCGATGAGGGCCTGGATGCGCCGGCCCTGGATGCCCGCGGGCATGACCGGGTTATCGCTGTATGTTTCGGCAGTTGTCTGCAGCCAGCCGGCCGTGGGAACAAGCAGACAAATGAGCAAAACCGCGAAGCGACCTCGCTTCATGTGCTTCATAATCTCCTCCTCACTTCTTCAAGGATCATCATTCGCTGTTCGGCGGCACCGGCCGAACGCGCTTCTGTGTCTGATAGGATATTCCTTGCCCCTTTTTCACGCATTGATAATATTTCCCACCGCCGACGGGTGTCAAGAAGTCAGAATCCGGTGTCAACGCGATTTGACATGAGTTCTTGACACTTGCCGGCGGCGCGAAATATCATCGGGGCGGCCAAATCGATGAACGGGCCGAATCGGGATCTGCGGCCATCGTTCCGGCCAGCTCACCAAGATCGTAGAATCCGGCGAGATCGATGTCGTCATCATTCCCTAGAGCACGAACAGCTTGAGCGATCAGTAAGTTGACTGGCACTCCCATTCCCTGATAACCTCTGGCCGCGCAGAGAAAAGAAATCCGCCGTGTCCATCAAGTGCCCGAAATGCCGGTCCGAAAACGCCGATACAGCGAGGTTCTGCAGCAACTGCGCCGCGCAGCTTGGGCTCAGTGAGACGCCTGCTGCCGGTCTGACAAAGACGGTCGAATCGTCCGCCCCTGACTTGACCAAGGGGAGCCTCGTGGCCGGCAAGTACCGCGTCCTCGAGGAGCTCGGCCGCGGCGGCATGGGCGTCGTTTACAGGGCCGAGGACATCCGGCTCGCCCGCCAGGTCGCCGTCAAGGTCCTGCCCGAAGCCTTCACCGCCGACGCCGAGAGGCTGGCCCGTTTCGAGCGCGAGGCCAGGGTCCTCGCCTCTCTCAATCATCCGAATATCGCTTCCATCTACGGAGTCGAGGAAGCCGACGGCCGGCGTTTTCTCGTCCTCGAGCTTGTCGAAGGCGCGACCTTGGCCGAGCGCTTGAGCCGCGGCCCCCTCTCCCTTGAAGACGCCCTGGACGTCTGCCGCCAGATCACCGAAGGGCTGGAGGCGGCGCATGAGAGGGGCATCATCCACCGCGACCTGAAGCCCGCCAACGTCAAGATCTCACCGGACGGCAAGGCCAAGATCCTGGACTTCGGGCTGGCCAAGACCTATGTCGAAGAACCGGCCGCCCCGGATATCGCCAACTCGCCGACGATCACGGCGGCGATGACCGAGCCGGGCGTGATCCTTGGCACGGCCGCCTACATGAGTCCCGAGCAGGCCCGGGGCAAGCCGGCGGACAGGAGAGCGGATATCTGGGCCTTCGGCTGCATCCTCTACGAATGCCTGACCGGGAAACAGGCCTTCGAGGGCGAAACGCCCACGGACTTTGCGGCCGCGATCCTCAGGGGCGAGCCGGATTGGCAGGCCCTTCCCGCCGCCACCCCGTGGCGAGTCAAAGACTTGCTGCGGCGCTGCCTCCGGAAAGACCCCAGGGAACGGCTGCGCGATATCGGCGATGCCCGCCTCGAAATCGAGGCGCCCGAGGCCCGGCCTGTCAACGTCTCCGCTCCCCCACGCAAGATCTCTTCCGTTTGGCTGATCGCGGGCGCGGCCGCCCTGCTCGCTGCGGGGATCCTTATCGACCGGTTGTTGATTGGGCGTTTCGCGCCCCGTCCCTCGACTTCGGCGGTGACGTCCATCATCAAGGTCGAACCGGGTCACTGGCTCGACGGCATGCGTCGAGATCTGGAGATGGAGCGCCCGACCCGCACGGCGATGGCGATGTCCGGCGACGGCCGGTTCGTCATCTACAGCGCCGTCGAAGAGAATCCGGGCCCCCGGGCGAAGCCTCGATTATACCTGCGGAGATTGGATCAACTGGAGGCCACCCCCATCCCCGGGACGGAAGGCGGGATCAATCCCTTCCTGTCGCCGGACGATCGCCAGGTGGGTTTCTGGGCGGACGGTCTGCTGAAGAAGACCGCCATCGAAGGCGGCGTCCCGACGACGCTGTGCGGCGTCCAATTGCTCCTGGGCGCCGATTGGGGTCGCGATCGGAGAATCGTGTTTACCGACGGCTGGACCGCCGGCCTCTCGATGGTTCCGGACGACGGGGGAAAGCCCGAGACCCTGACCGAGCCCGACCCGAAGCGGGAGGAATTCATCCACCGTCTGCCCCGCTGGCTTCCCGACGGGAAGACCGTGGTCTTCACCGCCATGAAACATGGCTGGGACCGACTACCCTGCCTGGGTTTGCTCCGCCTGGACACGGGCGAATGGCAGGTGCTGCTTCAGGACGCCGCCGATGCCAGGTACCTGCCCACGGGACATCTGGTCTTCCTGAGGCGAGGGACGCTCATGGCCGCGCGCTTCGACCTGGCGAAGCGGGAGGTCGTCGGCCAACCGGTCGCGCTCCGGGAAAACGTCATGCAGGCTTTCAGCACGGGAAGCTGGCACAACACCGGCGCCGGTCAGTTCGGGGTCTCCGACACGGGATCACTTGTTTATGCGGCCGGCGGCGTCGTCCCGGAACGCGACAATTCGCTCGTCTGGGTGGACCAGAGAGGGGAGGAGCGGCCGATCATAGACTTCCGGAAGTCTTTCGGGATGCCGCGCCTCTCTCCCGACGGTCAGAGGATCGCCTACGTCACCTCCGGACGGGAGTGGCAGGTCTGGGTCTACAACTTGACCAGAAAAACGGACAGCCGGCTGACCGGAGAGGGCAATGCCGAGTATCCGATCTGGTCTCCCGACGGCCAGCGGCTCCTTTTCACGTGGCAAAAACCCCTGGTCAGGAACCTGTCCTGGCAGCCGTCCGATGGCAGCGCGCCGATGGAGCGCCTGACTACGAGCGAATTCAATCAAACCGCGGGATCCTGGTCCTCCGACGGGAAAACGGTCGCCCTGGTGGAGATGCACCCGGATACCAAGAGCGACATCATGATGCTCGACATCGGCTCAGGCCGGTTGACGCCGTTCCTCGATTCGCCCTTTAATGAGCATTACCCGGAATTTTCGCCCGACGGGCGCTGGCTGGCGTATGCCTCCGATGAGTCGAACCGCGATGAGGTCTACGTCCGGCCCTATCCCGGCCCCGGCGGGAAGATCCAGGTATCGAGCGAGGGGGGAGACTCCCCGGTCTGGGCAAAGGACGGCAGGCAGTTGTTCTATCGCTTGCGGAATCAAACGTGGGTGGTCGAAGTGTGGACGAGCGGCGGTTTCGAGATCGGCCGGCCCCGCCTGCTTTTCGACAAGCCCGGATATTACTTCGGCGATCCCATTCGCGGCTACGACCTGTCCTCCGATTCGCGGCAGTTTCTCATGGTCAGGCTCGATGACCGGAAGCCCTCGCCCGTCACCGAAATGATCCTCGTCCAGAACTGGTTCGAGGAGCTCCAGCGCCTCGTTCCCGGCGGGAAGAATTGAGGAAGTCTTGGAAACCTGTCAGGGAAAGGAAGAGGAGCAGGCGATAGCGCCCAAGGGCGCCAGGGAAGGCTTAGAGAAAGCGAAACAGGCGAGATGGTTCCGCGGCTCTAAGTCCTCACGGATTGCTTTTCCGGACGTACCTGAACGTCTGGTCGTTTTTAAAGTAGTTCAGCAGCGCGTCGCGGCTCGCGCACTCCGGGACGCTCACCCGTGTTTCGGCTTTCTTGGCCGGGTCATAGACGAGGGCCGTCAGCCCGCCGATCTGATCCGGATCGTTGAGAGCGCGCACGAGGTCGGCCATGTGGATCGGGCCCCGGCCGGGAAGCTCCATGCCGGTCATCAGGAAGGTCAGGTCGATCCAGACCCATTTGTTGAGATCCGCGGCGAAGATCTCGGTCGTCGAGTGCCCCTCGGCCGTCATCAGGTTATACGCTTTGCCCTCGGACACCGTCCGGTTCATCCCGATGGCGCGGGCCGGGATGCCCAGGGAAGTACAGGCACGGACGAAGATAGCAGCCAGGTTGCCGCACCAGACGTGGTCCTCACCCGAAACCGCCCGCCGGTACTGCTCGAACGGCGGCGCCTTCATTTTATCGGATGGTGTGCCCCGGTGCGGCTGGAGATCATCCATCAGGAGCATGGCCAGCCGCCTGGCCTTTTCCAGGGGCGTCGCTAGACCCTCGAGCTTCGGCCCCCACTTTGAAGTCGCGAACGCGATGTCCTCCGCGCTCGCCTGGTCGACGATCCAGTCCGCTACGCGGCTCTGGGCGAAGGGGATGTCCGTCTTCTGGAGGATGACGTAACCCGGTGCCGTCTGTCCGCCCTTGGCATAGTGTTCCCTGGGGTAATAATTGATGTTGATATAGTGATCTTCGGATGTCCCGCCGTCGGCGCTGGCCGCCTTGATGATGGTTGTCGTTCTCTGGATGTCCGGCGTGTGTTTGTCGACAAAGGAGATGACCAGACGCCCCCCGTCCGCCTTCCGGAAAGGCTCGCCGTTTATGGAATAGAGGAAATGGGAGAACCCGACCCTGTCGGACTCGAGGGCCAAACTGGCCCCCACTCCATCCGGCAGGCGCTCTATGGATCGTATGGCCACGGCCTCGAGGCGCGGGTAAAGCTGCCTCTCGTTCGACTGATACTCGACGATTTCCGTGGCCGCGGCGCCGACCGCCTCCTGGGAGTGGGGGACAGTCGCTGGCCGCTGCGGCCATCATCGTCAGGAACGCCGCGGAGCACATGCCGGCGGCCGCAAATAACGCCCATTTTGTCCGTCTGATTTCCTTCTCCGTCCTGATCATCCGTTCCTCCTGGCCGGCTTTCGCAGCCTGTTATTGAGTATGCGGAGCCATCGCTCGTCCTCGCGGCGATTCCGGGTCCCATCTTATGAATTCCGGCCGCCGCGTCAAGGCTTTTTTGAGGCTTGCGTATTCGCGGCCGATGACCCCGGTCTGCGGATGAAGCCGCGGTTCCAAGGGGGAAGTCCGGGCTCGGTTGCTCATTTCGGCGTCTCATGATAAGTTTCACCGTCGTATCCCGCAACGTGGTTACACATGAGGTGTTCGCCCATGAAAATCGGTCTGAGTCTGGGCTTGGCGGTGCTCGTTGGAATTTCCTTGGCCGGCGCACAACCCCGCCAAAGCAGCCCGTTCTGCGTCGATTGCGGCGCGACCCGGGACTTTTTCAAGAAGCATTGCGACTATATCGCCGCCGAACAGCGGGATAATCCCATCCTGTTCCGAGCCGGCTACTACATGCGGACGCTCGTGGCCGGGTATGAAATATTCGGCGACCGCAAGTACCTTGACTTGGCGATAACGGGCGCGGACAAGCTGCTCGGGAATCAGCTTCCGAGCGGCTATTGGCCGACCGGTTATGGGGCCATCTTCCTGGCTGATACCGGCAGCATGATCGGCCTGTTCATCGCTCTCGACCGTCACGTCGACGAGGAACGGCGACAGCGCTATTTCGAAGCCGTGCGCCGTTACGTCACCGCCGTCGAGGCCGACGGATTCATCAATCCCTCGGCGGCATCGGCGCCGGCTGGAGCCAGTTCAAAGACGAACAGGCCTCCGGAAAAATCATTAAGGAATACACCGTCGGTTCCGGCCTGTCCGCTCCCGTGTTCACCTGGATGTACCAAAAGACCCACGAGGAAAAATACCGGGTCATCGCCAACGCCCTCCGCTGGGTGGTCGGCACCTTCACGGAAGACGGGCGGATTCCCTACATCTTCGCGGGATATTCGGATCCCGGCATAACGGGGAGCTTCAGCAACGACTATTGGCTCTGGGACCACGACCCGAACACCTGCTCTGCCTACGTGGGGGAGGGGATCGTCGGGTTCGATCTCCACTGTGAGAAGGCGGAGTGGCAAAACGAGCTTCGAACGAGGATCAAGCCGCACATCGAGTGGCTGCTTCGGACGCAGCGCTCCAACGGCACGTGGGGGATCATGGACAGCCACGACCAGAAGCGTACCCCCCTGATCATCAATTTCCTGAGCTGGTATTACAGGCGCGTCAGCGGGGACGCTCGTATTGCCCAGGCGATCGAGCGGTATGACCGGCACCTGCGCGTGCCGGAGAACGCCAAGTTCTACGGAATGATGAGCTGGGGAGCCGGCCCGCGTTCGAGGACCGAGGACGAGACGAACGACATTTTGACCGCGATAGTCGGCCTGGCGATCGCGGAAATCATCTCGCCTGGAATTTGGGATCGATGGTGACGCCCCGACATCTCTCCGGCGTCCGACGGAATCTCATGGATGGTTTCCTGTCGCTTTCAGCCGGCGTTCAGCAGCGTCCGTGATACCCAAACCAGTGCTCACTAGCCAGATCAGTTTGGAATATTAGTGAAACTATGGAACAATAACTCTTTGAATCATGAAGTCAATTAATTTAAAAAGGTATCAATTATGAGAGCACCAATTTTAGGACTCTTTTTTTCTTGGTAATGATCGCTCAATTGTCTTTCGGACAACAACAACGCGGTCTGAATCCGCCTGATAAAGTCTTCACCGCTGCGGAACAGGAACTTCTTAATCTGTCAAAAGATAAGTGGCAGTGGATGGCCGACAAGAACGCAGATAAGCTGGCCGATCTATTTCACGAAAAATCTATGTTTGTCCACATGGGCGGATCTGTGGGGAAAAGAACAGGAAGTCAATATCATTAAAAGCGGCCGGATCTGGTATAAGAAAGCCGATATACATGAAGCGACCGTAAATATAATCGACAATACAGCTATTGTTCTAAACAGAATAACTCTTGTTAGCTGTCGTAGGCAACAATGAGGTCTCTAATCCTTTTATGGTTACCGAAGTATATATTAAGCTAAACGGAAGCTGGAAGTTCGGTATCTAGTTACTCAAGGCCTGCTTACACCTCGGGCTCCCTGGCACAGCTCCGGCTCAGTAAATGAAACTGTCGGAATTTTTCGGGGCATGACTCTTTAATAGGGTTCTGCGCCAAGACATTGTATCCAATCCAGTGGCCGAGGTGGATTGAGATATCGTCCAGGATGACAGGCACAACGTAGCGGATGCCGTCATCGAGGTTGGGCATTTGGCTTTTGAGATACGCGAAGGGTGTTTGATAGTCAAGGGCCGAGTGTTCGGGTCGTATCAACTGACGTTCGCGATTTCGCTCCATTGACCTCGGTTCCCCGATCGTGCTAGTTTTGGGGCGCCGCCGGGGTGGCGGAATTGGCAGACGCAAGGGACTTAAAATTCGCCAGGAAGAAGATCTGAGCTTATTCCGCTAAGCTCATTATTGCCAGTAACTTACTGAAAAATAAGGTAGTTATGTGAAAAAGGGAGAGGTCTGCATTATTTGTATTGTCTGCATAATTTGCATTGTTGGATGCAAATAGGTGCCACACTAGGTGCCACAGTCGCAGGTGACGCCAATTCCCTTGACTCATTTCCCCCTCCTTGATACGCTTCGGCCATACTTAGGAAAACGGTTCTGTTGTGGGCCGCTAAGGTGCCCGAAGTTCCAATTCGAAAATATTGACTCGGCGAAGCTCTGCAGTTTTGCGAGTCTTTACAGGGCGTACTTATGAAAGCCGCTGCCGTCTCCGACCTACACGGATTGAAGGCCAGATTTGCACTCCTTGGTCGACTCCTCGATGAAGGAATCGATACACTCTTCATCGCCGGGGATATCGCTGGCTCCGGATATCCGGAGGAACAGAGAGCGGAGGTACGTTCGAACTTTGGCACTCTTCTCAAAGGACGCAGGGGTATATGGGTTTTCGCTATCCCAGGGAATGATGACTGGGCAATCGTCGAAAACACACTGCGTGAATTCCCTGAGATCATCGTCCCCACCTGCCAGCTTTCCCGCTTGATGCACGTTTGTACGTTGTGGGCTATCCATACGTCCCACTCACGCCCTTCACGATGAAAGATTACGAGAAATGGGAAAGCGTTGACGATCCTGTCCCTCTCGCTGAAGGGGCAGATCTCAGCGAATTAGTGATAAAAGAAGGGATCAACCTGTTTGGCCGGAAGTCCGAGGGAACCAAGCTTCGTGATTTCGTATTCGATCCGGCCGACAGATCGGACAATGTTTTCTTTGATTTGGAGAGGGTGGCGGGGCTTTCGGATCCTCGAGATACGATTTACCTGATCCATGTTCCTCCGGCCGGTTTCTTTGATACAGCGATTTCGGCTGCCGGACTGCGCCATATCGGGAGCCGGGCTATAGCCGAGTTCATTCGGGAAGAACGAGCCCATGGTGACTATACATGGCCACAGCCACGAGGCCGTGGACTTGGCGGGCGGGAAGTTCAAGTCTTCAATTGGTCAGTCGATGGTTCTTGCAGTTGGGGCCGGAAATGATCCCGTTGTGCTGAACTATCTCTTGCTGGATCTTGCGAACGGTTCTTTCGACCGGAAATGCCTGAGGGTGTGAAAAATTCGCCA
>CAVSCD010000009.1:0-9811 GCA_963726335.1 Candidatus Aminicenantota bacterium | reverse complement strand
CGGTTGCGGCGGAATACGCCCTCGACGATTTCCGGCTGAAGATCGGCGCGGACGACCGGCCGGGCGGCGCTGAGATAACGAAGTCGTTCGGAACGGATGCCCGAAAGGGGAATTGAAAAGTATTCCGAAATAAGCGATTCTTTGATGGATCTTCCGCGGCGCTTCGGTGTTGACTGCCGAGTCGCCTGGGAAATAGAAATGTCGGGAGGGTGGCGATGACGATGATCCGCAGACCGGTTTTGGTGCCGCCTGTGCTATTTCTTGTTTGCAGCCTGGCCGGGCCGGCTGCCGGAGGCCAAACCTCCGGCCAATCGCTCGCTCCGCTCAAGCTCGAGGTCGCGGCGACGCCGTTCATCGCGCGGGACGGAAGCGGCTTCAAGCAGCTGCTCCGGGTGACGGTCGACAACCCGGGCGCCGCGACAAAGGGCGAGGTCACGGCCAAGCTGGGAACGGCGGAAGAGATCCGGCTGGCGCTCCCGAAAATCCCGGGCGGACGAAGCGAACACGACCTTTTTGTCCCGGAAGTCCAGGCCGGCGTTGTCGCGTCCTTTGCGCTCCAGGCGGGCGGCCGGACCGCCGCCGCCGAGAAAACGCTCTCGCCCCCGCGCCATTGGTCGATCTACCTTTTCCATCATTCCCACACCGATATCGGCTACACGGAGCTCCAAACCCGGATCTTCAAAAAGCACGCGGAGTACCTGGACGATGTCATCAAGTACTGCCGCGAAACGGACGGCTATCCCGACGACGCGAAATTCCGCTGGAATATCGAGATCTCCTGGGCGCTTCAAAACTACCTCAGGCACCGGCCCGAAAAACAGGGAGAGGAGCTCCTGGACCTCGTGAGGCAGGGGAGGGTGGAGGTCGGCGCCTGGTATCTCCAGCTTTCCGACACGTTCGCCCATGACGAGCTCATCCGGGCGGTCGATTATGCCGCCGAGGTCGGGCAAAAAATACGGCTTTGCGGTTCGGAGCGCGATGAACAACGACGTCACGGGCTGGAGCTGGGCCTCTCCCCTGGTGCTGAACCTCGCTGGCGTCAAGTATTTCGCTACCGGCATCAACGAGACCCGCTCGCGGGCGCCGCTCCGCCGGCCGAACGCGTTCTACTGGGAGTCGGCCGACGGCAGCCGGATCCTCCACTGGAACGGCGAGCATTATCTCTTCGCCAACTATGAGCTCCGCCTCCACGAGGGCGAAGACGCGAGCCGGCCCAAGGTCGATGCCTACCTGTCCTCGCTCGAGAAGCGGGGAGATTACCCCTACGACCTCATCGCCTTCAACCTCGGCGCCTGGGTGACCGACAATTGCCCGCCCGGGCGGAAGCTCTCCGACATCGTGCGCGACTGGAACGCGCGCTGGGCCTTCCCTAAGATGAGGCTCGCGGTCATGAGTGATTTTTTCGAAGCGTTCGAGGAAAAGTTCGGCGCGGTGATCCCGACCCATAAGCTGGGCTGGCCGGATTACTGGACCGACGGCATCGGCTCGACCGCCTTCGAATCGGGGCTCAACCGGCTGGCCCACAACGAGCTCCTGACGGCGGAGAAGGCGGGCGCCATCGCCTCCGCGCTCGACAGCAGTTTCACTTACCCTGGAGCCGAGCTCAGGGAAGGGCAGGAGCTCTCCATGTTTTTCGACGAGCACACCTGGGGAGCGCATAACAGCATCGACAGCCCGGACTCGGAGCTCGCCAGGGGGCAGTGGGCGGTCAAATCGGGCTTCGCTTACCAGGCCCGGGAGATCGCCCAGACGCATATCAGGAAAAGCCTGGACGCCTTGGCGGGCCGCCAGAAGCTTCCGGAAGGATCCGGGCTCATCGTCTTTAACCCGCTGTCGTGGACGCGGACCGACGTGGTGAAAGCCGCACTGCCCGAGGATCTCATCAAGAAAAAAGGACGATTCCGGCTGACCGACCGGCGGACCGGCCGCGAGGAAGCGTTCCAGCTCGCGGATGAAAGGACGATGCTCTTTCTGGCGCGGGACGTCCCGTCTCTGGGGTATGCGGTCTACGGGATATCGGCTGATCCTCAGGCGGGCGCGAAGGAGCCGACAGGTGACGCGGCGATGCCGGTCAGCGCGGGCCCCGGCGCCGTTTTGTCGGCCGCGACGCCGCAGGCCCTGACGCTGGAGAATGATTTTTACAGGCTCGCCGTCGATCCCCGGACCGGCGGGATCACCAGCCTGTTCGACAAACGGCTGCGCGCCGAATGCGTTGACCCGGCGAGTCCCTACACACTGAACCAGTACATCTATGAGAACCCCGAGGGCGGCCGCAAGGCGGTGGACAACATGGAGAAGCTCGCCGCCTTCAAGCGCCGGAGTCCGTCCTCCGTAAAAGCGGCGGCCGGGATGAGCGGGCCGGTCGCGAAAAGCCTGAGAATCACCGCGGCGGCGCCGGGCTGCCGGACCTACGAGACCGAGCTGTTTCTTTACGATGGGATCAACAGGGTCGACATCTCAAACCGGCTCGATAAGGAAGATACGCGGGACCCCGAGGCCGTCTACTTCGCCTTCCCCTTCAAGGTCGACAAGGGCGGTTTTCTCTTCGAGATCGCCGACGGCGTGATGCGTCCCGAGGTTGATCAGCTTCCGGGCACGACCCGCGACTGGCTGACGGCGCAGCACTGGGTCGAGGCCGCGAACGGCGAGCGGGCCGTCGTCTGGTCGCCTGTTGAGGCGCCGCTCGTCCAGTTCGGGGACATCAACACCGGCAAGTGGCTGAAGAAGCTCGAGATCCCGAACGCCACCGTCTTCTCCTATGCGATGAACAATTACTGGATGACAAATTTCAAGGCGAGCCAGGGCGGCGCTGTGACCTTCAAGTATGCGATCACATCGCGGGCCGGCGGGTCGGACCCGGCGCTGTCGGGCCGGTTCGGCTGGGAGGTCCATACGCCTCTTCAAGCGGCCTGGATCCCGGCCGATTCGGGCGGGAAGAAGACGGCGTCCAGCCGGTCCTTCCTCGAGGTCGACAGCCCGAACGTCATCGTCCAGGCGGTCAAGCCGGCAGACGACGGCAACGGCCTGATCGTGCGTCTTCGCGAAACGTCCGGCCGGTCCGCCGAGGCCCGGCTGAGGAGCGTCTTCCTCGAAGGGAAGGGCGTGACCGCCGAGCTCGTCCATACGGAGTGGTCGGAAGGAACGCCTGTCGAGGTCAAGAACGGAGAGGCCGTCGTGCCGCTTCCGGCTTTCGGCATCCGGACGCTCAGGATCATCCCCAATTCATGAGGTGAATCGATGAACAAACGCATACTGATCGCGGCCGCCGTGCTGTCGATCCTTTGGTTTTCAGGAGTCGCGGCGCCTGTCGACAGGGCCGCCCGGGACGCCAAAATCGAAAGCCTTGTCTCGCAGCCTGGCCCCGTCGCTGATCGAGATCCGCCGCGATATCCATTGCCATCCCGAATACGGCATGCGGGAAGTGAGGACCGCCGCCCTCGTCGCCGACTATTTCCGGAAGCTCGGGCTCGAGGTGAGAACGGGGATCGGCGGCACCGGAGTCCTCGGCGTGCTCCGCGGCGCGAAGCCGGGACCGGTCGTCGGCTTCCGCGGCGACATGGACGCCTTGCCGATCACGGAGGAAACAGGCCTGCCCTTCGCCTCCAAGGAAAAGATGGCGCTCGACGGCAAGGAGGTCGGGCTGATGCACGCCTGCGGGCACGACATCCACACCACGATCCTCCTCGGAGTGGCCGCCGTCCTCTCCGAATTGAGGGAGAGCCTGAGCGGCACGGTCCTGTTCGTCGCCCAGCCGGCCGAGGAGACGATCGGCGGCGCCTCCCGCATGCTCGAGGACGGGCTGTTCGCCGAGATCAAGCCCGAGGCCATGTTCGCCTTTCATGTCGAGGATACGGTCGAGCCGGGCCGGGTCCTTTACAGCCCGGGGACGGCGACCGCCAACGTCGACAGCTTCGATCTGACGATCGAGTCCACCGGCTGCCATGGCTCGATGCCCTGGAACTGCGTCGACCCGATCGCCGTCGGCGCCCAGATCGTAACGGCGCTCCAGGTCATGGTGGCCCGCGAGATCGATGTCAACAACAACACGGTCATCACCGTGGGCACGTTCCATGCCGGCTCCGCCCGGAACATCATCCCCCAGAAAGCCGAGCTGGGCGCGACCATCCGGACCTTCGGCGACGCCCAGAGGCAGCTCGTCAGGGCGAAGATCGAGAGGCTGGTCCAAAATATCTGCGAGGCGGCGCAGGCCCCTTACCGGCTGGACTACGAGATCGGGACCTCATCCGTCTACAACGATCCGGAGCTTTTAGCGAAGATCATGCCCAGTATCGAGAGGCTGCTTGGCGGGAAGGAGTTTGCTCGCCAGATCCCGCCCGACACGGGCGGCGAAGATTTCAGCGAATTCGCGCGCCTGACCCCTTCTGTTATCCTCTGGCTCGGCGTCCTCCCCCCCGGGATGGAAAAGACCGCCCTCCATTCGCCGACTTTCACGGCCGACGAGCAGAGCCTCGCCGTCGGCGTAAAGCTCATGTCGGGGATCATCCTGGATTATACAGACGGCGGGAGGTAACGCGCCGGGCGTCAGCGGATCTCGATCTCCCCGGTGACCTCGGGAAGGGGCTTCCGCTGCCCCGCGAAAACTGAAAGCTTATATTCGAGCCCGCTGCCGGGCGGGGGAGGGGTCGCGCCGGGATCCGAGGCCACCGATTGGAGCAGGACATGGACCGTCTGTCCGGGCTTCACCTCGCGGAACATCCTCTCGTTCCTCGCCACCACCTGGCTTCCCAGAAGGACCGTGAGATCGAACCGCGACTTGTCGATCGCGAACCGGCTTCCATTCACATATTCGACGAGGAGACCCGGGGGGAACCGCGGGTCGGTTTTCAGGACAGTGACACGGGCGTTCGCCCAGATGTCGGCGCGGACCTGCCGGCTCGAACGCCATCGCGAATAGACGCTCGCGGCCTGGACCAGCACGGCCATCGCCACGGCGGCGAAGAACGCGGCCTGGATGATCGTCTTCAGCTTGAGCTTGGGCATGTCAGCGCTTCATGATAGACGAAATCCGGAGAAAAACAAACCGTCCTCCGGGGTTTCCTCCTCCCTCTGTCCTGCCGCGCGGGATTATTTCCTCACCGCGGGCGGATTATGGGAACACCTGCCGAAATTTAAAAACATGGAAACGCGCTCGAATTAAGTAAAATAGCGCCGGAATTACGTCCCTGGAATCGCGGGGGCGGCTCGCACAATGACGGACCGGCTCAGCGGATATACCCGAGAGTCCGCAACGTTTCGAGCTGCTCCGGGTTCAGCGGCGCTTGGACTCCCTGCTCGAATTTCTTCGCCAGCCTCCGGTGCTCGTTGTATTTATCTTCGAGGAACCTAGTGTATTTCTCGACCAGCTCGGGTTGCTCCTCATGGAGGCTCCGGACACACCGAGGGTCATTCCAGAGGTCATAGAGAAGCAGGCGGGCCGGCCGGAGCTCCTCCGGTTTCAGCTTTTCTTCCCAGGGAGCCTTGCCGACCTTTAAGGAGGCGCCCCATCTCCCGTCGATCAGCTCGATCTTTCCGTGCCATTCCCCGCTGTCCGCCCAGGCGTTGAACTCATCGATGATGACCGGCCGTTGTTTCCACCCGCGCTTCCCCAGGAGCAGCGGGGCGAACGATTGGCCCTGCGTCAAGGCCGGACCGGGAAGCCCGGCCAAGTCCGTGATCGTCGGAAAAAGATCGATCAAGGAAACGGGCTCCGTGAACCGCTGCCCCGGCGCGATTCTGCCGGGCCAGACGAAGATCATGGGGATGTGGGACACATGCGAGCCGAGCAGTGCGGCATCCGGTGACACCAGCGTCATCGGGTCGACCGGCATGAGTCCGGCGGCGGCGCTGCTGTGATCGGCGGTCACGATGAGAAGCGTGTTGTCCCGTTCGCCCTCGGCCTTCAGCCGTTCGACCAGCCTTCCGATCTGATCGTCCTGGTGGGCCATGGTTTCGTCATACAGGTTTCGGGCGAGCGAGTAAAACCCGGCTGGGTCAATGCCGGCCTTCTGGAATCGATCCGAAAAAAGCCCCTCTGTCTCCCCGAGCTTCTTGAGCCACTCCGCATAGGTTTTCTGAAGCTCGGGGTCGGCAAACAGGCCGGCGAAAGGGGCGCTCTGTGTCCAGGGCTGGTGGACATCGGTCGTCTGAATGTGGACCCAGTAGGGGCTGCCCGGGTATTCCCCTCGCCATTTCCAGAAGTCAGAATGAAGCTCCTCGGAGGACTTCGAGTTGGGCTTGACGCCGGCCTCACGCAGGACATCGACCCCTCTTTCCAGCCCGCTCATTGTGCCGCAGTGGGGATTGGAGACGAAAACGGCGGTCTGGTAGCCGGCCTCGTGCAGGTGCTCGGCCATGGTGACCGCTTTGGCCGGGATCCGGTCGGAAGGCGTTTTGTAAGGTCCGAGGACACTGCTGTGGAGCGATGTCATGAACGAAGGGACAGAGATCTTGGTCCATGAAGAATTGCTGTAGGCCCGCTCGAACACCACCCCTTCGGCTGCCAGCCGTTCTAAATGGGGCGTCGTCCGGCGGTTGTAGCCGTAAACGCTCATCTGTTCAGCGGCCGCTCCGTCGATAATATAAAGGATGATATTGGGCCGACCCGTGGAGCGAATCCCGGAAACGGTCGGCGCCGCCCAAAGCGCAACTGTCCCCGGGCGCTCGCTTTCGGCCTCGAGGGTCAAGTCCACGGTTTTGCCGGCGAGGGTCGACAAGTTCACAGACCTTTGGCCCCATTCCGCCGTCTTCGCATATTTCTCTTCAAGGAGAACCGTGTCGGCGGAACCATCGGCCCTTGATTTCACCCTGAACGTCACGGGGATATTGTCCCGGAGGACTCCGAGGCCGAAGTCCAAACGACCCGCCTTCGGTATGCGGAGCCGGTAGCAAACCCGCCCGGGCGCGTGCATGTAGAGGCTCCGCCGGTAGGAAATCCCCCGGACCTCCGTGCTGAGCCCAGCGGCTTTTGCGGCGTAATTGGCTTCCTTGGGGACCACTCGGACGGATAGGAGATCGATCATCGCCGGCTGCTCGGAGCCGAATTGGATCCCGAGTTGCTTCCAGGGATTCTTCCATTTCGCCTGTCCGGCATACTCGCCTGGGGACCAATCCAGCCGAAGGGCGTATTCGTGAACCTCGCCATCGGAGATGATCTCCAGGCTTTCCGTCGAGGCCAGGAAAATCGAGCTCGGGCCCTTGACGTCGGCTTCCTCCCTCTTGTTGAGCATGGCGACGAGCCCGGGGCCTCGACCCTGGCCGACGGCACGCGCCCTGACGATGATGTAAGCCCAGTCTTCCCGCTTCCAGTCCGGAATTTCCACCCAGATGCCGCCTGAATAGTGTGTATAGTCGGAGCGGGTCCATTTCACGGTTTCGTCGAGGGCCAGGCGGAGAGAATCTTCCATCTGCGACACCGTAACTGGTCTCTTCGGCTGCCGCACGGGGACGATGGGTTGCCAGCCCGGCTGCGGCTTGTTGAAAGGCCACTCCACGGAATCGGCCAGGTTTTTTGGTGTCTCGGAACCGTGGATCACAGCTTGGGAGAGATGCTCTTCGAGATGGATCGGGTACTCGGCGGATGTCAGCGCCGTTTTCGAGTCCGGCCCCGAACAGCTGAGCCCGAAATACAAAGAGACGATGATGACCGACGCTTTTGTCGCTATTTTATGCATCCCCGCTCCCCTTCTGTGCCTCGGACAGGGCAGATATTGATAAATTGCTCCGCAGACGCTGGCGTACTGCGTCTGAGAGTCCTCAGGCCGAGTGAACATACTGGCCTTGATATTCCCCTCCAGCGCTCATCAGGGAGTTTAGGTGGCCGCCCCCATGAAGTCAAGCAGGATCCCCTAGAGAAGTTTTGCTTGTTGGACAGGCGCAGCCGACTCCTTTAGAATAATGCTCGTCATTGAGTCACAAAGGGCGCAAACATGGCCAGTCCTGTTGAGCACATCCTCCACCAGCAACTCCTTGACCGGCGGCTTCGGCTGTAACAGGCCGCTTCGGCCGGGGAGAGACTTCAGGTCAGGAGCCTTATCCGTGATGTCGATGCCGCCCTCGCCCGGATGGAAGCGGGGACTTACGGTCTCTGCGAAGTTTGCCATGAACCTGTCGAGATCGACCGGCTGATCAGCGATCCGCTCACTAGGTTTTGCCTGGATCATCTGACGCGCGACCAGCAGCGAGCCCTGGAAGACGACCTCGTCCTGGCCGCCAGGATTCAACACGGCCTGTTGCCCAGTCCGCACCTCTATGCCGGCGGCTGGGAAGTGGCCTACCGTTATCAGCCTGCGGGCATCGTCAGCGGGGACTATTGCGACCTGGTGTCCGAGCCCGGCGGCGGGTTCTACTTCATGCTGGGCGACGTCACCGGCAAGGGTGTCGCGGCCTCGATGCTGATGGTCCATCTTCAGGCCACCTTCAGGACCCTGATCCCCATGGGGTTGCCTCTCCCTGAGCTTGTCGAGCGGGCCAGCCGGGTTTTCTGCGAGAGCACCCTGCCGAACCATTACGCCACCCTTGTCTGCGGGAGAGCGGCGGCGTCGGGCGAGGTCGAGGTCTGCAACGCGGGACATCCGCCGCCGCTCCTGCTCCGGCAGGGCGAGGTCCTGCCCATCGAGCCGACCGGGCTGCTCCTGGGCGCGTTTTGCGACGAGCGGTTCACCGCGAGCCGGATCCGCGTCCATCCCGGCGAAGCGATGCTTCTCTACACGGACGGACTTTCGGAAGCCCGGAACGAAACCGGGCTGATGTACGGCACCGAGCGGATCCAAGAGCTGGCCCACGGGCGGCGGGGGACTGGACCCAATGACTTGATCGATCTCTGTTTGGGGGACCTGTCGGCTTTTCGGGAGGATGTCCGGGACGGAGACGACCTCACGGTCATGGTCGTCTGCCGATCTGAGGTCGGCTGATGAGGCGAGGCGATTTTCGGAAGGTGTCATAGGAATAATGGGCCGGGGAGAAGACCTTTCCGTTGAACAATCAAGGGAACTTCTTTAAAATATGCCTTGTCCCCTTAAAAAAGAGTTTTCTAAGAAAAGGACGTGAGATCATGAGAAAAGGCCGTGGTTTTTTCCTTATTGGATTCTTGACGTTCCTGCTATGCGGGTATCAGCTTTCCGCCCAAGTCGGGATGAAAGCCGGGGTCAATTTTTCCACGTTGAGCCAGAAAGGGGCCGATCTTCTTTCCCTATCATGGGAGTCCTACACCGGATTCACGATCGGGGGCTTTTATACGGTCGGTATCAATGACTACCTGGCCTTTCAACCGGAGCTCTATTACTCGAGGAAAGGCGGCAAGCTCGAAGGGAGCATTGGCGGCTTCCTGGGATCAAAATCCATTGACATTGATTATCTGGAAATCCCCTTGCTCCTGAAGCTCAGATTTCCCACCCAGTCCAAAATCAGCCCCAGCGTATTTATCGGTCCTTACGGAGCGTATAAGCTCAGCTCCGGGGGCACGATCAGTATTTTGGGGTATGAACTTGAGGAAGGATTGATCGGGATCACGGATTCCGACTTCGGCCTGGTGTTCGGCGGGGCGATCGACTACAAAATCAGCAATGTGACCGTGATCCTGGATATCCGGTACGACCTCGGACTGGTCAATGTCGGCGAGCCGATCCTCGGGGTGGAGAACGAGATCAAAACCCGGTCGCTGATTATCATGCTCGGCTTTGGTATATAGGCCGACGCCGTCCCCCTCAAACTCCCCCGCGGTGGTGCGTCTTCTTTGCTTTTTTTAGAAAGCCAGGTTATTTACGGGACGCACCACCAGGCCATTACGGTGAATGTCCCCGGATTTTCCAGGATT
>CAVSCD010000008.1:0-13353 GCA_963726335.1 Candidatus Aminicenantota bacterium | reverse complement strand
TCGGCGATTTCGGGACGATCGGGCTCTGGCTGTGGTCGACGGGGAGCTGGACGCAACTGAGCGGCGTCAATCCCGACGACATGATCATCGCGGACCCGGACGGCGACGCCAAGGGGGAGATCGTCGGAGACTTCGGCGCTCTTGGGATGTGGCTGTGGGATACCAATGTCTGGACGCAGTTGAGCGGAGTCAACCCTGAGGCGCTCCTGGCCGGGGATTTCGACGGCGACGCCCAGGACGAGATCCTGGGCGACTTCGGCGCGCTCGGCCTCTGGCAATTGGACGCGGGGGTCTGGAGCCAGATCAGCGGCGCCAATCTCGATTAATCCGGCCCTTCCGGAGGGCATGATCGCCATGCCCGGCCGTGGCCGCCTCGCCCAACGCTCTGAATTTTTCTTTTTTCCAAAAAGAGTGCCAATCTGACCAGCGGCTTTACTCGGGAGTCAGTTTGGCCTAAGATGACTTCGTCCTGATGGCCATCCCGATCATAGAGACGTCCGGCGATATCAAGACCTACGGAGCGGGCTCTCCAGGGGGGAAGGGGGCCGGGCTCATCACGCTGAGCGAGATATGCCTGCCCAAAGTCAGCCCGCTGAAAACGCGGATCCTGGCCACGGACTTCTATGACCGCTTCCTCGCCAACGGAAACGCCTTCCAGGACGACGACCGCTCCGTAGTCGAGTCCATCCTTGCGGAACTGGGGGACATTCCGCTGGGCGTTCGCTCCTCGGCCACGAGTGAAGCCGGCCGGCCGGCCGTCGCGCCCGGCCCGGTTCATGCCGGGGAGAATGCCTCTTTCATGCTGCCGAACAATCATCCGGATTCCGGGGTCCGGTTTTCCCAGGCGCTCCAGGCGATTTATCATATCTATCAAGATTTCCGCGAGAGGCAGCCGCCGGACAGCCGGGAAAAAATGGCGATTGTCCTGAATCCCATTCCCGGTCTTTTCGATGACACGCTCGCCGGTCCCGTCTACTATCCCTACATCTCGGGCGTGGCCACGTCTTTTTTCCCCTACGCCCTTAAGAACCAGGACCCCCGGGAAGGCTTCGCCCGGATCGCCTTCGGGCATGGCTACGCAACCGTCCTGGACGATTTTCCTGTCGTCTGCATGGCCACCATTCTCAATCCCATCCCCCTGGACCTTTTGAGAATCGGCAAAGGCCAGCAATATTTCTATGCGCTGGACCTGACAAAAAACAGGGAGATCCGGGGAGAAGAACTGGAGACCATGCGCCGGCTCCACGTGCGGTTCGCCAACTATCACAAGATCCGAATTTTGGGCATCCAGGATAACCTCATCACCATCGAGGAGCTCGTCCAGAAAAACCACTTTGATTTCAAGACCGGCCTGGTTAAGATCATGGAAACCATCGGCGCTCGCGTCTCGTCCCACTTTCAAATCGAGTTCGTTTTCAACCTGGACTTTTCGAAGAAGGACAAACGCGAGGGGACTTTCCATATCGTCCAGCTGACCCGGCTGCCCGAATTCAAGTATGATTTCGTGGCGGTCCCGGAACGCCGCCGCCACACCTACCTTTCGGCCAACAATGCCCAGGGCCACGGCGTCATTAAAAACGTCAAGTTCGCCGTCGTCGTGTCGCCCTTTGTCTATGCCAAGGAGATGCAAGCCGCCGTCAGGAAAAGCATCAGCCAGGTCAACCAGGAGATGCGGAGCCGGCGGGAAAAATACGTCCTGGTCATCCCGGGACGGCTGGGAAGCCGGAACCCGGATTGGGGCATCTTTGTCGAATATCAAGACGTGGACCAAGCCGCCGCCATTTTCGAATTCGGAGTGGACGTGGCCGGCCGGCCCGAACCGCTTCCGGAAGAGGATCACCTGACGGGCGGAATTTACGGCAGCCATTTCCTTTACATGCTTCAGGGCGGATTCGACGAGGACCAGAAGAGGCTTCAAACCCGGATGTACGGCACGCAGGGCACCCATTTTCTGACCAACCTGATGAGCAACAACATCATCTATGGCTACGTCACGCCGATGGAGGATGTCTTCGACCCCTGGCTATGGTCCTCGCCTGAACCTGGAGCCGTGCCCTCTGTTCTGGCCTTTCCTCGACCGGTGACGGTCTATGCCGACTCCCGTAACCAGCAATGCGGCATCATCATCGAAAATGACTGAGCGCCAGAAGCCCCGGGAGTTTCAATTCGTTCCCCGGGTCATCAATCCGGTTAAGATCAAACGCGCGGTCCTCCTCGCCGCCGACGCCGAGCTCCGCCAGTCCGCGGCCAGCCTGGGAGAAAGCATGCCCTGGCTCAAGACCCAAATCCTTTCTGACCCCGCCTCGGTCCTCAAGGTTTCGGGAGACGAGCCGACGGTTTTTCTCTTCGATGATACGGGCCTCGCCATCAGCGACACCGAGAGGGTCCGCCGGCAAAACACCAACGCCGTCCTCGTCCTCCTCTCCTTCCAGCCGTTCGTCCAGTGTTCGCCGCCGCAGGCGGGCCGGCAGAAGTACCCATACACGCAAAATGCCGACCTCGTCTTTGCCGTCAGTCGGGATGAATTCGCCCCCCCAAAAATCCTGCCTTCGGTCGTTCACGCCGCCGAAGACCGGCTCAACATCGGCCGGCAATCTGAGGTGCGGCGGTTTATTTTTCAGATCGTCGATGACGAGCCGCGCTGGTTTTCCCAATTTCTCCCGGTCTTGTATGCGATCATCGGCCAGCGCGCGGATGTCATGATCACGCGAACCTTTGAGGAAAGCCTCAGGTTTCTCTTCGGCGTGGAGGAGGAATCCAAGATCGATGCCCGGAGGTACCTGGCAAAGGGGCACGGGGATGACGTCGTCTGCCTCATTGCCGATGTTTTTTTCCCCAAGGGCAGCGACCTCCAGGGCAAAGCCGGACTGGACCTCATCCGGCTGGTCAACAGGTTCTATCCCAGGATCCCGGTTATCATTGCGTCTAAAGCCAAGGAGGCCCACGAGCTCGCGGACCTGGGCTTCGTCCTGCCCAAGGGCGATCCCGGAAGCCTGCAGAAGCTCAGGGAGTGTATCCTCAACCAGACCGGACTGGGCGATTTCCTCATTTATGATCACGCGGGGAAGGAGATTCATCGGGCCAAGGATATTTTCGGCCTCTGCCGGATCCTCCGGGAAGCTGAAGAGGATACCCCGCAGGGGGCGGGACTGCGCGAGATACTGGAGACTTATGGCGAAAAGGATAAGTTTTCGACATGGCTCTATATGCACAGCTACCGCGAGCTCGGCGACCGGTTGCGTCCCCGCAGGGTCCGCGGCCGGCAGCTCGTGACGATGTTGAGGAGGAATTTCCAGGCGGAGATCGGCCGGCTGAGCAAGATGCCGCTCGATATCGCCGGCCGGAAGATCTTCAACCTGGAGGAGCTCCGGACCTCTCTCCTAAGCCTGGATTGCGGGCTGATCCAGGCTTATTCCGATAACGACATCATCTCCTCCTGGCTGGACCGGAAAGGCTACCCCGAGCTGGCCGAGGAGCTTCGTCCCATCCACGGCAGCGGACCCAAGCTCTGCCAGACCCTGGCAGAGACCGTCGGTCGATGGGTCGACGCCCACTTCGAACGGGGATGACCCCCGCTGATTCCCAGCCGTGGGAGTGTTTTGATTCGATTGGCTTTTCGTTTGGTTTTCGTTAAGATATAAAAGCCAAGTTTGAGTTCAATATGACATCACCGCCAGAGGATCGGCGTCCGAAACCCAAGATCCTGTACGTCGAGGATGACGTCAGCCTCCAAAAAAGCCTGACTTATATCCTCTGGCGCGAAGGGTACGAAGTCCTCTGCACCCAGTCGGGGGAAGAAGCCGTCGAGCTGGCGAGGCGGGAGAAGCCCGACCTGATTCTCCTCGACCTTGTGCTTCCCGGGATCGACGGCCTGAAAGTCTCCAGCATCCTCAAAAAGGACCCGGCCACGGCCGACATTCTCATCATCATGGTCACGGCCAACAAACGGGTCGAAGATATCGTCCAGTGCTTGAAAGATTCGGCCGATGACTATATCACCAAGCCGTTTGAGCCGCAGATCCTTCTGGCCCGCATCCAGGCGGTGTTGCGACGCAAGGTCAAATCCGAGGCAGAGCAACACAAGACCCTGCAAATCGACGGTCTGGTGATCAACCGCGGGGCCTACGAGGTCTTGTCGGGCGGCCGGAAGATCGCCCTGACCAGGACGGAGTTCGAGATTCTCGCCCTCCTGGCGGGAAAGCCGAACCAGGTTTTTACGAGGTCTCGAATCCTGGATAACGTCCGGGAGGATGGTTACCCGATCACCGACCGGATCGTCGACTACCACGTCACCGGTCTCCGGAAAAAGCTCGGCAGAGCCCAGAAATACATCCACACCGTCCGGGGAGTCGGATATAAATTCTCGGCCGAAGAGGGTTCCTGAAATTGTTCCGCGGGCCGTTTTCCTTTATCATTCCTTTGTGCCGCTCGCGTATTTTGTCTCTGACCTTCATGGCCGGGTCCCGCTCTATACCGTGCTTTTTGCGGCCATCGCCCGGGAAAAGCCCGCAGCCGTGTTCATCGGCGGTGATCTGCTGCCGCATTCCTGGTGGCCTCGCGGGTCCTTGAACCGCAGGCCAATCGACTTCATCGAAGATTTCTTAGTTAAGAATCTCCTGGATTTGCGCCGCGAGCTGGGTGCCTCGTACCCCCGGCTTTTCTTGATCATGGGCAATGACGACCCGCGCTTCGAGGAGGCCGCGCTCATCGACGCGGCCGCCCGGGGCGCCTGGGACTATGTCCACGGCCGGAGGGTGGAGTTTGAGTCCTGGGCGATCTACGGCTATGCCTGCGTTCCTCCCACCCCGTTTTTCAGGAAAGATTGGGATCGCTATGATGTCTCGCGCTATGTGGACCCGGGAGCGATGTCGCCGGAAGAAGGGGTCAGGTCCGTGTCCGCGCCCGAGCACGAAATCAAGTACGGGACGATCAAAGACGACTTGGACCGCCTGGCGGGGAGCGACGATCTGACCCGGGCGATCTTCCTTTTTCATGCGCCCCCCTACCAGACAAAGCTCGATAGGGCCGCCCTCGGGGGGAAAATGATCGACCACGTTCCCCTTGACCCCCATCTTGGCAGCATCGCCATCCGCCGTTTCATCGCCATCCGCCAGCCGCTCCTGACGCTCCACGGACATGTTCACGAAGCGGCGAGGCTTTCTCAGTCTTGGAGAGAGCAGCTGGGCCGAACCCACTGCTTTACGGCCGCCCACGACGGTCCGGAGCTCGCGCTCGTGCGTTTCGACCCCGAAAATCTGGAATCGGCCACTCGCCAGCTACTCTGAAAGGGGCTTATGCTTTGAGGCGAAGAGGCCTGGCGGCGTCGGTGGGCGCGCCGATCTTAATAGCGTAGCTTGTCCTGTTGGCGATATCCTCATCGGTGACGAGATGGATATCCAAAAGCCCGTCGGTCCGATAGCCCGTCCTTTGGAAGTTGACCTCTGCCAGACTCAGGCTCCAGCCTTCGAACCAGAGCAATAGCTCCTGGCGTTGTTTTTTCGTTCCCTGAAATCGGACGAGCAGGTCGATATCGCTCTGAGGACCGGCCGTGGCGTTCTTCGTGCTGCCGATGACATACATGGCCTTGACCCCGAACTTCGGGCCGTCCAGCCGGGCGGCGATGTGCTCGGCCATGTCGAGCCGCCAGGCCCAGTGGTTCTTTATCTTCTTCGTCTCGTCGTCCAGGGGAGCGGCTGGAGAGCCCGGCGACGCTCCCGGGTCAACCAGGAAGGCGACGGCCTCGTCGAGGTCGGCGTTCATCAGGATACGGAGCACGCGCCCGCCCGAGGCTTCGGGCACGTCAACCACCTTGACGGCGTCCTCGAGATGGGCAAACTCGGGCAGGACCCGGGACAGGATGTTGGGCGACTCGCGGAAGAACGCCTCCCGGAAGACCGATCCCGGGTCGTCAGGAAAAAGAGGCAGATAGCGGATATTGGCTTCGACCAAGTCCTGGAAAAAGTGCGTGCCGAAGGACAGGTCGGGAAGATAGTTGCCCTTTTGCCGGGCGACTTCCACCAGCATGGCGGTGTTGGAAATATCCGCGTAGGAAACTTTGACGCCGAGCTTGATATCGCCGCGGCTTCCCCACCGTCCGGGGCCCATCATGATGAAGCGCCGCCGGGGCAGGAGCTTGTTCAGCCGGCCCATGACCCGTCCGACGGCCAAGAGGGCCGCTTTGTCTGTCAGCGCATCGTAGCCCTGGGGGTCGACATAGACGAGATGGGTGATGTCCGGCAGGCTGCCGTTGGAGACGAAACGGTTGGCCGAAAAGACGACGCTCTCTTTGGGCAGGTCCCGGGGGATGTGTGCCGGCCCGCCGCCTTCCATGAAGCTCTGGGGCCGGCATTGGAGGAGATATAACGACTTCCCATCAGAGGCGAACTCGATGTCCACCGGCGACTGGAGCTTCTCCTCAAGGAGGCGCATGACCTGCCGGAGCTGGGGGATGAACGATGTCCGGCTGACCAGGCCGTCGAAGGTCACCACGAGGTCGTCCTTTTCAAAATCCAGGAGATTCTCGCAGGGTTTCCTGAGGCATTGTCCGTCATAAACGGAGACGATCTTATCCACGGCCGGAATTTCGGACCCGCACATCGCGAGCAGCTTTCGCCACTCGATGGTCTCAAAGCTGTTCGTTTTCAGGTTGATGACGTCCGCCTTCTTGGGCGCATAGCGCACGACCTCCTCGGCGGCGACATTGACGCGAAACCCGACTTGCCCGGGGGCGATCAAGACCGGATAATCGTCGCCCGTGCGGTCGACCGCCCGCGTGCCCAGCCCAGGGACCAATCTGAGGAGGCCGTCCTCGCGGCGGATTCGGGGCGACCAGCGGAACTCGTTGCGGCTGAAAGCGACGCCGGCGAAGGACGGGAAAAAGTAATCCCCCGCCCGCGTGCCCACGACTTCCTGGATCATGATGCCCATCTCTTCGGCAAAATCGAGCAGACCCCGCTCCGCGCGGTAGCTGATGGGGTCGGGGCCGAAGGTCGAGGCATAGACTTCGGCGATGGCGTCCGTGAGCGCGTCCAATCGCTGTCGCTTGCTGCCCTGGTTCGCCAGGAACAAGCTCTTGTATTTTCCGGAAAACGACGCCCCCGTCCGGTCCTCGAGCAAGCTTGAGCTGCGGACGATGATCGGTTGATCCTTCAGCTCGTCCAGGACCATGGAGAGCCCCGGGATCATGTCCGTGGGGAAGCGCGCGCTCTTGAATGTCTGGATAATATGGGGATATTCCAGCCGGACCTGGTTGATATCCTTATATTTTTGCTCCACGACCTCGTTGAGGTTGTTGACTGTGAGGAAGCTGAGGAGCCCGTCGGAGGTGATGTACCAGGTCTTCGGAACCTTGATCTCCCCGAAGGGGCTCAGCGTTTCAGCCGACCTCTTGAGGATGTGCTTGGCCAGGAAGAGTCCGGTGCTCTTCCCCCCGAGCTTACCCTGGCTCTCCGGCGAGAAGACGATGCGATCCAGGATCTCGTGGAAATCATCGATGTTGACGTGCTCGACCGCGATGTTGATGAATTCCGGCTGGTCGGAGAGAAAACGCCGGATGAGCGAGACGAGGACGCCCCGGGTGCTGGCCGCGGGAAGCTCGATGCCTTCGGCCGCGATGTAGTGGTACCGGCGGACCGCGTCGACCACCTGGGCCAGGGGAAGGTTGCGGTTTGTCACTTGGACGAGAAAACTCAGCCGGTCTTCCTGGATCCACTTTTGGATGTTGGCCAGGATCTGTTCGTTGGTCAGGTGGCGGGCGGCCAGCCTGAACGTTTCGTCGCTGAGCTTCTCGTTGAATGAGGCTTGAGGCATCTGGTAGGGTCGGTTATCGTCCTCGTGGCCGCTCCCCGGCCGGTTTCTGTGCCCGGTGAGAGACTTCTGCAAAGTCCGCTCCGCTTCTTGAACGCCGCTCCAGTTCAGAAAGTTGAGCATGCGCCGGGAGATGTCCAGGTACAGGTTCTTGTTGGTCTGCCGGAGGAAATTCAGGGCGACGCGCCATTCTTCGGTCCGGTGGGGCGAGGTGTCCTGCCGGGCGATCTGGAATTGCTGGTAGGCCTGCTTCATTCGACTGTAAAGGATGTAGTAAGCCAGCCGCTCGACGATCGTGCCGAGCAGCTTGGTTTCCTCCTTCAGGAAGGGGCCGTCGTCGGCATGGGGCATTTCGGTGAGATAATGGACGCTCAGCCTTCCCACCTTTTTGTCCTGGACCCTGATGTCGGCGAACTGGACCCATGGCGTTTCCTTAAAATGCGTCGACTGACAGGAGAAACCTTCGATCGCGATCTTGGCCACGCAGATGTCCGGGTACTGCCAACCGGGCGGGATGGCCTCGATGACCCCCCTGCAGATATCGGAGAGGTTGGCGTCCGGCTTATTGAGGAGCCCCTCGATCTGGTACAGGCAACTCAGTTCTTTGGCCCGTTCGGATAAGAACCAGACAAGAGTATCGGTGCTCTTGGGCGGCTCATTCATGGCTGATGACTCCGCGGCCGGTCCGGCCGTCAACCTTGATCTTGAGCGGAACGGCGAGCCGGACATGCCGGACAAAGTCCGTCTCCTGCACGGCCGGTTGCGTTTTCAACCAGTCCCAGTCGACTCCGTACGGATCCGCCGGATTGAGCGAGAAATAGAAGACTTTGAAACTCGTGATGTTGTGGAAGAAATGCGAGCCCTGGCTGAGCATGGCGCTGGTCTCGGGAAGCGCCACTTCGATGATCACCTTGGCCCCGCTGATCTGGCCGAAATTGACCGGAATCCCGGCCTGCGGGTCGGACGTTCCCCAGCGGCCGAACCCGATGAGCAGGTAGGGGCAGTCCGAGGCCCGAAGCCGATGATTCAGAAGCTCGAGTTCCGAGGCGACCGTCGCCGAATGATGGACGTTGAATTTCTCCGGCTTGACGAAGACGATGTCCCGGATATTCCCGAGGAGACCGTTGCCCAGGGCCGCTGGCGAGGCCGCCAGCACGTTTTTCCCGCTGAGCTCCTCCGGCCGAAGATCGACCGCCGCCTCGGAGACGACCATCGGCCGGACCTGGAGGAACCCGAAGCGGGCGGGGCGCCCGCGCCGTTCGTCGAGCGTCATGGCGAATTCGACCTCGACCATTTTCTCCAGCGTTTCTTCGCAGATCTTGAGCAGCGCCCTCAGCATGGCGGTTGAGAGGGATGAGGTCGAATTTCAGGATGGGCGCGAAATCGATGACCCGGGGCCCGTTCTCGGAGATCCCGTAGACGATCTTGTCGTCCTGGGCTCTGTAGGTCGAGGCGATGAACTGGAGGACGCCGTCTTTCTCGGCCTCGTCCAGGCCGAACTTCATCATATACTCGGTCTCTTTGATGGGGTTGAACTCGAGCGGCCAGCCCATGTTCACCGCCCAGAAATCAGACTGGGTCTGAGCGAGGAAGTCCTCCAGCGTATTATAGGGCGGGTTGGCCTGCGGATAGGCGGGCGAAAACGACCAGGCGACGCCGTCGTCGACGATCGTCTTCCCCAGGCCGAGGGCGAGGTCGATGACCCCGTCGGCCGGCTTGGCGTTGCCCAGCGGATAAAAGTTATAGGACCGGGCCACTCCTGAGAGGTGAGGATAAAACCGGTGGTCGTGCCGCGCCCCGACCACCTCCTGGATGATGACGGCCATCTTCTCGTCCGCCGCCGTGTGCCGGGTCGCCTGGATGTAATTCTTCGCCTCCCGGAAAAACGTTGAGGCGTAAATGAACTTGACCGCCTCGCAGAGTTTCCGGAATCGGGCGTCGGTGTCCAGCTGGTTATTGGGGATCATCTTGGTGGCGTAGACGCTGGCGAACGGCTCGAACATGGCGTCCTCGAGCAGGCTCGAGGACCGGATGGCCAGGGGCGAGTGAACCTGGGCGATGAGGGCCCGGAGGTCGCCGACGAGCGCGGCCGGGAGGTCCGCTTTCTGGAACGCGCCGGCGATGACATCGTCTCGAAGGCCGGAAAAGGCCGCTTCCCGGAGGTTGTTCTCCTCCATGAACAGATCGAAGAACTCGGTGGTGATGACGGTCATAGTCGGCACGGAGATCTCGATATCGGGGCGGAACGGGGGCGCCAGCCGGGACTCGAGGATATCCCTCATCAAGGCCAGGCCGTGAGCCTTACCGCCCAGGGAACCTCGGCCGATGGACGTGAATTTTTCCTTGCCGGTGAAGAAATGACGGTCGAACGGGATGACGGCCGGCGGCTGCAGCAATATCAGATCCAACCCCGGTCCTGGCAGGCCTGGACCACCCGGGAGACGGCGATGGCGAAAGCCGCGTGCCGCAACGAGAGGCTTTTTTTCTTGGCGAATTCAAGGACGGCATTGAAGGCCGATGTCAACTTGACGTCCAGCTTCCCCAGCACCTCGTCCTTCTCCCAGTAATAATTCATGTTGCTCTGGACCTGCTCGAAGTAGCTGCAGGTGACCCCGCCGGCGTTGGCCAGGATGTCGGGGATGATGAGAGTGCCTTTTTCCGTGATCAAGCGGTCGGCTTCGATATCGGTGGGTCCGTTCGCTCCCTCGACGATGAGACGGACGCGCGGGTGAATCGTTCCGACATTCTCCGCGGTGATCTGGTTCTCCACGGCCGCCGGGATCAGGATATCCGCTTCCTGGGCCAGCCAGGCTTCTCCGGGAAGCACCTCGTATCCCAGCTTCTTGGCCGCTTCCCGGTCGATGCCGCCGAACCGGTCGGTGATGCCGACCAGGGCATTGACATCGATCCCCGACGCCTTTTTATAGGCATAGGAGATGTCGTCCTTTTGGTCCCAACACGAAACGCAGATGACCTTGCCTCCCAGCTGTTCATAGAGGCGGATGGCGTGCTGAGCGACGTTGCCGAAGCCTTGAACGCTCGCGGTCGTGCCGTCAGCCGGGAGGTCCAGCCCCTTGAGCGCCTCGCGCAGGGCGAAGACCACTCCGAACCCGGTGGCTTCCGCCCGGCCCAGCGAGCCCCCCATCCCCACCGGCTTGCCGGTGATGAATCCCGGACATCTCTCGCCGCGCGGCGCCTCGTATTCATCGAGCATCCACAGCATGTGCTGGGCGCTGGTCATCATGTCGGGCGCCGGCACATCCACGTTGGGGCCGAGCTCATGGGGAAGCTGCCGGACCCAGGCCCGGCAGAGCCGCTCCTGTTCGCTCAGGCTGAGAAAATGCGGGTCGCAGACGACTCCGCCGCTGCTGCCGCCGAGGGGGATGCCGATCAGGGCGCACTTCCAAGTCATCCACATGGCCAAGGCCCGGATGGTGTCGATCGTTTCTTGAGGATGGAAGCGGATGCCGCCCTTGGCGGGTCCCCGCGCATCGTTGTGGACGATGCGAAATCCACGGAGGACACTGACCCGTCCGTCATCCATCCGGAGAGGGATGAGGAACTGATGCTCTTTCATCGGGGACCGCAAGAGCGTTCTCGCCGGGAGGTCCAGTCCCAGCCAGTCCGCTGTCCTGTCGAATTGGAACTGAGCCGTGACGAAGGAGTTGAACGGTTCTTTATTCATCCGCTTGATCCTTGCTGTTTTCAGCTAAAAAAATATGCCCCGGCATGATAAAAGTCAAGGACGCCCGGGGATTCCCAAAAGAGGGAGAATATATTTATCAGTATCCCAACTGAATCCAAACAAATCTATAACAATCCGAAGCTAGATTGAGCCCCGGAGACGCATGAAATTCTCCCCTAAATCATCTCTCACAAAGGAGTCGTCATGAGCCATTATGTCAATGATTTCATGGGCGAGGTCAAAGCCAAGAATCCGGCCCAACCGGAATTCCATCAGGCCGTTTTGGAAGTCGTGAACTCGGTCTCCCTGGCCCTCGAGAAGCATCCGGAGTACAGGAAGGCCAAGATCCTGGAACGGATCGTCGAGCCGGAGCGGGTGATCATGTTCCGCGTCACCTGGATGGACGACGCCGGCGAGGTTCACGTCAACCGGGGCTACAGGATCCAGATGAACAGCGCGATCGGCCCTTATAAAGGAGGCCTCCGGTTCCATCCCACGGTCAACCTCGGCATCCTGAAATTCCTGGCCTTCGAGCAGGTGTTCAAGAACGCGCTGACGACGCTGCCGATGGGCGGCGGAAAGGGCGGGTGCGATTTCGACCCCAAGGGCAAGAGCGACGACGAAGTCATGCGGCTCTGCCAGGCGTTCATGAGCGAGCTCTTCCGGCATATCGGACCCGACACCGACGTTCCGGCAGGGGATATCGGCGTCGGCGGCCGCGAAATCGGCTTTCTCTTCGGCCAATACCGGAAGCTGAGAACGAAGTGACCGGCGTGTTGACGGGCAAAGGGCTGGACTGGGGCGGCTCGCTCATTCGTCCGGAGGCGACGGGCTACGGCGCCGTCTATTTCGCCGCGGAAATGCTGGCCACGAGGAACCAGACCCTCGAGGGCAAGTCCTGCCTCGTTTCGGGAAGCGGCAACGTCGCTCAATACACGGTCGAGAAGATCAATCAGCTCGGCGGCCTGGTCGTGACCTTATCCGACTCGAACGGGTTCATCCATGACCCGGCCGGAATCGACGCCAAGAAGCTGGAGTTCGTCATCGACCTCAAGAACGTGCGCCGGGGCCGGATCAAAGAATACGCCGATAAGTTCAAGGGTGCGACCTATACGCCGCTGACGCCGGACATGGACCACAATCCGCTCTGGGACATCAAGGCGGACTGTGCCTTCCCGAGCGCCACCCAAAACGAGATCAGCGGCAAGGACGCACACGAATCTGATCAAGAACGGCGTCTATGTCGTGGCCGAAGGCGCCAATATGCCGACGGCGCCCGAGGGGGTGGATGTGTTCCTGGATGCCAGGATCCTGTTCGCGCCCGGCAAAGCCGCCAACGCCGGAGGGGTGGCCACTTCCGGGCTGGAAATGTCCCAGAACAGCATGCGCCTGAGCTGGCCCCGGGAGGAGGTCGACTCGCGGCTCCATCAGATCATGAAAAGCATCCACAAGACCTGCGTCGACGCTGCCGCCGCCTACGGAACTCCCGGAAACTATGTTCACGGCGCCAACATCGGCGGTTTCCTCAAAGTGGCTCGGGGGATGATGGAGCAAGGGATCGTCTAAGCGTCGTTTTTGAATTCTGGCTGAAATACCGCCTGTATTTTTTCGCCAAGTGGGCGGGTTCGCGGTGCGTCCTGCCCTGCCGGCTCGGAATCCTGCACATTTTACTTTTACGCTGAAAATACGTATGCTCGTTTCCTTTTTTTAGGAGGCGCGCGCTATGACGAAAGCCCATCAGATCCCCTTTTTTGCAATCCTCGCTTTTCTTGTCCTTTTGGCGCCGGGCGCCGCCGTTGCGGATGCCAGCCCGGATTCTCAGACGCTGCTCAAGCCCTCGACGATCATGGTCGGCTATGGCA
>CAVSCD010000007.1:0-9607 GCA_963726335.1 Candidatus Aminicenantota bacterium | reverse complement strand
CTCGCCGAAGATGATGGCTGGAGGCGAATCTTAACGCCGCGGGCGGCGGGTTTTCAAGGACATCTCGGAATTTCTTGATTCCCGACGGCGGGCGGAAATATCATCCCCGGTGCCGCCCGGCGGCGGCCGGAGGCTAAAGCCCCTCATTTGTGCCCTGGGGCTCCAAGATTGCCTTCGATGAGGTCGGAAACCTCTATGTTATGGCCGCCTCCGGCCGGCGGGGCCGGCTGCTCCCTGTCCTACGACTAGTGGTCGACGTTATGGTTCTACAGGAACGACCATTGGGGCCGGCGCCGGAGCCTGCTGCTGAGCCCCGACGGCGGGACGACCTGGAAACTGGCGACGGGCGCCGACCTGGCGCCGGCCCCGAATCGGCGCAGCCCATCGGCCCCCGGCCTCCGGCTTGGCCTGTCCCGGTTGCCGTTTTTTCTTGACATGTCTTCGAGCCTAATTTTATATCCGGCCTGTCCCGGCAGAAAAGCGTTAAATGCCAAAATGCGGGGTCATCCAGGTCGATGAGCGGCGGGCGCGGCCCGGCCCAAGGAGGAAGGAATGAAAAAGCGGACTGTCATTATATCGGTATTCGTCTTTCTGCTGGGCGGCCTGGCCGTCTCCCGATCTTCAGGGCAGTCGATCGTGGCGACGGTCCCGGTGGCCTCCAACGAGATCATCGATATGCACCTCTACGAGTCGGGAGGCAAGCTCTTCCTGGCCGACTTGGCCAATACCAGGATCCTCGTTTACAGCGCCGTGACCTTCGGCTTCCTGCCGGGTTTCCCTCTCTTCTTATTTGCCGTTTGAGCCCTGGTCCCTGGAGGTCCACGAGGCCAACGGCAAGCTCTATGTGTCGATGCTCAATAACAACTGGTATTGGGACACCGACTCCTTCATCCTGGTCATCGACACCGCGACTTATGCCGTGGACGCCACCATTCCCCTGGGCTATTCCGGATTACTGAAGCTGGATGAGGCGCATGGCCGGCTCTATGCCTATACCGTGAACGGCCTGACATCGATCGATACCTCGAGCCGCGCCGTCCTCGGGACCCTGGATATCTCGGCGCTCATGGGCGGCGGGCTGGTGGCCGGCATCCGCCTGAACCCGGTCACGGGCGAGTAGCTTTTCGGCAATCTTCACTATGACAAGTTCCTGATCGTCAACGGCCCCACCTTGACGCCGGAGCTGATTTCCGTCGCCGGGTCGCGGGGCAGGGCGGGGGGGTGGAACCACCTCGAAAACAAGATCTACATCACGAAAGTCGCCTGGGACGGCTATTTCATCTATGACCGGGACACCGGCGCATCGCAGACGACGTCCTGCATCAAGACGGGACCGCGCTCTTTTTTCGATGCCTCGACCAACCGGGTGTTCACCTGGGCCGAGGTCAACGAAGATGCCACGGTCATCGAGGGCGCGACCAATGCCTGCCGAAATTTCGAGATTGCCCGAGGGCGGACTGACCTACCTGAATTTCGTCGAGGGACGGCACCACGCGGTGTTTTTCAGCGAATCGCAGGGAACGGTTTATTTCCTGGATGAGGACGCCTTCAAGATCGCCCGGTCGTTCCCGAGCAGCGACTGGGCTATTGCTGGCACAACGCCGTCGACCAGGCCAACCAGCGCGTCTTTGCGCTTTATGCCAACAGGACGCTGGGTGTCGGCAGCATCCTCGTCTTCGACTACCATGAGCCCTCCCTGACCCTCGTTTCCCCCGACGGGGAGGAGGGCTGGACGGCCGGCAGCGCGCATCCCATCACCTGGAAGAACACCGGCACGATTGCCAACGTCAAGCTCGAGTACTCGACCAATGACGGGGCGGCCTGGACGACGCTCGTCGCCTCGACCCCCAACACCCTGAGCTATGACTGGACGCTGCCGAACGTCGGTTCCCTGAGCTGCCTCGTCCGGATCAGCGATGCCGCCAACGCCGCGGTGAACGACACGAGCGACGCTCCGTTCACCATCTCCCTTCCCCTGGGGCAGGTCCTGGACAACCCGGGCTTGACCTGGGAGACGGGGGGCGCCGCCTCCTGGCTCGGCCAAAGCGCGGTTTCGTATTACGGCGGCAGCTCCGCCCGGAGCGGGCCGATCCTGGACGAGCAGGCGACCTACATCCAGACGACCGTCACCGGCCCGGGCGACCTCAGCTTCTACTGGAAGGTCTCGTCGGACGGCTACTTCGACGATTACCTGACCTTCACCATCGACGGCGCCGAGCAGCACAAGATCAAGGGCGAGGTGGACTGGCAGCAGAAGCAGTACCTGGTCGGTCCCGGCACACACACTCTCAAATGGACATACTCCAAGGGGTTTTCTTTCTCTTATGGTTCCGACGCCGCCTGGCTGGACAAGGTGACGTTCAGCGGAGTCCCCGCTGAAAGCATCACGGTCGTCTCACCGAACGGCGGCGAGAGCTGGGCGTCCGGGACGACCGCCGGGATCGCCTGGTCGTCGGTCAGCGTCTCGAGCGCGGTCCGGATCGAGTTCTCGACCGACGGCGGGTCGACCTGGCGGGACGTCGTCGGCTCGACGCCCAACGACGGCGCTTATGCCTGGGTCGCCCCGGCCACGCCGGCCCTGGCCTGCCTCATCAGGATCTCGGGGGTCGGCGGCAGTCCGTCCGATACGAGCGACGCCACCTTCTCGGTCACGCTCGGCGGGCCGCCCGCGGCTGACGAATTAGTCGCCGATTTCGGGCCGCTCGGGTTGTGGGCTCGGCGCGCCGGCGTCTGGCGGCAGCTCTCGGAGATCAACGCGGAGGGCCTGGCCGGCCTCAACCTCGACGGCAGCGCCGACCAGGAGATCGGCGGCGATTTCGGGGCGCTCGGGCTCTGGCTCTGGAACGGAGGGGCCTGGACCCAGGCGAGCGGGGTGAACGTCGAGTCGCTGGCCTCCTTGAACGTGGACGGCAGCGCGGCCGGCGGGATCGCCGCCGACTTCGGCGGCGTCGGGCTGTGGATCTGGAACGGAGGGGCCTGGACCCAGGCGAGCGGGGTCAACGCCGACTCGATCCTGGCGGCCGGCCTGGACGCCGACGCGCCCCAGGAGCTGGCCGTTGATTTCGGCCCGACCGGGCTGTGGCTGTGGGACGGCGGCGCCTGGACGCAGCTCAGCGGCGTCAACGCCGAATCCCTGATCGCGGGGAACGTGACCCCGGACGCCGGACAGGAGATCGTCGCCGATTTCGGGTTCATCGGTTTGTGGACCTGGGACAGTGGCGCCTGGACCCATGTCTCCGACAAGGACGCCGCTGCCATGACTGCGGCCGATATCGACGCGGACGGCGTCGAGGAGATCATCGCCGGGTTCCAGGGCTTCGGCATCTGGGTAGGGGATAGCGGCTCCTGGACCAAGATCTCGGATCAGGTTCCCGAACAGCTGTTGGCGGCGAACATCGACGGCGACCCGGCCGAAGAGGTGGCCGCCGACCTGGGGGTCCTGGGGACGTGGACCTGGAACGGCGGCGCCTGGAACCAGGTCAGCGCCGTCGATCCCGAGTCCCTGGCCAATTCGGACCTGAACGGGGACGCGGTCGAGGAGATCGTCGCCGACATGGGGACGGCAGGCCTCTGGATCTTCTCGGCGGGCGGCTGGAGCCAGCTCTCGCCGGAGAACGCCGATTCGGTGATTGCCGTCGTCGGTGATCCGAATGACTAACGGCGGGAGCCCGCGGCCCTTGATGAGATCATAGTCCGGGCCGGCCGCCGCTTAAGGCCGAAAATTTCCCGGCCGGCGAGGGCGGTTCCGGCTTCAGGTTCTCGATCGTCTGCGCCGGACCGGGGGACGAGGTGCTCATCCCGAGCTTCGTCAGCCTGACGCGCTCGGCCGCGGCACACCGTTAGCTGGCGGGGCGGCGGTACGGCGCCGCCCGACGGCCGTCGGCGCCCTGCGCCGGAACATCAGGTGTAGAGGTCAGGGCTCAAGATCTTGTCGACGGTTGTCCGCGCCAGGACCAGCGGGGCGATGAACATGTTGGTCATGTCATGCTCGATATCCCGCTTGTTGGAGAGGAATGTGATCCTGTCCTGCATGCGGTCCCTGAGGAAGTTGAGATATTCGATGCTTCTCCTGGGCTTGTACTTCTTGTCATAGTCCGCGCCGAACAGCGCGTTCCCGTTCGCCGGGATCTCGAGCCCGTGGAACGTGCGCCACTCCCGCCACTCGATATGGCCTCGGAGGAGCTCCGTCACGATGGTCAGCGAGAGCAGCTTGGGAATGTCCGTCAGGCCGCCGGGCAGGCCGAAGGCGTGCGTGTTCATAATGAAGCATTCGCAGCCCATCTTGAAGAGCTTCCGGAATTGCTCGCAGTCCTGAAGCAGGGGGTGCACCCGGAACGGGTTGGCGAACGGCTCTATGACAAGTTTCTCCAGGTCCTTCGGGTCGACGTTCTCGACGCCTTTCGCCCGCAGGGTGGAGAGCGACGCGCCCATGGCCACGGCCAGCGAGCTGCCTTTAACCCTGGAGATGGGCGGGAGCGAAGTGTCCTTCTGGAGCCAGATGACCATGCTGGGCCGCTCGCAGTGGTCGGCGTGATGGAACATGTCGCGGCTCTTCAGGCAGCGCCCGTTGTCGTTGCGGATGTCCTCGTTGACCATCCGCCTCTCGACCGTCCCGCCCCGCGGCTGGAGCGTGACCGCGATGTTCTGCGCCGAATAGAAGTACTTCAGGATCGGGTCGTCGAAGGCGGTGGCGTCGGTCTTGTCGAAGAGCGAGGGTTCGAGCGCCACCGAGACGTCGTTTTCCAGGTCGATCAGGAAGGCATCGTCATGGATGACCGTGACCTTCTCGTCCTTCCCGAGCGTGCCGTCGTGGTCGAGCGAGTTCGTGATCGCGGACTTGCCGGAGCCGGACAGGCCGAAGACCGCGATCGGCCGGCTCGTCCCCACCTTCTTGATGCCCCCGTGGCAGGCGACCATGTTGTGCCTGACGCCGATCGTCCAGGCGATCGTCAGCGTCCCCTTCTTCCGCTCCCCGAAGTATCGGAGTCCCAGGATGGCGATCGTGTTGTTGGCCTCGTCGATGATGACGCCGCCGTTCGGGAATTCGGGGTGAGACCATTCGGGGTCGGCGAAGATGAGGATGTCCGGCTCGCCCTCGATCTTCCTCGACTTTTCGTAGAGGTCGCTCCAGGGCGCCATGAACGGCAAAAAGTTGATGCCCCAATCGAGCATGTTCTTGGCGTCGGTCTCGGGGCTGATCAGGTGGGCCTTGACCATGAAGTCGGGGTGGAGGCCGACGATGCCTTCGAGGTGGAGGCCGGGCCGGCGGTTGAACTGGAAGGCCGCCTCCATCAGGATGGCGTGGATCTTGTCCTTCCAGATCCTGTCGAAGTTGCGCGTTAAAAGGCGTGCCCGGGCCGTCCGGCCGACCACGCCGCCGTCGTTCGAGATCAAAACCTTGGCTTCGGCGGGCAGTCCGAACTGCTCCGGTTTGTACATCGGCTGGTCGGTGCTCACGACCTCAGGCTGTTTCAGCGCCATGCTATACAGCTCCGCCATATTTGTCTTCCTCACCGAATTGGCGCACATCGCCGTCTCGATGACCGCCCGCCATGGGGACCTTGGGATGGTCTGGATCGTCGCCATAGTCGCATCTCCTCGGGCTGCCGGCGCCCCAAATCCGCGTGATATTACATGCAATGGGGAAATTTGTCCAGAGCAGAGACGTCTACATAATAAATTATTGGCAAATCTTTCAGGGAATTGATGGAAAAGTGCGAATACGAGCCCGCAAAATTCCAGGCATAAGCAGGAGTCCTTGTTGTTTGTGATTCTTTAGTCGGCTGAATTCGGCGCGGCGTATCCTTGACACCGGCCGCGGCGTGGTTTAAATACGTGACATCATGCTGCGGAGGACCTTTTTAGGTGCGGCCGGGGTATCCGTCTTTAGCGTTGCTTTTCAAGGCCTGCCGAAAGCTGCTGTCGACCGGGGCAAGAAAGTCAAACCCATCGAGGGTTCGTGGTTCGAATTCCAGCACATTTTGCCCGTGGAAGGAACCCCATGGAATCCGATGCTCGAGAAATTCACCGCCGAGCAATGGGCTACCCAGGTCAAGGAGCTGGCAGAGGCGGGGCTGCGCGACCTGGTGCTGGTCAATGTCGCCGGCCACGGAAAGACTTATTATCCGTCGTCACTGATGCCGCAACACCGGTTGGGATGTGATGACCCGCTGGAGGTCGTCCTGTCCGCCGCCGACAAGTACGGCGTTCGTTTTTTCGTCAGCAACGGCTTTTTCGGCGACTGGACCCAGACCGCCTTCCTGATGAAGGACCCCGAAGTCCGCAAGCTGCGGGTCAGGGCGATGACGGAGCTGGTCGAAAAATACGGCCGCCACCAGAGTTTCTACGGATGGTATTATCCCAACGAGATCGGCATCCGGGGCCAGTACACGGACTTCTTCATCGACTATGTCAACGCCTCGTCCGCCGAAGCCCGCCGGCTGACTCCGAAAGCCAAGACGCTGATCGCCCCGTATGGAACCCGGCAGGTCAAAGCCGATGGTGAGTTTGTCCGTCAGTTGGAACGGCTGGATGTCGATTTCGTCGCCTACCAGGATGAGGTCGGCGTCGAAAAAACGAATGTTGAAGAGAGCGCCGCTTTTTATGAGCGGCTCCACGGCCTGCATCAGAAAGCGGCCAGGTCCCGTCTCTGGGCTGACGTCGAGGTCTTCCAGTTCGCGGGCCCGGTGTATAAGAGCGCCCTGATGCCCGCCCCGGCGGAGCGGGTCATCCGGCAGCTCGAAGCCGTGTCACCTTACGTCGAGAAGATCCTGATCTATGAGTACCCCGGATTGATCAACAGGCCCGGAAGCCCGGCGTTTGCCGGTCCTCCAGAATCCGTCGAGCTTTATAAAGGACTGGCCAGGCACGGCTATCTGAAGAACAAATCAACAGGCTGACCGAGCCTGCTGACACCAGAGAGGTTCGCCATGAAGATCGAATATTTCCATGCCTCGAAGTTCGGAAACGGGGCCCTGGTTGCCGAAGAGTTCAGGCGGTTGATGGCCGCCAAGGGGATCCCCGTCAATGTCCGGCACGTTCGGAAGGCCAAGCCGAAGGAGATGCCTCCGGCGGACCTTTATCTTTTCAGCTCGCCGGGGCGCATGGGCAAGCCCATCGGCCGCGTGCGGCGTTTCCTGAAGAAGGTCAAACTGCCGGCGGGAACGAAGTACGCCATCCTGACCACCGAGGGCGCGCCCCGGCCGGACAAAAAAACCGGACGGATGCCCACCGAAGAGGAGCAGGCGAAGTGGCAGCGGGTTCGCCCGATCATGAACGAGATCCTGCAGGCAAAGGGCCTGGTCAAGCTCGCCGAGAGCCGGGTGCTGGTGACCGGGATGAAGGGGCCGCTGGAAGAGGGCTGGCAGAAGAAGGTGGAGGCATTTGCCTCCCAGATCCCGATCCTGCCATGAAAAGCGTCACCGCCTTAGATACTATAACGACAAGGGCCGGTTCGAATCCGACTGCTTCTATGCCGTTTGCTTAGGCCCGCTGAAGAAAACCGCCGGCAATCTTTTCGACTCGATCCAGACGAGAAGGACGAAAAGAAAGGCTGAGTTAGCCGGCGCAAGATTTCAAGCAAGGAGTCGGAAGCCGGAATTTATAAGGTACTCCCGCGTTTCTTCAAGTTCCGCAAGTGGCGGCAGGAAGACAACGGTGCCGTCACGCCCGCGAGTCAGGATTACGCGATAGGAGTTCTTACGGAGCTGGAAGGGGTTCTTGACCTGTGCCCTTCGCTTGTAACCGCGGGCTCTTTGATTCGTCCAACTTCCGTTTTCTCGCACGAAGTCCGTGCCCCACGCCAGAAGGACCGCGTCAAGTTCAAGGCCCTGGGCCCCGAATTCAGTAACGGCGTCCCTGAGGTGCCGGCATGAATATCCGCCGGGAGCGTCCTCAGGATCGGAGTACCAAGGTCCGTAGCGGACACGCTTGGTGGACTGAAAGTCGTTGGCTACGCCAAATCTCACGAGGTCGCGGTCCTTGGAGGATGCGATGAGCCCGTAGCGGGCGTCTGGATTCTCGGCGTAGCGCTCCCTGAGATAGTCCTCGGCAATTCTGCGTTCATCGGTGATCCTCAGGTGATAGCCCTGGCCTTCCAGCCTTTCCGCCATCGCGGACAACGCCTGCGCTGGGGCTCCTTCAAGGAGCAGACTGACAAACTCATGGATCTCGGAAGCGAGATGGAAACGGATTTCCGTATCCAGACTGAGGGCGGGCGACTCTTCGAAGGGGACGATGCTTCCCTGGAATATATCTCTTAGCTGAGGAGGACCATTAACGATCCAGCTGCCGGGATTGGACGCCAGCTCGACAGCTTGTCGCCATTGAATCAATCCGCCTTCCTCGCCAACGTGAATCTCCTGGCCGGAACCGATGAGTCCAATCACGACACACCACTCAGGGATGCGTTCCGCAAATTCGATGAAGTGCTCGGGTTCGGACTTGCCGCCGATGAACCCCGGATCGTCGGCGTGCTTGACTTGGACCTGTTCGGCATCGAATGCCCGCTGGGCTTCGTCGAAGATCAGGACGTGCTCGGGTGGGATTAAGCCCGGCCGAGATGAGTATCTCTTAACATAGTCCTTGACACCCCGAACAAACGTCTTGCCTCCACCGCCGGCTCCTCGCAGCTCGTATTGGAGCACTTCGACGAGGGGGCCATTTCCCGATAGGAAGACAGCCGGAGCGCTGGGTATGCCGTTGGCTCTGGGTATAGCGAGGTCGTCCAGATAGTGGGCATGGACCGTGCGCAGTCCCACGAGTGTTTTGCCCGCACCGGGAACCCCCGTTAGAAGGATCAGGCTTCTTCCCCCGCGTGCCGCGGCATCATGGATAATCTCCTTGATCTTGAAAACAGACGGGTCGGTAGCCGCCCGGGCACGACGAATGGGCCGGAGGTCCCCCGTTTCGAATAGTTCTCGAGCCGCCCGGACGAGAGTCGGCAGAGGACGGTAGGCGGATTCGGCGAGGAAATCTGCGGGGGAAACAGGATAAAGCTTTGGATCGTATGGTAAACCCTCCACAAATTCATCCACGGCATCGGGGCCCAGGATATGGACGTCATGCTGGCAGCCGATGTAGCCCCGCGCCTTCATCGGAACGCATAATGCCAAGACGGGGCGATCGGAGCATTCTCGGTGATAACAGCGGAGGTCGCGGACGTAGGCGGCGGCCTGATCGATGTCGGCTTGCGAGGGGCGCTGCTTGCCTTTGAGTTCCAGGACAACAACAGAGCTTTTGGCGAGGAAGATGACATCGGTCCGCCGAGATTCCATGGGCAGGGAGTATTCGAGAATGGTCGAATACTCGGGAGCCGCCTTATCCGTTCGAAGGATCTCGCCAACTTCGCTTTGAAGAGGGGGAATACTGTCATACCAGGCACGGACCTGGGCGGGGCTGGCGTCCTTAACATAGGAGCTCAGCTTTTCGCGGATGAACTTAGAGGGAGTCGATTTGAAATCGGGGAACTTGGAGTTCCAGCCGCAGCGTGTGTCTTCGCTCATGATTAAGAGTCCGGAACTATTGATAACTCAATACTAATACTCGAAGCTGACAAATGGCAAATGTGTTGATAGAACCTAGCGCCTTGGCATCCGAATTCGCGTCA
>CAVSCD010000006.1:0-46474 GCA_963726335.1 Candidatus Aminicenantota bacterium | reverse complement strand
GAAACCTGCGTCGAATTCCGTCAAGGAGGCGGGGAATCGACCATGAGAAGAATCAGCTGTCGGCAATCCTGATAACGGCGATGCTGGGATTGGGTTCGATGGTCGTCCCGGCGCCGGCCGGCTCCGAAGCCGGAGACGAACGGATACGTGTCCTGAGATCCGTCGAGGTCTTCCAGGACCTTCTGACGCTCCCCGAGAAGGGCATCCCGCCGGCGTTGCTCCGCAAAGCCCAAGCCATCGCCATCATCCCGGGGTATATCAAGGCCGCCTACGTGATCGGGGGCGAGCACGGCAAGGGCGTGATCGCCGTCCGCCGCGACGACGGCAGCTGGAGCGCCCCCGCCTTTGTCGAGATGACCGGCGGCAGCGTGGGGTTCCAGATCGGCTTTGAGAAGTCGGACTTCATTCTGGTTTTCAAGGACCGGAGGAGCGTCTCCACCATCGACAAGGGCAAGTTCACCCTGGGCGGGAGCGCCAGCGTCGCGGCCGGTCCGGTGGGGCGGGCGGCCCGGGCCAGCACGGACACCCACTTCGAGGCCGAGGTCTACTCCTATTCGAGGTCCAAGGGAATCTTCGCGGGGATCTCGCTCAACGGGGCGGCCCTGGAGATGGACAATGGCGCGAACGAACGCTTTTATCAGAAGCCCGGGATCAAAGTGGATGACATCCTGTATGAAGAGCCGGGCGGACCGAAAGAGGCCCAGGAGCTGAAGGAACTCCTAGACAAGAACGCGAAGTAGGGGAAAGGAGCTGCCCGATGGCCAAGTTCGAAGGAATCCAGTGGGCTCCCCGCCAGATGCGCTACGGCCTCAACGACAAGCAGTTCGAGCTCCAGGAGTCGGACGCCCGCGTTTTTGCCGTTTCCCGGTCGATCCACTACGGTCTTTTCCTGGCCTTCGAAGGGATCCGCTTCTTCTGCAAAAAAGGCGGCGGCGGGCAAACGGAGCTTGTCTTTTTGAACTGGCAAAGGAACCTCGGCGATTGCAAAAGGGGATCGCCTTCAACCTGAGCGCCGAGCAGCAGGTCCTCGTGCCGGCCGTCGAGGAGATGGAAAGCCTGTTCATCCATCTCTACCTTAAGGACGCTGCGATGCGCGGCTTTCTGGACGAGATGGCGGGGCTCGGAGCCCAGGGTTATCTTCGTCCCTTCACCGTCGATGAGGAACAGTCGATCGGCGTCACCTTCCCGGCGCAGCCGGCGATCCGGGCCATGGCCAGCCGCTATGACCGGTATTTGGGGGAGCCGTTTTGCGGGGTCCTCGTGCCGCAGCTCGTGCGCGCCGTCGGCGTCAATAAAACAGGCTGCCTCAAGCTGGGGGTCAATTACCTTATGAGCGTCAAAGCGGTGGACCAGGCGAGACGGCTGTGTCCCGAAGCGGCCTCGGCGCTTTTCCTGGACGACAACCCGCTGGGGAAGATCGAGGACCGGCGGGTGACGGAGTGGGATTCGTCCTGTTGCCTGTTCGGGTTCCGGGACGGAACGGTCGTCAAAATCCCCGAGAGCCCGCTGATCCTGCCCTCGGTCACGATCGTCGGCATCGTCGCCATCCTGAAGCAGTTCGGCGTCAAGGTCGAGGAGCGCGACCTCACCTACGGGGAGCTCCTGGAGAGGGTCAAGAGCCGGGACCTCGTCGTCGCCTGCAGCGTCGGGACGGCGGGGATCCTGAACAGGTGCGCGCGGTTCGTTATGGTCGATGATCAGGGCGCGGTGGCCGCGGACCATTCACCCGACATGGCCCACCCGCTCTTTGAGGAATTCGCCCGGGCGCGCGAATATTACTGGGATATCTACAAAGAAAAAGTTGAGCTTCCGGAAGGGCTAAAGCTTCAAAAGTACATTTTCTAGGCGCGCTCGTTCAAGCGCTAGCGATTGATTTCTATGGAGCGCAGCAGAGCCTCCATCTTGGCTGCCTTCTCGGGCTTGTCCCAATCGGTATAGAACTTGATCACTCGCTCGATCGCGCGGCGCTTTCCCCTCTCCGTTGTCCGGGGACTCGCGATTAGGCTCTCCGATCCCTTGATGACCAGCGGCTCCGCCTCCCCGAACTGCTTCTGGCCGGCGAGCGCTTCTCCGAGAACGCTTGTGGCTAAGCTGATCTCATAGGCGCTTGGCGCGATCGCCTTCCGGGAAATCGCCAATCCCTCCCGGATCAGCGGCTCCGCGTCGGCGTAACGGCCTGTCAAGTTGAGAATTTCCCCGATCCCCAATAACGCTTCGGCGATGATGATTTGGCTATCCGCCAAGACGGCGCGTTTTTCGAGGACTCCCCGATAAATGCTCTCGGCTTCGGCGAGCTTGTCCTGATCTAGGAAGAGGAGGGCCATGTTAAGGATCGTCCGCATCGTATCGGGATGGTCCTCTCCCAGGACATGGCGTCGGCCGGCCAATGCTTCGCCGAGATAGGGTTCCGCCTCCGTTAATCTGCCCTGGGTCATCAGAAGTAATCCGAGATTATTGACCATGATGAGAGTATAGGGGTGGTCGTTGCCGTTTATCCGGCGACTGACTTTGAGGGCATTCTCGTAATACTCCCCGGCCTCCTTCAGCTTTCCCTGGAGGTGGGAAAGCCCTCCAAGGTTGGACATCGAAGCGAGCGTGTTCGGATGCTCCTCCCCCAATACCCGTCGTCGCGCTTCCAGCGTCTCGCGAAAATACCGTTCCGCTTCCGGAAGCTTCCCTTGCTCTAGGAGGACGGCGCCCAAGTTATTGAGGGACTTGAGGGTTTCCGGATGATCATGCCCAAGGCTGCGAATCCTGGCTTCCAGGGATTCGCGAAAACAGGCTTCTGCCTGCGCATATTTACCTTGGGCTGTGAACAGCGCGCCCATCGTTTGAATGGCGTTGATCGTCTGCGGGTCTTTATCGCCCAGGGCCTTGCGGCGGATCTCCAGTGATTTTTCGTAAAGCGGCTGGGCCTTTGCGTAGAGTCCGAGACCTAAATAAACCGACCCGATCACGGACATCAGGCGGGCCTGGACGAGGGGCTGACCGGCGAGCTCCTTGGCGATCTTGTCCGCGCCCTTATCCAGAATCTCCCGGGCCGTAACGCTGTTGCCCCGGGCTTCGCTCGGGTCGGAGACCTTGAACAGCCCGGTCAAAAAATCCGAAACCTGGCGTGAGGCCTCGGCCTCCTGGTTCGCTCTGTCCCGCTCGTGGGCGAGCCGGCGGGCTTGGATGGCCGTCGTCACCGAAAAGGCGACCAGGAGAACCCCCAGGATCGTGACCACTCCGACGCCGACCCCGTGGCGGCGGACGAACTTCTTGGCCTTGTATACAGTACTCGGCGGACGGGCAACGATCGGCTGATGGTGAAGGTACCGGTCGATGTCGGCCGCGAGCTCCGCGGGCGATCCGTAGCGCCGCGTCCGGTCCTTCTCCAGCGCCTTCATCGTGATCCAGTCGAGGTCGCCTTTGAGCAGGCGGATGAGCGCCGGCCGCTCCGTCCGCCGGTTATGAGCCTGCGTCGTCGACGCCTCCCCCATCGTGCTCAGCTTGGTGCTGGGTTTGGGCGGGTCTTGTTCTCCTGATCTTCCGCCGGATCTCGTCGAACCCGGCCTGCCTCAGCTCCTTGGGATCGAAAGGCAGGGCCCCGACCAGAAGCTCGTACAGGATGGCGCCCAGCGAGTAAACGTCGGTCCGGGTATCGATGTTCTGGCCGGACATCTCCGCCTGCTCGGGGCTCATGTACTCGGGCGTCCCGATCAGCACTCCCGAGCTCGGTGTACATCGTCCTTTCGGTGAGGCTCTGGGCCGTCGCCTTGGCCACCCCGAAGTCGATGATCTTGGGCACGGGGCGGCGTCCTGAATGGCGACGAGGATATTCGAGGGCTTGAGGTCGCGGTGGATGATCGCCTTCTGGTGGGCGTGCTGGACCCCTTCGCAGACGTGCCTGAACAGCTCCAGGCGCTCCTGGGTCGTCAGTCGGTACTGGTCGCAATAGGCGGTGATGGGGATGCCCTGGACGTATTCCATGACGAAATAAGGGTGTCCCTCGTCCGTCTCGCCGGCGTCGAAAACCTTGGCGATGGCCGGGTGGTCCATCATGGCCAGGGCCTGCCTCTCGGATTCGAAGCGGGCGATAACCTGTTTGGTGTCCATGCCCGCTTTGATGAGCTTCAGGGCCACGCGGCGGTGGATGGGCTTATGCTGCTCAGCCACCCAGACCTCGCCCATCCCGCCCTCGCCGATCCTCTCGAGGAGATGATAGGGTCCTATCATCCGGGCCGTGCTTCCAGCGGAGTCCAAGGTCAGCGTGCCTTCAGGGAGATCTTTAGATTTCAAGGCACCCCTCCCGGAAGGATCGCGTTGCCGAAGCTGATCACGATACCTCACCCTCCGCATCCTTAGCCGCCTCAACGATAACACCGGGAAAACGGCTCGTCAATGAAGGATGAATTTTCCCTGGGCGCACTATCAGCTTATGAATTTAGCGTGGAGGGTCCGGCCTTGACTTTGGCGAGAAGCCCGAATTATTCTTCTTTTACTTCATCTTGATCCGGCGAGGGAGGGAACGGTGGCAACAAGATGCCCTCAGTGTCAGGCTGAAAATGCTGACCAATCCAAGTTCTGCGCCGAGTGCGGCTCACGGCTGGGGCTCGGCAGCGAGGTTCTGTTCACGAAGACGATGACGCTCGAGACCGGCTACAAGGTCTTGACCAAGGGTAAGATATTCGCCGAAAAATACGCGATCGTCGGCGAGATCGGCCGGGGCGGGATGGGGGTTGTCTATAGGGCGGAAGATACCAAGCTCAAGCGGACGGTCGCCCTGAAGTTCCTGCCGCCGGAGCTCAGCGTCTATCCCGAGGCGAAAGAAAGGTTTATTCGGGAGGCCCAGTCGGCCGCGGCGCTGTCGCATCCGAACATCTGCACGATCCACGAGGTCGAGGAGGCGGACGGACAGCCCTATATCGCCATGGAGTTCGTGAGCGGGGAGAGCCTCCGGCAGAAAGTGGCCAAGGGGCCGATGGACGGCGACATCGTCGCGGATATCGCGGTCCAGGTTGCCGAGGGACTCGAAGCGGCGCACCAGCGGGGGATCATCCACCGGGACATCAAGAGCGCGAACATCATGGTGACGGATAAAGGCCAGGCGAAGATCATGGACTTCGGGCTGGCCAAGGTGGCGGGGGAGAGCCAGCTGACCGAAGGAAGCTGTGACGATCGGGACGGTGGCCTACATGTCGCCGGAGCAGGCGCAGGGCGAGGACCTGGACAAGCGCACCGATACCTGGTCGTTTGGCGTGGTGCTCTACGAGATGCTGACGGGGCAACTGCCTTTCCGGGGCGACCGCGAGTCGATCATCCTCCATTCGATCGTGGGGCGGAGCCGAAGCCGATTCGGCAGATCAAGCCCGATATTCCGGCGGAGCTTCAGAAGATCATCGACCGGGCGCTGAGGAAAAAACGGGAGGACCGATATGCGTCGGCCGGCGAGATGGCCGCAGACCTGAGGAAATTTCTCGAGAGCCGCCGGGCCGAAGAGGCCGGATTCTTCAACCTGAAGTCGCTGGCGAGGCGGCTGAAGCGGCCGGCGTATTTCATTCCGACGGCCGCCGTCCTGATTGCTCTCGGGGTGTTCGTCTACTATCTCGTCCACCGTAACGCTCAAATCCGCTGGGCCCGCCAGGTCGCCCTTCCTAAAATTGAAAGTCTTCGCCAGGCTAACGACTTTACTGCAGCTTATAAACTGACCAAGTCGGCTGCGCGGTACATCTCAAAGGACCCGCAAATAGAAGAATATCTCGGTCAGTTGACCGGTTCATTATCGGTCACGACCGACCCGCCGGGCGCCCAGGTTTTCCTCAAAGATTATGTTGCGCCGGACAGCGCGTTTGAGTTTATCGGTCTCAGCCCTTTCGATAAGGTCAGCGTCCCTGTCGGCTACAAACACTTTAAGATCGTCAAGGACGGACTTCGAGATTGTTGAGGGGACCGGCAGGATTTATGCTGTCGGCGCGCCTGTTGACGTGCCTTCGTTACTCCAACACGTCCCTCCGCCCATGATCAAACTCGACCTCAAAGGATCCCTCCCCGACGGGATGGTGCGCATCCGGCCCTTCATCAAATTTGCCCCCGGCCTCGGTGGTTTGAGCAAGTTGCCGGAACTGAAGCTCGAGGATTATCTCTTAGATAAGTACGAAGTCACGAACCTCCAGTTCAAAAAATTCGTTGATGATGGAGGTTATAAAAGGCCGGAGTTCTGGAAGGAAAAGTTCATTCGAGATGGGAAAGAGGTCTCTTGGGAAGAAACGATGAAGAGCTTTGTGGACAAAACCGAGCGTCCGGGCCCGGCGACTTGGGAATTCGGGCAGTTCCCCGACGGCCAGGAAGATTATCCGGTCAGCGGCGTGAGCTGGTATGAAGCGGCCGCCTATGCGGAATACGCCGATAAAAGCCTGCCCACAATCTATCACTGGAGGTGGGCGGCGGGCGACCATTTTATCCCGGGCTATCTTGATTCGGGCTATATCGTTCCCCGGAGCAACTTCAGCGGGAAGGGTCCGACTCGAGTGGGAGAAATGCAGGGGATGTCGCCCGTGGGCGCCTACGATATGGCCGGAAACGTCAAAGAATGGTGTTACAACGAGACCGCCGACGGGAAACGCGGGAGTGTCGGCGGCGGCTGGGATGAACCGAGCTATATGTTCGGCGAACTCGACCGGTATCCCGCCTGCTTCCGTTACCAGAACTTCGGATTCCGCTGCATGAAATACCTGACGACTTCTCCGGTGGACGGCGAGGCGGCCAAGCCCGTTCCTTTGGAGATCATCCCTCCTTTAGGCGATCTTAAGCCGTGCTCGGATGAAATATTCCAGGTCTACCTGAAGCTCTATGAATATACGAAAAGCCCGCTGAACGCCAAGGTCGAAGAAAGAGAAGACTTAACCCGGTTCACCACTTTAGAAAGGGTTTCTTTTGACCCTGCGTACGTGGGCGACAGAATGATCGCTTATCTTTTTTTACCAAAAGAAGGGAAGAGGCCGTTCCAGACCATTGTCCATTGGCCCGGCGGATCCGCGACCACAGCCAATTCGCTCTCTGAGGATTATGGCGGGCGCCAAAGATACGTTCGACCGTCTGACCAAGACCGGACGGGCGGTGGTGCTGCCCATCGTGAGTGGGACATTCGACCGTAAGTGGACTCCCGAGTTCAGAGCGAGGACAACAACCCGAGACCGACTGACCATTGAGGTCAAGGACTTCATGAGAACCGTGGATTATCTGGAGACCAGGCCTGAATTCGACATGAAGAAGCTTGGCTATGAAGGGCTGAGCTGGGGGGCCCAATGGGGCCCGATCATACCGGCCATTGAAAAGAGGATCAGGGCGGTCGTCCTGATCGGAGCGGCGTACTGGCCGACTTGGCCACCGGATTGGAACCCGCTCAATTACGCCCCCCGAATCACCGTGCCGGTCCTGATCCAGAACGGAAAATACGATTACAAAACCTCCGTCGAAAGAGCGCTGCAGCCTCTCCTCAAGCTCTTCGGCACTCCGGACAAAGACAAGACGCTCAAGCTCTACGAAGCCGGCCACGCCGTTTGGGATCGGATGGAGCAGAACCGCGACGAGATCGATTTCCTGGACAAGTATTTTGGCCCGGCAAAATAGCAGGAGCATAAAAAAACAGTTGATTCCGCCAAAAAAGCAAGCGCGCGTATGAGATTGGGTGATCTCATCCCGGGATGGAGGAGTAGCCATGGGAACTAAATGCCCCCAGTGTCAGGCCGAGAATTCCGATCAATCCAAGTTCTGCGCCGAGTGCGGGTCGAGACTGGCGATCGGCGGCGAGGTTCTGTTCACGAAGACGATGACGCTCGAGACCGGCTACAAGGTCTTGAGCAAGGGGAAGATCTTCGCTGATAAGTACGGGATCATCGGCGAGATCGGCCGGGGCGGGATGGGGGTCGTTTATAAAGCGGAAGATATCAAGCTCAAGCGGACGGTCGCTCTGAAGTTCCTGCCGCCGGAGCTCGGCGTCTATCCCGAGGCGAAGGAACGGTTTATCAGGGAAGCCCAGTCGGCGGCCGCGCTCAGCCACCCCAACATCTGCACCATCCATGAGGTCGAGGAGGCGGACGGGCAGCCGTATATCGCGATGGAGTATGTGAGCGGGGAGAGCCTGCGCCAGAAAGCGGCCAAGGGACCGATGGACAGCGACGTTGTCGCGGACATCGCGGTACAGGTGGCCGATGGACTCGAAGCGGCGCACCAGCGGGGGATCATCCACCGGGACATCAAGAGCGCCAACATCATGCTGACGGATAAAGGCCAGGCGAAGATCATGGACTTCGGGCTGGCCAAGATGGCGGGGGAGAGCCAGCTGACAAAAGAAGCCATGACGATCGGGACGGTCGCCTATATGTCGCCGGAGCAGGCCCAGGGAGACGACCTGGACAAGCGCACGGACATCTGGTCTTTCGGCGTGGTTCTCTATGAGATGCTGACGGGGCAACTGCCCTTCCGGGGGGACCGCGAGACCATCATTCTCCATTCGATCGTGGGGGCGGAGCCGAAGCCGATTCGTCAGGTCAAGCCCGATATTCCGGCTGAGCTCCATAAGATTATCGATCGGGCGCTCAAGAAAAAACGGGAGGATCAGATATGATTCGGCCGCCGAGATGGCTATTGAGCTGAGGAAATATCTTGACAGCCGCCGGGCGGAAGAGGCCGGGTTCTTCAACTTGACATCCCTGGCGCGGCGGATGAAGAGGCCGGCGTATTTCCTTCCGGCCGCCGCGGCGCTGATTGCACTCGGTGGGCTCGCTTACTGGCGGATCAACCATAATTCCCAAATCCGCTGGGCACGCCAGGTCGCGCTGCCCCAGATGGAGGCCTTCATCCAGGCCAATGACTTCACGGCCGCCTTCAAGCTGACTCAACCAGCCGCGAGATTCATCGCCAAGGATCCGCGAATTTTGGAATACTTGAACAGTTGACAGGTTCGTTGACGGTTTCGACAGATCCCCCGGGCGCCCAGGTCCTGGTTAAAGATTATGCGGCCCCGGACACCGCTTTCGAGCTTGTCGGTCTTACCCCTCTCGATAAAGCTAAAGTCCCGATCGGGTACAAACACTGGAAGATCAGCAAGGAGGCGTTTGAAGTCATCGGAGGAGCCGGTCTCATCGAATCGGCCAGCACGCAGCATCCCGGAGCGAATCCCCCCATCGAGGCCAAGCTCGACCCCGAAGGCTCCATCCCCCCGGGCATGGTCCGAGTTCGGGCGGACAGCGAACTTGCCCCGGCACTCAACGGCATCGGTAAGGTCCCGGCGCTTAAGCTCGGCGATTTCTTCATGGACAGGTTCGAAGTGACGAACCGGCAGTATAAGGCCTTTGTCAGCGACGGCGGCTACCGCCAGCCGGAGTTCTGGAAGCACAAATTCATCCGCGACGGCAACGAGATCCCTTGGGAAGAGGCGATGAAAGTTTTCGTCGACCAAACGGACCGGCCGGGTCCGGCCACTTGGGAATTCGGAGAGTATTCCGAGGGCCAGGACGATTATCCGGTCGGCGGCGTCAGCTGGTATGAGGCTGCGGCGTTTGCGGAATACGCCGGAAAAGCACTGCCCACGGTGTATCACTGGAAATGGGCGGCCGGCGACCACGAAGCTCAGGGGATGCTCGATTCGGGGTATATCATCCCTCTCAGCAATTTCGGCCAAAAAGGTCCGGTCCCGGTGGGCCAGATGCGAGGCATTTCGCCGGCTGGCATATATGACCTGGCAGGAAACGTCAAAGAATGGTGCACCAACGAGACGATCGACGGGCAAAGAGCGAATGTCGGGGGAGCCTGGGACGAGCCCAACTATATGTTTGCCAATCTCGACAGGTATCCGCCCTGGTTCCGCTATGCCGATTTCGGGCTCCGCTGCATCATGTACCTGGCACCCTCCCCAGTTGACGTCGAGGCGGCCAAGCCCATTCCTTCGGAGACGCTGCCTCCTTTGGCCGAGTTGAAACCCTGTTCGGACGAAATGTTCCAGGCCTACATGAAGGTCTATGAATATGCGAAGAGCCCATTGAACCCCAAGGTCGAAGAAAAAGAGGATTGGACGAGGTTCACCGTTTTCGAGAAGGTCACTTTCGACCCGGCCTACGTGGGGGATAGGACAGGCGCTTATTTAATGATCCCGAAAGTAGGGAAAAGGCCGTTCCAGGTTGTGATCCAGTGGCCGGGTTCAGGGGCGCAGATTGTTAAATCGATTTTTGAATACACCACCAAAGATGGTCCTGACATCTTAACCAAGACGGGACGGGCGGTTGTGATACCCCTCATCATGGGGACATTCGACCGGAACTGGACTCCAGAGATAAAATCGAAAACGACAGGTCAAGAGCGTCGCGCCATGATGGTCAGGGACTTCATGCGGACGGTCGATTACCTGGAGACTCGGCCGGAATTCGATACGAAAAAGCTGGCTTTCGAGGGTCTGAGCTGGGGGGCCGGGATGGGGGCCATTATTCCCGCCATCGAGAAAAGGATCAAGGCCCTCGTCCTGATCGGAGCCGACCTGTACTTGGGGTTGCCGCCCGACTTCAGCCCGTTCAATCTTGCGCCCCGGATCACCGCGCCCGTTCTGATCCAGAACGGAAAGTACGACTTTGCGACTTCGCTCGAACAGAGGGTTCATCCCCTGTTGCGGCTGTTCGGCACCCCGGACAAGGACAAAGTGCTCAAGCTCTATGACGCCGGCCACGCCGTCTGGCTGCGCATGGAGCAGAAGAGGGACGAGATCGATTTTCTGGACAGGGTCTTCGGCCCGGCGAAGTAACTCTTCATCCCTCCCCGATTGGGCCAGCGTTTTGATAGCAGCTCCGAGATCTGTGTCCTGAGAAAAACCTTCCTTTTGACCTGTCTTTTACATACGGAGCGTTCTTAACCTGAATTATTCACGAATCGAGGCGGCCCCCAGATGCGAGGCCCGAGGGGTGAAGCTGTACTCTTTGGTACAGCGAACTCCGAGAACGAAGCAGATGGGGCCGATATCGGCTCGCCCGAAGGGTAAAAAGCGCCGCATAAAGAGAGATGGAAAAAAGACGAGGCGCTTTTTATGAATAAGTCAGGTTAAGGAGGTCGCCGCCTGGCGCTCGTTAATCCGGGTTGGACTTGACAATATGCTCATAAGTATATATAAATAATATATATTTTAGCTTGGGATAATACTCACCATGAAAACAGCCAAACTCTTCCGCAACGGCCAGAGCCAGGCGGTCCGTCTACCCAAAGAATTCCGGTTCGAGGATGATTTCGTTTATATCAAGAAATCGGGCAACGCCGTCATATTGATCCCGGCCAAAGATTCCTGGGATTCCCTTTTCCAAAGCCTCGACTCGTTTTCAGAGGACTTCATGTCCGAACGCTGCCAGCCTAAGGGCCAGGAGCGGGAGCCTTTGTGATGAGATATATGCTGGACACGGACATCTGCATTGCGCTGATTAAGCATAAGCCGCCGAACATCCTGGAACGTTTTCACTCCTTGACCGTTGGAGATATCGGGATCTCCTCGATCACCCTGGCCGAACTCAAGTATGGAGTGGCCAGGAGCCAAGCCGTGGAGAAAAACGGCAGGGCCTTGGAGGAATTCCTCCTGCCCTTGGAGATCGCCGACTTCGGCGAACAGGCCGCCTCGTGTTATGGCCCGGTGCGCGCCGAATTGGAGATGGCGGGTACGCCGATCGGTCCCCTGGATACCCAGATCGGCGCTCACGCCCTGAGCCTGGAGATCACTCTCGTGACGGCCAACACGAAAGAGTTTTGCCGGATCAAGCCGCTTAAAATCGAAAATTGGCTGGAATAAGCCGGGCCACCCGCCGACAACTCACTCATTTGCTCTGATCCGCGCCTTTCTGCTGCGGACGAAATACGGAATTGAGATACTTCAGGTCGTAGGCGATGCTCTCCTCGATCCCGAGCGGGAGCTTGGTGCCTTCGATGACAAGCCACCCCCTGTAGCCGATGTCGTCGAGCGCCTTCTTAACGGCGACAAAATCCGTCGCGCCTTTGCCATAGAGGTCTTTGGTGTCCTTGGCGTGGACCTCGCAGATCCGGCTGCCCAAGAAGCGGATCTCCCGGCCGACGTCGTAGCCCCGTTCCTGCGCGTTGGCGACATCGTAGTAGACCCGGACGGCCTTGGAGCCGACCGCCTCGATGATCTTGACGTGTTCTTCGGCGCTGAGCCATGATTCGAGGGCCAGGATGACGTGCTGCTTCTCGGCTTTAGGCGCGAGCCGCTTCAAGCAGGCGACGACCGCCGCCGTCCCCTTGGGGTCGGTCCTCAGGTCGCCTTTGCCGAAGAACGGGACGAGGATCCGCCGCACCTGCATGGATGAGGCGATGTCGATCGCCTGGTCGAGCCACTTCTCGGCCAGGGGGTCGCTCTTGAGCGGTACGTTGTTCAGTTCGCCGATGGCGAACGAGCAGATGGCCAGGCTGTTCCCGGCGGCCCAGAGCAAGTAGCTCTTTTGGAGATCGAGCGGAACGAGATAGAGCGAATCCCCCGCCGGGACGAGGCTCACCTGGAGTCCCTCCAGGCCCAGCTTGTGCGCGACCTTAAAGGCATCCGGGTGGCCCGCCTGGCCGAGGGTCCAGTCGCAGACTCCGAACCTGACCTCGGCTTTCTTGTCCTGCTGGGCCGCGGGAACCGGGGCGGGTCGCGCCGCCAGCCCGGCGAGGACGGAGAGGAATGCGCAAAGCGCCACCCGTTTCCGATGGCGGCATCCGGGCGTGGAAATGGCCTGCTGGATTGGGTTCATGAGATGAAACTCCTGCCGGTGTTCTCCTCTTTTGGGATCGTTCATAATCCTAATTCAGGGGAAGAACCGAAGTCAAAAGGGGAGACACGCATGTCAAGGCAACGCGGATATTCCCGCTTTTGTCATTGACTCCGGTCTCTCGGGTTGTGCGTCCTGGTGGGAGGGGATGAAACGGGCCCGCTTTCGCCACTAGAAGCCGAGCACATGGAAGGGTTCTTCGTCGGGACGCCCGGGTGCGATATGGAGCTCCGGCCGATCCCCGAGGACCATGATGGTGCACCCGTAGGTTCTTTCGTTATTGATTTGTGATCCGCGGTCCGCGAACAGGCCTTCGAGGACGGCCAGGTCGAGATCGGCGGAGTTGTTTTTGAACGAGGCTTCGAGGAACCTGAACCTCGGGCAGACGGCTCTATAAGTTTCCAGCGACATTCCGCTTTTCTCAAGCTGCGTGCTGAATCTCGGATTGAAATCCTCATTGACCAGCGGATGGTTCGTATGGTAGGTGAACTCGGCGCCAGGAAAAGGCAGGAACTCCGCGATCCGGTCTGCCGAGCGCTCGAAGCCGGCCACCTGCGCGGGACCGCCGATGAGGTAATTCTGGGGAGCCGCCGGGCTAATCTCCTTCAGGAATCGGACCGCGTCGTCGTATGTTTTTTGCCGGAGGATGCCCCTGATGACGAAGGCGACTGGGAGACCCTTCGGGGAATAGGCGAGTTGGGTGACGGCGTTGACACATACGCCCACGGAACGGTCGTTCAGGCCGTTCGCCGCGATGACACCCGGGATCGTAAACACGAGTGCGTCCGGCTCGCCGCGGCCGCGAATGCGAAGGACCGTCGGAAAGTCGTTATAGAAGACGGGGAGGTCGAGGTTCTGAGCGACGAAGGCGGGCCGGCCGTCTCTTTTTCGGGCGGCGATGGAGGTGCACTTGGAGAGGCCGAGGTCGGGGCCCATGACCCAGGTCTCATCGATGAGCTGAAATGCGAACATTGTCGGGAAGTCGAGGCCGGCGCCGTCCGCGATCCCGCGAACCTCATCCAGGAGCCCAGGGGTCCAGCGCTCGATGGCGGGCTTGAAGTCTGAGTCTTCGAGCAGTTTCTGGATGAAGGCCGATGCCGGAACCGAGTAGGATTTTTCGATGTCCGCCTGCCAACGCTTGACGAGCTCCTGGATTTGCGGTTTTAGGGTCTGGCCATGGATTCGACCCCTCTCGTAGGGCGTCCCTGCGAGCTCGAGGATCCTGAGCCTTTCCCGCTGTGGGGAAGGCGCGGACTGGACAGCAAAAAGCGACAGGGAGAAGGCGAGCAGAACTAAAAGAGCTGTAAAACACGCGCCGCGCTTGACCATCGTTTAATCCTTCAATCCCTCGAGGTCAGGCAGCGAGCCGCTCTTCGTCGTTTACGATCTCATCCCACTCGATCGCGGCGCTTCTCGTAGGCCGACTTCCGGCCGAGGATCGTGACCAGGTTGCTCTGGACGCTCGGGCTCGACGGTGGCGTTCGAATAGTCCCCTGACGTGATGCTCTTGTGGAACGCCGCGATGTTGTTGACGGCGCCCTCCAGGTAGATCTGGGGCGTTTTTCCTCCCCGGTAGAAATTTTCGCCCCGGATGAGGACGTCGCCGCCGTACTGGGTTTCGAGCACTCCCTTCGACCCGAACATCCGGTTCTTGAGGCCCTCGGGCGTCCCGTGGCCGTTGAACTGGCGGCCGCTGAACTGGACGGCCACGTTGCCGGAATACTGGTAATAGACGACGAAATGGTCGAAGCAGGTGCCGATCTTGGGGCGGGCGGTGAGACCGCCGCTTCCGACCGCAAACAGGGGAGGCTTGCCCATGATCCAGTTGGCGACGTCGAGCACGTGGATCTCCTGCTCGGTGATGATGTCTCCCGAGAGCGCCCGGTCGAGTCCCCATGCCCGCAACCGGGCTTCGGGACTCTCCGGCTCGCTTTGCAGCGGCGCGTAACATTTCTCGAAGGGGCATTCCGCGTGATAGGTGGCCTCGCCGAAGACGAAGTCGCCGATCGCACCCTTGTGCACGCGATCGAGCGCTTCCACGAAGAACGGGTTGTTCCGAGTCTGGAAATCGACGAGGAAGCACAATTTCTTCCGGGCGGCCTTTTGGCCGAGGTCCGCGACCAGGCGGCAGCCGGGCGCGTCCACGGCGATGGGCTTGGCCAGATAAACGTGGACGCCCTTGTCCACGGCGGCCGCGGCCTGCTCCGGATGGAAGTACGGAGGCGAGATGATGGCCACGGCCTCGACGCCGCTTTCGAGCAGACGCCTGTAAGCTGACAGGCCGGAGAAGAGGCGCGATTCGGGGATAGAGTGCTGAATCCCGAGGTCGGCGGCGCGGTCGGCGAAATAGTCGGCCCCGGCATAGATCTCGTAGCCGCCGTTCTCCGCGAAGAGCTTGGCGATCCACGTTCCCCGGCCGCCGCAGCCGATGATCCCGAGCTTGATCCGGGAATTGGCCTGCGAGCCGCGGACGAGAGCCGGAGGGAGTACCGTAAGCGATACGGCAGCCGCTCCCGCTCCCTTAATGAACTCGCGACGGCTGATCGCCAGCGCGTCGGATTCTGGTTGATTCAATTTCGTGTCCATGGGTTGCTCCTCTGACCGCCCGCGGCTGGATAATTCCGGGACACGTACCGAATGGCCCGTCTGACTGTCAGTCGGGGCAAGCTTCCCGCCTCGATTCGGAACATGTCCCGAATTATCCTTGTCCGTTCGCTGGGCCCCCGCCTGTACCTGGTACAGCCCGGGGACAGGTAACGGGGGGGCTGTCCCCGCTTATTTAAATCGCTGGATGACATGCCCGGTCTTCCAGTCCTGGACGATCTGCTTGACCGTCCCGTCCGGCATGCGTTCCTCTTTGATGACGGAATACCTCTCCCTGGCCGGTTTCCTGGCTGCCGGTGCGGGTTTCTTCTCCTTCCCGGGATACCATCTTTCGAGCTTCACGGGTTCCCAGCGCCGGGATTTCGCCGACCGGTAGCAGGCATCCATGACGGCGTTGACGATGTAGCCGTCGAGGAACGTCTCCCTGGGCGCGCGGCCCGCATCGATGGCGTCGAACATGTCGCTGAACATGTTGACGTAGCCGAGCTCGTGGACCTCGTCGCCGACGGGGAAAAGCCAGCCCTTCTCGGTCTCGGCCTTCTCCGCGACGTAGCCTCCCGACCCGGCCGCCGTGAACATCTCGTAGCCGGTGCGGAGGAAATGGTTGAGCCAGATCGTGCCCTCGGTGCCGGCGACCTCGTCCCGGAGGTCCATGCCGCCCCGGAAGGTCCAGCTCACCTCGAACTGCCCGATGGCCCGGTCCTCGAACCGGATCAGGCCGATGGCCGAATCCTCGGCGGCGATCGGGTGGACCAGCGTATCGGCGGTGCACATCACCTCGACGGGCCGGACCTCCTTCCCGACGAAGCTCCGGATGATCTCGATGCAGTGGCAGGCGAGGTCGACGATGGCCCCGCCGCCGGCCAGCTTCTTGTCCCAGAACCAGGCGCTGTGGGGCCCCGAGTGGGTCTCGCGCGACCTGACCCACAGGACCTTGCCGACCGCTCCCGCCCTGACGGACGCGACCGACTTTGAGCGTCTTGGGCGTGTAGACGAGGTCCTCGAGGTAGCCCGCGAACACGCCGGCCTTCTCCACGGCCTGGAGGATCTCGAGCGCCTCGGCGGCGCTGCGGCCGAGCGGCTTGGTGCAGAGCACCGCCTTGCCGGCGTTGGCGGCGAGCGTGATGGCTTTCTTATGGAGGAAGTTGGGGACGCCGATGATCACGATGTCGGTTTCCGGGTCCTCGACGGCCTCTTTCATGTCGGCCGTCCAGTTCGGGATACCGTATTTCTTGGCGAAAGCCTCGGCCTCGGCCTCGGTCACGGCGCAGACCGTCTTAATCCGGTCCCGGCTCCGGCCGCCGTGGACGGTCATGGTGTAGAACGTGCCGATCAGGCCGGCGCCGAGCAGGGTGATGTTATGCGCTTTTTTCATGGTGCCTCCCGGCGGGATGGGATGTCATGGCGATGAATTCGCGCGTATTCTAGCATAGCGAATTTCCGGGCGACAAGGCCGGTCCGGAGGGCGTTTTCTCTCCGGTCAGGCTCTTTTACGGGAGAACAACTGCAGAGCGCCCGGGAGGAGGATCAGCGATGTCGCCCAGATCAGGAAAAGCCCCAGGCAGGCCACCGTCCCCACCGAGTTGAGGCCCTGATGATGGGCGAAGGCCATTCCGGAGTAACCGAGGATCGTGGTGACCGCCGAGATCGACATCGACTCCGCCATCTCGTCGTGCGTCACCCGCCCGCTTCCCCGGAGCTCGCGCCAGCGGCGGTAATAATAGACGCCGTAATCGTCCCCCATGCCGATGAGGCTGGGGAAGGCGACGATATTAAAATAGTTGAGCTTGATGTTGAGCAAGGCCATGACACCCAGGGTCAGGCCGAAACCCCCGAGGAGCGGAAAGACCACCCAGAAGGTCTGGACGAGGCTCCTCTGGTTGATGAAGACGATGGTCAAGACGCTGAGGAGCGCGAACAGAACAAGCCAGGGGCCTTCCTCCGTGATCAACCGGAGGATCTCGCCGAAGGCCAGCGGCTCGCTGATCGGCCCCCGAACGCCGGGCAGCCCGGGGAGCCCGTCAACCTCCTCGAGCAAGGCCATGTTCTTCTTTCCCTCCCTCGGGTTCGACCGCGCGTCGACATAGACGAGGAATTCGCCCGACCGGTCCTTCGCCGTGAGCCTGTCTATGAAGAACGGCGGGATGTCCTCAAGCCGGGGCCGGTCGGCGGGCAGCTGCCAGTCCCGGACGCTTTCCACTCGCCGCCGGAGCCTGTCGTCCTTGAGGTGGGCGACCCATGGCTTGCGGGCTTCCTCCCGGATCGCGGCAAGCAGAGCGATCCTCTCGGCGAGCTCGCGGTCGCCGGGGCACAGGTCGCGGATGCTCCTGACGGAGCCGATGAGGGATTTCGGGTCGGAGCTTCTTTCTCCCAGCATGGCCGTCAGACTGTCCACCGCGCCGAGGTCCGAGGCCACATAGACCGCGGCCGGGGCGTCGCCCGAGGCGTAGACCTCCTGCTGGCGGGCCTTGATCACTTCCGCTTCCGCCAGCCGCGGCCTCAGGTTCGCCAGGTCGTAATCGAACTGCACGGCCGTCGCCCCGCCGACGGCCGCCGCGGCGACGCCAACGAGGAGGACGACTGTCGGCGCCGGCCCGAGAACGGCCATCCTTCTTGGCCGGCTGCGCCGGGGCCTGATCCAGCCCAGACGGACGCCCGCAGCGAGCGTCGCCGGCATGAGCAGCATCTCCGCCAGCAGGACGACAAATAAGGAGACCGCGGCGATCAGCCCGAACTCGGAAAACCCGCGGAACTTGGAGAACGCCAGGACCGCGAAGGCCGAGACGGTCGTCAGGTTGGCGATCAACGCCGATTTGCCGAGCGAAAAGAACGTCCGGACGAGGGCGCGCTCAGGCGACCCTCTGCCGAGCTCAATCTGAAAACGTTTGACGAGATAGACCGAGAAATCGACACCCACTCCGAAACAAACCAGGAGAAGAAACGAGGTGATGGTGTTGAGATTTCCCACGAGGAGGCGGACCAGGGCATAGCTCCAGATCAGGCCGAAGACAAGAGGCAAGAAAAGGACGGGGATCACCTTGATGCTGCGAAAGCTCACGGCCAGGACGAGGATGATGGCCAGGAGCACCAGCCCCCCCGAGCGCCGCAGGTCCTCCGTGAGCTGGTTATAGTTATCCATCCAGTTGCGGAGGCTGCCGCCGACATCCGCCCAGATACCGGGCCGAGAGGCCAGACGGCCGGCGATCTCCTTTAAGCTCTGAAATACGACCCGCGTCTCGCCCAGGTCGGCGGCGCCCTTTTCCGGATAGACGGTGATCCCCATTGTCCGGCCGTCGGCGCTCTGGTGGTATTCCGAGAGGCTGCCGTATTGCTCCATCAGGCGTTCGATCGTCCGCCGCTTGTTGTCCTCCTCGTAGCCCGGCGCCTCCTCGGCGAGCAGGTCCTCGGTGAGCGGATTGACCTGGGATTCCCAGCGCAAGAACAGGAGCCGGGCTTCCCGGAGAAAATCCGACGGCAGGAGCAGGTACTGGAACCGCCGGAAATAATCGACGGGGTTCTTGTAGCTTACCGTCCTGACGCCCGGAACGCGGCCGATCTCGGTTGCCGCGCTCTCCAGGGCGTCAACGAGTCTCCCGCGGTCGCTCCCCGAGACCAGGAAATAGAAATAGTCCTGCCCCCCCACCTTCGGACCGATCTCCCGCTGGAGCCTCGCCGAACGCCCCCCCCTGGGGAGAAGCCTGACGACATTGGAGTCGACGCCGAGCTTCCTGACCTGCCGGTAGGCCGGGACGCAGACCAACAGCCCGGCCAGGAGCCACAGCCAGGGATGCCGGAGCGACATGCGGCAGACCCGGAAGACCGCTTTCTTGAACATTGCTCAGGAGCCCGGCGGATCGGACGGGAGCTTTTTCCTCAGCCGGGCGATGATCCTCTCGTAGGGTTCCTTGGCGAAAAGCTCGGCGAGCTGCTGGCGGTAATTCTCGACGGCGTCGACGCCGTCAAACACGTAGTTGACGACGATCCACCGGCCCTCGACGAGCTCGAGGTTGTAATCGAGCTCGAACTTTTCGCCCTCGTAGTAGGCGGCCGTCCTCACCAACGCCGAAGCGCCGCGGACCGATTCGACGACGTACGCCAGCCGGTCGACATCGAGCCTCTTCAGCTTCCTGACGAGCGAGGCCTTGAGCACGCCCTGGAGGACCCCGTCGATCTCCCCGAACTGCGCCGGGGTCAGGCGGCCCCGGAAATCGTCGAGGATCGACCGCGAGATTCTCGGAAAACTCGTGACCTCGTCCAGGGCCGCGCCGATCCGGGCGTCGATGTCTTTGGCGGATGTATCGGGTCCCGCGACGATCGCCATCACCTTTTGGTTGGAGTCCTTGATGATCTGGAGGGGCGACTGCCCGGCCGAGAGCCAGGCCGCCCAGAACACCGCGCAACCTGCGGCGATCGTCCCGATCCGCCTTCGTCTTGTCATGTGCCTTTGCCGAGGGAGATTATCATGAGCCGTCGCCGGCCGTCAATGCGTTGACAGGGCAGGGGAATTTATCGTAAAGTCCGCCTTCGACGTGTCCGGCGGGGCGCTCGAACGATCATCATGATACCTGATAACCGCGGCTCGATTTCCTGTCCCGGCTCTCCCGAGCCGATCGCCGTCGTCGGCATCGGCTGCCGCTTTCCGGGCGGGGCCGACGGACCCGAGGCTTTCTGGCGGGCGATCTGCGGCGGTGCCGACGCCATCACCCAGATTCCCCCCGATCGCTGGAACGTCGACAAGTTCTTTGATCCGGACCCGAAAAAGCCCGGAAAATATTACTCGCGGTGGGGCGGGTTCATCGAGGGCCTCGACCTCTTCGACCCCGGGTTTTTCGGCATCTCCCCGCGCGAGGCCCCGCGCATGGACCCCCAACAGCGGCAGCTCCTCGAAGTCGCCTGGGAAGCCCTCGAGGACGCCGGGCTTCCCCTTGACCGGCGGGAACGGTGCCCCGCCGGAGTCTTCATCGGCATCTCGAGCTGGGACTTTTCGAAGTTCGAGGCGGGTCTCCGGGACATGGATACGATCGAAGCCCACACGGGCACCGGCCTGGCCCTGAGCATCGCGGCGAACCGGATTTCGCACGCGCTCAATTTCACCGGTCCGAGCCTGGCCGTCGACACCGCCTGTTCGTCCTCGCTCGTCGCCGTCGACCTCGCCTGCCGGAGTCTCTGGAACGGCGAGTGCCGGATCGCCCTGGCCGGGGGAGTGAACATCATTCTCAACCCGGAGTCCTATGTCATCTACAGCCGGCTCTCCATGCTTTCGCGCGACGGCCGCTGCAAGGCCTTCGATGCCCGGGGCGACGGTTTTGTCAAGGGCGAAGGTGCCGGCATCGTCGTCCTCAAACCGCTGTCCCGGGCGTTCGCCGCCCGCGACCGGATCTATGCCGTCATTTTGGGTTCCGGCGTCAACCAGGACGGCCGCACCCCCGGCATCACGTCGCCGAGCCGGGAATCGCAGGAGCAGCTTCTGCGCCAGGTCTGCGGGGGCGCGGGAGTCGCTCCCCGGGACGTGACCTTTTTTGAGGCCCATGGCACGGGAACGTTCGTCGGCGACCCGATCGAGGCGGCCGCGATCGGGACCGCCCTGGGCGAGGGCCGGCCACCCGGGCATCTCATACGCCTGGGCTCGGTGAAGACGAACATCGGCCATCTCGAGGCCGCGGCGGGCATCGCCGGGCTGATCAAGGCCTGCCTCGCGGTCCGTCATCGTGCCATTCCCCCGAACCTTCATTTTGTCGAGCCGAACCCGGACATCGATTTTTCGCGGCTCAAGTTGACGGTTCCGACGAAGCTTGAGCCCTGGCCCGAGGGGCAGGCTGTCGTGGCGGGGGTCAATTCTTTCGGGTTCGGCGGGACGAACGCCCACGTTTTGCTGGCGGAGCCGCCGGCTGAGACGTCGGAGGCGACCGCCCGGCCGGGAGGGTTGCCCACGGCCCCGTTCGAGCCGCAACGACTCGGAGGCTGGAATATTCTCTCCCTCTCCGCGGAGAGCCGGGAATCGCTTCAATCCCACGCCTCGGCCGTCCGCGCGCGCCTGAGCGGCAAGGACTGGGACCGGCACCCCATCGAGGAGATCTGCGCCGCGGCCGCCAAGCGGCGGCCCCAGCACGTCCATCGGCTGAGCTTGGCGGCGGAGACCAAAGACCGACTGGGCGTCACGCTCGACTCCTTCCTGAGGGGTGAAGCCGCCTCCGGACTTTTTTATGGCCAGGCGCTTCCGTCCGATAGGCTCAAGATTGCCTATGTCTTTTCGGGACAGGGGCCTCAGTGGTGGGGCATGGGCCGAACGCTGTTTGAAACGGCGCCGGCATTCCGCCAAATGGTCGAGCGCTGCCACGGCCTCCTGAAGGGATACGCTTCGTGGTCTCTCATCGATGAGCTCCTGGCCGACGAGTCCAAGTCGCGAATGCGTGAGACGGCCGTCGCCCAACCCGCCATCTTCGTCCTCCAGGCGGCGCTGACGGCGCTTCTTGAGAGCTACGGCATCCGGCCGGCGGCCGCGGTGGGTCACAGCGTGGGCGAAGTGGCCGCGGCGTGGGCGTCGGGAGCCCTGACCCTGGACGAGGCCCTGCGCGTAATCTACCATCGCGGCCGCTCGATGGGCCGGGCCTCCTCGCGCGGCCGGATGATGGCGGTCGGGCTCGGCCCCGAGGATCTCGACCCGCTCATCGCCCACCTCCGCGGAAAAGTCGAGGTCGGCGCCGTCAACAGTCCGGAGTCCGTGACTCTGTCGGGAGACGCCGACGCGATCGAGGCGTTGGAGCCCGAACTCTCGAAGAGGGGCATCTTCGCGCGCATCCTGCCCGTCGTTTATGCCTTCCACAGCCGCCAGATGGAGCCGATCAAAGATGACCTCCTTGCTTCGCTCGCCGAAATTCCGGCCCGGGAGCCGGTCCTCCGTCTTGTTTCGACTGTGACCGGCCGGCCGGCCGCGCCCGGCGACTACGGGCGGGAGTATTGGTGGCGGAACGTCCGGGAGCGCGTCCGCTTCGCCGACGCTATCGAGGACCTGATCCGCGAGAAATATACGGTGTTTCTCGAAATCGGCCCTCACCCCGTCCTGGCGGCCTCGATCACCGAAACTCTGCTCCGGCGCGATCACAAGGCCTGGGTTCTGCCCACGCTCCGGCGCAAAGAATCCGACCACGCGGCGATGACTTCGGCGCTCGGCGCGCTCCACGCGCTGGGCGCCAAGCTCGACTGGGACGCCCTCTACCCCGGCCCCGCCGCGCCGGTATCGTTCCCCAGATACGCCTGGGCCCATGAGAGCTTCTGGCACCAGACTGAGGCCAATAAGGCGTATCTCATCGGCAACGGAGGGAATCCTCTCCTGGGAAGGCGCCGCGACGGGCCCGCCGATTCCTGGACGAATGAAGTCAACGTCTGGATGGCGCCCTACCTCGCCGACCATCGGATCCAGGGACACGTTCTGCTCCCGGGGACCGCTTTCCTGGAGATGGGCATGGCGGCGGCGCGGTCGCTCGGCAACGAAGGTCCCTTGACCCTGGAAAATATCCGTTTTCATAAAGCCCTGTTCTTATCGGGCGGAGACAACGTCTGCCTGTCGACGTCCTACGATTCCGAGAGCCTGACATTCCATGTTCAGGCGCGCGAGCGGTCGTCGGCCTGGCAGCTCCACGTTTCGGGCAGGGTCATGCCGGGCGATGGGGTGACTCCGGAGACGATCGAGCCCGAAAGGCTGGCGCCCCGGTTTGCGGACGCGCTGGATCCCGAGGCCTGCTACCGGAAATTCCTCAGGTCGGGGATCGAGTACGGGCCGAGCTTCCGCGGTATCCGCCGTCTCTGGACTCAGGACGGCGAGGCCTTGGCGGAGATCGAGGTTCCCGAGAGCCTTCGCGCCGATCTCGCCGGGTATGAGTTTCATCCCGCCGTCCTGGACGCCTGCCTGCAAGCCGTTATCGGCGGCGCGGACTTCCCGGAATCGAAAAGCTACCTCCCCGTCTCGATCGACCGCCTCCGCGTTTTCGGCCGGCCCGGGGTTTCCCTATGGAGTCACGTGCGCGAGGCGAGGATCCGGGGCGAAGTCCTCGAAGCGTCGATCCGGGTCCTCGACGTCCGGGGCCGGGTCCTGGCCGAGATCGAGGGCCTCCGGTGCCAGGGAGTCGAAGACAAGAAGCTCGCGGAACCCGGCGCTCTCGACAGCATGTTCTATCGGTTCAGCTGGACGCCGGCCGAGGCGGCCGAGGCCGCTCGACCCGCCGGCGCCTTTGAAGGGCGGCTGGATACGAGAGAAGTTCTGGAAGAGCTCTCGGCGCGCGCCGCGAACATCGATTTCTCCGCCGTGCCGCCCGACCTCGACAGGCTGGCCGTGGCGCACGCGGTCAACGCTCTCCTCGACCTCGGCTGGAACTATTCACCGGGAGATGGGATCACCGGGGAGGAGATGGCGGCCTCCCTGGCGTTCTGCCGGCCCGCCGGCTTCCCGGCGGGGAAAGTCTTGGGGATCCTCCTTAGGAACGGCGTCATTTCGGAGAGCGATGGCCGGTTCGAGGTCCTGAAGACTCTTGGGCGCGCCGACACCCGGGAGATTTTCAGAAGGGCGTTTGCCAAGTGCCCGGAGTGGCAATCCGTCACGCTCGCCCTCGACAGCCTGGGCCGTCGGCTCGCCGATATTCTGGCGGGGAAGGTTGAGCCCGCCAGCCTCATCCCCGGGTTCCTGGAGGGCGGCGCGGCCGATGCCCTCCGCCGCGATGCTCCGCCTTGGCGGGCTGTCCATCTCCTGTCCCAGCTTCTCGTCCTGAGCCTGGTCTCGCGGGCGACGCGGGCCGCGCGCGTCAGAATCCTCGACCTCGGCCGGGGCGCCGGCGGGGTCACGCCGCTTCTCCTTCCCGTTCTCGCGGAGTTCAATCCCGACTACGTCGTCGGACGCGCGTCCGTCTCCGAACTCGAAAAGTCGCGGGTCCGGTTCGGGGGCTTTCCGTTCGTGCGCTTTGAGGCGGTCGATCCCGCCCAGGAGATCGCCGGTCCGGGCTTAAAGGACCGCTCCTTCGATATCATCGTCTCTTCGTTCTACCTGGGCGGGGAAAGGGATTTCGGAGCATCCCTCGATCGGTTGAGCCGGCTCCTTGCGCCGGGCGGCCGGCTGATCCTGGCCGAGCCGAAGGCGCCAGGTTTATGGTTTGATTTGCTTTATGGACTGTTGGACACGTCCCGAAGCGGCGAGGATGTCTCCTGGGAAGCGCTGCTGCGAGAGCACGGGTTTGCCGGGGTCGCCGATGTGACCGCGCATCGTCCAGATGTTTGCGCCAAGCTCGTCATCGCCGACGTCCCCGTTTTGGGAGAAGTTGATTCCGTTCTGGCCGCGACGCCGGGCGCCGCGGCCGGTCGTTCTCTGCCGGCTGAGGCCGGCGGGCGTTGGCTCGTGTTGTGCGACAACGGCGGAACGGGAGAAGCGCTCGCCCGAGAGCTCACTGACGCGGGATCCCGGGCGATCCGCGTTTTCCAAGGCGAGGCTTTCCACGAGAGAAACGGTGACGACTTCGAAGTCGACCCTGAATCGCGGGAGAGCGTCGGCCGCCTCCTCGACGCCCTCGGCCAGGCCGGGGATCAACCGCTCCGCGGGATCGTCCATCTCGCGAGCCTGGACGTATCTCCTGTGGAGCTCGATGACGGCGACTCGGCCAGTCGCGATTCGGAGGCCTGTCTCGGGGGCGCGCTCGTCCTCGTCCAGGAGCTCGAGGCGAGGTGCCGGGATGCTCGGCCGCGCCTCTGGCTCGTCACGAGGGGCGCGCAAGCCGTGGATGGGTACGCCGGCGTCGGGTCGCCCTTCGCGGCCGGCATCTGGGGGCTCGGCCGCGTCATCCGGAACGAGTTTCCTCTTTTAGACTGCTCGCTCGTGGACCTCGATCATCGCCGGGACCACCTCCATGATGGCGCGCCGGATGCCGCGCTCCTTGGCGCCGAGGTTCTCGCGGGCGGTCCCGAAGACGAAGTCGCCTTTCGCGACGGCCGCCGGATGGTGCGCCGGATGGTGAAAGAGAATCTGGCGCGCGTCCATGAGCCCGGGACCGAAGGCCGTCGGGCGGGCGAACAGTGCTATCGCCTGGAAGCGACTCCGCCGGGCGCTCTGGCCGGTCTCGGTGTGCGCGAAGGCCGGCGGCGCGCGCCCGGCCCGAACGAGGTCGAGATCGAGGTCCGCGCGGCCGGGCTGAACTTCAGCGATGTGATGAAAGCCCTCAACCTCTATCCCGGCCTTCCCGGGGGGGATGTCCCGCTCGGCATCGAATGCGCCGGCACGGTGAGCCGGGTGGGAAAAGCGGTCCGCCGGCTCGCGCCTGGCGACCGGGTTTTCGCGCTGGCTCAGCCGAGCTTCGCCAGCCACGTGACCGTTCTTCGCCAGGGGGTTCTTCATCTCCCGGACGGCCTGGGTTTTGCCGAAGCCGCGACCGTGCCCATCGCCTTCCTGACCGCTCACTTCGGGCTCGTGCGCGCCGCCAGGCTCCGCCGGGGGGAAAGCGTGCTCATCCACTCGGCGACCGGAGGGGTCGGGCTGGCGGCCATCCAGGTAGCCCGTGATCTCGGCGCCGAGGGTCTACGCGACGGCCGGGACCGAGGAGCGGCGTGACCTCCTGCGCCGCCTGGGCGTCGATGACGTTTGGGACTCCAGGTCTCTCCGGTTTTCGGATGGGGTCAGGAGGCGACAGGAGGGCGGGGTGTTGACGTCGTCCTGAACTCGCTTCCGGGCGAGGCCGTCTCCAAGGGGCTCGAAGCCTTGGCCGCCGGCGGCCGGTTCGTCGAGATCGGCAAGCGCGACATCTACGGCAACAGGCGCCTGGGCCTGCTGCCGTTCCGGAACAACCTCTCGTTCCAGGCCGTTGACCTGGACAAGATCATCCGGGAGAACCCGGCTGAGGCCGGAAGAATCCTGCGGCTAGTCCTCGCGAAGCTCCGGCAAGGCGTTTATTCGCCGCTGCCCTTCCGCGCCGTCCCGCTGGCCTTGGCCGATGACGCCTTTCGGTCGATGGCCCAGGCCCGTCACGTGGGGAAGCTCGTCATCACCGTCGGCGACCATGCCGTGCCCGTCTCCTCCCGAACCCTACGGCCTGAATTCCGCGCCGACGGCGCCTACCTTGTCACCGGCGGGTTCGGCGGGTTCGGGCTAAGGGTCGCACGATGGCTGGCGGAGGGCGGAGCGGGAAGCATAGCGCTCATGGGACGCGGCGGACCGGGCAGCGAAGAGGCGCGGCAGACATTGGCGGCGCTCGAGGCCGGCGGTGTGCGCGTCGCGATCATCCGGGGCGATGTCTCCCGCGGCGATGAGCTCGCCGCCGCTCTCGACCGGGTGCGCGCCGAGCTCGGGCCGCTCCGCGGGGTCTTTCACGCCGCCATGGTCCTCGACGACGGACTTCTTGTCAACCTTGATGCCCAGCGGCTGCGGCGCGTCCTCGACCCCAAAGTCAAGGGCGCCTGGAACCTCCACGTCCAGACGCGGCTCGACCCGCTCGACGCCTTCGTGCTCTTCTCGTCGGTTTCCTCGCTCATCGGCAACCGGGGACAGGCGAACTACGCGGCGGCCAACGCTTTCCTGGATTCCTTCTGTCATTACCGGCGTGGGCTGGGCCTCCCGGCGCTCACGGTGAATTGGGGTTTTCTGGGGGAGACCGGCGTCCTGGCCGCCGACGAGCGGGCCGCCCGCCGTTTCGAAGAGCAGGGCATCCGGAGCTTTACGCCCGTCCAGGCCCTCGACGCGCTCGACCGGCTGCTGCGGCAGGGCGCAACCCAGATGGCCGTCCTCAACGTGGACTGGGCGCGGCTGCTCGAAACACAGCCAGGGCTGATGGCCGCGCCGAAGTTCTGCCATCTGGCCCAAGGCAAGGGTCCGGCCGGCCATCCCGAAGCCGTCCAGCCTGAAGGCGAAGGCCCGCTGGTGGCCGCCCTCTTCAAAGCACCGCCGGATGAGCGTGCCGGCCTCCTCGAGACGGCGCTCGCCGAGCAGACGGCCCGCATCCTCGGGGCCTCGGCGGCGAAGATCGACAGGGACAGGCCGCTCACCGAATACGGGATCGATTCCCTGATGGCCGTCGAGCTCCGCAACTGGGTCGACAACAAACTCAAGATCACGCTGCCGACCATGGAGATCATGCGGGGGCCGACTGTCGCCGGCCTGTCCGCGCGCCTCCTCAAGACACTGGCTGACGAAGGCGACAGAAGCCGTGACGCCGCCCGGACCGGGGAAGCAAATTGAAGGGGGCGGAATGCCTCGCGAGAGCTTGAGGGCTTTTCCCCTGTCCCACGGGCAGCGCGCCCTCTGGTATATGCAGCGGCTCTTCCCGGAAAGCCCTCTTTACAATCTTCAATCCTGCTGGCGCATCCTGTCCGACCTGGACGTGCGCGCGCTGCGCCGGACCTTCCAGTGGCTCGTCGACCGCCACGAATCCCTGCGGACCACCTACCACCTCGAGGGCCGGGAGCCCGTCCAGGTCGTCCATTCAGGCCAGGCCGCTTTCTTTCAGGTCCTCGACGCATCGGAATGGACCGAGGAGGAGACTATGGTCCAGGTGGACCGCGAGGTTCATCGCCCGTTCGACCTCGAACGGGGACCGCTCTTCCGCGTCCAGGTTTTTCTCAGGGAGCCCGGGAAGCATCTCCTCGTGACTTCGTTTCACCACATTACAGCCGACCTCTGGTCGATGACGCTCATCTACCAGGAGATGCAGCGGCTCTATCCCGCGGCGCGCGAGGGCGTGCTGCCGCCGCCGCCGCCCGCTCCGTCCTACGCCGATTATGTCCGCTGGCAGAGGGAGATGCTGTCGGGGCCGCAAGGGGAGGAACTCCGCCAATACTGGGAGGCGCGGTTCGAGGGGGATATCGAGGAGCTCGTCCTGCCGCTCGATTTTCCGCGCGCTCCGAGCCCGAACTGCCAGGGGGCGGCGTTTCCCTTCAAGCTCGGCGCGAACCTGACCTCGCGGCTCCGGGAGCTTTCGGCCGGCTCGCGGACGACGCTTCACGCCGTCCTCTTGGCCGGGTTCGAAACCCTGCTTCATCTCTATTCGGGAAGCGAGCTCTTCCTTATCCGGACGCTGACCGTCGGACGCAGCCGCGCGGATTGGGAGCAGGTCATCGGCTTCTTCGCCAACCCGGTTGTGATGAGGGTGGATTTCCGGGGAGGGCCGAGCTTTCTTGAGGCCCTGGCGCGAACGCAGACCAGGGTCAGCGAGGCCGTTGACCGCCAGGATTATCCCTTTGAGCTGCTGATGCAGGGCGTGCGGTTCGGCCGTCGCTTCAAGTTCAACCCCATGTCCGAGGTGATGTTTGTCCTCCAGACGCCGCAGCGGTTTCTTCAGGAGAGGCGCGGCCAGGCATGCGCGCTCGCCGACGGCATGTTCGCCCCGGGCGAAACCGGAGTCCGGGTCGATTTCGGCGGGCTCCTGGCCGAGAAGTTCAACCCGGGAACACAGACGACGCTCAACGATATCGACCTCCAGGCCGTGGAGATCGGCGGCGAGCTATCGGGTGTCATCAACTACCGCACCGACCTCTTCCGGCCGGCGACGATCTCCCGGCTGGCGTCGGACCTCGCCCGGCTTCTCGAGGGGGCCGTCGAGCGTCCGGAAGCGACTGTCGCATCGCTGGGCGAACGCCTCGAGTTGCCGAGGATAAGCCGTCACGCCGGCGTCCGCGGGGGTGAGATCAATGGGGACAGTCCCCGCGCCCACCGGGACATCCGTCCGGCAGAAAAAGAATGCGGGACCGAGGCCGGCCGCGAGAACGGCCGGGGCGCCGAACTCGACGAACGGCTCGCCGTGATCGTGGGCGAAATCCTGGGCGTCGCCACGCCAGCCCCGGACGGCCATTTCTTCGAGCTCGGCGGCAACTCCCTTCAGGCCCTCCAGCTCACGCTCGCCCTACGCGAAGAATTCCAGGTCGAGGTCCCCCTCGGGCTCCTCTTTGAGAACCCGACGATCGCCGGCCTGGCCGAATTGGTCAGGCGGACGGCGAAGATCGCCGACACATCGCCCATTCCCCCGACAACCGGCCGCGATAAGGTTCCTCTCTCGTTCGCCCAGGAAAGGCTGTGGTTTATCGACCGGCTGATGGGCGGGAGCGTCTATAACATTCCGGTCGCCGTCCGGTTGAAGTGGGCCTCTCGACCTCAAGATCCTGGAGATAGGACTGAACAGGATCGTGGAGAGGCACGAGCCGCTCCGGACGACCTTCGCCGAGATCGACGGCCGCCCCATCCAGGTCATCCACGACGCCCGGCCGATCGCCGTCGAGTCCGTGAAGCCCGACGGCGCGAGCGCCGATGAGCGGCTGCGCGACGCGCAGGCCCGGCTGGCGGCCCTGGCGGCGCTGCCGTTTGATCTCGAGCGCGGGCCCCTCCTCCGGCTCACCGTCTTTGAGCTCGATACGGACGACCACCTGGCTCTCCTCGTCATCCATCATATCGCGGCTGACGCCTGGTCCTTCGGCGTTCTCCTCCGGGAGCTGGCGGCCTTCTACGGCGCCGCGGCGCTCGGCGGAGAGCCCGCGTTGCCCGAGCTCGCCATCCAATACGCGGATTTTTCGGCCTGGCAACGGCGGCATGTCGAAGGCCAGGCGGACGAACACCTGAGCTTCTGGCGGCAGGCCCTCACCGGCGCGCCGACGGCTGAGTTTCCGGCCGACAGGACGCGGCCGGCCGTCAAGACCTCCCGCGGCGGCGCGAGTCAGCTGGCGCTTGAGGCCGGCCTTGCCGATAAGCTCGGAGCTTTTTGCGCCCAGGAGGGCGCCACGCCCTTCATGGTCTTTCTCTCCGTGTTCACTATTCTCTTTCATCGCTGGTCTGGCGCCGAAGACCTTGTCGTGGGGACTCCCACGGCCGGGCGGATACGGCCCGAGGTGGAGAGCCTTATCGGCTGCTTCATCAATCCTCTCCCGCTTCGCGCCGACCTGAGCGGCGCCCCGACGTTCCGTGAGTTCCTGGCAAGGATCAAGGCGCGGGTGCTGGCGGCCTTCGACCACCAGGATGTCCCCTTCGAGAAGATCGTCGAGGCGGTCAGGCCGGACCGCGACCTCAGCCGCGAGCCGCTCTTCCAGACGATGTTCGTCCTGCAGAACGCGCCGCTGCCGGCGCTCCGGCTGCCGGGCGGACCGGACCTCTCTCCGTTCCCGGTCGAAACCGTGAGCACGCGCTACGACCTGACACTTTACCTGACCGAGTCGGCCTCGGGCTGGACGGGCTCGCTCGAGTACAATGCCGACCTCTTTCGGCCGGAGACCGCTGACCTTCTGGTTCGGCACTTTCAGAATCTCCTTGCCGGCGCGCTCCAGGCGCCCGAAGGCCGGATTTCGGCGATCCCGATGATGGACGCGGAGGAGCTCGAGACGGTCACGCGGCGGTGGAACCCGCCGCTCAGCGTCACCCTGTCGTCCGCCGGCGTCCATCGGCTGTTCGAGAAGCACGCCGCCGCGTCGCCCGGGCGCCCGGCCGTCGTCTTCGATGGACTCGCTCTCTCGTACGGCGAGCTCGATGAGCGGGCGGGAAAAATCGCGCGGGTTCTGGCCCTCCGGGGCGCCGGCCCGGAGAGAATCATCGGCATCTGCCTCGAGCGCGGCCCCGATCTCCTGGCCGCCGCGCTGGGTGTGCTGAAGTCCGGCGCCGCCTACCTGCCGCTCGACCCGGCATTTCCAAAAGAACGCATCTCCGGTCTGCTGGCCGATGCCGGCGCCCTGATCGTTCTGAGCGGGGGGAAGGCGGCGGGCCGGCTCGATGGTCTGGCCATCCCCCTGCTGTCGCTCGATGATCTTGACGGCTTGGGGGACACCGGTGAGTCGGGCGCATCGGGGGTCGGGGAAGCCGACGACGGCGACCGCCTGGCCTATGTGATCTACACCTCGGGCTCAACCGGAAAGCCCAAGGGCGTCATGATCACCCACCGGGCGTTGGCAAATTATCTCTCCTGGTGCGCTGGAGCTTATCATCTCGAAGAGGGGAACGGCGTGCTCCTTCATTCATCGCCGGCCTACGACTTTACCGTGACGACGCTCCTCGCGCCGCTCGCCGCGGGAGCGAAAATCATCATTCCGCCGCCTTCACCGGCGGGGGTGGACCCGGAATTTCTGGAGCAGGAAGCGGGGGGCCTGACCCTCGTCAAGCTCACGCCGTCCCACGCCCGCGCCCTCGGCCGCGCTCTGAGCCCGGAAGCCCGGCGGCGGCTGACGAGGACTCTCGTCCTCGGCGGCGCGGCGCTCGAGGCGTCTCATATCTCGGATTGGGTCGTCCCCGGCGGCGCGGCGCGCATCTTCAACGAGTACGGCCCGACCGAGGCCGCGGTCGGCTGCTGCGTCCATCGGGTCTCGGCTCTGGACACTGGAAGCACGGCTGTCCCGATCGGCCGGCCGATCGCCAACACGAGACTCTTTGTCCTCGACCGGTTCTTCCGGCCAACTCCCGTCGGCGTTCCCGGCGAACTGTGCATCGGCGGCGCAGGGCTGGCGCGTGGCTACCTCGGCCGCCCGGACCTGACCGCCGAGCGTTTCGTTCCCGACTCTTGGAGCGGCGAGTCCGGGGCGAGGGTCTACCGGTCCGGCGACCTCGCGCGCCGTCTCGCGGACGGGACGGTTGAATTCCTGGGCAGGCTGGATGATCAGGTCAAAGTCCGCGGCCACCGGGTCGAACTCGCCGAGATCGAAGCCGCGCTCGGGCAGTGCCCGGGCGTCCTCGACGCCGCGGTCGTGTCTTTTCCCGATGCGGCTGGAGAGAGTCGCATAGCGGCGTTCCTGGCGGCGGACAAGGCGCGGCCCGTTTCGGGAAGCGAGGCGGTAGATGACCTGCGCTCCCGCCTCCCTGAACACATGGTCCCGGCCCATGTCTTCGTTTTGGACAGCCTGCCGCGGCTCGCCGGCGGCAAGGTCGACCGCCGGGCCCTCGGCGCGATCGTGGAGGCGCAGCCGAAGACCGCCCGCTCCGCGGGACCGCCGCGGACGCCCGCGGAAATCGAGGTCGCCGGGGTCTTCGAGAAGCTCCTGGGAACAACCGGTGTGGGATCCGGGGATGATTTCTTCGAGTTGGGCGGTCATTCGCTGGACGCGGTCGAAGCCCTCGCCGAAATCCGGAAGCGCTTTCCCGGCGCGAACCTGGGCCTTCTCGACTTTTTCAAGGATTCGAGCGTCGCCGGTCTGGCCCGGGCGCTCGGAGGCGGTCCAGCCGCGGACGGGGAGCGGGCCGATGAAAAGGCGGGGGCGGCACTGGTTTTATTGAAGCCGGGTGGCGCCGGTCCGCCGCTCTTCTTCGTCCATCCGTCCGGCGGTCAAGTTTACGCCTACCGGCCCCTCGCGGCGGCGCTCACGATGACCGGGGCGGTTTTCGGGATCCTGTCGCGTGGAGCCGCCGACCCCTCGCTTGAGCACGTGACGATCGAGGCCATGGCGGACGAATACGCGGGTCTTATCCGGAGAGCGTGGCCGGCGGGCCCATACAGGTTAGCCGGGTGGTCCATGGGCGGCGCCGTCGCTCTGGCCGTCACTTCGGCGCTCGAGAGAAGCGGAGCGGACGTCGATTTCGTCGGACTCCTGGACCCGATTATTCCCATTAACTTCGCGGACAATGGGACTCGGCTTTTTCCCGCGGACCCCGCTCCCGCCTTTGACTCCGACCTGCCGGCGGAAACGCTCTTCCCGGACGGCGAGGCGCAAGAGCTCCCCGGCCGTCTTGCCGTACTCTACAGATCGCTCGCCGCGCTGCCGGCCGGAGAGCGGGCCGACCAGGTCGCTGCCGCTGCGGCGCAGCGGGGCTTGATCCGCGACGAGTCGTCCCGCAAAGCCCTGAGGGATGTTGTCATGCTGCTCGAAAAGCACGGCCGGCTGCTCGCCGCGTTCAGCCCGCCGAAAGTCCGGGCTCCAATCGTTGTTTGGGCGGCGGCGCTCGGCGGACTCCAGCACGCGGAGCCTGCCGCCTTGGCCGGTCTGACCTCGGGCCGGCTCGAGCGCGCCACGGCGCCAGGAAATCACTGGAGCATGATGTCGGAGCCCGCCGTCGCCGAGTTGGCCGCGGACATGAGCCGGCGCCTGGCGCAAGAAACAGCGCCCCGGACGCCTCGGAGGGAGACCGCCGCGGCCATCGGCCCGCGACCGGGGGAAAACGACGATGGCCTTTTCAGAATCGTCGTCAACGCCGAGGATCAATATTCGATCTGGCCCGACGAGCTGGCCCTGCCGCCCGGCTGGGCCGCCGTGGGGACCGTTGGGCCCAAAGCCCGATGTCTGGAGGAAATCCGCCGGCTCTGGACGGACCTCCGTCCCCGGAGCTTCAGGAGGCGGTCCCCGGACGTGGGATAGCATTCTTGATGGAACCCTTCCCCGATCTCGCTGTCCCAATCCTTCCCGAGGGCTGCGTTCATGTCTGGCAGGCGGCCGCTCCAGCCTCGGCGGGCGGCGAAGGGCGCTTGTGTTCTCTCCTTGATGCTGAAGAGCGCTCCCGTCTGAACCGCTTCCGGTTCGCGGAAGACCGGGCGATGTTCGCCACCGGGCGAGCCGCCGTGCGGCGGCTTCTCGGGAGCTATGCCGGGGCCGCTCCGGCGGCTGTCCGATTCGTCCTGTCTTCCCGCGGGCAACCGCTTCCCGCCCCGGATTCCCCCGCCGCCGGGTTGAATTTCTCGGTCTCACACTCCGGCGGCCGGGTCATTCTCGCATTCTCCCGGGGGATTGCGGTCGGGGTGGATATCGAGCTCATCCGGCCGAAGGTAGAGATCGAAGCGATCGTCCGCCGATATTTCTCGCCGCTCGAGGCGGAGCCTTTTTGAGCCTTCCCGCGTCCCGGCGGACTGAGGCCTTCTTCGCGGTCTGGACGCGTAAGGAGGCTTTCGTCAAGGCGCGCGGCGAGGGGCTGACCTGTCCGCTCGATGCATTCGCCGTAACGGTCGACCCGGCCGGGCCGACTCGACTGGTTCGTGCGCCCGCCGGTGGCGCGGCGGGGGAGTGGTCGCTTTACGACCTCGACGCCGGTCCCGGCTTCCGGGCCGCTCTCGCCGTGCGCCATCCGTCGCCCCGCATCAGTTCATTTCCGACGATCGTTGCCGAGCCCTTTTTGGATTGACAGCCGGCGGTCGATGGGCTAGTCTTTGGCGGATGAGGGCCGGACGGCGCGCGCCATGGTTCCGACGTTTATTCAAGATATCCGGAGCGATTCTTCTGCTCCTCGTCGCGCTCGGCGTCATCGCCGACAGGACTGTTTTCCGCGGGACCGGCTTCCCGCCGCCCCATCTGAGGAACCGATGGCTCTTCTCGGAGCCGCCGGCGGCCCGACCGGGGACCTGGGCTCTGCTCATCAGCGGCGGGGTGAAGCCGCGTAAAAATTACCCTCGCTATTGGAACAACATCTCGCTTGTTGGCTGCACGCTTAAAGCGCTCGGCTGGCAGAATATCCGCGTCCTCTATGCCGGCGGCGCATCGAGCGAACCCGACCGCCTGAAACACGCGTTTCTCGGGATGTTCGGCTTCGGGCGGCTCATCCCGAGCCCCGTCGACATCGACCTCGACGGCTCTCCCGAAATTCAGGATCCCGCGACCAGGCCTCGGCTGGACCGGGCGCTCGCGGAGATCGGCGGCCGTATGAAGCCCGGGGACACGCTTTTTGTTTTCATCACCGACCACGGCAAGCTCGCTCGCCTGGAGGGCGGGCTCAAACCGGTCGCCAGGCTCTGGGGTGACCAAGTCGGCGGCGAGGAGTTCGATGCCATGCTCCGGGAGCATCTTCCCGCGTCCTGCTGGACCGCCGTCCTCGCCGCCCAGTGCTGGGGCCACTGGTTTCTCAGAGTGTGACCCGGCCGAACACTCTGCTCATCGCTCCCGGCCGGCCGAACTGGATCTGGTCCAGCCAGGACTACTCGATCTTTCCGCTGCGGTTCTGCGAGGCGCTTCTCGGGAAACGGGTGAAGGACGGACGCTCGGTTCGTGCTGATGCGGACGGGGACGGCCTCGTCACCCTCCGGGAAGCCTTCTCTTCGGCCCGCGCCCGTGACCACACGCCGGAGTGGCCGCTCCTCTGGGTGAACGGCGACGCGTCCGTCATGCCGGAAATCTTCTAGCGGCGCCAAGCCCCGGCTCATTCCCGGCGGATCTGTTCACCGCGAGGCATCCTGCCGTCCGCGTCCGGGTCAGCCGAAGGCCGCGTTCTCGAAAACGTCGCACCGCTCACACGCGGGAATCTCAGCGCCCCGGCCGGCCAAGTGCTTCAGCCGGACCTGACGCATCGCCTCCCCGTTCCAAACATCCCGAATGGTCTCCCGGCTGACGTCGCCGATGATGGTCTTCCGCGCCCAGTCATGGGTGCAGACCGGGACCTGGCCCCGGCAGGACCGACATCTGGAGAAAAGGGTAGGGACAGCATCGAAGAGCCTTCTTGACCGTCAGCTTACGCAGCCTGAGGCCGAGCGACTCCGACGCCGCGGGCCGGGCGAAGGTCGGGTAATCGTCCACCAGGCCGCCGCGGTTGTTGATGCCGTGGATGAAGCAATAGAACCCGCGCGAGCGCCAGTAGCGGACCGCCCGCTCGAGTTCCTCGCGGTACAGGTTTGTCCGGACAAACGACATCATCACGGCCAGGCGGGAGAGGTCCTGGGCGAGGAAGCCCTCGAGGTTCTTGCGGAAGTCGTCCCAGGACTTGCCCCGGTTGATGGCTTCCCAATCCTGCCGCGCGTAGCCGTTGCATGTGATATGCATCGCGTCCAGCCCGGAGTCCAGGAGGGCCCGCGCCGTCGGGCGATCGAGAAGGGTCCCGTTGGTCACGATGAAGGTCGTGACCCGGTCGGGCACGCGGCTGCGGAACAGCCGGATCCTGTCGGGGAGCGCCGGGTCGGTCAAAGGCTCGTTCTGGAGGACAAACCCCAAGCCCCGCAGGTTTCGCTCGACGGCCGCCTGGTCAATGATCGAACGGAACAACCCCTCCGTCATCGCGGCCTCGGGGAACATCTGCCGGATCTTTATCTGCGGACAAATGACGCAGTCGCCGTTGCAGCCCGACTTGGTCTGGATTTGGAGGATGGGCGGAAAATCGAGGAGCGAGCCCCCGTGCCGGCGCGCGCGGCGCTGGCCGATCTTGGCCCCCAGGAAGCTCTTGGAGCTGCGTCCAGCGGTACCATCGGCCCGTGAAGGGCCTGGCGCGCGGGTTCGCCCAGCCGGAGGGGCGGCGACTCACTTGCCTAACCTGCCCGCAAACATCTCCGTGTTTCGAAGAACCTCGATCATGTCGGACCAGCTGCCGAACACCGCGGCCGCGATTGACTTCCCGGACGGCGGGTGTTATCCATTACATTTCGCCTTCCGATGAAAGTCAAGCTCATCGAGTCAACGCGCTACCTCGCCGACGGCCGTCTTCTCAAAACCGACAAGCTCTTCTATCCGGCGCTGACTTTTCCGCTCCTGGCATCCCTCACGCCCCCGGACGTCGAGATCGTCATGCGCCACGAGATCCTCGAAGACATCGATTTCGAAGAGAGGGTTGACCTCGTCGCTCTGACCTCGATCACGAATAACGTCCTCCGGGCCTACGAGATCGCCGATGAGTTCCGGCGGCGCGGCGTTCCCGTCGTCATGGGCGGTTTCCATGCCTCGGTCGAGCCCGAGGAGGCGTTGGGGCATGCGGACACCGTCATTATCGGCGAGGCCGAGGAGACCTGGCCTGAATTCCTGGAGGATTTTCGGCGCGGGACTTCGCGCCGCATCTACAGGGCCGGGCGCCGTCCGTCGCTCGAGGCGCTTCCCCTGCCAAGATTCGATATCCTGAACCCGCGCCACTACCGCGGCTACCGAAGGCTCGGACTGTGGCGGAGGCTTCTGCCTCCCGTTATCCCGGTCCAGACGGCGCGCGGCTGCCCGCAAGCGTGCGATTTCTGCGACATCACCCGGTTTGAGGCGGGGACCTACCGTCCCCGGCCGGTGGCCGATGTCGTCTCCGAAATCAAGGCCCGGCGCGCCCGGTTTGTCTGTTTCGTGGACGATAACATTTTTGCCAGGCACTCGCGCGCCAAAGAGCTTTTTCGCGCCCTCATTCCTCTCAAGATCCGGTGGCTCGGCCAGGGCACGCTCGCGGCGGCCGAGGACGCCGAGCTCCTCGCCCTGGCGCGCCGGAGCGGATGCCGCGGAGTACTGGTCGGGATCGAGACGGTCTCGCGGGCGAGCCTGGCCTCGGTGGGAAAGGCCGGCCTCAACCGCGTCGATTCCTACGGGCGCCTCCTGCGCGCCTTCCGGAAAGCGGGCATCGACGTCGATGCCAGCATGACCTTCGGTTTCGACGGCGACGGCCCGGATGTCTTCGACGCGACCTACGTTTTTCTGATGAAAAACCGCGTGCCCTATGCCGGGCTCCAGCCCATCCGTCCTTCGCCCGGGACGCCCCTCTACGATCGCCTGAAGCAGGAGGGAAGGCTCAAGGTTGAGCGCTGGTGGCTGAACCGCGAGCTGACGGCCCGGGTCTTCGACCTCAAGTTTACGGGAGCCGCGATCCCTGATTCCGAATTTGGAAGCGGCCTCTTCCGCATGTACAGACGCTTCTATTCCTGGCCGAGCATCGTCCGGCGGTTCCTTGTGCCGCCGCAACGGGGGTTCGTCCTGAAGGTCCTGACAACGCTCGCCATGCGCCGCAAGATCTCTCCCCACGCCTTCATCAGCGAATACTAGCTCGCTGCGCTTTCGAATTGACTTCAGCCCCCCGAGCGTGATAATAAGGACGGCAAGAGAAGCGGCGTGAGAATCCGGTTTATCGAATCCTCTCGTTATCTGGACGGCGGCCGGCTCCTCAAGGCCAGCCACCTGTATTACCCGTCGCTCACCTTTCCTCTCCTCGCGGCGCTGACGCCCGGCCGGCACGACATCTCGATCGAGCACGAGATCTTCCAGGACATTGATTTCGACGAGCCGGCGGACCTCGTCGGGCTGACCTCGATCACCTCGAACATCTACCGGGCCTACGAGATCGCGGACGAGTTCAGGCGCCGTGGCGTTTATGTCGTCATGGGCGGGATCCATGTCTCGATGGAGCCGGCCGAGGCGGCCGGGCACGCGGACACGGTGATTGTCGGCGAAGCGGAGGAGACCTGGCCGGCCTTCGTCCGGGATTTCGAGCGAGGCTCTCCCGCGCCCCTCTACGAGCCCGCGCGGCCGCCGGACCTCGCCGGCCTCCCGGTCCCGCGATGGGACCTCGCCGACCTCGACCGATACCTTTGCTACTCCGTGCTGAGACGGTATCGCCTGCCCCCGGCCCACGCCGTCCAGACGTCGCGCGGCTGCCGGTTCGCCTGCGATTATTGCTCGACCAAACGGTTCCAGGGAGGGGCAGGTTTCCGGACCCGGCCCATTGCCGATGTCATCGAGGAGATCAGTACCCTGGGGGCCCGAACGGTCTTTTTCATGGACGATAACATCTTCTCCGACCCGGAACGGGCGAAGGAGCTCTTTCGCGCCCTGCTTCCGCTCAAGATCAATTGGGGCGGGCAGGGCGTCATCGCCGCCGGCGCAGACGAAGAGCTCGTGAGGCTCGCCCGCCGCAGCGGGTGCTATTTCATTGTGGCCGGCTTGGAGAGCATCAACCCCTCCGTGCTCGAGACACTGGGCCGGAAAGGCAGCAAGGTGGGGACGTACGAAAAGAACCTGCGGACATTCCGGAAGAACGGGATCGACGTCGATGTCTCGATGATGTTCGGGTTTGACCAGGATGAGCCCACTGTCTTCAGGGACGCCTGCCGGTTCCTGATTCGGAGCAGGGCTCCCTACACTTCGTGGCTGCCCCTTACGCCCTTCCCCGGGACCGTTTTCTATGACAGGCTGAAACACGAGGGAAGGCTGAAGCACGAAAAATGGTGGCTCACGCTGAGCCCGAACGCTCCGAAAAAAATCTACACTCTGCTTTTTACCGGCGGCCGAATGAGCGAAGCGGAATTCTTCGAGAACCTTTACCGGTATTACCGCAAGTTCTATTCTCCGGCGAGCATCGCCCGGCGGCTCGCCTGGCCGCCCTCCATACGGTCGTTCGTCACGGCCCTCATCAACCTCTCCATTCGCCGGAAGATCAGCACGAGCGCCACGGTCGTCGAGCACTGAACGTGGACCTCTTTGACCAGGCTCTCCAAGCCGGCGCCCGGAGGCAGCCCTCGAAAACGGCCCTCGTCGACGGCTCGGCGACCCTGACCTACTCGGAGCTCGAGCGACGGGTCGGCCGCCTGGCCGGCTATCTGGCCGCCCGCTTTCCCCTCGGGAGTCGGTTCGGCATACTGCTCCCGAACTCGATCGCGGCCGTTGTCGGCCTCTACGGAGCTTCCGCCGCGGGCCTCATTGCCGTGCCCATGGACTCCGATATTCACCCCCGCCGCGCGGAACGCCTGGTCCGCGACTGTCAACTCGGCGCCGTCCTGACGACCGAGCAGCATCTCGATCGGGTTCCCCTGGACATTCCCTTCCTCATCCTGGCGGGCGGGACGCACCCGGACCGCAACCGCGTGGCGCTCGAACCGATCCTGGCGGACGCCCGGAACGAACCGGCCCACCTTCCCGATCGGTCCGCGGACGACGTCGCCGCCATTCTCTACACGGCGGGAACAACCGGCCGGCCGAAGGGAGTGATGCTGACCCATAAGAACCTGGCCGCGGCCGTCCGGAACATCGTCGATTTCATGGGGCTCGACGACGAGGTTGTCGAGAGCCTGCCGATGCGACTCTCTCATTCTTTCGGGTTCGCCAGGCTGCGCTGTGTCCTTCAGGCGGGCGGCACCGCGCTCCTCGAGCCGGGATTCCTGAGGCCCGAGCGCCTCCTCCATCGACTGCGGATCCACAACGGCAACGCCCTGTCGTCGGTCCCCGCGGGTTTGGCCATCCTGCTCGACCATTATCTTGAGGTGTTCAAAGGGGTCGGCCCGCGCCTGCGCTTCATCGAAATCGGGAGCGCCAGACTCAGCACCCGGCACCGGGATGTCCTCCTCGATATCTGTCCGAACGCCCGGATCGCCATGCACTACGGGCTCACCGAGTCATCCCGCGCGACGCTGATCGATCTCCGCGCCGAGCGGGACCGCTGGGGAACGGCGGGGCGGCCGGCGCCCGGGGTCGAGATCCGGATCGTCGACGAGTGCGGCGCGGCGGCGGCTCCCGGGGAAAGGGGCGAGATCCTAATCCGCGGGGCGGCCAACGCGATCGGCTACTGGGGCCGTGAGGATGCGACCTCGGCCGCCTTCGCCGACGGCTGGCTGAGGACCCGTGACCTGGGCTTCCTGGACACCGACGGCTACCTTCACCTCGAGGGCCGCCTCGAAGAGATGATCAACCTGGGAGGCATCAAGGTCTCGCCCGTCGAGGTCGAAGAGACACTGATGCGCCTGGACGGCGTTCATGAGGCGGCGGTCGTTGGCCTCACGGCACCGGCGGAGGTCTCGGGGATCCTCATCAAGGCCTACCTCGTCCTGAGAGACGGCGCGGCGGCGCCGTCGTCCGAAGCGCTGAAGCGCGCCTGCCTCGGAGATCTCGAGGCGTATAAAGTGCCGCAGGAGTTCGAGGTCGTCCGGACGCTGCCTAAGAACGAATCGGGCAAGGTCCGGAAAGACCGGCTGGCGTCGCGGCCAGGAGGCCGCGGTGATTGACCTGCGAGGCGAGGTCTACCGCCTGCTGGCCGATCAGTTTTGCGTCGACCGGGACGATATTACGGACAAGATCGGACCCGGCGATTTCCCGGCCTGGAACTCTCTCGGGCATCTCCAGCTCATGCTCATGCTGGAGCGTCGTTTCGAGGTCCGGTTCTCGGCCGACGACATCATGTCGTTCGAGGACGTCGGCGACCTCGTCGCGCTCGTCGAAAGAAAAGTCGGTGAGCGGGGAGGGCGGGGCGGATGAACGCCGGCGAGCGGCCGGCATCAGGGGCGATCGACCGCCTGCTGGCGGCGCCGCCGTTTGGCCTGAGCGATGATGAAAAGCGGCCGCTTTTCGCGGCGGCCCTGGCCGAGGCGTTCCGGCATCATTACGAAGGCAGCGAGCATTTCCGGAAATTGTGTCAGCTGAAAGGGGTCGATCCCGATATTCCGCGCGACGAGCTTGGAGATTTTCCTTTTCTTCCGGCCTCGGAGTTCAAGCGGCGCGTCCTGAGCTCGGTCCCGGGCGGGCTCATCATCTCCGAGGTTGTGTCGAGCGCCACCACGGGCTTCCCCTCCCGTGTCCCGATCGACCGGACGACGGCCCGGCGGCAGAGTCTGGTCGCGGCACGGGTCTTGGCGGAATACCTCGGGCATCACCGGCGGCCGTTCCTGGTCATCGATGTCGACCCCGGCGCGCACGGCCGGCGGCCGGGACATCCCGGCGCGCGCGGCCGCGGCCCGCGGCTTTCTTGTCTTCGCCGATTCCGTGGCTTACGCGCTCGAGGACGAGGCTGTCGCCGCTTCGCCCGGCGAACAGGCGGACCGTCTCCTTTCGATTCTCGACCAGATGGGGAGGCAGGGCCGCGACATCTGCGTTTTCGGGTTCACCCATCTCCTTTACAGGCGGCTCGTCCAGCCGATCCTCTTGTCCGGGAGGACGGCATCTTTGCCCGGCGGCTCGCGGGTCGCCGTGATCGGCGGCTGGAAGCGCCTGCGGGAAGAGAGCGTGGATCCGGCCGCCTTTCTCGACGCCGTCAGCCGGGCGCTCTCCGTCCCTGAAGACAACATCATTGATTTCTACGGGTTTACGGAGCAAATGGGGCTTGTCTATGCCGGGGCGGGCCGGGCCCCCAAGACCGTTTCGGCTTATGCCGAGATCATCATCCGCGATTTCGATTCGCTCCGTCCGGCCGCGGACGGCCGCGAAGGGCTGATTCAGTTCATCACTCCCGTGCCGCACAGCTACCCGGGGATCTCTGTCCTGACCGATGACGTCGGGCGCATCGTGGGGAGGGGCCGGGACGGGTCGGGCCGCTGGGGAACGCGATTTGAAATCCTGGGCCGGGCGGAGGGCGCCGAGCCCCGGGGCTGCGGCGATTTGTGGGCCCGGGAGGGCCTCTCGCGTGGATGATCGGATGATATGAACACTCCCGAGAACAGGGAGTCGATTCAGAAAGGCGCACCCGGTCTCTGGATGAAAAGGTAAGGTTAAGGGAAAGACATGGCCATCATGAGAATCGAAGGTGAGTCAACGGCCGTGCTCGGGAGGAACCCTTGGGATATCGGAGACGACGCTCTGGCGACGGCGCCGCGGATTCCGGATTTCGCAGCCGAGGCCGCGCGCCTGAGAGAATGCGCCGTCGCGCTGCGACAGATTCCCGCGATGGACCTGGTCGACTATTTCGAATCGGCCCGCCTGGCGCTGTCCCGGCCGCCTCGTCCGGGCCAAGCCGTCCTTCCCGGAATCGCCTATCTCCATTATTTCCTGGCCGGGTCGAACCTGAAAAGACTTCTCGAAGCGGGGCTCAAGGGAGACGTCCGGCATCTCGACGGTTTTCTCCCGATGACGGGCCTGGGGAAAAGAGTCAGAGCCCTGCCGCGAGGCCTCATCACTCATTGGCTGGCCGGCAACGTCCCCGCGCTCGGGCTGATCTCGCTTGTTCAGGGAATCCTGACGAAAAACGCCAACGTCGTGAAGCTGCCGCGCCGCAACGGCTTGGCTCTGCCCGCGCTCTTCAGGGAAATCTGCGAGCTCGATCCGGATGGCACAAGCCGCTCGATCTCCCATCCGGCGGGCAGAGCCGTGTCGGCGGCCGTGGCGTTTGTCTACTGCGAACCGGGTGACGCCGGCGCCCAGGCCGCTCTCTCGCGCGAGAGCGACGTGCGCGTCGCCTGGGGCGGGGCCGAGGCGCTCGGGGCCATCGGCCGGCTCCCCCGAAAGCCCGGCTCGGAAGACGTATTTTTCGGTCCGGGATATTCGCTGGCCGTCGTCGGCCGGGAGTGCCTGGCAGCCGCCGGACTGGACAAGCTGGCCGACCGGCTGGCCACGGATGCGTCGGTTTTTGACCAGCGCGGCTGCAACTCCGCCCAGGGCGTATTCGTCGAAAGCGGCGGGGCCGTCGCGCCGCGCGATTTCGCGCGGGCGCTCGGCGCGGCCATGGCCCGGGCGCTCAAGAGAATTCCCAAGGAACCGGCCGGGGCCGCCGAGGCCTATGAGGTGGCCTCCGTGAGGTCGGAATACCTGATGACCGGGGAGGTTATTTCGTCCGCCGGGACGGAGTGGACCGTCGTCTACGCCGACGCCGGCGGCCCCATCCGGCCCTCCGGCTCGCGGGTGGTGTTTGTCCGGCCGGTCGGAGATGTTATGGATATCGCCCGGTATCTTTCGCCCGCGGTCCAGACGGTCGGCCTGGCGCTCGACGAGCCGCGCCGGACCGCCTTTGCCGACCTGGCGGCGCAAACCGGCGTCTCCAGGATCGTGCCCCCGGGATTGATGAGCCTGTACGATCATCCGTGGGATGGGATGTTCCCGGTTGAGCGGTTCGTGCGCTGGGTCTCGCTCGAGTAGGTCGCCCACGCTCAGGAGATTTTTATAAGATCGGGGACCTTGATCGGGGAGAGACGGCCCCGGCAGAATTCCTTGAGCGCGGCCTCGGTCAGCCGGCTTCCTTCGCGGACAGATACCTCGCAGCGGATGAGCTCGCCGAAAAAGTCATCCGGCGTGCCGCGGGTCGAGACTTTCTCCACCTCGGGGTGGGCCCCGAGGACCTCGTCGATCTCGCCGGGGTGGATATTGATGCCGCCGCGGATGATCAGGGCTTTCTTGAGGCCCAGGAAATGGTGGTAGCCGTCCTCGTCGATCAGGCCGCGGTCGCCGGTGAGGAACCAGCCGTTTCGGAAATGACCCGCGGTCAGGCCGGGATTGACCGCGTAGCCGGGGAAAACGTTCCCGCCCCGGACGGCGATCTCGCCGGCCGCGCCGCAAGGCAGCGCCCCCCCGTCGTCGTCCAGGATGGCCACCTCGTTGACATCGAGGGGCCGGCCGATGGTGCCGCGCTTCCAGCCGGACATCCAAATGGCGTCGGCGTGGGTCGGACCCGTTTCGGCGAGCCCGTAGAGGTCGGCGACCGGGAGAGCCAAGGCGCTCTCGAATTCGTTCCGGAGCGAAGGCGAAAGGGGAGCCGAGCCGCAGGCGATGTAGGGCAGCCGCGGCGGCGGGTCCGGCTTTTTCGGCTGGTGCAGCAGGATGTAAAGGACCGTAGGCACCACCTGGACGAAAGAGACGCCGGATTCGCCCGCCAGCCGCCAGAAGTCCTCCCTGATGTTCCAGAAGCTGTCGGCCAGGACGGCGGTGGCTCCGAGCCAGGCGCACGGAAAGAGCGAGTAATTCAGGGCCGCGGTGTGGGCGAGCGGCAGGACGATGAGGTGGATGTCGTCCGGGCCGAAGCGGAAACCGCGCCTGACCGAGGGGATGAGCGACGCCAGGTTGCCGTGCGAATAGCGGACGCCCCGCGGGTCGATGAGCCGCCCGGCAGAATGATAGATAAAGGCGATATCTCCGGACCGGGCCGGGGCTTCAGGAAAATCCGCGTCGAAGGCGCTCAGGCTATCGATGAACCCGCCGCGCTGTCCGGCGTCGATGGGCCTCACCGCGCCGCCCGGCGGTCCGAACTCCTGTCGCCGCGCCTCGGGCACGAGGATCACCTTGGGCCGAAGCGTGTCCGTGTCCCGGCGCACGTCGGCCGCGATGATAAACTCCGGATAGGGATTGAGCACGGCGCCGAAGCGCATCGCCGCAAAGAATAAAAGAGCCAGTTCGGCGGAGTTGCCCAGGACAGTCGAGACGATGTCGCCCCTCTCGACCCCGAGCGTCTCGAGGAAGCGGCAGGCCCGGCTGGCGAGCCGGTCGAACTCGCGGAAGGTGAACCGCCGCCCCGAGCCGAGGTCCACGAGAAATGTCTTGTCGGGGAACAGGGCCGCCTGGAGGGCCAACCGCCGGCTGATTTTTTCGACGGGGACGCCTGGGTTCACGGCTGGGGCAGGTACTTCTTCGGGAACTTGGCGACGACCGTGTAATTCGGGTCGACGACGTTGGCGATCCCCGCTTTGCCGACCTGCGAGAAGACCTCCAGCGCCTCCCAGCGGTCGAATCCGTACTCCGACTCGAGCCACTTCACCATCTCGACGTGGGCGATCCGGAAGGCGTCGATCAGCGGCCGCGCCGAGCCGGCCACCATGATGTACTCGGCGTTCTCGAGACGCGGCCAGGCGATCTTCTTTCCCTTTGACGAGGCCGAACTCGAAGGCCACGTCCGCCGACGTTTCGATGCCGATGCCGCAGATCTCTCCGTCACCCTGGAGAGCGTGGACGTCGCCCCAGTAGAGGCAAGCGCCCGGGTGATAGACGGGCAGGGAGATGGTGGTTCCCTCCCGGGCCTCCGGCGTATCCATATTCCCGCCGAAGGTCGAAGGGACGCCGCCGTCAGTAGCCGTTCGCCCGGGGGAGCGGTCGCCAGTCGGCCGAGCATCGGTTCGAGGTCGACCCAGTCCCGCTTCAGCCGGCTCCCGGGAAGCTCGAGGTCGCGGTCCGGCCGTCGGCGGCGATGTCCCAGACGAACTTCTTGATCGGGATAGGTTCGTTGAGCATCGCCGTCGTTTCGGTGGCGGTGATCGACCCGTAGCTCAAAGATGTCCCCGCGCGTCCGACAGGCACGTTGGACGGATCTTGAGGATCTTGACCGTGAGAGTGTCCCCGGGTTGGCGCCCCGGATATCAATCGGCCCCGCCTCACCCGGCCAGGGCGCGTCTTTGCCGGCGAACCATTCCGAATATAGCGTGTTCGTCTCGACGGTATCGCCCGGGTTGACGGTGAGTACGGGCTTCCGCACGGTATACGTCTGATACCCCTTGGTTGCCTTGAACCGGCGGACCTCGGCCGTGGCGGATAATGCGGAGAGAGTCATGAGGATCATCCAAGTCATAATCGTCTTTTTTTGACATCCGGGTGCCTCCTTCAACGCGGCCGGTAATGACCAGAAGATAATGCCGGCGCGGCGGCGAGTCAAGGACGGCGCGGTTTGACCGCACGACACCTCCCGGTCCATGGGTTATCGGAATCCGGGACGCGATGCTGGGAATCGAGACACGGATAACCAGGCCGCGTCTTTTTCTCTCCCGAAAGGGACACCCTAACGCCTAAAAAGAAGATCGTCGGCCAACGGGCATCTTCCGCTCGGGTTGAAAATGGGTTAGAATTCGACTCAA
>CAVSCD010000005.1:0-8876 GCA_963726335.1 Candidatus Aminicenantota bacterium | reverse complement strand
GGAACTGCGCGCAATGATTGGCTCCTTTCATCCAAGCCTGTGCTCTCAATCCGGCATCTCCCATTATTTCTTCCACCGCTCGAACAGTCCTCGCCGCCCCCAAGGCGGGGAACCTCGAAGGACATCTCGATAAGGCTGAACCCGAAATGGTCGCTGCGGCCGACGGCAGCCGATCATCTTCCGACCTGATCCAGCACTACACTAATCGTCATAGAGCCCTGGTGGTCTTGACTTCGATGACCGGCGGGGGATATCCTTCGTCGCGTCGAGGGTTGCGCCCCAGGCGGTTTCCTCGGGGACAAAGCGTCCGGGCCGTGTCAAAAACCCGCAACCTTCTCTCCAGGAGGACGACCAATGCCGCCGATCTCCAGCATCTCCAAGAACTCATTCTGGCCGCATTGTTCATAGTTCGGCCTTGTTGGCGACCGGGATCGCCCCGGCCCAGACCGCCGACGACGCCCTCGCCCGCGGCTTCCAGGATCCGCCCGACAGCGCCAAACCGCGCGTCTGGTGGCACTGGATGAGCGGCAACGTCACCAAGGAAGGGATCAAGGCCGACCTCGAGTGGATGAAGCGCGTCGGCATCGCCGGGTTCCAGAATTTCGACGCCGGGCTGGAAACGCCGCAGATCGTCGAGAAACGGCTGGTTTACATGACGCCCGAATGGAAAGACGCCTTCAAGTACGCGGCGACGTTGGCCGACCAACTGAGCCTGGAGATGGCCATCGCCGGTTCGCCCGGGTGGAGCGAGAGCGGCGGGCCCTGGGTGACGCCGGCCCAGGCGATGAAAAAATATGTCTGGAGCGAGACGCGCGTCGAAGGCGGCCGGCCGTTCTCCGGCGCGCTGCCCCAAGCCGCCCGTCGACGACCGGCCACTACCAGAACCAGCCCGGGCGGCATCGGGGATACGTCGAAGGCACGAAGACCGCGCCGCCCGAGTTTTATGCCGACACCGCCGTGGTCGCCTATCGGGCGCCCGCCGGCGACAGGACTTGGCCGAGCTCGGCGCGAAGCTGACCTCGAGCGGCGGGACCTTCGACCTCGCGGCCCTCACCGACGGCGACCTGGCCAAGGCCAGCCTCCTGCCGGCGGCGCCCGCGGGCGAGAAAGCCTGGGTCGAGTTCGAATTCCCGAGACCCCAAACGATTCACGGGCTCACCTTCATGACGGTCACGGAAGACCGCCCGGGGCACCGCCGCCGGTCAGGAACTGGAGGCGAGCGACGACGGCCGCGAATTCCGGACGGTCGCGACGATCCCGGCCGGCGCCCGAACGATCGCTTTCCCGCCGGTTAGCGCAGGTTTTTCAGGGTCAGCGATCCTCACCCCCGAGCCCCGGGCCCAGGGCGCCGGCCGCGCTCCGGCTCCCCGACTCAACCGGTTTTCGCGGGAACACAGATCGCCGAACTGGTCCTTCACACCTCGCCCATCGTGAACCGGTTCCAGGAAAAGGCGGCCTTCTCGGCCGCCACCGGGCTTTATGACATGGCGACCCCTCCGTGCCCGGCGGCCGCCGCCGTCCGCAAAGCCGATGTCATCGACCTCACCTCCAAAATGCGGCCCGACGGCACGCTCGATTGGACGCCGCCGGCCGGCCGCTGGGTCGTCCTGCGGTTCGGCTATTCCCTGACCGGCGCGCGCAATTCCCCCGCCTCGCCCGAGGCCACCGGACTCGAAGTGGATAAGATGAGCCGAGCCCACGTCAAGGCGTACTTCGACAACTACCTCGACCAGTATAAAGACACTGTCGGCCCGCTCATGGGTCCGCGCGGCCTCCAGTACGTCATCACCGACAGTTGGGAGGCCGGCGTCGCGAACTGGACTGACGCGATGATCGCCGAATTCGCCAAACGCCGCGGCTACGACATGCGCCCCTGGCTGCCGGTCCTGGCCGGCCGCGTGGTGGAGAGCGCCGAGGCGAGCGACCGGTTCCTGTGGGATTTCCGCAAGACCATCAGCGACCTCGTCGCCGAGAACCACTACGACCAGCTGACGACGATCTTGCAGGCGCGGGGGATGCGCCGCTACACGGAATCGCATGAATACGGCCGCGCTTTCATCGCCGACGGCATGGAGGTGAAGCGCGCCGCCGACATACCGATGAGCGCCATGTGGCTCGAGCGGCCGGGCGTTCCCAGCCGGAATCATGATGCCGACATCCGTGAGTCGGCCTCGGTCGCCCACATCTATGGTCAGAACCTGGTGGCGGCCGAATCGCTGACCGCCTATCTTAACGCCTGGGCGTACTCGCCGGAGACGCTGAAGTCCACCGCCGACCGCCTGCTGGCGAATGGCTTGAACCGGTTCATCATCCATACCTCGGTCCATCAGCCCGTCGACGACAAGATCCCCGGACTCGGGCTCGGGCCGTTCGGCCAGTGGTTCACCCGGCATGAGACATGGGCGGAACTGGCCAAGCCCTGGACGACCTATTTGTCCCGCAGCTGCTACATGCTCCAGCAAGGCCGGTTCGCGGCCGACATCCTTTATTATTATGGCGAGGACTCGAACATCACGGCCTTGTTCCTTGCGAAGCTCCCGGACATGCCGCCGGGCTACAATTTCGACTTCGTCAACGCCGACGCGCTGAAGAACCGGTTGGCCGTGGCTGACGGCAGGATCACGACCGCAAGCGGCATGAGCTACCGGCTGCTGGCGCTCGACCCCAACAGCCGGCAGATGCCGCTCGCCGTGCTGCGGAAGATCCGCGACCTGGTCAAGGCCGGCGCGGTCGTTGTGGGCCCGAAGCCGATCGGCAGTCCGAGCCTGGCCGACAACCAGGCCGAGTTCCGCGCCATCGCCGATGAGGTTTGGGGGCGCGGAATCGGCAAGGGCAAAGTGTTCGGCGGCGAGCCATGGCCCAGGTATTGGCCGCCCTTAAGGTGGCGCCGGATTTCGAATACACGAAGCCGCGCGGGGACACGAGCCTCAGGTTCGTCCACCGCAAGCTCGACGACGGCGATATCTACTGGGTCAGCAATACGAATAATCGTCCGGAAATCCTGGAAGCGGCTTTCCGGGTCGAGGGCGAAGCCCCCGAGCTATGGCACGCCGAGACCGGGACCGGCGAGCCGGCCGCCTACGGCATTGCCGGCGGACGCACGACCGTTCCCCTCCGCCTCGACCCGAACGGCGCCGTGTTCGTTGTCTTCCGGAAAGCGGCCGCCGCGCCGTCGAGGGCGCTGCCGATTCCGGCGGAGACCACGGTGGGGTCGGTCACCGGCGCCTGGGACGTCGCCTTCCAGCCCGACCGGGGCGCGCCGGCCAAGATCACGCTCGACTCGCTGAGCTCGTGGAGCGACGCCACCGACCCGGGCGTGAAGTACTTTTCGGGTACGGCGATTTACACCAAGACCGTAGAGGGCCGGCGGAATGGTTCAGGCCGGGCGCGAAGTTGTGGCTCGACTTGGGCGACGTGAAGAATATCGCCCAGGTGTCGGTCAACGGTACGCCCTTGGGGATTTTCTGGAAGCCGCCGTTCCGGGTGGACGTGACCTCGGCGCTCAAGCCTGGCGCCAACACCCTGGAAATCAAGGTGACCAACCTCTGGGTCAACCGCCTGATCGGCGACCAGCAGCCCGGCGTTACGAAAAAACTCACATATACGGCGATGGAGTTCTATAAGGCGGATTCGCCCCTGTTGCCCTCGGGCCTCCTCGGCCCCGTGCTCATAGTGAGGTCCGAATAGCCCGCGAATATCCCTGAATCAATCTCAACACGGCACCTGAGGTTCAATAACAGGCGTTTTCAAAGAGGAGGCTGCGCATGATGACAACTCGAGGAAAGGCGCTGGCGGCGATGATCCTGATCGCGTTCGCCGTTTTGTCCTTCGGCCAGCAGCCGAAGATCGATCTCGAAATAGTGGCCAAGATCCGGGAGGAGGGATTTCAACGCTCCCGGGTCATGGACATCGTCAGCTACATCACCGACGTCCTGGGCGCCCGCTTGACCCTCTCGGCCGACATGAAGCGGGCCCAGGCCTGGGCCAAGGCCGAGATGGAGAGGATCGGCCTGGTCAATACGGCTATCGAGCCGTTCATGGATTACGGCGTCTCCTGGGACAATGAATATATCTCGCTCCACCTGCTGGAGCCGGACTATCAGCCCCTGGTCGGATTCCCGCTGACCCACACTCCCGGCACGGGGGGGAAGGTCGCCTGCCCGGCTGTCATTGCCGATGTTCAGCTCAAATCAGACCTTGAGAAATACCGAGGCCGGCTGAAGGGCGCGGCGGTCCTGGCCACACCTCCCGTCGCCATCGAGCAGACGGATCTGGCCAGGGGAGTCTCCCGCCTCACGGACGAGGAGCTGAAGACGCTGGAGGAAGCGGTCATCCCCGCTCGCCGGCACCCGGGCCGGCCGTCGGGTCCGGCGAACCCCGACCTTCTCAAACCCGAGGAGACCATCGAGTTCTTCAAGGCGGAAGGCGCCGTGGCGGTTCTGCGGTGCGACGGCGGACGGCCAGGCGCGGTCCGGGGGTTCGCCCGCCCCGGCACGAAGGACGACAAGTGGTCGCGCGATGAAAGTCTCGCCTCGCTCCCGATCATCGCAGTCACCCCAGAACACTACAACCGCATGTACCGTATTTTGAAACGGGACATCCCCGTCAGGGTCGAGGTCGAGGTGCGGAACACGCTGGGCGAGGTCGTGGAAAAGGCGAGCAACGTGCTCGGCGAGATCCCGGGCACGGACCTCAAGGACGAAGTGGTGATGATCGGCGCCCATTTCGACAGCTGGCACGCCAGCCCCAACGCCAGCGACAATGCCTCCGGGTGCGCCGTGGCGCTCGAGGCCGCCCGCATCCTCAAGGCCGTCGGCGCCGTGCCGCGCCGGACGATCCGGGTGGCCCTGTGGGGAGGGGAGGAGCAGGGGATTTACGGATCCACCGAGTATGTCCGGAGCCATTTTGGCGATCCCCGGGACGCCAAGATCGGGAAGAAGCCGGACTACGATCGGCTCTCAGTCTATTTCAACCAGGATTACGGAGCCGGCCAGTACCGCGGGATCTATCTTCAGGGGAACGAGTTCGCCCGGCGCTTCTTTGCCGAGTGGATGAAGCCGCTGGCCGACCTCGGGTTCAAGACCATTTCCATACAAAGTGTCGGTTCGACCGACCACGTCGCCTTCGACCAGGCCGGCCTGCCGGGGTTCCAGTTCATCCAGGACCGGATCGCCGGGACCGCCGGCCACACCAACCTCGATTTCTACGACACGCTGTCGCCTGAGGACCTGATGAAGAACGCGGTCATCATGGCCGCATTCGCCTATGAGGCGGCGATGAGCAGGGAACGTATTCCACGGAAGACGATCGTGGTGGAGCCGGCGGCGCCGGAGAAGAAAGCGGCACCGGCGTTATAGGTCATCGGGGGTAAATAGGGCGGACCAAGCTATCTTGTTGATATCAATGACATTAAAATATACAAAGACCACGATTCACGCATAAGAGCACAGGCTTTTTTGGCTAAAAGAGTATTGATACCAGAGACCGGTTGGGGATTCGCGGCCGTGGCTTTTTTTCGCAAAAAAGTCATGTTTTTTGCCATGAAAACTGGTCTTTTTTGGGCTTAAAATGAAATTTGTCAAGGAATTAGGTTGGTCCGTCCCCCGTACCCCATACCCGAAGGGATGTTACCGGCCCCTGAGACCGGCCAACCGTTTCTGGGCGTCGGCGACCTCAGAAAGGCCCGGGTCGGCGTTTTTCCAGAGATCGAGGAATTTGGTGTAATTCTCGATCGCCCCGGCCTTGTCGCCCGTCTTCTCAGAGATTTGCCCGAGCATGTAGAAGCTCCTGGCGTATTGTTCTCCATAGTACAGCCTGCCGGCGGTCATCTTGGTAACATCATCGAACGCTTGACGCGCTCTAGGCATATCCCCGCCGCGGAAACGGGCCAAACCGAGAAAATAGACCGGCCAGGACTGATCATCCGGAATACCCGCTTGGGCCGGCCAGAGGCTGCGCGCCCTCTCGAGATCCGTGACCGCCTGGGCGTAATTCCCGCGTTCTATTTCAATGTATCCTTGGAGGGTTTCGGCCCAGCGGGCCCAAAACTTCGCCGGCGGCCGGGCGGCGGTCATGCTTCTGAATTCATCGGCCTCTTTTTGCGCCGTCGAAAAGTCTTTTCGGGCCGCGGAGAACATCGCGGCCATAGACCTGGCCCAGGGCGTGTAGGGAAGAAAGCTGTTCTTGTCGACGAATTCGCGCAAGGACCGGACTTCGTTCAGGGCTTGAGCATGTTCCCCGAGCTGCTCCAGGTCATATATGATCAGCATCTGAGAGGATGCCATCGCCTCCAAATTGTTTTGCTTTTTCGCCAGGTCGTAGCGAAGATGCGCCTGCTCGAGGGCTTGGCGGAATTTCCCCTCGGCGCGATATAAAATCTCAAGCCAATACCTTGATGGGAGCTGGTAATCTGTCTCCGGCATCGCCAGGTAGCGTTGGATTTCTTTTTCAGCTTTATCCCATTCGCCTTGCAGGATCCAGACGGAGCCTTTGTGGCGCTGGTCGGATTAAGAGCGATAGCCTTGTCGGCCTCCGCCAGTGCCTGGTCGTATTTGCTTTCGATCGCATAATATTAGGCCACTCGGCATGAATCAGGGCGATATCCCCGCCGATCGGTATATAAGCCAGGACGGCTTCCTGGCCTTGTCGTAGCGGCCGAGCTTTGCGTATGCGTAAGCCGTAAGGTAATAGTCTGCCAAGTGATCGCCTTTTTCTTTGCGGCAGACTCATCCGTGATAAACGACTTTTTCCCAATCTTCCAGGTTAGAATAGATCGACCTTAAATACGAATGGACGAATATATCGTTCGGATTGAGCTTGAGCAGGCGGTCGGCGAGCTCAAAGGCCTGGGGATAGGTTTCTTCGGAAGTCATATAATAATAGGTGAGCTGAATGAGGCTTTTCTCCCGCTCCGACAGCCGATCGCTCAGTTCCATGGCTTTTTTGATGGATGCCAGGGCCTTGGCTTCATCTCCAAGCGCACTGTAACCGACGGACAAGGATCTGTAGGCCATAGCAAAGCCGGGATCGATCTTGATGGCGTCTTCCATAAAGGAGACGCCGCGGCGAAAGTCGCCCTGATGGTGGAACTTCCTTCCTTCCAGGTAGAGTTTGAACGCCTCGGGAGACGACGTCGTGATCCGGCCGATCCCCTTTTCTTCATCAGAACTCGGCTGAGCTCCTGATTGTCCGAACCGCGATTTGATCTTCGCCTTAAGCTCGTCGATCATGGCGAAGAGGCTCTGCTCGCCCGTGCCTTTCACTTCTTCCGAGCCGAGAGTCGAGTTCGTCTTCATATCCTGGATGGAAACGTCGAGCCGGAGCTCTTCCCCGGCCTTCGTCAGGGAGCCGCTGACCACGTGCGTCGCTCCGGTATCGGAAGCGACCTCGGCCAGGTTTTCGGCCGTGTAGCTTTCGGCCTGGAGGAGGTTCTTGCGCGTCAGGCAGCTCCTCATCCTGTCTTCCCCGACAACATCGAGGGCCGAGGACTGGGACAGGTCGTAGATCAGGAGGTTCGGCAGACCTTCCCTCCAGATATCCATCTTGGGGTCCCCGGTCATGTTCCGGAAACGGAGGACGGCCAGCTTGGGTTTGCCGCCGGCGGGGGAGATCGCCGCTTTTTTCGAGGGGAGAAGAAGGAAGAGGGCGGCGGCGATGATCATCGCGACAATCGCCAAACCCGGAATGATGAGCTTTTTCGGCTGGAACTTGACCGTGATCTCTTTCGAGGTGAATGGTTTGCGGGTGGGCGCGGTTCGCTCCGTGGCGACGCGCTCGGTTGTCGGCAGGCCCTTTTCGACCCGTTCGAGCTCGGCCCGCACGTCGGCCGCGGATAAATACCGCCTCCCGGCGTCCTTCTCAAGGCATTTCAAAATCACGCCCCCCAGGTCGTCCGGGATATTCGGGTTGAGCAATATCGGATTTTTCGGCGCCTCGCTTTTCTGCTTCACGCCGACCGTAAACGGCGATTCGCCTTCAAACGGCACGCGGCCGGTGACCATCTCATAGAGAATGATCCCGAGCGAGTAGATGTCCGACCGCGCGTCCGACGTCCTTCCCCTCGACCTGCTCGGGCCATGTACTCGGGCGTCCCGACCATCACGCCGGCCCCGGTCCGGCCTTTCGCCGCCAGCGAGCGCGCGATCCCGAAATCCATGATCCGGGCGTCCCCGGTCTGTCGACGATGATGTTCGACGGCTTGAGGTCCCGGTGGACGATCCCCTAACCGGTGCGCCTCGCCAAGTCCTTCGCAGATTTCCTTGGCGATCGCGATCGACTTGGCTACGGTGAGCTGACCGGTCTGCCGGATCAACGCCCCGCAGGTCCTGGCCCGGCACGTACTCCATGGTGATGAAGCGCACCCCTCTTCCTCCATGAGCTCGTACATCCGGCCGACGTGCGGATGGCTGATCTGGCGGGCCAGCTTGAGCTCGTTGTGGAAGCGCTCGAGGGTGGAGCTGGTCGGCGGCGATCTCCGGCCGGACGAGCTTCAGGGCGACCTCTTCGCTGAGCTTTGTGTCGAGAGCGCGGTAGACGCGGCCCATCCCGCCGCGGCCCAGCTCCTCGATGATCTGGTAGCGGCCGGCAAAGACGCCGACCCAGTGTCAGCTCCTCGTGCGCCGTTTCCAGGGTTTCGGTGACCAGGGAGAGCGCGCGCGGGCTTCGTCAGCGGGTGCTGGTCGAGAGGGAGGAGTCGGCTGAGACGGCGGCGTGGAAAGCGGCGCCGGCAACGGCGTGGCGCACTCTTTCGGCAGACCTTGGAAATCCGCTGGATTTTCAGTCAGGCAGGACGGGCACTTCATCGTCGCCTCTCTGCTCTTCCCTTGCCGGCCGAGAGCATACCAAGGAAAGGCGCCGCGGGTCAACGCTATTTAAAA
>CAVSCD010000004.1:0-759103 GCA_963726335.1 Candidatus Aminicenantota bacterium | reverse complement strand
CTTCTGTGCTTGAGCTTCATTACGTATTGCTGGTACAACCTCGGGTTCGTCCTCGGCGCCGGGCTCTTCCTCCAGGGCGGCATCCTGGGGTCGCGAAAAGCCTGTAAGAGGTGACGGTCGAGCCGCTATCTTTTTGACGCGGCGAGCCGCTCGCTCAAGATGCGGATATGCCGCATCTCCTCCCGGATGATGTCCTCGAGCTTGGCCTTGCCCGCCGGGCCGGAGACAACCTCTTTCATCCCGAGGTAAAAGGCGATGGAGTCCTTTTCGGCCAGGACGGCGGCCCTGTAGATCTCCTCGAGCGAACCGGTCCCGATCTCTTTCTTGAAGAAGACGCGCGTATCGGCCAGGGCGCCGAGGTAGAGCGCGGCTTCGTCGTTCGGGTCGAAGGTCATGGACTGTCTCTCGCGTTCGGTCAGCCCGCCCCGCATGGCCGCGAACGTCTTGAGGTGGTCGTCCTCCATGGCCGCCAGCCCCTCGAGAAATTCCTTCGCCGCGATGTCTTTGGTCTTCCGGGCGGCGTCCCGGTAGAAGACGGCGCCGTTCCTCTCGATATCCTCGGCCACGGCGAAAACCTCGTCGGCGTTGAATTCAAAGCTCATCATCATCCTCCTTTCGGTTCCGGCGGCCGCCCTCAGTCGCCGGCCTGCCTTCACCAAGTTCTTTTAATTACCACAGTCGCCCGCTCCTGACAAGGCCGTGACCGCCGCCCCGGCCCTCGGATGAATTCACCCATTCTTGATTTGTTCTTCATCAAATCTTAACAGTCGCAGCCTATCCTTGAACCTAGCTCAGACGGCCCTCTCCCAAGATGCCGGCTCTTCCCGGGAGAGAAAGGCCGAGCAGGAGGCTCGGCCGGCCGGTCGGACGCTGGGAATAAAAAAAGGAGTGAATAGGATGAACAGAAAAGCACCTCACGGGGCGCGTCGGGGGCTCGCGCTCATGGTCGTGATGCTGGCCTCGGCCGGCGGCCTCGCGGCGCAGCAAAAGTTCAGCACGGCCATCTATTTTGATTATGGACAGTACCTGACCACGGACGGCTACCGGACCACCGCCACAAAAAGCCTTGTCAATACCTTCACCTTCCGCCGGGCCTACTTTCGGTACGATAACAAAATCAACGACCGCTTGAGCTTCCGGCTGACTTTTGACGCCGACACGCTCAAGGCCGTCAACGTCGCGGGCACCGCCGACGACAAATTCCGGCCCTACCTCAAACATGTCTATTTTGAGTATGCGGACCTCATTCCCAAATCGGTCATCCGGGTCGGCATGGCGGACACCCTGACCTTCAAGCTGGCCGAGGACAAGTGGGGGTACCGGAGCGTCGCCAAGACCCTGGTCGACGGCTATTCGGATGTCACCGGGAGGAGCGTCGACGCCACGAGCTCCGACCTGGGCTTCTCGATTCTCGGGGCAGTGGCCAAACAGCTCCGTTATGGCTTTGGCGTCGTCACGGGCGCTTCCTATACCCGTCCCGAGAACGATAAGTATAAGAAGGTCGCTGGAAACGTCCAGCTGATTCCCGTCGCCGGGCTGTCCTTCGTCGGCTACATCGACTACGAGAAGCAGGACTCCACCCACAGCGCTTACACCTATAAGGGCGATGTCTTCTTCGAGATGGTTAAGAACCTCGTCCTCGGGGTCGAGTACTTCACCTATGATAACCACCTCAATGTCGACAAGGTCATGGGCGAGTATAACCGGACCGGCTGGTCGGCCTGGGGACGCTATACCGTCAAGCCCGACAAATTCGCCCTGTTCGCCCGCTACGACAGCTACGAGCCCAACACCGTGACGGACAACGACGAAACCCGGCTGGTCATCGCCGGCCTCGACTGGACGCCTTGGGTGGCGAACGTCAGGATCCAGCCGAACATCTGGTTCTTCGACTACACCGACACGGCGAAGACAGATGATGTCTACTTCGCCCTGACATTTTTCATGTCATTCTGAGACAACAAAGGAGGTTCAACATGAACATCAAGAGATTCTTAACAGCCGGGCTGGCCGTGCTGAGCCTGATCGCCGCGCCGGCGGCGGGCTTGGCCCAGAAGCAGAAAATGGTGCAGATCAAAGGGTCGGACACCCTGGTCAACCTGGTCCAGATCCTGGCCGAGGAATTCATGGCCAAGAATCCCGGCGCGGCCCTGGCCGTTACCGGCGGGGGTTCGGGTATCGGGATCACGGCCATCATCAACCAGACCTGCGACATCGCCAACCACTCCAGGGAATGGAAACAAAAAGAGATCGACCAGGCCTGGGAGAAGGGCGTGCAGCCGCGGTTCTTTGCCATCGCCGTCGATGGGCTAAGCATTATCGTCAACGCCTCGAACCCGATCGATCGCTTGACCGTGGCCGAGGTCGGTTCGCTCTACAGGGGCGAAATCAAGAACTGGAAGGCCCTGGGCGGACCCGACAAGGCCGTTTCCCTCTACGGCCGCCAGTCGAACTCCGGGACGTATGTTTTTTTCCAGGAGCACGTCCTGAACAATAAGCCTTTTTCGACTGACGTCAAGGAGATGAACGGCAACGCCCAAATCATCGAGGGCGCGGTCCAGGACGAGGGTGCGGTCGGCTACGTCGGGGTCGGCTATCTCTTTGACAAGGACGGCAAGATCCGCCAGGGCCTGAAGGTCATTAACATCTCCAAGACCAAGGATGGCCAGGCCTTCGCCCCGACGGATAAGAAGGCCGTGGATTCCGGCGATTATCCGATCTCGCGTCCCCTCTTCCAGGCTACCAGCGGCAAGCCGACGGGGCTCGCCGCCGCCTTCATCCGCTTTGAGATCGGCCCCGAGGGCCAGAAGATCGCCGAGAGGGAAGGGTTCTACACGGTCGGCGGGCCGCTGCAGGAGAAAAACGCCAAGAACTTGAATTAACTCCCTTCACCGGTTGCGGGACGAGAGGGGAGACGCCGGGCCGCAATAGTCGGCAGGCTTTTCCCCCTCTCCTGTGATCGAGGAGGGGAGATGGTTATTTTAGGAGAGGGGAGTTAGAATGAGCTGGCTAAAAAAAGGAGGCTGGAGGCAGTCCGCCATCCTGACCTTCCTCATGATCGAGGGGATCTGGGGGGTCGAGAAAGCCGGGGAGCGTCCAGCCGGAAAGAGCGCATCCTTGATAACCAGTGGTCAGCGGAGAGGCCGGCGGCTTAAAGAAGCCGCCATCCGGGCGTTTTTTTTGGCGAACGGTGTCCTGGCCGTCCTGGCCCTGGCAGGGATCTTCGGGATCCTTCTGGTCACGGCCATCCCCGCCTTCAAGGAGATCCCGGTCAAAGAATTCCTGACCTCGAAGATCTGGGACCCCACCGCGCCGGAAACGGCGCGCTACGGCATCCTCTCGATGATCGTGAGCACACTCATGGTCACGGTGGGGGCGCTGGTGATCGCCGTCCCGATCGGGCTGGGTGTCGCCGCCTACCTCTCCGATGTCGCCCACTGGCGGGTCAGGGAAATCGTCAAGCCGGTGGTCGAGATCCTGGCCGGGATACCTTCGGTGGTGGTCGGGTTTCTCGGGATCGTGCTGTTCGGGCCGTTCATCGCCAAGGTGTTTCATTCCGGGCACGGATTGAACGCCCTCAACGGGAGCTTATTGCTGGCGATCATGGCCCTGCCGACGATCATCAGCATTTCCGAGGACTCACTGAACGCTGTTCCTCCGGCCTATGTCGAGGCTTCGCTGGCCCTGGGAGGGTCACGATGGCAGACGCTCGTCCGGGTCAAGATTCCGGCGGCGTTGTCCGGAATCATCGCCGCCTTCATGCTCGGTATGGGCCGGGCCATCGGCGAGACCATGACCGTGCTCATGGCCACCGGAAACGCCCGGTCGTTCCCTCACGGCTTCCTCTCCTCGGTCCGGACCATGACCTCGAACATCGCTATTGAGCTCGGAGAAGTTCCCTACTACACGACGCACTACTATGCGCTTTTCGCTATCGCCCTGGTTCTGTTCATCATGACCTTCCTGGTCAACCTGATCGCCGACATCGTCCTGAACAAGTACCAGCAGAGGGAGCTATGAAAAAGAAGATCGTCCAGTTTCTGGGGTTTATGCTCCTTCGGCTCTGCCTCTACACGGTCTTGGCCGTCTTATTGCTGTTCCTTTATGATATCGGCAAGAAGGGGGGCGGGGCCATCAGCTGGGAATTCTTGACCCAGGCGCCGCGGCGGGGCATGACCGAGGGCGGTATTTTCCCCGCGATCGTGGGGACGTTTCTTGTGACCATGGTCACGGCCGTGCTGGCCATCCCGCTGGGCATGTTCGCCGCCATCTACCTCAACGAATACGCCAGGCAGGGCCGGCTGACGCGGATCATCCGGCTCTCGATTCGCAACCTGAGCGGCGTGCCCTCGATCGTCTATGGTTTGTTCGGCGTCATCCTTTTTGTAAATGTCCTGAAGTTCGGAACGTCCATCCTGTCGGCCGGTTTGACCTTAGGCCTGATCACTTTGCCTTGGACCATAACGGCCAGCGAGGAAGCCCTGAAGACCATCCCGAACTCCTACCGTGAGGGATCTCTGGCGCTGGGCGCGACGAAGTGGCAGGCCATCAGGACCAACGTCATTCCGTATGCAACGCCGGGGATGCTGACGGGGACGGTCCTCGGACTGGCGCGGGCGGCCGGAGAGACCGCCCCCATCCTGTTCACCGGGGCGGCCTTTTATATCCCTGTCCTGCCGAAATCGCTGGGCGATCAGTTCATGGCGCTTCCGTATCATCTTTACATCATGGCCACCCAGCATCATGCCATCACTCAGGTGAGGCCGCTCGCCTACGGCACGGCACTCGTGCTCATTGCCATGGTCCTCGGGATGAACCTGGCCGCGGTGGTCGTGCGTTACCGGCTGCGGCGCAAGCGGAGGTGGTGACAATGAACCTCGAACCTAAGATCCAAGCCAAGAACCTGAGCTTCTATTACGGAGCCAAACAGGCGCTCAAGAACGTCAATGTGACCTGCGCGAAGAACCTGGTCACGGCCATCATCGGGCCGTCGGGCTGCGGGAAATCGACCTTCATCCGGACGCTCAACCGGATGAACGATGTCGTGGCCGGCGCGAGGGTGGAGGGAGAGGTCCGGCTGGACGGCGAGGACATCAACTCGCCTGGCGTGGACGTCGTCGAGCTCCGGAAGAAGGTGGGCATGGTTTTCCAAAAGCCGAACCCGTTCCCCAAGTCCATCTTCGAAAACGCCGCCTACGGCCTGAGGATCAACGACCTGGCCCGCGGGAGCGAGCTCGATGGGATCGTCGAGAACAGCCTCAAGGAGGCTGCGCTCTGGGACGAGGTCAAGGACCGGCTCGACGAGAACGCCTTCGCCCTCTCCGGCGGCCAGCAGCAGCGCCTGTGCATCGCCCGGGCCTTGGCCATCCGGCCGGAGGTCATCCTGTTCGACGAACCCTGCTCGGCCATCGACCCGATCGCCACGGCCCGGATCGAAGACCTGATCATGAAGCTCAAGCAGAAGTACACGGTCGTCATCGTCACCCACAACATGCAGCAGGCCGCCCGGGTCTCGGATTTTACGGCCTTCATGATGCTGGGGGAGTTGATTGAATTCGACAAAACGGAGAGAATATTCACGAACCCGGCCAACCGGCTGACCGAGGACTACATCACCGGACGGTTCGGATGAGCCGGCGGGCCGAGAAGTCCGGGGACCGGCAGGGGCCGGGACCGGAAGCGGAAGGAGGCGGATATGGAACGGCACTTTGACGAAGAGCTGCAGTCCCTGAACGAAAAACTGTTGCGGATGGCCCGGCTGGTCGAAGAGTCGGTCGCGCTGGCCGTCAGGAGCCTGAAAGACCGGAAGGAGCAGTGCGCCCAGGAGGTCTTTAAGCGGGAGGGGCCCATCAACCTGCTCGATGTCGACGTTGACGAGCAGTGCATGAAGCTGCTGGCCCTGCGGCAGCCCATGGCCAGCGACCTGAGGTTCATCACGGCGGGGATGAAGATCGGCAGCGAGCTCGAGCGGATGGGCGACCTGGCCGTCAACATTGCCGAGGTCACGCTGGACCTCCTCAAGGTCCCGCCGCTCAAGCCCCTGATCGATATCCCGCGGATGGCCGGCGTGGCCCTGGGCATGGTCAAGGATTCCCTGAACGCCTTCGTCAACCGCGACGAGAAGCTGGCCCGGGAGGTCTGCCTCCGGGACGATGAAGTGGATTCTCTGAACGACCAGATATTCCGGGAGCTCCTGACCTACATGATGGAGGACCCGGAGACCATCAACCGGGCCGTCGGCCTCATCCTGGTGGGCCGCCACCTCGAGAGGATCGCCGACCACGCGACGAACATCGGTGAGGACGTCATTTTCATGGTGGCGGGAACGACCATCAAACACCATATCGAGGAGATCCGGCGCGCGGGGGGCGAGGCGTCGACCGGCTGAGCCCGGGCCCTCCTTCGCCACCCGTGACGGGACCCTGCTATCGAGGAAAACGATCACCTGAAAAAAGATCCTCACTGAGAATAAGCGGTGGGGAGGAGGCCAAAGCTTGTCCGCCCGCTTGTCATCCGGAATGGGGCTAAGTATAATTAGCCCCGCCGCCGATGAATGAACTGATCGTGCTGGTCGACGATGAACCGGACATTCTTGAACTCATGTCCCTCCATCTGAAAAAAGCGGGCTTCCGGCCAGAGGGATTTCCCGATTCGAAAAGTTTCTTTCGCTTCCTGGAAAAACAGCTTCCCGACCTGGTCATCCTCGACCTGATGCTCCCCGACGCGGACGGGCTCGAGGTCTGCCGCCTGCTGAAAAAAGACGAGAGGTTGGCGGCGATCCCCGTCATTATGGTCACGGCCAAAAGCGATGAGACCGACAAGATCCTCGGCCTCGAGCTCGGAGCCGACGATTATGTGACGAAGCCGTTCTCGGCGAAGGAGCTGGCGGCCAGGGTGAGGGCCGTCCTCCGGCGGCAGCACCCGTCGGCCGATTGCGGGACGATCGAGATCGGCGGGCTGCTGACCATCGACCCTCTGGCCTACCAGGCCCGGGTCGGAGGGGATGCCGTGGATCTCACCTCCACCGAGTTCCGCGTCCTGCGGCTCCTCGGCTCGAAGCCCGGCCGGGTTTTCACCCGTGACCAGATCCTGGACTATCTCTGGGGGCATGACAAGATCGTCCTCGACAGGACGATCGACGTCCACATCCGCAACCTGCGTGATAAGCTGGGCCCGGCGGCCCGGCTGGTCAAGAACATCCGGGGTGTGGGGTATAAAGTCGAACCATGAAAAGAACATTCTTCTGGAGGGTCTTCGGGGGCTATGTCGTCCTGCTGCTCGCTCTGACCGCCCTGTTCCTGGGTTTTTCCTTCGGCACGATCCAGAAACATTATCTCGAGACGCTCGTCCGGGACTTGGAACGGCTCGGCCGCGCCCTGGATGCCGATGTCATTTCCTGCCTGGAGGCGGACCGGCTGCCCGAGCTTGAAGCCTACCTTGTCGGCTTGGGAAAGGAGACCGGCACGCGCCTCACCGTCGTCGACGGTGACGGGGCCGTCCTCGCCGATTCCGAGCGGGATCCGGGCTCCATGGAAAGCCACCGGTTCCGGCCGGAGTTCTATGAGGCCCTGGAAGGCCGGACCGGACATTCCCTCAGGCATTCCGACACGATCGGGAAGGACATGCTCTATGTCGCCCTCCCTCTCGAGACGCGCGGCCGGGTGCGGGCCGCTTTTCGGCTGAGCCTGTCCGTCGAGGACATCGACGTGCTCCTGGGCGCCATGAAAAGGAACTTGGCCGCCGCGGCGCTGATCATCCTGGCGGGTTCGCTGTTGGCCGCCTTCCTGTTCTCGCGGCACATGAACCGGCCCGTCCAGGAGCTCATCCGGGCGTCGCGGAGCGTGGCGGCGGGGAGGTTCGAGGCGCGCGTCCGGCCGCGGCTTGGCGCCGGCTGGCAGGACCTGGCGAACAGCTTCAATATCATGACGGAGAAGATCCAGACTCTGTTCAGCGGCCTAGCTCAAAAAAAGGAGGAGCTGGACAAGATCATGGCCGGCATGGAGGAGGGCCTGCTCGTCCTGGATAAAGCCGGGAAGATCGTCATGAGCAACGCCAGCGCCAACGCCCTCGTCGGTCAGGCCACGGTCGAGGGCCGGTTCTACTGGGAAGTGGTGCGGGCGACGCCCTTCGTGGATCTCGTCCGCAAAGTCGCGGAGGAACAGCGAAGCTCCCTGGCCGAGGTCGTGTTTGGTGAGCGAAATATCCTGTGCCGGGCCTCCTATCTTCCCTCCGAGGGAGGCGTCGTCGTGACCTTCCTCGACATCACGGAGATGCAGAACCTGGCCCGGATCAAGCGGGATTTCGTCACGAACGTGTCCCACGAGCTCCGGACCCCCTTGACGGCCATCCGGGGATACGCGGAAACTCTGGCAGCCGAAGTCGACGAGAAAAGCCGGTCCTACGCGGGGATCATCCTGAAGCACTCGGACCGGCTGATCAAGATCGTCCAGGACCTGCTGGCGCTGGCGGCCCTCGAGGAAAAGGGCGCGGTCCTCGAAATCGAAGAGGTGAACCTCGGCGAAATCGCGGCCAACGTCATCAAGATCTTCGAACCCAGGGCGAAGCAGAAGGGCCTTGAGTTGCGCTTGAAGATCGACGACCCGCCCCCGCTCGTCAAGGCCGACGGGTTCCGGCTGGAGCAGATGATCGTGAACCTCGTCGACAACGCCCTGAATTATACCGAGAAGGGCGGCGTGGACGTGGCCGTCAAGAGGGGAGAGGACGGCGCGGTCATCGAGGTTTCCGATACCGGTATCGGCATCCCCGACGAAGACAAGGACCGGGTGTTCGAGCGTTTCTATGTCGTCGACAAATCGCGCTCGCGGCGGCTCGGCGGGACCGGCCTCGGGCTGTCAATCGTCAAGCACATCGTCACGCTCCACGGCGGGACGATCAACCTCCGCAGCACGCCGGGCGCGGGCTCGACGTTCACGGTCAGCCTGCCGGCCGGGGGCGGCTGATTTGCCCGCCCGCTCCGGAGCCTGTGCTATAACGCGCGCTCGATCCGCCGTTCTTGAGAAGAGGAGACCGCCATGCCGACCATCGATGTCAACGGCCAGGCCGTGGAGCTCAACGAGGAGGGCTTCCTGGCGCACCCGGAAGAATGGAACGAAACAATCGCGGCCGCGCTGGCCCGGGTCGAGGAAGGCATCGAGGCCCTGACCGAAGATCACTGGGCCGTGATCCGCTACATCCGGCAGTATTACCTCGAAAAAAACCTGGCGCCGATGGTCAGGTCGGTCTGCAAGACGACGGGTTTTCCCCTGATGCGCATCTATGACCTGTTCCCCTCGGGTCCGGCCAAGGGCGCATGCAAGCTGGCCGGCCTCCCCAAGCCCGACGGGTGCGTTTGACGGGCGGGGCTAACCTCTTTTCTTCCTCTGGAACGCGGCGATCTCCCCGACGGCGGCAACGGCCGTTTCGATGTGGGCTTCCGTGTTGAACGGGCCGATCCCGAACCGGACGGCGCCGTCGATCTTCGCCGTGCCCAGCCCCTCGTGCACCAGGGGGGCGCAGTGGAGACCCGCCCGGGAGGCGATGTTGTGGTCGACATCCAGCATGGTGGAAACGTTGGGCGAATCCAGGCCGTCGACGTTGAACGCCAGGACCGAGATGTGGTCGGCCAGGTCGTCCTGGCAGTACAGCGTCACGCCTTCGATCTCGCGGAGCCCGTCGCGGAGCTTTCGCGTCAGGGCCATCTCCCGCTCATGGATGGCATTGAGGCCCTGCTTTTCGATCCATTTCAATCCAGCCTGGAGCCCGGCGATCCCCTGGACGTTGGGCGTGCCGTATTCCAGCCGGTAGGGATACTCTTCGAGATGGGTCTTCTGCGCCGAGCGGACCCCTGTCCCGCCGGCCCGTGTCAGCCGGATCTCCACGCCCTCCCGGACGTAGAGGCCGCCGATCCCCGTCGGTCCGAGGAGCGATTTGTGGCCGGTGAAGGCGACGACGTCGACATTCATGGCCTGGATGTCGATCGGCACCTTGCCGGCGGATTGGGAGGCATCGATGGCCAGGGGGATGCCCCTCTCCCGGCAGAGTCGTCCGATGTCCCCGACGGGCTGGACGGTCCCGATGACGTTTGAGGCGTGGTTGACGATGACCAGCCGGGTGTTCTTCTTGAACGCCCGCGAAAAATCGTCGGGATCGACGAAGCCCTTGGCGCCGAAAGGAATGTGATCCACTTCCACGCCGTGAATGCTGGCGAGTTGGTAGAGCGGGCGCAGAACGGAATTGTGCTCGAGGGTCGTGGTGACGGCGTGGTCTCCCGGCCTGAGCATGCCGGAGATGATCAGGTTCAGGGCGTCCGTGGAATTGTAGCCGAAACACAGGCGGTTGGCGTCCGTCCCGTTAAAAAATCGGGTCAGGAGGGCCCGGGTCTCTTCGACCATGGCGCCGGTTTCAAGGCAGAGGTCATACCCGGAACGGCCGGGGTTGACGCCGAACTTCCGGTAGAAATGATCCATGAAATCGTAAACTTCGACGGGCTTGGGAAAGGACGTGGCCCCGTTGTCGAGGAAGATCAATGATTCCATCGGCTTCTCCGTCAGGGCAAATTATACTAATCGACTCACCGCCGAAAATCAATTCATGTTCCGCCCTTCCGGCTGCGCCGAGGCCGGAAATTGACAGCCTCCCTGTTTTTGCTTAGAATAAAGACTAACTTCTGGACGAGATGAGATTTAACACCGCTAAAACCGTCGAGTTCCTTCTCTCTCGAGGCAGTCTCCCGCTCCTCTTCTGGCTCAAGAAAGACATCCTCGACGTCCCCGTCGACCGCGAGTCGAAGAACCTCCGCAAGTACTCCAGCCGCGTCCGCATCCTCGAGACGCAGCAACCCGACGGCAGCTGGTGGGACAAGCGGTCCGACACGCCGCTCCACTGGGAAAGGACCCTGTACCGGGTCGATACCCTCCGGAACCTCTACCGGCTCTTTGATTACGGGTGCACGCTGCGGGACGAGGAGATCGTGAAGTCCGTGGATTTTCTGCTCTCCCTCCAGACCAAGGAAGGGGATTTCCGCGGCACGGTGCTCAATGAATACACTCTCACCTTCCATGCCCTGGTCCTGGAGATCCTCTGCCGGTACGGGATGGACAAGGACAAGCGCGTCCAGAAAGGGTTCCGCTGGCTTCTCGAAAACCGGCAGAAGGACGGCGGCTGGGCCCTGTTCCGCCGCCAACCGACCAACGGAAGCCAGGGGGCGGCTCCGCTGCCTCTGGTCGGCGCCAAGGCTCAGCCCTACAAGCCGAGCCGGACGCAGCATTTCTCCCACCATGTCACGGGGATGATCCTCCGGGCCCTGGCGGAATCGCCCACCTGGCGCAAGACCAAGGACGCCAAGCGCGCGGGAGGCCTGCTCCTCGGATGTTTCTTTTGTGATGAAATCCAAGGCGACAAGACCTTTCCCTCGGACTGGGAGCAGTTCTGTTATCCTTTGTGGAACACGGACATCCTGGCGTGCCTCGACGCGCTTTCGAAGCTCGGGTTCAGCCCCGAGGACCCGACCATCGACAAGGGTCTATCGTGGATCCTGGTGAAGCAGAACTCTCAGGGATTTTGGGAATGCGGCAACGGCAAAGCCGCCCTTGAGGACCACCTCTGGATCACCCTGGCCGTGCTCAGGGTCCTGAAGAGATTCGACCTGCTCAAGGCCTGAGCGCCGGCCTCTCGCGGCGCTGTCTTTCGATCCCTCCGCCGTCGGTTCACGGAATGAGGGCTTTCGAAACAAGCTCCAGGACCTGAACGACCTTCATGTCCAGCTTGTAGTGCCGGACCGCGTCGGCGAGCCCATCGACGCAGTTGTGACACATGGTGCAGACGAGCGCGGCGCCCGTGGCCCTGAGCTGATCGGCTTTGATCTTGGCCGCCTCCAGCCGGAGCGGCCGGTACTCGGCCATGGACAGCAGCCCGCCGCCGCCCGAGCAGCAAAAGTTATCCAGTCCCCGCGGGGTCATTTCCCGAAAATTACGGCAGACCCGGCGCAGGATCCAGCGGGGCTCCTCGACCAGCCCGCCCGAGCGGGCGATGTTGCAGGAGTCATGGAATGTCACCGGCAGCTCGTTTCGCGACGCGTCGACCTTGATCCGGCCCTGTTTCAGGTAGCGGATCAGGGTGATGATCACGGACTCGACGGGCAGCTCCTGGTCGCGGCCGGCCCAGTTGAAGCCTTCCCAGCGTGTGGACCGGTAGCCGTGCCCGCACTCCGAGATCACGATGCGCTTCGCGCCGAGCCGGGCGGCCGCCTCATAGACCTTCCCCGCCATCCGGGCGCCCAGACGATCGTCTCCCGAAAAGAGGCCGAAATTCGTCTGGTCCCAGCCCTCCCGGGACAGCGTCCAGCTTTCTCCGGCCCGGCTGAAGATCCGGGCCGCGTGGCTCAGCGACCGCGGGTCGAACTTGATCTCGCGGGGGTTGATGACATAAAGGAAATCGCAGTCCGGCTTGTCCACGGGGATCTCGATATCGGGGCGGCCGAGCTCCTGACCCAGGTCCTCCCGGATCCACTCGAGAGTCTCGAGGTAGTCGGTTTCGCCGACGGCCATCTGGTTTCCCGTCTCCCACTGATCGCGGCTGACGTTGAAGATCCCTTCGGGAACGATGCCCAGCTCCGTGAGCAGCCCCCGGGCCAAGCGCACGAGTCCCGCCGTGTCGACGCCCATGGGACAGTTGAAGGTGCACCGGCGGCAGGCGGAACAGGCCCCGAAGACGATGTTCTTGAGCCGGTTCAGGTCCTCGTCGCCTTGCGGCGAGCCGCCGCCGACCCATCTCGGGGCGACCCGCCCGGTCCAGTCCAGCCGCCGCTTGAAGATCCTGCGGATCTGGTCGGCCTTGTAGGCCGGCGTGAGCGTCGGGTCATCCGGCCGGGCGAGGGCGTAGTGGCAGGATTCCGCGCAGCGGCCGCAATGAACGCAGGCGGCGAACGACAGCGCCTGCGGCCGGTTGAGGCGGCGGCGCAGGAGCTCGAAGAACCGGGCCGCGTTGCCCGTGCCCGCCTCGTACAACTTGAGGCGGCCCTCCGCCACGGACTCGAGCCCGTCAGCCCTGGCTTTCTGCTGGGCCTTGGTGTCGAGGGGAAGGCTGAAGGCCGGCCCCGGCTCAGCTTTTTTCGAGCTCAATGCGCAATCCCTTTTTCCCGGACGGCAGGATGCCGCGGTGGCCCAGTGTTTTTCCGAGAACGATGCGGGCGAACGGATAATAGAGGTAGTGGGAGATCTTGCTGAACGGGACATAAACGAGGAAGAACGCCGTGAGACCGAAGAACAGGATGAGCGGCCATTCCGCCCTCTCATAGTCGTTGGGAACCGCCAGGAAGGCGGCGGCGAAATAGAGGATCATCAACACCAGGGAGAAGTAATCGTCCGGGCTGCTGATGATCCGGACCGCCGGGACCCGCAAGCGCCTGGAAAGTCTCAGAAGCCCGACGACGACCCCCGCCGCGAGGACGGCCCGGAAGGCGATGACCAACGGTTTGACCTCGAAAAGCGCCGGCCGGTAGGGGATGATGAACGTGGCGGCGATGGCGGCGGTGACCGCCAAATGGAAGACCATGAACTGGACGTAAAACCAGGGCTTCTGGCGCGTCGATTCCATGGCCCCGGGCCTGGCGACCGATGTGAGCGAGAGGATGACGGCGGCTGTTTCGCTGCCCTCGGCCCGGGTTCTCTCTCGCGGCATGCTGAAATGAAGGAGCCAGGCGGTCCTGAGAACATAGACGCTCGCCATGAAGATCAGGCAGCCGACCTGAAGCTCGTTTTCCAGGAAGAGGAGCAGGGGACTCATCGGTTCGGCCCGCTATTATAACAAACAGGGCTGGACTGACAAAGCGGACATGCTACAATACAAACCCTCGAGTCAGGATGACAGAGCGCCCGTCGTGAAGAAAAGAGCCGGACACGGAGCTTCGGGGACCGCCTACCTGGATTTTGTCAGACACGAGGTCATCGGCCGGGACCTTGTCTTCGAGACGCCTTTTGGCCTCCGCCATATCTTTTATGCCGATTACACGGCCTCCGGCCGCGGGCTCGGGTTCATCGAGCGGCGGCTCCTCGAGATCGAGAAGTCCTATGCCAACACCCACACCGAAGATGACTATTCGGGCAAGCGCCTGACCGCGCTCCTGAAGCAGGCGGAACGGAAGATCAAGGACCTCGTCAACGCGGGGCCGGGCGGGAAGATCATACCGGTCGGCTCCGGGTCGACGGGCGCGCTGCAAAAGCTCCAGGAGATCATCGGCGTCTACATCCCGCCGCTGACCCGGGAGCGGCTGGCCATCCCGGGCGCCGTCGTTCCGGGCCGCGGACGACCCGACAGGCGGAAGCCCGTCGTCTTCATAGGACCGTACGAGCATCACACGAACGAGCTGATGTGGCGGGAGGCCTTCGCCGAGGTCGTGGTCGTGAAGCTCGCTCCCGGCGGCGGGCTCGACCTCGACGACCTGGACAGGAAGCTCGCCGACCGCCGCTATGCCGGCCGGGCCAAGTTCGGATCGTTCTCCGCCGGCTCGAATATCACGGGCCTCAGGACCCCTGTCTATGAGGTCGCGAGGCTATGCCACCGGCACGATACTCCGGTCTTTTTCGATTTCGCCGCCGTGGCCCCGTATGCCGTGATCGACATGAACCATGACGCCGGATCGTATTTTGATGCCGTTTTCTTTTCGCCGCACAAGTTCCTCGGCGGGCCGGGTTCGAGCGGCGTCCTGGTCATCAGGGAGGAGCTGTACCGGAAGGACCTGCCGCCCACGACCGCCGGCGGCGGGACCGTGATCTATGTCGGGTTCGACACTCAGGATTACGCCGAGGACATCGAGACCCGGGAGATGGCCGGCACGCCGCCGATCCTCCAGACGATCAAGGCGGCCCTGGCGATGGAGGTCAGGGAGAGGATCGGGCTCCGGACGATCGACAGGATCGAGAAAGACCACCTCGCCCGTTTCCTGGAGGGGTTGTCCCGGATCGAAAACGTCGAGCTCGTCGGCCATTATGATGCTGCCGACCTGACGCCTATCGTCTCCTTCAATATCCGGCACGGGGACAGGATACTTCATCCGAAATTCGTCACCCGGCTCCTGAACGACCTGTTCGGAGTCCAGTCCCGGGCGGGCTGCAGCTGCGCCGGCCCTTACGGCCACGTTCTTCTCGGCATTGACGAAAGGACGTCCCGGCGGTTTCGCCGGATGATCCTCACCGGTCACCAGGGCCTCAAGCCCGGTTGGGTCCGGGTCAACGTGCACTATACGTTCACGAGAAGCGACGTCGATTTCCTGGTCCGGGCGATCGCCTTCACGGCGCGTCACGGAAGCGCTTTCCTTCATAAGTATGCCTTTGAGCTCGCGACCGGCGAGTGGCGGCATCTCGAGTTTACCGAGGCCGTGCCGGCGCTCGATCTTGACGGCCTGGAGACGTTGCCGTCGGCCGACCTGTCGCGAATCCGGACGATCAGGGCGGGGTACTTCCGCGAAGCGCTGGCCCTCGCCCGCCCATTGGAGACAGCCGGCCAGGCGCGCTGGCTAAAAGACTCGGCCGACATCGAGGCCCTGAAGAAATTTTATTACGCCCATCGAGCCTGACCGGACAGGCCGGCCGGCGGGCGCCGCGGAGCGGCATGAGATACTATCTGAGCCTCGGAAGCAACCGGGGAGACAGGAGGCGGAACCTCCGGGGCGCGCTGGCGGCGCTCGAGGAGTCGGGCGTCCGCGTGGACCGCGTATCGTCTGTTTACCGCACCGAGCCTGTCGATTTCGCGGCGCAGCCGTGGTTCTATAATCTGGCCGCCGCCGCCGAGACCCCGCTACGGCCGCGCGAGCTGCTGGACCTGATCCAGAGGATCGAGAGGAAGATGGGCCGCGTCCGGACGCGGAGATCCGGCCCCCGGCCGATCGATATCGACATCCTCCTCGCGGGAAAGCGCATCATCCGGACGCCGCGGCTCAGGGTTCCGCATCCGCGGCTGGAAAAGCGGAATTTTGTCCTTGTCCCCCTCGCCGAGATCGCGCCCGCGGCCGTCCATCCTGTCTTCCGGAAAAGGATTTCCTCGCTCCTCAGGATCTCTCCGGACCGGTCGGCGGTCAGGAAGCTTTCGCCCCCCGCAAGGGGAGGCGTTGAACAGCGCCTGGCTCCGGGGCGGGGGATCAAAACGCGTCGCGGATGTGATGGACGCTGAAGCTCCCGTCGTCTTGGGGCAACAGCGAGATGATATCGAACCGGCAGGGCGCGTCTTCGAGATGGCTGACGGCCAGGAAGGCCTCGGCAACCCTCCGGATCTGCGCCTGTTTGGCCGGCGTGACCGCCTCCTCGGGCAGGCCGCAGTCGAGGTTCCGGCGTGTCTTGACCTCGATAAAAACGAGGGTTTTACGGTCATAAGCGATGATATCGATCTCGCCCCTGTGGAAACGAAAGCCCCTGCGGATGATGTCGAACTTTTTTTTCCGGAGAAAGCCAACGGCCGCCTCTTCGCCCGAGACGCCGAGCTCGCGGGCCCGGCTCATGCCGGCTGTATCCTGGGCGGGACCAGCTTGATACGAAATCCGGTTTTTGTATCTTCGAGCATTATGCCCTGGTCGAGGAGCTCCTTCCGGATCTCGTCAGCTAAAGCGAAATTCTTCTCCGCCCGCGCTCGCTCTCTCTCTTTTATTTTTTCTTCCTGTTCTGGCGTGAGGACGATATTTTCGCCTGTTTGCAGGTCGGCGGGTGGGACCTCGACGACATATGATCCCGGCTCGACGGCCATCCTGAAGCCCTTAGGCTTATCCGCGAGCGGCCGAGGCTTAATAACCGCGAGCACTTGATTGATCGCGTCGATAAAGGAGGCCAGCTTCGCGGCGTCTCCTTTTTTGACCTTCCCCCGGGAGATCAGGCTGTTGACGTTCTTGATCAGGCCGAAGACGGCCGTCATGGCCACCGAGATGTTGAGGTCATCGCTCAGCCCGGCGCCGAATTTTTTCTCGGCGTCCTTGACCATCTTGCCCACCGCCTGGGTTTCGCCTTCGGAAAAGAGGCCGTATTTCACCGTGCCCGCAAATTCGTTGATGCGGTCGAGCGCCGCTTCGGCCTGGCGGAGCGCCTCGAAAGTAAAATTCAGCTGCTTGCGGTAATGTGTCGAGAGGAGAAGATAGCGGAGCGCGTCCGGGTTGTCGGTCTTCCCGAGCGCTTCCCTGACCGTCAGGGTGTTGCCCTTGGATTTCGACATCTTCTCGCCGTCGCGGACGAGATGGTGGCAATGCATCCAGGTGTTCACGAATTTTTTTCCGGTGAAGCCCTCCGACTGGGCGATCTCATTCTCATGATGGGGGAAGATGTTGTCTATGCCTCCCGTATGGAGGTCGAAGGTCTCCCCGAGATACTTGATGCTCATCGCCGAGCACTCGATGTGCCAGCCGGGCCGGCCGGGGCCGAGCTCGGTCTCCCAGGACGGCTCGCCCTCCTTTTTGGCCTTCCACAGGGCGAAGTCATGGACGTTTTCTTTTTCGTATTCGTCCGTGTCGACCCGCTGGCCGGGCTCGAGCTCCTCGAGGTCGATCTTGGACAGCGCGCCGTAAGCGGGGAACTTGGCGATGCTGAAATAATAGGAACCGTCCCGCTCGTAGGCGTAACCCTTCTCGACCAGCCCCTTGATGATGACGACCATCTCCGCGATGTGCTCCGTCGCCCTGGGGTACCTGTCCGCCCGGGAGATCTTGAGCCTGTCCAGATCCTCGAAGAACGCCTGGATGAAGGGCTCGGTGTACTCGCTGAGACTGATGCCGCGGCTGTTGGCGCCCTTGATCGTCTTGTCGTCGATGTCGGTGATGTTCATGACGTGGCTCACCTGGAAGCCCCTGAACATCAGGTATCGCTTGAGGAGGTCCTCGAAAACGTAGGCGCGAAAATTGCCGATATGGGCGGTAGTCATAGACCGTCGGCCCGCAGGTGTAGAGCTTCGCCTGCCGCGGGCCGATCGGGGCGAACGGCTCCTTCCGGCCGCTCAGGGTGTTGAAGAATGTGATCACGACGCGAATACTATAGGGATAACGCCCGGGGGAGTCAAATGTTCTCAGGCCTGTCCGCCAGGGGAGGGCGATTGACCCGGGCCCCTTTATTATGCCATAATTTTGTCTTTCCAAAGACCAAAACCATGGCCGCCCGTACTATTATCGGTATCCGCCGGGAAGATAAGAACCCTTGGGAACGACGGGCGCCGCTCATCCCCGCCCACGTCCGCGAGTTCGTCCGCGGCCTGCCGGTCGAGGTCCGGGTCCAGCCGTCGCCCAACCGGGTTTTCGCGGACGACGATTATCGCCGCGAGGGGGCTGTCATCGCCGAGGACCTCTCGCCCTGCTCCGTCATCCTGGCCGTCAAGGAGATCCCCGCCGGCCTTTTCCTGGAGAACCGGGTCTACCTCTTTTTTTCCCACACCATCAAGGGCCAGCCGCAGAACATGCCCATGCTCAGGAAAATGATCGAGCGGCGGGTAACCCTTCTGGATTATGAGCGCATCGTCGACGAGCGCGGCCGCCGCCTTGTGTTCTTCGGGCGTCAGGCCGGACAGGCCGGCTTGATCGACGTCCTGTGGGCATTGGGAAGAAGCCTGGGGCATGAGGGAGTGAAGACGCCCTTCTCCGGGGTCCGCCGGACCTTTGACTATGCCAGCCTGGTCGAGGCCAAGGAAGAGATCGAGCGGCTGGGCTGGACGATCCGCGAGCGCGGGCTGCCTGACGGGCTGGCGCCGCTTGTCTTCGGGTTCGCCGGCTATGGCCATGTCTCGCTCGGAGCCCAGGAGATCTTCAACCTGCTCCCCTTTGAAGAGATCGCGCCGGCCCGGCTCCGCCGCCTGTTTGATCAAAAGGATTATTCCGGCCGGAAGCTCTACAAGGTCGTCTTTCACGAGGAGGACATGGTCAGGCCCGTCGGGCGCGGCCGCTCCTTCGTCCTTCAGGAGTATTATGATCATCCTGAAGGCTATCGGCCCGTGCTGGAAAAACACCTGCCTTTTCTGACCGTCCTGGTCAACGCGATCTTCTGGTCGCCCCGTTTCCCCCGGTTCGTGACGAAGAAGTTCTTAAGGACACTCTGGGCGGGTCCCGTCGCGCCGCGCCTCCGCGTCATCGGCGACTTTTCTTGCGACATTCAGGGCGGCATCGAGTGCACACTCCGCTGCACGAGCCCGGGCGATCCTTTTTTCACCTACGATGTCGACAGCGAGGAGGCCAGGGACGGCTTCCGGGGGAGGGGACCGGCGGTCCTGGCCGTCGAAAACCTGCCCGCGGAGATCCCGCTCGAGTCGTCGGTCTTCTTCAGCGAGGTTCTGCGGCCGTTCATCCCGGCTCTCGCCGCGGCCGATTTCTCCGAGGAGTTCGCCGGGCTCGAGCTGCCGCCGCCGCTGAAAAAGGCGGTCATCCTGCATCGGGGCAAGTTCACTCCGGCTTATGAATACATGGCGGAGTTCATCCGCTGAACCGAAAAGGAGAGCGTCAGATGAAAAAAGTCCTGATCCTCGGCGCCGGCCTCGTGGCCCGGCCCCTCGTGCGCTATCTTCTTGACCAGCCCGACTTCCAGGTCGAGGTCGCCAGCCGGACGGTGAGCAAGGCCGAAAAGCTCATCGAGGGCCATCCCCGCGGCGTCGCCAAAGAGCTCAACCTGAAGAGCGACGAGGCCTTGAACAGCGAGGTGGCCGGGGCCGACATCGCCATCAGCATGGTCCCCTACGCTTTCCACCCCAAGGTCGCCCAGCTCTGCCTGGCCAATAAGAAACCGATGGTGACCACGTCCTACGTCAGCGAGGCGATGAGAAAACTCGACGCCGAGGCCAAGAAAGCCGGGATCATCTTCCTCAACGAGCTGGGGCTCGACCCGGGCATCGACCACATGGAGGCGATGCGCGTCATCCATGAGATCCACGACGGGGGGGGCAAGCTCAGGAGCTTCGTCTCCTTCTGCGGCGGCCTGCCCGCGCCGGAGGCCAACACCAACCCCTTCGGGTACAAGTTCTCCTGGAGCCCGATCGGGGTCCTGCTGGCCGGCAAGAACTCGGCCGAGTACCTGCTCGACGGAAAGAAAGTCCTCATTCCCGCGGACAAGCTGTTCGAGAGCTATGAGCTCAGGACGATCGAAGGCCTGGGGACGTTCGAGGGCTATCCCAACCGGAACTCCGTTCCGTACGCTAAGCTCTACGGCGTTCCCGAGGCGAAAACGATGCTGCGGGGAACCCTGAGGAACCTCGGCTGGTGCGAAACGGTCCGGACGCTGGTGAGGCTCGGCGCCCTGGACCAGGTCGAGAAGGACTGGACCGGATTGACCTACGCGGGCCTCATGAGGAAGCTCCTGGGGACACGGGGCAAGGACCTGCGAAAAGTCATCTCCGAGCGCTTGGGGCTCCATCCGGGACTGGCGATTTTCCGCCGGCTCGAGTGGCTGGGCCTGTTCAGCGAGGAGGCCCTGCCCATCGGGAAAGGCTCCGCCCTCGATATCCTGGGCGTCCGGATGATCGACAAGCTGTCCATGGCCCCGGGGGAACGGGACATGATCATTCTCCAGCACGAATTCGTCGCCGCCTACCCGGGGAACCGTAAGGAAAAGATCATCTCGACGCTCGTGGATTACGGCATCCCCAACGGGGATTCCTCGATGGCCAGGACGGTCGGACTGCCCGCGGCCATCGGCACCCGGATGATCCTCGAGGGTAAGATCCAGGCGAAGGGTGTCCATATTCCCGTGCTGCCCGACATCTACAAGCCGATCCTGGCGGAGCTCAAGAATCTCGGGATCGCCTTCACCGAGAAGCGCCTGGCGCTCTAATCCTCAGCGTTTCTAAAGGAGGCTCCGATGGTCAGAAGGCCCGCGGTGGCGGGTTATTTCTATCCCAAGACGGCCGATGAGCTCAGAGCCATGGTCCGGGGCCTGATCGAGCCCGAAGCCAAAAAGATGAAGGCCCTGGCGGTTGTTTCGCCGCACGCGGGTTTCGTCTATTCCGGGCGGGTCGCCGGCGCGGTCTTTTCCTCGGTGAATATCCCCGATTGCGTTGTCATCCTGGGCCCGAGCCACCAGGGAATCCGGAGCGTTTTCGGGATCATGTCGAGTGGGACTTGGCGTACGCCGCTCGGGGAAGTCCCGGTCGACGCGGAGCTGGCCGGGGCCATCCGGGAGCGGTCACCGCTCGTCCAGGAAGACGCCGACGGCCACGCCGCCGAGCATTCCCTCGAGGTCCAGCTGCCTTTTCTCCAGTGCCTGAAAAAAGAATTTTCCATTGTGCCTGTGTGCATTTCTCCGGCCGCCGACTACGACGACCTGGAGAGTCTGGCCGCCGCCTTGGCGGATGCCATCGGGCAATCCGAGAGGGAAGTGCTCCTGGTTTCGAGCACGGACATGAGTCATTATGTCAGCCAGGAAACGGCCAGGACGCTCGATCAACTGGCGATCGACAGGATGCTGGCGCTCGACGCCCGGGGGCTCTTCGACGTCGTCCGGGAAAAGAATATCAGCATGTGCGGCTTCCAACCGACGACGGCGGTCCTCCTGGCCGCGAGAATGCTGGGGGCCCGAAAAGCCGAGCTCGTCCTTTACCAGACCTCCGGCGACGCGTCCGGAGACTACGACCGGGTCGTGGGCTACGCCGGCCTCCGCATCCTCTAGTTTTCCCTCGTTGCCCCCGCAATCCGAGGCCGGGCCGGGGTAGGAGAAGAAGGTCATCCGGAGGCGAGCGAGCTTCTCCAGTTCCGTGACGGTGCCGTGATCAATAAGGGTGGCACGGCGCTGGTCCCCGCCCGTCCGAAGCGACGGGGACCCTCCGGTTTTTGCCCTCGTTGCCCCCGCAATCCGAGGCCGGGCCGGGGTAGGCGAAGAAGGTCATCCGGAGGCGAGCGGGCACGGTCCTCGAAGAGGAGAGCGAGCCGAGGACTAAGCGAATTTCCGCGCGGGGGAAATTCGCGGGCCTTCGAGCCTACCCCGGCCCGGCCTCGGATTGCAATTTTCCCCCTTTAATGCTATAAAAATTTTTATCATGCCCAAGCCCGCAAACCCCGTCCTTCGCGAGAAAGACAGGGCCGTTCTGAACACGATCGTCGAGCAATACCTCAAGCTCGGCGCTCCGGTCAGCTCCGGGTTCGTCGTCCAGAAAAAGGTTGTCTCCGATTCGCCGGCCACGGTCCGGAACATCATGGCCAAGCTCGAAGAGATGGGCTACCTGGCCCAGCCCCACGCTTCGGCGGGGCGCGTGCCCACCGACATCGGCTTGAGGTTCTACGTCAACAGCCTCCTCGACGAGACGATTTATTCGAGCGGCCCCTCGATGTTCAACTCGCCGGAGTTCGGCCTCAGGAAGGGCGACCTCGGGACATTTCTCAACCGGGTTTCCCATCTCCTCGCGGAGCGATCGGACAACCTGGGGTTCGTCATCTCGCCGCGGATCTCCCGGGTCAACTTCAACCATGTCCGGCTGATCAAGATCTCGGAAGAGCGCGTGATGATCATCCTGATGACAACCTTCAACCTGGTCCTCACGGAGATCGTCGACTCCCGCCACCACTTCACCCAGATGGAGCTCGATCGCGCGTCTCAATTCATCAACCAGCGCTACCGCGGGCAGAGCCTGAGCCTGGTCCGGGATGTCCTGGTCCAGGACCTGCCGAGGCACCGGCAGAGCTACGAAAACGAGATGGAAAAGCTGACCTCGATGCTGCGCGACTATATGATCCAGGAGGAGAGGGAGGGCCAGCTCTTCCTCCAAGGGACGGCCCGTCTCCTCGACAAGCCGGAGCTTTTCGACATGGACAAGCTGAAGGCCCTTTTCGAGAATTTCGAGGAGAAGATCAAGCTCGCCAAGCTGCTCTCCGACTTCATCAGCCTCGACCGGGTCAAGGTCCTGATCGGCGCCGAGACGAACCTTCCGGACGCCGCGGATTGCGCTCTGGTGCTGTCTCATTACGGCTACAACAACCAAGTGCTCGGTACGCTGGGCATCATCGGGCCCAAGCGGATCCCTTACAGGAGGATCATCCCTCTTGTCGACCAGGTGGCCAAACGCCTCAGCCAGACGATCAGCGAGGCCTTCTGAGAGGTTGCAGATGACGACAGACGACGAAGCCTCCGGAACGAAGAAGCGGAGTCCGGAGGAGTCCGGCCTTGGCGAGCCTCTTGAGCCCAAGGATCCCGGAGGGCTGGAAGAGCCGGCCGACGAAGTCGAGTACATCCATGTGGAGCAGGAGGAGTCTCCCGCCGGGGAGCCGGCCGCCAAGCCCCACGGCGCGGCCGACAGGCGGCTGAAGGCCAGGTTGAAGCAGAGGGAGGCCGAGCTCAAGACGGTTAAAGCCGAGCGGGACGATCTCCGGGATAAGTACCTCAGGACGCTGGCCGAAATGGAGAACCTGCGCAAGCGGTTCGACCGCGACCGACAGGACTATATCCAGTACGCCCTGAGCGATTTTCTTAAGGAGCTCCTGGGCGTTCTCGACAATTTCGAGAGGGCGCTCGAAAACCGCGACGGCGCCGAGGGCCGGAGCTTCTTCGAGGGCGTGGCGATGATCCACCGTCAGTATCTGGACCTGCTGAACAAACGGGGAGTGCGCCCAGTCGAACCCAAGGATAAAAGCTTCGATCCCGCCGTCCAGCAGGCCGTCCTGACAGAGGAATCCGAGGCCGTCGCCGAGCCCGAAGTCGCCGAAGAGCTTCAGCGCGGCTATCTCCTCAACGACCGTCTGCTCAGGCCGGCGCTCGTGAAAGTCCTCGTTCCCAAGAAAGGGGGGCCCGAGTGAGCCCGGTGATCGGCATCGACCTCGGCACGACGTTCTCCTGCGTGGCCTTCCTGGAGGGGGACCGGCCGGCGGTCATTCCCAACCTGGACGGCCAGCCGACGACGGCTTCCGTCGTCAGCTTCACGTCGAGCGGAGAGCAGCTTGTCGGGAACCTTGCCCTCCGCCAGGCGATCACGAATCCCGAGAAGACCGTCTTCGCGGTCAAGCGGCTGATCGGCCGGAAGTTCGATTCGGCGGAGGTCGTCGAGGCGCGCAAAAGGATGCCTTACAGCCTGGGCGAAGCGGCCAACGGAGACGTGGTCGTCATGATCGATTCCCGGCCGATCACCCCCCAGGAGATCTCGGGCATCATCCTGGCCTACCTCAAGAAGTGCGCCGAGTCGTATTTCGGTGCGCCCGTCACCGAAGCGGTGATCACGGTCCCCGCCCATTTCAACGACCACCAGAGGCAGGCCACCAAAGACGCGGCCACCATCGCCGGGCTGGACGTCCTGAGGATGATCAACGAACCGACGGCGGCGAGCCTGGCCTACGGAGTGGACGCCGGGAGCAACGCCAAGGTGGCCGTATTCGATATGGGAGGCGGGACTTTCGACATCACCGTGCTCGAGATCCATAACTCGGTCTTCCAGGTGTTGGCCACGAGCGGCGACTCCTACCTGGGCGGCGAGGATTTCGACAACCGGATCGTCGACTGGGTCGTCGACGGGTTCAAGAAAGACCATCAGATCGACCTTTTGGAGGACAAACTGGCCCTGCAGAGAATCAAGGAAGCCGCCGAGAGGGCGAAACGGGAGCTTTCCTTCGCGCTCGAGAGCGATATCAACCTGCCTTTTATCTCCTCCACCCCCGAGGGCTCCAAGCACATCAACGTCAAGCTCAGCCGCCGCCGGCTCGAGGAGCTGACCCAGGACCTCGTGAAGCAGACTGTACCCCTGATCGAGCGCGCCCTGTCCGACGCCCGGCTCGAACCCGGGGACATCCAGGAGATCATCCTGGTCGGCGGCCAGACCCGCATGCCTCTTATTCGCCAGACGATCGGCGAGTTCTTCAATTCGAAACCGCGAGAGGATATCAATCCCGACGAGATTGTCGCCTTGGGCGCGGCCATTCAGTCGGCCATCGTGAAAGGGGAGAAGCGGGACCTGGCCGTGCTGCTCGACGTCACCTCGCACTCCCTCGGCATCGAGACCGAGAACGATACTTTCCAGGAGATCATCGAACGCAACACGACCATCCCGACCCGTAAGACCATGCCCTTCACCACGGTCGAGAATAACCAGGTTCGCGTCATCGTCCACGTCCTTCAAGGGGAGGATCCGGTCGCTTCCCGGAACAAATCGCTCTCCCGGTTCGACCTCGTCGGCATCCAGCCGGCCCCGGCGGGAGTTCCGCAGATCGACGTGATGTTCGAGATCGACGCCGACGGCATCCTCAAGGTTTCGGCCCAGGACGCCACCACGGGGATGAACCGGGAAGTCCAGATCCGCGCTTCTTCCGGGCTGACCAAGGGCGAGATCGACGACATCATCAAGAGATCGGAGGCCCGCCCGGAGTCGGTCCAGACGCCCAAATGACGAAGCGCGACTATTACGAAGTCCTGGGTATCTCCCGGACCGCCTCCCAGGAAGAGGTTAAGCTGAGCTACCGTCAGCAGGCGCTCAAGCACCACCCCGACCGCAATCCCGGCAGCAAGGAAGCCGAGGACAATTTCAAGGAAGCCGCGGAGGCTTACAGCGTGCTGGGGGACGCCGACAAGCGGGCGACTTACGACCGGTTCGGGCACGATGGTCTGCGCGGCGAAGGCTTCAGCGGGTTCTCCGGGTTCAATGCCTCCGTTTTTGAGGATTTCGAGGATATCCTGGGGAGCTTTTTCGGGTTCGGCGACCTCTTCGGCGGACGGGACCGGCGTCAGCGCGGGCGTCCGGAACGCGGCCGCGATCTGGCCCTCGAGCTCGAGATCTCGCTCGAGGAGGCGGCGGCCGGCGCCGAGAAGGAGATCAGCTTGACCCGCGCCGAGTCGTGTCCCAGCTGCGGCGGGTCGGGCGCCCAGCCGGGGACGCAGAGGACGACCTGCCCGGCCTGTCAGGGCCGGGGGCAGGTGCGGTTTCAACAGGGCTTTTTCTCGGTCGCCCGCACGTGTCCCCAATGCCGGGGCGGCGGACAGATCATCCCTTCCCCATGCAAGGAATGCCGGGGGGCGGGACGGGTCAAGGCGAAGCGGAACCTGAAAATCCGGGTTCCCGAGGGAGTCGACGAAGGCTCACGGCTCCGGCTCGAGGGTGAAGGCGAGCCCGGCGAAGCCCAAGGACCGAGGGGCGACCTGTACGTTGTCATCAGGGCGGCCAAGCATCCCTTCTTCGAGCGGCAGGACGGCAATCTGCTGTGCGAGGTGCCGATCTCGTTCCCTCAGGCTGCTCTGGGGGCGACGATCGAAGTGCCCGGCCTTGGCGGAACGACGGAACGGGTCAAGGTCCCGGCCGGCACCCAGACTGGCGAAGTCTTCAGGCAGAAGGGCCGCGGGATCAAAGACCTGCACAGCCACCGCAAGGGCGACTTTTTTATCAGGGTTGTGGTCAAAACGCCCGAAAATCTGAACAAGGAGGAGAAGTCCCTGCTTCAGCGGCTGGCCGAGCTCCGGGGGGAGGACTTGGAAAAGCCCGACCGCGGCCTGGTCGACAAACTCAAGAATGTGATCCATTAGGGAGCGCCTTGACAGCGACGCGTTTTCTGGTCGAGCGAAAAAACATCCGTTTTCCTTTCGCCCGGCTCGAAGGCGGCGAGCACCACCATCTCAGCAAGGTCCTCCGCGTCAGACCCGGCCGGCGGGTCTGGCTGGTCGATGACGCCGCGAATTCTTACGAAGCCGAGGTCCTCGAAGCGGGGGAATCGCAGACTCTCCTCAAGATCCTCGTTTGGACGACCGCCGATGAGACTCCGGTCCGCATCACCTTGGGACAGGCCCTTCTCAAATCGAAGAAGATGGATTGGATCATTCAAAAAGCCACCGAGCTCGGGGTCGATGTGATCATCCCCCTCGCCGCGGCCCGGGCGATCGTCAAGGTCGCCGGCGCTGAGGGCCGGCGGGTCGAGAGGTGGCGGAAGATCAGCCGGGAAGCGGCGAAGCAGAGCCGCCGGACGTCGCTGCCCGAGGTCGAGGAGCCGCTGACGTTCCGCGCTTTCCTGGACGGCCGCCCGGGAACGCGGAAGCTCATCCTGACGGAAGAGGGGGGACGCCCCTCAGGGAAATCCTCAAGCTCGAGCCCGGCAAGACGGCCGGCGCCGCGATCCCGGTCATCCTCCTTGCCGTCGGCCCGGAGGGGGGATGGACGAAAGAGGAGGTGGCCGAGAGCCGGACCGCGGGTTTCGAGCCGGTCAGCCTGGGAAAACAGCCGCTGCGGTCGGAGACGGCGGCCCTCGCCGCGCTGGCCATGATCTCCCATTTTTGGAGACGCTGAAGTGTTCCTGCAGGGCCAGAAGGTCGGAAAATACGAGATCATCCGGTCTCTGGGCAGCGGCGGGTTCGGGTCCGTCTACCTGGCGCGGGATACCTGGCTGGACATCAAGGTGGCCATCAAGGTTCCGCACAAGCAGTCCGCTGAGCTTTACAAGCTCCTGAAGGAGCCGCGCCTCCAGGCGGCCCTGAACCATCCCAACATCGTCCGGATGATCGCCGCCGAAAAAGAGAACCGGATCTTCTTCATGGTCATGGAGTATGTCAAGGGCAAAACCCTGGAGAAGGTCCTGGAAAAGGAGGGGACGCTGGATTGGACCCAGGCGGTGGATTTTCTCCGGCAGATCTCCCAGGGCGTCGAACACGCCCATAACAACAAGATCATTCACCGCGACCTGCGGCCCTCCAATATCATCGTTTCCGAGGAGGGAACGGCCAAAATCACGGATTTCGGGACGTCCGCCTGGCTGAACACCGTCCCTTACGCCTCAACCCGCATCGGCAGCCCCCCGTATATGGCGCCCGAGCAGTTTCTCGGCAAAGCCAGCTATCAGTCGGACATCTACTCCCTCGGCTGCATTTTTTACGAGCTGATCACCGGCCGTCCCCCCATCTTCGACCCCGACCCGTTCAAGATCCTGGAGAAGGCGCAACAGGGCAAGATCACGCCGCCCCGTCTGAGAAATTCAAAAATCCCCCGCGAAATCGACGAAATTATCATGACCTGTCTGGCCTCGAAGGTCGAGGACCGCTACCGCAAGCCGGCGGATCTCATCCACGCGCTCGGCACGCTGAGGAAGCGTGACGAAAAGCTCCCGGAGATCGCCGACATGATGAGCCGGATCCGGGCCCGGGACCAGTCGAAAAAAGAGCTCTGCTGGAACTGCCGGCGGCCGCTGCCCATGAAGTCCAGGACCTGTCCTCACTGCGGTGAGACGGCCTGATGGCAGGGGACGGGCCGGGTTGACTTGGGGTGCTGATTTCGATAACATGCCCATTCACATGCGTCTGCAAAAGCGAGGCGTCTTCCCGTCCACTTTATCGAGGAGCCGAGCATGAGCCCTTTCGATGACAAAGCGAAAGTCTGGATGAACGGCCGTCTCGTTCCCTGGAACGAGGCCAATATCCACATCGCCTCCCACGTTATCCACTACGGGAGCTCCCTCTTCGAGGGTTTCCGGGTCTACGATACGCCCAAGGGGTCGGCGGTCTTCCGGCTGGAGGCGCATACCAAGCGCCTGTTCAATTCCTGCAAAATGTACCGCATGGACATCCCGTTCACCATGGACGAGTTCAACGCGGCCGTCATCGAGACGATCAATGCCAACGGACTGGCGTCCTGCTATGTCCGGCCCATCGTCTACCGCGGTTACCGCACGCTCGGCGTGGACCCGTTCCCGAACCCCGTGGACTGCGCCATCCTGGTCTGGCAGTGGGGCCAGTACCTGGGAGACGACGCGCTGGCCGGCGGCGTCGACGTCTGCGTCTCCTCGTGGTGGCGGATGGCGCCGAACACGTTCCCGGCCCTGGCCAAAGCGGGCGCCAACTACATGAACTCCCAGCTCATCAAGATGGAGGCTATCCTGGACGGCTACGCCGAGGGCATCGCCCTCAACGTCCGGGGGCACATCAGCGAGGGGAGCGGCGAGAACATCTTCCTCGTCCAGAACGGCGCGATCTATACCCCGCCCCTGTCATCCTCAGTTCTTCCGGGGATCACCCGCGATTCGGTCATCACGTTGAGCCGCGAGCTGGGTCTGAAGATCGTCGAGGAAACGATCCCGCGGGAAATGCTCTACGTCGCCGACGAGGTCTTTTTCACGGGCTCGGCCGCCGAGGTCACCCCCATCCGGTCCGTTGACAAGATCATCATCGGCTCCGGCCGGAGGGGGCCCGTCGTCCAGAAGCTGCAGGACGCGTTCTTCGCCTATATCAACGGCGAGCGGGAGGACACCTTCCGCTGGCTGACTTATCTCTAAAACGGCGAGCGAGGTTGAGCATGGACATCGATGAACTCTTGAAGATCGCGATCGAGAGGGATGCTTCCGACCTTCACCTCAAGGCCGGCAACCATCCCATCATCCGGGTCCACGGCAGTCTGGTCCCGCTGACATCGTTTCCCCGGCTGAGCTCCAATGACACCCAGGAGCTGGGCGAGCAGCTGATGTCCGACTTCCAGAAAACCCGGCTGAAGGAGGATTTCGATATCGACTTGGCCTACAGTCTCCCCGGGTTCGGGCGCTTCCGAGGGAGCATCTACATGCAGCGGGGCTCGGTGGCCATCGCGCTGAGGATCATTCCCCTGGAAATCAAGTCCATCCGCCAGCTGCTTCTTCCCGAAGTCCTGGAGAAGATCGCCCTGTACCAGCGCGGGCTGGTCCTGTGCACCGGAACGACCGGCAGCGGCAAGACGACCACCCTGGCTGCCATGATCGACCACATCAATACCAACCGCCGGGAGAACATCATCACCATCGAGGACCCGATCGAGTATCTGCACAAGGATAAGAAAAGCACCGTCTGCCAGAGAGAGGTGGGGATGGATGTCACGAGCTTCTCCAGAGGGTTGCGGGCGACCCTCCGCGAGGACCCGGATGTCATCCTGGTGGGCGAAATGCGCGACCTGGACACGGTCGAGACGGCCATCCTGGCCGCCGAGACCGGTCACCTTGTGTTCAGCACCCTCCACACGCTGGACGCCCCCGAGAGCATCAACCGCATGGTTTCCGTGTTCGCGCCGCACCACCAGCGGCAGGTCCGCCTGCAGCTCGGCAGCATCCTCAAGGCCGTCATCTCCCAGCGGCTGATCCCGCGGATGGACGGCCAGGGCCGCGTCCCTGCCGTCGAGGTCATGATCAGCACGCCGTATATCGCCGAGTGCATCCAGGAAAAGGAAAAAACGGGCTTGATCCGCGACGCCATCACCGCCGGCGTTTCCCAATACGGGATGCAGACCTTCGACCAGTCGATCTTCCAGCTCTATCGCGATGGCTACATCTCCTTCGAGCAGGGGCTCCGGTATTCGACCAACCCCGACAACTTCAAGCTGCGCGTGATGGGCATCCAGTCGACGCTGGACATGGCCCTCGAGGAGATGGAGAAGACGATGAGCAAGGTGGACCGGGAAGGCGAGGGGAAGGGCGAAGACGAGAGCTGATGAACGCCCAGGACATCCGGGAAGCCTTCCTCGGCTTCTTTTCCCGGCGCGGCCACAAGGTCGTCTCCAGCTCGCCGCTCTTGCCCAAGGATGATCCCACCATCCTGTTCACCAACGCCGGGATGAACCAGTTCAAGAACATCTTCCTCGGCCTGGAGCGGCGGAGCTACAAGAGAGCGGCCACGGTCCAGAAGTGCCTGAGGGTCTCCGGCAAGCACAACGATCTCGAACAGGTCGGCCGGACGTCGAAACACCACACCTTTTTCGAGATGCTGGGGAACTTCTCCTTCGGGGACTACTTCAAGCGGGAGGCGATCGGGTTCGCCTGGGAGCTCGTCACGGACGTTTTCCGGTTGCCCCAGGACAGGCTCTATGCCACGATCTATGAGGAGGACGACGAGGCCTTCCGCATCTGGAGCGAGGACATCGGCGTTCCCCAGGGCCGGATCTTCCGCTACGGGAAGAAGGACAATTTCTGGGCGATGGGCGACACGGGCCCCTGCGGCCCGTGCTCCGAGCTCCACTACGACAGCGTTCCCGACCTCGAAGAGGGCGACCCGTACACGCTTATCGAAAAGGGGAGCGACCGTTTCGTCGAGCTTTGGAACCTCGTCTTCATGCAGTATTTCCAGGACGGCAGCGGGCGTCTCAACCCCCTGCCATCGCCCTCGATCGATACAGGGATGGGGCTGGAGCGGGCGGCCGCGGCGCTGCAGCAGAAACGGACCAACTTCGACACCGACCTGTTCGTGCCCCTGATCGACCGGATCTCCGACCTCGCCGGCCGGGAATATCCTGAGCGAGAGCCGGGCGACACGTCGGTCCGGATCATCGCGGACCACGTCCGGGCCGTGACCTTCCTCATCGGCGACGGGATCATGCCCTCGAACGACGGCCGGGGGTATGTGCTGCGAAGGCTCATCCGCCGCGCCTTCCGTCACGGCAACGCCCTGGGGATCGACAAGCCCTTCCTCCATCAGCTCGTCGGCCTGGTCGCGGACAACATGAAGTCCGCCTACCCCGAGCTCTTGGATTCGATCGACTACATCTCCCGGCTGTGTCTGTCCGAAGAGGAGCGGTTCGCCGCGACCCTGTCCTCCGGGCTCCGCTATTTCCAGGAGTTCGTCGAGGAAGCCAGGCAGTCGGGGAAGCCCAGACTCGCCGGGCCGGGGCTCTTCAAGCTGTATGACACGTTCGGCTTTCCCCTGGACCTATCGATGGAGCTGGCCCGGGAGCACGGCCTGGAGGTCGACGAGTCCGGTTTTCAGAGCGAGCTCGACAAGCAGAAGGAGCGGGCCCGGGCGTCGTGGAAGGGGGAGGCGCAGCTCGCCGAAAAGAAAGTCTTCGAAGGGCTCCAGAAATTCCGGGCCGTCTACAAAGGCTACGAAACCGACCGGGTGGAAGGGGCGGAGGTCCTGGCCATTATCAAGGACCGCCTGCCCGCGCCGTCCCTGGCCGCCGGCGAGACAGGGACGGTCGTTCTCGACGTGACGCCTTTTTACGCCGAGGCCGGGGGCCAGGTCGGGGATTCGGGCCGCCTCCGGTCGGCCCGGTTTTCCGGGACCGTCCGGAGCGCTTTTTATCCCGTTCCCGAGCTGATCGCCCACGACGTCGAGGCCACGCTCGGCGAGCTCCGCGTCGGCGACCGCGTCGAGGCGGCCGTGGAACCGGAGCGCCGGCGGGCCGTCGCGGGCAACCACACGGCGACCCATCTTCTTCACGCCGCCCTGCGCCAGACCCTCGGCGATCACGTCAAGCAGTCCGGGTCGCTGGTGTCGGCGGAGCGGCTGAGGTTCGACTTCACCCATTTCTCGCCCCTCGGACGCGAGGAGATGCGCAAGATCGAAGGCCTGGTGAACGGCAAGATCCGGGAGAACCTGCGCGTCGACACCCGCGTCATGTCCCTCGAGGAGGGCATCCGCGAGGGGGCCATGGCGATCTTCGAGGAGAAGTACGGCGAGAGGGTCCGGATGGTGGTGGTCGGCGAGTTCAGCAAAGAGCTCTGCGGCGGCGTCCACGTGCGGGCGACGGGAGAGATCGGGCTGTTCAGGATTATCTCCGAATCCAGCATCGCGGCCGGCATGCGCCGGATCGAGGCCGTCACGGGAGAAGAGGCGCTCAGACATGCCCAGGAGACGGAGGACATCCTTTCGGACATCCAGGGACTGCTGGCCAGTCCGAGAAAAGAGATCCCGCAGCACGTCGAAAAGCTCAAGACCCAGCTGGCGGACGCGGAAAAAGAGATCAAGGGCCTCAGGCAAAAGTTAGCCGGGCTGGAGACCCGGTCCGGCGCGGAGCGCAGCCGCGCGGTGAACGGGGTGGCCGTCCTGGTCCGGCGCCTCGAGCGGCTGACCATGGAGGAGTTGCGGAACGCGGCGGACTCCCTGAAGCAGAAGATGGGTTCGGGAGTGGTCGTTCTCGGGAGCGTGGGCCCTGACGGGAAGGCGCTGATCGTGGCCTCCGTGACCGCGGACCTCGCTCCGCGGCTCCGGGCCGACAGCCTCATCCGGGAGCTTGCGCCCCTGATCGGGGGGGGCGGGGGAGGGCGGCCCGACTTCGCCCAGGCGGGGGGAAAACAGGCCGACCGGCTTGATGAAGCCCTGGAAAAGAGCTATTCTGTCGTTGAGCGGATGTCCTAAAAATCACCCGAAAAGGTGATTGTCATCGCTATCGGATTTCAAGCAGAATGGTTTGCGGACAGGTGACTAGGTTCCCGGATATGACCCGATTGAAGAAAATTGTGCTGGCCGGAGCCGCGATCGCGGTCTTTTGCTCCGTCCGGCCCGCGGGCTGGGCGGCCGGGCGGGAGGAAGCCAAGAAGCTCTACGACCCGATCGTCAAGAGCTATGCTCAGAAATACAAGGTCCCCGCGGACCTCGTCCACTCGATCATTAAAGCCGAATCGGCTTACGACTGCCGGGCCGTTTCCCCCAAGGGCGCGGCCGGGCTGATGCAGCTGATGCCCGATACGGCGACCCAGTACGGCGTTCGGGACAGGTTCGACCCCGAAGACAACATCATGGGCGGCGTCAAGTATCTCAAAGACCTGTGCAAGCTTTTTGACAATGACACCAAATTCGTCCTGGCCGCCTACAACGCCGGCCAGAACGCCATCTCGAAATTCGGCGGGGTCCCGCCGTATGCCGAGACGCGCGAATACATCCGGCGGGTCATGGCCGACTACCCGAAAATGACGATCCCCATGGGTCCGTCGATTTTAAAGTTCAGGACGGCCGACGGCCGGGTGGTTCTGACCAACGATCCCTACTATCGGGTGAATTCCAAATCCGGCCGGAACTGAGCCGGTCCAGCCTAGTGTCCCGTCTCATAAATTCCTTTCCCAAGTCCTCATCTGGCACGGGACACTTCCAGGGGGGAGTCAAGCTCCCCCCTCGGCGCTTCGTTTCACTGCGCTGACCCCCTGAGGGGAACGGCGCCGTCCCCCTCAAACTCCCCCGCGGTGGCGCGTCCTCCGAGATCATAAGACAAAGCCAAGCTCATTTCGAGACGCGCCACTAGAGGTACCCCTTGACCTGGAGGGCGCGGGGGAGGATCTCGAATTTCGCCGGCAGGCTGCCCAGTTGTTCTCCGTCGAGCTCGAGGAGCACCTCGCCTTGGTCGACGGCCAGGGCCTCGAACTTCCGGCCCCGGACGAGCGAGATCTTCGGATGGGACAGATGTGTTCCCAGGAATATCTTCCAGCCGTGTCGGCAGAACTCGAAAAACTTCATGCTCTTGACCAGGACGAGGTCGAGCAGGCCGTCGTCGAGGCTGGCCTCAGGTGCGATCTTCATCCCCTTGCCGAAGATCCGGCCGTTGGCGATGGCGCCGATAAGATATTCGCCCTCGGGGAGCTCGCGGCCGTCGACCCTGATACTGATACGCCGGCTGCGGTAATTCGCCATCGCCGAAACCAGGCACCGGACATAGGATGACGCTTTCCTCTGAAGCCGCCGGTCGTTGACGCGCTTGACGACCTCGCCTCCCACCCCGAAATCCGACACGTTCAGGAAGAGCCGTTCCGTTTCCCGGCCTGAGCTTTCCCGGAAGCTGACCCGGCCCACGTCCATGGCGGCGGAGGGGGCCTCGGTGATGACCCTGAGGGCGTCTTTGAGCCGCGGCGGGATCCTCAGGCTCCTGGTCAGGTCGCAGCCCGTGCCCGAAGGCAGGATCGCCAGAGCCGAGTCGGGATTGATGATCCGGCGGTCCTCGAAAAACCCGTTGGCGATCTCGTTCATCGTCCCGTCGCCGCCCACGCCGATGATCAGCTCGTGGCCGCTTCTGACCGCCTCTCTCGAGATCTCGATGGCCTGAAGCGGTTTCTCGGTGAATTCGTACCGGAACTCGCGGATGTGGCTGAGGAGCGCTTCCTTGATCTCTTTCCAGCGGCCCCGCGTCCGGCCCCGGTTGGATTCGGGGTTGATGATCACCTGGGTTTTCAGGCGTTTCATGTGCCGATACCCGGCGCGGCCGGCCCGCTCTGGACAGGGGGTGTCGTTTTTCTGCCGAAGAGCGATGCCCCGATCACTCCGCCCAAGGCGCCCAGGACGGCAAAGACAACGGCCTGCACGAACACGCCGAAGAGGAACATGGCCAGGGACACGCCCTGTGTCGAGCCCCGGAGAGCGGCATCCCACTCCGGAGACACGTTCGGGAACATCTGCGACATCTGGTCGGCGAACCTCCGGGCAAGCTCCCGGTTCGCCGGTTGAAAAGCGAGATTGACGAAGGACGCGGCGACGGCCGCGGCGATGCCGCAAAAAATGCCGACGATGGCGCCGTCGCCAGGGGTCAGGGACACGGGAGAGTTTTTGGCATAAAGGTTCGCGGACAGCATGGCCCCGCCGATGATCCAGAGGCAGCAAAAACAGCTCAGGAGCGGGACCGAGCTCAACACTCCGGCGGCAATGCCGCCGATCAGCGCGGGCATATACGGGCTCGGACGCGGCTCGGCCATGGCTTCTCCTTTGTTCTCGAGGTCCGTCTATTCTATGGGGTTTCGGCTCCCGATTCAAGGAATATGTATGGGTTAGCCTGCGCTCAAGGATCTTAATGGATTCGGCCGGGGCCTGTCGCGGTCCACCCCCGGCGCCCCTCACGCCCCATGTCGCTCCTTATTGACGCCCTTTGTCCACGGCATCAAACGTTCGGTGCGGCGGAGGGCCCCCGCCCCGCGCCACCCGTCCGATCTTTCTACAATGGGGTTATAGAGATCTATCCGCTCCGCCGGAGAGTGAGCTCGGCGAACCCGGTGATGAGATAGTAGGGAAGGATGGAGCCCCAGAGGAACCCGAGGGCCAGGCGCGCCGGTCCGGGCGAGTCCCAGATTCCCAGAAAAGCGGCGGCCGTATCGATGACGATCGGGGCCGAGACAGCCAGAAAGACCTTTGTGTCGGGAAGCCGTACGCCGCGGAAGCCTCGGAGGACCGGATACAGGGCCAGCCCGGCGGCGAACCCGAGATAAATGCCCAGGCACCTCGCGCAGACGCCCAGTGGGAAACCCCAGGCCAGGAATGAACGCGACGGCAGCTGATGACACACGGGCGAATAGACCGCCTGAACGAGCCCCGCCCAGCGGACCCCTTGAGCCCGAAGATAGGGAACCAGGAAGATCCCGGCCAGCCAAGCCAGGGTTCCGGCGGCCGTCAGTCCGTAAACAAAGACGATCTTCCTCCGGGACGGAGTAACCGGCCCGGCGCCGGGTTCAGGCATGGCCCTTGATACGGAGGAAGGCGACGTAGCCGATGAGGGTCATAAAGCAGATCGTGATCACCGACAGCGACATGAACCTTTCGAAAAACGCCCGGCCCATGAGGTCGAACAGGGAGAGGGCGATCACGGCCAAGGTGACATACAGGATCACCCTGGCCGGGCGGGAATACTTGTCGAGGTGACTGAGGATGAGCATCACCGCGGGGGCGGAGGACAGCATCGTGTAATCCCAGCCGAGAGGGGAAATGAGCGGGATCAAGGCCAGGAGCAGGAAGCCCTCGAGGATCTGGGGCCGGGACGTCTTTCGTCCGCGGTATATCAGGATGAGGACGAGCGCGGCCAGCGCGGCCAGAACAACCGCATAGAGCAAGAAAGAGATCTGTTGCCGGCCTGTCCACTTGGTCAGGAACCCCATGATCGACACGTTGTCCTGGGCCGAAAAAAGACGTGGCGAGGAGGCCGAAAGCGTGGACCGCCACTCCCCGAGGACGGTGAAGTTCCCCGGCAGGCCATAAAAAAGCGCCGGAGCGAGCACGGCAAGCCCGAGGGCGGCCAGGCCGCACACCACGGCCCGCCACCGTCTTTTGAGGACGAAGTACGGGAGATAGATCAGCGCGTAGGGCTTCAGGGCCGTCGCCAACCCCCAGCTCAAGCCCGCGGCCCTCTCCTCCCGCGGCGGCCCGGCACGGTCCAGCCAGGAGTCATAATGAAGGATCATGACCAGCAGCAGGGCCGTGATCAGGGCGTTGATCTGGCCGAGGTCGATTTCCCGCAGAAAGTACCTTCCGAGGACCACGGCGGCGGCCAGGGAGATGAAAAGCGCCCTTTTCCTGACGGGCCGGAGAAGCCGGACGGTCAGGTAAAACACGAGGACCGTCGAGACGACCACGACGGCGTACCAAACGCCCTTGGCCGCGTCCAGCGGGACGAGCGTGAGCGGCAGATAAAGGAACGCTGAAAAGGGCATATACTTGAACTGGTAGTGTCCGTCCGACGTCCGGTACAGAGTTTCGCCCAGCCGGAGGCGCTGGGCGGCGTTGTAGTTGACGGCGAAATCCACCATGTCATGTTTGACCCGGAGCAGGAAGGCGCCGGCCAAGACAACGGCCGCCGCCAGGACGATGAGGGCCCGTTTTCGGTTAGCGGTCATCGGGCTAAAACGTAGTCGACCCGTCTGCTTTTGTCAACCGGCCGCGATCGATTGGTTGCATCTCCAGCCATGTGATCAGGTGATTGAGTATTGCGCAGGGGCTATCGCCGTGCCACCCCTCAGTGAGATCATTACTGTCACCTGTTTGAAGAGGCTTCCCGATCGATGCCGCATTTGGGGACAGGCCGGCCCCGGGCCGCATTATTTGATTGACAGCGGAATCGGCTCTATGTAAATTTGTTTTTGGTGTATTCCGGAAGACAAGGAGGGAAGAGGATATGAGCATGAAACTGCGCGGCTTGGTATGCATCGCCTGCTTATTGGTCGCCGGGTTGCCCCTCTTTTCCCAGTCGGATGACGCCGCCAGGATTTTCGAGCAGAGCAAAGACGGCGTGGTTTCGCTCTTCGTCTACGACGAGAGCAAGGCCCTCATCGGCAAAGGCGTGGGCTTCGGGTTGAGTGAGGAGGCCTTGCTCACGAGCTACCACCTGGTCAGCCCGGCCGCGGAGTTAGAGGCGGTCAACGCCAAGGGCAAGAAAGGCAGGATCGAAGGACTGCTGGCGGTCGACAAGAATATCGATGCCGCGGTCATCAAGACGAAGAACAAGGTCACGGCGCTGCCCGTCGGGAATTCCGACGAGCTCGCCGCCGGCGCCAGGATCTTCGCCATCGGCGCCAATGAATCGGGCGATATCGTCGTCAGCGAAGGGACCATCCGCAATCTGCACAAGCTGCCGGAAGGGCCCACGCTCCTGGAATTGTCGCTGTCCAGTACCGAGGGGTTCAACGGCGCCCCCCTCCTTAACGAGACCGGTCAGGCCGTCGGCCTCCTGCTCGTCGATAAAACGTCCCGGATCGGCATCGGCTCGAATTCCTGGAAGGGCATCTCCCGCGCCGGCGCGCTGACCGCCTTCAAGGACCGGACGAAGGAGGACTATCTGGCCGGGCCCGAAGGCGCTTTCCTCGCCGGCCGGATCGCCTACCTGGTGGATGATATGAGCGGTGCCGGGAAATACCTGGAAAAGGTCGTCCAGGCCAACCCCTCCCTCGTCGAAGCGCAGGCCCTGCTGGCCTCGGTATACTCCAAGCAAAGAAGCTACGCCGCCGCCGCCGCCGCCTTCCAGAAGGTCATCACGCTCGACCCCAAGAGGACAGCGGCCCATCTGGAGCTCGGAAACATCTACTATCGGATGCAGAAGTGGCCCGAGTCCATCGCCGCGTTCGAGCAGGCGGTCGCCCTCGACGGCGCCAACGCCGAGCCGTTATTCACTATCGGCAACGCTTATGACGAACAGAAGGACTTCGCCAAGGCGGCGGAAGCCTACGAACGGTTCCTGAAGCTCAATCCCGAAAACGCCTGGATGGGATACCTGAGGCTCGGGGAGGACCGGTTGGCTCTCGGACAGTTCGACCAGGCCGTGACGGCCCTGGAACAGGCCGCCAAAGCCCAGTCCAAAGACCTCAAAGTCAACTTCACGCTGGCTCAGGCCTACCAGAAGGCCGGACAGCTGGAAAAAGCCGAGGCGGTTTACCGGCTGCTGGCCGAGCTGAACTCCGCGGACGCCACGACATACTACAGTCAGGTCGTCAAGATGTATGACGAGGCCGGGCGGAACGAAAATGCCATCGAGGCCGCCAAGAAGGTGATCGAGCTCAGCCCCAAGAGCGAAATCGCCGTCTTCAACCTGGGGATCATGTTCCAGAAGCTCAAGAGATTCGACGAGGCCATCGCCACCTTCCGGCAGGCTTTGGTGGTCAAGCCCGATTACGATGCGGCTTACTATAATATCGGCTTATGTTATTCATATCAAAAGGATTACAAGGGATCGATCGAGGCCTTTAAAAACTATGTCGCCCTGGTTCCCGACAGCGCCGACGCCTGGCTCAACATCGGCGTCGGGCATATGCAGCTCAAGCAGTTCGACCCCGCCCTCGAGCCGCTGAAGAAAGCGGTCGAGCTTCGGCCCGACTACGGAGCGGCGCTCTACAACCTGGCCATCACCTACTTGAACCTCAAGGATAATTTCAGCGCCCGCGAGGTCTACAAGTCGCTCTCCAATGTCGATCCCGACCTGGCCGCCCGGCTGCAGAAGTACCTTCGCTGACAGGACGCCGGGCGCGGTCGTTGACAGTCTGGCCGGGGATATGGTAAAAAGGAGTCTATTCCCGCATCTGAGAGCACCTTTCCTCCAAGTCCCCGGAAGGCCGAGCCTGCCGGGAGGCGAGTCGGCTTTCAGGATGCGCGGCCGGTCCGCCGGCTCGGCCGGAGTTGCGGGGGCAGGTGGCGGAACTGGCAGACGCGCTAGGCTTAGGACCTAGTTCCTGCATAAGGAGTGCGGGTTCGAGTCCCGCTCTGCCCATACTGAAAAGATACCCCGAGTGAGGATTTCGCCGCCCGAGGCTCCCGCGCCCGGGTCAGGAAGAAGGAACAACGTCATGGAAGAACAAACGGAAAAGGTCAAGACGGTGGTGACGGCGCCCGCGATGTCCCGGCGCGAGTTGGACATCGAAGTGCCCGCCGAAGAAGCGTCCCGGGAATTTGAGAACGTCCTCGATGACTATGCCTCCAGGGCCAAGCTGGACGGGTTTCGGCGGGGCAAGGCGCCCCGGGAAATGGTCAGGAAGCTCTTTTCCGAGGATCTCCGGGAGGCCGTTATTGAAAGCCTGGCTCCTCGAATCCTGAGGGAAAGTCTGCTGGCCGAGCGGCTCAACCCCGTCAGCACACCGCTGATCCGGGAGATCCGCTTCAATGTGGGCGAGCCCTTCCGGTTCAAAGCCGTCGTCGAGATCATCCCCGAATTCGATGTGCCGCCCTATAAGAAGCTCAAGTTCGAGAAGGCCGCCGTCCGGGTCGAGGACGCTGATGTCGAGCGCTATCTCGAGGACGTCCGCCAGAAATCCGCCGAGTATTCGCCCGTGGCGGATCGAGGGGTCCGGGACGGCGATTATGCGCTCGTCGAGTGGAAGGGCAAGGACTTGAAGACCAAGCGCTACCTGCCGACAGAGAAGTTTCTTGTCCTGGCCGGGCACCCGGACAACGAGAAGAATCTGAACGAGAACCTCAGCGGCCTCAAACCCGAGGAGACGCGGCGGTTCGCCATCGTCTATCCGTCCGACCATCCCCAGAAAAAGCTGGCGGGACGGGAGATTGAATACGAGATCAAGGTCATCTCCATCAAAGAGAAGAAGGTTCCCGAGCTGACGGACGAGTGGGCCAAGGACCTCGGCGAGTTCGACAGCCTGACGGCTCTTCGGGCCAAGGTCCGGGGCGAGCTGGAGAAGGCCAAAGAAGAAAACGCCCGGCGGGAGCGGGGCGAGGAAGTCCTGAAGGCGCTGGCCGAAGGGGTCACCCTGGATCTGCCGCAATCTCTGGTGGACGGGGAAGCCCGGTCGATCCTCCAGAACTGGGCGGAGTCCCTCAAGGGCGGCGTGACGCCGCAGCAGGTCGAGGAGCTGAAACAGCAGGCCGGTGAGCAGGCGGCCCGGAATATCAAGCGGGGCCTCATCCTTCACAAGATCGCCGACCGGGAGCGGCTCAGCGTGAGCGACGAAGAGGTCGAGGAAGAGATCAGGGGAATGGCCAAACGGAACGGCGTACCCCTGGCCCAGCTCATCGCCAGGATCAACGACGAGGGGAAGAGGGAGGACATCCGGACGGCTCTGCTGACCCGGAAAACCATTGACTTCTTGCTCGAAAACGCTGTATCATAAGGATACTCTTCATGACCTTGATCCCCTATGTCGTCGAGCAGGACGGCCGCAATGAACGGGCGTACGATATCTATTCCCGCCTGCTCAAGGACAACATCATTTTCATAGGGTCCGAGATCAATGATGAGTTGGCGAACGCGGTCATCGCCCAGCTTCTCTACCTCGAGGCGGAGAACCCGAAAAGGGAGGTTTCGTTGTATATCAACTCCCCGGGCGGGAGCATCACGGCGGGGATCGCTATTTACGATACGATGCAGTTTATCAAGTCCGACGTCTCCACGATCTGCGTCGGCCAAGCCGCCAGCATGGCGGCCGTGCTGCTGGCGGCGGGCCGCCCGGGAAAGCGGTACTCCCTGCCGAATTCCCGGGTCGTCCTCCATCAGCCCTACGGAGGCTATCAGGGCCAGGCGACGGACATCGCCATCCAGGCGAAAGAGATTTTGCGCATCCGGGAGGCGCTCAACGATATCCTGGCCCGGCACACCGGCCAGCCGAAGGAGAAGATCCAGACCGACATCGAACGGGATTTCATCATGACCCCCGGCGAAGCGAAGAACTACGGTCTGATCGACGAGATCATCGCCTCCCGTAACGATGCCGGGGCGTGAACTCCGCCCGTGGGGCGGTCGGAAAATCTGGAGCTGCTGAAGACGACGATGGAAGACGAAACTCAGTCCAAACCGGGACCGGCGATCAAGTGTAACTTCTGCCACCGTTCCCAGGCCCAGGTCAAGAAGCTCATCGCCGGGCCGAAAGGCGTTTTTATATGCGATGGTTGCGTTCAAATTGCTCATTCTATTATTATTGCAGATAAAACCAAGGAAGGGGACGAACGGCAGCGGAAAGCGGACAACCTCACTCCGCGGCAGATCAAGGGTGCCCTGGACGAATACATCATCGGCCAGGACAAAGCCAAGAAAAAGATCTCCGTGGCCGTCTATAACCACTACAAGCGGACCCGGCTGAAAAAGGACGCCGCCGATGTCGAAGTGGCCAAAAGCAACATCCTGCTCATCGGCCCGACGGGCACGGGCAAGACCCTGATGGCGCAGACGTTGGCCAGGATCCTCTCCGTCCCCTTCGCCATCGCCGACGCGACGACCCTGACCGAGGCGGGCTATGTCGGGGAGGACGTCGAGAACGTCGTCCTCAAGCTCTTCCAGGCCGCCGGGGGGAACATCGAGAAGGCCCAAAAGGGCATCATCTACATCGACGAGATCGACAAGATCAGCCGCAAGAGCGACAGCCCGTCCATCACCAGGGACGTGTCGGGGGAGGGGGTTCAGCAGGCGCTGCTCAAGATCATCGAGGGGACGGTGACCAACATCCCGCCCCAGGGCGGTCGGAAGCACCCGTACCAGGAATTCATCCCCGTCGATACGACCGATGTCCTGTTCATCTGCGGCGGCGCCTTCACCGGGCTGGACAGGATCATCGGACAGCGCATCGGGAAGACCGCGGTCGGGTTCAAGTCGGACCTCCGGCCCGGGAAGAAGACCGCCGCCGCCGACATCTACTCGGAACTGATCCCCCAGGACCTCATCAAGTACGGCCTGATCCCCGAACTCGTCGGCCGGATCCCCGTCACGGCGGTTTTCAACGAGCTCGGCGTCGAGGACCTGGTGAGCATCCTGACCAAGCCCAAGAACGCCATCATCCGGCAGTTCCAGAAGCTTTTCGAGATGGAAGGCGTGGCGCTGGAATTTGAGGCCCGGGCGCTCGAAACGATCGCCCGGAAATCCCTGGAGAGGAACCTGGGCGCCAGGGGGCTCCGGTCGATCATCGAGGATCTGATGCTCGATATGATGTACGAGCTGCCGTCGTCCAAGCCGCAGGGCGAGATCCGCATCACGCACGAGATGGTCGAGGAGAACGACGCGGGCCCCGAACGACTCAAGAAGGCAGTGGGAGAATAAGATGAGCCAAGACCCCAACAGCAGCGCCGAGATGATCCGCAACATCCCGCTCATCCCCTTGCGGGACCTTGTGATCTTCCCGTCGACGCTGGTGCCGTTCATCATCGGCCGCGAATCCTCGGTCCAGGCTCTGGACAAGGCGCTGGAGCGGGACAAGCTGATCTTCCTGGCCGCCCAGATGGACGCCTCCATGAACAATCCGACGCCCAAGGACATCTATTCCCTGGGCGTGACCGCTAAAGTCATCCGGACGGTCAAGTCGGACGACAAGAACGTCAAGGTCATCGTCGAGGCGAAGAAGCGGGCCCGGGTCATCGAGTATCTGAGCACCTTTCCCTACTATCAGGTGCTGGCCAAGGTCATCAAGGAGATCGAGGACCAGAGCCCGGAGACCAAGGACCTCCTGAAGAGGGTCCTCGCCCTGTTCGAGGACTATCTGAAGCTCAACCAGAACGCCAACATCGAATCGATCATCCCGGCGCTCCGCGACACCACCACCGAGCGGATCACCGATATCATCTCTTCGCACCTTTACCTGCCGCTCGAGGAAAAGCAGAACCTGCTCGAGACCATCAACACTCTCGAAAGGGTCCGGCGGCTGAACTATCTTCTGGAAAATGAAATCTTGAAGATCCATTCCCGGCTGAGGAGGGAGGGGCCCAAGGGCGAGCGGCCGAAGGCCCCCGGAGCGAAGGAAACCCGGCCGAACGTCTTCCCCGCCGGCGCCAACTTCGGCCGGAAAGAAGAGCAGCCCAACGAGATCGAGGAGCTGCGCCAGAAGGTGAAGAAAGCCGGCATGCCCCCCGACGCCCAGGAAAAGGCGACCAAGGAGATCGAGCGTCTCGAGACCATGCCGCCGATGTCCGCCGAGGCGACGGTCTGCCGCAACTATCTCGACTGGCTCATCTCGCTTCCCTGGAACAAGAAATCCCGGGAGAAGAGGGACCTCAAGTCCGCCCTCAAGATCCTGGACGAGGACCATTACGGACTGGAAAAGGTCAAGGAGAGGATCATCGAGTACCTCTCCATCCGCCAGCTCGTCAAGAACCCGAAAGGTGTCATCCTGGGGCTGATCGGCCCGCCCGGCGTGGGCAAGTCCTCCCTGGGCCGGTCGATCGCCAGGGCGACGGGCCGGAAATTCGTCCGGCTGTCCCTTGGCGGGGTCCGGGACGAGGCCGAGATCCGGGGCCATCGCCGGACGTACATCGGCGCTTATCCCGGACGGATCATCCAGATGATCAAACGGGGCGGCACGAAGAACCCGGTCTTCCTGCTCGACGAGGTGGACAAGATGAGCATGGATTTCCGCGGCGACCCGGCTTCGGCCCTGATGGAGGTCCTCGACCCCGACCAGAACGGCACCTTCCTCGACCACTACATCGATACCGATTTCGACCTCTCCCAGGTCATGTTCATCGTGACGGCGAACATGCTGGACCCGATCCCCCGGCCCCTCATCGACCGCATGGAGATCATCCGCCTGCCCGGCTATACCGAGGACGAGAAGCTCCAGATCGCCAAGCGGTTCCTGGTGCCCCGGCAGCTGAAAGCCCATGGCCTCAAGGCCAATAACCTGAAGATCGCCGACCCGGCCATGCAGAAGATCATCCGGGAATACACCCGGGAGGCCGGCGTACGGAACCTGGAACGGGAGATCACCTCCGTTTGCCGGAAGCTGGTCAAGCGGGTGGTCGACAAAGGCAGGGAGCACGGCGAGCGGGTCACTCAGAAGAACCTCGAGGGCTATCTTGGGATCGCCAAGTTCAGGCGCTCCCTGATCGACAAGGCCGAGGAGGTCGGCGCGTCCGTCGGCATGGCCTGGACCGAGTTCGGCGGAGAACTCCTGACCTTCGAGGCGACCAAAGTCCACGGCAAGGGCGTCTTCACCCTGACGGGACAACTGGGCGAGATCATGCAGGAATCGGCCCAGGCGGCCTTCAGCTACGTCCGGGGGAAGATCTTCGAGCTCAACATCGTCAGGGATCTGCACAAGAACTTCGACATCCATATTCACGTCCCCGAAGGGGCCACTCCCAAGGAAGGGCCGTCCGCCGGCATCACCATCGCCACCGCGATCATCTCGCTCCTGACGGAGATCCCGGTCAACCGCAAGGTGGCCATGACCGGCGAGATCACGCTCCGGGGACGGGTCCTGCCGGTCGGCGGGATCAAGGAAAAGCTCCTGGCGGCCCACCGCGAAGGCATCCGCGAGGCCATCGTTCCGCTCGATAACAGGGCGGACCTTAAGGATATCCCCAAGGTCATCAAGCAGGAGCTCAAGATCTACCTGGTGGAGAACATGGATGAGGTTTTGAAGATCGCCCTGACCAAGGAGTTGCCCCCGAAACCGCCCCAGGAGAAGCCGGCGCTTTCGACCGAGCTCGCTCCGGGGGGAGGGGAGGGCGACGGTCCGGGCGAGCCTCCCCTGACCCACTGACGACTAAAAGCCATTAACACGCGGCCCCCGCCGCCTGCGGCGGGCAGCAGGGGAGCCGCAAACAGGTGAACAGATGACGAGAAGACCAAGAATGAACGACGGGCGGCCCGCGCCTCAGGCGATGCCGGCTGAAGAAACCACACCGACTTTAGGAGATTCAAGGATGAAAGAGTACAGCCTGATCGAACTGGAAGAAAAAGACCTCAAGGAGCTCCAGAAGATCGCCGGCCAAACGGGCGTCGAAGACGAAGAGATCGAGCAATCGAACAAGCACGACCTGATCTTCAAGATACTCGAGGCCCAGGCCAAGAAAAGCGGCCTGCTGTTCTCGGAAGGCGTCCTGGAAACGCTCGAGGACGGGTTCGGGTTCCTCAGGGCCCCCGAATTCAGCTATCTCCCCAGTCAGGACGATATCTATGTCTCGCCCTCCCAAATCCGCAAGTTCCAGCTCCGGACCGGCGATACCATCTCCGGCATCGTCCGGCCGCCCAAAAATGGCGAAAAATATTTCGCCCTGATCAAAATCGAAGCGATCAACATGACCCACCCCGATGTCCTCCAGGACATGCGGCGGAACGTCCACTTCGAGCACCTGACGCCGCTCTATCCCTTCGAGAAGTTCATCCTGGAAGACGGCATCCAGAAGAACATGAACGCCCGGATCATGGACCTGCTGACGCCCATCGGCAAAGGGCAGAGAGGCCTGATCGTGTCGCCGCCCCGGGCCGGCAAGACAACCCTGCTGAAGACGATCGCCAAGTCGATCGAAAAGAACCACCCCGAGTGCTTCCTCATCGTCCTGCTCGTCGCCGAGCGGCCCGAGGAGGTCACGGACTTCCAGAGGAGCGTCAACGGCGAGGTCGTGGCCTCGACCTTCGACGAGCCGCCGGCCAGGAACGCCCAGGTGGCGAACATCGTCCTCGAGAAGGCCAAGCGCCTGGTCGAGATCAAGCGCGATGTCGTCATCCTGCTGGACAGCGTCACCCGGCTGGCGCGGGCCCACAACGCCATCATCCCGCCCTCGGGCAAGGTCCTGTCGGGCGGTATCGACGCCAACGCGCTCAACAAGCCCAAGAAGTTCTTCGGCTCGGCGAGAAAGATCGAGGAGGGCGGCAGCCTGACGATCATGGCCACGGCGCTCGTGGATACGGGCAGCCGGATGGACGACGTCATCTTCGAGGAGTTCAAGGGCACGGGCAACATGGAGATCAACCTCGACCGGCGGCTGGTCGACAAGCGCCTGTTCCCGGCGATCGACATCAACCGCTCGGGCACCCGGAAAGAAGAACTCCTGATCGACGAGCAGAACCTCAACCGGATTTGGATCCTGAGAAAAGTGCTGAGCCAGCTCTCGGAGGTCGAGGCCATGGAGCTCCTGGTCGACAAGATCTCCAAGGTTAAGACTAACGCCGACTTCCTCGGCGCGATGAGCAAGGGCCTGTAAGCCTCCGCTCGCGACAATCGGCCTTCCGCCGGGCCGGCAGACGACCATTTCGGGCTCCCTCGGCTGCCGCCAGGCCCATCACCAGCCTTCAATGCCTTTTTCGGCGCCTCATCCGGTTTCTCCCGCGCCGGCGCTCAGTTCGATAGCGCCGGCCGGGTTCTCTTCGCCTTCGCGTATCTCAAACAGAATCTTTTAGATAAGGCGGAAAGACTCCTCGAGAGGGAGATCGAGCTCGGACCCGGAAAGTCACAACGCACGGACTCTTCTGACCGCCCTAAATTACCGGCAGGGGAGGGCCGCCGACATCCGACGGGCGGACACCCAATCCCGTTGACTACGGAGCTCTTGGAGGCGTTCATTCCCGAGTAGCGGCGCGGCCTTCGCCCGCGATCCGAACGGATATCGCCCGGGAGGTCCAGAACTGTGGCCTGGGCCTTCTTCATGCCGGGTTGCTGGATGAACCTGAACTATAATCTCGCTCAGCTCGATAACGCCATGGGCCGTCGGCCCGAGGCACTGGAATACGGACTGAGAAAGGTCGAATTGCAAGCGGATTCCCGGGTCGCTTATGACCCTGTCGGCAACGTACTCTTCAAGGCCGGGGTTTTGGAAGATTCGGCGGCGTTCTTCTAAAGCAGGAGCCGTATCTTGAATGGGGAAAGCTATGGTCCGAGCTGGACGGGCACGGGAATGCCAAGGGCTGCTTTGATGAGGATTTCTCCGGGAGGCGACGAAGCGATAGTGAAAAATAATTTATAAATTAATAGCGGCGTGTTTTACCAGGCAGTCCGGTAGAATGTCGCGCGTCTTTTGCCTCTTGCGGGCGGAGCCGGCGCCGGCGGCCTGGGGAAACAGGGAGAATCCGGGCTTGGAGGTTTTCCACAGTTGCCCAGAAACCGGGCAGTCGGGATATCCACAGGGAAAGCGTTGTTGTATCTGGCTGAGGGGGAAATAGATAAAGCGGCCGCGAGAAGTGCGTCGCATAACAGATATTATGTCAACTACGATATTATCGGCCAAGGAGGGGGCGCTTCGGGAGCGGCCTTCGGCACCTCTCCAGCGCCGAGGCGTCAATGTTTGTTGGCTTTGAGCTTGTGGATGATCTCTTCGAGGACCTGGATGATCTCGGTGTTGTCGACGGAGTGCTTCTTGAACTCTATCCGAAGATGATAATAATCGTTGGCCGCCGGCGCGTAGCTGAAAATAAACGGACGGTTCCGTCCGGGCTTGCCTTTTAGCTTTTTGGAGAGCTCGCGGGTGTCTTCGCGGCGCAGCCCGCGCTGTCCGATCTGCGTGATCAGCTTTTCCATGTCCTCTTCCTTGTCGAGCTTGGCGATCTCGATCAGCATGCTGCGGCTCGTGATCTCGTGTTCCGCGCACAGTTCGCGAAGCCTCTTGGGTATCTGGGCGACGTTGATGATCTCCGTGATCGTCGATCGGGCTTTGCCGATCTTTTCGGCCAGCTGGCCATGGTTAAAACCATAGATATCGACCAGGGCCTTGAGGCCGTCGGCTTCCTCGAAGACCCCCAGGTCTTTACGCTGCAGGTTTTCGATGAGCGCCAGCTCCAGGGCCTCGTTATCCTTGACCTGCATCTCGATCGCCGGGATCTCCTTGAGGCCGGCGCGCCTGGAGGCGACATAACGGCGCTCGCCGGCGATGATCTCGTAACGTTCATTCCGGGCACGGACGAGGATGGGTTCGAGGACGCCCCTGGTTTTGATCGACGACATGAGCTCCTCGATATTGCCCAGCTCGCTGCGAGCCTGCTGCGGGTTGGGGTCGATGCGTTCGAGCGGGATCATGCGGATCGTGGGGCCGGTAATCCGGGCCGAGATCAGGTCCACGAAATGGTCGTCGTGCCGCATAACGAGGGTATCTGGCAGGCCGGAGCGCTTATTTGTTTTTAACACGTTCGATGATCTCCTGGGCGATTTTCCCGTACTGGACCGCTCCGACGGAATTCGGGGCGTATGTGAATATCGACTCCTTGTAGGCCGGGCTCTCCTCGAGCTTGACGCTCTTGGATATCAGGGTCTTGAAGACAAGATCGCCGAAGACTTTTCGGATCCGCTTGACGACGTCCCGGGAGATGTTGGTTCGCTTGTCGTGGAGCGTGATCAGGATCCCGAGGAGTTGAAGCTGCGGGTTGGCGACCCTCTTGACCTTATCGATCGTCTCCAGGAGATCGTCGGTTCCCTCAAGACAGAGGAATGACGATTGGATGGGGATCAGGATATGGGTGGCGGCGACGAGGGAGTTCATGGTGATCAGGCCGAGAGTCGGCGGCGTATCGATCACGATATGGTCATATTTTGGCAGGATGGGTTGGATGATATCCTTAAGGCGGTAGTGGCCGTCGATCTCGCCAAGAAGCGCCGGCTCGAGTTTGGCCATGGAAATCCTGGAGACGGCGACGTCCAGGCCGGGTATGGTGGACTTGGCGATGATGCTCTCGATGCTTTCTTGGGGGTGCACGAGGATATCGTAGAGTGACCTCGGATATGCGGATGAGTCGTTTAAGCAGGCGGTGCTGCTATGGGCCTGGGGGTCGGTATCCAGGAGAAGCAGGCGATGCCCCATCAAGGCCAAGGCCGCAGAGACATTGAGGGCGGTCGTGGTCTTCCCCACTCCGCCCTTCTGGTTCGTGATCGCGATGATCAACGGTTTCCTCCAAGGCGTCTGTTGTGTCCTAAAAGGGAGCATAGGATAATTCATGAATGATCAAAATGCAAGAAATATTGTGGGTGCTCGACCATGCCCGGGAGCGTCGCGCGGCAGCCGAAGGCAACAGCACGTGGATCAGCTCCCGGCCAACGCCGCCGGCTGCGGTCCGGGCATAATGTCGGCATGCCGACATTATGTCAAGTAATAGATAATAAATAAAATAACATATCTCCTGATTCGAATCCGGGCAAATAGCGTGAGGCGGCTGAGTGTGCTGAATGGCGTTTTATGAAAGTCATTGAAATGAAGGTCGAGTTCTTTTATAATCGCGCAAAATGGGATGGATCTTCGTATGAACGATAAGCCCGGTCTCCGCCGCGTCATGACCCTTTGGGATGCGACCCTGCTTGTGATGGGGAGCGTGATCGGCTCGGGGATCTTCATGACGACGGGGATCATCGTCGGGTTCATGCAGGCTCCCGGACCAGTCCTTCTTGTCTGGCTGGCCGGCGGTCTGGTTACGCTTTTTGGCGCGCTGTCGTTCGGAGAGCTGGCCGGGATGTTCCCTTATGCCGGTGGGCAGTTCGTCTATCTCAAGGAAGCTTACGGGAGGTTGCCGGCATTTCTTTTCGGCTGGGCCTTCTTCTGGATGATCATGGCGGGCGGTATCGCGGCCCTGGCCGTCGGGTTTTCGGAATACCTCGGCTATTTCCTGCCGGGTCTTTCCAATCAGGCCATGATCTTAGAATTCTCGATCGCCGGGCTGCCGTACACCCTGGGCGCGGGTCAGGTGCTGGCCCTGGTCCTGATCGCCACGCTGTCGGCTGTCAACTATTTCGGCATTCGCGGCGGGCTGCTGGTCCAGAACGCCTTCACGGTCGTTCGCCTCGGGAGCCTGGCGCTGTTCCTGGCTGCGGGCTGGCTCGTTGGGAAAAAGACCGGACTCCCCCACCCCGGCGAGCTGCTGTCTTTTGACGGCGGCCTGCCTCTCCGGTCGTTCGGCCTGGCGCTCTTCGCGGCGCTCTGGACGTATGACGGATGGTATTCGGTGAATTGCGCCGCCGGGGAGATCAAGAAGCCTCAGGTCACGATCCCCCTGAGCTTGTTCCTGGGAACGATGGGGGTCACCGTAGTTTATATGTTGACGAATGTCCTTTATCTTACCGCTGTACCGATGGCGGACATGAGCGGAGTTGTCCGCGTGGGAGAACTCGCGGCCACGGTCATGTTCGGGTCGTCGGCGGCCTCGGCGATCACGGCGGCGATCCTGGCGTCGATCTTCGGCTGCCTGAGCGCCACGATACTTTACGGCCCGCGGGTTTACTACGCGATGTCCGAAGAAGGGCTTTTCTTCAGGAAAATGAACCGGATCCACCCTCGATACCAGGTGCCTGGACGGGCGATCGTCGGCCAGGCGGTCTGGTCGGGATTGCTGTGTCTCACCGGGACTTACCAGGCGCTCTTCGAATATGTGATCTTCGCCCTGGTGTTGTTTTTCGCGGCCACGGGGACGGCGGTTATCGTGCTCCGGTTCACACGCCCTGGTATCGCGCGGCCCTACCGGGCTTGGGGTTATCCTGTTGTGCCCATTATATTTATCGGGATAAACCTGGCGGTCTTTGTGAACCGTCTGGCCGTCGAGCCGGGCAAATCGGCCCTCGGCCTGACGATGATCCTGGCCGGGCTGCCCGCCTATTTCTTCTGGACGCGGCGAGCCCGGACCGAGGAGACCGCGGCAACGCCGCCAAGCTAAGTCGCCGCCGTCACTTACTGCCTAAGCTCGGCTCTGCCGGCCCCGTGACGTCGCCCTGCCCTGGGCTATCGAGCGTAAACCTTATCTCCTACTATTCCGATGGGTTTTATAGGATATTAGCGAGGTCGGCATGCCGACATTTCCGCCCCCCTTCCCTGCTGGACGGATCAGCCGATCCTGAAGTGAACAGCGCCGTCTTAGGTGCGCACTCAGTCGAGCAAACGGCCGTCGATGTGGATGACTCTCTTCTTTACCGGAAGGCCGGTGCCCGACTGCCTCACCGCCTCCTCGACCATCGTATGCAGCCCGGAGCAACACGGCACCGTCATGATGGCAACGGTGATGGATTTGGGCCGATTCTCCCGGATCAACTCCGAGAGTTTCCCGATGTACCCTTCTGTCTCGTCGAGCTTGGGGCAGGCGATGAGCAGCATTTTTCCCTTGAGCAGCTCCTGATGGAAGCTGCCGAGCGAGAAAGCCGTGCAATCGGCCGCGATCAGCAATTCAGCGCCTTTGAAATAAGGCGCGTAGGGTGATGCGAGGTGCAGCTGGATCGGCCACTGGCGGAGCTCTGAGACGCCGGAAACGGTCCGGCCGCCGGCGGGGTCCGGCCGGTCATCCCGCGATATCTCACGGGCCGCGCTGCCCGGGCAACCGCAGGCCGGGGGAGGATTCTTCCCCGCTATGGCGACCTCGGCGCCGTGCACTTTGCCCGCGGCCTCCGTTCCCCGCGTTTTCAGAACGTGCTGATAAGCGGCCGTCGCGCTGTAGCCGGCACTCTCCCGTTCGGTGATCTTCAGGGCGCCGGTGGGGCAGACATCCAGGCAGGCGCCCAGGCCGTCGCAAAAGATCTCCTTGACGAGGACGGCCTTGTTGTCGTCGTCCAGGGCCAGAGCGCCCTCGGCGCAGGCCGTCGTGCACAGCCCGCAGCCATCGCACAGGTCCCTGTCGATCTCGATGATCTTTCGTTTCGCCACTGGTCGTTCGACTCCTCAAACTATTTTACCTCGCGGCCCCGAGCGCCGCCAGGGCTTCCCCCATCTTTTTCCGATGATCCAGGATCGGCTTCGGGTCCTTCGTGTATTCCCGGCCGCTCACAAACAGCGTCGTCGGGATGTCGAGGAGCTGCCGGCCCATCCCGGCGAGCTCCCGCCGCTCCTCGGGTGCGTTCTTCACCGCCCTCTCGAGAAGCCGGAGATATTCGTAGTCCTCGAGGCCCTCCCTCAGGATCTCCCAGCGCACGGAATTGACCGGTCCCTCCAGGTACTTTGTCTTGTCCACTCCGACATTGCGGTTGGGTGGATAGAGGAACCGGCCGTCGCCGTTGCCCCAGTATCTGATCTGGCCGTAAGGGGTTCCGTACTCGCTCGTGTAGGACATGGGGTCCGTCCAGGGATTCTGCGGCCGGCCTTCCGGATGCACATTATGGCTTGTCCAGTAGATCGCCTCCCATACCAGGATCCCTTTCAAGCCGAACGCGTAGGACATCCACGGCCAGAGCCTGAGGTTCACGGCGGGATGGTCGATGAACAGGGTGACCCAGGGCGCTTTCGGGCCGGTGCAGAGATACGACCAGAACTCGCGGCCCTTGGCGCTCAGCTCGGCCACGGCTTTGGGGTCCACCCGGTGGAAGATCGTACAGCTGATCTCGCTCACGTCCATGATGTCCGGCCCGGGACGATGCTCGGTGATGAACCGCCTCAGGCGGGGCGCGGCCTGACGGATGCTGAGCATCCCCTCCCGCACGAACGGGTAATCCTTCGGGTCGGGCTCATCGAACCAATAGATGTATTCTTTTCCCAGCCAGCCGTTTTCCTCGAGGTGCTTTTCGACCTGGCTCAGGTACCGGCTCATGAGGGTCTCATACTCCGGCGTGCCCTGAACGAACCCCCCGAAAACGCCGGCCTCCCGGCTGTAGAACGATCCCGACCCCAAGCCTTCGAGCCTGAGATCATAGGCGGCGAAGCCCAGCTCGTCGAGGTAACGCCTCGCGCCGCGGTCGAACTCGGTCCAGTCGACTTCGACCGACATCCTGGCCGGGTCCGTCTCCATATCGCCGCCGGCAAGGAGGTTCGCCCCGCCCGCGGCCGGTCCGAAACGGATATCGTCGAAGACAGCTGTGCCCGTCCCGGTCCCCTTCTCATCCCGGAACGCCGGAAAAAAGTGGATGCTGACCGATGCGGCCTCAGGGGCGAACTGCGCGACTTCGATCGACTCCGCCGTCCACGCCGTGGCGCCGTCGACGAGCTTCAGTCTGTTCCATGACGGCTCCCATCGCCCCTCGGCATCGTAGCCTTGGATCAGCGCCGTGTAGTGTTGGCCCGCGACGGCCGTTTTGGCGAACCAGGTCAGCCGGTACGGCGTTCCGCCGTCGACCGGGACGCGGTTTTCATAGGTCACTTCGCAGTCGGCGGATACCGAGTCGTCCGCCGCCTCGAGGGCCCGCTTCCCCGAGTGGGGCGACTCTCCGGTGAACTGGCCGCCGCGCCAGCCGACGCCTTTGACGCTGACTCGCATCGGATAGAGGTCCAGCGGATTTCGCGGCGCCAGGCGATGATCACGAAGGTTCTGATAGTAGAGGTCCGCCACTTTCTTGAGCTCGTCGTCGGTTTCGAGGTTATGGTAGAGCTTCATGAACCCCGTGGGCAGGCCGAACGATGACCTGACCTGGGATTCACGCGGCAGCGTGAAGTCCCAGACCGTGAGTGAGACCGGGACCTCGCGTTTCCATGGGCCCGCCGTCAGCAGAATCCGGCCGCCGTATTCGCCGGCCGGCACATCCTCGGGCACGAAGACGGTGATCCAAAGAGTATGGTTCTCGCCCGGCCAGGCCGTGAACGGCCCGTCATACGGAGGGAGAGGATCGGGCCATTCGCCCGCTGCTCCGGCCTCGTCGGTGGGCACAGTCACGTTGACATAGCCGACGTGACAAACCGTAACCCGGGACGGGCTGATGAGGGCGCCGCCCGGACCCGCCAAAGGGCCGCATTCCACGCGAACACGGTCGAGCCGCTGGTTCGGCTTCAGCACAAGAAGGAACGGTTCAAATTCGTTCCGGGCGGCGAACAGGCTCACGCCGGCCGCGGGCGTCCGCGGCAGGGGGTCGCTTTTCTTGATCTTGTAGGCGCCCTCGGCCCACCAAACGCTCGCCTCGGACCCGCCGGAGAGAAGATAGCCCACCTCTTGAGAACCGGCCTGACCGATCGCCGCCGGCGCCCTTGTTGCCATATAAGTAATTGATAATAATATAATTATACAGTATAAGCCGTATCGCCGGGTTGTCTCAAGCCGACCCATCGTTCCTCCTCGATTCCCGGAATTTCGAACTCAAGGATCAGCCCCTCTCGATGGGCATGATCAGGCAGCTCGGCCCTCCCCTTCCCTTGACGAACTCCGAGAGGTTGAGCGTCCGGACGACAAAACCGGCTTTCCCGAGCGCCTCGATGGCGGCCGAGTTGGTTTTCCCGACGACGACCCTGCCGCCGCCCAGCGAAATGATGTTGGCGCTCGCCGTTTCGGACTCGGGGATCTCGATCGTTTCGAAACCCTCGAAAAAACCGGTCGGGAACAACCCCTTATAACACAGCACGGTCTCCGGGCCGGCGAGGCTCATCTCGCCGCCGATGTGCAGGCGCGAAGCCGGGAGCCGGATCGTCCTTATCTCATACTCCATTTCACCGAGCAGCCTCGATAGCTGGCGCACGCCGCTCGCATTGCTCCTCGCCGATCGCCCGACGAACGCCACCCGGCCGGCCAGTATGACATCACCGCCCTCGACCGTCCCCGGAGGCTCGATCGCCCCGGCGCAGGGCACACCGCGCGATGCCAGCGCCGCCGCCAGCCAGTCGTCCTCTCCGCGCCGTGTCCCGAGCCCCATCCTGAGTTTGACATAGCCGATGGGCGTGACCAGGCCGGCATCGCGGGCGAAAACCGAATTCGGATGCCCCCTGAGCTCGGCGAGGTCGATAACCCGGGCCCCCGCCTCCCGCAGCGCGGCCCTCAATTCGCCGTGCTGCCGCCGCGCCATGACCGGGTCGGCGGCGGCCTCGATATTGTGCGCTTCGAGATCGTCTACCCGGAAGTACTCCCGGCGCGGCGCGCAGACGACGACGCGCCTCAGCCGGTCGCCTTCGTTTCCGGCAAGGGCGTTTTTTCGCGGAGCGCTCGCCGGCTTTCCCTTCGGATCGCGGGTCCGGGTCGTTTTAGCCATGTCGCTGGGCCTCCTCGGACGCTCATTTAACCCTGTTTGTTGCCGGCCGGTCAAGCTATTCGTCGCGCCGCCGGCCGTATATCCTCTCCGTCCGGAGAATATAAAGGGCCGGTGATTTGGACGGGCGAGCGAGCCATGGGATCAAGGGCGGGTTTTCACCGCCACTCGAGACAGTCGAAACAGGCAGAGCCAAGGGGGTGTCGAGCCGAACCCCAGCCGCTTTCCGGCGGCCGGCCGGGGAGTCAGTCCAGCCGTACGTCCGCCGCCAGCCGTCGCAGCAGTTCGGCGGCGCCGGAGCTCTCGACCTTGAGCACAAAAAGCGCCGCGCCCCGTCCGAAAGCGGCGGCCGACGTTTTCCCGTCAGCGGAGTGGATGGCCGGCACGGATTCCCGGGCGGGGCCCTCCCCTATCGTCACCGTCCCCTTTTTGCCCCGGGGGACCGTCCTGGCCAGCCGCTCAACGGCCGCCTTCGGCAACACCTGCCAAGGAAAGACCGGCTGCTCCTGGAGAGATACGTGCTCCCCCCGCGGCCCGCTCAAGCCGACGATCGTCGGGTCCGGCCAGACGGCATCGAGCTTGGCGAAGGCGAAATCCCCCGGCTTGGTCAGCGCCAGACCCAGCCAAGGATTGACGTAGCGGTTTCCCTCGACCGTGAACGGTTTAGCGTCCGCGGGAACCGCCGTCGTTCTTCCGGCCGACTCGTATTCCAGGATGCGGATGTCCACCTGGCCGAAAATCTGCTGGGCCGCTCCGAGGCTCATCTCCCCCGGGCCGCCGTCGAGCGACGACGTGATGACCGCAAGGTGCGCGGCGTCGGCAACGCCCTCGTTCACGATGGCCGCGTCGAGCGGGATCCACTCCTTCCCGGCCAGGACCTCCGCCCAGGCGTGGCCGCCGAACATTCCCTGGGCGTAGACGTATCCCATCGCCACGCGCGAGGGAATGCCGGCGGCCCGCGCCAGCGTGGCGAGGAGAGTCGCGAACCCGACGCACGTCCCCCGCCGGTCCCGGAAAACCTCGGTGGCGGGCGCAAAAACGATCCCCGGGTCGAAGGTCATGTGTTCGGCAGTCCAGCGCTCCATGGCGAGAGCCGCCCTGAAGGCGTCCTTGTCCTTTTCCGCCAACTCGCCGGCGAGGCGGCGGATCTCCGCGTCGTCCGACTGGATATAGGCGTTGGGCTCGAGGAATTCGCGGTTCTCCGCGTCCACCGGCACGGGGTACGTCACGCCTTTCGGTTCCGCCGGCCGCCGGATCTCGAGCGTCAGCGCTTTCTCCGTCTTCTCCAAGATCTTTTGATTACCGCCCGCGAAATCGGGCCAGCCGAGCGCCGGGCTCCTATGGGTCAGCTCGAGCCTGAGGCGGTCGATGGGGGTGGATCTCGGAAGCCGGATGTTCGTCCGGACGATCGACCTCTCATAGATCTCGGCCGGAAGCTCCGCGCCGGACGCCGCGGCCAGGGCCGTGGCCTCCCGCGCCCGGACCACCTCCATCAGGCCGAAAGGCCCGGGCTCCTCCTGTTTAAGAAGGCTCCCCTCGAGGTCGAGCCAGCCGGTGCGCTTGACCGGCAGGCCTTCGAAAGTCTCGTCGACCTTAAGGGAGGGAACGGGCTGGCCCTCGACCGCGACATTTTCCTTGCCCAGGACGACCCGTGTCAGGTCGCCGACGAGGCTGGCCTCCGGGATGAACGTTCGGATCGTGACCTTGTCGCCGGGTTTTTCGAGCCCCTCGGCGCAAGCGCGCCGGATGGCCTCGGGGCCGAACAGCGCTCCGGTGAAAGTCAAAGTCTTCGTGTACGCCTTGCCGCCGGCCTCGCTCCGGACTTCGATCCGGCCGTCGCCGACGACGGCATCGGATTTCGTCGACTGGTTCGACGCCAGCATGACGTGACTCGTCCGGAGGAGCCGGCCGTCGGAGGCCAACTCCTCGGCCGACGAAAGAAACCGAAGCTCGATCCGGCTGCCCAGCCTGTTGAGGACGATCCGCATGTCGGAGGTCGTGACCAGGAGGCTCGACGGCGGCGCCGTTTTAGCCTGCCCGCCGGGATCCGCTTCGGCCATTGACGCCGGCTTCGTCTCGACCTGCTCATGGATGTAGCCGGCCGGGCTGCCGGCGATCTTGATCACATACCAGCGGTCGGCCCCGACGGCCGCCCCCCCCGACGGGGTCGTCCGTTCGGCAGCAGCCGATCCCGCCGACCCGACAAGCCGAGCACCCTGGAGCGTGAATGGGAAGATGACCAGTCCGCCCGCGACCAGAATAAAAAGCCTCAGCCTCCCATTTGATCTCGACCCATTGATCTTTTCCATGCTGTGGGCTCCTGCAGTCTCATGCTCTTTATCGCGTATCGGGCAGCCCGCCGGCTCGAGCTCCCCGCTCAAGCGGGAGGCTCCGGCTCAAATGGCCGGGGCTGGCTAACGACCCGGCATCAGTTTAGCCCGTCCCGCCGCCTTGAGCAACTCGGTGATGAAGGAAGGATGCATCTCCGTTGGTGTGACGCGTCCAGCAGGGACGGATGGGGATGGCGCCCCGAAGACCCCTAGCACTCGTTGCCTGAGACACTTTGCCAGACATTAATCTTAGATATTACCCACCCTATACCCTCCCTATACAGGGAGGGAGAAAGGTCAGTATCTCAGGAAAGGTCGGAGGGGGGCCCGTCGGCCTTGGCCGACGGGGGAACCGACGGGACTGGTTCCCGGGGGCCGGGGGGCTAGGGGCGCATCGCCGTCCGGACCTGCGTTGGCGCGAGGGTCCTGACCAGACCCTTGAGGTTCGTCCGCGCTTTCCGGATCAGCTTGTACATCGTTCCGGTGGAGGTTCCGTAGATGCGGGCGATCTCGCTCGGCGGCACGTCGAGATAATAATGAAGGTACAGAATATCGGCATATTTCGGCTTCAGTTTCTTGAGGAATCCGGCGACCTGCCCGACCCGCTCGCGGGCCTCGGCGTCAAGCGCCGGGTCGAAGTCACGGCCGAGCTCGGGAACCTCCCTCAGGACCTTCTTTTTTTGGCGGATCTGATCGATGATCTTGTTGGTCGTTACGGCATAGATGAACGTGCCCAAAGAGCTGTCTCCGCGGTATGTCCCCCGGCGGAGGGCCTTGATGACATCGAGGAGGATCTCGCTGACGACGTCTTCCCAGTCCGGCGTCGATCGGCCCAGCGAGTTTTTCACGCGATAGCCGATCTGCGGCCAATATTTCAGGAGCAATTCTTCGGGGTCGGGGACAACGATCTTGGCAGAGCCGGGATCCTCGGGCCGGCGCCCCGACGTTGTCCTTCCCGTGCCCGGTTTTATCTTCATGTTCGTCGACCTTAGCAAAACCAGCGGAAAAGGTATATCGCCCTTGAGAAGGATTCGCGGGGTGATTTTCGGGCGAGACGAATCGTTTCCCCGGCGCGCCCGTTCATATTAGAATAGGCTGGGAGGAAAGCATGGCCTCTTTTGCGCGGAAGTGTCTGTTCGCCCTGGCCTCGACCCTGATCTCGATCTGCGCCGGGTCCGTTCCGGCGGGCTTCTCCGCCGTCGAGGGCGGCGCTTCGGCCGCCGCGGCTCGCGCGGACGAGGTCCGATACGGCACGGCGTCCTGGGATGCGGCCGCGTACGGCAACCACAGGGCCGTCGTCCGGGTCGACCGCCGTGCGGAAGCCGTGCGGGCGCGGATCCCCTGGCGCCGCCGGGACGCCCATCCCGAGAAAAAGAACGTGCTCATCATCGACGCGGCGACCGGGGCCCGCCTGAAAAATGTCTGCCCGATCGCCGTCCACCGCGAATACGGTGATCTCGCTTTTCAGCCGGCCACCGTGCCCGGGGATTATTTCGTCTACTACCTGACCTATGCCTCGAAGGGAAACTCTCATTATCCGACGGTCGAATACATCCCGATGGAGCTTACGGCCGACGACGCCTGGCTAAAGACCTGGGGCCTCTCCCCTTTCATTGAGCCGGCGGATCCTGGGACCGGCATTCCTCAAGTCCGGGCCATCGAGATCCAGGCCATCGACGAGTTCAACAGCTTCTCGCCGATGGAGGTCATCGCCACGGCGGAGGAGACCGGGCGGCTTCTCTCGAAATCTCCGGGCGAACCGTATCTTCTTTTTCCCGAGGACCGCCGCTTTCCCATACGGATGAGGGACGACCTGCCCCTCCGCTGGGTCGAGGCCGGCCCGGAAGACGAATTTGCGGGCGAAGCGCTCCGGGGCGAATTCTACGCGTTCCAGATCGGCGTCTTCGCCGGCCGGCAGGCGATCGAAAGTATCGAGGTCGGCTTCGAGGACCTGGTGATGACCGGGCCGGGGGCGGCACAAGGTGCCGTCCCGGCCAAGAACAAAAGCCGACAAACTTTGCCAACCTCCCTATCGGCGAGGCCCCGATCGTCGTTGATCCCCGCCTCCCTCATGCACTCCTTCAACACCCGGGGAATCAATTGGGACGGACGGCCGTTCGTCAAGCCCTGCGCCGTGCCTCTCGGCAAGGTCCAGCCGCTGTGGTGCGGCGTCCAGGTCCCCAAGGAAGCGCTTCCCGGAAGATACGAAGGCGGCATCACCGTCTCTCCCAAAGGGCTGCCTTCGACCCGGGTCAAGCTGCGCCTGGATGTCAGGGATGCCGTTCTCGAAGACGCCGGCGACTCCGATCCCTCCCGGATGTCCCGGCTCCGCTGGCTTGATTCGCTGATCGCCTTCGATGACGGCATCGTTCCGCCCTTCACGCCGCTCCACGTCGAGGGGCGGACGGTCTCCTGCCTGGGGCGGATGCTGGCCGTCGGCGACACCGGCCTCCCCGACCGGATCACGAGCTTTTTTACGCCGGAGCTCACGGGAATCGGCGCGGCCGGGCGCGAAGTCCTCGCCTCGCCCCTCGCTTTCATCGTCGAGGATGCCGAAGGACAGGCCTTTCCTTGGACGGGGGGACGCGTCGAGTTCGAAAAAACAACCGCCGGCGCCGCGGCCTGGCGCGCCGAAAGCCGTTCCGGACCGTTCAGCCTGTCGGTCCGCGGGACGATGGAATTTGACGGGTTTGTGGAATATCAAGTCACGCTGTCCACCTCCGCGGCCGCCCCGCGTCGCGAAGTCTACGATATCCGGCTGGAGATCCCGCTCCTCCGCGAAGCCGCTCGTTACATGATGGGCCTGGGCCGCAAGGGAGGACTCCGCCCGGCGGAATTCTCCTGGACCTGGGACCGGACCGTAAACCAGGACGCCCTTTGGCTCGGCGACGTCAACGCCGGTCTCCAGGTCAGCCTCCGGGACGAAAACTACTCGCGCCCGCTCAACACGAACTTCTATCTCTCGAAGCCGCTCAACCTGCCGCCGTCCTGGTGGAATGACGGCCAGGGCATTTGCGCCGTCGAGGAGCCGAGCGCTTCGACCGTCCTGTTCACCGCCTCGAGCGGTCCGCGGCGCATCCCAGCGGGCGAATCTCTGCATTTCAACTTCAACCTTCTCCTCACCCCCTTCAAGCCGATCGAGCCGAAATCTCACTTCGCCGCGCGCTTCTTCCATGCCTACAAACCCATCGACGAGGTGGCCCGGGCCGGGGCGAACACGATCAATGTTCATCACGCCACGGACATCAACCCGTTCATCAATTATCCCTTCCTGCGGCCGGCCGAGATGAAAGCCTACATCGATCAGGCCCACGCCCGCGGCATGAAGGTGAAGATCTACGACACGATCCGGGAGCTCTCGAACCGCGCGGCCGAGCTCTTCGCCCTGCGGAGCCTGGGCGGCGAGATCTTCTCCGCCGGACCGGGGGGCGGGTTTTCCTGGCTCCAGGAGCACCTGGTCTCGGATTATATCGCCGCCTGGTTCGTGCCCGAGCTCAAGGACGCCGCCGTCATCAACAGCGGCCTGTCCCGCTGGCATAACTATTACCTGGAGGGACTCGACTGGCTCGTCCGGAACGTTGGCATCGACGGCCTGTACCTCGACGACGTCGCCTTCGACCGCACCACGATGAAGCGCGTCCGCAAGATCCTCGACCGCGGCCGGCCGGGATCGCTCATCGACCTCCACTCCGCGAACCAGTTCAACCCGCGCGACGGGTTCGCCTCGAGCGCCAACCTCTACCTCGAGCACTTTCCCTATCTCGACCGTCTCTGGTTCGGCGAATATTTCGACTACAACTCCGCGCCCGACTACTGGCTGGTCGAGGTCTCGGGGATCCCGTTCGGCTTGATGGGAGAGATGCTCCAGGACGGGGGGAACCCCTGGCGCGGCATGCTCTACGGGATGACGAACCGGCTGCCCTGGTCCGGCCAGAACCCGTCGAGGCTCTGGAAGGCCTGGGACGAATTCGGGATCAGCGAGGCCGCCATGTTCGGCTATTGGTCGCCGAACTGTCCGGTCAAGACCGGCCACACTGACGTTTTGGCCACGGCCTACGTGAAAAAGGGCGGTGCGATGCTGGCGCTGGCGAGTTGGGCTCGAGAAAAGGCTGAGGTGCGCCTGGACATCGACTGGACCGCCCTGGGCATCGACGAGAACGAAGCGAAGATAACAGCGCCGGCGATCCCGGATTTCCAGCCCGCCGCGACATTCCGTCCCGGCGACCCGATTCCCGTCGAGCCGGGCCAAGGCTGGCTCCTGATCGTGAAGTGAGCGGCGATGCCGGATGACCCCATGATCGAGCCGATGAGGGAGGATCTCCTCCTCTGGCGGTGTCTGCACGGCGGGCCGCTCAATAGGCGGAACATCGAAGCGCCGGCGCCCAATCCTGAGGTCGATTGGTCCTGGGCCCGGGCCAGGAACGTTCCCTTGCTGGTGAAGCTGACGCGGACTTACGGCGCCTGCGCGATCTTGGCGCGCCACGGTGAGGATGTGGTAGGAACCCTGAGGTTCTACCCCAAGGCGGTTTGCTCATTCGGCGACAACGGCGCCGGGTTCTGTCTGCAGCAGCGCAGTCCTTCCGGTCCGGCGGATGATATGACTGCCCGTGAGTTTCCAACGCCGGAGGCATTAGGCGAAAAGACCCTTTTCGTCCACTGCCTGATGATCGCAGCTCCGAGTGATGATCCGGACCGATATAGGCGAAGGGGCTTGGCAACGCGCTTGGCAAGGGAGCTTGTCCGCTGGGCGACAGTGCAGGGCTGGTCGTCCATCGAGGCCAATGCCTACGAAGAGCTCCCGATGCTTCACGCTATTTCCGGGGTGGCGGGGAGGCGGTTTTGGGAGCGAGTGGGCTTTAGACTGATCCGCAAGGACACGGAGCCGGCCATCAGCGGCGATTTGCTGGAAACGCTGCGCTTGGCTGCCGTCGCCGCCGGCCTTCGGCCCGAGAATGTTGCCAACAGATACAGGATGCGGCTCGACCTGTCCGACCGCTGATCGGGAGACTGAAATGAGAATATCCCGCAGGACTTCACTTCCCTTAGGCCTCGCCTTTTTCCTTGGGCTTGGCGCGGGGGGCTGGCTTCTGCCCCGGCTTATCGAACCGGGATCGAGCGCCGCTGCTGTTCCTCCCCTTCTTGACGGAGTGCCGGATGTCCGCCAGTCGACGGACTATTCCTGCGGAGCCGCCGCTCTCCAGGCTCTATTGGGCTACTGGGGCGTCGACAAGCGCGAACAGGACCTGATGCAGAAGCTGGGGACAACTCCGGAGGAGGGAACTTCGCCGGAGTCGATCGTCACGGTCGCCGGCGAGCTCGGGTGCGAGGCCGGCCTCAAAGAGAACCTGGGTTTCGAGGATATTGAAGAATCGCTTCGCCGGAGGGTCCCCGTGATCTGCGCCATCCAAGCCTGGGCCGATTTCCACTCTCCGGGATTTTCATGGGAAAAGGCCTGGGAAGACGGACACTATGTGATCGTCATCGGCCTGGATTCCCGGTCCGTTTATGTCGAAGACCCGTCGCTCCTGGGAACGCGCGGCGTCATGCCGAGAGCGGAATTCGCCTCCCGCTGGCACGATTATAGGGGCGAGCCGCCTTATGATCCGTCGGACCGGGCCTATATGCGGCTCGGGATCTTCATCGTCGGGAAAAAGATAGCTGCGAAATCCGCCTTCACGCCGGTCGAGTGACGCCTGCGGATTTGCGGGTCGCCGTTAGGACAGGAGTTTCTTCTTTAACTCCGGCGGGACGAGCGCGGCGAGCTTCTTCCGCGATTCGATCAGCCTCAGGATGTCGGCGAGATCCTTCTGGCGCTTGCTCGCGCGCCTCGATTCGTCCGAGGCCGCCCAGATTTTGCCCTGGAGGACATCCTCGACGTGCGCGACGGGCATCTCGTAGCCCAGCACGGATTTCCTGCGCGCCCGCCGCAGGAAAGACTGGTACCGTTCATCGGTCTGGACTTGAATCCGCACGTCGGAGCCCGGAAATTCGATATTCAGGCTGTGGGCGAAGGTCTTAGTCCGGGCTCCCCGCGGAAGCAGACCGGCGAGCTTAGGGACTTGAAGCGCGGGGATAACGATGTCCAGGTCGAGGCTGACGACCGGTTCGGCGTAGGCGTTGACCGCCAATCCCCCGATCACGCAGAACTCGATTTTTGCCTTGTTTAAGGCGTTGAGGAACGGCCCGATGACCTCTCTCTTTCCGTTCCATAGGCGGCGCGCGAACTCCCTCTTGGTCATGGCCTATTTATAGAACGCCGCCGGGAAGGAGTCAAGCCGGAACTCGGCTCCGATTTTTGAATAACTTGCCCGAAAGCCGGCTGAGATGACCATGCCGGCTGAAAGTCATGACCAGCCTGGAGAACAAGAAAATGAATGACCTAATTGTCGACCTCATTGATGAATCCGTTGCTCGAATATTCGGCCGACTTGAGATTCTGGCGGAGCTCGAAAATCCGCTGCTTTATAAAGATGTCAGGGCACTCGAAGGAAAGCTTAACGGGCAGGGCATGCTGAAAAGCCGGTGATTTGACTCCCTCCCTTGTTTATTGCTAACCTGAGCTCGATTGAGCTTGACGAGGCCGTCGATGAAGTGTCCGAAGTGCCAGGAGGATAATCCCGAGACCTCCCGCTTTTGCGCCGCCTGCGGTTCTCAGCTGCCGGCGGCTCAAGACGTCCGCGTCTATGCCACGGAAACCATGGCGATCCCCACTGAAGAGCTCACGCCGGGCTCGACCTTCGCCGGCCGGTACCAAATCATCGAGGAACTGGGTAAAGGGGGCATGGGAGGGTCTATAAGGTCTTCGATAAAGAGGTCAACGCCAAGATCGCTCTGAAGCTCCTCAAGCCCGAGATCGCGCCCGACAAAAGCACATCGAACGGTTCCGGAACGAACTGAAGGTGGCCCGCGACATTTCTCACAAGAATATCTGCCGGATGTACGACCTGGGCCGAGAAGTGGGCCTCTACTACCTCACGATGGAATACGTGCCGGGCGAAGACCTGAAGAACATGATCCGGATGTCGCATCAGCTGGGCGTCGGGACGGCGGTCATCATCGCCGAGCAGGTCTGCGACGGCCTGGCCGAAGCGCACCGCCATGGGACCGTCCACCGGGACCTCAAGCCGTCGAACATCATGATCGACCGCGAGGGCGATGTCCGGATCATGGATTTCGGGATCGCCCGGTCGATCCGGGAAAAGGGTCTGACGGGCGCGGGAAGGTCATCGGGACGCCCGAGTACATGTCCCCCGAGCAGGTGGAGGGCAAAGATGCCGACGCCCGGTCGGACATCTATTCTTTGGGCGTCATCCTCTATGAGATGCTGACCGGCCGGCTGCCGTTCGAGGGGGACACGCCCTTTGCCGTCGGGATGAAACACAAGAGCGAGATCCCCAGAGATCTGAGGGAATTGAATCCTCAAATTCCCGAGGGACTGAACCGGCTCGTCCTCAAATGCCTGGAGAAGGCCAGGGAGAAGAGGTATCAGACGGCCGAGGAGCTCCGGGCCGACCTCGAAGCCATCGAGAAAGGCCTCCCGATCGCCGAGCGGGCGGTTCCCAAGCGCAGGCCGATGACATCCAAAGAAATCACCGTGAAATTCAGCTTGCGGAAGCTCGCCCTCCCCGCGTCGGTTCTGGTCATCCTTTTAGCTGTCGCGGGCTACTTTCTTTTTCGCCGCGGGCCGGAGATATTTGAGGTCAAGATCGGCCGGACGCAGCAGGTTACCCATGATCCCGGCCTGGAGATCGACCCGGCCATCTCGCCTGACGGGAAAATGGTCGCCTATGCTGTGGGGCTTCCCGGCAAGATGTCCCTTTTTGTGCGACAGGTTGCCGGCGGCCGGCCCGTCCCGCTCACCGCTTCCCTGCCCGGAGATTGCCGCTGGCCGCGGTGGTCGCCCGATGGAGCCCAGATTGCCTATCAGTTTCAAAACTCGATTTATCTTGTGCCGGCGCTCGGCGGCATCCCCAAGAAACTGGTCGACGCGGGGCCGGAGCAGACGAACCGCTGTGCCGTCTGGTCCCCCGACGGCCGGCGGATCGCCTACGGTCTTGGCAAGGGCATCTGCGTCCTTTCTTTGGAAGGAGGAGAACCTCGGAAGATCATTGAGACCGATTATCCAACGCCATATGCCTTGGCTTGGTCTCCGGATGGATCGAAGATCGCCTATGTCGTCGGCAATGCGTCTTTTCTGTTCGGCATACCGACGCTCGGCAATATCGCGCCGTCTTCGGTCTGGGTGGTTTCCTCGAACGGCGGCCATCCGGTCCGGCTAACGGATGATAAATCGCTGAACGTCAGCCCGGTCTGGATGCCCGACGGAAAACAATTCCTTTATGTTTCGAACGAACAGGGCGGCCGTGACGTCTACCTTCTCGCCCTTGATACCGAAGGAAAGCCCTCGGGGCCGCCCGCGCGCCTGACGACCGGGCTCAATGCCCATACCATCAGTCTTTCCTCGGCCGGCGACAGGCTGGCCTATTCCGGGTTCACCCATACGGCCAACATCTGGTCGATCAAGATACCCAAGGACGGGCCGATCTCGATTTCCGAGGCGCAGCCCGTGACTAGCGGCAGTCAGACCATCGAAGGGATCAGTGTATCTCGCGACGGCAAGTGGTTGGCCTACGACTCGAATTTGAACGGGAATCAGGATATCTACAAAATGCCGATCAGCGGAGGAGAGGCCGAGCCGTTAACCGCTGACCCGGCCGACGATTTTCTGCCTGCCTGGTCGCCGGACGGCCGCGAGATTGCTTTTTATTCCTGGAAAAAAGGCAACAGGGATCTGGCTATGATGATGGCGGACGGCAGCCGGTTTCAGCAGCTGACCGACGACCCGGCCTCGGAATCGTATCCCGATTGGTCTCCGGACGGCCGGCATCTTGTTTTCACCTCCGGGAAAACCGGCCGCGGCGAGCTCTTCATGATTTCCCGCGAAAGCAAAGACGCCGAATGGGGTGCGCGCGTCAGCTGACCTCCGATGGAGCTAACCAAGGCGCCAAGTGGTCTCCCGACGGCCGATGGATAGCTTATACCGGCGCGCGTGGCCTCCGCCTCATTCCGAGCGAGGGCGGCAACCCCCGGATTCTCGTCGAATCGCAGGATCCTGATCTTCTCCCCCCCAGCTTCCCAGCCTGGGCGCGGGATAGCCGAACGGTCTATTACCTGGCTTATGGCGTAGACCGGCGCGCGAGCTTCTGGTCGGTGCCCGTCACGGGCGGCCAGCCCAAGCTTCTCGTCAAGTTCGATGACCCCTCCCGGCAGATGAGCCGCATTGAGTTCGCGACGGATGGAGAAAAATTCTACTTTACCTTGGCCAAGTTCGAGAGCGATATCTGGGTCGCCGATCTCTCGGTAAGCCGGCACCGCTAGCCGGACACCATAACTCAGCGCACGAAGTTGAGCTGCATATAGTAGGCTTGGGGCTTGGCGCACGCGGGGCAGGTGGCGGGCGCATTGTCCCCCTTATGGATGTACCCGCAATTCAGGCATTTCCACTCGGCTTTGGGATCGTCGGTCTTGAAGAGCCGGCCGGCTTCGAGCCTGTCCGCTAGCTTCTTGTACCGCTCCTCGTGCTTCTCCTCGACCTCGGAGATCTCTTTGAAGGCGGTGGCGATGATCTTCTCGCCCTCGGCCAGGGCTTCTGTCTCGAACGTCGGGTACATCGAGGTCCACTCGTACTTTTCGCCGGCGGCGGCGCTCCTGAGGTTTTGGAGCGTCGAGCCGAGAGCGTGGGCGTCGTACGTATTCGTCATCTCCACCTTGCCCTTCATCAGCTCGAACTCGCGCTCGGCGTGGGCGCGCTCGTTATCGGCGGTCTCTTCGAAGACGCGGGCGATCCATTCGTAGCCGTCCTGGCGGGCCCGGTTGGCGTAGTATGTGTACTTGTTCCGGGCCATGGATTCCCCGGCGAACGCCTTGAGCAAATTGGACTGTGTTTTGTTCATGTGGGCTCCTTTCCGAAAATACCATAGCGGAATCGCCGCCTTCTGTCCAGGCATGGCCTATTGTGATCTTCCCCGTGCTTTCCGTCTTCCGCGCCTGGACAGCGCCTATCAAGTTTGCGGCGATTGTCTCGAAGCCGATTGACACGTCATGGGGCGGGCCCTTGATTAATGCGGGCCGGAAGATGCAGGGATCTTTTGACCGTCGTTGTGTCCCGCGTCTGGCATGGCTTCAAAGCGAAACTCAAATGGGATAACATACTCGGCAGGAGATGCGAATGAACCTGACTCTCTCCGTGCTTCCCGGAAGATACGCCATCTGCCGCCTGGGCGGCGGCGAGGCCTCCCCGCTTGGGCGGCCGTTTCGACCCCCTGCCGCGATGCCGGCGGCGGAGACTTCGTCTCGATCACCAGGACGGAAGATGAACTCTCGATCGTTTGTCCGGAGGCCTCGCGTTCCGGAGGCAGTGAGATGCGACAGGGGCTGGCGCTGCCTGAAAGTGGCCGGTCCCCTTGACCTGTCGATGACCGGCGTGCTCGCCGCGCTGGCGTCTCCCCTGGCCGAGGCGGAGATCAATATCTTCGCTGTTTCAACGTTCGATACCGACTACCTCCTCGTCAAGGACGGGCGGCTTTCCGTCGCCGTCCGGACACTCATCCGCGCCGGGCACCGGATCGAACCGGGCTGAACGGCCCCGTCTCCATCCTGACCTGCCTTGAGGGTGAGAATGGCCGCGGACCTTCCCGGCGGGCCCTGAGGCCGGCAACGAATTTTTTTTTGCCGAATTTGGTGAAATTTGATGAACTTGTGCTATAATAACTTCGAAGAATTAAGTAAAGGACGGGGCAACGTCCCTCACCGGTCACCTACCTCTCCTTTATTAGTTCGAATTTCTAAAGGAGAGTCGTATGAATATCTACGTTGGCAACCTTTCTCGGGACCTGACTGAGTCGACCTGCGCGAAGCCTTCCAGGCGTTCGGCGAGGTCACCACGGTGTCCATCATCAAGGACAAGTTCTCGAACGAGTCGCGCGGATTCGGGTTCGTCGAAATGCCGAACCCGGCCGAAGCCAAGGCGGTCATCGCCGGCTTGAACGGCAAGAGCCTGAAGGGCCGGACGATCACCGTTAACGAAGCTCGCCCCCGCACGGAAAACCGCGGCGGCGGCGGCGGCGGTTTCGGCGCCGGCCGCCGGTACTGACCCGCGACACTAGCGTCGGTTCTTAGTCCAAAACCAAGCGGGGGGCATGAGCGGTATTTCCGAATTCCGTTCGTGTCCCCCCGACTTTTAAAACCCCTCTCGCTTCTAACCTCCGGTGGGCCATTATGTCTCAACATGCATTTTGTCATTGCCGCTGGAATCGGGGCCAAAGCGGTTTTAGGCTGAGCATCAATCGCCGCGCCCGCTTTACTCCTCCATGATCATATCGTGACATAACCTCCCTTGGGGCAAACTCACACCCACGCTCTCACATTCAAGGAGAGGAACCACGATTTGGTCAGCGTCGTTGCCTGTTAAGTTTACGCCCTAACGTTTAAGGGTGACCTCACCGGAGAAGTTTCGAGGAAATATTGCGGGCCTGAAGCTGCGCCGCGACATAAGCAGCGGTGGCGTCGACTTCATCCATGTAACCCGCGTCCGGGCTCGCACGAATCCCGACCCCGATGTCCATGGCCAAAGCGGAGAGTCTCAACCAGTTGGGGCCGGAACGGCTCGAATGCCTCGGGGGGGACTCCCATCTGATAGGCCAGGTATTGGATGGAAAATTCCGCCATTTGCTGCGCGACAACTGCCATGATCGTCTCCTCGTCGGCTAGGAGCAAACTCCATACTGGATCATGTCCTGTTGGTAGGTTTCGTCGGCGGCCTTCATCAGCGGCTTGTATTGACGCGGGAACGCCCTCATGAGCAGGGCCCAATATGAAGGCGTCCGGACCATGGACGCTTCCATGATCTTCTGGCCGATGCCCGGGTCCGCCCTCTTGATGATGATATCGCCGGCATATTCAATGATGTTATCAGTAAACATCATGCGTTCATCGATCGTGAGCACAATGCCGTTTGCGGCCAGCGTTGACCCAAACGCCTGCCCCGGCCAGAATCTGGTCCAATTGGACCGCCAGGGCGATGATATAGCCTGGGGGCTCATTCTCGTAGCCGGGCGGGAACGGCGGCGGCGGCGGGATACCCTGCCAATGCGCGATATAATCGGCGCCCCAGGCGTCGTTGTGGCCGAGGAAGCCGAGCGCGTCCGCTTTCTGGAATGGTCCGTCAGCGTTGAACCAGACGGACATGAAATCCTCGTTGAGCCCGCCCGGGCCCTCGGCGGGGACCCGTGGGTGAAGCCGCGCAGAATGTCGTCTGTCATCAGGCTGAAATCCAAGTTGAGGAAATCCGGAGTCATGATTCCGTAGACTTGGTTCATCTTGAGGACCGGCATCAGCGTGCCGACCCTGTCGGCGATGTAGGCGTGGGTGGCGTAATTCCAGCCAAATCCCGCCGTGGCCATGATAACCAGGCCCGCGGCGATGCCCGCGACCAGCGAAAATCTCCTTGTCATTGGTTCCTCCTTGAGGGATTAGTCATCAACCCTTTTCTGCCCAACTTGATCCACCCCACTGGATCAGGCCACGATCATTCTCATCACCTCCCTGCCCGGATCCGGGCGCAGACGGGAACACATGATGCCGGGTCGAAAGGCAACGCGCCTAATTCTTGGAGGACAGCGGGCTCCCCCTTCCTCTCCTGATCCAAAGTCTATGCCAGGAAGAAACCGGATGTCAAATGGTTTGTGCGCGGAACGCGCGGGGGGCTCTGCCCCGGGCCGTAACCCACACGATTTTACAGCCTCGCCGTCTCTAAGATGACCTGTTCCTAAGGCGCCGGCCGGCCGCCGAATTCCCGCCTAAGGCCGGATGTCCGATGAGACGCGGCTCAACAGGTCGATGTCCTCTTGGGACATCGTAAAGCATTGGGCCCCGGCGTTCTCCCGCGCCTGGGCGGCGCTCATCGCCCCCGGGATGACGAGGACCAGGCCGCCGTGCACGTTGATCAGCCAGTTGAGCGCGATCTGGCCGGGTGTCCGTTCGTATTTATTGGCCTGCTCGCGCAGCGCTTGGATGAGCGGCCAACTCCTCCGCAGTCCGGCCGGCCGGAAGGCCCTCATGTACTTCCTGTAACCCGGTTTCGACTCGGATGAGCCCAGGCTGCTCGTGGAATTTTCCCGGTCAGGATCCCCTGGGCGAGCGGCGAATAGGCGATGATCGAGATGCCGAGATCGCGGGCCGTCTCGAGGATCCCGTTTCTTTCGATGCGTCGGTCGAGGAGGCTATACGGACCTGGTTCGAGACCAGGGCGAGGCCGCGGCGCCGGAGGACTTCGTGCGCCAGGCGCATCTTCCGGGCCGAGAAATTGCTGACCCCGATGGTGCGGATCTTCCCCGCTTCCGCGAGGCCGGCCATGGCCTCCATCTGGGCCCGCACCGGCGACAGCGCGTATGGCTGATGGATCTGGTAAAGGGCGATGGGATAGCCGCCCAGCGCGGCCAGGCGCTCGTCGATCGTCTTGCGGATCGACCCGGCCGTCCGGAAAAAGGGCCGCCACTTGGTGGCGATGACGGCGTCCGCCGGCTTGACCCCCAAAGACACGAGCGCGCCGGAAACCTCCCGCTCCGATCGGCCGTTGCCGTAGGATTCGGCCGTATCGAACCAGTTGATCCCGGCTTCGAGGCTGATCCGGACGATCTCCCGGATCTCCCCTTCCGCAAGCTTCGCCCAGTAGTTGCCGACCAGCCCTTGACCCTGAGAGAATTGCCAGCAGCCCAGGCCGACCGCCGAGATCTCAAGGTTGGACGAGCCCAGTTTTCTGAGGGGGACGGGCTGCGACATTTCGGCTCCTTTAGAACCTTTGCGGGCGCGTTATCGGATCACCGCTGGCCCTTAATCCCGGTACAGCGAGTCGATGACGTCCTTGAACTTCTCCTCGACGACGCTGCGTTTGACCTTGAGAGTGGGCGTGATCTCGCCTTTTTCGATCTCGAAATCACGCTCGAGGAGAGCGATCTTCTTGACCTTCTCGTACGGGGCGAGATTCGGCGTGCTCCGGTCCACTTCGCCCTCGAGAAAGCGGTGGATGACCTCGTTCTGGATGAGGTCCCGGCGGTTGACATACGGGATGTTCCCGGCCTTGGCGTACTCCTCGAGCTTGTCGAAGTCCGGGACGATGAGCGCCGAGACGAACTTCCGCCGGCTCCCCAGGACGACCGCGTTCGCGATGTACGGGCTCTGCTTGACGAGGTTCTCGATCGGCTGGGGGGCGATGTTCTTGCCGCCCGAGGTCACGATCAGGTCTTTTTTCCTGTCCGTGATGACCAGGAAGCCGTCCCCGTCCAGGAAGCCGATGTCGCCCGTGTGGAGCCAGCCGTCGACGAGGACCTCCCGCGTCTCTTCGGGCTTCTTGTAGTAGCCCTTCATGACGTTCGGGCCCTTGACGAGGATCTCGCCGTCGCCGGCGATCTTGATGTCGACGCCCGGGATGGGCTTGCCCACCGTGCCGAACCTCAGGTTGGCGAAGGTGTTTACGGCGATCACCGGCGACGTCTCGGTCAAGCCGTATCCCTCCAGGACGACGAGGCCGAGCGCGTGGAAGAACTCGGCGATGTCTTTGGCCAGGGGCGCGCCGCCCGAGACGAAGAACCGGACGCGGCCGCCCGTTTTTTCCAGTATCTTGGAGAAGACGAGCTTGTGGGCGAGGCCCAGCCGGCGTTTGAGGGCGGCCGGGACCGGCTGGCCGCGCAGGCGGCGGGCGCCGCATTCGCGGCCGACGCCGAGGGCCCAGTAAAAGATCTTCTTTTTCAGGAATGAGCCGGACAGGATCGTGTCCATGACGCGGGTGTAGATCTTCTCGAACAGGCGAGGCACGCTGACCATGATCGTCGGCTTGACCTCGATGAGGTTGGCGGCGACCGCCTCGATGCTCTCGGCGAAGGCGATCGTCACGCCGCCCGACTGGAAAGCGAAGATGACCAGCCGCTCCAGGACGTGGGAAAGCGGCAGGAACGAGAGGTCGATATCGCCGGGGCCGAACTCGATGATCGAGGCCAGGGTCTCGATGTTGCTGACGAAATTGGCGTGGCTCAGCATCACGCCCTTGGGGGCCCCGGTCGTTCCCGAGGTGTAGATGATCGAGGCCATATCCTCCGGCCGGACCGCCTTCGCCGTCTCCAGGAAGAGCGACGGATTCCCGGCGGCGGCCTGGCCGCCTTTGTCCTCGATCCGGGACAACGGCAGGACGTTCGGGGCGGGCGGGTCGGCCTCGAAGGTAATGAAATGCTCGACCTTGGGCAGCCCGTCTTTGACGGCGGCGACCTTGTCCCAGAGATTGCGGTCGGAGACGATGACCACCTTCGCATCGGAGTCGTTGATGATGTATTTGATCTGCTCGGGAACGAGCGAGGTGTAGATCGGGACGGTGACGGCGCCCAGACAAATGACCGCGTAGTCGGCCATGGTCCACCAGGGGCCGTTCTCGGCCAGGAGGATGACCTTGTCCCCGCGGCCGATGCCCAGGTCCCGGAGGCCCAGGCAGATGCGGCTGACGGTCTGGCGGACCTCGTCGGTCGATATCGATATGTAGCGCCCGTCTTTTTTATAAAGGAACAGGGCCGGCTTCTTGAAGGAATCCGTGAGATGGACGAAAAGCTGGGGGATCGTCGTCGCTGGCATGCTTCCTCCTCATTGCTCGGAATGAGCAAGCCCTGACCCGCTGAGTGTGGCCGGGCCGCACGCATAACATACTGAAATCAGGGCGTCCTGTGCAACTGAAATAAACCGGGGCGGCTCAAGGCCGCGGGGCCGCGACGACGATCGCGCATGTCCCCGCCGCGATGTCCTCCCGGCGGACCTCGATCAGTCCGGCCTCGGCCAGGAGCGCCCGCAGCCCACCCCGCCTATGGAAATCACGGTTTCGGCGAAAATGGTCCCGGCCGGCGATCCGTTCGATGATCGAGGTGTAGGCATAGGCCAGGCGAGATGTGGAATTCCAAGGGTTTTCGAAATCGACCAGGATGAGGCGGCCGCCGGGGACAAGGGCTTGCCCGGCCGCCCTGAGAAACCGGCGACGGACCTCCGGTTCCTGCTCGTGAAGGGCGAACGACAGGATGGCCGCTTTGAAGGAGCCCGGCCGGAAAGGGAGCGCCGTCCCGTCCCCGCAGATGAACGGGATCTCGGGCGCGCGCGCGGCGGCGTATCTCACGGCCTTGATGCTGATATCCAGACCCACGGACGGGATTCCCGCGGCGAGGCTGTCTGCCGCGAGCCGGCGCAGCTGATTTCCCGGACCGCAGCAGATATCCACCAGGGGGAAGAGCCCGGCCTCCGTCACCAGCTCGCCGACCTTCCTCCGAATTCCCGCCAGGGGCCTTTCCAGGATCAGGTCGTAGAGGACCTCGCGCCAGTCCCAGCGGCCGGGCCGGCGCGTCTTGCTTTTTCTCATCATCCGCAGCCTCGCGACTTGGTTTAGAGTGAGTGCGCTTCGAAAATATATTCTATCAGATACTGCCGGGTCGCTTAAAATGCTTCTTTCCGAGGCCAGCATCTCGTTTTATGTGATCCAGGGAGGCATGGCGGGGTGGCATGGCGCCAGTCCCTGCGCGCCCGGAGCGACAGGGCCCCCTCTCCCCTTGGAGTGCGCGAACAGTCGTTGACGGGTGAGGCGCGAGGACGTGCAGGGATGCGCCATGACAGGACCCCCTGAGGAACAACACAATCACACAAAAAGAACGGCTTCCCTTTCTGAGCAACCGAGGCGAGGGGTGCGGACGACGAGGGTCAATCATCTTCTTATTGTCAAATCGGACTGAAACATATAACCTATACCGAGGTTCCCAACTTGCCATGAGCCGGACGATCAAAGTTCTCTCCCACGACCTCGAGATCCGGGCCGAGGACGGTGACAGGCTCTCGGACAGGCTGCTGGCGGCGGGGATCCCCGTCAGCCTCTATTGCAGTAACCGGGGTCTGTGCGGCAAATGCTTTGTCGAAGTGGCGGGAGGAAGCCTTCCCCCGCCCGGGAAGAAAGAAGCGGCCTGGATCGGACAGAAACACCTGGCCGATAACCACCGGCTGGCCTGCCAATTCGTGATCACGGGCGACCTGGAGATCAACGTTCCGGCCGCTTTCACCGTCCGTCCGGTGCCGGTGCTCCCGGACATCCCCCGTTCGGTCGTCGCCCCTGACCCGGCCGTCAGGCTGTATGAGGTCGAGCTGTCGCGGCCCGAGATCTCTTCCCCCGATCGCTCCTCGACCAGATCACCGACGGACTCGGGATTCAGGACCTGCGCATCGCGGCCGGATTGCTCAAGAAGCTCCCCTCCGTCGTCGACAGAGGCGGCTCGCGGGTGACCGTCGCGGTCCACCTGGACAGGGAGATCGTGGCCGTCAAACCGGGGATCGCCCTCGACCTCAATTTCGGCCTGGCGGTCGACGTGGGCACGACGACCCTGGTCATGGACCTCGTGGACCTGGATTCGGGTAAAACGCTCGATACCGAGGCGGCGCTCAACAGCCAGGTCCGGCGCGGGGCGGACGTCATCTCGCGGATCACCTATGTTTACGGCGATCCCGGGAAAGCGGCCGAGCTCCAGGGACCTTCTCCTCGGAACGTTGAACGAAATGATCGGCCGCCTGCTCGGGCGGAATCATGTGCTTCCTGATTCCGTCCACGAAGCCGTGATTCCGGCAACACCGTCATGTCGCACCTCCTCTTGGGCGTTCCGGTCGATACGCTGGCCACCGCTCCCTACCATGCGGTCTTTTCGCGCGCCCCGGTCATTTCCGCCTCCGAGGCCGGGCTGGCGGTCAACCCCGGCGCCCCGGTCTATTTTTCGCCCAACATCATGAGCTTTGTCGGCGGGGATATTTCCTCGGGGCTGCTGGCTTCCCGGATGTTCGGGAACGACGGGCATTTCCTGCTCGTCGACCTGGGGACGAACGGGGAGATCGTCCTGAAGGCGGGGCGCGAGCTGATCACGACCTCGACCGCGGCCGGACCGGCCTTCGAGGGCATGAACATCAGCTGCGGCATGCCGGCCCTGCCCGGAGCCGTCTTCCGCGCCCGGGACAACGGGACGATCGAGATCTGGTCCGTCGGCGGCGGGGCGGCGACGGGCGTCTGCGGCACGGGGTTGATCGATATCGCCGCGATCGCCCTGGCGCGCGGAGACATCGCTTCGGGAGGCGCCATCCGCAATGCCGAAAAGACGATCAAGTTCGCGGAGACGCTGTCGCTGACACAGGAAGATATCCGGCAGCTTCAGCTCGCCTGCGCCGCCGTCAAGTCCGGACTGAAGATCATCCTGGCCCAAAGCGGGCTGACCACGGCCGACCTCGGCGGCATCTATATCGCCGGCGCCTTCGGGAGCTACCTCAACATCCCGAACAGCATGGCCCTGGGGCTGCTGCCGAGCATCGATCCCCAAAAGCTCGTGTTCATCGGCAACTCCTCCCTGGCCGGCGCCAGGCTGCTGCTCCAGTCCAAGGGAGAAAGAGACAGGGTCGAGGCCCTCGTCCCGGGGATACGTTACCTGTCCTTGGCCTCCGATCCGGGGTTCCAGGACCAGTTCATCGACGCTCTCGAGTTTGGGCCGTGGACCTGACGACGGCCGCGCAAGCGGGGGCGTGAAAGGAGCGCGCATGGGCAAAGACGACATGTTGGCGAAGATGACCCAGGCCATCATCGACGGGCGCCAGGAGGACGCCAGGGCGCTGGCCGAAGGCGCGGTGGCCGGCGGGCTCGACCTCCTCGAAGTGATCGAAAAAGGCTATGTCCCCGGCCTCCAGAAGGTCGGTGAGCTCTGGGAGAAGGGAGAGTACTTCCTGCCGGAGCTCATCAGCTCGGCGGAGTGCATGAAAGCGGCCATGTCGGTCCTGCAGCCCGAGCTCAAGAAGGCCAACCTGGACGCTCCCGTCAGGGGAAGGGTGGTCATCGGCACGATCGAAGGCGATATCCACGACATCGGCAAGAACCTCGTGGCTTCGATGCTGCAGGCCCACGGGTTCGATGTCCAGGACCTGGGGGCGGGCGTGAAGCTGGAGAAGTTCATCGAGAAGGCCGAGGAGATCGGCGCCGACTTCATCTGCCTGTCCGCCCTCCTGACGACTACGATGCTCAATCAGAAGAAATTCATCGAGCTCCTGAGATCGAGGAACTTGGCGGGTCGCTTCAAGGTCCTGGTGGGCGGCGCGCCCGTGACCCGGAAATGGGCCTCCGAGATCGGGGCCGACGGCTACGCCGAAAACGCCCCGGCCGCGGTCAGGCTGGCCAGCGAGCTGATGGCCGAGTCGGCCGGAAAAGAGTGATCGGCATGGTCAAGCCAAGACGTCCCAAAATCGAGCTCTTAAGCAAGCGCTTCGTCCAGAAGATCGTGAAGGAGGGGCTGGCCCTCCTTGAAAACCAGGGGGTTTTCGTCGAGAACGCCGAGGCCATGGAACTCCTGTGGAGCGCCGGCCAAAAGATCGACCGGACGGGCCGGCGGGCCTTCATCAAGGGGGACTTGGTCGACGAGTGCGTCTCCGCGGCGCCGGCCCTGATCCGCCTCTACGACCGTTCGGGAAAGCAGAGGTTCGTCGTCGGCCGGGACGAGGTCCATTTTGACCCGGGATCGGCGGCGGTCAACCTCCTGGACCACGCCCTCCAGTCTGAAAGGAAGGCGGTGACGGGAGATGTCGTGAGGTTTGTCCGGCTCACCGAAGCCCTCCCCAATTTTCACTTCCAGAGCACCGGCCTGGTCAGCTCGGACGTGCCCGACGAGATCGCCGATATCTATCGTCTGTACATCGCCCTTCATTTTTCGGGCAAGCCGGTGATCACCGGGACCTTCCGGGTTGAGGGTTTCCGGCCGATGTTCGAGATGCTGGCCGCGGTCCGGGGCGGGGCCGACAAGCTGGCGGAGAAGCCGCTCGCGGTCTTCGACGCCTGTCCCTCCCCTCCCCTGAAATGGAGCAACCTGACGGCCCAATCCCTGATCGACGCGGCGCGGGCCGGCATCCCCTCGGAGCTCATCTCGATGGGCATGACGGGGGCGACTTCGCCGGTGACGATCGCCGGCACGCTTGTCCAGCACGTCGCCGAGAACCTGTCCGGAGTCGTCATCGCCCAGTTGGCCAAGCGGGGCGCTCCGGTCATTTTCGGCGGCTCGCCGTCCGGGTTCGACATGCGCCACGGCACGACCCCGATGGGGGCCATCGAGACGATGATGATCGACGCCGCCTACGTCCAGATCGGGAAGTCGCTCGGGCTCCCGACCCACGCCTATATGGCCTTGAGCGACGCCAAGGTCAACGACGCTCAGGCCGGGTTTGAGACCGGGATGGGGGCCGTCATCGCCGCCCTGGCTGGGGTCAACATCGTCTCCGGGCCCGGGATGCTCGATTTCGAAAGCACCCAGAGCCTGGAAAAGCTGGTCATCGATAACGAGATCTGCGGCATGACCTACCGGCTGATCCAGGGCATCGCGCAGCGGGACGAGCCCCTGGCCCTCGGCCTGTTCGAGGGCTTCGAGATGGGGAGCCAGTTCCTGACCATGCCTCATACCAGGAAATGGTACCGCGCCGAACATATTTTCCCGGTCATCACCGACCGCGAGACTTACGACGGCTGGGCGGCGCTCGGGAAAAAAGACGATCGCCGAGAGGGCCGCCGAGGAGGCCGCCCGGCTCCTGAAGCCCGCCGTCGAGAACCTGCCCCGGCGGTCCGTGCGCCAGGAGCTCAAAGACATCATGCACCGGGAGGCCGGGAAAGCCGGCTGCCGCGAGCTCCCCGATCTGAGCAACTTCTACTGAATCCAAGCTCAACGGCCGTTTCGTTGACCGCCTTTTCCGTCTGTGCTATTCATGGAACTCTTCAACCGCAATGCCGAAGCGTCCAGCGAGACCCATGAGCCGCAGGTCGACCGTCCCCGCGTTCTTCCTCCTCGTGACCCTGGTCATGACGTATCCCCTGGCGCTCCGGCTCGACACCGGAGTGAGAGACCTGGGCGACGGCCTGCTCACGTCCTGGATCATGTCCTGGAATGTCCGGCAGTTGACCCGCCTCGACGTCGCCCGCTATTTTGACGCCAATATTTTTTTCCCGCATGCGAGAACCCTCGCTTATTCCGAGCATCTCTTCACGCAATCCCTGGCCTCGCTCCCAGTCCGGGCGTTTTCCTCGAACCCGCTCCTGGCCCACAATATCGTTTTGCTCCTGGCCTACCTGACATCGGCTCTCGGCATGTGCGCTCTGGCCCGTCATCTGACCAAGAGCCGGTTCGCCGGCGTCGTCGCGGGGCTCGTCTTCGCCTTCTCGCCGTTCATGTTCTCCCATTTTGTCCACATCCAGATCGTCACGGCCGGGGGCATCCCCCTGGCCTTTCTTTTCCTTCATCGCTACTTTGAGACCCGTCGGACCCGGGAGGCCGTCTGTTTTGCCCTGGTTTCAAGCCTCCAGGCACTCGCCAACAGCTATTACGCGCTCTATCTCGGGCTCTTCGGCGGCCTGTTCATCCTGGTCATGGCGGTGGCGCGAAAAAGAGTCTTCGATCCCCGATTCTGGCGGGACATGCTGGCGGCCGCGGCCGTCGTCCTTCTTCTGGCGGGGCCGTTCGCTTTTCAATATGTAAGGGTCGGCAGGGACATGGGCTTTTCGAGGCATGTCGGCACACCGGCCAGCCTGACGAGCTATCTTGCGGCTTCGCCCACGAACCGCGTGTACGGCGGCCCGACGGAACGCTTTCAGAAGCCCGAGCAGCATCTCTTTCCGGGCGCGCTCGCCTTTGTCCTGGCGGTTGCCGGCTTCGTTTCTCTGGTGTCGCGCCGTGAAGGGGGACGTTCCCCCGGGTCGGAAACGTCTTCGGGATGGCTCATCGCCGCAGTCTACGGGGGGATCACCCTCCTGGCCTTCCTCTTTACCTTCGGCCCGAACGGCCCGTATCTCTTGCTCTTTAAGTACCTGCCGGGGTTCAACGGGTTGCGCGTTCCCGCGCGATTCCATATTTTCGTGATGTTCGGGATCTCCGTCCTGGCCGCCTTTGGCGCCCGTCAGCTCATCGGCAAGCTCAGGGGCAAGGGCCGGTTTCTCGTCGTCGGCCTGTTGCCGGTCCTGATCCTCATGGAGTACGCCGCCTTCCCGGTTCCCCTCGAGGATTTTCCCCCGTCCGGGAAGGTCCCCGAGGTTTACCGATGGCTCGCCGCGCGGAAAGATGACGGCGCGGTCCTCGAAGTGCCTCTCCCACCGCCCGTCTTCGGAATCGGGCTCGTCGAATGCCCCCGCGTGTACTATTCGACCATTCACTGGCACGACCTGGTCAACGGGTACAGCGGTTTCTTCCCGCCGCTCTACGAGGAGCTCCAGCGGCGCTGGCGGGAATCGCCGGTAGCGCAAAACGTCCGCGATGCGGCCGAGCTCGGCGTCCGCTATCTCCTCGTCCACGAGGCCGAGCTGGTCGCCGAATCGCTCGTCGTCTTGAGATCGGAGCTCGCCGGGATGGCCCCGATGGCGCGGGAGGCCGCCCGGCTTGGCGATGATGTGGTTTATGAGTTGTCGCCGGCGCCTGATGCCGTCGGCGGACCGGAGGAAGCCGGGCCGGCTCCCCGCCGCCTCATCGCCCGCACGCCCGACTGGAACGCCCGGGCGAACGTCAACGCGGGAGCGGCCTCACGGGCCATCGACGGGGACAGGACAACGCGCTGGAACAGCGGTTTTCAAAAGCCCGGCGACGAGTTCCTTCTGGACCTCGGGTCGGTCCGTCACGTCGACGGTCTGCTCCTCAAACTCGGGCCGAGCCTGTTCGATTATCCGAGAGCCTGCCGCGTGGACGTGTCCCCGGACGGGAGTACCTGGTCGACGGCCGTGCGCCTCGAGACGCCGCTTCTCCCGATCCGCGAATTTCTCCGGGCCGCCGATATCTCGTACAGCATCTCGTTCCCCCGCCGCCCGGCCCGGTTCATCCGGATCGTCCTGACCTCGGGAAACACGGAGTACTACTGGTCGATCTACGAGCTCGAGGTTCGCGGCTGACTTCAGGTTGTCGCAGCCGAAGCCCAGCCGGGGCAGGAATCGTTCTTTCTCGGGTGATGTGTTCTTCGGATCGTCTTGGGGGCGGATGGCCGCCGGTCACTTGATGATCAGACGGTCACAATTCTTGAAGTCCTCGTAGGACGAGGCCACGATGCTCTCCCCTTCACGCAGCCCCTCGATGACTTCCAGGACCTCAGGAGTCTGCCGGCCGACCTGGATCTTCCGCCTGAGAGCCGATTTGTTGTCCTCTTCAAGGACGTACGCCCACTTGCCCCCCGTCGCCTGGACGAAGTCGCCCCTCGGCAGGAGAAGCGAGTCCGACGGATCGACGGCCGTGAGCCGGATATGGAGCGTCTGGCCGCGTTTCAGGCCGGGCGGATGTTCGCCCAGGAAATCGAAATTCACCTCGAATTTCCCGTCCTTGACCTCAGGGTAGATCTTCTTGACGTCCACTTTGTAGGTTTGCCCCGCGAACTCGAAATCGCCCGGGTCCTTGGGCTTGATCTGGGCGATGAATCGCTCCTCGATGCTGGCTTTCACCATGAACCCGTCCCACTGGTCGATCTGGCCCAGCCGGGTGCCCTGGGAGATCGACTCTCCAAGTTCGGCCGTCAGCGAGGTTAGCTGGCCGGAGACGGGAGCGACGAGCGTCAGGTTCTCCTGTCTCTGCTTGACGACGTCCAGATTCGCTTGCATCCGGGTCAAGGAATCTTCCAAGGCTTCGATCTGGGCTTGCCGGAACTTGAGCTCGCTCTTCTGGCTTTCGACGGTCAGTTCCTTCTGCTTGACAAGATACTCATACTGGTCCTTGGCGAGCTCGTACTGGTGCCTCGAGATCAGGTTGCCCTTATCCAGCTCCGTGTAGCGCTCGTAGACGCGGCGTTGCTGCTGGAGCTGGTTCTCGATATCGAAGAGCTGCCGGTTGAGCTGGAGCTTGAACTGCTCCATGGACAGGCGGGTGTTCCGCATGTTGTTGCTGGCCTCGAAGAGCTCGGATTCGCGCCACATGATGTCCATGAGGAGGTTGGGGTTGGCGAGCCTCAGGATCTTGTCGCCCTTCTTCACAAGCGAGCCGGACTCGACGAAGATGTTCTCCACCCGGCCGGCTTCCATGGCGTCGAGATAGACGATATTGACGGGCAGGATCTTGCCGGGGACGGTGATGGCCTCCGAGAAGATCCCCCGCGCCACCCGGACGATCTCGATCCTTTCTTTCCTGATCGTGTGCGTGGAGGCGCCCTTCCGGCAGGCCGAGGGCGCCAGAAGGGCGGCGGCGCCGACGAGGGCCAGGGCGGCGGCCCCGAACAGCAACCCGGCCAGCGTCCGCCGGCTTATCGAAATCCGATGTTCAGGCCTTGAGGGCCGGACCGATTTTTTCATCTGTTTCCGACTGTTTTCGGCCGAAGCCGATTGAATAAATTTCATTAAATCAGAAACTCGGGCAATGTTCAAGAAGAACCCGGAGGACCATCCGGCCGGGGGGCCGGCGGCGACCCTAAGCCTCGATCGTCGACACCTCGCCGTAGGCCGGGACGTGGACCTGAAAACCCGCTTCCCCGCGGAGAGTTCCGGCCAGGGCCTGGAGCGTGGCGGGTTCGCCGTGGGTCAGAAACAGGCGGGGCAGCGGCGGCCGGAAATGCCCGAGCCAGCGGATCAGGCCGCTCCGGTCGGCGTGGGCCGAGAAGCTGCGGATCCGCTCGACCCGGGCGCGGAGGGGATGACGCTCTCCGAAGATCCGGACGTCCTCGGGCTTCTCCAGGATCTGGCTGCCGAGGGTCCCGGCGGCCTGATACCCGACAAAGAGGATGGTCGACTCCGGCCGGGCGATATTTTGAACCAGGTGGTGCTTGATCCGGCCCCCGGCGCACATCCCGGAGCCGGCCATGATCAGGCAGGGGCCGGGCTGGGCGTTGATCGATTTCGAGTCCTCCCGGGTACGGACGTAGCGGAGCCCGGGAAAATTGAAGGGTGAGCGGCCGCTCCGGAAAAGCTCGAGCGTCTCCGCGTCCAGGGCCTCGAAATGCCGGAGGAAAACACCGGTGACATCGGTGGCCATAGGACTGTCGAGAAAGATCGGCAGCCGGGGTATGCGGTTCGCCCGGAGGAGCCGGCTCAGATAGAACATCACTTCCTGGGCCCGCTCGATGGCGAAAACAGGGATGAGGACATTGCCCCCGGCCAGGTATGTGTCCTGGATGATCCGGCTGAGCGTGGTCTCGATGTTCGCCGGGTCCTCGTGGTCCTCGTCCCCGTAGGTCGACTCCATCACCGCGGCGTCGGCCCTGTCGAAAACCGACGGGTCGTGGATCAGCGGCCTGTCCCGCTGGCCCATGTCGCCGCTGAAAACGATTGTCAGCGGGCGGCCGCCCTCCTCGACCGTGAGTTCGACCATGGCGGAGCCAAGGATGTGCCCGGCGTCAAAGAAACGCGCGGAGACACGGTCGTTGAGGGCAAGGCGCTCGCCGTAACGAAGCTCCTTGACCAAGCGCAGCGCGGCCTCGGCCTGGACCTCGGTATAGAGCGGAACCTCGGGATAAGGGCCCAGGCGGCCCTCCCTTTCGTGGCGCTTTTTCTTATTTTCGGCGTCTTCTTCCTGGATCCTGGCGGAGTCCCGAAGGACGATGGGCAGAAGGTCGGCGCTTGGCGGCGTGGCCAGGATGCTCTGATGGAAGCCCTCTCGGACCAGCTTGGGAAGCAGGCCCGCGTGATCGAGGTGAACGTGGGTCAGGAGGACGGCATCCAGGGAGCCGGGGGAACCGGAAACGGATCCCAGTTGCGTTCGAGGTGCCGGCGTTCCTGGACCAGGCCGCAATCGATGAGGAAACGCGCGCCGCCCGCCTCGACATAGAAGCAGGAGCCGGTGACCTGTCCCGCGGCGCCAAGGAATCTGATATTCAACGAACTTATCTGAAAACTTCGATTTTCCCAGACAAGCCTATCAGTTTTTTCCCGCCGCGTCTACCAGGTACCAGTCACTGTGAGAATCTCTTCTTGTGTGATTCCGTTGTTCCTCATAGGGGTCCTGTCATGGCGATGTCCGGCCTTTTTCGCAGACGCTGACTATATCCGAGTCCCACCTTGATTCCCAAGGGGGGAAGGGGGATGAATATCTCGGATAAAAGTCCGGGAAAGCGTCGGCGAGGCGCGAGACAGAGGGCCCCGTCGTTCCGGACGCACGCTTCTTCATTTTGTCAGTACTCCACTTCGGATTTCAATCGAATAGACGAACCCGGAGGCGGAAAGGCTGCCTCAGACGCCTTCTTGAGGGAACCTCTCCCTGATGATCTCGATCCAGGTCCGGCTGCGGGGGAAATACATGAAGGCCAGGAAGAGGGATACAAACAGGAGATAGTAAAAATCGCGGGTGAAGCCCGTCAGGAAGACGAGCATCAGCCCGAGAACGGCCGGCGCCTCGCACAGGATCGAGGTGAAGATGGCGTTGCGGCTGAGGCGCTGGAGATACTCCGGGAACGGCTCGCTCAGCGGGGCTTTGAGAGCGGTCCGGCTGACCAGCCGGACCGCGATGACCGCGCCGATGGCCAGCCCGTAAAAAACATAGCGCAGGAGCTGAACGCCGGACCCGGCGGCCAGCCGGGGCAAAGGCCGTACGGTGGCCTTGAGGACCTCGAAAATGACGGCGTACATGAAGAGGGAGGCGACGATCGCCACGTGGACGAACACCGCCGCCCGGAATGTCGTTCTCCATTCGGGCCGTTTTTCCATGGTTTTCTCCTTGCCGGCGATTCGTTGAGCCGACGGGCGTTCACTCCACATAGAGCAACAGCCCTTTCAGGTATTCGCTCTCCGGATGGAAGATGTTGACCGGGTGGTCGCCGGCCTGCCGGTGCCGTTGCAGGATCCGCACCCGGCGCGAGGCCTCGACCGCCGCTTCCCAGACCACCTGCTGGAACAGACCGGGGTCCACGAAATGGGAGCACGAGAAGGTGAGCAGGAGGCCGCCCGGAGCGATCTTTTGCAGGGCCAGCCGGTTGATGTCCTTGTAGCCGCGGCAGGCGCGGATGACGTCGGCCTTCTTTTTGGCGAAGGCCGGCGGGTCGAGGATGATCATGTCGTACGGCGCGTCGAGGCGCCTCAGGTGCTCGAAGACGTCCCCGACGACCAGGGATCTGTCCGGCGGCGAGAAGCCGTTCAGAAGCAGGTTGCGCCGGGCCAGATCCATGGCCGGACGCGACGCATCCACGGAATCGACCGACGCCGCGCCGGCGGCCAGGGCCGCCACGGAGAAAGCGCCCGTGTACGAGAAGCAGTTCAGGACGCGGCGGCCCTTCGCCAGCGTGCCGACCAGCTCGCGCATGGCGCGCAGGTCGAGAAAGAAGCCTGTTTTTTGCGAGCCCGCGGGCTGCACAATGAAGCGGAGGTTGTTCTCTCTGATCTCCACCTCCTCGATCGCTTCTCCCAGGAGCCAGCCTTCAAAATCGGCCAGGCCCTCTTCCCGGCGCGACGGAAGACGCGACTGCTCGTAGATGCTCCGGGGCCGGGTCTTGTCCGCCAGCCAGGCGACGATCTTCGGCTTGAGCTTGTCCATGCCGAGGGTCGCGACTTGGATGACCAGCACGTCGGCGTATTTGTCGGCCACGAGCCCCGGGAGGTTGTCCCCTTCTCCGTGGATCAGCCGGCAGGCGGTTGTCCGGTCGTCGAGCAGCGTGCGCCGCAAGGCGATGGCGCCGTCGATATTTTTTTCGACCGTCTCGAGCGGCGGCTCCGTCCCGAAGCTCAGCAGCCGGCCGACGATCGAGCTCCGCGCGTTGAAATAGGCGTGCCCGAGCAGTTCGCCGCCTGACGACCGGACGGCCAGGATCTCGCCGGGTTCGAAGTCGGGGAGACTGGCGACGGCTCCGGAGAAGATCCAGTGGTGCCGGTTGCGGACGACCCGGTCCCGTCCCTTTTTGAGGATGACCGCCCGATCGCTCATCGCTGCTTTTCGTCTCGCTTCTTCAGGATCCGGTCCAGGAGACGCCTGTCGGGTTCGGTGAGCTCGAACGCGGCCAGCTCGGACGGCCAAACCCATCGGATCTCGTCGTGTTCGCGGAGCTCGAATTCGCCGGCCTGATGGACGGCCTCGTAGGCGTCGAGCCGGATGGCCAGCCCGGCCGGATCCGCGCGGACGGACCCGATAAACCGTCCGATGCCGGCCTTGATCCCGAACTCCTCCATGAGCTCTCTTTCGAGACAGCCTTCGGACGTCTCGCCGGGTTCGAGCTTTCCCCCGGGGAACTCCCATCGGCCGCCGAAGCGGTCGGTGGCCTTTCTCCGGGCAATCAGGATACGGCCGCGTTTCCTGATGACGGCGGCCAGCACCATAAGGCGGCGCGGCGCAGGCGGCTTTAGTGTCCGGGGCATAACGTCATTTCCGGCGATGGTGCTCCTATCATATCCAGCGCCCGCGTTTTTTCAAGCCCGATATGCTATAATGCGCCCCATGAAAATCGCGATGCTCTCTTCCGAAGTCGTTCCGTTCGCCAAGACCGGCGGCCTCGCTGACGTTGTCGGCGCGCTGCCCAAGTTCCTCAGCCGGGCCGGCGCCGAAGTACGAGTCATCACCCCCCTTTACAGGGAAACGAAAAAGAAGAACCTTCCCCTCCGGCCCGTGAGTCAGGCGATCGGGATCGACTGGCTGGGCAAGAACGACCGGTTCACGGTCTTCGAGCACCGTGAGGACGGCGTGACCTTCCTGTTCGTGGAGAGGGACGAGTATTTCGACCGGGATTTCCTCTACGGAACGCCTCAAGGGGATTACCCCGACAACGGCGAACGCTTTGCTTTCTTCTCCAAAGCCGCCCTGGAGACGCTGAAATCCACCGGCTTCAGGCCGGATGTCGTCCACGCCCATGATTGGCAGTCGGCCGTGACCCTGGCCTTCCTGAAGTTCGCCTATGACCAGGACCCGTTTTTCGCCCATACCCGGAGCTTGCTGACCATCCACAACCTGGCCTACCAGGGTCTTTTCGATCCCGAACTCCTCGGGCTCATCGGGCTTCCGGAGCGGCTGTTGAGCATGGAGGAGATGGAGTTCTACGGAAAAATCAGCTTTCTCAAGGCCGGGATCCTCTACGCCACCGCGGTCAACACGGTCAGTCCGCGCTACAGCCAGGAGATCCAGACCCCCGAATTCGGCTGCCGGCTCGACGGCCTGCTGCGCCGGCGCAGCGCTTCCGTGCACGGGATCCTCAACGGCGTCGATTACGCCGGCTGGAGCCCGGCCACGGACAAGTTCCTTGCCCGGCCCTTCGACCCCACCTACATCGACGGAAAAAAGGAATGCAAGAAGGATGTGCTGCAGGCCTTTTCGCTCGATGCCGGAAAGGATGACGCGCCCTTGATCGGCATGGTCTCACGCCTGGCCGGCCAGAAAGGCTTTGACATCCTCTGCGAGGCCCTGGACGGGATCTTCGAGACCGGGGCCCGGCTGGTGATCCTGGGCACGGGCGAAGAGGTCTATCACAAGGCACTGACCGCCGCCCGGGAGAAATACCCGCGCTCCTTCGGGCTGAAGATCGCCTTCGACGAGGCGGTCTCCCACAAGATCTACGCGGGCTGCGACATGTTCCTCATCCCCTCGCGCTACGAGCCCTGCGGACTGACGCAGATGTACGCCCTGAAGTACGGGACGATCCCGATCGTCCGGGCGACCGGCGGCTTGGAGGACACCGTTCAGGAATTCAACGCCGCCGCCATGACCGGGAACGGGTTCAAGTTCTCGGATTATTCGGCGGCGGCGCTCCTCGGGGCGCTCCGGAAGGCCGTCAGCCTCTACCGTCTGCCGGTCCGCTGGCGGGCCCTCATCCAGACCGCCATGAGCTGCGATTTTAGCTGGGACAGGTCGGCGCGGGAGTACATCCGGCTCTACCAGAGACTCTCTTCGTTCTAACGAGCCGGAGTTGCCCCGGCCCTATTCTCTGAGGAAGCCGGCCGCGACCTCGGGCATCACGGGGTTGATGTAGAACCCGGTCCCCCACTCGAAACCCGCCACCCGCGTCAGGACGGGAATGATCTCCATGTGCCAGTGATAGCTCTTCTGCAGGTTGACCCAGGCCTCGTGCGGCAGGTGCGGGTTCGGGCCCTGATGGATGTAATAATTGAAGGGAGGGTCGGACAGCACCTTTTTTTGTTTGAGCAGGACCGTCTTGAGCGTCTTGGCCAGGCTCGCGGATTCGCGTCGGGTCAGCGTTGTGAACCAGGGGGAATGCCGCTTGGGATAGATTCGCAGCTCGAAGGGGAAGCGGGGGCGAAGGGGGTGACGACGCAGAAATCCTCGTCGTCCATGACCAGGCGCTCGCCCAGGCGGATCTCGTCGCGGATGATCCGGCAGAAGATGCATTCGCCGTACTGCCGGTGCAGCCGCTCGCAGCTGTACAGCTCCTCGTTGACCCCTTTGGGAATGATCGGCGTCGCCACGATCTGGGAGTGGGGATGGCTCAGCGAGGCGCCCGCCTCCCGTCCCTTGTTCTTGAACACGTGCACGTACTTATACTGATACTCGTCCTCGATGCTGTCCACGCGGCGCTTGTAGGCATCGAGGACGTCCTGGACTTGAGAGAGCGGCAGGTCGAAGAGCTCCTTGCCGTGGTCGGGGTTCTCGATGATCACCTCGTGGACGCCGATCCCGTCCATCCACTGGAAGATGCCGTCCTCCTGGCGTTCGGGAGGCAGCCCGCGGTTCAGCGCGGGAAACTTGTTGGGCACGACCCGGACCCGCCAGCCGGGCCGGTCGCGGCGGGTACCCGGCTTCCTGTAGGCGAAGACCTCCGGCGGCGTCTTGGATTCGCTGCCCGGGCAAAAAGGACAGAACCCGGAGGGCGCCCCTTCCTTGGCCGCTTGGGCCGGCCGGAAGTCGTCCGGGCGCTTGCTCCGTTCCGAAGCCAGTATGACCCACCTGCCGTTGACGATATCCTTTCTCAGCTCGGACATGACTAACCGATCAATTCCTTGATCTTGGCCTTGAGCTCGGCCAGGGATGACGATTTGACGACGTAGGCGTCGGCGGCCCAGGTCATAAAGTCGTCCTTGTAGCTTTGATAGGCGGTGTTGATGATGATGGGGACTTCCTTTCGCAGGGCCATGACCTGGGTGATCAGGTCGATCCCATTCTTTCCGGGCATCCGGATGTCGGTGATGATCAGGTCGAAGGTCTGCTGCTTGATCTTTTCCAGCGCGGAATCCGCGTCCATGACGCCCGTCACGCTGTATCCGGCCTCTTGCAGCTCCTCCTTGTAAAGCAGGCAGAGGTTCTTCTCGTCTTCGACGAGCAAGATCTTCTTTTTCATTTCGGTGTCTCCCTTTCTTTGAGTTTGGCCTTGAAATACAACCGGAACGTCGTCCCCTTCCCTTCTTCACTCTCGACTTCGATGCGGCCGCCGCAGGCGTCGACGACCCGCTTGACATAGGGCAATCCGAGGCCCAGGCCCTGCTGCTTCGTCGAGACGAAGGCTTCGAAGATCTTGCCCTTGACCGAGCTCGGGATCCCCGGGCCGTCATCCTGGACGGAGATAACCGCCCAGTCGTCCAGATCCCGCCGGGCGCTGATCTGGATCCGGCCGCCGGTGCCCAGGGCATCCAGCGCGTTGGCGATCAGGTTCCGCAGGGCTTCTCCGACATGGAACGGGTCGCAGTAGACCGCGGACAGGCCGTCCTCGACCTCCGTCTTGAGCGAGATCTTCTTGCTGTCAGCCTTGGAGCCGACCGCCTCGGATACGACTTGGAAAAGCTCCCTGACGTCGACCGGCCCCTGCTCCTTGAACTGCACCTTGAGGAACTGGCCGAGCCGGAGCAGTATCCGCTCCATCTCCCGGACCTCGTTGCGGATGATCTGGATGTTCCTCTTCTTTTTCGCCTCGGGGAGGTTCGGGTCCAGGAGCTGGTCGGCGAAACCGCCGACCGTGACGACCGGGTTGCGCAGCTGATGGGTGACGAACATGGCCATCTCGCCCATGGCCGCCGAGCGTTTCATGTCGACGAACCGGCGCTGCAGCCTCGCGGTGTAGATATAGTTGCCCGCGATCAGGCCGCAGATGCTGGCCAGCTCGATATCCCGGTTTTTGATGGGCTGCTTGGTGATGGCGTTATCCAGGATGATCTCTCCCAGCACCTCCTGCTCGGCGAGCAGAGGGATGCAGAGGAACTCGCCGGCGCCGATGGTCTCCAGAAAGTGGCGGTCGACCAAGGGCTCGTTCCAGGCGTCCTTGACCAGGATGATCTCGCGGCTGGAAGCGGCCAGCGCGGGGATCAGGGGGTTGGCTTCTCCGAGCGGATAGGAGATGCCTTTGATCCGCTTGGTCAGGGTATCGGCGTCGCTCGTCAACAGCGATTTGTTGTGGGCGATGATCTCGAGATAGCCGATACCGGGAGTGGAGAGAACCCTCCAGATCGAGGCCGCCTCGTCGGCCGAGCCGGGCCCGAGCCAGTTTTCGCCCTTGAGCTTGTCGCCGCGGACGCGAAGCAGCATCGCCCGGTTAAAGCCGACGCCCGGGCCCGCGGTCAGGGCGGTCAGGATGACGAGAAGGTTGTCGACCAGAGAAAACGGCTGAAAGAAGCTCTGGGCGATGATCGAGAAGATCTGGAGCTCCTTGGACGTCTCCTCGTAGAATTCGCGGAGCAGAAATTGGTAGCGTTCGATCATTCGCGGCTCCAGTACTTGGGAACGACGCGGATCCCGTCGTTGCTGATCAGGAAGCTCTGCTTGTCTTTGCTCGGGCTGTAACCCACGGCAAACCGGGCCGGGATCACGGCGGACTTGTCGATGATGGCGCGGCGGACCCTGGCGCCGGCCTCGATCGCCGCGCCCTCGAGGACGATCGAATCTTCGACGCGGGCGCCGGCCTCGATCCGGACTCCGGGCGAGATGATGGAGTTGATTACGCTCCCCCCGCGAACCAGGCAGCCGTTGGCGATGATCGAATTGCGGATGTCGGCGCTCTGGAAAAACGAAGGGCCGAACTGAGCCCTGTAGGTCCGGATCGGCCAGGACGCCTCATCGAGCACGAAGGGCGGGTTGTCCGACAAGAACGCCATATTGGCTTGCCAGTAGGCGTCGAGCGTCCCGATATCCTCCCAGTAGCCGTCGAACAGATAGGCGAAGACACCGGACTTCCGGACCAGGCGCGGGATGATGTCCTTGCCGAAGTCGTGACTGCTTTTCCGGCTCTTGGCGTCTTCGATGAGCGCCCGGATCAGGGGTTCGGTGCGGAAGAGATAGACTCCCATCGAGATCAGAGATTTGCTTTTCTCCCAGGGCACAGCCGGCGGGTCGGGGGGTTTTTCCAGGAATTCGACGATCCGCCGGTCTTCATCGATGGCGACGACACCGAACCGATGGGCTTGGGGCCGGTCGACGGTCTTGGCCAGGATCACCGCCTCGGCCTTCTTCTCGATCATGAACTTCAGGACCTTACGGTAGTCGGTGCGATAGATATGGTCGCCCGAGAGAACCAGGATCGCGTCCGGCTTTTCCTGCTGGATCGTGTAGATATTCTGGAAGACGGCATCGGCCGTCCCCTCGTACCAGTGATCCGCCACCCTTCCCTGCGCGGGCAGCGAGATGATGTAGCCGCCGGTCTCGGCGGGAAAGATATTCCAGCCATAGAGGATGTGCCGCTCGAGGGACAGCGATTTATACTGGGTGAGGAGCGCGATCTGCCGGAATCCCGAGTTGAGCGAGTTGGAGAGGCTGAAATCGATGATCCGGTAGCTGCCCAGGAACGGAACCGACGGCTTGGCCCGGTCTTTTGTCAGCGGGTAGAGCCTCTCGCCGCGGCCGCCGCAGAGGATCATGACCAAAATGCGCTCAGATGATGTTTCCATCGGGGGTTACCACCTCGGAGAATATTCCGTCCTCCTGATTCCAGACATCGAGCAGCCGCCCTTCGTCGAGACTCAGCGGCTCCGGCCTGACGAGCCAGTTCCGGAGGGCCCAGGCCCGGTCGAAGTGCTCCTCGGCGCGGTTGGCGGCGTAATCGCCGGCCGACCCGGTCGAGATCAGGAACGGCCAGTCCGAACTCTCCAACAGAAATTTCTCCCTGATGAACTGCTTGAGAACCCGAGTCTTGCCCGGGAAGGACCGGTTCGCCAGCGCGACGGCCTCCTCCTCGATGCGGTAGATCTTTTCCCAGATCCAGGAAGTGGCATCGTTCAGCCAGACCCAATGGAAGCCTCCCTCTCCCCAGGAGCCCTCGGGGAGCGAGACCGTCTGCCGGGGCGGCAGCGCCTCCAGGCAGCGGCTGACCGTCGCGGGCCGGACTCCGGAGACCGAGAGCTTCTTGAGGACAAGGTACAGCCACTCCGGGCCCTCGAACCACCAGTGGCCGAAAAGCTCTGTGTCGTAGAGCGCCGCAACGACGCCGCCCTGCGGAAGAGGGCCCAGGCTCTTTTCGAGCTGGTTCACGAAGTGGCTCGCATTCGCCTCCAGCCTCTGCCCTGCCGCTGCCGGCTCGTAGGGCTGCTTATCGCCCAGGCCGGCCTCGCTCGTGGTGACGCGCCAGTAGCGCATCCCGCCCGGAAATTGCTTTTTGTGGAACTCCAGATACCAGCCGTCGCCCGGATAGCCTGACTTGCCGCTCCAGACTTGGGTCCCGGACGTTTCATCCCTGACGAAGAACGGGATGCCGGAGGGATGCGCCAGGTAGGCTTCGTACGGCGACCTCGCCGCTCCCTCCACCGGCCGGTAGGAGTCCTGGAACTTGTCCCAGAGATCTTTTAAAGCCGGAAAGCGGTCATAGTAAACGCCCTGCGTTTCACCGCCCTGCAAAAGATGACCGTCCACGAAGAAGCAGCCCACTCTCTCTTGCTTCAGAATCTCGTCCAAGCCGGCCCGGTTGACTTCCTCCCCGTTCCCCAACGGGGCGCGCCAAGGGTATCCCGGGCGGTAGCCGCATTCGGGAAGCCAGAAACCCGGGGGGCGGCGTCCGAAATATTTTTCGTAGACCAGGGCGCCCTGCCGGACCTGCCAGCGGACGCTGTCGTCCTTGGAGAGAAGCGGGAGATAGCCATGGGTCGCGGCGGATGTCAGCACCTCGACCTGACCGTCGTCCTGAAGCGAACGGCAGGCCGCCAGGATGTCTCCGCGGCAGCCGTCACCGAAGAACTCGAGCACGTCCCCGTACCATTTCTCCCAGTAGGCCGCGAGAGCGCCCTGGATTTCGGCGCCGGTCTTCTCGAAATCGGCGCGATCCCGACGGGCGCACGCGATCCTGGCCTCGAGGTACTGTTTGAAGGTCCGGCTGAACTCCGGACTTCCGAGCTGCTCCATGAGGACGGGCGTGAAGGAGATGTTGACGCACGGCCTGATGCCCTCGTCGCGGAGCCGCATACAAACCCTGAGCAGCGGCAGGTAGCTCTCTGCGCTCGCCTCATAAAGCCAATCCATCCCGTGCGGCCAGCTCCCGTGAGACAAGACATAGGGGATGTGGCTGTGAAGGACGAGGGAGAAGAATTTATTCGCCATCCCGGATTCTCAGCGCGATTTCGAGCGGATATATTTGACGCGGGGACAGCACGATTCGCCAATTCGGCAAAAAGGACATCCCTTGATGAATTATATCATAGTCGCTTTCCGATTGGGAGATCGTCCGGAGCGGGAAAGACCAGACGCCGGCCGCCTCCGGGAACTCCAGCCGCCAGCGGTTCCCGAGGAGGTCGAGGGTCGAATCCTTGAGGCGCCATTCGTGCGGCAGGGCATAAACATTCCATTCGACCCCGAAGACGACCGGCATGTCCTTTCCGCCCTGGTTCTCCAGCTCGTACCGGAAAAGGACTCCGTCCTTCCCGGGGATCACCGTCTTGGTCAGGCGAACCGGGACCCGGTCCCCGTCCAGCCATAGGTGTCCTGACCGGGACAATATGGCCGCGCCGTCCTCGAGCCTGAAATCGTATTCCTGATTGACGAAATCCCCGAGCTCCCGATAGTCGATCCTCTGGAAGCTCTCCGGGGTGGTCTCGGCGGCCAGGAAATGATCGAGAAGCGAATATCGGGGATGCCAGTCATACCGGAGGAGCGAGGCGGCCTCGGGCGGCAGCTTCCTGGCCAGCTCGTGGATGCTGTTTCCTTCCCCCTCCCGCGCCGCTTTCCGCCGGTGATAGGTCTCCTCGCGCCGCGACAGGACATCGGAGAGATTGCGGGACAAGCCCCGGTCGTCGAGCTCGATCAGACTCCCTCCGAAAGACGGCTTGAAAAATACGTTGAACGGCCCGCTCCGGAAGATCAGTTCCTCGCGGCCGTCATCGTCGTAATCCCGGGCCTCCCAGCCCTGGACGAGCGACAGCCGCTTTTCGGCCTCGAGCAGGTTCCGGTAGGCCGCTTCGCGGAGGTGGGGCAAGTACAATCCGCCGAAGACGCCGTGCCAGAAGGGATCATTGCCCTGAGCCTTGAAAAGCTCGACCGGAACCTCGCGGTCCGCCTGACGAGCCGCCTCTCTCGACACGAGGAGCATGCGCTTGTGAAGGTGATTGCTCTCGGGGTACTTGAGGAAAAACTCCCGGAAAAATCCCCCTCGCAGGAACCGGCGCGCCTCGTCCGGCAGCCTCTCTTTCAACTCGGTGTAACGCGTGAAGTCGTCGGGTTCGAGCACCCACTCCGTCATCTCCTCATAGGACGCCGGCGGCAGGTAGGCCCGTCCGAGGGCCGGCCGCGAATCGAGGTATTCCGAGTACGTGAGCGTGCGGACGCTCCCGCTCTCGATGAAATCCAGGAACTTGCCGAGCCAGCCGTCTTCGTAAATCCACTTGTGGGTGCCCGGCCAGAGTCCGAACTTCTCCCCGTCATCGCCCAGGATGGCGATGCCGCCGCCGGCGGCGATCTCCTCGAAGGCCGCCCGGATGTCATCGACGGGCCGGAAGGGGATAAAATAGCGGAGCTTCTTATTGACGGGGAAAAGGACCAGGGGCAACCCCTCGTCCTCGGTGATATACGGTCGGGTCAGGTTTTTGAGTCCCGCGTAATGGAAGTGCTCCTCGTCGAGGATGGTGTATTCGATGCCGGCCCGGGCCAGCGTGCCGGCCAGCCCCGGCTCCCAGACGCGTTCGGTCAACCAGATCCCTCTGGGCCTGGCTCCGAAGCGGTCCTCCAGGAACCGTGACATCAGGGCAAGCTGGCTTTGCCGGTCGGCCTCGGGGATGATGGACAGGATGGGCTCGTAGAAGCCCCCTCCCAGGAGCTCGACCTGGCGCCTTTCGACGAGCCGGGCGACGATATCCCGGCACTTTTTTTCCTTGGCCTCCATGTATTCCCAAAGAGGCCCGGACAGGTGGAGCGTGAACTTGACCGCCGGATGCCGGCTCATCTCTTCGAGAAAAGGCCGGTAGCAGTCGGCGAAAGCCCTGCGGAAGACGCCCGGGAAATTCCCCACGGGCTGATGATCGTGAACGCCGAAGAGGAACGTGATCTCACGCATCAGGAATGACAAGGCCCCTGCGGATCAGGGCTTTTCCGCGTCCTCGTGTTTATGGCCTTTCCAGAAGTCCAGGCACTCGATGTCGCAGAAATGCAGGACATATTGCTCGCCCTCGGCGTGCAGGGCGGCGGCCTTGGGGATCAGCTTCTTGCAGATGCAGCAGGCGATCTTCTTTTCCTCCGTATCTTTCATGGTCATTCTCCCTGTCTCCGTCGCGATTCCGCGGCCCCCCGCCTTACCGGTGAAGGAAGCCCCGCTCGCTGTCCGATTCGCCCGGCCTCCGGGTGACGATCATCGACAGGCCGAGGGCGTTGGCCCTGTCGATCACCTCCTGGTCCCGGATGGAGCCGAGGGGGTAGATGATCGCCGTGATGCCGTTTTGAGCGGCGAGCTCGACGACATCCGGGAACGGCATGAAAGCGTCCGAGGCCATGACGCAGCCACTCGGCCCGTAGCCGCGCCGCGAAAACCGGATGGCGCAGTCGGCGGCGTCGATCCGGCTCCTTTGTCCGGAACCGATGCCGCGGACCTTGTCGCGGTCGCCGATGATGACGGCGTTAGACCTGGTGAAGCAGGCGATGATCCACATGAAAATGGCGGCTTCGATCTCTTCGGCGGACGGCTTGCGGTTCGACACGATGTCGACGTCGGCGGCGCTGCGGATCTTCGAATCGAACCTCATCTGGACAAGCAGGCCCCCGGCCACCCTCTTGACCTCCCAGCCATTGTCCACGGAAGGCTCTCCGGGTGAGCCGCCCATCTTCACCACCCGGAGGGTTTTCCTGGTGGCCAGGACCTCGAGAGCTTCGGGCGCGTAATCGGGGGCATAGACGACCTCGACGTTTCGGACGCTCTCCACGAGCAGCCGGGCAAGCGGCTCGGTCACCCGGCCGCTGAAGACATCCACGCTGCCGAAGTTGGACAGCGGGTCCGTGCCCCAGGCCCTGTCGTAAGCCTCTTCGACCGTCTCCCCCACGGCCGCTCCGCTCGGCATCTCGTGCTTGACCAGGGCGCAGATGCTCCGTCCCGGACGGATCTCGGACAGCTTCCGGACAAGCCGTTGCCCGAGGTCCATGTCGCCCACGTTGATATAGCTCAGTCCCCTCGTCCCTTCTTGAAGGACCTCCAAGGTGGCCATGTTCGGGCCTTCGGCCGCCGCCTCGGCATAGAACGCCGCCGGGTAGCCGGGGTTCTCTCCGTAACGCATGGCGAATTTTTTCCGGAACTCGAAACCGCCGAGCGGCAGGCTGTCCGGGAATTCTTCCCTGACCTTGGTGGAATATTGCAGGCGGGAGGACTTGTCCGTTTTATCCATTCGGGCTGTTCCTTTCACGATGGTTGATGATATGGACATCGGCGCCCCTGAGGTCGCCGGTGTTCGCCGCCAGGCAGACAACTGACACCCGGTAATCTCTTGCCGCTCCGGAGGGCGCCATGGCCTCGAACGCAGCTTCGGCCAGGGATCGGGCGTCGCTCCAGGGCATCAAGACGTCGCGGGGGGCTCCGGCGAACGGAGGGAGCGGATTCTCCTCTAGGCCTTGGTAGGTGGAGATGAGCTTGCCCCGGCCCGGTTCGAGCTGCCAAGAGAAGACGTCCCTGTCGGGCGCCCCCGTCCCGCCCCGCCGGATCAGGCTCAGCCCCGCCCGGCCGCCGGCTTGGACGCAACCGCTGATCCTCGGCGTGAAGTGCGGCGCATCGGGTTCGAAGTCCCAGCTTTGGAGCGCTTCGGCGAGAACAGACAGGGGGCCGGCGGCTGTGCCGGGGTTTTTCAGGGCCGCGACGATGTCCTCGGTCTGCCGGCCGTTGCTAACGGCCAGGCCGCACTCGAAGGCCAGGGCCCTGTAGACGAGGAGCTCCGGGTTGCCCTGCCGGAGCGTCTCTTCGTCGACCGGCTCGGTCCAGATGCTTTGTCCCTCCAAGCGCAGCCGCCTGGCCTGGCTGGACGGGGACCTTCCCGTGATGGCGTAAAGGATCATCGCCTGGACGGGTTCGGCTCCGCCTCCGATGATGATGACCCGCCCTGGATAGGGCATGGCGCGCAGTGGTGCGAGGTATTCCGTCATCTTCTCTTATCCTTGCTTATCCTTGAGGTATTGATATCACAGCCGCACGGCCAAGTCAAAGCCGTGCCGGGGGTCGGTCGGCTTGTCGGCCGCCCGCGATTCGTCTAGAATGAGAGTTCATCGACAACGGAAGGAAAACCCTATGAAACACACTCCCGCTCCCCAGTTGGCGTTCCGCGAACAGGAGTTCATGGACTCGGTGACGGCCCGGCCGATCCGGATCCTGAGCGAGATCCTGGCGCCGATGCACCAGCTGTTGTCCAACCGGGTCCACACGACGGTGCTCTTCCTCGGCTCGACCCGCGTCGACCCGAACGACAAAAGATCAGCCCTATACAGGTATTATTGGGAAGCCGAGGAACTGGCGTACCTTTTGGCCGGCTGGGCGATCAAGCTCAAGCCCAAGGGCAAGAATTTCGTCATCTGCACGGGGGGTGGCCCCGGGATCATGGAGGCGGCCAACCGCGGCGCCGCCCGGGCCGGGGGCAAGTCGATCGGAATGAACATTTCCCTGCCGCAAGAGCAGATGCCGAACCCCTATGTCTCGCCGGAGCTGTCTTTCATCTTCCACTATTTTTTCACCCGCAAGTTCTGGCTGGTGAACAAAGCCAAGGCCGTGGTCGCGTTTCCGGGCGGGTTCGGGACCCTGGACGAAGTCTTCGAGACGCTCACCCTGGTCCAGACCGGCAAGATTCCCCGGCGGGACCTGGCGGTCGTCCTTTACGGGGAGGAATACTGGCGGAAAACCATACATTTCGAGCACCTTCTGGAGAACGGGACGATCTCTCCCGAAGACCTCGCGCTGTTCAAGTACTGCTCCACCCCCAAGGAAGCGTTTGCCTACCTGAAGGGGCGGTTGAAGACGTCCCCGGCCAAGGACTAGTGTCCCGTCTCGTAAATTCCTTTCCAGAGTCCTCAGCAGATACGGGACACTTCCAGGGGGGAGACAAGCTCCCCCCTCGGCGCTTCGTTTCACTCCGCTGACCCCCTGAGGGGAACGACGCCGTCCCCCTCAAACTCCCCCGCGGTGGTGCGTCTTCATTGCTTTTATTAGAAAGCCAGGATATTTACGGGACGCACCACTAGTGTCCCGTCTCGTAAATTCCTTTAGCCGGCGGGACCTGCCGATTTTTTCCGCTTCAAATACCAGTAGACCACGATGCCGATGGCGACCCCGACGGCATCGGCCATGGCATCCTTGGGGTCGCTCACCCGGCCCCTCGTGTATCTTTGATGGACCTCGTCGAGCGCGCCGAGCGCCGTGCCGGAAGAAAAAGTCAGGATGACGGCCAGCATCGCGGACTTCGGCACGAGGTGGAAGAATCCGACCGAGAGCAGAAAACCCATGGCCGTGTACGCCAGCGCATGGGGGAACTTATCCAGCCAGTTCCCGGGCATGCTGAATCCCAAGTTCTGCGAAGACACGAGGAAGATCAGCGCGTAGAAGAGAAGGGCTGGAAGAAAATAGGCGAGTTTTTTCATCGGTCGCTGGTCCGCGGCCCACATTCTAGCGTAAACACGGACATTCCGCCAGGGCGATTGCGCCCGCCGGCCTTTGCTGTCATAATAAATGCCCCGAATGAAATCGACCCGGCCGGCCGTCGCCCTCGTCATCGCGGCCGCGGTCTTCGCCGGCTTGGGATGCCGGGCAAGAACCGACACCCTTCCCGATGGCAGCACCGGGACAGGCATCGCCTCCTGGTACGGCGGCGAATTCCACGGACGTCCGACTTCGAGCAGAGAAATCTACGATATGTATGATTTGACCGCCGCCCACAGGACGCTTCCCCTCGGCACGCAGGTGGCGGTCACCAACCTGAACAACGGCCGGTCGGTCGTCGTCCGGATCAACGACCGCGGCCCTTTCGTCAAGAACAGGGTGATCGATCTTTCCTTCGCCGCGGCCAGGGCCATCGAGCTTATCGGGCCGGGAACGGCGCCCGTCCGGATCGAAGTCCTGGGACGCTTGCCGCCGCCGCCTTCGGGCCGCGGCTTTTCGGTCCAAGCGGGGGCTTTTGTGTCGCGGTCGAACGCCAAAGCGCTCAAGCATACGCTGGATCGGCAATTCGCCGGAGTGGAGATCGTTCCCTTCAAGACCGCGCGGCAGACGTACTACCGGGTCCGCATCGGGTGCGGGTCGAGGGCCGATGCCCGGGCGGTCGCCCTCAGGCTCTCGGAAACCGGCTGCGCCCCGATCGTTTTCGAAGAGCCCTGATTACCGGTCTTTTTTCCGTTTGTAAAGATACGCCGCCTCTTTGAACATGTTCTCCTTGCCGTCATGGACGGCGAACCGGCCGCCGCTCCACATGTTCGCCGAGCCGAACTCCCCTTTCTTGTTCAGGGCGTAAAAGCTGTGCCCGAAATTCGGCAGGCCGTCCTCGTTGAGGAGCCGCGGCTGCAGCTTGGACTTGTCGGCGACGGCCTGCATGGCCTTGAGGCAGGCCTCTTCGGGCGACACGCCCTGGCCCATGAGATGGACGATGAGAAAGCTGGCGCAGGTCCGAAGGTTGGCCTCGCCGAACCCAGTCGACCCCGCCGCGCCGATGGCGTTGTCGACATAGAGACCCGCCCCGATGATGGGCGAATCGCCGACGCGGCCGGGAAGCTTGAACGCGTAGCCGCTCGTCGTGGTCACCCCGGCCAGGATGCCTCGGGCGTTGACCGCCAGGCAGTTGATCGTGCCGTAGTGCTCGACATAGGGTCTGAGCTCGGCCACGGACTTCTTGTCGTCAGGAGAAAGCCAGTAATCCCGTTCCGAAAGGCTCTCCTTCCACTTGAGCCAGACTTCGCGGGCTTTCTCGGTGAGCAGCTCCTCCTCCTTGAACCCGTGGGCCTTGGCGAACTTCAGGGCGCCCTCCCCCACCAGCAACACGTGGGCCGTGCGGTCCATGACGAGCTTCGCGACCTTGGACGGCGTCTTGATGTTCCGGATGGCGGCGACGCAGCCGGCCTTGTGGGTCGGGCCGTACATCACGGAGGCGTCGAGCTCGACGACGCCCTCCTCGTTGGGAAGCCCGCCGTAGCCGACCGACATGTCGTTCGGGTCGTCTTCGACGATGTTGACGCCGGCGATGACCGAGTCCAAAGGGTCGGCGCCCTGCCGCATGAGCTCCATGGCTTTTTCCGTCGCCCGGATGCCGTTGCCGCTCGCGATCACGCACAGGGGGCCGGCCCCGCCGGAGGCGGCGGCCTGGCCGGTTTGGCCGGGGCTTGCTGACAAAAGATGGCGGCCATCGAAAAGCGAAGCTGCCGTGGCGCCGACGCCGGCCTGAATGAACCTCCGTCTGGATATCCTGGACATCTCCTGACCTCCTTGTCGAACCTGCGGAATCCTTACATTACAGAACTCTCTTTACCCATGCAACATACGGTTGACATAAAGAGGCGGTTCGGATAAAACCTGGCCCCATGACCAACGAGCGCCGGATCCTCATTTCGGCTTCCCTCTTCCACGCCCTCAACGATTCGGCGGGGGTGGCCGTCCCCCTGGTGTTCCCGATCCTTCTTGGAAGCGGGAGGATGATCCGCAGCTATGCACAGATCGGCCTGCTGTCGAACTTCGGGTTGCTGGCGACTTTTCTCTTTCAGATCCTTATCGTCCACGCCGCGAGGCGCCTGGATTACCGGACGATGCTCGGGGCGAGCTTCATCGGCATCGTGGGCGCCCTGGCCCTGATCCCTCTCTCGCCGACGTATGCCTGGTTTTTTTCGCTCTACATTTTCTTCAGGGTGTTCGACAGCTTCTACCACACGATCGGCCTGGCCTGGGTCTCGCGGACCCATCCCAGCGAGGGGATCGACTTCGCCATGGGTGTTCAGAGCGGTTCGGGAAACCTCGGCGTCCTCCTCGCCTTCATCGCTGTCGGTTACATCGCGCAGCGGGCGAGCTGGCAGACCGCGCTCCTGGTATGGGCGGCGATCTGCTTCGGTTTGGGTCTTGTGAGCTTGGCGCTTGTCCGGCGGATCACTTTCAAGATGGATGATGACGCCGGGGCGCTCGGACCGGCCTCCTGGTTCCGGACCATCGGCCTCATCCGCCGACACATCCCCGGTTTCGTGTTCGGGGGAGCTTCCTGGAGCGTAACCCTGTATTTTGCGCCCTCCCTCCTCAACAGAAAGTTCGGTGTCCCGATGGCCGCGACCGGGCTCTATCTTGCGCTTTGGATCGGGATGGGGGCCGTCTCGACTTATCTTTTCGGAAGGATCAGCAGCGTTTTCGGGCGGTCGAGGATCACGAGGGCGGCGCTCGCCGTCGCCTCTCTCTCCTTGTTCGGTGTCGGCCTGGCCGGCCGGACCGAACTGGCGGTGGCCGGCCTGTTCGTGTTCGGGATATCGCTCTTCCTGATCTACCCGGCCCTTCAATCGTGCGTCGGCAACGCCGTTGGCTCGCGGAACCAGTCCCAGGCTTTCAGCGTGGCGTCCAACCTCCAGATGCTCTCCGGCGCGCTGGTCTCGCTGGCCTCCGGCTTCCTGTCGGACAAGTTCGGCGTCAATTCGCCGTTTCTCCTCATGGGCGGAATCGGGCTCCTGGCCCTGGTGCTGTCCCCGCCGGAGGCTACTCGGGCTCCTGGGCTTCGAGGAGTTGAATGACCACGCTGTGGGAGCCTTCGGGAACCCGGAATTCCCGGGAACGGCCTTCGAAGACACGGATCAGCTGACTGTCCAGCATGAGCTGGTATTTTCCGCCCTTCAGGAACTGGACCTTGACGTCCCTCTTTTCCATCGTCCTGATATCGAAGGAGATCTCGTTTTCCGAATAAAGAAAATGCCGGAAAACCGCGCCGCCGTCCGCCCGGAGGACCTCCCGGCCTTCTTCGAACAGCCTGATCCTGCCACGGGAGACCTCGACGTCGTAGTGGCGCCCCTGGATCGCCACGCGCGACATCCGGCCATCCGCGTCCGGGGTGAGCATCCCGAATCGGAATCCCTCCCAGGGAGTAAAGTCCAGGTATTCCTCGAGCGCCACCAGCGCACACAGCGGGCCCCAGCTCTGGAACCTCTGGCCGCCGGCCTCTCCTGTCCGCGAATCGAAGTTCTCCGGGCAGAGCTGAAAATTCTTATAGCTCCGGAGGAACAGGTCCTGGCTTTTTTTGGCGAATTCCGCGGCGACCGGGTCGAAGCCGCAGGCTTTGAGTCCCTGGTAGACGATGTAATTCGTGGGCGGCCAGATCGTCCCCCTCCAGTACTGCTGGTCCTTGAACAGAGGATCGTCGCGCGAGACTGACGGCAGGACATAATCGCCCCAGAACTCCTTCGGGTTGAGCAGCCTTCTGATCATGAGGGCGGCCCTCTTTTCGTCCGGGATCCGGGCGATGAGCGGGTAGAAGTTCGAGGCCGCCTTCCGGTTGGAGAACCGGCCGTCCCAGTGCCGGTCGAAATAAAAGCCCTCGCGCTCGTTCCAGAGGCGGCTGTTGACGAGGTCCTTCATTTCCCGGTATTCGCGAAGATAGGCTTCATAGTCCTCGGGGATATCGAGCACGTCGGCGATCTGGGCCAGGCAATAGGCATCGAGCGTGTAGAGGCTGTTGAGGTCGACGCAGTTCATGGTGAGCGTGCCGGCCTCGGCGTCGAACGACGCCTCTTCCCAGTTGGGCAGATCGTCCTGACCCGATTCCCACATCGCCCGCTGCTTGCCGGTGGCGCTCTCCTCCCAGGCAGGGACCGCGCCCGCGGTGAGCCCGGCATCCGATCCCCATTCCAGGAGGCCGTCGTTGTTGCCGTCCCGCCGCGGCCGGCCGCCGGTTCCCGGGGCCTTCCAGAAAGAGTGCCATTTCTTCAAGTAGGGATAGGAGAACTTCAACAGCTCGAGATCGCCGAGCTTGCCAAAGAGCTTGAAGACGGCGTAGCTGCCTATGGGGGGCTGGGAGCGGTCGGGAGTCCCGCTGAAGCGACCCCGCCAATTGGGTATGTTGCCGTTGGGATATTGAGTCTGAAGAACGGACATGACGATGTCTTTGACGTGCCGGGAGCTCTCCAGAGAGACTTCCAGGGCGTCGAGAAAAGAGCCCCACTCGAAGATCGTCCAGTGGTCAGGGGCGCCGCCGGGTTGCGGGAAGATCCAGCGCCGGCCGGCCGGAGAGTACATGCGGTGGTAGTCGGGCTGGTAGAGCGTCATCCAGAAGAGGTTATTGGTAACCGCTTCGGCCGAGCCCTGATAAAGCCCGTCGACCTTGACCCGGCTGCTGGTGTACCGCTCCTCGCCCTCGACGAGGAGGCTGTCGATGACTTCCGCGCTGTAGAAACGGGACGCCTCGCTTCCCGGGGGCTCGGGGATGTCACTTGCGGCGGCCACAAAATAGATATCCGTGTCTTCCTGGGTGGGGAACGCGAGCCCCAGCCCGTTTTCCGAGGTGTCGGGCACGGCCGCGCCCGCCCGGTCCGTCCAGAAAATATACCTCTTCCGTCCGGACTCGCTCGTTCCCTCCACCCGGCCGTCCTCCAGCCGGCGAAAATCGCCTTTGAAGTCCCAGGGTGAGTAGTGAACGATCTCGACCGTCAGTTTCTTGGGAGCGCGGATCCGGCCGACGACGGTCCGCTCGTCCTGACGCGACCATTCGAGGGTCAAGGTCACGGGTCCGGGAGAAGGCTTGATATAGATGGGCGTTTCGTCCTTGAGCTTGAGCGGGAGGCTCAGGTCGGCCCGGACACGGGCGTACTGTCCGTCGGGAGAATGGGGGCCGACTTCGGATATCAGGTAATGGAAATCGTAGCCCTCGATGACCTGCTCGCCTTTTCGCACCCTCAGCCGGAAGGCGAAACCGGCATCTTTGGCCGGAGCCAGGACCAGGCCGAACCATTCCCGGCCGTCGAGCGCCCCGATGAAGACATCCTTCCACGGATAGAGGACCTCATTTCTTAGGGCGGGAGGGAGACTTGCCAGGAGGAGGAACGTGACGGCGGCGACGAGCCCTTTTTTCATGGACGGTTCTTGATCTCCGCTCGGCCTTGACCTGGACTCTAATCTACGTGAAACAGGAGGATAAATCAACGAACCGGGGCCCTCTTTTTTCTTCGGACGGCTTGTGATAGATTGTCCGGAACAGGAGGCCTCCATGGACTTCAACCAGTATTTTAGATCCCGGCAGGGCGAGATGGTCAATCTCCTCAAACAGCTGGTGAGCCTCGAGTCTCCCTCCAATGATAAGAAAGCGGTCGATGCCTGCTCGGCGTTCGCGGCCGGCGAGTTCCGGAAGGCCGGGGGCCGGATCACGCGCCTGCCGCAAAAAAACACGGGCGATTTTCACATCGTTGAGTTTCCCGCCCCGGCCAAGGGAGACGGCGAAGGCCAGGTCCTGGTCCTGTCGCACATCGACACGGTCTGGCCGGTGGGTAAGATCGCCCAGATGCCTTTTTATATTTCCGGCGATAAAGTCTTCGGGCCGGGAGTTCTCGACATGAAGTCCGGGATCGCGGTCTCCCTTTTCGCCCTCAAGGCGCTCCATCAGCTCGGACGCGGTCCTTCGCGGAAGGTCGTCGTGTTCATCAATTCCGCCGAGGAGATCGGCTGCCCGGCCGCGGACGAAGTGATCGGCCGGCTGGCCCGAAAATCGAGCGCCGTGCTCTGTCTCGAGCCGGCCCTGCCGGGCGGCGCGCTCAAGACCGAGCGGAAGGGAAGAATGGTCCTTCGACTGGAGGTCAAGGGCCGGGCCGCCCACGCCGGGACACCCGAGAAAGGGGTGAACGCCGTCGAGGAACTCGTCGGTCAGCTCCGCCGGCTGAAACGGCTGGAGACCGGAGGCGTCACCCTGTCGGTTAACCGGATCGGCGGCGGCGAAAAGGTCAATGTCATCGCCGACGACGCCTGGGCCCTGATGGACGCCCGGTTCTGGACGATCCTTCAGAGGGACCGGCTGCTGGCTGCGCTCAAGCAATCCAAGCCCTTCACAACAGGCGCCAAGCTCAAGTTCTCGGTGGAAAGCCGGACGCCGCCCATGGAGAAAACGAAGGCCTCGGCCAAGCTCTTCCAGCGGGCCCGGACGATCGCCGCCAGCCTCGAGATCGACCTTACCGAGGGCCGGACGGGCGGCGGCTCGGATGCCTCGATCGCCTCGAGCTTCGGCGTCCCGACGCTCGACGGGCTGGGGCCCGACGGCGACGGCATCCACGCCGCGCATGAGCACGTGCTCCTCCCCTCCTTTGTCCGGCGGGCGGTGCTGCTGACGGAGCTCCTGCGGCAGCTGTGACGGCGGGTTGACTCGGGCTATCCGTTCTGATAACGTAATCTTTCCAACATCCATAACGTATCCAAGGGAGGATTCACTTGATTAAGAAGTACTACCTTCTTTCCCCCGGCCCGACACCCATCCCCGACAGCGTCCTGTCCGTCGCGGCCGAGCCCATCATTCATCACCGGACACCCGAGTTCTCGGAGATCTTCATGCAGGTTTCCGAGGGCTTGAAATACGTCTTCGGGACCAAGGAAGATGTCTTCATCCTGACGTCTTCCGGCACCGGGGCCATGGAGACCGCGGTCGTCAACACCCTGAGCCCCGGGGACACGGCGATCTGCATCAACGGCGGCAAATTTGGCGAGCGTTGGGGCAGCATCTGCCGGGCCTACGGCGTGAATGTCAAGGAAATCGTAATCGAGTGGGGCGCCGACCTCACCAAGGAACAGCTGGCCGCCGAGCTCAAAGCCAACCCCGAGGCCAAGGCGGTCTTCTCCACCCTGTCCGAGACGTCGACCGGCGCGATCTATGATATCAAGGGCTTTGGCGAGGTCGTTTTCGGCACCGGCGCCATCCTCGTCGTCGACGGCATTTCCGGTGTCGGCGCCACGCTCTGCCCGATGGACGAATGGAAGATCGACGTCCTCCTCTCGGGGTCCCAGAAATCGTTTATGATCCCCCCGGGCCTGGCCTACATCGCCTTCGGCCCCAAGGCCTGGAAATCGGTGGAGGCAGCCAAGCTCCCGAAGTTCTATTTCGACGCCAAAAAGGCCAAGAAGAACCTGGAAAAGCAGACCACCCCCTGGACGCCCGCGATCTCGCTCATCATCCAGCAGAAGAAGGCGCTCGACATCATCAAGGGCATGGGAATGGAGACGCTGCTCGAACACCACAGGATCATGGGCGATGCCACCCGGGCGGGCGTCAAGGCGCTGGGCCTCGAGCTTCTGGCCAAGAACCCGGGCAACATCCTGACGGCCGCAAAAACCCCGGCGGGGGTGGACGGCAGCAAGATCGTCAAAACCATGCAATCGAAATACAAGGCCTATATCGCCGGCGCCCAAGACCCCAACAAAGGCAAGTTCTTCCGCATAGCGCACCTGGGGTATATGGGGGGGTTTGACGTCATTACGGCTCTCTCCGCCCTCGAAATGACCCTGGCCGACCTTGGGTACGCCTTTGAAAAAGGAAGCGGCGTCAAGGCCGCCGAGACGAGCTTGATGGAGGACTGGAAATGAAGAAGATCCTGATCGCGGATTCACTCGACAAGGAAGCCCTTGATCAGCTCAAGGCTTCTCCGAGCTTCGAGGTAACGGTCAAGACGGGCATGGACGAGGCCGAGCTCGTCAAGACGATCCCGGGATTCAACGCCATCGTCGTCCGGGGCGCGACCAAAGTGACCCGGAACGCCATCGCCGCCTCGACCAACCTGGAGCTGATCCTGCGCGCCGGGATCGGGCTGGATAATGTCGACGCGGCGGCCGCTAAAGAGAAAGGCATCGCCGTGGCCAACACGCCCGCGGCGACGACCATCTCCGTGGCCGAGATCACGATGGGGCTGATGCTCAGCGCTGTGCGGCAGCTCGGGCGGGCCAACGTCTCGTTGAAGCAGCACAAATGGGAGAAAAAGGCGCTCTCGGGGACCGAACTCCACGGCAAGACGCTCGGCGTCATCGGCGGCGGCCGGATCGGCCTGGCCGTGGCCGAGAGGGCGCTGGCCTTCGGGATGAGCGTCCTGGCCTATGATGTCGTCGACATCAAGACCACGCTTCCCGTCCGGCAGGTCGGGCTGTCCGAGCTCCTGGCGGGCTCGGACATCATCACCCTCCATATCCCCAAGCAGCCGAAATACATCATTGGCCGTGAGGAGATCGCCGCGATGAAAGACGGAGCCGTCATCGTCAACGCCGCCCGCGGGGGCGTGGTGGACGAGAAGGCCCTCCTCGAAGCCCTGAATTCCGGCAAGGTCAGGGCGGCCGCCCTGGACGTTTTCGAAAAAGAGCCGCCGGACGATTTCACGCTCATCGACCATCCCAACGTGACGGCCGCGCCGCATATCGGGGCCGCCGCCGAGGAGGGTCAGAAGCGGGCGGGCCTCGAGGTGGTGAAGATACTCATGGAAAGGCTGGGCTAAAAGCGGCGGACACGCTTCGAGTCCCTTGGAGGCGCGGGTTGGTTTATCTCGACAATAACGCGACGACGCCGCTCGACCCGGCGGTCGCCGACAAGATGTGCGGCTTCCTGAGGGAGCACTTCGGGAACCCCTCCTCGCTCTATCCGATCGGGCGCGCGGTCAAGGACTTTATCTCCCAGGCCCGCGAGCAGGTGGCCGGGGCGCTGGGCGCCCACCGGTCCGAGATCGTCTTCACCGGCTCGGGCACCGAGGCGGACAACTTCGCGCTGCGCGGCGTGCTCGATGCCTTCCCGGACAAGAACGAGGTCATCGTCTCCTCGATCGAGCACCCCGCCATCCTCAACGCCGCGAAGTATCTCGAAAAAAAAGGCGTGCGGATCACCTATTTGCCCGTCGACGGCACCGGTCTGGTCGATTTGGATTTTCTAAGGGATGCCCTGACTCCCCAGACGGCGATCGTCTCGGTCATGCACGCGAACAACGAGATCGGCACCATCCAGCCGGTCGAGCAGATCGCTTCGCTGGCCAGGGAAAAAGGGGCGCTCGTCCACACGGATGCGGTCCAGACCTTTGGCAAGCTCGACCTCGACGTCGAGAAGCTGGGCGTCGACCTCCTCACCGTTTCGGCCCATAAGATCTACGGCCCGAAAGGCGTGGGGGCGCTCTATGTCCGGCGCGGGGTCGATATTTGCCCGCTCATCTATGGCGGCCAGCAGGAGAAGAGCCGGCGAGGCGGAACCGAAAACACGATCGGGATCGTCGGCTTTGGCGAGGCCGCCCGCCTGCTCGCGGACCGGGGCCGGAAAGACAGGGACCGGGTCGAACGTCTCTCGGAAAACCTGAAGAAGGGCATCGAAGCCGGGATCCCGAGGGTCCGGTTCAACGGCCACCCCGAGCGGCGGGTCAAGGGCACGCTCAACTTCGCCTTCCCCGGGCTCGAGGCCGAGGCCATCCTCCTCGCCCTGGCGACGAAAGAGATCTACGTATCCACGGGCTCGGCCTGCAGCGAGGAGTCCGAGGAGGCGTCCCACGTCTTGATGTCGATCGGGCTCCGGCCCGAGATCGCCCGCTCGTCCATCCGGATGTCCCTGGGGAGGTTCAACACCGACCAAGACGTCGAGGTGACCCTCCGCGAGCTCCCGGAGATCATCGACAAGCTGCGCAAGATCTCGGCCTTCAACCCTGAGGAATAAGGCTCCGGCGCCCGACCCCGGGAACCTGGGCCGGCCGGATCAGGAAATATCTTTTCCGGGCCGCAGCTGGGCCAGGTAAACCTTCCTGACCGCGACAAAAAAATCCTGGTAGCCCGTCCGCCGGAAATCCGGATAGGTCCAATCGAGGCAGCGGACCTCGTTTTTCCCGAACAACAGCTCGAGGTGCGCGTAGATCCCCCCGGTCAGGGGGACGCGATGCGCGAAATCCTTGGCCGTGCCCATGATCAGGGCGCTGCCCGTGAGGATGCCCGGGTCGATGTTGACGGCGCGGCGAAGAGCCGGGTAGCCGCGTCCGATCTCCGCTTCCAGGGCATTGGTCCTGACCTTGATCGGTCCGAGCGTGTCCGGAGAGACGAGGTCTGAAAAGCTCAGGAACAGGCGCCGCAGGCCGCCGCCCATCTGCTCTTCGTAGTAATCCGTCGCATCGAATGGGAAGAACGCGCTCCGCAAGTCGACCGCGCCGTAAAGCATGACAAGCGCCCGCTCCGCTTTTTCAAAGACGGATGCCTCGGCCGCGATCAGGCCCACTATGAGCTTCGCGAGTGGAAAAGGTTTCGCCTGCGCCATGTCACTATAATTAGGACAATCCCCGCTCTTATGCAATAGTCGCCGCCCCCCAACGCATTGAGGACGTTACTTTTGATGTGATGCCAATAGGACATCGGAAGGGTGGCACGGCGATAGCCCCTGCGCGCCCGGAGCGACGGGGACCCCTCTCCCCTGGGAGGGCGCGAGCAATCGTTGACGGGTGAGGCGCGAGGACGCCCAGGGGCGCGCCGTGACAGGACCCTATTATCGAGATGAACGATCACATAAAAAGAGATACTCACCCGGCGTGACGCTAATTTGACCCTCCCGGCAGAATTCCCTATAATGACCGCACTATGGCTTGGGTTTACATCGAAGACATCGGGCGGCATGCCGGCGAATCCGTCGAGGTCCGCGGCTGGGTTTATAACAAGCGGTCGAGCGGCAAGGTGAGGTTTCTCCTCGTCCGGGACGGCACGGGGATCGTCCAAGCGACGATCTTCAGCGCCGAAAAAGACCATCCGCTGTTCCGCCAGTTCGACGCCCTGACCCAGGAATCCTCGGTCATCGTCCGGGGACGGGTCCGCGAAGAGAAACGGGCGCCGGGCGGTTACGAGCTCGACATCGAGGACCTGGAAACCCTCCAGATCGCCCAAGACTACCCCATCACCCTCAAGGAACACAGCACGCCTTTCCTCATGGAGCATCGCCATCTCTGGCTCCGCTCCTCGAAGCAGCACGCCATTCTTCAGGTCCGCGCCGAGGTCGTCAAGGCGATCCGGGATTTCTTCGACGGCCGCAGGTTCCGGCTGATGGACACGCCGATCCTCACGCCGAGCGCTTGCGAGGGCACGACGACTTTGTTCGAAACCCAGTACTTCGACCAGAAAGCCTACCTCAGCCAGAGCGGCCAGCTCTACAACGAGGCCACGGCCATGGCCTTCGGCAAGGTCTACTGCTTCGGCCCGACGTTCCGCGCGGAGAGGTCCAAGACGCGGCGTCACCTGATCGAGTTCTGGATGGTCGAGCCGGAGGTCGCCTTCGCGCTCCTCGACGACATCGTCGAGCTCGCCCAGGACCTCATCATCTTCATCCTGGAGCGGACGCTCGAGAAGCGAAGGCGCGAACTGGAAACGCTCGAACGGGACACGGCTCCCCTCGAGCGGGTCAAGAAGCCTTTCCCGCGCGTGACCTACGACGAAGCCCTGCGCTGTCTTCAGGCCAAGGGGGCGGCCATCACCTGGGGGACCGATTTCGGCGCTCCCGAGGAAGCGCTGATGTCGGAGATCTACGACCTCCCCGTCTGTGTCACGCATTTCCCCGCCGCCATCAAAGCCTTCTATATGCAGCCCGACGCGGCCCGTCCCGACCTCGCCCTGGGCGTCGACGTCCTGGCCTCCGAGGGCTACGGAGAGATCGTCGGCGGCGGACAGAGGGTCCACGACCCCGTTCTCCTCGAGCAGCGGATCAAGGAACAGGGGCTGCCGCGTGAAGCCTACCAGTGGTACCTCGACCTGAGAAAATTCGGGAGCGTGCCGCACTCGGGATTCGGCCTCGGAGTGGAAAGGACCGTCGCCTGGATCTGCGGCACCAAGCACATCCGCGAAACGATCCCCTTCCCCCGCCTCCTCTATCGGATTTACCCCTGAACCCCGGGTCGGACGCATTCCTGACGCGATGAGCGCCGTCAAAGCTTTGCCTCCAAGGAAGTCCGTGGCCCTCCTGACCTTCGGGTGCGCCAAGAACCTCGTCGACAGCGAGGTCATGCTGGGCTATCTCAGGCGGGCCGGGTATGCCACGACCACCGACGAGAAGCGGGCGGATATCTTGATCCTCAATACCTGCGGCTTCATCCGCCCGGCGAGAGAGGAAGTGGAGCAGGGCATCGATCGGGCGGTTTCGCTGAAGCGCAGGCATCCCGAAAAGAGGCTGGCGGTCACGGGCTGCTACGTGGAAAGATCCCTTGACGAGCTGAGACCGAAGTACCCCGAGGTGGACGTCTGGATGGGCGTCCGAGATTTCGATAACATCGTGCCGGCGCTCGAGGGCCGGCGGTTTCGGCCCGGCCGGTCCGCCTTCTTGTGCGGTCCCGAGAACCCTCGCCTCCTCTCGACACCCGCGACCTGGGCCTACCTGAAGGTCTCCGAGGGCTGTTCGCACCGGTGTTCTTTCTGCGCCATCCCCCGGATCAAAGGACCCTACAGGTCCCGGACGACCTCGTCCATCCTGACCGAAGCCAGGGAGCTGGTTCGCCTGGGGGTCAGGGAGATCAACCTCGTTTCCCAGGACACGACGTATTTCGGCCGCGACCGGGGGCGCAAGGACGCGCTGGCGGACCTTCTCATTAAACTCGGAGATGTTCGGGGCCTCCGCTGGATACGTTTTCTCTACGGGTACCCCGAGGAGGTCACTCCCGCCCTGCTTGACGCCATGACCGGGACCAGGGTCTGCCGCTATCTCGACATTCCCATTCAGCATGCGGACACCTCCGTCCTCAAAAGTATGAGGCGGAGCCTCGACGGCCGGCGGGCGCTCGAGCTCATCGAGAATATCCGAAAGAAACTGCCGGGCGCGAGCCTCAGGACTTCCCTTATCGTGGGCTTCCCCGGAGAGGGCCGGCGGGAATTCGCGGTCCTGAGGGAATTCGTGCGCGAGGCCCGGTTCGATCACCTGGGCGTGTTCGCCTATTCGCCAGAACCCGGGACGCCCGTGTTCGGACTGGGCGACCCCGTGCCGGCGAAAGAAAAGCTCGAACGGCAGCAGGAGATCATGGCCCTCCAGGCCGGCATCTCGCGCGAGATCAACAGGAGTTATCTCCACACGACGCTCGAAGTCCTGCTCGAAGCCCCCGTCGCAGGCCGGCGGGATGCCTGGACGGGTCGGGCGCGCTTCCAGGCGCCCGAGGTCGACGGCGTGGTGCGGGTCCGCGGCCGGCGTCCGCGTCCGGCGGGCGTCCGGGCCATGGAGAAAGTTGAAATCGTCGCCGCGCAAGTATATGATTTACGCGGAATCATCGTCGAATGAAGACTCTCCGGACGATCGTCGCCACTTTTTTCGGTCTCGGTTATGCGCCCCTGGCGCCGGGCACGGTGACAAGCCTGGCCGTCCTTTTCCTCTATAAGCTGGTCCTATCCGGGCTCCCTTTCCCGGCCCTCGCCGGGATTTTCCTGATTCTAGTCATCGTAGGGATCGCCGCCTCCACGGCCTATTCGGCCGATGTCGGCAAGGAAGACCCCGGGACGGTCGTAGTCGACGAGGCCGCCGGTCAGCTCCTCGTCTTCCTTTCCCTACCGCCCACCTGGCTCAATCTCGGGCTGGGGTTTGCGCTCTTCCGGTTTTTCGACATCGTCAAGCCCTTTCCGATCTCGCGGGCGGAAAGGCTTCCGCGCGGCTGGGGCATCATGGCGGATGATCTGGCCGCCGCCGTGGCGAGCGGGATCTTGCTCCAACTCTACCTTTTTCTGAAATGAACAGCCTGCGAGCCGCCAACGTCGAGATCATCGCCGTCGGTTCGGAGCTCTTGACCCCCCATCGCCAGGACACGAACTCCCTCTTCCTCACCGCCCGGTTGAACGACTTCGGGTACGCCGTCAAGTTCAAGACCGTGGTTGGCGACGAGACCGCGGGACTCGCCCTCCGGGTGAGCGAGGCTCTCCGGCACGTCGGCCTGGTCATCATCATCGGCGGCCTCGGTCCGACCGCGGACGATAAGACGCGCCGGGCGGTCGCCCGGGCGCTCGGCCGGCGGCTCGTTTTCCGGAAGGATATTTTAAGGACCATCGAAGACCGGTTCCGCAGGCGTCAAGTTACGATGACGGCGCCGAACCGCCGGCAAGCCTACATCATTGAAGGCGCCGCGGTCCTGCCGAACCCGAACGGCACGGCTCCCGGCCAGTGGCTCCGCTCCGGCTCGAAGACGCTCGTCCTCCTCCCCGGGCCGCCGCACGAGCTCAAGGCCATGTTCGACGACGCGGTTGCGCCGAGGCTGGCCCGGAGGCGCGCCGGCTTTTTTTCCCGGCGGACGCTGATGACCACGGGCATCGGGGAATCCGCCCTCGAATCCCTGATCTCCGGCCTCTATCCGAAGTCCGTCGGGCTTGAGCTCACCGTTCTCGCCAGCCCGGGTCAGGTCGAGCTGCACGTCACGGCCCATTCCCGGGTCAGCCCGAAGCTCGCCGAAAAGAAGGCCGACGGACTCTGCGTAAAGCTCCGGGAACGGCTGAAGGACAACATCTTTTCCGAGAGCGGCGAATCCCTCGAAGAGACCCTTGGCCGCCTTCTGCGCGATCGGAAACAGACGCTGGCGGTGGCCGAATCCTGCACCGGGGGCCTTCTCGGCCACCGACTGACTGGCGTCCCGGGGAGTTCGGCCTATTTTTTGGGGGGATTCATCACTTATAGCGATGCCCTTAAGTCCGAGCTGCTTGGCGTCCGGGCGGCGCTAGTCAACTCCCAAGGCGCAGTCAGCCCGGCTGTCGCGCGGGCTATGGCCGCCGGCGCGCGGCGGCGAACGGGGGCTGATTTCGGCCTCGCCGTCACCGGTATTGCCGGTCCGGGCGGCGCCACACCCGATAAGCCCGTCGGCCTGGTGTGGACCGCGCTGGCCTGGCGGGGAGGGACGGAAGTCCAGAAAAGCCTGTTCTGGGGAGGGCGATCGCTTGTCAAATCGCAGTCGGCGCGGAAAGCCATGGACATGCTTCGCCGGCATCTTCTCCGGCAGGCCGGGAGTGGAAGGCGGGTGAAGGCATGAGGACATTCATCGCCATCGACCTCGACTCACCGCTCAAGGACGAGCTCAAGGCGCTCGTCGGCGGCCTGGCTCCGCTCGCTGCGAATGTCCGCTGGGTCCAGGCCGAGGGGATGCACCTGACACTAAAGTTCCTGGGCGAAACAACGGACGACAAGGCGGCGGCCGTCGCCGCGGCGCTGCAGGCGATCGCCGCCGGCCGTCCCCGATTCATGATGCGGCTCGTCGGCATGGGAGCTTTTCCCCCGGGAAGGCGGCTGCCGCGCGTCGTCTGGGTGGGCGTCGAATCCGGCCCTCAGCTGCCCGGCGTTCAAAAAGAGATCGAAGCCGCCGCCTCCGGGCTGGGCTTTGAACCCGAGCAGCGGGATTTCCTTCCGCACCTCACTCTCGGCAGGGTAAAATTCCCCGGCCCGATGGAGCGGCTGCTTCAGGAGATGGAACGCCTCGCGGACCGGGATTTCGGAGAGATGGAGGTCGGCCGGCTGACATATTACCGGAGCGTCCTCACGCCGGGCGGTGCCGAATACAGCGTCCTCGGGGAGTTCAGACTGGGATGAAGGAGCTCCTGATCATTCTGGCGGCCTACCTCGTCGGTTCAGTCCCCTCGGGCTATATCATCTTCCGGCGGGGCCTGAGAAGAGACATTCGCGGCCTGGGCAGCCGCAGCACGGGAGCCACCAATGTCCTGCGGCTCGCCGGCTGGAAATACGCCGTACCGGTCCTCGTCGCCGACGTGTTGAAAGCCGCCGTGCCGGTCGCTCTCATTCTCCAGCTTACCGGAGACAGGCGCTTGGCTATGGCGGCCGCCCTGGCCGTCGCCTTGGGGCACTGTTTTCCCCTCTTCATCAACTTTCGCGGCGGGAAAGGCGTCTCGACCGCCATGGGCGCCGTTGCCGTCCTGTCCCCTCCCCTGTTCGCTGCCGGCCTGGTCATATTCGCCGGGGTCATCGCCGCGACCCGACTGGTCTCGCTCGGCTCCCTTCTGGGAATCCTGTCGGTCTCCCTGCTCGCCTTTTTCTGGAAAGCCGATGTCGAATTGGGTATCCTGGGCGCGGCCATCTTCCTCCTCGTGGCCATCCGTCACAAGGACAATATCCGGAGGCTCATCGCCGGCCGGGAGCGGAAGCTCGGAGAAAAAAAGGAGTTGGAAACTCCATGAAAGCCGCGGTCATCGGCGCCGGAACCTGGGGCACGGCCTTCGCCCTGCATCTTGGACGCCTTCGGGTCGGAACATCTATCTGGGTCCGGGAGAAAAAGGTCCTGGCGGAGCTTCGCCGGACCCGGGAGAACCGCACTTTTCTGCCCGGCTTTCCTCTTCCCCGGGCCGTTTCTTTTTCTTCGGACGTCCAGCGAACAGCCTCCTCGGCGGACATGCTGTTTATCGCCGTCCCGTCCCAATTCTTCCGCGCGGTCTTCCTTGAGATCGCCGACGGCCTGTCGGGGGACCAGGTCGTGGTCAGCCTGACGAAGGGGATCGAGGAAGGCTCGCTCAAGAGGATGACCGAGGTCATGACCGAGGTCATGGCCGGGCGCCGGCTCCCCCACCTCGCGGTCCTCAGCGGCCCGAGCTTCGCCAGGGAAGTCGCCGAAAAGCACCCGACGGCCGTCGTGGTCGCCTCCAGGTCCAACGACGCCGCCTGCCGGGTTCAGCGCCTGATCTCGGACCTCAGCCTCAGGTGCTATACGAGTTCGGACGTCCTGGGCGTCGAGCTGGCGGGGGCCACGAAAAACGTGATCGCCATCGCCGCCGGGATCTCCGACGCCCTCAAGTACGGACATAATTCCCGCGCCGCCCTGATCACCCGGGGGCTCGCCGAGATCACCCGCCTGGGCCTCGGACTGGGGGCCAGGAAGGAGACCTTTTTCGGCCTCGCCGGGATCGGCGACCTCGTCTTGACGTGCACGGCCATGATGAGCCGGAACTACCACGTCGGGTTCGAGCTGGGCAAAGGGAGGGCGCTCCAGGAGGTCCTGGCCGACATGAAGAACGTGGCGGAGGGCGTCGCCACGACCGTCTCGGTACGCGACCTCGCCCGGCGGCAGGCGGTCGAGATGCCGATCGTCGAGGAAGTCTATCGGATCCTGCACCACGGCAAAGCGCCTCAGGAATCGATCCGCGACCTGATGCAGCGCGCTCTCAAGGGCGAAGCCTGACCGGTCGAGCCTCATGGATTACATGACGAGGAGATGACGCGATGACGAGAACAAGAGTCTGGCTGTGTGTCGTCCTGGCCTGTTTAGCGGGTTGCGCCTCTTCCCAGAAAAAGATGAGCCAGGCCAAAGAGAAGGACCCGCGACATCAGTACAGCCTGGGCGTTTTTTATCTCAACAGCGGCCAGCCCGCGGAGGCGATCCAGTATCTCAACCGGTCGATCACTCTGGACCCGCGCTATTTCTTGGCCTACAACGCCCTGGGCCTCGCCGCTTCGATGCAGGGCAACCTTCCCGAGGCCGTCAGGCATTACGAGCGCTGTCTCGAGATCGCCCCGGATTTTTCCGAAGCCCGGAACAACCTCGGCAGCGTCTACCAGGAGCTGGGGTTCATCGACAAGGCCGAAGCGGAGTTCCTCAAGGTCGTCAACGACCGCGCGTATACGACCAAGGAGCTGCCGAACTATAATCTCGCCAGGCTTTATTTCACCCGCGGCGACTTCGACCAGGCGATGGCCTACGATGAGGCCGCCATCAAGCTCAATTCCCGGTTCGCCATGGCGCACAACCTGAAGGGGCTCATCCTGGAAAAGCAGGGCAAGCTGGCCGAGGCGATCGACAGCTACAGCCAGGCCGTCAAGATCGTGCCCCAGGACGTCAACTTCAATTTCAACCTGGGCGCGGCTTACGTCAAGAACAGCGACTGGGAAAAAGCGGGCGGGATCTTCCAGACGATACTGCCCAAGATCTCAGACCCCGAGATGCGAAACAGCGTCAACCAGTATCTTAAAGAGATCAGGGAAAAGGGCGGGCTTCCCGGCTAAGTCCCCTCTTCCCAAGCCGCCAGGTACGCCTTCTGCTCGGCCGTCAGGCTGTCGATCCGGATCCCCATGGACCTGAGCTTGAGACGGGCGATCTTCTGGTCGATCGCCTCGGGCACCGGATAGACTTTTTTCCCGAGCGAGGCGCCCTTCTGGACGAGATAGAGCACGGACAGCGCCTGGTTGGCGAAGCTCATGTCCATGACCATCGCCGGGTGCCCCTCGGCCGCGGCCAGGTTGATCAACCGCCCCTCGCCGAGGAGGTGGACCCGGCGCCCCTTGGCCAGCTCGTACTCGACCACGAACTCGCGGATCTTCCGTTTCCGTCTGGCCAGGCTCTCCAGGGCGGGGATGTCGATCTCGACGTTGAAATGGCCGGAGTTGGCCACGATCGCGCCGTCCTTCATCCTGGTGAAGTGGGAACGCGTGATGACCCTCTTGTCGCCCGTGACCGTCACGAAAACGTCCCCTATCGGAACCGCCTGAGCCAGCGGCATGACCTCATAGCCGTCCATAACCGCCTCGAGGGCGCGGAGGGGTTGACCTCGCAGACGATGACCTTGGACCCGGCGCCCTTGGCCCTCATGGCCAGGCCCCGCCCGCACCAGCCGTAGCCGACGACGACGAAGTGCAGCCCCGCCAGGAGGATGTTGGTGGCCCGGAGGATGCCGTCGATCGTGCTCTGTCCGGTTCCGTAGCGGTTATCGAAGAGGTGCTTGGTGTCGGCGTCGTTGACGGCGATGATCGGATACTCGAGGACGCCCTCGGCCGCCATGCTCTTCAACCGGATGACGCCGGTCGTCGTCTCTTCCGTGCCGCCGGTGACGCCGGCGAGAAGGGCCCGCTTCCGGGAGTGGAGGGTGCTGACCAGGTCGGCTCCGTCATCCATGGTGATTTGCGGCCCGTGGTCCAGGGCGGCGCTGAGATGCTGGTAGTAGGTCTTGTGGTCTTCGCCCTTGATGGCGAAAACGGAGACCCCGAAGTGCTTGACGATCGCCGCAGCGGCGTCATCCTGGGTGCTCAAGGGATTCGAGGCGGCCAGCCGGACATCCGCGCCCCCCAGCTTGAGCGCCTCCATCAGGTTGCCGGTTTCGCTCGTCACGTGCAGGCACGCCGAGAGCTTGACGCCCTTGAGGGGCTTCTCCTTGGCGAACGTCGTTTTAATCGATTGGAGGACGGGCATGAACCGTCCCGCCCATTCGATCCTCAGCCGTCCCGCCGGAGCGAGGTTGATGTCCTTGACATCGGAGGTCATGGTCAAAGCCCGGCCTCCTTTTTCAGGGTGTCCGCCTTGTCCGTGACCTCCCAGTGGAATTCGGGCTCGTTCCTGCCGAAGTGGCCGTGACAGGCCGTCTTGCGGTAGAGCGGCTTCAGCAGGTCGAGGGTGTTGATCATCGCCTTGGGCTTGAGCGGGAAGTGGCCGCGGATGAGTTCCTTGATCTTGTCCTCGGGGACCTTCGCCGTGCCGAAGGTATCGATCATGATCGACACCGGCTCGGCGACGCCGATGGCGTAGGCGAGCTGGACCTCGAGCTTGCCGGCGAGGCCGGCGGCGACGAGGTTCTTGGCGATGTAGCGCGCCATGTAGGAGCCCGAGCGGTCGACCTTGGAGGGATCCTTGCCGGAGAAGCTACCGCCGCCGTGGCTGCCGACGCCGCCGTAAGTGTCGACGATGATCTTGCGCCCGGTGATGCCGGTGTCGGCCAGCGGGCCCCCCTGCTCGAACCGGCCGGTGCCGTTGATGATGATCTTGGTCTTCTTATCCATCAGATGGGCGGGGATCACCTTCTTGATGACCTGCTGCCGGATGCCTTCCTTGAGCTCGTCCAGCTTGACGGTGGCGTTATGCTGGGCGGCGATGACGACCGCCTCGATCCGTCGGGGCGTATCGCCTTCATATTCGACCGTGACCTGGGACTTGCCGTCGGGCCGGAGGTAAGGCAGGATCCTCTGCCGGCGGGCGTCCCTCAGCTGGCGGACGAGCTTGTGAGCCAGGACGATCGGCATGGGCATGAGCTCCTCGGTCTCGCTGCAGGCGTAGCCGAACATGATCCCCTGGTCTCCCGCGCCCTGCTCCCTCTCCTCGGTTTCACTGACGCCCATGGAGATGTCTTTGGACTGTTCGTGGATGGACGAGATGACGCAGCAGGTCTCGTAATCGAACCCGAACACGGCCTGGGTGTAGCCGATATCCTTGATGACGCTGCGGACAAGCTTTTGGAAGTCGCAGTAAGCGTCCGTCGTGATCTCACCCGCGATGAGCACCAGCCCGGTGGTCACCATCGTTTCGCAGGCCACCCGGCTCAGTGGGTCCTGGGCGATCAGGTCGTCCAGGATGCTGTCCGAGATCTGGTCGCAGATCTTGTCGGGATGTCCCTCGGTCACCGATTCCGAGGTGAAGAGATGCTTTCCCGCCTTGCTCATGGGTTAACCTCCTAAGGTCGTAGGCGATGACAGTCGGTCATACTATATCAACCACGCCCGATTTTCAACTGGCAGCCGCGTGGAATTTCGCCGGGGTTTATGATATTTTAGTTTTGCCCGCGGGGACGAAGTCGGGCATTATGTCGAATAAGTATTTGAGAGCCGCTGTTCTTCTGGCCCTCGCCGGTTGCCTGGGCGCGCCGGCGGCCGGCCAGGAAGATCCCGTCCTCCCCTTCCCCGTCACATCCTACGCGCTGAGGAATGGGCTCCAAGTCGTGCTGTCGGAGGACGACGCCTTGCCGGTCGTTTCGGTCGTCCTCGCCTACAGGGCGGGATCTGTCAGGGAGCAGCCGGGGAAGACGGGGCTCGCCTATCTCCTCGAGCACATGATGATGTTCAACGGCTCACTGAACGTCGGTCCGATGCAGCACATCGGCTATATCAACCGCGTCGGGGGTGAGCCGAACGCGAGCACGACTCCCGATATCACCTATTTCTACGAGACCGTCCCGTCGAATCAGCTCGGGCTGGTGCTGTGGCTGGAGTCCGACCGGATGCGGACGCTCGAGATCGACGCCGCCAAGGCCGAGCGCTGGAAACAGTCCCTGCTCGACGATCTTGCCCAACGCACCGCTTCGGAGCCTTACCTCGAGAGCTCGCTGGCCTTCGACCGGCTGCTGTTCCCCGATTTCAGGCACCATCACGGCATTCTGGGAAAGGAAGAGGATATCCGGAACCTGTCTCCAGGCGACATCTTGGATTTCTACGCCGGGCTTTACGTTCCGAACAATGCCGTCCTCGTCATCGCCGGGGATATCGACCTGCCGCGGGCGCGGGAGTTGACGGACCGGTATTTTGAGACCATCCCGCCGGGCCGGGACGTCCCACCTCCTCCTGAACCCCGCCCGCCGGAAAAAAAATCGCTGGTCGAGGTGTTCTCGGAGACGCTGGCCCCGTACCCGGCCTTCTACCTGGGCTACAGGGTCGCCCCGCCCTATTCGCAGGATTTCTACGGCCTGAAAGTGCTTGATTATGTCCTGTTCAAGGGCAAGACGTCCCGGCTGACCAGGAAGCTGATCAAGAGGGAGAAGCTGGCTTTCTTCCTGGACGGCGGCCTCGAAAGGCGCGGTGACGTGGCGGCGATCAAGGTCTTTGCCACGAGCAATACCCAGCTGTCGTCGGGCCTTTGCCAGAAGGCCATCCTCTCGGAATTAGGGAAGCTCAGGCTGAACCTGGTTCCGGAAGATGAATTGGACAGGGCGAAGAACGTCCTGAAGCGCGACTATTTCGACCGGTTCTCATCGACGCTCAACAGGGCTATCTACCTGGCCGAAACATTTTTCTCCCCGGTCGGGCTGGACGACGCGCCGCTCGAGCTCGAGCGGTATCTCCGGGTGACGCCGGCCCGACTGCACGCTCTCTGCGTCCGGTATCTGATGCCGGAGAACTGCATCATCATGAACGTCAAGATGAGATGATCAGCCGCTTCAGCGTCGTTCTCGCCGTGCTCCTCGCCTGTTCCGCCGCGTTCGGACAGGAGAGGTTCCGCAAATCCCCGCCCGTCCCCGACCGCCTGCAGGAACTGAACTTCCCCAAGATCGACAGCATCCGTCTGAGCAACGGTTTGACCGTCGCGGCGATCTATCTCAAGAACAGCCCCTTTATCAGCGCCCAACTCACCGTCCTGGCCGGGGAACGCGACTGTCCGGAGAGGCTCCCCGGGCTGGCCGGGTTCACGGCCGAGATGCTGAGCCGGGGGACGCCGCTGGTCTCGGCGTCCGATATCGAGGAGAGGCTGGAAGAGATCGGCGGGGTCTTGTCCACGACGGCGACACTCGACTACTCCCGGCTCTCCCTGCTCTTTCTGGATGAAGACCTGGACCGGGCGCTGGAGACGCTCAGCCTGATGGCTCTCCAGCCCGACTTCCCCGAAAAAGAGATCGCCGGCCTCAAGTTCAGCCGGCGCTACGAGATGCTCCAGGAAGAGCGGAATCCCGAGTTCATCGGCCGGAGGCAGCTGCACCGCCTGCTGTTCGGCAGCCACCCCTACCGCAACGGCCTGTATGGACAGGATGTTTTCAGAAACATCCGCCGCCGGGACATCCTGGATTTTTACCGGCGTTTCTATCGCCCCAACAACGCGCTGGTGGTGCTTGCGGGGGACCTCAACCTGACCGCCGCGGCCCGGAAGGTCAGCCGGTATTTCAGCACCTGGAAGGAAGGAGAAACTCTCCGGCAGCCGACGCCGTTGACGGCGGCCATCGGCCAGGACAGGGTCTGCCTCGTCGACCTTCCCCGGGCCAAGGACGCCACGCTGTTCATCGGGAACCTGATCTTTCCGATCGACGACCCCGACTATTTTCCGTTCCTCGTCCTGAACCAGACGATCGGTGGAACCCCGAACAGCCGTCTGTTCATGAACTTGCGGGAATCGAAGGAATATGCCCACTTCGCCTTCAGCGAAGTCGATCTCTTACGGTCGGGCGGCGTCTTTTCGGTCCGGGCGCGGGTCGTCCCCTCGGCCTGCCATGCCGCCGTTCAGGAGATCCTCCGGGAAGTCGACCGCATCAGCCGGGAAAAAGTGAGCACCTTCGAGATCGAACAGGCGAAGGCCTATCTCATCGGCAACTTCCCTCTCCAGCTCGGCCGCCTGGAAGCGATGACCCAGCGGGTTTCCGAGATCCTGACCTACTCGCTCAGCGATGCGTATTGGAACAAGTTCTATGACAGCATCATGCTCGTCGACGCCGACAGCGTCCTCGCCGCCGGCGGGAAGTTCCTGCGAGCTCCGCCGGTCGTTGTCATCGTGGGCGATAAGGCGACCCTGACCGAATATCTTCGGGAATTCCCCAAAGTCGAGGTTTATGACGTCAAGGGAGCGCTGCTGTACACCATGCTCAAAGGAGTCGAAGAATGAAGCTCGTGGAGTGTGTCCCCAATTTCAGCGAGGGCCGCGATCCGGAAAAGATCAAGGCCATCACTCAGGAGATCGAGCGCACGCCGGGGGTCAAGCTTCTGGACGTCGACCCGGGCGAGTCCACGAACAGGACGGTCGTGACGTTCATCGGTTCCCCGGAGGGCGTCAAAGAAGCGGCTTTCCGGGCCATCGCCAAGGCCGCCGAGGTCATCGACATGACCGAGCACAAGGGGGCCCACAGCCGGATCGGCGCCACGGACGTCTGTCCGTTCGTCCCGGTCTCCGACGTGACCATGGACGACTGCATCGCCCTGGCCCACGACCTGGCGGAGCGGGTGTCCGGCGAGCTCGGGATCCCGGTCTACCTGTACGAAGGAGCCGCGCAAAAACCCGGGCGCCAGAACCTGGCCGCCATCCGGGCCGGCGAGTACGAGGGGCTGGCCGAGAAGCTCAAGGACCCCGACTGGGCGCCGGATTACGGCCGGCCGGTGTTCAACCCGAAGTCAGGGGCAACCATCATCGGCGCCCGCGAATTCCTGATCGCCTATAACATCAACCTGAACACCCGGGACAGGCGGCTGGCTCACGAGATCGCCCTGGGGCTCAGGGAGAGCGGACGCGCCGAGCGGGACGCCGAGGGGAACATCGTCAGGGACGAGACCGGCCGGGCCGTGAACCTGCCCGGAAAATTCAAGCATGTCAAGGCCGTGGGCTGGTATATCGAGGATTACGGCATCGCCCAGGTCTCGATCAATTTCACAAACTACAAGATCACGCCCGTGCATGTCGTCTTCGACGAAGCCATCCGCCTGGCGGAGCGGCTCGGCCTCAGGGTGACGGGAAGCGAGCTCGTCGGGCTCATCCCCAAGGACGCGATGCTCATGTCCGGCCGTTACTATCTTGAGAAGCAGGGCAAAAGCCCGGGGCTCCCCGAGAAAGACCTCATCCGGACCGCGGTCCTGTCGCTGGGGCTCAACGACGTGGCGCCCTTCGACCCGGGAAAGAAGATCATCGAGCACCAATTCAGGGAGGACGCGCCCTCGCTCGTCCGGCTCACGCTCGGTGAGTTCGTTGATGAGCTGTCCCTCGATACTCCCACCCCGGGCGGGGGCAGCGCGGCCGCGCTCTTTGGCGCCCTGTCGGCGGCCCTCTCGGCGATGGTCGCGAACCTGACCGTCGGGAAAAAGGGGTATGAGTCCGTCCAGCCCGAGCTCAAAGAGGCGGCCGTCAAGGCCCAGGCGGCCAAGGACGAGATGCTCAAGGCCATCGACGAGGACACCCGGGCTTTTGACATGGTCATGGAAGCTTACCGTTTGCCCGGCGGGAGCGAGGACCAGGCCCGGGAGAAAGCGGCGGCCCTCCAGAGGGCTTATATCAAGGCCACCCGGGTTCCGCTCGGCGTGCTGGAAAAGTCCGTGGCCCTCCTCGGGCTGGCCAAGACAGCCGCGCTCAAGGGCAACAAGAACTCCCTGAGCGACGCCGGCGTCGCGGCGCTGGCGGCCGAAGCGGCGGCGGCCGGCGCCCGGTACAACGTGCTGATCAACCTTCCCAACATTCCCGACGATATGTTCAGGGAGGACGTGAAAAGGCGGGCTCAAGCCCTGCTCGAACAGGCTGCCAAGCTCGCCGCCGAGGTGAAGGAGCTCGTTGCCGCGGAACTGGGGAAGGCTTAGCGGTATCTTAATCGAAGGCACCCCGCCTCGCCTTTAGGGAGGAGGCGCGAACCCGGAAAATCACCCCGGGCTCCACCTTGGCCGGGGATTGCCTGGACGGGAAGTGCCGCCCATAATGATTTCGCCGGGAAGGTCTTCAGCCGTGAAGAAAAGCCTATGGGTCATCATCGTCATCGCCGCCTCCTACCTTGTCTACTCGTCGCTGGCCGACTTCATACCCAGGTACTGGGAAAGCATCGGGCTGCCTCCCCTGAGCCGTTCGATCCTCACGCTCGGCATGGTGCTCATCCTCTTGATCTGTCTTAGGGGCTTGGCGCTGAGCGACAAGCTGGATCCCCTGGTCATCCGTGAGGGGCTGACCGGCCTTTTCAACCAGGAATACGCGCGCCAGAGGCTGCAGGAGGAATATTACAGGGCCAAGCGATACGACCACCCGCTGAGCCTGCTGATGATCGACCTCGACAATTTCCAATCGCTCAGCAAGCGCTTCGGTCATGCCGCCGGCGAGCATCTGCTCAGATACTTCGGCCAGCTCATCCGGGATACCGTCCGTCCGTCCGATATCGCCGCCCGGTTCGGCGGCGAGAGATTCCTGATCATCCTCCCGGACACCGGCCGGGACGAAGCCCGGGCGGTCGCCGAACGCTTGAGGCAGCGGATCTCGGAGAATCCCTTCCGGATCGACTCCAACAGGGAGGATCTCTGTCTCACCGTGAGCATCGGTGCCAGCGCCTTCGCCTTTCCGGATTACGGACAGGATGCCGAGGAGATGATCACGATGGCCGACCTGGCCCTCTATCAGGCCAAAAAAGAGGGCAAGAACACGGTCGCGGTTTACAGCGCCAATTGAGGTCGGGCGGCCCTCCCGCTTATCGATTCCCGCCGGTTCGGGTACAATTGCGGCAGGGAGTTCCGTCATGAAAGCACTTCCGGTCATCGATAGGCCCAGGAAGTTTATCAACACGGACGGCGCGGTCGACGGCGTCCCCGCCCGGGTCGTCTGAAACCGGAGGCGGCCGTGGTCGATTGGCGATATTCTGAGCGGACCTTGAGGATCGTCGAGGGGGATCTCTCCCTGCTCGATGTCGATGCCGTGGTCAACGCGGCCAACACTCAGCTCATCCTGGGAGGGGGCGTCGCCGGAGCCATCAGCCGCCGCGGCGGGCCGGCGATCCAGGAAGAATGCGACAGACTGGCACCAGTCGAAACGGGCCGGGCCGTCATCACGGGGGCCGGAAACCTTAAGGCCCGGTTCGTGATTCACGCCGTGGGCCCGGTTTACGGCGATGGCGGAGAGGATGATAAGCTGAAGAGCGCGACCCGAAGCAGCCTGGAGATCGCGAGGGACAGAAAACTCGAGACCATCGCCCTTCCCGCCATCAGCACGGGGATCTTCGGTTTTCCGATCCAGAGGGCGAGCGAGGTCATGCTCCGGACGGCCGTGGATTTTCTAAGGGACAACACCCGGCCCCGGGCGATCGTCTTTTGCCTCTACGGCCGGGAAGCCGCCGCCGTTTTCGAGAAGACTTTGGCGTCGATCATCCGGGAAACACGTTCACGGGCGGGTTAGCCTGAATACTTCACGAATCGAGGCGGCCCCAGATGCGAGGCCCGAGGGGTGAAGCTGTACTCTTTGGTACGGCGAACTCCGAGAACGAAGCCGATGGGGCCGAATCGGCTCGCCCGAAGGGTAAAAAGCGCCGCATAAAGAGATATGGAAAAAAGACGAGGCGCTTTTTATGAATAGGTCAGGCTAGTGGTGCGTCTCGCATATAACTTGGCTTTCTAAAAAAAAAAAGAAGACGCACCACCGCAGGGGAGTTTGAGGGGAACGGCTTCGTTCCCCTCAGGGGGTCAGCGGAGTGAAACGAAGCGCCGAGGGGGGAGCTTGACTTCCCCCTGGAAGCGTCCCGTCTCTGCCGAAGACTTTGGATAGGAATTTACGAGACGGGACACTAGCGGCCGGCCTGACGCACGACGAAAAAAACACCGAAAATCACGAAGGCGGTCAGGACGATCGTCGCCGCCGCCGGCAGGTCGAGAAAAAACGAGGCAGCCAGGCCGGCAACCACGGAAAAGAGGGCGGTGGCCGAAGAGATCACGATCGCCTGCTTGAAGTTGGCCGCGAGCTGCAGGCTCGCGGCGGCCGGGATGACCAGGAGGGCCGTGACCATGAGGATGCCCACGACCTTCATCCCGAGGACGACGGTCACCGAGGTCAGGACCGTCAGCAGCAGATCGAGCCGGCCGACCTGAACGCCCGAAGCGCCGGCGGCTTCCCGGTCGAAGGTGGCGTACATCAGCTTGTGGTAATTGGCGAAGATCAACACCACTGATGCAGCGGCCAGCGCCACCGACAGCCACACCTCGAGAGGGCTGATGGCCAGGATGTCGCCGAATAGGTAGTTCAGCAGGTCGACGTTGAAGCGCCCCGCGAGCGTCGCCAGGGCGATGCCCAGGGCCATCCCGGCGCTGCTCAGGATGCCGATCGCCGTGTCGCCGTGGAGGCCCGCCCTCTGCCGGAGTTTCATGATGGCGAGCGAGGCGCCGACCGCCACAACCAGGGCGGTGACGAGAGGCAGCAGGTTCAGGAAGAGGCCCAGGGCGACTCCCCCGAATGTGACGTGGGATAAACCGTGGCCGATCATCGCGTCCCGCCGGAGCACCAGGAAGAGTCCGAGGATGGCGCAGGCGAAGGCGACGAACAGGCCGGCGAGCAGAGCCCGCTGGAAGAACCCGTAGCCGAGAAGTGCCACCATGCTCCGTCCCGCCGCCTTAATGAGTATGTGACACGACGTGCCCCTCGGCCAGCATGATCTTGAAGGCTTCGGACTGACAGAACTCCTTGTGAGTCCCGTGGTAGATGAGCTGTTGGTTGAGACAGGCGACCTTGTTCACGTGCTTGTTGACCATGCCGATGTCGTGGGTTATGAGGACGATCGTGATCTTCTGCCGGCCGTTCAGCTCATGGAGCATTTCGTAGAAAAGGCCCCGCGTTTCCGAATCCACTCCGGCGGTTGGCTCGTCGAGCAGCAGGATCTCGGGCGAGGTCACGAGCGCCCGGGCGATCATCACCCGCTGCTGCTGGCCTCCCGACAGGCTGCCGATGGCCGCGTTCCGCGAGGACTCCATGGCGACCTTCCTCAGCGCCTCCGTCACTTCCCTTGCCGTGTCCCGCTTGTTTACGGGACGAGAGCCCCTGGTCGAAAGCCTCGCCATGGCGACGACCTCCATGACCGAGGCGGGGAAAAAAGGGTCGATGTGGGTCGCTTTCTGCGGCACGTAGCCGACCTTCGCCCAGTCCCTGAACTCCGCGACCGGCCGGCCCATGATCGAAACCGTTCCCCGGGACGGTTTCAGGAGCCCGAGGATGATTTTGACGAGCGTCGTCTTGCCCGAGCCGTTGGGGCCGATGACCGACAGGAAGTCCCCCCGGCAGATCGAGAAGGTGACGTCCTCGAGGACCGGGATGGTGTCATAGCTGAAGGTGACGTTCTCCACGCGCACGAGCTCGACGTCTTCACTCACAGCCCAGCCCCTGTCTTAAGCTGATGAGGTTTTTCCTCATCAGGTCAAGGAATGTGGTCCCCGAGTCCAGCTCCTCGCGGCTGATGGTGGCGCCGGTACTCAGGACGAAAACCTCCGCCGGGATCTCTCCGGCGAGGAGCTCGGCGAGCTTGGGGCTTTCCCCGGCCTCCCGGAAAACCGAGCGGATACGGTGCTTTCTGGCCATTTCGACGACGGCCACGACCGCTCTCGGCGTCGGCTCCGCGTCCGGGCTCAGGCCCGAGAGAGAAACGTGTTCGAGGTGATAACGGCGCGCGAGATAGCCGAAGGCTTCATGACCGGCGAGCAGCAGGATTCGGTTGGGGCACGATCTCAGTCCTTCGGTATAAAGTCTGTCGAGCTCCCCGAGTTCTTTGTCGTACGCCGAGGCCGACTCCGAATAAACGGCGGCCCGGGCGGCGTCGATCTCCCCCAGCGTCACGGCCAGACGCCTGACGATCGTCCTGTCGTTCCCGAAGTCGAGCCACACGTGGGGGTCGACGACCTCCTTTCCCCCGTGCTCCTCTTTATCCAGCGGGAGGAAATCCGTCACGGCCAGCACCCGAAGGCGCTCATTGTCAACACTTCCCAGGAAATCGTCCACCCAGGGTTCCAGGCCGCCGCCGACGTGGACGAAGAGATCCGCTTCGGACATCCGGATGATGTCGCTGGCCCTGGGCTGCCAGGTGTGAACCCCCGCGCCCGGCGGGAGGAGCAGGCTCACCTCGGCATTCTTTCCGGCGACAGCCTTGGCGAACTCCATTAGGGGAAGGATGCTGGCGACGATCCGCGGTTTCGGCGAAACGGAGCGAGGTTGGGGAAACGCGGCGCCGATCGCCAATCCGAACAATATCGCGACCCCGGCAAGTTTTTTCATCGGCAGACAGCAATCATCCTGATGACGGCGCGGGGCTCAGCGGCCGGGCCGGGCCGGAAGCCGTTCGGCGAGAGCCCCGTCTCCTATCGAGATCACTCGGCATTCGGGCTCCGGGAACCCCCTGTCCCTGGCGGCCGCCTTGAGCTTCTCCTCGAACGCCGCCAGCCTCGATTTTTCGACGATCGCGATGCCCGAGCCGCCGAACCCGGCTCCCACCAGGCGCGCCCCGAGGCAGCCCAGAAAATTCCGCCCCGTCTCGTACAGGACGTTGAGCTCGGGGCAGGAAACTTCGTAATCATCACGGAGGCTTTCGTGGGACTGGAAAAGCAGAGTCCCCAGGGCGAAGAAGTTGTCGGCCTTGAGGGCTTTGACCGAGAGCCGGACGCGGGCGTTCTCGGTGATGACGTGCTTTGCCCGCCTGTAGAGAACGTCGGACATGGCCGGCCTGATCTTCTCCAGACGGACGAGTGTCGCCTCTTTATAGGACACGGCCCCGTGCGCCTTCAGGATCTCCAGCGCCCTGGAGGCCTCTTCCCTCCTCGAGTTGTATGAGGAGCCCGCCAGCTTACGGCGGACCTTGGTGTCGTAGACCATGATCCCCAGGTTGTCTTTTTCGAGGTTCAATGGGAAATGTTCGTAAGCCAGCGTCTCGCAATCCAGGAAAAGCGCGGAATTCCGGCGGCCGAAGACGGCGATGAACTGGTCCATCAGCCCGCACTTCATGCCCACAAAATCGTTTTCGGCCTTTTGGGCGAGCCTGGCCAGCTTTTCCAGCGGCAGGTCGATCCCGAACAGACCGGTCAGCCCTTCGATGACGCTCACCTCGAGCGCTGCCGACGAACTCAGCCCGGATTCGAGCGGCACATCGCCCCAGATCACGGCGTCCACTCCGCCCAGGCTATAGCCGTCCTGTTCGAGTGCCCAGAAAACCCCCTTCACATACTCCGCCCAGTGCTTCCGCTCCGAAGGCTGGAGCCCATCGAGATCGAAGGTTTCGGATTCGTTGAAGTTCTCGGCCCTGACCCGCACCCGGCGGCCTTTCCCGGGCGCCGCCAGAAACGAGTTGCGCAATTGGATCGCGGCCGGCAGGACGTAGCCGTTGTTGTAATCGGTGTGTTCGCCGATGAGGTTGATCCTCCCCGGCGCCGAAGCCAGGATCGAGGGTCTGGTCCCGTACAGTTGCCTGAAAAGCCGTTCGTGCGAATCATCCATGGAAGATATTGAAATTCTATGAGAACCGATAAGAAAGGTCAAGCCAACCCGGACCGTCGCGCGGCCTTGAACCGAGTGCCGGAATATGGCATGATTCGCACTCACGGCTAAGCTCGTCGTCAGGGAGGTCAACACCATGGCGGATCCGCTCTCGGGACTCAAACCCTCGCTTCTCTGGAAACACTTCGCCGGGATCCTCAAGATCCCCCATGGCTCGGGGAATGAATGGGCTTTGGGCGAACATATCTTGGGCGTGGCCAAAGGCCTCCACCTGGCCGCGAAGCGGGACAAGGTGGGGAACGTCATCGTCTCCAAACCCGCCTCGCCCGGACGCGAGAACGCACCCGGGACGATCCTCCAAGGCCACCTGGACATGGTCTGCGAGAAGAACTCCGATGTCGCCCACGACTTCCTTAAGGATGCGATCGTCCCCCAGATCAAGGGCGATTGGGTCACCGCCAGCGGCACGACGCTGGGCTCGGATAACGGTATCGGCTGCGCGGCGGCCCTGGCGGTCATGGAAGAGACGTCGCTCGTCCACGGCCCGCTCGAGTTCCTCTTCACGGTCGACGAGGAAACGGGGCTGACGGGCGCGAACCGGCTGCAAAAAGGATTTCTCAAGGGCACGAACCTCCTCAACCTGGACAGCGAGGAGGCCGGCGCTTTCACCATCGGCTGCTCGGGGGGCGGCGATTCCGAGATCAGCCTGCCCGTTGAGCGAAAGCGCCGCCGGTGCAAAGATCTTTACGAACTCAAGCTTTTCGGGTTCCGGGGCGGTCATTCCGGGCTGGACATCAACCAGGGACGGGGAAACGCCATCCGCCTCCTCGCCCGCCTGCTCTACGATGCCCAGGAGAAATTCAAGTTCGAGCTCTTGAGCCTGGACGGGGGCAACAAGCACAACGCCATCCCGCGCGAGGCGGCGGCCAAGCTGTTCGTCGACACCGGCGATGCCAGAAAGCTCCAAACCCTTTTCAAGGCCAGGTTTTCCGAGATCTATAACGAGTACAAGGCCGTGGAGAAAGAGGCGGCTTTCGCCTTCGGTAAGGCCGTGCCCTCGAAAGACGACCCGCTGGCGGCCGCGAGCCGGAAAACGCTCCTCGGACTGCTTCTCACCCTGCCCCATGGCGTCCTGGCCATGCACCCGGCCATCGCGGGCCTCGTCGAAACCTCCTCCAACCTGGCGATCGTCCGCACGGAAAAGAAGCGGGTCCGGGTCGTCTGCAGCAGCCGGAGCTCGGTGGCTTCGGCCCTGACGGCCGTCCGCAAGGGGATCAAGGCGACCTCGGAGCTCGCCGGCGCCGAGATCACTCAATCCATGGGGTATCCGGGCTGGGAGCCGAACCTGGAGTCGGCGCTCCTGGCCAAGCTCAAGGCCGTCCACAGCCGGGTCTTCGGCCGCGAACCGCATATCATGGCCGTCCACGCCGGGCTCGAATGCGGCATCATCGGCGAGAAGTTCCCCGGCATGGATATGATCTCCTTCGGCCCGACGATCGAGCATCCGCACTCGCCCGAGGAGCGGGTCCATATTCCGTCGGTCGAGGATTTCTGGAAGTTCCTCGCCGCCGCGCTCGTCGAGCTGGCCTGAGCTCCGGTCTCCGACGGGGCCTGGCTCGCTTCACCTCCGAATCGAGCCGCGCGTCGGGAATTCAATTCGGCCTCTCCCTTGCTGGAGTTGCCTTGGGCGCGCGATATTTCATAGGATGTAGCCGAAAAGGAAACCCCCATGGCCAAAAAAACGCTCTCCGTCTTCCTGTTCTCGGCGATTTTCTTCGGCTGTTTTCTCACCGGTTGCCGCAAGAAAGAAGAGGCGGCGGCGCCCGCGGGCCCGCCGCAGGTCCAATCCGGCGGCGCGACCGGGCTCCGCGTTTTGAGCGTCACCCCCCAGGGGCCGACAGCCTCCTCTCAGGAGTCGGAAAATATAGTCGTTATCTTCGACCGGGCGATGGCGGCTCTGGAAGCGCTTCCCGAAGGGCGGGGGCCGTCGCGCCTCGGCATCGACCCGCCGGCGGCCGGCAAGACGCGCTGGCTCGGGACCAAGACCCTCGCATTTACGCCGGAGCGCCGGCTGCCCTACGCGACCGAAGTCAAGGTGACCGTTCCGGCGGGGACGCGCGCGCTCGACGGCGCCGCCCTGGAGCAGGATTTCTCCTGGACTTTCGAAACGATGCGCCCCCGGCTCGTCCAGCACTTTCCCCGGGACGGACAGAAATTCCTGAGGCCGGACACGCAGGCGCTGCTCGTGTTCAATCAACCGGTTGACAAGGGCCAAGGCGCGGACCACATCGCGCTCATCGGCGCCGACGGAAAGGGCCGCGAGAGAAAATGGAAGTTTCGGGTTTCCCGCCCTTCCGCCGAGGTCCTTAAGCAGGAAGGCTTGGATGTGCCGCCGGAGCTCGCTCTGCTCATCGAACCGCGGCCGGCGCTCGAGCCCGGGATGACGTATGAAGTGCGAGTCGAGAAGGGCTTCCTTCCCAAGGAAGGGACGCTGGGCCTCGAGGAGGCCCGGGCGTTCCGCTTCGAGACCTACGGGAGCTTCGTGTTTACGGGTCTCGCCAAAACCGAGGCGCTGGGCCCCGACGAACCGGTCGAGCTCAACTTCGCCAACCCTGTCCCCTATAATGAAGTGGCGGCCCACGTCCATTTCGAACCGGCACTCGCCATCCCCGATTATTACAGCAGTTGGGACCAGTCGAATGATACGATCTGGCTGAGCCTGCCCTGCGAGCCGGAGACGGCCTACTCGGGATGGCTCGACGCCGGGCTGGCCGATGAGTTCGGGAACACGCTCGGGCGAAGAGTCGATTTTTCTTTCACCACGGGACCTCATCCGCCCTCGGTCAGCATGACCACGGGCTACGGGGTCCTCGAAGCTTATGCCGAACCGCGTTATCCCGTCTCGGTCTTGAACGCCGACACCGCCCGCTTCCAGGCGGCCCGGGTCGGCAGGGACGATCTCATCCCCCTGCTCAAGAACCCGAAGCTCTTCTGGCCGAACGAAAAATATTCGCCGCCGCAGGGCTTCTTCACCGTTGACAAAGACATCCGATTCAAGACGCCAAGAAATAAGAGGACCGTCGTGCCGCTCGATCTTGCTCCTCTTGTCCCGGAGAAATTCGGTTGGCTCTTTCTGCAGGTCGACCCGGGCCGGCCGAAAGAAGATTGGGAAAGGTTCCTCAAGGTGTGCATCCAGCTCACGGAGCTCGGCATCTCGGCCAAGTTCTCCCCCGAGAACAGCGTCGTCTGGGTGACCGAACTCAAGACCGGGCTCCCGGTCCCGGACGCCGCCGTCGAGATCCGCGACGACGGGAACCTCAGCAAGTGGAGAGGACGGACGGACGCGTCCGGCAAGGCCTCGGCCCCCGGCTGGCGGGCGCTGGGCCTGACGAGCCGTGAAGAATGGATGGAACCGCAACAGTGGGTGTTCGTCACGCGGGGCCGGGACACGGCCTTCGCCTCCTCCGAGTGGGGAACGGGGATCGACCCCTACAGGTTCGGTATTTCCTATGAATGGTCTCCCCGGCCATCGGCCGTCCAGGGCTATGTGTTTACCGACCGCGGCATCTACCGTGCCGGGGAGGAGGTGCACGTCAAGGCCATCGTCCGGAGAAGCGAGGGCGGCCGATGGACCGTCCCCGACGCCGGGACGCCTCTCTCTTGAAGATCCAGGACCCCTTCCAGGAAGCCGTCTATGAAGGTGAAGCGGCGCTCGACGAGTTCGGGTCGCTGGCCTTCGATTTCACTCCCCCGGAGGACGCCGCCCTCGGCGAATACGGGATCACCGTCACGGCTCCCCCGGCCGCCCCCGGAGAGAAACCGGCGCCGCTGGCAGGGACCTTCCGTGTCGAAGCCTTCCGGTCCGCCGAGTTCGAGGTCCTCCTCAGGACGCAGGACCCGGGCTACGTCTTCGGCGGAACCTACGAGGGCGAGATCAGGGGGCGATATCTTTTCGGCGGCGCCATGACGGGGCAGCCCGTCACCTGGCACTTGCGCTTCGACCGGACGGCATTCTCCCCGCCCGGTTACCAAGGCTATTTTTTTGGTAATGAGATGACCTGGGGAGACGAGGAGCAGGCTGTGCCGAGCCGGCTGGCCGCTTCGGGGGCCGGCCCGCTTGACCCTGACGGCCGGCTGAAGGTGCGCCTGCCCCTCCGGCCGGAGAAAGAGAAGGATTCCATTTTGGCGACCCTCGAGGCGACTGTCTCGAGCCCCAGCCGGAGGTCCATCTCGAACAGGATCCAGACGGTCGTCCACCGGGGCGAATACTACATCGGTTTGAAGCCCGAGACGTTGTTCCTCGAAAAAGGCCGGCCGATGAGCGTGGCCGTCGTCGCCGCGGACCCCAAGGGCGCGCCCCTGGCCGGCAAAAGAATCCGGGTGAAGCTCGTCCGGCGCGAGTGGCGGTCGGTCAGGAAGGCGGGCGTCGGCGGGCGTCTCCGATGGCTGACCCAGCAGGAAGATACCGAAGTCTCAAGTCGCGACGTCGGAACCGGGACCGGACCCGAAACCGTAATCTTCAATCCTGAGAAGTCCGGGTTCTATTTTGTCCAGGCTTCGGGAGCCGACGCGAAGGGCAATACCGTCACCACGACGACATCGTTCTACGTGACCGGCGACGACTATGTCCCCTGGGAGAGGCGCGACGACGATTCGATCGAGCTCGTTCCCGACGCCGAGAGCTACCGGCCCGGCGGCGAAGCCAGGATCCTCGTCAAATCTCCTTACGAAAAGGCCAAGGCGCTGGTCACCGTCGAGCGCGAGCTGGTGCTCGAGAGCCGGGTCATCGATATCGAAGGCACCTCGAACGAGATCGCCGTACCGATCAAGCCGGAGTATATCCCCAACGTCTTTGTTTCGGTCCTCCTCGTTCAAGGCCGGTCGGCCGCCGGCCCGGCCGGCGGCGCTCAAGACCTCGGCCAGCCCTCGTTCAAGATCGGCTATGTCGGATTGAGCGTCGACCCGGTCGAAAAACGACTGGCGGTCGAGGTCTCAAAGGACAAGGAGGAATACCGGCCGAAGGAAGCCGTCAGGCTGAGCTTCAAAGTGAAAGACTCGAAGGGCAGGGGCCGCCGCGCCTCGCTGGCCGTGGCCGTGGCCGACGCGGGCGTGCTCAACCTCATCGGCTACGAGACGCCCGACCCGTTTTCCGAATTCTACGGGGAGCGTCCGCTGTCCGTCCGGACGTCCGAATCGGTGATTCACGTTATCGGCCAGCGCGAATACGGGGAAAAGGGCGAAGAGCCCGGCGGCGGCGGCGAGGACGGCGCCGCGGCGCTTCCTCTCAGCCTGTCCGAGGTCGAGCTCCGGGGGGATTTCCGGGCGACCCCTTACTGGAATCCCTCGCTCATCACGGATGAAAACGGCGAGGCCCGGGTGAGCTTCACGCTCCCGGATAACCTGACGACCTTCCGCGTCATGGCCGTCGCGCAGACGCGGGAGTCCGATTTCGGCCGCGGCGAGACGAGCTTGCGCGTCTCGAAGAAGCTGATGCTCCAGGCGGCCCTCCCCCGTTTCGTCCGCGCCGGCGACGAGTTCGCGGGCGGCGTCGTCGTCCATAACTTCTCGGACAAGCGCGGGGAGGTTCTGCTGAGCGCCGCCGTGACAGGGGTTCGTTCCAAGAGCGGTCCGCTCGAGCGGTCCGTTCCCCTGGGCCCGCGGGAAAGCCGGGAGGTCCGGTTCGAGTTCGAGGCCTCCGAGCCGGGCGCGGCCGGTTTTGTTTTCCGCGCCAAGTTCGGCGACCTGACCGACGGGCTGGAAACCAGGATCCCCGTCGCGCTGCCCCGTCCGACCGAGACCGTGGCTTCGTTTGGAGAGACCAGGGATTCGGCCGGCGGGAAGATCGTCCTACCCGGGAATGTGTTCCCCGCCGAGACCCGGCTCGAGGTCGGGGCGTCGGGCTCGGCCATCCTGGGGCTCAAGGGAGTCGTCGCCTCCCTGGTGGATTATCCCTACCTTTGCCTCGAACAGCGGCTGAGCGCGCTCCTGCCGTTCATCCTCGCCGAGGACCTCATCGTCGATTTCCGGCTCACCCCGTGGAGCCGCGAAGCCATCCGCCGTTACGTCGAGAAAGGCCTCCAGGATCTCTGGAGCTACCAGAAGGACGGCCTCGGGCTGAGCCTCTGGCCCGACTCGGGGCAGGCCTCGCCGTTCCTGACCTGCTATGCGGCCCTGGCGGTCGTCCGCGCCTCCCAGGCGGGATACGCGGTGAACGAGAACGGCCTCGACAGGGCGCTTCAGTATCTCAAGAATTTCCTGCGCTGGGATTGGCCGGCCGGAAACTCCTTCTGGACGAAACGCGATTGGCAAACGACGCGGGCGTTCGCGCTCTATGTATTGGCCTTGGCCGGCGAGCCGCAAGCCGGCTATCACGAAAAGTTGTTCGCCGAACGGAGCGAGCTCACCCTTTTCGGGAAGGCGCTCCTCCTCAAAGCCCTCTATCTCGGCAAAGGTCCGGCCGAATCGCGCGAGACGCTGCTCCGGGAGCTTCTCAATAAAATGCAGGTGACGCCGGAGACGGCGCACTTCGAGGACGAAGTGCCGGACGGAGGAGGCTGGATCTATGCTTCGAACCTCCGGACCTCTGCCGTAGTGCTCCAGGCGCTTCTCGAGACAGGGGTCGACCATCCTCTGCTTCCGGCGATGGCCCGCTGGCTCGGGCAGAAGCTCGGTCCGGGGCCGACTCTGACCACCCAAGAAAATTCCGCGGCGTTCCATGCCCTGAGCGATTACTACCGGAAAGTCGAGGGAGTGCCGTCCGATTTCCGGGCCCGGATCAGCCTCGCCGGAAAAACGCTCATCGACGCCGCCTTCCGTGGGCCCGAGGCCGAGCCTCAGTCGGCCAGTGTCGATCTGTCGGACTTCGGCGCGGCCGGCGAACCGGCCCTCGACATCACGGCCGAAAAGACCGGCGACGGCATCCTTTACTACGGCACCCGGCTGACCTACGCGCCCCGGAGCACGCTCGAGCCCCGGGACGAGGGCATCGCCGTCGTCAAGCGGATCATGTCTGTCGACGGACGACCGCTCGAGTCGATCCCCGCCGGCGCACTGGTCGTCGTGACGTTGGAGGTAGCGGTGCCGCGGGAGAGCCTGTTTGTCGTCGTCGATGACCCCCTCCCGGCCGGGCTCGAGGCGGTCAACCCCGCCTTCGTCACGGAAGGCGATGAGGCGAGAAGGAAGCTTGAAGCCCTGGACCAGGATGAATCGTGGAAACGGCGTTGGGAAGGTTTCAATCATGTCGAGATGCGCGACGACCGGGTGCTCCTTTTTGCCGACTCGCTGAGGGCGGGAATCCACACTCACCGGTATCTCGCGAGAGCCCTGAGCTCGGGTGTTTTCGGCCAGCCGGGCACCAGAGCCGAACAGATGTACGCTCCCGAGGTTTTCGGACGGAGCGCCGAGAGGGTCGTCAAGATCGGGAGGTAGAGCAAGTGGCGAGGAAGCTGCTGGCGTTCGGACTCGTGTTCTGCGCCGGCCTCGTGCTTTCGACCTTGGTGCCGCTGCCCGCAGGACGTCTCCGCCCCGAACCGGTCGTTTCGTTTCGGATCCTGGACAGGGAGGGTGTTCTTCTCCGCGAAGTCCTGTCGGACGCCGGCGGCCGGTGCCGGTGGGTCACGCTCGACGACGTTTCCCCTTTCCTCATCAGAGCCACGATCGCCGCCGAGGACCGGTTCTTCTATTTTCACCGGGGAGTGGACGGCCTGTCGACGCTGAGAGCGGCCTGGCAGAACCTCCGCCACGGACGGGTCGTCTCCGGCGCCTCGACCATCTCTCAGCAGGTCGTCCGTAATGTCTACCCCGGCCGCCGGACGATCGGGACGAAGCTCGTCCAGACATGGCTGGCGTTGCGGCTGGAGCGAACGCTGTCGAAAAACGGCATCCTGGCCCAGTACTTTAATCGCGTCTCCTACGGCAACCAGGCCTTCGGGATCGAAGCCGCCGCCCGCCTGTATTTCGACAAGCCGGCCGCCCAGCTCAGCCTGGCGGAGGCGGCGCTCCTGGCGGCCGTCCCCCGCTCGCCTTCGGTCCTCAATCCTTACCGCTCAACGGCGCCGCTCCGGAAAAAGCAGCGGCAGATCATCCGGAGCATGGCCGGGCTCGGGTTCGTGACAGGTGATGAGGCGCGACGCGCGCTGGCCGAGCCCTGGCATGTTGTATCGCGGGAGGAGAAGTTCAAGGCGCCCCACTTTTGCGATTACCTGCTCAACCTCGCTTCCGGAAGTGGAGCGTCCCGGGCTCGCCGCCGTCGTGACGACGCTCGACAGCGGCCTCCAGGAGAAGCTCGAGGTGATGCTCAAGCGGTATCTGGACGCCGTCCGGGACCGAGGCATCACGAACGGCGCCCTGGTCGTTCTCGACAACCGGACCGGCGAGATCCGGGCCCTTGTCGGCTCCCGGGATTATTTCGACGAGGCCAACGCCGGACAGGTCAACGGCGCCTTGGCGCTCCGGCAGCCGGGCTCGGCGCTCAAACCCTTCACTTACGCGCTCGCGCTCGAAAAGGGCCTCACGGCCGGATCGATCGTCGAGGATGCCCCGTTCCGTTCCGCCGCCGGCGGCGGCGCCTACATGCCGCAAAACTACGACCGTAAGTACCACGGACCGATGAGCCTGAGGTCGGCCCTCGCCTGTTCGTATAACGTGCCGGCCGTCGCCCTGCTGGATGCGGTCGGCCCGGATCTGCTTCTCCGCCGGTTGAATTCGCTCGGGTTATCGACATTGAGCCGGAGCCCGGGATATTACGGCGTCGGTCTGACGCTCGGGAACGGAGAGGTCAAGCTTCTCGAGCTGGCGGGCGCCTATGCGGCGCTGGCCCGGTCCGGCCGGTACCGGCCTGTTCAGCCGGTGCTCGAATGGCGGAGGTCGACGGGCGGGATCGGCCGTCCGGAAGCGCCGCCCGAGTCGCCGGTTTTCTCGCCCCAGGTCGCCTATGTGATCACGGACATCCTGGCGGACCGGGACGCGCGGGTCCCTTCCTTCGGCTACAATACCGCCCTCAGCCTTCCCTTCCCCGTCGCCGCCAAGACGGGGACCTCAAAAGACTTCAGGGATAACTGGACCGTGGGGTTCACGCCGGATTGGACGGTCGGGATCTGGGTCGGGGATTTCGGCGGCCATCCAATGCACGGCGTCTCGGGGATCACCGGCTGCGGCCCACTCTTCCGGGACGTTATGCTTCTCCTCAACCGCGGAGGAGAATGGGCGGGTTTCGCATCGCCGGCCGGGATCTCCAGGATTTCCGTCTGTCCGCAGTCCGGCGCGCTTCCCGGGGAGGGCTGCCCGGGGGCCGTCGAGGAGGTTTTTATCCGGGGGACCGAACCGTCCGAGTCATGCGGCCTTCACCGTCGCCGGAATCCGGAAGCGACGGCCCCAATGCTGGGTGTCGGCGCCCGCAGGGCCCCTCTGGAGGTCTCCTTTCCGGTTGACGGCGACATCTTCCGGCTCGACCCCGTCCTTCGACAGGAACACCAGCGCATCCTGCTCAAAGCCGCCGTCCCCGGAGGCGTGAACCCGGACAGCATCGAGTGGTGGATCAACGGCCGGAAAGCCGGGGAGACCGCCTATCCATATTCCATGTTCTGGAATCTCCGGCCCGGCTCGTTTACAATAGTGGCGGCGGCGGTCCGGAACGGGAAAAGGACCGAGAGCGTTCCGGTGCGGATCGTCGTCCTGAGTTGAGTCCGGAAAAGGAGATCCGGGAATGAGGCGGAGAGAGGCGCTTGCGGGACTGGCCGGATTGGCGTTACTCGGCCGGGCGGCGTTCCCCTGGACAGGAGGCGAAATGGAAACCAAGCAAGAAGTGAAAACGGACAGGGCCCCCAAGGCCATCGGACCCTATTCCCAAGCCATCATCGGCGGAGGGATGGTCTACGTATCGGGGCAGATCCCGATCGATCCGGCGACAGGTGAGCTGAATACGGGGTCGATCGAGGACCAGACGCGGCAGGTCCTGAAAAACGTCGCCGCCGTGCTCGAGGCGGCCGGGAGTTCGATGGACAAGGTCGTCAAAACGACCGTCTTCCTCCAGAGCATGGACGAGTTCAGCCGGATGAACCAGGTGTACGGCGAGGGCTTCAAGGCGCCCTTCCCGGCTCGGGCCACGGTCCAGGTGGCGAGGCTGCCTCGGGACGTCCGGGTGGAGATCGAAGCCATCGCCCTTCTAAAGTAGACTTAATCGATCGATTCTATTAAAATAATAGCCTATGCCTATATACGAATTTGTTTGCGGCAAATGCGGACGTCGTTTCGAGTCCCTCGTCCGGATGGGCGGCGAGAAGGGTGTCTGCTGCCCGGAATGCGGCACGACCGAGGTGCAGAAGCTGGTTTCCGCCTTCGGCATCGGCGGCGGGGGAAGCCGCATCAAGAACGCCTCGAGCTCCTGCGGGACGTGCTCGACCCATTCCTGCGGCACCTGTCACTGAGCCACGCCAACCGCCAGTACGGGGCTTCGGGTGCCGAAGCCGACAATTTTCCCCTTAATGTCCCTTGATGCCCGGTAAAGCCCCTTCTTGCCGCATGGCCCCGCGGTCAAACGATCCCGAGATTGACAAAGTATCGCGGATAATTTATAAAATTCGTCCCCGGGAGCGGGACTTTGAGTCGCCAGGACCAGAAAAACGATGATCTTCTATCTTCATGGAAGGAGATCTCTGAATTCCTGAAGTGCGACGTCAAGACCTGCCGCCGCTGGGAGCAGACCGCGGGTCTGCCGGTTCATCGGATCAGCGAGGTGTCGAAATCCCGGGTTTTTGCTTATAAGGAAGAGGTTGAAGCCTGGGTGAAGAAACGGGCGGCGAACGGCGCGGCCGAGCGACATCCGGCCGTCCGGAAAGCCCGTCGGCGGCCCGGGCTGGGGTGGGGCCTCGGCCTGGCCGCCGCCGGCTTGGTGCTGGTCTTTATATGGGCCGCTTATCCTGAGACCGAAATCCCTTCAACTTCCCGTCGACTTCCGGATCGAGCGCTCCGAGCTCGTCATCCTCGACGGCAAGGGGCACGAGCTCTGGCGATACGACACCAAGCTCGAAAGCCTCGAGGACAATGCGGCGTACCGCGCCGGCTTTCAAGTCAAGAGACCCAGCCCGGGAATCCGCGCCCGCATCCTCCCCCACCTGATCATCCGCGACCTCGACAACGACGGCCGGCCCGAGGTCCTTTTCTGCATCCGGACCCAGGATGAGCTGGGCGCCGGCCTTCTCCTCTGCTTCGACCGGCGCGGCCGGGAGCTGTGGCGGTTCCAGACCGGGCGGCAGATGAAGTTCGGTTCCCGGGTCTACAGCAATGAATACATGATCCACGGGATCGAGACCCTGGATTTCGACGGCGATGGGAACCGGGAGATCATGGTCATCGCCTTCCAGCGGCCGGACTGGCCGACCCAGCTCGTGCTTCTCGACGCCGGCGGGAAGCCTCTCGGCGAGTACTGGCATTCCGGCCAGCTCAATGATTACGCGATCGCCGATCTCGACAATGACGGCCGTCAAGAGATCATCCTGGCGGGACTCAACAACGAATACCGGACAGGCTGCCTGCTGGTGTTCTCGCCGGGCCGCATCGAGGGGGGCTCGCCGCAGCGGAAAGAGGAATTCATCTGCCGGGACCTCAAGCCCGGCTCGGAGATCTACTACGTCTTGTTTCCCAGGACCGATGTCGACCTGACCATGGGGCCAGTCGAAGCGGTCGGCCGCCTCAGCGTCGTGAGCGGCGAAAGATTGCAGACGGAGATGCTGCAGTCGGGCCTATTTTATATGCTGGATTTCCAAGCTGGCGGCCATGGATATCATCATCAGCCACACGTTCATGCTGATGCACCGGGAAGCTCTCGAGGCCCGGCATGTCACGAGCGCCCTCGATGACCGTTACAGCCGGGATCTGCTGAAGGGTTTCCTCTATTTTAACGGCCGCACCATGGACGCCCGACCCCACTCCGGTCAGGCACGAAACGGCATCTTTGAGATAGTTTCCCCCTCAGGTCGCTTGGCCGTCCCCGGAAATCAGGCGTAAAACTCCCTGATCGAGGCGACGACGTAATCCTGTTGCTCCTCGGTGAGCTCCGGGAACATGGGCAGAGCGAGGACCTCCCTCGCGGCCCTCTCCGAGACCGGGAAATCACCCCGCCGATATCCGAGGTAGGAGAAGCACTCCTGCTCGTGGAGGGAGAGAGGGTAGAAAACGGAGGTCCCGACGCCTTTCTCTTTTAAGAAGGCCTGAAGGCGATTCCGGTTCCTGGCGCGGATGACGTATTGATGATAAGTGTGGTAGCCCTCCGGACCGCCGTCTTTATAAACGGCCGCGGGCGTCGTGATCAGTCCCGCTTTCTCCAGGCCCGTTTCCCCGAACTTCAGGTCGTAGCCGGCAGCCCGCTCCCGCCGCTTTCTTTGCCAATCGTCGAGGTGAGGTAACTTCACCCGGAGGATCGCCGCCTGGAGGGCGTCGAGGCGGAAATTCCCGCCCAGGATCTTGTAATGATATTTCCCGACACCGCCGTGGGTGCGGAGAACCCGGAGCTTGTCGGCCAGCCTTTTGCTGTCCGTCAGGACCATCCCCCCGTCCCCGTATCCGCCGAGGTTTTTCGAGGGATAGAACGAGAGCGTTCCCATCGTCCCCATGGCGCCGGCCTTCAGGATGCCTTTGGGCGTCCGGTATTCCGACCCGATAGCCTGGGCGGCGTCTTCGACCAGCCAGAGGCCGTATCTTTTGGCGAGGCGGACGAGAGGGGTCATGTCCGCGCATTGCCCATAAAGGTGGACCGGGAGGATGGCCTTGACCCGGGCCAGGCGTCCGGCTCGCCTTTCCTTCTGGAGCGCGGCCTCGACGCTCTCCGAGTCGATGTTGAAGGTCCGCTCGTCGATGTCGCAAAAGACGGGCCTGGCCGCGAGCCGGGAGATCGCCCCCGCAGTGGCGAAGAAGGTGAACGGCGTGGTGATGACGGAACAGCCCGAGCCGATGCCCAGGGCCATGAGCGAGATGATGAGGGCGTCGGAGCCCGAGGAGACCCCGACCGCGAATTTCACGCCGCTGTAGGCCGCGATCTCCTCCTCGAGCGATTTGACCTCTGCGCCCAGGACGAAGTTCTGGGACGCCATCACGCCCAGAACCTTGGCGTCGACCTCTTCCCGGATGGTCTCATACTGGGCTTTGAGGTCGAGGATGGGGATGTTCATGGGCTGTACCCTTCTTATGGCTGGATCTTTTTAAGCTTGTCTTTTTCGATCAAGAGCTGTCCCTGGTATGATACATAGCTCAGGAGGATCATGACCCGTTCCGTGTCCCCGAGCTCCTTCTTGAAGATGCCCCTCAGCCCTTTGAGCGGGCCTTCGACGACCTCGATCTCATCGCCGACAAGCGGCGTCTCGCCGTGTTTCTCGAACTCAATCAGCCCGTCGATCTCGCGGGCCTTGATCCGGTCGACAGCCTCGTCGGGAATGGGGATCGGACCGTTGGTGTCGCCGACGAGGCGCTTCACGCCGCGGGTGTACCGGACGGTCTGGAACTCCTCCGGGAAATTGAACCGCAGGAAGCCGTAGCCCGGAAAAAAGGGCATGACGCGCTTGTCCAGCCGGTAGACGGGGATGTAGCAGGTGAACCCGCCTTCGGCGAAGAGCTTGGCGACGTGCAGCTCCTTCTTGGGCTTGGTGTTGATGACGAACCAGCCGTTCATGGGGTCACTTGGTCCTTTCGATATCCTTGACCGCCTTGGGGATGGGCTTGCCGAGCACGCGGCTTCCCTTGGCCGTGACCAAGACGTCGTCCTCGATCCGGACGCCCGTGAAATCCCGGTAGGACTCGACTTGATCATAGTCGATGAAATCGGCGAACCTCGCCTCTTTCCGCCATTGGTCGATGAGCGCCGGGATGAAATAGATGCCGGGCTCGCAGGTCAGGACGAACCCCGGCTCGAGACGCCGCGCCAGCCGGAGGTAGGCCAGGCCGAATTGGTCGCTGCGCTCGACGGTCTTATCGTAGCCCACGAAATCCTCGCCCAAGCCTTCCATATCGTGGACGTCCAGGCCGAGCATGTGACCCAGCCCGTGGGGGAAGAACAGCGCCTGGGCCCCGGCGTCGACGGCGTCGTCGATGTCGCCCTTCATCAGGCCGATGTCCTTCAGGCCCTGGGCCATCACCCAGGCCGCCGCGAGGTGTATGTCTTTGTGTTTCACTCCCGGCCGGATCATGCCCAGGGCGTGGGCCTGCGCGGCCAGGACGATCTCGTAGATGCCCTTCTGCTTAGGCGTCAGCTTGCCGCCCGCCGGGATCGTCCTCGTGATGTCCGAAGCATAGCCCAGGGGACTCGAGACGCCCGCATCCATGACGAGGAGCCGGCCTTTCTCCAGCGTGTTGCCGTGATCGACGTTGTGGAAAACGTGGCCGTTCAAGGTCAGGATCGTCGGGAAAGCCGTCGGGCAACCGGCGGCCAGGGCGATCCCCTCGACCCGGCCGATGATCTCCCGCTCAACGACTCCCGGCTTGGCCGCCTTCATGGCGGCGAGGAACATCTCGCGGGTGACGTCCAGCGCCTTTTCGATCTCCGCGACCTCCTCGTCGCTCTTGATCGAACGCTGGGCGACGACGGCCCGGATGAGCTCCTCCGAGGCGCCTTTCTTGACCGCGCCGGCGGGAAACCCCAGCCACGCCGAGAGCTTCTCCGCCGAGTCCGAACGGTAGGGCGGCAGATAGTGGACCCGCCTCTTCTTCTTCGCGGCGCTCGCGAACAGGTCCGCGAGCTTGGCGAGCGGCGCGGTCTTGCCGATGCCGGCGTCGAGGGCGCGGTCCTTGAGCTTGGGGACGTCGCCCACCCAGATCACGTCTTCCAGGGTGACGTCGTCGCCGAAGATCATGTCGGCATCGGACTCGACGTCGATGACGCCCGTCAGGCCGGGAGAGTTCAGCCCGAAGAAATAGAGGAAGGAGCTGTCCTGGCGGAAAGGATAGTGATTGGCGGAATAATTTATCGGGGCCTCGTCGTTCCCCGGAAAGACCAGGAGACCCGAGCCGACCTGCCGCTTGAGCTTCAGCCTGCGCTGGCTGTAGGTTTCGGGCTTGAACATGGATTCCACCTCGACCGCACGATAAAAATCAACTCAATCCGTATAGCAGATTGATGACCATAACGGTCCCAGTTCTCGCAAGGAGAACGGGTGGCATGGCGCCAGTCCCTGCCCGCCCAAGCGACGGGGACCGGCGAAGCGGAGTCTTCAGCGACCATCAGAATAGCGGCGGAGCGACTCGGAGCTGCTATTCTGCGAGATATCTGAAAACCCTTAATATCTGTAATCAAGGGGGAACTCGGATACGCTAAGCGTCTGCGATCGACCCGCGTTCTCCAGGCGGAGAGTCAGGCCGAGGTGTGCTCGGTCCGCCGGATGATCTCTTCCTGGAGGTCGGGCCCGAGGTCGACGAAATAATCGCTGTAACCCGCGACGCGCACGATCAGGTCCCTGTATCTTTCCGGGTGCAGGCGGGCGAGGCGGAGGGTCTCCGCCGTGACCACGTTGAACTGGATGTGATGGCCGTCGAGCCGGAAATAGGACCTCACCAGATGGCGAAGCTTGGTCAGCCCCTCCTCCGTGGCCACGAGCTGGGGCGTGAATTTCTGGTTGAGGAGGGTGCCGCCGGTGCGCAGGTGGTCCATTTTCGCCACGGATTTTATGACCGCCGTCGGCCCGTGCCGGTCGGCGCCCTGGACGGGCGAAACGCCCTCGGAGAGCGGCTCCCCGGCCCGGCGGCCGTCGGGCAGGGCGCCGGTGACCCGGCCGAAGTAGATGTGCACGGTCGTCGGCAGCAGGTTGATGCGGTAGCGCCCGCCGCGCATATTGGGCCGGCCGTCCACGGCGGCGTGGTAAGCCTCGAAAACCGAGACCATGACCCGGTCCGCGTACTCGTCGTCGTTGCCGTACTTGGGCGTTTTGTTGAGGAGGCGCTGCCGGAGCGCTTCGTTCCCGTCGAAGTTCGACGCCAACGCCGGCAGAAGCTCCGCTATGGCGATGTCCTTCCGGTCATAGACATGGTCCTTGAGCGAGGCCAGGGCGTCGGCGGCTGTGCCGATCCCCACCCCCTGGATGTAGGAGGTGTTGTAGCGCGCGCCGCCGTCATGATAGTCGAGCCCCCGGGCGATGCAGTCGTCGATGAGCAGCGACAGGAACGGCGCCGGCAGGTACTCGGCGTAGATCCTCTCGATGATGCTGTTTCCCCGGACCTTGATATCGACGAAATGGTTGACCTGTTTCCGGAAAGCCTCGTGAAGCTCCTCGTAAGTCGCGAAGTCCGCGGCGCCGCCCGTCGCCGCGCCGATCCTCTTGCCTGTCCGCGGATCGAGGCCGCCGTGGAGCGTGATCTCCAGGACCTTGGGCAGGTTGAAATAGCCAGTCAGGCTGTAGTTCTCCTTGCCGAAGATCCCGGCCTCGACGCAGCCGCTGGCGCCGCCGCTCCGGGCGTCCTCCAGGCTTTTGCCCTGGCGCACCATCTCCTGGACGATGGCGTCGGTATTGAAGAGGGACGGCTGGCCGAACCCCGTCTTGATGATCCGCAGGGCGCGGTCGAGCAGCCGGTCCGGCGACTTCTTGCTGATCTGGACCATCGAGCTCGGCTGGAGGAGCCGCATCTCCTCGACGACCTCGAGGATGAGGAAGGAGAGATCGTTCGCCGCGTCCGAGCCGTCCTTCGCCAGGCCGCCGACGTTGATCAGGCAGAAATCCGTATAGGTGCCGCTCTCCTCGGCCGTGACGCCCACCTTGGGCGGCGCCGGCTGATTGTTGAACTTGATCCAGAACGCCTGGAGGAGCTCGCGCGCCGTCTCTTCCGTCAGGGAGCCGTCCGCGATCCCCTTCTTGTAGAAAGGATAGAGATGCTGGTCCAGGCGGCCCGGGTTGAAGGAGTCCCAGGTGTTGAGCTCGGTGATCACGCCGAGATGGACGAACCAGTAATATTGAAGCGCCTCCCAGAGATCCCGCGGGGCCTGCCTCGGGACGCGGAAGCAGTTCCCGGCGATCCGCTCGAGCTCGGCTTTCCTCGCCGGGTCCTTTTCCACGGCCGCGAGCTCCTGCGCCTTCTCCCCGTGTCTTTCGGCGAACAGGATCAGGGCGTCGGCGGCCACGGCCATGGCCTGGAGCTCCTCTTTTTTCCGGAGGGCCGAGGGATCGCCGCTGAAGTCGAGCGCGGCCAGCGAGCGGCCGATGTCCTCCTGGAGATCCTGGAAGCCCTTCCTGTAGATCTTGTCGTCGAGGACGGTGTGGCCGGGGGCCCGCTGCTCCATGAACTCGGTGAAGACGCCGGCCTCGTAGGCGTCGAGCCACGGCCTGTCCATCTCGGCGAAGATCTTCTCCCGGACGGTCTGGCCCTTCCAGAACGGGATGACGACGTCCTCGTAGGTTGTCCGGTCCTCCGGGCTGACCCGGAACGCGGTCTTGGGCCGGCTGTCGAGGATGTCGAGGTCCTTCAGGCTGTGGACCGTGATCTCGGGATAGGTGGGCGCCGCCTTGGGCGCCGGTCCTCTCTCGCCGACGATGAGCTCCTCTTCCCCGAGCCAAATGGTCTTGTTTTCGAGGAGATGCCGGAAGGCCAGGGCCCGCTTCATGGGCGCGCTCGTGATGGCGTTCGAGTTCTTCCTGTAGAAATCCGTCATCAGCCGGGCCCGCTCGGACGACAAGCTGGGCTTCGCTTCGAGACTCGCCTGGCGCAATCGCGCGATCCTATCGTTCATATCTATTCTCCCAAGCGGACTCTGAACCCTCGGGATTCAAAGTGCCGCTTGATCTCGCCGAGCCTTTCCGGGGAGGGCGCGGATAGCGCGCCGGTCCGGGTTCGTTTGCCGAGCCCGCGGTACTTCTCCCGGCCGAGCGCGTGGTAAGGAAGGAGGCTGATCTCCGCCACGCTACCCAGTCCGCGGAGGAACTCCGCGGTCTTCTGCATATTGTCCGGGTCTTCGTTGACGCCGGCGACGAGCGGCAGGCGGATGACCACCTTCCGGCCGAGCCGGACGAGCCGCCTCAGGTTTTCCAGAATGACGTTATTCGGCTGGCCCGTCAGGTCGTCGTGCCGTTTTTCGTCCATGATCTTGAGGTCGAAAAGGAAAAGGTCGGCGCGGCGGGCGGCCATGACGGCGGCTTCGGGCGGCGCGTAGCCGCAAGTGTCGACCGTGGTGTGGATGCCGCGGGCGCGGCAGGCGTCGAGAAGCTCCGCCAGGAATTCCGCTTGGGCGAGCGGCTCGCCTCCGGAAAAAGTCACGCCGCCGCCCGATTCCTCATAAAAGATGCGGTCTTTTTCGATGTCGGCGATCACCTCTTCCGCGCCGACTCGCCGGCCGACGATCTCGATCGCGCCGGAGGGACAGGCGGAAGCGCAGCGCCCGCACAGGTCGCACTTGAGCTTATCGAGGACGGGAACGTCCTCCGTCGCCGAGAGCGCGCCCGGCCCGCAGGCGGCCACGCAATCCCGGCAGCCGGCGATGCAGCGCGACGGCCGGACCATGACTTCGGGCAGGAACGACTGGCCCTCGGGATTGTGGCACCAGGGGCAGCGGAGCGGACAGCCCTTGAAAAAAACCGTCGTGCGGATCCCGGGGCCGTCGTTGACGGAGTATTTCTTGATGTCGAAGATCGAGCCCTTCGCTCAAAGCATCGACCTTTCCGGCGACGGCAAGTCCGTTCCGGGTTCGTCCGGAAAACCGTAATACCTGAGGATGTATTTTTGCTGGATGTCGAAGGACCAGTGGATGTCGCGGATGAAGGCGGCCGCCTGGTCCTTTCGGCCGGCGGACAGATGCGCCAGGAGGACCCGGTGCTCATCGACCGAGGCCCGCTCCCATTCCTTGACGAAACCCTTCTGGCGGGGGAAGTCATAGAGCCTTTTCTTGAGCGTCCGAACCAGGCGGACGAGGCTGCCGTTGCCGCAGAGGTCAAGGTAGACGTCGTGGAAGGCGAGATTTTTCTCGTAGTAGAGGTCGAAATCGCCGACGTCCAGGGCCTTGCCCATCTGCTCGACCTGCGTCTCGAGGCCATGGATCTCGGGGGCGCCGAGCTTGGCGAATGACAGGCTCAGGGCCGCGCTTTCGAGGGCGCCGATGATCTCGTATAAATCGCGAACATCCCGAAGGGAAAGCCGGTTGACGACGATGCCGCGGCGGGGGTAGATCGTGACAAAACCCTCCATCTCGAGCTGGAGGAGAGCGTCCCTGAGCGGCGTCCGGCTGACGCCGAGCTTTTTGCTGGTTTCATCCAGATTGATCTCCGAGCCAGGGGATATCTCCCCCGTGCGCATCCTTTCCCGCAAATAATCATAAACCTGTTGTTTAAGGGACTGAAGTTGGATTAAAGGCTCGCCGGGCATCGCACACCTCGCTAAGTCGTATCTGATATCTAATATATTAGATATTATTATTTGTCAAGAGCATAATTTTGGGAGAACATAAGTAGGGCTATTTCGAGCAAAAAATAAGGACCGGTATTGTTTGCTGACTGCCGATGTAAGGATGTAAATGACCGATAAGGAAACCGCCCGCTGGCGGAATGGATATCTGGCTCTTAGCAGGCCTGGTCGAGCGCGTTCCGGATCGTCGACCGCAGCTCGTTTTCCTCAAAGGGCTTGGTGAGGTACCCGAACCGAGCCGAGCCGTTGGCCCGGTCGATCGTCGCCTCGTCCCCGAAGGCCGTAAGATACACAACGGGAACATCATACCGATAGAAGATCTGGTGGGCGGCCTGGATGCCGTCCATCCTGCCCTTGAGCCGGATGTCCATGAGGACAAGGTCGGGCCTGTTCTCGGCGACCCTCTGAACCGACTCCTCGCCGGAAAACACGGCCTCCGACTCGGTGCAGCCCATTTTTTTCAGCATCCCCAGGATGTCCATGGCGATGATCGCTTCGTCCTCGACGACCAGCACCTGGAACCCCTTTTTCGCGGGTTCGGCCGCCAGGCCCATGCCGCTCTCAAAGGCAGATAGATAGCCCATCTTTTTTTCTCCGGAGGTTTAGTCGCGGCGTGCCGGAAAAAATTGAAAAACACGTCTCCCCTTCTATGGAATCTACTGTCGGAGCCGCGGCCGGAGGCGTTCGGTTATTCAGAGAATGCCCGCGCTGCCCCCTGGAGTCTTGTGAGCTCGATTAAAACCCGCGCGCGAACATCGTCCAGAACTTGTCGCCGAGCTCCTGGTAGGTGTCCATCGCCGCCCGGGCGAAATCATTGGTGTACTTGGTCAGGTACTCGCGGGCCTTCTTAACTCCCTCCGCATTATCCCCTTTTCCGTAAAGGTCGGAGGCGATCTTCTCGACGTAGGGCAGCTCCAGGAAGGCCTTCTCCTCGAAATCGGCGATCGTCTTCTGGATAATGTCCTTGGTCTCGCCCCATCGGACCGTGGCCAGGCGGTTCGCCCGCCGGAAGACCCAGGCCGCCGAGTCGGTCCGGAAACGGTGCTGGGCGCAGACTTCGAAGCTCGCCGGGAGCTCCGTGACGCCCGCGAAGATCGGGAACCGGGCGCTTTCCGCGGGGTTGTCGAAAGCGAACCAGCATACCCCGCCGACCGGGTCAGGAAGCCAGCCGCGGCACTGGAGCACGGTTGCGTACGAGCAGGCGGAGATGGCGATCGTCCGGTTCCGGGCGACGGCGTCGGGTTTCAGGGAGCCCAGCAGCGCGAACATCTCCCGCGACATAAATGGGTTGGCGACGGGGCTTTTACCCGGCTGGCCCGTCCGCCGGTCCGTGACCAGGAGGTTCTTTGTCGGGTCGAATTCGGTTCCCTCATAGGTCTGACGGTAGAGAGCCAGAACGTCCCGGACTGAGATCTTCTTCTCGGGCTTGACCGAGAACGGCAGCTCCTCCATGTCCATCTTCAGCCCGAGCGATGGCGCCACGGAATTGAAGATGAAGTATTCACGCACGTCGAACGGCTTCCGGCCGCCATAGGCTTTCCAGAACTTGAACGGCTGGCCGCTCTTGGGGTCGTACCAGCCCTTCTCGACGGCGAAGGAGATGACGTTTTCGGAAGCCAAGTAATTGTCCGGGTCCTTGAGGTTGAGCTCCGAGATCCGGGGGATGTTCGCGGATACGCCGATGTGGTCGTCGGGGATGCGGACCGCCGCCCAGATCGCCCCCTTCTCTCTGAGGCCGGTGCCGAAGATCTCGAACTGCCAGACCTCTTTCGGGTCGGCGATGGTGATGCACTCCCCGAAGTCGCCGTAGCCGTACTGCTTGACGAGCTCGCCGGCGAGCTTGATGGCCTGGCGGGCCGTGGTGCAGCGCTCGAGCATCAGGCGCTCGATCTCCTCGATCATGAACATGCCCGAGCTGTTGAAGAGCTCCCGCCGGCCGCCGATCGTCGTCTCCCCGATCGCCAGCTGATGCTCGTTCAGACAGGGGTAGGCGGTGTTGAGGAAGGCGAAGGTTTCGGTGGCCTGGGGGATCTCGCCCTTCTCCGTGACCCCGGCCGTCTCGCTCGAGGTCTCGGTGTGCATCTTGCCGGTATAGACCTTTGTCGTTAAACCTTCCGGGTATTTCGCGCCGGGCACGATCTTGAGCCACTGGCGGTATTCGCCGTCGCAGGTGTGGGCGGTGATGACCGAGCCGTCGGTCGTGGCCAGCCGGCCGGCCATGATGCTCGTGCAGCTTTCAGGGTCTTCCCAGGGCTGGAGGTCGGGCTTTTCCTGCGGGGCGAGCGAGAGAAAAAAACACGAGGTGACGAGGACGAGGATGAAGCCGAAGAAAAATCGCCGGGTGTTCTTGAGGCGGGTTGAATTCATGGCGGCCTTCCTTTGAGATCAGTGATGTCGAAGTGCCCATTATCGAAAATTGCGCGGAGAGGATGTCAACCGGCTGGGGTTCCTCCGATTTCCTTGGGCGGCGGCGGAACTGCGGACATAACGAATTCTCCGAATTCGTACGTGTCCTGAATTATGCTCCAATCAGTCGCCGTTCATCTGGAGAATGATTTCTTCGGCCCACGCGCCGATTCGCGGCTATTCCTTCTTTCAATCTGGATTGTTCGCGCTGACTCTGGCTCCAGGCGCCTTCGTTCCATATCCACAAGCCCCAACGCGCCGAAGTCGGCCATGATTTCGTCGGCGTTATCGTCATCCAGATCGGCGGACATAGTGATATTCGGGATTCACGCCGCTGAGCTGCGACCATGAGCCGACATTCCATAGCCACAGGTCCAAGCGGCCCGAAATCCGCCGCGAGCTCATCGGTCCCGTTTCCATTCGACATCGGCCCGAACCAGGAAGTCCCCGTTTACGCCGCTGAAGATGGTCCAGGTCCCGCTGAGATCGGTCCAATCGTCGCCGTCCCAGTGCCAGAGCCCCGTGGTCGCCGAAGTCGCCGACAATTTCATCTTCCGTATCCCCGTCGGTGTTCGCCGCGATCATATAATCCGCATTCACCCCGCTCGAGCTGAGACCAGTCCGTCCGGGCATCGCCCAGATCCAGAGGCCGACCGGCCCGAAGTCCGCCGCAAGATACGCCTGACCGCCTGTTTTGCCCGACGTTACATAATCCGCGTTCGCACCGCTGAGCTGCGCCCAGGCGCCGGTATTCCACACCCATAGTCCGATCGGCCCAAAGTCACCTATGATCTCGTCGCCTCCTGTCCCGTCCAAATTTGCGGTCGTCACATAATCCGCATTGACCGCACTGAGCTGAGTCCAGGCGCCTCCGACCAGCAGCCAAAGTCCGGCAGTCCCGAAATCGCCGACAAGTTCGTCAGTCCGGTCGGCGTTTACATCGCCGGCGGCCATGCCTTCGACATCCACGCCGCTCAACAGATTCCAGCGCCGGCGTTCCACAGCCACAGGCCGGTTGACCCCATGTCGGCCATGATCTCGTCGGTCATCGCCGTCGATGTCGGCGGCCATCAGGCTCTCCGGGTTTGCGGAACTGATCTGCGTCCAGACGCCGAGATCATATGTCCAAACTCCCGTTGTCCCGAAATCCACTGCGATTTCATCCGCGCCCTCGCCGTCGAAATCACCCGCCGCGTGCATTGATCTCAGGATATCGATCAGACCCAGGATGATGAGCTTCCCGCTGCTTCCGTCGGCGACATAAGCCAGGCTCCCGTCGACGAAAACGCCGCTCGGATTTCCAGGCGTATCGAAGGGATGCCGCGAGCGCGGGCGCGGCCGGATTCGATACGTCGATGACCTGCAGACCCGCCTCGGAATCCCCGACGAAAGCATAGCTGCCGCTGACAAAGACGTCGGTCGCCGTTCCGGGAGTCTCACAGGTGCCGACGAAGGTGGGCGAGGCGGGGTCTGAGACATCGATGATCTGCAGGCCGGTCTGGTCTTCCGCTACGTACGCATAGATACCGCTGACATAAACGCCGGAGACTGCTCCGGGAGTATCAAAGGAGCCGGCGAGGGATGGCGCCGCAGGGTTGGAGACATTGATGATGTGCAGGCCGACATTGCCTGCCACATAGGCATAGTTCCCTTTCACGTAGACATTGTAGGCACCTCCAGGACTATAGCCGCCGACGCGGGTGGGCGCCGCGGGATTAGAGATATTAAGGATGCGCAGCCCGGCCGGCCGGCCCACCGCGGCCAGGTAGGCATAGCTTCCCCTGACTTGGATATCTTCGGCATACCCCATGTCCGTAGGCCAGGTGCAGATGTGGGTCGGCGCGGCGGGGTTGGAAACACCGAAGATCTGCAGGCCGTAAAACTGGGTTGCCACGTAGGCATAGTTCCCGCTGACATGGATGCTGTGATAAGAAGAGGAAAAAAGTACATCGGCATCATATGAACCGACCGCTGTGGGGCCGGCAGGGTTGATGATATCGAAGATTTGAAGGCCCCTTCCCCTTGCCACATAGGCGTATCGCCCGTCTGAAAAGACGCCCTGAGCCTCTCCAGACGTATCAGCTGACGCGACGCGGATTGGTGTCGGGAGGGAGATATCGATAATTTGCAGGCCGCGGAAGAGGTCGGCCGTATAGGCATAGTTCCCGCTAACAAAGACCGTAAACATCAGCCCGGGAGAATCACAGGAGCCGGCCAGGGCGGGCGCGGCGGGGTTCCAGATATCGATGATCTGGAGGCCCCCTTCGTAGTCCGCAACATACGCGTAGCTTCCGCTGATAAAAACACCCCTTGGATCCCCAGGAGTATTGCAGGAACCGGCGACCACGGGTGCCGACGGGTTGGAGATGTCGAGGATTTTGAGACCAGCGAAATCGTCGGCCACGTAGGCATAGTTCCCACGGACATAGACGCCTCTAATATAACCAGAGAAATATCCGACCGGAGCGGGCGAAGCGGGGTCGGAGACGTCGATGATCCGCAAGCCCCCTGCAAATACTCCCACTACATAAGCATAATTTCCGCTGACAAAAACACCTCGGATTTCTTGGGGAGTATCAACCGAGCCGACAACTGGCCGGCGCGGCGGGGTTGGCCACATCCATGATCTGCAGCCCGCTTTCCCCGTCGGCGATATAAGGCGTAGCTCCCGCTTACATGAATTCCGTAGGCGAGCCCCGGAAGTATCACAGGTGCCGATGAGTGAGGGCGCCGTGGGGTTGGAGATATCGATGATCTTGTAGACCCCGATCGTAATCGGCGATATACGCATAATTCGTGCTGATAAAGACTCCATAGGCAGAACCGGGAGTATCGCAAGTTGCCGCCTGGACAGGGCTGGCCGGCGAACTGACGTCGATGATGTCCAGCCCCGCCCCGGATGCCGCGCAATAGGCATAGTTGTCTTGAACAAAGATGCCCCGGCAGTAACCTGTTCCCCATTCCCCGACTTTCGTCACGGCCAAGGTCTGGGGATAGGCGACATTGGCTAAGGTTGGCAGAAGAGAGATGATTACGAGGAACAGCGCGCCTTTTTTCATGACTTCACTCCATGATCCCGTGGCTCGCCCATTAATCCGGATTATTTGCGCTGAGCTGGCTCCAGGCCCCCTCATTCCATATCCACAACCCTAGGGCGCCGAAGTCAGACAGGATCTCGTCGGTGGTTGTCGCCGTCCAAGTCCGCGGCCAGGTGATATTCAGGATTCACGCCGCTGATCTGTGACCATGTACCGGCATTTCATAGCCATAGGCCGATGGACCCGAAATCAGCCGTGAGCTCATCGGTCCCGTTTCCATCGACATCAGCCCGAACCAGGAAATCCGCGTTCACGCCGCTGAAGACGGTCCACGTGCCGTTGAGATCGGTCCAATCGTCGCCGTCCCAGTGCCAGAGGCCTGTCCCTCCGAAGTCGCCGATGATCTCATCTTCCGGTTCCCCGTCGTTGTTAGCGGCGACCATATAATCCGCGTTTAGGCCGCTGAGCTGGGCGATCCACCGGGCATCGCCCAAATCCAGAGACCGGCCGGCCCGAAATCTCCCAAAATAAACCTCGCCCCGTTTTGCTCGCCGGTCGTCACGAAATCGGGGTTGAGGCCGCTGAGGATAGTCCAAGCGCCCGTGTTCCAAACCCAGAGACCGGTCGCGCCGAAGTCGCCCAAGATCTCGTCTCCACCGCCTCCATCCGCGTTCGCCACGGTGATATCGTCCGCGTTGACCCCGCTCAACTGTGTCCAGGAGCCTGCGTTCCACAGCCACAGCCCGACCGACCCAAAATCGCCGACGACTTCGTCGGTTCCATCGGCGTCGACATCGCCGGCCGCCAGGCCCTCGACGTTCACCCCGCTGAGTTGATTCCAGGCGCCCGCGTTCCATAGCCACAAGCCGGCCGCGCCCAGGTCAGCCAGGATCTCGTCGACATTGTCGTTTTCGATGTCGGCAGCCAGCAGGCTCTCCGGATTATCTGCCGAAATCTGCGACCAGAAGCCATTGTTAAAGAGATGGATGCCGCTGGCGCCAAAATCCACGGCCAGCTCATCCGTTCCGTCCCCGTCAAAATCGCCCACGGCGTGCCGCGGTCTCCACAAGGGCTCCTCATTGACGATCGCGTCTGCGGCCCGGCTTGTATTCCCTTGCGAGTTTGTGATGTTGATGAAAATAAGCCGAATCCGCATAGTCGATGCCGGGAGTGAAAGAGAAATGCTCGTATTCACCAGTCACCATCACGTTATCCACTTGCCCGGGCAGGAGAGTTCCCCCTGATTTTGATAAAAGGAAGACATTCATTGCCGGAACCCAAGGTCACCGTCCAGTCGAGCGGACTTGCTCCCGTGTTCTGCAAAATATAGAGTCTTCGCAGGAGGAGTGAATGACCCACCGGGTATCGCTTCCGCATGAAATCCATCGGCCGGCGTCACCGCCAAGACGCCCTGGTTTATGTCAATAACGATCGCATCGACGTCCCGGCTCGTATTCCCCTGGGTGTTTGTGACATTGGCGAAATCCAGAATTCCGGCATAGTCGGTGCCGGGGGTGAAAGAAAAGCCCGTGTTGACGGTCACAGTCAGTGCATCCACCTGCCCGGCCTCGAGAGTACCGTTTGTCTTCGACAGAAGGAAAAAGCCGCTGCCCAAAGACTGGGTGGCCGTCCAGTCGAGCGGACTTGCTCCCGTATTCTGCAAGACATAACTCTTGCTCGGTGGATTGAAGGCTCCACCCGGCAAGGCTTCGGCGTGAAAACCATCCGTCGGCGAGACCTTCAGGATCCCCTGGCTGATGTCGATGACGATCGCGTCGACCGCCCGGCTTGTATTCCCCTGCGTGTTCGTTGTGTTGCTGAAGCAAACCGTGTCGGCATAATTGATGCCTAGTTAGGAATGTCAAGCTCGAGTTCACCGTCACGGTTACGGAATCCACCTGAGAAGGCTGGAGAGAACCGCCGGATTTCGATAAAAGAAACCTGTTCTGGCCCGAAAATGTGCCCGCCGTCCAGTTAAGCACACTCCCCCCGTGTTCTGCAAAACAAATGCTCTGGCGGCAGGATTGAATGGTCCTCCCGGCAGCGCCTCTGAGTGAAAGCCTCGCGCCGGTGTCACCGTCAGGACGCCTTGGCTGATATCGATGATGATGGCGTCGACCGGCCGGCTGGTATTTCCCTGGGTGTTGGTGACGTTGTTGAAATAAACCGTGTCGGCAAAGTTGACGCCGGGCGTGAAAGGAAAGCTCTCGTTCACGCTCACCGCCACGGCATCCACCTGCCCCGGCTGGAGCAAACCCCCTGTCTTCGAGAAAAGAAAAGCATTGCCGCCGGAGGCTGCAGTGACCGTCCAATTGAGCGGACCACCACCAGCGTTCTTCAATAAATAGGCCTTGCCGGTCGGATTAAATGATCCGCCCGGATACGCTTCGGAATGAAAACCGTCGGCCGGCGTTACACTCAGAATTCCCTGGCTGACATCGATGATGACGGCATCAACCGCCCGGCTCGTGTTCCCCTGCGTGTTCGTTATGTTGCTGAAATAAACCGTGTCGGCAAAGTCGACGCCGAGGGAGAAAGGATAACTCGAATTCACAGTCACCGTCACGGCATCCACCTGGAAAGGCAGGAGAGTGCCGGCCGTCTTTGAGAAAAGAAACGCGTTGCTGCCCGAGGCCGTGGTCGCGCTCCAGTCGATTGGGCTCACGCCCGTATTTTGCAGGATATAGGCCTTGCCCGGCGGCATGAATGATCCGCCCGGCAGGGCTTCTGAGTGAAAACCTTCCACTGGCGTGACGGTCAGGACGCCGGCGACCTGGGAGAGCCATTCAACATCAATAAGGGCAGCGCGCCAATTGTCGGGGCTCCCGGACGACGACAGGTTCGAAGTGAGAGCGCGGCCGGCTTTTTCCTCGCCCCAAGCGGGGGGAATCAGAAGGAGGAGAACGGCCGCCAGGATCATAGGAGATCGATATCTCATCGTTCTTTACTCCGGGTTCATGGCGCTGATCTGGCTCCAGGTGCCTTCATCCCACATCCACAAGCCCAGCGCTCCGAAATCGGCCATGATCTCGTCCTTGTTGTCGCCGTCCAGGTCGGCTGCAATCAGGTATTCGGCGATTGCCCCGCTGAGTTGCGACCAAACACCGTTGTCCCACAGCCACAACCCGACGGATCCAAAGCCGGTCGCGATTTCATCTTTGCCATCCCCATTCACGTCCACGCGGACCATATAAACGGCATCCACTCCGCTTAATTGCGTCCAAGCGCCGCCAACGCATTGCCACAAGCCCAAAGAGCTAAAATCCCCGATGATCTCATCGTTGCCATCGGCGTCGGTATCCAAGGTGATCATATGGTCGGCATTCGCACCGCTAATTTGTGTCCAGCCACCGGCCGCCGACCACATCCAGAACCCCGCCGTTCCAAAATCCCCAATGAGATAATCGCCTCCGGGCGTCTGGCCCGCCGTCACATAGTCGGCATTTACGCCGCTCAACTGAGCCCAATCGCCGGCATTGAATATCCACAGACCGGTGGCGCCAAAGTCCCCAACAACTTCATCTCCTCCGATTCCATCCACATTAGCCGTTGTGACATAGTCGGCATTCACACCGCTGATCTGTGACCACATGCCGCCGTCGTAAAGCCAGAGGCCGTAGACACCGAAATCGCAAACAACCTCATCGGCCCCGTCGGCATCCATATCGCCCGCGGCCATGTTTTCCGCGTGGCTGGAACTGATTCCGTGCCCTACGCCGCCCACGACAATCCACAATCCGCTCGGACCAAAACTGAGGAGGATTTCATCCACACCGTCCCCGTTGACATCAGCCGCCAGCATGGACTCGGGGTCAAGGATAGTCAGCACCGTCCAAGTGCCGCCATCCCAGATCCATGCGCCATTCGGGCCGAAATCAACTGCCGCCTCATCCGTTCCGTCCCCATCAAAATCACCCACCGCATGTTTGGGGATTCGCTCATCGAAATAATAGACTTTGGCCACAAAGGCGTCATTAAAAAATAGTCCATTCTGAGTCAGGTCAGGTCCCACAATTACTGGGAAGGTGGTTTCTGTGGAGCCCGTGTGGCCTGTCACGTAGGCGTTCCGTGACCCATCCACGGCAATTCCATAGCCGAGGTCATAATCGAAGCCGCCGATATAACCGCAGTAAACAAGCGCGGTACCCGACGCATTAACCTTAGCCACAAAGGCATCAAAGATGCCCCCATTGTAAGTTAGGTCCGGCCCTACGGCCACCGGGAAGGTGGCTTCGGTGGACTCGGTTTGACCTATCACATAAGCATTCCCTGACCCGTCCACGGCAATTCCACCGCCCTCATCTTTGCCGGAGCCGCCGATATAGCCGCAGTAGACGAGCGCCGCGCCCGCCGTATTAACCTTGGCCACAAAAGCGTCCCATAAGCCCCCATTGTAAGTCAGGTCCGGCCCGACGCTCACAGAGAAGGTGGATTCGGTAGACCAAGTATCTCCCGTCACGTAGGCGTTCCCCGATCCATCCACGGCAATTCCGGAGGCCCAGTCATTTAACGATCCGCCGATGTAGCCGCAGTAGGCAAGCGTTGTGCCCGCCGAATTGATCTTAGCCACAAAGGCGTCAGTATTGCCATTTTGAGTCAGGTCCGGCCCCACGGTCACCGGGAAGGTGGCTTCTGTGGAGTCGGTACGCCCTGTCACATAGGCGTTCCCTGACCCATCCACGGCAATTCCGCGGCCAATATCAGTTAAGGAGCCCCCGATATAGCCGCAGTAGACAAGCCCTGTGCCCGTAGCATTGACCTTAGCCACAAAGGCATCTTGGCTTCCGCCATTGTAGGTTAAGTCCGGCCCAACCGCCACCGGGAAGGTGGTTTCAGTCGAGGGGGTGTGCCCTGTAACATAGGCGTTCGCTGAACCGTCCAAAGCAATTCCGGCGCCCCAGTCATCGGCGGAGCCCCCGATATAGCCGCAGTAGACGAGCGCTGTGCCCGACGCGTCGACCTTGGCGACAAAGGCGTCCCTCACACCGTTGTGTGTCAAGTCCGGACCCGCGTTTACAGGGAAGGTGGTCTCGGAGGAGTAAGTGTACCCTGTCACATAGGCATTTCCCGACCCGTCCACGGCAATCCCGTAGGCATAGTCGGCTCCGGAACCGCCGATATAGCCGCAGTAGTCAAGCGCTGTGCCCGCCGCATTGACCTTGGCCACAAAGGCGTCCCAATCTCCGCTCTGAGTTAGGTCCGGCCCCAAGGTCACAGGGAAGGTGGATTCTGCGGAAGAAGTATAGCCTGTCACGTATGCGTTCCCTGCCCCATCTACGGCAATTCCGTTGGCATAGTCATAACTGGAGCCGCCGATATACCCGCAATAAACAAGGATGGCCGGATCGAGGACTAGCGGCAGACCAGGATCATAGCCCCCGACCTCAAAGCCGTATGAATATGTTTTTGTTTCTAAATCTCCTTCTGCCCCAAAGAACTTCGTCAGTTCGGCAATCGGCCCATCTTTGGCAGCACCCAAAAACTCGGTTTCTATTTCAAAACCCAGGCGAGCCGGGCCAGCCATTGCGACTTCATTGACTTGATTTGAACTCCGGTCCATTTTGTAGGCCAATTTGATATCTAATCTTCCCCCGTCTCTCTGTTGATACGCCACAGGCACATCATCGGCAAAACCGCCCATTGGGGTAGTAACCCTTAGACGGCCTTCCCCGTCAACCGAGACGCTATCCACACCCCGATACCCCAGGCGGATCTTAGAGGGGTCGGCCCCAGGATGAACGATGAACTCGTATTTCAGGCGATTGACCGTTCCGTAATAGACGAGATCAATACCGGGCCAGAGGTTGGTATAGGTGATCTTTGAGTATGTCGGAAGCCCCGTCCGCCACTCCGCTGGCTTCCCTTTGAAATAGGATACGACCGCACCCGTCTCGGCCTCACCGACAGGTTTAACATGCTGGTCGGCCCCCACAAACTCGAGCTTGACTATCCACCGTTCAGAGGCTCCCGTTGGACTGCGCCCAGGTTCGCCTTTCACAGCGAGCCCTGGCTCTGCTTCCTCTCCGCTGGGACCTGCCTCCCTCACCTCGATTTTGTCTTGAAGCAGGTCCCGTGACGGGCCGAGCATACCAGGCCACGATGGACGATTGTCTTTGGGAGAAGCCTTGGTCAACGCAAATGTGATCCCTCCCGGCGCGAAATAGATTGTCTTGTCTTTCCCCTGGACATAGTAGGCCACCTGTTTGTCCATCTGGCCTTGGTTGGGAATGAAATAGAGCGGCATTTTGCCGTAGTCAATGTCTATTCTGATGTTTTGGTTATTTAGTGCAGGTGAGGTCTCTTGCGGGCCTTGTTGCGATCTGGGTTGCCCTCCGCCGACGGAGAGAACAAGCACCGTGAGCGAGACAAGGGGAATAGTTGGGATCGGGTTTTTCATGGCCCCTCTCCTCCCCGGTAGCACTTTAAGAAATGCACGAGGCTTAAAAAACCTTATGCCGCTTTTCTGCCGAGTATCCCCCGCCCTATTCCAAGTGTATAGCGCCGCTGCTGTATCAAGTCAAGCACGAAATTCACGGCAGATCGCCTGTCAGCTTATTCCCGCAAGCGCCATCTGGGCCAGGTCCATGATCAGGGCTTAGCCATAATGACGCTGAACAGCCAGGCAGAGGGTTTTAACGATCCGGTGGGGAGAGGGGAAAAAAGGGCAAAAAAAAATGGTAGCGGGGGTTGGATTTGAACCAACGACCTCCGGGTTATGAGCCCGACGAGCTACCAGGCTGCTCTACCCCGCGGTACCGCCGTTATTATAGCAAATCACGCCCCAATGTCAAAAGAAATCATTCCTTCCCCTCTCAACCGTTTTCAATCTGTGTTTTCCCCAGACCCTGTCAATTTTCTGGTGAAACACGGAATCCCGGTGATACGATAAGAATTCCGGAGAATTCGTTCACGTCCCGTGAATCCGCGCGGAGGCCGGGGCGCAAAGAAAATTCGGGGATTTTCGTGTTCCGCTTGACCCCTTCTCAGGCAATCAATATAATCGTTGCGTATAAGAAAAATGGGAGTTTTCCTCTTTTTCCTCCTCGCCACCGTCTGCGTCGCCGCCGTCGTGGCGATGATCGTTACCCGGAATCAAGCCTACAGCGCCCTTTATCTCGTACTCGTTTTCGCCGCGCTGGGCGGCCTGTTCGGCCTTCTCGACGCCCCCTTCATCGCCGCCGTGCAGATCATCATCTACGCCGGGGCCATCATGGTCCTCTTCATTTTCGTCATCATGCTGGTCAACCTCGAGCAGGGGGTCCCGCCGGACCGGAAAAAGTGGGCCGCCGTCCTGGCCTCGGTCCTGGCCGCAGTCCTCCTCGCGGAGCTGCTGCTTGCGGTGCGCTGGACCTTCTTTGAATTCGGCCGCACGGGCGGCGAGCCGATCGGCCGGCCCGTGACCCTCGGCCGGCTGCTGTTCACCGAGTACCTGTATCCCTTCGAGATCACTTCGATCCTGATCGTCGCCGCGCTCGTCGGGGCCATCGTCCTGGCGAAGAAAGAGAGGCCGGACGGAATGATCCCGGTCAGCTATTTCTTCGTCCTGAGCCTCGTCCTCTTCGCGCTGGGCGTCGTCGCTTTCTTTGTCCGGCGCGACGTGATCACCATGTTCATGGCGGTCGAGGTCATGCTCAACGCCGCCAACCTGGCGTTTGTGGCGCTGGCCCGGTCGGCCGGCTCGACGGCGGGCCAGGTCATTGTCTTTTTCGTCATCACCGTGGCGGCCGCCGAGGCGGCGGTCGGCCTGGCCATCATTCTCCTTGTCTTCCGCCAGAAGAAATCCGTCAGGGCCGAAGACATGAACCTGATGAAGGGCTAGACGATGTCGTTGTTCTGGCTGATACCGCTCATCCCCGGCGCGAGCGCCCTCATCCTGGCCGTCTTCGGCCGCCTGCTCCCGAGAAAGTACGTCGCCTGGCAGGCTTGCCTATCCGTCCTGGCTTCGTTCGCTATTTCCCTCGTCTCGTTTTTCGGCCTGCTCAAGATCTCCTGCCGAAAGCTCTTCCCGTCGTCAAGACGTTCTTCCACTGGATCCAGTCGGGACAGTTCTCCGCCGACCTGTCCTTTCAGCTCGATCCTTTGTCTTCGGTCATGACGCTCGTCGTGACGGGCGTGGGGTTCCTGATCCATGTCTATTCCGCAGGCTACATGGCCAAGGAAGACGGGTATAAACGGTATTTCACCTATCTCAACCTGTTCATGTTCGCCATGCTCATCCTGGTGCTGGCCTCGAACCTGATCCTCATGTTCGTCGGCTGGGAGGGCGTCGGGCTCTGCTCCTATCTTTTGATCGGGTTCTGGTTCGACCGGCAATCGGCCGCGAGCGCCGGCAAGAAGGCGTTCATCGTCAACCGCATCGGCGACGCCGCCTTCATCCTGGGGATGTTCTTTATCTTCCAGAATGTCGGCAGTTTCGATTTCCGGGCCATCAACGCCTCGATCGCCGCCGGGAACGTCGCGCCCGCCGCGGCGACGCTCGCCGCCATCCTGCTCTTTGTCGGCGCGACCGGAAAATCCGCCCAGCTTCCTCTCTATGTCTGGCTGCCCGACGCCATGGAAGGCCCGACTCCGGTGAGCGCCCTGATCCACGCCGCGACCATGGTCACGGCCGGCGTCTATATGGTCGCCCGGATGAACCCGCTGTTCACGCTTTCGGGTGTCGCCGCCCACGTGGTCGCGCTCGTCGGCGCCGTGACGGCCATCTTCGCCGCAACCATGGCCCTGACCCAGAACGACATCAAGCGGGTCCTGGCCTACTCGACGATCTCCCAGATCGGCTACATGTTCATCGGCTGCGGCGTGGGGGCTTACGCCGCCGGGATGTTCCACCTGACGACCCATGCCTTCTTCAAGAGCCTCCTCTTTTTATCGGCGGGGAGCGTCATGCACGCCCTGTCCGGTGAGCTCGACATGCGCAAGATGGGCGGGCTGCGGAAATACCTCCCCGTCACTTACCCGGTGTTCCTGGTGGGGGCGATCGCCATCGCCGGGGTGCCGTTCCTGTCGGGCTTTTTCTCGAAGGACGCGATCCTGACCCACGCCTTCGCCGAAGGGCAGTATTTCATCTGGGCTCTGGGCGTCATGGGCGCGGTGCTGACCGCCTTCTACATGTTCCGTCTCATCTTCCTGACCTTCTTCGGCGAGGAGCGGCTCGACCAGCACGCCAAGGCGCATCTTCATGAGTCCCCCCCGGTGATGACCGTGCCCCTCATTATTCTGGCGTTTTTCTCGGTCGTGGCCGGATACGCCGGCCTGCCCCTCGTTTTTGGCGAGAAGGCGAACCTGTTCAGCCGGTTCCTCGAGCCCGTCATCCACGCCGGCCACGAGGGCGGCCCGGGCATAAGCACCGAATGGCTCCTGATCCTGATCTCGGTCGCGGTCTCCCTCTGCGGGATCTTTGTCGCCTATATCTTCTATCTCCGGTCCCCGCGGGTTCCCCACCGGCTGGTGGCCCGCTTCCCGGCGCTCTATAAGCTCCTCTACCGCAAGTATTACGTGGACGAGATCTACAACGCCGTCCTCGTCAACCCGATGCTCAAGGCCTCCGATGCGGTCTATCGGAATTTCGACCTCAAGGTCATCGACGGGACGATCAACGGGACGGCCGGGGCGGCCGGGTTCTCCGGCAGGGCCCTCGCCTATCTTCAGACCGGTGAGGTCAAGGACTACGCGCTGGCCATCCTCCTGGGCGTTGTCATCTTCCTGGGTTTTCTGGTGTTCGGATGACGGACTTTCCGATACTGAGCCTGGTCACGTTCCTGCCGCTGGCGGGCGCCGTGCTGTTCGTTTTCCTGCCGAAGGAAAAAACGGGCCTCCTCCGCTACTTGGCGCTCATCGTCACCCTGGCCGTCTTCGCCGCTTCGCTCGTCCTTTTCTTCCAGTTCGACGGCGGCTCCTCCGAGCCCCAGTTCGTCGAGAGGGCGCCCTGGCTGGGCTACGGCATCTCCTACCACCTCGGTGTCGACGGCATCAGCCTCTGGCTCGTTCTGCTGACGACCTTCCTGATGCCGATCGTCGTCCTCTCGTCCTGGACATATATCCAAAAGCGGGTCAAGGAATATCTCATCTTCCTGCTCCTCCTCGAGACGGGGATCATCGGCGTCTTCGTCTCCCTCAACCTTTTCCTCTTCTATGTCTTCTGGGAGGCGATGCTCGTCCCGATGTACTTCCTGATCGGCGTCTGGGGCGGGCCGCGCCGGATCTACGCCACGATGAAGTTCGTCCTGATGACCATGTTCGGGAGCCTGCTGATGCTCGTGGCCATCTTCGTCCTCCATGCCCTCTACTACCGGGCCACGGGCTTCTACTCCTTCAATATCTTCGACCTCCAGGAACTCATCCTGAGGCCGGAAACCCAGGCCTGGCTTTTCCTGGCCTTCGCCCTGGCCTTCGCCATCAAGGTCCCGATGTTCCCCTTTCATACCTGGCTGCCCGACGCCCACGTCGAAGCGCCGACGGGCGGGTCGGTCATCCTGGCCGCCGTTCTCCTGAAGATGGGTGTTTACGGTTTTCTCCGGTTCGCGCTGCCCCTCTTTCCGGACGCGGTCGCCCGGTTCGCGCCCTGGCTCGCGATCCTGGCCCTGATCGGGGTCATCTACGGCGGGCTGATGGCCCTTATCCAGAAAGACATGAAATCGCTGGTCGCCTATTCGAGCGTCAGCCACATGGGATTGATCATGCTGGCCGTCTTCGCCCTGAACGTCGAGGGGATCGAAGGGGCCATCTACCAGATGATCAACCACGGGTTGAGCACGGGTGCGCTGTTCCTGATCGTGGGCATCCTCTACGAGCGGTCCCATACGCGGCTGATCAAGGATTTCGGCGGCGTGAGCAGCCGGATGCCCGTGTTCTCGGTCTTCTTTCTCCTGGCCATGCTCTCCTCGGTCGGGCTTCCCGGACTCAATGGGTTCGTCGGCGAGATCCTCTGCCTGTTCGGCATTTTCAAGTCCAACCGGACGCTCGCCATCCTGGCCGTCTCCACGGTCATCCTGGCCGCCGCCTACCTCCTCTGGATGTACCAGCGCGTCATGCACGGCCCGGTCGTCCACGAGCGGGTCCGGGCGCTTCCGGACATGAACACGCGGGAGATCATTTATCTTGTGCCCATCGTCGTCCTGATGTTCTGGATGGGCTTCTATCCGGGGACATTCCTGAGGAAGATGGACGCCTCCGTCATCTCGCTCGTGAACCGGATCCAGACCCGGGAGCGGGTCTACGTCGAGGACAACCGTCCCGGGCCTCGGCTGAGGGGCGTGCGCCCGGCCGCGCTGCCCTTGCCCTTGAGCGAGGCGTCGCTCGATCAGGGGGCTAAACCCGGCCATCAGGAGGCCCGCTTCGATGATTAGCGTCTCAGCCGTCTTCCCTCTCGCCGCTGTCGTGCTGGGCGCGCTTGTCGTCCTGCTCCTTGAAGCCTTCCGGAACTCTGAAAATAAAAGCTACCTCGGGTTCGTGGCCATCGCCTCCCTGCTCGCCTCCGGCCTCCTGGCGGCGGGCTCCTGGGATCGCGGCCGCACCTATTTCGGCGGCGCCCTGGTGCTCGACCGGCTGGCGATCTTCGTGTCGATCCTGTTCTGCGCGGCCGTGGCGCTCGTCATTCTTCTGTCGATGAGATACATGGCCGAGCAGGAGGCCAATCACGGCGAGATCTTCGCGCTCCTCCTTTTCGCCCTTTCGGGCATGATGATCATGACCTCAACCCGGGACCTCCTGGTCATGTTCCTGGGGCTCGAGGTCCTCTCCATATCCTGCTACTCGCTGGCCGGGATGCGGCGCCGGGACGCGAGGTCCGGCGAGGCGGCGCTCAAGTACTTTCTCCTCGGCAGCTTCGCCAGCGCCTTCCTTGTCCTGGGGCTGGCCTTCCTCTTCGGCGCCACGGAATCCCTGGCGGTTCCGGATGTCATCCGCGCCTTCAGCCTCGGCGGGCTGACGCTCCTCGGGATCTTCGGCGTGGGGCTGGTCGTCGTCGGCTTCGGGTTCAAGATCGCCATCGTGCCCTTCCACATGTGGACGCCCGACGTCTACGAGGGCGCTCCGACGCCCGTTACGGCCTTCTTTTCGGTCGGCCCCAAGGCGGCCGGCTTCGTGGTCTTCGTCAGGATATTCCTCAACTTCTGGCAGACGGCACTGGGCGCGACGCTCGTCTTCTCGGCCGTCTGGCTGATGAGCGCCCTGACGATGGTCATCGCCAACCTCGTCGCCCTCCGGCAGACGAACGTCAAGCGTCTCCTGGCCTACTCCTCGATCGCCCATGCCGGCTATATCCTGGTCGCGGTCCTCGCCGGCGACCCGGCGGGCCTCGTCTTCTACCTGACGGCTTATGTGTTCATGAACATCGGCGCCTTTGCCGCCCTGATCGGGTTGAGTCGGCGGGGCCAGGAATACCTCGAGATCGAGGACTTCGCCGGGATCGGGTTCAAGTATCCCTGGATCGGAGGCGCGTTCGCGGTCTTTCTCCTGTCACTGGCGGGCTTTCCGCCCACGGCGGGGTTCCTGGCCAAGTTCTATGTCTTCAGCGCCGCCGTCCGCCAGGGCCTGACGCCGCTCGTGATCATCGGCGTCCTGGCGAGCCTCGTTTCGGTCTTCTATTACCTGAGGATCATCGTCGCCATGTACATGAGGGAACCCTCGCGCGACGTCACGATCGGGCAGGAAAACCCCGCCCTCTATCTTGTGCTTTTCCTGTGCCTCTACGGCGTTCTCCAGCTCGGGATCTTTCCCGGCCACATCCTGTCTGCCATCCGGCAGGCGGTGTCCGCGCTGCCTTTGCCCTGAACCCCTCGGCCTACGACGGCGGCTGCGGGAAGAATCTTGTTTTCATTCTTTCGACATCATCACGGGAGCTTCTCCAAACATGTGACGGCGATGATCTCACTGAGGGGGTGGCACGGCGATAGCCCCTGCGCGCCCGGAGCGACGGGGCCCCCTCTCCCCTGGGAGGGCGCGAGCCGTCGTTGACGGGTGAGGCGCGAGGACGCACAGGGGCGCGCCGTGACAGGACCCCAATTCTCAATCGCCTGATCACATGGATGGAGATGCAACCCATTAGCACCGGAGAATTCACCCTTGCCTCCTGCCCCGAGTTATGAATATTTCGGTCCGGTTCTGGTATAATGCGGCAGGCGGCCGGCGACGGCCGCCGAAACCATAGGAAACGAGGATTACCCCATGAACAGGTTGATGACACGATTGATAAAAGTCGGGCTGCTTTGTGCCGCGCTTTCCGCATCGCCGCTCTCGGGACAGACTTCTCCGGGCTGGTTCCTGGATCTGGAAACCGGCGGCGCTTTTCTGGGCTACTGCGATGTCCAGATCCCGGGCACTCCCGCCGGTACCCGGTTTTCGCTGACGGATGACCTGGAATCCTCCGGGTCCGTCTTTCTCCGCCTGCGGGCCGGCCTGAACTTCGGCAAGCGTCATACTCTGTGGGTGCTGTTCGCGCCGCTGTCGATCGACGGTTCCGGACAGCTCCCCTACCCCATCGACTTCAACGGAACCACCTTTCCGGCCGATGTCTCTTTGACGTCGAATTATCGATTCAACTCCTACCGGCTGAGCTATCAATACCGCATCAAAGACGGCGACAAGCTGAAAATCGGCGTCGGGTTGACGGCCAAGATCAGGGATGCCGGCATCCGCATCGAGGGCGGGGGCCAGGTGAGCGAGAAAACCAACGTGGGATTCGTTCCCATCATCAACTTTCTCTTCGATTGGCGCTTCTCCCCTGCCTGGAGCCTGCTCTTCGAAGGCGACGCCCTGGCCGCCCCTCAAGGCCGCGCCGAGGATGTTTTCCTCGGCCTGGTCTATCGGCCGGACGCGCACTGGAGCTTGCGGGCCGGCTACCGGATCCTCGAGGGGGGAAGCGACGTCGAGGAAGTTTATAATTTCGCCCTGGTCAACTACCTTTCACTGGGTGCGACTTTTCATTTTTAGGGCGTTTCTTTTATCTGAGGGCCTGAAATCAGGGGGAGCGCCGTGACAGGACCCTTTATCGAGAACAACGATCGCACAAACGAACCGGCCCGCCGTTGACAGGCGCCGCCCGGCGGCGATATAGTCTGGGCAGGTCTCGATGAGAAGGAGGATCCATGCTGTCTAAACCCAAGAGCCCCTACCTGCCGTTCGGCGACCAGCAGAAAGCGCCCTGGTACGGCAAAGACATCCTCTCGGTCAAGCAATTCAGCCGCGCCGACCTGGAATACACCTTCGAGGTCGCCCACGAGATGCGCATCATGGTCGAGCGGATCGGCACCTTCGACCTGCTCAAGGGCAAGATCCTGGCCAACGTCTTCTACGAGCCCTCGACCCGGACGGCCTCGTCATTCATGGCCGCGATGGAACGGCTGGGAGGGGCGGTCATCCCGATCAGCGAGGTGCGGTACTCTTCGGTCGCCAAGGGGGAAAGCCTGCCCGACACCGTCCGCACCCTGGAATGCTACGCCGACGTCATCGTCCTCCGGCATCCCGAGGTGGGAGCGGCGGCCCTGGCCGCTAAATCCTGCCGGAAGCCGGTCATCAACGCCGGGGACGGCGTTGGGGAGCACCCCACCCAGGCCCTCCTCGACGCCTTCACCATCCGGGAGGAGCTGGGTCGTTTCGACAACCTGACCGTGACCATGCTGGGCGACCTGAAGTTCGGACGGACAGTCCACTCCCTGGCCCGTCTGCTGACGCTCTTCAACGGCGTCTCGCTGAACTACGTTTCGCCGGAGATTCTGCGCATGCCCAAGGACGTCACGGACGAGGTCGCCGAGAAGGGCACCCTCCAGACCGAGCACGCGAGCCTGCGCAAGATCCTGCCCAAGACGGATGTCCTGTACGTGACGCGCGTGCAAAAGGAGCGCTTCGAGGATGCCGCCGAATACGAAAAAGTGAAATCCGCCTACGTTCTCACTCCGGAGATCATGAAGTCGGCCAAGAAGAAGATGATCGTCATGCACCCCCTGCCGCGGATCACGGAGATCAGCATGGAGCTCGACGACGACCCCCGCGCCGCCTACTTCCGCCAAATGGAGTACGGGCTCTACGTGCGGATGGCGCTCCTGGCGATGGTCCTGGGCAAAGCTTAAGGGGCCGGGTTCCGCCAGTCGTATTTCATATTGCCGGCGCCCCGCTCGGTGATCCGCGGGTTGACGTCAAGCTCGAGCAGCCCCGGCCGGTTCCCGATGTCCATGGCCGTCAGATACACGAGCTTGGTCACCCGCTCCATCTTGGCGAAATCACAGCGATCGATCGTGTCGGTTGCCTGGTGATAATCCGGGGTCGTCCCGGAAAAGAACCAGACGCCGGGAATGCCATAGCGCATGTACGGGAGTTGGTCGCTCCGGAAGAAGAAGCGGTCGGGATGGAGCGGGCTCTCGTAGGTGGTATCCAGCTTGAGGCGCGGGGACTTGGCGTTGGCGGCATGGATGGCCGCGTCGAGCCCGGTCGAGAGCTTGTTCGAGCCGATGAGGTAGATCATGTCCGGGTCGTTGCGGCTGATCATGTCGAGGTTGAGGTTGGCGCTGATCTTCTCGACCGGCACCGGGCAGTGCTGGACGAAATAGTAGGCCCCCATCAACCCGTTCTCTTCGGCCGTGTGCCAGACGAAGATGATCGAGCGCTTGGGCCGCTGCGCCGTGAACGCCTTGGCGAGGGACAGCATGCCCACGGTGCCCGACCCGTTGTCGTCCGCGCCCGGCATGACCCGGCCCTCCCGCGGGGCCAGATGGTCCTGGTGCGAGCCGATGACGACGAATTCTTCCCTCAGGCTACGGTCCGTGCCCTCGAGCCAGGCGACGACGTTCGGGGACCTCGAACGGCGGGTATCGTAATAGATGGCGACCTCGAGCGTTTTTCCGTCGAGCGTCCTGGCCGGAACGGCCTCTCCCGACGCGGCTGAAGCGAACATCGCCTCGAGCTCGGCGGGCGCGACACCCAGGATAGCGGCCGCTGCGTCGTGACGCGCGTCGACCCAATGGAAAGGCGGCGGGAGGGGCACCGTTGCCGTCCCGGAACCCGCGCTCGGAGCGCCGGTCGCCCCGTACCCCGTTTCGACATCCGGGAAATGCGTCCGCCGGGACGCCAACGCATCGAACCCGGAGCCGTCGAGAGACAGCGCTTTCTCCCTTTCCGGGCGGATGACGGTCACCAGCCCCCGGGCACCCCTGTCTCTGAGAAAGCGTGTTCGGGCCGAGGCCAGCGGACCGGGTCCCGGGACGGCCTGGCCCGGGACCGCGGCCTGCGGGGCGTCGAGCATGACCGCGATCTTTCCATTGAGGTCAGGGACGGCCAGTCCGGCCCAGTCCTCGACGGGAGTGCCGCTCAGCAGCGTTCCGAGGAAAACCGCCTCCCCTGAAACCGCGCCCTCCTCACCTCCGCTCCGGCCCGCCGGGCAGAAGGATCGAGGGAAATTAAAGATCATCTGGCGGCCTTCCGTGATCAGCCTGAGGCCGGATTTTTCGGGGGCGACGGACCTCACCTCGACGGGAAAATATTGAAGGTAGGACCCGTCGGGAAGGAGGGGCTTGAGCCCGATCCTCTTGGCTTCGAGCGCGACATAGAGGGAGGCGATATCGACCTCGGACGACGGCGCGGGCCGGCCCCCGAACTCCGGGGCGGCCAGGAATTCGAGGTATTTTCTCATGTCGTCGGCCCGGATGGCCTTAAGGCCGCGGGATTGGGCGGGCGCGGCCGCCGCGGCGGCGAGGACAAACACCGCCGCCAACCCCGCCATTTTCATGAATTTTACGGATCTCGCACGTTTCAAGGGTTCTCCTTTGGCGCACCGGACAGAGCGTCCGCGGGACACGGCGCCGCCCGCGTCAGGCTACTTCTTGCCGGCCAGCTCGAGCGCCCGGCTCATCTTTTCGAGGAAGGCGTCTTTCGGCTCGTATCCAGTCCCTCGAAGGTCCATGATCTCGGTCCCGTCCGGCTTCAGGAAGATCAGGGTCGGGACGCCCTTAACGCCGTGCTTTTTGTAGAAGGCGTCGACGGCTCCGCTCCGGCGGGTCAGGTCGGCCTTGAGCATGACGAACCCGCGGGAGGCGGCGATGACCTCGGGCTGATTGAACGTCCGGCCGTCCATCTCTTTGCAGGGAATGCACCAGTCGGCGTAGCTGTCGATAAAGACGGGTTTCCCGGCGGCAACGGCCTCCGCCACCGCCGCTTCGGAATAGGGAGTCCAGGCAATCGCGGCCGCCGACGGAACGCCGCCGGCTTCCCCGATCCTCCGGGCGACGGCATCGTCGACATAGCCCGTGATCGCCGAGCCGGCCATAAAGACCGCCCCGGCGATGAAAGCGATGGCCACCCAGGTCCTGACATAGCGGAACGCTTTCCCGGGGGCGGCGCTCGGCTCGAGCCAGCCCAGGTAGAACCCCGCGACGAGCATCGTCGCGGCGAAGGCCAGATCGTACAGAAGCGGGCTCGGGAAGAGAGGCTTCAGGAAATAGAGAGCCATCGCGATCAGGATGAACCCGAAGATCTTGCGCACCCAGACCATCCAGCCGCCCGACCGCGGCAGCCGGCTCAGGCTCCCCGAGAAAATTCCCAGAAAGATGAACGGCAGGCCGAGCCCGAGCGCCAGGACGAAGAAGAGCGAGAAGCCGAGGAGAATGCTTCCCTTGTCACCGACGTAGGTCAGAAGTCCAAGGACGAACGGGCCGATGCAGGGGGCCGCCACGATGCCGACGGTCAGCCCCATGATCAACGTGCCGAAGTAACCCTTCTGCTGCGACCCGGCGAGCCGGTTCAGAAAAGCGGGCATCCTCAGCTCGTAGACGTCGAACATGCTCATGGCGAGGGCGATCATGACGACGGCGATGAAGATCAGAACGGGCGGGTACTGAAGGGCGGCGCCGAACAGGCCGCCGGCCAGGGCCGCAATCATACCGAGGATGGAATAGGTGATCGCCATTCCCAAAACGTAGAGGACCGCGTGACCGACGACGCCGCCCTTCTTGCCCTGGGCCTGGCCCCCGAAATAGCTGACCGTGATCGGGATGAGCGGATAGACGCAGGGGGTCAGGTTCAGGCCCAGCCCCCCCAGGAAAACCAGGGCGAAGATAAGGGGGAGGCCTTTGCCTTCGAACGGGACGGCCGCCCTGGAAGTTTCGGGTGCAGGCTTTTTACCGGGCTCCGCGTGTTCGCCCGGACCGGACGAAACGGCGGCGTCGGGTTTCACCGGGTCAATCTCATCGGCGGGGGTCGGGAGAGGAATCTGCTTGACGGCGGACGGAGTGACGACGGCGGCGGCGGCTTGGGGGGCTTTCGCGCCGGCTGCGGGGAATGTCGCGCTGAAAGCGGCGTCCTCTGGCGCCAGGCAGGATTGGTCGTTGCAGGCCTGGTAGCTGACGGTCCCCTCGACCACGGCCTCACTCCCATCGAAATCCTTATCCAGGGTGACCTCGAACGGGACTTTGACGGTCCCCGCGTAGACGGCGAGCGGGGTTTCGGAGAAGCTGAGCTTGATCGTTTCCGACCGTGGAAACACGACATTCCCGAAAGTCAGGCCGGCCTTTGGCGCAAAGGCCACGGCCGTGCCGATCAGGTAGTCCTCGCTCGGCACCTCGGCGTTGATGTGGAAGGGCGGGGCGACGGCGATCTCGAGCATCATCGGAACCGTCTCCCCCGGTTTGAGGGTTTCGGCCGGAGCGGCCACCTTGACGGTGACGATCTTTTCCTGGGCAGAAGCCGGTACGACGGCCGGCCCCGCCAGAGCCCCTAGGATGAGGAGTGCAACGCCCGCTGTCTTGATCATGAACGCTCCTGGATCGAGAAAATGTCGGGACCGTCCGACGAGTCAATTATACGATAAGAACCGCTTCCGTTGAAGCCGTGCGCTGTCGGCGCCCGGCCGGCAGCCGGTCCGGCAGGCCTTAGCGCGCCGCGAGCCGCCGCGCTTCGAGATAAAACCGCTTCTCCCAGGCTTCTCCCATGGAAAATGTCTTTCGCGGCAGGGCTCCGTCCAGGATCACGGTCTTGAAGAGCTGCCGCTTGTCCATGGCCGGAAGATAAAAGCCCGCGCTGCCGTGTTCCCGTCCGAGACGCATCACCGTTTCGGCGCCGTGGACATAATCGATCTCCCGGGCGCCCTTTTTCTCCAGGAAGCCGTCGAGGAAGCTCTGGAGCGTTCCCACGGCGATGTTGGAATCCGGTTTATCCACCTCGAGAACGCCCGTTCCCTCCGGCAGGATGAGCCCGATCCGGTGCAAGCCCGCCGGCCGCTCATCGACCAGGGCCTTCATCCTGTCGGGCATCTGACAATCCGAGTAGCGGCCCCGGCTGCCGTAGAAACGGATGAACTCCTCGACGATATTCCGTCCGGGCGCGATATCGAACAGGACCCTGTGGATGGGCTCGAACACCAGGGCGGGCTCATGGAGGTTGACGACCTCGACCAGCGCGTAGCGCAGGTCGGAGGCCATGGCGGTGCATATGTCCGCCGTCTCATTTGATTTCTCCCAGATCGTCTTGGCCGTGGCCAGCGAGTGGTTTCCGTCTCCCATGGCATAGAGAAGCACCGGCGTTTCCGGCCTCAAACCGTACTTCTTAGCGAAGATCCAGGGATCGGCCAACGACTTCAGACCGCCGATGACGGCTTTTTCCAGGGCTTCGTCATCGATTCCGTAGCCCGCCAGATGTCCCGAGTTCATCATCAGGTCGAAGTCGTAGAGCTTCCGGAGGCTGTTCTTTTTGGGCTCGACCGGCCCCAGCACCGCATTCTGCGGGTCGTCGATGAGCACCATGATATGCGGGAGCTCGAGCGGCGCCCCCTCCCGGATCCGGACCCGGGGCGGGATCCGCGACAGGATCGTTCCCTCGGTCGCCCGGGTCAAGCCCTCGGCACTCTTCCGGTAGTCATAGCTTTCGAGGTCTAAACAGGCGAGGAGGCCCTTGCGGATGCCCGTCCCAGTCCCCCTTTCGACATAGATGAACCCTTCGAACTCCTCGAAGACCCGGCGGTCGAGATAGAGCTTCATGTGCTCCCGGATGCGGGCGATCCTCGCGCCGGGGTCGGCTTCCGCAAGAAAGACTTCGGGGTAGATCAAATTCAGGGTTGACGGTTCATCCCCCACGAACTCCTGGACGCGCTTCCAGTAATCCGGCTCCGACGTGTATTGGTCGCAGGCGATCACGGCCCACTTCTTCAGGTCGATACCCTTCCTGGGCAGCAAGACTTCCGGCCGGCCGACGGCCAAATGGTCATAAGTCTTCATCTTCAAGCCTCCTGGTTTTTGCGGCCTCGTATATCGGACCCCGGACCGGTCGGTCCGAAGAAATGATTTATATAACACATGGTCCGCCCATTTCAATGATTGTGCCCGGTTTCGGCCTAAGGTTGACTCCTGCGTCCGACAAAGCTATATTCTCTCTCTGTCTGGCAGGACATGAATATGGACGATCCCAGCCGCCCTTCGCCGCCCACCCTCCCCTTCTGTCAACCCGACGGGGAGAAACCGGCCCTTCTGCACAAGGGAGAACACCCGATCTCCAGGCGGAACATCGACCCGGACGTCTTCAAGATCATCAGCCGGCTGGACGCCCACGGCTTCACAACCTACGTTGTCGGGGGGGCCGTCCGGGACATGATGCTCGGCCGGACTCCGGTCGATTTCGACATCGTCACCGACGCCCGCCCCGGCCAGATCAAAAAGCTGTTCTCGAACGCGTATCTTATCGGAAGACGTTTCCGCCTCGCCCATATCCATTTTCGGGGAGGCAAGTACATCGAGGTGGCGACCTTCCGCAAGGTGCCGCCGCCCGTCCAAGAGCCGGAACCGATGCCGGTGGCCGTCGAAGAGAAGGCTCAGGAGCCGGCCGCGGCCGGGACCGCTCCCTGCCCGCCCGAGCCGCCGGCATTCTCCGACATCTACGGGACGCCCAGGGAAGACGCGTTCCGGCGGGACCTCACCATCAACGCCCTGTTCTATGATGTCATCAGCTCGACGGTCATCGATTATGCCGGCGGCCTGCAGGACCTGCGCAGCGGCGTCGTCCGGGTCATCGGCGACCCCGCGGAGCGCTTCGTCGAGGACCCCGTCCGCATCTGGCGGACGATTCGCCACGCGGCCCGACTGGGGTTCAAGATCGACGGGCTCACCGAACAGATGATCCCCGTATTCAGCCACCTCGTCGCCAAGTGCCCCGCGGCTCGGCTCTATGAAGAGCTCAACAAAGACTTTGAATCCCGGACGCAGCCGGTTTTCGAGGCCCTCCGGCGGCATGCTATCCTCCGGCATGTCCTGGGCCGGATGGGCGAGGATTACGAAGCCGACGCCGCTCTTTTCAGCCGGGTCGACCGCCTTTTTGAGATCAAGGACCGGACTCTGGCCTCGGGGCTGGAGCTGGGCGCCGATGAAGTCTATACGCTTCTCTTCATGCCTTGGGCGGAGGGGCTGATCGCCAGGTCGAAAGGCGACCTCGCCAAAGTGCTCAAGGACGCCATTCTGGACGCCCATTTTCAGGCCAGCGTGCCCAAAGCGCTCCGCGCCGATGTCATACAGGTTCTGATGATCGTTGAACAAATGTTCTCCGCCCTGAGGACCGGGCGCATGCGTTGGGCATTGAAGCGCCGGGCTCATTTCCCCCAGGCATCGCGGGTGTGCATCATGGCGGAAAAAGGGCGGCCGCCCGAGCCCGGAGAGTCCTTTGAAGACCTCTACCGGCAGGCTTTTCCCGGGGGACAGGGGCGGCTCCCCGCGAAGGACGACACAGGCGCCGCCGCCGGCGGCCCAAAGGTGCCCCTCCGTCAAACCCTTGACGCCACGCCGGGCCCACTCATCCGCAACGGACGCAGCCTGACCGTGATCTTCGCGGCCGTTACCCGGGCTTTTTATATTCGTCTTCGATGGGGAACGAAAGTGGTTGGAGCGGGTCGTAAGCCGAATCCTGTCTCCCGCGCTTGGCGGGCGGCGGTTATTTGTCTACCCTCCTGATTGCTCAGGAGATCCAGCGACCTACCCACCCCAGGGACGGGCCGTCCCGCTGCGGGGTTCGTTTGGTCTTGCTCCGGATGGGGTTTGCCCTGCTCCCCGTGTCGCCACGGGGACGGTGAGCTCTTACCTCGCCTTTTCACCCTTGCCAGGAGAGAGTCGCCCCTCCCCTTCGGCGGTGTGTTTTCTGTGGCGCTGTCCCCCGGTCGCCCGGAGTCGCCGTTAGCGACCATCCTGCCCTGTGGAGTTCGGACTTTCCTCTCCTTCCGTCTCCTTAGGAGAGAAAGGAGCAACCGCCTCGCCCGCTCCAACCATCTTCTTTATACCACACCGGCCGCGAATTTTACAGCCGCGGCCGGGAGGCCACCCCTTTCAGGTGATGGCGCTGCCTTTCAGCGAATCGCCTGAAGGATCTTTAGCGCACATCATAGCGGATAAACGAAAGATAGGCGGCGAGGAATAGAACGAGCCCGAACGCGAGGAGCACGGCGAAGGGCGGCAGGGCGGCCCTGATCCGCCCCCCGAACGCTTCCTCCTGGTACCGGAACCTCGGCATGTCGCTCATGTCGACCGGCGTATTCCACCAATCGGTGGCTGGGTCCTTTTTCTGGAGGCTTTCGGTCTTCTGCTTGACATAATCGGCGAACGACCGCCAGAACAGGGAGCTGACTTGGCTGAAATGGGCTTCGTTCTGCATCCCGGTCGATGACAGGTCGGTCGCGAGATACGTGAAATCCGCGAGCGGTGAGACCATCGAGAAATACCGGGACAGCCCGGTCTGGGCGGCTTCCCTGCGACCGAACTCGCTCCAGATCTCCCGGGCCTTATCGCCCTGGATGCGGTTGGCTTCGTCCCAGCCGGATTGGACCTCGCGCCGCCGGGCCTGCCAGGCTTCCCGGAAGGCCGGGTCGGCGGCCACCCGCTCTTTGGCCTCGGCCTCCGTAATGCTTTCGGCGAGGACGGGGTATTTTTTAGCCAGCTCCCGGAGCCTGTCATCGACCAGCCTGCGGCCGAGGTCGTCCCTCTCCGTGTCGGTGATCCGGGCCGTCTCGCGGTCGACCTTGATCCTGGACGGCGTCGGCGAGATGAAGGAGGCGACATACGGGCTCAGGTTCGGGATGACCAGCACGAGGAGCACCCAGACGAAAAGCGAGGTCATGATCGAGGCCGAGCTCGAATGGTGCCTGGCCGAGATCAGCACGCCGAGGCCATAGAAGACGGCGAAATACACGATCGAGGCGAGCACGATCAACCCCAGGGCGCCCCAATCCGCTCCCCGCCAGGCCACCCGGGGCTGGACGGCCATAATGAGCAACCCGGCGACCAGGGAGAGAAGGAACGGCAAGAAGAGCGTCAGGACGCCGCCCGCGATTTTGCCCAGGATGACTTTCGACCGGGAAAGGTCGTTGGCCAGCATCAGCTTCAGGGTGCCGTCCTCCTTTTCGCCGCTTAACGAATCGTAAGAAAAGATCAGGGCGACGAGGCTCATCAAGATGGTGACGATAAAGACCAGGTCGATCAGGGGGAACATGACGGGGAGAGGGTCGTCGTCGAATTCGTCGATGTTGACGTCCGAGGAGATCCCCCGGACGAGGGCGTAGAGCGGCAGGGGCGGCTGGCTGGGGCGGATGACGTTCTGGACCCTGTTGAAGTGCGCGTAGGACTTCATGTAGCTTTCGATCTCGGTCTGACGCTGGGAAAACTCATCGATCTTTTTCAGGTAGTCGCTCGTCAGGATGAAGGATGTCACGGTGACGATGACGAGCAGCATGGCCAGGGAGGTCAGGAACCGGAAGGAAAAGATGTTGTTCTGGATCTCCTTTCTGATGATCGTTTTCAACATGGGCCTATCTCACGTCATACCGGATGAAAGACACATAGCTCAAGGCGAAAAAGAGGATGTTGAAGAACACCAGCCAGGCCGCGTCGAACAGCGCCCCCCCTGCGAAGACGGCGCCCAGGCTCCGGGGCCTATAGTCGAACGCCGGATAGCCCTTGGCCGGCGAGTCCGAGGCGATGCCGGCGATCATCTGCCGGATGATCGAGTCCTTGTAGCGGATGACTTCGCGCTTCAGGTTCATCTCCTCGCTGATGCCCGTGCCGGCGATGTCCGTGACGGCATATACGAGGCTCGCCGCCGGCGACAGGCGGTTGATGCCCTTCGATTGCCTGACCAGGCGGTCGAACTTCAGCCGGTAGTCTTCTTCCAGCCTGTCGATCTCCTCGTGGATCGTCGCGACGTGCCCGGCCCAGCCTCCCCGTCCAGGGATATCGCCCGCAGTTCGCCCTCCCGCCTGCCGGCCCTCCCCGAGGCTCAGCAGGACCTCACGGGTCCAGACCTGCTGGCGTTTCTCGCTCAGAGCCCTGACAGAGGGCACGTCGACCATCTGGCGCGCCAGGAGCGTCCCGAGGTTGGGGATCATGAAGACGACCAGGGCCCAGATGAACAGGAGGATGATGAGCGAGCTCGCGGCCTTCCGCGTCACGGTCGAGATGAAGATGCCCAGGCTGAGGAAGAAGGCGACGTAAATGAAGGTGATGACGAGGATGAGACCCAGCCTCCCGAGGTGCTCCGCGGAGAAACGGGCGCCCGGGTCCAGGGCCAGCAAGACGATGCCCAGCAGCGTCACCAGGCCGAACGGAATGGCCAGGCTGACGAAATTGCCCAGCCACTTGCCGAGCAGGATTTTCGCCCTGGAAACGCCGTTCGCCAGCATCAGCCGCAGCGTGCCGTTCTCTTTTTCCCGGCTGATCTGGTCGAACCCGAAGAGCAACGCCACGAGCGACAGGACGACCCTGACGACGTACAGGAAGTCGGGCGCCGGGAAAAAGGAGAAGATGAGATTCCCCGTTTTTTGCCCGGCGCGGACGGTGACACCCGTGACGCCGATCTCGAAAGACCGGGTCATGGCTTCGTCCAGGCCCTTGGCCAGGATCGACAGCGGGTTCGGCGGCACGAGGGCGATCGGGTCGCCCGGCTGGGGCCGGATGACCTGATAGTCGGAGAGGCGATTCTGGAAATCGCGGTGCATGATGAAGAAGCTCGTCGTCACCAGGACGACGATGAGCAGCAGCACGACAAAAAACTTATAGCTCAGAAGGTTGGAGATGATCTCTTTGCCGGCGATCGTTCGGATCATGGCTTCACCTCCCCTTCCCTCGGACTCTCATCGGACGTCGTACTTCAGGAACCTGACATAGGCGATCGCGAACGGGGCGATCAGCCAGAACAGGAGCGAGAGGATGCTCCGCACGTTCGCCTTGAAGGCCTCGGCGATCGTCGCCGGCACGATCGAGAACTTGGGCAGCTTCGAGGCGTCCACGGGCATGGCCGAGAACCCCATCGACATCCGGCCGCCGGAGTGGATCATGAGCGTCCGCTTGACCTTGCTGAAGAGCTCGTTGTCCAGGGCTTTCTGGTGGGACCGGACGGCCTCGAGATACTTGGCCCGCTCGAGCTCTCCCGTGCCGCAGACGTCAGCGATTAACCGGGCGAAGGCGGCGCTCGGCGAGACGAGCGACAGATTGACGGCCAGGTCCTGCTGCCGCCGCCGCTCCTGGCGGTAGGTCTCGTCGATGGCGGTGAGCTGCTGGGCCTTCCGCTCCCGGGCCCGGAGCTGGATATCGTCCCGGATCGGGTCCCATCGCTTCCTCTCCGGCGAGGCCGAATCGTCCGCCGCGCCGTTCGGGGCCGCCTCGAAGATCAGGTCGTATTGGCGGCCGAGCTCTTTGGCCGTTTCCATGTCGAGGGACCGGACGAGGAGCGATTTCTCCAGCGACACCTGCGTTTCGGTCCGGACCGGATGGATCAGTCGGGCGGCCATGTCGCCGAGCTTGGGAACGATCAGCTGGAGCGCCGCCCAGATGATGAGGATGGCCACGAGCGACGTCCGGGCCTTGGCCGAGCTCGTCGAGACGGCGATCCCGACCGTGAAATAGATCAGGATGAAAAGCGATGTCAGAAGAAAGATGATCGTGATCCGGACCGCCGGGCCGCCGGACAGGGGGAAGTCCGACAGCATGAGGACCGTCGTCCCGGTCAGGAAAGCGAGGGTGAAGGGGATCCATACGGCCAGGTAGCCGCCGCCGATCTTCCCCGCGAGCAGGGCGTCTCTCGGCAGCCGGTTGGCCAGCATGGCCCTCAGGGTCCCCGACTCCTTCTCTCCCGAGATCGTATCCGAGGCGAACAGGAGGGCGATCAGGCTGATGACCATTTGGACCAGAAAGACGAAGTCGACCTGGCCCTGGGCCGAGAGGATCGACTCGTCGTCGCTCGCCGACTCCCCGGGCTTGAACCCGTCCTGATTGAACTCGTAGTAGCGCGGGAGCGCGCTTTCGAACCCCTGGGTGAAAACCGACAGCGGCGCGGGACGGCGGAAGCCCTTGATGGCCACCGTCCCGGCCATGATGTCCTGGATCTTCAGCGCCGCGGCGGCCTCGTTGGCCAGCCGCACCTGTTCGCTGTAATCGCGGACCCGTTTGGCGTAGCTCGCCTGGTTGACCGACATCCCGAGTGGTATCAGGAGGAGGCAGATGAGAGAGAACAGAGGGAAGCGGTAGCTCAGGATGTTCTCCAGAACCTCTTTCCTGATGATCGTCCTTGTCATTCTTCCCCTCGAAGTGCGTCGCCGCCTCGCCCCCGGCTACATGGCCAGCGGCTCGGACTTCATGTAGTCGATGTAGATCTTGACCAGGTCTTCATACTGGAGCTCGCCGCGGGTGCGCTCCATCACCAGCCGGCCCTCCTTCATGATGCCGACCCGGTCGCCGATCTCCTTGGCGCGGAAGATGTCGTGGGTCGACATCAAAATGGCCTTCCCGTCTTTCCTGAGCTCGGACAGGATCTCCAGGAACTCCTCGGCCGCCTTGGGGTCGAGCCCGGAGGTCGGCTCGTCGAGCAGGATCGCCGGCGCGTCCTTGATGATGGCGATCGAGATGCCGAGCTTTTGCCGCATCCCCTTGGAGAACGTCTTGACCCGCTGCTCGAAGGCCTTCTCCTGGAGGGAGACCCGGCGCATGACCTGGTAATAATCGTTTTTCGCGAGCCCGTCCTTGCCGCCCAGCTTGGCGAAGAAATCGAGGTTCTGGCGGGCGGTGAAGTTGCCGTAGAGCATGACGTTCTCGGAGACGAAGGCGATGTGCTTTTTAGCCTGGAGCGGGTCCCGGGTGACGTCGATGCCGTTGATGAAGCATGTCCCGGTCGTCGGCGGGATGAAGTTCAGGAAGAGGTTGATGGTCGTCGTCTTGCCCGCGCCGTTCGCCCCGAGCAGGCAGTACACCTCGCCGCCCTTCACCTCGAGGTTGAGATGGTCGAGGGCCAGGACGCCGTCCTCGTAGCGCTTGGACAGGTCGTCGGCCTTAAGAGGCTTTGAGCGGATGTGTCTTGCGTCATGCTATTCCGTCTTTGACCTTGAGTCCCTTCTCGATCCTAGCGGGTCAGCTTGATGCCGAAGACGACGATCCCGACCAAGAGCCCGACGAGCAGCGTTATGAGAAGGGTGATCCCGAGGATATTGGTTTTGGAGCTGATGTGGATGCGGACGATCTTGTCCTCGGATTCCACCCGGCGGTTGTCGGCGACGCATTCCGTCTTGATCTTGGGCTCGTAATCGCCCACCGAGACATCGGCCGGCGGAATGAACCGGAGGCTGACCACCTCCTCCTTGTTCTGCTCGAGCGAGGCGATGAGGTCGGGATTGATCTCCGCCCTCCAGTTCAAGGGCAGGTCGGTCGAGATCCTGATGTTGTTGAGCTTTCTGGTGCCGGCGTTTTTGACCCGGACCTCCATGACCACGGTCTGGTCGACCTTGATCTCGTGGTAGAGGTTGACCGCTTGGACCTCGATCTTGCCCACGCCCCTCGGGATGAGCTCGAGCTTGACGACCCCGACTTTCAGGCTGTCGATGCTCTTGGGGCTGAGTTCGGGGCTCTCGTCGAGCATCGCCCGGAGCCGGACCGACTGCTCGTTATCCAGGGTCAGGGCGAAGAATTCGATGGGCCTGTCGATGACCACCTGGGCGTCGGCGTTCTTGGGGAGATAGAGCTTCAAGACGAGCTTCATGCTCGTCACACCCTCGGTGAACTTGATCTGGGACAGACGGGCCGAGGTCTGCGGATCGGAGAACTCATAGGTGATCTGGTGAGGCAGGTTGACGACCTCGAGCTTGAAGACGTTGGCCTCGCCGCTGAACTTCTCGAGCGACAGGTCGAAGCTCGCCTGGCTTTCCAGGTCGGCTTCCTGGGAGAACTGGGCGGAGTTGATGGTGACGATGTTGGCGCTCACGCCCTTTTGGAGATAGACGGCCGTCGTTTCGTCCTTTCCGGAATAGAACACGTTGATGTCCAGGTTCTCGACGTCCTTGAGCAGCTGGAAGGTCACGTCCCTTTCCGTTTCCAGGGGCAGCCCGCGGATCGTCTTTTCATAGGGATCGGAGATGATCTTGCCCTCGGACCGCAGGGACACCGAGACGTCCTGAATCTCCTTCATGAAATCCAGGGGGAAGAGGTCCTGGGCGCTGATGTTCAGCCGCCCGAGCTCTTTGAGCTCTTTCGAGGAATAGCGCAGCGTGACGCGGACGTACTTCTTGCCGGCCGCGTCCTGGAACTTGACGGCGCTGGCGACCGAGATCCGGGCTTCGCTCCCCATGAAATTGATGAGCGCCTGCTGATAATCGACCTGGGCTTGAAGGTAGGCGGTCTGGATGCGGGCGAAGTCTTCTTCCGACCGGAGGCCCTGCTCCTTGAGCTTGAGAGCCCTCTCAAAATCGCCTTTCGTCACCTCGAGGTTGAGCTGGGCTTTCTTGAGCGTCAGGAGCTTCATCGTTTGCGATTCCTGGCGCGCCGGCTGGGGTTGGGTCTGCGCGGTCGACGCGGCATGAAAGCTCGCCAGGACGAGCGTCAGGACAAAGAGCGTGCGGAGGGCGGTTTTCATTCGGTTGTCTCCTTGGTCAGAGGCCTCAGGGAGGGCAGGTCGGCCAGGTTGATGTTCCGGGTCTGGAGGCTGATGCCCAGGATCCTGTCGAGAAGCGAGTTCGCGAGGTTGTAGTCGATGATCGCGCGGAGCTCGAGGCTCCGGGCCTGGGCCAGGTCGCGCTGGTACTGGAGGACGAAATAGTTGCTGCTCAGCCCGGCTTTGAACTTCGCCTCTTCGGCCCGCAGCTTCTGCTCCGCCAGGTCCCGGGCCGCCCCGTAGGCTTCGACCTCCTCGTAGTTCGAGCGGATCGCCCGCAGGGCCACCTCGACTTCGAGCTCGGCATGCTGTTCAAGTTGGCGCTGCCGCCGGGCCGACTGCTCGAGAGCGAGCTGCGCCTGGGCCGCCGCGGCCCTCGAAACGACCGTCTTGAGCGGAATATCGAGCGACAGGTACAGCGACCAGTTCTTGTACTTCTGGTTCCAGGCATCCCGGAGGGCGTCGGAGGCGCCCCCGGGGACCCGGCCGACGACGATGCCCGAGAGCGGGTCGTCGTCCTGAAACAGGATCCGGGTTCCCGAGATGCCGGGGCTCCAGTAGCTCGCATTGAGGTTGAGGGCGGGCAGCAACTGGTTCTTGGAGTAGCTCAGGTCAAGCGCCCTGTTCTTCTGGTCGAACCGGGCGGAAACGAGGTCGGGACGGCTTTCCAAGGCCAGGCCCATCGCCTCCTCGAAACTCATCTCCCTCTTTTCGAAGGACGGCCTGTCGGCGGGCACGAGCTCCGCCGTCCTGTCCTCGCGGGGGAGGTTGATGAGCGTCCGCAGCCGGTCCATGCTGTCCCTGACCAACTTCTCGCCCCTCAGGATCTCCGCTTTCCTGAGGGCCACCTCGGATTGGGCGCTGAGGATCTCCTTGGGGGCGAGAGAGCCGATGTCGATCTCTTTTCGGTTCTTCTCCAGCAGGTCCTCCGCCAGCCGGAGCGATTGACGGTCGACTTCGAGCGCGTCGATGGTATAAACCAGGTTCCAGTAGGCCTCGTCGACGCTGTAGATCGTACGGAGAAGAATGTCCCGGAAGGTGCTGCCCGAGATCATTTCATTGTTACGGGCGACCAGGATCTCGATCCGGCTGGCTTTGGATCCAAAGTCCTTGAGGAGCGGCTGGCTGAAGTCGAAGGTCAGGGTGCTTCCATAGTAAGGGTTTATGATCTGGAACCTGGTGTTGCTGTCGCTCTTATAGGATTCGAGGTTCAGGCTGAGCCGGCCGCCGGTCGGGATGAGCTGCTCGACCCCCGCCGAGTATTCCGAATAGCTGCTCGTAAGCCTGTCGAATGATTGGATCCAGGAGTATGAGGCCTGGTTCGTGTCGCGCCGGCCGGCGCGGAAGCCAAGCGTCGGCAGGAATTTCTCACCCGCGCCGGAAACCGCGAGCCGGGCGAGCTCGGGGTTGATGACCTCGACAGCCACCTCGAGATTGCCCCGGATCGCCCGGACGAGGCAGTCCTCAAGGGAAAGGGAAATCTTCCTCTCCGTTTGGCCGCGCACGCCGGAAAAGGACAGCAGGACCATAAGCACCCCTGCCAGGCGCAGTCTGTAAGGCACCTTCGCCTCCTGAAGTCGAAGCCCGAAGTTCATAGGATTTCCTTTATGGCAATTTTCATGCCAATCCCTGCCTGGCAGGTTTCTCCCTGTTGACCTTCGTGAGGAAGGAGCGCCATTGGAAAAACAGGGTAAATTGCTACCCACGGCGGGAACTTTGTTACGCAATTAAGGCTCCCGTTCCTGTCATTTTCCTTCATTTTGACCTATGATGGACATCTCGGGGATCATGTAGGAGCCCATGGCCGTGCGCCTCAAGAATCTGGGATCTCTGGTTTCCCGGTCGAAACCGGCCGACCCTTACCCCTGGCATATCTTCAAGGAGCTCGAGGACAGCCTCAACCTGATCGAGGACTTCGACCAGATCGCCCGCAATTTCCTGGGCAAGATCAAAGAAAGCCTGGCGGTCGAGAGCCTGGCCCTCCTGATCTATGACCAGGACCTCGGGAAATTCAGGGTCTCCGCGTTCATGGGCGGCCCGCCGGGGGTCAAGAATATCTCCTTCTCGAGCGCCGATCCCCTGGTCAAGTGGCTCAAAGTCAACAAAACCCATCTTTCGCCCAGAGACCAGCCGGGCGTCCTCGATTACCTCACGGCGCGGGAAAAAGAGATCCTCGGCTCGATCGGCGCGGAGCTCTGCTATCCGATCATCTCCATGAACCGCCTCATCGGGATCCTGTTCGTCGGGGCCAAGGCCAAACGGGAGCGTTTCTCCAAACAGGAGATGTCCTTCATCGGCCTCCTCACGCCCCAGACGGGTATCGCTCTCGAGAACGCTCTCCTCTACAGGGAGCAGCGGGAGAGGTTCCGCCGGATGCTGAGGGCGGACAAGCTGGCCACGATCGGAGAGCTGGCGGCCGGCGCGGCCCACGAGATCCGGAACCCCTTGACGGCCATCAAGTCCTCGCTCCAGTATCTTGAAAGCAAGAGCCAGGACGAGACGGCGAGGAAGCTCCTGGGCACCGCGCTCGAGGAAACCGGCCGGATCGAGGAGATCCTCTCGGGCCTTCTGTCATTTTCCCGGCCCTCGGAGATCAAGAAGGAGCGGCACGACCTCGTGGAGAGCCTGGAGGAGGGCCTCGACCTGATCGCCTTTCAGGCCAGAAAGCAGAAGGTCACGATCGTCAAGGAGTTCGCCCAATCCGCCGTCGGCATCAGCGGCGACAGGTCGCAGCTCAAGCAGCTTTTCCTCAACCTTTTCTTGAACTCCCTCCAGGCCATGCCCCAGGGCGGCGAGCTCAAGCTCGAAGTCGGCCCCGCCGACGGCAAGGATGTGCTCGTCACGGTCACGGATACGGGCGAAGGCATCGCCGAGGATGATCTGGAACGCGTTTTCGACCCTTTCTTCACGACCAAGAAAGGCGGGACCGGACTGGGGCTGTCCATCTGCTACGGTATCGTCAGGTCCCATGACGGAAAAATCGAAGTGAGGAGCCGGCCGGGCCGGGGCACCACCGTGCTCACCAGGCTCCCCCTGAAAGTTTGAAGCCATGACGAGATTCAAGATCCTGGTGATCGATGACGAGAAGAGCATCCGGGAGATCTTTACCGTTCTCCTCGAGGAAAAAGGCTATCGGGTGGAGTCCGCCGGGAGGGGCGCCGACGGTATCGCCCGTGCCCTGGCCTTCCTGCCCGATATCGTGCTCCTCGACATGAACCTTCCGGATATGACCGGTCTCGAGACCCTGGCCCGGATCAAGACGGCCCTGCCGCAGACGGACACGGTCATCATCACCGCCTTCGGGACGATCCGGAACGCCGTCGAGGCGACCAAGCTCGGTGCCTACGCCTACCTGGAGAAGCCGGTCGATAACGACGAGCTGCTGCTCACCATCTCCCGGCTGACGGAGGTCAAGCGGCTGGCCCGCGAGGTCGAGGGCCTCAGGTCCGAGCTTTCCTCCCGCTACCGGTTCTCGGACATCGTCGGGACGAGCGCCCGGATGAACTCGATCTTCCAGATGATGGACAAGATCGCCCGGGTCGACGGCACGGTGCTCATCACCGGCGAGAGCGGTACCGGCAAAGAGCTCATCGCGCGGGCCGTCCACCTCAAAAGCCCCCGGCAGAACGGGCCGTTCGTCGTCGTGAACTGCGGTGCCATTCCCAGGGACTTGATCGAATCGGAGTTCTTCGGCCACACGAAGGGCGCCTTCACCGACGCCAAGGCCGAGAAGGTCGGAAAATTCGAGCTGGCCCAGTCGGGGACGATCTTTCTCGATGAGGTGGGCGAGCTGTCCCCCGAAGCCCAGGTCAAGCTCCTGCGGGCCCTCGGGGAGCGGGAGATCGTCAAGGTCGGCGGGACGGTCACCATCCCGGTCGACGTGCGGGTCATCGCCGCCACGAACAAGAACCTCGAGGAGGCCGTCCGAAAGGGTGAGTTCCGCGAGGACCTGTTCTGGCGGCTGGCGGTTCTCTCTCTTCAGCTGCCCCCTCTGCGGGAACGCCGGGAGGACATCCCTCTTCTCTGCGAGCACATCATCCGGAAATACAACCGGGACCTGGGTAAGTCCGTCCACGGCGTTTCTCCGGAAGCCATGGAGCTGTTCAGCGCCTATGCCTGGCCGGGGAATATCCGCGAGCTCGAGAGCGTGCTGTATGAGGCCATGGTGTTGAGCGAGAGCGAGCACATCGGGATCCGCGATCTGCCCGAGAGGATCCGGAGCCGAACCGCGGGGGAAGGAGAAGATGCCGGCGAGCCCGGCAGATCGCTCGGCGAAATGGTCGCGGGCTTGACCGGAAAGGCGGAAAGAAGGCTGATCGAAAGGGCGCTCGAGGCCACGGCCTGGAACAAGACCAAGGCCGCGCAGCTGTTGGGGATCAGCCGGAAGACCCTGTTCAACAAGATGACCTCACTCGGCATCCGGGCGCACGAATAAGCAGTCCGCTTTCTAGTGGTGCGTCTCGCAAATAACTTGGCTTTATTAAAGAGCAACGAAGACGCACCACCGCGGGGGAGCTTGACTCCCCCCTGGAAGTGTCCCGTCTATATACAGGACTTTGGAAAGGAACTTGCGAGACGGGACACTAGCGGTTGACCCGTTTCATCATCGCCTCGGGGTAGCGCTCGCCGGCGGCCGCGCCCTCGGGCATCGCCTCTTTGACGGCCTCGAGGTCGGCTTCCGAGAGCTCGACGCCGAGCGCCGCGACATTCTCCTCGAGATGGGCGCGGCGGGTCGTGCCCGGGATGGGGACGATGTCTTTTCCCTGAACCAGCACCCAGGCCAGGGCGAGCTGGCCCGGCGTCACGCCTTTTTTCCGGGCGATCTCCCCCACCCTGTCGACGAGGTCGAGGTTCTTTTGGAAATTCGCGCCCTGAAACCGGGGGGACGTGCGCCTGTAGTCGTCCGGCTCCAGGTCCTCGAAACGCCGGAAGCGTCCGGTCAGGAAACCCCGGCCCAGCGGGCTGTAGGCGACGAACCCGATACCCAGCTCACGGACCGTCGGCAGGATCTCGTCCTCGGGGTCGCGGCTCCAGAGCGAGTACTCGGTCTGGAGCGCGGTGACCGGATGGACGCGATGGGCCCGCCGGATGGTCTGCGGGCTGGCCTCCGACATCCCGAGAAAGCGGATCTTGCCCGACTTCACCAGGTCGGACATGGCCCCGACCGTCTCCTCGATCGGCACGTCGGGATCGACGCGGTGCTGGTAGTAGAGGTCAATGTGCTCGACCCCGAGGCGGCGGAGTGAGGCCTCGCAGGCCGACTTGACGTATTCCGGCCTCCCGTCGACGTGTCGGCCTTTCGGGTCGGCGGTCCGAACCAGGCCGAATTTGGTGGCCAGGACGAGCCCCTGCCGCCGGCCGCGGATGGCCCGGCCCACGAACTCCTCGTTGGTGCACGGGCCGTAGGCATCCGAGGTGTCGAGGAAGGTGATGCCCAAATCGAGGGCGCGGTGGATGGTGGAGAGGCTCTCGGACTCGTCGGCCCCTTTGTAGAACTCCGACATCCCCATGCATCCCAGCCCGAGGGCGGAGACGACGGGACCGTTCTTTCCCAGCTGGCGTTGTTCCATGTCTTGCTCCTTCGCGGGCATCATAGCCATCGGGCCGCCGTGGTGTCAAGGCTACCCCGGCCGCCTGTCTTCCCGGCGATCCTGCGGCTGCTTTTATGTGAGGGCCTTGGATCACGGGAGAGGCGCGGCCCGGCGCGGGCGATCGGCCGTAACAGGATCCCGCTATCAAGAAAAACGATCCCATCAGAGAAGCGGCTTATGTCCCTCGATGGTCTGTTGACGAGCCGCGCGGGGATTTCTATAATAAGTTGACCCTGAAATCATAAATCGAGGAGCTAAAATGTTGAGAACAGCCAAAGTTATGATCGCGGTCGTCCTGTTCATGACAGCCATGGCCGTGCTGGGAGCCGCCCAGGAGAAAAGCAAGGTCTATTACGTCTGCAACTGCAAAGATGATTGCCAGTGTAACACGATCGCCAAAGCGCCGGGGAAGTGCCCGTGCGGCGAGGAACTCGTGGCGATGCATCTTCTGGCCATCGAAAACGGCAAGGCCGTTTTTTGCCGTTGCGGGGCGGACTGCACCTGCGAGCGCAGCAAGGAAGACCCGGAAAAGTGCGCCTGCGGCAAGCCCGTCAAGTATGTGAGCCTGAAGGGCAAATATGTCTGCGCCTGCGGCGAGGCCTGCAAGTGCGGGGCCATTTCGGACAAGCCCGGCAAGTGCGCCTGCGGCACGGAGATGAAGCAGGTCATATAAGAGAATCCGTGATCGTCTTCGACCAGGTGGCGAAAAGCTACAACAAGGGGAAGGTCAGGGCCGTCGACGACCTGACGCTGACCGTTCCCTCGGGTGAGATTTACGGCTTTCTCGGACCGAACGGCGCGGGCAAGACGACCACGCTCAAAATGGTTGTCGGCCTCCTGCGGGCCGACGCCGGTTCGATCGCGATCAACGGCTTCGATGTCCGGACCGACGCGCTGAAGACCAAGTCCCTGACCACCTACGTGCCGGACTATCCGGCCGTCTATGAGCGGCTGACGGGGCTCGAGTATCTCAACTTCATCGGCGATGTCTACGGCGTCCCCAAGCGGGAGCGGCTGGAGAGGATCGATAAGTGGCTCGAGATCTTCGAGCTCGGACAGGCGGTCGGGAACCCCATTCAAAGCTACTCGCACGGCATGAAGCAGAAGATCGTGCTGATCGCCGCCATCCTGCCCGCGCCCCAGGTCATGATCCTCGACGAGCCCATGGTCGGGCTCGACCCCCGGGCTTCGCACCGGCTCAAGGAGATGATGCGCGAGCACTGCGACGCCGGCGGGACGCTCTTTTTCTCGACGCACATCATGGAGGTCGCGGAGCGGCTCTGCGACCGCATCGGCATCATTCACAAAGGGCGGCTGGTTGCCAGCGGCACCATGGAGGAGCTGAGGCGCATCGACCGGGAGCAGCAGTCGCTCGAGCACATCTTCCTGGAACTCACGGAGACATGAGAAGGTTCCTCGCCCTCCTGCGGGCCGGGCTCAAGTCGAACTTCGGGCTCTCGGTCCTGCGCCACCGGTTATTGCGCCAGAAAAAGGACCTCTGGATGGTCCCGCTGATCGGGCTGGCCGTCGTCAGCCTCGCTCCGGTCATGTACTATTATTTCGGCTTCCTGAGGTCCGGCCACAATCTCCTGGCCCCCATCGGCCAGGAAGCGGCCCTTCTGACCTTCGGCTTGCTGAGCGGGCAGCTGCTCATCCTTGTCTTCGGCCTGATCTATGTGATCTCGGCCTTCTATTTTTCGAAGGACCTGGAGACACTCATCCCTCTTCCCGTCCGGCCGTTCGAGGTGATGCTCTCGAAGTTCGGCGTGATCCTGGTCAACGAGTATCTGACGGTCGCCCTGATCGTCCTCCCCGTTATCATCTCGTTCGGGGTCCTGGGCGGCCGAGGTCCCTTTTACTGGATCGAAGCCGCGCTGGTTTACCTTCTCCTGCCGGTGATCCCGCTGGCCCTCGTCTCCGTCGTCATCCTCCTGCTCATGAGGTTCGTCAACCTCGGGCGCAGGAAGGACGCACTGATCGTCGTCGGCAGCCTGTTGCTCCTTGTCCTGACCATGACGCTCCAGTTCTGGGTCGGCCGCTCCAGCCGGCCGGGGCCGGATGCCGCGGCCCTGGTCAATTTCTTGACTTCGCCCGACAGCCTGCTCCAGAAGGTCGGCGCCGGCTTTCCGCCGAGCATCTGGGCGGCCAAGGCCCTGGCGGGCGGGTCGTCGTCGGCAGGACTGGCCCAACTTGTTTTTTTTGCCGGCGTTTCCATCCTCCTTCTCTTGGGAATGGCCGCGGGCGCGGAGGCGCTGTTCTACCGCGGCCTGGTCGGCCTGACGGAGTCCTCGGCCCGCGGCCGGAGCCTGACGGAGGCCGAGATCTCGCGCCGGATCACGTCGGGAAGGCGGCCCATTCGGGCGCTGTTCCTCAGGGAGTGGCGGCTCATGAACCGCACGCCGATCTTCCTGCTCAACGGCACGCTGACCGTCGTCATCATCCCGGTCATGATCCTGGTCATGGCCCGGGCCGGGTCGACGGACTCGGACCTCACCTCGCTCTTCAACATGTTGGGATCACGTAACGCTCTTGTTTCCATCCTGGTTTCGGCGGGTTTTATGACGGTTTGCGGCTCGCTGAACGGCACGGCCTCGTCGGCCATTTCGCGCGAGGGCAGCCAATTCTGGATCTCGAGGATCATCCCCGTATCCCCCAGGGATCAGGTCGCCGCCAAGTTCCTTCATTCCTATCTTGTCGCCGGCGTGGGCATCGCGGTCGCGTCGGCCGTGCTCCTCGGACAGATCCGGATCCGTCCCGCAAGCGTCGCCGCCGGGCTGGGGCTGGCTCTAGCGGCCACGTTCATCCTTACGGCCGCCGGACTGGCCATCGATCTGGCCCGGCCGCTCCTCGACTGGATCAACCCCCAAAAGGCGATCAAGCAGAACTTGAATGTGCTGATCGCCTTCCTGGTCGACCTGGGATTCCTGGCGCTCATCGGGTATTCCTCCCGCCTCCTGAGCCGGCTGGGGATGCCGGCGGGGGCCGTCCTGGCGCTTCTCGGCCTGCTTCTGGTCAGTCTGGGGGGGTGGTCCTGGTTTCTTCTCGGGAAACTGGCCGAAAAAAGATACCCCGCCATCGAAGCCTGAGAGCGCTTGGCGGCGATCAGAAGAAAAACAAGAGGGCCAGGCAGCTGCCGACCACCGCGATGCTCAACGGCATTGCCGCCCGCCAGCCGGCGTTCGCCCGCCTGATAATCTCGAACTGAGTGACGTAGACCGTCTCGCAGGCGCCGCCCCCGGTGTCGTTCCGGGTGGTGCTCGTCCCCCGCACCGAGCCCGAGCCCTTGTGGCCGTAGGCGGCCAGCCAGCCGCGGACATGGACCTGGTCGCCGCGACGGACCGACCTGATGACTTTTCTCAGGGAGCGGTCGGCCGTGATCAGGTGATTATTCGAGATTTGTGACGGCGAGAAAGCCTGTCCCGAAGCCGGGTCCGTCCACGAGTAGTAACAGGTGAAATCCCGGTTCCAGAACTTCAGCTTCCGGAAGGCGCCGGTCTCGAGGTTCGTCCCCCAGATTAAGCAGAGGTCCTTGATGTTGAGGTAGTCCTTGACGGCTTCATGCGTGATGTCGAGGAACGAGCCGGCGTAATGGGACGAAACCACCATGCCCCAGATTTCATAGGCGGCGACGGGACGCACCGTGTAGTCATAACCGTTCTGGGAGGCGTCGAACGGCGCCGGGATATCCGCGGCTTCCTGGACGGGTTCGCTGAAAACATCCGGGAGGAGGTCCGCGCTCCCCGGCCAGCGGTCCTTGAAGAGAATGCCAAGGAAGAGGCCGACGAGCCCCGCGAGGAGCGCGAGCTTGACGGCCTGGCGCGGACCGGCCGGAAGGCTTTTCCGGGACACCGCCTAGTCGCTCCCGGGCTCCGATTTCTCAGCCGCCGGGGCTTCGCCGCCGGAATCGGAGAGCCCGACCGTGATCTTGATGCCGTACTGGGCGAGCTTTTTATAGAGGTTGCTCCTGGGGGTGTCGATCTCCCTGGCGGTCTGGGAGATGTTCCAGTTGTTCTTCTGGAGCTTGGCGACGATGAAATCCTTCTCGGCCAGGTCCCGGAAGTCCTTGAGGGTCTTGATGGTCGCGGGGTCGGGCACGGAGACTCCCGGTTCGCCGCGGACCGGCTCGGGCAGGTCTTTCCGGGTGATGACCTCACCCTCGGCCATGATCATCAGGCGCTCGACCACGTTCCTGAGCTCCCGGACGTTACCTTTCCAGGAGTAATTCAGCATGGCCTCGAGCGCGTCGGGGGCGAACCGTTTCGGCCGGAAATTGTTCTCTTCGGCGTAATTCCGGCTGAAAAAATCGATGAGGACGGGAATATCCTCCCGCTTCTCCCTGAGCGCCGGCGAATGGATGGGCACGACGTTCAGCCGGAAATAGAGATCGTCCCGGAACCTGTTCTCGGCGATCTCATTTTTGAGGTCCTTGTTGGTGGCGGCGATCACCCGGACGTCGACCTCGTTGATCTTGCTCGAGCCGACGCGCTGGATCTCGCCTTCCTCGAGAACCCGCAGGACCTTGGACTGCGTCTTGAGGCTCATGTCGGCGATCTCATCGAGGAAGATCGTGCCGCCGTCGGCCTGGTCGAACTTGCCGATCTTGCGTTCGGTGGCGCCGGTGAACGAACCCTTCTCATGGCCGAAGAGCTCGCTTTCGATGAGCTCCTCGGGGATGGCGGCGCAGTTGACCTGGACGAACGGCTCCTTGGACCTCAGGCTCTTATCGTGGATGGCCCGGGCGATGAGCTCCTTGCCCGTGCCGCTCTCGCCGTGAATGAGCACCGTGGCGTTCGTGGGCGCTGTCTTGAGGATCTCTTTCCAGAGCTGCTTCATGAGGGGATGCTCGCCGATCAGCTCGTGCCGCTTCTCGGCCTTCCTCCGCAGGTCGATGCACTCCCGCTGCAGGATATTCTGGTTCAGGGCGTTGCGGATAGTGAGGAGAACGCGATCGGTGGACAGCGGCTTCTCCAGGAACTCGAAGGCCCCCCTCTTGGTCGCCTCGACGGCCGTCTGGACAGTGGCGTGCCCCGAGATCATGATGACCTCGGGGGCGCTGGGGCGCTTCCTGATCTCGGAGAGGACCGCCAGGCCGTCCCTTCCGGGGAGCATGACGTCGACGAGGGCGACGTCGACGTCGACATGGTCATCGAGGACCGTCTTCGCCTCGTCGGCGTCCGCGGCCTCGAGGATCTTGAAGCCCTCGTATTCAAGGACCATCCGCAGCGCGTCCCGGATGGGCTTTTCGTCGTCGACGATCAGGATCTTGGCCGGACGGTGAGTTTTCATGTCCACCTCTAGGGCGGTATCTTATCACAGCCCGGACCGCCCGGCCAACCCGAAAAGAGCAGCGCATCTTCTCATGGTATCGTTCATTTCGATAATAGGGTCCTGTCACAGCGAGGTCCGACCTGTTTCGCAGGACGCTTACCTTATCCGAGCCACCCCTTGATTCCCAAGGGGGGAAGGAGGGATTAATTTATCAGATAAGAGTCTGGCAAAGCGTCCGCGAAGTCCGTCCTCGCGCCGGCGGAAAAGTCCCGAAGTGTCGCCGGTATCACCCTTTGCCCCCGGGTGAACTGATAGTCAAGAGCTTTTTAGCCTGACTTATTCATAAAAAGCGCCTCGTCTTTTTTCCATCTCTCTTTAGGCGGCGCTTTTTACCCTTCGGGCGAACCGATTCGGCCCCAGCTGCTTCGTTCTCGGAGTTCGCTGTACCAAAGAGTACAGCTTCACCCCTCGGGCCTCGCATCTGGGGGCTGCCTCGATTCGTGAATAATTCAGGTTAAGGATATTTCGCAGAATAGCGACTCCGAGTCCCTCCGCCGCTATTCTGATGGTCGCTCCGAAGACTCCGCTTCCCGCCGGTCCCCGTCGCTCCGGGCGGGCGGGGACTGGCGCCATGCCACCCCTTCTCTCCTTGCTCCAGTTCTTGCACTTCTTTTGCTGCCGTTCATCCATGGAATATACCCTTTGGTATAACGCGGGGTTGCGGTAGAATGAAATCGTGAGACGTGCCGTCCGACCTGCCGCGTGTCGCATCGCGTTGGCCGCCGCCGTGCTCGCGGCGGTGGCCCCGGCACGGGCCATCGAGCCGCCCGCCAAACAGTTCGTCCTGGATAACGGCCTCAGGGTCTACCTTGTCGAGAAAAAGGATGTGCCGCTCTTCAATGCCGTCCTGGCCGTAAACGTCGGAGTCAAAGATGAAACCGCCGAGACGAGGGGGCTGGTCCACGTGCTCGAGCACTATGTTCTTTTCCGGGGCACCGAAAAGCGCACCGGAAGCCAGGTCGGCCGCGAGGTCCGCGAACACGGGGCGTATTTCAATGCCCACACGGGCGAGGACCTTGCTTGGTTCGAGATCTCCGTGCCCGCGGAACACGCCGAGTTCGCCCTGACCAACCAGAAGGAGATCGTCTTCGACCTGAAGATCAGCCAGGCCGAGCTCGATGCCGAAAAGCCCGTCGTGCTCGAGGAGATCAGCCAGATCGAAGACGACCCCCTCCGGTACGCGACCGCGCTCGCCTTCGAGGAACTCTTCCCAGGCCATCCTTACGGATTTCCCATATATGGGGATAAGGACATCGTCAGGGAGCTCGAAGCCGGCAAGCTTCAGGAATTCCACCGGCGGTTTTTTGTCCCCGCGAACTGCGCGCTGGCCGTCGTCGGGGATTCGAGTCTGGCGAACATGGAGGAGATGGTCCGGAGGGTTTTCGGCGGCCTCCCGGCGGCGCCCTTCGAGCGGCCCGAATATGAGATGGCCAAGGGCTCGTCCGGGGGCGCGGACCGCGAGGTGGAGATGGATGTCAGGAAGTCGTACCTGGTGATCGCCGTGCCGGCGCCGGATCTCGGCAGTGCCGATCAATATGCGGTCGACCTGCTCACCGAGGTCATCGGCCGCGGCGTCAACCCGATGCTGTACTCCGCCCTGACGGGCCGGCGCAGGCTGGCCGAAACGCTCTCCATGACTTACCAGCCCCTGCGCTGCGGCGGGGCGATACTGATCTATCTCACCCAGGATCCCAAGGACCTGTCGGCCGCCAAGCGCGAGGCCGTGAGCTTCCTGAAGTCGGCCAGGGAAATGAATTATTCCCGGGATGACTTTTACGGCGACCAGCAGCTCAGGGCGATGGATTACCTGGAGGGCGCAAAGAATCAACTCCGGTACAAGTCTCTCCGCGCCCTGGAAAAAGGGTTGGATCTGGCCGCCTCGCTGGCCGGTTACTTGCTCCTCAGCGATGGATCTTCCCAGGCTCTCCCCTATCTCGAGGGCATTGAAAAGGTGAAGTCCGGCGACCTGCGAAAAGCGGCGGGCAAGTATCTGAGCCGGAGCGGTTTCGTCATCGTCTCGATCGTCCCCCGCAAGGGGCGCTAGGCATCCTGTCATGAGAGGGCGCAAGATCCTGGGGATTTCGGCCGGGCTGGCCGCGGCGGCCTTGCTGGGTGCAATTCTCTCTCCGGCTCAGGTCCGGGCGCCCGACCGGAACGTCGATGAAAAGGACCGGGCGGCCGGCAAGCGGACTCTGGAAAACGGGATGATCTTGATCTCCGAGACGGACGGGACGACGGCCACGACGGCGATCCAGATCCTGGTCCGGGGCGGAAAGCGCGCTCAGCCGGCCGGCCAGGAGGGGTTGGCCTTTCTGGCCACCCGGCTGGCGGTCGAGATCCCCGACGAAAACAAGGTCCAGGATCTCATCGGCATGGCTTCCCGGTTTCAGGTCGGCGTCACGGGAGATCACTCGTTCATCCAGCTGGCGTGCCTGTCCGGTCAGCTCGAGGCCACGCTCAAGATCGTGTCCGAGATCGTGAGGGATCCCCTGTTTTCGGGCTTGCGCATCGATTCCGTGAAGAGATTCGCCGAGCACCAGGGGCGGATCGAGGAGGACGACTCCGTCAGTCTCGGGCACTTGGCCGCGCTCCGGGCCTTCTCCGGGACCCCGGGCTACGGCGGCTCGGTTTACGGCGACAAGACGACGCTGGCCGGTATCAAGGGAAAGAACATTACCGAGTTCTACAGGAAATATTTCGTCGCCCCCAATATGGTCCTCGCCGTTTCATCGGACCGCCAGGACGCGGCCGGGCTCGTTGAAAAGGCGTTCGCCGGGTTTCCGCCCGTTCCGGCGCCGTCCTCCCAAACGGCCGTGTTCCGCCTCCCGGGCGACCGGGAGATCTCTCTGACAAGAGAGACCCGGCAGGTTTTTATCGGGGAGGCCTTCAGGCTGCCGGAGCTCTCGCCGCGGAACTATGCCCTGGGGCTGCTCCTCGAGAACATCCTGGGCAAGGGGCCGGGAAGCCGGCTCTGGCCGTTGCGGGCCGAGAAGAGGCTCGCCTACAATGTCAATGCCGTGGCGACTCAAATGACAGATGGGGGGATGATCCAAGCCTATCTCGAAACCGACAAGAATAAAAGGCTCGAGGCCCGCGAAGCGCTGAGGAATGTGCTCTCCGAACTCCGGCAGTCGGGCGTGACCGAGGTGGATCTCCGGGCCGCCCGGGTTTCGGTCTGGGGCGGTTTTCTGAGGGACAATGAAGCCAGGCCGGCGCGGACGCTCAACCTGGCCGCCTTTGAAGCCCTGGGACTGGGGCTGGAGCTCTATTACGGTCTGAGAACGGAGCTCGAGGCCGTCTCTCTCGAGGAGATCAACGCTTTCGTCAAGGGCGTCCTGGCCCCCGAAAGCGCCGTATCGGTCCTGATCGGTCCCCGGACGGAGGCGCCTCCGGGTCAGTCTTCGTCCTGATTCTTCCTGGCCAAGTCCTGAAGAGGAAGTCCCGTGAACAGCACCACGAGAGAGGTCTCCCCGTTTTCTCCGGACAGGCTGGCCACGATCTCGGTCCTGGAGGTCAGCCAGCTGGATTTCAGCTCGAGCTGCCCGAGGCCCACCGCCATCCCCCAGGACGCGAAGTCTTCCTTGTAAGAGGCGTCCCGCCAGTCCATCTTCTCCGCGTCGGGCTTTCCGAATTTCCGGATCAGGGCGTCCTTCACCTTCCGGTAGTCATCGAGGCACTCCGCCTCTTCCCGGGACTCGCCGGCGAAATGGAACCGGGTCTGACGGAGCCTGTTTGCCGCGAAGCGGTATTCGATGTCGCAATCGAGGTTGATCACCTTCTGCCCGTATACCAGGATGTCGCCGCCATGGGCCTTCGACTGCGATGTCGGCTTGCCCTCGGATTCGACCACCTCTTTCTTGGTGATCCCCCAGCTCATCTCCTCGAAATTCCGGGGCGGGTATTGGACCGTCAATCCCGGCTGTTCCTCCTGGATCGTGATCGTCAGGAGCGGGTCGAACATCAGCTCGACGTCGGAATCCAGAACATACCCGGACTTGGTGTTGCCGGACTTTTCGGACTTGAAACTAATGTAATACCAGGACCTCTTCATTTTCCCGCCGTAGAGCAGGGACATGACCGCTCCCCTGCCGATGGTTTCGACAACGGCGCTCGACGAGTTGGGCTGAAGATGGATGTTGGCATAATCGGTCGAGACACGGAGCTTTTTATCAAACCCGGCCAAGCCTGACGGTGCCGACAAGCCGGCGAGAAGGGCCGAAGTCAGCAGCAGTCCCAAGATCCCCTTGCGGCATGGTTTTGTCATTGTCCTCTTCCCGACGCGCGATTCGGCCCGTTTCCGTCGGGCAGAACCCAAGAGAAACGGGTCATAACAAGGGTGAGCGCGATGGGGAAAAGAGACAATCCTCCCCCACGGTGAATAAAGGGGCCATTCTCATCACCCCCGGAGATTAGCCCCGGACGGCCAGGCGGGGATCTCTGCCTTGACCATGACGATGGCCTTCTCTGGCGACCCTGTCGATGGTCGGCCTGCTCATCTTGACGACCTCGGGCCTCAGTTTCTTGGCCGGTGAGTTCTTGATCTTCGCCTTAGACGCGTCGAATCACCCGGCATCATAAGAAACGGATGATAACAACGGCAACCGAGCCGTAAATCAGTCTTTCAGCTCGGTCCGGCCTTCCAGGGACTTCCGGATCGTGACCTGGTCGGCGAAATCGAGGTCGGAGCCGACAGGCAGTCCCATGGCCAGCCGGGTCAGCCTGACGCCGCGGTCCTTGAGGAGCCTGGCGAGATAAAGGGCGGTCGCCTCGCCCTCGGCCGTGGGGTTGGTGGCGATGATGATCTCCTTGAACCGCCCGTTATCGACGCGCTCGACGACTTTCTCCAGGCGGAGCTCATCCGGGCCGATCCCCCGGAGCGGAGCCAGTGTCCCGAGCAGGACGTGGTAGCGCCCGCTGAAGATCCCGGTCTTCTCGATGGACGAGATGTTGAATGGCTCCTCGACGATGCAGAGCATTTCCGGGTCGCGTTGATTATCGGAGCACAGCGGACAGGGGTCCACGTGGGTGATGTTGTTGCAGACCGAGCAGTAGAAGACCTGCTTCCTGGCGGTCCGGATGGACTCGGCCAGCCGCTCGGTGTCTTCCTGGGGCAGGCCGAGGATGTAGAAGGCGATCCGCTGGGCGGTCTTGGCGCCGATGCCGGGGATACGCTTCAGCTCCTCGATTAGCCGCTGGAGGGGCTGGGCGTAATCGAACATCAGGAGAGCCCCGGGATCTTGAGCCCTCCGCCCAGGCTGCTCAGCTTGCCCGCCATCTGCTCGTCCACCTTGCCGGCGGCGTCGTTGAAGGCGGCCACGACCAGGTCCTGCAGCATGTCGATATCGTCCTTGTTCACGACTTCGGGGTCCAGGCGGACGGAGATGAGGTTCTTCTGGCCGTCGAGGACGACGTTCACCATGCCGCCGCCGCTCGTCCCGTCGATCCGCATCTCGGCCATTTCCTTCTGCAGTCTCTCCTGCATCTCCTTGGCTGTCTTCAGCATCTTCTGGAGGTTGCCCAGGTCCTTCATGCCTCTTCACTCTCCTTGGCTCCCGAGACCGGCTCCACGCTGAAGATCTGGCCGCGGAAGACGTCCATGAACGCCCGGACCCCCGGGTCTTTCAGGGCCGTATCCGACACCTTCTCTTTCCGGGGCGCCTGCTGAACCGCGGTGTCGGCCAGCCTGATTTTCACTTTCCGGCCGTTGATCTCGGAGGCGAGCCTCTCGATGGTCCGGGTCTCCGCGTGGACGGCGTCCCGGAAGACGCTGTCCCCGGCGGGAAAAGAGATCTCCAGGACGGCCGGGTTGTCCAGGATGAATCCCTTGTCCGTGGAGAACTTGATGTCGGCGGACTCGTCCTTGAGACGGAATGTCGCCTCCCGGCTGAGGATCGCGGCCACCGAGCTCTTTTCCTTCTCCAAGTCAGCGATCAGCCGCTGCCAAAAGGCTTTTGGGTCCATGGGTTTGCCGGGGGCCGACGGGGGAACCGACGGTTCGGGTGGGTTGATCGGCGCGGGTTCCGCAGTGGACGGGGCAAATTCAACGGACGGCACTTGCGGTGCGGCTGCGGAGGCCCGAGACGGTGCCGGCCTTTGGGGCACGCTCTTCGATGTTGGGCGTGGAACGGAGGCTGTTTCGCCCCCGCCGCCCGGCGCACCGGACCCGCCACCCTTGAGCTGTTCGACTTCGCGGACCAGGTCCATGAGGGGCATGATCTTGCTGATATTGCACAGCCTGACCAGCAGCGTCTCGAGATAGATCTGGGGCTGGGCGGAATACCGGAGCCCCGACTCGGCTTCCTGCAGGACATGGAGACACCGCAACAGCTCTTCCACCGTCGCCTTATCGGCTTCCTTCTTGAGGACGGCGAGCTCGTCGGCATTGAGAGGCAGCAGGCCCTCGAGGTCCCCTACGGACCTGGCCAGAAGCAGGTTCCGGAAATGCAGGATGAGGTCCTTGTGGAAAACGCGGAGGTCATAGCCCCGCTCCATGATCTTTTCGACGAGAGGGAAGACCGCCGCGGCGTCCTGGGCCAATATCAGGCCCGAGGCGGTGAAGAGCAGGACACTGTCGATGACGCCCAGGATCTCTTTCAGGTTTTCGTCGCTGATATCCATCCCCGAAAAGGCCGCGGCCTGGTCAAGCAGGCTCTGGGCGTCGCGCATGCTCCCCTCGGCGGCCTGGGCGATCAGGCTTAACGCCGCTGGCGTGATCGTCAGGCCCTCGTCCTTGGCGATGCTGAGGAGATGATTGATGATCTCTTTGTGGGAGAGCTTCTTGAACTCGAAGTGCTGGCAGCGGGAGACGATGGTGGCTAGGACCTTTCGAAATTCCGTTGTTGCGAAGATGAACACGGTCAGCGGCGGCGGCTCCTCGAGAATCTTTAAGAGTGAGTTGAAAGCGTGGGCTGACAGCATATGAACTTCATCGATGTATACGATCTTATAGCGGCTGTAGATGGGCCGGTACTTGGCGGTTTCCCTGATGGGGTCCATATCCTCAACCGAGCGATTCGAGGCGCCGTCGATCTCCAAGACGTCGACCGAACGGTCTTCGTCGATGCTTACGCACGACTCACATATATTGCAGGGCGTGGGCGTCGGCCCTTCCTTGCAGTTCAGCGCCTTGGCCAGGATCCGGGCCATGGTCGTCTTGCCCACTCCCCTCATGCCCGAGAAGATGTAGGCCTGGGCGACCCGGTTCTGCTTGATGGCGTTCTGGAGAGTCTGGACAATGGCCTTCTGCCCGACCATCTTCTCGAAAGTCTTCGGTCGGTATTTCCTGGCGATGATCTGATATGACATGTTCCTGGTAATGAGCTACGGAAAGGAGATGAGCTCCTTTTTATAAACCGCATTCTAACATAAACTCCGGGAGTTTCAAACGGCGTTTGCGGCAGCGTCCGTCGCTCCGGGCGCGCAGCGACCGGCGCCATGTCACCCGCTCTCTCCGCCGTCTCTTGTCATGCTATAATGCCGCTCCGGGAATCGGCTGATGAGATTTAAGCGCGGGCTGGTCGAGGTTCATTCGGCGGTCGCGCTGTTTGGCCTGGCCGGTCTTTTCGGCAAGTGGCTTCCCCTCTCCCCTTCTCTCATCGTTCTGGGCCGGGTGGCCTTCGCCAGCCTGGCGTTGGGGATTTATATCGCCGCGACGCGATCCAGCCTTCGGGCGATCATCAAGGAGAGCGCCGGGCTGCTCATCATCCTTGGGGCGGTACTCGCCGTCCACTGGGCGGCCTTTTTCCAGTCCGTCCAGGTCTCGTCGGTTGCCGTCGGGCTGCTTTCCTACGCCTGTTTTCCTGTCTTCACGGTCCTGCTGGAGCCGTTGCTGTTCAAGGAGAAGCTGGCCGGGAGGAACCTGGCGCTGGCGGGCCTCTGCCTTGCCGGCGTCTTCCTGATCGTGCCGCGTTTCGACCTTTCCGATGCCGTCTACCGGGGCGTGTTGTGGGGCCTCCTGTCGGGGTTCACCTTCGCCGTCCTCACGGTGTTCAACCGGCGCCTCGTCCAGAGACATTCCGCCCTGGCCGTCGCCTTCATGGAGGACCTGACCGCCGCCCTCCTCTTCGCTCCGGTCCTGTTCATTCGAACGCCCGTCATCGACTGTCGAAGCCTGCTGCTGCTGGCTTTCCTGGGATTCGTCTGCACGGCGGGGGCCCACACGCTCTTCATCAAGGGGTTGCGCGAAGTCCGGGCCCAGACAGCGAGCATCATCAGCTCGCTCGAGCCGGTTTACGGGATCGTCCTGGCGTTCTGGCTGCTCGGGGAAAGGCCGGCGGCGAGGACGCTCCTGGGCGGGGCGATCATCCTCGCCGCGGTCACCGTCATATCACTCAAGGAAGAGGCCTAAGCGCCGTCCTTTTTCCTGATTGTGCCCTTGACAGCCTTCTTTTCTTCATCGTGGCGCTCGCCGACCTTTGTTTTTTCCTCGTCGTGGGCCTTTCCGAGCTCGCCGGCCTTGACTTCGCCTTCCTTGGCGGCCTTCTGCTTTTCGGCGGGAGTCGAAGCCTTGTTTTCTTCGGCTTCCACCCGGCGCTTCAAAGCTTCCTTTTCCGCCTCCTGGCTCCGCTCGAGTATCCTCATCTCCCTGTCCTGGTCTTCTATGAGCCGTTCCGCCGAAGGCGCCGAGGTGCCTCTCCTCTCTAGGTCTCTCTCCCGGATCCTGGGGAGGCTTTTTTCGGCCTCGTCCCGCTCCAGATGGGACTTGGGCTTGGCCGCCTCGTTCTTTTTCATCGCCGGCCGGAAAATCCGGACCGACCGTCCGCTGACGCCGTTGTCGTTTGGGCCCTTGGCATCTTCGAGCTCGTGCCGGGAGACCGCCGTCCGGGTCAGGCGGCGAACCTCCTCGACATCGACGCCGTCATTGAAGATCTGCCGGTCCCGCAAGGCCAGTTCGGACTTATTCACGGTGAATCGCCTGGCCGTCGAGTTTCTTTCGAAAGGAAGGGCGTACCTGTCGAGATCATCGTGCTGGAAATAGCGGCCTTCGACAAAAACCCAGTAGCTGTCCGGGAGATCGTACGGGCCGCGGATGCCCATCCCCGGAGCGAACTCCACACCGGGAGGGAGCGGCGCCCAGCCGATATACTCCTCTCCCCAGCGCCAGGAGACCCAGGCAGGGGACCAGACGGTCCCGGGAACCCAGAACCAGCCGAGCGCCCGGTCCCAGCCCCAGCGGCCGTAATGGAACGGGATCCAGCCCCAATCTTCCCGTGCGATCCACGTCCACCCGTAGTCTGTCCACAGCCAGCGCCCGGCGCTGTAGGGGCGCCACCGGTAGCCGACGTGGAGGGGTACCCAGACAAATCCGTAGGGCCGGTAGGAGACCCAGACCCCGTGGGGAGCCAGGTAATCATAATAAGCCGCGGAATCCATATCGTAAGGGTACTCCTCCCTTTCCGGGCCGTACGCCTCGCCATCGGGCGGGGCGCCGGGGCGATCGGCAACCTCATAGGGCATGGTGATCGCGCAACCCGCCAGGAAGACCAACCCAAGGACCAGAACCGCGAATGTGTGTCTCATTGTCCTTTCTCCGGATATATCATTAGCAAGGATCATGCCAAAAACGAATGGCATGGGCCAAGAGGGAGAACGGAAAACCGGGCTCGGGTCATGTCTCAAAAAGCGGACATCTGGAACGAAAAATGCACCGGGATCGAGTCCGGAAAAAGCGGGCGAGCGGATGCGCCGGGCGGGCTACTCGAGGCGCTTGAAAACCTGCTTGATCCGCTTGAGCGCCCAATTCAAGTCCTTTTTCTTGATGATGAGCGGCGGCGCGAACCGGATGACATGCTCGTGGGTTTCCTTGCAGAGCAATCCTTCTTTCTTGAGCTCGACACAGTACCGCCGCGCGCCGCCCGCCTCAGGCTGAAGCTCGACGCCGATGAGCAGCCCGCGGCCCCTCACCTCGCGGATCCGGCGGCTCCGGACTTTCTTGAGCAGGCCGAGGAAATACTCCCCCAGCTCGGCCGCGTTATCGACCAGCTTCTCATCTTGGATCACTTTCAGCGATTCGCGGGAGACGGCGCAGGCCATCGGGTTTCCGCCGAACGTCGAACCGTGTTCGCCGGGTTTGAAAACGCCCAGGACATCCCGGTGGGAGAGGGTGGCCGAAACGGGATAGCAGCCGCCTCCGAGTGACTTGCCGATGACCATCATGTCGGGCTTGACGCCTTCATGGTCGCAAGCGAACAGCTTGCCGGTCCGCCCCAGCCCGGTCTGGATCTCGTCGGCGATGAACAGGACGTTGTGCTTCGTGCAGATCTCCCGGGCTTTCGTGAGGAACCCCGCCGGCGGGATGAGGATCCCGGCCTCGGCCTGAATGGGTTCGACCAGGAACGCCGCCGTGTTGGGGCTGACGGCGCGCGCCAGGGCTTCGCTGTCGCCGAAGGGGATGACCTTGAATCCGGGGGTGAACGGGCCGAAATCGTTCCGGTAGAGAGGCTCCGTGGAAAAGCTGATGATGGTCACGGTCCGGCCATGGAAATTGTTGGAGCAGGTGATGATCTCGGCCTTGTCCTGGGGTATGCCCTTTTTCTGGTAACCCCATTTTCGCGCGGCTTTGATGGCGGTTTCGACCGATTCGGCGCCCGAGTTCATGGGCAGGACCATCTCGTAACCGGTCAGGTCGCAGATCTCCTTGGCCAGGAGCGGCCACTGGTCGTTGCGGAAGGCCCGGGAGGTCAGCGTCAGGCGCTTGGCCTGCTGCTGGACGCAGCGCACGATCCGGGGATGGCAGTGGCCCTGGTTGACCGCCGAATAGCCGCTCAGGAAATCGAGGTAGCGGTTTCCCTCGACGTCCCAGACCCAGACGCCTTTTCCCTTGGTCAGGACGGCGTCGAGCGGGTGGTAATTATGGGCGCCGTAGAGATCTTCGAGGAGGATGTAATCCCGCGTATCCATTGCCCGGCTCCTTTGGCTCACGGAAATGCCATGTCCGGCCCTTTTCCCCCGGACATTGAGTGGCGGAGAGGGTGGGATTCGAACCCACGGTACGCCATCTAGGCGCACACACGCTCTCCAGGCGTGCTCCTTAAACCGCTCGGACACCTCTCCGCGAACGATTCCGCAACGCTGTGCAGGTTCTGTTCGGCCTACAAATTATCAGAAAGCGCCTCCCCGGTCAATTTACGAGCAGTAGATGTTGATGATGTCCTTGAGCAGGGCGGCGGCGGCGCCCCGCGGGTCGGACTTGCCGCCCGTTACGGTCACGGCGCCCATCGTGTCGGTCAAGAATGTAACGCCCTTGTTGGTGCCGTCGACGCTGAAGAGAGGATGCCCGGCGGCGATCGCCCGGACCTTGACCTCAGCCCTGATCCTCCCCGTCTCTCGCCTGATACTTCCCAGATACTTCAGTGTCTCTCCCCTGCTCTTGGCCGAGGCCAGGTCTTTGGGGCGGACGCCGGTCAGGGGTTCGACCGCGATGTCGTCCTGGCCGAGGTCGAGCCCCATGGCCGAGTTCGCGATGAGCAGGAGCTTGACGGCGGTATCCGCGCCCGAGATATCGCGCGACGGGTCAGGCTCGGCGATTCCCTTGGCCTGGGCTTCGCGCAAGGCCTCGACGAAGCCGGCCCCCTGCCCCATCCGCGTCAGGATATAGTTCGTCGTGCCGTTGAGGATCCCCTCGATGGAGATAATCTCAGTTCCCGCGAGCGAGCCCAGGCCGACGTCGAGTGCCGGGAGCGCCGCTCCGGCGGCGGCGCTGAACCCGAGCGCCAGCCCCTTCCTGCCGGCCGTTCGCCGCAACTCTTCGTAACGGGCGGCCAAAGGGGATTTATCGGCCGTGACCACATGCCAGCCGCGCGAGAGGGCCAGACGGATGTGACCCAACCCAGGTTCGCCCGTGCGGCCGTCCGAGGCCGTGGAGACGACGAGAACGCCGCGCGCGCCTCGGACAAACGACGCGGTCAGCTTCGCTTTCGGGTCCCACGGTGATGGCTCGCCGGTCCGGGGCGTGCCTTCCCTGAGAAGCCGGCCGATAGCGGCCGGCGACCTCGGGATGAAGCCTCCGGTCGAATTGAAAATTGCCCGAAGTCTCAGCCTGAGGCGATAGCGGTCCTCAAGAAGATGATTTTTTTCCAGCAGAAGTCCGGCGAACGCCCGCCCGACGTTCCCGAATCCCGTCGAGAACGATATCGACGTCACTCATTCTTCAGGGATTAAGATGGCGGAGAGGGTGGGATTCGAACCCACGATCCCGAGAATTCGGGATAACGGTTTTCGAGACCGTCGCCTTCAGCCACTCGGCCACCTCTCCGCGCCCGGCTGGGTCAGCCGGTACCGCAAGCCGTTAACCGGATGTCGCGCCGCCCGGGAGCGCTTTCCGGCGTTTGTCCGCGAAAAAATCCTTCAGCAGCCGGCCGCACTCATCACCCAGCAGCCCGCCCTTGATCCCCGGCCGGTGGTTCAGCTTTCCGAACGGAAACCGCATCGCCGACCGGACGGCGCCCGCCTTGGGGTCGGCCGCTCCGTAGTAGAGCCGCCGCAGCCTGGCCTGGACGATCGCTCCGAGGCACATTGCGCACGGCTCTAGCGTCGTGTAAAGGTCGCAGTCGGGCAGACGATAGTTGCCCCGCGACCGGCCGGCCTTCCGGATGGCCACGACCTCGGCGTGGGCCGTCGGGTCGCTCTCGCGGATGGACCGGTTATCGCCTCGGGCCAGAACGCGGCCGCCGCAAACAACCACCGCTCCGACGGGGACCTCTCCCCTGTCCCCGGCCTTCCGGGCGAGCGCGAGCGCCAGCCGCATGAATCTTTCTTCCTCGTCCGTGCGGCCGTTAAGCACGCCGAGATTCTACACGGCCGGCCCGGATTTTACAACCCGGCAGACCGATATGGATGCCTGCTTTTTTCTGTGATCTGGATGTTTCTTAATAGGGTCCTGTCATGGCGCGTCCCCGTCGCTCCGGGCGTGCAGGGATTGGCTCCATGCCACCCTTTCCATGATCTTCGCGTATCACGGAAAAAGCGATGCGGCCTTTTGCGTCGATACGCGTTATCCGATAAACTGGGTCCCATCCCAGGAAACGAGGCCAGCCTATGGATAAGCTCGAATGCCCCTTCTGCAAGAAAACGTACCCGCTCGATCTTTTTTATCCGTTCTGTCCCGATTGTCATGAGCCGATGCTCATCTTTCAGTCACCCGGTCCGAGGCGCATCTCCGGTGGGGCCGGACTCTCCCTCGAGGTCTATCGCGATTTCCTGCCGCTCGACCGGGTCGACCGGAGACTCAGCCTGGGCGAAGGGAACACGCCGCTCGTCCCGCTCGAGAGGCTGAGAAAAAGACATGGCCTGCCGGCCGTGTTCGCGAAAAACGAGACCATGAACCCGACGCAGAGCTTTAAGGACCGGGGCACGGCTGTCGTCGTGCAGAAGGCGGCGGCCCTGGGGATCAAGAGGATCGGGACCGTGTCGACGGGGAACATGGCCTCCTCGACGGCCGCGTACGCGGCCAAGGCCGGCCTGGAGGCCGTTGTCCTGCTCAAGGGAGACACGACGCCGGAAAAAGTCAGGTCCACCGGCATCCACGGGGCCGTTCTCGTCAAGGTCCGCGGCGACTACGCGGCGCTGTTTCGCGAGAGCTACCGGCTCGGCCGAAAGCACGGCATTTACTTCGCGAATTCGATTGACCCCCTGCGGATCGAAGGTTACAAGATCACAAGCTACGAGATTTTCCGGCAGCTCGGCAACAGGGCGCCGCGGCGGGTTTTCTGTCCGGTGAGCTCGGCCGGGCACCTTATCGGCCTGATGAGGGGATTTTCCGACCTCGAGGCCGCGGGGCTTCTGGCGGATAGGCCGCAATTCGTGGGCGTCCAGGCCTCAGGCTGCTCGCCCCTCGTTCGCGCTTACGGAGAGGGCCGCGAAAAATACCGCCCGGCGGCCCGGCCCGCGACGATCGCCCATGCCATCTCGAACCCCGCGCCGCCGGCGGGCAACCTGGCTCTGAAATGGATCCGGGAATTTGGGGGTGGCTTTATCGCGGTCACCGACGCGGAGATCCTCCGGGCGCAAAAGGACCTGGCCGAATTCGAGGGGATCTTCGCCGACCCCGCCTCGGCGACGGTCCTGGCGGCCCTCGTCAAGCTGGCGCGCCGGGAGGGCGCCCGGTTCCGGGGCGAGAGTGTCCTGGTCATCACCGGCAGCGGGTTGAAATCGATGGAGACCCTGGCGCGGCAGAAGGTCAGCGTTCGCCGGGCCGGCGTCGGGAACCTGGAGAAGATGCTCTACTGATTGTTGAGCAGCCATCTCAGCCGGTCGAGCGAGAGGCTGCTTCCCGAAAGGACGAGGGCCACCGTCTTGCCCTTGAGACGGTCCTTGATCTTGAGCGCCGCGGCTAAAGGGGACGCTCCGGCTTCTTCGGAGAGGTTCCGGATGAGCTCGAGGTAGAGCAGGATCGCCCGGGCCATCTCCTTCTCCGACACCAGGACGAAGTCGGCGAGGTGTTTCCGCATGACCTCCTGGGTGAGCTCGTAGCCCATCTTGGTCTGCAGGCCTTCGGCGAGCGTCTCCATCTTGTCCGTGACGATCGTCCCGGTCTTCCAGGACAGGTAGGCCGCCGGGGCCATCTCCGCCTGGACGCCGATGACCTCGACGCCGGGTTTGAGCCCCAGCTTGGCGAGACAGCAACCCGACGCGCCGCTCCCGCCGCCCACGGGAACGATGATGACATCGAGCCCGGGGCAGTCTTCGATGATCTCCAGGGTGTAAGTCGCCACCCCGGCGATGAGGTGGGGCTCATTCGCCGGATGGATGAACCGGCTGCCCCGCTCCGCCGCGAGGTCGTGGGCATGGTCCTTGGCTTCCTCGAAGATCCGGCCGTGAAAGATGATCTCCGGCGCGAGGCTCCGGATGGCCTTCACCTTGACCGGGTTGGCCCCCTCGGGCATGACGATCGTCACCGGGACGTTGAAGAGGCGTCCCGCGTAGGCGATCGAGAGGGCGTGGTTTCCGGTCGAGGCTGTCACCACTCCCTTTTTCCTTTGCTCGTCGGTCAGGCGGTGCATGAGGTTGATGCCGCCCCTGGCTTTGAAGGACACCGTGGGCAGATGGTTTTCGTGCTTGACAAAGACCTGGGTGCCCAGGAGCTCGTTGAGCTGCGGATAGCTGTAGAGGGGCGTCCGGGGCAGGTAGATCCGGATGATCTCCCGGGCCTCCAGGATATCCTTAAACTTCGGCCAGGAGTATTTCATGGCGCCTCCCTCAAGCTGTCGATTTTCCCACTTCCCCGGCTGAGGAGGTCGACGAGCGCCTCCCGGTATGGGAAAAGCGCCGGCGTGCCTCCCGAATGCAGGAACACGACCTTGTCGCCTTTGCGGAAGCGTCCCTGCTTGACGAGGTCCATCAACCCGGCCATCGCTTTTCCGGTGTAAACCGGGTCGAGGACGATGCCCTCGCTCGTGAACACCAGCCGGATGGCCTCGGCGACACCCGGGGTGACGACGCCGTAGCCTTCCCCGATATAGTCGTCGAGCACGACGACATCGTCATTTTTCCGGGCGCCCCAGTCGAGCCCGAGCGCACGCCCGGTGTCGGCGAGGATCCGCAGGACGATGTCGGTGAAGGCGTCCTTGGGGTCGGAGACGCTGATCCCGATGACCTCGACGGGCCGGCCCAACGCCCGGGCCCCGGCCACGAGCCCGGCCTGGGTCGCTCCGGAGCCTGTGGCGTGCACGATGTGGGTGAAATCGAGGCGCGCGGCCCGCGCCTGCTCCTCGAGCTCGGCGAACGCCGCGACATAGCCCAAGGCGCCCAACGGTTGGGTCATGGACATTCCCGGGGCCGAGCCCCCGACGGAGACGGTGTAGGGCGTCCCCCCACGGCTCCGGACTTCGTCGGCGACTTCCGCGGCGGCGGTTTCGGCGACGCCGGCGGCCATGAGCTTTCCCTTGGGGGCTTCCCGAAGCCTGATGTCGGCCCCGAGGAGGAAATCGAGGAGCAGGTTCCCGTCATAGTCGGGCCGGATATCCGTCGTCTTGAACAAAAGCAGCACCGGCCGGATGCCGAACCGGCGGGCGGCGGCCGCCGCCTGCATGCACCAGTTGGATTGGGTGCTTCCCCAGGTGATGAGCGTGTCCGCTTTTCGGGCGAGGGCGTCGGCGATGATGAATTCGAGCTTCCGGGATTTATTCCCTCCGAATCCAGCTCCGGTCAGGTCGTCCCGCTTGATCCAGATCTCGGGCCCGCCGAGCTCGCGGGACAAGTTTTCGAGCCGGGCCAGGGGCGTCGGCAGATGGATGAGCCTTTTCCTCGGGAAGAGAGCCAGCCTCTGGTTCAGGGATTCAATGGTGATGGCGGGCATCTCGACTTCCGGCCGGACATCCCCGGCTCCATTTATTTTATACCAGAATGACGCGGCCGCTGCAAAATCGCCAATAGTCAGGGTTGCCTCTCCAGCCATGTGATGAGGCGGCTGGGAATTGGGGTTCCCGTCGCGCGGGGCGCGCAGGGGCTATCGCCGTGCCACCCTTCAGTGAGATCATCGCCGTCACATGTTTGTTGATGCTTCCGATGGTTATTCGGGGACTGGCGCCATGCCACTCGTTCTCAGCCCTGCTTTTTACGAAGGCTAATGCCATGGCCGATCGGAAAAAGGCCGGGAATAGATACCGGCAGGCGGCCGGTGATGTCGATCTCGCCGAAGAGCGCCCTGGCGGCGGCTTCCTGCGCCTGGAGGGACGCCCGGTAGAGGCAGAGATAGGCGCCGGCCTCCGGGAAATGCCGCAGGAAATACGGGCTGCCGAAGGACAGGACGATCACCCTCCCCTTTCTCGCCTCCGCCATTTCCTTGACCAGCTCGATGTGCCGGGGCAGGAGCCCGACGCTGCCCTTGGCGGTGCGGAGGGTGGAGAAAACGGCGATGATGAGATCGTCGGCGTCCACGGACTTGTCGATGGCCTCCTTGATATACTCCTCCCCCGTATAGGCGTCGGCATAGAAAGCGGCCGCGTCCGGCACGCGCTTGCGGACCTCCCGGACGAAAGCGCGCCCGGCATAATAGTCATCAGCGTCGCTGCTCAGCGATAAAACGGCCGCCGTTCGCGGCGCGCCTCCGGCGTGGAGCGGCAGGAGCCCGCCGTCGTTCTTGACGAGGGTGACGGCCTTCTCATAGCTCAGGGCGGCCTGGGCGAGGCTGGCCTTCGAGGCCACCTTGAAAGGCAATTGGCTCGTGTCGACATAGCGTTCGCGGTGCAGCCCCAGCCGCGCTTTGAGCCTCAGGATCCGGCGCACCGAATCGTCGATCCGCGACTCCGGGATCGATCCCGAGGTGACCGCCTGGCTGATCGCGTCGATCGCGGCCGGCGGGTCCCCGGGAAGCAGGACCATGTCGACGCCCGCCCGGACGGCCATGACGGCGGCCTCGGCGGACCCGAAGGTGTTGACGATGCCGCCCATTTCCATGGCGTCCGTCACGACCAGCCCCTTGAACCCCATCTCCTTTCGCAGGAGGTCGGTGAGAATCCTCGGGGACAGCGTCGCGGGCAGACCGGGCGTCGGGTCGAGGGCGGGCACGTGGAGGTGGGCGGTCATGACGACCTCGACCCCCGCTTGGATCACCCGGGTGAAGGGATAGAGCTCGACCCGGTCGAGACGGGCGCGGTCGCCGCTCACCGTGGGCATCGTGGTGTGCGAGTCCGTCGCGGTATCGCCGTGGCCGGGGAAGTGCTTGGCCGTGGCCGGCATCCCGTTTTCCTGGCAGCCGCGGATAAAGGCGGCCGCCAGCCGGCTCACCCTCTCCGGGTCCTCGCCCGCCGAACGGGTGCTGATGACCGGGTTATCCGGATCGATGTTGACGTCGACCACCGGGGCATAATTGACATGGATCCCCATCGCCCGGCCCTCGACGGCCGTGACCCGGCCCATCTCGTAAACGAGGTCCTCGGAATCGGCCGCACCGAAGGCCATGAACTGGGGGAACAGGGTCGAGCCGTTGATCCGCATGGCCGCTCCGTGCTCGAAGTCGGCCGCGATGAGGAGCGGGACTTCGGCCAGCCTCTGGAGGTAGTTGTTGAGCTCGGCGGTTTCGAAAACCTCGCCGGCGAAAATGACCATCCCGCCGACCTTTTGTTTTGTGACGAGGTCGGCCAGCCCCTTGAGATAGTCGCTGTCGCGGCTGAGGAAGGGCGCGTTATACCGTCCGGCGATCAGCTGTCCGACCTTTTCCCGGAGCGTCATCCCGGCCAGTGTCTTGCGCACCCAGCGGTCCTCGCCGCGGCCGGCGGCCGTCAGCAGGCTCGGCTTTTTGGCGGCGGGGGCGCAGCTCGCGCCCGCCAGGGCCAGCAACAAAACCGGGACACAATACCAATTTCCCTTTTTCCTTTGCATCCTTTCCGCCCTCTTCCGCTCCCGACCCTATTCCGTGAACTTGACGAGGCTGAACACCTCGACCTCGGGATGGGCTTTTTGGATCGCCTCCCGGCCGTTCAGGAAGACGAGCTCGATGACGGCAGCGAAACCGGCCACGTGTCCGGCAAGCTTGTGAACGAGGTCGATGGCGCTGATCGACGACGAGCCGGTCGCGATAAGGTCGTCGACGATCACCACCCGCTGGCCCGGCTGGATGGCGTCCTCATGCATCTCGAAATGCTCCACGGCGTATTCGTTGGGCGCGCGCACGGAGACGGACTTCCAGGGCAGCTTTCCCTTCTTCCGGATGGCGGCCAAGCCCAGGCCGAGGCGGTGAGCGACCGGCGCCGCGAACAGGAAGCCCCGCGACTCGATGCCGATGATAACCTCGGGCTGTTTCGGCTCCGCCCAGGCGGCGATCGCTTTGACGACATACGCGTAGCTTTCGGCGTCCTGGACGAGCGGCATGATGTCCTTGAACCCGATGCCGGGCTTGGGGAAATCCTTGACTTCGCGGATCCTGGTCTTGATGAGTTCGATCATGATTTGTCCTTTCCGGTGAATGGTTTCATTCTTTGGTAAAACGGGCCGGCTTGTCAAACCGGCCCGTCTTGACATCGCGTCTCCAGGAGATATAAAGATTGGGCGAGGAGGAGGCTCATGGCGCCGACGCGGCTCGCCGAACGCATCTTCAAACTCTGCGAGAACGGCACGACCTTCAAGACCGAGGTCCTGGGCGGGGCGACGACGTTCATCACCATGGCCTACATCATCGTCGTCAACCCGGCGATCCTGAGCTTCGCGGGCATCCCCCCGGGGCCGGGCACGGTGGCCACCATCCTGGCCGCCGCCTTCGGGTCGATCCTCATGGGCGTTTACGCCAACCGGCCGATCGCGGTCGCTCCGTACATGGGCGAGAATGCGTTCATCGCCTTCGGGCTGGCCGCGATGGGCATCGCCTGGCAGCAGCGGCTGGGCTCGGTCTTCATCAGCGGGCTCGTCTTCGTGCTGATCACGATGCTGAGGATCCGTTCCTGGCTGGCGAACTCGATCTCGCCCAGCTTGAAGCACAGCTTCGCCGTGGGCATCGGTCTCTTCCTGGCCTTCATCGGTCTCTACGAGACCGGGATCGTGACGAGCTCGGTGGCCGGGATGCCCGCGGCGTCGCTCGTCCAAAACGGCGCGGCCGTCCTCTCCGCGCCCGACGTCCCCGTCAAGATCGGGAACCTCCGCAGCCCGGAGGTCCTGCTGGCCGTGTCGGGGTTCCTCCTGATCAGCTTTTTCCTCCACCGCCGGGTCCGCGGGGGCATCCTGCTCGGCATCGCCGCCACCGCCGTCCTCGGCTACGCGTTCGGCCTGGGGGAGATTCCCTCGGCGGTCGCCGCCGTCCCTTTTGTCGGCAAGTACAGCCTCGGCGCCATCGCCTTCCAACTCGACATCGCCGGCGTCCTGAAACTGAGCTTCCTGCCGGTCCTCGTCACCTTGTTCCTGATGAGCTTTCTCGACACCCTGGGTACGCTCGTGGGCGTCGGGGCGGCGGGGAACATGCTCGACGAAAAGGGCAACTTTCCGGACATCGAGCGGCCGATGATGGTCGATGCCGCATCGTGCGTCTTCAGCGCCCTGGTCGGGACATCGACGAGCGGCGCCTACATCGAATCGGCGACCGGCATCCGGGAGGGGGCCCGGACCGGGCTGGCGGCCGTCACGACCGGTGCCCTGTTCGTTGTCTCGCTCTTCTTCATCCCGGTCTTCGAGCCCCTGCAGCATCTTCGCTACGCCTACGGTCCGGCGCTCATCGCCGTGGGCGTGCTGATGTTGGGCTCGGTGGTCAAGATCGATTTCGCCGACCTCACCGAGGTCATCCCCGCCTTCGCCACGATCGTCATGATGATCTTCACCTACAATATCGCCAACGGCCTGACGGCCGGCCTCGTCCTTCATCCGGTCTTCAAGCTGGCGGCGGGCCGGGTGCGCGAGATCACGGCCGGCTCGGTCGTGCTCGGGTTGCTCTGTCTGGTATATTATATTTTCGGCCTGCCGCATTGAACGCGCCCGACGGGAGGACGCGGGGGCCGTCAGGACTCGATACCGGGATGAAAACGATGTTTCGTCATGACCTGCGAACGGACTGGCGGCTGTGTTTTGTCGCCGACTCCGAGGCGGCGGCGGAAAAAATATCCTATCGCTGATCGCGCAGGCCGCGGCCGGCGGCGCGACGCTCGTCCAGCTCCGGGGCAAAGCCTGGACCGACCGGCAGTTTCTTGAAATGGCGGTGCGGACCCTTGGTCTCCTTCGGCCGGCCGGGATCCCGCTCATCATCAACGACCGTGCGGACATCGCCCGGGCGGCGGGCGCGGCCGGCGTCCATCTCGGCCGGAGCGACCTGCCCGCGGCCGCTGCCAGAAAGATCCTCGGCGGGCGCTCTTTGATCGGGGTTTCCGCCGGCTCCCCCGCCGAGGCCCGGGAGGCCGAGGCGGCCGGAGCGGACTATCTTGGCGTCGGCCCGGTCTTTCCGACCCGCTCCAAAGAGGACGCGGGCGCTCCCCTCGGCCCGGCGATGATCCGGAAGATAAGAACGGCGACAGGCCTCCCCATCCTGGCGATCGGAGGGATCAGCGCCGAAAACGTGCCGGCTGTTATCCGAGCCGGCGCCGACGGGGTCGCCGTTATCTCGGCGATCACCGCGGCCGCCGACCCCGAACGGGAGGCCGCCAGGATCCTGGGATCGATCGGCAGGAAAAGGATCAGCCGCGGGCCGGGCCGCGGGGGCGGACGACCGTGATCCGCCTCTCGTCGTCCTTGCCCTTCCCGATGGACACCCGGATGGCGGGGTAGTCGAAGGCGATCCTCTCCGCCCACTCCACAAGGACAATGCCCTTCTCGAGGTAGTCCTCCCAGCCCAAGTCGAGGATATCGGAACTCCTCTCGATCCGGTACAGGTCGAAATGGAAGATCGGGAACTTCGCCTGGTAAACGTTCATGATGGTGAAGGTCGGGCTGCAGACGCGCCGGGTGTCTTTCATCCCGAGACCGGAGGCGATGCCCTTGGCGAACACGGTTTTCCCCGCCCCGAGCTCGCCTTCGAGAAACACGACTTCTTGACCCTTGAAGGAGAGGGCCATCTTCCGGGCGAATTCGAAAGTTCCTCTCTCGGATTTGGTGAGGACGGTCATGAGCTCAACCGCAGCACCCGACGTCGTCCTCGAGGCATTTTAGAGCTTTGGGCAGGAAGCGGATGATGTCCCCGGCCAGAAGCGCCTTTTCGCTCAGCGCCTCGGCCGCGAGGTCGCCGCTCAGCCCGTGGACATACGCTCCGGCGACGGACGAGAGAAGGGGGTCTTTGAGCTGGGCGAGAAGCGACGCCAGGATGCCGCTCAGCACGTCGCCCGAACCGCCGGTCGCCATGCCCGGGTTCCCGGTGGGGTTGATGAACACGCGGCCGTCCGGGGCCGCGACCAGGGTCCGGTATCCTTTAAGGACAAGATAGACGTTGTGTTGTGCGGCAAAAGAGGGCGCCAGCTCGAGCCGGCGTTTCAAGACGTCTGCGGTCGTGAGTCCGGTGAGCCGGGCGAATTCCCCGGGGTGCGGAGTGAGGACCGCCGGCCGGGGCAGGCGCGCCAGCATTTCCGGCCTGAGCCCCAGGAAGTTCAGGCCGTCGGCGTCGATGACCGCCGGACCCCTGAGCTTCGGCAGCAGGCTGTAAAAAAACTCGCCCGTCGAGGGATGGGTCGAGAGGCCGGGTCCGATGAGCACGGCTTCCTTGCCCCGGGCGAGCGCGGCCGCGCGATCCGCGGCGCCGGCGGCGACCGTCTTCTGCGGAGTCTCGGCGAGGGGCTCGGTCATGAGCTCGGCCATCGACCGCGCCACGATCGGCAGGCAGCTTTCGGGGGTGGCGACGGTAACGAGCCCGGCTCCCGTCCTTAGGGCGCTTTTGGCGGCCATCACCGCGGCCCCCGACTTCCCGAGCGAGCCCGAGATGACGAGCACGTGGCCGTATGTGCCCTTGTGGGTATCGCTCTTCCGGCGCCAAAAAAGCGGCCGGAGGACCTTCTTCCCGGGGATCTCGAGCTTTAGCCGGGGGTCCTCCAAAAGGCGGCGGGGCAGGCTGATGTCGGCCACCACGAGCTCCCCGACATAGTCTTCGGCGGGCGGCAGAACATGGGCGATCTTGGGGGCACCGAGCGTCACAGTCAGGTCGGCTTTGACGGCCGGTCCGATGAGCTCGAACCCGTCCGAGGACAGCCCCGATGGGATATCCACGGCGACCTTGAAGGCGCGGCAGGCGTTGATGTCCCCGATGGCGCGGGCGTAAAGGCCTTCCGCCCGCCTGAGCAGACCCGTGCCGAAGACGGCGTCGATAACGACCGTCGCCTGCCCGAGCGCCGCTTTGCGCCGGCGCCAATCGTCTTCGCTCCTGACCTCGCGGACATCGACCCCGACGGCCCGGGCGGCGCGGAGATTCAGAGCGGCGTCCCCCTTGACCTCTTCGGCGGCAGCCAGAAGAAGGACCAGAGGGCTCGCCCCCTGATTCACCAGGTGCCTGGCGACGACCAGACCGTCGCCGCCATTATTGCCCTTGCCGGCGACGATGACGAACTTCTCTTCGTGGAGTTCGGGAAACCGCCGCTCGATCTCCAGGAAGATCTCGCGTCCCGCGTTCTCCATGAGCACGGGTCCCGGGATCCCGAAGTCCTCGATCGTGGCCCGGTCGATCTCCCGCATCTGGCTCGCATTCAGGACCTTCATTCCGGCTCCTCGGTCGCGGGAAGCCGCCTTCCCGTTCCCTTCAGGGCGAATTCTATCATAAATGCGCGGCCGGGTCGTCAACCGGGCTCACCTCGGTCCGATCCCTCTTCGGCCGCGCGCCGCCGCGTTTCCGGCCGTGGCGGGCGCCGGTCGAGCCGTTGAATTCCACCGCGCCTTATGCTATCGTAAAAACGCTATTTTCCAGTCTTATATTCCCTTAAAGGAGTTTTTATGAGCACAAGAATAGGCATCAACGGGTTCGGACGGATAGGCCGGAACCTTTTCCGGGCCGCCGCCGGTGACGCGGAGCTCGAGATCGTGGCGGTCAACGACATCACCGACGCCAAGACGCTCGCCCACCTCCTGAAGTACGATTCCATGCTCGGGAAGTTCGCGGCCGATGTCAAAGCGGCGGACAACGCCATCGTCGTCAACGGCCGGGAGATCAAGGTCTACATGGAGAAGGACCCCGCCAATATCCCGTGGGAGAAGCACGGCATCGCGGTCGTCGTCGAATCCACGGGCATGTTCAAAAAGAAGGAAGAGGCCCAACGGCATATGCGCGGAGACGTCAAGAAAGTGGTTTTCAGCGCGCCGGCGAGCGACCCCGACCTGACGGTCGTCCTGGGCGTCAACGAAAAGGAATATGACCCCGCCAAGCACCATGTCCTGTCGAACGCCTCCTGCACGACCAACTGCGTCGGTCCCGTCGCCAAGGTCCTCCATGATGCCTTCGGGATCGAAAAGGCCTTCATGACCACCATCCATTCCTACACCAACGACCAGCGCATCCTCGACCTGCCGCATAAGGACCTGCGCCGGGCCCGGGCGGCCGCCATCTCCCAGATCCCGACGACGACCGGCGCGGCCAAGGCCGTGGGCATCGTCATCCCCGCCCTGAAGGGCAAGATCGACGGCATCTCCATCCGCGTGCCCACTCCGAACGTCTCTCTCGTCGACCTGGTGGCTCTCCTCAAGAAGACGGCCACCGCCGCCGAAGTCAACAGCGCCTTCGAGACTGCCGCCGCGGGCCCGCTCAAGGGGATCCTCGGCGTCAGCCATGAGCCCCTGGTTTCCGTGGACTTCATGAAGGACTCCCATTCGGGCGTCGTCGACGCCGAATACACCAAGATCGTCGACGGGAATCTCGTCAAAGTCCTGGCCTGGTACGATAACGAGTGGGGCTATTCCTGCCGGATGCGCGACCTGATCAAATACATTTCGAGATAGAGGCCATGAAGTCCCTGGACAAGATCCCCCTCGACGGCAAGCTCGTTTTCGCGCGCGTCGATTTCAATGTCCCGCTCGACGGCCAAGGCGAGATCCGGGACGACACCCGCATCCGGGCGACCCTGCCCACGATCCGGTACCTGGTCGGTCAGAGAGCCAGGCTGGTGCTGGCGTCCCATCTTGGCCGGCCCAAGGGCAAGTTCGACCCGAAGCTGAGCCTGAAACCGGTCGCCTTGAGGCTGGCCGAGCTCCTCGGGCAGGACGTCATCCTGGCGCCGGGAGTCGTGGGCGACGAGGTCGAGGGACTGAAGGCCGCGCTCCGTCCGGGCGGCGTTCTCCTGCTCGAGAATGTCCGCTTCCAGGCCGAGGAAACCGCCAATGACCCGGCGTTCTCGGAGAAGCTGGCCAAGGGCATCGACGTTTTTGTCAACGACGCCTTCGGCTCCAGCCATCGCGCCCACGCCTCTGTTGTGGGCATCACCGCTTTCGTCAAAGAGAAGGCGGCGGGTTATCTGCTGCAGAAAGAAGTCGAGTACCTCAGCCGGGCCGTTCACTCCCCCTTGAAACCGTACGTGGCCATCCTCGGCGGGGCCAAGGTTTCCGACAAGATCCCGGTGATCGAAAATCTCCTCGGCAAGGCCGACCATATCCTGATCGGCGGAGCCATGGCCTACACGTTCTTCAAGGCCCAGGGCCACGACGTCGGCAAATCTCTCGTCGAGGATGAGAAAAAGGCGACGGCGCTCGAGATATTGGAACGCGCCCGGGAGCAGAAGGCCGACCTTGTTCTTCCCATAGACCATGTGCTGACCACGGCGCTCGAGGCCGGCGCGGCCACCGAGATCGCCACTTCGTTCCCCTTTCCGTCAGACAAGCTGGCCGCCGACATCGGCCCCGAGACCGTCCGGAAGTACGCCGGCATCATCGCCTCGGCCAAGATGGTCGTCTGGAACGGCCCCGTCGGTGTTTTCGAGATTGACCAGTTCGCCCGGGGAACGATCGGGATCGCCCAGGCCGTGGCGGCCTCCGGGGCCGTCACCATCGTCGGCGGCGGGGATTCGATCGCGGCCGTCGAGAAGGCCGGTGTCACCGATAAAATCACTCACATCTCGACCGGCGGCGGCGCCTCGCTCGAGTACCTGGCTTACGGCACCCTCCCGGGGATTGAAGCACTGGAATAAGCGGAGCGAACCCATGACGATTCGAGCCCCCTTCATCGCGGGGAACTGGAAAATGAACTTGACGGTCTCCGAGGCCAGGGACCTGGCTTCGGCGGTCGTTAAAGCCAGCCTCGACCTTCCCGAAGCGGCCCTCGTCCTGGCGCCGCCGTTCACGGCGCTGGCCGAGGTCGGAAAGATCGTCGCCGGGAGCCCCGTGGGGCTGGCCGCCCAAAACTTCTTTTGGGAGGAGAAGGGCGCCTTTACCGGAGAGATCAGCGCGCCCATGCTCCTCGACGCCGGCTGCCGGTACGTCCTCATCGGGCATTCCGAGAGACGCCAGTATTTCGGCGAGTCCGACGCCATCGTCAACAAGAAGCTTCAGGCCGCGCTCAAGGCCGGTCTCGCTCCGATCGTCTGCATCGGAGAGACCCTTGAGGAGCGGGAGCGCGGCGAGACCCTGACCAGGATCGCCCTCCAGATCGAGGAGGGCTTCCGGGGAGTCGACGCCGCGGGCTTTGGCCGGACGGTCGTCGCCTATGAGCCCGTCTGGGCCATCGGCACCGGCCGGACGGCTACCCCGGCCCAGGCTGAAGAGGTGCACGCCGCTATCCGCGAAAAATTGTCCCTCCAGTATGGTAAATCGGCCGGGCGCTGTGCTATAATCCTGTACGGCGGTTCGGTGAAGCCGACGAATCCAGAGGCTGTGTTCGCCCTGGCTGCGGAAAACGACGTCGACGGCTTTCTCGTGGGCGGGGCGTCGCTGGAAGCCGAATCGTTTATCAAGATCACAGTCGAGGCTATTAAGGCGTTTAAGGCAAAAAAGTGAGCGCGCTAGTTACCATCATTCACGTCGTGATTTGTATGATCCTGGTCGTGGCGGTTCTTCTCCAGTCCGGGAAAGCCGCGGACCTGGCGGGCGCCTTCGGGGGCGTCGGCAGCCAGACGGCCTTCGGGCCGCGCGGCACGGCGACCATCCTGTCGAAGGTCACCACGATCAGCGCCATCCTGTTCATGGTCACTTCCCTGGGGCTTTGGATGCTGTCCTTCAAGGGAGAACGGTCGGTCGTCAAGGGAGAGCCGGCCGCCAAGGCTGGTCAGACGACCACGGCTCCGGGGACCAAGCCGGAGGAACCGGCGGCCGCCCCGGCTCAGAAACCGGGAGAGGATCAGACGGCGCCTCAGTCTTCGACGCCGGCTCTGCCTCCGGCGACCCCGGCCGCGAAGCCGGAGACCCAGAAAACAGAGCCGCCTCCGCAAACGAAGCCCAATTAAGATACCGGGACGACCTCCCGTTAATATGCCGAAGTGGTGGAATTGGCAGACACGCTAGCTTGAGGGGCTAGTTCCTGGTACACGGGAGTAGGGGTTCGAGTCCCCTCTTCGGCATATCCCCCACCCTCGGCCTGTCACATCCGGCTGGCCACCCAAAGCGACAGGTCGGTTTCCGGCATGGCGCCGGACACTCTCCCCCGCTCCGATCCCCGGCTAAAGATAACGAACGTGGGGACGCCGTGGATCCCGAGACCCGCGGCCACCTCGGGCATGAGATCGACATTCAGCCGCAGCACCATGAGCTCGCCGGCCTTGCGCTTGGCCAGCCGCTCGACGACCGGATGCATGGCGAGACAGGGCGCGCAGGTCGGGGAGTAGAAATCCGCGAGGACGGGCAGGCCCGCCCGGCGGAAGAGGATCTCGGCCTTGTCCGGCGGGATCTCGAGAACGTCTCCGGGCACCGGGAGGACGTTGCGGCATTTGCCGCAGACGACTTTCTTCCCGGCCGCGTCCCGAGGAGTGTTGTTCGTGGCGCCGCAATTGTAGCAACTCACCTTGACTGTATCGCTCATGTTCCGTCTCCTCTTATGAAGCCGCTTCTTATGAACACTCTCTTCGGGCCTCTCTCGAAAATCGCCGCGCAGATCCTCGGCCGGCGGGAAAAATATATCAGAGTTCCCCGGGCCCGGCAACTGGCGGTCTTATCAACCCCTGGTCGTGACGAGGAGGGACCGGCGCTTCTTTGGATCGAACCGTTCGATGGCATAGCGAAGCGTCGTCCGGGGGACCGCCGGGCCGTGGGTCCGGAGGAATCGCTCGAGTCTCGCCGGGTCGGCCTTCCCCGCTTCCCGGAGCAGCCAGCCGTTGGCCTTTTGGACAAGGTCGTCGGCGTCGGGGAACAGGGACCTCGAGATCTCATAGATGTCGTCCAGGAACCCGGGCTTCCTGGCCAGCTTGATGAAGGAGACGAGCGAACCGCGCCGGACCCAGCGATTTGGCGATCCGGTCCAGGTCCTGATCGACGTCACGAGGTCCGGGTATCTTTCGAGGAGCGCGCCGACCGACGTCGGACACAGGGAGTCCACGGACGCCCAGTTATCGCAATAATCGGCCAGGAGCCACTCCCGGATGGTCCGGAACAGGGACTTCGGATAATCCTTCCTGAACCTTTCGAGCACCAGGATGCCGATCGTTTTGACTTCGAAGTACGGGTTGGCCAGCATGAGCCCGCAGAACTCGACCGCCTCGCCGACGGCCCACGAGCCCTTGATCATCGCGTAAGCCTCGCCGGCCAGCTCGCGCATCTGGGGCGCCGTGAGGCCGAAACAAACGATCGTGTCTTTGAAATAGCGCTGGGCGCCGGCAGCCCGGACCGGATCGGATCTTTCCCGGAGCCGCTCAACCCAAAGGGCGGCCATTGTCTTAGGCGTCAAGTCGGTATTCCTCATGCCGGCGTCTCCCACGGGGTTTTCTCGCGACGTTCGGATCGGGATTATACACGAACTCGCCGGCGCGGCATAAAATAAACCTCCGGCCTGACATCCTGACAGGATCGGCGAAATGATGGACGGGTCGACAGACAATCGTGAAGCGTTCGCCGCGAAGAGACAGTAGCAACCCGCGAAAGTCCGGGGCCCGGTCCGCAGGGTTCGCCCGCGGCCGCCGGCCGTCAATACTCGAAGGTGACGAGGCCGGTCTTGTTGCGGAGCTGAGTGCGAATTACCTCTTTGGTAATATGGCCCTCTTTTTCGGCCTTGATCGCCTTGAACAGCTCGTAGGTTGTCAGGAGGGCGTTCCCGTCCTGGGCCGCCTCTTTGACCTGAGTTTCGGAGAACGGGACGTCGCGCAGCTTGGGTTCGGCGGCCGAGAAGTAGTTGCCGATGAGGACCGCCTGCATCCTGGTGTTGTTGAATTCCTGCATCCGCCGGCCTTTGTACCTCTGGAGTTGCAGGCCGTCGTCGTCAGCTGCGCCCCCCTCCCCGCCCCGGACCGCCACCAGCGTGAGGTGGCCGCCCCGGATCATCTCCTCGACCGACCCGCCGGCCCCGTCGAGGAGCCAGGCGTCCTCCTCCTTGGTGCGGATCACGTGCTTCCAGTATTCGTCGACATTGACGACCTTGGGATACTCGAGATAGCCGAGCGCCCAGACGACGGCCTCCCGGAGCTCCGCGCCATTGGCCGTCAGCAGCCTGCTGAAAGAGGCCTGTTCGCCGTCTTTCAGCTCCTGGAGCTTCTGCTCCAGGCCGGCGATGTTCCGGCGGTGCCGCTCGTTTTCCTGTTCGATCTCCCCGTAGACCGCGCGCAGCCCGGGGAAGACATAATCCTCGGCATCCTCCCAGCGCCCGGCCGCATCGACAAGCATGATCTTAGCCATATTATTCTCCCCTGCTCAGAATCGGAGCCGCAACCATCGGATTCGGCAATACTCCTGACACTCCCGGTCGATATGAAAGATAACGGCTCCCGAGGGCCGGGTCAATCCTCGGGGGGGGTGAACCTGAGGGTAGATGAATCTCGCCTCAAGAGCTTAGCCCCCCGGGAGATGGAGGCTCAGTCCTGGGCGCCGTCGGGACGGGTCACGGCGAAGATGCCATACTTCGCGAACCAGTCGGGCAGGAAACCGACGACCTTGCCGGATTCGTCCCGGTGATGCGAGGAGATGGCGATCTCCTTGATGATCCGGATGCCCCGCCGGGCGCAGAAGATCCGGAAATCGCGGAGCGTGATGACCCGGATGTTCGGCGAATTGTACCATTCGTACGGGAGCTCACGGGTCACCGGTGCCCGGCTCTTGAAAAGAACCTGGAGCTTGATCGCCAGGTGACTGAAGCAGGGGAAGCTGACGATGCCCGTCCGGCCCACCCGGAGCATCTCGTTGATCACCTTCTCGGGGTCATAGACCTGCTGGAGCGTTTGGCTCAGGATGACATAGTCGAAGCTCGCGTCGGCGAAGTCCCGCGTCTCGCTATCGATGTCGCCGTGGAGCACCGTCAGTCCCTTCTCCACGCACTCGATGACTTCATGCTCGTCGATCTCGATGCCCATGCCCCGGACCTGCTTTCGGTCGATCAGGAACTTGAGCAGCTCGCCCTTGCCGCAGCCCAGGTCGAGGACGCGGCTCTTCTCGGAGATCAGGGAGGCGATGATCTGCAGGTCAAACCGCATGATCGCCCTCCTCGGCGTGGACTCTCCTCAGGAATCCCGAGATCAACCGGGTCAGCTGCTCGTGGGCCAGGAGGAAGGAATCATGCCCGAAATCCGTATCGATCTCGCAGAAGCTGACGTCCCGGCCCGCGAGCTTCATCGCCTTGACCATCTCCCGGGATTGGGCGGTCGGATAGAGCCAATCCGAGGAAAAGGAGATGACCAGGAACTTCGCCCGCACCCGGGAAAAGGCCGTGACCAGCGAGCCGTCGCCGCGCTGCTCGCCGAGGTCGAAATAGTCCATCGCCTTGGTGAGGTAGAGGTAGGTATTGGCGTCGAAGCGCTCGACGAACTTCTGCCCCTGGTAGTGAAGATAGCTTTCGACCTGGAAATCCGTCGTGAAGTCGAACCCGAAGGCCGAGTTCTCCTGGAGCCGGCGGCCGAACTTCCTCTCCATCGCGGCCTCGGAGAGGTAGGTGATGTGCCCGATGATCCGGGCAAGGGCCAGCCCCTTGTTCGGAGGTTCGCGGTCGTAATAATCGCCGCCGTCCCAGTGGGCGTCGGCCATGATCGCCTGCCGCTGGGCCTCGCTCAGGCCAATGGACAGGGCGGAACGACGGCAGGTGCTGGCGATCGGGATGACCGAGCGGACGATGTCGGGATAGTCGACGGCCCACTCGAGAGCCTGCATCCCGCCGATCGAGCCGCCGAGGCCGCATAGGATCTTCCGGATGCCGAGATGGTCGAGCAGACGTTTCTGCGCTTTGACCATGTCGGCGACGGTGATCAAAGGAAAGCTCAGGCCGTAGGGCTTGCCCGTGACCGGGTTGACCGAACCCGGCCCGGTCGACCCGTAACAGCTGCCGACGACGTTCGAGCAGATCACGAAGTACTTGTCGGTGTCGATCCCTTTTCCCGGACCGACCATGTTGTCCCACCAGCCCGGTTTCTCGTCCCGCTCGGAGTACACGCCGGCCGCGTGCGAGTTCCCCGAGAGCGCGTGGAAGACGATGACCGCGTTGCTCCCGTCCGCATCCAGCCGGCCGTAAGTTTCGTAGGCGAGCGTGACCGGCCCCAGCCGCTTGCCGCATTCCAGGTCCATCTCGCCGGGTGGCTCGCCGAAGGTGAAGAATTTTTTCTCGACGACACCCACGGAGGCGCCGCCGCTGGCCCGCCCGCTGTATTCGCTCATGGGGAGATGCCTCCTCGGCGGATTAGGCCTGGGCCAGCGCCTGGTCGAGGTCGGCGATGATATCGTCGGCGTGCTCGATGCCCACGGACAGGCGCACCAGGTCGGGGGTGATGCCGGCGGCCAGCCGCTCAGCCTCGGAGAGCTGGGAGTGGGAGGTCGAGGCGGGATGGAGGATGAGCGATTTCGCGTCGCCGACGTTCGCCAGGTGGGAGATCAGGCGGACCCCCTCGATCACCCTGCGGCCGGCGTCCAAGCCTCCCTTGACGCCGATGGTGAAAATCGACCCGAACCCGCCGCGGAGGTATTTCCGGGCGAGGGCATGCGAGGGATGATCGGGCAGCCCGGTGTAACTGACCCAGGCGACCTTGGGATGGTCACTGAGGAAGCGGGCGACCTGCATGGCGTTGTCGCAATGCCTGGGCACGCGCAAATGGAGCGTCTCGAGTCCCTGGAGGAAAAGGAAGGCATTAAACGGCGCGGCGGAGGGGCCGAGGGTCCGCAGCCCCTCGACGCGGCACTTGGCGATGAAGGCGGCCTGGCCGAAAGCCTCGAAGAACCTGAGTCCGTGATAGCCGGGCGATGGCTCGACGAAGTCCGGAAAGCGGCCGCTGTCCCAGGGGAACCGGCCGCCGTCGACGATTAGACCGCCGATCGAGGTGCCGTGACCGCCGATGAACTTGGTAGCGGAATGGACGATGATGTCGGCGCCCCACTCGAAAGGCCGGCAAAGAATGGGTGTGGCGAAGGTGTTGTCGACGACGAGCGGCAGCCCGTGGGCGTGGGCGATCCTGGCGAACGCCTCGAAGTCGGGGACTTCACCGCTCGGGTTGGAGATCGTCTCGACATAGACGGCCCGGGTGGCGTCGTCGATCAAGGGTTCGAACGATTCCGGGCGGCTGACGTCGGCGAACTTCGCGCCGATGCCGAACCGGGGCAGGTTGACGCTCAGGAGGGTCTTTGTCCCGCCGTAGAGGCTCGAGCTGGAAACGATATTCTCGCCCTGCTTGGCCAGGGTGGTCAAGGCGATCATCTCCGCCGCCAGGCCCGAGGCGAGGAGCAGAGCCCCGACGCCTCCCTCGAGCATGGTGATGCGGCTCTCGACGACGTCGGCCGTCGGGTTCGAGATCCGGCTGTAGATGTTGCCGGCCTCCTTGAGCCCGAACAGCGCCGCCGCGTGTTCCGTGTCCTTGAACATGAAGGACGTCGTCTGGTGGATCGGGACAGCCCTCGATCCTGTCGCCGGGTCGGGTTTCTGGCCGCCGTGAAGGCAGATGGTATCGAGATGGTAGTTCGGTTCGTTGCTCATCGGTCGTAACTCCCTGATTTTCGGCAATCAATTCTCGTGCTGCCGAGCCTTGGCGCGCTTACCTCTCCTTAGCTTGACGCAGTCTTCGATCCTGAGCCCCTCCCTCGCCGATCGTACGGTAAGAACTCGGATAAAGTGGGGCTTTGAGGCCGGAATTCCCGGATACGGCGCTAAAATACAGGCGCGCCCGCATCCGGGCCGGGCATTATCATGCGGCAGGTTTCGAACGGTCCGTCTTGGCCGAGCTTGCGCATTTGAGTCACGGCGATTATCGGCCAATTTGGCGGATATGTCAATGGCGCTTGAGACCGGAATCACGTCGTTTTCGGCAGATTCATATCGTCCGCCTAAATTCACGTCATGTTCCGATCACGAACGAACCGGTACGGTTTCTGTCGATCATGACTTCATACCAAGGCCCGGCAGCAGGTCTTCCCAGCCGTGCTTGATGAATATTTCCCGGAATAGTTTCTTTGCTTCTTCCAGCTTTGCTTCGTCTCCCTTATAAACGCAAAGCGCCCCGCGGGTTCGGCGGCGATAGTATTCCTTTTCGTCGTTCAGGTATAGGTCCGCCATTTTGCCTTCCCCAAGTTCCCGCATGACGTCGGCTTCGACCTGTCGACATCTGTCGTCATAGATGTTCCGAAGTTCTTCGACATCGTCAGGCGCTTCCCCGGTTAGCCAGAATTCAGCTTCCGCCAGCCCGGCTTCCTTTTCCCCGATGGCGGCGTTGATCCTGGTCAATTCCGCGTCCGCCAGGATTCGTTCTTCCGCCAGCTGGTCCAGCGCGATGGACATGAAGAAGAAAGCTTCATCTTCATCGAGCCCGCCGGTGTTGCGGATTCTCCTGGCCATGTTCAGAATGATCTCTAGGCGGTCATGCTTCGTCAGGAATTTCGAATCCTCCAGTCCGATTATCCCCTTGATCCTTTCCGACTCGATGAAGGTCTTCATGGCGGCGATCGCCTGGCCGGGTGGCTTCCGCGAGATGGTCCGGCGTTTGGCCGTCGTCTTCTTTGTCTTATCTTTCATGGTCCCTCCCCAGCGCTTTCAGATAATTCAATTTCTCTTCGTGCAGCGTCAGCTGTTCCATGCTCAGGTTAGGGACGCATGGGAAGGTTGTCAAGTTGCTGATAGAGGCTATCACTAACCTTTTGGCTTTTATGTCAAGAATGATGGAAAATGGTGGAAACGGAGGAAAGGAAAGGAGGGCGCTTATATGGGGAAAACAGAGCGCGCCCGGGGAGATTCGAACTCCCGGCCTGCGGATTCGAAGTCCGACGCTCTATCCAGCTGAGCTACGGGCGCGGATCGCCAACGGGGGCTCATGTTACATCATCCCGGAGGCCGTGTAAAACCCAAGCCGGATCGGGAATTGTGCGGACTGACCCGAGCTTGATGGCGTCGGGACAGCGCATATACGCGTATGTGTTTTTAGGGCGTTTTGATAATAGACTTAGGAGGCGAGAAAGAATAGGGCCGGCGAGAGCCGCCGGCCCCGAGGTTAATGGCGACCGCTGCCGTGAGTCATTCTACCGCTTCATGGGCGTTGATCCGCCCCTTGCCGGAAAACGGGTCCGCGCCGGGCTTGAGGATGTCGTCGGCTGACTGCTCAATGATGGCTTTGAGCCGCGCCGGTGACATTTTGCCGTACTTGCCGACGATGAGTGCCGCAACGCCGGAAACATGAGGCGCCGCCATGGATGTGCCCGTCAGCGAAGAATACATAATTAGAAAGTGCTTGGATCACCCTAGCCACCCGGGCTGATCACCATGTCATATACCATGTATGACGTCGTGGCTGGGTAGAGGGTATAATCACCGCCCGGCGCTGCCACATTGACAACCGACTGGCCATAGTTCGTGTACGAAGCTGGGCGATCGAAGATTGCCGAGTTTCCTAGGTTGTAGAAGTCGATGGGCCCGTCGCCGCGACCGCCATGCCGTTCCCGACTGGGCCGGGATCGACCAGATCATGCTGTTGAGGTTGACGCCTTCGTTGCCCGCCGAGCTGATGCATAGTGTACCAGCCGCCGTGGCGTAGTTGATCGCGCGGTTGAGCGCGGCGATCAGGGGGCCGGCTCCCCCGCCGCCGGATTGATGCGGTCGAAAGTTGTGCCCAGACTCATATTGATGATATCGGCTTTGAACAGCGGGCCTGAGGCGTACATGATTCCCTGAATGACCCACGAGAACGCCCCGCTCCCAGCTGCATTTAGCACCTTGACGGCGACGATTTCGGCTAAGGGTGCGACGCCCTGGTTACCCCAGTCATTGATCGGCGCGGCTATGATCCCAGCCACGTGTGTCCCATGGTTGAAAACGCACCATAGGGTGGATTGACGGTCTGGCTCAGTGGGTACGAACGAGCTGCTTAAAAGCGGTTGAGATTAGGCGCGATATCGGGGGTGCGTAGTCACAATTCCGCTGTCGAGCACAGCCACCCTGGCGCGTACGACGCCCCAGCCCAGATCGCCGTTGGCGGCCGTTTGATCGGCGAGAATCTGGCGGATATTCCACTGGTAGCCCCAATAGGGCTCGGAGTTCACTCCGGTGACCTGCAGATCGGATTCGACGGCCTCAACGTTCTGCTCGTTGTTGATCCACTGGACTTCGATGTCCTCGGCGGCCTGCTGCACCCGGGCAATCCTCACGATCTGCTTCAGGAAATTGGGGTTGTCGGACGACGCCAGCACGACCCCGATCTCCGGGATCTTGGCCGTGATCAGGCCTCCCGCTGCGGCGACCGCGTCTTCGAGATCGGCGCTCCCCTGGCCTTGGGCCTTGGCCACGATCAGGTAATTGCGCGGCGCGGCCGAAGCCAGCGCCACTCCCGTCACGAGCAGCGCGATGGCTGCTAAAACCCGTAGACTTTTACTCACCACTCCTCCTTTCGACCGACGGTCTTTCCGTCGGCCGCGCTCCCTCCGTTGATCGGGTCAACGGAAAGGAGAAAACATTTCGATCTGTGACTGAATTCTATGAACTTTAATTTTTATTGTCAATGAAATTCAGCATGGTCGGCATCCGTCCCCCCGCCTGTTTTTTGACCCCCTGGCAATCGCTGTGTTATAAGCCCCGAGGAGAAACACATGAAAAGACGCGATTTTGTGAAGTCCGTCGGCCTGGCTTCGCTGGCCATCCCCTTGACACGGTGCGGCTCCCCCGGAAACACGGGCTCCCCTCTTCCCGCCAACATCGTCTTCATCATGGCGGACGACCACGCTTCTCAAGCCATCGGCTGCTATGGAAGCCGCCTCAACACGACGCCGCATATCGACAGGATCGCCCGGGAAGGCGTCCGCTTCGAGAACTGCTTTTGTACGAACGGGATCTGCGCCCCGAGCCGGGCCGCCATCATCACGGGCAAATACAGCCATATCAACGGGCTGCGCGACAACGCCCAGGTCTTTGACGGGTCCCAGGAGACATTTCCCAAGCTTCTTCAGGCGGCAGGCTATGAAACTGCGCTCCTCGGCAAATGGCATCTGCAGGGCGACCCGGCGGGTTTCGATTACTGGAACATGCTCCCCGGCTGGGGCGAGTACTATAATCCCGACCTGATCGAGATGGGCAGTACCCGGAGGGTCCCGGGCTACGTCACCGACATCTTGACGGACCTGGCCGTCGATTTCCTGGAGAAGCGCAAACGCTCATCGCGGCCCTTCCTGCTGATGCTCCACCACAAAGCCCCTCACCGGAACTGGCAGCCGGCCCCGCGCCATCTCTCGCTTTACGACGATGTCCATTTTCCGGAGCCGCCGACCCTGTTCGATGACTATGCGACGCGGTCCCGCGCCGCCTTCGAGCAGGAGATGACGATCCGCGACCACCTGACCCTCGACTCCGACCTCAAGCTCGGGCCGCCCCCCGAGAGGTTGGATGAAGCCCAGAGGGAAGCCTGGGAGGCCGCTTACGGCCCAAAACGCGAAGCGTTCCGCAAGGCCGGGCTAACGGGAAAGGCGCTCGTCCGTTGGAAGTACCAGCGCTACCTCGAGGATTATCTTGGCTGCGTGGCCGCGATCGACGAGAGCGTTGGCCGGGTTCTGGCGGCGCTCGAAGCGACCGGACTGGCCCGGAATACCCTTGTCGTCTATACGTCCGACCAGGGATTCTTCCTGGGCGAGCACGGCTGGTTCGACAAGCGCTTCATGTACGAGGAAGCGCTTCGGATGCCGCTTGTCATGCGGCTGCCCGGCAAGATCCGGTCCGCGTCGGTCAACGGGGATATCCTCACTAACGTGGATTTTGCCCCGACCTTCCTCGACTGTGCCGGCCTTAAAAAGCCCGGGGCCATGCAGGGAAGGTCGTTCCTGCCGCTTCTGACGGGCGGTAAAGCAGCCGGCTGGCCCGAATCGGCCTATTATCATTACTACGAGTTCCCGGCCGTCCACCAGGTCAAGCGTCACTTCGGCGTCCGGACGCGGCGGTATAAGCTCATCCGCTTTTATCATGACATCGACGCCTGGGAGCTCTATGACCTCGCGGAGGACCCGCGAGAGCTCCGGAACGTCTATGCCGACCCGGCTTATGCCTCGGTCCGCCGCGAGCTCGAGGGCGAGCTCTCCCGACTTCAGAACCTTTACGGCGATTCCGAGGCGCTGGCCCGGCGCTTCGTCGAGGCCGACCTCAAGAAGTGACGTCGGCAACCGGCGCGGGGCCGAGATGAGCTTCCCCGGGACGGCCATGGACGCTCTCGGGCTTGCCAAAGATGATCCGCTTGGGTGAAAATCAAACCAATGCTAAGCCGGGATTTGAAGATCCTGGCGCCCAGGAGGCTGAGACATCCGGAAGATGATACGCATTGTGTCCGATAGTCATACTCTCATAGAACGGGCCCTTTTGCGGCAGAGCGTCGAGCGAACCCCGTGTTTTCCGCTCGTCGATCTGGTTTTTGCCGGCGCCTTCAGCGGTATTCCACTGTCGGAAGTGCAGCTTGATACCGCCGCGCACGCCCGGGCCCTCGTGCACGGCCTCGAACGGTTGCCCATCGACGGGGTCTACATTAATTTGTGTTTCAGTCCTGAACAAGCGGCCCTGGCGACACCCTTTGAATCCGGCTTCCGGTTGCTTCTTGACGAGTGCTTGGAAGTCCGGTTTGGCACGAACGACGTTGCCTCGGTCTTTCGGACCGATATTGATTCGCTCGAAGATCCGCGCCTCTGCCCGGGCCGCGCTTTTCCACCCGGGCATGCTGGAGACGTATCGGGCTATCCCTGATGAGGTTAAAGCCCGGGCGGCGGTCTGCGTCGGTTTGACTGGCGCGTTCTCGCAGCTCGGCTTCCTCGTCGGACTGGAAAGACTGATGGTCGCCCTGGTGGATGATCCTCGCCGCGTTCATCAGGCCCTGCGCCGCCGTCAGGAAATAGCCCTGAGCCAGGCCGAAGAAATCTGCCGGGCCGGAGCGAGGTTCATCTGGATCGGCGAAGGGATGGCTTCCGGAAGTCTCATCAGCCCGGCCGCCTACCGCGAGTTCGTCCTGCCTTACGAGCGCGAGCTGGTCGACCGCATCCGAGAGCTCGGTGCCTTGTCGCTGCTCCATATCTGCGGCAACACGACCGGGATGCTGGCCGACATCGCCGAGACCGGCGCTGACGGCTGTGACGTGGATTCTCCCACCGATTGGAGTGCCGCCGTGTCGGTTTTGGGCAAAAGCATGTGCGTCAAGGGAAACGTCAATCCCCTGTTTTTCCTGCCGGGCAACCTGCACCTGTTGCCCGAAGCCTGTGTCGGGGCCCGGCGGGCCGCCGCCGGACTCAAGGGCTTCATCCTGAGCACGGGTTGCCTGGTGCCGCGGGATTCGTCGATCGAGGCCTTTGAAGTGATGCGCCGGGCGTCCGCGCCCGACCCCTCCCCTCGATGACGCAAGCCTAATCTCCGCCCCTTCCCTTCTCTGCTTGATATTTCGCATGCACCGGCGATTCGCCGACAATTCCCGCCAAAACCGCGCTCACGATGGCCAGCCCCGCCAGGATAAGGAGTGAAGATGTCATGGCCCCCGATCCCGGGGCCTTGAGCGCGTCCATCCCCAGGACGAAGACGATCCCCGAGACCTGCCCCATGAGCAGAAGCAGTGTGTTCGAGGTGGCTTCGGGCGCCGGATGGGTGATCTCGGCGGCAAACTGAAACCCGATCGGCCCGGCGCTCAACAGGAAAAACCCGAATACGAAACCCGACACCAGTAGCAGCGCGTAGCTTGTCGAGTAAGCAATGCCGAGGAGTCCGGGGATCAACCCGGCGAGGGCCAAGACAAGAAACGGTTTCCGGCGCCGCAGATGATCGGAGAGAAGAGAGACGACGACCGCTCCCAGGATTCCGCCGGCGAGCATCAGGCCGCCGAGGACACCGGCCTGGGAGACGCCGAACCCGCGGGGGCGGATGATGTTTTCGATCCAGGTCGAGACGCAATTGAACAGGCCCAACCCGACGAAGAACATGAACATGAGGAAGATGAAGTCCCGCCGGCGGAGCATGGATTTGAGTCCCTCGAGCATCAGGACGCGCGCATCCTCGCCGGCCGGGGTCGGCGGGCGCTCGCGGGCGACGAGGAGGAAAAGGACGGCCGCCGCCGCGGCGGCGATGCCGTAGATCATGAGCGTGTGCGGTATCCCGAGGCGGAGGGAAAGATAAGGGGTGAGGAACATCGCGATGAGCGGCCCCAGATACAAGGCGAGAGTCCCCAGGGCGGAAGCCGTCGCCCTCTCTTCCGCGGGGAACCAACGGGCGGCGACCTTGGTGATCGCGCCGATGACAAACGGCTGCCCGACGGCCAGCCCGACCTGGGAGAGAAAGACGATGGTGAAGTTCGCGGCAAAGAGGCCTCGGCTGAGACCGAAGACCGCCGTCAACCCGGCTCCGATGCCCGACCGCCCTCCGGAAGCCCCAGGTGTCGATCGCGTAAGCGGCGGGGAAAAAGACCAGGATAAACACGATCATAAAGCTCATCGATAACAGCCCGATCATCAGGTCCGAGGTGTGGTAGAAGCGGGCCGCCGCACCGGTAATCGGGGCGAACGTGATCCAGAGAACCTGGGTCATGAGCCCGATGATGACGAACGCCAGGAGGACAAGCCAACGGTAGCCGTACGTTGCGTAAGCCCGAGCCTTATTATTCAATCTCTCCTCCCCAGGAGCCGGCCCGAAACGGACAGGGCAAGGAGTCCCCCTGCTGAACACACTGCACATATCGTAATTTGCGGAGATGGCATCGGATCAGGTCTCGATGATCTGTCCCGCTGAGATTAGAAGCTGAACCTGACGCTGATTCCGCCGGGGCGGGGAGCCCACTGAATTCCCATGTTGCCCTCCGGGTTGATGAAGGCTCCCTGTTTTCCCAGGTACTTGACCTCATAGTTTTTCAGGTCGCGCATGGCTCTCCGGGGCTGGCTTAAGATGTTGAGCAGAGAGACGGCTTCGCCCGTCGCAAACGTCAGGAGGCCGTCCGACCACGGCCTGTCGAAAGCCCAGACCGTCACCAGGCCGGCGGCGGCGTTCACCCCGAGGTTGAGAAGATGCGTCATCCAGCCTCGTCCGTCCTTCTCCCGCTTGGCGCATTCGCGCAGGAGCTCCTCGGCCTTTTCAAGCTTGAGCCGTCGCTCCTCGGGCGTTCCTTCAGGCACGGCGCGCAGCCGGTTCGGGCCGTAAGCCGGGACGAACGGGTCGATGACAAGTCCGGCCACGCCCAGGGCGAGCGTGGCGCTTCCGACCAGCATATCCTCCGCGAAATCCCGGTCTTGAACCTCGATCTCGGTTTCGGGATCGAGCTTCGTATCGTTCCAGTGCCCGGCCGCAAGCCCCCCCATGACAATGGCTGCGCCGGAATAACCGGAAATCCAGCCGTACCACCAGGTCTTCGCCCGTGGCTGCCCCGAATACAGTGCGTCTTCGATGTAGCTCAGGCGCTCCCGGACCTGTTCGTCCGCAGCACTGGCCTTCTCCTGCGCATAGGCGGGCGCCGCCAAGGAGATGCCGAAAAAAATCAGTACCGCGCAGGACCTTCCCCTCAGCCGAATTTTAGCATGTGTTTTCTTTCGGGATGACCAGCCCATGTTTCGGAGTCCTTATAGGATTACGCTGTTGCGCCCTCGTTGCGGGCTTCTCATTGGCAGGAAATATAGAAGCCAACGCGGACAATGTCAAACGGTTTCTCCCGGAGGCGGCCGGTCTGGACTCGGGATCTCACTGGTCGCCGACTTGACTCTGCCGGCCGCGAGGAGCCGGCGAGCGGCAGTTCAGTCTCCGGGCTTTTTCCTGTCGGCAACTATGGCCGCTTGTAGACGACTCCGCCCTTCATGACAAAACGCACATCACGGACGGCCTCGATGTTGGTAACCGGATCGCCGGGCACCGCCACAAGATCGGCCAGAAACCCGGGCCGGATCGCTGCCGAGCTGATCCGCCATCCGGATGATCTTGGCGTTTACCGCCGTTGCCGCGAGGAGAGCCTGGGTTGGCGTCATGCCGCCGCGCACCATCCACTCGAGCTCCCGGTAGTTTTCGCCATGCGGGAAAACCCCGACGTCGCTTCCGAGGCCGATGGTGACGCCGGCCTCGAGCGCTGACTTGAACGCGCGCAAGGCTTCCTCCATCCCCGGGCTCAGCGGCCCTCCCCTTTTATGCCCCTCAAAGTACTCGCCGTAGGCTTCCTCGGTCGGCCAACGTCGGGAGAAAGGCGACGCCGCGCTCGGCCATCAAGCGGAAGACCTCGGGGGTGCCGCCATAGCCGTGCTCGATCGAGTCCACGCCGGCGACCGTCGCCCGCCGCATTCCTTCGGGGGTCGTGGCGTGCGCCGACACGGGCCGGCCCGCCGAGCGGGCTTCCGCGACCATCGTCCGGATCTCCTCCTCGCTGAAGGTCGGGACCGTGCCGCTCACGCCGTGGCGGTAATCGGCATAGATCTTGACCCAGTCGGCGCCGCCGCCGACCTGCTCGCGGACGGCCTTGATGACCTCCGCCTGGCCGCTCGCCTCCTGGCCGCCCTTGGGAAGAATGAGGTCGGGACGGAACCCGGCGGGGCCGGGCCCGTAGCTTGCGGTGGCCACGATGGCGAGGGTCGCCACCAGCAGGCGCGGTCCGGGGATGAGGCCTTCATTGATGGCCCGCTGAACGGCGACGTCGGCGTAGCCGGCGCCCTCGGTCCCGAGGTCGCGGAGCAGAGTGAATCCGGCCATGAGCGTGGCTTCGCAGTGTTTGATCGCCCGGATTGTCCGGTATGGGACAGGCTCTTTGAGGACCTGGTCGTTCCAGAGGGTTTCATTGTAGGGGTGGAGAAAGATGTGCGAGTGGATGTCCATCAGACCCGGGAGAAGCGTCATCCCGGGAAGGTCGATCGTTTCGGCGCCGGCCGGGACGGCGATCCCGGCGGCCGGCCCGACGGCCGCGATCTTTTCGCCTTTGACCAACACCGCCCAACCGTCGTGGATTTTGCCGTCCTCTCCGAAGACGCGAGCGGGCTTGAGGAGACAGACTGCAGCCGCGTTGACCGTCGACGCTGTCGGTGAGCTCTTCCTCGGTTCCTGGGCCGTTGCCGGCGCAGCAACGGCCGCCGCGAGCGAGACCAGCGCCCCGGCGAGGAGCGCTCTCGTAAGAGGACGGCGGGTGTTTCTTGCGGGATGGCGGGTCATTGGACTTTTTCCCTCCGGCGATTGGAAAAGGCGGCCTTTCGGCTTGTTCCGCGGAAAATCCTATTCCCCGCCGCCGGCTGAAGTCAAGCGCCGACAGCTTGACATCGGCGGCCGGGCCGGGATATTTTTAGATCAACAATGGCGTATATTCTTTTCCAATGCCGCCCCTCCCCTTTTGCGGGGTGAGGCGCGGCGGAGGAGGCTCAGGATGTCGAAGTCAGCGGCCGGGTTTCTCCTGGCAGTCCTTTTTCTATCGGCATGGAACGCCTCTGCCCAACCGGGTTCGCAGGAATCGGTCGGGCTCCCCTCCTCCGGGGCCTTTCCCATCGGAGAAAAAATCCTGGGATACGATGCGGCCCCCGGCACCGGTCAGGATGCGATCAAGCGGCCGCTCGAGCCGGATGTGCGGCAGACGAATTCTGCGGGGACGGGCTTGGGCATCTACCGCGGCGTGGTCTTCGGCGGTTTCCTGCCGGTTCGGCAACAGATCGTCTGCGACTTTGGGGCCCAGGGCATCTGGCTCTATGACGGCGGCTGGCGGCAGCTCTCGGGCGCCGACCCGGACTGGATCATCAGCTACGGCCAATGGCTGGCCGCCGATTTCGGCGACCTGGGTATATGGGTTTGGGAATATAAGAACGTCTATAACGGGATTTGGACCCAGCTCAGCGGGGCCAACGCTGTCTGGGGATTTGCCGGGGGAAGTTACCAAACCCGGCTCTTCGTCAACTTCGGCTCACAAGGGGTCTGGCACTACCGTCTGAATTGGGCTCAGGGGTCCGTCCTTGAGCCTGTCCACGGGCTCAACTGGAAGACCAAAAGCGGTGAAGCGGTCTTCTGCTTCCCCGGCCAGGGCGTTTGGAGCTTTATCAACGATGGGGCGGAACTCCGGCAGCTCACCGGGACGGAGACGCTCGAGGACGATCACGTCTCCGGCCGGTTCATGAACTCCGAGACCAGTGATAATTTGATCATGGATTTCGGCGGGCTCGGCCTCTGGATGATCTCGACGGGGCTTTTTCCGGTCTGGATCCAGATCAGCGCGGATGATGTCAACCGGCTGGTGGCCGCGAACCTCGGCGCGCCCCACCCGGGCGCCGTCATCCTGGATAATTTCAAGCCGGGCCTCTATTATTGGCATTACACGGAATCCCTGCCCGGCATTGAAGTCCGCCTCAGTACCGCGACGCCGGACCCGTTCGGGTTTTGCGAGCCGTTCGACTTCAACCAGGACTACCCGATGAATGACGATGAACTGGCCGTCGATTTCGGAGGGAATGGGCTCTGGGCCTACGAATTCAACGGCGAATCGTGGACCCAGCTCAGCGCCGAGAACCCGGTGTTCATGGTCGCGGGGGACTTTTGGGGGGACGGCCAAAACACGGCGCTCACGGTCAGCTTCGGCGCCCAGGGACTATGGCTCTATGACGGCAGGTTCCATCGCTGGACCCAGATCTCGAGCACGGCGCCGGATTTTTCGGCCTATTAACCTGCCCGCCGGTCCTCTATTGGGGGTTCTGGGCGCCGATCTGGCTCCAGGCCCCCGCGTCCCAAACCCAAATGCCCATTTCCAGGAAATCCACGACGAGCTCGTCCGCGCCGTCCCCGTCGACATCGGCGGCCATGATATTCCGCGCGGACCCGGACCTGAGTTGGCTCCAGGCGCCGCTTTTCCAAAGCCATAATCCCAACCGGCCGAAGTCGGCGGCGATCTCCAGCGCGCCGTCTCCCTCGGTGTCAGCGGCGATGAGGAACTTGGCGTGCTCTCCAGTCGTCTGGGTCCAGACTCCGCTTTTCCATATCCACAGACCGGCCGCGAAGAAGTCGGCGAATAGCTCTTCCTCGCCGTCCGCGTCAACATCCGCCGCCGTCATGCAGCCCGGACCGAGACCGCTGATCGGGAGCCAGGAGCCGCCGCCCCACAGCCACAGGCCCAGATGGCCGAAGTTGCCGGCCAGGTTCGCTCCAGCCGGACCTGTTGATCTCATGGCGGTCACGTTACAGGCGCTTGCGCCGCCGCTCAACTGGGACCAGGCGCCGCCCGACCAGGCCCAGAGTCCCGCCGTCCCGAAGGACGCGATGATCCTGGCGGCCGCCGCGCCGGGATCGGCAATAGTCAGAGATTGGGCATCCGAACCCGCGATTTGCGACCAGGCGCCTCCGTCCCATAACCAGACGCCGGCCGAGCCGAAATCGCCCACCAGCTCAAGGCGCCCGTCCGCGGTCAAGTCCCCGGCGGCGACAAGCTCGGCGTTGAGCGCGCTCAGCTGGTTCCAGGTGCCGCTTTTCCAGGCCCAGAGGCCCGAGGCGCCCAAGGCGCCGATGATCTCGTCCGTGTCGTCTCCATCGAGGTCGGCCGCGATCATGAGCTTCGGGTCGCCGACCAGGACCTGCGTCCACGGCCCGCCGTTCCACAGCCAGGCGCCTTCGGTTCCGAAATCAAAAGCGGCCTCGTCGGCGCCGTCGCCGTCGAAATCGCCGACGGCGTGCCGCGCGACGCGGTCGACGCCAGGGTAAATCCGGGCGACAAAAACGTCATCATAGATGCCGGAATCGCCCTTCGTCAGGTACGGCCCCACAGTGACCGGAAAAGTGGCCTGGGTCGATTCGGTGCCGCCCACCACGTATATATTGCCGAAGGCATCGACGGCGACGGCGCTGGCGTAATCTGACCTGGAACCTCCGATGTATCCGCAAAAAGCCAAAAAACTGCCTGTTTCGTCGATCTTGGCGACGAAGGCATCCCCCCCGCCGTTGTAGCTCAAGTCCGGCCCGCCGCCGACGGGGAAGGTCAGCTCGGTTGAACTTGTGTGCCCAGCGACGTAGACATACCCCCAGTCATCGACCGCGATCGGTCCCCAATAGTCTGAATCGGATGCCCAGCCGCCGATATAGCCGCAATAGACAAGGTCCGCGCCGGTCGCGCTGACTTTGGCCACGAACGCGTCGGAAGTCCCTCCGCCATAAACCAGGCTGGGTCCGATCTTGACGGGAAAGGTCGATTCAGTCGAGGCGGCGCTCCCCGAGATATACGCATAGCCATCGCCGTCGATGGCGATGCCGCCGCCTGAATCATCGGCCGAGCCGCCGATGTAGCCGCAGTAAACGAGGGCCGTGCCCGCAGGGTTGACCTTGGCCACGAAGGCGTCGGTGCCGCGGCCGTTCTGGGTCAGGTCCGGACCGACGGCGACCGGGAAGGTCGTTTCGATTGACGACGTGGAGCCCGTGACATAGACGTTTCCCGCCCCGTCGAGTGCGATGCCATTGCCGGCGTCATTGTCCGTGCCGCCGATGTAGCCGCAATAGACCAACGCCGAACCGGAGGGATTGACTTTGGCCACGAACGCGTCGCCGGCGCCGTTGAACGTTAAATCCGGACCGCCGGCCGCCGGGAACGTGGCTTCCGAAGACCCGGTTCGCCCGACGACGTAGGCGCTGCCGGATCCGTCCACCTTGATCCCCGTGCCCCGGTCTTCGCTCGAGCCGCCGATGTAGCCGCAATAGTCGAGGGCCGTGCCGGAGGCGTTGACCTTGGCCACCCAGGCATCATAGCTGCCGCCGTAGGACTGGCCGGGACCTACCGTTACCGGAAAGGTCGCCGCGGTCGAAGTGGTGGAACCCGTAACATAGGCATTGCCCGCCGCATCATAATCGACTCCGCTACCCCAATCCGTGCTGCTGCCTCCGATGTATCCGCAATAGACAAGCGCCGTCCCCGATGGGTTGAGCTTGGCCACAAAGGCATCGGAGTCGAGGCTGCTATACTTCGTCAGGTCGGGCCCCACGATTAAAGGGAATGTCGCCGCGCTGGATGCGGTGCGCCCCGTGAGATAGGCATTGTCCGAGGCGTCGACGGCGATTCCATAACCGGCGTCCTCGTAGTCTCCGCCGATGAACCCGCAGTAGATGAGGATGGCCGGATCGAGGACAAGGGGCTGACTTGAATCGTAGCCGCCCACGTCGAAGCCGTAAGCAGAACCGTTTTTGCCGGCCGGCTTGAGCTTGTAGGAGAGCGCGACCGGGACTCTCTTTCCCGCCGTTTCCTGATAAGCGACCGGCACATCATCCTGGAAGCTGCCCGCGGGCGTCGAGACTGTCAGGCGCCCGTCTCCGTCGACCGAGAGCCTGTCGACGCCCCGATACGCGAGCTTTATTCGCGACGGGTCGGCGCCCGGATGAACGATGAACTCGTACTTCAAGCGATCCACGGTGCCGTGATAGACGAGGTCGATGCCCGGCCAGAGGCCCGCATACACAATCCGCGAATATGTCGGTATGCCCGTCCGCCACGTTTCGGGCCGGCCCCTGAAATAGGAAACGACCGCGCCGGTATCATTCTCGGCCCTGGGTTCGATCGCTTTCCCGGCCCCGACGAAATCGAGCTTGACGACCCAGTTCTCGCGCGCTTCGCCGTTATCGTGGGGCCCGGCCTTTCCCAGCCCGCCCGCCGGCCGATGGCTTTTCGGCGACCGGCGCCCCGTTCCCGGGTTCGCCATCCTCAGCGTGACGCCGCCGGAGGTGAAATAGAGCGATTTGTCTTTTCCCCTGACGTAATAGGCCACCCGCTTGTCCATCTGACCGCGGTTGGGAATGAAGTAGGCCGGCAGGTTTCCATAATCGGCGTCGCTTCGGACATCCGTTGCCGTCGAGGATGGGCCGACCGGGCCTTGAGGATGTCTCGCGGATAGCTGTGTCGGCTGAGCCGGCCCGCCTATTATCATCCCCGCGGCCAGGACGACGGCCAGGAGCGCCAACCCGAAGAACACGGCTCGTTTTTTCATCGGACCGCCCTCCCGCCCCGGACCTGGTCCGGGTTCAAGACGTTGATCTCGCTCCAGGCCCCGCCGTTCCATAGCCAGAGACCGGACGGGCCGAAATCGACCATGAGCTCCGCCTGATGGTCGCCGTCAAAGTCGCCCTTCAGGATATTTTCGGCGTCCATGCCGGAAATTTGATTCCAGGCGCCTCCTGCCCGGAGCCATAGCCCCAGCGTCCCGAAGTCCGCGGCCAAGTCGTCATTACCATTGCCGTCGACGTCCGCCGCGACCGCCCGCTCGGCATTGGCGCCGCTCAGCGCCGACCAGGCCCCGGCCTTCCAGAGCCACAGGCCGGTAACTCCGAAATCCCCCGCCAGTTCTTTGGTCAGGTCGCCGTCCGCGTCGAGGGCGACCGCCTGGTCCGCATGGAGCGGGCTCATATCGATCCAGGAGGAGCCGTCCCAGAACCACAGTCCGAAATCTCCGAAATCCCCGGCCACGTCCTCGCCGGCGAGGCCGTCATAATTCCCGGTCGTCAGGAGGGAGACGCTGTGCGGCGCGAGCTCGGTCCAGGAACCGGCGAGCCAATACCAGAGCCCGACAGCTCCGAAGTCGGCGACGACGGCGGAGCCGCCGGCCTGCCCGGCGGACGCGACAAGCAGGGCGTTGACGGCGCTGATCTGGGTCCAGCCTCCCCCGTTCCAGACCCACAGCCCCAGCGCGCCGAAATCGGCAATGAGCTCGTCGCTCCCGTCGGCGTCCAGGTCCGCGGCGAGCGTGGTTTCAGCGTTCATGACGCTGATCTCGTTCCACCCGGGACCTGACCAGAGCCACAGGCCTCCCGCGCCCAAGTCGGCGACGATTTCATCATCGCCGTCGCCGTCGACATCGGCCGCGGTCAGGCCCTCGGTGTTGGTGAAGGCGAGCTGGCTCCACACCCCGCCGTTAAACATCCAGGCGCCCGCCTGTCCGAAATCGACCGCGGCTTCGTCTGCGCCGTCGCCGTCGAAATCGCCCACGCAGTTCCTCAGGATGCGGGTTTCGTAAAAGGCGATCTTGGCCACGAAAGCGTCGGAGAGTCCGCTGTAGACCGGGTTGAGCCGGCCGCACACAGGGAAGCTCGACGGGCCGGACTGGGTGCTGCCGACGACGTAGGCGTTCCCCGATGAATCGACGGCGATGCCCCGGCCTTCATCATAGGTGCTTCCTCCGATGAACCCGCAGTAAACAAAGGCCGTTCCCGCGGCGTTGAGCTTGGCTACGAAAGCGTCGCCGCCCGCGTTATAGGTTATATCCGGTCCTTCAGTCGTCGTCGTGAGGGACTCCGCATACCCCGCGATGTAAGGGCTTCCTGATGAGTCCACGGCGGCGGCATAGCAAAGGACGTTCCTTCCGTCGATTCTGAAGAATGAGGCCAGCGCGGAACCGTCGGCCGTCACCTTGCTGACAAACCCATTGGGAAGGATGGCCTTTGTGCCATAACTCGAGTCATAGAAACCCGTTACCCAGGCGCATCCCGCCCGGTCGACGGCAACTCCATGCCCGCCGTCCTGTCGATCCCCGCGCGTCCCCGGGATGAAGCCGCTGTACGCGAGGCCGGCGCCGTCGGGAGTGAGCTTGGCGATAAAGGCGATGACGCGACCAGCATAGCTGCCCGTCGTCAGGGCGGGTCCGATGACCACCGGGAAAGTCGTTTCATTGGAGGTTGTCTGTCCCGTAATATAGGCATGCCCCGAACCGTCGACGGCGATCCCGTATCCGATTTCCGTCACCTGACCGCCGATGTAGCCGCAATAATCCAGGAAGGCGCCGGAAGGGTTGACCTTGGCGACAAAGGCGTCCGACGATCCGTTAGCAGTCAAGTCGGGGCCGACAGCGACGGGAAAAGTCGACTCGACGGATTGTGTATAGCCAGTGACATAAGCGCTGCCGGACGCGTCCACAGCGATCCCGTATCCAGATTCAGGTCCGCTTCCGCCGATGTAACCGCAATAGGCGAGCGCGGTTCCGGCCGAATTGATCTTGGCCACGAAAACGTCGATAACCCCTGCTTGACTGCCGGGGTTATAAGTCAGGTCCGGCCCGACGGTCACCGGAAAGCTGGACTCTGGGGAAGTCGTGTACCCCGTAATATAAGCGCTTCCGGCCCCGTCCACGGCGATGGCGTAGCCTCGATCCTCACCGGCGCCTCCGATATAGCCGCAATAGACCAGCCCCGTCCCGGCGGGGTCGATCTTGGCGACAAAGGCATCGAAGCTCCCGTTCTCGGTCAAGTCGGGGCCGACCGCTAGGGGGAAGCCGGCCTCGGGCGAAAGCGTCTCCCCCACGATATAGACGTTCCCTGTGTCGTCCACGGCTATCCCGCGCCCGTAATCCTCGGATGCGCCGCCGATATAGCCGCAGTAGATAAAGATGGCCGGGTCGAGGATGAGAGTTTGCGCTGGATCATAGGCGCCGATATCGAACCCGTAGGCGTAAATATCCTTTTCCAGGTTGTAGGCGAGCTCAACCTCTTTCTTGCGGCCGTCCGTTTCTTGATAGGCCACGGGGACGTCATCCAGGAAGCCGCCCGCGGGGGTCGAGACATTAAGCCTTCCCGCCTTATCAACCGAGATCCCCTCGGCGCCCCGATAGGCTAGCCTGATCATCGACGGGTCGGCCCCCGGATGAACGATGAACTCATATTTCAGCCGGTCGGCCGTGCCGCGGTATACAAGGTCGATGCCCGGCCAGAGGTCCCGGTAGACGATTTTGGAATATGTCGGCAGCCCGGCCTCCCAATCGCCGGGCTCTCCCTTGAAATACGAGATCACGGTGTCCGTTTTTTCCTCGCCGACGGGCTTGACGCCCCTGTTGGCGCCCACGAAGTCGAGTTTGACCACGTAACGGCCTTCAGCGGGGGCACTGGCCTCAGTCGCCTTCTCGGGCGCGGGCATCGCCAGCGCCATGGTGATTCCTTCGGCCGTGAAGTAAAGGGTCTTGTCCTTGCCCTGGACATGGTAGGCCACCTGCTTATCCAGCTGTCCACGGTTCGGGACAAAGTGAACCGGCATCTTCCCGAAATCCACATCGGCGAGCATTTTCGGCTGAGCCGAAGAAGGGTCGCCGGTCCCAAATACAGGCGTTGGCGGGCTTGACGACAGTTGGTTGTGGCCGGGACCTGCTCCGAGGGGCTGACCCGGCGTCGGCGCCTGCCGCGCCGTTCCCGCGGCCAAAGTAAAGATGAGAGCTGCGCTCCCCGCGACGATGCCGCTTTTCATTTTTCACCCCCTGGCGGAGGAAAATAGGCATGGAAACAGAAGCAGAAGGAAAACGGATTCGAGTAATTCTCCATGGCCTCGGAAGCCGCCTTGCGTCGGCTTTGAGAAAACGAATATCACGAGGAAAACGCGAAGTCAAGGGACGTCAAGCGCCGCCGGCCCTCCTGACTTGACATCGGCCCGAGGACGGAGATAGTTTTAGGGTAGAATCGCTTCTCCCCCTTTCCAGGGTCAGGTGCGGTCGAGGAGGCCGGGGATGTTCAACACGCGCATGTTCTTCCTGCTGGTCCTTCTCCTGTTGGTGCTAAGCGCCGGTTCCCACCAATCTTCGCCGGACTCGGACCGGCTTCCCGCGGCGAAAACCATCGCCGCCGGAGAAAAGATCCTGGGATACGACTCGGCTCCCGGCACCGGTCAGGATGCCGTCAAGAGGCCCCATGAGCCGGGAATTCAAACTGCGAATTCGATGGAAACCGGCCTCGGCATCTACCGGGGCGTCATCTTTGGCAATTTGCTGAAGACTTATGGCAAGCAGCAGATCGCCTGTGACTTTGGAGCCAAAGGTATTTGGCTGTATGACGGCGGTTGGCGCCAGCTTTCGGCCGCCGACCCGGATTGGATCATAGGAACCTGGACAACAGCCACCGCCGGTCCCGACTACCAGTACGGGGTCCAGCTGGTCGGGGATTTCGGCGATACGGGTTTATGGGTATGGGAATACCGGGGCGCTTACAACGGGGTTTGGACCCAGCTCAGCGGCACGAACGCGGTCTGGGGTTTTATCGGGGGCGGGGCGCGTCTCTACGTCGATTTCGGCGCGCTCGGCCTGTGGCATTATCGGACAAGCTGGGTGAGGGGCTTCGCCCTTGAGCCCAGCCACGGGCTGAATTCTCAGGTTCGTGACAAGCAAGACGGCACTTTTTGTTTTCCGGGCAACGGGGTCTGGAGTATCATCTTCGACGGGACCCAGGTCCGGCAAGTCACCGCGACCGCGAACCTCGAGGACGATCACGCGTCCGCCAAGTTCACGAATCCCGGCCATGGCGAAGACCTGGTCATGGATTTCGCCGAACTGGGTCTCTGGCTGCTTAAAGCCGGGACCGATTCCTACTGGCTTCAGATCAGCTCGGACGACGTCAACCGGCTCAAGGCCGCAAATCTCAATTCCACCTATCCCGGCCTCGTTATTCTGGATAATTTTAAGCCCGGCATCTATTACTGGCATTATTACGATGCTTTCCCGGGGCAAGAAGTCCAGATCTCCGCGACGACCCCGGACCCGTTCGGGTTCTGCGAGCCGTTTGATTTTAACCAGGAGTACCCGCTGAACGACGACGAGCTGGCCGTCGATTTCGGGGATAAAGGGCTCTGGGTTTACGAAGCCAACGGCGAATCATGGACCCAGCTCAGTTCCGAGAACCCGGTGTTCATGGTCGCGGGAGACTATTGGGGGGACGGCAAAACACGGCCCTCGCCGTGAGCTTTGGCGCCGGCGGGCTATGGCTCTATGACGGCAGGTTCCATCGCTGGACCCAGATTTCGAGCGCGGCGCCGGATTTTTCGGCCAATTAACCGGCCCGCCGGTCCTCTATTGGGGGTTCCCTGCGCCGATCTGGCTCCAGGTCCCGGCGTTCCATATCCCAAGGCCCATTTCAAGGAAATCCGCGATCAGCTCGTCCGATCCCGGAATAGGTCGGCAGGCCGGTCAGCCAAACCTCGCTCGAGTTTCCACTTGAAATAAGAAATCACCCCGCCCGTCTCTTCCTCGCCCAAGGGCTTGAGGCGGATAACACGAGGAAGACGCGAGGTCAAGGGGAGGCGATCAGCCCCCTCGCGGCGCTCAGCGCTCTTCGACGATGGCGACGTCCCAAGGCGCGAGCGCGATCTTCTGGGCTTTCGCGACAGGCTTGCCGGATAAGATTTCCATCGCCTCGCCATAGCCGTAGATGATCTCAAGCGGTCCGCCGGAGAAATTGAGATAGATATGCGCGCTCTTTCCGTTTCGCAGGTTCGCGTGCCTGACTTGGACGGCGGAGGGAAGGCTGTTGTCCGCGAGGGGTACCCCCGCGTTTCTGAGCGCCTGTTCGAGGATCTTCCCCTGAAGCGGCGCCGAGGGCAGTGTGCCTTGGTAGGTCAGCGTTCCTTTGCCGAACGTGTTCCTCGTGATCGCCGGATAGCGGCCGAAGACGGGATGGTCGTAATAAGCTAGCGGTTTGGCTGTCTCCGGGACGAGGTATTCGGCCCAGGTGGAGACCGTGTTATGCTTTCCCGCGCCCCACGGGTCGCCGTTCAGGGCGAGCAACGACTTGAGGTTCGTGAACTCCTGATACGATAATCCCGCGGCCTCGCGCAGCGGACCGGGGGCCCGCGCCCAGCGCACCGTCGAGTTCTCGTCGCAGAAACCGCTCTTAAAAGTCATCAGGATGTTGCCGCCGCCCTGGACATAGTCAGCGAGTCGGTTGAGGAGGGCGTCGCCGGCGATGTAGAGCGCGGGCACGATGATGAGCTTGTAGTCCGCCAGGTTCCGGCTTTCCGGAAAGATGAAGTCTGTCTCCACACGGAGCTTGTACAGGGCTTCATAGAGCCTGTTCAGCACGGTCATGTAGTTGACGCTGTCGTCAAACGGCATGATGTTGAGCCCGTGCATTGAATCCAAACTGAAGAGGATGGCCACGCTGTTTTTCTTTTTCAGGCCGGCGAGAGCGGGCCCGACCCTCTTGAGCTCCTGCGCGGTCCGGCTGACCTCTTCGTAAGCGCGGCCGGGCTCGAGGTCGTGGGACAGCACTCCTTTCCAGTATGTCTCCTGCCCGTAGTGGAGCGAATGCCAGTGCCAATAGGCGACGAGGTCCGCCCCCGAGGCGATGTTGGCGTAGACGGCCAGGCGCATCTGGCCGGGATACGGCGGAAGCTGCGACTTCGAATCCCAGCCGGTCGTCTGGGCCGTCGTCTCGGTAACGAGGTAGTTCCCGCCCTTGAGGGAGCGGTTGACGTCGCCGCAGAAAGCGAAGAACCGGCCGTCCATGGCGTCCTGGAAACCGGGGTAGATATTGACCGCCGGGACGTCCAGGCTCTTGCGCGATCTCGAAGAGGTCGGCGTCCGCGGGGAAGCCGGCGAAATCGTGGGTGATGAACTGGTCCGGCCTCTTGAGCTCACGGACGATCCCGGCCTGCCAGGTCAGGAAATCGGTGATGATCTGCTGCTGGAACCTTTCCCATTCGAGCTTATAGCCCGGGTTGAGGATGCCGTCGCGGGGCGGCAGGTCCTCGAAATCCGCGATATTCTGTCCCCAATAGTTCAGGCCCCAGGCTTTGTTCAGGGCGGCGGGAGTGCCGAATATCTTTTGGACGCGCCCGCGGAACATGGCCTGGACATGCGCATCGGCGGTCCCCGAGGAATGGGTCTCGTTATCGAGCTGATAGCCGATGATGGCCGGATGGTCCTTGAATCGGGCGACAAGCCTGCGGATGATGCGCTCGGCGTAAAAACGATATGTCGGATGGGTGAGGTCGGTCATCTGCCGGAGGCCGTAAGTGTAGCGGGGCGCGTTGATCGGCTTCACCTGGATCTCGGGATGCTTCTTAAAGAGCCAGGCGGGTATGGAATAGGTCGGGGTGCCCAGGATGACCTTGATACCGGACTTGTGCAGGCGGTCGATGATCCGCTCGAGCCAGGCGAAATCGAACTCGCCGTCGCGCGGCTCCATCACGCCCCAGGTGGATTCACCCAGGCGCACGAAATTGATCCCGGCTTTTTCCATGAGCCGGACGTCCTCTTCGAGCCGGTCATAAGGCATGTATTCGAGGTAGTAAGAGGCGCCGTAGAGGATCGTTTCGAAGCGGGGCGCCGCCGCCGCGGCCGGAGCCGCTGCCGCCTGTGAGGCCGATAGGGTTGTCCTGAGCAACGACGCCCCGGCCGCCGCGAAGGCGGCCAATAGGACGACACCACTGATCGAACCGGCTCCCCGTTTGCTCATACCAAGCCTCCTGTTTTGCTGCCTTGAAAGCCAAGAGGCAACAAGCTATTGCCGATATCGCGCCACCTTTCTCAAATTGCGCATCCCAAAACGTTTTTCCCGATAACCCGGTGACCATTCCCAAGGCAATGAAACGCGGCAACGCGAAGCCCGCGACTTGAAGCCACGGGACGTCAAGGTGCAGGCATTTGGCATTCGCCGCCCCCAAGGGTCTATTCCCCGGCGTAATAATCGATCATGCGGCGGAGGGCCTGCTGGCAGACCCGGCAGAATTCGTTCTTCGGGCTCGAGATCATGAGGCAATAGATCATGGGCCGGTAGAGCCCTTTGGCGGAATAGCCCGCTCCCTCGAAGGCGCCGACCTTGTCCTCCATGGGCGCGTACTGCTTTCTGACGGCCTCGAGTGCCCCGGCGTTCTCTTTGACCATGGCCTCGAACTTCGCCTGGAGCTTTTTGACCTCGGGCTCCTTGAGCCCCTTCCGCCTGGCGGCTTCGAGCTCGTTTTTCATGTCCAGCCGCAGCTTCTGTCTTTCGGCTTGCAGGGCCTCGATCTTCTCCTTTCCCCAGTCCGTGGGAATCAAGGTCCCGGGCGGCACCAGGTCCCGCCATTTCAGCCGCGCGGGGTCGAGGAGCGCCGTGATGTTCGGTTCCAGCGGCTCGACGCCCTTGGGGTAGAAATCGTTGTAGGAGACTTCGGAGGCGTAGTACTCATCGGCCAGGCCGCCGAAGGCGTGCCCGAACTCGTGGACAAAAACGCCCGGGCTCCTCTCGTTGTCGACGGTCGTGGCGCAGTAGTCGTTATAGATTCCGCCGCCGCCGTAGCGCTGGCTGTTGACCAGGATGACGATGACATCGTAAGGGACCTGCGCCGCCATTTCCCGGAACCGGTGTCCGTCTTCGCAGAGCATGTAGCGGTCGAGGTCGAAAGCGTTAAAAGCCGTGTTGAGGGCGGTTTTCTTGAACGCGCCCTGACGCGGCTCATCCGTACCGCGCTCCGCGGACGCCCGGAAAACGCCGCGGACATTGAACTTCGGCTTCAGGCTTTTGTAAGGTTCAACGGCGAACAGGAACCCGGAGAACCGGTCGACATCGGCCTTGAACTTGGCCAGGTCCTCGGCGATATATCCTTCCGCCAGGAAAACGACGTCCACCTTTTCGTGCGGGTCGCCGCTGTCCAAGGTTTCATATACGGGATCCTCGAGCGGCGCGGCTTCCCTGATGATGTGATAATCGTCGGGGTCGATCTCCGTCCGGAAGATCTCCCGGGGCAGGTTCTGCTTGTCGCGGGCCTCGATGACGGCGAGCACTTTGTGTTTTGGGAACGGGAAGCGGACGGAACGGCGGAACACTCTCTTGACGCCGGCGAGGGCGGGGGCCGTCGTCCGGTATTCGCCCAGCATGGTGTCGAACCCGCGGGAGTAGGTCAGTTGGTTCGAGGCGATGTCGTAGACCTTGATCCCGTACCGGCCGTTGTTGAACGGGTCGAGAAGGGCCGTTCGGCTCTCCGGCCAGTTGGCCTCCTGGACGATCCGGTCGACCGTGATGAACTGCTCCACGGCATTCCCGGTCATAAAGAGGTCGAGCCGCACAGCCTTGTCGATGAAGAAATCGTCAAACGCGGGCGCTTCCTCGGGTGTGCCAGGTACTGGCTGGGAAACGTTTCCGATCAAGAAAGGAAAGCTCAAGAGTAATAGCGCCGGAACCAGCCAACGGGCGCGGTGAGACATCGCCGCCTCCTTCGAATCGTTCATCGAGCGGTCAGGCCCCAATCTATCAACCCCCTCCTCCCCTGTCAATTGCCGGGAGGATCTGTGACGAAAAGTGTGGTTAGCGCGGTTTGCGACAAGAGTGATCGGCTGCCGTCGGCCTGATCCAGGCAACCCACACTCGATTCGCGTGCGGCATCGACGCAGCCTCATCTTCCGATAGCCTCCGGCGAAAAAATCCCGGCCGGCAGAAGAGTTCCCTGTGATTTTAAAAGTCGCCCGATTCTTGATAAGATGTGAGGCCTTATTGCCTGAAATCTTGACGTGCGAGGGCCGAGCATGAAAAATGCCAGGGGCTATGTGATCTTCGTGACTGTCGTGGCCGCCATCGGCGGCCTGCTCTTCGGGTTCGACACGGCCATCGTCGCCGGAGCGACGCGCTATCTCAAGGACCAGTTCGCCCTGACCTCGCTCCAGGAGGGCTGGGCCGTGAGCGTCGTCCTGATCGGCTGCATGTTCGGTGCCGGCCTGGCCGGGATCGCTTCGGACAGGATCGGCCGCCGCCGGTTCATGCTCGTCTCCGCCGTGCTGTTCTTCGTCTCGGCCGTCGGCTGCGCCCTTCCCCGGAATATCACGGAGTTCGTCATCTTCAGGTTCGTCGGCGGGCTGGGGATCGGCTCGGCCTCGATCCTGGCGCCGCTCTACATCGCCGAGATCTCTCCCGCCCGGATCCGCGGGGCGCTGGTCTCGGTCAACCAGCTGGCGATCGTCTCGGGGATCCTGCTGGCCTATTTTGTCAACTGGGCCTTCGCCGGGTTCGGGCCGTCGAACTGGCGCTGGATGTACGGCGCGGGGACGGTGCCCGCGGCCGTCTTCTTTGCCCTTCTCTTCGGCGTCCCCGAGAGCCCGCGCTGGCTGGTCAAGCGCGGCCGTGAGGCCGAGGCCGAGCGCATCCTGGCCCGGGTCGAGAATCCCGAAACGGCCGCCGTCGAAATCCGGAGCATCAAGGAAGCGCTGCGGCTCGAGCGGGGGTCTTTCGGGGAGCTTTTCCGGACGACGGGGTTCCGCCGGCCGCTCCTCATCGCCTGCGTCCTGGCGGTCTTCCAGCAGATCACCGGCATCAACGCGGTGCTCTACTACGCGCCCCGGATCTTCGAGGGCGCCGGGTTCGAGCGCGTCTCGGCCATCGGGCAGTCGACGATCGTCGGCCTGGTCAACCTGTTGTTCACCGTCGTCGCCATCTTGCTTGTCGATAAGGTGGGACGGAAGCCGCTCCTCCTCATCGCCGCCGCCGGCATGGGCGTTTCCCAAGTCCTTTTGGCGTTCGCCTTGCAGGCCCGGAGCCTTCCCGGGTCGGCGATCCTCGCCGTGATCCTCCTTTACATCGCCTTTTTCGCCATGGCCATGGGACCGATCGTCTGGGTGATCATGAGCGAAATCTTCCCGACGCGGCTGAGGGGCAGCGCCATGGCGGCGGCCACGGTCATCCTCTGGGCCGCGGATTTCGCCGTGACGCTGACCTTCCCGGTCATTTCCGACCGGTTGAACGAGAGCACGGCCTTCTGGATTTATGCCGCGATGTGCGCCATCGATTTCGTGTTCATCCTGGCGGTGCTCCCGGAGACCAAGGGAAAGACGCTGGAGGAGATCGAGACGCGTTGGCTGAACAGGGGCTGACGGATCGGTCGAAGCGAGCGGTGCGGTACCCGGCGGAACGAGCCCCGGATCCGGCTAGGCGATCAGAAAGGTCTTGGGGTCCAGGCTCAGCCCGAGCTCGCCCGTAACCGGGTAGCCGTTGTCCTTGACGAGCTTCATCTCGACACGGTCCTTAAGGTTATGGAGCGTGATCAGGACGTCGAGGTGCTCGAGGCAGCAGGCCAGCTCGAAGGGAATTCCCTGGTCGTCGAACAGGGGCTCAAGTCCCCAGAGCGAGGCGCTGAACCAGACCTCGACCCCCATCCGTCCGGCGAACTCCTTGAACCGCGCGACGTCCTCCGCCGACCCGTCCGTGAAGCTGAATCCATCGACGATGACCGTCTCGGCGCGGAACTTCCCGTCCTGGATCAACGCTTCAAGGCTTCTTAGGACCTGCTCGGTCTTCATCCCCGCCTGACTGAAGTTCATGATGACCCGGTTCTTCACCAGCTCGTCGTGAAGTTCGGCGGCGGCCCCGGGCTCCGCTCCCAGGGCCAACTGGCGGAATATGTCTTCATACCAGCTGATGATGTGGTCCACGCGGCTCGCGTAGGACACATGAACAATCGCTTTTCGCTGGAAGAGTTTGTCGGTGGCGATGTGCACCAGGCAGGCGGTCTTGCCCACGCCTTTGCGCGAGGCCAGCACCCCGATGTTGCCCTTGCCCAGCCCCCCATGGATCGAGTTCTCCAGGATCCTGAGCGGGCTCCGGCTGATCAGGTCTTCCATGTTCATGACGAGAACTCCTGTCTATTTTTCGTGGTCTTTCTCCGACTTTTCCCTGTGCAGGGCGACGAGTTCCTCGGCGACCTGGGCGGGCACCCGCGCGTATTTCAGGAACTCCATGGTGAACCCGGCCTTGCCCTGGGTCAGGCTGCGGATGACTGTCGAGAAGCCGAACATCTCGCTCAGCGGCACCTCGGCATCGACTCGGGCGAACGTCCCGTCCTCAACCGAGCTGATGATCAGTCCCCGGCGCTGGTTGATGCTGCCGAAGATCACGCCCACGTACTCGGCCGGTCCCTCGACCGAAAGCTTCATGACCGGCTCGAGAACGTAAGGCTTGGCCTTGGCGTAGGCTTGCCAGAAGGCTCCTTGCGCCGCCGCCTGAAAGGCCATGTCCGAGGAATCGACCTCGTGGTATTGACCGTCGGTGAGCGTAACCCGCACGCCGGTGATCGGGAACCCGATCAAGCGCCCTTTTTTCAGGGCGGCCTGGAATCCCTTGTCGCAGGCGGGAATGTACTCCCGCGGGATACGGCCGCCCCGGACGTCGTTGACGAACTCATACGTCTTATCGGGCAGCGGCTCGATAGCCCCGATGACGCGGCCGAACTGGCCGGCGCCGCCCGTTTGTTTCTTATGGACGTAGTCGAACTCCGTCCGGTGGGCGATCGATTCGCGGTAAGCGACCTGGGGCATCCCCGTGCTCACGGCCACGTTATATTCGCGCTTCATCCGCTCGATGTAGACGTCGAGGTGGAGCTCCCCCATTCCCTGGACGATGGTCTGCTTGGATTCGGGATCGACGAACGCGCGGAACGTCGGGTCCTCCTTGGTGAACCGCTTCAGCGCCTTGCCCATGTTGTCCTGGGATTTCTTCTCGGCCGGCGTCAGCGCCAGCGAGATCACGGGCTCGGGCACGAAGATCGAGGACAGGGCCAGGTTGAGGCCCGGCGTCACGAAAGTGTCGCCCGACTGGCAATCGATCCCGAACAGGGCGGTGATGTCCCCGGCCGAGGCCTCCTCGATCTCCTCCATGCTGTCGGCGTGCATCCGGATCAGGCGTCCCACCCGGAACTTCTGGCGGGAGCGCGTGTTGTAGAGCTCCGTGCCCTTGCGGATCCGGCCCTGGTAGATACGGATGTAGGTCAGCTGCCCGTAAGCGCCTTCTTCGAGCTTGAAAGCCAGGGCGACCGTCTCGGCGTCGGGGTCGGATTTGAGCTTCACCTCGGCCTGGGGATCGTCGAGGTTAATGGCGGTGTTTTCGACCTCGGCCGGGTTGGGCAGGTAGTTGACGGCGGCGTCGAGGAGGAGCTGCACTCCTTTGTTCTTGTAGGCCGAGCCCATGAAAACGGGCATCAGCTCGCGCGCCACCGTGCCGCGCCGGACGGCCTCGCGGATCTGTCGGGATGTCTCCCGGCCCTCGAGGATGGCTTCGGTCAGCTCGTCGGAAAACAACGAGGCGGCGTCGAGGAGGTCGTGGCGCGCCTTCTCGGCGGCCGGCCTGAGCTCGGTCGGGATCGGCTCGCGGCGGATGATCTCGCCCTGGGTCCCGTCGAAATAGACCGCCTCCATAGTGACGATATCGACGACGCCCTGGTGCGCGTCTTCCAGGCCGACGGGGATCTGCATCAGAACGGCCTTGCGGCCCAGATGCCCGACGAGCTGGTCCTTGACCCTCAAGGGGTCGGCGCCCACCCGGTCGAGCTTATTGACGAAAGCCAGGCAAGGGACCTTGTACCGTTTGAGCTGGCGGTCCACGGTGATCGTCTGCGACTGGACTCCGCCGACCGAACAGAGGACGAGGACCGCGCCGTCGAGGACGCGAAGCGACCGCTCCACCTCGATCGTGAAATCGACGTGGCCGGGCGTATCGATGATGTTGATGGCATGATCGGCCCAAGTGACATTGGTGGCGGCCGAGGAGATGGTGATCCCGCGCTCGCGCTCGAGGTCCATCGAGTCCATGGTCGCCCCGACGCCGTCCTTGCCCTTGACCTCGTGCATCATGTGGATCTTCTTACAGTAGAAGAGGACGCGCTCGGTCAAAGTCGTCTTACCCGAATCGATGTGGGCGCTGATACCTATGTTTCTAAGCTTATCCATTTCTCAAGGTCCGTGATTTTTATAAACCCTGGCGGGAACGACCCTAATTATAGCGCAAAACCGGCTGATTTCCTAGTGGTGCGTCTCGCAAATAACTTGGCTTTATAAAAGAGCAACAAAGACGCACCGCCGCGGGGGAGTTTGAGGGGGACGGCGTCGTTCCCCTCAAGGGGTCAGTGGAGTGAAACGAAACGCCGAGGGGGGAGCTTGACTCCCCCCTGGAAGTGTCCCGTCTATATACAGGACTTTGGAAAGGAACTTACGAGACGGGACACTAGTCCCTGGAACCAGTGGGCCTCTTCCTCACTGTGAACGCGATGAACTTAGATTAGGGTGGCGCGGCGTGGGGGCCCCCCGCCGACCGAACGTTTGATGTTGTGAACTCTGCCGATTCCGAAGAGCATGACTGACCGTTCGGGCGCCGGGGGACCGCCGTGACAGGCCCCGAGTTCTAAAATAGGGCGTTCACAGGTAGGGAACAGCCGTCAGGATTTAGGCTTGTCAGGCGATCCGGGGTTTGATGACGATCGCGCCCAGGCTCCCGAGCGCGGCGACGAGCCGCTCGTACATGGGCTCTCCGTCGTAGATCCCGACGATCGAGCCCCCCGAGCCCGCGGAGTTGGCCGAGGCGCCGCAGGCCCGCGCCGCCCGGACCAGCTCCAAATTGGCGGCGCTGATCGTCTGGATCCGGCTGCGGAGGTCGAAGCTCGCGTTCATGAGCGCCGGCCAGCGGCTGAAGTCGCCGCGCCGGAAGTCCTCTTTCCCCTGCCCCGCCGTGGCGGCGATCTCGGCCAAGGTCTCGATGACCGACGGCTCGCCCCTGTCGTAGGCGACCCGGATCTCGTTGAGGAGCTGGCCCGAGACCTTTCCGAGCTCGGGTTTGTAGGCCAGGTAGAGCGGGGGCAGGCGGAGGTGGTCGAGGCGCTCGTACTCGCCATAGCCCCGGGCTTCGATGAGGCGCCGGTCGAGGTCCATGTAAACGCATCCCTCGTAGACCTCGGCGACCCTGTCCATAAAACCCGCGTTGATGCCGAGCTCCTGGCGCTCGGCCTGGAGAACAAGAGTCGGCAGGATCTCAACCGGGATCTCGGCGGTGTAGAACTCCATCAGCCCCCGCATGGCGGCGACGATGATCGCGCTCGAGCCGCCCAGTCCGACCTGGCGCGGAATGTCCGAGTCGTAGCCGATCGTGAAATTGGCCTTCCGCAGCGGTCGCCCCGCTTTTGTACAATGTTCGAAAAAGACCTTGACCGCGGCCTGGATCAGACGCGTTCCGCCGTAGTAGCCGTAGAGCCGGATTTTCTCGCGGAAATCCCCGGCGTCGGCATAGACGGGCGCGTCCCAGGCGGGAGGTTCGATCCTGAGGGTGTCGGACTCCCGGATGAAGGCACGGGCGGTGAAGTTCTTGACCGAGATGGCGATGATCTTGCCGAAGTAGCCGTCCGAGGGGTTGCCCAACAGCCCGGCCCGCGCGTGGGCCCGCGTTTCGATCGTCATGACATCGCGGCCATCACGCCCCTGACATAGCCCACGGATTCCGAGAGGCCCGGCAGGGGGTCTTTTTCATCCTTTTCATATTCGAAGGACAGCGTGCCGGCGTATTTCAGGCGGGCGAGGGTTCGGATGAAACCGGGGATGTCGATGATCCCGCGGCCGATCTCGACGGTTTCGCCGTCCTTCGAGGCCGCCGTCACATCCTTGATGTGGACGTCGAGCAGGCGATCGGAGCACCTCTCGGCCGCCTGGGCGGGGTCCAGGCCGGCGCGCAGGGTATGCCCGATGTCGATGCAGACGCCGAAACGCGGGTCGAGGCCTTTGATCAGCGCGTAGGCATCGACCGGCGTGGGATAGCGGTTGTTGTCCGGGCCGTGGTTGTGGATGGCCACGGCGATGCCCGTGTCCTTGATCTTCCGGTCCACAAGGTCGAGGATCTCGGGTGCCGGCGCGCCGATGATCATCTTCATGCCGGCCGCCTGAGCATAGCGAAAGGCCTGTTCGGCCTCCGCCTCGTTGGTCATGTAAATGACGCCGCAGCCGTAAAGGTCGAGCCCGGCGGCCCTGACCTTATCGGCCGCCGCCCGGATCGCGGGCTCGGGGCTTTCGAGCGGCAGATGCATGCTCTTGAGGACGATCCGGTCGAGTCCCACCCGCTTCGACATGCCGATGACCTGTCCGAGATCGAACGCCCGGAGAGTGTAGGAGGCCAGGCCGAGCGGGAATCTCCGGGCAGCGGGGCCCGCGGCGGATCCGCCGGCGGAACGTCCATCCGCGGCCTTCCAGGCCAGCGGTCCCGCCGCGATTCCCAGCGCGGCCGACTTGATGAAACCCCGCCTGCCGAGGCTGTCCTTTTCCGCGCGCCCTGAAGCTCTTTCCATGTGATCTCCTTTTTCTTTTCTAATATACAGGCTCGCCCCTGACTTTGCCACAGTTTTCTCACCTGCTGGCCCCTTCCCACAGTCAGCATGCCTTCTTGGTGATGGGTGGCACGGCGCTGGTCTGGCCCGACGGGGACCCCTCTCGAGGGGAAGCCCTTCAGTCTAATTGATTATTTTCCGGGGCTTTGCGATTATACACGCCAAGGAGAGATAAACATGCCCCAGACGAGGAACACCCCCCGGCGCCAAGCGCGCGCCCGCCGCCCGATGCCCCTCGGGACCGTGACGTTGGCGGTCGCGACGGCCTGCCTGGCGGCCCTTTTGGCCGTTTCCTGCGGCGGTCAAAAGGAAACCGCCGCCCCTTCCGAAAGCCCTCAATCGGGCGAACCCCCAACGGCCTCCGCCGCGATCCCGGTCAATACGCTGACCGAGGAGGAGAAGGCCGCCGGCTGGACGCTCCTCTGGAACGGCGTCGATTTTGAAGGCTGGAGGGGCGTCGGGCTCGATCGCATCCCAGAGGGCCACTGGGTGATCGAGGGCCAGACGATCAGGAAGCTCGCCGGCGGCGAAGTCCCACGCCAGGCGGACGGACAGCCCGTCCAGGGCGGCGACCTGATGACGACGGCGGCCTTTCAGGATTTCGACCTCACCTTCGAGTGGAAGATCAGCGCCGCGGGGAACAGCGGCCTCAAGTACAATGTCTCCGAAGACATCTCGAAGGCTCATGCGCCCCAACACTCCGCCATCGGTTTCGAGTACCAGTGCCTGGACGATACGGCGAGTTACGAACCGGCCATCCTGCCGAACCAGACGACCGCCTCCCTTTATGACCTTTTGCCCGCCGGCCCCAAAACGCCGAAACCCGTCGGCGAATGGAACGCCTCCCGGGTTGTCTTCCGGGGCGGCCACGGCGAGCATTGGCTCAACGGCGCCAAGGTCGTCGAGTTCGACCTTGGAACGCCCGAGATGGAGGCGCGGGTCGCCGCGAGCAAGTTCAAGAGCATCCCCGGGTTCGCCGACAGGCGCCCCGGTCACATCGTGCTCCAGGACCACGGCAGCGCGGTCTGGTTCAGGAGCCTCAAGGTCCGGCCTCTCGAGCCGTGAGTTCGATATCCTCAATGTCAGGAGAAGCGATGGCAGACGGCAAGCTGACCCGCCGCGATTTTATCAAGACGGTGGGCGTTGGAACATCCGCCCTGGCTTTCGGGCTGCCGGCCTCGAGCTACGCCCGCATCCCGGGGGCGAACGACCGCCTCCGCGTGGGCATTGTCGGTTTTTCGGACAGGGGCCGCTTCTCCCTCTTCCCCGCTTTCCTAAAGCACGCGGACGAGCTCAATTTCGAGATTGCCGGGCTGTCGGATATCTGGCGCGTCCGGCGCGAAGAGGGCGCCGCCTTTTTCAAGGAGAAGCTGGGGCGCGACATCCCCGTCTACCGGAACAACGAAGAGATGTACGAATCCGGCAAGATCGACGCTGTGATTATCAGCACCGCCGATTTCCAGCATGCTCTCCACTGCGTCGAGGCCGTCCGGGCGGGCTGCGACGCCTATGTCGAAAAGCCGTTCGCCAACACCATGGAGGACGCGCGGGCCGTCCTCGAGGCGGTGACGGAGACCCGAAAGGTCGTCCAGGTCGGGACACAGCGCCGCAGCACCCCGAACTACATCGAAGCCAATAACTATATCCGCTCGGGCCTATTCGGCGAGATCGTGGCGGCCGATATCACCTGGAACGTCAACCAACCCGGCCGGTGGCGGCGGCCCCAGCTGGTCGCCAAGGTCAAAGAAGAGGATGTCGACTGGAAGCGGTATCTCATCAACCGCCCGTTCGAGCCCTTCGACCCCCGGAAGTTCCTGGAATACCGGCTGTTCTGGCCCTATTCCTCGGGGATCCCCTGCCAATGGATGGTCCACCAGATCGATATCGTTCACTGGTACACCGGCCTGAAGCGCCCGCGGAGCGTCGTCGCCAACGGCGGGATCTACTTCTGGAAGGACGGCCGCCGGAACTTCGACACCCTGGCCGCGGTCTTCGATTACGGGCCGCTCGATGATCTGACGAAAGGCTTCCAGGTGATCTACGCCTCCCGGATGACCAATTCGGACGGCGGCACGAAGGAAGTGTACTTCTCGAACGGCGGGTCGCTCAACCTCGATACGAACACGGTTACTCCCGACGGCGGGCTGACGAAAGAAGAGGGCGCGGCCATGGGACTTCCCGAAAATCGCCTGGCCGGGTATTCGCTGGCCTCAAGGGAGACGGCGGCGACGAGTTCGGTCACGGGAGAGGACCCGGGCACGGTGGCCCACATGCGCAACTGGATGGAATGCGTCCGCAGCCGCAAGGCCCCCAGCGCGGACGTCCACGCCGGCTACAATCATTCCGTGGCCCTCTGCATGACCATCGCCGCGATGCGCACCGGCAAGCGGGTGACCTTCGACGACGCGCGCCAGGACGTCGTTACGGCCTGAACCGGGGTTCAGAAGCCCGTCTTTTCGAGCAGGCCGGCGAACCAGCTCTCGCCGCGCAGGGCGTCGAACAGCGGCGAGACTTTCAAGAAGACAAGCGAAGCGTCCCTGTCGGCAAGCGCCTTGTCCAGGCAGGCCTGCGCCTGGTCGGGTTCGAGGAGCGCGGCGTAAACCGTGGCCAGCGAAGCGGATGAGACATATGTCCGGCGCGAAGCTTGGATGGCTTCGGTGAGTATTCTGCCGACATCCTGCCGCCTTCCCAAATGGGCCAGGACGGCCCCGGCGCGCAGGCTGATCTCCATCGGGTCTCCACCCATGACCGCCGCTTGCTGGAACATCACGAGCGATTGCGCGAAATCCTTGGTCTGGATATTGAGGAGGCCCAGTCCCAGGCACGGGTCGACGAGTGCCGGACCGGCCTGCCTGGCGTTCTCGAGCTCGACGGCGGCCTGGTCATACAGGCGCGCAAAGTAGAGGACCATCCCCAGGCCGGCGGCGATCCGGGGAGAGTCGGGATCAAGGGCCAGGGCTGCTCTGATCTCGGACTGGGCTTCTTCGTGCCGGCCCAGGGTTGATAAGAAGAGGGCGAACGAGCGCCGGATCTCGGTCCGTCCCGGAGCGGAACGCAGGGCTTCCCTGAACTCTTGTTCAGCGGCTGCGAAATCCCACTCCGACCTCCACTTGAGGATGGCCAGCGCCAGCCGGGCCTCGGCCAGCCCGGGCTCGAGTTCCATGGCCTTGAGGACAGCTTTTCTTGCCGCCGGAAAAGCCTTGCCGGGGGCCCAGAGGGACTCGCTCCCGAGGTTGGCGTAGGCATTGGCCAGGGCGGCGTACGTTCCGGCCCAAGACGCGTCTTTGATGGCGGCCCGCTCGAGAAGTTCGACGGCCTTCTCCAGGTTGGTCTTCCCTCCCCGCCTGGCGAGCGACCTTCCCTGGAAATAAAGGTCGCAGGCCTCGGGGACCATGGCCCGGGCAGGGAAAAGGCTCTCAACTCCGCCGGCCGGCGCGACGACCCCCAGAGCCTGGACCAGGCCGCGGGCGATCTCCTGCAGAGAAGCGAAGATGTCTCCGGCAGGGCGGTCGACCTGTGTATCCCAGACCTGGGACCCGTCCGCGGCCTTGACCAGTCGGGCCGTCATCAAGAGACGGTCGCCTTGTGTTTCGAACGTCCCGGTCAGCACGAAAGCGGCGTCGTGTGTCCGCGCGGCCTGAGAGCTCGGGGCCTCTCCCCGCCCGGCGGACATCTCTGGCGTGGCGCCGGTCAGCCTGAGGCGGGGCAGACGATTCAGTCCTTCGGCCAACGTCTCGGCCAGGCCCTCACCGAAGTCGCCGCGGTCGAGCGCCGCCCCGGCTCCGGCAAACGGGTTCACCGCGACGGTGATCGTCTCCGGGACGGCGGCCTGTTCGACCCGGCGTGAAGGGGCCGATACGGTGCGCCACACGGCCACGGCCAGCACCAGGACGCCGACGGCGATGAGCCCCGCCCGCAGGATCTTGGGCGGGATCGCGGAAAACCGGCTGGGTTGGCTTCCCTTGATGTCAGCCCGGACTCGATCCCGGCGAGGGGGAGCAGGCTCCACCCCTGACGCTGCGGCCTTCGTCGCCGGCGGAGGGGTCTGCGGAGACGGCGGCGGAGCCGCCTGAACCGACTTGGGCGGAGCCTCGGTCTCGGCCTTTTCTTTTAAGAGCCCGGACGGAGCCGGGAGGGGCGGCAAAAGAGACGCTTCCGGCAAGGCGGGCGCGACTTCCGGGGACGGCGGCGCGGATGCCGCCGGTTCAGCCGGCGGCTTGGACATTGCCGTTGGCGGCTCGGGCGGCGCCGACTCGGCCAATGCCCCGGCGACCTGCGAGGGCGGTCTCTTCAGCGTTTTGTCCGGCTCGAGCTTCTCTCCGCACTCGAGGCAATAGACTTCCGACTCGGGGTTCTCACTCTCGCAGTTGGCGCATTTTTTGAAGTTCATGGCTCTCCACTCCCTTTAGTCGGGCCTGCACTTGGCCATCGGAAATCGCCGTTAGCGTATCTGCGCGGCGCGGCCCTGTCAACAAGCTCAACGATCGCCTAAAAAGAGTTGCCGATTCACAGAAAAGAGAAGTTGAATTTCGCGGGCGGGTTTGACATGATAGGCAAAACACGACAGAGGAGGACACATGCCGATGAGCCGCAGAGAATTCCTCAGGACGAACGCGGCGGCCGCCTTGGGTGCGACCGCGGCGGGAACGGGACTTCCGGCTTTTCTTTTCCCGTACCAAGGGTCACTTACGCCGGCGGCGGACAAGACCGTGCGCATCGGGGTCATCGGCACCGGCCGCCGCGGCCAGAGTCTGATGGGCGACCTGCTCAGCATGAAGGGCATCGCATTCCCCGCCCTCTGCGACATCCAGCCGGCCCATCTCGCCCAGGCGCAAGACCTTGTCGTCAAGGCCGGGCACGAGAAACCCGAGGCCTACGGCGGCGGCGAGCAGGATTACAAGCGGCTGCTCGAGCGCGATGACATCGATGCCGTGCTCATCGCGACTTACTGGGAGTGGCACACCCCCATGGCCGTCGCCGCCATGAAGGCCGGGAAGTACGCCGCGGTCGAGGTCCCGGCCGCCTATACGCTCGAGGAGTGCTGGGAGCTCGTCCGCGCCCACGAAGCCACCAAGGTCCCTTGTATGATGCTTGAGAACTGGAGCTTCCGGCGGGATAACCTGGCCGTCCTCAACATGATCCGCCTCGGGCTCCTGGGCGACATCGTTCACTGTCACTGCGCCCACTCCCATGACTGCATCGACCATTGGTTCTTTGACCCCGAGACCGGGCTCGACCGCTGGCCCGCCAAGTACCTCGTGAACCATAACCGGGACCAGTACCCGACGCATCAGCTGGGCCCCGTCCTGAGCTGGCTGGACATCGGCTGCGGCGATTATTTCGACCGGATCGCCTCGACGGCCACGGAGGCCAAGGGCATCAACGACTATTTCCTCAGCCGGTTCGGCCCGGACCATCCGAACGCCGGGCGCGTCTTCAAGCAGGGCGACATCGTGTCCTCCCTCGTGCGCACGAAAAAGGGAAAGTCCCTGGTCATCAACTACGACATGCAGCTCCCCCGCCCTTACGACAACCGCTGGCTGGTCCAGGGGACCCGGGGAATTTACGACGAGGATCGGAGCGGGGTTTATCTCAAGGGACGGAGCCCGAAATACCACGAGTGGGAGCCGTTCGGTCCCCACCAGGAGCTCCACGAACACCCCTGGTGGAAGTCGATTCGGAACGAGGCCTCGGCCGCCGGGCACGGGGGCACGGATTACCTCGAGCTCAAGCTCTTCGTCGAGGCCGTCCGCAACGGGACCCAGACGCCCCTCGACGTCTATGACGCCGCCCTTATGAGCGCCAATGGTCCGCTGTCCGAAGAATCGATCGCCAAGGGCGGCGCGCCCATCCCCTACCCTGATTTCACGGGCGGGCGCTGGGAGACGACGCGGCCGAAGTTCGCCGTCTGAACTGACCGCTTCGCGAGTCGAGGCGGCCCTAGTGTCCCGTCTCGTAAGTTCCTTTCCAAAGTCCTGTATATAGACGGGACACTTCCAGGGGGGAGTCAAGCTCCCCCCTCGGCGTTTCGTTTCACTCCACTGACCCCCTGAGGGGAACGACGCCGTCCCCCTCAAACTCCCCCGCGGTGGTGCGTCTTTGTTGCTCTTTTATAAAGCCAAGTTATTTGCGAGACGCACCACTAGCTTTCCATTTCCTTGAATTCGCCCCAGATCCTGGTGAAAAGCGTCAGGACCAGCATACCCAGGATGAAGTGCGCGGCCAGCACGAACCAACAATGTTCGGGATGGCCCCCCTTCTCAAAATAGCCGTAGAGCGACGAATAGACGATGCCGCTCAGCCCGCCGCCGATGCCCAGGGCGAGGAAGTTCGAGCCCATGTACAGGCCGGCCTTCTCCTTCGGCGCGATCCAGGTGATGTATTCCTGGATGCGGGGCGAGGAGATCATCTCGCCCAGCGCGAAGAGCAGGATCCCCAGGAAAACCCAGCTGGCCGCCCCGATCCGGGCATATCCGAGGACCGCGAACCCGGCGGCGCCCACGGTCAGACCGAACAGGAATGTCGGGATGGTCTTGAACCTTTCGAATGTCCGGGAGACAAAGAACTGGAGGATCATGATCAGGTAACCGCTGTGGGAGATCGTCTCGCCGAGGATTCGGCGTGTTCCCGTCTCATCCGCGCGCGACAGAAAATTGGCGACGGCCGTCCCCAGGACGCCCTTGATGTCGAGATAGAGCCTGGCCGTGTCCAGGCTCCGGTCGACGTACAGGGCCAGGAGGTTGAAGAAGGCCCAGAACGGGAGCCAGAAAAAAAGCCCCAGCAGGACGAGGAAAGCGGCGAACTTGACGTCGGACAGGGCCGTGCCCAGGTCGCGGAACTTCGCCTTGAGGGTGACCCCCTCGAGCTCCCGTTTCGGCTCCTTGTAGAAGAGGAGGGTGATGATGAGCATCAGCCCGATGGCGACCGCGGCCGCGATGAACGCGTAATTCCAGGAGATCGCCCGGAGCTTGCCGGCGATCAGCGGTCCGAACGAGGCGCCGATGTTGACCATCTGGTAGAAGATGCCGAACCCGAGGGTCTTGTTGGTCTTGTCGGTGACGGCTCTCACCGTTCCGGAGATCAGGGGCTTGAAGATGCCGGCGGCCAGTCCGATGGTGAGCATGGTCAAGGCGATGCCGGAGAACGACCGGGTGAGGAGCAGCAGCAGGATCGATGGCAGGTAGGCGAGGTAGGAGACGATCAGGACCTTCTTGAACCCGAACCGGTCGGCGAAGGTGCCCGAGATCACCGGGACGACATAAGAGACGAGCAGGAAGAGGCTCTGGACAATGCCGAGCTGGGCTTTGGTGTAGCCCAGGTATTCCATGTAGATGCCGAACCCCATGTAGATGCCGTAATAGGCGAAGCGCTCCAGGACCTCGATCGAATTGGCGATCCAGAAGACCGCCGGGAACGGCGTGCGTTTGGCCATGCTTACCTCCCTATTAGGAACATAGACACGTGAGAACGGGTGGCGCGGCGCCAGTCCCTGCCCGCCCGGAGCGACGGGGACCCCGAGTCTCTCGCCTCGGAGAGCTGCGCAAACTATCGCTTCGACGCGGTCGAGGCGCTCGAGGACGCGACAGGGACTGCGCCGTGCCACCCGTTCTCGCGCTGTCTATATCCTTACCAGTTCGTCGATCTTGACGGGCCGCTTCTGCTCGATGCTGTGCCGGGCCGCGATGCCCACGAGCGACGACAGCGCTCCGTCCCGGCTGCCGGCCGGACGGCCGAGCGGGTCGGTCTCATTCTTCCGGAAGATCAACTGCTGCATGACCTGGTCGGCCCCGAAATGCCCGCCCTCCCCTTGCGATAGCGAGAAGGTCCGGGTGGCCCCGAAGTTCCCGGTGATCCGGATGTCGGCCAGGACGCCGACCGGCCACGGCTGCTTGTGGTAGACGCGGGCGTCGAGCCGGCCCTTCGTCCCGTTGAAACCCACCGTGTACCCCTCGTAGGGCATGAAGGCGTTGAGCGAATAGCTCATCGTCACCCGGTTGTGGTAGAGGACCTGGACGTTCATCGTGTCCCAGATGTTGATGTTTTCCCGGAAGACGCAGGCGTCGCGGAGATAGCCGTCGGCCGCCTCGGCCTTCACGTAGAGCGCCATCGCCTGCGGATTGGCGGTGATGTCCCAGTAGAACTCACACTCCGCCTTGTGGGGGCAGCCCATGCACCTCGTGCCCCGGAACGGTCCGTTGTAGCCGTACTTGCGGAGCTCTCCCTGGGCGTTGACCTCGACCGGCTCCGCGCCCAGCCACCAGTTCATGACGTCGAAATGATGCGACGCCTTGTGAACGAGGAGCGACCCCGAGTTCTGCTTGAAGGCGTGCCAGCGGCGGAAATAGTCGGCGCCGTGATAGACGTCCAGGTACCAGTGGAAATCGACCGAGGTCACCTCGCCGATCTCCCGGGACATCAGGATCTCCTTGATCCGGGAGGCGTCGGGGCCGAACCGGTAATTGAAAGTGACGGTCAGGTTCCGGCCCGTCCGGCGCTCGGCGTCGATGATCTCCTGGACCATCTTCTCGTCCGTGCACATCGGTTTCTCGGTGATCACGTCGCAGCCGGCCTGCATCGCCAGGACGATGTACTTGGCGTGGAAGCAGTCCTTGGTCGTGACGATGACGAGGTCCGGCCCGGTCTCGCGGAGCATCCGGTCGAAATCGGTGAACGTCGGGCAGGCCGCGCCCATCAGGCCCTTGGCGGTCTCCAGGCGGATGGGGTTGATGTCGCAGAGCCCGACCATCTCGACGAGGTCGCCGAAGTCACGGAGGAGATCCTTGCCCCAGAGCGAGCTTCCCCGCCCGCCCGTGCCGACCAGGGCGGCCTTGCGCTTTCCAGGGAGCGCCTGACCCGCGGCCGGCGCGGGGCTCCCGAGCGACAGCCCGGCGGCCCCCAAGGCGGCGGCCGATGTCGACAGGAACTCACGGCGGCTGAGTTCGTTTCGCGCATTGCCCATAAGGCACCTCCTGGAGACGAGTCCCCTTTCGTTAACACAAGGAAAAGAGAATGTAAAGCAAATTGACCGGCCCCCGTATTTTCTTATAACATAAGCGCCCATGAGAACCAGCCCCAGGGCGGATTTCTATGAGGTCCAGCGCTCCCAGTGGCGGAAGAGCCTGCTCGTGCTTGCCGGGTTGACTCTGTTCTATTTCCTGGCCGTCGGGCTCATCTCCCTGGCGGTGGTGCTCTCTTTCGGCCTGTTCGCCGTCGGGCCGGGATTCCTGTCCGGTCCTTCCCTGGCCAGGCTGCTGCTGGCCGTTCTCGCCATCGCGGTTGTCGTCGCCGTGTTCCACTACCTCGACGCGCGGCGGTTCGGGGCCGCCTATATCATCAAGCGGCTGGAGGCGGCTCCGCCCGAGCCCGGGGACCGCTATCATCAGCAGTTCGCCAACACGGTCGATGAGATGCGCCTGGCCTCGGGGTTGCCGCGGGTCAAGCCCTATGTCATCCCTTCGTTCACGATCAACTCGCTGGCCCTGGTCGAGCCGGACGGCACGCCCGCGGTGGCGGTGACCGAGGGACTGCTCGCCGACTGCACCCGGGACGAGATCCAGTCCGTGACCGCCCATGAGCTGGCCCATATCTCGCGCGGCGACGCTTTCTACGTCACTCTGGTCTGCTCGCTGGCCAATTTCCTCGAGAGGATCCGGGCCGCCCTCGAGCCCGAGGACGTCTCGGCCGAGGGGCGGATGGCGGGCGGCGGCCGGGGCGGCGCCCCGCCGGTCCTCGTGTATTTCGCCGTCGTCCTGTCGTCGCTCGTCATGCATCTTTTGAGCATGCTCCTCAGCCGCGAGCGGGAAGTCCTGGCCGATGCCGCGGCCGCCGAGATCAGCCGGAACCCGGCGGCGCTGGCCAGGGCCCTTTACAAAGCCCATATCAAGAGCTCGTTTGTCGGCGATTTCAGCCTGACCTACAGCCCGCTTTTTATCGTGGCGCCGCGGCTGAGCAGCGAAGACGAGGACAGCTTCGCCGGCCGCATCTTCAACTCCCATCCTCCGGTGATGGGGCGGGTCCGGCGGCTGGCCGGGATGGCGGATCTGGCGCCGGCCAACATCATCGAGCAGGTTTGGGAAAATCAGAGATTGCGCGCGGGCGCCCGGGGCACGGTCTTTTCAGCCGGGGAAACCGGCCGGGCGGCGGGGGCGGTCCCGACCGGGCACAGCGGAGACAACCTCTGTCCCCGCTGCCGCCGGCCGCTCAGCGACGGGTTCTACGAGGGCGTTCCCACGAAATCCTGCGGGACCTGCGGCGGCAAGCTGGTGGACGCTTCTCATGTCGGTCGGATCCTCTGGCGCCGGGAGTTCGACTTCTCGCCCGAGCTTCTCGCCAAGGCGGGGCGATTCAGGGAAGAATTTCTGTCCAACCCGGTGAAGTCCCGGCGCTCAAAATGGAAAGCCGTCGGGAACCTCACCTGTCCCGATTGCGGCTACCGGCTGGCGCCGCGGCCGTTCAACTATCAGTATTTCATTCCCGTGGACAAGTGCCTCGCCTGCGGCCGGGTCTGGTTCGACGCCGACGAGCTGGAGATGCTCCAGATCCTGGTCGAGAAGAAAGCCTGACCGGGTCAGTCCGGGAGCAACCGTGTTTCACCGGCCTTGAGTGTCACCTTGCGCCGCTCCGGCGCCGTCCCCCACTCGACGTTCACGCTTCCCTTCCCCGGGTTCGTCACATAGACGGCCCCGCCCGGGACCGCTTCGACCTGCAGCTGAGACTCGGGGCGGCCGGCGGAGATCCTCAGGCTGCCGCGCGGCTCGAGGACCGCTCCCTCGAGCGCGTCACCCTGCAACCGATAACGCCAGCCATCGGCGCTCAACCGGGTTACGCCTGGGAAAACCGGCACGTCGCCGCCCAGGTTCCCGGCGAAGAAGGCCTCGTCCCGGCAAGGTTTTTCGCCGAAGTTGACCCAAGCGAGGTACCGCCCGGCCAGCAGGGCGCTAACGTCTGCGCTGGTCCCGGCGGCGACGAGGGTGTGATCGGCGATCTCTTCGTGCTTCTGGCCCGGCCAGATCAGCGTGGTCAGCTCGCCGACCAGGGCGTCCTTGGCGAAGGCTTGAGGCGCCTCGAGGACGCTCAGTTCGAGGTCGTCGGCGACGGCGTGCCAGACCTTGAAATAATGCCGGTTCGTGTAACGTGTCGCTCCTGTTCCCCGGAAATAAAGGCTCATCTTGTCGTCGATGTTGACCCAAGCGGGGTGGTCGAGCGGCAGGACGATGTCGTCCGCGGGGTCCCGGCTGGGGAATCCGAAGAAGGCCTTTTCTCCGCCCGGGAAGTAGAACATCCGGCGCGCCCGTCCGTCTTCCCCGGCGCAGGCGAATTTCTCGTTGATAATATGGAGGTAGCCCTGGCGCAGGGATTCGACCGTGATATCCTTGAGGGCGACAAGGCGTTCGACGAGCACGGTGTTCCCGTCGGGCAGGGAGGCGAAGAAGACCTTCCTCCCGACGCTCCCCTGGGCGAGGCGCTGGCTGACCACGGCGGCGGCGCGGTCGCTCCCGTTCCAGACCTTCAGGGCGACGTTCTCTTCGCTGGCCGGGATGTCGCGGACGACCACCGACGCCAGCATCGAGCCGCGGGCCGAGCCGATCAGCTCGAGTCCGTCGTTGGTCAACGGCATGACCATGGTCTGGTTCCTCCAGCTCAGGCTGACCTGGCCTTTGTCGTGTTTATGGAACAGGACGCCGGAGTGCGGGTAGTAGCGGACTCCCTTGGCGGCGGCGAGGAACTCCTCGGGCGAGCACGGGGTCTCTCCGGGACCGAACACCCGGTGGAAAAGGTACGGGAAGGCGAAAGCCGAACCGCCGTACTCAGTGACGGCCACCGGGTCCTGCTGCGTTTCGCAGATGGCGGCGACCTCGGGGTCGATGATGCGGCCCTGGTGGATGGTCTGGACCTTCTCGACCCAGTCGAGCCCGACCCTCTCGAGGTAGGCGGCTTCCCGATCCTGCAACAACACGCTGGCGAGGGCATGGAGCGACGCGGTGCCGACGTTGAAATAAGGCCAATCCATCCCCTGCACCCGGTGGGCGAACCCGAGCGCATCGCTGGTCTCCTTGAGACGGTCGTAGATGACCTGACGGTTCCAGAAGAGATGAGGCGGCGGCGTCTGCCCGAAGATCGCGTACTGGAGCGCCGTCGAACCCATGTAGCTGACGCCGGACGACAGGTAGCTCGGGTGGACGATGCCGTGATTCTCGGCCATGCCGTCGGGAAGCGTGGTGTAGATCCGGGCGCACAGATCGGCCGCGGTCTTGCCGTCGGCGATGACCGTCTGGTTGAAGCTGTCCTGGGGCATGGTCGCGGTCGCGAACATCCAGCGCGCGGCATGGCGGGCCCAGGCTTCGGCCTGCGGATGGCGCGGCAGGAGCAGGTGGGCGGAGGCGAGGCCCAGCGCGGTCCAGCCGTTCTCTTCCATCTGGGTGTTATTATAGACTCCCGATGGAGGGGGCATGGTGCCGAACCGGTCCATGTAATCCATGTTGATGTTGGCCAGCATCTGCCAGGTTTCGGCATCCACCATGTCCGGCAACAGGGCGGCGATGATATTGAGGTTGTGGATCGTGCCGCTGCACTGGCTCTCGGGGAAGAAACCCTTGCCGCGCTCGCCCCACTTGGTGTTGGCCGGCTCGGGCCGCCCCAGGCTCTCCTTGGGCCGGACGCAGTCGGCCGGGCCCGTGTCGTGGGTGAAACAGAGGTAGCGCAGGCCCTTGATGGCGGCTTCCCGAAGCTGCTGCCGGGTAAAGCCGGCGGCGGCCTCGTCGTATTCCCGCGAGGTGCTGACGATGGCCATCATGGCCGCGGGACCGGCTGTCTCCAGCCCGTACCAGTACACACCGCCGAAGAAGTGCCCGCAGTTGGGCCGGGTCGGCCAGTCCTTGAAGCTCTTCATGCCGATCGGGATCCATTTTTCGCACAGCCTCAGGTAGCGGCGGCTCATCTCGTTCTCCTCCGCCGGGAGCCGGACGTCGCCCGGAGAGAACCGGATCGGCCGGTGGTCGAGGAACGTCGGTCTGGCGGGGTCCGTCTGGGCCGGGAGCGTGACCGCGACGCCCGTGGTCATCGCCCACACGGCCATCAGCAGGATCAACGAGGCGGTTCTCTTGCTGGACATTTTATCTCCTCTCAGGCGCCTTCGCGATAAGTGCGATAGACGGAAGGCGGGACGCTGGTCAGCGAAGCGTATTTCAAGGGCCCAATCTAGTGAGAACCTGTAGAGTTGTCAAGATGCCGCATTATCCCCAAATTGCCGATAGAAAAATTCATTACGAGCGAGGCGTGGTGATCTCAACAACTTACGATTAGATGTAGAAATAAATTAACGACTTTCGTTTTGGGCACCTGGGGTCGACGGTCAGTCGGCGTAAAGAGCGTCGATCCGCTGCCTGAACTCCCGCTCCACAAAGCTCCGGCGGACTTTCAAAGTGGGAGTGATCTCGCCGGCCGCCAGGTCGAAATCCCGGTCGAGGAGGATGATCTTCTTGATCCGTTCGTAGGGGGCGAGGTCGGGTGTGGTTCTCTGGATCTCGGCCAGCATGAAATCGACGACATCCTGGCGCGCGATCAGCTCGGCCGGGACAGCGGCCTCGACCCCCCATCGCTTGGCAACGGCCGCTAATTTATCAAATTCAGGAACGATCAGAGCCGAAATGAACTTGCGGTCGTTCCCGACGACCACGGCCGACCGGATAAAGGGATTCGCCAACAGGCGGCTTTCGATCGGCTGGGGGGCGACGTTCTTCCCGCCCGATGTCACGATCAAGTCCTTCTTCCGGTCGGTGATGATCAGAAAACCGTCCTGATCGAAGTACCCGATATCGCCCGTATGAAGCCAGCCGTCGGCCATCACCTCCCGGGTCTCGGCCTCTTTCCTGTAGTAGCCGAGCATGACGTTGTCGCCGCGGGCCATGATCTCGCCGTCCCCGGCGATGCGGATCTCGACGCCCGGGAGCGGCTTGCCGACCGTCCCGAAACGGTAGATGTCCGGCGTGTTGCCGGTCAGGATGGGAGACGTCTCCGTCAGTCCGTAGCCGGGGCAAATGACCAGACCGACGGCGTAAAAAAATTCGGCGATATCCTCGGATAGCGGCGCGCCGCCGCAGATGAACCACCTGATCCGGCCGCCCGTCCTGGCCAGGATCCTGGCGAAGACCAGCCGGCGGGCCAGCGCGTATCTCAGGGCCAGGAACCGCGGGACCTTTTTCCCGGCGACGATCCGGCGGGACCGTTTGCGGCCGGCGGTGAGCGACCAGAAGAAGATCCTTTTCTTGAGCGCCGACCCCGCGAGGACCTGGTCCATGATCTTGACGTACATTTTTTCGAACAGCCGCGGCACGCTGATCATGACCGTGGGCTGGCCTTCAAGAAGATCCTCGGCGACCGTTTCGACTCCGCCGCCGTAGATTATCGAAGCCCCTTTGGACAGCAGCGCCCAGGTCGTCATCCGCTCCAGGACGTGAGCGAGGGGGAGAAACGAAAGGCTCGTGTCCCTGGCGTCGAATTGGATGACGGCATCGGTGGCGCGGATGTTGGCGATAAGATTGCCGTGGCTGAGGACAACGCCCTTGGGCGCTCCCGTCGTTCCCGACGTGTAGATGATCGACGCCGGGTCGCCGGGCCGGACGGCGGCGGCCGCCCGGTCGAAACTGTCAGGCCGCGCCCGGCCCTCCGCTTCGCCCCGGATGATCACTTCATCGGCGGTGAGCACGCCGGGGACGGCGCCCTCGAACAGGATGGCATGGGCCAGCCGGGGCAGCCGGGCGCGGACGGCTTCGACCTTGAGCCAGAGCTCCCGGGTCGAACAGAGGATGATCTCGCTCTCCGAATCTTCGATGAGATATTCGATCTGCGCGGGCGGGAGCTGGGTGTAGATGGGGACGGTGATCCCGCCCGCGGCGAGCACGGCCAGGTCGGCGATGATCCACTCGGGGCGATTCTCGGACAGGAGGGCGACCTTGACGCCGGGGCCGAGTCCCAGGCCGGCCAGGCCGAGCGACAGACCGCGGACGCGGCGCGAGAATTCGGCCGTCGAGATCGGACGGAAGCCGTCTTCGGTTCGGGCCTTGAGCAGGTCCGGCTTCAAGCCATCGCGCTCGAGATACCGGAGGATGTCGGCCAGAGTCGCGATGTCGGCACTCATTCCGGGCATGGCCGGGCCTCCAAACTCGGAGTGACTATGTTCACGAAAGCAGACGCGGGCATGGCCAACTCAACCTCAAAGACAAGGCGGCTATTTTACCAGAACTCGAGCCGATATCCCATAACGATCTTCTTCCGTTGACAGCCTTCACCCGCAATGAATATTATTTTGGCTTGCGCACATTGACCGCCGTCTTCCTGCCGCTGGCGCTGGCCGCCTCGCTCCTGGCCCAGGCGCCGGATGCCGAGGTCCGGGGCGTGGTGGTCGGGGTGGGCGGCCAGCCGCTTGAGGGAGCTGTGGTCAGCCACCGTCCGACCGGCGCGCGGACCGTAACCGGTCCCCGCGGCGAATTCGTTCTTCCGGTCCCCGGCTCCGGCGAGATCCGCCTCGAGGTCGTCCACGCGGACCACTACGAGCGCGCGTTCGCGGTTGCCAGGACGGAGTTGGCCCGGGAGCTCGTTTTCGCGCTCACTCCCCTGATCGCGCAGCGCGAGGAGATCGCGGTGACGGCTCTCCGCTACCCCGAGCCGTCGGTCAAGATCCCGGCCGCCGAAACCGTCGTCCGGGGCGAAACGCTGGCGGAAAAGCGGCCCGCCAACATCACGGAGGGGATCCAGGACGTCCCCGGCGTGGGCGCTCTCGGTTCGGGAGGTTTTTCGCTCGTTCCCACCGTCCGGGGATTGGCCCGCAGGAGGATCCTTTATCTTGTCGACGGGGCCAGGCTTGAAAGCGAGCGGCGGACGGGCCCCAACGCCTCGTTCGTCAGTCCCGAAGATATCGACCAGATCGAAGTCCTGAGAAGTCCGTCCTCTGTCTTCTACGGGTCGGACGCGATCGGAGGCGTCATCCATCTCCTGACCAAACGCCCCTCGTTCCGCCCCGGGATCCACGGCCGGCTCTCGACGGGCTACGGGCTGGTGAACTCCGAAAAGGCGCTCGGCGCCACCGTTGAAGGAGCTTCCGGCCGGACGGCGTTCCTGCTCTCGTTTCAAGATCTGGACGCCGGGAACTACCGCCTTCCTGACGGATCCAGGGTCCTTCAATCCCAATACACCCAGCGAAGCCTCCTCGCCCGGGTCTCCCGCCGGACGGACCGGCGCACCATCGACCTGAGCTTCCTGGGGGCGAGGGGGACGGATATCGGCAAGCCGAACGCCAACGCGTCGACGTCGCCCACCTGGTATCCCAGGGAAAACCAGAACCTCCTCCAATTCCGCTGGAACGAGAAGGGGGTCGGCGGCGGAGGGGAGATCCTGTTCCAGGCCTTCGTTAATCCCAATTTCCTCGAAACCCGGACCGATACTTACAAGGGCTCGAAAACCGCCGAATCGTTCAGCCGCACGCAGAGCACCGATTTCGGGTCTCAGCTCTCGTACGGCCGGACTCTTGGCGATGGGCTCCGGTTCGAAGCGGGGGTGGACTATTTTGGCCGGGCCGGCGCCAGCGCCGCGAACACCTATACGGCCATCGATGCCTCGGGCTCGGCCTCGCACGTTTACGAGGAGCTCCCGTATGCCGACGGCCGGCGGTCGGACGTGGGCGTATTTGTCTCCGCCGATTTTTCGGGCGTCAGGCGGCTCGACCTCCTCGCCGGGCTGCGCTGGGACAGCCTCCGGATGGACGCCGTGCCCATGGGGTCGGAGGCGCCGGCACTGGCCAGGGATACCGCCGGCACCGGGTTCCTGGCGGCCTCCTATAAATTGACGGATGTGCTCACGGCATTCGTCAACGCCGGCCGCGCGTACAGGCTGCCCAGCCTCAGCGAGCGGTTCTATACGGGGATCAGCGGCCGGGGGTTCATCATCGGCCAGCCGGACCTGAGGCCGGAGACAAGCCTGAACCTCGACGGCGGGCTAAAGCTCCTGGGAAGGCGGTTTTTTGCCGGCCTCTACGCTTTCCGGTATGAGATCGGCGGCATGATCGAACGCTACAAGATTAGCCCGACGACGTACACATACGGCAATATCGCCAAAGGCAGGATCGAGGGATGGGAACTCGAGGCCGAACATTTCATCACCCCGGGCTGGAAGGTCTTCGGCAACCTGTCCGCGATCCGCGGCCGGAGCCTCGATGCCGGGGCGCCTCTCAACGACATTCCGCCCTTTCGCCTGTATGGCGGGACGAGGGTCTGGCTCGGCTGGTTCAGCGCGGAGGCGAACGGCGTTTTCCTGCTCGATAAGGATAACCCGGGCCCGGCCGAAGTGGCCATCCCCGGCTCGGCCGTCGTCAACATCAGGGCGAGCTATGCCTGGCGGACCTGGAATTTCTACTTGACCATGGCCAACGTGCTTAACGCGACCTATATCGCCCGGCCCGATGCCGAGGCCATGTTCGAACCGGCGAGGAGTCTCAGGCTGGCGATCGCCTGCGCCTTCTGATCCCGGGCCGGAATTCCCCCGGCCTATTCGAAGACTTTTTCGAGGGCCTGGTATTTCGTGTGAAGCGTCTCGACCGCGGCGGCCATCGACGCGTCGGGAGACGCCGCCAGGGCCTTCGAAGCTTCATGAAGGTCGGCCGCGGCTTTCTGGAACGCCTCGGCCTTCGATTCGAGCCTCTTCGGGAGCGAGGCTTTGGTGATGGCCTCGGCCTTGGCCGCCAGGTCGGGGCTCACCTCTTTGATCCTGGCGAAGTCCTTGTCCGGGAGGTAGGTATGGTAGACGACGTAAAGGACCTTGTGGAAGGCGTCGACTTCCTTGAGCACGGGCCGGATGATCCTGACGAGCATCTCGTAGCGGGAGTGAAGGGTCTCGGCCGCGGCCAGAAGGGCCGCGTCGTCCGTTCCGGCGGCCGCCGCGAGGTAGGCGTCAACGTTCTTCTTGAGCTCGGCCGTGCCCTGGTCCCACTTCGCCTGCCGATCGTGCAGGATGCCCGGGAGCCTGGCGGCGTAGATCTTCTCGGCCCCGCCCTTGACTTCGGGCGCGTAACTTCGGAGTGCCGCATAATCCTTTTCCGGATAGGCCGTATGCCAAATGGGATAGATCACGTCGTGATAGGCGCTGAGCTCGGGGACGGTGCTTTCGGTTTCCTGAACCTGGCCCGCTGCGGCCGCCGGGGCCGCCAGGACCAGCGCCAAAACGCAGAGCGCGACAATCGCCTGGGATAGCGTCTTTTTCATCATGCCTCCTTGGTTTTCCTGAACGCCCTGATCGTCTCGGTCCGGCAGGGCTTCAACTTGAGAGATGGAATTTTATCAGACTTCGTGTCCTTTGCCAACGAGCGCGGACCGGGGCTGCCTAAGAGGCGCGCGGGAAGACGGCGATCCGGAGCCGGGCGCAACCCATCGGCACGAGGAGCACGTCTTCTGCGGCCCCGCCCGGCCGCGGCGGGCCCGCCGGCATCTTGCCGACCATCTTCCCCTCCGCCTTCCAGTCCGGAAGGCGCCTGGCCTTGGCCCTGAGGACGACCGGCGCCGCCTCGAGAGCGAATGGCTGATAGGCCGGCGCCGCCGCGCTCACGAGAGATATCGCGGCCTCCGGGCGGTCCGGGGCGACGTCCAGGCCGTAGTTCCAGGGAGTCGTCGGCAGGACTTCGCAGGCCGGCCATTCGTCCGTGCCGGCATATCTCTTCCACTCTTCGCCGATCTTGAGCGAGAACCAGAGCGGACCGCGGCGGACGGAGACGGCATCCGCCCATTCCGGCCAGACCTTGACCTCGATCTCGGGCGAAAGCTCGAACCGGACCTGGTCCCCGTTCCTCCAATGACGGCGGATGAGGGCGTATTGTCCGGCCACGAGCCTGACGGGCTGTCTTTTTCCGTTGATGAGGAGCGCCGGGTTCTTCGACCAGTCCGGCACCCGGAGGTAGAGCGGGAAGCTGACCTCCCGGTCTGTCCGCACGGTCAGATCGACGATCTCCCCGAAGGGATACCAGGTGTCCTCGCTGATCCGGACGGCCGCGCCATCGGCGACCTTGGCCGTGACCTCGCAGGGCGAGTACAGCGAGGCAGCCAGGCCGTTGTCGGCCGTGGCCAGCCATAGATGCTCGGCGAAATACGGCCAGCCGAAGGCCACGTTGTGCTGGCAGCACCGATACGAATGAGGGTCGTAAGAGACCAGCGTCCCGTCGTTCTGGAAGTCGTGCTCGCCCGAGCTGTCGCAGGAGATCAGGTTCGGCGCGGTGAGGTAATGGAGGGCTTTGAGGTCGGGCGTCAGGGCGGCGGGGAGGGAATTGAAGGCGATCTCTTCGCAGCGGTCGGCATGCTTTGCGTCGCCCGTGATCTTGAGAAGGGCTTCGTGGCTGTTCATGAGCTCGACCATCGAGCAGGTCTCCGCCCCCTGCCTCGGGTCGCCGAAGCCGGCGCGGATGTTCTCGTCGGCCCCGAACATTCCGCCGGGCTGTCGGCCGTAGGCGTCCATCACAAGGCGGTAGTTCTTCTCGACGGTCTCCAGGTACCGGGTGTCCCCGGCTTGCTGGAAATAGACGCCCGGATACCTCAAGCCCATGGCGATGTTGACTCCGTGGTAGAAGGCGCTGGGCTCCCAGTCCCGGTCGCGTTCGGGGCTGAGGATATCGGACTCCCAGTCAGCCGTCCTCTCGTAGAGGCGGCGGGCGAGGTCGAGCAGCCAGGCGTCGCCGGTGCGGTTGTAGAGCCAGTAGACACTCTCCAGGTTCTCGCCGCCCCGGAGCTTCTGCCAGCTTTCCGGAAGAAGCTCCGCGACCGGAAGGTCGTATTCGAACCTGAAGTATTTCGTGAGGAAGGGAATGACGCGCGGGTCCGAGGTCGCCTCATAAAGACTCTGGGCGCAGGTGAGGACGAGCATGTTCGGCCAGAGGTCGCCCTTGATCCTGTTCGCCGGAGGGCCGAAGAACCCGTCCGGCTGCTGGCTTCCCAAGGCGCGGTCCATCCACCGTCCCGCCGAAGCGATGAGCTCCGGGTCCTTGAGCAGGTACCCGAGGTCCTGGTATCCCTTGAGCCAATAGGGCATCTCCTCCCAGCCCGCGCCCCGGAGGGTGATCCAGCCGCTGTCGCTGCCGAGGTGCCGGCTCAGTTCCTGCAGACGACCGGTGAGCCCCGTGCGCATGAGCTGAAGCTGACTGAGGAGCCAGCCTTTGGGTTCGATGGCGCCGATCGGCAGTTTCACGAGCGGCGACGGCGCCAGGGGCGCCCGGTTGGTCACGTAGTGAGAATTGGCTCCCGCGGCCGGCGGACGTTTGACGGTCGAAACTTCAGGGCCCATTCCGGCCCTCTCCCCCGCGCCCAGGGCGACGAGGCCGAGGAGGGCGAGCTGCCAGCCGGCGTGCGAAAACTTCATCGGCGATCTCCTTGCGCGAGGCCTTTTCCGTCCCGGAATGCGGCATCGGTCTAAGGGAACGGAAAATACAAAACGCGGTTCCCCCTCGAGGCGAGAAAACGTTCGAAATCGACGGTGCTGATGCCCACCGTCGCCGTGTTGACGTTGGGGTGGAAATTGACCGTCTTGGCCAGTTTCAGGTCCTGGTCGACGACGACCGCCACCTCCCGGTTCGCGTCGTTGAGCAGCCCGAACGGCGAGACCGACCCCGGGTCGAGGCCGAGAAACCTCTTCAGCCTCTCGGGAGAGGCGAAGCTGAGCCGGTCCTCGTTCAGCAACCGGTTGAGCTGGCGGAGGTCGGCGAGTTTCAAGCTCTCGAGGACGACCAGATAGTGATGGTTGCCTTTCTTGTTCCTGAGGAACAGGTTCTTGCAGTGAGCGCCCTGGACTTCCGTCCAGTGCTTTTCGGCTTCCTCGACGGTAAAAACGGGTGGATGCTCGTGCCGATCCCAGGCGATTCCCAGTTCCTTCAGGGCTTCGTAAACCCTGGCCTCCTCGGGGGCGGGGTTCATCTTTGGTCCGACCTCCCCCGCTCCGCTGCTCCCGGCTCCCAATCGAGGATCGAGGCGGCGACGACGTTGGCCACGCGGCTGCGCAGCGTGAGGACCGAGCCCTTGTCATCCGGGTGGACGCTGTTGGTCAGGAAGATGACATACGTTCGCGTCTCGGGGTCGATCCAGATCGACGTTCCCGTGTAACCCGAATGGCCGTAAGAGTCCGGGCCGAACAGGTCACCCCGGTTCGTGCTGTAAGCGGAGAGGATATCCCAGCCCAGGCCCCGTCCGGCGATAGCCGCCTTGGGCCAGACCGAAGACATGCGCGCCGCGGCCAGCGGGCCGAGGACCCTGACGTCCCGATATCTCCCTCGGCCGAGCATCATCTCCGCGAAGACAGCCAGGTCGTCGGCGGTCGAAAAGAGGCCGGCGTTCCCCGAGATCCCTCCCTGGAGCCGGGCCAGCGGGTCATGGACGACGCCGCGGAGCGGACGGCCGTCTATGACCTGGGTGGGGACGCACCGGTCGAGGTATTCTTCGTCAGGAACGAAAAACGTATGCCTCATGCCCAAGGGCTTGAAGATATTCTCCCTGCTGAACGAGGCGATCGTCAGTCCCGTGATCTTGTCGAGGATATGGGCCAGGGTGATGTAGCCGAGGCAGCTGTAATGAAAAGCCTGTCCCGGGGGGTCGGTCTTCCTCAGCCCGGAAATATAGTCGACGAGCTGCGCCGTGGAGCAGGGCCCGCCGAAGTGTTTTTCGACTTCGGCCGCGTCCGCGTACGGAGGCAGGCCCGAGGTGTGCGTGAGAAGGTGCCAGATCCTGGCGTCTTCTCCCGGCTTTCCCTCGCCGTCCGCGAAGGCCGAAAACCCGGGCACATAGTCTTTGACCTTTTCGTCCAGGCTGAGCCTCCCCTGCTCGACGAGGATCATGATCGACGTGGCGGTGGCCACGGGCTTGGTGAGCGAGGCCAGGTCGAAGATCATGCCGGTTTTGATCGGGACATGGTCCGGGACCCACTGGCTCTCGCCGAAGGCTTTTCGGTAGACGGTCTTCCCGTTTCGGCCGACGAGGAGCACGGCACCCGGGAAGTCCTTCCGGGACACGGCCTCTCGGACGATCGCGTCAAGGCGCTTGAGCCGGGCCGCCGACATCCCGCCGTCGGCCGGCCGGAAGACGCCGTCGGTCGGGCAGGCAGCGCAAACGGCAAGCACCGCGAGAACCGCGGCGATCTTGGGCACCGCTTGGTTCATGCAAGACCCCGGTCGCCCCCGCTCGGCCCGGGCCAGGTTCCTTTTGGCCTCCCGGTCATGATCCCGTATCATCCTCTCCCGGGCGGGATTCGTCCCGCGGGACAATCCCCTCCAGGGCGCTGACCAGAGCATCGGCGTCGGCGGGGCTGTTGTAGTGGGCGAAGCTCGCGCGGCAGACGCTGTCTTTGCGGTAATGACGATAAAAAGCGGCCGAGTAGTGGTTGCCGTCGGCGATCTGGATGCCGGCCTTCTCCCACAGGAGACGCTTGATGTCGCGGGCGGCGAAGCCGGCGATCTCGAAGGAAAAGGTCGGGTCCCTGAAGGCGGCTTCAACGGGGCCGGCGTTTCCGTAGAGACGGAACCGGTCCGGCGCCAAATTCCGGAACCCCACGAGGACCTTGCGTGAAATCTCGCGCTCGTAGGCGGCCACGGCGGTCATCGCCCGTCTGAACTTGGATCTCCTGTCTTCGCCGGCGAGCTGCGGGTCGAGCTCGTCCGCCAGCCAGACGATATACCGGAGGGCCGCGCCGAGCGAGGCGAGAGACGCATTGTTCAGCGTGCCCTGTTCGAACTTGTAGGGGGGGTCGTTCTTGTTCGTCTCCACGCGGAAAGGCTTCATCCTCTTCAGGATCTCCCTCTTGCCCCACATCACGCCGAGCATCGGCCCGAAGACCTTGTACCCGGAAAAGACGAGCAGGTCGCAGCCCAGGGACTGGACGTCGATCGGGCCGTGGAGCGCATGGTGAACGGCGTCGACGCAGATCAGGCACTTCGGGGACTTCTTCCGGATCGAGGGGATCAGGGTTTCGAGCGGCACGATCGTCCCCAGCCCGTTCGAAGCCAGGGGCATCGCCACCACCGCCGTCGCGTCATCGATCAGAGAGATGAGGTGATCCATGTCCAGCTCGCCCGTATCCAGGATCCGCGCCCGGCGCACATGGGCTCCCCACCATTTGCCGCCGACCGATTCCCAGGGCGAGACGTTGGCCATATGGTCGAGGTCGGTCACGACCAGGTTGTTCCGGGCCCGGACCAGCCCCCGCATCGAGAGGGCGGCGTTGAACAGCGCCTGCGTCGAAGAGAAGTGGAAGGAGATCTCGTCCGGGTCGGGGGCGTTGAGGAAATCCGCCGCGATCTCCCGGATCGCTCCGTGGAACTTCGCGGTCGCGATCTCCGCCGGGAAGACTTCGCCGGGGAGTGAATTCAGCCAGGTCGAGGCCTGGGCGGCCGCCCTGGCCGCCGTATCGACGACCAGGGTCCCGGCGGCGCTGTTAAGGTAGATCCGCGAGTGGCCGTGGATGTCTTTGGCGATCTGGGGAAACCTGGCGCGGATGGTCCGATGGCTGGCCAGGAATTTCCCGAAAGACGGCGCTTCCCACACACATACTATTTAGCACACGCGCCGGGGCGAGTCAAAAGATCGCTCGGGGCTTTGCTCAGGATACCGCAGATTCCCGCAGCGCCTTTTTGAGGGAGACAGCTTCGCTTTCTCCCTTCCGACGCTCGCTTCGCTCACTGCCTCCTCTTTGCGGACTTCGTCCTGCGACCAAAGGGGCATTCCCTTCGGAATCCCCGTGTTGCTCCGCGAATCAAATTCGCTCAGTCCTCGCTCGCTCTCCTCTTCGAGGAACCGTTCCGCACGCCTCCGGATGAACCTCTTCGCACACACCCCTCGCCCTGTCCAGAATCGATGCTACCAGGCGATGCCGTAATCCTCGCCGTAGTTCGATGAGCCGCCCCAGAACGTGCCGTGGGCCCGGTCGAAGAAGATCGCGTTGATCGGGCCGGAAGTGTATCTTTTAAAATCGATGCGGTAACCCATGGCGGCCAGCTTCTTGGCGACTTCGGGCGGCGTCCGCTCGTTCAGGTCCAGCTTGCCGGGCACGGATTCGTGGAGTCCGAAGGAGCTGCGCATCTGGTAGCTGTTGATGTTCGGGGCCTCGCAGGCCTGCTGCACGTTCATCCCGAACTCGACGACGTTCAGAAAGAACTGAAGGAGGTTCTGGTCTTGGGTATCCCCGCCCTGGACGGCGAAGGAAAGATACGGCTTGCCGTCCTTGAGCGCCAGGCCGGGCGTGAGCGTGGCGCGGGGCCGCTTGCCGGGAGCGACGACATTGAAGGGATTCTCGGAGGCCTCCAGGACGAAGCTCTGCATCCTCTGGCTCATACCCATGCCGGTGCGGCCGGCGATGCAGGCCGGGATCCAGCCGCCGCTCGGCGTCACGGAAACGACCCAGCCCGCTTCATCGGCCGCTTGGATCGAGGTCGTCCCCCTGAAAAAAGCGCCGCAGTCCTTGGCTTCGGGCTCCGGCCGCTCCGGCCACTTCCGGAGAAGCTCGAGATAGGGGTTCACGCCTCCCTGGAACGGATAGGGGTCCCCGGGAGCCGACTTCGGGTTGTTGGCTTTCCAGTCGACCCGCTTCAGCCTCTCTCGCGCGTATTCCTTGGAAAGAAGCCCGTTGAGCGGCTCCGCCGGCGGGAAGTACGGGTCGCCGTAATAGAAATCGCGGTCGGCAAAGGCGAGGTTCATCACCTGGTATAAGGCGTGGATATATTCGGCGCTGTTGAAGCCCAGCGACTTGAGGTCGAGGTTCTCCAGCATGTTGAGGGCCTGGAGCATCACCGGGCCCTGCACCCAGGTTGTGAGCTTGTAGACTTCGATGCCGCGGTAAGTTGTCATGACCGGCTCTTCGAGGCGCACGCTCCAGTCCGCGAGGTCCGCGGCCGTCAGGAGGCCGCCCTGCTCCCGGGCGCCCCGGACGAACTCCGCGCCGACGTCTCCTTTATAGAAACGGTCGTACGCCGCGGCGATCGCCTCCTTGCGGGTCTTCCCGGCCGCCAGGGCCCGGGTTTCGGCTTCGACGAGCTTTCTGAGCGTCTCGGCCAGGTCGGGCTGCCGAAAGATCTCGCCCGGTTCCGGGGCTTCCCATTCATGTCCGCCATGGGGCAGGAACACCTTCCTCGAATACGGCCACTCCTTGAGGGCTTTTTTGTTCTTTTCGATGCTTCGCGCGAGCTCCTCCTCGATCGGATAGCCGTCGGCCAATTCGAGCGCCGGAGCCAGGACGTCCTTGAGCGACATCGTACCGAACTCGGCCAGCATCACCAACAGCCCGCCGGGCGACCCCGGCGTCACGGCCGCGAGCGGTCCGAGATCGGGAGGATATGCCAGGCCTTTGGACCGGAAGAATTCGGCGGTGGCGCCGGTGGGCGCGACACCCAGGGCGTTGACGCCGACGACCTTTTTCGTCGACGGGTTGTAGATCAGGGCCTGGGTCTCCCCTCCCCAGCCCAGGACGTCGTGCATGGTCGAGACGGCGGCCAACATGGCGCAGGCGGCGTCGACGGCGTTCCCGCCTCTGTGGAAAATGGTCGCGCCCGCTGTTGCCGCCAGGGGCTTGCCGGTGATCGCCACCCAGTGCTTGCCGTGGAGCACGGGTTTTTCGGTCCGCTGTCCGCCCCATGATAATAGCGACAGGGCGGGAAACAGAGCGAAAAACAGGAGGGCAGGAAAAGCGGTCCAGCAGAGGGCCGCGGCGATGTGTCGGGTTTCTGTCATGGTCACTCCTCGGGCCTTGTATTACCCCGGAGCGGGAGCTTGGAAAGGGGGCTAGTCGCGCTTCCTGTAGACGTGCTCGAGCAGGCTCAGCCTGTCCTCGGGAGAGAGCCCGGCGAACTCGACGCCCATCTCGAAGAGGTCCTCTTCGTAGATGTTGTGGGACCAGCGCACCACCCCGTTGACCGTGATCAGCCGCCTGCGGCCCGAAAGGACGATTTCGAGCCTCACCCGGGTGCCGGGCTCCAGCCTGACGTTGGACATGATCCGGACACCACCGGGCGAGATGTCCTTGGTTAGGGCGTTAATCGGAGGGAGCTCGGCGGACGGGTTTTCCCCCGACAGGATCTCCACAGAGATCTTGTCCTCTTCATTGACCCGGCTGTCGCCGCGTCTCTCTTGCGACGGCGGCTGGACTTCTCTTTTTGCGGCCAACTGGTTCCTTCGGTTCTTCATTTTAGTCGTGCGTCGCCGGTTCCCATTGGAATCGCGCCGCCCGGAGGGCAAGCTCCCGGCAGCCGAAAATAACTATAACAGCACGAATACGGAAGCGCAAGAGATGCATCACCCCCAAAATTGTCTCGATAGGCCCTATGTCTCCCCGGAATTGGAGTCCTTTTTTGGCGTCGGCTTAACGGAATTTCCCGTACACGATACGAATCCCAGGAGAAGCCTCGTCGTTCCGGGCGCAGGCTATCGCCGTGCATCCCGCTGGCGCATCTATCGCCGCATATTTTGGGTCTCCGGAGCCGGCGCCGATTAGGGGAAAACGCGCCGCATTGGCAGGCGCCTGTGTTAATTACTACTAAATCGATGAAATCTATTGATTATATCGGAAAAGTATGTTATAAATTAATAGGGTTTCCTGTTTTGCTGGCTGGGCAGGGTACCGCCATCCCAGAACCCCTCCTTTTGCTAGATCCCTTACAGCCAGCACCCAGTTCTTCAAGAGAATGCAACGAACTGAATGACGCCCTAGTTATCCTATATAAATAGTCGGGAATAAAGGAGCCGATATGTTTCCTCTAAACATAGATGGTCCCGGGGTTTTGGCCTTGAGGACTGCAGACGACGAGGGGCAGGCTCTCTTCGAGGAGCGGCAGGAATCGCCTTACGCCGTCACGAAGAGCATGGCGGAAAGCGGCCATCCGGGGTTACGCGGTCCCGCCGCGGGCCATGCGGCCGTTTCCAGGTCAAAAGGGGTCGACCATTATCCCGACCTGGTTCGTGTCTATCTCCGCGATATGGGCAGGGTCATGCTCCTGACGCGGGAAGGAGAGCTGGGACTGGCTCGCCGCATCGAGGAAGGCTGGCTGAGGGTTTGGAAGGGATTGTTCCAGACGTCCTTCCTGGTCGATGAGATCCTGGAGATGGCCTCGGTCCTCAGAAGCGACCCGGGCTCTTGCCGCAATTACCTGGACATGAGCGAAGTTGATCCCGAGGACGGCGGGTTCGAGAGGTTCTACCGTTCCGCGTTGAGACGTCTCCGGTCGATCGAAGACTCGAGCCGGAAGCTGGCCGACCTCCCGGCAAAGAACGGGTCCAAGCGAGCCCGCGACCGTGAGCTGGCCCGGCTGATCAAGCTGATCAAGGGACTCAACCTGAAGCCGGACTTCGTGGAGCGCCTGACGGCTTCCGTGGTGAGCCGGCTCAGGTCGACGATCGCCTCCAGTTCCAAGCGCCGGTCCGTCGCCATGAAAACGGTTCTGCGCCAGATCACCGAGGCCCGGCGCGACGCCAAATCCGCCAAGAAAGAGCTCGTCGCCGCCAACCTCCGTCTGGTCGTGTCCATCGCCAAGAAATACCAGAACCGGGGACTGCAGTTCCTCGACCTGATCCAGGAAGGCAACATCGGGCTGATGCGCGCCGTGGACAAGTACAATTACCATCTGGGTCACAAGTTCTCGACCTACGCGACTTGGTGGGTCCGGCAGGCCATCACCCGCGCCATCTCGGACCAGTCCCGGACGATCCGCATCCCCGTTCACATGAGCGAGACTCTCCAGCGGCTGGCCAAGCTCAACCAGTCCTACATCAAAGATCACGGCCGCGAACCCACCGTCGAGGAGATCGGGCAGAAGCTGGGTCTCCCGCTGAAGAAGGTCCGGGAGATCCTGCAGACGACCCAGGACGCGGTTTCCTTCGAGCTGCCCGTGGGCGAAAACGGCGGGAGTCATCTCGGCGAATTCATCGAGGACAAGCGCATCCCCTCTCCCCCGGATACGGTCATCCATGCCAGCCTGCGGGAGCATATCCAGGAAGCCCTGAAGTGCCTCACCGACCGCGAGGCCGAAGTCATCCGGCTGCGATTCGGCCTGGGCGAATGCGGCGATCACACGCTCGAAGAGGTGGGCGACAGGCTTCAGGTCACTCGGGAAAGGATCCGCCAGATCGAGGCCAAGGCCCTCCGCAAGCTCCAGGACCCCGCGTTCTGCGGCAAGCTCCGCAGCTTCTCCTGAAGCGCCGGAAACGCCTAGTGGTGCGTCCCGTAAATAACTTGGCTTTCTAACAAAAGCAAAGAAGACGCACCACCGCAGGGGAGTTTGAGGGGGACGGCGTCGTTCCCCTCAGGGGGTCAGCGGAGTGAAACGAAGCGCCGAGGGGGGAGCTTGACTCCCCCCTGGAAGTGTACCGTCTCTGCTGAGGACTTTGGAAAGGAATTTACGAGACGGGACACTAGGACAGCTTTCGCACGTACACGATGGCCTGCATGCCGGCCACGGCCCCTTCGCCGGCCGCGGTGACCACCTGCATTCCCCCGCAGGTGATATCCCCGGCGGCGTAGACGCCCTCCAGGCTCGTCCGCTGGCGGCGGTCGACGGCCAGGCACTGTCCATGGTCGAGCGCGAGCCCCGTCTTGGTGAACAACGACGAGGTGAGGGCCTCCCGGAAGATGAACAGCGCGACGGTCTGGACAATCTCCACTTTTCCGTCGGCCTCGAGCTTCAGTCCCTCGACGGTCTTTTCGCCGATGATCTCTTTGACCTTGGCCCCCCAGTGCACGGGGATGTCCTTCCGCCGCATCTCCTCGAGCATCTCGCCGGGGACCGTGGACGGCCGGCCCGCACCCGGAATCCAATGAACCCGGCAACCCATGCCGTGAAGCGCGAGCACTTCCTCGGCGGCATCGGCCGACGCCCCCAGCGCGGACACGGGCTGGCCCCGGTAAAGCGGACCGTCGCACGTGGCGCAGTAGCTGACCCCCTGGCCGATGAGCCTCTCCTCGCCCGGGACCATGCGCTCCCGCCTCACCGGCTTGCCGGCGGCGAGGATGACGGCCTTGGCTTCGTACAGCCGTTCGCGGGTGACGACGTATTTCGTCGGTCCCGAAAAATCGAAGTCGATGGCGTCCTCGGCGATGACCTCCGCGCCGAATTCCCGGGCCTGGGACCGGAACTTGCCGAGGAGCTCCAGGCTGTTGACGGGACCGCTCCCGGGATAGTTTTCGATGGTGTAGCCGATCCCCAGGCGTGACGAACCTCGGCCCTCGAGGAGGATCGTGGTCCGGCCGGCGCGGGCCGTGTAGATCGCGGCCGTCGCCCCCGCCGGGCCGCCGCCGACGATGAGGATCTCGCATGTTCTGTTAGAAGGCTGGGCTGAGGATTCGGTCATGATTTGTCTCACTCCGACATTAGATTTGGCAACAGGACCTTGAGGGGTCCGAGGGATTCCGGAAGGACCTCGGTGACGCCGATGGCCCGCCACTCGGCGTATCGGACGAGCCAACGGTCCGGGGCACGGCTGAGCTCGACCTTGAGCCGGTAGAGGTCGGGAGATAGTTTCACCAGCCGCCTCAGAGCCTCGGCGGCTCCGGATGACAGCGCGACGTCCGTCTGGAGGTCGGCCCGGGCCGGTTCCGGGAATTCCACCCGCGCTCCGAGCCGGTGGACGACGATGCCCGTGCGCGCGGCGAAATAGCCCTCCAGAAGACCCCTGAGACCGGCCTTGTCGCGGCCTTCGAAATCGGAGTAGTCGTCGCCGATAGCGGCCATGAAGGCCTCGATGTCCTTTTGCTCGGCGAGCCGCGCCAGCGTCTTTACGGTCTCGAGAACGCCGCGGGTTTCGCTCTCCTTTCGGCAGGCCGCGGGCGCCAGGAGGAGGAAAGCCAAAGCGGGTGCGAGGAGCCGGCGGCTCATATGAATAAAATTACACCAAAACCGTCTAAAAGAAAAGTCGAGCCGGCCAGTGTGGCCCTCGTTTTGGGCCCGGTCTTCAAGGGGGCAAGACGACGCGCCGCCGCGGAGGACTTCGGCAGGCGATTCACGGGACGGGACACTAGAACGGGATGCGCTTCTGGCCGGACTCCTCTCCGTCCCAGCAATACGTGCAGACCTTCTCTTTGGGCAGGCCGATGGCGGCGACGAGGTCGCTTAAATGCTGGTACTTCAGCGAGGTCAGGTTGAGGCGGCCCCGGATCCTCTCCTCCATGGCCCGGTATTTTTCGCTTTCCGGCCGGGTGTAGTCGGCGAGGTCGCCCACGTCCTCGCCCTCGAGCTCGCGGATGGCCCTGCGGGCGGCGAGGTCCATCTCCGACTTGGAAGTCGAGAAATTCAGGAACTTGCAGCCATAGACAAGAGGCGGACAGGCCGGCCGCATGTGGATTTCCAGGGCGCCGGCGTCGTAGAGCCTCTGGATCGTGTCCCTGAGCTGCGTGCCGCGGACGATCGAGTCCTCGCAGAACAGGAACCTCTGGCCGGCGATCAGCTCCCGGACCGGGATCAGCTTCATCTTGGCGACCAGCTCCCGCACGGACTGGGTTTGGGGCATGAAGCTTCGCGCCCAGGTCGGCGTGTATTTCACGAAGGGCCGCCTGAAGGGAAGCCGGGCCTCGGCGGCGAACCCCAGGCCGTGGCCGATCCCCGAGTCGGGGATGCCGGCCACGAAATCGACGGCCGCGGGGTGGCGTCTGGCCAGAAACGTGCCGCACCGGTTGCGGGCCCACTCCACGTTGATTCCCTCGTAGCTCGAAGCGGGGAAACCGTAGTATACCCAGAGAAAGGCGCAGATCTGGAGGCCGTCGCGGGGAGCGAGGCGCTGCTCGAAACCGTCCGCCGTGAGCAGCACGGTCTCGCCGGGGCCCAGGTCCCTCTCGACGGAGTAGCCCAGGTTGGGGAAGGCGCAGGTCTCCATGGCCGCCGCCCAGCCCGTTTGGTTTTGCCCGAGAATCACGGGGGTCCGGCCCCACCTGTCGCGGCCGGCGTAGATGCCCTTTTCCGTAAGCAGGAGCAACGAGCACGAACCCTGGACAAGCTCCTGAACCGCACCGATCCCCGCCTCGAAAGATTCCTCCTGGTCGATGATCGAGGCCACGAGCTCCGTCGGGCTGACACCGCCGCCGCTGATCTCGGAGAAATGAACGCGCCGGCTCTTGTAAGCCCGGGCGATGAGCTGTTCGGCGTTCTTGACGGCCCCCACGGTGGCGATCGCGTACCGGCCGAGATGGGACTGGATGAGTAGAGGCTGGCTGTCCGTGTCGCTGATGACCCCGATGCCGCTCCGCCCGTGCAGACCGCCCAGGTCGGAGTCGAACTTCGAGCGGAATTGGTCGTTCTCGATGTTGTGGATCACCCGGGCGAACCCGTCGGGCCCGAACACCGCCAGCCCGCCGCGCCGGGTCCCCAGGTGCGAATGATAGTCCGTGCCGTAGAAAACGTCGCCGACGCAGTCGCCTTTCGATGCCACGCCGAAGAAACCGCCCATTCGCTCACCTCATGGTCTTTGATAAAGTACGCGTCCGCCGACGATCGTCATCACGACCGAGGCCGTGAGGATTTCGTCTTCCGGGATCGTCATGATGTCCTTCGACAGGACCGTGATATCGGCCAGCTTGCCCGGGGCAAGCGAGCCCAGGATATCTTCCTGGAAGCCCGCGTAGGCGCCGTTGATGGTGTAGGACGCGAGCGCTTCCTCCCGCGTCAGTCGCTGCTCCGGGAAAAAGGGCCGGCCGTCATTCATTCGGCGGCTGACGCTCGCATAAAAGCCGGGGATGGGGTCGACGTCCTCGACCGGGGCGTCCGTGCCGTTCGAAATGACGGCGCCCGTCCTGATGAGATCCCGCCAGACATAGGCGCCGGTCCGGGCGCGCTGTTCGCCGATCTTGCCGATGACCCACGGTCCGTCGGACGTGCAGTGGATCCCCTGCATCGCCGCGATGATACCCAGGCGGTTGAAGCGCGGGATGTCGGCCGGATCGAGATGCTGGGCATGCTCGATGCGCCAGCGGAGGTCCTTTTTGTCCGGGTGGGCGGCGAACGCCTCCTCGTAGATATCGAGCGTCTCCCGGTTCGCCCGGTCACCGATGGCATGGGTGCAGACTTGGAAGTCGTTTTCTATCGCCAGGCGGGCGGCCCGTTTCATCGCTTTGACGGGGAGCGTATTGAGGCCGGTCGACCCCGGCAGGTCCGCATAGGGCTCCAGCATCCAGGCGCCGTGGGCTCCCAGGGCTCCGTCGATAAGAAGCTTGACGGAGCGGACGGTCAGGTGGTTCTCGCCGGCGCCGATGATCCGGTATTGAGTGAGCTTGCCGCCGAGGAACAGGTCCGAGGTGCTGATCATGGCATAGAGACGGACGCCGAGGCGGCCTTGCTCAGCCAGCATCTTATAGATGTCGATCGTACCGTAGGACGCTCCGGCGTCATGAAAGCTCGTGATCCCCTTGGACAGGCATTCCTCGGCCGCCAGCTTGATCAACTCGATCTCGTCGGCCTCCCGCTCGGCGGGCGTGCGTTTCCTCCGGGACTCGGCTTGAGAGCGTTCAACCAGGCCCTGGGCGGTTTCCCTGAAGGCGCCGATCGGGTTTCCCTGCTTATCCCTGACGATTTCACCCCCAGGGGAGTCCGGCGTTTCGGCGCTGATTCCCGCGAGTTCCATGGCTTTGGCGTTGGCCAGCGAGGAATGTCCGCTGGCGTGGGTCAGGAGGACGGGATTATCCGGCGACACCCGGCTGAGCTCATGGTGGAACGGCAAGCCGTCGATGTTCGGCGCGGGCCTTTTGTCCCATTTTTCCTGGTGCCAACCCCGGCCCAGGATCCAATCGCCGGGCTTGGCCGTCCGGGCCGCCGCGGCCACCATGGCCACGATCCCCTCCCAGTTTTTCGCCTTGGTGAGGTCCAGTACCAGCCGGGCTTCGCCGATGCCCGTGAAATGAGCGTGGCTGTCGATGAAACCAGGCGTGACCAGACGTCCCCGGAGGTCGATGATGCGCGATGTCTTGCCGGCGTAGCGCTCGATCTCGGCATCGGTCCCGACCGCCACGATCTTGTCTCCCCGCACGGCGAGCGCCTGGGCAGAAGGGTTGTCTTTGTCAACGGTGACGATTTTACCATGAAGAAGAATCAGGTCGGCCGGGCCGTCCGGCTGGGCCGGCGCCAGGAGCGCGGCCAACAGGAGCGCCGCTCCGCCGGCCAGCCATTTTTTCGAGCCGCTTCCCTTCATATTCACTCCTCGGGCGATGCCCCGGTCATTCGGGCGAAGGCTGACCGGACAAGGAGGTTAGGTTAGCTTATCTTCGGGAAAATCACAAATAGCGGCCTGGCCGGAAGGACGAAGTCCTCAGGCCTTCATCCAGACGGTCCTGAGGCGCGCCAGTTCCATCCCGTCTTTCTCCCTGACAACCTGGTGGATGAAAGCCGGCCCGGCGGCGGCCGGAGCGGCTTCGACCCGGGAATGGACCACGTCCCCGTAGCGCGCTTCACCGCGATAATCGGCTTCGATCTCGGCCGGCCTGAAGCCGGTGACGATGTCCGGCGGCGCCGCTTCGGCGGCCCATTCGATGTAGACCACGTGGTTGGCGTGCCTGTTCCAGTCCAGGTCGCCCTGGCGGACGAAAAAGGTCCGCTCGAAATCGGTCCGGGTCAGGATGGGCAGGGACGGGAATTCGTCGGCCAGCGCCCGGGTGGGATCCTGCGGAAAGCCTCCCAAGCGCTCGTCGAGCCTGACGGGCTTCTTGGTGGCGAGGTCGATCACCATCCAGGAGCTGGTGCCCCGGGCGATGACCTCACCCCCGGCGTCGACCGCCTGGAACTCCCTGAGGGCGAAGAGATGCCGGCGGGTCGAGGGCCAGGTCCTCATCCGGACCGTCTCTCCCCAGAGCGGATACCGGTTGAACTGGACATGGTATCTGGACAGGACCCAGGTGAGCTTCTGCTTGAGGAGCTCGTGGACCGATACGCCCAGCAGTCCGGCATGCTCGCCGGCCGCTTCCTGGAAGTAGTCCAGAAAGCGGGCCAGACGGATGACGCCGGACGCCCCGGCCTCGCTGGCGCGGACCGTGAACGGGATCTCGTGACGAAAAGGAGAGTCTGAAGACGGAGGGGTCATGGCCATCGGTAGACGAGTTCCTTTCTGACCGTGTAAGCATACGGGAGCCCGGAGTTCTTCCAGCCGTTCACGGTCCTGTAACCCCGGGCGTCCGGTTCGCCTTCGAAGCTGTCCTTGACGCTGCTGACCTTGGAAAACCCGGCCTCGCGGACCTGCCGGGCGGCTTTCAGGCTGCGGCCGCCGCTCCGGCAGATAAAGATCAGGGCTTCTTCCGGCTTGTATCGCGCCTTGATGTCTTCGAGGAAATGGTCGTTGGGCACAAGGGTTTGCGATTTCTCATCCCAGAAAGCGAACGGCACGTTGGCGGCCATCTCCGGATGTCCGACGAAATAGTATTCGGCGATGCTTCGCACATCGACCAGCCGGATCGCCGGGTCTTTGATGATCATCTCGTAAGCTTCCCGGGAAGAGATCTCGGGGATGTCCTGAGGTGTCGAGACCTGCCGGGACAGGCAGAAGGAAACGCCGATCAAGACCAGAAACCCCGGGATGTTCATCGTTTTCCTCTCCTCGCTCTCATAATAACAAAAAAGCCGGCGGCGGCGAAATCCCGGCGCCGATGACGATCATGTCGTATTTCATGGCGCCAATGGGAGTATCAGGAAGATCAGCAGGTCCCAGAGCGTGTGGCTCACCGCGTTCAGGAGAACGGACCCGAAACGATAATAAAGGAACCCCCAGAATAATCCGGCAGCGGCCGCGGCCAGGACGAGCATCGCGTTGCCGCTCCCCAGGTGGACGGCCGCGTAAAGCGCCGCCGCCAGCAGCCAGCCGAGAGGGAATCCCCATTTATTTCCCCAGTGCCTCTGGATGAATCCGCGCCAGATGATCTCCTCGCCCGGTCCGATGAGGAAGAGGATGAGCAGCCCGACACGAGCCGGCGAAGCTCCCGCCTTGAACGCATAGACCCGGCCGATGTCGGTCGCGGCCGATGGGAAGGATCTTGCGGGACAGGGAATTCAAGGCGAGGAAAACAAGGTAAAGAATGACCGCTGTGAGCGCCCCGAACAGGATCTTCCTCGCGCGGGAGTCGCCCCAGTCGTCCGCGAGGATCCGGACGTAGGCTCCGTCGAGGGCGAAGCTCAGGGCGGCCACCCCCGCGATGGCGCCGCTCATTCCCCACCAGAAATCGAACCGGCCCATTCCGCGGACCAGAAAAAGCGGGAAAAAGGCCAGGGCGGCCGCGGCCGCGACGAGGTTGACCTTACGTGACATCGCGGTGATCCCTGCCGTCCCGGTCAGAGCCCCTTCAGGGCCAGGTGAAGCCAGAGCGAAGCGGTGCAGAGCAGCCCGAAAAGGAGGTTGTAGTTGGCCGTCGCGCCGTCGAGGATGACGAAATCGAGGGGCCGCCTCGGGGTCCGGCGACGGCGGGCGCGGCGGCTGAGCTCAAGGGCGCCGGGGAGGGCCAGGAAGGCCAGGAGAAAGGTGACCGGCATGGTCGTCAGCCCGCCGTCGAGGATCCCGGGCAGGAAGATCAGCCCGAGCAGGATCAGGAACGGGCCGAAAACGAGAAGGTGATAGTATCTCAACGAACCCGCGTCTCCCAGAAGGCCGGCGAGGGTCCTGACCCGCTTTTCGGTATCCGTTATCGAATCCCGCCAGTTGTTGGCGTGGAGAATGGCTATGACCAGCATGGCCATGGGGACGGTCCAGACGACGGGGATCCAGGACAGATGATGGGTCTGCACCGTCCAGGCGCCGAGAGACCCCAGGATGCCGAAGTTCAGGAACACGGCCAGGTCGCCGAAGGCGCGGCGCTTGAGGAACGGATAGAAGATGCCGATGGGCAGGCCGATGGCGCCGATAATCAGAAGCGGCCAACCCGTCCTGAGCACCAAAAAGAGACCGATCAGCGACCCGGCGGCAAGGAACGCGGCCGCTCCTGCGGCGACCTGAGATGGCGTCAGCCAGCCGCGGACGATGGCGCCGCTGACCGGAGTGATATCCCGGTCGAGCCCGCGCCGGAAATCGAAGACGTCGCTGATCATATTGGCCGCCGCGTGGAGGATGATCATCGCGGCCAGGGCGAGCAGGAAGTCGATCCAGGACAGCGGCGCTCCCCCGATCACGACACCGAGCGAAGTCCCGAACACGACCGGCATCGACGAAGCCGGAAAGGACCAGGGCCGGCCGGCGAGGAGCCATTTTCTAAGAGGCGACGGCGATCGGCTCGGGCTCATGAGCGCCGCCTACTTCAGGAGCGTGCCGCTGTCCCCCACCCGCCAGCTCCCTCCGATCTCGACATAGAGCACGGTCCGCTGGACGTCCTGGTCTTTTTCGTTCTTGTATTTGAGGTCGACGAGCATCCAGTCGCCCAGGCCCCGGAAAGCCATGTTGAGGGCGGCCTCGTTCGGACGCGCGAAATTCGTCCCCCGGAACCGCTTCAGCATGGCCGGGTCTTTGCCGTAGCTCCGGATGTAAACGGGCAGGATCTCCTTCTGCACGGCGTCGGCCTTGATGAATTCCTCGATGTAATTGGCGGGCGTGTAATACTCGTCGATGGTTGTCCATTCGAAATCCTCGGGAGTCGAACCGCGGCCGCAGCTTGTCAGGCTCGCGGCGAAAACGGCGGCCAGCGCGAAAACGGCCACGCCGGGGGTCAGGAACCTTCTCATCTCAACCTCCTTCACGAATAGTGCCACAGTCCTTGTGCCGGGAATATGCCGGTCCGGAAATAGCTCCGCGGACACTCTCCCCGACTCGCTTCCGGCATGACTCTTTCCTCCGGCCTCCATCGGCGATCAAGGGAGGGACCGAATCAGGTGAGTAATCCACGGCACATATCAGCGGGCGCCGCCGCCGCCCCCGCCGCCTCCTCCGCCCCCGCCGCTGCTGAACCCCCCGCCGCCGCCTGAAGAGTAGTGGGCGGCCGAGGTGCTGGCCTGCTGGATGGTGGTGGCCATGGATTCGATGCTGTGGGCCAGGCCGGCAACGCGGCCGACGGCTCCCAGCCTCGCGCCGTCGAAACCCGAGTACCAGACGGGCGCGGCGGCGCGTTCGTCGGCCAGGATGACCGGCAGCGCCTTGAGGATTTTCTTGGCGTTGCCGAACAGGATCGCATAGACGAGATAGCGCTCCCAGAGCTTATAGGCTTCGGCCGGCGTCTCCTTGAAATCGGAGAAGTCGTCGAGGAAGCGATCGAGCGCCTTCCAGAGCTCATTCTCCCGGGCCCATTCGGGGGACCGCCTCTTGAGCCGGGGGATGAAGGTTGCACCCAGGACGGCCATCAGGGGGTTGAGCGTGAGAACGGCCGCGGGGATCGTGGCGGCGATGAACCTGTTCCTCGTCCTCAGGCTGTCTTTTTCGATGAAACCCAGGCTGCCGGCTTGAGCCCGGATATCCTTTGTCCATTTCTGGTACCAGGATTGGAAAGCCCGCGGCTGCTTCTTGAAGTAATCCCGGAGGTCGTCGAGTCCGAGGGTCGCCCCCGTGTCCCCTCCCTGAACGAGGATGTTCTTAAAAAGGAGATCCAAGAGCGCGCTCTCATAGGCCAGGATATCCGGGTCGTTGCGATAATCCTTCTTCAGCGTGATCGAAGTCTCGACCTTCTCTTTCATCCCCAGAAGCCCGCGGCTTTCGACCGTCCGGTCCCGGAACTCGAGATCGCCGCGCCGGGCCAGGTCGAAGAGGGTGGCCGTGAAAGAGCGGGGGGTCGGCGAGCCGCCCTCTCGGAGGAGCACTTCGACGAGCGCCGGCCTGAGCTCCGACGGGGGTTCACGGAAATACGGCGGGATATCCTCGAACCGGTGATCCCGGCCGACCTTCTTCCAGGACCTGAGATAAAAGAGGAACCAGAGAAGCGAGCCGGCAACGAGGCCCGCGGCCCAGACGATGGCGCCGATCATCAGATACTTGCGCCGGCGGGCCTGCTTCGCCTGTTCTTTCTCCGCCTCCGCGATCGTCCGCCGGACAAACCCCGCCTCCTCGTCGCGGATCGCGTCCCGGCTTAAGCGGGAGGAGGCGACCCCTTGGACCGACCCCGAAGGCCAGACGAGCCGGATCTCCATGAACTGATGCGGGGGAAGGCGGCCGGCCGTGTACCGCACGGTTTGCGGATCGATGATCTCGGCCCAGCCGGAGAGCGGGCCGTGGCCGTAAACGAGCAGGTCTTCGCGCCGGGCCGCCGGTTCGGGAAGCTTCACGGTCACGGTCACCTCGTCCGTGCGCCGGTCCCAGCCATCGCCGATGACCTGCCAGTAGAGCTCGGTGACATCGGGGTAGCTGAGAATGCCGCCGCGAACACGGTAATGGATGCGGAACGTACGGCTCTCGTTGTCCGCCCGGAACGACCACTCGCCGCGGAACTGGCCTTGAGACACGGAGACGTCGACGGGCAGGACGGTCCCGTCTTCGTCCCTCACCGCGAATTCCTCGATCGAGACCGAATAGGCATAGCCTCCCCGCTCCACCGATACGGGGATCAGTATCCAAGCGGCGGAAAAGCGGCCCTCGAAAGCGAAGGTGCGGTCTTCGTCGACGACGAACGTCCCGTCGCGCTCGATGCCGACGGCCACCCGCACGGACGGAAAATAATAGTCCTTGGCGGGCGAAGCGATGAGCGGCAGGCACCAGACCAGGGCCAGCAAAGCCGGCAGAACGCTCCGGGTCTTCCTCATCGGTGCCCAGGTCCTCTAATAGGCCGGGCCCTCGGTATCCAGGGGCTTGATCGTCACGGGGTTGCGCTTGGCTTTCCAAGCCCGGGTCCCGGCAGCGGGCAGCCCGCTCGTCGCGGCGGTGCCCTCCAGGGTATTGCCGTTGATCTTTCCGGTGAAGGTCATCGTCCGGGTTTTGCCGCTCTCCTCGCTTTCGGCTTTAAACTGGAGCTCGCTGCCCTTCAGTCTGATGTCCCGCAGATCCCAGACCTTTCCCCCGGCCTTGAGCTCGCCGGCGGGCCACTGGAAGTGCTGGTCGAGGTTCAACGCGTAGGCGACTTTCCGGTCACCCTCGGCCCACGTCCATTCCCAGGAACCCGACACGTTGGCGGGGACGATCCACAAATAGACATTGTGGGATTGATCGTTGACCATGACCACGGCGGAGTCGTCGGGCTTCCAGGTATCCATGGCGTAGTTATGGGAAACAACCCGGGTGCCGGGCCGGAGCTGGGTCAGCAGCTTGGGCCGGAGCCGCAGGTTCACGGAGGTTAAAAGATAAAGCGAGACGACGCTCGCCTCGTGGAAGTCGGCCTCGAAGATGTCCTGTTCGAAGAACTTGACGAGATGGGAAACCCCGGCTTCGGCGGCGTTGTCCTTGCTCTCCTTGATGCGCTCGGGGTCGATATCGATGCCCACGCCGCGGGTCCCGAAGAGCGTGGCGGCGGTGATAACGATCCGCCCGTCGCCGCAGCCGAGGTCATAGAGGAGGTCATCCTTGACAACCTTTGCCATCCGGAGCATCTCGGAGACGACCTCGGGCTTGGAGGGCACGTAGGGCACATCCAGCGGCTTGTCCTGGAGCGGATACAGGTTCTGCAGGAAAACCGGGGCGGGCAGCACCAAAAGGAACAGGAAGACAGCCGCGGCCAACCTTCTTTTCATGGGACCTCCTCTTTCGACATGGGCGGATCGCCGATCAACTCGCTTCTGAATATAGAAAATCGGCGGGACTCTGTCAATCGACGCCCTTATGGACAGGCGCATCCCTTCATGTGTTCGTGTCCATCGTCAATGGTATCCTGTCACGGCGCGTCCCTGTCCGGCTGGGGCACTAATTTTTAGTGCCCGCCAGTTCGAGCAGAAACGCGCTTTCGAGGACGGCCCTAGCCTGAATACTTCACGAATCGAGGCGGCCCCCAGATGCGAGGCCCGAGGGGTGAAGCTGTACTCTTTGGTACAGCGAACTCCGATAACGAAGCCGATGGGGCCGAATCGGTTCGCCCGAAGGGTAAAAAGCGCCGCCTAAAGAGAGATGGAAAAAAGACGAGGCGCTTTTTATGAATAAGTCAGGCTAAAGCTCTTTGATGAAGACGTCCTTGAAATACACGGGGGCGATGCTGTCGTGGTTCTGGAGGCCGATGTAGCCTTCCAGGCTGAAGTCCTTGATCTTTCCCCGAGGCTCCATCTTCCAGTCGACGAGAGGAATGCCGTTGATCTCGACCTGGATATTCCGGCCGCGGCAAGTGACCTTCAGGTGGTTCCACTCGCCCGTCGGCCTGGCGGCGTCGCCGCTGGGCGCCTGGGCGTCGTAGATGGCTCCCGTGCGGTGTATGCCCTGCCCCTCATCCGAGATCTGGACCTCGAAGGAATGAAAGATATAGTCGTTGCTCGTGGGCACCTGGGGGACTCGCACGAACACGCCGCTGTTGGTCTGGAGCTGGGCGCAGCGGTAATCGAGCTCGAGGACGAAATCGCGGTATTTCTTCGCGGAGTACCAAAGGAGACCCATGCCGCCCTGGGAATTCAGGACGCCGGTCTTCTCGTCGAGGTCGAAATAGCCGGGGCCGTAGTGGTTCCAGCCATGCTTCGAATAGCGGCCGTCCGGCCGGCTCAGGATCTGGTCGTAACCTTCGTAGTAGGTGATGCTCTTGATGTAGTCGAGGCCCTTGCGGAGGGTGGGCTCGGGCGTCAGCACCTCGGCCTCGTTTTCGAACTCGATCGTCAGCATGCCGGCGTAATCCTGGAGGGTGAGCTCCGCCAGGATGTCGCGGATATTGGCTTGGCCCTGGCCGAAGGCGACGTCATCCACGCCCTTGGCGGTGCCGAAGTCGCTCCGGTCCTTGATGTGGACGTCGGTCATCCGGCCCTTGAGCAGCCTGAGGCAGTCCACCGGCCGGAGCCCTCCCCTCATCCAGTGCCCGGTGTCGGCGCCGGCGCCGATCCGCTCGTCGAGATTTTTGATGTGCTCGAGGACGGTCTCGGGTTTCGCGTATTTCGAGGGCTCGGGATGGTTGTGGATGGCGATCTTGATATCGTATTCCTTGACCAGCGGTTCGAGGATCGGATAATCCTCGTCCTTGGGCTCGGTCTCGATCGTCCGGACGCCCAGCCGGCGGGCGAAATCGAAGACCAGCCGCATGCTGGCCTCGGTGCGCCCCATGTCGACGACTCCGTAGCTCACGACTTCCAGCCCGGCATCGGCCGCCGCCTTCTTGACTTTCTCGACTTGGGCCGGGGTCAGGTTGTGGTCGACTTTGAGGTCCTTTTCCTGGGGCGAAAAGGGCTGCCCGGGATAGGCCTGGAGATACTTGATCCCGAGAGACTTGGTCTTCTCGACCGCCTCGAGGAAGGTGTACTTCCGGTAGGTATAGCACTGCATGGCGATCGGGAACTTCTTGATGCGCACCCGGCTGTAGTCCTCGCCCTTCGCCGCGGCCGGCAAGCCGCCGAGAGAAGTCCAGAGGGCCACGCCCGAAATAAGCAGCCAACGTGTTTTCATGTGTCCTCCGTATCGGTCATTCCGTTTTCGATTCTGTCACGGCCGTCCGGCGTTGTCAAAGCGCGGCGGGCGCTCCGCCGGCGGCCGCGGCCGGTTTCTTTTCCTTGAACAGCGCCACGAAGAGAACGGCGCAGACGATCGTGAGCGCCGTCGGGACGAGGAAGACGCTCCGCCAGTTCGTCGACTCCCCCGCCGTGAACACCTTCTGGATCCAGCCCGCGAAATTCGACCCCACGAAGTTGCCGATCCCGAGGATGACGAAGGCGATCAGGCCCTGCGCCGACGCCCGGACGTCGGGCGGCGCGACGGTATCGACATAGATGAACGCCGCCGTGAAGAAAAAGACGTAGCAGAAACCATGGAGCGAGAGCGAGGCGATCACCAGCCAGGCGGGCGCGCCGATGACGAAGATGATGTACCGGAGCGGCCAGGCCAGGACGCCCAGGGTCATCGTCTTCTTGATCCCGTACTTGGGCAGGATGGCGGGCAGCAGGAGCGCCATGACGAAGATCTCCGCGAACTGGGCGATCGTCATGACGGTCGAAACCCAAGTGGCGCTGACGCCGATGACCGGCGAGGTCAGGAACGGGGCCGTCAGAATATAATAGAAGTAGAGCTCGGTGGCGACGACGAAGGCGATGACCGTGAAGATCAGGAAGTCGCGGTCGCGGAGCATTTTGAAGGCCTCGAGGAAGGCCCAGGGCTTGGTGCCTTCCTTCTTGGGGGGCGTGTGCGGCAGGCCGAAGGCGAAGATGCCCATGATCACGGAGAAGATGCCGGCGAGGAACAGCAGGTCGCCGCGGACGGCCGTCGCCGGCACGGATTTCGCCAGCAGCCGCCAGCCGGAAAGGGCCCAGCCCGCGGCGATCCAGCCGATGGACCCCCAGACCCGGATCTTGCCGAATTCCTTGCCCGAATCCTTGAGGTTCATGAAGGCGATCGAGTTGGTCAGGGCCAGGGTCGGCGCGTAGACGACGCAGTAGAGGAGCATCAGCCAGACCATCGCGCCGTAGCTTGTGACGGAGGCGCCCAGCAGGAGGATGACCCCCCCGGCGAGCTGCATGAAGGCGATGACTTTCTGGGTCGGGAAATAGCGGTCGGCCAGCTGGCCGCCGATCATCGGCGCGATGATGGTGGCGATCGGCAGCAGGCTGTAGATGAACCCGACCTGCGTGCCGGAGAAATGGAGAGTGGACTGGAGATAAGCGGACAGGACCGAATACCAGCTTCCCCAGATCGCGTACTCGAGGAACATCATGAGTCCGAGTCGAGAACGAACGCTCATCGGTACCTCGCTGTCTTCAAGAGATGGCCGGCTCGTTCAGGCCTTATAGATGTGTTCCAGGAGGTCGAGGATCGTCTCCACCGGCGTCTCGACGAATTCGAGCCCCGTCCCAAAGCCGCTCCCGCCGGCCAGGTTGTCCGACCACTTCACGGCCGCCCGCGCCTGGATGACCTTGCGCGTCTTGGGAGACGTCAGCTTGACCAGGACCTGAGTGCCGGCCGGGAACCTGACGTCGGTCTCAACCTTCAGCCCGCTCGGAGAGGCGTCCTTGGTTTGCGCATAGTAGACGCCGCGGCCGAGCCCGGGGGACAGCTCTCCCTGGGGCTCGAGCGTGACCTGGTTGAGGTCTTCGGTTCGCGGCTCCCGGCGGCGCTCATCCTCCACGCGCCGCGCTCTTTTCTTCTTTCGTCTTCTGAACAGCATAGTGGCCTCTCAGAAAGAGAATTCGTGTCCCCGGATTTATATCTTAATTCGCGCGTCCTTTTCAAGACGGCAGGATTTCCGTTGCGCTTGACTTCCGGATTCGGCGTGGATAAGATGGCTTCTCTTTCCGATGACACTCCAGATCGGCCTCATCCTCGTCGTCATGGTGGTCGCCTATGCCATCGCCAAGGCGTCCCGGCTGACGGTCGAGATCAGCATGTTTCTGGCTGCCCTGGCCGGCGGGATCGCCGGTGCCATCTGGAAGACGCCCGCCATCGGCGAGCTCTCCCGCCACCTGGTGGAAGGGTCATCCACTTATCTCGACGTCATCCTGGTCTTCACCACGGCGACGCTGTTCATGGCCATCGTCAACGAGTCGGGCGGCGTCAATTACGTCGTCCGGGCGACCATCCGGCTGTTCCACGACAAGCGGCTCATCGCGCTCCTCGTGCTCATGGTCATCGTCCTCATCCCGGGCGCCCTGACCGGCGCCGGGAGCATCTCGCTCCTCGTGGTGGGGGCCCCGGTGGCCATGGCGCTGAGGCTGCTGGGCGTGGCCGAAAAGCGGGTCGCCGCCATCCTGTTCATCATCGCCGGCCTGAGCGCCGCCGCCCCGCCGGTCAATATCTGGGCGATGATCCTCTGCGCCGGCACGGCCATCCCCTACGTCGGTTTCGAGCTGACCCTGGGCCTGCCGGTCCTCGTCTGCGGCGTCTTCACGATGCTCGTCCTGGGGATGAAAAAAGAGCGGTCGATCAGCCTGGACGAGGCGCTCCGGGAGATGCCCGCCGTGCCGCCCGGCATGACCTGGTGGCGCGTGCTCGTCCCGTTCCTTGTCTTCTTCGGGTCGGTGGCGGCTTACCGTATCTGGCCCTTTGCGGTCCCCGTCCTGGGCCTGCCGCTCCAGTTCACGCTCTCGGCCCTGGCGGCCTGGCTCGTCAGCCCCAGGAAGATCAATGTCCTGTCTCTGTCCCTCGACACGGTCAAACGCCTGCTGCCCCTGATCGCCACGGTCGTGGTTGTCGGGATGCTCCAGCAGATCATGACCGCGACGGGAGTCCGGGGGCTGCTGTCCTACGCCGTGATCAGCATCCCGCTCGTTCTCCTGGTCATCTCGCTCGTCGTCGTTATCCCGGCCTCGGAAGCCGTGCTGACCTACGGCGCCGCCGCGGTGCTCGGGATCCCGTTGATCTGGTATCTCGACTCGCTGGGCTTTCATGCCACCGTGGCCATCGCCGGCCTGACGTTCCTCTGGCCCCTGGGCGACGGGCTCCCGCCGACGGCCCTGATCGGCCGGTTGAGCGTCATGGTCTCGGAGTACAAGGGGTCCTACTGGGAGTTCCTGAAAACGACCTGGATCCCCTGGCTGTTCATCACGGCGGTGGGCGTGCTGATGGTCTGGTTCAGCGCCAAGCTGTCATTCCTGGTGCGGTGGAGCATGTGATGGAGGAGGCGCCATGCCCGTGATCATGATCATCTATTACCTGATCAGCGCCTATCTGGTGGGCCTCCTCGTCTGGAACTTCTGGCATGAGAAAAAAGACCTGCAGAACATGGTCCTCTATCTCCTGGTGCTTGTGCCCCTGGTCCTGAGGTTGCTGCGGGTCAAATAGGTCGTCTGGAGGACAAGACGTGATATCCCATCCCAGGCTGGCGAGGCCGATCCTGATCGCCCTGTTCCTTGTCCTCGTCGTCCCGGGCGGCTTGGAGCTGTACCGTCACCGCCATTTCGACGTGCCGGTGGTGGCGGGACCGGGGGTCACGAAGGTCGGACGCCTGAGCGACTACGGCCCCGGGCTCAAGGGAACGATGCTGGATACTCCCGTCTATTTCATGGAGGGCAAGGAGCCCGGCGGCAAGGCGCTGGTGATCGCGAACACGCACGCCAACGAGCCGGAGGGCCTCTTGGCCGCCTTGCTCATGATCGAGAACGGCGTCGTCGAGAAGGGCGTGCTCATCGTCATCCCGCAGTTCAATCACAGCGGCAGCCGGAACACCAAGCCCGGCGACGGCTATCCTTTATATTACGACGTGCCCACGTCCTGGGGAAATAAGACCTTCCGCATGGGGAACCGCGATGCCTCCCCGCTCGACCAGTGGCCCGACCCGGACGTCTATATCCACTATCCTGAAAAGCAGCTCCTCTCTTACATCGATATCCGCAACACGAACCGGACGTGGCCGGGCCGTCCGAACGGCCCCCGCATGGAGAAGGTCACCTACGCCGCCATGGAGCTCTTGCGCAAGGAAAAAGTCGACATCGCCATCGACTACCACGGCGCCGAGACGATGTTCCCGGTCACGAACTGCATCGTCGCTCCCGAGAAGGGCAGCAAGATCGCGACGATGGCGGCCCTGACCGTCAAGGCCAGGGAGGGTTTCGACAGTCACGTGGAACCGTCGCCGGCCGGGTTCCGCGGCCTGTCCCACCGCGAAATCGGAGATTTCTCGGATACCGTGCCCTTCCTCCTCGAGGCCCCCATCCCCTTCCTCGACCAGCCCACGGGACCCAAGACCGTCAAGTTCCTGCTCGACGGCAAAGACCCTTTCCTCCTCAGCCTGGCCTCGAAAAAGAAGCTTTTCGTGCCTTACGACGAGTCCGGCTGGTCGATCGAAAAAAGGGTGGGGCAGCACTGCTCGGCGGCCCTGGAGATCATGCGCCAGTTCGCCAAGAAATCCCCCGGCCGGGAGATCGCCGTCCGGGACGTTCCGCGATACGCCGAGGTCGTCAAGAACGGCGTCGGTTATTATTTCCATGACCCCGGCTCCGCGGCCCGGGACCGGGTGTTCCCGAACTGACGCCCCGGGCGGCGATTCGAGCGGGGCGGGCTCGTCCCGAGCCCGCTGAACTCCCCCGGACGCGGCGGCCGCGCAGCCGGAGGGGCAACGACAGGAGGAAAAGTGAAGACCAGAAAGCTCACCCTTTCCCTCGGCTTGGCCGTCGTTCTGGCGGTCATCCTTCTTCAGGCCTCGCCGGCGGGCCAAGCCGCGTTTTCCGATCCGCGGCCGGATGAGGATGCCCGCGAGAGCTGCACCGTCATCATGGTCGGCAAGGCCGCCTCGGCCGACGGGTCGACGATCGCCACCCATACCGCGGACTGCGGGACCTGCGATTGGACCTGGCGGCATGTCGACGCCGCCGACCATCAGCCCGGCGCGACACGCAAGATCTACCACATCAATCAGTACAAGACCTGGCCGCTCGAGCAGGGGCTGAAGTGGGACCTGATCAAGAACGATTTCACGGGCCTGGAGATTCCGGAGCCCGCGCACACTTACGCCTATCACCACGCCATGTTCGGCTACCTGAACGAGAACCAGGTGGGCATCGGCGAGTCGACGATCGGCTGCGTCCGCAAGCTGGAGAACTCGACGCCCACTCCGAAGTTCGATATCACGATGCTCACCCTCGTGGCCATGGAGCGCTCGAAGACGGCCCGCGAGGCCATCCAGATCATGGGGACGCTCGCCGAGAAATACGGCTACGGATACAACGATGACGGCGAGATGCTCGCCGTCCACGACCCGAACGAGGTCTGGATCTTCGAGATCATGCCGGTCGGGCCGCTGTGGACGCCCAAGAGCGGCAAGCCCGGCGCGGTCTGGTGCGCCCAGCGCCTCCCCGACGACCATGTGTCCGTTTGTCCCAACGAGTCGCGGATCGGCGAGGTCGACCTCAAGAACGCGGACTCTTTCATGGGTTCGGCCCACATGGTCAGCCTGGCCGTCGAGCAGGGGCTCTACGATCCGAAGAGCGGCCGGCCGTTCAACTGGAAGCGGGCCTTCAGCCCCGCCGAGGGGAGCGCCGCGAGCAGCCGCGGCCGCCGGGCCCGGCTGTGGCGGTTTTTCGACATCGTGGCGCCCTCGCTCAAACTCAGCGCCGAAACCCCGAACATGGATTTCCCCGTCTCGGTCAAGCCCGATAAAAAGGTCTCGGTCCAGGATGTGATGAACATGACCCGGGACCGGGCCCAGGGCACGCCGTTCGACCGGGTCAAGGGGCTTCGCGGCGGACCGTTCCTGAACCCGAACTACTACGGTACCACCAGGACGATCTGCAGCCCGACGGCAGAGTACACGACCATCACCCAATGCCGCGGCGGCCTGCCCGCCCCCATCGGCGGGATCGTCTGGATCTCCTTCGGCGTCCAGGACACGTCGTGCTACATGCCGTTTTATGCCGGCATCACGGATGTGCCGGCCTCCTTCAAGGTCGGGGACCACTGGGTGCTCAACCGCGACTCGGCCCGCTGGGCCTTCGATTATGTCGATTATCACGTCCAGGTGGCTTATGCCCCGGCCCTGGAGGAAGTGAAGAAGGCCCAGGCCGAGTGGGAGGCCCAAGAGGTGGCGCGCATCGCCGAAGTCGATAAGGAGGCCCTTGAGCGCTACAATCGCTCCCCGATGGAGGGGATCGGCTATCTCACCGGCCACTGCCTCGCCCACGCGGACAGCGTCGTTAAGGCCTGGTGGGCGCTGGGCGACGACCTGCTTGTCCGGTTCAACAAGCTGGGCTATTACGACCCCCAGAAACGCGCCCGCGACCGCGGCCGCCCGGGCTATCCCGACTGGTGGCGCCGGGCCGTCCGGGTCTGGGACGCCATATCGGAGCCCTTAGAACGATGAGAACGGGTCCTGTCATGTCGTTCTCGCCAAAAGAACAAATAAGCCAAACTCTTAATAGGAGGTTAGAGACGATGAGAACCCTAAAGATTTCCCTTTCGCTGCTTGCTATCGTCCTTTTTTCAGTCTCCGGCGCCGCGGTCGCTCAGACGGCCGCGGCCAAGGCCAAGCTTCCCGTCCTGACCACATCCGCCGGTCAGAGCAACGATGCCACCACGGTGAACATCGTGCTCGACGAGGCGGCCATCGGCTACGACTACTGCGACGTCCCCGACATCGATATCATGAAGGCGGGAGTCGGGATGGGCGATAAGGAGTCCGGCCCGGGCTTCCATGTGGAGACGACCACCGACCTGGCCAAGTTCCCCAAGGGGACCCCCTTCAAGACGGTCGTTCTCGCCATCGGGGCGAGCCTCAAGGGGATGGGCGCCTCCGGCCTGACCGTCGACACCGAGGAAGCCCGCCTGAAAAGGATCATCGATTACTGCAAGCAGAACAAGGTCTTCATCATCGGCGTCCACGTCGGCGGGACGGCCTTGCGCGGCGCGCCGGGGAGCGATAACGAGAGGATGATCGACGCGGTCGCGCCGTTCGCCGATTACCTGATCGTCACCAAGGAGAGCAACAAGGACGGGAGGTTCACCAAGATCGCCCAGGCCAAGAAAACGCCGGTCACCGAGGTGGAGTACGCGCTCGACCTCGTGGGCATCATGAAGCAGGTTTTCGAGTAGAACGACCGGGACATCATGCGGCTAGCCAAGAAAACCACCCGTTGTTTCCGTATTCCCGGCCGCCCTGGCGCTCGCCTTTCTCCTGAGCGCCCTCCCCTGCCGGGCGGCGGCCGGTGCCCCTGCCGCGGCGGCCGTGCCGCTTTCCCAGTATCTGGCCTACGCCCGGTCGGCCGCCGACTGGGTGGACAGCCATACCGACGAGCTTCTGGCCGGTTGGCGGAAGACGTTCGACCCGGAGAACGTCTTCGGCTACAGGGCCCCCGGCGGGCTTCTGGAGATGGCCGAGATCTCGGCTTTTCTCTTTGAAAAGGAGAAAAAGCCCGCCTACGCCGCCCGGGCGAAAAAAGTCCTGCTCACGTACGGGGATTTCCGTTCGGCCATGCCGGATTGGGCCAGGGCCAAGCGGGCCGATTACGCAGACGGGATCCCGGTGCTTTCGGATTTCTTCGCGGCCATGAAGTTCATCAAGAGCTACGAGATCCTCCACCGTCTCGGACAGCTCTCGCCCGAGGAGAACAAAAAGCTCGAGGACCAGATCGCCCACAGCATGGAGTACCTTCTGCGCGCCCAGGAATGGGGCGCGATGAACCGGGCGGCGCTCCGGGCGGAGTGCCTGGCCTGGGCCATCCGGGCCCTGCCCGGCCATCCGAGGGCGAGAATCTGGGAGATGCAGCGCCGGGCGCTCGGCGACGACAACTGGGGTATCTGGCAGATCGAGGACGCCGCCCACTACAACGGCATCTGGCTCTACGCCCTGATCAGCTATGCCGACGCCCTGAACAAGCGGGCGGAGCTGTGGAAGACGCCCGAGTGGTACTACTATGGTCAGTACTATCTTCATCTGATGAGCCCCGACGGCATGGTCCCCGATTTCGGGGACGCGAATTGGGAATCGAACTGGGCGCACTATCTTGTTTACTTCGAGGCGGCGGCCGCGGCCTACAAGGACCCGGAGCTCAAGTGGGCGGCGGCGACCATCGGCCGCAAGTTCGTCGATTTCCAGAAACCCACGAGTATCGGGTTGGCCAGCATGCTGCTCGACGCCTACCGTTGGGGAACCGACTCGGTCCGCCCCCAACCGCCCTCGACCCTCTCCGAGGAGGTTATGGAGGATGTCCAGGGCAAGAAGGTCGTCTTCCGCAGCGGCTGGGGGCCCGAGGATACGTATCTGATGCTGAACTACCGGGACGAGGGCGACGGCGGCCTCAATTTCCGGGACTACCTCAGGGACACGATCCCGGTCGAGGAAGAAAAGATGACGCACGGCCACGCCGATGAAAACAGCCTCTCGATGCTGCTGTCCGGGGGCTCGGTACTCCTCCATGACGGCGGCTACAGGGACTACATGCCGAGCGGTCCCTTCGGCGCCTACCGCCAGGATTATTTCCACAATCGGCTCTGCGTCCGGCCGGAGAAGATCTTTTTCGGCCAGACAAAGGACGAATACCGGTACGCCGTCCGTGAAGCCGTTCCCGGCCAGTCCGTGCTCGAATTCCTGCGGGACGCCGGTTCCTACCGCCGCGTCCGGACACAGAAGGTCGACTTCCTGGCGCTCGAGGATTTCGACTACAGCCGCACCCGCCTGGTGGACGACAACTGGGGATACTCCTGGGACCGGGTGGTCGCTTACGTCAAGGACCCGGAGATGTTCGTCGTCTTCGACATCTTCAAGGCCCTCCGCGAGGAGTGGTTCACCCTGGCCAACCTCTGGCATACCCAAAAGATCACCGAGCGGGGCGAACACTGGTACCGGACGGCCTATGACAAGATCCAGGCCAGCCTCCTGCCCGCGGCCAAGGACCTCCTGATCCTCTTCCCCGAGACCCACTACCGGATGGAAGGCGTCGAGCCGATCAAGCGGCATTACCAAGACGAGCTGGCGATCCACCAGGTGACGGCGCAGCATTTCGAGCTGGGCGAGACCGTGGGGTTTGTCACGGTGCTCGTTCCCGTGGAGCGCGGCGCCCCGTCGGCCTGGCCCGGGCGCGTCACGGCGATGCCCATCGGACCGGATAAGGCGGGACTGGGGGTCGAGATCAAAGGCGACGGAAAAACGGTGTACGCGGCCGTGAAGTGCGACCTGCGCCGCGACATCGCCCGGGACTGGCGGCGGCCCCGCTATACGTATGAGGCCGGCAAGGTGTCTTTCGGCGAGTTCGATACGGACGGGGATTTCCTGTTCGCCGCCCTTCGGGAGGAAACGGCCGGAGGCGTGAAGGCCCGCCTCGATTACACGATCGTCAACCTGACCAAGGCGCTTTTCCGGGGTCAGCCGCTCGTCGAGGTCAAGCCCGCGGTCTTCGGGCTGGCCTACGACGGCAGCCCCGACGGGCCCGGGTTCGGGAAGCTCAGATACTGGCGGGACGGGGTCCCGGTCGAGCCGCGCTGAAGGATCAGCGGCTGGCCTGAAACTTCTCCCGGGCCTCCTTGGCAAGGGCTTGGGCCGCGTTCAGCAGCTCTCCGAGCTTGTCGAAGAGAAGGCGGACCTTGAGGTTCTCGAGCTTCCGCTTGCCCGTTCGCTGGGCCTCGAAATTCTTGGCCAAAAGCCGCTCGGCGTCCCCGGGACCTATGTACTGGCTGAACAGGCTGTCTTCCAGGATCTCGCTCTTCAAGGCGTCGGGGTCCTGACCGGCGGTGATGATGCGGTATTGGGTGACGAATTCGCCGCGCCATTTTTCGAATTCGGCCGAGTTGTAAGCTACGGGCAGCGGACCGACCAGCCGCTTGGCCTCCTTGAAGGCCTCGTTGTAGGCGCTTTCGGCGTCGCGGAGATAGTTGCGGGCGCGGTAGTACTTGGGCAGCGCCTCCGTGCCCGGCTGCTTGAGGAACTCGATGAAGGACGCCTGGGCAAGGCTGATGAGGTCGAAGCAGCTTCCCGCCTTGAGGTAAAGAAGATTCTCCGGTTTCTTGCTCATCGGGCGACTCCGTCCGGTCTCCGTTTCGACCGTCGGACTTATATCAGAATTTGAACATCCCGGCAAGATGTGATAATCAATAGGTGCAGCCCTGGCTGCGATGATCGGAGGAGCGCCCCGCATGAAACTCAAAGACTTCTACAGCCGCGTCGTCAAAGCCGGGATCGCCAACGACCTCCGGGGGGCCGCCGCCGTCGCCGCCCTGCTCGAGGAAGAGAAGTCCCGGTTCGACAAGCTGCCGGAGGGAGAGCGGGCCGACTTCGACCCCGACCGGCTGTTCAACCCGTTCTCCGACACGCGCGTCCTGATCGGCGACCCCGATACCGAGGTCCGCACGGTCATCGCCGGCATCGACATGGATGTCGCCGAGCTCATCCTCGCCCATCTGCTGAAGAAGGACGGCGGCCGGCCGATCGATCTCGTGATCGCCCACCACCCCCAGGGGCGGGCGCTGTCCCGTCTCTATGACGTCATGCGCCTCCAGACCGACCTCCTGGCCGCCTGCGGCGTGACGCTGAGCGTCGCCGAGAAGCTTATGGACAAACGGATCGGCGAGGTCGAGCGCCGTCTGATGCCCGCCAACCACAACCGCGCCGTGGACGCCGCCCGCCTTCTGGGCTTGCCGATGATGTGCATCCACACGGCGGCCGACAACTGCGTGACGATCTTCCTCACCCGGCTGTTCGAAAAGGAGAAGCCTTCCCGGCTCAAGGATATTCTCGTTCTCCTGAAATCGATTCCCGAATACCGGAGGGCCGTCTCGCTCCAGGTCCCTCCCAAGATCGTCAGCGGGTCGGAAGACAGCCGCTGCGGCGCCATCCTGGTCGACATGACGGGCGGTACGGAAGGCTCCAAGGAATCGCTCGAAAAGCTGGCCGAGGGCGGTGTCAGCACGCTCGTCGGCATGCATGCCAGCGAGGATTACCTCGAGAACGCCAAGAAGGCCAATCTGAACGTCGTCATCGCCGGCCACATCGCGAGCGACTGCCTCGGACTGAACCTGCTCTTCGACGAGGTCGAGAAAGAGGAGCGGATCGAGTTCGTCTGCACCTCGGGGTTCGACCGGATCCGGCGGCCGGGCTGAGGAGGAGACCGGCATGGGCGACATCGTGACCATCATCCTCGCCGGCGGCCAGGGCAGCCGCCTTTATCCCCTGACCAAGATCCGGAGCAAGCCGGCCGTCCCCATCGCCGGCCGCTTCCGGCTGGTCGACATCTCCATCAGCAACTGCCTCCACTCGGGGCTCCGGAAGATCTTCATCCTGACCCAGTTCGCCACCGAATCGCTGCACCGCCATATCTTCCTGACGTACCGCTTCGACCAGTTCAGCAAGGGCTTTCTGACCGTCCTTTCGGCCCAGCAGACTCTCGAAAACCGCACCTGGTACCAGGGAACCGCCGACGCCGTCCGGCAGAACCTGCCCTTCCTCGAGGAGCACGGCAACCTCGTGCTGATCCTCTCGGGCGACCATCTCTACCGGATGGATTACGGCCGGTTCATCGAGTTCCACCGCCGGCGGCGGGCCGAGATCAGCATCTCGGTGAGCCCGATCGCGGGCCACGAGGCTGGGGAATTCGGCGTGATGAAGCTGGCCCGGAACGGCCGCATCACCGCCTTCTTCGAAAAGCCGAAGAGCCCGGCCGAGGTCGACGCCATGCAGGTCGAGCCGGACGTTCTGGAGAGCCACGGCCTGTCGCCGGCGGGCCGGACCCACTTGGCCTCCATGGGGGTCTACCTCTTCAACGGCCAGGTGCTCCGGGAGCTGCTGAACCGGACCGAGGCCAAGGACTTCGGCCGCGAGCTCATCCCCCGGGCTATCAGCGAGCACCGCGCCTACGGGTATCCGTTCGACGATTACTGGCGGGACATCGGGACGATCCGGAGCTTCTACGAGGCCAACCTGGACCTGACCGAGCCGCTGCCCAAGTTCAATTTCTACGACGAGGACAAGCCGATCTTCACCCACGCCAGGTTCCTCCCCGGGTCGAAGATCCTGGCCTCCGAGGTCGACCACTCGATCCTCTGCGAGGGCAGCATCATCAACCGCTCCCGGATCAGCCGGTCGATTATCGGCATCCGGTCGCGGATCGGCGATAACAGCCAGGTCGAGCGGACGTTCGTCATGGGCGCCGATACCTTCGAATCGCGGGAGGCGATCGAGCGGAACGCCGCGCTCGGCCGCCCCGACATCGGCATCGGCCGGGACTGCGTGATCCGGGGCGCCATCATCGACAAGAACGCCCGCATCGGCGACGGCGCCAAGCTGGTCAACGCGGCGGGCGCCGCCGAAGCGGAGACGGAGGATTATGTCATTCGCGACGGCATCATCGTCGTGCCCAAGCACGGCGTCATCCCGCCGGGGACTGTTATCTAGCCTGAATTACTTCAACGAATCGAGGCGGTCCCCAGATGCGAGGCCCGAGGGGTGAAGCTGTACTCTTTGGTACAGCGAACTCCGAGAACGAAGCCGATGGAACCGAATCGGCTCGCCCGAAGGGTAAAAAACGCCGTATAAAAAGAGATGGAAAAAAGACGAGGCGCTTTTTATGAATAAGTCAGGCTAAGAAGATTCCGCAAATGGACGTCCGCGGCGACAAAACTTATATGAGGCGAGGCTCGTGAAGTCCGTCGATCTGGATCCTCATTCTGGGGGCGGTGGGCTACTTTATTTATTCAACAACCCTGAAGCCGCTGACCGGCGAGCTGGCCGAGGTGCGGACCCTGGAAAAAACGTTCAACCATGCCGCCGACCGCTATATCACTTCCATCCGGCAGGCCGGTGAGCCGGGTCTGACCGTGATCGCGGACCCCGATTTAGCCGAACGCAAGGTCAAGGAACTGAGGCAGTTGGCCGGGGATCTCTTCGAGTCGATCCAGGAGCCCAAGGCCAAGGAGCGTGCCCGCGTGCTTCTGGCCAAGATCGAGAACTTCTGCAAGGTCAATCAAATCGACTGACCGGCCCGGCCGGCGGTCTTTTTCGCCTAACCCCGCCCCTTTCAACGAACATGCCCATCGCCAAAACGGCAGGATCAGGGATCAGGCTGGGGTATTGGACGTGCGCCCGGGGTGATTCGAACACCCGGCCTACTGATTCGTAGTCAGTCGCTCTATCCAGCTGAGCTACGGGCGCACAATATTGAATGCGGACTAGAATATAACGGAAACCCGGGCAATTTTCAAATCCCCGAAATTCTTGACATGCCCGCTGGTGGCGGATAATATCGACGTCCGATGCGACACAATCTTCTGAGAACAAAACCGCTGGGCCGGCTGATGGCCGATACCCAGCAGGAGGGCCACCGGCTCCGCAAGGCCCTGACGGCCTGGGACCTGTCGGCGATCGGCATCGGCTGCATCATCGGCGTCGGCATCTTCGTCCTTCCCGGGGTCCAGGCCGCCCGGAACGCCGGCCCGGGCATCATCCTGTCGTTTGCCATCGCCTCGATCGCCTGCGCCTGCAGCGCCCTCTGCTACGCCGAGCTCGCGGCCATGATCCCGGTGTCCGGGAGCGCGTACACTTATGGATATGCCACCCTGGGAGAGATCTTCGGCTGGATCATCGGTTGGGACCTGATCCTCGAGTACATGGTGGCGGCGATCCTGGTGTCGACGGGCTGGTCGGCGTATTTCGTGAACCTGCTCCGGAGCGCCGTCGGCGTCTCCCTTCCCCAGAGCCTGGCCGCCTCGCCCTGGGACAAGGACCCCGGCATCTTCAACCTGCCCGCGGTCGTCATCGTGGTGTTCATCACCTGGCTGCTGGTGAGGGGGATCAAGGAGAGCTCGCGGGTCAACCTGACGATCGTCATCGTCAAGGTTTCGGTCATCCTCTTCTTCATCCTGATCACCGTTCGTCACGTGAACAAGGCCAACTGGCAGCCGTTCATGCCGTTCGGGTTCGACGGGGTGATGACGGCCGCGGCCATCGTCTTCCTGGCCTACGTCGGGTTCGACGCCGTCTCGACGACGGCCGAAGAGGCCAAGAACCCCCAGCGCGACCTGCCGATCGGCATCATGGCTTCGCTGGGCGTGGCGACCGTCCTCTATATCCTGGTCGCCGCCATCATGACCGGCGTCGTCCCCTACACCGAGCTCGGGGTCGCCGACCCGATCGCCAAGGTCCTGAACACGCTCCAGATGCCCTGGGCGTCGGCCATCATCAGCGTCGGCGCCATCGCCGGCATCACGAGCGTCCTCCTCGTCCTCATCATGGGGCAGCCCCGGATCCTGTTCGCCATGTCCCGGGACGGCCTCCTCCCCGCCCTGGCCCGCGTCCACCCGCGGTTCAAGACCCCCCACGTCACGACCTGGCTGACGGGGGGCATCGTGGCCGTCGGCGCGGCGCTCACGCCCATCGACGTTTCCTCCGAGCTGTGTTCGATCGGCACGCTGTTCGCTTACATCATCGTTTGCGCCGGGGTGATCGTCCTCAGGCACGTGCGGCCCGAGGTCGCGCGGCCGTTCAAGGCTCCCTGGACGCCCGTCCTTCCCGCGCTGGGGATCCTGCTCTGCGGCTACCTGATGAAGAGCCTGCCTTTCGTCACCTGGATGAGGTTTCTCGTCTGGCTGGCGCTCGGCCTGGTGCTCTATTTCGCCTACGGAATAAGGAAAAGCGCGCTGGCCCGCCAGCCCGAAAAATAGCCGGACCGTCCGTCAGCTTTTCCCGCCGTCCCGTGACGGACGCTTCAGCCGGACCGCGAGAAGCAGGGCCGCCCCGACGGCCAGTATGACCACTCCCCAGATCAGGTTGACATTGATGCCCATCGACCGGGCATAGACATCTTTTCCGGAAAGCAGTCCGTAAAGGACAAGCGCCGCGCCGTAGAAGCTGAGCAGTCCCCCGAGGGGGATCTTGAGGTCCAGGAAATGCCCCTTTTTCGGTGCCGTTTTTTCATCTGTCATTTTCGTTCTCCGCTCCCGATCAGGCGTCCGGGCCTCACCAGAAGATGATGTTCAGGATCACCATCACGACGAGCGCCAGCGATCCCCAGACCTCGGGCCGCAGCCAGACCTTGGCGGTCTCCTTGGTGAGAGGGGTCAGGCCGTAGACGAGGCCGGCCAGGCTCTTGGGATCCTTTCTCGCCGTGAACAGGCTGACGGCGATGGTCACGACAAAATCCGTCAGCCAGGCCCACCAGGCCTGATAGAAGTTGGCGCCCATATCGGAGGCATAATGGAGGACGCCCGTCTTATAAAGGACGTAGTGGCCCGCCGCGGCGGCGATGCCGCTCAGGAGCCCGACGAACCCGCCCCAGGGCGTCGCTCCACGCCAGAACATGCCCAGGAGGAAGGTGGCGAAAAGCGGCGCGTTGAAAAACGAGAAGATGAGCTGCACGAAATCCATCAGGTTGGGGAACTGCCTGACGATGTAGGCCGTGCCGATGCTGATCAGGACGCCGGCGACGGTCGTGATCTTCCCCACCCGGAGGTAGTGCTCGTCTTTCTGCCCTTTTTTGATGTAGGCCGCGTAGATGTCGTAGGTCCAGACCGTGTTGAAGGCCGTGACGTTCCCCGCCATGCCGGACATAAAGCTGGCCAGGAGGGCCGTGATGGCCAGGCCGAGGAGGCCGTTCGGCAAAAGGCGCGACATCATCAGGATCAGGGCCGAGTTGTATTCGGCGCCGGGCGGCGCGGTCTTGGCGAACTCCGGCAGGACCGCCACGGCCACCAGTCCGGGGATCACGACCAGGATCGGGATGAGCAGCTTGGGAAACGAGGCCAGGATCGGCGTGGCGCGGGCGGCCGTCAGGTTCTTCGAGGCCAGCGCTCTCTGGACGACCAGGAAGTCCGTCGTCCAATACCCGAACGACAGGACGAAGCCGAGGCCGAGGACGACGCCCATCCAGTTCGCCCCCAGCGGGCTCTCGGCGGAACTTCCCAGGTTCTTCCAGGCGTGGAAGAAGGCTTCCGGGAGCTTCTGGGTCAGGCCGGAAAACCCGCCCGCGCTCTTCAGGCCCAGGAAAACCACGGGCAGGAGGCCCAGCCAGATGAGGAAGAATTGGATGACCTCATTATAGATGGAGGACGACAGCCCTCCCCAGAAGACATAGAGGAGCACCACCACGGCCGCGAACAGGATGCTCGCCGTCAGCGACCAGCCGAGCATGTGCTCGAACAGCAGCGCCATGGCGTACAGGCTCACGCCGCTCATCAGGACGGTCATCACGGCGAACGAAATCGCGTTCAGGCCGCGGGTCGCCTCGTTGTAGCGCAGCTTGAGGTATTCGGGAACGGTCTTGACGTTGCTGCCGTAATAGAACGGCATCATGAAGATCCCCAGGAAGACCATGGCCGGGATGGCTCCGATCCAGTAAAAATGGACCGTCACGATGCCGTACTTGGCGGAATTGGCCACCATTCCGATGACCTCGAGCGCGCCCAGGTTGGCGGAGAGGAAAGCCAGCCCCGTGATCCAGCCGGGAAGCGAACGGCCGGCGAGGAAGAAATCCTCGCCCGTCCGCATGTACCTCCTCAAGGAGTAGCCGACAAAGACCATGACCAGGATGTAGCCGGCGATGATCGCGTAATCGATGAATTGCAGGCTGATGATGGGAGGCATATCTATCTCCTGTCGTCGGGTTCGGCGCCGGGCCGGTGCCGGGCGGCAGGCCCGAGCCGGAGCGCCGTTTTCGCCCCGGGGATGGCCCGGGCGAAGAAATAGGCGACCAGGGCGACGGTGAAGACGATGATCAGAGGCCACTTGAGCTCGCGCAGAACCTCGAGCCCGAGCGACGCGGTCCCGATCAGGAGGACGGCCACGATGACGGCATAGGCCAGGATCTCGCTCCGGATGATCTTGAGGGCCTCGATAACGATGTCCGCTGTCGAGAGCCTGACGGTCTCGTGTGGTTTATCAGACATCTCTCTCCCCATGCGCGGGATCGGGATCAAGCCGTGTCCGCGGCGGGCTGACGCCTGAGACCGCGGAATCGCTTGCCGACGAGCCAAACCACTCCGCCCGAGAGCGCCATGAGCACGAGGTCGGCGGCGATGAGCAGGTAATTGCCTTTCCGGACGTAGTTCACGAGCAGGATGACGAGCGAGGCGACCGTCGTCAGGAACATGAAGACGGCGGGGACCAAGGTGAACGCCGCTCTCCTTTTTCGGAGCAGGAGCCAGGCCGAGACCGTGAGCAAGGCCAGGGCCGCCAGCATCTGGTTGGCGGTCCCGAAGATCGGCCAGAGGACGTTGAAGGCGTTGGAATACGCCAGCGACCACATGAGGACGACCGAGAGCGCCGAATTGAACCAGTAGTGTTTGAGGAAGCGCGGCGGATTCTTGAACAGGATCGCCCAGAGCTCTTCGAAAAGGTAGCGGTTCAGCCGCACGGCCGCGTCGAGCGTGGTGACCACGAATCCCTCGACGAGAAGTATGCCGAACACGGCCCCGAGCGCCACGGGGACGCCCAGGCCGCGGTGGAAGAGCTGGCCGGCGGCGAGAGAAAACCCGAGTATGGGATTCGATTTGACGGCCGGGTCCAGGGGCCAGACGACCGACTTGTAGTCGGTGAAGCTCATCACCGAGCCCAGGGCGAGGAGCACGCAGACCGCGAGGAGCGACTCGAGCAGCATGGCGTTGAACCCCACCCGGCGGGCGTCCGGCTCGGTCGAGAGCTGTTTTCCCGTCGTCCCGCCCGCGACAAGCGCGTGAAACCCGGAGATGGCGCCGCAGGCGATCGTGCAGAACATCATCGGCCAGATGAACCCCAGGTTTTGCACGCCTTCCGACAGGTTGAAACTGGGCATGGAGACCGAGAGGCCCCCGAACCCGGTCGAAAACAGCGAGATGATCATCAGGATCATGCCGCCGTAGAGGATCTGGACGTTGATGAAATCCCGGGGCTGCAGGATGAGCCAGACGGGCACGCCGGCGGCGATCAGGACATAGATCGAGATGATCACCATCCAGACCGTCGGCGTCAGCATGACCGGATGGGCGATCCCCAGCAGGACCGAACCGACGCAGATGACCGAGGCGATGAGATAAGCCGGGAGGGTTTTGATCTTTTTCTTCGTGATCAGCCAGCCGAGGAACGGCGAGCTGAGGGTGATGACGATCACCGACATCGAGGCGATGCCGCCGATCCGGCCCATCGCCACTCCGTCCCGGACGACCGTCTTGAGGAACGTCTTGCCCTCGACGATCCCGAGCTTGGCCAGCGGCCAGAGCGAGGTCAGCGAGATCGAGGTGGCGCTCAGGAAGGACGAGGTGACGAGGACGATCATGACGATCGTGAACCCTATGAACAGGTTGAAGCCCGCCGGACCGAGGGTCTTGCGGGCCACCTCGGCCATCGATTTTCCGCCCTCGCGCATGCTGATGAAGAGCGTGGTGTAATCGTGGACGGCGCCGATGAAGATGCCCCCAAATACCACCCAGAGCCAGGCGGGGACAAACCCGTAAAGGATGGCCATGGTGGGGCCCAGGATCGGGCCGGCGCCGGCGATGGCGGAGAAATGATGGGCGAAAACGACGTAGGGCTTGGTGGGGACGTAATCGCGGCCATCGCAGCAGGTGATGGCCGGAGTGGGACGGGCCGGGTCTTCACCGAGAATGCGGGCGATATAGCGGGAGTAGAATCTGCTGGCCAGGGCGAACGCGACCCCGGCGACGCCCAAGATCACGAGAACGTTCATGTTCTCCTCCGTCCAAAGGGAGTCACTCTATCATACAAAAAAAGGAACGACAATACGGGTGAGTTCCCCTGCCGCATCTCCATTCCCGTGATCGTTTTCCCCTGGGTTTGGGTCCTGTCACGGCGATCCCCCGGCAGTGCTCCTTGAGATAGCTCCGCGGACACTCTCCCAGACTTTTTTTGTTTTATTAATCCCTCCCACTTCCCTTGCATCAAGGGAGGGCTCGGATCAGGTCAGGGTCCGCGGCTAAGGTCGGCGGGGGGGCTCCCACGCCGCGCCACCCTCCATTCAGCTCATCGCGACTGCAGGAACGGAGTTGCTTGCGAGTCCCCCCATGCCCAAAACGTCCTCGTTCTTGAATGCGTGCAGGAAGAAGATGCGTTAGAGGCGGCGGGTCTCGGCCAAAACCGCGCCGAGCGCCGCGACAACGATGAACAGGGAGAAGTGCCCCAGGAGTTTGGCGGCCAGGCTGCCCGGGGCGGCAGCGCCCGCGTAGAGAGCCGGCAGGAAGGTGCTGGCCAGGGCATAGAGCAGGCCCGTCAGGGCGCCGCTCGCCGCGCCGAGGAGGATACGCCGGCCGAAAGTCATACCGCCGGCTCCCCTGGAGACAAGGGCCGCCGTGAAGGCCGGGATCCAGACGGCGATCCACCATACCTCTTTGAGCAGCGGCGCGGCGCCCTTCGCCCGGAACCAGGCGTAATCAACTCCGGCCAAGATCAGCGTCCCGGCCAGGACGAAGATCGGCGCCTGGGCGTACCGGGGCCTGAGCGGCCTTCGCGCCTCCGCGCGCTGCCTGATCCGCCGCCGCACCGTGAGCGGAAAATTGTAGAAAGCGTCGAAAACGAAGTGCTCGAGCCAAGCCCCCTTTTCGCCGAAGACCGGCACGCTGTGGACGGCTTCCGTGGCCCAGTGGCTGGCCATGAACCTGGCCAGATCGGGATAGCGGTACGCCATCTGGAGAGGGAAAGCCAGGTAGCCGATGACCTTGAGGAAGCTCACGGGCAGCGCCAGCGCATAATCCCGGGCGCTTTTTTCCTTGATGCACAGGCCGACGACATAAAAGCCCCGGACGAGAGAGCCAGGGGACACCGGGAGCAAGTTCAGGGCGGCGACTATGAGCCCCGCCTGCAGGGTGGCTTGGGACCAACCGAGCTCCGGATGGCCGAGAACGTAAACGATCGCGATCGTCAAGAATACGGTTTCCGAGAGGAAGAGCGTCGCCAGATGCACGGCCAGGCTCTTGAGGTACTTCTGGATGAACGGCTCCTTGATCTGTCCGAAGATGCGGGCCGCTTCGTCCGCCGCCAGCAGGCCGTTTCTCTCGCCGGCCGCGATCATGTCGCAGAGCCACTTCTCGCGCTCTCCGGCATTGAAATACAGTTTGAAAGGACGGACGAACATCCGGGATAGTCGGTCCTTGAAGACGGCCCCGTCGGTCAGGAAGCGGTGCAGGCCCGCCGGAAGCAGGGAGAGCGGCAAATGGAAGAAATACCGCCGGGGAGATCGTGCGATACACATGGCCCGGGTTTCGGACACCCGGCCCGAGCGGACCCAGCGGACGAGGGCCTCGGCGGCGTGGGCCCGGACCGAGCGCCCGAAATAGCCCGGGCTGGTCAGCAGCCGGCCGTAGTGGCGGCGCAGGTCCGCCCGCCCCCAGAGGCTTCGGGCGAACGGCCCGAGGAGCGGCAGCGCCCAGAGCGGATACTTCCACCAGACCGTTCCCGGCCAGGCAAAAATGAGCAGGACCGGTGTCACCAGAGGGAGCAACCCCAAGATAAGGAATAGAACCGATAGTAAACCGCTCTTGGCGAGCCCGGCGGCAGCTGTGTCGTCGGTTAAGTTGCGGACATGCCAGCTCTCCCGGAAGCCGCCCATGATCGACCGGCGAAGCTTCGCTCCGGCGAGCCGAAGGTGATGATGCGTGACGTCGATGAGCGAGTCCCGGTAGGATTTGTCCTCGCGCCTGAGCTCATCGAGCGCCGGCCGCATGTCGGCGAATTCCGGGTCGTGCCGTTCGACATAGGACTCGAGCTTTCCGAAGTCGCCCTTGTCGAATTGGACAAGCCGGCCCCGCGCGATCCCCCGGACGATCAGCTTGAAGTCGGCCGGGCATTCCGGCAAGAACGGCAGCAGGGTCATGCCCGCCCGGAAGTCGACGGCCGCGAGACCGGCCCTCGGATCCGGGTCGCTCGAGGTCCGCTTCATGGCGTTGGGCTGGCTCTTGAGCGACCACCACTCGTATTGCCGGGCCAGCTCCTCGGCGCCGATCTCGTTGAGCAGCCGGACCAGCCGGTCCATGAAACCGCGTTTCGTCAGGTACTCCGGCGAACCGGCCCTGGTCGCGGGGTCGTCCGGCCGGGCGCGGCGGCGGGCGTCGAGGTCGTCGTCCACTTCGAGCCGCCACATCCGGCCGTCGACCCATTCGCTGATCTCGCCGAAGCTGCCGAGCCGCGGGTCGAGGAAGGTGCCGTGAATGTCGACCACGGCGGCCTCGTCACCCAGTTCGATTTTCGCGGCCCGGCGGATGAACTTCTGCCACAGCGCCTGGCACCGGCCTGCGGCCGCGACACTTTGAAGCGAGAATGGCGCTTGAAACCCGATGCCGTAGAAAAGATTTCTGATCCGCCGCCTCGGGCCGGAGGCGGGGATGAGGATCTTGAGGGCATAGGGCCGACCCGGTTCGAGCCCCCCGGTCCGCCCTTCGATCGTCTCCATGGCGGCGAGTTGGACGCGGTAAACCTGGCCGGCGTAACCGCCGCCGACGTATCTGTCCACCTCGAAGCGGGCTCGGGCCCGGCCTCCGGGAATAACTCCCCGGATCTCGTATTCAAGGACGTCCCCGGGCTCATAGCGGACGGTCCGGATGGGCCTCAGCACCTTCTGATCGGTGAAGGTCCGCGCCAGGGCCCGGACCGTTTCGGGATGATATGTATCGGCCATCCGGCTCCTATGGGGTCCTTAAATCAAGGCAACACTATAGAGGCAGGGGCGCCGGCAAGTCAACACGCCGGCGGCGGCCGGCCTGCCGTCGATGTTCTTGCTTGAGGGAATTCTGCGACGGTTTCGCCTTCGGCGACAGCAACAGACGAGAGTGAGAGAACGGGGACGGGCCCTCCTTAGCGCCGTCCCCATCAAAAAACCTCAACGGGTTTGGCGGTTGGAAACCCTATTTATAGATCTTATAAACCTCGCGCCACTGCTTGATGATCAGCCCGGATTGTGTCACCGGCTGCGCCAGGACCTGGGCCGGCGGCGCGCCCGCGCCCCCGCCGGGCTGAGTGAAGCTCTGGATAAAGACCTTCCTCATGTTCTGGCTCTGCCCGTCGTTCGTCACGGTCTGCGTTTCGCCCAGTGTGACCGCGGACCGCACTTTCTGCTCGGTGGCCAGATACTGGAGGGGCGCCCCGGCCTCGCTCAGCAGGGATGTCCCGCCGACCTGGTTGCCCAGGATGTACCGGGCGTAGATCTTGCCGCCGCCCGACGTGGAATTGCAGGGGTTCAAGGATTCGATATTGCCCTCGAGGGTGGCGATGAAGATGTTGCGGTTGGCGATCACCGGGTCCGCCCAGATCTTCTCTCCCGTGACGAAGCTGCCTTTCTTGGTCTGGGCGCTGATCCCGAGCTGTCCCGCCAGCGCATCCGGGCCCAAATACCACTCCACTGTCGCCCCCGTATGGCTGTCGATCAGGGCGACAAACGAGTACTCGACGGTGTTGGGAGCCAGGTCGTCGCCGCCCGTTCCGACGTAGACATGGACGGCGTTGCTGCTGGCCGCGTCGACATACACCGCCGGCTTGGTGATGATCGGGTAGCGGTTGGGATCGCTGTAGATGATCGCCGGGGTCCAGCCGGCGACATCGCCCGTTAGGTTGATTTTCCACAGCCTGCCTTTCAGGTCCCCGAAATAGGCCGCGTCGGCGAATCCATCCTGCTCGATATCGACGGTGGCCGCCGAACCGGGCAGGGTGTTCTGGATGCCGAAGGGGCTCACCGGTTCGGTCTTATCCTTGATCTCGAAGGACTTGAGCACGGCACCCGTCTCGATGTCGACGCAATAGAAATACTGCCCGATATCCACCGTCGGGTCCCCGTCGCTGTCGTAGCCGGAACCGAAAAGGGCCACCCATTTTTCGGGCGTCGCGATCTTGACGATGGCCGGGATGGATGACGTCTCGCCCATGAACGGGTCCGTGAGCTCCCAGAGGGGCCGGGGATTGACGGGGTCGGTAACGTCCAGGGCGAAGTAGTACCAATTGTGGTCCTTGCCCCAGCCCGAGCCCTGGCCGGTCACGAGGACGGTGTGCCAGGTCCCGTCGGCGAACCGGACATCCTTGACGGCCGGCGTCCCATCGACAAAGAAGAGATGATACAGGTAATCGCCGCAGACGGGGTCCGTGGCCCTCATCTGTTTCAATTTGTACAGCAGGTTGTTCGGGATGAAGGCCCAGGCTTCGTCGAGCGTCCCGGCATCAAAGGCATGCAGCATGCCGTCGTTGGCGCCGACGAAGATCAGCTTTCTCCTGGCGGCGTTGGCCAGCTTGAAGGTATCGTAGCCCGGGCCCATCATGGACGGCGTCTCGGCCGGCGGCAGGAGGGCCTTGGGCGAAGAGTGGTTGATGTCGCCGAGCTTCCAGGGCCGGTCGAACCCCGTCTGGCCGACGCCGAGGACAAAATCGATCAACACCGGCACCTCGGGGCTGCCGATGCCGAGCTGGAGATAATCGTCGAGGGAGGCCGCCTGGCTGGCCTTGAAATCGAGGCGGTCATTCATCACCCCGTCGGCTTGGGCGTCATGAGCGGTGTAGACGCTCCTCGAAGAGGCGGCGGTTGAAGCCAGGGCGGCTCCGGCGTCGACGAGGGGCAGCGCGTCGGCGTCCACGATGTCCTTCAGGACCGAGCCTTTGTTCGGGCTCAGGTCGAGGGTCGTCACGTCCCACGAACGGAGGTGTCCGCGCCACTTGGGAAACTCGAAAGAAGCCGAATACAGGACCTGCTCGATCGTCCCGTCGCCGCCGAGGTCCAGGCTGATGGCGGCGGTCGAGGTCCGGGAATACTCCCGCTTGGTGAGATAGTCGTAATCGATCGTCAGGGTCGTGAGCCGGGGCGTCGCGGCCGGGTCCGAGGTGCTGAGATCCGCCCGCCAGCGCAGAAAATCTCCCGGGTCCTGGAAGATGAGCTTGACACCCGGCGTGACCGGCCCCTCCCATCGCGGGCCGCCGTTCTGGTCGTCCGAGTTCGAGAGATAGTAAACGACGCCGGTCCCGGCGCCGACCGTATCATCCACGTGGATCGTGGCCGAGACGACCGCGCCTTTATCGGTGCTCAGGAAGTCGCAGCCGACCAGGTTCGTCGAGTAAACCGTCCCGGTCAGGACATAGATCCCGGGGAAACCGTCGTTGGCGATCACGTAGCACGTGGCGGGATCATTGATCCCGCTGGCCGCTACGATGTCGAGGTCGTTATCCCCGTCGAAATCCCCGACCGCGCCGGCGTCCAGGTCGGTTCCCAGGGACGAAGCGCCGCTGATCTGTTGCGCGGCAAACGCGGCGCCGCCGCTGTTCTTGTACCAATACACATAGCCGCCGGGCCCGTTGACGGCGCCGTCGGTGCCGACGACGAAATCCAGGCGGCCGTCGTTGTCGAAATCCCCCGCCCGGAGGAAGGCGGAGGAGCCGTGACTCGCCGGCAGGTTGATCGGGTTTTTCGCCTGGGTCAAGGAGCCGGTCCCGTCGTTCTTGTAGTACCAGAGTCCCAAGGAGTTCGGCGAGCCGGCGACGAGATCGATGTCGCCGTCACCGTCGAAGTCCGCCGCGGCGATGCCGCTGACGCCGCGGCTGGCCGCCGTGCCGAAGGGGTTGTAGTTTTTCGGCTTGGGTTTGAGCCAGCTGAAGCTGCCGCCGCCGTTATTGATGTAAACGGCCACCTGTCCGCGCGGCGCGCTCCCGGAAGCGGCGGGCACGCCGACGACGAGGTCCAGGTCGCCGTCGCCGTCGACGTCCACCGAGGCGATGTTGCTCTCTCCTGTCTGCGCGCCGGGGGTCGTCTCGCTGCCGATCCCGGATATTACGCTGTCGACAACGATAGGGTCGGTGTTGAAATAGGGAGCCAGGCCCGAATTGCGGAAGAGCAGAAGCCTGCCGGCCCAGGTCACGGCCGTGAGGTCGATGTCGCCGTCGCCGTCATAGTCTCCCGTACCCAGGGACCTGATCTCGTAGGTATCGAAGGACGAAGAATAATTGACATAGTACAACGGATCGAAGGCGAACCCGCCGGCGCCGCCCGTCGACAGCCGGATGGCGAGGTTCGTCGTGCCGCCAGTCACGAAATTCGTTCCCCGGCCTCCGAGGACGAGGTCCGTCACGCCGTCCAGGTTGAAATCGGCTTCCGCAAAAGACACCCAATAGGCACTGGTGAGATTGAATCCCGAAACAGGCGGGGCGAAGTTGCCCGCCCTGTTGGCCAGCCGCAGGTACTGAGCGGCATCGACGGCGACACCGTTCAGCCGGGCCAGCGTCGAGCGGTCGCCGCCGGCGTAGCCTGTCTCCTGCTCGGTCATCGTAGAACACGTTTGGGCGCCCGCCTCAGGAATGACGATTCCCAGCAGCGCCGCTGACAGACACAGCCCCAGAAGGATTTTTTTCATGGCCGCTTCCTTTTCCTATTGCTGAATCTCGATCTTGACGACGATCCTGGCGTAAGTATCCCGTCCCGCCCGGCCGAGGCAGATGACGTCGCAGTCCCGGTCGTTGAGCACCACCCCGGGCGCCGCCTCGTCGTTGATCAGGAAGACCGTATAGGCCATCGAGGGGTCGGTCGCCAGCGGCTGGTTGACGAAAATCACGTTGGTCGGGTCTTTGACGACATCCTCCCACAGCTCCTCGTCCGTGCGCCGCATGTAATAGTTGGGGTTGGCCGGGTTGGCGGCGGGGTCGTCCAGGCCCGCCTGACCGTCGAAGGTGGTACGGTAGAGGAGGGAAAAATCGGCCAGGGTCTGGTTCAGGATGATGTTGGTGTTCAACTGCTCGAAGGCGGCGTCGAACCCCGCCTCGGCGGCTTCAAAGGCCCGGCCCTGCTGCCGGACGTTGCCCGCCACCGCCGAGCCCGTGCCCGTGACGAAGAGAAGTAGGATGCCCACGCTCATCAGGAAGGCGACGACAATGACGATGACGATCAGGCCGGCGCCCCGTTCCCGTTTCGATGTCGGTCTCTTCATGGCCGTTCCCCTATCGCGTTCCATAATTGTAGAGGTTTATGCTGAGGTTGCGCACGTTCGACGCCGATTCCAGGAGGAACCGCTTGCACCGGTCGGCTTGGGTGTCGCCGGCCGTGTCGGAAAGCGGGGGGCGCTGATACAGGGAGACGCTCGGGTCGACCTTGGCTGAGGCGCTGACGAACGGCCGGGGGGTCCGGCCGAGGATGGCGATCCGGATCTCCCGGATGTTCAGGACCTCGGTCTGTCCCCAGAGAGGGTTCCAGGGAACTAGCCCGTCCAGCCGGCCGTCGCCGTCGGCGTCGGTGTTGTATTCGAACTGGAGGTTTTCGACGTTCTGGGCCAGGGGATAGTGGATGGCGTTGAAGGTCATGTACAGGATATCGCCCTGGCCGTTGCCCAGATAGCCGTTCTGACCGGCGGTCAGGCCGGGATAATTGCCCGTGACGTCGAGCCAGAACTCCTTGACATCGATGAAAGTGACCAGGCCGCCGTCGTAATCGTCGGAATCCGGGCAGGTGCCGGAGAGTCCGCCCGGGGGGTTGATGCCCGGCGCCAACCCGGGGGAGCAGTTCACGCGCTCGTTCGACCCGCCTGTCGCGTGGGTCACGTGCGTGATCGTCCGGATCTCGCCCGACCGGCAGGCGGATGACGGGTTGGGCAGGATCAGGCAGACCTTTTGCTCATAGAATTCGTCGGGATACGGATACTGCTCCAGGCTGTAATCGTCCACGCTCACGACCACGGAAGACCCCTGGTACTGCTGGATCGGCAGCATGATCGGGTCCTCGATATTGCCCATCATCAGCAGCCTGTCCGGCGTGACGGGGGCCGACCCCTGGGTCTCGTTATTCGTGCCCTGGAAATAGTAAGCGCCGAACTCGATCGGCAGGCCGACACCGGACATCCGGAGGTCCCTGGAGATCATGTACATGGCCGACCGGACGTCGTGCTGGACCTCGGCGTACATGCTCTGGTCGACGGTCACCTTGTTGCTTTTCATGTAGATCGACAGCGTCCCGATGATCATCACCAGCATGATGGAGCTGGCGACCAGGAGCTCGATGAGGCTGAACCCTCCGGCGTCCCGCCGGCTGGGCATGGGATTCCCGTTCGTCGTTTTTTGCGTGTGGCTCATGGCGACCCCTCCAGGCTGCGTCTAACCCCGGCTGATCAGCGTGCTGAAGTTGGCCCTGACCCGATAGCTGTCCGGGCCGGCCAGCAGCTGCGACCGGGCGATGCCGAACTGCTCGGGCGTAAAGACCAGGATGTGGACGCTCCAGCTCGTCGGGCCGACCTGGACGACTTCCGTCAGACGGCGGTAATCATCGTGGTTGTCCTGGTTGAGGTCCAGAAGCTCGTCGTTGTCGATATCCGGCGTGCCGTCGGCGTTGAGGTCGACGCTCCCGGCCGACGTCAGCGTGTTGAGCTCGTCCTTGGTCAGGTTCCTCAAGGTGTCGGCTCGCTGCTGGGCGAGGAAAGAGGCCGAGGTGATGCGGTCCGAGCGGAGGTTGTTCATCACGCTCAGGGTGAACATCTGGACCAGCCCCAGCACCGCCACGGCGACCAGGACGATCCCGACCACGGCCTCGATCAGGGTGAAGCCCGCCCGGCCCGTTGTTTTCGTCTTCCTGTTCCGTATCATCTCATCTCCCCTTTTCTGACGCTCATGTCGCTTTGACGTACTGGATCGAGCCGCCGCCGAAGACGTTGACGGTCCGCCGGCTGGGCTGTCCCTGTCTCGCCAGGCTGGGGGACTGGAGGGTGATGTCGTGCTGGGTCGTGCTGAAGTTATTCGTCATCCCGAGCGGCGTGAATTCGACGACGCTGTTCAGAAAATTGACCGTCGTGACGTACTTCGCCGGGATGACTTTCCGGACCGCATTGGGGATCGGCTGCCAGACCGTGCTGCTCGATTCCTGCTCCACGTAGTATGTCCAGTATCCCAGGCTGTTGTCGAACCGGACGCGGTGCTTCAGCTTGGTGCGGACAGCCTGGAACTTGGCCTGTTGGCAGGAGCCCAGGATCGACCGGGCCTGGTTCTCCAGGCTCCTGACCTCAATGCTGTTCTTGATGCCCGGGTAGGAGACGGTCAGGAAAATCCCCAGGATGGCCACCGCGACCAGGACTTCGATCAGACTGAAGCCTTGTCTGCGCATCGTTCCACCTCATCCTTCATGGGCACGGACCGAGCGAGATTCCCGGGAGGAGTCGGCTCTCGTCGTCACCAGCATGCGCTCATTCCTCCGTCCGGCGGTCTCCCTCCCGGAGCCGTGCCTATGGCAAAACATTCCCAAAAAATGGACACGCCCAATTTCGTCCTTATCCTTATTTATGGCAATCACCCACCACGATGAATCGAACGAGGAAATCCCCCCTTCGGGTATCTCACCCCCGCGAAGGGGCGGCCTCACCCCGAACGGCTAGTCGCGGTTTGGCGACGGGGGGAGCTTGGCGCGGAGCCTTTGAAGGCGGTGGGAAAAGTCGGCCTCGTGGAGCGGTGAAACGCCGCGGGCCGCCGCCAATCCCTGTTCGGCGGCCTCGACGGCTTTCGGGATGTCTTTCCGCCGGTGCTCGTGGTACATGGCGAGCTCGCGGAAGGACGACAGATTATCGAGGGGCGCCATTTCCTGCCACAGCGCGGCGGCCTTCTCCCAATCCTGGTTTTTCTTGAAATGGGCGGCCAGCTTCTTTTTGGCCTCGATCTCGACCTTCCGGGTCAGGCGCCCGTCCAGGGCGCGCCGGATCAAGCTCGCGCACCGCTCGCGGTCGCCCGATTTTTCGAAGACTTTGGCCGCCCCGAACAGGTCCATGGCGTCCGGCGGCGGGCCCCCGGCCCGGCCGGCGTCCTCGGAGAACAGCCCGGCGCCGGCGATGACGACGCCCAGCAAGGACAGGATGTCCTCCTGGTTGTGGTAGAGGATCGGCTCGACCAGGGGGAAATTCCCGGTCCTCAAGTACTCGAAGTAGCGCCAGGGGATCTCCGCTGAGGGGATGTCCTCCCCGCGCTCGACCTCGAGGATGTCCCGCGCCAGCTGGCAGAGACGGCAGCTCTCCTGCTTGTGGCTCCAGAGCGTGCGCGCCGGGAAAAGAAAATCGAGGTGAGGCATCCCCGAAAGCGCCAGGGGCTGGCGGTGGAGGATGAACCGGGTTTCAAGCAGCGGGAGGTCGAACCCCTTGCCGTTGTACGAGACCACCGACCGGAAGTCCATGCCGGCCAGGAAGGCGGCGAAATCGCGGATCATGGCGGCCTCGGCGGCGAGGTCTTCAAGAAAAAATTGCAGGATGTGGAATTTCTCTTCGCGGTAGAACCCGACGCCGATGAGGAAGGGAACGGTGCCGGTGCCGCCGGACAGGCCGGTCGTCTCGAGGTCGAGGAAGAGGGCCGAGTTCAGGTCCAGGTCGAGGAAACTTCTGTCGCGGCCGAGGAGAGAGAGAACGCCTCCGGTGATCTCCAGGCCGGCCGTGAGCGGGGTCCTCCCGTACCTTGTGTCGAGGTGGTAGTGGTTTTCGACCACCTGGAAGGACGGCCGCCGGCCGGGGGACCCGGGCTCGGGCCGGGGCTTCGGCCTGTCTGCGGTCCCGGTGAGGCGGATGAGCCTTTCCAGCTTTTGTTTTGTCGACAGCCCGCTTTCGGTGTCGATGGTCTCCCAGGTCCGTGCGACCGAATCGGGCCGGCGGCGGCCCGCCCGCTCTTTTTTCAGGAGTTTCAGCCGGTCGTCAATGTCCATGCGCGTCACGTCCCATCATCTTAGACGATTGGCGCGGCATTTTCAAAGGAGCGCAGAGTGCCAGGCAGAGCGCCTGTGAGTATTCCGGACGGCGCGGCGCCCGGCCGCGCCTTGTCAAACCCGCCCCGGTGGAGAGAACCTCAGTTCTGGCCGAGGAGCTCCTGCCACGACGTGACGCGCCAGTACTTGAACCCGCCGTTTATGATGTTCAGGGCTCCCAGGGCTTCATCGTAGTGGAAATCCACCTGGACTTTAAAATCCATGGAAGCGGAGGTCATAGAGCCGAAGACACTCATGTGATTCTGCCCCTGCCCGGTGGAGATGTGGGCCCTCGGGACGTAGATGGCGGCGTAGATTTCTCCGTTGTCGCTGCCGGCGGCATGCTCGAAATACATGAGCCCCGGGATCTCGCCGAGCTGATCCATTTTTTTGGGCAGGGCGTCGGGGTCCTGGGTAGTCGGGAGGGCGAACTGGTCGGTCCCCAGGATGATGCAGTCCGCGGGCGTGCCCGAAGTCTGGTTGATCGTGTAGCCCTGGCCGGCGACGAAGGAAGTGTCGCCGAGGATGAGGGTCAGCGACGCGCCGTCCTCGACGGTAATGTTCGAGTTCGGGCCCATCAGGAAGCTCCCCACGTCGTCCGGAACGTCCGCGAATTCCGTAACGTAAATGGTGACATTCCCGCCCTCGATGTTCAGGTTGGCTCCCGATTTCTCCGTGCCCAGCGAAACCGAGGAGTATACGCCGCTATCCGTGGGCGTCAGGGTCCTGGTGCCCCCCTCGGCGACAGTCAAGTCGTTTTTAATGAACGTACTGTCTACTTCCGCCTGGTAGGGCGCCCGAAGCAGCCGGTCCGCGTAATAATCGGCAGCCTGAGGGTCGCCCGAATTGTAGTCGGTGAACCAGCTCGCCACGTTCTGCTGCTGGCCCATATAGTCCTTGGGAGGGAGGTCGAAGACGTCGACGGAGTTGAGGTCATAGTGCTGATTCATGATCGACCGGCCGGGCTGGGTGTCGTCGGCGAAAATATCGTCCGAGGGGACGTTGACGACATCCTCCAGGCTCGCCGCGTTGGGGGTGGTCGGGTCCCCGTCTACGGCCGCATCGCCGCCGGCTGCGATCGTCCCGTAGATCTCGCTGCTGCCGCCGCCGGCGTCGATCAGCCAGCTGGCCTCGCCGGGGTCGTTCGCCCGGGTCATGCCCGCGTAGCCGTTCGTGCCGAAGATCGTCGACCCTTCCGCGTTGAGTGTGCCGTCGGCCAGGGTGGCGCCGTAAGCGCCGTCCCCGGAGTTGTAGCTGTCGAGCGAGAACGCATTATGAATATAAAAGAAGTCGTCGACAAAAAACCCGAGGTTGAAGACCGATTCGTAGAATCTTTCGAGGTTCACCCGGACGGTGCGGTTGACCGTGGCATCGGCGATGAAGGGCACCCTGCCCGTCGAGGTGAGGGTCATCAAGGCCGGCTCCGTCCCGGACGGCGGCCCCTGGATGATGGCGATATCGCCGATCACCTTGTTGTCGGGCGTCTTCAGGTCGTTGATCGTGCCGAGCTGGTTCGTCCCGTCCGTCGTCCACTGGATCGCCTCCGTGTCGGTATTGCCCGGGTCGGTAAAGGGCTCGTTGATCCGCCAGAGGGTCTTTTCCACCCCCGCCTCGGCCAGATGGAAGGCCGCTTCCGAGCGGTAGCCTTTCTCCGTCGTCCGGGATTGCGCGGACAGCCGGAACAGGAACGGGATGGAGATGATGAGCATCGCCACGATGACGATGATCGCCACCACCAGGACGCTCCCCCGCTCGTGCGGGCTCTTTCCCGGCGCTGTCTTTCTCTGTGTATTCATCTTGCCCCTCCTTGGCAGCGATTCGCCGATCAGGCGAGAGTTTTATTCCTCAGCTTGACGCGCGTGTTCAGCGTCTCGACGTAAGGCTGGTCCCGGCGCTGGATCGCCCGCTGGGCGCCGGTCAGCGACACGGTCACGATGAACGTGTCGGCAAAGGCCGTGGCGGGAGTCAGGCCGTCCTCTTTGAAGTAGGCCAGCGCGAACCCGGTGACATTCTCGGCCAGCACGTCGTCGGCGTTCGTCCGCCCGGGACCGTTGGCCGCGACGATCCGGTGGAGCCGGCCGTAGACATCCACCGAGTAAATGACCGTATCCTCGGTGCCCGGGATGATCATCCCGGTGATGTCGAGGGCGGGCAGGTCGAGGACGAGGCAATCGATGTTGGTGTCGTAATCGACGCCGCCCACGGTGACGGTCGACTGGGAGACCTGCGCCGCCTCGCGGATATCCCGCGCGATCCTGGCCATGGGCGCCCGGACCTCCTCGATGGCGTCGGCCTTGGCGCTCGTATTGAAGAAGTACCGCTGGCCGGCCATGTAGAGCCCGAGGAGAGCGGTGATGAGCAGCGCGGAGACCGCCACGCCCACCAGGAGCTCGATGAGGGTCAGCCCCTTGGCGGTGGGTCGGCTTCTTACGGGAAGTCGTCGTTTGGTTTTCATGGAGTTTCCAAAGACCTTACCTGTAAATCCCGTTTTCCGTGATATAAGTCACGATGTCTTTCCGGACCGATTGGCTCTTGAGGTCCCAGGCGATGATCACCGTCAGCTTGATGATCTTTTCCTGGCCCAAGGCGCCGACGGCGCCGCTGCCCAAGGTCGTCGTCATCTGTCCGTTCCTCAAGTAGGGCGAACCGTCGGCCCGGAAAAGGAACGGATAGTCCGCCTGGGTGAGCTGTTTGGTCGTCGTCGCGGCGCCCAGCGCGCTGACCTGGGTGAACGGCATGTCCCGGTAGCTCTCGACTTCGAGCTGGGCGACATGGGTCGCCAGGGCGACCTGCTCGGTTTTCCGGACCAGGCCGAAGCCGTAGATGAAAATGTTGATCAGGGTTATGACAACCACGGCCAGGATGAAAATGACGATCAGGACCTCGATGAGCGAGAAGCCCTTACCGCCGGAATTCTTTCCCATTTCTTATATCTCTCGCCGCCAAATTCGGCGGATTCCTGATCTCATTTTATAGGGCTTGACCGGGGGATTGTCCATCCCTCAAAAGTGGGATTCCTTGCTTATCCCGCTTCCCCTTGGGACCTAGTCTCCCTGGACAAAAAAAATAAATCTCCCTACGGGCATACCAAATCCAGCTCTCGAATCCCCCAAATGAGTAATACAGACTCACGCTCCTTTTCCCTAAAGCCCTAAATCCTCCGTCCCATATTAGATTACGGCGTCCCGCCCTTCCTGTCAAGTGAATTTATTGACTTGAAATCGGCCGCAAATGGTTATATATGATATGTTTCTGGACCGTTCCCGGCGCAACGGGACCGCGAGCTGACGCCGAGAGAGGAGCGAGCATGGATGGACATCATTTCCTGGCCTTTGACTTGGGAGCCGAAAGCGGCCGGACCATCCTGGGCACGCTCGGGGACGAGAAAATCGCCACCCGGGAGTTGACGCGCTTTCCGAACAACCCGGCGCGTCTGTCGGGGCATCTCCACTGGAATCTCCTGAGCCTGTTCGAGGACATCAAGGGCGGGCTCAGGGCGTGCGCGGCGGTGGCCCGCGTCGTTCCGGAAAGCGTGGCCGTCGACACCTGGGGGGTCGACTTCGGACTGTTGGCTAAAGACGGGAGCGTCCTCGGTTTCCCCTACGCCTACAGGGATGACCGGACGCGCGGCCTGATGGAGAAGTTCTTCAAGAAAACCCCGCGGGAAAGGGTCTATGAGCGGACCGGCATCCAATTCCTGCCGTTCAACAGCCTTTTCCAACTCTATGCGATGGTCCGGCAGCACTCTCCCCTTCTGGACTGCGCCCATAACCTTCTCTTTATGCCCGACCTGTTCACCTATTTCCTGAGCGGGGAAAAAGCCAACGAGTTCACCATCGCCTCCACCTCCCAACTTCTGGATATGCGGAGCCGGGTCTGGAGCACCGAGCTCATGACGGCTCTGGGTGTGCCCATGGGCATCCTGCAGCGGGTCGAGCCGCCCGGAACGGTCATGGGGAAGCTCGTCCCCTCGGTGGCCGAAGAGGTCGATCTGCCCGAGGTCCGGGTGATCGCCACGGCCAGCCACGATACGGCCGCAGCGATCGCCGCGATCCCCGCGGCCGGTGAAAACTGGGCCTACATCAGCTCCGGGACGTGGTCGCTCATGGGCGTCGAGACGGCCGACCCGATCATCACGCCCGAGGCCCTCGACGCCAATTTCACCAACGAGGGCGGGGTCGGCGAGACCATCCGCTTTCTCAAGAATATCGCCGGGCTCTGGCTTCTTCAGCAGAGCCGGAAAGAATGGGCCAGGGAGGCGGACCTGAGCTACGCCGATCTCGCGGCCATGGCCGCAGGGGCCAAGCCGTTCCGCAGCCTGGTCGACCCGGATTGGCCGGAATTCCTCAACCCGCCCAGCATGCCGGACGCGATCCGTCAATACTGCCTGGTGTCCGGGCAGCCGGCGCCCGCGGAGCCGGCCGATTTCACGCGCTGCATCCTGGAGAGCCTGGCTTTGAAATACCGCTTTACCCTTGACCAGCTCCGACGCCTGACGGGCCGGCGGATCGAGATGATCCACGTCATCGGCGGCGGCTCCCGGAACGAGCTGCTTTGCCAGTTCACGGCCGATGCCACGGGTCTCCCGGTCGTGGCCGGGCCGGCGGAAGCGACGGCGATGGGAAACATCATGGTCCAGGCGCTCGGCCTGGGGTACGTCCGGTCGCTCTCCGAGATCCGGAGCGTCGTCCGCCGGTCGGTGGAGCTCAAGATGTACACTCCCCGGGAGCGCGAAGACTGGGAAGGCGCGTTCGCCCGTTTCCAGGAGCTCATCGATGCCGATATCCCGGCGCCCAAGAAAATCATAGTCTGAGGAGACGTGGATAAGCCGAAACGAGTTATCACCCCCGTTCCGGCTGTTGCGGACGCCCGGGAGGAGGCCGTACCCGCCGGGCAGGTCGAGCGGGTCCGCGATCTGATCCAGGTCCTGGTGAACACCGTTCAGGCCGCCAGGCTCTTTCCTCCCGAGCACCAGACCGTCGTCAATTTCGTCTCCGACCTCCACACCCGGCTGACCGGGTACCTGGATGAGCACAGCGAGCTCGAGATCGGCATCGAGGAGCAATCCCTGACCTTCGCCGGCAGACCGGTCCACGAGGATCCCGTGCCGGCCAAGAGCCTGCCGTTCTTCTTTTTTAAAGACGGGATGAAGGTGCTCGTTTTCTGCAGAGGCCTGAAGGTCGACGAGGTCGGCGAATTGCTGGCGACGATCCGGAACGTGTCATCGCTTCCGGCCGAAGAGGGAGATATCGTCAACGCCCTCTGGGAAAAGGACTTCGCCAACATCCGCTATCTGGCCCCGGACGATTACCTCGAGACAAAGATCGGGCAGGGACGGAAGCTCCTCGAATGGCCGATCGACAGGCCGGCCATGTCGACGGGACGGATCGACCTCTCCCCTGAGGACCTCGAAGATATCCGGAGCCGGATCCAGACCATGGGGCGCGGTCCGGGCACGGATGAGGCCGCCTGGAAAGCCGAGCTGGCCCGGGAGCTCAGCTCACCCGTCACTCCCGCGAGGGAAGCGGAAGAAAAGCGGGAGATCGATTCCCTGCTGACGGCCAACCGGGGGATCTCGGCCGACGACGAATACCTCAACCTCATGATCGAGATCCTCTATCTCGAGGACCGCTCCGACCAGTATCCCGGGCTCGCCGACAGCATCAGGCAGTATCACCGTCAGCTCATCGCCCGCCGGGACTTCGCCCGCGCCGCCCGCCTTCTCCAGTCGCTGCTCGAACTCCGGGAGACGTTGGGCGATTCCCACCCCGAAAAAGCGGCGATGCTGAATGCCGCCTTCGTCGATATCGCCGGTCCGGAAGCGCTGGCGGAGCTGGAAGAAGCGCTCCGTCCGCCCGCCGCGGACAGCGACGAATCGATCCTTTCCTATCTTCGGCTGGTGGGTCCTCCGGCCGCCCGGCTCATCGGCGGGCTCTACGAGCGGGGCCGAACGCCGGCGGCGCGGGAAGCGGCGCTCGAGGCGCTGAGGAAGATCGGCGGCGAGAGCCTGGAGTCCTTGATGTCCCTGGCACAGGAAACGAGACCCGGACTGACCCGGCAGGTGATCGCCTTTGTCAGCTGGAGCCACGATAAGCGTGTGGTCCCGTTCCTGGCCGGATTCAAGATTTATGGGGACCCCTCGGTCAGGATCGACGCCGTGCGGGCCCTGGGCCGCGTAAAAAACGACGCCGCGGGCCGGATCCTGCTGGGTTTCCTCTCCGACCAGGCGGAGAGCGTTCGGATCGCCTCTCTGGAAAATATCGGCAGCGCCGACCGTGAGACGGTGAGACAGCTCCTTGACCATATGGGCGGCGCTCCGGGGCTTAAAAGGAGATCGCTGGCGGAAAAACGGGCTGTCATGTCCGCGCTGGGCCGCAGCCGGTCTGAGGAGGCCTGCGCCTGGCTCCGGCGAGTGCTCGGGAAAACGCCATTCCTGCCGGATCCCAGGTACACGGAGCTGTGTCTCTGCGCCGTCGAGGCCCTTTCCGGCATGCCGGACCCGGAAGCTCGGGAGGCCTTGCGCATGGGGTCCAGGAAACGGCAGCGCAAGGTTCGTGACGCGTGTCTCAAAGCGCTCCAGGGCCCGGCGAGAGCCGGCGAGCCCCGTGGGCCCGGAGATCGCGACCGGTAAACGGAGTCGATGTTGGCTGAAAAGAAACCGCCGCCGGAGAAAGCCAAACGGGTCCACCAGCTCGCGCTGGAGATGATCGTTCGTCAAAATGTCATCTTGAAGAGCGCCAGGATCTATGAGGCGAACAACCTGATTTTCAGCCGCCAGGTCGGGCTGCTGCACGGTTTGATCGTGACGGCCCTGGCCGAATTCGGAGAGGCCGTCTTCACGGTCCGGACGAGCACGCTCTTTTTCAACAGCCTCCGGCTCAAGTTCGGGTTCGCCAATTATCATTTCTTCAAGTTCGTTTCCGAGGAATACCGGAAGAGGGAGATCGGGGTCCTGAGGTTCGAGCCCGAAGTGACCGAGGACGGGATCAAACAGTTGGCGCTGGCCATGGTCAAGGGAAGCGACGGCCGTCCGACGGGATCTTATGAAGCCCTGGCGGCCGCGCTCGGGAAGCACGGCATCGCGGGGATCGTGGTCGAGAAGACTTTGGAAACGGACCTCGGGCCCAGCCGGGAAAGGTCGGCGGCCAAGGTCTACTTCCTCGGGCTGACCCACCTCGAAGACGCCTTCCGCGCGGAACGGGCGGGAGAGGAAAAGATCAAGCTCGGGACGACGCGGCGCCTGATGCAGTCGGTCTTTAACAATATCGTCGAGAACGAGTCGTTCATCCAGGGCATGACGAACATCAAGAACTTCCACGAATACACGCTCAACCACTCGATGAATGTCTGCATCTTGTCCATCGCCCTGGGCCGCCGGCTCGGCCTCGACCGGAACGAGCTCATCGACCTCGGCATCAGCGCTTTGTTTCATGACCTGGGCAAGCTCGATACGCCCAGGGACATCCTGGAGAAGCCCGCCAAGCTCGACGACAGGGAGAGGGAAATCATCGAAAAACACCCCCACCACGGGGCCGAGAAGCTGATCCAATCGCCGGATTTCAGGGGCCTGCCGCTCCGGGCCATCCACGTGGCGCTCGAGCATCACGTCAAGGAGGACAATACGGGATACCCCCGCCCCTATAGGAAGCACAGCGTTAACCTCTTCAGCCGGATCGTCAAGATCACGGATTTCTTCGACGCCATCACGACGAAACGCGTGTACCGGACGAGTCACTTCACGCGCGACGATGCCCTGACCCTGATGCTGGCCCAAAGCGGCCGGGAATTCCAGCCCGCGCTGCTTCGCGAATTCGTCAAGATGATGGGCGTTTATCCGGTGGGGTCGCTTGTCGCCCTGAGTACGGGCGAGCTGGCGCTGGTCGTGGAGAACAGCTCCGAGACCAGCCTGCTCCTGCGGCCTAGGGTCAAGGTCGTGGCCTTGCCCGACGGAGGGCGCGTTGACGGCGAGACACTGGACCTGGCGGACGTGAGCCCGGGGACGAAAACCTTTGTCCGGACGATCGTCAAGACGCTCGACCCCGAAAAGTACAATGTCCGCGTCGCCGACTATTTCATCGCCCGCGCCGAGGCCTGATTCGTCCCCACAGGAATCGTCTCTTTTGATGTGATGCGCAAGAATCACCGCAAAAGGGTGGCACGACGTTAGTCCCCGCACCGCCCGGAGCGACGGGGACCCCTCTCTTGACGGGTGAGGCGCGAGGACGGACGGGGACGCGCCGTGACAGGACCCTCTTGAGAAATAACACAATCACAGCAAAAGATACCCTTATGTCCAGTCTATAGGGATCACGCGAGCGCCAGCCCTGTGGTATAATGCGGAATCCCATGGCCCTGTTCAAAAAGAAGAAACGCCCGCGGGTCTGCGTCATCGGCCTCGACGGAGTCCCCCATGGCCTGCTCTCGGACCTGGCGCGGCGCGGCGTCATGCCCGCTGTCGCCCGGCTCATCGCGTCCGGACATCTTCACAAGCTTAAGGCCAGCCTGCCCGAGATCTCGGCCGTGAGCTGGACGGACTTCATGACCGGCGCCGACTCCGGGACGCACGGCGTGTTCGGGTTCACCGACTTCAAGCCGTCGTCCTACGGCCTCAGGTTCCCGAATTTCGCCGACGTCCAGGCGCCGACATTCTGGGATGAGCTCGGCCGCCGGGGCCGGCGGTCGATCATCATCAACCAGCCTTCGACATATCCCGCCCGGCCCCTGAACGGCGTCCTCGTCTCGGGATTTGTGGCCATCGACTTCGATAAAGCCGTCTTCCCGGCGTCCTGCCGGGCCCCGCTCAAGGAGATGGGCTACCAGATTGACATCGATACCCTGCGGGCCCGCGAGGACCGCGCTTTTCTCTGGGAGGAATTGGACCGGACGCTCGCCGGGCGCCGGCTGGCGCTGGACTATTTCTGGCGGGAGGATTGGGATTACTTCGAGCTCGTGGTCACCGGGACCGACAGGCTGCATCATTTCCTGTGGAGCGCCGGCGGGAACGACGACCACCCCGACCACGCCAGGTTCCTCGATTACTACCGGCGGGTCGACGGGCTGATCGACCGGGCCGCGGGAGCGTTCCGCGGCCTCACGGGCGGCGACGACGGGCTGTTCCTCCTCTCGGACCATGGCTTCTGCGGCATCGAGCAGGAGGTCTACCTCAATGCCTGGCTCGAGCGGGAAGGCTTTTTAAGCTTCAGCACCGACGGGCCCCAGGGACTCGAGGACGTTTCGGAAAATAGTGCGGCTTTCGTCCTCGACCCCGGCCGCATCTATGTTCATCGCCGGGGCCGGTTCCCCAAGGGATCGGTGGCCGAATCCGAGGCGGGATCCGTTTTAGCGGAGATCGCCGGCCGGCTGGCTCGGCTCGAACACGAAGGCCGGAAGGTCATCCGGCGGGTCTTCCGGGCCTCCGAGATCTACTCCGGGCCGTTGACCCCCCGGGGGCCCGACCTGGTCGTCTTGTCGGAGCCCGGGTTCGACCTCAAGGGCTCGGTCAAGAAAAAAGAGGTCTTCGGCCGCACCGACCTCGAGGGCATGCACACTTGGGACGACGCGTTTTTCTGGGCCAACCGGCCGGCCGGCGAAGACCTGGCCATCCGGGACCTGTCCGGGATCATCATGAGGAGCTTCGATTAGGTCCGTGAAAGAGCCAGCTTTTCGCCCGCCGCTCGGCGCCGTCCGTCCGGCCGTCCTGGCCGCTTTCCTCCTGGGGTTCTCCCTCCCCGCCCTCGCCTACATCGGGCCGGGGGCCGGTTTCGCCTTCCTGTCTTCGTTTCTCGTCCTCTTCCTGACCTTTTTCCTGGCGCTCCTCTCGTTTCTCTCGTGGCCGTTCCGGTTCCTGGTCCGCCTGGTCAAGGGCACGCGGTCCTACAAGGGGGCCGTCATCGACAAGCTGGTGATCATCGGGCTCGACGGGATGGAGCCGTCGCTTGCCGAAAAATACATGGCGGAGGGCCGCCTGCCCAACCTGGCCCGGCTGAAAAGCGAGGGCACCTACGCGCGCCTCCAGACGACGACCCCGGCGATCTCGCCCGTCGCCTGGTCATCCTTCATGACGGGATCGGAGCCGTCCAAGCACAATATCTTTGATTTCCTGAGCCGTGATCCCAAGTCCTATCTCCCGACGCTCTCCTCGGCGTATATCGGCGGTCCGAAAAGGACCCTGTCCTTCGGCAAATACGCCTTTCCCCTGTCCAAGCCCGAGATCCGCGGGATGAGGCGGAGCGTGCCCTTCTGGAAGCTGCTCGGCGACGCCGGAATTTTCAGCACGGTGCTCCGCGTCCCGATCACGTTTCCCCCGGAGAAGTTCTCCGGGCATCTGCTTTCCGGAATGTGCGCCCCGGACCTCAAAGGCAGCCAGGGCACATTCGCCTTCTATACCACCGACAAAGCCAAGATCGAAAGGAAAGAGGGCGGTGTCGCCGTGCCCGTGGAGATCCGGGGGGATCGCATCGAAACCTTTATCTCGGGGCCGGAGAACTCCCTCTTGAAGGAGCCGCGGGAGGTCCGCCTGCCGCTGACGATCGACCTCGACCGCGCCAAGAAAGAGGCGTCGATCACGGTCTCGGGCCGGCGGTGGACGCTCAAAGAAAAAACCTTCTCCCCCTGGGTCCGGCTCGATTTCCGGCCGGGCCTGGGACTCAAGGTCAAGGCCATCGCCCGCTTCTATATCTCCTCGATCGAGCCCCACTTCGAAATGTATCAGACCCCCCTTAACATCGACCCGGAGAAGCCGGCGCTCCCCATCTCCCACCCCTTCATCTACTCGGTTTACCTGTCGAAGCTCCTGGGCCGCTTCATCACCCTGGGCGAAGCCAACGACACCTGGGCCTTGAACGAGGGCGCCTTGAGCGAGGCGGCCTTCCTCGAGCTCACCTACTCGAATCATCGGGAGTGGGAGGCGATGCTCTTCAACGCCCTGGCCAAGACCAGAAAGGGCGCGGTGGTATGCGTTTTCGAAACGACCGACAGCATCCAGCACATGTTCTGGCGCTACCTGGACGACAGCCATCCGGCGCTTGTCCGCGGCCCCCGCGCGCTCGACCGGAAGGTCATCGACGACCTCTACATGCGGATGGATGACCTCGTCGGCCGGGTCCGCGATCGGCTCGGCCCCAAGGCGGCCCTCATGGTCATGTCGGACCACGGGTTCAAATCCTTCCGGAGGGGGGTCAACCTCAATTCCTGGCTCCGCCTCAACGGCTATCTCCAGCTGAAAGACGGCAAGTCGGAGGGCGCCGAGTGGTTCCGGGATGTGGATTGGACGCGCACCCGGGCCTACGGCCTGGGACTCGGCGGGATCTACGTCAATCAGAAGGGGCGGGAAGCCCAAGGCATCGTCGCCCCCGGCGAAGAGACCCGCGCCCTCAAGGCCGAGCTCATCGGCCGGCTGAGCGGGCTCCGGGACGGTGCCCGACAGGAAACCGCCGTCACCGAGGTCCACGACCGGGACCGGATCTACGCCGGACCGTACAGAGACAACGCCCCCGATCTCATCGTCGGCTACAACCAAGGCTACAGGGCCTCCTGGGATTCGGTGACCGGAAAAGTGAACGACACCGTCTTCGAGGACAACATCAAGGCCTGGAGCGGCGACCACTGCATCGACCCCCGTCACGTGCCCGGCGTTTTCTTTTACAGCGGCAAGATCGCCTCCCTGGCGCCGTCCATCATCGACATTGCTCCCACCGTGCTGACACTTTTCGGCCTGCCGGTGCCCGCGCACATGGACGGCCGGGCGCTCGTGGGCGCGGGTCCGGAACACAAGACGCCATCGAAAAAGAAGGACGGAGAGAGGATAAAATGAGTGCCATGACCCGGCGGGATTTCATCCGGCAGGCCGCCGCGGCGGCCGCCCTCGTCTCGGCCGGGGCCGCCTCCCCTCCCCTGCTGCGCACGTCGGGCCGGACGGCGACCCGCTCCAAGGTCATCATCCTCGGTTTCGACGGGATGGACCACCGGCTCATCCAGCGCTGGCTCGCGGAAGGGAAGCTCCCGGCGTTCGCGCGGCTTGTCAGCCAGGGCGGACTCAGGCCGCTCCGGTCGAGCATCCCCCCCAGAGCCCGGTCGCCTGGTCGAATTTCATCACCGGGACGGACCCGGGCGGTCACGGCATCTTCGACTTCATGCACCGCGACCCGAAGACCTATTGGCCGGTCTTTTCGGGAACGCTCTCGACCGACGCCAGGACGTCGATCAAGATCGGCGATCTCGTCCTGCCGGTGCGGGGCGGCGAAGTCAGGAACCTGATGCGGGGCCGGGCCTTCTGGCAGATCCTCGAGGACCACGACATCCCGGCCACCATCTTCAAGATCCCCTCGAATTATCCGCCCCTCCCGACACGGCAGCGGACGATCTCGGGGATGGGGACGCCGGACCTCAAGGGCTCCTACGGGATCCTGAACTTTTACACCACCAAACCCACGGAGATCAACGAGGACATCGGGGGCGCGAGGATCCACCAGGTTTACGTGATCGGCGACAGCGTCCAGGCCCGGCTGCCCGGCCCGGTCAACACGTTCAAGAAGGACCGGCCGGACGCCGAGGTCGAATTCCGGGTTTTTATCGACCCCGTGCACCCGGTGGCCAAGATCCGAATCCAGGACCAGGAGTTCATCCTCCGGGAAAAAGAGTGGAGCGGCTGGAAGACGGTCCGGTTCGACCTCCTGCCCACTCAGAGCGCCGACGGCATCTGCATGTTCTACCTCAAGGAGCTGCGGCCGGACTTCAAGCTCTACGTCTCGCCCATCAACATCGACCCCTCGAACCCGGTCCTGCCGATCTCGACGCCCGCGAGCTACGCCCGGGAGCTGGCCGATAAGTTCGGGCCGTTTTTCACCAAAGGCCTGCCGGCGGACACGAGCGCCCTCGACAACGGCATCCTGGACGAGGAGGAGTTCCTGGAGCAGGACGACATGGTCCTCCGCGAGAGCGAGCAAATGTTCGACTACGAGTTCTCGCGGTTCGATTCCGGGCTGCTTTTTTATTATGTCTCGAGCACCGACCAGCGGCAGCACATGTTCTGGCGCTTCCTCGACGAGAACCATCCCCAGTACGATGCCCGGCTGGCCGCCCGGTTCGGCGGCGCGATTGAAAATATCTACAGGGAGTGCGACCGGTTCCTCGACCGCGTGCTCCGGCGGATCGACCCGGAGACGGTCCTCATCGTGATGTCCGACCACGGGTTCAACACCTTCCGCCGCCAGTTCAACCTCAACACCTGGCTTTTCGAGAACGGCTATCACCGGCTCCGGAACCCGTTCAAGCTGGAGGACGGCGGGTTCTTCGAGAACACCGACTGGTCGAGGACGCGGGCTTACGGAGTGGGGCTCAACGGGCTCTACATCAACAGGAAAGGCCGCGAGGCGCAGGGCCTCGTGAACCCGGGCGCCGACACGGACAACCTCATCCACGAGATCGCCGCCCGGCTCGAGCAGACCGTCGACCCCAAGACCGGCGAGAGAGCCGTCCTGCGGGCCTACGTTTCCCGGGAAGCCTACCGGGGCGCGGGCCTCGAGAACGCCCCCGATATCATCTGCGGGTTCAATTACGGCTGCCGCATTTCCTGGGGGTCCCCTCTCGGGAAGTTCTCCAGGAATATCTTCGAGGACAACAACGAAAAGTGGAGCGGCGACCACATGGGCGCGCCCGAGATCCTGCCCGGGATCCTGGCGGCCAACCGGCCGGTCCGGGCGGCGGCGCCCGCCCTGTTCGACCTGACGGCGACCATCCTGGCGATCTTCGGGATCGCCAAGCCGCCGGAAATGATCGGCAGAGTCCGTCTTTTAGGAGGCTGCCATGGGGAAGGCGAAAGTCAAGCTCGACAAAGACCTTTTCGACAAGGTCAGGAAATTCGCGGAGCTCGCGGGCTACTCTTCGCCCGAGGAGTTCGTGACCCACTGTCTGGAGAAAGAGATCCGGCAGCTCGAGGCGTCGGACTCCGAGGAAGAGGTGAAAAAGAAGCTCAAGGGCCTGGGATACATCTCGTGATCACCCGGGCGGCGGCGGAGGAGCGCAGGCCCTGACATGGCTGTCGTCAATGCGGTCCTGAACGGTCTTTTCGACCTCCTTTTGTTTCCCTTCCGGGAGCTCGACGCCTGGTGGGGCATGATGGCCGTCTCGCTCCTGACCGGCCTGCTGATGCTCGCCGTCTTCCGGCTGATTTCGAACCAGGCCGGGATCCGCGCGGCCAAGGACAGGATCAAGGCGCATCTTCTCGAGATGCGCTTGTTCAAGGACAACTTCCGTGTTACGTTCGGCGCCCAGCGGCAGATCCTGGCCGCTAACTGGAAATATCTCGGATACTCCGCCAAGCCCCTGTTTGTGATGATCGTTCCGCTCGTCCTGATCCTCATCCAGATCAACTTCTGGTTTGCCTACGAACCGTTGGCCGTGGGTCAGGCGGCCATTCTGAAGGTCAGGTTCGACGCCGGTGTCGACCTCCTGAAGACGGACGTTGCGCTCGAGGCGCCGCCGTCGATCGTGATCGAAACGACAGCCCTCCGGATCGCCGACGAGCACGAGGTCGATTGGCGGATACGGCCGCAAGGCGTTGGTCCGGCCGGCCTGACGATCGTCGTCGGCAATGAGCGCTACGAGAAATCCGTCCGAGTCGGCGGCAAGTCCCTGTCGCGATTGTCGCCCATTCGGGTCCGGAGCCGCTTCCCGGATGCGCTGTTATATCCCTGCGAGCCGGCCCTTCCGTCAGGAGGTCCGGTGAGATCCATCGAAGTGGTCCACGCCGAGCGCCGGCTGCCGTTCCTGGGGCTGCGACTCCACTGGTTGGTGGCTTATTTCGCGCTCTCGATCGTCATCGGTTTTGCGCTCAAGCGGCCCTTTAAGGTGGAGATCTGACGCACCGTCTCACGGAGGCTCCAACATGAAGATCGAGCAGTTTCGCATGGAACGCATGCAGTCCACCTGGGAGAACGTCGTCGAGTTCAACCTCTCGGAGAGCGGCGTTCATCCGCTTTCTCTCCGGGAGCTCGTCTCGGACCGGGAGCTGGAGGAGATCCTGTCGCTCGGGCTGGGCTACAGTCAAACGAACGGTACCCCCGCCCTCCGGAGCGAGATCGCCCGCCTCTATCCGGGCGCATCGGCCGACCAGGTTTTGGCGACGGCCGGCTCCTCCGAGGCCAATTTCCTGCTGATGTGGAGCCTGATCGAGCCCGGCGACGAGGTCGTCTTCATGATGCCGAATTACATGCAGATGTGGGGGCTGGCGCGGGGCTTCGGGGCCGCCTTGAAGCCGCTGTGGCTTAAGAGAAGCCTGGGCTGGGCCTTCGACCCCGGCGAACTCGAGCCGCTCGTGACTTCCAAGACCAGGCTCATCATCTTGACCAACCCGAACAATCCCACCGGCGCCGTGATGAGCCGCGAGGCGATGACGGCGGTCGCCGACTGCGCCGAGCGCTCGGGCGCCTGGATCGTCGCCGACGAGGTCTACCGGGGCGCCGAGCTCGACGGGCCGGCGACGCCCAGCTTCTGGGGCCTGACCGACCGCGTCATCGTGGTCAACGGGCTGTCCAAGGCTTACGGGCTTCCCGGGGTCCGCATCGGCTGGATCCTGGGCCCGCGGGAATTCGTCGAGAAGACCTGGCCCTACCACGATTACACAACCATCTCCCCGAGCATCTTGAGCGATCGCCTGGCCCAGATCGCGCTGGCCCCGGGCAACCGCGAAAGGCTCCTGCAGAGGACGCGGGGCATCCTCCAGGCGAATTTCCCGATCCTCGGAGAATGGCTGGAGCGGCAGGCTGGGTTTTTCGATTTCCTCCCGCCGGCGGCCGGCGCCATCGCCTTCGCCGGCTACCGCCATGACTTCAACTCGACCGAGCTTGTGAACCGCCTGATCCGGGAAAAGAGCGTCCTCGTCGTTCCCGGAGATCAATTCGAGATGGACCATCATCTCCGGTTCGGTTTCGGGTCGGAGGCCGACTATCTCCGGGGCGGCCTCGCCAGGGTCGAGGAGCTGTTGCGGGAGATCCGGCGCGGGTGAACGTCCGCATCCTCCGCGAGCCGGAGATCCGGGGCCTCATCACCTTCCGGGAGGCGATCGCGGCCGTTGAATCCGCCTTCGCCGAGTTCAGCGCCGGCCGGGCGGTCATGCCGGGGGTCATCAACCTGGACATCGCAGCCCATCGAGGGGAAGTCCACGTCAAGTCGGCCTATCTCAGCGGCGGAGAAAGCTATGTCGTCAAGGTCGCCTCGGGGTTTTATGGGAACCCCTCCCTCGGGCTTCCGGTCGGAAACGGTTTGATGCTTCTCTTCGAAGCCGCGACCGGCCGGCTCCGCTGCGTGCTCTTCGACAACGGCTACATCACGGAGATGAGGACCGGCGCCGCCGGTGCCGTGGCGGCAAAATACCTGGCCCGGAGGGATAGCGCGCGGGCCGGCCTGGTGGGCTCGGGCAGCCAGGCGCGCTATCAGGTCCGGGCCCTGGTTGAAGTCCGAGACATCCGGGAGGTGCGGGTCTGGAGCCCCCACCCGGAAAACGCCGCCGGTTACGCCGCCGAGATGTCCGCCTCGCTGCCCCGCGTCCGGTTTACGGCGGTCGAAACTTGCCGGGACGCCGTCCGGGACGCCGATATCGTCATCACGGCGACCCCGAGCCGGGCTCCGCTCGTCCGCGCGGAGTGGGTCTCCCCGGGGACGCACATCACGGCCGTGGGGAGCGACGGGCCCGGCAAGCAGGAGCTCGACACGGGAGTGCTGAAGCTGGCCGACAGGATCGTCTGCGATTCCCGGGTCCAGTGCATGCGCCTCGGAGAGGTCCGGCACGGACTTGCTTCCCGGGCCATCACCCGGCGCCGCGTCTCGGCTGAGCTCGGCGAGATCGTCCTGGGCCGGAAGCCCGGGCGCGAGAACGACCTCCAGGTTACGGTCGCCGACCTGACGGGCTTGGGGGTCCAGGATGCCGCCGCGGCCTCTCTCGTCTATGAGAAGAGCCTGGCCGAGGGGCTGGGCGAGACGATCGATATTTAGCCTGAATACTTCACGAATCGAGGCGGCCCCCAGATGCGAGGCCCGAGGGGTGAAGCTGTACTCTTTGGTACAGCGAACTCCGAGAACGAAGCCGATGGGGCCGAATCGGCTCGCCCGAAGGGTAAAAAGCGCCGCCTAAAGAGAGATGGAAAAAAGACAAGGCGCTTTTTATGAATAAGTCAGGTTAGCCGTCACGCCCGCCCCTGACCCGGCGGCCGTCCCGTCCCGTGGCTAGCAGGGAGCCTTCATCCCGTTTCCGTTGAAAGCGGTGATGTCCAGGAACCCGTGTCCCGAGAGGTTGAACAAAATGACTTTCTTCTCGCCCGTCTCCTTGGCTTTCAGCGCCTCCCTGATCACGGCGGCGATGGCGTGCGAGGACTCGGGCGCGGGCAGGATGCCCTCGGCGTTTAAAAAGAGCTTGGCGGCGTTAAAGACCTCGGCCTGGCCGATGGCCTGGGCCTCGATGACCCCGCGTTCGACGAGATGACTGATCAAAGGAGCCATGCCGTGGTAGCGCAGACCTCCCGCGTGGATCGAGGGGGGGACAAAGTCCATGCCCAGGGTATACATGTAAAGGAGCGGCGTCATTCCCACGCCGTCGCCGTGGTCGTAGCGGAGCTCTCCTCCGGTCAGAGAGGGGCAGGACTCGGGCTCGACGGCGATATAACGCATCGTCCCCCCGTCTCTGAGCTGACTGCCGATGAACGGAAACGAGATGCCGGCGAAATTCGAGCCGCCGCCGACGCAGCCGATGATCACGTCGGGCCGGACGCCGATCTCCTCGAGCTCCTTCCGGGCTTCGAGACCGATGACCGTCTGATGGAGCAGGACCGCGTCCAGGACCGACCCGAGCGAATACTTGGTGTTCCGGCCGCGCACGGCCGTCTCCACCGCCTCGGAGATGGCGATGCCCAGGCTGCCGGGGTGCTCGGGGTCCTTGGCAAAGTACCTGCGGCCGGACTCGGTCAGGTCGCTCGGGCTCTCGCTGACCTTGGCCCCGAAAAGCTCCATCATGATCCGCCGGCCCGGTTTCTGCCGGAAGCTGACCCGGACCATGAAGACCCTGACGGCCACACCGAAGAGCGCCCCGGCGTGGGCCAGCGCCGACCCCCATTGGCCGGCCCCCGTCTCCGTGGTCAGCGTCTCGATCCCCTCCCGGGACGCGAGGTAGGCCTGCATCAGCGCGGAATTGCTCTTGTGGCTTCCGGAAGGTCCTACTCCTTCATATTTATAGAAGATCTCGGCCGGAGTGCCCAGCGCCTTTTTCAGCCCCGACGCGTACACCAGCGGCGTGGGCCGGAAGATGGAATAAGCTTCTCGCACTTCGGCGGGTATGGGAACGAACCTCTCGGCGGCGATCTCCTGGGCGATGAAGCCCTTGGCGAATATCGGCTCGAGATCCGCGGGACTGAGCGGGGCCTTCGTTTGCGGATGAAGCGGCGGTTTGGGAGCCTCGGGCAGGTCGGCTTTGATGTTGTAAAACGCCTCCGGCAGGTCGTCGGTTTTTCTGTTGGCGAATCGGTTCATGGTGTTTTCTCCTACTTGGAATACGATGCGGACTTTTTCCCGGGTTAAGAAGACAGGGCGGGGGGAATTATTGGGCGGCGGGACCCGCCCACCAGAAGAAAAGGGCGGACGACGGCCGTGACACTCGAGTGGCCGCGGCTGTCCTGAACATGGCCCTATTTTAGTGCCTGCCGCGCCGATGTCAAGAGGGGCAATGAAATTTTATTCGGCCAGCCGAATCTCGTATTTTTCGACCAGCCGGCTGGGATGGTACGACAGCTTGGCCTTGCGGAGCCCCGGCTCGCCCAGGTCCTGCTCGCGGTTGATGAAGGCCGTCCCGCTCCAGTGCTCGCGGCAAACCCTCTGGTTGATGGCCGCATACAGGCCGGGGATCTCGGGATTGGCTTTTTCGATATGGATGACCGCCGTGTCCTTGTTCAGGAGCTCGCCGAAGGCGAACGCCTCGACCCGGCCACCGATGAGAAAGGCGCCCCCGGTCAACCCCAGACGCGGGTAATTGATCAAGGCCTCCTTGACCGCCTGCCATTCCCCCAGGAGGTTCAGGTCTTCCGAGCAGCGGCGCCGCTCGCACCACCTGTCCTGGAAGTCGGCGCAGAGGCTGAGGTTCGACTCCCCGACGGCCGCGTACTCCGCGACGGCGTCCTTGGCGAACCGGCTCAGGTGGTTCCGCTTGGCGTGGTACCGGCTGCCCTTGAGAGCGATCAGCTCGGAGCTGGCGTAGAGGTAGTCGAAATGATCGCGGGTCGGCTCGACCCGGAACGCGGCCGAGGAGGCGAGCTCCGCCGCCAGTCTCCGGTCGGCGCGCTCGATCCGCGGCCGAACCACCGAACGCTCTTCACGCAGCCAGCGCAGGAGCTTGAGGCTGATTTCCGTTCGCGGCGGCGGCCCCACGGGTTGAAGAAAATACGGTTCGTCGCCCGGCTCGGCGGAGAGCAGGATGAGATGACTTCCCTCCACCGACCATTGCCATCCATACCGGGCCCGCCAGATGAACAGGTTGGTGAAGGTCAGCTCGGAGGTCTCGGGCTGGTAAGACCAAAGATAGCGGCTGATCTTATCCCGGTCTTCCGGCCGGAGTTCCCGGAGGTCCGGAAACTTGGGGCAACTCTCCAAATCCGCCCTCGGATTCACGCTTGTCGCCGCCCGCGGGACGGAGAAATGCCTCAAAATCCCGGCCAGATGTTGAGTGACAGGAACGCGTTTTTACCGTGCCGGGACAGCGGCTTGGCATAGTTGACGCCGATGACCAGGTAGCCGAAGACGTTCATCCGGACGCCGATCCCCACGCTCGAGATGGGCTTCTGTGTCCCCCCGGAAAAGGTGGGCGTTAAGCCGTAGCCCCAGGCCACTCCCCAGTCATAAAAGGCGTACATGTCGATCGGCAGGATGCCGTAATAGCCTCGCCCGATGCCGAGCAGGCCGAAGAGCGGCCAACGCAGCTCGGCATTGCCCACGAGGATCCGGCTGCCATAGAGCCAAGTCTGGTCGAAATAGGCGTCGGAGCTCGGGTCGTAATATTCCTCGGCGTCGTAAGTGCTGTAGTAATAGCCGCGGACGAAGGTGTCGTAACCGATATAGATCGGATACAGGCGCATGTCCTCGCCCCCTTTTCCCCAGCGGCCGTAGTGCAGCGCGCGGAAGGCCAGGGTGACCGGCCGGCGCACCATGAAGTATTTCCGGTAATCGAGCAGCGCGCCCAAATAGTTGACCGAGCCCGCGGTTGGAGAGAACTCCATAATATAGCTCTGGCCCCAGATCGGCGCCGTGGCCCCGAATATCGAGCTGTCATAGACAAGGGCCGCTGTAGTGGAGGCGAATCCCATGCTCTCGGGCGCCGGCAGGTCGGTCGTTTCCCTGCCGACGAGCTCACCCGTATAAGGATCGATGATGTTGGTGACGATCTCGTGCGAAAAATCGATATATTGGTAGCCCAGGTAGAACTCCAGCCGCCTCACCTGATTAAAGGGGTAGGACAGGAAACCGGTGGCCTGGTAGTTAAACTGCCAAAACAACTCTTCTTCCTCGATAATATAGCCCGACGGATCCTGGGTATAGCCGTATCCTCCGTAAACATAGGGGATCCGGCCGACCGCCGCGCCCCAGCTGAGGCGGTGGGTCGAGTTCTGGTACGTGAGGTAGGCGGTGAAATCCTTCAGCCGGCCGGAGCTCTGGACGATGGTTCCCACGTTATGATATCCCAGCATATCCGACCAGAACAAGCCGACTCCGCCGCCGACGTAGGTGCCGAACCGGTCGACCCCGACACCGACCTGCGGGGGGGCCACGTATTCGAGGGACAGCTTCGGTTTGTAGGAGGATTCCGGAAACTCCATTTGCTCCGGCATTCCGTAGAGCGGGTTCCGGAGCAGGCCCAGCAGCGCGCCCGTCGGCTGTTCCCGCGGCGGTAAGACCGACAGGAGCTTGCCCTCGAACTGGGCGATCGTCGGGCTGCCGGCCAGCCCCTCGCCCGGCTCGATGGTGAAGACCGAGTAGCGATTGTGATCGTAGGCGGAGTACGCCAGCCGGCCGGACAACTCCGCGACGGAGATCGCCGGGCTAAGGTCGGTGATGCCGCTCACCCCTGTGAATAGGTTTGTGACCTGCGTGATTTTTTTCGTCCGCAGGTCGACCCTGAAGACGTCGGATTTGCCGCTCTGGTCGGAGACGAAAAAGAGGCTCTTCGAATCCGGCGACCACTGCGGGTTGATGTTCTTGCCGCCGGCGAAACCGTCGACCCTGTCGTACTTCCCCGATTCCGGGTCGACGAGCGCCAGCTCGTAATCGCCGTAGCTTAAAAGCGAAAGGTCGGTGGAGAACCGGTCCGTGACGACGGCGATGGCGCGGCCGTCGGGAGACCAGGCCGGCTGCAGGTCGGCGAAGAAGTCATCGGAGACCTGCCGGACGGACTTCGCTTCGAGGTCGTAAATGAACAGGTCGGTCTGCCCCGAATTGAGCCCGGAGAAGGCGATCCGCTTGCCGTCCGGAGAGAAGCAGGGGCTGAAGACCTCGTCGATCTCTTCGAAGGGGATCTCGTCGCTCACCTTATCCCGGACGACATCGTAGATCGACAGGATCGGGCGTCCCTTGGAGACGGCGCCGAAGACGAACTTGTCGCCGGCGGGGGACCAGGCGCCGGCCGACTTGATGAACTGCAGGCTCTCGAACTCGGGGTCGATGGCCGTCTCGGTGATCTTCTTCCTGATCTTGCCGGTCCGGGCGTCGGCCAGGTAAAGGTCGATGGCGAACAGGTCGCGCGTCGACAGGAACATGATCAAGTTACCGTCAGGGCTCAGGACGGGCGAGATATTGTAGACATTCATTTCCGTCCCCCGGAACAGGACCTTGCTGGCGGCCTCGGTCAGATGGGTCTGCTTGATCACGGGTTCGTAGGCCTTCCGGTAGGCCTCGTGCCACTCCCTGGAAAGGGCGTCGTACTTCACCCCCAGGATTCTGGTGAGCAAGCCTTCGAGATCGCCGCTCCGGCTCGCGGCCTTCATCAGCCGGGGGATGATCTCGTCGCCCCAGCGACCCGTAATGTAGGACCAGAAAGCCTGACCGTACCGATAGGGGAAATAATCATACGGATTGTTGAGCTTCTTCATGGTCGGCAGGTCTTTTCTTTCCCAGGCGTCCCGCATCCAGGTGGCCGTGTTCGAATCGACCGGGCCGATCGAGAGGTACTCCGCCAGGCCTTCGATGAACCAGAGCGGCAACCGCGCCAAGGCCATCCCGGCTTCCATGCCTCCTCCCGAGCCCCGTCCGGCCGCCATGTCGTACTGGAAGGCGTGGACGAGCTCGTGGCCGATGACGTGGTCGGTTTCGGACGGCGAGGTGCCCACCGGCAGGACCACGCGGCGCTTGAGCGGCTCGGTGAACCCGCCGGTCCCCTCGCCGATCGCCTCGGAGATGGTCGTCGTCTGCTGGAAATCGGGGCTGCTCGAATACAGAATCAAGGTCTGCCGGCCCCGGAGCTCGTGGTTCAGGACGCGCGTCAGCCGGGCGTACCAACGCTCGGCCATCCTGGCCGACTGCTCCGCCACGGCCCTGAATTCCGGATAGAAATAGACATCGAAATTCTTCGTCTTGATGATCCGGAAATCGTGCTTCTCATATTGGACTTTGTTCCGTCCGAAGTATTGGGCCGCCGCGTCGGTGACCAACACAGCGCCGACCGCGGTCAGTATCAAAAACATGATTAGGGTGCGCCGTATCGCCGAGGTCTTCATGACATCATACCTCCATCCCAAATCAACATCCCCGCGAGGGCCGGGGTTGCGGAAATTTCTCGGTTGACTGGCAATCTTAACAGATGAACCCGGCCGGCGCAATCGGCGCGGAGCGGCCGACGATTCCGATCCTTACCCCGCCCGGCCGCGACCCCGGCACAGTCAACCTGGGCGGACAAGATGCACTCCATGAGCCATGATCCTTTTCGTTCAAGCTTTAAGCAAGTTTCGTGCCAGAAAGCGGAAGGGCCGCCATGGGAAGAACCGGGCGAGATCCGCCCCGGGCTGTCCTTCCTGAGGGACACCTGTCCCCGGGGTCGATGACGGTTGCGGTCAGTCGCGTTCCACGCCGTTGAACCAGGCGATCTCCTGAATTGGCTTCCTTTTCTTCTCACCGGATGGCCTGAACTCGGGATGGCCCAGCGAAAGGAGGCAGACGATCTTAAATCGCCGGGGGATGCGGAGCAGCTTCCGGACCCGGCGCATGTTGAACCAGCCTATCCAACAGGCGCCCAGGCCAAGCTCCTCGGCCTGGAGGGTCAGGTGCTCCCCGGCGATCCCGATGTCGATAAGATAAAAGGGGACGCCCTGGATCTGTCGGCCGAGCCGATTGGCCAGAATGTCGAGCCGGGCCAGGACGAGGATCAGGACCGGGGCCTTGGCCGCGAAGCGGGACGCGGCATAGATGCCGGAGAACGCCTCGGCGGCGAACCTGGCCCTGAGGACGGGATCATCCACAACCAGGAACCTCCAGGGTTGGACGTTCTCGGCCGACGGGGCCAGACGGGCGGCCTCGAGGCAGGCCAGGATCTGATCCCTGTCGACCGGCCTGTCGAGATATTTTCGGACGCTGCGGCGTTTTCCGACCAGGTCCTGAAACGGCGTTTGGGGCATCGTCCTTACCTCCGGACTACAATATCCGGTAAGGAGGACCGAAAATCAACCCCGGCGGCGATTGTCGCCGAAGCCTCATCTGAGCTAGAATGATTTTACGGAGGAAGAGATGCGACTGAAGCCGATATTTATCCTTGTCCTTTTTCTTGTCTGCGCCGGCGGCGGGCTGGCGGCTCAGCCGCGGCAGTTCGGGTTGGGCCTGGTCCTGATTGACCCGTCCGGGCTGACCGGCAAGGCCTGGCTGGGGAGCGGCAGAGCCGTCAGCGGGGCTGTCGGCTGGTCCGAGGAGCACGACCATTACCTCAACATCCAGGCCGATTACCTGTTTTACGACCGGCGGATCGCCGGGGACGGGAATCTCGACCTCGACGCCTATGCCGGAGTTGGAGGCAAGATCATCTTCCGCGATTACGACGCCGCCTGGTTTCGGGTTCCACTGGGGCTCGATATCCGGTTGAAGAAGGCCCCCTTGAATGTTTTCTTCGAGGTCGCTCCGTACTTCAACTTTGAGACAATCCGGGTGTCCGGTGCCGTCGGCCTCCGGTACATGTTCGGCTCCTGAAAGGTCTGTTTGCGGGGGGCGTTCGTTTCTGGTATAGTCTGAGGCACCAACGGCATTCTGATGTTTGAGCACATGAAAAAAAAGGAGGAACACGTGAAGAAATCCCTGTCTCTTTTCCTGGTCATCGCACTGGCATGTCTCATAGGCGCGGCCTGCGGCGGAAAGAAGGCCGCCTCGCCCCAGGCCGGCTCGGCCACGGCCGAGGATATGCTGTCGCTCTTTCCCAAAGACACGCGCGGCCTGATCGTCGTCGATGTTCACCGGATCATGCTGACCGAGGCCGCGGCCAAGGCCATCAAGGACAATGAAAAGAACGAGAAGTACGTCAAGTTCGTCCAGGAGACCGGCATCGATCCCCAGAAAGATATCTTTTTCTTTGTTGCGGCGATGACGGGCGACCTCAGCCAGAAGAGCCCCGACGGGGCCGCTCTCGTCAACCTGAAGTATGACAAGACCAGGCTGCTGGAGTCGATGAAGAAAGAGCGCGGCGAGTTCACGACCGCCGACTATAACGGTCTGACCGTTTACCAGTTCTCCGGCGGCGAGAGCGAGAAACCGGTCAGCGGCATTTTCCTGGATGAATCGAACATCCTGGCCGGTTCGGACGCGGCCGTCAAGAAGATGGCCGATGTCTACCAGAAGAAAGCCGAGAATGTCTGGAAGAACGAAGAGATGGTCGCCCTGCTCAAGGGCATGAGCACCTCGGCCATGGTGTGGGGCGGCGTGGCCCTTCCCCGTCAAGCCGTGGAGCAGGCCACGTCCCAGAACCCGATGCTGGGCGCCTTCGCCACCATCCAGTCGCTGCTTCTGTCTGTCGACTACAAGAACGAAACCCTGCTCATGGAGATCAAGGCCATGAGCCCCGACGAGAAGAAGAACAAGGATATGGCGGATACGCTCACCGGGTTCAAAGCCCTGGGCGCGGGCGCAGCCGCCAAGGAGCCGCTCGTGGGCCAGGTGCTGGACAAGATCCAGATCGTCTCGGCGCCCGACAGCGTCAAGCTCAACATCAGCATCCCGAACGAGCTCATTCAGAGCTTGAGCGACAAGGCGAAGGCCAAGAAGACCGAGCCGGCGCCCGAGGCGAACGAAGAAGAGAACTGAGCTCAGTCCTCGAGGATATACTCTTTTTTCGAAAAGAACAGTCCGGCCAGGGCCAGACAGGCCGCTGTCACAAGGCCCAGGATCAGGAGGGACAGCCATGGCGCGGTCGGCTCAAGCCGGAACGTCAGGAAAGCGAACCGACCCGCCGCCGGCGGCGGCAGGAACGATTTGAGGTAGTGGGCGATGGCCAGCCTCTGGGTCGAGCCCGGGAAGTACTGGACCACGTTCTCCCAGCCGAAGCTGAACAAAAGCCCGAAGAAAACCGATCTCTTCAGGGCGCTCCCGAAAAGCGTGAACAGCGCCCCGTAAGTGATCAGCCCCAACATCAGGACCCCGAGATAGCCCGGCAGGGCGAGCGCCGTCGCCCGGCCTGAACGGCTGCCGAAGTCGAGGACAAGGAAAGACAGGATGAGGCCCAGTGCCGTCATGACGGCGGCGATGGCGAGGTAGGCCGCGGACTTGCCCAAGACGATAGCGGATCTCGGGAGCGGCCGGGTCGTCAGGTAAGGCAGGGTCTTTCCCTCCACTTCCTCGGAGCACACCGACGTTCCGTAGAAAAGCGCCAGAACCAGGATGATCATCTGCAGATAGAAGAACATGATGATGTTGGTGAATAGATAAAGCCCGGTGCCGGGTGACCGCCCGGAGAATGCCGTGTTGAGCCGGATGACCAGGGCGACGGCGACGGGCAGCTGACTGAAAAGGAAAAAGAACCTCGTCCGGCGGGCCTTGAGGCCGAGCTTCCAGAATACCGAAAAAACGCGGCGGACGGAATCGGCATAAGCGGTCATTTTCCCACCAGGTAATCGAAGACCGCCTGCAGGTTGTCGTCGGGCGAGGTGATCTCCTCGACCTCGACGGCGTCGGCCGCGATGAGGCGGCCGAGGCGGCTGAAGAACCGATCACGGTCATTGGTCTCGACAAGGAGCGACCCGCCGTCCGAGGGGAAATCGACTTTCAGGACGTGGTCGTCGGCCAGGAACCGCGCCGCCAGGGCCCGCGGGTCCGGGCAGCGGATGGCCACGAGATGCGGATGCGTGTCGATCAGGTCGCGGATCTCATGAATGTCCCCCTGGGCGAAGATCTTGCCCTGGTGGATCAGGATGATCTTCCGCGTCAGGGCCTCGATCTCGGGCAGGACGTGGCTGGAGATGACGATCGTCCTCCCCTCCTCCCGGAACTCACGGACCAGGCGGATCAGCTTGCGCTTGCCCAGCGGGTCGAGCCCGTTCAGCGGCTCGTCGAGGATGATGATTTCCGGGTCGTGGGCGATCGCCTGGGCGAACTTGAGCCGCTGGCGCATCCCCCGGCTGTAGGCTCTGATCAGGCGGTCGCCGTCGTCGAGAAGGTCGACCGTCCCCAGCGCCCGCTCGGCTCGCGACCTCGCCTCGGCCGCCGGAAAGCGGTGCAGGAAGAGCAAGCTGGTCACGAACTCCCGGCCGGTCATCTCCTCGTAAAAAGCGTCCTGCTCAGGGCAGAAGCCGATGCGCGAGTACAGCGAGGGATCGCCCCTGACCTTGCGCCCGAGGATGGTGACCTCGCCGATGCTCGGCTTGATCTGGCCCGTCAGGAGCTTGAGGAAGGTCGATTTCCCGGCCCCGTTCGGTCCCAGGAGGCCGGTCACGCCCGGCTCGATCTCGAGGCTGACGTCGCTCAATCCGAGGACATTCCCGTACCACTTGGCGAGCTTCCGGGCGGCGATGACCGGGGTCACTTCACGACCTCCACGCTGCGGACCCTCCTGTTGACGACGATCCAGGCCGCCACGCCCGCCGCCGTCAACAGCAGGATCGACCAACCGGCAGAGAGATCGTAGGGCAGCTTTTGCCGAAACAGGAAGGCACCGGTCTGCTGCAGGTTGGCCTTGAGGGACAGCAGCGCAAACCCGGGTTCTTTGAAATTTCCATAGAAAATCCCAAACAGGATATCGGACACCAGGTAGATCGCAAAAAGCAGGATCGAAACATACCTCCGGTTCCGGCTCAACGCTGATAGGACCAGCGTGTAGAGGCAGAAGAAGGCGGTGACGGCGGCCGAGTAGGCCAGGATCGACAACATGATCCAAGGATAGGTGACGATGAACGAGAAGCTCCCCGAAAAAAGCAGCTTGAAAAGGACGAAGGCGAGCCCCGGCAGCAGGGTCAGGCTCAGGAGCAGGACGACGAGGACCGAGGCCTTCCCGGCGAGGTAATCCCGCTTCTCGAGCGGCCGCGCGAAATAGAGCTGCAGCGCGTTGTGGCGCAGGTCGTCGGCGATCAGTCCGGCCCCGCCGACCACCATCAGCATCACCAGCATGAAGAGCAGGAACTCCGATGTGTAATATGTCTTGAAGAATGCGGGGTTGACCTCGAACAGCAGCGGCGATCCCCGGAACCAGTACCGGAATTCGCCGATGCGCTCCGAGATGTAGATGCCCACCAGGAAGGCGAGCGCCGGGACGAAAGTCCCGAAATACAGAAACTTGAACCCTCTTTTCTTGAAGGCGAGACGGAGGCCTAGCCGGGTAATGGGCCACCAGGGCAGGCGCCCCTCCCGGAGCGATCCGTCCCAATGGAAGTAGCCCTTTTCCCGGATGGTCATTAATCGACCCCCACCGCCCGGGCAAACAGGTCCTCAAGGGATGTCTGGCTCCGGACGAAATGCCGGACTTGCAAGCCCTCCTCGTCGGCGGCCCTGAAGATGTCCAGAGTCCGGCCCTCGGCGGGGACGTACACCTTGAGGACCCCGTCCTCGGTGGCCTCGACCGGCCAGCCCAGCCGTTCGATCCGCCCGACGAGCTTCCGCTCGTCCCCCTTGACCCGGATCTCGTAGAGCCGGAAATCGAGCCGGCGCAGCTCGTCGATCTTCCCGTGAGCGGCCAGCCGGCCCCTATTCAGGATGACGACATCGGAGCAGACCGACTCGATATCGGAGAGGATGTGCGAACAGATGAGCACCGAGATGTCCTTTTTCGAGGAGATGTCCTGGATGAGCTCCAGGATTTCGTCCCGCCCCTGCGGGTCCAGGTTGCTCGTCGGCTCGTCGAGAAAGAGGAGTTGGGGATCGTGGACGATGGCCTGGGCCAGCTTGAGGCGCTGCTTCATGCCGGCGGAGTAGGTTTCGAGCAGGCGGTACCGCGACTCCCCGAGCCCGACATAGAAAAGGACGTCGTGGGCGCGCTTCATCGCCTCCTGGCGGGGCATCCCGGACAACTCCCCGAAAAAGCTGGTGAACGAAACGGCGTCCATCCCCGGAATCAGGCAGTCGTCCTCCGGCATGTAGCCCACATGCCGCCGGATCAGGCGTTGCTCGAAGCGGATGTCGCGGCCGAGCACGCGGCCTTCGCCCCGCTGCGGCTTCAGGAAGCCGAGAAGAAGCCGGAGGAGGGTGCTCTTGCCCGCGCCGTTCGGGCCCAGGAGGCCGACGGCTCCCTCCTCAAGGTTCAAGCTCACGCCGTCGATGGCCTTGACCGGGCCGTAGGCGAAACTCAGGTCCTTGACCTCGACGATCACCCGTCATCCTCCCGGTCTTCTCGAGTCACCGACATGATATACGCTAAAACCCTGGTTGAAGTTCAAATTCGCCCCGGTGTCCCCTGCCCCGCGAGAGTCCCCTCTCCCAGCACCAGGGCCCGGTAGCACTTCGCGATGCGGTCCCAGTTGTCCTCGCGGTCGAGGGCCCAGTGCCGCCCCATGACCGTAACGAGCTGGCCGCAGCCGACCTCACCGGCCTTGGCGATCACTTTGTCGACGTAGATCGCGCCGCTCTCCGGCCGCTCCCCGCGCCGGCCGATAAGACCGTGGATGAAAACCTTTTCCAGTCCCTTCATCCGGGCCATTTCGAGGAGCGCGAAAAGATGATCGATCGTACCGTGCGAGCTGTAGTGAGAAACGATCCCCAGGAGGTGCAGCGCCCTTCCGTTCGATTTCACTCTCTCCATGGCGGCGGCCAGGGCCGGGTTTTCGAAGAAACTCCCGTCGCCGATGGACCGGTCGATCCGCACCCGGTCGGACGGCACCCTGCGGCCGGCTCCGAGATGGAGATGGCCGGCTTCGGAATTTCCCACCGTCCCGGGCGGCATCCCGACGGCCTCGCCGCTGGCCCTGAGCGCGGCGTGGGGGCACTCGCTCCACAGCCTGTCGAAACAGGGCGTGCGGGCCTCGCGGATCAGGTTGCCCCGCTCTTCGTCCCGCAGTCCCCAGCCGTCGAGGATGAGGAGAACAAGCGGCGCCGCCCGGCCTGCCGCGGGCCGCGGGCCGCTGACGAGGCTCCGTCCGGTCATCTGAGGGGGCGCATCGACGCCGAGCAAAAACAGGATCGAGGGAGCGACATCGGCGAGATCCCCGTTTCCCCGGACAGCGGCTCCCGATGCGGGGGCGGCATAATCCGCCAGGATGAAGGGCACGGGATTCTTCGTGTGGCCGGTATTGATCGTCCCGTCGGGGTAGAGCCACTCCTCGACGGTCCCGTGATCGGCGGTTATGACGAGGGTAGCGCCTCCGGCGCGGCAGGCGTCGGCCACCAGTCCGAGCGCGATGTCGACCGTCTCCACGGCCTCGAGAGCGGCCGTTTTGTTTTCGATGTGGCCGACGACGTCGACGTTGGCCAGGTTGGCGATGACCAGCCTGGATTCCCCGCCCCCGACCCGGGCTTTGATCTCCTCGACGACCCCGACGGCGCTCATCCCGGGCGTCAGCGCATAGGATGCGGCTCCCGAGGGGGACGGCACGATGGACCGCGACTCTCCGGCGAACAGGCCGTCATTTTTCCCGTTGAGGAAATAGCCGACGTGGACCGCTTTCTCGGACTCGGCGATCTTGTCCACCCGGATGCCCGAACGGGCGACGACCTCGGTGAGCGTGTTTTCAAGCCTTTCTTCCGGGGGGAAGGCGACATCCGCCTCAAGGGTCCGCGCATATGAGATCATGGTCGCCAAATGGATCCGGGGACGGCGGCCCCGCGGGAACTCGCGGAACCGCGCTTCCGTAAGGCACCGCGAGAGCTCCACTTCTCTCTCGCCGCGAATATCGTAGAAGATGACGCTGTCGCCGGTCCTGAGGCGGCCCGCCGGACGGCCGCGCCGCGTAGCCGCGACGATCGGTTCCAGGGACTCGTCCTCCTGGCCGGCCCGATACGCTTCCCGCACCGCTTGGACGAGATTGATATTCTTGACGGGGAGCTTCATCGGGCGCATCGCGATCTCCGGAGAAAGGTCATACTATAGGGGGCCGGCAGGGGGAAGTCAACGCAATGTGGAGGCGCTCGACAAAGCCAGCCGCCCCACCAGGGCGGCGGGGTCGACCCGGCTCTGGCGCAGCCTCGCGCTCCAATGGAGATGCGGCCCGGTCGAGCGCCCGGTGCTCCCCGCTAAGCCGATGACACTTCCCTTTTCTACGTCTTCGCCCCGCTTGACCCGGAGCTCGGAAAAGTGGCCATAGACGGTCAGCAGACCGAGGCCGTGGTCGATGATGACCGTTTTCCCGGAAAAATAGAGGTCTCGCGACAGGACCACTCGTCCCGAGTTGGCGGCCCGGACGGGCGCGCCCGCGGGGGCGGCGATGTCCACGCCCGCGTGGGAGGAGCGAGGGACGTTGTTATAGACGCGACGCTCTCCGAAGTTGGCGGCCATTTTCCCCTCGTGGGGCACGATGAACGGCCCCTCCCCCAGCCATTGAGGCGTCTCGAGGCCGTAGATCATGCCCAGGAGCTCGGACTCGCGCTGGATGCGTTCCTCGACCTCCCGCGGCGGTGTGACGTACTTGGCCGCGACGGTGAGCTTTTTCTGGGGAAATTCCCTGGGCCCGATCGTGATCGAGGCCTTGGCGGTCTCGGTCCGGCCGTCGTCGTAGCGAACCGTGAGCGACACGGCCTGCGGTCCCGGCTCGAGGCCGAGGTCGAGGCCAACGAGCCCGAACGGCTCGAGCCCGCTCCCGGGCGGCCCCAGACGGATGATCGCTTTTCCCACATTGAGTGAAGCCTGCTGGACCGCGGGGGCAGCCGTCAGCCGCGCGACGATGATCCCCCCGGGAGCCAGGGCGGTCGCTTCCAGGTCCACCTTGGCGCCGAGTGCGGTCCCGATCGAGAAGACTTCGGCGCGGGCCGGAACCAGGAGAGCCGCGGCGAAGAGCCAAACCCAAAGCGGCCTTATCGGGCAAACGCGTCTGTCCATTCCGCACTTCCTGTTCAATTAAAAATCATAAGTCAGGGTCAGCGCCTGACGCTCCGGCCCCAGCTCTATGCCCAAATGGACGGATTTAGAGGTCTCGCCGCCGCGGTGCCGGGCGTTGATTTTTCTGGCCACAAAGTAGCCCAGCGCGCCACCCGCGAACACGGAGGACGCCCAGTGCTGGTTATCGTGGATCCTCGACAGGCCCACCAGGGTCGCCACGCTGTAGGCCAGAATGTCCACTGCCGCGCCGCGCGTCTGGGCGGCGATCGTCGTCGCCACGGCGAAGGCCGCCGCGGTATGTCCTGAAGGAAATGAATTGTAGTCGGAACTCGTGGAGAACATGTGAAACGTGAGCTGATCCTCTCCCGTTCGAGGGCGGGCCCGGCCCACGACGAATTTCATCACCGCCACCAGGGCCGAGGCTGTCGCCAGGCTTTCGACACTCAGGAGGGCGGTTTTGCGCAGCCCCCGCCCCCGGCTGTACCAGATTTCGCCCGCAGCATAGACCGCGGCGCTGAATCCCAAGAGATAGGCCCCGTTTCCGATTTTTTCGAAAACGTCGGAAACCTCCTGGCTGGAGTCTGTCCTGTGATCTTGGGCCCAATCTCTGATCTCCGGGTCGAAAGCGACAAAGGTAAGGGTCCCCGCCGAAATAAGCGCCAGGCGACCCAGGTCTCGGCGGTCCCAGTGAATCGGCGACGTCACCACGGCCGCGAAGTCACGCCCGAACGAACCCAGGAAGTCCATGTTCAGCCTGTAGTCGGAAGCGTCCTGAGCGAATCCCCGGACCCCTCCGCCGAGGATCAGCACGGCCAGGATCAACCCGGAAATCCGTTTCAGGCTGATGTGTTTTTTAGGTACGGTCATTTCCAGTCCGCCCGTCTCACCGGATCCCGGCAGCCGGCCCCGCGGCGGGATGCCCCATCAGGCATCTTTCGATCTCCGCACAGGTCACGTCGGTCGCGCCGCGAAGGGAGGCGAGGACGGCCGCGGACTTTTTCCCCATTTCCGAAAGCTCCGCCTTTCCGGCGAGCCCGAAGATCTCGACCAGCTCGTCCTCGCCGGCCACCTCTCTGGCGGCCCCTCTCCGGACGAACTCCTCGGCCAGGGCGGCGAAGTTTTCCATATGGGGTCCGAAGAAGACCGGCTTCGCGTAGAACGCCGGCTCCAGAAGATTTTGTCCGCCGTGGGGGACCAGGCTGCCGCCCACGAAGGCCACATCGGCGATGGCGTAAAAGCCCGCCAGTTCGCCGATGGTGTCGATGATCAGAACCTGCCACGCTCCCGAAGCTCCGCGCGTGCGCCGGGAGACCCGGAGATCCAGGGATTGGGCCGTCCTTTCGACCTCCTCCGCCCTTTCCGGATGGCGGGGAGCGATCAGCAAGACCGAATCGGCGCCATCCGCGACCGCCCGCTGGAACGCCCTGAGCAGCGTGTCCTCTTCGCCGCGGTGCGTGCTCCCCGCCACGATGATCTTCCGGCCGTCGACGATCCCCAGCCCCCGGCGGAGCGCGGCGGCGTCTTCCGGATTGAATGCGGGCAGGCTGATCTCGGCCTTGAGATTGCCCGCGACCCGGATCTTGGCTGCGGGCAGCCCGATGGCCTCGAGCCTCTCGCGGTCCTTTTCCGTCTGGACGAGGAAACGGTCGATATTTCTCAGGACCCTGCGGGACAGGAATCCCAGTTTGCGGTACCGATCGTACGACCTCGCCGACAGTCTCCCATTGACCAGCATAACGCCGCGGCATCTGCGGTGCGCCAGCCGCAGGAGGTTGGGCCAGAATTCCGATTCGGCAAGGATGAAGAGTTCCGGGTCGAGTCTCCGAAAAAACCGTCTGATAATCCAGGCAAAGTCCAACGGCACGATGAAGATCCTGTCGGCCCCCTCGAGTTTCTCCCGGGCGACACGGTAACCCGTGTTCGTCAGGGTCGAAAAATAGACGCTCCAGTCCGGGTGCTCCTTCTTGAGGCGGGCCACGAGAGTCCTGAGGCTCAGGACTTCACCCACGGAAACGGCGTGGATCCAGAGGGAGGGTCCGGGGGCGCCCGCCCGCGGCAGGCGCGCGCCCAGCCGTTCACTCAGGTACAGCGGTTCGCCCCGGCGAAGCCGGGTCCGGTAAAAATAAACCGGGCAATAGAGGATAAAGACGACGGCCATGATGAACGAATACAGCCAGTGCATCGCGGTGCGAATATACTAGATTCCCGGGCCCGCGGCAAGCGCATGGCGTCGGGAGAACGGGTCCTTGCCTCTGAAGACCGTTTCTGGTATGCTTTAGCCTCGATTGACCGGAAGTCAATCACCAGATCGAGAGGATTTGCGAATCATGGCCGAAGAAAAAACCGACCAATCCCAGGAAAAAGCCGGCCGCGGCAACAAGAAGATCAACAAGTTGACGCTCGCCGAGGTCGAAAAGCAGCTCCAGGAGATCAAGATCTCCCAGGGCGGGCACACGTCGCGTTACGCCAAAATGCTTCAGCGGCGAAAGAACAACCTGCTGTCCTCCAAGCCCTGAACCTGCGACCGTCGTTCATGCGCCGGCCGCCGCCAGTCTGTCCCTTTAAGTCCTGCCGTTTAACGAATTTACAATCCCAGCTAATTCTGGTAACATGTGCCGCGATATAAGGAGTATAAATAGAGTGTTAAGCAAAGTCGAGAAAACCAAGGTTGTTTCGGACAACCGCCAGAGCCCCGAAGATAGCGGTTCGCCTGAGGTCCAGGTCGCCCTGTTGAGCCAGCGCATCGGCCAGCTCACGGTCCACTTCAACTCCCACAAGCGCGATTTCACCTCCCGGGTTGGGTTGATGAGGCTGGTCGGCCGCCGGAAAAGACTCCTCGCCTATCTGAAGAAAGAAGACGCGAGCCGCTACGAAGCCCTGATCCAGAAGCTGAACCTGCGCAAGTAGCATTCGACCCGAGAACACTTATGTCGCATACCATCGTCCTGGACATCAACAACCGTCCGCTGTCCATCGAGATCGGCAAGATCGCCCGGCAGGCCGACGGATCGGCCTTGGTCCGCTACGGCGAGACCATCATGCTCTGCACGGCCACGTCGAAAAAAGAGGTCAAGGAAGAGAAACCCTTCCTTCCCCTGATCGTCGACTACCGGGAAAATACCTACGCCGCGGGCAAGATTCCCGGCGGCTTCTTCAAGCGCGAGGGGCGTCCCTCGGAGAGGGAGATCCTGATCAGCCGCATGATCGACCGGCCGATCCGGCCCTTGTTCCCCGACGGCTACCATTTCGACACCCAGATCGTCGGCCTGCTCCTATCGGCCGACCTGGAAAACGAGCCCGATACGCTGGGCGTCATCGCCGCCTCGGCGGCCCTTTACTTTTCGGACATCCCCTTCACGACGCCCATCGCCGCGGTCAAGGTCGGACTGATCGGAGACCGTTTCCTGATCAACCCGCTGGCGGTCGAGCGCGAGCAATGCCGCCTCATCTTGACCGTCGTCGGCACCGAGCAGGGCATCGTGATGATCGAGGCCGGCGGCACCGAGGTCGAGGAGAGCCTGATTATGGAAGGCCTCCGCCTGGCCCAGGAGCCCATCGGCCGGATCATCCAGGCCCAGAAAGAGCTCTTCCAGAAGCTGAACATCGTCAAGCGCACCACCACGCCCAAGACGCCGGACCCGGCGCGCGTCGCGGCCGTCGCCGAAAAGGCCGGCCCGGCTTTGCTCCAGGCGATCCAGCTCAAGGTCAAAAAAGAGAGCGAGGCCGCCGCCTCGGGTATTTTGAAAGGGCTGATCAGCGAGATCCCGCCGGAGAACGTCGAGGAGATCGCCGAGACCAAGGAGATCTTCCACGGCCTGGAGAAGAAGATTGTCAGGGACCTCGTCCTCAACGAAGGCCGGCGCTCGGACGGTCGGGCGTTCGACGAGATCCGGCCGATCTCGATCGAGGTCGGCCTCCTGCCCCGGACCCACGGCTCGGCGGTGTTCACGCGCGGTGAAACGCAGTGCCTGGCCACGGTCACTCTGGGGACGTTCGAGGATGTCCAGAGGATCGACGCCCTGGGCGAGGACGCCGAGAAGCGTTTCATGCTGCATTACAACTTCCCGCCCTTCTCCGTGGGCGAGGTTTCGTTCCTTCGCGGGCCGGGGCGGCGCGAGATCGGTCACGGCGCGCTGGCCGAAAAGGCGATCCTGCCGTCCGTCCCCGCCGAGGACAAGTTCCCTTACACGATCCGTATCGTCTCCGATATCCTGGAATCGAACGGCTCCTCGTCGATGGCCACGGTCTGCGGCGGCGTCCTGGCCCTGATGGACGCGGGCGTTCCCCTGTCCATGACTGTTGCCGGGATCGCGATGGGGCTGGTCAGCGACGGCTCCCGCCACGCCATCCTGACCGACATCGCCGGGCTCGAAGACCATCTGGGGGACATGGACCTCAAGGTCACGGGCACGGAAAAAGGCGTCACGGCCATGCAGATGGACCTCAAGGTGCCCTCGGTCGGCCTGCCGCTGATCGAGTCCGCCCTGGACCAGGCGCGCCGGGCGCGGCTCGAAGTCCTGGCCAAGATGAAGGCCGCCATTTCCTCCCCGCGCGGCGAGATCTCGCCGTATGCGCCGAGGATCTTCACGCTGTACATCAACCCCGAGAAGGTCGGGGACGTCATCGGCCCGGCGGGCAAGGTCATCAAGAAGATCATCGCGGCGACGAAGGCCAAGATCGATATCGAGGAAGGCGGCAAGATCATCATCGCCTCGACCGACGTCAGCGCCGCGGAGAAGGCTGTGGCGATGATCAAGGAAATCACCGTCGAAGCCGAGGTGGGCAAGGTTTATCAGGGCAAGGTCATCCGGATCGAAGAGTACGGCGCCTTTCTCGAGATCCTGCCCAGCATCGTCGGTCTGCTTCACGTTTCCGAGCTCGCCCACTACCGGGTCAAGAGCGTCCGGGACGTTCTCAGTCTGGGCCAGGTTCTCGAGGTCAAGGTCATCAGCATCGACGAGGAGAACAAGGTCCGGGTGAGCCGCAAGGCCCTGGAGCAGGCGCCCGCCGAGGGCGAGAGGACCGACGACAAGCCGAGAGAGCATAACGACCGGGACCGCCGCCCCAGGAACAGATACTGACTCTTTAATACAGGGGGCTCGCTCGCATGAGCATGCACGGCCGGCGGAGCAAGGGCTTCACGCTGGTGGAGATCACGATCACGCTCGCCCTGATGGCGCTGCTCGCCGTGGTCATCATGCCCATCACCAAGACCGTCGTCAAGAGAGAACGAGAGGTCGAGCTGCGCCAGAACCTCCGGCTCATCCGGGAGGCCCTGGACGCCTATAAAAAGCTGGCCGACGAAAAGCAGATCGAAGTGGAAGAGGACACCGAGGGCTATCCCCCGGACCTCGAGACGCTCATCGAAGGCGTCGAAGTCAAGGCCGGAGCTGCCGGGGCCGCCGGCACGACCGCCCCGGGCGCGATGATGTCGCCCAGCATGGGCGGCTCGCCCGGAATAGGCGGCTCGCCCGGCGCGTCGAGCAGCAAGTCCGGCCCCGCTGAGGATACCGAGCCCAAGATCGTCAAGTTCCTGCGGCGGATCCCCCGGGATCCGATGACCGATTCTTTGGATTGGGGTCTCCGTTCGTACCAGGACGAATCGGATTCGCAAGTCTGGGGAGGCGAGAATGTTTACGATATCTATACGAGGAGCAATGCCACAGCCCTCGACGGCACCAAGTATCAGGACTGGTGAGCCCCGGCCGGCGGCGGCCCGCGACCGGGAGCGGGGCTTCACCCTCATCGAGATGATCATCGTCTTCACCCTGATCGGCATCCTCGTCGGGCTCGCCCTGCCCGAATACAAGTACTCCCTGCGAAAAGCCCGGGAGACCGTCCTGAAGACCGACCTCTTTGAATTCCGCAAGCTCATCGGCCAATACTTTAACGACAAGCATAAGTACCCCCCCTCGTTGAGGTCGCTCGTCGACGAGGGCTACCTCCGCCAGATCCCGATCGATCCCATGACGCGATCGGCGGATACCTGGCTCGAGATCCGGGAGCAGCCGAATTATGAGGAACTGCTCCCGGGAGTCGAGCTGGGCATCGTCGACGTCCAATCCGGGGCGACAGAGAAGGCGCTGGATGGGACCATCTATAACACCTGGTAGCGGGGCGGCGGGGCGGGGCCCCGGCGGCTACGCTCTCCTCATTTTCCTGTTCGCCTTCACCGTCATGAGCTTCGGCCTGACCGTGGCCCTGCCCGTCTGGGAGACCCAGATGCAGAGGGAGAACGAGGCGGAGCTCATCTTCCGGGGCCATCAATACGTCGAAGCCATCCGGATTTTTCAGCTCAAGAACCCGGGCGCCTACCCCAAGGACCTTGATGAACTGGTCGAAAAAAAATGCCTGCGCCGGCCGTACCGGGACCCGATGACAGAGGGCGGCCTCTGGAACGTCGTCCTTCAGATGGAGGGGTTCGGCGGCCTGTCGCCGGGGGGGCCGGGCATGGGGCGGACGATGCCGGGGGGCCCGGGAAGTCCGGGGAGAATGGGAGGGACCGGAGGGGGGGGGCCGATGGGCGGGCCGTCGGGCCCGGTTCCCGGTGGTGGCTCCACCGGAGGACAGAAGGTCATGGTGGCGCCCGTCGCGGCGCTGAAATCGATCCAGAACCCCCGGCTCATCGGTGTCGTCAGCGCCTCGACCAGGAAATCGATCCTCATCCATAACGACCAGGAATCCTACGATAAATGGCTGTTCTTCTTCGGCCAGGACCCGAAGAACATGCCGGAGATCGTTTACTACGGCCAATCCGAAAAGACATCATGAAGCCCATCCTGATCGTCGCCGGCGAGAGTTCCGGAGAGCGGTACGGAGCGGATGTCGTACGGGAGTTCGGCCGGCTCCGGCCCGGCGTTCCGTTCTTCGGCGTCGGCGGCGCGAGAATGGCCGAGGCGGGCGTCGACCTGCTGTTCTCGATCGACAAGCTGAGCGCCGTCGGCATCTTTGAGGTCATCACCCGGCTGCCGCATTTTCGCCGCCTCTTCCGGTCGGTCGAAATGGCCGTCGCGGCCCGCCGGCCGGCGGCCGCCCTACTCATCGATTCCCCCGACTTCAACCTTCGTCTGGCCAGGAAGCTCAAGGCCGCGGGCGTCCCCGTGATCTACTACATCAGTCCCACGGTCTGGGCCTGGCGGCGCAACCGGCTCAAATCCATCCGCGAATGCGTCGACAGGATGCTCCTCATCTTTCCGTTCGAACAGAAGATCTATGAAGAACAGGGCATCCCCGTCAGCTTTGTCGGCCATCCGCTCCTCAACAAGGTCGCCGTCAAGCTGGGGCGTGAGGAATTCCTGGCCAAACACAACCTGCGGCGCGACCTGCCCATCGTCTGCCTCCTCCCGGGCAGCCGTCCGACCGAGCTGAGGCACCACCTTCCCGTTGTCGCCGCCGCTGTCGAGAGGCTGGACCGGGAAACGGATGTCCAATTCGTCCTGGTCCTGGCCGAAAACCTCAGTCGCGCCGACGCCGCCGCCGTCCTGCCGCCGGACGACAAGCGCATCCTCATCCTGACCGAAGACGCCTACGAGGCCATGGCGTACTCCCGGCTGATCCTTTCGGCGTGCGGCACGGCCAACCTGGAGGCCGCCATCCTGGGAACGCCGCTCATCGCTTTTTATCGTCTGTCACCCCTCACCTACTATCCGTTCCGGCGGCTGGTGAAGATCAGCGACTTCAGCATCGTTAACATCCTCGCCCGGAGGAAGATCGTCCCCGAGCTGATCCAGGGAGCGCTGACGCCGAAGCGCCTGGCCGGAGAAGCGCTCGACCTGCTGTTCTCGGAGGAGCGGCGGGCGGCCATGAAGAAGGAATTCGCGGCGCTGACGGCCGCGCTCGGTCAGGGACAGGCGGCGTCAAACGTCGCCCGGGCTCTCGGCGATGTCCTGGACGGATCTCAGTCCGGCTGAGCCGCGCCGGCGGTGCCTTCGGACAAAGACAATGACTTCGGCAGGACGAACTCAACCCTCTTGAAGAGCTGCAGGCCGTGCTTTTCGGCCGCGCCGCTCTTGAGCTCCAACACGTACATGGCCGCGGCTTTAGGGATGTATGATGGACAAGGGTCGGCGGCGCAGGGGGGTACGCCGGATTCCAGATGAACGATTCGCTTCTGAGCATCGAGCCAGAGGATGTCAATCGCGAACTTCATGTTCTTCATCCAGAAGGCATGGATATCTTCACCCTCGAAGACGAAGAGCATGGCCTGGTTCTCTTCCATTTTCTCCCGGTACATCAGTCCCTGCTGCCGCGCGTCGTCCGTCACCGCCAGCTCCGCGGTGACCGCGAAACCGTCGGCAAGATGGATCTTGAGGAACTTATCTTTTGCCGCCCCGCCCCGGGCGCAGAAGACCAGGCCCAGCGCCGCGAGAATGACCAGGTTCTTTTTCATGATCGGCCTCCGCTTGCGTATGTTTTTTCACTCCGCTCCGTATGGGCGCCTCAAGGCGTCGAGATCAGGGGGACGAAGCGCACCGGCAGAAGCCCGGCCCTGCTGAAACCGCGTTTTTCGCGCCGGACGAGGACGAGCTCCTGAAAACCCGAACCGACCGGGATGACCATCCTGCCGCCGTCGCCGAGCTGGACTTCGAGCGGCGCGGGGATGGTCGGCGCGGCCGCGGTGACGATGATGGCATCGTAAGGCGAGTGCTCCGCCCAGCCGAACGTTCCGTCGCCCTCCAGGAAGCGGATATTGGCGTAGCCGAGCTCTGACAACAGGGATTGCGCTCGAAGCGATAGCCCGGCCACGAGTTCGACGGAGTGGATCTCCCGGGCCAGCTCGGCCAGGACGGCCGTCTGATAACCCGAGCCCGTCCCGATCTCGAGCACCCTCTCCTGCCCCTGCAGGCTGAGGGCTTCGGTCATATAGGCAACGATGTACGGCTGGGAGATCGTCTGCCCGTCGCCGATCGGCAACGGCTCGTCGTCGTAAGCCCGGCCGCGGAGTTCCGGGGGAACAAAAAGATGGCGCGGAACGCGGCGCATCGCCGCCAGCAGCCTGGCATCCTTGATGCCGCGGGACTCGATCTGAACCGCCACCATTTCGTCCCGCCGCTCGGTGAATTCACGCGCCGCATCGGCCATCGGAACCCCCTCCGTGTTAACGGGGCCGGCGCCCCATGAGCCGTTCCTCGGACGACGGCCCGGGCTCAATAGGCCCTGGCAAAATAAGCTAACTCGGCGCCGGCGCGGCCGCACAAGACGCACGGACCGGGTTTCAGCCCCGGGTCCCTATCGAGCGGCAGGACGCGGATGGTGGCCATGGTCTCTTCTTTAATCCGGTCCTCGCAGGCTTCGTCGCCGCACCACCAAGCCTTGATGAAGCCCCGCCGGCTGTCGATAACGTCTTTGAATTGGGGATAGTCGGCCACCTCGTGCGTATTATCGCGCTGGAGCTTAAGGGCCTGCTCGAACAGCGATGCCTGGATCTCGTCGAGGGTCGCCGCGGCTCGACCGGCCAGGGCATCCAGGCCGACGAACTCCTTTTTGCGGATATCCCGGCGCACCAGGACCGCCTGGCTTTTCTGGATGTCCTTGGGGCCGATTTCCACCCTCAGCGGCACGCCGCGCATCTCCCAGTCGGAGAATTTCCAGCCGGGCGTGAATTCCTCGCGAGCGTCGAGCCGGACGCGCAGCCCCGCCCGCGTCAGCTCCTTTTCCAGCGCCTGCGCCGCCGGCAGGACATCCGTTCTCCAATTGCCCAGGGAAATGGGGACGATCACCGCCTGCACCGGGGCGACGCGCGGCGGGAAGCGCAACCCGGAATCGTCGCCGTGCACCATGACCAGCGCGCCGATCATTCTCGTCGTCGTTCCCCAGGAGGTTTGCCAGACGTAGCTCAACTGCTGGTTCTTGTCCTCGAACTTGATATCGAAGGCCTTGGCGAAGTGCTGGCCGAGGTTGTGGGATGTCCCCATCTGAAGCGCCTTGCCGTCGGACATCAGTCCCTCGATGGCGTAGGTCATCTGGGCGCCGGCGAACTTCTCCCGGGCGCTTTTTCGCCCGGCGATGACGGGCACCGCCAGCTCGGTCTCGCAAAATTCCTTGTACATCGCCAGGATGGACAGCGTCTCGGTCTCGGCGTCTTCGGCCGTGGCATGACAGGTGTGGCCCTCTTGCCACAAGAATTCCGTCGTGCGCAGGAAGGGACGGGTGACCTTCTCCCAGCGCACGATGTTGGCCCACTGATTGATCAGGACCGGCAGGTCGCGCCAGCTCTTGATCCATTTGGAATACATATGCCCGATGATGGCTTCCGAGGTCGGCCGGACCGCCAGCCTTTCCTCGAGATCGTCGTTGCCGCCTTGCGTTACCCAGGCAACCTCGGGGGAAAAGCCTTGGATGTGCTCGGCTTCCTTCTTGAGGAACCCCTCCGGTATGAGCAGGGGAAAATAGGCGTTGACGTGTCCCGACGCCTTGATGCGGCAATCCATCAGCCGCTGGATCTGCTCCCAGACCGCGTAGCCGTACGGCCGGATAACCATCATCCCTTTCATGGGCGTGTAGTCCGCCATCTCGGTCTTGCGGATGATCTCGGCGTACCAGCGGGAAAAATCATCGCTCTTGGCCGTGATCTGTGTCACCAAACGTTCTTCGGGGCTCAAAGATCTCTCCGTTATCTGAGTTCGCGGGCCATTCTAGCCGCCGGCCTTTTCTTTGTCAAGAAAACGCCGCCGCCCGCCGGCGTCCGCGGCCGGCGGCGGCCGAAACCATGGGGTTAAACGATGGCGCTGAGGGAGGTTGCCGGCGGGCCCGGGGATTTCACCCCTGATTTCATCGAAAGGGGTGATTGACCCGCTCTGCGGCGGGTGGCAACCTTGGTCCCGAGCTAAGGAAAAGGAAGCGAAGATGCTGTCGAAATCCTCATCCGCACCTTTGGACCGGCATTCGCGAAGGGCCCAGGTTTTCAGCTTGCCCCTGCCGACCCTGGTCTCGGGCCAGGACGCGGGCGGCAGGGATTTCCAGGAGCGAACGGTCCTTTTCTACATCAGCGACAGCGGCGCCACATTCAATTTGGGCAGCCTTCCCTCGCCCGGCGCCCGGCTGAGATTGGCCATCGACCTCCCCCCCTCGCTGGCCGAAGACAGGAGCTTGAAGCTCATCATCAACGGCAGGGTGGCGCTGATCGAAGCGCCCGAGGCCGGATCCGTCCGGCAACGGATTTCCCTGAGGTTCGAGAGCCGGTACATCATTCAGGCTGAGGAAGAGCACTAGCCCCCGCAGATGACCGGAATGTCCCAAAAACCACCCTGGGATTCACCACCGGGAGCGATTGAATCGCTCGTCGCGCCGCCGGATAATCCTGGCGAAGACATGAACGCCAAAGATACAGCCTCCAAACCCTCCATCCATGGCGTAACCGGAGATGGGAAGAGAGAGCGGGCCTTCGAGCTCTCTCTCCCCGCCGTGGTCACCGGGGTCGACAAGGCGGAAAACAAGATCAGGGAAAAGACCATGCTGGTCTCGATCAGTTCGGAGGAGGCCACCGTCCGGCTGCGCTCAAGGGTGGAACCCGGCCTCAAGCTGAAGCTGTCCCTGGAGATCCCCAAGACCCTCATCCTGCAGAACCAGCTCCGGCTGCACCTGACAGGGACGGTCGCCTCGGACCCGGCCGACACCCTGCAAGCCGGTCGCAAGCAGGACGTGCTCCTGCGGCTCGACAGGAAGTTCCGGCTTCTGCCCGTGGCGCCGGCCCTCAACTAACCCTTCAGTCCAGTACCCACCAAGGCCGGCATTTCTATTCCTGTAAGTCGAAAATCTAACTGAAGGGTGGCACGGCGTGGGGGCCCCCCGCCGACCTTTCCTGAGACAATGACAATTATCCCTTCCTGTACAGGACCCTAATACCGATTATGACCCTTAACAGGAATTGAAATGCGGCCTCATTTTGACTCTCCTTGACATCCGAAAACCGTTTCAATAGAATTCCCCAGGGCGAAGGGTCGCCGGAGAGTGAGAGGTTCATGAATAAAAAGACGCCGGCTTTGGAAGAGAAGAAAATCAAGATCCTGATTTTCTGTCCCTCGGAGATCATCCTGTCGGGGATCTTGAGAGCGCTGGAGTCCGATGGCGGTATCGACATCGCCAACGTCGAAAAGAACACGATCGACAGCTTCATGGAGTCGACCAAAAAGCTGCGGCCGCAGGTGATCCTGTTCGCCAACACCGAGCCGCTCCCCAACATGCGGGAGATCTGCAAGGCCATCAACGAAGTCTCCAAGCTTCAAACCAAGTGCCAGCTGCTGATCCTGGGCAGCATCCCCTCCCACGAGGAGATCGTCGGCCTGATCAACGCCGGCGCCAGGGGCTACTTCGACCTCGCCGATCCCGCCGGACAGCTCTCGGAGGCGATCCGCGTCATCCACAAGAACGAGATCTGGCTGCCGCGGGACAAGATGAGCAGCATCATGGACAGGATCATTTCGGTGGTCGGACGGGACCTGAAAGAGAAGACGCTCGACCAGCTGACGCCCACCGAATTCCAGGTCCTCCGCCTCATCGGCCAGGGCAAGAGCAACGATGAGATCGCCGAGGTCCTGTTCATCAGCAAGAATACGGTCCGCTCCCACATCAAGAGCATCTACGCCAAGCTGGACACCCACAGCCGTCTGCAGCTGGCGCTTTATGCCATCAACTCGGCGTTGTTTTAAGAAAGACGGGAAATCGAGGTTGGGATGAAAAAAGCGAAAAAATCCAAGACAGCCGACGTTATGCCGTCCATCCAGAATAACCGGCGCCGCGAATGGCGACTGGACCTCCCCCTGCCCGCCGTGATCGAGGGGCAGATGCCGAAGGGCAGTAAATTCAAGGAGAATACGACCATCAAGAATATCAGCGCCGGTGGAGCCTACTTCAGCCTCGATTCCGGGCTGGTGGTGGGCTCGAAACTTAACTTGGTCATCACCCTTCCCAAGAAGCTCACCGAAGGCAAGGACGTCAAGCTCAACGTCGGCGGCATCACCGTCCGCCTCGAACAGCCGGACGTTAAGGGCCAGCGCCAGGGAGTGGCCATCCGGTTCGACAAGGATTTCCGGTTCGTCGAGGGCGGCCGGAAAAAGAAACCCTCCTGACCCGGTCCCGGGAGCGGCCGGCGGCGATCGCGACATCATGCCTGTCCTGACCGTGGCGCTCACCGGCGGCATCGCCACGGGAAAATCGGTCGTCGCCCGGGTCCTGAAGCGGCGAGGCTGCTTTGTCGAATCCGCGGACCTCGTGGCGCGCGGGCTGATGTCCCCCGGCCGAAAGGCCTGGCGTCAGGTGGCCGGGCACTTCGGTCCCGCGATACTCAATTCCGACCGGACCATCAACCGCGCGAAGCTCGCCGCGATCATCTTCTCGAGCGAGCGGGAACGGCGATTTCTCGATTCGGTCGTCCATCCTCTGGTCATGGCCGAAAAACGGAAAACCGTGCTCAGGCTCGGCAAGTCCGGGCGGCACAAAATCTACGTCTCGGAGGCGGCCCTGACCCTGGAAGCGGGCTTCGCCGGCTTTTTCGACAGGATCGTCGTCACGGACTGCCCTCGCCGTCTCCAGGTCAGCCGGCTCATGGAGCGGAACGGGCTGAGCCGGAGCGACGCTCTCAGGAGGATCCGGGCCCAGCTGCCGCGCTCCGCCAGGCTGCGTCAGGCGGACTATGTCATCGACACCTCCGGTTCCCTGGAGCGGACGGTCGAACAGGCCAAGGCGGCCGCGGCCGGATTGAAGCAGGACTACAAACGACGGCTTTGCGGGATGGCCTTGCGCGACAACGGCGGCCGGCGGCTCAGGACAGGAGTCCGGCGGCAAAGAGCGGCACCATGATCTCGTGGTGCCCGATGAAATAGAATCCCCTGCCCTTCTCCCCCACCGCCCGGGCGATCACGTTCTGCGCCGGCCGGTAATGATGACGGAAATCGAACACGGCCGTCGAAAAGTCCCGGAGCGTTCGTCCCTGGTTCCGGACGTACGACAGCGCCTTGAGAAAGACTTCGGGGAGGATAACCGCCGAGCCCACGTTGAGGTAGACACCGCCGCCCTCGAGACCGGCGACGACATCGCTGAACCGGAAGAAGTCACGGAGCGAGCTTTGACCCAGGGCCGCGCCGCTCGCGCCCGGGTGGAAATGGATCGTGTCCGTGCCGATGGCCACGTGGACCGTGGCCGGCAGGCCCAGCTCGAAGGCCATGCCCGTCAGGCTGAGGTCCCGGTGCGGGAATTTCGAGCGCGCGATCATCCGCCCCACGGCTTCTCCGAGTCCGGCGCCGCGGCGGGCGCCCGAGCGGATGGCCCTGTTCAGGAACTCGCCCGTCTCGCGCGCCATTCCGAAATCGCCGGTCGGAAGCTGGACGGCGACGTCCTCCGACGTCTGCCCCGAGAACGCGATCTCGAAATCGTGGATGATGCCCGCGCCGTTCAGGGCCAGGGCGTTGACCCATCCCTCCCGCATCAAGCGGATGATGACCGGGCTCAGGCCGACTTTGATGACGTGGGCGCCCAGGCCGAGAATGACGGGCTTGCCGGCGGCGCGCGCCCGCCGGACAAGCGCCAGCAGCTCCCGGAAGTCACGGCCCGCGAGGATGTCGGGGAGGCTGTCGATGAAACCCGCGGCGCCGGCCGCGGGGTCGGGGACCTTGCCGAAGTCCCGGACTTGCACCTTGCTTTTTCGCGTGAGGAGCGAATAGGTCTTCAGGCCGGTCGGCCGGAGTCGGGGCGGTGGCTGTTTCAACTCTTGTCGATGTGGTTCTTCAGTTCCTGGCCGGAGCGGAACTTGATCCGCTTGCCCTTCTCGATCCGGATCTGTTTCTTCCGGCGGATATCCCGGCCGAACCCGGTTTTCTTATCCACGACCCGGAAGCTGCCGAAACCCCGGATCTCGATCTTCTGGTCGTTTTCCAGCGCCTTCTTCATGGCCTCGAGGATGGCTTCGACGAGGAGCAGGGATTTCGCCCTGTTGAACTCCGTGCCCTTCTCGATCGTCAGGGCGATGTCGTTCTTGATCATCTCAAGCTCCTTCGAAGCCGTAAAAGACAGATAATAATTAATGTATCGACCTTCAAATGTCAAGGCATTATTGACTTGAATTTCTCGAGAACCTATAATGGCCACACGGTGAAAAAAATCCTCCTGGTCCTGGCCCTCGCGGCCGGGCTGTCATCTCCCGTCGCCGGTTCGATCATGAAGATCACCGTCGACGCGCCCATCCACCCCGTCACCGCGGAGTATATCACCAGTGCCCTCGAGCGGGCCGCGGCGGCCGGCGACCGGCTGGTCATCATGGCGCTCAACACGCCCGGCGGCCTGGACTCCTCGATGCGGGAGATCATCACCGCCGTCGTCAACTCCAAAGTCCCGGTCGTGACGTTTGTCAGCCCGAGCGGCGGGCGGGCCGCCTCCGCCGGGTTTTTTATCGGCGTCGCCAGCGATCTCTTCGTCATGGCTCCGGGCACGAGCACCGGGGCGGCCCATCCCGTCGGCGTTTCGCTGACCGGCCAGGGCCTGGACAAGACGATGGAGGAAAAGGTGACGCAGGACGCCGTCTCCTACATCAAGTCGCTGGCCGAAAAGCGCGGCCGCGACCTCGCCGCCGCCGAGGACGCCGTCCGCAACAGCGCCTCCTACACCGATAAAGAGGCCCTGGCCAAGGGCCTGATCGACCTCGTCGCCAAGAACGATCAGGAGATCATCGACGCTTTCGACGGCCGGACGATCAGCCGGTTTGACGGCGGGAGCCTCCTCCTCGGCCTCGAGGGCGAGGCCGTGATCGAATATCCGATGTCCGCGAGGCAGAAATTCCTGCTGACGATATCCAACCCGAACCTGGCCTACATCCTCCTCATGATCGGACTGCTCGGCCTCTATTTCGAGTTCGCCCACCCCGGCGCCGTCCTCCCCGGCGTGCTCGGGGGCATTTCTCTCCTGCTGGCCATCTTCGCCTTCCAGATCCTGCCGATCAACTATGTCGGGCTCCTGCTCATCCTCCTGTCCATCGGCCTCTTCGTTCTCGAGGTGAAGGTTCAGAGTTTCGGGATCCTCGCCGCCGGAGGTGTCGCCGCCATGGTGATCGGTTCGATGATGCTCGTCAACTCTCCCGTGCCCGCGCTCCGGCCGAGTCTCCGGGTGATCCTGCCCGTCGCCCTCGGCCTGTCGCTCATTTTTATCCTGATGGTGGTTCTCGTGTTCAAAGCCCATGCCCGGAAGGCCTTTACGGGCAAGGAAGGGCTGATCGGCGAGGTCGGCGTGGCCCGGACCAATCTCGATCCCGAAGGCAAGGTCTTCGTTCACGGCGAGCTGTGGAACGCCGAGTCCGGGACGGCGATCCCGACGGGCGGCCGCGTCCGGGTCGTCAAGGTCCTGGACTCGCTGAGACTTCGGGTCGAAAAGCTCTGATGAGGAGGTCTCCATGATCACGTTCCCGGTCATCGTCGTCGGCCTCGTGGTCCTCTATCTGCTGAATTCCCTCAAGGTGCTTCGCGAATATGAGCGAGGGGTCATCTTCCGCCTGGGACGCGTGCTGCCCGCGGCCAAGGGGCCGGGTCTGATCTTCGTTTTCGCCCCGATCGACCGGATCATCCGGGTCAGCCTGCGTCTCGTCACCATGGACATCCCGCCCCAGGATGTGATCACCAGGGACAACGTCTCGGTCAAGGTCAACGCCGTTGTCTATTTCCGGGTCATGGAGCCGCTCAAGGCGATCATCGACGTCCAGGATTACCTTTACGCCACCTCCCAGCTCGCCCAGACGACGCTCCGGAGCGTGCTGGGCGAAGTGGAGCTCGATGATCTCCTCTCCGAGCGGGAAAAGCTCAACGCCCAGCTTCAGGACATCCTGGACAAGCACACCGACCCGTGGGGCATCAAGGTCCAGCTCGTCGAGATGAAGCACGTCGACCTCCCCGACAACATGGTCCGGGCCATCGCCCGCCAGGCCGAAGCGGAGCGCGAGCGGCGGGCCAAAGTCATCCATGCGGACGGGGAATTCCAGGCCGCCGCCAAGCTGACGGAGGCCGCCAACATCATTTCGGTGAATCCGCAGGCCCTGCAGCTGCGCTATCTCCAGACGCTCACCGAGATCTCCGTGGAAAAGAACTCCACGATCATCTTCCCGCTGCCGATCGAGCTGCTCCGGTCCTTCGTTCAAGATCAGCAGAAATAAGTGAGAGGGTCATGAAGAACAGAGAATTCCGCGAACTCCAGGTCTCCAGCACCCAGCTGGCCATCATTTTCTTCGGCATCCTGATCATCGGCGTGGTGATCTTCCTGCTCGGGGTATCGGTCGGTAAAAAACATGCCCAGGCCGCCTCGAAATCCGCCGCGTCGCTGGCCCAGAAGGCGCCGGAACAGGTCAAGGACAGGCTGATCGTTCCGGAAGCCAAGGCCGGGGCGCCGCAGACGGCCGAAGCCCCCCAGCCGGCGCCCGGCGAGAAGAAGGTCGAGCCGGCCGCCAAGGCGGAGCAGACGCCGCCCAAGGTCGAGGCCAACCCGCCCGCGGCGGAGAAGCTCAGCCCGTCCCCCGACAAGGCGGCGGCTGCGGCCTCGCCACCCGATGTCGCGGCGGAGGCCGTAATGCCCGCGCCCGAGGTCGAAGCCGCCGCTCCCGCCAAGAAGGGATACTACTACGTTCAGGTGGGAGCGCTGGCGGAGAAAGCGGAAGCCGTCACCTTGGCGCAGAAGTTCAAATCCCAGGGATACGCGGTCGTTGTCCTCGAACCGCTGCCGAACGACAGAAGGACGGTGTACCGCGTCCGGATCGGGGGGTTCGCGACCCGGCCGGAAGCGGATTCCGCGCTCGCCAAGCTGGTTTCCGGGTCGGGCCGCCGGGTGGATTACTTTATCGCACGCGACTGACCTCTCCGGGAGAATATTAGGAAAGCCGATGAACAAAAAAAATCCGACTGCCGGAAACAGATCCCTTGAGCTGCAGGCCAATATCAGGGAGCAGTTTCAGAAATTCGAGGACCTCAGGGGCTTTCTTTGACCTGGACAGCAAAAAGTCCGATCTCGCGGCCGTCGACGCCGAGCTGACCGAACCCGCGACCTGGCAGGACCAGAAGAAGTTCCAATCGCTTCAGCAACAGAAAAAGAAGCTGGAGCGCGACCTCGGTTCCTTCAAGCGATTGGAGGACAAAAAAGAAGAGGTCGAGGTCCTGGTCGAGCTCGCGGCTGAAGGCGAAAACGTCGAGGCCGAGGTCGCCGCGGCCATCGCGGCCTTTGAGAAGAGGCTCGCGGAAGTCGAATTCCAGACGCTCTTTTTCGACCGTGACGACCCGCGGAACGCCATCATGACCATCCATCCCGGCGCCGGCGGCACGGAATCCCAGGACTGGGCGCAGATGCTCCTCCGGATGTATCTTCGTTACGCCGAGCGGCGGGGCTACAAGACCGAGGTCCTCGATTACCTCCCGGGAGAAGAGGCCGGTCTCAAAAGCGCCACGGTCCGGGTGGAGGGGGATTACGCCTTCGGCAACCTGAGCCAGGAATCCGGCGTCCACCGGCTCGTCCGCATCTCCCCGTTCGACTCCAACAAGAGGCGTCACACGTCGTTCGCGGCGGTGTTCGTGTTCCCGGAGGTCGAAGATGACATCGAGATCCTCATCAATCCCGAGGAGCTGCGGGTCGATACCTACCGCTCCTCGGGCAGCGGCGGCCAGCACGTCAACGTGACGGATTCGGCCGTCCGCATCACCCATCTTCCCACCGGGATCGTCGTCCAGTGCCAGAGCGAGCGGTCGCAGCACAAGAACCGGGCCTCGGCCATGAAGGTTTTGAAGGCCAGGCTGTACGAGCTGGAAAGGAAGAAACAGCTCGAGAAATTCGAGAAGATGGAGGAATCGAAATCCGAAATCGCTTGGGGGAGCCAGATCCGCTCCTATGTGCTGCATCCCTACCGGCAGATCAAGGATGTGCGGACGAAGCTCGAGGTCGGGGACGTCGACCGGGTCCTCGATGGGGACCTGGACGAATTCATCAAGGCCAGCCTGGTGCTGCGGAAACAATCGGCGCCTGGCGACTGATATCGCTATCGAGGTGACCATGATTGATCTCGACCCTGAACGGCCCGGGAAGCCGGCCGGCGCCGAAAGCGCGTCCACCGCGGAGTTTCTGCCCCCCCTCGATTTCAGCTCGATCGTCTTCCCGCTCTATGCTCAGGCCCTTGTCAAGCTCGGCATCATACCGGACCCGGTCGGTTCGGCGGAAGGCGAGAACTTCGAGCTGGCCCAAAGGCTGATCGACCTGCTGGACCTGCTCAAGGACAGGACCCGGGGCCGCCTGAAGCCCGAGGAAGAAAAGTTTTTGGAGACCTGCCTGCAACAACTCCATTTGGGCTACGTGGAAAAGTCGAAAACCCGCGGCTGAAGCCATGCAGGTCGTTCGGGAGCTGGATTTCCGGCCTCTGTTTCCGGAGCCGACGGCCGTGGCCGCCGGGAATTTCGACGGCCTCCACCTCGGCCACCAGAAGATCCTCCGGGCCCTGGCCGAGCGGGCGCGGCGTGAGCAGCTGCGTTCCGTCGTGCTCACCTTCTTACCCCATCCGGAAAGAGTCCTGGGCCGGAGACCGATCGCCATGATCCAAACCCTCTCCCAGAGGCTCGAGGGCTTCCGCATCGCCGGCGTCCAGGCCGTTGTCCTGGCGCCTTTCACCAAGACGTTCGCCAGCCTATCGGCAGCCGATTTCATCGAGCGGGTCCTGATCGGCAGCCTGGGGGCGCGGGAGATCGTCGTCGGCCTGGACTTCAGGTTCGGCCGAGGCCGCAGGGGCGGCATCCACAGCCTCGGGCAAGCGGGCAAAAGGCTGGGTTTCGGCGTGCGCCCGGTCCCGCCCGTCCGCCGGAGGGGCCAGGTCGTCAGCAGCAGCCGCATCCGTCGCCTGCTCGCCGCCGGCGCTGTCGGCGAGGCGGCCGTCTACTTGGGACGTCCCTACGAAATAACCGGCCGGGTCGTGGGCGGCTCGGCGCGCGGGCGGACCCTGGGCTTTCCGACGGCCAACCTGCTGGCGGACAGCGAGATCGTCCCGGCCGGTGTCTTCCTCACGACGACGGTCGTCGGGGGGAAAGACCATCCGTCGGTGACCAACGTCGGCACCCGGCCGACCTTTGGCTGCGGTCCGCTGCATATCGAATCCTTCCTTCTGGATTACCGCGGCGACCTCTATCGGCGGCGGGTCGGTCTCCGCTTCATCAGAAAGCTGAGGGACGAGCGGCCCTTTGCGTCCCGGGAATCCCTCGTCGCGCAGATCCGGAGCGACGTGCGGGCGGCCCGGCGGTATTTCCAGGGCCGCGATGATTGACTTTTACGCCGAGTTCGGGCATGTTCGAGTGGCCGAGGGAGGGGCCGCCCCTGTGCCGCGGCGAGCCCGGGAGATGCCGTATGGAAGAAAAAATTAAGGCGCGCGTGATGGATGGCGCCAAGATCAGAAAGTCCGTCCTGCGCATGACCTCGGAGATCCTGGAGCGCAACCGCGACCTCAAGAACCTGGTCATCGTCGGCATCCGGACACGGGGGATCTACCTGGGCAATCGCATCTCCCGTCTGGTCCGGGAGCTGGAGAACGTCGAGATCCCGGTGGGCGTCCTGGACATCACTCCTTTCAGGGACGACGCCGACACCCGCGACGCCGGGAACATGGCCCGCAAGACCGAGCTCGCTTTTCCGATCGGCGGCCAAGACGTTTTGCTCGTTGACGATGTCATGTTCACGGGACGAACCATCCGGGCCGCCATGGAAGGACTGTTCCATCTGGGCCGGCCGCGGTCCATCCAGCTTCTCATCCTGATCGACCGGGGCCATCGCGAGCTGCCGATCCGCGCCGATTACGCGGGGAAGGTCCTGCCGACTTCAAGGCGGGAGACCGTCCAGGTGAAGCTCGCGGAGATCGACGGCGTCGACGAGGTCCTGATCACCGAGCCCGCCGAGATGGGACGATGATGGCCGCGGGTCCGTCCGTGCCGTCCTTGGGGAAGCCGCGATGAGGCTGCTGATCAAGAACGGGCGCGTCGTCGACCCGGCCGCCGGCCGCGACGGGGCGCTGGACATTCTTATCGAGGGCGGCAAGATCGCCGAGGTCCGGCCGGGGATTGGCCACCCGGACGCGCGGGTTATCGACGCCTCGGGACGGATCGTCGTCCCGGGTTTCATCGATATGCACGCTCACGCGCGCCAGCCCGGGCAGGAATACAAAGAAGACATCCGGACCGCCTCCCTGGCGGCCGCCCGCGGCGGTTTCACGTCGATCTGCGTCATGCCCAACACGAAACCCGTGAACGACAGCGTCGAGATCACCTCCTTCATTTTAGCGGCAGCCCGGAAGAGCGCCGTCGTCAACGTTTTCCCGATCGCCGCGATCAGCCTCGGGCTGGCGGGCGGCGCGCTCTCCCCCATGGAGGAGCTCCTCGAGGCCGGAGCCGTGGCGTTCTCGGACGACGGCCGCTGCATCCAAAACAGCGGTCTCATGCTCCGGGCCCTCGAAGAGGCATCGCGGCTCGGCGCGCCGGTGATCGACCACTGCGAAGACGCGAGCCTCAGCGGTGACGGGGTGATGCACGAGGGCGCGGTGTCGCGCCGCCTGGGGGTCCGGGGGATCCCCGCGGCCGCCGAGGATGTCATGGTCGCCAGGGATGCGATCCTGGCCGCCGCCCTGCCGGGCCGGGTGCACATCGCCCACGTCAGCACCCGGGGAGCGGCGGAGGCGGTCCGGGCCGCCAAGCTCAAGGGGGTCCGCGTGACCGCCGAGGCGACGCCCCATCATCTCGTCCTTACCGACTCGTTCGTGGAGAGTCTCGACCCTAACCTGAAGGTGAACCCGCCGCTCCGGAGCGCTGAGGATGTCGAGGCGCTGCGGAGCGCCGTCGCCGACGGCGTGATCGACGTCCTGGCCACTGACCACGCGCCCCACGCCCCGGAAGAGAAGGCCGTCGGGTTCGAAAAAGCGCCCTTCGGGATCGCCGGCTTGGAGACCGCCGTCCCCCTTTTGCTCGACCGGCTCGTCTGGGGGAACGTCATCTCGCTGAGTCGGTTCGTCGAGATGTTCTCCGCGGCTCCGGCCCGGATCCTGGGTCTGACGAACAAGGGCAGCCTTCGTCCCGGGTCGGACGCCGACGTGACCCTCCTTGACCTTCAGGCGGAAACGGTGGTCGATATCAGCAAGTTCAATTCAAAGAGTCGGAACAACCCCTTCGACGGCTGGCGCCTCCGGGGCGCGGCGGCCATGACGATCGTCGGCGGTCGCCTGGCCTATCCTGATTGATGGACGTTGGATTATGAAAGATGAAACAGTGACCCTGGAAAACAAGCTCGGCGTGCGCTTCCGGAACAAGGAGCTGCTCCGCCGGGCCCTGACCCACAGCTCCTATGCTTACGAGCACCAGCAGAAAGGGAAAGAGGTCATAGACAACGAAGTGCTCGAGTTCCTGGGCGATTCGGTCGTCGGGCTGGCGATGGCGGATTTCTTCTGCGCCACCTTTCCCGAGCTGGCCGAGGGAGACCTGTCCAAGTATAAAGCCTCCGCCGCCAGCTCCGTCTCCCTGTCGCAGTTCGCGCGGCAGCTAAAGCTCGACAAGTTCCTCTTCCTGGGAAAGGGCGAGGAACATAGCGGCGGCCGCACGAAGGGCAACATCCTGGCCGATGCTTTCGAAGCGCTCGTGGGAGCCATCTACCTCGACCAGGGATACGAGGCGGCCAAGCGATTCCTGCTGCCGTATCTCAAGCGCTCCTACCAGAAGACGGACGGCCACGTGGTCGACAATTACAAGTCCGCCTTGCAGGAATACTTCCAGAAGGAGAATCTGCCGGCGCCGCACTACAAGACGGTCACCTCCGTCGGACCCGACCACAAGCAGACGTTCATCGTCGAGGTCTGTCTCGGGCCTTTCCCCCTGGCTAAAGCTAAGGGGCCCTCGAAAAAGGTCGCTGAACAGGGAGCCGCCCAGAAGGCGTTGCGGAGCCTGATGGGCCGGAAGATGAAGATCCTGAGCGGCGAGACCTTCATGGTCAAGAAGTAGGCCGGGCACCTGATGACCGTCTGCTCTCAATGTCATAGAAGAAAGGCGAAGCGCCGGTGCCCCGCCCTGGGCTCCGAGTTATGCCCGCTGTGTTGCGGCCGGTTGCGCGGCCAGGAAATCCGCTGCCCGCCGGCCTGCCCTCACCTGTCGCGCCACCGGCCCTACCAGGAGCGCAAGATCATCGAGAAGAGGCCGCAGCACGGCGTCGATATCGCCCGGGATGAACGGCTGGAGTGGCTGATCCTCAACATCGAAGCCCTGCTCGAGAGGATCGCCGCGGTTCGCCCGGAATTCGCCGACCGTGACGCCGTCCTGGCCCTCGAATCGGCCCGTGAGAAGATCGAGCGAGCCCGCCCCGCTCTTCTCGTAACTGAGCCCTCGGGCCGCGTGGACAGCGTGCCCGGCGAACTGGTCTTTCAGGGGATCGAGCGCTGCCGTTTCGAAGGCCAGATCGTCCTCCCCCAGCCGCTCCAGGCCTACACGAAAGAGGAAAAGCTGGCGGCCCTCGATGACCTCATCCCGGCGGTCAAGCGGTTTGCCGGAGACGGCTTGGAAGGACGGAGCTACTTAGCGAATCTCCTCCAGAGGTTCGCTAAGGGGCGGGGCGAGCCGCCGCAGGGCCAACGCATCATATCCGTCCGCTGATCCCATCAGCCGCTCATCAGCTCCGCGAGAAACTGGAGTGAGGGGACATTGCTGCAGGTGATCTTGACGACGGCCATCAGCGGAACCGATAGGATCATTCCCGGGACGCCCCACAACCACCCCCAGAAAAAGAGGGAGAACAGCACGACCAGGGGACTCAACCCGAGCCCGACTCCCATCCATTTCGGCTCCAAAACGTTCGCCAAGATCGTATCCAGCACCAGGATGAGCAGGAAGACCCAAAGCGTCGGGAACAGGCTTCCGTACTGAAAGACCGTGGCCAGGACCGCCAGGCCGAGGGACAGAATCGACCCGATGCTGGGGATGAAGTTGAGGACGAAAGTCACGGCGCCGAAGATGATCGCAAAATCGACGCCGAAAACGGCCAGGACGACCGCCACCATCACCCCCGATAAAAAGCTCACGGCGCTCTTGATCGCCAGGTACCTCTGGACTTGCTCGTCAATTTTTTCGACCACGTGGATGATCTTTTTCGCCCGGGCCGGGGGAAACGACCTCTCGATTTTGCCCTGGAGCTTGCCCCGGCCGGCCAGCATGAAGATGAGATAGATGAACGACAACAGGAACGTGGAAAAAAAAGCCAGAAACTTGTTCAGCGAAGCGACCACGATGCCGGTGACCTTGTTGACGTCCAGCCCTTTCGACCAGGTCCAGGGATTCCAGTTCACCTTACCCATATCGAGTCTCTCGGTGATCGAGTACAGGAGCAGGCTCAGCTTTTCGCCGTATTGGGGCAGCGAGGAGACGAAGCCCTTGCCGCTCGCGTAGACGAGGATTCCCAGGAGATAGAAGATCAAAAAAGCCGCGGCGACGATCAGGGACACGGCGGCCAGCTGGGGGATCTTCAGCCGAACCAGGAGATCCAGGACCGGGGAAAGGATGTAATAGAACAAGACGGCCAGGAACAGCGGAAAGAAAACGACGTCGGCGACGCGGAGCACCAGCCCGACGATGATCACGATGAAGATGCCCGCCGCGATCGTGAGAATGCGATTTTCGCCCATCGGCCTTCTCGCCTATTATACTCCAGTCAAAAAATAAGCAAACCGGTTCCCGGCCGGACCTCCTCCAAAACCCGGATCACCCTTCTGGGTGATGACCCCGGACCCAAAATCACCCCTGTCCTCACCGGCGGCGGCGATTGACCGGTTCGCTCCAGGGCCTAGAATCGGAGTGCCGCTTAGGCTGCGTGAGGTTCATATATGTCTTCTTCCGACGGCGCCGCGGTCGACGTCAGCGCCTATTTTGAAAAGGTGATCGACGATGCCATGGAGGGCATCGTCATCGCCGACACCGAGGGTCGTCTGCTGCGCGTCAACAGCGAGTTCAAAAGAATCTTCGGTTTCGGAGACGAGGACATCGTCGGCCGGACGATCGACGACTTGATCGTCACGACGGAGGACCGGAGCTCGGCGGCGTCGATCACGCAGCGGGTTGCGGCCGGCGAAAAGGTGGCCTTCGAGTCGGTCCGGCAGAGGAGAGACGGACAATCGATCCCCGTCTCGGTCATAGCCTCCCCCATCCTGGTCGGCGGCGAGCTCCGGGGCATCTGCGGCATCTACCGCGACAGCTCGCAGCGCGAGCGCATCCTGGAGGAGCTGCGGGCCTCGGAAAAACGATTCCAGGACATCGCCCTGAGCACCGGGGACTTCATCTGGGAAATCGACCGCCGGGGGGCTTACACCTTCGCTTCCGGCAAGATCAGACATATCCTGGGCTTCGAGCCCGAAGAGATCTTGGGCAAGTCCCTGTTCGACCTGATGCCCAGCTCCGAGGCGGTCCGGGTCCGGCATTATCTCGAAAGGATCTCCGCCGAGAAACGGCCGATCGTGGATTTCGTGAATTGGAACGTGGCCAAGGACGGCCGCCTTGTTTGCCTCGTGACCAACGGTTTGCCGATACTGGGCGCAAACGATGAGCTCCTCGGCTACCGGGGCATGGACAAGGATATCACCGAGCCGCGCCAGACCGAAACCCAATTCTTGAAGCAAAACATGCTGCTCGACGGCATCAATAGGCTTCTTCAAAAGGTCTTCAACGGCGAGAAGGACACCGAGCTGGCCGCCTTCTGCCTCAAGTTGGCGGAAGAGCTCACCAACAGCCGGTTCGGGTTCATCGGCGACTTGAACGAAGAGGACCGCCTGGATACCCTGGCGGTGAGCGACCCGGGCTGGGAAGCCTGCCGGATCCCCCAAGCCGGCGCCCGCTCGTTGCTTGCGGATATGCCGGTAAAGGGGCTCTGGAGCGAGTCCATTCGGCTGGGCAGGTCCCAGGTCATCAACGAGCCTGACGGTCACCCCGCCCGGACCGGCACCCCGTCGGGACATCCCCAGATCGCCAGCCTGCTCACGGTCCCGCTCAGGCACGGACTGAAGACCACCGGCGTGATCGCGCTGGCCAACAAGCCGGGGGGATATGACGGGGATGATCAGAGGGCCATGGAGGCGCTCGGGACGGCTTATGTCGAGGCCTTGAACCGCAAGAGGACGGAAGAGGACCTGAAGCGCGAGACCACGAAACTGTCGGCGATCATCTCCGGGATCGACGAGGGCGTCCTGTTCACGGATGCCGATGACCGGATCATCGAGGTCAATAACTACTTTTTAGATCTCTTCGGCAAGCAGAGGTCGGACATCATGGGCCGGCATCTCCGGAAGCTCGATCTCGGAGAGACGTTCGAAGGCCTGGCGGCGCGGACGGCGGAGCTCAAGCAGAGCGGCGAAGCCCGGCCCCTGGAGCTCCAGGAGACGCTCGGCAACAAAGAGATCACCCTCCGCATCAAGCCTCTGTATTCGGACCGCGGCTACCTGGGGTTGATCCTGAACCTCGTGGATGTCTCCGAGCAGGTCCGGGCGCGGAAAGAAGCGATGGCTGCAAGCCGGGTCAAGAGCGAGTTTCTGGCCACCATCAGCCACGAGATCCGGACCCCGATGAACGGCATCCTGGGAATGACCGAGCTGGCTCTTGACACGAGCCTGACCCCGGAACAAAAAGAGTATCTGACAGGCATCCGGTCGTCCGCGGAATCCCTGCTCTCCCTGATCAATGATATTCTGGATTTTTCCAGGATCGAGGCTAAACGGGTGGAGCTCGAGTCCACCGTCTTCGACCTCCAGGACCTCCTCTACGGAGCCCTGTCGCCGCTGGCCATCCAGGCGCACAGGAACAAGCTCGACCTTGTGTGCTGGATCGATCCGACAACGCCCTCCAGGCTCATCGGCGACCCCGGAAGGCTGCGGCAGGTCCTGATCAACCTGGTGGGGAACGCCATCAAGTTCACCGAGAAAGGCGATGTTGTCGTGAGCGTGGCGCCCGCCAGCCCGGCGGACAAGGACGTCGTGCTGCAATTTTCCATAGCCGACACCGGCATCGGCATTCCCCAAGACAAGCAGCGGATCATTTTCGATTCCTTCGCCCAAGCCGACAGCTCGATGACCAGGAAGTACGGCGGCAGCGGCTTGGGACTGGCGATATCCTCTCAGCTCGTCGGCCTCCTCGGGGGAAGCATCTGGGTCGAGAGCGCCGTCGGCAAGGGCAGCACGTTCCATTTCACCGCGCACTTTATCCCCTGCGCGGAGGAGGCGGCCGACGCCGAGGCGGCCGTCCTGCCGCAGGCGGGCAGCCGTCCGGTCCTGATTATTGAAGACAACGTCAACTGCCGCCGGGCGATCCGGCAAACGCTGGCGAGCTGGAGCATCAGAGCGGTCGAAGCGGCCACCGCGGACGAGGGAATGCAAGCCCTCGACGAAGCGGAGAAAGACAGGCAGCCTTTCGCCGCCGTGCTTCTCGACGGCAGCTTGCCGGGTCACGACAGCTTCGTCATCCTGGACTACATCAGGGACCATCGCGAGCTGACGCGGTCGATCATCATGATGATGAGCACGACAAGCCACAGCGTGGATGCGTCTCCCTGGGTCCGCGTGGGCGTCTCCTCCCACCTGAGCAAGCCCGTCAAGCCCAGGGACCTGGCCAAGAAAATGGCCGAGGTCCTGGGGGTCGATGCCGGCAGGGAAAAGCCGGCTCCTCCAGCGGAAGCGCCTCCCTTGCGCGATACCCGCCGGCCGTATTATCGGGTCCTGATCGCCGAGGACAACCTGGTGAATCAGAGGGTGGCCGTTTTCATGCTCGAAAAACAAGGCCACCTCGTCCGGGCGGTTATGGACGGCGTGGAGGCCATGAGCGCCCTGGACAAAGGGGTTTTCGACCTCCTCCTGATGGATATTCAGATGCCCCGGCTGGACGGCCTCAAGACCACCCGGATGATCCGCGACAGGGAGCTCGAGACCGGCGCCCACCTCCCGATCATCGCCATGACGGCCAACGCCATGAAGGGCGACCGCGAGAAGTGCATAGAAGCCGGCATGGATGATTACGTCTCCAAGCCTCTCAACGCCAGGCAGCTGGCCGAAACGATCCACCGCGTCATGACCCGGAGCGCGTCGTCCGCCGGTTTGCCGGGGCTGCAGGACGGCCGACGGTGAGCCAGGAGCCCAGGGGCCGGATGCGCGTCCTGATCGCTGAAGATGACATGATCAGCTCCAAGATCCTCGAAAAAAACCTGCTGGATTGGGGCTATGAAGTCGGCCTGGCACGGCGTGGGGAGAAAGCCTGGCAGGCGCTCCAGGATCCGGCCCTCAGGCTGGCCATCCTGGACTGGATGATGCCCGGCATGGACGGGCCCGAGATCTGCGCCCGAATCAGGCGGCGCAAGAAATACAAGTACACCTATGTCATTCTGCTGAGCGCCAAGGATCGCAAGCGGGATATCATCGCGGGCCTGTCGTCAGGCGCCGACGATTACATGACCAAGCCCGTCAACTATCTCGAGCTGCGGGCCAGGCTACGGACGGGGCGGCGCATCATCGACCTCGAGGATAAGCTGATCGCCACCCAGAAACAGCTCAAGGACCTGGCCAGCCGCGACAGCTTGACCCGGCTTTGGAACAGGGCCGAGATTCTCCGGTTTCTCGACGGGGAATCCGACAGGAGCCGTCGGGAGGGCAAATCGGTCGGGGTCATCATGATCGACGTCGACTTTTTCAAAGAGATCAACGATCGGTTTGGACATGCCGCCGGCGACCAGGCGCTTCTCCACGTCGTCCGCCGGGTCGAGAGGAATGTGCGGCGCTCGGACAGGGTCGGCCGCTACGGGGGGGACGAGATCATCATCATCCTGCCCGACTGCGACACGGACAGGATCCGGAAAATCGCCGAACGGCTGCGGCGTGCCGTCTCGGCCCGGTCCATGACCTGCGATGCCCGGACGCTGAAGGCGACGATCTCCGTGGGGTGCGCCGTGACCGTCCAGACGGCCGACGCCAAGTCGATCATCCGCCGGGCCGATGCGGCACTGCTGTCGGCCAAGGGCCGGGGACGGAATTGCGTCGTCGTCGAAGGGGATTTCGAAGACAAGGGGGAAAGGGTGGAAAAATGATCAACAGTCAAAATGCCAAGCGGGATGATCCCATCAACTACCCCGAAGTTCTCGAGAGGATCGGCGGGGACAGGGAGTTCCTCGAGGAGCTCCTGAAGATATATTTTCTCGAGTTCGGAGAAAAAAGGTCCCAAACCGAGGCGGCCCTCAGGGGATCTGACTTCGTCCTGCTCCAAGAGATCGGGCACAGCCTCAAGGGCGCCTCCGCCAACCTGAGCCTCCCATCCCTCCGTCGCGACGCCTCGGCGCTCGAGGCGGCGGGGCGGGAAAAGAATATCGATAAAGCGAGGCAGGCCCTGGTTTCGCTCGTCGTCGAGTGCCGCGTTCTCCACGATTTCGTGGAGCGAAACCCGCCCCGGGACCAGAGCGTCTGAGATCGCGCCGGACGGGGCCGCTAGCGTCCCGTCTCTTAATTTTCTTTCTGAAGTCCCACGCTGAGACGGGACACTTCCAGGGGGAAGTCAAGCTTCCCCCTCGGCGCTTCGTTTCACTCCGCTGACCCCCTGAGGGGAACGACGCCGTCCCCCTCAAACTCCCCCGCGGTGGTGCGTCTTCTTTGCTTTTTTTTAGAAAGTCAGGATATTTGCGGGACGCACCACTAGTTCCCGAGCGCGTTCAGAAGCTCCTGAAGGTATTTCAGCCCCAGGGACTCGCCCCCGTCGGGAACCCTCATCGCCCCCGCGAGATAGCGTCCTTTCGCGCCCAGATAGACATGCCTCGCATACCGGTCCTTGATGTGATAGCCGGGTCCGGATCTCTCGACCGGAGCTCCGTTCTTTTCCTGGGCGGCAAGATACTGGCCGAGCATCAGCCGGGCCTCGGCCTCATCCTGTCCGGCGATGATGAACAGCTCGAACTCCTGCTCCGATGCTTGGTAGCCCGCCAGGTACCCGTCGTGGAGGAAGGCGTAGCCGAGGACGTTCTGTCGGATGAACTTCTCGCTGTTCGCCACCAGACCTTCTTTCGGGAAGGATTCGAGGACGGCCGGCAGCCGGCCCTTATCCGTTCCCAGCCTCTTGGCGATGTCCCTGGCGATCCCGTTCAGGGCGGCCTCGGTTGTTTCGCCGCAGTCAAAGCAGATCAGCTTGACGTAGTTCGGTCCGGCGAAGAAATTGAGCGTGCCCTCTTCGAAGTAGCCTTGTGCACCGATATCCAGATACCGGCTTCCGGGATAACGCTCCGCGCTGTAAATGCCGAAGGCGTTGAGATTCCCGCCCATATCATAGATCTCGACCGTCAGCGCCGCGGCGCCGTCGCCGCCCTTGTAGTCGGCCACGGCCAGCTCCTGGAAGCCGTAGCTCAGGTAGCTCTCCGCCGCGCCGTCGATATATTCGAAAAGGGTGGCGGAGACGTAGGTCCGGGGCGGCTCCGCCAGCGTCCAGCCGGGCACCTGAGGCAGCAGCTTTTCCGGCCCCGCCCCTCCCCTCTCCTGCGCCACGGCGGGCATCGCGACGGCCGCCGATAGGATCGCGGCGAGCGCCGCCGCGCCGATCTTATTACCGCTCATTTTCGACTCCTCGACGATCGTGATTTTGGATTCCTGATAACAATACCATATGTCGAGAAAAAGACCGAGGCGGACGGCTTGTTGACAGGTCCCGGCGCGGGATGTAACTTAGTTTTATCATGGCCGTCTCCCAGGTTTTCGTGATTCGCGGAAAAGGCGTGATCTCCCCGGGCGGCGAGATCGATCTCCCCAGGCTCAAGGAAATGCTCCGGCGCGGCCTGACCCTCGTCTCCGGCGCGGCCGACGCCGTCGATGGGGTCCGCAGCCGCTTTCAGGCCTCGGACCGCGTGGGCATCAAGGTCAATACCATCGGCGGACGTAAGATCTCGACCCGGCCCGAGGTGCCCCTGGAGCTGGCCGCCTGGCTGATCCGTTCCGGTCTCCCCGGGAAGAACATCGTGGTCTGGGACCGGACGAACCGCGAGCTTAAAGAGGCCGGCTACAAGCTCTCGGACGAGCGGAACGGCCTGAAGGTTTTCGGTACGGACACGGCGGGCGCGGGATATGAGACAGAGATCTCCTCCCACCTCAACATCGGGAGCCTGTTCTCCGCCATCCAGACCCGGTTCGTCAGCGCCTCGATCAGCCTGGCCATCCTCAAGGACCATGGCCTCGCCGGCGTCACGGCCAGCCTCAAGAACTACTTCGGCGCGATCCACAACCCGAACAAGTATCACGACCACCGTTGCGACCCCTACGTCGCCGAGCTCTATGACATGGAGACGGTCAAAACGAAACACCGTCTGTCGATCGTCGACGCGCTGGTCGTCCAGTTCCATCGCGGGCCCGCCTTCCATCCTCAGTGGGCCGACGCCAGCGGCCGGCTGTTTTTCAGCGACGACCCGGTCGCGGCCGACTTCGCCGGCTGGCAATGGATAGAAAAGCTCCGGGCGCGCCAGGGCCTGCCATCGCTCGGCGAAGAAGGGCGCGCGCCCGATTACCTCGCCACCGCTCAGGCCATGGGCCTCGGCCAGGCTTCTTCGCAGGGCGTCCAGATCATTGAGGAGGAGGTCTGACCGGCGGCGTGCGCCGGCGAACCATGGACAGGCGCAGGTTCATCAAAACGGCCGCCGGCGCCGGGGTGGTTTTCGGCACCGGTCCCGCGGCTCCCCTGGAGCGCCTTTACGCTTTCGGGGACCGCGTCAGCCTTTCCCACAGGGAAGCGCGTTTCTACAGGAAGCTCCCCGACCGCGAGATCGAATGCCAGCTCTGTCCCCGCGCCTGCCGGCTGGGCGACAAGGAAAGGGGGTACTGCGGAGTCCGGGAGAACGACGGGGGCACCTACTACACTCTCGTCTATGGCAAAGCGGTCTCGGCCAACGTCGACCCGATCGAAAAAAAGCCGTTCTTCCACTTCCTGCCGCGGTCGAACGCCTTTTCCATCGCCACCGCCGGCTGCAACGTCAACTGCAAGTTCTGCCAGAATTGGCAGATCTCACAGGTTCGCGCCGAGCAGGTGGACAACATGGACCTCCCGCCCGACGGCGTGGCCGCCGCCGCCCTCCGGTACGAGTGCCCGGTGATCGCCTACACTTACACTGAACCGGCGGTCTTCTATGAATATATGTACGATACGTCGGTCGCCGCCCGCAGGGCGGGGATCAAGAACTGCGTGGTCACCGGCGGGCACATCAACCCGGAGCCGCTGGCCGAGCTCGTCAAGGTCGTCGACGCCGTCAAGATCGACCTCAAGGGCTTTACCGAGGAGTTCTACACCGAGTTCGTGCGCGGCGAACTCCGGCCCGTGCTGGAAGCGATCAAGCTTGTCAGCCGGAGCGGCGTTTGGCTCGAGATCGTCTATCTCGTGATCCCGACCCTCAACGATCATCCCGACGACATCCGCAGGATGAGCCGCTGGCTGGCGGCCGAGGTCGGGCCGGACGTGCCCCTCCATTTTTCCCGGTTCCAGCCGATGTACCTGGTCAAGAACCTCCCCCCGACGCCGGTCTCGACGCTCGAGAAGGCCCACGGGATCGCCAGAGAAGAAGGCCTGCGCTACGTTTACGTGGGCAACCTTCCCGGCCATCCCGCGGAAAGCACTTACTGCCCGCAGTGCCGGGAACAGGTCGTCCAGCGCTTCGGGTTCGAGGTCAGGGCGGTTCATCTCGACAAGGGAAATTGCCGTTCCTGCGGACACCCGATTCCCGGGATCTGGGTTTGAGCTCGTTCATACCGCCGTTCCTTCTGGGATTCCTGGCTTCGTCTTTCCAGATCATCCTCCTCCGGGAATTTGCCGCATATTTTTATGGGAATGAGCTGACGCTCGGGGTCGTCCTGGCCAGCTGGCTCCTGTGCGCCGGCCTGGGAAGCCTCTTCGCTCCTGAACGGCGGCCGGGGCGGCCGATCGCCGGCCTCTATGTGGCGGCGATCCTGTTCCTTCCGCTGGCCCTGGCGGCGGTCAGGCTGTCGCGGTTCGCGTTACGCACCCTCCCGGGCGAGCAGGTCGGCCTGGCGGGTACGGTCATGGCGGCTCTGGCGGCGGGCCTCCTGGTCTCGTTTCCTCTGGGCCGGCTCTTCCCCCTGAATGTGAGCGCTGCCGGGGGTCGTCTGGCGCGAGTTTATATTATCGAGTCGCTGGGCGCCGCCCTCGGCGGATTCTTCCTCCAGTGGGCCCTGCTTCCCCGGCTGTCGAATTGGGCGGCGGCCGCGGCGGTGGGGGCCTTCGGGTTGACTCTGGTCAACATGTTCCCCGAACCCCGGCGACGGCGCTTATCTTCGCTCGTGGGCCTCGGCGTTCTGGCGGCCTTGGTCGTATTTGACCTGCCCAGCCAGAGGGAGTATTGGAAACCGTTCTCTTTCGCCGGCGGCCGCGACACGCGTTACGGCAAGCTTCAGGTGGTCAAAACCGGAGAGCAGATGTCCTTTTACGCCAACGGGGCGCGGGCGTTTTCCCGTCCCGACCCGGCGGCCGGAGAGGATGCCGTCCACTTCGCCATGCTGCAGGATCCGCTCGCCGCGAATGTGTTGCTTATAGGAGGCGGAGCCGGGGGCAGCCTGGATGAAGTCCTCAAGTATCCGCGCGCCCGGGTGGACTACGTCGAGCTTGACCCGGAGCTCATCGTGCTGGCCAGGGAATTTCTCGGGGAGGACGCCCGGCGCGCGCTGGACGACAGGCGGGTCCAGCTCTATTTTCAAGACGGCCGGGTTTTTCTCCAGAGTACCAGGAAGCATTACGAGATGATCATCCTCGACCTTCCCGGTCCGGCCACGGCGCAGCTCAACCGTTTTTACACCAGGGAATTCTTCGTGCTGACCAGGCAACGGCTATCGGCCGGCGGAGTTTTCTCCTTCGGGGCGGCTTCCTCGGAAAACTACATCGGACCCGAGCTTCGGGACCTCCTGGCTTCTCTCCACGGCACGCTGGCCTCGGTTTTCCCGACAGTGAAGGTCGTGCCGGGAGACCGGAATATCTTCCTGGCGTCGACCGGGCCGCTGTCGATCGACCCCGCCGAACTCGACCGCCGGATCCGCGCGAACGGCCTCGAAACGACTTACGTCAACGGCGCTTTCCTTTATTCGCGGCTCCATCCCTTACGGGTCAACTATCTCGAGGACCGGCTGTCCGACGGCGCGACCCGCCTGAATTCCGACCTCGCCCCGGCCACGTTCTTTTTCGAGTCGCTCTTCTGGAGCCGGCAGTTCCGCGGGCTGGAGACGAAGGTCCTGCGCGGGTTCGCCTCTCTTCCGGCCCCGGTCCTTCTCGCATTCCCCCTGGCGCTCCTCCTGCCATGGCTGGTCCTGTTCCGCGTCAGGCGATCGAGGAGCGGATACCTGCTGACTCCCCTCGTCATCATGGGTTTGACGACCATCATCGTCGAGGTCGTCGTCCTCGTCTGGTTTCAGTCGCTTTACGGATATCTCTACGGCCGGATCGCCCTTCTTCTCTCGTCTTTCATGCTCGGGCTGTTTGCCGGCGCCTGGGCCAGTTCGCTGGCCGGCTCGGCCTCGACAGGCCGCTTGTCCATTTCCAGCCTGGGAGTGGTCCTGTTGCTGGCAGCCTTCCTGGCGGTCTTGCCGGCGAGGCCGCCGGCCGGCGTCCCCTTTCTGCTCCTATTTCTGTTCGGCGCCCTGGCCGGGGATATCTTTATCGTGGCCAACCGCCTCTTAGCCGTCGTCAGCAAAGGCTACGGCCTCGGCTACGGCCTCGAGCTCCTGGGATCATTCCTGGGCGCCCTCGCGACCTCGTCCCTGCTCATCCCGCTCGCCGGCCTCAGGGCGCTGCTGGCGTCCCTTCTCGCCCTGAACCTGCTCGGACTGGCGTTCCTGCTGACCCGCCCGCGGGACCTCTAGTGTCCCGTCTCGCAAGTTCCTTTCCAAAGTCCTGTATATAGACGGGACACTTCCAGGGGGGAGTCAAGCTCCCCCCTCGGCGTTTCGTTTCACTCCACTGACCCCCTGAGGGGAACGACGCCGTCCCCCTCAAACTCCCCCGCGGCGGTGCGTCTTCGTTGCTCTTTTATAAAGCCAAGTTATTTGCGAGACACACCACGAGTGTCCCGTCTCGTAAGTTCCTTTCCAAAGTCCTGTATATAGACGGGACAATTCCAGGGGAGAGTCAAGCTCCCCCCTCGGCGTTTCGTTTCACTCCACTGACCCCCTGAGGGGAACGACGCCGTCCCCCTCAAACTCCCCCGCGGCGGTGCGTCTTCGTTGCTCTTTAATAAAGCCAAGTTATTTGCGAGACACACCACGAGTGTCCCGTCTCGTAAGTTCCTTTCCAAAGTCCTGTATATAGACGGGACAATTCCAGGGGAGAGTCAAGCTCCCCCCTCGGCGTTTCGTTTCACTCCACTGACCCCCTGAGGGGAACGACGCCGTCCCCCTCAAACTCCCCCGCGGTGGTGCGTCTTCGTTGCTCTTTTATAAAGCCAAGTTATTTGCGAGACGCACCACTAACCGGAGCGGTGTATTTTCTTGACAGCCCCTGGGAATTGTGATTTATTAAAGGGTCGTTTTTAGCAGAAAACCGACTCATTTGAAGCGCGTATCATTCCGGCCTTGAAGGAAAGGGTGAAATGAAAACGACCCTCTCGCGGCAAAAGATCAGGGATGATTTCGTCAGAAAGGTTGAGGAGTTGAGCGGCCAGAAACTGCTCGCCTGCTACCAGTGCGGCAAGTGCTCGGCCGGTTGCCCGGCGGCTTCGGAGATGGACATCCTCCCCAATCAGGTCATCCGCTACGCGCAGCTCGGGCTGAAAGACGAGCTCCTGAGCGCCTCGTCGGTGTGGGTGTGCGCGTCCTGTTACACATGCAACGTCCGTTGCCCGAAGGGCATCAAGATCGCCGAGGTGATGGAGGCCGTCCGCCAGGTCCTCCTCCGCAAACGGCGCGACCGCGTGGAGGTCCGGAAGCTTACCGACAAGGAGAGGGCCGGCGTCCCGGCGATCGCCCTGGTCGGCAGCTTCCGGAAATCCACCTCGTGATGAACCGGAGGAGCGCCCCATGAAAGTCAGCTATTATCCGGGCTGCACGCTCAAGAGCAACGCCAAGAACTTCGAGGAGTCGGCGCTCTGCTGCGCTGAAGGCGCTCGGTCTCGAGGTCACCGAGCTCGACCGCTGGAACTGCTGCGGCACGGTCTATTCCCTGGCGACCGACGACCTCATCCATCACCTGGCGTCCATCCGCAACCTCATCCGGGTCAAGGAGGCCCAGACTGACACGGTCATGACCCTCTGCGCGATGTGCTACAACACGCTGAAGAGGGTGAACGACCGTGTCAAGGCGGACCCGGAGAGCCTGGCCAAGGTCCACAAGTTCATGGACGAGGAAAAGATCGCCTATTCAGGGAGACGTCAAGGTCCGCCACCTGCTCGAGCTGCTGCGCGACGACGTGAAGTTCGAAGCGGTGGCCAAGAAGGTCCGGCGGCCCCTCACCGGCCTCCGGGTCGCGAGCTATTACGGCTGCCTCCTTGTCCGCCCCAAGGGCGTGGGGCTCGACGACATGGAGAACCCCACCGTCCTCGACGACCTGGCCCGCTCGCTGGGCGCCACGCCGGTGGATTTTCCGTATAAGACCGAATGCTGCGGCGCCTACCAGACGGTCGATAAGCCCGAAGCCGTCGCCGACCGCACCTTCAGCATCCTCAGTTCGGCGCGTCGAGCGGGGCGCGGACGTCGTTGTCGGTCAGCTGCCCGCTGTGCGCCTTCAACCTGGACCACCGGCAGGAGGATACGGCCCGGAAGTACTCCGGAGTTCAAGACCATGCCGGTCCTCTACTTCACTCAGCTCATGGCCCTGGCCCTCGGCTGTGACGAATCGGTCCTGCGCCTCGACCTTCACCACATCGACCCCGGGCCTCTCCTGAGGCGAAAAGGGCTGATCTGAGGGAAACATGACGACCTCTTCGGAAACCTCAAAACCAAGAAGGGGGACATCCATCATCAACAAGGAGCTGCTGCAAGGGCTGCGGCTTCTGCGTCGAGTACTGCCCCAAGGATGTCCTCGAGCTCTCCGAGGAATTCAACAAGAAGGGCTACCATCCGCCGCGGGTCGCGCACGAAGAAATGTGCTGGGACTGCGAGTTCTGCGAGGCCATCTGCCCCGAATTCGCCATCTTCGTGACTCTTAAAGACGAGGAGGAAGAAGGTGAAAAAAGTGAAAGCCGACCCCAAGGGAGTCCTGACCGGCGCCCACTTCATCGACGGCGACCACGCCTTCGCGGAAGGCGCCCTGGCCGCCGGCTGCCGCTTCGTCGCCGGCTATCCGATCACGCCCTCGACCGAGGCGGCGGAGCGGTTCGCCGAGCGCATCCCCCTCGTGGGCGGCATCTTCATCCAGATGGAGGACGAGCTCGCCTCCATCGCCACCCTGACGGCGCGGCCTGGGGCGGCCAGAAGGCCATGACCGTCACCTCCGGCCCCGGCTTCTCGCTGATGATGGAGCACATCGGCCTGGCGGCGATGACCGAGACGCCCTGGTCTTCGTCAACGTGCAGCGCGGCGGCCCCTCGACCGGCCTGCCGACGCTCCCGGCCAGGCAGGACATGATGCAGGCGCGCTGGGGCTCCCACGGCGACTACGAGATCATCGCCCTCTGTCCCGACTCGCCCCAGGAGTGCTTCGACCTCACCATCAAGGCCTTCAACCTGGCCGAGACCTACCGCGTCCCGGTCTTCTTCATGATGGACGAGTGCGTCGGCCACATGACCGAGAAGGTGGTCATCCCGCCGGCCGACGAGATCGAGGTCGTCGCGCGCAAGTGGTACGACGGCCCGAAGGACGAGTACCTGCCGTACGAGCCGGACGAGGACCTGGTCCCGGAATGGTCAAGGCCGGCGACGGCTACCGCTTCCACGTCACCGGCCTCACCCACGACGAGCGCGGCTACCCGATGATCAACGCCGAGGCCCAGGACAAGAACGTGGTCACGCACCTGATCGACAAGATCCAGACGAACGCCGACAAGATCATCGATTGCCGCGAGGACCAGGACGTCGAGGACGCCGACGTGGTGGTGGTCTCCTTCGGCATCACCTCGCGCGTCGCCGTCAAGGCCATCGAGGAGGCGCGCCGAGGCGGGCGTCAAGGTCGGCACGCTGCGGCTCATCACCGTCTGGCCGTTCCCCGAGAAGCGCATCCTCGAGCTGGCCGGCAAGGTCAAGGCCTTCGTCGTGCCCGAGCTCAACCATGGGCCAGATGGTGCCGAGGTCGAGCGCTGCGCCGCCGGCCAGGCGCAGGGTCATCGGCGTGCCCCACGGCGGCGGCAGCGGTCCACGACCCCGAGGTCATCCTCAAGGCCATCATGGAGGCAGCCCGATGACACCGCCGAAGACCGATCGCGAAGTACCGCACGACAACCCCATGGAGGACCTTCTGCGCATGGACCGCATGCCCCACATCTGGTGCCCGGGCTGCGGCATCGGCACCACCGTCAACTGCTTCGCCGCGCGCTTCACAAGAGCGGGCATCGACCTGGACAAGGTGGCCATCGTCTCCGGGCATCGGCTGCACCGGCCGCGTCGCCGGCTACCTCAACCTCGACTCGTTCCACACCACCCACGGCCGCGCCATCCCCTTCGCCACCGGCCTCAAGCTGGCCAACCCCGAGCTCAAGGTGGTCGTCTTCTCCGGCGACGGCGACCTCTCCGCCATCGGCGGCAACCACTTCATCCACGCCGCGCGCCGCAACATGGACCTCATGGTCATCTGCGTCAACAACTTCACCTACGGCATGACCGGCGGCCAGGTGGCGCCGACCACGCCCATCACGGCCAACCTGCCTCGACCACGCCCTACGGCAACTTCGAGTACCCGTTCAACCTGCCCTTCCTGGCCGACGCCTGCGGCGCGGTCTACGTGGCCCGCTGGACCTCCTTCCACGTGCGCCAGCTCACGAAGGCGATGCAGGAGGCGCTGGACAAGAAGGGCTTCTCGTTCATCGAGGTCATCTCGCCCTGCCCGACGCTCTACGCGCGCCGCAACCGGCTGGGCGACGGCCTCGACCTGCTCAAGTACTACAAGGAGAAGTGCGGAGATCAGGCACGGCGCCGACACGCGGACGGTGCCGATCGACTTCCAGGGCGAGATCGTCGTCGGCAAGTTCGTGGACCGCGAGCAGCCGCGCTGGCTCGAGTCCATGAACACACATCGCCAGAAAGCCCTGGGCGACAAGTACCGGCCGTACGGAGAAACGACCATGAGCGAGATCCGGTTCTCGGGCTCGGCGGCCAGGGGATCATCCGCTCGGACTGATCATCGGCAAGGCGGTCTCGCTCTACGACAACAAGTTCGCCACCATGACCCAGAGCTTCGGGCCGGAGGCGCGCGGCAGCGCCTGCAGCTCGCAGGTCGTCGTCTCCGACAGAACGGGTGCTCTATCCCTACGTCACCAGGCCGGAGATCCTGGTCTCGATGTCCCAGGACGCCTACGACAATATGAGCCGGAGCTGCCGCGACGGCGGGCTGCTGATCTATCGACACCGACCTGGTCAAGCTGAAGCCCGGTCAGACCGGGCACTCCGCGTTTACGGCGTTCCCGCCACCCGCTTCGCCGAGGAGATGGGGAACCGCCTGTTCGGCAACCTGGTCGTGCTCGGGTTCTTCACGGCCGTCACCAAGGTGGTTTCCCCCGACGCCATGAAAAAGGCGCTGCCGGGCCTGGTCCCGGGCCGGTTCCTGGAGGTCAACATCAAGGCTTTCGAGAAGGGCTACGACTACGGGATCGAACTCCAGGCCGCGGAAAAAGCGGTTCCGCCCAAAGCAGAACCCGCGCCTCCGGCGGCCGCGGCCCCTGCTCCCGCCAAGAAAAAAGTCCCGGCGCGAAAGGCCAAGACATGAAGCGCACAGGCGTATTCGTCTGCCACTGCGGCATCAACATCGCCGGCACCGTCGACGTCAAGAAGGTCGCCAAGGAGCTGGCCGGCCATCACGGCGTCGCCCACGCCGAGGACTATGTCTACATGTGCTCGGACCCGGGCCAGAACGCTGATCATCCAGGCCATCAAGGACAAGAAGCTCGACAGCGTGGTCGTCTCCTGCTGCTCGCCCAACCTGCACGAGAAGACCTTCCGCGAACGCGGCCAAGCGGGCCGGGCTGAACAGCTTCCGTTGCGAGATCGCCAACATCCGCGAGCAGTGCAGCCTGGGTCCACAAGGACATGGACCGGGCCACCGAGAAGGCGATCAAGATCACCGAGAGCGTTGTCGAGCGGGTCGAGCCGCAACGATGCCGCTGGAGCCGTTCGGCGTTCCGGTCACCCGGCGGGCCCTGGTCGTCGGCGGCGGCATCGCCGGCATCCAGGCGTCGCTCGACCTGGCCAACGCCGGCTATCGAGGTCATGCTGGTCGAGAAGCAAGCCGTCGATCGGCGGCCACATGATCCAGCTCTCCGAGACCTTCCCGACGCTGGACTGTTCCCAGTGCATCCTGTCGCCCGAAGATGGTCGAAGTTTCCAAGCACCCGAAGATCAAGCTTATGACCTACAGCGAGGTCCAGGACGTCACCGGGCTACGTCGGCAACTTCAAGGTCAAGATCCTCAAGAAAGCCCACTTACGTCGACCCCGACTTGTGCAATCTTTGCGACGAGTGCACCAAGGTCTGCCCGGTGGTCGTCCCCAACGAGTTCGACCTCGGCCTGACCGGCCGGCGGGCCATCTACATCCCCTTCGCGCAGGCCATCCCGGCCACCTATACGCTCGACGACCGGGCCTGCCCGGACCCGTTCACGACCATCGCCTGCGGCAAGTGCGCCGACGTCTGCAAGGTCAAGGCGATCAATTACGACCAGAAGCCCGAGATCATCGAAGAGGAGGTGGGCGCGATCATCGTCGCCACCGGGTTCGACCTCTACGACAAGGAGAACATGGCGGAGTACGGCTACGGGAAGTACGCCGACGTCCTCGACGGCCTGCAGTTCGAGCGACTGTGCTCGGCCTCGGGTCCGACCGGGGGCAAGGTCCTCCGGCCCTCCGACCACAAGGAGCCCAAGGAAGTCGTCTTCATCCAGTGCTCCGGCTCGCGCGACCCGGAGAATCACTGCGCCTACTGCTCCAAGATCTGCTGCATGTACACGGCGAAACACGCCATGCTGTACAAGCACCACGTCCATGACGGCCAGGCCTATGTCTTCTACATCGACATCCGCTCCGGCGGCAAGGGCTACGAGGAATTCGTCCAGCGGGCGGTCGAGGAGGACGGCGTCGTCTATCTCGGGGCAAGGTCTCCAAGATCTTCGAAGACAAGGGCAAGATCATCGTCTGGGGCGTCGACACCCTGACCGGGAAAACCGGTCGAGATCGCCGCCGACATGGTGGTCCTGGCCCAGGCCATGCGGCCCTCCAAGGGCACGGAGGAGCTGGCCAAGAAGCTCAAAGTGTCCCTGGACAAAGACGGGTTCCTGGCCGAGGCCCACCCCAAGCTGAGGCCCGTCGAGAGCGTGACGGCGGGCATGTTCCTGGCCGGGGCGGCCCAGGCGCCCAAGGACATCCCCGAAGCCGTGGCCCAGGCGAGCGGCGCCGCGGCCAAGGCCGTGACCATCCTTTCGCAGGAGAGGTTGTTCCACTCGCCGACCGTGGCCCGGGTGATCAGGAACTTGTGCACGGGCTGCGCCATGTGCGTGGCCGTCTGCCCGTACGACGCCCTGACGCTCAAGGACGGCAAGGTCGAGGTCAACGAGGTCCTGTGCGAGGGCTGCGGCACCTGCACCGCGACCTGCCTGCGTTCGGCCATCCAGGTCAAGAACCTGACGCAGCTGCAGATCGCCCGGATGATCGACGCGAGTCTCGGAGGCTAGACATGGCGGAGGAATTCGAACCCAGGATCGTCGCCTTTCTGTGCAAGTGGTGCTCCTCGGCCGGTTGCGACCTGGCGGGGGTTTCCCGCATGCAATATCCGCCGAACGTCGTGCCCATCCAGGTGATGTGCTCGGGGGGCGTCTCCCCTCTCTATATCTTCTCCGCCTTCAACAAGGGCGCGGACGGAGTCCTGGTGTCCGGCTGCCATCCCGGCGATTGCCACTACATCAAGGGCAACCTGTATGCCCGCCGCCGGCTGAACCTGGTGAAGAAGCTCCTGGAGTACGTCGGCCTCGAGCCGGAGCGCTTCCGGATGTCCTGGGTATCGGCGGCGGAGGGGACAAAGTACACTCATATCATCAAGGACTTCGTCAAGGAGCTGAAGCCCCTCGGCCCCCAGACCAAGCTGAGGAGAAACCTCTGATGGCCAAGATCGACGAGCTCAAAGAGGAAGCCCGGAAGCTCCTCCGGGAAGGAAAAGTCAAGTACGTGATCGGCTATACGACGGGGAGCAACGGCTGGTCGGCCGTCCCCGCCTTCATCAAGACCCCGGAAGAAGTCGACCGGCTTGTCTGGGACCCGACCTGCGTCCATAACCTCACCAAGTTCCTGGTGGATGAAAAACGGCGCAAGGGCCGCTCCCGGAAGCCGGATACGCGGCCGGTGGGCCTGTTCGTCAAGGGGTGCGACAGCCGGGCGGTGGTCGTCCTCCTCCAGGAGAAGTACATCGACAGGGGGGACGTTTATCTCCTGGGCGTTTCCTGCGAGAAGGCCGGTGTCATCGACGACAGGAAGCTGACGGAAAGGCTCAAAGGCGGAAAACCAGAGAAAGTCGAGCTCGGGGACAGCGGACAGTTCGTCATTTCGACCGCCGGGGGCGCGGTCGAGGTTCCGGCCGAGGAGCTTCTGGCCGACCGCTGCCTGGAGTGCCGGGCGAATTTTCCGGTCCTGTCCGACGTCCTGGCGGGCGACAAGACCAAGCGCGCGGTCGAAAAGCCTTACGGTTCCCTGGAAAAGATGGAGGCGCTGCCGGCCGAGGAGAGGTTCACATTCTGGAGAGAGCAGCTCGACAAATGCATACGCTGCTACGCCTGCCGGTCGGTTTGCCCCATGTGCTACTGCGACGAGTGCGTTGTCGACAGCATCAACCTGGCCGTCACCGCGGACACCAGCGCCGAAGAGAAAGCCCAGCGGATCAAATGGCTCCAGCGCTCGGCGGAGTCCTCGGAGAACTTCGTCTATCACTTCGTCCGGGCCATCCACCTCGCCGGCCGCTGCATCGACTGCGGCGAGTGCGAGAGGGTCTGCCCCCTCGACATTCCCCTCCGCTTCCTGAACAAGAAGCTCGAGAAAGAGGCGCGGGAGCTGTTCGGCTACGACGCCGGGTTTGATGCCGACCTGCCGGCGCTCATCGCCTGCTTCCGGGACGAAGACCCCCAGGACTTCATCAGGTAGAACGATGGACAAGATTCTGACCAAAAAGGCGCTGGCCCAGTGGGGGAAGAAGCTCAAGGACAGCCGGGTGTTCTTTCCCCGGCTGAGCGAGGACGGGCGCTGGGACTACGCGGCAGCCGGCGGCGGCGACGACCTGGTCCTTGATGTCCGGCAAACCGCCGTGCCTCCCAAAAAACTCCTTTTCCCCCAGAGGGAAATCCTGGCCGAGTTCGAGGAAACGGTCGAGGGGCCTGCCAGAACGCTCGAGGTCAAGGAGACGCTGCCCCGGGCCGAGAAGGTCGTCATCTTCGGCGTCCGGCCCTGCGAGGGCCGGGCCGCCTGGCTGCTGGACAAGGTCTTTGGCGGCGAGTTCACGGATCCCTACTATTGGCAAAGACGGGACCAGACGACACTCGTCGGGCTGGCCTGCGGGACGCCGCCCTCGGACAACTGCTTCTGCACTTCGGTCGAGGGCTCTCCCCACTCCGAGGAGGGACTGGATGTTCTCCTCACCGACCTCGGCGACAGGTATTTCGTCCGGGCGCTGACCGACAAGGGCGAAAAACTCGTCACGGCGGGGAAGGACATTTTTCAGGCCGTCAAGCCCGAGGACAAGAAAAAAGTCAAAAGCCTCCACGAGCAAGCGGCCGGCAAAATCAAGCGACAGCTCAAGGACGCCCGGGGGATCTCGGAGAAGCTCAAGGGGCAGTTCGATGCCCCGCTCTGGGACGACGAGGCGATGAGCTGCATCCGCTGCGGGGTCTGCACCTACCTCTGCCCATCCTGCCACTGCTTTGACATCAATGACGAGATCGAGTCGGTCTCTCCCCTTCGGGGACAGCGCGTCCGGAGCTGGGATACGTGCCAGTTCCCCGACTTCACGATGCATTCATCCGGCCACAATCCCCGGCCCGACAAGGCCTCGCGGCTGCGCCAGCGTCTCTATCATAAATTCCGCTACTTCGTCGAGGTCTACGACAAGTTCATGTGCGTCGGCTGCGGGCGATGTATCTCTCTCTGCCCGGTGGGCATCGACATCATCAACGTCCTGGACAAGGTCAAGAGCCATGGATCATAACGCCTACATCCCACAATTAGCCAAGATCACCGAGATCAAGGAAGAGGTGGGCGGCGCCCGGGCCATCAAGACCTTCCGGACCGCCTTTGTCAACGGCGCCGGGTTCACGCACCGGTGCGGCCAGTGCGCCATGCTCTCGGTGTTCGGCCGGGGCGAGTCGATGATCTCGATCTCGTCCTCGCCCCTCGTCCGCGACTATCTCCAGTTCAGCGTGCTCAAGACCGGGCGCGTCACGACCGCCCTTCACGAGATGGAGGTGGGCGACCTGATCGGGGTGCGCGGACCCTACGGCAACGGCTTCCCGGTCGACGACTGGAAAGGCCGGAATATCGTTTTCATCGGCGGCGGCATCGGCCTGGCGCCCATCTGGTCGGTGCTCCAGACGGCCCTCCTCCGGAAGGGGGAGTTCGGCGAGCTGAGCCTGATCTATGGCGCCCGGACCTCGAAGGACCTGGTCTTCAAGGGCGAGCTCGACCAGCTCAAAACGCAGATGCCGGTGTTCCTTTCGATCGACGTCGCCGAGCCCGAGTGGACGGAGTTCGTCGGTTTCGTGCCCACGAATGTGCTGGAAAAAAAGCCCTCGGCGGCGAACGCGGTCGCCGTCACCTGCGGGCCGCCGATCATGATCAAGTTCGTGATCAAGAACCTCAAGGATATCGGGTTCGCCGACGATCAGATCTACACGACGGTCGAGAACAAGATGAAGTGCGGCATCGGCAAGTGCGGCCGGTGCAACATCGGCTTTCATTATGTCTGCAAGGACGGACCGGTCTACTCCTGGGCCGAGCTCAAGAAGCTGCCCCAGGAGTACTGACCGGAGCGACGGAAGGAGTTGCGACAATGGCGACAAAAAAGATTTCCAAAAAGAGGGCGGCCCCGGCGAAGACCGAGACGCCCAAGGCCATGGTGACGGTGTTCATCATGGGCAAGTCCCACTCCGTCCCCGCCGACGCGACCATCATGGGCGCGATCGAGTATGCGGGCTACCAGATTAAGAGGGGGGCGGGTTGCCGGGAGGGTTTCTGCGGCGCCTGCGCGACCGTCTATCGCCTGCCGGGCGACTACAAGATCTACACCGGCCTGGCCTGCACGACCCTCGTCCAGGAAGGCATGTGGCTGTCCCAGCTGCCGGTGATCCCCGCCCACAAGCCGGTTTACGATATCGAGAAGCTCGAGCCTGACGTGACCTCATTCCAGAAGCTCTATCCCGAGATCTTCCGCTGCGTGGCCTGCAACACCTGCACCAAGGCCTGCCCGCAGAGCCTCGAGGTCATGGACTACATCCAGGCCGCCATCCGGGGCGACGTCGAGAAGGTCATGGACCTGTCGTTTGACTGCCTGAGCTGCGGCCTGTGCGCTATCCGCTGCCCGGCCGAGATCGTCCACTACAATGTCGGGGTCCTGGCCAGGCGCCTGTACGGACGATATCTGTCGAAAAAGAGCCCGGAGCTCGAAAAGCGGCTGAAAGAGGTCAAGTCCGGGACCTACGACAAGGAATACAGGGAGATGATGAAGATGGGCCGGGACGAGCTGAAGAAGAAATACTACGCCCGGGATTCGGAATAAAGGAGACCCCGATGTATCCAGAATACATGCGAGATTCCCTCAAGCTCGTCGAGGAGACCCGGCCCAGAAGGCTTGAGCTCGAGCGGTCGGGCAAGCCGGTCTTCACGCCGATGACGGCCGACGAGCGGCAGGATGTGCTTGACCGCTTTCATCCCGACTACAAGAAGGAATCCCGGCGCGTCGTCCGCGTCGGCCCGAACACGGGCGAGGAGCTGACGACGGAGGTCGTCGACATCCTCGAATCCCACAGCCGGATCCGGCCCGAGCTCTTCGACCTGGCCAAGCCCGACTACGAGACCGACATCCTGATCGTCGGCGGCGGCGGCGCGGGTTGCGCGGCCGCCATCATCGCCATGCAGAAGGGCGCGTCGAGCATCATCTCGACCAAGCTCCGGATCGGCGACGCCAACTCGATGATGTCCCAGGGCGGGATGCAGGCGGCGGTGACGCCCCAGGACTCCCCCACCCGGCATTACCTCGACGCCATGGGCGGCGGGCACTTCGACAACAAGCCGGACCTCGTCCGCGCCATGACCGAGGACGGTCCCGAGGTCGTCAAATGGCTCGAAGAGCTGGGGGTCGTCTGGGACAAGAACGCCGACGGCTCCATGTACGTTCTCCATGGAGGCGGCACTTCCCGGAAGCGCATGCACTCCTGCCGGGACTACACCGGGGCCGTGATCATGCGGACGCTCATGGACGAGGTCCGGAACCATCCCGATAAGATCACCGTTCTGGAATTCATGCCCACGGTCGAGCTCATCCTGGACGCCAAAGGACGCTGCGCGGGCGGCGTGCTCTACAATATGGAAACGGAGGAATATTTCACGGTCAAAGCCAAGGCGACGATCATCGCCACCGGCGGCTACGGCCGGCTCCACATCCGCGGGTTCGACACGACCAACCACTACGGCGCCACGGGCGACGGGCTGGTCATAGCCTACCGCGCCGGGGCCAAGCTCCTCTACATGGATTCCGTTCAGTACCATCCGACGGGAGCCGCCTTCCCGGAGCAGATCGCCGGCTTCCTGATCACGGAGAAGATCCGCGGCGCCGGCGGCCAGCCGCTCAACAAGCACGGCGAGCTGTTCGTTTTCCCGCGCGAGCCGCGCGACGTGGAGAGCGCCGCCTTTATCCGCGAGTGCGTGGAGCGGCACAACGGAGTTCAGACGCCCAGCGGCCGCTGGGGCGTCTGGCTCGATTCGCCCCTCATCGAGCTCATCCAGGGGACGGGTTACCTCGACAAGAACTTCCCGGCCATGGTGCGGCAGTTCATACGGTACGAGATCGACATCGCCAAGGAGCCCATGCTGGTTTATCCGTCCTTGCACTACCAGAATGGCGGCGTCGAGATCAACGACAAGTGCGAGACCAATGTCCCCGGGTTGTTCGTCGCGGGCGAGGCCTCGGGAGGCGTCCACGGCCGGAACCGCCTGATGGGAAACTCCGTTCTGGACTACAATGTCTTCGGCCGCCGGGCCGGCAAGTTCGCCGCCGAGTCCGTCAAGCGCGCGGTCCTGGGCAAGCTGAGCCTCGAGCACATCACCGCCTATGAAAGCGAGCTCAAGAAGGCCCGGATCAAGACGGACCGGATGGCGCCCGTGCTGCTTCCCTCCTACACGTCGGCGGACGTCCGCAAGCGCCAACTCACGGCCCACTACGAGGGCACGCTGCGGTAAACGGGACTAACGCTCCAGGGCGATGACCTATCCGTCGACGGTGCCGACGACGGCCCGGTTCCCCTGGACGGCGAACGCGCCCGGGCCGTAATAGGTCCCCTGAGGGCCGGTGCAAGCCCGGCAAGTCCAAAAAACATTCCCTGTCCCCCCGTCCGCGCAGCCGATACCGCAAGTATCGTCCGAATTCACGATAAAGGCCGGCCGGGGTTTCATAACCCGGCATTCTCCGGTTAACGGCTCCAAGCGCCGGGTGTTAGGCATGCGGCTCGCCCTCCGGCACGAAATATGATGTAAGATAGTTAAAGAGCATTCGGACATGAACAGCATTAGGCGGCTGATTTTCGCGGCCGTGTTTCTCAGCCTGACCGGCGGGTTCCTGTCCGCCCAGGAACAGCCGAAGATCCAGGAGGAAGTCGTCGTCCGCTGGTGGCTGGTGCCTGTTTACGCCATGAAAAAGGACGGCTCCCCAGCGCTGGACCTGAAGCCGGAAGATTTCGAGGTCTATCTCAACGCGACGAAAATTCCTTTTTTCGACCTGCACAAAAAAGAATTTCAGCTGGCCGCTGGGCCCAAGGACCCGCCCGCCGCGGGAATCACCCCTTCCTTCGAAAAAAAGATGGTTTTTCTTGTCTTCGACAGCGCCTTTTCCGGATACGCTCACCTGGAAAGGGCCAAAAGGGTCGCGGAGACGATGATCGCTCGGGAAGGGCAGGCGGCGCAGTTTATCGCCTTGACCATCGAGCCCTACAGCGGACTCAGGACGATCCTCGGCCCGACGCGCGACAGGGACCTCCTGGCCCGCAATATCGATGAATTCGTTTCCGGTAAAAAGGCCGACTACCTGCGGAGCAACGCCTTGGATTCCACATCCATCAGGAATGTTTACCCCAGCGGCTCCGGAAGGAACCCGGATGAACTCTACGCCCCGGGAAGATGGATGAGCGTTGTCGAGAGGCAGGATACCGCGGAAAAGAAAAGAATAGCGGCCGTCTTTACGCAATCCTTGATGACTCTCAACCTGATCCTCGGCTATTTCAGGGACAACAGCAAGGTCATTTACCTGTTCTCTTGCGGAATTCCGACGAGCGCCATGGATTGGAAGCGGGAGACGGCCATTGACCCCTCCCGGCCGGCTGAACCCGGAGTGAATACTCACCTCAATATCATGCCTGACCGGTTCAACCTGGAGGCGCTGGAGGACGTCGCCAGGTATTACAATCGGAACGGCTCTCTGCTCTTCCTGATCAACCCCGCCGGAACGCGGCTCGACAGCCACGATCAAGACTCCGGCGAGCAGTCGCTCCGGATGCTGGCCGGTGAGAGCGGCGGCCGCTATTATGACGGCCCGGAAGAAGAGATCGCCAAAGAGATCGCCGGGATGGAAAGCGCCTACTATGAGATTTCTTTCCCTGATACCGTTGACATCCAGGGTTCGGAGATGGATTTGGAGATCCGTCCGAGGGACTCCGGACTTGACATCTATACCGTCAAGAGAGTTTCGCGCGGCAAGGAGTACGGACAGATGACCCGGCGGGAGAGGCAAGTCCTGGTTCTCAACCTCCTTGATCGGGGGCCGTATGCGCAAGCTCATTTGAGAGTCGTCGACTCTGAGTCGCAGCGGGTGAGCTCAGAAGGAGAGCTCTTCTCTTTTTCAATCCGGCTGCCGCGGGAGCTTGTCAAGAGCGAATGGGATATCTTCAAGGTCTGGAGGAAGACGGATGCCGGGAAGGTCATGATGGAGGAGGACCGCTTGGTGTCCGAATCCGCCGAGCTCACGGTCGACATGAAGCGGAGGAAAGGCTTCCGGCATGATCTCGTCCTGATCAACAGCCGGACGGGGACGACCCTCGTTTTTCAAAAATAGCCGGCGCCCGGGCGCTTGGACTTGGCGTTGATGGGGTCGGCGTCGATCGCCCACATCCCCCGGCCGTGGGTGGCGATGACCAGGACGTTGTCCCTCGGGTGGACGATCAGGTCGTGGACATAGACCATCGGCAGGTTGCCGCCGACGACGTTCCAGGTCTGGCCGCCGTCCCGGGTCGCGTAGACGCCGCCGTCGGTGCCCGCGAAGAGCGTGTTCTTGTCCCCCGGGTCTTCCCGGATGACGTTGACCGGGCCGAAGGGGATATTGGCCGCGATGCTCGTCCAGGTCTTACCGAAGTCGGTCGATTTCCAGACATACGGCGTGAAATCGTCGTCCCGCTTGCCGTTCTGCGCCATATAGACGGTCCCCATGTCAAAGGCGGAAGCCACGATCCTGGAAACCCACTTTTGATAAGGCAGGCCCGTCATGATCTTCGTCCACGCCCTCCCGCCGTCCCTGGTGACATGGACCTGGCCGTCGTCCGTCCCGGCGTAGATGAGCCCGGCGTGGAGCGGCGATTCCGCCAGGGCGGAGATCGTGTGGTAGGGAATATCGCCCTTTTCCGCCGGCAGGTCATCGGTCAGGTCGGGGCTGATCCTCTCCCAGGTGTCTCCCCTGTTCACGGACCGGAAAACGTACTGCAGTCCGAGGTAGAGTATTTCGTTGGCTGACGGCGAGATGATGAACGGCGCGATCCATTGGCCGCGGAGCGCCGGCTCGTCCGGGTACGCCCGGGGGGCCAGGCGTTTGGTCGCCTCGCGCCGCGGCAGCCGCAGGTCCGTTCGCTGGATGCTGCCGTAGAACCCCGCCGAATAGACGATATCGGGATCGACCGGATCAACGGCGTGGCTGCTGCCTTCTCCGCCGGGAGCCCACTCGAAGGCGCCGGCTTCGAAGCCGTCGGCCAGCCGGCCTGTCGTCGGGTCCCTCCTCTGACGGACTTCGCTCCGGTAGCTGCCGTGGTCCTGCATCGAACCGTAGACGCGAAAAGGCGTCGCCATATCGTGGGCGATATTGAACAGCTGACAGACCGGCAGGTTATCCGTGAACCCCCGCCACGTCTTTCCCCCGTCATAGCTGATGACGACGCCGCCGTCGTTGGCGTCGACGATGTAGTTCGAATTGTCCGGGTCGATCCACAGCCCGTGGTGGTCGACATGCATCTCCCGCCGCCAGGACTGGAACGTCCGGCCTCCATCCCGGGACACGCTCAAGGGAACGCCCAGAATAAACACCGTATCCGCGTCGTTGGGGTCGACGCGGACCTGGCCGAAGACCCAGCCGTAGGTTCCGGAATGGCGCTCCATGAGCCGGGTCGTTTCGGGGGTTGTCGGGCTGGCCAGCTTCCAGCTCTCGCCCCGGTCGTCGGACCGAAAAAGCGTGGCGCCCTTGATCCGGCCGCCCGAGGGACGTCCGTAGGCGTCGTCGGAGCCGTCTTGAGAACCGGACTCGGCCGCCGGCTCGTAATTGTCCACGAGCGCGTAAAGGACTTCGGGCTTTGACCGGCAGACATCGACACCGATGCGGCCCCGGAATCGCGGCTCGGGCAACCCGCTGACGACCGGCTTCCAAGTCCGGCCTCCGTCCGTTGTCTTCTGGATGCCGGTTCCCGTATAACCCGGGAAATTCCGCGGGTCGTTCCACTTGAGCCGGGTCCTCTGCCAGGTGGCCGCATACAGCGTGTCCGGTGAAGCGGGGTCCATGACCAGGTCCGAGGCGCCCGTTTCAGGGCCGATGGACAAGACTCTCTCCCAGGTCAACCCGCCGTCGGACGATTTGTAGACGCCGCGCTCGGGATTCGCCGTCCATTCGTGGCCTCCCGCGGCGACATAGACGATGTCCGGGTTCAGGGGATGGACGATGATCCGGGCAACGGTGTAGGTCTCCGCGAGGCCCATGTGCCGCCAGGTCCGGCCGGCATCCGTCGACTTGAAAACCCCGACCCCGGCCTGAGAGCTCCTGAAGATATTGGCCTCCCCCGTGCCCACCCAGATGACGTCCGGGTTCGAGGGCGCGAGGGCGATGTCGCCGATCGAGGTCGATGCCGCCCGTTCAAAAACGGGCTCCCAGGTCGTCCCCTCATTGACCGTCTTCCAGACTCCCCCGGAGGCCGTGGCCACATAGATCGTATAGCTGTCCCCCTTGGGCTGAACGACGGCGATATCGGTGCACCGGCCGCTCACGTTGACCGGCCCGATGTGGCTCCACTTGAGGGTGTTGAAAGGCGAGGTCTTTTCCATTTCCAGGTGGGCGGAGTATCCGCCAAGACGCAGCCCGGGGTCGGTGGACTGGACGCGCGCCGGCCTGGCCCCCTTCTGAGACGCGCCGAAAATGACCAGCGAAGCGGCAAAAAAGGCCGCCGTCAGGCGGACCACGAAAGCCGGGAATCGGGGTCGACTGTATCGCATGGTGCTCCTTCTGGGCCCCGGCCCGAGGCTCATTTGTCCTGCGGTTGATACGCGGGCTGATCCGGTAACGTTGATCACGGGGGCCGATTTTAAGAAAAGGCCGCCGCGATGTCAAACGCCCGGCTTCTCCGATGGCGTCTCTGTTTCTGTGATGGCGACACCTCGGATCTTATCCGCCAGCGCGAGGACGGACTCCGCAGACGCTTTTGCAGACTCTTATTCTTAACATTAATCCCTCCTTCCTCCCTTGGGAATCAAGGGAGGGCTCGGATTCGGTAAGCGTCTGCGAAAGAGGTCGGACCTCGCCGCGACAGGCCTCCAATACCCAATGTTCTGGCCACATAAACGGAGATGCTTCCGCTTCCTCCCCGCGACTCGGAGACGTTGACGGTCTGCCGCGACTCAATATCCGTGCTGAAATGCTTTGACTTTCGATCCGGAGGTGGTATATAAACAATGCCGGACACGATATTTCCGGGGAGGGAAGATATGTCCGAAAACGGCTACGAACGAAGATCCTGCATCCGGTTCAAGATACCCGGGGCCACGGTCGATTATCAGCGCAAGACGATCCTCCCCAAGCCGGGGTTCATCGAGGAGTTCTGCCCCCTGCTCGATATCAGCCGCGGCGGCATCCGCTTCCTCGCCCAGAAGCCCCTCAAGCCGGAGACCGAGGTGTCCGTCAAAATCTCGATCCCCGGGGAACGGATCCCTTTCACCATGAAAGGGATCGTCATGTGGTCGGCCTCCGCCGTGGCCAAGACGTACAATTACCAGATCGGTGTCAAGTTCCACCCCTACGGCGACAAGAAAGAGGAAAATCTCCCCCAGAATATGGTCAAGATCATGGCCCTCGAGCAGAAGTACGCCGACAAGGCCAACGAAGGCGGCGCCGACAGCAACTCCGGTTCGAACAAAGACGAGTTCGAGATCTAGCCTGACCTATTCATAAAAAGCGCCTCGTCTTTTTTCCATCTCTCTTTAGGCGGCGCTTTTTACCTTTCGGGCGAGCCGATTCGGCCCCATCGGCTTCGTTCTCGGAGTTCGCTGTACCAAAGAGTACAAGCTTCACCCCTCGGGCCTCGCATCTGGGGGCCGCCTCGATTCGTGAAGTATTCAGGCTAGGCCGTTTTCTCCCCTTCGACGACGATCAGGGAGTAATCCGCCAACTTGGAAAAGAGGCCACCGATGGCCTGAAGCAGGCCCAGGCGGTTCTGCCGGACTTCCGGGTCCTCTGCCATGACGAGCACCTTGTCAAAAAACGTTCCCAGGGGCGCCCGCAAGGAAAGGACCTCGGCCTGCGCTCCGGCGAATTCACCGGCCGCGGTCATCGGGACCACGGTCTCAGCGACTCGCGCCAGCGCCGCGAACAGCTGTTTTTCCTCGGGCGCGGTGAACAGCCCGGAGTCGACGGGGCAAGGAGTGACCCCGCGAAGGATATTATGGACGCGTTTGGCCATCAGGATCAGGGCCGTGAACTCCTCGGACCCCTTCAGCCCGTCCAGGGCCTCGAGCCGGAGCCGGCAGAAGTTCAGGTTGTCCAGCCCGCCGGCCAGCGCCGCATTGACCAGGTCGTAGCGAAAACCCCGGGTTTCGAAGATATGGCGCAGGCGCTGCTCGAAGAATCCCAGGCAAGTCTCGATCACTTCCTCGAGGGGACGTTCTTGCTTTTTATCCGCCCTGAACCTCGAGGCCGTCCCGGCGACAAGCTTCCGGAACGAAACGTTCAGGCCCCGGTCGAGGATGATCCTGACGATGCCGTGGGCGCTCCGGCGCAGGCCGAAGGGGTCGCTCGAGCCCGTCACCTGGACGCCCAAGCCCATGACACCGACGATCGAATCCATCTTGTCGGCGAGTGAAAGCAACGCTCCCGAAAGCGTTTCAGGCAGGGAGCCGTCGAAGCTCAGCGGCAGGTAGTGCTCGTAAACAGCGCGCCAGACCGCGTCCGGGCAGCCTTCCGCCCGGGCGTAGAGCCCGCCCATTTTCCCCTGGAGTGCCGGGAATTCTCGGACCATCTCGGTGACCAGGTCGATCTTGGACAGCCCGGCGGCCTGGACGGCGTCCGGCTTCAGGTCATCCCGGCCCAGCTCTTGACAGAGGCCGCCGACAAGCGCTTCCAGCCGCTCCGTCTTGTCCGCGTAGCTTCCGAGGCGTTGCTGAAAGACAACGTTGGCCAGCCCGGCGCGCCTTTCGGCCAGGCGCCGCTTCCGGTCCTGCTGCCAGAAAAAGCGCGCGTCTTCGAGCCGGGCCCTGAGCACCCTCTCGTTGCCCCGCGAGATCAGCGACTTCGGGTCACCCGGCGTGTCGGTGATGCCGATGAACGCGGGGAGCTGGCGCCCCTCCTTGACGACCGAAAAGACTTTCTGGCCCTCGCGCATAGCCATGCTGAGGACCTCGATCGGCAGGTCCAGGTATTCCTCGGGGAAAGCGCCCCGGATGACCTGCGGCCATTCCACGTCATAGCTGAGCTTATCGAGGAGCTCTTCGTCGGGATAGAGCTCGGCGCCGCTTGCGGCCAGCCGCTCTCCGGCCTGTTCCAGGATGATCTTTTTTCTCTCTTCCGCCTGGAGAATGACAAGGCGCTCACGGAGTTGACGGCGGTAAGCCTCGAAAGCGGTCTCATCGGCCGTTCTGGCGACCTTGAACTTGCCGGGAGCGTGAAGCCTGTGGCCGGAGGTGTGGTCGGAAGCCTCCAGGCCGACGATCGAAAAAGCGAGCGGCCGGTCTCCGAGCAGGCACAGGATATTCTTGATGGGCCGGGAGAACCTGAGGCCGCATTCGCCCCACTTCATCATCTTGGGGAAGGAGAGCGAGGTGATGATTCCGGGAAGCATCCCGGACAGCAGCTCATCTGCCGAAAGGCCGGAGACCGTCTTTGTCACCCCGACGTACAGGCCGCGCGGCGTTTCCATGACCTTGAGCGCCGCCACGTCGACCCCCTGGGACCTGGCAAAACCCAGGGCCGCCGCCGCGGGGGTCCCGTCGGGGCGGAAGGCGGCCGCCTTGGGGGGCCCGATGATCGTTTCCTCCATGTCCTCCTGGCGCGCGGCGATATCCCCCCGGACCACGAGCCTGCGGCAGCTGCCCATCGTCTCCAGCGCGCCGACGGCGATTCGGCGGGCCGCCAGCCCGGCCTCGATCTTCTCTTTGAGCTGGGCCAGCCCCGCCTTGACATGCGAGGAGGGCATTTCCTCGGTGTTGATCTCGAGCAGGAATTCCGTCATCGTTCCGCGTCCGTTCCGCAATATCCGGCGGCCACCCGGATCACCAGCGTCCGGATCTGGCCGATCAGCTTCACCCGTTCGGTGACGCTGATCGCTCCGCGGGCGTCCAGCAGGTTGAACAGGTGGGAGCATTTCAAGCACATGTCGTAAGCCGGAAGAAGAAGCCCCCCGTCGATCAACGTCCCGGCTTCTTTTTCCGAGAGGGCGAACGACGCCTTCAGCCCTTCGACATTCGCCTGGTTAAAATTGTAATCGGAGAACTCGCGCTCTTCGCGAAGCCGGAGGTCCCGGTAGGTGACGTCGTCCGACCACTGGAGGTCGTAGATATCCTCCTTGCCCTCCAGGAACATCTCCAACCGCTCGAGGCCGTAGGTGATCTCGACGGGCACGGGGAAGAGGTCGATCCCGCCGGCTTGCTGGAAGTAGGTGAACTGGCTGATCTCCAGCCCGTCCAGCATGACCTGCCAGCCCACGCCCCAGGCCCCGATCGTCGGGGATTCCCAGTCGTCCTCGTCGAACCGGAGATCGTGTTCGCCCAGGTCGATGCCCAGCGACTTGAGGCTGTCGATATAGAGCTGCTGGATATCGTCCGGCGAGGGCTTGATGATGACTTGGTACTGGAGATGTTTTTGGACCCGGTGGGGGTTCTCCCCGTATCGGCCGTCGGTCGGCCGCCGAGACGGCTGCACGTAGCCGACGCGCCACGGCCGGCGGTCGAGGACCCGGAAGAACGTGTCCGGGGTCATCGTCCCGGCCCCCACTTCGACGTCATAAGTTTGGGCTAGATAACAGCCCTGGCCGGCCCAATACCGCTGCAGGCCCAGGATGAGGTTCTGGAGGGACATGCTGGTTTACCCCTCCCCTTCCCACCGTAAGACGGGATTCCTGGCCGCCCCGGTCTCGTCGAGGCGTCCGACATAGGAATCGTGGGGCGCCGACTTGACGACGTCCGGCGTCTCGGCGGCTTCCCTGGCGATGGTCTTCATCGCCAGGATGAATTCGTCGAGGTCCGCCTTGCTTTCGGTCTCCGTGGGCTCGATCATCAAGGCGCCGTGGACGACGAGCGGGAAGGACATGGTCGGCGGATGAAGCCCGAAATCGATCAGGCGCTTGGCGATGTCGATATTCTGGACGCCGTGTTCCTTCTGGAGTTTGTCGGAGAAAACGCACTCGTGGAGGGTCGCCGACGGGTATTTCAGGTCGTAGATCCCCTCCAGGGATTTCCGGATGTAGTTGGCGTTGAGCACCGCGACCTCGGCGAGTTCCTTCAACCCGGAGGCTCCGAGGGTCAGGAGATAGGCCAGCGCCTTGACCATGACCAGGAAGTTCCCTTGGAAGCTCCGGACCCGGCCGATCGATTTCGGCCGGTCATAGTCGAGCACCCAGCCGCCGGCCGTCTTTTCGACAACGGGCACCGGGAGGTAAGGAGCGAGTCCCGATTTGACGCCCACGGGGCCCGAACCCGGCCCCCCGCCGCCGTGCGGCGTGGAAAAGGTCTTGTGGAGGTTGAGGTGCATGACGTCGACGCCCATGTCGCCCGGCCGGAATTTCCCGATCAAGGCGTTCATGTTGGCGCCGTCCATGTAGACGAGGCCCCCTTTGGCGTGGACGATCTCGGACACCCTCAGGATGTCAGGCTCGAACACGCCCAGCGTGTTGGGGTTGGTGATCATCAGGGCCGCCACCTCCTCCGTCATCAGGCTCTCCAGAGCGGCGAGGTCGACGGTCCCGGCGTCGTTCGACCGGGTTTCCTGAACCCGGTAGCCGCAGAGGTGGGCGCTCGACGGGTTCGTGCCGTGCGCGGAATCAGGGATCAGCACGACCTGGCGAGGGTCTCCCCTGTCGCCGAGAAAGGCGCGGATGATCATCATGCCGGTGAGCTCCCCGTGCGCTCCCGCCGCCGGCTGGAGGGTGAAGGCGTCCATGCCCGTGATCTCCATGAGAAAACGTTCGAGCGTTTTCAGGAGCTCGAGGTTCCCCTGCACTAGACCGGCCGGCGCCAGGGGGTGGGAGCCCAGAAAGCCTTCCAAGGCGGCGATCTTTTCGTTGACCTTGGGGTTATACTTCATCGTGCAGGAGCCCAGAGGGTAGAAATTCGTGTCGATGCAGAAATTGGTCTGGGAGAGTCTCGTGAAATGCCGGACGACCTCGAGCTCGGAAACCTGGGGGAACCCGGCGATGTCATCGCGCAGAGGCAGTTCCGCCAGCAGGGCGGGCTCCTCCGGGACATCGAGCGCGGGGAGGTTGAAGGCCGTCCTGCCGGAGCGGCTCTTCTCGAAGATCAAGGGTTCTCGGCTCATCGCAGGACCTCCTTGACCAGCCGGGCCAGCCTGTCGATGTCCTCTTTTCGATGGGCCTCGGTCACGCAGACCAGGGCGCAGCCTTTGAGCGCCGGATAATAGCGCTCGAGGCCGAGCCCCGCCGCGACACCCTGTCTGAGGAGTTGCGATTCGATTTCCGGCCAGCGGCCGCCGAAATCAACGACGAACTCGTTGAAAACCGCCCCCCCGAACTTCCGGCCGACGCCCGGGATCTCCGAGAGCCTGTCCAGGGCGTAGTTAGCCTTTTGGACATTCTGCAAGGCCACTTGACGCAGGCCGTCGCGGCCGAGCGTCTCGAGATAGATGGCCGCCCGCAGGGCGCACCACGCCTGGTTCGTGCAGATGTTGGAGGTCGCTTTCTCGCGGCGGATGTGCTGCTCCCGCGTCGATAGGGTGAGGACGAATCCGCTCCGACCGGCGCTGTCTTTCGTCCGGCCGGCGATCCGGCCGGGAAACTGTCGGACGAACTCCTTCCGGCAGGACATGAACCCGAGATAGGGTCCGCCGAACCCGAGGGGCAGTCCGAAAGACTGGCCTTCACCGGCGACGATGTCGGCGCCCGACGCTCCCGGGGACTTGAGAAGGCCGAGCGACGCCGCCTCGGCGACGATGACCACGAACAGCGCCTGACGCGCGTGGGCCAGCTCGCCGATGCGGTCGAGGTTCTCCGCGATGCCGAAGAAGTTGGGCGATTGGCAGACGACCGCCCCGGTTTCGGCATCGAGCTTTCGCTCCAGGTCGGCGAGGTCGAGGGACCCGTCGGCCCCGTACCCGACCTCATCGATCCTCACGGGCAGGTTTTTCACGTAGGTGCCGACGACCTCGCGGTATTCGGGGTGGGTCGTCTCGGCAATCAGCACCTTGGGCTTGTTCTTGAGCCGGTGTGCCATCAATACGGCCTCGGCGGCCGCCGATGCGCCCTCGTACATGGACGCGTTCGCGATCTCCATGCCGGTCAGCTGGCAGATCAGCGTCTGATACTCGAAAACGACCTGAAGGGTGCCCTGGCTGACCTCGGGCTGGTAGGGAGTGTAGGGACTGATGAACTCACCCCGCGAGCTGAGGTAATCGACGACATACGGGATGAAGTGCGGATAGGCCCCGGCGCCCAGGAAGGACAGCGTGCCCGGCGCCTGGTTCCGCGCGGCAATCTCCCGGAAGTGCCGGACCAGGTCCGGCTCGGCCATGGGCGAGGGCAGGTCGAGCTCGCCTTTCATCCGGATCTCGTCCGGTATGCAGCAGAAAAGCTCGTCGACCGAGGCGATCCCGATGGTCGAGAGCATCGCCTTGCGGTCGTCCTCGCTCAGGGAGATATAGCTCATGCCCCCAGGCCCTCCACGTATCTTTCGTAATCGGAGGCGCTCAGGAGGTTGTCCAGCTCGGACCTGTCCTTGATCGCGAGCTTGATGATCCAGCCCTTGCCGTGGGGGTCCTGATTCAGGGTTTCGGGCCCGTCGTTGAGCGCCGAATTGACCTCAATAACCTTTCCGGAGACCGGCGAGTAGATATCCGAGACGGCCTTGACGGACTCGATGACGCCGACCGTCTGCCGGGCAGTGAGCTCGGCGCCGACCGCCGGCAGCTCGACGTAGACAACGTCGCCCAGCTGTTTCTGGGCGAAATCGGTGATGCCCATCACGGCCGTGTCACCGTCGAGCTTCACCCATTCGTGGTCCTTGCTGTAATGAAAATCGCCAGGATACATCGGATGCCTCCTCTTTGAGTCCGGTTATTCTACAATAAACACGGCTGTTTTGACAGATTGTGAAGAACTGGTCCAGTTCTCACCCGTCAAAGCCCTTTTCCAGTCGATCAAAACCCACTCCTTAAAAGTTCCCTGTCTTCTCCGGACGCTTGTAAAAAGGCGTCGGCACCACTTTGGCCTTGGCCCGCTTGTCCCGTATCCCGATCTCGATCTCCGTGTCCACGGCGGTCAGCTCGACAGGAAGATAGGCCAGCCCGATGCTCTTCTTGAGGAACGGGCCGAAAGTGCCCGAGGCGACCTGGCCGATGGCCTCACCCCTTGCATAGACGGGGTAATGCGGCCTGGGGATGCCGCGGTCGACGAGCTCGAACCCGGCCAGCTTCCGCTTGACTCCTTCGGCGAGCTGACGCTCCAGCGCTTCTTTTCCCAGAAAATCGCCTTTCCTGAACTTGACGATCCACTTGAGGTCGGCCTCGAGCACCGTCGTCGTCTCGTCGATGTCGTTACCGTAGAGCATGAGCTTCGCCTCGAGCCGCAGGGTGTCGCGGGCCCCCAGTCCGATCGGCAGCAGGCCGTGCTCCCTGCCCCGGTCGACGATCCCGTCCCAGATAGCGCGGGGCTCCGGGGAGGCCGTGTAGATCTCGAAACCGTCCTCGCCCGTGTATCCGGTCCGCGAGACGAGGGAATCGATACCAGCGACCTTGCCCGAAGCCGCCCAAAAGGCCTTGAGTTGCGCCAGGGGAATGTCCGTGAGGGGCTGGAGGATCCCTTCCGCCGCCGGGCCCTGGAGCGCAAGCTGCGAGTATTCGCCGCTCGCGTTGTCGAGCTCGACCGAAAACCCCGCCTGCCGTCCGGCCACCCAGGCGAAGTCCTTGTCGACGTTGGCGGCGTTGACGACCAGAAGAAATCTCTCGGGAGCCAGGCGGTAAACGAGCATGTCGTCGACGAATGTGCCCTGGGGGGTGGTCAGCGCGCTGTATTGGACCTGGTTGATCGCCAGCCGCGAGGCGTCGTTCGGCGTGAGATGCTGGATGAAGGCAAGAGCCTCCCGCCCCGAGACGAAGATCTCTCCCATGTGGCTGACGTCGAACAGCCCGGCTCTTGTCCTGACAGCGAGATGTTCGTCGATGATCCCGCTGTACTCGACGGGCATCTCCCAGCCGGAGAATTCGATCATCCGGGCGCCGAGCGCCTTGTGGCGGTCATGGAACCTGGTTTTTTTCATCAGTGCACCTCTCGATCCTGAACTTTTTTATTATCACATAGAGACCCGGCCCTGCAAGCCGGCCGGCGGGGCGGCGTCCCCCTTGCCGGGAGAGAGTTTTTTGCTATAATACGTCCCGACTCATGATTCCCCTGAAAAAACGTCTCCGAGAAGATTTATTCGCCCGGCTCGGGAAGAGGTACCCCCTGAAGGATACCGACATCGAGTTCGGCTACCCTCCCCGTCCGGAGTTCGGGGACCTGAGCGTTACCTTCCCCTTCAAGCTGGCCAGAGAGCTCAAGACCAACCCCCGCCGGCTGGCCGGCGAAATGCTGGAGCATCTGTCCGGGATCGAGGGGATCGCCAGGGCCGAGATCGCCGGACCGGGTTACATCAATTTCTTCCTCGACCGGCGGCTCTTCTTCCGGGCGGCCCTGGCGGCGCTCGACGCTTCCCGGCCGGCGCCCGAGGAAAAAAAGATCATCATCGAGCACACCAACATCAACCCCAACAAGGCCGCCCACATCGGCCATCTTCGCAACGCCTGCCTGGGCGATACTCTGGCGCGCTGCCTGCGCCACAAAGGCGAGAACGTCGAAGTCCAGAACTACATCGACGATACCGGCGTCCAGGTCGTCGACGTCGTCTTCGGTATCATGGACCTCGAGAAAAAAGGACTCGCCGACCTCGAAGCCGTGCCCGGCCGTTTCGACTACTATTGCTGGGAGCTCTACGCCCGCACTTCGTCCTACCTGGCGTCGCACCCCGAGGCCCTGGAACGGCGCGGGGCGATCCTGAAGAAGATCGAACACGGTGAAGGCGAGGAGGCGGCCATCGGCCAGGCCGTTTCGCGCCGCATCGTCGGCGCGCACCTGGAGACCATGAAGAGGATCGGCGTCGCTTATGACCTGCTGCCCTGCGAAAGCAGCATCCTCGGCCTGAAATTCTGGGAAAAGGCCTTCACCTTGCTCAAAGAGAGGGGCGCCATCACCCTCGCCGCGGCCGGCGTCAACGCCGGCTGCTGGGTCATGATCTTCGCCGAGGGCGAAGAGAAGGAGAAGGTCATCGTCCGCTCGGACGGGACCGTCACCTACGTGGGCAAGGATATCGCCTACCAGCTCTGGAAGTTCGGCCTCCTGGGGCGGGACTTCTATTATGAGCCGTTCCTCGAGGAGGGCGGGAAAACGCTCTGGATCTCGAGCACGGTCGCCCAACTCGCGGCCGCTGGCCTTCGGCGGCGCGAGCACGGTTTATAACGTCATTGACTCCCGCCAGGCCTACCTCCAGAAGATCGTCGCCCAGGGGCTCAGCTCCCTGGGTTTCGAAGAGCAGGCCGGACGGTCGATCCATTTCGCCTACGAGATGGTCGCGCTGTCTCCGAAGAGCCTCAAGGAGCTGGGCTATGAAGTCCGCGACGAGGAGAAAGACCGGAGTTTCCTCGAGGTCTCGGGACGCAAGGGGCTCGGCGTCAAGGCCGACGATCTGCTCGACCGGCTCGAAGCCAAAGCCTTGGCCGAGGTCGGCAAGCGTCATCCGGACCTGGCCTCCGGGACCCGGGCCGATATCTCCAGGGCCATCGCTTGCGGCGCGCTGCGCTACTTCATGCTCAAGTTCGCCAGGAACTCGATCATCGTCTTCGACTTCGAGGAGGCCCTGAGCTTCGAAGGCGAGACCGGGCCCTATCTTCAGTACACGCGCGTCCGGCTGAGCAGCATCTTCCGCAAGCTGGCGGAGCGCGAGGGGGCCGGCGAGGAAGAAGTTCGGCGGCTCGTCGAGACCGTGGATCTTTCGACCGCCGGGCTCACCGAGCGCGAGGCGGCGGATTTCTGGGACCTGGTCACCTTCGCGGCGCAGTTCGAAGAGCATGTCCTCCACTCGGTCTGCTCGCTCGAGTTTTCGCACCTCGCGAAATTCGCCTTCATCCTCTGCCAGAAAACAAATTCCTATTATCATCTCTATTCACTGCTCAACGAGAATAATGCCGGGCTGAAGAGGCTTCGGATCGCCGCCGTCCTTTACGTGCGTGAGATCCTGGACCGGACGCTCGGCCTGATGGGGATCCCCCAGCCGGAGAAGATGTAGACGGGGGCCCGGCGCCGTTTGCGCCCGAAACGCCGCTCTTAAAGGAAGGAGGTTTATGCGATGATCGAAGTCGAACACCTGACCAAGAAATACGGGGACCTGACGGCCGTCAACGACCTCGGGTTCAAGGTCGAAAAAGGCCGGATCTGGGGCCTGTTGGGTCCGAACGCCGCGGGCAAGACGACGACGATGCGGATCCTGACCGGCTATCTGCCGGCGACGGACGGCCGAGCCTCTGTCGCGGGCTTTGACGTGTTCGAGAAACCGGATGAGGTCAAGAAGATCATGGGCTACCTGCCCGAGGTCGTCCCCGTCTATCCGGAAATGACGGTCTCCGATTATCTCACCTTCGTCGCCGCAATCAAGCAAGTCCCGTCCGCCAAGCGCCCCGCCGCCCTCGACCGGGCCATCAAGGTCAGCGGGCTGACCGAGGTCCGGCGCCGGCTCATCAAGAACATCTCCCGGGGCTACAAGCAGCGGGTGGGCATCGCCCAGGCCCTGATCCATAATCCGGACGTCCTGATCCTGGACGAGCCGACGATCGGGCTCGACCCGGCCCAGATCAAGGAGATCCGCGAGCTCATCAAATCCCTCAAGGGGGAGCATACCATCATGCTCTCGACCCACATCCTGGCCGAAGTCACCCAGACCTGCGACGGCGTTGTCATCATCAACGAGGGCCGCCTGATGGCCTCGGGCTCGCTCGAGGAGCTGACCGCCTCCTTCAGGAAGAAGGACGGGGTCCTGCTGAAGCTGCGCCGTTCGGGCGAGGACGTCGTGTCGTCGCTCCGGAAGCTGGCGGGCGTCGACGGCGTCTCGAGGGAAAACGGCGACGTCAAGGTCGAGTGGGCGCCGGACCGGGACCTCCGGGAGGGCGTCGCGCGCCTGGCCGTCACCGAGGACTGGGGGCTGCTCGAGATGCGGCCCCTGGCTATGAACATCGAAGAACTCTATCTGCGGATCGTCGGAGGCGGACAATGAAGAACATCATGTCGATCGCCAAAAGGGAGCTCAAGACCTATTTTTCGTCGCCGATATTTTACGTGATCACCGCCGTCTTCCTGGTGCTCACGGGCTTCTTCTTCTCCAGCGCCATCAGCTGGTTCTCCCAGCAGTCCATCCAGCTCGCCCAGAACCCCCAATACTATCAGTACGTCAACATCAACCAGATGGTCTTCACCCCCCTCTTCCACAACATGAGCATCATCCTGCTCCTCATGCTGCCGCTCCTGACCATGCGGCTCTTCGCGGAGGAAAAGAAGACCGGGACGGAGGAGCTCCTCTTCACGTCGCCCGTTTCAGTCGGACAGATCATCCTGGGCAAGTACCTGGCCGCGCTCGCCGTGCTGGCCATCATGCTGGCCCTGACCCTCCTGCCCGCAATCTTCACCTTCTTCTGGGGCAACCCGGAGCTCGCCCAGATCCTCAACGGCTACCTGGGGCTGTTCCTGATGGGGGCGGCTTTTATCGCCGTCGGCATCTTCTTCTCCTCGCTGACGGAAAACCAGATCGTCTCCGCCATGCTGACGTTCGGGGCGCTCCTCCTGTTCTGGATACTGAACTGGGCCGCCTATTCGGCCACGGGCATGTGGCAAGGCGTCCTCAACTATCTTTCGATCTTTCAGCACTTCGACGACATGACCCGGGGGATCCTCGACACCAAGGATGTCGCCTATTACCTGAGCTTCGCTTTTGTCGGCATCTTCCTGACCCACTCCGTGATCCAGTCGAAACGCTGGAGGTGAGAAATGGACACCATCAAAAGACACCTCAACTATATCGGGCTCGTCCTTGTGGCCGTTGGGCTTCTGGCCCTGGCGATTTGGCCGCAGCACAAGACCGTTGACCTGGTTCTGTTGATTCTCGGCGTCGCCGCCCTTGTCGTGTACATCGGTCTCAACCTTTCCTCCCTGAAAAAGGGCTTTCGCAGGAAATCCTTCCTCTACTCGAGCAACCTCGTGCTGGTCATCGTCCTCGTCCTGGGCATCGTCGTCCTGGCCAACTATTTCCTGTCCCGGCACCACCTGCGGCTGGACTTCACCGAAGCCAAGCTTCACAGCCTGTCCGACCAGACCGTCCAGGTCCTCAAGAGCCTGAAAAAAGAGATCCAGGTCAAAGGCTTCTTCCGGGAGAGCAACTCCAGCCGGGCCAGGCTGGAGGACCTGCTGAAGACCTACGGCTATCACTCGTCGAAGCTCAAGTACGAGTTCATTGACCCGGATAAGAACCCCGCTCTCGTCAAGGCCTACAACGTCACCCAGGACGGCACTTCCGTGCTGGAGAGTGCCGGGCAGGAGAACCGGATCACGACCTCGACCGAGGAAGACCTGACCAACGCCATCATCAAGGTGACGCGGGAATCGAAGAAGGTCATCTACTTCCTCGAGGGCCACGGCGAGGCGGGGATCGAGGAGACGGCCGACATCGGGTACTCCTTCGCCAGGGATGAGCTGGCCAAGCTCAGCTACGAGGTCAAAAAGCTCAGCCTGGCCGTCTCCGAGACGTTTCCCGCCGATTGCGCCGTGCTGATCATCCCCGGCCCGAAAAAGGACCTGCTGCCGAACGAGCTCGAGACCATCAGGGCCTTTATCGGCCGGGGCGGCCGCGTCCTGTTCATGATCGATCCCGGGACGGCTCCGGGTCTCTCTCCCTTTCTTCTCGAGTACGGCGTCAAACTCGGCGAAGGCGTCGTGGTGGACGCCGTCTCCCGGATGTTCGGGGCGGATTACACGATGCCGGTCATTACCGAATACGATGATTCCCCGATCACGAGAGACTTCCGGTACGCGACGTTCTTCCCCTATGCCCGGCCCGTCGAGCCCGCCGACCAGAAGCCCGAGGGGGCCGTCGTCTCGCCGCTGGGCAAAACGAGCCCGAACTCCTGGGCCGAGATGAACCTCGAGGAGGAACTGAAGCTGAAGCGGGTCAGCCTGGAGAAGGACAGGGACCGGCAGGGGCCCATAACGCTCGGCGTGACTGTGACTCTCCCGGCGCGGGACGAACCGAAGGGCGCCGAGCCCCCCAAGCCCGGCGACGCCCAAGGCCCGGATTCCGCCAACCCTGAGCCGGACGGGCCCAAGAAAGAGGCGCGCCTGGCCGTTTTCGGCGATTCCGAATTCGCCGCCAACCAGTATTTTAACCTCTCGGGAAACGGCAACCTCTTTCTCAATGCCCTCAACTGGCTCACGGAGGAATCCGACCTGATCTCGATCCTGCCCAAGACCTCCTCGCCCCGGACCCTGCAGCTGACGCCCTCGCAGGGACGCCTGATCTTCTTCTTCTCGGTCTTGATCCTGCCCCTGGCTGTGCTCGTCCTCGGCGTCTCGGTGTGGCTCAGGAGGCGGTCGCTGTGAAGCTCAAAACGACGCTCATCCTGCTGGCGGTTTTCGCGGGACTCCTGGGCTTTGTCCTGATATTCGAGTCCAGGAGCAAAGCGCGCCAGACTGCCAAGGACAACGAAACCAAGCTTGTGGACCTGGCCGCGGCCGACGTCGAAAGGATCGAGCTCAACACCGGAGTCGAAACCATCTCCTTCAAAAAGGACGAGAAGGGCGAGTGGCTGATCACCGCGCCCGTCGAAGCCGCTGCCCAGGCCTCCGAGGTGAACCGCCTGGCCGAAGATCTCTCGAGCCTCAAGTTCGACCGGGTGGTCGAAGAGGAGGCCGCCGACCCGGCGAAATATGAGATCCCGAAGAAAGAGATCACGCTCTGGTACAAGGGACGGACGGAGCCTGTGAAAGTGCTGATCGGCATGGAGAACCCGATCGACAGCTCCCTGTTCGCCATGCGTGAGGGCGAAAAGCGGGTCGTCCTCCTTTCGAGCTATCTTAAGTCGGGGTTCGACAAAACGACGCTCGACTTCCGCCAGAAGGACGTGTTCAAATTCGAGCCGGAAGATGTTGTTTCCGTCCGGCTGAAATTCCGGGACGTGAGCTGGGAGGCAGTCAAGAAGGACGGTGTCTGGCGGCTGGCGAAGCCGGTCGCCGCCCTGGCCGACAAGAGCCGTATCGAGGATGTGCTCCGGCTGCTTTCGGGATTGAAGGCCAAGGAATTCGTGTCCGAAAATAAGCGGGAGACCGAGGTCGCCGGGTTCGGCCTGGCGGATCCCGAATACTCCGTGTCGCTGTCCCTTCCGGCCCGAAGCCAGGATGTGACCTTCGCGATTCACAAACAGGACGACAAATACTACGCCACGACGTCGCTCTCCACGAAGATCATCGTGGCCGACGCGGTGAACCTCGCCGAGCTCGAAAAGAAGCCTGACGAGCTGAGGGAGAAAAGCGTCGTCGTCTTCAACAGCTGGGACGCGCAGAAGCTCCGGCTGAAGACGGGCGCCCTCGACCTGACCGTCGCCAAAGACGCCGAAGGGATCTGGCGTTTCGAGGACGCCGGCAAGGCCGAAGCGGACAGGTCCAAAGTCGAGAGCCTGATCCGCCGGGTGGAAAGCCTGGAAGCGGCCGAGTTCATCGATTCGCCGGCCGGCCTGGCCGAGTTCGGACTCGTCCCGCCGCAGGCGGAAATCGGCATCTGGACAAAACAAAACGACAAGGACACGGAAGTTCGGGTCCTTGTCGGGACCGAAGACGCCGTCCTGAAGCAGGTCGTGGTCAGGAATCCGGACTGGAATTACCTTTTCCGCGTCGATTCCTCATTTTTAGCCGACCTTCCCAAGGAGGCCAAAGACTGGCAGCCGGCGCCCCCGGAAGAGAAAAAGCCGGAGGCGGAAAAGGGCTCGGCCGAGGGGGGAAAAGATAGGCCAACGTCCCCTGGCCCGCGTCCTGATCTCCTGGTACAGGAGAAACTCCCGGGAGCTTCCATGGCGGCAGACATCGGATCCCTACAGGATATGGGTTTCCGAGGTCATGCTCCAGCAGACGACGGTCGCGGCCGTTGTCCCCTATTATGAAAAATGGCTGGGGCTTTTCCCTGATGTCTTCGCCCTGGCCAGGGCGCCCCTGCCGAGGGTTTTGAAAGCCTGGGAAGGGCTGGGGTATTACGACCGGGCCCGCCGTCTCCATCAAGCGGCGCGGATCGTGTGCCGGGAGTTCGACGGCAGGATCCCCGATACGCCCGAAGGCCTCCGCGGCCTCCCGGGGTTCGGTCCGTACATCACCGCCGCTGTGCTGAGCCTGGCCTACGGGCGGCCCTTGGCCGTCCTCGACGCCAATGTCCGGCGGGTCCTCATGAGGCTCGACGGGATCAAGAGCGGCTCCGGCGCGGTCGCCGACAGGGCGCTCCGGCGCCGCCTGGACGGCCTGCTCGACAGGCGGCGGCCTTCAGCCTTCAACCAGGCGATGATGGAGCTTGGCGCGCTGACCTGCCGGCCCCGCAACCCGCGATGCCCCGCTTGTCCCGTCGTGTCTTTTTGCCGCGCTTTCGAAGCGGGGGAACAGGAGGTCATCCCTCCTCCCAAGAAGAGGCGCAGCCAGAAGATCGATACGGTCGTCGGCATCATCGAGAGCCGCGGACGGTACCTGATCCAGAAACGTCCGCCGTCCGGGTTGCTCGCCGGCCTCTGGGAATTCCCGGGCGGCAAGCGGGAGATGGGCGAAAGCTTGGAGGCGGCCCTGCGGCGCGAGCTCAAGGAGGAACTCGGGGCGGAAGTCGAAAGGGCCGGGCTGCTTCTCAAGCTGAGGCACGCTTATACCCACTTCCTGGTCGACCTCTACGCTTACGATACGGTGCTCGATAAGATCCCGCCGCTGGACCGCCGGAGACACAGATGGGTTGCCCGGGGGGGCTTAAAGCGCTATCCTTTTCCATCCGGCAGCGCCAAGATCATCCGGTTTCTCGAAGGGAGGGCGGCGGACCATCGCCATGGACGCAACGTTTGAGTTTGTTCCCTACGGCACCGTCCTCGACCCGCGGCCCGGGACGATCGCCCTCGACGTCGGCATGAAGACGCTGCCCGGCGTCATCGACCACCACCATCCGGAGGCCGAGGCCGAGTGCGCCGCTTCGCTGGTCATCAAGCACCCGAACCTCGTCCTCGAGCACATCGGGCCTGCGGCGCCGCGGGTCAGGATCATTACCCATCGCCTTCCGGATTTCGACGCGCTGTCGTCCGGCTTTCTGGCGCTGAAGCTCATCGAGACGCGCCGGGTCGACGCCTTCATGGAAAAGATCGGGGCCTATGCCAAGCTCGCCGACTCGGCGTCCCTGCCGGAAAACATCGACCTCGCGGCCACCCCGTATGCCATTCTCAGGGCGCTGTTCGCGGGGGCGAAAATGCCCGAAGCGGAGATCAACGTGGCCCGGGCCGCCGAGGGGCTCAAGCTCATGCGCTTCCTCTACGCCAAGGCGGAGGAGGGCTACGAAATCGTCGAGAACCGGGGTCTCTATGCCGGGATCGAGCGTTACGAGCGGGCGATGCGCAAAGTGGAGAACGATTATTTTCGGTACCTCGATGACCTGGGCCGGTCCCGCAGGCTGCTGCTCAACCTTCCCTTGACGGACGGCTCCGGCCGTCGGCCGGTGGATGGCCTCGCCGTCAGGAACCCGACGAGCTTCCTTCTCAAGGAGTGGGCGCGCCGGGACGTCCGGGAATCCAGCCTCGGCGGGGGATTCTCCTTCCTCATGACGAACTTCTGGGATGAGCGGTTCATCCTGGGTGTCGATCCGGGAAAAGGCGTCAACCTGCGCGGGCTGGGCTCGCTGCTCAATGACCTTGAGGCCGCCAAGAGACAAGCCCATGGCCGGCCGTTCCCGCTTCGCTGGTACGAGGGCAACTGCGCCTTTTTCAATTATCGGATCATCGACTCGCCCCAGGACGGGACGCTCCTGACACACGACGAGGTTATGGCTCGGCTGTCTCAGTTCGGAAGCTGAGGGCTTAAAGCCGACGGCGTCTTTCCCGCGAGGCGGTCCTGGGTCAAGCCGGCAATCCGTCCGGCGATCGCCTTGACGATGTCGTCGGGGACCCCGTCGGGCGTCATTGATCGGAGCCGCAGGTCGAGCGGGTGATTGACATAGTCCACGGCGACGGGCAGCCGCTCCGGGGTGACGGCGATCTCGGTGCTGAAGATGTCCAGACCGCAGACATTCGCTATCGTCAGGGCTGTCGATGTCAGCGCCCCGAGGCCGTGATGCTCCGCGTCTTCGTCCGTCACGGGAGCATAGACATGTGTCTCGGGGTCCCACCAGCAGGGGAAAACCAGCCCGCCGCAATAGATCACCCGAAACCAGGCCGGCTTGGCCCCGAGCTGCGCGGGCTTGACGGGCGCCTGGAGCAGGTAGTGGTCGTTGGGAAACACCCGGCGGGCCGCCGCGACCTGCTCGAGCGTCGTCGCCTGGTGGACGACGCCCTCCCCTCCCCCGCCGTGGGCGGGCTTGATGAAAAACCGCGGCCCGAGCGGTCCGAGGTCGATGTTCCCGGGATGCGGCTGCTCGATCCAGGGCGGCAGGATGATCGTGTGCGGCGTGTGGATCCCGCCGGTGATGAACTCGAGATGCATGCAGGCTTTGTTCATGGCCCGGAGCGCGTTTTCGTGGGCGTTGATCATGACAACGCCCCGGCCGAGCGCCCAGTCGACAAGGGGCAGGAAACGGGCGTCGGCTTCCGAAGCCCGGTCCAGGAAAACGCGGGCGCCGGCCTCGCCCCTCTCGAGAGAGCTCAGGGACTGGTTCAAAATGAGGGGGCTGACCTCAAAGAGGAAAAGCCGCCTCTTCCGGAACTCGATCTCCAAAAGGCGCAGAAAATCGCGGTCGTATTCCCAGTTCCAGGCCAGACAGAGGTCGTACCGGATCAACGTGTCAGCCTCAGGATGGTCGGTCGATGCCGGGGATAGCGACGGAGAAGATCGTCGCGCGAGGCCAGCTCGAAATCGTCGACATCGAACCCGGGCGAGAGCGTACAGCCGGCGAGCGAGAAAGAATCCGGTTCCGCGACCCAGGCGCCGAACCATAGACCCGCCGGGACGACCGTCTGGAGCACCTCTCCCGCCGAACAATTCGGCCCCAGGCTGATCTCCTCGAGAGCGCCCGAGGGATGGAGCACGGCGACGGTCAGCCGGCCGCCCAGGTAGAAGTTCCAGATCTCGTCGGAACGCAGGCGGTGGAACACGGAGACCTGGCCGTTTTGGAGAAGATAATAGATCGAGGTGGCCAGCGCGCGGGAGCCGGCAAAGCCCGCCGGCAGGCAGGCCGGAGGGACCAGGACGGCGGACCTGTAGACTTCTCGGTAGAAACCCCCTTCTTGGTGCGGAACAAGTCCGAGCCTTTCGATCCAGCGACTGGCCTCATCCATACTCAGTCCTTGTTCTTCCCGCCGGCCCGCTCAGGGCGCCCTTTTAAGAAGCCGGATATCATCGATCCAAATGATGCCGGGGCCTTCGCTCACGACATTGAGCTTGACTTCATCCGGTTTCAGTCCTTTCTTTAAGAAGAACGGGATTTCCTGAGTCGTCCAGTCGTTGGTCCCGCGAAGGGGCGACTGGAGCCCGCGCGAGAATAACTCGCCGATGCCGGGAAACCGGCACCACATTTCAAGATAGACGTTGCCTTGAGCGTTCTCCGTCCGCAGCCTGGCCCGGTAGACAAGCACGCCCTCTTCGACGTCCAATGGACCCGTCTCGAACAGCCGGATGACAGAGGGCTCGATGATCGTGATCTTCAAGGATCCGGAACCGTCCGCCTTGATTTTCCGGTCGCTTTCAACTCCCGTTTTTTGGATAACGCCCTCGGCCGTATCGAGCGAAAAGCGCCTCAATTCGAGGTCCTTGCCCCCCGACGATCGAGAGCAAGAGGCCGTCGCCGATGCCAGCAGAGCCGCCGCGGCAAGCCCGACCGCAATGCGTTTCGCTATCATCGTGTTCTCCTCCCCGGGCTCTATTCCGGCCGCGCCGGCGCGGCGGCAGGCGCCCCTATCAACGCCACGGACCTTTCGTGCTCCAGAAGCCATCGCTTCCGCCACAGGCCCCCGCCATATCCCGTCAATTCCGAATTGGCGCCGATGACGCGATGACACGGGATGACGATCGCAACGGGGTTGAGATGGTTCGCCCGGCCGACGGCCCTGGCGGCCCCGGGCATGTCCATCGAGGCGGCGATCCCGCCGTAGGTCGCCGTGGCGCCAAATGGTATCTTTCCGAGCTCGGCCCAGACTCTCTGTTGAAAAACAGTCCCGGCAGCAGCGAGCCTGACCGTGAATTCCCGCCTTTCGCCGCGGAAATACTCCTCGAGCTGCCGCACCGCCGGCATCAGTTCGTCGGGCGTCCGGCCGTGGACCGGATCGCTCCGCCGGGCGAAGACGATCTCCGATATGGCGTTTGCGGTCCCTGTGATCTTGATCGGTCCGATCGGCGACTGGCACCAGGCCGATAGTGATGTCAACGCGGATGCCTCCACGATGTGAGGTCGGACCCCGGCGGCGCGGATTCCCGGATCCTGTCCATGATTTTGGGGATGTGCAGCTGATGATAGCGCAGCCGGGAAATGGCGTTCGGACGCGCCGGGTCGCCGTTCCAGCAGTGCTCGGCGCGGTCGCCGTAGGCCACTTCGCCGCCGTAGATCGGGTCTGCAGTTCCCCTCAGGAAATCCTCCATGAGATAGACGGCGTTGTTCAAGTAGTAGTTGTCCATATCGCCGCAATAGATGTGGATCTTCCCGGCGAGCTTGGGCCCGAGTTTCTTCCAGTCCCGCTCCAGGATGTGCCGGAGATCGTAGCGCTCCCGCCAGTAGGCCGCCACCTGCGGGTCGATCTCCCCCGTCAGCTTGTCCCAGATCCGCTTCGGATAACCGTCTTCGCCGACAGGTGAAAAAACCGCCTCCCAGATATCCCATTGGTCGCCCGAACGGGAGCGCGTTCCCAGCGCGAGCTCCCTGTGGTTCGCTTGCTCGAGGGTCGTCAGCACCTCGCCCAGGTGATTGCGCTGGCCGGGCCGGGGCGTCCGCTTCCACCGACTGTCGGCATAATACGCGTTCCTGTGCTCGTAGATATTGACGACCGTGTAGGCCCGGAAATCGATCGGGTCCGGGCAGGCGGCCCAGCAGCCGTTGTATTCGTCGGGGTAAAAGACCTGGACCCCGAGCGCCTCCCAGCCTCCCGTAGAGCCGCCGTAAAGGAACCTGGCCCAGCCCTGCCCGATCCCGCGGAATCTCTTTTCGACCTCGGGGATGAGCTCGTAAGTGATGGCATCCCCGTACGGTCCGAGGTTGGCGGAGTTGACGGCATAAGAATCATCATAGTACGGGTTGGCGTGCTGCACCTCGATGATCAGGAAGCGCGGGGTGTCGTCGGCCGTCCAGTACCTGTAAAATTCGTGGGCGTATTCCTGTTCAATCCTGTTGTATCCTTCGATCTTGAAGCGCTCGCTGTACTCGGGCTTGAGATCGGGGTCGGGCGCCGACTCACGGAAACCGCCGAAAGTGTAAGGGAAATGGCCGTGGAAGACGATCAGGGGATAGCGCGCTTCGGGATGGCGGTCGAAACCCTCCGGCAGGAGGACATGCGCGCCGAGGAACATCGGCCGGCCCCAAAATTCGCTGAGGAGCCGGCTCTGGATCTTGAGATGCTTGATATATTTCGTCTCGGGGGGTTCGGGGATCTCGGGGATGACCTGGTCGAGGATGATCCTGTGCGTCTCTTCTTTCCGGGGGTCGAGCCGCATCTTGGCCGGCCGGCTGAAAAGATTCCCGGGCTTCCGGTTCCACTGCTGGCCCTCTCCCCGGTCCGGGGGAAGCTTGACCGCGTGTCCGTCCGACCGGCAGAACGCCTCATAACGGTTGATCAGCGCCTGGACCCAGTATTCACCGGGGGGGAGCTCAGCCAGCGATGCCAAGGGATAGCCGAACGCCGTACCGTCGATCGCGGCCGACTCTCCCGGCTTCAGGCTGTCGACATCGGCGCCGAACACGAGCTGCGTCCCCGGTCCGTCGCTGATCTGGAAACGGGGCTCCTCCCCGCCGTCCGCAGAGATGAGAAGCAGGAGGCGGCCGTCGACCGGCCCGGGCGTCGTTACCGCGGCGAACGAGACGTCGAACCTCAGCTTGGAATCAAGAGGCCTGTAGTCTCCGGCGACTGCCAAGAGGCTGAATGCCAGCGCCATCGCCAGCGCCGCGCCCAAGGACCTTGCCGGGCCGTGTCCCGCGGTCGATCCGGTCATGGCCTGTCTCATCGGACGAACAGGTTCTTGCTCGAGAAGCTGGGATCGCTCGTCAGGTTGACGCCCAGCCGCCGGAGCCCGGCCTCGTCACCGGGCGTCGGAATGTGCGTCAGGTGGACCTCGCGGCCGCGCAGCTCGCCCAGCTTCTCCAGGGCCAACTCGGCGGTCGGGTTAGCCGAAGCGTTGATGCTGAGGCTGATCAGGACCTCCTCGACGTCCAGGCTGACGGACTTGGCTCCGAGGATCTTCTGCTTGAGATTCCCGACCGAGTCGACGATGGCGGGCGAGAGAAGGTGAAGCCTGTCCGGGACCTCGGCCAGCCGTTTGACGGCGTTCAAAACGAGGCTCGAGGCCGCGTGCATCAGGGGGGAATTCTTGCCTTTGATGATGACGCCGCCGCCCAGTTCGATCGCCGCCCCGCAATAGATCCCGTCATTGCCCTTTCCGGTCAGCCTGGCCTCTTCGGCGGCCTGCCGGGCGGCGGCCACGACCGGCCGGTCCTCGGGCTTGACGCCGAGCTCTTTCATCAGAAGCTCGGACCTCTGGACTGTTTCCCTGTCGGTGAAGCCCATGATGTATTCGCAGGAGTAGCGGAAAAAACGCCGGATGAGCTCTTGCTTCGCGGCCTCGCGGACGACTGCGTCGTCGGTAATGGCACAGCCGGCCGAGTTGACTCCCATGTCCGTGGGGGAGCGGTAGATCGACTCCCGGCCGGTGATCTTCTCCAGGATCCTTTTGAGCACAGGAAACACCTCGACGTCGCGGTTGTAGTTGACCGTCGAGACGCCGCAGGCCTCGAGGTGGAACGGGTCGACCATGTTGAAGTCGCCGATATCCGCGGTGGCGGCCTCATAGGCGACGTTGACGGGATGTTTCAAGGGCAGGTTCCAGATGGGAAAGGTCTCGAACTTGGCGTAGCCGGGTTGGATCCCCCGCTTGTGCTCGTGGTAGAGCTGGCTGAGACAGGTCGCCAGCTTGCCGCTTCCCGGGCCCGGCCCGGTGACGATGACCAGCGGCTGGAGGGCTTCGACATATTCGTTGGCGCCGTAGCCTTCGTCGCTCACGATGAGGTCGATGTCGGTCGGGTAGCCCTTGGTGAACCGGTGAGTGTAGACACGGATGCCTCGCCTCTCCAGCTTGTTCCTGAAGATCCTGACCGACGCCTGGTCGTCGAACCGGGTGATGACGACGCCCGTGACGGCGATCCCCCAGTCGGACAGGTCGTCGATGAGCTTCAGGGCGTCCACGTCGTAGGTGATTCCGAAGTCCGCCCGCACCTTCCGTTTTTCGATGTCTCCGGCATAGATGCAGAGAAGGACGTCGGCCTTGTCCTTGAGCTTCTGGAGAAGCTTCATCTTGACGTTCGGATCGTAGCCGGGGAGCACCCTGGCGGCGTGATAGTCGAAAAGGAGCTTGCCGCCGAATTCCAGGTAGAGCTTGTTGTTGAACCTGTCCACGCGTTTCAGGATGGCGTCCGTCTGCTGGGCGAGATAGCTGTCGTTGTCGAAGCCTGTTTTTCCGTTGATCACATGAGCCTCACAGTCAGCGAGTTTCCGCAAAAACTCTATCTTATGAGCATGGCCCTGTCAACGCTCCGGACACGTTGACCGCGTCCTGGCCGAGAGCAAGAGGCTAACGGCCCGGTCAGATCGAAAGGGCGAACAGCAGCTGGGCCGCGAAGTACGGCGGAAGGACCAGAAATTCCGCCGCCCGGAACGGCTTCCGAAATCTCTTGAACCCGTTCGCTGAGTCCGAAAAAAGGAAAAGAAGCGCGCCGGCGAGGACGAACAGGCTCTTCGTTTCAAGGAAAGTCAGATAACGGCAGACGCCCAGCCAGGCCATCAGGACGGCGATGGCCATGTACGCCATAACCGGGAGTTGAAATCGGCCGAGCCCGGGACGGAGCACGAGATAGACGGCGGCTCCCCAAGCGCCGAGGGCGGCCAGTGCGGGCAGACTGAACACTCTTGTTCCCAGAGCGAAACCAACGCTATAGAAAATATGGCCCGCTCCGAAGGCCGCCATGCCCTGCCGGAACCATTTTCCCGGGAGCATCAACGCGACATCGCCGACCAGGCCGAGGCAAAGTCCGGCGAGGATGAGATAGCCGTACGGCTGGGAGGCATCGTTCGCCCTGTCCCAGGCCAGGGACATGATCAGGATCATGGTCAGGGGCTTGAAAGCGTAGTGGGTGAACCGAGATTTCTGATAAGCCCCGGCGACGGCGAACGCCGCCGATACGGCGATCACGCTGATCGACAGCCATAAGCTGAGGCCCATGCTCTATCCTTCTCTATCGGTTCCAGAATAAGGCGACGCTCAGAGGCGGCCGCGCCCGGTCACCGAAGCGTTTGGCCGGCGCGCTATTTCGCACCCGCGCGCAGCAACCGGAAATCTTCGAACAGGCCATATCCCAGGACGCTGTATCCCGACCCGGGAGGATATCCGCCGGCCGCGCCTTTTTGGAACATGCCGGGCCAGGCCGTACCGAGGACGGGGCTGTTGTGATGCGGCCCCAGCGTGTTCTTGAGCGTGCCGAAGACGGTCACGGAGACGGTATTCCGGCCGGGGCTCAGGAGATCCGTGATATCGATTTCGTAAGGGGCGAAGGCCACGAACCCGGCGGTTCGGTCGCCCACCCTGACTTCGGCCACCGACCCCAGCCAGTTCCCGAGCTTGATGAAATACCGGTCACCGCCGGCCGCCGGCGCGGCGATTTCGAAGCTCTTGACGTAGCTGACGCCGCCGCCATAGAACGGCCTCCCCTGCTCCGACCAGGCCCCCAGGGCGAACGGCTTCTGGGGGACCATCTGAAATCCGGTGGCGCGGCTTTCCAGGCCGAAATTCCCGAGAACATAAACCGATTCGATCTCGCTGAAGATCGTGAACGGACGGCTGTCGAGCGTTATGCTGTTCTTCCCCGGGCGCGCCAGGCGGCCCAGCTCGAAGACGCCAAAGCCTTCGTCGAGCCACCACTCCTTGTCCAGCGGCTCGGCCCGGGTTCCGTTGACCGCCACACTATAGAGATCCGGCCGCTCGACCACCAGGCGGAGCGAATCAAAATCCACCCCGGGAGCCGCGTCGAACCAGAAGGTCGCCTCAAACCCCGAACCGGGCGCGAACCGATCGAGGTCGAGGATGTTCGTTTTAAATTGAACGGCGCTGTCCCAGGGGTTGGCCTGGAGTCCATGATGGGCGAAGGCCTTTCGCTGGGCGTCGTAAAAATAGAGGTCCTTTTCCAGGCGGCCGCCCAAACGAAGGTCGCAGTAGTCGATGGTCAGGACATTGGCCGCGGCCGGTTGGACATCGACCGGGGAATCCGCGGCCACCTCTGTCCGGTCGAGGGAGCCGGCCGCGGCCGGCCGCCCTTTCTCCGGGCGCAGACTGAACAGGGCGCTCCCGCCGGGAGGCAGCTCGAAGCTCACGGACGCCCGGCCCCTCACGACACGGCAGGCGAAAGGCAGCGAGGCTCCCGTGAACGGATCCCAGGTCGCGGCCGACCTGCCCTTGGCGATGAACCGCCCGCTCATGGGCTTGTCGGGACTGATGTTCGCCAGAAAGACCAGCTGGCCGTCGGCCAGCAGCCGCCGGTGGTGGAAGAACATCGACGTATCGCCGGCCAAGTCGGCGAATTCGATATCCTCGGCGGTGACGCGGACGAGCTCGCGGAGGCCGTCCGCGTCCGAAAGCCCTGTCCAGGTTTTCGGATGGCTGGCGGCGAAATTCGCGGCCGCGTCGGAAGCTTTCCCGCTGACGAAGGCCGGACCATCGGCCAGGCTCAGGACGCGCCCGCCCGCGGCCAGGTGCTGAGACAGCAGCTCCACCGTCGACGCCTCGAGGTTCTGCGTCCCGGGAGCGATGACGACGACGTCGTAGCGCCGCTCTCCCACGACGAGCTTCTTGGCTTCCGCCCGCCCGTGGTTACGGAGCATATCCTCGCTGCCCAGATCGTACTCGACATGGTTCGCTTCCAGACTGTTGAGGAAGGTCGTGAACCGTTCGCCGATCGCTTTCACCCGGTCGTCCTCGGCCTCGGGGGTATAGTACAGCCAGGCCGACGTCGACGGCTCGAGGACGAGGACCCTGTTGACCTGGCGGCCCCGGCTCATGGCCACGGAGAGACGGCCCAGGTAATCTCCCATGACCTTGTAGGCGGGCCACCAGGGTTCATGATAGGAGAACGACTGCGGGTGGTCGCGCTTGCGGGCGCCGACGATGGTGACATAGGAGAGATGCTGGTTGATGAAATTGACGCCCAGGGCGAACTCCCAGTCGGCGATCCTCTTCTGGTCGAAGAATGTCAGGTCCCAGCCTCCCGCGCCGTAGGTTTCCGACATGGTCCGCGCCCGGCCAAGCTGGTTGGCGGCGCTCCGGATCTCTTTGGGGGGCCTGGCGTTGCCGAACTGGTCGTGCGGGCCGGACGCCCACTGGTTCATCAGGACATCGATTCCCGGCATGTGCGAGTAGGCGGCCATGGCCAGGTAATCCGGCGTCATGTTCGGCCTCGGCCATTCGTGCTCGAAGTAATGGCCGGTGAACCAGAGATTGTTGGCTTCGCAGTATTCGCTGTAGGGCTTGGCCCAGCCTTCGATGAACAGCTCGAGGACGGTCGCGTAAAAGTCGTGACGGATCGAGCGCCAATCCCCCGTCTCCTCGTAGAGGGCCGGAAGGTGCGGCCGGAGGTCGTAGCCCCATGTCTTCTGGAACCTGTCCAGAAGCCCGGCCGAGTAGTTGACGATGTCCCTCCCCGAGACGGGCGCCAGGTGGGCCTCGTCCTGGAAGCTCCCCGGGACGGTCAGGCCGAACTCGGCGCCGACGGCGCGCTTGTAGGCATTCAGGGTCAGGTCGAGGAATTTTTCGGTGACGTCGCGGCGCATCACGTCGACATACGTAAAGCCGCCGTACCAGGGCGAGGGATCGGCTTTCCGGAGCTCGAAGATGTAATATTCGCCGGGGCCGAAGGCGGCGGCGGCACCGGCCGCCTGAGCCTTGTCGGTGATATCCTCAAAATCCGCGCCGGACTTCCGCATGACGGCCAGGGGTTTGTCCGAAAACCCGGCGGGCAGCTCGGCGGCGCGGGTCAGCCGCAGCCCGAGCCCGGCTGAATCCGGCATCTCGGCGGGCACGTGGCCGCCGGCGAAACCGGAGGGGTAAGAGTTCTCGTCGTAGATCCAGACCTTCATGCCCAAGCGCTTGCCGGTTTCGACGGCGTGACGGCAGAGGTCGAACCACTCGTCCGAAAGGTAGGGTGTGACCAGACCGGGCCGGGGATGAATAAAGACGCCGCCGATCCCGTGGGCCTGGAAATCGGCCAACTGGGTTTCGATCTGCGTTTTGGTGACCCGGGTATTCCAGACCCAGAGAGGAGCGCTCCGGTATTCGGCCGGCGGGTCGGCGAAGAGCCTCGCGACGTCCGCGACCAGGTCGCCTTCGACCTTGGCGCGGCACGATGATAATGCCGCGCCTCCCGCCAGGATGATCGCGGCCCAAATGATGGTATTTTTCATGCTCTCCTCCTCTCGGTGCACGTTATCTTATTAAATGAGAGGAGCCGAAGACAAGCCCTATTTTACAGAAGGAGGACGGCTCCGTGGGCGGCAGAGGCGATTATCGTCGATAAAGACCGGAGATGATTTCCGGACATCAAGGTTTGAACTGGCGGAGAGGGAGGGATTCGAACCCTCGGTCCCGGCGTTCACCAGGACAATCGCTTAGCAGGCGATCCTGATCGACCACTCCAGCACCTCTCCGCGCCGTTGAGGCGATGGTATTCTAGCACGTTTGGGGACCACGGGAAAGCGCCTCCCGCCGACCTCCCCTGCTGGATATCAGGGGAGGATCCGATAAGGTCAGTGTCAGATAGCCCGCAGACACTCCCAAGACTTTCTTCGTATTTTATTAACCCCACCTACCTCCCCTGCTAATCAGGGGAGGGCTCGAATAAGGTCAGTGTCAGATAGCCCGCAGACACTCCCAAGACTTTCTTCGTATTTTATTAACCCCACCTACCTCCCCTGCTAATCAGGGGAGGGCTCGAATAAGGTCAGTGTCTGCGGATAAGGTCGGAGGGAGAGGGATTCGAACCCCCGTTCCGGAGACCGGAAAGCGGTTTTCAAGACCGCCGCCTTCAACCACTCGGCCATCCCTCCGCGGGTCTTATTATTCTACCTGCAGGGCTCCGGTGCCGCAAGCCGCGGCGCAAGCCATGGGGTGCCCGGCGGCCTCGCGCTGGGCCAGCTTGGAGCCGTAACCGGCGACGATACTCGACGATACGAGCAGGATGATGCCCGCCGCGAGGAGAGCCCGGGTGCGGCGGCCCGTCCGCCTCCATTCGCCGAGGGCGATCCCGAGCAGCGACCCGAACAGGATCTGGCTGGCCATCAACACGGCCCAGCCGACGTAATCCGTCTTGCCCATGGCCGGCTGGCCGGTCTTGAAGCAGATGAACTGCGAGCACCAGATCAATCCCGCCAGGGCCGCGAAAATATAGTTCCTGGAGAGCGATGTGCCCTTGACGCCGACATAGTCTCCGGCGCTCTTGTTCTTCAGGTTGAGGAGCAGACACCACAGGGAGTTCACGACGAACCCGCCGAGAAGCGCCACGGCGAGCACTGGCATGCCCTTCCAGATGCCGGGGGTCGCGGGAGCCGTCGTCAGGGCCAGGCTCTCGATCGTCCCGCCAGCCTGGAGGCCGAACCCCAGGGCGGAGCTCATCACGCCCGAGAAAACGGCCACGAGAAGCCCCTTCTTGAAGTTGAACTCGGCGACGGCCGACTTTTTCTGTTCGTCCGAGAGCTCCCGCTCCTTGGACCTGCCGGCCAGCCCGACGCTGACGATCCCCGCCAGCGAGATGAGAACAGCGGCCAACGAGACGACGCCCGAGCCGGGACTCAACAACCGGCCGACCGTGCCCTTGATGATCATCGGGACCAGCGTGCCGCAAGCGGAAGTGAGCCCGGCGCCGATCGCCAGGCCCAGGCCCACACCGAGATACCGGATCATCAGCCCCCAAGTCAACCCGCCGAAGCCCCAGGCGGCGCCGCCCAGAAAGCAGAACCAGATCTCGCTTTTCGGCGCCGCGCCGAGCACGGTGAACACGTTGGGCGAAGTCGTCAGGGCCAGGGCCCAGGGCACGACGAGCAGCCCGATGATCGCGTAGACCATCCAGTAGCTCTCCCAGGCCCATTTTGTGACCTTCTTGAACGGCAGGTAAAAAATCGCTCCCGCCAGGCCGCCGAGCGTGAAGAGGAAAATGCCGAGGGCCGGGTTGGTCAGCGCCTCGCCGTTCATGAGATCCTCCTCAGCCGGCCTCGGATCACTTTCTGAGATCCAGGACGTCCCGTTCGTAATTCTTAACTTCCCCCAGCCAGCCGGCTCCGACGGGCACGCCGTGGCGGCGGCAATACTCGTCCCAGACGCCGCCGAACGGCAGGGTTTTCAGTTCTTCAAGGAGCGCCAGCCGGGAGGTGAAGTCGCCGCCGGCTTCGAGCTCCCTCAGCTTGCCGAGCGGTTCGAGAAGAGCGCCGAGGAGGGCCTTGAGCATGGAGCGCGTGCCGATGACCCAGGCTGCGATGCGGTTGATGCTGGCGTCGAAGAAATCGAGCCCGATATGCACCCGGTCGAGGAATTCGCCCCGCACGACTTCCCGGGCGAGCTCCTGCAGATCGTCCGTCAGGGTGACGACATGGTCGCTGTCCCAACGCACGGGCCGGCTGACATGGAGCAAAATCTCGTCGAGAAAGAAGAGCACGGACGAGACCTTGTCGGCGACGCTTTCGGTCGGGTGGTAATGACCCATGTCGAGGCAGATGAGCAGGTTGTTGCGCACGGCGTACCCCAGATAGAACTCGAACGAGCCGATGGTGCAGCTCTCGACCCCGAGGCCGAAGAGCTTCGGTTCGACCGCATCCAGCAGGTGGCGCCGGTCGAGCTTGACGGCGAAGATCTTGTCCAGAGAGTCCTTGAGCAGAGCGCGCGAGGTCCTGCGGTCGACGGGAGTATCTTTGTAACCGTCCGGGATCCAGAGGTTGGTGACGCACGAGGTGCCCAGCTCCCGGCCCATGAACTCGCCGATCCGGCGGCAGGCGATGGCGTGGTCCACCCAGAACCGGCGGATGCCGTCATCGTAGTGGGACAGCGTGAAGTTCGAGGCCGCCTTGGGGTGCGCGAAAAAAGTCTGGTTGAAATCCAGGCCGAGGCCCTGCGTCTTGGCCCAGGCAACCCAGCCGGCGAAGTGCTCCGGACCGATTTCGTCGCGGTCGACCTTCCGCCCTTCCGACTCGAGATAGCAGGCGTGCAGGCTGAGGCGGTGCTTCCCGGGAACGAGCGAGTAGACTTTTTCGAGGTCCAGCCTGAGCTCGCCCGGGGTCCGGGCCTTGCCGGGATAAGCGCCGGTCGCCATGATGCCGCCGCCGGTGGCTTCTCCCGCGCTCTCGAACCCGCCGACGTCGTCACCCTGCCAGCAGTGCAGAGAGATGGCCACCTTGGCGAGACGAGCCATGGCCTCCTCGGTGTCGATGCCCATCTCCGCGTAGCGCGACCGGGCCGTCTCGTAACCGATGATCCGGCTGCTTTCGTAATGGTCAAGAATGCTCATTTTGCTTCGTCCTCCTTGCGGGGCCGTCAATCGGAAGAGAGTATATCCTCGTATTTTCCCGGGAGTCAAATGAAAGAAGGCGGCGCGGGCGAAGGACGCGCTCAGGCGGTGACGATCCTCTCGAGGCCGTCCAGGTACGGACGGAGGGCGGGCGGAACGATCACCGAACCGTCGTCTTGCTGGTAGTTCTCCAGGACGGCGCTCAGCGTCCGGCCGACGGCCAGCCCGGAACCGTTCAGAGTATGGACGAACTCCAGCCTGGCCTTGGGAGCGCGGCGGAAACGGATGCCCGACCGCCGGGCCTGGAAATCGGCGCAGTTCGAGCACGACGAGATCTCCATGTAGCCTTGACGGCCCGGCATCCAGACTTCGAGGTCGTAGGTCTTGCTGCTCGCGAACCCCATGTCGCCCGTGCAGAGGAGAACGACGCGATAGGCCAGTCCCAGCCTTTTCAGGACCTCCTCGGCCGCAGCCGTCATGGACTCGAGTTCGTCGAACGAATTCTCGGGCAACGAGAAGACCATCATCTCGACCTTATTGAACTGGTGCTGGCGGATGAGGCCCCGGATGTCCTTGCCGTAGGATCCGGCTTCGCTCCGGAAGCAGGGCGTGTGGGCGACGAACCGCTGGGGGAGCATCGCGCCGTCGAGGATCTCGTTGCGATAGATGTTGGTGAGCGGGACTTCGGCCGTCGGGATGAGATACCACGGCAGGCCCTCGAGCTTGAACAGGTCTTCCTTGAACTTGGGGAGATTGCCGGTGCTCGTCAGGCTGGCTTCGTTGGCGATAAACGGCGGCAGGACCTCCCGGAAGCCTTTCTCGCGTGTATGGATATCCAGCATGAAATTGATCAGGGCCCGTTCCAGGCGCGCGCCCGCTCCGAAATAGACGGCGAACCGCGAGCCCGTGATCTTCGCCGCGCGCTCGAAATCCAGGATGCCGAGCCGCGTTCCGATATCCCAGTGGGCTTCCGCCTCAAAGGCGAACCGGGGCGGATCGCCGCTCGTGCGAACGACGGCGTTGTCGGCCGCGGTCGCGCCGGCCGGCACGGTCTCGTGGGGGATGTTGGGGATCTCGAGGCTGAGACGGCCCCAGCGCTCGGCCGTCTCGCGCCTCAGCTCCTCGAGAGCGGCGATCTCGTCGCCGATCCTCTTGCTTTCCCGGACCAGCGGGCCGACGTCTCCGCCCTCGCGCTTGGTTTTGATGGTCTGCTCGGACAGCTTGTTTTTTTTCGCCCTCAGCTCTTCGACACGCCGGAGGTCATCCCGTTCCTTGAGCGCGACGGCCTGGTATTCGTCGAGAAGCGGCCCGAAGGCGGGGCTCCGCGCCTCGAGCCTGCTTTTCACTTCGTCGAAGTGATCGAGTACGTGTTTCGGGTCCAGCATCGCGGCGAATTATAGCACAGTTTTTTAACAAGCATCCTTATTTACGGACCATAAAGGCGGTTTTCGGGTCCTGACACGGCGCTCCTCCCTCTCCGCGCGGCCCTGCCCGAAGATCTTTATTGTCAAATGGCATGGGTTTGGTTATCGTAGGGAGCCAATGGCCAAGAACATCTTTGGCGCCGCCGCGGCGCGCATGGACACGCTCTACGAGTTCGACCGGGAACCCGTCTCTTTAGACAAGCTCCAGTCCGGATCAAAATTCGCGGGTCTGTTCGCCGGCGAGCACGTGGCCGCCACGGAGTTCGTCATCGGCGCGTTCTTCGTCCTTCATGGAGTCACGGCCAAGGACCTGTTGCTCGGACTGGCCGTCGGCAACTTGCTGGCGGTCCTCTCCTGGACGTTCATCTGCGCCCCGATCGCCGTCCGGACCCGGCTGACGCTCTACTGGTACCTGCGGACGGATCGCCGGCCCGGGCGTGACCTGGATCTACAACATCGCCAGCGCCGTACTCTTCTTCATCCTGGCCGGGGCCATGATCTCGGTATCGGCGACGGCGGTCGGTCTCGGGTTCGGGCTGGCTGTGCCGACCCTGGACGCCGTGCTTCCCGACTCAGCGGGCTGGGTTGTCCTGACGCACGGTCATCGGCGCGCTCTTCACGACGCTGGCCATCCTCGGGTTCGAGAAGCTGAGCCGGTTCGCCCAGGTCTGTTCCCCCTGGATCTTCCTCGTTTTCGTCGCCGGGGCGATCGCCATGCTGTCCCGGCTGGGCGTCGAGCGGGACCTGGCAACCTCTGGGAGGTGGCGACGACCCGGATCTGGAACGGACTTGCCGGCGCCCGGGCCAGGAGAAGCTCGGGTTCTGGCACATCCTGTTCTTCGCCTGGTTCTGCAACCTGGCCATGCACATCGGCCTGTCCGACATGGCGATTTTCCGCTACGCCAAGAAATGGACCTACGGCCTGTACTCCGCGTTCGGCATGTACCCCGGGCACATGCTGGCCTGGATCTGCTCGGGCATCATGGTGGCCGCCGTGGGACGCGAGATGAATCCCGGGCCGGATGGCCTTCGAGGCCGCCGGGCTGGCCGGCGTCGGAGGGGTCCTGCTGGCGGGCTGGACGACCGCCAACCCGACGCTCTACCGGGCCGGCCTGGCGCTTCAGACCCTGACCCCGGGCTGGCCGCGCTGGAAGGTCACCCTGGCGGCCGGGGCCGTGACCACGGTCCTGGCCTAGCTTCCCGGTCTTCTTCATCAGGCTCCTGGATTATGTCGCGATCTACGGGCTGGTCCTGATGCCGATGGGCGCCGTCGTCTTCGCCGAGCACTGGCTGTTCCCGATCCTCAAAATCGAGCCATACCGAGTCGAAAAAGAAGCGCGCGTTTTCAACTGGCGGGCGCTCGGGGTGTGGGCCGGGACGCTCGGGATCTGCGCCGTACTCCCCATGCACCTTTATTTCCGGTGGCTGCCGGGATACTTCATCGCCCTCGTTTCATATGTCGCGTTGTGCGCGGCGCGGAGGGATCGGCATGCGTAAGAACTGGCTGGGAGCGGCATCGGTCTTCAGCCTGGCCGCCGGTCTGGCCGCGCCGGTCCTCTATTTTCTGGGAGCATTCTCCGAGGCGCGGTTCAAGCTCGTCTTGCTCATCGCCTCTGGCGGCTGGTTCGTGTTCGCCACGCTCTGGTCGGGCGCCCGGAAAAGATCCGGCTGATTCGGAACCCCCTGCCGGGTCTCCGACCCCAGGATCAGCGGTCCGGTCAGTCGCCGGTCAGCTCGAAGCTGTACCGTCCGGAGCCGATCCGGATGATCAGGCTTTTCTGTTTTTCCTCGACCTTCTCGACACCGGGCGCGCCGGTCTGATATCCCCGAGCGTCCCAGATGGTCTGGCCCGACTCTTTTAAAACCACGTTCTGAAAATTGAACCGGGGCAGGACGACCTCGGCCGAGCTGCCGACCGGCACGACGGCATCGAGCCGGACATTCCCGTCGTCCCTCGACCACGATGAGGAACACGGTTCCCCGGTAAGTCTCGACCGAACCTGCCGCGTGACGCAGGTCGCGGACCATCTGGGGCGCGATCCGGATCTTCTCGAACCCGATCGCGTCGGGTGCCAGGCTGATGCCCGCGAGCGCCTTGTACAGCCAGGACCCGACGCTCCCGAACATTGGGTGGTTGTGGGAGTTCATCGACGGCCCCTCCCGGAGCTGCCACAGCTCCCAGAGGGTCGTGGCGCCGTTCTCGATCATATAGCCCCAGCTCGGATAGGTTGTCTGGGCGGCGATGTCGTAGGCCAGGTCGGAGTTTCCCTGAGACGTCAGGAGCTCCATGATGTATTTCGTGCCGATGATGCCGGTCGTCAGGTGGGAAGCGTTCTTATAGACCACGTTGTCGAAGAGGTTGGCCAACACAGCGGCCCGCTCGCTTTCCGGGACGATGCCGAGGAACAGGGCCAGGGTGTTGGCCGTCTGCGTCCCGTTCGCGTAGTTCTTGGATTGGGGATCGAAATATTCCTTGTGGAAAGCCGACTTGATCTTTTCGGCGAGGTCGGCATAGAGCTTGGCGTCCTGCTCCCGGCCCAGCACCTTGGCCATGTCCGAGAGCACCCTGACGTCATAGTAATAGTAGAACGATGAAACGATGCTCCCCGGCGTCTTGTCGATGGAGACCCAGTCGGCATAATAGAAATACTTGACCAGGCCGTTCTCTTCGCGGCTCCTCAGGAATTCGACATACTTCTTGACCCCTTCATAATGCTCCTCGAGAATCCGCCGGTCCCCGTAATATTGATAGACGTGCCAGCAGATGAGCGGATAGGCGGTTCCCCAGGCCGGGTCGGCCGGCCGGTTGCCCCAGACATGGGGCACCGTGTCGGTGATCATCCCCTTGTCGTCCTGGATGTCGCGGATGTCGCGGAGGAAATTCGTGTAGAAGGCGGCCATATCGAAATTGTGAATGGCCTCCTCGGCGGTCACGTGGGCGTCGCCCATCCAGCCCATCCGCTCGTCCCGCTGGCAGCAATCCGTGGGGATGCTGTGCAGGTTCGAGGTCTGGCCCCAGACGATGATCCGCTGGAGGCCGTTAAGGACGGGCTTGGAGCAGGCGAAGCTCCCTGTCTGTTCGACCGCGGAATGGACGACCCGTCCCCGGATCGCGTCGGCCGCCGGCGTCCCCGGAAAGCCGCTGACCTCAACGTAGCGGAACCCATGATAGGTGAAGCGCGGCTCGATAGATCTCCTCGCCCTCGCCTTTCAGGATGTAGATGTCCTCGGCCCGGGCGCCGCGGAGGTTCTCCCGGTTGATCATGCCCGTATCATAGAGGATCTCCGCGAACCTCATTTTGACGGCCGTCCCGCGCGGGCCGCGAACGCGCGAGCTCGGCCCAGCCGGCGAAATTCTGTCCCATATCGAAGACGATAACGCCCGGCTGCGGGGACGACATCGTTCAGCGGAACGATCGTGTCCGTGACCTCGATGGCCGGCATCATCTGGGACGACAGGACGCCCTTGGGACCATTCACCGCCTCGGCGGCGAACCCAGCCGGTCTGATCGTAGCCCGCCCGGTCCCAGCCGGGCGTTTCCAGCCGGGCATCGTAGGTTTCCCCGTTATAGACGCTGTCGGAGACGACCGGACCATCCTTCGACGGCCCAGGAAGGCATCGCTTACGACCTGGATCTTCTCTCCTCCCTCGAGATCGATGTCGAGCTGAAAAAGGAGGGCCAGTCCCTTGAACCAACCCTGCCCGAGCATCACCGCGACGGCGTTCGCCCCTTCCTGGAGGTGCCCGGTCACATCGTAGGCGACATAAAGGGCTCGCTTTTCGTATGTCGTCCAGGCCGGGTCGAGGACATGGCCGGCCCATCTTGCGTCCGTTGATCCGAGCTCGGAATAGCCCAAGCCCGCAGATGAACGCCTTGGCCCGCACGACCTTATCCCGGGATACTCGAACTCCTTCCGGAGCTGGTTCTTCCCGCCGATCCACTGCCCGTCCAATCGGTCCGAGAAAAAAGCCCGCAGCCGAACTGGCCGTGTCGCTGAAGGGACTCGGCTTGGCCGTGCGCAGTCCCAATAGCGGACCTTCCAATGGTACGTGCCGCCGCTCTGAAGCGGCTTTCCCGCGTAGGCGACCTGGCCGGGAGACACGGCCGCCACCTTGCCCGTGGACCACATGTCACCTTCGGCGGCCGACCCGTCGGTCGAGACCACGATCTCATAGGCCGTCTGCGCCTGTCCCCTGTCGCTATGCTCCGGAACCCAGAAGAACCTGGGGTGGGGCGTGTCGACGCCCATGGGATCCGACAGGTATTCAACGCTGCAGCCCCGTCGGCGCGAGCGGCCCGCTCCCCTCCTCCGCGCCTTTACCTTGAGCAAACCGAAAACCGCGATCGCGACGACCGCCAGAATAGACAACCTAACCTGGGAAACCATGCCGCCCTCCTCGAAAATCGTTGGATCATAATTGCGGTCGATATTCTATCAGAGCCGCACCACTATGACAAAGCCGACTTTTGCTTTTATAAGCCTCTCTATTTTTGTGATGGCGATGAGCTGGCTGAGGGCGGGCGTGGCGGGGGGCCGGCGTTACCCGGAGACACTGACCTTATTCGAAGCCCTATGGAAGATGATTCTTTTCTGCTTTGACAAATCGGGGGTCTCACATAGAATATCCCTGTGCTCAAGAACAAGGCGGTCTATATCGGTCTTTCCGCCGCCGTCTCCGTCGGCCTTCTCTGGCTTCTCTCTTCCCAGTTCAGGGCCGGGGATATCGGAGCGATGCTGTCGAATCTCTATTGGCCGGCTGTCGTTGTCTATGCCGCCGTCGCGCTGGGGGGAGCCCTGGTCCGGGCCTGGCGCTACAAAACACTGCTCGCACCGCGGTTCATCGGCTGGGGCAACATCCTCCTCGCGACCTTCATCCGCAACAGCCTGATCGACTTGCTGCCCGCCCGGCTGGGCGGTCTGTCCTATATTTACGTTCTCAACAAGCGGCTCGGGTTCACATTTGAATCGGCGACCTCGACGTTCGTCATGGCCTCGGTCCTGGACACGCTGACCCTCAGCCCCTTCCTCATCCTGGCCGGGCTGTCCGTGGGACTCGGAGCCGGGGCCATTTCGGTGCCCGCGGTCCTGGGTATCGCCGCGGTTTTCTTTGCCGTCGTCGCGCTTCTTGTCTGGAGGCTCGTGCCTCTGAGCCGTTTTCTCGTGAGCCTGTTCGAGCGGCTGATCGCCCTCCTGGGCCTCGCCGGCCGCCCCTTCTTGAAAACGGCGGGGGAGAAACTCAAGCTGACCGTGGACGAAATCTCCCTCTACCGGGAGAAGCGGAGCCTGGTCCCCGTGTTCGCGCAGTCGCTCGTCATCCGGCTGGCCAAGTACATTTCCGTTTTCTCGCTTTTCTACGGACTCCTCAGGAGCCGCGGCTTCTCGCTCGCCGACCTGAGCTTTTCCAGGTTCATCCTGGGGATCAGCGGCGCCGAGCTGACCTCGGTCCTCCCCGTCAAGGGGTTGGCCGGGTTCGGGACCTGGGAATCGGGCTGGGCGCTCGCCTTCCGGCTGATGGATTTCGATGCCGGCATGGCCGTCATCTCGGGGATTGGCGTCCACCTGCTGACCAACATCTTCGAATACTCCCTGGGCATCGGCAGCATCCTGGTCCTGGCCTGGCCGCGCCGCCGGGATGCCGCGGGGGCGCGATGATCGCCTTCGAAGACCGCTTCGGCCTGGAGAGCCCGGATTGGCGGAAGATCCTCGCCGCCGCGCTCTCCCGGGGCGGCGATTTCGCCGACCTCTTTTTTGAATACCGGGTTTTCAACCTCGTCAACCTCGAGGAAGACATTGTCAAGGAGACCGCCGAAGCGGTCAGCCTCGGCCTGGGCATCCGAGTCAACGCCGGAGAGAAGACCGGTTTTGCTTACGTCAATGAGCTGGCCATGAGCAAGATCCTCGATGCCGCCCGGACGGCGGCCGCCGTCGCCTCGGGCGCGGGGTTCGCGAAAGTCCCCCGGCTGAAGACCGTCCGCCACGTTCAGGATGTCTATACGGCGTCCAGGCCCCTTCACGGCGTCGGCCTCGAGGCCCGGATCGCGCTGGCCCAGGAAGCGTACACCGCCTGCCATCGGCGTTCCTCCAGGATCAGCAAGACCAAGGTGCTCTATCAGGACAGCGTCCAGTATGTGTCGATCGTCAATTCCGAGGGGCTCGTGGCGCACGACGCCAGGCCGATGGCCAAGCTGTCCTGCTTCTCGGTGGCCGAGAAGGACGGACGCCGGGAATCCGGATACGCCGGCGGCGGCGGCCGCGTCGGCCTGGAATACTTTCGGGATGTCCTGACTCCGGAGGCGATCGGCCGGGAGGCCGCCGAGGAAGCGCTCCAGCTCCTTGACGCCGCCGAGGCGCCCGCCGGGGAGATGCCGGTCGTCCTCGCTCCCGGGCACAGCGGTGTCCTCGTCCACGAGGCCGTCGGCCATCTCCTCGAGGCGGATTTCATCCGTAAAAAGACGTCCGTTTTCTGGGACAAGCGCGGCAAGAGCGTCGGCTCGGCGCTCCTGACCATCTATGACGACCCGACGATCCCTTCTTTCCGCGGCTCGTATAACATCGATGATGAAGGCACCCCCGCGTCCAAGACCCTCCTGATCGACCGGGGCGTCGTGAGCGGTTACCTGCAGGACAGGCTGTCGGCGAGGCTGATGGGCCTCCCGCTCACGGGGCATGGCCGCCGGCAGGACTATGCCTGCATCCCCGTGCCCCGGATGGCCAACACCTATGTCGACAAGGGTGAGCACGATCCGGGCGAGATCATCAGCTCCGTTCCCAGGGGCATCTATGCCGAAAAGTTCGAGGGCGGCCAGGTCGAAGACTCGGGCAAGTTCACCTTCTCGATCAGCTCGGGTTATCTGATCGAGGGCGGGCGGCTGACCGCCCCCATCCGCCAGGCGACGCTCGTCGGGACGAACATCGACATTCTTCGGAAGATCGAGATGGTGGGGAACGACGTCGCGTTCAGCATGCAGACCGGGACATGCAGCAAGGAAGGACAGGACGTACCCGTGGCCGACGGCTGCCCGACGATCAAGATTTCACGGATGACGGTGGGAGGACAAGGCGAATGAAGGCCTCACCCCGGCCGTCCCTCGAAACCTTGGCGGAAGAGATCGTCCGCCGCGGACGGGCCGAGGGGGCCGACGAAGTCGAGGTCACGATCTCCGACGGGCGGGAATTCGCCGTCGATGTCCGGCTGGGCGAGGTCGAGAACCTGGTCGAGGCGGGGGCCCGGCATCTTGGATTCAGGATCATCAAGGACCTGCGGACGGCATTCGCTTCGACCTCCGACCTCTCCCGGGAGACCGTGAGGCGTCTGGTCCGGAACGCCGTCCGACGGGCCGAGCTGTCAAGCCGGGACGAATTCGCCGGCCTCCCGGAGCCGACGGGAGGCGAGATCGCCGCCGACGGTCTCCGTCTATTCGACCCGAATCTCGCCGGCGTCGCAGCTCAAACAAAGATCGCGCTGGCGCTCGAAACCGAGCGCGTGGCGCTCGGCGACAAGCGCATCACGAATTCCCACGGCGCGAGCTTTATCAGCAGCCAGGGTACGACCGTCCAGGCCAATTCGCGCGGCTTTATCGGCGCCTACGAACAGACCTACTGCAGCCTGAGCGTCGGGCTCCAGGCCGGCGAGACGGACGAGAAGGCCGAGGACTACTGGTATACGGCGTCCCGCTTCTTCAGCGAGCTCGAGACCCCTGAGATCGTCGGCCGCCGGGCCGTCGACAGGACGGTCCGGCAGCTGAATCCGCGCAAGATCAAGACGCAGACCGTGCCGGTGATCTTCGAGCCGGACATGACGTCCTGGCTCGTCGGCTTCCTCTTCGGCTGCGTATCCGGCGTGGCCGTGTATCAGAAGTCGTCGTACTTGGCCGACCGCCTGGGCAGCCGGGTCGGAAACGCCAAGGTCACGATCATCGACGACGGCCTGATGCCCGGGAAGCTGGGCACTCGGCCGTTCGACGGCGAGGCCGTGGCCAGCCGCCGGACCGTGGTGGTCGACGGCGGGATCCTCCGCCGATTTCTCTGCAACGCCTATGCGGCCCGGAAGCTGGGACTCCGGCCGACGGGAAACGGCGACGGGACAGGGGTCAGCCCGAATAATTTCTATCTTTCGCCCGGCGAGAGGACTCCCCAGGAGATTATCGCCTCGACCCGGAAAGGGCTGATCCTGACGAGGACGATCGGCCACGGATTGAATCCCGTGACGGGCGACTTCTCGCGGGGGGCGTTCGGGCTGTGGGTTGAAGGCGGTGAAGTCGCCTACCCCGTTGCCGAAGTCACGATCTCCGGGAACCTGGAAAGCCTCCTCGGAGGGATCGAAGAGCTGGGCAACGACCTCGACTTCCGGAGCCCGGTCTGCGGCCCGACCGTCAAGATCGCCGGACTGACGGTCGCGGGCGAATGATCAGGTCCGGCTCCGGACGCGGTTGTCATGAAGGACGTCCGCGAGCTTTCTTTTCGGGACGTGGAGGACGCCCGCGTCGTCCTTCCAGTACTTAACCGAACCCTCGAACTCCTCGATGACCGGTACTTCGGCGGGGAAGCCGAGAGCCAGGAGACAGGTCAGCCGGTAACCCTCCGGCAGTCCGACCGCCCGCCCCACGCCGGCCGCGTCGAGCGCCCCGATCCAGCACGACCCGATGCCCTCGCTCCAGGCCGCCAGGATCATGTTCTCGACGGCCGCTCCGAGGTCCAGGTCGAAACCGGAGCGGCGGACGCGCAGATCGACAATGGGAATGATATAGGCCGTCGGCTCCTGACCCGGCAGCGGGTCTCCCGCCGGCGCGATGTAGCCCGCCCAGCGAAGGCAGGCAAAAATCTCACGCCGCTTCGCCTCGTCATCGACGACAATAAATTGGAGAGGTTGAAGGTTGGATGCGGATGGGGCCAGGCGGCCGGCGTTGACGATCCTTTCGAGGGCGGCCCGGCTGACCGGACGGGAACTGAACTGCCGGATGCTCCGGCGGGAGATGATGAGTTCATATAATGTCATGGGTGTCAACTCCAGTCACGGTCCCGGTTCGACGGACGGGCCGAAATTCCGGCGAGACGTCATCTCCGCGGCGCGGTCGGGCCGCGGCGGAGTCGGCGCCTTGAGCGTGAAGATGAAGGTGAAGACGAAAAGGAAGCCCCCCGCTATAAGGTACATATTCCGGTAGCCGGCGACATCCGAGACCCAGCCGAAAAACGGCGAACCCAGGCCCATGCCGACGTCGAACAGCGAGAGGTAGAGGCTCAAGGCCAGTCCCTTGTTCTCGCGTCCCAGGACATCGATCATGTAGGTGCTCAACGCCGGGAATATGAGGCCCTGACCGAACCCGCCGACGAAACCGGCGACGAGGAACATCCCCGGGCTCCGGACCAGCGCGAGCAGCAGGCAGTTCAGGCTGATGATGAGCGCCGCCGGGAAGATCACCTGCTTCCGACCGTAGCGGTCCGAGATGTCGCCCATGAAGAACCGCGTCAGGATGGCGGCTCCCGAAAACATGGCGAAGAAAGGACCGATCCGGGCGACGCTTATGGAATTGGCGAAGACGGCGATGAAATAGACGACGGCGCTCCGCACGGCGCCGTGGAAGACCGGCAGCGTTCCGATCAGCACCAGCGCGAGAAAGGAAAACCGCCGCCAGATCTCGCGCGCGGGTTTTCTTTTTTCTTCACCCACGGGAGGCACGCATTCCCTGGTGGCCACGATGCAGACGACCGCGGCCGCCAGAAAGAGCGTGCAGGCCCAGAACAGTCCGTGAAACCCGTAGCGCCCGACGACCTCCTCGGCGAAGATGGGGCCGATGGCGCTGCCGATCAGACCGGCCACGCCGACAATGCCCATGGACTGGGCCAGTTTCTCGACGGGGGCCAGGTCCGAGCAGATGGCGATGGTCGCAGTCATGCTGACCCCCCAGCCGAGGCCCGTCAGGGCCCGCAGGACGATCGGAAAGGCGCCCGCGTCGCGGACAAGATGAAAGAGCGGAATGACGGCCAGCAGGAGACCGATGCCGGCGAGAGAGATCAGCTTCCGCGGCTTGACGTCGATCAGCCGGCCGAAGAACGGGCGGACAAAAATGGCCATGAAGCTGTGGATCCCCATGATCAGCCCGATCCGGCTCTGGGAGGGTTGAAACTGCTTCAGGAAGAGCGGGTAGATGAAGAACAGGCTCACGCTCATGAACAGGAAGAAATAGCCGAGCAGGGCCAGGAGGAAATGCCGGTTGGCGAACAGCCGCAGGTCGGTCATGGATCTTGGAAGTAGTGTAGCAGAAGAAACCGCTCGGTCAACTCTCGCGAGGCGACTTGACGGCGGAGGGATATTCCGATAATAGTGACCTTGGAAAGGAGCCCAGCAATGACAACAAAAAGAACACCCCTCCCCCCCGGCGTCAACCCCGCGCTCTACGGCACTCCCTTCACCGTGGACGACTACCAGGGCATGCCCTACCGGTTCCTCGGCGGCACCGGCCTCAGAGTTTCGAACATCGGCCTGGGCACCTGGAAGATCGGCTACCCGGCGACGGGAGACGGCTCGCGGGTGGACGAGAAAACCGCCTTCAAGCTGTTCGACAAGGCGGTCGAGGAGGGCGTGACGTTCTGGGACACCGCCAACCGCTATAACAATGCCAGCGGCAATTCGGAGCGGATCATCGGCCGCTGGCTCAGGAGGAACCCCGGCCAGCGCCGGAACATCGAGCTCGCGACCAAGCTTTATGGCACCATGGATGGCCGGACCCCGAACCACTGCCGCCTTTCCCGTGTCAACATCATGGAGGCGACCTATGCCTGCCTGGACAGGCTCCAGACCGACAGGGTCGAGATCATGCAGTTCCACGAGTTCGACCCGACGACGCCGGTCGAGGAGAGCCTGATGGCCGTCGAAGATCTGATCAGCCAGGACCTTGTCCGTTACCTCGGCGTCTCGAACTTCGGCGTCGACCAGCTCGAAAAGTGCGCGGCCTACGACGAGATCTTCCGCAGGGCCAAGGTCCAGTCCGTTCAGAACCAGTTCGACATCCTCTACGGCGAGGAACCGGAGAAGCAGGGCGCCCTGGCCTACTGCGCCCTGAAGAAGCTGAGCTTCATCGCCTGGAGCCCGCTGCGCGGCGGACTGCTGTCGGACCGGTACATCGCCAAGGTAAAACCCAAAAAGGGGGACCGCCTGGTGGATGAGAACCGGTTGGCTTCCGAGCTGACGCCCGGCGTCCAGAAGAAGCTCAGCGCCCTGGCCAAGCTGGCCCGGGAAGCGGATTTGAGCCTGACCCAGCTCGCGCTCGCCTACATGCTCCATCTCCCGGGGATGGGGCCCGTCATCGCCGCTTGTTCGACGCCCGCGCAGCTGGTCGAGAACGCCAAGGCCGGACGGATCCGGCTGGAAAAAAAGGTTTTCGAATCGGTCAGGTCGATCATGGGGATTACCGACCTTCCGCCCGGCCTCGCCTGAGGCCGGGGCTCACATCTGCGCGAGCACTTTGTCCAGGATGGCGACCGAGGCGTCGATCTGTTCGGGCGTGATGACGAGCGGCGGCGCCACCCGCATGACGTTCCCGTAGAGGCCGAGCTTGCCGCACATCAGCCCGCCGGCCACGCACCGGACGACGATCTCCCTCGCCAGCTCGGCCGCCGGCTCCTTGGTCTCCCTGTCCTTGACGAACTCGACCCCGTAGACGAGTCCCATGCCCCGGACGTCGCCGATGAACGGGTATTTCCCCATCAGCTCGAGGAGGCGGCCCTGAAGGACCTCGCCGTTCCTGGCCGCCTTCTCCACCAGGTTCTCTTCGTCCATAATCTCGAGCACGGCCAGCGCCCCCGCCGCGCACAGCGGGTTCCCGCCCATCGTCGAGGACATCTCCCCGCTGCTCAGGGCGGAAAAGATCTTGGTCGTCGAGATGACCGCGGAGATCGGCGCGCCGCTGCCGATCCCCTTGCCGAGGCAAAGGATGTCGGGCTTGAGGTTCTCGTGTTCCAGGGCCCACATTTTGCCGGTCCGGCCGTATGAGGACTGGACCTCGTCGAGGATAAAGACGATCCCCCGCTTGACGGCCCACTCCTCGAGCCTTTTCATGTAGCCCTTTGGCGGGAAAACGAACCCCGCCGTCCCTTGGTAGGGTTCGACGATCATCCCGGCCAGGCAGCCGGCGGACTCAGTATCTACGACCCGGTCGAGAAAGTCGACGCAGAACAGGTCGCAGTCCGGATATTTCTTGTCGAAGGGGCAGCGATAGCAGTTGGCGTAGGGAGCCAGGATCGTCCCCGGCACCATCGGCCCGAAGTGCTTCTTGATCTTGGCCAGCCCGGTGACGCTCATCGGGCCGTAGCTCCGTCCGTGGAAGCCGCCCCAGAAAGAAACGATCTCGTAATTGCGGCTGTATTTTCTGGCCATCCGGAGCGAGGCGTCCATGGCTTCCGCTCCCGTCGTCATGAAGATGACCTTGTCGAGGTAGGCGGGTGTCTTCTCGATGAGCTTCCGCGCCAGGGACAGCCGCTCCGGGGTCGGGAAGTCGAAGGGGTTGAGGAGGCGCTTGGCCTGCTCCCCGATGGCCGCGGCCAGCCGCGGGTGAGCATGACCGACGTTGGTCACCAGCACCCCGGACGTCCAGTCGAAATAGTGCTTGCCGTCGACGTCCCAGATCTCGGCGCCCCGGCCATGGTCCCAGACGACCGGCGCCTGCCAGTTCATGCAGGCCGGCTCGTAGAGCTTGGCGACCTCGAGCCAGTCCGCCGTCTTGAGTTCGGTTTTGGTCGTCATCGGATCTCCTTTATTTCATCGAGTCCACGAGAGCCTGGGCTTTCCGGGTCAGGAGGTCCCAGTCGCCGGCCTCGATGGCCTTCTTGTCCAATAACGCGGTCCCGATGGCCACGCAGCAGGCGCCGCTGGCGATGAAGTCGCGGGCATTTTCCAGGCTCACGCCCCCCGTCGGCATCAGCCGGACGTAAGGCAAGGGGCCGAGGATATCCTTGAAGTATTTTGGTCCGACCGAGGTCGCCGGGAAGACCTTGACGATATCCGCTCCGCTCTGCCAGGCCGTCAGGATCTCCGTGGGCGAGAACGCCCCCGGGGCGACGAGCTTGTCATACCGCCTGCAGGCGGCGATCATCGCCGGGTCCGTTACCGGGGAAACGATGAAGTCCGCGCCGGCGTGGATGGCCTGCACGGCCGTGCCGGCGTCGAGCACTGTTCCCGCCCCGACAAGTACATCCGGGGATTTCTTCTTGGCCATGGCGGCGATGATCTCCAGGGCGGAGGGTGTCGTCATCGTGATCTCGATCGCCTTGACCCCGCCGGCCTTGACGGCCTCGACGACCTTGGCCAGCTTCTCCGCGTCCGACATGCGGATGACGGCGATGACCTTCGAGGTCAATACGATCTGCAAAGCGTCATCTTTTTTCATCAGGCTATCTCCCTTCCAAAATTTATCGGTGTCAGCGCTGCACCCGGCCCGACTTCTCCCCCTTGACCAGGGCCAGCACGTCCTTCTCCGTGACGAGGTTGAAATCGCCGGGATACGAATGCTTCAGGCAGGAGGCCGCCACGGCGAAGGCCAGGGCCTGCGCGTCGTCGCCGAAAGCGTCCAGGCCGTGGATGAGACCCGCGGCGAAGGAGTCTCCGCCGCCGATCCGGTCGACGATGTCGGTGATCTCGTAGCGGGGTCCGACCAGAAAGTCCTTCCTGTTCCGGAGCACCGCCGACCAGGAATTGTTGTCGGCGCTGTGGCTCTCCCGGAGCGTGATGGCCACTTTCTGAAGGTTCGGGAATTCGCTCAAGACATCGGCCGTGAGCTTCTCGTAGACGGACACGGACAGCTGGCCGCTGTGCACGTCGGCGTCGGCTTTGATGCCCAGCGATTTCTGGCAGTCCTCCTCGTTTCCGATCCCGACGTCAGCCAGGGCGACGAGCCGGCGCATGACCTCGGGCGCCGACTTCCCGTATTTCCAGAGCTTGCCGCGGTAATTGAAGTCGATGGACACCGTGATCCCCTTTTTCCGGGCCTTTTCCAAGGCTTCCAGGGTCAGGTCGGCCGCCGCGGCGCTGATGGCCGGAGTGATGCCCGTCGTGTGGAACCAGGTCACCCCGTCGAGTACCTTATCCCAATCAATGTCGCCGGGTTCGGCTTCGGCGATCGCGGAGTGGTCGCGGTCATAGGTGACTTTGGAAGGCCGCTGGTTCGCCCCGCCGTCCGCGAAGTAAATGCCCAGCCGTTTTCCCTGCCGGACGATCGAGCCGGTGTCGACGCCGAACTTCCGGAGCTCCATCACGGCCGCCTCGCCCACTTCATTCGCCGGGATGGCCGAGATGAACCGGGCCGGATGACCGTACAACGCCAGGGAGACGGCGACGTTGGCCTCGCCGCCCCCGAACCTCGCCGAGAGGACGGGCGACTGGAAAAGCTTTTCGCCGCCCGGAGGCGACAGCCTGAGCATGATCTCACCGAAGGTCGCGATGGTGTTCATTTTGAAAACTCTCCACGAAGGCCAGGTGATTTAGATAGGAAAGATCGTTGACGGGACATTGGGGCTCTGTTATATATCATACATCGGAGTAAACATCAAGCCGGTTCCCGGGGCATCCGGGAACCCGACGGACCACCGCGCCCGGAGGTCCCGAGGAATTCATTTCCCGATGGAGGTGGAATAAACGCATGGCTCAAATGGACGTGACAGCCGCCGAAACGGCGGTCAAAAACAACCTGGAGGCGGCCGTCGACCTCCTGTGCGACCTTATCCGGATCCCCTCGGTCCGGGGCAAACAGCAGGAGATCGGACGCTGGCTGAAGCCCAGGGCCGAGAGCCTCGCCGATTCGGCGGAGCTCGTGGTGGTACCGGATTCGATCATGGACGATCCCGATTATTCGTTCCGCCTGGACGGATTTTCTTATGGCGAAACGGCGAACCTGCGATTGAAGATCGCGGGGGCCGCCGGTGGGAAAAGCCTGGCCTTCAACACGCACCTGGACGTCGTGCCCGAGACCCGAGGGCAGACCGACGCCTTCTCCCCCGTGGTCCGGGACGGGCGGGTCTACGGAAGGGGATCGAACGACGCCAAGGGCCAGGTCGTCACCGTCTGGCTGGTGCTCAAGGCCCTTCGCGACCTCCGTTGGCGGCCCGCCGGCGACGTGACTGTCGATTTCGTTGTCGAGGAGGAAAGCGGCGGCAACGGGAGCCTGCTCGTCGTCCGGAACGGCCTCCAGGCGGACGCTTGCATCGTCGTCGAGCCGACCGAACTCCAGGTCGCGCATCTCGTCCGGGGCGCAGTCTGGTTCGAAGTGAGGACGACCGGCGTGGCCGGTCACAGCGGCAGCCCCGGGTCGACGGTGAGCGCCCTCAAAGAAGCCGTCAAGTGCATGGATTCGATCGAGAAAGTCAGGGAAGAGCTGCTGGCGGTCGCCCGCCGGCACGTCCCGATGGTCGCCGCGCATCCCAACCCCATGCCGTGCACCTTCGGCATGCTGCATACGGGGAACTGGCCGGCGGCCGCTCCTTCCGATGCCGTCCTTAAAGGCGTCTTCGGTTTTCTCCCGCCGTTCCACCGGGCCGACATCCAGGCGAAGCTCCGGGAGGCCGTCGCTCCCCACCGGGCCGAAGTCCTGTTCAATATGCTCAACAGCGACCCCTCCTGGGTGGACGGGAACCACCCCTTGGTCGGCGGCCTCATCGGGGCCGCCGGCAAAGCCGGAATCGCCTCGGGACCGGCCTTCATGAACGCTTCCTGCGATTCCTGGCGGTACTCGGAGCAGTTGGGTATTCCGGCCGTAGTCTTCGGTCCCGGATCGATTAGCTCGGCGCACGGGATTCAGGAGAACGTGCCCATCGACGAGATTCGCCGGGCCGCCCTGGCCGTCATCCATTTTATCGGCGATTGGAGCGGGTTCGAAAATGAGAGATAAAACCATGAACGCCTTGGTCAAAACCGCCAAGGGTGTCGGCCTGATCGAGGTCCGGGAGGTCCCGGTCCCCGAGATCGGGGACAACGAAGTCCTGATCGAGGTCAAGGCCGCGGGCATCTGCGGCACCGACCTTCACATCTATCACGATGAGTTCCCCTACTGGCCGCCCGTCATCCTGGGGCACGAGTTCGCGGGGGTCGTGGCGGAAGTCGGCAAAAACGTCCCGGACTGGAAGCCCGGGGACCGGGTCGTGGGCGAGCCTCACACCCAGGCCTGCGGCAAATGCTGGCTCTGCCGGTCGGGCAACCGGCAGCTCTGCCCCGACAAGCGGTCCCCCGGCTGGGGCATCGACGGCTGCTTCGCCAAGTACATGCGCTATCCCGAGCCGGCCCTGCTCCACCGCATCCCCGACTCCCTCGACTTCGAGGACGCCGCCCAGGTCGAGCCGACGGCCAACGTGGTCACCGACGTCATCGAGCGCGGCGAGGTCAGGGCCGGTGACGTGGTCGCGGTCATCGGTCCGGGCCCGATCGGCATCACGGCCGCCCAGGCGGCCAAGGCCGCGGGCGCCGCCACCGTCATTCTCGTCGGGACCAACGTCGACGAAGAGCTCCGGATGCCCACTGCCCGGAAGCTCGGGACCATCGACCATGTCGTCAACGTCCAGAAGGACGACGTCCCGGGGATCGTTCTCGGACTGACCCGGGGCCGCGGGGCCGACCTGGTCGTCGAGGCGAGCGGCGCCGCCCCGGGCATCGCCCTGGGACTCCAGCTTGTCCGCAAGCTCGGCCGGGTGACGGCCATCGGCCTGACGGCCCGCCCCGAAATCACCTTCCCTTACGCGGCCGGCATGTTCAAGTCCGTTACTTACGTTTTCAACCTCTCGACGTCTTACACCTCATGGGATACGGCGATCGGGCTCGTCGCCAGCGGGCGGGTCCAGGTCGCCCCGTTCGTCACCCACCGCGGCGGAATCGAGCGCTGGCAGGAGTTCTTCACCGCCCTGGACGAGAAGAAAGGTCTCAAGGGCCTGTTCATTTTCTAACCTAAATTTCCGAGAGAGGAGACAGCACATGACCATTCGTTTTGGGATCATCGGCACCGGCATCATGGGCAATTCCCTGGGCCGGGTCATTCGCAACGTCCCCCAGGCGTCGATCGTCGCCCTGGCCGACTTCGTCCCCCAGCGTCTCGCGGAAAGCGGTAAGGAGTTCGGCGTCACGGCGCTCTACGCGGATTACAAGGAGATGCTCAAAAAGGAGCACCTGGACGCTGTGGCCGTCGCCACCCCCGACCACTTCCATAGAGATCCCGTCGTCGCCGCTCTCGAGGCCGGCTGCCACGTTTTTGTCGAGAAGCCGCTGACCACGAGCCAGGCCGAGGCGGAAGAGATCTACCGCCTCGTCAAGAAGACCGGAAAGAAGCTTCAGATCGACTTCAACCACCGCTGGCTCTCTCCCTACCATAAGGTTAAAGAGATGGTCCTGAGCGGCCAGGTCGGCGACCCGCTGATCGCCTTCGCCCGCAAGAACAATCCCCTTTTCGTTCCGACAGAGATGCTGGCCTCGTGGTCGGGCCGGACGACCCCGGCCTGGTTCCTCTCCTGCCATGACATCGACCTCGTCACCTGGTGGTTCGATGCCGACCCGATCGAAGCTTACGCCAAGGGCGTCAAGCGAGTCCTCGTGGAAAAAGGGTTCGATACCTACGACGGCATCCAGTCCCTCGTGAGCTACGAGGGCGGCCGGTTCGCGACCTACGAGGCCTCCTGGATCTACCCCAACACGAGCCCCTACATGCCCGACTCCTACATGGAGCTCATCGGCTCCAAGGGCACGCTGCAGATCGACCGGCAGGCGGAGGCCATCGATGCCATACTGCAGGAGAAGTTCTCCTGTCCGCGGACCTTCCTGAACTACAAGGTGTTCGATGAGTGGCAGGGCGCTTTCCCGGCGGCTGTCCGCGGGTTCGTTCACGCCATCGAACACGATACCGAGCCCCACGTCTCGGTCCGGGACGGTGTGCGCAGCACGGCCGTGCTCGAGGCCATCCACAAGTCCCTGGCCTCCGGCCAACCCGAGAAGATCAAGCTGACGATTTAGCCGCCAGGAATCCGGAGGCGCGGCCGCCCCGTTCGATCAGCCGGTCGAGGCTCTGGATCATGAGCATGACGCCCCGCGGCTCGTGGAGCGTCAGCGAGCCGTTGAAGATCGGCCGGCTGAGGGAGCAGGCGTAGGCTTTTTCAAAACAGTCCATCGCCCGGGGCGACAGGGTGTTCTCGACGGCCAGCAAGGCGAACAGCAGGAAATCGTAGATCGCCGAGTCGGACGTCGAGGGGATGCCCCTCCCCTGCTTGAGTTCATCGGCGTCCGAGAAATCATAGAACCCGCAGGGCGGGCTGTCCTTCCAGTGGGTCTTGAAGATCTGGCAGCCGAACTCGAGCCCGTCCGCGAACATCTCGCGGCTGCCGACACGAAGGGCCTCGAGCATGATCTTGTAGGCGCCCTGGATGCTGTGCCAGCCGGATATGTACGCCTCCCGGTAATTGAACTTGTCGTCGAACCGGGACAGGTAATCGATCGGATAGGGCTTGTAGAGATGGTCCAGGCACTCGTAGGCGAACCCTCCCTTCCTGTCCCAATGATATTGGAGCATGTTCCGGACGCACATCCTGGCGACCGGTTCGAGGCCCTCGTCGCTTTTGTACTTCAGGAGAAACGTCAGCGGGAATAAGAAATGGACCCAGGTGCCGAGCCGCTTGACCCCGGGTTCGTAGAAGGGTCCGTGACCCTGGCCCTGGTAGCTCGGCGAGAGGATGGTCTCGTTGACGACGTATGACGTGCGCACGGCCAGGCGCCAGGCGTCCTCGTCGCCCGACGCCTTGAAATACTCGGCCAGCCCGAGGATCATGTAGATGTCCGCGTAGATATCGAAAAACCCCTGCTTCAACGTCCAGTCGCGGGCGTAGAGCGTCCCCCAGTGCCCGTCCGGCAGGAGGGCATGCTTGACCAGGGCCTCCTTGCCTTGGCGGGCCGCCTCGAGGTGGCGGGGATCCCGCCCGAAATGATTGTAAAGGTAGGAAAAGACCCAGAGGATCCGGCCCTGAGAATACAGGTCCTTGTCGGTCGTCGGGTAGGTCCCGGTCTTCTTATCCGGGCGCAAGTAGCCGCCGTATTGACTGTCGACTCCGAGCTTTTCCCAGAAAGCGATGACGTCGGTCTCGAGCTCTTTCTGGAAATGATCGCGGATCTCCCCGAGCGTCCAGCGGCCGATTTTCGATATGGACGCGGCCGGGTCCTGGACGTCGCGGGAGACTCGCGGCCGAGCCAGGGAAGCGGCCCCAACTCCGGAAAGCTCCTCGCTCGACACTGCCGGACCCGGACCGGCGGGCGGTTCCGCCCGAAGGTGTTTTCCCGGATCGACGGCCGCCAGGCCCCCGACCGCGACCGTGGACAGGAAGCTTCTGCGTTTCATTTGAATATCCTCCGATGCCGGGTTCCGGCGGGCCGGCTCAGGCCGCCGCCTTTTTTCCGCTGTGCGCATCAAGGCGCCGAGCGCCATCAGGACCACGGCGACGATGAGGTCGATCCGGAAAGCGCGGGCATCGTGATAATAGAACAGGATGAACAGGGCGATGGCCGCGATGGCCGCCCCGAAGACGAGCAGCATAAACCCGATGATCCGGAACGGCGACAGCGGCTTCTGGTCCTTCTCATCGAACAGGAACGGCCTCTCCAGGTCGTGGAAGAACTCGTCCCGGCGCGCGATCTCGTCGGCGGGCGTGGGCCGGGAGGCCGAGCCCAGCCACATCCCCAGGATCGTCGCCGTGATGGAGAGCACGGTGGCGGCCGAGTTCCAGCCGCTCCTCAGCCAGAAGTCGAGTGTCGGATTGATCCTCATCTCGTCGACATAGGCCTGGACCAGGAAGAAGTTCACCAGCACCAGGAGCACGCCGGTGATCGAGCCCGCGATCACGCCGGCCATCGCCCCCCGGGCGTTGAATTTCTTGAACAGCAGCCCGAACACGAGCGGGATCATGATGGCCGGCGCGAAAGCGCTGAACACCCGGAACATGATGTCCATCAAGTTGAGTCCCTGGAGGGCGTTGAACAGGACGGCCAGGAGGACGGTCACCGTGCCGATGACGGCGGTGAACGTCCGGCCCATGAAGACCTCCTGTTTTTCGGTCATCTCGGGCTTGATCTTTTTCTTGTAAAAATCGCGCGTGAGCACCCCGGAGAGCGTGTTGAACTCCGAGCCCAGCGTGGACATGGTCGAGCTGATGACGGCGGACAGGACAAAGCCCATCATCCCGATGGGGAGGATCTTCATGCTGATCAGGGCGTAGACTTCCTTGGCGTTCGCCAGGTCGGGCAGGAGGACCCGCGCCGCCAACCCGGGAAAGAAGAAGACCGGGGGCATGATGAACATCAGAAAGGCGATCCACCAGATCATCTTCCGGGTCTCTTTTTCGCTCTTGAGCGTATTGTATTTCTGGACGAGGGCCCAGCTCGCGCTGTAGGTCAGGATGGTGACGAGGAACACGGTGAAAACGATGTAGGTCCAGTCGTACGGTTTCGCGCCGACCGCCAGGAACCCGTCCGGGAGCTTCTTGATGAACTCGCCCAGGTTCCCGACCCGGCCCAGGGTCATGATGAAGAGCGTGATCACGGCCACGCCCAGGATGGAGACGTTGACAAAATCGGTGATCATCACCGTCATCTGCCCGCCCATGAAGGAATAGAGCACCATGATGGCGCCGATGATGAACATGAAGGTGACGATGTTGAGGCCCAGGCCCCTCAGGGCGACGGCGAAAATGATCGAGGTCGAGAGGATCTTGAGGGCGTTGTCGAACATCCGGAGGGGCAGCCCGGTCCAGACGTTCACCTGGTGGACGAGCGGGCTGTACCGCCGCTCCATAAAACCGAGCGGCGTCACGACCCGCGACCGCCGCCAGCGGTTGGCGGTCAGGTAGCCGCCGACGAGAATGCAGATGGGCGAAACCCACATGATGACGATGGCCACGACGCCGTACTTATAAGCAATCTCGTTGTAGATGACGAAGAGCAGCGCGCTGAACGAGGCCTTGTAGAACGAGGTCCCGGCCAGCCACCAGGGCATGATGTTGCCCGCGGCGAAGTAATCTTTGGCCTTCTGGATGTACTTGGCGAAGGACATCCCGACGCCGACGATGACGGCGAAATACGCCAGGATTACGAGATAATCCGGAAGCCGAATGCTCTGGACGTTATCCATATTATATGCTCCTTTCCGTTGCGAACAGTCCCTGCCTTCCTACTCGGGTACGAAACCGATGATCTCCCCCTTGGGCGAAAAACGCGCCGCCTTGATCCCCCGGACCTTTCCCGGCCCGGCGTCGCGTGCGAGAAACCGGTTGAGGACGTCAAGCTCGGGCACGGCGCCGGGAAAAATGTCGACCGCATAGCTCACCCTTTCGACCGCCCCGGCATCGGTACGGGCGGCGAGGGAGTTGTGAATATCCACCCAGGCGTTGCACAGGCTGAAGGACGGCTGGATCCCGGCCGACACGTCCCACCGGCCCCGCCGATACAGAATGCTGCCCCGCTCGGCATTATTGCCCAGGAACCAGGCCTGTCCTTCCCCGGACGGCGGGACCTTCGCGCCCGGCCCGTCCCTTTTTTCCGTCCGGGAATGGAACCCCGGCTGGCCCGGCTCTTCGACGGCCTCGAACCTCATGCTCCAAGAGCCGGCGCCGACGCGGTCGAAGACGCCGTCCTCGGTCAGCCAGGTCACATCGCGGTAATGGAAATTGCGGCGATAGACATCTTCAAACGGATAGAGGTCGCAGTATTCCAGGCTCGTCCAGCGGCGGCCGTCGTCCAGCGGCACGAATTCGGCCGTGACCTCGAAGCTCAGCGCTTCGGGCGCGTCCGGGACCCGGCAGGTGTAGGAGGAGAGCCCCGTCAGCTGCGGGGTCACGCTCCGGACCGCCCAGACGATCGCCTCGGGGCCGTTCTCCCTGATCTCGAAATCCCTGAGCTGGGTCATGAACGTCGACGGGTTGACCCCGTTCTTCATGAAATAGAGAGGCAGCTTGAAAAAGGCGTAGTCCCGGGCCCCGGGAAAGGTTGCCTGATAGATGGCGATTTCCTTTAAATGGAAACGGAACAAGGGCGAACCGTCGCACCGGTCGGACCACGCTTCGTAGGTCTCGAGTTCCGAATGCATCTGGTAGGCGAATTGGAGGCCCTTCCCCGGCTCGCCGGTCAGCCGGACCGTCTTCCCCGCCGGAACGTCGAGCGAGACAACGGCCGAGCGGGCGGGACCCGTGGCGTTCTTGACGATGAACACCATCGGGTCGTCGACGATGTCGCCGTCGTTCATCAAGGTGAAGGGCGTCGGTTCGCCGTCGGACCGGAAGGCGTGCGCGCCCGTGCCCTGGAGATTCCAGACGCGCACGAGCGGGGCGCGGCCGGATTTCTCCCCGGCGGCGTCGAACACCACGGACACGGCCCGGCCGCGCGAGTCCACCTCGTAGATTCCCTCGATCTCGTTATAGTAGCGGAAGTCTCCGGGTTCGACGGTCGGCACAAGGGGCCGGGAGTAATCCTCCCAGCGGGCTTGAGCCTCGGCCTTCGTCCCGCCCAGCACGACCGCGAGCGGAGCGTTGAAAGCCGCATGCCCTCCCGCCGGGATGGCGACGGCCTTATCCTTCACCCAGAGCAGCGACAGGCTCACGGGCTTTCCCTTGGAGTAATCGACCTCGAGCCCGCTCGACCCATCCTGCCGCCAACCGAGAGGCGTGCCCCGCTGCGTGATCCAGAGCGGCCAGCGCTCATAAAGGTCGTCGTTCCGGGGGTCCACAGCCACCTCGCGGAGGTAGATGAAGGGCGGGTATTGGTTGCGCAGCCAGCCGAGCTTGACGGCCCGCCCGCCGGTCTGTTCGAACCCGACATCGAAAGCCGCCGCGGGCTCGCCGAACCCGCCGGACCAGCTGTCCGATTTCGGCGCAACGGGCCGGCCCAGGATTTCAAGGCTTCCGGCCACGCCCGGCAGGCCGAACCTGAGGCCGCTTCGCTCGATCGACGCCGTCTCCAGGTCATCGACGAACACGCTGGGGATAAAATGGACCCTGTTCGTATAGACGATGATGTCGAGTGTCCCCGTCCCGTACGGCCGGCCGTCCGCCGAGCGCAGCGAGAAGAACACGCGAGCGGCGGCGTGGGTCGGACCCTGGGAGATGATCTCGAGCCGGGCCGTGGAATCGTTGGCCTGGTCGAGGACGATCCGCCGGCCGCCGTGATTGAGCTCCGCCTGAAGCGAGCCCGGACCCAGCCGGGCCGTGAGGCCGTCGGCGGCGCTCCCGCCGTCTTCCCGCTCGCCGACCATCACGACGCTCATCCCCCGGTCGCCGTCGAGAACCACCGACGTCCGGTCGCAGGTCAGCACGTGATAGCGGCCCAAGTGGGCGACCGGGGCGCGAGGCGACGGCCCGTGCACGACGAATTCGGCTTCCGGTCCTTGACTCAGGCCGAGGCTCACTGCGCCTAAGAAGACAAGTAGAAACGCTTTCATGGCAACTCCTCGCTTCTTTTTACCAAGAAAGGAGCTCCTAAGCAAATCCTTCCCGAGGACCTGCCCGGCGGCCGCAGGCGCGGTTGACGATGATCCGGCGATTCCATTAGCATAGATCAAAAGGAGAATGCCGATGACGATGAACAGACGCAAGTTTCTGGAAAGGTCGGCGGCGGTCCTGGCCGCCGTGACAACCGGGCGGGCGCTGACGCTGGACTCGATACAGCAGGACGGCAAGCCGGCGATCGCGGCCGTCGAGGGGAAATCCGTGCCGCTGGCGCTCGACGCCGCTCTCACCGCGCTCGGCGGCATAAAGGCGTTTGTCGGCCGGGGCGCCAAGGTCGTCTGCCTTCCCAACCCTCAAGGAAGCCGTCCCGGTGTTTCCACAAACCCCGAGCTCATGGGAACCCTGGTCAGCCGCTGCCTCGAGGCGGGTGCGGCCGAAGCCGTCGTGGCCTCGGGCCACGGCGCGGGCCGGTGGTATTCCACCGGCATCATCGAGGCTGTCGAGAAGGCGGGCGGCAAGATGGTCTATCCACGGTCCGACGGCGACTGGGTCGAGGTCCCCGTGCCGCAAGGCCGGCACCTCAAGAAAGCCGTCATCGTCCGCCGGGCACTGGAGAATGATGTCCTGATCAACGTCCCGATCGTCAAGCAACACGACAGCACCCGAGTCACCTGCACCATGAAGAACCTGATGGGCTTCAACTCCGACAACGGCTCCTGGCATCGGAGCGACGACTACCTCGAGCATGCCATCGCGGAGCTGGCTTCGGTGATCGTTCCGGATCTCTGCGTCGTCGACGCGATCACCATTCTTACCGAGAATGGTCCGTTCGGCCCCGGCCGGACGGTTTCGCCGCGGCAGGTCGTGGCCGGAATCAATCAGGTTTCCGTCGACGCCTATTGCTGCCGTTTCCTCGACCTTGACCCCAGGGAAGCTGGGCATATCCGGATCGCCGCCGAGATGAAGCTCGGTGACTTGGATATCTCCCGGCTGAAGACCCTCGAATCCAAGGTCTAGTGTCCCGTCTCGCAAGTTCCTTTCCAAAGCCCCGTATATAGACGGGACACTTCCAGGGGGGAGTCAAGCTCCCCCCTCGGCGTTTCGTTTCACTCCACTGACCCCCTGAGGGGGGCCGGCGCCGTCCCCCTCAAACTCCCCCGCGGTGGTGCGTCTTCGTTGCTCTTTTATAAAGCCAAGTGATTTGCGAGACGCACCACGAGACGGAGTCGCTGGCTATTCCGTTAGGGCCCTTTCATCGGCGCTTGACCCTCGCCGGGTTCTGCACTAGATTGGAGGCGGCGTTTTTCTGGAGCATATGAAAAGAACCGGCACCGTCTTGCTGACCGCGACCCTGTTCGGGGCGGCGTTTCTATTTCCGGCCGTCCGCCAGGTCCGGGTCACGGCGCAGCGGGCAGGCATCTATGCCGAGCCCGACCGGAGAAGCACCAGGGTCGATATCGTCCGGCAGGGCGCGCTGCTCAGCCTGTTCCAACAGCAAAAAGTCAAGGAGATCTGGTATTACGTGAGTTATGTTTCCCCGCAGTACGGGAGCCGTGTTTCCGGATTCATCCTGGAGTCCGCCGTGGAACCCGTCGAGGACGGAGCGCCCGCCGGCGAAAAGCCCGCCTTGCCCGCGCCGCAGCCGGAAAAGCCGCCGGTCACGGTATTGACTCCTTCTTCAGCCGTTCCTCAGAAGCCGGCTTCTGCCGCGGGTGGCACGGCGCAGAAGAAACCCGAGATCGTGGCACTCCCTAAAACGCACATCCCGGATGAAACGCCCAAAGTCGTTGAGGTCACCGTGGTCGCTTTGACGGCTCGATTGCCGCGCGCCCAACGGATATCGCTGCCCCGGCGCGCGGCGACGCCGGTGGATATCCCCTGGGCCATCCTCGAGCCCCCCGCCCCGGAGCCGGTGAAGCCCCCGGCCATCATCGCGACGCCCGCTCCGGCCGCCGCCCCGAAAGCCGCCGGCGTCGAACTGCCTCCTGCGGCCCGTGATGCTGAGATCATACCGGCGGCCAAGCCCGAACTCCCCAAGGAAAAGCCCAAGGTCCTGGAAGTCAGTATGGTCACGGGGCTGACCCCGGCGCCGCGCGCCAAGCGCGTGAGCTTTCCCCGCCGCGCGGCCGTGCTTCAAGACCTGCCTTGGGCCATCATTCAGCCTCCTCCCCCGCAACCTCAGCAGGCTCCGGCGATCGCGCCCAAGCCCGCGCCGCCCGCAGCGCCCAAAGCCGGTACGGCGAAGGCTGGCATGAAGACCGAACCGGCGAGGAAAGTTCAGGCTTCGCCGGCGGCCGAGAAAGAGGCGCCGCGCGCAACGGAGCCCGCCAAGCCGAAATCGCCGGAGCCACGCCCCGCGGACTCCCCCGCTCCGGCCGCACCGCAGGCTCGACCGCCGCAGTCCGTCCGACGGCCGGACGCGGGACGGCATCCTTCGCGCTTCGGCCTCAGCCTGGGCTTCGGTCCGTCGTTCGGGGGAGCCGGCGGTTCGCTTCAAGTCAACCTGAGCCGGGGCCTGGCCCTTCACGCCGGGTATGGCATCTATCCCACGACCGTTGTTTATTCCGAGACCGACTGGGTCAAGAACGAATCTCTCTGGAGCGCCGGCCTGAGGATCTTCCCCATGCCCTCTTCGGAAAAAGTCGTGCCTTACATCGACGCGCAGTACGGAGGCTTCATCGTCGAGGCGGCTCAAGTCATCACTGGGATCTACGATTACACTTTTGTTTATGAGAGCGAACAAAAAGCCCTCTGGGGCCCGAGCCTGCTCGCCGGCCTCGAGATCCGCTTGGGGCGCTTTGCCCTGAGCGGAGGTGTCGGAGCCTCTTACAGCCTTACCGACTGGGACGTCCTCGGGAGCCGCGTTTTTTTCGCTTTCGAAGCCGGCCTGGGAGTGCGCTTGTGAGCCGCCTCAAGAGATGGGCTGTCCTGCCTTCCGCCGTTCTTGTCGCCCTCTGCGCGGGCCTGGCGCCCGCGGCTTTGGCCGGCCAGGCGGCCTTGCAAGAGGCTCCGAAGAACGAGCTCACCATCCGCAATCTTACCGAAGAAGATATCCGGTACACATTGGGCCGTCTCTACGACACCCAGCCGCCGGCCGCCCGGGTGATCAGGCCTGAAGGCCTCGACCGCGTACCCTGCACCGCGGGTCTCGATGTCGAATTCGAGCGGCGCGGTCAGCAGGTGAGCTACAGGCTCGATTGCGGCATGGCCTACACGTTCCGATACGATGAAAATGACCGGCTCGAGCTCTACAGCGGATCGCACGGGCTGTTCGGCGTAGCCGACCTGGCACCCTACGTCCCCACCCCGGCCGTGGTCATCGACAAGATGCTCGAGCTGGCCAAGGTGGGTCAGACCGATATCCTTTACGACCTCGGCTGCGGCGACGGCCGGATCATCATCGCGGCCGCCAGGAAGTTCGGCGCAAAAGGCGTGGGGATCGACCTCGATCCACAGAGGATCGCTGAGTCGAACGCCGGGGCCCGCGAAGCCGGCGTCGCGGACCTGGTGGAGTTCCGGGTCCAAGACGTTATGAAGGCCGATTTCAGCGCCGCCTCGGTCGTCACCTTGTATCTTCTGCCCGAGTCCAACAGCCTGCTCCGGCCGCTCCTCGAATCCCAGCTCAAACCGGGAACGCGAGTCATTTCCCACAACTACTCGATCCCCGGCTGGCAGAGCCGGGAAACGGGCTATGCCTCTCTGGAGGACGAAAAGGGACAGGAACACACCATCTATGCCTATAAGAGATAGACTCTCGCCCGAACCTTCGATACTCTTCACGCCGGGTTCCGTCGGACGTCTCGTCATCCCCAACCGGTTCGTCCGGTCCGCGACCCACGACTACATGGCCGGGGAGGACGGCTCGATCACGGACCGGCAGTTGGATCTCTTCTCGGCGCTGGCCGAGGGCGAGGTCGGCCTGATCATCTCCGGCCATGCGTTCGTCAACCCCCGGGGCAAGGCCGGCCCCAGACAGATCGGCATCGACGACGACGGGCTGGTGCCCGGGTTGGCCCGGCTGGCCGCCGCGGTCCACCGCTTCCCGTCCCGCGTCTTCGTCCAGCTGGCCCACGCCGGCAGGCAGACGAAGGAAAAATACAGCGGCGGGATACCCGTTGCCCCCTCGGCGGTCTACGAACCTGTCTATTGTGTGCTCCCCAGGGAAATGTCGGAGGAGGAGATCCGGGGGACGATCGACGATTTCATCCAGGGCGCCGTCCGGGCGCGCGAGGCGGGTTTCGACGGCGTCCAGATCCATGCCGCTCACGGCTACCTTCTGAGCGGTTTCCTCTCGCCCCACACGAACAGGCGGGCCGACGCGTGGGGAGGCTCGCTCGAGAACCGGACGCGGATCGTTTCCGAGATCATCCGGGGCATCAAGGCGGCCGCCGGCGACGGGTTTCCGGTGGCCATCAAGCTCAACTCCTCGGACCTGATGCCCGGCGGACTCGACCTCGAATCGGCCGTCGAAGCGGCGCGCCGGTTCGCATCCGACGGCCTCGACGCCGTCGAGGTCAGCGGCGGAACGTCGGAGGCGGGCCAAGGATCGATGTGGCCCGGCGTCCGGCCCGCGGACGAGGAAGGGTACTTCGTCGCCGCCGCGGCCAAGTTCAAGGGAGCGGTCGGCATTCCGGTTTTCGGCCTGGGCGGACTGAGGACCCTCCGGGAGATGGAGAAGGTCGTGCTCGAGGGCCGTGCGGACTTCGTCTCGCTGAGCCGGCCGTTCATCCGGGAACCCGGGCTCGTCCGCGGGTTCCGCGAAGGGAAGATCGGCAGATCCGAGTGCATCTCCTGCAACAAGTGCTTCAACCCGCGGGGGATCGCCTGCGCCGACCTGGCGGCGGGTTCAAAGCGCGCCCGGAAGTCCTGACCGGCGGCTTCGCGGCAGGACACTAAAACGTTGTTTTCGGGTTGAAAGTCGACCGCCGTTGTTCTTATAATGGGCGTCCTTGGAATGATATGTCTGCGCCCGTTGCGAAAGATCAAATAGCATGCCCGACTCGTGGAGACTTGATAAAACCATGACCAGCCTGACCCTCGGTCTATTCTCGGCCGCGGCCCTGCTCCTGCTGGCCGCTTGTCTCACCAAGACCGAGAGAGAAGCGAACCGGTCCGCCTTGGCATCCCACACGTACAGGGAGGACTTCGCGTCCGGCGAGCTCAGGGGCTGGGCTTCGTATCCGCCCAACCAGGATACCGCTTATGATCCATATATCTATCCTGGGAAGATCCGGCCCCGGGACCCGGCCCGCTGTCTGGTCGTCAAGTGCGAGCCCCCCTGGAACGAAGACCAGTCGTTCGGGACAGTAAAGCTTCTCGAGATGTTTCTTGACCCCTCCTTCTCCGTGAAGTTCAGGTATTTCCTGAAAACCCCTAATTGGGTTGGCGAGCTCCGGGTCCATCTTCCGCTCGCCGACGGCCGGCGCCTGACCTTCCGGAGGAACGACCCGCCTCTCAATGTTTGGACGGATCTCGAATTGACCTGGAAAGGGCTGGTCGGACAGGGCCAGCTGGACCCCGGCGATGATCTCCTCGCCCTGACCGCCCTGGCCGTCACGGCGGAGGTCCCGGCGGCGGACCCGGACCTGCCGGTCTTCCTCGGGCTCGCCGATGTCGAGGTCCGCGGGCTGCGGGCGATCCCGTTTGAATTCACAGAACCGCGAACGGCGGTGCTCGACGAGTGGCAGGAGAGGATCCCGCTCCGGCATTTCCGCGGGGGCGAGGCCTTCCGGATCGAGGGGACGCTGGCTTTTGCCGCGGACACGGTCGAACTGGACGTCATGCGGCTGACCGATAAAACCAAAGTTGTCTTTAAAACGCCGCTCAGAGCCGGCTCCGGGGGCGCCTGGAAGACCGGGGACATCATCCTCGACGGGGCGGCCCTGCCGCCCGGGCTTTACCGGGGAGTCGTCACGGCCGCCGCGGCGGGGCGCGTCCTGAGCCGCACTCCGTTCATCGTTTTTCTCGAACCTCCGGAAGCGGAGTGGACACATCCCCGGATCCTGGCCGGCGGGCGGGAGCTGGCGGGTTTCCGGGAGCGGCTCCTGAGCCCCCGCTTCGCCGCCGTCCTCGAGCGTTACCTGTCCCGGGCCGGGAAGTTTCGTGAACAGGTCCCTATCGAAAAGATCATCTACGACATCGACCAGTTCCCGGAAAAAGACTGGGCCGTCAGCCTCCCCGCCTGGTACACGGACCGGATCATGCTTTTCCGGGAAGCGCTGTCCGCGAACTCCGTCGCCCATATCTCCGGGAGGGATGAGGCCGCCGGGCCGTTCATCAAGGCGGTGCTCTTGAAGCTCGCGGCGTTTCCCGCCTGGAATCACCCCTGGATGGAAGCCCGCGGTTTCCACACCTATTATCCCGTCGGGGAATTCGCCGACGCCTTCGCCACAGCCTATGACACGGTCTTCGATCTGCTGAGCGACGAGGAGCGCCGCGCGGTGCGGGACGGCCTTCTCCGCAACTTCGTCCGGCCAGCCTTCAGGACCTACGTCGAACACGACCAGATCACCGCCAATTCCTCGAACTGGATCAGCCACATTGCCGGGGGAGCGCTGGTGTCACTTCTCGCCATGGCCCACGACGACCCCGGGCTCGGGGACCTCGAGCCCTGGTTCTCGGGTTTCCTCCTCAAAATGCACGCGTACATATCGACGGTCTTCGGCAGCGACGGGTCCTACGGCGAGGGCTTCCGGTATTATAACTTCGCCATGCAGTCGTTCTCCCGCACCCTGCCCGCTCTCGAGCGGCTTTTCAACATCGACCTCTCCGGGCCCATGACGGGTTCGCACATGGAGACCATCTGGACGTCCATCGTCCCCCGGAATATCTCGTTGGGGTTCGGCGACACCGAAAGCTACCTCAAGCAGGAAGCCCGGGCCTGGTGGATCGGCACGGAAAACGGCCCGATGAACGCTTGGGCGTGGCTCCTCGAGAAGACGCGCGATCCGGACCTCGCCTGGCTCTACCGAAGCCTGAAAGAGCTCGATACACTGCTTGAAGTGCAGCATGAGACGGCGGACATCCCGGCCCGCGAGCCGTCGTCCCTGGGCACGGTCCGTTTCTTTCCCGAGGTCGGGACGGCTGTTTTCAAATCGGGCTGGCGGGAGGACGATTTCACCTTCGTCTTCAGGAGCGGCCCGTTCTTCAACCACCAGCACCTGGACCAGGGATCGTTCTATCTCGCCGACCGGGGCGAGGTCTTTCTCGAAGAGATGTACGACGGCGAGCATCATTATTATGACGACCCCGCGTACCGCAGCCACGCCATCCAGCCGATCAGCCACAACACGATCCTCCTCGACCGGAACCCCCAGAGTCAGAAGACGGGCGATCCGAAGGGGTTCGCTGCGGGACTCGGCGACCAGGCGCGGTTCGAGCACAGCCTGGAGGCCGACGGGCTCGCCTTCGTAACGGGCGACATCGGCAGGCTCTATCGAAACAGGATCGACCGGCTGCGCCGCCATGTTCTGTTTGTCAAGCCGCGCCACATCGTGCTCGTGGACGAAGTCCTGCCCGGCGACAAGGACGTCGAGATCAACCTGCTCTTCCATACCCGCTGGAAAAAGGACATCCGCCTCCGGTCAGGGAGCGTGATCTTCGAAAAGGCCGGCGGGACCCTCCATCTCTATCCCCTGCTTCCGGAAAGCCCATCGCTCGAGATCGTCTGCGAGCCGCATTTCCTGCATCAGTACGCGGCGAAGCCGCTCATCGAGAGAGGCTATCTCCGGGTCTCCGCGCCCGCGAAGGGCCGCCGGCTGGTCCTGGCGAACCTTCTGACATCGGCCGGCAAAGGCGAGTCTCCGCCGGTCGTCGAGACCGGAGCGGGAGACGATACCGCGGAGGTCAAGTTCCCCGCCGCCGGCGGCGATTGGCGCGTCGCCGTGACCCGCGGCCAGTCCGTGTCCTTGGGCGATTGGGGCGGTGACGGGATCCTCCTCGCCCTCGACCCGCGGGGAGGGATTTTTACCGCGGCCGCCGGGTTCGTCGCCAGAACCGGCGTCAGGATCGTCGAGTCGTCGGAGACGTTCGCCGGTCAATTCAGTTTCTCCGCGGATGGCTTCGCCGGGACGTTCCGGCTCGAAGCCGATGCGCTCCTCAAGGTCAAAATCGGAGGCCGGCCGGGTCGCGTGCGGCTCAACGGGCGGCCTGCTGGACATTTCACTTTCCAGCCTGAGACCGGCGTCCTGAGCCTTGACCTGCCCGCCGGCGAATCCCGGATCGAGGTCACACATGAACTCTAAGAAAACGATGCCTCTCTCCGTCGCGGTCGTCTTCTTGGCCGCCCTTTCCGCCTGGACATTTGACCAGGATAAGGGAAGCCCGGTCGCCCCGTATACGTATCATTTCGATTTCGAATCGGGATCGGTCGGCCCCTGGTCGTCTTACCCGCCGGCCCAGGACACCGCCTACGACCCGACTATCTGGGTCAAGAAGCTCCCGGAAAACCCGGGACTGGCCCTCGTCCGCGAGATCCGACCCAACACTCCGATAGACTATCTTTTCGGGGTCAGGAAGAAGCTCGACCTGCTCGTCGACAGGGACAGCCGCATCGCCTTCCGGTTCTTTGTCAGGAACTTCGGCAGGACCGAAGCGATCATCGTCAAGCTGGCCCTGGGAAACGGCGTCTCCCGGGAAATCCGTGTCCCGGCAGGCCGGAACGGGGCCTGGCAGGACGCCGAAATATCGCCCCTGGACTCCGCCGCGGCGGCCGGGCGGGTCAGTCTCGAGGCCGTGGCCTTCATGGCCTCCTGCGTCAAGGCCGACCCGGAAGCCGACCTCTGGTTCGCCGTCGACGATGTCCGGGTGAGCGGCTGGCGCTCCGTAGCCGCCGGGATCACCGCCCCCGGCGCCCACTGGCTCGAGGAATGGTCCGCGTACATCGCCGTCCAGCACTTTAACGAAGGACAGTCTCTGGAGATGCGGGGCGCCTTCAGCGCCGAACCCGCCCGGGGTTCCGTGAGCTTGGCCGGTGTCCTCCCGGAACGGGAGCCCTTCGCCGTCGCTCTGCGGACCGACGGTCGCAATTTCCGCGCCCGCGTTCCCGGCGATAGGGTCCGGCCCGGGCTCTGGCGCGCGGAATTCTCTCCGGGCACGGCCGGAGGGGAAGGACGCCCGACGACCCTCTATTTTCTCGTCCGGTCGAAGGCCTCGCCGGCCGCTCATCCTTATCTCTTCTTAACGGGAACCGAAAAGGCGCGGGCCCTCGAATTCATCCGGGAAGGCCGGGGCCGCGAGATCTGGAATCGGCTTCAGGAAACAGCCAGGGACTTCCGAAAGCGATTGAATCCCGCCGACTTCGAATTCAACCTCGATGCCTACGACGAGGTCTTCTGGCTTCCGACCTATCACGGCTATGCGAACACCATCCGCGGGCTCTCCGGGTTCGCCCGGGCCAACGGCTTCGTCTACGCCCTGGCCGGGGACAAGGAAGCCGGGCAGGCCGCCAAACAGGCCCTTCTTAAAATGATCACCTGGCCGACCTTCGTTCATCGCCACATCCTGAACCAGGGCCAGTTCACCTACTGGCCCGTCGGCCTGGTGGTCCTCGACCTGGCGGTCGCCTATGATCTCATCGCCGACCTGCTCACTCCCGCTGAAAGGGAGGCCGTCGCCGCCGCGCTCCTGGAAAAAGGGATCACCGGCATCTTCAAGGAATACGTCCGCGACAACAGGGTCTCCTCCAACACCTCGAACTGGATCAGCCATGTCGCCGGTGGCGGGATCCTCGGCGCCGTCGCGGTGAAGGACGAACTCGACGAGGCGGAGATCGAGCCTTACCTCACGGGCATGATCCTCAAGACGGCCGAGCTGGCGCGGTGCACATTCGACAGGGACGGGAATTACGGTGAAGGCTACGGCTACCATAATTTCACGATGCAGACGATGTCCGAGATCATGCCCGTCCTGAAATCGCACTTCGGGATCGAGTTCCCCGAAAAGGTGCTCCGGTCCCACCTCTACCTCCCCTATCAACTCAACCCGGGGACGCAGCGTGTCTCCGATTTCGGCGACACCGGCGCGAAACTCATCCCGATGAGCAATTTCGCCTACATCCTCCAGGAGGCCAAAGACCCCTTGCTCAAGTGGCTGTACAGCCAGGCTCCGGGTTCGGGAGAAGCGGACCTCGTCTTCGGCGACGACACCGTCCGTCCCGAACCCCCGGGGAGCCGCCTCCCGCCTGTCCGTCTTTTCCGCGATGTCGGGACCGCGGTCTTCCGGTCCGGGTTCGAGGCCGGCGATTTCTGCTTCATCTTCCGGTCCGGCCCGTTTTACAACCATCAGCATTTCGACCAGGGCGCGTTCTACCTTTCTGACCGCGGCGAGGATTTCCTGGTCGAGGGCGGCCGGACGGATTACTACAATGACCCCTGGTACCAGGGATTCTTCATCCAGCCGGGCGGGCACAACTGCATCCTCGTCGACGGGAACGTCGAGAGCCAGCGGCCGGGCGACCTTCTGTACGACGTTCCGGCCTGGCAGGACCACGCCAGGATAACGGATTTTCTCGACTTCGAAGACGGTGCGTTCCTTTCGGCGGAGCTGGCGCCGATCTACAAAGGGAAGTTCGAGTCGCTGCGCCGGGCGGTCTTATACCTCAAACCCCGCACGGTCGTTCTCATCGATTCCGGGTCGGGGGCCCGGGAGGCGAGCCGCGTCGACCTCCGTTTCCACGCGCCGCTCAAAGACGACATCCGGACCGAGGGACAAACGGCACGCATCCGCCGGGGCGGCGGCGAGCTGACCCTCAAGACCCTTTATCCGGGCGAAGCCGGATCGGCGGTCCGGAAACGGCCCCTGAGCCTGGACGAATTCAAGTCGGAAAACGCCCTGACCATGAAGGCCCGCGGCTTTCTCGAGGTGTCGACGGCGCTCAAAGACGGGGCGTTCCAGGTTGTTCACCTGATGAGCACGGACGGCCGCCTGGCCGGAGGGGCTTCGCTGGCCGACCGCGGCGCCTATCTCGACCTCGGCCTCGACGGACGCCGGTATTTTGTCCGGCGCGTCAAGGGCGGACCGTTCGAAGCGGCGGGATGGCTCGTCGATGCCGACCTGTTCAGCGAGGCCAACGGATCCTTACGGGCCCTCAGGGCTTCGGAGATCAGAAAAGGTGCGAGCCTCGTCTTCCGGGCCGACACGCCGGTCAGCCTGGCGGTCGACGCCGCGGATAAACCGGCCTCGGTGCGTATTTGGTCGGCGGCCGGATCCACCGTCGAGGTCGCTTGCCCGTCGAAACCGGCGCGGGTCGAGAGGGGCGGCCGGCGGGTCGAAGGTTGGACCTGGTCGAAGGGTCTGCTCACGCTCAAGGTCCCTAAGGAATTCTCGAATACCGGCTTGTTCTATTGACGGCCGGAGCGACGGAGTTGGAGGCGTAATTGAGATCAACGGCATCGCTCATTTCAGCCATCGTGTTTGTCTCTATCCTCGGTCCCGCCACGGCCGCGCCGCAGCATAGCGCTGAGGAAGCGCTCGAGCCGGTGACCTGGACGGCGGATTTCGAGTCCGGTTCGGTGGGAGCCTGGTCTTCCTACCCGCCGGCGCAGGATACCGCCTACGACCCGTCGATCTGGGTCAAGGCGGTCGAGGGACGCTCCGGCCTCTGCCTGGTCCGGGAGATCATCCCCCACACGCCGGACGCCCACCTCTTCGGGGTCCGGAAGAAGATCCGGCTTGAGCTTGACGGGACCAGCCGGGTCTCCTTCCGGTATTACGTCAAGAGCTTCGCGGGCGCGAAGGAGATCCTGATCAAGCTGGGATTCGCCGACGGGTCCGCCGCGGAGATGGCGATCCCCGTTCCCGCCGCCCAAACATGGAACGAGGCCTCGGTGTCGCTGGCGGAGTATCTCAAGGGCGCGGCCGTCCGTCCGCTTGAAGCCGTCGCCATCCTGGCGGTCTGTCCCAAAGCCGAGCCGGAGACGATGCTCCGTCTGGCTGTCGACGACCTGACGATCACCGGCTTCCGGGAGAAGGAGATCGTGGTCCGGAGCCCGGCCGTTCACGCACTCGGCGAGCTCGGCGTTTTCGTGGCCGGCGATCATTTCGACAAGGGACAGGAAGTCCGGTTCGCCGGGAGTTTCCCGGTTCCCGTCAAGAGCGCCGGCATCTCCCTGAACCGGACCTGGGCCTTGCGGACGCCGGCCGTCAAAAAGGCCCTCAGGGTCCGGGGCGCGAACTGGGAATGTGCCGTCGCGGGGAAAGACCTCGCCCCCGGTTTCTGGGAAGCCGCGATCGCGGGCCAAACGGCCGCCGGCCGGACTCTCGAGTCCAGGGTTTACTTCCTTATCGAGGAGGCGCAGAGCGCGCCCGGCCATCCCTATCTCCTCGCCACCGCCGCCGACCTCATCCGCATCCGGGAAGCCGCGAAATCCGGGCACACCCGTGACGTCTGGGAGAAGGTCCGGCAGGGCGCTGCCGCCTTCCGCGACAAGTTCGACCCCGCACTCTTCAACTACAACCTCGATGCCTATGACGAGACCCATTGGCTGCCCACTTACGAAGGCTATGTCCGGGCCCTCCATACGCCGTCCCGGTTCATCCGCGAGAACAGCATCGTCTACGCCGTTTCCGGGGACAAGGCGGCGGGCGAAGCCGCCAAGCAGGCCCTCCTCCGGATCGCGGCCTGGCCGAGCTTCGTTCATCCCCACATCCTGAACCAGGGCCAGTTCACCTATTGGCCGGCGGGCCTGGCGCTCATCGATTTCGCCGTCGGCTACGACTTCGTCTATGACCTCCTGACCCCGGCAGAGCGCCGCTCCGTGGCCGAGGCGCTCTACACCAAGGGGGTCACCGAGGTCTTCAAGGAATACGTCCGGGACAACCGCGTTTCCTCGAACACCTCGAACTGGATCAGCCACGTCACGGGCGGCGGCATCCTCTGCGCGCTGGCTATCGGGCGCGAATACCCCTCCGCACAGCTCGAGCCCTACCTAACGGGCATGATGGTGAAGCTCGCGGCTTTCGTCGCCGCCAGCTTCGACCCGGACGGCTACTACGGCGAGGGCTATTACTATCACAATTTCGCGATGCAGTCGCTCTCGCATTCCCTGCCCGCGCTCGAGAACAGCTTCGGCATGCCGCCGCCGGCCGACGTCATGAACTCGTTCCAGTACCTTCTTTACCAGCAAGATAACCAGACCGGGAGGATCTTCGAGTTCGGCGATGCCCACGACGACCTCATCCCCTCCTCGATGAGCAATTACGCCTATGTCCTGGCCCGCGACGGCGACCCGCGCTTGCGCTGGCTTTACGAGCAGCGGCCCGGGGATAACTATCTGGACCTGCTGTTCACCCCGCCTCCCGGCGCTTCGGAGCCGCCGCGCTCGCTCCCACTGAGCAAAAGGCTGCGCGGCGTGGGCTCGACGATCCTGCGGTCGGGGTTCGAACATGACGACTTCGCCCTGATCTTCAAGTGCGGGCCGTTCTTCAACCATCAGCATTTTGACCAGGGATCGTTTTTCCTGGCCGACCGCGGCGAGCTGTTCATCGAAGAGTGCGGGAACTCGAACTACTACGAGGACCCGTGGTACCCTCGGCTCTATATCCAGGCGGGCGGCCATGACTGCCTGCTGACCGACGGCCAGGTGGAATCCCAGCGGGCCGGGGATTTCCGGCACGATGTCAGCGGCTGGCGGGACCATGCCCGGACAACGGACTTCCTGGAGTTTGACGGCGGCGCGTTCCTTTCTGCCGATCTGACGCCGGTCTATAAGGGGAAATGGCAGTCCCTGAGGCGGAGCCTGATCTATCTCCGGCCGCGCACCCTGCTCATCATCGACCGGGGCGAAGGGGCCGACGGCGTCGAAACGCTGACCGCCCGGTTCCATGCGCCGCGGAAGGAGGATATTGTCATCGAAGACGGCGCCGCCGCCATCGTTCGCGGCTCAAAAAAGCTCTGGATAAAGACGCTTCTGCCGCCGGGCGTCGACCGGCGCGTCGAGAAACGGCCCCTGAGCATCAACGAATTCAAGGCCGAGAACTCGATTACGATGAAGGCCCGGGGATTCCTCGAGCTTGCCGCTCCGGTGCAAAACGGCGCGGCCGGGTTCATCAATCTCTTGAGCACCGACGCGGAGATCGTCTCCGGGCTGGACGCGGCCGCCAAGTCCGGCCACGAGGAGGTCACGATCGCGGGCTCCCGCTATTTCCTGGGCACGGCCGAAGGCCGGAGCTACGAAGCCGACGGGGTCATGACCGACGCCCTCGTTTTCCATAAAACATCGGACGGATTCCTGGCCGCGCGCGCCACCCGGGTCGAAGAGAACGGCCGCGCCCTTCTGAAATCGGACCGCCGCGGGAGCTTTACCGTCAGCGGCGGGGGCAAGGGCCTGAAGATCTCGTATGCCGCGCCCGACGGAGCGCGACTCGAGATCCCGGCCTCCCGAAGTCCAAGGTCCGTCGTCATCGGCCCGAAGACAGGGATCAACTGGGAGTACCGGAACGGGATGGTCGGGATCGACCTGCCCGCCGGCGAGGGAACGATCAAGATCACGCTTTGAGATGTATGATATGAAAGAATCTCTTAAGGATGCCGAAACGGGAGGCTGTTCCATGAATCAGTTGAGGCGCAGGCTGCGATCCCCAAAACCCATATTCTTTGTCTTGTCCGTGTGGCTTGCCGCCACGGTCCTGTCCGGGGCCGAGCCGCCCGGCAAGAACCTGGAACCTTTCAGCTACAGTGAAGATTTCGAAACGAATGAGCTCAACGCCTGGGCCTCCTACCCTCTTTGGCAGGACACCGCGTTCGACCCCAATTTTCACGTCGGACGCCTGGTGCCCGGCGACCCCAACATTTCGATCGTCCAGCGCGTCACCCCATACACGAGGGTCGAAAACTATGCCGGGGCTCAAAAGGCGCTGGCGGCGGTTCTCGTCCCGGGCTCGGTCATCGGACTGCGGTATTACCTGAAAACGGAGTTGAAACCGGAATTCTTCAAGCTCCGGGTCGCGAGTCCCGATGGTCCGGTCGATTTCACCGTCCGCAACCCGGCGACGAACCGCTGGGAGACGCTGAGCGTTTCCGCGGAAGACCTGACGGCGCAAAACCCCGGGCTGAAGGGACGAGCCCTCCGCGTTACCGGCCTGGCGTTCCTGGCCAAGTTCCCCGAAGCCGACCCGGGCATGCCGATCTACCTTGGGCTCGACGATATCGTTTTCCGGGGCGCCCGGACTCCCGATTTCCGGTTCTCCGAGCCGGCCGTGCACAAGCTCGCCGAATTTAGGCCTTATATTCCCAGGAAGCTCTTCGAGCGCGGCGACGCGCTCAGTCTGCGCGGGGAATGGCCGGTCACGGCCGATACCGTGAGCGTCCGGGTTTCCTCCTTCAGCCATAGGGAAAAACCCGTGCTCAACGCGCGGCTGAAAAGGACGGGCGCGGAATGGCGCCTGGCGCCGGTCCGCCTCGACTGGCCGGCCGGCCTCTACTTCGGAGAGCTGACGGCTCTCGAGGGACGCGAGAAGATCGCCGCGACCGAGTTCACGGTGTTCATCATCCCCGGCGGGATCGGCCGCCGGCACCCGCGGCTCTGGTTCGACGAGCCGGGGCTCGAGGCCCTGAAAAAGCGGCTGCTGGAGTCTCGTTTCAAGGACGTCTCCAAGGAGATCAGCGAGGGCGCTGAAAAAGCCAGGAAAGCCCTGCCTCTCGAAAAGTTCTTTTTCGACGTCGACGTCTTCCCCAAGGACGAGCCCCTAATCGGCAACGTCCCCCGGTCCATCTATCCCTGGTTCGACCGGATCGGGACCTGGAGCGATGGCCTTCGCGACAACTCGCTGGCTTACGCCCTGTTGGGCGACCGGGAGGCGGGACGTTATGCCGCCGGCCTTCTCGTCAAGCTCTGCGGCCATTCCCCCTGGGTCCATCCCTGGTTCGAAAGCCGAGGGCAGCATATCTACTATCCGGTGGCCGAGCTGGGCATGGACGCTGCCCTGTGTTACGACCTCGTCTTCGAACTCCTCGATGAACCCGGGAGACAGACCGTCCGGGACGGTCTCTGGCGGAACGTCGTCGACGGCTGCCACCGGAGCTATGTCGAAGACGACCTGGTCACGAACAGCACCTCGAACTGGGCCGCCCACATCACCTCCGGCTCCGTCATGGCCCAGGCCGCAACCTTCGGCGACGTCGCCGGCGGCCGGGAGGCCGAGCCTTACCTTACGGGCGCCCTGCTCAAGCTTCACGAAGTCATCGAGAAGACATCGGGCCGGGACGGCGGCTACGGAGAGAGCTACGGCTACGGGAATTTCACCATGCTGTCCCTCTCCAAGTCGCTGCCGGCTCTGGCGAACGTCTTTGAGGTCGACTTTTCCGGAACGCTCGACCGGACGTACCAGGATGTGCCCTGGGCCTCGCTCCTCGAAGACAGGTATTTCTTTTATTTCGGTGATTCGAGCGGGAACCTCGGCCCGATGACAAATTGGGCCTGGCTTCTGGCCAAGCGCCGGGATCCGCTCCTGGCGTGGCTCTATAAACACCTCAAGAAGGGCGAAACGCTGATGGACGCGATCTACGAGCCCGAAAAAGTCCCGGGCCGGGACCCGTTCGACCGGAACCCGGTCCGGCTCTACCGCGATATCGGGACGACCGTCTTCAGGAGCGGCTGGACGAACGACGATTTCCTGTTCGTCCTGCGCACGGGCCCGTTCTACAACCATCAGCATATCGACCAGGGCACCTTCTGGCTGGCCGACCGCGGTCAGATCTTCATTTCCGAACGCCACGGCAGCACCTACTACGACGATCCTTTCTACCAATCCCACTACATCCAGCCGGTCGCCCATTCGACCATCCTCGTCGATGGGAACGAGCAGAGCCAGCGGGTCGGCGACCCCCTGGCCCACATCCCCGGGCTCGAGGACCACGCCTTTATCGACCAGTTCCTGGACGGGGATTCCGCCGCGTTCGTTTCAGGCGATATCAGCAAGCTCTACTGGGGAAAGGTCAAGGAGCTGAGGCGCAACGTGCTTTATCTTAAGCCGCGGACGCTCCTCATGCTCGATACGGTCGTGCCGGCAGAGACGGACGCCGATATCTCCCTGCTCTACCAGGGCGGGAACCTGGGGGACATCACAGCGTCGGCGTCGAGCTCCGTGGTCCGAAAAGAAAAAGGCGCCCTCAGGATCCATCATCTCTGGCCGCCCGAGGTCAAGGTCGCGGCCCGCGAGACGCCCCTCTATATCTACACACTGAAAGAAGAAAAGCCCCTGGTACGGGAGGGAGCGCTCACGGTCACCGCCCGGAGCGCCGGTCGGCCTCTCGTCATGGCCAACCTGCTCGGAACCGCCCTCGGCGAGAAAGCCGACGTAACGCCTGGAGAAGGCTTCGTCCACGGCCGCGTCGACGGCGGCGAGTTCGTTTTCTCGACACGCCCCGGCGAGATTTATGACCAGGGCCGCTGGACAACAGACGCCCTCGCCCTCGCCTGGAACGCCTCGACGGCTCTGGCGGCCCTCTGCACCACGCTGTCGAGCGGCACCGAGACTGTCTTTCGTTCCTCGGAACCGGCGACGGTCGAATATCAGCCGGGAAAGATCAGGTACAGCGCGGCGCGCTCCATCTCGCTTACGGTCCGTTCCGGCGCGCGTCCGGCGGCTGTCTCGCTCAACGGCCGGAAGCTCGTGGATATCGTCTGGGAGGCCAAATCCGGCGAATTCCGCCTGGCTCTCCCGGCGGGCGAAGGCACGGTCGTTTATCACTAAGTCATGGAGCCAATATGAAAAAGCATCTCCCGGTCCTGGCAACTCTCGGTCTCTTTGCTGTCGTCTTGCTGGCGGGTTCGTCCACCCCTCCCGAAGGGCCGTCGCAAAAGACGCCCGGAATGCCGGCGCCCGCTTCTCCAAGCTACTCCGGACCCCGGAACCAGTTCTTGAACGGCACCATCTTCGAGGATGTCTCGGCGGCTGCCGGGTTCGACCACCAGGGCCACGGCAAGTGCGTGGCCATGGGCGATTACGACAAGGACGGCGACCTCGACATCTACGTCTCCATCGTCTACGGCAAGAACAAGCTCTTTCAGAACGAGGGGCAATTCAAGTTCAAGGACATGGCGCCCAGCCTGGCCGTCGACAACCCGTTCGATACCCACGGGATCGCCATGGCCGATTTCGACAACAACGGCTACCTGGATATCTTCTGCGCCAATAATGTCGAGGCCCTCAGCCTAACGCGAGGGCTGGTCCTCCAGCCCAACGCTTTCTATCTCGGGTTCGACGAGGGGTTCGCCGAGTCGGCCGCCAAGTCCGGGCTGGCCGGCATCGACTACAATTTTTCCTGCGGCGTGACCACGGCCGACGTCAACAACGACGGCCTGCTGGACATATTCGTGGCTAAGGGCGCTTACCGGAAGGGCCCGGACTGCGCCAACTCGCTCTACGTCAACAACGGCGACGGGACCTACCGGGACATCGCCAAGGAGGCGGGGGTCGCCGACCAGGGGAACGGCTACTGCTGCGCCTTCGGCGATTACGACAACGACGGCGACCCCGACCTGTACGTGGGCAGCATCAACGACACCGACCAGCCCGTCACGCGGATCTTATACCGCAACAACGGGGACGGCACTTTCAGCGACGTCACGAAGGCCCTTGGACTGGCAAGCCGTGGCAACAACATCTCCTGCTTCTGGGCCGACTTCGACAACGACGGCGACCTCGACCTTTTCCTGGCCAATAGCTCGGGTCCGGGACATCCGGAGCCCGAGTGGCTGGCCGACTCGCTCCTCCGGAACAACGGCGACGGCACGTTCACGGACGTTTCGAAAGATTCGGGTTTGGCGCTGCCGACGAACAGCCGGGGCTCGACCGTGGGCGATATCGACAACGACGGCGACCTGGACATCCTGGTCAACAACAGCTGGGACGACACCAACGTCCTCCTCAACGACGGGCACGGCCGGTTCACAGACGGTCACAAAACGACCGGCGGCGCCGTATTTTATGGCCACGGCGCGGCCTTGGGCGACCTGGACGATGACGGCGACCTCGACCTGGCCATGGGCAATTGGCGGCGGCCGAGCGCGGCGAACCCCGGCCTGTGGAAGCTCTTCCGGAACTCTACCGGCGGCCGGGGCTATCTCAAGGTCGACCTGGAGGGGACGAAATCCAACCGCTCGGCCGTCATGTCCAGAGTCTGGGTTTATGACGCGGGGCAGGCCGGCGACCCGAAGTCGCTCCGCGGCTTCCGCCAGGTGACGGCGGGCAACGGGACGTTTCCGGGCAACCCCCTCCAGGCGCATTTCGGAGTCGATGCCGCGAAAAAATATGATGTGGTCGTCCGTTTCCCGTCGGGCCGCGAGGCCGTCCTGCGCGATGTCGCGGCGGCCCGGACCGTGCGGATCGTCGAACCGGAGAAATAACCAAGGAGGCCAATCCATGACAAAGATTCCGTTTTTTGACTGCAACGCTTCAGTCGGTCGGGCCGGTTATCCCCACCTCCTGGACATTCAGGACGCCGCCGGGCTGGAGCGTGAAATGGAGATCGCCGGCATCGAGGAGGCGCTGGTCTATCACACCGCCGCCCGGGAAGCGCACCCGCCGCTGGGCAACGCGCTGCTCGAGAAAGAAATCGAGGGGCGGACGAACCTCCACCGGTGCTGGGTCCTTCTTCCCCATCACACGGGCGAGATGCCCCATCCCGACGGCCTGATCGTGGAGATGCGCCAAAAGAACGTCAAGGCCGTCCGGCTCTATCCGGGCCGGGCCCGCCACGGGTTCACGCTGGCCGAGTGGTGCGCGGGGGAGCTTCTGGACTGCCTGGACGCCGCGCGCCTCCCGCTCCTCCTCGACATCGAGGTCGTATCCTGGGAGGAGGTCTTCGCGCTGCTCAGCAAGTACCAGCGCCTGCCGGTAGTCGTTTCGAACTGCAGCTACCGCCACAACCGGTACCTTTATCCCCTTTGGGAGCGCTTCGACAACCTCTATGTCGAGACCTGCCGGTTCCTGGGCGCCGGAACGGTCGAGGATGTCGTCCGCCGCTTCGGTCCGGGGCACCTGCTGTTCGGCAGCAACATGCCCCAGTACACCGGGACAGCGATCGTCTCCCGGATCACTTACGCCGATATCTCTTGGGAGGACAAGGAGGCCATCGCCTCCGGCAACCTGAAGCGCCTGCTCGAGGAGCTGTGACCATGCCTGACTACTTTGATGCCGTCCACCAGGGCCGCCCCATCTCGGACGTCGAGATCATCGACTTCCATGCCCATGTCGGTCCCTACTATAACATGCACATCCCCGACGCCGACGCGGCCGCCATGGTCAAGACCATGGACCTCTGCGGGATCGACAAGACGGTGATCTCGACAACGATGAGCTTCGATACGGACATCGTCCTTGGCAACACCATCATGCTCGACGCCCTGGCGGCGTTCCCCGGCCGTCTGTACGGGGCCTGTGCCGTCTCCGGCAACTACCCCGAGCTCTCGCTCGAAGAGCTCGATCGGACGATGGCCAACCCCGCCGTGGTCATGATCAAGGTCCATCCCTGGAGCACCCGGTGCCGTCTCGACGACCGGCGCCTGAAGCCCATTCTCGATTATGCCGCCGCGCGGGGGCATTTCGTCCTTGTCCACACCTGGCTCGACGCGGACCCTTACGGCAGCCAGGACCTGTTCGCCGCCGTGGCCGCCCGGTATCCGACGATCAAATGGCTGATGGGCCACTCCGGTGGTCCCTACGGCAGCGTGCACGCCGTCGAGCTTGCCGAGAAGGGGGAGAATATCTACCTGGACCTCACGCTGTCGATGTGCCCTGCCCAGCAGGTCGAGTTCTTCGTCCGCGAGGTCGGCGCCGACCGCGTTATTTTCGGCACGGACAACCCGTTCATCGACCCGCGGCCGCAGATCGGCCGGGTCGCCCTGGCCGGGATCAGCGACGAGGCTAAGGCCAAGATCTTCGGCGGGAATGTCCGGCGGCATATCCGCTTCGTCTGAGGGCCGCCGGCGAAGGCCGTATTCCCCCCTGGAGCGGCAGCTGTGCACCAGAAAACCTCTGGGGCGGCCGCTGGTCGATGGCCAGCCCCCCGCTCTCCTTGACAACGAATACCATATCACTTATATCACATACGACGGACAAAGAACCCGGTACTATCACCTCGAGGAGAATTCAAAGTGACCACTGATCCCATCGTCTTCAAGATCACCGACTACATCGAGCGCGATCTGGAGTGGGAGGACGAGGAGTGCCGCAAGCTGGGCCTCCGGTTCGAGCACTTCCAGCTCAAGGAGGCGGCGGCGGCCGAGATCGTCCGCCACGTCGGGGACGCCGACATCGTCCTCGTCAACATGGCCCGCTTCACCCGGGAGGTTATCGCCGGCCTCGCCCGGGCCAAGGTGATCATCCGGCACGGCATCGGCTACGATAACGTCGACGTCCCCGCCGCCACCGAACACGGCATCATCCTGGCGAACGAAAGCACCGCCTCGAGCGAGGACGTCGCCGAGCACGCCGTCCTGCTCATGCTTTCGGCTTACAAGAAAAAGAACATCCAGGACCGGATCCTGAGGGACTGGATCGAAACGGGCGTTTGGAGCTCGAAGCGGATCTTCCCCCTTTACCGACTGCACGGCAAGACGGTCGGGGTCGTGGGCTGCGGGAACATCGGCAGCCGGGTGATCAAGAAGCTCAAGGGATTCGACGTCGAGATCCTGGCCTGCGACCCCTATCTCTCGGCCAGGCGCTGGGCCGACCTCGGCCTGCCGCACACGCCGCTCGAGGAACTCCTCGGGAAGTCCGATATCGTCACCATCCACGTCCCCGTGAACGACGAAACGCGGGGCATGTTCAACCTGGAAAAGTTCGGCCTGATGAAAAAGTCCGCCGTCGTGGTCAACACCGCCCGGGGCCCGATCATCAAGACCGGGGACCTGGTCGAGGCCCTGCAACGGGGGCTGATCGCCGGCGCGGGCATCGACGTTTTCGAGAAGGAGCCTCCGCCCGCGGACTTCGAGCTCCTCGGGATGGACAACGCGGTCGTCAGCCCTCACATCGCCTGGTATTCCGAGGAGGGCGGCCAGGACATCAGGGTTATGATCATGGAGGACGTCAAGGCGATCCTGCAAGGCCAGCCGCCCCGTCACGTCGTCAACAAGGAGGTCCTCTCGGCCCCCAACCTCAGGCTGATGATCAAGCGCTGACGAACCATCTGAAAAATGCCAAATTCCGAATGGGAGGCGCGCATGAAAAAGCATTGTCGTTCTGTTGGCCTTGATGGTGGCCGCGTGCTGGAGTGCCGCGCCGGCCGTCGATTTCGGCTATCCGGTGGCGGGCGAGCCGTGGTATTTCATCCGGGCTGAATTCACGGATGTTTCCGCCCTCGCCAAGGGGGCCTGGCGCGTCGGCCGGGTGAGCGTCAACGGAATCCGGGTCAGGGACTTCGTGCTCTATCAGGACGGCCAGGAGGTCCTGGGCCCCGAAGTCCTCGGGTGACAAGGCTTTTGAGGTAAAAGCCCGGTTCGGCTGGCAGGCGAACACATCCTATGATATGAAGGCCGACCTTGAGAACCCGCGGACGAAGAAATCGGTGGGTCTGTCCGTGAAAGTGACGTCCTCTGGACTTAAAGGATACTGGAACCCCGATTGGAAGAACTACCTCGGCCTGGTCGTCTCCGAGGAGAACGGCGTCGACCGCCCGAGTCATCCCGTCCATGCCAGCATCGGCGTCCTCAGCCCTTATTTCAGGTCCGGCGACGAGATCCGGGTTGTCCGGGCCGACCGGGCGGGCGCCGACGTCGCGTACACCGAGATTCCCTGCCAAGTCCATGATATCGCGGTCTGGAACGACACGCAGGCGCTGTCGGTCGAGGAAAAGGATGAGAAGACCGGCTTGCGCGTCGTCAGGTATCAGCCGACGACGACTTTCGGGCTCGCTTTCCTGGCCGACCTCAAAGCCCGGGAGCGGGCGACCTATCTCGTTTTCTTCAATAACCCCGCGGCCCCGAAACCGGCCTATGTCTCGGACCTCAGGGTGACGGGAACCGGCATCGGCAAGACGATCGAGAACGCCGCCTTCAGGGCCACGCTCAACAAGAAAAGCGGCGTGATTTACGACATCCTCGAGAAGTCCTCGAAAACGCGGCTGGAGCACAAGCTGGAGACAAACGGCTCGATCCACTGGAATCCGTGCGTCTATTCTCCGCCCCACGCCTGGTACCATACCTCGGACTGGGAGGACCCGCCTTTCTCCGAGGTGAGCGGGCCGGTCTTTTACTCCATGCGCATCGCGGCTCCCCTGCCTCACTACCCGAACGTCCTGTCGAGCGTAACCTACCACTTCTATGCCGGCGTGCCGTATATCCTGGCCGAGACGACGATCGAGATCACCGACAACCTCTTCGTCCAGGCGCTGCGCAACGGCGAGGTGGTCTTCAACAAGAAGGCCTTCAACCGCGCCGGCTACAGGACCGTGGCGGGCGAGGTGCAGACGATCGACCTCACCCGGACGCGAATGCACCCGGAGCACGCCGTCACGCTCCGGCCGGACATCCCCTGGGTCACCTTCTACAACGAGGCGGGCGGGGCGGCCTTCGCCAACCTCTATCTCGACCAGATGATGACCAACGTCGAAGGCGGCCCCGCTTCGGCGACTCAGCCTTTCGTCTATCTCCAGAACGGGCCGTGGTACTACCTGGCCCGGGGCCTCGTCTACTCTTTCGGGACCAACAACCAGACACGCATGCTTCCCGTTCGCAAGGGCAGCGTTTATTATGAGAGGAGCGCCTTTTATCCTTTCGCCGTCCAAAAAGGCCAGGGCTACTCCGATCGGGTCAACGCGATTTTCGACGCGCTCAAGCATCCCTTGAGCGTAATGGAGTCGATCGAGACCTTCACCGAGAGCCCGGAGGGCTGGGGTCGTTCCGATCCTCACCGAGCCCTTCGAAGAAGGCGTCACGGGAGCGGTCGGCAAGCAGAAGAAGTGAGCGCCGCCGTGAAGAAGCCGGCCCTCCTGGCAGTTCTTTTCTTTTTGGCCGTGGGGCCGGGAGCCGTGACGGGCGGCCGGCCGGGGCCGGCGCCCGACCCGTCGGCCCCGGCGTCCGCGCCCCCCAAGTCCCCGGCGCTCGAATTCACGGCGCCTCAGCCCGATGCTCCCTGCTACAGGATCCGGTTCCCCTTCGAGGTGAAAATAAGAGTGGTCCAGGTTGGGGACCTCAGCCTGAACGGGAATCGAGTCCGGTCATTCCTGATTTTCAGCCGGGGAAAGCCGGTCCCGACGGCCTCCGGGCTCGAGCCGGGCATCTACGATGTGGTGATCGATTACGCCTGGTCTGGCGGCAAGAGCTACGCGGCCTCGCTTCAATACCTGCCCGAAGGCAGGTCCAAGCCCCGAAGATCCGAGGTCAAGGGGATATCTCCCCGGGAGGGCGGCATCCCCGGCGGCGAGGAGGGCTTTTACCGGTTGTACACCGTCGAGGAGCCGGCCGGGCTCGAGCGGCGTGACGAGACCGCCGCGCTGACCGTGACAGCGCCCCGAAACGAGCTCGAGGGCGCCGGTCTGATCATCTTTGACGGCGGCCGGGCGGTACCGTTCGAGGTTCTCGAAAGCGGCGAACCCGCGCCTTCGGAAAAAAGCGGCGCCGGCCGGCCGGCGACGGTCTCCCGCAAGATCATCCTCCAGCTGTCGGCGGCGCCGAGGGAGAGACGCCGGCTCCTGGTCCTCAAAGGAGAGAGCCACGCACAGCCTGCCGGAAATATCCGCCTGACGGGAGAAGGCCTGGGGAGAACGGTCAGGACTCCCCATTTGACCATCGAGCTCAGTCCCAAGAGCGGCCAGGTCAACACGCTCGAAGCTTACGAACCCGCGGTGAGGATATCCAATAAGGTCGGCGTCATCCACTGGAATCCCGACGTCTTTGTCCAGGGGCTCGCCTGGGACCACTCGTTCGACTGGAACCCGCCGGCGTCGTTCGCGGAAAGAGCCGGAAGCCTGGTCTATGTCAATTCCCGCAAGGGCCCGCTGCCCCGCATCCCCGGCGTCCGCCTGGAAGTCAAATACACTGTCGAAGCCGGCACGCCGTACTTCATCTCGGAAACACGCCTGGATTTCGAAAAGGACCTGGGCGTGATCGCCGTGCGGAACGACGAGATGGTCGTCGACAGGGAGCTTTTCGATTCGCTGATTTACAAGGACAAGGACGGCGGGCTGGTCAGCCTTCCGCTCAAGGAAAAGGAGGGGCTCCCGAACGGGCTGGTCCACTGCGCTCCGGCGGACCTCGATTGGGTCGGGCTGGTCAACACCGCCGGAGGCCACGGGTTTTTCAGCCTGCGCATCAACGCCGCCGACGGCAATTTTGATGTACCGGGATTGTTCCCGCTCAAGGCGGGAACGTGCTTCTACGCCCCCTCGGATGGAAGCTACGTGTACTGGGTCAGGCCGCTCGTCTATACCTGGGCTGATTATTTCACCAACACCCTTGACGCCTTCGTGGCGAAGGGGAGCTTTTATTATGAGAAAAACGCCTACGGCGTCTGGCGCGTCACCGACGACCTGGCGCCGCGGCTGGACGAGCTCGTCCTGAAGCTCAGGAAACCCCTGCGCGTGTATTGAATTCGCCGGCGCCGCCGGAATCCGTCGCTCGATCCGGACATCAGGAGACAAGCATGTATGCAGCGGGCATCGACTCGGGCACGCAGGGCACAAAGGCCCTGGTCGTTGATTTCAAGGGCAAAGTCCTGGGCCGGGGCTACGGGCCCCACCGCTTCGTCCCCGGCCTGAAACTCGGGGAAAGCGAACAGGACCCGGTCGTTTGGGTCGGTGCCATGCGCCAGGCCCTGGCGGCAGCCATAGCCCGGGCCGGGGTGAAGTCGCGCGATATCGCCTGCCTGGGCGTTTCCGGACAGCAGCACGGATTCGTCCCGCTCGACAGGGGCGGCCGCCCGGTCCGGCCCGCCAAGCTGTGGAACGATACCTCGACCGTCGAGGAGACGGATATGATCCTCGACAGGCTCGGCGGACAGAGGGGCTGCATCCGGAAGCTCGGGATCAGCCTCGCCGTGGGCTACACCGCTTCGAAGGTCCTCTGGCTAAAAAGGCACGAGCCCCGCCGCTACGCCAGGCTGGCGACGGTGCTCCTGCCCCATAACTATCTGAACTTCTGGCTCACGGGACGGCCGGCGATGGAATACGGCGACGCTTCGGGCACGGGCTTCCTGGACATCCGCCGCCGGCAATGGAGCCCGGAGGCGATCGCCGCCGTCGACCCGGAGCTTCAGGACAAGCTCCCCGCCTTGTGCCACCCGGCGGAGCCCGTGGGCCGCGTCAGCCGGCGCGCCGCCGAGGCGCTGGGGTTGGGCGACGTTCTCGTCTCGAGCGGCGGCGGCGACAACATGATGGCGGCCATCGGCACGGGCAACGTCTCGCCGGGTATCTCGACCCTCAGCTTGGGAACGTCCGGGACCGTATTTTCATTTTCGTCACGTCCGCTCGTCGACCCCAAGGGCGAGATCGCCGCCTTCTGCGACAGCACGGGCGGCTGGTTGCCGCTGCTTTGCACGATGAACGTCACCAACACGACGGAACGGCTCAAGTCCGTTCTCCGACTCTCGAACAGCGGCCTCGAAGCGCTCGCCTCTCGCGCGCCGGCAGGCTCCGGCGGCCTGATCTTCCTGCCTTTCATCGACGGCGAGAGAGTCCCCGCCCTGCCGATCGCGAGCGGCGTCGTCTTCGGGCTCAACCGCGAGACGTTCGACGCCGCCCACCTGGCCCGGTCGGTCATCGAGGGCACCATCCTTAACCTTGGCTACGGATTCGCCCGCTTGCGAACCCTCGGACTCCGTCCGGCCGAGATCAGGGCCACGGGGGGAGGCGCCAACAGCCGGCTCTGGCTCCAGGTCGTCGCCGACGCCTTCCAGACGCCCGTCGTCAGGACCGTCGAGCCCGAGGCCGCCGCCTATGGCGCGGCCCTGCAGGCCATCTGGAGCTATGAGCGCGAAAAGGGCCGCGATCCGGGGATCGCCGACGTCGTCGGACGGCGCTCCGGGCGGAGACGGACGGTGATTGAGCCCCGGCCGGAGTCCGCGGCCGTATATGACGCGCTTCAGGAGCGCTTCAACTCCCTGTGGCGGACTCTGTCGGACGAATTCCGGTCGCGTAAGGAACAGGCGACCTGAAATGGGTCAGCGCCGGCCGTACTCGTAACCGGTTTCGTACATCGCGATGATGTTCTCGACCGGCGTCAAGGATTGGATGTTGTGGCACGGCGCGAGAATATAGCCCCCCCCCCGGCCCAGGATGTCCAAGTTGTCGATGACTTCGCGGCGCACGTCCTCGACCGTCCCGAACGGCAGGGTGTGCTGGTTATCCACGCCGCCATGGAAAACGATCTTGTCGCCGAAGTCCGCTTTCAGGCCTTCCCTTTCCATCCCCGGGACGCGCCACTGGATGGGGTTCAAAATATCGATGCCGGCGTCGATCATGTCGGGGATGATGGGCCGGCAATTGCCGTCGTCGTGATGGAAAACGTACGCTCCCGCCTGCCGGGCCAGGCCGATCATCCGCTTCATGCCGGGCAGGAGGAACTCGCGGATGTGGGCCGGCGAGAACATCAGGCCGGTCTGTCCGCCGAGGTCCTCCGCCACGACGCTGAGCATGACCAGCCCGGGAAGCTGTTCGGTGATGCGGAGGGCGTTCACATAAGCCAGGTCGAAGAGCTTCAATAGGCAGAGCCTGACGATCTCGGGGTTCTCGACGAGATCGATGAACGCCTGTTCCTGGCCGCGGAGGTACTTATAGGTCAGGAAGGGCTCGGATACGCCTCCTCGGACAGGATACATCTCCTTCCCTTTGATCCACCGCTTCAGCCCCCGATAGTCCCACCAGTCGGGGTCGGGCCAATTGTAGTGCCGCTCGATCTCAGCGACGGATTTGAAGCCGGCTAGAGGATGGCCGACACACTCGGGATAAACGCCGGTGCCGTAGTCCACCCCGCGGAAGCGGCAGCCGAAGACATCGGTCCCTCGCTTCAATTTCGGGCCGACATAGTCCGGGACGGCCTTAACGACGAAATCCACGTGGAGTTTTTCCAGGGCTTGGCGGGTGGTGCGGCAGCCCAGCCGCTTTCGCAGCAAGGCGGAGGTCTCGTCCGTGGCCCAGTAGTCCATGGGCACCCGGTCGGGCGTCCGGCGGCCGAGGACGGCCGCCCAGCGTTCTTTAGGCGTCATCGTTTCATGAAACATTTCGGGTTAGTCCTTAGGTTAGCGTTTCTTCGCTCAATGGCGGTGGAGATCCTTGTGCATGATCTTTCGTGTCTCATGCAGCCTGTCGTCGGCGGGCAGGTCGGCCAGCTTCCTATTCATCGCTTCGTCGTTTTCGGCCTGGAGGAGGCGGGCCATGTAATCGATGATGCTCGGCGGAAAGATCCCGTCGCGCTCGTAGAGATCCCGCTTCTCGAGAAGGACCCGGCTCGACTCGACGCAGCTCCGCGGCAGCGCCGGGAGCTTCTGGAGCAGCGCCGGGTCCGTAAAGACATTCCCTTTGACGTAGAGCTTTTCGGCCAGCTCCAAGGGCAAGTCTTTTTTGAACAACGAGTCATCGTCCCGGAAACCCCAATCGGCCGCCATGACGATGCCGGCCAGAAGCAGGTGGGTGATGGCGCTGCCGTCCGGGCTCCTGAGCTCCACCGTCTGCCGGCTGGAGGCCTCCTGGAAAGGTTTCGTTTCCTGAGGGTTGAGGCGTTTCGCCAGGTGCGGCAGGTTCGACCAGCCCAGCGGCACGCGGATCATGGCGCTTCGGTTCAGGTCGCTCCAGCAGATCCGGGTTGGGGCTTCCTGGTTGGGCACGAGCCGGAGGTAGGCGGACGAGACCGTATTGCCGAAAGCCGTCAGGGAGTCGGCGTACTGGCACAGCCCGCCGATCAGCCGGCGGGCGGGCTGGGAAATGTGACCGTCTTCGTCGACCATGACGTTCCGGCCGTCGCGCAGGAGTTCCATGTGGAAATGCAGCCCGTTGCCGGCGACTCCTTCCTCGATCTTGGGGGTGAACGTCGCCACGCACCCGTGCCGGTAGGCCGTGTTGCGGATGAGCCAGCGGCCGAGGACGAGAGCGTCGGCCATCTCCTCGACAGGCAGCGGCAGGTACTCGACTTCGAGCTGCTCGGCCTGCTTGCCGCGGATCTCCTCAAGGTCGCTCCGGACGCTCTCCACGTAACCGACCTCGCTGTGGGCGTACTTGACCGAACCGGTGATCTGGGTGATATGGCGAACGATCTCGTTCAGGATCTCGCCGCTCTTCATGAAGGGGGACGAGGCGTGATAGCCGTTCTGCTTGAGGGCCGGATAGAGACGCGGTCCCTGAGGGCTGAGCAGAAAAAATTCGAGCTCGCCCAGGGCCTTGAGCTCGAAGCCGGAGCGGCCTCGAAAGGCCCCGGCGGCATGGGAAAGGATGCTGTCCGGCGCGAACGGCGCCAGCTCCCCATCCTTGGTGAGATACCGGCAGATGAAGTCCAGGCTGCCCTCGTCGAACGGGTTCAAGAACGCCGTCCGGTAGACAGGGACGACGTAGAGATCGGAGAGCGAAGCGTCGACCATGCCCTTGAACAGCGACGACCCGTCGACTCTTTCCCCCTTCGCCAGGATGCTGTCGGCCTCGGCGCCGTTGGCGACCGGGAGCTTGAGCTCCTTGAGCTTGCCGTCGAGCGCGGTGTAATGGAAGGTGAGACGCTCGATGTGACGCTCGCCGATGATCCTCAGGAAATCCGCGCGGGTGAAGTCCGCCGGGCACTTGTCGATGAGCCCGGCCAGCGGAGAGGCCAGCGCATAGGTGGAATCGCGACCGGTCATCATGGGCATCTCCCTTAATATAGCAAATAGGGCCGGCGAAGGTCGGCAAAGGCGGCTAATCCTTCGGCGAAGCTTCCCACGATCTCCTCGACCGCCGCGTTCCGTTCCAGCGCCTCCCGGACCTGCGTGCTGCCCGCGACCTTGTCGAAATAGCCGGCGTGGAACTCGAATTCGACCGGGTACATCTCGCGGACAAGCTTGAGGAGATGAATCGTCGAGGCGAACGGACGGTACCGGTTCCTGTCCGTGACGTGGACTTGGACGCCGCCGCAGAGCTCCCCGGCGAACTTGGAAAACGTGGGCGTGAACCAGGCCTCTCGAAAAACGACGCCCTCGAGCCCGAGGGCGTTCAGCCGACGGGCCAGCTCGAACCCGTCGATCCAGGGCGCCCCGCAGAGCTCGAACGGCTTCGTCGTCCCCCGGCCTTCGGAGATGTTCGTCCCCTCGATCAGCACCTGGCCGGGATAGACCATGGCCGTATCCGGAGTGGGCATGTTCGGCGAGGGGATCACCCAGGGCAGGCCCGTCTCGTCGAACCACAGGGCGCGGCGCCAACCTTCCATGGGGATGACCGTCAAATTCGCTCTCTTTTTCAGGAACTGCCCATTGAACAGGAGGGCCAGCTCGCCGATCGTCATCCCGTATCTCTGGGGAATGGGGTAAAGTCCGACGAAAGAGCTCAGTTCGGGATAATCGAGGACCGGGCCTTCCATGACGGCCCCGTTGAGAGGATTGGGCCGGTCGAGAACGATGACCTCGATGCCGCTCTCGGCGGCCGCTTCCATCGCGTAGGCCATGGTGGCGACATACGTATAGACCCGTGTCCCCACCTCCTGGATATCGAAGATCAAGGTGTCCACATCCTTGATCATGGCGCTCTCCGGGACCTTGCCTGCGCCCGACGCGTCGGTATCGAAGGCCCTCATATAGCTGTCGATATTCTTGAGCATCCCGGGATCCGGCTTGAAGGACTGACCGTACAGGCTGAACACGGGAAGCCCGGACCTCCGGTCAAAATAGAACGGCACATACTGGCCGGCCTGGGCATCGCCCCGCACCCCGTGCTCCGGCCCGTAAAGGGCGACCAGGCTGACCCCGGCCGCGGCCTTCAGCAGGTCGATGCCGCTCCGGAGCCGGGTGTCGACACCGGTCGGGTTGACGATCAGGCCGACCCGTTTCCCCTTCACCAGGTCGAGGCGGCTCTCCAGGAGAACCTCGAGCCCGGTCCTGACCCGGGCCGCCGGGGCCGGGACGGAACCGGTTCTGTCCCGACACGAGAAGATGAGGGAGACGGCCGCCGCAGAGAGGATGATAGTCAGCGCCGCCCGCCGGGCCGCCGGCGTTGTTCGATGCTGCGTCATGGACTCCTCCCTCGTGATATGCCGGCTCGACTTAGAGCCTTATGAAGACCCGTTTGCGGTAAAGGATGGCCACGAGCGCCAGCCAGAGAAGAACATAGCTCACGGCAAAGGCGAGCGATCCATTAAGGTTTCCGGCCCAGGGGACAAAGGCATGTTGATAAACCCAGGACATGACACCGACCTTCTCGCTTCCCGAACCGACCTTCACCAGCCTGAGCAGTTTGACCATCAGAGACGAACCGATATAGGCGGCGATGGCGTTTGTCCCGAGGACGACGAACGGAAGCGCCCACCTCTTGAACCCCAATCCATCCATGAGCAGGTAGCAGGCGGCCAGCAACAGGCAGGCCGTGCCGGCGGTGAACAGGACAAAGGTGCTCGTCCAGAGCTGCTTGTTGATCGGGAAGTACGGATTGAGGGCCAAGCCGGCGAGTGTCAGAACGACTCCCGCCGCCACCAGGCCGGAGGTCTTGATCCCCGCCCGCCGGGACGTCCGAAGCCAATCGCCGGCCAACGTCCCCAAGAGGGTCGTGCCGATAGCGGGCAGCGTGCTCAGGACGCCTTCGGGGTCGAATTCCGGCTTATAGAGATGTCCCGCCAGGAGCCGGGTATCGACATAGCTCTCCAGGTTGCCGTTATAGTCCCATACTCCGGCCCCGTATCCGGGCACCGGGACGAACTTCATGATCAGGTAATAGGCCGCTATCGACCCCAGCGCCAAGCCGATTCTCGCTTTCGGCCCCGAGTGGATATAGAGCAAGGCCGCGGCGAGATAGCCAATGGCGATGCGCTGCAGGACGCCCGGAATGCGCACGGACGCGAAGTCGAACCGGGGAAAAAGGTGGAGCATCAGCCCGACCGCAAAAATCAGGGCGCTTCGGATGAGGATCTTCCGGTGGAGCCGTCCGGACGAGTGCCCCTCCCCGACCCGCCGGCCCAGCGCGAGGGCGATGGCGACACCCACGATGAACAGGAAAAACGGGAACACAAGGTCGGTGGGAGTCCAGCCGTGCCAGGCGGCGTGCCTCAAGGGCGGGTAGACGTGCTCCCAGCTCCCGGGGTTGTTGACCAGGATCATCCCGGCGATCGTGATGCCGCGGAAGGCATCCAGAGAAGCCAGCCTCTCTTTGGTTGTGCCGGGCGCCATCAACAGACCCGCCTCAGGCCGTCCTTTTCATGATGATCAGCGTCATGTCGTCGAACGGGGGCGCTCCCGTCGTGAAGGCTTTCAGCTCGGCGCTGACCTTGTCGACGATCCCGTCCGCCGGCAGCTTGATGTTCTTCTCGACCGCGCCGATGAGACCTTCCTCGCCGAACTCCCTGTTCTCGGTGTCCCGGGCGTCGGTCACCCCGTCGGTGTAGAAGACGACCGTGTCGCCGACCCCCAAACAGACCTCCTTGGCCTCGTAGACAACCGACGGGAACATGCCCAGGCAGAACCCGCCCGGTTCGAGCCGGCTGATCTCACCGCGCTTTTCGATCAGGACCGGAGGGTTGTGGCCCGCGTTGATGAACCTCAGCGCGCCCGTCGCGAGCTCCAGCTCGCAAAAGAAAAAGGTGATGAACCGGTTGATGGCGGCGCTCCGGTGGACGAAATCGTTGAGGCGGCAGGCCATGTCGTCGATCTTGACCTGGGGCCGGATCTCGACGAGAAGCGCCGCCCTTAGCGAAGCCATCAGCAGGGAGGCGCTGATCCCCTTGCCCGACACGTCGGCGATGATGATCCCCAGCCGGCCGGGGCCCATGGGGATGAAATCATAGTAGTCTCCCCCCACCTGGTCGCAGGGGATGTTCATCCCGGCGATGTCGAAATTCTGGCAGACGGGGTTCTGCTTCGGCAGCAGGTCCTTTTGGATCTGGGCGGCCTGGGTGATTTCCCCCTTGATCCTTTCCGTCTCGATCATCTTCTCGATGGCCTCGGCGTTCTCGATCTTCACGGCGGCCAGGTTCGCGAGCAGGGTCAGCAGGCGCAGGTCGTCCTCGGTGAAATGGTCGAGGAGAGCGGTCCGGTCGGCGTACAGAACGCCGATGATCTCGCGGTTGTTCCAGAGGGGGACGCACATCGCGGAGTGGATGTTCGAGCGGATGACGCTGTCCTTCGTGCTGAACCGGGGGTCCTGTTGGGCGTCGGTGATGAGCACCGCGGAGTGCTTGTCCAGGACCATGTTGACGATGCTCTGGCTGACCATGATCTTCTGCCGCGCCAGGTTGCGGTTGTTGATCCGGATGACCTTGGGGATGGGCTGCGGCGGGTTCCCTTCCTTGAGCATCAGCACGCCCCGGTCCATCGGCACGTTCTCGGAGATGAGGTCCATGATGCGCTCCATCAGCTCGGCCAACGGCTGATGCAAGACGAGCGCCTGGCTGACCGCGTTGATCACGGCCATCATCCGGAAATCCGATTTCGCTTTCAGGAAATCGGCGGGGGTGGCCATTTCCTGGATGGTCGTCTCGATGTCGCGCTTCTTCAGGATGTCGTTGAGGTGGATGATGGTGTTGATATTCCGGGACGGAGATACGATTTCCGTGACCTCAACATTGCTGGAGACCTCTTTGTCGAAGATGATCCGGGTCGACCCGACCAGGATCTCGTCCCCCTTCTTGAGCCCGATCTCGCCGGCGACCTTCTTGCCGTTGAGAAACGTTCCGTTCTTGCTCCCGCTGTCGCGGATCCGGTAGCCGCCGCCCTCGGCGCTGACGATCAGGACGTGATGGCCGGAGGAAAACGGATCGGCCAGGGCGATATCGTTGTCTTCGGACCGGCCGATGGTGGTCTTGTCCTTCTCCAGGTTGAACCAGTACGTCTCGCCCTTTTTCGGATAGACAAAAAGTCTCGACATCGTATCGTCCGTTCCGATTATACCGCCCATCGGGAGGGGGGTTCAAGGGGAACGGACTTCTTCTCTAGTTGAAGTCCTTCAGCGCGGTGTCTTCGTCGTCGGCGATGTGCAGGACCCTGATCAGGCCGGTCACCTGGAAGATGAGGAAGAGCTTTTTCGAGAGCCGGGCCAGTTTCAGCTGGCCGCCGATGTTGCTGACGGAGATGTGACTGGCCAGGATCTCGCCGACGCCGTAGCTGTCGATGAACTCCACCCGGGAGAAATTTATGAGGATTTTGCGGTGACCGGCGTCAAGCTGCTCCTTGACGAGCTGGTGAAGGGTGATGTCGGTGATGTCCGGGGAGCGCTTGATCTCCCCGTCGATATCGAAAACCACGATTTCGTTCTCCAGCCTGGAGGTGATCTTCATCTCGAGCTCCTTGCCGTGACCTTTGGCTATTATCGGCAAATCGCCTTTAAAAATCAACACGCCGGCGCCGGCGGAAATTTCTTGACAAAGCCGCGATAATATTTGATATTGAATTCGACAGAAAGTCTGGGTAACGGGCCCAAGAGGGAGTGGGATACTTAGAGTGAGTGGATCAGCGGGCTGGTGTTTATGAAAAAAGACGACCCTCCTTTTCAGCGTCCCAAGCATCCGATTCGTGACACGCAGGATTATGAAGACGACGTCGAATGGCTGCTGAAGATCCGGAGCCCCCTCCGGCGGGTGACGTTCGTGGACGGCGACGACCCCATCGCCGACCCGGTCAAGCTCTATCTGAGGGATATGGGCAGCATTTCCCTCCTGACCCGCGAGGGAGAGATCACCCTGGCCAAGCAGATCGAGAGGGGCCAGAAGACGATCCTCAAAGCCCTGACCCGGACGAATCTGTTGATGAACGAGCTGGCGGGTTTCGAAGACAAGATCAAAGCTGACCCGGCTTCCCTGCCGGAGCTCTTTGACTGCGGGGAGGACCTGGAGGAAGACAAGCTCGAGGCGCACCGGAAAGCGCTCCTGGCGACCTTCAAGAAACTCCGGGAGCGGCAAGCCAGGCTCCGGAGGATACCGGCGCGCAAAAAGACCGTGTTCCGGCGCGGCCGCGTGGTGAACGAGCAGATCGAGCTGATCGCCACCCTGAGCGTCTGGCCGCCGCGTCTCGAGGAGATCATCGACCGGGTCCGGACCGCTTTTCAGGACTACAACGAGCTGGCGGAAAAAAAGGAAGAGTGGGCCCAGAGCTTCCGCCGGACGCGGGACGCCGACAGGAGGACCGACCTCCGGCGGAAGATCGCCGACGCCAACAAGAGACTCAGGGAAACCCAGGAAAGGACCGGGGTGAGCTGCGCCGAGTCCCTGCAGATCCTGCGCGAGATCAGCCTGGGCAAGCAGCTCAGCGAAAGGGCCAAGAAAGAGCTGGTCGAAGCCAACCTGAGGCTGGTCGTATCGATCGCCAAGAAATACACCCACCGCGGCCTGGGCTTCCTGGACCTCATCCAGGAAGGGAATATCGGACTCATGAGGGCCGTGGAGAAATTCGATTACCGCCGCGGCTATAAGTTCTCGACCTACGCCACCTGGTGGATCAAGCAGGCGATCACCCGCTCGATCGCCGACCAGGCCCGGACGATCCGGATTCCCGTCCACATGGTCGAAACGATCAATCGCCTGAAAAAGATCACCCAGACCTATGTCCAGGACAAAGGCCGGGAGCCGACGCACGAGGAGTTGGCCCGAAAAATGGTCCTGTCGGTCCCCAAGATCCGCGAGATCATCAAGGCCTCGCAGGAGTCGGTATCGCTCGACGCGCCGATCGGGGACGAAGAGGAGAGCCGCCTGGGCGAGTTTATCGAGGACAAGACCAGCCCCTCCCCCGAGGACACGGTCATCCACCGCAATCTCAGGGAGCAGATCGAGCACGCCCTGGACAACCTCACCGAAAGGGAGGCGGAAGTCTTGAAGCTCCGCTTCGGGCTGATGGACGGCAAGGAGCACACCCTCGAGGAGGTCGGCGACGTCTTCAAGGTGACCCGTGAGCGGATCCGCCAGATCGAGGCCAAGGCGCTGCGAAAGCTCGAGAGCTTCGGTCGGACCGGCAAGCTGCGCTCATTCCTGTCCGATTCCACCCCCGTCTGACGCTTAAAGTACTCCCTATAGGCCTAGCCCCATTTACTTATAGCATGTGTCGGTCCCTGGACAAGGAAGCACCTTTTTTTGTGTGCTGGTGTTACCCCTCAAAAGGGTCCTGTCATGGTGCATCTCTGTGCGTCCTCGCGCCTCACCCGTCAACGACTGTTTGCGCGCTCCAAAGGAGAGGGATCCCCGTCGCTCCGGGCGCGCAGAGACCGGCGCCATGCGACCCTTCCGATGACCATCTCGTATCATACGAATAGAGATGCAGGACATGGACGATCTCGATTTGACTTCTCCAGCGGCGGAAATATTATAATGGGGGTGCGCGTACCGGACAGCGCGCCAGGGAGAAAGCATTTGGGCGACCCTATGACCTCCGGCTGCCGAACGTTGTCTCGCCGCCGCCGGGCCGCCGCCCTTTATTTGAGCCTGCTCGTCTTGGCCATGCGGCCGTCCGTCGCCAGTGACATCCCATCAACCTGGACCGGCGTCAGGAAGGTCGTCGTCATCGGCGACCTTCACGGGGACTACGAAAACTTCGAGAAGATCATCAAAGGCACAGGACTGGTCGATTCCGGCCTCCACTGGGCGGCCGGCGATACCCACTTCGTGCAGACCGGGGACATCATGGACCGGGGGCCGGACCCGAAGAAGATCCTGGACGTGTTGATGGCCCTGGAAGGCGAGGCCGAATCCGCCGGCGGAAAAGTGCATGTCCTCCTCGGAAACCACGAGGAGCTGAACATCGGCGGGGTCATCTTCCGCTATCCGGATTACCTCACCGTGGATCAGTTCACCTCGTTCCTGCCCGAGAAATACCGGCGAGGGCAGGAGCGGGAGCTCGAGAAGCACCTGAACATCGCCCGGGCCCGCGGCGATCGCACTCCGCCGGAAGTCCTGGCCGAGGAGTTCTGGAACACCCTGAAAAACGACCCGGCCGCCCAGCGCGAGTACCTGGTCAACTTCAATAACAAGTACGGCAAGTGGCTTCTCCGGCGCAACATCATCATCAAGATCGATGAGACCGTATTCGTCCACGGCGGGATCAGCGAGGCGTTTTCGCTCTGGGGACTCGAAAAGATCAACGACCTCTACCGGAAGGAGCTGTCCGATATCCAAAAAGCCCTGGTTTACGAGGAACCCACCTATCCGGCAAAGCTCGAGCTCGCCTATCGCGGCGACGGCCCTCTTTGGTACCGCGACCTGGCCACCGTGTCCGAGCCGGACATGCGGGAGGAAGTGGACCGGATCCTGGCCAACCTGGGCGCCCGGCATCTGGTGATCGCCCACACGCCCCGCACGGCTGTGACGATCGCCCAGATGAGGAGGTTCGGCGGCAGGGTTTGGATCGTCGACACGGGGATTTCGAAGTCCTACAACGATAATCTGAGCGCCCTCCTGATCATCGACGGCGCATTCAGCGTTTGGGGTGGAGACCATGAAGAAAAAGATACGACCGGCATGGCTGCTGCTTTGGCTGATGTTTCTCGCCGGGACAAGCCCTTCCGCGCCGCCGCCCGATGAGACGGGCATGACCCGGACGGCCGAGCTGGAGGGCTTCCTCCGCGGCGCCGAGGTCGTCGACGTCAAGAAGGAGATCTCGGGGGGAAGGTCCAGGCCCTGGGTCGTGACGCTGGCCCGCGGCGCCGTCCGGCACCGGGCGCTTTTCAAGCACTTCGACTACCGCCGGCCCCAGCCCCAGCCCCACAGCTACAAGTATGAGCTCGCCGCCTATGAGCTGGCCAAGCTCTTGGGCGTCGAGATCGTCCCGCCCGTGATCGAGCGGAAGATCGAGGGCCAGACCGGTTCCCTGCAGATCTTCATCGAGAACTGTGTCAGCGAACAGGACCGGCGGCGCAAAAAGCTGGAGCCCCCCGACCCCATAGCCTTCGGCAAGGTCCTCGACGGCGTCCGTGTTTTCGAGAGCCTGGTCAACGACGAGTGCCTGAATTACGGTGACCTCCTCGTCCACACGGACGACTGGCGCTTGTGCCGCGTCGATTTATCCGAGGCCTTCGGGCCGGAACCGGAGCTCCGGAACGGTTGCCCGATCACCGTTTGCTCCCGGCAGCTCTTCGACGGACTCCTCAAGCTTGACGGGAAGACCGTCCAGTCGGCCCTGAAGTCCTACTTGAGCGACCCTGAGATCAAGGCCATTTTGACCCGCAGGGACCTTCTCCTGAAAACGCTCAAAGCCCTGATCGCGGAAAAAGGCGAAGCGGACGTGCTCTATTAGCATCCAGAAGGACCCCGTAAGGGAAAAAGCACCATGAAAAGCCCGAACGCGGCCCCGGCCGGCCCTCCCGTGGCGGTGCCGGGTTTTAACCTCGTCTATCGATTCCTCCGGCTTTTCACCGATATCCGGCAGGGTGAGGCACCCAAGGCGTTCCTCCTGGCGCTCAACGTCTTCCTCATCCTCATGGCCTACTATATCATCAAGCCCGTCCGCGATGCGCTCATCCTGACAGGCAACTCGCCCGAGATGAAGAGCTACCTCGGCGCGGCCCAAGCCGTCCTTTTTATCTTTGTCATCAAGGCCTTCAGCCGCCTCAGCTCCCGCGTGGCGCGGCACGTGCTGATCACTTGGGTGACGCTGTTCTTCGTCTCCAATTTGATCCTCTTTTGCTTGTCCAACGCGGCGCACGTTTCGCTGCGCAGCATCGGGATCGTGTTTTATATCTGGATCGGCATCTTCAACATGCTCGTCGTCTCCCAATTCTGGGGATTCGCCAACGATCTGTATGTCGAGGACACCGGCAAACGGCTCTTCCCCCTTATCTGGCTTGGCGGAACCCTCGGCGCGCCTCTCGGTTCCAAGGTCAATTCCTGGCTGGTCAAGCCCCTGGGCGTCTTTCCACTGATGCTTGTTTGCGCAGGAATACTGCTCGTCTGTATCCTGCTGGCTGTGTTTATCCATAAAAGGGATGTCCGGAACGCCAGGAGGGAGGCGGCCGGCCCCGGACCGAGGCCCGCCGCGGTGTCCATCCAGGAGCAGCCGCTGAAGCCCGGCGGAGGCTTCCGGCTCGTGTTCGAAAGCCGCTACCTTCTCCTTGTCGCCCTGGTCATCGGACTCTACAACTTCATCAACGCCAACGGCGAATATATGATCGGCCGCGTGATTTCCAGGATCGCCGACAACACCATCCAGACCGGGGCAGCCGGGGGGCTCGACAAAGCCCAGGTCGTCGACGGGTTCTTCGCCGAGTATCAGTTCCTGACCAGCATCCTGACCATCGTCATTCAGTTGTTCCTCGTTTCCCGGATCTTCAAGTGGGTGGGCATCGCGGGCGCGCTCATTGTCCTGCCGGTGATCTCGTTCGGCGGATACGGCCTGATCACCTTCGGCGCAACGCTCGGCCTCCTCAAGTGGGTCAAGTCCGTGGAGAACGGGACCGATTACTCGCTGATGAACACGACCAAGGCGGCCCTTTTCCTGAAAACGTCCCGTGAGGAAAAATACAAGGCAAAGGCCGCCATCGATACCTTTTTCGTCAGGGGCGGAGATACGCTCTCGGCGGTCGCCGTCTTCCTGGGGACGACCTTCCTGGCCGCGCGAGTCGAGCATTATGCCTTTCTCAACGTGGCCATGGTCGCCGTTTGGATCCTGCTCACCGTTCTCGTGATCCGGGAATACAAGAAGATCAAAGGAGCCGAAAGCCGGGGTTGACGCCCGGTCCGGGTGTTGATTTTGTCCCGTCAGGTCGATATCATGGAAACAACCGAGCGGTTGCCAGGGCCGCTCGACCAGGGAGGCGAGTCATGAGACGTTCCGGCATCATTCTGATCGCGGGCGCCTTCCTGCTGGCCTTGATCCGGCCGGCGCTGGCCCAATTCACCCCGGAAGAGATCTCCCTCCGCCCGTTCTGGGAGAAATTCCTGAAGACCGCGCCCATCGTGAGGTCCGAGGCGATCGGCGAGGGAGTGACCAAGCCGTACGCCGTCTATCTCAAACACGGCGACGTGGAGCAAAAGGCCTGCTGGAAGAACCCGAGCGGCATCCCGGAGGGCTTTCTCGAGGGCTGGCAGTACGAGATCGCCGCCTACAGGCTCGACAAGCTCATCGGACTGAACATGATCCCGCCCACGGTCGAGAGGAAGTTCGAAGGCCGCCGGGGCGCCCTCTCCTACTGGGCCGCGACCGAGTACAGCCTGCTCAAGAAAGAGGAGAAGAAGATCGATTTCCCGCAGGAGGCTCTGCCCCGGACCGAAAAGATGAAATACCTGACCCGGGCCTGGGATTGCCTGGTGGGAAACGAGGACCGCACCCAGCAAAACGTCCTGTACACGAAGGATTGGCGGACGATCCTGATCGATCATTCCCGCTCCTTCCGGTCCTCCGGCGAATTCAGCAGGAGGCTGATGTACGGGAAGAACGGGATCAAGATGTCCGCCGACGGCCGGGCGTTCATTTTCCGCAGGCTCCCCCGGTCCTTTGTGGACAAGGTCAAGGCTCTCGATTTCCCGAGCATCAAGGGAGCGGTCGAGGGCTACCTGACTGATAAGGAGATCGAGGCTGTCCTCAAGCGGAAGACGCTTCTTCTGGAGGAGATCGACGAAATGGTGAAAGAAAACGGCGAGGACAAGGTCTTGTATTGAAGCCGGGCGTCGGCTTAGCCCATAGATCGTGACAATCCGTCAGAAGAGTCTGCCGCAAACAAAGGAGGGGCCATGAGCAGGATGAGACGAGTATCTGTTCTTGTTCTTCTTATGCTGGGATCGTGTCTGCCGCTGCTCGCCCAGCTCACCGCCGACGAGCTCGCCGAAAGGCCGAAGTGGGAGGACTTTCTGCTGAGCGCCAGCATCGTCGGCGAGGAGCAGCTCGGCTTGGACGACCGCCAGGCCGTGACGCACCCCTGGAAGCTGACGGTCGAGCACGCCGGGGTGACCAAGAACGCCCTCTGGAAGAACCCCGAGGGCCGGCTGAAAGGCTTCATTGAAGGCTGGAAGTACGAGATCGCCGCCTACCAATTCGACAAGCACCTGGAGCTCAACATGGTGCCGCCGACGGTCGAAAAGCGGCTCCACGACAACCGCGGCTCCTGTCAGCTCTGGGTCCAGGCCAAAATGACGATGAAGGACAAGGTGGAAAAGAAAATCGCCGTCCCTCCCCGCTTTGTCTTCAGCTACAACCGCGCCCTGAACCTGCAGCGTGCCTTCGACAACCTCATCGGCAACGAGGACCGCCACCAGAACAATTACCTCATCACCGAGGACTGGAGGGTCATCCTGATCGACCATAGCCGGAGCTTCCGGACCGGCAAGAAATGGACGAACGAGCTGCCTTACGGCGAAAAAAACAAGGAAGGGCTCGTGCTCAAGACGATGCCCAAAGCCATGTTGGAGAAAATGAAAGCGCTCGACTTTAACATGATCAAGGGTTTCGTGGGCGATAACCTCACCGATGACGAGATCAACGCCGTCCTGGCCAGACGGAACCTCATCGTCGAGCATATCGACAGGCTGGTCCAGCAGGCCGGGGAGGAGAATGTCCTCTACTGAGCCTTAAGCTTTTCTGGCGGCCGCCTTCTTGGACATGGTGAGGACGTTCTGGCCGGCCTCGCGCCGGTAGTCGAACCCGTCCATGAGACGGCGGGCGAGGAAGATGCCCAGCCCGCCCATCCGCTCGCCGCTGAGCATCTCGCGCATCGACGGCTTTTTGACCGACCGGGGGTCGAAGGCGACCCCGTCATCCCGCAGCTCGAGGTAGAGCCTCGCGTCCTCGCGCCAAGTGCGGATATAGATGTTTCCCCGCGATTCCGGATACGCGTAGCGCACGATGTTCGTGCACATCTCGACGAGCGAAAGCTCCACCTTGTAGACGTCTTCTTCGGTGAGTTCGAGCCCGCGCAGGACGCGGCGCATAAATTTGCGGACCTTGTCGATTTCCCTGAGCTCGCTTTTGACCTGCAGCGTTTTCATCGGCCCGCCCGGTTGGACTTATTCTAGCACCAACTCAGCCGCGAATTCAATTTCGCGGATGGAGTCAAGGTTTCAGGATGTGGATCCGGCGGACGATTTCCGAGCGCCGCACGAAGTGCATGTTTTCACCAAGGCACACGACCGGGACGCGGCGTCTCGAGGAAGACGGCACGGATATCGGCGTCGAGGGTCGCTTCGGGAGCCAGCCGGAGCTCGAACTCGGGATGCAGTTCGCGGGAGGGGAAGTATTGCCAGCTTACGGCCAGGCGGTTCTTCCTCTTCCTGTGGTTGACATTCGAGGTTTCGACCCTGAAGGGGCGGTTGGACATCAGCCTCAGGGTCACCGCGAAGGCCTGTTTTTCAAAGGCCAAATCGAACCCCACCCGGGCGAGCCTCTCCCCGGCAGATTCACTGATCTGAGGCCGGACACCGGCCTTTAGCCAGTCCATCTGCAGGGGAAAATCGATGGCCTTATAACATGTTCTAGCCGTGATGTCCTCCACCCGGCCGCCGATCTCGGTCCGGACGCCGCGGAGATAATCGCCGCTCGAAAGCTCGACCGTCGTCCTGTTTTTTGTGGCATCCAGCTTCTGGACGACCCGGACCTCCTGCTCCCAGGGACGTTCGTAACCCGGCTGCCGCGCCAGCCAGAAGGCCCCAACGGCCATGAGGATGCCGAGGGGGACGAGGGTCAACGGTCGGCGGAGGCCCCGCAGCCCGAAAAGGTCCGTTTCGGAGCTCCTGTAGACTGCCGCGAACCCGAGGAGAAAAGGCTGCGACCAGAACATCGTGAAGAGGATGACCGCGAGGTTGACGGCGGCGAAAGCAAGGACTGTCCTCGCCGCACCGAGCCCCGACAACCCGATCGTCCGGTATAGAAATTCGTAATACTCGGGCAGGACGAGGAGCCGGAACATGAAAACGGGCGACAGGAGCCAAAGGGCTCCTTTGAGCCAGGCGGGACGGGCCAGACAGGCCAGGCTGATGAGGAGGAGGCCCGCCGCCGGGTAAAAGGCCAGCCGGGGACCGGCGGCGAATCCGAACAGCATTATCAAAACAGCCAGATAGACCCCGGCCCTGATGGCATAAAAAAAGGCGTTTCGCCGAAGCCTCCATTTCCGGAGGATCTGGAGAGAAAGCCAAACGCCCAGCATAAAGAACAGGAAGGCGTAGAGCACATAAGCGCCGGGACGGCTGACCCAGGGAAGCCTGACCCCTCTGAGATCGCCCCATTATCCAGAATGAGGAGAAGGTCACGCAGAGCATGACGAGATGAACGCCAATCAGCTTCGGCCACGATTTTTTCACCTTCTTGTCCTCATCCGGGCCGTACCCCCGCCCGCGCCGCCGGTAGAGTCGGATCAGGGCGGACAGCGCCGCGGCCAGACTCAGGACGACAAACGCCGCCAGCCAGGACGGGTTGATAAAGAACGGCCGGCCGCCGGCCAGCACCAGCATATAGCGCCCGGCCTTTTCCGCCGGCTGGCCGCGGTGGAACTTGTCGATGAGCCCGACCACCAGGCGTCCGCTCCGCACCAGGCCCTCCGGCTTGAAATATTCGAGCGTATCGCACGGCGTGTGGATCGGGTGCCGGATGTCGCTCACAAAGGCGATGGCGGGGATCCCCTTCGCCAGGAACGGCTCGTGATCGGATCCCGCGCCGCCGAGAGAGCCGTTCAGGCTCTGGAAGATCGTCGGATATTCAAGGTCGCGATAGCCCAGCCCGCGGTAAATTTCGAGGCTCGCCGACACCAGCCAGGCCGGGCTCTGCTGCTTCCGGGAGTCGATCCAGAGCATCAGCGGCGCCTCGCCGCTGGTCATGTCGAGCTGGAGCATCAGGGCGGCGTGCGCCAGCGGGTAATGCTCCACGAAGTATTTCGAACCGACCAGGCCCGCCTCCTCCCCGCAGAACGCCACGAATACGAGCGTGGCCTCGTGTGGCTTGGCAGCCAGCACCCGGGCGGCCTCGAGCATGACGGCCACGCCCGAGCCGTCATCGTCGGCCCCGGCGATCTCGGGCGTCGACGAGTCGACGTGGGCGCCGACGATGATTTGGCGCGGGCTCGAGCCTTCGAAACGGCCGATAACGTTGAAGCTCGCCGTGTTCAAAGCGTCCTCCCCCTCCGGCGCGGCTTTGCCGCTGACCGGCTGCCACTCCACCTTGCCCCCGAACTCGGCGATCTTCAGCGCGAAATACTCGAGAGCCGCCTTTTCCCCCGGAGAGCCGAGCGGCCGCGGGCCGATCGTCCCGGCGAGGTGACGGAGATGTTCGTAAGCGCGTTCCTGCGAGAATTCCTCGGCGTTCAACCCGGTGGGTCCCGCGAGTGACGTCAGGAGCAGGATGGCCCAGACGACAGGGATGCCGTAACGTTCTTGGCGCACGATCAGGCCTCCTTGACGGAAAAGGCCGCCACGGGGATTTCCAGGAGCGCCGGCCGGAGCCCCACGACGCCTCCGGCCGCTCCCACCCCGCGTCGGTTATGTGCTTTGGCTGTCTTATTTCGTCTTGGCCGGTCTGCCGACCTTGCCGATGAACAGGGAGATAACGAACAATATGCCCGCCATGACCGCGGCGACCGGGAGTCCGGCCTGCACCGATTTGCCGGCGCTCAGGTTGCCGATGAACTTGGGCACGAACGTCGCCCCGAGCAGGCCGACGGCGAAGATGATCCCGAAGATGCTGCCGTAGAGCCGGGGCTCGAACTTGGCGAAGGTGACGCCCACGATCGTCGGGAAGATCGGCGCGAAAGCGAGGCCCGTGACCACGATGGCGACCAGGGCCAGCGCCGGGCTCCTGGTGAGGGTTAGGGCGACGATGGCGAGCACGGATATAAGCGACGTCAGCGTGATGACCTTGGCGCCCATGGCCGTGAGGTTCTTCATCGTCGACGCCAGGAACCGGCCGAGCATCATCGCCGCGCCGAAAAGGCCCAGCACGTATCCGGCCTTGGTCATGGCACCGGGGGCTTCCCGGCCTCCAAAAAGCTGGGTCATCAGGGGTTTGGTCCAGTTGCCCAGGCTCGTCTCGAGCGACATGTAGCAGATGAGGGCGAGGGCGGCGACCAGCACCGCGGGCTTCCCCAGGACCTTGAGGGCCATAGAGAATCTGTAGCCCGTGGCCGCCCGGGGGAACTTCGTCCCGAAGGCGAAGATAAGGAAAACGACCATGAGCGACCCGAGGATCGAAACCGAGCTTCTGTAACTCAACTCGAGGGACTTCAGGAAGAAAACGAAGAGGATCGGCGTGAGCACATAGCCGAGGCCGAAAAAGGCGTTGCCCAGGTTGCTGGCGCGGGCCGGGTCCTTCCCCTCGAAAAGAACGACCGGGATGAGGGTGTTGCCGACGGTGTTGAGGCACATCGCGCCCACCCCGAGCAGGATGCAGGCCAGCATGGCCGCGGTGAATGTCGAAGCGGAGGCCAGGAGGAACAGGCTGGCGCCCGTCACCACGAAGCCCAGTATGGCGACCGGCTTGTAGCCGAACTTATCGACCAGCGGACCGATGATGAACTGAACGATACAACAGGTCAGGAAAAGCGCCATGATCAGGCTGCCGAACTGCCCTTCGTTGATCCCGAGGGCGGTCATCAGCTCGACCGAAACGGAGCCGAGGATGATGAAACTAATGGCTACGGAAAAAACGGACATCAAGGCGATAACGGCAGTCATTTTCTTCATCGGGTTTCTCTCCTTGTGCAAAGAATGCTATTCCGCCCGCGGGGCGGCCTTCCCAGCCGATGTTATTCATATCATTGCGCCTGAATCGCTGTCAATGAGGCCGGGCCGGTGGGGCGCCGCCGAACGGCCGCCCGGCTTGACTTATCCGGCCCCTCGCTTAAAATCATAATCATGAAGGACGCGGCCACGGGCCCCACACTGAAGCTTGCGGCCCTCCTCACGGTCATCTTTTTTCTGATCGAGGCCGCCGGCGGCTTCATCTCCGGCTCCCTGTCCCTGCTGGGCGACGCCTGGCACATGCTGCGGGACGTCCTCGCCCTTCTCATCACGTTGAGCGCGATCAACGTCGCCGAGCGCCTCCCGACAAAGGCGCGGACCTTCGGGTTCCACCGGCTGGAGATCCTGGCGGCCCTCCTCAACGGGATCCTCCTGGTGGGCATCGGCGTCCTGATGATCGTCGAGTCCGTCCAGAGGCTCCGGTCGCCCCGGCCGGTGGAGGATACCATGATGCTGGCCGTGGCGGTCGCCGGACTCGCTTCCAATATCTACGTCGCCTACCGCCTGCACGGAAGCCACGACCTGAACGTCCGGAGCGCCTTCCTGCATGTCCTCACGGATGCGGTGTCCTCGCTGGCCGTCATCGCGGCCGCGCTCCTGATCATGCTCACCGGGAAGACGGTCTTCGATCCGGCCCTGGGCATCGTCATCTCGCTCCTCGTCATCGTTTCCGCCGTGGGCGTTATCCGCGAATCCGCCGCCATCCTCCTCGAGTTCGCCCCCCGCGGCATCGATTTCGACAGCGTCATCCGGGACATGGAGACCGTGGGCGGGGTCGAGAGCGTCCACCACGTCCATCTCTGGACGCTCTGCTCCAACATCAACGTTGTCGACGCCCACATCTACACCAGGGAGACGGACATGACACGCGCCGAGGTCATGAAGGCCGAGATCAAGCGACGGCTGGAAAAGTACGACGTCCGGCACGCCACCCTGGAATTCGAATGCGTGGAGTGCGTCCTGCCCGACAAGGTGAGGACGATCGGCCATTCCTGAGCGCCGGAATATATTTCGCCGGCCCTGAAACAAAATTCCCTGTTCGAGCGTATATACTCATGAGAGAGAAAGACGGCGCCCGCGGCGGAAGAGAGAGGGAAACCGGAACGGGGAGGAAGGACATGAAGATGACCACAGCCCGGACAGAGACCGCTCCCGCGGAGATCGGAAAAGCCGTCAGGCATTTTGTTTATTGCTGCCCGAAGCTCGATCTGTGGGCGGTGGGCCGGACGAAGGCCGAGGCGGAGACAACGCTCAAAGAAGAGATCCGGCTTCTTCTCGCGCGATGCCGGGAATACCTGGACAGCCCGGAGTCCGTCAACGGCAACGGTTATGCGACGGTCGAGCTCCGCCCGTCCTGAGCCTCAACGGAATTCTTTGTCGACGATCGTGATCCGGCCGGGATAGGTGATGACCCCAAGCGGCGTAGTGACCGTCGGTTGAGCGTCGAGCGCGATCCGGGCCGCCACGACAGCGGACCAGCGTGCATTATGGACCGGGAGCGATGATCAGAAGATGGTGAGAGTGCCGGAGGAGGGAATCGAACCCTCACGAGCCTCACGACTCTCTGGATTTTGAGTCCAGCGCGTCTGCCAATTCCGCCACTCCGGCCGGGCGCTAAGAATATAAGCGATTCAGCGTCTTTTTTCAATGAACGGCTCACAGGCCGGGGAGCGAGTCGGCGCCCGTCATCTCCTTGAACTTGAGACTGAGCCAGAGGATCGCCGTGATGTTCGAGGCGACGCCGCCCAGGACCATCGCCCAAGCCACCGAAAGATATCCGTAGCCCAGGACGAAAACGAACAGGTAAGCGAGGGGCACGGCCACGACGAAAATCCTGATCAGGTTGATCACGAGACCCGGCATGCCGAATCCCAGGCCCTGGAGCACCCGGCTGACGATCATGGTGACGGCCATCATCGGGAAAGTCAGAACGTCGATCCTCAGGTAAGCCGCGCCCAAAGCCAGGATCCCGGTCTCGTCCGTGAAGATCCTGAGGAAGAGCCTCGGAGCGATGAAAAAGGTCACTCCCATCAGGCTCGTCAGCGCGACACCGATGCGCAGGCTATACCAGGATATCGACTTCACCATGGGAAACCGCCGCGCGCCGCTGAACATCCCGACGAGAGTCAGCAACGACACCGAGATCCCGACGATCAGCATGCCCGGCAGGCTTTCGAGCCGCGTCGCCAGCCCGAAGGCGGCCACATGTTCGGTGCCGAAATGGGACATGAACCGGTTCAGGAACATCACGTAGATCGACATGATGAACATCATCAGGCTGGCCGGCGCGCCCACGCGGAGGATCTCCCGGCACAAGGAAGCGGAAAACCGGAAATTACGGAAATCGAGCTTCAGGTCAGAGCGCCGCCCGACAAGCGTGACGTAGAGGACGAGCGAAAAGGCCAGCGCGATCACGGTGGCAATGGCCGCGCCCTGGACCCCAAAGCCCAGCGGATAGATGAAAACGGGGTCGAGGACGGCGTTCAGGACCAGGGCGGCTGTCTGGACGATCATCGGCGTCCGGGTATCTCCTTGGGCCGAAAAAATGCTGTTTATGGCGTAAGCCGGGAACATGAAGATGATCCCCAGCCAGATGATTGTCATATAGCCCATCGACAGATCAAGAACGTGTCCCTCCGCCCCCAGGAGAAGGAAAAGCCGCTTCTGGCCCGCCAGCCCCGCCGCCAAAAGGGCGACGCCGAAAACCGCCGTCAGGACCAGACCGTGGACCGCGGCATTCTCCGCGCCGACCTTGTCCTTGGCCCCGAGCCGGCGGGCGACGATCGAGTTGATGCCCACGCCGATCCCCGAGTTGAGGCCGATGACGATGAAGAAGAGCGGGAAGGCGAAGGTCAGGGCGGCGATGGATTCCGCGCCCAGCCGGCCGACGAAGGCGGTATCGACGAGGTTGTACATCGTCTGGACGAACATGGCGATGGTAACAGGGCCGGCCATGGCGAAAAGCGCCCGCCGGGGATTGGCGATGAATTCCTGGACCCGGTCTCTCATGTCGATTTTGATCTGAGATTATAATATAATATCCGGCGGTGGAAAAAGAAATCGCGCGGCTCCTTGGCATTGTCGACCGGTTTGCCGGCCGGAAGGTGGCTGTCTGGGGCGATTTCATCCTCGACGAGTACCTCTACGGGCGCACCCGGCGGATCTCACGGGAAGCGCCGGTCCTCATCATCAGCTACGAGCGCGGGGAGTTTTCCCTTGGCGGCGCCGGGAATTCCGTCCTCAACCTCGACGCCCTGGGCGCGTCTCCCCTGCCCATCGGTGTCGTCGGCAGGGACGAGCCCGGCCGGAAGATCGTCGATTTTCTCCGCGGCCGATCGATCTCGACGCGCTGGCTGGTCCGGTCCGCGGCGCACCAGACGCCGATCAAGATGCGCATCCTGGCCGGGGAAGAGAACACCCGGAAGCAGCAGGTTTTGCGAATCGACAAGGAATCTCCGGTGCCGGCGAACGACAGCCTTCGCAGGAAGCTCCGCTCCGCGCTCATCGAGGCCGCGACCCGGTCCGACGCGCTTCTCGTCTCGGACTACAATTATATGACCGTGCTGCCGGAGATCTACGACGAAGTCCTGCCCTCCTTCAGGAAACGCCGGCTCCCTTTGACCCTGGATTCGCGGTTCCGCCTGCTGCAGTTCAGCGGCATGACGGCGGCCACTCCGAACGAGCCCGAAGTCGAGGACGCCCTCAAGGTCGGGCTCGGCGATCAGCCGGCGGCCCTCGCCAAAACCGGCGCCGCGCTCCTCCGCCGGCTGCGTTCGCCCGCCCTGCTCATCACCCGGGGCTCCAGGGGCCTGGCCCTGTTCGAACGGCGGCGGCCGCCGTTTCTCCTCCCGGTCCACGGTTCGACCGATATCGTCGATGTCACGGGCGCGGGAGACACGGTCATCAGCGTCTTCACGCTGGCTTTGGCCGCCGGCGCCGCTTTCCAAGACGCCGCCCGGCTGGCCAACATCGCGGGCGGTATCGTGGTCATGAAAAAAGGGACGGCGACCGTCACCGGCCAGGAACTCAAACAGGCGATCTCTTCCTAAGTTGTCCAAGCTCAAGACGCTCCCCCAGCTCCGCCGGATCATCGCCTCGGAGAAGGCGAAGGGAAAGATCGTCGTCCTGGCTAACGGCTGCTTCGACCTCTTCCACGTCGGCCACATCCGATATCTCAAGGAAGCCCGGGACATGGGCGATATCCTGGTCGTCGCTCTCAACAGCGACTCCTCGGTGCGCCGGCTCAAGGGCCCGTGCCGTCCGATCCTTCCGCAGCGGGAGCGGGCCGAGATCCTGTCCGCCTTCTGGTTCGTCGATTACGTCACGATCTTCGCCCGGACCAATGTCGAAAAAATACTCCTCGCCCTCCAGCCCGCCTACCATGTCAAGGGTTCGGATTACACCGTCAACACGGTCCCCGAACGGGAAGCCGTAAAAAAGTACGGCGGACGGGTGGCGATCGTGGGCGGCCCGAAGATCAAGAACACGTCGGACATCATCCGGAGGATATCGGCCCTCAAGCATGGATAACATCCTCATCGTCCGCCTCAGCTCGCTCGGGGACATCATCCATACCCTCCCGGCTTACGCCGCGCTGCGCCGGCATTTCCCCGGCGCCACGATCCGCTGGGCCGTGGAGCCGCCGGGCCGGGAAATCCTCGACCTCGTCCCCGGACTCGACGAAATCATCGTCGTCGGCCGGAAGATCTGGCGGCGGAACATCCGCGACCTCGCGCGACGGGAGCAGACAGCTTTCGATTTTCAGGGACTCGTCAAGTCCGCCCTCCTCACGCTCCTCTCGGGTTCCCGGAGGACCGTCGGGTTTTCCAAGGAGAACTGCCGGGAGACATTGGCCGCCGCATTCTACAAGCAAAAGCTGCCGGCGTTCTCCGAGACGGATCTCCACGTGATCTCCAAGAATCTGAGACTGCTGAGCGTGGTCGGGATCAAGGATGAACATTACGAGTTCCCGATCGTCATCCCGGAAGAGCTCCAGCGCTTGGTGCTCGCCAAGATCCAGCCCTTGGGTTACGCGCCGGATAAGAAGCTCTTTCTGGTCAATGTCGGCGCCGCCTGGGAAACGAAGCGCTGGTTCGCGGAGCGGTGGGCGGAGCTTCTCGGAGCGGTCCCGCTCGACAACGCCTTCCCGATGCTTCTCTGGGGTAACCGGCTGGAAAGAGCCGTTGCCCAGTCCATCGGGGAAAAAACGGGGACGGCTGTCGCCCCGTACCTTACAGTCCGGGAGGTCCTGGCGCTGCTCGAGATGACCTCGCTCCTCGTCAGCGGGGACACGTTCGTTCTTCAGGCGGCCTGCGCTTCCGGAGTTCCCGTCGTCGGACTGTTCGGACCGACCAACCCCCGCCGGAACGGCCCCTTCGCCGCGACGGACAGGACCGTGTCGTCCGAACCAAGCTGCGGGCCTTGTTATAAAAGGACCTGTCCCACCCTCGAGTGTCTCAAGACCATATCCGTTACGGAGGTTGGGGACGCGGTCAGGGCGTCGTGGCCCGGGGCGGTCGATCGATGATCAGCCCCAGCCTCAGGGAAGCGCTGAACCGCGTGCGCGTCAGGTCGGGGTCGTTCCTGGCCATCGCCGTCCTGTTCCTGGCGCGCCCGACCTCGGAGTCCTTGATCCGCGGCGCCCTGGCCGCGGCGGCGGGGCTCCTCATCCGCGCCTGGGCCTCGGGCCACCTGCGCAAAGAAAAGGCGCTGGCCGTTTCGGGGCCCTACCGGTATTCGCGGAACCCACTCTACCTCGGGAATTTCGTTATCGGGGCGGGCCTGGTCCTGACGGCGCGCTCCTGGTGGGTGCTGGCACTTTTCGCCGCCTACTTCGGGATCTTCTACCCTCTCATCATCACCAGGGAAAGGGACCGCATGAGGCGGCTTTTTCCCGGGGAGTACGAAGAGTACGGGCGGCAGGTGCCGCTGTTTCTCCCCTCGTTCCTCAGGCGGCACAGCTCCGCGGCCGGTCGGTTCAGTTGGCGGCTCTACCGGCTGAACAGGGAATACCGCGCACTTGCCGGCACCGTCGGGTTCTGGGCTCTCCTGGTCGTCAAGGCGCTGCTGTTGAATCGCTGATCCCGGTCTGCTATATTTCGATCCATGCCGACCCCAGAGAGAATCGAAAAGGTCAGCCGCGTCCTTTCCCGGCGGCAGCCGGACCTCCGCGTGGTTCTCGAGGGCGTGGCCATCGCCCACAACGCCAGCGCCGTCATCAGGACCTGCGATGCCGCGGGGGTGCTGTACCTCGACATCGTCTCCCCGAGCCCTGATATCCTGGCGATTAACCGGGCCATCTCGACCCGGGCCGAAAAGTGGGTCGAGACGAGCCTCCACGGCTCAATCGACGAATGCCTGCCGCAACTCAAGCAGGCGGGATTCAAGGTGGCGGTGACCCATCTCGGCGAATCGGCTCTCCCCTACTCCGTCATCGATTACACCCAGCCCCTGGCGGTCGTCTTCGGAAGCGAAGCGGCCGGCGTCTCGGCGGAGGCGCTGAGCCATGCCGACTTTGGAATCAGGATCCCGATGTTTGGCATGGTCCAAAGCCTGAACCTTTCGGTGTCGGTCGCGATCATCCTCTACGAAGCCATGCGCCAACGGCTGGCGGCCGGGTTCTACGCCAACCGGCGGCTCGCCGACGCCGAGTATGAGCGCCTCTTCAAGAAGTGGCTCACTTCCGCTGCCGAAAACACCTGATCCGGGGCCCCGGCGCAAAAAAGCGAGGGGGCTTCCGCCGGGAAACCCCCTCTTGAGGAATGGATGCAGGAGCTTGAGGCCCGGTATCGGGCCCGTCAAACCCTGTGTCTAATCTGGTTTTTCGCCTTGACGGCCCTGACGATCTTTTCTGTCTCGCCTTTCCCCTGGAGTGAATACTGCTTGGCCAGCTCTTCGTATTTCTTGCCCTGGTCCTTCATTTCCTCCGCCAGCTTCTTCAGCTTGTCGTTTTGATCCGTGGTGTATTTTTCATAGATCTTGCGCGACCGTTCGAATTCCTGGCCGATGCCTTTGCCCATCAAGCCCCAGGCTTCCGGTGACGGCATGGACTTGAAGAGATCCGAAAGACCCGGCCCCTCCTCTTCGCCGACCTCGACTTCGACGGCCATCGGCTTCTTATCCCTGATGATTTCGAGCTTCAGTTTGTCGCCCTTCTTTTTATCTTGAATGAGCTCGCTCAGGTCGCCGACGGTTTCGACCTCGCGGCCGCCGGCGCGGACGATCACGTCCCCGACTTTGATTCCGGCTTTCTCCGCCGGCGCGTCCTTGGTCAACCGGTTGACCAGCAAGCCCGTTTCTCCCTTGACCCCGAAGTAGTCCAGAAGCTCCTCGGTGAGAGGCTCGAGATAGAGCCCGACATACTTTCTTTTCCCCCATACAGGCCACGATCCGGGTTCTTTGGGGGCCGTGAAGACGTTGAATTCCTTCGATTCGCGGGGGGCGGCGGGCGCTTCGCCGGGCTTGGCGGCCCGAGGCAGAGCCGGCTGCGCCGGAGGGAACAGGCGGGGGAACCACGCCTCGAGCTCTTTCCTGGCCTCGGCTTCGGGATACTCGCCCAGCTTCGCCCTGAGGCTCACCGGCTTGCCTTCCCGCTCGACCTTGAGGTCGATGTCTCGGCCGGGCTTCCGGCTCCGGATCTCGGAGACGAAGCTCGCGGCGCCGCCGATATTCTTACCGTCAATGGCCAGGATCACGTCACCCTCTTTGAGCTTGGCCATTTCGGCGGGGCTGTCGGTTTCGACGTTGCCCACCACGACCTGGCCTTTATCGTTCTCTCCGATGGCCACGCCCAGCCAGGGGCGGCTGACCTTACCCGTCTCCCTGATCTCCCCGGCAATGCTCTTCACGATGTCCACGGGTATCCCCAGGGCCATCCCGGAGGACGGCGCTTCGGCCCGATCAAAAACGTAGCCTGAGCCGACGACCTCTTGTTCCCGGAACTCGAAGACAACGGGCTGGTCCTCGGTATAGATCCCCCTGAGCAGGGCCACCATCCGGCCGTCTTTATCGACCACCGGGCTGCCGCTCGACCCGCGCGTCACCCAGACGTTCAGCCGGAGGCGGTCCGGCGCCACGGAGCTGACGATGCCCTGGGTGACCGAGGGAGTGTTCTCGGGAGACAGGCTGATGATACCGATCCAGGCCCCCGGCCCGAGATCCCCCGTCCCGGCCAAGGTGATCGGCGTCAGGTTCTTCTCTTTCGCCTGCAAAAGGGCCAGGCGGGTTTCGGAGTCCCATCCCATAAACTTGGCCTCGCTCCGCCGGCCGTCGGATGTCGTGACCAGGATCTCCTGGTCGCGGGGCGAGATGAGCGCCGTCGTCACGATGTATCCGTCCTTGTCGATGACGACCCCCGTCGCCACCCGGTTCATACCGTTTCGCGTCTCGACCTTGACGACACTCGGGACGACCCGCTTGGCGATCTTCTCCATCGAGACGTCTTCCACTCCGGCCGCTCCCGGCCCGGCACTACCGCTGAACACCGCCAACACGAACAGCGCTGTCAGCCCCGCAAACACTCGGCTTTTCTCTCTCATATTCTGATTCCTCCTCAATACGTGATTCCCCTGGGGGCCGCATCGGAAATCTGCTCCAGGAGATATATCGTCCCCGACTCTGGCGCGCGGCGGGGGAATTCGGCGGCGTAGTCGAAGGTCTCGATCACCGGAATGATCTGTTGCGAATCCTCCGCGCCGGCCGCCGCCTTCGAAGCCGTGACGGACGGCCGCTCGCGAAGGACGAAGACGTTCAGGGCGATGAAAGCGGCCAGAAGGGAGGCGAAGGCGCCGGCGAGCGACAAACCGAGGACGGGCCTCCGCCGGCGCGCCGCCCGCCTTTCGAGAGACAGCCGGGCCATGACCCTCTGCTCGAAGTCCGGCGGCGCTTTGACCGTGTCCAGCTTTTTCAGAAGCGACAACTCATCCATTTCTTCTCTCCGTAAACTCATGCCGGTTTCCTGCCGTCGGCCTTGGCCAGCTTTTTCCGGAGGATGCCCCGGCCGCGGCTGATCCTGGCCTTGATCGTGCCCACGGGCTGGCGAAGGATCCGGGCGATCTCCTCCTGGGAAAAGCCCTCCATATCCTTGAGAACGACGGGTATCCGGTAGCGCGGACGGAGCTCATCGAGCGCCTGCCGGAGATTCTTAAGCATGCCCGAATCGGGCCGGTCCTCGGCATAGGCCCTGGACCTGACCTCGTGGCTGGCGAGCTCATCGAGCGAAATCAGGGGAACGCGGCGCGCCTTCTTCATCTCGGTCTTGGCCAGGTTCGAGGCGATCGCGTAGATCCAAGCCGACAGCGGCGCGACCGGACGATACTGCCCAGCCTTGAAGAAGACCCGGAGGAAGGTCTCCTGGGACAGCTCCACGGCCTTCTGGTAATCCCCGGTGAACTGGTAGAGGTAGTTTACGATACGGTCTTTGTAAGCTGTCAGGATCTCCGAGAAAGCCACTTCATCTCCATTATTCTGCACACGGCGAATCAGCTCCTGCTCATCCATTCTCTCTGTCATAAACATCCTCTGGGCGCATTCGGTTGCATTTTCAGGCGCTGGCCGGTGCCGGGGACCGGCCTTTCAAGCCACGGGCTCGAGCTCGATGAGCGGCCGGTCGGAGTCCACGAGCTCGCCGGCAGCCACGAAGATCCTCCCGACCTTAGCCTCGTGAGGGGACTTGATCTCGTTCTCCATCTTCATGGCTTCGACGATGGCCAGCGTCTGGTTTTTGCGGACAACATCGCCCTGGGCGACCGAGAGCTTGATCAGCCTCCCGGGCATCGGAGCCTTGACCAGGGAATTCCCAATCTGGCCCGCTTCTTCGCCCCGTTCAGAGCGGCTCCCTTCCCGGCCCGGTGGCAAGAGGACGACCTTTTTGCCCCCGATACTGACCAGGATCCGGGTTTTGTCGCGGCCGAGATGGGCCAGATAGGAACGATTCCCGACAAGGAACGAGACGGTTCCGTCGGCCAGGGATTCGACTTCGGCCTCGAGGAGCGTCTCCCCCAGCCGAATGACCAGACGCCCCTCCTGCCTTTCGAGGGAGATCACCTGCCGCGAACCGTCGAGGACGAATTCGAAATCCATCTCGGGACTAGCCTCCGATCCTCCAGTTGCCGAGCGTGTGCCACGGCGAGGCCGGAACCTCGGCCTTCCGCTGAGCCTCGGAATAACCGCCGCGGGACGGGTCGAGGCCGTCGAGCGCCGCCGCCGCCATGGCCAGGGCGAGAACTTCCGGACCGGGCGTTCTCTTCCTTCCAGCCGTCAAAATACTTCTTTACGAAACCTGTCGTCGTGTCACCGTCCCGGAATCGCGGGTGAGAGATCACATCCCTCAGGAAAGGCACGGAGGTATCGATCCCCAGGATGACATAATCCCTCAGGGCATTGGCCATTCGGAAACAGGCCAGCTCGCGCGTCTCCGCCCAGACGATGAGCTTCGCCAGGATGGGATCATAATCCAGCGGAACGCTCCAGCCCGCGTAGACACCGCCGTCGACCCGCACGCCGGGCCCGGAGGGCTCCTTGTACGCCAGAATCTTGCCCGATGACGGCAGGAAATCGTTCGCCGGGTCCTCGGCATAAACGCGGCATTCGATGGCGTGCCCCCTTTGCCGGAGCGCGTCCTGCCTCAGGCCAAGCGGCTCGCCGGAAGCGATGCGGATCTGCCGATGGACCAGATCGATACCGGTGGTCAGTTCCGTTACGGGATGCTCGACCTGGAGCCTGGCATTGACCTCGAGAAAATAGAAGTTCTTATGCTTGTCCATCAGGAACTCCACGGTCCCGGCGTTGTTGTAGCCGGAGACCCGGAGGACCTCCCTGGCCGTTTCGCCCATCTTCCTCCGGAGCAGCGGGTCGAGGAACGGAGATGGCGTCTCCTCGACGATCTTCTGGTGCCGGCGCTGGATGGAGCACTCCCGCTCGAAAAGGTGGACGATGTTCCCTTGGGCGTCGGCCAGCACCTGGAACTCCACGTGGCGCGGGTCCTCGATGTATTTTTCGAGATAAACGGAATCGTCCCCGAAGGCGGCCTTGGCCTCGCGCCGGCCGGCCTCGAGCGCCGGGCCGAGTTCCTCCTCGCCGGACGCGATCCTCATGCCCTTGCCGCCGCCGCCCGCGGAGGCCTTGATCATCACCGGAAACCCGATGCGTTTGGCCGCGGCCGCGGATTCCGACGCGCCGCCCGCCGCGCTCTTCATCCCGGGAATAATGGGGATGCCGGCCTTTTCCATCGCCGCCCGCGCCCGCAGCTTGTCCCCCACGAGCTCCAGTGAGGCCGGGTTCGGCCCGATGAAGACGATCCCCTCGCGTTCCAGGCGTCTGGCGAACTCCGCGTTTTCGGCCAGGAACCCGTACCCCGGATGGACAGCCTCGGCGCCGGTCGCGCGCGCGGCGGCGATGATCCGGTCGATATCAAGGTAGCTGTCGACGGCTGGCGGCGGGCCGATGGGCACGGCTTCGTCGGCGGCCAGGACATGGAGGGCGGCCCGGTCGGCTTCCGAATAAACGGCCACAGTCCCGATTCTCAGCTCGCGGCAGGCCTTAATGATCCTGACGGCGATCTCCCCGCGGTTCGCGATCAGTATTTTCCTGAACACGTCTCAGCCTTTTGCCCAGCGCGGTTTCCGTTTCTCCAAGAAGGCGGTCATACCCTCCTGTCCTTCCGCGCTCACCCTGAGCCGGGCAATGGCCTCCGCCGTGTAGCGGCGGGCTTCGTCGTAACTCAACCCGGGCAGCTTCTGGAGGAGCTCCTTGGCCTTGGCGAGCGCCTCGGGCCCCGAGCTCAGCAGCAGTGCCGCCAGACCCTCGGTTTTCGCGTCGAGCTCGGCGTGGGGAACAACCGTGTTGACCAGTCCGACCTCGAGCGCCCGCCGGGCATCCAACCTCTCGCCCGTCAGGAAAAACTCCCGGGCCCGGCTCTCGCCGATCCGGCGGATCACGTAGGGGGAGATGACGGCCGGCACCAGCCCGCTCTTGACCTCGCTCAGCCCGAAAAGCGCCCGGTTCGAGGCGACGGCGATGTCGCAGGCGCTGAAGAGGCCGTTCCCGCCCCCGATCGCCGTCCCGTTGACCCTGGCAATAGTCGGCTTGGGCAGCGTGTAGATGGACTCGAGGAGATCGGCGATGGCCAGCGATTCCTCCAGGTTTTGCTCGAACGAATAATGGATGATCTCCCGCATCCAGTTGAGGTCGGCGCCCGCGCAGAAGGACTCCCCGGTTCCTGTCAGGACGACGATCCGCACCCCGGGATCGGCCCCAGCCGTCCCAAAGGCCGCCTGGAGCTCCCGGATCATCACGGCGTTGAAAGCATTGTGAACATCGCGGCCGGTTGAGCGAGATCCGGACGGACTCGTCCCTGCGTTCGACGAGGATGGTCTCGAAAGCGCGGTCGTTCATGGCGTCACATCCTGAAGATGCCGACTTTATAATCGGGGATCGGAGCGTTGAGGCTCATGGCGATGCCGAGTGCCAGGGCGGCGCGGGTGTCCAGCGGGTCGAGGATCCCGTCGTCCCAGAGGCGGGCCGTGCTGAAGTAGGGGCTGGCCTCGGCCTCGTATTTCTCGAGGATGGGCCTCATCAGGTCGTCTTTATCTTTTTCGGTCATGGACACGCCTTGCTCCTGGAGCCTCTTGATCTTGACGGTGAGAAGAACGTTTGCCGCCTGCTCCCCGCCCATCACGCCGATCCGGGCGTTCGGCCACATCCAGAGCAGCCGGGGCCCGTAGGCCCGGCCGCACATCGCGTAGTTGCCGGCGCCGTAGGAGCCGCCGACAATCACCGTGAACTTCGGCACATCGGCGTTGGCCACGGCGTGGACGAGCTTGGCGCCGTCCTTGGCGATCCCGCCGTGCTCGTACTGTTTGCCGACGATGAACCCGGTGATGTTCTGCAGGAAAATGAGCGGGATCTTGCGCATGGCGCACAAGGTGATGAAATGGGCGCCTTTGAGCGAGCTCTGGGAGAACAGGACCCCGTTATTGGCCAGGATGCCCACCGGGCAGCCCATGATCCGGGCGAACCCGCAGACAAGTGTCCGGGCATAGAGCTCCTTGAATTCCTGGAAGCGGCTGCCGTCCACCAGCCGGGCGATGATTTCCCGGATGTCGAAAGCCTTGCGCAAGTCCCGGGGGACGATGCCGTAGATCTCCCGGGGATCGTAGGCCGGGTCTTCGGGCGCGGCCGTCTCGAGCGGGAACTTCTTGGGCGGGTCGAGCGTTTCGACGACGTTCCTCGCGATCTCGAGGGCGTGGTCGTCGTCAAAAGCGTAATAATCGGAAACGCCGGAGATGCGGCAGTGGACGTCCGCGCCCCCCAGCTCCTCGTCGGTAACTTCCTCCCCGGTCGCGGCTTTGACGAGCGGCGGCCCGCCGATGAAGATCGTGCCCTGGTGCCGGACGATGACGGTCTCGTCGCTCATCGCGGGGACATAGGCGCCGCCGGCCGTGCACGAGCCCATGACGATCGAGATCTGCGGGATGCCCATGGCCGAGAGCCTCGCCTGGTTATAGAATATCCGCCCGAAGTGGTCCCGGTCCGGGAACGTGCCCGACTGGTGGGGAAGGAAGATGCCGCCGCTGTCGACGAGGTAAATGCACGGCAGGCGGTTTTCCATGGCGATCTCCTGGGCCCGGACGTGCTTTTTGATCGTCATCGGGAAATAAGTCCCGCCCTTGACCGTCGCGTCGTTGGCCACCACCAGCACCTCGCGGCCGTGGACGACGCCCACCCCGGTGACCATCCCGGCCCCGGGCGCCTCGTCGTCGTACATCCCGTTGGCGGCAAAGGAGCTGAGCTCGAGGAACGCCGTCCCCCGGTCGAAGAGCCGGTCCAACCGCTCTCGCACCAGGAGCTTTTTCCGGGATTTGTGGAGCTCTCGGGACTTGGGCGGGCCGCCTGCCTGGACCTTGGCCAGCCGCTCTCTGTATTCGGCCACGACCCTGGTCATGGCCTCGAAATTGTCCTTGTAGTCCTGGCTCCGGGTATCGGCCTGGGATTCGAGCTTAAACATGCGCTCCCCCTTTCCCGGCGCGGGAGAGTATTCCCATGCTGAATGGCTCTCCTATTCCGGCACGAACTTATAGCCGTAATGGATGACCCCGGCTTCGCCCTCCTCGGAGATCTTGCGGAATTCGACCTTGACCCTCTTTCCGATCTCGAGGTCCTCGAACCCGCAGTCGACGACCTGGCCCATCAGCCGGACGCCGTCATCGAGTTCGATGATTCCGAGGGCGTAGGGCGCCTGATCGGCGAACGGATGCGGGGGAACGCGGATCACGGTGTACGTGACGATCTTACCGGCGTCGGCCAGCCTGACCGTCTCGAAAGCCCGCGACTGGCACCTGGGACAGACCAGGCGCGGCGGGAAGGCGACGAAGCCGCAGCTTTTGCACTTGCCCGCTTCGAGCCTGTATCTCTGGGGAATCTCGCGCCACGCTCGTGATGGGTTCGGCATCGCTTTCCTCCTCTCAAACGCGCTCGAAGATGTGGACGACCGAGGTCCCGCCGCTGCCGCCCATGTTCTGCGTCATGCCGACCTTTGCTCCTTTGACCTGCCGCGGCCCCGCTTCGTCCCGGAGCTGTTTGACGATTTCGATCGCCTGGGCCACTCCCGTGGCGCCGACGGGGTGCCCCTTGGACTTCAGCCCGCCGCTCGTATTGACAGGGAACTTGCCGTCGAGAGCCGTCAAGCCGGCTTCAACGGCCGGGCCGCCCCGGCCCTTTTCGACCAGGCCGATGGCCTCCATGACCATGATTTCGGCGATGGTGAAGCAGTCGTGAACCTCGATAACGTCCATGTCTTGAGGCCGTTTTCCCGCCATCTCGTACGCTTTCCTTGCGGCCTGGTAGGCGGATTCGATCCAGGCGACCTCCCGCCGCCCTGCCAGGGCGATGGTGTCCGTGGCCATGGCGCTGGCCGTGATCTTGACGAGCGGCTTTTTCAGCCTCTTGGCCGTCTCGAGCGAGCAGATGACGAGCGCCGCGGCGCCGTCCGTGATCGGCGAGCAGTCCAGGATGCGCAGGGGGTCGGCCACCATCACGGAATCGATGACGGCCTGCTCGCAGATCTTGAAGGGGTACTGCGCATTCGGGTTCATCGAGCCGTTGAAGTGGTTCTTGACCGCGACCATCGCCAGCTGTTTTCTGGTGGTCCCGTATTTTTCCATGTGGGCGCACGCCATCAGGGCATAGAGGCCGGGAAACGTGGCGCCGTGGAAGCACTCGTACTCCTGGTCGGCGGCCGTACCCAGGGCGTAGGTGGCTTCGCTGCCGCTGACGTCGGTCATCTTCTCCACCCCGCCGACGAGCACGATGTCGGCGAGGCCGGAAGCCACCTGGGTGAAGCCCACCCGGAGCGCCAGCCCTCCCGAGGCGCAGGCCGACTCGACGCGGGCGGCCGGGATCGGACCCTGGCCGAGATAGTCGGCGACGAGCGAGGCGAGATGCTCCTGCCCGTTGAAAATGCCGCTCGACATGCAGCCGACGACCAGGGAGTCGACGCGGTCCACGCCGGCGTCGTCCAGGGCCAGGAGGCCCGCCTCGACGATCAGGTCGCGGAGCGATCTTTCCCAGATCTCGCCCCATTTGTTCATTCCGACTCCGATCACGGCGACGTCTCTCATCTTGGCCTCCTACTCCGCCTTGCGGATCTTGCGGCGGTATTTGGCATAAGTCCCATAGTCCAGATAGACCCTGTTTTTTTCGAGAAGGAAGCGGGTCTTGGGGGCGAGGTCCCGGACTTCGTCGATCTGCACCGTGACCTGGAAAATGAAGGCGTCGCTCCCGGCGCCCGAACCGTAGGAAACGAGCAGGATCCTGTCGCCGGGTTTGGCGATGTCCAGTGTCGCGGTCAGGCCGATGGGCGAAGAGCCGGAATAGGTGTTCCCGAGCGTGTTGACCAGCCAGCCGGGCTCGATCTGTGTTTTCTTGAACCCCAGGATCTCCCCGACGCGGAACGGGAACTTGCCGTTCGGCTGATGAAAGACCACGTACTGAAAATCCCCCGGGCCCGCGCCCGACTTGGCCATGATCGCCTTGGCGGCACCCGTGATGTGCTTGAAATAGGCGGGTTCGCCCGTGAACCGGCCGCCGTGCTCGGGATAGTACTGGTATTCCCGGCGCCAGAAATCCGGGGTATCCGTCGTGAAGGAGTGTGTTTCCAGGCATTCCGCGACCACGGCCTCCCGACCGAAGAGATAGGCCGCGGCGCCGGCGGCGGCAGTGTACTCGAGTGCGTCTCCGGGCGCTCCCTGGGAGGTGTCCGCGCCCACGGCCAGCGCGTATTTGACCTCGCCGGCCTTCACCAGGGCCAGCGCCAGGAACATGCCTTCAGTCCCCGCCTTGCAGGCGAATTCGAGGTCCGCGGTGTGGACGTCGGGTGTCGCGCCGAGGGCCTCGGCCACCACCGTGCCGGTCGGTTTGACCGCGTAAGGATGCGATTCCGAGCCGACATAGACAGCGCCGATCTCCCGGGGGTCGATCCGGGCCCGCCTCAGGGCATTCTTCGAGGCCTCGACGGAAAGAGTGATCGTGTCCTGGTCGGGTGAAGGGACGGATTTCTCCTCGACGAGGAGGCCCTTACGGTAGCTCGGGGCGTCGGCGCCCCAGACCTTGGCGATCTCCTCGACCTTGATCCGGTTTCTGGGTATGCAGGCTCCATAGCCAATGATTCCAGCCATGATTGGCCCTCCCTATGGTGAGGTTCTCATTTTCCCTTGCAGAGAGGTTATGCTGGCATACCGGTCGTGTTTAGTCAACTGGCCGGAGAATTCTGATAGAATAAAGAAAAAACGAGCTCCCTCGGGGAACTTTCCGGCAGGCGGTTTCGTCTATGAAGGTGACGTGAGTGGACATTCAAGAGACGATAAGAAGGTGTCTGGAGAACCGGCCGGGAGCCTGGGACATGCTCGTTAACGCCTATTCGAAAAAAGTCTTCAACCTCGCCTACCAGTTCGCGGGAAGCTATCAGGAGGCCGAGGATATGACCCAGGAGGTTTTCCTCAAGCTCTACGGCGCGCTCCCCAAATACGATACCCGGAGAGACTTCACCGCCTGGCTCCTGACGCTCGCCCGAAACCACCTCATCGACGCCTACCGCAAGACCAGGTGGGAGAAGACGAGCCGGGACGAACTCAACGAGCAGGGGCTCGCCGCCGGTCCGGGCGCCGACCCGGAGACCGGCCTGGACGCCGCGGTCAGCCGCAAGATCGTCTGGGAAAGCCTGAACCTCCTGGCCCCGGACATCAGGATGGCGGTCATCTTCAGGGATATCCAGGACAGGAGCTACGAGGAAATCGCCCAGCTGATGAGCATCCCGATCGGGACGCTCAAGTCCCGGATCAGCCGGGGCCGCCTCCAGCTGGCCAGGACCCTCAAAGAGAAAAAGGAGCGCCGTGATGTCCTGTGAGCGGATTGAGGACCTCCTCTCCCCCTATCTCGAGGGCGATCTGGAGGTCGATGAGATGCGGCTCGTCGAACTCCATCTCGAGGCCTGCCCGGACTGCCGGAGCCTGCTCGCCGCCCTGAATGAGACCCGGGCGGCCTTAAGCGCGGTTCCCGAGCTCGAGGTCAGCGAGTCGCTTCGGGCGCGGCTCCGGACGATCCCCGCCAAGACGAAACGCCTGAGACCCTCCCTGGACTTCCTGCTCAGGCCCTCGCTCCAGCCGGTCTTCGGCGCGGCCGCCGTTTTGATGACCCTCGTGTCTTTTTATCTTTTCGGTCCGAACAAGGCCGCGATCGACCGGTCGATCGACCGGACGGTTCACCAGGGCTATAGCCAGGTCGAAAGACTGTTCGTCAAAGCCGGGTTCGTTAAGGACCGGCTGGAGGCTCGCAAAGACACCCTGCTTGTTTCCATCAGGGGTCTGGATCTCTTCGACGGAAACAAGGACCCAACGCAACACTAGGAGGAAATTCCATGGAAGACAACGTCGTCTTGGAAGAAAAAGCCGCGGCGCAGGAAAACGTCGTGGTCCACGAAAAGGTTGTGGTGCAGGAAAAAGCCTTCGCTCCCAAGCCCGCCAAATCGGCCTTTCTGGCCGGGATTCTCTCTTTCCTCTTCCCCTTCGGAGTGGGCCCGTTCTACAACGGCGAGACGGTTAAGGGGTTCATCTATCTCGTCATCTTCGCCGGGCTCGTCTCTCTTCAGCGTCACGGCGGGGCCCAGCCGTTCGCCGGGCTGCTCATGGCCGGCTTCTACTTTTATCAGATCATCGACTCCGTCGCGACGGCCAACCGGATCAACCGCCGGGCCGCCCTCAGCGGTGCCGAGATACCGGAAGAGCCGGTCCTGGCGCCCGAGGCCATCAAGTCCGGGTCCATTTTCTGGGGCATCCTGCTCATCCTCATCGGCGCCGCTCTTCTGCTGGGCAATTTCGAGGTCATCAGCTACCGCGTCATCTTCGACTTCTGGCCTGTCGTCGTGATCATCATCGGCGTCAAGCTGATCTTCGATTATTTCTCCAGGAACCGAGCTTAAGGCAAGGAGGATACGATGGCCAAGCAGCAACGCGACGCCCTGGTGTGGGGCGTCATCCTCATCGTCATCGGGGTCATTTTCACCCTGGACAACTTCGACATCGAGATCTGGGATTCAGTGGCCCGGCTCTGGCCGGTGGTGCTGATCGTTTGGGGCGCCTGGAAGCTCTATTTCGGTATCAAGGACAGGAAAGAGGCCGCTGAGACTTCCCGGGAAAAGCAGGCCTGATCATGAAAGCCAGGGAGATCATCCTCCTGGTCCTGATCATCGCCGGGGGGATCATCCTCACCCAGGAAAAGACAGGCAAGATCTGGCCGGACTGGCGCGCGGCTGATTTCCTGTTTTTCGACGGACGCGCTTTCACCTACCAGGAATCCCAAACCTTGGAGGCGCCCCTGCCGGCGACGCTCCGGGTGGCCAACGCCCACGGCGAGGTCACGGTCGAGGCCGCCGAAACCGACCGCATCACGCTGACTCTCGAAAAGATCATCAGGCGGCGCGATGAAGCCGAAGCCCGGGCGGCGGCCGATAAGCTCAAGGTCATCGTCACCCGGGACGCCGGGGCAGTCGTGATCGGCACCAATCGAGACGAACTCACCAATCCGCGTCTCGACACCAATTTCCGGATCGCCGTCCCGGCGGGCATGGCGGTCGAGGTGGAGAACGGCTACGGTGCGGTCAAGGTCCGGGGGGTTTCCTCGGCGGCGGTCGTCAACCGCCACGGCGATGTGGACGCTTCCGCTATCGGCGGAGCGCTCAAGATCGAGAACAGCTATGAACGCGTCAACGTCGAAGGCGTCGGCGGGGCGTGCGAGATCAACAGCGCCCATTCGGAGGTCATGGCCCGGAGCATCGGGAGCGGCCTGACGCTGACTCATTCCTACGGGACGGTCACTCTCCAGGATATCGCCGTCAAGGCCGTGGTGGAGGGCCTGCATTCGGAGATCGTCGCCCGGAATATCACGGGACCCGTAGAGATCCGGAACAGTTACGAACCGGTCACGCTCGAGACGGTGGGCCCGGTTAAGGTCACTGGCCATCACACCGACGTCGATGCCGAAGATGTGAACGGGGATCTGGAGGTCGCGACGGATTATGCTCACGTTTCGGCCCGCTCGGTCCGGGGAAGCCTGCGCGTCACCGGGAAGAGCGTTGGCGTGTCCGGGAACGGCGTGACGGGAGGCGAGATCGACATCTCGACTTCCTACGAGCCCGTGGAACTGACCGGATTCTCCGGAAAGGCGACCGTGATTGTCTCCCACGGTGACATCACTTTGGCGCCCCTGCCCTTGACGGGGCCGATCGAAGTCCGCGGAGAATATGCGGCCATCAGGCTCCTTTGGCCCGACGGAGGGCCCTATCCCTTCGCCGCCCGGGCGAAGTCGGGCGAGATCGCCTGGCAGCTCGCCGAGCCCGTCCAGGTCGAAGACAAAGAGGGAGTCCGGGAGGTCATGGCGTTCTCCAGCCATACGGATAAGCCGGGCATTCTGCTCGTGACAACCTACGACGATATCGAGGTCGAGGATAAATAAGGGGGGTTCGAACGGCCCTCTATTTGCCTTTCAGGCCGTAAATCTTCTGCGTTAAAACACCGTTGATCTTGATGTTGAAATACGAGATCAGGTTGGTGATGTCAATTTTGTATTTGGTCACGTACCGGGCGAAATCGTTTTGTTTCCGGAAATGGAGAAGGTTCTCGAACTCTTCCACCTCGTCGTGAAGCTCGATCACGTAATGGTTGAGCTTCCGGTATTGGGCGTTGATGTCGATCAGCTCCCGGTCGCCGAGCTTGGCGAAATCGAGGTGCGCCGGCAGTGACTGCAGGATGAGTTCGGTCTCTGAGATCAGCTCGCCGACCAGTTCCTTGATCTCCTGAAAAAATGATTTATATTCCAGGGGGGCGGCGAGCTTCTCCTGCGCCTTGTCGATCATCTTCTCGTCCTGGTCCCTGAGGGACAGGACCATTTCCTTGACCCCGAAATGCTTGCGCTTCAGGTTGAACAGGTCCATGAAGTCCCGGCCGATATAGATCTTATCCTCATAATGGGTCGTCAAGTCGGCGGGCGAGTTGGTGTAGAATTTGACCTCGAAACGACGCCCCCCGGAGTCTTTTTCCCTTAACCTGGCCAGGACGAGAAAGCTGTTCTGCTCGATGAAGTAGCTGTTGATATCCAGGAGAACCGAGTAGAGCGCCAGGTTGCGGACGACGCACTCCTTGATATAGCCGAGAAGGCTCTCTTTCTTGGCGGTAAAATCGCGGATCGTCTCGTTCGCGGTGGGGTGGAGAACCGAGTAGGAAGGCGAGAGTAAGTAGAGCACCGGGCCCGTGCCGAGCTCGAGATGGAGATTCTTTTGCACCTTGGCGTGGAGGTCGTCCAGGACGATCGGCCCGAGCTGGGGCAGATTCTGAACGTCCAGCTTGGAGAGCTCTTCGATTTCGTTCATCTGGTCATCGCCTTATCAGTGAAGATTTATGCTATCACTCGGGGGATCAAAAAGCAACCGGGAGCGGGGCGCGCCGCCTGTCACCGTCCTCGGCCCAGCGTCCACTCCGGGTTGCCATAGCGCCGGCGCTCGATACTCCGGACGCTTTCTGTCTCGGCTGCCGTAAGGCACCGGGGGTGGAACCGGGCATGGAAAGACTCCGCCAGCCCCTCGATAAGGCAGGCGACGGCCCAATCGAAGCCCACGGGGCGCCCCAGCGCTTCCGAGAGCGAGACGATCCTGACGTTCGAAGGGTCGGCCATGCTGACCGAGGCGATACGCCGTTCCCGATCGGGGCCGGCTTCGAGGGGGATCGAGCCGTGCTGGAGGAACCGGCTGCCGATCCTTTTCTGGGCGCTGCCGACGATCTTCTTCCCGTCGATCTCGATCTCGTCCCGGGCCGGGAACGAGAAACAGGGCATGACGCCCCGACGGTAGGATTCGGGAGGCGGCCCCGCCAGAGCGGCGGCCAGCCCCATCTTCTCCAGCCCGAGGATCAACGCTTTCGAGATGAGGCGGTAGGAAGAGGCCAACGTGCTCGAGAAAACAGAGGCCTCCGAAGAGCTGACAGAATAGGTGATCTCTTTATCGTGAAGGACAAGCTTCCCGCCGGTCAGCCGCCGCACGACGTCGATACCCTGCTGTCTGCAGAACTCGAGGTCGACGGCGCTGTCCACGGATTGGGAGTACCCGAGTGAAACGGTCGGCTTCGCCCACCTGTAGAACCGGACGACGGTCTCCCCTCCTCCGGCCAGTCTTTCGAAAAGGAACTCGTCGACCGCCATGTTCCACGACCCCGCGCCGGGGACGGCGTCGACGATCACACTCCATTCATTCATGGCAAAAAAAAAGAGCGGGCAACGGGATTCGAACCCGCGACTTCCAGCTTGGGAAGCTAGCACTCTACCACTGAGTTATGCCCGCCCGCTACAAGGCGCCGCAGATCTGTCTACGGACCCCTATTCTACGGATTGTCGACCATCTTTTCAACTCCGCGCTTGCCGAAGCCGTGCGCGGGGTGGCCGCCGATCATGGAAAAGCCGCTCATTGGGGCGGCGTCCCGCGCCCGAGTTTCAGGAAGAACCGTCCGCCGGTAATGGCCGGATCGTCGGAGTATCCAAGGGCTTTGAAATCGAGCCGCTGGGGCACCCCCGGGTAGATCTTCCTGGTGTGTTCGGGACGGTCCATCCCCGCCGCGCCGCTATGGCAGCGCACGCAGTTAACGGCCTCGGCGCGGTGGCAATCGGCGCAGCCCAGGGCCGCCCTGGCCGGCACCACCGCGTGGTGGATGGAGGAGTACATCCGGGTCTCCACGAACCCGAACTCGCCGGAGTACTCTTGGCCGACGGACTTCATGCCCGCGGCGATGGCCTGCACCCAGTCGAAGTTCAGCCAATAATCCTCGAACAGCTTCGGGATGGCCAGGGTCAGGTTCTTGGAATCGTAGGGCTGAACGGCGGTATGGGTCTTGAAGGGGAAGATGCGGGCGTCGGGGTTGCGCTTCTCTCCCACCGGGGCATTCAGGAGACTACCCCGCGGGATCGATCTTGTCGCCGATCAGCGCGACCTGCCGGCTGCCGTCGGACCAGAGGTAATCGGGAACCTGGTCCATGCCCCAAGTGAGGGTGCCGAACTGTTTAGCGTAAGTGGGCATGCCGAATTTGTCTTTGGCCTCGGGCAGATCGCGGCCCGCGGTCGAGTAATCCCGCCGGAGCAGCGTGGGGGTCGTGCGGGCGAAGGAGGGGATATGGCAGGTTTCGCAGGCGATCGGCGCGGACGTGGTCGTCGAGGTGACGTGCCCAGCATCCCCGCCACGCCATGCGGCGTCGGACCGTGGCATTTTTCGCAGCGGACCCGCCCCTCCACCGCCGGTGCCGCTCAGGGACATCCCGGCGATCCGATGGTTGTTCGGTCGTGTGGCAGTCCTGGCAGCGCATCTCGAGGGCGCCCATGTGCAAGTCGAAGTCGGGCGGGCGGATCCGCCAGCACCGGCTCGAGGTCGCCGTGCTTGGCGTTGGCGGCCCCGCCGCTGAAGAAATGACATGAGCCGCAGGCCTGCCGCGACGGCCGTCCCACTTTCTGGGCGATGGCCGCCAGGTCAAGCTCCGGGTCGGGCATACCCGCCTTCAGCGGGTCCTTCCGGTAGGTGCCCGTGGTGTCGTGGCAGACCAGGCAGTCGATCTTGGCGGGGTCGGAGAATTCGAAGTCCTGTCCATCCAGCCGTAGCCGATGTGGCAGGTGGCGCACTGCTGCATGGTTGGGGCCGATGGCGATGCAGTAGTTGTTGACCATGAGTGGTCAGGCTGATGTCGTTGCGGTGCTCGTACCCTGCCAGCGTCGGGAGATATCCCTTCCAGTTCCAGTGGGCGGTGCCCAGGAGGTCCTGACCCACCTTCGGGATGGCAACCCAGGCAGGCCCGGGTCACCGTCTTGCGGGGCGGGCGTGGTCCGCCAGAAGTGACCAGCGGCGAGTGGTCCGGCGTCCAGGGATGATGGCAGGAGTTGCAGCTCGGTGGGCGCGGAGGCCGGCTTGAGCTGGCGCTCGTGGCAGCCGATGCACTGGCGATGGTAGGCGCCCTTGAGGCCGATGCGGGCCGGGTCGTCCGCCTCGTTGGGCAGGGCGTGGCAGCGGCCGCAGCCCTGGGGCGGGTTGGTCGCCATGTCGTCATGGCAGTCGGCGCACGGGCCGCCCGAGCGCACGTCCATCGCCGCGTGCAGGGCCTTGATGTCCTCGCCCACGCGATCATCCTCCGACATGGCATAGCGGTGGTGGCACACGCCGCAATCGCCGCCCGTGATTCGTCATGGATCCGATGGGCGAACCCGACCGGTTCGTAGTCGTCCGACCCGGAGTTCAGAGTAGATCGCTGTCCAGCAGGTAGAAGTTCCTGTAGGCCGCCGGGCGCTGCGGATAGGCCGACGCCGAGGCGACCTGGGCCGCTTCGGGCCGGCTGGCCGCCTTGACCCGCTCATTTCCGTCACGGTCCTGATCGGTAGCCTGGATCGCCTCCTCGTGCACCACGCTGTACAGCACAACGAAGACGAGCAGGAACACGATGGCCGCTCCGCGGATCACCCAGGTCCAGAAGGGCGAGACGGTCTTCTCCCGCTCTTCGCGCATCCGGGCCAGCTGCTCCGCGGTCAACGGCACATAGCCCGGCAGGATGGGGAAGAAGGTTACGAAGAAGCGGTAACAGAACAGGATGCTCGAGACGATGGCCATCGTCATGGCGATCTCGCCGACCGAGGGGAAATAGGCTTTGACGAAGTAGGGGGGGTTGTAGCCCACCAGAAACACGTTGATGCGGTTCAGGACCACGCCGAAGATGATCAGCGAGACGGCGAAGAACAGCCAGCCCATGGAGCGCCGGACCGCCCTGTTCAGAAGCAGGAGGAAGGGGGCGAGGATGCCGACCATGATCTCCACGATCAGGGAGATCGTGGCCGCCCGGGTGCGCCGAGCAGATCCAGCTGGTTCCAGCGCACGGCGAGGTCGCCGATCTTCACGACGCCGTAGGCGCCCAGGAACCAGGGGATGAAGCGGGCCAGCGGGCGTCAGCAGTTCCATTTCCGGCTTCCGGCCGAAGCTGATGTTGGCGTAGATGGACTCCAGGATCACCATCGGGAAGCCCACCATGATGGCCGACATGAGGAAGAGGAGGGGCAGGATGTTGGTGTCCCACAGCGGGCTCAGCTTGGTCGGAGCGATGAGCATGAGCGTCCCCAGCGAAGACTGGTGCATGAACGACAGGACCACGCCGGCGACGATGAAGAAGGGCAGGGCGATCCGGATCGCGCGGTAGGCGGTCAGGATGGGCTTTTCGACCCGCCGCAGCAGGCGGCGCCCCATCGTTCCCGTCGATCCGGGCCTTGAGGCCTTCCAGGATCGACGGACTCATCTCGACGCACAGGACCATGAGGTAGAAGGTGACGCACATGCCCACTTCGAAGAGGACCGAGTTGCCCTGCCAGTTGAAGATGGGCCGCCAGATGTTCCAGTAGCGGCCGAGGTCGAAGCTGAGGGCGATGGCCACCCACAGGTAGCCCAGGAAGGCGGTCAGGATCGCCGGCCGGAGCAGGGCGTGGTATTTCTTGCGGCCGAAGATCTCCACCAGGGCGGCGGTGGTGAAGCCGCCGGCGGCCAGCGCCACGCCGCAAGCCACGTCGAAGGAGATCCAGATGCCCCAGGGATTGTGGTTGTCCAGGTTGGTCACGGCGCCCAGCCCCAGGAGCAGCCGGGTGATCGCCGAAGGAGTACCCGACGCCCATGCATGATGCAGCAGGGTGAGGGTGCCGAAGGTGAAGAACGGCTTGGTGACCCGATGGGGATGATCGTCATTGTCCGTCCTCGCTTCGGCCCCGGTTTTGGCGCCGGTGGAACCGCGTCGTCAGACGGGCGGCTCTCCCGCCGGTGGTTGCACCACATGATGCCGGACAGGAGCCCGTAGAACGCGATCGGCAGCATGCCGTACTCGAAGATGCCGTGCTGGATGGCCTCGGTCCGTCCGGCGGCGGCCCGTTCCGGGCAGGTTCAGCATCCCGATTTCCGTCACCGGGCGGCCGGTCAGGTAGAGCCAGGCAGTGCCGCCCACTTCGTGCTCACCGTAGATATGGTCGACATAGCGGTCCGGCCGCCGCTTCAGCCGCTTGCGGGCGATGGCCACCAGTTCCGCGCGCTGGCCGAACACCAGGGCCTCGGTGGGGCAGGCCGCGGCGCAGGCGGGGTTGGCGCCGGTGCCCTTGGCCCGGTCGGCACAGAACTCGCACTTGCGGACCCTCGGCTTGAGCGGCTCGTTGAATTCGTAGGCCGGGATCTCGAAAGGACAGGCCACCTGGCAGTAGCGGCACCCGAGGCAGATCGTCGGGTTGTAGACCACCGCTCCGTCGCGCGGCTTTGTCAGCGCCCCGACGATGCAGGCGGACACGCAGGAGGGATACAGGCAGTGCATGCACTGGGCCTTGACGTAGGTCTGGGGCAGCCCGGCCTGGTCGGGCGAGGGACTGCCGGGGAACTGGTTCACCACGGTGAAGGCGCTCTCCGAGGGCCGCCGGAAGGTCCGAAGCACCTCCCGGTCGGAGAAGCTCGGCCGTGCGCGGCAGGTTGTTCCGCCGGTTGCACGCCTCCTCGCACTTGCGGCAGCCGATGCAGAGGGTCGTGTCCACCAGCACGCCGACATAATCGGGCGAAACAAGGTGGTTATTCTCCCGTCCCTCCGCCCGCGGCGGCAGCGCGGTTCCGGCGGCCGCCGCCATGCCGAATTTAAGGAAAGCGCGGCGATCGAAAGGTCTCATCGGCGAGCCTCCTGATTCATGATAAACAGCCATCCGATACTATGAATGGAACGCTCTTCGAACTAGTATAACACAGGCCCCCGGGCACTCCCCCCCGCAAAAAGAGACGCTCGGACTCCCGGTTTAATCCTGCTTCTCCCGGCTCTTTTTCTTTAGCTCTTCCGCAACGGCCCAATCGATCACCCGGCCGATGACAATATACATCAGCCAGATCGCCCCGACGGCGAGCCCCGTGATCAACAGGGATCTCCCGACACCGTGCTTGTGGACGATATTAGGAAAGAGCATCACGGCGACGAAAACGGAAAGAGCGCCGGTCCAGATTTTAAATCCGAGTCCAGGTTTTGCCGTCATCTCCGCTTTCCCGTTTTTCTCTAGACATCCTAACCTCCTTTTGACGAACAGGCCGTGATCACTCCCGAGACTATTTTATTTTTCCGATGATAAGCATAAATCCTTTTCGATGCTCGAGCTCAGCTCTTTAAAGCTGAGAGGCCTTTATTGTTTGCCCGACCCGGCGGCTTTCATCCCCCTCTCTAGATAGCCCCTGAGGATCTTCCGGCCTTTTGGCCAGAGTCTCCATGTGAATATGAGGCTTACGACCTCCGACATAACCGCGTCGGCGATCATGCCCAAGCCGACGCCGGCCCCGCCATCGTCGTTGACGATGAACTGGATCTCCTCCCAATCGGGGATACGGCCGGTCCGTTCCATCGATGAAATACGACCATGCTGTAGCGGTACATCGGCCAGTAGAGGGCCTCGGGGTCGTGAGAACGGCCTGCCGACCGCGCTCAAGAGGCGCGAATAACGGACAGCAAAAAGGTCGTCCACCCGGTTGTCTTCATGGGCAGCCTTCAATTCCTTGGCCAAAAGAACAACTTCCTGGCCGATGTCCCCTGCTCCGCCGGGCGCTGCCGACTTGACCATCAGGACGACCGACGGTTCAGGAACTGAATGCCCACGGCTCCGTGTGAGGCTTGCGGCTGGCACTACCGCGCCGAAAGTCGCGGCCATAATGATTCCCCCAAGCGCGAGCGCGATGAATGAAGCGATATTCTTTCATATCGTGCTCCTATTCATATCGGACTTTGTATTGAACTCCGTTTCGCTCGGGCACCATCCCGGTCAGCGGCGAACCGCGGTGAGGACATGGTCGTAGAGGAACTCGAAGAGCTGGTTCGTCTCGGGCCCCACCCGGGTATAACCCAAAACGACCACGACCATATCGTGCTCGGGGACTATGAAGATGAACTGGCCGAAGCGCCCCCGGGCCGCATAGACGAACTGCTCGCCCTTCCCCCTGGGGTCCGGGGCGAGGACCCACCAGAGGTAGCCGTAGCCGGAGGGAGGCTGGCCCTTGACCGTCAAATCCACGTGCATCCGGAAGGAGTCCCGCACCCAGGCTTCGGGGAGAACCTGTTCCTCCCCCCAGCGGCCGCTATTCAGGTAAAGAAGCCCGAATTTAGCCGTATCCCGGGCCGTCAAATACAGCCCGCCGCCCGCATGGGTGTGGCCTTCCTTGTTGCTTTGCCAGAGCTTGTGTTCGATCCCCAGGGGCTTGAAGAGATATCGCTCGGCGTACTCGGCCGCGTGCATACCCGTCCGGTTCCTGAGCATGGCGGATAGGAGGATGGCGCCGCCGCTGTCGTAACGGAACTCCGTCCCGGGCGGCCCGAGCATCGGGCGGTCGAGATAGTACTTATCCCAACCTGACGGCAGCCGGTTCAGGCGCTCGTGAGGAGATCGGCTCCCGACTCATGATAGTCGGTGCCTGTGCGCATCGTCAGTATGTCTTCGAGGCGCATGGCCGACTTGCGCTCGTCCAGGTTGGCGATCCCCTTCGCTTCGGGGAAGAAACCCAGCACCTTCTCCTCGACGCCCTTGAACTCGCCCCGGGAGATGGCGATGCCGACCAGCGCTGATGTGAAACTCTTGGAGACCGACTGCAGCGTGTGCAGGCGATCGGCCTGCCAGCTGTTGAAATACTCCTCGAGTATCAAGCGGCCGTGACGAACGATCAACAGGGCATGGAGCCGGGGACAGAGGTTTCCCTGCCTGACCAGGCTTACGGTTTCCGCCAGCCTCTTTGAATCCAGGCCCTGCTCTTCGGGCGTCGAAACCGGCCATTGCCAGGCAGAAGGCTCCTGCCGGCCGCCGCGGCCGGTCCCCCAGAGCCACATCAGCCCGGTCAGCAGAGTGGCGAGAATCACAGAACGCGGCACCACTTTGGTTTTCATGGGCTCAACCTAGCCGGAAAGGCCGGCCCTTGTCTTATAGACAAAAGTCCTGTTTTCAGGCTTTTTTTCTCGCGTCCCCGGCAACGCGGTTGACGAGCTCTATCCTGTTGCGAACGCCGAGCTTCTGGTAGATATTGTAGATATGATTCCGGACGGTGCTGCCGGAAATGAAAAGCTTTCGCCCAATATCCTTGTTGTCGGCTCCCTGGAGGACGAGGCGGAGAATTTCCCGTTCCCGAGAGGTCAAATCATATAATCCAACGACGCTCTCCTGGCTCTCTCCTGTCGCCAAGGATATGGACCTGATTTTCCTCCACAGCGCGGCCGCCGAGACCGCGCCGGAGACGAGAAACGCCCCGGCGATCAACAGGAACCACCAGGTTTTCCAGAAGGGCGGCAGCACCTGGATGGCGATCCCGATTCCGGTCTCGTTCCAGACGCCGTCCGGGTTGGCGGCCTTGACCCGGAGCGTGTATCGTCCCGCGCCGACTCCGCAGAGTGATACTCTGTTATTCGTGCCGAGCGGAACCCATGCATTATCGCGGGGCTCCAGCCGGCAGGCAAATGTGTTCAGCTCCGGGGCGGCGAACGAGAGAGCGGCGAATTCGAGAGCGGGCAGCGGGGAATTGTGGGGGAGCGTCAGCCCCCGGAGCGTGGACAGCGATTCAGCGACCTCGACCGTTCCCATGATAGAGCGCCGTCCAGACCACGGGGGGCACGAAAGGATCCTTACGGATTCCGGCCGGATCGATGATATTCGCGCCGTTGGCCCCCCCGAAAAACAGGCGGCCGTCCGGTCCCTTGAAACAGGCCCCGGGATTGAAACTGGGGCCCTGGAGGCCATCCCGGGTTCCAAACCGGATGATCTTTCCGGTTTGAGGCTCCAGCCTCGAGAGTCCCCTGTCCGTGCTGATCCAAATGGACCCGGAAGCGTCCTCGAGGAGGCCGCAGACAACGTCCCCGCTCAAGCCGTCTCTTTCACCAAAATATCTCCAAACGCCGGTGGCGGTATCGAGGCGGTTGAGACCGCTCTCCGTCCCGGCCCAGATGATGCCGTTGCGGTCCTCGAGAACACAATGGATGGTGTTGCCTCTGATGCTTGCGCCCGGGACATCCTCGAGACGATGAACAAAGCGTTCGCACCGCCCGGTCAGCTTGTCCAATCTGTTGAGGCCCCAGCGCGTGCCCACCCAGAGTGGCCTCTGCTGTCCTCGGAAATCGCCGTGACGGTGTTATTGCTCAGGCTGGCGACATCCCGGGGATCGTTGAATAAGCGGGTCCAGCGGCGGGTTAGGACTTCGAGCCGGCTCAAACCGAGGTGCGTGCCGACCCAGAGGACATCGGCGCGTCCGGCATCCGGCCATAATGAGGTGACCTTGTCATGCGGTAGGCTGTTCGAATTCCGCGGGTCATGTCGATAGCGTGTGAAAACTCCGGTTTTCCGATTGAACGCGACCAGGCCCCCCGACAACGTCCCCAGCCAGATGTTTCCTCGAGAATCCCCCCTGACGACAAGGATTTGGTCATCTCGGCCCTGACTTCCGGGGAGGCCCTTGAAGCGATGGGTCACCTGACCGGAATTCACTTCCAATCTTTCCAGCCCAGCCCCGGTCCCGGTCCAGAGCGCGGCCGCGTCCTCAAACCACAATGACCGGACATCGCTGTGACCCAGGGTGCGGGGATTTGAGCGGTTGTGCTTATAGTGGGGGAACTTGGCCGTACCCGTCACGCACTTGTTCAGTCCTCCTCGGACCGTGCCGACCCAGAGAACGCCCGAGGTGTCCCGATAGATCGAAGTGACCTTGTCATCGCTGAGAGACTCGGGATCCTGGGGGTCGTGCTTGTAAGGAACATATTCATCCGTCACAGGGTTCCACATCCGCAGGCCGTCCGTCGAAGTCCCCAGCCAGAAGTTTCCGGCCCGGTCCTCGGCGATAGCCGTGATCGTCTGCCCGGCGAGGTCTCGGGGGAAGTCGCCGGACCCGTAAAAGCGCTTAAAACGGCCCGTCGCGGGATCCCAGCGGTTAAGCCCCCCACCCCTGGTCCCCGCCCAGATAGTCCCTTTACAGTCTTCGAAGACAGTCCAGACGGTGTTGCTCCCCAAGCTCGAGGGATCATCGGGGTCGAACCGAAAGTTGACCGTTTTGTCGCCGGCGCCTTCGATCCTGAAAAGGCCCTCATCCAGCGTCCCCACCCAGGTATCTCCCCGGCTATCGACAAGTAAGTCCCAGATAGTTTCGGCTTTCGGCCCGAGGGGCACGCGGGTGGATGTCCCGGCGTTCAAAGCGCATTTTACAAGACCGTGAGTCCGCGTGCCCACCCAAAGGAACCCTTCCCGGTCCTCCTGGATGGCCAGGACGATCGAATTGCCGAGCCCCGCCGAATCGAGGGGGCTTGAATAAGGGATGAGATTCTCTGCTTTCGGAATCAGCCTGAAGAGCCCGGCGCCGCTGGTGCCGACCCAGATGTCTCCGGAGCGCCCGGTCGTCACCGGAAAAACGCCGACCGCTTCGGTGGACGCGTTTCCTTTTTTCGGGCTGAAATAGATAAGCCGATATCCGTCGTACCTGGCAAGGCCGGCGCTCGTGCCAAACCAAAGAAATCCCTCGTTATCCTGGCAGATGCTCGTGAAGGCGGAATCCGAGGCTGTTCCTGATCGGGGTATCAGCCTCTCGAAGCGGTAAAAGCGCCCCGGGTAGGATTGTCCGGAAAAAATCCGGGTGCATATCAATAGAAGGCCCAGCAGACGGAAAAGCGGCCGCATCAGTGCCTGCGTCAAATGATCAGCCCGCCTTCCTTTAAAGTTAAGAACCTTAACTCGCCCGCTACATCAATGACACGCCTGCCTGCCATTGACCAGGCTACGAGCACGGGCCTGAGTCCGGTCAGTTAGCCTACTTGATATTGGCCGACCCGACGTTCGCGGCGTTGAAACCCGTGAGCGGATACCAGGTGTCCGCGTCCTTGAACCACAGCCCGTAAACTCCGAAGTCGCCGACGACTTCGTCGATGCCATCGGCGTCAAAGTCACCGGCGGCGAAAGTCTCCGGGCTCAGGGGATTGAGCTGGGTCCAGTCCAGGCCGTCGCAGTTCCAGAACCCCAGCGAGGCCCCGAAGACATCCAGGTAGGTGCCCACGATTTCCATATCCGGCCGCGCGTCGGTGTTGGCGGAGATGATCTTCACGGCATTGTTCCAGTTGAGATGGGTCAGCGATCCCCCGTCCCAGAGCCAGAGCCCGCTGAACTCGGGCTTGGCCCACTGGATGCCGAAATCGCCCACCAGCTCATCCACTCCGTCACCGTCGTGATCCTGGATGAGGAGCGCCTCAGGGTTGAGGTCGGTGAGGCATGTCCAATTCGGATAATCGTAGAGCCAGACCCCCAGCGCCCCGAAATCTCCAACGATCTCCTCCTGAGGATCGGCGTCCATATCGCCACCGGTCAGGAATTCCGCGGTGATGGGAGAGATGGGCGTCCAGATATAATTGAGGTAGACCCAGATGCCCAGGCCCCCGAAATCCCCCACCACGTCCTGGTCGCCGTCACCGTCGATATCAGCCGCCGCCAGGGATGAGGGGTTGACGCCCGTAAGCTGCATCCAGTCGCCGCCGTTCCACACCCATAGCCCCAGAGACCCCGCGTCGCCGATCAGCTCGGCCCGGCCGTCCGCGTCGATATCTCCGGTGATCATTCCCTCGGGATTCGCCATCGTCAGGGGAATCCAGACATCGTTGTCCCAGAGCCAGAGCCCGAACACGCCGAAGTCGCCAAAGAGCTCGTTCAGGCCGTCGCCATCTGAATCCGCGAACAGGAAAGATTCCGCGCCGATCGGGCTCAGCTGGGTCCAGATGCTGTCGTGGAGCATCCACAGCCCAAAACCTCCGAAATCGCCGATGATCTCCGCCGCCTGCGGGACCGGGGTCGACCGGTAACCCGTGTCCGGTCCGCTGAACTGGCTGTACCCGAACCCGTTCTCGGCCCGCACCCAATAATAATAGGTCTGCATGGGGATTGCGGTCGCGTCGTCGCAGGTCGTGCCCGATACGGAGGCCGCGATCGTCGACGCCGTCGATAAATCGTTCGTCGTGTTCCGCCGCACCTGGTAGGTGGCCGCGTAGGCGACGACGTTCCACGTCACCCGCACCTTGTCGGAATACGTCCCGTCGCTCGCCAGGACGTTCGTGGGCGCCGCCAGCATCCGCCAGCCGGAGTTATAGCCGCTGAACCCGCTTGTCGCGATGCCGTTTGTCGCCTTGACCCAATAATAGTACATGAGCTCGGGGACCGCTGTCGTATCGTTGTATGAGGCCGCAGCGCTCGTCCCGATCTGGGTGGCCGCGGCCGAGTTGCTGTCCGTGTTGCGCCAGATCTCGTAACCCGAGGCCCCGGTCACGGCGGACCAGGAGAGCGCAACGTGAGTTGTGTACGTGCCGTCGCTCGCCGCGAGGCCCGCCGGAGCCGTAACGCCGACATAGCCCGAATCGTATGAGCTGTAGAGGCTTGTGCCTATCGGGGCGACGGACCGAACCCAGTAATAGTTCCAGCCGCCGGCTGGGCTGGAGTCGTCGTAGGAGTTGTTCGTCACCTGGGAGAGGTAGGTCTTCGTCCCGGCCTCGGTCGACGAGCGATAGACTTGGTAGGCGCTGACGGCCGAATCGGATACCGCGTCCCAAGTCACCCGGATCTTATCGGTGAACGTGCCGTCCGTCGCCTGGACGTTCGAGGGAGGCACGGGAAAGACCGTGATCTTATCCGGCAGATAAGTGGCATTGTTTTCCGCGTGGTCATCTCCGGCGAACCCGTTCAAGGTCACCATGGATCCGACATAGTACTGACCGGAGGCAATGGTGGGAACGCTCGTCGTGTAGCTGGCGACGCTGTAGGTTTCGGCCGCCAGCGTCGGCCAATAAAAATAATAGCCCATGAGGCTGTCGGCCGTCGTGATCGTTCGGTCCGTCGAGAGATAGAGCCGCAACCGGACATCCGTCTGGGCCGTCGGGCTCAGGTTTTCCACGGTGACGTTGGAGATCGTTATGGACTCCCCCGGGTAGTAGGCGGCCGCGCTGGGCGTGGACTTGTGAAGCCCGAGCGAAGCGTAATAGGACTCGACCCCGACGTCCTTGACCTGGGGGACACTCGTCAAGGAGTCATAAATCCGCCGCATCAGGTAGACGTCGGGCACGTGGACCTGAAGAGCGTCCTCGATGATTTCCGTACCCGCATTGTTCATCACGGAAGGATGGTTGTAGGCATATGTCTCAGGCTTGAGCTTCCCGGCCATTAAACCCCAAACATGGCCGGTCTCGTGGATGACGGCAGCCTGATAGTACTGGACGGAGCCTGCGAGGTAGGTCAAGAAATCATCGGTCCAGCTGTACGCCGAATTGAACATGACGTCGGATTCGTGGATTTCCTCGCACCAGTCGCTGGATGTATGGAAGTTGATCGTCATGGCGCTGGCGCTTCCCCAGTGAAAGCCGTAAACGGAGAAATAGGAGGCATCGTCGATGAACCCGACGAATTCGTTCTCGCCGTTATCGGCGCCGAAGCTGCCGTCGTCCGGGCTATAGCGGTAAAAATCGATGGTGGTATTCCAGATGGCCATGGCGGTTTCATTGTCGGCATAGTCCCAACCACTCGAAGCCACCTGCTCCATCGTGAACGTCGGGTCATGGTAGCCGCAGGCGAAGAGGTCGGTATCGTACCATTCTTCGAGGTGCGTGCCCTGGACCCGCGCGTCGGCGGAACCGTCGGTTATTGCCGCCTGTAATTCCGGAATCTTCCCGGATAAAAACGGCAAGTCCCGCTCGATAACCTGGTCTCCGGCCCTGGAAATGAGCCGGCCTCCTCCGTTGCCATACTTCAGGCGTCGCTCCGTGAGCGGCAAGGTCAAGGCCGTGTTGACGGTATATTCTACAAAAGCAGACAGGGAAACGGGCGGGGCGCCGGCCCCTTCCGGACCGGCGTGATCGTCAGAGGCGGAAACCGAATCCGCCCCTGCCGCGACCGGCAATTGACCCTGAAATTGAGAAATCTGAGCCGTTTCTCCGAGCGAGTAAAAAACCGCGCCGTCCCGGATAAAATCGACCTTGCGGGAGCTCGCGGTGACGCCATCGACCCCCATGTCCAGCACGGCCCGGCCGTCGGCGGTCAGGACATAGTCCCCGAGCGTCGCCTGGTCCCGGATGACCTCGAACTGCCCTTGCGTCCCGCCGATAATCGGGTTCGCATAGACGAGGCCGTCGTCCTGCATGAAGACGAGGTAGCGGCGCCCGTTTTGAAAGGACGGCGCAACGCTCACCGTAATTCCCCTGTCTCCGATTCTTCCCCCGGCGTGCGTCAGCCGGATCGTTTTCAACGCCGCCTGAACCGATCGGCCCGTAGCCTGGATAACCTGGACTTCGCCGAAATGGACCTGCGTGAAGATCATGCCGGACGAGCCCTCGGCGGTGCAGTCCCGGCCGGTCACCGTGCCGACAAAGATCAGATCGGCCGATTGGGCGACTTCCGGGAATGAAACTCGGACAAAGCTCGCGCCTGCCGCGGCGGGGAACTTCCCCATCATTCCGATGGAGGCCAGAATAACGGCAAGCACAAACGCGAAGGGCGACGGACGGGATGCTGAGTCAGCCATGTTTTCCTCCCCCCGAAAAGCGCTTCAAACATCTTTGTTTGAGGCCAAGTCTACGCTTAAACCAGTCCCTTCGAAAAGTCAAGCCGCTCAGAGGAGATAAATTCCGGCCGATCCCGGCAAGATTATCGCTTAAGGCCGTGCTCTTTTGAAGTTCACCACTTCCTGTCGTGACAACTGAAGCAGGATTGAGGGGCCGTCCCGCCGCGCAAATCGTCCCCGTGACAGGACACACAGTTGGCCAGCGGTTCATAAAGTCCGGGCTTGTGATAAGTCCCGCCCTTGTCGATGGTGTGGTTGGCGGGAGCGCCCGACGTGTCATCCCCTTTCTTTTCACGCATCTTTCTGGGAGGCTTGGTCACCACCACGTCTCCCCCCAGGACATCCTTCAGCCAGCCGAATATCTCCGTCCACCGGTCGTAGCCCGTGTGCTTGCCATCCTTGACCTCGACGTACTTGAAACCGGCTCCGAGCCTTTCCAGTTGGCCGGCGACGGACCTGGCTTCCGAAACGGGCGCGTCTTCATCTTCGGCGCCGTGGACCATGATCACCTTCAAGTTCCCGGCGCGGTCGAACAGGTCAAAAAGATTTTCCGCCGGGATGTCCTTGGGAGGGACATATCTGCCCGACCGGAGAACCACGCCCCTGAAGACGCCCGGGTTGAGAAGCGCCCACCGCAGGGCGCCGTAGGCCCCTCTGTCAAACCCGTCCAGGATGATGGCCTTTTCGTTCACGCCGTAAAGCTTTTTCAGGTGCTCGATGCCGGCCATGATCTCCGGCCCGGCATTTCCGGTATACCAGTTCTGAGCCAGCTCGGGCGAGGGCTCCATGAAGATCAGGTCGCCGGCTCTCCTGCCCACCCGCGGCCCGAAGTTTATGGCGTCGAGGACACCGACGTTTCTCTCCGCTTCGGTGGTTCCCCCGCCGAGAGTGACAGTGAGCGGGAACTTCAAGCTCCGATCATACCAAAGCGGGATGATCACCGTATAGGACTTCAGTGAGCCGTCGATCGGCGAGCGATATCCCAGTGTGCCCGCCCGCCCCGGAGGGAACAACGCCGGTTCGCCCGCCTCCAGGCGCCCGAGCAACTCCTTGATCTCCTCGTCCCATTTCCCTACAGACTCGATGTCTCCGTGAGGGTCGGCGGACTTGATGAATTCCTCGATCCACTGCAGCCGGACCTCGGCCGTCGGCAGGCTCTCTCGGAAAGCCTCGTCTTTGGCATAAAGAGCACCCTTCTTGATTTCGGCGAGCCTGGCGGCGACCGACTCCAATTGCGGCGGCTGGATCAGGAAAAACTGCTTGTCGTCGGAAAATCTGACGGCCCCCTTCTCATCGAGAAGGCCCAGGCTGAGATCGTAGACGCCCCAGACCGGCTTGGCGATCTCGACAGGGAACTCGAGGACGCTCTGCCCGCGATCGAACGACAGGCTCCTCTTTGTCTGGACGTTCCCCTCGGGCGAGCTCAGCATCATCACCAGCTGCCAACCGCTCTGGGCCGAGGGCGAATGGACGGCCAGGCTGAGGATTTTTTCGTCCTGGGGAAAATAGTGATTGGCGCTCAGCATGGATTGAAACTCCGGCGCCGCCGGGTCGCCCGGAACGAACCTGAACGCCCGGCCCCTCCTCACGGCGGAATGCTCATCCATGAAATCCGCGTCCGGCAGGAGCTGGACGATCTTGCTGGTCTCGGCGTCATAATCGACATAAGCAAGGTTGATGCCCCAGACCGGCTGGAGGAACGGCCGGAAATCCGGCAGGTAGCGCCAGGGAATGGCCACTTCATAGACGACGGATTTCTTGTCCTCCGCCGGTTTGATCTTGAGCTGGATATCCTTGACGAACGAAAAGGGGTTGGATTTCCGGTCGCGGCTGACCAGCGCCTTGATCTCTTCATTGCGGAAAAGGGAAAAGCCGTAGGTTGAATACCGGCGGCTCTCGCCCGTCGGCTCCGGGGCCACCAGGGTGATGTAGAACGAATCCCCGTCCTGCAGCCGCCGCTCGGGAAATACGAGCTGATCATCGACGATATTGATTCCGGCATAGAAATTTTCCGCATCAAACGCGAGGCGGACCGTGACCGTGAGGTCGGCCGTGGGCGCCAGGGTCCGGCCTTCGGGCAGACGGTCGATCGCCATCTCCTCGAACCCGGCCCAGTCATCCAGGCTGCCATCGATGTTCAGGGGCTTCCCGGCCTGAACGATCCTCCCCTCTTCGGGGGTCTGGGCCGAGCGCAAACCGACCCCGAAAGCCGTCACCAAGACAAGGCACCCAAGATAAATATGTAAAGCGCGTTTGACGATCGTCATGGTTCTCTCCTCAGTGATCACCCGGTAGTAATATTCTAAAGGAATTGACGGGGATTGCCAAATGTGGCGAGCCGCGTTGACAAGGCGCCCGGCGCCCCATATAATCTCGGCAGAATCCATGGCCGAGATCGAAACATGACCTCCGCGGACGAAAAGAACCGGTCCCCCGAAGCCTGGGCCCGGGCCGCCAAGGTCGGTCCGGACCTCGAGTTCGAAGGGGACGTGGGGGGCCGGGAAGACCTCGTCATCGAAGGCCGCCTGCGGGGGAACATCCGGCTGCCGGAAAACGACGTTCTGGTCGCCGAGAGCGCCAGAGTCGAGGCCGAGATCCAGGTCCGGGACATCGTGGTCAGGGGCGAGGTCAACGGGACCATCACCGCCTCCGGACGGGCCGTCATCGAAAAGACCGGGCATCTCATCGGTGACCTGTCGGCTTCGATGATCTCCGTCGAGGACGGCGCCCGGTTCAAGGGAAGCGTCAGGATCCTGCGCCAACCCTGAACCGGCACTTCTTCACGCAACAGGACCCTATCCCCGGACCAAAAAATCGCGGCCACGGAGATGCTTCCGATACTGCTATAATACGAAAGATGCGACAGTTCGAGCTCCATTCCGAATTCGAGCCCAAGGCCGACCAGATCGGCGCCATCGACAGGCTTACGGACAGCCTGGCGGCCGGGAACCGCGACCAGACACTGATGGGTGTCACCGGCTCGGGCAAGACGTTCACCATGGCCAACATCATCGCCCGGCTCCAACGGCCCGTGCTGATCATATCCCACAACAAAACGCTCGCCGCCCAGCTCTACCAGGAATTCCGCCGTTTCTTTCCCCGGAACGCGGTCGAGTATTTCGTGAGTTATTACGATTATTACCAGCCCGAAGCCTACATCCCCGCGACCAATACCTACATCGCCAAAGAAGCCACGATCAACGACGAGATCGACCGGCTGCGCCTCTGCGCCACCAATTCCCTGTTCGCCCGGCGGGACGTCATCATCGTGGCCTCGGTGTCCTGCATCTACGGCATCGGCGCTCCCGAGACCTACTACTCGATGAGCTTTCGTCTCGCCAAGGGGCAGGCGGTGGGGCGGAAGACGCTCGCCGAAGCTTTGGTCAACATGCAGTATCAGAGGCAGGAGGACGATTTCAAACGCGGTCACTTCCGGCTGCGCGGAGACATCGTGGACATCTTTCCGGCCTACGCCGATTGGGCCTACAGGATCGAGCTCCGGGAGAACACGGTCAGCGGCATCAGCTCGATCGACCCCCTCCTCGGAACGGTTCTGGATACCTTCGACGACCTCGTCATCCACCCCCGGACTTTCTTCTCCACGCCGCGCAACGTCCTCGAGGCGGCTGTGTCCGGGATCGAGACAGAGCTCTCCGCGCGGCTCGATGTCCTCAAACGCCAGGGGAAGATCATCGAGGCGGAGCGCCTCGAGGAAAGGACGCTGTATGACGTCGAGATGCTCCGGGAGTTCGGCCATTGCCCGGGCATCGAGAACTACTCGCTCTATCTGAGCCCGCGACGGCCCGGCGACCCTCCGTTCACCCTCCTCGACTATTTCCCCAAGGACTTCCTGACGATCATCGACGAATCCCACGCGACCGTCCCGCAGGTCGGCGGCATGTACCACGGGGACCGGTCCCGCAAGCTGACGCTGATCGAGCACGGGTTCCGGCTGCCCTCGGCCCTGGACAACCGGCCCCTCAACTTCAAGGAGTTCGAGAGCCGGACGGGGCAGATGCTTTATGTCTCGGCGACGCCCGGACCGTACGAGCTCGCGCAGGCCGGGAAAAACATCGCCGAGCAGATCATCCGGCCGACAGGGCTCACCGACCCGGAGGTCGAGGTCCGGCCGGTCCGGGGCCAGGTGGACGACCTCAAGGGCGAGATTACGGCCCGGGCGCAGAGGAACGAGCGGACGCTCGTGACGACCCTCACCAAGAAGATGGCCGAGGACCTGACGCGTTATTACCACGAGCTCGGCTTGAGGGTCCGCTATCTCCATGCCGAGGTCGAGACGCTCGAGCGCGTCGCCATCCTCAGGGACCTCCGTAAAGGCCTGTTCGACGCCCTGATCGGGATCAACCTTTTGCGCGAAGGGCTCGACTTGCCCGAGGTCTCGCTCGTGGCCATCCTGGACGCGGACAAGGAAGGGTTCCTCCGGTCGGCGACCTCGCTCATCCAGACCTTCGGCCGGGCCGCCCGGCACGTCTCGGGCAGGGCCATCCTCTACGCCGACGCGATCACCGATTCGATGAACCAGGCGATAGCCGAGACGGCGCGGCGCCGCAGCCTCCAGCAGGCCTATAATGAAGCCCACGGGATCACGCCCCAGTCCATCGTCAAGCGCATCGACGAAGTCCTGACCAGCGTCTACGAACGCGACTATCTCGACGTGACCAGGGTCGGCGAAGACAAATCCGCCCTTCTCTCCCCCGAAAAACGGCGGGAAAGGATCGAATCGCTCGATCAGCTCATGCGCGCCGCCGCCAGGAACCTGGAATTTGAGAAGGCGGCCAGACTGCGGGACGAGCTGGCCGAGCTCAAAAAGCGAGAGCTCGAGCTGGGGCTCTGAGGGATGAACGAGAAGCTCCAACGGGACCTGGCCCGGTTGCCCGCCCGGCCGGGGATCTACTTTTTCAAGAACGGCGCCGGGGAGATCATTTACATCGGCAAGGCGCGGTCGCTTCGGGACCGGGTGAGGTCCTACTTCCAGGCATCCCCGGACCCCAAAGTCGGCAATATCATCTCCGAGACCGAGGGTCTCGACTTCATTCTGACCGGATCGGAGCGCGAGGCCGCCTTCCTGGAAAACAACTTCGTCCAGCGCTATCAGCCGCGGTTCAACCTGAGGCTCAAGGACGACAAGAGCTTCCCCTACCTGCGCCTCACCCTCACGGAGAAATTCCCCGGAGTCTACCTGACGCGCAAGGTGGAGCCCGACGGCGCCCGCTACTTCGGCCCTTTCAGTCCCGCTTCCCGGGCAAGGAAGACCATCCACCTCCTGAACAAGTATTTCGGGATCCGGGCTTGCGAAGAGGCCGTGCCCGGCAGAAGGAAGCGGCCGTGCCTCGAATACGACCTCAAGCTGTGTTCGGCCCCCTGCACCGGGGTTGCCGAGGAAGCCGAATACCGCGGCCGCGTGGACGACGCGATCCTTTTCCTCGAAGGCCAGACCGCGAAGCTCCTGGCGGTCCTCAAGGAGCGAATGGCTGAGGCCGCCGCCGCGCTCGACTTCGAGCAGGCCGCCCATTGGAGAGACCTGATCCGGACGATCGAACAGCTCAAGGACCGGCCGCGGCTCATCTCCGTGGCTCTGGAGGACGCCGACATCTTCGGGCTGGCCCGTTCCGGGAAGCGGACGGCCCTCTATATCTTTTTCATGAGGAAGGGCAAAGTCCGGGAGGCCGAGGAGACGGTCTTCGAAGACTTCGGAGACGCTCCTGACGACGCCGTGCTGGAGCGGCTGCTCGACCGGTACTACGGGCTGACGGACGATATCCCGGACAAGGTCCTCCTTCCCCGCCCGGTCGGGTCCGCAGCCGCCCTGGCCGGCCGTCTCTCGGCGAAAAAAGGCTCGCGAGTCAGGATCGTCATGCCCCGCCGCGGAAGGGACCTGCGGCTCGTCGAGCTCGCCGTCGGGAATGCCGAGAACCTCCTCGAGAGGCAGCCCGCAGAGCCCCAGGCCCTCGTCGAGCTGGCCGAGATCGCGGGTCTTTCCGGGCTGCCGCGCCGGATCGAGGGCTTTGATATCTCCAACACCGGGGGCCAGGAATCGGTGGGTTCGCTCGTCGTCTTCGACCGCGCCGAGCCGAACAAGGACGAATACCGGAAATTCAGGATCAAGAGCGTCGCCGGACCGAACGACGTGGCCAGCCTGGCCGAGGTCGTCCGCCGGCGCTATGCACGCCTCCTCGCCGAAAAGGGGCGGCTTCCCGATCTCATTTTGGTCGATGGCGGAAAAGGCCAGCGCCACGCCGCCCAGGCCGCCCTGGAAGACGTTGGGCTGGGAGATCTCCCGCTCGCTTCGATCGCCAAGAAGGAAGAGATCCTTTTTGCTCCCGGACACCCGGACGGCATCCGCCTCGACAGGACCTCGCCCGCCTTGAAGTTGATCCAGTACATCAGGGATGAGGCCCACCGGTTCGCCATCACCTTCCACCGGCGCCGCCGCGAGAAGAAAAGCTTCGCCTGAGGGGGCGGTCGAACGCCCCGGCCTGGGGGCGGGCTCGCCCGGAGGGTAAAAACGCCCTGTTAAAAACAGATAAAGAAAAAGCGAAGCGGTATTATGAATAGGTCAGGCAAGTGTCCCGTCTCGCAAGTTCCTTTCCAAAGTCCTGTATATAGACGGGACACTTCCAGGGGGGAGTCAAGCTCCCCCCTCGGCGTTTCGTTTCACTCCACTGACCCCCAAAGGGGGCCGACGCCGTCCCCCTCAAACTCCCCCGCGGTGGTGCGTCTTCGTTGCTCTTTTATAAAGCCAAGTTATTTGCGAGACACACCACTAGAAGATCAGCCGGACAAGCAGGCTGAACAGAGTGGCCGTGGCGATGCTCAAGCCCGCCGACAGGAACGCCACCCGCTTTCCCGACTCCCTCCACAGCACAGCGAAGGTCGACAGGCAGGGAATGAAAAAGCTGACAAAAACGGAAAAGACGAGGATCTGTTCCGGAGTGATCACCGAAAGCAGATCGCTGTAGCCGACGCCCAAGGCCTGGAGCATCATGACGAGAGACAGCTCTTTTCTCAGAAAGCCGAAGACGAGCGTGATCCCCAGCTCTTTGGGCAGGCCAAGGCCATGGACGACCAGGGGCGAGAGCAAGCTGTTGAGGACCCTGTCCAACCCGAGAAACTGGAGGAGGCTGAGGACGACGCTGCCGACTATGAGCAACGGCCAGGCGAACCGAAAAAACGACCTAAGCTCGATATAGGTCTTCTGAAGGATATGCCTGGGGGACGGCGTTTTGAGGGACGGGATCTCCAGGATCAGCCCGGGAGAAGGCTCTTTATAGAAAAGCGTCAGGAGACGGCCGACCGCCGCGACCGCCAGGATGTTGAAGGCATAAAACCCCAGGGCCCAGAACGGTCCGAGGAAAACGGCGACCAGCGCGAGGATGATGGTCGATCGCGCCGAGCAGGGTATGAAAGGAATCAGGAGCGAGGTGATGACCCGGTCGCGCCGGGACTCCAAGATCCGCGTCGAGACGATCGCCGGGACGTTGCAGCCGAACCCCAGGATGAAGGGCGACACGGATTTGCCGTGGAGGCCGATGCGGTGCATGAAGGTATCGAGGAGAAAGCCGGCGCGAGCCAGATACCCCAGATCCTCGAGAATGGCCATCAGGATGAGAAGAGGCAGAAAATACGGCAGGACGATGGCGATCCCCCCTCCGATCCCCTGGACGAAGCCGTCGGCGACGTGGAACGCCAGGCCCTGACCCAAGAGCGAGGCCAGGTCGCCGCGGATGTGGCTGAAGGGTTTGAGCAGCAGGTTTTCAAGGGGGCTCCCGATCTTGAATATCAGAAAGAAGAAGGAGAGGAAGATCGCCGCCATGATCGGATAACCCAGAATGGGGTGCATCAGCAGGTCATCCAGCCTCCGTTCCCAGCTCAATTTTCCGGCGCGGCGGACCCGGCTGGTCTGCTCGAAAAGCTTCAAGGCCAGATGGTGCCGCTCGGCCGAGATGACCTCATAGGCCGGCGCCTGCCTCTGTTCCAGGATGCTTTGCTTGGCCGCATCGATCCTATTCCTGAGGGGCGCGTCGATCTCCTCGAGGACCTGGGTGCAGAAGCTGCGGTCGGCTTCGAGCCACTTGATGGCCGTGAACCGGCAATTGCCGAAAACGCAGGTTCCCGGATCGAGCTCCGCGACCAGGCGGCTGAGGCGCGCCTCGATATCCGCCGACCACCGCGGCGCGCGGACAGGGCAGCCGGTATCAAGACAGTTGCCAGCGGCCACCAGGAGGTCCTTGAGCCCCCGGCCGTGGCTGGCGATGGTCGGGATGACATGGACCCCCAGCCTCTCCTCCAGACCGACGATATCCACCTCGACGCCTTTCTTTTCGGCCAGGTCCATCATGTTCAGGGCGACGATCATCGGCTGTTCGAGCTCGAGGAGCTCGAGCGTGAGCTCCAGACTGCGACTGAGGATCGAGGCGTCGACCACGTTCACGATCAGGTCGGGCTTCTCCTTGAACAGGTGGGTCAGGGCGACTTTTTCGGCCGGGTCGCAGGGGTTGAGGGAGTAGGTTCCCGGCAGGTCGACGACCTGGAGGAGGCGTCCCTCGACGTTGACGAGGGAATGGGCGTGCTTGACCGTCGTCCCGGGAAAGTTTGAGGTCTCGGCTTTGAGGCCGGCCAAGGCGTTGAACAGCGTGCTTTTACCGCAGTTGGGCTGGCCGATCAGGATGACGGAGGCCGGCCTAGAGTTCATCCGTCGAGATCTCGACCAGAATTTTCCGGGCTACCCCGCGTCCCAGCGCCAGGCTGGTTTCTGATGTCAGGTTCTTGACGAGGAGCGGGCCGCGAAGGATGCCGCGGGCGTTGACCTCGACGACGGCGCCCACGTGAAAACCCAGAGCCAACAGCCTGCGCCGGACGCTCTCCCCTCCTTGGACGGCCACCACGCGGAGGGCCCTCCCCTGCGGCGCTTGGTCAAGGCTCATGCGTAGAGTTTTCCTGTTTCTTTCGTTTCCGAAGGAGGCATTATAGCACGCCGGACGGCCGCTCCCAAGCACCTTCGCTGTCGACTTTCCACCACGCCCCACATCCTCTTCCAAGCGCCTGGTGCGAGGCTCTTCCGGCCGATTGACAATAACGGAAGTTTCTGATAATAAATAGAAAATGTTAAAGTGGCTGATTACGAAGATCTTCGGGACCCAGAACGAAAGGGACCTGAAAAAGCTCCAGCCGTACGTGGCCGCCGCGCACGAGGTCGAACCCCGCATCCAGAAGCTGACGGACGACGAGCTTCGCGCCAAGACCGCCGAATTCAAGGACAAGCTCGGCCAGGGCGCCACCCTGGATGACATCCTGATCGAAGCGTTCGCCGTCGCCCGCGAGGCCGCCCGCCGCACCGTCCGGATGCGCCCTTTCGATGTCCAAGTCATCGGCGGCGTGGTCCTCCACCAGGGCAAGATATCCGAAATGAAGACGGGCGAGGGAAAAACGCTCGTCGCCACGCTCCCCGCCTACCTCAACGCCCTCGAAGGCAAAGGCGTCCATATCGTCACGGTCAACGATTACCTGGCCAAGCGCGACACGGAGTGGATGGGGCCGATCTTCCGCTCCCTCGGGCTCAACGTGGGGACGATCCAGCACGAGATGAACGATGTCGACCGGAAGGCGGCCTATAACGCCGACATCACCTACGGAACGAACAACGAGTTCGGGTTCGACTACCTGCGCGACAACATGAAGTTCCGCCTGTCCGACCTTGTCCAGCGGGGCCATCACTACGCCATCGTCGACGAAGTCGACAGCATCCTGATCGACGAGGCGCGGACGCCCCTGATCATCTCCGGCCCGACCGAGGAGTCGACGGACCGCTACTACAAGGTGGACAACCTCGTCCGGCGATTCCACAAGGACAAGCACTTCAAGGTCGACGAGAAGACCCGTACGGTCTCGATCCTCGACGACGGGGTCGCGGAATCCGAACGGGGCCTGAACGTCGCCAACCTCTACGACCTGGCGAATATGGATCTCGTCCACCACATCAACCAGTCCCTCAAGGCCCATTACCTCTTCAAGCGCGACGTCGATTACATGGTCCAGGACGGCAAGGTCATCATCGTCGACGAGTTCACCGGCCGGCTGATGCCGGGCCGCCGTTACAGCGACGGCCTGCACCAGGCCCTGGAAGCCAAAGAGAAGGTGCGGGTCGAGGAAGAAAACCAAACCCTTGCCTCCATCACCTTCCAGAACTACTTCCGGATGTACAAGAAGCTGGCCGGGATGACCGGCACGGCGGCCACCGAGGCGGCCGAGTTCGGACAGATCTACAGGCTCGATGTCGTCGAGATCCCGACGAACAAGGCCACTCATCCGGCTCGAGAATCCCGATGTCGTTTACCGCACGGCCAAGGAGAAGTGGGAAGCCGCGGTCGACGAGATCACGGAGATGAACCGCGCGGGCCGGCCGATCCTGGTGGGCACGACCTCGATCGAGAAATCCGAGCTCTTGAGCGAAATCCTCAGGCGCCGGGGGGTGAAGCACGTCGTCCTCAACGCCAAGTACCACGAAATGGAAGCCAAGATCATCGCCCAGGCGGGAAGGATCGGGGCCGTCACCATCGCCACCAACATGGCCGGCCGCGGCGTGGACATTTTGCTCGGCGGCAACCCGAGCTTCCTGGCTTCGGAAAACCTCAGGAAGGCCGGTGTCGACCCCTTGAAGGCCACCCCGGAACAGTGGGACGAGGCCCTGGCGGCCGCCAACGAGGCCACCCGGGCGGATCACGAGAAGGTCGTCGGCCTGGGCGGCCTTCACATCTGCGGCACCGAGCGGCACGAGGCCCGGCGAATCGACAACCAGCTCCGGGGCCGGGCGGGCCGACAAGGCGACCCCGGCTCGTCCCGCTTCTACCTTTCGCTCGAGGACGACCTGATGCGCATTTTCGGCAGCGAGCGCATCTCCGGCCTGATGGCCAGGATCGGCATGAGCGATGGCGTCCCTATCGAGCACAACATGGTCAGCAAGGCCATCGAGCGGGCCCAGCGGCAGGTCGAGGGCCAGAATTTCTCCATCCGCAAACACCTCCTCGAATACGACGACGTCATGAACAAGCAGCGCGAGACGATCTACAAGATGCGGAAGGAGATCCTCGAGGGCAAGGACATGAGGTCCTATGTCGAGGAGCTCATCGGCACGATCGTCGACTGGCACCTGGACACATACGCCAATAAGGAAAAGAGCCCCGAGGACTGGGACGTCGAGGCGCTGAAGCAGGCGCTCGGGACCCAGTTCGCGTTCAACCTGGATGACTTGAGGATCGATTGGCAGGCGATCGTCTATACCGACCTCCGGGAGAAGATCGTCGGGACGCTCAAGGCCCTCTTCGAGGAGAAGGAAAAGATCCTGAGCGCACCCCGAATGCGGGAGTTCGAGCGGATTATCATGCTGCAGGTCATCGACCAGCAATGGAAAGACCACCTCCTCGGGATGGACTACCTCAAGGAAGGCATCGGGCTGCGCGGTTACGGGCAGCGAGACCCTCTCGTCGAATACAAGAAGGAAAGCTACGAGATGTTCCAGGCGATGTTGGACCGGGTGGAGGAGGATACCGTCCGGTACCTTTTCTTTATCCAACCCGCCCTCGAGGCGGAGATGCCGCAGCGCCGGCAGCAGCCCGTATTTTATCAGCAGGCGCCGGCAGCAGCCCCGCCCCCGCGCGGCGGCCGCCAGGTCCGGACCATGATCCCGAAGGGAAAAAAGAAGAGATGAGGGCAGCCAAGGAGGGATGATGCTTACCGCCAGAATCAAGGAAGGCCTGACCTTCGACGATGTCCTGATCCTCCCGGCCAAGGCGACCGTGATCCCCGTCGACGTGGACGTCACCACCAAGCTGAGCCAGCACATCGAGCTCCGGATCCCGATCGTCAGCGCGGCGATGGACACCGTCACCGAGTCCCGGATGGGGATCGCCCTCGCCCAGCAGGGAGGCATCGGGATCATCCACCGGAACCTGTCGATCGAGGCCCAGGCCGACGAAGTGGACAAGGTCAAGCGTCACGAGAGCGGGATGGTCGTCGACCCGATCAGCATGCGTCCCCAGGAGAAGGTCTATAAGGCCATCGAGCTGATGAAGAAGTGCCGGATATCGGGCGTGCCCGTCACCGACGAATCGAACAAGCTGGTGGGCATCATCACCAACCGCGACGTCCGGTTCGAGACCCGGCTGAACTTGCCCGTGGACAAGGTCATGACCAAGGAGCTCATCACGGTTCCCGTGGGGACCTCGCTCGAGGACGCCGAGAAGCTCTTCCACAAGCACAAGATCGAAAAGATCCTGATGATCGACGGGGCCGGCCGCCTCAAGGGACTGATCACCTACAAGGACGTCCTCAAACGGATCCAGTTCCCCCACGCCTCCAAGGATCACCTCGGACGATTGCGGGCGGGCGCCGGCGTGGGGACCGGCGCTGACGTGATGGAGAGGGCGGAAGCGCTGATCCAGGCTAAAGTGGACATCCTGGTCGTCGATACGGCGCACGGACATTCGCAGCGCGTCATCGATACCGTCAAAAAGCTCAGGGCCAAGTACCCCGACCAGGAGCTCGTCGCCGGCAATATCGGCACCGCCGAGGCGGCCCGCGACCTCATCGACCTGGGCATCAACGCCGTCAAGGTCGGCGTCGGCCCGGGATCCATCTGCACGACCCGGGTCGTCTCGGGGGCCGGCGTGCCCCAGATCACGGCCATCGCCGACGTCTACCGGGTGGCCAAACCCAAGGGCATCCCGGTCATCGCCGACGGCGGCGTCAAGTTCTCGGGCGACATCACCAAGGCGATATCGGCAGGCGCCAGCACGGTCATGCTGGGCAACCTCCTCGCCGGCACGGATGAATCCCCCGGCGACATCGTGCTCTACCAGGGCCGCTCCTACAAGACCTACCGCGGTATGGGTTCGCTTCAGGCCATGAAGGAGGGCAGCCGGGACCGTTATTTCCAGGATTCGACGCTGAGCGAAAGCAAGCTCGTGCCCGAAGGGATCGAAGGCCGAGTCCCCCTCAAGGGCAGCGCCTCCCGGATCGTTCAGATGATGGTGGGCGGGCTCAAGGCGGGGATGGGTTACGCCGGCTGCCGGAATATCGAGGAGCTGAAAAGAAAAGCCCGGTTCATCAAGATCACTTCCGCCGGGCTCCGGGAAAGCCACGTCCACGACGTGGTGATCACCGAAGAAGCTCCCAACTACCGCCTCGAGTAGCCTCTCCCTGGCGCCCCCCGCGGTCAATCGTCCGGCATAGGCAGCTCCCTTTTTCTGGCTTGATGATGAACGGGTGGCCCGGCGCCAGTCCCTGCCCGCCCGGCCACGGAGGCACTTCCCAAGAAATATTCTTAGATATTAACCCCTCCAACCTCCCCTGGCCAATCAGGGGAGGCTTCGAACGCGTCAAGTGCCTCCGCCAAAGGTTCGACGCGCCATGACAGGACCCGTTCTTTGGCCTGTCCATGCCGGCGATTTGACCAATCCGTATTTTTCCGCAAGAATAGGAGATGATGACATATTGAGGAGGCCCGATGAAAAAGTTCTGGCGCTGCAACGTCTGTAACGACGTCCACTACGGCGTCAAGCCCCCCGAACTCTGCCCGACCTGCCTGGCGCTGAACGCTTATGTCGAGGTCTCATCGGAGGAAGCCCGGCAGGTGATGTCGGTCACCACGACGACCATGGACAGGGAGCAGTTCGCCCGGGCTATCGTCGCTTTCACCCAGAAAAACGAGTTTCAGGTCAACCCCGACACGGACAGGGTCGCCATGCTGCTCGACGGCGTCATGGCCAACGAGCGGAACCACGGGCTCAAATACTGCCCCTGCCGGCTGTCCTGCGGGGATTTTATCGAGGACCTCAAGCTCGTCTGCCCCTGCAACTTCGCCCTCCACGAGACATACAAAGGCAAGCCGGACGGCGAATGCTGGTGTTCACTCTTTGTGAGGAGGAAATCATGAGCCGACTGATCATGTTTTATGCGCGGGAATGCCCCCACTGTAAAGCCATGATGCCGCACGTCGAGAGGCTGGAGAAAGAGGAAAGCGCGGTCATCGAAAAGCTTGAGGTCTGGCACAACGACAAGAACGCCGACCTCATGAGGTCCTTCCGGCCCGTCATCGCGCCCAAGTGCGGAGGCCAGCTGAAGACGCCCACTTTCCTGAACGAGGCCACCAGCGACGTTCTGTGCGGCGAGGTGACCTATGACCAGCTCAAGGAGTGGGCCGGGAAAACGGCTTAGCGGCCCGGCCGGCCCCGGGCGGCGAAGGAGTCGCGACCTTGATCGAACAGTACGATCCCCTGGAGGGAAAGCGGCTGCAGATCCTTTCGGAGACTGGCGCGGCCGACCCTAATCTCGAACCCGAACTCTCCAAAGAGGACCTCAGGAAAATCTATTTCCTGATGGTCACCACCCGGCTGGCCGACCTCAAAGCCTTGCGGCTGCAGCGACAAGGCCGGTTGGGGACTTTCGCCCAAAGCCTGGGGCATGAAGCCTGTCAGGTGGGATCCGCGATGGCACTCGGCGCTAAAGACTGGGTCTTCCCCTACTTCAGGGACCTCGGGATGTTCATCACGCGCGGATTGCCGCTCAAAAATTATTATCTCCTGTGGATGGGCAGGGAGGACGGCAACCGCATCCCGGAAGGCCTGAACATCTTCACCGTCACCGTGCCCGTCAGCACCCAGCTCCCTCAGGCCGTCGGGTTCGCCATGGCTCTCAAATACCGGAAGCAGGAGGCGGCCGTCGCGGCCTACTTCGGGGACGGGGCCACCTCGGAGGGCGACTTCAACGAGGCGCTGAACTTCGCCGGCGTCTTCCGCGCGCCCGTTGTCTTCTTCTGCATCAACAACCAATACGCGATCTCCACGCCCGTCACCAAGCAGACCGCCGCCCCGACCATCGCCCAAAAGGCCGTCGCCTTCGGCTTCCCGGGGATACGGGTGGACGGCAACGATGTCCTGGCGATGTACGCCGCCTCCCGCGAAGCCCTGGAGACGGCGCGGTCCGGCGGCGGGCCGACGCTCATCGAGGCTTTTACCTACCGGATGTCCGACCACACGACATCGGACGATGCCTCGCGCTACCGGACCAAGGATGAGGTCGGACAATGGGCCGAGAAAGACCCGATCGCGAGATTCCGGGCGTACCTCAAGGGCAAGGGCCTCTGGGACGAGGAATTCGACAAACGGGTCGATCAGGACGCCGAAGCCGTGGTCAACACGGCGGTGGAGGAAGCCGAGAGCACGGCGCCGCTGCCGCCGGAGGATTACTTCATACATACCTATAAAGACATGCCGCCCCAGTTGAAGGACGAGCTCGACGATCTTGGGGAGTTCCTTAAGGAGGGCGGACGATGATCGCGAACATGGTCCAGGCCCTCAACCTGGCCCTCAGCCAGGAAATGGAAAGGGACACGGCAGTCGTCATCCTCGGCGAGGACGTGGGCGTCGACGGCGGCGTTTTTCGCGTGACCGAGAGGCTGCTCGAAAAGTACGGCCCCGACAGGGTCATTGACACCCCCTTGGCCGAGTCGGGGATCGTCGGCGTGTCGATCGGCATGGCGGCGGCCGGACTCCGGCCGGTCGCCGAGATCCAATTCATGGGTTTTATCTATCCGGCCTTCGAGCAGATCATCTCCCACGCCGCGAGGCTGAGGAACCGGTCCCGGGGCCGGTACACAGCGCCGCTTGTCATCCGCACCCCCTACGGCGCCGGCGTCAAGGCGCTCGAGCATCACTCGGAGAGCACCGAGGCGCTGTTCTGCCACGTCCCGGGGCTCACGGTCGTCGTCCCTTCGACCCCTTACGACGCCAAGGGCCTTCTCGCGGCGTCGATCCGCTGTGACGACCCGGTCATCTTTCTCGAGCCGACGAGGCTGTATCGTGCGGGACGACAGGAGGTCCCCGAGGAACCTTACGAAGTGCCCCTCAGGAAAGCCAAGATCGTGAGGGAAGGCGAAGACCTCACAATCGTCGGCTGGGGAGCCATGATCCCGGCCTGCCAGAAGGCCGCGGAGACAGTTGAAGGCGGCGGCGTTTTCCCCGAGCTCATCGACCTCAGGACGCTTTCGCCCTGGGACCGCGAGACGGTGCTCCAATCGGTCAAGAGGACGGGGCGGCTGCTTGTCGTCCACGAGGCGCCCAGGTCCTGCGGGCTCGGCGCCGAGATCGTCGCTCACGTCGCGGAAAAGGCCATCTACGACCTCAAAGCGCCGGCCGGACGCGTCACCGGCCAGGACATCACCGTCCCCTACCCCAAAGGGGAGGACTACTATTATCCCGGCGCCGAGCGCATCGCCCGGGGCATCAAGAAACTCATGGAGTCATAAACATGGCCAGACAATTCAGGTTCCCGGATGTCGGCGAAGGCATCACCGAGGGCGAGATCGTCCGCTGGCTGGTCAAGGAGGGGGACGAGCTGAGAGCGGACCAGGTGATCGCCGAGATCGAGACCGACAAAGCGGTCGTCGAGATGCCCTCTCCCTACGGCGGGACGGTCCTGAAGCTCCACTTCGGTGAGAAAGAGATCGTCAAGGTCGGCCAGGTCCTCGTTACGATCGGCGAGAAAGGCGAAGCGGTTCCCGCCGGTCAACCGGCCGAGGCGTCGTCCGCGGCGGCACAGCCCCCCGCTCCGTCTGTAGTCGGGGTCGTCACGGACAGCAAGGAAGAGATCCGCGATGTTTTGGCGGCCCCCAGGGTAAGGAAACTGGCCCTCGAGCTGGGCGTGGACTTAAGGACGGTCAGGGGGACCGGCCCCCAGGGGCGCGTCACCGAGGATGACGTCCAGGCGGCCAAGAAAGGGGTCGTCGCGCCTGCCGAGGAGGCCGAGAAGAAGGTCGTTGTCAAGATCAGGGAAAAATACGACTTCTACGGCGAGCTGCAGCGCATACCCCTCCGGGGGGTGCGGCGGGCTACAGCCAAGCGGATGCGCGAATCCGTCTCGAACGCGGCGCACGTCACCCATTTCGACGTGGCCGACGTCACCGAGCTGGCCGCCCGCCGGGAGAAGTCGAAGGCCGAGGCCGAGAATAAAGGGGTCAAGCTGACCTACCTGCCTTTCATCCTTAAAGCCGTTCTCGCCGCGCTCAAAGCCCACCCCCTTCTCAACGCCACCCTCAATGACGCCGACGAGGAGATCATCGTCAAGAAGTACTACAACTTCGGGGTCGCCGTGGACGTCCCGGACGGACTGATCGTCCCCGTGGTCAAGGGGGTCGAGCAGAAGAACATCTTCGAGCTCGCTCAGGACATCCGGGACCTGGCCGAGGCGGCGCGAAAGCGGACCCTCGACCTGGGCGACCTCAAGGGAGGGACGTTCTCCATAACCAACGTGGGCATGCTCGGCGGCGAGGCCGCGACTCCCATCATCAACTACCCCGAAGTCGCGATCCTGGCCACGATGAAGATCGCGGACCGGCCCCGCGTCGTGAACGGGGAGTTGAAGGTGCTCAAGACGCTGCCGCTGTGCCTGTCCTTCGACCACCGCGTCGTCGACGGCGCCGAGGCCGCCCGGTTCATGAACGACCTCATCGCCAATCTCGAGGACCCTGGCTTCCTGAAGGAGGCGGCGGAGGGCAAGGGGACCGCCTAGTGTCCCGTCTCGTAAGTTCCTTTCCAAAGTCCGTAATATAGGCGGGACACTTCCAGGGGGGAGTCAAGCTCCCCCCTCGGCGTTTCGTTTCACTCCACTGACCCCCTGAGGGGAACGACGCCGTCCCCCTCAAACTCCCCCGCGGTGGTGCGTCTTCGTTGCTCTTTTATAAAGCCAAGTTATTTGCGAGACGCACCACTAGGCCCGCGCCCCAGATCAGCCCCGGTTCGGGCGTTTCCGCCGGCCGGGGGCCGGCTCGCTGAGCTTCTCGAGGTCCAGGATCTCCCGGATTTGCCCCGGACTGAAATCGCCCGTCTCTTCCAGGATCTGCCGGATGGTCAAGTTCCTCTTCTCCGCCTCACGAGCGAGGTCGCCGGCCAAAGCATAGCCGATGCGCGGCGAGACCGCCGTGACCAGGCCCTGGCTCCTTTCGGCGTAGTCGCGGCAGCGGGCCGCCTCGGCGGTGATGCCGGCGATGCACCGCCGGGTCAGCTCACCCACCGCATTTCCCAGGATCTCGATCATGAAACCAAGGTTGAAGGAGACGACCGGCATCATGACATTGAGCTCGAGCTGGCCGGCCTGGGCCGCGGCGGCGACGGCCTGGTCGCACCCCATCACCTGGTAACAGACCATGTTCGTCATCTCGAGCATCGACGGGTTGACCTTGCCCGGCATCATGGACGATCCCGGCGCCACGGCCGGTACCCTGATCTCCCCGAGGCCGGTATGAGGGCCGGAATAGAGCAGCCTGAGGTCGTTGGCGATCCGGGTCAGCTCGACGGCCAGCGTCCGCAGCGCGGCCGAGACCTCGACGAACGGCCGGAGGCTTTGCATCGATTCCTGGAGGTCGGCCGCGGCCCTGAGCTTCAGCCCCGTCTGCGCGCATAGACGGGCGATGACCGCCTCCCGGTAGCCTGGAGACGTGTTGATCCCCGTGCCCACCGCGCTCCCCCCAATGCCCAGCGCGAGCAGCCCCTCCCCCGCCCCTGAGATGCCCCGGCGGCACATCGATACCGCGACAGCGTAAGCCCTGAACTCGTGACCGAGCTTGACCGGCGCCGCATCCTGGAGGTGGGTCCGTCCCGATTTGACAATGCGCTCGAATACCTTCCCCTTTTTCCTAAGTGTCCCCTCGAGCCCGGCGAGCTCGGGCAGGAGATGGCCGTCAAGCGTCAACCGGCAGGCCAGCCGCATGGCCGTCGGGTAAACGTCGTTCGTGCTCTGAGCCAGGTTCACGTGATCGTTGGGATGGACAAGCTCACGGTCGCCCCTTCGGCCGCCCAGGATCTCGGCGGCGCGCCCGGCGATCACCTCGTTGACGTTCATGTGGAAGGAGGTGCCCGCTCCCATCTGGAAGACATCGACCGGGAACTGGTCCGCCAGCCCGCCCCGGATGACTTCGTCGCAGGCCCGAACGATCGCCTCTGCCATTCGCCTGCCCAGATGCCCCTGGTCACGGTTGGCTCCAGCCGCGGCCTTCTTGATCATAGCCGTCGCCGTGACCATGGAGGAGTGCGCCCTTAAGCCGCTGATCGGAAAATTCTCGAGCGCCCTGACGGTTTCAATGCCGAAGTAGGCCTTCTCGGGGATACGCTTCTCACCGAGAAAATCCTTTTCCAGACGAAACCCGCTTGCCTTCTTGACCGCTGCCATGGACTCCCCCAAGAAAGAACTTACTTGATCGCCTTGATCTTATTGTCGGCGTCGACGAGCAGGATCTTGGGCAGAAAAAAATCCATCTCCGCCTCATCGAGGATAGCGTAGCAGACAATGATGAGCTTGTCCCCGCGACGGGCCCGATGGGCGGCTGCCCCGAATACGCCCACGGCGTTCGCGCCGGCCTCTCCCTTTATGAGATAGGTGGAGAACCTCTCTCCGTTCGAAACGTTATAGACGTGAACTTTCTCGAAGGGCAGCATGCCGGCGGCCTCCATAAGGTCCGAGGGCAAGGACAGGCTGCCTTCATAATCGACGTTCGATTCGGTCACGCGCGCGTGATGGATCTTGGACTTGAGCATGAGCCTTTGCATGGTTGTCACTCTTTCAAAGTCAGAATGGTATTGTCGATGAGCCGGGTCCGGCCGATCTTGACCGCGACGGCCACCAAGGCATCCCGGTCGATGATGTCCAGGCCGGCCAGGTCGGGCCAGCCGAGCGTCTCAATATAATCGACCTGGGCCGCGGGCTCGCCGGCGATGACTTCCCGGACCCGGGCGGTGATCTTCAATGCGCGGCGCTCCCCCGCCCCAAAGGCGCGCCGGGCCTCGGCCAGGCTCCGGGACAACACCACCGCGGCCTTACGGTCGGCAGCGCTCAGATAAGCGTTCCTGGAGCTCATGGCCAGTCCGTCGGGCTCACGGACAATGGGCATGATCCTGACCCTGACGTCCAGATTCAGGTCGGCGGCCAGACGGCCCAGAACGACGGTCTGCTGGGCGTCCTTCTGACCGAAGAACGCAAAGTCCGGACGGACGATGTTCAGGAGCTTAAGGACGACCGTGGCGACGCCCTTGAAATGCCCCGGCCGGGAGGCGCCGCAGAGGTTCTCCTGGAGCCTCGCGACCTCGACGGTGGTCTGGAAGCCCGGCGGATACATCTCGGCCGCGTCCGGCAGGAAGAGAAAATCGACGTCCTCTCTTTCGAGGAGCGCGGCGTCCCGGTCGATGTCCCGGGGGTACTTCGTGAAGTCCTCCCCGGCGCCGAACTGCAGAGGGTTGACGAAGATGCTGACGACGGTGGCGGCGGCGATCCGGCGGCTCTCCCTGACCAGACTCAGGTGGCCTTCGTGAAGCGCCCCCATCGTCGGGACGAGCCCGATGGTCCGCCCGGCCGCCGACTGCCCGCGGGCTTCGGCCTTCATCGCGTCGATCGACCGGATCCGTTTCATCTCTTCTTTCCGGACGGGTTATGGTAGGAGTGCAGCTCATCCGGGAAGGCGCCCGCCCGGACTTCAGCGGCGTACCGTTTCACCGACTCCCGGATGATGCTCCCGATGTCGGCGTATCTCTTGACGAACTTCGGGTGGAACCCCGTCTGATAACCCACCAGGTCGTGGAAAACGAGGACCTGTCCGTCGCATCGCGGTCCGGCCCCGATGCCGATGGTCGGCACCCGGAGCCGGCGGGTGATCCTGCCGGCCAGGTCCTCCGGCAGGCACTCGAGGACGACCGCAAAAGCGCCGGCTTTTTCCACCTTCAGCGCGTCGTCCATGATCTTCGCGGCTTCCGCGCCATCGCTTCCGCGGACCCGGAACTGCCCCAAGAGGTTGACGGACTGCGGCGTCAGGCCGACGTGTCCCATGACCGGGATTTCCGCCTCGACCATGGCCTCGATCAGCTTCAGCCGCTTCGGCGACGCCCCTTCGATCTTGACGCCGCTGGCGCCGGCTTCTTTGAGGAACCGCGACGCGTTGGCGACCGTCAGGTCCTTGCCTTGGTGAAAGGAGAAGTAGGGCATGTCGCCGATCACCAGCGCCCGCCGAGCCCCGCGGACCACCGCCTTCGTGTGGTGGATCATCTCCTCCATCGTTACCGGAATGGTGCTCGAATATCCCAGGACGACCATCCCCAGGGAATCCCCCACGAGCAGGATGTCCACGCCGGCCTCGTCGAGGAGCATGGCGGTGGGGTAATCGTAGGCGGTCAGCGCCACGATCTTCTCTCCCGCCGCCTTTTTTTTCCGGAGGCAAGGTACGGTAACTGGTGAAATCGGGTTATTGGACATGCTGATTTCCTTTCTCCCCATCCCGCCGGAAACGCGGGATTGAGGTAAAGTCTTCATTTCGGCGTCACTTGTCTTTTTCGCGATTCCCGGGGGCATAGCTCTTCGGGACGTAATATTGCGGCCCCTTCTTTAGCTGTCCCAGCCGGGCCACGATATCCTCGATCTCCTCCTCCTTCGTCAGGTCGAGCTCATCGGCCTTGACCGTGAGGAGCGGCGTGGCCTGATAATTGAAGAAGAAATAATCGAACGCCTCGACGAGGTCGCCCAGGTATTTCTCGGAGATCGACTTCTCGGCCGCGCTCCCCTCACGGGCGATCCTCTTGAGGAGCGTCGGCTGGGAGATCTGGAGATAAACGACGGCGTCGGGCCGGGGGATCCTCTCCGAGAGGATCCCGTAGATCCGCTCGTAGACCACGAGCTCGTCGTCGCCGAGCGTCTGATAAGCGTAGATCTTGTCTTTTTCAAAGAGGTAGTCGCTGATCACCCGCTCTTCGAACAAGTCTCTCTGGGAGAGACGGAGCTGCTGGTGGTAGCGATTGACGAGAAAGACAAGCTGCGCCAGGAAAGAGGCGCCGTCTTTCTCGTTGTAGAAGTCGTTGAGATAAGGATTCTCGGGCCGGTCGAGGACCAGCCGCCCGCCGATCATCTGGCTCAGGATCTGGGCCAGCTTCGTCTTTTGGCACCTGGGCGCGCCTTCGATCGCGATCTGTCGGAATGGTATCTCGGGGTGGCTCATCGGCGACAGCCCGCCGGGCGGGCAGCCTCTTTCCAAATGGATGAAGGGCCGGTCGTCAACAGGTTAGGCCTTCGCGGCCTCCTCGACAGGCAGGATGATCCAGGCGATGACGTAAAAAATGAGCATCGGGATGATCGCCGTGACCAGGCTCAGGGCGACGAAGATCAAGCGGACGAGCGAGACGTCGATTTCAAAGTAGTCGGCCAGCCCGCCGCAGACGCCGGCGATCATCTTTTTGCCGTTCGAGCGATATAGCTTCTTGGACATGGCTACCCTCCTTGGGGTCCGTGACCGCGATGACTTCAATGATTATTATACGCCATTCTCGTCGAAGTTCACCTCATCAGGAGCCGAACTTGATACCCTGGGCCAGGGGCAGATCATGGGACCAGTTGACGGTATTGGTCTGGCGGCGCATGTACTGCCTCCAGGCATCGGAACCCGACTCCCGGCCGCCGCCGGTCTCCTTCTCGCCGCCGAAGGCGCCGCCGATCTCGGCCCCCGAAGTGCCGATGTTAACGTTGGCGATGCCGCAATCCGACCCGGCGGCCGACAGGAATCGCTCCGCCTCCCGGACGTCCAGCGTAAAGATGGCGCTCGACAGGCCCTGAGGAACTTCGTTGTGCAGGCGGACGGCCGCTTCAAGCTCGTCATATTCTAAGACGTAGAGTATCGGGGCGAACGTCTCCTCGCGGACGATGTCCGTCTGGCCCGGCATCTTGACGATGGCGGGCTGGACGAACTGTTCGCCGAGCTCGGGCAGGAGCCGCCCGCCGTAAACAACCTTACCACCCTGTTCCTTGGCCTTTTCCAGGGCCGCCATCATATCCCCGACCGCGGCTTGAGTGACCAGCGGGCCCATGAGGACGCCGGTCTTGAGAGGATCACCGATCTGGACCTGTTTATAGGCTTTGATCAGCTTGGCGATAAGCTCAGTGGCGACGGAGGCGTGGACGATGACCCGGCGCGTCGAGGTGCACCGCTGGCCGGCCGTGCCGACCGCTCCGAAAAGGATCGAGCGCATCGCCATTTCCAGGTCGGCGTTTTGGGTCACGATGATGGCGTTGTTGCCCCCGAGCTCGAGGATCGTCCGGCCGAACCGGCGGGCGGCGGCCTCGGTGACGCGCCGGCCCATCCTGGTGGAGCCCGTGAACGAGATCAGCGGCAGCCTGGCGTCGTTGATCAGGCGCTCGCCGACGGTCGCTCCGGGGCCGATCAGCAGGTTGAAAATACCCTTCAGACCGTGGTCGGCCATGACCCGGTTCGCGATATGCTGGACCGCGATCGCTGTCAGCGGCGTGTCGGAGGAAGGTTTCCAGACGACCGGGTCCCCGCAGACGGCGGCGATGGCGGCGTTCCAAGACCAGACCGCCACCGGGAAGTTGAAGGCGGTGATCACGCCGACTGGCCCGAGAGGATGCCACTGCTCGAACATGCGGTGGGCCGGACGCTCGGATGCCATCGTGAGCCCGTAGAGCTGGCGGCCGAGACCGACGGCAAAATCGCAGATATCGATCATCTCCTGGACTTCGCCCCGGCCTTCGACCCGGATCTTCCCCATCTCCAGACTGACCAGGTCGCCCAAGGGGTCCTTGTGTTCGCGCAGGGCCTGGCCCAGGTCCCGGATGACCGATCCCCGCCGGGGCGCGGGAGTCATCCGCCAGGAAACGAAGGCCTCGGCGGCCTGCCCGACGACCTTCTCGTACGAGCTCTCGGCCGCCTGGATGACCTTGGCGATCGGCTTGCCGGTCGCCGGATTATAGGAAACCAGCTCCTTTCCCGCCCGGTCCCGGTGCCAGGCACCCGGCCCCGAACAGGCGCCGATATTGACATCGCTAAGGCCCAGCTTTTCCAGTATCTTGTTCATCGTCTTTCCCTCTCGATGGATCTATTTTTCGGCCAGGAACGGGTAGCGGTAGTCCGTCGGCGGGTTGAGGTTCTCCTTGACCGCCCGGGCGCTCGCCCAGCGCAGCATGTTGAGTAAAGAGCCGGCCTTGTCATTGGTCCCGGAAGCCCTCGCTCCCCCGAACGGCTGTTGACCGACGACCGCTCCCGTCGGCTTGTCGTTGATGTAGAAGTTCCCCGAGGCGTGACGCAGCGCGCGGCCGGCCCGGATGACCGCCTTCCTGTCCGAGGCGATGATGCTCCCGGTCAGGGCGTAGGCCGAGGTCGTGTCGCAGATCTCGAGCGTCTCGTCGAACTTGGCCTCGGGATAGACGTAAACCGTGAGCACCGGGCCGAAGATCTCCTCCTCCATGAGCTTGAACCTCGGGTTCGTCGTCCGCACCACCGTCGGCTCGACGAAATAGCCCTTGCTGTCGTCGTACTTCCCGCCGGTGACGAACTCGGCTTCGCTCGATCCCCGGGCGTGCTCGATATAAGCCTTGATCGTCGCAAAGGCGGAGGCGTCGATGACCGCGCCCATGAAATTCGAGAAATCGGCGACGTCGCCCATCTTGACCGTCGCGATTTCGTCCGCAAGCCGGCTCTTGAGAGCCGGCCAGAGGTTGTCGGGGATGTAGGCCCGGCTGGCCGCCGAGCACTTCTGCCCCTGATACTCGAAGGCGCCGCGGAGGAGCGCCGTGGCCGTTACGTCGACATCGGCCGAGGCGTGGACGAAGACGAAATCCTTGCCGCCGGTCTCGCCGACGATCCTGGGATAAACCCGGTAATTGGCGATGTTCGCGCCGATCGTTTTCCATATCCCATGGAAAACGGACGTGCTGCCGGTGAAGTGGACGCCGGCCAGGCTGCGCTGTTCGAGTACGGGATCGCCCACCTGCCTTCCCGACCCCGGGATGAAATTGATAACCCCGTCCGGGAGCCCGGCTTCCTTGAAGAGCCGGGTGAGGTAGTAGGCCGAAAAGACCGCGGACGAAGCAGGCTTCCAGAGGACGGTGTTCCCCATCATCGCCGGCGCGGTGGGCAGGTTGCCGGCGATGGCCGTGAAGTTGAACGGAGTCACGGCGAAGACAAACCCTTCCAGGGCCCGGTATTCCAGATAGTTCCAGGTCGCCGCCGAGGACTCCGGTTGCTGGGCGAAGATCTGGCACATGTAGTACGGGTTGAAGCGATAGAAATCGATAAGCTCGCAGGCAGAGTCGATCTCCGCCTGCTGGGCCGTCTTCGACTGGCCGAGCATGGTCGCGGCGTTGAGCAAAAACCGGTACTTCGTCGAGAGCAGCTCGGCCGCCCGGAGGAAGATGGCGGCCCGGGAGACCCAGTCGGTCTCCGACCATTCCCGCCAGGCCGCCTGGGAGGCGGCGACGGCTTTCTCCACCTCCCGGGGGCCGGCCTTGTGATACCGGGCGAGAATGTGCCGATGGTCGTGCGGGCAGCGGCAGTCCGCCATGTCCCCTGTCCGGACCTCCTCCCCGCCGATCACCAAGGGTATCTCGATCTCCCGGCGGAGCATGGCCGCCAACTCGTCCTTCAGGCGGCGGCGTTCGGGCGTCCCCGGGGCATAGCTCAGAACCGGTTCATTACCGGGAGTGGGTATTTTGACCTGGGCGTTGATCATGATGTCCTCCTCCCGGCTGGCGCACGTAGAACCTCCGGCCAGACGGGGCGGCCGGGGAAAAACAAGGACTTATTATACACAACAGGCCGCGCCGACTCAACGAAAACAGCCGGTGTTCCGCCCCCGGCGTGCGGGGCCGTTTCCCCGGGCCGATATCTCAGAGCCCGAGGTCCGCGGAGATGTCCTGCATGGCGGTCAGACAGATGGAGATGAACTCATCCAGGTCGAGGCCGAGGTTCCGGCTCTCCTCGATCTCTTCGCGCCGCGCGCCCTTGGCGAAGGTTTTTTCCTTGTAACGCCTTTTGATGAATTCGAGGTCGACCGATTTCAGTTTCTTGTCCGGGTGCATCAGGGCCGCGGCGATGATCAGGCCCGTCAGCGGGTCGATGGAGTAGATCGCCCAATCCATCGGGGTTTCGCACGGCACCTTGGAGGCGTGGGCCTGGATGGCGTGGATGATCTCCGGCGCGATGTCCATCCCGCCGAGGAGCTTGACCGTCTCGGAGGTGTGGAGCTCCGGGCTCTTCTCGGTCACCTCGTAGTCCATGTCGTGGAGTATCCCGGCCAACCCCCAGGGAGCGGGATCATGTCCGAGCCGGGCCGCCGCGGCTTTCATGCAGGCTTCGACGGACAGGCAGTGCTTGATGAGGTTCTTGTTCTTGAGATGCTGTTTCAGAAGGCCCAGGGCCTCTTCTCTTTCCATGAATCTCTCCTTTCCGGCGGCGTCAGGGGCCGATCTCATTTTGGATTGGCGACGTCAAAGGTCAGCTCGCTTTCGCGTTGATCCTTGGCGTCGCTGACCCGGACGCCGATCGTGAATTTTCCTTCGCTTTCCGGGAACCAGGTCCAGGCGCTTTTGGTGGAGGCCGCCTGCGTAACCGTTATTTCCTTATCCTGACGGATGGTAAACTCATACTTGGGAAGATGAAAACCGACCGCCGAAGCCGTGAAGACGACCTCCGCGCCGACCGCGGCCGGCTGGGCCAGCGAGGCCGACAGCTCGACCTTGAGCAGCTTCCGGAGCCAGGAGAGGCTGCCCTTGTCCGAAGCGGAATCATAAAGAGCGACCAGGATATCGGGGGCCAGCCAGCAGGGGTTGCTGCGGGCCTCCAGGCCGGCGTCGTGGCGACCCTGCTCCTGCCCGGTCCGCCGCTCGAGCCCGACGAGCACTGTCGAAGCCGAGGCGGCGAGGATCGTTTCCCCGGCGATCTCGGGGCTGTAGGGGCTCCGGGACGGCAGGATCTTCCACCAGGCGATATCGCCCCCGCTCTTTTCCAGGGCGTAGAGGACGGTGTTCGAGGCGGTAAAATACACCCTCTGGCTGTCGGCCCGGGGGGTTGAAAGGATCTTGGCCCCCGCGCCCAGCCGCCATTTCAGCTGCCGCGACGTGAGATCCAGGCAATTGAACGCGGCATCGTCGGCGCCGAAATACAGGCTGTCGCCTTCGACAAGCGGCGTCACTCGGGTCGCCGCGCCGGCCTCCCATTTAAATTTGAGCTTTCCGTCGGCACCGAGGATATAGATCCGTCCGTCCGTCGAAGCCAGGACGACCGATTCCCGCCAGACGGCGCAGGCGGCTTCGATGGCTCCGCCCGTTTCGAACGTCCAGAGGACCTTGCCGGTCGATTGGCTCAGGGCAATAAGGCTCCCCTCTCTCGTCCCGATATACAGCTTATCTTGGGAAAGGGCGATGTCCGAAGACGGCGTCCCCGGGAGGCGGGTTTCCCAGGCCGGGGCGCCTTCGGCGCTCAGCCCGTGAACGGTGCCCGCCGCGTCCCAGACGGCTATGAAGGCCTGACCCACGGCCGGCGGGCAACCCAGGGCCGCGGGCGAGACGTACGTCCACAGGATCTTCCGGCCCAGGGCATCGAGGCAATGAACCGCTCCCTTGTCCGTCGAAAAATGGAGCCGATCCCCGCTCCTAACCAGGGACTTTATGGCCCGGCCCTCGAATTCGACCTTCGCCGTCTCCGCCAGCGGAAAGACGACGCCTTCGGGGTAAGGGGCGGGCCGGGAGCGGAAAAGAGAGCAGGACAGACTCGAGCCCATGAGCAAGATGATCAAGGCCCGTTTCATGCTTTTCCTCGCGCGGTGCATCATATCATTTTATGCCCCGGCTCACCAACGCGGCGGGCTGCCTTTACACCCGCCGCCCGAATTGATATCATGCGGCCGGAAGGCGATGGTCAACTATATCCTGCTTTACAGAATCCGCAAGAGGGTCAAGAAGATCCTGAAGGATAAGATCGCCGACGGCGAGCTGGCGACGACCAAAACATCCTGCCTCGGCTGCCTGGCCGACGATATCAGCTGGGAGATCTATTACTTGCTTAAGGAAAAAGAGGAGGACGGCGCTACTCAGGCTTCGCCGCCCTGAGTTTTTCCTTGACCTTGAGCCACCATTCGACCCGTTTCCTGATCTCCTTTTCAAAGCCCAAGTCGCCCGGTTCGTAGTACTTCCGGCCCCGGAGCCTTTCCGGAAAGGTCTCCATGTCGGTCGTCGAGAATTCGAAGTCGTGGGCGTAGGCATATTCCTTGCCGTAGCCGACCTCCTTCATCAGGCCCGTCACCGCATTCCGGATCTGCATCGGGACGGGCTCGTGCGGGCTGACTTCGACATCCTTCATGGCCTTGGTGTAGGCGGCGTAAGCGCGGTTGCTTTTGGGGGCCGCGGCCAGATAGATCACGGCCTCGGCCAGCGCCAGCTCGCCTTCGGGAGAGCCGAGGAACTCAAAGGCCTCCTTGGCCCTGAGGGCGATGGCGAGGGCCTGGGGTTCGGCCAGTCCGATATCTTCCGAGGCGAACCTGACGAGGCGGCGCGCGATATAAAGCGCGTCTTCGCCGGAGAAGATCATCCGGGCCAGCCAGTAGAGGGCGGCATCCACGTCGCTGTTGCGCAGACTCTTGTGAAGCGCGGAAATCAGGTTGAAATGTTCCTCGCCGGACTTGTCATAGAGCAGAGTCCTCTGCTGGAGAGCCTCCTGGACTTCCTGGGGACCGATCGTGCCGGCATGAGCCAGGTTGGCGGCGATCTCCAGCGCGTTCAGGGCCCGACGGGCGTCACCGTTGGCGGTGTCGATGATCGTCCGTCGGGCGCCGGCGTCCAGGACGAGGCCCATCGACCCGAGGCCTCTCTCCCTGTCCGCCAGCGCTTCGTCGAGGATCCGGCTCAGGTCCTCCTCGGCGTGGGGATGAAGGACGAGGACCCGGGTCCGTGACAGCAGGGGCGCGATGACCTCGAACGACGGATTCTCGGTGGTGGAGCCGAACAGGATGACGTCGCCCCGCTCGACATAAGGCAGGAACGCCCCTTGCTGGGCCTTGTTGAACCGGTGGATCTCGTCGATAAAAATAATGGTCGGCTTTCCGTAGAGCTTTTTGTGGTCTTCGGCCTTGGCCATTACGTCCTTGACTTCCTTGATGCCGGCCAGGACGGCGCTGAAGAAGACGCACGGCATGTCGAAATGCCGGGCGAGCATCATGCCCAGGGTCGTTTTTCCCGAACCCGGCGGGCCCCAGAAGATCAGCGAGACCAGCCGGCCCGATTCGATGAGCTCGGCGAGGATCCGCCCCGGTCCGAGCAGGTGCGTCTGTCCGTGGAACTGGCTGAACGTCCGCGGCCGCAGGCGCTCGGCCAGCGGCGCCGGGGTAGGTGACGTATCCGGGGGCATGATGAGCGATTATAACAAATCCCGGCCCCAAAATCTTTGCCCCTCTCTCTTCTGCCGACGGCATTTCTTGACGGCCTATAACAGCCGTGGTATCGTGATGGCGAATCGAAGCCCCATGAAGTCCGAAAAGAACCCATCCCGGCTTTTTTACACGCTCGACGAGGTCAGCCGCCTCGCCAAGATCGAGCCCAAGGTCGTCGAAAACTGGGAAAACGAGTTCCCCTTCATCCACGCCGGGCGCGCGGCGGGCGGGCAAAAGATCTTCCGTCAAAAGGACCTTGATGTCATTCTCCGGCTCAAAGAGCTGCTGATCACGGAGCGGCTGACGCTCGCCGGGGCCAAGCGCCGGATCGAAGCGGAATTCGTGGGCGGGACGGCGGAGCCCGTCCACCCCGACCGGCTCCGGAAAACCCTGTTCGAAGTGAAGGAGCAGCTCGAAGACCTCGCCAGCTCTCTTCGGAAAAAGACGCGGAGAGTGTAAATCCGAGGGCTTTTTCTGATATAATAGTTTTCCTTGTATCGGGACGTGGCGCAGCCTGGTAGCGCACATGCTTGGGGTGCATGGGGTCGGCGGTTCGAATCCGCCCGTCCCGACCATTCTCACTTGGGTGAAAACCTCCGTCAGTCAAAGGAGACAAACACAATGACTCCGACCAAAGATCCGTCATCACCGGCGGCCGGCGTGTCGTCCGGTCCGCTGGCCCGGTTCGTGGACTATCAGAAGGGCGCCGTTGTCAGCCGCGAGATACTCAGCAAGCCGACCGGAACCGTCACGGTGTTCGCTTTCGATGAAGGGCAGGGGCTCAGCGAACACACCGCGCCCTTCGATGCCCTCGTCCATGTCATCGACGGCGAGGCGCAGATCACGATCTCGGGCGAAATCCACGCCGTGGCCGCCGGCGAGATCATCGTGATGCCCGCCAACCGGCCGCACGCGCTCAAGGCGCTCCGGCCCTTCAAAATGATGCTCATCATGATCCGCTCTTGAGCCTTCGTTGAAGCCCCTGATCCTCCTGACGAACGACGACGGCTATTTTTCCGAGGGGATCGGCGCGCTGGCGCGTCACCTGAGGGGCATCGGCGAAGTCTTCACCGTCGCTCCCGACCGGGAGAGGAGCGCCGCCTCACTGGCCCTGACCCTGCGCCATCCCCTGAGGGTGGAAAAGATCGGCCCCCGCACATTCGCCGTCGATGGGACGCCCGCCGACTGCATTTACCTGGCCGTGGCCAAGCTCCTCCCCCGCGCCCCGGCGTTTCTGGTATCGGGCATCAACCACGGGCCAAACCTGGGCCGCCAGGATATTTCGTATTCGGGCACCGTCGCGGGAGCGATCCAGGGGACCTTCCTCGGGATTCCGTCCATGGCGGTCTCCCTGATTCACGACGCGGACAAACGGTTCGCTTTCGACTCCGCCGCGGAGCTGACAGCCAGGCTAACCGCCGCGTTGCTTAGGTCCGCTCTCCCTTCCGGAATGATGCTGAACGTCAACATCCCTCCCGGCCCGGTCAAGAGCGTGGAGCTCACCGAGCTCGGCGAAAAACGGTACGACCCCGAGGTGGTGGAGAAGAAAGACCCGCGCGACCGGACCTATTACTGGATCGGGCTGGCGAAGATCAGCCCTTCGGGCGGCCGGCGGAGCGACGTCCGGGCGGTTGAGCGCGGCTCCGTATCCGTCACCCCCATCCATACCGACCGGACAGACCGGCAGGCGCTCGCCTCGGCGGCCCTCAAGAGGACCCTTCAGGGCCTTATCTGACGGGATTCCCGCCGGTGCCTTAAGACCTCGACCGCCGCCGGGATGGCCGAGATGACGATGATGGCAATGATCACCAGCCCGAAGTTCTTCCTGACGACCGGGATATTCCCGAAGAGATATCCCACCATGGTCAGGATCACCACCCAGCCGATGCCGCCGATAACGTTATAGCTGATAAACTTCCAGTAGCTCATCCGGCCGATGCCGGCGACGAACGGGGCGAACGTCCGGATGATCGGGACGAAACGGGCGATGATGATGGTCTCGGCGCCGTACTTCTCGTAGAAGCGGTGCGTCCGCTCCAGGTGTTCTTTCTTAAAAAACCGGCTCTTTTCGTTGGCGAACACCTTCGGGCCCACGAAGTGGCCGATCCAGTAGTTGGCCGTATCGCCCAGAATGGCGGCCGCGCTGAGTATGACGATCAGCCAGGCGATGTTCAGCGTCTTTATGGCGGCGAACGTCCCGGCGGCGAACAATAGGGAATCGCCGGGCAGAAAGGGGGCGACAACAAACCCCGTCTCCAGGAAGATGACAAAGAAGAGGATCAGGTAAGTCCATAACCCGTACGCCTGGATCAGGCCGCTCAGGTGCTTGTCGAGGTGGAGGACGAAATCGATGAGGCGCTCGATCAAATCCATACGTATGCTCCTGAAATGAACGCTTTTGTAGTATACCCGGGGCTTTCTGTCAAGTTTCGCCAACTCTCCTCCCCGGCAGCTCCGGGACCGTGTGAGCCTCGGTGCCGCACTTTCTGATACAATAATAGGGAAAATAAGATGGCTCCCGTAAACATCGCCAGAAAGCTCGATAAGATCGACGCCGCGCTGGATAAGCTGGCCGGGCACGCCGTCGATTGCCGGCTCTGCCCGCGCGAGTGCGGCGTCGACAGGTCGGCCGGGGAGCTGGGGTTCTGCGAGAGCGGCCCGGCAGCCGTCGTTTCCCACGCTCTTCTTCATTACGGCGAAGAACCTGTCCTGAGCGGCGGGGGTGGTCCGGACGAGCCGCGGGGCACCGGCGCGCGCTCGGGCTCGGGGACGGTCTTCTTTTCCGGCTGCAGCCTCAAGTGCTGCTTCTGCCAGAACTACCAGCTGAGCTGGCTCGGCCGCGGCCGCATCACCGGTGACGAAGAGCTGGCGGTCATGATACTCGCCCTTCAGGAACACGGCGCCCTCAACATCAACCTTGTCTCCCCCACCCATCACCTCCTGCCCGTCTTGAGGGCTCTCCAGCTCGCCGTCCGCCGCGGCTTATCGATTCCGGTCGTGGCCAATTCGAGCGGGTACGAAAAGGCCTCGGTCCTGGCCCATCTCGACGGGATCGTGGATATCTACCTCCCGGACCTCAAGTACGCTTCGGCCGGGCCGGCTGCCGCCTATTCGGGCGCGCCGGACTATTTCGAGCAGGCCGCGGAGTCGGTCCGGGAAATGTTCTTCCAGCAGCCGCTGCTGGTCCTTGATGCCGGCGGCGCCGCCGAGCGGGGGCTCATTATCCGCCACCTCGTCCTGCCCGGGTCCGTCGAAAACTCTCTCTCCGTTCTAGACTGGGTCCACCGGGAGCTCGGAACATCGGTCGCCCTGAGCTTGATGAGCCAGTATCAGCCGTGCTTTCGAGCCCCCGAGGCGCTCGGCCGGCCTCTGGAGCGGCATGAATACGATCGGGTCTTGGGCCGGGCGCAGGAACTGGGGTTCGAGCACCTGTTCATTCAGCCCGGGGCGTTCGGCGAAGATCATCTGGTCCCGGATTTCGAGCGGGCCGAGCCGTTCGATTGGGGCCGCCGCGGCGGAAATAAATAGGCGCCCCGGGTCAGGGGGCGGTTGAATAGCGTCGGGAAACCGGCAGCCCGGCAGCGGGCACGCCAAGAGCCTCCGCCATTTCCCTGAGCTTCCTCTGGATCGCCTCGACGTTTTCGGGGCCCATCCGGAGCAGGTGTTTCTGGGCGTCGCTCAAGTTCTCGAGGTTGGGGTCGAGCATCGTATAGTTCAGGACGGCCTTCTCGAGGATGATATCGCCCTCGACGACCGGCGTTTCCAGGAGCTCGCTGATGGCCCGAACGAGGGCGGTCTCGAAATCCTGGTCCGGATAGCCGAGATCGCGGTAGGCCTCCTGGCAGAGGGGCTTGAGCCCCCGGAGGAGCGCCACGCACTGGGCGCTGTCGAGTGAGACGAAGACATCCACCACCGGGTTGTAGCGGGCGAATCCGTCCCGGTCGGCGACAAAGAGATTGCCCGTTTTGACCACCTTGAAATCCCCGTCCGGCATGAAAAACGCGATGTGCGAACGGGGGCTGAGGCCGTTGGCGATGTTGTCGACGGCGCCTGCGAAATGGCGGATGAGCTGCTCGCTCTGGAGCCAGGACGCCAGTCGGGGATGCGAGGAGATCTCCCGGGCCAGCTTCCGGACGAGCTCGTCGCTTTGGTCAAGGCCGACGGGCGGGGCCGCGGGAGCGTCCGACGGCTCGGCGGGGGCCAGCGGTTTCTCCATCGCCGCCGGCGGGACGGAGGCCGTCTCTCCGCCCTTGGCGGGATTCTTGTAGATCGCGAAATAATAGAAGGCGAAGATCGCGAGCAGCACGAGCAAGATGCCCGCCGCCGTGAGGACGACGCGGCGGTCGCTCTTCCGGCTGCCCTCGGAGATGATGTCGTCGCCGGTTTCCAGCGGGATCTCTTCCGGTATTTCTTCCGGAGTCTTTTCCTGTTCCTCGAACATGATCTTATTCCTCGGTTTTCCTTGATGTTTTCATTTAAACAAAAATCCCGTCTCAATTCAAACAGAATCGCCTTCTCCGCCTGGCGAGGCTCGAGTTCCTTCGCGGGCACTCGAGCGCCTCCCCGATCCTTCCTACCCGAAACGGCCGGTGATGTAGTCGTCCGTCCTTGAGTCGGAGGGCCTGGTGAAGATCTGTTCGGTGGCTCCGAATTCGATCAGCTCACCCAGAAGGAAATAGCCGGTGCTGTCCGAGACCCGCGCCGCCTGCTGCATGTTATGAGTGACGATGACGATGGTGTACCTTTTCTTGAGCTCGAGCATCAGGTCCTCGACCCGGGCGGTGGCGATCATGTCGAGCGCCGAACACGGTTCGTCCATGAGCAGGATCTCCGGCTCGACGGCGATGAGACGCGCGATGCAGAGGCGCTGCTGCTGCTCTCCGGACAGGCTGAGCGCGCTGACGTGGAGCTTGTCCTTGAGGTCGTCCCAGAGTCGAACGGACTCGAGCGCCCATTCGAGGCGCTCGTCGAGGGTGCGGCCATCCGCGATGCCGTGGACCTTGAGCCCGTAGATCACGTTGTCAAGAACGCTCAGGGGGAACGGGTTGGGCCGCTGAAAAACCATGCCCACTTTACGGCGCAGCTTCAGCAGATCGGTCCGCCGGCTGTAGATGTCGGCGCCGTCGATCCGCACGGTCCCTTCGATCCGGACATCGTCGATCAGATCGTTCATCCGGTTAAGCGTTCGCAGGAAAGTGGACTTGCCGCATCCCGAAGGGCCGATCAGGGCGGTGATCCGGCACGGTTCGATGTCCAGGTTGATACCCTTCAAGGCCTGGAAGCGGCCGTAGAAAAGCGACAGGTCCCGGACTTCAATGACGGCCACGGTGGCTCCTCATCCGAATCTCCCCAGGAGGTAGTCGTTCGTCCGCGGGTCCGACGGCACCGAGAAGATCTTTACGGTGTCGCCGACCTCGACGAGCTCGCCGTCCAGTAAGAAGGCCGTCCGGTCCGCGACGCGGGCCGCCTGCTTGGTGTTATTGGTGACCAGCACGATCGTGTATTCGGCCTTGAGCCGCCGGAGCATCTCTTCGATGCGCATCGTCGAAACCGGGTCCAGGCCCGATGTCGGCTCGTCGAGCAGGATGAACTCCGGCCGCAGAGCCAGGATCCTGGCCAGGCACAGGCGCTGCTGTTGGCCCCCCGAAAGCTTCAGGCCGCTCTCGTCGAGCCTGTCCTTGACCTCGGCCCAAAGGGCTGTCTTTTCCAGAGCGTCCTTGACCAGCGCCGCCGAGCCTGTCCCGGCTGTTGACGCCGGAGAGCCGAGGTCCGAAGGCGACGTTCTCGAAAATCGAGCGGGGCAGCGGCACGGGCGTCGCGAACACCATGCCCAGCCGGCGGCGAAGCTCAACCACGCTCGTCCCCGGAGCGTAGATATCGACTCCCCCCACCTCGAGCCGGCCCTGAACATGCGAGCCCGGCGCGAGGTCGTTCAACCGGTTCAGCGCCCGAAGGAAAGTCGATTTGCCGCTCCCGGCCGGCCCGATGATGCCGAAGATCTCGTTCGGCTTGATCTCCAGGTCGAGGTTCTTCAAGGTCGGGTGGGCGCCGAAGAAGTGGCTGAATTGAATGGCCCTGATCGCGACCGCCCGCGCCACCGGTCTGATCCCCTCCGGCATCAGCGGTATCTCCTGATGAACCGGTCCATCATGGCATAGGTCGCGAGGTTGATGACGAGGATCGCCAGCACCAGGACGGCCGCGGTCCCGTAGGCGTTCGGCATGGAGATCCCTTCCCTGGCCAGGATGTAGAAATGCACGGACATCGTCCGGGACGAGGAGAACAGCGAGGTCGGCAGATGCAGGGCGCTGCCGGCGGTGAAGATGACGGCGGCGGTCTCGCCGATGCTCCGGCCGATGCTCAGGATGATCCCCGTGACGATCCCGGGCAGGGCCGCCGGCAGGACGACCCGGGTCACCGCCTGCCAGCGCGTGCTCCCCAAAGAGAAGCTGACGTCGCGGAAACAGGCCGGGACGGCCTTGATGGCCTCCTCGCTCGTCCGGATGATCGTCGGCAGGAGCATGAAGGCGAGCGTCAGGCCGCCGCTGAGCAGCGACCAGCCGAACCCCAGAGCCGTCACGAACAGGATAAACCCGAACAGTCCGAAGATGATCGAGGGGATGCCCGCCAGGCACGACGCGCCGAAGCGGATGACTCTGGTTACCCAATTCTCCCGGGTGTATTCCGTGAGGTAGATCGCCGTGCCCACCCCGAGCGGCGCCGCGATCAGGACGGCGAGCAGGGTGAGCGCCGCGGTACCGACGATCGTCGAAAAGATCCCGCCGGACCTCCCCATCTCGACCGGATTCTTAGTCAGGAAGCCGGGCGAAAGGACGGGCAGGCCCTCCTTGAGCACAAAATAGATGATGAACAGGAGGACAAACACCGTGACCGACGTGAAGATCCAGAGGAGGGCTTGGACGATACGCTGCTCCAGACGGGGGTTGAAGAAGACCCTCACGGCTTCCGCCTCATGGAGGTCAGGTTGGCCGCGGTGTTGAGGATCATGATGATCACGAAGAGGATGACGCCCGTGGCGAACAGGGCCTCCCGGTGCTCGCCCGAAGCGTAGCCCATTTCCAGGGCGATGTTCGAGGTCAGCGTCCGGACGGGGGCCGTGATCGAATCCGGGATGGCGGCCGCGTTGCCCGCGACCATGATCACGGCCATCGTCTCACCCACGGCCCGGCCCATGCCCAGGATGACGCTGGCGATGATCCCCGATTTGGCCGCCGGGATCATCACCATGCGCGTCGTCTGCCAGCGCGTGGCCCCGAGGGCGATCGACCCTTCCCTGTAGGCACGGGGAACCGCCTCGAGAGAGTCGATGGAAATGCTGAGGATCGTCGGCAGGACCATGATGCCGAGGACGATCGAGGCCGCCAGCACCGACAGGCCGGGCCCGCCCATCGTTTCCCGTATGAAGGGCACCAGGATGATGACCCCCATGAAGCCGTAAACCACCGACGGGATCCCCGCCAGGAGCTCGATCATCGGCTTGACGACCCGCCGGACGCCCTTGGTGGAGAATTCGGTCAGGAAAACGGCGCAGGCGAGCCCCAGGGGGATGGAGATGCAGAGAGACCCGGCGGTGACGGCCAGCGAGCCCACGATCATCGGCAACAGACCAAAGCTCTTCTCCGAGGGATACCAATCCATGCCCAGGAGGAACTTGCCCAGCCCGTATTTCACCATGATGGGAGTGCCCTCCCTGAAGATGAACAGGGTGATCACGGCCAGCACCGAGACGGCGGAAAAGGCGATCATCAGGAGGCCGAAGCGGATAAGGGTCTCGTTCCTTTCCAGACGGGTCATGGCCATGGGAGTCTCTTACTCTGCCGTCGCCGGCAGCAACCCCTCCTCGATGATCAGCTTCTGCCCCTCCGGGGAGAGGACAAATGAGATGAAGTCTCCGGCGGCCGGCGCCGCCGGTCCTTTCGTCACGAACAGGAACGGCCGGACGAGCCGGTATCTCCCGGCATCGATCTCGGCCTTGGTCGCTTGAACCCCGTCGAGCGCCAGGGGCTTGATCTGCTCATTCACCAAGCCCAGCGAGATGTAGCCGATGCCGTTGGGATCGCTGGCCACGATCTCCCGGACCGTGCCGTTGGAATCCTCGACGACGGCACCCCGGAAGATCCTGTCCTTGTTCATCACCAGCTCCTGGAAAGCGCCGCGCGTGCCCGACCCTTCCTCCCGCGTGACCACCGTGATCTCCGAGTCGGCTCCGCCCAGCATTTTCCAGTTCCGGATGCTGCCGTTGAAGATGCTCCGGACTTCGAAGAGGTCGAGGCCGGACAGGGAATTCGCCGGATGAACGATAACGGCCAGGCCGTCACGGGCGATAACGGTCTCGGTAAGGTCGCGCTCTTCGGGCTTCAGCTCGCGCGAGGACATGCCGATGTCCGCAACGCCGCTGCGGGCGGCTTCGAGGCCGGCGCTCGATCCGCCGCCCTGGACGTTCACGACCTTTCCGGGGCTCTCCCTCATGTAGACTTCAGCCCAGCGGTCGGCGAACGGCTGGATGCTTGTCGAGCCGGCGATGATCAGCCCCCTGCCGCTCGACCCGCGGTTGCACGCCGCGCCGCCGAGGGCCAGGCCGACGGCCCAGACGGACGCGGCCATGACCGCGAGACAGGATTTGTGCCCGCGCATGCCTTTCGTGTCACCCTCTCCGCTGCTTTTTATACATTACGAGCCGGTCGCATTCAAGGGGGACGGCCATCCGTCACGAGGTCAGGCCGGCGAGCTCCCGGTCGAAATGCGCCTTTTTTTCATCGATATCGCGCGTCAGGGTGTCGAGCTCGCCGTACAGAAAGTCGATCTCCTTCTTCAGCTGGTGCATGCGGCGCGAGATCTCGACGATCTCCTGCCCCATCTGTCCCTGCGCGGCCTCGATGATGGCCTGGTTCAGGGATTCGAGCTCCGCTTCCTTGGCCTCGATCTCGGCCTCGGCGTCGTCCGCCCTCTTTTCCAGCGGTTTGAGCGCCCGCGCCCTCTCGGAGAGAACGGCGGACCGGAGCCGGCGAAGGTCGCGCTGGTTCGGCTTCTCCTTATCTCTGTCCGTTGTTTTGCCCGGACGGGGGCTGTCCGATTCGTCCTGCCAGCCGACCTTCTCCAGGAACCGCTCGTAGTCCCCCTCGTAGATCGCGATCCGGTCCCCCTGAAAGACGATCAGCCGCTCGGCCAGGGCGTGGAGGAACATTTCGTTGTGGGTGACCATGACCACAGCGCCTTCGAAGTTGTCGAGTGCGGCGAGCAGGGCGTCGTTGGCTTCCAGGTCGAGGTGATTGGAGGGCTCGTCGAGGAGCAGGAGGTTATAGGGCGCGGCGATCAGCTTGCCCAGGACGACCCGGCTCTTTTCCCCGCCCGACAGGATGCCGATCTTCTTCAGCGCGTCGTCCTGCTCGAACAGCATGCCGCCGCAGATCGCCCGGCTCCGTCCGGGGTCGCGCTCCGGGTCGACGGTCATGATCTCTTCGAGCACGGTCCGTGATTCGTCGAGACCCGAGACATAGGACTGCTCGAAATAGCCGGCGGCGACGTTGAGCGGCTTGCTCACCTCGCCCGCCAGCGGTTCGAGGACCGCGGCCATGAGCTTGAGGAGGGTCGTCTTGCCCTTGCCGTTCCTGCCGATGACGCAGATACGGTCGCGAGCCCCCACGCTCACCGAGAAATCCCGGATCAGCGGCCGGGCCGGGTCATACGAAAAATAGACCTCGTTCAGGTTCAGCGCGTACTTGCCGTGAAAAGGCTTGGAGGCGAACGTGAAATCAAGGGCGCCGATCTTCTCGAGCTTCTCCCTCTTTTCCATTTTGGACAGCGTCTTTTTCCGCGACTGCACCAGCCCGGTGAGCTGGGCGCTGGCCCGGAACTTGTCGATGAAGTTCTGGATCTCCTTGCGCTTGCGCTCGTCGTTGAGGCGCGTTTTCTCGAAGATCTCCTCGTCCTGGGCGATCTGGGTGTAATACTTGCCCGTGTCGCCGGCCAGCTTGCGGACCTTACGCCGATGGATGCCCACGATGTGGGTGACGACCGCGTCCATGAAGCTCCGGTCATGGGTGATGAGCAGGAACTCGCCCGGCCAGCTGATCAGGAAGCGCTCCAGCCAGCGGATCGAGGTGACGTCGAGATAATTGTTGGGCTCGTCGAGGAGGAGCAGGTCGAAGTCCGCGAGGAGGACCTTGGCCAGGTTGAGGCGGACTTGATAACCGCCCGAAAGTTCCGCGGGCGGCCGGCGGAGGTCACGCGCCTCGAAACCCAGGCCGGCCAGGATCTTTTCGGCCCGCCATATCCGGTCCCGCTCCGACGGGGGCAGGCCGAGGACGGCCTCGCCCAAGACCGTTTGTTCCGTGAATTCCGGCTCCTGCTCGACATAGCCGATACGGTAGTTCTTGGGTACGGACACCGAGCCGGAATCGGCGGATTCGTGGCCGGCGATGATCCGGAACAGCGTTGTTTTGCCGTGGCCGTTCCTGCCGACGAGGCCGACTCGCTCCCGGCGGTTGATCTTGAAGCTGATATTATCGAAAAGGAGCTGGGCCCCGAAGCTTTTCGACAGGTTCTCTACGGATATCATGGCTTTACCGATTGTCCATTATAGCGGAAAGGCGCGTTTTTCCCGAAGAACCCTCGCGCCGTCATCGGGTCGGACGGCGAGGCTCCGCTCTCCCCTCGGCGCCATCCCCATCCGATCCGGCTCGACCGCGGGGATGAACAGGCCTGGGCCCCGCCCCAGCCTCCACGAAATCACGCGTTCCGCAAGACAGCAATGTCGACTATAGTCCCAGTTCCTTGATGACGTTCGTTGCGCCGGAGAACTTTTCCGTCACGAACAGCACGTACCGGATATCGACACTGATCGACCGCTGGAGCTCGGGGATGATGTGGTAATCGCCGATAACGCTCTCGTAGGTCATGTCAAAGATGATCCCCACCTGCTCGCCGCGGGCGTTCAGGGTCGGAGACCCGGAATTGCCGCCGGTGACGTTCGTCGTGTTCAGGAAACAGCAGGCGACATCGTTGAGCCCGGTGTCGAGGTAGCGGCCGAAGTCGCGGGCCTGGTAAAGCGACTTGATCTTGTCGGGCACGTGAAAGGGGTATTCGCCCGTCTCCTTCTCCATCACGCCCTTGAGCGTGGTCTGGGGCAGGTAGAATACGGCATCTTTGGGCGCGTAGCCTTTGACGGGCCCATAGGTGAACCGGATCGTGCCGTTGGCGTCCGGGGCGAACTGGCCTGCGGTCCGCTCGATGAGGGCCGCCTCGTAGATTTTCTTGAGCTCCGTCCGCTCCTGGCCGAGGGCCTTTCCTTCCTCACGAAGGACGACGAGCTCCTTCTCCAGGCCCGCCGCGAGCAAGATCAGCGGATCTCCCAACTTGGCCAGAGCGTCGGGCTTCAGCCCGATGAGCTCAAGCCTTTTCTCGGGGCTGGTCAGGATTGTCTTGTCATAGAGGCCGTCTACGAACTCATCGACGGCTTGTTCGGATTTCCTGGCCGCCAGCTCCTTCAAAGCCGTCGGAACTTGGGAATCGGGCATGACCGGCAGCTTTTTCAGGTTGTGTTTGAGGAAGGCCCGGTCCGTGACCAGGTCGAAGCTGCGCTCCGCGAGTTGGATGCTCTGCTTGATATACGGAAGATTCCTGTCCTGGAACTGGGGTTCGCGAGCGGCATCGGGTTTCTGCAGCTCATCGACCGTCCTGAAGATCAGGTAGGCCTGGCTCAGCAGTGAAGAACCCGTCATTCCCGCCAGGCCGCTCAGGTAGGTGTTTTTCGAGGTGAATTCGGCCAGCTTATCCATATAGGCGTCTAGGCGGCCGATGATATCGTCGTAACGGTTTTGTCTCGCCGGGTCCTGGCCGGCCCAGGCGAGGAAATCCGCCTCGACGGCGGCCTTCTTCCCGAAGAGGTCGATCTTGTCCATGCCCTCGATCTTTCCCTGCATGTTCTTCAGGGAATTATAGAGCCCCTTGACGAGGCCGGCATACTTGATCTCGACATCCCTCTTGCCCTGGCCGGCCTTCTCAAAGAAGGCGATCATCGCTTTGAACTGTTCGACCCTGCGGACAAGCCCATCCCTGTCGAACTCGACCTCGGCGAGAGTATTGTTGCGATACGTGCGGCCGGGGTAGCCCATGATGAAGGTGAAATCTCCGTCCTTGAGGCCGTCGAGCGAGATCTTGACGACCGACTTGGGTTTGTAGGGGACGTTGGCGGGGCTGAACTCGGCCCCCAGTCCGTCCCCGGACACGTACGCCCGCAGGAAAGAGAAATCGCACGTATGGCGCGGCCACATCCAGTTGTCCACCTCGCCGCCGAAATTCCCCAGGTCCTGCGGAGGCGCATAAACGATGCGAACGTCCCTGAGGCGCTTGAAGGTAAAGAGGTAATACTGGTTGCCGCTGTACATGCTCGCCACCGTGCAGCGCAGGTCCTTCCCCGCTTTTTCAGCCTCGGCCACGATCTCTTTTTGCGCTTTTTCAAGGGCGTTGTAGATCTGGAGGTAGGTCATCCCGGGCTTGAGGCTCTTCTGGACCCTGGCCGTGACGTCCTCATAGCCGATCAGGACATCGGCGGTCGAACCGGGAGCTTGGATCTCCTCGGCGCGCGTCGCGGCCAGGAAACCGTTCTGGATGTAATCCTTCTCTTTGGTCGACGCCCGCTGAAGGGCGCCGAAGGCGACATGGTGGTTCGTCAGGATGAGACCGTCGGCCGAGACGAACTCGCCCGTGCCGCCGCCCAGGTTGACGATGGCGCTCATCAGGCCGGTGCCGTCTTTCTTGTAGAGATCCCCGGGATCCATCTTAAGCCCGGCCGCCGCGAGGTTCAGGCCGGACATCTGGTGCGGCATCCACATGCCCTCGTCGGCGACGGCCTGCCAGGCGGGCCAGGCCAAAATGGCAAAAATGACCATAATTCCGGCTTTCTTCATTCTGGACTCCTTTCGTAAATATGGCGATTTAGGGTGATATTTTTACCTGTTGGGGCCTTTTTAGTCAACTTTCCGGCGAATGGACGGGTCCTGTCACGGCGCGTCCCCATCCGTCCTCGCGCCCGCTCCGGGCGTTGCGGGGACGGGCGCCGTGCCACCCGTTCTCCATTCCAGCGAAACATTTAAACAAAGAAAAGCCGCTTCAGGGCGCCTCCGGCTTTTGGGGAATCGCTCATTCTGGCATAATGGGATCGACACGAACTGAGGATGAAAAAAATGGACATTCCGGCTGAAGATTGGTACAGGGCGATATTCAGCAGACGCTCTCGACGGACATTCTCAGCGAAGCCTGTTGAGAATGAAAAATTGGACAGGCTGCGGACGGTCTGCCGGGATTTCCGTCCCTTCCCGGGCTCCCGCGCCGAACTCGTATTAAGCTCGCCCGAAAACGTCTTCAAGGGATTGATCGGCCGCTACGGCCGGGTCAACGGAGCGCCACACTATATCGCCTTTATTGGTGATATGGAGGTGCCCCAAGTCCAGGAGGCAACAGGTTATATGGGAGAGGGTATCATCCTTGAGGCAACCGCCCTTGGGCTCGGCACATGCTGGGTGGGCGGCTTCTTTCGCCCGGACGCCGTTCGGCGGGATCTTACTTTGTCGCAGAATGAGCGGGTGCTGTCTATAACTCCAGTCGGATACCCCGTCGACCAGGAGGATTTCTCGGAGCGTCTGCTCGAGGGCCTGGCCGGTTCGCGCCGCAGGAAACCCCTAACTGCTCTCGTCTTGGAAGGCAGGCTCCTCAGGCTGGACAGGTAAAGCCATCGAGGCGGCGCGGCTCGCTCCCTCCGCACGCAACCGCCAGCCGTGGCGTTTTCGTATTCAGGACAGCTCCATCATCGTTACGGAGGACGGAAAACCTTTTCTGCCCGGAATCTCGAAGCGCCTCGACTGCGGCATCGCCATGTTGCACCTCGAGCTTGGCGCCCGGGCCGCCGGGGTCACCGGCAGTTGGGAATTCCTGGAGTCTCCCCGAGTGGCACGCTTCTCGGTTTGATTATTTAGGATTTCCCGCTATAATAGCGGCGACTTCGGGGAGTAGCGCAGCCTGGCTAGCGCACAGCGTTCGGGACGCTGGGGTCGTGGGTTCGAATCCCACCTCCCCGATTTCCTATTTCAGCTCCACCAGCTCGTAATCCAACGATCCCAGGCCGATCTTCGCTCCGTGCTTGAGCTGGAGCGACCAGTCGAGGTCGTAGCCCGCGCGGAGGACGTCCCTGCCCGCCGCCTTGACCAGCATATCCGCCGAAGCCTTGTCGAGCGCCACCGGGTCGAGCGAAGCGGCGATCCCCACGTCCCGCGCGATCGCCGACTGGTCCTTGGCCAGGCAGTCGCAGTCCTTGGTCATCCTGATCAAAAAATTCAGGAAGCCGATTTTTTCCGGGAACTTGCTCCAGACGGCGTAAGCGTACTCGGCCATCTTCTCCTGGAGCTTCGCCGAGTCCTCATCCCAGTGCATCTTGATGGCGTCCGCTTTGCAGACGACCAGGCACTCACCGCAGCCGATGCACCTGTCGTCGACGATGAAGGCCGCGCCCTCCCGCTGTTCGATGGCCTTGGCCGGACAGTAATCCAGGCAGATGCCGCAGTTCGTGCAGTACTTGGACTTGACGTATGGATGGACGTCGGAGTGCTGCTCGAGCTTCCCGGCCCGGGCGGCGCAGCCCATGCCCAGGTTCTTGATGGCGGCCCCCAAGCCTGTCTGGATGTGCCCGGTAAGATGGCTGAGGCAAAGCAGGACATCGGCGTGGACGATTCCGGCGCCGATCTTGGCGGCTTTGACCCGCTCGAGGCCGATCTTGACCTCCTCGTCGTTTTCGCCGATCAGGCCGTCGGCGATGAACACCGGCAGCCCGGTCTTTTCGACCGAGTAGCCGTGGTCGGCGGCGAGCCTCAGGTGATCGATGGCGTTCGACCGCCGGCCCACGTAAAGCGTGTTCGTATCGGTGAAGAAGGCTCGCTGGGTTTTCTTGCTCAATTGATGCGCGAGGCGCTCCAGCCAGGGCGCTTTGATGAAGCCGGTGTTGCCCTTTTCCCCGAAATGAAGCTTCAGGGCGACAAACGATTCCTTCTCGATCTTCTCGTGGATCCCGAGCTTGAGATATAAGGTTTCCACTTTCCGGGAAATCGACTTCGGATCCTCCTGGCCGTCCGCCGGTATCCAATAGACTTGACTTTTCATTGTTCCCGCCTTTCAGCCGCCGATGATGGCTTTCGCCGCCCGCACTCCGGCGCCCGCCTCGACGGATACGCCCATCGCGCTCAGGGTCTTTTCGACCGCCCCCAAGGCAAACAGGATCTGGGCCGGCGAAAGATTCCCCATATGCCCCAGGCGGAAGACCTTTCCCGCCAACTCGCCCAGTCCGCCCGCGACCACGACGCCATTATCGTAGAGGAGGCCCCGGAACGTCTTGTCGTCCATCCCCGGCGGATAGGCGACGACCGACAGCGTGTCCGCCAGGAATTCCTCCAGGGTGTAAAACCCGAATCCGAGCTCCCGAAGAGCGGCCCGGATCCCCCGCGCGGCGCGGGTATGCCGCATGAACCTCTGCTCGAGGCCCTCTTCGAGGACGATCAGCGTGCTCTCGTAGAGCGCCCGGATCTCGTTGACGCAGGGCGTCGAGAAATATCGCGCCGGGTCCTTCATGACCGGCAGCCAGCGCAGCAGGTCGGAATAGTAGGCCGGTACGGATCGCAGGGACCGTCTTTTCTCCATCGCCCGCTCGGAGAGGACCAGGATAGCCAGGCCCGGAGGAGCGCCCAGGCACTTCTGGGCCGCCGTCAGGACGACGTCGATCCCCCAGTCGTCCATCCTCTCCTCGACCCCTCCGGTGGCGCAAACGCCGTCGACGATGAACGTCACGCCCTTCCCTCTTAACACTTCCCCGTATTCGCGGACCGGCGCGCAAACTCCCGTTTGAGTGTCCACGTGGGTGGCGGCGACGACGCCGTAATCGCCGCCGCCCGCCGCCTTCTGGAGCCGTTCGGGAAGGACGGCCGCCCCGGGCTCGCCGGCGATGAGGTCGTGGTCGATCCCGAAGGCCGCGCAGATCTCCGCCATCCGCCGACCGAAATACCCTTGAGAGAGGACGAGGACCTTCTCGCCCTTGTCGACGGTGTTGAGCAGCGCCATCTCCATGGCCAGCGTGCCCGCTCCGGCGACGGCGAACGCCTCTCCCCTTTCGCAGAAGACGATTTTCTTGAGATTAGCCAGAGCCCTGGGGAAATTCCTCGATCATCTCCGGACCGACGTGGGAAACGGTGGGCTGGGCCAGGCCGCGAATGATCCGGGGATGCACGGGACTGGGCCCGGGGATGAGCAAAAGCTTTTCCATCACGGATCGGTCTCCTTATTCGGCGATGCCGGCTATCGGCTCCGGGGAGCGCGCCGGGCCGCCCGGGGCCGCTTCAGTTTCCGGACCAGGTCCTTGACCACTTTATCCATGTCTTTTTCCTGCTCTTCCATGGACCTGACCAGGGCAAATTGCGCCCGGGCCCGGTCGAGGTTTTGACCTTCCCTGTGGATCCTGAAATAGACATCCCCCTCCAGAAAATCGGTCAGGAACCTGAGTCCGATGGTGAAGGTGATCAGGCGCCCTGAAAAAACGAGCAAACCGATCTCCTCGGGGCTCAGAAAGTCGATCGCCTCTTCGAGATAGCCGGCGGCGAGCGCCTCGAACATCCCGATCTCGAGCTTGACCTTGGCCAGGTCCCGCTCGTCCTCGGCGGCGAAGCTCGTCGTCGTCCGGACCATGTCGCCGAAGTCGTAGAGGGCCGAGCCGGGCATCGTCGTGTCGAGGTCGATGACGCAGAGTCCCTTGCCCGTCGTGTTGTCAAAAAGGACGTTGTTGATCTTGGTATCGTTGTGCGTGATCCGGAGCGGCAGGCGGCCCGACTCCAAGGCCTCGGTCACGACCGACGTCATGGCTTCCCTCTCGAGCACGAAAGCGACGGCGTCCCGCGCCTGGCGGGCCCGTTTCTTGACGTCCTTCTCGAGAACGTCCTTGAACTTTGCCAGCCGCCGCGGCGTGTGGTGAAAATACGGGATGGTCTCGTGCAGCAACGCGGCCGGCAGGTCCGCCAAGTATTTCTGGAAACGGCCGAACGCCCGGCCCGCCTCGCGCGCCTGTTCGGGCCGTTCCGCCACGTTGACGATGTAGCAGTCGCCGACGAAACGGTAGGCGCGCCAGTAATGGCCTTCCGGCGTGAGGTGGCAGCATCGGTCCGCTTTGGACCGGACCAGGTTGAGCGTCTCGCGCTCGGGATCGCGGCCCGGGGTCTTTTCGAGCTTTTCCCTCAGGTGCCGCGTGATCTTTTCAAAATTCGCCATCAGCCGCTCGGGGTCGTGAAAGACAAAGTGGTTGATCTTCTGGAAGATGAACCACCGGGGCAGATCCCCCTGGGCCGCCTCGACGAGAAACGTCTCATTGATGTGTCCGATTTTAACGAAGCGATGTCGCCGGTATTGAGAGCCGGTTTCAAAACAGTCGAAGATCTCCTTAAGGTTATGGTTAGGCAAGGTCCCCCCTCCCCCCGCTTCTCAGGTCTTCAGGATAGACCTGCTGCCCGACGAGATCCCGGATCCAACCCCTGACGCTGACGACATCCCCGGGATAGGTCATTCCGAACCAGGTTTCCCGCGTCGGGATATGCTTTACCCGGGCCTGGCCCGCGGCGATCATGTCGTTGACCGCCGACGGAAGGAAGAACTCGGCTCCCGGGTCGCTGCCGCACCTGTTGACGAATTCGGCGAACCCCGTTTCGAGATGGCCGAAGACGCCGGGCGTGAATCCCCAGAAGTTCATCGAAGCGACCTCATCGCCGGTCAAGGACAGCCACTGCCCCGGAGAGACTTGCGCCCGCGCGCCGGCGCCCTCTTTTTCGATCTTCACCCTCTCGACGACTTCCCTGAGGTAACCGTCGCCGTCCAGGGCGCAGACGCCCCGCGAGACGGAACCGTGTTCGGAGAGCGTTTTCTTGAGCGGGTAACCGACGAACCCGAACTCGTCCCCGCCGGCCGGGCCCGTTTCCGGAAGCGTCTTGAGCCAGTCCGCCATCCCCCGGAAGGCCTCCCGCCCGTAGAAATCGTCGGCGTTGATGGCCGCAAAGGAAGTGACGACCGTCTCGCGACAGAGCAACACGGCATGCGCCGTGCCCCAGGGTTTACGTCGGTCCCGGGGCACCCGGAAACCGGCCGGCAGGGCGGCGTCGAGCTCCTGGTAAACATAGCTCACAGGAACGCTGGACTCCCAAAAGCCGCCGATCGACCGGCGAAACACGTCCTCGATGTCGCGCCGGATGACGAAAGCCAACCGGCTGAATCCCGACCGCAACGCGTCGTAAACGGCGTAATCGAGCATGGATTCGCCTGAAGGGCCGACCGGTTCGACCTGTTTGAGCCCCTGGTAGCGCCTGCCGATGCCCGCCGCCAGCACAAGAAGTGTAAGATCCGGCATATCAGATCCAGTTGAACAGGCGTGCATTTATAGCACACCCCCCGGCGACAAGTCAAAGAGAGGCGGGCTGAAGTCAGCATCTCTTTTCGTGTGATCGTGTTGCCCCTCAATAGGGTCCTGTCATGGCGCGTTCCTGCAACCCTTCCCATGACCATCTTGTATCACGCGAAAAGAGGTACTTTCCGATGCGAAATAATGTGTTGCACGGCCTCGCGAGTTTTGTTATAATCCGCCGAGATTTAGGAACAGAGGAGGTACTTAATGGGCAAATATGTGGCCATTATCGGCGGTTTGATCGCCATCGTTCTCGGGATCTGGCTTCTCGTCGCTTACTGGTGGCGTCCGTTCTACGAGCTCGTCTTCGGCTGCATTCCTCCCCTGCTCGTTTTCGGCGGTTTGATCGCCATCATCGCCGGCATCTCGAGCATCAAGGACGCCGCCCGCACCAAGAAGCTTGAGGAAGAAACCAAGGAAGAAGACAAGAAGCCGGCCTGAGCCCAAACCGGCCTTCCTTGCATCTGTGATATAATCGGGGAGTGCTCTCGACTGCGGTCTATCCGCTCCTCCTGATCCTGTCCCTCCTCTCACAGACGACGAGGGCCATCGAGCGTTCCTTTTTTGAGGATCGGCCGGACCTGCTCTTCACCCTCTTCACCGACCGGGGGCACGTCAATCTGTCACTCCCGGAGCCGATCTCTTTTTCCGACCAGGTGTCCCCGGAACAGGCCTTTTTCATCTTCCGCCGGCTCCATCGGGCGTATTCAACGTTCGAGTTCTATGCCGATTCCGAGTCCCCCATTCTGGCCCGGGACGAAGGGTTCATCTTCAAGGCCCGCTGGTCGTTCCGCAATACGGCCAGCAACGATCAGTACGTCTTTCGGGTCTTCTTCCACCTGACGGCGGGAAAGCGCCTTCCGGGAGCTGACCGCTCCCCCTGGAAGATCACCGATATCAGGGCGGAACGGCTATGACCTCGCGCCTGTCTGTTCTCCACCGAAAGCTGGTGCTGGGGTTCGTCGGGGGACTTATCGTTTCCCTGGTGTTCCTGGCACTCGCCTGGCTCCTGCCGCCCGTGCTGACCTCCAACTATTATCAGAAGAGCGTGAGTTCGCTTCGTCAGCAGGCGGAGTCGATCAAGAGACAGTTCGCCCTGCTCGAGTGGGGCCTCCAGAGGCAGAAGGGAACGCTCCTGGCTTCCCCCTTTCCCCAGGAAAAAGACAAGATCTTCGAGCTTTTTCAGGAGATGAAGCTCCGGCCAAGCGTCGAGGGCGCGGCCTATTATGACGAGGACGGCGAACTGGCCGTCTGGCTGGGGAACGTCATCGATTTCCGTCCGGTCGGCGCCGCATCCTCGGTCATCGTCCGGAGCAAAGCTTCGGTCTATCTGGCGTCCGCCCAGACGATCCGCCGGTCCGAGACGATCGTCGTCTACCGGCTGCTCGCGTTTCTCCCCCGGCCCAGAGCCCGTAACCTCGAGGAGTATCAATTCCTCCCGGAGGGCCTGCGACAAAACTGCCGTCTCGACTACTCGGACTACCGGGATGACGTCTCCGGGTTCGAGAAGTTCTTTGAGCGCCACCGGGACGAGTATATCGGCCGTCCCCGCCTGGAGAACGAGATCCAGACGATCTTTTTCCCCCTCCGGAATGACCGGCGCGAGATCGTGGCCACGGTCAACCTGAGCTCGCCCTCCCGCCTCGCTTCGCAATTCCGCATCCGGCAGAGGCTGACTCTGCTTGCCGGACTGGCTCTTCTCCTGGCTCTCTCTCTGTTGGCCGCACACCTCGCCCGGACGGGGCTGTTCGCCCGCCAGGTCAAGATCACGGCCGTGGTCCTCCTGCTCGCGATCCTCGCCGGCATGCGGCTGATTTTCATCCCCCTGAGCCGCCTGGATAGGGTCCAATCACTGCCCATTTTCTCCCCGTCCGCGGCCGCCTTCTTCTCCGCGGGGGACTTGACACAGTCTCCCGCCGACATCTTCCTGACCTCGCTCTTCCTTTTTCTGATCATCGCCTCTTCGGCCTTGGCGGTCCGCGGCTCCCTCAAGGAGCGCGGCCGGCGCCTGCCTCGGGGCGCCGCTCCGGCGGCAGTCGCCGCAGTCTGCGCGGCCGCGGTTTTTCTCGTCGCCGTGTACCAAAATATCTTGTCCCGGCTCATCGCCAACTCCAGCGTCAACCTGCTCCACTTCGCGCTCGACGCTTCGTTCCTCCTGCTTCAGCTTAGCCTGGTCTTTCTTTTTTCCACCCTGGCGATCCTTCTTTTTCTGGCCTTCCGGGCCGTCCACCGCCTTTTGCCCAGGCTCACGGGATCGCTGCCCATCCTCCTGGCGACACTGCTTGCCGCTTACCTGATCTTGAAAGCCCGGCGGCCCCTGCCTGTTCTGGCCGTGACGATGATCCTCCTGGCCGTCCTCTTCTTTATCGCCCGGCGCCCCGGCTGGCTGAAGCGCCCCGAAGCCGTCCTGGCAGCACTGGCCGCCGCGGCCCTCTTCAACTCGACTCAGATCCATTCGGACTCGCGCGCCCGGCTGCAGACCCTGCTCGAGAGCTCCCTCCGCAGCATGATCACATCGCAGGAGAGCTGGGCGGATTTTCTGCTCCGGCAATCCGTGCCCGAAGTCGACAAGAGGCATCAGGCCGTCATGTCGTTCCTCAGGAACCCGGACCAGTCGCCGCTCGCCCGCTCGATCTGGGAAAACACGCTCGTCGCCAGGTTCAACTGGTACTCGACGCTCCAGATCAGCGACGCCCAAGGGGAGGTCCTGTCACGGTTTTCGCTCAACATCCCGCAGCTTTATCAGCCCGATATCGAGCTGCCCCTCAGTCCCTCGTGGAAATTCATGATGCTCGACGTGCCGTCCCTGGGCAAGCTCCGGGAGTTCGTCATCGCCTACAAAGACTGGTTCGCCGATGAGGTCTACCTCGGCCGCGTGCTGTTTTCCCTGGCCGTCGACCCGGAGATGCTGCCGTTCCTGTATTCCGCCAACCCCTATTTCGAGCTTCTCAAAGTCAGCACCTTGCCATCGCTCTATCGGCAGAAGTTCGGGTTCGCCATCTACGATGATTCGGGGAAGCTGATCTTCAACCCGGACAAGACATCATCCGGGCTTTCGGCCGACCGGCTGGCCGTGATCAACGCGGCCGGGAACGGCATCTGGCTGAACTTCGAGGACAAGGAAAGATCCTACGAGGCCTTTTATTTCGAGCACAACCGCCGCCTTTACTCCCTCTTCATTCCGCGAAGCGGAGTGATGGGGACCTCCGTGGAGGTCCTCAAGCTTCTGGTCTTCTATCTGGCCCTGGCGCTGCTGGCCCTTCTCGTGATCCGCGCCCGCCGGGGCCACGGGAAACCGTCGGGTGTCCTCTGGTCCTTCGCCAGCCGAGTTTACGCGGCCTTCATCGCCATCACGGCCCTCTCCCTTCTGATCTTCAGCTTCTTTTCCCAGAGCTTTTTCAACCGGGTGTTCGCCCAGCGGTTCATTGAAAACGCCGAGGTCCACGCCAATTTCGCCCGGAACATCCTGCAGGACTTCATCTTCTTGCAGCAGGAGGAAGGCGCGACGCTCATCGCCCCGACGGATGACCTCGTTCTGTGGATCAGCTCGGCCATCGCCAACGACGTCAACCTGTATCGCGAGGGCCGCCTCGCCTCTTCCAGCCGGCGGGAGCTTTACGATTGGGGCCTCCTGCCTGAGCTCGTCGACGGCGAGATCTATTTCCGGCTGAGCTACGAGAACGATCCCTTCTACGCCCTGCGGCAGAACATCGGCCGGTATTCCTACCAGCTCCTGGCCATCCCCTACTCGGTCCGCCAGACGCCGTTCCTGATCTCGCTCCCCTTCCCCTTCGAAAAGCAGGAGATCTCCCAGGCGACCGAGGAGCTCGTCGAGTTCCTGGTGTTCATCTCGGTGTTTTTCGTCGCCCTGGTCCTCGTCCTGGCCAGGGCCATGGGCCGGATGATCATCACGCCGGTCAACAAGCTCGTCGCCGGGACCCGGGAGGTGGGGCTGGGCAACCTGGACATCGTCGTCGAACACCGCTCCCGGGACGAGATGAAAACCCTGGTGGACGGGTTCAACGCCATGATCAAGGATCTCAAGCGGCACCAGCAGGAGATCGCGGACCTGAGCAAGAAGGTCGTCTGGTCCGAGGTCGCCCAGAAGGTGGCCCACGAGATTAAGAACCCGCTCACCCCCATCCAGCTATCGGCCGAGCACCTGTTGCGCGTCTACGCGGACGGGCGCGGCGATTTCGGCAAGGCCCTGAAGGAATCCACGTCCTACATCATCGGGGAGGTCGAAAACCTGCGGCGGATCGCCCAGGAATTCCTCGAGCTGTCCAAGACGACGACGCTCAAGAAAGAGGTCTTCGACCTCCAGGAGTCCGTCCAGGAGATCGTCTCGCCGTATCAAAACATGCTGGCCGCGAGGATCCGGTTCCGCGTGGTCCGCGAGGGCCGGGATTTCCGCCTGGAGGCCGACCCGGCCAAGATCAAGATCGCCTTCCGTAATCTCTTCATCAACGCCGTCGAGGCCATCCGCGGCCGCGGCGAGATCGAAATCCGGCTGGTCGCCGAAGACGGCGAGCTGCGCCTGACAGTCAAGGACTCCGGGATCGGGATGGATAAGGACCTGCTCGAGAAGGTCTTCGATCCCTATTTTTCGACCAAGGACTCCGGCACCGGGCTCGGCCTGCCGATCGCGAGGAAGATCATCGAGGACCACGGCGGAACGATCCGGGCGGAGAGCGCGCCGGGAAAGGGGACCAGGATCACTATCACGCTCCCCCGAAAAAGCGGCTAGCCTGACTTATTCATAAAAAGCGCCTCGTCTTTTTCCATCTCTCTTTATGCGGCGCTTTTTACCCTTCGGGCGAGCCGATTCGGCTCCATCGGCTTCGTTCTCGGGGTTCGCTGTACCAAAGAGTACAGCTTCACCCCTCGGGCCTCGCAGCTGGGGGCCGCCTCGATTCGTGAAGTATTCAGGCTAGTCGCGCTTCCGCCGATTCTCCGCGGACAGCTCTTTTTTTAGGGCGGCCAGCAGGAAGTCGGCCGCGCTGTAGGGATCGGCCTCCCTGCGGTAGATCATGTCGACCCAGCGGTCGAAATCGGCCTCGGGCACTCGCCGCGCCAGGATCTCGAACAGGCTTTCCTTCAAGATGTCCCTCAGCATCCAGGCCAGGAGCCTCTTGCGCCGCGTTTCCCTGAAGCCGGCGGGCCTTGTCCGGAGGATCCGCCGTGTTTCGCCCACGAGCATGTCCACTCCGTCGCCCTTGATGGCGACAGTCTTGACGACCGGCGGCGGCTCACAGCCGGGAAAGCCCAAATCGAGCATGGCCTCGAGCTGCTGGGCTAATTTCTCGGCGCCGGGCGCGTCGGCCTTGTTGATGACGAAAATATCGGCGATTTCCATGATACCGGCCTTGAAGGCCTGGATCTCGTCGCCCGCCCCGGGCGTCAGCACGACGATAACGAGGTCGGCCAGCTTGACGACATCGACCTCGTCCTGGCCGACGCCCACCGTCTCGACGAGAACGAAATCTTTGCCCGCCGCCTCGAAGACGGCGATGGCCTCGCCGGTCGCCTTGGCCAGACCGCCCAAATGTCCCCGGGTTGCCATGCTCCGGATGAAGACGCCCGGATCGACGCTGTGGCGCATCATTCGAATCCGGTCGCCCAGGATGGCGCCGCCGCTGAAGGGGCTCGAGGGGTCGATGGCGACGACGCCGATCTTTTTCCGGGCTGCCCGCAGCTGAGCGATGATCTGGTCCACCAGCGTGCTTTTTCCGGTTCCCGGGGCGCCGGTGATCCCCAGGACAGCGGCGTCTTTCCGGGAAGTGAACAGGACTTTGAGAAGCTCGCGGGCCGGCGCGTCGCCGTCCTCCGCGACCGAGATGGCCCGGGCGATCGCCCGGGGCCGGCCGCGGCGGATGTCCCTGATGAGCGCCTGGAAGTCCATGCCTCAGAGTTCGGAGAGCACCCGCTGGGCGATGATGCTGCGCTGGATCTCGGAGGTACCCTCGCCGATCGTCGCCACCTTGCAGTCCCTGTAGAACTTCTCGGCCGGGTAGTCTTTGGTGAAGCCGTATCCGCCGTGGATATGGACCGCCCAGCCGGACGCCTTAACCGCAAGTTCGGAGGCGTAGAGCTTGGCCATGGCCGATTCCTTGGGGATCTTCTTCCCCTGGTCTTCCAGGCACGCGGCGCGATAGGTCAGCAAGCGCGCCGCCTCGAGCTCGGTGAACCCGTCGGCCAGCATCCACTGGATGGCCTGAAAATTAGCGATCGGCTGGCCGAACTGGACCCTCTCCTTGGCATATTTCAAGCTGCATTCCAGCGCGCCGGCGGCGATCCCCAGAGAGAAAGCGGCGATGCTCACCCGGCCGCCGTCGAGGATGGCCATGGCCGCCCGGTAGCCCTTCCCCTCTTCACCAAGCAGGTTCTCGGCGGGCACCTTGACATCCTCGAGGATGAGCTCGGACGTGTCCGAGGCGCGGATGCCGAGCTTGTCAAGCTTCTTGCCGGGCTCGAACCCGGCCATGCCCTTTTCCAGGATGAAGGCCGAGATGCCGTTCCGGCCTTTCGACGGGTCGGTGTAGGCCATGATCACGGCGATCTCCGCGTTCGAGCCGTTGGTGATGAACTGCTTGTTGCCGTTCAGTATCCAGACATCTCCCTTTTTTTCAGCCTTGGTCGTCATCGCCGCCGCGTCCGACCCCGATCCGGCTTCGGTCAGCGCCCAGGCGCCCAGGGTCTGGCCGGAAGCCAGGCGCCTCAGGTATTTTTCCTTCTGGGCGGTGGTGCCGAACAGATTGATGTGATTGGCGGCCAGGGAATTGTGGGCGGCCACCACGAGCCCGACCGAGGGGTCGACCTTGGAGATCTCCTCGAGGATGATGACGTAATCCAGGTTGGAATAGCCGCATCCGGAATATTCCGGGGGGATGACGATGCCCAGGAGACCGAGGCCGGCGAGCTTCGCCGTGAGCTCCGGCGGCCAGAAGCTCTTTTCGTCGATCTCCTTGACGATCGGCTGTATCTCCTTCTGGCAGAAATTCCTGATCGTGTCCCTGAGCTGCTTCTGGTCGTCGCTCAACAAGAAATCCATGATCCGCTCCTTCATCGCTATGGAATTATGAAAGCGGAACCAATCTTACTTTGTGTGCGAGCCGGAATCAAGAGTCGCCGGCGGTCGGCGTTTGACAGCCCGGCATGATTCCGGTACATTCGAGACACCATGATCGGGTTCTTCCGGATGATCTTCTATGCCATCGCCGCTTATCTCGTCTACAAGTTCGTCAAGTTCGTGCTCGCCCCCCTTACCGGATCACAGACGCGGCCCCGGGCCGAGGGACGTTCGGGGGTCATGGTCAAGGATGAGGTCTGCAACACGTATCTGCCGCGTGAGGACGCGATCAAGGAGACCAGCGGTGGAGTGGACCAGTATTTCTGCTCGGAGGCCTGCCGGGCCAAGTACCTGGCCGGCAGAAAAGGCGGGGCGGAGAGCGCCGGCCGGACGTCTCCCTAGTCCCAGGCGATCCTGAAACCGGGGAATTCCCCTTCATATTTTTCCCAGGAAACATCGACGCTTTCGACCATGGCCAGGGGCGGTCCCTCTTTCAGCCTTTCGATAAAAGACTCGAGCGTGTCCTTCTCGCCCTCCGCCAGCACCTCGACCCGGCCATCCCGAAGATTCCTGACCCAGCCGGTGATCCCCAGGGATCCGGCCCAAGTCCGGGTATGGTCCCTGAAAAAAACTCCCTGGACACGGCCGCCGACCAGGATAAGGGCTCGCGCTTTCATGGGTCCGAGGCTTATGTTAACATGGCTCACGTTCAAGGTAAATGCGCGTTATGACAGGCAAGACATCGGCCCTGCTGTCGATCGCGGGCTATGACCCGACAGCGGGGGCCGGCGTTCTTCTGGACACGGCCGTCTTCCGGCGCTTCGGCTACCAGGGCCTGGGCGTCGTCACCTCGATAACCGTCCAAAACACGGTGGGCGTGAGGTCGGTCTCCTGCCTGCGCACGCCTTCGGTACTGGTTCAATACCGGGCTCTGGCTGAAGATGTGAAGCTGAGCGGGCTCAAGGTGGGCATGCTCGGCCGCCGGGAAAACATCCTCCCCCTGGCCCGGATCCTCAGAGAACAGAGATCGGTCCCCAGGGTCATCGACCCGGTCCTCCGTTCGAGCTCGGGCAGGATTCTGCTGGAAAGGCAGGCCCTCCCCGGGCTTCTTTCGCAACTCAGGGGTCTCTTCACCGTTTGGACTCCGAATATGTACGAGGCCGGCCGGCTGTCCGGTGGCGCCTCGGAGAGCCTTAGAGCGATGAAGGAAGCGGCCGTCCGGATCGCCGGCGACCGCCGGAGCGCCCGTCGTCGTCAAGGGCGGTCATCTGCCGAAAGCCGCGGTCAACGTCCTCTTTGACGGCGTCCGGTTCCATCTCTTTGCCAAGCCGAAGCTTCCCCGGGACGTCCATGGGACGGGTTGTTTTTTTTCGGCGGTCCTGCTGGCCCTGCTGGCCTCCGGGGACCCGCTGGCCGAAGCCGTGGGCGCGGCGACCGATATCACTCACGAGGCGATCGGCGAGGCGGTCAGACTGGGAAACGGCCGGCTCGTCATATCCCCGGCGACTCTGTCACAGCCGGCGCGGCGCCCCCGGCGGACGGGGTCAGCGGGTCTTCGTTGAGGACTTCGTCAGCCCTGCGCATCACCGCTTCGGTAAAGCTCAACCCCTGCCGCCGGGCGGCGGCCAGGTTGATGAACAACCGGGGCCGGGTCATGGCGACCGGCGGGATCGCGGCCGGGGACTCGCCGTTCTTGACCCGAAGGGCGATGGCCGCAGTCATTCGGCCCATCTCGTCGAAATCCCAGCCCAAGGCGGCGGAGGCTCCGAGCCTCGCGCCGACCAGGATCCCGGCGAACAGCGGGACGCCGTTCTCCCCGGCCACCCGTCCCACCGATTCGAACGCCGCCGTGATGGTGTTGTCCGAGATGGGGAAAATGGCGTCGACCTTTTGATTCAGAAGCATCTGGGCGGAGAGTGACACCTCGTTGCCGTTGGCCACGGGCACGGCGACGATCTCGAACCCGAGATCGCCGGCGCTCTGACGGGCCACCCCGAGATAGTGTTCGGAGTTGAGCTCCGCCGGGGTCCAGAGGATGCCGACCCTCCTGGCCCCGGGCATCACCTCCCGGATCAGGGCCAGCATCTCCCGGACCGGTCCCATCGAGGTCACCCCGGTCGCGTTTCGGAAACGGCTCTCGCCCGAGCCGCGCGATTCCAAGAGCCCGGGGTTGGCCACCGCGGAGTAGATGATCGGGGTTTTCTGGGTGGACATGAGCGCGGCCTGTAGGCAGGGAGTGGACAGAGCGACGATCGCGTCGACCTTCCTATCGACGAATTCCCGGGCGATCCGTTGGGCCTCGGTGACGTCTCCCATGGCGTTCCTGACCTCGAGCCGGATGTTGACGCCGTCGCGGTAACCCGCTTCGGTCAGCGCCTGAATGAAGCTTTTTCTCAGGGTTGCCAGGGTCGGCGAATCGTTGATCTGGAAAATGCCGAGGGTGTAAAGGCGAGCGGACTCCTTCCCGCAGCCCGAGAGCGAGAGAAGCCCCGCGGCGAGGAGAAAAAGTGCGGCCTGGCGTTTCATCGGCGAAAGCTTATCATTAGGCATAATATTCGAAAACCTGTCCGCGGGCAACCCGGAAAGCGTCAGCGGAAAGAAAGAGGCGAGACATTGCCGCCGCTGACGACAAGCACGGTCGTGCGTCCCCGGAACCGCGGGTTCGACTCAAGGAGAGCCGCCAGCGCCAGCGCCCCCGCGCCCTCGACCATCCGGCCGTGCTGCTCGAAGAGCGCCAGCATCGCCTCCCGGATGGTCTTCTCCCTGACCGAAACAATCCCGTCGAGGAGTTCCCGGCACAGGCTGAAGGTGATCGAACCGGGCTCCAGCCCGCCGGCCACGGCGTCGGCGATGGTTTCGCCTTCATCGATCTCGACGATCCGGCCGGCGGCGAGCGAAGCCGCCATGAACGCCGAGGCCCCGGGTTCGACGCCCAGAACTTCAACGTTATTTCCAGGCGATTTGAGGAACGCGGCGATGCCGCAAACGAGCCCCCCTCCCCCCACGGGAACAAGCACCGTGCCGGCGCGCGGCAGACGGCGGGCGATCTCGACGCCGATCGTGCCCTGGCCGGCGATCACGTCCTCATCGTTATAGGGGGAAATATAGACCCGGCCGGTTTCCCGGGCCAGGCGCCGGGCAGCGATCTCGGCCTGCTCGCAGGTCTCCCCGAGCTCGAGGATCGGCGTGCCGGCCTCGGCCAGGCGCCGGCGCTTCTCGGCCGTCACGCTCGCCGGAAGGACAAGCGTCAGGTCGATGCCTTCCATCCGGGCCGCCAGGCTCGCCGCCAGCCCGTGATTCCCCGTGGAGGCGGTCACCGCTCCCTGCCGCCTTTCCTCCGCGGAGAGCGAGCGGATCTTATTCAAGGCGCCGCGGAACTTGAAGGAGCCCGTGACCTGGCGGTCTTCCCACTTGAGATAGACCTCGGCTCCCGTGAGGCGGCTGAGCGCCGAGGAATATTCGAGCGGCGTCTCGACGGCCTCCGGCCGAATCCGTTTGTCCGCCTCCAGGATCTTCTCAAAAAGGCCGCACGGTCATGGCCCCAGTTTACCGCTATCAGGCCGCGATTGCACGACTTGAGATGATCAGGCTCCCGGGACTTCAGTTGACCGGCGCAAATGGATATAATGGGGGCCAATGGCTCTCTACTATATCGGGACCGCCGGCTGGAGCTACGAGGATTGGGCCGGCATCGTCTATCCCGAACAGAAAGAGAGAGGCTTCCACCCCCTCCCCTTCCTCGCCGGGTTCATCAACATCGTCGAGATCAACAGCACCTTCTATCGCACGCCGGCCGCCTCGATGTCGCAGTACTGGGTCCGTCGCGTCGAGCCTTTCCCCGATTTTCTCTTCACGGTCAAGGTCCACCAGGTTTTCACCCACGACCGCGAGTCCTGGTCGCAGAGGGACGCGGACGAGTTCCGGCTGGCCATCGAGCCTCTTCGAGCCGGCAACCGCCTGGCCTCCCTCCTCTTCCAGTTTCCCTGGTCGTTTATCGGCACCCCGGCCCACCGTGACTATCTCGTCCGGCTCTTCCGGATTTTCACAGGCTGCCCGATGACCGTCGAGGTCAGGCACTCGTCCTGGGACGATCCCTCTTTTTATGAGCTGCTCACGGCCCACCGGGTCTGCTACTGCAATATCGATCAGCCGGTCCTCCGCAACTCCATCAAACCGTCCGCGGTGTCGACCATCCCCGAATTTTCCTATGTCCGCCTCCACGGCCGAAACTACAAGGACTGGTTCCGGGAGGGCGCCGGCCGGGACGAGCGCTACAACTATCTTTACGCCAAGGACGAGCTCCAGGATTGGGTCGAGCGGATCCGCCAGCTGGGCAAAGGCTCGGAGAAAGTCTTCATCATCACCAACAACCACTACCGGGGCCAGGCGATGGCCAACGCCCTGCAGATCAAGAACATGATCACCGAGGAGAAGCTGGATATTCCCCTCACTCTCCTCAAGACCTACCCGGTGCTCGAGGAGATCGTGAAGGGGATCTCCAAGGGCCAGCTCGACCTCTTCGACGCCAAGGAATAAAGGAGGCGCGGAAAAGCCATGTGGTGGGAGAACGAATTCCTGAGGCGGGTCGACGGCCGGCTGTTCCTCGGGGAACGTCCTGCGACGGAGATCGCGGCCCGGTTCGGTACGCCGCTCTTCGTTTACAGCCGGCGGCAGGTCCTGGCCAACTACGACCGTCTGGCCCGCGCCTTCGACGCGCCGCCGCCCCTGAAGACGAGGCTTTTTTATGCCATGAAGGCCAATCCCCACCCCGCCGTCCTACGGCTGCTCAGGCGCCGCGGAGCCTCCATTGATGCAGTTTCCCCAGGGGAAGTCGAGGCCGCCCGGCGGGCCGGGTTCGCGGCGGCGCGTATCCTCTTTACAGGGACGTCGGTCAGTGCCGAGGACCTGCGAAGGGTTTTCGCGATCGACGGGGTTACCGTCAATATCGACGCCTTGGAGCAGCTCGAGCTGATGCGCGAGGTCCGTCAGCACGATTTCCCCGGGAAGAAGATCCGGGTTTCCGTAAGGTGCAACCCGGGCATCGGCCGCGGCTTCAACCCCAAGGTGGTCACGGCCGGGGCGTGTTCGAGCGACGGCACGCCCATCAAGTTCGGCATCGAGGAGAGCGGCGTCCCCCTGGCCTTCGTCAAGGCGCGCGAGTTCGGTTTCGAGCCCGTGGGTCTCCACCAGCACCTCGGTTCGGGCTGGACCCGCGAAGATTTCCCTGTCGTTCGGGCCGCGGTCGACCGGCTGATCGGACTCGCCCGGCGGCTCGAGAGAGGGAGTACGGCTCGAGTTCCTGGATTTCGGCGGCGGGATCGGACCGCGCTACCACTCGGGCCAGAAGCTTTTCCCGATCGAAAAATATGGCGCTTATATCATCATGAAGCTCGCCCGGGCGGGCCTCCATATCGGGACGATCGCCGTCGAACCGGGAAAATTCCTGCTCGCCGACGCCGGCGTGCTTCTCGTCCGGGTCGAATACACCAAGACGAGTTATGGGCATATCTTCGCTTGCGTCAACGCCGGGACGTTCACCAGCCTGCCCAGGCCGGCTGTCTACGCCGGGGCGCGGCACGAGATCCTGACCTGTGAGAAGCCGGCCGGCCGGCCGGCCGCGGCCGTCACCGTGGCCGGAAATCTCTGCGAAACGGGCGACGTCTTCGGCCGGAAGGTGCCCCTTCCCGTGCCCCGGCGGGGCGACGTCCTGGCCATTCTTCACGCGGGGGCCTACGCGAGAAGCATGGCGTCGAACTTCAACCTGCGGGAGAATCCCCGCGAGATCCTGATCTAGTGTCCCGTCTCGTAAGTTCCTTTCCAAAGTCCTGTATATAGACGGGACACTTCCAGGGGGGAATCAAGCTCCCCCCTCGGCGTTTCGTTTCACTCCACTGACCCCCTGAGGGGAACGACGCCGTCCCCCTCAAACTCCCCCGCGGTGGTGCGTCTTCGTTGCTCTTTTATAAAGCCAAATTATTTGCGAGACGCACCACTAGTTTCCGTCTTTCCGGAAGATCTGACTCAGAGCGCTTTCGAGGTCCGGATAGTCGAACCGGAATTCCTCACGCAACAAAGCCTTGGGGACGACCCTCTGCCCCGATAGGATCGTTTCTTCGGCCATCGCCCCGAAAATCCATCTCAGTGCAAAGGACGGAACGGATAACAGGGCCGGCCGTTTCATCGCCCTTCCCAGTAGGCGAACGAACTCTTTCATCCGGACGGGCGCCGGCGCGGCCACGTTGAAGACACCGGCCAGGTCCGGCCGCCGGAGAAGGAAACGGATCGCCTCGACCTCATCGTCCCGGTGGACCCAGGAAATCCACTGCTTTCCCGAACCGAGCTTTCCGCCCGCAAGGAACCGGAACGGCAGGATGAACCGCGGCAGGACGCCGCCGCCCTTGTGGAGCACGAGACCCGACCGGATAATGACCCGTCTCACCCCCAGGCTCTCGGCCTCCCGCGTGGAATCCTCCCAGGCCCTTACGACCTCGGCCAGGAACCCCTCGCCGGACGGGCACGACTCTTCGATCTCCTCGTCGCCCCGCGGACCATAAAACCCGACCGCCGAAGCCTGGATGAGGGTCTTGGGCCTGGGCGAAGCCAGCCGCAATCCTTCGACGACGGCATTGCCTGCCCGGATGCGGCTGTCGATGATCCGCTCCTTCCGCTCCTTCGTCCAACGTCCGGCGCCGATATTCTCGCCAGCCAGGTTGATGATCGCCTCGGCCCGCGAGGCCAACTCCCGCCAGCCGGTCGCTGTCCTGCCGTCCCACTCGACGACGAGCGCCCGATCCCCGAACACCTGCTGGCCCTTATCCCTGTCCCTTGTCAAGACCGCGATATCGTAGCCGCTCAAGATCAGCCGCCGGCAGACCGCCCGGCCGATGAAACCTGTCGCCCCGGTGACGATGACCATGCGTTCGGACATTTTCCGTCTTGCTCCTGGTAATTTAATAAACCAGCGGGCGACCGGCTGTCAAAAGATCGCAGCCGGCCTCTCCGCCCCGCCGGCTTCCCGCAGTCTCTGGATGAGGTAGTGGATGTGCGGCTCCAGGTCGTCGTTCGGGTTGTGGATCCCGTCATAGAAAAGATGGATGCAGGGCACCCCCGTTCGCTCCTCGAGACGGCGGAACAGGGCCGTGCTGACGACGCCCGGACAGCAGAAGAGCGGGTTGATATGAACGAAGGCGTCGGGACGGAGATGCCGCAGGGAATGCAGGATTTTGAACACGTTCTGGGCCGTCTCCCCCTCGAGTTCCGGGGGGATGCCCAGCCTTCTCACTTCTCTCATGATCCGCCCGCTCATACTCCCGTGGCCATCCCCCAGGATGGTGCGCGTCTCGGCCCGGAAACGCCACTCGTGGTATTTGAAAAAAATGCTCATGCCTCTCGCTTCGGCCGCGCCCCTGTAGTCCCCCTCCTTCAAGCGCTTGTCGATCTTGTTCAAGGCGTTGAAATCGTTGATCTCCATGAACGACGCCGGAATGGCTTCCCCTCCGGCCCGTTCGATAGCCCTCTCGACGTCATGATTAAAGGTCGGATTGTCGACGACGTACAGGTCTCCCATGATGGCCAGCCGGGGCCGGCGGACTTCGTTCCGCACTCGACTGACGGAGCCGAAATCCCGGACGACCTCGGAGAAGGATTCCAGGAGGCTTCGCCGGTCCATGATCGCCCGGCAAAGCCGCTCGAGACCTGACCTGCGGACTTCATCGGTGTCCCCGCTTGTCGCCTCGTAGGGACGGATCCTGGCCGTGATCCTGTTGATGAGCCCTGAAGCCATATAGATTTGGAGGAGCAGGAGCTCGAGCTCCCGCGGAAGTCTCTGACCGGTCATACCTGTGGTGAAAACCTTCAGGTCCTCGAGCCCCGCCTTTTTGAGCCCGATTTGCAGGGCCAAGGGAATCTGGAGAAAGTTGCAGCTGACAACGGATGAGGGCACGAGCGCCGCCGTCCGCTCCGGCCGGAGTCCGTGCTTCCTGACAGTCTCGAGGACGGAACCCAGGATGGCGCCCGTGGGAACGCACTCTCCTCCGCCCACCAGCTTCAAGCCTTGGACGATGGTCTCGGGCGTCTCCTCGGAGATAACGGCCTCGTATCCAAGACGCCTGAGGGCGGCCTGGGCGAGCGGGACCGCGCTGTCGTCGAGGTGCGGCAGGATCCAGGTCCTATCCCGGGTCAACGGGACGTACCCGAACGCCTGACGCGCGGGCGCCGGCCGGGGTCGCCAATTCCGGAACGATTCGAGCCCGGCCTCGACGCGCGTCTGATAGCCCACTTCAGAGCTCAACTCGTCGAGCTGGAGGACGAGATACGGCTTGCCGCCGGATTCCATGAGCTCCCGGAAATAGGTCATCAGGAAGGAATCGGGGCTGCAGCGAAAATTGGTCAGATAGACGGGGAAAAGCCGGGGATTGGCCAGGATGGCATCGACGGCCCGGAGGATCAGCTTGCCGTAATGCCAGTGGACCTGGTCGCGGAGCCCTGGGGCGACGCCTGCCCCCGGCAGGTCCGGGCCCAGCATATCCTGGGTCAGTACCCGGAAGCCGCGCTGCTCGATCATCTCCGGAATGCCTTGATTGAGCGTGGGGTCCAGCAGGTTGTAGGGGCGCCCCAGGAGGACAACGGCCATGGCATCGTCTTCTTCGAGCATTTCCAGAAGACTCCGGCCATAGGCCTCGAGCGCCCGCCGCCTCTCGAGAAAGGTCTCCCAACTTCTGGTGAAGGCATCCCTGATTCCGGCCCGGGACAGGCCGAGCGGCTTGCCCAGGGACGAAAATAGCGCCCGGCAGATCTTCTCGACGCCGGATCCGAAATCGACCACGGGATCAAGAATCCGACGGTCGCCTTTCCCCGCAGCCAAGTTCCGGAGCAGGACGGGCATATGCAAAGTATAGAAACAATAATAGTTCCGTCCCGTATCGTCTTCCGCACGTTGCCCTTGGAGCAGGATGGGGAAAAAAACAAAATCGGCCCCGTTCTCCAGGAGCCAGCCGACGTGACCGTGGGCGAGGAGTATGGGTGAGCAGAATTCCGCCTGAGCGGCCATCTTGCCCTTCTGGAGAAGGTCCTTCTCCTGTGGGGAAACAAGGGCGCGGAACCCAAGCCTCAAGAAGAAGTCCTCCCAGAGCGGCAGAAACTCGGCCATGGGAAGGGCGTTGGGAAGGCCGATCTTTTGGGGACGGAGCGGCCCTGCGGCGCGAACTCCAAGGTCAGGACGGAGGATCCTGCCGAACGTCTTCCGGACCGGCTCGAATGGCAGGCCTTTTTCCTTATAGGCCGTGTCCTCGTATTCCCGGCCGCATTGGAATCCCCAGGCGGCGCGCTCGCTCCCGGCGCCGACCACCGTGATTGTGCACCGGTTCCGGCAGAGGCGGCATTCCTCGCTCCGCTGGCTGACGTCAGCCGCCGCAAAACCCCAGCCCGCAAAAGTCGTTGTTTTCGGAGGGGAGTCCTGAAGCTCGAGGCAAACCCCGATCGCCCCGGCCAGATGGCAGTGCGGCGAAACCCTGATCGGCCGGCCGAGGGCCACCTCGAAGGCCGCGACGAGAGCCTTGTTCCTGCCCGTCGCCCCTTGGAAGCAGATCCTGGAGCCGATCTTGGCCTGGCCGACGACCCTCATCATGTAGTTATCCCGGACGGAGTGAAGGACCGAAGCGAGGAGCTCCTCCTTGGGCCAGCCTTCGGCCAGAAGCCGGCTCAGGTCCCTCTCCATGTGGACTGTGCAGCGGTCCGAGATGACAGGACCCCTTCGTCCCATGGCGAGTCCTGCATAATCATCCAGGGCCACCCCGAGCCGGGCGGCCTGCTCTTCAATGAACGACCCCGTGCCGGCGGCACAGACATAATTCATGATGGCCTGCACAACGGCGCCGTCCTGCACCCGGATGAATTTCGAATCCTGCCCGCCGATTTCGATGATGGTGTCCACTGCCGGGTCAAGCGAGCAGGCGGCCTTCGCGTGGGCGGAGATCTCGTTGATGATCAGGTCGGCGTGGAGGAGCCGGCCGATAAGGTGCCGTCCAGATCCTGTTGTCCCCGCGCCCCGGCACTCGAATCTAACCTGGAGCCGGGCCGCGAGCCGCAGCAGCGCCTTGAACAGCCGCTGCACGGCCTGGACCGCTTCGGACCGGGTGTAGGTATAAAGTCCGAGCAACACTTTGCCGTCCGCGCTCAGGGCGAGCTTGGTGCTCGTTGAGCCGATGTCCAGGCCAAGATAAACAGGGTAGGTCCGGCCGGGGACGAGGTTTTCATAGAGCGCGATCTCGACGTCGCCTTCACGGCGGAGCCGCGAATCGTCAAACCGGGGATAGTCGGATTTCTCCAGCACCAGCGCGGGATTGAGGGGCGCCGCCCGGCCGGACGTATGACCGCTCGCCATGCGCAGCTGATCGAGCTCGACGCAGTCCCCGGCCAAGGCCGCCGCGCCGATGGCGGGCACGACTTCGGCAGACCGCAAGACCTCCACTTTTTTCCCCAAGATCTTTTCGAGCGCCGCCGCCAGCCGGCGGTTCAGCGCCACCCCCCCCGCCATCACCAGATGGCCCAGCGACGATCCGTCCTTGATGAGGGCATCGGCCAGGCTGCGGGCGACGCCGTCGCCGAGACCGGCGGCGATGGCCGCCATCGAGTGGCCCCGCTGCTGGCTGTGGACGAGGTCGGTCTTGGCGAACACGGCGCAGCGCGTGGCGATCGCCGGAGGCACACCCCCGAACTCAGCGGCCAGGGTCGACAGCTCCTCGACGCTCAGCCCCAGGCGGGCGGCCTGCTGGTCGAGGAAGACGCCCGTTCCCGAAGCGCAGTCGGTGTTGATCTCGTGGGCGGCGTAAGAACCGTCGGCGTTGAGCCGGATGAGCATCACCGTCTCTCCACCCACGAGCAGGATCGCAGAAGGCGGCCGCGCGGCGGCCCAGCGGGCGCCTTCGACGGCCGCCACGACATCGTGGACCCTCTGAACACCGGGGAAAACCCGGGCGCCGCGGCCGGTCAGGGCCAGCCGCGCCCTGGGGATGCCGGATCGAGCCAACATATCGGCCAAAGTCCCCTTGATGTCCCCATGGTGGAAGCGGTAGTCCTTGGCGACCAGGCTGTTGCCGGAGAGAACGGCCATCCCGATGCTGACGGCGCCGATATCAAGGCCGACCTTAAGATCGTCTTTCAGATCCACGGAACGAACCCGAGAGCGCCTGGCATGAGTTCATTATGGTTTCAAGCCGGGCGATAAAGCAAGTGCCCGAACGAGTATGGCCAAGGAGGCGCTCGCGGAGCGACGGCGTCCCCTTGACATCGCGCCGCGAAAGCCCCTATAAACGTGGCGTTCGTCATCCATATCAGAAGGAGGCCTCATGAATCCAAGACGGTTGAAATTTATCGTCGCGCTTCTGCTCGTGGCGGCGTTCGCCTATGCGGAAGAGAAGCAGGCTTTCGACGGGTTGTTCCTTAATCTGGGCAACCTGAACCGGCTGTCCCTCGCCCGGACCCGGTCGATCAGCCCCGAGAATTTCACAGGAGAAAAGGGCAAGGCCGGGATGTCCGTTGACGGAGCGGCCCTGAAGGCCTCCCGGGACCTCGGCCAGGGCTGGAAGGTTTCGCCCTATGTGGTCATCAAACCCAAGCAAACGTTCGTCATGGCTGAAGTCACCGGGTCGGGGGCCATCCAGCAGATCTGGCTAACGCCTTCCGGCACCTGGCGGTTCGCCATCATCCGCTTCTACTGGGACGGCGAGACCGAGCCGTCGGTCGAATGCCCGGTGGGCGATTTCTTCGCCTGCGGCTGGGGCGAATACGCCCAGATCTCCTCCCTCGCCGTCTGCGTCAACCCCGGGCGGGCGTTTAACAGCTACTGGCCCATGCCTTTCCGGAAAGGGTTCAGGATCACGCTGGAGAACATCGCCGAAGAGAATTTCACGGTCTATTACCAGATCAACTACACCCTGACCGACGTCCCCGAGGACGCAGCCTATTTTCACGCCCAGTTTCGGCGGGTCAATCCCCTGCCCTACAAAGACGTTTACACGATCCTCGACGGGGTCAAGGGTTGGGGGCATTTTGTCGGCACCTACATGGCCTGGGGTGTTAACAACAACGGCTGGTGGGGCGAGGGCGAGATCAAGTTTTTCCTCGACGGCGACAGGGAATTCCCGACCATCTGCGGCACGGGAACCGAAGATTATTTCTGCGGGAGCTACGACTTCGACAGCAAGCGGCCCGACGGCACCGTCCAGTACACCGAGCACACGACGCCATACAGCGGACTGGCCCAAGTGATCAGGGGTGACGGACACTACCAGGTCCAGCAGCGTTTCGGGCTCTACCGCTGGCACATCATGGACCCGGTGCGGTTCGAGAAGGACCTGAAGGTAACGATCCAAGCCCTGGGCTGGCGCTCGGGCGGCCGATACCTGCCCTTGGAGGACGACATCTCGTCGGTGGCCTATTGGTACCAGCAGGAGCCGCACGCCGCGTTCCCGAAGCTCCCTGATAAGGACTCCCTGGAGATCATTTAGCCGGCGGGAACTGGAACCTCCAGACAGGCAGATCCCGGGCGATGCCGGCCTCGTCGATGAGCGCGGCAAAAAGCGTGTCCCAGCCGGCCGGCTCGACGGCCAGCTCGCTGTCCCAAAAAGGCATGGCTCCGAAGAAAACCACCTCGCCGTTGCCCACTTTCCGGGAATAGGCCGCGGGGGTCCCGTCTTCATAGGTGAACAGGATCTTCGCCCCGGCCGGCGGCTCGAGCGTCCTGGCATTCAGAGTGTCGCCGACGATCGGGATGGGCCGGAGCGGCAGCGGCTTGTCGAGGTGGAATCTGGCCGTCGTTGCGGCCGTCGGCAGGAGCATGCCGGCGGCCCTCTTTGAGCCCATCCCCATTCCCAAAATGTCTTTCCTGAGTCCATCGAGTGAACCTGTTTCAATATCGTAATCGATGGCGTCGGGGTCCAGGACGACGAGCACGGCCCCGTCTGTCACCCTGCGCAGGACGTCCTCGGCGAAGGGCCGGGAGATAAACCCGAGCTGGGGGGCGATGAGGAGTTTTTTGCCGTCGAGCGAGTGCAGCCCCTTTCGAATGTGGTTCTCGCTCAAGAAGGTGTACCAGGCCCCCAGGCGCTCGCCGAGGATGGCATGGAGGCTATAATGGGCTTGTAAGCCCTCGTCTCCCGCGCCGGCCCGGGCGTCGTCGCTGAAGAGAACGGCGATGTCGGACGTTTTCGGCAGGTCGAGAGCGGGCAGCGGCTTCCAGAGCCTGTTCAGCCGCATCATTTCGCGATAGAGCTCGGGCCTGTCGAGCCGCGGCGTCCCCCACCAGTCGAGCTTGGATACGCCGGCCTTGGCCGCCTGGCTCGCCCACTCGCGGACGTTCTCGACCGTGGACAGGCGCTGGATCATCTCGCAGCCCTGGACGATCATCTGGGTCGGTTTGCCGGCGGCGAGGTCGGTGACGAGCTTGGAGGTGAACCCGACATGATATCTGGAGCGGGCGGGCCCATAGACATAAATGCAGAACGAAGGATACGGATCGGCGGAGAAATAATCCGTAGCGTCCCAAAGCAAGGCCTGGTCGAGGAAATCCATGTCCGCCACGGCGTTCCGGTTGAAGGCCTGGTAGGGCTTTCCGGGAGCCAGGCGCCGGACGATCGCGTATTCGCCCCGGGCGACTTCCGAGTACGTCTTGTTCATCCAGCGGAACATGGCGATCCGGGAGAGCGCCGTCGGCCGGTCGGGAAGCACCCGGCTGTCGGCGTGGACCGGCTGGTCCTGGTAAGCGGCGCCGGCGATGCCTTCGGGAACCCCCAGTCCGACCCCGTAGGCTTTCTTGAGCTCGGCGTCGACGCGGGCATGGGTTCCCGGCTGGAGGATGGTCGAGATTTGGTTAAAGGGCTCGTCCTGGCCCCAGACATCCGCCAGCCATGTCGCCTTGCCGTGCTTCCCCAGGAAATCCTCGAGCATCTTGTTCTTGAGCCGGATATAGGCCGGATCGAAGAAGGCGGCGGCGCCGCCCGGCGTCAGGATCGTGGCGCCATCCTTGGCCGCCTGTTTGCCGTTGGCGTAGCCGTGGAAACTGAAGGTCATGCCGTATTTTTTATGAAGTTCCTCCACTCTCTCCAGGCCGCCTTTCTCCAAGAACGCCGGCAGGAAAGGCCCGTTGACGCCCGCCTCGCCGAACTCGGCCAGCATGTTGGCTTCCTCGGCCGCCCACGTTTTCTGGTCATAGAGTTTCTTGATGCTCTCCGGGAGCAGGAAGCCCGCCAGCCCCAGGTAAAAATGCGTCATCCGGGCCGGGTCTGGACGGCCGGTCAGGACCTTTTCGTACTCCGTCTCCGGCCGCGGCACACGCCACGGGTCCTCGGTCTCGGCGAACCGGCTGAGAACGGCCCGGCTGTCCTCGATCCGGGCCGTGGCGAAGATCGTCGGGTATTCCTGAATGAAGTTCTCGGAGGCCCAGGGCTTGACCGGAATACTGGGTCCCGAGCACCAGTTGAACCAATCCCCTTCCTTGGCACCCTCGGGCGTTTGGCGCGTCCGGACGAGGTTGACCCTGAACGTGTGGCCCGGCCGGGGAAGCCCGCCGATGTCGGCCCAGGGGATCGAGGCCTCGATCACGACCGAACCCTTCTTTGCGTAGGCTGCCGTCTGCCAGCCCGATTTCCACTCATAATCAATGATGTAGGAGGTGTGCGGACCGACCTTGTAGACATTGGCCTGGCGCCGTTCGTTCGCGGCCGTAACCTCGAAGCGCCGCATCGTGCGGACGGCCTCGTTGGCGTTCATGTAGTCAAGCCGCTGGAGATACGGCGAATAGAACGGCGTTTCGGGCCGTGAGAAGATCGATATCTCGCAGATGTCGCCCGCCGCCGAAGCGTCCGTTTTCCGGGGCACTTCCAGGACGAACGCCGCATAAAGCGCTTCCCCGCCGAAGGCCAGCAGGACTTCGGTATTGACCGGCGGGACGCGGCCGGGGTCGGAATCGACGCGGAAACCGCCGAGCCGGTCCGCGTTTTTCCAGAACGCCTCGGCCAGCCGGCCGTCGAGCCGGAGCTCTTGGTCTGTGTTCTGAATGACGAAGGAATGCTGAACCGTCGCCCCGTCGGCGGCCGCCCCTTCCCTTCCCGAAGGCGAAGGACCGCAGCCGGCCAGAAAGACGATCATACCGGCCGCCAACGCGATGGCGACGGCAACCGGAAATGCCGGGCGCATGTTCTTCATGTCGACTCTCCTTGACCTTGGAGCCCGCGGGCGCCCCGCCGGATAGTCAGGATCGTTGTCCGCGAACCGGATGACATCAAGAGGGAGTATATCCAGACCGTCAGCCGTGTCAACGCGCCTGCGGCTTATCTGGGCTTCGCCGGTGCGATCTCCGCCTTAAACTCCCGCAGTGATTTCAGGGCTTTGCCGTTCTGCTCGACAAGCTCGGATACGGACTTGAAGCGCGGCCACTCGATGAACCGCTCGATGCCGTAGAAATTCCGGGTGATACTGTTGATCCGGGCGTAATTCAAGCCCTTAGCGGGCGAATCGGAAAGGACGAGGTTCGCGTCGAGCTCCGCCTTGACGGCCCGGAAGTCCATGAACTGGGCGTTCATCGTTTCCTGGAGCCGGGGCCGGGGGCTCAAAGCGGCCTCGCCGCCGGCGAAGGCTTCGGTAATGGCCACCCCGACGGCGGTGGGCGGAGCGCTCAGACCCATCAAGGCGCAGATCGTCGGCCCGATGTCGATGAGCTCGGCGTAGTCAATGACGGCCCCGGCCTTGATACCGGCCCCCCACATGACCGCCGTTGTGACCGCAGGGTCCCAGAACTCGAGCGGGTGCCAGCCGGTGTCGGCCTGGCCGTGGTCGCCGACGACAAGGAAGGCCGTTGTCTCAAGCAAGCCGAGATTGGCCAGCCCCTGGAGGAACTCGCCGAGCAGGCGGTCGGCGGTCGTCAGGTTCCTGCGGTATGGGGATTCAGGCTGCCAGATATCGTTCTTCCAGGGGGCGTCCGCGGCTCCCCGCATCGACGCGACGCCGCCCTCGCCGGTATCCTGAAGGTGAATGCTCAGGAAGGCCGGCTGCCCCATCTCCATGAACTTCGCGGCCGCCGCCATGGCCTCGGCGTCGGAGCCCGCCTTCTGATATACGTAATGATAATTCTTGGTCAAGGTCCGGTAATCGATGGCATTGACCGCGAAGGCGGCCGTCTGGTTCGGAAAGAACTGCTCGTTGAAATAGACCGTCCCTTCGTCGATAAAGATCGTCCCGGACATCAGGATCGGGTTGGGTATGGAGCAGGTGTGGATCTTCGCATACGGGCCTTCGTGCGGGTGCGCGGCGGGGGGCAGGAAAACCTGCTTGACGAGCGCGCCGGACGAGATCATCCCGTCGAGCACCGGCAGGTCCACTTTGTCCCAGGTCTTGTAGGACAGGCCGTCGATAACGACCAAGACAACGTGGGAGGGCTTGGCGGCGAACTTCGCCTGCGGCAGCCCGGCCTCGAGCGCGGCGGCGCTGAGGAGCGCAAAGACCGCTAAAACCGCCGTGGGGAGCTTCAGAGGATTTCGATCGCGCATGGCACTCACCTCGTTAATGGCCAAGTCCGGCCGCCCGTGTACCGTCTTCTCCGTGCTGCGGGACCGGAAGGCCGGGCACGGCTAACAAGCCCCGGACCCGGGGCCGGAGCCTTATCGTTTCGGATAAGCCGGCACGGGCGGGAAGTTAAACGGGTTCGCCTTGATCTTCTCCATCATGACGTCAATGGCCTTCTCCAGCTGGAGATCACGCCCCGCCATAACCGAGCCGGGGTCGTTGTCGACCAGGATGTCGGGGTCGGCCCCGTGGTTCTCGACGAGCCACCTGCCGTCCTTGTCGTAGAAGGCGTTATTCGACTGCTCGACGGTGCCGTTGTCGATCGTCCACTGGCGGTTGAGTATACCGACCAAGCCGCCCCAAGACGGCACCCCGACAACGGTCCCAAGAGCGCGGGCCTTGAAGTCCTCGACGAAGGCCTCGCCGTCCGACCCGTTGTTTTCGTTCGAGATGATGACGTAGTTGCCCACTCCGACCGAACCGGGATAGCGGAAGGGGACCATGCCCCGCAGGGTGTTCATGGCCGTAACCTGGCGCTCGAGCTTGTCGACCAGGAAATACTCCGTCCAGCCGCCCGAGTTCCGCCGGACGTCGATAATGATCCCGTCCTTGTAGCGGAAAGCGCGCCAGTATTTGTCGAACTCGCCGATGCCTCCCGAACCCATGGCATTGATGTGCATATATCCCACCCGGCCGTTGGTCGCCTCCGTGATCTTTCGGATGTTATCCTGGACCCAGCGGAAATAACGAAGCGGCTGGTCGTAGCCGATGGGCTCGACCTCGTACGTCTTGGCGCTTTCCGTGACCGGCCTGGCGTTGACGGTCACCTTGACCTTCTGCCCGCGGGTCACCTGGAGAAGCTTGAAATAATCGTCCCCGGCGCGGAGCGGCGTGCCGTTAATCGCCAGGAGATAATCGCCCTCTTTGACGGCGATGTCGGGGCGCGCCAGCGGACCGGACAGGCTCCGGTTGATGTCGGTCGGACCGTAGATCTTGTCCAGCCTGTAAAATCCCGCCGCCCGATCGGGAACGAGGTCGGCGCCCAGCAGGCCCGTGAAGACAGGCGGCCCCTCCAGGCCACCCGGTCCGGTGTCGCCGCCGCCGATGTAGGTGTGCGAGACGCAAAGCTCGCCCACCATCTGGGACATCGTCCAGTTCAGCTCGTCGCGCGACGACAAGTGGGGTATGAAAGCGCGGTACTTTTCGCCCATCGCTTTCCAGTCGTGGCCGTTGAATATGGGGCTGTAAAAGAAATCGCGGTACCAGCGCCAGCAGTCGTTGAAGATCTGGTTCCACTCCTGTTGCAGGTCAACGCGATAAGCCAGCGTCGAAAGCTCGACCTTCGCGCCGAGACCCTTCGTCTGAAAGGCCTTGTCGACGGCGGTGACGTAGATATCGTTTCCGGCGCGGCTGATGAGCTGCTCGCCGTTCGCCGAGACTCCGAACTCCCTGATCTTATCGTTGACCACGATGTCTTTCCGCTCGGCAACGTCGAAGATGTGAAGGCTCCACTTTGTCTGGCCCCGGGGTTTGAAAATTTCCTCGTATTCGTCTTCGCTGAAACTGTCTACCGACGCCCAGAGGACCTTCCCCTTACCGGCCTGGAGGTGGAAAGTGTTGCCGGCGGGCACGGGCAGGGGGAAAACCCGCTCGGATAATCCTTCGGTATCGATACGGAAGGGCGGAGACTCGGGTTTTACCGGCTTCTCCGGAGCGGGTTCGCCGCTGAACGGCGGCTTCTCGCCGGCCCGGAGCTGGACCGCCATCACCTGCTGGGGCGCTGCGATAATGTGGTTGTCTTCATAAAAATCCATCCGGAGATCGAAGTCCCGGCTGGAGACAAAATAGAGGTATTGGCCCTCGATGTCGAACCGCGGGTAGAGATTGTCGTAGAAATCATCGGTCACCGGATAGCGCTGTCCCGAATCGATGTTGTAGATGAAGATCTGGCTGTTGCGATTGTACTGGACCAGGCTGTAGGTGATCCATTTCGAATCGGGTGACCAGGCGTAGTCGCTGATTTCCCAGTAGAACTCGTCGTTTTTCATCTGGTTCGAGGAATCGGCCTTGACGAGCTTCTTGGTCGCGATATCGATGACGAAGATCGAAAAGTCTTTGTTGCCGAACAGGATCTTCCGGCCGTCCGGCGACCAAAGGAGGTGATAGACCTTGCGGTCAAGGTCCGTCGTCAGGGGCGTCCACTCGCCCCCCTCGCTCTTCTGGAGGTAGAGCTGGTAATCTCCCGTCTTGTCCGAGAAGAAGGCGAGCCATTTCCCGTCGGGAGAGACGGCCGGATACATTTCCCGCGTGCCGGGGGTGTTGGAGAGGTTGACAGCCGCCTGACGGCCGACGGGCACAGAAAAGACATCGCCCCGGGCCTCGATAATGACGGACCGGCCGTCATTGGCCACGTCCACGTCATGGATATAATCGCGCGGGTTGATGACACGGTCGCGGAGAGCCCAGCGGTCGGACGGAACCATTACGCTGATCTTTTTCGACTGGCCGGACTTGAGTTCGAGAAGGTTGATGTACCCGTTCTGGACGTAGACGATGTTCTGCCCGTCGGTGTTGGGCCACATGACGTCAAAATCGGCGTAGCTCGTGACCGGCCGGGCCTCCTTGGTCCCCACCTTCTGCGCGTAGAGATTGGAGATCCCGTTCCCCCTGTCGGAGACGAAAACCATCGTGTCGCCGAGCCACATCGGGTAGGTGTTCCTTCCGACATAATCCGTGACGCGAGTGTATTTCCTGGTGTCGGCGTCGTAGAGCCAGATATCCGGATACTGGCCTCCTTTGTAACGCTTCCAGTAGTTTTCCTCGTTTCCCCGGCGGTTGTAGAGGAAGCTCCGGCCGTCGGGCGAGAAGCTGACCAGCGTCCCGCGATCGAGCGGGAACCGCTCCGGCGCGCCGCCCTTGACAGGTGCATAGTACAGGTTCGGGTCCCGGCCGACGACGTTCTCGAACATCGAGCGGAAGATGACTTTGGCGCCGTCGGGCGACCAGCCGACGACCTGGGCCATGCCCGGCTGGTAGGTCAAACGGGTGGGGACGCCGCCTTCGGCGGGCATGACATAAGCGGCCATCGCGCCGTCATAGCTCGCCGAAAAGGCGATCCACTCTCCGTCGGGAGAGAACTTGGCGGAGGATTCGGTCCTGGGGAAGCTGGTGATCCGGCAGGCCCTGCCTCCCTGGACTCCGACGACCCACAGGTCGCCTTCATAGGTGAATACGATCTTGTCCTGATGAACCGTCGGATAGCGGAAGAACCGGCCCTCGTCAAGAGCGAGAGCGTCGGCCGTGATCATCGCCAATATCAGAAAAACAAAGATGGACTTCTTCATGGTCAATTTCATCTCCTCGGGAATAGGGAAAATGACAGATATTATTTTTATCAATCCAGCGAAACAAGTCAAACGCCGAGGCGACTCCTTCTTCCTCTCTAGGCCGAGGGGGCCGCACTCGTCTCCGCCGTCTTCCCAGTTGCCGACGAGCTTTTCGCCGCTGATCTTAAAAGCTCTTGCTGATTCGGGCTAGGCGCTCAGCCGGAGTGTCGTGAAGTTCACTGCTTCCGCCTGGGGGATGTCTTCGTTGTCGCCGAGGCAATCCTCGATCCTGACCTGGATCGCCTCGCTGATGTTCGCGAGCGCATCTTCGTAAGTTTCGCCGCGGGCTTGGCAGTCCTCGAACTCCGGGCAGATGGCCACCCAGCCGTGCCCGTTCCTTCTGACCACCACCGCGAATCGGTAATCATCCATTATCGGTCTCCATAATTTATACAGCGATAATCTTGTCTGATTCCGCCCCATCGATCACTCTGTTCACCCTCACCCCGACCCTCTCCCCCCAGGGAGAGGGAATTTGCGGTACTGCAAGGGGCGTCTTGGCGAGGCGTGTTTTTGCGAAGCGCGTTTCTGCCAGGCCTGGTAATGCGAGGCGTACTTCCATAAGAGGTTTTTGTGCAAGGCGCGGCTTTTGTCTGTTTTCTTGAATCATGCGTCTGATGTTTATGACCTCTAAAATGTTTTCAGGAAGCTGCAGTTGTGGACCTTGACCTGGCCCGCCCCGTCGCGGCGAACCTCGCCCCTCAGGCAGCAGGCGGGCGGCGACCCGAAGCTCAGGCAGCGCCTCTCCCCCACCCCCTCGAGCAGCCCCGTCTCGTCCTCGAAGAGATAGAAGTACTGGCTGCCGTTCGTCGTGTCCTTGAGCCGGGCGTCGACGACCCGCACCACGAGCTCCACCTGCCGGCCGGCGTGATCCGCCAGGTCCTTGACCCGGAGCGGCGGCCGCTTCCCCTCGAAGAGCTCGAGCGAATCCGCCTCCGGGCTGAACCCGAGGGAATCGACGAGCATCTTGGCTTTCTCCCGCGGGTCCATGTCCGCGACCTCCTCCATGTCCTCGAGCCCCTGGAAATAGCGCAGGACCTGGCGCGTCCGGCGCGGCTCCAGGGAATCGAACACCCCGGCCTTGATGAGCGACAGCAGCTCCGCCCGGCCGAGGTGGACGCGGACGAGAAAATCCTCGACCGAGCTGAACGCGACGTCCCGGCGCTCCTCGAGAATCTTCTCGATCGTCTTTACGGCCAGTCCCTTGATCGAGGTCAGGCCGACGCGGATGTCCGGCCCCTCGACCTCGAACAGGGCGCCGCTACGGTTGATGTCCGGCCCCAGGATCCTGATGCCGCGGCGCTTGGCCTCCTCGATGTACTCGGAGAGCGGGTAATAGCCGCCGCCGGCGTTGATCACGGCCGCCATGTACGGCACGGTGTGGTGGACCTTGAGGTAGACGGCCTGGTAGGCTATGGCGGCGTATGAGGCGCTGTGGGCCTTGTTGAAGGAGTACGAGGAGAATTTCTCCATGGCCGTCCAGAGCTTCCCGGCGTCGGCCGCCGAGTAGCCCCGATCCCGCGCCTCCTTGAAGAACTTCTTCTTGAGCGCCTCCCGGAGGCCGCTTTTCTTCTTGAGGGCCCGCCGCAGCAGGTCGCCTTCCTCGGCCGGCATGCCCGCCGCCCGTTCGGCCACCTGCATCACCTGCTCCTCGTAAAGAAGCAGCCCGCCCGTCTCGGGAAGAATCTTCTCGAGGAGCGGTTCGCGGAAGGCCTGCCGCTTCTCCCGCGCCCGGAGCAGGGCCTCCTTCATGCCGCTTTCGGTCGGACCGGGCCGGATGAGGGCCAGCGCCTGGGTCAGATCGTGGATCGTCTCCGGCTTCATCCGGCGGAGGAGGTTCATCATGGCCGGGCTCTCCACCTGGAAGCAGCCGATTGTCCGGGCGGCTTGAAGCAGCTTGTAGGTTTTGGCGTCGTCCGCCGGGATGTTCCGGAGGCCGAGCCGCTCCCGGGTCTCGGAGATGGCCGCGAGGCCCCGCACCGAGAGGAGATCCAGCTTGATGAGCTTCAGGTCCTCGACCGCGTCCCGGTCGAAGTGGCTCATGACCAGCCCCTTGGCCGAAGTTTCGAGCGGCAGGTAGCGGCTCGCCGGGGCGGGCGTGAGGATGACGCCGCCCACGTGGAGCGAGATCTCGGCGTGGACGCCGCCGAGCTCGGCCGCCGTCTGCCAGACCTCGAGATGGCCCGTGGCCGGCTTGTCCCGCCGCAGATAATCGGGGTCGGCGAAATACGGGATCCGGTTGCTCAGCGACCGCGCTTCCTCGGGCGGAACGCCGAAGGCCCGGGCCGTCTCGTAGAGTGCGGACCGGGCGCGGTAGCTCTTCAGGCTGCAGACAAAGGCCCCCCCCGTCCTCTCGCCCTGGCCGTATTTTTTCAGGACGTAGCCGAGGATGTCGTCGCGCTTGCGGGAGTCGAAATCGAGGTCGATGTCCGGCGGGTCGCTCCGGCCGCTGTTGAGGAACCGCTCGAAGTAGAGGTCGAACTCGATCGGGCTGACGTGGGAGATCCCCAGGAGATACGCCAGGTAGGACGACGCGCCCGAGCCCTTGAGGTTGTGGAGGATGCCGTGGCGACGGGCGAAGTCGATGACGTCGTGGACGATGAGGAAGTAGGGCGCGAAACCGGAGGCCTCGATGACGTCGAGCTCGCGCCGGGCCCGCTGCCGCTCGCGCCAGCTCAGGCCGGCGGCGTTCCGGAGGCGTTCCAGGACGAGCTCGCGCAGGGTCCCCGGGAAAATGTCCGGGGGGAGCGGCGGCACGATGTCCTCGAAGGCGAACCGGCATTTCTCGGCGGCCTCGAACGTCCGCTGAAAGGTTTCCCGGGCGGCGGGGCCGAGCCTCTTGAGGGCGAGCGTCTCCTGGTCGGGGCCGAAGAGGCCGATCGTCGGCGCCAGCCGGTCCTTCTCCGGCGGAAAGGGAATTTTTTGGCTGATGGCGCGGACCAGGGCCAGGCGGTCGGGGCTCTGGACGAACTTGAGCGGGTTGGCCCAGACGACGGGGAGACGGTGGGCCTGGGCCCACTCCGCCACCCGGCCGAAATTCGAGAAATCGCAGCCCAAATAAAAATCCCCGCCCGCGAGATCACCGATACGACCTCTCCCGCCGATACCTGCCTCTTCGCCGGGAATACGGATGAACCCGGGGGACGCCGCGAGGTCGTCCGGAAAATCGACGTCTGCGGCCGCCGGGATAAAGATCGTGACCAAGCCGTCGGTCGACAACCTGTCCGTACTTCCCCCCGTTTCTTCCTTCCCTCCCGGCGTCAAGCCTTCAACTTTACTCCTGGCCGTTGTCTTTGCTTTCGCCGCTGAGCCCTTTCCGTCGCCTGCTCTTTCTCTTTTTCCCCACTCCGGCCTTTCCCCATCCAACGCAACTTCCTCACCGTCCGAGGTCTCGCCTCCTACTTCTCTTATCGCCGTCCCTTCCTTCGGCCGCCTCCCCTTCCGGTTGAAGATCTCCATCAGGTTCCAGTAGCCTTCCCGGCTCTTGACGAGAAAGACGAACGTCCGGCCGCCGGCCTCAAGCTCGCAGCCGAACAAAGGCCGGAAGCCGGCCGCCTCCGCCGCCCGCTTCCACTTCGCCCAGCCGTAGAGGTTCTCGATGTCGGTGAGGGCGGCCGCCGGCAGCCCCTTGCGCGATACCCAGCCCGCCGCCTCGCCCAGCGTAGCGCTGCCCTGGCCCCGGGAATAAACGGAATGGATGCGCAAGGGTATGAACATGATAAATTAACGAGTGAGCGATGCGGTCTTGAGGACAAAACCGCGCTTCCGCTCGAAAGCGTAGACGGCGTCGAGCATCTTCTCGCGCACCGTCAGGACCGACCCGAACCCGTACTTTCCCCGCACCGTGTCGACGGCGGCGCCCAGCCTCTCCTCGCGGTCCGAGTAGGGGTCGAAGAGCGACAGCGGACGCGCCCGGACGAGGTCGGAGGCCTTGACCCCGACGAGCCGCAGCGACAGCCGGGACGAGGCGAAGAGCTGAAGAAAGAGGTCCTCGGCGATCCGGTAGATGGCCCCCATCTCCTGGAGCGGCGTCAGGACGAGCCGGCGCCGTACCTCGGTCTTAAAATCGGAGTAGCGGGTCTTGACCTCGATGACGTGGGCGTAGAGGTGCTCCCCGCGCAGGCCCAGGGCCAGGCGGTCGCAGAGATAGGCGAGATGGGCGAGCAGCAGCCGCCGGTCCCAGATGTCCTCGAGGAAGGTCGTCTCCCGGGAGACGGACTTGGGCGCGGTGCGGCTGAAGACGGGCCGGCTGTCGATCCCCCTCGACTGGAGGTAGACCTCTTCGCCCTCGAGCCCGAAGAGCGAGCGGAGCGAGGCCCGCGGCAGGCCCCAGAGGTCGCCGATCCTGTGGATGTTGAGCATCCGGAGGATGACCTGGGCCTTGGGGCCGATCCCGGGAAGGCATTCGATGCCCAGGCCGCTGAGGAACTCCTCTTCGCGGCCCTCCTCGACCTCGAAGAACCCGGCGGGCTTGGCCTTCTTGGTGGCGAGCTTGGCCAGGATCTTGTTCGGGGCGACGCCGACCGAAACCTTGAGCCCCGTCTCCTTCTCGACCCGCGCCTTGACCCGGTGGGCGGCCTCTGTGAAGGAGCTGTAGAGATGGCGGCAGCGGGTGAATTCGAGGTAGGCTTCGTCGAGCGAGGCCTCCTCGACATCCGGCGTGTACTCGTAGAGGAGGCGGAAGAATTTCTCCGAAAAGGCCTGGTAGACCTGGTAGTTGCCGCGGACGAACAGACCGTCCGGGCAGAGCTTGAGGCACTGCCGCAGGGGCATGCCGGCGTGGATGCCGTAGCGGCGGGCCTCGTAGTTGCAGGTCGCGGCCACTCCCCGCTCGTGGGCCAGCCCGCCGACGATGACGGGCCGGCCGATGAGCGCGGGGTTGAGGAGTTCCTCGACGGACGCGAAAAAGGCGTCGATATCGATGTGAGCGATGCACCGCCGTTTCATCATGTCCTCGCTTTCTTCTGAATCACCATCCAGCCCGGCCGTTCTCCGCACGGCTGTCATTGCGAGCGCAGTGAAGACATCTCAAACTGAGATCGCCGCGCTTCGCTCGCGATGACAAAAGCCCTCTCCAAAAAGAAATCCACACGGGGGATCCCCTCAGTACTTCCGCAGCAACCCCACGACCCGGCCGACGACCCGGAGCTCCTTGACCTCGATCGGCGTGAACTCGGAGTTTTCGGGGACCAGGAAGATGCGCCCGTTCTCCCGGCGGAGCCTCTTCAAGGTGACCGTGCCGTCGTCGAGGCGGGCCACGACCATCTCGCCGGAGTTGGCCGTGTTCGTCCGTTCGAGGAGCACGCGGTCGCCGTCGTCGATGTAGGCGTCCACCATGCTCTTCCCGGCGACACGGATGCAGAAGATGTTCCCCCGGCGGCGGCCGACCATCCACTCCGGAACGTCCACGCTCTCCCCCAGCGAGTCAAAGACTTCCTGGGCGCGGCCGGCGGGGGCGACGCCGACGAGCGGCACTTTGACCTGGTTGTCGAGCGGCGACGGGAACCCGGAGAGGCGCAGCTCCCCCGCCTCCCGCATCAGGTAGCCTTTCTTCTCCAGGCTGAGGACATGCTTGAAGACGGCCGAGGGGTTGGCGATGCCCAGCCGCCGGCCGAGTTCCCGGATTGTCGGGGAAAACCCGCGCTCGAGGACGAAGCTCTCGATGGTCTTGAGCGCCTTCTTCTGGCGCTGGGTGAGGTCTTTCCTTATCTTGTTTACCATTTTGTTCACCATTTATAAAATAAGCCCGGAAAGGGGCTTTGTCAAGATTTTTTTTAAATGGTTGAAAAAGTCGGACCGATTGAGTAAACATCACCCATATGATTTCATTGGAGAGACCAAAACCGATGACTAAAAAGACCATTCTCGTCGTTCTGCTGATCGGCTTGGCGTGGCTCCCGGCCTGGGCCGATACCCCTCTTAAAGCCGGACAAGAAGAGCAGGGACCCTGGTGGATGCGAGAAACGGCCCTGAAGACCGACGGCACGATCGTCCCCTTCTCCAGCCGCCCCTGGTGGTCCCGGGCCAAGGACCTGAAGGTCGGCGAGAGCTTCGTCGTCCCGGCCGAAGGCGAGGCCAAAGACCGGATGCTGGTGCGCAAGGAGAAATTCTGGACGTCCGGCATGGTCAGCAAGCTCCGCGAGCTCGAGGCCGTCGTCTGGATCATCGATGACGACGGCGACGGCAGCGCGCTTCAGGGCGGAGACCAGGACTCCGACTGCTACGTGGTCGATTACGACGCTGACGGCTCGGTCGACCGCATGGTCGACAACATCGACAACGACGGCGACGGCCGCCGGGATGAGCTCGACCTCCGCTATTTCGACAACGGCCGTCTCAACTGGTCCTGGTTCGGCGACGACCTCGACCACGACGGCGCGATCCGCAAGATCACCGGCTACGAGCGGGGCGACGAATTCCAGGCCGACCCCTACGGCGACGGCATCTTCTACATGAACAAGCTCAACCCGCTCCGCGGTGTCTGGTCGCCCATCTCCGAAGACCCTTTCGCCTTCTACGACACGGACGGGGACGGCTACAGCGAGACCGTGGTGCGCGTGAGCGCCGTGCCCCGGAGCTACGACGTCAGCCGCGATCCCGACTACGCGAACCAGGCCTACCTCCGCCCGTGGGAACCGCCGATGGCCGACATCGGCATCATCAACGTTCGTTACAGCTTTGACGTCGACCGCGGCAGCTCCAAGGCCTCCCCTCTTCACTATGATATCGGCTTTAACATGCTCGGCTCCCTTCCCTACGACTTCCCGGGCATGGTCCGGACGAACCCCAAGCGCCGCCCGCCGCAGGAAACGACGGTCGTCCCCTGGAAGGACCTCCGGGCGGTGGCCGACCGCTACGAAGCCCGGGAAACGGGTTTCTCCTGGAACGAGAACGCCGACGACACCGTGGCCAACGGCGCCGACCCGGCGAAGTTCTCGGGCACCGACGATTACCGCTGGGAGGGCGTGTTCTGGATGTGGGAGCGGCGGTTCATCGGCAACACCGGCGGCCCCTGCCAGAAATGGAACATGCGCCGGGAGTGGCGCAGCCGGCCCGCCGCCAAGCGCGAGCTTTACTACAGTGAAATCGACCGCCGGATCCACCTGCTGGGCGCCGAGGAGGGCTGGATCGAGATCGGACATTTTTCAGGCCTGGGGACAATCGGCGAAGTGCGGATGTTCGATACGAACCGTAACGGATTCTTCGACCGCTGGGAGGTCTATCTCGAGGGCGACCCGCGCCCGGTCCGGGTGACGACGGTCAAAGACGAGAAAGCCCGGATCATTGACGCCGCCCCCGACGCCTTGACCGAGTTCTTCACCGGAGAGGTGCTGCCCAAGGCCATGGCCGACCGGCGGCGGTTGATGAAGGCCATGAGCGATTGGCGCCCTTATGAAGCGCCGCCCGGCCTGACGGCGGCGATGGAGACAGGATCCGAAAGCTACCGCCGCTACGCGCTGGACGTGGCCTGCGAGCTCCAATACCAGGACTTCCGGGGCGCCTTGATGAAACAGGCCGAAGCGGTTCTCGCCCAACTCCGTCTCGCCTCGACCGAAGAGAGCTTCATGGGAGATCTCCTCGCCATCAAGCGCGACCAGGACAAGTCGAAAGACCTGGAGAAGACGGTGAACTCGCACACGGCCTGGCGGCTGATACGGGCCCTGGCCGAACTCGATGCCGCTTACGGCGCCGGCGATACCGACGGAGCCTGCACCGCGATCGCCGAGGTCGCCCGGATCGGCCACTTCCGCTAAGGCCCTCGCCGAGGCGTTAGGAAGGAAGAAAAGCGTCTCTTCTCGTGTGATGCGAAATGCGGAGACACTTCACCAGACTTACTCGGAGTTCTTTCCCTCCCAACACTCCCTTCAAATCAGGGACGGCCTTCGGAAAGGACAGTGTCTCCGTCAAGGTCCGACGGACAGGGACGCGCCGTGACAGGACCCTATGGAAGGGTAAGGCGATCATACGACAAGAGACGCTTCCAGAAGGAAGTTGAGAACTGGAGGAATGCCATGAAGCAAGTTTGGTCCCGCATGTTCTTCCCGACACTGGTTGTCGCTATCGCCGTCGTCGTCGGCCCGAGCGCCGCCCAGCAGAACCCCTGGCAGGCCTGGAAACACCGCCTGCCCATCGTCCTGACCGAACGCGACGCCGCCACGGCCGGCCGGCTGCCGGTCGACGTGACCTTCTCGATGTTCGCGGCCGACATCGGCGATCCGGCGAAAGAGACCCGGCTGGTCCTTAAAACCCCGGCGGGCGAAAAGGAAGTGCCGTTCCAGCTGTCACGCGTGGCCGCCTGGGAGGGCGACGCGGACGGCGTCAAGAGCCTGCCGACGGTCAGCGGGACAATCACGTTCTTCGATGCCGCCCAGGGTTCCGGGCCGGCCGAATATGCCCTGCTCTACGGCAATCCGGCGGCGCAGGCTCCCGTGTATGCCACGGACCTTCGCGTTTCCGGAGAATCGCCGGCTTGGGTCATCGAGAACTCTAAGATGACGGTGCGCCTCCACGGCCGCAACCCGAACAACGGCGACATCACCAAGGCCGTGCGGCCGATCACCGCGGGAGGCTGGAAGGTCCAGCCGGCTCACAACACGAATTTCGACTCGGGTCAGATCGCCCGGGTCGACCTGAAAAGCCGGCCCGGCTGGCCGCTCGCTCCCTACAGCGGCGTCATGCACTGGGAGCCCGGCATCTTCATCCCCACCCGCGGTTGGCTGCATGTCTTCGAATGGGACCCGCCGCCCGTTTGCGAGATCGTCAAGGGCCCCCTGTTCGTCGAGATCCGCCGCAGCGGCACTTTCCCCAAGGTCCCGGAAGTCAAAGCCTCCGTCGTCTACCGCATCTTCGCCGGCAGGGACTATGTCGAATCCGGGACCCGGATCGACGTCCTCGAATCCGTCGGCGTTGTCTCCATCCGCAACAACGACATGGTCTTCGACAACCTCACGTTCACCCACATGGCCTTCCCGCACGAAGGGCAGCCGGTCATCCGGGATCTCAAGGACTATCCCCGGGTCAGTGTCAACGGCGATGTCCTTCGGCTCGACGACGACATCCCCTATTTCGCCCTCCTCAACCCGGCCGAGAAGATCGGCGTGGGCACGATCAAGGAAATGTACGCGAACGTCGGCCCCGACGGGATTCCTCCAGTCCTCTTCGATAATTCCTTCTACCTGTCGAACAACGGCCGCGAGGGCCTGATGTTTTTCTTCAGGCCGCTCGTCTATTTCAACATCGGGTTCGACCGGAAGCAGCTGATCCAGGTCCCCAAGGGCACGGTCTACGCCGAACGGAATCTGTTCCTGTTTTTCGAGGCGAACGAAGGGCAGCCGGTGAAGGAGGTACTGGCCCTCAACGCCGCGGCCGACGCCAAGCCGAGGGTCTCGGTCGGCGCGATCCAGTGGCCCCCGTCCCGCTAAACCGGCCCCGTTTGCCGCTGCCGTTCGCGCCGGCCGGCGCGCTCGTGGAAATGGCGCCGGGCCCCGGGGCGGTCTTTGTCACGGCGCCGAGTTCCGTGGCGCGCCTTGCAGGCAACGCTTTCCGCGATGCGGCCGTATGTATATTTGACTGTCTCGACTCGAGTTGATATCCTGAATCCTCGCGGTCGAGGCCGCGACCGACATGAAATGCCCCCGGTGCCAGTTCGATAACCCCTCCGAGACGAATTACTGCGCCAAGTGCGGCCTCCCCCTTTTCCAAAAAGGCGATGAGGCGGCCTTCGGTCCCACCCTGACCCTGGAAACTCCCGCGCTCAGCCTGGAGAGGGGCGGGACCTTCGCCGACCGCTACGAGATCATCGAGGAGATCGGCAAGGGCGGGATGGGCCGGGTCTACAAGGTCTTCGACAGGAAGATCAAGGAGAATATCGCGCTCAAGCTCCTCAAGCCCGAGATCGCCTCCGACCTGAGGACGATCGAGCGCTTCCGGAACGAGCTCAAGTTCGCCCGCAAGATCTCCCACCCCCATGTCTGCCGCATGTACGACCTGGGCGAGGCCGGGCCGATGCACTTCATCACCATGGAGTACGTGTCCGGCGAGGACCTGAAGAGCTTCATCCGGCGGGCGCGACATCTCACCGAGGCCAAAGCGCTGGCGATCGCCGAGCAGATCGCCGAGGGGCTGGCCGAGGCGCACCGTCTGGGCGTCATCCACCGCGACCTCAAGCCGCAGAACGTCATGATCGACCGCGAGGGGAACGCCAAGGTGATGGATTTCGGCATCGCCCGGTCGCTCCAGGCGGCGGGGATCACCGGTTCCGGCATCATGGTCGGCACGCCCGAATACATGTCGCCCGAGCAGGCGGAGGCGTCCGAGGTCGACCAACGCTCGGACATCTACTCCCTGGGGATCATCATCTACGAAATGATCACCGGCAAGGTCCCTTTTTACGGCGAGACGCCTCTCAGCGTGGCCCTGAAGCAGAAGACCGAACTGCCCCGCAACCCCCGCGAGCTCAATACCATGATCTCCGAGGACCTGGGCCGGCTGGTCATGAAGTGCCTGGAAAAAGAAAAAGAAAACCGCTATCAGACCGCCGCCGAACTCCGGGCCGACCTCGACCGCATAGAAAAAGGCTTGCCTACGGTCGAAAGAGAGGCCATCAAGAAAAAGCCGGCTGCAGCCGGGGCCAAACCGGAAAAATCAAAGTTCAGGAAGCTCTTCGTCTATGCGGTCCTCGTCTTCACGGCCGTATATATCGCCGCCCGCATCGTCCAGCAGCAGTCTTCCCAAGAGCCCGAATTCTCGTCGCGGCACAAGGTGGTGGTTTACCCCGATGAGGGTGCCGGACTGAAAGGCGACCCCCGCACGTACCGAATTCCCCCGCCCCCGGCAGCCCCCTCGTCCAGCGCTGAGAAGTCTGTCCCGGATGCGGTCGCCAAGTGGCTCGACAAAGTCACGTCGGGCAGCCTGACGAGCGGCTCGGGAGCCTCAGGGATCGTCAGTCCGATCCTGAGGGGCGCCATCGAGGACATGAGTCCTCAGGACCTCGACGAAGCCCAAAAACAGATGGAACGCATCCGCCGGTTCATCCCCCGGGACAGCCAATACCAGAAGGTTTGGGGAGACGCTTACGCGAATATCCTGGAAAGCCGGCGGCATAAAGAAGCCGGCCAGGCTCAGGAATCGGAGAAAAGCCTCGCCGAGGGCCAGAACCGGATGCGACAGCTCCTGGACATGGTTGACCAGAAGGAGAAAGCCGATACCGCCAAGGCGGAGATGGACCTCGCGAGGCGGAAGGCGGAAGCGGAGCGCCCCCCGGAAGAACAGCCCCTTCTATTCCGGGTCGCGGCCGCCAAGGCGGGCGACGCGGCGGAGTCTTACGCCAAAGAGGATTTCGCGGGCGCCATGACGCTCTACAAGATCCTGGCCCGGGTTTTCGAGCTGAGCCAGGCCGGCGGCGATGACGCCGGCTCGCTCTCCTCGCTAAGGAACTACCTCAAAGAAGTCAAAGCGGGCGCCGCAGCGGCCCGGGCCAAGGAGCTCGCGGCCTGGCATTATCAGGAGGCTGCCAAAGAGGAGATCGCGGCCGAGGCGCTCTCATCCAAAAAGGATTACCCTGGCGCCGCTGACGCTTACCTTCGGGCCGCCTTCCTCTACGAAAAAGCCCGCGAAAAAGCGGCGGCGGCAGGATCTGACTAGAGCTTCCAAGTGCCGGCGACGACGAGGTTCGTGCCGGTGACGTGGGCCGCTTTATCCGACGCGATGAAAGCCGCGGCTTCAGCGACATCGGCCGGTTTACCGAAAAACTCAGGTCCGACTTTCCCGCCTGCGGGCATGATGCCGCCTTCGATGAGCCCGGGAGAGACCATGTTGACGGTGATACCAGACTTGGCCTCGGAGGCGGCCGCCGAACGGGTCAAGATGAGGAGCGCTGTCTTGGCGACGGCGTAGGCCGCGATGCCGGTGAAGGCCGTGAGCTGCTCGACGCGGTGGTAGCCGATATTGATGATCCGGCCCCAGCCTCGCTCCCTCATTCCCGGAAGGGCGGCCTGGGCACAATGGACGGCGCTCAAGAAGACGCTCCGGTACATGGATTCCCAGTCGCCGGTCGTGAGCTCCTGCCAGGGCTTGACGATGATCGGCCCGAAATTGTTGACCAGGATATCGAGGCGCCCGAAGGCCGCTTCGACCTTCCCAACGAGGCCGCTGGCCTCATTCTCGACCGTCAGGTCGGCGCGAAAGGCCCGGGCGTCCTTGCCTGTCCTTTTTATCTCCGCCACGACCTCACCGGCCGCCTGCTCGTTGTCCTTGTAGTTGACGGCGACCGCCGCGACGTCGTCCGCGAGCCGGACGGCGATCGCCCGGCCGATCCCACGGCTGCTCCCAGTCACCAGGGCAATTCTATCGTTAGCCATCGTTTATCCTCCCTGTTACGGTTTTCCAGCATATCTGTCGGTACACCAGCCTTTTCGAGGCTTCCCGAATTTCCGCGAGACGGTCCACAATTTTATTATAAACGAATCTCCCGGCGAACTCATGCCCTCTTCATCCTCTCTTTCAAGGGGGCGAAGAGTCCGGAAAAACAAAGGCATTGTCCCGGCTTACGAGGCGGCGCAGTTTTGACCTTCCCAGGGTATTGGGGCCGCACTGTGATTTTGAAATGGAGCGCCTGCCGGCCGAACCTCAAAATCAGCTACTGCAAGCGCCGAAGCGCGGTGACGTGCCTTTCGGCCTCGAACAGGTCCGCCGCCACGAAATCGGCGCAGCGGAAATCCTGGTCCTTGGAATGTTCCGTCGGCACGACGATCGTATAACAGCCGGCGCGGGCGGCGGCCAAAGCGCCATTCTCGCAGTCCTCGAGGACGGCGCAGGACCGCGGCTCGAGCCCCAGTTTCGCGCAGCACGCCAGGTAGACTTCTGGATCGGGCTTGCCCCGCTCGACCTCGTCGGCCGTTTGGAGCACGGAGAACCGCCCCCTGATCCCCAGCTTGTCGACGACGATCTCCATGAACTCCCGCTGCGCCCCGGTGCAGACGGCCAGGGCCAGCTTCCCGTCAAAGGCCTCGAGGATGTGGTAGAGCCCCGGCATGGGCTCCGCCTCCTCGCGGTACTTCTTCCTCATCTCCACGTCCCGCATCGCCAGCGCTTGTTCCGGCGTGATGGGCAGTCCCAGCTCCTCGACGAAGATCCGCATGCCCTCTTCCGGCTTGAGCCCCATCATCCTCTGCCAGGCGTCCAGGCCGAATTCTTTACCGTACCGACGCGCCATGTCCCGCTCGACCTCGAGATACAGGCGCTCGCTGTCGACCATCAGCCCGTCCATGTCAAAGATCAGGCTTTTGAGGCGGCGCGTTTCAGACGGATCGTTCATCGGCTGGCAGAAGATACGGGTAAAGGCGAAATCGGGCTGGCCGGTCTAATTCAGCTCGCCGACGGCCTTCTCCACGGCGTCCAGGACCTCGCCTCTCTGAACAACCTCTTTGAGGGTGTTGATATCGTTGTACAGCGGCCGGTCCTCTTCGAGATGGGAGACGTGGCTGCGAATGACGTCGTAAGCCGCCTGGACACCCTTCCCCGGCTTGAGCGGCGCCCGGAAATCGAGGGCCTGGGCGCCGGCCATGAGCTCGATGGCGATGACCGCCTGGGCGTTGTCGATGATCTGCTTCGTTTTGAGAGCCGTCGTCCAGCCCATGCTGACGAAATCCTCCTGGTCGGCGGCCGCCGGGATCGACCCCGTGGCCGCGGGATGCGACAGAACGCGGTTCTCGCAGATGAGCGCGCCCGCCGTATACTGGGAGAGCATCATCCCCGAGAACATCCCCGCCCCCTTGGTCAGGAAGGCCGGCAGGCCGACGCTCAAGTGGGGATTCAACAGCCGGTTCAGCCGCCGCTCCGAGAGAACCGCGACGGTCGTTACCGCCGTGCCCAGGAGTTCGAGCGCCAGCGCCTGGGGCGTCCCCTGGAAGTTCGCGCCCGTCAGGACGAGCTCCTCATCGGGATAGAAGACCGGGTTATCGGCGGCGTTGTTGATCTCGATCTCGAACATGTATCGGGCCCACTTGAGCGCATCCCTGGCCGCCCCGACGACCTGGGAGGTGCTCCGTAGGCTGTAGGCGTCCTGGACTTTCTTCTTGCCCAGCCCGGCCAGCAGGGCGCTTCCCTCCGTGATCCGGCGGATGTTGGCGGCGGACTCGAGCGCTCCGGGATAACCGCGGACCTTGTGCAGACGCTCGTCGTAGGCCTTCATGTTGGCGTTGACGGCCTCGAGAGTCATGGCCGCCGCGATCTCTGAGCTCTTGAGCCAGCGGTGGACGTCGTGGATCTCGAGAACGCCCTGCCCTGTGATCATGTTCGAGCCGTTGATCATCGCCAGGCCGTCGCGCGCATGGAGGACGATCGGCTCGATGCCGGCCCTCTTCAAGGCCTCTGCCGAGGGCAGCCGCTCGCCCTTGTAGAACGACTCCCCTTCTCCCATGACCGCCAGGGCGACCTGGGACATGGGCGCAAGATCCCCGCAGGCGCCGACCGAGCCTTTTTCGCAAACGACCGGCGTCACCCCCCGGTTGAGCATCTCCTTCATCGTCTCGGTCACGACGAGCCTCAGGCCGGAATGGCCGTGGCAATGGCAGCTGATCCGGCTGAGCATGGCCGCCCGGACGGTCTCGACGGGCAACGGCTGGCCGTAACCGGCGGCGTGGCTGTAAATGATGTACCGCTGGTATTGCTCGACTTGCTCCTGGGTCAGGACGACCTCGGCCAGCTCGCCGATACCGGTGTTGACGCCGTACATGATCTCTTTCTTCTGGATCTTGTCCTCGAGCAGGGCGCGGCACCTCTCGATCCTCTTTTTGGCGTCGGGATGAAGCTCGATCGGCTCGTTATGGCGGGCGACCCTGACGACATCCTCGACCTTGAGATGGTGACCGTCCACGGTGATGGGCATGGTGTTCCTCCTCGAACAAAAGGGGGAATAAGAATAATCGAGCTGGCAAGGAAAAGCAAGCTTATGGAGTGAGACGGAAACCTCTCCCTTTATGTGACCGTTTTGTCTTTGAGCGGGGTCCTGTCACGGCGCTCCCCAGGCGCCCGAACGGCCACTCATGCTCTTCGGGGTCAGCGGAGTCGCTGGCATCAAACGTTCGGTCGGCGGGGGGCCCCCGCGCCACCCCTCAATCAGCTTATCGCCCTCACCTTAATCGAAAAGCTTCAGAGTGAGACCCGTCCGGACGCAGCCGGGCGGCGGCGTTATCCGACTTGCGTCGCCAGGAAGATCTGCAGGGACATCTGGCCGATCTGGTCCTGCAGCTCCTCGAGTTGATCGATGTGCGCGTCCTCGTCCTTGAGTATGCCTTCGAGAACCTCGCGGGTGGCGTAGTCGGCGACATCGCCGGCCAGCTTGATGGCTTTGTTATAGCTCGCAATGGCGTCCGCCTCGAAGGCATGGTCGCCGGCCACCATCTTGGGAACGTCCGCCCCGATCTTGAACTTGCGAAGCTCGCTGACCGTCGGCCGGCCTTCCAGGAACAGGATCCGGCCGATGAGCTTCTCGGCGTGCTTCATCTCATCGATGGCCCGCTTTTCGAAGCCCTTGCCCAACTTTCCGTAACCCCAGTTCTCGGCCATCTCGGCGTGCACCATATACTGATTGATGGCGGTCAGCTCGTCGGCCAGGAGCGAATTCAGAGTCTCAAGCAGTTTGGGATTGCCTTTCATCGTAGCCTCCTCTCGGAATTTGTTTGATTTTTATGATATCAGAAAACGCGGCCATTAGAAAGAACGCGAGCGATCTCGGCGGTCGACGGAGAGTTGAATTCCCGGCGCGCCTGTTGCAGAATAGGGCTTGCTTTTTCCCGCATAAGATCCGATGGATATCCATAATCTCGACCGCATCTTCAAGCCGCAGCGCATCGCGCTCGTCGGCGTGACCCAGAATCCCAAGAGCGTCGGCGGCAAGGTCCTGACCAATCTCGTCGGCGGCGGCTTCCGGGGCGTCGTCTACCCTGTCAACCCGTCGCTCGAGGCGGTGCTGGGCATCCAGTGCTATCCGGACGTGCGCACCCTGCCCCGCACGCCCGACCTGGCCATCATCTGCACGGCGGCCGCCCAGGTACCCGACGTGGTCCGGGAATGCGGCGAGGCCGGCATCCTCGGGATCATCATCGTCTCGGCCGGGTTCAAGGAGACCGGGCCCGGGGGGAAAGCCCTCGAGGACAGGTCCTGGCCGAGGCGGCGCGCTTGGAGCGGCATGCGGCTTATCGGTCCGAACTGCCTGGGCATCATCGTCCCCGGCCGGCTGAACCTCAACGCCAGTTTCGCCGCCGCCATGCCCCAGCCAGGGCCGGATCGCCTTCATCTCGCCAATCCGGGGCCCTGTGCACCTCGGTCCTCGACTGGGCGCTTCGAGGAAAAGATCGGGTTCTCCTATTTCGTCTCGATCGGCAACACGATCGACGTCGATTTCGCCGACCTGATCGATTACTTCGGCGAGGACGAACACACCAAGTCCATCATCCTCTACGTGGAATCGATCGGCGCGGCCCGGAAATTCATGACCGCCGCCCGGGCCTTCGCCCGGACGAAGCCGATCATCGCCTACAAGGCGGGCCGGTTCCCCGAATCGGCCGCGGTGGCCGCCTCCCACACGGGAGCCTTGGCGGCGGAGGATGCGGTTTACGACGCCGCCTTCCAGAGGGCCGGACTGGTCCGGGTCTACGACATCGGCGAGATCTTCGACGTCGCGGAGCTCGTCGGCCGGCACAAGGTCCCCAAAGGCGCTCGTCTCGGGATCGTGACCAACGCCGGCGGTCCCGGCGTCATGGCCGCCGACGCGCTCATCGCCAGAAGCGGGACCCTCGCCCGGCTGACGGAGGCTTCCCTCGCCAAGCTCAACGAGAGCCTGCCGCCGTTCTGGTCTCACCGCAATCCCGTGGACGTCCTGGGCGACGCCAAGTCGAAGCTTGTCGCCAAGGCAACCAAGATCGTCCTCGATGACCCCGAGGTCGACGCCGTTCTCCTGATCGTCACCCCCCAGGCCATGACGAACCCGACGGCCATCGCCAAGGAGATCAGCCTGCTCGCGGCCGGGACACCCAAACCCATCCTGGCTGCCCTGCTGGGGGCGCGGAGCATGGACGAGGCCACCGCCATCCTGAACGACACGGGGGTCCCGACCTACGCGACGCCCGAGCGGGCGGTCCGCGCCTTCATGACCCTGGTAGCCTATTCCCGGAACCTGCAGATCCTCTACGAGACGCCGCGAGACATCTCGGTCGATTTCCCCGTCCCGCGCGAATCCTTCCGCGAGCGCTTCGAGGCCCTCGTTTCGGGGCAGGGCGACGTCCTGCCCGAGGACATTTCGAAGACCTTCGTCGAAGCCTACGGCATTCCGGTCACCACTCCCCACCTCGTGAAAACCGCCTTGGAAGCCGTCAAGGTCGCCGAGATGGTGGGCTTTCCCGTCGTCCTCAAGATCTACTCGCCCGATATCGTCCACAAGACCGAGGCCGGCGGCGTCGAGGTCGACCTCCGGAACGCCGAGATGGTCTGGGGGGCCTTCGAAAGGATCCTGTCCCGGGCCGCCGAGGCCGTCCCCGGGGCCCGCCTCGAGGGCGTCACGGTCCAGCCCATGGTCAGGGCCAAGGGTTCGGTGGAGATGATCCTGGGCGCCAAAAAGGACCCGACCTTCGGCACCGTCATCCTGGCGGGACTCGGGGGCGTCGAGGCCGAGATCTTCCGGGACCGGGCCCTCGGGTTCCCGCCGCTCAACGAGCGCCTGGCCCGCCGGATGCTCGAATCCCTGCGGATCTGGCCGCTTCTCCAAGGCTACAGGGGGCGCCCCGCGGTCCACGTGGACAGCCTCGTCGAGGCGATGATCCGGCTATCCTATCTCGTCGCCGATTACCCCGAGATCAGGGAGCTCGATATCAATCCGCTCCTGGTCAGCGGGATGAACTCTGTGGCCCTCGACGCCCGGATCGTGCTCGACCGGGAGGTCATCGGCCGGCCGGTCCAGCCCTATTCCCACCTGGCCCTCCGCCCCTACCCCGAGGAGTATGTGCGTAAAGCCAACCTCCAGACCGGGGCCGAGGTCACGCTGCGGCCGATAAAACCCGAGGACGAGCCCCTGTGGATGGAGCTTCTCGCCGGCTGCTCTCCGGAAACCATCTACTCCCGGTTCCGGTATTTTTTCTTCTGGCAATCGCATGAGGTCGCGACCCGTTATTGTTATATCGACTACGACCGGGAAATGGCCATCGTTGTCGAGCTCGTCGAGGGCGATAAAAAGCGGCTGCTGGGCGTCGCCCGGCTGGTCGCCGACCCGATGCGCGAATCGGGCGAATACGCTATCCTCATCAAAGATGGCTGGCAGGACCAGGGCCTGGGCGGCATCCTGACGGACTATTGCATCAGGATCGCCAAGGACTGGGGCATAAAAAAGATCACGGCGATGACCACGTCGGACAACCACCGGATGCTGGCCGTGTTCCGCAAACGCCGCTTCGATATCCGGCCCGACCCGGAAAGCTCGATCGTTGAAGTGTCGCTCGAAATCTAAAGCGCGAGTCTCGCCTCACCCGTCAACGACGGTTCGCGCAGCGGACCGTGGGGGGGTTCCAAGGGGGGTGTGACCCCTTGGCCGCAGGGCGCAGCCCTAGGAGGGGAGGCAGGGAGCCCGGCGACCGTTGGAAGGGGTCTTCCCCTCCAAGGGGAGAGGGTTCCCGGCCGCTCCGGGCGGGCAGGGACTATCGCCCTGCCACCCTTTCCATGACCGTCTCGTATCACACGAATGGAGATGCTTATGTTTCTTGTGCTTGCCTTGACAGCTCTAACGAGCGGCGGGTATATTGGGCGCTCATGGTGAGCGGCCGCGGACTCCTCCTGATCGCGATGCTCCTGTGCTCCGCCCGCGCGACTCCGGCTGAGACGGTAGAGGTCAAGGCGGCGCGCGTCGGGCAGCCCCCAAAAATCGACGGTTCCCTGTCCGAAGCGGCTTGGCGATCGGCCGCCCCTTTTGACGCTTTCCGGCAGTTCGAGCCCGAGGCCAACGCCGAACCTTCGGAGCGCACCGAATTGCGGATACTTTACGATGAAGCCAACCTTTATATCGGCGTCATCTGTTTCGACCGGGAGCCCCGACGGATCGCCGCCAACACCATGGCCCACGACAGCGCCGGCGGCTCCGGGGGCGGCCGCTACGGCTATCACCACGGCGGCGGCCAGAGCTCGACCGACGACCTGATCCGCGTCCTCATCGACCCTTTCCAGGACAAGCGGACGGCGTATGTCTTCTATGTCAACCCCCTCGGCGCAAGGAGCGAAGGCCTGGTGTACGGCGGCGAGCCCAGCCTCAATTGGGACGGCATCTGGGAGGCTGATAGCCGTGTTCTTGAAACCGGCTGGAGCGCCGAGCTCCGGATCCCCTTCAAGACGATCTCTTTCAAGCCCGGCCTCTCCGTCTGGGGCGTCAACGTCGAGCGCGTCATCCCCCGCAAGCTGGAGACGGCCCGGCTCTCCGGGACGAACCGCGACAGCAACTTCAATAACCCCATGGAGGCGGCCGCCCTCTCGGGAATCGCCGATATCCGGCAGGGAAAGGGAATCACCTTCCGGCCCTACGGGTTGGTCAGCTCGGCGAGTTCCCAGGCTGCCGCCGGCACCGGCGGGGGCCGTGAGAACGACCTTGACGGCGGGTTCGATCTCTACAAGAACTTCACGCCCAACCTCGTCGGCGTCCTCAGCTACAACATGGATTTCGCCGAGACCGAGGTGGACGAACGCCAGATCAACCTGACCCGCTTCCCTCTCTTTTTCCCGGAAAAGCGGATGTTCTTTCTCGAGGGCTCGGAGAACTTCAACTTCAGCTCGAGCATCAGCTTCATCCCGTTTTTCAGCCGCCGGATCGGCCTGTTCGAGGGCGAACAGATCCCGGTCCGGTTCGGCGCCAAGCTCTACGGCAAGATCGGCAACACGAATATCTCGGCGCTCGACGTCCAGACAGGCGATTACCCCGGCCTGCCCGGGAGCAACATGTTCGCCGCGAGGGTCACCCAGAACATATTCGCCGAAAGCAAAGTCGGCGCGATCTTCACCAACGGCAGCCCGACGGGCGAACGGAACACGCTGGCCGCCGTGGATTTCAATTATTCGACTTCCCGGTTCATGGGGAATAAGAACCTGATGCTCGCGGCCTGGTCGGCCTACAACTGGAACAATAAACCCGGGGGGCACGAAGGGTTCGGGCTCAGGGCCAATTACCCCAACGATCTTTGGAATGTCGAGTCCACCTACGCCTACTACGGAGAGGCCCTGGACCCGGGGGTCGGGTTCATGCTGCGCCCCAGCATCCAGACGTTCTTTGTCCGCCTGGCCTACCAGCCGAGACCCAGCCGGGGCTTCCTGGATGAGCTCGTCCGGCAGTTTTTTTTTCAGACGAGCTTTGACTATTACTGGGACCTCTCAGGAAAGCTCGAAACGCGGCGCGTCGACCTGACGCCGCTCAGCTTCCAGACGGAAAGCGGCGAGCGGCTGGCGTTCCAGATCGAACCCAACCGCGACGTCCTCCCCTACGATTTCGAGGTCGCTCCCGGTGTCGTTATCCCCAAGGGAGCATACAACTTCACCAGCTATCAGGCCTCGCTCAACACCGCCTCCCACCGGCCGGTGATCTTCGAGGCCGCCTACAGCTTCGGCGAGTTCTACTCGGGTCACCTCAACCAAACGACCCTCGGGCTGACGGCCAAGCTGGGCGGCCACCTCAACCTGTCGTTCGAGACCGACCTGGTGAGGGGGAACCTCCCTGAGGGCCGGTTTGACGAGAATATCTACCAGGTCAAAGCCGATATCTTCCTATCGCCGGACCTCGGGCTGATGAACTACATCCAGTACGACGACATCTCGAGGAAGTTGGGCTGGAACGCCCGGCTCCGCTGGCAGATCTCGCCGGGAAACGATATCTATTTCGTCTACAACACCAACTGGGAGAGGCGTTACGACCCGGCGGCCCGTTTCTACTCGCTCGGGGACCGCGGCGTCGTCAAGATCACGCTCTCGATCCGGCCGTAATCCTGCCCATCCCGACGGCCAGTGCACCCATCGCCTCCGATCGATCCATTCTCCTCAGCGGCAACTTCGGCCTGTCCCGAGGTCCGAAAATCGCCTTGATCGCGCCGTAGACGGCGAAAGGTTACTGCCAGGGAGAGGGGGCTCCGGCTGTTCAGCTCTGCTCGTCGGGGCCGGGCTCGTCGTCCGGCGGTTCCCCTGTCGCCTCTTCGACCAACCCCAGGAGTGATTGCGCTTGAGGTCCGGGGAGCTCGTGCACGTCACGGAGCTTCCGCTCGAGCACCCGGCTGCGTCGCTTGGCGTTGTCGATCTCGTTCGACGCTTCCTGGAGCTTCTTGTGGATCTTGTCCATGACCGTGCCGAACTTGGCGAACTCCGTCTTGACGGCCCCCAGCACGTTCCAGACCTCGCTCGACCGTTGCTGGATGGCCAGGGTCTTGAAGCCCATCTGGAGGCTGTTGAGGAGAGCCGCAAAAGTCGTCGGCCCCGCCACCGCCACCCGGTATTCCCGCTGCAGAAGATCCGTCAGCCCGGCCCGGCGCAGGACCTCCGCGTAAAGCCCCTCGGTCGGCAGGAAGAGCACGCCGAAATCCGTGGTGTTCGGGGGGTCGAGGTACTTGTCCCGGATGTCCTTGGCTTCAGCCTTGATCCGGATCTCGAGTGCCCGGACGGCGTCTTCGACCGCGGCCGGGTCTCCCCTTTCCGATGCGTCGACCAGTCGCTCGTAGTCCTCTTTCGGGAACTTGGCGTCGATCGGGAGCCAGACGCATTTGGAGCGGTCCTCGTCCCCGCCCGGGAGCCTGATCGCGTATTCGACGCGGTCGGCGGTGTTCGGGTTGGTCGCGACATTCTTGGCGTACTGGTCGGGCGTGAGGACCTGTTCCAGGAGGTTTCCCAGCTGGACTTCTCCCCAAGTGCCCCGGGCCTTGACGTTGGTGAGCACCTTCTTCAGGTCGCCGACCCCGCTGGCCAGGTTCTGCATCTCCCCCAGCCCCTTGTGGACCTGCTCCAGCCGCTCACTGACCATCTGGAAGGATTCCCCCAGACGCTTTTCGAGCGTCCCCTGCAGCTTCTCGTCCACGGTCTTCCGCATTTCCTCGAGCTTGCCGGCATTATCCGACTGGATGCGATCCAGGCGGACCTCGACGGTCGTCTTGAGCTCGCCGATCTTGTCCTCATTGCTCCTGGTGAGAGCGCTGAGCTTCTCCGAGAAGTCGCTGAGCTGCTGCTTTTCGAGCCCGATGAGCTGCGTCAGCTGGGTGAGTACGGAATCGTTGAAGCCCTTGAAAGTGGAGCTGACCTCCTCGCGGAGCGCGCGGGACTGCGAGCTGGCCTCGTCGCGGGTCCTGGAGGCCTCTTCCCGAAACTCCCGGCTCGTCCGCTCCTGCCCCCTCTCGATGGACTCCACCCTGGCCTGAATCGGGGACAGGTCGACGGCGGGGCGCCGGCGAACAAGCGCCGCGATGAGAATCACCGCCGCCACGAAAAGCAGCGCCAGCGCAATGATCAGGAATCCTGTGGTGTCCATGGATCGGCCTCCCGAGGGTGCATCTCCCGTCCTGCATTCCGGTCCGACGGCCGCACTCGCCTGCCTTCAGCCGGCCCATCGGGCGCAGGAGTTTTAGTATATCACACGGAGTTCAGGGAGCGGGAGAGAAGCCGGGGATGACTTGTCCGGCGTCCGCTCGGAACTGGTGAGCGCGCGAATCTAATCGGGATTCATCGAGCTGAGCTTGTACCAAGCGCCGCCGTACCATCCCCAGAGGCCGGCCGGGCCGAAATCGACCAGGATCTCCTCGGTCCCATTGCCGTCGGCGTCACCAGCCAGGATGTTCTCGGCGTTGGCCTGGCTCAGACAGCGTCCACCCGGTATTGTCGCCGCACCACAGCCCGATCGCCCCGAAATCGCCGACCGTTTCGTCGGCGCCGTCGCCGTCCACGTCCGCGGCGATAACCTTGTCCGGATCATAGCCGCTCAGGTTGTGCCAGCCGTTATTGATCCACAGGAAAATCGCCCACGGCCCGAAATCGCCCAGGAGCTCTTCCGTTCCGTTGCCGTCGGCGTCTCCGAGCACCAGTCCTTCGGCATCGGCCGGACTCAGTTTAACCCATGTACCGCCGTTGAGGACCCAAACCCCTGTCCCGCCGAAATCGGCGATGAGCTCATCGCCGCCCGACGCGTCCATGTTCCCCGCCAGCAGGTAATCCGGATTGGCGCCGCTCAGTTGGGCCCAGGAGCCGGAGTTCCAGACCCAGACACCGAGTGAGCCGAAACCGGCCGCCAGTTCGTCGGTGCCGTCGCCGTCGATGTCGCCGGCCGCGAGCACCGTGGCATTCACGCCGGTGAGCTGCGTCCAGCCGGAGCCGTCCCAGAGCCAGAGGCCTGCGTTTCCGAAATCGACGGCCAGCTCGTCGCCCACGGCGCCGTTCAGGCTCCCCCCAACGAAGGCTTCGGGGTTCAGGGAGCTGATTTTATGCCAGGCCCCGCCGACCCTGATCCATAGCCCGGAGGTGCCGAAATCCGCCGCCAGCTCGTCGGTGGCGTCGCCGTTCAGATCGGCGGCCAGAAGGTCCTGAGGATTGTCAGGCGACAGCTGGGTCCAGCCGCTGTCGTTGGCCAGCCAGAGTCCGGACGAGCCGAAATCGACCGCGACCTCGACCCGCTTATCGCCGTCAAAATCGCCGACGGCGTGGGTGGAGGCCTCCGTCGCCGCCACGTACTGAGTCTTCACTCCGATATAAATGTCCTGGGGGTAGCCGTTGTCCCAAACATAATACACCTTGTCCTGCGACGGGCTGACGGCGACATCCGGCAGGTCGCAAGGAGTCGACCCCGGCACGGCGTATTGGCCGCCCCAGACTCCGGCCTGGCGCTCGTTGGAATAGACCTTGCCATAATCCCATTTCCAGACGGCATATAAATTGTTGCCCCGGAGGCCGATCGAAGGATAGTGGACGCCCCCCGGCTGCCGATATCCACTGGAGCGCTCCACCCGGCAGCCGTCCCGGAGACATAGCGCACGCTGCGCGTTCCGTCCGACTCGAACCAGGGGGTGTAGATGACGTGCGCGACGTCGGCCGAATCGACTTTGACCGCGGGGTGTTCTTCAGGCTCGCCGGAGGAAGACACCCTCTTTGGAGCGGACCAGCCCGCGCCGTAGGTCCTGGCGCGCACGGTATAGACCGCTTGGTAGGAATAGCCGGTTTGCGCGTCCATGAAAACGCAATAGACGAGGTTCGGGCCCACCGCGATCTCCGGGAATTTGGACCGAACTGGTTTGCTCAATTGGACGACGCCTTCCCAGGTGCCGCCGACCCGGGCCCTCGAATAGACGATCCCCCAGTCGTTATCCCACCAACAGATAAAAATATTGCCCTGGGCGTCGGCCGCGATCCTGGCGCTGTCCACGCCGCCCGCCCCGGGGCCCGAGCCCACCAGGAACGGCGCCCCCCAGGCACCGCCCGAAAAGACCCTCAGCATGAGCTGCGTGCCGTTGACATAGACGACATAGACATTTCCATAAGGGTCGGTGTCGATGCCGACGACGTACCATTCATAGCTTTTGACCTGGCCGGTATTACTGAGGTTGACGGGAGCGCTCCAACGGCCGGTGCCGACGTCGAGCTTCGAATAATAGGCGTCCCCCGAGGTCGGAACCTGAGGGGAGTTCGTCCAGGTGTAGAACTCGGCCCACGACAACATGAACGTTCCCGGCGGAGTCGACCGCGACCCGGGGGCAGCTCGAGAACCAATTCGGCGAATTGGAGATATTCGTCTGGGACGCGGCCAGCCCGGCCAGGCCAAACAGGCCCAGCCCGATAGCGGATAGGACCAGAAGTTGGCGGTATTTCGAAAACAGGATCATTATTGGCCTCCCGCACAAGATACGCAGCGATCGCCCGGGCGATAACTATCGCTAATATATTCGTCGGTGAAAAAGAGACCGACAATCACCCTTTGGGGTGATTTCACAGGTGAATTCTAACCCCTGGGGTCATAAATGGGCTGGATATATTGACCCCGCCGATCCGTCGCCCGTTGCCACGACCTGTCACTCCACCAGCCTGACCCTCAAAGCTCGCGCACAATACCAGATGGAAAACCGCATGTCAACAGGGAAGAAGGTCGCCATCAGCGCCATCTGGACAGGAACGGGCTTGTTTGGAGGGGCTGTCGACCACCCGATCGCATTCCCGGCTAAGGATATTAAGTCAGTATGGAGAGATATTCAACGTTTGGTATAATTTAGTCATATGCGAATCTCCGGAGGGGCGGCTTTCCGCGCCGGAGGGAGGAGGACGCACATGTTCGGAAAAGCCATCACGCTTTTTAAGCTGTTCGGGTTCGAAGTCAAGGTCGACCTGTCCTGGCTCATCCTCGGTCTCCTCATCGCCTGGACGCTGGCCCGGGGGTTCTTCCCCGATTCCTACGGGGGGCTCGAGCCCGCGGTCTACTGGGCGATGGGGGTGGCCGCGGCCGTCGGGCTGCTGATCTCCATCGTCTTCCACGAGCTTTGGCATTCCCTGATCGCGCGGAAATTCGGGCTGCCGATGAAGGGCATCACGCTGTTCATATTCGGGGGCGTGGCCGAGATGACGGAAGAACCCCCCAGCCCCAAGGCTGAATTCTTCATGGCCGCCGCCGGGCCGGTCTCGAGCATCGCGCTCGGGGCCGGGCTGATCGGAATCTCTATGCTCGCCCAGGGCAGCGGTTGGCCCAAGCCGTTCATCGGCGTCACCAACTATCTGGGATTCCTGAACCTGATGCTGGCCGGTTTCAACCTGGTGCCGGCTTTTCCGCTCGACGGAGGCCGCGTGCTCAGGGCCGTGCTCTGGGGCTGGAAAGACGACCTTCGCTGGGCGACCCGGATCGCCTCCGGCATCGGCTCGGCATTCGGAATGGTCCTCGTCTTCGTGGGCGCCCTCCAGGTCGTGTTCGGGAACCTGGTCGGCGGGATGTGGATGTTCCTCATCGGCATGTTCCTGCGGGGGGCATCTAAGTCGGCGCTCACCCAGCTCACCATCCGGCAGGCTCTCCAAGGCGAGCGCGTCAAGAAGTACATGAAGGACGATCCCGTAACCGTTCCCGCGGGTATCTCCGTCCTGGAATTCGTCGAGGATTATATCCTCAAGCACCATTTCAAGATGTTCCCCGTGGTCGACTTTGGAGGCCGGCTCGCGGGTTGCGCGACGCTCAATCAGGTCAGGGAAATCCCGAGGGAGGAATGGGGCCGCCGCCGGGTGTCCGAGCTATCGAAGGCCTGCTCGGCGGAAAACACCATCGCCCCGGATGATCTTGTCCTGAACGCCCTCAGCTTGATGAGCCGAACCAACGCCAGCCGCCTGATCGTCATGGACGGTGACCGGCTGGCGGGCGTAATCACCCTCAAGGACATTATGAGGGTTCTCTCGATCAAGGCGGACCTCGAAGAAGGAAGGTGAGCCGTGAATCCTCTCGTCAGATGCCGGGTCTGCAACTTTGTGACCGCTGAGACAAAACTCGGGGACAGATGCCCAGCCTGCGGCGCTCCCCGCGCCGTCTTCGAGCCTTACACCGACCGGATTTCCCCGAGGCGGCGGAAGCTCCTCGACCTCCACCTCCATCTCACCATCATCCACTTTCCGCAGGCTTTTTCCGTGGCGGTCCTGGCCCTCGCCTTCACGCCGCTCATATTCAAGGGGCAGGCCGAGGAGCTCCTGTACGGGACGCTGAAAATCCTGGCGCTCGCCCTGCCGGCCGCGGCGGCTGTTGCGTCGGCCGCCGGTGTCCTCGACGGTCGGATCCGGTTTAAGCAGATCCGGCGCTCGCCCATTCTAAAGCGCAAACTGGTCCTGGCCGCCCTGCTCCTTGTCTTCTCGGCGGGCACGGCGGCCGTGCTCTGGCTCGGGGGCGCGCCGAGCGGGGCCAACGTTCCCGCCATCATCCTCGCCGTCCTCGTCTTCTTCTGCAGCTTCGGATTGGGACTGTTGGGGAACAAGGTCGCCAATTCCGAAATGCCCGGGGCTTAAACCCGGGCGAGCGGCATCAAGGGACGAGAACGATCTTCCCGTAGGCCCCGCTCTCCATGATCCTGCGATGAGCCGCGGCCGCGGCCGAGAGGGGCAATTCCAGGCCGACGACCGGTTTGAGAGTCCCATTATCCATTCCGGCCGCCAGGGCCGCGCGGAGGCCGGCCTCTTCATGCTCCGACATCTTATAAAGCAGAGTACCCGTTATCGTGGCCTCGCGGGACATGAGATCCCGGGGGTCGATCTCGACCCGGCCGCGGCTGCCGACTACGACCAGCCTCCCCCGTGTCGCCAGCGCCTTCAGGTCCTTGTCCAGGTTGACGTTGGCGAGCATCTCGATGATGACATCGACCCCCCGACCGCCCGTGAGGGAGCCGAGCCCCTCGAGATGATCGGGATCCCCGTGGTCGAGCGTGTAGTGCGCGCCCTGCTCCATCACCAGCTCCCTCCCCTTTTCCGTGCCTCCGGTCCCGACGACGACCAAGCCCGCCGCGCGGGCCAGCTGGACGGCGGCGATACCCACTCCGCCGGTCGCCCCGTGAATGAGCACGGTTTCGCCGGGCGCGGCTTTGGCCGCCTGGAACAAAGCCCGGTAGGCCGTCGCATAGGGAATGTTGATCGCGGCTCCCTGCGCGAAACTGACGCCTGCCGCAAGCCGGTGAACCTGGTTCTCCTCGCAAAGCGCTTTCTCAGCATAGGCGCCGCTCGTCGTCCCCGAGATGTAGACGCGGTCGCCCGGGGCGACTTTCATGACTCCGGCTCCGACCGCCTCGACCACGCCGGCGGCGTCCGAGCCGGGCGTGTAAGGGAGAGCCGGTTTTCGGGCGTATGTCCCGGTCCGCACATACGCGTCCACGGGATTCACTCCGGCGGCCTTGACCCCGACGACCACCTGTCCGGGCCCCGGAACGATGTCGGGCACTTCTTCAATCTTCAAGACCTCGGGCGGTCCGAATTCCCTGACGCGGATGGCTTTCATGGGCGTTTTTTCTCCTTTCGGCTTCTGATCTCAGACGCCTGTCGCCGGACAGATTGAGCTGCCTTGATGCGCTCCCCTCTCAAAACGGCCCTGGGCAGGTTCAGGCTTCCAAGAAAAGGATATCCGGCGCCCGGGAAGCTGTCAATGCGCAGGGGAGGAGAGGTCAGGGGGTTTCGAGTTCGAGCAGCCCGCGCTTGGCCATGACCTCGAGGACCTGGCGGGCCCTCTCTTCGATGAACTCCGTTCCGCCGACAGGATTATATCTTCGAGGACTGGGGAGAACGACCGCAAGGTGCGCCGCTTCCTCCGGGCCGAGGTCGGACGCCGGTTTGCCGTAATAATGCCGCGCCGCCGCCTCCGCTCCGAAGATACCGTTCCCCCACTCAACCACGTTGAGGTAGAGCTCGAGGATCCGCTTTTTGGTGAGCGCCCGCTCGAGCCGCCACGTCAGCACCAGCTCCCTGAGCTTGCGGACTGGGCTCCTCGACGGCGACAGGAAGAGGTTCTTGGCCAGCTGCTGGGTGATGGTGCTTCCGCCGTACCGAAGAGACCTCCGATCGAAGTCCTTCCTGATCGCATCCTTCATAGCCTCGAAATCGAACCCGCCGTGTCCCCAGAACTTGTCGTCTTCGCTGATCACGACCGCCTGGGCGAGATAGGGCGAGATCGAGCCCAGCGGGACCCACTGGTATCGGACCGTGAGGGTCCGCCCTTCCTTCGCCGCCGCTTCCTGCCGGTATTTCATGAACGCGGTCGTCCGCGGCGTCTCTTTTTTGAGGCGCGAAATGTCCGGATAGACGGCACACGACGTTATGCATACGGCGACAAGCGCCAGTGCCGCAAGAAGCGACCGCCTCAGTATCTTTTTACGCTGGTTTCCCGACATCGGCAGCCGATGAGTCCTCATTGATCCGCACCCCATGCTCAGCCCCCCGCGCGCGGCGGTCCGGGGCGCGAAACGGCCATTGACCCCGGATCTCCCGGGGCCTACGCCCCGTACTTTTGGATGATCTCCTGTTTCGTCTTCCCCAGGATGTCGAAGGTCTTGCCGACCTTGATGAAGGCCTCGAGCGCCCGGTCGAGGTGGTGGATCTCATGTCCGGCGGAGATCTGCGTCCGGATGCGGGCCTGCCCCTGCGGCACGACCGGGAAGAAGAACCCGATGGCGTAAATCCCTTCCTCGTAGAGGGCCTGCGACACGTCCTGCGAGAGCTTGGCGTTGAACAGCATCACCGGGACGATCGGCGTGTCCCCCTCCCGGAGAACGAACCCGGCCCCGGAAAGCCCCTTGCGCCAGTAGGCGGCGTTCGCTTCCAGCTTGTCCCGCCGCTCGGTGCTCGCGCTCAGGATCTCCATGACCTTGAGGACGCCGGCGACAACCACGGGAGCGATAGTGTTGGAAAAGAGGTAGGGACGCGCCCTCTGCCGGCACAGCTCCACCAGCTCCCGCCGCCCCGAAACGCAGCCGCCGGACGCCCCGCCCAGCGCTTTTCCGAAGGTCGTGGTGATGATGTCGATCTGGCCCATGACGCCGCACTTCTCGTGCGTCCCCCGCCCGGTCCGGCCGATGAACCCGGAGGCGTGAGAATCGTCGACGAGGAGCAGGGCGTCGTACTTGGCGCAAAGGGCGGCCATCTCGTCGAGCTTGGCCGTGTCGCCGTCCATCGAAAAGACCCCGTCCGTGATGACCATCTTAAGGCGTCTTTCGGCGTGGAGCTGGAGCTTCTCCTCGAGGTGCGCCATATCGGAGTGCTTGAAGGTGTCGTGCATGGCGCTGCACAGCCGGATGCCGTCGACGAGCGAGGCGTGGACCAGCCGGTCGGAGATCATGACGTCGTCCTTGGTCAGGACGGCCTCGAAGACACCGGCGTTGGCGTCCATGCAGGACGGGAAAAGCAGCGTGTCTTCGGTGCCCAGGAACTCCGTCAGCCGCCGCTCGAGCTCCCGGTGGATGTCCTGGGTCCCGCAGATGAACCGGACCGAGGACATGCCGTAGCCCCGGACGTCCAGCCCGTCGTGGGCGGCCTTGACGACCTCGGGATGGCTCGACAGCCCGAGGTAGTTGTTGGCGCACATGTTGATGACTTTTTTGAGCGGCGCGCCCGCCGGGAATTCCACCTCGATGTCGGCGGCCTGCGGCGAATGGATGAAACGCTCCTGCTTGAAGAGCCCGGCGTCCCGGATGCTCTTGAGCTGCTGCTCGTAAAGACCCCGAATCCTGTCGCTGTAAGCCATCTGCGGACCCGGCCTACCCTTTCTTAGCGACGAATTCTTCGACGAGCTTGGCGATCTTGTTGACGGAATCGAAGGCTTCGGGCGTTGCGTCGTCGTCGGGGATCACGATCTTGTACCTGTTCTCGAGGAACCTCTTCAGGGAGACCATCGAGAACGAATCGACGATCCCGCCGGAGATCAGGGGCGTGTCGTTGTTCAGCGGGTCGCTGTCCGCCTCCAAGTACTCCTTGGTCACATACTCGCGGATGACGTCTTGCAATCCTTCCATTTCATCTTCTCCTATCAGTCGTTTTCCAGTGTCGAGGTGTCCCCGGCGTCCTCTCCCCACTCCTTGGCATGGAGTATGCGGCGCATGATCTTGCCGCTTCGCGTCTTGGGCAGTGAGTCGACGTATTCGATTTCCTGGGGCATGGCCAGGGGCGAAAGTTTCTTGCGGATGAAATTCATGATCTCGAGATCGAGGTCGTCGCCCGGTGTGAACCCGGGCTTCAGGGTCACGAAGGCCTTGACGACCTCGAGGTTCAGGGGGTCGGGCTTGGAGACGACGGCCGATTCGGCGACCGCCGGGTGCTCGAGCAGGGCCGATTCGACCTCGAACGGGCTGACCAGGTGGCCGGCGGTGTTGATGACGTCGTCGTCCCGGCCGACGAACCAGAAATAGCCGTCCTTGTCGGTGCGGGCGCGGTCGCCCGTCAGGTACCAGCCGTTCCGGTGCTTGCTTTTGAACGCCTCCTCGTTATTCCAGTAGGTCCGCATCATGGACGGCCAACCCGGCCGCAGGGCGACGAGGCCGATCTTCCCGTAAGCGGGTTGCGGCTCATGATTCGCCGGGTTGAGGATCGTGGCGGTGATCCCGGGGAATGGCTTGCCCATCGAGCCGGGCCGCACTTCCATGCCCGGGTAGTTGCTGATGACGATGCAGCCGGTCTCCGTCTGCCAGTAGGTGTCCAGGAAGGGCCGGCCGAAGACCCGCTGGGACCAGAGGACCGCCTCGGAGTTCAGCGGCTCGCCCACCGAGGCGAGATGCCGGAGCGAAGACATGTCGCACTTCTTGACGAGCTCGTCCCCGGCCTTCATCAGCGAGCGGATGGCCGTGGGCGCCGAATACCACATCGTGACCCGCTGCCTCTCGATGAAGCGGTACCAGGCTTCGGCCGAGAACCCGGCGTCCAGGACGCACTGGGTGACTCCCAGGCAGAAGGGCGCGATGATGCCGTAGGAAGTGCCCGTGACCCATCCCGGGTCCGCGGTGCACCAGTAGATGTCGTCGTCCCGGAGGTCGAGCACCCACTTCGCCGTCAGGTACTGCGCGATCAAGGAATAGTGGACGTGCTGTACGCCCTTGGGCTGCCCGGTCGTTCCCGATGTGTAGTGGAGGACCGACGGCGATTCGGCCTTGGTCGGGAAGACGGCGAAGTTTTCGACCGCCGGGGCGGCGTCGAGCGAAAAGGCCACCTCGCGCTCCTTGAGCGGGGCCTTGCCGTCATGGTCGACGACGATGATGTGCTTGAGATGAGGGAGCCGGTCGAGGATCTTCCGGACCTTGGCGACGTGCTTTTTCTGGGTGACGACCGCCGACGTCCCGGCGTTGCTCAGCCGGATGAAGAGCGACTCGTCCCCGAACGCCGAGAACAGCGGCTGGGCGATGGCCCCGATCTTGAGGATGCCGAGGAACCCCAGGTAGAGCTCGGGGATCTTGTCCATGAAGAGACAGACCCTGTCGCCGTCCCGGATGCCCAGCCCCCTCAGGAAGGAGCCGATGGCATTCGTGGCCAGCCGGATGTCGTTATAGGTGTAAGTTCTTTTCACGCCGGTGAACCCCTCGTGGACGAGGGCGGTTTTCGCCCCCTTGCCCATCCGGCAGATCCTGTCCGTGGCGTACCAGCCGATGTTGAGGCCGCCGCCGGGCGTGTACTCCAGCTCGCGCTCGGAGATCGACCAGGAAAAATCCTTGATGCGCTCGTCGTAGGAGCCGATGTTCGACATGAGAAGCCTCTCGATTTCAGTCCTTTTCCAGGACGACTACGGCCTTGGCCAATTCCCTGCTGTGAGACAGCGTCACATGCCAGCGGCGGATGCCGTTGGCCTCGCAGAATTCCCTGACTTTGCCGTGCACCAGGACCTCGGGTTTGCCCAGTTGATCGTTGACGATCTCGACATCGCTGAAGCGGTAGCCGCTGCGCCAGCCCGTTCCCATGGCTTTGAGGAACGCCTCCTTGGCGGCAAACCGGGCGGCGAAATGCTGCCCGCTCTTCGCTTTGGCTTGGCTGTATTCGATCTCCCCCGCCGTGAAAACCCTTTCCCTCAGGCCCCGGGTCCGGCTGAGCTTGTCCTCAACCCGGGCGATCTCGATGATATCCGTGCCGATCCCGAAAATCAACGCGTCTGACCTCTTCAGGGTGACTTTAGAATAGAAATCTATTATCGGCAAAAAGCCCTATAAAAGTCAAAATTACGCTATCCGGGCAAGCCTCTCATTTCGTGTGATGGCGGGTCCTCAAAGGGGTCCTGTCATGGCGCGTCCCTGTGCGTCCTCGCGCCTCACCCGTCAACGACTACTCGCGCCCTCCCAGGGGAGAGGGTCCCCGTCGCTCCGGGCGCGCAGGGACTGGCGCCATGCCACCCCGCCATGCTTCCTGGGTCACACAAAACGAGAGGCTACCCTCTCCGGGCGGAACAATCCTTTAATTGCCCGGGAACTCATGACTCACGATTCTCGTATTCCAAAGCAGGGGCCTTTTGGCGGCTGTCCGCGGATACGGTTCCGGACCCGGCCGGTGTTTCCAGCCGCCTCCCGTTGACGCCCCCGGCGCCTTTGGGATATATCTTGTTGCCGATCGATGACATTTAATCCGGACATGGGGAAACATATGAAAAAGATCCTCGCCCTCGCCTGCCTGGCCGCGCTCACGGCGGGAGCGGCCCTCAGCGCTTCGCTCACGGATCCCGTGGTGAGCTACAAGTTCCAAGTCCGGCTCGACCCGGCCAAAAAGACCGTGGCGGGCACGGAGGACCTGACCTGGCTCAACGCCACGGCGGCGCCCGTCTCCGACCTCCAATTCCACCTCTACCTGAACGCTTTCAAGAACAACCGGACGACGATGATGAGAGAAAGCGGCGCGGCCTACCGTAAGATGCACGGGAAAGATGAAGACTGGGGCTGCGTGACGGTTCACCGCATCGAGGTCGTCGACGGACCCGACCTCACGCCCTCCATGACCTTCATCCAGCCCGATGACGGGAACCTGGATGACCAGACGGTCATGAAGGTCGACCTTCCCGCCCCCGTCAACCCGGGAGAGCGGATCGCCCTGCGTATCGAATTCACCTCCAAGCTGCCCAAGGTCACGCGCCGGAGCGGGTTTTCGGGCGAATTTTTCATGGTCGCCCAGTGGTTCCCGAAGATCGGCGTGCTCCAGGACGCGGGCTGGAACTGCCATCAGTATCACGCCTCTTCGGAATTCTTCGCCGATTTCGGCGAGTTCAAGGCCGAGCTCACGGTGCCCGAGAAGTATGTCGTCGGGGCCACGGGAAAGCGCCTCGAAGATCGCCCCAACGGCGACGGCACCAAGACCTATGTCCACGAGCAGGCGGATGTCCATGATTTTGCCTGGACGGCCTGCCCGGATTTCCGGGAGTTCCGTGAAAAATATGTTCTGGATGAGCCCAGGGTGGAGACCGAGATGATCCTGCTCATCCACAAAGCCCACCTCGGGCTCAAGGACCGTCACGCCAGGGCGCTCCGCCAGGGCCTCGAGTTCTACAGCCGGAACTACGGCGCTTATCCCTATGAGACCGTCACGCTCGTCGACCCGGCGCCCGGCGGAAACGGGGCCGGGGGCATGGAGTATCCCACCCTCTTCACCACCATGTCCTTGAGCTGGCTGCCGAAGGGCTTCCGCCTGCCCGAAATGGTCACGATCCACGAGTTCGGGCACGGCTACTGGTATGGGATCGTCGGCTCGAACGAGTTCGAAGAGGCCTGGCTGGACGAGGGCATCAACACCTATTCCGAGATCAAGGCCATGGCGCAATACTACGGCGAGGACAGCTCGATGGTCGACATCGGCGGGCTGAAGATCGGCGACGTGACGCTCGCCAGAACGAGTGTCGTGGCCTCGGGACGGTTCGACCCGATCGTCAAGAAGTCCTGGGAGTACGTCAGCGGCGGAAGCTACGGGACGAACGTCTACCAAAAGGCGGGGATGATGCTCCTGACCCTCGAAAGGATGCTCGGTGAGGACGTCATGGGCCGGGTCATGCGCGCCTATTACGAACGTTGGAAGTTCCGCCACCCGACGACGCCCGATTTCGTCGCCGTCGCCGAAGAGGTGAGCGGCCGGGACCTCGGCTGGTTCTTCGACCAGGTCCTGTACACTCCCGACAAGCTCGATTACGCGATCAGCGAACTCCGGGCCCGTGAGATCATGGAACCGAAAGGCATCGTCGGTGACCAGCTCATCCCTCGAGCGGACGCGATAAAAAAGGACCGGAAAGCCGGCCCGGCGGCGAAAGATTACCGTAACGAGGTGGTCGCGGTGCGGCGCGGCGAATGGATCATTCCCCAGGAGATTCTGGTCACTTTCGAGAACGGCGACACCGTCCGGGAGACATGGGACGGCCGCGACCGCTGGCAGCGCTTCGTCTACCTTAAACAGACGAAGGTGCTGTCGGCGGTCATCGACCCCGACCGCAAGATGCTCCTCGACGTCAATGCGGCCAATAACTCGAGGACCCTGAAGCCCGAAAAGGCCGGTCTCCTCAAGACGGCGCTGGGTTTCATGTCCTGGCTCCAGGCCGTCCTGACCTTCGCGGCGATCTGAGGGAGACGAACATGAGCGTCATCAAAAGCTATATCCACGGCCTCGCCGCCGCGACGCGCCGGCCGAAGCTCGTCGCCCTGCTCTGGCTCATGAACGTCGTTTTTGCCCTGCCGGCCTTTTTCATATTCCGGAGCGCCTTCAATGGGGTCTTGGGAAACAGCCTGGCGGCGGACGGTCTGCTTCAGAAGATCGATATGGACGTCATTTTCGAATTCCTGACGTCGTCCGGCGTCGTCGTCGGACAGGTGGTCACGGCGGTCCTCGTGCTCGTCGTTCTTCACGTCCTGGCCCACATCTTCGTCTTCGGCGGGATCCTGAACGCCCTGGCGCCGGAGTCCCGGGGCCAGCACTTGGCTCCGGTTTTCTTCGGCGGGGGCGGACGCTTCTACGGCCGGTATTTCAGGCTGGTCATTTATTCGCTCGGGCTCTGGGTGCCCGCGTTCATCATTTTCATGGCGGCGAACGCCGTCTTGAGACTGGCGACCAAGGATTCCATCAACGAGCAGCTGATGATGGCCGCGAACATCGCCAGGATCGCGCTTTTCCTGTTCCTGGCCTTTTTCGCGGAGATGATCCTCGACTACGCCCGGATCAAGATCGCCCTCACCGACTCCCGCGAGGTGTTCCGCTCGCTCGTCGGGGCGACGCGTTTTGTCTTCTCCAGGCCGCTCAAAACCGTTATTCTCTACTACCTTCTGGGCCTGACAGGCTGGGCGGCGATCGGCGGGTATTTCGCTCTCCACTTCGCGTTTTCGGAGACAACCGCCGCCGCCGTCATCCTGGCGTTCCTGATCACGCAGGCCTTTATCGCCAGCCGGGCCTGGCTCCGGATCGCCTTCCTGGCCGCCCAGAAGAATTTCCTGGAATCATCGAACCCGTGAAGGGCGGACGGGCCGTGACAGGACCCGTTCTTTCCGCTCTTCAGGGCTTGCGGTGAACAAGCCAGGTGGCGGCCTGGGCGGTCGGCATGACGATCATCTCGCTGATGTTGACGTGCGGAGGGCGGGTGGCGCAGTAAACGACGGCGTCGGCGATATCGTCGCCCGTGAGCGGCGTCATGCCCTGGTAGGCTTTCCCCGCCTTGTCCTTGTCCCCGCGATACCTGACGATGCTGAACTCCGTCTCGACCAGGCCGGGAGCGACCTCGCTGACGCGGAGGGGCGTCCCGTTGAGGTCGAGCCGCATGCCCTTGGACAGCGCGTTGACGGCGAACTTGGTGGCGCAATAGACATTGCCGCCGACATAGACCTCGTGGCCGGCGATCGAGCCGATGTTGATGACGTGACCGCCGTTCCGCTTCACCATGCCGGGGATGACCGCCCGGCTGACATAGATCAGCCCCTTGACGTTGGTGTCGATCATCTCTTCCCAGTCCAAGAGATTGCCCTCATGGAGCTTATCCAGCCCGCGGCTCAGGCCCGCGTTATTGACGAGCACCTGGATCGCCGACCACTCGGCCGGTAGCTCCGCCACGGCCCTCTCGACCGCCGGCTGATCCCGAACGTCGAGCTCGAAAACGTAAGCCTCGACGGGATACTTATCCCTGAGTTCGGCCGCCAGCTCATCCAGCCGCTCCCGCCGGCGCGCCGCGAGAAGCAGCTTCGCGCCGAGGGACGCGAAGGCCGCGGCGCAGGAACGGCCGATCCCCGAGCTCGCGCCGGTAATAAAAACGATCTTATCTTTCAGGGAATACATCGGGCAACTCCTTATTTTGGAATGCAAAAAAGCATAATCGAGCCCCCCCGGCGTGTCAAATGAGCGGCCCCGGGTTTGATATTGGGCCGCGAGTTTTGATATCATGCCAGCTTCAACGCGACAGGAGTCGAGCCGAGAGGTCATCAGCAAGGTGCCGAAACCAACACGCAGGATTTTGGTCACGGGCGCGGCGGGACAGATCGGATCGGAGCTGACCACAGCGCTCCGGGCGAAATACGGGCCGGACAACGTGGTCGCGTCCGATATCAGGCCCGCGGCCGCCGCCGGGCTCGGCGATTCCGGCCCCTTCGAGGTCCTGGATGTCCTCGCCCCCGATGCCGTCACCGGGGTCATCAAGAGACGGTCGGTCGATACGATCTACCACATGGCGGCGATCCTCTCGGCCGTGGGCGAGAATAAGCCCCAGCTGGCCTGGGACGTCAACCTGAACGGGACCTTCAGGGTCCTCGAGGCCGCCCGGGAAAACGGCCTGGCCCGGGTCTTCTGCCCGAGCTCGATCGCCGTCTTCGGGCCGGAGACGCCGCGCCTGAACACCCCCAACGACACCGTCCTCAAGCCCAGGACGATGTACGGGCTCACCAAGGTCGCCGGCGAGCTCCTCTGCGATTATTACGTCCGGCGCTTCGGCCTCGACGTCCGCGGCTGCCGGTATCCCGGGATCATCAGTCACGAAACGCTCCCCGGGGGCGGGACGACCGACTACGCCGTCGCCATCTTTTTCGAAGCCGTCAGGAACGGGCGGTTCGCCTGTTTCCTCCGCGAAGAGACGCGCCTGCCCATGATGTACATGCCGGACTGCCTCAAGGCCACCATGGACTTGATGGAGGCCGATTTCGGCCGTCTCAGACACCACGCCGATTTCAACGTGACGGCCATGAGCTTCAGCGCGGGCGAGCTGGCCTCCGAGATCAGAAAATACATCCCGGACTTCGCGGTGACGTACACGCCCGATTACCGCCAAGCCATCGCCGACTCCTGGCCGGAATCGATCGACGATTCCGCCGCCCGCGAGGAATGGGGCTGGCGGCCGGACTTCGACCTCGCCCGAATGACCGAGGACATGATCACCGTGCTCCAGCGCCGCCTCGAAGCCGCGGCGCTGAACCCGCGGTCTTGATCCGGTCCGCGGCCCCGATTCAGATCATAATCTGTCCCTTTCCGGTGGCGCCTGCCAGGTTTTCAGTGCGGCAGCGTCGATCTTGACTCCCAGCCATCTCTCCAGGGCTTGAATGACAAGGCCTCTCTGGTCCAGGTCGCGGATCTTGACGCCGTGACTGGCGCCCGCCTGGACGACTTTGAGGGCTTCCAGGCCGGGCGCCGGCTCGAGCGCCGCCGCAGACCAGGGATCGATACCGCCGTAGATATAGATGATCCGCTGTCCCTGAGTCTGCAGCCAGGGGATGACATCCTGCATCACCTCGGGTTTGAAGATGAGGTCCGCGCCGACCGGAGCGAATGAGCGGTAGGTGGGCGCCGTGACCGCTTGGAGGAGGTCCGCAAGGTGATCGTAGATGTACGGGCAGTACCCGATTTCATTATAAGCCTGATAAAACAGAGGCTGATAATAAAGGAAGCCCGCGTCGGCATAAAAGACCGGCGGGGAAATCGCCATGAGATGATCCAAGATCTGCTGGTCGGTCGCTCCGGAGTCCGGGATGTTGGCGCAGTTGCTCTCTTGGCCATACTGCCAGAAAGCGAAAGGATACTCGAGCACGACATACTCGAACGCCGCATCCTCGGGAACGAGGTCAAAGACATACCCCCTGCCCTGGGAGTATTGCCTGAACAAAGGCATGAGTTGCGATCGTCGGGAGAGGGCCAGTCGCTGGAATTCCGACAATTTCCGACGGCATTCGGGCGAGCCCACCTGCTGGAAAAAAGCGGCGAATCGGTAGTCATCGGGGAAATCCATGATGGGCGCCACATAAGCCACGGTGGCCGCCACATCGTCCGGATGAAACCGCCGGTAGTACAAGGACGCCATCCCCCCCTTGCTGATTCCGGTGTTGACCCATTTTCCCGGATAGATATCCCTCAGCGCCTCGCGAATCGCGTGCTGGTCGTCCGCGGCCTGCCGGATGGTCAGGTATTTCCAGTCCTGAGGGATGTTGTCGGTAAAGAACCTGTGCCCCATGACGATCTGATTGCACTTGAGGAGGGCCGCGAGCTCGCATTCATAGGTCGAGGAGGGGGTACCGTATCCGGACGTATAAAAGACAACCGGCAGGTCCTGGCCGCGGTCCGAAAGAAAAAAGCTCTGTTCAAAGGTCCCTCGGCTTGTGTCCTGGTGGTCAATCCGCTGGCTGAAGGTTATTTGAAACGTCTCCTTGTACCCTTGGATGGGAGAGGAAATCCGCGACACGTGGAATCCCGGAATCTGTCGGAGCTTTTCGAGGACGGTCGGCGTCGGCGTCGCGGGCGGCTCGGCGGACTTCTCGGAACAGGAAAGAAGGAAAGCCAGGAAGGCCAGACATCCCAGACATACACATGCCCGTTGGCGCTTCAAACGTCTCGGTTCAGATCGCGGAGAATATCCCGGTCCCGATGCCGTCATTCTCAAGCCGACTCTCCAGCCTTTGATTTTATCGTACCTGCAAAGATAACGACAGTTCAAGCGCCGGCCGGGCTTTGCCAACGCCGCCTCTCGTCTGATAGAATCCGGCATAAAGGAGAATCACCATGAAAAAGCCCACTATCCTGGGTTGGCTGATCTTCTCGCTTCTGCCCTGTCCTCTCGCGGCCCGCGAATCCCGGCCCGTCCATACCTACTCCATAGTCGCCATCGACAAGGCCACGGGGGAGATCGGAGCGGCGGTGCAGTCCCACTGGTTCTCCGTGGGTTCGAGCGTGATCTGGGCGGAGTCGAATGTCGGGGCCGTCTGCACCCAATCCTTCATCGACCCGTCCTACGGCCCCCTCGGGCTCGACCTGATGCGCGCCGGGAGAAGCGCCGGGGAAGCCCTGGCCGGATTGCTCCGGGCCGATAAAAACGAAGCCGTCCGCCAGGTGGCGATGATCGACGCCCAGGGCCGCCCGGCCGCCCATACCGGCAAGAGATGCATCCCGCAAGCGGGAAATTTCGTCGGCAACGGGTTTTCCTGCCAGGCCAATATGATGCTCAAGGATACAGTCTGGAACGCCATGGCCCGGGCGTTCGAAGGGACTCAAGGCGAGCTCGTCGACCGCCTGATGGCCGCCCTCGAGGCCGCCGAGGCGGAGGGTGGCGACGTCCGAGGCAGGCAGTCGGCCGCGGTCATCGTGGTCAGGGGAAAAAGCTCGGGAGTCTGGTGGAAGGACAGGATCTTCGACCTTCGCGTCGAGGACCACGCCGCGCCGCTCGACGAGCTCAAGCGCCTGATCCGGCTGAACAAGGCCTACAACTTCATGAACCGGGGCGACGATCTCCTCACGGAAAACAAGGTGGAGGAGGCTATGCTGTCTTACACCCGGGCCATGGAGATGTACCCCGATAACGCCGAGATGGTCTTCTGGCCCGCCGTCACCCTGGCCTCGACCGGCAAGGTGGACGAGAGCCTGCCGCTCTTCAAGAAAGTGTTCGCCATGGACGATAACTGGGTCATTCTCGCCCGGCGGCTGCCGGGCGTGGGCCAGCTGCCCAAAGACAGGGCCCTGATGAAGAAGATCCTGTCCCAGGCGCCGAATTAAGGCTGACGGGGCCGAGCCTATTTCGCGTTGGCGTGCCGGTGGACTCCCAGCACGGCGCGCCCCGAAGGATCCGCGTTCCGGGCGAAGCTCTCGTCCCAGGCGACGGCCGCCGGCGTGCTGCAGGCGATGCTCGGACCGCAGGGGACGCAGGCCGCCGCCGCGTCTCCGGGAAAATGCGACTCGAAGATCTCTCGGTAGAAGTGGGCTTCTTTCGTCTGCGGGGTGTTCAACGGGAAGCGGTACCGCGCGCTGGCCATCTGCTTATCGCTCACCCTCTCGCCGGCCACTTTTTTCAGCGTGTCGATCCAGCGATAGCCCACGCCGTCGGAGAACTGCTCTTTCTGCCGCCAGAGGATCTCGTCCGGCAGGCCGCCCTCGAAGGCCTTCCGCAGCGGGTACTTCTCCATCCTGCCGTCGCCCGTCATCTTCTCGGCCGGGTTGAAGGCCATGGCGACGTCCAGAAACTCCCGGTCGAGGAAGGGCACACGGACCTCGACGCCCCAGGCCGCCCCCGACTTATTGGCCCTCAGGCAATCGTACTTATGGAGGAGGTCGAGCTTGCGCACGGTCTCCTCGTGAAATTCGCGCGCGCTCGGCGCCTTGTGGAAGTAGAGGTAGCCGCCGAAGACCTCGTCGGCCCCTTCACCCGACAGGACCATCTTGATGCCCATGGCCTTGATCCGGCGCATCATCAGGAACATGGGTGTCGAGGCGCGGATGGTCGTCACGTCGTAGCTTTCCGTGTGATAAATGACATCGCTCAGGGCGTCCAGCCCCTCCTGCAGCGTGAACTGAAACTCGTGGTGAACGCTGCCGATGAAGGCCGCCGCTCGCCGGGCTGCGGCGACATCGGGAGAGCCCTCGAGGCCGATGGCAAACGAATGGAGCCGCGGCCACCACGCCTGCTCCCGGTCGTTCTCCTCGACCCGGTTGGGCGCATAAGCGCGGGCCACGGCCGCCACCAAAGAGGAATCGAGTCCGCCGGAAATCAGCACGCCGTAGGGCACGTCGCACATCAGCTGCTGATGGACAGCCGTCTCCAAGGCACTCCGGAGCTTCCCGAGGTCGAGCGGCGTCCGGGCCGCGGCCTCAAACGGCCGCCAGCCGGGGTCGTAGTAGCGGGCCGGGCTTCTCCATCGACCGGGTCAGGTAGTGGCCCGGGGGAAAGTCCTCGATAACCCGGCAGAACTTAACCAGAGCCTTCATCTCCGAGGCGACATGAAGGCTGCCTTGCTCGTCGCGGCCGGTGTAGAGCGGCTCGACCCCGATCGGGTCCCGGGCGATGAGATAATCGTTCCGGCGCTTGTCGTACAGGGCGAACGCGAAGATGCCGCTGAGCCGGTTCAGGAACTTGACGCCCTGCCGCTCATAGAGCGGTATGATGGGCTCGCAATCGGAGGACGTCTTGAAGGGATAGTCGGGGAACTCCCGCCGCAGGGACCGGTGGTTGTAGATCTCGCCGTTGACCGCCAGGACCAGGTCCCCGGTCGGGTCCGTCAGCGGCTGGGCGCCGTGCTGCACATCGACGATGGACAGCCGCTCGTGAGCCAGGATCGCGTTCTCGTCGTCATAGATGCCGCTCCAGTCGGGGCCGCGATGGCGGAGCAGCCGGGCCATGGCCACCGCCCGCTCACGGAGTTCCCGGGGATCTCCCTGGATGTCGAAAATGCACGCGATACCGCACATGATGCCGCTCCTTGTCTTCTCCGGAAAGCCCGGGCCCCGCAGGGGAAGCCCGGGTTCCGCATATTATATCAGAATTTTGAATATTTATGCAAAACCCCTTTTCAATCCCGGCCGGATGTGCTTAAATATCGCCCTGATGACCATCGAGACGAGACGATGCACAGACTTCAAAGCATTCTGCAGAAACGCGACACGCTGGTCATCAAGATCGGAACCAGCCTCCTCGCCGACAAAGCCCGCGGCCTGGACTGCGACAGGATCGAAGCCATCGCCGGCTGCGTCTCCGCGCTCCGGGCGCTCGGCAAGAATGTGGCCATCGTCAGCTCGGGGGCCATCGGCGCCGGCACGGCCGCCTTGCATCTCGAGGAGCCGCCCAAGAGCATCCCGGAAAAGCAGGCCACGGCCGCCGTCGGTCAGCCGCTCCTCATGGAAGCCTACGAGCGGGCCTTCCGCAAGCTCGGACAGCCCATCGCCCAGGTCCTCCTGACAAGGGACGATTTCATCAACCGGCGACGCTACGTCAACTCCCGGAACACCCTGTCGACCCTGTTCGAGCGCGGTGTCGTTCCGATCATCAACGAAAACGATACCGTGGCCGTCGAGGAGATCAAGCTCGGAGACAACGACAACCTCTCCGCCATGCTCGCGACCCTGGTCGAGGCGGGCCTGCTGATCATCCTCAGCGACATCGACGGACTGTTCTCGGCCGACCCGGCGGCCGACCCGGCCGCCCATCTGATCCGGGTCGTCGAAAAAATCACTCCGGACGTGCAGCGCTTCGCCCGGAGCAGCAAAGGCGAGTTGGGGACGGGCGGGATGGTGACCAAGATCCAGGCCGCCCGGCGGTGCGCAGCGGCGGGCATCGCCGTGGTCATCACCAACGGCCGGTCCCCCGACGCCATCGGCCGCGTGCTGTCCGGCGATTTCAGGGGGACGCTCTTCCTGCCGAACGAGAAGCGCCTCTCCCCGCGTAAAAAGTGGATCGGCCTTATTTCCCGGCCGAACGGCGCCGTGGTCGTCGACGGCGGGGCGAAGGGCGCGCTCCTGAAGAGGAACAAGAGCCTGCTGCCCTCGGGGGTCCTCGAGGTCCGCGGGAATTTCCGGGCCCGCGACGTCGTCTCGATCCTGGACACGGGCGGGGCGCAGATCGGCAAGGGGATCACCGGCTACTCCTCCGCCGAGCTCCGCCTGATCCGGGGAAAGAAAAGCTCCGAGGTCGAACGGATCTTCGGGTCCCGGGCCAAGGCCGAGGTCGTGGAGCGGGATAATTTCACCCCGCTCGGGGAGCCATCATGACCAGCGTCGAAATCAAGGCCAGGTCGGTCAAAGCCGCCGGCGCCGCTCTCTACAACGCGCCCACGGCGCGAAAGAACGCGCTTCTCCAGGCCATGGCGGCCGGGCTCAAACGGGAGACCGCGGCGATCCTGGCGGCCAACCGGCGCGACGTCGCGGCCGCCGTGAAGGCGGGCGCGCCTTCCCTGCTCATCGACCGGTTGACGCTCGACACCAAACGCGTCGACCAGATGATCGCCGGCCTCGGCGAAGTCGCCCGGCTCCCCGACAGCGTCGGCCGGAGGTTCGGCCGGACGACGCGCCCGAACGGCCTCGTCATCGAGAAGATGCGCGTGCCGCTCGGCGCCGTCGGCATCATCTACGAGGCCCGGCCGAACGTCACGATCGACGCGGCGGCCCTCTGTCTCAAGTCCGGGAACTCCGTCCTGCTCCGCGGCGGCTCGGAATCCCTGCGCACCAACCGCCGGCTGGTCGCGGTCATCAAGGAGGCCCTGAGGGCCGCCGGGCTCCCCCAGGGCGGCGTCGAGTTCATCGACACGGCCGACCGGGCGGCCGTCGTCGAGATGCTCAAGCAGGACGCCTATCTCGACGTCATCATCCCGCGCGGCGGCCAGGCTCTGATCAGGTTCATCCAACAGAACTCGAGCGTCCCCGTCATCGCCCACGGCGAGGGCAACTGTCACGTCTATGTCGACCGCTCCGCCGACCTCGCCATGGCGGCCGGCATCGTCTTCAACGCCAAGGTGCAGCGGCCGTCCGTCTGCAACGCGGCCGAGAAGCTGCTCGTCCATGAACATGTCGCCGGGCGGTTCCTGCCCGGTGTCGCCGACACGCTGCGGCAAGCCCGAGTCGAGCTCCGCGGCGACGCGCGCGCCCGCGCCGTCCTGCCCGGAATCCGGCCGGCCGTCGAGTCCGACTGGTCGAGAGAGTACCTCGACCTCATCCTGGCCATCCGCGTCGTCGGGAGCGTCGACGAGGCGATCCGGCACATCAACCGCTACGGCTCGCATCACTCGGACGCGATCGTGACCGGACGGGCGGCGACGGGCGAGAAGTTTATCCGGGAGGTCGACTCGGCGGCCGTCTACGTCAACGCCTCGACACGCTTTACGGACGGGTTCGAATTCGGGCTGGGGGCGGAGATCGGCATCAGCACCCAGAAGCTCCATGCGCGCGGCCCGATGGGCCTCGACGAGCTGACTTCGGCCAAGTTCGTGGTCAGCGGAAACGGACAGGTCAGGAAGTAGGGCCGCCGGCCCGCCGGCGCATTTGTCTTCCGCGGCGCGGATGTGATATAAAGCCTATCTCGATCGTTTGGACATCGAAGGAGGCGGCATGAAAACCCCATTCTCGAACCGGCTTAACCGCAGGGATTTTTTGAAGTACGGGACGGCCGCCGGCGTCGGCGCCGCACTCGCGAAGTCGGGCCTGGCCGGCGCGGCGGAGACGCTGGCCGCGGGCCGACAGGCCGCCGGGGCGGCGAGCCTGATCGGCTTCAAGGCGGCGCCGGTCGACCCGGTCCGGATCGGCTTCGTCGGCGTGGGCGGCATGGGCTCGGCGCACGTCCGCAACTTCCTCAAGATCGACGGGGTCGAGATCAAGGCCGTCTGCGATATCGTCGAAGAGAAGACGGCGCGCATCCAGACGTGGTGCGTGGAGGCCGGACGGCCCAAGCCGGACGCCTATAACAAGGGCGATTGGGATTTCAAACGGCTCTGCGAGCGTCCCGATATCGATATCGTTTACACCGCCACCCCCTGGGAGTGGCATGTCCCCGTCTGCGTCGCCGCCATGGAGGCTGGCAAGCACGCCGCCACGGAGGTCCCGGCCGCCTACACCCTCGACGACTGCTGGAAGCTCATCGAGACCGCCGAGCGGACGCAGCGCCACTGCATGATGATGGAGAACTGCTGCTACGACCGGCCCGAGATGCTGTGCCTGAACCTGGTGAAAAAGGGCCTGTTGGGGGAGATCTTCCACGCCGAGGCGGGCTACAACCATGACCTCAGGGAGGTCAAGCTCAGCGGCGTCGGCGAATCCCTCTGGCGGCCGGCTCACTCGCTCAAGCGGAACGGCAACATGTATCCCACCCACGGTATCGGCCCCGTCAGCCAGTGCCTGGACATCCACCGGGGCGACCGGTTCGATTATCTCGTTTCGATGAGCACCAAGGCCCTCGGGCTTCATCTTTACGCCGAGAAGAAGCTCGGCCCCGAAAGCTATTGGGGCAAGCAGAAGTTTGTCCTCGGCGACGTCAACGTCAGCTTGATCCATACCGCCAACGACAAGGTCGTCACCCTCTATCACGACACCTCCTCTCCCCGGCCGTACACCCGGATCCACATCGTCCAGGGGACCAAGGGCCTCTTCGAAAGGTGGCCCGACCGCGTGTATATCGAAGGCCGGAGCAAGTTCGACGAGTGGGATCCGCTGGAAAGCTACCTCATCGAATACGACCATCCCGTCTGGAAGGAGCTCGAGGCGCGCTCCAAAGGCGCGGGCCACGGCGGTATGGACTTCATCGAGGATTACCGGCTTGTCGAGGCGCTGCGTCAGGGCCGGCCGCTCGACATCGACGTTTACGACGGCGCGGCCTGGAGCGCGGTCACGCCCCTGAGCGAGTGGTCGGTGGCCAACAAGAGCCGGCCGGCCGACTTCCCGGACTTTACGCGCGGCGCGTGGAAGACCCCCCGGACCCTCGAGGTCATGAAGGCCTGAGCACAACGCTCGTCCGGCACGAACCCGGCGACAGGCGAGCCCGTTCAGGGCGCCGGTGGGCACGGGACAGGACCCGTCCCCGGGCTACCGGATGACGATCTTCCGGCCCTCGAAGTCGACGATCCGGATCTTCATGCCGTAGACGCTCTCGAGGAGCGGCTCCCTGAAGACGTCGCCGGGCGGACCGCTCGCCGCCACCTCTCCCCCCTTCATGAAGACCATTTCGTCGGAATACTGAACGGCCATCTCCAGCCCGTGCAGGGTGACGACGACCGTCTTCTTCTTTTCAACGGCCAGCTTCCTCACGAGGTCTAAAAGCGCCTTTTCGTGCCGCGGATCGAGGAAAGTCGTCGGCTCGTCCATGAGCAGCACCGTCGATTCCTGGGCCAGCGACCGGGCAATCAGGACCAGCCGGCGCTCGCCGCTCGAAAGCTCGCCGATGGCGCGGGCCGCGTACCGTCCGAGCCCGACAAAATCCAGCGCTTCCTCGGCCGCGCGCGCATCCTCCCTCGACGGCAGGGCGAAGGGCGAGATATAGGAGGCCCTCCCCATCAGGACGAAGTCCGACACCTGATAGTTGAAGGCCGAGTCGTGCTCCTGGGGAACGTAGCTCAGGAGCCTGGCCTTGTCCCGGCTCTTGAGCGCGGCAAAATCCCGGCCGTCGACGAACACGCAGTCCCTGGGCACAGGCAGGATGCCCCCGAGGCATTTGAGCAGGGTCGTCTTGCCCGCGCCGTTCGGCCCGACGATCGAGGTCACCCGGGCGGCCTCGAACCGGAGATCCCCGACCCTCAGAGAAAATTCCTTGTAAGAGAAAGCGAGGTTCCTGACCCGGATGTTCACAGCCAGACCTTCCTGGCCTTCTTGAGGAGCAGGATGAAAACGGGAATGCCGATCAGGCTCGTGAAGATGCCGATCGGGATCTCGAAGGCGGACAGCCCCCGGATGATGTCGTCGGCGATGACCACGACCGCGGCGCCCAGGGCGGCCGAGAGCGGCACGACCTTGCGGTTGTCGGCCCCGAACATCAACCGGACCAGGTGGGGGACGATGAACCCCAGCCAGGCGATGATCCCGACGACGGCGGTGGCGGCCGAGGTCACGAGCGTCGCCGCGGCGATCACCAGGATCTTTTCCCGCCGGACGTTGACCCCCAGCGACCTCGCCTCCTCTTCGCTCATGGACAGGACGTTGAAGCGCCAGCGGAGGAGAACCAGAAAGACGACCCCGACCGCGATCAGGGGGACGGAGATATACAGGTCCTTCCAGGACGCGAGAGAGAGGCTTCCCATCAGCCAGAAGAACAGCGCCTGGAGGACATACGGGCTGGCGAAGAACTCGATGAGCGACAGGAGCGCCGAGAAGAACGCCGTCACGATGATCCCCGTGAGGAGGAGCGAGATGGAATGCGTCTCCGCTTTCCCCGAGATCAGGAGGACCGCGCCCACGGCGATCACGGCGAAGACGAAAGCCGCGAGCTGCGGCGGGAAGGACCGACCCAGGAAGACGAGCGACAGCGCCGCGCCCACGGCCGAGCCCGACGAAATCCCCAGAATGTACTCGTTGACCAGCGGATTCTTGAACAGCGCCTGGAGCGAAGCCCCCGATATCGAGAGGGCGGCCCCCACGGCGAGCCCCAGAATGAGGCGCGGCAGGCGGATCCGGAAAAGGACATCCCGGACGGCGGGAGAGATGCCCTGGGGCGGCGTGCCCCCGCCCGGGTGAGCGACCGCCCAGACAAGAGCCCTGGGAGAAATGGGATAGGTGCCGATGCCAAGGGAGATGACGAACGCGACCAGCGGGAGTATCAGGAGCGCGATGGCGAGCGTCCGCTTTTTTTTATCTGGCTGTCCAGTCATCGAAATCCAACGCCTCCGTCAGAGCGGTGAAGACATCGTCTTTGCCATAGAATTCCCGAAAGACCGCGTTGCCCTCGGCCTCGATGTCGACGGCCGCCAGCTTCGCGGGATCAAAGAGCTTGGCCAGGTAGAGCGTCTCCGCCAGGACGCAGGCCGGGTCCCACCAGTACCAGAACCCGAATGTGTAATGGACCCTGTGCGTCCGGACCGCCTTGACCGACCGCAGCCGGGGATCATCGAGAATGCTCCGAACCGTCACCAGCCTGTCTTTCGGCAGATAATTCCCCTGCACCAGGATGATGTCGGGGTCCCAGCGGATGATCCGCTCTAAGTTGACGACCGCGCCGATCGTCCCGAGATACGACGGCAGCAGGCCCTTGGCCACGTTCGTCCCGCCGGCCCGGTCCACGGGCTCGTAGGAGACAGGTGTCCGGATGAGCGATCCCCAGAAAGCGAGATAAACGCGGGGCCCGCCGGCGTGGTCGGCGGCACGGACGGTCCCGGCCACTTCCTCGAGCTTATGCCTGAAGAGGCTGTTGAGCTCGGCCGCCCGGTCCGTCCGGCCGGTGATCCTGCCAACGAGCTCGATCTCTTCGAGCAGGCTCTCGATCCGCCCCATCGAGGCCAAGGCCACGACGGGGATCCCCAGGCTGCGCTGGATCGAATCGGGGACCTGCTGCTCCGTGGGAGAAGTGAAGATGACGGACGGCCTCAGGCGGGCCACGAGCTCCTTGTTGACGCCGCCGTCGGGCATCGAAACAACCGGCAGGCTTTTTCCCGCCGGAAAGACCGTGTCGAAGAGATGATCGTTTTCGCGGATGAAATAGTCCAGGCCGACGAGCCTCTCCCCCGCTCCCAAGGCCACGATGATCCTCGTGATCTCGGGCTGGAGCGAGAGGATCCTCTCCGCCGGAACGGGCACTTCGACCTCGCGACGCAGGTTATCCCTGACGGTTACGGTCTGCGCCGAGGCCGGCAGCCGCGACGCGGCGGCCATCAGGTGCGAAACAAGCAGTGCGGCAACGGCGAGCGCGCGCCGGGCGCGAACCCCCGAAACGCGTGAAGGCATCGGCCGTATCAGAACAGGATCCGGCCGAAATACTCGGGGAGATGGAAATCGGGCTTGGGGGAGCCGACCGGGCTCCAGGCACCGTAGTGCGGGATCTCCGTCTCGTCGCCGCACTTGTAGAAATTGGCCCTGGCGACGCGGCCGGCCGCGATCCGTCCGCCGTAGTATTTTTCGAACAGGCTGAGCGGAAGCCGGTAGGCCAGGGTCCAGAAATCGGCCCCGTGGGCTCCGTCGACCGGCCCCTTGATCGAGGGCTTGACCTCGAACCCGGCCAACGCGTCCTGCGGCACCTTGACCCGCGTTCCGCGTTCCTTGCCGAAGTTGATGAGCATCGTGCCCAGGGCGTTCGTTTCGATGTTGATGTAGCCCAGGTTCTTCTCGGGAAAGGGGTCGATGAAGAACTCGACGCAGCTGTCTTTGTAGACCGGGTCCTGGAAGCTCGTGTATTTTACGCGGATCCTGGTCTCCCAGGCCTTGAAGAAAACATAGAGGTAATTCGGGCTGCAGCAGACCCTGGCCTCGACCCGCGGCTCGTAACCGTTCTTCAGCCAGAGATAGTGCTCCACCTTGGCCGCCGGGACCCCTTCCCAGAAAGCGGATTCGCCCGGCAGCGCGAAATCTTCGTGGATGCTCCGGACTCGGTATTCAGCCGTTGGGCTCATGATCTTGACTCCTTTCCGGATGACCGGCCGGACCAGGGGACGGTTCCGGCTCCCATGAACTCGGGCGAAGCGAAAGCCGCCCCATGAACGCTCTTATTGTAATATTTGAGGCCCCGCGGCGGGTTCCTCCGAAGGGCGTTCAGGGGGTCGATCTTGTCCGAGAGGAAGGCGTAGCACCAGTACCCGCCGGGATATGTCGGGACCGGTCCCCAATAATAGGCCGAAAACCGGAACAACTGCTTGAGAAATGCCGCCTTCCGCTTCAGGTGGTCGAGATGGAAGACCGGCGAACCCGCCTGGGCGGCGATCACCCCCCCCGGCTTGAGCCTCTTTTTCAGGGCGGCGAAGAACCGCCTCTGATGAAGGATGACCGACGGGCCGACCGGGTCCGAAGAATCCACGAGGATGACGTCGAACTTGTCCTTGGATTCCCGTATGAAATCGTTGCCGTCGGCGATCTCGACCGACGCGCGCGGGTCGTCGAACGACGAGGCCAGGCCCGGAAAATACTCGCGGCAGGTCTCGATGACCGCCTCGTCGATCTCGACGAGGGTCGCGCCCGCCACCCGGTGCCGGAACACCTCGCGGAGGGCTCCCCCGTCGCCCCCGCCGATGATCAGGACGGTTTCGGGCCCCGGATGGGAAGTCATCGCGGGATGAACGAGCATCTCGTGATAGAAGAACTCATCCCGTTCCGTCGTCTGGACAAGGCCGTCAAGCAGAAGGACCCTGCCGAAAGAATCCGTCTCGTAGACTTCCAGGTTTTGAAAACGCGTTTTCGCTGCCAGAAGGCGGCGCCGGGGCACGAAAAAAATGCCGCTCGTCGGGGTGTGATATTCGCGGATGTCGAGTTTAAGCATGAGTAATCCTCCGGGAGATTATAGTGGCGGCTTTCCGGCGTTGTCAATCGGCTGTTCCGGGACGATGGCGCGCCGCGGCGGATCAGTTGTACTGGGAGATGCGAATATCCCTGTAGTATTTCTTCAGGATATCCCTGTAGCTCGCCCCGGCCTGGGCCATCCTGTAGGCGCCCACCTGGCACATTCCCACGCCATGCCCCCAGCCCCTGCCTGAAAACACGAAATGAGTGACGGCCCCGTCGCTCCCGAACTCCCTGTCGATCGCGAACAGGGTGTCGCGGAGGCCGAGGACCCAGCGGACCTTGAGGCCCCTGACCACCACTTGGCTCTCGGTACCGGTGATCTCCAGCCCGATCACGCGCCGGGACTTGCCCCGGGAGGTGACATCCAGGTCGACGAGCCCGCCGATCGGATAGTACTCGCGGATCCGATTCTCCAGCTCTTCACGGGTTTGGCGGACCTGCCAGCTGTGGAACGGCGAGTCCCTGTCGAGGACATTGCCTTCATCCACGCCTTCGACTTCGAGCACGCCGACGACCCCCTGGCGCTCAAACCAGATCAACTTTTCGCCCCCCAGGAGCGACAGGCTGGAAGCGCGAGTCGCTTCACCGGCCCGGCTGCGGAAGAGAAAACAATCCGGGGACCGGTGCAGGACGCGAACTTCGTCGCCTTCCTCGACCTCCAGGCCATCCGCCACCATCCTCAGGAAGACGCCTTTATGGGCGGGGTCGAGGTAGCTGCGGACCGACCTCCACAGGGCCAAGGCCAGCTCGCCGCGGGGCACCGCGCGCGATTCATCGGCCAGGTCCGCCGAGGCGGTCAGGATGCCGGTATGAATGAGATAGGCCAGGTTGTCCCGGACTTCGCCCTTGAACCGGGGCAGGTCCCGCATCAAGAAGTCCACTTCGCTCTTGAGCATCAGGTTCTTGACCCGGTCTCCCCACTGGAAGGCGCGCACGAGAAGTGACGCCAGGTTCGAATAGCTCACCGGGCCGTCCGGCGCAACGAGACCGTCCGCGGGCTTGCCCAGAAAAACAGCGGCGTTCCGGACCCAGCCGACGGCTTCTTCGGGAGTCACCGGTTCCTGATAGAATTCGGGCGACGGTCCTTTGGGAAGGATCCCCAGGCTGATAAGCCAGGTCACTTCCCTGTCAATATTGCGGTTTCGCGCCATTATCGGCAGGGACTCGGGGCCCGCCAGCGTCCATTCCGTCTGTTTTTCATAGATGCACTCGGTGCTCTTCAGGTACGGTTCGGGGTTCCCGTCGAAGACGTTCGAGGCATCCTCGGTCAGCCCGCCGCAGGTGCTGGTGTAAAGGGCATCAATCAGCTTTCCCCTGTAGAGGGCCACCTCCCCCCTGGTCTCCTCCACCGCCCGGCTGCTCAGCGGGCGCTCGGCGCTCAGTCCGCCGTAAACCTGGCTCTGCGGCGTGTCATAGACGTCGAACCCGAGGTCGGCAAACCTCCCTAAATGCTTGATCGCATAGGTCCGGGCGGCCACCGCCTGGGCCTTGAGAGCCTCATAGGCTTTAAAGACCTCGGGGGAAAGCTCCTCCGGCACCACGCCCTTGAGATAGTCCTCAAGGTTGAGGACGTTGATCAGGGCCAGCCCCTTTTTCGTCGCCCTGAGGACGAATATCCCGCGGTAGCGGCTCCCGTTGTAGGAAAGATAGCTCTGCGCGTGAGAGGGGATGAAATAGATCACGGTGCCGGGGTCGAGCGTTTCCTTCCTGTCGCCCACCATCACCGATACAGAGTGGGCCCTTTCATGGGTGACCTCGTCACGCAGGATCCAGGCCTCCTCGACGCCGGCCGCGCGTAGAGTCTTTATATACCGCAACGCTTCCCCGCGCGTCAGGAATTCCCCGACCCTGACCTGATAGCTGCGGTCTGCGTCCTTGTCCCGGACCACGGAAACACGGACCGCCGGGCCCAGCGACGTCTTCAGACCCGCGGCCAGCCCGTCGGCCTTCGCTTCCGTAGAAGCCCCGGCGACCTGGAGATAGAAGCGTTCCGTAAGCTTTTCCTTCTCCCCCTTGATACGGATCTCATCCACGTCGCCGGCCAGGAACCTGTAGCCCCGGCCCGCTTCATAGACCTCGACGCCCGAGGACGAGCCCAGGGTCACTTCGTCGAGGTTGACGCAGAGCGCCACGCGGATGACGGGGTTTTTGATCAGGTAGCCGTGGAAGAACGCGTTTTCCTGGCCAAATTCGGGAGGCTTTCCGCCAATAAAAGAAGCCAAGAGAAAGGCACTGAGAAAATACTTGCGTCGTCTCTGTTTAGGCTTGATCATAAGTCTGTTCCGCCGCCTGTCTCTCCGGCCGAAACCATCTCCGATATACCTTGAGGCCTCCTAGATATGCCGCTATTTATGAAGATTTATACTAGATGCTGAGCTTTTTACAGCAGATGATGCTTTCAGGATACCGGAATCCTCGGGCCTTGTCAACCTGTCAAAATCGTCCGCGGCTATTCGAGCCGGCGCAACCGGGGGGCCAGGGAAGCCACGAGCGCCGAGAACACCAGCAGGGCGCCGGCGTTGAAGATGACGGCCGCCGGTTCGCCGAACTTCTCGGCGGCCAGGCCGATCCAGAGAGCGCCGATGGGCAGGAACCCGAAAAACGTCAGGCTGTAAATCCCCATGACCCTTCCCCGGAGATCGTCCCGGACGAGGGTCTGGACCAGGGCATTGGCGATGTTGAACGTGAAGACCAGGGCCCCTCCCGAGGCGGCGAGCGCCAGCAGGGACAGAGGCAGCCAGCGCACCAGGGCAAAAACGAGAAGGAAGGCGGGAAAGGCCAGGGTTCCCAGGGTCAGCAGCCGGCCCCGGAAATTGAACCGGCCGAGAGACGCAATCAGCAAAGCCCCCAGCAGAGCTCCGAAACCCCGGGCGGCTTGGAGCCAGCCGTTGGTCGTCGCATTGCCGTGCAGGATGTCGACGGCCCAGGCGGGGATGAGGACCGCGAACGCGCTTCCGAACAAGCCCGTCACCGTGACGATCAGGATCAGGGTCCGGATCAGGCCCTGGTCCAGGACGTACCTGAAACCGTCCTTGAGGTCTTGCCACGCGGAAGCGTCCGACACCGCCCTGACGGTGGGCTGGACCTTCATCATCATCAGGGCCGCGATGAGGGCCAGAAAAGAAAGCCCGTTGATCATGAAACACCAGGCCGGGCCGAAGAGCGCGTAAGTGACGCCGGCGACCGCGGGACCCACGGCGATGGCCGAGTTGAAGATCGTCGAATTCAGGGCGATGGCGTTGGTCAGGTCCTCGCGGGGCACCATCTCGGGGACGAAGGCGTGCCGGGCCGGGGCGTCGAAGGCGTTGGCCACGCCAAGGAGGAAGGCCAGAAAAACGATGTGCCAGGGCCGGATGAGGCCCAGGAACGTCAACGCGGCCAGGACAAAAGCGAGCACCATCATAGCGGACTGGGTGGCGATGAGCACGCGCCGGCGGCTGGCCCGGTCGGCGAACACCCCGCCGTAGGCCATGAACAGCCAGGTCGGGATCCCGGCGGCGAACCCGACATAGCCCAGGTAGGCCGGCGACCGCGTCAGCTCATAGACCAGGAACCCCTGGGCGGTTGCCTGCATCCAACTTCCGAAAAGCGAGACGAGCTGACCGTAGAACCAGAGACGGTAATTCGGGTGGCGGAGGGAGGTGAACGCCTGCTTGAAGCTGATGTGCCGGCGCAGCCTGCCGACGTAAGCCCCGATCATGGGAACACGCTATGACCCGGCGAGTGCCCGGACGTATTCTATGCGCATAACGTTCCTCCCCGCCCCTTTTTACCTGATTTACCAGTGTTTATCAACCCGCGGTCCTCTTTCTAACCAGGAGCGAGGCAAGGTGGCATCCGCCCCGCGCGGGGCCCCTCTCCCGGAGTGCGCGAACTATCGTTGACGGGTGAGGCGCAGGACGCACAGGGACGCACCCTGACAGACCCCTGCGAAACAGGGCAATCACGAAAATGGACATATATCGGCCTGGAGACGCGATTTGTGTTAGGGGATGAAAAGCACTACAATAAGCGGTCGAGATCACGGCGCGCTAGATCGTCGTGAACGGGAGGAGAGATCCATGAGAAAACAAATATCCATGATCGTCTGCGGTCTTTTCGCGCTGGGCCTCGTCTCCGGCGCCGCTCAGGCCCAGACGGCCCAGGAAGTGCTCGCCAAGATGATCGAAGCCCAGGGCGGGGCGGCGGCGCTGACCGCTGTCAAGGACACGACCATCAACGCCACGGTCGAGCTGGTGACGATGGGGATGAACGGGACCCTGACCATGTACCAGAAAGAGCCCAACATGATGCGGATGGACATCGAGATCATGGGCATGGTCATCACCCAGGCCTATGACGGGACCGTCGCCTGGATGATCAATCCGCAGACGGGCGCCACGGAAGAGATGCCCGAGCAGGGGGTCCAGGCCATGAAGCGCCAGTCGCTGGGCAACGATGCGCTCCTCAACCCCGATAAGTACGGCATAAAATACGAGTTTAAGGGCAAGGAAAAGCTCGACGCCAAGGAGTACCTTGTGCTCCAGCAGACGACGGCCGACGGCCACCTGACGAGCATGTACCTCGACCCCGCAAGCTATCTGACTTACAAAGCCAAGGGCAAGGAAGTCAACGCTCAGACCAACGCGGAAGTTCTGACGGAATCGACGTTCGGCGATTATCGCAAGGTCGGCGATGTCACGCTCGCCCACTCGGTGACGACGCTCCAGGACGGCCAGGAATTCATGAAGATGGCCATCACCAAGGTGACCTTCAACTCGAACCTTGAGGACGCCTTCTTCAAAATGGCGAAGTGAGGGGGACGGGGGCTGCCGGGGCGTCAGGCCGTGGCTTCCCTGAGAACGCTATAGGCCAGCCGCAGCGCCCGGAGGCCTTCTTCGCCGCTGACCTTGGAAACTCTCCCCAGGCGGACGGACTCAAGGAAATTCTCCAGCTCTTTCTTGAGCGGCTCCTCTTTCTGGATCTTTAGGGTCTTGATATCCGTCTGGCCCCTGTCGAGGGGAAAGACCATGACCTCCTGGTCGATGTAGTCGATCGAATAATAGACGGTGGGCTCGAAGATCCGGAGCTTCCGGACCTTGCCCTGGTGGACCCGGCTGGCCGTCAGGGTGGCGATGCAGCCCGACTTGAACTCCAGGCGGGCGTTGGCGATGTCGATCTTGTCCGAAAGGACATGGATGCCGGTGGCGCGGATGGCGCTGACCTCGTCATGGATCAGGGCGGCGATGATGTCCAGGTCATGGATCATGAGGTCGAGGACGACGTCGATGTCGAGGGACCGGGCGGAAAACGACCCCAGCCTCTGCACCTCGATGAACTTCGGGTCCTTGATCTTGTTCTCCACGGCCTCGACGGCCGGGTTGAACCGCTCCAGGTGCCCGACCTGAAGTATGAGCCCGTGGGTCTTGGCCTCCGCGACCAGCTGCTCGGCCTGCTCGACCGTCTCCGTGATGGGCTTCTCGACCAGGACCGACTTCCCGTGCCGCAGGAGGTCCAGGGCTACGGAGAAGTGCTCGGAGGTCGGCGTGGCCACGATGGCCGCGTCGATCTCGTCGAGCATGTCCCCGTAACTCTGGAAATAGCCGACGCCGTGCCGGTTGCCGATCTGGACCGCTTTTTTGAAGTCGGTATCGGCGACCGCCTTGAGGTCCGCACCCTCGAGGTAGGATAGGATACGGGCGTGCTGGGTCCCCAGATACCCCACGCCGACTAGACCCACGCGGACATTAGCCAACCGACGCCTCCTTGGCCTCCGGCCTCTCGCGGACAACGATGGCCAGCCCGTGCCGATCCGCCAGGGCCACCGCCTCGCTCTTTTGGAAAAACACCACCTTGGCGGCGTCCAAAGCAAGCGCCGCTCCGCCGGCCCGGACGATCGCCCGGACGGTATCGAGCCCGACTGCGGGGACATCGAGCCTCATATCCTGGACCGTCCGGCCCGCCTTGACGACGCTGAACCCCGCGCCGGCGATCTTCGCTCCTCGGCGGACGGCCGCGTCCGTTCCCTCCATCCCCTCGACGGCGACCACGGCCCGGCGGCGCACGACCAGGGTCTGACCGATATCCAGGTCCGCCAGCCGGCGGGCCAAAGGCAAACCGAAATCGATGTCCGCCTCGGCCGCCTCGGGCGGCCGGGTTTGCGTCAGGAGCCCGGGCCCGCAAAAGTAGGGCTCGAGAAGGGCACCCGGGTCGAGCACGCGCATCCCCTGCGATTCGAGGAAGGCAACGGCGGCCCGCAGCAGGACGGTCGCCGCATCGTCAGGCCGGCCGGCCAGCAGCCGTCGGGGATCGTGACCGGAGCTTTCCGCCCCGGTGACCGTAGACTGCCGGATCTTGCCAAGCAGCAGGACGCTGTCCGCACCGTTCTCCCGGAAAAAGGAAATCGTTTCGAGCGGCTCCCCGATGTTGACCCACTGGAATACGGAGGCGAGGCGCACGAGCCGGCGGGACGCCTCCCCCTCGACCCCGGCGACGACACAGGCCGTCCCGCTTTTCTCGAGGTCCCGGATGGCCGCGGGGACGAACCGGCCGCCGCCCGCTATGATCCCGATTCGCTGTCCCATGTCGGGGCCGCCTTCTTGATGATGCCTCGGGATGACGACTCGATGAACCCGATGATCTCCTCGCGGTCCTGCTGGGGAGGAAAGAGGGATTTTATGCGCTCGACGGCTTGGCTGGTGTTCAGGTTGGAGTAGAACAGGATCTTGAACATATCCTTGAGCGCGCCGAGCCGCTCCCGGCTGAAACCCCGCCGCCTGAGGCCGACGGAGTTCAAACCGTAGAGGAGGACCGGCCGCATCCCGGCCACCCGGAGGAACGGCAAGACGTCCTGGAGGATGACCGAGAACCCGCCGATAAAAGCGTACTTGCCCACCCGGCAGAACTGATGGACGGCGCTGAAGGCGCCCATCGAGGCAAAATCGTCCACGGTGACGTGCCCCCCGAGGGTCGCGGCGTTGGTGAAAATCGTCTGCTGGCCGACGCGGCAATCGTGGGCGATGTGGGAGTAAGCCATGAAGTAATTGTCGGACCCGACCGTCGTCGTCCCCCCTCCCTTCGCCGTCCCGCGGTGGACGGTGACGAACTCCCGGAAGATATTCCGATCGCCGATCACGACCTCCGTGTCCTCGCCCTTGTAGCCGGTGTCCTGGGGCTCGCCGCCGATGGCCGAGAACGGTGAGAACCGGCAGTCCTCGCCGATCCGGACCCGGCCGGCGAGGTGCACGTTCGCCTCGAGCCGCGTGTCCTTCCCGATCGAGACGGTTTCGCCGACCACGCATCCCGGCCCGACGAACACGCCGGGCCCGATCTCGGCGCGCGGGTGGACGACGGCCTGGGGGTGGATGATGACGTCAGCGCGGCTCATGGACTTCCGCGAGCTCGACGATCCCGGCCGAGAGCTCGCCCTCCGCCGCGACCTCTCCATCGACCAGCGCCCGGCCCCGGATCGTGGCGAACTTCGTCCGGAGCTTGGTGACCTCGGCCTCGAGCCTCAGCTGGTCGCCGGGCACGACCGCGCGGCGGAACTTCATATTCTGGATCTTGCTCAGCACGACCAGCCTTTTCCGGGGTTCGCTGAACGAATGATACAGCAGGATGCCGCCCGCCTGGGCGAGGGCCTCGACGATCAGGACCCCCGGCATGATCTTGATCTCCGGGAAATGGCCCTGGAAAAAGGACTCGTTGCAGCTGACGTTCTTAATGGCGACGATCGACTTGCCGGGCTCCAAGCCGATGACCCGGTCCACCATGAGGAAGGGAAACCGGTGCGGCAGGATCTTGAGGATCTCTTCGACCGAAACCAGGCGCTCGTTCGGCCCGGGCGTCATTTTGCGGGGGGGGTGGCGGCCTTGGAGGCGTCGTATCTCTTGATGACCTCTTCGGTCACGTCGACGGCCGGGTTGAAATAGACGGCGCCGCTCTTGGCCAGGTCGAGGATGACGTCGAAGCCCTTCTCCTTGCCCAGCCCTTCAATGATCGGGATGAGCTCGCTCTGGACCTTGTTGAACAGCTTGACCTGGAGGTCCTGGAAATCGCGGGAGGCGTCTTCGGCGATCCGCTTCCTGTCCGTCTGCTTCTTGTTCATGTCCGCGTTCATGTTGTAGAGCTGTTCTTCGCTCAGGGTCAGCCGGCCCGTGTTCAGACGGGTCTGGAGCGAGTTGATCTCCTGGTCGAGCTTGTCCACGGCGGCCTGGTTGGACTTGTCTTTTTCCTGAAGACGGCTGATGACCTTCTTGCCTTCGGCGGATTTTTCGAGGACTTCCTGGGAGTTGATCACGCCGATCTTGGTGGCGGCCTGGGCGAAGCTCAACGGCGCCGCGGCGGCCAGGAGCAAAAGGAGCAGGGCGGCATACACGGGTACTTTCTTCATATTTGTTTCCTCCAAATGTTAAAACGTTGTCCCGATGGCGAACCGGAAAGCGATATGGCTGTCGCCGGGATAAATGAGCCGGTTATTATACGCGAAAATGAGCCGGAAGGGAACACGCAGCGCGGGCACGAAGACCCGGCCCTCGATGCCGGTCGACATGTACAGGTCGTTGAGCTTGATGTCCTGTCCCTTGAGATAGGCGTTGCCCATGTCGTGGAACAGGATCAGGTTGAGCGGCCCCGCGATCTGGAACTGGTACTCGAAATTCAGGATCAGGGCTTTGGTCCCGCCGAGCAGGTATCCGTCCTCGTTCCGCGGGCCGATCGAGTAGATATCGTAACCCCGGATGTCGCGCTCGCCCCCGAGATAAAACCTCTCCCAATACGGGACCTCGGCCGGCGTCTCCGCACTGATGAGCTCATAAACCGCGTGAAACCCGAAGACCTGACGGGGGAACGTCGGCCGGAAGTAGCTGAACTCGACTTTCGGTTTGATGAAGTCCACATCCCCGCCCAGCGGCCCGCCCGCGAACTTGGCGCTTAAGAGGTACATCATGCCCCGGGTCGGCGTGATGGGGCTGTCGATCGTCGTCCGGTAGACGGTCGGGATGATCGCGCTGACGTTGTACTTGCCGAACCCGTAGGCGGCGCCGTAATAGTATTGATAGGTCGATTGATAGTACGAGCCGGCCCCGCCGGAGTAAGTGCTCTCCGACAGGCTGATATTGGAATAGCTGTAGGTCAGGTTGCCCCGGAGATAGCCCTTGATCCGCGTGCCCAGGATGATATCGGCGCCGATGTCCTTCCGGGCGTAGAGATACGGCATGTCCATGTAGCGGTTGTAGAGGCTCGTCCCCAGGCTGATCGGCAGGTCCAGAAAATAGGGTTCCGAGACGCCCAGGACATAATTCTTGATCCGCCCGCCGTACTGCGCCGTGACCTCGACATTTTCGCCGCCCCCCAGGAAATTCACCGTCGAATAGCTGGCGGCGACAAAATACCCCTCGTAGCCGCTGTAGCCCGCGCTGAACTGGATATTGTTCCGCTGCAGCTCCTTGACGTTGACGGTGGCGTTGATCTTGGTGGGGTCCTCGCCGTCGGGCTTGATGTCCGGGTCCTTATCCACATCCACCAGCCCGAGCTGTTTGATCCGGAGAAGGCTGTCTTTGAACATGGCCAGGCTGAAACGGTCGCCCTCCCGGAGGATCATCTCCCGGCGGATGACCTTGTCCTTGGTGAAGGTGTTGCCCCGGAATTCCAGCCGGTTGAGAAAAGCGACTTCATTCTCGCTCAGGTTGTACGCCAGGCTGACCCGCTTGTTTTTGGGGTCGAGGCTCTCCACCGGCATGACCTGGATGTAGAGATAGCCTCCGTCCCGGTAGGCCTCGGTGATCTTTTCGACGCTCTTCTCCCGGAGCTTGGCGTTGTAGATATCGTCCTTTTCGAACTTGATCAGGGTGCGCAGGTAGGCCGTGGGAAGGGCCTTGTTGCCCTCGATGGTGATATCCGCGACCGAGTATCTCTCGCCCGCGCTGACGGGAATGGAGATCTTGAGCATGGTCTGCTTTTTGCGCAGGATCGTCCTTTTCGTGAGCTGGTCGACCTGGGGCTTGCCGACCACGGCCTCCATGTAGCCGTATTCCTGGAATTTCGCCTTGATCTTTTCCAGGTCTTCGGTCAGCTTGTTCTCTTTATAGACGTCGGCGCCGGCGACCCAGCTGATCAACCCGTGCGGACGGTTGGATTTCATGGACGCGAGGACGACGCTTTCAGGAAGAGTGGGCGTCCCGGTCAGCACCACCTCGGCCACCCGGACCCTGGGGCCTTCGTCGATCTTGAACGTGAGGTCGACCTCGTTCTTCGCCTTCCGGTCGGCCTGGACTTCGACCTTGGCGGCGTACATCCCCTTCTCCAGCAGGAGCGCCGTGATCGTCTCCTGGGCCTTCTGGACCTTGGACGCGCTGTAATAGGAATACGGCAGGATGTATTCGTCCTTTTCCTTGAGCTTATTGGAGATATCGTCTTCCTTGAGCTTTTTCCCGGTCTTGAAGCTGATGCTCTTGACGACCGCGTTTTCCTCGACGATGATCTTGACGATGCGGCCGGTCGTGCCTTCCTGCTGTTCGATCCGGACATTGGAGAAGAACCCGGTCGACCAGAGAACGCGGAGGTCCTGCTTCAGCATGTCTTCGCTGAAGAAATCGCCCTCCCGGCTGGACAAATAATAGAGGATGGTCTCCCGCGTGACCCGGTCGTTCCCGGCGATCTCGATCTTCTCGATGCGCTCTTGGGCGGCCGCCAGGACGGGAAAGGCCAGCAAAAGGGCTAAACTCAGCCAAAAAAGCTTCTTCATGAACATCACTTTATACCATATCGAAGCCGTTTTTCAAAACCGCGCCGCCCGGGCCGGCATCTCCATTCATGTGTTCACGTGTTCGGGAATTGGGGTCCTGTCACGGCGATCCCCCGGCCGTCATCCCTCCGACCTTGGCCGGAGGCACTGACGTTTTCGAAGCCTCCCCTGATTCCAGGGGAGGTTGGAGAGGTTAATATGATGAAATAAAATACTTTGGGAGTGCCCCCGTGGAGCAGTCTGTCCGGCCTGGGGGGCCCCCACGCCGTGCCACCTCTCATCTTGACTCCTTCGTCACATTCATGGAAATGCCTGCGCGGGCGCGAACCGTTCCACTCGCAGCGCCCGAGTCTTCCATGCCACTCCCTTTAAGAGGGACAGAGTCAATAACTCCGGAGAGGTCAGAACCGTTTCAACCGGCCGCCCTCCATGACGTAAAGCTTATCGCAGTAGCGGGCGACTTTTTCGTTGTGGGTGACGATGACGGACGAGAGCCCCCGGCGCTCGTGGAGGTCCTTGATGAGCTGGATGACGGCCTCCCCCGTCTTCCAGTCAAGGTTCCCGGTGGGCTCGTCGGCCAGGAGAAGCTTCGGCTCGTTGACCAGGGCCCGGGCGACGGCCACGCGCTGCTGCTCGCCTCCCGAAAGCTGGCCGGGTTTCTGGCCGGCCCTGTCCTCGAGGAACACCTCGGCGAGCAGGGCCGCGCCGCGCCGGTGGGCATCACGCGTGTTCAGGCCCGCGATGAGCAGCGGCAGGAAGACGTTTTCCAGGGCGCTGAATTCCGGCAGCAGATGGAAGGACTGGAAGACGAAACCGATCTTCTTGTTGCGAAGGACGGACTTGTCTCGGTCCGACTGGGCGTTGATGTCCTCGCCCTCGAGCAGGATCGTTCCTTCGCTGGGCCTGTCCAGGGCGCCCAGCAGATTCAGGAACGTCGTCTTGCCCACGCCCGACGCGCCCATGACGGCGACGAGCTCGCCCCGTTCGAGATCGAACTCGAGGTCCTGGAAGATGCGGAGCTCGCCCTTGGGCAGGGGGTAGACCTTGCCGACGCTCCGGGCGCTGACGAGGCTGGTCATGGGGCTACTCATATTTCAGGGCGACGACCGGGTCCACCTTGGCGGCCCGGCGCGAGGGAAAGAGGGTCGAGAGCAGGCTGATGGCCAGGCTCACGCCGATGATCATGAGCAGGTCGGTCAACTGGATATGGAACGGCACGAAGGAGATCTGGTAGATGTCCACGGGCACCTTGATCAGCTCAAAAGTGTTCGCCAGCCAGGAGCAGCCCAGGCCGAGGACCACCCCCGCCGTCGTTCCCAAGACCCCGATCATGGCGCCCTGGAGGAAGAAGATCTTCTGGATGCTCGCGGCCGGCGCGCCGAGCGCCATCAGGATACCGATGTCCCTCGTTTTTTCCATGACCATCAGGATCAGGCTGGCGATGATATTGAGGGCGGCGACGAAGACGATCAGCGTGATGGTCAGGAACATGATGTTCTTTTCGAGCTTCAGGGCCGAGAAAAGGGTCCGGTTGAGCTCCATCCAGGTCGTGACGTAGAGCGAGGGCGGCAGGATCCCCCCGAGGCTGTCGGCCAGGCGCCCGGCCTGGAAAATATCGTCGATCATGATCTGGAGATGGGTGACGCGGTCGTCGAGGCGGAAAAGGCGCTGGGCCACGCCGAGCGGCGTCAGGGCGGTCGTCGAATCGAATTCGTAGAGGCCCGCGGAGAAGACGCCGGTCACCTGGAATTCCCTCAGCCTGGGAACAGGCCCCAAAGGCGACAGCCGGACGGATGAGGCGGTCAGCACGCTGACCGTATCGCCCGGCCCCACCCCCAGCGAATAGGCCAGGTCTTTGCCCAGGATGATGCCGTCCCGGCCGGCTGATCCGGGCAGCTCTCCTTCTTGGAGCTCCCGAAGCCAGCGGTAGTGCGGCTTATCGAGGTCGAAATCGATCCCCTTGAGGGTCGCGCCGTGGCTGCGAAGGGGGCCGGAGATGAGCACGATGTCGTAGACCACCGGCGAGACCACCTTGACCCCAGGCATGGCCTGGATGCGGCTCCTGAGGTTCCGGTACTCGGGGATGCCGCTCGAGCCCAGGTCGGAAACCATGATGTGCGAGGTCGCGCCCAGGATCTTGTCCTGGACGTCCCGCTGGAAACCCGTGATCAGGGCCAGGGCGATGACCAGGGCCATGACGCCGATGGCGATCCCCAGGATCGAGATGAAGGTGATCACGGAGATGAACGCCTGCTTGCGCCTCGCCCTGAGATAGCGCCGGGCGATGAAGAACTCGTAGGTCATGCGCCGCGCCTCAGCGGGGCCGCAACAGCGGGAAAAGGATGACTTCGCGGATCGATTTCCGGTTGGCGAGCAGCATCGTCAGCCGGTCGATCCCGATGCCCTCCCCGCCCGTGGGCGGCAGGCCGTATTCGAGGGCCTGGACATAGTCCAGGTCGATCGGGTGGGATTCATCGTCTCCCTTCTTCCGCTCTTCCGCCTGCTGCTCGAACCGGAGGCGCTGCTCGACCGAGTCGGTGAGCTCGCTGAAGGCATTGGCGATCTCCATGCCGGCCGCCATAAGCTCGAACCTCTCGGCCTCGTCGGGATTGTCCCGGGAGGCCTTGGCCAGGGGCGAGATCTCCTTGGGCGGATGGGTGATGAAGGTCGGCTGGATGATCGACGGCTTGACCAGCTTGTCGAAGATGACGTCCAGGGCCTTGGCGTAGGTGAGCGACGGCTGCTCCCCGGCCAGCGTCGAGGCCAGGGCGATGATCTCGGCCGGGTTGTCGAACTTGGCCGGGGCCACCCCGCTCAGGCTGAGAAGAGCGTCCCGGTACTTGAGCCTCGGGAACGGCCGCTTGAAGGATATCGTATGCTCGCCGTAAGGGATCTCGTCTTTCCCCAGGAGCGTCAGAGAGAGCTTCTGGAGCAGCTCCTCGGTGAGGTTCATCATGTCGAAGAAGTCGCTGTAGGCCTCGTAAAACTCGAGCATGGTGAACTCGGGGTTGTGCTCGGAGGAAATGCCTTCATTCCTGAAGTTCCGGTTGATCTCGTAGACCCGTTCGAGACCCCCGACCACAAGCCTCTTGAGGTAGAGCTCGGGCGCGATCCGCAGGTAAAGGTCGATCCCCAGGGCGTTGTGGAACGTCTTGAACGGCCGGGCGATGGCGCCCCCGGGCATGGGCTGCATCATCGGCGTCTCGACTTCCATGTATCCCCGATCGTCGAAAAAGCGGCGGATCTCGGCGATCAGCCGGCTGCGCAGGCGGAAGACCTCGCCGACCTCCGGGTTCATGATCAGGTCGAGGTACCGGCGCCGGTAGCGCAGCTCGACGTCCTGGAGCCCGTGCCATTTCTCGGGCAGGGGGTGGAGGCACTTGGCCAGCAGCGTCACCGCCTCGGCCAGGATGGTCAGCTCGCCGGTCCGCGTCTTGAACAGCGTGCCCCGAACGTTGATGACGTCCCCGATGTCGAGGAAGCCGAATTGCCCGTAGCTTTCCTTGCCGACCTGGTCCTCCCGGAGATAGATCTGGAGCCGGCTGCGGCTGTCCGAGATCGTGCTGAAGGTCGCCCGGCCCATCTTCCGGATGGAAACGATCCGGCCGGGCACGGTGACGCCGGGCTTTCGCGCCGCCAGGTCTTCCGCCGACAGGCCGGTGTAATCCCGGACGGCCTCGAAAACGGAATGTGTCCTTTCGGTCTTGTGGGGGAAAAGGTTCACCCCCGCCCGCACGAGCTCGGCGGTCTTCTCCAGCCGGGAGTCTTCCTGGTCAGTCTTTTTTAGGTCCTGGTCCTCGGCCGGGTTGGGCTTTTCCCTGGGTGAGTTGGGGTCCGACATGTTCTTCCTCTCGTTCGGCGGGGTTTTCGGCCTGGAGGCCCCGTCTCAGGGCATCCAGGATCCCGTTGACAAAGACGGCCGCCTCGGGGCTGCTGAACTTCTTGGCGATCTCGATGGCTTCGTTGATGACGATGGCGGGGGCCGTCGGCCGGGCATAGCCGAGCTCGAAGGCCGCCAGCCGGAGGATGTTGCGGTCAATAAGCGGCATGCGCTCGATCCGCCAGTGCCGGGAACTCTTCTGGATGGACGCGTCGAGCTCGTCCTTGTGCTCGAGGATGCCATTGACCAGCCAGCGGCTGTATTCCCGGGTCGCTTCGGGAACGTGCTTCGACTTCCAGTATGAGCGGATCGCCGCGTCCGGCTCGGCCGTCCCGAACTCGAGCTGATAAAGAATCTGGAGCGTGGCTTCCCGGGCTCTCCTGCGCTCTCCCATAAGGATCGCTCGGCTCAGCCCAGCTTGGCGGACTTGAAGAGATTCAGCATCTCGACGACCGAGAAAGCCGCGTCCCAGCCCTTGTTACCGGACTTGGTGCCGGCCCGCTCGATCCCCTGTTCGATCGTGTCCACGGTCAGGATGCCGAAGGCGCAGGGTATGCCGTGGTCGATCGAGATCTGGGCGATGCCCTTGGTCACCTCGGCGCTCAGATAATCGAAATGCGGCGTGTCGCCCCGGATCAAGGCGCCCAGGCAGACGATGCCGTCCACCTTCTGGGAGCCGGCGAGCTTTTTAACCACGACGGGAATCTCAAACGACCCGGGCACCTTGTAAACGGAGAGATCGGTGTCCGCGGCGCCGAGCCTCGAGAGCGCGTCCAAGGCCCCCTCGAGGAGCCGGTCGGAGATAAAGCTGTTGAAACGGCTGACGACGATGCCGATCCTGAGCCCTTTCGCCTGAAGCTTGCCCTGAAAAGTTTCCATATCGTACCTCTTTCAGCGCCCGCGGAAAACCGGCTTCCGCTTTTCCAGGAAAGCCCGGCCGCCCTCGCGCGCGTCCTCGGTCCCGCAGGACCGGCCGAAAATCCCGGCTTCGAGCTCGAGCCCCTCGTCCAGGCTCATGTCGAGGCCGCGGTTGATGGACTCGATGGCATGGCTGATGGCCAGCGGCGCGTTCCTGATGATCTCCCTGGCCAGAGCTTCCGCCTCGGATATCAGGTCGGCCAGGGGAACGACCTTGTTGACCAGCCCGATCTCCAGGGCCTCGCGGGCGTCCACCTTCCGTCCCGTAAAAATGAGCTCCATCGCCTTGCCCTTGCCGACGAGCCGGGGAAGCCGCTGCGTGCCGCCGTAGCCGGGAATGATCCCCAGCCCGACTTCCGGCTGGCCCAGCTTGGCGTTCTCCGACGCCAGGCGGATGTGGCAGGCCAGGGCGATCTCCGTGCCTCCCCCCAAGGCGAAGCCGTTGATCGCCGCGATCACGGGCTTGGTGCAGTTTTCGATCGTCCGGGTCATCGCCTGCCCGCGCCTGGCGAAAAGCGCTCCTGTCTCGGCGCTCAGGCCGCTGAATTCGCCGATATCGGCGCCGGCGATGAACGCCTTCTCCCCGGATCCCGTGAGGATGATGACTCTCACCTCCGGGTCGGACTCGAATTCCCGGAACGCCGCCTCCATCTCCCCGACCGTGGCGACGTTCATGGCGTTCAGCTTTTCCGGCCGGTTGACGGTGATCCAGCCGATCCCCTCGCCCTTGCGAAGGATCAGGTTCTGATAGAGCATCTCTTTCCCTCCTGGCCGCGATCCCTGGTTCGTCAGGCGATCTTCTTCTCGTAGATACGGTATTTCTTGTACAGGCGCGTGCCGACGGAAAGGCAAAACCTGTTGACCAGGTCGTTGTCCTCGAGCTGCCACGACGTCTCGCCCCATTCGTACCCGGAGCCGAAGACCCGCTTCTCGAACTCGTCGTATAAAAGATAGCTGACCCCGGTGTGCTGATACTCCTTGACCACCCCAAAGACGAGCGCCCGCACGCCCTTGATCTTCTTCCGGTAATAAAGGTAATTGATAATGCCCAGCGGGGTCAGGCGGCCGTTCATCTTCTTGATGACCTCGTTCAGGTTGGGCAGGGCGAAGGCGAAACCCACGGGGCGTCCTTTGTCCTCGGCGAGCAGGATGATCCTGAGGTCGGCGACCTGCTTGAGCTTGGCCACCAGGTGCTTAATCTCCTCGGGCGTCCAGGGGTGGAAACCCCAGTTCTTCTCCCAGGCATTGTTGTAGATGTACAGGATCTTTTCACTGTCCTCGTCCAGGGTCTTCCTGGTCAGCGGCCGGATCGTGAACCGGCCGTCGCCGCGCAGCTTGTCCACGATCTCCCGGACCTTCGGGACGGGCTGATGGTCCCGGCCGCCGATAAAAGCATAGAGGTCCTTGGCCTTGACCATGCCGTACCGGTCCATGAGGTCGAGGTAGTAGCGGGGATTGTAAGGCATCATGATGACGGGCGGCGAGTCGAACCCCTCGAGGAGGAAAGCGCACTCGTCGTTCAGCGTGAGGTTGGCCGGGCCGAGGAGCGTGTCCATGCCCCGGGCTTTTCCCCAGGCAGCGACGGCGTCAAGAAGGGCCGCGGCGGTCTCGGGGTCGTTCAGGCTCTCAAAAAGACCAAAGAAAACGACCTTGTCGTTGTGAAAGGCGTTATGGTTGGCGTTAACGATGGCGGCGATGCGTCCAGTTACGCGGCCGTCGCGGCGGGCCAGGAAAAGATCCATCTCGGCGTGGGCGAAGAACGGGTTCTTCTTCCGGTTGAGCTTGTCCTTCAGGTCGGTGATCAACGGCGGGACCCAGTTAGGATCGTCGCCGTAAACATCCCAGGCGAAACGGATGAACGCGTTCAATCCGCGGCGGCCGGCGACTTTTTCGATCACGGGAGTGCTCACGTCCTGGTCCTTTCGAGATTTTTTCTTATTCTAACAGATGAGGTCTGTTTTTTCATCACTTTTTATGATACTTTTCCGTCGAGGAGTCAAGGCATGCGAACGAAAACCCAATTTGAAGAGCTCTCTCCCGAGAAGCTCCGCTTGAGGATCGATCCCGATTCCATCCCCTTCGCCACTACCGAAGAGTGCGAGCCGTGCGTCGAGATCATCGGCCAGGAGCGGGCCATCAAGGCGATCCAGACCGGGCTTGACATCAAGTCTCTGGGCTACAACATCTTCATCACCGGCATGGTCGGAACCGGCCGGACGACGACGATCAAGCAGCTGCTCGAGCGGCTGGAGAAGAAGGGCAAAACGCCCGACGACATCCTGTTCGTCAACAATTTCAAGAACCCGGACGAGCCGACCCTCATCATGCTCCCCGGCGGCCAGGGCCGGCGCTTCAGGGACGCCATGGACGGCATGATCGAAATGCTCAAGGCCCACATCCCCGAGCTGCTGAAGAGCAAATACTACACGGATCGAAGAGAAGCCCTGATTGAGGCTCAGCAGGCGAAACAGAAGGCGATCCTCGAGAAATTCGAGCAGTCCGCCGCCGCGGCGGGCTTCTCCGTCATCCAGGTCCAGATGGGGCTGTTCGTCAAGCCGGACCTCATCCCGGTCATCGAAGACGCGCCGACGCCCTTCGCCAAGCTCGAGGCGATGGTCAAGGAGAAGAAGTTCGCCCAGAAGAGCCTGGACGACCTGAAGAAAAAGTACGACGAGCTGAGCGGCGAAATGGAGGGCGTCTTCGAGAAGCTCCGCGAGATCGACGAGGAAACCCGGACCCTGCTCAAGAACTGGGATATCGAGGCCATCACGCCGATCATCACGGGCGGCATCACGGGCGTTCGCGACAAGTTCGCCGAGCCCTCGATCGGCGAATACCTGGGACACGTCGAAGCGAACCTGGCCAGCAACATCGACCTCTTCAAGGGCCAGAAAAAAGAGGACAAGGAGGACAGGAACAAGGAGAACGCCGACGCCTTCCTCGAGTACCGCGTCAACCTGCTCGTCGACAACTCCGAGGTCAAGGGGGAGCCGGTCATCATCGAAACCAACCCCACCTACGTGAACCTCTTCGGGACGATCGAGTCCATGGTCACCCGGTGGGGCGCCCTCCAGACCGACTTCACCAAGATCAAGGCCGGGTCGTTCCTCAAGGCCAACGGCGGCTACCTCGTCATGAACGCCCTGGACGCGCTGATCGAGCCGGGCGTCTGGACGACCATGAAGCGGACCCTGCGCCACCAGATCTTCGAGATCCAGAACTATATGGCGATGTACCTGATCTCATCGCCGCGCCTCAAGCCCCAGTCGATCAAGACGAGCGTCAAAGTCGTGCTGGTCGGCGACGCCTTCATCTACAACATCCTCTTTTTCCAGGACGACGATTTCAAGAAGATCTTCAAGGTCAAGGCCGAGTTCGATTCCGAGATGGTCCGGGACGACAAGGCCCTGGGCGACCTCGCCAGGTTCGCCAAAAAGATCGTCGACGAAGACGGCCTGCTCTCGATGGATAAGGCCGGCCTGGCCGCCCTGATCGAATACGCCACCCGCATCGCCGGCCGCCAGAAGAAGGTCTCCACGCGGTTCCACATCCTGGCCGACGTCATCCGCGAGGCGAGCTACTGGGCCAAGCAGTGCGGCCACGCCGTGATCGGCCGGGACGACGTCGACACCGCCGTGCTGGAGCGTTTCGAACGGGTCAGCCTGGTCGAGGACAAGATCCAGGAGATGATCGAGGAGGGCAGCATCCTGATCGATACCCAGGGCGCGGTCGTCGGCCAGGTCAACGGCCTGTCTGTCTACGATATGGGCCAGTTCGCTTTCGGCAAGCCCACCCGGATCACCGCCCGGACCTCGGTCGGCCGCGCCGGCGTCATCAACATCGAACGCGAGGCCGACCTGAGCGGACCGACGCACAACAAGGGGGTTCTCATCCTGGGGGGATATCTGAGGGGAAAATACGCCCAAAACAAGCCCTTCGCGCTGACCGCGAGCCTTGCTTTCGAGCAGGCCTACTCCGGGGTCGAAGGCGACAGCGCCTCCTCCACCGAGATCTATGCCATCCTGTCCAGCCTGGCCAATCTTCCCCTCCGCCAGGATCTCGCCGTGACCGGTTCGGTCAACCAGAAGGGCGAGATCCAGCCGATCGGGGGCGTCAACGAAAAGATCGAAGGCTTCTTCGACGTCTGCCGGGCCAAGGGGATCACCGGCACCCAAGGCGTCATCATGCCTCATCAGAACATCCAGAACCTGATGCTCCGGCCGGACGTCGTGGCGGCCGTGGCCGAAGGGAAGTTTCACATCTACCCGGTCAAGTCGGTTGACGAGGGCATCGAAATCTTGACGGGTTTCGAGGCGGGCACGGCCCGGGAGGACGGGTCTTTCGAAGAGGGCACCGTGCACGGCCGGGTCGACCAGGAGCTCCAGAGGCTGGCCGCGAGCTGGAAGGAATTCGGGCCCGAAAAAGGAAAGGACTCTTAGGCCGGCCGGGGCCGAACCGGTCGGCGCACGGGCGTTGGCTGGCCCATCGCTTGCAGCCGCCGGACCTCCCACGGCTGAAGCTCACGCCACTCGCCGGGCCTGAGCTTTCCCAAAACCAGGCCGGCGAATTCGACGCGCTTGAGCGACAGGACATCGTGGCCGACGGCCCGGCACATCTCGCGGACTTCCCGTTTTCGCCCTTCGTAGAGCTCCAGGCGGAGCCAGCTCGAGGTCGGCGATTGCGACAGCAGCGCGACCCGGGCCGGCGCCGTCTTCTTCCCGCCGATCGACACGCCCCCCGCCAGCTTTTTCAGAGCGTCCTTCTCCGGCCGCCCCTCGACCCTGGCGATGTAAACTTTCTTCACCCCGAACTTGGGATGGATCAGCCGATAGGCCAGGTCGCCGTCGTTGGTCAGGAGAAGAACTCCCTCGCTGTCGAGGTCCAGCCGGCCGACGGGAAAGATACGCTTCATCGAGGCCGGCAGCAGCTGGCGCACGGTCGCCCGGCCGAACGGGTCTTTGAGGGTGACGAGATAGCCCTTGGGCTTGTTGAGGAGAACATAGAGGGGCGCCGAGACGTTCCGAACGCGGCGGCCGTCGAGCTGGACGATGTCCTTCTCGTCGTCGACCTTGGCGCCCAGCTCATCGGCCACCCGGCCGTTGACCTGGACCCGGCCATCCTGGATCAGGCGGTCCGCCTCCCGGCGCGAGGCCACCCCCGCTTCGCTCAGGAACTTGTTGATCCGGACGATCAAGGAGCCTGATCTTTTAAAAGAGTATGTTGAGCCCGAAATGGAGCTCGAGCCCGCCGAAATCCCAGTCCAGGTTATCGAGCTCGAGGGTAAAATCCGTGTAGCGAAGCTCGCCGAACAAGCCGACCATGCCGAGCTTGACCTGGACCCCGCCGCCGACGTTCCAGGCGGCGGCGGAATCCTCGCCGAAATCCGCCAGGTCGGCGGTGTGGACGCCGTAGCCGACCGTGACGTAAGGATAGACGATGACCAAGGGAATGCCCAGCTTGCCGTTGACGCCATAGAAGTAGGAGTCCATCTCGACGCCCTCCGACGGGATCGAGCTGTCGTCGCTGAGCAGGTTATAATCGGCCTTGTAGATCACCCCCTCGATCGCCAGCAGCGAAAACTTGAACCCGATCTGTCCGCCGTAGAGGAAAGTCGAGTCCTTGTCGAAGTCGATGTCGGTCAGGCCTCCCGATCGACTCGCATTCTGGTTGGCCGTGCCTCCCCTGACGCCGATATAAAACTGCGCCTGCGCCGGAACGGCGGACGCCGCCATGATGACGGCCGCCGCGATGACGATGGCTATCGCATTTCTTTTCATCTTCTCCTCCTCTCCTCCTCCGAATTGGCCGCCTCCTGTCACGCGCCCCGTCCCCCTTCGGCCGGCGGCAACACTATTATTCTTCTTGGGCCGGCCGATTTTGTCAAGGCCCCCATTCCGGGGACTCTCGCCGTGACTGTTCTAAGCCGGGGAGGAAAAACCTCTTTTGGTGTGAGGGGAGGGACCAACGAGAGGGTGGCACGGCGATAGCCCCTGCGCGCCCGGAGCGACGGGGACGAGAGCAAGGGGGCGCCGTGACAGGACCCTATTATCGAAATGAACGATCACACAATAAGAGATGCTTACCTGCGGGGACGATTATAGTTGGGGTCACCGGAATTCAGTGTATAATAGACCCCGATATCAGGATCAAGCAAAGATGGCACGCATCAAGATGGGCGAATCGGTCGCCATGTCCATGGGCTCCCTCTGGAGCAGCAAGCTCCGGACGTTCCTGACCCTCCTGGGCATCATCATCGGCGTCCTGACGATCATCGCCGTCGTTTCCATCATCCAGGGCCTCAATAATTACGTCTACACCAAGATGTCCTTTTTCGGCGCCAACGACTTCTCCGTTTCCAAGTTCTCGATGATCGGGACGTCCTTGAAGGAATACAAGGAGCAGATGAAGCGGAAAGACCTGACGCTCGACGAGATGGAGATCCTCCGCCGCGAGTGCCGGAACTGCGGGCTCGTCGGCGCCTCGGCCTCGACCAGCCGGACGGTCAAGGCCGGAAGCCAGTCGCTGAAGGACGTCGAGATCCGGGGCATCACGCATCTCGACCACCTCATCGGCTCGGTGGTGGAGCTCGCGGCCGGCCGCCACATCCAGCGGGAGGACGAAGCGCACTCCCGGTATATCTGCGTCATCGGCTACGATATCAAGGACAAGCTTTTCCCGTACACCGACCCCGTCGGGAAATGGCTGCGGGTGGGCGCCGACAACTTCCTGATCGTCGGCCTGGGCGCGAAAAAGGGCAAGCTCCTGGGCATGAGCCAGGACACCTTCGTGCGCATCCCGATCACGACGTTCATGAAAGCCTACGGCTCGCGCCGGACCATCAGCCTCAACGTCCACACCACATCCCAGGAGCGGCTGTTGGCGGCGCAGGACGAAGTCCGGACGATCCTCCGGTCCTCCCGCCACCGCTCCTTCAAGGACAGCGACGACTTCTCCTTCCAGACGTCGGAGACCTTCATCCGCTTCTACAGGAACGCCACCTCGAGCATTTACTTCGCCATGATCGCGGTCTCCTCGATCGCCCTCCTCGTCGGCGGCATCGTCGTCATGAACATCATGCTGGTCACGGTGACCGAGAGGACGAAGGAGATCGGCATCCGGATGGCGGTCGGCGCGCGGCGCCGCGACATCCTCTTCCAGTTTCTGATCGAGTCCGCGTTCATCTCGGCGACGGGCGGCGCCATCGGCATCTTTCTCGGCGCCATCGCGGCCCGGGTCGTCACCGCGGTGACCTCCATGCCGTCGCGCATCGAACCCGCTTCGGTCGTCATCGCCATCATCATGTCGGCGTCCATCGGCCTGTTCTTCGGCATCTATCCCGCCAACAAGGCGGCCAAGCTCAACCCCGTCGACGCCCTGAGGGCCGAACAATGATGCGGACGGGCATCCTGGGCGAGATCGTGCGGATGGCCTACGACTCGCTCCATAACCACAAGCTCCGCTCCTTTCTCACCATCCTGGGCATCGTCATCGGCGTCATGACGGTCATCGGCATGGTGTCCGTGGTCCAGGGCCTCAACCGCTCCTTCATGAGCGAGCTCGAATCCGTCGGCTCCGAGCTCATCATCGTGACCAAGCGCGAACCGGGCATCCGGATGGGCCGCGGCTCCGAGGAGGAGCGCATCCGGAAGGACCTGACCTACGACGACGCCCTGGCCATCGAGCGGGAGAGCCGCGAGGTCGGCGCGGTCGCCGTGGACATCCCCGTCAATTTCTGGGAGTCCGTCCCCATCAAGTACCAGAACCTGCGCAGCGACGATTCCATGATCCTGGGCATGAACGACAAGTTCCCGCAGGTCCTGTCGGTTTACCTGCCCCGGACCGGCCGGGGGCTCGCGTCCTCGGACGTGACGCACAGCTCCAAGGTCTGCGTCCTGGGCAGCGAGCTGGCCGACATCCTATTTCCCCACACCGACCCGCTGGGAAAAGAGATCCGGATCGGGCCAGAAGCCTTCCAGGTGGTGGGCGTCCTCGAGAAACGGGGCCAGATGTTCGGGCAGAGCCGGGACAATTTCGTCGGCATCCCGATCACGACGCTGATGAAGTACTACCCCTATGACCTCGAAAACCTGGAGATCATGGCCACGCCCCGCCGGCACGGCTATCTCGAGGAGACGATGGACGACATCACGAGCATCCTGCGCCAACGGCGCCGGGTCCCCTTCGGCAAGCCCGACGATTTCGCCGTTTACACCCAGGACGCGCTCCTCGACCTCTATAATCAGATCACCGGCGCCGCCTATCTCGTGATGATCGCCATCTCCTCGATCGGACTCCTCGTCGGCGGCATCGGTGTCATGAATATCATGCTGGTATCGGTCAAGGAGCGCACCCGGGAGATCGGCATCCGCAAGGCGCTCGGGGCCCGCGGCCGGGATATCCTGCAGCAATTCCTGTTCGAGGCGGTCTTCCTGACCGGCGCCGGGGGGATCCTGGGGATCATCCTGGGCTTCGGCATCTCCGAGGCCGTCAAGGCGGCGACGCCCCTGCCGGCGTCGGTGACGATGTGGTCGGTGGCCCTCGGGTTCTTCGTCTCGGTCTCGGTCGGCCTCTTCTTCGGCATCTTCCCGGCCCGCCGGGCGGCCCGGCTCGACCCGATCGTCTCCCTCCGCTACGAGTAGCGGTCAGGGAAATTTCGGCTTCAGGTAATCGGCGGCGGCGGCGAGGATGGCCCCGATGTCCGCGCCCTTGTCCGCGACCAGCTCGACGAGCGACGGACTGCCCCCTCCCCTGACGGGCGCCAGCGCCTGGGCCACCGGCACGAGCTCCTTCAGGTTGAGGCCCAGCGTCCCGGCGGCGGCAAAGACGAGATGGTCCCGGTCGCCGCCCGTCGCGCCGAACAGGACGACAAAGTCGCCGGACCTGATGACGTTGAGCGCCAGGAGCTTGGCTTCCTCGGCGGTCCTGTCGGGCCATGACCTGAGGATGACCGGGCCGCCCGCTCCGGCCGCCAGCTCCCGCGCCTCGTAGACGGCCACCGCTTCCTGGAGGCGCCGGAGCGTCTTCCGCGCCTCCTTGGCTTCCGACGTCAGCTTCACCACGGCCGCCGCCGCGTCGCGCTCATGCACGGACAGTCTGGCGGCAAGGTCCGCCAGCACCCTGCTCTTCCCGGCGTAATCGCGCAGGGCCCGCCGGCCGCACAGGAATTCGAACCTGAGGTTGTTCCGGACCTTGTCCGTCCGGACGATCTTGATCAGCCCCACTTCACCCGTCCGGCGGCAGTGCGTCCCGCCGCAGGCCGAATAATCGAACCCGGCCACCTCGACGACGCGGATGACGCCGGATTTCTTGGGCGGCCGCCGGAGCGGTACGGACCCGATCCTGTCTTCCGGCACAAAGTAGGTCTTGATCTCCCGGTTCTCGAGGATCACCGCATTCGCCAGGTCCTCGACCCGTTCCAGGTCCGTATCGGAGGCCGCCCGAAGGCCGATCTCCAAAGTCGAGAGCTCGGCCCCGAGATGGAAGGACATCGTCTCCCCGGCGAGCCGCTCGATAAAACACTGCGACAGAATGTGCTGGCCGGTGTGCTGCTGCATGTGGTCGAACCGCCGCTCCCAATCGACGACGCCGTGGACCTCGGTTCCCCCGACCGCCGCATCCAGCACGTGGACAATCCGCGGCCCGGACTCGAAGACGTCGACCACCTTCGCGCCGTCGAGCGTGCCGCCGTCCGCCGGCTGGCCGCCGGATTCGGGATAAAAACAGGTCCGGTCGAGCACGACGGCCGGCTTCCCGTCGTGGACCAGGGTCTCCGTCACCGTGGCTTCGAACTGCCGCGCGTAGGCGTCCTCGAAGAACAGCCGCCGCGTTCCCGGGTGGTCGCTCGTCTCAATCTTTTCGGCCATTCTAAAGCCTTATCTCACCTAGCCGGCCCCGGACAGGACACGCTCGGTGGTCTTGAAATGCGTCTTGGCGGCCCGGTCGAGAATCGCGGATCCATGGAGCTTAACCAGCCGGATGCCCGCCTCCTCGACCATCGACGACGCGCCTTTGGGCAGGTCCAGGCCCATCTCCTTGGACAGGAAATGGAGCCTCTTCAGAAACTCCGCCCGGGCCAGGATCGAGGCGGCCGCCACGGCCAGGTCCTCCTCCGCCCGCGGCTTCTGCACGAGCTCGATCGTCCGTCCCTTCTCCATCAACGCGTCGAGCACGTAGCGCTTGTCCCCAAACTGGTCGGTGATGGCCAGCCGGCAGGGGACCTCGGCGAGGATGTTCTCGATGGCCCGGGCGTGCGCCCAAGCCAGGAGCCGGTTCAGGTTCCGGAACTTCGCGTAGAGCTCGTTGTAGCGCTCCGGCCCGATGGCGACCACCGCGTGCTTGTACCCGCGCCGGATGACCTCGGCCAGCTCCCGGCAGCGATTGTCCGAAGTCCTTTTGCTGTCCTTGACGCCGAGCTCGCGGAGGACTGACTCCTGCCCGTCCGGCAGATAAACCGCTCCGACCACCAGGGGCCCGAAGTAATCTCCCTTGCCCGATTCGTCGGAGCCGATATGGCCTTTTTCCGCCATGAAGAGATCCGATGGCTGCATCCCGGCGGGCGTCCGATTACCGGAGGAGATTCCTGCCCTTGGCCTCCCGAACAAGGTCCGCCCGGAACTTGGGGTGGGCGATGTTGATCAAGGCCTTGGTCCGCTCCTGGAGGTTTTTGCCGTAGAGATAGGCGACACCGAACTCGGTGACGACGTACCTCACGTCGCCGCGCGTCGTGACAACGCCGGCGCCCTGTTTGAGGAACGGCACGATCCGGGACATTTCCCCTTCCTTGGCGGTCGACGGCAGGGCGATGATCGGCTTGCCGCCCTTGGAGTGCGCCGCGCCCCGGATGAAGTCGACCTGCCCGCCGAACCCGCTGAAGATCCTGGTCCCGATCGAATCCGAACACACCTGCCCGGTGATGTCGACCTCGATGGCCGAGTTGATCGCGATCATATTATCATTACGGGCCACGTTGAAGGGATGATTGACATAATCGGTGGGATGGGCCTCGAAGACCGGGTTGTTGTCGATGAAGTCGTAAAGCTTCGCACTTCCCAGGGCGAAGGTGATGACCACTTTGTTCGGGTGGAAGCTCTTCTTGGCACCGGTCACGACCCCGGCCTCCATCGCCTCCATGACGCCATCCGAGACCATCTCGGTATGGATACCCAGGTCCCGCTGGGTGGTCAGCGCGGCCAGGACGGCGTCGGGGATGCCGCCGATCCCGAGCTGGAGGGTCGACCCCGACTCGATCAGACCGGCGATGTGCTTCCCGATCTCCCGCTCGACGTCGCTCATCGGGCTCTTCTTCAGCTCGGGCAGCGGCTCCGACATCTCGACGAGCTTGTGGAACCTGGAAATGTGCAGGAACGAATCGCCGAGCACCCGCGGCATCTTCTCGTTGACCTGGCCGATCACCAGCTTGGCTTTTTCGGCCGCCGCCTTGGACCCCAGGACCTCGACCCCGAGGCTCATGAACCCGTGCTCGTCCGGGGGCGAAACATGGAGCAGCGCCACGTCAAGGGGCATGACCCCCGACAGGAACAGATCGGGAATGCAGTGCAGGAAGATGGGCACATAATCCGCCCGCCCCTCGTTGATCGCCTTGCGGTCGGCCGGCCCGACGAACAGCGAATTGTGCCGGAAATGGCCCTCCATCTCCGGCTTGGCCAGGGGGTCCTCTCCGAGGAGCAGAACATGGACGAGCTCGACGTCGCGAAGATCGTCCTTCCGCGCCGCCAGCGCCCTCATCAAGGCATAGGGCGTGGCCGCGTTGCCGCTGAGGTAAACGCGGTCGCCGCTTTTGACGACCGAGACGGCATCTTCGATGCTTGTCAGCTTCTTCTTGTAATCGTCGACCCAACTCATTTCAGTATCCTCCGTTCATATTCAAGCCGGAGAGCCTAGCCCCGGCCGCTATTCACATACTTGTCGAGGTGCTCGGCCGCCAGCCGGCCGTCGCCCATGGCCAGGATGACGGTGGCGCCTCCCCGGACGATGTCGCCGCCGGCGAACACCCCCTGGAGTGTTGTGCCCATCGTGAGCCAGTCCACCTCCAGGTTACCCCACTTCCCCACCCTGAGCTCGGGCGTCGTCTGGGGTATCAGGGGGTTCGGGCTCTGGCCGATGGCCACGACCGCCATGTCGATCTCGGTGGTGAATTCCGACCCCTCGACCGGGACCGGCCGCCGCCGGCCCGAAGCGTCGGGCTCGCCCAGGTCCATCCTCAGGCATTCCATGGCCTTGAGCCGGCCCTTATCGTCGCCGATGTACCGGACGGGCGTCGTCAGGAAGTGGAACTCGATCCCCTCCTCCTCGGCGTGCTTGACCTCCTCCTCGCGCGCCGGGAGCTCGTGCCTCGACCGGCGGTAGATGATGGCGGCCAGCTCCGCTCCCAGCCGCTTGGCGGTGCGGACCGAGTCCATGGCCACGTTGCCGCCGCCGATCACGGCCACCCGCCGGCCGCGGATGACCGGAGTATCGTAGCGGGGGAAGTCGTAAGCCCGCATCAGGTTGCAGCGGGTCAGGTATTCGTTGGCCGAATAGACGCCGACCAGGTTCTCACCGGGAATCCTCATGAAGTTGGGGAGCCCGGCGCCCGTCCCGATGAAGAAGGCCGCGTAGCCCTCCGTTCTCAGGTCCTGGAGGGTCGCCGTCTTGCCCACGACGAAGCTCGTCTTCAGCCGGACGCCCAGCTTCTGGAGATAATCCACCTCGGCTTTGAGGATGTCCTTGGGCAGCCTGAACTCGGGGATGCCGTAGACGAGCACGCCGCCGGCGATGTGGAGCGCCTCGAAGAGGGTCACGTCGTGGCCTTTCTTGGCCAGCTCGCCCGCGGCCGTCAGTCCCGCCGGGCCGGCGCCGATGACGGCGATCTTCTTTCCGGTCGGCGGAGCGATCGGGGGGATGAACACCTCCCCTTCCCGCCTCTCGTAGTCCGAGACGAAACGCTCCAGGTTGCCGATGGCCACGGGCTGGCCCGTCGCCTTTTTCAAGTTGCAGACGATTTCGCACTGAGTTTCCTGGGGGCAGACGCGGCCGCAAATGGCCGGCAGGCTGTTCGTTTCCTTGATCTTGCGGATGCTGGCGATGATATCGCCCTTGTCGATGAGCTTGACGAAACTCGGGATGTCGATGGCCACGGGACAGCCGGAGACACACCCCGGGTTGGCGCAGTCCCAGCAGCGCTGGGCCTCCAGCCGGGCGGCCTCGAGATCAAGCCCCCGGTTCACCTCGTTGAAATCGCGGTTCCTTACGCCGGGCTCGCGCTCGGGCATCTTCTGGCGGGGGATCTTCATCCGCTCCTTGACGGGCACGGACTTCCGCAGCTCCCTCCTCCAGTCCTTGTCAAACTCCGCCTTGAGCCTGGCCTTGAGCTCGGGCGGCAGTTCCTGTTTATCGCTCATGAGAACTCGTTCCTCTCCCACTCGCAGTAGGAGCGGACCTCGTCGTCGAAATACGATTTCCGCCGGGAAAAAAGCTCCTGCCAATCGACCGTATGCCCGTCGAAATCGGGACCGTCGACGCAGGCGAACTTGGTCTTGCCGCCGGCGGTCACCCGGCAGGCCCCGCACATCCCGGTGCCGTCCACCATGATCGGGTTCAGGCTGACCATCGTCCTGATTCCGGAGGCCCGAGTCGCCTCGGAGCAGGAGTACATAAGGTAGGTGCAGCCGATGGCGACCACCCGGTCGATCTTCTTCTCCTCGCCGATCAGGGTTTGAAGCATACTCGGGATATATTCTTTCGAATTGTAGAAGCTGTCCCGTGAGGACACGCTGATCCTGTCGCTCACCCGCCTGAACTTTTTTTCCCAGTAAAAAAGATAGTTGGCTTTGACGTCGATCAGCGTGATGACACGGTTGCCCGCCTCTTTAAGGGCCCGGGCGATGGGATAGACCGCGGCGATCCCGAAGCAGCCGCCGGCGCAGACGACCGTGCCGTAATTCTGGATGTCCGAAGGCTTGCCCAGAGGGCCGACGACCACGGGCAGATCGTCCCCGGCCTTAAGGAGAGACAGCTTGTGCGTGGACGTGCCGACGAGCATGAAGACCGCGGTCACGGACTCCCGCTGCGCGCTCCAGTCGGCGATCGTCAGGGGGATCCGCTCTCCCCGGAGGCCGGGCATGACGATCATGAACTGCCCGGGGCGGCACTTGGCGGCGATCTCCGGCGCCCGGACCTCGAGAAGGTGGATGTTGGGGACCAGCCGCTCCCGCCTCAGGATCTCAGCCATGACGACCCTCCGTCCTCGCCCTGAGCATGTTCAGCCCCTTGATTTCCCGGGCCAGGTCCAGCCCGCGGTAGCTGTCGCTGGCGGACCTCGTTTCGGCCGCCGCCGGTTCGCTTGTCGATGAGCCGGCGATCACCGGAAGGAGCCGCCGGACGGAGCCGGGACTTTCAGCGACAAAAGGCGGCCTGCCCGTCGGCTTCGGGCGGGCGGCATCGGCCAGCGCCGGTACGGACGCGGCCAGCTCACGAGTGATGCTGTCCGGGCCGTCGTAATCGAAATCCCGGCTTCCCAACCTCCGGGCCAGCTCGGCGGTGATCCACCAATCCGGCCGGGATTCGCCGGCCGGCGCCAGCGCCGGAAGCGATGTCTGTATCCTGCCCTCGAGGTTCACGTAGGTGCCCCGGGCTTCGGCGAACACCGACGCCGGCAGAACGACATCGGCCGACTGCGCGCAATCGCTCGAATAGCTCCCCTGGAAGACCGTAAAGCCGGCCGGCTTTCCGTCGGGAAGCGGCAGGTCGCCGCAGATGTAGAGCGCTTTCTTGCCGCTCACGGCCGACGCGCCGACGATCATTCCCTTGGCCAGCCCGCGGCGAAGCTCAAAGCTCCCCCGCTCGTTGCTTTCATCGGCAAGCGGGATGAGCCGGGCCCCGCTCAGGATCGAGAGGTTCCAGAGCATCCGGATGATCCCGCCGGATTCGGGATACCCGGACAGGCCGCTGCCCAGCAAGATAACACCGGGGCGGCATTCGGCGAGGATGCGCGCCGCCGACCTCAGGTGCGCCGCTGCCGGCGGCTCGTCGGCTGTTGCCTCGGAGATGTCGAATCCCGGGAGCGACGCCAGAAATCCGCTCCGGTCCAGGGCAGCCGTTTCTTCGTCCGCCGCGGTCCTTTCGGCGACCAGGCGCGCCATGACGCTCAAGAGTCGAAGCCGGCGATCCGGTCCCGGTCGAAAAACGTAGGCGGCATGGCGCCCGGTCGCACGATCCCCGGTGTCAAAGCCGAAAAGGGCGGCTCCCCCGCGGACCGCCTTCAGGACCTCGAGCCAGAGTATCGGCTGCGAGACGGGGAGGTTTGTCCCCAGGGCGAAAACCGCCTTGGTCCGGGCTATCGCTTCCAGCTCGAAATTCAGCCCCGGCGCGACGCCCGCGGCGCCAAGCTCGTTCCAGCAGGCGGCGATGGCCGATGCGGCCGGAATATCACGGGCGGGCGTTGTGCCCCAGAATTCGCGGGCAAACTTAAAGAAAAGGTACTGGTCCTCGAGCGAAACCTGGGCCGAGGAGACGAGCGCCGCCTCGCCCGGCCGAAGGCCCTTCAAGCCCGAGGCCGCACGGTCGAGGGCCTCATCCCAGCCCGTCTCGACGAGCCGGCCCTCCCTCCGGACCATGGGGCGGAGCAGCCGTTTCGCGCTGTGGACCGTCTCGCGGACGGTGAAGCGGCCCTTCACGCAGGCCTGGCCGTCGTTGAGGTTATCCCCTTCCAAGGGGACCGAATTCAGGATGCCGCCCCGCCGCAGCCCGAGCTCGAGCGTGCAGCCGACACCGCACAGCGGACATATGACCGCGCGTTTTTCTTCGGCGGGGCCCTGCCCCTTGACGGCGCGCTCCGTCAAGGAGCCCGTCGGGCAGGCGTCCACGCAGGCGCCGCAGAACTGACATTCGGAATCGAGGAGCGAACGGTCGAAGGCCGTTTGGATGACGGCCTGGGGCCCGCGGTAAGCGAAAGAGATGACGGACGCGCCGCGCACCTCGTTGCAGACGCGAACGCACCGGCCGCACAGTATGCAGAGGTTATAGTTCCTGTCGAAGAAGGGGTCCTCGCGATGGATATCGAGCTGCCGGTAAGACGCAGGAAAATTCACCCGCTCGGGCTTAATATGTTCGACCGCCTCCTGGAGACGGCAGTCGCCGTTCTCCGGGCAGAGGACGCAGCCGGTCACCTCGCCGACCTTCCGGATCGTCGATTTGTACTCTTCGCAGCTTTCTTTCTCGGTGCAGATCAGGCAGGCGTGGGGATGCTCGGACAGGATGAGCTCGAGCGTCTGCCGCCGCGTGTCCTGAAGCTCGGGGGTCTCCGTCCGGACGTCAAGTCCGTCCTCGACGTACGTGCAGCATGAGGGGACAAAGCCTTTCTTCCCCTTGATCTCGACCAGGCAAAGGCGGCAGCCCCCGTAGGGAACGAGGTGCCTCGAGGAGCAAAGGTTCGGAATGGCGATCCCGTGGGCTTTGGCCGTTTCGAGAACGGTGGCCCCGGGGTTCGCCCTGACCTCCCGGCCGTTGATCCTGAGGTTAATCATCGCCTTCCCTGAGGGCCTCGATGCCGCCTTTCGTCCTGAGCTCGCATCGCAGGCAGCGCCGGGCCTCTCCGATCGCCGAGTCTTCGGAGAGCCCCGTTTCGACCTCGTGATGGTTCCTTTTTCTCTTCGCTGCCGAAAGCCTGGGCATCTCGGGGCGATCGGCTAAAGCCCGCAGCCCGTCCCCCCGGTCGTAATCTGGAACATAGACGGAAGGCCGGACCGGTTTCGCTTCCGGCAACGAGGGATCGCCGTCGATAAAACGCCCGATCGACTCGGCGGCCCTCCGGCCCCATGCCATGGCCTGGACGACGGGGAGCGGCCCGGCCGCTGCTTCGCCGCCGCCGAAGACCCCGGGGCGGTTCGTGGCCAGCGTCCGGCTGTCGACAGCCAGCGTCCCCGATCCTGTCGTCTCCAAGCCTTCTCTCCTGGCCGCGGACAGGAAGCCGGAGCCTCCGCCCTGGACCATGATCACCGCATCGAGCTCCACCCGGAACCCGGAGCGGGGAACGGGCTTGAGCGCCCGGCGGCCGTTCTCGTCGGCGGGCCCGAGCTCGAGCCTCCGGCATTCGAGTCCCGCGACCTTCTCCCGCTGGGCGAGGACGGAGACGGGCGCGCAGAGATAGCAGAACTCGACGCCCTCGCCGGCGGCGCTCTCGAGGTCGGCCTGATCGGCGCCCAGATGATGTTCCTGGCCGCTGAAGAAGAGCGTGACCTTTTCGCACCCGGGAGTCCGGACGGCCGCCCGGGCCGCGTCGAGGGCCGGCCAGCCGCCGCCCACGACGCCCACTCTCTTTCCCAAGCTCATTTTTATCCCGGCCTTCGCGGACTTGAGGAACTCGGCCGCCGCCAAGACTCCCCGCGAATTTTCCCCGGGGAGCTTGTTTCGCCGCGGCTTCTGTGTTCCCGCGGCGATCAGCACGGCCTTGAACCCTCTTTGAAAAAGATCGTCGAGCGAAAAATCCCGGCCGAGCGCCGCCCGCGTCTCGATCGACACGCCCGCCTCCCGGATATGCTCGATGTCGAGCGCCAGGATCTCTTTTGGGAGCCGGAAATCCGGCACCAACGCCCGCAGCGTCCCGCCCGGCGCCTCATCGGCCTCGAAGACGGTGACCGCGAACCCTTTTCGCGCCAGAAAATAAGCGGCGGTCAGCCCCGCAGGCCCGGCCCCCACCACGGCCACGGCCTCATCCCGCTTCGCGGGCGCCGGCAGAGAGGGGCGGCGGCCTTCGCGTCTGGCCCAGTCGAGGACGAACCGTTTGATCGCCCGGACGGCGATCGGCCGGGCGGTCTTACCGGCTTCGCAGACCGCCTCGCAAGGATGGTCGCAGACCCGGCCGCACACGAAGGGCAGGGGATTGTCCTTGTAGATGATGTCCAGGGCTTCCTGGAGCCTGTTCTGGGCGACCAGGGCGATATAGACCGGTGCTTCCTGGCCGATCGGACAGGCGTACTGGCAGGGTGAGGAGACGATCTCCTTGCAGACCAGGCTGGGACATTTTTTGTTCCTGATGTGCTCCAGATATTCGTCCCTGAAATGGCGGAGCGTCGAGAGCACGGGCTTGGGCGCCGACTGGCCCAGGCCGCAGAGCGAGGCGGCCATGATCGCTTTGCCCAGGGACTCGAGCTGCTCGAGGTCCTTCTCCTCTCCCCTCCCCTCCGTGATCCGGACGAGGATATCGTGCATCTGGCGCGTCCCGACGCGGCAGGGCACGCACTTACCGCATGACTCTTCCTGGGTGAAGTGGAGGTAGTGGCGGGCGATGTCGACCATGCAGGTCGTCTCGTCCATGACGATCATGCCGCCCGATCCCATGGTCGAACCCGCCTGGACCAGGTTGTCATAATCGATCGTCAAGTCAAGCATCGACGCCGGCAGGCAGCCTCCGGACGGCCCGCCCGTCTGGATGGCCTTGAAGCGCTTGCCGTCCCGGATACCGCCGCCGATGTCGTAGACGATCTCGCGGAGCGAGATGCCCATGGGCACCTCGATATTGCCCGCCTGGCGGATCTTGCCGACGAGCGAGAAGATCTTCGTCCCCTTGCTTTTCTCCGTGCCGATCCGGCTGTACCACTCCGCGCCCCGGCTGACGATCAGCGGCACGTTCGCCCAGGTCTCGACGTTGTTGATGTTCGTCGGCCGTCCCCAGAGCCCGGCCTGGGCCGGAAACGGCGGCCGCTGCCGGGGAGAGGCCCGCCGCCCCTCGATCGAGGCCATGAGCGAGGTCTCTTCGCCGCAGACGAAGGCGCCGGCGCCCTCGACGACCTGGATGTCGAAATGGAACTCCGAGCCCAGGATGGATCTTCCGAGCAGGCCGCACTTCCGGGCGGCGTCCCGGGCCAGGGTCACCATCCGGAGGGCGAGCGGCGCTTCCATCCGGATATAGACGTAGCCTTCGGCGGCGCCGATGGCATAAGCGCCGATGATCATACCCTCGATGACGCTGTGGGGGTTGGCGCCCAGGATGCTCCGGTCCATGAACGTTCCCGGGTTGCCCTCGTCCGCGTTGCAGATGATGTACCGTTGGTCGGCGGCGGAGTCGCGGCAGAGCTGCCACTTCCGGCCGGTGGGGAAACCGGCGCCGCCGCGCCCCCTGAGGCCCGAGGCCGTGATCTCCCGGATCACCTCCTCGGCGGTCATGTCAAACAGCACTCTGGCCAGGGCCTGGTAGCCGTCGAGGAGAATGTAGTCTTCGATCCGCGTCGGGTCGATATGGAGGTTGTTCTCCGTCAGCAGCCGGAGCTGCTTTCCGTAGAACGGGATGTCTTTCTGGAGCTCCGCTTTGCCGCCTGTCGCCGGGTCCTCGAAGACGAGAGACGGGATGACCCTGTCCCCGAGGAGCGTCTCTTCGACGATGGCCGGGACATCCTCCGGCCGGAGGTTCTTGTAGACAACGCCCCGCGGCTGGATCACGACGTTCGGCTCGAGCTCGCAAAAACCGTGGCAGCCGGTCGTTTCGAGCCGCACTTCGTCGGCCAGGCCGCGCCGGTCGATCTCGCCCCGGAAGGCGTCGATGATCTCGAGCGACCCGCTGGCCTGACCGCACGTGCCGGAAGAGACCACGACGGTCTTCCGGCCCGCGGGCCGCTCCTCCAGGAGCCGGGCCTTCCAATCGGCGAGGTGCGAAGGATGGGTGAGCCTTTTCATGATCGCTTAATCGGCCTTCCTTATCTCCTCGAGCAGCGCGGCCACATCGCGGATGGCGACGCGCGCATGGTAACGGCCGTCGATGACGACCGTCGGGCCGATGGCGCAGCAGCCGAGGCAGTTGACCGTCTCCAGCGTGAACATCCGGTCGGCCGTCGTCTCGCCGGGCTTGACGCCGAGCTGCCGCTCGACCTCCCTCAGCACTTCGTGACCTTCGCGGACGTGACAGGAGGTGCCCGCGCAAACCGTCACTAAGTGGCGGCCGAGGGGCTTCAGCCGGAAGGCCCGGTAGAATGTCATGACCCCGACCACCTCGCTCTCGGTGATCCTGAGCCGCTCGGCGATCCGGGAGACCTCCTGTTCAGGGATGTAGCCGAACTCGGCCTGGACCCGGTGGAGAAGATGAACCAAGTCCTTTTGGCGCGAGCCCGGCGCCGCGGAGAGGTCTTCCATGAGCGTCAGTCCGCCGGCCTCAGGCCGGCTGGACTTCCCGGTAGCTCAGCCCGAACCGCTCGGCGATGTTCTTCTTGGCCATCTGTCCCTTATGCATGTAGAGGCCGGTGCGCAGGGGGATGTTCCGCCACAATGCCCGGTCGAGCTCGCAAGCGCCGATCTCGTGGAGGTAGTGGACGGCCTGGTTGGTCAAGACCTTGGTCGACGTCCGGCTGACCGCCGAAGTGATGTTGGGCACGCAGTAGTGGATTACGCCTTCGTCCACGAACGTCGGCCGCTCGAGGGTCGTCAGCCGGCTCGTCTCGATGCAGCCGCCGTGGTCGATGGCCAGGTCGATGACCACCGAGCCGGGCTTCATCGACTTGATCATGTCTCGGCTGATCATGACCGGCGCCAGCTCGCCGGGCCGGAGCACGGCGCCGATCAGGATGTCGGCGACCTTGGTCATCCGGGCCAGGTTGTACTTGCTGCCCATCAGCGTGATGGCCCGACCGCCGGTCATATCCTCGATGCGGTGCAAACGCTCCATGTTGTGGCCGACGACGATCGTGTGGGCGCCGGCGCCCAGCAGGGCCTTGGTGGCGCTGCGGGCCAGGACGCCGCTGCCGATGATCACGGCGGTGGCCGGCGGAACGCTGACCACGCCGCCGATGATGGCGCCCCGGCCGCCCTGGTTCGTCTGGAGATAGTGGCCGGCGATGACGAGGCACATCTGTCCCGCGACCTCGCTCAGGCTTTCGTAGAAGACCAGGGAATCCTTTTCGTCGCGCATGATCTCATAGCCGACCATGGTGACGTTCTTGTGCAGGAGCTGCTCGACCAGCGGCTTCTTGGCCGTGGCCAGGTGGTGAAAACCGAACAGGACCTGGTCGTTCTTGACCATCTGGCACTCGTCTTCGCTAAGGGGAGAGATATTAAGGACAATATCCGACCGGCCGAAGACCTCCTCCTTCGAGAAAACGATGTTCGCGCCCTGGGCCGTATACTCCTCGTTCGTGTAGCCGGCCTTGAGGCCCGCGCCCGCCTGGACATAAACCTTGTGGCCCTTCTCCAGCAGGAAGGACACGCCGCTCGGGTTCAGTCCGGCCCGGTTCTCTATCTTCGCGCTCTCGTTGATCACCCCGATATTCATTGGTCCACCTCCAAGAAATAGACTGTCATATTACCAAAATCGGAATCCTTGAACAAATCTGGTTCGGACCGGAAATGGCCGCTTGCCTCCGACGGGGCCTGGCTCGTTTCACCCCCGGCGCCGAACGGCCCATGGTCGCCTATTTCTGAACGCAGAGATGCCGTCATCAAACGTTCGACGGCGGCGGGCCCCCGAACCGAGCCACCCCTCGGAGACAAGCATTCTATTTCTCGTATATTATCTCGCCGTCCAGGATGGTCAGCTTGACCCGCGCATCGGCGATATCCTCGGCAGGGATCTCGAAAATGTTCCGGTCGAGGACGACGAGGTCGCCCAGTTTCCCCGGCGCGATCGTGCCCTTGACGTTTTCGGCGAACTCGGCGTAGGCGCCGTTCCGCGTATAGCCGGCCAGGCTTTGCTCGAGCGTCAGCTTCTGTTCGGGGAACCAGCCGCCGGGGTTCTTCCCGTCGGTCGTCCGGCGGGTGACGGCGGCGGCGATGCCGGTCAGAGGGTTGAGGGGCGCGACCGTCCAATCCGAACCCAGGGCCAGGACGGCCCCGCCGTCAAGGAGCGAGCGGAAGGCGTAGGTCGTGCGACAGCGCTCCCGGCCGATCTTGGACTCGGCCCAGCGGCCGTCGTCGACGGCGTGAAAGGGCTGCACCGAGGCGATGATCCCGAGACCGCCGAACCGCGGAATATCGGCGGCCCGAAGATGCTGGACATGCTCGACCCGCCAGCGCCTGTCCCTCGGACCGTTCCGCCGGATCGCCTTTTCATATATGTCGAGGATAATGGCGTTCGCCCTGTCGCCGATGGCGTGGACGGCCACCTGCAGGCCGGCCCGGTCGGCGGCCAGGATGCGCTCCTCCATGATGCCGGCGGGGAACATCTGCCGGTGGAGCAGGCCAGAGGACCCGGGATCGTCGGCGTACGGATCGAAGAACAGCGCCGTGCCGCTTCCCAGCGAACCGTCCACGAACGCTTTGAGCCCGCCGATCTTGAGCCGGTCGTTGCCGAACGGCGTTTTCAGCCGCAGCCGCTCGTAGATATCGATCTCGTCGATTGGGATGTAAAGGAAGATCCGGACCGTCAGCTTTCCGGCACGCAGCAGCTCCTGGTAAACCTCGAAGTTCGAGCTGTCGGCCATGTCGTGGACCGAAGTCACTCCGTACGCCGCCGCCTCCCCGAGGGCGGCTTCGGCCGCCCGGGTCCTGGCCGCCAGCGAGGCGGCCGGGATGTGCCGGCCGACGAGCCCGATGGCCGCGTCCTTCAAAATTCCCGTCGGCTCGCCCGTCGCCGGGTCCTTCAGGATCTCTCCGCCTTCGGGCGCCGCCGTCACGGCGGTGATCCCCGCTATCCGCAAGGCCAGAGTGTTGGCCAGGACCATGTGGCCGTCATGCCGGTTGACGCACACCGGGTTCTCCGGCGTGACCGCATCGATCCATTCCCGCCGCGGCAGCTCGGGGGGATCGAATTGCTGCTGATCCCAGTCGCCGTTGAGCAGCCACTCCCCTTTCGGCAGCTCTGCCGCTTTCCGCGCGATCCGCGAAACGAATTCCTCGCGGCTCGAAGCGTCGCGAAGCCGGACGCTGAGGAGCGAAAAGCCGCCGTCGAGAAAATGGGTATGACTGTCGATGAAACCCGGCAGGACGAGAGCGCCGCCGAGGTCGATGACCCGCGAGCCGCCGCCGGCCAGCCGCCGGATGTCCCGGGTCGAGCCCACGGCCGCGACCTTCCCGTCCCGAAGGGCTACGGCTTCGGCTCGGGGCGCGCCGCTCTCCCCCGTCCAAACGGTGCCGTTGAGCAAAACCAGGTCGGCCACTTCACTCGGCTTCCGACATCCGGAATAAAACAGGCAGATCGCCAGCCCGGCGGCGCCAAGGATCATCACGGTTCTTTTCATGCTCAGCCACCCCGCAGGTCAAAGTGTCGGCCATCGTTCTCGCGAGGTACCAATCTACAAATTCGACCGGACGAAATCAAGCCGCTTCAAATTTGACAGATTCTCCCCTTTCCGCTAAAACTTACCCGCCCGCGCTTAAAAATTCCAGGAGGCCGCATGATCAATGCAACGCAGATCCGAAGAGGCAACATCCTCCTGCTCGACGGCAACCTCTTCCGGGTCCTCGAGGCCGTCCACATCACGCCGGGCCGCTGGAAAGCGATGGTCCAGGCCAAGCTGCGGAACCTCAAGGACGGCACGCTCCTCAATCACCGGTTCCGGTCCGAGGACCGGGTCGAGCAGGCCTTCCTCGATGTCGTCGATATGGAGTTCCTCTATATGAGCGGCGAGGACGCGGTCTTCATGAGCCAGGAAAACTACGAGCAGATCACCCTGTCGCCCGAGGTCATCGGCGACAACGCCAACTATCTCGTTTCCAACATCGTCTTCAAGATCGAGCTGTACGAGGGAAAACCCGTGGGCGTCGAGCCGCCGCTTACGGTCGAGCTCAGAGTTGTCAAGACCGACCCCTTTCTCAAAGGGGCCACCCAGTCGGCGAGCTTCAAGCCGGCGGTCCTGGAAACAGGCTTGACGGTCACCGTCCCTCCGTTCGTCAACGAAGGGGATGTCATCCGGATCGACACCCGGGAAGACAAGTACCTCGAGCGCGCCAAAGGCTGATCACCTGTCGTGAATAATTAAGGATCAGAAGGCCTGCCGGAAGACGCCCACGTTGCCGTGCCGGTCGGTCACCCGGACGGTGACCATGTTTTCGGCGCCCGCCGGCAGCGTCGCCCCGAACTTGAAGCTCTCGAGCTTCGAATCGCAAATGCTGTCGACGGGGAAGACGACGCGCCACGCACCCGGACGAACGAGGTATTCCGCCCGCTCGACCGCCGAGAAGGCATCCTCCGCCTGGAAGGCGATCTCGACCTTGCTCCCGCTCCGCACGGCCGTGAGGCTCTTGATCTCCGGCAGCGAGTTGTCGATGACCACGGGGACGCTCGTCCTCTCGGCCCGCAGCTCCGAGCCGGCCGGGTTCGAGGGAAGGTCCGAGGCTTCGAGCTTAATGACATAGATCCCGTCGGGATAGGAGACCGTGTCGAAGACAAAGAGGGGCTCCCGCCATTCGTCACGGACGACGCGCCAGGCGGTCTCGCCCTCTTTCCTGATCGAGATCTTGTAGACGAGCGGGTCGCCGTTGTCGTCGCTCGCGTCCCAGAGCACCGTCTGACTTCCCTGCCGCTCCACTTTCTTGGCCATCAGCAGCGAAGTCTCGTTGCGCTCTTTTTCATCTTCTCCGGCGATGATGTCCTCGGCCCCCCAGATGACGTCGTCCTGGGCGGGCGGCTTGAGATAGACCTGGTTGGCCGGCAAAACATCGATCCTGGCCACGACCGGAGCGAGGTTCGTCTGGAGATAAAATAGCGTGGTCCGGCTCAGCGTGGGCGAGGTGTTCCCCGCCGGGGCTTTGAACAGGACCTTCAGCTGGATGTAGCGGGCCTTGGGGCTGAGGACCTGCTCTTCGAGCTTCTGGATCGGCGGCGACCAATCGCTCCAGAGCCCGTTGGGCTCGAACGAGTTGCCGGTGCGCGTCTGGATCTGGAGGCTCGTCCCCGATGGCGCCTGACCTTCGAAGCTTAACCGGCCCCAGGTTGAAACGGTCTTTGTGTCCAGGACGTCGCTCATGTATTCACCGGCCGCCCGCTGCTCCCTGGAGAATACCGCGAGGCGCGTCGGGTTGTTCGCCAGCATATAGACCTTGGTCCCCGAGGCGATTAGACTGTAGACCTGCTCCGACGCTTCCTGGGTGACCAAAGTCACCTTGTCGTCGTTGTCCACCGCGTACAACCGCCCGCGGGTCCCCGTCCCGAAGAGAAGCCTTTTCTCCGATTCATTCCAAACCACCGTGTAGGCGATCTCGTCCGTCGATTCCCAGAGCTTCTTGGCGATGCCGCCGGAGCTGATCCTGTAGACGGCGCCCGGCTCCTTGGCCGCCGCGGCGCTCGGGAAGAGCGGCGACCGGCCCGCCCCCCCGGCCGCGGACGCCCGCGACGACTGCGCCTGTGCCGAGGCCGTCACCACCACTTCGCTGGAGAGCCTGACCTCGGGCTCGTCCGCATCCTCTTTCCTCGTCCGCGACGGCGAGCCGCCCGCCACGGCGTAGACCCGGCCTTCGGCGTCCAGGGCGATGCTGCGGATCTCCTCATAGGGCGATTCGAAAAGGGCCGAAGCTCGACCCTGAGCGTTGATCCGGTAAACGACGCCGACACCCCCGGTCCCGGCGAAGATCTCTCCCCCGCTTCCCGGCCGGAGGCAGAGGATGTGGTTTTCCTCGGCCTTGAGCATCTGCTGGCCGTCTCCCTGGGGGCTGATCCGGTAGATACCGCCCGTTTCGCCCACCGCCGCCAACAGGACGCCGCCCTCAACGAAGAGCATGTCCCAGATGTATTTTTCGCCCGGGTTGAAGAAGGCTTCGGCCTGGCCTTTGCCGTCGATCCTGTAAACCTTCCCGTTCGGCGACGTCCCGGCGAAGAGAACGCCCTTCGCGTCCAGGGCCAGGCAGGTGACATCCATCTCCGGCGTCTGGCTGTAGAGCTCGGGCTTGCCGTCTTTGCCGATACGGTAGATCTTGCCGCCGTGCCCCGTGCCGAGGTAGAGGGTCCCGTCGGGCGCGGTCAGGAGCGACAGGAAGAAATCCTCCGCCGGCCCCTCCATCAGGTCTTCGCGGGGCGCCAGCGACAGCACGCCGTCGAACGACAGCGAGACGCCGTCCATCTTGCCTTTGAGGAAATCTTCCCGCGTCGCCAGCTGCCACTTGCGGGGAGCGACAGCGCCCAGCGGCAGGCTGATCCCGATCATCCCTATTAGCGCAATCATCACGACTCTTTTCACGCTGGCACTCCTAATCCTTGATTCGGACGGGGACCGCGGCCATGCCCCGAAAAACGAACGGGATGGGCAGCTGGTATTCCCTGAGGGTCGACCGGGTCAGCTCGGTCGGCGCCGAGCTCGCCCGGGGCGAGGCGAACATGGACTTGATCGACGGCGGCAGGTTGGGCATCTCCTCTCCCTTGAGGAAGAGACCGGGCTTCGAGGCCATCATCTTGAAATAGATGCGGTTGTTCTTCCGGAGGTTGTTGAGGAGGCGGACGAGCTGGCTGAAGTTGCGGGGCACGAAATCCTGGCTGCGGTACAGGCTGGCCTCGAGCTGGTGCATGGAGGCGGCATCGGCGATGACCAGGCTGAATTCCGAGCCCGCCGGCAGGGGCGGGGCGTCGATGTCCACGGCTTCCTGGAGGGTCTCTCCGCCATATGTGCGGTAATAGATCCGGACCTGGATCCTCTCGCCGGGCGCGGCCTCGTACTTGTCCAGCCAGACCCGCTCGAGCGACGCGAACTTGACCTCTTCGAGGGCCCGGGCCTTGAGCTTGATCTGGTGGATGCCGGCCTCCTCGAACTCATTGTTGGCGAGATAAAAAACTACGGCGGTGAGGAGCCCCGATAGGCTCACGGGCGCGGTGTCCAGGTTCCCCGAGAACATATCCTCGAGGTGAACGCTCGATCCGTTTTCGAGGTAAACGTCGCCTTCGAGCGCGTAGGTCATGTTTCCGTACGACCGCTCCTCGCTCGACAGGATCGAGGCCACGGTCATGTTGATGAGCAGCGCGCTCAAGAGCTTGTCGCGGACGACTTCGAGCTTAAACTCGCGCGGCGCGCCCGTCGAACCGGTGAGCTCGATGGTCATGGGAATGAGCCTGGGGGTCCCGCCGACCTCACCGAACGCACCGACCGCCCTGTCCTGCGTGATCCGGCCCGCCGGCGCCCCGATCTCAGCCAGCTTGAAGGAGCTTTCCAGGCTGGGAACGACTCCCAGGACGTTGGCTCTCGCCATGGAATAATCGACCGAACCCAGGTTATAGACGGGATGGCCGAAGGCCAGAATCTTGTTCCCGTCGGCGTACGTCACCGTGCCGACCGCGGCGACGCTCAAGTCCCCGCGGACGAGCTCCGCCGCCACCGGGTCTCCCTCACGAAACGGCGCGGCGGTCACGCCCCGGCTCGAGATCTTGGCCTGCCCGCCGGCGCCGCCGGAAAGGGGCAAAAAGCCCAACCGCGAGAAGAGCGGCCGGGCGCGGTCGAGGACCGGCGCGCTGAACCCGCCGAAGACCAGGGGGACTCCGATCGGCAGCAGCGTCCGGCCGTTGGCGGAGAGCGGGTCGGGCCCGGAAAAAAAGCCGCCGCCCATGGCCAGGAGATCGTCGAGGCTCAGGCTGCTCCGGATCGTACCGGCCGGGGGGCTCTTCCCGCCCGCGGGCGCCGCCTTCCCGGAGATGGCCAGCATCTCGTCGATGGGCGTGATCCCCGCGATGGGTTCCTTGGCGTAAGGGAACGAGAACGCCACCGCGCCGATGAGCCGGCCGTCGATGTAGACGGGGCTCCCGCTCATGCCCTGGATGACCCCGGTGTTCTCGAGGCCCATTCCCGAAAGCCGGGCCAAAATGACGTTCCTCTTGGGGCTGGAGTTCTCGATGACGCCCAAAATCTCGGCGTCGAACTCCTTGATCTCGGTGCCCCGAAAGACGCTTTTCCCCTTGCCTTTCATCCCCGCTTTGACCTGGCTGACGGGCATGGTGACGGTCGATGCTCGGGCGGCGCCCCAGCTCATGAGGGCGGCGACGGCGAGCGCTGCGATGGGCTTGATCTTCATCATCCTCTGTTCTCTCTCGATTCTCTCTTTCGACCCCGGCTCGGGGACGGTTTGACCCGGACGCGCATTTCCCTTAAAATCCCGACCGTGAAAGCCATCGTGACCGGCGGGACGGGCTTCATCGGCCGTCACCTGATCGACCGGCTCCTGGCCCAGGGCTGCGAAATCTGGGCCCTGGTGCGGGACCCGGCCAAGGCCGCCGAGCTCGAGAAAAAAAACGTCCGGCCGTTGCGGGGAGATTTATTCGCCATCCCGCCGCTTCCGGAGGGATTCGACCTCGTCTTTCACCTCGCCGGCTGCACGCGATCGCTCGATTCGGCAAGCTATTATAATGTAAACCGGGCGGGAACGGCAAGCCTGTGCCGCTCCCTGGCCGCCGCCCGGTCGAGCTTCAAGCTGATCGTCCTCAGCAGCATCGCGGCCGGCGGCCCATCCCCGGCCGACCGCTCCGTCCGGGAAGACGACGCGCCCCACCCCGTGAGCTCCTACGGTCGGAGCAAGCTGCTCGGCGAGCAGGAAGTCCTGAAGTACCGCGGCGAATTTCCCGTGGTCATCCTCCGCCCGAGCGCCGTCTACGGGCCGGGCGACAGGGACTTCGTGGAATATTTCCGGATGATCAAGAGCCTCTTCTTCCCGGTCTTCAGGAAGCAAACGAAGGCCAGCCTGTGCTACGTCAAGGACGTGGCCGAGGCCCTCGTGCTGAGCGCCCGAAAGGAGATCCCGAGCGGCGAGATCTTCAACGTCGCCGCGCCCGGAAGCTACGATTGGGAGCAGGTGGGCGACGCCGCCGTCCGGGCCATGGGGATCCGGCCCAGGAAAGTCACCCTCCCCCTCCAAGTTCTTTATGGCGCTTCCGTCGTGTCCGAAGTGCGCAGCCGCCTGACGGGAAATCTCTCCCTCTTCTGCCGCGACAAGTACAGGGAGCTGACCCAGACGGGCTGGGTGGCCGAGACGGCCAAGGCCAGGGCTGAACTGTCCTTCGAGGCGCGCACCGCGCTCGAAGAAGGGATGGCGGAAACCATCGCCTGGTATAAAGAGCACGGCTGGCTCTGAGGGTTCAGGATTTCTTGGCGGCGGCCGCCGTCCGGGTCGAATACGCCACATAGAATTTGGCGACGTTCTTGACGCACCAGCCTTCGGCCGTCGACAGGGCGCAGTACTTGATCCGGCCCTCCAGGATGTAGCTCCCCCGTCTCGCCTTGGGGCTGACCGTCAGCGGGATCCTGAGCGGCTCGTCGAAGCTGAGATACGGCTGCCCGTCCTTTTCCAGCGTGTCCACTCCCAGGTCCGTCGCCGTGAAAAAATTCTTGGGGAAGATGAGCTCTTCGCAGGGCTTGAACTCGACAATGAATTCGGGGTGCGGACTGACGGTGATGCCCGTCTCGACGCCGAGCTTGAGGACGATGTGGCCCTCCTCGCCCCGGGACAGGCGGCGGGGAACGGCCGAGGCCTCGACCCGCAGCAGCTCTTCCTGCGCCCCGCCCGGAGGCGGCCAGAGCAACAGCAAAATCAGGGCGGACAGCAGCGGATATCGCACTTTCATGATCGGATCCATGTTACCGCCGCCGCCGCACCCCGTCAATATAGGGCCTTTATTTTTGGAGAGGCGTTGGATATAATACCGGCCATCAAGATGAGCGTTCGGACAGTCATCACCGGGATCGGCCACTTCGTGCCCCCCGGCGTCGTCACCAATTCCGACCTCGAAAAGCTGATGGACACGTCGGACGCCTGGATCCGCCAGCGGACGGGGATCGCCGAGAGACATCACGTCGTGCCCGGCGTCTCGGCGCTCGGACCTGGGCTATGAAGCCGCCCTGCGGGCCATCGCCAACGCCGGCATCGACAAAGCCGAGATCGATTTCATCATCGCCGCGACCATCTCGCCCGACCATTATTTTCCGGGCATAGGTGTTAAGATCCAGGCCCGGCTGGGGCTCGCGCCGGTCGGCGCCCTTGACGTCAGGAATCAGTGCTCGGGGTTCATCTATGCCCTTTCCGTGGCGGACCAATACATCAGGACGGGGACGTACAAGAAGATTCTGCTCGTCGCCGCCGAGGTCCAGTCCACAAACCTCGACTACTCGGACGAGGGCCGGGACATGGCCGTCCTGTTCGGCGACGGCGCCGGCGCGATTGTCCTCGAGCCCTCCGCCGACGGCGACGGCCGGGGCGTCCTCTCCACGCATCTGTTCGCCGACGGCAGCCACTACTCCGACCTGTGGATGGAAAAGCCGAGCTGTCAGGACAAGCCCGCCGTCTCCGAGGGCCTGATCCTCTCCAAGAGGTTTTTCCCCAGGATGGAGGGGCGGAACGTCTTCAAGAGCGCCTCGGAGCGCATGCCCGAGGCCGTCCGGGTGGCGCTCCAGCACAACGGGCTGCGGGTCGAGGACATCGACTGGCTCATCCCCCACCAGGCCAACGACCGGATCAGCCAGATGGTGGGACATATCCTCCGGCTCCCCCCGGAAAAAATCGTTCGCAACATCGACCGATATGGAAATACGACGGCGGCGTCGATCCCGATCGCTCTCGACGAGATCGTCCAGAGCGGACAAGTCAAGCGAGGCGACATCATCGTCCTCACGGCTTTCGGCTCGGGCTACACCTGGGCGTCGGCGGTCATCCGGTGGTGATGTCAAGAATCGCTTCCCTTGAAATCCGCGTTTGTGTTAGCATGATCATCCCGGAATATTCCGCCGGCCGGAGTGTATCCGTGGTGGACGCCGGCGCGGATCCGGTGGTTTTATAAAAGGAGGCTTGGATGAAAAAAACGCTTGTTCCCGTGGCTCTCGGCATGTTCCTTCTGTTCGGCTTCGGGTTTCTCTTCTCCCAGCAGAATGCGGAAGAAGGCAAATTCCAGAAGACGATGGATAGCTACCTCGACGCCTACTGGAAATTCTACCCGACGGCGGCGACGCTGGCGGGGTATCATAAATACGACGACCGGCTCGAGGACCTGGGCGGCGGCGCGATCGAAAAACACCACGATGACCTGGACACGTTCAACCAGGAACTCGTCACCAAGGTCGACCGGACCAAGCTCGGTCCAAGCGCCCAGATCGACTACGACATCGTCAGGAACGCCCTCGAGCTCGAGCTCATGCGGCACGAGGCCCTGCTCCCCTGGGAGTACAACCCGGTCTTCTACAACCAGATCTTCTACAATAGCCTCCGGGGCCTGCTGACGAACGAGTCCGCCCCTCTCGATGCCCGCCTGAAAAGCGCCGCTTCGAGAGCGTCCGCCCTGGTCAACCTGGTCAAGCAGGCGCGGGAAAACCTCAAAACCCCGCCCCAGGCTTACACCGAGACGGCCATCGCTCAGTTCCCGGGGGTCCTGGCTTTCTATACCGCCGAGGCCGCCAAGCTGGCCGAGCCCGGCTCCGCGGAGGCCAAAGGCAAGTTCCTGGCCGAGCTGGCCAAGGCGACCGCCGCCCTCCAGAATTATGAATCCTTCCTCAAATCCGAGCTCCTGCCCCGGTCCACCGGGAATTTCCGGCTGGGCGAGCAGACCCATGTGCGCATGCTGAGCCTGACCAGCGAGTTCAGCATCCCGCCGACCGAGCTCGTGGCCAGAGCCAGGGCCGACTACAACAACATCCGCCGGGAGATGGCCATCGTCTCGATGCCCTTCTACCGGATCATGTATCCCAACATCAACATGGAGCAGATCTCCACCCAGTACTCCGAGGAGCAGCTCCGGAACATCTTCATCAAGGGCGTTCTGGACAAGATCAAGGTCGAGCACGCGGCCGAGCCGGATTTCGTCGCCCGGACCAAGGCCGAGGTCGAGACCATCAAGGCTTTCCTCACCCAGAAGCAGTTGGCGCCCCTTCCGGAAGCCGCGCTGGCCGTCGAACCGATGCCCCTGGCCGAGAGCGGCATCACGCTCTCCGGGATCGCCGGGCCCGGCGCCTATGAGACAGGCGGCAGCTTTACGGCCTGGGTCGCGCCCATCCCCGAAGCCTGGACCGACGAGCAGTCCACCTCGTTCCTCGAGGGAATCAACAATTACTACCTGAATTTCTTCGTCGCCCGGAATATCTATCCCGGGCCTTTCGCACCCCTCTTCTTCACCCAGCAGAATTCGTCGGTGATCAGAAAGCTGTATCCCAACATGCCGCTCATCAAGGGCTGGCCGTCCTACGTCACCGACCTTCTCGTCGCCAACGGTTTCGGCAACTACGACCTCAGGCTGCGGCTCAACCAGCTCAAGTTCCAGCTGAAGACGGTCATCGATTTTCTGCTCGAGCTCAACATCCACGAGGGCAGCCAGACCAAAGAGGACGCCATCAAGTACATGGTGAACGGCGGGTTCCAGACCGAAGGCGAAGCCGAGCAGAACTGGAACCGCATCCTCCTCAAGCCCTGCGACGCGGCTTACGCCTACATCGGGCTCCAGGAAATCATCGACATGCATAAGGATTACAGGAAGCTCAAGGGCGACGCCTTCACCGAGAAGGAGTTCCTCACGAAGCTCCTGAGCTTCGGCGCGATGCCCATCCGCTATCTGAAAATGTCCATGGCCCAGTGAGCGGCCAGGGGCGGCAGGAACCGGACGGCATGGGACCGGCGTTGAGCCGGCGGGCAGGCTCGCGGGAGCACGCCGGCCGCCGGACCCTGAAAGCCGCCTTGTCCGAATCCACGGCATGATCGCACTCGTCGACTCCCACGCTCATCTGGATATGCCGGAGTTCGATCCCGACCGGACCGAGGTCCTGGCCAGGGCATGGCAGGCCGGCGTCCGCTCCCTCCTCTGCCCGGCGGACATCACCAACCCCGTGAGCCTCGCCCGCGTCTTGGAGATGACGGGAAGCTATTCCTGGGTCGCCGCCGCGGCCGGCGTTCACCCTCACCAGGCGAAGGACTTCGAACCGGCTCACCTCGAGACCATCCGCCGGCTCGCCAAGGAGGGAAAGATCGTCGCGGTCGGAGAGATCGGGCTGGATTATCACTACGATTTCTCCCCCCGATAAACAGCGGGAGGCCTTCCGGGCCCAGCTCCGGCTTGCCGGGGAATTGGGATTGCCGGCGATCATCCACAGCCGCAAGGCGGCCGCGGATATCGTCGCCGCGGTCGCCGAGGAAGACTTCTGCCGGGGAGGCATCCTCCACTGCTTCACGGAAGACAGGATAACGGCCTGGAGGATGATGGACCGGGGTTTTGCCATCTCTTTTTCCGGCATCCTCACCTACCCGAGCGCGGGCGACATCCGGCAGATCGCGGCGGACATTCCGGGCGGCCGGTTGCTCGTAGAGACCGATTCGCCGTATCTGACGCCGTCTCCGCTCCGGCGCAGGGCCGCCCGGAACGAGCCGGCTTTCGTCGTCGAGACCGCCCGCCGCCTGGCCGACCTCCGGAAGATGCCCCTCGACGCCCTCGCCCCCCAATTGCTCCTCAACTTTCAAACGCTTTTCCCAGGGCTGAAAAGCGTTTGAAAAACTCACCCTTCAATGCTAAGATATGCGGGCATGGCGCAAGATCATTCCTTTGACATCGTCTCCAAGATCGACTGGCAGGAGGTCTCTAACGCCGTCCAGACCGCCCTCAAGGAGATCACCAACCGGTTTGATTTCAAGCACAGCCGGGCCGAGATCATCCAGGAAAAAGACAAGCTGATTCTGATCGCCGACGACGACACCAAGCTCCGCAGCCTGGTCGACGTCCTCGAGCAGAAGATGGTCAAGAGGCACGTCCCCCTCAAGGCCGTGCTCTACCAGAAGATCGAAGACGGCCCCAACCGCACGGTCAAGCGGGAGGTCCATTTTCAGGCCGGGATACCGATCGAGAAGGCCCGGGAGATCGTCAAGCTCATCAAGCAGCACAAATTTAAAGCCCAGGCGGCGATCCAGGCCGACCAGGTACGCGTCTCCTCCCAGAAGATCGACGTCCTGCAGGAGATCATCGCCCTGTTCAAGACGACCGACCTGGGCATTCACATGGATTTTGCCAACTACCGATGAAAGAGCCCAACACCGCGCCGGCGAGCGAGCTCCTCTCGGGGCGCCGCGACCTCGTGGATGTTTATACGCACATCCAGGCGGAGCTCGGCCGGGTCGAGGAAAAGCTCCAGGTCTTCACCTCGTCCGCGAACCGGCTGGTTTCGGAGATCAACGGTTACCTCTTCAAAAAGCGGGGCAAGCGCATCCGCCCCGCCCTGCTCATCCTCTCCTCCAGGCTTCTGGGCTACGGCGGCGAGGACCACATCCAGGCGGCCTCGCTCGTCGAATTCATCCACACGGCGAGCCTCATCCACGACGACATCATCGACAAGGCCGACCTCCGGCGGGGCGTCGACACGGTCCACGCCCGCTGGGGTTCCAACGTCTCCGTTCTGCTCGGGGATTTTCTCTACATCAAGACCATCGGGCTTGCCCTGGGCAGCGCCTATCCGCAGATCGTCCGCATCCTGACCGACGTCTCGACCCGGATGATCGAGGGGGAGCTCGACGAGTTCCGGAGGAGCGGCGATCTCAGCCTGTCCGAGCGGGAGTACCTGGGGATCATCAACGACAAGACCGCCGTCCTGTTCGCCGCCTCCTGCCGGATCGGCGGCGTCCTCGCCGAAGCCTCGCCGGAACAGCAGGAGGCGCTGGCGGCCTACGGCCTCAACCTGGGGCTGGCGTTCCAGATCATCGACGACCTGCTCGACTTCAAGGGCAGCCGCGAACGCCTGGGCAAGCCCGTCCTCTCGGATATCCGGGAGGGCCGGATCACGCTGCCGCTCATCTACTCCATCAACAGCGACGGCCGCCACAACGGCCTGCGCCTCCGGGCGCTCCTCGAAGACAAGTCCCTGCGCGAGGAAACCCAACGCGAGATCCTGGACATCGTCAGCGGGAACGGCGCCCTGGATTACACCTTCCGCAGGGCCCAGGAATACTCGCTCCGGGCCCGGGAGATCATGAGCAGCTTCCCCGCCTCGGCCCACCGCGAGGCCCTCAGCCTGCTCGCCGACTTCGTCCTGAGGCGGGAACACTGACGCCCGTCGCCCGATGGTCGAGATCGAAGTCAAGCTTCCCGTCGCCGATCTGAAGGCCTTCCGCGAATCGCTGCTCCGCGCCGGCGCCCGCCTCGATAAGGAGCGCCACGCCGAGGAGAACACGCTTTATGATTTCCGTTCGGGCGAGCTCCGGAGCAGAGGCCAAGCCCTCAGGCTCCGGGACGCCGGGCGCAAGTCCTTCCTCACCTTCAAGGGGACGCCGCAGAAATCGAGGCGCTTCAAGGTCCGGGACGAGTTCGAGACGGAGGTCCGGAACGGCAAACAGATCCGGCGGATCCTGAAGTCGCTCGGGCTCATCCCCACTTTCCGCTACGGCAAGCACCGGACTGTTTATCGCAAAGGGAGCGTCAAAATCTGCCTCGACGAAACCGCAGCGGGGAATTTCGCCGAGCTCGAAGGCGAGCGCAGCGATATCGTCAAGCTCGCGAAAACTTTGGGGTATACTCCCGCGCAGATGATCAAGCGCGATTACGTGGAAATGATCCGGGACGCCGGGAAAGCGGTCTAACCTGAATTATTCACGAATCGAGGCGGCCCCCAGATGCGAGGCCCGAGGGGTGAAGCTGTACTCTTTGGTACAGCGAACTCCGAGAACGAAGCAGATGGGGCCGAATCGGTTCGCCCGAAGGGTAAAAAACGCCTCATAAAGAGAGATGGAAAAAGACGAGGCGCTTTTTATGAATAAGTCAGGCTAGCTCTCTTCCTCTTCGGTCCCGGACTCTTCTTCGGCGCCCTCTTTTTCCTCTTCCTCGCCTTCCTCGGGACCTTCGAACTCATCGGTGAAATCGACGCCCAGCTCCTCGCCTTCCTCGGCCGCGGCCGGCGCCGCTTTTCCGGCCACTTCGGCTTCCGGTTCGTGCTCTTCCTCGAAGATGACGCCCGCGTGCGCGCCCAGGAAGACGCGCTCCTCGGGTTCGGGGATCTCTTCCTTGACGGTCGGGATGATCTCGAAATCGACGAGGCCCAGCTTGACCTCGCTTTGGGCGATGCGGATCGCGTTCTTGGACTTGGTCTTGATCCGCGGCTTGGCGCCCTTCAGGATTTCTTTGGCGCGCTTGGAGGCGATGATGACGAAACGGTATTTGCTATCGATACTGGCGAAGTCTTTCAATGATCGAGGTCTCCTTGCGGGTTCGGGAACCGACGCGTTACAAGGATAGCAAAAACCCTTACAAAATTCAACCCGCTGTGCTAGAATGAGGCGTCTTTTTGCGGTCGGAGCCTGTTGATCCTGATGACCGAGAACGTCAAGGCTGAAAAGCTGATATGGGCCGTCGGGGGCGGAAAAGGCGGCACGGGCAAGAGCTTTATCGCCGCCGGCCTGGCCCTCACGCTGGGGTCCCGCACGGGGAACGCCGTCGCTATCGATGCGGACTTGGGCGGCCCCAACCTCCATACCCTCCTTGGCGACGGGAACGGGGCCCGGGACCTGGGCGACTTCGTCAACAACAAGTTCCCCCGCCTCGAAGATGTGGCCGGTCCCACTCCCCATGCCGGGCTGAAGCTCATCCGCGGAAGCGACAGCGGCCTGTTCCTGTCCAACCTGGGTCACGCCAAGAAGCTCAAGCTCATCCGCCATGTCCGGAACCTCGGGGCGGCGGGAGTCATCATCGACCTGGGCACGGGCAGCGCCTATAATACCCTCGACCTTTTTCTCCTCGCCAGGCCGGGGATCCTGGTGGTGACGCCCGAACCCACGGCCGTCGAGAACGCCTACTTTTTCCTGAGGTCGTGCGCCGGCCGGATCCTGAGGATGTATGCCCAGTACTACAAGATGAACCGGCTGGCGGACCGGCTGACGAAGGAGATCGAGGACGGCGCACGGACGCTCCGGACGTTCCTCGAAGAGCTCCGGACCGCCGGCGGGCAGGAAGCCCGGGTGCTGATCACGGCCCTCCGGAATTTCCGTCCCGCCCTGATCATCAACAAGGCGCGGACGGACAAGGATCACCTCCTCGGCCGGGCGATGGCCGATGTGGCCAACCGGTATTTCTTCATCGACCTCGACGTTCTCGAGACGGTCCCCTACGACGAGCGGGTCCGCTGGTGCCTTCTCCGGCGCGTGCCCTTCATGCTCGAGTTCCCCGGAAGCCCGGCGGCCCGGGCCATCACCCTGTCGGCGGAAAAGCTCCTGGCGGCGCGGGCGGAAAGCGCGAAGCCCGATACCGTCGCCGCGTTCATCTGACGCCATGGCCAAGAAGATCGAGGAAATGGACTTCTACGAGGTCCTGAACCTGCGCCTGGACGCGACCGGGCAGGAGGTCCGAGAGGCTTACGACCTGGCCGTCGCCACGTATCATCCGGACGCCCTGGCGTCCTACGGCGTCCTGTCCGCCGAAGAGCGCGGCGAGATGCTCGACAAGATCGAAAAGGCTTTCCAGACGCTCGGAGACGCCGCGGCGCGCAAGGCTTACGACACTCTCATCCTGCCCAGCCGCCCCGAGTCCCGGCAACGGGCCTTTTTCCGGAAATCCACCGACAGGCTGGAGATCGAAGACGCCGCGGAGGAAAAGAATTTCTGGGACCGGCTGAAATCCGTCCTATTCCCGGACAAGTCCAAGAAGAAGAGGCCGGAGCCGGGGAACGGGAACGGCCGGAAGGACCGGAAAGAGCTGCGGCAAAGCCCCGTTTTTTACGGCGAATACCTCAGGCAGATCAGGGAAGAGCGCGGCCTGACGCTTGAGAACGTGGCGGAGATCAGCGGCATCGAACCCGGGGTCCTGCGGCTGCTGGAGGAAGGCGAATCGGCCCTGCTGCCCGAAGGGAAGGAAGCCGACAACCTGGTCCGACGCTACGCGCGCTATCTGGGCGTCGAAGCCGAGAACGGCGACTGATCAGACGAACCGGACGATCATCTGCAAACTGACCGCTAGCAGCACCAGGCCGAAAACCCGCCTGAGAGTCCGCGGCGAGACCCGCCGCGAAAACCCCGCTCCCGCCTGAGCGCCGATGACCGTGCCCGCGGCGAGGAGCACGGCCTGGAGCGCATGAACGTGGTGGGCCAGGGCGTGGCGGGTGACCCCGGAGATCGAGGTCCAGATCATGGTGAACATCGAGGTGGCGGTGGCGAAGTGGATCGGGATGCCCATGCCCAGGGTCATGATCGGGACGCCGAGCACGCCGCCGCCGATGCCCAGAAAACCGGAGGCGAGCCCCCCGAAAAAGCTGAGGCCCAGGCCGAGGGCGATCTTTTTCGAAGACTTCACGACCTGCGCATCCGTGACGGAGGGAGCCGGGATCCCGGCCGCGGGAGAGTCGGCGGCCGCTTCCCCGGCGCTCCGTTTGAGGATCATCTGAAGCGACATGGCAAAGAGAAATACGCCGAAGATCAATCCCAAGGTCGACGGCGCGATCACGGTCGTCAGGTGGGCGCCGACATACGCCCCCGGAACGCTCGTGACCGCGAGCAGGAGTCCCGTTCGAAAGAAAATGCGCTTTTGCTTCGCGTAGGAATAGGCCGCCGCCACGGCCGTAAAGATGATCGTCAACAGGCTCGTGCCGACGGCGTGCTGGGGTACGAATCCGAACAAGCCCGAAAGCAACGGGACGATGAAGATCCCGCCGCCCACGCCGGTCATCGCGGCCACGAGGCCGATGAAGTACCCCGCGACGGGAAGGACGAGATAGCCCAATAGATCAGGCACGGTCCGCGGCGCCTCAGCGTTCGACCGTGATGTCGTCGGCCGTACCGAAAGTTCTGTCCTTTCCGGCCGCGATCAGGCGGAAGCCGGCCTCGGGCTTGCGTTCGTATTTTATCGGCGTGCCCCAGCCGTCGCTCGGGTCCCCCGAGAACATCCGGGCGGCGAAGACGGCGTTCAGGTCGGCCGGGAGCTCGCCCTCGGTGCCGGCGGCATACTGGATCGCCTTTTCGAGCGTGGCCATGTTCACCTGGGTGAGCTCGGCGCGGATCCGGTCGTTGGCGTCGAGCGTCGTCTCGATATAGCTCTTTTGGCCGACCCGGCCGAAATACAGGAAAAAGACGATCGTCCCGGCCAGCAGGAGAACGATCATGGCGCCCCGCATTTTCATGATGGCAGCCTCCTTCAGCGAGCTTCCTTGCTGATCCGCTCCGGTTTCCGCGGTAAGGGCGGTTCCGTATCCGACTGAACGAATTCGTGCGCGCCCATGTCCGGGGCGTCACCCCTGGGATTCCCGAAAAAGTCGACCGGCACCTCGCGCATTACTCTGGCTCGATCTCTGGCAGGGGAATCCTCCAATAGCTTGAACCACTTTGGACCCAGCAGCCCGGCGCCCGTCGGCCCGGTCCTGGCCAGGAAGGGATTGGCAATGATGTCTCCGGTCCCCAGGCCGCCGCGGCCGGGGGTTGCCTATTCCAACAGTTATTTCCGAACTCGAATCCGGCATGGGAATGAGTGCCAGATTGTCGTGATCGGGACTTGACCCTCGCACTTCTTCGACGATGATGTTATTTTGGAATAGGGAATTCGAAAAATGACGAGCTAAGGCCTGAAGTAGACGCCCATATTGTATCCGCTAGGCCAGCATCTCCTGCGGTCTTTTGAGTGTTCACGAAGGTGTTGTGAGCGATCAAGCCAACTTGTCCGCCGAGGTGACGTTGCTGTCATGAGCAGATTGATCAGTTGCCAAAACAAAGATTATTGACGATCTGCAAATTGGCCGGGGCGTCGACTTCGGCGCCGATGACTATGCCGGAGGATGGGCCATATTTTGCCCCGGCAGATCAATAAATGAGGTTTCGCCTGATGATCGTGCCGGAGGCCGAACCGTTATAGACATTCCGAGTGCGCCGTTATCATAGGCGACATTATCTTGCATGGCGATTTGGTGTTCCGACTCCACCCGCATTGAACCCTTCGCCGCTGTTGTCATAAACGAGGCAATTCTGGATTCGTGAGATTCTGAGCCCCCGTCGACTCCGATCGCCGAACCCCAAGTTGTCTGCCCGCCGATACCATATCCGTTGCCGTTGTCTGTCATGGATGCAGCCATCAAACAGGTTTCGCGTTCCCGGTGCACACATGCCGGCCTCTCGGCTCCCTTCGCCGATGATGTTTATCGCATAGCGCATAATCTCCGGTAAGGGCCAGGAGACTGCCGGATGAACGTTTGATGGTCACATTGCTGAGTGTTACGTAATCTCCAGACAACGTTACCAGGTAATAGTAAACGCTCCCGCCTGGTAAGGCATACTGTCCGTCAATAATGACGTACTCATGGTCATAATTCGTGACGGTGATCCTGTCAGCCGATGTCCCGCTATTGCCAAAGTCGACATTCTCCACATAAGTGCCGCCTCTGATTTCAACGGTATCTCCCGCCTTCAAGGCGCCGGCAGCCCGGTTGAGCGTCCGAAACGGCCCATTGGATTCGCCCAGGTATGTCGGGAAAAGACCGTTATGGGAATCATTCCCGCTCGTGGCCGCATAATAGGTCGTCCCGGCGAGGAAGGGGGGAACCATGGTCACGCACAGGAGGAGTAAGAATCGTCCCATCATGCGCATCTGGCTTTTTCCCGGTCCCGAGAGGTTCATCCGTCTGAGCTTGGCTCTCAGTACCAATTGATAATAGCCCGATTACGGCGGATCTGTCAATCGACTGGGCAGGCCCGGTCAACGGGCGGGGATCGGATTGCCGTCCTCGCCGAAAAAGAGAAGCTCCGGGCCCTTCTCGTGAAGGACCAGCCAGGCGCGGACCTCGCCTTTCTTATCGACCAGGGCCAGCATCGGCTCGTCCTTGTAGAGGACCAGCCAGGCGCGCCGCTTCCCGTTCTCGTCCTCCAGGCTCAGAAAGGATCCGTCCTTGCTGACGTGCAGTCCCGCGCGCTCTCTGCCGTTCCGATCATAAAGGCTGAGCGCGCCCCCCTCCCCGCTCGCGGACAGCCCGGCCCGCACTTCGCCGTCTTCCCCCTCCATCAACAGGGCCGGACCGCCGTTGTTCAGGGCCAGCACGACACGCTCCTTGCCATTCTCATCATATAAACATAGCCTTGGGCCGTCCTGGCGCACGGCCATCGAAGCGCGCATCTGGCCTTCACGATTCTCCAGGACGAACATCTTGGCGCGGATCTCCGGAAAAACGCCTTTAAAGACCGGCTCCGAGATTGCGGTCAGTCGCCCCAGTTCTCGTTCCAGCTTATATAATCGTTCCTGAAGTGAGAAGCCGCCGATCGACGCCCGATCCAGCCCTGACGCCAATTGACTCAGTTCACTTTCCAGCTTATCTAATCGTTGTTCAATGCGCTGTTCAGTCTTCACTGGCATCTCCCTTCTAGCCCTCTGCCTGTCGCCATATGGCGAAATTCCCCCTCGCCGAGTGTCCCGTTTCGTAAGTTCCTTTCCAAAGTCCTGTATATAGACGGGACACTTCCAGGGGGGAGTCAAGCTCCCCCCTCGGCGTTTCGTTTCACTCCACTGACCCCCTGAGGGGAACGACGCCGTCCCCCTCAAACTCCCCCGCGGTGGTGCGTCTTCGTTGCTCTTATATAAAGCCAAGTTATTTGCGAGACGCACCACTCGCTTCCTGACATCATCATCAGTAAAATGAGCATCCTTGTCAAACTTCGGCACGCAAAACCGCCCCGAACGAAGCTGAGGCGCTCTGGATCCTTCTCGTTTGAAAGACGTCGAGGCAAGGCGTGGTGAACGCCTGAGAATGTTGGGTCTCTGGGTAAATAGGAAAATCGGAAGTGACCCGTGTAGGACTCGAACCTACAACCCGCGGATTAAGAGTCCGCTGCTCTACCGATTGAGCTAACGGGCCATAAATTCGCCCATAGTTTAGTCGAGGGCTCGTTCGTTGTCAAACGTCGTCCCGGCCGTGCTGTGGAAAACGGTACACGATCCCTTTTCCGGAGAAAAGGGTCATGTCCCGTTTTCTCGGGTCCCGCCTTTCTGTTTCTCGGGACTAAAGCGTCTCGCCCTGGATAAGCTTCCTGATCCCGTCCGCCATCCGCGGGCTGCCGATGAAGATCAGGATGTCCCCCTCCCCGATCGTCCGCCCGGCCGGAGGGTTGAATTCGTAGTCGGCGGTTTCCGACCGCCTCACGGCGACAAGCAGGGCGCCCGTCTTCTCCCCGATCGCGGCCTGGGCGATGGTCCGCCCGGCGAGAGACGAACCGGCGCCGACGGTCACTTCCTCCACGCGAAGGTTCTTCGCCTTGTCGTAGAGCATCTTGTCGAGGAAGGTGACGACCGCCGGCCTCACCATGTCCGAGACCATCCGCATCCCGCCGATGAATGCCGGCGAGACGACGCTGTCGGCCCCCGCCCGCTTCATCTTGTCGTGGGACTTGAGGTCGAGCCCCTTGGCGATGATCCTCAGGCCCGGGTTGAGGCTTCGGGCGGTGATCGTCACGAAGACATTGGCCTCGTCGGTGGGCAGCGTCAGGAGCACGCCCTTCGCCTTTTTCAGGCCCGCCTTGAGCAGGACCTCGTCCTCGGCCGGGTCGCCCTGAATATAGAGCAGGTCCGGCGCCGCCGCCAAGAGCTTGTCCAGCTTCTCCCGGGAGGGCTCGATCACCACGAAGTCGCGCTCCGTGGCGATGAGTTCCCGGATGACCGTCTGGGCGGTCTCGTCGCCGCCGCAGACGATATAGTGATCCTTGAGCTTGGCGATATCTTTTTCCATGCGTCTTCTCCCCAGGAGATTTTTCAGCTCTCCCTCGACGATGAATCCCGTGATCGACGAGATCGCGAAGGCGATCGTCCCGACGCTGAGGAAGATGAAGAGGATTGTGAACACCCGTCCGGACGGGTTGCCGCTCAGGTCCACGACCTCGCCGTAGCCGATGGTCGAGACGGTGATGGCCGTCATGTAGGCGCTGTCGAGGAGGCTGACCTGCGGCCCGCCGATGATCTTGAACCCGGCGACGCCGACAAGGAAGATGACCAGGAAGAGGCTGATCGCGATATAGAGCTTCCGCCGGTTGTCCATCGGCCCTCACCCCGCGGCGTTCGTCATGATCGGATCAAACAGGAACGCCGCTCGATCTTGAGCGGAGAGTTAATGAGATGGCGCGCCTGACTGGATTCGAACCAGCGACCTACGGCTCCGGAGGCCGGCGCTCTATCCGCTGAGCTACAGGCGCGCAACCGCCGTCAATTCTATATTGTCCGGGCGGCGAAATCAACCGCCGGACTTCGCTCGATTACTCCTCAAGCGTCGACAGGTCGCCCTCGGGGAGGCCCAGGGCGCGGGCCCTGAGGACGCGCCGCATGATCTTTCCGGACCTCGTTTTGGGCAGCGACTGGACGAAGTCGATGTTCTCCGGCCTGGCGATCGGCCCCATCTCCGTGCCGACGTACTGGCGAAGCTCCTCCGCCAGTTCCTTCGATGCCTGGAAACCCTGGCGGAGGACGGCGAAGGCGTGGATCGCCTGGCCCTTGATCTCGTGCGGCAGCCCGATGGCCGCCGCTTCGGCCACGGCCGGATGGCTGACCAGGGCGGACTCGATCTCGGCCGTCCCCAAGCGGTAGCCGGAGACCTTGATCACTTCGTCGACCCGGCCGATGATCCAGTAGTACCCGTCCTTGTCCCGCCGGGCCGCATCGCCGGTCAGGTAGAGTCCCGGGAACTTGCTCCAGTATTGCTTCACGTACTGGTCGGGGTCCCCGTAGATCGTCCGCATCATCGCCGGCCACGGCCGCTTGAGGACGAGGTAGCCCTCCTCGTCGACGCCCACCGATTTGCCCTGTTCGTCGACGACATCGGCCTGCTGGCCGAAAAATGGCAGCGTACCCGATCCGGGCTTGAGCGGCAGGCTCGGCCCGGGCGTGATCATGAACATCCCCGTTTCGGTCTGCCACCAGGTGTCCATGATCGGGCACTTCTCCTTCCCGATGACCCTGTGATACCAGCGCCAGGCTTCGGGGTTGATGGGCTCGCCCACCGACCCGAGGAGGCGCAGGGAAGACAGGTCGCGGCGGTTGGGCCAGGCCTCGCCGAAGCGCATCAGGCCGCGGATGGCCGTGGGCGCGGTGTAGAAGACGTTGACGCCATATCTTTCGACGATCTGCCACCAGCGGTCGGGATACGGGTAAGTGGGCGCGCCCTCGTAGATCACCCCCGTGGCGCCGAGCAGGAGCGGCCCGTAGACGATGTAGGAGTGGCCGGTGACCCAGCCGGGGTCGGCGGCGCACCACCAGCGGTCATCGTCCTTGAGGTCGAAAACATACTTGAGCGTGGCCGCCACCCCCACCTGGTAGCCGCCGTGGGTGTGGACGATGGCCTTGGGCTTTCCCGTCGTCCCGGAAGTGTAGAGCATATAGAGCATGTCCTCGGAATCCAGGATCTCGGTCGGGCAGCGCGGGTCGGCGATGGGCAGGGACATCAGGTCGTGCCACCACATGTCGCGCCCCTCCTCCATCGGCACCTCGTGGCCGGTCCGGCGGAAGACGACCACGTGCTCGACGATCGGCGCCCGGCTGATGGCCTCGTCGGCGATCCGCTTGAGCTCGACGATCTTGCCGTTGTGGAAGGCGCCGTCGCAGGTGACGACGATCCGGGACTGGGAGTCCTCGATCCGGCCGTGGAGCGACTCGGTCGAGAACCCGCCGAAGACGACCGAATGGACGGCCCCGATCTTGGCGCAGGCCAGCATGGCGATCGGCAGCTCGGGCACCCGGCCCATGTAGATCGTGACCCGGTCCCCTTTCTTTACGCCCAGGGCCTTGAGGACGCTCGCGAACTTGCTGACCTCCCGGTTCAGGGAGAAGTAGGAGAACGTCCGCTGCTCCCCCTTCTCCCCTTCCCAGATCAGGGCCAGCTTGTTCCGGCGGTGGGTCTTGAGGTGGCGGTCGATGGCGTTGTGGATGATGTTCGTCTTGGCGTCCACGAACCAGCGGTAGAAAGGCGCCTTCGAATCGTCGAGGACGCGCGTCCAGGGCTTATGCCAGTCGATGAATCCCTTGGCGCAGCTCTCCCAGAACCCGAGATAGTCCGCGTCCGCCATCCGGACCGTCGCCAGCCAGTCGGGGATTGTGGCATGGGCAATGACCTCGGGCGCCGGCGGGTACCATTCGGCCGTAGAATTCTCCAGCTTCGTTTCCGACATTCTGTCCTCCCGGAAGAGATTTTAATGGCGGAGGGAAGCCGCGGTTACGGACGGATGAAATTATTTTCCCGGGAGCGAACCGTCAGGGTCGGGACGAAGGTCATTGCCTCTCCGGCTTCTCTGCTAGTTATGATAAGATTATTTTACAAAAGGCTTCAAGAACGGTCAAGCCTCCGGGGATTGACAGCCCTTGGCACAAATCTTGTATCACAGGTTGAGAGGGGCCCGCCTAAGGCAGGCCGGTATCCCGGAGAGGAGGCCAAATCGACAATGAGCAGAAGAACCGTTCGCTACATCAAGTTCCCGAAGACACAGAGCCATGAGAAAAGCTGCGGCACGGCCAAGGTCCGGTGCGAGCCGGCGATCGTCCAGACCAAGCCGAGACCCAGAGCGGAGGCCCTGAGGCATGAGAAGGAGACCGCGGCGGCGCGGGATCCCAAGCTCGGCCTTCCGTCCGGAAGGCGGCGTCGCTCTACCGCTTGAAGGCCGACCAGCCGGCGTAGACGGCGGAGGCTCCGAGCTCCTCCTCGATCCGCATCAGCTGGTTGTATTTTTCGACCCTCTCGCCGCGGCAAGGGGCGCCCGTCTTGAGCTGGCCCGTTCCCATGGCGACCGTGAGGTCGGCGATGAAGCTGTCGACGGTCTCGCCGCTCCGGTGGGAAACCATCGCCTGCCAGCCGGCTTTCTTGGCCATCTCGATGGCCGCGATCGTTTCGGTGAGCGTCCCGATCTGGTTGAGCTTGATGAGCACGGCGTTGGCGGCGCTTTGCTCGATGCCCCGGGCGATCCGCTCGATGTTCGTCACGAACAGGTCGTCCCCGACAAGCTGGGTGGTGCCGCCGATCGTCTTCGTCAGGACCCGCCAGCCGTCCCAGTCGTCCTCGGCCAGGCCGTCCTCGATGCTGACGATCGGATACTTCTTCGTCCACTCCGCATACAGGCTCACCATCTCGAGCGAGCTGATTTTGCGGTTCTCCGTGCGCAGGAGATAGCCGCCGTCCTCGTAGAAGCTGCTCGACGCGGGGTCGAGGGCGATGCTGATATCTTTGCCGGGGGTGAAGCCGGCTTTCTCGATGGCTTTCAGGATGTTCTCCACGGCGTCGGAGTTGGCCTTGAGCGCCGGGGCGAACCCGCCCTCGTCGCCCACGCCCGTCGAATGGCCGGCCGACTTGAGGACGGACTTGAGGGCATGATAGACCTCGGTCCCCCAGCGGAGGGCTTCCCGGAAGTTGGGTGCGCCGGCGGGCGCGATCATGAACTCCTGGAAGTCGGTGGCTTGCCAGTTGGCGTGGGCGCCGCCGTTCATGATGTTGAACATGGGAACGGGGAGAACGCGCGCCGTCATCCCTCCGAGGTACCTGTAAAGCGGCTGCCCGACGGAGCCCGCCGCCGCCCGGGCCGCGGCCAAGCTGATCCCGAGGATGGCGTTGGCGCCATATTTTTCCTTGTGGTCGGTGCCGTCAAGCTCGATCATCGCCTGGTCCAGACCGGCCTGGTCGAGAGCGTCGCGGCCGAGAAGCTCTTTGGCCAGATCATCGTTCACGTTCTTGACGGCCTTGAGGACACCCTTGCCTCCGTAGCGCTTCTTGTCCTGGTCGCGAAGCTCCAGGGCCTCGTGCGTGCCCGTTGAGGCGCCGGAGGGAACCGCGGCGCGGCCCCAGGCGCCGTCCTCGAGACAGACTTCGACTTCAACCGTCGGATTGCCGCGGGAATCGAGGATCTCCCGGCCCAGGATATGGACGATCGTGGTGTTCATATGATGACTCCTTTAAACCGTTTATTCCTTAAGGATAAACCTAAGGCGCAGCCTGCTATTATGCCCGAAATACCCGAAGAAGCAAGCCGGCGGCCGCGGGCGGTGCCGCCGCCTGCTCATCCTTATCGCCTGATTGCGTTAACCGCGGTCGGACGGTTTGGCCTTGTACTCGTCAAGGAGCTTTTTCTTCTCGCGGACCGCGCGGAGTATGTCGGGCGCCAGCCGGACGGTCTCAGTGTCGCTGTAATCCGAGCGGAGAAGGGTCAGTGCCTCTCCCCCGGAAACCGAGCAGGTGATCGTCCTGGTTTTGCCGGCGAGCTGGATGCGGGGGTCGTCCGGCCGGTTCTTCATTTCGGTGACTTGTATCCTCATCCGCTCGACTCCATCCACGTCCTGGATCAAGACGACGACGTGCTCTCTTTTGTAGCTGTCGTCGTCGGCGGGACCGAGGAAAAAGTCATGCTTGATGAACGTTTCGCCCGGGTATGGGCCGAGCTCCTTGACTTCGACATAGATCTGCTTCAGAACGTCCGCGGCCGGGGCGTCAGGAGGCTCGGCTTGGGTGCCAGGCTCGATTTCGAAGGCATATGAGGGACCATACAGCGCACCCGCAAGTAACATAAGGACAATACATAGCCCCGCCACGGCTGCGTCTTCACGGTCTTCACCATGTCGACATCGCTTATTATATACATTCGCCGCAGAGTAGAAAATCCCGCAATTGGTATCGGAAGCATCTTTTTATGTGATGACAACCGGACATCGCGGGGTGGCATGGCGCCAGTCCCTGCGCGCCCGGAGCGACGGGGACCCCTCTCCCCTTGGAGGGCGCTAACAGTCGCTGACGGGTGAGGCGCGAGGACGCACAGGGACGCGCCATGACAGGACCCCTTTGAGGAACAACTTAATCACACGAAACGCGATGCTTATTTCTGAATCAGGGAAGTTGAATTTCCGGCGCGACACGGATAGATTAAGAGCATGGAACAAAAGAGGGATTCTTTAGCCGGCGGCGAAATACTGGCGGCCATCGCCCGGCGACGGAGCGTTCGCCGGTTCGAGGACCGGGACGTCGACGACGGCCTCATCCGCCTGCTTCTCGAGGCAGCGAACAGCGCCCCCTCGGCCCACAATCAGCAGTCGTGGCGGTTCATCATCGTCCGGGGCGAAAGCAAAGCGAAGCTGGGGGATCTGATCAACGCCCGCTCCGGAGATTTTCCGCGGCCCGCCTCCACCCTCCTCCGGATGGCGTCGCGGACGATCGCGGCGGCCCCCGTCGTCATCGCCGTCGCCAACTCGGGAGATCTCATCCGTCACGGCGAGGAGCTGTTCAAGCTCAACGCGGGCGGCGTCCACGATTTCTTCAGGATCATGGAGATCCAGAGCTCGGCGGCGGCGGTCGAGAATCTGCTTCTGGCGGCGACGTCCCTCGGACTGGCTACGGTTTGGCTCGGAATCCTTTTCCTGATCAAGGACGACGTCTTGACGCTTCTCGAGGAGCCGAAGGGGGAATTCATGGCTGTCGTCCCGGTCGGGTATCCGTCGGGACCGACGCCCGGCCCCCGCAAGCGTCCGCTGGACGCGGTCGTCAAGAAGCTCGGCTGAGCGCAGCTGGCCTGGATTATTCACGAGACGAGGCGGCCCCAGATGCGAGGGCCGAGGGGCCTACTCGTTCTCGCGGCCGGCTTTCTTGATGTTGGCCCAGGAATCCCGGAGCGTCACGGTGCGGTTGAACACCGGACGTCCCGGCGCGGAGTCCTTGGAATCGGCGCAGAAGTAGCCGAGCCTTTCGAACTGCAGCTTGAACCCGGGGGGGACATCCTTGAGTCCCGGCTCGACCTTGCACCCTGGGACAATCTCAACCGATTTGGGGTTGAGGTTCGACTTCCAGTCGGCCCCCTCCTCGACCTCGCCGGCGTCGCGGCGGGTGAAGAGCGTCGCGTAGAGGCGGACCTCGGCGTCGACCGCGTGGGCGGCGGACACCCAATGGAGGGTGGCTTTCACCTTGCGCCCGTCCGGGGGGGAATCGCCGCCCCGTGTGGCCGGGTCGTAGGTGCAGCGAAGCTCGACGACCTCGCCTGTCGCCGGGTCCTTCACGGCGTCCAGGCACTTGATGAAGTAGGCGTAACGCAGCCTGACCTCGCGGCCCGGCGCCAGCCTGAAAAATTTCTTCGGGGGGTCCTCCATGAAGTCGTCCCGCTCGATGTAGAGGACGCGCGAGAACGGCACCGGCCGAGTCCCCATGCCGGCGTCCTCGGGGTTGTTGACCGCCTCGAGGCTCTCGGTCTCGCCCTCCGGGTAATTTTCGATGACCACTTTAAGGGGCCGGAGAACGCCCATGAACCGGGGGACAAACTTGTTCAGGTCCTCGCGGACGCAGTCCTCGAGCAAAGCCATATCGACGATGCTGTTGGCCTTGGCGACTCCGATAAGGTCGCAGAAATTCCGGATCGCGGCGGGAGTATAGCCGCGGCGCCGGAGACCCGAGATCGTGGGCATCCGGGGGTCGTCCCAGCCGCTGACCCGGCCCTCGCGGACAAGCTCAAGAAGCTTCCTCTTGCTGAGGACGGTGTGGCTGACGCTCAGGCGGGCAAACTCGATCTGGCGGGGATGGTGGATGCCCAGCTGGTCGATCAGCCAGTCGTAGAGCGGCCGGTGCACTTCGAACTCGAGGGTGCAGATCGAGTGGGTGATCCCTTCGATCGAGTCGGACTGGCCGTGGGCCCAGTCGTAAGTCGGATAGATGATCCATTTATCGCCGGTGCGGTAGTGGCTCTCGCGGCGGATGCGGTAGAGGACCGGGTCGCGAAGGAGGAGGTTCGGGTTGGCCATGTCGATCTTGGCGCGGAGCGTTTTCGATCCGTCGGAGAACTCGCCGTCGCGCATGCGCTTCAGGAGGTCGAGGTTTTCTTCGGTCGTGCGCGTCCGGAAGGGGCTTTCCTGTCCGGGCTCGGTCAGGTTGCCGCGCTGGGCGCTCACTTCCTCGGCCGAAAGGTCGCAGACAAAGGCCTTGCCTTTCTTGACCAGGTCGACGGCGAATTCGTAGAATTTCTCAAAGTAGTCGGAGGCGTAGTATTCCCTGTCATCCCAATCGAACCCCAGCCAGCGCACGTCCTCTTTTATGGAGTCGACGTAGGCGATCTCCTCGGTCTCGGGGTTCGTGTCGTCGAACCGGATGTTGCAGAGGCCTCCGTACTGGGCGGCGAGGCCGAAATTGAGGCAGATGGACTTCGCGTGGCCGATATGGAGGAAACCGTTCGGCTCCGGCGGGAAGCGGGTGTGAACGCGTCCCTGGTTCTTTCCGCTCTTGATGTCCTCGTCGATGATGTCGCTGACGAAATGGCGCTTGGGCTCGGGCGTGCTCATGGGGTTGCACCTCGCAGGCGTTTCAGGACTCTGTCTTGGCCGAGAAGCTCCATCATCTCGAACAGGCCCGCGCCGCTTGTCTTGCCGCTCACGGCCATGCGGGCGGGATGGATGAGGGCGGCCGGCTTGAGCCGGAGCTCTTCGGCCAGGGCGCGGAAGACCTCTTCGATATTCTGGCGGGTGAATTCGGGCAGGGGCTCCAGGCGGTCGGCCAGCGTGCGGAGGCTCTCCAGGTTCGCCGGGTTGTCGAGATGCTTCTTCCGGCCCTCGGGCTCGAAGGCGAAATCGTCCCGGAAGAAACAGTCGGTTTTCTCGGGGAATTCGGCGAGCGTCTTCAGCCGGACCTTGTAGAGGTCGATGACCTTAAGGATGTAGGCGTCGTCGAAGGCGGAGATATCGGTGTGCGCGGCCTCGAGGTGCGCTCTTGAGCGCCGGGAGGAGGTCGGCCGCCGGCTTTTTCATGATATGCTCGGCGTTCAGCCAGCGGAGCTTCTGGATGTCGAACTTGGCCTGGACATCCCCCATCTGCGAGATGTCGAACATTTTGACCGCCTCGGCGAGCGTCAGGACCTCATGCTCCGCGCCGGGGTACCAGCCGAGGAGGATGAGATGATTGACGAGGGCCTCGGCGAGGTAGCCGTCTTTGCGGTACTCCTCGACCGAGACGCCGCCGTGGCGCTTGGACAGCTTGGCCCCGTCGGGGCCGAGGATGAGCGGCATGTGGCCGAAGCGGGGCGGCGTCAGGCCGAACGCCTCGTAGAACAGGATCTGCTTGGGCGTGTTCGAGATGTGATCGTCGCCGCGGAGGATGTGGCTGATCCCGAGCTCGGCGTCGTCGACGACGCAGGCGAAGTTGTAGGAGGGCGACCCGTCCGACTTGATCATCACTTGGTCCTTGATGTCGTCCGTCTGGACGGAGATTCGGCCGTGGATGATGTCGTTATATTCGACGGTCCGGCCTTTCTCGATGCGGAAGAGATAAGCCTCCCCTTCCCTATAGGCTTTGCCGGCGGCGGCGAGCTCTTCGGCCTTGGCGCGGTAGATGTCGAACCGGCGGCTCTGGTAGATCAGGTCCCCGTCCCAGTCGAGGCCGAGCCAGCGGAGGTCGCTCAGGATCTCCTCAAGAAAGCGGACGTCCGAGCGGGCGCGGTCGGTATCCTCCACCCGGAGCAGGAACCGGCCGCCCTCGTGGCGGGCATAGAGCCAGTTGAAAAGGGCGGTGCGGGCGCTTCCGAGGTGTAGGTACCCGGTCGGGCTTGGAGCGAAACGGACTGTGATCATTTTGGGGGACTCTTAAAACGGGGACGGCGCCGCGGGCGCCTCCATCCCCGGCATAAAATAGCACAGCCCCCGGGGCGGGTCAATCGAAGGCTCGGCCGAGTCGAACGGCAGAGCCTTCGAGGGAATCATTTTGTCGATCGGAATATGCTACAATGCACGGCAAGCAACACCAAGACCACGCGGCCGTCAAGCTGGAAGATGAGATTGAAGGCTATCAAAGATCATAACATCACGCGCAGGCGGTTGCCCGGATTGACATGTCATCACTGGGGGTGAGTTTCCGATGACGACAATGTCAAAACCATCGCTGGCGCTTAATAATGGGTGCCCGATGTGCAGATCAAAATCCCGGACTATCTGGATGGACGAAGGAAAACCAACCCGCTATGTTCGCTGCAAGGGTTGTTCCACTGTCTACGCGTCACCCTGCGCACCGCGTTCGGTTCGATTCTCCAGGTTGGATGCGACGTTCAGCTACGGAGAGCATGCTATCAGAAATGCGGCCTGCCGGCAGCAGGCGCTGCGCGCGGAGGCCGAACTTATCAAGCGCTATGCTGTCGGGGGGCGGATGCTGGACGTGGGCTGCAGTCTGGGCGATTTGTTTATCGGATTTCCCGATCCCGCCTGGCAACGATATGGCGTGGAACTCTCCCCGTCAGCAGCGGTCCATGCGGCCAGCAATCACTCAGCGCGGGTGCATGCCGGGACCCTCCTCAGTGCAGGTTACCCGATTGACTTCTTCGATTTGGTAACCATGATCGATACGATGTACTACCTCGATGACCCCGAGGCCGAATTTCGCGAGATATTTAGAGTCATGAAACCGGGCGGGATTCTGGCCATCGAGATTCCCGGACAGGCGTTCATGCTGTGGCGCAGCCGTGGGGTGCTCTGCTGGCTTATTGAGCGACGTTGGGCTCGTCTCCACAGCGACTCAGCGTATGTCCTGTGGCCCACCCCCGCGGGTCTTCGCCGTTTTCTAACGGAAATCGGATTCCAGATCGCCGGCTGGCATGTGATTTCCAGCCCTGACCAATCGAGTTGGTTCCAAAGATTCCTATCGCAGTCATATTACGTCTTCTCCGCGTCCGTGGCGCATGTTTTCCCCAGAATGTTGACGTTCGCGCCGAGGTATCTTTATCTGGCCAGGAAGGAGTTGCATCCTGCGAGCGAATAAATCCCGGTTTGGCGCTTTATCTGTGTCTGCGAGCCAATGAGATTAGGGGGGGAATTAAGTGCATTACGTATGCTGTCCCCCGAATTCCCGGGAAACGTCCCACAGCGATGTCACGAGGTGAAGAAGAAATAGAGGGATTCGAGGGTCGGCGGCTCGAGGTGGACACGGGTGGGACCGCCCGCGGCTTCTACCAGGCGCCCCGCCCTATCCTTGCCCGCAAGCACGGTGATGACGCCCGAGGACATCCGGGTCCAGCCGTATGAGCCCGTCGCGTCGTAACGGTCCGTGATATTCGGAGCCGGAAGTCCCTTCGGCAACCGCACGAAGACATGATTCTCGCGCAGGAATTCCAGCCCCTCCTGGACGATGACCCGACCTCTCTTGAGGATGACGAATGAGTCGCAGATCTTCTCCATCTCGGAGATCAGGTGAGAGCTCAGGAGGAGCGTCGTCCCTTCGCGCTTGAGGTCCAGGAACAGCTCGCGAACGTTCCGGATGGCCGCCGGGTCGAGCGAGGAAAAGGGCTCGTCGGCGACGAGCAGCCCGGGAGACAGAAGGAGATTCTGGAGATAAGCCAGCTTCTTTTGATTGCCCAGCGAATACCCCTGAACGCGGCGCTCCAAAAGCGCCGGGTCAAACCCGATCCTTCCGCTCAGGCCCGCCGCCCGAAGGTCGAGGTCCGCGGGATCGATGCCGAAAGCCCGCAGCGTCGCCGCGAGGACCTCACGGCCGCGAAGCCAGGGAAAGAATACAGGCCGGTCCGGTACGAAACCGACGCGGGAAACCCGGGACTCGAGCCACCCCGTGTCCGGGCGCAAGAACCCCAGGATGAGCTTGACGGCCGTCGTTTTCCCGGCGCCGTTTTCCCCGAGCAAGACCGTGATGGCGCTCCCGGGTGCGAAGAAAGAAGCGTCGCTCAGGGCATCGACCCGGCCATACCGTTTGGACAGGTTCAAGGCTTCGACAGCGGGCGCGCTCATGTCTGGAAAATCTCGAGCTTCCTGATCCGCTTCCGGGCGAGACAGATCGCGCCGAGTGCCGCGATAGCCAGCCCGACGATCAAGAAAGGACGCGGCCGGGCGATGACTGCGTTCGGGAAAAGGAGCGTGAGGCCGAGGAACCGGAGCTTGCGCACCGGGCCTGAAAGGTCGTTCGACAGTACGGCCTCGACCCAGCCCCGGCGCGAGGTCATCGAGAGAAAGAAACCGATCCCCACGAAGACCTGACCGATGATGACGATCAGGACATTCGAGCCGGCCTTGAAAAAGAAGCTCAGGCAGCCGCCGACCGCAAGGTAATAGAAGCCGGCCGACGCGCCGGCGATGAACTGGACAAGGTGTCCGGGAACGATCGGCGCGGGTCCGAAGGCGACGCCGAGAGCGGCCAGCACCGAAAACACCGCTCGCGCTTGCGGCCAGCCCAAGGACCGACAATACCAGAAGCTTCGAGAAAAGATACTCGCGGAAACCGCCGTTGACGAAGATGACGTTCTCGAGCGCGCCGGAATCGATCTCATCTCGGAACATGTCCTGGGATAGAAAAAGGAAAAGATATGGGAACAGAAACAAGAACGCTCTGAGCGCCAGCGAGAAAGAGTCCTTGGCCCAGAGAAACCCGAGGAGCAAGCCGAACCCGGCAAAAAGCGCCGGCAGGGTCCGGGACGCGGCCGCTTTCCGGCGCACGATCAGGAAGGCCGCTTGGAGGTGATTTCGAGAAGGCATCGTTTCAGCTTCTCCCTTCGAATATCCATGGCTTCGGCCGTGTTGTCCCGGTGGATGACCCGGCCGCCGTCGATGACCACGGTCAATGGCTCGAGCTTCACCTTGAACTTTCTGAATAGCTCTCTCCCCCGGTCGCACACGACGGGATGGAAGAAAGCGTGCTTGCCCAGGAAGGGCTCGAGGTCCTCGCGGGAGTCGGCGCTGATCCCGACTAAGGCGATCGGAATACTATTCTTTTCAATCATATATCTGACCTCAAAGAGCTCCTCCCAGCAGACCGGGCAATCGAGCGAGAAGAAGACCAGGACCGCCGGGCTATGCGGAGCGACGGCCGCTTCCTCGAGGGAGGCGACTATCCTGACTTCTTCCCCGAACATCGGAATCGGGTTTGGAGGGGCGGCTTGACTTGAATTCAGCATGATTACGTAAAGGAGGACGTAAGTCAGGCCGGATCTTCTCACGCAACCCCTCCTTCTACCTCTTCGCTCCGATGGAAGAGGATTCAACAGAACGCACCGGCAATCCTCGGTCAGGCAGCCTGTTCCTCTTCAGGGAATATCCAGGAGTCTCCGGACCTATCATTATGTGGGGACAGTCGGATATATCTAAACCCGCACGGGCGAAAACAAAGATGCGAAGGCGGGAGTCGGTATCGATGGCATAGATGGTGTCGCCGGCGACGGCGAATTTCGTTATCTTCTCGGGAAGCTCGATGAGGGCTTCAAGCCCCATGGACTCCGCCGAAAACGGCGATCGTTTTTCCCGGCCCCAGGTCGTGATCGTCCGTATATTCAGGGGACAGGATGTACAGCCGCTCCCCGTCGGCGGCGCAGCTCCAGCAGAAACCTTTGACCGACTTTTTCTGTCCTCCGGACGTGGGAACCTCGATCTTCTTGAGCGGCAGGCCGGATTCAGGCGTCGCGGCCTCGCCCGTCCGGAATCCGTCGGCGTTCATCGTCCTGACGACGCGGTCGTCGAAGCTCCGAACGACCCGGAACCCGCCGCCCGGCGCCCGCCTGATGAATATCTGGTTTCTCAGAGCGTCATGAACCGCGTCTCCCGAGCGCAGGGAATCGACCGCCCGCCAGACGGGAGTGCCGTCCCGGCGGAAGCAGTTGACGATCTTCTCGTCGCGCGCGCGGCCCGAAGGAAGGCCGGCCACGAGGATCCTGTCGCCGCTTAGGACAAGGATGCGCCAGGGAGTCATCCCGAGGGGGAACCCGCCCATATACTTTCCATCTGTATCCAAGACCTGGAGGCGCCGGTTGGCGCTGTCCGCGACGTACAGCCGGCCGCCGAAGACATCCAGGTCGTTGGGCAGCCGGAATTCCCCGGGACCCTGGCCCTTTCGGCCGATCGTGCGTTGGTACGCTCCGGCCCTTGAGTATATTTTGATGTCGGCGTCGGCCGAATCCAGGACATAAATGGACCGTTCATCACAGACGACGGCGACCGGCCGGGAGAGGAAAGGCGCCGCATCATCGGCTTTGACTTCGACCTCACGCACCGCCAGGCGCTTCGGCGCCGGCATCAAGGCGGCGCTCAACGGGGCGCCAAGCAGGAAACTCAATATAAAAGACGCCGCCAGCCTTTCCACTTCTTTCGCCTTCGCGTTGCCCATCTTTTGTCTCTCCATTCAGCTCATTCCCCGATAATCCACGGCTCCCCGAGGAATTCCTCTCCTCCCGACCCTCCCGACCTCCTCCCGCTCCGGGGAGCATGGCGACGTTCGATTCGAGAAAGAGGGCGGGGCCCCGACGGCTTTGCGTTGAGGGCCCCTCATCTCGGCTCCGTTGGCGGTCAGTAACCCAGCAGGCACTTGCCCAGGCCGAAGTCGCAGACCGTGAGCAAGACGGTCGTCCGCAGGACCCCTTCCTCGGACTGGAAGGCACGCGACCGGCAGACATCCCAGTTGTCATAGCAGGTGCCCGCGGGAACTGCGGCTTCCGTCAGCGACGGGAAGAACAGGACTGCGGAAAGCACGAGGGCCGCGGCCAGTGTCAGAGCGATGGCTTTTTTCATGTTGACCTCCTTTCGCCCCCAGCTTAAGCGAATTCCATGCCAGCTTGGCGCCGTAACTGCCCGGGCCGGAATCGCCGTCAGCTTGAGAGGGATTCGGGAGATGATTATCTGATGAGGCGGAGCCTCACACCGCAGGAATATCGGCTGACGCCGGCCGACGTCTTGGATGCGCCGCGGCCAACGGCCGTAGTCAAATCGACCGCCGCGCCGTGAACTTCCGTTGGGCCCGAGCGGTTCGCCCCATCCGCCCCACGGCTTACAGCATGGGGATCTTGATCTTCTTTTCGCGGGCGAAGGCCACCGCCGTCTCATATCCCGCGTCGGCGTGGCGGACGACGCCCATGCCCGGGTCGACCGTCAGCACCCGCTCCAGCCGCCTGGCGGCGGAGTCGCTGCCGTCGGCGACGATCACCATCCCGGCATGAAGAGAGAGCCCGATGCCCACTCCCCCGCCGTGATGGACCGACACCCACGAGGCGCCGCTTACGGCGTTGAGCAGGGCGTTGAGGATCGGCCAGTCGGCGATGGCGTCCGACCCGTCCCGCATGCCCTCGGTCTCGCGATTCGGCGAGGCGACCGACCCCGCGTCCAGGTGGTCGCGGCCGATGACGATGGGCGCGCTGACTTCTGCCGCTCTTCACGAGGTCGTTGATGACGGCGCCGAACCGGGCCCGCTCGCCGTAGCCGAGCCAGCAGATCCGCGCCGGCAGGCCCTGGAACTGGATCTGCTTTTGGGCCTTCCGGATCCACCGCTCGAGCGCGGTCGTTCTCGGGGAATTCGCGGAGCACGGCCTCATCGGTGGCGTAGATGTCCTCGGGCTTGCCCGACAGGGCCGCCCACCTGAACGGCCCCTTGCCGGTGCAGAAAAGCGGCCGGATGTACTCCGGGACGAAACCCGGGATGTCGAACGCGTCGTCGACGCCGGCCTTCTGCGCCTGGCCGCGGATGTTGTTGCCGTAATCGAAGGCCCGGGCGCCGCGCTTCTGGAGGTCGAGCATCGCCCGGACGTGGACGGCCATCGACCCGTAAGCCCGCTTGATGTATTCGGCGGGCGCCTCGCGCCGCAGCCGCATGGCCTCCTCATACGGCACGCCCGCCGGCACGTACCCGTTGAGCTCGTCGTGGGCGGAGGTCTGGTCGGTCAGGATGTCCGGCGTGATGCCGCGGCGCACGAACTCGGGCAGGATGTCGGCGGCGTTTCCGAGGAGCGCGATCGACAGCGGCTTCCCTCATCGCCCGGGCCTCGCCCGCCAGCCCGAGCGCCTCGTCGAGCGATTCGACCATGATGTCGACGTAGCGCGTCTCGAGGCGGCGCGCGATGCGGGCGGGGTCGACCTCGACGACGATGGCCACGCCCTCGTTCATGGTGACGGCCAGCGGCTGGGCGCCGCCCATCCCGCCCAGGCCGGCCGAAACCACGAGCCGCCCCTTGAGCGTGCCGCCGAAATGCCTGTTGGCGACCTCCGCCAGCGTCTCGTAGGTCCCCTGGAGGATGCCCTGGGTCCCGATGTAGATCCAGCTTCCGGCCGTCATCTGGCCGTACATCGTCAATCCCAGCGCCTCGAGACGCCGGAACTCGTCCCACGTCGCCCATTTGGGCACGATGAGCGCGTTGGCGATGAGGACGCGGGGCGCCTCCTCGTGGGTCCGGAACACGGCCACGGGCTTTCCCGACTGGACGACGAGCGTCTCGTCGTTTTCGAGCGTTTTAAGGTGCCTCGACGATCGCCCGGAAGCAGTCCCAGTTCCGGGCGGCCTTGCCGGTGCCGCCGTAGACGATGAGCTCCTGCGGGCTTCTCGCCCACGTCGGGGTCGAGGTTGTTCATCAGCATGCGCAGGGCCCCCTCCTGGGACCAGCCCTTGGTCTGGAGCTCGGACCCGCGCGGCGCCCTGATCACGGGAATGGAGCTTGCAGGATCGCTCATCTCATCCTCCATCGGGGACGTTCCCCACCATTTTTATCACAACAGGTGTCGATCTCCAAGACGGGGACAATCCCCAGCCTTGACCTAACATGAGGAAAATAGGACCGTCCCCTTTTTCCCGGCAAAAATCCCTCAAAATAGTGATTGACGAACGCTATTCTCCTGGTATAGATTTATCTTGATTTTCGGACTGTCTGGAAATGGCGGTCATTCTTTATTTGGACTTTTGGATCAGCCAAGGTTTGAAAGTCGAAGGGTAATGGGAGAGGAAAAGGTCATTCTGTTATTCCGCACCCCCGCGGGCGCGTCTCTCCTTAAAACCCTGAGCGTCAGCGTCTCCCCGTCACTCGCCTGCGACACCATCGAAGACCCGGCCTCCCTCGCCGCGCACACCCCGCCCGACGTCCTCGTCGTGGACACGCTTCTCGCCGATTTTCCTTCGCTCGCGCCGTACCTCACCCCCCGAACCGCCGTCCTCGTCACCGGCCGCGACGAGATCTCCGCGCGCCGGGCGATCGACGGCTGGCCCGCCGCCTACTACGTCGATTTCGCGCCCTTCCCCACCGACCAAACCACGCGCGAGCGATACCTCCGCGAGCTCCGGCTCGCCCTCGACCGGGCCCGCCTCAAAGCCGAAGTCGAGAATCTCACGTCCCAGAAAGCCTCCCGGGACCGCGTGAACGAGGTTTATTCGGAGATCCGCGAGATCAAGAGCTTCATCAGCGACAACGTCGTCAAGGAGCTCGAGAAGCGCGTCGCCCTCCAGGTCCGCTACCTCTGGTTCCAGGGCCGAAAACAAAAGATCGAGGGGCTCCTGCGGAAGATCTACGTGGCCAACGACGTCAGCAGCCTCCTCGACATCGGTCAGCGACATCAAGGACCTGATGCAGGCCGAGCGGCATCTCGCTCTACATCCTCGACGAGAACGAGACCCTGGGCAAGTTCCTCAAGCCCCTGGTCTGGAACGACGCTTTCCTCTCCCACCACGAATTCTCGAAGTACGTCGCGCTCCTCGACACGCCCGGACTTCGCCGCCCAGGCCGTGCGCGCGCCGCGCAGGAGTCAACGTCGCCGATCTTCGACCGCGACCGGCGCTCTCGCGCCAGCTACGTCGAGTACATGCGGGCACCCGCTCCGGAGCCTCCTCGCCGCGCCGATCCTGCACGAGACGGACGTCATCGGCGTCCTCGAGGTCTACAACAAGCATCACGACGGGGCGATCCGCCCGGAAGCCGGCTTCACCCGCGAGGACCAGCAGGATCCTGCGCGGGCTGTCGCGAGCACATCTCCCTCGCCATGACCAAGCTCAACCTGATCCAGTACGACGCCCTGACCGGCCTGCTCCGGCCCGATCCCTTCTTCGAGAAGGTCGTCCAGAAGATCGAGCTCCGCGAGCAAGCGCCGCCAGGAGACGGGGGCCTTCGGCCATGGTCATGGGCGACGTGGACTGGTTCAAGAACTACAACGACCGGAACGGCCACGAGGCCGGCAACCGCCTTCTCCGCGACCTGGCCGGCGTCCTGAAGACTCGATCCGCGAGGACGACCTCCTCTGCCGCTACGGCGGCGAGGAGTTCCTCTTCTTCCTCTCCGGGGTCAAGAGCATCGAGGAGGCCACGCTCCTGACCGAGCGCATCCGGAAGACCGTCGAGGAGCACTCTTCGAGTACGAGGAGTTCCAGCCGCGGCACGACCTGACCATGAGCTTCGGCGTGACGACTTCCCCCGGACCGACGAGTACGGCGGCCCCGGTCGACCAAGGTCCGAGCTCAAGAAAGCCGCCAACGAAGCGGACCTCGCCCTGGCCGAGGCCAAGGGCAAGCCGTTCTCGGCGCAGAAGGGCGCGGACCAGATCGAACCGCGCTTGTCAAGAACAAGGTCTGCGCCTTCGATCCGCCACCGGGCGGCCCTCGCACCAAGATAGCCCTCCTCCGCGGCCCGGCGGAGCGTCTTGCGCAGGAGAAGCGCCGCACGGAGCGCCACGACGGCCTCGACCCTTCTGCATCTACCAGGAAAACGGATCCCATTCCGCGTGGCCAACACGATCGACCTGAGCCTGGGCGGGATGAGGATCTCCTCGGAAGTCGAGCTCGCCCATGACCAAGCCCCTCGACCTCTTCCTCGTCCTGGGGAGCAAGGCCACCCCCCTGTCGGGAGACCGTCGTCTACAGCCAGAAAGGACGCGTTCAGGACCTCGCGGATACTATCTACACGGGGATCAAGTTCCGAGGAGCTGTCCGCCGTCGGACATGAAGGCCCTGGAGAGCTTACTTCGCCGTCGCTCGAGCAGCGGATGCCGCAGGGCCCTGAGCCGCGCGGTCGCGACCGTCGGAGCCGGCCGATCAGCCCTCGAGCTCTTCCACGATCGAACTGCAGATACGGGCCGGGGGGCGTGATCTTCGCTTGTAGAACAGCGTCCTTCAGCCGAACCGGCGCATGTCCTCGAAGGCCCGCGAAATCGTCCTGGTTGCTCCAGTTGTCCATGTTGAGCTTTTCCACGATCTCCTTCAGCACCGTCGACGTTCAGGACGTCGGCCGGATAGCTGCGGGAAAGCACGCGCCCTCCCTCTCGCACATCCGCAGCGCTCCGCAGGACTGACCTTGCGCAGGATCTCCTGGTTGTTGATGAGCTCCTGCTTGATGAAGAACTGCTCTTTGGGGGATTCGGTCTGGGTGAGCTTCTGGATGCGCTTGCGGCCGGTCTTCCATGGACTTCGTCGATCGAGCCCGGATCATGCGCTCGCCGTCGAGGATGATTCTTTCGTCCTTGCACTGAAATAGCTGATCTCGCCGTTGCCGTTCTTGGGCTCGACCTTGCGGTACCGCTCCAGAACTTCGAACAGCGCCTGGAAGTTTCTCCTTCTCCTCGGCCCAGGTGACCTCGTCGGGGAGCGGCGCGCCGACTTCCCCCGCCTCGGCGGCCTCTTCGGCTTCGCCTTCGCGGGCGAGCGTCTGCTCCATGACCTGGTTGATCTCGGGAAGGTTTAAGGGAGCGCCGCTTTCGTCGGCCTCGACGGGGATTTCGCGGGCCGTCGATGCCTCCGGCTCCGGCAGCAGCGCGAGCGCGGGCTCAGCCGCCCCCGAGGCCGCCGGCTCGAACGTCTCGGCGACCGGGACCTTGGCCCGGCCCGGGGACATGAGCGTTTCCGCGGTCAGCTCGCCGGGCTCGGCTTCGAGAAGCTCCTTGATCTTGCGGAGCTTGGCCAGCTCCTGCTCGAGGTCGACCTTGAGGTCCTCTTCCTCCGGGCTTTCGGGGAAGCTGGGCGACGATGCCGAACCGCTCCTCGATGTCTTTCCGGAACCCGTTGACCTTTTCCTCGGCCGCGACGTGGATGGTGTCGAGCTTGGCGGTGAGGTCGCTCACGTAGCGGAGCTCTTCGAGGGTCAGGCCGGCCATCCGCTCGATCTCCGTCTGAAATGCGACGGCCTTGTCGAAGTGCTCCTTGATCTGGCCCTGGAGGCTGGTCCGCTCGGTCTCGTACTCGTTGACCACCAAGCGGTAATCCTCGAGGATCCCGCGGCCCTTGTCGAGCTCTTTCTGGATGGCCTCGAGCTTTTTATCGGCCTCGGCCTTCTCGGCGCGGATCCTCTCCTCGAGGTCGCGCTCGATGTCGGCTTTGCGCCTGGTGAGCATGTGCTCGAGCTTCGATTGGATCTCCTCGATCACGGTCACGGAATCCTTGATGGTGACGGGCTTCTCTTCCATCCTGGTTCTCCTTAGTTTCGGGCCCCGCGGCGACGATCCCGGCGCGATGCCCGGGGCGGGTAGTCGGAAGTATTATTTTTTATCCTATAGTCCCCGACATCTGAAGTCAAGGCGCGCTCAAACTCGTCGGGTTTGCTCATCGGCGTCAAGTTTCGCAGAGCCCGGCCGGGCGCGCAATCACCCTTGTCGACGATTACCAGGGGTAATTTTGCACCCGGGAATTCACCCTTAGGGGGGAGGAGGGGGAGCCGGGGGCGGCTAGCGCGGGGGGCCGGATATGGGATATGTGCGACGCTTGCGCGACGGCGGGCAATTAATGTATAAGATGGCCAAGGAGCGAGGGATGACAGCAGACATCAAGGTCCTCACCGTCAACATCGATCCCGCGAAGAAAAGTGCCGTGTCCGCGGCGCTCGACGAGCCTCAAGTACGAGGTCGTGCCGCACGACGCCATCAGCGGCCTGCTCTACCAGACGGTGCCCGGCGACATGGCCGTGGCGGTCATCCGCCTCCCCTCGCCGCCCGAGGAAGCGCTCAGCCAGCTCTGGCGCGTCAGGAAGCTCAACCCCTGGCTGTCCATCGTGGCCCTGCTTCAGCCGGAAGCGGCGGCGAGCGGCATCTCCCTCATGCAGGAGGACATCGTCGACCTCGTCGCCAGCCCGAACAACGCGGCGGCCGTGTACTCGGCCGTCCAGAACGCTCTCGTCGTGAGGAAGCTCCTCAACACCAGGACCGAATCCGCGCGCCAGCTGAAAGAGCTCAAGGCCGAGCAGTCCCGGAACCGCCGCCGGGCGGCCGATCTCGAGGAGAGCTACAACGCCACCCTCGAAAACCTGATGACGGCGCTCGATATCCGGGACGTCGAGACCTTCGGCCATTCGCTGACGGTGGCCAAGTATTCCTGCGCCCTGGCGGGGATCCTGGAGATCCGGGACGAGAAACAGCTCGACAGCATCCGGAAGGGGCGCCCTGCTCCACGACATCGGGAAGATCGCCATCCCGGACTCGATCCTGAAGAAGCCCGGGCGGCTGTCACCCGACGGAGTGGGAAAAGGTGAAGCTCCACCCGGCGCTCGGCTACGGCCTGATCAAGGAGATCAAGCTCCTCAGGGAAGTCGGCAACATCATCCTCTGCCACCACGAAAGATACGACGGGACGGCTACCCCAAGGGCCTGAAGGGCGAGTCCATCCCGCGGGAGGCGCGGATCTTCGCGCTGGCCGACGCGCTCGACGCCATCACCTCGCACCGGCCCTACAAGAAGGAGCGGGATTTCAAGGCGGCGAGGAAAGACATCATGGGCAACCGGGGCCGGCAGTTCGACCCGGCGGTCGTCGATGCCTTCTGCACCATGAAGCCCGAGGAATGGGAGAGGATCCGGTACGAGACGACGAAATTGCTGCCGGCCATGGAAACCTACAGCCAGCTCTTCAACCACCACGCGGCGCCCCTGAAAGAATAGAAAAAGAGGAAAAAGGGGACGGTCCTAATTTTGTTTGGGGGACAGCTTACGTAATGCACTTAATTAAAATCTAGGGGACAGTCCCCATTCGCTCCAAAGGTTGGGGCCTGTCCCCATTTATCCAATAAGTGCATTACGTAAACTGTCCCCCGAATTGCGACTCAATTAGAAAATAACGATGAATTACGCTAGAATTGACGCCGGAATGAAGGCCATCCGAGACTTTTTGCGTGCCCGTCGCCTTTGCAGACGCCTATCACTTTGACTCCTCTTTTGCTCTGCCTCATTCCCCTCGCCCACTGCAAGAAGACGCCCATCTCCCCCGATGCCTCCCTTCTCGAGCGGCCGATCATCTGGCTCAACTCCAACGACATCTCTTTCGTCGCCTCGGAAACCGGGCCCACCCCGGCTCCCCAAGAAATCAGAATAAGAAACTCCGGCAAGAACACGCTCAAATACACCGTCGCGGATGACGCGCCCTGGCTGAGCATCTCCCCCGCCGACGGAAGTTCCACCGGCCAGATCAACGGCCACACCCTCTCCGTCGACGCCAGCGGCATGACCGGCCAGGACGCCGCTTATACCGCGACGATCACGGTCACGAGCGCCGACGCTTATAACAACCCCCAGAAAGTCGCCGTCGCGCTCAACCTCAGCAAGGAGCCGCCGCCCCAGATCTCGGTCTCCCCGGCCGCCCTGACCTTCGCGGCTCAAGTCGGAGGCTCCAATCCCTCGCCCCAGACCCTCACCGTCAGGAACAGCGGCCAGAGCGTCCTGAACTACACCGTCTCCGACGACGCGAACTGGCTCTCCGTGGACCCGCCAAGCGGCAGCTCGTCGGGCGAAACCAAGAGCCACGCCGTCACGGTGAATACGAGCGGCCTGGCCGAAGGCAATTACTCCGCGGCGCATCAGCGTCGCCGACCCGAAGGCCACGAACAGCCCTCAGCGGGTGAACGTCACGCTCCAGGTCTCGTCCCAGCCTCCCCCGACGATCGCCGTCAGCCGGTCGAGCCTGAGCTTCAGCGCCCAGGTCGGCGGCAGTCCATCGACGCAGACCTTCGGTATCCGGAACGGCGGCAGCGGCACGCTGTCTTACTCGGTGGCATGGGATGCGCCCTGGCTGTCCGTGTCGCCGGCAAGCGGCAGCTCCTCCGGCCAGGAGAACCCCCACACGGTCGCCGTCAACAGCGGCGGGCTCGCCCAGGGCGATTATTCGGGCACGATCACCGTTACGGCCCCGGGCGCCGCCAACAGCCCTCAGTCGGTCGGCGTCTCGCTCCAGATCACTCCCGCCGGCGGCAGCAACCAGATCGGCGTCTCGTGCAGCCCGTCCCAGGGCGCGACCGACACGACCGTCAGCTTCCCGGTCAGCATCAGCGGCAACGCCAAGGCCATATCGTCCTTCGGCCTGCAGCTGACGTTTGACGCGGCGATGTTCCAGTACGTGGGAACGGCCAAGGGCAGCCTCACCGGGAGCTGGACCTACGTTGACGGGAACGACTCCGGCGGGACAGTCACCGTCGGAGGATTCTCCGGGTCCGGAAGCACTATCGCCGTGGGAAGCTCGGGGACCATCGCCATCGTCACGCTGCGGGTCACGGGCGGCACCTACGGCAACGGCCAGACGAGCGTCGTGACCATCAGAAGCTACGCGGACGACATCTCCGGCATGACCGCCCGAACCCGCCACGACGACGTTCACCTACCTCAAGTAGCGCTTCTTCCCGCCGCCCCCCCCTCACCCCAAAACCCCACCTTTGAGGGATTGTCATGGCCCCGCCATATCCCGCAAAATGACCTCGCTAAGTGCGGAGTTTAGAAGGAGGATGACCTATGAAGTATCTTGAAAGACTGGTGATCTGTCTCGCTCTCGTGGGCTTCCTGGCAGTCAATAGCCAGGCCCAGTCGGTGCCGACCCGCCCCGCCTGCCTCGAAAAGTCGGGGGACATGCTGGCCGGCAACCCGAAGAACGGCATCAACAGACGTCGGAGACATCTACGTTTGGAAGGACGCCGTCAACATCTACGTTGAATACGTGATCCTCGACCCGACGCCCGAGAATCCCCTGGACAACTGGTACATCACCGCGACACAGGTGGAGGTCGCGAGCGATCCGTTGTTAATCCCTCAGTCCAAGGGCAACCCGGTTCCCGGCCGGTTCACGTACAAGATGGAACACGATTACGTCACCGGCTACATCGAGATTATCCCCTTGAGGCCCGGGCTTTACGACATCGTCGCCGTCGCCGCCCATGCCGATGTCTGCCGGGGCGGATTGGACGGCATCGCCGCCGCGCTGCCGGATTATCTCGAGGTCAGGATATCCAATCACTTATTCCCCTCGCCAGGCTTACTTTTCGTTCGTCGAGGTCCGAAATGACACGTGGCTCAACGGCGAGCATTTTAATCAGGGCTTTTGTATCGACCGAGGTCACGGCATCCTGGCCGAATGGGGCTGGCTCCCGGCCAAAGCCTATTCGAGCTATGATCTGCCTCTGCCTCCCGGCTACGAGGGAGAACCGCTCGTTGACCGTCCCGAGAACCTCGACCTGGTCAACTGGATGATGAACCAGAACTTCATCGGCAAACCCTGCCTGGCTCCGGACGGTTCGACCTGGGTCTCGGGTTGATCGATTGGTATGATCTTCAGGTCGCGATCTGGAAGCTGTTGGATGACGAAACAGAATGGGTAACGACCTCTGCCCTTTAACGTGCCTCGAGTTCAATACCTGATGGATAGGGCGGCCATGCACGACGGGTATATCCCGATATGCAAAGAGATGCTTTGGGTTGCTCATCGCCCCCTATTTGGGCGGAAAATAGCATGCAATGTCAGACCTTTATCATCCCGGTACCGATTCCTTGCCAAACCTGCGAAACGGCGTGGGCTGGAGAGGTTCTGGGCAGCAACGCCTACCAATCCCTTCTCCCCGGCAAGAATTGGGCAACCGACTTGCCGGCAAACCCGCTTAGCAGCCGCCCATAGCCGTTTCCAGAGCGATCAGCCGGAGATCCAAAGCATTCCGGCAGGAGGGGTGCCCCGCGGCACCCCTTTTTTACTTTTGAGGACATTTTCGGGCGGCCGGAGAGCTCCCCGTGCGGTTAGCTTTTCTATTTTGAGGGCGGCCCTCGCACAGAGAATCGAGACCAGTTGTTCGCTTCTTAACGGGGGTTGAGAGGGTAAGAAGTAGTTAAATCCTGGTGGCTTTAATAACGCGGGGAATGCCCTGAAGGTCCGGCAAGACGGCGGTGCCGCCGTGTCCCGCGTCGCCCTCTGTCGAAAAGCGCCAGAGCGCCTTCCGCCTGGCCCTGGCCGATCTCAAAGACCAGCGTGCCGCCCGGCCTCAGGTAGGTTAACGAGCCGCTCACCAGCTTTTCGATGAATTCAAGCCCGGTCTCTCCTCCGAGAAGCGCCCTCTTCGGCTCATGGTCCCTGACTTCAGCAGGCAAGGTCGTCCAGTCCGCGGCTGATACATAAGGCGGGTTGGAGACGATATAACCGCACCGGCCCTCGAGCTTCAGCTCCCTGAGCGGCCGAAACAGGCTTCCCCGCTTGAACGTGATGTTCTTGACGCCGTTTTGCCTCGCGTTATACTTCGCCAGCTCAAGCGCCTTGGCCGAAACATCGGTGGCGATGATCCGAACCCGAGGAAGCTCTTTGCCCAGGGCGACGGCGATGGCGCCGCTCCCCGTGCCGATATCGACGATCGTCTCCCCCGGCCCCGGCGACATGCCAAAACCGTCTCCACGATAAGCTCCGGTCTCCGGCCTCGGGATGAGAACTCCCGGGACGATCTTGAACGGCAGGGACCAGAATTCCTTTTTCCCGGTGATATAGGCGAGCGGCGTGCCAGCCAGGCGCCGGCCCACGAGGCGGAAAAACCGCTTTTCCTGCCCGGCGCTGATCTTCTTGTCCGGGCGAGCTCTAGGATTTCCACGTCCCCCAGCCCCGTAGCCATCATCAGCAGGATCTTGGCTTCGACAACGGGGTTCGCCACCTCATGGAGGAGCGCAATCCCTTCACGAAAAGTGTCCCCCACTGTGCTTGTTTGTTGGCGAATCATTCCAGGCACATCAATCTTGGGTCATTCCGCACTTCCGCATTATAAGCTTCAACAATGATTATGCATATGGTCATGCCAGACGAGAGAGTGATTAAGGTGGCGCGTACCGGGCGTTACTCGCCCGCCGAAGACGACAGCTCCTCGAGCTCCAGTTTCTGGAAATGAAGGATGACGTTCTCGATGAACTCGTCCAGGTCGCCGTCGAGCATCCCCTGGAGGTTGTGCGAGGTCAGGTTGATCCGGTGGTCCGTCACCCTGGATTGGGGGAAGTTATAGGTCCGGATCTTCTCGCTCCTCTCCCCTGTCCCGACCTGGGAGCGCCTGTGCTTGGCGATGGCGGCGTCCTGCTCGCTCTGGGCGATATCCATCAGCCGCGACCGCAGTATCCGGAGCGCTTTTTCCTTATTCCGGTGCTGAGATTTCTCGTCCTGGCACGAGGCCACCATCCCCGACGGAACATGCGTGATCCGGATCGCCGTGTAGTTCCGGTTGACGTTCTGCCCCCCTGGCCCCGACGCGCCGAACGCCTCGATCCTCAGGTCCTTAGGGTCGAGCTTGATGTCGACCTCGTCGGCCTCGGGGAGCACGGCCACCGTGATCGTCGATGTGTGAATTCTTCCCGCCGCCTCCGTCTTGGGGACGCGCTGCACGCGGTGGACGCCGCTTTCGTACTTGAGCGAGGAATAGACTTTCTTGCCCCGGATGTTGACGACCACTTCCTTGAACCCGCCGATGGGCGAGACGCTCGTCGACATGATCTCAAACTGCCAGCCCCGCTTTTCGGCCAGCCGGCTGTACATCCTGAAGAGGTCCTGGGCGAAAAGCGACGACTCGTCCCCTCCTGCCCCGGCCCGGATCTCGAGGATGACGTTTTTTTCGTCGAAGGGGTCCTTGGGGAGCCTCAGGATCTTGAGCTCGGCCGACAGCCGTTCCTCTTTCTCCCTGAGGTCCGTGAGCTCGGTTTCGGCCATGGCGCGGAGCTCCTCGTCGGCGCCGCTCTCGGCCAGAATCACCTCGGAATCGCGGATCTGCCGCTCGATCTTCTTGTAGTCGGCGTATTTCCGGACGAGCGGCTCCATGTCCGAGCGCTCCTTGGAGATCTCCCTGAGCTTTTGGGGGTTGGCAAGAACAGAGGGGTCGGAAAGAGACAGCGTCAGTCGGCGGTATTTATCCTCGACATTTTCCAGCTCGCGGAACATATACCAGCTACTTCGTTTTTTTTGTTTCGCCATACTTTTTCCGGAATTTTTCCACGCGGCCGGCGCTGTCGATGAGCTTCTGCTTCCCGGTGAAAAAGGGGTGGCACTGGGAGCAGATCTCGACCCGGATCTCTGTCTTGGTGGACCGGGTGAGGAAGGTGTTGCCGCAGGCGCAGATCACCCGCGTCTCGGTGTATTCGGGATGGATGCCTTTTTTCATCGCTTCTGTCTCCTCGTACGGGCGATATTATAGCAAAACCGCCGGAATTCGCAAAATCGGAGCGCGAAATTGCTGACAGGCGAAATTGGTGACATGTTCCGGGAAATTGGTGACATGTTCCAAATTCTCTTGAATTTGGTACCTGTCACCAATTTCACACCGAATTTTGTTACTGCTTATCTTCCAGCTTGATCTTTGATCAGCTCGTCGAGCTTCCTCTCATACTCCTGCCAGTCGATCGTGAAGCTCAGCCGCTTGAGATGCTCTTTAAACCTGTTCTTATAGGCTTTGCCGTTAAGGTAAGCGCCGATCGCCTTGTTGATCGCGTAAACCTGCTCCTGCGCCCGCCATTCGTAGGCCTTGCCGTCGGCACTTTTCAGGCAGTTCAGGTAGACGATCCAGGCCATATGCTTGAACGGGATCTTCGGGAACGTCTTGTGGATCGCCTCGACCTCGGCGGCCTTCTCGGGACTCAGGAAGGTGAAGTAGCGCCCGAACAGGAGCGCGTTGTGGAAATACGCCGGATAGGCCAGGAGGCCGTCCTTCCGGGTCAGCCGCGCCAAGTACGAGAACAGGTCCACGAGCTTCTTTCCCATGCCCAGCCCGGGATGATCCTGGCCCGGGAGGGCGGGCCGCTTATCGGAAAAGTCGTGGAGCGGGTCCTGGATGGTCAGCCACTCGAAGATCAGGAACGAGTAGCCGTAGAATGACGGGTCGAGGTCGAGGTAATCCTTGGGCGTCAGGTGCCCCTCGCGGACCTTAAGGTCGACGATCACCTTATCGGCCTTCTTCTCCCCGTGGAATATGCGAAGGCGCTGGACAGGGTAGTTCGTGCAGTCCAGGTCGAAGACGAGCGGCCAAAGCCCCCGCTTCTCGGCGTCCTTGAAGAAATTCCGCTTGCCCAGGACGGCCATGACCTCGGTCATCGAGTACCGGCCCAGGAAAAGCGAGGTCGATTTGTCGGCGCTCAGGCAGGAGAAGATGTCGCCCTCGATGACGAGCGGCGATCCCTGGTCAAACTGGAACGCAGGCCGTTCGCCTTTCTTGTGATCGTCCGGGGGAACCATTTTGCATGCCTTGTTAAGGTGTGATTCTAGTCGATATTGCCCCGAGAGGCAAGAGAGAGACAGGAAAAGGCGAGGGCGGTTTTTTGGGAGGTGCGGGCAGAATTCCGGGACATGAACGAATTCTCTTGAATTCGTATCGTGTACGCGGAGTTTTGCAGAGGGCGGGTTACTCGAAAAACGACAGCGTATCGTCGCCGATGGTGACGGCCCGTTTCCGCTCGAAAAACCTCAAGTCGGGCTCGATCTTCCGGAAATGGCGCAGGACGATCATCCCCTTGGGATTAAGGATGCCGCGCTTCTTAATAACCTTCAGGGGGTTCCGCTCCTCAAGGAGCTTGTATGGGGGATCGAGGAAGATCAGGTCGAACTTGGCCTCCTCTTTGGCGAGACGGATGACCGCGCGGTTGAACTCCAGGTGGATCACCCGGCCCAGGTCCTCGGCCTCGCATTTGGCCAGGTTGTCCTTGATCGTCTTGACGGCGGGATAGTATTCGTCCACGAAGACGGCGGCCCGGGCGCCCCGGCTCAACGCCTCGATGCCGATCGAGCCCGTGCCCGCGAAACCGTCCAAGACGAGGGCACCCTTAGGCCTGTTGCCCAGGATGTTGAACAGCGCCCCGCGCAGCTTGGCAGACATGGGCCGGACGAGCGGGGTTTTTATCATCCGGAGCTTCCTGCCCCTGAACGTGCCGCCGATGACTCTGATCATATCTCTTCGAGCTCCACTCGCATTCCCTCAACCCCCTCACCTTCATCAGCAACCCTATCATAAATGCCACGGGATTATAAAGCCCGCCCTGCGATTCAGTAATAGAAGATCGCTTTGCCTTTGTGTGTCTTCACGTCTTTGATCCCGTAAGGAAGCTCATACCAGTCGCCGATGCTCGTGGCTTCGGTCTTCTGGAGCGCGGCCGAGATGGCGATGATCATATCGAGGATGAACGGCTGAATGGGCTCGTCCCCGACGAAGAGCTTCTTCATATCGACCTTCACGGCCCCGTTCGCGACGAGGAGGTCGGCGGCAAAGAAGATGTCCATCTCGGGACGGATAAAGGAAGGCGCTTTCTGGCCCCGGAGGTCGACGTGGATCATTCCTTCAACCTTGTTGTCCCCGAAAAGCTTTAGCCGGAGCGTCTTCATGATCTCTTCGTGCTCGGTCTCGATGCGGTGGGCGATATAGGAATTGAGCTCGCTCTCGGTGATCTCGACCTCGCGGAGCGGACCGCTCCA
>CAVSCD010000003.1:0-12474 GCA_963726335.1 Candidatus Aminicenantota bacterium | reverse complement strand
TATCTTTGCTGCCCTTCAAGCATTCTCAGTAACTGCGCTGTCGTGTAACACGGGATGCTGCATCCGGACAGGTGCCGGTCATTCGACCAGAGGGGAAAGCCCAGCGTCCGAGCTAACGCCATCGCGTGCGCATCCTCCGGATCACGATCCCTTAGCTCGGCTAAGGCCTTTTTAAGATTTCCGGCATATTCAGACCGGAAGTGGATGCTGAGCGGCATGACCCTCCACCGCAGTGCGAGGAGGTCTGGCGGCAAACCGTACTTTTTACCCATAAGGGGAAGGTACTCTTCCACTTCTAGTGCATTGAATTCAGTGACATGTACCTCAAGCCTATATTTGAAGAACACCGCCTGTGCGGCCTTGCCAATGACCGCGGAGAGAAGGACGTTAGCGTCGGCGACGACGGCCCCGATAAGCACGGAAATCCTCCCTAATATCCCGCTCAGAAATCCCCTTCGCTTCCAGTAACTTGGCGAAATGAAGGCTGAGGAGCTTGCCGATCTCGCGACGCCAGTCGTCTGGCAACAAATCCGGCGACTCCAACGGTATATAGACGCCTGAGATCTTCCCGTGCTTCGTAACAAAGAAAGGCTCGGACCCGCTGAGATAGGCGGCACTCTTCTCCCGGATTTCGCGGATGCCGGCCATCTTCATGGTTATCACCTCTGAATGAATCTTAGCACTGCGGCTGAATATGTCAACACTTGTGTACACACTTCATGTTCGTGCTCGGATTCAGCCTCGTAGCGCTCTGCTATCCACTTAATATGGACGTACCCGGTGCCAGAGATTCTCAATTGCGCGACAGGATCTCGTCCCGGTTGAACCTTCGGCCGCCGAATTCCTTCCCGATTATCGCCCGGACCTTGGAGGCGGGCATGCGGATGGAAATACAAGGGATGTCCTTTTTGAGTAGGCGGCGATCTTGTTCAGGGTGGCGAGGGACCGCGCTCTTCCCGTTGACACACTCCGCCAGTAGGAATACCCTCGATTTTAAGAAGCGAGGGAATACCATGAATAAATACAGAACGCGGCTCCGCCCCTGGGTCACAAAGACATTCTCCGAAAGGCTGATGATCGAGCTTGCGCTCCTTCTTATCCCGACGACGGTTTTGCCGTTGCTGCTGCCTTTCTCCCACGTCAGCCTGGTGATCTTCTATGTCGTCAATCTGGCTATCGTGGCGATCTTCGCTTTGGAATACCTCCTTAAGCTATTTGTCTCGGAGAGCCGTTGGAAGTATGTCGTCGATTATCGGCATATCATTGACCTTATTGTCGTTCTTCTCGCCGCCGTGGATTTTATCCCGATCATCCCTTTCAAAGGCTGGCGGGCTTCCCCGTTATTGCGGCTCCTCAGGCTTCTCCGGATGCTCACCGCGGCAGGCCGGGGTATCGACCGTATGGCGCAGCCGGCGGGAGAGGCTGAACCGCCCGCGGTCCCGTTGATTCGATTCAACATCTCGACGGAGACCGGTGTCGTCAAAGACGCGCCGCGGGAGGCGGTCGAGCAAGCCTTGGCCGCCCCGGGAGAGAAATGGATCGACGTCCATGGCCTGTCCCGGACCGACATCCCCGGCCTCTCAAGCTTGTTCTCGATTCCGGCGCATGTCCTGGAAACCAAGCTGCTCCAGGAGAATTTTCCGGGGATGGACGACTTCCCCGGCTATTCCATCATCACCCTCTGGGACGCAAAGTGCGGAGAGCGCCCCGCAAATCCGCCCGCGCTCCAGATCGAGAACCCCTCCGTTGCCGTCGTTTTCACGGGAAACCTCATCGCCACTCTATCGCGGTGCCCGGAATCATTTATCGATCGTCCGCTTGTCGACCACCTGGAGCTCCGCGGGGAATCCTACAGGATTCGCACCCTGTACTCGATCCTCAAGCACAAGATCGCCGATTACCAGGCGATCTTGATGAGGCTGGAGAAAACGGAAGCCGGTCTCGAGGACGAAGCCTCGGCGACGAAATCGTCCGGATTCCTGGATCGGACTTTCCAGCTCAAGAGGGCCATCCAGAAGCAAGGTTATAATATGAGCCATTTCGTCCGTATTCTCGACCGGCTGCAGGACGGCGGCCCCGTCCTGCAAGGTGTTGGTGAGAACGCCAGGGCGGCCTTCATTGCGCTCCACACTGACGCCGAAGACCTGGATGATCTCCTGCACACGATCCGCGACAACACGACCTCGCTCATCGAGCTTCAGCTCAACAAGGTCTCGTTCGACTTGAACAGGGTCATGAAGATCCTGGCGGTGATCACCTGCCTGGCCCTGGTCCCGACCATTATCGCCGGTCTCTTGGGGCAGAACCTCAGGGACCAACCCTACGACATCACCATCCAGGAGATATCCTTTTTCGTGATCTCCCTGATGCTGATCGGGTTGTATGTCTTCTATCGTAAGGGCTGGCTCAAGTAGACAACTCGTCTTGGCGGCTAATCGCGAAATCGCTGAGCAGGAGATCGCGGACAAGACTGTCATCCGTGAGAAATTCGACGTCCCCCTTTCATGAAGCGTCGGGAGCTAATAAGACACATTCAAGAAGAAGGGTGCGCCTTGCTCAGAGAAGGTAAGAAACACTCGGTCTATGTTAATAGGGCGCAAAGCAAAGCCGGGAATTCTCAGTAACGCGACAGGATCTGGTCCCGCACGATCTCGTCGCGGGCGGCGACGATCCTAAGAATGCCGACGGCGCGGCTGATGGCAATGTTCATTCGGACCGCGTATCTCGAGGAATCGATCCGGAGGTCGGTGACGATCACGGCCAGCCGTTCGAGGCCCTTGTAGCGGAGAAACGTGTCGCAGACGATGTGCTCGCGAGCCCGGTCGTCAGTTGCCTCGACGATCGGGCGGCCGCCGAGCTCAGTGCGATGCATGATGTTCCCGTCGAACATACGGCCCCTGAGGGAGATGACGGCGATGTCCGTCGGTTTGAATCCTTCGGCGAGCAAGCGGTTGATCTCCTGGCCGACGGCTTCGTGGACCTTGTCGCGGTCGCAAGAAATGATGCCGATCGTGCCGTCGTCGAGCGGGAGGCGCACGGCGTCGGGAGATTCTGGCCCGGGAGGTGCTTCAGGCGCGGTGCCCGCCTCTCCCCTCTCCGGCAGCTTCCCGACATACGCATCGGCCAGGGCCTGGATCGCCGGAGGGCAGCGATAGGGCTTCCCGAGGTTGAGGTGCGTGCACCTCTTGAGGAATGGACGCGGAGGCGTGCGCTTTTCCCAAAAGGCCTGGCTCTCGTCCATGAAGGCCCAGACCCGCTTCTTGCTGCCGGCGCACCGCATGGCGATGCTCCACTCGTCCGCCCCGAAATCCTGAGCCTCGTCGATGATCACGGTGTCGAAGCGGCAGCTCTTCCAGAGGGACTTGGAGCTCGCGGCCAGGCGGGTGACGGCATTCCAGAAGGCGGGCGCATACTCCTCGGGCTTGTCGAACCCGCGGGCCCGCAGGTGAGTGAGGGCGTAGCGCCCGACAGATGAAACGGTGATGGGTGAAGGAGCGGAGGAGGCGGCGGAGGGATCGGGGCTCGGAGCCGGCGGCGTCGGCGTCAGCGATTTGGCGAGTTCGAAGGCCAGAGCCTCCGTGTAGGTCAGGACGAGGGCCGTACGGCCGGCGGCGGCTTCGCGGCGGGCGAGCTCGGCGGCGAGGAGCGTTTTCCCGGTGCCGGCGCCGCCGCGCACGAGCACGAGGTCGTTTTCGAGGGCGGCGGAGAGGACACCGAATTGGGCGGCGTCGAGCTTGACGCGCTCTTCGAGGCGCGCGCGGGCCTGGAAGGCCAGGTTCGGCTTGAGCGGCCAAGCCTCGCACCAGAGGTCGTGGATGAGGGCGATCCAGCCGGGGGCGGGGCGGCGGCTGTACTGGAGCGGGATAGCCTTGCGCATGAGGTCGTGAACGAGCTCATTGAGGTAAGGGAGCTGGCGGGCGCCGATGACTACGCCCTCGAGGTCGCCCTGGGTGGGCGGCGTGTCGAACTCCTGGTCGGGGAAGATGACGGCCTGGCCGATGGCCGGGGGCGGGAGGCGGTGCGACGCGAATTTCGAGAGGAGCGCCCTGCAGCAGCCGTGGGCCTGGTCGAGCGGAGCTTTGGGCATGGGGGTGGAGCGGCCGCCCTGGTACCATTGGCCGTTTTGCTTGCGGATCGCGCCCCCTTTGACCTCGAGGATGAGGATGCCGGGGGAGAGAAACGGGTCGGAGGGAGAGGCGGAGGGCGCTTGGGGGGAGGGCGCCAAGCCAGGAGCGGCTGGGGGGCTGGGGGATGAAGAGGCACCTGGCGAGCCAGAAGGACCGGAGGAAGCGAGTTGTGCTGGAAAATCAGGCCTGTTCGAGGGCACAAGCCCGGGAGACGCGATTATAAAATCAGCCTCGGTGTTCTGGCCGTCTTCGGAGCGGATCTTGACGCTGTGCCAGGCGTACCAGCCGGCGGGAAGCGCGTCGGCTATCGCCGCATAGACTTTCTTTTCGGATTCCGGCGCACCGGCGGGCATGCAGCCGCGCGGATGCAGGCCGGGTGTGCAGGTGGGAGCACGAACGGGCGTACAGGCGGGCCCGGCTTCGGGAGGGATCCCCGGCGCAGACCCGGACGTGGACCTGGGCACGCCTGCGTCAGCTTTGTCGGACGGCCCCATTTCCTCTCAAAATTGGTGACAGGATATCAATTACCCAATTTTATTCTGCGAAGCTACGAAATCAGTTTATAGGGAAGCGGAGTCAGGTTGTCAATCACTCTAAAGGGGGAAAGGCGATCTATCAAGCTTCGCGTCGATGGCAGTTTCCCCTGTTCAACAATTTCACATGTTCATCGCTAATGAACAAGCCAGAATAATGAACAATGTTCGTTCGATTATTAAACATTCAATTGATATAATATCTAACATTAGCTAAAATTGCTCCAAGGAGAGGCCAATGATTCCTTTGGGTCCGAGAATAAGGCAAATCCGCGAGTCGTTTGGGCTGAGCCAGCAATCCCTCGCCGAGAAACTGGGCATCTCGCGGCCGTCTATATCACAGATAGAGAACGGAGAGAGAAAGGTGAGCGCCGAGGATCTCAAGAAGCTGAGCGAAACCTTCAACGTGTCGACGGACGCTCTTCTCGACGCCCGCAAGGAGCCGCAAATCACGATCAGGGAGAAGGGGGAAGCTTATCTAACCGAGCCGGCATCCCGGATGAGGATCAACGTACCTCAGAAGAACCTCCAAAAATTCAAGGAAGTCCTGATCTATATCCTGAGCACCGTCGGCGCCAAGCCGAACATCGGCGAGACGGTTATCTACAAACTTCTCTATTTCGTCGATTTTGACTACTACGAAAAGCACGAAGAGCAGTTGATCGGGGCCACCTACCTGAGAAACAAGTGGGGTCCGACGCCGGTTGAATTCCGGAAGATCGCTGACCAGATGATGGCTAAAGGCGAGATCATGGAGGTCAAAGATAAGTATTTTCAGTACCCGCAGAGGAAATACCTCCCGCTAAGGAGGCCCGAGCTGGGCATCTTGAAGGGCAGCGAGATCGAGGTTATCAACGATGTGCTCTGCAGGCTCTCGGATATGACGGCCCGGCAGATCAGCGAATATTCCCATAACGATGTCCCTTGGCTGACGGCGGAGGAAGGGAAAGCCATCGAGTACGAGTCCGTCTTCTACAGGACACCCCCCTATTCGGTACGGGAGGATGACGACGCTGTTTAGTGAGATCATCCGAATCGAGGTTGCCATTTGACTCGCAAGAAATCCCTATGCCTAACGGCGGCCTTCATTAGGGTTCCTGAGGGCTATGTCGGGTTTGTCGAGGAATTGCCAGGTGCGAATACCCAAGGGGCGACCCTGGACGAGGCGCGGCATAATCTCCGGGAAGCCGTGCAGCTCGTTTTGGCGGCCAATCGGGAAATCGCCCAGAGGGAGATCGCGGGCAAGACTATCATCCGCGAGAAATTGGACGTTACTGTTTGAGCCTGGCCGCAAGGGCCGACGCTCGGACAATCCTGATCCCCTGAAAACTCCTCAGGGCCGGGATATCCGCAGTTGAGAACCCAAGCGTATTTCGGGAAGAACATCAAGAAACTGAGAGGGTACAAGCCTGAGACATGGCGCTACAGGATCGGGCGGCACCGGTTCTTCTATGAAGTGGACGAAGAGAAAAGGATCGTCTTTTTAATAGCGGCCGAGACCCGTCAGGGAAGCTATTAGTAGCACGCCAGGTACGGCCTTACAGGACATCAGGTCTTGCTGCCCCGGGCCTCATGGGCTTATTTCAGTTTTCCCGAGACATCCGCGAAGGCGAAGAACTGTCCGCGCTGGACCTTCTTAAAATTCCGCTCAGGCGTTTCCCACTCGATCTGCTGCGTGCCTTTGTCCGCCTGCAGGATGTGCCAGTCACCGACCATGTAGACGCGGCCTTTCTCATCGGCGGCCAGGGAGTCGATGGAACGCGGCGTCCGGCCATCCCGATCGACGATTCTGCCATAGTCCCGGATGGGGTTCTTGGCCTCCGGGTCGATCATCACGCTCCGCAAGTGGAAATTCTCCTGCCTGTTCAGCACTTCGATAGGGTCGTCACGGTGGTCCTCTCCTGACCATCCCCGGTTGCTGACAGGATCTTCCCGCTGGACGAAATACACCCGGTCCCCGGCCAGCGCCAGCGAGAGAAAAACCGGCCCCACCTCGTGGATCGCCCGAAACGCGGCGCCGGAGGGGATGTCTTTTGAAGGATCGAAGGCCCACAGCCGCTCGTCCCCCCCGTCGTAACTTCCCATGGTGAACAGGCACTCCTCTCGCCCTGGAAGAGTCTCCACCCAGGTCCAACCGCGGTCCTTCTGCTTTGAGGACACTCCGCCCCCGAAGGCATACTCAGCTCGCGGCAGGGCCCCCGGGAACTTCTCGATCTTGCCCGTCCGGGCGCGGGCGCAGTACAAATCGCCGCCGTTGTCCAGCCAGAAAGTGAACCAACAGTCTCCCTGTTTGTCAACGAAGGACCAGAAGGACCCGTGTTTTCCGCCCTTGGCCAGCCCGAGGTCGGTTTTTTGTCCGCTGGCGATGTCGACGCGGAAGACATGGCACCCGTCGTTCTTAATATCCAGCTCGGCGAAGGGCGTCGAAATGACGTACAGGCACTTCCGGACGGGGTCGACATTGATGAACGAGTAGATGCTGTAACCCTTTTTCAACACTCCGAAATCGCGGAATTTCCTCGTCTTCAGCTCATAGCCGAGAACATGGGCGCCCGGAAACGCCTTTTCCGCCTCGGCCCAGTAGTTGGCCAGGTGAGTGGTGAAATAGAGCCAGCCTTCGTGTTCGACGATGGGGCTGTGGATCTTGCCCTGGCGGCCGGTCCGGAGATCCTCGCCGCAAACAAGCGTCATGTCATTGGCCAGGACGGTCAGCTTCCTTTGGACCGGGTCAAACCGGAAGAATCCCGCGCCGTGACGGCTGGAGTGGGTCGAACTGGCGAAGTAGCAGTTGCCGTCCGACGCGACCGTAATGCCCTGCCACTGGCCGTCAAAGTCGCTGCCGTAATCATTCAAGGCGACGGAATAGACCGGGAGTGTCCCGGTCTCCGGGATGCCCGTTCTGAGGCCGCCGGTGAGGCCTGTGAAAATAGCCCAGCCCGCGATGATCGAGGCTGCTGCCCGCGGTCTTGAGAGTGACATCCTGCCTCCTTTTACGGACGGGGCGTCGCCGGCCGTATCGCCCTCTTGATGGCCTTATCCGGCTCTTGCTGGAGAACATAAAGCACTTGCCCGGGAGATGTCAATCACCGCCGGCGGATCCCCGCGGGCGATTGACACGCCTCCCGTCAAATCCTAGAATCGCCAAGATGATCCTCGGACCTGTGCCGCAGCCGCCCAAGACGCCCGAGGCTGTCCTCGGCGCGCAGCCGCAGGCTGCCGTGTTTCTTCTGATCGGGGGAAGGGGTAACTCACATGAAAATACTCGACCGCACCTCCGCGCCGGCTGCGCTCGTCACCTGTCTGCTTGCCGCCTCGGCCGCCCTGAACACCGCCTGCGGTCCGCGGCCCCGGGCGACCGGGCCGATCACGGTCGAGGAGCGGACACGGGAAAAAGGCCTCTGGGAGCCGCTCCTCGGCATGTTCGTCCACACCTGCGGCGCGGCCGACGTCAACGGCGACGGCTGGCTCGACCTCTTCGTCGGCGGTTTCTACCAGGAGCTTCCCCGGGAGAAGTTCTTCCGCCTCGGCGACCGCGGGGCGAAGGAGATCCCGCCGGACCGCTTGCTCCTCGGCGGGCCCCAAGGCTTCAGCGTCGACCCCACCTTTCCCGAGATGAGGGACGGCAATTCGAGCGGCACGGCTTTCGCCGACTTCGACGGGGACGGCGACCTCGACCTCCTCATCTCCCACTACTATCCCTACGAGTACGTCGAAGCGTTCTTCACCAAGAATGACGAGACTGCGGCCAAGAGGGCTCTGCCGACGAACGGCCAGCAGGTGATCGTGCTGCGGAACGACGCCGGCCGCTTCACGCGCGTCCGTCAGGTCGCCGGCGAGATCGCCGCCCGGGCGCTGGCTGTCGCCGATTTCGACCACGATGGAAAGCTCGACTTTTTCGTGGTCGAGGACATCTACTCCCAGGAGCAGCTCGGCCCGCCTTCGAGCCGGCTCTATCTCGGCAACGGGGACCTCACGTTCCGCGAGGCGACGGCCGCCTCGGGGATCCCGGCGGACGTGAGCGGCCTGGGCGCGCTCGCGACCGACCTCAACGGCGACCGGGCGCCGGACATCTTTGTCTCGGGGACGCGGCGGACGAAGGCGGACCCGGCCGGACCCGGCACCTACGGGCGGGCGCGGTTGTTCGTCAACGACGGCCGCGGCCGCTTTGCCGAGGCCGACGCCGGCGTTTTCACGATGAAGTCCGGCGGCTGGGACGACGAATCGGCGGGGCTCGCGGCCGGCGACCTCAACGCCGACGGCCGGCCGGACCTTGTCATCGGAACGCACCCGTACCCGGGCATGAAGACGGTCTGGCCGCAGCCGATCCATGTCTACCTCAACGACGGCCCGGATCCCGCCGGCAGGCCGCGGTTCCGCGATGTCACGGCCGAATGCGGGATCGGACTCGTCGATACCAAGCCCCCGCACATCACGCTCGCCGACATGGACAACGACGGCCGGCTGGACATCGCGACGGGCGTGTCCGCGGGCGACGGCACGAAGCCGGCGATCTGGCGCCACGCCGGGATCGTCGACAACGTCCCGCGGTTCACGCCGCCGGCGGGGCTGTTCGCCGAGCGGACGGCGACGCCGGAGATCAGCCAGTGGGAGAAGAGCGTCATCGACCCGGAGGAAATACGGTCCCCGCGCTACTGGCCGACGGGCGTTAACGGCGATTTCGACCGCGACGGAGACATCGATATGTTCGTGGCGGAGTGGTTCCCGGAGCTGCCCCCCCGGTACTTCGAGAACACGACGCAGGGCGGCGGCTCGATCGAGGTCGAGGTCAGCCCGCTCGGGCGGTCGTTTGGCGCCGTCGTCAACGTCTACCAGGCGGAGGCGAGATTTCCCTGGACGGTCCTCCGGCGGCCGGGCAAGCCGCGCGGTGCGCTGGTTTTCAGCCGCGAGGTGTCCTCGACCGAAAGCTACGGGGGCGGCATGGTGCACCGCCTGCACGTCGGTCTCGGGGAGCGCCGCCGCGTCGACGTCGAGGTCATCGCGCCGTGGACGGGCCAAACGGTTTTCGTCAAGAACGTGCGGGCCGGACGGGCGCTTCGAGTCCAGCTGCCGCAATGAGAGGTCTCAAGCTATCTGAAATAAGCGACGAGCCGAAAACCAAGTTTATGGGTTGTGACGAATTCTCATGACAAGGGCCATCTCGCTCGACGCGGGCCGACTGAGCCGCATCGCGGGCGTTTGAGTTTCTGCTCCGGATAAATGAAAATAGTTTTACAGAGGTTGACGCAAGATGACCAAGGCAGCGCGCATAGCCCATCGGAAAAGCGTGGCCAGGGGCGGCGCCGGAAAGCCCAAAAAGAAGCCGACCCTTGTCGAAAAGTATCGGGAGGCGTTGACGAAAAAGCCGACGCTGCCGCCGGATTACCTGGATCCCAGCCTGGGCGAAGCCCAGGACCTGGTCTACGACGGCTGGGACCTTTATTCCAGGGACCGGCGGCGGGCGAAAGAGTGCTTCGAGGAGGCGCTCGAGCTCGATCCCGACCTGGCCGATGCCTATAACGGGCTGGCCGGGCTGGCCGTCGATAAGGGGCGCTTCGCGGAAGCAGAGGCGCTCTATCGGACCGCGTACGAGAAGGCCAGGGCGGCGGTGGGAACTGAAGACCCGAAGGCTTTCGCCTGGTGGGGGGAGCTCGAGACCCGTCCCTACATGAGGGCGCGGCACGGTCTGGGCCTGCTTCTCCTGAAGCTGGGCCGGTACCGCGAGGCCGTCGCCGAGTTCAAAGACCTGCTCGGGCGGAACCCGAACGATTATCAAGGCATCCGCTATCTCGTGGCGCCGGCGCTCCTTCTCGATGGCGACGTCGAGGACGCCCTTGAAGAAGTCGAATGGTACAAGCGTCATTATCCTAACGACTGTCCCGACCCGCACTTTCTTCTCGACTGGGGGCTGGCCCTCTTCCTGGCGGGCCGGTTCGAGGAGGCGGCGGGCCGGTTCCGGGTCCTGATCTTCGAGAATCCCTACCTCATCCCGTTTACGCTGGGAAAGAAGCCGAAAACCCTGCCGATCTGGCATTCGAACAACTTGATGTGCCGGGATTACGCCAAGGAGTATTTCGATTGGCATAAGGGCATATGGACCGACCGTCCCGGGGCGCGGCATTTTCTTCAGTTTGTCTGGGACGACCCCGACGTCAAATGCGACTACTGGGAATGGGTCGAACTGTGGGAGCGGGCGAGCGACCTCAACCCGGGCCGCAAGAGGTCGGCGGTGATCGAGAGGATCTACCGGATCGAGGGGCGGGGGCTGAGTCCGCAATTCTTAGCTAGGCTCAAAGAGCACACCACGGCCCATCACGAACCCCCTAAAGGCCGGGTTTCCTGAGAGACGCCCCGCGCGGCCGGGCATGCGATCGCCCCGGACGGCGTACGTTGCCCTAGCCGCCGATGATCTCTTCGAGGCCCGCGAGAACTTGCGCCATTTCTTCGGGGGCGAGGCGGCCGATCCTCTTCCCGATGCGCTCGACAGCCAGCGTCCTGACTTGGCTCATCTTCACCCAGGAACGCTTGTGAAGGCCCGCGGCGTCGATCTCCTGGGTAAGGGGAAACCCGGCCTGCTGCGGGCGGCTCGTGATGGCCATGACGATCGCCGTTCCCGACCGCTCGTTGAAGATGTCGTGGCTCAGGACGAGAACGGGACGACGGCCGGCCTGCTCATGCCCCCGACGCGGGCTGAGGTCGGCCCAGCGGATCTCGCCTCTCAGTACGAGGGCCACCGGGAAAGCTCCTCGGAAAGGCCTTCTTCGGCGAGTTCCTTCTCCTCGGTGGGATCGAGCTTGAGGCATTCCTGCGCCAAGCGGACCCGGTCGAGCCTTTGCAGCTTCTCCTCGACCGCCGCCTCGATGGCGCGGCTCCGGTTGGCATAGACTTTGTCCCGGACGAGACGATCGAGACCCTGGATCGCCGCCTCGCTCAATGATATGGCGATTTTGGCTTTTCGCATGAGCTACCTTGAAGTATTACAATATGTCATACCCATGTGGCCGTCAAGGGAACCCCGGCATAAATCAACTCGTTGAGATATTCGCTTGCCTGGGAGGGGATTCTCTCGCGATATAAACGGCGTGCGCGGCTGAGATTTCCTGCCCGCCGTTTGCGTCTATCTATTAGATTTGACTTTCGCCGGGAAAGGGCTTAGTTTATGTCTGAAAGTGCGAATTTCAGAAATTACGAGAGCTTAGGCATGGGCGAAAAGACAAAATCAGGAGAACTGGTCAAGCTCCGTGCCCGGGGGCAGGTGACGCTTCCCGGCTTTATCAGGGAAAAGCTCCGTCTCGAGGAAGGAAGCCTGGTTCTGGTCAAGGTCGTGGACAATGCCATAGTCCTCGTCCCCCAGGAGACTGTCGATAAGGAGCAATCATGGTTCTGGCGAGAGAAGTGGCAAAAGCTCGAGGCTGAGGCGCAAGCGGACCTCCGTGAAGGAAGAGTGAAGTCGTTCGGTTCTGTCGAGGAACTCTTCGATGAAATTGAGGGAGAGCCTGAAGTTCACAAGGACAGAAAGGTTCAAAAAAAACGTCCTTGATCTCGACGGGCGGACCAGGGAAAAGCTTCGAAAACAGCTCGGGCTCCTGATCTCAAACCCGCGGCATCCCTCTCTGGGCGTAAAGAAGATCAAGGGAACGCGATCGATCTTCGAAGCCAGGGTGGACGATCACTACCGGTTCACCTTTGAATTCGGCGGGCCGAACGAGATCATCCTCCGGGTCGTCGGAGCTCATGACTCGGCGCTCAAGAAGCCGTAGGCGCGGCCGATCCCCTTCCCGGCTACCGTGCCTTCGCGATCTTGGGGATGATGCCAT
>CAVSCD010000002.1:0-374618 GCA_963726335.1 Candidatus Aminicenantota bacterium | reverse complement strand
AATCCTGGTTTTGCGCATTTCGGTTCGAGGCTCCGGACGGCCCGAAAGATGGCGGGGCTGAGCCTGGAGGACCTGGCGGAGAGAACCGGCCGGGTTGTCACCAGGCAGGCGCTCAGCAAGTACGAGCAAGGGCGGATGAGGCCGTCGCCCGTGGTTTTTGATCGGATAAGCGATGCCCTGGACCTTGGGTCGGAGCGCGAGCCGGCGGTCGACCTGTGCTGTTCCCTCATCAGAGAAACAGATCATTCGTACGGTGAATCGGTCCATCCCTATGCGGCGCGGGCTTCCGCTATAAACGAGAACCTGGACGAGCTCCAGGCCAAAACAACCCGCGACTTCAGATCGCCGAGCGACATGGCCGGGCTGGCGTCGCGGCGGCGTTATCGTCAGCGCCCGCCGATGGACGCCGCGATCGCCCCGTCTCCCCGGATCACGCCCGCCCTTGACCAGGTCCGCTTCAGAGAGCGGGAAAAGCTCCCGGCGAAGGCCGCAGTCGCCCTGAGGCTCAGGGTGGAGGATTATATCAGGCGTTGCCTCGAGATCGAGTCCTGCCTCGGGGTGGCGCAAGCGTTCGTGAACCCGCTGGCCGGCCGCGCGATCAGGACCGCCGCCGATGTCGAGACCGCCGCCTTCGATGTGCGCCGGGCCTGGGGACTGGGCTCCTGCCCGGTGGCGAACCTTCTCGGCCTCCTGGAGGAGAAGGGGATCCGGGTTTTCGAACTTCGCGGCGTCGTGGGGTTCGAAGGCCTGTCGGGCAGCTATGGGACAGTCCCGTTGATCACGGTCAACCGCGATTACCCGGACGACCGGGTGAGGTTTACGGCCGCCCACGAGCTCGGGCACATCCTCTGCGGCTTCCCGGAGAAGGAGGGCGCGGAGAGCCTCTGTCACGAGTTCGCGGGCGCGTTCCTCCTGCCGCGGGACGCGCTCGAGAAGGCCCTGATGCCGGCGCGCCGGAAAATCTCGCTCTGGGAGCTCAAGGAGCTCAAGGAAAGCTACGGCATCTCGCTCCAGGCCATCATCTACCGGGCCCGTTCGCTCGGGCTCGTAACTGGAAGGCAGGCGCGGACGTTCCGCGAGACGATAAAAGAAAAGGGTGGCAAGTCACCGAGCCGGTTGAGTACCGTGGAAACGAGCAGGCCACGCGCCTGAAGCGGCTTCTGAGCTACGCCGTGGCCGAGAAGATCATCGCGCCGGAGCGGGCCGCCGGGCTCGCCGGCGTTTCGACGACTGAGTTTATGACCGAACTCGGACATATATTCTAATTTTCTATCGGGGGTAAGGAGAAATCATGGACACGAAGCATTGTCTATTGGAGATGGAATTCGGAGCGTGCCGGAGCTTCGAGAACATGGCGGTCTTTCCGCTGCGCTTTTCGGGGAACGGCGGCCCGGAGTACATCACGCTCGGGGAGGCGCTCGAGCGGGGCGTCCTCGTCGTCGGCGAGGTAAGCGCGGGCGGCTCGGTGCCGGAGCTCATGGTCGAGAACAGAGGCGACGTCGCCGTGCTGATCCTCGACGGAGAGGAGTTGGCCGGGGCCAAGCAGAACAGGGTGCTCAATACGACGATCCTCGTCGGACCGAAGTCCACGACCAAGATCCCGGTGAGCTGCACGGAGCACGGGCGCTGGAGCTACGTATCGGAGGTTTTCCGCGAATCTGGCAATGTTATGGGCCCGAGACTCCGGCAAGTCAATATGCAGCGCGTCCACTCTTCGCTCCGGAGCGGCGCACGGTTCCAAGGCGACCAAGGCGCGGTCTGGGATGGGATCGCACGGATGCACGAGGATGCTCATGTGGATTCGATGACCGGCGCCATGCGGGATGTTTTCGAGGCCAAGAGGATGGACCTCGACGACTATCTCAAGAGTTTCGGGCTCGAAGGCGGCCAGAAGGGAGCTCTGGTGTTTATCGGGGGGAAGGCGGCGGGGCTCGACTTCGTATCGAGGGAGGCGGCGTACGGGCTGCTTCATGCGAAGCTCGTCAAGAGCTACGCGATGGAGGCGATGCTCGAGGCGGAGCGGGCGAAGGCGCGGCAAGGGGAGAGGCTCAAGGATCCAGATGAGGAACTGCGGGGGGCCGCGATAGGCCCTGAAAAGGAGGGGCCGCGCAAAGAAAGCCGGGGCAAAGGGGGGAAGGCGGGGAAGCGGGGAGGAAAGGATGGACAGGCCGGACAAAGCGGGGGAGCCGGAGCGTCGGACAACAGGGAAGGGGGTGACAATGTCGGCGGGGGAGGCGGGTCTGCCTCGGGCGGCGGCAAAGATAAGCCGGTCGCGGGCGGGGAGGAGCAGGACAAGGCCCGCGCCCGCGATTTTTTGAGCCGCGCCGCCGAATGCCGGGAGGCGCGCTACCAGTCGGTCGGGCTGGGGGATTCGCTACGTTACGAGGGGCGAGGTGTCATCGGGTCGGCGCTGGCCCTCGACGGCGCGGTCATCCACCTGGCCTTCTTCGGGACGGAGGCCGGCGAACCGGGAAGGAAGGCTGAAGACATGGCCGCGCTGGGCTCCCGCCGGCGATACAGGTTGTGAATTGAACTCCGCGGACACCCGGCAGGATTCGGAGATTCGGGCGATGTTGGCCATCGACCGCAAGGATGGCGGCGCCTGGGGTCCCTTCGTTATCGCGACGCATCTCCTGATCGAGACGCCTCAAGGAACCCGGCGGATCGTGTTAACGCTTCCCCAAATTCAGGAGGATCCGGCCGATGCCTAAACGCGTGGAATTAGGGGGACAGCATACATAATGCACCTAACTACCGGGGAGCAAGCTGATGCCTAGACAAATGACCAAGACGATGGTCGGCACGCTTGGGGAATGGGCGGCGGAGTTTCGTTCCGCCGCCCGCGCCGACATCCGTTTTGATTATTCCGAGGACGAGGTCGACTTCAGGTTCGACGATTCTCTCAACGGGCGCGCCCTCCCGGTGCATGTTCAGGACTACGAGGGACTGGACGGAGGGCGTCGCCAGAAAAAGAATAGCGGGCAGACAGAAAATAAGGAACGACATTGAACGCGAATCAAAGAACGTACGGTTATAGGGATTTGATAAGGACTTATATTCTGGAAAAGCGCTTCGAGAACGCCGCTCCGCCGCTCCGCGGTTATTACAGTGAGCTCTATTCAATTCTGAGCAGCTTTTTCGGCGTAGACCTGGATCGGATCCAGGAGGCGGAAGATCTGAGAGTTCCTCGTGCGGAATACACCCGCCTTTTTCAGTCCTGCCTGGAATCGTATAAACGCGCTCACAGTCCCTTTAGCAGTTACATTGAGGTCACGCGACAGCTCGCCAGGCTTTACGAGACTCACGGCAGAAAACTCGACTATGCCGCGGAGAAGTATAAGGACGCATGCCTTGACTTGATGTGCGAGATCTATTGCCTTGTTTACGGACCAACAGAAAGTAAAATAACGTCCGATGAATTGAAAGACCGCGGGTTCGATGACAGCGAGGAGCCGTATGAATTTGACTTTATCTGATTCTAAAAGAGTACTATCTTAATTACAAAGGAGGAAGAGATGGGGATTAAGCTTCTAGGCTACTCAGAAAGGGGTCTTCTCAATTCGCTATTTTATGAGCTGAGCGCTAAAGATAAAAGCATTGAGCTCTTAGGCCGTCTTCTAAATCAAGCGTATTTTTCTGGCGGAGGGCACGCGTTTAAGATAAGCGAAGCTCAGATCTTCATAGAGCCATCATTATCAGATTTTGGGGATGCGGATACAGTGCTGCTCATCAAGAACTCCGGCCGTAAGCAGACCGTCTTTATTGAAGCGAAGGTCAAGACCTTCGAAAAGAAAGAGTGGCTAATCAAAAATGAATTCGAAAAGTTCCGGGCCGGTGTTGAGGACAAGAAGGTAAGCGTATCCAACCTATTTGCACAACTCTATCAGAAACAAGAGTTAGTCCGTGGAATTACTGATTTGGGCATCCAAGCCATGAGGCTGCAGGGAATTGATTTCCCAAAGTCCCTGGCAAAAAAGGGGCCTAGGAGGATTGGCAATAATAAAGTCGTTATCAACGTTGTTAACCTTATAAATGAGTATAAAGAGGACTATTTTTTTATCGGGCTCATTCCTGACAGTGCTATCAATATAAAGAACTTCGCTGATGGCGAATTTCAGCGTTATCAGCCCAATGATGATCCCCGATGGCACTGGAGTACGCATAATCTGGGGTGGCTTGCCTGGGATGATGCCTGTAAGTTCTGCCTTGACCATAAATTTAATAGCACGCTTGATTGTTTCAAACATAACGCAGGGCAGGTTTATTGAATTTTGTTCAAGTGGAGCAGGAGAGAATAATCTAACTCGGGCCACATGATCGGAGTGATTGCCGGCGACATCATCGGCTCGGTTTATGAGTCTCATAATTATAACCGCACCGATTTTCCGCTCTTCGATGCCTTTTGCCGCTTTACCGATGACACGGTCCTGACGGTGGCCGTGGCGGACTGCCTCCTTTCACGGGGAGGATTATGGCGCCAAGTTCAGGGAATATTACAAGCTTTATCCCTGCAGAGGTTGCGGGGTTCGGTTCGGCCGGTGTGCGGCATCTGATGATACGAAGCCCTATCGCAGCCTGGGAAATGGTTCGGCGATGAGGGTGAGCCCGGTCGGGTCCGCGTTTGACAGCCTGGAGGCGGTTATAGAGGAGGCCAAGAAAAGCGCCGCGGTCACCCATAACCACGAGGAGGGCATTGCCGGCGCACAGGCCGTCGCCGTCGCCATTTATCTCGCCAGGACGGCAAAGCCAAAAGAGGCGATCAAGAAGTTCGTCGCGAAGAAGTTCGGCTGTGACCTCGATGTGCCGCTTTGCGAGAGCCGTCGTCCCTATCAATGCGGGCCGACCGCTTCCTTGATCGCCTCGACTTTCCCCGACCAGAAGGTCCGGGTCAGGTCCAGGAATTCCTGCCGGACGGCCTCGGGCGTGTCCGCCCACGCGTCAGCTTGCCGGCCGGCCGCCGCCAGCATGCGTTCGACATCCGCCGAAAGGGCCTCCAGATCGCGCGCGCACGCCTTCCGACCGGCCCGGCCGGCGCGGTCCCGCGACAGCTCGCGGAAGCGCCGGATCATCTCCAATGCCGCCTCGAGGTAGGCGGATTCGGCGACCAGGTCCGGCGCCTCGAGATCCGCCGCGAGCCGCGCGGCCTGACGCGCCGCCGCCATGAGCTCCTCAAACCGCTCCGGCGACCGGATCCCGTCCAGTCCGCCGGCGTTCCATTCGAGCGCCACGCCGTTCTTCACGGCCTCCGTCAGGTCCGGCAGCCGGTCCATGGCCCGAAACACCGCCGCCTCGACCGGCAGGCAAATCCGCACCCAGTGCGCGGCCTTGCATCTGTCCGCATAGCCGCGGCGGGCCGCCCAGGCGAGGTTGAATTCCTCCGCGGAACGGCCGGAGGCATTCCAGCTCCATTCCGCGAGCATGTGGATCAGGTAGTGCGCCGTGTTCCTTTCGACGTGACCTTTCCCCTGCGGCCCGCTGGAGTAAATGGACGAGGCCATGTAGAGGCCGCGGTACCCGGCCTCGGCATAGGAGCGGATGCGGTCGCGAACAGACTCAGGCCCCGGGAAGAGCCGGAGGAAAAACACCCCCCGGTGAGCGCTCCAGGCGTTTCCGAGGACGCCGACGTCCCCGCTGTAAGTCGCCACCCATCCGCCGCCCGCGGCATAGCGGTCAAATGCCTCCTGCCGGCCATACACCACCTCGGCCTTTATGGAACCGTCATCCGGCAGAAGCGCCAGGCACTCGGCGGCATCCGCCTCCCGGTGTTCCCCGCCGGTGGTGAAGAAGATCCGCGCCATAAGCTCGGGAAATTGCTTCCGCGCCGCCTGGATCGCCCGTACGCTGGCGGCGGTTTCGAGCGGCAACTGGCGCGGACGGCCGGCCTTGTCCGGAAGGCAGGCATCGCAGGAGCAGTAGCACGGCTGGTATTCCGTCAACCACAGGCTCGTCTCGAGCGCGCCCTGCCGCGCCGCGCCGACGAGCCATTCGGTCAGATACCGCTCCAGCGACGGATGGGAGGCGCAGGGCGCGCGGACGGCGGCCAGCACTTGCGGATTCTTGACGTTCTCCCGATGGCGCGCCGTATCGCCCTTTCCGGTAAGTTCAGCGGGATAGTGTTCACCGTTGTGATCCCGCCAGAAATCGTAGTGCGCGCAATGCGGCAGGAGATGAAAGGCGCGGGACCGGGCCGCTTCGATCTCTTCCCTCGGCAACGGCGGGCAGCGCTCCGCGCCCGGCTTGAAGCTCACGGGATGGGGAATGTGTTCGAAATTCAGCTTCAACCCGGCCAGCCAGGGGATGAACCCCGGCGTTTCGCGCCCGGAATTCCACAGACCGCGCTCCTCGAGGTCGGGCCAGTCGGTCACCACGGCCAGGGGAACGAGGATCCGGCCGCCCTGGATGAAAGGCGCCAGCAATTGCTTGAGCGTCTGCACCCCGTAATAGAGGCCCTTCTCGTCGAGGGCGGCGATGACCAGGGTGTCGGGGGCGGCGGGACGGATGAGGTAAGCCTGATCCCGGTTCGGCAGCTGCCGCAGCCGGCCGGCGTCGGGCAGAGGAACTCCCAGTACGCGATCTTCGCTGTCCGCTAGGCCCAGGACCAGGGAGAACGTCCCGGCGGCGGGGCGGGGCGGCGCAGCATCGGGCACGGGTACCGGCGCGGCGGGACCGGCGCCGGCCAGCAGCGCCTGCAATTCCGCCAGGGCCTGCCGCCCGACGGGGCCGCCGTCCGGCGACCCGCGCAGGATCAGATCCCGCGCCGCGACGTGTCGCCTGCCGGTGATGCGGATCTCCTTGGGGCGGGGAATCAGGTAGTCCAGCCAGTTCGCTTCTTCGGGGGCGGCCGGCGTCGGGAGGCCGGCGAAGGCCAAACCGCCGCCGATGATTACGGCCAACAACGCGAGAACCCATCTGACACGGCCGTCGCGCATGCCCATGCCTCCTCTCAGCTCAGCGCCATTCCCCGCGTGCCGCTTCGATCGACTTCGGCGGGGCAGGCGGGGCGGGACTCCTTGAGGCCTCTGACCCTTCTGTCCATCCGCAGAGAGTGTAAGGCTCGGCTGGAAGAGATGTCAAATGAGCTCAAGAGAGCGGCTGGCGGGCGAATATCTGTTCGGAGGCAAGGTCGCTTTGCATATTGACATACTCAAAACATAGAGCATATACTCAACAATATGAGCAATGAGTTGCCGTATTACGACTATTTTTCTTCTACTAATCAGTTGAGGGTCCTCAGTTATCTCGCAAAGTTCTCAGACCGGGAATTCCACGAGCGCGAGATCGCTCGGCGGACCGGCATCAGCTACGGGTCGGCGAACCGGGTCTTGAACGAGCTTTTCAGGGATAGGATGGTCGTCCGCCGTCAGGCCGGCAAGATGTTGTTTTATTCCTTCAATTCAAGAGATCCGCTGGCCAGGACGCTCAAGATTTTCGTGTCGGTGTCGCTGATCCGTCCCCTGATCCTGAAGCTCCGTGAGAAGGCATCCGAGATAGTCTTATTCGGAAGCTGTGCCCGGGGCGAGGACACTTCGTCCAGCGACATAGACCTGTTCATTGTCTCGGGGGACAAGCCAAAGTGCCTGGAGATCATAAGAAGCTTCGCTTTCGGCAAGGGATTTGAGGGCATTGTGATCGAGCCGGCCATCCGCTCTCCTCTGGAAATGATCAAGAGTGAGAAAACCGAAAAAGAATTCCTGTCTTTAGTCAGAGAAGGAATCGTCCTGTGGGACAAGCTGAAAGATGAGGCGGGAATTCAGGGATTGCTTGAAGCGGAGGAAGATCTCTCCGTTTCCAGAAGGAAGCCAACTCATCTCTAAGGAACTGCGGGCGGCGCGAGACGACCTTGGGGACGCGGCGCTCGGGTTCGAAAACCGAAGATACAAGTGGTCGACCATACAAGGCTACTATTCTATGTACCATTCAGCGCGGGCGCTTATCTTCTCCGTGGGGTACAGGGAGAGAAGCCATTACTGCCTTTTCGTGGCTATTCAGGAGCTATTTGTCGACCGAGGCTTAATGGAGGCCCAGCTCGCCGGGGCTTTTCTTCATTCGATGCAGCTAAGGGAAACGGCGGATTACGAGAGCCACTTTTCTAAGGATAGTGCATCTACGATAATCGGAACAGCCCGGGAGATGCTCTCCAGAGCTGAGCAGATCTTGGGGCTAGTTAATCAGTAGGAGCCGCGCAGGGCACTCTTGATTTCCTTCTCGTCAGTTATCAAGCGATCAAGATCCCCGGCCGTCCAGCGCGTTGCCTTGGCCATTTTGTGAGGCTTGCACAGGGCGCAAGACCTTTTCTTTTTCTTCAACCGTTTTCTCATTTGGAGTCCTTAATATTCCATCATAGAAAGAGGACAGGTTTCAAGCCCCCGCGAGTCTTTCGCTGACGAGGCGGTTCAGGCTGCCGCCCTCAGCGGCGGACTTGATCGCCTGGGCGCGATGGACCTCGGGCGGAATTCTGACAATGAATTTCCCGCTGTAGGTTCTTCCGGAGATCGGAGAGGCTGGCCGATTCTCGAAATAAAACTAGCGGGCCAGCTCGTCCCAGAGACGAAGACCCAGGATCATGGTAAACAGAATTCCCATGGTCGTGGTAAATGGAATTCCCATTTTCGTGGCACTCCTGTAAGGTTGGGAAAAACCTGAGCGCTAGCTGAGGAGCGCTGACACGGAAATGTCCTCGTCCAGATCGGGCCAGTGAAAGCCCACCCCGCCTCCGATCAGCCGCCAGTTCTTCCTTTGCTTTGGAGAGGCAGCCTTAAGAGCCGGAAACCAATCGAGGGGCGCGCTGATTTCTCTCCCGTCCTTGAGACGGACGCAAAGCTTGCTTGGCCTTGGGCTTTAGGCCACGCTCTTTCGGATCATGCCGGCCGGGAGAATTCCGGCCCCGAAAGCCCGGACAGTCCGGAGCCTGACGGGGTTCAATGAACAAGGAGGAATTCTCCGGTCATCGTCGTGTCCGAGTTTCCTCCGACAAAAACCATGAACTGACCGGGTTCGGCGCCATAGCTGAGATCATAACGATAAAAAGCCAGGTCTTCCGCTGTCAGCGTAAAAGAGACTTTTTTAGAAGCCCCTTTCCCGATGAATATTTTTTTAAAGCCTTTCAGCTCTTTCAGCGGCCGGGTCACGGAACCGACCAGATCCCTGACATACAGCTGGACAACTTCTTCGCCGTCATATTTCCCGGTGTTGCCGACCTCGACGGAGATTTCAAGCTCTTCCCCTTCAGAAATCGAGCTTTTGTTCAAAGTCAGATTTCGGTATTCAAAACGCGTATAGCTCAGGCCGTATCCGAATGGGTACAGTGGCGTATTGGACACATCGAGGTAGTTGGATTCATTTTTCTTGAAGGCTTCGCCCGTCGCCGGCCGACCCGTGTTTTTTCGGCTGTAATAAATAGGTATTTGTCCGACACTCCGGGGGAAGGTCAAAGTCAATTTTCCGGAAGGGTTATAATGCCCGTACAGGACATCGGCGATGGCATTGCCGGCTTCAAGGCCGGGATGCCAGACCTGCAATATCGCCGTCGCCAAATCGTTTTCCTCGGTTAGAACCAAGGGGCGTCCGCTCATGATGACCAGAACCAAAGGCTTGCCGGTTCGAGCGAGCGCCCTCACCAGCTTTTTCTGGCTCTCGGGGAACGTTATGTCCGACCGGCTGGACGACTCGCCGCTCATTTCGGAGGCCTCACCGACGGCCGCCACCACGACATCGGCTTGCCGGGCCGCGGCCAGGGCTTCTTTCGTCATCTCTTCAGGCGTACGCCCGTCAATTTCCACGCGCCGGCCGAAATAGTTTGCCTTGGCCGCCATCTCCGGATCATCGGTAAGATTGGCCCCTTTGGCATAAATGATCTTCACCCCGTCGCCGGCCACGTTCTTGAACCCTTCGAGAACCGGAACGGACATTTGGAGGTCGGCGGAAAATGACCACGGGCCGAGCATGTTGTTCTTGTCGTCGGCCAGCGGCCCGATCAGCGCCACGGTCCCTGATTTTTTCAGCGGCAGCAGATGCTGGTCGTTTTTCAGCAGGACAAATGAACGGCCGGCCGCTTCCCGAGATGCTGTTCTGGCCGCGGCCGTCAGTATTTCTTTGGCCGGTCGTGACGCATCGGCATAGCGATAGGGGTCGTCGAACAATCCCAGTTTATACTTGGCTTCCAGTATACGACGGCAGGCCCGGCTGATGTCCTGTTCGGTGATTTTATTTTCTATTAGCGATTTCTCCAGCGTCGTCAGAAATCCTTCCCCCATGATCTCCATGTCCAGCCCGGCCTTCAGGGCCAGCGCCGAGACTTCCTGCTTGTCTCCCAGGCCATGGGCGGTCATTTCCGTCACCGAAGTGTAATCCGACACGACAAACCCGCTAAAGCCCCACTGATTGCGCAGCACTTCCGTCAGCAGCCAGGCGTTGCCGCTGGCGGGGATCCCTTCCACTTCGTTGAAGGAGGACATCACGCAACCCACTCCGGCATGAACCGCGGCTTGATACGGGGGCAGATACACATTGAACATCCTCTGGCGGCTCATATCCACCGTGTTATAGTCGCGGCCGGCTTCGGCAGCCCCGTACAGCGCAAAATGCTTCACCGTCGCCAGCATGGTATCGCGCCGCCTCAAGTCCTTTCCCTGGTAGCCTCTGACCATGGCTTCGGCAATCCGGGACCCCAGGTAAGGATCCTCACCCGCGCCTTCGGCGACGCGGCCCCAGCGCGGATCGCGGGCGATATCCACCATGGGCGAAAAATTCCAGCACAAACCATCCGCCGTCGCTTCAGCAGCCGCAATCCTGGCCGTTCTCTCGACGAGTTCCATATCCCAGCTGCAGGATAACCCCAGCGGGATGGGAAAAACGGTTTTATAGCCATGGATCACGTCGAACCCGAAGAGCAGCGGAATCTTCATCCGGCTCTGCTTCACGGCCAAGTCTTGCGCCTGCCGGACTTTCTCAGGTCCCATGACCCCGGTCAACCCGCCGACCTTCCCCGCCTTGATCTTGGCTTCTTCTTCAGGCGTGATCACGGCACAAAAAAAGCTCCCGCCCCGAGGCGTTATCAGATTGAGCTGACCGATCTTTTCTTGGGTGGTCATCTGTTCCAAAAGATGACTGATGAACCCATCCATCTCCTGATCGGTGGGAATCTCCGTTTGTTGAATGATCAGAGCGCTCCCGAAAGCGCTCAGCATCAAAACGGTAAGAGCGATCTTTTTCATTCGCCTGAGAACGAATCGCCGCCGGCCAATATCGGCCAGCGTAAATCATGGATGACAAGGTGTCAAGGAAGCCGCCGTACGGATTCCCGGTCATCGCCATCCGTTGGCAGGCCTGTCCGCGGGTGAGCAGCCGGGAGGCTTGGCGAACGATGGCGGAGCGTTCGAAGGGAACGAGGCGTTGGCCGCTCAGGTCGGCGGCGCAGTGGAGAGTGCCCTGCCGGTCCTATCTTTTCGTCTCGATCTTCCGGGCGATAAATCCGGAGGTCCCGACGTAGACACGAAAACTGACGTCCTCACCCGATGACTGGAAAACGGCGTTCCCATAGACTGTGCTGACCATGGGGAGCCGCGGTCCATATTTGTAGAGATGTCTCCAGAGCGGATTGTCCTCGTTTTCGACCAGGCGGTGGATCGTGCTCGGCTTTGTCATCTCGTCCGATGTCTGAAGGTAGCGGCTTCTCAGCCGGGTCAAGCGGTACCTCGTATGAAGGCCCAGGAAATTCAGCCAGTTGCGCCATTTCAGGATGTCGCCTTCGAGGACCCATTGGTCTCCCGCGACGTCGAATCGTCTTTCCCTGGGCTCTCCGCCCGCCTCGTCTTGGATGATGGTGATCGAACTCAGCCCGCTTTTTTCCTGGTGTTCAATGATGATTTCGGCCACCGGCTCCTCCCAGGTGAAGGCCCGATAGGCCCGGAAAAAGAATCCGGCGAAAAGCAGCACGCCAAATAACGAAATCCAGAGGAAGATGAGAAGGAGATTGCGGAGGCTCACCAGGAATTTAGGAACGGAGGCAGGTTTCCGGCCGCGTTTCCTGGCCACGAACAAGATCCTGCGGTAAAGGAAGATCAGCAAAAACACAAACCCGATGAGGAATCCGGCGGCTCCTGCCAGGATGACGGAATCCGTCTTAATCAAATTGCCGAAAATAGAAACCTCCTCGACTCTCCCTCAAAGAAGCCTATCACTCCGGAAGAAACCGGTCAACTTCGGAATCCGTTAGTCCCGGGAAGGGCAAGGGGTATGTCGCGTGGAAACGGTGAACTCAATTCCCAGGGTCATGGTAAGCAGATTTCCCATGGTGGCGGTAAACAGAAATCCCATGATCATGGTAAATAGAATTCCCATTTTCGTGGCACTCCTGCAAGGTTGGGAAAAACCTGAGCGCTACCTGAGGAGCGCTGACACGGAAATGTCCTCGTCCAGATCGGGCCAGTGAAAGCCCACCTCGCCTTAAGAAACAGCCCGCGGTCCTCGATTATCCTTAGAAGTTCGGCCAGTTCATTGCTTTAGTACCCGACCGACTTGGCCAAGTCAACCGGTTCGAGCCAGAACTTCGCACCTGAATTTTCCCAGCCGCATCGCTGTGGGCATGAACATCCACGACGGATTTATGGCCGCTCTTCTCGGCAACGATCAGTTTGGCGCTCCTTGACAGTAGCCGGTGTAATTACCTACACTTATCGGTGTAAGGAGATACAGTGATTTCGCTGAGATCCCAGGTCGCGCGCAAAGTACTTGGCTTCTTTTTCCTGAATCCGCAGGAAGCGCTCTATGTCAATGAACTGTCGAGAAAGCTGACTCTCGATAAGAGGAACCTGGTTAAGAAGCTGCGCGAGCTCGAAAGGGACGGCATCCTGCGGAGTGAGAAAAGGGGAAACCTTAAGCTTTATGGCGTTAACTCCGAATTTCCTCTTTATCAGGAATATAGAAGGATCATCCTCAAGACCGTCGGGGTCGAGGAACGGCTCAGGGAAATAATGAGGGAAACGCCCGCCATCAAGGAAGCCTATATCTACGGATCCTACGCCCAGGACGCCATGAGCGCTCACAGCGATCTGGACCTCCTTGTGGTCGGAGATCACGAGATCAAGGATCTCCAGCGCAAAATAAATCTTCTCCAGCGTGAGATCGGCAGGGAGATCAATTCCGTCAATATCAGTGAAGGTGACTTCAAGAAAAGAATCGATATGAAGGATCCCTTTATGGCCGGCGTTCTCGGAGGAAAAACGATCAGGCTTGTTTAATGGATTATGAAGACAGGTTCTTCACGAGGATTAACTTCAGCCGGGAGCAAATTGAAGAGAACTTGGCGAACGCCCAGAGAGACCTGAAGATTGCTATAAAGGACGATATATTAGACGTTAAGTTCAACTTTGCTTATTCAGCGTTGGTCAAGGGCGGGATCGCGCTGCTCAGCCATTCTCAGCTCAGGGTTAAAAGCATTCCCGGACATCAGGCAAAGATCATTGAGTATATGGCGCGAATCCTGAACGATGATGCCATCGAAACATTGGGAAACCTGATGCGACAGAAAAGGAACCTGGATTTTTACTCAGGCGGGATCAAGGTTACGGAAAAGGAATGCGAAGAATACCTGAGCTTTACCGAAGGCGTACTCAAGCGGATTGATGAGTTGATCCTTCTAAAAGCAAAATGGGAACCTGTCTGATTGACGTCAAGCACGCCGCTCGACTACCTTGCCAGACGCGTGACTTCCGAGACGACGGCGACGATCAGGTCCGGCTGGCTGAACGGGATCATATGGCCGCTCTTCTCGGCAACGATCAGTTTGGCGCCTTCCATCGATGCCGTTAACCGTTCATGGGACTCCCGCCAAGCATCCTGTTCCTCCGGCTTGGGGAGAAAAGCGATGCCCGCGGTGATCACCCTCGCCGGGATGCCCGCCGGAACGACGGCCTTACGCATCACGGCGATCTTATCGGCCAGGTTGCTGCCCGGCGCGCCGACCATCCGGACCATGGCGCGCTGCAGCTTGCTGAGCTTTTCCGGCCGGGAGGCGTCGAACGGCAGCTTTCCCATCATCGGATGGTTGTTGCAGTAATCGATCCCGAACGTGTCCACGAACTCCACCGTGAACGGGTCGACGAAGACGAGGCCCCGGACGGCATCCGGGTGTTCGGCGGCTTCGAACCGGATCAGGAACCCCCCGTAGGAATGCCCGACGAGGATGAGGTTCCGGTCGAGGCCGAGAGTCCGGAGCCCCCGCCATAGGGCGGCCGTATCCTCGCGGAGGTCATATTCCGTCTCCGGCAGGTCGCTCTTTCCGAACCCGGCGCGGTCGTAGGCGATGACAGTCGCACCGGTCTCCGCGGCCAGGCGGGGCGCCAGCGCGTTCCACTCGTTGGCATCCATGCCGCCGCCGGACTCGAGGAGAATCGCGGGGCCCTGGCCCTGGATGATCCGGAAATTGAGATTGTAGCCCCCGACGTCGACCAGCTTTTCAACGGCCTGGGCGGACTGATCCGCCGCCGTCCCGGGCGTCGTAACCAGCGCCATAACGGCGAGTGCAGACAGGATGTACTTCAGGACGGACCAATGGTTTATGGGGCGGATCCTAATCAGAGAGGACATGGTTTCCTCCTTTTGTGGCGAAAATAATTATACATTAAAAGCCCATTTGATAATTACTCGTAATCGAGTAAATAATTACTCAATATGGAGTAAGAAGGATGCTCGAAATTCTCGGCAAATCAAAAATACGACAAAAAATCATCCTAACGTTCGTCTATAACCGAGGGAAAGAATTTTACCTCAGCGAGATCGCGCGGATGGTAAAAACGTCGGCCGGTACGACACAACGGGAATTGAATAGGCTGATGTCCCAGGATCTCATCACTTTCAGAAAGAGGGGCAACCTGAATATTTACCGGCTCAACGAAAGCTACACTCTTCTGGACGAGATCGAGTCCATTGTCCGAAAAACGATTGGCATCGAGGCTCAACTCGCGGACGAACTGCGGCCTTCGCATTTCTCAGGCTGCGATGTCTTTCGCGGGGCGTGCTGCTGGGCGGCGATCCAGACATCACTGATCGGGATCGGCGTTCCGGGTTTCTGGGCCATATATCGTAATACCGAGTTCAATGAATTGACAGACGTTATGGGCTGACATATGATTCCCGCCGGATCTTTTGGTGTTCTTTCATTCTCATTCGCAGGAGGTGAGGGAATGCAAAAGTTATTTTCTCCCGCCGTCATCGTCTTCTTGGTTTCCATCGTGTCCGCCGCCCCGGCCCCCGCCCTCGCACAGCAGGATCCGCCTCACAAGTCCTGCTGCTTCTGGATCTACTCGACGGGCGTTGAGCTCGGCGGCCTGAAAAGCATGGCCTACTTCGGCCGGCCCGGCCTTAAGCTGGAGACCGAAATGGTCCAGATCCTGTTCCGGATCGGCAACTGGGCCGAAACGGCCAATTCCCTGTGCTCGGACCTCAGCCGGGCATGGGACAACTACCGCACTATCCAGAATGAGACGGACACCCTGGCCGACCTGGTCGTTTCCGGCGCGGCCAATGCGCCGCCCGGCGAGGACAGGGCGCCGTCCTACCCCCGGATCTACAACGGCCTGCCCGCCGAAAAGGGCGAGCTGGAGTTCGGCCTTCGGGACGTCGGCCGCCGGGTCACGCCTCCGGGCAGGGAAGAGAGATATATTGCCGGGTTCGATTGCGAGGTGGGCTATTTTTTGATCGGGTACTACCTCGGGTTCGCCCATCACGCCTTCCAGGTCGCTCAGCTCGAGGGCGAGGGATCGCGCTGGGGCTCGGAGGCCAGAAGGATGGCCCTGGACCACATCGCGCGGGCTGTCGACCTGGTCTATTCGGTGCGAACGACCTTCCAGCAGGGAGATAACTGCGGCCGGCTCTGGCTGGATGATTTCGCGATCCTGAGCACCCTGCAGGAGATCGACCAAGGACGGGTCAGCCGGGAGCAGACAATCGCCCAGCTTGTCGACAAGACCTCCTTCGTCAGGTATCGGATCGTCAGGCCGGATATCTTCGGCTGGCCGCCGGCAGCCGAGTGCCCGGGGACGGATGAGGTGAAGACCGCCAAAGGGAACCGGGCCGCCGCGGGGTTCCTCCGGTCGCAAAATGAGCCCAACGCGCGCATCGCGGCCCTGCAAAGAAAATGGGCCGCGCAGACGACGCCTCCGCCCACGCCGCCGGCGGCTCCACAGCCCGTAACCGGGGCATCCTTGGGGGATGAGCTCACCTTGAGCGAGTATGGATTCACGGGAAAGTTCATCCGGCAAGGTACGAGCGACGTCTGGGTCGGCAGCTGGACCGGCGACCGTCCGCAGAGCACGTTTCGACTCGTCTCCGGCGTCTCGACGGCGATCGAGGGCATCGCCGCCGGAGAGGTTAACATCGTCCTGCGCCGCGAGGACCGCTCGGATTATGATCTTTCGCCGAATCTCAAAGCCGAATATCAGCTCAAGGGGACCATGCAGGGATCAACGATCAAGTTGACAGGACGACGGCTCGTCTACGACCCGGGGACGAAAGAATCCCAGGCCTGGCTGAAAAACAACAACACGGAGGTCACCGGGAGCGCCACCCTGCGAAGGTAAGGTCAACAGGGCGGCGATACCCTTATACGCGACGGAGATCTCCGCGCCAACCGGGCTTTCGTTGATTTTTAGCGCGGACAGACGCTTTTTGACTTGCATTTTCCGTCTGTGTTATAGATAACGCATAGCCGTCTGATCAAAGGGAGAAATCCTTTGCCGGATCGCCCTTTTCCTCCCGCCCACGACCGGACTCTGACCACTCCGGGGCCGCAGGGCTCCTCTCCTCCGGCATCTTCCGATTTCGCCGGAGCGTTTCCTCCCGGGACGGTTTTCGCCGAGCGCTATCGGATCGTCAGCCCCATCGGCCGGGGCGGCATGGGCCTCGTCTACCGCGCCGAGGATATGCGTCTGGGACAGACCGTCGCCCTGAAGTTCCTTCCCCGGGAGACGGCCGGCGACCCGGACCGGCTGAACCTTCTCCACGCCGAGGTCCGGAACGCCCGGCTGATCTCCCATCCGAATGTCTGCCGCGTCTATGACATCGGCGAACACGAGGGCCGGACGTTCCTGTCCATGGAGTACGTGGACGGTGAAGACCTGGCCTCTCTGCTGAAGCGGATCGGGCGTCTGCCGACCCAAAAGGCCGTGGAGATCTCGCACGAGCTCTGCGCCGGGCTGGCCGCCGCTCATGAGAGGGGAGTCATCCACCGTGACCTCAAGCCGGCGAACATCATGATCGACGGCCGCGGCCAGGCTCAGATCATGGACTTCGGGCTGGCCGTCAGCCGCGCGGAAGGCGCCCGGCTGACGGAGCCCGCGGGGACCCTTACGTACATGGCGCCGGAGCAATGGGCCGGTCGCGGCTCCTCCGTGAAAAGCGATGTCTATTCGCTGGGGCTTGTCCTCTACGAGCTTTTTACCGGCCGCCGGCCGTTCGAGGCCCGCACGCCGGCCGAATTCCAGAAGAAGCAGACCACGGAGCCGCCCCTGCCTCCTTCGACCTACGCGCCGCATATCGATCCCGCCGTCGAAAACGTGATCCTCCGCTGCCTGGCCAGGGCCCCCGATTCGCGGCCCGCCTCGGCCCTGGAGGTCGCCGCCGCGCTTCCCGGGGGGAACCCTCTCCAGGCGGTCATCGCCGCCGGCCAGACGCCGTCGCCGGAAATGGTGGCCGCGGCCGGGGCCGAGGGCAGCCTGAAGCCGTTGACGGCCCTGGGCCTTCTGGCGGCGTTCGCCGTCGCTCTGCTGATCGCCGTCTCCCTGGCTCCGCGATCCCCGCTCCTGGGGGTGCCGGGGTTCAGGAAAAACCCCTGGGTGCTCGCCGAGCGATGCCGGGAGTTGAACGAAAAGTTCGGGCCGCCGCAGGCGCCGAAGGACACCTCGTATTGGTACGAAGCCGACGAAGACCTGGTCGACTGGCTGGCGCGCCGAGGCTCGGCCGGCGTCCCGGCGCGTCCGCCCCTGGAGCTCAGAGAGCGGATCGTCCGGTTTCGCTACAGGCAGAGTCCGCGCCGCCTGGTGCCCGACGGGAACCTGGGGTTTATCAAGGAAGCCAACCCTCCTCTCGACGTCCCGGGCATGGTCAATATCGACCTCGACACCTACGGGCGCCTGCTCCGGCTCGTCGCCCTGCCGTTGCCTGGCTCGGCGCCGGCGGAACCCGCCGCGGCCCCCGATTGGGGCGCCCTGTTTTCGGCGGCGGGACTGGATATCGGCGCTTTCCGGCCGGAGCCGCCGCAGGGTCTCCCTCCCGTATCTTTTGAACGCCATGAATCATGGTCGGGGGTCCTGGCGGGGGAGACCGCGGTCCCGCTCCGTGTCGACGGCGCTTCCTACTCGGGAAAGCCCGTACTCTTCGAGGTCCGCGGCCCCTGGGACGACCAGGCTCCCGTTTCGAGCTTCGGGTCGCGTCTAACGCGAGGGATCCTTCCCGCCGTCTGGTTTCCGGTCATGCTCTTTATCCTGACGGCCGGTGTGTATTTCGCGCGGCGGAATATCCGGATGAAGCGCGGGGATCTGAACGGAGCCTTCCGGATATCGATCGTCGTCTTCGCCGGCATCGCCTCGGGAGTCGTCCTCCTCGCGCATCATGCCTACGGGAGCTTCGGCGATTTCATGTGGTGGATCCGCGGCAGCCTGGCCTTCTTCCTTTTCGACGCCCTTTATGTATGGGTCTCCTATATGGCCATCGAGCCGTCCATGCGTCGGCGGTGGCCGGAGCAGATGGCTTCCTGGAACCGGGTCCTGTCCGGACGATTCCGCGACCCGCTGGTCGGCCGGGATATCCTCCTCGGCGCCATCGCCGGGGCGGCGGCGGCCGGAGCCATGTTCGTTTTCCAGGCCGCTCCCGGCTGGCTGTTCCTGCCCGGCTCCTGGTCGGCGCACGCGGAGCTTATCGCCGTCTCCGGCTCATTCAGACAATGGGGAATGGTCTTCTACCTGATCGGGCTGACGGCCTTCTACGGCGTCGGTTTGATCGTGGCCGTCACCATTCCGCATATCCTCTTCCGAAGCCGGAAACTGGCCATAATCGTCTGCTTCGTCATGGGAGCCGTGACGTTGTGCCTGGGCGCACACGGAAGCCTCGCCGGCCAGGCCCTGTTCGCCGGCGTCGGGTCGCTGATCTTGACCGCCTGCCTGTTCCGGTTCGGGGTGTTTTCGGCCGCGGCCGCCTTCCTGGTCCTCAATCTCCTGACGCGGATGATGCTCCGGTTCGAACCTCAGAGCTGGGCCGGCAGGGCGGGGGTCATGACCATGGTCATCGTCATCGTCGTCGCCTTGTACGGCTTCGCCGTGTCCCTGGGCGGACGCCCACTCTTCGGCCGGCTCCTCCGCGAGGAATAGCCCCTCTGCCCCTCTAGGGACGGACCAACTTAACTACCTGAAAGATGCTATTCAGAGAGGATCCGCAATTTCGCGGCCTTGGCGGCCTGCTTCAGTTTCTTGTCGAGTGTCGCCAAAGGCAGCCCTTTTTTCATGGCCAGGTCCAGGTAGGAAGCGTCGTAGCTGGAAAGGCCGTGCGCCCGGGCCAAGGCGAGAAAGTCCTTCATTCTCGTCCTGGACCTTCGTTTTGAACCCGGATGGGGAGTTGAGACAGTGAGTCGCTCCTTGAGACTAGTCTAAGATTAGTCTAAATCGGTCGCTTCATGGTGTCGATTTTGCCTTGAGCGTGAAGACACTTAGCAGCTGAAGTGAACGCCGACGGCCTCCGGCGGCTAGCGCGCAACCCTGGGCGCCGTCAGCAGGTTCTTAATGACCCAGACTTCCTCGTTCCCACCCTTCCTGGCGCTATAGACGATCCGGCGGCCATCGGGGTGCACGCCGGAAAGTCCGGTTTCGAATGGAGAAGGTTGCGGCTCGCCGCCTTCCATGGGTATGGACCATACCTTCGACGGGGCCGAATCCGAATAGCGTTCCATCAGCACGTGACGATTGTCCTTGGTCCAGCCGAGACGATTGATGGCCGTCTCAGACCGGTACAGCTCGCGAGCGGTTCCTCCTTCCGCCGGCACGATCATCACGGATTCGGTTTTAGCCTCCCTGTTTCCCAAGAGAAACGCTAATTGTCGCCCGTCGGTGGAAAGCGAAGTATCCTCGATCAGTCCGGTCGGCATTTTTCCCTGGTACAATTCTCGCTCTTCGCCGTTCTCGAGATTGCGGCGCATCAGCCTCCAGAGTCCGCCGCCGGCCTCCACGTAAAAGAGAGTTGTCCCGTCGGGAGACACGTTCGGCGCGAAGACGCTCTTCCCCTTGTCGGTCAGGTTAAGAAAGACCTCAACTTGCCCCGTCTCCGCGTTGACCCGGCGCAGCAGCAATCCACCCGGGGCGGTGAAGTCCGATGCCAACAGACTCCGGCCGTCACGAGACCATTTGAGCATGTTGGGGAAGGGATATGTCTGATTGAACGCCTCCGCGGGCACAGGAAAGACCTCCCGCTCCTCGCCGGTCGCTTCCGACCGGATAATAAAGCTGATGACCCGCGATCTGTTGTATTCCATGGGGGTCCTTCTTGCGTACGCGAGGAACCGTCCGTCCGGCGACCAAGCTGCCCCAAAACCGGCGCACCCGATATAGCGCTGATTGACCCGTTCGGCTTTCGATATCACGAGACCCGTCGCCGGGTCGAGGCCGGCCACATAGATATCCCCCTGGACGATATTGGGAGTTTTGTAGAAGAACAAACCATCACGGGTGAAGCCAAGGACCTCCATCAGGCCGACATCCGAACGGACCAGGCGGGGCTCTCCCAGCGGCCTTCCGTCGCCGACTTCAATAGCCCACAGGTCGTTTTTTGCGGAACGGTCGCTGATGAACAAAAGCACACGGCTGTCGGGCGTCCAGACCGGAGGCTGGTTTTTAGCCGTGCTCTCGAAGAGCACCACCTCCTGGCCGCCCTCCGTGGGGATCAGAACGAGCGGCCCGGGAAGGACTCCCGCCGTGATCCCGACGCGGTAGGCGGCAACATGCCGGCCATCCGGTGAAAAACCCAGGCTGCTGTAATCGCTGCGCGTTGTCAGCTCTCGCAGTGAACGATCGGCCACGGATAAAAGCGCCAGCGACAGGCCCTCGGCGCCCACGGCCCTGGTCATCAAGATAGACTTGCCGTCAGGAGACCAGGCTCTCGGCTGGACCAGTCTCTCTTTCTCGCTGAGGAGCACGGTGGGGCTGGAGCCGTCGATGCCGGCGATCACCAGCTCATAGTCGTGGCCGCCGTGCACTCCGCCGCCATAGGTATACCGAGTGTAGGCGATTTGCCGACAATCGGGAGAGATGGCGGGCGGTCCCAGGAAGGCATCGCCCTTCTGGCTCTCGAGCACCATTCGGTCCTCGCCCGTCGTAAAGTCGTGAAGATAAAGACGGCTTGGCCCATACATATATGTGTAGGGAATGTACCGTCCGTCCGGCGACGGTTGGCGCATGACCGTCGGCGCACCGCCCGGGAGCACCCACTTCTGCTCGACGACGACTCCGGACTCGGGTTGTCTTGGCCGGGAGCCCGCCGCCAGGAGCGTTCGCGCCTGTTCAACCGCCTCCTTCTGGTCGGCGAACTCCCGCACCACCCGCTCGTACGCTTTCCTGGCCTCCGCATCGCCCTGCTTCTCGTAGCACTGGCCCATCCGGATCAGGGCCTTGGCGGCGACCGCGCGGTTGCTTCCGTCGGCGATCTTTTTGTAGGCCTCGATGGCGCCCTTCAGGTTGCCTTCCACCGTCTCCATCCGGATGGCGGCCTGGAGGTCCACTTCGGACTGGTCGGACTGCCGGCCGGACCCGATGACGACTGCCAGCGCGGCCGTCATCAGAACAATGACCGGGATTTGTCGCATCATGTTTGCCTCCGTGCCCCCAATCTACGGCCGGATTGTGAATCCCGTATGGCGCTTGTATGTCGTTTTGATGTCGTTTAGTCGTCGAACCGGTATCCCAGGCCCCGGACGCTGATGATGTGCCGCGGTGCGGCCGGATCGGGTTCGATCTTGCGCCGCAGCTTGATGACGTGCGTATCCACCACCCGGTCGGTCACGAACACCCCGCTCCCCCAGACCTCGTCGATCACGCGGCCGCGCGCCAGGACCCGGCCCCGGTTCCGCAGAAACAGGCGCAGCATGTGGAGTTCGATCGCGGTGAGCTCCGTCGACCGGCCGGCGCGGCGCAATTCCGCGCGCTCGAAATCCACCTCGCAGTCCCCGAAGCGTTCGACTCCCGGCTCATCCGGCGCCGCCCGCCGCAGCAGGGCGCGGATCCGGGCCCGGAGCTCGCGCGGGCTGAAGGGTTTGGTGACGTAGTCGTCCGCCCCGAGGTCGAGCCCCATGATCTTTTCCGCTTCCTGGACCTTGGCGGTGAGCATCAGGATGGGCGTGCGGACCTTGGCCCGCCGGAGTTCGCGGCAGACATCGAACCCGTCCTTCCGCGGCAGCATCACGTCGAGAAGGATCAGGTCCCAGCCCGGTTGCCTGCCGACGCGCCCGGCTTCCTCTCCGTCGCGAACCACCTCGACCTCGTATCCTTCCTCGCGCAGGTCGAGCTCGAGGCCGAGGGCAACGTCCGGCTCATCTTCAACGATCAGGATCCGTGCCATCGAGTCACCTCCTGACGGGCAGGACCAGGGTGAATGTGCTGCCCTGTCCCGGCTCACTCTCCACCTCGACGCGCCCGTGATGGGCCTTCATGATGTGGTCGACCATGGCCAACCCGATGCCGGTTCCCTTGATGCCCAGATCTTATCGCGTCGTCGCCGCGCTGGAACTTTCGGAAAATCAGGGCCTGTTCACGCAGCCGGTATCCCCAATCCGCGGTCCCGCACCGCGATCCTCGCCTCCGAGCCGACGCGACGCACGTCCACCTCGATCTCGCGGCTGTCGCCCGAGTATTTCAGGGCGTTGTCCAGCAGGTTCCAGATCGCCCGCCCGAGGGCTTCGCCGTCGGCGTCAGCCTCCGCGTTGTCTTGGGCCGTCAGGGCGAATTGGAATCCGGAAGATTGGACTTCGCTGCGGAATTCCTCGAGGACCCGGCGCGCGAGCTCGGGCGCAATCGACGGGCTCTAAATGATAGACCCGCGCGCCGCCTTCCATCCGCCCGAAATCGAGCAGCGATTCCACGAGCCGCGTCAGCCGCGCGGCCGAGCGCGCCTGGGCTTCATAACAGAGTTCCCGGCGCTCATCGCTCAGGGTCTTGTGCTCGCGCAGCATATCCGTGAATTGGCGGAGGGACGTCAGCGGCGTGCGGAACTCGTGCGAAACCGCCGCCACAAAATCCGATTGGAGCCGGGCCGCCGCGAATTCCCGGCTGGTGGCGCGAAAGATCAGGTAGCCGGCAACAATAACCAGTACCCCCAACATGAGAAAACCCGACACCAGCAGCCGGCGGCGCTGCCGGTATTGGTCCCGTTCCGCCTCCGGATCGCCGGCGGCCGCGAGCACGGTCCAGGGAAGGCCTGTCTCGTCCGTCCGGCGGACCGTTCCCGGCGGGAGCCCTCTGGTGCCGTTGTGGAGCTTCAAAGTCACCCGCTGCTCCCGCAGCACGGGGTTAATCGCCCCGAGCCATTGAGCGGCAACGAACCGGGGAGATGCGACGAGCGCCGACACCCTCTCACCTGAGCGGTTCCAGATTGCGACAACGCTTCTTCCCGGCCGAGAGAAATCACTTCGCGGCCGGAGGCGGCGGACCCCGGCTGGGACAGCCTTTGCCAGAGCGCGGACAGCCCATCGGCCAGCAGTTCGCGCTCCGACTGGTCGGGCAACGGTGGCAGACCCCATCGGGCGGCATCCGGGCGCAGAGTTGAGCCGCGGCGCGAGTCAGCGGCCAGCGGCCGCGTTCCAGGTCTGAAGCAAGAGTAGCGGCTTCGCGCCGGAGGTCGCCGGCCTGCCCGAGGCTTCAAAAACGGAGCAGCGGGCCTGCCTCGCCACCAGGCTGACGGGCATCCCTTCAAACGCCCAGCCGTCCTCGTTCAACAGCCGCGCGTATATCGGAAGGGCATCCAGCTTCTTCCCGGAACTCCGGAAACACCGCGCCAGGCGGAGGAGCGCACCCGCCCGGACTTCCGGCCGGTTCGAGCCGGCGATGTTCCGGTAGATGTCCGCGGCGCGGCCGGGGTCGTGTTGCCTGAATTCGATGACCTCGCCTCCGACGAAGGGCGCGGCGGGCAGCTCCGGCAATCGCGGCGCGACGGGAAGGTAGGCCGCTCGTCCCGCAGGCAGGACCTGGACGGCGTCTCCCACGGCGGCCATGATCAGTGCGCCGTCCGGCCAATCCGTGTTCCCCTCGTCAAGACGCCTCTCGGATGCCGTCCACGCGTCCTCTCCAGCGCCGCGGTCGCGATGTCGGCGGCCCGTTCCACCCGCTGGCGGATCTGCTGCCCTTCGAGAGCGCGGTCCTGCGCCAGGACGCGCAGACAGACCCAAAGGAGGGCGACGAGCGGCACCGCCGTGGCCGCCGCGAGGAGAACCGCCACCCGGGACGGGAAGCGCGCCCCTTTCCTCCGAGACATTCGTCCTCCCGGATGCCTGAACCAAGAAAGCTGAGCGAGGAGTTGATTCGGAGTATAAATCGCCGTTCGAAATGATGTCAAGGCAACCTGGGGTCGTGCCCGCGAGAAGGCCGGCGACGAAGCACTCCGTACGCTTTTACGGAGCAAGGCGTTGCTATGCTATCCAGCGTCCTCCGAAGCAAGCGCGCAATTCAGGTCGATATCGCGATAATGCGAGCATTCGTGAAACTGCGGGAAATACTGTCGACCCACAAGGATTTGGCTCAAAAACTCAACGAGCTTGAACATAAGATAGAACGCCATGATGAAGCGATAACGGCGATCTTCGATGCCATCCGGCTGCTCATGGCCCCTCCTGCTCCCCAACCGAGAAGAAAGATTGGATTTTAATGAAGAAGGGCACCCATATTTCACCTTCGCGAGTACCGTCACCTTTATGCGCGACGGAGAGTCCTTGACGCGGATCTTGGGCGCCTTGAGGGTGAAACTCTTGGCCTCGAACTCGGCATCATAGTAGAAGTGTCGGGGAAGTCACCAAAAGAGATGAAAACTTCTTGACGTTATAGCGTTATAACGTTATAATGCTTCATATGAGGATACCCATGAACAAAGCCAACAAGCGGGTTACCGTATATCTCAGGCCGGAATACCATCGTGCGCTTCGAGTCAAATCGGCGGAGACGGAATACTCCGTTTCGGACTTGGTGAACTCGGCCGTAAAGCAGGCGCTTCTCGAGGACGCCGTCGACCTTGAGGCTTTCGACAAGCGGGCGGGCGAGCCGCTCCTCGTTTTCGAAGACGTCGTGAAGAAGCTCAAGCGCGATGGCAAGATATAAGGCTATGATCAGGAAATCGGCGGCCGACGAGCTGGGCCGGATCCCCAAAAAAGACCTTCGCCGGATCGTTGAGCGGATCCAAGCGCTCGGGGACGAGCCAAGGCCCCGGGGCAGCGAGAAGCTGTCAGCCCGGGAGCGTTATCGGATAAGGCAGGGGGATTACCGGGTTATTTATCTGGTCGATGACGACTTACGGACAATTGAGATCGTCAAGATCGGGCACCGCGGCGAGATTTACCGGGATTAGAATAGCGCCTGGAACGGAGCGAGGGGGTGTCCTTGACGCGAATCCTGGGCGCCTTGAGCATGAAATCCTTTTTTTGCTGAAGTAAACGTCGACGGCCTTCCGGACGGTTACCTGGTGGAGACGATGAACGCTCTCCACCCGGTCAAAGGAGGCCGCAATGAAAAGACATCTCACGATCGCCCTTATCGCGTCCGCAGCCGTAATGGCTGCCGCGCCCGCTCTCCGAGGCTCGCAGGACAAACCCGAGGCGATGATCGAACACGCCCGCCAGGCCCTCTCAACCCCCCAGCCCGCGACTGAGGCCATCACCAATGCGCTCGTCGACGCCCTGAGCGCCTCTCTCCTCATCGTGCCCAAGACGGACTACGCGGAGGATTACAAGTCCCGGATCGAAGGCGTCAGGAAGATGGTCAAGGAAGGGGCCATGCTTTCCGACAAGGCCTATCAGGACCTGGGTATAGCCTACAAGCTGGTCTCCGGCGGCAAGGCTTGGGAGATCCCGGCGGAGCTCAAAGAGGCGGGTTCGGAGAAGAGGGGCATCGAAAAGGCCACCGAAATCTGCGGCCAGCTGCTCGATGCGGCCCTGGCCGAACGGAAGGCCGGCCGGGACGAAGAGGCCGTCCGCGATCTCCTCTCTTTCGTCATTCTGGTCGTCACGCCGATCGAACGACCGCTTGCCTAATAAGAAGGGATCGGCCTCTATCGTGCCAGCTCGTCCCAGAGGCGAAGCCCCGGGACCGCGGTGAAGTGCTCGTCGAAGGTCACGAGCACCGAACCTGTTTCCAGGGCGTGGGCGGCGATCCAGACATCATTGATCGGAATCGGCGTTCCGGATTTCTTCAGGGACGCCATGACCAGCCCGAAGAGGTCGGCCGTGTCGAGGGTTCCGTCGAGCACGGTCACCGATGACTTGAGAAGGAACCTCTCAAGGATCCGCCGGTTGTCCTTTTCCTTGCCGCCGGCCCTGAAGCCGGCCAGCAGCTCGCCCAGCACAAACACGGACATAAAGACGGTATCAGCAAGAGCCAGACAGCCCAGGACTCTCTCGTCGCCCCGGAGGAATCGCACATAGGCGTTTGTATCCAGGAGGATCTTCTTCATTTCCAGTCCTCGGCGCGGACGGCTTCCAGATCTCTGATCGCTTCCTCAAATTGCCTTTCGTCCGCCTCGGTCCAGACGCCGAAAAGGTCGAGGAACTCCTCCCGGTGATCTTTCTTGTCATTGCCGGTGCCGAGCGCCCTGGAGAGAAGCTCTTTCACAATCTTATTGACGCTCGTGCCGGAAGATTTTGCTCGCTCGTTTAGGAGTTTCTCCGTTTCCTCATCGAGGCCGTGGATGGAGATCGATTTAGTGCTTCTCGACTGCTTCAAATGATGCTGCATAATGAATTGAATTATGCATCATGGTGCCTCATAACGCAAGCCGCCAGGAGGGATATCTTTGTGCCCTCGCCTCGGGCTTCTAAGGGAGGACCGAGAGCCTGACGCGCTGGACGTTCGTCTTCTCGAACGGCAGGACGACGACAAGCTTGGCGGCGTGGAGCTCGGAGCGGCCGTCCTTGGTGTACGGATTGTGCTGCCGGGCCGGCCAGCGGACCGACGCGCCCTCGGGGATGGTCACGCGGAGACGCCCGAAGTCGAACGACGCGCCGATGTTCCCGGCGTCCAAAACCAGCTCGGCATCCGTCAAGGCGAAGGTGCCGCCCTTTTCGGTCGTGATCGAGTCGGCGATCATCAGCAGCGGCAGGTGGGCCTCGACGCTCTTGCCCTGGGGCGCTTCGTAGGTGACGACCGCGGCCCGCCCGCCCTCCGACGCTCTCGACCGTCACGGCGCACTCGATGTCGCCGTACGTAAGCGTCATCTTCGTCGGGTCGCCGGACTGGGTGATCGTTGCCTTGTCGGCCGTCCACTTCAGGGGGATCGCGGGGATGAAGTTCGGGTTCTTCGTCGCCCGCGCGGTGCCTCAGGAACCCGGGGTCGCCGACGGTGAACGTCGACCAGTAGGGCTGGAGCTTGGTGTTCCCGCCGCCGGCCACGAGGCCCAGCTCGCGCGTGGAAGATGTCGATGTGGTTCTGGCGGTCCTGGATCCAGCGGTTCTGGATCGGGGGCGTGGCGTAGGCCGAGAAGGCCCACTCCCAGGGCTTGGCGCGGACGACGACCGCGTCGTTCTTGCCGAGCACCGGAGACGCCCTTGTCCTCGGCGGCGGCCGGCGGCACGACCGGCCCCTGGCCGCCGTAAAGAAGCAGGCTCGCGGCGAAGTCGCTTTGACGCCGTCCCGGCCGGCGGCGGCCGCCTTGGCCAGTTGCGACAGGATGAACCCGCGGCCCTCGGGCGTGTAGGAGAAACCGATGTTGCCGATATTGACGCCCTTTTCGTAGATCACGCGCTCGTCGATGGCGGCGGCGGAGCTTCCGTCCGACCAGAGGATGCCGCTGTGGAACTTGACCGCGCGGTCGAGGGCCGCGAGCGCCGCCGGGTCCTTGGAAAAATGGTAGTAGACGCCGAGCGCGTCGATATAGACCATATTGTAGGTCGACCACCGGGCCGAAGTTCTCGCTCCAGTAGCCCTCGGGGGACTGCTCCTCGATGACCTTGCGCTCGAAGTCCCAGGCCTGCTTCTTCCAGGCCTCGTTCCTGAAGGCGACGCCGGCGATGTAGAGGGCCATGGCGTCGTAGCACGGTATGTTCGCGATCCGCGTCAGGGTGGTCTTGGAAATGCCGTCAAACCCCAGGAGCAGGCCCTTTTCCCATTTGGCCCGCTGGGCCTTGGGCAGGGCGTCCCTGACGAGAACGTAGGCGTGGATCCAGCCCCGTAGGTCCAGGGCATGTAGATCTGGCCCCAGGTCGAGTTGTCCTTCTTGCGGAAGAGCCACATGCCGTCCTTGTCCTGGGCGTCGACCAGGGCTTCGCCGCCCTTGCCGATCGCGGCCAGGAGCTTCTTATCGTGGTAGTACGGGTTGGCCGGGTCCTTGATCGACCAGGCCGCGGCCAGCGGCATCACGGCGTTCTGGTCGAGGCAGATCCAGGGCTCGGTGCCGAACCGGCCCGTCTCCGGGTGGTAGGTCTTGAGGATGTCGTCGACGGACCTGACGAGCGACTTGAGCAGGAAGGCGCGCGGCGGCCAGGTCTTGAACGGATCGGCGGGGGCGGGCTGGCGCCGGGATTGCGCGGCGATTCGCGGCGGCGCTCGGGGCGAACAAGACCAGGACCAGAGAGCAGATAATGCGGGAAAGGCGGGGACGGTTCATCGGGATCCTCCGGGTAGAATTTGCTAAAAGCCATGTCCGGCCCTTTTTATCGCCATTTCCCGGAAAAATCAATAAACCCGGGCTATGCCGTGGCTATTTTGCGGATCTCGGGCGCCGTGAGCGTGAAGCCCTTGGTCTTGAACTCGGCGTCATAAAAGACGTCCTCGCCTTCCTTCCGGCTGTATGGAGGAACAGCCTAAAGACATTATGAGGGAAACGCCTGGCGTCAGGGAAGCCTATATTTACGGCTCATCCGCCAATTTAGGCATCCTTGATGCCCGCGACTTTCAGGAAATGCTTCAGAAGTCCTGCCTTTAGAGGCCTGTTGCCATGGACGGGAACGGAAATCCTCTCTATTCGTCCTTCTTTGATATAAACATGGTGGCTGCCTCTGATCCGAGCAAGCTCCCATCCGTTCTTTTCGAGAATCCGGGCGAAGGCCTTGCCGGAAACCGTCATCATACCGGGATTTCGACGACTCGGTCGCCCTTCTTAAGGCTGGCAGACTTAATATCCGCTGAAAGACACGCCTTGACGGCCTCGTCGACATTCCGCAGGAGCTCTTCCATAGTCTCCCCTTGAGTCGCGCACCCCGGGATGGCCGGCACTTCTGCCCAGTATCCTCCCTCTTCCGACTCATGGATGACGACTTTAAGTCTCATCGGCTTCTTTCCTCGAGTTGCCTTTCCCTTGATCGAATAACCGGCGGGTTTGGGCTCCATGACTTTTGGAAGCCTTCCCTGATCCGTTTTGGAGAGGATTATCTCGGCGCTTTTGTCGAAGTTTCTCTTCATCCATTCCCGCATAGCCTTCCTCACGACTTCGGATATGCTCTCTCTCCTCATAAAGGCAACGGCCCGTGCCCGATCGTAAAGATTGCTCTCGACGATGATATTGACCCTCTTCATGCTTGTTGTTTTCATAGTTACACATATACATCATTACACATACAAAAAACAATCCCCGGATGGTCGGCGGGTACTATCTACTCTCTAATGGATAGGACGAACTGCGGCCTGCGCATTTCTCAGGCGCGCGACGTCTTCCGCGGGGCGTGCTGCCATTGGAAGAGCGCGGAGACGGAGATGTCCTATTCGGGGAATTTCCGCAATTTTGGATTTTATTCCTTGTTTCACCTTCGCCGGCACGGTCACCTTGACGCGCGACGGAGTGTCCTTGGCGCGGATCTTGGGTGCCTTGAGCGTGAAACCCTTGGTCTTGAACTCGCCGTCGCGGAACCTGGTCACGATTTAAGACGCCAGCAAGGCTTCGACCGGGCTCAAAGGGAGCGGAAAAATAACCGGAAAATATATGTTGACTTTTTCTAACATTATGTTATATATATCTAACATAATGATTTTCGGAGGAAACCATGAAAAAAACGATCGCCGGCTTCGTCATCAGCGCCCTGGTGCTGGCAGCCCTTGTTCTGTGGGCCCTGAAGGGCCGGATCTCCGGGAATATCCAGGAGATCGTCATGTTCGGCATCGTGTTGGTGCTGGTTGGTTTCGCCGTTTTCCTCGGCGTGTCGCGGGTTCGGAGCCTCCGGCGCGGCGAGCCGGGCGAGGATGAGCTGTCCCGGAAGGTGATGACCAGGGCGTCATCCTTGGCCTACTACATTTCCATTTATTTATGGCTGTTCGTCATGTACATCAGCGACAAGACCTCGCTCGCGGCGCGCAGCCTGGTCGGGGCCGGGATCCTGGGCATGGCGCTCATCTTTCTTTTCTGCTGGCTGGGAGTGAAGGCGTTCGGAATGAAAAATGCGTAATCGCATCAAAGAGCTGAGAGCCGGGCGTGACCTCTCCCAGCTCGAGCTGGCCCGGCAGGTCGGGGTCAGGCGCGAGACCATCGTCTTCCTGGAAAAGGGAAAATACAACCCTTCGCTGAGGCTGGCCCACGACATCGCGAAATACTTCGGTCTGCCTATCGAAAAGGTTTTCCTGTTCGACGACGAGGCCGTTCCTCCGTATTCGAGTAAATAATTACCCAATTATTTACTGCGGATCTTGGCGCCGGATAGCGGGCCACCCAGCACGGCGCTGATGTAACAAATGTCAAGCGCCCCGGCGCTCAACGGGAAAACACTCCACACCATGGACAGCACGCCGAGCGCATGGCCCCGATACACATAGCCGACCGCCAGGAATCCCATGCCGGCGACCAAGCGAAAGATGCGGCCCGCCGGACTGTTGAGGAATCTCGAGAAACGCGATCGATTGAATGACTCCTCGAGCCTGTGCATGGGAAACCTCCTCTTGGACGAGACAAAAGGATGGCGAATTCCTTTTTGGGAGCGGCCGGGTATTGATGACTTCGGGTGTTGAATTAAACTATCCCTTTACAAAACTAGAATATACCGGCCCCGGACAGGCGTCAAGAACTCAAAATGGCGGCAGAAGATCCTTCTTCTCTAACGTGAGATCGGACGGGATATGAGTTCCGTCAATATGAGTGAGGGCGAAAGGCCCGGTTTAAGACGGAGGATTGACATATTCTCACCGCCCCCCTAATATATACACATATCATTACACATATGCGGGAGGGCCGATGAAAAGGACGAATATCTTGCTCAAAGACGAACAGCATAAGAAGCTTAAGCTCTATGCCAAAAAAGAGGGTGCCACCCTGGGCGAGCTGGTGAGGGATGCGCTGGACGTTGTCTACAGGAAGAAAGACCCGGTTGAGCAGAGAAGGGAAGTCGCGCTCAGCGCCTATCGGGAGGGCTTTATCAGCCTGGGAAAGCTGGGCGAGGTCCTGGGGCTCGACCCCGTGAGCGCGAGGGATTACCTGAAAGAAAAGGGGATCCCGATGCGCGTACAGGACGGCGGCGAACTGGCCTCCGACGCGAAGAATGCCTGAAATTGTCTTCGACTGCTGCGTCCTCTCGAATTTCGCCTTTGCCGATTCGCTCTTCTTACTCCAGGCGCTGTACGGAGGCCGGGCTGTCATAACAGACTTTGTCGGAGCCGAGATCATGAGGGGCGTCCAGGCCGGCCACCGCGAGTTGGCGCGGGTCCAGGATGCCGTCAAGGCCGGTCGGTTCGCGGAGGTCTCCCTTGGTCGGGGGAATGAGAGGGCGCTCTTTGAACGCCTCTCGGTATCCCTCGGGCTCGGAGAAGCCTCGAGCATCGCTGTCGCCAAGAGTCGGATGTTGACTTTCGCCTGCGACGACAAGGCGGCGAGGCGGGAGGCCGGCCTGCTCGGGGTGAAACTCACCGGGACGATCGGCATCCTCAAGAGGGCGGCCCGGGAAAAGCTCGTCAGCCCCAAGGCGGGAGACCGCCTGCTCGAGATTATGAGAGCGCACGGATACTATGCGGCTGTGAGGTCTCTTCGGGATATCCCGGACTGAGAGAGAAGCCAGGTGCTTCAGATGTCGCTCCGCCGCGAGGCGAACGCTTGACAATCTTCCTTCTTACAGGGAAAATCCCGGCGGAAAAATAAGCTCGCCGCGGTCTATGACGGGGAGCTTGATCGTGCTGATTTTAGGTGGAGGCACCATGAAACGCGCTCTCATCCCGGGAACGGTTGTGATTCTCCTGTTGCTGATACCTGTTTTTGCGCCGGGCGCGACCGTCCGGACCGCCTGGGGCGGCGGCGCCGAAAAGATCTATGATACGGGTTTCGTGAACAAGGTCATGAAGCACCCGGGGGGCGGGGTCAGCCTGTTCAACATGGTGCTCATCGAAAACGACGCCCCGGGATCCGGCTACAGCGAGAAAGGCGAGGACGGGGATGTCGTCTGGGGAAAGAACCGGGCGAGGAAGGTCCTTTATCTTGACGATCCCCGCGCCGAGAAAGCCTGGTTTGTCGCCCTGTTCGAGCGGGAGGTCTGGTTCCTGCCGGCCGATCAAAAAGCCAAGAAGCGCCCGCTTATGGTGACCATTAACGGGAACGCCGTTAAGTACGACGACTGGGGGATCGATAAAAGCATCATCACCTACCGCTGGTTCGAATTTCCCTCAGCCTGGCTGAAAAAGGGACAGAATGTCATCGAGCTGAGCTGCCCTGAGGCCGCTTCGCCGGACCAAGGCTGGGAAGTGTGGCTCGCCCGGGCGGATGAGTTCAAGGACGGCGGGGGCGATCCCGCTCATGTCGGGGAGACCTCGTTCAAATCCTTCGACGGCGGCAGGACCTGGAAGCAGAGCCCCTTCGGCCCCGGCGAGACAGACCGCGCCGAATACACCATCCGGCTCAGCCTCGACCGCTATGTCCGCTCCGGCTGGCTGGCTTCCCCGGTCATCGATCTCTGGAAAGGGGAGTCCGGTGATTTCATCGTTCCCCTTCGAGAGGTCCAGAACATGCGGCTCAAGGTCGAAGCGGACGTGCCTCCGGAAACGCGCGTCGAATATTTCTTCCGTCGGGGGACCAATCCGCAGCCTTTCTCCGGCGAGTGGGAGTCCTACCGCCCGATAGGGAACGGCGCGTCTCTCGATTTTGCGATCGGCGGCCTCGACCTCAACCGCCGCTACGTGCAGTTCAAGGCGGTGCTGACGACGGAGAACCCGTTGAAGAGCCCGGTCATCAAGTCGGCGGATCTCACCGCGGAACTCCAGGAAAGCGTGCCCCTGCATAAAAATATCGTCGTCGCCGCCCAGGAAAACCCGGTCATCAAGTATTCCTCGCTCGACTGGGAATGGGAGTCCTCCGACCGCCCCGAGTACGAAGACCTCCGGGAGCGCGAAAACCTCGACGCCGTCGTCGCCGGCAGCCGCACGGAGTTCGAGGCCCAGGTGCGCCTCCTTAATCACGTGTCCGGGCGCTGGACGCATTCCGGGGCGTTTCCCGAATACCCTCTCTGGGACGCGCATTCGATTCTCAACCGTATCGAGACCACGGGCTCCGGCGGCTATTGCCTGATGTTCAACACCCTTCTCTGTGGCATGCTTCAGTCTTACGGGTGGAACGCCCGGCTGACCCACGTCAGCTTCCATGAGATCTGCGAAGTCTGGAACGACGAGTACGGCAAGTGGATCTTCTTCGACGCCGACGGCCTCAACAATTACAACTACCTGGTCGAGACCGCCGAGCCGCTGGGCATGTACGAGCTCCACAAGCTCTACCTCGATTACTATTTTCCCGGGAAAACCATCGACTGGATGCACGACTGGATCAGCTGGATGGACAAGCTTCCCGACAAGGAATTCCCGGTGGCCCGCGGCTCCCTGACCCAGCACGAGCCGCCCCACCACTACAGCAGTCATGATTATTTGAGCGGCTTCATCAATGCCGGGTTCATCCGGGTCGTGCCGCGGAACAACTGGTACGCCAAACCCTATCCCAAGCCCTTGACGCATAACGCGTTCACTCCCTGGGACGGCTATGTCAACTGGTATGATGCCCAAAGCCCCTATCAGCGCCACTACTCCCGTCATACCGACCGCGCCCGCGACCTCTGGCCGGACCTCAACCTGGTGCATGTCGACGCCACTTCGGGGGTCTCGAACGACCGGCTGTTCCTGCGCTTCGAAACCTACACCCCGAATTTCAGCCATTTCGAGGTCAACGCCGACGATACCGGCTGGGAACGGCTCAAGGGCGACCGCTGGGTCTGGCTCCTCCAGTCGGGAAAGAACACCCTCCGGGTTCGCGCCGTGAACACGCTCGGGGCCAGGGGGAAGCCGTCCGTCTTCGTTCTGAACCATGGGGATGCGGCCTTCGGGAAAGAATAAGAAGGAACTCGGAATAAAGGATTAAGAATAAAGGGCAGAGGATGCGGAAGATCAAGCACCTGAGGTGGTGGATCGCGGGGCTGCTGTTCCTGGCCACCGTCATCAACTACCTCAGCCGCCAGACGCTGTCGGTTCTCCAACCGGTCATCCAGAAGGAGTTCGGGCTGACCAACACCGACTATTCGCATATCGTTTTCGCCTTCATGCTGGCCTACATGTTCATGCAGGCCGGTTCCGGCCGGATCATGGACCGGCTCGGCACGCGGCTGGGGATGGCGCTGGCGATCGTCTGGTGGTCGGCGGCCTCGATGCTTCACGCCACGGCCGGGTCGGCGGCGCTGTTCGCGGTCTGGCGGTTCATGCTCGGGGCCGGCGAAGCCGGCAACTGGCCGGGCTCGGTCAAGGCGATCTCCGAGTGGTTCCCCGTGAAAGAGCGGGCGCTGGCCACGGGAATATTCAACAGCGGCTCGTGCATCGGCGCGCTGGTGGCGCCGCCGATGGTCGTCTGGATCGCCGTCCAGTGGAACTGGCGGATGGCGTTTGTGGTAACGGGTCTTTTAGGCTTTATCTGGCTGATATTGTGGCTTTTGCTTTACCGCCTGCCGGAAAACCATCCCCGCATCACTCCCCAAGAGCTGGCTTACATCCAGAACGGCAGGTTCAGTGCGGCCGATGGATCGTCGGCCGGCGCCAAGTCGGGCCGCTGGCGCGACCTGTTCAAGGACCGGAACGCCCTGGCGCTTGTCTTCGCCCGGATGTTCGCCGACCCGGTCTGGTGGTTCTTTGTGTTCTGGCTCCCGGCCTATTTCAAGAGCGCCAGGGACTTCAGCCTGGAGATGATCGGGCTGCTGGTCTGGATTCCGTTCCTGACGGCCGACCTGGGGAATTTCGTCGGCGGCGGCGCCTCGAGTTATCTCGTCAAGCGGGGAGTTCCCGCGGTCAGAGCGAGAAAGATCGTGATGTTCGTCAGCGCGGCCGCCATGGTCGCGAGCATCCCGGCGGCGTTCACGGCCAGCGCCACGACGGCCCTGGTGCTGATCAGCCTGGCCACACTGGCCTATTCGTCCTGGGCGACGAATGTCCTGACGCTGCCGATGGACGTCATCCGGCATGACGCCGTGGCCTCGGCGACGGGGCTGGCGGGCACGGGGGGCGGGCTGGGCGGGATGGCGTTCACGCTCCTGACGGGGAGGATCGTGGATCTCGTCTCGTACACGCCGATTTTCATCATGGCCGGGATCATGCCGCTGATCGCGGCGACGATCATCGTTTTCGGGATAAAGGACCGGACCGTCGGGAATGTGCCGCAGGCGGAGGGACATCGGGCGGCCTCATGAATAACGCAAGGAAAGGGAGATACCGATGACGCCAAGAGAAAGAGTGTTGACGGCATTGTCTCACAGCGCGCCTGACCGTGCGCCGTGCGGTTATATCGGCACGCCGGAAGTCGATGACAAGCTGAAGGCGCATTTCCGGACGGACAGCCTGGATGTCGTGCTCGAAAAGCTGGGAGTCGACATTCGCGTCATCGACGCGCCGTACATCGGCCCGGAGCTTCGGACCTGGCCGGACGGCCGGTTCGAGAATCTCTGGGGCCAGATCCGCAAGCCCGTCCAGAACGAGGCCGGTTCCTACATGGAGGCGGTCGAGTTCCCTTACGCGGCCTTCCAGAGCGTCGAGGATGTCCGGAAATTCCGCTGGCCCAGGGCGGAGTGGTTCGATTATTCGCGGCTCGCCGCCGACTGCCGGAAGTATGACGACTATGCGATCGTCTTCGGCGCCCCCGGCAACATGGATGTGATCAACGGCACCGCGTTCGGCCGGGGGGTTGAACGGGTGATCTTCGATATCGCCCTGGAAGACCCCGTCGGCCTGGCCTGCATGGATATGCGGCTCCAGTGCTGCCATGAGCGGAGCGAGATCGCTCTCCGGGCGGCGGCCGGGCGCGTCGATATCCTCTGGATCGGCGACGATTACGGCACCCAGAATGGACTTTTGGTCAGCCCCGTTGCCTGGCGAAAGCTGTTCTTCCCGAAGCTCAAGGCCATGTGCGACCTGGGGCACAAGTACGGAGCCAAGGTGATGCTCCACAGCTGCGGCTCGACGCGCCGGATCTGGCCGCAATTGATCGAGGCGGGCGTCGATATCTACGAGACTGTTCAGCCGGAAGCCGCCGAGATGGACCCCGCTGGGCTCAAAGCCGAATTTGGGGACAAGATCTGCTTCCATGGGACGATCAGCACCCAAAAAACATTGCCCTTCGGCGCGGTCGAGGACGTTATCAAGGAAGTCAAGGAACGCGTCAGGACGGTCGGCCGGGACGGCGGGTTGATCGTCGCCCCGGCGCATAACTTCCAGCCGGATACGCCGGTCGAAAACATCCTCGCGCTGTACGATGCCGTTCGGAACGCTTAACATCGAATTGCTGCTGTGGGTGCCGGCCTAGGCGTTGTTCGCGAATGACTTGGGAGTCACCATCGTCGTCGTTTTGAGCTTGCCGTTGATCTATTGAAGGGCTCGTTGATTCTCGCAAAAATCTGGTGACCTATTGTCACACGGTGCGCAGCCGGGAAGCGTTTGACACCTCCTGAGCCGCGAATTACAATCTCTGAAGATGACCGGAGGGGGAAATATTCACAAAATAGGGGAGGTCTTCAGATGGCCAGAATCGAAGCGAGCGTCGAGATCAAGAGTCCTGCCGACAAGGTGTTCGCCTACACGACGGAGGCGAAAAATTGGCCTCAGTGGCAGTCGACCATTCCGGAAGCGGAACAGACGTCGCCGGGAACCGTCCGTGTCGGGACGACGTTCAGAGGGACCATCCGCCTGATGGGCCTCAGCATGAAATGGACGGCCATCGCCACGGAATACGAGCCCCACAGCAAGTTCGGCAAGACAATTACCTCTGGGCCCGTTACGAATGAACAGCACAACACTTATGAGCCCATCAGCGGAGGCACAAAGTTTACGATCGTCTACGATTTTAAGGTGGGCGGGCTCATGGCGCTGTTTTCACCGGTAATGGTCAACTCGATGCGCAAGGCGTTAAGGAAGGCTGTCGGCAACGTGAAAGGCATTCTGGAAGCACAGTGATTCCTCATCGTTTTTTCAGATAGAGGGAAAATGGCGAACGTGTTCGCGGTCTTAGCGTTCTTATCGGTGGGCTTGGCGATCGTTTATCTGATCGTCCGATAGGATCCCTCTCGGGCGCCGGCGCATCAGTCTGTCGCGTTCCCTATACACCCGTTCCGGTTATTCATATAATAAATCGTGGGTAAAACTCTGGTCGAGCATCCCAAGATCATGACGTCCGCCTCCCGCTTTGCTTTCCCCCGCCGCCTGAACATCTTCTGGCGGATCATGGCCGGCTATTTCCTGGTCATCCTCCTCCTGATGGTCATCGTCGGCTACTCCCTCTTCAACCTGAACCGGATGACCGGGATCATCAACGGCCTTGTTTATTCCGACCAGCAGGCCGTCGACCTGGAGAAACAGATGCTCGATGCCTTCCTCTCCCAGGCCCGGAACATCGAAAAATATCAGGTGACAAGCGACGCGGCCTTTTTCAACCTCAGCCAGATCAGCCAGGCCGACTTCCTTCAGTATCATCGTCAGCTCGTCCCCAAGCTGGGTTCCCCCGGAGAGAAAGAGCTGGGCAACAAGATCCTGGCGCTCTATCGCGGCTACAGCGCGCTCCTGGAGGAGGAGATGAACTCCTTTCATCAGGGCATCGCCTTCCCGGCCGAACCGGGCGCCAGGGAAAAGCTGGGGGAGGAAGTGACCGGGACGCTCGCCGCCCTGACTGCCCTTCAGCAGCGGCGGATCGCCCAGAAGATCCAGGACCTGAGAGCTATGGGGACCCGGGCGACGGTGATGGTCCAGGCCTTGCTCGTCCTGAGCTTCCTGGCGGCCGTGACCGTCGCCGTGGCGGTCACCAAGGGGATCAATCGTCCGCTCCAGAAGATCAAGGCGATGACGACGGTGGTGGCCGGGGGCGACTTCGACCAGCAGATCGACCTCGATTCGCCGCCCGAACTGGCGGAGCTGGCCCGCTCCTTCAATCAAATGTCGGCTCGGCTGAAACAGCTGGACGAGATGAAATCCGGGTTCATTTCCCACGTTTCCCATGAGCTGAGGACTCCGCTGGCGTCCGTCATGGAAGCCGACAGCCTGCTCCTCGAGGGGACCGGCGGCGAGATCACCGAAAAGCAGCGGCGGTTCCTGACGATCATCGAACAGGGCACGAAGAAGCTCTCGAAGATGATCGACGACCTCCTCGACCTCTCGAAGATGGAGGCCGGCATGATGGAGTACAATTTCATCCGGGCGGACATCCGTCCCATCCTGGCCCATGCCCTGGCAGAGGTCGAGCTGCTGGCTGAAAAAAAGGGCCTGCAGCTAAGGTCACAAGTCGCGGACTCCCTGCCGCTCGTCCCGATGGACATCTACAAGATCCAGCAAGTCGTGGTGAACCTCCTGGGCAACGCCATAAAATACACTCCGGAAAAGGGCACGATCGAGGTCCGGGCCGGCCTTTTCGATCCCCCGCCGGCGGACCCGAAAAACGCGCCCGAAGGCCGCTCCCTCCGGGTGAGCGTTTCCGATACCGGGATCGGCATCCCTCCGGAGTATCAGACCCGGATCTTCGACAAATTCCAGGAGATCAAACAGACGGGAGTCCCGGGGACGAAGGGCACGGGCCTGGGATTGTCCATCGCCCGGCACATCGTTCAGGCGCACGGCGGCCGGATCTGGGTCGACAGCCTCCCCGGGAAAGGCAGCACCTTCACTTTCAGCCTGCCTCTCGGAGACAGACGACCGGCCGCGCCGGCTTCCGGTTAAGAAGGGACAAAGTGGAATGACAATGACACGCAACCTGGCCCTATTGTGCGCCGTCCTGGCCGCAGCCGGTTGTTCGACGGCGCTGCTTTCACCCCGGAAAGCCGAAACCCGACAGAAGATCGCCCAAGCCGAATACCTCGCCGGCCGGGGCGATTATCGAGCCGCCATCGCCAAGTACGAACAAACGCTCCGTGATCCTTCTCAAAACCCGTGGCAGGACAAGGTGCTTTTCAACCTTGGCGGTCTTTATGCGGCGGCCGGCAATCCGGAGCCGGATTTCGCCAGGTCCCTGGCCTGTTTTCGGCGACTGCGCCAGGAGTTCCCGAAAAGCCGGCTTAATGCCCAGAGCCAGGTCTGGCTGGGGCTCCTGGAAAAGCTCGTCTCTCTCGAATCGGAGATCGAGGCGGCGCAGGCCGAGCTGGCGAAGAACAAGCTCCTGGCGGATCGCGAATTCGCCAGGATCGAGGCGGAGCGCCTGGAGCGCGAAGCCGCCTGGTCCGCGGAGCTGAACCTCAAGGCCAAGAAGCTCAAAGAGCTGGAGGCCCTTGTCGAGAGCCAAAAGGCCTCCCTCGAATCCCTCCAGCGGCAGTTGAGGAAAATGAAGGAGATCGACATCCAATCCGAAAGAAAGGCCAAGGGGATAAAGTGACATGAACAGAGACAGGATCCTGGTCGTCGACGATGACCCCAACATACTGGAGGTGGTCCGGGCGCGACTCGAGGCCGAAGGCTACACTGTCACCGCCGTCGCCACGGCGGCGGAGGCCCAGGCCAAGGCCAAAGAAGAGGCCTTCAACCTGGCGATCACCGATCTCAAGCTGGCTTCAACGGACGGCCTGGATCTCATGGCCGACCTGCTTCTTCTCGACCCCGACCTGCCGGTCATCATCCTGACGGCTTACGGCAGCATCGAAAGCGCCGTGGCCGCGATCCGGAAGGGAGCCTACAGCTATCTGACGAAGCCCTTCGACGCCAAGGCGCTGTTGATGAACGTCAAGAACGCCCTGGACAAGCAGCGGCTGACCTTTCAGGTCAGGAACCTCAAGACGCTGGTCGAGGAGAAATACGATTTCGCCAACATCATCGGCCGCAGCGCCAAGATGGTCAAGGTGTTCGAGCAGATCGCCCAGATCGCCCGGACGGACTTCACCGTCCGGATCTACGGCGAAAGCGGCACCGGCAAAGAGCTGGTGGCTAAGGCGATCCACATCCACAGCCGCCGCCGGAACGCCCCGTTCATCGCCGTGAGCTGCGCCGCCCTGCCCGAGACGCTTCTCGAAAGCGAGCTGTTCGGCCACGAAAAGGGCGCCTTCACCGACGCCCGGCAATCCCGCAGGGGATTGTTCGCGATGGCCGACAACGGGACGATCTTTCTCGACGAGATCGGCGAAACCCCGCCCCAGGTCCAGGTCAAGCTCTTGAGGGTGCTCCAGGAGCAGGAATTCAAGCCGGTGGGAGGCGAGCGGACCCAGAAGGTCGATGTCCGGGTCATCGTGGCGACGAACAAGGACCTCAAGAAGGAGGTCGAGGCGGGGAGGTTCCGGGAAGACCTCTATTACCGGATCCAGGTCATTCCACTCGACCTGCCGCCGCTCCGGGAGCGCCGGGAAGACATTCCCCTCCTGGCCGAGCATTTCCTGAAAATCTACGGCCGTAAATTGGGAAAGACGATCGAGGGCATCACCCCCGAGGCCATGCGCAAGATGATGGCCTACGATTGGCCGGGGAACGTGCGCGAGCTGGAGAACAAGATCGAGCATGCCGTGGCGATGACCGCGGGCACCCGGATGGTCCCCGAGGATATCCTGCTCTCGGGAATGGGCCAGGGCTCGGCGATGAGGACGTTCGACGAGGCCAAGGAGGAATTCGAGAAAGAATATCTCAGGCGGCTCCTGGCCGCGACGAAGGGCAATTTCCAGGAAGCCGCCCGCCTCGCCCAGAGACAGCGGTCCGGGCTGTATTACCTGGCTAAAAAACACGGTTTGAAACCATCCGACTGGCGTTAGAACCCGCCGTCCAATATTTTAGACACCCGGCAGAACCGGGTTCCCGCCTGAAAATCCATGATTTCGGCCGGCGGCCGTCCGGATTTTGTCTAAGGATTTGGACAGCCGTCATCATTTCCCGGGCGCTTGGACCGGCCCCACGGACGCTCAAATTAATTTTGTAAGGCATTGTATTTAAATATGTTAGCCGTAATCCGGGGGCATTCTCAGCCGGCTGTTTCGGCGACTGGCACGGCGCTTGCTTTAGAGAGGGCAGAGGTGAATTATGAGAAACTTAATTAAGACCGTTAGAGATCTGACCGGAAAGGACCGCAAGCCGGTGCTCTTCCTGATCCCGGTTTTGGCGCTCGTTGTTCTGTTTACGGCAGACTGCGCCACGAAGAAGTTCGTTACCCAGCAGGTCACGGATCTCGACAAGAAGGTGGAGAGCGTGAGCTCCGAAGTCGAAGAGAGCCAGAAGCGGCTCGGCGAGCACGACGCCAAGCTGGCGACCATCGGCGATCTCGTCGGGAAGCAGGATTCCGAGATCAAGGCGGCCGACGCCAAGATCGAGGAGGTCAGGGGGCTCGTCCGCGGCCAGCTCATCTCCAAGGAGACGGTGCGCACCGGCGACGCCAAATTCGGGTTCGACAGCGCCGAGCTGTCCCCGGAAGCCAAGGCCGTCCTCGACGCCTTCGTCCAGAAGCTGATCGCGGAGAACAAGGGCGTATATCTCGAGATCCAAGGCCATACCGACAACGTCGGTCCGGATGCCCATAATCTCGCCCTGGGCCAGAAGCGGGCGGAGGCCGTGAGGGATTATCTCTACCGCCAATACCACCTCCCTCTTCACCGGATGGAGGTGATCAGCCTGGGGAGCTCTCAGCCCGCGGTCGACAACACGACCCGGGAAGGACGCGCCCAAAACCGCCGCATCGAGATCCTGGTGTACGGCCAGGCTTAAGAGTTTCGGCAAGGTTTATCGGACAACGGCAAGCAGAAGGCGGCTGCCCCCTCCCTCCGCGGCGTGCGGGGGAGGGGGCAGCCGCCTTGTAACATAATAATAAAAGCGGGGGGGAAGAATGTCGTGGACATCCGTCTTCCAAGAGCCGATAAGTATCAGGGCCTGGCCATCGAAGTGGAGTCAAGGGAAAGCGCCCACCCTCGGCGATAACGTCAGGGAAAAAAGACGGGCTCCGGGAGGCCATACAGGGGAGCCTCCTTTTTAGCCGATCCTGTTCCTGTACACGGCCCGGACGTTGTCGTAGAAGGCCACGGCGCTCTTCTGATCCTGGTTGGTGCCCACGGTCAGGATCCGGCTCGGTCCGGCGCCCGTCCTCTGCCGGTCCAGGACGACGTCGCTATCCTCCGGAATGGTGGACGCCAGAAGCGCTCCGTTGACGTAGAAATCGACCCGCAGCTCTTTTTCGCCCAGCGTGCCGTCATCTTTGTTCGTGAGCATATCCACGCGCAGGTTGTACCAGGTATCCGGCTGGGCGTCCCCCAGGAAGTCGAGGAAGCGGTACCCGGTGTTCACGTTCACGCACTGGCCGATGATATGGAGGGCGTCGGAGCCCATCGTGCCGATTCCGATCTGGGTGAGCCAGCTCTTTCCCGGGTACTGGTCGGGAATGGTCGTATGAAAATCGAGAACGGCGCTGAGCCGCGAGGACGTCGATTCTGAAGACAGCATCAGGTCGGCGCTGAAAGATTTGTTGTCCGCGGCCTCGCACTCGTCCGGATTGCTGATCTCGAGCGAGACACTGCCCGCCCTGAGGCTTCCCGCCAGCTTGAGGACATTGCCGCCGGCTCCAGCGGGCGCGATCCGGGCGATCCCGTAGACTTTGCCTTTCTGCACGCGAACAGGTCCGTCCGGAGTTACAAGATAGCCGTCCATGGCGCCAAACCACGTCATTTTCCGGGAGCCATGGTAGGGCTCTCCCGGAACGTGCGGGACGGCCTCGATCAGCCGCCCGTCGGCCCCATAGACCTGCTTGATCTCCAGGCCCGTGTTTCCCTGCGGCCGGTATTCAACCCTCTGGCCGTCTTCGTTGACCGCGGTCAGCAGGCTGCCGGCCGAACCGGCTATAGGATCGCCGACGATATCGGCCGTCCCCCAGCCCGTCCAGACATTCCATAATACGGAGTTGATCTTGCCCGCTTCGGCGAGGTTCTGGTTATTGTAAGACTGGAGATTTCCGTGGCCGTCGAAATCGTCGTACAGGGTCTTTCCGTCGGTCAATACGTAAACCGCCTCCGGCTCCGTGGGCGGGTTTGTCTGTCCCGATGAGCCCTGGCTGATCTTCTGCTGGCAGCCGCTGCCGAGCCAGGAGAGAGCGGTGCCGGTCAAGCCGAAACGAAAAAGGTCACGCCTGGTCAACTGAACGCCTCCATCCGGCAACTGGTAATGCGCGGCGTGCTGATGCCCCCTTTATGGCACTCGCGGGATTCTAAGTCAAGGCACGCCCTGTCAAGGCACGCCCGGAGAACCGGCTTTTTCCGCTCGTTGCGATGCGTTAGAATATCTCCTTGGTCTCAGTTTTCGGGCTGGCCCATCCGGCATCGGAGGAGGTCGCTTCATGAAAAAGCTGCTCATCGCCTGCTTGTCGATATTGTCCCTGGCGGCCGGGGCTCTGCCGCAGGAAATTTTCGAGGCCCTTCGCGCGAGGAGAGTCGCCGCTGTCAAGGCGCTCGTCGAAAAGTCGCCCGGGGTCGTTGATTCGCGGGACGGCGACGGTTTGACGCCTCTCCACTACGCCGCCAGGGAAGGGGACACCGAGATCATCAGCTATCTCGTGGATAAGGGCGCCAAGCTGGAGCTTCAGACCGCGCAGGCCAAGACTCCACTCCATCTGGCGGCGATGAACGACCGCGAGGCCGCGGCGGCGATGCTGCTCAATAAGGGAGCGGCGCTTGAAGCGCGTGACGATTATCTGCGCACGACCCTGATCCTCTGCGCCCGTGAGGGGGGAGGGGCCGGGACAGCCCGTTTGCTCCTCGACGCCGGGGCCGACGTCAACGCGGCCGATAAGTTCGGCGAAACGGCCATCGGGCTTGCCGCCTGGCGCGGCAAGCGCGAAGTTCGTCGACCTGCTGCTGGCGCGGGGAGCGAAGATCCCCACGGGGGGCGACGACTGGCGGGCGGCGATCTCCCTGGCTGTTTCCCACGGCCTGACAACCCTCTTCGGCCGGCTGACGGAGGGAAGCCCCGACCTGAAGGCCATCGAGACCGATGACGGATCTCTTCTTCATGCGGCGGCAGCCGGCAGCGCGGCCGAAATCGTCGGCCTCCTCCTCGACAAAGGTCTCGACCCCTCGGCCCGCAACCGCTACGGTTGGACGCCGCTTCATTACGCCGCCCGGGACGGCCGGACACAGTCGGCCTTTAAGCTCATCGAGCGGGGCTCGCCCCTCAACGCCCGGACGCTCATGGGACAGACGGCCTACAACGTCGCCCGCGAGCGGGGGATGGATGCCGTGGCCGGGCTTCTGGCCCATAAGGGTGCCGAGACATCCGGGATCCGGTTCCCGGTCCTCGAGGGAGATTACCTCGGCCAGAAACCTCCGGAGAGCAGACCCGAACTGTTCGCCCTGGGCATCATCTCGTCGATCTGGGGCCTCCACAGCACGGCGGTATTTTCGCCTGACGGAAACGAGGTCTACTGGGCGCCGATGATGACTTTCCCGGGAGAAACCTATTCCCAGGGCGGCCTGCTCATGATGAAACGCGCGGGCGGCCGCTGGTCGGCGCCGGACTGGGCCGCCTTTTCGGGCCCGGATGATAAACGACGACGTCCCGTTTTTCTCGGCCGACGGGAAAAGGATCTATTTCATTTCCTCCGGCCTCCCGGCGGGGCGGTCAACAGGGCGGAGGCGAGGGATCTGGTATGCGGACAGGGCCGCGGACGGCTGGTCCGAGCCCCGGCCGCTCGATCCTCTCGTCAACGCTCACAACATGCATTGGGCATTTTCACTGGACAAGAAGGGAACCTCTACTTCGGCGGGCAGTCCGCGGACAGCCTCGGTTCGGGCGATATCTACCTGGCCCGGTTCGCCGGGGGGAGATACGAGAAGCCGGTCAACCTGGGGGGGCCCGTCAACTCCGCCGGCGGAGAGACGACTCCCTTCATCTCGCCCGACGGAAGCTATCTTGTGTTCTCGCGGGAATACGACCTCTGGGTCAGCTTCCGGGGCGCCGGCGAAACGTGGTCCGAACCCGTCAGGCTTGGCCCCGAGGTCAACAGCCCGGGGATAGAACTCTGCCCGGTCGTCACGGCCGACGGAAAGTACCTGTTCTTTGTGAGCAACCGCGGCGGCGAAAGCCACGCCTGGTGGGTCCGGGCCGACGTCATCACCCGGGCGCGAGCGTCCGTTAAGTAGGGCCCGTTCGTTTTCTTACACGAACCCGCGCAGCTTGAGGCGGAGGTCGCTCGGCGAGTCGGCGTAGGTCAGGGCTTTCTCCTCGGAAATGATGCCCTGTTCGACCAGCTTCTTGAGGTGGAGGTCGAACGTCTGCATCCCCTCCTGCCGCCCGCTTTCCATGACCCTCTTGAGCTGCCCGAGCTCGGCCTTCTGCAGGATCTCCTGGACGAGCGCGGAGTTGATCAGGATCTCGAGGACCGGCCAGCGCATTCCGGACTCGGAAGGGATGAGCCGCTGGCTGACGATCGCTTTCAGGTTATAGGAGAGCTGGAGCAGGATCTGCTGGTGATAGTCCTTGGGGAAGAAGTTGAGGATCCGCTCGATCGTCTGGGAGGCGTTCGTCGAATGGAGGGTGGCCAGCACGAGGTGGCCGGTCTCCGCGGAATGGAGGGCAAACTCCATCGTCTCGGTGTCCCTCAGCTCGCCGATGTAGATGACGTTCGGCGACTGGCGGAGAGTGTTCTTGAGCGCTTCCTTGAAGGAAAAGGTGTCGATCCCCACCTCCCTCTGGGTGATGAGGCTCTTGCGGTGCTGGAAGACATACTCGATGGGATCCTCGACGGTGACCACGTGCCCCTCCATCACGGCGGCGCGGTGGTCGATCATCGCCGCCATGGTCGTCGATTTTCCCGTGCCCGTCGCTCCGGTCAACAGGATGAGCCCCCGCTGGCTCGTGATGAGGTCGGCCAGCACGGGGGGCAGATGGAGCTCCTCGAAACCGGGGATCTTCATCCTGATCTGCCGGATGACGGCGGCCACGGTCCCCCGCTGGAAATAGACGTTCACCCGGAAGCGGGCCACCTGGGGCAGCGAGAAGGCCATGTTGAGCTCGCGGGTCCTATTGAACTCGGCCCACTGTTCCTCGGTCAGGAGCTGACGGATGAGCTTCTGCGCCCTCTCGGGCGTCAGGGGGTCGGGAGTCAGATCCTGCGTTTTTCCCTCGACGTTCATCCGCGGCGGCGCCCAGGCCGCGATGAAGATATCCGAACCGCCGGCCCGGGCCATCTTCTGCAGCAAATCGGTAACTTCAAATTCGTCCATGGCGGGTTCCTTTTTTGGGAGTCACGCGCTCATCCTCTAGCAGGCCCGGCTGATGTGATCGTCGAACAGGCTCATGCTGCCCGCGTACATCTTGGCTTCGTTCTGGTCGACCAGCCCCTTCATGACCAGGTTCTTGAGGACCTGGTCCATGTTCTGCATGCCGTATTTCTGGGAAGTCTGGATGATCGAGATGATCTGATGGACTTTGCCTTCCCGGATCAGGCTCTTGACGGCGGGCGTTCCGATCATGATCTCCAGCGCGGCGATCCGGCCGCCGGCGTCCTTTTTCTTGAGGAGGACTTGCGAAATGACGGCCAGGATGACCTCGGCGAACATCGTCCGGATCTGCGGCTGCTGCCCGGAGGGAAAGACATCGATGACCCGGTCCACGGTCTTGGGCGCGCTGATCGTATGGAGCGTGGCGAAGACGAGGTGCCCGGTCTCGGCGGCGGTCAGGGCGAGGGAAATCGTTTCCAGGTCGCGCATCTCTCCCACCAGGATGACGTCCGGGTCCTCGCGGAGCGCGCTCCGGAGGGCGTTGGCGAAGGTGTGCGTGCTCGACCCGACCTCCCGCTGATTGACGATGCATTTCTTGTGCTCGTGGATGAATTCGATCGGGTCTTCGGTGGTGATGATATGCTCCTTCCGGGTGGAGTTGATGTAATCGACCATCGCCGCGAGCGTCGTCGATTTTCCGCTGCCCGTCGGTCCGGTCACGATGACCAGTCCCTGCTTCTTGTTGCAGATATCCTTGAGCGTCTCCTCGGGCAGGCCGAGGTCCTTCATGGTCCTGATCTCGGAGGGGATGTACCGGAAGGCGGCCCCCTCGCCGCGCCGGGTGTAAAAGACGTTGACCCGGAACCGGCCGACATTCTTCAATTCCAGCGCGAAGTCGAGCTCCTTGTCCCGCTCCAGCCGCTTGCGCTGGTCCTCGGTCAGGATATCGTAGAACGACGCATGAAGCTCATCCTGGGTGAGGGGCGGGGCGCTTTCATCCATGGGCTGGATGGAGCCGTGAAGGCGGAGCATCGGCGGGTCGCCGACGGTCAGATGAAGGTCCGACGCTTTCCGGTCGATCGTGGTCATCAGGAGTTGAGCGAAGTCGAGTTTTGGCATGGTGCGTACTCTTTTAGCCGATGGCTTGCAGCCGGGAGGCCTCGATGAAAACGGCCCTGAAGCCTTTTGGGGGCCGATCCAGATAGCCGGCCAGAGCCTCCCGCATCGCCTCGGCCGAGGCCGACGGAAGGCACAAGATGACCTTGTTCAGCCGGCCAGCCAGGAATCCCGACAGGCAGGCGGCGATGGACTCCGGTTCAAGGGCGTCCGACTCGCAAAAAACGAACGGCGAAACCTCCTCCCCCAGGCTTTTCAGAAAGATCCCGAGGTCCCATCGGGAACCGGATAGCTGCGCGGCCCCGGGAAGATAGATATCGGGTTCTTTCTCGAGGCAGACGACGGGGGGGAAATCCGCCGGGCGAAAGCGTTTCATCAACAGGGAATAGCCGAGCTGCTTGATGAAGATCTTGTCCGGCCCGCCGACGACCAGGCGGCGATGATCCTCGAAAGCGTTCCCGGCCTCGGCCACGAGAGAGGGAACGTGGGGATAGGCCCCCTCGAAGGCTGCCGACGAAAACACCGGTATGCGCTCGAGGCGGACGAAGCCTCCGTTGACGGCATCGACCAGGTGGGTCTTGAAAGCGGCCGGCTTGACTCGGGACCTGTCCGATACGACCGTGATGGCGCCGCCTCTGCGGAAGCGGGCCGACGGATAGGATCCTGCCCGGGCCCGGAACGGGGAATAGACTTCAGCCGGAAATTCCCCGGCGGGCTCGAAGTCCGATCCCTTCTGCGTCAGGAGGCGGCAGCCAGGGGCTGTTTCGTGGAGCCAGCAAACGGCGTTTTGAGGCATCGACAGCAGCGCGTCCGCGAGGCCATCCCAGGCTCCGGCGGAGTCTGGGGCCGCCCCGGACGGAACGACGCCGCCCGGCGAGGAGGGGACAGGCTCACCCGGACACGGCGGTTGCCCGGACGGCGGAGGCGTCTGGGCGATCTCTCTTTCGCAGTCGCCGAGAACGTCGGCGATCTTCTCGGGCAGCCCGAGATGGAGTTGGACCGTCTTCCCCGGCCTCAAGCTCTCGACGGCCGCCACGCTCTTCCGGTCGGTGGGGTCGGCGAGCGCGAAGTGGATCTCGGTATTCGTCTCATAGAGGGGAAGGCATTGCCACTGCTTGAGAACGTCGAGCGGGAATTCCCGAATGAGGTCCCTGTCGACCATTTCGGAAGACAGCTCGATATAGGTCATATGCAGCTGGTTGCTCAACCCCCAGTAGATACCATCCCGGCTCAAGGCTCCCATGGAATAGAGCGCTTCCCCCACCTTGACCTTCTTCTCCTTCGAGATCTTCAAGGCCGCCTGAAGCTGCTGCTCGTTGATCAATCCGAGTTCGACGAGGATCTCGCCCGTCCGCCTCTCGTTCTGGTTCCTGGTCTTGAGGAGCATCTTGATCCGGGCGCGGACCTCGGCCGCGTCGAAAGGCTTCGTCAGGAACTCTTCGGCGCCGGCCTCGATCCCCTTGATCCGGTCCTCCTTGGAGATCAGGCCGGTGATCATGACGACCGGGATGTTTCTCGTCCTCTCGGACCCTTTGATAGACTTGCAGACCTCATAGCCGTCCATCCCCGGCATGACGACATCGAGCAGAACGAGGTCGATATTCTCCCGGCCGATGATGTCCAGGGCTTCCTTGCCGGACTTCGCCTCGAAGATCTCGCAGCCCCAGGACGACAGGACATGCCGGAGAAGCTTCAGGCTGACGGGATCGTCATCGACGCACAGGATCTTGGTCTGTTGCGGGATCATCGAGACTCCGGCCGCCTGGGAAACAGGAATCTTCCTTTCATGTCATCCTATCAATAGTGCTTCTCTTCCCTTGAGGCCACCCCCCCTATGGATGAATTCAGCGGCCATTTTTCGCGGGTTTTCCTCACCTCTTGGGGTGGGGGGCCGTTAATTGTGATACGATAAATCTCTTTGTATGGAGCCTGCCGGCGGGAGGTAGCCGAATGTCCTGGGAAAACGTCCTATTCGCCTTCGGGCTGACCCTCCTGGCCGGCCTGGCCACCGGCGTCGGGAGCGCGCTGGCCTTCTTCGCCAAGAGGCTCGATCATCGTTTTCTGGCGCTCTCGCTCGGGTTCTCGGCGGGGGTGATGATCTATGTCTCGCTCGTGGAGATGTTCGCCCAGGCGAAGGATCACCTGGTTTCGGCCCACGGCGAACGGGCGGGCAGCTGGCTCACGGCGCTGGCCTTTTTCGCGGGCTTCGCCCTGATCGGCCTGATCGACAAGCTGGTTCCGGCGTTCGAGAACCCGCACGAGCTCCGCGAGGTGGGCGACGCGCCGGCCGGCGCGGCCGAGCAAAAGGCTCTGCTGCGGATGGGCCTTTTCTCGGCGCTCGCCATCGCCATCCACAACTTCCCCGAAGGGCTCGCGACCTTCATCGGCGGCCTGCAGGACCCAAGGCTGGGGGTCAGCATCGCCGTCGCCATCGCCATCCACAACATCCCCGAGGGGATCGCCGTCTCGGTGCCGGTCTACTACGCGACCGGCAGCCGGAAAAAGGCCTTCGGTCTCTCGTTCCTGTCGGGGCTCAGCGAGCCGGTCGGCGCGCTCATCGGCTATTTCCTGCTCCGCGCCTTTATCGGAGAGACGATGTTCGGCATCGTCTTCGGACTGGTGGCCGGCATCATGGTCTATATCTCGCTCGACGAGTTGTTGCCGGCCGCCGAGAAGTACGGAGAGCATCATCTGGCCATCTACGGGCTGTCCGCCGGCATGGCGGTGATGGCGGTGAGCCTGCTGATGTTCCTTTGACCTGACCGCCCGCCGACCCGGCGCCTAGGAATCTGAGCCTCCGGGTGGTAAAATGAATAAGAAAGAAGAAATATATGAAGATTGCTGTCGATGCCATGGGCGGCGATTTCGGTCCCAAGGTGACAGTGGCCGGAGCGGTCAGGGCGGCTGAAGATTATGACCTCGAAGTCCTGCTCGTGGGGATTGAAGGAGTCATTAAAAAGGAACTCGACAAGCTCCCGGGCGGCAAATCGAGAGTCACCATCGTCGATGCGCCGGACGCGATCGGCATGGGAGAAAAGATCTATTCTTTAAGGAAAAAGAAGAAATCCTCCATTCTCGTGGGGGCGCAGCTCGTCAAGGACAAGGCCGCCGACGCCTTTGTGAGCATGGGCAATACGGCCGCGGTCGTCTATTTTTCCAAAAGAATAATGGGGTCCTTAAACGGCGTGGACCGGCCGGCCCTGGCCCTGCTCATCCCGGCTCCGAAGGGCTTGACCCTCCTGATCGATGTCGGGGCCAATGCCAACTGTCTTCCCCGTCATCTGGAGCAATTCGCCGTCATGGGCCGGATTTTCATGGAAGGCAATCTCGGCATCAAGAATCCGCGAATCGGGTTGATGAGTATCGGCGAAGAAATCTCGAAGGGAAACGACCTGACCCGGGAGGCTTTTGAGAGGCTCAAGTCCGCTCCTTTGAATTTCATCGGCAACGTCGAAGGTCAGGATATCTACTCAGGAAAGGTGGATGTCATCGTCAGCGATGGGTTTACAGGGAATGTGGCCTTGAAGGCCAGCGAAGGCCTCAGCGAAGCGCTGGTCTCCATGGTCAAGCATGAGGTGATGAAGAACTTCCTGGCTCGAATCGGTCTCTTCTTGATGAACAGGCATCTCAAGAAGATCTATAAGAAGGTTGATTATTCCGAATATGGAGGCGCCCATCTCCTCGGGATCGACGGCGTGTGCATCGTCGGCCATGGCCGGTCCAATTCCAAGGCCGTGAATAGCGCCGTGCGGGTTGCCAAAGAGTTCGTCGTCAATAGGGTGAAGGATAAGATCCAGCGGGAGTTGAGCTGCCCCACGCCGGCCCTGAACGGAAATTGACCTGAATTCAAACCGGGTCGGACCTCACCCGGCCGCGCCATCTCGAACTTCCCTTTAGCGGACTCGCCGTCCCTTCGCCAAGCTCGGGAAGAAAGCCACCGTCCGAATTCACTTTTCAAGAGTCGGGATAACGGATAGAATCTTTTCTATCGTCACGGTCGACAAGGAGGCCGAGAATGTCGAAGCCCATCCATAGGCTGATCCCGCTCTTGATCATCGCCGCGATATCGTGTCCGCCCCTGGCGGCGCAGACACAGAAGATCTATACGCCCGAGGAGCTCTCCCGGTGGACCCTGGTCGGCATCGGGACCGCCGAGGTCGACGCCGCCGAAAAAGCCCTGCGCCTTTTCGAGGGGAAGGATTCCAAAGGGATCACGCTCGTCTCGCCGGACCGGTTCGAGAAGAACATCGTCCTCCGGTTCTCGGCCAGGCCTCTCCAGGCCAAGGGCGTCAATATCGTCATGATTTCGATATCGGACAAGGACACCGGCGGACCGGCCGCCCTTCCCGCCCAGTCGGACGGGGCGATGGGTGTCTTCACGACGGGCGCTGTCGCCGACTATATGGCCGCCTTCCACACCGCCTTCCACCAGCCATACTCCTTCATCAAGCGGCATCCGGGGGACGTGATGCTCGCCGAAGCCGAAGACATCGCCGCCTCGGAAGCCTGGTACGAGGTCGAGTTCGGCCGCCGCGACAGCCGCCTCTGGCTCAAGGTCAACGGTACCGTCGTCTGCGAAGGCGAGGACAAGGACCAGGCGCCCCTGCACGGGGGCGCTGTCGGCCTCAGGCTTCGCGGCCCGGGTGACGGCACCTACGCCTGCCTGTTCAAGGATGTCCGGATCATCCACGAGGCCGGCGCACCGGCCCCATCCCCGGGCTGGTACACGGAGGGAGATTGGGCGCCCCGCCATCGCGTCCGGGTCGAGGTCGCCAACCCGCTCCCCGCCGCCCGCCAGGACAGCCCGATCGTCATCACCCGCGGCGAATTCCCCGACATCAGCTTCGGCGAACACGAGATCTTCGTGGTCGACCCGGCGCTCGCTTCCCAGCCCGATCCCTCCAAGGCGGAAGCGAAGCGCATCGGGAGCGGCGTGACGTTCAAAGAGACGAACGGCCATCTCATTCCTTACCAGGTCGACGACCTCGACAAGGACGGCGTCTGGGACGAGCTGGTCTTCATGAGCGGGTTCGAACCGCTCGAGATCAAGACCTTTTACGTCTACTTCGGCGCCGGCGACCGGGGGATGTTCGAGCACCAGACCCACGCCGAGCTCGGGAACTACGGCCGCCGCACCGTCCCCTGGTGGGAATCGAAGACCATGGGCTGGAAGCTCTGGTACCCGACGGACGTCGACCTCTACGGCAAGCGGCAGCCGATGCTCGTCGCCAACCACGAGAACACGCTCAACATCTCCGGCTATACGGCGGGGTCGGAACACGGGAACGACATCATGACCGTCGAGGACACCTTCGGCGCCGGCGGTGTCTGCCTGTTCGAGGACCCGGCGAAACCCGATTCGCCGTCCCGCCCCCGGTTCAGCCCGGCCCGCGGCCAGGGTCAGCTCAAGGATACGCGCTACGCCTTCGACGTCGTGTCGAACGGCCCGCTCCGGAGCACGGTCCGCGTCCGCACCATGGGCTGGAGGACCGGCCGGGGCGAATACGAGCTCGAGCAGCTCTATTCAGCTTACAAGGGGAAAAGCTATTCCACGGTCCGGGTCCGGTTTCTCAAGTTCGAGCCGGCCGCTCCCGACGTCCGCCTCGGCTGCGGCATCCGCAAGCTGACGAACGAATCCGAGCTCGTCAGGGAAGGCGGCGCCCTGATGTCGTTGGCCCGGGACGTTGACATTTTCGACCCGGACGTCCAGAAGCAGTTCGCCACGCGCCTCCTCGTCAAGTTCCTGGGGACGGCCCTCGTCGTCAAGGAAAATTACGCTCCAGACTACCGTTCCACCGCCGAATTCGGCGGCAACCATCTCCTGGCGCTCCCGCGGACGTCCGACCTGGCCTACGAATACTTGCTCGCGGCCGGCTGGAGCGAGGGATCGGTGAACAAGACAGCGGCGGAATTCAAGGATCACGTCCGCCAGGTCGCTCGCGAATACAACCGTCCCGTCGAGGTCGGCGGCGTCCGCGAGGAATTCAAGGACGGACAAGCGGCCGCAGTCCCGTCCGCCGCGGCGGCCTCCGTCAAAGTCGGCCTGGGCGAAGAGATCATCACGCCGCCCGTCGGCGTCCCCATGGCCGGCTATGCCCGAAAGGGCGTCTCGACCGGCGTGCACGACGACCTCTACGCCCGGAGCCTGGTGATCGAGGCCGCGGACAAGACATCGGTCGTTATGATGACCCTGGGGATCATCAACTTCGGGTTTGAGCACCAGGAGAAGATCAGGGCCAAAATCAGCGCCGAGACCGGGATCCCGCCGGACAACATCCTCATCAGCTGCACGCACACGCACTCCGGCCCGGACGTCGGCGGCGCCGGTCCGTCCTATGTCGATCTCGTCATCAACCGCGCGGCCAAAAGCGCCGTCGACGCCTGGCGCGGGCGCATCCCGGGCCGGGTCGGGACCGGCTCCGCGGCCGTCCTGGAGCTTGGCCGTAACGACCGCCGCCTCGGATACGGCGGACTTCACCCCGACCCCGAGGTCGGGCTCATCAAGGTCGAGGATGCCCAGGGCAAGCTCCTGGGCGTCGCTTTCAACTACGGCTGCCATCCCTCGACCCTCAGCCTCCATAACCTGGAGCTTACGGAAGACTGGCCGCATTACGCGATCCGGGACATCAAGCGGTCCTTCGGCCGGAACGTCTGGGCGGCCTTCTTCCAGTCGGCCCAGGGCGACGTCAAGGTCGGCTACACGGCCGAGCTCTCGGCCGTCGGCGCGGAGATGCCCATCCGCAGCTTCTGGTACGCCGAGGTCAAAGGTAAACAGATGGCGGCCGCCGTCGCCGGGGCCCTGCCCGGCATCGCGACCTCGGCCAACCCGGACATCCGGGCGGCTTCCGGGTTCGTCGACCTGCCGCTCAGGACGACCTATCCCATGACGGCGAAGGACGCCGAGGCCTGGAGCGCGACCGCCCGGACGAACCTGGCGGCCGCCGAGGCCAAAGGCGCCGAGCTCGGCCGGCGGGTCCTCGACAATTACAAGGTCGATGTTTTCCTGTCCGGACTGGCCGTCGACTGTTCCCGCTGGGTCGAGAAGAATCCCAACCCGCCGCCCGTCCGGGCCAAGCAATACGCCGCCCGCCTCGGCGACGGCGTGTTCGTGACTTTTCCCTGCGAGGTTTTTTCCGAGATCGGCCTCAAGGTTAAGCAGCGCTCGCCCCTGGACAAGACGTTCGTCTTCGGCGTCGCCGGCGGGATGGGCGGCTACATCCCGACGGCCGAGGAATATAAAGAGGGCGGCTACACGGCCCTGATGACGCGCTTCAGCCCGAAGTGCGAGGACATCCTGATCAATTCTTCCCTGGAGCTGATCAAGCGGGTGGAAGGGAAATAAGGGAATGCCATGGAAAGGAGAAAGAACCCGATGAACAGACTGGCGCTTTTCCTGCTGGCTATTGTGATGGTGTGCGGAGCGGCTTTTCCCGCTCAGGCGAATCCGGACTCCAAAAAAGGGCTCGAGCCGTTCACCTACAAGGAGAATTTCGAGACCAACGAGCTCAGCGCCTGGGCCTCCTACCCGCTCTGGCAGGACACGGCTTTCGACCCGAACATCCGCCCCAACACCATGGTCCCGGGCGACCCGAACATCTCTCTTGTGGAGAGGGTCACCCCGTACACCAACGTCGATAACTACGCCGGCGCCCAGAAGCTCCTGGACATGGTCTTCCTCGAAGATTCCATGATCAGCCTCCGCGTCTATCTCAAAACCCACCTCAAGCCCGAGTACCTGAAGGTCCGGCTGGCCGCGGGGACCGACGGCGCCGTGGATTATACGGTCCTCGCCCCGACGCCGAATTCCTGGCAGTCGGTGACCGTCGGCTATGACGACCTGGTCCGGGAAAACCCGCGGCTCAAAGGAAAACCCGTCAAGGTCAACGCGCTCGCGGTCCTGGCGAAATTCCCGGGCGGCGACCCCGCGATGCCCCTGTACTTCGGGTTGGACGACGTCGTTTTCGAGGGCGCCCGGCCGGCCCATTTCCAGTTCGCCGAGCCCAGGATGCACAAGCTCTCGGAGTGGACGCCCTACATCCCCGACGGCCACTACAAGAAGGGCGACACCCTGAACCTGAAGGGCAGGTGGCCGTTTGCCGTCGACCGCGTGGACCTCACCGTCGCGGGCTTCGCCGAGAGCTCCAACGCCCTCGTTCGCGCCGCGCTCCGGGGTCGGGCCGGCGAGTGGACGGGCGGGCTCAAGCTCGGCCTGCCCGAAGGCCTGTATCTCGGGACGCTCACGGCGTTCGCCGGGAAGGAGAAGATCGCCGCTACCGAGTTCACGGTCTTCATCGACCCGCCGGGCATCGCCGGAACGCACCCCCGGCTGAGGTTTAGCGCCTCGACTCTCGGCGCCATGAAAGCGCGGCTTGCCGAAGCCCGTTTCCAGTCGGTCAGGGAAGACCTCGTCAAGAGGGCCAAGGAGAGCCGGGAGGCGAGCCCCGTCGACAAGCTCATCTTCGACGTCGACTGTTTTCCCGAGGACGAACCGCTCATCGGCAACGTCCCGGTGTCCCTTCCGGGCTGGTCCGGCGGCCGGCTCCGCTTCTGGCGGAGCACCCTCAACGCCAACGGCCTGGCTTACAGCCTGCTGGGCGACCAGGAAGCGGGGAAATACATCAAGGACTACCTGGTGAAGCTCTGCGAGTTCCCCTTCTGGGTCCACCCCTGGTGGGAAAAGCGCGGCCAGCACACCTATTATCCCGTGGGCGAGCTGGCCATGGAGGCCGCGTTCGTCTATGACAGCGTCTACGGCCTGATGACCGAGGCCGAGCGCCGGACGGTCCGCGAGGGCTTGTTCCGGAACATGATCGTCCCCGCCCAGAGGGGCTATGTCGAGGACAACCTGGTCACGAACGACACCTCGAACTGGGTGGCCCACGTCACCGGCGGGTCGCTCACGGCCCAGGCCGCGATCTTTGCCGACGGGCCCGCCGAACGGCCGGTCGAGCCGTATCTCACGGGCACGATCTTCAAGCTCCATGACCTCATCCGGAAGTCCATCGGCCGCGACGGCGGCTACGGCGAAAGCGCCGGCTACTGCTATTTCACGATGCAGTCCCTCTCCAAAGCGCTCCCGGCGCTCGACGACGTCTTCAAGGTCGACCTTTCCGGAAACCTCGACCTCTCCTACACGGACATGTTCTGGGCCGGGCTGCTCAAGAGGAAAGACTTCTTCTACTTCGGGGACTCCGGGTCGAGCGGAGCGATGAGACCGATGACGAGCTGGACGTGGCTCCTGGCCAAGGACAAGGACCCGAAGCTCGCCTGGCTGTTCAACCATCTCAAGGCCGGTGACACGCTGATGGACGTCCTCCACAACGTCGATGGCATTCCGGCGCAGGACCCGTTCTCGGAAAACCCGGTCCGCTGCTTCAAGGACCTGGGGACGACGGTCTTCAAGAGCGGCTGGGAGGACGACGATTTCGTCTTCGTCTTGAGGACGGGCGCGTTCTACAACCACCAGCACCTCGACCAGGGCACCTTCTGGCTCGCCGACAAGGGCCGGATATTCATCGAGGAGCGTCACGGGAGCTCGTACTACGAAGATCCCTTCTACCAGTCCCACTACACCCAGCCGGTGGCCCATTCGACGGTCCTCATCGACCACAACGAGCAGAGCCAGCGCGCCGGCGACCCCCTGCTTTTCGCCGAGGGGTTCCATGACCATGCCTTCGTCGCCGATTTCCTCGACGGCAAGGAGGCGGCGTTTGTCTCGGGGGACATCGGCCGGCTTTACTGGGGTAAGGTCAAGGAGATGCGGCGGAACGTCCTCTACCTCAAGCCCCGGACCGTGCTCATGCTCGATACGGTCGTGCCGGCCGAAAACGACGTCGACGTCACGGCCCTCTACCAGCCCGGACATCTTAAGGACATCCAGGCCGACGCCAAGTCCTCGCAAATAACGAAGGACGGCACCGTGCTGACGGTCCGGCATCTCTACCCCGAGAGCATGGCGGTCAAGGCCGAAAAGACGCCCATCTACATCAACACCCTCCTGAGAGATGTGCCGCTGCAGGCCGAGGGCATGCTGACCGCGACGGCGAAGACCCAGGGAAAGCCGCTGGTCGTCGCGAATTTGCTTTCGACCGACGTCGGGAGCCTTAAGACGCAGAAGGGCGAGGGTTTCGTATCCGGCAGCCAGTCGGGAAAGGAATTCGCCTTCTCGACGAGCCCCGGCGCGGCCTACAAAGCCGGGAGCTTCGACACCGACGCCCTGGCCATCGCCTGGACCGGCGAATCGACGTTCGCCGCGCTCTGCAAGACGCTCAGCCGGGACGGCACGCTGCTTGTCCGCTCGGACGAGCCCGTGACCTGCGAGTTGACCAAGGGAGCGTTCAAGTATTCGGCGGCCAAGAGCACGACGGTCACGATCGGCTTTGCGGGTGCGCCCGGAAAAGTCATGCTGAACGGCGTGCCGGTCAAGGCGTTTAAGTACGACAAGGCGACCAAGACGCTGACCGTGACGCTCCCCGCCGGCGAGGGCGTCCTGACTTATTAATCATACGGGCGGCGGCGCGGCGACGCGCTTGATCAGGTCCAGTGACGATTCGACGCAGAAGGCCTCGGTGGCGGGGCTGTAGGAGCTGCCGTTCACTTCGTAGTCGCCCTCCAGGAACTCCTTCGCCGTCGGCAGGTAGCCGCCCGGTCCGCAGGTGAGGCCGATGACGAAGGTCTTCTCGACCGGTGAACCCTCCTTGATGGCCAGGCCGATCTCGGAGAACAGCTCCCCCGGGAAGCCGACGAAGACGGCGTCGCCGATCCCGACCGCCATCTGCTCCAGGCTCCGCGTCGCCGGCCTTTCCGGTTGAGAGAGGAACCGCTTGGCGGTGCGGAACTTCTGGTCGGCCTGGAACACCTCGACGCGCACCTCGTCGGCCCGGCGCGTGGCGCTGAGCTCGGGAACCTTCTCGAACTCGGCCAGCCTCTTCCTGGCGTCCGCCAGCTCGCGCTCCGCCTCCTCGACCGAGACCGGGTATTCCGTGCGCAGCGGGTAGTCGAACCGGTCGACGGCCACCCGGACGTCCGCGTCGCCCGAGGTGGCGATGGTCGGCAGCGCCTCGAGCACCGCCCCGGCCATCTGGTTCCCCTTGTGCTCGATGTACCAGTAGGTCCTCACCGGCATGTCGACACCCACGGCCGAGAGCTCGGCGCTGTAGCCGACGCCGACATCGCCCTCGGCGCTCTGGTAGAAGGCCACCCAGACGTCCGGACCGACCTGTTTCTTTATGGCCTGCATCGCGTAATACGGCCAGTCCTCGGTGAAGAGCGTGTTGTGCCAGTCGATCCCGGACGGGTGGCAGCCGTAGTTGAAGGCGACGCCGAGGAGCTTGCCCTTGGCGTCCTCGACCTTGATGACCGCCACTTCGGGGTCGGGATGGAGCCCGCCGTAAAGGAGCCGCCGCCGGTTCCGCCCGAGCTCGAGCACCTTGGTCGAGGCGATCCCGATCCGCCCGGGGACCCGGCTGTCCCAGGCCCGGACAGCGCTGGCCACGCACTGCTCGACGAGGAACGTCCGGTAAGCCGGGCTGGCGATCGAAGCCTCGACCTCCTCCTTGTTGAAGGTGTTGGGCGTGGCCCCGACGTTGGGGCCCGAGTGCGTGTGAGTGCAGGAGACAAGTATGTTCTCGGGCTTGATGCCGGTCCTGGCGCTGATCCCGGCGCGGATCGCCGTGAGGTAGTCCTCGGACAGCCCGACGAGCGCGACGGTCATCATGACGACCGTATCGCCGTTCGCGTCTTCGACCACCAGGCTCCGGGCGTGGAGGTCGTCGTGGACGCCGGTCGACACCTGGGCGCGGGCGAACCCCCGCATCCGGGTCGGCTCGCTCGGGGTGATGACCGTTTCTCCCACGCCCACCTTGATCACCGGCTGGACATCGGCCGTCTTCGCCGTGCAGGCAAGCAGGGCGCCGATCACCAGCACCATGACTCCCGTCCTTCCTAATCTTGACATGAACTTCTCCTCAAAATCGTATTTTCAGGGAATCTCTCCCGATGCACGAGGACACCTTATAGAACGCACACACGGGCACGGCGCGAGCCGGGACAAACATCCCTCTATCCTCAGGTCATAGACAGGCGGAATTCCTGAATTCGGGGGACAGCATACATAACGCACTTAATCCTTCCGATCGGCGTTGATCGTCCTGTTTAGTGCATTATGTATGCTGTCCCCCGGAACTGCACTGGGAACGGCGTCCCCGAATTCTAGAGTCCTCCGCATTCTCGCTCAGGCAAACACCCCCGACACCTCGCCCTTTCTCGCGATCATCCGGTCGAGCGCCAGCATGTTCAGCATGAGATAGCGGGGATGATGGAAGTGCTCGCACCGGTCATAGTGCCTGACGAAGGTGATCTTGCGGTCGGCGTAGGCGATCCAGATCGGGAAGCCGTACTGCTTAAGCGGGAACTTGGCCATGACGTATTCGTGGAGCCGGGCGTACCAGTCCTTGGCCCACTGGGCGCCGGTGTGTTCGATGACCGACAGGAACCCGATCAGGAACTCCTGCTGGAGCCAGAGAGATTTCTGCCGAACGTTCCAGATGTTGAGATCGACGTGGTCGAGCCCCGCCAGCATGCCGCCGTAGACGTCGTCCCAGAAGACCTCCGCCGAACGGTGCAGGTACGCGGCGGCGCGGTCGAAGAGCGGCTTGTCCTTGGTGCGGACCGCATCGTAGAGGATCATCCAGAGGGTCTCCGGGCCGTGGCCGGTGGCCACCTGCCCGTGTTCGCCCTCGATCCGGGAGAGGTCGTGGTTGACCTGCTCGTTGATCAGGCCGTAATCCGGGTTGTAATGATGGTCCATGACCGCCTCGACCGAGCGCCTGGCGATGGCTTCGATCTCGGCGTCCGGGCGGGTCTCGAGCATCTGCTGGGCGCAGTTGAGGAGCACCATCCAGTGGCCGCACTGGCGCGGGCGTTCCACGCCGGGAATGACGACCTCCGGAGCGGCCGGCGGGACGGGCGGGACGGAGCGTATTTCGGCGGCGCGCTGGCCCAAGGCGACCAGGCTGGGCCCGGCCGGAATGTCGCCGTAGCCCGGGCGGTTATCGTAGATGTCCACGCAGTTGAGGAGGATCCGCTTGGCGGCGTCCCAGTAGCCCTCGTTCCCCTTGATCTTGGAGAACTCCTGGAAGCCGTTGGCGACGAACACCGCGCCGTAGAAGATGGGGTCGGGCCCTCCCAGAGGCTTCCCCTCTTTCGTATAGGCTGCCGGCATGAGCTCTTTCCCCTCCGGGTTCTGCTTGGAGATGAACTCCACGGATTTCCTGGCGATTTCGATATAGGCGGGGTTCTGCTCGATTTTGTTATATAGGTGGGAATAAGCCCAGATGCCCCGGCCCTCGTACCAGGTGCTCTTGTTCGAGTTGACCTGGGTGCCGTCGCGGTCCACCGTGCACATGAACCCGCCCAGCTCGTGGTCGACGACGTACTTGTCCATGAAGGGGACGAAGTCGTCGAGCAGCCAATGCCGGTGCTCCTCCCTCAGTTCCTCCAAGGTCAGCCCGGCCAGCTTGACCGGGGAAGCGTCGGCCTTGGGCGCGCCCGTCCCGGCTGGCTTGCCGCATCCGGAGAGCGCGGCGCCGGCTCCGGCCGCGGCGGTCACACTCAGGAATTCACGTCGTTTCATGCTGCCTCCTGCCTTACGAGATTTTCACCGTGGTCACTCTATTATGATAAAAATCCTCGTGTCAATCGTTTGACTCGAGCTCGCCATCCGCGCTACCATCGCCAACCGTAGGGGAGGATAACTTCGCGCCGCCATGTTGAGTCTGAAAATCGGGGAGAAAAAGCGTTTCTTAGTGGTTTTGCCCCTGCTCCTTCTTAGCACGCCGACCGCTCCCTCTACGCCCTCTCCCGGAGGTGCATTTCCTCATCCTTTCCGGTCGGTCGGGAAGATCGACGTCCCCGCCCTCCAGGCCAAAACGGCCCGCGTCATGGAAATGCCCGACGGGATGGTCGCGGGCCTCATCTCGGAGCTGGCCCCCATCCGGCTGGTCGGCTGTCCGAACTGTCAGGGCGGGTCCCAGGATTCTTCGGTCGACGTCTGGAGCCTCGACGACCCCGCTCATGTCAAGTGCGGTTATTGCGGAGAAAGATACCCCAGCGAACGATATCCCCTTGACGGGGCTCTCGAGGTCGTGAATCCCAGGAACGAACGGCAAGCCTATCGATACCACGACGGCGGGAACGAAAAGCGGCGTTACTTCTTCGAGGGCGTGATCAGCGCGTCGGCCGACCAGTACCTGCTGGAGTGCGCCCATGACCTCGCCCTCCTCTATGAAGCGACGAAGGACGAGCGTTACGCTCGGAAAACGGCCGTTATCCTCGACCGTTTCGCGCAGGTTTATCCGGGCTGGCCCGTCCACGGCAACGAGGGCAACTACGCCAATTGGAAGACTTTTCACGGCGCTCCCCCTTACCCGGTTCAGAGCGGCAGATGGGGCCGCTGGATCCATGATGAGCTCATGACGGAGCTGGCGCTCGCTTACGACCTGATCCATGATTCGGCGGCCTTCGCGGAGCTCAGCGCTCTGTCGGGGATCGACGTCCGCGGCAGGATCGAAAACGACCTCTTCCGGGCGCAGGTGGAGCTTGTCCGGGCCTATCCGAGATATCTCGGGGCGTCGGGACAGAACGGGACCGCGGCCGGCCTGATCGCCATCGGGCGCGCCGTCGAGGAGCCGGATTATGTCCACGACGGGGTCGGCCGGTTCCGGGATTCTTTCGCCGAGTGGTTTTTCACGGACGGGATGGCGGTGAGCGGTTCACCCGCCTATGCCAAGCAGATGCTCCGGGCCCTGGAGAGCCCGATCGCGATGTCGAGAGGATACTCCGACCCGCCGCGGTATTCGCCGCCCAAGGGCGGCCGGCGCCTGGAGAACCTCGACCTCGAGACCGGCTCTCCGATGCTCGAGCGGGCGCGGGCCGCGCTGGCGAAGCTGGTGCTTCCCGACGGCCGGTACGCGCCCATCCATGACTCCTGGGCCAGGAACCGCTTCACCCAGGAAGATCCGCCCCGCGAGTCGCGCCCCGCGCTGCTTCCGGCCGCGGGCCATGCCGTGCTGGCGCGGGGGACCGGACCCGGGCAGGTCCAGGCGCACCTCCACTTCGGGAACCACGCCGGGCACGCCCATGCCGATGAACTGAACCTGCTGCTCTTCTCGCACGGGCGGGAGATGCTCGGGGAGATCGGCTACAGCCACACCAAGCTGCGGCCGTGGGCGATGAGCACTCCGGCCCACAACACCGTCGTCGTCGACCGGTTCAACCAGATCATCACCCGGGGCTGGCTGCCCGTTTCCTGGGCGCGGCTGGACCGGTTCGAAAAGACCGAGTTCGCCGCTCGAGACGAGGTCTTCGGCAGCCTGCTCTTATTTGATGCGGATGACGGGAGGGTCCAGGTCGTCGAAGCGGAAGCCGTGCGCGGCTACCGGGAGCTTGTCCCCGGACTGAGTGAATACCGGCGGCTGGTGGCGCTGATCGAGATCGGAGACGGCGACTCGTATGTCGTCGACGTCTTCCGCGTCGCCGGCGGCCGGGAGCACCTGTGGACGGCGCACGGCAGCGTCGAGCGGGACCAGGACATCGAAACCACCCTGAAGCTCGAGCCGCGCGAGGGGACTTTCCTGGGCCCCGGCACGGAGTACGCCGCCGACCGCGACCCCGAGCTGGACAGCGAGAGTTTCAAGGGCGCGGTTTTCGGGTTGATCGACGGTCTGTCCTCTGCCCCGGCCGCCGGGCAGTGGAGCGCGACCTGGAGATTTCGGGACACGCCGGACCTCGGCCTCAGGCTGACCATGATGGGGAGCACCGGACGGCGGGTGTCGGTCGGCCGCGCGCCGTCCGTCGTCCCGGCGGGCGAGGACAACGCCAAGGTGGACCAGTTCAAGATGCCGCTCGTCCTGGTCGAGGACGCCGGCGTCGAAAGCGTTTTTTTCGCCGTCTGGGAGCCGTTCCGCGGCCGTCCGCGGATTTCCAAGATCAGTCGGCTGGAATTCAGGGATGGGGGAGGCCGGGCCCTCGGACTCGCCGTGGAGCTAGGCGACCGGACGGACTATATCCTCATCGATCCCGAAGGGACGGAGATAAGGACAGTCGAGGCCGCCGGCGTCGCGTTTCAGGGGCGGTTCGGGCTGATCTCCGAGGTCAAGGGGAAGCCGCTCTTCAAGCGCCTGGTCCGGGGTACGGTGCTATCGAAAGAAAGCGAGTCCCGGACGAAACGCTAGATGCTGAAATTTTCGGCCAAGTCCCGCAGGCCCTTCTCATAGGCCTCCTGGTTTTCCGGACCCGGGCCGCCGATCCCGTCATAGAGAACCGGCACGTTCTTCCGGAGAAGGGGGACCAGGTCCCTGAGCGTCATCTCGGCGCCGAAAAAAAGGCCCAGCTCGCCCAGGATCCGCTTATTCGTCCGCGTCACCGTGTCGACCATGGCGGGGTCCTTGGCCGAGGAGCACGAATGGCCGACGCCCCAGACGCTCCCCATCGGTTCGGCCTCGAGCTTGGGGCAGCCCGCGCAGGCGTCGTCGAAGGCCTCGACGATCCTGATCTTGAGATCGGGCTCGTTGATCACGCGGGAAATCAAGGGGCTCCACTTGGCCGATTGGAGCCCTTCGCGTCTTCCGTAATAGGCGACGATATAAGGGGGATGGTAGGGGCGGAGGAACATCGGCCGGTTCCCCCACTTCGCGCCGGTGCGGTCGATGAGGAGTCCCTTCGCCGCCGATTGTCCGAGGGAAAGAGCGTTTGCCGCCACGAGGCCGAAGAGGCCGCTTCCCGAGCTGATCAGGAGCTTCCGTCGCGATATGGTCGTCTTCATCTTTTCCCCCTTATTTTACCCGAAAACGCCGGAAGTTTTGCCGCCGCGCTCCACCATCCGCTCCAGGGCCTCGAGGCAGAGCATGAGATACCGCGGGTGGTGATAGATGTCCTTGCGCGCGGCCTTGGGGAGGGCGGAGACCCTGCGGTCGGCGCTGTCGATCACGAGGGGAAAGCCCCAGCGTTCGAGCCGGCACTTGGCCTCGACGTAATCGAACTGCTTCGTGAACATGTCTTTAGCCCACGGCGCGCCCTCGTGCTCGACGGCCTGGAGCGACCCGATGAGCACGAACGCCTGGGCCCAGAAGATCTTGGCCAGGCCCCATCGGTTCTCGTCCACGTTCTCGAGGTCGTTGAACACGCCGCCGTAGACGTCGTCCCAACTGACATCCACATGACGCTTGAAAGCGTTCGCGGCGCGGTCGAAGAGCGGCTTGTCCCGGCGGCGCACGGCCTCGTACAGGATCATCCAGGTCGCCTCGGTGGCGTGACCGCAGCCGGCGAGCTTGGCATGGGCGATGTTCTCGCCGGCCGGCCGCGACAGGTCGTGGTTGATGACCAGGTTCCAGAGGTCGAAATCGGGGTTGAGGTGATGGTCCAACAGCGCCGCGATGCACCGGTCGACGACCGCCTCGAGCTCGGCGTCGGGCTTGTTCTTCAGCCAGTTTGTGCCGAACCACATGAACAGCATCCAGTACCATTGGTTCCGCGCGCCCGGGTAGGGTGAGGCGCTGTCCTGGAAGGCCGGGTCGTCGTATCGCGAAAGCGCCCGAAAAAGCGTCTCCCGGGCGATGTCCTCATACTTCCTGTCGCCTGTCGCCCTCGCGAATTCGGCCAGCCCTTCGGCGATGTAGCAGTTGCCGGGCAGGCTGCCGTTTGAGTCGATGACCGTACCGTCCTGCGCGTACGCGGCCGGCCAGTAACCGTCGCCGGCGGGGCGGTGTTTCATGATGAAGTCGACCGACCTCTTGGCGCAGTCAAGGTACTTCTCCTCCCGGGCGAGGTTGTGGTTGTACATGAACGAATAGCACCAGATGCCCCGCCCCTCGAACCAGGCGGTCTTATTGGCGTTGATGGGCGTGCCGTCGTGGTTCACCGAGCAGGTGAAGCCTCCGTACTGACGGTCGACGACGTGCTTGTCGAAGAAGTCGAGGAACTCGTCGAACTCCATCCGGTATTGGTCGCGGAGCTTGGTCAGGGGAACCCCGCCGATGGAGCCGACTTCTGCCTTTGCCTGCGTGGAGCGAAGAGGCGCGACCCCCATGCTTCTCCCGGGAAAACCAGGGACCATGGCGGTCGAGGCCGCCGCAGTCAGGAACGCGCGTCTCCTCATCGCACTCCTCCATACCTGAAAACTCGGGTGACGGGTGCCTTCACCTGGAATTTCCCCTCGCCGGTCCTCATCCTAACCTCAATCCTGCCGTGAGGCGGCGGGACTCACGAACTCGACGTACTTGAACTTCTCCAGGAACCTGTAATAGTTGATCAGGTCGAAGCCCTCGATGGGCCGTCCGGCCTCGAGCTCGCAGAGCCGCTTTATCTCGCTGAGGTTCCGCCGTCCGTCGACCCACCAGTACGACGCCGAGGCCCAGTTATCCGGCGCCCACCAGTGGGGAGAGCTCTCAACCTCACGCCATTCGGACGGCGGGATTTCTTCGAAGAACAGGGTCCCAGGCTGAAACCTCCTGGGAACCAGCAAGGCCGCCTCTCTCTCCCAGGCGCCAGCCTGTTTGACGGGCATCGCGATCTTGACCGCGAGTGACTTGGCCCTGTCCTCGGCCGCGTCCCGGCATTGTCTCGCCAGAACGTCCCCGGCGCCGGCCAGCTGAGCCTTATACGCCGCCAGGAACTCCCGAACTCGGCCCTTGCCGTCGGCCGGGACGAGCCTCTCGATGCTCGCGACCGCGGCCTGCTGGAGTCCGGTGGTATATCGTATCGCCTCCTGGCCTTCCGCCAGGGCCCTGCCGAGCGACGCCGCGTCGCCGGCGGCCATGATCCGCCCGCTCATCTCGCGCGCCTGTTCCGCCATGACGCCGATCCCCCTGCTGAAGGTCAGGCCGGCGATGAACGGCGCCTCCTCCATCCCCGCGCTCGCGACGGCATAGAGGTAAGCGGCGTTGATGAAGCCCAGCTCGCGAAGCGACCGCGGGTCCACCTTCTCGATCGTGTCCATGGAGTTGTGGTGGAGATGCCCGCCCGCGCTCATATAGACCCAGTTCGTGGGGACGCCGATCATCGGCTCGCAGAAATAGGTGTCCGTCCCCATGGAGAAGGGGAGGGTCGACCATCTCCGTTCGGGATTGTAGAGGGCGTAATACCGGCGGACGATCTCCGGGAAAAGAGCGTCCGCGAACGTCGGGCAGACGTTCGGGTTCAAGGAAATGCTGAGCGAGGTCGTCGCCAGGTCGTAATCCTCGGCGGTCGTGTCGACGCAGACCGCGGCCACGGTCTTGTCCCTCAGGTGCTCGAGGTTTTTGGCCACATAGGGAAGAGAACCGTACATCTCCCCCCCGAGCAGAACGCGGATGGACCGCCGCGGCCGGGGGAGCTTCCCGGACCTGATGAGGTCGTTCAGCGTCCCGGCCGCCTCCAGGATCGCGGCCACGCCGGCGGAGTTGTCGTTGGCGCCCCATTCGTTCAGGTGCCCGGTGACCAGGACCTCCTGGCCCTCGGGGTCCGACCCCTTGACGAGGCCGACCACGTAGGGCAGCTCGCCGTCCGTATAATATCGGCTGTCGATCTTCGCCCGGACCGTGATCTTTTTCCCTTGCCGGATGAGCCCGCGGAGGAAGTTCGCCTTCCTCTGGGATATCGAAAAGCAGAAGTTCTTCCGGCTGTCGTAGCTCGTCATCCACCAGCCGCCCGGCAGGTCCGACCAGCCGTTGAACCATTGGTTGGCGTTGACGAAGTCCGCGTTGTTCTCCTCGATGCTGTCGCCGACGTAGCCGAGGATGCCGTGGCGGTCGAGGTATCTCTTGAGCGTGCGCGTGTTGCCCGAGGTCAGGACGATCTTGCCCTTGGCGTCCAGCCGCCCCAGTTCCTCGGGGTCCGTGGTTTCCATGAGCGCGAGCTCGGTTTCGATCCCTTCGGGCGGAGTGGGGGCGCTCCAGGCGTTGAGCGACGTGGGGTTGTCCAGGTAGTCACAGAGATACCTGAATTCATCGGGCAGCGGCGGGTCGATCACTTCGAGCGTAGCCTGCTTGACGTCCCAGCCGATCGGGTTCGTCCAGGCGCAGGATTTGGTGACGCCGTCAGCCGGCGTCCCCAAAAGCGCGGCCTCGTCGAACCCCCGCTCCTGCATGATGGCCTGGGCGACCTTGGCGGCCTTCTGCCACTCCGGCAGCGTGAACCACTTCTCGTGGAGCCAGAGGCGCATCACGTAATCGCGGGCCCTGTTCCCGGAGATCCCGCCCTGGATCGCTCCGAAGAGCGTGGTGATGTCGGGCGCTTCCGCCGCGGAGGCCATCGAGACCGCCGCTATGAGAAACACCGCCCATACGCCGAGAATTCGTTTATCATGAGCACCTGTCCTTTCTCTAAGCGTTCACAGTCATCGGATATGGCCAGCTTTTGCCCAATTTATCAATAAACCCGCTCCATATTCAAGCGCCCGCGTTAGAGAACGGGTCCTGTCATGGCGCGTCCCTGTGCGTCCTCGCGCCTCACCCGTCAACGACTGCTCGCGCCCTCCCAGGGGAGAGGGGTCCCCGTCGCTCCGGGCGCGCAGGGACTGGCGTCATGCCACCCGTTCTCCACGACTGTCTATGGAATGCGGCGCTGCGTGAACCGGCTTTATTTTTTTTCGGACCTGTATAAATATAGGAGCGTGCCCGCCGGCCGGGCCGTGTCATGAGTTCCGCCCGGTGCCGGGAAGGAGGCTGCCGATGAACGAAAAGTCTAAAACCCGAGTCGCCCCGTTATTATGCGCGCTAGGTCTCGTCCTGCTTCCCTTGGTGTCGGCGGGAACGGAGCTGAGCAAGCTCCGGCTGGACGCCGCCGGCATCGAGCGCGAGGCGCGCCTGGTCAACCTCAGGTTCGACCGCGCCGCGTCCGTTATCACACTCGACGACGCCGAGCTCATCGAGGATGACGCCCCCGCGACCGGCGTTCCCGAGGGCATGGACCTGAACGGCAAGGAAGAATGGATCGAGAACCTAAAAAAAGGCATCGTCATCAAGAAGACCCTCCTGCTCGACGACCCGGCGGCCTTCTCGGGGCGGCTTGTGTTCAAGGGTCTGGAGATCAAGGGCAACACCTACCCGCTCCACATCTCCGTCAACGGGGTGGCCTTCGTCCGGCCGCCGACAGCTCAGGCCGCGCCGTTCGCCCGGCAATATATCGACTATTCGCGGAACGACCGCTGGTTTTTCATCGATCTTCCGGCCGGGGCGCTGCGCCAGGGGGAAAACGAGATCCTCCTGTGGGCGGACAGCGAGGCCGCTTCCTGGCGCGTGCTCATCGCCCTCGAAAAAGAGTTCGCCCGCGGTTCGATCACCCGCCTCCACCATCCCAACCGCTCGCTCAAAAGCTCGGACGGCGGGAAAACCTGGAGCGACTCGAAGCTCGGCCCGCTCGATTCCGTGGACGGCGAATATTCTGTCAGGATCAGCCTCGACCGCTACGTGAAAAAAGGCGAGTACGTTTCCCCGGTCATGGACATGGTCGACGGTTCGAGCGCGCTCAAGCGCGCGCGTCGGGCTCGCCAGGGCGAAGTTCGTCGGCGGATATCGAGGCCCCGGAGGGCACCGCCGCCGGCGTTTCCGTCCGGTTCGGCGCCAGCCCGCGGCTTGACCACCCTTCCTGGACGGCGTGGGCCGCGGCGGGCCGGGACGATGAATTCCCGGACCTGGGAAACCGCCGCTATATACAATGGAAGGCGGACCTGTCGACCAAGAACCCGCTCCTTTCTCCCAAGATCAAGGGCTTCGGTCTTTCCGCCGAGTGGGAGCGCCTGTCTCCTGAAGGCGGTCCGGGTCTCGCGGTCCAGGTCATCCGCAACGGGCGCGTGGCCCGCTCCTCTTACCCCTTTGGCTACGAAAACCTTCTTCATCCCGAGCTCGAGAGATACCGGAAAAGCGCCAGGCTCGACCAGATCATCGAGGGCGCGGAGAGCGAGTTCGAAGTCATGATGCGGCTCCTCAACTGGGCCTACCGCATCCCGGTCACCTCGAATCGCTATTCCTGGAACTGGAACGACGTCATCAAGCTTGAGAAAGGGGAGAAGGGGATGCCCCGCCTCCAGAGCGGCTACGAGGGCCGCCGGCGCGATGCGATGTGCCTGTATTCGAACCAGGCTCTCATCGGGGCGCTCCTGGCCTGCGGCTTCCAGGCGCGGCACGTCAACATCCACAGCGAGGCGATGAGCGGCCACGAGGTCAGCGAAGTCTGGTCGAACGAGTTCAACAAGTGGTTCTATCTCGACGCCACCCGGGATTATTACTATTTCGACCTCGACACGGGCGTGCCGCTCAACGCCCTCGAGCTTCACAACCTCATGGCACCGCTCGTCCCCAGGGTCGAGACCTGGCAGCATCCCTTCGTGCCCGAATCGGGAAAGGCCGTCGCGGCCCAAGTCCGGGTCGGCATCCGGGAGGGGGACAACCCGGTCAGCGCCATCGAACACGGGCGCCACCTCCTTGAGACGATGGGCCATTTCCGGATCATCCCGCGGAACGATTTCCTCACCCATCCCACCCCGGTCCCCGTCCATCAGGGCACCACCATGTGGGGCTGGGACGGATTTCTGAACTACCACGACGTGAAATTCCCCAGGCGCTCGGAATACCAGCATTACAGCGACCGGGCGCTCGATTTCTACGAACCCCTCAACCAGGCCGAGGTCACCCTCGAGGAGACCGCCGACCGCGGGGTCCTGAACGTGGAGATTGACACCTTCACCCCGGGCTTCGCGACTTTCCTCGTGCGGGTTGACGGCGGCGCTTGGACCGAGCAGCTGTCGCCGGCGTGGACCTGGACGCTCCGGCCGGGACTGAACCGGCTGGAAGCGCGCGTCCGGACCGTACGCGGCGTACTGGGGCCGGTGAGCGAGATCGAGGTCGCCTTTCATCCATAAGCCGGGACGCTCGTAAATAAAAGACCGCGGTCATCGACGCCCTCATTTTGGCTCCGGCTAAGGGCTAGAAATTCCTTGACAAAGAAAAAACCGGGGCATACGATTACTGATAATTCCACGCCTATGTTTCATAACAGGGAGGTGGCGCCAGAGACTAAAATCAATAACCCCATAGGCTCTCGTCTTCGGTTTTCTATTGGGTGAGCGGTCCAGGACATGCCAGGAAGGAGGGCAAAATGAGAAAATCGATAAGGATTGTCCTGATGCTCGGTCTGACGCTGGGGCTCACTTCGGCGGTCATGTCCCAAGTTCAAACGGGCTCCATCACGGGCGTTATCACGGACAACGAAAATAATACTCTTCCAGGGGTGACGCTCACGGTCTCCTCGCCCAGCCTGATGGGCACACGCACTTATACATCCACGTCGGCCGGAATCTTCAGGTTCCCGGCGCTTCCCCCCGGAACCTACGCACTGAAAGCGGAGTTGCAGGGATTCAAGACCGCGGAGAGAAACGACATCGTCATCCGTGTCGGCATGGTCATCACTTTGGATATCACCATGCAGCTGGCCAGCATCACCGAGGAGGTCGCGGTCACGGCCGTGGCCCCGGTGGTCGATGTCCAGCAGTCGAAGATCTCCGTCTCCGTCGATAACAACATGCTGCGGAACTTGCCCGTGGCCAGGGACATGCTCGACGTCATCAACTCGGCCCCGGGCGCCAACTACACGGAGGGCACGGGCTGGGGCGGGGCCGAGCGCATGACCTCGATCCACGGCGCCTCCGTCAGGGACAACACCTACGCCTTCGACGGCGTGAACATGAACGACCCCGTCAACATGCACCCCATCACCAACCTCAATTTCGACGCCATCGAAGAGGTGGAGATGATCTTGGGCGGTCAGACGGCGGAGGTCGGCTATACGGCCGGCGCCTACGTCAACATCGTCACCCGGTCCGGCGGGAACAAATTCTCGGGCGGGGTCACCCTCTATAATGTCAACGAGAACCTCGTCCAGCAGCTCTGGACCGACGAGCAGCTCCAGGCCATGAACGTGGCCAAGCCGAGCGTCGACAAGAACTATAACGACCTGTCCCTCAGCCTGGGCGGGCCCATCCTCAAGGACAAGCTGTGGTTCTTCGCCAACGGCCGGTACCTCAGGAACGATAAGCGGACGACGTTCACCGCCTGGAACCTTCCCTACGACCATCCCGCGGGCTACACGCACAGCCCCTGGCCGGAATGGTACCACAAGGAGCTGATGGGGTTCGCCAAGGTCACGGCGCAGCTCTCTCCCAAGATCCGGCTGATGGGGATGTTCAACTACACCGATACCTACCGCCCGATCGACGCCGCGCCCAGCGCCTACACCTTTTATGACGCCACCCGGAAGTTCGATGAATACGTCGCCACGGCGACGGCCAGCCTGACCTACATCCTCAACCAGAACACCTTCATCGACGTCCGGGCCAGCTTCGTCAACCGCTATTTCGCCCAGCCGTTCCAGGAAAGCACCTATGAGGGCGATATGTCCATCTGGAACTACGGGACGAACTACAGCACCGGCGCGCCCGCCTACGAAGAAAGCTGGGACAAGAACCGATACCAAATCGGCGCCTACATCACCCGCTTCCAGGAGAACTGGCTCGGCGGCAACCACGAATTGAAGGCCGGGTTCGAGTACACGCGCGACCGGAACGACTGGAACTGGTGGCGGCGCGACCCCATGTACTGGCAGTGGAACCGCGGCTCACCGTACTATTTCGGACTCACGACCGCCGCCGACGTCAAGACCTACGGGCTTCCTCCCGGCTCCGTCGGCATCGGCTACTCGCAGATCGGCGCCTATATCGTCGGTCCGGAGGAAGGCGACAACCCGGTCGCCGACCTCGGCACGTCCATCGCCGCCTTCGTCCAGGACTCGGCCACCTTCTTCAGCCGGCTGACGGTCAACGCCGGGCTCCGCTTCGACAGCGCCAACCTCGACAAGCCCGACATGAAAATGGGGACGGCCGGGAATGACTTTGTCCTCTGGCTGGGCGACAACATCGTCAAGCCGTACACCAAGGCAACCTATCCCGATATTTATCCGCAGGGGCTCAATCCCTGGCTGGCCGCCGAGGCTCCGGACTGGAACAACGTCATCAAGTGGAGCACCCTCTCGCCCCGGCTCGGCCTGACCTACGACCTGTTCGGGAACGGCAAGACGGCCCTCAAGGCTTTCTACGGCCGCTACGTGGACTACCTGTCCCTCCGGTTCGCCCTGGCCGTCACGCCCTTCGACCCCGGCTGGTCCTGGCGCCTCTACTGGTTCGACCTCGACAAGGACAAGGCGCTCGGCAAGACCTCCGACTACTACTGGGTCTACCCATATGATTTCCGCAAGCAGGACCCCGAGTTCGTGTACAACGTCATGGACCCCAACATCAAGGCCCCTTACACGGACGAGATCACCTTCGGGATCTCGCACGAGCTCGCTCGGAACGTCTTCGTCGGCCTGAACTATCACTACAAGACGAAGAAGAACATCTGGCAGAGAACCTATTGGATACCCGACACGGAAGAATGGTGGTACCACTGGGACCAGCCCGCCACCAAGCAATGGTACGTGCCGTTCAACACGATCGTTCCCGGAACGGGGGACTATCCCGATATGACGGTCACGACCTACAATCGCAAGACGAACGCGCCGGCCTACTTCTACCGCGGAACGAACCTCCCCGAGCTGAGCTCCAAGTACCAGGGCGTCGAGTTCATCTTCAACAAGCGCATGTCCGACGGCTGGCAGGTCTCCGGCTCGGTGGTCGTCAGCAAGGCCTACGGCAACCTGGGCGGCGGCTACAACGAAACCGCCGGCTGGACGAGCTCCGGCACCCTGCCCAACTGGTACACCAACCGCGACGGCCGGCAGTCGACCGACCGCCCGCTGGCCATCAAGCTCATGGGCACGGCCCAGCTTCCCCTCGGGTTCCTGTTCAGCGGCTACTTCAGGTACTTCTCGGGAGCGCCCTGGGGACGGACCGCCTCGATCCGGCCTCCCGCCGCCTGGTCCGCGGCCAACAATGTCCTGCGTGAGTACGTCAGCGTCTACATCGAACCCATCGACACGCGCCGCTACCCCGGCGCGGCCCAATTCGATTTCCGGCTGGAAAAAGAGTTCAACGTCCGGGGAGTGGGCCGGTTCGGGATCTTTGCGGACGTCCTCAACGTCCTGGGCTACACCTATGTGAACGTCGGCCAGAACGACATTTACCAGTACAACCCGTCAGCGGAAAACGTGCTCGAGCCCGCGAACGCGAGTCTGAACTCCTCCTACAAGCTCATCTCGAGCGTCGGGGGATTGAGGACCGTCAGGCTCTGTTTCAGGTACAGCTTCTAGATCAAGCTCTCTGGCAAAGGCCAAGCCCTCCGCCCGGACAGCCGGGCGGAGGGCTTTTTTTGGTGCCAGCATATCAATTCCCCTTTTCTTCTCTTAGACTTCTTGGGGGAAATGGGGAATTGATATGCGGGCACCAATTCGATGACCGATTCACTGCGGGTTTTTCGGTTCAGTCCGGCTGGCCGAGCCAGCGCTGGAAGGCGGGATCGGCGACCAAGGCCCGCGCCAGGAGCGCGTGGCCGTTCTTAAGCAGATGGCACTGGTCTCCGAACTCCGCGCTGGGTAGAAGGTCGCGGGTCGCATCGAAATAAAGAGTACCGAGCTCGTCCAGCTCGCTGCTTCACCTCATCCATCATGGCGAAGAGATGCCCGCGGCTCGCCTCCGTCAGGCAATAGCTGTTATACGGCCCCAACAGGATGAAGACTTTGTTCCCCTTTTGTTTGAGGGTGCGGAGGGCCCTCAGGTAGAATTCCCACTGCACCGATTCCTCGACCGGCACGAAGGGGTCGTCGCGGATCTCGGCTTCCTTCCGGCTCGACCAGGGGGTGCCGAGGCTTTGCCTGTCTTTCATCATCGGCGCGGCCGTGAACGTTGATGGCGGACGGCGGGAGCCGGTAGGGATGGTCGAGGAGCCAGGCGCCGACGCTCTTGTTCTCGAAATAATTGACCATCAGGTGGCGGACGAACGGCGGCAGCCGCAGCCCGTGTTCGAAGGCGTAGCCGAGCCGCTCGTCGACGCTCCGGTAATAGGAGATCCGCCGGTCGAACTGGGGAACGAGGCGGGGGTGGTGGAATTGCCAGACGTCGCTTCCCCGGCCCCTGAGGTCGCGGCGCGGCGTGGACATCCAGAGTGGGTTGAATTCGAGGATGATATTCGTGTCGCGGAGGTACCGGCCGTAATGTTTGAACAAACCGGTCATCGCCGCGTTGGTCAGGCCGTCGATGCCCATGTTCGCGACGTCCTCCCGGCCGAGCTCGCTGTTGATGAAGTGGGAGAGCGTCTCGTCGTGCGGGACCTCCTGACCCCAGATCACCGAGCTGCCGATGAGGAGGATCCGGTGGCGGCTGACGGCGGCCCGGCTCCACTGGGACCAGGCCCAGTAGTCGCTCATCCGCTCCCCCCAGCAGGTGGAGCGGTAATCGCTCTCCGGCGGCAGCTTTTCCCAACGGGGCCAGCCGAAATACAGGACCGCGCTGACGGCCAGGAAGACGGCGAGGGCGACGAGCCATTCCCGGCCGCTCAGGAAGATGCTGTTCGAGTTGGGGAGCGTCGGCTTTCTCATGTCGCTTAGAACCGGAAATAGTAGAATTTCTCGTAGCCGGGCGTGCTGAAAAAGACGAGGTAGAGCATCATCGCCGTCACCAGGGCGAGGCGCACGGCCGGAGAACACAAGAAGCGCTTAGACTTCGACCGGAAGACCAGCTGATAGCCCAGGACGAGCGCGATCAGGACGGCGGCGACGACCGGGAACCTCGGGTCGCCCGCCGTGAAGGTGAGGATCCGCCGGAGGATGAGCGTCGCGTCCTCGAAGGTCGGGGCGCGGAAGAAGATCCAGGTCAAACAGACCCAGTGGAAGACGAGGAACTGCTTGACCGGCCGGGGAACGCGGTGCCTGTAGAAGTCGGTGATCTCGAGCTCGCGGCCGGCGGCCCGGCCGAGGGCGTGGAGCGCGCCCCAGATGACGAACGTCCAGGCGGCCCCATGCCAGAGGCCGGCCAGCAGGATGGCGGCGGCCATGGCCAGGTAGCTCCGGACGCCGGCGGCGATCGTCCGCCCGGCGAGCGGAAAATAGAGGTAGTCGCGGATCCACGAGGACAGGCTGATGTGCCAGCGGCGCCAGAAGTCGCCCAGGCCGTCGGCCAGGTAGGGGTTGTTGAAGTTCAGGCTGAGGTCGTAGCCCATCATCTTGGCCGCGCCGCGGGCCAGGTCGGTGTAGCCGCTGAAATCGAAATAGATCTGCCAGGCGAACGCGTAGGTCGCGACGAGCAATGTCAGCCCGGCGGCCTCGGCGGGCCGGCCGTAAACCTTGTCGACGTAGAGCGCGAGGAAGTCCGCCAGGGCGACCTTCTTGAAGAGGCCCACCACGAACAGCGACAGCCCCTCGCTGATGTTGACGGCCTTGAACCTGGGCGCCCGGGCCAGTTGGGGGAGCATCGCCCCCGCCCGCTCGATCGGACCGGCCAGGAGGTAAGGAAAGAAGGCGGTGAATGTCGCGTAGCGGACGATATTCTTTTCCGCGGGCGCCTTGCCGCGGTAGACATCCACCAGGTAACCGATGATGAGCAGGGTGTAGAAAGAGACGCCGACCGGAAGGAGCTTGCCGGGCGGCCTGATGCCGGCGCCGACGCCCAGGAGACCGAGCAGGGCGTTCAGGTTGTCCGTGAGGAACTCCCCGTACTTGAAGACGGAGAGCATGGCCAGGCCGTTCGTGACGCCCAGGGCGAGCCACCATTTTTTTCTCGGGGAGACGGCGATCGCCCGGGCCACGGCGTAGCTTACGAGCGTGGCGTAGACAAGGAGCAGGGGGTAGAGCGGGTTCAGCCAGCCGTAAAAAAAGTAGGAGGCCGCCAGGACCCAGGCGTTCCTGAGGCTCGCGTTCCTGAGAGCGTAGTGGCCCGCCAGGAAGGCGGCGAAGAAGACGACGAAGACCCAGGAGTTGAAGAGCATCGCCGGTCAGCCGGTTATTTCTTCAGGCCCTCGATCGTGCCGATGATGTTCTTGACCTGAGGAACCTCGGGGTTCTGCGGGTCGAGCCGGATGAACTCGTTGAAGTATTCGACGGACTTGGCCATGTCCCCCTTGTTGAGATAAACGAACCCGAGCCGGTAATAGGGCTTGGGCCAGTCCTTCTTGATCCGGATGGCCATCTCGAAGTAGCCGATGGCCTCGTCGTTTTTCTGGTTGGAGAACAGGATCTCGCCGACGTTGTAGGCGGCCGTTTCGTCCTCGGGGGAGATGCGGAGGGCCTCGGCGAAGGCCTTCTGGCCGGAGTCGAAATCCGACTTCTTGAGATAGAGCTCCCCCAGCCCCGAGTAGGCCCGGACCGCCGTGCCTTTGTCCTTGGCGTAGTCGCCATGGGTCATGACGATCTTATCCAGGACGAGCTTGAACTCCGCCTCGGCCTTGTCCAGCTCGTCTTTCTTGAGATAGGCGGAGGCGATATTCAGCCGCGCCTGGTAGACCGCCGGGTACTTGGCCAGGAATTCCTCGAAGACGGCGATGGCGTCATCGTACTTGCCCTCGGCGGCGAGGGCGTTCCCCTTTTCGAAGATCGCCAGGCTCTCGGCGTCGGCCTTCAGGGCGCTGACGCCGGCGGCCCTCTTCAGGGTGAAATCGACCGGGGGGTTGGACTTGAGCTGCCGGACCTCCGTTTCCACCGTGAAGGGGGTGAAGCCGTCCTTCGAGGCGATGAACCGCCACATGCCCGAGCCCAAGCCGGCGATGGCGTAGCGGCCCTTCTTGTCCGAGACGCCCTCGAGCCTGGCGTCCCCGGCCAGGCTTTCGGCGATGATCTTGGCCCCCTCGACGGCGGCGCCCCCGTCATCGACGACGGTCCCGGTGACCCGCCCCCGTCCCAAGTTGTCCTGGGCCGAAAGGATTGCCGACACGGCCACGAGAAGTGTTAAAACAAAAAAGAGACGGCTCCCATATCTTAGCGCAGGCGACGGATCCCGTGTCATCCTGACCTCCTCTATCGATCCCGAGGCTCCGGGCCTCCGGTTTCGCGGAACATTCAATTCTTGCCGCCCGGCGTTTCGACCCGGCGTTTGATATCCGGCTGGTCGGCGTTGAGCTCGAGAGATTTCCGCCAGGCGGCCAGGGCCTCGTCGCGGCGGCCTTGATCCCGGTAGCATTCGCCCAGGGCATTCAGCAGGTTGGTGTTGATGCCGTAGTGGGTGACGGTCTGGTCGAAGACCGCTTCGGCCCTGGCGAACTGACCGGTCCCCTGAAAGGCCCGGCCGGCCATATAGGAGATTTCATAGCTGGCGGGTTTGTCCCGGTCGATCAGGGGCTCGACGAGCGGGATGATCTTGTCGTATTCCGCCCGGGTCAGATAGATCTGGCAGAGGGCGGCCACGATCTCCGGGTCCCCCTGCTTCTGAGCGTTCGCTCTTTCGAGATAGGCCGAAGCTTCGTCGAGGCGTCCCAGGTTGAATAGCTCGACTCCCAGGATGTGGGAGAACACCGGGTTGTCGCCTGCCGGCAAGACTCGGGAATGGACCCAGGGCCGGGCGATGGCCTGGCGGTGGGTGACGTCGAACTCTTCTTTCGCCATGGCCGTCTCGACGCCGCCGACGAACAGATTCACCCGCAGCACGTAATGGGCGGGAGGGAAATCGGCCAGGGGGAATTCTTCGATGACATCCGGCAGCCCGGCGAGCTCGGCAGCCGGGCGGACCGTTTCCTTGAAAACGGCGTCGTCGCGGAGAAAGGTGAGCCGAAGCTCCGCCTCCCGCCGGGTCTCCTCGTTCAGCCCGAAGGCCTGGAGCGCCACCACCAGGGTGTCCTTCGGCAGGAAGACCCGGTTGGGCTGGCAGTACACCATGTTCTCGCCGAACTGGAAGGCCCTCCGGCGTGTCCGCTGGACCGCGTCGAGCTTGGCCAGCCTGTAGCCGAGAAGGGGCGCCGTGATCTGAGGCGCATCGCCGGGCGGCGCTATCCTGACCGTCTGTTCGAACGTGCTGAACTCCTTGGAAGCCTCGTTCTTGACCAGGACCGAGAGGCGGTATTCTCCCGGGACGACGGGCAGGAGGTCGTGGATGCCGAGGGGCAGCCCGCCGACCTCTTTCATCCGGTCCTCGTCGAGCTTCAGGTCGATCGTCCGGTCGTACTGATAGACGATCTTGCCGTCCGGCAGGGCCAGGCTGCCGTTAAGCCGGAGCGTCGTGGAGAACATGTTTCCGAACTGGTTGACGGACAGCCGCCGCGGTTCGAGGGCGAAATGGATGAACGGGGTCCCCGAGGGATCCTTGAAAACCTTGACCATCGATTCGCTGTCGAGGTAGTTCGCGCTGTACTCGACTTCGACGATGTCCTTGTAGGCCAGGAATTTCTCGGCGTAGGCCTCCTTGACCTGCCGCTGGGGCGTCGTTTCGATCCTCTGGATGAGGAGGTCCGAGGCCAGCGACGGGCGGCCCACCAGGCCGGACTCTTCGCCGGGGATCAGGGACAGCGAAACCGAGGCCAGCATCGGCTCTTTGTTCTTCAGGGCCAGATAGGCGGCCAGGAAATCGGTGACGTCTCCCTGGAGGCCGGTCAACAGGGACGCCGGACCGTCGGCCGCGGGGCTGTAGAGCCGGTATTCGCCGTGCCCGTACGGCTTGAAAAAGACGACGTGGAAACCCGGGGGAAGGCCGAAATCCGCCTTGTCCTGGTAGAACCAAATCTCGGAGGGGACGACGTCGAACCCGCCCTCGATCCTCTGGACGTCGTTCGGCTCGCCCAGGATGATGTAGATCCGGCCGCGGTCGGTCCGCCGGCCGGAGCGGGGGGTGTCCCGGCCGTAGTAGCGGTCGGCGTGAGCGAGGCGGCGATAGTGCTCGACTTTAAATTCGTTCGCCTCGGAGCCCGGGCTGGGGTCCCGCTGCTTCCAGAAGGCTTCGATGAACAGGTCCCGCTCCTTGTCGGACTGGAGCTTGCGGAAGATGTCTCTCTCCGTCCGGGTGATGATATAATCGACCTCTTCATCGAGCCATTTTTTGTGATGGGGGGAAGCTCGGGCTTTTGGGCGGGATCGAGGGCGGGGCGCCCCGAGACGGAACGCGCGGAGACGGGGGGACGGCCCTCGATGCGGGCGGAGACGGGCAGGGTCGCCAGGAATAGCGGCGCGGCGATCAGGGCCAGTGCGGTCGCTCTCAGAGACTTCAAGCTCATGCTCCTCGGTTTTCCGGCCTTGGTTCCCGCTATTATATGCCCGATCATCCCGAAAATCCAAAACCCCCAATTCGGGGGACAGCTTACGTAATTCACTTAATTCCCCTCAGCATTTCTTTGTTATGCAGCGAGGAAGAATATGCTCCCCTGTAATTCTGCTAAAACCCCAATTCGTATAGTTAAGTGCATTACGTAAGCTGTCCCCCGAAACCATCGACGCCAGTCTATTGCGCGAAACACGGTTTTTTCTTATAAACTACCCCTTGTGAACTCAGAGCGTTGTCGAATGCTGGATTGAAGGAGCCGTCATGAAAAAATCAATCACCTGCGTGGGCTTATTAATCCTCGCGGCCGGGGTTATGATCGGGGTGGGTTCCGTCACTTCGTGCACCCCTTCGGAAAAAGCGCCCGCCGCGGCGTCGGAAGAAGCCGCCCAGACCGGGGCGCCGGCCTCTGGCAGTCCCGGCCAGTTCACCGACCTCGGCATCCCCGTCCTCCGCGCCGCCGTCTATAAGGAGACCCTCGGTCCCGACGAGCACGGCGAAACGACCAGGATCTATGCCGTTTTCACTCAGCACGCGGCCCCCGTTTTTCTGGTTCAGGTCGACCCGGTCACCGGCGTCTGCCGGCAGTTCAACGCGCCTATCGGCACCCATCCCTGGGGACTGGTGGTCGGTCCCGACAACTGCATCTACATCGGCACGGCCGGCGATGAAGCCCAGGGAGGGCTGTTGCTGCGGTTTGACCCGGCGCACCCGGAGCAGGGAGTGGTCAACCTCGGCAAGATGGCGGCGAGCGAAACGTACGTTTGGGCGCTGGCGCGCGGCGAGGGAGACGGCCGCATCTACGGCTGCTCCTATGGGAACGGCAAGGTGACCGCCTACGACACCCGCACGGGCGAGTTCCACGATTACGGCCAGATGAAGCCCGGGCAGCAGTACACCCGGCCCCTCGTGGTCGGCAAGGACGGCTGGGTCTATACGGCGGCCGGCATGACCGACCCCGACTATATCGGCCTCGACCCGCGCACCGGCGAGCACGGCTCATCGCGGCCAGCGGAGCTGGCGGCGACGCCGGCAAGGGAGCTGGCCCAGGGCGCCTGGGCGGTCTTCAGGAAGGGGACCGACGGCCACGCCTACCAGCGCGACAACGGCCAATGGTACCGGCTCGTCGGCGGCAAAGCGCAGGCGATCGCCGAGAGCGAGCTGCCGCCGGCGGCGGAGCCCCGGCTCAAGGATGGCCGGGTGCTGGCCGGCGTGACCACCGAGGGTGTCTGGACTTTGCGCGACCCCGCGACCGGCCGGGAGACGAGCGGCCGGATCGAACACCAGGGCGCCGGCATGAGGCCGTTCGTCCTGGGGCAGGGGCCCGACGGACTGATCTACGGCTCCACCATCCTGCCGTTATGGCTTTTCCGGGCCGACCCGGTCACCGGCAAGAGCGAGGTCCTGGGCAAGTCCAGCAAGGCGGGCGGCGAGCTCTATTCGATGCTCCCGCTCGACGGGAAGCTGTGGATGTTCGCCTATCCGGAGGCCTACGTTTCGTGCTACGACCCGAAGCGGCCGTGGAATTTCGGCGATACCGAGGAGAACAACCCGCGCGATCTCGGGAATATGGGCGACGGCCATCTGCGGCCGCGCGCGCTGATCCTCGGGCCGGAGAAAAAGCTCTATGTGGGAAGCTTTGCCTCCTACGGGGAGCTGGGCGGGAGCCTGGGCGTTTTCGATCCGGCACTCGGGAAGCCGGTGGAGAACTACCGGAACCTGGTGAAGGATCAATCGATCAGCGCGCTGGCCTATGACGCGGGAAGCGGGCTGGTCTTCGGCGGCAGCGACGTGGCGGGCGGGGGCGGGACTGAGCCGTCGGCCAGCCAGGCGTTCTTCTTTGTCTGGGATCCCGTGGAGAAACGCGCGGTCGAGTCGGCGGCGCTGGTCAAGGGTGACACAGGAACGCCCGCCATGGCCGCGGCCGGCGGCAAAGTGTTCGTGGTCACGGGGCCGTCGAACACGCTGTCGGTGTGGAATATCAAGGAGCAGCGGGTCGTCGACCAGAAGCCGATAGCTTTCGGCGAGATGGTCGAGATCTCGATGGGACGGCACACGGACGGCGCCGTTTACGGGCTGACGAAAAAGGGTGTCGTGCGCATCGACCCCGAAACGCACGAGGTGAAGCTCATGGCCGAGTACGCGCCGGGAGTCGACGCCGGCTGGGTCATGAACGAGCACGGCATCTTCTTCGCTTCCGGCGTGCGCCTGGTGCGCTGGTCCTGGCCGAAGTGAACCGGCCCTTGACTTAAGCTATCGGCCGGCGTTATGACTCTTTGGCGATGGCCTGGCAATCCGGGATGAAGACGACGGACGACGTTCACGTTCCCGCTTCCGCTCAACGCGTTGTGTCTCTCGACGCTTTCCGGGGCTTCGTCATGCTCTCCATGCTTCTCGGAACGCTTGGCCTGGAGAAGCTGGCCGACCGCCCCGTGCCCGGCTTTTTTGCCACCCAGCTGAGCCATGCGCCGTGGGTCGGTTTTCACTTCGAGGACCTGATCCTGCCCGCGTTTCTGTTCATTATCGGGGTGTCGATGGCCATCTCCGATGAGAGACGTCGCGAGCGGGAGCAGTGCTATAGTCAGAGGTTTCTTCATGTCCTGAAGCGGAGCGCCGTCCTGTTTGCCCTGGGATTTCTTTTATCCTGGCTGACGAGCGGCAGGCCTTACTGGGGAGCCGGCGTGCTCCAGGTCCTCGCGCTCGCTTATTTCGGCGGGTTTCTCTTTCTGGGGTTGAGCCTCCGCGCCAGAGCGGCCGTGTTCGCCGCCCTCCTCTTCTTTTACTGGCTCTTCATTTTTATCATCCCGGTTTATGATGCCGGGCGCAACAGCTACGAGCTCTTTAAGAATCTCGTCTATCTGATTGACGATGCCGTGACGGGCGAGGCCACTCGATGGGGGTACCTCTATCCGACCATCACCTCGGTCGCCGTCGTGGTCTATGGTTCCATCGTCGGGAACCTCCTTCTCATCCGCAACGGCCACAGCAGGTTCATGAGGACACTGGCCGTCCTGGGAGCGGGCGGAGTCATCGCCGGACTGGCCCTTCATCCGCTGGTGCCGATCATCAAGCGGATGTTCACGAGCTCCTACACTTTGTTGACCTGCGGCTTGGCCACTCTCCTCCTCCTTGTGTTCTACTGGCTCATCGATGTTCGAAACGTCAGGGCGTGGAGCTTCGCGTTTGTCGTGCTGGGGATGAACTCGATCTTCGTGTATATGTTGAACGGCCTGCTCTCAACATGGCTTTTGAACACCGGCGGGATTCTGCTCGGCCCCTTGGCCGGCAGGCTTGGCGCGAGTATCGATTTCGCCAAGAATCTCTTTCGCCTCGCCGTCGAGTGGCTCGTCTGCCTCTGGCTGTTCCGGAAGCAGATTTTTTTCCGACTCTAGGATCAGCTGATTCAGGTGGGAGACCATGCCTAGACACACATTCATCAAGGGACTGACCGCCGGCTTCCTCTGCAGCGTCGCGTTCGCCGCCCTGCTGCCGGGGCAAAACCGGCTCTGCCGCGTGGAATCCCGGGCTCTGCCCGACCCGGATAAATGGGATTCCATGTTCACGGCGCTCTACGCCGCCTCGGACGGGCGGGTGTACATCGGGCTCAACTCCCATGGCGCGGGCGCGAACGTCGCGGTCTATGACCCGGCGGCCGATTCGATGAAGCTGCTCGGGGACATGCAGGAGCTTTCCGGCGAGAAAAACCTGGGCCGGGAGCCTCAAGCCAAGGTCCACACCCAGATCTGCGAGGGGAGTGACGGGAAGATCTATTTTGCGACCCACCTCTCCGCCTGGTACAACTTCGCCAAGATCAGCGAGCCGGAGGGGTTGCCCGGCGGGCACTGGGCGGTCTATGACCCGAAGTCGGACCACTTGACCGACCTCGGGGTCGGGCTTCCCCGGAACGGCATCATCACCATGACCATCGACCCCCGGCGGGAACGTCTGTACGGGCTGACCTACCCCATGGGTCATCTCATCTACTACGACATCCGGAGCAAGGTCACCGTCGACCTGGGGGTCGTCCAGAACTGGGCCTCCGTCTCCCGCGTGCTGACGACCGACGACCGGGGGAGGGTCTACGGGTTCTATAACGACGGGCGCATCTGGAGGTATGACCCTGAAAAGGATCGGGTTTTCAACCTGCTCGCGCAGATGCCCCTGCGGACGCCCGGCGTCCCGATCTTCCGCTCGTTCTTCGAGACCGAGCACGGGATGATGGGCGTCGCCAGATCCCGGGACGGCAGGAAATGGTACGGCCTGGAAACGGAGAGCTCTTACCTTTTTGAATACGATCCTGACCAGGGCGACGAGGGGAAGGCAACGCTCCTGGCTCAGTTGACACCCGACCGTTACGTCGGCCGGCGGAATGTCCCTTACGCGATGCTCGCCTTCTGCAAGGACGGCGCGGATGTTTTTTACCACGCCGCGAACACCCAGCTCGGCGATGAACCGCAGGGGACTTATTGGGGAGAAGGGTACGGGACGGCGATGGTCACCTACGATCTGAAAGCGGGGAGGCGCGAGGACCGCGGCGTCATCGTCGCCGAGGACAACCGCCTGGTCATGACCCCGACCGCCGCTTCCTGCTCGCCCGACGGGACGGTGTACTTTATGGCCTTTGTGAATGAGCAGGGGACCGGGCCGCAGCAGACGGAAAACGTCGCCGACCTCGTGCTCGAAAAAAAGAAAAGCGCTGCCCAACGGGGCAAGGATTACAGCCTGCGGCTGTGCATCTATCGACCGCAATGAATTGGTGACAGGATATCAATTCCCCATTTCCGCGAGGGTCAAGCCAGGATGGGCGGTCCGGGAAATCCGGTTTCAAGGAGCCCGGACCAGCTTGACCGGGAACTCGAGCGATGACTGAAAGAGGGAGGACGCCATGAACGGGACGATTAGAAATACCGCGTCAGCGACGCTCCTGGCTGTGCTTGCCGTTGCCTTCGCCGTGTCAGATCTCCTGGCCCAGAGGACGGAATCGATGGACGCGGTCATCGTGCCGCAGAACCGCATCACCATGCGCGAGCTGGGCTGGCCGCCGGTCGATGTGATCCCCGAGGACGAGAAAGGGATCACCTCACTGGCCGTGGCGCCCGACGGGACCATTTACGGGGGGACGACGGGATTTCAGGCCCATCTTTTCGCGTTAAAGCCGGCGGGGGCGCTCGTGCGGCCGCTGGGAAAGGTCCCCGGCGCCCGGAGCATCCACCACGCCCTGGTGGCGCTCGAAGACGGGATGGTCTATTTCGGCACGTCGCTCTGGAACCGGGGGCGGCTTGACCTCAGGGGAAAGGATATCGCCGGCGCCTACGACGGTTTTCCGGGCGGGCACATCTATCGATTCGATCCCCAGGAAGAAGAGAAAAGCCGTGTCCGGACGCACTGGGCGGAACCGGCGCGGGATTGCCCGGGTTTGACCGACCTCGGCATACCGGTCGCCGGCCACGGCATTCACGCCATGGTCGGCCAGGGAAATGAGCTCTATGGCGTGAGCTTTCCCGGCGGGATTTTCTTTGTGTTCGATATCGCCCGCCGCGCGGTGAGCTTCCGGCAGGATATTTGCGGCGAGCCGCTGGCCGAGAATCCGTACCCCAGCGTTCCCCGCGACCTGGTCATCGACCAGGACGGAAACGTCTGGGGAACCGGTGATTACGGGAAGTTCTTCAAGTACGACGCGGCCGCGAAGACGCTGACGCATCTCGAGATCGCCGTGCCGTGCCTTCCGGGCCGGGAGTTCATGAATGTGGTGGACACGTTCGCGCCGGCGAAGGACGGCAAGATCTACGGAGGGGATTCGGACGGCTATATTTTTTGCCTGGACCCGAAAGCGGCTTCGGTCCGGAACCTCGGAAAGCCTTTATGGCAGAAACGGGTCCGGGGCCTGACCATCGGCGCGGACGGCAACGTCTACGGAGTCGGCGGCGAGGAACTGGGGATTGCCCGGCTGTTCGTCTATAAAACAGTCGCTCAGGCGTTTGAGGTCCTGGGCCTGGTCGAAGCGAACCATCCTCCCTACTACAACTGGCTGGCCAACGAGTTCGACGCCATGGTCACCGGACACGACGGAACGATCTACATCGGCGAGAACAGCCGCCGGGCGCACCTCTTTATTTTTTGCCCCTGGTAGCCTCAGCCGGCGATGGTGACAGCCTGTCGATTGCCCTGATACTCGGACCCATGGGGAGAGCGTTTCTTAAAGCGTGACCGCGGCGGATTCCCATTCGGCTTTTTGCCGGTCCGAGCGGAACAGTTGATCCACGTCCACGATCACCTGATCGCCTTCCCGGCGCAGGGCGAACCGGTCCATGTTGCGCGTGGCGCGGCCGCTCATGAAGGTTCCGTCGGGCTGATACTTCGACTCGTGCCGCGGGCATTGGAATCGCCGATCCCGGGCGCGCCAGCGCAGGGCCGTGTTTTCGTGCGGACAGGCCAGCGCGAAGGCATAGATGTGATTCGCGCTGCGAACGAGGATGACTTCCTTGTCCTGGTCGATATTGACCCCGTCCGCCGGGGGCAGAGCATAGGAGAGCTCGGCGCCTCGGCCGGAAGCGGCGCGGATCGCGATGGGGTGCGCGAAAGCGGCTACCCGGCGCGACGGCGGAAGCGGCGAGGGCGGCCAGGAGTGAGCACGAGGCGCGGCCGATGAACTCGCGCCGGGTGAGCCGGGCGTTGAAGCAAGCGCAGGTTTTGCGGACACGGCGCGGGCCGGATTCAAGACATCTGTCTTTCGGGGCGATCGTCTTCTTCATCATCAAGTTCGCCAGATCAGGCGACAACGGTCAAGAGCGAGCCCAGGAAAAGGATCACCAGCCAGAGGATGGTGCTGATCGTTGAGATCGTAACCAGCCTCGGCCAACCGGCGCTCAGGCTGACCCGCCGGGCGCGCCGTTCGGCCAAAACCATGGTCAGGCCGTTGGCCAGAAGGAAAACGACCAGGGTCATTTTGATCCAGTAGAGTGTTGATCCCAGAAACGTGGACGTGTCGGCCGCCGTCATCAGGATGCCCGTCGACCCGACGACGACGAGCCAGGAAACCACGTGAGGATGGGCTCTGTCCAGAATCGCCAGCACCGCCTCGCGTTCCGGCGGCCCCAACCGTGCCGCCCGGAAGACCTGGCGGTCGGCGAACAGCGCCGTGCCCGCCCCCAGGACGAGTGCCGCCAGGTGCAGGAAATGAATGAAGACCGAGACGAGCTGATGATTGCCGTAAAAGGATGACCACCATGACGTCAGGCTGTTCAGGAAAGACATCGGCTTCTCCGCTAATCCGCGAGCAGCATGTACAAATAACCGACGGTCGCGATGCCCATGGAGACGAGGGCCACCGTGCGATGGGTGGATGGCCCGCTGCCGGAGGACCCGCCGTAACCCTCATCATCATCGGGCGCCAGCGCCCCCGTCGCCACGAAACCGGCATCGGCGCAGAGCATCAGGATCCCGTGGACCAGGCGCTTGGTGCGGCCGTTGGGATCCTTGCTCGCTTCCACGAGATTCCAGACTCCGGTGACGGTGTTCACGCCAAAGAGCACGGCGACGCCCGCCGCCAGCGCCGAGTGCGTCCCCCGCAGCGAGTCCGATCCCGTGCCGTTATAGAGTTCTTGACCGACGATCGTCTGCGCGATGAACAGCGGCAGGGTGGCGAAGCTGGCGTACTTGTGGATTTTGAGCCGGACGAAATAGGCGTCGCTGTAAGTGAACGACTTGGGCCGGGTTGGCGTTGTCTGCGCCCAGGCCGCCGGGCTGCCGGGCGACGGGAAGGCGGCATCGCCCGAAAACAGGGGACCGGCGGTCGCATACCGAAAGGCCGCGCCTTCGGCCGGAGACGGGCTGTCGATTTCGCCGTCGCGGGGCATCGGCGACGCTGCACAATCAGGTGTCGCTTGGAAAAGACCATGGTTCAAGAGGCAAAGGCTGAAAGCCGAAGCGTCCACCACGGACGGCGGCGGTATTGACGCTTCCCGGTTTGATCCGGGAAACTGTGCCCACAGCGTGAAGGAAACGAACAGGACAGCCAGCGCCAGCCTCAATAGCTTCATGCCTCCCTCCGTCGTCGTCATTTTTTTTGACGAGAATGAAGAAGAAATGCCAGCCTGCGATGCGGAGGAGCATAAATCTCGGGTCGGGCAATGTCAAGGATATTAGGGCTCTGTGACGAAAAGTGTGGTTAACGCGGTTTGCGGGAAGATGATCGGCTGCCGTCGGCCTGGCTCCCGTTCGGGCTCTTAACGCCGTTCTCTCGACGCCCTTCTCGGCGGCTGCGGAACTGCGCGCAATGATTGGCTCCTTTCATCCAAGCCTGTGCTCTCAATCCGGCATCTCCCATTATTTCTTCCACTGCTCGAACAGTCCTCGCCGCCCCCAAGGCGGCGGCGTCGGAGATGCGATCGCCGTGTCCGGGTGTTCTTGACTTCGATGACCGGCGGGGGATATCTTCCGTCACCTCTAATTCGAGGGACAGGATCAGTAGTGTCCCAACATTCTTATTAACATTTTATCGATCATGCACATAATGGATAAATTAGGCCATTCAGCGACCGTAATCGATTTGAACGCAATTTTATATAATCGGCGCTCTTTTGTTCCTCAAGGAGCGACCGATGAACATTTCCCCGACAGTCTTCTCTCAGATCATGTCCTTCCTTCCCCTGCACGAGTTCCGGAGGTGCGTTCGTCGATACAACGGAGATTACAGGATCCAGTCGTTTTCCTGTCTCGATCAGTTCCTGACCCTGGCTTTTGCCCAGTTGACCTATCGGGAGAGTCTTCGCGATATCGTCGCCTGCCTGAGGACCATGAGGCGTCGCCTTTACCACATGGGCATCCGAAGCTCGATCTCCCGCAACAATTTGGCTCACGCCAACGAGACCCGCGACTGGCGGATCTACGCCGACTTTGCCCGCATCCTCATCGATCAAGCTCGCCAACTCTATCGGGACGAAGACCTTGGAATCGAACTTCTGAACTCCGTTTACGCCTTCGATTCGACGACGATCGAGCTTTGCCTGTCGCTCTTCCCCTGGGCCTTTTCCATCACAGGAAGGGAGGCATCAAGCTCCACTCCTTGCTCGACCTGCGCGGATCGATCCCGACGTTTATCCATATGACAGATGGAAAAACGAGCGATATGCGAGCGCTTGACCAATGGCTTCCCGAGCCCGGGTCCTTCTACATCTTGGACCGAGGGTATATGGATTTTGCGCGTCTCTTGACCCTCCATCAGCGACGTGCTTTCTTCATCATCCGGGCCATGTCGAACCTCCAGGCCCGTCGTCTCTATTCGCATCCCCTCGATAAAACCGAGGGAATGATCAGCGACCAGACCGTCGTCTTGACCGGCATTCGATCTCAATCTAGATACCCCGAAGATCTTCGCCGAGTCCGCTGCTTTGACCAAAAAAACAATCGATACTTGACCTTCCTGACGAACGACTTTAACTTGCCGGCTCGAAGCATCGCCCTCCTGTATAAGCTCCGCTGGCAGATCGAACTGTTCTTCCGTTGGATCAAACAGAACCTGCGGATCCTGTCGTTTTATGGAACATCGGAGAACGCCGTCCGGACTCAGATCTGGATCGCGATGTGCGTTTATGTGCTTGTCGCGATCATCAAAAAGAAAATGGCAATGGAGGTGCCCCTCTACACTTTTTTGCAGGTATTGAGCGTGACGCCGTTTGAGAAAATCCCTTTGAATCAATTGCTTACGGAAGTCGACACCGGGGATCCTCAAACGCCCGCCTCTATCCAATTTGTTTTGCCTAACTTATGATGGGACACGACTGATGCTGTCCCCCGAATTAATCAGTTGATATTGGCGGCGGGGTCTGGTAAATGAGAGCCTGATGATGAACCGGCTCCTGTCTTCGCTCTCGGCGATCTGCGCCGAACACCCGCTCGATAAGAAATACCTCGTCGTGCCTTCATACCAGATCGGGCGGCAATTGGGCGATGCGCTGGCGGCCGACGGCTCGAGCTGGGTCAACCTCCACTCCGTGACGCTGCCCGCGCTGGCCGAACAGGCGGCGGGGCCGGAGCTGGCCGCGAGCGGCACGAGGGTCATCTCCGGCGCCGAGGCGCTGTCCCTCGTGGACCAGGTTTTCGGGCAGCTCAAGGACGCCGGCCGGCTCGATTATTTCGGCCGGGTCGAGGCGACCGCGGGCACGATCGGGGCGATCCAGGGCTCGATCTTCTCGCTGAGGATGGCCGGGCTGAAAAGCGCCGCCCTCGACCCCGCCTCGTTCATCGACGACAGGAAAGGCCGCGAGCTTGCCCTTCTTTTGCGTTCCTATGAAGAGGAGCTCGAGAAGGGGCGGCTCATCGACCTGCCGGGAGTCTATGAGATTGCCCTGAAAAGCGTCGCCGCCCGCCCCGAAGCCGGGCCGGCGCCAAGGCGCCCTCCGAAGAGAAGGAGCTGTTCATCGTCTTTCGGGAGCGGCCCCTCGGCGCGGTCGAACGCCGCTTTCTCCTCGAGATCGCCGGCGACAGACTGGCCCTCTTGCCGCAGGACCCCGTCTTCGGGCTGCTCCGGCCGCGGCGCCTGTGGAACCCGGAAGCGGTCCCAGCGGCCGACTCTCCCCCGGACACAGGCGCCCCCCTTTTCTCGTGGCTGTTCGACGCCCGGAGGTCCCCACGCCCGCCGTCCGAGCCGTCCGCCGGGCCGCCGGCCGTCTCCCAGACGATCGACATCTTTTCGGCGCTCGGACCGACCAACGAATGCCGGGAGATCGTTCGCCGCCTGCTCGACGGCAAAGTCCCTTTCGACGAAGTGGAGATGATCCACCCGCCGGACGCGACCTATCCTTCGATCATGTACGCCCTGGCCGCGAAAACCGGGTTCTCACTCACCCTTGGCCGACGGCATCCCGATCGCCTTCACCGCCCCCGGCAAGGTTTTCAGCGGCCTGATCGACTGGCTGAAGCACGACTACTTCGTCTCCGACCTCTGCGCGCTCATCGAGGCCGGCGCCATCGCGCTTCCCAAGCGGGACGGACAGCCGACGCTCTCTAACCTCAAGGCGAGCCGCTATCTCAAGAGCGCCATGATCGGCTGGGGAAAAGACAGGTACGCCGAGCGCCTGCGGGAGCTCCTCCCGGATAAGAAGGAAAGCAGCCGGCTGCCCCGCCGACTTGGATGAAGAACTGGGGCGGGCCGCCGTACCTCCCGAAACCGACTCCGAGGTCCGGAGCCTCATCGCCTTCGTCGAAGAGGCCCTGGCGCTTTTCCCCGCGGAGACCGGCGACGGCAAGCTGGATCTCGCCTCGCTCTGCCGGGGCGCGGCCGCCTTCGTGAACCGCTTCTCGGCCGTTCGCGGCGACCTCGACGCCGCGGCCCGCGCTCTCCTTGTCTCCCGGCTCGAGGCGGCCACCCGGTTCACGGCCGCGTCCCTGAAGCGGTCGGCCGCCTTCGAGCGTCTCGAAAACCTGGCCGCCGGCCTGAGGGTGGGGGCTTCGGGGCCTGAGCCGGGCAGCCTCCATCTTTCAAGCTGGCGCTCCGGCGGTTTCTCGGGCCGCCCCGTGACGTTCATCGTCGGGCTCGACCAGGGCACTTTCCCCGGCGCCGGGATCCAGGATCCCGTCCTTCTCGACGAGGAGAGGGAAAAGATCTCGGATTCGCTCCCGACGACCGCCGATATTCTCCGCGAGAACCTCTGGGCCATGTCCGGGTTGCTGGCGGGCCTCCGCGGCGCCATCACGCTGAGCTTTTCTTCCTACGATATCATCGAGGAGCGGCCGTCCTTCCCGTCGTCGGTCATCCTCCAGGCGGCCCGGCTTCGCGCCGGCGACCCGTCGCTCGACTATACGGCGCTCGCCGCGCTGATCCCGGAAGCGCGCGGCTTCCTGCCCGACGCGGCCGGTGCTATCGATGACACCGATTGGTGGCTGGGCCGGCTCGCCCCCCGCGGCGTGCTCAAAGACGGGATGGACGCGGTCAAGGCGAATTTCGACCTTCTCAGCCGCGGGATCTTCGCCCGGGAGCGACGCGAGCTTCGGAAAGTGGGCGAGTACGAGGGGAAGATCACGATCGACCCGCGCGAGGTCCACCCGCTCCACAACCCGGACATCGTCGTCTCGGCGTCGCGGCTGGAGCAGCTCGCCAAGTGCCCGTTCAGCTACTTCCTCAAATATGTGCTCGAGGTCAGCCCGCCGGAGGAACTCGCGCTCGACCAGGCGCACTGGCTCAACGCGCTGGAGCGGGGGTCGCTCCTCCACGAGATCTTCGCCCGGTTCATGAAGTCGCTGAGGAAGTCCGGAGACAAGGGCGGCGTCAAGGCGGCCCGGCACGCACCCGTGATGAAGCGGATCGCCGACGAGGTGATCCGGGAATACAAGGAGGACATCCCGCCGCCGTCGGAGTGCGTCTTCGAGCAGGAGCGGAGGGATATCGAGCAGGCGGCCGCGGTCTTCCTGAAGTCCGAGGAGGAGCGGGAGGGCGGCGGAGAGCCTCTGCTCTTCGAGGTCAGCTTCGGGTTCGCCAAGAGAAAAGGCGGCGGCGCGGCGGGCGGTACCGGGAGCCGGCGCCTCCGGATGCGGCGAGGAACGCCTGGACGAGCCCGTCGTCCTCGACTTCGGCGGCGGCCGCACCCTCCGCCTCGCCGGCCGCATCGACCGCATCGACCGCGTCGGTCCCGGCCTCTACCGGGTGATCGATTACAAGACGGGAAGCTACGCGAGGTTCGAGGACGTGAAGCGCTTCGGCAAAGGCCGGGCGCTCCAGCCGGCCCTTTACGCCGTGGCGGCCGAGCAAATCCTGAAGAAGCTTGGGATCGACCAGGGCCCAGGATCGTCTCCAGCGGCTTCTGCTTCCCCACGCGCAAGGGCGAAGGCAACGACGTCATGGTCGTGGGCTTCGACCCGGACAAGGATAAGGACACGTTCAAGGCCGATCTCCGGGGGCTCCTGAGCCTGCTCCTGGGCGCGCTCGAGAACGGGCATTTCGTCGTCAACCCGCTCGGGGAAGGCGGCGATTGCGACTACTGCGACTACGGGCCGGTCTGCGGCGGAACGGCCGCCAGGGAGGCGGCGAAGGAAAAGAAGGACGCGAACCCCGAGGTCTTCGGGATGTTCGATAAGCTGAAGGACTATGAATAAGACACCGGTCGACGCGGACGCGAGGCGGCGGATCGTCGAGGACCTGGACAGGACGTTCTTTGTCGAGGCGGGGGCCGGTTCGGGGAAGACGAAGAGCCTTGTCGACCGGATGATCGCGCTGCTCGAGGCCGGCCGGTGCGAGATCGGGACGCTGGCCGCCGTCACCTTCACCCGCAAGGCGGCCGCCGAGCTCCGCGGCCGGTTCCAGATCCGGCTCGAACAGGGGGCCGCCGACCCGGGCCTGAAAGAAGATGCCCGAAAACGTCTCGCCCTGGCCCTCCAGAACCTCGAGCGCTGCACCATCGGGACGATCCATTCGTTCTGCGCCCGGCTGCTCCGGGAGCGCCCGCTCGAGATCGGCCTCGACCCGGGTTTCACGGAGATGGAGGAGATCGAGGACTCTCTCTTCCGCGACCAGTGCTGGCTCGATTACCTCGTCAGGGTGAGGATCGAGGGGCAGGAGATCCTGCAGGGTCTCGACGACGTCGGCATCCCTCCCGAGGAGCTGAAGGATGCCTTCGACAGCGTGTCTTCATATCCGGACGTCGAGATCGCCGGCGGCCGGCGCGACGTTCCGGATTACGCCGGCATCAGGGAATCGCTCGAGGAGTTCCTGTCCGGCGCGAAAAAAGCCCTCCCGAAGACGAAGCCGGAAAAGGGCTGCGACGGGCTGCAGGCGCTCGTCCAGCGCTGCCTCAGGCGCCAGCGGATCCTCAAGTTCGACGACCATCGGGTCCTGATGGAAACCCTGGACCTGATCGGCAAGGGCGCCGGGCTGACGCAGAACCGGTGGCCGTCGAAGGAGGCGGCGCTCGCTTTCAAGGCCGCCTTCGATAGTTACCGGGAGGGAACGGCGGCGCCGGCCCTCAAGGCCTGGCGCGAATACCGGCACGACAAGATCGTCCGGTTCCTGGGGCCGGCGCTCGATTTCTATGCGTCGAGGCGGAAAGAGGAGAGCCGGCTCAACTACGAGGACCTGCTGATGCAGGCGGCGCGGCTCCTCCGCGACAACCCCGAGGTCAGGCGGTATTTCGGCCGCAAGTTCAGCCACGTCCTTGTCGACGAATTCCAGGACACCGACCCCATCCAGGCCGAGATGTTGATGTACCTCAAGGGCACGGACACCGGGGAGAAGGACTGGCAGAGCCTCCGGCCCGCGCCCGGCTCGCTCTTCCTCGTCGGCGACCCCAAGCAGTCGATCTACCGCTTCCGGCGCGCGGATATCGATATCTACAACCGCGTCGGGGAGATGGTGAAGGCGGCGGGCGGCGGCGAGCTCAACCTGACGTCGAATTTCCGGTCGCTCCGGCCGCTCGCGGACTGGAATAACCCCGTGTTCAGGGCGGTCCTGCCGGTTGAGGCGGACAGGTACCAAGCTCGTTTCGCGCCGATCGAGACCGTCAGGGACGATGAGGCGGGGTGCGCCGCCGGTGTCTACAAAGTCGTCGTTCCGGCGGTCGGGCACAACAAGAAAGCGGAGATCGCCGCGCTCGACGCCGGGATGATCGCCGGCTGGATCCGGTGGGCTTGCGGCGGGGGAGTGAAGCTGGCGCGGTCTCCCGAGGAAAAGGCGAAGGGGCTGGGGCCGGCGGCGCAGCCGAGCGATTTCCTGGTCCTTTTCCGTGAAAAAAAGAATATGGACGTCTATGCCCGGGCCCTCGAAAACCTGGGGATTCCGTTCGAGATCTCCGGGAGCGACGCCTTCTCCGGTTCGGTTGAGGTCCGCGAGATCACGAACCTGGCCACGGCCCTCGACGACCCGGACGACCCGGTCTATACGGTGGCCGCGTTGCGGGGCATCTTCTGCGGCGTGAGCGACGCGGACCTGGCGGAATTCCACAGGGAAGGCGGCCGCTTCAATTTCCTGACGCCGGGGCGGGATCTCCTCGAAAGCCGCCACCTGGGCTTCCTGAACGTCTCGCTCGGGCTGCAGCGGCTGAAGGCCTGGCGGGACATCACGCTCCGGCTCCCGGCGTCGGCGGCGCTCCACCGGATCCTCGAGGAGTCGGGCATCCTGAATTACCTGGCGTCGCAGGACATGGGAAGCAGCAAGGTGGGGAACGTCCTCAAGCTCCTCGAGATCGTGCGGAGCGGCGAGAGGAAGGGTGAGACGTCATTTTCGGCCGTCGTCAAGCTCCTCGAGGAGCTCGTCGAGGTGCGCGAGATCGAAGAGATCAGCCTGACCCCGGCGAGGGCCGACGCGGTCCGGCTGATGAACCTCCACAAGGCCAAGGGACTCGAAGCGCCGATCGTCTTTCTGGCGAACCCCGGTCCGCTTACGGAGCACGCGGTCGACAAGCACGTCGTGCGGGTGAGCGAGACGGGGATGAGGTCGAAACCCAAGGGATATTTCGTGTTTTGCCGAAGGGATGCTTTCGGCCGGCCGTCGAACATCTTTTCCCAGCCGGCGGATTGGGAGAAGGCGGCGGAGGAGGAGAAGCGCTACCAGGCGGCCGAGCAGATCCGGCTGATGTACGTGGCGGCAACCCGGGCCAAAAATATGCTCGTCGTCAGCACGTATGCGGGAAACGCGAGGCTCAAGCCGTGGATGACGATCGACGAGGCGCTCGCGGGAGTGCCGGAGCTCGCGGCGGCGTTTCCCGGGAGCGCTCCTTCCGCCGCGGAGGGCGCGGACGGCGGACCCGGCGGGGATGAGGACAACGAAGAGCGGCCGCGGGGAATCGTCGCCCGGAAGCGGGAGATAGCCGTTATCACGACGGCTGAAGTCGACCGGGCCAGGAAAGAGATCGGGGCGAATATCCGGCAGGCGGGGGAACCGAGTTATGCCGTCGAGTCCGTTACGGCGCTGGCGGGCAAAGATAAGAAGCCGGGAGAGAGGCGCGGGCCCGGGTTCGGGCCTGTCTGGGGCCGACTCGTCCATCGGGTCCTCGAGGCCGTCGGGAGCGGTAAGCTGAACCCGAAGGATCTCGACCTGTTCCTGGAGAATATTCTCGCCGCGGAGGAATCGGATTTCGCGGATAAAGCCGGGCTCCGGGCGCATGTCGAGGCCATCCTGGGTTCGCCGTTTTGGGCCCGTGTCATAAAGGCCGACAAGCGCTATTTTGAGATCCCGTTCGCCATCAAAACGGACGAGGCGGCGCTGGGGGTGGCCGGGACCGACAACACCGGCATCCCCGTCATCCTCAGGGGAACGATCGACCTCGTTTTCCGGGAAGGGGAGGAGGGCGGTCGAAAGGACAAAAGAGGCGGCGGCTGGGTCATCGCGGATTACAAGACGGACAGGATCCCGCTGGCCGTCGCGGCGCTCGAGTCGTCGGGCCGGTCGCTCGGCATCGAGCAGGCGCGCGCCATGTCGCCCGAGTTCGCCGCCGCCGTCGACCGTTACTCGCCCCAGGTGCGGCTCTACGGCCGGTTCTGGCAGCAGATCACGGGCGAGCGGGTCATCGAATCCGGGCTTTACTTTACCTCCATCGACCGCTGGGTGAAAGTCCCGCTGTCCGCCTGAAGTCCCGGCGCCAACTCCGACTCACGACTCGGCCCCGAATTCTCTCCAGGTGTCAACTGTCCATAAAAACGGACGGCCACGGGTTGAAGCGGCGCGCAGGAGCGCTTTGAGGCCAAGGGCGCCCAGGACGCAAGCCCTTTATAAATAATTACATTTCAACAAGTTAAGCCCGGCCTTTGGCCGAAGCCCTACTCCCGCGCAGCTTGGTATATTTTTTGCAATTTCATTCTGCGTGAGGAGGACGCGGACGGTATTCAGGAGGTACCCATGATACGAAGAGCGTTCGGCACATTGGTTTTGGCGGCCCTCGTTGCCGGCCTGGCATCGTGTTCGCGCCCTTACGGCTATCGCTTATACCCAAACGTCCCCCAGTTTGCCCCGACACATCCCGCCCAGGTCGAGCTTATCCGACGCGAGCCGAGACGTACCCACTTGCGCCTGGGTGAAGTCTGGCTGCGGCCGGAGCCGGACATGCCGCGCGGCTATGTCGAGCGCACGCTCAGGGCACAGGCGGCCGGGATGGGCGCCGACGCCTTGGTCATCACGGTCGACCGGTTCTTTCGCGAGCCGGTCTATGAATGGGGCTACGGGCCGGGGACTTATACAGAAAGACAGATCGTCGGCATCGCCATCCGTTTCAAAAGGCGCTAGGCGCCGCCCGCGTCACGAAATTCGGGACACAATACCAATTCACCTTTTTCTTTCAGGGAAATAAGCAAATATAAATGGGAACAGATATGACGGCACCAAATTAAGTATTGATATATGAAATGATCTCGGCTATAATCGAAAAGATAATTTTGATTATGATCAAGCGTAAGTGCCGGCCGGCCCTTCTCCTTATTTTACTGGGCGTCTTTTTCGGGCTCACCGCGCCCATGCTGCGCGCCCAATTTACCCCTCCCCAGGCCCCCGCCCCCAATAAAAGATATACGGCTTCCCGGGTCAATTCCCGGGCGCCGCGTATCGACGGCAGGCTTGACGACGCCGTCTGGGCCGGCGGCGGCTGGGAACGCGGATTTATCCAAAGCCACCCCTATGAAGGCCGCGAGCCTTCGCAGGAGACCGAGTTCAAGATCTTTTACGACGATGACGCCGTCTACGTCGCGGTGCGCGCGCTGGACAGCCGGACCGCCGAGATCGAACGCCGGATATCCCGCCGGGACAACTGCAACGGCGACAGCGTCAGCGTGTCCATCGACAGCCTGTTCGACCACCTGACGGCCTACGTTTTCAGCGTCAACGCCTGCGGCGTCAAGGGCGACCGGATGGTCGTCAACGGCGGCATGGACTGGAGTGATGAGCACGACATGAGCTGGGATCCGATCTGGGATGCGGCCGCCGCCATCGGAGCCGACGGCTGGGCGGCCGAGATGCGCATCCCCTTTTCCCAGATCCGGTTCGGGAAAAAGGACCAGCAGGTCTGGGGGCTCCAGGTCAGCCGCTATCTTTTCCGGTTGAGCGAGGAGTCGGAGTGGCAGCCCATCCCCCGGAATGCGCCGGGTTACGTCCACCTCTTCGGCGAGCTCCACGGACTCCGCGGGCTGGCCGCGCCGCACCAGCTCGAGATCACGCCCTACACCGTCGGCCGGCTCGAGACCTATCCGGCCGTTCCCGGCAACCCGTTCGCCACCGGCAGCGACGCGAGCCTGGTCGGCGGCGTTGACGGCAAGGTCGGAGTGACGAGCGACCTGACCCTGAATTTTACGGCCTATCCCGACTTCGGCCAGGTCGAAGCCGACCCGTCCGTCGTCAACTTGACGGCCTACGAGACGTACTTCGAGGAGAAGCGCCCGTTTTTCATCGAGGGCCGGAACATCCTCAATTATCAGCTCGTGGGCGGCGACGGCGAGTCTTCGGCGGACAACCTTTTCTATTCCCGGCGCATCGGCCGGAATCCCCATTTACGAGCCGTCGACCTCGGCCTATCTCGAGCTGCCGGGGGCGACGTCCATACTGGGCGCTTTCAAGCTGACCGGAAAAACGCGGTCGGGGCTGTCGATCGGCGTGCTGGACGGACTGACGGCCAAGGAAAACGCCTTGCTCAGCGACGGCGTGGATACTTACAGCGATTCCCGTCGAGCCGCTGACGAACTATTTCGTCGGCCGTGCCCAGCAGGACTATAATCGCGGAGCGACCACGGTCGGCGGCATGTTGACGTGGGTGAAACGCGACATCCGGGACACCCACCTGAGCTTTCTTCACGATACCGCCGCCACCGGCGGCCTGGACTTTTTCCACTCCTGGAAGAACAAAACCTACTATTTCTCGTTCAAGACGGTTTTTAGCCAGGTTCACGGTTCGCCCGAAGCGATCCTCGATACCCAGACATCCTCGGTCCACTATTTCCAGCGGCCGGATGCCGATTACGTCAGCGTCGATCCCCAACGGACATCTCTCTTCGGGACGGGAGGAGCCGTGGAGACAGGCAAGCAGGGCGGCGGGCATTGGCAGTACGTGGCCGGGTTCACCTGGCGGTCTCCGGGGCTCGAGCTCAACGACGTCGGTTTCCTGCGGTCGACGGACCAGATGACGGAGTACCTTTGGGCCGGTTACTCCGTCTACGAGCCGGTCGGGATCTTCCGGAACTACAGCCTCAACCTGAACCAACGGGTAACCTGGAATTACGGGGGCGATACCCTGTCGAACGGCGTCAACCTCAGCTTCTGGGGGCAGTTCAAGAACTTCTGGAGTTCCGGGCTCGGGCTGAGCTTCAATGGAGAAGCGTTCTCCCAGGGGGCGCTGCGCGGCGGGCCGTCGCTTCGGCAGCCGCCGCAGCGAAATCTCTGGCTGAGCGTCCAGACCGACAATCGCCGGAACATCCGCCTGTCCTTGAGCGCCAGCGGCGGGCAGCGCACGAACGGCGATTCGGAATACTGGTCGGTCCGGCCGGCGCTGAACCTCATTCCCAGCGCGGCCATGACGTTCTCCGTCGGGCCCCAGTTCTCCGCCAACCGGAACATCCTTCAATACATCGATACGCCGGTCTACGGCGCCGAGAACCGGTATATCTTCGGGGAGATCGACCAGACGACGTTCGGTCTGACCGTCCGGCTCAACTACAGCCTGACGCCCGACTTGTCGATCCAGTTCTACGGCATGCCGTTTGTTTCGGCCGGAGAGTACTCGGCTTTCAAGAGGATCACCGACTCCCGGTCGAAGGACCTGGCGTTGCGCTATCAGGTCTTTTCCGCCGAGCAGCTATCCTATGATCCCTTGGGGCAAACCTATGCCGTGGACGAAGACCTCGACGGGAAGGCCGATTACAGCTTCGGCGATCCCGAGTTCAATTTCCGGGAGTTGCGGTCGAACCTCGTCGTCCGCTGGGAATACCGGCCCGGCTCGACGCTCTACGTCGTCTGGACGCAGGAGCGGCTCGGTTCGGTCGCCGACGGGACATTCCGCCTCCGGGATGATTTCAACGAGCTGTTCGAGGTCCGCCCGTACAACGTATTCCTGGTCAAGTTTTCCTATTGCTTCCAGCTTTAATTCGGGACACAATACCCATTCCCCAATTCCTGAGCCGGTAATTAGGTAAATTGGTATTGTGTCCCGAATTCGGGGCTGAGGAGGGAATCGTGAAACGACGGGATTTCGTGGTCATGATGGGCGGCGCGCCGCTCGTGCTGGCGGCTGGACGCGGCGCCCCGGCGGCTTCTCCGCGGGGCGGGGCGCATGTCGCCACCCCGGAAAAACGGTCGGAATACACCCGGAAGCTCCTCGTGAAGCTGTGCACGGATATCGGGCCGCATCCGGCGGGCACCCCGGAATTCGCCCGGGCCGCCGCGGTCATAAAACAGGAGATGGAGCTCTCGCTCCCCGATGTCGCCTACGACACGTTCTCGTTCGAGCGGTGGGAGCTTCTCGGCGAGCCCGAGTTCCGGCTGGGCAACGGGCAGGGGATCGAAGCCTGTCCCTCGTTCGGCGGCGAGGGGACGCCGGAAGAAGGTGTGAGCGGGGTCCTGCGCCAGGACGGCAAGGGATTCGCCCTCGTCGACCCCGATACGGGCAAACCCCGGGCGGAGATCTCTGTCAGTCAATACGGCCGGGCCATCCCTCACCATCGGGACCGCACCCGCCCGCCCTCGTCCCCGGTCTTTCGGCGTCGGCAAGCAGGATGTGCCGCTCCTTGAGAACGCCGCGAGGGACAAGATCCCGGCCCGCTACAAGGCGGCCGTACGCTACGTGCCCGGCGCGGCGGGGATGAACATCATCGGCAGGCTGCCCGGGAAAAAGCCGGACGAAATCCTCGTCGTCGCCCATGCCGACACCGTCTACGGCTCACCCGGCGGGAACGACAACACGGCCTCCGTCATCGTGATGCTCATGATGGCGCACGCCGCGGCAGCCGGGCCGGCCTTCAACCACACGCTGACTTTCGTGGCCTCCGACGCTGAGGAGTTCGGCATGCTGGGGCGAAAAGCTACGGCGCGAAACGGGCCGCCGACGGCACGATGAAGAACATCCGGCACGTCCTCAATTTCGATTCCCTGACCTACGGCCCGAACCTGTGGATCAACTCGAAAGACCAAAGCGTCAAGGACGTCATCGCCGCCATCCACCGCGACCTGAAAATCCCGACGGTCCCGAGATACGATGACAGCGACGGGTTCGTGATGGATTCCGAGCCTTTCCGGCCGTCCGGCGCGAAAGCCTTCCACGCCAACAGCCGCGGCTACGACGAAAAGACGCTGCCGATCTATCACCGCCCCGACGACGACGCCTTCAACGTCCCCCTCGACTGCGTCGAGATCGGGTTCCGGGTCTTCGCCGAATATATCCGCCGCGTGGACACGCTGTAGTTCCGTCTTGAACTTGTCCGGTCAAGGAGTGAAGGGATGACATCCACAAGAGTGATTGCCAAGTCGGTCTTTTCGGCTTTGCTTTTAGCCTTGGCGGCGGTCATGGCCGCGGCTCAATGGACGCCCGAGGAGATGATGAACGTCAAGGGCGTCGGAACGGTCCAGGCATCACCCGACGGGAAGCGCGTCGCCTACTGCGTCACCGGGCCTGTAATGACCGAGGACAAAAGCGAGTACCTGACGCAGATCTGGATGGCCGCCGCCGACGGTTCCGGAAGCGTCCAGTTCACGCGCGGCGAGAAGTCATCCGAAAATCCCAGGTGGTCTCCCGACGGCCGGTGGCTCGCCTTCGTCTCGGAGCGCTCCGGCAAGAATAACCTCTGGCTCATCCGGACCGACGGCGGCGAAGCCGAGATGCTGACGGACGTAAAGAGCGGCGTCGGCGGATTCGCCTGGTCGCCCGACGGTTCCTCCGTCGCCTTCACCATGACCGACCCGCCGGGCGAACAGGAAGAGAAGGACCAAAAAGCGAAGAATGACGCCCGCGTTGTCGGCGAGGACCACAAGATGAGCCATCTCTGGCTCGTCCCGGCCGCCAAGGATGCCGCCGGCAAACGGGAACCCAGGCGCCTCACCCAAGGCGGGTTCACCGTGGGATCTTGGGACTGGTCCCCCGACGGCAAGACGATCGTCTTCGACCACACTCCCGCTCCCGTCGCGGATGATTGGGGCCGGTCCGACATCTCGGTCGTGGATGTCGCTTCGGGATCGATCAAGCCTTTCGCCGCGACGCGAGCGGCCGAGACCAACCCCCTTTTCTCACCCGATGGCGCCCGGGTCGCCTTCGCGCTCAGCGACGACCCGCCGACCTGGGGGCGAACCGTTCGGGCCGTCCTCGCTCCCGCCGCCGGCGGCCCGCCGACGAAGCTGGCCGCCACCTTTGACGAGCAGCCGAACGTCGCCGGCTGGTCCGCCGACGGCACGGGTCTGTATTTTACCGAAGCCCAAGGCACGGTCACCCGGCTGGGTTTTCTGCCGGCCGACGGTGGCGCGCCCCGGCTCATCGACTCCGGCACGAAAGGTGTCTTCAACGCCTTCCTGAATTCGAGCCGGGCGATGATCGGCCTTAGCTTCCAGACTTCGGATGCTCCCCCCGAAGCCTATGTCACGCCCGCCGCCGCCTGGTCTCCGGTCCAGGTCAGCCGGGCCAACGCCGATTCCCCCAAGCATCCCCTCGGCCGGACCGAGGTTATCCGCTGGAGATCCCCGGACAAGCTCGAGATCGAGGGACTGCTGACCTACCCCGTCGGTTACGCGAAGGGCCGGCGCTATCCGCTGGTCCTCGTCATCCACGGCGGGCCGGCCGGCGCGTTCGCTCAAAGCTACATCGCGGGCCGGAGCGTCTATCCGTTAGCCGCCTTCGCCGCCGAGGGCTGGGCGGTTCTTCGCTGCAACATCCGCGGCTCCTCGGGCTACGGCCGGGCCTTCCGCTACGCGAACTATAAAGACTGGGGCGGCGGGGATTTCCGTGACCTGATGGCCGGCGTGGACCGCGTGATCGCCATGGGCGTCGCCGACCCGGACCGGCTGGGGGTCATGGGCTGGAGCTACGGCGGGTTACATGACATCCTGGGTGATCACCCAGACAAAAAGATTCAAGGCGGCCTCGATCGGCGCGCCGGTGACGAACCTGATGAGCTTCACCGGGACGACCGACATCCCCAGCTTCACTTCGGGTTATTTCGGCGCGGAATTCTGGGACGACCTGGCGACCTACATGCAGCACTCCGCCATGTTCAACATCAAGAACGTGTCGACGCCGGCGCTGATCCAGCACGGCGAAGAAGATGTTCGCGTCCCGTTTGGACAGGGACAGGAGCTCTACAACGCCCTGAAGCGGCAGGGAGTGAGGGTCAAGATGGTGGCCTACCCGAGGCAGCCGCACGGCCTGCGCGAGCCGCGGCTCGTCCTCGACGCCGCCAAGCGCAACGTCGAGTGGTTCAGGGAATACCTGGGTTCCGGAAAATAGCCGGTCCTGCCGCCTACCGCTCCGGCGTCTCCGGGATGTCGAGATAGCCGCGCTTCTTGTCCAGTAATTTTTTAGCCTCCCAGGCGGCCTGCTGGAGGACTTTGGCCTGGGCGGGCGGCAGGTCCACCAGGAACTGGAGTTTTTCCGACTCGACCTTGCCGGTTTCATGATTGACCGGACGGCCTCCGAATTTGGCCGGCACTCCCTCCGGATTACGGCCGAACATCGTGGCGTAAATGGCGCAGGCGGCGAGGTAGCTGCCGGCCGGCGACGGGTTGACTCCATCAGCGGCGTAGAGCTCGATCTCGGGATGGCCTTTTTGCACCTGACCCCAGGCGAGGCCGACCCCCGCGACTTTCGCCTCGACCTCCTTGGCCACGCTGAAGTAAGCGGAGTTCAGGAGGGCTTGCCCATCCGGCGCGTCCTTGCGCGCCCAGGTCAGGAAAAAAACAGGGACCGCGCGCACATCCTGGACCACCTGAGCCCAGTTCCTGGCGAACGGCCGGAAAGCTTCTAAAGCGCCGCCCTTGGGCCGGCCTTCGGGGTGAGCTTCTTCCCCGACGAGACTCCCATCCTGCAGGACGACGAAGTTCCAGTCCTTTTCCCTCAACACCGTGTGCGAGTCGCCCTTTTGCCAGTGGTCTTTCAGGCTCCATCCCGGGCTCGCCACCATCCTGGTTTCGACCGTTCCGGCGCCGCCGGCCATGGCCAGCTTCGCGAAGATATCGGGCAGGTTATTGTAATAAATGAAGCTGCCGCCGATGAACAGGACCTGGATAGTGCGCGGCTTCTTCTCCTTCTTTTTCGGCTTCTCTTTCTGCTCCTCTTTTGCCGGCCCCTTCTCCTCCTGGGCCGTCCCGCCGCGGAGCGGGAAAGCGATGAACGAGAGCGCCAATAAACTGACGAGTGCCACCCTGCGCCGACTGATCATATCCGCCTCCGAAATAAGTTCGCGGCCGAGCCGCGCACCCCATTAGACAATTAAAACTCCATGAATACGCCACATAAATACCATAAATCTTACAGAAAGAATAACGTCCATCATGAGTTGGACGTTGCGAAACCGCAAAAAGCCCTTGAAAAAGGCCTTCCCAGGGTCTATTCTGGCTACAGGAGGGAGAAGGGGACGATTGGCACATATATTGCATTCTCGCTGAATGGAATGGGGCTTTATTTTCAATGGGCGAATTGATAAGCTTTATTTGAAAAAGGAGGCGGCTTTGAGGAAATCCGCACTCATCTCTTCGATGACAATCCTGGCATTTTTACTTTTGTTCTTGGCGCGGCCGCTGCCCGCGCGGCCGGCGGCTGACGAATCCGGCGAGCTGACGGGAAGGGTCCTGGCGGTTGACGGTTCCGGGCTGCCGGGTGCTACGGTGATCTTGACGGCGCCTCAGGCCGGAACCTCCGCCAAAGCGGTTACCGGAGAAGGGGGCATTTACCGGTTTCCCGGACTGGCGCCCGGCGCCTATGGCCTTCGTGTCGAAGCGCCCGGGTTCAAGCCGGCCGCCAAGGACGGCGTGACGGTCGCGGCCGCCGCCAGCCGGACGGTGGACTTCCGGCTGGCGTTCGATACGATCCAGGAAGTCATCACCGTCGTCGGGACCGCGCCCCGCTCGAGCTTCGAGTCGGCCGAGGTCCGCCAGTCCGCCGCCCGGGACGTCGGGGAGGCGGTGGCCCAGACTCCGGGCATCTTCAAAGTGCGCAAAGGGGGGATCGCCAACGACATCGTCCTCCGCGGCTTCCGAAGCCAGGACATGAACATCCTGGTCGACGGCCAGCGGATATACGGGGCCTGTCCCAACCACATGGACCCGGCGGCGTTTCACGCCGATTTCGCCGAGGTCGACCGGGTCGAGGTCGGGAAGGGGCCTTTCGACATGAGGCATCAGGGCGGCTTGGGCGGGATCGTCAATGTCGTGACGCGGAAGCCCGAGCCCGGCTGGCGGGCCGCGCTCAACGCCTCGGGCGGCGCGTACCAGTTCATGAACCCGACCGCCACGGCCTCGTACGGGTCCGAGAAGTTCTCTGCCCTGGGAGGGTTCTCCTACAGGTCATCCCACCCTTATCAGGATGGGAGCGGCCAGAGCTTCACCGACCTGACGAACTACCGGCCGAGCGAGATGGACAAGAACGCCTTCAAGATCTGGACGGCCTGGGGCCGCACGTCGTACCAGCCCGCCCCGGATCATCTCCTTCAGATCGCCTATACCCGGCAGCAGGCGGACCACGTCCAGTATCCCTACCTGATGATGGACGCCGTCTACGACGACACCGACCGGGCGCAGTTCGGCTACCGGATCGACCGCCGCGTCGGGCCGCTGGACTGGCTCCATGCCCAGGCCTATTTCACACAGGTCAACCACTGGATGACCGACGAGTACAGGACGTCCTCCCTCAGCTTGATCCGCGACTACAGCATGGGCACGCATGCCAAAACGCGCGCCCTGGGGGGAACCGTGGAGGGAGGGATCGGCGCCTTGACCCTGGGCTTCGAGGGGTTCAGCCGCGGCTGGGACGCCGAGGCCTATATGGCGCCGATGACGTATAAAACCCAGTATTCCATCCCCGACGTCACGACGGAGTCTTCGGCCTCTACGGGCTCTATGGCTGGGAGATCAACCCTCAACTGAGGCTGGATCTTTCGGCCAGGGTGGACAGGGTCCAAACCGAGGCGGACGCCGCCAAGGCCAACACGAACCTCTACTTCGCTTACAACGGGACGAGGACGACCGAGGCAGTGGACACGTTCCCGTCCGGGTCCATCCGCCTGAAATACAAGTTGAGCGAGACGCTCGAATTCACGGCCGGCGCCGGCCACGCCGCCCGGGTCCCGGACCCGGTGGAGAAGTTCTACGCCCTTCAGCGGAAGGGAACGGATTGGGTGGGCAACCCGGACCTCGACCCGAGCCGGAATACCGGCATCGATGCGGGGGTCGCCACCCACTTTCGCGGGCTGTTCCTCGGGGGGAGCGTGTTCTATAACTGGGTCGGGAATTACATCCAGGTGGTCGACCGGCCCAAGGTGAATGCGGTCCCGGGCGTCATGAACAAGTCCGCCCGAAGCTACGAGAATATCGACGCGCGGCTCTACGGCGGCGAGATCGAGGCCGCCTATGCCCTGACCCGGAAGCTCATCCTGTCGAGCGACCTGTCCTACGTGCGGGGAACCCAGGAACCCCTGCCCGCCGCCAATGTCTCCTCGAGCAACCTGGCCGAGATCCCGCCGCTCCGGCTGCGGGCGCGGCTCCGGTACGATACGGGCCGTTATTTTTCCGAGGCGGAGGGGGTTTTCGCGGCGGCCCAGGAGTTCGTCAACACGGACCTTCTGGAAACCCGGACGCCGGGCTATGGGATCGCTAACCTGTTGGTGGGCGCGAACCTGGGAGCCGTCACCGTTCAAGCGATCGCCAGCAATATCTTCGACACTTTCTATTATGAAAACCTGTCCTACCAGCGGGATCCTTTCCGGTCGGGAGTCCAGGTCTATGAGCCGGGCGTCAATCTCTTCATCAACTTTACCTACCGTTTCGGGGCGAGATAGCCGGCTGCGGGCGCCAAACCACGAGCTGAAGCGAAATAAATCCTTCTTTTGAGGGATAGACAGCAAAGCGGAGCCTATAATAGGCTTCAATAAATGCGCATCATTATGAAAAGGCGTTCCCTCGCTTGTTTTTTAACTGCCATTGTGTCCTGAAAGGCAGGAAACCTGTCTTCCGGGAGAGGACGCAGCCATGAGTCCGGACTTGATTTCCCGGTCTTATGGGGTTAGTTCCCCTTAGAAGCGAAGGCAGTGCGCCTTTCCCGGTGCCTGGCACGAATCTTGCAAAAAGGCTCATCCGTGAAGAATTAAAGATGTCGCCAAAACCGCATTTTTTTCTTGACAAGCAGAAGGCTTCAAGTTATTTTTTTTCCACACTGAGGAGCGGTGGGCTAGGGTTCAGGTTAGGTTTCCGCAATTTATTTAAATCCGCTCACTTTAAAGGCTTTGAACCGTTGTCTTTAATATAGAGGCAAGGAAATGAAAGGAAGGAAGGAGGATTTATGAGTCACCACAGAAAAGGCATCTCTCGGCGGCAGTTTCTGAAGAATTCGGCGACTGGCCGCGGCCGCGATGTCCCTGCAATGGAAGAGGATGCTGCACGCGGCCCCACCGATCGTCGGCGGGCCTTACGGGATGGTCAGCCCGGCCCTGACCAAGTTTGACGACCCGATCCGGGGAATCGGCGGAACAGGACATTCCGCTGGCGCAGCCGGACGGACTCACCGCTCCCGTCACGTGGCTCCCCGCCGGGCAGCACTACACGATCGATATCGGGCCAGTTCAACGATGTGCTGCATTCCGATTTCATTACGCCGGGAAGCGCGCCTACATCCCGAGCTTCCCGGGACCAAGCTCTGGGGCTACGGCCAGACCGGCAACCGTCAAGAGACATCTCGGCGGCATCATCGTCGCCAGAGAAATACGCCGGTCCAGATCACGTTCAATAACAACCTCCCGGGACACCAGATCATCCCTAATGACGCGACGCTCCCCCAGCCTGCCGGGAATGATGGAACCGCACCGCCGTCCATCTCCACGGCGGGCATGTCCACTGGATCTGGGACGGCGGCCCGCATGACTGGTGGGCGCCGGACGGGGCATCGGGAGACAAGTTTTCTCAACAATCTTGATCAATCCAGCACGCCCTGCCGAACCAGGCGGAATACTTATTACCCCAACGACCAGAGCGCCCGGGTGATGTGGTACCACGACCACGCCTGGGGAATCACGAGGACGAACGCCTACGCCGGCATCGCCTCGGGCTATGTGCTCGTCGACCCGGCGGCCGAGGCCGCCTTTGATACGGCCAATCCGGGAGTCCCTTCGGCCCTCGATTTGGGCATCATCAACTCCAAGTTTTTCTACCTGATCTTCCAGGACAAGATTTTTATCAATCCGGTCACGGGCACCCCGCCTGGTTACGGCGCTAACGCCGGCCCGGGCGATCTATTCTACGCCTACCAATACGACCCGCTCCTGTTCGGCCCGGCCGGGATCCCTTCATTCGGAGAGCCGCTCGCCGGCGCCTTTCCCGGTTCCGTCCTGTGTCCCCGAGTTCTTCGGCGACACGATCCTGGTCAACGGCACGGCCTATCCCGACGCTCGAGGTCGAGGCCAGGCCCGTCCGGATCCGGATGCTCAACGCCTGCAACTCGAGGTTCCTCAACCCCAGGCTGGTCGGGACCATGGGCACGACCTTCCCGAACAACGCGGAGCCCAACACGGCCGATGCTCGGCCCCGGATTCATCCAGATCGGGACCGAGGGCGGCTACCTGCCCCAGCCGGTCCTGCTCAAGGGGGCGGATCCAACAGAGCTCCTCATGGCGCCGGCAGAACGAGCGGACGTCCTGATCGATTTCTCCACAGTCGCGCCCGGCACGGAGTTCATCCTCTATAACGATGCGCCGGGCCCCTACCCGGGAGGGGCGAAGATCTTCGATTATTATCCCGGCAACGGCAAGACACCCTGGTCCGACCCCCGGATACGGCCCCAACACCCGGACCCTGATGAAGTTCAGAGTCATGGCGGCAACGGGGCGGTGACACCGCTGCCGGCGAAGATCAACACGGACATCGCCGAACCTGAGCGACCCGCTGCTCGTCACCCAGACGCCCGGTGTGCCGACGCCGATCCCGCACTGGCGCGTTACGAAAGGACACTGACGCTGAACGAGGGGTTCGATGAGTACGGGCGGCTGGCTCAGTACCTCGGGCCCGACACCACGCCGGCTGGAGCGTTGCCCGGCTTCTATGGAAGGAAATACGAGGATACGCCGACCGAAACCGTGACGAAGGGCAGCGTCGAGGTCTGGCAGATCGCCAACCTCACGGCCGACGCCCATCCCATCCACTTCCATCTGTCCAACGTCCAGATCCTCTACCGTCAGGCGATCAGCATGAAGGGCTTGGGCGGGACCTTCACGATCAACCCCATGGGCAAGCCGGTCGCCCCCGACGACAACGAGCTCGGGTACAAGGAGACCGTCCGGATGAACCCGGGCGAGGTCACGGTGGTGATCATGAAGTTCGACATTCCCCCGAATCCTCCGAATGTCGCCAGCTATCCCGGAAAGCCCAAGGACGGGCGGCGCCGAGTACGTCTGGCACTGCCACATCCTGGAGCACGAAGAGCACGACATGATGAGGCCCCTCGTCGTCACTCTGAGGAAGCGCAAAGCAGAAGATACTGAGATCGGACCAACGAGCCCCGTCACGGCGCCCGGGCGGGGCTCGTTTTTTAATTGCCGTTGTTGCCAAAAACGCGGGGCTGCTATAGCATAATCACAGGGGTTAACGACTCACATGAAAAAGGTTGCGCCCGTTGCCCTCCTTGTCGTTCTGTATCATCGTGGCCTTTATCATCGGGTTTCAGTCCGGACGCCGCGGGCGGCAAGCTCCTGGTCCCGCGCCGGCGACCGCCGGTTCCGCAAGACCAAGACGCCGCCATGCCCGCTGAAAGCGGAGGCGCCGACGATTCGCCGGGAGCAGTCTCCGTCGACCCCCGCAAGCGCCAGCTCATCGGCATCCGGGTCGGCGCCGTCGAGAAGACACCCTTCGCCCACGCCCTCCGGGTGCTCGGACGGGTGGCCGCCGACGACACCCGGCTTTATATCATCAACGCCGCGACCGCCGGCTGGATCATGGAGATCGCCCCGGTGACTCCGGGGGTGATGGTCAAGAAGGGAGATGTCTTGGCGTCGTTCTATGCCCCCGAGCTCCTGGGCGCCCAGCAAGCCTACTTATACGGGCTCAACACCCTGGACCGGATCAAGGAGGGAGGAGAAGCCCAGCCTTCCCAGATCGATTCCGCCCAGGTCAATATTGCCCAGTACCGCGACGCCCTGCGGAACCTCGGCATGGGCGAACGGCAGATGGAGGAGATCGCCCGGACCCGCGAGCGGGCTCAACAGGTCGACATGGTCTCTCCGACCACGGGGATCATCGTCTACCGCAACATCTTTCCCGGGCTGAAATTCATCCAGGGGCAGGAGTTCTTCCGGATCGCCGACCTCAGCCGGGTCTGGATCCTGGCCGATGTCTTCGAGGGCGAAGACAGGTTTCTAAAACCCGGGCAAAAAGCCATCGATCACGCTGGCCAGCCGCAAGCTGTCCTTCGAGGCGGCCGTCAGCCGCATCCTGCCGCTTTTCGACCCCGACAGCCGCACGCTCAAGGTGCGCCTCGAGGCGGCGAACCCCGGCTATGCCCTCCGGCCGGACATGTTCGTCGACGTCGAGGTCCCCGTCCAGTATCCGCCGTCGATCTCGGTCCCGGCGGACGCGGTCCTGGATTCCGGGACTGCACAAGACGGTTTTTGTCGAGCGCGGCGAGGGAGTGTTCGAGCCGCGCGAAGTCGAGACTGGCTGGCGCCTGGGCGGCCGGGTGGAGATCACGGAGGGCCTCGAGCCCGGGGAGAAGATCGCCCTCTCGGGCACCTTCCTCATCGACTCGGAGAGCCGGATGGCGCAGGCCGCCGCCGGGATGGGGACGACCCTCGTCCAGGACCCCGTGACCGGCGTGATGGTCTCCGTCACCAAGGCCGAAAGGGCCGGCAGGAAGTCTTCTTACAAAGGTAAGAGTTTTTATTTCTTTTCGGACGACTCCAAGGCTGAGTTCGATAAGAATCCCCTGAAATATGCCGAGAAGTCTGAAGGCGAGAAGCCCGCGGAGAATTCCTCGGCGTCTCCCTCAACGTCACCGAAAGAACCCGAGTCGAGATGATCAACCGCATCGTCGATTATTCGATCCGCAATAAGTATCTCGTTTTCGCCCTCGTCGCCGCGGCCTGCGTCGCCGGCGTCTGGTCGATCCGGAACATGGCCCTCGACGCCATTCCGGACCTGAGCGACACCCAGGTCATCGTTTTTTCGCGCTGGGAGCGCAGCCCCGATATCGTGGAGGACCAGGTCACCTATCCCATCGTCACGGCCATGCTCGGGGCGCCCAAGGTCAAGGCCGTGCGCGGGTTCTCGGATTTCGGGTATTCCTATGTCTACATCATCTTCGAGGACGGCACGGACATCTACTGGGCCCGCTCCCGGACGCTCGAGTTCCTTTCGCCCGTCCTCTCCGTTCTTCCCGAAGGGCGTGAAGACGGAGATCGGCCCGGACGCCACGGGCCTGGGCTGGGTGTTTCAGTACGTTCTGACCGATGAATCGGGCAAGCTCGACCTGGCCGAACTGCGGTCGATCCAGGACTGGTATCTCCGGTACCACCTCAAGTCGGTGCCGGGCGTCGCCGAGGTCGCTCCCGTCGGCGGCTACGGCAAGCAGTACCAGATCAACCTCGACCCGAACCGGCTCCAGGCCTACGGCGTCTCGATCGGGACCGTGACGGAGGCGGTGCGGCGGGGCAGCACCGAGTCGGGCGGACGGCTGATCGAATTCGGGGGCACCGAGTACAATATCCGGGGGCGCGGCTACGCGCGCTCGGTCGAGGATTTCGCCGACATCGTCGTCTCGGCGACCCCGAACGGGACCCCGATCCGGATCAAGGACCTGGGCGTTGTCAGCCTGGGGCCCGACATCCGGCGGGGCATCACCGAATTCGACGGTCAGGGAGAGGCCGTCTCGGGTATCGTCATCATGCGCCAGGGGCAGAACGCCCTGAACGTGATCAAGCGGGTCAAGGCCAAGCTCGAGCAGGTCGAGCCCGGCCTCCCCGAAGGGGTGAAGGTCGTCCCCGTCTACGACCGGTCCGACCTGATCCTCCGGGCCATGGACAACCTGAAGTCGACCATCTTCCAGGTCATGCTCACCGTTTCCCTGATCGTTCTTATCTTCCTCTGGCACATCCCGAGCTCGATCATCCCCCTGGTGACGATCCCGGTGGCCGTGCTTCTCTCCTTCATCCCCTTCCGCCTGCTGGGGATCACCGCCAACATCATGTCGCTCGGAGGGATTGCCATCGCCATCGGCGCGCTCGTCGACGCCTCGATCGTCGTCGTCGAGCAGACGCACAAGAGCCTCGAGCAGTGGGATAAGGACGGCCGCCGGGAGGATCCCCAAGGCGTCATCGTCCGGGCGGTGAAGCTCGTGGCTGCGCCCAGCTTCTATTCGCTTCTCGTCATCGCCGTCGCCTTCCTGCCGGTGCTCGCGCTCGAGGACCAGGAAGGCCGGATGTTCAAGCCGCTGGCCTACACCAAGAACCTCTCCATCCTGATCGCCGCCGTCCTGGCCATCACCCTGGACCCGGCGCTCAGGCTCCTCCTTACCCACGTGAAGAATTTCAGCTTCCGGCCGGCCTGGCTCTGCCGGACGACCAACGCCGTCCTCGTCGGGACCATCCGCTCCGAGGACAGGCACCCGATCAGCCGCGTCCTGATGCGGCTCTACGACCCGGTGGCCCGCTGGTCCCTGGGCCGGCCCTGGCTCGTGATGGGGATCGCCGTCCTCATCGTCCTGCTCACGGTGCCGATTTTCCTCAAGCTGGGCTCCGAGTTCATGCCGCCGCTCGACGAGGGGTCGCTTCTTTACATGCCGACGACCATGCCCGGCTTGTCGATCACCGAGGCCCAGAAGGTCCTCCAGGTGACGGACCGCATCATCCGGCAGTTCCCCGAGGTTCAGAGCGTCCTGGGCAAGGCCGGGCGCGCCGAAACGTCGACCGACCCCGCGCCGCTTATCCATGCTCGAGACCGTCATCATCCTCAGGCCGAAATCGGATTGGCGGAAGGCCGACACCTGGTACTCCGGCTGGGCGCCGGGCTGGGCCCGCTCCATTTTCAAGCACATCACTCCCGACCATATCTCCCAGGACGACCTCATCAGCCAGATGAACCAAGCCCTGAGCCTGCCCGGTCTGGTCAACGCCTGGACGATGCCCATCAAGGGCCGGATCGACATGCTGAGCACGGGGCTGCGCACGCCGGTCGGGCTTAAGGTCTCGGGCGGCGACCTCGACACCATCGAGGAGATCGGCGCCCAGGTCGAAGCGGCGCTGGAACCGGTCGCCGGGACGCGAAGCGTCTTCGCCGAGAGGACCGGCAGCGGCTATTTCCTCGATTTCATCTGGAACCGGGAAGCGCTGGCGCGGTTCGGCCTGAGCATCGAGGAGGCGCAGGAGGTCATTCAACGGGCCATCGGCGGGGAGAACATCATCTCGACGGTCGAGGGCAGGGAGCGCTATCCGGTGAACGTGAGGTACATGCGGGACTTCCGGAACGATATCGGGGCGCTCCAGCGGGTCCTCGTCCCGGCGGGCGAGGGCAGGCAAGTGCCCCTGTCGCAGCTCGCCGAAGTCAAGGTCGCTTCCGGCCCGGCCATGATCCGGGACGAGGACGGCCTGCTCACAGGCTATGTCTATATCGATATCGCCGGCCGCGACATCCGGAGCTATATCCGTGACGCCGACCGGGTCCTCCGGGACAAAGTGAAGCTGCCGCCCGGGTTCGCCGTCACCTGGAGCGGGCAGTTCGAGGCCATGGAGCGGGTCAACCGGCGGCTGGCCGTCGTCGTGCCGATTACGCTCGTCCTGATCATCTTCCTGCTGTTCCTCAACACCCGCTCGATGACCAAGACCGCGATCGTCCTGCTGGCCGTCCCGTTCTCGGCGGTCGGGGCGTTCTGGCTTCTCCACCTCCTCGGGTACAACCTGAGCATCGCCGTCTGGGTGGGGCTGATCGCGCTCCTCGGCGTGGACGCCGAGACGGGTGTTTTCATGCTGCTCTACCTCGACATCGCCTACGACCGGGCGAAAAGAGGAGGGGCGCCTGCGGAGCCTGGCCGACTTACGGGAGGCCGTGCGCTACGGAGCCGTCCAGCGCCTCCGGCCGAAGTTCATGACCGTGGCCACGGACTTCATCGGTCTTCTGCCGATCATGTGGGCCATCGGCGCGGGGTCGGATGTCATGAAGCGCATCTCGGCGCCCTTGATCGGCGGCGTCCTGACATCATTCCTCCTCGAGCTCGTCGTCTATCCGGCGATCTACGTGACCTGGAAGTGGCACGCCGAGGTGAAAGAACTGGCAGCGGGCGGCGAATCTGCCGCCTCGTCTTGATCAGCCGCCGCGGCGGGGGGAGAGGCAGGCGGGAGGGGGCCCCAACTCCGGTGTTGCCCTGGCGATGTTGCGGACTTAAGGCAAAATGAGGTTCGATATCGCCAGACGGCAGCCCACGAGGGCGGCGAAAACAAGAAGCGAAATGACCGCCGCCAGGGCCAGCTTCCGCTGGAGGGGAGGGATGACCCCAGCCAGGCTGGCCGTCTTCCTGAACGGATTCAGCACGCCCACACCCAACCCGCAGATCCCTCCGCCGAGCACGGCGAGGTAGATCGGGTAGCCGATAAAATCATAGGACCCCTGGAGGATGCAGAAGGGGCAGTGGTGGGCCGGCAGCTCGTAGATATAGATGGAGATGAAGGACAGGACGGCGAGGAGGGAGACGACCAGGTTCACTCCGGACAGGCCGGCAAAAAGGTACCCGCCGCGGCCCTTGAGCAGGAAATAGAGACCCGCGGCAAGCGTCAGCAGCAGGCTCAGGCCCAGGGCGGCTTTCATGACGGGGACGGGGAGCGAGGCGAGGTCGGCGGCCGTCGACGTCCCCGAGGAGCTGAACAGGCTGCCGCAGCAGGAGGTCGTGATGTCCGGCTTCATTTTTAGAAAGAACGCCGTCTGGAGGAATGTTTCGGCCAGGATGAGCGGCGTCAGGGCGAGCAGGAATCCGTACTTTTTCTTCGTCAGCGGATAATCGTAACCGCGGATATCGGCCATGTTCAGGACGAGCCAGGTCCCGGCGAGGACAAAGTTGGCCAGCTTGAGGAGGAGCGCCGGATAGCCGAACCCGTTGACGTGGAGCGTGCCGGCGGCGCACATCGCCCCGACGAAGAACGTGCGGAGCGAGTCCGCGGTGAAAACAAAAAGCAAAAGGGACAGCAGCTCGACGCTGAAGATAAAGGCCAGCAGGGTCGAGATGAGATACGTCTTTCGTTCAAGGCCGAGCTGGAGTTCGCTGCCGCTTTTCAGGTCCCAGCGCCTCAGGATCTGGACGCCGAACACAGACGCGTACAGCACGAGGAAGCTGGTCAGCCCGGAGGCGACGAGCAGCGATAAGATGAGCGGGTGGAAGATCACCCGGCTTCCCCTTCGACCCGGCCGTCCCTGATGAGGTGGACCCGGTCGACGACGGGCGATTCATAGACGACCGGATCGTGGCTGGCGATCAGGATCGTCTTCCTGTTCTCTTTCAGCCGGGCCATGGTGTCCATGAACTCCCGGGCGAGCCGCGTGTCGAGATGGGCCGTGGGCTCGTCGGCGACGATGACCAACGGGTCGTTGATCAGGGCCCGGGCGATAGTCACCCGCTGGGCTTCACCCCCCGAGAGCTTTTCCACCTTCGACTGCGCTTTGGCCGCCACTCCGAAGTGATCCAGGAGGTCGAGAGCGCGTTTTTTGAGGGCCGCCTGTTTCTCGCCGGAAGGATAGGCGGGCAGCATGACGTTTTCCAGGGCGGTGATGCCTTTGACAAGGTTGAAGTGCTGGAAGATGAACCCGAAGGTCTCGCGCCGGACCTTGGTGAGGAACCGTTCCGGAAGGCTGCTCACCTCCCGGCCCAGGATCTCGATCCGCCCGGAGGTCGGCCGGGTCATGCCGCCGATCAGGCTGAGAAGCGTCGTCTTGCCCGAGCCGCTCGGGCCCTTGATGACGGTCGCCCGGCTGGCCTCGATCCAGAGGCTGACATCCCGGACGGCGGTGAACTCGTTGGGCTTCCCCTGGTTGAAGACTTTGCGCACGTCCCGGAGCTCGATCAGCATGGGCGTCTCACCGCATCACCGAATCGGGGTCGACGATCGAGGCCCGCCAGGCCGGGATGATCGTGGCCACGGAGTAGGGGACGACCGTCAGGAAAAAGAGGGCGGCGACCTGGGCGCCGTCGATATATGGGATGAGCCTGAATTCGGGGAGGAGGACGGACCAGCCCTTGAGCACCGGGGCGAGGAGCCCGGCGCCCCCCGTGAAGACGTGGACGTAGGCGAGGACGAGGCCAAGGAGGAACGACGTCAGGGAGACCGCCATCCCCTCCCAGAATTTCATCAGCAAGACGTCGGATGTCTCCCAGCCGATGGCTTTCAGGATGCCGATCTCCCGCCGCTCCTCGGGGCCCAGGCCCGAGGCTTTGTCCCAGGCGAGGATGATGAAGGCCAGCATCGCCCCGGCCAGGATCACGACCAGGAGGCCGCCCCGCCAGTTGAACACCGCGTCGTAGGTCCTGAGGATCTCCTCGCGCAGGATGACCCGCGTGTCGGGGAGCCGGGCGGCGATCTTCTCCGCGATGGTCACAAGCTCCCGCGGGTTGCGCACGCCGACGGCGATGTCGGTGACCTCGTCGGCCGTGCCGCCCGAGATGGCCAGGAAATCCTCGGCCGAGAGGAGGACGAGGTCCGAGGACACAAGCTCCGAATCCGCGGAAAAAAACTCGCGCGCTTCGAGCTCCAGGATCTCTCCGGCCGCCGTCCTGAACTCGATCATATCACCGGCCAGGAGCGACCGGGCCCGGGCCACCCCGGCCCCCACCCGGATCGTACCCTGCTCCGGCACGCCGGCTTCGGGCACGATGAGCGTGTAGTTGGCGCCGACGACCTGGTCGTAATAATACCCCCACAGCCGGCCGCGCACCGAATACACTCCGGGAATATCCTTGATCTTGTCGGCGTAGGCGAGAGGGACGGGGCTGTGTCTTCCGGCCAGGAGCTTTTGGACGGTCGCCTCGGGAGCGTTATCGAGGAGAAGCGAGGCTTCTCTCCTGATGGCGTAGGAGAAAAACATCACGGAGGCCAGGAGGAAAACGACAAGCGTATAGACACAGGCCAGCGCCAGGTTCTTCCACTTTCTCCTCAGGAGAGAGGATAGAGTGAAATCAAGGATGTTTTTTTGCCGTTCGAATCCCTTGGCCATTTGCGTATCCTGAGGGGAGGGTGGGCAGGATCCAGGTCCCCGAGGGGAAATGCTCGAGCGACAGCGGGTGGTCCTGAAAAGCCGTCGTGAGGTCGGCCTGAGTCAGGTGCCGCGTGTAATTGGCTTCCGTGGTCAGGCAGATATCCGTCAGGCCGAGCTCCCGGACCAGCCGTTCCTTCTCGCGCAGCGCGGGTCTCATCGCCCGCTGGCGAAATGACGAGTGGACGAACAAGAGCCCGCACAGTCCGGCCAGGACGCCCAGGCTGAGAAGGAAGGAGTGGGACCTGCGCATCGCCTCAATCGAGACTGTTGACGATCTCGAGAGTGACCTCGTTGAACCTGAGAAGCGCCTTGCCCTTGTGGTCCTCCATGAATGTCCTGGCCTGGGGCTCGCCTCCGACCGGGATGAGCTCGTTGCCCATCGGGCCCATGACGTCGCTCCCGGAAATATAGAAAGCCTGCTTACCGTCGATCATTTCCAGGCTGTAATAATCGGTGACGTAGACCGCGGCGATATCGGCGATTTTCCTGCCGGGATGGTACTTATCCGGCTCGAAATAGTACCGGAACATGTCTTTGGGACCGTCGAAATAGGCCCGGAAGCCGTCCTTAAAGGCGATTTCGGCCAGGAAAGCCGGGTATTCCGCCACGAACATGCCGCAGACGGGGCACTTGTCCTTGGCGGTGGGCTTGGCAGCCTGGGAAGAGGCATCCGGTGGAAGCATCAAGAACAGGGCCAGAAGCGCGGCGGAGGAGGCGGCCTTCCGGAAAAAAGATGTATTCATTTCTGCCATCCTAAGTCAAATTCTCTCTAATTCATTATAACTTCGGGTCCGCGGCTTTACAAGAAAACCGCCGGCCCCTAGAATAAAAGAAGAGCATGCGGCGCCAAAGCCAAGGTCGATGGAGCGTTTTGGGACAGGTGGCCGTCTGCCTTTTTGGGCTTTTTCTCCTGGCCGGACCTGTCCCGGGAAAAGAGCTCGAGCTGATAAAGAAGGTGGGGGACCTCATGGTCGTGGCCGTCATCGAGCGGAATCCTCCGACCGTGGCCAAGAACGCGATCGAAGTCCGGGTCACCGATCCTGCGGGGAACCCGGTCCAGGGCGCGAAGCTCCTCGTCAACTACTACATGCCGCCCATGGCGAGAATGCCGCCGATGAACTACAAGGTCGAGGCCAAGTGGAAAAAGGACGCCTACAAGGCCGTGATGGACCTGATCATGGCCGGCCCGTGGATCATCCTGGTCAGGATCACGATCGACGACAAGACCGTGACGGCCAAGTTCAATATCGATGCCCGCTGACCCCTAACGGGTCCTGTCATGGCGCATCCCTGTGCGTCCTCGCGCCGGCGGATAAGGTCCCCAGGGTTGCCGGTATCACCCTTTGCCCCCGGGTGAACTGATAGTCAAGAGCTTTTTCAGGATATCTCCCAGAATAGCGACTCCGAGTCGCTCCGCCGCTATTCTGATGGTCGCTCCGAAGACTCCGCTTCCCGCCGGCCCCCGTCGCTCCGGGCGCGCAGGGACTGGCGCCATGCCACCCGTTCATAAATGGCTCTGATAATTACGTGAAGAATCGTGCCGGTTCCCTTGTTCGGCGGTCAGTGCTCCCGGGATTTCCTGAGGAAAAACGGCCTGTAGCCGAGCAGGATTACGGAGCGGTCGGACACGGCAAAGTACCGGTTGACTCCTTCCTGTTCGTCCGCAAGGGCCAGGCCCGCGAGCTCCCGGTCGAGAGCGGCGGCGGCGCGAATCTCGAAATCCTGGTCGAAGACGACGACGCCGCCGTCCCGGGTCGAGACGGCGATATCGCTTCTCTTCTGTCCCGGATAGCTCACCGACCTGCAGGCCGGTGATACCGCCCGATAACGTGAGCGTCCGCACCCGCCTGCCCCTGCGGTTGAGCTTGACGACCTCGCCGGCGTCGGTCCCGGCCAGGATGAATTCCTCGCCCGTCGCGGGGTCGGTCATCGTGTCGATGACCGTGACTTCGTCATCGAGGACGGCCGTCCACTTGGTCGCGCCGTCGGCGGCGGCGAGGGCATAAATCCGGTTGAACTTGGTGCCGAAGATGATCTCCTTGATGCCGTCGCCGTCCGTGTCCAGGAACACCATGCCAGTAAGAAAGAAGCCGCTGTAGTCGGTCGTCGAGTAGGCTTCACCGCCGCACTGCTCCCAAGTGTGCCAGAGCACCGAACCGTCCGCGGGCGAGACGACGTTGAGCGGCGTGTGGTAAACGTTCCCGGCGGCGATGACGGTGGGCTGTTTGGGGCCGCTCAGGATCCCGACTTTCGTGCCGGGGTGGTAATAGCAGAAGCCCTCCCACCGGACCCGGCCGTCGGGGTGGAACGCGTAGAGCTTCCAGCTCCTGGTCGCTATCAGGATCGTCGGCCTCCCTTTGCCGTCAAGATCGCCGACCGCGATGTCCGCCGCCACGGCGCTCCCGTTGATCGGCGTCATCTTATAGGTCCAGAGCATCCGGCCGGACTGGTCGTAGCAGAAGAGATTCTCCTGGTCGTCGCCGGCGATGATCTCGGCCGTCCCGTCGCCGTTGAGATCGGCCGCTTTGACCGCGGTGATGGCGTGGGAAGAGCCGACCTGGAGGAGCAGATCCTGCGTCTCGCCGTGGAAGCGGAACACCCGACCCTTTTCGTCGCCGGCGAGGAGCGTGTCTCCGTCCCGGCAGAAGGCCGTGACGGCATCGGACATGGCCGTCTCCTTGACGATATCGATGCCCGCCGTCTTGAGCGGCGCCGCCCAAGGCGCGGGCTGGACCGGACTCTCGAACTCCGCCACGGATTTCACCAGGGAGGAAGCGGCGGGACCCGGTCCATCTGAATGAAACCGGGTAGCTGCCCGGCTCGAGCGTCAAGCGCGGCGCCGCGCCCGGTCCGCCACCCCCCGGCGCCGCGGCTGTCGGCTGTGCCCCGACGGTGATATTTTGCACCGCGATGTCCGCGCGGCCGCCTTCGGGGACGACGAGCGTGCCGGCGCCTTTCGCCAGGTCGAGCTCGAGATGGACAGCCGCGGACGATGCCAGCCGGAGATTCCCCGCTTTGAGGAAGGTCAGTCCCGCGAGCGACAGGCCCCGCGCGTCCGCCAAAAAGAGCTCACAGTCGGTCGATATCCCGGCCCCGGCCAACGCGCCGGCGTCGATGCCGGCGGCCTGCTGTTCGCCCGCGTCCCTGATGCTGTAGAGCCCGTCGGCGATCCTGACGATGTCGACGGATGTCGTGTCGTCGGCGTCGGCGGCGTACATGAGGCTGGCGAGAGTCCAGGACGCGTTCCGGCCGAGCGGCCCGCGATGGCGCGCCAGAAGGACGCCGGTTTTCCCGTTCCCATAAGGGTAGTTCCAGGTGCTCGAGTACCCGTCCGGCTCATAGACGAGGCTCCGAGGAGTCGCGTCGGCGCTCTTGATGAAGAAGGCCTTGTCGCCCTGCATAACTTTGAGGACGCCGCCCTGAAGCTCGATGTCGCCGCGGGTCCGCCAGCGGCCGTCGATCCTGTAGTCTCCCGTCTCCAGGGCCTTGACCGTGTCGACGAACAGGAAATACCGGCCCTTTCGCCAGACGATGCGCCGCGTCCAGTCGGCGCGGCTGAAATCGTTCGAGGTCGTCTGCAGCAATCCGGTCGAGGGCAGGTCGGCTTCGAGGTCCAGGGAGGTGAGGAGCGGCGGATCGTCTTGCCTTCCCTCAAAAGTCACGGCGACGCCGCTGTGGTAACGGGGCGTGAAGTTGATGTAGTGGAGGTCGAAGAGCCAGATCCTGTCCTTCCAGGTGAGGCGCGTCACCGTGTTGCCGTCGAAATGGCCGTGGGAGAAGAATGACGTTCCCTCGAGGCTCAGGTATTCGTCCTGAGGATCGAAGTTCCGGCGCAGGCTGATCTTGTCGAAGTAGCGTTGGCCGGGCTGGGGATACCAGGACGGCCGGCCCGCGCGCCGCGAGGCGAACAGCAGCGAGGCCTCGTCCAGGATGACGCTTGTGATGCCCTCGAAACGTGACGGCGGCTCGGGCTTGATGTCCGCGGCGTAATCGCCGTTCGCCAGGTTCCCCGGAGAGCCCGGGTTCCCGAGCCAGTCAGCGAACCATTGATATTGGCCATCCCTATAGTACCAGGCCGCGAGACGGGCGAAATGCGGGATCGGGCTCCGGCTGCCTTTTTCGCGGGGGGAGTAGCCGCCGGTGTCGCCGAAGCTCACCGTCTCGCCGTGGTTATCGGTCGTCGCCACCAGAAGGTCCATATATTGCCTGAGCTTGCCCGCCTTGAGGGCCGACTCGTCGCCTCGGGCGAGCGCATAGGTGTAGTAATCACCGGGTGTTGCGAACTGGTAGCCGGCGGCGTCGTCGTTGGGGCGGTAAGAGTTGCCCTGGCCAAGGTCAAAGGCCAGCTTGAATTGGCCGGCCATCGGCTCGAGACCGCTCATCCCGTATTTCTGGATGTAGTAATTGTAAGCATAGTACAACCCGAATCCCATATGAGAGGTGTGGTTCTGGCGCGGCTCGCCCTCGGGGGCGATGTCTTTATCGAGAAGGGTCATGTTCCGGACGAACGTCGCGAATCCCCAGAGGGTTTCTTCGATCATCTTCCGGTCGGATTCGGAGAAAAAGGGGTCGTCGTCGATGCGGTCCCAGGAGAGGAATAGGCCTCGGAGCGAGAAGTAGATGTTCGTCCAGGGTTCGGGAACCCAGTCTCCCGACGCCTTGGCGCGCTCGTAGAAAGCCGCGAACCCGTCCCGGAAAAGCTCCGCCCAGGCCTTATCGCCCGTTATAAAATAGTTGAGTCCCCACTCGCCGAGAGCGCCATACGGCGCTCGGGCGTTCAGCGCGTTCTTCCGGGTTTCGTCGAGCATCCTGGCGGTGTTCGTGGGCGGCGCGGGCATTTCAAGGCTGGTCTTGAGCGCGTGGAGGGCGTCGATCCTATCCGTTCCCTGGGGAAGAAGGTTGACGAAGGCCTCAAACGCCGGGACAAGGTCGTCGTCCGAGCTCGTGCCGATGACGAGGGCGTTTCGGCCGCGGTCCCAGATCGAGGCGGCCGGATGAATGATGTATCCGGCTTTGCCCGGAAAGACGGCGTCGGCAAAGGCGTAGCGCTGCTTGTAGAGCTCGAGCGCCCATCTGTTGTTCGAGATGTTGCCGATGACGATCAGGTGCTTTCCCGCGAGGTCTTCCGACTTGAGCGAATCCGCCGGGGCGAAGAGGATCTCGCGGCCGCAGCGGGCGGCGAGGGCGGCCTGGAGTTTCCTGGCGGCCGGCTCGAGAGCCGCGGGGTAGACCGCGATGACCTGCGCGGGGTCGAGCGGGATCGAGAAGTTCGTATTGATCACGGGCTTGGGGAAAGCATTGGGCGCGAACGGGCTCTTGGAGTATCGGGCCTCGGCCGGGCCGGCGGCGGCCAGCAGAAGCCCCGCCAGAAGCAGGACGGCGATACGGGATGGGTTATCGATTCGGGTCACTTTGGCCTCCATGAGTCGGGCATTTGGAGCGTCCCGGTCAGGCATGAGCCCAATCACGGCGCGTTTCCTGAGGCGGAAGTATACAGCGAAGGACGCCGGGCATGTCAAACGAAATTCGAAGTGGGCAATCATCTCGTTTTATGTGATCGTGTTATTTGGGAATAGGGTCCTGTCATGGCGCGTCCCCTGCCGGCGGAGAAGATCACGAAGCGTCGCCGGTATCACCCTCTGCCCCGGCCCCCGGTCGAACTGATCGTCAAGAGCTTTTTCAGGATATTTTGCAGAATAGCGACTCCGAGTCGCTTCGCCGCTATTCTGATGGTCGCTCCAAGACTCCGCTTCCCGCCGGTCCCCGTCGCTCCGGGCGCCCAAGGACTAGCGCCATGCCACCCTCCCCATAGCCTTCGGACATCACATAAAACGAGATGCTTCCACGCCGCGGCAAAGTTTACTTTATCGTCACCAGGCTGCCGGCGGAGTAGGCGGCGAACTCCGGCGCGTACATCGACTGGAGTGTCGCCGGCGCGGCCTTGAATGTTCCCGCCATGGCGCAGCGCAGCCGGTGCTTGAGCGTGTATTCGCCCTGGGGCAGCCGCTCCATGAAAAAGTTGGTGCCGCTGTCGCGGATCTCTTCGTAGCGCACGAGCCCGAGGTCCCATTTATAGCCCGAGGTGAGCGTCACGGGCTCGCACCCGGAAGGCCGGGGGTCACGGACCTGAACGTACTCCGCCGGGTGGCGGGCGCGGATCGACAGGTGCGCCTCGACCTCGTCCCCGACGGCCAGCGCCGCCCCGTCGGCGAGCGGCTGCAGGACGGTTTCGCCGCCCCTCTTCTCGCGGCGGTAGTAGGTCCTCTCCACGGCGAAGAGGTCGCCCTCGCCCTTCTCGGGCATCCGGTCCGTGCTGAAATGCCAGGTCGCCGAGGCGAAGGCCAGGCCTTTTCCTTCCTTGGATACCCGGACGGCGGCGCAGTCGGGCCGGAGCTTTTCGCCCGGGACCACGACCTGGTTTTTCTTGCCGGTGTAAGCGTCCGGCTCGAAGGTGAAGACGGTCCTCGTCCGGCAGGCGTCGACGGCGACCGATTCCCGGACCCCGAGCGCGCCCGTCGTCTTCAGGAAATAGGCCACGGAATAGATGACCTCGGCCGTGGCCTTGGTGGACTTCCAGTGATTGAGCTTCTTGTTGAGGAACAGCCACTGGACGAGTCCCTCCGAACGCGCGTCCTTGGGCTGGAGCTCCATGAGCGTCCGCAGGGCGAAGGCGTGGGTCTCGATGGTATCGTTGTACCAGAGCCAGCCGCGGTCCTCGGGCGCCCAGGATGTGCCCTCGTCCTCGGTCGTCTTGGCGCTGTCCATGACGCTGTCCCAGACGAGCGCCGCGTCCTTCGGCCGGGCGGCGCGCTTGAGCGTTAAAGCGAGGAAACCCTTGAGGTAGGGCGAGTGTTCCTTCCAGTGTCTGAAGGAAAAGGCGAGCATATCCTTCCGGTCTTTGTCCGAGAAGACGCCGCCCGTCCACGAGGCGTCGGGGAAGTTTGAGATCGTGTAGTTGAGGAAGGTGACGAACTCCCAGCCGACGTCGTGCGCCATGAGCAGCCGGACCACCTCGTCGATGTAGTGGCGGTGGAGATATGCGAAGGCGCGCTCCACCGGCTCCTTGGGGACCGCCACCCCGAACTCGAGCGCCTTGGAAAACCCGTGGACGATGTAGAGGGTCATGTAAGGTGAGGGCGGGCCTCCCGGCCACCAGGGGAAAGCGCCGAGCGAAGTCTGGGCCTTGAGGAGCTTGGCCAACGAGGCCTCGCGCTGGGCCCCGGCGATCTTCGGGTCGAGCACCCGCTCCATGCCGAAGCCCGCGTCTTGGCCGCCGCGGGCCTCGATGAGCCACGGCGTCTCTTCGAGCGCCATCTTGCGGTTCGGGTCGGCCTGATCGAATGTCTCGTAAAGCGTTTCCCGGCGGCTCAGCGCCTCGGCCATGCGCGCCACGGACGGGTAGCGGGTATAAAGGCTGGTCAGGATGCCCGTGGACAGGAAGCGGTTGAGTGTTTGCTCGGTGCATTCGTAAGGATAGTTGACGAGATAGGGGAGGGCCTCGAGCAGGCCGTAAAAGAGCTGCGCGTCCACGGTGACGACGAGCTGGTCGTTCACCCGGGTCGGGTCGTCATCTTTCCCGAGGTCCTCGAACACGAGCTCGCGGGGCTTTCCTTCCCTGAGCGTCGCGAACCGGGACTGGATGAGGTGCATCCGGCCCGGAAGGACCGGCAGCGGCCGGAGCTCGCCGTCCGAGTAGGCTCCCGCCCTGGCGGTCACCTTGAAGGCGACCGTGCCGACGCGGGCCGGCGCGGCCAGCGGGAAAACCACCGGCGCGCCGCCGCCGGGCTTGACCGTGAACGGCCGGCCGGGGACCTTCTCGGGCAGACCGAAGGCCGGGGCCAGGTTCTCGTTCGTCGAAGGATCGAAGATCTCGAGCGCGACCTCGCCGGAAAATGGCTTGTCGCCGGCGTTGTTGACCATGACCCTGAGCTCGGCCGTATCCCCTTCGCGGAAGAACCGGGGCAGGTACGGCCTGACCATGAGGTCCTTGACGGTCCGCGCTTCCTTCTCCAGCCGGCCTCCCATGAGGTCCCTGGTGACGCCGTGAACGAACACGCGCCAGGAGGTGACGGAGTCGGGGACGGTGAACTCGACGGCCGCCGAGCCGTCCGCGCCGGTGAGAAGGTGCGGCTGCCAGAAGGCCGTCTCCGAGAAGTTCGAGCGCAGGGGGACCGCGGCTTCCTGGCCCGCTCCCTCAGCCTCTTCCTGGGGCGCCTTGTCCTCCCTGGACTTCTCGACCGAGCTTGCCAGGTCCATTACGGCGCCCTCTTCCTTGGCCAGGCGCGCCGCCGAGGGCATCCGCTGGGCCATCACCCCGCCGACGACGCCCCCGACCACGCCGCCCCGGATCCCCGGGCCGCCGATACCGTAGCCGCCGAGGCTCACGAGCCCGGCGGGCCGGAAGGTCGGAAACCCGGGGACCTTGACCCAGCCCGAATCCTCGGAGAACGCCTGGGGCGCGAGGCCGAGCGCGGGGTCCCAGGCCGGGGCTCCGGTGCGCGACGGATAAAGGCCCGTCACGCTCGGCGGATGATGAGGAGCGAACAGATCGAGGCTCCGGTCGTACATGTAGGCCAGAAGCTCGGCGGCGCCCTGGAGCGCCGGCTTTCCGCCGGGCAGCTTGACCGTGACGCGCCAGGTTTCCTTGCCGCCCGGCGCCAGCTTGTCCCGGAACGAGGAGAACGCGAGCTCGAGTTCCTTGTTGTCCCAAGGGACGAAGACGCTCGTTTCCTCGGTCATGAACTGGTGATCCCTGAGCGCCGTGAGGCGCGCCCCGAATCCGCCCCTGAGGTCCTCCGTGACCGGGATCTCCAGCACGGCCGAGTCCTTCCCCGAGTCGAGCCACCGGCGTTCCCAGATCTCGCCGCCGCGGAAAGTTTCGAATAGGATAGGCTGGTCGGACCAGCCGCTGTGCAGGAACAGGCGGGCCGTCCCGCCCGCGTTCACGGATGACCTCTCGACGGCAAGGACGAGCGGCAGGCGGACTCCGGTCCCCTTCCCGGCGACGACGAAGTCCAGGCTTTCGCGGCAGACGGCGCCGAAGTCGTCCTTCGTTTCGTAGAGGAGGCGATAGGCCCCGGCGTCGAGAGGCGGCGCTTTGACCGTGGCGCGGCCCGCGGCGTCGGCCGCGAGTTCGCCGCCGGCGACCGCCGCGCCCTCTTTCCAGAGGCGAAGGATCGCTTCGGGGGAAAGCGACGATTCCCAACGGGTTCGCAGCCGGTCGCCGGGAGTCGCGTATGGGGCCGCTTGGCCGGGTTGGGGCGGAGCCGGCTCGGGCAACGGCTGGTCCGCCGGAAGAAGCGTTTCCCCGGGCTGACTGAGCCGGACGATGCGCCAGGCGCCGGCACCCGGTTTCGGCGTGCCGTTGAGGTCCGTCCGCGTGACGGTAAATTCCCCCGGGGCTTGGGCCCGGAAGAACCCGCTGGCCGCGGCGAGAGACGCCTCGACGCTCACAAACCCGAGCCGGAACGACCGTGCGGCCGACCGCGTCTCGCCGCCGTCGTCCGTGATGTCGACGGAGAGCGTATAACGGTAGGTGATCCCGGAATCGGACCTGGCCTTTCGTTCGTCGACCTTGGGGATGAACGTCAGGTCGAACGTGCCGTCCTCGCGCAGGGCGGCCCTGCCGCCGGCGACGGACTGGGCTTGGCCGGCCGGCGTCTCCCACCACCACCAGCGGGGATAGACGGGCTCTCGCCTGACCTGCCAGACCGCCGTGCCCGAGGCGACGGGCAGGCCGAAATAATACCGGGCTTCTGCTTCGAGCGTCGCGGGCCGGTTGAGCCGGAGCGGTTTCTCCGGGTCCTTGACCGTCACTTCGAACGTGGGACGCTTGTATTCTTCAACCCGGACCTGGCTGTAGCCTTCCGGAGAGGACCTGAGGCGCCAGGCTCCGAGCGGGCGGCCGGCGGCCGGGATGATGAACTCGCCGCTCGCCGTGCCGAACGCGTTGGTCGTCGTCGCGGCTTCGGCCACGCGCTGTCCGTTGATGTCCTCGAGCCAGATGGAAGCCGTCGAGTCGGCCGCCGGCTTGAGGCGGCCGAGGTCGCGGCGCCCCGTAAAGGCCAGGACCTTCCAGTAGATCTTCTGGCCGGGGCGGTAGACGCTCCTGTCGGTATAGATGAGCGAGGCGCTCGTCTCAGCCGGCTTCGGCCGGTTGTAGAGATAGAGATACGACGGGTCGAACGCGACGTCGTCTCCTTTTTTGGCCAGGAGAAAACAGGGACCGGTCTGCTGCGCGCGCGGGGCGAAGGCGGCGCGGCCCGCGGCGTCCGAGGTCCGGGATTCGAGAACCCGGTGGCCACGCTGCCAGTCGAAGGCGTAGAGGTCGACTTTGACCCCGGCCAACGGGCGTCCGCTGTCGCCGGCCGTAACGACGGCTTCCTCGCCGCCCTCGGCGGTCGTCCGCTTGAGGAGCGCGACGTTCGAGACGATGACGTTCAGGGCCTCGATCCGGTTGTCCTGTCCGGCGAAATCCTCGCGGACCGAGGCGGCGATAAGATAAAGGCCGGGGGCCAGGTCGGCCGGCAAGTCGGCGTAAGTTTTATGGTCCCGGTAATCGGGCGTGGGCGGGAGGTCCGACCTCCAGGACTGGGAGGGCTGCTTTCCCCTGATGATCTTTTCGGCCTCGTCCCATCGCGGGAAGAGGTTGTAGTCTTTCGCCGCCCGGATGAGGGCTTCGAGGTCGAGGGGGTAGGCCCTGAAAAAGATCCTGCCCAGGTTCCTGTGGGTCAGGCGGATGGAGCGGCGGCCGGGGCCGTCGGCGGCCATCATCTCCACCGATAAGCCCGGGGCTTCGACGGCCTTGACGATATGGAGGCAGCGTCGGCCGCCCGGCGAATCCGGGAAACGTTCGGCCCCCTCGAGGGCGAGCTGTCTGGCCCGGACCTGTGAATCGGGAGCGTCTTCCTGCCGCGTGAATTCGGCGAGAACGGCCTGGCCGACCGCCCACCAGGGATGGGCGCGGCCTCGGGAAAGGTACTCCGCCAGCCGGGAGCGGATGAGGGTCCGGTCGTCTTCCTGAGAAAAGGCGTTATGGAGGTCCGCGACGAGGACGAAGCGCGCCTCCATGGCGGCCTCGGGCCGGCCGGCCCGGCGGCACCAGCCCTCGTGCTCGCCGAGGACGGCGGCCAGCTTTTGGAGAGGGTGTGATTCGGGGGATTCGAGGACGGCGGCCTCGGCCTTGGGGTCCCTGCCCGCGGCGGCCAGGAGCTTTTCGAGGTCGAGAAGGAAGAGCTCGTTCGACTGACGCGGCGTCCAAAACGAAGTGTCCGCCAGGACCTGCGCCAGGAGATAGGCGACGGCATCTCTCAGGGTGTCCCGGATGCCGGCCGGGTAATCGCCGGGGCTCCAGAAATCCGGGAACTCAGCCGGACGATGAGCCTGGAGGCTGTCCCTGTCCTTCCAGACGCTCACCAAGGTGGTCCAGGCTTCCTGGAAGATCTGGTCCTTCGTCCAGGACTTGAGGTCGACCGGCCCCGCGGCCTCGACGCGCTCCCGCTGGTTGATCTCCCATGAATAGGCCTCGTAATAAGTAAGAAGGGACTGCGCGTAGAAGAGGTCCAGCATGTCGCGCTGGATCGTCGCCTTGGGCCAAGGTTGTTCCTTAAGAAAGCGCACGGAGGTCTCGTAGCCGTGGAGCGCCGTCCGGAGCTGGACGTCCTTGATCAGGGCCCAGGCCCAGACAGGCTCGTTGTTCGCGAGGCGGGCGGCTTCGCGGAGGCGGGCGGCCTCCTTGGCGGCTTCCTCGTATTTCTGCTCGTTGACCAGCTGGTCGAGGCGCTGGCGGCTCAAGTCGTCACCGGGTGGGGAAGTCTGCCCTGAAGACAGTGAAACGGGTTGGAACCGCGCCAGCGCCGCGGCCCCCGTGCCGAGCGCGACGATGACGGCCAACAGGACCAGGAACCCCGGAGAGACCAGGCGATGGAAGCGACGCCAGCGATCACGGCCCATGACAACCTCCCGGCGGCATCGGCCGCCCCGGATTCGAGATCAGAAGCCCCGCCTGTATTACATCGGAATCTGGAAAACCGTTCCCGGCGCGGGTTCGCCCGCGGCCGGCGCAGGTATCGAGTGCGATCCGGAGGCCTCATCAATAACGAAATTATACTTCAATTAATGAGGGGACAGTATACGCAATACACTCAAATCGTCGGCAGGCGCTGGTCAAGGAAGAGGGATAGACTACGTTATCCCCTAGGTAGGGGAAATAAGTGCATTACGTATGCTGTCCCCGAATTGGGTTTCCCGGATTGTCGGGGAGCGTTTACCAGTTGTCGGTCCGGAAGGGCGAGGCGGGAAGTCCTTCTCTGTTGGCGAGGTTGGGGACGGCCAGCTGATTCCAGCCGAAGCGGACGGCCTTGGGCGCCGGCACGCGCGAGCTCCGGACGACGACCGTATCGCCTTTGATCTCGGCAACGGCCCGGTAGAAAACCCGGTCGTCGCCCGCGACCTCGAACCATCTCAGGGGGAGTCCGTCGTTCGCGGCCAGGCCGCCGCCCGTAAAGTCGAAGGCGATCCTGACGGCGCCGTCCTCGACCGACATGGACCTGTAGAGCGGGCCCGAGAAAACGAGGCCCTTTTCTCCGTAGGTTTTAGCCCTGGCCCACAGCGCCAGCCGGTGCCCGACATCTTTTTTATTGAGCGGGTGGATGTCGTTGAGGTTGGCGATGTCGGTGACGACGGCCATGCCTGTGTTGGGGATGCGGAGGGCGTTTGTCTGGGCCTCCCAGATGTGCGGGAGGAGGACCTGGTCGGGAACGTCGCCGGGGGCGGCCTGAAGGTTGTTGAAGGGGTAGTTGTACGGGGCCAGCTGGACGTAATAGAACGGGAAATCTCCCAGCCGCCAAGCCTCGCGCCAGCCGCGGATGAGCGCCTGCATTTTTTTCTCGTAGAACAGCCCGTCGGCCCGGTTGTTCTCTCCCTGGTACCAGATGGCGCCCCGGATGGCGAACGGCGTGAGCGCGTGGATCATGGCGTTATAAAGTGTGGTCGGCGCCTTGAAGGTATCGTAAGGATTCTCCGGCAGCCGGCCGCCGGCGGGCATGACCGGCAGTACGGCGTTCGCCGTCAGCGCCTTCTGGGTCTCCCTGACCCAAGTTTCCCATAAAGGGAGCGCTTTTTTCAGGGCTTGCCGGTATTCCGCGTAGCGGGCTTCCTGGGCGGCCAGGATGGACTGGACCTCGGGCACGGCGACGAACCCCGAAGGCGGCGTCCACGGCTCGATGTCCGATCCGCCCCAGGCCGTCGCGATCAGCCCGACGGGCACGCCAAGCTTCTGATGGAGCTCGAGCCCGAAGTAGTAGGTGACCGCCGAGAACGGGCCGACGGTCTCCGGCCGGCAGACTTCCCACTTGGCCTCCACGTCCTCCTGCGGACGGTCCGCGGTGCGCCTGGGGACGAGGAAGAGCCGGATCCCGGGATGGTCGGCCCGCAAGATCTCCGGGGTCGGCGCGAGCGTCGCCGCGAGCGACCACGCCATGTTGGATTGGCCCGAGCCCACCCAGACCTCACCCACCAGGATATCCCGGACGACGATCTCGGGCCCCGTTTCGCCGCGAACCGTCATTTCGAGAGGATCTGCACCCGGCTTGAGAGGGTCGAAGAGCACCTGCCACTTCCCCTCGACCGAGGCGCGAACCTCTTTGGACGTGCCCGCGAGTCCAACGGTCACCGTTTCACCGCGGCCGGCCCATCCCCAGACGGAGACGGGCTTGTCCTGCTGGATGACCATGTGATCGCCGATGACCGCGGGCAGGCGGACGTCGGCGGCGAGGGGACCGCCGAGGGATATCAGGAATAAGGGTGCGAAGACAAGTGCGGCATAGGCTTTTCTACGGCTCATGGGATTCTGACCTCCATAGATAAAAGATTTTGGTCCCGGACCGCCCCCCCCGGGTTAGCCGGCCGGTCGTCAGGCGGGATGGGTGTTCTGTTCCCATCTCCCGTCGTGGCGCGGCTTCCGGCCCCTGTCTTTGGACTGGGGAGCGGGTCTTTCGTCCCGGCGGCGCGCCCGGTCGCGGCTCTCGAATTCCACGCTCCGGTCCGTTAGGAACAGCTCGGGGCGCGGCGTTTCGGCCGGAATTTTCATGCCGATGAAGGCCTCGATCTCGTCGAGGAACTTGCCGAACTTCTCGCAGACAAACGAGATGGCCTGACCTTTTTGGCCCATGCGCGCCGTCCGGCCGATCCGGTGCACGTAGTTCTCGATGTCCTGGGGGAGGTCGTAGTTGATGACCATCTCCAGTCCCTCGATGTGCAGGCCCCGGGCGGCCACATCGGTGGCCACGAGGAGCGCGAACTTGCCGGCCATGAAATCGTCGATGATGCGCAGCCGCTGGCTCTGGGGCAGGTCCCCGGACAGGTACCGGGTTCGGAACCCGTTCCGCTCGAGCATCTTGGCCAGGCGGAAGGCGGTGTGCCGCATGTTCGTGAAGATCAGGGCGTTCTGCGGGTTGAGCTCCTGGAGTATCCCGAGGAGCAGGTTCGTCTTGATGTGGCTCTTGACGCGATAGAGCTTCTGGGAGATCGTGTCGACCGTCATCTGCTCGGGCGTGAGCTCGATGAAGGCCGGATTGTTCAGGTAGTCCGAGGCGATCTTCCGCGAAACCCGGCTCAGGGTCGCGGAAAAGAGCATGCTCTGCCGTTCCGTCCGCGGGCTCATGGCCTGAAGGAGCCTCTTGATATCCGGCAGGAACCCCATGTCGAACAAGCGGTCGGCCTCGTCGATCACCAGGGTGCCAACGTCTTTCAGCCGGAGGATGCCCCTGCCGCTGAGGTCGATCAGCCGGCCGGGCGTGCCGATGGCCACGTCGACCCCCTTCTTCAGGGCGGCGAGCTGGGTGGTGTAACCGGCGCCCCCGTAGAAGCAGCCGATCTTCAATCCCAGGTGACCGGCCAACTGGCGCGCCTCGCCCTCGATCTGGACCGCCAGTTCCCGGGTGGGTACGATGATGAGCGCCATCTTCCCCCGGGGCACGGCGCCGCGCGACATGCGCTCGAAGATCGTGATCAGGAACGCCGCCGTCTTGCCGGTCCCCGTCTGGGACTGGACGGCCGCGTCCCCGCCCTGGAGCGTCCGGGACAGTGTCTGGTCCTGGACCTCCGTCATTTCCGTGTAGCCCCTCTCCGTGATCGCCTGCATCAGGCCGGGATGCAGGTTCAGCTCTTTGAATAACATTAACCTTACCTTATCGTAGATTCCAACATGAGGGGATTATGGTCAGACGTATCAATTATTCGGGTGGGACAACCAATGCCGTTTGACTGTGTCCTTCAAGTTGTTTGGAGGTTTATTATAGCCAAACCCGTTTTTTTTTACAATATGAGCGGTCCCGGCCTCAAAACCCGATCCCCGCCATGAAAGACCACCCCCGGTGGTTGATCGTCGTGCCGGCGCTTTCGTCGACGTCGACGAGCCCCATGCCATACCGCGCTTCCCCGGTCAGCGAGACAGGCCCCAGGTCGTAGCCGAGGGAGAATCCGAAGATGACCCCGAGGTCGTAGCTCCTCTGATCCGGCAGCGGTTCGGTGATATTCTCGAGCCGGCCTTCGGTCGTTATGCTGGCCTCTCTGAGGTGAGCCCAGTAGGGGCCCGCGTAGAGAGACGGGATCCACCTCGACCCGAAACCTTGGGCCCATTTTATGAGGAGCGGCACCTCTGTGTATTCGTACATCAGCGTGATGTCCTCTCTCGTACCGGTGAGACCCGAGAGGAGCTTGGAGCCTTTCGGGGAGTCCAGGACCTCGGCCTGAACGGAGAAAAGGCCGCTGATCCTGTACTCGATGAACCCGCCCCAGGCGAATTCGCCGCGTGTCCGGAAGGACGACGTCGTGATATCGCTCTTGACCCTGAGGTTGAACGAATTGAGGCCGCCCTTGACGCCCATCGTGAATCTGCCCACGGCCGATGCGTTCGATACGGCCCCGAGGAATAAGAGGCTCGCCGCTGTCGCCAGGAACTTCCCGCTCGTCTTCATGCTCATGTTGCGCTCCATGGGGATTATCCGTGAGTCCGGCCCATCCGTCAAGCGACCGACAATCAGCCGACGGGTCCTGTCTCGTTTCTCCCCCGGAGCCGAACGGCCCATCGAGTTGGTTTCTGCCCGCAGAGTCACCGCCATCAAACGTTCGTCTGCGGGGGGCCCCCGAACCGAGCCACCCATCGGCTTTACCTGCCGGGTTGACAGTCCGGGTCCGAGCCCCTATATTGAGCGGACGATGGTCCTGCCCGAACCCCGGCAGATGGAGGAATCCCGCATGAACAGAACGCTGAATCGGTTCCGCTTCAGGCGAGCCGCGCTGGCCGCCGTTGGCATGTGGCTTCTGGCGGCGATCATGGTCCAGGCGGCTGTGCTCCCCGCCGCGAAACCCGAGACGGTCGGGCTTTCCCCCGAGCGGCTCGAACGGCTCAGCCGCGTCATGCGGGAGGACGTCGACAACGGCAAGACGGCCGGCCTGGTCGCGCTCATCTATCGGAACGGCAAGGTCGCCTACCTCGAATCGTTCGGCAAGCTCGACCTTGCCGCCGGCGCGCCGATGCCGGTGAACGGGATCTTCCGGATCGCCTCCCAGACCAAAGCCGTGACCACGACCGCCGTCATGATCCTGATGGAGGAGGGGAGGATCCTGCTCGACGACCCGGTCGCCAAGTATATCCCCGAATTCGCTGGCGCCCGGGTGGCCGTCGCGGCGTCCGATAAAGGCTCCCACGGATACGAGACCGTCCCGGTGAATCGGCCGATTACCATCCGGGACCTGTTGACCCACACGGCGGGGATCTCGTACGGCGACGGCCCGGCCGCCGAAGCGTACACGGCGGCCGGCATCCGGGGCTGGTTCCTGGCGGATAAGCCCGTGCCGATCGGGGACGTTGTCAAGAAGCTGGCGACGCTGCCCTTCGACTCGCAGCCGGGCGAAAAGTGGGTTTACGGTTACAACACCGACATTCTCGGCTACCTTGTCGAGCGCGTCTCGGGGATGAGCCTGGCCGATTTCTTCGCCAAGAGGATCACCGGGCCCCTGGGTATGAAGGACACTTTTTTCTTTTTGCCGGAAGACAGGCTCTCCAGGTTCGCCTCGGTCTACGGCCTGGATGACAAGGGCGCGCTGGGGCTCGTCGAGGACGCCCGGGACAATTTCTATGTTAAAGGGCCGCGGATGTGTACCGCGGGCGGCGCCGGCCTGTTGTCGACGGCCGAGGATTACGCGAGCTTCCTGGTCATGCTCCTCAACGGCGGCGAGCTGGGCGGGGTCCGCGTGCTGAGCCCCAAGACTGTGGATCTCATGACCGCCGACCACGCCGGCGCGCTCTATGGATTGTCGGCCTTCGGCCTGGGCTTCAGGGTCACGGACCGCCTGGGGCGCGACGGCCAGCTCGGCTCGACCGGCGCTTTCGGATGGGGAGGGGCCTACCACACGACCTACTGGGTCGACCCCGCGGAAAAACTCGTGGGCGTCCTGATGACGCAGCTCCTTCCCGCGACGGGGAGCGACCTCCACGGGAAGTTCAAGAACCTGGTCTATCAGTCGGTCGTCTCGTCCTACGCGCGGCGCTGACCGATTACAAACCCTACTGGCGCCAGGAGCGCCGCACGGCCGCGAACCCGGACGTCGTCCGGCGCTCGGCCGGAAGCTCGGCGGGCGGACCGGTTAGCTCCACCTCGAGAAAATACCGGTCGCCTTCCTTGGCGGCGGCGGCCTTCTCCGGGGACAGTGTCAACCAGTAGTCGATGTAGTTATCCCAACGGCCGATCTTGAAATCCCACCGGTCCGCGTCGATCTCCCCGGCCGCCTCCGGCGTCGCGCCCCGGGAGAGAGAGACCGCGCGCACGCTGATCCCTGAAGCGCCCTCCAGGAACTGGAGGGTCACGTCGTATTCGCCGGCGCCGCTCAGGAGGTCCGTGATATCGGTCCGGAGCGCCGCCGTCGGCCCTCCGGCGAAGTCCTTTTCCGTCCAGGTCAAAGCGGACCGCCTCCGGTAGTCCGGCTGAGGGTCCTCGATGCCCGCCCCGGCCGCCAGCCGCCATACCTGGTCGGCCGTGGAAGCCGCGAAACCCACCGTGTCGCGAAACCGGGACGAGAGCTCCGGGTGGGGCAAGGGATTCGCCCGCATCCCCCAGCGGTAGACCGAGGCGGTGAGCTTTTGCGCCGTGATGTCGATATTCCGAAGCGCTTTCTCCAGCGCGGACTTGTCCGGCTCCCCGGCCGCCCGCCAGGCGCCGGCGGCTTCCTCGAGCGAGGCCAGGAACTCCATCATGCCCAGGACGCATTCCGATTCGTCGGTCACCCGCGGGTCGCCGGCTTCCTGCGCCAGCCGGTGTCCGGCGCGCGCCCGAACCAGGCTCTCGCCGAAGTCCTTCTCGTCCGGGAATTCGGCGAAAAGGTCGCCCCCGAACTTCAGGTTCTTAAGGAGCGCCGACGACCGTCCGGGCTGGATCCGGCCGTCGACGAAGGATTGCCCGCCCGCGCCGAAGATCAGCCTTTCGACGGCGCGGCTGCCGGCAAGCTTCCAGCCGACGTCGCCCGCCTTTTCCAGCCATTCGGCGAACTTCGCCGGTTGGGGAAAGCCGCGTCGCGCGGCGTAGGCTTCGGCGAATTCCCGGACCGACCGGCCGCGGGCCGACCAGCTCCACTCCGCGGCCGCCGTGACGTTGAAGTCGTAATAGCGGTTTGAGGGCGTGGCGTAGCCGATCATGCTCGCCAGCCCCTTGGCCGCGAATTCCTGCATCCGGGCGAGGATGAACTGGGGGCCGGAGAAGGGGAACACCGTCCGCCAGGAATTCGTGAGCTGGGGATATACGCCGAGCCAGCGGCGTCGGGCGAAGTCGGCGAGCAGGGGAGTGATCATGGGCTTGTGGGAGCTGTCGTAGGTCCGGCCGCCGTCATAGTAGATGACCTTCGTGTCCGGCCGGACGGCTTCGAGAATCAAACCGTTTGAGTCGTAGCTCGCCTGCGTCAGCAGGATCCGGAGAGCGGCCTTCGGCCGGCCCGTCCGGGCCTTCTCGAAGGCGCTCGTGATGCCCCGGGTCTCCATGACGAACGGGTTCCGGCCGAGGCAGTCCGGGCAGAAACAGCCGCTTTCCGTCTCGGACAGCCAGACGTCGACCTCGGAGACGCCCGGGAGGTCGAGGAGAAGGCCCATCCAACCGGCCAGGAGATCGACCGTCTTGGGGCTCGAAAAGCAGACGCCCGGCGCATAGTCGGTGGGGAGCGGTTTCGATGGATCGGGCGTCGCGGCGGTCTCCGGGTGATGCTTGAACAGCCCGGTCCCCGCGAGCTGCTCCAGGTGCAGGATGATGGGCACGATCTTGACCCCGACCCGCGAGCCCTCGGCCAGCATGTCCCGGTCGAGCTCGGCGGACGGCGAGCCGTCTTCGTTAAACCCGAGCTTCGGATGCACCTCGATGACGTTGAGTTTGCGCTCCGCGAGCCAGGCCAGGTCCTTGGCCGCGTTCCCTCCCCATTCGCCGCGCTCCGCGAGGTCGGGCCAGTCGACGATCGACACCTTGGGGAGCTTGATCTTCTGATCCGGGGGCTCGGGGAGCGCCACGAGCTGATCGAGCGTGCGCGCGGCGTAGAGGAGGCCGAGCGGCGTGTTGGCGGCCAGGATGAGCCCGGTCAGCCGGCCCCGTTCGACGAGCGGTTCGATGGCGTAGGCCTGGTCCCTGTTCGGCAGGTCGCGGATCGCCAGGCGGATCTTGTCCGGGCAGCTGCCGTCGGTCAGGGTGAGCCGGATCTGGAAACCGCGGCGGCCCCGGGCGAAACGCCGCAGGAGCCGGCCCGCCGTCTCGAGCAGCGGATCGTTCAGCCGGGGCATGGCCAGGAAGATCTCGTCGCTCGGAAAGGCGGCGGTGTCCGCGCGGGCGATGTCCATTTTCTTGGGCAGGGGGATGACTCGCTTCGACCAGTCGCGCGAGCTCGCCGCCTGTTGGGCCGAAACGGACAGGGCGAGGCCGGCTCCCGCCGCCGCCAAGAGGCCAACGACCGCGACGGTCCGGAGTAACGCTGAACTCAAACGTCGAATTCTCATGGTGTCCACCTTCGAGGACGCCCCGTGACAGGACCCTCTCGAGGATCGAATTCGTCACGGAACCGTCGACCATTTCCCACCTGTCTATTCAAGGGATCGTACTCCCCGGACCGGCGCTGGCGCCGTGCGGTGGAGGTCGAAGATCAGGATCTCGTTTGGCCCTTTTCTCAGGAACGGGGCCGGACAATAGAGCCTTTTCTGCGGCCCGGCGTCCCAATAACGGCCGAGGTTCCGGCCGTTGACCCAGACAACCCCCTTCCGCCAGCCGCTCATGTCGAGGTAAGTGTCGCCCTTCGCTTCGAGCTCGAACCGGCCGCGGAAGAAGACGCCCGGCCGGTCCGGCGGGGGGCCCGGCGCGAACCTCAACCCCTCGAGGAACTTCAGGTCCATCGGCAGGGGAAAGACCTCCCAGTTCATGAGCGTCATCCGGCCGAGCGTCACCCTGTCGGTGATGCCCTTGCGGTCGATCATCCGGTCGCCGTAGTTGATCCGGCCCATCGCCTCGACCAGGATCTCGAGCCTGGAGGCGGGCGGGTCGGAGGCGGGGATGTCGATGGACTGTTCGTCCTTGGAACGGTCGAGCGTGCCGAGGACTTCCCGTCGACGTAGATGTTGGCGTAATCGTGAAGCTCGGTGACGGTCAGCTTGCCGGAGCGCGCGCCGACGAGGTCCGTCCGGTAGAGGATGAACCCCCAGTTCTGGTCGAAGGCTTCCATCGGACGGGGCTGCGGAGCCCGGCGCGGCCCGGGGAGCTGGTCGAAGATCGAGGCGCTCTCCGCCGGCATCAGCTCCTGGATCTCGATCACCGGAAGAGGCGCGGGGAGCTCGGGGAGCTTCGCTCCGCCCGGCTGGCGTTTGGCCAGGAGATCGCGCAGGGCAAAGTACTTGGGCGTGGGCTGCCCCGACTCGTTGAGGGGCGAATCGTAGTCGTAGCTCGTGATCGTCGGCAGGTACTTTTCGCCGAAGTTGGCCCCTGCGGTGAACCCGAAGTTCGTCCCGCCGTGAAAGAGATAGAGGTTGAACGACTTGCCGTTCTCGAGGAGCCAGGTGAGCTGCGGGATGAGGTCCTCCGTCTTGACCCTGGCCCAGGCCTCGCCCCAGTGCGTGATCCAGCCCGGGTAGATCTCGCTGCAGAAAACCGGAACGCCGCGGCCGAGCTTCTCCGCCTCGGCGAAGTGCTGGGCGTTCGTCCCGGGGTCAAGGCCGATGGCGGCGCCGGGGATGGTGCCGGCTTCGAGCATGTCGGGGGCGGCTCCGTCTGCGGTAAAGAACGGAACCGCGATGCCGGCTTTCTCCCAGGCGCGCTTCAACGCCAGGAGATATTCCCGGTCGTTGCCGAAGCTTCCGTACTCGTTTTCGATCTGGAGCATGAGGACCGGCCCGCCGCGCTGGACCTGGAGGTCCCGGACCTCGGCGGCGAGCCTGCGGACATACGATTCGCAGGCGGCGAGGTACCGCGCGTCGCCGCACCGGATCTTGATGTCGGGGATGCGCAGAAGCCAGGGGGCAGGCCGCCGAAATCCCACTCGGCGCAGGCGTAGGGCCCGGGGCGGAGCAGGACCCAGAGGCCGGCCGCCTGGGCTTCCCGGATGAACGCGGCGATATCGTTTTCGCCGGTGAAATCCCATTGCCCGGGCTCGGGTTCGAGAAGGCCCCAGTACACGTACGTGGCCACGGTGTTGAGCCCCATGGCCCTGGCTTTGTCCAGCCGGTCCCTCCAGTATTCGCGGGGGATCCTCTGGAAATGGAGCTCGCCGGCCATGATCTGATACGGCCGGCCGTCGAGAAGAAAGTCGCTCCCCTTGATCACGAACGTATGGTCGGCGGCCCCGGCGGCGCCCAGGGAGACCGTCCCGACGATCGCCAAAATGAAACCGCGCTTCAGCATGCTGTTCATGTCGTCTCCGTTTTCAGCCGATCCTAAGATATTCGAAACGGCCGCGGGTTTTCAAATACCGCTTGAAGCCGGGGAAACACGCTGTGCGGCTCAAGCTCCTTCAGCCGTCTCCGGGGGCCGAGGTCAGGCTCCATGACGCCGTCATCTATGGTGACAAGCCACCCGTTCCCGCGTTCTGAACGGAGGGCGCCGAACTCTTATTTTTGCCGCACGAACCTCGTCGCGAGCCGCTCCTCGACCCATCGGCGGTCGATGGTCATCCCGTACTGGCTGTGGGTCATCGGGACTCCCGGGTCAAGCTTGAGGGCGGCCCGATAATACTCCAGCGCCTTGTCTCTTTGTCCCCCCAAGTCCGCCAGGTGCCCCATCCAGACGAGCGCCGTGAACTTGTGGAGCTCTGAAGAGTCAAGGGCCAAGAGAGTCTCAAAGCTGCTCAGAGATCGCGGATAATCCGCGCTGTCATAAAGCAGGAGGCCGAGCTTCAGCCAGAAGCCCGGGTCGGAGATCTTCAGGCCGCGTGTTTTCTCATAGATCAAGCGCGGCGTTCCGCCCTGGCGGGTCCAGTCGAGCTCGCCGACGATGTCGATGAGTTCCCGGGCGGTCGGGTTGGCCGGGATTTCGATAGCGGCCGTTCTGGTGAAGGGCTTCTTCAGCCGCTCCTCCAGCCACCTCCTGTTTATCGTGAGACGGTACTGATCGTGCCGCATGGATTCGCCGGTGTCGAACTCGAGCGCCTCGCGGTAGCGGGCGACGGCCTCGGCCCGCTTTCCCCCGAGATCGCTCAGGAGGCCCAGCCAGCCGAGCGCGGCGAACTTGTCGAGGCCGTCCTTCTCGAGGGCCGCGACCCGCCGGAAGCAGTCCGCGGACGCATCGTCTTGTTCGCGTCCGTAAAGCTGCGTCCCGAGCCCGTACCAGATGCCGGGATTGGGGATGTTTTCGTCCTTGATCGCCTGATAGACGGCCGCGCAGTCCTCTTCCCTCCAGCCGCGCGACAGGGCGCGGGCGGCTTCATCCGAAATCGCGGGCAGCGGCTCGTCGAGCATGGCCAGCCGCTTTTCCGGGTCGACGACGGCCTCCTTGAGCCTGGACTGGCTCTCAAAGGTCAGGACGTCGGTGTCGAGACCGCGTTCCGTGACTTGAGTTTCCTCGCTTCCGTCCTCGAACACAGCCTTGACGGGGATGGGCATCTTCATCGTGCCCAGCCTCCGGACCGTGACGGTCGAACGAAAGCCCGAGCCTTCGGGCCGGCTGTCCTTGGAAGTGATCTTGTAGCAGAGATAGGCGTTGGACCTGACCCATTGGTCGAAAAACCAGGCGAGATCCCGGCCTGTCTCCCTTTCGCAGACGCGCCTGAAATTCTTCCAGCCGAGCCGCTTCCCGCCGTATTCGGTCAGGCATCGTTTATAGATTTCCTCGAACGCCGGCCGGCCCACCAGGCTGTCGAGGGCGAAGATGAGGCTTGGACACTTGCTGTGGACGACGGTGTTGTTGTGGTCGTAATGGAGGCCATCGACCTGGGCCGGCGGGATGTCCACGGTCATGTCGCAGTATGAGCGAATCCCGTCGAGATAGTTGGCCATCCACTTGGTGCGCCGGTCGGGGTCGATTCCGCGGGTCGTGAGGTACTCCGTGTCGAGCGCGATCCCCATGGCGATCCAGAGCCAGGCCGGGTCGTCGGGGTCGAGCACCCATTCGCCCCAGTACTCGTGGCCGATCTCGTGGGCCGTGATCCACTTCCACCAGAGGGGGGATTCGCCGTCCTTATAGGTCTCGAGTCCGTGGATGGCGACCATGCCCGTGGCGACGGGATAGCCGCCCCAGCGCCCGCTGCCGCCCGGGATGATCGTCAAAAAAGAGAAAGGATAAAACCCGAGCCAGGACTTGGCGAACCTGATGACATCACAGGCGGTCTCCAGGCAGATCGCCGCGGCCCTGGCGCCTCCCTCGGTGGCGGCGGTCGTAACGAGGACGCCCTCGACCTCCCGGAATTCCAGCTTGACGCCCTTGGCCAGGAAGACGCCGAAGCTTCGGGCGGCAGGGGCCTCATACCGGCCGGTCTTCGCGTCGAGACGGCCGGTTGCCGCCATCGTGAAGCCCGGCGGAGCCTCGAGCTTCACGGAGTAGGCGTCGTGGACCGGCAGACCGTCCCAGTCGAGGCTCGGGAACACCCGGCTGCTGGCGAACATAGCATTGCCGAGCGGAAAGACTCCCTGCCTTTTGAATGCGATCTCCAGCTTGATATTCTTTCCCGCTCGAAGAGCCTCGGGCAACCGATAATAAAGAGGGGAGGGGAGAGTCGCGGCCTTCTCGGGGTTCAGGGGAGCCAGTGGCCTTCCGGAAACGGAAACCGAAAGCGACGACGCCGGGCCGATCGACCACTCGATGGCCACGGTGTCGATCGGGCCCCGCGCCGTGTTCCGGAAGGCGATGGTTTCCTTGCCCTCGAGGTCGCCGCCGGCGGCGTCGAACCGGGCGTCGATGACGTAGCGCGCTTTCGGCGGCTCCCGGGGCGTCCAATATCCCTGTGAGCCGGCTTGGCCGGAAACAAGCGTTGGGCCGAGAGTCAGGACAAGGGACGCTGCGAGAAAAAGGTTTCGGCGGCCAGTGGGTTGTTTTGCCATCTTGCCTCCTCGACGGCTCAGGTCCTTCTTCCCCGGGGCACGGACACCCCGACGACAGGCCTCAAGCCTGGGCGAATGAGCCCCCGCTGTCCCCCTGACTCAGATACGCCGGTCAGCCGGCGATCCCGATGAGCCGGCCGAGAATATAATAGAAAGCGGCGCCGATCGACGCCGCCCCCGGGATGGTGAAGATCCAGGCCCAGACGATCTGGAGCGTCACTCCCCAGCGCACGGCCGACAGGCGTTTGGCCGCGCCCACTCCGGAGATCGCGCCCGTGATGACGTGGGTGGTGCTGACCGGAACGCCGAGATGCGTGGCCAGGAATATCGAAGCGGCGCTCGCCGTCTCGGCGCAGAACCCGTCGACGGGCGTGAGCTTGGTGATCTTCTGCCCCATGGTCTTGACGATCCGCCAGCCGCCGGTGAGCGTCCCCATGGCGATGGCGGCGTGGGCGCTGAGGACGATCCACAGCGGGATGTGGAAGGTCTTGAACCAGCCGACGGAGAACATCAGGCCGGCGATGAGGCCCATCGTCTTCTGGGCGTCGTTCCCGCCGTGGCCGAGGCTGTAGAGGGCCGCCGAGAAGAGCTGCAACCGCCGCGACCACTTGTTGATCCTGGCCGGATGCTGCCGGTAAATGAGGCGCGTCGTGATGGTGATGAGGATCACGCCCAGCACCAGGCCGATGACGGGCGCAAGAAAGATGAACAGGATCGTCTTCAGCCAGCCGGAGGCGATGATCACGCCCGACCCGGCTTTGACGATGGCGGCTCCCGCGTAGCCGCCGATCAGGGCGTGCGAGGAGCTCGTGGGCAGGCCCATGTACCAGGTGAAAAGGTTCCAGCCGATGGCGCCGAGAAGCCCCGCCAGAATGACCAGCGGAGTGACGACCTTGATGTCGATCAGGCCCGTGCCGATGGTGTGCGCGACTCCCGTGCCGAAGATCAGAAAGGCCACGAAGTTGAAGAAGGCCGCCCAGACGACGGCTTGCCGCGGCGTCAGGACGCGGGTCGAGACGATGGTGGCGATGGAGTTTGCCGCATCGTGCATGCCGTTCGTGAAATCGAAGGCCAGGGCGACGGCGACGATCAGGATGACGAAGGCGACGGTCAGGCTGGGCATGCCGGGTCAGGAGGTCTTGACGCTGATGCCCTCGATGACGTTGGCCACGTCCTCGCACCGGTCGGCGGCGACCTCGAGGCGTCCGTAGATCTCTTTGAGCTTGATCAGCTCCTTGAGGTCCTCAACCCGCTCGGTTTTCTCGAACAGGTCGGCGACGGCCTTTTGGCCGATGAGATCCGCCTGGTACTCGAGGTTATTGACCTCCATGCAGAAGGAATGGACGTGCCCCATCTTTTCGAGGTGGATGATCGCCTCGTGGATCTGGCTGACGGACTGGTTGATGATGTCCACCAGCTGTTTCATCTCGGGCGTCGGCCTCTGGACCTTGAAATTAAACAGCCGGCTGGCCACGCCCTCGACGCAGTCGAGGACGTCGTCCAAGCCGCTGGCCAGCTCGTGGATGTCCTCGCGCTCCAGGGGAGTGATGAACGTCTCCCGGAGCTTGGTGATGATGTCGTGGGTGATGATATCGCCCTGGTGTTCGATGGACTTGATCTTCTGGAATTTTTTTTCGACGTCTTCGTAGTGGTCGATGAGGTCCACGAGGGCCTCGACGCCGACCTTGAGGTTGTCCGCGTCTTCGCGGAAGAGAGCGAAGAACTTTTCGTCCTTGGGGAAGAATCTGAATTTCATCGGGGCCTCTCCTCGGCGGAAGGCCAATATAAATAAGGCCCGTCGAAAAGTCAAACCCGCGGCGGGCGGGTCAGTCCCCCCGCGGTTTATGATATATATAAAGGATCATTCCGATGACCGCAGGGAGGGACTCATGAAACGTCGTGACTTCATGACCGGCATGGCCATGGGCGGCATGGCGGTGACGGCGGGCGCGGCGGCGCCGGGAGGCCGGCGCCCCGAGGCAAGATCCGGGACCGCCGGTCCGACGCGGGGCGCGGCCTCAGTTCGGCAGACCGCGGGCACCGGAGCGCCGTTGACCCGGATCGGTCCCTTTTCGCTCGAATATCTCCGGGATTATTTCCGCGATGAGCTCCAAAAAGACATGATCCCGTATTGGGACCGGCACGGCGTCGACCGCGAGTTCGGCGGCTTCCTCCTGGCCGACAAAAAAACCGGCGCCTACACCAAGACCGACAAGGACCTCTATTCGCAGGGCCGGGTCCTTTGGATTTTTTCCTATCTCTATAATCATTTCGGCCGGAATCCGGCCCATCTCCAGGCGGCCCGCCAGGGTAAAGAAGCCCTCGTCAAGCACTGCCGCGTCGAGGACGGGCATTGGGGGACACTCTATACCCGGGATTGGAAGAAGCTCACGGGGTTTTTCGACATCTACGCCGACATCTATATGGTTTTAGGCCTCGCCGAGTATTACCGCGCCTCGGGCGACGAGGAAGCCCTGAAGCTGGCCGTCGACACCTCATTCCTGGTCAATCGGACCATCTTGGCGCCTCACTATCAAGGCCAGGGACACGGGTCGTTCCATGAGCCGGGCGTCAAGCGGCTGGGGACCTGGGCGCATTTCCTTTTCCCCCTGACGCTCCTCCTGTCCTATTCGGCGGACGAGGGACTCGAGAGGATCGCCCGGATGTGCGTCCGGAATATCGTCGAGAGGCACTGGAACCGGGAGAAGGGATATGCCTACGAGTATCTCAACGACAAGTTCGAGCCCTACTCGGACGATTACCTCAGCGATTACCGTGCCGAAAGCGACCAGCCCCATTACATTTCCGGCTGGCACAGCATCCAGGCGGCCTTCAAGGTGATGCTCGAGGCCCAGCGGACAGGCGTCCGGGAAATGTTCCTCGACGGCCAGCAGCTGGGGTTCGAGACGCTGCGGGGGCACATGGAGCTGAGGGAGGATTGCCGGCTGATGGAGTTCGAGAACGAGGAGATGTGGCGGAAGCGGCAGGGAAACAAGCATCGGGCTTACTATGCCCTGTACGACGTCTTCGTTTTTTGCCTGATGTCGCTCGAGCACTCTCCCGCCCCGGAAGCGGCGGCCTGGTTCGAGAAGGCGTTCGCCTGTGCCTCGAGCAAGCCCGAGAAGCTCAAGGAGGGAAGCCTCAGCCTTCATGAGCCGCGGGGCATCATGTTCTGCCTCGAGATCCTGGAAAGAATGATCAAGCGGAGCGGACAGGTCTCGGACTTTTTGGCCAAGAGCTAAACCTCGTCCTCCGGGGTCTCACACCCGGGTTCGCTGAGGAGCCTTTGGGCGCTGTGAAAAGCGCTGTCTTTTCGCTTTTATTCCGCTCAAATGCCACCCGACTGATAAGTGAAGATTGACTGAAATTGGCTATCTAGTTTATAAATAAGAATATAATTTATAATATATAAATATATATTGACAAATTGTAAATATTTTTATTACAATATTAAATAATACGGAGGCAAAAATGAAAGAAGAGCGCTTGGAAATCCTGAAGATGGTAGCCGATAAAGTCATCTCTGTCGAGGAAGGGGAGAGGCTGCTTGGCGCCCTCGATAAAAGCGCGGGCGACGCCGGCGCCGGGCGCACCGGCCATCACGGTCCGCGGCACAGACATCACGGCGACTGGGACCTGGGCGAACGCCTGGGCGAGATGGGTTTCAAGATGCAGGCGTTCTTCGACAATGCCTTCGGCTCCATGTTCGGGGACGAGTACTGGTTCGACGGCTACGAAACCGTCACCGGGCCCTCCGAGGACATCGTCCTCGATGACGAGGCGACCTTGGTCATCTCCAACCCGAAAAATATGTACCGTTCCGGGTCGGGCGATATCCGGATCTCGCCGTCGCCCGACGAGCATCTGCGCTTGTCCTCGGGTGGGCGGGGCTCGTTCGAGATCCTGAGGAAGGACAAGAAGTTCCTGATCCTCTGCAAGGATGACATCTCGGTCCAGGTGCCGCGGCAGCTCGCCAGGCTCAAGCTCGTCCTGGCCAAGGGGAAAACCCAGATCGACGGTCTTTCGAGCGCCCTTGAAGTCCGGTCGATGAAAGGAGATATCACGATCCGCGATGCCTCCCGGCCCGTGACCGTGCGCTCCATGGCCGGCGACGTCCAGATTGAGCTATCCGACTCCTATGCCGGGAAGACCGAGGTCTCCGCCCTGCACGGCGATATCGACGTCATGGTCGGCTCCGGTTACTCTGGCCGGGTGGAGGCGAAAACCGCCCGCGGGCAGATCAGGCTCCAGGCCCAAGCGGTCAAGACGTCTTCGTCGAAGAACACCATCTTCCGCCAGGAGACGGCCGAGATCGGAAGCGCCGACCCCCAGAACCTGATCGGCCTTAAGACAATGGACGGCGACGTTACCGTGCGATCGAAAGCGGGACGATCATGAAAGTTCCCCACCGCTGCCCGTCCTGCGGCCAGGGACTTCAGGTGACCGTGATGACCTGCGCCGGCTGCGGCGCCAGCGTTGAAGGCCGCTTCGATCCCTGCCCCGTCTGTCGGTTCGACCCCGAGCTCCAGGCCCTTTTCGACCTCTTCATGGCCAGCCGCGGCAACCTCAAAGACGTCGAGCGCAAGATGGACTGCTCGTACCCGACCGTCCGCAGCCGCATGGAGGACATGTTCCGGCGATATGAGGAAAACAAGACGACGCGCCAGAGCCGGCTGGATGTCCTCAAGCGGCTCCGCCTGGGGGAGATCACGGCCGCCGAGGCCGAGCGGCTCCTCCGCGGCGGCCTATAAAAGGCCGATCCGAACGGGTCCTGTCATGGCGCGTCCCTGTGCGTCCTCGCGCCGGCGGAAAAAATCCCGAAGCGTCGCCGGTATCACCCTTTGCCCCCGGGTGAACTGATAGTCAAAGGCTTTTTCAGGATATTTCGCAGAATAGCGACTCCGAGTCCCTCCGCCGCTATTCTGATGGTCGCTCCGAAGACTCCGCTTCCCGCCGGTCCCTGTCGCTCCGGGCGCGCAGGGACTAGCGTCATGCCACCCCTTCGGATTGGCCCTAGCCAAGAGAGGCAGGTCGAAAGAGGCGGCCGGTGGACGGACGGCGACCGTTCCTGTAAAATGCCTGTTTCGTACTGAGATTCCCATCCCGCGGAGGTTATCGCATGAAAAAGTGTCCGGTTATTTTCGTTATTCTCGCGGCGCTTATGATCGTCACCCTTCTCTCCGCGCCGGTTCTTGCCCAGATGGCCGGCAAGATCGACATCCCCTTTCAGAAGTTCGTCCTGGACAACGGACTGACGCTCATCGTTCACGAGGACCACAAGGCGCCGATCGTCGCCTTCAACGTCTGGTACCACGTCGGCTCGAAGAACGAGGTCGCCGGCAAGACCGGGTTCGCCCACCTCTTCGAGCACCTCATGTTCAACGGCAGCGAGAACTACGACGACGACTACTTCAAGCCGATGCAGAAGGTCGGGGCGACCGACCTCAACGGCACGACCAACGAGGACCGGACCAATTACTTCGAGAATGTCCCTGTTTCCGCCCTCGACCTCGTGCTGTGGATGGAGTCGGACCGGATGGGCCACCTCAAGGGCGCCATCAGCCAGGCGAAGCTCGACGAGCAGCGCGGCGTCGTTCAGAACGAGCTGCGCCAGTATTATAACGAGCCCTTCAGCGTCACCGAGGACCTCATCATCAAGGGCACCTACCCCCCGAACCACCCCTATTCATGGTCGGTCGGCGGCTCGATCGAAGACCTGACGAACGCCAAGCTCGACGACGTTCACAAGTGGTTCTCGACCTACTACGGGCCGAACAACGCCGTCGTCGCCATCGCCGGCGACATCGACGCCAAAGCGGTCCTCGAAAAAGTCAAAAAATACTTCGGCGATATCCCTCCCTCGCCGCCCGTCGCCCGGCACTCCGCCTGGGTGGCCAAGCGGACCGGCTCCCACCGCCAGACCGTCCAGGACCGCGTTTCCCAGGCCCGGATCTACAAGGTCTGGAATGTCCCCGGCTGGGGCACCGAGTGCGCGGACAAGCTCGACATCGTGAGCTCGATCCTGGCCGACGGCAAAACCTCGCGCCTCTACAAGCGCCTCGTCTACGACGATCAGCTGGCCACATCCGTCAGCGCCTATATCAATACCCGCGAGATCGCCGGGATCTTCCAGATCGAGGCCGATGCCCGGCCCGGCGTTGAATTGGCCCAGGTCGAGAAGGCCATCGACGAGGAGCTGGCCCGGTTCCTCAAGGACGGCCCGACGGCCGCCGAGGTCGAGCGGGTCAAGGTCCAGTACGCGGCCCGCTTCGTCAAGGGCGTCGAACGGATCGGCGGCTTCGGCGGCAAGTCCGATATCCTGGCCTCGAGCATGATCTACGGCGGATCGCCCGACGCCTACAAGACGACCCTCAAGCATATCGACGAGGCCACGCCCGAGTCGCTCAAGGAGAGCGCCAACTACTGGCTCGCCGACGGCGTCTACGTCCTCGAGGTCACGCCTTACCCGGCCTACGCCGCCGCCAAGGAAGGGGCTGACCGCAAAACCCAGCCCGTGGCCGGAGCCACTCCCGCAGCCGAGTTCCCCGCCGTCCAGAAGGCGACCCTGGCGAACGGCCTCAAGATCGTCCTGGCCGAGCGGCACAGCATCCCGGTCGTCAACTTCCTTCTCATCGTCGACGCGGGCTACGCCGCGGACAAGGGCGGCATCCTCGGGGCCTCCAGCCTGGCCATGAGCATGCTCGACGAGGGGACGGCCAAGCGGACGTCCCTCGAGATCAGCGAAGAGCTGGCCCGGCTCGGGGCCGAGCTGCGGACCGACTCGAGCCTGGACACATCCGACGTCGCCCTGTCGACTCTCAAGGATAAGCTCGATCCCGCCCTCGACATCTACGCCGACGTCATCCTGAATCCGTCGTTCCCGGAGGCGGACTTCCAGAGGCTCCAGAAGATCCAGATCGCCCGGATCGCCCAGGAGAAGGACTCGCCCCTCTACATGGCGCTCCGGGTCCTGCCCAAGTTCGTTTACGGTGACGGCCATGCCTATGCCGCCCCGTTCACGGGAACGGGCACCGAGGCCTCGGTGGCCAAGCTTACGCGGGCGGACTTGGTCAAGTTCCACAAGACCTGGTTCAAGCCGGGAAACGGGACGCTGGTCGTCGTCGGCGACACGACCCTGACCGAGATCCGGCCCAAGATCGAGAAGCTCTTCCAGGGCTGGCCGGCGGGCGCCGTTCCGGCCAAGGACGTCAGGCCCGTGGCGCTCCGCGCCAAACCCGCCGTCTATATCATGGACAAGCCCCAGGCGCCCCAGTCGGTGGTCATCTGCGGCCACCCGACGACGCCGTCGGCCGACCCCGACGCCATCGCCATCGAGACGATGAACGATATCCTGGGCGGCGACTTCGTCTCCCGGATCAACATGAACATCCGCGAGGACAAGCACTGGAGCTACGGAGCCATGTCGCTCCTCTTCCCGGCCAAGGGGCAGCGGTTGTTCCTGGCCTACGCGCCGGTCCAGTCGGACAAGACCAAGGAGACCATCGTCGAGATCGGGAAAGAGCTCGAGGGCATCCTCGGCCAGAAGCCGATCACCAATGACGAATTTCAGAACGCCAAGTCCAGCAAGGTGCTGGGCCTGCCCGGCCGCTGGGAGACCATGGCCGCCGTACAAGCTTCAATCGGCGAGATGGTCACTTACGGCCTGGCCGAGGACTTCTACCAGAAGTACTCGGGCCGGGTCCAGAAACTGGCCATCGACGATCTGGCCAAGGCCGCCCAGAAAGCGGTCCGTCCGGAAGCGCTGGTCTGGGTCGTCGTCGGCGACCGGGCCCAGATCGAGCCCAAGATCCGCGAGCTCGGCATCACCGACGTTTTCGTCATCGACGCCGACGGCAACGTCATCCGCTGACCGGCTGAGCCGGCCAGTCGTCTCGGCCGGGATGCATCTCCGTTGGTGTGACGCGTCCAGCAGGGACGGATGGGGATGGCGTCCCGAAGACCCCTAGTACGCGGTGCCTGAGACACTTTGCCAGACCTAATCTTAGATATTACCCACCCTTTACCCTCCCTATACAGGGAGGAGAGGCGAATCCGGAAGGTCGGGGGGCCCGTCGGCTTTGGCCGACGGGGGAACCGACGGGACTGGTTCCCGGGGGCCGGGGGGCTAGGGGCGCATCGCCGTCCGGACCTGCGCCGGCGCTTGACATCATTTGCCGCGCTGGCCTACCATGCGGCGTGACGTTCGGAGGGGATGGTCATGAACGCACGCCTGTTCGAGCCGGTTTTTATCGCCGCCTTCCCGGTCGTGTTCCTGGCCGGTCTGATCTCGACCAGGGTGGCGCTGCGGCGCCAGAAAATCGACATGGAGGGCGCGCCTCCTATTGATCCACGTCTTTTATACCCGAGCAAGGCCGCGATGCTCGTTCCCTGGGGCGCGATGTTCTTGCAGAGCTGCGGCGTGGGGCTTTCGTTTTTCGCCGTCCCCCGCCCGCTGGTCTGGCTTTCTCTATTCCTCTGGGCCGCGGGCTTTTCGCTGGCGATGGCCGGCCGTTTCGGGCTGGGCTGTTCTTTCCGGGTCGGTTGCGCCAAGGAAAAGACGGTCCTTAAGACCGGCGGCATCTTCCGCTTCAGCCGCAACCCGATCTACCTCGGTCTGAACACGACTTTCCTCGCCTCGGCCCTATATACACTGAACCCCGTCGTTCTTCTTACCGGCGTGGGCCTGGCGGTCGTCCATCACCGGATCATCCTGGCCGAGGAAGAATGCCTCCGCGGGATGTTCGGCAAGGAGTATGAGGACTACTGCGGCCGGATCGGCCGCTATTTGTAGCCTGACGAGGGAATACACAATGGCGAAGGACTTATCCCCGGCATTGGATACTGACCGTCTCGCCGGATTGGCGACCCTGACCTCCCGGAAAAAACTCGCCTGGCGAACACGGAGCCTTGGAAACCTGCTGAAGATGGGACATTGCGCTCCGGCCGTTATGAAGACTTTCTTGAATATCTGCGGCTCTGAGGATGAGCGGCCGGTCAGAATGGCGGCCGGTCTCCCCGGCGGGATCGGCGATACGGGTTTCGAGTGCGGCGGCATGACCGCGCCGCTCATTTTCTTCGGCCTCCGCCATGGCCTGCGCGAGGCGCGTGACGGCCTGCCTGCCATCTTTTATCGGGGCCATGAACATTATCGACGATTCCTGGACCGCAACGGCACCCTTCTGTGCCGGGAGATCCGCGGTGACAACTACCGGCTGACGCATTGCATCCGGGCCGTCTGCTGCTCACCGGAGATCGCCGCCTCGGCTTCCCGCCATGACGGCGATGGAGCGATTTCCGCCGGGCAGCGGGAAGCTTACGGACTGATGTATTCACATCTGGAGACGAAGGACTTCCATTGCGCCCGACAGGTGCTTCGCCGGCTGGCCCCGGAGATCCCCCAAAGCCCGGAGCTTCTCGATGCGGCCTCGGGATTCCTGGGCGGTACACTGTTCCTGGGCCTGACTTGCAGCGCCTACGCCGCGGGTGTCATGGCCCTCGGGTTCGGGCTCCGGGAATTCGAGGACAGCTTCCCCCGCGTGCTGCGGATGATCGTCCTTATGAAGACCGGCGGCAACGCTTTCGCCGACCCCGTCAACAAGTTCAACAGGATCATGAACCAGGGAAAAGCTCTCGGTCAGTGGTTCGCCGGGGAATATGGCGATACCCGGTGCCGCTCCATCACGGGATGCGATTTTTCAACAGCCGCGGGCGTTAAGCGGTTTATCGATACCGATCGGGCCGGCGTCTGCCTGGCCATCTCCGAGAAGGTCGCCGAAAAGGTCCGGAGCATGCTGCTGACGGGGAACTGATCCTCGGAGGAGATGCCGGTCATTGTTCAAGAAGATCGCGGACCTCTACCGCCAGGCCTACAGCGGCCTTCCGGGCCGCGCCTGGATCCTGTTCACCGTCAACCTGGTCAACTCCTCGGGGTCGATGGTGCTCTTTTTCCTGTCCCTTTATCTCACCCGGAATCTCGGGTTGTCGCCGACCCGGGCCGGCGCCGCGCTGAGCCTCTACGGTTTCGGTTCCCTGGCGGGCGCTTATCTCGGCGGCTGGCTGGCCGACCGGATCGGCTCGATCCGGGTCCAGAAAATAAGCCTCGGCCTGTGCGGGGTCCTGCTCATCGCCCTCGGACAGGCCCGCGTGGTCTGGGCCATCTATCCGCTGATCTTCTTTTTCGCCCTGGCCGCCGGTGCCCTCTATCCGGCAAACGCCACCACGATGTCGCGGGTCTGTCCCGCCGGCCTCCAGGTCAAGGGCTTCGCTCTCAACCGGCTGGCCAATAACCTGGGTATCACCATCGGTCCGGCCGTGGGCGGCCTGCTGGCGCTCCGCGATTACCGGCTGCTTTTCTGGGCCGACGGGCTGACCTCGCTCCTGGCCGCCGGCGTGCTGGCCTTGTTGTGGAAGCCGAGTGAAGTCGGCGGCCCTGGCCGGGGCGCGACAGGCCGGGGCTTCCGAAACCGGCCGGTCTCCCTGGCGTGACGGCCCTTTTATGCTGCTGATGCTGATCTTCCTCGTCTGGAGCGTCGTCTTCGTCCAGGTCCTGGTGACCTTCCCTCTCTACATCAGGAATGTTTATGGACTGGCCGAGAACCGGATCGGCCAGCTCCTGGCCGTGAACACGATCCTGATCGTCGTCCTGGAAATGATCCTCATGGAGAAGATCAAGAAGCAGCCGCTGACCCGAATGATCAACCTGTCCTTCCTCCTCCTCGGAGCGGGGCTAGGGCTGATGCCGCTCGGCAGGGGATTCGCATTCGCGGCCTTGACCGTGGCCGTCTGGACGTTCGGGGAGATGTTGAGCATGCCGCTCGTTTCGGCCCTCATCGCCGGCCGCGCCGATGACGCGACAAGAGGCCGGTACATGGGAGTTTTCAGCCTCGGTTTCTCGCTGGCGTTTATCATTGCGCCGGCCGCGGGCATGGCTGTCTACGGGCGGTTCGGCGGCGAGGTTCTCTGGTACGGCTGCGCCGGCGTCAGCTTGATACTGGCGGGCGCCTTTTCGCTCTTGCGGCCGGCCCTGGCCAAGCCGCACTAGTGTCCCGTCCCGCAAGCTCCTTTCCAAAGTCCTGTATATAGACGGGACACTTCCAGGGGGGAGTCAAGCTCCCCCCTCGGCGTTTCGTTTCACTCCACTGACCCCCTGAGGGGAACGACGCCGTCCCCCTCAAACTCCCCCGCGGTGGTGCGTCTTCGTTGCTCTTTTATAAAGCCAAGTTATTTGCGAGACGCACCACTAGGATGATGCGCTCGAGTAGCGCCGTACTCCCACCTTCCAGAAGGCGCGCGACAGGACGGCGAGCGCCGCCGCCAGCGCGTAGGCGCCCGCGAGCGTCGTTCCGCTCAGCCGGCCCGCCAGGGCCTGGGCGGGGACCGTGGTGGCGAAAGCGACCGGGAATGAGGAAGGTCAGCATGAACCGGAGCCATCGCGGATAGAAGCCCACCGGCCAGCGGCCGGCCTCATACATGCTGGAAAAGATCATCAGCATGTTCTCGACGCGCACGAACCAGAAGGCGAGCGTCGCCAGCATCAGCCAGAAGCTGTAGACGATGACGCCGCCCGCGGCCAGGGCGGCCGCGAACCCGGCCGCCTCCGAAACCCCGATGTTGGCACCGAGCCTCACCAGGGCCACCGCCAGCACCCCGACTCCCAGGACGATGTCCGTGACGCTCCAGATCTCGACGCGCTGGATGCTCACCAGGAGCTGGGCGTCCGCGGGCTTGGTGAGCGTGAAATCGAGAGTTCCCTCGTGGACCCCTTCGATGAGCCGCTCCATGCTCGGCTGGATCACCATCCGGATGGCGCCGCTGACCAGAAAATAGACGCCCACCAGGGCCACGATCTCGTCCGGCCGCCAGCCGCCGAGCGTGTCGGTGTAGGAAAAGACGACCGCCAGACCGGCCAGAGCCGTCCCGAGCTCCATGACGGATTCGAGAAGATGCATGAAGAAGTTGGCCCGGTAGGAGAGCTCGCTCAGCAGGCTCGCCCTAAAGAATACGAAGACCAAGCGCAAGAAATTCATGCGCCCACCGCCGAATAGACTTTAAGCCCGGCCCGCCAGACGCTCCTCATCAGCACGAGGCCGGCCGCCAGCCAGGCGAGCTGCATGCCGACGCCCGTCAGCACCTGGTCGGGGGTCAGGCGGCCGAGGAAAAGCTCGGCCGGGAACCCGACCATCCAGCGGAACGGCAGGACGAAGGCGACGACCCGGACCGGCTGGGGGAGGAGCTCGAGGGGCGCGATCTGCCCGGAGAAAAACAGCATGGCCATGAAATACGCTTGGTTCAGGGCGCTCACCCGCGTCGTCCAGAAGGCCGCCAGGGCCAGCGTCCACTCCGTGACGAAGCGCACGATGAAGGCCAGCAGGACGACGGGCACGAACGCGGCCATGGCCCAGGGAACGGCGCGGAAGGCGGGCCGGAAAACGAGGCTCATGAGCGCGGCGATCGCGAGCATCCCGGGCAGCGTGATCAGCTTCGAGGTGATGTTGTCGGCGATGTCCGAATGGATGGGATGCACGGGCCGCAGCAGGTCGGGCGAAAGCGTCCCCTTCCGAACCCGGTAATCGTACTCGTACATGATCCAGGTGTAGGTCACGTGATTGACGAGCATGAGCACGATGAAGTAGGCGGCGAAGTCGGCCGCCGTGAACCCGCCCACCTCGCCGCCCGTCGAGCGGGTGACCGTCGTCCAGACGACGAGGTAGATCAGCGGCTCGAGCACGTGCCCGATGAGCCAGATGACGAGCGCGGCGCGGTACTGGATGAACGAGGCCAAGGTGGCTTTAAACTGCTGGGCGTAGATATCGACGAGGCCTCTCACGAAACCTCCTGCTGGAACACCCGGTCGATCACCTCCTCGATCGGCGGGTCCTCGACGGTGAGGTCGAGCACCGGGAGGTCCGCGAGCAGCCGCCCGGTGACGCGCGCCGTCTCGGCCTTGGGAACGCGGAGGGTGATGTTGCCGTCCGCGCAGGAGACGACCTCGCCGTAGGCGCTCAGGTCGGCGCCGCAGTCGCCAAGCGACACGACGATCGTCTTGTGGGCCGTGAAACGTCCCACGAGCGCCGACAGGTCGCCGTCGAACAGCAGCTTGCCGTGGTGGATGACGATGACCCGTCGGCTCAGGGCGACGACGTCGGCCATGTAGTGGCTCGTCAGGAGGACCGTGGCCCCGTGGCGGCGGTTGTACTCGGCGATGAAGGCCCGGATGCGCCGCTGCATGGTCACGTCCAGGCCGATCGTCGGCTCGTCGAGGAAGACGACCTGAGGCCGGTGGAGGAGGGCGGCCGCGACTTCGCATTTCATCCGCTCGCCGAGAGAGAGGTTCCGGACGGGCTTCTTGAGGAGCGGGCCGAGTTCGAGGAGGGCGGTCAGCTCGTCGAGCGTCTGACGGAAATCGGCGGCCGGCATGCGGTAGATGGCGCGGTTGAGCTCGAAGGAGTCGACGGCCGGGATGTCCCAGACGAGCTGGTTGCGCTGCCCCATGACGAGTGTTATCTGCCGCAGGAAATCGTGGTCCCGCTTCCAGGGCACGAACCCAAGGACCGACAGTTCTCCCGAAGTGGGGTGGAGGAGACCCGAGAGCATCTTGAGCGTGGTCGTCTTCCCGGCGCCGTTCGGGCCGAGGAAGCCGACGATCTCCCCGGGGGCGAGGTCGAAGGAGATGCCGTCGACGGCCTTGACCTCCTGTTTATTGCGGTGGACGAGGCTGGCCAGGGCCGCCCGGACCCCGCCCTCGCGCTCGGAGACGATATAGGTTTTGTGCAGGTCGCGGATGTGGATCGCTGGCGGATTTCCCATATTATAAGTATACGCCGCGTGGGGGAGGCGGAGAAGTCTACTCCAGACAGCCGCTTCCTTCAATCGCCCAAACGTCCTCAACCGTCCCGTCTCGGACCGCGAAGAGGCGCCGGTGAAGGTTGCAGGTCGTGCAGGCGTGCGACGGGATCAGCCTGACCCGGTCGCCGACTTTCAGCGGACGGCCGCCGACCTTGACGGACGTGTGTTCCTCCGAATCGAAGCGCGGGATCTCGTCCTCCGGGCGGTCCGCCAGGACGGGAACGCCGAATTCCGCCCCGACTCCCTTCACGCCGACGTCGAGGACCGCGTGATCCGAGCCGTTGCTCGAGATCACGGTTGTGATCACGCTGAGCGCGATGGCGAATTCGGGCCGTCTTTTCGCATAGTAGTGGTCCATCAAGGCGTAAGAACCGGCCTGGACCTCGTCCACGCCTTCCATGACGCCCGTCATATCATACGTCCCCGTCCCGCCGCCGCTGAGGACTCTGACCGACAGGCCGGAAGCTTCCATGAGCCGCCTCGTGTCCACGGCCTTTTGCATCGAGGCGCGGACCTGGCGGCGCCTCTCGTCAGGGTCGAGGACGGTAATGCAATGCCCCTCGTAGGCTTGGATGCCGAGGAACTCGACGCCGGCGGCGGCCATCGCCGCGCGGGCGATCTTGAGCGCGGGCTCGCCGGGCGGGACGCCGCAGCGGCCCATGCCGATGTCCACCTCGACCAGGACGCCGACCCTGGCGCGCGTCCCGGAAAGCGCCGCGGAGAGTTCCCTCACCTGGGCTTCGTCGTCCACGGCGACCGTCAGGCGGCATTTCCGCGCCAGCTCCGCGACCCGCCCGGCCTTGCCTTGTCCGACGACCTGGTTGGCTATGAGAATATCCTGTATGCCGCCGGCGGCCAGGGCCTCGGCCTCGGACAGCTTGGCGCAGGTGATCCCGACCGCGTTGCCGGCCTCAAGCTGACGCCTGGCGATCGTGACGCACTTGTGCGATTTGAAGTGCGGGCGCAGTTTGGCGGGGCGGCGCGCGAAGAAGTCGGACATCAGCCGCAGGTTCCGCTCCAGAGCCTCCGTCTCGACGACCAGCGCTGGCGTCGGGATGAGCGATGCCGGCTTCCCGACCAGGTCTGTCAGGCGTCCGACCACGCGACCTCCTCTCTGGGCATGGAATCAAACCATCCTTTTAGAAAAGCAGGATACCACGTCTCGGCTTAAGGGGCGAGCCGATGATCCCCTCCGCGGGCCGCGCGAATCCGTTGTTGTTAAAGATGATTCTTTGAAATTTCTGGTTTTTCTCTCAAAGGGAGATCGCAGTCAGATGGCCGCCGTCCAGGCCATCCTGGATGATGAGCCCGGGAACCTTTTTGCGCCGACTGGAGTATTATCAATATCCGGGCGGCGTTCTATACCCGTCCGGTCGGCTGATCCCGATTCGGGGAGGTTCGTATGTCCAAAACGCAGAGCTTAAAATTCCGCTGGATCCTTGCTTTGGTGGTCCTGGCGATCGTCGCCATGCCTCTCATTTCCGGCCAGGAGGCCGACAATCCGCCCCTGGACGCCGCCAAAAAACAGGCGATCGTCGATGAGGTCTCGAAGCTGCTCGAGGAAAACTACATTTTCCCCGAGACTTCGAAGAAGCTCGAGGCGCACATACAGGACGCGCCTCAAGAACGGCGATTATGACAAGCTCGGCGGCAGCCGCGAATTCGCCGAGGCCGTCTCGCAGGACCTCCTGGCTGTCGGCAAGGACAAGCATATGGGTTTTGCCTACGCTCCCGAGCGGGCGGCCGATATCCGCCGCCTGGAGAGCCGGAGCGAGGACGAGGCCATCGCCGCCCGCGAGCGCCGGCTGGCCGTGATGAGAAGCGACAACTTCGGGTTTCGCAAGGTGGAGCGGCTGCCCGGAAACATCGGGTACCTGGACTTCCGGTTTTTCGGGTCCGCCGACGAGGCCGGGCCGACCATGATCGCGGCCATGAATTTCCTCGCCTTCTGCGATGCCGTGATTGTCGACCTGCGGCAGAACGGCGGCGGCGACACGACGGGCATCCAGCTTTTATGTTCGTATTTCTTTTCGGAGATGAAGCATCTTAACGACATCCGTTACCGGGACGAGGCGAAGGACGAGAACTACTGGACTGCTCCCTTATGTCCCCGGCCCCAAACCCGTGAACGCGGACCTCTACATCCTGACGAGCTCCCGGACGTTCTCCGGCGCCGAAGAGTTCAGCTACAACATGAAGAACCTCAAGCGGGGGACGATCGTCGGCGAGACGACCGGCGGCGGCGCCCACCCCACCGACGCCAAGATCGTCCAGAACGATTTCATTTTGCGGGTCCCCTTCGCCCGGGCGGTCAACCCGTACAGCAAGACGAACTGGGAGGGCACGGGGGTGGCGCCGGATCGTCCAGGTGCAGCGCGGCTGAGGCGTTCGACCGGGCTTACAGGCTGGCCGTCGAAAAGCTGGCGGCCAAAGCGGCCGATCCGATGCAGAAGGCGCAATATGATGGATCATCAGCGGGCTCGATGCCAAGGCCAACCCGGCTCAGCGTCGATGAGAAAGTCCTCAAGACGTATGCCGGCGTCTACGGCGAACGGAAAGTCACCTTCGAAAACGGCGCGCTTTTCTATCAGCGGACCGGCCCGAAATTCCGACTGATGCCGATGACCCGGACGCTCTTCGCCGTCGAGGGGCTCGATGACTTCCGGGTCGAGTTCACGGTCAAAGACGGGCAAGCGGTCGAGCTGGTGGGACTCTACGACGACGGCGGACGCCAGCCCTCCCCGCGGACCCGGGGCGGTGGTTCCTTCAGATCGCCGTAATGTCGTCCGCCGCGCTCCGCTCTACCGGCGCAGCCGTTGCGTGACCTGAATGAAGTTGCCGCAGGTGTCGTTGAACTGGGCGATCTTGGAGGCCGTCACGTCGGTGGGCGGCATGGTGAACTCGGCGCCGCGCGCTTTCAGGCGTTCGTAATCGGCCTGCAGGTCGTCCGTGAAGAACATGGCCGCCGGCTGGCCTTGCCGGAACATGGCTTCCTGGTAGGCCTTGGCCGCCGGGCTGTCGTTGGGCGCCAGCTGCAGCTCCGTGCCGTCCGGGTCCTCCGGCGAGGCCACCGTGAGCCAGCGGTACGGTCCCTGCCTGACGTCGGCCTTTTTCACGAAGCCCAGCACTTCGGTATAGAAGCGCAGGGCTTTCTCCTGGTCGTCGACATAAACGCTGGTCAGCTTGATTTTCATCGGTTCCCTCCCGTGCTCATTTACTGGGTTCAGCGGCCCTCGAAGAATCCCTTCGGTGTCTCGCCCTTCAAGAAAGGTTCGATGAAGCCGAGCAGCAGGTCGGTCTGGGTGATAACGGCGGTGTGCGAAGTCGCCGGCAAGACGGCCAGGCGCGAGGCCGGCAGCGGCTTGCCCGTGTCGCCCATGACGCCGCCGCCGAGCAAACGGAACATCGCGACAGAATGTGCTCGAGAGTGTGCCACATCGGCGTCGCCGCTGATGATCAGCACCGGGGTTTTCATACGCCCTCACATCTTTTTCCCATGCCATCGGCTCCTTTTCGAGCTGGATCAGTTTCTTGACCAAGCTCAGGAAAGCCTTCGGGATTGGCGGCGAGCTTTCGATACTCCTCGGCGAACGGCATGTTGACGAACATCTCCACCGTCATCTGCGGGATTTAGTGCCTTGAATTCCGGCTGCCAGCCTTCGTCGTCGTAGGCGACAGACGCCGCGACAAGCCTGTTCACCTTTTCCGGGTGGCGAATGGCGAGCTGCAGCCCGGCGACAGCGCCCATGGAATAACCGAACACGTCGGCTTTCGTGAGTCCCACCTTCGTCCATGAAAGACGCGACATCGTCGGCCAGGTTGGGATAGGTGATGGGCCGGTCGATGTCCGTGTCCGGCCGTGGCCCTGGAGTTCGGGCGCATAGACCTGACGGGTTTCGGCGAGCCGGGCGATGATGGCGCCCATGGCGGGGATGTTCATATAGGCGCCGTGTAAGACGACGAGCGGCACCGCCTCCGGCGCGTTCCGCCCGTGGATTTCGTAATACATTTTCATCCCGTTGACGGAGACGTAGTCGCCCGCGCCCGGGGAGAAGGCCGCGGTCAGGCCTGTCAGGACCAGGCCGACGAGCGCCAGGACGAGTACCCTTCTGTTCATGGCAACCTCCCGTTTTGATGAGTTCTGAAACCTCGGCACCATTTTCTCCGGGGTTCTGCCTCGGAATAAGCAAGAAATGTGCCAAGAGTTCAGGCCGGGTTACAGATTGCCGACCAGGGCGGCCTGATCTCCCGAGGATCGGGATGTCCGGACGGAGGGCGTGACCGCGGAGGCCGGGTCGCTCAGACCTTCAGCCGGGGCCGAGGCTCAGAACAACGTGAAGGTCACCAGGTTCGAGCACGCCGTGATATCTGTTTCGCAGACCTGATATGTGTATGTCCCAGGGGTCGCCTTCTTGAGGTTGTCCCTGTAATTTCCGTCGTTTACAGTCGTGGTCAAGACCGCGCCGTTCCTTTTGATAACAACGTTCGCCCCGACGGCGCCGGTCCAGGTGAGTTCGGCGTAAGGGGTTTTCCCGACCAGAATACGTTCGACCCTCAGGCTGATCCCCTCGCTCGATCCCGAGGTGACCGTGACACTTTGCGTGACCGTGGCGGTCGCTCCGTCATTGTCGGTCACGGTCAGGCTGACCGAATAGGTGTCGGCGGCCGAAAATTCGTAGGACGGATTTTGCGCCATCGAGCTGCCCGTATCGCCGAACGTCCAGCTCCAGGAAGCGATACTGCCGTCGGCATCGGTGCTCGTATCGGTGAATTGCGCCGTCAGCGCGTCGGCGCTGTACGTGAAGCCCGCCGTCGGCGGCGTGTTCTCCGAGGGGCCCCCGACCAGGCTGTAGAGCAGATGGTTGTTGGTCGTATTCGAGTTGAGGACGACGCCCTTGGAGGTCGCGGCGTACAGCGCGTCGCGGACCTGGGCCGGCGTTGACAGGGGGTTGGCCTGCAGGTACAGGGCGGCGACGCCCGCCGTATGCGGCGTGGCCATCGACGTGCCGCTGATCGTGCTGGTGGCCGTGTCGCTGTCCTTCCAGGCCGAGGTGATGCCGACGCCCGGAGCGAACCAGTCGACGCAGCTGCCGTAGTTGGCCCAGGATGCCTTGGTGTCCTTGTTGTCCGTGGCGCTTATGGTCATGGCTTCAAGGACCCGCGACGGTGAATAGTTGCAGGCGTTCTGCGCGATGCCCAGGACATTGCCGTTGCCCGCGGCGACCGCGTAGGCGACGCCCGAGGCGATGGAATTCTTCACGGCGGTATCGAGGGACGTGCTGGCCGAGCCGCCCAGGCTCATGTTGGCGACGGCCGGCTTGACCGCGTTCTTTGTCACCCAGTCGATCCCGGCGATGACGCCGCTCGTCGTCCCCGAGCCGCCGGCGTCGAGGACCCTGACCGCGACCAGGCTCACGCCCTTGGCGACGCCGTAGGCGGCGCCGCCGATCGTCCCGGCCACGTGCGTCCCGTGGCCGTTGCCGTCATCGGCGATGGCGTCGTTGTCGATGAAATCAAATCCGTGGCTGGCCCGGCCGCCGAATTCGTTGTGACTGATACGGATCCCCGTATCGATGACGTAGGCCCTGACGCCCGCTCCCACGAGATCATAGGTATAGGTGCTGTTAAGCGGCAGACTTCTCTGGTCGATGCGGTCCAGCCCCCAGGTGGCGCCAGCCTGGGTCCCGAAGGCCCAGACGACGGAATCCGGCTCGACGTACTCGACATTGGGGTTGCGGCTGAGGGCCTCCACGGCCTGTTCGGGGAGCGAGGCCGCGAAGCCCTTGATCGCGTGCTGGTAAATGAACATCGGCGATGCGCCGTGAGTCGCCGCCAAGCCGTAGGCGAGCCCCAGGGCATCGGCGACCGAGTCCTTGAAAACCACGATGTACTGGCCGGGGACCCGTAGACCGGGGTCCGTCGGCTGGCCGAGCGCCGCCGTGCCGGCGAGCGCCGCGAAGATCAGGGTGAGAACATAAACCTTGCGCATCTTCTTCCTCCTTGGGTAGTTGGTGCAAGCATATTGACGGCAAAGGAGAATGTCAATCCCGGGGACGAGCGGATCCGCCAGGCCTGACGGATTTTTCCGTCCGCGGGCGCGCGCCTATTTCTTCGGATACCCCACGGTCTGGGCCAGGGTGATGTGCTGCTCGGGCCGGAGCTTCATCGTCTTGGCCGTGGCCTCGCGGTCGACGAGCCCGCGGACAACCGTGATCAACCCCTCCGAGGCGCAGAAAAGATAGACGTTCTGGCTGATAAATCCCGTGTGCGCCCCCGAATGGAAGCGCTTGTCCTCGTCCGTGCCGGCGGGGATCTTCGCGTAGTCGGAGACATAAACAAGGTTCAGAGGCGCCACCTTGACGAAGTCCTGGGTGCCGGTGGCCCCCCGGACGTCCTCCGCGAGCACCTTTTGCAGGGCGTGCTCCTTGGGAAGATAGAGGAAGAGCCCGTCGGCGGTGGCGGCGTAGATATCGATGTCCTGCCAGTTACGGGCCGTGGGGGCGGTGCGCTTGCCGGAGTCGGGACGGTTGATGCCGCAGGCCGCCCAGAGCAGGTTCGAAAGAACCTGGGGGGACAGCGTTTCGGTTCCGAAATCGCGGCCCGACTGCCTGGCCTTGAGGCAATCCAGGAGCGGCTTGCCTCCCGTCATCCGGGGCGCCGGGAGCTTCACGATATCGGCCTCCTGGGCCGCAAGAAACAGGGGAACGGCCAAAAAGACGATCAAGAAACCAAAGGCCGCTTTTCTTTTCATATTGACCTCCGTGTGCCGGGCGTCTTCAGGCGATGACCCGGCTCCTGATGAATTCCCGCGGAACGCTCTTCAACCGGGCGATGTCCGTGACCCGGTCCTTGATGTCGAAACCGGCCGCGCAGGCGACGCGGCAGGCATCACATCGCTCGCAGGGCTCGCCGTGAATCTCGACCGCGGCCACCGTCTCCCAGGCCTGCTCGACATGCCGGTAACCATAAGCGTACATGTACCCCCGCATCAGCGTGGGGATGTCCAGGTTGGCCGGACACTGGGGTTCGCACTTGCGGCACTGGAGACAGTACAGGCCGGGCTCCGACCTCAGGCCCGCCAGGTTGAGGTCTTTGAGCTCCTGCTCGGACAGCTTCAGGTCCTTGATCATCTCCAGGTTCTTCCGCAGTTCCTCGACCGAGGACATCCCGGAGACGATGCTGGCGATATTCGGGTTCTGAAGCGCCCACTTGAGGGCGGCCGTAATATTCAGCGGCTGCGTCCTGTTCTTGTCCCGGGCCGCGCCGGCGGTCGTTTTCATGGCGACAAGGCCCATCCCCGCCTTGGCCGCGTAGGCCAGGGCCTCGTCCATCGCCGGCTTGTTTTCGATCTTGAAATTGTAGGCCGGCATCGCCACCTCGTAGATCTTGGCGTCGGCCGCCGCCCGCAGCGCCTCCTCGCAGGAACCGTGGGTGGCGATGCCCGCAAACCGGATCTTGCCCTGCTTCTTGAGCTCCGTCAGGGCCTCGAGGAACGGCTCGTGGGTGACGAATTCCTTCTTTCCGGCGAACGGCAGGAGCAGGATGTCGACATGATCGAGTCCAAACCGCTTAAGGCTCTCCTCCGCCGTCTTCATGTAGCCGGCGGCGGTCAGGCCCTTGGGCGGGCTGCCTTCGCGGGGGTTGAGGCCTTCGGGCACGGCAGCCGTGCCGACGACGAAGGAATCGCGGGGCAGGCCCTTCAGGGCTTCGCCCACCAGCCGCTCGTTGTTTCCCCGGCCGTAATACGTGGCGGAAAAGAACAGCTTGATGCCGGAATCATACGCCGCCCTGATGAGAGGGGCGCTCGAGGCCTCGCCGGTGCCCATGCTGATGAGCGGGGTTTCGATCCCCGTCCGGCCGAGGGGCCGGCTGGCCAGGGCAGGCGCGGCGCCCCGGCCGGCGGGTCCTCCGAGGGCCGCCTTCCATGCTCCCGGCAGGAACCCGGCGCCGCAGATCCCGGTCAAGCCCGTTTTCAGGAATTGACGACGATCGGTTTTTCCCATGGTCCTCTCCTTTGGCGGAATTCGGCCGCCCGAAACCTATCAAAACGTCGCCGGTCGTGTCAACAACCGCCAAGGAAACGGAATTAGAGTTTGATGCCGGCGCGCTGAAAATTCAGGAACACGATCCGAAAAACGGGAAGTTTTTCGGTCATGTCCCGAATTTCCGCACCGTTCTCCGGTCCGCCTCGAAGCCGGGATGGGCCGGCCCTCGGCGGGCCACCCCAGCGGCATGCCGGTTCAGCGAGGCGGAGCGTAGGTTACGCCCAGCTCGTGGAAAAGGAAGGCGAACCTGTCGACCTCCTCCTTGACGCGCTCCGCAAGCGGCGTGCCGATGCCGTGGCCGGTGGTCGAGCTCGTCCGCAGGAGGATCGGCCCCCCTACCACCGGGCAGTCGCTTCGGTAGAGTGTTACTCAACCGATGGGTCGCCGCCTGGAGCCGGGCCGTCATCTTCCGGGAGTGCAGCGGGTCGACGCGGGGGTCGTTGGCACCGGTCATGAACAGGACCGCGGGATAGGCGGCGCCCGGCCGGACGTGATGGTAGGGCGAATAGGCGTAAAGCGCCTCGAACTGGGCCCTGTCCTTGACCGTTCCGTATTCCGGGATGTTGAAGGCGCCGTTGGGGGTGAGCTCGTTCCGGAGCATGTCGTAGATGCCGACGCGACGAGACCGACGGCCTGGAACAGGTCGGGGTGCTGGGTGATCATCGCCCCCATCAGCAGCCCGCCGTTCGACCCGCCCATGATGGCCAGGCGCCGCGGGCCTGGTGTAGCCCCGGGCGACGAGATGCTCCATGGCCGCGGCGAAGTCGTCGAAGACGTTCTGCTTTTGGGTCAGCGTGCCGGCCCGGTGCCACTCCTCGCCGAACTCGCCGCCGCCGCGGGTGACGGCCACGGCGTAGACCACGCCCTGCTCGATCCAGATGCGGCGCAGGGCGCTGAAACCGGGGGACAGGTTGACCCCGTATCCGCCGTAGCCGTAGAGCACGGCGGCGGCGCGTGCCGTCGAGCGCCAGGCCCTTGGGCCTGATGATGTCCACGGGGACCTTGGTGCCGTCTTTCGAGACGGCGAACTCCCGGACGACCTCCGCGTCCGAGAAATCGACGGGCGAGGTCGAAACAAGCGCGGTCTTCCGCGGTCTCGCCGGACGCTGGGTCGTAGCCGTACCAGGCCGGGGGCTCGACATAGGAGCGTGCCCAGGAAGAGCAGAGCGTCGCCGTCGAGCGGCGCGATCTGCGGGCACGCTGGAAAGGGGCGGGGCCGCGGGTTGGCCCCGAGGCCGTGCCGTCGAGCGCGAAGGCGCGGACCTCGGAGGGGCCGCCGAGCTGATAGGTGACGTAGAGCCGCGAGGCCAGCGACGGCCAGGAGCGACGACCCGAAACTCGAGATGATCGTCTCCGGGCCCTCCGGGATCGAGGACGGCGGCCTTGTCGAGCGGGGCCCCGGCGGGCGAAAGACGCAGGACCCGGCCGCGGGGCGCGTCGTGTCGGGAGATGAGGTAGAGGTCGTTCGCCGTGTCCCCAGGCGGCCTCGACGACGCCGTCGTCGAAAGCCGCTGATCTGTCTGGCGGCGCCGCGTCGCCGGGCTCGACGAGATAATGGGAGAACCGGCCGCTGTCGCCGTCCTGGACCGTGACGAGCAGCCGGCCCGACGGGCTGTCCATCGCCAGCTTGATCTCGGCGATCCGGGGCAGGTCCCGGCCGACGACATAGCGGTCCTTGTCGCCGGGCGCGCCGAGCTCGTGGTACCAGACCTGCTGGAAGAAATCCAGGTCCTCGGCCGGGCGCTCGCCGGCGCGCGGATAACGGGTGTAATAAAAGCCCTTGCCGTCGGGCGACCAGGCCATGTCCCCTCCGGCCGTGCCGCCGTTGACGCGCGGGATGATATCGGCCAGGGCGCCGCCGGTTTCGACATCGAAGACGTGAACATCGCCCGACTCCGAGCCGCCGGCCGAAAGCGAGACGCCGACGAGGCTGCCGTCGGGCGAGGGCACGTACCAATCCATGGATTTGCCGCCGGACGCGTCGAGCCCGTTGAGGTCGAGGACCACCTTCTCCGTCGCCGGCTCGTCGGCCGAATCCATGACGACGAGAAGCGGCTGGTTGAGGGGCGGCTGGCTCTTGACGGCGAAGAGCTTCCCGGGCCGCCAGGTTAGCGAGTAGTAGCTTACGGAGGCGGCTTCCACGACCTCCTTTACCCGTGTCGTGATCTCGGGGACTCCGGGGAGGCGGTCCAGAAAGGCGCGGGCGTAGGCGTTCTGGGCGTCGCTCCAGGCCTTGACCGCCGGATCGCTCCAGTCCTCGAGCCAGCGGTAGGGGTCGTCGACCTCCACGCCGTGATAGGCGTCGCGGACGTTCCGGATTTCGGTTGCGGGCGGCTTCAAAGGCTGAGATTCCTTATGACAAGCGGTCAGCGATATACCGACGGCGATAGCCAGGAGCGCGGCCATCGTCCGGCGGGTTAAGGATTTCTGATTGGGATTCATGGATGCCACCTCCATCATGATCCTCTTGGAATGCCAGGCTTGGTCCGGCCATCAAGCCCAGAATAATAGTGCGAGCCCGCGCTTGTCAACGCAGGGATGGCTCCCTGACGATGAGTATGGGGAAGGCTGTTCGTTGTGAGGCGTTCGCGCTGGCCGTATTAACGTCGTCTGAAATGAATGCGGTAATTCTCGGTACTTTAGAACCGGAATCCAGGCAAATTAAAACAGGATCTTACGGCAAATTAAAAAGGGAAATCCGCATAGAAATTTGCGGTAGAATAGAACGTGTACGTTAATGCCTCGAGATTGATTTCCTTCTCCCGTGAGGGAGAGGCAGGGGTGAGGGTGGCCTGAAATGAAGCTTCACAAACGCGGACAGAATAGAAAAAAAAGACTCTTGGGGATGGCGATCGGGCTCCCGGCCGCCGCGCTCGTCATGCTGGCCGGCCAATTCCCGGTGATGAAGCCGGATTACCCCATCCAGGCCGTGGGCTACACGAAGGTCAAGCTCGCCGACGAGCTCTGGGCGCCTCGCATCGAGACGAACCGCCGTCGTCGACCATCCCTTACCTTTTCAAGATGAACGAGGAGTCCGGCCGCGTCGACAATTTCCGGATCGCCGCCGGGCTCAAGAAAGGGAAGCACACCGGCAAGCGCTACAACGACAGCGACGTTTTCAAGGCCATGGAGGCCGCGGCCATCTCTCTCCGCGTCCGGCCCGACCCGGAGCTCAAGCGGCGGCTCGACGAGCTCATCGAGCTGATCGGCAAGGCCCAGGAACCGGACGGCTATATCTTCACGACACGCCGGATCAACCCCAAGAATCCCGCTCCCGGCGCCGGCCAGGAGCGCTGGTCGAACCTCCGGGTCAGCCACGAGCTTTATAACGCCGGCCATATGTACGAGGCGGCCGCGGCCCATTTCCTCGCCACCGGCGAACGGTCGTTCCTCGATATCGCGCTCAAGAGCGCGGACCTCCTGGAGCGCACCTTCGGCCCCGGCCGGCGCCGCGCTTTTCCCGGGCATCAGGAAATCGAGATCGGCCTGGGCAAGCTCTATCGCCTGACGGGCAACCGCGCCCACCTCGACCTGGCGCGTTTTTTCCTGGATGAGCGCGGCCGGGGCTTGCGCAACGGCGAATCGTACCCCGCCGGGTCGCCCTTCGCGATCTACAATTCCGAGGAGTACCTCCAGAACCACCGGCCGGTCCTCGAACAGGACGAAGCCGTCGGGCACGCGGTACGGGCGGTCTACATGTATTCCGCGATGGCGGACGCGGCGGCGCTCGGAAGCCGGCCCGAATATGCGGCGGCCTCGGAAAAGCTCTGGGAGGACGTGGTCGGGAAGAAAGATGTACGTCACAGGCGGCATCGGCGCCGCCGGCGACAACGAGGCCTTCGGCCCGGCCTACGACCTTCCCAATGCCAAGGCTTACGCCGAGACGTGCGCTTCGGTCGGCAGCGCCTTCTGGAACCAGCGGCTCTTCGAGCTCACGGGAGATGCGAAATACGTCGATGTCCTGGAGAGGGTCGTCTATAACGGGATCCTCCCGGGAGTGGGGATCGGCGGCGACAAGTTCTTTTACCCCAACCCGCTCGAATCCGCGGGCGGCTATGAACGGAGCGCCTGGTTCGAGGTCGCCTGCTGTCCCGCGAACGTCGCCCGCTTCCTGCCGACTTTGCCGGGTTATATCTATGCCCAGCGCGGCGATGCGGTCTACGTGAATTTGTTCGCGGCGGGCACGGCCCGGTTCGAGCTCGACGGCCGGCCGCTCGAGATCATCCAGGAGACAAAATACCCCTGGGACGGGAGCGTGAAGATGATCGTCAACCCGGTCCGGCGCGGCGAATTTGCGATCATGGTTCGTATACCTGGATGGGCCCGGGACCGCCCCGTCCCGGGAAGCCTCTACCGTTTCCTGGATCAAAGCGCCAGGCCGGTGAGGCTCATGGTCAATAGAAAGCTCGTGCCCGTGACGGCGGACCGGGGCTACGTCGAGATCCGGCGAAAATGGCGGGCCGGCGACCTCGTCGAGGTCGACTTCCCGATGCCCATCCGGCGGCTCGCGGCCGATGACCGGGTCAAGGAAGATGTCGGCAAGGTCGCCCTGCAGCGCGGGCCCATCGTCTTCTGCGCCGAAGGCGTCGACAACGGCGGCCGGGTGCTCAACCTGGCTCTTGCCGACGAAGAGAAGCTCAGCCACTGGTTCCGTCCCGACCTGCTCGGCGGCGTGGCCATTATCACGGGCAAGGCGACGACGGTCGATCCCGTCGCCGGCGGCCGGCGAGCCGCGCCAAGGCGGCAGTCGTTCATGGCCATCCCGTATTATGCCTGGGCCCACCGGGGAGCGGGGGAGATGGCCGTCTGGCTGCCCCGTACCCCTAATTCGGGGGACAGCATACGTAATACACTTAACTCCCGTCCGGAATTGTGTCCTGGATTATTATTGGGGAATTGATATCCTGTCACCAATTTTATGGCTGTGATTGTCAAGTTATCCCTGAAAGGAGAAAGCGGATGAACCGACGAGAATTCTTAAGCAGCACGGCCGCCGCGTTGGCGCTCTGCTCCTTGGCCCGGCAGTCGGAAAGCGGCATCCGGAGCCTGCTTTCCGGCGCTGGGCCTTTATTTCGACCCTCAGGACCTGCCGCGGATACGCCGGTCCTGGTCCCTGCCACTTTTCAAGGAGCTGAGGGAAAGCTTCCTGGCCGCCGATCCGGCGCCCGATGAAGCGTTCCTCAAGAATGAGCTGGACCCGAATAACCAGATGCGCCATCTGCCGCGGGCGGCCGGGATTTTGGAGCGCGAGTCTTTCGCCTATCTCATGACCGAACAGGAACAGCGGCTGGAGCTGGCGCGTCTGGCGATCGAAAAAATCCTGTCCTTTACCGCTTGGGATTACTTCATGGAAGCCGGCCGGGATATCATCGGCCTGCAGAGGGCGCCGGAGACGGCCATCGCCATGAGCCTGGCCTTGGACTGGCTGTCCCCCCGCCTCGATGACAACACCAAAAAGCGGATGCGCGACCAGATCGCGGAAAAGGGCTGCCGGCCCTGTTTCCGGTCGCTCTTCGGGATGCGCTATCCGCAAAAAGTCGTCGGCTGGAGCTACGCCCCTTGGGTCAAGCTGGAAGCCCGGGATTTCTCGCGCTGGCCCGTTATCCTGGACAAGACGAACCTCAAGGCCATTCCGATCGCCGGACTGGCGGTCGGCACGCTGGCTCTCGGGCCGGACGACGCTCGATCGGCGGAGTGGCTGGACATGGCGCGCCATGGCTACGAGACGATCGCCGGTCTCTACGAACGCGACGGCAGCTATCCTGAAGGCGGGTCCTATGGCGATTACACGACGTTTCATCTCCTTCTCACTCAGGCCGTTATCGAACGCAGGCTGGGCGTGGACTTGTTCGACCGCGTCAACTACAACGGCTTTGTCGAGTTCATGCTCGGTTTGCAGCTTCCCCATACCGCCGAACCCAAAGCTTGCGTGAATTTCGGGGACGCTGGCGGCGGCCTGCAGTCGGCGGTCAGCTTTTACGTCGCCCGCAAGACAGGCGACGGCCTGGCGCAATACATGGGCCTTGAGCACCCGCGGGAACACAACCCTTTTTCCGTCATCTGGCACCAGCCCGAGCTGGCGGCCCAGAAGCCGGGTGCCGCCCATCATTTCAAGCATTGGGACCTGGACTGGATGATCTATCGGACAGGCTATGGGCTCGACGACTTGGTCGTGGCCATGCGGAGCGGCGGGCCGGCCAATCATGAGCACGCCGACCGCAACTCGATACTCCTCAAAGCCTACGGCGAGGTCCTCCTGGCCGACAGCAAGCATCCGACCTACGATCACAACAACCCGGGCTGGGTGCTGCGGTCGTCACCGGCCCACAACACCGTCCTGATCGATAACCAAGGGCACCAGTACCATGACGGACGGGAGGGCACCAACGCCTCCCTGGCCGAAGCGCGGATCATCCGGTCCGGCCGGCGGGACGGCTTCGTTTTCTGGACGAGCGACGCCACGCCGGCCTATCAGCTCGTGCTCCCCGATGTGGAGCGCGTGCTGCGCTCGGTTTTCGTTTTTTCCGATGCGCCCATCGTGGTGATCATCGACCGGCTGACCAAAAAAGACCAGCCCTCGCTCTTTTCCGCCCACTGGCATGTGGAGAACAGTGACGGCCTGGGATCCGTCCAGGTGTCCAAGGACGGTTTCGTGATGCGGCGGCCGGCCGCCGGTTTTTATGCCCGGTGCGTCAGCCGGCAGGCCTTGAACATCACGGCGGAAAAGATGCCGCTGCCCCCGGAAGCGGGTGTCCATCCCTATGTCCGGATCGGCTCGTCATCCCCGTCGCTCGAGCACACGATCATGATGGTCGGCATGGCCTGCCGGTCAAGCGAGTCTCCGCCGGTTATCACGCTGACGGCGCAAGGATCCATCAAGGTTCAAGCTGACTCCGGGGTTCTTGAGGCGCGAGTGAACAACATCGACCACAGCCCGTTTCTGGAAAGGCTTTGATCCCATGACAGCCCTCTGGGCGACCGGACGAATTCCTTAGAGGACCGCGGAGCCCTTCTTTTGACCCGAAGGGTTCAAAACGGATTACCTGATCCTGCTCCAGGTCCCGTTATCGAGGACCCATATTCCCGTGCTTCCGAAGTCAGCGACAAGCTCTCCTGTCAGGTCGGCGTCGATGCTCGCTTCCGCGACAGCCGAGGGATCGAGCCCGCTGAGCTGGCTCCAGATGCCGTTCCATGACCACAGCCCCAGCGGACCGAAGTCGACGATGACCTCCCGGGCGCCGTTTCCGTCAGTATCGGCGGCGGTCAGCATATCAGGGTCCCGTCCCGAAAGCTGGGTCCACGCGCCGTCCCAGAGCCATACTCCAAGGGGGCCGAAGTCGGCGGCCGTCTCGCTCGCTCCATCAAAGTCGGTATCGACGGCGATCATCGCGTCCGGGTCGGCGCCCGACAACTGAGTCCAGGCTCCGCTCGTCCACTGCCAGACGCCGGTGCTCCCGAAGTCGACGACCACACTGTCGCCCCCCGGGACGTGGGCCGCGGTCATCCCCTGGGCGTCCAGGGCCGACATGACGGTCCACACTCCGCCAGCCCATCGCCACAGCCCCTGGGCGCCCGCGTCGGCGATGAGTTCAGAGCGCCCGTCGGCATTCAGGTCGGCCGCGACCACGGAGTCCGCGTTGGCGCCCGAGAGCTGAATCCAGGAGCCGCTGTCCCATGCCCAGGCGCCCATCCCGTCGAAGTCCACGACCAGCTCGGCCGCCGTGTCTCCGTCGATTTCGGCCGTGATCAGGCCATCTGGGTTCGCCGTGGCCAGAAGCGTCCACGAGCCGGCATTCATGACCCAAAGTCCGGACGCGCCAAAATCCGCGGCCAGCTCCTGGACGCCGTTTCCGTCAAGGTCCGCGGCGACCATCGAATCCGGGTTCAGAGCGGACACGGACGTCCACGCGCCGTCCCACAGCCACAGCCCGGCGGGGCCGAGGTCGGCAAATATCTCCTGAAGCCCATCGGTGTCGACGTCCGCGGGCACAAGCGTGCGCGCGGGCAGAGGCGCCAGGACGGTCCGGATAAGATGGATGCCGTCGTCGGCGCGGAAGGCGAGCCCGTTGGCTCCCCAGCGGACGAGGCTTTTGGCCGCGCCGGAAACATCGCTGACCGATAAAGACCCGGCCGGCAGAAACGTGCCTTGATCGAATGCGAGGAGGGTGCGCGTTGCGCTGTATTCATTCCCCGTCAGGAAGAATGTCCGGCTGATTGTGGAATCCGGCTTCACGATCGTAGGCGGTCCAACTCCCGAGAAAGATCCGATGAGGGACTTGGTCTCCGGCTCATAGACCGCGCCCGTCGTGAAGTGCATCAGGCCGTTGTCGAATTCCAGGTCGGCGGAGTCACCGTTGATGATATTGGTGGTCGTATCGATGATCGTCACTCCCGACGCATCGACCGACATTCGGTAAAACGTGCCCCACCAGGCCTGGTTGTCCAGGCCGTAGAGCCGCGAGGCGGACGAGGAAAACTCGATCACGTGGCCATAGTAGTTGTCCTTCGCCACGTTGGGCCGCTGCACTCCGTTATCGTAGACGGCAACCCCCTCGCACTGCGGCGAGCCGGTGCCGCTCCTGCGGGAGACCGCCACGGCTTCGGGTTGGCCGGGCAGGACCTCCATATCTTCGACATAGAACAAGCCGCTAAAAGGGTCGGACCCGAGAACAAACTGGAGCCCCGGTGTCAGTGTCGGGACATGAACGCGCCGGACCGCCGCGGCGCCGTCCAGGCTTACATAGAGATATTGGCCGTCATCCGAGAGGGCGAGTTTATTGGGTTCGCTCCCCACCGGGATCGACGGACCGACGAAGCCCGACCAGGGATCGATGACCGTGATGCAGTTGCCGTTGATCCCGGCGCTGCTCGGCACGCTGGCGTAGATCTTGTGGCTGACCGGGTCGTAGATTATGTCGTTTGTTTTCAGGGTGATTTTTCGGATGTCGTCGGCGGCGGCGATCCCGGACAGCATCAATATGCAGGCCGCGCAACGGATGAATTTGCCCATCTTCCCCTCCCCGCGATGGCCGGAGCGTGCCGACCGATCTCTCCTTCGGCTGCGAAGAGCTTACCCCGGTCTCGAAAAGCGCTTTTTTCCCTTAATGGATCGAATGCTAGCACCGCTAAAAGGCGGAAGTCAAGATATCGCAAAAGCACAAAAAGCATCTTTTTTTAGGCGATGTCGGAGAGACACAGGAAGGGTGGCACGACGATAGTCCCCGCAACGCCCGCAGCGGAAGGGGTTCCCCACGGGGGATGGGTGGAGCGAGGACGGATGGGGACGCGCCGTGACAGGACCCTATCCTCGAACAACACGATCACAGGAAAAAAGATGCGACCGCAGTACAGGCGATTTGCTAGGCGTTATTCTTGAGGGCGTCGAGGACCTTGTGGAGCACGTCCTTGGCGTCCCCAAAGACCATCATGGTCTTGGGGTCGTAGAACAAGGGGTTATCGACCCCGGCGAAACCGGGGCTCAGGCTCCGCTTGATGAAGATCACCGACTGCGCCTGGTCGATATTCAGGATGGGCATCCCCGATAGGGGATTGCCTTTTTCCCGGGCCGCGGGATTGACCACATCATTAGCCCCCGCGACCAGGACGGCGTCGCAAACCCGGAATTCCTCGTTGATCTGGTCGATGTCCTTGAGCATATCGTAGGGGACGCTGGCTTCGGCAAGGAGGACGTTCATATGGCCCGGCATCCGGCCGGCAACCGGATGGATGCCGTAAAGGACCCTGGCGCCCGATTTGAGGAGGGCGACCGCGAGGTCTTGGACTACATACTGAGCCTGGGCCACGGCCAATCCATAGCCGGGCACGATGATGACCAGCCGGCTGTTGCCGAGCACCGTGGCGGCGTCGAGCGGGCTGTAGCGCGTCACCCGGCGTTCCGGGGCGGCGGTCGCCCCCGAACTCCCCCCGCCGACCGCTCCGAACAGAACATTGGCCAGGGAGCGGTTCATCGCCCGGCACATGATCTGGCTCAGGATGATGCCCGACGCGCCCACCAGGGCCCCGCTCACGATCAGGACGTAATTATTGATGATGAACCCGGTGGCGGCGGCGGCGATCCCCGAATATGAATTCAGGAGGGCGATGACCACCGGCATGTCCGCCCCGCCGATCGGGATCACGAGGAGGATCCCCGCGATGCCGGAGAGGATCAGGATGGCGAGGAGGATGGCCAGCCCGTGAGCCGGGAAGACGGCGGCGAAGGCGATGCACAACCCCAGGATGGCGGCGAGCAGGGAAAAGTTCAGGGCGATCTGCCCGTGAAAAACGATCGGGGTACCGCTGAGCAACTCTTGCAGCTTGGCGAAGGCGACGACACTTCCGGTGAAGGTGAGCATGCCGATGAAGACGCCCAGGGCCGTCGTCACTTCCGTCACGGTGTCGAACTCGGACGCCCTGAGGAGAAACTCGCTCAGCGCCACGAGGGCCGACGCTCCGCCGCCGAAGGCGTTGAGGAGCGCCACCATCTGCGGCATGGCGGTCATCCTGACCCGGAGCGCGAGGACAGCGCCGATCAGGCCGCCGACGATGATCCCCCCGGCGATGAGCCGGAAATCGAGAATCTGCCGGTCGAGGAGCGTGACCAGGAGGGCGATCAGCATGCCGATCAGGCTCAGCAGGTTGCCGCGGCGCGCGCTCCGGGGAGAGCTCAGGAGCTTTAATCCCAAGATGAACAGGCAGACGGCGGCGAGGTAGCCGAGCCCGGCGAGGGTCGTCATTTGCGGTCCCGTCCCTTCTTGAACATCCCCAGCATCCGGTCGGTCACCATGAACCCGCCGACGACATTGATCGTGGCCAGGACGACGGCGATGAAGCCCAGCACCTCGGCCGTCCCGCCACGGCCGGCGCCGGCGGCGATCAGGGCGCCGACAAGCGTTATCCCGGAGATGGCGTTCGACCCCGACATGAGCGGCGTGTGGAGGAGGCTGGGAACGCGGTTGATCAGCTCATACCCCGCGAACAGAGCCAGGACGAAAACGTAGAGGGCAGTGAGGAACCCGTCCATCAGACTTCTCCTCCCGCTCCCTCGGCGGTTCTTTTCTTTTCCAGGAATTCGCGCACGAGATCGCTTTTCACTTCGCCTTTGTAGGTTACGAGGGCGTGGGCGTTGATCTCGTCGGCGAGGTCGATGCCGTCGTCCTCGCCGGCGTACAGATTACGGAAGGCGTTGACGACGTTCCGCGAGTACATGAGGCTCGTGTGAAGCGGGAGTTGCGAGGGCATGTCCTTGGCCCCGTAGATGCAGACTCCGTGCTTTTCGACGGTCTCGCCCGGCCGGCTGAGGGCGCAGTTCCCGCCCTGTTCCGCGGCCAGGTCGATGATCACCGACCCCGGCGCCATGAGCCTCACCATGTCCTCGGTGATCAGGATCGGGGCGGTCCGGCCGTAGACGAGGGCGGTCGTGATCACGACGTCGGTCCGGGGCAGGCGGCTCGCCAGGACCTCCATTTCCTTTTTTACGAATTCCGGCGACGACTCCTTGGCGTATCCGTACCGCGTCTCCGCGTCCGCGGGAAGGTCCATCTCCAGGAATTTCGCGCCCAGGCTCTCCACCTGCTCTTTTACGGCGGGCCGGGTGTCGAAGGCTTCGAGCCTCGCCCCGAGGCGCTTGGCGGTGGCGATCGCCTGGAGCCCGGCGACGCCGGCGCCGATCACGAGCACGTTGGCCGGCGGGATGGTGCCGGCCGCGGTCATGAGCAGCGGGAAGAACTTGCCGCACAGGTCGGCGGCGAGCAGCGCGGCCCGGTAGCCCGTAACCGTCCCCAGCGAGCTCAGGGCATCCATGCTCTGGGCACGGCTGAGGCGGGGGATGAGCTCCATGGAGAACCCGGTCAGACGATTGGCGATCAGCCTCTCAACGACAGGGCGGTTCTGGGTCGGAGCCAGGAGCGAGATGATCGCGGCCCCGCTTTTCATCTGGTCGAGCTCGTGGCGCCCGGTGTTCTTATCGACGATGGGCGGGCGGAGCTTGAGGATGACGTCCGCCTCGCCATAGACCGTGGCGGGCGAGTCCGCAAGCGTCGCGCCGGCGTCGGCGTAATGGTCGTCGAGATAATAGCTCTTCACCCCGACGCCTTTCTGGATGATCACCTTATGTCCCCCGCGGGCGAGCTCGCGCACGGACTGCGGCACGACGGCGACGCAGCGGCACTTCTCGTAGAGCTCTTTGACCACTCCGATCACGAGTTCGGATTTTCTTCATGACAATACCCCGGCCGCACTCCTGGGGGCGGACCCCCTCGGAGCCGTCCCTATTCCATACTTCTAGAATACCGGAACCCGACGGACTTGCCAACCGGGGAACCCGGGAAAAAATCGGAAGCGTCTCTATTTAGGTGAATAAAGAGGACGGTCCTATTTAATAGATTGGACACACTATCGATTTTGGAGGTGAAATAGGACCGTCCCCTTTTCGCTTACCGTCCGTTTGACCGCCCCCGGACCCTATGATATAAGCCAGGGCCAAGATGAGCTGGCAGCAAGCTTACGATCCCCTGGGCAATACGCTCCTCTCGACCATCGTCGCGGCCATCCCGATCATCGTTCTCCTGGGCGGCCTCGCTTTCTTCCGGATCAAGGCCCACTGGGCGGCGCTCCTCGGCTTGGTCTCGTCACTCCTGATCTCGATCGCGGTCTTCGGCATGCCCGCGTCCAAGGCCGGCGCCGTGGCCGTCTTCGGGGCCGCCTACGGGCTCTTCCCGATCGGCTGGATCATCCTCAACGTCATCTTCCTCTTTAACTTGGCGAACGAGAAGGGGCACTTTAAGGTCCTCCAAGAGAGCCTGACGGGCATAACGCGCGATTGCCGGCTGCAGCTCCTCCTGATCGCCTTTTGCTTCGGCGCCTTCTTCGAGGGCGCGGCCGGGTTCGGGACGCCCGTGGCCGTGACGGCCGCAATCCTCATCGGCCTCGGGTTCAGCCCGATTGCGGCCTCCGGCCTGTCGCTCATCGCCAATACGGCGCCCGTGGCTTTTGGCGCCCTGGGCACGCCGATGATCGCCCTCCAGGGGGTTACCGGCCTGCCGCTCCTCGCCTTGAGCGCCCAGACCGGACGCATCCTGCCGTTCTTCTCAATTATCGTCCCGTTCTGGCTCGTCTGGGCCTTCGCCGGCTTCCGCGGCATGGCCGAGATCTGGCCGGCGCTTCTCGTCGCCGGCGCCGCGTTCGCCGTCCCGCAGTTCCTGATCTCGAATTTTCACGGGCCGTGGCTCGTCGACATCGTGGCCTCGATCCTGTCGATCGTCGGGCTGGTCGCCTTCCTGTTCATCTGGCGTCCGAAGCGCGTCTGGGGGATGGAGGCGGGCGCCATCAGCAAGCCCCAAACCTACGGCCCCGATGACCACAGAGCGACGCTCCGGCACAGCCGGAAGGAGCTCGCGATGGCCTGGGCGCCCTGGGGCATCCTGACCGTCCTCGTCTTTATCTGGGGAATACCCCAGGTCAAGGCCCTGCTCGACAACCTCTCCTCGTTCAAAGTTCCGGTGCCGCTTGTCGATAGGCTGATCTTCAGGATGCCGCCCGTCGTCGCCGCGCCGACGGCCGAGACCGCCGTTTTCAGCTTCAACTGGCTCTCCTTTACTGGGACCGGGATCTTCCTTGCCGCCCTCGTCTCCGGCGTCCTGATGGGCTACTCGCCTCGGGCCATGGCGAAAACTTGGTGGGCGACGCTCCACCGGGTGAGGTTTTCGCTCCTGACCGTGGCGGCCATGCTTTCGCTGGGGTACATCACGCGCTATTCCGGGCTGGACGCGGCGATGGGGCTCACCTTCGCCAAGACCGGCCGTCTCTACCCCTTCTTCGGGACGCTCCTGGGCTGGCTGGGGGTGGCGCTGACCGGCTCCGACACCTCGTCCAATGTGCTTTTCGGGAGCCTGCAGCGGATCTCCGCCGAGCAGATCGGCCTCAATCCGGTGCTCATGGCCTCGGCCAACAGCTGCGGCGGCGTCATGGGGAAGATGATCGATGCCCAGAGCATCGTCGTCGCCAGCACGGCCACGCGCTGGTACGGCCACGAGGGCGACATCCTGAGGTACGTCTTTTTCCACAGCCTCGCCCTGGCCGCCCTGGTCGGGCTGATGGTTTTCCTCCAGGCTTACGTGTTCCCCTTCACCCGGCTGGTCGTCCGGTAGCCCGACTCAATAAACCCAAGTCCGAAGCGCGTCGGGGGATCGCTGGTTTACGCGCTGAGACGAGTTCTTTTCCACCATAAGCCGGGCGGCACCGCGACGGACGTCGCCCGGAGATGTGGACGATTTCTCTTGGCGGGGCTAGAATTAAAAAAAGATCTTCCGGGCTTGGTCATGATGTTCCGCGCTGTGCGAAATAGAGGAGATATATTACTATTCCGATAAATTCTATAATAATAGTAGTATTCAGGCCGGCTGAGCCTGGGCTCGCAGACGTCGAGGTGATGATCGAGCTTAGTATGAAGTCGGCCGGATGATATGGCGTCAATGAAGAGGAGCTCGAGATGAAAAGCATACACTTATTCGTGGGCATCATGATACTTGCGGGAAGCTCGGTCGGCCAGGAAACGGCGTTGGACCTCGACGACCTCGTCAGCCGGGCCGTGGAACAGAATCCCGGGATCAAGGCGCTTGGAGACTCTGTCAGCGCGTCAAAATTCAGCATCAAGCCGGCGGGGGCCCTGCCCGACCCGGTCATCGGGTTCGGCTTCAAGAATATGAGCACGCATTGGACCGTGGGCGAAGACGTCATGAGCGAGGTTAGCCTGTCCTTCAGCCAAATGTTTCCGTTCCCCGGGAAACAGCGCCTGAAGGCCGACATCGCCTCCATCCGGTCGCTTCAGACGGAAGAAAATCACAAGGCCGCGAAACTCACTCTTGTCCGGGAGATAAAGGACCTGTACGCCAAGCTTTATTATTACCAGAGGTCGGTCGACCTTCTCCACCGGAAAAAAGACGTTCTCGAGAAAGCCCTCGAGCTGGCGGAGCTTAAGTACTCCGTCGGGACGGGCGCCCAGCCGGATATCTTCAGGGCGCAGGTCGAGCTGTCGGGGATCGAAGATATGCTCCTGAACATGGGCCAGATGATCACGACCACGACGGCCAACATCAATGCGCTTCTCGACCTCCCCGCCGACAATCCGCTCGGTCTGGCCAGGGAAATACCTTTTTATGCGCTCACCGCCGATCTCGACAGCCTGCGCCAGAAGGCGGAGGAAAAATCCCCCCGCCTGGAGGAGGCCCGCCTGATGATCAAGGAAGGAGAGACCGAGGTCGAGATGGCCAAAAAGGAATTCTATCCCAACTTCATGGTCCAGGTGGGAAAAGGATTCAAGGGCCCCATTCCCGACATGTACGAGTTCATGGTCGGCGTGGAGATTCCCTTATGGGCCGGAAAAAAGCAATCTCCGCTCCTCGATGAAGCGGCCTCCCGCCTGAGCAGTGGCCGCAACGGTTACGCGTCGATGAGAAACGACGTCGGGTTCATGGTCACGGAGAGCTACACCATGGCGCGGACGTCAGGGGACCTGGCCGCTCTGTATAAGGACCGGATCTTGCCTCAAGCCAGGTTAGCGTATGAATCGTCCCTGGCCAACTATCAGACAGGGAAAGTGGACTTCCTGATGCTTATCTCGGATATCACTAATCTTTTCACCTACCAGACGGAGTACGTCAGGAACCTGAGCAGCCTGTGGTCATCCGCGGCCAGGCTCGAGGAGCTGACGTCGCTTGAGCTGATCAACCCTGCCGTTGAGGCGCCCTCCGCGAGCGGAGCGGGCGCGGCGGCCGCCGGGCGATAAGAGAGGCCGTGCGATGGTTAAGAACAAGACTTACGGAGCAAAGGAGATAGCGTCATGACAGGATTCCCAAAAAAGGTCAGGATAATCGGCTTCCCGATAGTCATTTTGCTGGTGGCTGCTCTTTTCTTCATCGCCTGCCAAAAGTCTCCCAAAGCTCAGAGTTCGGCGTCCGTCCAGGCTGTGGAAGCAACCAATCCCGGTACGCCGGCGGCCAAGAAGCCAACGCTCTACCGCTGCCCCATGCATCCTACGTTCACTTCCGACAAGCCCGGTTCGTGCGGCATCTGCGGCATGGACCTCGTCCTGGTCGAAGATGAAGAACATGCGGCCGCCGCGCCGGCCGCCCAGCCCGTCCCTAAAAAGAAGACCATGTACCGTTCGACCATGAATCCAAACGAGATCGCCGATAAGCCCGGGAAGGATTCGATGGGCATGGAGATGGTCCCGTTTGAAGTCGAAGAGGCGGCGGCGCCCTCCGAGGTGAGCGGCCGCGCGGCTGTCAAGATCAGCGCGGAGCGGCAGCAGCTCATCGGCGTCAAAACCGCGAACATTGAAAATTCAGCCGATCCACAAGGTCGTCAAAGCCGCCGGACGGGTCGACTACGCGGAGCCCAACATTTCCCTGGTGACCCTGAAATTCGAAGGCTGGATCGAGAAGCTCATGGTGAATTCCACGGGCCGGCTGGTCAGGCGCGGAGAGCCGCTCCTTGAAATCTACAGTCCCGACCTGGTGGCGGCCCAACAGGAATTCCTCCTGGCCCTCAGGGCCAAGGATATTTCCGGAAGCACCGGGCCCTCCATGCTCAATTCCGCCCGGGAGAAGCTGAGACTCTGGGATATCTCCGACCAGCAGGTTGAAAACCTGGAACGGACGGGCCAGGTCAAGAAGACGTTCACGATCTTTGCCCCGACCTCGGGATTTGTGATCGAAAAAGAGGTCCTCAGCGGACAGAAGATCATGCCCGGCGAGAACCTCTTCAAGATCGCCGACCTGTCCACTGTTTGGGTGCTCGGCGATATTTACGAATATGAACTTCCTTACGTGAAACTGGGGCAGGAAGCCATGATCTCCCTTTCCTATTTCCCCGGCGAAACATTTTCGGGAAAGATCACCCATATCTACCCCTACCTCAACTCCGAAACCCGGACGAACAGGGTCAGGATCGCCGTGAAGAACCCTGAATTCAAACTGAAGCCCGAGATGTACGCCAACCTGGAGATTCACGCGGATTACGGCGCCAAGCTGGCCATTCCGGCCGATGCGGTCCTCGACGCGGGAGTCAAAAAATTTGCTTTCGTGGACAAAGGGGATGGCTATTTTGAGCCCCGGGAGGTCAGGCTCGGCGTTAAGGGAGAAGGGATCTACGAAGTCCTGGGAGGGGTCACGGAAGGGGAAAAAGTTGTCACCTCGGCGAACTTTCTCGTCGACTCCGAGTCCAGCCTGAAGGCCGCGCTCCAACAGATGACCCAGAGTGCTCCCGGCGCGAGAGAGGAAGAAGCCAAGCATGATTGAAAAAATCATCGACTTCTCGGCCAGAAACAAATACATCGTCATCCTCCTCGCCCTGGCCGCCATTGTCGCCGCCGTCTATTGCATCCAGAACATCCCCCTGGACGCCATTCCTGATCTCTCCGACACGCAGGTCATTATCTATTCGCGCTGGGATAGGAGCCCGGACATCATCGAGGACCAGGTCACCTACCCCATCACGACGGCGATGCTCGGCGCCCCCAAGGTCAAGGCCATCCGCGGCTACTCGGATTTCGGATTTTCTTATGTTTATGTGATCTTCAAGGACGGGACGGATATCTACTGGGCAAGGAGCCGCACGCTGGAATATTTGAGCAAGATCCTGCCCAGGCTGCCCGAGGGGGTCAAGACGGAAATCGGTCCCGACGCGACTTCCGTCGGCTGGGTCTATCAATACGCCCTGGTCGACAAGACCGGCGCCAACGACCTGGCCGAGCTCCGCAGCTTCCAGGACTGGTACCTGCGCTATTGGCTTCAGAGCGTTCCCGGCGTGGCCGAGGTGGCCTCGATCGGCGGTTTTCAAAAGCAGTACCAGGTCAACGTCAAGCCCGAAGCGTTGGCCGCCCTCAAGATCCCCCTGATGAAAGTTGTCGAGGCCATCCGCGACGGCAATAACGACGTGGGCGGCCGGCTGGTCGAGTTTTCCGGGACCGAGTACATGGTCCGCGGGCGCGGCTACGCCCAATCGATAAGCGACATCGAGAAGATCGTCATCATGAATGATATGTCCGGGACCCCTATCCTCATCCGGAACGTCGCAGACGTCGCACTCGGGCCGGAGATCCGCCGCGGCGTCGCGGACCTGGATGGCGAAGGTGACACGGTGGGCGGGATTGTCGTTATGCGGTTCGGGGAAAACGCCCTGAACGTGATCAACCGCGTCAAGGAAAAGATGCGGGACATCCAGCCCTCCCTCCCCAAGGGGGTCGAGATCGTGACCACTTATGACCGGTCCGAGCTGATCAACCGCTCGATCGACACCCTGAAGCATCAGCTCATCGAGGAGATGATCATCGTCAGCCTTGTCATCCTCCTTTTCCTCTGGCACTTTCCCTCCGCGATCATCCCCATTGTGACGATCCCGATCGCCGTGCTCCTGTCGTTCATCCCCCTCTTCGGCATGAAGCTCACCTCCAACATTATGTCCCTTTCCGGGATCGCCATATCCATCGGCGTGCTCGTGGACGGCGCCATCGTCGAGGTGGAAAACGCCTACAAGAAGCTCGAGCTCTGGCAGGAGGGAGGACGGAAGGGCGATTTTCACGAGATCCGGTTGAACGCCCTCAAGGAAGTCGGGCCGTCCGTCTTTTTTTCTCTGCTCGTCATCGCCGTCGCCTTCCTGCCGGTGTTCACGCTCGTCGACCAGGAAGGCCGGCTGTTCAAGCCGCTGGCCTACAGCAAGAACCTGGCCATGGCCATTGCCGCACTGCTGGCCATCACCCTGGACCCGGCCATGCGCATGCTGTTCACGCGGATGGATTACCATCACTTCCGGCCGCGCTGGCTGTCACGTATAACCAACACAATTACGGTCGGAAAATATTATCCGGAAGAGAAGCATCCCGTCAGCAGGATTCTGTTCAAGATCTATGAGCCGGCCTGTCGCTTCGTGCTCAAGTATCGCAAGGGCACTATTATCGCGGCCGTGCTCGTGATGGCTTCGACGGTGCCCATCTATCTGAAATTGGGTTCCGAGTTCATGCCGCCGCTCAACGAGGGCACCATCCTTTACATGCCGACGACACTGCCCGGAATTTCCGTTACCGAAACGCAACGACTCCTGCAGACGATGGACAAGATCTTCATGGAGACACCCGAGGTCGAACGGGTATTCGGCAAGGCCGGCCGGGCGGAAACTTCGACCGACCCTGCCCCCTTCTCGATGATGGAAACCACGGTCATTCTGAAGCCGGAGAAGGAATGGCGGACGGTCAAGCGCTGGTACTCGGGGTTGCCAGCGGTCTTGCAGCGGCCGTTCCGGTTCATCTGGAGGGACCGCGTCACGTGGGACCAGATCGTCAATGAGCTCGACCAGAAAATGCGGTTCCCCGGCGTTTCCAACGCCTGGACCATGCCCATCAAGGCGAGGATCGACATGCTGTCGACGGGCGTGCGCACGCCCGTGGGGATCAAGATCTTCGGTGCCGGACTTCAAGGAGATCGAGGCCATCGGGACCGAGCTCGAGAGTATCCTGAAGGACATCCGGGGAACCCGGAGCATCTTCGCGGAGCGCGTGGCCGGGGGGTATTTTATCGACTTTTTCATCAAACGGGACGAGATCGCCCGCTACGGCCTGTCCATCAAAGACGTCGAAATGGTGATCATGTCGGCGATCGGCGGCGAGCCCGTGACGACGACGGTCGAGGGCCGCGAGCGCTACACCGTCAACGTGCGCTATGGCCGGGAATGGCGCGAGGACCTGGACGCGCTGCGGCGTGTCCTGGTGGCGACCATGTCCGGGGCCCAGATCCCGCTCGAGCAGCTGGCGGACATCAAGCTGGCCTTCGGCCCGTCCATGATCAAAAACGAAAACGCGATGATCACCGGCTATGTCTATGTCGATATCACGGGACGCGACGTGGGCGGCTATGTCAATGAAGCCAAGAGGATCGTCAATGAAAAACTGCGGCTGCCCGCGGGGTATTCCCTCCAGTGGAGCGGACAATATGAGAACATGATCCGCGTCAGGGAACGGCTGAAGATCGTCATCCCCCTGACGATCTTCATCATCTTCCTCCTGCTCTTCATGAACACGAAGTCGCCCGTCAAGGCGGGAATCGTCCTGCTGGCCGTGCCGTTCTCGATCGTCGGCGCCGTCTGGTTCCTGTATCTTCTCAACTTCAATGTTTCGATCGCCGTCTGGGTGGGGATGATCGCCCTGATGGGCCTCGACGCTGAAACCGGCGTGTTTATGCTTCTCTTCCTCGACCTGTCCTATTATGACCAGGTCAGACAGGGACGGATGAAAACGTTCGAGGACCTCAAAGAGGCGATCATCCACGGCGCCGTGAAAAGGATCCGTCCGAAGATGATGACGGTCATGGCCACTTTCATGGGCTTGATCCCGATCATGTGGTCGATGGGCACGGGCGCGGACATGATGAAGAGGATCGCCGCGCCCATGATCGGCGGACTGTTCACGAGCTTCATCATGGAGCTCCTTGTCTATCCGCCGATATACGCCATCTGGAAATGGCGCTATGAGATGAAACACGGAACGGTGGATCCCGGTCAGATCCCCGTCCCCCATCTCAGGGGGCATTGAGGAAGCCACGACATGAACCACCATCAACACGCATCGGAATTCCACCCTCAGGCCGGAGGGGAGCAGATTTCCTACACCTGCCCCATGCATCCGGAGATCAGGCAGCCTGGCCCCGGCCGGTGCCCGCTGTGCGGCATGGCCTTGGTCCCCGCCAAGGATGATCATCAGCCACACCATGGCCGGGCGGTCGAATTCGACAAGCACGCCGGCCATGAAGACTGCCGTCATTCTTGGCCAAGTTCTGGGTCTCCCTGGCGCTGACCATCCCGATTCTGGTCTACTCGGAGCTCCCCAAGAAGCTCTTAGGGTTCGAGGCGCCGGCCTTCCCGGGCTCCGGGTATCTGTCGCTCTTCCTCGGGTCCGTCCTTTATTTTTACTGCGGCCGGGTGTTCCTGGCCGGCGCGTGGCGGGAGCTCCGCGCCCGACTGCCCGGGATGATGACGCTCATCGCCCTGGCGATCACGGCCGCTTATGCTTACAGCGTCTATGCCACCTTCACGCGAAGCGGCCACACCCTTTTCTGGGAGCTCGGCACGCTGATCACCATCATGCTTCTCGGCCACTGGATCGAGATGCGATCGGTCCAGGGCGCCCAGGGCGCGCTCAAGGAGCTGGCCAGGCTGCTGCCCGACCAGGCCGAGGTGGTCCGGGGGGAAAGGACCGAGGTCATTCCTCTGGCGTCGCTCGCGGAAAAAGATATCGTCCTGGTCAAGCCGGGCGGGAAGGTCCCGGCCGACGGGCGCATCGTGGACGGGCAATCCGACATGGACGAATCCATCATCACGGGAGAATCGCGGCCGGTGCCCAAGAAACCCGGCGACGAGGCCGTCGCGGGGTCGATCAACGGCGACGGGACCCTGAAGATCGAAGTGACGAAGATCGGCGAGGCGACGTTTCTGGCGGGCGTGATGAGGCTCGTCGCCGAAGCCCAGGCCTCCAAATCGCGCTTGCAGGTCCTCTCCGATAGAGCGGCGTTTTATCTCACGGTCGTGGCGGTCGTGGCGGGCGGTATCACGTTTGCCGCCTGGATCATCAGCCGCGCCGGGTTCCCGTTCGCCGTCGAGAGGCTGGTGGCCGTTCTCGTTATCGCCTGCCCGCACGCCCTCGGCCTGGCCGTCCCCCTGGTGGCCTCGATTTCGACGGCCATGGCCGCCCGGAACGGGCTGCTCGTCCGACGGCGCCCGGCCCTGGAGTCGGCGAGGCTAGTGAACGCCGTTCTCTTTGATAAGACGGGAACGCTGACCCGGGGAGATTTCGGAGTCGATGCCGTGGTGCCCAACGCGGAGTATTCGAAGGAGCGCGTGCTGCAGGTCGCAGCCTCGGTGAACAGCGGCTCTGAACATTCCCTGGCCAAAGCGATGGTCGAGGAGGCCGGCAGGAAGGGCCTGCCTCTTCTCGGCATAAAGGACTTCGAGCGTCTGCCGGGGAAAGGGGCCAAGGCCAAGATCGAGGGGCAGGAGGTGCGCGTGGGCAGCGATAAATTGCTCGATGAAGCCCATATCTCCCTCTCCCCCGAGCATCGATCCGAGGTTGCCCGGCTTTCGGGCCAGGGCAAGACCGTGATCCATGTGATCGCGGATGGACAGCTTCTGGGCAGCATCGCCCTGGCCGATGTCATCCGGGAAGAATCCCGCGAGGCCATCCGCTCTCTCAAGCGCCTCGGCATCCGGGTGGCGATGATCACCGGGGATTCCGAGGACGTCGCCTCCTGGGTTTCCCGGGAGCTGGGGCTTGACGAATACTTCGCCGCGGTCCCGCCCCGGGAGAAAGCCGAGAAAGTGAAAGCCCTGCAAAAGAAGGGGCTGAAAGTGGCCATGGTGGGCGACGGGGTCAATGACGCCCCGGCCCTGACCCAGGCGGATATCGGCATTGCCATCGGGGCGGGGACGAACGTGGCCATCGAGTCCGCCGACATCATCCTGGTGAAAAACGATCCGCGCGATATCCCCAAAGTCATCCGGCTCTCGCAGCTCACCTACGGCAAGATGATGCAAAACCTGTTTTGGGCGTCGGGCTATAACCTCGTCGCTTTGCCCATCGCGGCCGGAGTCCTGGCGTCCAGGGGCGTCTCCTTCAGCCTGCCGTGGCCGCGATCCTCATGTCGCTGAGTACGGTCATCGTCGCGCTGAACGCGCTGCTCCTGAAGCGGCGCCGCTTGTGACGGGCTCCCGGGTTTTATTTTCCCTCGCAAAAAATGCATAATAGAAACTCCGGACCGCGCACGGATTTCGAGGAAAAAGCATGAAAACCAATAAGATCGCTCTGGTGGCGTTGTCTCTTTTTATGTCGATCTGCTTGGCGTCGGCCCCGCAGGGGGCCGCCCAACAGCCGGCCGCGCCGCAGCCGGCGGCGTCCCCCCAGGCGGACGATCTCAAGCCGGTCCTCGCCGAGATCGAGCGCGCCGGCGGGCTGAAAGAGCACCCCGACGCCAACGCCCTCGTCGTCTTCGAGGACACCCGGACAGTGTTCGACGAGAGCGGCGAATTCACGTCGGTCGAGCACTCGCTCCTCAAGATCCTGACCGATAAGGGCAAGCAGGCTGTGGCCACAAAAAAACTCCCGTATCATCGTAGGTATACGACCGTCAAGGTGCTCCTGGCCCGGGTCATCAAGAAGGACGGCCGGGTGGTGCCTGTCCCGCCGGAGTCGATAAAAGACGGCACCATGGAAGAGACCCAGGCCATGAACATCCTGGATGAGAATTTCCGCAGGCTGAGCGTCGCCTTCCCGGGAGTCGAGGTCGGGGATTCCGCCGAGATGACGGTCGAGACCCATTCCAAGCCGCTGATCCAAGGACACTACAACGACTTCACCGTGTTCCAGAGCATGGAGCCGGTGCTGAGGAAGGAGGTGACGATCGAAGGCCCCGCCTCGAAGCCGCTCCGCCACGTCGTCAGGGACGGGAAGCTCGAGTTTTCACGGCAAAAGAAGGGAGACCGGGTCGTCTACCGCTGGCGGGCGGCGAACATGCCCAAGATCGAACAGGAGCTGGCCATGGGTTCGGCGGCGGATTTTGCCACCCGTGTTCTCGCTTCCACGTTCAAGGATTGGCAGGAGCTCTCCCGGTACGGCGACAGCCTGAACGCCGGGAAAGTCGATACAAACGAAACCATCAAGGCGAAGGTCGCCGAGCTGACCAGGGACTGCGCTACGAAGGAAGACAAGATCCTGGCCATCTTCCGGTATGTCTCCCAGAAGATCCGGTACATGGGATCATCGATGGATCTGGGCGCGTTCATCGAGCCCCACCAGGCGACTTACACCTTCGAGAAGCAGTACGGCGTCTGCCGCGACAAGTCCATCCTGATGATGGCCATGCTCAAGGAGATCGGCGTTCCGGCCTATGACGCGTTGATCAACCTGTCGCGGTCGACCGACCCCGAGATACCGCTCATCTACTTCGAGCACGCCATCTGCGGCGTGGTCATGGACGATGGGAAGATCGTCTACATGGACCCGACGCTCGAGCTCAGCTCGTCCTTCGGCGAGACCTATGTCGGCGGCCGGAGCGTCCTCCTGTTGGACGGGAAGGGCAAAGACCTGATCAGCGTCCCGCCCATCCCGGCCGCGGCCAACCTGGGCGCGATCCACGGCGAGACGCAGGTCCTTCCCGACGGCAGCATCCAGGGGAAGGTCAGGATCTCGGGCAAGGGCTTTTATGATTATGTCCTGCGGACGGTGGCCAAGCAGGTCCCGGCCTTCCAGTTCCCGATGGTCTTTCAGCAGCTCGGCCAGCTCCTGGCCAGCACCATCAAGGTCGAGAACGTCAAGCCGGGGGATCTCGCCGACCTCGCCAAGCCGTATGAGATCACCTTCGATTACAAGGCCAGGGATTATGCCGTCGACGTCGGCCGGCTGGTGATGGTCAAGATCCCGTTCTCCTCCCAGGCCTTCGATATCATCTCGGTGGGCATCTTCCAGCTCTTGGGCGACAAGCAGGAACGGAAGTACCCGATCTTCCTGTTCGCGCCGCGCGGCTGCCGGCAGGAGGAGACGATCACCTTCCCGGCCGGCTACAGCGTGAAGGCCGTCCCCGACCCGGTCTCGATCCGGGAGGGGCCCGTGTCGTTGACCTTGACGGCGGACCGGAAGGGCAACGAGGTCCTGTTCACGAGCGATTTTCGGATCGAGGTCTCGAGCCTCGACCCCCAGGGCTACCAGGCCCTGAGGAAGGTGGTCAAAGGATTGAGGCGTTTCCAGAAGAGCATGGTGATCCTGGAGAAAGTCGAAGCGCCCGCCGCCGGAGGTGGCCGATGAAAAAGCTCGCTGTCGTTGCGGTTCTCGCCCTCTGTCTCGTCGCTCCGTCCGCCGCGCAGGAGAAGCTGGAGGATCTGGCCAAGGCCGCGCCCTCGCGCGCCAAGTATCCCGACTCGAGCGCGGTCGTCGTCCGGGCGGGGGAAGTGTTCACCCTGGCGCCGGCCGGCGGCTCGACGCACGAATATTTCCGGGCCCTGGAGGTCTTCAACCTGACGGGCCGGGAAAAATTCAGCGACTTCCGGATCCCGTTCGACAAGAACAGTGAGAACGTCGAGGTCATCCTGGCCAAGACGATCAAAGGCGACGGCACGGTCGTCGACGTCGAGCCCAAGGCCATCAACGACGTGACCCCGCCGGAGCTTGCCGAAGCCGACCTCTACGCCAACATGATCCACCGCGTCCTCTCGTTCCCGGCGGTCGATCCGGGGGCGATGCTGGCGGTCCATTACAAGAAAAGCAACGAGAAGGCGGGCGAGGTCGAAGGCGTCGTGCTCCTCCAGATCGATGAGCCGATCGTCCGGAAAAACCTGAAGGTTGTGATCCCCGAAGACAGGACGCTCAAGCACAAGGTCCGGGGGCTGGCGGCCGGGTTCACTGAGGAGGCTGCCGAAGGCGTGAAGTCCTACACCCTCCAGGCCGCGGACTCGCCCCAGATCAAGCCCGAGGAATACATGCCCTCCCTCCAGGAGACGGCTTCCCGGGTCGTCTTCAGCACCTACCCGGACTGGACAGCCGCCTCGAACGGCTTCGCCGGCTCGTTCACCGCCGCAGCCGATCCGGGGCCGGACGTCGCGGAGTTCGCCGAAAACTTGACCAAAGGCGCCCGGACGGAGCTCGACAAGATCAAGTCCGTGTTCTTTTTCGTCGCCAAGGACATCCGGAGCGTCCGGTTCGCCTTCGGCGAGGGCGGCTATGAAGTCCACCCCGCGGGCACGGTCCTCAAGAACCGCTACGGCGATTGGAAGGACAAGGGGGCGCTCCTGGTCGCCCTGCTCAAGGCGGCGGGTGTGACGGCGCATCCGGTCCTCGTCAACACGCGGGCCGTGCCTCCCGAGGAGGACGTGCCCACCCTCAAGCAGTTCGACGCGCTCCTCGTCGCCGTGCCGGGAGCCGGTGACGGCGCTCCGCTGTATCTTAATCCCTTCGCCGACGATGCCCTGTTCGGGTATTTCCAGGAGGGGAGGGGTTCCCGGGGCCTGCTTGTAAAACCCGGCGGCGCGGAGTTCGTGGACGTGCGCTGCCTCGCCCAAGCCGAGAGCCTCGCGCGGTGCGATATCTCGGCCGAGCTCGACGCGGCCGGCGCCATCAAGGGGAAGATCTCGGCGGACCTGGCCGGGATCTTCGACCTCAGGGCGCGCCAAGCGCTCAAGGACATGACCCCGAAAGAGCGCGCCGATTTCTTCACCGAGTCGGTCAACCGGCTCTGCGAGGACGGCCAGGCGACGAAGAACGATCTGACTGACGCCACGGACCTGGCTATTCCCCTCAAGATCTCCCAGGAATTCAGCGGCCGGAATTACGGCATCTTCCAGGGGGCGATCATGCTCGTGCCGATCCCGGCGATGCCCTACTCATTCACCGAGATCCCGTCGGCGCCCAGGCTGGCCAAGAGGCGCTATCCCTTTCGGATGACCGCCGAGAATGATATCTATTCGACGGTCGCGTTCAAGATCCCGGCCGGGTTCAAACCGCTCTATCTTCCGGAGGGTTTCAGCCAGCAGAAAGAATACGGCGAGTTCTCGTTCGCCGCGGCCTTCGATCCGGCGACCGCGACGGTGACGATCAAGAAGACGATGCTGTTCAAGAAGCGGGACATCCCCCTCGACCAGTACGACGAATTCAAGAAGATCATCGATTCATTTGGGATCACGAAGAACACGTTGATCCTGTTGGAGAAAGAGTAGGTCTCCGGGAGGCCGGCAAATCCAGGCGGAGCGCTGTCGTCCGCGAGCCAAGACTTTCAGGAGAAGGAGAAGCCGATGAAACTCGGAATGATCATCACCCAGACCGATCCGGAGACCGTTTTTAACGCCCTGCGACTCGCCCTGTTCAGCCTGGAGCAGGGTGACGGAGTGCGCATCTTCCTTTCCGGCAGGGGAGTGGAGATCGACAAGATCGAAGACCCGAAATTCGATGTGAAAACCCAGGCGGAATTAGTCCTGAAGGCGGGCGGCCAGTTTCTGGCCTGCGGGACCTGTCTGAAGCTTCGCGACTCCAAAGGATCGGAAATCTGCCCGCTATCAACCCTGAAAGACCATTACGAGATCGTTCGCGATTCCGACAGGCTGGTAACGGTTTAGCCCGGGCGACCGGCCAGGGTTCAAGCCTCGGTACTTCAGCTGGCTCTCCCGGTTACCAAGGCTGTCTTCTTAGTATAAGCCGTCAGGAATCTGATGAGTGATCCAATGCACCATGCCTGTTCCCGGCTCAATCAGAAAAATTCCAACCTCGGGCGAAGGCGAAACATAGACGAGGGCCAAAGTGGAGTCGTAGCCGCGGTTGTAGTAATCTCCCTTGACAATATACTTAATAAAGTACGACGAGCCGATAAAAATCTTCATCAACACGCTGCCTGCAGAGTAGTCGAATAAACCGGCGCCTCCAGCCGCCCAGGGGATAACGACTTCTTCATCGCCGTTGTCATCGCCGTCGATATCAAACGTCTCGCACCAGGTCGAGCCGGGCCCGATGCCGTCATCGGTTATCAATGTCCAGGTCATTCCGTTGCCATTCCAGTTCCCCCAAAACAACCCCCCGGCGTTGTCCTCGGCCAGGAGCTCGTAATCCTGAGTTCCGGCAAACTTGACTTCCTTGATCCGATTGGAGCCCATGCTGCTGACTTGGACCCAGCCGCTTAAATCTTCCTTGTAAAGCCACAATCCCAGGCCGCCGAAATCCACGACCAAGTCCTCGGCGCCGGCGGAATCGGTGAACTTGGCCGAGGCATGGTCATTATTCGAGGTCCCGGTCCCGGTCAGCTGAACGTAAACCGGGGTGCTGCCATAAATTTTCCAGACGCCGTGCGTCAAGAACATATGGCATCCTTCCTCATCGCCGGCATAGCCGGCATCCATTCTGAGCCCCATCCGTGGATTCAGCCCGGAAAGCTGGTTCCATGAGCTGGAATCGAGGTCGTATCGCCATAGGCCGAGGGACCCGAAATCGACATGCAATTCGTCACGTCCATCGTTATCATCATCCGTAGAGAACATTCCGTCCGGATCGACCCCGGAGAGCTGGTACCAGGTGACCGTCGCCGGGTCCCAGATCATCCAGAGGCCGAGCGAGCCGAAATCGACCACCAGCTCGTCATCATTCACGTTCAGAAGTGTCGCGCTGATCATGCCCTCGGGATTGACTCCCGACATCTGGGTCCAGACGTCGGCGTTATAATACCAAAGACCCAGAGTGCCGAAGTCGACCATGATCTCGTCGTTTTCATCATAGGAATCGAACTCGGCCATCACGATGCCTTTGTAGCCGAGGTTGGTGTTTGTCGGATATTGCACGGACCCGCCGGCCGTCTCCGCTTCCGACTTGTCAACGCTGTGCGGGGCGATGTCATAGCCCATGATTTTTTCCGTCCCGCCCGCAGTCCGCTGCGGAAGGATTTGGGAAGCCCCGGCGGAATGCTCCCGACTTTGGGCCAATGAGAGACCCGTGAACAAGGCCATGAGACAAAAGAACCAAGTCATTTTCTTCATGTTTTACTCCCCCTCGATGAATCGTCTTGGAAAGAAAAGGCCATGGATACGGTATTTTCGGGTGCTTTCACCTCCAAGGGCGGGTGCGCCAAGACTCCAACGCACCATATTTTTGAAGATTCGCCTTTCCTCTGCTTCTGCTGGGAATTCATTACGGTATCAGCATGACTTTGTCAATCTCTTTTTTAACTGATGGTCATCAAGGAATTAAAGTCATCTGATTTTAGTGTTGCAGTCCGAAAGTGACCGGCTGGTCTTCGCGGTTAAAACGTCCCTTTGACGGAGGTTTTAACCCTGGGCAAACGACTTCACAAGGCCACTTCTCGAGGGCAGTTCGGTGTATGCCTTCGCAGCTATCCGCACAGGCGGAGATTGTACTCTCGTACATCCTGAACATCCTCAAGATCGGGCGCAGCCGCTTCTTTGCCTTGCTCAAGGAGTTGCGCGAGGATCCCACGGGTTTTGCTTTGTGCTATAAGCGAGCCACAGCACGCGTTCGATCTGCCTGGAAACCGAGAAAACATCCTCGCTGAGCTCGAGCGAGTTAGCGCTGATCGAGAACCCGGATATAGCCCTGCACTCCTATAACTACAGCTACATCCGGGACCGGCTCTGGCAGAGCCACGGCCAAAAGGTCTCCGTGCCGACCATCATCCATCGAGCCAAGCAGAATGATTTTTACCTGCGCCGGCCCAAGCGCAAGGCCCATGACCGGGAGGTCCTGACCAACTACATCGGCGAGCTCATCCAGCACGACTCCTCATATCACCGCTGGAGTCCTTATGCTCCGGAGAAATGGCACCTCATCACCAGCCTGGACGATTTTAGCCGCAAGTTCCTCTACGCCGAACTCGTGGAGAGAGAGACCAGCTGGGACCATATCTCCGCCTTAGAGGCCGTGGTCTTGGGCAACGGGACGCCCTATGCCTATTACACCGACTCTCACTCGATCTTCCGCTTCGTCCAGGGGCGGGATTCACTCTAGGCTATCCTTATTTGTGACCGAGGAGGTCGACCCGCAGAGGAAACGGCCGTCCGAGAGGCGGGATCAATCCCCGTTATGCCCTCTCCCCTCAAGCCAAAGGTAAGATCGAGCGACCCTACGGCTGGCTCCAGGACCGCCTGATCCGCACCTGCGCTCGGGAGAACATCCGGCTGATCGACGAGGCCCGCCAGGTTCTGCGCAGCGAAGTCGAACGCTATAACAACATCAGGTCCACAGCACCACGGGCGAGATCCCCTCCCTCCGCTTCCAACGGGCCCGGCAGGAAAGAAGTACCTCTTCCAGCCCTTCATGGTTCCGCCACCCTTTAAGTCGACCAAGGATATCTTCTCAAAGGCGGGCGCTCGACTGAATCTAAGAAAGCAGGAAAGTATGATCAGAATACTGATAAATAGAATTAAATTAAAGATAATTCAGGAGATTGGTTGATGGCCGCCCATGTAAAGAAAGAAGATAAAGAATGTTGCCGGGTGGAAGCCATGGTCAGCGTTGACGAGCGCGGCCAGATGGTGCTCCCCAAGGATGTGCGCGAGGCCGCCGGGATCCGGCCCGGAGACAAACTGGCCCTCATCCTGTGGAGAAAGAGCGGCGAGGTCTGCTGCATCTCGTTGATCAAGGCCGATGAGCTCACCGGGATCGTCCGGGGCCGGCTCGGGCCCATGATGAAAGATATCATTTCTTAAAGGAGATCGCTTATGCGCGTCAAAGATAACGACATCAAAAAACACGTCCGGGACCGGTACGCCCGGGCGGTGAACACGAAAACTTCCTGTTGCGGTTCGGGGTCCTCCCCCTGCGGCTGCGGACAGGCGGGTCTGGACCTTGGGGATTTGAGCCAAAAGGTCGGTTATTCCCCCGAAGAGCTGGCGGCCATCCCCGAGGACGCCAACCTCGGCCTGGGCTGCGGGAATCCGTCGGCTCTCGCCGGCCTGAAGCATGGTGAGACCGTCCTCGACCTGGGCTCGGGGGCCGGGATCGACTGCTTCCTCGCGGCCGCGAAGGTCGGTCCCAAGGGCCGGGTCATCGGCGTGGACATGACCCCCGACATGGTCGATAAAGCCCGGGATAACGCCCGCCAGGCGGGCACGTCGAACGTCGAGTTCCGCCTGGGGGAGATCGAAAACCTGCCGGCCGCGGATAACTCCGTCGACGCTATTATCTCGAACTGCGTCATCAATCTATCAACGGACAAGCCTCGTGTCTTCGGGGAGGCCTTCCGGGTCCTCCGGCCCGGCGGCCGGCTGATGGTCTCCGACCTGGCCCTGAAAAAGCCGCTTCCCAAAGCCGTTCGAGAATCCGTCGACGCTTATGTGGCCTGCGTCGCCGGCGCTCTCGTCAAGGAAGATTATCTCGACGCGATTCGGAAGGCCGGGTTCAAGGACGTTGCTGTCGTGAGCGAGACCGCCTTTCCCGCGGAGCTGGTGCTCGAGGGCTCACTGGTTCCCGAGGTCATCAAGAAGCTGAAGATCCCGCGGAAGAAGCTGACGGACCATATCTCGTCGGTCCTCAGCCTCAGTGTCAGGGCGTTCAAGCCCGAGAAGAAGGAATTCCGGGCGCTATCTCGCCTGCCGCAATCTCTCGGCGAAATACTCAGGCAGGCCGTGCTCCAGAATGGCCGCGGCGGTCTTCTCGACGTCGTACTCGACCCTCAGGAATTCCGTCGTCACCGCATCAGGAGTGATCTCGATCAAGGTCACGCAAGCCCGCGGGTCCCCGTCCTTGGGCTTCCCGACGCTTCCGGCGTTGATAAGACTTCCCTCAGAAGTCCTTGCGGTACGGCTTGTGGGTGAGCCCATAGACGCCGATCTCGGCGTCCGTCTTTCCGCCCATCTGCGTTGGAAGAACCGCTCCGGGCGGTCCTCATACCAGTAGATGTTGTTCTTGTGCGGCGCGGCATGGAAAAGGAGGATTTTCCTGCCGCCGGCTGACATTTCCAGCGAGACCGGCAGGCCCTTCATGTATTCCTTCGTCCGCGGCGTGACATGGCTCTTCGTCCATTCGAATGACACCGTGGTCATCTTCTCCTGGACGGGATCTTCAAACTTGCAGCCGCAGTGCTCCCGGTCGTTGGCCACGGCGTCGTCGTAGTTGCCCTGGATGCCGCCGATCCCGCGCGCGACCAGGAAGTCCACGACCTCATTCACGAAAGGAGCGTAGCCCCCCAAATCGCCCAGATGGAATGATCTTATCGACCTTGCCTTCGACGGCCCGGCGGCCGCCTGAAGCGCCTCGAGATTTCCGTGGATATCGCCGAAGATCGCCAGTTTCATCTATTCTTCCTTTTCTTGTCCGGGTTTCTCGCGGAGCTTTCGGAGCGTCGTCATCAGCTCCTCCTCGGAGGGGAAGGTGATCGCTTGGGGCGGGCAGAGCGTCGTGCAGTGGCTGCAGCCGACGACGCAATTGAACGGGTGAGTGACCTTCGCCACACTCTTTTCCTCGTCCCAGGTGTAAACGCCCTGCTGACAGAATTCAAAGCAGACCCGGCAGCCGTTGCACTGTTCAGGATCCACAGTGGGAAACCAGGGTATTTTTTCCCTGGGGATTTGATTTGAGGTCATGAGATCATCCTAAGGCCGACTCCTTACGCTGTCCTCATCGAAATATCAACGCTCGGGATATCATAGCCCGAGGTTTCTAACACCTGCAAGACATCCTTTTCGTTTCTTCACTGCGCCGCGCTCACTTGACAAATCATGTGCATATATGAAGATATCTTCATATATTAGGCTGACATGAAAGAACTCATCAGGGCCTTCAGGGCGCTCTCGGACCCCACTCGTTTGAGGATTTTCCTATTGCTCATGGAGCGGGAGCTCTGCGTATGTGAGCTGATGTTCATCCTGGATATGCCGCAATCGCGGATCTCCCACCAGCTCCGGCTCTTGAGGGATGCCGACCTCGTCGAAGACAAGCGGGAGGGGAGGTGGATCATTTACGCCATGCCCCGCAGCGTCAAAGAGAACTTGGCGCCGCTTCTCAGGCAATTTGCCGGTCCCGATTTCGCGGATTCCGCTTCCGTTGTGGAGGACGCGAAGCGCCTGGACCTTTGCCTCCGGGAAAACGTCCGGAAAAAGCCCAATGGGGAGGCCGGTCAATCTCTGGTTTGAAGGTCCGGGATTAGCCAAAGACAGCATGACCGGAAGAATTCAGCGGACATCGTGAAATCCTGAGAATGAAGCGGATATCGGGGAAATCAACATGGATGTCGCCGGTTATCTATTAAAGTTATTTCAGGGCGGCCTGGGCAATCTGGCCGCCTATCTGGCCGCTCACGTTTTGCTGTGCCTGGTCCCTGCGTTCTTCATCGCCGGGGCCATGACGGCCTTGATCCCGAAGGAATCCGTGACGCGTTTCCTGGGCCGGAATGCTCCGAAGTATGTCTCCTACCCGGCGGCCGCGCTGGCCGGCTCGGTGTTGTCGGTCTGCTCGTGCACGATCGTGCCCCTGTTCGCCGGTATCTATAGGAAAGGCGCGGGGCTCGGCCCGGCGATCACTTTCCTCTTTTTTGCGCCGGCGGCCAACATCCTGGCCCTGGTCTATACCGGAGGGATGATCGGGGCGGACCTGGCCTTCGCCCGCCTCTTCCTCTCGCTCGTCTTTGGCATCAGCATCGGGATGATCATGGCCTTGATCTTCCGCCGTTCGGACATCAGCCATGACCAACGCCCGGACACGATGTTCGCGGGGAAGGCCACGATAAAAAAGGCTTCGCTCGCCTTCCTGCTCATCCTCGTCGCCCTGTTGCTGTCGGGGACTCTCAAGATCGGCCTCCTGACAAACGCCTATGGCGGCATCAAAGTACCCCTTTCGGGCCTCGACCGATTCCAGGAGTTCTTGAGCCGGGTCGTGCCTTCCGATAGCGCCTCGGGACAGGAAGGGGTCTCCGTCCAGGGGGCGATCCTGATCGGATTGCTCTTTCTGATCGCGTTCGTTTCCTGGCGGGGACTGGGAAAAGTTTCCGAGGGCTTTAACCGCTGGACGTGGGTTTCACTGGGCCTGGTCGTCCTCACGCTCCTGGTCGCTTCGGCCGGGATGACAGTGCACGCCGGGGGATTGGACGTCCTGTTCACTGGCAAGATGTTCGGGGTCATCATTTCCGTGGCGTTGCTGGCATATATCGGGCATCGGCGATTGACGCCGGATGAGGTCCGCGATTTCCTCTGGGAATCATGGCGCTTCATCAAGCAAATCTTCCCGCTGCTCGTGGTCGGCGTGTTTTTCGTCGGCATCATCCGGGTCCTCATCCGCCCGGAATGGATCAAGGCTCTAGCCGGTCAAAATACGCTCTTCGGGAACCTGGCCGGCGTCGTCTTCGGGGTATTTATGTATTTTCCGACTCTTGTCGAGGTGCCGATCGCCAAAATGTTCTTGAGCCTGGGCATGCATCGTGGTCCGCTCCTGGCTTACCTCATGGCCGATCCCGAGCTGAGCCTGCAGAGCATCCTCATGATCTCGGTCATCATCGGCAAGGCCAAGGCCTGGGTTTACGTATTCTGGGTTGCCCTGTTCAGCACGATCGCCGGCCTGATCTACGGCGCTCTCGAGGACGGGGCGAACATCGGGACGGTCGCCCTGTACCTCCTTATCTTCCTGGCCCTGTTGGCTGCGGGGCTGTGGCGGATGAGCAAGAGGAGCCAAGTCCAGCCCGCGGTCGTGCCTGAGAAGGCGAAGGGGGAGTGACATATGGATCGGCCAAGAAATCTTAAGGGAGGAATGAAATGGAAATCAGAATCTTAGGGCCCGGCTGCCCGCGCTGCCACGAGGTCGAGAAAAGGACCATCAACGTCCTGGCCGAGCTCGGCCTGGCCGCGGACGTCCAGAAAATCTCGGACATCAAGAAGATCATGGAATACGATATCCTCAGCACGCCCGGGCTGGTGATCGACGGTAAGGTCGTTTGCTCGGGCCGGATCCCGCGTCCCGAAGAGATCAAAGCCTGGATCCAGGAGGCCTCGGCCTGATCGAGGCCATTCCGGGAAGTCCACGAGCTCCATAAGAAGAGCGGATCATAGACAAAGAACACGAAAGACGAAAGGAGATCAAACGTTGACCAAAACGAATAGAATGAGACTCGTCTTAGCTTTGGCGCTGCTTGTGATTTTCGGTTCCTCCGGCCTCGCCGCGAGATTCCCGGCCGGACAGTCCGTGTCCGCCAAAGCCCCAAAAGGCCAAGTTTTGGTCACGACCAGCTTGGACGTTGATTTCTCGCCTTACAAAGTTACGTTCATCGAGCTCGGGGCGGACCGCTGTATCCCCTGCAAGCAGATGCAGCCGATCATGAAGGAGATCGCGGCCGAGTTCGCCGAGGACGTCCAGGTCGTCTTTTACGATGTCTGGAAGGACCCGGCGCCGGGGCGGAAGTACGGCATCCAGCTGATCCCGACGCAGGTCTTCGTGGATCCAAAGGGAAACGAGATCGCCCGCCACGTCGGGCTTTTTCCCAAGGAGGAGATCCTCGAGCTCCTGAAGAAGCACGGCGTCCACTGAGCTGAGGACATATGGAGACTCTTTTCGGGGACGTTTCCGCGCTCCTCCAGCACAGCCCTTGGCTGGCCGTTGTCGCTGTCTTCCTGGGAGGCGTGACCACGGCCCTGAATCCCTGCGTCCTGGCGATGATCCCGCTTTTGATGGGCGTCGTTGCCGGGAACAGGGAGACAACCACCGTCAGGAGGTCCCTGGTCTTTTCTCTCTTCTTCGTCCTTGGCCTGGCTCTGACTTTTACCGCTCTGGGCCTCGTTTCCGCCCTGATGGGACGGATGTTCGGGGATGTCGGCCGATTTTGGAAATACGCGGTGGCCGGGGTCTGCCTCTTGATGGGGCTCCACCTGCTCGGCCTGGTCAAGCTGAATTTCCCGGTCCCGACCGGGATCCGGGTGAAGAAACAAGGCTATGTCGGCGCCTTTCTGCTGGGCCTCCTCTTCGGTGTCGTCTCGACGCCCTGCGCCGTCCCCATCCTGGCTGTGCTCCTGGCCTACGTTGCGGAGAAAGGGAATGCGCTCTACGGGGCGTTCCTTCTCTTTGTCTACGCGCTGGGGCATTCGGCGCTGGTCCTCGCAGCGGGGACATCGGTCGGGGCAGCCAAGAGCCTGCTCGAGTCAAAGGGCTTGCGGACGGCTCACGACGTTCTCCAGAAAGTTGCCGGCGTCGCTGATCATCGGCATCGGCCTATATTTCTTGTTCTGGCGCCGATGACCGTGAAAGGAGGATCTGGATGACACCTGGAAACCCGAGGCTGAAGTTCCTTGACCGATATCTGACCCTGTGGATATTCCTGGCCATGGCGGTCGGCGTTGGACTCGGCTACCTTGTGCCGGCCGTCGTCGGCTTTATTAACGACGTTTCAATCGGGGACGACGAACATCCCCATTGCCGTCGGGCTCATCCTGATGATGTATCCGCCCTTGGCCAAAGTGAAGTACGAGGAGCTCGGCGACGTCTTCAAGAACTTCAAAGTCCTGGCGTTGTCGCTGGTCCAGAACTGGATCATCGGACCGCTCCTGATGTTCGCCCTGGCTGTCGTTTTCTTACGCGATAAGCCCGAGTACATGTACGGTCTGATCATGATCGGCCTGGCCCGCTGCATCGCCATGGTCATCGTCTGGAACGACCTGGCCCGCGGGGATCGCGAGTACGCGGCCGGGCTCGTCGCCTTCAACTCGATCTTCCAGGTCCTGTTCTTCTCGGTCTATGCTTATGTCTTTATCACCGTCTTCCCGACCTGGCTGGGGCTGGCGGGGACGGCCGTTAACGTCACCATGCGGCAGATCGCCGAGAGCGTCTTCATCTATCTCGGCATTCCTTTCCTGGCCGGGTTGATCACTCGGTTCACGTTGCTCAAGCTCAAGGGGCGCAGTTGGTATGAGACGAAGTTCATCCCCCGCATCAGCCCCATCACCCTCGTTGCTCTTCTTTTTACAATCGTCGTCATGTTCTCGCTCAAGGGCGAATACATCGTCAAGATTCCCTTCGACGTCGTGCGCATCGCCATTCCGCTCCTCATCTACTTCGTGGTCATGTTCCTTGCGTCGTTCTTCCTGAGCAAGAGGGCGGGGGCGGATTACCCGAAGGCGGCGACGCTGTCGTTCACCGCGGCCAGCAACAACTTCGAGCTGGCCATCGCCGTGGCCGTGGCCGTCTTCGGCATCAATTCCGGCCAGGCGTTCGCGGCGGTCATCGGTCCGCTGGTCGAGGTGCCGGTGATGATCGGACTGGTCAATGTCGCCCTTTATTTCAAGCGCAAGTACTTTCCCAACGAGGTCAGCGCGGCGGCGGGCGTTTGATGGACAAAATCATCGAGACAAGGAGATCGGTCATGGATAAAAAGCGAATCCTCTTTATTTGCGTTCACAATTCGGCGCGGTCGCAGATGGCCGAGGGCTTCGTCAACGCGCTGTACGCGGACCGGTTCCAGGCCGTCAGCGGCGGCATCGAGCCCACGGGGGTGCATCCCGCGGCCATCAAGGTCATGGCCGAGACCGGGATCGACATCTCGAGCCACCGGTCGAAAAGCATCGATGAATTCATGGACCAGCCGTTCGACTATGTCGTGATGGTCTGCGACGACTCCCAGACCGGCTGTCCGTTCTTCCCCGGCGGAAAAGAATATCTCCCCCATGCCTTCGCCGACCCGGCGGCCTGCACGGGAACGGACGAGGAGGTCCTGGCCTGTTTCCGCACGACGCGCGAAGAGATCCGCGCCTGGCTCGAAGAGACTTTCTCTTAAAATATCACCTCCCGGTTCCTCCTGAACGATGATTGACCGCCGAAGCCGAATATCCGAAAGTGTCAGCGGGCGGACCTGAATCTTGCCCCCGGGCCGGAACGCCAGGCGTCTGACCGCCAGGCGACGGGCCGGAGGACTCGCCGCCCGCCGGGCAGATCCGAGGAGAGTACGCAATGGCGTTGAGTAAACCGCAGGTTGGCCCCGAGCCCTTCCGGAGAAAGGTCCTGATCGTTGACGATTCACCGGTGACGATCGCGCTTTTCCACAGGATGCTGGCGGATGGGCTCTTCCAGATGATCCGGGCCTCGGACGGCCAGGAGGCCTTGGAACTCGCGTTCGCGGAGCTCCCCGACGTGATCCTGATGGACATCATGATGCCCGAGATGAACGGTTTCGAAGCGACCCGGCGGCTCAAATCGGACCCCCGGACCCGCGATATCCCCATCATTTTGGTCACGGCCATGGACGACCCGGAGAACAAGCAGGCCAGCCTGGAGGCCGGGGCCGAGGACTTCATCTTCAAGCCCGTCAAGCGGCCCGAGCTCCTGGCCCGGGTCAACTCGATGATCGCCCTCAAGGAATACCGGGACCAAGTCGCCATCCGCGACCGTTCCCAGCGGTCGCTCATCCTGCGCCAGGACGGAGAAGAGACCGGCGAAGAGGTGCCGGAGGCGTCGCCGCTCGTCCTGCTGGTCGAGGACAACGAAGGGGACGTCAAGCTGGTGCGCCATTTTCTCAAGGACATCCCGTTGCGCATCAAGCGCACGGCGAGCGGGCGCGAGGCGGTCAAGCTGGCCGATGCCGGCAAAGTGGACCTGATCCTACTCGACCTCGTGCTTCCCGACATGGACGGGTTCGAAGTCTGCCGTCAAGTCAGGGAATCCGAAGCCGGCCGGGGCACGCCGATCATCGTCATCACTTGCCTGGACGACATGGACAGCAAGGTCAAGTGCATCGAGCTGGACACGGACGATTTCCTGGTCAAGCCGATCATCGGCCGCGAGCTCCAGGCCAGGGTCAAGGTCCTTCTCGAAAAAAAGCGGCAGCACGACAAGCTGCGCACCCATTACCAAGCCGCCGTGAATTCCTCGATCATCGACTGGCTGACGGGTGTCTACAATCACGGCTACCTGAAGAAATTCCTCGACCTCGAGCTCAGGAAATCCACCCGACAAAACTATCCGGTCAGCCTGATCATGGTCGATATCGACAATTTCAAAAACTACAATGATTCCCACGGCCATACCGTCGGGGATGCGATCCTCAAGGAGCTGGCCAATCTCATCAAGCGGTCGGTCCGCGACGTGGACCTGGTGGCGCGCTACGGGGGAGACGAGTTCGCCGTCGTCCTGCCGTATTCGGACCGCCAGGGAGGCGTGATGACCGCCCAGCGGATCGACAGGGCCATCAAGACTCACGAATTTGCCCGGAAATCCGCCGCTCCCCCCCACGGATCACGGTCAGCATGGGGGTGGCCAGCTATCCCTCCGATGCCGCCCGAGTGGAGGAGCTTATCCACAGCTCCGACCTGAGGCTTTACGCGGCCAAGCAGAGCGGGAAAGACCAGATCTCGGCGGCTTTCTAACCTTCGCCGAAAACCCGTCCCCCGGGTTGACCACGCTTCGCTCTTGGTATAGGCTCACTCCGGGATTGCCTGATTCGAGGAGTCGACCCATGAAGCGTTATCTCATAGTGTTGGCCGCGCTGGCCGCCGTCGTTTGCGGCGCGGCGCAAGCCCAGTATTCGCCCTGGCTGTACTGGACGTTCCTGCCCCAGGAACAGATGGACCTGATCGTCGGCGAGGCCTCGGGGGAGACGGCCTGGCGCACGATCGCCACCATCAACTCCTACAACCGGCCGCGGACGGACGAAGAGTTCAAGGGCAACTTTTTCGAAACCCGGTACGTCCTTGACCAGCTCAAGGCTTACGGGCTGACGAACGCGGAGATCGTCACCTATCCCGGCGGCGACGGCTGGCTGGCGCTCAAAGGTGACCTCTGGGAGGTCAAGCCCATCCGCCAGAAGCTCGCTTCCTATGACGACAACGTCCCCATGCTGGCCTTCGGCAGCTCCTCGGCCGACGTGACGGGAGAGCTCGTCTGGGTCGGGCGCGGCACCCCCGCGGAGATCAAGGCGGCGAACGTCGAAGGCAAGATCGTCGTCACCGAGGGGAGCATGGGCTCCGTCCACGGCGAAGCCTGCCAACGGCAAGGGGCGCTGGGCGTGATCACCGTCGGCACGGGCCGCGCCGGCGCCGACGCCTTCGAGATGCCCTGGAACAGCATCGGGCTCAGGTCGTTCCCGGGCCTGCCCGGCGATCCGGACCCGCCGGCGGCAAAGCCGTCCGCCGCTCCCCCCAAGCCGAAGTTCGGGTTCAGCCTCCCCGGCCGCGAGGGCGATTTTCTCAAGCGCCGGCTCCTCTCGGGCCAAAAGATCACGGTCGACGCCAAGGTCGAGACCAAGGTCCTTCCCTACGACATGGAGAATGTCATCGCCTTGATCCCGGGAAGCGACCCCGGCGCGGGCGAGATTATCTTCTCGGCCCACCTTTTCGAGGGGATCTCCAAACAGGGCGCCAATGACAACATCTCCGGCAGCGCCGGAATTCTCGAAGTGGCGCGAGTCCTCCAGTCCCTGATCTCCGACGGCCGCCTGCCCAAACCCAAGCGGTCGATCCGGTTCATCTGGGGGCCCGAGTTCTCGGGGATCGGCCGCTGGGTCCAGGCCAACCAGGCGATCATGGAAAAGACGCTCTGCAACATCAATATGGACATGGTCGGCGAGTGGCTGACGAAGTGCCAGGCTTTCACCTGCCTCATGCGGACGACCTACGGGAACCCCCACTACATCAACGACGTGCTGGAAAACTTTTACCGTTATGTGGGCGAGGGCAACCGCGAGCGGATCCAGAACCGAACGTCGGGTTATCCCGTCCCGCGCCGGATCGTGGCCCCTTTCGGCGCCGATGAGCCGTTCTATTATTCGATCGAGACCCACTACGGGGCCTCCGACCACGAGGTCTTTAACGACTGGGGCGTGGGCGTCCCGGGAGTGATGATCATCGCCTGGCCGGACCCCTGGTACCACCTGTCGGGCGATCTGGCCGATAAATCCGACCCCACCCAGCTCAAAAGGGTGGCGGCGATCGGCGCGGCGGCCGCCTACACCGTGGCCTCCGCGGATGACCAGCTGGCCATCCGGATCGCGGCCGAGACGGCGGCGAACGGCACGCGGCGGCTCGGCCACCAGTTCACGGTCGGGCTGGAGCAGCTCAACGCGGCCAAGACGGAGACGCTCGCCGAGGCTTACGGGACGGCGCGGGTCTATGTCGAGGCGGCCCTGATCAACGAAAAAGACACGCTCGACAGCACCATCGAGCTGGCGGCGGACAAAGTCCGGGTCGGCGCCTATGTCGGGAAGATGAAGAAGACGGTCGAGGCGGTGGCCGCGGCGCATCTGGCCGCGCTCCAGGCTCACATGGAGGCGACGGCCGCCAGACTCGGGACTACACCCGCGATCATCGTCCTGTCCGAGCTCGAGAAAGAAGGCGGCCAAGCTCATTCCCCGGCCGACGGCCAAGATCAGATCGGCGGGCTATCGGGGATACAATAAATTCATCACCGCGGTGCCCAAGGAACAAAAGGCCAAGTACCCGCAAGGCGCTTTCGGGGCGGGCGGCATGGACTTCATGGGCATGACGCCCGAGCTCCATTGCCTGATCAACGGCGCGCACTCGGCCCTCGACATCAAGACCATGCTGGACGCGCAGTTCACCCGGAAAGCGAACCTCGAGCACGTCATGAACACTCTCCAGATCCTGAAGCTCGCGGGGCTGGTGGAGATCAAATAGAGGCCCTCGTGGAGAAAGCGAGGGCGGCGCGGAATCTCGGCAGGGTCGGACTCTTCATCCCCTGCTACATCGACCAGGCCTATCCCCATGTCGGCATGGCCGCCGTCCGGGTCCTCGACAGGCTCGGCGTGGGATTCGAATATCCCCGCGGACCAGACCTGCTGCGGCCAGCCGATGTTCAACTCCGGCTGTTTCCGGGACGCGGCCAAGCTCGCCCGGAAGGTCCTGAAGACTTTCCGCGGCTATGACTATGTCGTCTGTCCGTCGGGAAGCTGCACCGGCATGATCCGCGAATACTATGACCTTCTTCTCGAGGACGATAAAGACGCCCCCGATCTCCGGCGCCTGGTGACGCGAACCTACGAGCTGTGCGAGTTCATTGTCGATGTCCTGGGAATCGAGACTTGGCAGGGGAACTTCCCCCACAAGGTCGGCCTCCATCAGAGCTGCCACGGGCTCCGCGGTCTCGGGCTGGGAGTGCCGAGCGAACTGGCCGTGACCGGCCGGACGGGCAAGGTCGTGAAGCTCCTGGGATCGCTCGGCGGGTTGGAACTCGTCACGCTGAGCCGGTCGGACGAGTGCTGCGGGTTCGGCGGCACGTTTTCGGTGTTCGAGCCGGCCGTCTCGAGCGTCATGGGGATGGACAGGCTACGGGACCACGAGCGGGCCGGCGCCGAGATCATCGCCAGCTACGACGTGAGCTGCCTGATGCACCTCGAGGGCCTCATCCGTCGGCAGAAAAAGCCGCTGCGGGTGATGCACGTCGCCGAGGTTCTGGACGAGGCGTCCGCATGAAGAGCCACGCCGCGCAGGCCGCCGTGTTCCTGAAGGACGTCGAGCGGGCGCGCTGGCACGACCAAGCCCTGTGGTTCGTCCGCGAGAAGCGCGACCGGCTCGCCCGGGCCGTCCCCGGCTGGGAGGAGCTCCGGGATACGGCGCACGCCATCAAGCGCCACGCGCTGGCCAACCTGCCCGCGTACCTCGAGGAATTCGAAAAGAACGCCGCCGCCCGGGGGGCCGTCGTCCATTACGCCGTCGACGCCGGCGAGCACAACCGGATCGTCCTGGATATCTTGAAAGCCAAGGGCGCTCGGCTCCTGGCCAAGAGCAAGTCGATGCTGACCGAGGAGTGCGGCCTCAACGACTTCCTTGAGGCAAACGGCGTGGAGGTCGTCGAGACTGACCTGGGCGAGCGGATCATCCAGTTCGCCAAGGAGCGGCCGAGCCACATCGTCATGCCGGCCATCCATAAGAAGAAGGAGGAGGTCGGGGAAATTTTCCACCGGTACTTGGGCACGGCGGCGGGGGAGTCCGACCCGACGGCCCTCGCCCGGGCCGCCCGTGCCCACCTCAGGGAGAAGTTCCTGGCCGCCCCGGCCGGGCTTTCGGGCGTGAACTTCGCCGTCGCCGAGACCGGCGCCATCGTCATCTGCACGAACGAGGGCAACGCCGACCTCGTGACCTCGCTCCCGGACCTCCACATCGCGGTGATGGGCGTCGAGAAGCTCATCCCGCGGTCGCGCGACCTGGCCGTCTTCACCCGCCTGCTGGCGCGGTCGGCCACCGGACAGCCGGTCACGGCCTACACCTCGCATCTGCTCGGACCGCGGCCGGGCCAGGAGCTCCATATCGTCATCGTCGATAACGGCCGGAGCGATATCCTCAGGTCGGCGAAGTTCCACAAGGCGGCCTTCTGCCTGCGCTGCGCAGCCTGCCTCAACACCTGCCCCGTCTTTCGCCGGAGCGGCGGGCACACCTACAACTATGTCATCCCGGGGCCGATCGGCACGATCCTGGCGCCGCACAAGGATATCAAAAAGTACAAGGACCTGCCCTTCGCCAGCAGCCTGTGCGGGTCGTGCTCGGCGGTCTGCCCGGTCAAGATCGACATCCACCGCCAGATCGTCCTCTGGCGGAACGAAATCGTCGAAGCGGGCCACCTGGGTAAAGTGAAGTCGGCTGTCCTCAAGGCGGCGACCGCGGTCATGAGGAGAACGCGGCTGTTCGCGGCGGCCGGCGCGCTGGGCCGGCGGGCCCTCCGGATCACTCCCCGGTTTCTCTACAACAACAGGCTGACCATTTGGGGGAAGACGCGCGACCTGCCGCGGATGCCCGCCCGGAGCTTCCGGGCGCAATACAGGCGCTATCGCCGGGACGGGGACAGGCCCCGGGCGAGGAATGACCAGGATGAAAACAGATCAAGACGGCGCCAAGACGGCCAAAGGGCTCATCCTGGAGCGGCTCCGGGGGCTCGCCGTCGCCGGCGACACGTCCTATCCGTCCTATTCGCACCCGCACACCGGACTGGGCGACCTTCGTCGGGCTTTCCAGGCCGTGCTCGAGTCCGTCGGCGGTGAGTGCTGGTTTGTCACCGACCGGGCTGCGGCAAAAGAAAGGCTCGCCGGATCCGAGCTGATGCGCGCGCCGGGGCCGGTCTGCTCATACGTCAAGGACCTGGCTCCGGGCCATTTCGACGCCGAGGGCGCGGCCGACGTCCGTGACTGCAGGGACGTCCGGCTGGCCGTGGTCAACGGCAAGCTCGGCGTCGCCGAGAACGGCGCGGTCTGGGTGGATGCTTCGTCCCTCAGGCACCGCGGGCTTCTTTTCCTGGCCGAAAGCCTGGTGCTGGTCGTCGAGGGGAAAGACATCGTGCCGGACATGGAGAGCGCCTATGCCCGGATCGATTTCGCCCCCGTCCGCAGCGGGTATTTTATTTCCGGCCCGTCGAAGACCGCGGACATCGAGCAGTGCCTGGTCATCGGCGCCCACGGCGCCAGGTCGCTCGTCGTGATCGTTATCGGCTGAGGCTCCCGCCGGCGCCTTCGATCTCCTTGTGTTTCTTGTAAATAAGGATCTCGGGGTTGATCTTGTCCAGATTGCTGGGAACACTTCCGAAATCCAGGGGGAGCCAGGGGAAGCGGGTCCGGTGCCTGAGGATGAGCCGATACCCCGGCGGCACCTCCATGAACCTGGCGTAAAAGCGGGCTTCCGGAGTGTCCGGATCGTGGCGGTTGCTGTGGATCGTGGAGAGAACGATATACTCGGGCTTGGGTTTTTCCCTGAAGTCGGGGAGGTAAGGCGTCAGATAGTGATAGCTGTAGCCTTCCAGGCGGGGAAGATACTCCAGCGGCTCGGGGACGCGGATCACGGCGTTTGCCGGGATATATTCCTTCATCCACCTCTCGACGCGGTAGCGGCCGTCCTTGAGCATCAGCAGGTCCACGGATAAGGCGCAGACGAAAGCGAAGACGAACGCCGCGCCGGCCAGGATCTTCGGCAGCCGGGCCGGCTGCCTGGCCAACGCCTCGGAGACGGCCTGTCCGCCGAAAAACGATAAGAGGACGCAGAGCGGGAGGTTGAAGCGGTCATAATTGTAACGGATGATCGCGATATAGAAAACGTAATAGGAGAACCCGAAGAGGGCAAGGGCCAGCAGGGCAGGATTCCGGGGGCGCTTCCGGAGGGCAATATAGATCCCGCCCGCGCAGATGAGCAGCAGAGGCCAAGTCAGACAAAAGGCCAGCTCGCGGACGGTCAAGATGAAAAGCCGCCATTGTCCGGCCGCGCCGGCCGGGACCATCTGATACCCTAGCCCGCCCACCCCGAGGATCAGCCGCATGTGGCTGAGGAACCCGGTCCAATTGAAGAGGACGTTTTGGATCAGCAGAAACGCCGTGACGGCGGCGGCGCCCGCCAAGACATGGCGGCGATCGAGAAGGGTCCGAAGCCATGACCGGCTCCGCCCGGCCCGGCGGTCGGTTCGGCGGGTCGCCCAGAGCATCAGCAGGGGCGCCGGTCCGTACAGGGCGGCCGCCTGGTCCTTGGTGCAGACCGCGAAGACCGCGGCCAGGGCGAAGAAAAGATAGTCACGCGTCCGGCCCGACGCGCGAACCCGAAGATAGAAATAGAGCGACGCCAGGAACCAGAAAAGATAGGGCACGTCGAGGTTGGCCGTCTTGGCGTAGTAGACAAACGGCGTGATGAGGGCGGTGATGAGCGCGGCCATTGACGCTGCCCGCCGGTCGAGCATTTCCCGTCCGCACTTGTCAACGAGAACGACGCAGCCGGCGGCCATGGCCAGGCTCAGAAGCCGGCCGATGACAATCAGCAGAGTGTATCCGGTCAGGTTCCTTATATCCAGGACGCCGATCTTATCGAGGAGTAGAGCCGGGGAATACGCCGCGGTCAGCAGATAATAATGGAGGGGTGGATACTTTTCGTGCCAGCCGCCGGAGAAGCCACGTTCCAGGCCTCCCACGACGTGCGAAGGCTGGATCTCGTCCGCCGCCCAGGTGGAGTGAGCGGGCAGTCCCCACCACAGCGCCGTCACGTTGAGGGCGACGCTCAGAAGGAGAATGAACCGGAGGCTGTTCCTTTCACGCGGCCGGCTCGCTTCGGGCGGCTGCGAGGGCATGCCTTCCTAAACTCCGGGCGTCTTGCCTTCCGCCTGGGGGGTTCTCGATTTCCAGTAGAGATACGCCGGTACGCCCAGCAGGATGATGCCCAAGCCGAAGACCGTCTCTTTGAACTGGTTGACCAGGCTGCTGACCGAGATGTACAGGGCCGCCAGAATGAAGATGACCGGCGTCACCGGGTAGCCCAGAGTCTTGTAAGGCCGCGGCAGGTCCGGCCGCTTCTTCCTGAGGACGATCACCGCCGCCACGGTCAGCCCGAAGAAGATCCACTGGCCGAAAACCACATAGGTGAACAGCGCCTGGAAGGTCTCGAGGAGGAGCGTCAGGACCAGGGCCCAGACGCCCAGGGCGATGATGGCGAGATGCGGCGTCCGGAACCGGGGATGAGCCTCGGCGATCTTCTTGAAGAAGAGGCCGTCCCGGGCCATGGCGAAATAGACGCGCGGCGAGCAGAGCATGTTCTGGTTGGTGGCGCCCATGATCGAAAACAAGATGATGACGGAGATGATCGAGGCGCCGACCGGACCGACGACGACGTTCATGACCTCGCTCGCGATCCGCGGCGACTCGGCGACCCGGGCGGCGGGGAAGACATAGAGATAGGCCATGTTCGTGATGATGTAGATGACGATGCAGGTCATGGTGCCGACAAGCAGCCCGCCCGGCAGGTTGCGCTCGGGGTTCTTGACCTCGCCGGCGCTGTACGTCGCGCCCTCCCAGCCCTTGTAGGCCCATAGGGACGCGACCAGGGCGACGCCGAAGCTGCCGAGGAATCCGCCGCCCAAACCGGTCGGCAGGGGAGTTCACCCAGTTCGCGGCGCTGCCGTCCTTGGCGAAGATGAAGACGATGACGCAGACGGCCGCCAGGGCGCCGAACTTGATCACGGTCAGGAGATTCTGGAGGTTCGCTCCCCAGCGGACGCCGACGTAGTTGACGGCGACCAGGAACAGGATGAAGGCGGCGGCCACCAGCTTCTGGCCGAAGGGGGAGATGTCGACGAAATAGGGGAGGTAATTCGAGGCGAAGGCCACGGTCAGCGTGGCGACCGCGCCGGCGTCGATCACCAGGAAGAGCGTCCAGCCGAAGAGGAAGGCGAGCAGCGGCCCGTAAGCCTCCTTCAGGAAATTGTACATCCCGCCGGCCTTGGGCAAGGCCGCCCCCATCTCGGAGAAGGCCAGGGCCCCGAAGTAGCTCAGCAGGCCGCCGATGATCCAGACGGCGAAGATGAGCAGCGGCGCCCGGACGCCCCGGGCGATGTCCGCGGGAACGAGGAAGATCCCGGAGCCGATGACGCCGCCGATGACGATCGAGACGACGTCCCAGAACCCGAGGACCCGGGGGAGCTCGAGCTTGAATTTGTCGGGCGCGGGTTTTCGGGCGGGCGTGATGTCCATGATGTCCGTATCTCCTTCGCGGGATAGATATACTCAACTGCCGGAAAAATCAAGCAGATGGGGACGTTCAGGTACGGAAGGACGGTCCCATCGGCCGGCGCAGAGTCATTGGACCAGGACGTTGCCGGTGCGGGGGTAGGTCTTGATGACAGCCCGGCCGCCGATTGTCTGGCCATCCGGGGGCAGGTACAAGAGATCGCATTGCCGCGCCGTCGGGAGCATGCTGATGTCGAGCCAGGAGAGCCGGTCCGTCCTCCGGTAGTACTCCGAGGCCGGCCAATACAGCCAGTGCACACCCAGCCGGACCCGGGTGGGCGCGGACGGGTCACCGGCGCGCAACGAGACGATGTCCTGGATCATCTGTTTCGTATCGGCGTCGTAACTCCACACTCTGGTGTGCGTCAGGTTTGCCGAACGCGCCCCATGATACACCGAGAGCGCGACGAAGGCCGTCAGGAGCAGGTGGACCGCCAACCGCCGGGCGCCGCCGAGACGGGCGAGGTCCCTCAAGAAGAAAAGGAGAAAAAGAGAATAGAGCGGGACAAAAAAGACGGCCGTTCTCCCCATGATGTAGGGGCTCCGTAAAACGGCCCTCTGGGCGATGACCAGGAGCGCGATGACCGCCATGATGGTGAGTAAAGAGAACGCTTCCGGGTTCTCCGTGAGGCTCTTTCTCCACAGTCGCCATGCGAACATCAAGAGGAAAAAGACGACGGTTCCCGAGATGAACATCAAAACGGCCGTTTCCTGTCGCGCGGCATAGCGGATCCCATAGAACGATTCCGAGATCAAAGACCCCACCGTATCTTTGATGAACCCCCCCTCGCCGCCGTAATAAAGAGCGCCGCTCCGGCTTAGAATGATGATCTGATAAAGAAGATAGAGCGTGCCCAGGCAGACGGAATTCCGCAGCGGCCGCCATTCCGGTCCTCGGAGAAGCCGCCATCGGACGGCCAGCCGGCCCAAGCCGAAGACGATCCCCAAGATGATCGCCAAGGCGGCGAGCAGCCGCGCCGCCTCTGCCGCAAAGGCCCGGAAGAAAACGCCGTCCCCTTTCCAGTTCATCATCCGGTCGAGGTCGCGGAAAACGGACCCTCGTCCTCCGACCGGGGGACCGGAAAGGAAAAACTCCAGACCTTCGCGCCGGAGATGCTGCCAGTCTCTGATTTCGGCGCGGCTGACCCGGTGCCTGACCGCGCCGATATCGATATCCACACCCTGAAGCTTTTCGAGAGCGGCCACCGTAAAGCCCAGCTTGATCCTTTTCAGGGGGATGAGCCGGGGCAAGGTCCAATCGGCGTCCTGGATGGAAAACTCGACTTCTCTGTCGAAGATATCGTCTCCGCTGATCACGATCCGCCTGGTATCCGCCGGGTCGAGCCCCTGGAGACGGACCGAAACGGGCTCGATCAGGGCCCCGGAAAACCGGACGTACTGCGCCACCGCGGCCAGGTTGAAGAGTATTGAAACCGCGGCCGCGACGGCCATCAGCCGCGCTCCCGGCGCGCCGTCCTCGTGAGGCTGGGGAGTGGATGCCGGCGGACTCTGCGATCTCCAGTTCTTGATCAAGAAAAAAAGAATAACCAAAACCCATAGACTCACCAGCACATTAAGAAGGGCGAGGTTGGCGAGGGCGGCGGCGAGGGCCGCCCCGAGGGACAACGGCAGAGCCTTCTCGAAGCGGTGTTGCCTCCGCTGTTCGGAGTCAAGGAAGACCAGGAAAAAATAGAGGGACGCCATCTCGAACCCGAGCGCCAGCCCATAGCCGCGGCCCACCGAAAAAAAATCCAGAACGAAGGGATTAAGGTTGATGAGCAAGAAGCCGGCCAGGGCGACGAGCCGGCCGAAAAACCTGCTCAGGAGCGCCCAGGAGAACAGGAGATAGAGGGCGAACCCGAAAAGGCTGGGAAGTCTCAGGACGCAGCTCGCTCGAGCCGCCGAACGCGGAGAACAACCTGGCGAGGAGCGTATACAAAATATGATTGTTGGCGTCCGTGAAGTCCAGCGCGGTCATAAGGCTGGATGATAGATAGGAGATGTACGTGGCGGCCTCGTCGAAGGTGAACGACAGCTTGGCCGCGCGCAGGCCGGCGTAGGAGAGCAAGGCCGTCGCGATCAGCCCCGAAAAGATATATGGAAATTTCCGTCCCGAACTCCGGTCGCTCATCGGATCTTTAGGCCAGACCAGTATCCTGCATCGCGGGCCCGTTGGCAATAGACCGGGCTTCTGCCCCCCGCCGTCTTTTGTTATAGTGAACTTAGGAAACTTAATGGGCGCTGACAGAGTGTCGTTCGGTTACCGGGACGTGTCCCCGGAAGAGAAGCGGAAGCTCGTCAGCCGGCAGTTCGACGAGATCGCCACGACCTACGACCTGGCCGATACCGTCCTGAGCGCCGGCCTGGACGCCCGCTGGCGCCGGCAGGCGATCGCTTTACTGGGCCTCGAGCCCGGCGAGACGGTCCTCGATCTCTGCGGCGGGACCGGCGGGCTGGCCCTTCTCGCCGCCGCCAAGACGGGCCCCGGCGGACGAGTCGTTATCTGCGATCTCAACCGCGCCATGATGGAGACGGGGAAGGCCCGGATCGGCCGGGCAGCGGGCGGACGGAGCATCCGTTTCCTCCAAGGGGAGGCCGAAAGGCTCTCTCTCGCGAACGGGACGGTGGACGCGATCACGGTTGGGTTCGGCCTGCGGAATTTCGTGGATCCCGTCGCGGGGCTGGCCGAGATGCACCGGGTGCTCAAGCCCGGCGGCCGGGTCGTCATCCTGGAATTCTCGCTGCCGCGGAGACGATGGGTCCGGGCTCTCTACCACGTCTACTCGTTCCGGATCATGCCGCTCGCCGGCCGGCTGATCTGCGGCACGGGCGGACCTTACCGCTACCTGGCGGAATCCATCCGCGTCTTTCCGGCGCCCGAGGATGTCGTGTCGATGATCGGGACGGCGGGATTTCAAGACGTCGAATTTCGGAGGCTGACGGGCGGGATCGCGGTGATTTACACGGCGAGGAAGCCTTGACGGGCCGGGGGGCCAGGGTCCTGCCGGAATGAAACGGAAAACACGACTCGGGGTCCTCCTTGTGGTTTTGTCTTTGCCAGCAGCTGCCGAATCAACGGCCCCGGTCGGCCGGCCGGCGGCCCGCCCGGGGACCCAAGCCCTGGAAGCGATGGAAAGCCGGCTGTTCGTCCTGACCAACAGGGAGAGACAAACGCATGGCCTCTCGCCGTTTCGGCTGGCGGCGGAGTTGACGGACCTGGCTCGTCGCCATAGCGCCGACATGGCCCGCCGGCGCCGGCTGTCGCACCGATCGTCCAACGGCGAATCCTACGAGGACAGGCTGGTGGGCGAGGGGCTCTTTTTCTCCGCGGGCGGCGAGAATGTGGCCCGGGGCTGGCCGGAGGCCGCCGAGGAGATCCATGCGTCCTTGATGGCCAGTCCCGAACACCGGGCGAACATCCTCAGCCCCGCTTATGACACGATCGGCATCGGCGCCGCCATCGGCGACGACGGGGCGTGCTTCATCACTCAGGATTTCCTCAAGCCCATCGGAGTCTTCACTCCGGAGGAGTTGAAACGGAAAGCCGTCCTCAAGGCTCAAGATATCAGAGCTTCCCGGGCCGTCCCGCCGCTTCTCTGGGATAATGAAGCCGAGGCCCTGGCCGAGAAGCTGGCTCAAGCCCGCGCGGAGGGCCGGGAACTGCCAGTCATCCCCGATTCTTTGGGAGAGGTGGCCGCGATATTTGTCGTCGGGCCCGCGTTCGATGACCTCGAGACTCAGGCCGATGAGATCGGCCGGCCGGACTGCCGGGAGGGCGGGCTGGGGATCACTTTTGGCCGGGACAAGGATCATCGTGGCGGCGCCTATTTCATGGTTCTGCTGCTCCTTCCGGAAAACCCGTATGTTGAGAAGAGCGAAAGAGAACGCCACGAGATCGTGCGGGCCGTCTTCAATGAATTCAGAAAGAAGCGCGGCATGGGGGAGCTCGTCGGAAAGGACGAGTTGGCCCGGGATGCCGAAGCGCTGAGTACGGCCTCCGCTCCGACCCGCCGACAGAGGCTCGGGGGGACGGCTTTCGACCGGAAGAAAGTGTTCATATCGTACGAGACGATCGACCTAGGGCTGGCCCCGGCGGGGACGGAGGCTTCGGTCTTCGATCCGGTGTTGAGCGGCATCGGCATCAAGGTTGCTTTCGAGAAGACGCGCGAGTTTCCGCGAGGGACCTTCCGCGTCACGGTGGTCGTGCAGTGACGGCAGCCCGCCAGGCTGCCCGCGGCGTTATAGAGAGGACGACATGATGAGCCTGTCTAAAACGAATTCGGACGCACCTTTGAGCCCCCGGATCTTCCGCCGTCGGCTGGCCGTCGGCCTCGCTGTGCTCTTAGCCGTCGCCTGCGGCCGCACCCGGGAAGCCCGCCAGCCGGCGGATCTGATCATCGAGGGCGCGGCTGTCGTCACCATGAACCCCGCGCAGCCCGCAGCCGAAGGGGTCGCGATTACGAGCGGGAAGATCGTCCGCGTCGGCAGCGGCGCGGACGTCCTGAAGCTCAAAGGCAAGAGCACGAGGGTCATCAGCCTTCCCGGCAAGATGGTCCTTCCCGGTTTTCAGGATTCCCACATCCACCTGGTGATGGGCGGCCTGGAGCTTTCCCAGTGCAACCTGAACGGGCTCGAGACACGCGAGGAGGTCTCCGCCGCCATCCGGGCCTACGCGGCCGCGCATCCCGAGAAGCCTTGGATCGAGGGCGCGGGCTGGGACCTGCCGATCTTTCCGGAGGCGAACCCGGACAAGTCCGAGCTCGACCGGCTCGTTCCCGACCGGCCCGCCTTCCTGGGGGCGGCGGACGGCCACTCGGCATGGGCGAACAGCCGGGCCCTGGAGATCGCGGGGATCACGGTCCGGACCCCAGACCCTTTGAACGGACGGATCGAACGGCGGCCGGGGACGAGGGAGCCTTCAGGAACGCTCCGCGAGGCGGCGCAGAGGCTCGTCAGCCGCCATATCCCCGAGCCCACTGCGGCAGATTTCGTCCAGGGCTTGCGCGACGGACTGGCCTTGGCCAACCGGGCCGGCATCACCTCGATCATCGAGGCCCGGGCCGACGACAAAATCCTCGAGGCTTACCGGACTCTCGACCGGGCTGGGGAGCTCACGGTCCAGGCGCTCGTTTCCCTGCAGGTCGAGCCGGAAAAGGGAGTCGGCCAGGTCGAGGGCCTCGTCCGGACGCGGGAGCAGTCGGCGGGACGGCGCGTCAGGGCGACGGCGGCCAAGATCTTTGTCGACGGCGTCATTGAATCCCGGACGGCGGCGCTCCTGGAGCCTTACGTCGACAGGCCGGGCGACTGCGGGCAGCCGCTCCTCGATCAGGAAGAGCTCAACCGGCTGGCGGAGGCGCTGGAGAAGGCCGGGTTCCAGATCCACATCCACGCCATCGGGGACCGGGCCGTCCGCATGTCACTGGATGCGTTCGCGGCGGCGGGAAAGGTCAACGGTGCCCTGGACCTCCGGCATCATATTGTTCACCTCGAGCTCATCGACCCGGCCGATATCCCGCGGTTCAAGGAGCTCGGGGTGGTGGCGAATTTTCAGGGCCTCTGGGCCTATCCTGACGAGTATGTTACGAAGCTCACCGAGCCGATCCTCGGGCCCGAAAGGTCGGGCCGGCTGTATCCGATCGGGAGCGTCGCGAGGAGCGGAGCCAGGATTGCCGGCGGGAGCGATTGGTCGGTGTCCTCTCTCAACCCGCTCGAGGCGATCCAGGTGGCCGTGACACGCCGGTCGATCGACGGGGGGAGGGCCCGGCCTGGCTGCCGAATGAGCTCATCGACCTCCGGACGGCGCTTGAGGCGTACACGGTCAACGGGGCTTATCTCAGCCATCGCGAAACGATGACGGGTTCGATCGAACCGGGGAAGTCCGCTGACATCGTGGTCCTCGACCGGGATCTGTTTTCCGTCCCTTCGTCCGAGATTTACACGGTGCGCGTCCTGCTCACCTTGCTCGAGGGGGACGTTGTTTATCGGGACCCCGCTCTACCCTTAAATTGGTGACCGCGGCAAATTCGGGACACAATACCAATTTATCTTATTCCCCGACACCTCCGCCGGCGGAAGCGCCGACGGATAGATTGGCGACAGCATATCAATGCCCATCTCTTGGCTTCTCTATCACGGCCAATCGGTGAGTGGATATCCCGTCACTGATGTTGTATCGCCAATATTTTGGCGCCCAGGATTCAGAGGCCGGCGATGATCTCCGCGAATTCGGCCAGGACCATGGCCGTGGCGCCCCAGATCTTGTGGCCGCCGAAAGCATAGAACGGCACGACGGTATTCTGACCGTTCAAGCTCCAGACCTCGCGGCGAACGCTCATCGGGTCGTTGAGGACGTCGAGGGGCAGGTCGATGATCTCGGCGACCTCGGCGGCCTCCCGCCGGAATCTCGGGCGTTTCTCCGCTGTCGCGACGACAGGAAAGATGCAGAAGTTGCTTGGCGGGATATAGAGAGGCGTCAGTTGACCGAGGACCCGGACGTCCGACGCGCGGACGCCGAGCTCTTCGGCGGTCTCACGGAGCGCCGCCTCGACGACGGTCTCGTGGCCGTCCTTTTCCCCGCCCGGAAGCGAGACCTGGTCGCGGTGATGGTCGACCTGGGATGTCCGCAGAGTGAGAACGAGATGCCGCCTCGCTCTGTACGGATAGATGAGGATCAGCACCGCGGCGGGTCGGCAGGTATCCTGTACCTCCTCATAAGTTTTCTGACCCGGGCGCGGCTCGGGAACCATTTTGAGCTGTGCGGCGAGCCCCGGCATCGGCCCCTTGAGTCGGGCCTCGAGGCTCTCCAGAAAGGATTGGCTCTTCTCCCGTCTCATTGTCTCCCGGATTAATTAACAAATCGTCGTCGAATTTTCAATTCCCGCGCTAATCATTCCGTAAAATTTGACTTTTGGGGAGACGGGGGCATAGACTATCTCCATCGATTGAACCGGGGGGAACGGTCAGGCGTCTGCGAATCCCAGCTCAGGCCTGAGGTCGTGTTGTCGACGGCTCTCCCTTTCCCCCATGACATAACACAAAGGAGGGTAAGATGTGCAAGAAAACGACGGTTTATCTGGCGGCTGGCTTTTTGGCGGTCCTTCTTTTCCTCCCCGGCCTGACCGGGGCCCAGGAGAAGACGTCGCAACTCTATTTTGTAGGCGAGATGGCGGTCAAACCGTCCGGAGTGGCCAAGTTCGAGGCGGCTGTCAAAAAGGAGATCGAACTGGCCTATCCTCTCTCATGGAGCGCCTACAGCACGGCGGATTGCTTTTACTATTTCCTTTTCCCGATCGAAAACTGGGGCGGCATCGATGGCATTAACAAAGCCGATGCCGAGTGGATGGCCAAGATCGGAGACAAACTGCAGGACGTGATGAAAAGCATGGAGGGCACGGTCCATTATTACAGATACGGGGTGATCCGGTATCTGTCCGAACTTTCCTATGTCCCAAAGATGCCCAGGCTCAAGCCGGAAGAGGAAAAGTACATCAGTTGGGGCTATGCTTACCCCGAGTTCGGCAAGGAAAAAGAATTTGCCGACGTCATGAAGCAGTGGGTCGAGGAATCCAGAAACAAGAACACCGCGATCGGCTGGAGTACATATGTCGTGGAAAGCGGCACGGAGATGCCGCTCTATTTCTGGGCCGAGGCCGGGAAGAGCCCCGTCGAGTACTTTACGGAATCGGAGAATGACGCCAAAAAGATCGGCAAAGAAAAGTACTCTGAACTTGGGGATAGAACGATGGCCCTTCTCAGGAAATTCGAGATCAAGACCGGACAGCCGCGCCCCGACCTTTCGAACACGCCCAAGAAATAACCCAGGCCGGTCAAAATCCGTCCGCTGGAGCTTTCCGACGGGCGAGGTCCGCTGGCCGTTTTTGCGGGAGTTGACGGGCGTGCCTGGACTTGTGTATTGACCCTGGAGGACGAGCCCGGGGCGGAATTCTCCTGTCCGGCGGTCCTCCAGTCGAGTGACGGACTGGTCCACATCACCTACACCTGGACACGCCGCCGCATTCAGCACGCGGTCGTCGGCCCCGGCGAATACAGAACCTTTATCCGGCCGTCCGGAATCCGCTCTTCCTGATCAATCCGGATTGCCGGGGCTGATCTGGCTCCACGATCCGGCATCCCAGAGCCAAAGGCCCAGCGAGCCGAAGTCGGCGATGATCTCCTGGGCCTTATTTCCGTCCGTATCGCCGGTCATCAGGTTTTCCGGGTTGACTCCGGAGATCTGGCTCCACGAGCCGCCGTCCCACAGCCAGACGCCGATCGAACCAAAATCGCCGGCCAGCTCCCGGGCTCCATCCCCGTCGGTGTCGGCAGCGATCATAAACTCCAGGTTCATCCCGCTGAGGATTTGCCAGGAGCCGCTGTCCCAGAACCATAATCCGGTGAAGGCAAAATCGCCGAAGAGCTCATCGTCGCCGCTATTGTCGGCGTCGGCCAGGAGGACGTGATCGGCATTGACGCCGCTCAGCTGAGTCCAGGCCCCGGCGCTGCAGAGCCAGAGGCCGATCGGTCCAAAGTCCCCGAGCAGGTCGTCCCCGCCGAACGCGTCTGCTTTTCCGGCCAGCATGAAATCCGCGTTGACGCCGCTCAGCTGAGTCCAGGATCCGCCGCTCCATTGCCACATTCCGACCGTGCCGAAATCAGCGATGATCTCCTGCCCCCCGGCTCCGTCCAGGTTGCCCGTGATGATGAACTCGACTTTCGCTCCGCTGAGCTGGCTCCAGTTGCCGCCATCCAAGAGCCATAACCCGGACATGCCGAACGCGGCGACCAACTCCACGCTGCCGTCGGCGTCGATGTCTCCCGCGCACATGGCGCTGACGTTGAGGCCGCTCAATTGTCCCCAATTGCCGCCGTTCCATACCCATAAGCCATTGGCGCCAACATCCGCGATGATCTCATCGTCGGCCTGGCCATCGATATCGACAGCGACCAGACTCTCCGTGTCGAGAGACAAAATCTGGGTCCAGGCGCCCGCGTCCCAAAGATACACTCCGGCTGAGCCGAAGTCGACGGCCAGCTCGTCCGACCCGTCACCGTCGAAATCGCCGACGGCGTGTTTAGGAGTGGGAATATAATAAGTGTAAATTCTCGCGACCACAGCGTCGGTGCCGCCGTTTTGGGTCAGGTCGGGGCCGGCCAGGACCGGAAAGGAGCTCTGGGTGGAAGAGGTGTTACCGGCCAGGAAGGCGTTTCCCCAGCCGTCCGCGGCGACGGAGAAGCCGGCGTCATTACCGGAGCCGCCGATATAGCCGCAGTAAAGAAAGCCGGTTCCCAGGACATTCAGCTTTGCCAGGAAAGCGTCGTTGCCGCCGTTATGGGTCAGGTCCGGCCCGAAGGTAACGGGAAAGCTGGTTTCGGCGGACCCGGTCTGCCCCGTGACATACGCATATCCCCCGTCATCCACGGCCAGCCCATAGCCATAATCAGATCCCGTGCCGCCGATATAGCCGCAATAAACAAGCCCTGTTCCCGGCGCGCTGACCTTGGTCACAAAAGCGTCAGTGCTCCCATTAAAGGTCAGGTCGGGTCCGACCGAGGACCGGAAAAGCGGCCTCATCCGAGCCCGTATATCCCGTTACGTAGGCACTGCCCCAGCGATCAATAGCGATCCCCCGGCCGACATCGTCGCTCGAGCCGCCGATGTAGCCGCAGTAGTCAAGGGCTGTCCCAGCCGCGTTCACCTTGGCCGCGAACGCGTCATTAGCACCGTTGTACGTCAAATCCGGACCCGCGACGACGGGGAAAGTCGACTGGTTGGACTTGGTAAATCCTGCGATATAGGCGTTTCCCGTCCCGTCCACCGCGATGGCTTCGCCGTAATCATCGAGTGATCCCCCGATGTAGCCGCAGTATGCGAGGGCCGTGCCGGCGGCATTGACCTTGGCTACGAAAGCGTCGACGGCGCCGTTAGCGATCAGATCGGGTCCGACCGTAACGGGGAAGCCGGGCGGAGTGGATGTCGTATATCCCGTGGCGTAGGCATTGCCAGCGGCATCCACGGCTATCCCCAGGCATTGCTCATCGACCGCGCCCCCGATATAACCGCAGTAATCGAGCGCCGTTCCGGCGGCATTGACCTTGGCCACAAAGGCGTCAGACGCGCCGCCGCCAAAAGACAGGTCCGGCCCTGCCAGGACCGGAAAGCTGGTTTCAGCGGAGGCCGTGAAACCGCCAACATAGGCGTTCCCCGCGGCGTCCGCGGCGACCGCATAGGCTTTGTCATCGCCTGACCCACCGATGTAGCCGCAGTAAACAAGCGCCGTCCCGGCAGCGTTCACCTTGGCCACATAAGCATCCGCTGTCCCGCCGTTATAGTTGAGATCCGGACCCGCCGTCTCGGGGAAGGACGCTTCCGAGGAAACGGTGTATCCTGTGACATAGGCGTTGCCGGATTTATCGGTTGCGATTCCCCAGCCGGAGTCCGTGGACGAGCCGCCGATGTATCCGCAATAGACCATGATGAGGGGGTCGAGGACCAGGGGAAGGGAAGGATCGTATTCTCCTACGTTGAAGCCGTAGGAAAAGCCATCGACCTTGTAAGCGAGGGAAACCGGTTTGTTTTCTCCCTCCGCTTCCTGGTGGGCTACCGGGACTCCATCATGGAAACTCCCGAGGGGGGTTGTGACTTCCAGCCGTCCTTCCTTGTCCAACGCCAGGCGGTCCGCGCCCCGATAGGCCAACTGGATTTTCGCCGGATCCGCCCCCGGGTGGACGACGAATTCGTATTTCAACTGATCAACCGTGCCCGAATACAATAGGTCGATCCCCGGCCAGAGGCCGTGGTAGACGATCTTCGAGTAGGTGGGAATACCGGTGCGCCAATCCTCTTTTTCGCCCTTGAAATAGGACATGACGGCTCCGGTCTCACTTTCACCGTCCGGCCGGACGTCCTCGTCAGCTGCCACGAAATCGAGCTTAACCACCCAGCGGTCCGCCCCGTCTTTTCCCCCTCGAGACGCACCCTCCGGATTCTTCCTCATCTCCCCCGGGAAATTCGACGGAGAAGAGTCTCGGCGGCCGGCGCCGGGCTTGGCCAGCACGAAGGTAACCCCTTCCGGAGTGAAATAGAGGCTTTTTTCCTTTCCCTGGACGGAAAAGGCCACCCGGGAGTCCATCTGTCCGCGATTGGGACAGAAGGCGAGCGGCATCTTGAGATACTCGGCGCTGACCTTCAAAGCGGGATTCAACGGCTCTCCGGGAGTCCAGACCCGCCCGGCCTGCGGTCCTGATCCCAGGCTGACCATGCCCCAGGACATTGCCAGAAGAGAAGTTCCTGCGAGAACGCCAATTGATTTTTTCATTCCCCCTTGCCTTCCTCGACACATGAGATCGTCGGGTCGTGAAGAAGGGGGCTGATACTCGGCCGAGGTTGCATACCCTTCTGCTTGCGACCCGCTCGCGCTAATGATCAACTCCTAACATTGCCGATATTGAAAGTCAAGTTGAGGCCGTCGGATGCCGGTCTCTTAAGCCGGCATGTCGGGTTGATGGGACGTCCAACGCGCGCGTTCCGGAGCAGCCTGACTTCCGGGAAAGCGGCGCTGACTTTCTTGACGCCGTGCCTCGGCCGGAGATATAGTCAGCCGTCGGCGGGCGCCAGGTCATGGTCCGTGGCCCATGGATTATAGACGGTCTCAACGTCCGGGAAGCGCATTCCGCCCGGGCACAACGCGGTGAGTGAGGAGAAGGATGGAGACCATAAGAAATGAAAGGCACTTGCCCAGGTTCGCGCGCCGGTTGATGGCGGGGGCGCTGCTCGTGTTGTCCATGGCGGCGACGGGCGTCATGGCCCAATTCATCGATCACGGCGTGCCTGTGCCGCTTGCCGAGAAGCGGGGCGTCGTCGCGCTCAAGGACAAGGGCGGACGGAACGTCGTCATCGCGAGCAGCATGGACCAGGGCCCCATGGGCTGGGTCCTCGTCACCGATATCGAAAGCGGCCGGTCGGACCAGATCTGGATCCCGAAAGAGGCCGGGAACAAGCCGACCTATTCGGTGATGCTCAGTTCCAAGGGACGGCTCTACACAACCTCGGGCGCCTATCTACTCGAGCTCGATATCGAGAAGCGCGTCTGGACGGCCCGCGAGAAGCCGGTGGACGTGCCCCTTTATCTGTCTTTCACAGAGGGACGAGACGGCACCGTCTATGCCGGGAGCTATGAGGGCTGCCACCTTGTGGCCTTCGATCCCGAAACCCGCCGGGCGGCGGACCTCGGGGCCATGGACCCGGGAGAGATGTATCTTTCGCGCCTGGCGACCGACGATAAGGGCTGGGTGTACTGCGGGATCGGCGTCGCCCGCCATAACCTCGTCGCCTTCAACCCCGCCACAAAAGAGCGCCGGCAGCTCGTTGCCGAGTCCGAGCGAAAAACCGGGACGTGCGGCGTTTCTTCCGGCGCCGACGGAAAGGCGTACGGCAGCATCGACGGCAAGGAATATATCCTCTACGACGGGGCGAAGACGCCCCTGCCCGAGGGCCGGCACGTCCCGCCCGAGAGCACCGGGGCCGTGGGCTGGGGGAGCATCCTTAACCGGCTGCCGGACGGCCGCCTGGTCAGCGCGTACAGCCTGGACGGCAAATGGTTCGAGGTCAATGATCCCAAAACGGGGAGGACGCGGCGCCTGCCGATCGACTACCACTCGGAGGGTGCCTATGTGAGGTTCGTCTTCCCCGGCCCCGGGGGAAAGGTCTGGGGCGCCTCGGGGCATCCTCCGTGGACGTTCACCTTCGACCCGAAGACTGGAAAAACCGCGATCCTCGGCCGGGCGCGGAGCTGGCAGGCGGCGGATTCACTTGGCGGCAATATATATAGTGCGGAATACTCGGGGGGCTGGCTGAGCGTCTTCGACTCCCAGCGCCCGTGGAGCGGCGAAGGAAAGGAAAAGACCGATAACCCCCGCATCCTGGCCGAGTACCAGCCGGATATCAACCAGCCTTATGCCGCGCTCGTCCATCCCGACGGAGCTCACGTGCTGATGAGCGGCTGGCCGGGGTACGGGTATGTCGGGGGCGGCCTGGCCGTCTATGACCTGAAGACAGGGGCGTCACAGCTCATCAAGCACACGGATCTCGTCCCGGACCAAAGCACCTATCAACTCGCGGCGCTGCCGAACGGCGATATCGTCGCCGGGACGAACATCAGCGGCGGCCACGGCACGACGCCGGTCGCGAAGGAAGGGATGATTTACATCCTGGACTGGAAGACGAAGGCGGTCTCCTTCCGGACGGTTCCTGTTCCCGGGGCCGAGGGCGTCGATGGGCTTATCGTCGCCCGCGACGGTCTCGTCTACGCGATCACCACGCCGCCGACACTCATTGTGTTCGATCCGAAAGCGCGCCGGATCATCCACCGGCGCGACCTGGCCGGGCACGGGGCGATCGCCTACAACGGCCTCAAGCTCGGCCCGGACGGAGAACTCTATGCGGTCCTGACGAAGGCGCTCCTGCGCATCACGCCGGGAACATTCGCCGTCGAGAAGCTGGCCGAGCCTCCCCAGCCCGCCCGCGCGGGGACGGCCGTCGTCGGCGGCCGACTCTTCTTTGTGATCGATTCCCACCTCTGGAGCTTGGAGCTGCCCCGGAAATAATTCAGGCGGGGGGGAGCTTCTTGTACCAGAAGAAATAGAGGCCGGTGAGCGCCACCGCCAGCATCGCCCCCACGACCGCCGACGACCGGTACTGCCGGATGATCAGGAGCAGCGGCAGCATCAGGATGCTGAATTGCCAAACCAGCGCGAACGGAAGCGAGAGGATGTCATACTTGTGCTCTTGCGACATCGCGGCGGCCTCGGCCGCCGTCACCGACCCCCGCAGCGGCCCCCACAGCCCGAACGGCTTGGTCGTCCGGTAGAAGTGCTCCAGGACGCTCCGCTCGGTGGGCGGCCGGATATAGGTGGCGACGAGACTGGCCGCGAGGCCCACCGCGACCATAAAAACGAACTGCTGCCATTCCACCATATGCGGCAGGAAAACGCGCTGGGCGAGCGCGCCCGCGAGGCCCAGAAGCGTGCCGAGGGCGAATCCGCTCCCGTTGAACCTCCACCAGTATAATCGGAGTACGGTCGGGATCAGGATGCCGCCGACGAGCGCCATGGTGATCCATCCCCAGATATCGTTGATACTCTCCACGGAGTAGGCCATTACGAAACCGAGGCCCATCACCAGCGCGCCAAAACCGTAGGTCACGGTAATCAGCTCTTTGTTCCTGGCCTTCGGCCGGATGTATCCCTGGTAGAGGTCGCGCGTCAGGAAGGCGGTCGTGGCGTTGGTGATGGCGTTGAATGTGGACATGGCTGCGGCCAGGAGCGCCACGAGCAGCAGCCCGCGCAGCCCCACGGGAACGCCCAGGAGCAGCACCGCCGGCAGGATCCTTTCCGGGTCCACCGTCCCGTGCCAGCTCAGCAGGCTGAGCTTTGAGCTCCAGTCCTGGCCCAGGAGCTGGGCCAGGCCGTCCGTCAGCTCCCGGGGAAAAGCCTGCGGGTGATTCATAATCTTCGCCGTGAGCTCCGGCCACTGGTTGGGCGTCACGCTCCCCGCGTGGGACTTGATGAGGTCGGCCGCCTGCGCCAGCACCCCCTGGTCGGGGAACAGGCTTTGGACCAGGACGAGCCCGAGCACGGCGAAGCTAATCATTAGCGGCCAGCGGAGCATGAACGTCCAGCCGGCCAGAAAGCTCAGGCGGCCGCAGTCGCGGTCGCTCTTGGCCCCGAAGAACCGCGGGTCGGCTCCGACCCCCAGCCCCTGGATGACCGTCTTCCCGAGGTAGAAAAGCATCATCATGAACAGGAAGCTGTACTGCTCGTAGCCCGCGGGCATGGGTGTCTTCCATTGAGGCGTGGCGCTCAGCCAGCTGGGGTTCCCGGTGACCGAGGCCGCCAGCGCCCCGAGGTCGCCGATCCCGGCGATCTTGGTCACGGCGATGGCCACGATCAGCCCGACGCCGATCCAGATGCAGAGCGATTGGAAGATGTCCGAGAAGATGACGCCGTAGAAACCGGATTCGATGGTGTAGAGCCCCGTCAGGACCAGCATGAAGAGGGAGCAGACGAGCGGCGAGAACGGCAGGAACATCGACAGGAACAGTCCCGCACCCTTGAACGAGTAGGCGAGGAGAGCCAGGTTGGAGGTCACCGAAGCGACGACCATCATCAGCCGGGCGAAATGGGCCCAGAAGTCCTTCCCGAAGCGGTACATCATCCACTCGGCGCCGGTGATGACGCCCGAGCGGCGGTGCCATTTTCCTGCCCAGAGCATCATGAAGACGAGGACGAGCCCGGCCCCGCCCCGGAACTCGATGTAGATGCCGCGCGGTCCGAGGAGGAAGAGGAACGAGGTGATGATCATCGTTCCGGTCATGTCGAACCAGAACGACATCTGGGAAAGGCCGAGGGCCCACCAGGGCATTTTCCGGCCGGCGAGAAAATAGTCCTCCATGCTCGCGGCGGCCTTCTTGCGGAAATAAACGCCGATCCCGATCAGGACGACGAAGTAGAGCAGGACGACGGCGTAATCGCCGAGACCCAGGAATCGCATGTTTGCGCTCCGCTCCTGTTGACTGAGCCGGATATTATATATCGATTAACGGAGCAAAATAAAAGTCAAAATCCATTCACCATGCACTGAATTCCCGATTCGGCTGATCGAATTTAGTGGCTTACGATGCTGTCCCCCTAATTACAGAGACCACTCATTGACTCCATTTTGGATCATCAACTATACTCGTCCGGGATGGCGGCGTAGACGCTGGCCAGTCGAGTTCGGCGGCCGCGCCGTCATCTAGACAGAGCGCGTCCGGCCGAAGCCCGAAAGATCCGTTCTTGGCCTGGACGCTCAGGGAGATGATCATCGGCTTGACTGGGTTGATCGCCATCCTGCTCATGAGCTTGTGGTTCTAAATGCAGTACTTGATCGGCGTCGATCTCGGCACGACGAATGTCAAGGCCGTCGCGCTCGGGGAAGACGGCCGCATCCTGGCGCGCGCCGGGCGGACGACTCGGACATTGGCACCTTTTCCCGGCGCGGCCGAGCAGTCGCCGCAGCTGATCTTCCGGCGGACGGTGGACGTCATCCGTGCCGCCGCGGACGCCTGTTCCGCCTTCGGGAACCCGGCCGGGCTCGCCTTTTCCGGCGCCATGCACAGCCTCATCGCCCTCGACGCCCGGGGGCGGTGCCTGACCAACGCCTGGCTGTGGTCGGACGGCCGGGCCGGCGGATCCTATCGTTCCCTGCGCGAGAGCGAAGCCGGCCGGGACATCTACCGCCGCACGGGAACACCCATCCACCCCATGTCGCCGTTCGTGAAGCTGATCTACCTTCGGGATGCGCATCCCAATGTGTTCGAGCGGGCGAGGCTGTTCCTGGGTCTCAAGGATTTCGTCCTTAAAAAGCTGCTGGGGGAAACGATTTCCGACGCCTCCCTGGCTTCGACGACGGGCCTGCTCAACTTGGAAACCGGCCAATGGGACGATGCGGCCCTGACCGCCTCGGGGATCACGACAGACTGCCTGCCCCCGGTCGTGCCGCCGTCCGCAGTTTTTCGTCTGCCCGGTCCGTCGGCCGTGACCCTCGGCCTGCCGGCGGGGCTGCCGGTCATCCCCGGCGGGAGCGATGGAGCACTGGCCAACCTCGGGTCCGGCGCCGCCGGTCCGGAGAAGTTGGCCGTTTCAATCGGAACGAGCGCCGCCGTGCGCCTGACGCTCGCCTCGCCCCACCTCGACCCCTCGGGACGAACATTCTGCTACCGGCTTGACGACCGCCGCTTCATCGCCGGCGGCGCATCCAACAACGGCGGCAACGTCCTGGAATGGCTCGGACGGAAGGTGTTCCACAGCCGCCATCCGGCTTCGGAGCTCCTGGCTCAGGCCTCCCGGGTCAATCGAGGGAGCGACGGGCTCCTCTTCGTTCCCTACCTTCACGGCGAACGCGCCCCCGTCTGGGATACCGCGGCCGTCGGCGTATGCCATGGCCTGACCCACCGGCATGGCCGAGCCCAGCTCGTCCGGGCGGCGGTCGAGGGCGTTGTTTTCAATTTGAGGCAGATCGCGGACGCCCTGCCGCAATGGGTTGCCTGCCGGAGCATCGCGTTGTCCGGGGGCGCCGCGCAGGATCCGTTGTGGCATCGGGTGGTCGCGGACGTTTTCGGAAAGCCGGTCGAGGTGCCTTCAGCCGGCGCCGCGGACGCGTCCGTCCTCGGCGCCGTGATGCTGGCCAGGGAAGCGCTCGGCTTGGAGCCGATGCCCGAGCCCCAGCCGGCGCTCATCCTGTCGCCCGATGCCGCGGGTGCGGCGGCTTATCGCGCTGTCTGGAGACGATTCAGAAGCCTTCTGACCGGCTCTCTTTGAACTCCCGTAAAGCCTCCCGGACTTTGACCAGCACCTCTCTTTTATCCTTCCTCCAGTTCTTCTTGGCCATGACATACCCGAATACGCACACGGCGAGATAGGCGCAAGCGTAAATGAGAACGGCTCGGAGCGAATGCTGGGGAGGGACCAGGAGCCTGATCTCGGAGACCAGGAGCCAGCCGGCGCCGCCCAGAATGATCAGGAATGGGATCATGTAATAGAACTCCCAGGGGGCGATGTAGCGGTACCGCTTTTCGGCTTTTTCCAGGAACGCCACCGTCGATTCGGCATAATCGACTTCGTCCAGCTTGAAATATTTCACGCCGGAGACCGTAACTATGGAGAAATACGTGAAGACGAGAAGCCAGAGGCCAGCCTTGTAGCCCGGGCTGAGGTTCGTGCGCAGGAAGCTCAGGGAGAACAACACGCCCGCCAGCATGAAGGCCGACATGAAACGGCGGAGGCGTTTTTTCTCCCTGGCATCAGCCGATTTCAAGTCTTCAATTAAGCCCCGGGAGCAGCCGTCGTCTTTTCCAAGCTTCAGGGTCCCCAAGTCCGGGGCATGGATCGCCTGGGCCGCGGATTTCAATTCATCGAGTTCCATGGTTGACCTCGTTCATTATGGACCTGAGCTCATACTTGATGCGGTGGATCCGGACCCGGACGTTGCCTTCCGAGAGCCCCGTGACGCCCGCGATATCGGCGCTCGAGAGGTCTTCGAGGTAGAGCGAGATGAGGGTCTTGTCCGCCAGAGGGAGGCGCTCGATGGCGCCGTAAAGACTCCGCACGCGTTCATCGGCCGGTGAGGGCTCATCGGCCGGGAGGTTCTCGAGTTCCCCTCCGGCCTCTCCGCCGATCCGTTTTCCCAAGAGCCTCTTCCGCCTGGCGCCGGTCCGGACATGGTCCAGGCAGGTGTTTACGGCAATCCGGCAGACCCATGAGGATACTGGCGCTCCTTCACTGAATGTCCGCAGGCCGTTCCAAATGTGGATCAGCGTGTCCTGGTATATGTCACGGCGATCCTCGGGATCGAGAGCGTAGCAGCAACAGATACGGAAGATACGGTCCTGGTTCGCCTCCACCGCCTCCTTGAAGAACGACTCTTTGTCCATATTTTATGTTCCGTTCTTATAGACGAACGGGACCGCAGATCGTTACAGGATTTGGGCCGTCGGGCGACCTGCGAGGATCATTTTAGCATGGCAGCCGCCGCCCGAACCGATCCTCCCCCATCCTGGTTGACTTTAGCCGTGCGGCGGGTTATTTAGTCTCCATGGTTAATGAGTGTCGACACGTGTCAAAGGCGATGGCCGGAGCACAGCTTTTCCGATGATATGCCCGGCACGTCGATTTCTGTCCATTTTCATCCTTGGTTTCGTCGCCGTCGCCTCGTACGCCCAGGAGTGGAAGCCTTGGACCTTTGAGACCTACGACCAGTGGGTCCCGTGGGAGAAGGTCACCGAGCGCCAGCGCCGTCAATGGAACGAGGAATACGACCGGCAGGGGATTTACCGGAAGGACGGGTTCGTCACCGACCGAAGCCCCGAGTTTCTGACAATCCCCGAGGCCCTGAAGGCCGGTTGGCCGGAAGGGATGACGGTCGCCCGCGAGGCCCCGGTCATCGATTTCGCCCCAGTCCGCGGCCTCGACCCGATGTATTTTCCCGAGGACAATAAGAGCCTCTGGTCGAATTGGGCGGGCATCGGGCGCGCGCCCAACGGGAAGCTCTATTTCGCCGAGGGCGATCACAGGGCGAAAGACTCCCACATCTTCCTTTTTGAGTATGACCCGGCAGCGCGCACCATCCGCAAGGTCATTGACTTCGCCGACCTCTGCGGGTGGAAGAAACGGGGCGTCGGGGACAGCAAGATCCACGGCGACCTCGATATCATGCCCGACGGGACTCTCTGGATCCTGACATATTGGGATCCCGACCCGAAGCCGACACTCGAGCAATACGAACGCTGGCCCGGCAGCCACCTGGTGCGATTCGATACCAACACGGGCCAGGCCGAAGACTTCGGCGTCCTCATCCCCAAGTGCGGCTGGCCCGAGTTCAAGGTCGACGCTCGCCGGGGGGTTCTCTTCGCCGTGGGTTTCCGGAACGAGGTCCTGAGCTACGACGTCGTCAAGAGAAAAATCAACTGGTGCGGCTACCCGCCCGCCGGAATCACTTGGGACAACCGGTCGTCTCTCCATGATCCGGACACCGGGCTCTTCTGGTGCGTCGAAGCAGGCGGAGGCGGACATCTCGTGAGCTTCAACCCGGCGACGAACACCTTCATGAAATACCCGGAGCGGTCCCCGTACCGGCTGCGGACCTACACCCGGAAGCGTTCGGCCGACGATTCCTTCTGGGCGACGACCAAAGGGGATGGCGCCATTTTCAAGTTCTGGCCGGACAGCCGGCGCGTCGAACCCGTCACGAACCAGTGGCGGAGCCAGGGGTATTGTCCGCGTTTCGCCGTGAGCGGCGACGGCAAATACATCTATTACATGGCGGGCGTCGACCTCCAGGGCCCGGGAGGCGATTATCGGGAGCAGCCGGTCGTCCAGCTGAACACCAAGACCGGAGTTCGGAAGGTCATCGCCTTTCCCACAGACTATTATTTCAAGCAGTACGGCTATGCGATGATGATCCCCTTCGGGATGGAGCTGTCGGCGGATGGAAGTCTGCTGGTGATCAACCTCAACGGGGCCTTCAAACCCCGCGTCCAGCCGCTTTACGGCAACCCCGCGCTCATGGTCGTCCATATTCCCGGGAGCGAAAGAGCCGACTGAGATGCGCCACGGGGAGAGCCTGGCGGCGCTCCGGGCGCTCAGAAGCTGGGCCGTGTAGAATATGATAAGATCAACGGGAGAGGGTGAATAAGCCATGCTCGAGATCAAGAACCTGACCAAGTCGTACGGCGAGGTCCTGGCCCTCGACCATTTCTCTCTGGACCTCAAGAAAGGGGAAGTGCTGGGCCTGCTCGGCCCGAACGGCGCCGGCAAAACGACGCTCATCTCGATCCTGGCGGGAACGCTCCGCGATTTCACCGGCAGCGTGACCTTCCAGGGCCGCGATCTCTTCTCCGACCGGAGCCTGAAGAACCGCCTGGGCGTCGTCCCCCAGGACATGGCTTTCTACGACGAGCTGAACGCCATGGACAACCTTCTTTTTTGGGGCGGATTGTACGATGTGCCGCGGGCCGACCTGAAGCGCCGGGCCGGCGAGCTGCTCGAGCTGGTCGAGCTCTCGGGCCGGGCCAAGGAGCCGGTCAAGAATTTCTCGGGCGGAATGAAGCGCCGCCTCAACACGGCCATCGGCCTGCTCCACCGCCCCGACCTGCTTCTTCTCGACGAGCCCACGGTGGGCATCGACGTCCAGGCCAAGGTCAGCATCCTGGAGATCATCCGCAGCGTCGGCGCGGCCGGCACCGCGGTCATCTTCACCACCCACCAGCTGGCCGAGGTCGAGACCACCTGCTCCCGGATCGCCATCATGGACCGCGGCCGCATCCTGGCCCAGGGGACGCTCGACGAGCTGATCCGGATCGTCGGCGAAAAGGATATCGTCGAGATCGTCGGGGATTTCGCCGCCGCGCCGTTCTCCGAGGCCCTCCAGGACCTCGCCGGAGAACGGTATCGAGCTGCTCTCGGTGGCCGACGGCGCTGGCCGCCCTGGCCGTGCCGACACCGAGCAGATCCCGAGGATCATGGACCGGCTCTTCCGGCAGCAAGCTGGCCGTCACCGATCTCAAGATCAAGTCGCCCAGCCTGGAGACGGTTTTCCTGAAACTCACCGGCCGCAGCCTGAGGGATTGAGCGATGCGCCGGCTTCTCCTGATCCTGGGCAACGACATCCGCCGCCACCTCAAGGCGCCGCTGGTGATCATCATCTTTATCGCCATTCCCGCTGCTCATGACCGGCCTGATCGGCATCATCTTCGGTCCCCGGACCGAAGGCAGCCAGCTGCCGCCCATTCCGGTGCTCCTCGTCGACCACGACAAGGGCCTTGCCTCGCCAAGCTGTTGCTGGGAGCCTTCGATGCCGACGAGATGAAGACGATGTTCCAGGTCACGGTGACCGACGAAGCGGAGGGGCGAAAGCGGATGGAGACGGGCAAGGCCTCGGCCATGGTCATCATCCCGGAGCGCTTCACCCTCGACCTGCTGGAAGCCAAGCCTGTGACCTTGAGCGTGGTCAAGAACCCGGCCGAGCAGTTCCTGCCCGATGTCGTCGAGGAATTCATGAACACCATGGCCGTTATGCTCTCGGCTGCGGTGCAGGCCTTCGCCGACGAGGCCCGGGGCATTCGGGCGATGCTCGACAGCCCGCTCGAGAGCTTCTCCTGGGAAGCGCTCGGCGCCGGAGCTCGGCAAGGCACAAAAGAAGATGATCGCCGCCGAGAAATACCTCAATCCCCTGCTGATCCGGCTGAAGGAAGAGAAAACGCAGGCCGCCGGCGCCAAAACGCAGTTCACCCAGGTGGACCTGTTTTCGGCCATCCTGCCCGGCATGGCGATCATGTTCCTGCTGTTCATCGTCCAGACCGTGATGCGCGACCTGCTTTCCGAGCGCGAGGACGGCAAGCTCCGGCGGATGATGACGACGCCCCTCCGGCCGCTGGAGCTCATCGGGGCCGCGCGTCTGCTGGGGGGCTGGATCATGGGCCTGATCGTGCTCCTGGTCATGGTCGCCGTCGGGCAGCCTGATCTTCCGCGTAACATGGGGTCCGCTCGGATATTTTCTCGTCCTCGGCGGCGCGGCCTGCTTCTGGACCGCAGCCCTGTTCGGTCTCCTCAACGCGCTTTTCCGGAACCGCAACCAGGCCGGGGCCCTGAGCGCCCCGATCATCCTGGCGTTCAGCCTGTTCGGCGGGTCGATGATGAGCCCGGAGGCGATGCCCAAGGCCTTCCGGGCGGTCGGGGTGCTGACGCCGAACCGCTGGTTCATCGACGGCGCCGCGATCGTCCGGGACGGCCGTTTCCCTTGGGCCGCCGTCCTCGTTCTGGCGGCGAGCGGCGGTTGCGCTCATGGCCCTGGCAGTCCTGGTGCTCCGCCGCCGGACATCGGTGTAACCCATGAGACACATCCGTCGGATCCTCCACGTCGCCTGGAACGATCTCCGGATCATGGTCGGCGACAAGATCTTTTTTTTCTGGACGCTGGCGTTTCCTGTCTTTTTCATCGTCATCTTCGGGCTCGTCTTCAAGGCCGGCGAAAACGCGTCCCCGGTCGCCGAGCTGACGGTGGTCAACCTCGACCAGGGACGCTGGGGCGCCTATTTTATCGAGAAGATAAAATCCCCCGGCATCGAGGTCGTCATGGCCGAAAAAGAGCCGGCGGAATACAACCGCCTGTTGGTCCTTCCCGCCGAATTTTCGGCGAACGATCGAGGCCCGCCGCGGACCAGGCCCTGGCGTTTAAGACGCGTTCCGACGCCTCGGTCAAAGCGGCCGCCCGCGTCGAGACCCGGCTTTTCCAGGCCATCGCCCGGATGATCAGCGAGCTTGTCCTGTACGGCGACGGCGACCTCGCGAAATTCCTGGACGGTCATGCGGAGTTCCGGGACCTGGTCCTGGTGAAAAGCCGCTTCCCGGAAAACACCGTGACCGTCGTGCCCAGCGGGTTCGACCACTCCATCCCGGGGACGACCGTCCAGTTCATCATGATGATGGTCTTGATCTACGGCGGCATCACGGTCATGGAAGACCGCAAGAAGGGGATCCTCGGGCGTATGCTTTTTTCGCCGCTCTCGACGGGCGAGCTGTTTCAGGCCAAGCTTCTCGGGCGCTGGCTGATGGGCCTGATCCAGGCGCTGATGCTCATCGCCGTCGGCAAGATCTTCTTCCGGCTCAACCTGGGGAATTTCCCGCTGTCCCTGCTCGTGCATCGCCGTCTTCGCCCTGGCCATGGCGGCGCTCAGCGTCTTCATCGGATCATTGTTCGCCAAAGAAGACATGATCGTCGGCCTGGCGGTCCTGCTGGCCAATATCTTCGCCGCCCTGGGCGGCTGCTGGTGGCCGAGCGAGATCGTGCCGCCGGGCCGTGCGGAAGGTGGCCATGGTCTCGCCGGCCTATTGGGCGATGGACGCCCTTCACAAGCTGAGGTTCTTCCAGCGGCGGGTTTCCGGACATCCTACCGCACCTCGCGATCTTGCTGGGGCTGGCGGTCGTGCTGATGGTTGTCGCCGGCCGGTATTTCAAGATCCGCGATTAGGGCGCAGTTACTTCCAGATCTCCTGGAGCACGGGGTACTGGGTCTTGAACCCCAGGATGGCCAGGTAAAGCCCGTAGTCCGGGTAGATTCCTGCGGAGCTCCTTGAGGTTTTCCAGCGGGTCGTAGGGTGTCCCTTCGGGGATCTCGTGGCCGACGCACTCCGAGAGGAGGTGGAGCTTCTTCGACATCCAGGCGTCGAGGATGACCGGCAGGCCGAACGGTTTAAGCCCTTCCAGATTATCGTCTCGGCCGATGATCGGCTGGGTGATGATGAACTGCGCCCCGGCGCCGACCTTGCGCTTCATTTTCTCGAGCTCGTGGTCCTGCGGCTCGTAGGGGTTGAAGGCGACGCCGCAGGTGAACTGACCCGGGTATTCCCGGTCGAAGTAAAGGAGGAGCTCGACCGATGTCACCGTGGTGGCCTCGATGCCGACCTCCGCCGGCTCGAGCCGGTGCAGCCTCTGGCTGCCGTCGCCGGAGACAGCCAGCAGGTACTTGCCCCCCGCCGCCTTGAATGCCTCGAGGATCTCGTCGAGCTCTTTTTTGGGGTGGAAGGTGTTGAGATGGACGACGAGCTGCTCCGGATGGACGGGAAGGCCCAGGAGGTCGATCGTCTCCATGGCGCCGTAGCTCAGCAGGCCCATCGGGTTATCGGTGATGCAGACGATCCAGCCCGCCTCGATGACCTTCCGGTATTTCTCCTCGAATGTCCGGAGGTCCTTTTCGATGTCCTCGGAGCTTCGCTTCGGGGTCTGGAGCTCGACGTGAAGGATGTGGTTCTCGATGTGGTGACGGATGGTAGAGCTGATGGATGTTTCAGGCATAGAATTCCTTGAGCCTCATGAGTGTGTCGTAGCCGTCGAGCTTCAGGATGTCCTGAAGGCAGACGAGGGCGGGATGGCCTTCGGGCAGGATCTCGTACTTGCGGACCATCGAGCCGATGATCATATCGAGACCAAGCGGCATGGCCATGGTGAGGAAGGCGCTTTCGAGCGGCCCCTTGACCGGCGACCCGTCCGCCCGCTTCGGGGGGAGCATCACCGTGAAGTTGCTCAGTCCGACCGACATGTGGACGCCGGCGAAGAAGGCGTCGGAGTGGATCAGGGCGACGGATTCAAGGACCCGCTTGAGCTGGCCCTCGCAGTCGCTGCCGACCGGGGCGATCCCCGGGTCGATGATGGCCTGGTCGTTGGCGAAGCCCGGGGATGCGTCGGCGGGCTTCCTCGAGCAGGGCCCGGGCCGTCTCGCCGGGTCTCCTCGGCGGTCCGGTTGGAGCAGCCGGCGCCCCTCTCGAATCGCTCCGAAGACATCAGGATGGGCATGAAGGGCTGCATCCCGGTAGATCTCGAACATCGGCGTCCGGAGCGGCGAGATCGAATTCAGGACCGGCTTCCGGCCGCCGGCCCGGGCCGGCGTCGTACGCCCGGAGGCCCGCCCGGGCGATGGCCGGGTCGGGCGTGTCGATGGACAGCGGCTTGGCCGTCACCGACTGGATCTGGCGGACCAGGTCGGCCATGAACTCGGGGGAGCGCGGCCCCGACGTTCACGTCGATGTAGGCGGCGCCCTTTTCGTCCTGCGTCCGGGCCAGCTCGAGCAGGCCGGGAATGTCGTTCGGCGTCGAACAGCTTATGCGTCGAGGGTACGGAGTCGTTGATCGACTCGCCGATGATCGTCAATCCGGGAATAGCCATGGGTCTTTCTCCTTCAGCGCAAGATGATAGCGGCGGCGCCGGGCAATGTCAACGCCGGGATGATGAGGCTGGGACGATGAGGCCGGCCGCTGTTCGGGAAACGCCGTTTCGGCTACAATCTCCTCATGCCTTCCGATACACAGGTCATTTTCTCCATGTCCCGGGTGGGCCGGGTCTTCCCGCCCAACCGCCAGGTCCTCAAGGACATCTCGCTCGGCTTCTATTATGGGGCCAAGATCGGTGTCCTCGGCCTGAACGGCTCGGGCAAGTCGACCCTGCTCCGGATCATCGCCGGAGTCGACACGGATTTCGTCGGCGAGCTTGCCGTGAGCAAAGGCTGGACGATCGGCCTGCTGGATCAGGACCCGCAGCTCGATCCGGCCCGGACGGTCATCGAGATCGTCAGGGAAGGAGTCCGGCCCATCGTCGATCTCCTGGCACGCTACGACACGGTTTGCGAGAAGATGGGCGCCGCCCGAGGCCGATCTGGACGCGCTCCTCGACGAGCAGGCCCGGCTGCAGGAGGAGATCGACAAGCATGACGCCTGGAACCTCGACCATCACCTCGAGATCGCCATGGACGCCCTGCGCTGTCCGCCCCCGGACACGCCCGTCAAGGTCCTCTCCGGCGGCGAGCGCCGCCGCGTCGCCCTGACCCGCCTTCTCCTCCAGGAGCCCGACATCCTCCTCCTCGACGAGCCGACCAACCATCTTGACGCGGAGTCCGTGGCCTGGCTCGAGCGGCATCTCCAGGAGTACAAGGGCACGGTCATCGCCGTGACCCACGACCGCTATTTCCTCGACAACGTGGCCGGCTGGATCCTCGAGTTCGACCGCGGCGAGGGCATCCCCTGGAAGGGCAACTACTCGTCGTGGCTGGAGCAGAAGCAGGCCCGGCTGGCGGTCGGAGGAGAAGACCGAATCGCAGCGCCAGCGCACCCTGGCCCGCGAGCTCGAATGGGTCCGCATGTCGCCCAAGGCCCGCCAGGCCAAGGGCAAGGCCCGCGTCACCGCCTACGAGAGGCTGCTCAGCCAGGACTTCGAGCGCTATCGGGACGAACAGGAATCTGCCGATCCCGCCCGGTCCCGCGCCTGGGCGACGTCGTCATCGAGCTCGAGGGGGTCGTCAAGGCCTACGGCGACCGGGTCCTGATCGAGGGCCTGACGATCAGCCTACCGCCGGGTTCGATCGTCGGCGTCATCGGGCCCAACGGCGCCGGCAAGACGACGCTGCTGCGCATGATCACCGGGCAGGAAGCGCCGGACGCGGGCCGCGTCCTGATCGGCGAGACGGTCAAGCTCGCCTATGCCGACCAGTCCCGCGACCCTCGACCCGGCGAAGACCGTATGGGAGGAGATCTCCGGCGGCAAGGACATGATCAGGTCGGCGGCAGGGAGATGAACGCCCGGGCCTACTGCGGCCTCGTTCAACTTCTCCGGCACCGACCAGCAGAAGAAAGTGGGCGCGCTCTCGGGCGGCGAGCGCAACCGCGTCCACCTGGCCAAGGCGCTTCGGAGGGCGGCAACGTCCTCCTGCTCGACGAGCCGACCAACGACCTCGACGTCAACACCCTGCGGGCGCTGGAGGACGCCCTGGAGGACTTCGCCGGCTGCGCCGTGGTCGTCAGCCACGACCGCTGGTTCCTCGACCGCGTCGCCACCCACATCCTGGCCTTCGAGGAGGACGGCTCGATCCACTGGATCTTCGGGAACTTCACCGAATACCACGAGGACCTGAAGCGGCGCCGGGGGGCGGCGGCCGGCCAGCCCCACCGAATGAAATACCGGACCCTGAAGCGCTGAGGCTCCTTACAGGATCTGCGTCCAGGAGCCGGTGTCCCAGAGGAAAAGGCCCGTTTCGCCGAAGTCGCCGACGATCTCGTCCTGGTTGTCCCCGTCGAAGTCCCCGGAGTTGAGCGAGGCCGGGTTCAGGCCGCTCGTCTGGCTCCACGCTCCATCAGAGAGGATGTCAAGGGGATGAACGCGCATAATCCCAGCTTACCCGAGACGGAAGTCAGGTCGTTTTAGCCTCGGTTTATTGGCAAAACGGAGCGTTCAAAAGAGACCTTGACAAGAAATGATTTAAAAATATAATAAATATTACTTAGTAATGATTATATAATTATAAGAAGAGTACCGAGATGAATCGTTTTCGCCGGACGCCCCAGAGGCTGGCCATTATCAAGTTCCTGGAGGGCAACACCACCCATCCTTCAGCCGAGATGATCTGGACCGCCCTCCGAGGCGAATTCCCCACAATAACGCTCGCGACCGTATACAACACCCTAGAGGCCCTCGGCCGGCAGGGGAGCGTCATCGAGGTGGGCGGCGACGATGCGAAAAAGCGTTTTGATCCGTTTGTCGCTCCCCATCATCATCTGATCTGCTCGAGCTGCAAAAAGATCCTGGACATTCCGGCAAAATACGCGCCCGCCCTGACCGATGAGGAAAAGCAGGGTTTCAGCGACATCCGCGGCCGGGTCGAGTTCTTCGGGCTCTGCCCCGAATGCCGGTCCCGGCGTTCCGCCACGCCATTATTTTAAATTGGAGGAATAACAGCATGGACAGCGCAACCGCAACTCAAACCCCCGTCGGGCTCCCGAGGATCGGCTCCCCGGCGCCCCAGTTCGAGGCCGTCACCACCCAGGGGACGATCAAGCTCGAGGATTTCAAGGGGTCCTGGCTGATCCTGTTCTCGCATCCGGCCGACTTCACCCCGGTCTGCACCACCGAGTTCATGGGCTTCGGCCAGATCCAGCCCGAGCTCCGGAAGCTGAATGTCGAGCTCATGGGACTGAGCATTGACAGCGTCTATTCGCACATCGCCTGGGTCCGGAACATCGAGGAGAAGCTCGGCCAGAAGATCAACTTCCCCGTCATCGCCGACCTCAACAAGGAAGTGGCCACGCTCTACGGCATGATCATGCCGGGGGAGAGCAAAACGGAAACCTCGCGGGCCGTCTTCGTCATCGACGATAAGCAAATCGTCCGGGCGATCATCTACTACCCGCTGTCGACCGGCCGGAACATGGACGAGATCCTGAGGCTGGTCCAGGCCCTGCAGACCGCCGACAAGCACGGCGTCGCCACCCCGGCCAACTGGCGCCCTGGCGACAAGGTCATCATGCCTCCGCCCCGCACCCAGGAAGCCGCCGAGCAGCGGATGGGCGAAAAGCTCACCGAGTGCAAGGACTGGTATTTCTGCAAGAAAGACCTGAAGTAAGAGAGCCTAGTTATGGCCTGCGTCAACGCTGACGGCACGATCACTCCGACGGCCCAGGCCCTGCTGAAAAGCCTCGAAACGCCCCGGAGCGCCGAGGAAATCGCGGGGACGCTCGGCTTCCCGCTGTTCCGCGTCCGGAGCAGCCTCCGGGAGCTCGTCGAGGCCGGCTGGGTCGTCGCCCAGGACGAAAAGTACCGGACCACCGAAGACGGCAAGAAAAAAGCCGCGTCAGACTGAACTCACCTTCCGGCGGGGGCGGGCGCGCCGCGTCCCGTCCCCGCCAGGGCTTATTTCCTTTCTTCTTTCCTTGGCTTCAGGATGCCGGGGGTTGATCGGGAGCAGAGGATTTGACTTTAGACGTCAGTCCGGGAGTGAATCCCAATCCGCGGAAAAGCCCGAATGGAGAAACGAGCCTGCCCCTGCCGAAGTGAACCGGTCGACCTCGGATCAGGGACGACGCTCTACTTTGCCGCGGGTTGCCCCGTGACGACCTTGTTTTTGTGCGCGCCCTTGGTGGTGTGGATCAGATACCCGTCTTCACCGGGCAGCCAAACCTCCGCGAGCACGTAGACCGTCATGTACTCCGTGTAGGACGGCGCGAAATCCCCCACCTCGTGGAAGACGAGTTGAGGTTCCGAAAGGGGAGGGGTCGGCTGAGAGAGCCGCTGGGTGAAGGGGACCACGGTCTCCGCGCCCGCCGGCTCTTTCTTCAGGACGATTTGGCCTTCGGGTTTAACCGCGAGGGAGTACTCTCCGGCGAGAAGCTTCTTCCCGCCGGCCTTGAACTCGAACGGGACCTTGAATACCGTCTGCGCGTAGGCCATGGCCGCGCACGCTATGAAGGCGCCGGCCGCCGCGATGGCCGGCCGCCAGGTCATTCGTTTCATCGCGCTCTCCTTTCCCCAATGGGGATTTTCCTCGAACCGGGGACAGACCGGGATCCGACTCCGTTCTTCAGACTCGCTCGGATTGACGTCACGGTCGCCCTGGAAAATCGGCCGATGCGTTGATCATCGGTCCACCGGTCAGCGGAGGCTCGCCCACAGGACGCCGTCGAACGGGCTCACGTCGGCCGCGGCCTGCGTGGACGGGACGCCGTTCTTGACCGCGTCCTCCATGGCCATGACGAACGTGTCGATCTCCTCGAGCGTCGTATAGACGTTCGGCGAGACCCGGAGGGCCTGGTAGTCGAAGACCTGGTTGGGCGGAGCGCCGCCGACCAGCGGGACGGACACGATCCGATAATTATCCATCAGGAACCGCGCCAGATCTCGGACGTCGATGCCCTCGATGTTCACCGCGCAAACCCCCCAGGTCTGCGCCGGCTCGTCCAGGTTCGACAGGATCTTGATCCGGTCGTGCTTCCGGAGCGCGTTCGCCCAGCGGAGGGTCAGGTAGCGAAGCCGGGCCGCTTTCCTCTCGGCCCCGATGGCCTGGTGGAAGGCCAGCGCCTCGCCCAGCCCGGCTCGAAGCGCCCAGGGGTGCGTGCCGATGGACTCGAACTTCCGGATGTCGTCATCCTGGAGCTCGGGCGCCGCCTGGAGAGGCCAGAATTTCGGGATCATCTCCCGGCGCATGTACAGGCAGCCGTTGCCGAGCGGCGCCAGCAGCCATTTGTGGAGGCTCACGCCGTAGGCGTCGCACTCGAGGTCCCGGAGCTTGAACGGGAAATGCCCCAGCGCGTGCGCGCCGTCGACGATCGTGATGATCCCCTTCGAGCGGGCCAGGCGCGACAGCCGCTGCACCGGGAAAAGCTGGGCCGTCAGGTTCGTGATGTGGCAGAAATGGAAGATCTTGGTCCGCGGCGTGATCGCCTTCTCGAACCGCTGGTAGAGATCGTCCTGCGTCGCCGGCACGGGGAACTGGAGCCGGGTCACCGTGATCCCCTGGCGCCGCATGCGCTGGTCCCAGGTCGTCAGCATGCGCGGGTAGTCCTGCTCGGTCGTGATCACCTCGTCCCCGGCCTGGAGGTCGATCCCGTTCTGGGCGATCTGGAGAGCCTCGCTCGCGCCGCGCGTCAGGGCCATCTCTTCGGGGTCGCAGCCGAACTCGGCCGCCATCCGCAGGCGGATCGTCTCGGCGTTCTTGGCGATCATGCCCTGGTAATGAACGGGGAGCATGTTGACCATGTCCATGTACCGCCAAACCGCTTCGAGCGCGACCCGCGGGGTGGGGCTGGTAAACCCGTTATTCATGTTGATCAGCGTGCGGTCGAGCTTGAACCCCAGCTGGATCTCCCGCCAGAAGAATTCGTCCCTGGCGACCTGCTCGGGGGTCATATCGGCGACCGACTGCGCGGCAGACAGGGCCCGCTCGACGGCGTCGGCTTTAAAGGCCAGGGCGGCGGGGAGAGCGGCCCCGGCGGCCCGAAGGAATGTGCGGCGGCTCCACATCGTCGAATTCATGTCCAACCTCCTCGATCCCAGGTTCAAAGAAAGGCGGTGTTCGGCGGGGATTGTAGGTTGGTATTCGGCGGGATGTCAAGGAACGGCGACGCCCGCCTTCTCGATCCCCAAAACCAGGGCGGTGTAAGGCTTGTCGATCCTGACCTTCAGCCCGCTCTCGACCAGCTCCTTCCCGGCGAAAGTGCCCAGGTCGGCGCCGGTCTCGGGAGAATACACCCTGTATGTCGAACCCGGGTCCACGCAGAACAGGCGAAAGGTGCGCTCCCCGTCCGGCGAGCCGTTCCTGAAGAAAAACAGGACGCCGCCACCCTTCTCCTTGTTGAACCGGTAGCAGCCGTCCCAGTTGGAGAGCCCGGGCCGGTCGAAGACATCCGAAACCTGGTAGAACGCCGAGAAGCGGTATTTCGCGTCCATTTCCTTGAACCAGCCGAGCCACTTTTTGAGCCAGGACTTCATCTCCGGGCCGAGCCGCCGCGGGTCGCCGAGCATGACCGGGATCGATTGGGCGATCGAGAAGAAACCGTAACGGCTCGCCGCCTTGTCCACCGGCGGGTTGCCGATGAACATCGTCGATGGCGGGATGACGCGGCCGCGGTCGAAGTTGAGCTGCCGGATCTGGATCGCTCCCTTGGGCGGCTCCCAGCTGAAATTGGAGAGCCAGTTGACGTCGGCGTGCTGGATGGTCCCGAAATCGGTCAGGTTGTACCGGCCCATCACCTCGTAGGTGCAGTCGATAATGAGGTCGGGGAAGGCGCTGTGGAGGTCGTCGAAAAAGGACTGGACGCGCTCGAAAAGAGCGTAGTACGAACTGTCGTGGTCCTTATAGAACGGCGGTTTCGGCTCGTAATCGCCCGAGAAATCGTAATCCAGGACGTAGCAGGAGTTGACCGCGGCCAGGTCGACTTTGATGTAGGCCAGGCGGCAAGTCCGCACCAGCTCCTTGAATTTTGCCAGGTTATGGTCGTACCACGGCGTCGCCAGCGACATCGTGACGAGCGGATGGCCGTTCCAGCCGGCGGTCGAGTGGAGGTTGGCGGGAGTGCCGGACCTGTCCTTGACCGTCCACTCGGGATGCGCGCGCGCCACCCGGCTGTCGCCGAAGGCCGAGGCGATCGAGATCCAAAGCCCCGGCTTCATCCCTTGCTCGATGATATAGTCGCAGAGCGGCTTGAGCCCGTTCGGGAATTTCTTCGGATCGGGGTTCCAGTCCCCCATCGCGTCCTCCCAGCCCTCGTCGATGGTGAAGACCTCGAACCCGGTCTCCGCCACGGCGTCGACCGACTCGCGGATGAGCTTCTCGTTGATGTCCCAGTGCCAGGGAAGCCAGGAGTTGTAGTAGGAGAGGGGCGGGTCCTGTTTTTCAAAGAAGCGGACGCCGAGCTTCTCTCTGACAAGGTCGGCCAACGGCCCCTCGAAGGCGTCCTGCCATTTTTCGCCCTGGTAAAGGCCGATGAACGTGCGGGGCGAGGTGAATTTTTCTCCAGGCGCCAGATACTTCTTAAAAGGATAGTGCTGACCGGTGAGGGTGAGGCCAAGGCTGACCCGCTGAGGTTGGACATGGACTTCGGTGCGCTTCATGACGCCGAAAGCCTCATTCCCGAGCATGAACCCCTGCGCGTCGGCAGGGTTCCAGACCAGGACGACCGAGTCGTTGTGGTCGCCACTGTAAGGGATGCGGGTCAGGCTGGCGCCGTGGTTGGCGAAAATCTCGCAGAGGAATTCGGTGACCGGAGTCATCTGCAGCCGCTCGACATCGAGGTTGGTGAGGACGATCTCCTTGGGCGACCTGTTGATGATCGAGAGCCGCTTACGGATGAAGGGCAGGCGGTCGTAGAGGGTGTATTCGACCTCAACGGTCAGATCTTCGGCGGGTGTGCCGGCGCGGCCTTCGAGGCCGACCTGGAGAAGGCTTTCCCCGGGTTTCGGCCGGCTCGAGGCGTGACGGACGTACCTGAAGCCCGAGGCTGCGCCGCCGCCCGTGACTTCGATGCCGTCGACGGCGAAGGCGAACTCGTCGGCCGCCCCGGTCGCGTATTCTTTCTGCGTGACCAGGTTCTTGAACTCGACGGTGGACAGTCCTTCCGGCCCGATGCTAAGCTTCCGGGACAGAAACTCATTCTGGAGGATGATCGCGTCATTGGCGGCCTGGATTTGCGCTTCACCCGGCGCCTGACTTGCGGTCACTACTCCCTGACATGCCATAACCGTGACCACGAGTATCAGGCCATATTTCAGGATTCGATGCGTTGGGTTCATCAGCTTGACAACCTCCTCACCTGAGCCTATATATAATTATCAGGGGGAAAATAAAAGCAACAAGGAGGTTGGTTCCATGCTTTTTATGACTGTCTACACCTATGAACCGGAGAATCGGCAGGCTATTATCAAGAAGAGAGCCGAACAGGGCAAGCTCGAGCCGCCGGGGGCAAAAATTCTGGGAGAGTGGAGTGTTGTCGCAGGCGGCCGCGTCTTCAGGCTGGTCGAAGCCGATAACGCTCAAGCTTTGCTGGCAGCCGCTCACCCTTGGGCTGACCAGGGCAAGATTGAAGCCTATCCGGTAATGGCCGTCGACGAAGTGATCAAGCTTCTGACAAGCAAATAATAGCAGTTATTAGGCCCGCGTCCCGTCCGGTGCGGCACCCCGGCTTCCTAGGTGAAGGAGAGCTTTAGGGTGACTTCTTCTCCGGGTTGAAGCACGTAGCGGCGCGGACCCGTGGGCGCCTGGCGGGGGAGAAGCGTCAGTCCGACCATTTCTTTCTCGGAAAGGACAAGCTCTCCCTCGCAATCCTCGGGCAGCTCGACGGTCAATTCGCGGTCCCCCAGTTTTCCTTTCGAGAGAAAATGGACCGGGCCGCGCACGGTGAAGGCCGTGAGCTCGAGCTCCTCCAGGTCCGCGACCTGCGGCCGGACTTCGACGCGCCGGAACCCGGGCTCGAGCGGCCGGATGCCGGCGAGCCCCATGTAAGCGATATAGAGCGGGACAACAGCACAATGGCTCCACTGGGCGCCGGAGTCGGGCTTGGCGGTCCAGTCTTCCTGGATCGTGTTGTTGAGTCTGACCGAATCCATCGTCGCCCAGCGCTCCCGGAGGTCCTTGACGATGATGTCGGCGCGGCCGCCTTTGGCCAGCGCCCACAGGCGCCAGCAGGAGTTGGCCGGGTAGGAGAGACCCATCTCGGGCGGACAGTCGGCCAGCGCCTCGATGGCCGCCCCCGTTTTCCGTCCCGGGCACTGGTCGAAGAACACCGATGTCGCGAGCGACCGGTCGCAGAGCCGCGGTTTCCTTTCTTCCTTGAGCCAGGGAAGGTTGTTGACGAAGACTTCGCGCTCAGGGCTCCAGAACCGGCCGACGGCGGCCGCGAGAAGGTTACGGCCGAAGTCGCCGAGCCGACTTCTCCTGTTTTCTGTCGCCGAATTCCCGGCAGAGCAGGCGCCAGGGCGTTCTCGAGCATCGCCGCGGCGTAGAGGTTGAACGCGCACTGCTTGTGACGCTGGCGCTCATAAGCGTTGTGGTCGATCCAGACAGAGGGCACGCCGATGTCCTCGACGGGCAGCAGCCGGCGTCCGCCCTTTTCCCATAGCCCATGGAGGTAGTCGGCGAACCGGAGCAGCCGCGGGTACGGCTCGTGGAGCGCCTCGAGGTCGCCCGTGTAGATATAATAGTTCCAGCAGTCGAACACGAACCCGACGCCGTGGTCGAGGAGCGGCCCCCAGCCGGTGAGCCCGAACTGCCTCTCGACCAGGCGAGCCAGACGGTCGTAAGCCGGCCAGCAGTCGAGGAAAAACCCCTCCTTCATCTGCCCCTGGCTGAAGGTTGTGAGGTAGCGGGCGGGTTGGCGAGTCTCGCCGAACGCGTAGTACAGGGCGTGGGTCTGGTGCCCGCCGTCGCCGCTGTACTGCTGGCGCTCGCGGGCCATGCCGTCGACGAGAGTCTCCTGGGCGCAGTTTTTGAGCGTGTTGACCGAGGCGTCGATGAGCCGCCGGAGAGGCGGCTCGGCGAAGCGGACCCGTGGAACATTTCGCCAGGGATAGACCCGGCGCCGGACACCGACATCCCTGATCCGCGCCCTGCCCCGGGCGCCGCGGACATTGAGCTGGAGCCAGCGCAGGCTCTCGAAGTCGAAGCATTCGAAGGTGTTCACTCCCTGGCGGCAGACGAAGCGCGTCCAGCTGTCGAAGTGAGTGTTGAGAAGCGGCGGGCCGCCGGGTTCGTGAGCCTCCTGGACGAGAAGCTCGACGACCGTCCCGGCGGGCGCCTCGATCGAGAAATACGGCCAGCCGACGACCTGCTCGTCGAATTCGAAGGTGAGGGCGGCCGAGTGGCTTTCCCTCAGGTTGATATCCCAAAGACCGGGGGCGACCGCGACGGTGCTCGCCAGGCGGCTGACGCGGAACGCGCCGGGGGTCCGGCACTCGAAATATTCTTCGGGCGGCCGCCGCCACTCGAGCCACATCGACTCGGTGAGGCGCGCCGCGGGCACCTGGCTTTCGGCCATCAGGGGAATGCTCCGCGGCCGGAGCTCCGCCTCGGCCGGCCCCGCGGCGTATTCCTGCGCGTATTCCGAATACGTTGTGGAGAGGGCGGGCTTGTTGGGGAAGCCGTCGAGCTCCATGGCCGGGACCCAGTTCCCGTCTTTCTTAAACCCGGGCGTCGACCAGCCGTAAGGATAGAGGTTGGCGTCGAATTCCTCCTGCAGGGCGCGGAGGTACCAGCGTTTGTACTGGCCCGGCCGCCAGGCGCGGCAAAGGTGCGCGTCCCAGCCTAAGTCGCTGGCGATGACCTCGGTCGCGCCGTCGGCCGGCTCGACCTCGAGCCGGAAAAGCAATCCCGGCTTGCCGAACGGCCAGGTTCCGTCGCCGTGTCCGTAGTAGAGAACGGTGGCGCCGATGACGTTGGGACCGGCCACGAGGGCCTCGGTCAGGTCGATCGGGTCGGCTTCGGGCCAGCGCGGATCGGCGGGCGCCGGCCCCCATTGGAGGCGCCGGCCGTTAACCTCGAGCTTGTAGCGGCTTTCGGCCGAGATCCAGCCCGTCGCGCGCCGGGGTTTGGACTTCAGGTTCAGCTCGCGGCGGAAGAGAACGAACGTGTTCGCCAAGGTGCGGCCCGACGGATACCAGATCCATCGCGCCGGCGAGAGATCCGGGAGCTTTGGGCCGTGGAGCGGGGGGGAGGCGGCTGCGCCCGTGGCTCTCGGAACGACCGGCTCCTTCCCGACGGCGGCCGTGATCCCGCCGGACGGCTCTTTCTCAGCGGGCGCTCCTGTCTTGGGCAAAAGCGCCAGCGAGCCGCCGGTGACGGCCGATGACTTGATGAAATCACGTCTCTTCATGATGGGTTCCTTATGAGATGCTCTGAATGGAGGAGGGGTCCGGTGATCATGCCGACACTGAACAGACCGGTCCCTTATATCACAGCGCGAAATTCCGCGTCAAACGGCCGGCCGCGTCGGATTAGTATCTCTTTTCGTGTGATGCCGAAAGGACATGGCGGGGGTGGCACGGCGCCAGTCCCTGCCCGCCCGGAGCGACGGGGACCGGCGGTAAGCGGAGTCTTCGGAGCGACCATCAGAATAGCGGCGGAGCGACTCGGAGCCGCTATTCTGCGAGATATACTGAAAAAAGCTCTTGAATATCTGGAATCAAGGTGGGACTCGGATAAGGTCAGCGTCTGCGAAAAAGGTCGGACGCGCCAGGACAGGACCCCATTGAAGAACAACGTCATCACATAAAAGGAGGTACTTCCACACCCGGGCATCGGGTTGACATGGCCGGGGCAAAAAAGCTTATATGTCTTGACGTTTTGAGAAGGAGAGTCGTCATGGCTTCAAAGAAGGGTCTGCGCGCTCCGTCCCGGGTGTTCCTGGCGCTCGCGGGGGTTTGCCTCCTCGGCACTCTGGCGGTGTTCTTCCACAGCTACTATCTCGAGAGCTACTTCAACGTGCACGTCGTCAACGACCCCCGCTGGCGGATCTTCAACTTCAACAGCCGCCAGGCCGCGGAAGCCGAAATCTACAACGTCGCCGAGATCCCCGCCGTGCGCCGGGCTTCGCTCGTCGGCCGGCGGCGGCTCAGGCTCGAGTTCACGCCGCCGATCGCCGCTCCCTCCTGGACCGTGGTCGACGCCGAGACCGGCGCCGTTAACACGCAGGCTCCCCATCCCGAGGTCCAGTTCGGAGACGAGGCCGGCTATCTCACCTGCAAGTTCATCCCCGAGGGCGTAGAGCTCCTGAAGGATATCGTCATCAAGTTCCATTTCTATCCCACCGAGAACTACAAGAAATCGGGCATGTCCTGGGATGACAACTACCACGCCGCGGCGACGAGCGTCCCTTGGAGCCTCAAGCGCGCCCATCCCGTCACGGAGTGGGCGGGCCTGCCGGCCGACGACCCCGAGATCATCGAGGCCAAGCGCCTCCTGACCGGGAACATCGATATGACGGCGCCGACGCTCGAGCGGTCGGAGCAGGTTTACCGGTTCGTCATGGACGGGATCACGGGCCATGAGGGCGCCCGGCCCCACACGGACAAGCTCCAGCTCGCCTCGCCCCTCGAAACCTGGGAAGCGATGTCCTCGGGCCGGGAGGGCGGGTTCTGCGAGAACGTCGCCCTTATCTATTACCTCTTCGCGAACGCCGCCGGCATCCCGACCCGCCTGGTGGACATCGCCGGCAAGTTCGGTCCGGTCAAGCTGACCGGTCACTATTTCTGCGAGAGCTGGATCCCCGAGGAAGCCTGCTGGTGCTACGTCGATCCCCAGATGAGGATCGCCAACGCCCGGACGACCCAGGGCAAGCTCCTCAATTTCCTGGAGCTCAAGAAGGTGTTCGACCTCGGCCTGCATCAGGGCCTGGCCCTGCGGAAATACGACCGCGCGACAAAAACCCTTGTTCCCGGGCCCGCCCAGGCCTCGGATGGCGGCTCTTTCCTGGGGAATATCGTCGTGGCCTACAAGTTCGGTTACGGCCGCAACACATCCTTCTCCAAGGTCAAGGACTTCTTCAGGCACACGACCCTGCTCTACGCGCCCTTCGAGCTGCCGAAAGGGTACCTTCTGAAGTTCGTCTTCCTGTATGGATTTCTCCTGAGCCTGGCGCTGGTCTTCTTGTTCTGGCTCGTCGGGCGCCTCACGGGACGCCAAACGACCCGAAACTGACTTTCTTAAGGTTGGGCGCGCCTCAAAGCAAGTCCAATTTGAGCAGGCCTTGTGAACGAACCTTGACGATCCGGTGCGCTAAACGTAAAGCCTGAGAAAACCATCCACGATAACGTGGATCAGGCCCGAATCGCGGGCCTGGGAAGCGAGGGCCTCTTCGCAAAGTGCCCGGGAAAAGGGGAAAGCCTTGACGCATCCCTCGAGATACTCGCGGGCCGCAGCTTCCTGCATTTCCGGATGCATCTGGATGCCCCACACCCTGCCATCGCGCGTCCGGAAAGCCTGGACCGAGCATTTTTCGGATTCGGCCAGGACGATAAACTCCGCCGCCGGCAGGTTCCTGACTTCGTCGTAATGCGATGAGAACGTGAATGGCCCGGCAGGGCGGACCGAGAACCGCTGAGTCTTCGAGAATGTCCACGGCGATCCAGCCGATCTCGGGCTCAGGCGCTCTGCCGATATGGTCCGGTCCCGCCAGGGCCAGGGCGAGGAGCTGGTGCCCGTAGCAGCTTCCGAGGAGCAGCTTGCCGTGCTTGTAAGCGGTCCTGGCAAGTTCGATCTCCGGCGCCACCCAGGCCTCGCGGTCGAGGATCGATGCTTCCGATCCCGTGAAAATGAAGTGGGAAAAGTCGTCCGGGTCGGGAAGCTTGCCCGCCGGGGCGTAGAACGAGGTCCAGGCCGAACCCGGCAGGAAAGCGCCCCAGTGGGCCACCGGCTTGTAGATATCGCGATAGATGGCGTTATCGATGATCGCGATTCTTGGTTCGGGCACGGCTTCCTCGCTGCGCGGGCCGCGTCCTTTACCTTTTGGATGTCCGATAGATGGCGCCAGGGCTGATTTTTTCGGCGTAAGAGAACATCGCGAAGCAGACGAGCTGGGTGAGCTTCGGCTCCCCGGCGCTGAAAACGCGCCGTCCGATATAGTCCAGCTCTTTGTCGGCGACGGCGGCGAGAGCCTTGCCTTCCGGCAGGTAACGCGAATAAACGTATTGATGGAAGGGCAGTCCCCCGAGCTTCGACCCCCACTGCGAGCTGTAATCCCAGAGGCTGGCGGCCACGCGGCTGCCCTGGTTCATCCCCATCCATTTCAGGGCCTCTCCGATGTGCGCCGCGCTGGCCCTGCCCAGGGGGCTCTTCAGGTCGAGGTACGGCATCCCCGCGGAGAAAGCTTCGAAGACGTACATCACGACGGCCGGGGCCGCCTCGGTGAACCCTATGTGCTCGGCCTTCCGGAAGTCCATCCGGTTGAGCCAGTCCAGGGCGTTGAGGCCCACCTTGAGATAGTCTTTGTCTCCCGTTTCGGCGTGGAGGAGGAAGGCGAGGGAGCCGAAGATGCCCGTGGAGCACCACCACTCGCCGTCGAACTCGCTCCACAGTCCGTCCGTGATCCCGCCGGTCGGCCGGATGTAGTTATCCATGACGAGCTTGGAGTAGGCGGAGACGGAATCCTTGTATCGGCGGCGGTCGGCCGGATCATCACACCGCACCGCCGTGGCCAGGAGGCCGATGGCGATGCTCGCGCAGTCGGCGACAAACCAATCGCCCTTCGTTTCACCGGGCTTGCGGCCGTAGTGCATCCAGTAGGCGCCCTTGGGGGTCATGCCGGCCTGATACTTGAGCATCCGGTCCGACCAGGCCCGGCAGACATCCAGGTACTTCCGCTCGGCCGTCAGATCGTAGGCCACCAGGAGCGCCCGGACGGCATAGGAATCCTGGTAGAACGGCACCTTGCGCTCGGCCGTGTTGAGCTCGGCGCAGGCCGCGTCGCACATCTTCAGGAACTCGGCGCGCAGGCGGGCGCCGTCGGCCGGCTGGCCCGCTGCCGGAAGACTCGGCATCGCCCGCGCCGTCACCAGGCAAAGCGTCAGTATGATTGCGGACCTTGTCAGTTTCATCTTGTACCTCCTGTGCATTGGCTCGGCATCACTTCACGGCCGAGAAGCCTCCGGCTCGGAAATCCAGGCGATCCCGTGCCGTTGTTCGTCTGCAGTCCGGCCGGCGCCAAGATCCTTATGGCCAGGCCTTCGTGCAGGCGTCGAGGAGTCGGTCGCAGAGCCGGTCGAAATCATCGTCCACTGTGCGTCGTGACGCCTCGGCGTCAAACCAGGCGGCGATCTCCGCCGCGCCCCGGGCAAAGGGAATGGTGCAGGCGAAGTCCGGGACCAGCCGTTTGATCTTGCTGTTATCGAAGATCATGCTCTGAGACTTGTCGCCGAGCAGCCCGGCTCCCCAATCCGGGTCGTAGGCCGCGATCAGGTCGGAGGGCAGGTGGACGATCCCGGCTTCCGTGCCAAAGGCGCTGGCGAGGATCCCGAAGATCTGGTTCCAGGTCAGCCATTCGTCCGAAGTGATGTGGACGGCCTCGCCGATCGCGCGCGGGTTTCCCAGCAGGCCGACGAAGCCCTTGGCGAAGTCGGCGTGGTGGGTCAGGGTCCAGACCGAAGTCCCGTCGCCGTGGACGATCACCTTCTTGCCGCGCCGCATCCGGTCGATGACCGTGTAGCGGCCCGTAACCGGCAGCCGGGTGGCGTCGTAGGTATGGGAGGGCCGGACGATGGTGATCGGGCACCTTGTCTTCTCGATAGGCTCGCCAGAGCCGTTCCTCGCAGGCGATCTTGTCCCGCGAGTACTGCCAGAAAGGATTCTCGAGGGGAGTCGATTCGGTCACCGGCAGCTTGTCCGGGGGGGTCTGGTAAGCCGATGCCGAGCTGATGAAAATATACTGCCCCGTCCGGCCGCGGAAGAGCTCGAGGTCGGTCTCGATCTGGGCGGGCGTGTAGGCTACCCATTCGACGACCGAGTCGAAGGTTCGATTCCCCAGGGCCCGGCGGACGGAATCGGGGTCGCGAACATCCCCCCGCAGAACCTCGGCTCCCGCCGTCGCCGGCCGGACCGATTGGCTGCGGTTGAGAAGAGTCAGCTCGATACCCCGCTCGACGGCGAGCCTTGAGCAGGCCGAGCTGATGACCCCCGTGCCGCCGATGAACAGGACTTTCATGGCGGCCCGAAAAATAATTCAAGACGCCGGGGATGTCAAGGCGGCGAGGTCCTCGACAGCTTCGGGATAGCGGGCTTTACGAATAAGGCTTCCGGTTGACTCAGGCCAGCAGCGCGTGGGCTTCTCTCACCAGGCGGGCCAGGGGAAGCCGGTAGGGGCAGGCCTGCTCGAGCGGGGAGAGGTCCATTCCCTCCCGGTAGCGGCCCGCCTCCGGCAGGCCCAAATAGCCGGCCCTGGCGCCTTCCGTCATGCCCGCCAGATGATAGGTCCTGAAGCGCATGATCTCCGAGACCGCGGGGCCGTCGGGAACGGCCCGGTTGCAGGCGCCGCACATCCGGCACATTTCGGACCCCAGGCGTTTGGCCAGAACCCTGAGGCCCCGGTCCTCGGCCTTGGTCAGCCGTCCCCTGGCGGCCCGGAGGTTCTGCTCGAGCTGGTCGCGGTTGAACAGGATGTTGCCGAAGGCCTTGACCCCGGGGATGTCCAGGACCCAGTGGATAAGGGCGGTGGCGATGCTGCCGTCGTCCGGAAGATACTCGCGGACCTCGCTCCGCAGGCCCTCGACATGGTCCCAGGTTTTCGTCCCTCCCAGAAAGGTCTTCATGGCGACGATGGCGATCCCCTGGCCGGCGGCCTTGGCGATGAGCTCGAAATACCGCTCGCGGGTGTGGCGGTTCGGGAAGGTCTCTTTGGAGAAGTAGTCCTGGGGCACGGTCGGGTTGATCGGGATCTGGATGAGGTCGAAGATGTCGCTTTCGACGGCCGCCTCGAAGACCTCGGCGGTGTTGATGTGCTGGGAGAGCATGAGAAACCGGGTTTTGCCCTGCCGCTTCAGCTCCTCGAAGGCCTGGACGGCGCCCATCTTGGTCCTGACCTCCTCGGCGTTCCGGTACTCGGAGTGGATCTTGAACCCGTCGATCATCTCGAGCCCCGCCCGCTTCCGGTTCCTCTCGAAGGCCTCGATGGCCCTGTCCTTATCCAGCGTGCTGATGGTCGTGTCGCAGGCGAAGGAGTCCCGGTCCAGCCCGCGGAAAAGCTCGTAGGGGGCGGGGCTCCGCCATTCGCCGATCTTGTGCCAGTAGTTGACCCCGTCCTCCAGGGCAATCCGGTACATCTCCTCGCTCCCCATCCAGTCGCCGAGGAAGACCGAGGACCGGATCCCCGTCCGGCCGAGCGTCACGTACGGCATCTTGGCGGGTGTCTCGGCGGCGGCGGCGCCCCGCAGGGGCAGCGTGCCGGCGGCCGCGAGCGTCGTCAGCAGGAAGTCTCGTCGTTTCATGTTTGTCTCCTTAATCGAGGGGCGGGCGGCAATATAGAGCCTGACTCGAGCCGGTGTCAAGGAGAAACTGAGCCGGGCGGCTTGCTTCCGCCGTCTTTTTATATAGAATGATGCCTTCAGGCTGAAAGAGGAGGAGCGAAAATGAAGAAGCTCATGTTCCTGGCCCTGGCGATCTCCGTCCTGTTCGGCGCGTTCGCCGTTCTTGCCCAAGACGATTTTTATGACAAGTTCCTGACCGCCGCCGATGTCGAGAAGGCCGGCGGCTTGACCGGGGTCAAGAAGATCCCCCGCGACCCGAGCAAAGGCGCCGGCGGGACGCTCAATTTCGGCCTGGCCGATGACAACCCCGTGGTCATCGCCACCCTGATGACCGTCAGGCCGGGCGACTACGAGAAGTATAAGGACCAGTCGAAAAAGTACATCCGGGGACCCGTGGCCGGCATCGGCGAGGACGCCTACGACGGCCCGCCCGGCAAGGTCCAGTATTTCATCGGATTCAAGAAGGGCAGCTGGTACGTCCAGGTTTCGACGTTTTTCAATATGGAGGCGGGCGGCAAGCCCTACCTCAACATGGAGCAGCTCAAGGCGCTCTGCCAGACTATCGCCGGCCGGATGTAGGGGCTACCGGGCTCAGGCCTTCCGGCGGGCCGCCAGCTCGCCGCCGATCATGTATTCCTCGGGCGAGAATTCCTGGATCCAAACCCGGATGGACGGGAGCGGCGCCCCGATCGACTCGTGGACGGCCGCGGTGATCGCCCCGAGCAGCTTCTCTTTCTGCTCGTCCGTCCGGCCTTCGAGCAGGTGAACCTCGACTAGCGGCATCGCTTCCTCCTTGTCACTCGATCCGGCCTGTTTTTCAGGTTGACTCATCTTGCCATAATTGCTATTTTTCCGCCAGCGGGCGGAAAGGTGAATAAGCCCGGGTTCGGCCGGACCCGGAGGGACGTTCGTCCCCCGGCGCCCGGTTCGCCGCTGTCGGGGCGCCGCCCGCGCGGGAAGCCGGGGAGAACGCCTGAAACAAGGATGCATGGAATGAGCACACACGTATTATTGTCTGGAGCCGTGACCTGCCTGGTTGTCTGCCTGGCAGTCGGCCTGGGCGGACAGGAGCCGCAGGAAGCGAATACCAGCGAAAAGGATATTCCGCCGTACACCCTGCCGGAACTGCTGATCACGAGCGGCGGCCGGAAGATCGCGACGGCTGAGGATTGGATGACTCTGCGCCGCCCGGAACTCCTGGAGCTTTTCTCGTCGCAGGTTTACGGCCGGGTTCCCCAAGCCGAAGTCAAAACGGAATTCACCCCGGGGAGGATCGACCGAACGGCACTCGGCGGTTTGGCCGTACGCAAGGAGATCACGATCCGGTTCACAGGCCGCGCCCTGACTCACTCGATATCGCTGCTCCTTTATCTTCCGGCCGGCGCCGGGAAACCCGTCCCCGTTTTTCTCGGGCTGAACTTCGGCGGGAACCACACGGTGTCCGCCGATCCCGGGATAACGGTTACCGGGTCTTGGGTGCGGACCGACGTTGAATCGTGCGTCATGGAGCACGCGGCCTCGCCGCTCGGGAGGGGCGTGGCCAGTCCGAGCTGGCCCGTGGAGCGGATCCTGGATCGGGGCTACGGGCTGGCCACCATCTACTACGGCGACATCGACCCGGACTTTGATGACGGGTTCAGGAACGGCGTGCATCCTTTGTTTGCGGCCGCCGGCCAGGCCAAGCCCGCCCCTGATGAATGGGGCTCGATCGCGGCCTGGGCCTGGGGGCTGTCGCGGGCGATGGATTACCTGGAGACCGACGCCGATGTCGACGCCGAGCGCGTGGCCGTGCTCGGACACTCGCGGCTCGGGAAGACGGCCCTCTGGGCCGGTGCGACCGACCCGCGCTTCGCCATCGTCATTTCCAACAATTCCGGATGCGGCGGGGCGGCGCTGTCGAAGAGGATCTTCGGGGAGACGGTCGGCATCATCAATACGAGTTTCCCCCACTGGTTCTGCGGCAACTTCAAAAAGTACAGCGGCAACGAAGCTGCGCTTCCCGTGGACCAGCACATGCTCCTGGCGCTCATCGCCCCGCGCCCGGTCTACGTGGCCAGCGCCGAGCAGGATGCCTGGGCCGACCCCAAGGGCGAATATCTGGCGGCCTTCCATGCGGGGAGCGTCTATAAGCTCTTCGGCAAGACCGTCCTGGCTTCGGAGGCCATGCCGCCGGCCAACCAGCCCTTCGTCCGCCAGGATGTTGGCTATCACGTGCGGTCGGGAGGTCATGGCCTCTCGCGCTACGACTGGGAGCGGTACCTCGATTTCGCCGACTTTCATTTCCAGGGGAAAAGTCGTAATTGATCCGTCCGCCGGCCAAGGCTCCGCCGTCAAGCGAGGCGGATTCCCGGTGAGAAAACGCCGAGTTCCTGATCATCGGGCTCGTCGTCGCCGCACTTTCGAACGGCCGCTGGGGGTCCCGGTCATGGCCTGGATCGCGCCGGTTCTTCTGCCGCGGTTCAGCCGGGGCGTGCGTCCCCGGATCGGCCTCCCCATTATGGCGATCCTTTTCGTCGGTGCCGCCAAGGTGATGGTCGTGGATGTTCCGGTTTCCGTTATATATTGAATGGCCGGCGACCCGCTGGGATGATAGGATGTCAACCGAGTAAGATGAAACTCGAGATTGGAGAACTTTGGATGACATCAAAAGCCGTCCTAAAAGACAAACTGGCCGAAAAGAAGCCGCTCGGGGCGGGCCACGGCAGCTTCGAACGGGTCGACAGCGCGAGCCTGTTCAGGGACCTGCGGCTCAAGAAGGGCAGCGCCTTCTTGGATATCGCCTGCGGCCGGGGCGCTTATACGCTCGCCGCCGCCGAGCTCGTCGGCCCGGAAGGCACGCTGTATGCCGTCGACCTCTGGAAGGAAGGCATCGCGGCTTTGACCGGGGAGGCTCGCGCCAGGGGAGTTAAGAACCTTATCGCCAAGGTCGCCGACGTCGGGAAGTCGATCCCCTTCGCCGACGAGTCGGCGGACGCCGCTCTGCTGGCCGTCGTTCTTCACGACCTGGTCGAGGAGGGGAAGGAATCGAAGGCGCTCCAGGAGACGGCCCGGGTTCTCAAGGCGGGCGGGATACTGGCCGTGGTGGAGTTCAAGAAGATCGACGCCGCCTCCGGACCTCCGAAGCGCGTCAGGCTGGATCGCCGGCAGGTCGAAGACCTGGTCGCGCCCTTTGGCTTTGAGGCGGTGAGATTCAGGGACCTGGGTTCCGACCTCTATGATCTTATCTTCCGGTCCGCCAAGCGGCCGCAGACACATCTCTTTTCGTGTGATGGTGTTACCCATCAGTAGGGTCCTGTCATGGCGCGTCCCTGTCCGTCCTCGCGCCTCACCCGTCAACGACTGTTTGCGCGCTCCAGGGGAGAGGGGTCCCCGTCGCTCCGGGCGGGCAGGGACTATCGCCCTGCCACCCTTCCCCTGACCATCTCGTATCACACGAATAGAAGATGCATATAGGGGTCACAGGAACCTTGACCGGGGTCGGCGGGAATGGTATCCTTACTGTTCCGATAGATATACTAAGGTGAAAAAAATGCTTCCGATAATTATCGGCGTCCTGGTGGGCGGCGTGGGCGGTTATCTCTTTTACAGGCACGTCGGCTGCAAGAGCGGCGCCTGCATGATCACCGGCAACCCCTACTTCTCTTCCCTCTACGGTGCGCTGCTCGGCGGCCTGATCGGCAACATCCTCAAATAGCGCAGCTCCATTTTATCCGCCCTTTTCTGATCGCAGGCGCTCGTCAAATCGATCTCGCGCTGAGACCGGCTTATCCCTTTTAATAAGCTAAACTTATGGCGATCCATCCAGCTAACTTCGGGAAAGTGATAGAACCCTCCGTCTATTTCCGTGGGCCGGGCCGTCGAGCGGGCAGCCGGATGATTACGGGATGGCCTCGATTCTCCGGATGTCGGCGATGAGCTCGCAGGCGCGGTCGTAGTCTCCCTCCCCGTAGGCCTGGTCGAGCTCCATGAGCGCGCGCACCATCTTCCAGGCCGTGTGCGAATTGGCCGTCGAATCGAGATCCCCCTCGGTTGCGCGGCTGACCTCGAAGAGGTCGCCGTTGTCCCTTTTATAGTGGGGACCGTTCTGGATGTCGCTCAGGACAGCCTCGGCCCGCTTCAGGAAATGGTCCCTGAAGTCCTGGTATTGAAGCTCTCTGGCCACATCCTGAGCATAACGCCGGAAATTCGCCGGACCCGCGGCCATGGCCTCCTTCAGACCCTCGGGCGGTGAGAACGGCACGGCATCGGCCATCGCCTTCATCAGCTTCTGGTTCGCGGCCATGGCCTCGGGTAGAACCTCCGCGGCATAGGGCTTGTAGAGTTGGTCTTTGTCGAAGGGTACCCGCCGCGCTTTTTCGTCGCGCACCGTCGTCACCCGGGCCGGCGCGTCCCGTCCTTCCAAATGGACCTCCCACCTGTCGAAGAACCCATTCCTGTCGGTGTCCAGCATGCGGATCTCGCCGATCTTCCCCAGCCCGCCGAAATGGCCGATCTCGACCCAACCCTCCTCGGCCCCGAACAAGTGGATGCGCCGGTCGACGCCGCTGTAATAGAGCTCGCGGCTCGAGGCCGGTGCGGAGCTCCATTCGCGGCGCATGTTATATTTCTGACAGGGGCCGCCGCTGTTCCCCATGAACCGCCGTTCCCAGATCCAGAAGACCCCTTCCCAGCGGAAGTTCTCCGTCTTGTGCTCGCCGTAGCCGATCGCCCGGCTCTCATCCGTGTTCTCGAACCAGGAGAATCCCGTCTCACGCGCCGGAAAGCTGTCGGCGATCGCCCGCACGTCCTTCCAGGGCAAGACGTTCGTCTCCTGAGGGGGGCGGCGCTTGGGGTTGTGATGGCCCATCCCGGCGAACTGATAGGGGAGCGCCCCGACCAGGTTGAACCCGGCGTCGTAATGGAGAGGATTGTCCCGGCCGCTGAGCCCGTCGACGTCGAAGCTGTAGCGGATGTTGACGACCCCCATCTTCTCCATTTCCTTGCCCCACGGCCGCGCGTGAGTCGTGTTGACGTAATCCGGGTCCCGGCCGGTTTGATAGTCGAGAGGCGAGGCGCTGACCCGGACCACGATCTCGCTGTACCCGTCGCCGTCCAGGTCATAGAAAGCGAAGGGGCATTCCCCGATCGGCGACCAGATCCCCTTATCGGAGTTGAACTTATTCATACACAGGATATTGTCGCCGTACGGGTCGCTCTGGAAATAGCTCTCGTCGGTGTATTCGTAGCCTCCGACATTCCACATTTTTCCATCGTGGTCGAGGTCCCAGCCGAGCCAGGCCCTGTTCAGCCGGCCGTTCTCGAAATAGCGGATGTCCATCTCGTCGGGGACTTGATCGCCGTCGTTGTCCATGTAATCGACCAGCCGGTCGACGATCCCGTCGCCGCCGTAATCGGCCACATAGCAGTCGGAATCGCCGTCGCCCCCTTGCCTGGCACTCCCATCGCCGTCGTCGTCGATGACCCAGATGATCCCCTCGATTTCCTCCCCCGTGCGGATCTTGAAGCGCTCGCGGCGGACGAGCATCCGGTCCTTAGCCTCACCCGCCGCTTCGATGATGAAGCTCTCGCCGAGCTTGAGGCGCAGGGCCTGGTCCCACCAGGGCATGGCGGACAACCGGACAATGGTCCCGTCCTTGTTCATGGCTGTCTGTTTCATCCACCAGGGTCCCCGGGCTTCTTCACCCGCCTTCAGGGGGCTTTGCGCCGTCTGCGGGCTGACCGCTTGATTCACCGCCAAGATAGCCGATAGCAGGAACGGCGCTGCCGCGAGCGCTCTGCGACCTGTATGGAGTGACATTGGCTCTCTCCTTATTGGTGTCGTTGCGGGTTTCGGCGCCTCCGCCATTTTAATATAGATGGGCGGCTATATTTTATGGAAAAGGGGACGGTTCCATTTACTGTTGCGAGAATAGCGAAAATAGGACCGTCCCCTTTATCGCGGTCTCCGGGCCGAGGTTGTCCGGCGGAGAGGGTGCGCTGAAGATCGCCGCGCACAGCCGCCGCGGCTGTCGCCCGGCAATCAGGCGGAATCCGGGAGCAGCCGCCGGGCGCTCTCGAACCGGACGGCCCGAAGCTGGGCGTCGGTGAGCGGCGATTCCTGGAGCTTGAGCGCGGCCGACTCGAAATAGAAAAGCGGCGCGTGAGATCCGAAGAGCAGCCGGCCCGGCGGCAGGCTCGCCAGCACGTCGCCCACGCCATTCAGGGCGTCCAGCATCGAGATCTCGACCGACACGTCGCCGGCATTGACGATGTCGACAAGCGCTTTATCCCGCAGCGTCCGCAACCCGTTGACGATCACGAGGCGGAGCCCCGGTGTCTGCTTGATGACGCCGGCGAGCAGCCCGGGGTCGGGCACCGGGATGCGCAGGAGCGGATGCATCATCCGGTCGTCTTCCATGATGAGCGCGAGCTCGACGAGCAGGCCCTTCGCCGCGGCCATTCCCAGGAGCTTCGCGAAATCGGGATCGTCAAGCTTGTACCCGTGGTAGTTCGGATACAGCCTGAGACCCGGCATCCGGTGTTCCTCGACGCAGCGGCGGAAGTCCTCTTCCCATTCAGGAAGCTTCGGGTTGACCGAGCCGAAAGGCAGAAGCAGATCCTTTCCTTCGCGCCGGCACTCCGCCGCCAGTCGTGCGTTGGCCCCCGCCATGTCTTTATGCAGCAGGCATTCGAAGCTCCCGGCCCAGGCCCGGGTGACGCCCTGGCGCCGGAGCATCGCGGCCAGGCCGGCCGTATCGTCGTAGCGCAGCCGGCGCAGGGGCCAGCGCCCGATGTTGACGTTGACGTCGATAAGGTTGCCCGGTTCGGGATTCGCGGCGAAGGCCGCGCCGGGAGCGCCCAAGCCGGCCACTCCGGCCGCCGCCGTGGCGAGCGAGGCCTTCAGGAACTCACGCCGGTCGATCGTAACGGGTGATTTGTCGTTTCTCACAGCTTGACCCCTTTCGCCTCGAGGATGGGTTTGAGCAGGCGCTTGAGATTTTCGCCCAGGATGAGCCGCTTGGCGCTCTCGGGGATATCGGCTCCCAGCACTTTGGACAGCTGTGAGGAGAAGCTCCGGGCCCCGATGTCGCTGCCGTAAAGACAGCGTTCGGCGCCGATCTCCCGCACGGCCATCTCGGTGTACCCCGAGGTCGGGTCTCCACCGGAGAGGTCGGCGTAAACGTTGGGGTACGGCCGGATGGCGCGCAGGCCCAACTCCCAGTCACCGCCGCTGTGGCCGCAGATGAGGGTGGCCTTGGGATGCCGGGCCGCCAGCTCCGCGAGCTGCATCGGCGTCGACTCGTCGGGCAGGTTCCCCGTGATCTTGATCCAGGTGTGCTGGAGCACGGGGGCCTTGAGCTCTTCGGCGCGCTGGATGATCGGGTCGAGCGTCGGCTTGTTGCAGTACTCGGCCACGAGCAGCTTCACTCCCACCATCGGTCCGTCGCGGATGCAGCGGTTCATCTCGTCCAGGCTTGTCTGGGTGTGTTTGGGGCTGAGATAGACATATCCGAACACCCGGTCCGGATACGGCTTGATGGCGCGCAGGATCACGTCGTTGGCCCGGCGCAGCTGTTCGGGAGACAGGTCAAATGTCCCCTCATAAGTGCCCATGAACAGGACCAGGCGCGAGATCCCCAGGCGGTCGGCGAATTTGAGCGCCTCGCCGAGTTGAGCCTCGGGCGTGGCGCCCAGCTTCTCGATCAAGTGAGTGTGGTTGTCCCAGATCTCATATTTCATGGCGTTCCTGCTTCGAATGGATTGTCGCATGGAGAGCGATGGTAAACCGCCGCCGCCGGGCTGTCAAGGCCGTTCGTCCGGGCGGGCTGTGATAGCCAAGCTAAAGTGTCCCCATTAACTGCCAAGCTAAAATGTCCCCTTCGAAAAGGAGGCGGGCAGGGACCGGCCCCGCGCCATCCTTACGTTGTTTCTCACGGATCATAAAAAATGAGATGATTTCCGATATCGGCTTTAGCGCTTAAGGATCTCGGCCATCCGGCGGATATATTCGGGGTCGGTACCGCAGCAGCCGCCGATGAGGTCGGCGCCGTTTGCGGCCATCTCGGGGACGTATTTTACGTAATCGTCGATCCCCTGGGAATAAACCACCTGGCCATCCGCGGACAGGATCGGCTTTCCGGCATTGGCTTGGGCGACGAGGGGGAGCGAAGTCAGCGACCGCATCTCCTTGACCAGCGCCGCCATCTCCCGGCTGTCGAGGGTGCAGTTCGACCCGACGGCCGCGGCGCCCGCCTTTTCCAGGGCCTCCAGGCAGGCGGCGACGCTGTTCCCCATCAGGGTGAAGTGGCCGCGGGGAGTGCGGTTGTAGGTCATGGTCGCAAAGATCGGGAGGGGAGAGGCGCTCCGGGCGCCGCGCAGGGCGCACAGGGTTTCCCTGAGGTCGTACTGGGTCTCTATGATCAGGAAATCGGCCTGGCCGTCGGTGAGCCCCCGGGCCTGCTCGGCGAAGGCCGCCTCGAATTCCGGCTCGGTGAACGGGCCCTGCGGCTTCAGGAATTTTCCGGTCGGCCCGATGCTGCCGCCGACGAACCGGCCGGCGGGCTTGACGGAGTTGGCCAGCTCGGCCGCCGCCTTGTTGATCTCCCAGCATCGACTTTCCAGGCCGTGGGCGGCGAGCTTGATCGGGTTGCCACCGAAGCTGTTGGCCGTGACGGCGTCCGCGCCGGCCTCGAAATAGCTCCGGTGGATCGCCCGGATGGCTTCAGGCTTTTCGAGATTCCAGGCCTCGGGGCAGGCGCCTTCCGGGAACCCGTGCCGGATGAGTTCCGTGCCGAACCCGCCATCGAGGAGCACGACCCGTGTCTTGGCGAGGTCGAGTATGGTCGTCGTCATGTTTCGCCTCGCCCTCAGTCTACTCGCTCCTCGTACCGCAGTCCAGCCCTGGCGCGATTCGCGGGAGGCGTATTTCCTTGACAGAGGGCGCGAACCGGCGATAACCTCACCAGCAGTTGAGGAAAAACGCCAATGAAAACACCCGCTCGACCCGCTATCAGTCGTCGCGAGTTCCTCGGCCGGTCGCTGACCGGGGCGGCAGCCGCCGGGTTGGCCGGGGCGCCCTGGGCGCCTATGCCGGCCGCCACAATCGAACCCGGCGCGCCCGTCGACATCGGCGCGAGGCGCGAACTGTTCGTCGACGACCATTTGATCGGGCGGATCACGGGCGGAGCTGAGCTCAGGCTTCACCATCCTGAGCCGCGCGAGATCGTGCTCGTCCATGATGCGCCATGGGAAGGCAGCGGCAGCGGCTACCACTCGATATTTCAGGACGGGGAGCTGTACCGGATGTATTACAAGGCGTGGCACTTGGATGTCCAGCCGCCGGGCACCCTGAAGACGGATACTCACCCTCTCTACTGTTGCTACGCCGAAAGCGATGACGGCCTCCGGTGGAGGAAACCGGACCTGGGACTTTTCGAGTTCCGGGGGTCAAAGAGGAATAACATCACCATGGCGCCGGGCAAGGTGGGCGCCGTCGACCCCGACCCCGGCCACCCCGCGGTGTTCAGGGACGACAACCCCGCCTGCCCGCCCGAGGCGCGATACAAAGCGATCGTGCGCTCCAACGCTCCCCACGGCCTGCTGGCGTACCGGTCCGCCGACGGCCTGCGCTGGACGCCGATGAGCGAAGCCCCGGTGATCACCGAGGGCGCCTTCGACTCGCAGAACCTGGCCTTCTGGGATGCCGCGCGGGGCGAGTATCGGGCTTACTGGCGTATCTTCACTGGCGGCGTGACGACCGGTGAGGAAGGAAAGCCCGCCGGCGTTCGCGGCATCCGAACCGCCGCTTCCGGGGACTTTCTTCATTGGGGTCCGCCCGCGGACCTGCGGTATGCGGATTCGCCGCCCGAGCATCTCTATACGAACCAGGTCAAGCCCTATCACCGGGCGCCGCACATCCTCGTCGGCTTCCCGGTGCGCTACATCGAACGCGGCTGGTCGGACTCGATGCGCGCCTTGCCGGAGCTCGGGCATCGCGAATGGCGCGCCCGGGCGAGCCTGCGCTACGGGACGGCGCTCAGCGAGGGTCTGTTCATGGCCGGCCGCGACGGCGTGACGTTCAAGCGGTGGAACGAGGCCTTCCTCCGTCCGGGGATCGAACGGGAAGGCACCTGGAACTACGGCCACCAGTACATCGCCTGGCACCTCGTCGAAACGAAGTCCGGGCTCGAGGGCGCGCCCGGCGAGCTCTCGCTGTACGCCACGGAGAGCTATTGGACCGGAGCGAGCAGCGCCCTCAGGCGCTACTCGCTGCGCCTGGATGGTTTCGTATCGGTGAACGCGCCCCTGAGCGGCGGCGAGGTCGTCACGAAACCGCTTCTCTTTGCCGGCCGGAAGCTGAAATTGAATTTTTCGACATCGGCCGCCGGAAGTGTTCAGGTCGAGATCCAGGACGATTCCGGCCGGCCGTTGTCCGGGTTCGCCTTGGACGATTGTCCGCCGGTTTTCGGCGACGCGATCGAACGCCCGGTGACCTGGCGGAACGGCGGTGATGTCAGCGGGCTGGCGGGCCGCCCGGTGCGGCTGAGGTTCGTCCTCCGGGACGCCGACCTTTTCGCCTTCGAGTTCGGCGGTTGATCAAGGACCGCAGTCCGCACTGTCCCCGGCTGCCCTCCGATGTGAAGTCAGCGGGTTGCGCCAGGCGTGCGCGGCCGCTCTAAATCGGGAGTCGCCGGCCTAGTTGGCCTGACAGATCAGCACGGTGCCCGACTTGGTTTGGACGAGCACGGCATTCTGAATGGTGTTCTCCCTGGGGGCCATGCCGAAAGTCAGAGTCGGGCCGCTGCTCAGGATGTGCTCTTTTTCGACGGCGACTTCCGCTTTGTCGGGCTCTCTCCAGACCTTATAGATGTCCCACTCGGACTGGGCGAGCTCGATGGGCAGTTGAGCGGTGAGGAGCAGTTCATCACCGCTGGCCTGAATGATCACACTCATCCTGCTGATCTTCAGGTCGATATCGCCGACGAGCCCATCGGTCAGGAGACTCACGATGAGCGCCTGCTTTTCCTGCGGCGCCAGCTGCCCGAACCGTCGAACGGGATTGAGAAAGGCGGTGCTGGAGAGAATGATATCGGGGGACTTGGAGCGAATCTCAATGTCCATCTCGCGGTTCGACATATCCTGGGAGAAGGGAATGGAGATCTCATAATAACCCTGCTCGGTCGCCGTCAGGGCTCGAGTGATTTCCTTGTCCGCGCCCTCGAAATAGCGGCCGCCGCTCTCGTTGACGAGCATGTGGAGTGACCCTTCGCCCGACGTGGAATCATCCTGACCGGCCCGCGTGCCTCCCGGGTTGATGAGAAAAAGGAGCGCGCTGCTTTTCTTGATGGATCGGCCGGCACCCTTGATCTGGTCCAAGATGACCCCGTCGGGAGCGGCGAGGTCCACATTCTGGTCACTCGCCGTGTTGCCGGTCGCGTCGTAGATGATCTTGGAGCGGTTGAGGGCAGCGCCCTCGGGAATACCGCACGAGTGCAGATGGACCACCTTATCCGACTCGGGAAATCTGGCCAGGATCGCGTTCAAAGTCCAAAGCGAGGTGATGATGATGGTGCCGACTTGCTTGTCCTGCTGCTGGTCGCGTCTCTTTTCTTCTTGGGAGATCTTGGCCGGCGTGTTGTCGGCCCACGCGGGATAGGCGTCCCGGATACTCGTATCCGAAGTCGGCCGGGACCGGAAATAATCGGACTGCTTGGAGACGACAGACTTGGTCATCGTCCGGAGCACGAATTCCTTGTCGGCCGAAGGGCCGCAGACCGGGCGGAGGCCCGTGCCCGGTTCGATGCTCATGACGATAAACCGAACCTGGCCGTCGGCCTGGGAAACCGTATTTTCGGCGATCTTCTTCGATTTGGACAACAGGTTGGAACTTAGCGTGACTGTGTCGAAGACAAGAAAGACGAGCTTATTCCGGGAGGCGCCTTTAGCGAGGGTGAAACCCTCGACGGGACCACCGCCGACCAGGACTTCGAGATCGGCCGCGGTGAGTTGAGTCACGGGCGTTCCGTCCTTTTGGGTTGCGTAGAGGGGAGTCGTCCGTCGTCCTTGATGCAAACTATTTTCCGCGGACTGGCGGCCCGGGGCCGTGGCGGCGCCGCCGAAGACAACCACCGCGATTCCCAGGATTAGTGCGGCCCTGATGTCATTGGAGACGCGCATAACTCACCTCTCTTGCCATTATGCAGAATCGGTGACAGGATATCAATTTCCCTATTCCGCTCCTTATCCATCGACGGATCCAAATTGGTATCGGGTTATCAACTCCCCAATGAACTCGGGACACAATACCAATTGACCTTTATTCCGGCCTGAATGAGCTCAGGACACGACACCTTTTGACCGTTTTCCGCCAGTTTTCGACTTAGCGAAATTAGGGAATGGGGATTGTGTCCCGAATTAAGAATTTGGCGAAGTGGGGGCGGATGAGGGCGGCGACGCGGCGGTCGATCTCGTCGGTTTCGGTCAGCCCGCAGACGTGACTCAAGATGAAGTCCAGTCCCTTGGGGAGGTCGAGCCGGCGGAATTCCTCGTCGGGCCCGAACGGCCGGCCGCTGTCGTCGGTCTTCCGGAAAAAGCAGGCCGCGGCGGCCCCCCGGGCCGTGACCTCGGGCTCGACCCCGCGCTCGAGGTCGAAGCGCATGGCTCCGATCAGGCGGTCGTCCCGCGCCAGCTTCCTCCGGACATCCCGGCCGACCCGGAAGATCGTGTCGCCGAGATGAGCGTTGCCGAATCTTCGCAGGAGGTTCTCGATGTGCTCCTCCTGGTTGATCTCGTTGAACTCGTCCGGGTAGGCCGTGATGAGCGCCCTGCCCGATTCCCACATCGCGGCCTTGGCCGCCGCCCTGAGCTCCGGGTCGCGAACGGCCTCGTAAGTGAACGTGTGGTTTTTCCCGAGGATCCCTTCCATATAGGCGAGCATCGCGTGGCCCAGGTTGTGGATGAAGGACTTCCGTTCGACGTAGGCCTTCATGTTGTCCTTGGGGTCGAGTCCGGGGACTTCGGGGATCGGCGCCAGGAAGGCTTTCTGATCGAGGATGAGCGTGTTGTAGGCCTCGGCATAAACAAGGAGCGGGTCGCGCTCGCGGTCCTTCGCCGGCATGATCGGGACCATCTTGCCGATGCTCGTCTCGACGAGCCCGAGCGTATTCTCGAGCGGGAAACCGGCCGGCAGGACCTTGCGGAACTCCTCGCGCAGCAGCGCCGCGCCGTCGAGGATGTTCTCGCAGATGATGAGGTCGACGGGGCGCGATCCGAACCTCCGCAGCCTGGTCTCGAGTCCCTTGGCCAGGGCCGGCACGATCGCCGTCAGGTAGTTCTTGCCCACCGCCGACCCGAGGCAGTCGGCTTCGGCGACCTCGACGGCGACTGTCTCCGTATCCCGGGCGTTGACCCCCCTCACGTTTTCGATCCGCCAGGTTTCGCTCTTATCGTCGCGGATCTCGACGGTATAGCCGCGCCGCTCATTGAGCGCGCTGATGACCGCTTCGTCGACGTCGACGAACACCACTTCCCATCCCGCCCTGGAAAAAAGCTGCCCGATGAACGAGCGGCCGATGTTCCCGGCGCCGAACTGGACGAGCTTCTTCATGCGTCATTCCTTGATGAGGAAAGAACGGGTGGCACGGCGCCAGTCCCTGCCCGCCCGAAGCGACGGGGACCCCTCTCCCCCGGAGTGCGCGAACAGTCGTTGACGGGTGAGGCGCGAGGACGGACAGGGACGCGCCGTGACAGGACCCGTTCTTTCGATTTCGCCGTCGAGCATACTAGGACAGGTTTTTTTCCAGAAATTCGGCTTCTTCGGCCGCCGACCAGCCGCCGACCGGCTGAAGCGGCCCCCGGACATGCGGATAGATGAGCCCCTTACCAAAGAACTCCTGGCCCTTGACCGCTTTGACCAGCCCGAGAGCGGCGTCCAGGCCGCCGATCCGCCGGACATAGAGCTCGGGCGTGATCTCGCCGCCTTCGAGGAGCCCCATGACCGCGCGCACATCCGAGGGATCGCCTCCCGAAGAGCCGACCATCGAGATACTGTCGTAATGGATGCGCCGCGTATCGACGGTGATCAGGCTTTCGCCCGCCTTGGCGCCGCCGAAGAAGACGGAGATGCCTCCCGGGCCAAGGTACTTGAGCGATTCCTCCTGGATCCGGGCGACCCCCAGGGCGCTGATGCAGTCGTCGACGCCCCGCCCCCCGGTGAGCCGGTCGATGACCCCGGGCAGAGCGTCCGGCGTCGTCAGGATCAATTCGATTCCCCTGGATTCGGCCTTCGCCGCGATGATCCCCCGGGCCTGGTCCCGCCGCTCCTCCATGGGCTCGGAGATGATGATGGCCCGCGGCCGATGCGACATGGCCAGGTCGGCGTGGAGGATGCCCATTGTTCCCGACCCGAGGATGAGCGTCACGCCGCCCTCCTTCAGCCCGAGCCTGACGCGCCGGGGCGCCGCCGGCCCGTCTTTATAGACATGGGGCACCTGGTTCTGCGACGAATAGACGCACGACAAGGGCTCGCTGAAGGCCGCCGCGAAATAGGGGATCTTCCCCGGATCGTAGGGGATGAGAGAGTCGGTCTCGATGACCTCCTCCGTGATCAGGACGAACTCCGCGAACAGTCCCCCGAGGGTGTAGCCGATGGCGGTCTTGCGGACCGCCTTGGGGTTGGGATAACGCTCAAGGTTATTGACCGGCCCGACGTTTGTGGCCGGCTGGAGCGCGAACGCTTGCCCCGGCTCGACCTTCCCCCTGAGCCCCTCTCCGACCTCGACGGCCGTGACGCAGCCCTCGTGGCCGATGACGACCGGCCAGCGCTCGGGGTCCCAGCCCGCAAGCAGCGGATGCTCGCTCGCGGTTTCGATGAGCTTGCCGTCCGAGGTGCAGGCGAAGACCGCGTCGACCCGCGCCAGGAACTGGTTCCGGCCGGGCCGCGGCACGGGCAGACGCCTGAAAAAAAGCTTATCGAACCCTTTCCCCGCGAGAACGAGCCCGTCCATTTCCGCCGGGACCCGGGCCGCCCCACCCCTAAAGCTCTTGAAGTCGCTGAATTTGGAAATGTTCGTCATCTTTGCCAAACTCAAATCTACGAACCGAATCGAATTGCCCCCTCACCTTTATTCTCTCCCTCGAGGGGGGAGGGCAAGGACGGGGGTGATGTTACGTGACCTGGATTCATATCATTTCTACAGCCAAGGCATAGGAACCGCCGCCCCCGAAGCAGATGCCGACGGCGCCGTACCGGATGCCGAGCCGTTTCATCTGGTGGATGAGCGTCACCGGGAGCCGGACGCCCGCCGAGCCCAGCGGATGCCCCAGGGCGATCGCCCCGCCGCAGACGTTGATCTTCTTCCGGGGGAATTCCCGGGCGAAGATCGGGAGCTGGATGCCGAAGGCCTCGTTGATCTCGAGGATCTCGAACCGGTCGGCGCCGCAGTCTTTCTCCTCGAGCTTGGCGAAAAGACCCTTCAGGGCCGCGACGGGCGAATCGACAAAGTCGGCCGCCGGCCCGTCCACCCGGCTCCAGCCGAGGATCCGGGCGAGCGGCGCCGCTCCCGACTCCCTCAGGAAATCCTCCGCGCACAGCACCATCGCCGAGCCGTTGTCGGCCGGGGTCGAGGTGTTGTAGCCGCAGGCGATATCGGTCTCGGCCTCGGTCTTCAGCCTCTCGAGATCTTCGTCCGAGCGCAGGTCGTCGTTCGCCGTCTCTCCGGCCGGGACGATCTCGTTCCGGAAATAGCCCTGATCGCGCGCCTGCCGCGCTTTGGCGTGGCTCGCCGCGGCGTGGGCGTTGACCTCTTCGATCGGGATCCGGTTCCTCTCGGCGAAGGCGACGGCGTATTCGCGCATGAACTTGCGCGCCACCGGCCAGAAAAGACCGTCGTAGGCCGTGGCGTCGACGATGCTCGCCTGGCCGGCCTGCTCCTCGACGTTCTCGCTGTAATGGAACCTGTAGGCGCCGGTTTTTTTTAGGCGCAGGCGCTCGCCTTTCGCGTAGCGCGGCCCGCCCCTGAAAAACCGGGGCTCGAGAAGATAGGGAGCGTTCGTCCTCGACTCCATCCCCCCGGCCACGGCGACTTTCGCCCGGCCAAGGAGCAGCACGTCAACCGTCGCGACCAGGGCTTCGAGGCTCGACCCGCACACGGACTCAACCGTGCGCGAGTAGACCGTCTCCGGTATCCCGGCCTTGAGCGCCGCCTGCTTGGCCGGCGCCTCGCCCAGGCCCGACGACACGACGCAGCCCATCGTCACCATCTCGATGCGCTCCGGCGCCACGCCGGCCTGAATCAACGCCCCCTCGATAGCCTTGCCGCCGAGCTCCGGGGCGCCGAAAGCCGCCAGGCCGCCGTTGAACGATCCGACCGGGGTCCGGGCCGCGCCCAGGATATAAACGGGCTTGTCCAGAACGGTGATCATGCGCTCAACCTCGGAGAAGTCGCGTCGCCGCTTCGTAAATCCTCTCGGGCGAAGGGATGTTCTCATGCTCGAGGCAGGCGGCCATGGGCGGCGGCACGCTGTAGGCGGAGACGATCTCCACGGGCTTCTTGAGCGCCCCGAAGGCGCGGCTCTGGACCTCGAAGGCGACATGCTCGGCGAAGCTCGCCGTCACGGGCGACTGCACGACGACCGCGCACCGGCCGGTCTTTCCCGCCGAGCGCGCCAGGGTCTCCGTGTCGAGCGGCACGAGCGTCCGGAGGTCGATGACCTCGGCCTCGACGCCGTCCTTTTCCTTGAGCATCTCGGCGGCCTGGAGCGTATTCTTGAGCATATAAAGATAGCTGACGAGAGTGATGTCGCTCCCTTCGCGGAGGACCGCCGCCTGGCCGAAAGGCACGAGGTATTCCTCTTCGGGTACGACTCCGAGGTCCGCGTAGAGGAGCTGGTGTTCGATGAAGACGACCGGGTTGTCGTCCCGGATGGCCGTCTTGAGCAGACCCTTGGCGTCGTAAGCGGTGAACGGCGCGACGACCTTGAGCCCGGGGAACTGGGCGACGACCGACTCGAGGCTCTGGGAGTGCTGGCCGGCGTAGCCCTTGCCGCCGCCGATCGTGGTCCGCATCACCATCGGGATCCTGGCCTTGCCGCCGAACATGTAGCGGGCCTTGGCCACCTGGTTCCCGAGCTGGTCCATGGCCAGCGGGATGAAATCGATGTACATGATCTCGGCCACCGGCCGCAGCCCCGCCATGGCCGCGCCGCAGGCCGTGCCGACGATCGCGGCCTCGGAGATCGGGGCGTTGAAGACACGCTTGCGGCCGAAGGTTTCCATGAGCCCCATCGTCACGCCGAAGGCGCCGCCGTAGTCGGCGACGTCCTCGCCGTAAAGGACCACCCGGCGGTCGCGGACCATCTCCTCGGCCAGCGCCTCCCAGACGGCGTGGCGGTAGAGGATCTTCCCCCTCGGCATGCGCTTGATCCGGCGCACCGGCTTGAGGAGGTCGGTCGTCTGCCACTCCGGGCCGGCTTCGGCGGACGAGGATCCCGCCCACAGGCCCTGCGTCGATCTCCTCGACCTTGGGGTCCTCGGCGGTGGCCGCCCGGCAGGTGATCTCCTTGACCTTGGCGCGGACCGTTTCCGTCTCGACCTCAAGCCCCTCGGTGGCTCATGACCTCGGCGTCGACGAGCTCCGCCCGGAAGAGCGAGATCGCGTCCCTGTCCTTCCAGGCCTTTTCCTCGGCGGGCGTGCGGTAGGTCGTCCGCGGGTCGCTCAACGAATGTCCCAAGTACCGGTAAGTCATGCACTCGAGGAGCACGGGGCCCTCGCCCGCGGCGGCAGGTCCCGGCGGCCCGGCGCACCGCGTCGCGCACGGCGAGGACGTTCATCCCGTTGACGACCTCGGCGTGCATGTTGACGCCGTTGTAGCCGGCGCCGCGCTGGGCCAGGTACCGGATGCCCGTGACTTCGTTGTATTGCTGCCCGGTCATGCCGTACTGGTTGTTCTCGATCAGGAAGATGACCGGCAGGCCTTTTCCGAACTGGGCCTGGGCCGCGAAATTCATGGCCTCGTGGGCGATGCCGTTGTTCGTCGCGCCGTCGCCGACGATGCATGAGCACGACGCGGCCGGTGCCCAAGAGGTGCTGGGCCAGGGCCGCGCCCGCGCCGATGGCGTAGCACCCGCCGACGATGGCGTTCGCACCCAGGTGCCCGGCGTTGAAGTCGGCGATATGCATGCCGCCGCCCCGGCCGCGGCAGTAACCGTCCTCCTTGCCCAGAAGCTCGGCCATCGTCTTGTAGAGATGGAGGTGAAGGGCGTGCTCCACGAGCTCGTCGTCGGGCAGGGCGGAGGCAGGGTCTTCGTTCAGGAAGGCGACGAGCTCGTCCCGGCTCATGGCGTAGATGCGGTAAGCGCCCTTGGCGATCGAATGGCCGTGGCCGCGGTGGGTGGAGGTGATGTAGTCGTCGCCCCGGATGGCGGCCATGCTGCCCGCGGCAACCGCCTCCTGGCCGATCGAGAGGTGGGTGGCGCCGGTGAACTGGAACCCGCCGCACGGCTCGAACTTGCCCTGCTTCATCTCGACGATCGTCTCCTCGAAGAACCGGTTCATCAGCATGACCTGGAACATCCGGAGCGCCGCCTTGGGGGTTAGCGCGCCTTTCCGGATCTCGTCATCGAGTCCGTCCTGGTAGGAGAAGAGGGGGATGGGGGGGAAGGTGATCTGCCCGGGTTTGGTTTCGGGCAGGATGTCGCATTCTTTCATGGGTTTTCCTTTTGGGAGCGCTTATTTTACCCCAAGACGGGCGCCGCGTCCAACGCTCCGCGCCCCGAAGGCGCCCTGGAGGGAGATCGGATCAAGTGGCCTCCAAAGGACTTGACTTCCGTTTGAGTCTTCAATAAAGAGAAGGATATATGGCGAGATATTTGGACCTGAGAAGAGAGGTGGAAGGATATTCCATGAGAAAGACCGTCCTTTATTCCGCTCTGTCTTTGACATGTGCCGTTTCGCTTCTGACGTCGCCTCTGGCCTGGGGGCAGGCTCAATCGTTTCCGGCCGCCCCCGGATTCGCGGGGGTCAGGGCGGACCTGGATTTCGGTCGGATGCCGCTCTACTTCATCGCCAACCAGGGACAGCTTGACGGGCAAGTGGGATTTTATGTGCCGGGCAACGACAAGACACTGTATTTCACTCCGGAAGGGATGACGATCGCGTTGAATTCGAGTTCCGGACGCTGGGCGGTGAGGCTGGATTACGTGGGTGCGAACGCGGGTGTGCGGCCCGTCGGCCTGGAAAAGACAGGAGCTGTAGTCTCATATTTCCGGGGCCGGCCGGAAGAGTGGCATGCCGGCCTGCCCACGTATGCGAAGATCATTTACCCTGACCTCTGGCCGGGGATCGACCTTGTCTATCAGGGCGCAGCCAACCGCCTGAAATACGAGTTCATCGTCCATCCCGGCGCCGATGCGTCCCTGATCCGCCTGTCCTATCGCGGGGCGACGGGCCTGTCCGTCGCCGAGGACGGCCGGCTGAAGGTCTCGACGCCGTCCGGCGAGTTCGCTGATGACATTCCTGCGGCTTTCCAGGAGATAGACGGGAAGCGAGTGGGTGTCTCCATTTCGTACGGGCTGGACAACGGCGCATGGGACAAGGAGGCAGGTGCGGCGGACGGGAAAGCCTGTCGGGATCGGGCGCTCGAGTACGGCTTTGAGGTCGGCGCCTATGACCATACCAGGCTGCTCGTTCTGGATCCGGCGGTGTTCGTCTATTGCGGCTACATCGGCGGCTCCGGAAATGACCATGGCTTTGCCATTGCCGTCGACAGCGGAGGAAATGCTTATCTCACGGGTTACGCGATCTCGACCGAGATGGATTTCCCGGTCGATGTGGGACCCGACTTGTCATATAACGGAGGAACCTACGATGCCTTCGTGGCCAAGGTGAACCCCGCGGGAACGGCGCTTGTCTACTGCGGCTACATCGGTGGACCGGATTCGGAGTACGGCTACGGGATCGCTGTGGACGGCTCTGGAAACGCCTATGTCACGGGCCAAACCCGGTCCCAGGAGCCGGGATTTCCCGTTACCGCCGGACCGGGACTGGCTTACGGCGGAGGCCCTTGGGATGCGTTCGTGGCGAAAGTCAACGCGGCGGGAACGGCGCTTGTCTACTGTGGCTATATCGGCGGCTCTGACGAAGACAGCGGTCGGGGGATCGCCGTGGACACCGCCGGGAACGCCTATGTCGCCGGGTTCGTTTGGTCTGACGAATCGAGCTTTCCGTGGCCGGGGGGCCGGACCTGGTTTATAATGGCGGGACCACCGATGCTTTTGCGGCCAAGGTGAATGTGGCCGGGACGGCACTCGTCTATTGCGGTTATATCGGCGGCTCCGGATCCGAAGGCGCTTGGGGGATCGCGGTCGATGGCTCGGGATGCGCCTATGTCATAGGGCGGACGGACTCCACCGAGGCCAGCTTCCCGGTGGCGATCGGTCCGGACCTGACGTATAACGGAAGCGGAGATGCTTTTCTGGCGAAAATCAGCGGGGCCGGAAGTGCGTTTGTTTACTGCGGCTACATCGGTGGCAGCGCCAACGAAACCGGCTATTCGGTAGCCTTGGACGCCTCCGGAAACGCCTTTGTCGTGGGAGAAACCGCCTCCGGCGAAACCACGTTTCCCGTTACCGTGGGACCGGACCTGACCTATAGCGGCTACGGTGACGCCTTTGTGGCCAAGGTGAACGCTACCGGCGCGGCGCTCGGATATTGCGGGTATGTCGGCGGTTCCGGCTCGGAATTAGGTGAGGGGATCGCTGTGGATGGCTCCGGAAACGCTTATATCTCCGGGCAGACCTCTTCAAACCAGACCACCTTTCCCGTAACCGTGGGGCCTGACCTGACCTATAACGGCAACTGGGACGGATTCGTGGCCAAGGTGAATGCTTCCGGCACAAAGCTCGGCTACTGTGGTTACATCGGCGGCTCCTCCGGGGAGGTCGCAAGAAGGATCGCTGTAGACAGAACCGGAAGCGCTTATGTAGCCGGGGAGACGCTTTCCGGACAGGCGACTTTCCCCGTGACCGTGGGGCCTGACCTGACCTATAACGGCAACTGGGACGGATTCGTGGCCAAAATATTCGAAGATCCGATCTGGAAACCGCGTCACGGCGTGGGGGATTTTGACGGGGAGGGGGTGGATGAAATCGCGGTGGATTTCGGGGCGGCGGGCGTCTACCTCTATGACGCGGGCGCCTGGACGCAGTTGAGCCCCTCCAATGCAGAGAGCCTGCTGGCGGCCGAAGTGGACGGCGACAATGCGGACGAGCTCCTGGCCGACCTGGGGGCGAGCGGACTGTGGGTTTGGAATGCCGGAGCTTGGCATCAGCTGAGCGGGGTGAACGTCGAAGGCCTGGCGGCCGGGGATGTGGACGCGGACGGCGCAGACGAGGTCGTCGGCGATTTCGGCGCCGTCGGCCTGTGGCTGTATGACGGGGGAACTTGGTCTCAATTGAGCGGGGTGAACGCGGATGACCTGGTCTGCGCCAATCTCGATGGGAGCGGCGGCCACGAGATCGTCGGCGATTTTGGGACGACGGGGCTGTGGCTCCTGGAACACGGGTGCCTGGACGCAACTCAGCGGCGTCGACGCGGATTATGTGGCCTTCGGAAACACGGACGGGTTAGCCGGAGGGGAGCTGATCGGCGACTTTGGAGCGACGGGCTTATGGCTTTGGTCTCAGGGAGGCGGCTGGGCGCAGCTCAGCGGGGTGAACGCGGACTATATGATCGCCGGGGATATCGACGATAGCGCGGATGACGAGGTCTTCGGGGATTTCGGGCAGACCGGGCTGTGGCAGTGGGACAGCGGGTCATGGGCTCAGCTCAGCGGAGTGGATCTGGATTTTATGGTCCGAGCGGACACGGACGGAAACGGGGATGATGAAGTCATCGGAGATTTTGGGGTGATCGGCCTGTGGCTGGTCAACGGCGGGTCGTGGACGCAGGCGAGCGGCCTGAACGCGGAGTACGTGATGGCCGGGGACGTGGATGGGGACAACGCCGATGAAGTCATGGCCGACTTTGGTCAGCTCGGCCTGTGGCTCTGGAACCACGGCGCCTGGTCGCAGATCAGCTCGCTGAATCCCGAATAGCGCCACGCCGACCTTGTCACGGGGCCCGGATTTTGAAAAAGCTCAGGGAGGATAAGGGAGAACTCCGCTATTTCGACTGGACGGGCGAGCGGAGGCGGGAGCCGAGGGCTTCGAGCGCCCGATAATAGGGCTCGATACTTGGAAGATAATGCCGCTCGTCGCGGGCATGGGGGCCGATGCCGGTCTGCCCCCAGACGACACCCTGGCCGCCCGGGGCGAATCGGGCGCTCGTGGCGGGGAGCTTTTTGCCGAGAACAGGCTCCTGGCCGGTGGCCTCGCGCACCGCGTCGAGGAGAAGGCCGAGGTAGATATTCTCCGGGCTGCAGGAGATGCCGTTCTCGGCGGCGACGACGCCCAGCTCGAACCCCATCTCCTGACAATAGGACCTGACACGGTCGACGACCGGATCGACGCTGTCCTGGGGTAGCGGCCGGACCTCGATCCCCAGGACGCCCAGCCCGGCTGTGATGTTGAAGAGGCCCGTTTCACCAACCTTGATGAACGGGAACCGGACTTGGGACCGCCAGCCGGGGGGGCCGTTCAGTGTCAGCATCGCCCCGAGCCTTTTTTCGATCTCGTCACGGGCCATTAACAGGCGTGTCGTCATGTCGCCCGGCGCCCCTCCCATGCCCGTATGGCCGCGCTCTCCCCGGACCGAGACCTCGAGGCGGATGAGGCCGCGGTTCTCGACGCAGACCTCGCCCGCGAGCTCGTCGCCCTTCTCGCCGGTGCGCTCGCCGGCGATAAGCAGGCCGGGCGCGAACCCCGACCGCTCCTTCATCTCCGCGAGCACATGCGGCGTGCCCATGGGCTCGCCCTCGCCGATCTCCTCGTTCCCGACAAGAAGAAGCTGGACGCCGGGGAAGGGCGGCTTCGACCGGCGGACGTCCTTCATCCAGACAAGATAAGTCGCGGCCACCGTCTTCATGTCGGCGGCGCCCCGGCCGATAAGATAATCGCCCTCGAGGCGCGGCACGAACTGAGAATCGTCGGGCTCGGGCTCGACGACGTCGAAATGCCCCGAGAGCATGACCGGCGCTTCGGCCCCGCCCGGAAACCCGACGAGAACGGCCGGGTACTTCCCTTTTTCGAAGATCGAGACCTCGAGGCCGGCCTGCTGGGCGTAATCGTAGATGAGGGTCGCGGCCCGGCGGACCTCGTCGAGGCGCTCCTGCCCGGGCGCGGCGTTCGTCACCGAGGGGATGCGGATGAGCTGGCGGGCCAGGTCCACGACCTCGGCCGTTTTATTCGGATAGCTGACCTTGAGCCAGGCTCCCGACGGCGGGCTGAACCGGACGGGCGAGCCGGGCTCGCGCCGCGCCTCGTCCCGGGCCCGGACAAGAAGCGCCGGCCACTTCCCCGATTCTTCCTGGGGACCGGCCATTTCCCCCGCGATGCGCTCGACGTCGCGGGCGACTTCCGCCTCCCGCTCCTCGGCGAGTGCTGTCAGGAGCTCCCCCGGCACCACCGTCCGGTCGCCAAGCTCGCGCCTGAGCCTCTCGCGCAGCCGCTCGGCCGTGTTCGGTCCGCCCCCGGCCATCTCCGCGAGCGGCTCGAGAAGCTCCCGGCGCCCCAGGGCTTCCGCCAGAGGGCGGAGCTCCTCGAGCGTCCGCTTCAGGAAATCGCGCATCGCCTCGGGCTTGGCTGTGAAGGGGTTTTCGATCTCCGCCCTCAATCCGGACTGAGCGGCCTTTTTCTCGTTTCGCCGGGCGCGGGCGAGGTCCTCGGCATCATACCGGAACGCCCGGGCGTAGGCCGGGTCGGCGTAGAACCGGATGAGGAGGAGTTCCTTGAGTGTCAGGTTGGCGATATCCAGTGCCAGCGGATGCCCGCCCTCGTCGGTCCTGACCTCGACCCGGGCCATCGGCAGATCGATCCGGGCGAGCAAGTTCTGCTTGATGATCTCCTCGGCCATCTCTTCGGCGGAGGCCGACCCGTCCGCCCCGTACAGGCCGCGGCGGTAGAGCGAGTGGAGCTGGTCGCTGCTGATGCCGATCAGCCGCTCGACGGGCTCGGCGAAGGACCGCGCCCGGACCGGCGTCCAGTTGTTGTTCCCGAACCGGACGCCCCGCCGGACAAGGTCGTAGGACAGGCGGAGATAGTCGGCATGGGAACGATAAAGGCCGGGGAGGTCGACATCCTCCGGGCTCGGGAAGGTCAGGTTTCGGACCGAGTCGAGCTCGGTGAGGGCGACGACCGGCTCGCCGTCGCGGACCTCGGGCCGGAGAGGCGTGCTGGCCGTCGTGGCGATGAACAGCGAGGCGAAGGCCCGCATCAGGCGCGTGCCCTCGATGTAGACCTGGTTCTTGTAGCTGTCGAGGTGCTCGTCGCCCCGCGCCGACGGCGGCAGGTGCATGAAGTCCCAGGCCAGGAGCGGTTCGGGCAGGGAGAGGTTGGCGTGGATGCCGGCCGTGGCCAGTCGGCCGTCATAAAGGTCGATGCAGCGCTCGAGGTAGCGGCGCTTGGCCAGGTTCCAGCCTCCCGGGATCGACCGGTGGTCGACCGGGACGCTCTGGAGCAGATTCCCGTGGCGGTAATGCAGGCGCTCGCCGAAAGCGCGTCCGGACCGGAAGAGCGCGTTGGCCAGACAGCCTTCGAGGAGCCGCGCTTCATAGACGGCGCCGACGGGGGAGTAGTAGGGCCTCGTGACCCACTCCACCATCCAGTGGAAGACCTCGAGCTGGCTGCGCTCGACGAGCCAGGGCGGCAGGAAATCCGCGCGGAGGACGTCGACGAAGGAGCGCTGGTCCGGGCCCGAGCCGACCACCTGGAGCGGCCGCATGCCGGAATCCAGCATGTTCCACTCGATCTCGAGACCGCACGTCCCGGCGGACGGGTGGCTCTTCAGCGCCTCCTGGCGGGCGAGCTCGTACTTTTCGACGAACCGCGCGAACTCAGCCGGCGACAAGGGCATCGAGACCCTCCATCAGGCGCCGGGCCGCGCCCAGCGTCTTTTCAGGCGGGGTCGCATAGGAGAATCGCACCCAGTCGCCGCCGTAAACGGAGAAGAAGGCGCCGGGGACGATGGCCACGCCGTGCTCTTCGGCGAGGTATTGCCCGAGCGGTTCGCTGTCCGTCATGCCCTTGGCCCGGAGCCACTTGGCGACGTTGATGAAAGCGTAGTAGCCCTGGCCGAGGATCGCCGTCAGGCCGTTGTCCTCGATGAATTGCCGGAGGACGCGCCGGCTGGCGTTCGTCGGCTCGACGATCGACCGGGAGGCCTTGTCGTAGCCCATCGTGTAGGCGGCCATGGCGACCGCCGTGGAAAAATAGGAGGGGATCACGGTGTGGGAGGCGCGGGCGGCGAGCCATTTCACCACCTTCTCAGAGGCGATGAGGTGACAGTTCCGGACGTTCGAGGCGCCGAGCGATTTGGTGATGCCGTCGAGGAACATCAGCCGCGGCCGCTCTTCCGGGTCGAAGGCCTTGATGAAGGCGTTGAGGTCCATCGGCTTGTCGTCCGTGACGTAGTGGTACATCCAATCGTAGAGGACGAAGGCTGCGCCGGAGCGGAGGGCGGTTTTGCCCAATTGAATCTGCCGGTCGACCGTCAGGGTGTTGCCGGTCGGGTTGTCGGGGTTGGTGATGATGAGGCCGGCGATCTTGCGGCCGAGGCCGGCGGCGTAGGAAGCGCACTCCTTCAGCCCGTCCTCCGTGTACGCCCAGCCTTCCTCCGGCCGTCCGGGCGCCAGCAGGACGTTGGCGCCGACTCCGTAGGGGCCCCAGTTGTAGGAGATCCAGGGCACCCGGCCGACGACGAGGAGGTCGCCCGCGCGACCGTGGCCAAAGGCGAGCATCGCCGTGTAGGCTTTCATCAGCGCGTCGCGGCCGCCGACTGTGGCCAGGACGTTGGCCGGTCCGAGGCCGGAGTCCGCGTCGAGCTTCCAGTATTTCTCGACGACGACGCGGCGGAACTCGTCCGTTCCGTAGGGCATGTCGTAGGCGCTGCCATGGCGGCGCTGGAGGTCGAGAGCCGTGACGAGAAGCTCCTCGGGGACGCCGGGGAGGCTGGCTCCGCCGTCGCCCTGCGAGGCGTCGAACATGGGCGAATCCGGCCGCCGGTTCTTGTAGACGGCCAGGCTTTTGTTGATCAGAAACATGCGGGACGGGGGAATGTCGAACATCTTCGACAGGTGATCGCTCACCGGGATCAGGTTCTCTTGGGGGACGACCGTTACGGGGTTTTCCCAGGATTCGGACATCTTTCTCACTCCTCCACCGGATGATGGGTCGTGGGAACGGGCTTTCCGTCTGCAGACCCGGGCGAGTCTAGCACACTCGCCCGGCCGCTTCAATGAGTTTACGAATATTTTTTCAGGTTTCTGCAACCCGGTCTGGCCTGAATTATTCACGAATCGAGGCGGCCCCCAGATGCGAGGCCCGAGGGGTGAAGCGGTACTCTTTGGTACAGCGAACTCCGAGAACGAAGCAGATGGGGCCGAATCGGTTCAGCCCGAAGGGTAAAAAGCGCCGCCTAAAGAGAAATGGAAAAAAGACGAGGCGCTTTTTATGAATAAGTCAGGCTCGCCGCCTCTAGGCGGAAGCGTAGCTGAGGCTGAAGACCTGGGCGCCGTAGACGCTGACCACGGCCGTCGGGCCCAGCATCGCGGCCATCCCCTGATGGACGTGTCCGTGATAGACGTACTGGGGCTGCATCTCCTCGACGTACCGGCGGATGGACTCGCTCCCTTGATGGGCGTAGTCCTCCTTGTCCGTCAGCCGGAAGAGCGGCGCGTGGCAGATGAATATGTCCACGTATGGAAAACGGCTGAGCGGGGCCGACGCGCCCAGGTCGTCCCATTCGTATCCTCCCTCGCGGGCCGTGCCCGGCACGCCGGCGAACCCGCCGATGAACCAGTTCCTGTGCTGGACAAGCTTCAGATGGACGTCCGTGGCAAACGCCGGGAAAGGCCGGTGAACATCATGATTGCCTTTGACGGCGAAGATCGGCTTACGGAACCGGTCACGGATCTCCTCCAGGACCAGGAAGTCGACATCTCCGCAGGAGAGGACAAAGTCGACCGGCTTCCGGATCTGCTCCTCGAAGTGGGGGTGAGGATAATCCGCGACGACGAGAACGTTGCTGGGATAGCCGATCATCGAGCGGCACCCGGCAGAACGCGCGCGGCGACCGCGTCCGGCATACCGCCGAGCGAGGTCTTGACGAGTGCCTGTCGTGCCATCCCCGCCCGATGGATTTTCATCTGGCTGAAAAATGATCCGGTCTTGACTTGGAAGCCCCGAATCCGGGCCTGAGCCCCAGGCCGGCGATCGCGGCCAGAACCTGAAGGATCTCACTTGGCGTCGGCATTCAAATCTCCTTTCGACAGGCGCTGCGCGAAAAGCGCGATCGGGAGGGACGGACTGCAAGAGGACTTTCGAAAGACCTGAAACCAGCCGCAGGATGCCGGTGGCGCCTCGGTCGCCGGCTCATTTGGGGAAATAAACCGCCGGTCCGCTGAGAAATTGGCATATACAAGGTAATGGCCGACCCGGATGGCCAACACACCATCACGGTCCGCTTGCCAGCCGGCCTTCCGGATGCCGTTGGCCAGCGCGGCCGTATCTTCCTTCTTCTGATTCGGGCAGGAAATCAGGGCGAAGGCACTGATCCGTTCGCCCGCGGCATAGGGGAGCGGTCCAGGCGCCGGATTCGAATTCGCGGGCTACCGTGGCGAATGACAAGCGGCACGTGTCGTACATCGTTTCGTCCGGCTTGCGCCAGATGCCGGGTTGGCCGGTCCGCCGGGACAGTCGTGTTGCTGAGGAGCCCATCGAGATGTAACCCATAATATTATCGACGTTCACCCACGGGGTGGTAAAAACCCCGGCTTCCTGCGGCGCCAACGCCCCCTCCGTTCCGAAGTAATCGCGTGGCCGGGGTTGATAGACCCATCGGGTATCGTCATGGAGAACGACGTTGCCGCTGACGGCCGAAGCGATCGCCATGTCCCGCCCGGCGACGCGCTCCTCGAGATAAACGCTTGTGCCGTCAGGCAGGGAGACAAACGCGCAGCTCTGCCGGACTTTGCCCTCGCATCGTTCGAGCTCCAACATGATGCCGAAACCATCCCGGCGGAGGTCCAGTTTATGCGAGAGCAGCTTAAGGGAAAGACCGCCGTCGGCGGTCCCGGTGGTTCCCGCCTCGCGAACGTCACCGATCAGGCTGCCCGGCATCGGATAGCAGGGAACGTCCTTGTTCAGCGGGACCGTCAAACCCAGGATCTGCGACGCTTTTGCCGAGGTATGCCAACTGAAACTCGACAGCGTGGTCGGCGTGCGATGGATGACGAACTGGCCCGACTCGAAGACGTGAACGCCCGCCAGCTTGGCCTCGATCTGGTCCTCGGGCCAGGCGTCTTTTGGCGAGCCGAATAATCGACGCATCATATAATTTCCGGTCAGCCCCCAGGTGGTTCCGAACTCATCGGCCCAGCCGAGCCAGCCGTCCAGGGGAAGCTCCGGCCGCTCCGCAGCCATTTTCTCGAGGCAGCTTAAGCTGCGCAGAAAACACGCGTTGCGCAGCGGGTCGGGTTTCAGGGGTACGACGTTGCCGGCCTGGAAGAAAGAGGACAGATTGCGCGAACAGTAGTCCGTTCCCTGAACGTAAAGATGATTGCCGTCGGGAAGGTTAAGAACCATGAGGAGATCGAGAACCTTATCCGCGTTAAAGGTGACGGCCTCGGGCACGGCTTCCCCCGCCAGACGATAGGGGACGGCGTTCTGGACCATTTCCGAGACCGCGGCCAGATAAATCGGGTGAACGAGCCCGTGATTTTCAAGCGTGTAATCCGGAAAGAGGTTGGGGGCTTTCAGCCACTGACGGAGCGGTCGGCCATCGACCACCCGGTCGCTATCGACGTCGCGTTGGGTCGCGTAGGCGCTGATCATCCACTCTTTGGCCCGTTCTCCCCAGATCGCCCGGCGGGGATGGTTCTTCAGCATGCAGTGGGCCACCGCCAGTCCGCTGCTGGTCCAGGCGTTGGATTCCGCCTGTGTATCATCGTCGAGTCGCGCGGGCGCGGGCTCGTTATTGTAGAGGTCGGCGTCGTACTCCAGGACCCGTGCGACCTCGATCCGCGTCTCGGCGTCCAGTTTGTCCCACAGCAACCAGGCCCCCATGCCGTAGATATAGTCGATCCGCAGCGCCCAGTGTTTGTTCCACCAGCCGGGCTGCGCCCTGGGATGTCCATTGGCCGGATGGCTCCGGGCCACCGCCCGAATGACGCCGATGGCCGTGCGTTCAAGATCCCCGCGGGCGACGCCGGGCATCAATTCTTCCGGATCGCCGAAACGCAGCAGGATCGCCCATGCGTAAACGCCGCCTGTCGCGCGGTACAGAGTGTAATCCAGGCCATCGCTTGGCTTGTCGGGCATCGGCAGGGCGATATCATCGTCGCCCTGGCCTGCTGTTTTGCATTCCTGTCTAGCCCAGTCGAGGAGCTTCTTAGCCCGGATGCCCAGCAGCTTGAGCAGCCGCTGCCCGACCTCGCCCGACAGATCCTCCGCCGACACGTTCGGCGGCTCGACCTGATAAATTGACTGCCCCCACGCGTCCGATTCGCCCGCCCCAAATGATCCGGCAAAGCTCATGAGCAGGATGAGGATTAAAGTCCATCTCGAGCGATTAGAATTTTCTTTTCCGGGGAGGCCGCGGATTACCGCTCCAGCCGCTGAATCACCCCACTTGACCACGCGGGCAATATACTGCCGGTCTATGGGACGCGTCAATTGCTTCGAAATTCGCGAAACTGGACGGAGGAAACGCGGGGGGCTCAGGACGACCGCCGCACTTCCAGTTGGATATTTTTATGTTGCTAAAATACGACATGATGGCGTTGCTGCAGCAACACTGCATTTCAAGACGCGGTTATCGGCACAGCCGCCGGCGTTCTGTGTATAATAGAATCTCCGAAGTCAAGCGTAATGGCGATGACCGATCCCCTTTTGATATTTCACTCCGCTCGTCGCCCGCTGGTTCCGCGAGCGGGTTGGCCTCCCGACGGCGGCCCAGGCGAAGGCCTGGCCGGCGATCGCCCGGGGCGAGCACGTGCTGGTGACCGCCCCGACCGGAAGCGGCAAGACCCTCGCGGCGTTTCTCTGGGCCCTGGACCGCCTGATCACGGGACAGTGGGCGGGCGGCAGGACGCGCGTTCTTTATGTCTCGCCGCTCAAGGCGCTCAACAACGACATCCAGCGGAACCTCCTGGCGCCCCTCGCCGCGCTCGAAGAGGTTTTCGGGAACGCCGGGGCCCCGTTCCCTGGGATCCGGGTCGAGACCCGAAGCGGCGACACGCCCCAGGCGGTCCGGCAGCGGATGCTCCGCCGCCCGCCCGAGATCCTGATCACGACCCCGGAGAGCCTCAACCTCCTCCTGAGCTCGAAGTCCGGCCGGTCGGTCCTCGACTCCCTGGCCACGGTCATCCTGGACGAGGTCCACACCGTCGTTTCGGGCAAGCGCGGCGTCCATCTGATCACGGCGGTCGACCGGCTGGTCCCGCTGCTCGGGCGAATTCCAGCGGATCGCCATGTCGGCGACGGTCAAGCCGATGGAGACTGTCGCGGAGTTTGTGGGCGGGTTCAGACTCGAGCCGCCGGCGGGGTCCCGGGCGGGAGATAGGAAGGCGGGCGCCGCGAAGTCGGGGGCCGAAGCGCGCTATGTCCCCCGGCCGGTGACGGTCATCCAATCCGGGGAAGATAAAGCCTATGAGCTGAAGGTCGTCCGTCCCGACACGGGCGCCGGGGACCGCGCCGAAGAGGAGCTCTGGCCGGCGCTTGTCCGGGAATTCCGCGGGATCATCGAGCGGAACCGCTCCTCGCTCTTTTTTGTCAGGAGCCGCCGGGCCTCCGAGAGCCTGGCCTTCCGGATCAACGCCGGCGAGCCGGCCCCGCTTGCCTATTCCCACCATGGCTCCCTTTCCAAAGAGCTTCGCCTCGATGTCGAGACGCGGCTCAAGTCGGGGGCCCTCAAGGCCATCGTGGCCACGAACTCGCTCGAGCTGGGGATCGATATCGGCGCGCTCGACGAGGTCGTCCTCGTCCAGTCGCCGCCGTCGATCGCCTCGGCCGTCCAGAGGGTGGGGCGCGCCGGCCACCGGGTCGGAGCCGTGAGCCGGGGGACATTTTTCCCCACCCACGACCAGGACATCGTGGAGTCGGCGGTCATCGTCCGCGCCGTCCGCAAGGGGGATATCGAGGCGACCTGCCCGGTCGAGAACGCTCTCGACGTCCTGGCCCAGGTCCTGCTCTCGATGGCTCGGGACCGAGGTCTGGGACATCGACGCTCTCTACGACCGCGTCCGGACGAGCTGGCCGTACCGGCGCCTGCCGCGCGGGCAGTTCGACCTCGTCCTCGAGATGCTCGCCGGGCGCTATGCCCACACCCGGATCCGCGAGCTCAAGCCCAAGGTCTCGGTCGACAGGATCGACAACACGGCGGCGGCCCGCCCGGGCGCGCTCTTGAGCCTCTATCTTTCGGGCGGGACGATCCCCGACCGGGGATATTACCATCTCCGCCACGAGGAAACAGGGAGCCTCATCGGCGAGCTCGACGAAGAGTTCGTCTGGGAGGCGCGGCCCGGCCAGAACTTCGCCTTCGGCACCCAGTATTGGACGATCCGCCGGATCACCCACAACGAGGTCTTCGCCCTGCCGGTCCGTCTCAAGTCGGCCGAGGCGCCGTTCTGGAAGGCCGAGGCCTTCAACCGGAACGCTCAGCTTTCCGACAGGATCGCCTCTTTTATGGAGGAGGCTGACCGGCGGCTCGAGGACGCCCTCTGGCCGGCGGAGCTCGAGCGGGATTACGGGTTAAGCGGGAAGACCGGCGGTGTGCTTGTCGAATACTTTAAACGCCAGAAGCTCGAGACGGGCGCGCCGCTCCCCGGGTCGGGGCGCATCCTTGTGGAGCACGTCCGGACGGGGCCCGACGGCTACCCGGGAAACCAGATCATCATCCATACCCTTTGGGGCGGTAGGGTGAACCGGCCCTTCGCCCTGGCGCTCGACGCCGCCTGGGAGGAACGGAACGGCTACAGGCTCGAGATGTACACGGGTGACGATTCGATCGCCCTGCAACTCCCTCACGACGTCCGGGGCGAAGAGCTCCTGGGGCTCGTGAACGAGGGGAACCTCGAGGCGCTGCTCCGGAAAAGGCTCGAGAGCTCGGGCTATTTCGGGGCGAGGTTCAGGGAGAACGCGGGCCGGGCGCTCCTTCTTTCCCGGCGCCGGGCCAACGAGCGGCTGCCTCTCTGGATGAGCCGGCTGAGGTCGCAGAAGCTCCTCCAGGCGGTCATGGACCTTCCGGATTTCCCGATACTGCTCGAGACCTGGCGGACGTGTCTCCGGGACGAGTTCGACCTCGACGCCCTGAAGCGGAAGATCGCCGGGGTGGCCTCGGGCTCGATAGCGATAACCGAGTGCGTCACGGACCGGCCGAGTCCGCTCGCGCGAAACATGACCTTCGGCCAGCTCAACCGTTACATGTACGCCGGGGACGAGATTCCGGCGGACCGGCGCTCCAGGCTGCGCGGCGACCTGCTGCGAGAGGCGGTGTTTTCGCCCGGCATCCGGCCCGCGGTGTCCGAAGACACGGTGCGGCGATTCGAAGAGAAGCGGCAGCGCCTGAGCCCCGGCTACGCCCCGGCGCCGGACAGGGACATCGTGGACTGGGTCAAGGAGCGGGTTGTGCTTCCCTGGCCGGAATGGGAAAAGCTGCTCGGGGCGGTGGCGCGGGACAGCGCGGTTGAGGAAGATACGGCTGCGGACGGCGAAAGCCGGGCCGTCGAGACTCCCGCCGGCGGGCAAAATAGCGTGGCTTGGGCAGCGGGCCCGGGAACGGGCCCGGCCGTGATCGAGGAACCGGCTCTGGCGCCCGAGGCGGACGCCCGGATCGTCCGGGTCACGGTCGGAGGCATGGCCGACCCCGTGGTCTGCGCTCTCGAGCGGCTGCCCGAGGTCCTCAAGGCCGTTTGGCCGGACCGGGAAGCGCAGGTGGCCTCGACGTCGGGCGGCCCGGTCGCTCCGGGGCTCCGCGAAGCTGCCGTGCGGGCCTGGAAACAGCCGGATGAGGACCCCGACGCGCTCTTGACACCGCTTCTTTCCGAGTGGCTCAGGGCTTACGGTCCGGTCCGCCCGGAGGCTATCTCGCGGTCGTTGACCCTCGACCCCGACCGCCTCGCGCTGGCGCTCGAGGACTTGAGGGACGCGGACGAGGTGATCGAAGGGAAGCTCATCAAAGGCCGGGACGAGGCGTTCATCTGCGACGCCGAAAACTACGAGGTCCTTCTTCGGCTCGAGCGCGCCGCCCTCGCCCCGTCGTTCGAGCCGCGGGCTGTTTCGCGGCTCCCGCTTTTTCTGGCGCAGGTCCAGGGATTGGCGCCGGGGTCTCGGAGCGGCCGCGAGACCGCCGAGGACAAGACCTGCCGGGCCGTCGAGCAACTCGTGGGATATGAGCTTCCCGCCCAGCTTTGGGAGGCCGAGGTCCTGCCGGCGCGCGTCCAGGGCTATGCCACGGCCCAGCTCGATTTCTCTCTCGGGCAGACCGGCCTGCGCTGGCAGGGGAGACCCGGCCGGGAGGTCCGGTTCCTTTTCGAGCGCGATATGGAGCTGGTCAGGCCGGAAGACGGAACCGCGGAGGCGGAGAGTCCGGCAGCGGAGAGCGACGGGCCGGAGGCCGCTTCATCCCGGCCCATCGGTTCCGGGTCTCCTCGCACCGAGCCCGCCGTCGCCTTGCTGTTTTCCGACCCGGCCGCCCGGTACGATTTCGCGACGTTGCTTCAAAGGTCCGGCGGGAACGTCGCGGCGCTCGAGGAAAAGCTCTGGGCCGGGGTCTGGGCGGGCCGGTTGGCCAACGCCACCTGGAGCGCCCTCCGCCGCGGTCTCCAGACGAAGTTCCGGGTCGGCGAGGTCATCGAGCGACAGCGGAGGAGCCTGGAATACGCGCCCCGGCGCGAGAGCCTGCGGCTTTCGGCGTGGCGCGAATCGCAGGCTTATCCCGGAAGCTGGTTCCTGCTGCCGCAGCTGCCGCCCGCCTCCGCCGATGACCCGATCGAGAAGGAAGAGGTCCGGAAAGACAGGGTTCGACTGCTTCTTGACCGTTACGGCATCGTATTCCGGGAGATGCTCGCGAGAGAAGCTTCGCCGTTCCGCTGGCGGGACGTTTTCCGGACGCTCCGGCTCATGGAGCTTTCGGGCGAGGTCCTGTCGGGCTATTTTTTTAATGGCCTCCCAGGGCCGCAGTTCATGTCCCCCGCCGCCTTCCGGATATTTTTAAAGGAGACACCCGGCGAGCCGGTTTTCTGGCTGAGCGCCGTCGACCCGGCCTCGGCCTGCGGCCTGCCGCTCGAGGGCTTGCGCGGCGCGCTCCCCAAGCGCGTTGAGGGCACGCACCTCGTTTATCGAGGCGAGCGCCTGGTGCTCGTTTCCCAGCGGAACGGCCGGAGCCTGGAATTCGGGACGCCGCCGGATGACGAACGGCTCCCCGAGTACCTTGTCATCTTCCGGCATCTGCTGGGACGGGAATTCGCGCCTCTGCGCAGGGTCGTCATCGAGACGATCAACGGACAGCCGGCGCCGGCGAGCCCCTATCTCCCGGCATTCGATCGGCTTTTTGACGCCGTTGTCGATATCAAGCGGGTGTCGCTCTTCCGGCGCCTCGAACGCTAACCGGTTGATGTTGGAGGAGGGGACGGGCCGTTGGCCGGCCCGTCCCCCAGAGAATGAGTAAGAATGAGGTCAGAACTTAAACCGGATACCGAACCGGAAAACCCTGGGATTCAGGATGAGCAGATCCTGGCGGTAGTTCGATGCCGTGAGCGCCGTTTCCTTCTTTAAAGACTCCGCCGAGTCGGTGACGTTAAAGGCGTCCATGCCCAGCGCGACCGAGGCCGTATCCGAGATATTGACGGTCTTTTCGATCCGGAAGCTCAGCGTCCAGAGGGCCGGCAGCCGGACGTCGCCGAATTTCCCGCCGGGATTCCCGTAGATATTCTCGTCACCGATCCCCGGCAGGTTGATCACGTTGTAGGGCCGCATGGGGTAGCCCTCCCGGGCGAGCAGGACTCCGCTCAGGGAGATGCCCAGGGGCAGCTCGTAGAGGCCGGAGATCTTGGCGACCCACCGGCTGTTGACGAAAACGCCCTCCGAGCCGGAGCCGCCGCTTTCGGGCGCCACGACGCCGCCGTCGAAATAGGCCTCGTTGTTCGGGCCGTAGTTATACTCATCCCGGGCGCTCAAGTCGTCGAGAACGCCCAGATACTCGCCCTTGTAGTATCTTTTCCAGTCCGAATAGGTGAAAGAGCTGTGGAGCATCCAGCGGTCCGAGAGCCGCTTGGTGAAGACGAGCTGTCCGCCCAGGTACTGGTCGTAGGCCTTCCGGTGATTCGTGCGGTAGCGGTAGCTGAACCGCGTGTCGCGTCCGTAGTAGTCGAAGCCGGTCGTTTCATCCGTGCCGGCCAGGTAGTAGTTGTCTTCGGTCTCGATCTCCCCGGTGCTCGACATCGCCTGGGTCCAGATGTCGCGGTGCCGTTTCTTGTAGAAGAACTCGAGCCGGGCGGCGAAATCCGTGGATAGCTCCTTTTCGTAGGACACCGACAGCTCGTCGAGGAGCGGTGAATTGAAATTCGGATCGTACTTGTTCTTGGCCTCGACCGAAGCGGGATCGTCCGGGTTCACCGTCTTGCTGCTGTAGAGCCAATAGTTGGGGTCGTTCGGGTCCTTGAGCTCCCCGGCATCCCAGTCGTAGCCGAAGAGCTCGTTCGACGTCACGCGGCCGTCCGCGTCAAGATCCTGCCAGTAGAGGTCGATCTCCGTCCAGCCGACGGGATTGATGAAATCGGCCAGGTTGTTCCCGGATTGGGACCCGTAGCGGGCCAGGGCGACCTTGAGGACGTCTTTTCCCTTCCCGGTCAAGTCGTAGCTCAGGCTGAACCGCGGCGAGAGGATGTCCCACTGGACCCCGGGATCGAAGGTGTCGATCTTGACCGCCGGCATGTACTGGGGGAGCCAGGGAGAGGCCGGGATGTTGAGGTCCTTGACGATCGAGGATTCCCGGTCGTACCTCAGCCCGAGGTTGATGGCCAGCCGGCCGAAGCTCACGGTGTCCTGGACGTAGGCGGAGAAGCGCTTGAAATAGTCGTTGACCAGGTAATCCCGTAGGAGCCAGGCCTCCCACCTCTCGCCGGTCGGCATGGTCTCGTCCGGGCCGAAGTAGTTGAGCTGGACGTTGGCTTCGTAGAGGCTGTAGGATGTCGTCGTGGCCGTCATGTAATCGACGCCGAACTTGAACTCGTGGTCCCCGCCCAGGAACTGCTCGGCGAAATAGGTGACGCTGGCGCTCAGGTCGACCGATTCCCGGCCGGTCCCGTAATCCGTCGTGTTCCCGGTGAGGTAGCGGGTCGGATAGTAGGACAGGGTGAAGTAATCCCCGGAACCGTCCGCCGTGCGATGACCTTTGGCCGGAAGCAAGGTGAACCCGCTGTCCGCATAGATGGCCTTCACGCTGACGTACAAGTTCCCGGAGGAGCGCTCCAGCTCCGCCTTATAGAGGTAGCCCGGGCCGGTCTGGTCCCAGAGGGTGTCCGTGTCCTGTTCGGTATAGCCGAACATGGCCCGTCCCCACTTCAGCTTGCTGTCGTATTCCAGGAACCCGTTGAAGCGGGTCGACGGCGTGATCTGGTAGTCGAGGCGCGCGTAACCGGACTGGAGCCAGGTCTTGTCGGAACTTCCCGACAGCGTGAGCTTGTCGATATCCTGGATGCCCCAGGAGCCGAAGAACCAGAGCTTGTCCCGGATGATCGGTCCTCCGAAATTGGCGCCGTAAAGATAGACTTTATTGACTCCGGCGGCCGTGTAGCCGACATCCCGGAGCTCGGGCGGGACGTTGTCGGACTGCCAGTTCTTATCCTCGGCGTCGAGGTAGAACATGCCGGAGACGCGGTTGCCGCCGCGCCGCGAGACGAGGTTGACCTGGACGCCGCCGGTCTGGGACTTGATATCGTTGTTGCCGTAATTGATCTGGATTTCCTCATAGCTCGCGATGTTGACGTAGGACGGCGCCGCGCCCAGCGCCGAGTTGTCCGTGATGTTGGCGCCGTCGATATTCCAGGTGTTGTCATCCTCGTCGGAACCGTGGCCGTAGTAGGAAGACTGCTGGCCGCCTTCGTTGCCGCCGACATCCTCCCGGTCGATCAGCATTCCCGGGACGAGCGACATGATGACCCAGGGATTCCTGGCCGTCGGCAGGCTCATGATCATGTCCTCGCCGACGCTCACGCCGATCTGGGCCTTCCGGGTGTCGATCACCGGCGCCTTGCCCTCGACGACGACCTCTTCACTGATCGGCGACGGTTCGAGGGTGATCTGGAAATTGACGTCCCGGGCGAAGGTGACCGCGACCTTTTCATAGAAGACCGTCTTGAAGCCCTGGAGCTCGATCTTCAGCGTGTAGTCGGCGGCCACGGGCAGGCTGAGGAACCGGAAGTTCCCGCCTTCGCTGGTCACCGAGGACATGTTGATGATCTTGGAGCCGGTCAAGGTCGCGACCGCCCCCGGGATGGGATCTCCGCTGGCCTCCTTGACGACGCCCTTGATCGCCCCGAATTCCTGGCCGCAAGACGTCGGGGCCGAAAACACACATCAACGCGAGTAAGATAACGATGACTGCAGACGCTCTTTTCATGTCTTCCCTCCTTATTGTCTAAGAACGCCCTGGCGCCGCCGGAGAACGAATCTCACCTCCGGCGGGGCTGCCGTTAAGCCGAGTCTCGTGGGATGCGCGCCTCCTCCGCGCCGAATAAAGCTTCCTGGTTATCGACCACGACTCTCTTTTAGCAATTTCTATGCCAATAAGAAGCGACCGCGGAAGAAGGACAAAATAAGGGGGGCGCTGCCCTGAGCCCGGCGCAATCGCGCCGGCGCGGTCTCGCGCTTGGGCGGATCTCAGCGCCGGAAGGATGTCCAAATATTTGACATGGTATCCGGGTAGGGACCGGAGATGATTTATTAAACTATTAGAATGGAATAAGATAGATCCCATTCCGAGGGTTCCGTCCAATTTCTTGACACCCCGACCCAAATCTACGGCATCTCGGAGGCTGAACCGATTTCCGGATGCCCGCGCCTTCGGGGTTGGGCGCCTTGGCATATATCTTGCTTGATCTTTCGAGAGCCCGATGATCGTCGAGCCCGGGGCCCGTCAGCCCGGACCGGCGAAGCGAGACCTCGCCATGCCGCGGGAAGTTGATGTCCGGTTGAGCTTCGAGCAGGCGGCGTTCCGGGCGTTCCTCGAGTACGCCCGGCTGAACGACGGGCCGCATCTCAAGGGATTCCTGGAATCGGTGGAGAAAAACATCCTCTGCCGGATCCTCGCGAGATTCAACGGGAACCAGCGGCGGACGGCCGTTTGCCTGGGCATGAAGTACACGACCGTCAACGGTAAAGTGAAAAAATACGGGATCCGTTTCCGGAAGACGCCGGTCAGGCCTCCGGCCCGGCCCCCTATTCCTTGAGCTTGTATCTCTTGATCTTGTTGTCCAGCGTCTGCCGCGAGATGCCCAGCAGCCGGGCGGCTTCGCTCTTCTGCCACTTCGTCCTCTTGAGCGTCCGCCGGATGAACTCGCGTTCGGCATGCTCGAGCGATTCCGCCGGCGCCGGGATCTGGCCGCGCTGACTCCTGATGTTGGGCGGCAGGTCCTCCGGCTGGATCAACTCGCCGTCCCCGAGGACCACCGCCCGGTCGATGCAGTTCCTCAATTCCCTGATGTTGCCCGGCCAGCCGTAGGACTGGAGCAGGGCGGCGGCCTTGGGTGAGATCTTCCTGGCGCGGTCGGCGATGAAGTGGCCGGCCAGCGGGAGGATGTCGTCCCGCCTTTCCCGGAGGGGCGGGAGCTCGATCGGCACGACATTGAGCCGGTAGTAAAGGTCTTCCCTGAACCGGCCGTCTTCGACGGCGCGCTGGAGGTTTTTGTTGGTGGCGGCAATAACCCGGACATTCACGGAAAAAGTCTGCGTCCCGCCGATCCTCTGGAATTCCCTCTGTTCGAGGACGCGCAGGACCTTGGCCTGGGTGTCGAGGCTCATGTCCGCCACCTCGTCCAGAAAGATGGTCCCGCCGTCCGCCGCCCGGAATTTTCCGTCGGAGGCGCTGGTCGCCCCCGTAAAGGCCCCCTTCTCGTATCCGAAAAGCTCGCTTTCGATCAGCTCCTTGGGGATGGCGGCGCAGTTGACCGCGATGAACGGCTCGTCCCGCCGCGGCGAAAGGTCATGGATCGCCTTGGCCGCGAGCTCTTTGCCTGTACCCGTCTCTCCCATAAGGAGGACCGTGACCAGCGACGGCGCGGCCTTCTTGATCGTCGTGTAGACTTTCTCCATGCTGGCCGATGTGCCCAGCAGGTGGAACCTCGGCTTCAGGGCTTCTCCCAGTCGCCGGTTTTCCTGGACGACCTGCCTGTGGAGGGCGGCGTTTCCCAGGGCGATCCCGGCCAATTGTCCCAGGGCGGTCAGGAAGACCAGGTCGTCCTGGCCGAAACTTCCCACGGATGTCCGGTTGTCGAGGTAGATCACCCCCAGGGTCTTATCCCGGAACATCAGGGGGACACAGACGGCCGACCGGATCTCGAATTCCTGGACGCTCTTGGCGTCGCCGAACTGGCCGGCCTGGAGGGCGTTCTCCGTCAGCACGGACGCGCCCTCCCGGATGACCTTGTGGACGATGGTGCGGCTGACCTGCAGGCTGTCCGCGTCGCGGCCGGCCGACTGGTCCCGGGCGACCTCGCATTCGAGCTCCCCGGTGCTTTCGTTGAGGAGCGCGATAAACCCCCGCTCGGCGTCCAGGGTTTCCATGGCCATGTTCATGATCTCCTCGAGGACGCCGGCGGTGTCCTCGAGGTGAGAGTGGATCTCCCGGCCGAACCCGTAGAGCAGCATCAATCGCTGGCGGTCTTTTCGGAGCTGGGTCAGGTCCGCGGACTCGGGCTGCTCCGGAGCGGGGAGGAGAGTTTTGCGGGCGTCCAGGGCGAGGACCTCGAAGGGCTCCTCTACCAAACCCGGCGCCGGAAACTCGACCCGCGGCGTCGGACGCGGCGGTTGCGCTCGGAAGACGAGGGTGGCGATGCCGATCTGGATCCTGTCGCCGTCCTGGAGCCGGTGCCGGGAGGCGAGCCGCTCATTGACCCGGACCGGCCATTTTCCCCCGACGTCGCAGACCTCGAAGCTCCCATCCTCTTGGCGGGCCACTTCCGCATGAGTCCGGGAGACGGAAGGATCCTCGAGGATGATGTCGTTGGCCGGGCGTCGCCCGATGGTCGTCGTGGGCTTGTCCAGGCTGAATGTCTTGGGCTCCGAGCCGGGTATGTGCACAATCAGAAAAGCCATCTTGTCTCCTGCTCAGGGATTCTCGAGCGCCGCCAGCCTGGCCCTGGCGTCCAGGACCTCGCCGAGGTCCCCGTCGGCGTTTTCCCAGGTCTCGACGACGCGCCGGTACTGCTCGAGAGCCTGAAGGCGGCGGCCGGCCTGTTCGTACAGCTTAGCCAGACGGTAGCGAGCCATGGGGTGGACGAGGCGCCGGCCTGTATTCATCGGGTTAAGGAGGCGCCGGTACTCCGCGATGGCCCCGTCCAGGTCTTTCCCGGCGGCCATGGCGCGGGCCGGGAAATCGTCGCGGAAGGGCAGGTTTGGCGTGATGACGGCGCCGGCGCCGGCCAGGCCGACGGCCGGCCGAGCCATTTTTTCGAATTCCGCCGCCGCCTCGCCGGCCCGGCCGCGGGCCAGGAGAAGCTCGGCGGATAAGGCATGCGACGCCTCCCGCAGGATGCCGTCTTCCCGCTTGTCCTGTGTCTCTGATAGCCGGGATCGCAAGGAGTCCAGGCCGGCCCGGGCCTTCGCGAGCTTGCCGGATCGCACATCATGAAGGCCCTCGTAAAACTCCATCAGGGCGTTATTGAGGGATTGTGAATCCAGGTTCTTCGTCAGCCGGTGCTCGACTCTGATCCGGGCGGCGCTTAAAAAACGGTCCGCTTTTCCCCAGTCGTAAATACATCCACAGGCGGCAACTCTGGACTTCGTCGAGGCCGCGATCGTCGCCGGCACTTTGCAGGAGGGCTTCGGCGGCCTCCCACTCCTTGAGGGCCTCGACGAGCCGGCCCTGCACTTGAAGGTAGAATCCCCTGATCAGGTATCCATCGGCCTTCGCCCGGCCGGCGGGCGCCGCGGCGATAAACCGGTCCGTCCAACGGAGTGCCTCGGCGTAATCCTCCCGGACGGCGCAACAATAGCCGATCTTGAGGTCCGAGCCGAAATCCGGTCTGATCTTCAGCGCCTCTTGGTAAGCTTCGATCGCCCTGTCGAATCGGCCGGCGAAAAAGTGCGCCCCGCCGATGGCATCGCGGGGGTTGGGTTCGTCCGGACAGGCCGCGGCATAACGACCGAGATATTCCAACGCCTTATCGTATTCATTCCTGGCCAGACAGATACCGGCCAGCCGATCGAGCGCCGGGCCGAACCGGGCGTCGATCTCCAGTGCCCTCAGGTATTCGGCTTCCGCCTGCTGGAGCATCCCGCGGCTCTCGCAGGCTTCCGCCAGCTCGACATGGGCCCTCTTGTCCTGGGGAAACTGGGTGACCAGCCGCGTCAGGGTCCGGAAATATTTCTCGAGGTCGTTATCGGCGAACCGGGCCGTGAGCGCCTCCACGGTGAGACCTTCGCGGCCGGGTATCAGCTTCTGATGCGGCCGGAAGTCCTGGATGATCGCCTGGAGGGCCGGAAGGTCGCCGGTGAGGCTGTGGACCTTGGCGAGATAAAGGTAGGCCAGCGAAAAACCGGGGTCGATCCGGACAGTTTTCTCCAGGTGGTCCCGGGCGTCCGTCAGCCTGGCGTTTTCCAGGGCGTCCCGACCCTTGAGATAGGAGTCGTAGGCTTCCATGACACCTGTGGTCATTTCGGTGACCGGGGTGACTTCGGCCCGGCCGACGCCCTCCGCGGCGGTCAGCACCCGGGCAAGCTCCGCGCTGACCTCGTCGATCTGACTTTTGAGGAGGCTGTCGACACCTTCCCCCCGCGCGATGACGCTCCGGATGATGTCTTTCGACCGGACATCGTAGGCCTTGGCGTCCGTGACAAAAGTGCCGCCAACTTTTTTAAAGCTGCCGAGGACGATGACGTCGATCCCGTCCAGGCGGCCGAGCTCGAACCCCAGGTCGCGGTCGATGGCTTCCAGGTCCTGTTTGCCCAGGCGTTTGAGGAGATCGGCCAGCCTCTCCCAGGCCGTCACGCGGAGGCCTTCGGCCTGCTCAAGGCTTGTGATCAGGAGGTTCGGAATCGCGTCCTGGAGATAGTCGTAGCTCACGTCTCCGGTTTGGTTGACGAAGGTGATGACCGCGACCCGCAGGACATCGGGAAAAGGCCCGGCCGGCGGCCGGGGAGAGATATGCTTCCAGATGAAGACGGCCGCGGCCGACACCGCGATAAAAAGCAAGGCCGGGAGAATGAGCCGGCGAAGGCCGGCGGCGGCAGCCGGCCGGCGCGGAGGCGCTGCCGTCCGACCGGCGGCCCGGGTCCCGGACGGCCGGACGCCGGGCCCGATCGAGTCGAGCTCTCGGCCGAGATCGGCCGCGGTCTGATAGCGGTCCTCCTTTTTCTTCGCCAGGCATCCGAGGATGACGCTGTTCAGGCCGTCGGGAATGCCGGGCTGGAGCTTTCCCGGTTCCTCGGGTGTTTCGGTCCTCTGCTTGTGGAGGATCTCCGCCGTCGACCGGCCCGCAAACGGCAGGCGACCCGTGAGCATCTCGTAGAGGATGACTCCCAGCGAATAGATATCCGAGCGGCCGTCGGCTTCCTTTCCCTCGGTTTGTTCCGGGCTCATGTATTCCGGAGTGCCGATGATCACGCCCCGCCGGGTCTCGTGCCCGGTCTCGATGGAGCGGGCGAGACCGAAATCCATGATCTTGGCGTTCCCGTCTGTATCGATCATGACGTTCTGGGGCTTCAGGTCTCGGTGGACGACCCCCTGGCGGTGGGCTTCCTCGAGTCCGGCGCACAGCTGCCGGGCGAGGGAGAGCGCCGAGTCCGGGCTCAGCGCCTTCGCCGTCTCGATCAGGCTCTTAAGACTCCGGCCTTCGACATACTCCATGGTGATGTAATAAGTTTCGTTCTCCTTGCCCAGGTCGTGCACCCGGCAGACGTTTTTATGAGAGATCTTCCGGGCCAGCTTGAGCTCGTTCTGGAACCTGGCGATAGTTATTCGGTCGGCGGCGATCCCGGGCAGGACGAGCTTGAGGGCCAGCACCTCCCCGATCTCCGTATCGAAAACCTTGTAGACTTTGCCCATGCCGCCGATGCCAAGGTCCTCGGTGATCCGGTAGCGGCCGGCAAAAAGAGATCCGGGGGGAAGGGGAGTGGCGAACCCGGGGAAGGTATCGGTCGGACTTTCGAGCGGGTCGGGGAGCGGCGTGAGACGGCTCCCGCAGCGCGAGCACGTTTCGGCGGCCTCGGCGTTCTCCTGCCGGCACTGAAGACATTTCACAGGGGACTTTTCCTCCGTCAGAGCGATAACCTGATCATAGAATAATGAATTCCGGCGCCCTTTATCAACACGGCCGGGACGTCGCGCGGGTTTTGGCGGCCGCCGGAGGACAGCCGCGGGGCCTTGGCCCGGGCTCCGGGTCTAGTCCCGGCAATCCTCGATGAGGCTGTCCAGCCTGGCTTTTTCGTCCGCGGCAAGGGAGCCGTAATGTTTTTCTTTGTACCGGAGCAGATACTCCAAGGCCTTGGACTTGTTCCCTTCCGCCATCCGGATCAGTCCCAGGTTGTAAAGGGGATAGGCGAAGTCCGGCTTCAGCTCCAGTGCTCTCTCCCAGGCCCCGACCGCCCCGGCGGCGTCGCCCCGCATCTTGAGCGCCGTGCCGAGCCCGTTGAAGGCCGAGGCATAGCCCGGATCGAGCCGGATGGCCCCCCGAAACTCGGCTTCGGCTTTGACCAGGATCTTGGGGTCCTTGGCCGCGAGGTATTCCGAAAGATAAAGAGAGCCGAGGTTGTTAAAGACGATCGCGTAGTTGTCATCCAGGGAAAGTGCCTTCTCGTAGCACCGTTGGGCTTCCCGGAACCGGCCCCTGTTCCAGTGCGCGACCCCGAGATAATTCCAGACTTCGGGGTCGGTGTCGACGAGGGCCAGGCCCCGCTCGAAGGCGGTCACCGCCTCGTCGAACCGGCCGGCCTCGACCAAGGCGATGCCCAAGGATGAGATGACCCGGAGGCTCGAGGGATTCCGCTCCAGGGCCCGGCGCAGGACCGCCAGCGCTTCCTCTCTTTGACCCGTCTCCTTCAGGTAGCTTGAGAGGTAAGTGTGGGCCAGGTCAAAATCCGGCCTTTCGGCGATGATCTCGCGGAGGAGCGCGATCCCCTGCTCGATCCGGCCGGCCTGTCGGGCGGCCGTGGCCCGCATCCACTTGGCGTGGTAGGGGAGGAGGACTTTGAGGTCGTCCTTCGGGCTGAACGCGGCCCGGGCCTGGACTTGAGGCGAGGCCAGGTAACCCAGGGACCTCAGCTTTTCCCGTGTCTCCATATCGAGGCTCTGCCGCGCGGCGGCCCTTTCACCCGCGCCGAGATCGGCGAAAAGCTCCTCGAAGCGGCGCCGGTAGGGATTAAGGTCCGTTCCTTGGGCGAGATTCCTGAGCTCGAAGAAATCGGTTCCCAAGTCATAGAGCTCGGGGATCGGCGAGTCCATGAATTTCATCGGACCGGCGATGTATCCCCGGAGCGGGGCCCAGCCGCGGTTGCAGTAGGCAGTCAGGGCTTCAAAATAGATCTCTTTTTCGGGGAGGCGTTCACCGCGGATGAGCGGCAGCAGCGAACGGCCCTGGAGTCCGGCCGGCGGTTCGAGCCCCAGGACGGCGCAAACGGTCGGAAAGATGTCGATGTGGCCGGCGTTCGTGGCGACTTCGGCGGGGCGGATGCCCGGGAATGAAACAAGAAGGGGAATCCAGAGAGTCGCGTTATAGGCGAAATAGCCGTGGGTCGCCTCGCCGTGTTCGCCCAGGGATTCGCCGTGATCGGCGGTCAGGATCGTGCAGGTTTCGTTTTCGAGGCCCTTGGCCCCGAGCCGGGAGAAGAGCCTGCCGAGCGCCTGATCGACGTAGGCGACCTCTCCGGAATAGGGGTCGTCCTTGAACCGGCTGCGGAAGGGCTCCGGCGGGCGGTAGGGCTGATGGGGGTCAAAAAGGTGAACCCAGGCAAACCACGGGCCCGGCTGAGCTTCGAGCCACTCCACGGCTTTGTCGATGACGGCGTCGGCCGGCCGCTCGACGAAAACCTCGGCGGCCGGGTCCTGAGTCCCGTAATTGTCGTCATAGGTGTCGAAGCCCTGCGTCAGGCCGAACCGGGAATCCAGCGGAAAGGCCCCGATAAAGGCGCCGGTGGCGTAGCCGGCTCCCTTGAGGAACTCGGCGAGCGTCCGGAATTCTCCCGGGACGACGAAATTGGAGTTGTCATGAACGCCGTGGGCCGCCGGCGTCAACCCGAGGAGGATGTTGGCGTGGGACGGCAGAGTGACGGTATTGTGAGCGAAGGCGTGCGTGAAGCGGGCGCCCCGCCGCGCCAGCCCGTCGATCGCGGGTGTCGCCGGGGACCGGCTTCCGTAACAACCCAGCCGGTCCGGCCGGAGCGTGTCCACCGTGATCAGGAGCACGTTCAGGAGCGGCTTGGGCCCGACGGCGGCCGTCGCTCGCAGACCGGCCGCGCCGGCCGGCCAGGGGCCGATGACGAAGAGGAAGCTCAGCGTCACCGCCGGGACGATTCTTTTTTTCAATGCGAGGAACTCCCTGGACTGCCGCTATTCTAGCACCGTCATCCCGACGAGGAAAAGACGCCGTCAAGTTTGAGATGAAAGGCCCGCTCCGCCTTCAGCCGGGATAGCCGGGCTGCGACTTGGCCGTTTCGATGAAGGCCAGCATGTTCGCCAGCGGCGTGTCCCCCTCCACGGCGTGCGACGGCGAGAAGATGTAGCCGCCGGCGCTTCCCCACTCGAGAAGCTGCCTCGATTCGCGGACGACGTCCTCGACCGACCCGAAGGGCAGGGTTTTCTGCATCGACAGCCCGCCCCAGAAGGCCAGCCGGCCCCGGTACTTTTCGAGAAGCGCCCGGATGTCCATGACCTCCGGCTGGAAGGGGTTGAAGCAGGCCAGCCCGGCGGCGATGAGGTCGTCGAAGAGCTCGTCCACGTCGCCGCAGGAATGGATGACGACGTATTTCCCGGCCCCGGTCACGGCCGCGTACATCCTGCGGAGCTCGGGGTAGACGAACTCCCGCCATTTCTTGTATCCGAAAAGGAGCCCGTGCTGGTGCCCCCAGTCGTCGCCGAAGTAGACGGCGTCGATATCGTATTTCACCGCCTCCCGAACCTGGGCGATGTTGTAGTCGGCGATCGTCCGGAAGAGCTCGCGGACGAACTGCGGCTGGTCGCAGAGGTCCATGTACAGGTTCTGCATCCCGCGGAGCGACCAGGCCCGCTCGAACAGGGAGAACCCGACGCAGAAAAGCGACAACCGGTCCGGGAACCGCCGAGCTTCTCCGGGATGTCGTCGAACAGCCGGGGGTCGCTGGGGTCGGGGAACGCATAGCCTTTCAGGGTCGGCGCGGGCAGGACCTCGCCCCGGATGTTCCCGATGTCCTTGTCGATTGACCGGTCCCAGACGGCGCCGAAGTTGTCGCGATAGAAGTCATCTCCCAGCGGCTCGAAGATGCCGATATCACGGCCGAGCTTGAGGACGTGGTTGCCGACGGCGGTGTCGATGTCCTCGGTACCCAGATGCGAGACGAGCGCCTCCCTCGCCTCCTTGGTGAAATCGAAGGACCAGGGGACATACGGCGGCCTCCGGCCTTCGAGAACCGTCCGCATGACCTCCCGCTTGGTCATCGGCCGGGTTCCTTCCGGTCTTTTGCCAGCCGCACGAACACGAGCTTCATCCGGAGCTTCGGGTCGTTCACGAAGACCCCTCCCGTGTTCCCGGGGTTGCCCCAGCCGGGGTCGCCGGCCTGATAGACGAACGACGGCGCATGGTCGAGGAGTCCGGCGTTGTAAGGGCGCTCGATGTTAGGACACCAGTTCGGCGCGTCGGGGTTCTTGGGGTTTTCATGGGAAACGAGCGACATCTCGAAGCTCCGGCCGTAATCCTCCGAGGTGATCAGAATGACCTCCGACGAATTCGGGGCCCGGCCCAAAACGCCTTGGGGCCGGACGTGGCTCACCATGTACAGCACGCCGTCCCGGTCGAACGTGATGCTGCCCACGATCGTCAGCTCCTTGCCGGGAAAGCCGCCTCGACCTGTCCGGCGAGGTCGATCGTCTTGATGGCGTCGCCTTCCCGGTGCCACAGGAACCGGCCATATACGATCCAGGGCCGGCCCTTATCGTCCAGGGCGATGTTGCCGATCCTGGTGCTGCCGTTCTTCCAGCCGGGCATCTCATCCGGGGTCGATTCGCTCCTCAGAAGACATGGGGAGTCGGGAGTCACGAGAAGCCGCAATTTCTCGCCCTTGGCGTTTTCCCAGGTCTCTCCGCCATCCCGGGAACACATATAAGCGAAATGGGCATAAGCCATCTCCTTGAACAGGTGGAAGGCCAGGTGGAGCGTCCCGTCCTTGGAGACAGCCAGACTGGCGTAGTAGCTTCTGTAGTGCCGGCCCGCGCCCGGCGCCGCATCCGCGAGATCCGAAGGCCGGCTCCACGTCCCGTCGCGAAACCGCCGGATATGCCTGAGGACGATCTGGCCTTCCGGCGTTTGGTGGCAGCGGTAAACAATATGCATCGTGTCTTTGTCATCGAACACGGCGCACGGATAGGTCGCGTTGCCGCTCGGGATGGTCTCGACGCCGTCCCAAGCGCGGGCGTCATGGGGTCTCGCGGACTTCCGGAACCTCAGGGGGTTTTGGGCATGCGGCCCGAAAACGACGTAAAGATAACCCCGGCTGTCCATGGTGAGCGCCGGCCCGCCGTGATTATCGTCGGCCGGGCCGAGGTCGGCGGAGCCGCTCCACGTATCGGAAGCCGGCACATAGGTCTCCACCCGGACATGCTGGTCGCCATCCAGCCAGGCGATGAATATCCTGTCCCGGGTCGTGACGATCTTGTTGGCCAGCTCGTACGAGGAGGCGCGGTTGGAGGCGTTGTCGGAGATGACCTTGATCGATTTGACCTTGACGGCCTCCGCCGGACCGGCCGCCGCCAAGGCGGCAACCCCGGCTGCGGCCGCCAGAGTCAATATGGCCTGAGCTCTTTTTAGCATGTTATCCTTCCTTACGGCCGAAGATTAATCGGTCACCTGCCGACTGTCAAGCCGCTTCACCGAAGGGTAAGCACCTCTTTTGGTGTGATGATGTACTTCCGCCCCTCGCGCCAGCGCAGGTCCGGACGGCGATGCGCCCCTAGCCCCCCGGCCCCCGGGAACCAGTCCCGTCGGTTCCCCCGTCGGCCAAGGCCGACGGGCCCCCTTCCGCTACGGGGGTCTTCGGGGCGCGATCCCCATCCGTCCCTGCTGGACGCGTCACACCAACGGAGATGCATCCCTCCGAAGGCTGACCTCCGGCTTGAGGCTTCAGCCGGTCGGGCATATTTTCGTTTAAAAGAAGATTACGCCTGGCATATAATGGGCGGCGGATCGCCCCCAGGAGTGCCCAGGAGGAATCATGGAGACCGGACAGAATCGCTCAAGATCCCGATGGATCGGCCTCGGGCTGCTGCTTGCCGCCATCTCCGTGCCTTTGGCGTCGAGCGCGGCCAAGAACGACGACCCCGATCGCGTCGGGTATTATGTGTTCATCGGCAAGGGAGATCATAAGGATGAGTGGGGGCCAAAAACGCCTTATTTCAGTCTCGCCGATTGGCAACAGCTCATCGCTTATCTTAAGGCCAAGGGCGCGACCACTTTTATCCCCCTGGTGACCGGCCACCAGCTCCCTTACCCGAGCCGGGCTTTTCCCAAGTACATCGAAACCGACTCCAGGACGACCAAGGACGTCGACCTGCAGCGGATCATCGATGAGGCGAAGCGGAACCGGCTCGAAGTCATTCTCGCTTTCACCACCACGGGCCATTGCCGATTCTATGCCCAGGACCATCCGGAACTTTGCATCGTCAATGAGGACGGGAGCCCGGCGCCGGGTTTGTGTCCCAACAGGAAGGGCGCCGAGCTCTATCCCCTGGGTATCGTTGAAGAGGTGCTTGAACGATATAAGAATTTCGACGGCATCCTGATCCATCCGCCCGAGATCAGCCCCGTCTGTTTTTGTCCCGAATGCCGGGAAATTTATAAGCAACAAACCGGAAAAGACTACCTGGCGGCCAGCCCGCTGGAGCGACAGCGGTTCTTTGTCGAGACATACTTGAAGTTCGCCGCCAGACTATTGACCCGGGTCGACGCTCTGGTCCCCTTGAAGGTCAAGCTCATGTTCAACTGCAACTGGATGGATGACCATGTCGACCTGATGTCGGCACTTCCGGTCGACCTGGATATCATGTACTGGGATTATGATCTCCGCGACGATTATCTCCAGGGCCGGTTCCGGGAAAATCTGACGCGGTACCTCAAAATGAGCCGGACGATCTGGTTTATGCCTTCAACGGAACCCCGCTTCTGGACGCCCGGTAACGCGGACCCGGAATGGGGCTGCGGTCAGGTCGTCAAACAGTTGAAGATCGCGCGAGACGTCAAGATCAGGAATATCGGGTTCTTTGTCGGCAGTGTCGTTCACAAGGAAAATATCGACAGGATCGTCTCGGCCATGTCCAAGTGAGGCGCCCGGCGCGAGCTCCTCAGGAGCCGGGCGGCAGGCTGATCGTTCCGTCCCACAAGTCCCGCGCCGCCTTGACCAGCCGCGCACTCGTGCCGGGATGGAGCCGCCAGAGCCCGACGTACCGGTGGGACTCGTTCACCTCGTAGCCGCCCTGGGCGTAGGCCTCGGCCGCGGGGACGTAGCCGATGTAGCCGTGACCGTAGGCGGCGACCGCCACGGGATCGGCGGGCAGGGAGGCCGCGGTCCTCTCGCCCGTCTCGAAGAAGACCTCGCCGGGAAGAAAAACCAGAGCCCCCCGGCCGACCCGCAGCAAGGAAACGCGGGCCGGAACGGGCGGCAGCGGCCCGCGGTCCAGGGCTTCGGTCAATTCGACCAGCCATTCCCGCCACGCCCCGCGGACGCGGGCGCGGACGCGCGCTTGCGATCTGTCCTTGTCGCGGACCGTCCGGTCGGGTTGGCGCAATTGCGCCGCGATCTCGGTCAAGCGGGGGGACGATGTCAACCGCCAAGCGGAGACGCCGCGAACCCACAGCCAGCCTGGGTTTGGCTTCGGGGCGGGCCGCCGGCGGCGGCCCGCAGGACGGCCCGGGCCAGCCGCTGCCCCTCCTGGCGCGCCGCAACGGGGCCGCCGAAAGCGCGCCGGGGCGAGATGTCCCCCGCGCAGCCGTTGAGATAAAGGCAGTTGAATCCTTTCCTCTCCAGGGCCGCCGCGGCATGGCCCCAGAAATCCGCGCCGATCAGCCTGTCGTCAGGACCGAGACAATAGGGGTGGGAGGCGTGCTCGAAGAGAAGGACCGGGCGGCCGGCTCCCTTCAGGCACAGGACGCGAACCTCCTTGTCATACGGACCGCGGGGATTGACGCCCAGTGTCACGCTGCCGTCGCCGGCGGGCTGGCGGCGGTTGATGCCGACGGCGACCGCGGCTTTGCCCCAGCTCACATCGACGCGGGCGAGTGTTCCGGCCGCCGCTCGCGCCGCCGTGATGACCTGATCCTCCAGCCTCGACAGGTAAGCGTCATCAGGGCGGCCCAGCCCTCTTAAGGGCGCGGCCATGGGACCGGAATGGGTGTGCGTGCAGGAGATGATGACGTTCGATTCCGGTATCCCGGTCGCGGAGCCGATTCCCGCCGTCAGCCTGTCCGCCGTGGCCGGCGCCACGCCGAGGAGGTCGAGGCCGACGATCACGGCGCGCCGGCGGCCCTGTTCGAGGCAAACCGCCCTCGCCGAAAGCGGCGTATCGACGCCCAGGCTGGGCCCCGGGCGGGCGATGAACCCGTTGAGGACGCACCCCGGCGCCGGGGTGATGTCCGCTTTGCCGAAGCCCGCTTTCATGAGCCGATAATAGGACAGGACCGGAACCCGCGTCAACTCCAGATAAATAGACTCGGCATAGCCTTTTATGTGGTTGTCCGTTTCGATAATAGGGTCCTGTCACGGCGCTCCCCCGGCGCCCGAACGGTCAGTCATGCTCATCGTGATGAGCTGAGATTACGGCATCAAACGTTCGGTCGGCGGGGGGCCCCCACGCCGCGCCACCCTTCCGATGCTTTACGCCCTCACATAAAGGGCGATGCCTCGCGCAGCCGGTGGATTTGTCATGGAGGCTGTCCTGAATATAATATGTGCCGAAGTCCGGAGAAAGAACGGAGGCCGACGTGACGCTGCATTGGCTTGACCTGACGATCTTCGTGCTGTTCTTCGCCGTCGTCGTGGGCGTGAGCATGTACCAGAGCCGCAAGGAGAGGACGGGGGAGGACTTTTTCCTGGCGGGCCGGAGCCTGGTCTGGCCGCTCATCGGGTTTTCGCTCATCGCCGCCAACATCTCGACCGAGCATTTCGTCGGCATGTCGGGGCAGGGGGCCGGGATCGCCGGGTTCGCCATCGCGAGCTACGAGTGGATCGCCGCGCCCACGCTCGTCCTGGTGGCGCTCTTTTTCCTGCCGAAGTTTCTGAAGGCCGGGATCTACACCATTCCCGAATACCTGGAGTACCGCTACCATCCCGCGGCCCGCGGGATCATGGCCCTCTACCTCGTGGCCATCTATGTGGGGGTGAGCATCGCCGCGGTCGTTTATACGGGCGCGCTGGCGCTCCACACCATCTTTGACCTCGACCTGGTCAAGGCGGTCTGGCTGATCGGCGGGATCGCCGCGATCTACACGACCTGGGGCGGCCTCAAAGCCGTCGCCTGGGCCGACCTTTTCCAGGGCTCGGGGCTCATCCTGGGCGGTGTGGTGACGATGTTCATCGGTTTCCAGGCCGTCGGCGGCGCGGGCTCGTTCTTCTCGGCCAACGCCGACAAGCTCCACATCATCATGCCGGCCGACCACCCCGTCATCCCCTGGACGACCCTCGTTTTCGGCCTGTGGGTGCCGAGCTTCTATTACTGGGGCCTCAACCAGTTCATCACCCAGCGCACCCTGGCCGCCAAGAGCCTGAAGCAGGGCCAGCTGGGGATCATTTTTGCGGCTCTGCTGAAGCTCGCCATACCTTTCGTCATCATCATCCCCGGGATCATCTCCTGGCAGCTCTTCCGGGACCAGCTGACGGCCCCCGGCGCCTCGACCGACCAGGCGTACCCCCTTCTCATCCGGAACCTCGTCGGCCCGGGCCTCCGCGGTTTCATCCTGGCCGCGATCGCCGGGGCCGTGATCAGCACGCTGAGCTCGCTCCTCAACTCGGTCGCGACGCTCCTGACCATGGACGTCTACAAGCGGCACATCAAGAAGGACGCCAGCGGCGAGTCGCTGGTGAAGATCGGCCGCTGGGCGACGGTCGTGTTCGTGCTCGCCGTCTGCCTGATCGCGCCGCAGCTCGGCAACCCCAAGTTCAAGGGCATCTTCAATTACATCCAGGAATTCCAGGGGTTCATCTCCCCGGGGATCGTGGCGGCGTTCCTTTTCGGCCTGTTCATTAAGAAGACGCCGCCGGCGGCGGGGATCGCGGCCTTGGTCCTGAGCGTCCCTGTCTACGGCCTCTTGATGTGGAAATTCGGCTCGATCGCCTTCCTCAACCGCATCGGGCTGACCTTCGGGTTCCTGCTCCTCGTCATGGCGGCGATCACGGCGCTGCGGCCGCTCAAGAAACCCGGATCCTGCCCGTCCAGGCCGGATTTCGACATGACGTCGACCCCGGCCCTGAAATGGCTCTGCGCGCTGGTCCTCGCCCTGACCGTCGCTCTGGTCGTTATTTTCTGGTGAGGAAACAACCGTCGAGACGGTCTTTCAGGCCGCGCGCCGGTGGGCCTCGAGATTCCTCCCGGGATCCCGCTCGTCAGGCATGGAGACGGACGGTCACTTGTTGAATTTCCAGCGGATGGACAAGGAGACGCCGTAGTCCCGCTGGCTGGTCTCTTCCGTCGGGGGCCGGCTGTCGAATGAATAAAAGCCGTCCAGGCCGACATAGAAATCGCTGAGGATCTCGTAGCTGAAGCTCGTGTCTAGCTCGATCTCGGACGCGGCCCCAATCGGTCAGGCTGGGGTAGGCCTTGGCGGTGAGGACAAAATCCAGCTTGGGAAAGGTATGCCGGAAGGCTTCCATTCCTCGCCGTGAACAAAGCCTCGACGTTCTGCGCCGCCGCCTCGACGTCGCTGTATTTTTCGTCGACGGCGACGGCCCCCGCCCCCACCGAGATGATCATGAGGTTCGTATAGACGAGCTTGTTTCCGAGTCCCCCGCCCAGCGTGACGCGCCGGCTGAGTCCCAGCTCCGTGTTCTGTTGAATTCCGGCCGTCCCGAGGGCCAGATAACGGTTTTTCAGGTCCCTTTGGACCGTCATGAGCAGGCCATTCCGCGTCGTCGTCTCGACGGCTTCCTGCTTGCTGAGATAAGATTCCCCGCTCAGATCGAAACGCCATTTCGGCATCTGGTAAGAGATGTCGGCACTTATTGTCAGAGTGGCCAGGCTCTGGGCCCGCTGCAGGCTGGAGCCCACACTCACCTCGCCCCTGAGCCGGTCCAGCCGTCTGTTCTCGAAGGGGTCGATGGCCACGATCAGGTTCAGCGCCAGGAGGACCTTGCCCGTATACGTGGCAACGACGGCCTTGCCCTCTTCAGCGGTCCTCTCCAGGGTGCCCACGAGGATCTGTCCAGTCCCGATCTCGACCCGGAAGCGGGCGGGGCTGGAGATGCCGACGACTTTGACCCACTTTACGGAGATCGTGCCCGTTTCGTCGGTGTTGAAAGACAACATCCCCCTGTCCAAGCTCTTGATCTTGCCGACGAGCTTCTGGCCGTTCTGGAAAACGACCTCGTCCCGAGTGATCGCGGACAGGTCAGGCACACTTGCACCGAGCACGAAGGCGGACATCAAGAATAAAACGACGGCCTTCGCCGCGGGCAAGTTGCGCTGCGGGTTCGTTGTCAACATCTTGAGGATAATCGGGGAAAGCCGGCGCGTCAATTGGGACTTTGGTCCAAATGGAGACGCCGGCGCCGCCGTCAGCCGGACTGGGGACCGGCCTTCCTCATCGGCGTGACCCCCGCCCGGTCGGCGAGAAAAGTCAGCTCGGCGATGGAACCGACCTTCATCTTCTGCATGACCATGGCCCGGTGGAATTTGACAGTTTTTTCGCTGATACCCAGCTCGAAGGCCGTCTGCTTGTTGAGGCAGCCGGCGATCACCCAGCGGAACACTTCGTATTCGCGGGGGGTGAGCGTCTCGATCCGGCGGCGGATCGAGTTTAGTTCGCGCTGACACTTCAACTGGGCTTTGTCTTTTTCAATGGCCGCGCGGACGGCCTCGAGCAGGACAGCGCCGCGGGCGGGCTTGGTGAGAAAGTCCACAGCCCCGGCCTTCATGGCCTCGACGCTCGAGGGGATGTCCCCGTGACCGGTCAGGAAGATCACCTGCAGGGTCAGGCCCCGGGCGGCCAGTTCTCGCTGCAGGTCCAGGCCGCCGAGGTCCGGCATCTGCAAATCGAGGACCAGGCACTTCGGCCCCCTGGGGAGCCGGCTGTCGAGGAAGGCCGAGGCTCGGTCGTAGGTTTTGACCGAGTAGCCGGCCGTTCCGACGAGCCGGGCCAACGCCTTGAGGACGGAGGGGTCGTCGTCGACGATGCATACCGTGGCCGCGGGCGAAGTCATCGGGTTCGTTTCTCGGAGCCACTATCTTAGCTCCGAAGAGGATAATTGGCAATATCAAGGTCCGGCCGGCGGGAAAGAGGCGGGCGGCGTCTCGCGCCCCGCGGGCTGACTAAGGAGTGGTCTCCTCAGGCTCTTGCTTTTGGATGAATTCCATAAGAGAGGCTTCGGAAAAGGGCTTCTGCAAATAGCCGACGGCGCCATTTTGCATGGCCAGGTCCCGCGCCTGGCTGTCCGTTTGCCCGGTGACGATGATCACCGGCATCTGGTAGTGCAAGGTCTTCATCTTTTTCAGCAGCGTGAACCCGTCGCAACCCGGCATGTGGATATCCACGATGGCGTAGCCGCGCTGTCCGGGAGGCACGGAATCGAGAAACGACTGGGCCGACCCGAAGTATTCGGCGGAAATCCCCCTGGCGTTCAGCATCCGCTTGAGCGACTTGCCGAACGACAGATCGTCATCGACGATCCAAAAACATGATGAAAAGCAGTCCATTTTTTTCCCGGCATCCGCAGTCTGACAGAAGAAAAGAGCCTTGTCTATTGGACCTTAGTCCAATACTCAGCCAAAGGCCTGAGGAGCTCTCGGCCGCTTATCTGGATTCATCTCTCCAGGTCTTCAGGGAAAAAGAAAACGTCGCGCCCCCCGTTCGATTATTCTCTCCCCAGATCCGCCCCCCGTGTTCCTCGATGATCGACTGGCAAATCGGCAACCCCATCCCCAAGCCGTCCCGTTTCGTCGTAAAAAACGGCTTGAAGACGCTGTCCTGGCCGGCTTCTGGGATTCCCGTTCCCGAATCACTGATACTGACGGTGACCGTGTTCCCGTCCGTCCCCGCGGAACGCACCGTCAATATCCTCGAGGGCTCTCGTTTCATGGCGTCGATCGCGTTCGTCATGATATTCAACAGGACCTGCTGCAGCCGGACGCGGTCTCCCCTGACGTTCTCCAGGTCCGGCTTCAGGTCCAATTGAAGCGTGATCTCATTCATGCCGAGGCTGTTGTTCACGAGCCTGACGACCTCCTCGATCAGGCGGTTGATGCTTAACGGCTCGAATTTCGCCTCGCCTTTTTTCACGAGTCCCCGGATCCTGCGGACGACATCGCCCGCGCGCTGGGCGTCCAGGATGATGTCCTCGAGGATCTCTCCGATTTCTTGCCTCTCCGCCTCGGTCCGGGACAGCAGAGATCGGGCGGCCTCGGCATTGTTCAGGATCGCTCCTAACGGTTGGTTGATCTCATGGGCCAAGGACGTCGATAGCTCAGCCATCGTCATGACCCGGGCCAGATGCGCGAGTTCTTGACGTAACTCGACCTTCTCGTTTTCGTCCTGTCTGTTTTTGGTGACGTCGATCGTCAGGCAGAGGTAGCCTTGCACCTCTTCGTTGGCTGCCCGGAGGCTCACCGACGTCACCTCCACCGTGAACTCGGAGCCATCGCGCCGCACGGCGGTGTAAGTTCGATCGGCCAGTTCATTCCCCTGCAGCAAATCCCTCATATTCCGGGCGGAGCGCTCGCGGTCCTTCTCGGCAACGAACAACGGTGCGTAAAACCCTTCGAGCTGCTGCGGCGATTCATAACCGTAAAGACGGGCCTGGCGGGAATTCGCCGCCCGAACATGCCCGTCCGTCCCGATCAAGATGATACCCGCCGGAGCGGACTCAAATAGCGTCCGGTAGCGCTTTTCGCTTTCGGCCAGCGCCTCGTCCGCCCGCTTGCGCTCGCTGATATCCTCGACGAATCCCTCATAGTGGGCGACCCGGCCGTCGGGGCCGCGGACGGGGCGGGAGCTGAGCGAAACCCAGATCTTCCGTCCCGTCCTGGCGCTTGAACTGGCACTCGTACCCCTGGATCGTGCCCTGCGGTCTCGAGCCCCAGGACGAAAGCGGTCGCGCGCTTCCGGATCCGCCCAGACCTGGCGGCCCACGTCCGAAACGGTCCGGATGAAGGCCTCCGCGGAGTCATACCCCAGTATTTTCGCCAGGGCGGGATTGGCTATCAGGATCCTTCCCTCCAGCGAGATTCGATAGATGCCCTCGATGGACTCTTCGAAGATGCCCCGGTAGCGGGCTTCGCTTTCGCGGAGCGCCGCCTCGGCCCGCTTGCGCTCGGTAATATCCTCGACGAATCCTTCATAGTGGGCAACCCGGCCGTCGGGGCCGCGGACGGGGCGGGTGCTGAGCGACACCCATATTTCCGTCCTGTCCTGGCGCATGAACCGGCACTCGTACCCGTGGATCGTGCCCTGCTTCTCGAGTTCCTGGGCAAAACGGGTGCGCTCTTCCGGATCCAGCCAAACCTGACGGCCCAGATCCGTGATGGTCCGGATGACGGCCTCCGGGGAGTCGTAGCCCAGCATCTTCGCCAGGGCGGGATTGGCCACCATCACTCTTCCCTCCGCCGAGGTTCGATAGATCCCTTCGATGGACTCCTCGAAGATGCCCCGGTAGCGGGCTTCGCTTTCCTGGAGCGCCTGATCGCTCCGCTTGCGGGCCAGGGCGTTGGCAAAAACCTGCGCGACGAGCCGCAGCTTGCCGACGAGCTCGGTCGACCAGGCCCGTTCCTTCCGAAAGTCGTTGAAGCTCACCGCCCCGAACACCGGCCCGCCGCCCGCGGCCAGGGGAAAAGTCAGGGCCGATTTGATGCCGAAGTATTGGTAGAGCTCCAAGTCGCGCGCCGCGGCGGACGGCAGATCCGCCAGGCGGGAGATGGCGATGGTCTCGCCCTCGAAAAGCCTCTTCATGGCCCAAGGGAACGTATCCTTCGCGTCCATGGTTTCCGGAACCGGCACAGAAAAATCCGCCGGCACGAAGATATGAGTCATTGTCAACGAGCCCGGATACTCAAGGTCCTTTTGCCAGAGGGCCGAGATGTCGACGCCCAGGCATTCGCAAACCCCTCGCTGGGCGAGTGTGATCTCGCTGTCCACGTGATCGGCCGGCAGGCTGATGAACCGCGTGGAGATGTCGAGGAGCAGCCTCTCGAATGCGGCAGGGGAGCGGGGAGCCTTCTCGGCTCGCGGCTTCGACGCCTGAGAACTCGCCCTGGATTTCCGCGCCACGCTCACCTCGGGATTCTGAGATATCTGGAAACTGCCCTATTCGACAATTCAATATAGCACCGGATTCCCCGATTTCCAAATTCTCCCGGGATTCCGGAGGATCGCCGTTTAGGTGATGGAGAGGGTCAAGCCGAGGGGGGCACGGCGAGGGCTCCCCGCCGACAGCAGCCAAATCCGAGCCCTTCCTTGTCGCGAGGGATGTTGGAGGGATCAACGAACGGAAGAGGGGTCTGGGCCGGACGGAAAAAACCGGTAAAAAAGGGTGTCGACTACAGTCCCGTCAGAGCCCGGAATAATCCCGAGGCGATCTTTTCGACCGGGAACTTCAAGAGAAAGAGCGGCAGCATCGGCAGGATCGAGCAGACCGCCAGCGGCAGCACCAGCCTCCGGCCGCCGGGGACCAGACGCATGTCGCGGATGACGTTCATGCTGTTCGTCAGGTCGGCCAGCGACTGCAGGTCCGCCGCGCCCAATTGGGATTCGCCGGTCGCGTTCTCGTCCCGGAGCCACCTGCGGTCGAAGGCGCGGACATAGCGGGAGGCCATGGCCATGTATTCGCCCAGCCCTGTTTCCCGGCAGTTCCAGAGCTCGGCGGTGAACAGGAACAGCGGGCCGATGAACAGCCCGGCGATGAGCAGCAGGATCCCCGGGATCAGGTAGTACAGGGCCTCAAAGGCCATCGCCCCCGTGACGATGCCTTCCGCGAAGGAGGCCGAAAAAACCGCCGAGAACGTCAGGGCCAGGGGGAAGAAATGCTCCTGCACGACCTCCACGTACCCCAGCCCCCCCGCGCTGTCGGAGTGGGTCGGGATGAGATGAAGCTTCAGCTTGACCAGGCGCCGGAGAAAGTACCACCAGAGACCCAGCCGCCAGAACCAGCGCAACAACAGGAATCTGAAGAGAGGCAGGCAGAACCCCAGATACCAGACATTGACCGGGTTCAGCCCTACCCCACCATGGGCCAGGATCGTCTTCCAGCTTCCTGTCCGGAACGGCAGATCGACGACGATTTCGAGCAGGGGCATGGCGAACGTCAGCAGGAGGAAGATCACGTCGGCCAGCCAGCTGTCCGCCATCCGGTTGACCCGGCGGACGTCCGCGGCCAGGGCCGGCCACTGGTCTTCGGGAACGACACCGGAATCCACGATATGGTTGACGAACTCCGCCATCCGGGGAAAGACGAAGGATTCGCAGAAAAAGAACAGCGGAATAGCCAACAGGAAGCGGACATGGACACCGATCACGTTGAGAGAAAGGATCATCGCTGCCTGTCCTTGCAGGAGCGCCAGCGCGATCAGCACACTCCAGAACGTCAGGCCCAGCGCCAGCCCCAGCCTGAAAGTCCTCGTCCTTCCCCGGACGAGGCCCAGCCGGACTCCGAATCTATACAGGGGACCCCCGAATAACGAGAGTGCGGGGATCTTCGCGTCGTCGTTCTTCATCTGTTGCGGATTCCTTCTCTCCGTCCTCTTGTCCTTCTCGCCGATTTATATAGTTTTTGGGGCCGCCCGTCAATGCCGTTATTCGCTGATCTCCAAGTCAAAAACATGATAGGACCAGGGCGGCAAATCGAGGTAGAGTCCGCGCTCGAGCAGCTCATCCCCTTCGCGGAGATAGCAGGCGAGGCTGAGCGAGTCCTTGAGCCAGACTGAGCTGTTCCCGATCTCGGGAAAAGGCAGGCTGAGATAGCACTGGCTGGAATGGGGCGCGTAATTCACGGCGACGACGAGTCCGTTCACCGCCGGTGCCCAGCCAGGCATGGGCGACGAATGAATCCCAGGATCCATTCCCGTCCCAAGCCGGCCGGCAATCCAGCGACTGCCATTCCCCGCTGTTCGACGATGGGCTTCTGAAGGACGGCGAGCACCTGGTCATAGAACTCCATCAAGCCCCTCGTCCGGAGATCTCCTCGGGCGCCCGGACGAGATGCGGCGAGATGCGCTTCTTCCGGCCTTCGAACTGGCCTTGATGGAAGAAACGCAGGCCGGGAATGAAATAGGTGATCACCGCGGCGGCCCGGTGAACGAGGGGGTCGAATGAGGCGGCGGCGCGGGGCTCGTCGTGGTTCTCCAAAAAACGCGCCGACTTGCTCTGATAGTCAAGCGCCGCGTGGAGGTGCTCGCGGACCGGCCGGGCGTGGCCTTCGCGCAGGCGGTCGTAAAGGCGCTTGTCGTAGGTGTAGTCGAACCCCTGCTGCTGGAGGGTAAATTCCAGGTCCCAGTAGACCTCGGCCATGAAACAAAATTCCGGGTGTTGGTCCCGGACTCGCTGTGTGGCTCTCGGCCAGAACGGCTCAGGCCGGCGGCCCCACGTCCGCTCAAAAACCTCGGGCAAAAGGAGCATGGCCATATCGCAGCGCACACCGTCGCACTGGCCGGCGATCTTCAGCAGCTCCCTTGATCATCGCCTCCTGCAGCCGCGGATTGCTGTAATCGAGCTGCAGGGTATCCGGCCAGCCGGAAAAATACGGATCCCGGCCATAGGCCAGGATCACATCCCCCTCTTCCCGCTTCACCCGGACATAGTTCTGCGGCTCCCGCGCCAACAGGTCCTCCGTCCCCGGGACAAAATAGCTCGGGGTGGTCCTCGACCCAGGGGTGATCGAGCGCCATGTGGTTCGGGACAAAATCGAGCATCAGCTTCAGACCGCGCTCCGCCAGCCGTTGGCGCAGCCGGGCCAGCGCCGCGTCGCCGCCCAGGGCGGCCGGGACGGCATAGGCGGTGATCGCGAACCCCGAGCCGGCGATGTCCTCTTCCCGCAAGTCCGGCAGCGTCTCCTGAAATTCCTTGCGCCAGCCGGCGTTGGCGCGCGAAACCCGCTGCCCCGCCAGGCCGGTCCGCCAAACGCTCAGGAACCAGACCCAGTCGAAACCCTGCTCTGCCAGGCGATCCAAGGCGGCATCGGGAATGTCATCCAGAGTCGCCGGCCGGCCCAATTTCCGGGAAAGTTCCGTCAGTCCGACACGGGTGTTGATTTGGTACAGCGAAGGATAGTGAGGATCGGGCACCTTCCCTCCTTATTTGCCGCGCGGCTTTTCTCCGCCCACCTGTTCCTCTATAACCCTGCCCATCACGCGCTCGCGCTTGGCCTCCAGCAGTCTCTTGGCGTCGAGACGGCCAAAGATGTCCAGCAGCGGGGCGATCAGTCCGGTCCACCCGGTCTGGTGGCTGGCTCCAAGGCCCGCTCCGTTGTCACCGTGGAAGTACTCATGAAAAAGGATCAGGTCGCGCCAATGAGGATCTTCCTGGAACTTGGCCATCCCTCCGTAGACCGGCCGTCGTCCATCGGCGTCACGCAGGAAAGTGCCCGCCAGCCGGCGGGTCAGCTCCTGCGCCACTTCGAACAGCGTCATGTACTTGCCGGAACCGGTCGGGCACTGAACCTTGAAATCGTCGCCGTAAAACCCGTACAGGTTGATCAGTGCCCGCACGATCAGCCCATTGACCGGCATCCACACCGGGCCGCGCCAGTTGGAGTTGCCGCCGAACATCCCCGTATTCGATTCCGCCGGCAGGTACTGGACCTTGTACTCCTCGTGACCCACCCAAAAGCTGAACGGGTGTTCCAGGTGATACCGCGAGAGAGAACGGATGCCGTGCGGACCGAGAAACTCGTTCTCGTCGAGCATGTAACCGAGCACCTGCTCCAGCTTCTTCTTGTTGAGGATCGACAGCAGACGCCGCCCCTTGACGCCGATGAAACCCTCGTCGGTCGGGGCGACCTGGGAGATCAGCTCCGGGTGACGTTTCCGGTACAGGGCGATCAGCTCCATGAGTTTCGGATGCCGCGTCACGTCGTCCGCCTCGAACACGGTCGAGGCGCAGAGCGGCAGCAGTCCCACCAGCGACCGCACCTTCAAACGGATGGCCTGGCCGTCGGGGAGCCGCAGCAGGTCATAGAAAAACCCGTCCTCCTCATCCCACATCTCGTCGTGATGCACGCCGACGCGGTCCATGGCATAGGAAATCTGCATAAAATGCTGCACGAACTTGAAGGCCACTTCCTCGTACATCGGGTCGTAATCGCACAGGATCAGGGCCATTTCCGCCATGCACTGGCTGTAGAACGCCATCCAGGCCGTCCCGTCCGCCTGCTCCAGCGAGCCGCCCGTCGGCAGCTGCGCGCTCCGGTCAAAGATGCCGATGTTGTCCAGTCCCAGAAAGCCGCCGGCGAACACGTTGCGACCGGACGGGTCCTTGCGGTTCACCCACCAGTTGAAATTCAGCATCAAGCCCTGAAAGGATCGTTCCAGGAAACGAAGGTCCGCCCGGCCCAGTTGTTGCTCGTATTTGTACAGCCAGAGCGTGGCCCAGGCGTGCACCGGGGGGTTCACGTCGCTGAAGTTCCACTCGTAGGCGGGGATCTGTCCGCTCGGGTGGAAGTACAGGCTGCGCAGCATCAGCAGCAGCTGGTCCTTGGCGAAATCGAAATCCACCAGCGAAAAGCAGACCGTGTGGAAGGCCAGGTCCCAGGCCGCATACCACGGATACTCCCACTTGTCCGGCATCGAGATGATGTCGGCGTTGAGCATGTGGAACCATTCCGTGTTGCGCCCGCCCTGCCGGGCGGATTCGAGCAGCGGATGACTGTTGTGCTCGCGCAGCCATTTCTCCAGGTCGAAGTAGTAATACTGCTTGCTCCACAGCATGCCCGCCAGCGCCTGGCGGTGCACCCGGCGTTCGTCTTCGCTCAGCGATTGCGGCGTGATCCTCTGGTAGAATTCGTCCGCGTCTCCGATCCGGCTCTTGAATATCCGCTCGAAGCCGCTGAAGGCGTCGTCCAGCGGGGCGGCCGCGAGCCGCAGGCGGACCGTCCGGCTGCCGCCGGCGGGCACTTCCAGGACGTAGTGGGCGGCGGCCTTGGTCCCCACCTTGGCGGGATTCACCGCCTCGCCCTGTCCCGAGATGATGCAGGCGTGGAACGCATCCTTGACGTAGGGAGACGCGTTGGGCTGGCCCCAGAGACGGCCGGCATTGCTCTCATTTTCGGTGAACAGCAGCTCCGGCTGGCCATCGCAATACAGCCAGTATTCTCCCAGTTCATGGTGGGAGGCGTGAATGGCGCCCGGGGCCGCCTCCCGCAGGGAAGGCTTTTGATCGTCTTCGCCCCACGACCAGGTGTTCCGGAACCAGAGCGTCGGCAACAGGCGAAGCCGGGCCGCTTCCGGCCCGCGGTTGTGAACGGTGATGCGGATGAGCACGTCTTCCGGTCCTTCCTTGGCGTATTCCACGAACACATCGAAGTACCGGTCGTCGTTAAACACGCCCGTATCGAGCAGTTCGTACTCGAACTCCTCCCGCGACCGTCGCCGGTTCGTCTCGATCAGGTCCCGGTAAGGAAACTCCCGCTGCGGGTACTTGTATAAGTACTTCATGTAGGAGTGCGTCGGAGTGCTGTCGATGTAGAAGTAGTACTCCTTCACGTCCTCCCCATGGTTCGCCTCGCTGTTGGTGAGCCCGTACAGGCGCTCCTTCAGGATCGGGTCGCGCTCGTTCCACAGCGCCAGGGCAAAGCACAGCTGTTGCTTGTCATCGCTGATCCCCCCCAGCCCGTCCTCCCCCCACTTGTAGGCCCGGGAGCGCGACTGGTCGTGGGTGAAGTAATCCCAGGCGTTGCCGTCCTCGCTGTAGTCCTCGCGGACCGTGCCCCACTGCCGCTCGCTGAGGTAAGGTCCCCATTTCTTCCAGGGGATTCCCGCCTCGCGCGCCTCATTTAACCGCTTCTGTTCCGTGACGTCGATGAATTTCTTCTCGGCCATGGTTCCTCCTCTCTTCGTCTGACTTTGAGGGCCTTCCCTCTATTGCCAGTACGGCCGATACGCTGTATCGGCCGTCATGTTTTCCTTATAGATTGCAGGGTCCGGCGCCCCGGTGTCGCCGTGGCAACACTCATGAAATATGGCGCGATCACACTATTGGCCTTACTCCAATTATCAAGGTTCAGGGCGCCGGGCGTCAATTGGACCTTAGGCCAGTGTGTGTCGATGCCGCCGGCACCGGAGGCAAGACGGAGTCAGGCCTGATACCCGACAGGGGAAAGGGCGATCATGCTTCAGCTCCTCCGGGCAACTTGGGCCTCGCCATGCGCCGGCGATGGAGAGTCAGACTGCGTCATCGTCTCACGCCTGCCGCGTCCGGTGGCGAACGCCGCCCGCGCCCGCGACGATCAGGTCGGTGGCAAGCCCGATGAACAAACCGTGCTCGACGATGCCCGCGCGGGCATCCAAAGCGGCCGCCAGCTGTCGCGCCTCGGCGATGGGGCCAAAATGACAATCCAAGATCATATTGCCCGAATCGGTGACGAAGGGGGTGCCGTGATGATTTTGGCGAACCGTGCACTTGGCGCCCAGCGATTCGAGATAACGGGCCTGTGACCGCCAACCGAAGGGGATCACTTCGACGGGCACGGGCCAATGCGTCCCCAGGCGGGGCGAGGGTTTCGTCTCATCGACCACGATGATCTCGCGTTGACTCGCTTGCGCGACGATCTTTTCGCGCAGCAGCGCGCCGCCGCCGCCCTTGATCAAATTCATGTCCGGGTCCACTTCATCCGCGCCGTCAATCGTCACCTCGAGGTCCTCCGGCAAGTCGTCGGGCAGCAGGGGGATGCCGAGCCGGACGGCTTCTTCTGCGGTGGCCTTCGAGGTGGCGAAGGCGACGATGCCGCTCAGCTCGCCCGTTTTCAGCAATTCCGCGATGCGGCGCGTAGCCAAGATGGCCGTGCTGCCGGAACCGAGCCCGACCTTCATCCCCGGCCGCACGAATTGCACCGCGCTCGCGGCGGCCGCCTCTTTGAAACGCGTTTTGGGGTCAGACGAGCTCGATTTTGGCTTCATGGCCACTCCTTATTGCAGCGCTTAAGTATAGTATCACGGCATTTCTTGAACAGTCACGCGGACTTGCCACTCGGCACGCGGCAGCCGTGGAAGGCAAAAGTCGGGATGACAGAGGGTGTCGTCCATTTCTGTGCTGGCGCTCCTGCCAATGTCGGGTTAGCGCCTTCCCCGCAGCTTGCGGTACCGGCGAATCAGCGTGTTGGTCGAACTGTCGTGCTTGAGGACAGGCGGCGCCGCGCTTTCCAGCTCGGGGATGATGCGCTTCGCCAGCACCTTGCCCAGCTCCACGCCCCACTGATCGAACGGGCCGACGTTCCAGACGGCGCCCTGCGTAAAGACGACATGCTCGTACAGCGCGACCAGCTGGCCCAGCGTCTCCGGCGTGAGCCGGCCGGCCAGGAGGACGGTGCTCGGCCGGTTGCCGTCAAACGTGCGGTGCGGCACCAGCCAATCCGGCGTGCCTTCCGCTTTGACCTCCTCGGCGGTCTTGCCGAAGGCCAGCGCTTCCGCCTGGGCGAAGATATTCGACATCAGGATATCGTGATGGCCGCGGAGCGGATTGAGCGAGTTGGCGAAGCCGATAAAATCACACGGGATCAGCTTCGTGCCTTGATGGATCAACTGGTAAAAGGAGTGCTGCCCGTTGGTGCCCGGCTCGCCCCAGAAGATCGCACCGGTTTGATAGTCGGTGATGATCGTGCCGTCGAGCGTGACGCTCTTGCCCAGGCTCTCCATGGTCAGCTGCTGCAAATACGCCGGGAGGCGCTTCAGGTATTGATCGTAAGGCAGCACGGCCACCGTCTGGGCGCCAAAGAAGTCGTTGTACCAAACCCCGAGCAGGCCCATCAGCACCGGCATGTTTTTGGCGAACGGCGCGGTGCGGAAGTGCTCGTCCATTTCGTGGAAGCCGGCCAGCAGCGACCGGAAGTTCTCCGGCCCGATAGCCAGCATCGTCGACAGCCCGATGGCGGAAGCCATCGAGTAACGCCCGCCGACCCAGTCCCAGAAGCCGAACATGTTGGCCGTGTCGATGCCGAATTTCGAAACCTCCGCCGCATTGGTGGACACGGCGACAAAATGCCTGGCGATCGCGGCCTCGTCTTTGAGCGCGGCCAGCGCCCAGGCGCGCGCGGTCTGCGCGTTGGTCATCGTCTCGAGCGTGGTGAACGTCTTGGAGGAAACGATGAACAAGGTCTCCGCCGCGTCGAGGTCGCGGGTGGCTTCGGCAAAGTCCGTGCCGTCCACGTTGGAGACAAAGCGGAAGGTCAGGCCGCGAGCCGAGTAGTGGCGCAGCGCCTCGTAGGCCATGACCGGGCCCAGGTCCGAGCCGCCGATGCCGATGTTGACCACGTTGCGGATGCGTTTGCCTGTGTGGCCTAGCCATTTGCCGCTGCGCACCCGATCGGAGAACTTGGCCATCTTATCGAGAACGGCATGGACTTCGGGGACGACATTCTTGCCATTCACGAGAATACGCGCGCCGCGCGGGGCGCGGAGCGCCACGTGCAGCACGGCCCGGTTCTCGGTCACATTGATCCTTTCCCCGCGGAACATGGCCTCGATTTTCCCGCGCAGGCCGCTGTCTTCGGCCAGGTTCACAAGCAACCGCAGGGTCTCGTCGGTGACCCGGTGCTTGGAATAGTCGAGATACAACCCGGCCGCTTCGAGCGTCAAGCGCTGGCCCCGCGTGGGGTCCTGGGCGAACAACGTCCTGAGAGGAACCTCTTTGATCTTCTGATAATGGGCCGCCAGCGCCAGCCAGGCGCGGCCGCGCGTTACCGGCTGCACCGGTTTGGCCGGGGCTTTCGGTGTCGGTTTCCTCACGGTCTTCTTTTCGGCCATGATGATCTCCTCCTCGCTCATTTGAACGACATGAGCTCCTCCCTATTTCGCGGGCTTTTCGTGATGCCCGCCGAACTGGAAGCGCATGGCCGACAAAACCTTGTCCGAATAGAGAGACTCTCCGCGCGAGCTCCAGCGCTGATACAGGGCCGCCGACAGGACCGGCACGGGCACGCCTTCATCGATGGCGGCCTTGATCGTCCAGCGGCCCTCGCCGGAATCCGACACCCGGCCCGAGAATTTCGACAAGCTTTGATCTGCGACGAGGGAGGCCGCCGTCAGGTCCAACAGCCACGACGCGATCACGCTGCCCCGCCGCCAGACTTCCGTAATCGTCCGCCAGATTGAAGTCGTACTGATAGTGCTCCGGGTCGCGCAAGGGCGTCGTCTCGGCATCAACCTCATGCTCCTGCTTGCCGATGTTCGCCTCCCGCAGGATACCCAGTCCCTCCGCGTAGGCGGCCATCAGGCCGTATTCTATGCCGTTGTGCACCATTTTGACAAAGTGGCCGGCCCCGTTCGGCCCGCAGTGGAGATAACCGTCTTCCGCTGTGCCTTTGATCTTCTCACGTCCCGGGGTGCGCGGAATGGCGCCGCGGCCGGGCGCCAGCGTCGCGAAGATCGGCTCGAGGCGTTTCACGGTCTCTTTTTCCCCGCCGATCATCAGGCAATAGCCGCGTTCCAGGCCCCAGACGCCGCCGCTCGTTCCGACGTCCATGTACTGGATTTCCTTCGCCGCGAGCTCCTTCGCCCGCCGGATGTCGTCAATGTAGTGGGAATTGCCGCCGTCGATGAGGATGTCGCCCGGCTCCAGAAGTTTGACGAGATCGGCGATGCTGTTATCGACGGCCGCGGCGGGGACCATCAGCCACACCGCCCGGGGTTTTCGCAGTTTCTTGACGAGGTCGGCAACCGAACTCGCCCCGACCGCCTTCTCGGAAACCAGTTCCTTCACGGCTTTTCCTGAACGGTCATACACGATACAGTCATGGCCGCCTTTGATCAGTCGCCGGACCATGTTCCCACCCATCCGTCCCAAACCGATCATTCCCAGTTGCATGTCCGTCTCCTTGTTGTCTTGCTGTCTTTCAACTCTTGGCCGGCTGTTCTTTGGCCGCCGCGACAATGCTTACTTTGGTGAAGCCGAGCTCCTTTGGCAGCGCCTTTCGCCGCAGAAGGCGGCCATCGGCGGGGTCAGCTCGAGCGATGATGGCGTTCACTGTTTTTGCCTGTTTATGAATAAGCTTATGAGGATAGGGACCAGACCGTCAAGTGGACCTTGGTCCCAAACTGATCTTATGAGTCTGACCGGCTCTGTCCATTTGGCGCGGCTCCTTAAACGAGAAAGCCGCCTGACGGTCGAAAGGGAAGGGGCGGGATTGTGTGCCTATATATTGTCGACAGACGCTATTCCGGCATGGCCTTGCGGGAACGCCGGATTCCCAATGTCTTCACTTTCGGTTGGAGGGTTGCTCTCTCGAGACCAAAAACCTCGGCGGCGCCGAAATTTGCCGGCGCCACCTTCTCCCGGCTTAGAAGGTCCATCGGAAGCAAGAATTGATGGCCTTTGGCCTACATCTTCTCGTGGGACTTTAGCCTGAGTCCGTCTCCTCACCGTGCCGTCGGACAACGACATGATCTGCCAAGGCCTCGCCGGCCTCACAAGTCCAGATCAAACCTCGGAGAACTGAATGATGACCTTGATGTCGCCGGGTTGCCTCTTCAGAGCCTGTTCGAAGTTCTCCGGTTTTTCGCGGCGCGTGATCAGGCGGCTCAGCCATTCCCGGTCCGAGCGAGCCAGATTTTGACCCGCTTTATACCAGTGACGCTTGTTGGCGTTCACGCTGCCGACGATCAGATTATTCTTTAAAACCACGGCCGCCGCGATGTCGGCCGTGGCCCGGGGGGCGACGCCGCCGGCTCCTACTCCCGTGAGGCAGACGATTCCGCCCGCCCCGACCTTCTGGATCGAGTCCGCGATGACCGATCCAACCCCCGTACACTCGACGATGATGTCGGGGTTGAAATCAAGGTCCATGACGCTCCCCGTATGGTACTTCGCGCCGAGGGCGCGGACGAGTTCCGGCTTCGGTCCGGTTTCGGCACGATCGAGGACATGGACCTCAAGATCCCGCGCGCTCAGCCGGAGGGCAGCCAGCAGACCGATCGGCCCCGCGCCGGTCACGAGCGCCGTCCTGGGTTCCCAGAAAGCCCGTTGACCGGCCTCGAGGACCTGTTCCAGCGCCTTCGTGATCACCGTCATCGGCTCAAGAAGCACGCCGAGGATACCCAGGGATGAGTCCACCTTGATGGCGTATTCGGGTTCGACGCGCCAGCGTTCCGACATGAACCCGTGGATTTCCTTGATCCCCCGCTCGGTGTACCGGCCGTTGCGGCACATGTCCCATTCGCCCACCGCACAATTGGGGCAGGGGACGGGGTCGGGGCGCCGGACGATGCCGACCACCAAGTCGCCCTTTTTCAGGGAACTGCTTGGACCCGGATCGATGACCCGGCCGAGGGATTCATGGCCCAGCACCAGGCGCGTCTTTCCCGGAGGCGCCCACCCGTATTTTCCTTCGACGATCTCGACGTCCGTCCCACAGACGCCGACGGCCACGGCCTCCACGAGGACCGAGCCCTCATGCAGATCGGGCTCCGGAAAATCCTCGTACCGGGCTGTTCCGGGTTTTTTAGGTTCTACGGTAATCGCTTTCATGTTTTAGCTCCTTTGTGTTCCAGGGTAGTCGTCTTCAATGGGCTGACGTCCATTTCAACAGCATCGGAGACGCGCGTCAATAGGGCCTCAGGCCAGGCTGTCACCCCGCATCGGGCCTGATCAACGATCGGCAAAGGGCCGCTCATGATTCAGTTCCTTCCGGGCAACTTGGGCCCCGCCAGGCGGCGGAACAGGCGGTCACGGTCGCTGTCGAAGTAGTACAGCTTGGCGACCTCGATGCGCTTCGCCAGGGCGCTGCAGGCGAGGACGGCCAACAGCATCCCGGCCAGCGGCCCGATCCAGTAGATCCACCAGCCTGTCCATTGTCCGGACACGACCGCGGGACCGAGGCTGCGGGCGGGATTGGTGCTGGTGCCCGATATCGGCGCCTCGGCCCACACCATGATCGCGTAGAGAGGGGGGAAGATCGCCGGCGTGAAGGGACGTATCTTGCGGAAACCCAAAAAGACGGCGAGCAGAGTGACCATCGTGAACGTCGTGATCGCTTCGCCCATAAGCGCCGTTGAGAAGGGGTGCCGGGGCCCGGCGAGGTCGCTCCGAAGTCCACGCTTTTCCCCATGGCGCCCCAGATAAGCAGCGGCAGCGACCCCACGACCGCGCCGCTCAACTGAGCCGCGATGTAGCCGAGGGTGGTCCGGAGGTCGAGCTTGCCCATCAGCCGGAAGGCGACCGTGACGGCCGGGTTGATGTGCGCGCCGCTTTCTTTGCCGACGGGAGAGAGCGCGATGCAGGCGCCGGTCGTGCCGAAAAGAAATCCCGTGATCAGGCGCCTCAGTCCCTCGCTCGGGGATCAAGCGCGCCATAGGGGTGCCGGTCCCGAACATCAGGATGACCAGAGTGAGGCCGACCAGGACCAACGCCGCCGTCCCGATAAACTCGGAAAGGAATAACCGCCAGGGGAACGGCCGGCTGTTGTGATCATTCATCGCACAATAATCCTCGACGTGTTATAGGACAAACGACCTGATCGACTCAGATCATTTCTTTCTCGCTGGTTGGTGGGCCCGGCCCGCCGATGTGTCTTTCTTCTGCTCGAGCATCGTTCCCGCATCAGAAGAGGCGAAGAGATGCATGATCCGCGCGATCGCCCCGGACCAGCCCGTCTGGTGGCTCGCGCCGACCCCCGCGCCGGTGTCCCCGTGGAAGTACTCATAGAATAGGGGATAGTCCTGCCAATGGGGATCCTCCTGGAATTTTCGGGAAGCCCCGTGCACGGGCCGTTTCCCGTGCTCATCCTTCAGAAAGACCTTGGCCAGCCGGCGCCCGATCTCCTCCGCCACTTCGTAGAGGTTCATCAGCTTCCCCGATCCCGTCGGGCATTCGATGGTGAATGAATTCCCGTAGTAAAGATAGTACTGGAGCAGCGCGCGGAGGATCAGCATGTTGACCGGCATCCAGACCGGCCCGCGCCAGTTCGAGTTGCCGCCGAACATGGCGTTGTCCGATTCCCCGGGGAGATACGATACCCGGTACTCCTGGTCGCCGACCCGATAGATATAGGGGTGATCCTGGTGAAAGCGCGACACAGCGCGAATCCCGAAGGGGCTCAAGAACTCCTTCTCATCGAGCATGATCTTGAGCACCCGGCGGAGATTGCCTTCATTCAGGACCGATCCCAGGAGCCGCCCGTTGTGCCCGGGCTTCTGCGGGTCATGGATGAACGCCATCAGCTCGGGGTGCGCCCGGAGATGCTCGGCCACCCTCGGGGCGACCTCGGGGTATTTCGTCAGGATCTTCCTTTCGAAGATGGTCACCGCGCAAAAGGGCAGCAGCCCGACCATGGAGCGGACCTTCAGACGTTCGGACCGCCCGTCCGGCAGGCGCAGCACATCGTAAAAGAAGCCGTCCTCCTCATCCCACATCCCGCCCTCCTCACCCGGCCGGATCATCCCCGAGGCGATCAACAGGAAGTGCCCGACGAATTTCAACGTCAGATCGAGATAGGCCGGATTGGCCACCGCCAGCTCGGCGCTGATCTCGACCATGTTCTGGCAGAAGAGAGCCATCCAGGCGGTGCCGTCGGCCTGTTCCAGATACCCGCCGGTCGGCAAAGGCGCAGACCGGTCGAAGACCCCGATATTGTCCAGCCCCAGGAATCCGCCTTCGAAGGCGTTGTTTCCTGACCGGTCTTTTCGGTTCACCCACCAGTTGAAGTTAAGAAGCAGCATCTGGAAACAGCGCTCGAGCCAGGCGAGATCGCCCTTTCCGCCTTGCGCCTTCTCCATCAAGTAGGTGTAGATCGTTGACCAGGCGTGGACCGGGGGGTTCACGTCGCCGAAGTTCCACTCGTAGGCGGGGATCTGGCCGTTGGGGTGAATGTAGCGGCCCTTCAGGAAGAGTTCCAACTGTTCCTTGCCGAAGTCCTGGTCGACCAGCGTCAAGGCCGTGACATGGAAGGCGAGATCCCAAGCGGCGTACCAGGGATATTCCCATTTATCCGGCATCGAGATAATGTCCGCGTTGACCATGTGCCCCCAGCGGTCGTTGCGGATGGAACGCTGATTCGCCTTGAACGGCTGGATGCCGTGCTGCTTGAGCCACCGGCCGACGTCATAGAAAAAGAACTGCTTGGACCAGAGCATCCCCGCCAGGGCTTGCCGCATGACGCGGGCCGCGTCCGGGTCAAGGGAAGCGGGAATGACCTCCGCGTAGAACTCGTCGGCTTCCTGGAGCCGGGCCTTGAAGACGGATTCAAACGCTTTCCCGAACTGCCCGCCGAGCGTTTTGGAGGAGTTTCCCCTCGGCTGATCGCTGAGCCGCAGATCGGATCGTGCGGGACTCTCCGGCCCCCAGCGTGAGGGGGTAATGGGCCGAGACTTTGGTCCCCGTCTTCTCGGGATTGACCGCATCTTTCTTGCCGTGAACGATATAGTCGTTGATGCCGTCTTTCACGTAAGGAGAGGAATTGGGCATGCCGACCAGCCGCTCCGTATTGGTTTCGTTCTCCGTGAACAGGAGCTCCGGGGCGCCTTCCGCGAAAAAGAAGCGCTCGCCGAGATCGCGGTGCGAGAGCGCCACGATCCCGCCGGTTTTGCCCTGAGCCAGCTGCCGCAGTATCGGGCGGGCGACATCCGCTCCCCAGGACCAGTCATTGCGAAACCAGAGCGTCGGCAGGAGCTGGAGCGTCGCCGGCTCCGGGCCCCGGTTATGGACGGTGATCTGAATGAGCACATCCTCCGGCGACGCTTTGGCGTATTCCACGAAGATGTCGAAATAACGGTCCTGGTCGAACACCCCGTGTCGAGCAGCTCGTATTCCGGGTTGCCCCGGCCGCGGTTACGGTTCGTCGCGACCAGGTCGTCGTACGGGTAGGCCGCCTGAGGGTATTTATAAAGGTACTTCATATAGGAGTGGGTCGGCGTCGCATCAAGATAGAAGTAGTATTCCTTGACGTCCTCCCCGTGGTTCCCCTCTCCGTTGCTCAGCCCGAACAGACGCTCTTTCAGAATCGGATCCCGGCCGTTCCAGAGCGCCAGCGCGAAGCAGAGCCTCTGACGGTCATCGGAAAAGCCGGCCAGGCCGTCCTCGCCCCAGCGGTAGGCCCGCGATCGGGCATGGTCATGGGGGAAGTAGTTCCAGGCGTCGCCGCTTTCGCTGTAGTCCTCGCGGACGGTCCCCCACTGGCGTTCGCTCAAGTAAGGTCCCCATTTCTTCCAGGACGCGCTCTTCGTCCGGGCTTCTTCAAGACGCGTTTGTTCGGCATTCATCGAAAATCTCCTTTCAGGGCCGCGCCCGTGAAAACCATCGAGTCCAGGACTCGGGGATGACCATCCGAGATCTCGAATTGTTCAAACAGCCTTTCGTGACCACCTTGCCGTCGACGTCCGCGAAGGGCGCGGCGATCGTATCCTTTTCTTATCCCTTAGTTCCAACCCACCGCGCGATGCGAGCGCGTCAACATGCCGCCGGAGATATTCCGGGCTTTGAACCCGTTCTGAAGAAGGATCCGCGTCGCGTAGTAGGCGCGCTGGGCGGAGCGGCAGATGACGAGGACCTCGCGGTCGCGGGGCAGTTCGTTCAGGCGGCCGCGGAGCTCCGGCAGCGGTATGTTGACCGCGCCCGCCACAGCCTCCACGGCGAGTTCAGCCGGATTGCGCACATCGAGGAGAAATCCCTTCTCGGCGGAATCCCAGTGGCCGACCGGCATGTCTCCGCGGAGGATGTTCGCGGCGACCATCCCGGCGAAGTTGACCGGATCCTTCGCGCTGCCGAAGGGCGGGGCGTAGCACAGCTCGGCCTCTTCCAGATCATAAACGGTGCATCCCATCTGGATGGCCATGGCGAAAGAATCGATCCGCTTGGTGACGCCATCCTGACCCAGCACCTGCGCTCCCAGGAGACGGCCGTCGGATTTCCGAAAGATGACTTTTATGGCCAGCAGTTTGGCACCCGGATAATACCCCGCGTGCGAATTCGGGTAGAGGTAGATTTTTTCGTAATCCTTATCGCCCAGTTTGACCAGGACCTTTTCGCTGACGCCGGTCGAGGCCACCGCCGCGTCGAAGACGAGACAGATCGACGTCCCCTGGGTGCCCCGGAAGCGGGAGTCGCGCCCGGCGATCACATCGGCGACGATCCGTCCCTGGCGGTTCGCCGGCCCGGCGAGCGGGATCAGAGTCCACTGACCGGTGACGAAATCCTTGACTTCAACCGCGTCGCCGACGGCGAAAATATCCGGGTTGCTGGTGCGCATCTGCTCGTCGACGCGGATCCCGCCGCGTTGGCCGATCTCGAGCCCGGCCATCTTCGCCAACTCGGTCTCCGGACGCACGCCGATGGCCATGATCACGATGTCGGCCGGATGGGCCTTGCCGGATTTCGCCAGGACCTCGAGCGAGCCGTTGGCGGCCTGTTTGAAGCCGGCCACCGCGTCATTGAGCTCGAGGCGGACACCGTGTTTTCGCAAGTGGTCCTCGACGAGACGGGCCATTTCCGGATCGAGCGGCGGCATAACCTGATCGAGCATCTCGAGAAGGGTCACTTCGAGCCCGAGATGGACCAGGTTTTCCGCCATCTCGAGGCCGATGAACCCGCCGCCGACCACCACCGCGCGTTTCGTTTCCGTCACCGCCTGCAACCCCGTTTCCGAGAAATCCGGCTGATCCTTCCGCGTGATCCAGGCGCGTATCTCCCGGGCGTCCGGCACGGTCCTCACCGAAAAGACCCCGGGGAGATCGATCCCGGGCAGGGGAGGCCGGATCGGAGCCGCCCCGGGCGACAGCACGAGCTTGTCGTACTTCTCGCTGGTGACCTCGCCGGTCAGGAGGTTCTTGAGTTCGACGGTTTTCTTCGCCGCCGAGATCCCGACCGCTTCGCAGTTCGTCCGCACATCGATCGCGAACTGCGTGCGAAATGTCTGCTCCGTCGCCACCAGCAGGCTCGACTCTTTTTCGATCACGCCGCTCACGTGGTAAGGCAGCCCGCAGTTCGCGTACGAAACATAGGGCCCGCGTTCCACCATGAGGATCTCGGCTTTTTCATCCAATCTGCGCAGGCGCGCGGCACACGACGCACCGCCGGCAACTCCACCAACGATAATGACTTTCATTGTCTTTTCTCCTTTAAAAGTATCTTTTTATAAACATCTTTGACTCGGGGCCAATCCGTCAACTCACCTGAGTTCACTCATGGGGCATCTGTTTGCTCATCAAAGTCTCATCCGCAATTCTTAAATTATTTTTTCGGAAAAACAAAAATCACTGCCGCCCTTACACCAAAAGGAGATTTGCTGCCATCCGGGGCTGCAACCTGAATGCGCGGTCCCACCTGAAACTGAACAAGCTGATTTCCAAACTTGATAAGTCCACCCGCCATTATATTAATATATGCATTGGTGGTGTTTGCTTCCCAGTTTAATGTTGTTTCTGAATTTACCGTCAGTCCTGATCCACTTTTCCAATTATGAGTAATAAAGGGTTGCAGGTACATCTGGTTGACATTAGCCCGGTCTTTGTTACCGGCCACCGACCAGATCTGATTCATCAGAATACCGTAAGTCCAGCCGCTCTTTTGTTGCAGAACTATTATTGTCGGGCCAACGCCCCATTTTTTGGTGCCTAAATAATCATTAGTGGCGGTAGGAACTAAAAATGCGCCTCCCACACCCCATACAACCCCATTTTTTACAACGGCGTTTGAGAGCCATCCGCTTACCAGGATATCCGAAAGCCCGGCTTCCTGGGTGCCCTCCCCGGTAATGTCGTGCTGGGCGATCACGGGTACAATGTACCGTGTTATCAGGCTGTATTTTGCACTGAGGCTGATAGGGACAATGGGTTGAAAGTTCATCGTATTTCGCGAGCCATTATATTCTCCAATGCCTACATCCGTATTGTTCTGAAAGGGTACGCTGATCAGCGCCCCAATAGGATTTGCCAGTTTCTTGGCAATCGCTGCAGCATCATCTGCGGCTGGTTTCGCTTCCTCCTGCGCGCCCGCGGCCCCCGCGAGACACAAGATGCGCCGCCGCGATCAGGACGAGCCCGAACCCTTTGCGTCCGGCCTTATTCTTGAACATGAATTCCTCCTTGAACTTCGTCATGCGATATCCATCCCCTGGATGGAGATTTGACCGTTATTCGGGCCCGTCCGCCTGGCCCAACCGGTGTTCAGGCCGCAGCTGCCGAAGCGGTCTTGCCGGCCAGTTTGGCGAAGATGGGCGGCGCCGCCAGGAGCGCGATGATGACATGCAGCGGAACCACCAGCAAGACCATCAGGAACATCCCCTCGGGCGCGTTCGTAATGCCAAAGAAGGCCACGAAACCGGCCGAAATATTCCGCGAGCTCTGGCCCAGGGCCATGACGCTGCGCTGATTCTGCTTCAGGCCGAAGCCGATCAAATACGGCAGCACGGCCATCACGACCATGAAGATGACCCAAGCGCCCGGGGCAAAGCTGCCCACCGTGCTGAGCATTTGCTTGGCGTAGATCCACAGAGTGGTCGCCAAACAGAGCAGCAGCCAGATGCCGCTGGTTTTCTTGACCCAGGGGAAGATCTTGACGGCCAAGGTCGGTTTAAAGAACCTTAGCGCGACACCGAACAGCAACGGGATCAACACCAATAGAATGAGCGGTTTTGCCAGCGCCCAGGTGTTCAACGTCAGCCCTTTGATCAGCCTCGGCGCCATCAAGGGCATCAACACGACCGTGAGGACGGTCCCCAGCAGGACATAGGCTGCGCTGAAGGTCATGTCTCCGCGGGCTCTCATCGCCGCCAGCGGCAGGAACGGCGCGAGCGGGGCCAGACTGCACAACATCAGTCCGGCGGCATGTCCCGGCGATAGCGGCAGAACCTGGCTGATCAGCCAGGCCAAGGCCGGCCCGACCACCCAGCTCCAGAGGATGCACGGGCCGAGGAGCTTCGGGCTCGCCAGCAACTTGAGCGCTCGCCTCAAATCGCACTCGAGGCCACCGGCCATCAGGCCCGATACGGTGAACACCACCACCGTGATGTTGAACCAGGTTTGAATGCTCATGGCCTGGTTCCTCTCAAGTCAACCGGTTTTACGAACGAGGTTGTCAGCATAATCAGCCTCCCATCATTAATCACTGTCATGTGTTTTTCCTTTCATATCAACCGCGGCCTTCTAGCAAAGCGTCACGGACACGGCCAGGCCGCCCTCGGAGGTCTCCTTATACTTGGAGCTCATCTCCCTGGCGGTCAGGGCCATGGCCTCGACCGTCGTATCGAAGTCGACCCGGCGGTCGGCCGGGATCTCGTTGCCGGCGATGATGTAGCCGACCCAGGCCTTGACGGCGCCGTACGAGCAGCGCTCGATGCAGGGCAGCTGAACGTATCCGGCCACCGGGTCGCAGGTCAGCCCGAGGTGGTGCTCCAGCGACGATTCCGCGGCGTTGGCGACGACCTGCGGCTCGAAGCCGTGGGCCTGGGCCAGGAACGCGGCGCCCATGGCCGAGGCCACACCGATCTCGGCCTGGCAGCCGCCCTCGGCCCCGGCCAGCGTGGCGTTGTGCTTGCAGAGGTAGCCGATGACCGCGCCGGCCAGCATCCCCTCCCGTATCTTCGCCTGCGACAGGTTGCGCCCGGCCTTGCCGACCGCGTAGACCAGGGCCGGCATGACCCCGGCGGACCCGCCCGTCGGGGCCGTCACGACCAGATGGCCGCGGGCGTTCTCTTCCGAGCCGGCCAGCGCGCAGGCCGCCACCAGGCCCACGCCCCTCTGCCCGGCCGGGTCGTCCTGGGCCCGCTTGTACACCTCGCCGGCCTTGGTCTTTCAGCTTGATGGGCCCGGGCAGGACGCCGGGAGGCATGGACAGCCCGGTCTCGACGATGTTGACCATGGCCGTGGTGACCTTGTCGATGAAGGCGTTGATCTCGGCCTCGGTCCGGCCGGAGACCGAGACCTCGTTGGCCATGGCCACCTGGGCCACCGAGAGCTTGTTCCGGGCGCAGTGGGCCAGCAGCTCCTTCATCGTCGAGTACGGGTACTTCGGCTGGCTCTTCTTGGGCGGCTGGTAACCCTTCCACTCGATGAAGCCGCCGCCGACCGAGTAGTACTCCTGCTCGAGCAGGACGGCGTCGCCGGCCATCAGCCTGCAAGTCATCGTGTTCGGATGGGGAAAGTCGCCCTTGGGAGCGTCGTAGATGATGTCCGCGAGCGACACGTGGAAGGTCTTGTCGCCGAGCGTCACGGGGAACACCTGGTCCGGGTTATCGCGCAGCTCGTCGAGGAAGAGCGGGTTGACGGTCGCGGGCTCCTTGCCGATGATCCCGGCCAGGGACGCCCGCTCGGTACCGTGCCCCTTCCCCGTGGCGCTCAGGCTGCCGAATAGATTGACCTTCATCCCGGTGGCCTTGGCCAGCTGGTCGGCCGGCAATTTCGTGCAGCGCTGGTAGAAGTCGTAGGTGATGCGCATCGGGCCGATGGTGTGGGAGCTCGAGAGCCCGGGCCCGACCTTGTAGAACTCGTCGATGAGGGTCATGACCGGACCCTTCGACTTCTTGACGACCTCGAGGTCCGCGGCCAGCCCGGCCGCGCCGACGACGGCGCTGCGCATCAGGAACTTCCGGCGGTCGATCCCCTGGGGGACATCACCGGCCCTGCAGTTCGTCGACGAGCGATGAGAACTCGTCCTTGGATTTATCGGGTTTCATAAGAACATTATGTCTTCTTCGCCGTAGCCAGCAGCTCCTCCACGGCGTCCACGCTGTTCCCACGCGAACTCCTTGCGGCCGAAGTGCCCGTACGCCGCCGTCGGGCAGTAGACAGGCCGCCTCAGCTTCAGGTGGTCGATGATCCCCCCCGGCGACAGCGGGAAGACCTGCCGCACGAGCTTCGCCAAGGTCTCGTCGGAAAGCTTCCCGGTCTCATAGGTGTTCACCATCACGGACACCGGGTCCACCAGCCCGATGCAGTAGCCGAGCTGGACCAGGCATTCGTCGGCCAGCCCGGCCGCGACGATGTTCTTGGCCACGTATCTCGCCATGTACCCGGCCGAGCGGTCCACCTTGGTGGGGTCCTTGCCGCTGAAGGCCCCGCCGCCGTGCACGGCCCAGCCGCCGTAGGTGTCGACGATGATCTTGCGGCCCGTCAGCCCGGTGTCGGCCTGGGGCCCGCTGACCAGGAACTTGCCCGTGCCGTTCACCGTGATCTTGGTCTTCTTGTCCAGCAGGTCCCCGACCACCGGCCGCACCACCTTGGCGATGATCTCCTGCTTGGCGGCGTCGGTCGTGAACTTCCCGTCACGGGTCACCACCGCCGCGGTGTGCGAGGCGGCGATGACCACGTAGTCGACGCGCACGGGCTTGCCGTCGCGATATTCGACCGTGACCTGCGTCTTGCCGTCGGGACCGAGGTAGGGCAACACTTTCTTCTTGCGCACCTCGGTCAGCTTCATCGCCAGCTTGTGGGCCAGGGTGATGGGCAGGGGCATCAGCTCTTTCGTCTGGCTGCAGGCGTAGCCGAACATGATGCCCTGGTCGCCGGCGCCGATCTCCTTGCCTTTTTTCGAGACGCCCATGCTGATGTCCGGCGACTGCGCGTGGATGGTCCTGATGATGGCGGCGGTGTTCACGTCGAAGCCGTACTCCGGCGAGACGTAGCCGATCTCGTTCCCGACTTCCCGCGCCACCTTGGCGACGTCAAAGAGCGCTTTCGTCGTGATCTCGCCGCCGACGTTCACCAGTCCCATGGTGACATAGGTCTCGCAGGCCACCCGGGACATCGGATCGTGCCTCAGGCATTCGTCCAGCACCGCGTCCGAGATCTTGTCGCAGAACTTGTCCGGGTGCCCTTCGGTCACCGATTCCGAGGTGAAAAACATGTTCTTCGGATACATCGACATGGGTACCTACCTCCTCTTCTCTTCGCGACGCCCGGAGAGATCGTTACTTCCCCGCGGTCTTCGCGACCGTCGCTTCGCCTGCCGCAAAATCGGCCGCGTTGCTGAACTCGATGATCTCGCAATCGACCGGGTCGTTCTTGTCGATGATCATGGTATGACCCGCGGGGAGATAAAACATGTCCCCGGCTTTGACGATCTCTTCGGTCCCATCTTTGTAACGCATGATCATCGCGCCCTTGAAGCAGTAGCCCCAGTGAGGGACCGGGCAGAACCCCCCAAAGGCTTTGAAAGCGGGGGTGATATCCGTGCCCGGAGCGAAATGGTGGACGGCGCACACCATGCCGCCGTGCACCTCTCCCCAGATCTTGATGTCATAGTTCTCGGTGAAGTGGCTGTGCTTGGGGGTCATCTCATAAATGGGCTTGTGCATTGTCTTTCTCCTTTTCTCTTATTTAAATTCGCGAAGCGAAGTCATTTCTTACCTGGCCGCGGCCGTCCGCCCGCCCGCGCCTTGCTTCTGTGCTGCCAGATACTCCAGGCGCCGCTCTTCCCATTCCATAAAACTGGAGGGAACGTGGAACCACTCTTCTTCGGATACCGGCTCCAGGTGAAGCGCATCAAACTTGCATCCCATAACGCACGCACCGCATCCGACGCACTTTTCCCGGTGATAGACCGGCTTGTCGTCCTTGGGCTCTTTGGTATGGGCAAAGAACTGGCAGCGCCTGACGCACTCCCCGCAGTTCGTGCATTTGGCCTGGTCCTTCACGACGCGGTAGTTCGATCGCTCGACCGTTTCCGTCAGGTTGCCCATGCGCCCGCCCTGCAAGATCGTGCAGCAACAGCCGCAGCAGTGACAACCGCCGACGAATTGGGGCTCTTCCGCTCCCATCGTGAATCCATAGAACCCCTCGATGACCATGGTCCCCATGGCATCGAGCTCCTGCCAAAGCTTGACCGCCTCGTCCCGGGTCAACACGTTCGCGGAGAGAGGCGTCTGAGGCGGCAGGCCGACAAAGCCGCAGCGCCGATCGGCAGATCGCAGCTATGGCCGTGAGCAGCCACCTTTTCCATTTTGCAGACGCAATCGATGCACGAGGAAACGCTCATGCCTTTTGAAGTGCGCGTCGATGTCATTGTGGGGCTCCCGCTCGAGCCACTCCGGCTTGAGCGAGCCGCGGTAGGGAATGACGCCCTGGGAGCCGGGCCGCGGCGAGAGGATCTTTTCCCCCCCGCCCTCGATCACGTATTGCTCGAAGGTCCGGGCGAATTCCTTGACCTCCGGCGGGTTGTTCCTGCACAAAGGATTCGTACCAGCCGACCAGGAAAGGGGAGAGCCGGTATCTTTTCACGCTCTCCGCCTGGGCCTTCTGACCGGGCTTGGCCTCGACCTTCCCAAGTCCCTTGACGCCGGTTTCGAGGGCCAGCGTGTCCACGCGGACCATCCGCCGCGGGATCATGCCCTCGAGCAGGACGGTGACCTTGTCCACGGGCAGGCCGACCCGCTTCGCGATCTCGTCCGCGGTCTCCAGGTTTCCGGCTCAGCGTGCCGGCGATCAGGGCCTCCTCGGGGGTGAACACCATCTTGATCAGCTTGATCTCCAGCTTGGAGGGCGTTCGGGTGAAGCCGGCGGGCAAGGCGTCCAGCGCATCCGCCAGCCGTTCGTAGATATCTTCGGATTTGCCAGGCTTGCTCATCGAGTCTCTCCTTTTCCGTGTTTCGATCCTGACCTCGAAGGCAAGTCATGTCTTCTCCGTGGTTTTTTGGCCGCCGCGGCCGAAGGCCTCGTCGATGATGGCCTGGAAATGCTTCACCACGTCATCGGACGGCGTTTTGTAATCGTCCAGCTCGTAGACCTCGCCCAACAGCTCGTACTTGCCCAGGCCGAAGCGGTGATAGGGCAAGAGCTCATAATCGACGACGTTCTTGTGCGGGCGGATGAACGCCAGGACGGCCCGGATGTGCTCCTCGTCGGCATTGACGCCGGGGATCAGCGGCGTGCGGGCGATGAAGACGATGTCGGGAAACATTTCGTAGGCTTTCTTGAAGTTCTCCAGGATCCGCTTGTTGTCCGCGCCGGTCCACTTCTTGTGCCGCTCCGGGACCGTCACCTTGTGGTCGTGCAGCATCGTATCGACGTGAGGCAGGACCTTTTCGATGAAGGACCAGGGCACGTTGCACGCCGTTTCCACGGCCGTATTGATGCCGCGATCGTGCGCGCCTTTCAGCAAGGCGGCCGCGAAGTCGGGTTGAAGCATGACCTCGCCGCCGCTGATCGTCAGGCCGCCGCCGGTGGACCGGTAGAAGGAGGCGTCCTTCTCCACCTCGTCCAGCACCTCGTTGACGGTCATCAGCTTCCCGAACATCTCGAGCGCGCCCGTCGGGCAGAGCGAAGCCAAGTCCCGGTCGATGTCCATGGCCAGGTCCCAGTTGACCTTGACGTGCTCATCGTCGCCCTCGATGAAATAAAAGGCGCCCGCCGGGAAGGGGGGCTTGAGACACAGGCCGCACTTTTTGCCGGTGCACTCTTTGGGGTTGTAGGACAGCTCCGGCTTCATCCGGATGCTCTCGGGATTGCCGCACCATTTGCAGCGCAAAGAGCAGCCCTTGAGGAAGACGGTCGTGCGGATGCCCGGGCCGTCATGGCTGCAATACCGCTGGATGTTCAAGACCGTTCCTTTGATTTCGGACGGATTGGTCGCTTGTTTGTTCACAGTTCCCTCCCGAGATTGATGCCGAGGGACCGGGCGATCTGGATGAAGACGCTGTCCGCAGTCACCGTTCTGACTTTGTTGATCGCTTCCGCCAGCGGCACGAAATGAATGTCCGGAGGAACGAAGGCGATCATCGTCCCGTACTTGCCGGCCTTGACGGCCCGTATCGCCCCGACCCCGTAAGCCATCCCCAGTTGGCGGTCGACGGCCGTGGGGGCCCCGCCCCTGGTCCAGGAACCCAGGACGAGGGGATAGGTTTCCTCGGCGAGCAGCAGCTGCAGCCCGGTCGCCACGGTCTCCGCCGCCTGACCCGACCGGCGGATGACGTGGTCGCTGGCCTCACCCGTGGCCAGCGGCGACAGCGTCGCCTTGAGGGCATCGACGGCCGGGTTAGCCGCCCGGGCTTGCGGGCTTTCGACGATCTTCGCCCCTTCGGCCACCACCACCAGCCCGTAAGGCCGCCGGGGCGACATCTTTTCCTTCAACCTCGCGGCCAGCATCTTCAGATCGCAGGGGATCTCGGGGATCAGCACCGCATCGGCACAAACCGCGATGCCGGCCTGCAGGGCCAGCCATCCGGCCTGCTCTCCCAGGACCTCGACCACGGCGATCTTGCGGGCCGATCGGGCCGCCTGCCGGGCCCGGTCCAGCATTTCGATGGTGAAGCTGAGGGCGCTGTTGAACCCGAAGGACACCGCGGTCGCGGCGATGTCGTTCTCGATCGACCGGGGGATGCAGACCGTATTGAGCCCTTTCTGGTGGAGCTTATGGAAAATGCTCAGCCCCCGGCCGCCGACGACGGAGACCAAGGCGTCGATCCGTTCCGCCTGCAGCCTCTTTAAAAGCTCGTCGGACAGGTCCAATTCCTCGACCATCTGGTCTTCGTTGAGCGTGCGGACGTGGAACGGATCGACCCGGACCGATTGGCCCAGGATGCCCCCGCCGGCCGGATCCAGGTTCTCGACCAGCTGGGGGCTGAGGGGCACCAATCCGCCGTCGGGAAAGCGTTCCGGGTGCAGCAACCCGTCAAACCCGTCCCGGATGCCGATCATCTCCCAGCCCATTTTGCCGGCCGCCATGGCCGCACCCATGACCACGGCGTTCATCCCCGGGACGAACCCGGCGCCCACATTGATCGCGATGCGTCTGATGGACCCCGCATGTCCTAATTCGATGCTCATCATTCACCTCCCATGTGAATAGTCCCTGTTCTTATCAGGGAACTTCCGCCACGGCGTGCCGGAGGGGCACGCCGTGGCGGTCCCGTTGACGCCTAGCAGGACTTGCCGAAGCTCTGCAAGGTCCGTTCGATGATCTCGTCCTGCACGCCCTTGTGCAGCTGGGTGAAGAAGGCGCTGAAACCGGCCACCCGGACCACGAGGTCGCGGTACTTCTCGGGGTGCTTCTGGGCGTCCCTGAGGATGTCGGTGTTCAGCAAATTGAACTGAATGTGATAGCCGCCGTTTTCGAAGAGGGTCCTGACCAGCTGCAGCACGTTATCCCGGCCCTTGCGGGTCTTGAACTGATCGGGCGGGAGCTTCATGTTCATGTGCGTGGCGCACCACTTCACGGCGTCATTGCCTTTGGCCGCCGACATCACCAGCGCGGTGGGACCGTTGACGTCGGTTCCCGGCATGGCCGAGAGACTTCCGTCGGTGAGGGCCACCCCGGCCTTCTTGCCGTTCGGCAGCGCACCGGTCGCCATGCCCATCGGGTTGTGGACGCTCTTGGTATACTGGTCGAGCGACGACTTGATGTCCTTGCTGATGTAGTTGCCGCCGCCGTCGACATTGTTGAACGCCACCAGAACGCTGTCGTTGACCCGGTGGAGGAGCCGGTTCACTTCGGGGATGTCGTTGCCGTGCTTGGGCGCTTCATAGCACATCTTCCCGACCTTCGCGTATTCTCCCTCGAAGTTGGCCGCCAGGGCTTTCCTCAATTCGGCCATGGTCAGCTTCTTTTTGTCGAACACCAGGTGTTTGACCGCCATCAGCGAGTTGGCGGCGTCCACGCTGGCCACGCAGATCTGGGCGACCGTGTAGTAGTTGGCCCCGCCGTGCCAGACCTCGGTGCCGGTCTCGATGCAGCCTCCGGTCAGGATGGAGCGCCAGGCGACCGGGAGGACGTCGGCGTTCAACATGCTCGCGATCCAGGCGCCCCGGCGGAGCGTGTCCTCGCAGAATTGAAGCTGTTTCTCGAAGGCCGCGTACAGCTCTTCGAAGTTCTTGAACTTCTCCGGATCCCCGGTCTTGGGCCCGATCTGCTTCTTGGTGCGGGGATCGAAGCCGTTGTTCATGGTCAGCTCGATCACCTTGCCCAGGTTGGGTTGGCCTTCGACCGGATGGCCGGTCTCGTAAGGGATGTAGCTGCCCACGCAGGCCCCGACACAGGTGCGCCGGGCTTTCCCCACCGGGAGGTGGCCCATCCGTTCGGTGTAGCCCCAGAGGTGCAGGGCCCGCTTGAACATCACCTCGGCATTCAGGAACTGGGGCATGCCGAGGATTTCGACGACATCGAGAACCTTCTCGAGGAACTTGCCGGGTGTGTGAGGGGTGACGGCACAAGACAGCGGAGGCTGGGGCAAACCCAGGGCGCCGCAGGCATCGAGGATCACATAGTCCATTTCCGCGGTCGCATCTTCACCGTCCTCGGTGTAGCCCGCCAGGGTGATGCTCTGTCCCAGGTCGGACGAGTTCTGTTTGGCGACAGCTTCTCCGTAGTAATAATCGATCTCATTCAGCTTGATGACGAGGTTCTTGAACATGAAGACCGCGTCGTCGTAGGTGACGAGCCCGGCGGCCTTGTCGCGCTGGTAGAACGGCTCGAAGTTCTGGCCCAGAAAGGCTTCGGAGTAACCGCAGCCGACCTGCTCGATCTCCGAACAGATGTGACAGAGGAAGTGGCTCTGCATGGCCTCTCTCAGATTCCGGGCCGGGTGCTCGGGAACCCATTCGCAGGTCTCGGCGATGGCGATCAGCTCCGCCTTGCGGGCGGCGTTCTTCTCTTTGGCCGCCATGTCCCGGGCCAGCTCGGCATAGCGATGCGCCAGCCGGATGATGGCCTTCATGACGATCTGGCAGGCCTCGTAGAAGTAGAGCTTGGAGATGTTCGGCTGCCGCATCTCGAGGGACATCTGCCGGTCCTTGACGTCCTTGAGGATACTCGCAAGGCCCTCTTTGTAGATCTTGGGGTAGTTCAGGTTGCCGCCGCCGCCCGGCCAGCTGAAGAACTCGGCGATGAGGCCGGCCTGATAGACCGGGCGCGGATCGAAGCCGTACCGCTTCTCGAAGATCTCCAGCACCCGGGGCCTCATGGCGTGCTTTTCCCAGTACTTGAGCGCCCACTCGTTCGCCTTCCGGTCCTCCGGGGTCTTCGACTTCTCGACGGTCTTCTCTTCCTTCATCCAATCCACGTTCCATTCCGGGAACGTGTAGATGCCGTTGACGGTGCTCGCCATGCTGCCGACAAAGAGGTTGTCGTCGATGTACAGCTTTTTCCGCTCCAGCAGGGTGGCGAAGAACTTGGCCCGGCGGAGGATCTGCTGGTCACCGGCGGTGTCCCCGTAAACCTCGGCCATGATCCGGACCCGCTCGAAATCGACATCCTTGGGGGTCGATCGGAGCTGCTCTTTCAGCCGGTCGATCCGGGCGTTGTCGGCCTTGACCTGCCCTGTGGAACTCTTCTTGACATCCTTCGTCTTTTCCATCTTGCTTTCTCCTTTATTCGTTTTTTCCATTTTCTGATCTCCTTGACGGTTGTTGCGGCGCATCACCGGGCCGGCGGCGATGGCGATCTGTCCGAAACCCCGGCCCGGCCGCCCGGACCAACCCGAAGAATCCCAAGACCTGTTGATCCTTCTCCGATCCTCGCCTCCTTCTTGGTCAGGTTCGCTGATTTCATTAACGATCTATCCTTCCGCGATCCCGGCTACCCGGCTTTGGGCAGCACCATCCGGTCGGGAGCGCACTTGTAGGTCCAGGGACAGCCCGAGTTCTTCCAGCCGTTCCTCAGGCGCTGGCCCTGGAAGACGCTGCCCGGGTCATCGACCGCATCCCCCTCCACGCCATCGGTGATGTTGTAAGCGTTCTTGAAACCGGCCTGGGCCAGCATGTTGACGGCGATGGCGCTGCGGCCGCCGGACCGGCACGTGACCAGGAGCGTGTCGTCGGGCTGGGCGACCTGGCTCACCCGGGAGACGAAATCAGCCAGGAGCTTCATGGGAAAGTGCCCCTTGACGGCGTCCCAAGCCCAGGTCTGGGAAGCGATGGGGATGTTCCAGGCCATCGGGGGGTGCCCGATGAACAGAAACTCTTCGGGGATGCGGACGTCGATGATCATCACCTTTTCCGGCTCGGCCTGCCACATCCCGAAGGCCTCCTTGGCCGTCACGTAGAGCCCCAGCACCGTCTGCTTTCCTTTGGGAAGAGCGGCGTTCGGTTCAGTCATGGCCATCTCGTTTCACTTGGCTTGGAGCATCGAACGGGACATCGTGCCGCCGATGAGGTTCCTGGCTTTGAACCCGTTCTGGAGGAGGATGCGGGTCGCGTAGTAGGCGCGCTGGGACGAGCGGCAGATGACCAGGATCTCGCGGTCGCGGGGAAGCTCGCCGAGGCGGGCCCGGAGCTGCGGCATGGGGATGTTGACCGCTCCCGGCACCGGCTCCACGGCGATCTCCGGCGGATTGCGGACGTCGAGGAGGAACTGGCCGTCCACGGCGGGCCAGTGGCAGATCGGCATGTCGCCCCGGAGGATATCGGCGGGGACCATGCCCGCGAAGTTGACCGGGTCCTTGGCGCTCCCGAACGGGGGGGCGTAGCAGAGCTCGGCTTCTTCCAGGTCGTAGACCGTCGCGCCCATCTGGATCCCCATGGCCAAGGCGTCGATCCGCTTCTCGACGCCGTCCAGGCCCAGGGCCTGGGCCCCGAGGAGGCGCCCGTCGGATTTCCGGAAGATGACCTTCAGCGCGATCGTCCTGGCGCCGGGGTAATATCCCGCGTGGGAATTCGGGAAGAGATAGACCTTTTCGTAGTCCTTCTGGCCCATCCGGACGAGGGTCTTCTCGTTGGTGCCGGTCTGGGCCACCGTGGCCCCGAAGACCCCGACGACCGACGTGCCCTGAGTGCCGCGGAAGCGGGAGTCCCGCCCGGCGATCACGTCGGCCGCGATCCGGCCCTGCCGGTTGGCCGGCCCGGCGAGCGGGATGAGGGTCCATTCGCCGGTGACGAAGTCCTTGACCTCGACCGCGTCCCCGACGGCGAAGATGTCGGGATCGCTCGTCCGCATGTGCTCGTCGACGCGGATGCCGCCACGCTGGCCGATCTCGAGCCCGGCCGCCTTCGCCAACGCGGTCTCCGGGCGAACGCCGATGGCCAGGATGACGATGTCGGCGGGATAGGCTTTGCCGGACTTGGTGAGGACCTCGAGCGACGCCGGAGGCCGTCTGCCTGAAGCCGGCCACCGCATCATTGAGGGCGAGGCGGACGCCGTGCTGTTCCAGGTGGCGCTCGACGACGCGGGCGCATTCCGGGTCGAGCGGGGCCATGACCTGGTCGAGCATCTCGACCAGCGTCACTTCGAGGCCGCGATGGACGAGGTTCTCGGCCATCTCGAGGCCGATGAATCCGCCGCCGACGACGACCGCGCGCTTCGACTTGGCCAGAGGCTCGAACCCCGGCGCCGCATGCTCCCCGGCGGACTCGATCGCGCCCCGGTCGATCCACTCCCGGATCTCCCGCGCGTCCGGCACGGTCCGGACCGAAAAGACCCCGGGCAGGTCGATCCCGGGCAGGGGCGGACGGATCGGGGCCGCACCCGGCGAAAGGACCAGCTTGTCGTACTTTTCCGTCGTGACCTGGCCCGTCTCGTGGTTCTTGAGCTCCACGGTCTTCGCCTTGGGCGAGATGCCGATCACTTCCGAGCGCGTCCGGCAATCGATCCCGAACGTCGTCGCGGAACGTCTGTTCCGTGGACACGAGGAGGCTCGACTCCTTTTCGATCACGCCGCCGACATGGTAGGGCAGCCCGCAGTTCGCGTACGAGACGTACGGTCCGCGCTCCACCATGAGGATGTCCGCTTTCTCGTCCAGCCGCCGCAGGCGCGCCGCGCAGGACGCCCCTCCGGCCACTCCGCCGACAATGATGACTTTCACTCTTTTATCTCCTTGCTTATTTCGCCTGGCCTCTGGCCTTTTCGATGGTCTCGATGCCGGTCGAACCCGAGATGGTATTGAACCTGATCTCGGGGCGTCGGACGGCCAGCTCCAGGGCCAGGAGCAGGTTGCGGTACTCGTCCGAGCGGAGGTGATGTTCCAACCCCTCCTCCGTGCTCCAGATCCCCTCGAGCATGAGGACGTTCTTCTCGCCCAGGTCCGCGTAGATGTGGCAGCCGAGACAGCACGGGTCGTCCTTGGACCGCTCGAGCACCGATCGCAGGATCCCGAGGATCGCTTCGGATTTCTGGGGCGGGATGCTTATCCTGATGCTCTCTTGGATCATGTATTTCTCCGCAGTTCCCGGCATTACGCTTCATTCTTTGCCGAATATGTGCCAATAAGGAACCGGGGAATGGCGGGGCCTCAATCCGCTGAGATGAAATGATTGCAGGAAAGAGAGGGCAGCTGATCCGAGCGAAATGGAGGGACCGTGTGCCGAAATGTCGGCAGGTGCCGTTATTTGGGCACGGCGTTGCCGGCTCGTTTGATGCCCAGTTTCCTCATCTTTGCCTGGAGGGTTGTCCTTTTCAGGCCAAGGACCTCGGCGGCGCCGCCCGGCCCGGAGATCCGCCATCCGGTCTTCTCCAGCACGGCCGTCACGTGCGCTCGCTCCATGTCCTGGAGGTTGCCGGCCGCGGACGTTTCCGAAAAGGCCCGCTTGGGCACCGGGATGTCCAGGGTCTTGCCCTGGCTCAGGATCATGGCGTGCTCGACGAGGTTCCTCAGCTCGCGGACGTTGCCCGGCCAGCGATAGGACTGCATGGCCTGCATCGTTCTCTTCGGAATGCTCTCGACCTCTTTCCCCATCTTCTTCTGGAATTCCTTGACCACCGCCCGGACCAGGAGCGGGATGTCTTCGGGGCGCTCGCGGAGAGGGGGGAGCCTGATGGGGAACACGTTCAGCCGGTAGAAAAGGTCCCGCCGGAACTTGCCCTCTTCCACTTCCCGCTCGATGTCCCGGTTGGTGGCGGCGATGATGCGAACGTCGACCTGAACGGGCTTCGACGAACCCAGCCGTTCGAAGCTGCCCTCCTCGAGGAACCGGAGGATCTTGCTTTGGAGCTCCAGGGGCAGCTCGCCGATCTCGTCGAGAAAGAGCGTCGAGCCGTCGGCCAGCTCGAAGCGGCCGGTCATCCGCGTCAGGGCGCCCGTGTAGGCCCCCTTCTCCCTGCCGAAGAGCTCGCTTTCGATGAGCGTCGGGGGAAGCGAGGCGCAGTTGACCGTCACCAGGGGCCGGCTCTTCCGGGAGCTCAGGCCGTGGATGGCCCGGGCCAGCAGCTCCTTTCCCGTTCCGGTCTCCCCCAGGAGAAGGACGGTGGAATCCGTCGGGGCGACCCGCTCCGCCTGGCTCAGGACGTCCTTGATGGCGGCGCTTTGCCCGACGATGTCCGTATATTCGACCAGCTCCCTGATCTCCTCCTGCAGATAGACGTTCTCCTGTTCGAGCCGCTGCTTGAGCGCCTTGATCTCATCGAAGTTGTCCGCGAGCTGCTTCTCCATCCGCTTGCGGCCGCTGATGTCCTCGACGACCGAAACGAACCAGAGCGGCAGGCCGGCCTCGTTTCGGACCAAAGCGACGGTCAGGTCGACCCACACCGGCCCGCCGTCCTTGCGGATGTAGCGCTTCTCCAGCGAATAGGTCGGGATCTTCCCGGACAGAAGTTCGTCGACCTGGGCGACGTCGGCGGCCAGGTCGTCGGGATAGGTGATGTCCTGGAATGTGCGCCCGAGCATCTCTTCGCGCGAGTATCCGATGATATCGCAGAATTTCTGGTTGATGCGCAGGAAGCGCCCGTCGGGAGCGACATGGGCGATGCCGACCGCGGCCTGCTCGAACGTGACGCGAAAACGCGCCTCGCTCTCCCGGAGTGATCTTCGGCCTTCTTGCGGGCCAGAGCGTTGGCAAACACCTGGGCGATCAGCCGGAACCCCATCACCGTCGTCTCGGACCAGCCTCTCTTTCGCGCATGACCGCGAAGCCCAACAGTGCCGAGGACGCGGGCCTTCGCCGACCGATAACGGCACGACGACCGTGGACTGGGTGCGATAAGCGCGGAAGCTCTCCGCGTCGCGGCCGGCTTCCGGCGGGAGGTCTGCCAATTTCGAGAAAGATGACCGGCTCTCCCGTCCCGGACCTTCCGCACCGCCCAAGGGAAGAAATCGTCCGCGGACATGCGTTCGGGCAGCGCCGGGGCGGCCCGGAGGAAAACCGCCAATGTGTCAGCCGCACCGTGGCCCCGGCTCCCGTCCTCCGCGGATTGCCAAAGGGTCGAGCGGTCCAGGCGAAGGAGTTCGCAGATGCGGCGCTGGGCGTCTTCGATGCCGCCGTCGATCTCGTCGGCGGGCAGGTTGATGAAATGCGCGGAGATCTCGAAGAGCAAGGTCTCGAACCTCAGCTGCTCCTCCAGTCTCGACCTGTCCGCCCAGCGCTCCAGGGCGTTGACGAAGATCTCTCCCATCAGGCGCAGCCGGGGGATATATTCTTCCGGCCAGATATGGTGCCGGCGCAGTCTGGATCAAGATCACTCTCGAGATCCGGCCGTTGACGACCAGGGGGATGTTCAAAGTGGACTTGATGCCCATGGCCGCATGGATTGCCGGTCCATCAGGGCCTCTTCGGGGAAATACTCACGCCTGGTGATGCCGAGATCTTCCCCTGCAGCAATTGTCCTGTAGCTCCAGGGAAACAGGTCCGCGAGGTTGATCTCCCCCGAGACCGGCTCGATGCCTTCCCCACACACGATGTGCTGACCCTGCTGGAGGCCGTTCTTCCGGAATTCCAGAAGGGCGCACCTGTCGACCTGGAAGAACTCCATGACCTGCCCCAAGGCCTCTTCGATCTCGGCGTCGACCTGATCGACGGGGCTAGCCATGAACCGGGCCGAGAGGTCCGACAGCAAAGTCTCGAACCTCAGCCGGACCTCGAGGCTCTTCTGAGGCAAGGGCGTTCTCCCTAAAAATATTCCGCCTTGAGGATGATGCTGACGAAAAGCCAGAGGCCCAGAAGGAAGATCAGGCCGCCCATGACGAGCGGGAAGATCCTGATCGAGGACTTGAACTTCTTACGCAGGTCCCGGGCGGCCAGCCAGTATTCGAAGCTGCCCATGAGAGCCGACCACGTCCCGAGGCCGATCAGGAGGAGGCCGATGTTGCGGGGGCCCTGGACGCGCGGCGTGAGAGAGATGCCCTCTTTGATCATCGCTTGAAGGACCTTGTAGATGGTGAAGCCGAAGCCGATCATGGACAGGCCGGTGCGGACCCAGGCCATCAGCGTCCGTTCGGCCCCCATCAGGGTCCGGACGACGGCCAGGTCGGTCCGGTCGACGGCGAGGTCCGTTCGTTTCTCGGCCAGGATATCGCCCAGCTTGGGTTCGGGTTGGCTCATGGTCGTGCTCTCCTTGTTTCCGGAGTTTAGGCCCAATCCGGTCTATCGTCGGGCATATTGTGCCGACATCGAACCCGGCTTGACAATAGGACCTTGGTCCAAGAGGAGCACGGCCGAAACTCCGGGGACGCTTGGGACCAAGGTCCTATTGCTTCCCGCCGCCGATTTTGTTATGAATTTTGCATATCCCCCGGATCCGGCGGGCCATCGGGGCAGAAGATCCCGGGGAGAGATATGAGCGAGGCCCTTCGAACCCGTCGGGGGCCGTGCCGGCGTATCCGAGGTCAAGTCCCGAAACGGGGAGGGTTCGATGAAACACACAAGATCCTTCGTGCTGGCGGGGGCGCTCCTGGCGGTCTTCGCATCGGCGTTCACGGCGTTGGCCCAGGAGGCCTCGGCTCCGGCCGCCGCGGCCTGGCCAAAGAAACCCCCGTTCACCATCCGGCTCGGAACGTACTTTTCCAACGCGAACGGCCAGATCCGGGTCGATGGGGAGAATGGCCAGGGCACGGTGATCGATCTGCAGGATGTCCTGAATGTCCCCAATAACGCGACCGTCTTCCGCGCCCGGGCCGACGTCCGGGTCGCCAAGTGGTTCGGCGTGGAGGCGGAATGGTACAGGATCGGCCAATCCCAGAGCACGACCCTCGACCGGGAGATCACCATCGGCGACGAGGTCTTCGCCATCAACGAAGTCATCGACTCGAGGCTGGTCCAGCAATATCTGGATACGGCCCTGAAGTTCTATCTGGTCCATAACGAGCGGCTGGACCTGGGTCTCTGGCTCGGCGCCACGATCCATCTCATCGATTTCTCGCTCGACGCCCAACCGTCCGGCCAATCTTTCGACAGGACCCCGTGGTATCCCGTGCCCGCCCTCGGCGTATGCTTCAACTATACCGTCCTGCCGCGGCTCTATCTCTACGGAAAGGCCGGCTATTTCTATTACAAGGTCGATGACCCGATCACGAAGATCGACGCTGTGCGGTTCGATATCACGCTGGACTATTACTTCTGGAAGGCCCTGGGGGTCGGCGTGACCTATGCTTATGTCAACAACTCGGTGGAAATGGAGAAATCCCCCTTGCAGGGCATGGTCAAGGGCACGAGCAACGGCATTCAGCTTTACGCGACGATCGGCTTCTAGCGGACCGCGGGCTTACCGGCCGAACCACCGGTATTGGAACGCCACCGCGAAAGCGGTGAACTTCCCGCCGATGCGCGTGATGACCCCGGTCGAACCGCTGAACTTCAGGGAATAGGCCTTGCCCATGGGAAGGGACAGCGTCAGTCCGCCCCGGGAGTTCTCCTGCCGGTCGTCTTTGATGACGCCGTCGAGGCTCGTTTGCCCCCCGGCGTAAAAGGTCGCGTCGGCGGCCAGCCAGAGGCCGGGACGGAAGGTATAGCTCACGTGGGCCTGGCCGGCCCAGAGCGGGTCCTGGGTGCGCCGCTGTCCGCCGTAAAAATCGGGGTTGTCGGTGAAGAGCCACACGGACGCGGCCAGGTCCAGGATCCACTTGCCGGTCGGGAACGAGAATCCAAGCTCCGGTTTGAAGGCCCAGCGGTTCGTGCCGATATTGATGAGCTTCTCGGGAAAGTACTGGCCCGACGGGACCACGACGGACAGGCTCATCCCGAGCGAAGGGGCGGGCTTGCGCCGGGCGAATTCCCGGGGGGTGAGCGCGCGGCCGCCCAGCAGGTTCACCGCGAAGCGCAGCCGGAGATCGCCGATCCCGGAACGCGTGATCTCCTGAAAATCCTCGCCGATCATCCCGCTCATCTTGCCGAAGGCATAGGGGATGACCACGGCCAGGCTGGCCGTGCGCCCGGCCAGAGCGAAGGTCCCGGCATAGCCGGGAGCGACCATGCCGATGTCGGCCGTGACGTCGGTGATCGGCACCGAGGGATCGAGCAGGACGTCGCCGAAGGAATAGGCCGTTCCCAGGGCCAGGAAATGCGTGCCTACCGGCGCGGCCGAGTAGGCCCGCGGCTCGAGGTCCTGGCCGAACAGGGCCCCGGTCAGACCCAGGAGCCCCAGACAGACGAGAACGGGACTTCGGCGATACGCAAGAGATCCACGCATGATCGTCTCCTCACCCCGTCGCGGTTTTTTTCAAGTCGAAGAGAATCGAGAGGTACCAGCGGAACTTGATCTTCATCCGCAGCATCTGGTTCCGATAGGGGCCCTCCTTGCAGAACCAGATCCGGAGGTTGCCCTTCTTTCTCCAAACGTCCTTGGGGGCCCGGTCCGGCCCCGCCGTCTTCTCGATGGCGTAGAGGACGATCTTGTAGGCCCGCGCCTTGAGCGGCGAGTAGGTCTCGAGGTCCTCGACTTCCATGCGGAAGATGCGCGGGATGCCCTTGAGGAGGAACGGGGTGTCGATGACGTCCCCGACCTTGATCTCGTGCTCCATCAGGTACTCGAGCGGCGCCAGGATGCTGCCGTAGCTGCCTTCGACCCGCGTTTCCGGCCCGTCGTTTCGGGACACGAGGGCGTGGTCCGGGTAGAAGGTCATCCGCTCGGATTGGGACTTTTTGTTGGTCTTCAGGAACCCCGAAGAGGAGCTCTCGACGCCCCGCCCTTCCGCGGCCGCCTGATCGTCGACGGAACCGTCGGGCCGGAGCGGATAGGCCTTGAGGGCCTTGAACTCGCCGCTGTAATCCCTGTTCTTCTTGGCCTGCTCGGGGTTGGTCCCGCCGGCCATGCGAAGCGTCTTCTCGAGACGGCCGTCCTTCTTCTGCAGCGCCGACTCGATCGTCATGGACCCGGCGTCGCCCAGGTTGCCGAGGAAGAAGACGTGGGCGCTGATGCCGTATTGGCCGGCCTGCCGCGCCCTCCGTCACGGCCGAAGACGCAGCCGGGGCGGGCGCGGCAGCCCGCTCCTGGAAGCCCCGGCCGCCCGAGGCGATGAAGAGAGCGGCCGCCGCCAGAACAGGACCGCACGCCGCCGGCCGCCGGCAGGGTGTCATGGGCCTCATTGCGGAGGGATCTTGTGGTTCGGATCCAGATAATGCTCTTTCCAGATGGGGTCCATGAGGGCGGCCACGGCCTCGTTGTAGGCGATCAAGCCTTTCTGGTACTCCGGATCGGCCATGGCGATGCCGGCGTTCTCGTCGAGCGGCTTGGGCTTGAACTCGTCGAGGATGGGCCTGAATTCCTTGAAATGGTCGCGGATCGGGCATGGCATCATCCAGTTCTTGATCTTCGCGCTTTCCAGGTAGTTCTTGCTGTAGCCGTAGTCGACCTGCCACTCCCTGATCTTCTTGAAGAACGGGGTCTGCCAGACGTCGATGAGGTTCTTGCCCTCGGCATAGACCTGGTTGATGTTGACCGGCGAATAGGGCATGAAGACGCAGGGCACGACGTCCCCGTTCCAGACGACGGCGAAGTACCCTCCGGACCGGCCGGCGCCGATGCAGCCCAGGGCGGTCGTGCCGCCGTTCCAGAAATCGGAGACGTAGAGGCGGCGCTCCTTGATGAGCTCCCAGGTCCTCTTCCACATCCACAGCCGCTGCTGGGGCGTGGGCAGATAGTCCAGGGTGATGGCCCGCCCGATGGGCATGTACTGGAACACCCAGGCGAAATGGGCGCCCATCTCGTTGAAGTAGAAGTCGATGACCTTGTCCGAGAGGATCTCCTCGACGTTGCTCCTGGTCGCCGTGATGGACAGGCCGAACAGGACCTTCTCCCGGCGGAGCCGGCCCATGGCCTCGACGATGCGGTCGAAGACGCCGTCGCCGCGACGGGCGTCGGTGCTCTCCTTCAGGCCCTCGACCGAGATGCACGGCATGACGTTCCCCAGCCGGGACATCCGGCGGGCGGTCGCATCGTCGATGAGCGTCCCGTTCGTATACATCATGAAGAAGACGTCGGGATAGCGCTCGGCCAGGTCCAGGACCCCGTAGCCCTGGTCCCGGTAGGCCAGCGGCTCGCCGCCGCTGAAGGCGACGAAGCGGCTGCCCCAGAGCGTCCGGATGTCGCTGACGAGGTGGTCCAGGACGGGCCAGCTGAGCTTCTCGTTGATCGCGGTCGAGTCCGCGTAGCAGCCCTTGCAGTTGAGGTTGCAGAACTTGGTCGGGCTGACGAGAATGACCTCCGGCGGCCGGACGCCGTATTCGGCGATGAACTTGGCCCGGGCCGTGGGATCGCCCTTCTTGAGGATGATGTCGTGGGCCAGGTTCTTGATGACCCGACGCATCGAGGCCTTGCTGAGGCTGTTGCGGGCCAGGGCCCGGTCGAGGGTCGCGAAGATGGCCAGGGTGAGCTCCATCCGGTCCTCGACGATCCGGGGTGGACGCCGGCCCTCTTCGGCCAGGCGGATGCTGCCCCGGCGCAGGTTCTTCTCCATCGTCCGGAGCAGGGCCTTGCGGACGAAGCCGATCCTGGCCAGGACCGGGGCCGCCCAGGCGAAGATCTTCAGACTGGCCGAGAGGAAGATCTTCCGAAGGTTCAGCTTCTTCGTCTGGTCCGGCATGAGAGTGCCGGGATCGGCCTGGGGCTGTTTCGCAGCCTTGAGGTTATTGTCCATGATCGAGCCTCCGATTGACGGGGAATTCTGCACCCCCTCGCTCTATTTACTACTATTCGGGCCTTGAGTCCATATTCAATTACCAAGGCCCCGGGCGAAGGTCAATGGGACCAAAGTCCATGGGGCGGTCTTCCGGGGCGAAGCTCCCTTCAGGGGCAGGTCGCGCCGGCTGAAGCCGGACAGCGGGCTGCGGCGGGCCCGGCCGGGGACCGGGAGTCAGAAGCGGTAGAACAGGCCGGCCTTGAACTCCCACTGGGTCATGGTGTTGCGCATCGAGGCGGTCTGGGAGCCGCCCTCCCAATCGACCAGGACCTCGTCGATGTTGTTGATGTAAGTCGTTATGAAATCCCCCTGGGCCCGGAGCCCGAACCGGCCCTTGATCGGGACGTCGATCCCCAGGCCGAGGCCCCAGGAGAACCGGTTGAAGCTGGAGTTGTTCGTCTGCGGATTGAGACCCGTCATGCCCAGGGCCAGCAGGAAGAAGGGCTTGACCTTGCCCATCTTGTAGCCGGTGGACAGGAGGAGGTTCGCGTGCAGCTGGTCCTCGGTGGCCCCGAACAGCAGGTCGTTCATGGCGGGGTCCGTTTCGGTGGCGTCGGCCAGGCCGAAGATGTCGGGCGTGCTGCGATTCCAGGCCACTTCGACCGCGAGGATGTCCGAGATCCTGTAGCCGAGGGCCAGGCCGTAAGACACGCCGGAGCCGAACTTGACGCTGGTATAGGGCTGCTCTTCGCTAACGACGTCGAAATTGCCGCTGCCGCGGATGCCGACGGTCGGCATGACCCAGAACTTCTTGGGGGTCTCCGTCTGGGGGGTCTCCGCAGCGACCGCGATCGCGCTACAGGCCGAGACCGAGAAGAAGAGCCGCGATAAGGATCTGCTTTTTCATATCTATTCCTCCACCTCTATATCACTTCTTTAGACGGGAGCGGGCCGGTTTTCTTTCATCCGGCTCACCATCATATCACCGGGCCCGCGGCGGGGCAAGCGACGGGCCGCCCCGGCGCGGCCGTTTCGGGGCCCCGGCGGGACCGCCCGGCCGGCTCTTTTTGCGGCTCGGCGTATTGGCGGACCTGGTAGACGAAGGCCTCGAGCCGGGTCCGCTCCGAGACCAGCTCCGACCCCGTGTAGATGAACGTCGGGATCGGGATGTTCGCGTAGTCGCTCCGGACGCCGGCCGCCAGGACCGCCGAGGCCGCGCCGACCATGCAGTTGAAGCAGACGGCGTTGATGACGCCGTCCGCGCCGCGGCGGGCGAAATCGACGATCTTGGCCATATTGAGGAAGAGGAACCGGTTGCCCTCGATCCCCACATAGGGGGCGGTGTACTTCACGACGTCGCCGTAGGCCGGGTCCTTGGCGAACGGGACGGCCTTTCCCAGGCGGCGGCGGACCTTGGCCTTCTCCAGCTCCTTGCGCAGGTACAGGATGGCCAGGACGGACGAGGTGCCGTACTTGCGCCCGACGAGCTGGGTCCGCAAGCCCTTGCCGACGTTGAAATCCACTTCGTCGATGAAAAAGGACGGCGGCAGGACCTCGCAGCCGAGCTCCTCGAGCTTGAGGAACAGGCCGTGGTTGGCCACCGGGTTGATGCGCGTGAAGATGTCGCCGGCGACGCCGACGACAGGCCGGGGCTCCCGCTTCACGGCGATCGACTTGAGCCTTTCCGCGCACCGCTCGAGGGCGGGACCCAGGTCCCGGGCCGCGAGCCCGGCCTCGACGTCCCCGAGGTTGGCGGCGTGGGCTTCGTCCGTCGCCCCCTTCCGGACCTCGTAGGGCCGCAGGGCGCACAGGGCCTGGACGAGGAGATCGATGGCCACCAGGCCCTGATAAAGGAAGGTCATGCCTTTGAGGGTCAGGATCCGGTTGAGCTGGTCGCCGACCGGGGCGAACACGTCGATGTCCGTGATCCCCAGGTCCTCGGCCAGGTAGGCCATGGCCTTGTCGTATTGGGCCAGGACGCAGGTGTACTTGGAGCCGGGGAAGAAGAAGATCTCGTTCCCCCGCCGCTCCGACAGGGCCAGCCTGGCGAAGTCCCCCGCGATGACGGAATAGGCGTGGCATTCCTTGCCCGTGCTGTGTTTCTCCCCCAAGGCCACGGTCGCGGCGTCGGGGAGCGGCAGGACCTCGGCTTCGATGCCGACGGCCTTCAAGGCGCCGGAAAAGGCGAAGGCGTGATCCGCGAAACGGGGCAGGACGAAGCGGCGCGTCCGGAAGGATTCGATGTCCTTCGGCCGGAGCGGAACCGGCGGCGCAGGCGGGCCGGCGGTCCGGCCGCCGCGGCGGGCCTCGCGGACCTCGTCCAGGAAGGCTTCGATCCGCGTGATCAGGCCGGCCTCCGCCCTGTGCTCGTCGAACTCGAGGATGAGGTGGGGCTTTCCGGAGAGGATCCGGTCGAGGTGCCTCAGGTTGAACGCGTCGAGGCCGCAGCCGAAATTGGTCAGGATGACCGGTTCGATCCCCTCTTGCCCGACGGTCCACAGGGCGGCCTGGATGGCCTGCCGATTGTATCGCCAGTGAGGGGCCCCGGGCCATTCGAGTCCCTCGGTCCCGTCCAGGGGCAGAAAATCGACGGGCAGAGCGGTGACCCCGAGCTTGGCCAAGTGCCGGCCCAGGTTGAGGTTCAGGAAACGGTCATGAAGAGTGTAAGGACGGCCGATGACGGCCCAGACGGGCTGCCCTTCCTTCCGGCACCGGGCGATGACCTCCCGCCCCCGGGCTTGAAGCCGGGCCCGGAAATCCGCTTGGGCCTCGACCGCCGCCTCGTAAGCCTCCCCCATCGCTTCGTCGTTCTGATCCAGGGCGTCCCGGACCGTCGCCACGGATCTCAGGAAATCCTCCCGCGTGCCGTTGAGGGCCACGAACGGAGAGAGGATCTCCGCCGACGTCGCGGCCCGGGCCATGAAGGAGAAGCTCTCCGTGTACGGACAGAACGAGGCCGAGTCTCCGGCGTCCTTGCGGAGGTCGAGCACGGCCGGGAAGAAGATCCAGTCCACGGCCTTGTCCCTGAACCATTCGATGTGGCCGAAGGCGGCCTTGACCGGCAGGCAGGTCTCGGCCGCGAGCTTCCGCAAGCCCCCCTCGAGGATCTCCGGGTTATTCTCCGGCGAGACGACGACCTCCGCCCCCAACCGGTTGAAAAAGACGCTCCAGAAGGGCAGGTATTCACAGAGGAGCGAAGCCCGGGGCAGGCCGATCCGCCGGGACGGCCGCTCCGGATTCCGGATGAAGCTCTCCAGGAGCTCGGCGCGTTCCTTAAAGAGGTCGAAGCGCGCCTCCCGAGCCGGAGTCCTTTCGACCGGCGGCTCCCTTCCGCCGGCCGGAGCCCCTGGCCGGCCGTGTACCGCTCGCAGGTATCGCCGAAGAAGACCGCGCCGTCTTCGAAGGAGATCCGGTTGACCTGGCAGCGGTTCGTGCACTCGCAGCAGGTGAAGCTCGTGACGGCGTACTCCTGAGCGAGCCGGCGGCGGACGGCGGCCGCGTCGGGCGATGTCTTCCCGGCTTCGCGGACCCGCTCGCGGGCCATGAGCGCGGCCCCGACGGCGCCCGAGATCCGGTTGTGGGGGTGGACGCGGATCTCCCGGCCGGTCTCGAGGGCCAGGGCCCTCACGACCGAAGGGTTGGACGCGACGCCGCCCTGGAAGACGACGGCCGCGCCGACGGGACGTCCGGCCACGACCTTCTCGAGATAGTTCCGGGCGATCGAAAAGGCCAGCCCGGCGGAGATGTCGGCCACCGCGACACCGCGGCCGAGGGCGTCCGCCAGCTCGGATTCCATGAAGACCGTGCACCGGCTGCCCAGGTCGGCGGGCGTCGGCGGCGCCGGCGGCCAGGATCGAGAACTCGTCCTCGATCCGGATGCCGAGGATCTCCGCCTGCTCTTCGAGGAAGGAGCCCGTGCCGGCGGCGCAGATCTTGTTCATGGCGAAGTCCAGGATCTTGCCGTCGCGGGCGCTGATGAACTTGGAATCCTGGCCGCCGATCTCGAAGATCGTGTCAACATCCGGGAAATAATGGACCGCGCTCCGGAGCTGACAGGTGATCTCGTTGTGGACGACGTCGGCCTGGAGGAGCGTGCCGGCGAGATGGCGGCCGCTGCCCGTCGTGCCGATGCCGAGGAGGTCGAATCCGCCGGGGCACTTCCGCAGGAGCTCCCGGTAGCCCTCCTTCAGGACTTCGAGAGGCCGGCCCCGGGTCGGGAGATAGACGCCGGCCCGGACCTTCCCTTCCCCGTCGACCAGGACGAGGTTCGTGCTGACCGAACCGATGTCGACGCCGAGGTGGGCCTCGAGGAACTCCCCGGGCCCGAGCGAAGGCTCCTCGGAACCGCCGATTTCCAGCGTCCCCAGCGCGGTTGACCGGGCCTTGGGGCGGGGTCTCCGGGGCTTGAGGAGCCGGAGGAGGTCCTCGGGCCCTCGGACCTCGAAGCCTTTCGAGTGCCCGTCCGCGACAACCGGGTTGGCCGCGCCGACGGCGGCGCCCAGCGCGCCGAGGACGTGGGGCGGCTCGGCCAGCCGGCAGTCCCCTTCGCCGAGCCGCAAGACTTCCCGGAAGGCGTTGACGAGGCCCTTGTTGCGGAACCCGCCTCCCGCGAGGAGCACGGGCGGCGTGGACTCGCGCCCTTTGAGAACGGTGGCGACGAAGTTCCTGGCCAGGGCCTGGCAGAGGCCGTAGGCGATCTCCTCGGGCGGCGTACCCTTCTGCTGGAGATGGATCATGTCCGTCTTGGCGAAGACGCTGCACCGGCCGGCGATGGCCGCCCCCCGCTTGGCCGAGGCGGCCAGCCGGGCGAATTCCTCGATCGGCATCTTCAGGCGGGCGGCCTGCTGCTCGAGGAAGCTTCCCGAGCCGGCGGCGCACACGTCGTTGAGGGCGAAGTCGAGGATCCCGGGCTCGGCCGAGATGTCCCCCGCCCGGTCGAACAGCACCCAGCGGGAGGTTTGGGCGCCGATCTCGATGACGGACCGGGTCTCGGGATAGGCGCGGGCGGCGCCGAGCGCCAGCGAAACGATCTCGTTCGGCTGAAAGATCTCCGGGGGTGGCTTCGATGATCTCCCGCCCGGCTCCCGTGATGCCGAGCGCCCGGATCCGGCCCCCGGATCCCTCGAAGATCCCGGCCACGACGGCCCGGAACGCTTCCGCGGGGTGGCTGCGGTTCGGACGCTCCCAGTATCCGAGGAGCCCGAGGGCCTCGTCGAGCAAAACGGCTTTGGTGGCCGACGAGCCGATATCGATGCCGAGGATCAAGTGAGTGACCAGCTGATCCCGAAGGTCAGGCTGTAGTCGTTCTTGGTCGTCGTCTCACCGCCCGGCTTGCTGTCGTAGGAGTCCATGAACCCGAGCGACACGTAAAATCTGCGAAAGACCTCGTAGCGGATGTTCATCTGGAAGCTGACGCGGACCCGCCCCTTTTCCGTCAGGCTCGGGTAGGCGTATAAGCTGGACGTCAGGCTCATGTTCGGGAACCAATACCGGAAGGCGTCGAAGTTCGCGCCAAGGACGGCTTCCATATTGGTCTTGGACTCCGTCCCGTCGATATAGTTTTCCCGGGTCACGTCGAGAGCGGCCATCGCGCTGAGGACGTTCCGGTTGGTCCGGAGGAAGTATCGCCCGATGCCCGCGCCGGCCAACACCCGCAGGTCCAGGTTCAGCTCGGTGTTCTGCTCGAGCTTGGCGAAGCCCGCCGCGGTCCACCGTTTCTTGTAGAGCCGCATGACATCGAAGGACAGATTGTTCTTCTTGATATCCTGGACGTTCTCCTGGCTGGTGAAATAGGAGCTGGCGTCGGTCCGGAGCTGCCACTGTGGCGACAGGTAGCTGAGGTTGGCGGCCAAATTCAGCTGGGTGTACTTCTGGGCCTTTTGCAGGGAGAACCCGAGGTCCAGGTAGCCCTGGAAGCGCTGGGACAAGCGCCTCCCGAACCGGGCGATGCCGACGATGTCGACCAGCTTGAGCGTGATCGGCCCCGATCCCTGGAGGACCTTGACCTCGCCGTCCTGGGGGGTCTCATGGAGCGCGCCCGTATATCGCTGGCCCCGGCGGTCCTCGAGGATGAACGGCCAGGCGCTCGAGATCCGCTTGATCCGTTCCCACTCGACGGAGAGGGTCCCCATATCGTCCGTCTTGTAGGTCAGGAGCCCGTCGCTCAGGCTCCGGATCTCCCCGGTGACCCGGTCGCCGTTCGTCAGGACGATGATATCGGTCTTCACGGCGCCGAGGGCCTGCGGCCCGAGGGCGAAAAGCGCGGCCGCGAGGAGCAGGGCTCCCAGGGGCCGGGTCACAGGGACTCCCCGATCGTGAGCATTTCCATCAACGATTCCTCCCGGAACGGCTTGATCAGGAAGCCCCGCGCACCACTCGGCGGCACTGGCTCGTGGTCCTCGGGATGCGCCTGGCCGGTGATGAAGATGACCGGCATCCGGTAATTCCGCTCTTTCATTTTCTCGAAAAGGGCGAAGCCGTCGCACTCCGGCATGTGGATGTCGAGCACGGCGATGCCGGACCGGCCGGGCGAGATGGAGTCGAGGAACGACCGGGCCGAGCTGAAGCCCTCGACGGAAAATCCGCGCGACTTCAGGAGGCGGACGAGCGATGTTCGAAAGGACAGGTCGTCGTCGACGACGAAGATGCAAGGCCGGTCGGCGCCCATGGCTTCTGATGATCCCGGTCCCACCCTATCAAGCGACGGCGGCCCAAGTAAATGGGACTTTGGTCCAGTCGGCCCGGGAGCGCGCCGGGGACCTTCCTCGGCGGCGATCACGGCGCCGGCTCCCGCCGGGTCTTCAAGGTGAAGGAGAACTTCGCCCCGCCGGCCGGATTGTTCTCAGCCCGGATCTCGCCGCCTTGGGCTTCGATGATGGAACGGCAGATGGACAACCCAAGCCCCAGGCCCTCGGGCTTGGTCGTATAAAAGGGCGTGAACAAAACTTCGTTCGTTCGCGCGTCCAGTCCCGTCCCGGAGTCGATGACGCTCACCGTCAGGGCGCCGGCCCCGGTCTCGACGGCCCGGATCAGGAGCGTCTTCTCGGAGGCCCCCTGCATCGCCTCGACGGCGTTGGTGATGAGATTCAAGAGGACCTGCTGCAAGTGAACGCGGTCGCCGAGGACGGCGGGGAGGTCCGGATCCGCGGCCAGAGAGGCCGAGACATTGTGCAGGGTCAGATTGCTCCGCGAGATGTCGAGAACATCCTGGATCAGGGGGCCGACGGCCAAAGGCTCGAGCGCCATGTTCTTCTTTTTGGCCAGGCCCCGGATCTTCCGGAGCACATCGCCGGCGCGCACGTCATCTTTGATGATATCCTCGAGGATCTCCCGGACCTCCCCGAGGTCCGGGCGGGATCCCTCGAGGAGAGCGCGCGCGGCCTGGGTGTTGTTCAGAATGGCCCCCAGGGGCTGGTTCAGCTCATGGGCCAGGGAGCTGGTCAGCTCCCCGAGCATGGCCCGCCGGTTGGCCAGGGTCAGCTCGCCGCGCGTCCGGTCGATCTCCAGCTCCGCGTTCTTGCGCTTCTGGATGTCCTGGTGCGTACCGACCATCCTCAAGGGCCGGCCCTGGGCGTCGCGCTCGATGAGGATGCCCCGGCTGTGGATCCAGTGCCAGCCGCCGGACTTCTCCCGCATCCGGAACTCCACCGAGAACGTCCGGCCTCTCCTCGAAATGGTCCGCGTGGGCCTGCTTCACGCGCTCGATGTCGTCCGGATGGACGATCATGCCCCACTGGTCATAGTGCTTGGCGAACTCCTCGGGCTCGTAGCCCAGCATCGCGGAATACTTGGGGCTGAAGACCGCTGCGCCCGTGAGGATATTCCAATCCCACACGCCGCCGCTCGTCGCTTCGAGGATGTACCGGAGACGTTCGACGTCGTCCCTCAGCAGCGCCTCGGCCCTCTTGCGCTCGCTGACGTCCGTCAGAACGGAGAAGGCGCCGCGGTAGCTCCCGGACGGAGAGAAGATCGGCTGCGGCGTGACGATGGTGACGAGCCGGCTCCCGCTCTTCGTCAGCCATTCGACCTCATAAGGCGTATTCTCCCCCCGGACCCTCTTCTCGAGCTGGGCGGCGTAGACGGCGCGGCTCCCCTCGTCGAGGTAGTCGGCGGGCGACCGGCCCAGGAGCTCGTCCTCCGGGACCCCCAGCATCTCGCACAGCTTCTTATTGACATAGGTGATCCGGTGCCGCTCGTCGAGGACGATGAGCCCGTCGTTCATGCGCTCGACGACCGTCCGGTATTTCGACTCGCTCTCGAGCAAGCGTTCTTCGGCGCGCTTCCGGGCCAGGGCGTTGGCGAAGATCTCCGCGACGAGGCGGAGACGCTGCACGGTGTCGTCCTCCCAGACCCGCTCCCGACCGACGGTGAGGAAAGCGAGACAGCCGAAGACCGGTTCCTTGCCGGCCTTCAGAGGGAGGGCCACCAAGGACTTGATGTTGAAATGTCGCCGGATCTCCAGTTCGGTGGCCGCCTCCGCCGGCAGACGGTCCAGCGAAGATACGGCCAGAACCTCTCCGGCCAGGACCATCCTGGCGCTCCAGGGCACGTGCTCATCGGACCTCATCGGCCGGGGGATCGCCGGGCCTTCCCCCTCGCCGGAAGGAGTGGGTCAGCGTGAGGGCTTGCGGATCCTCGGCCGTCGATTGCCAGAGATTGGACATGTCCAGGCCGAGGGCTTCGCAGACCCGGCGCTGGGCGGCCACGATCAGGGCGTCCAACCGGTCCGTGGGGCATTGGATGAACTCGGCCGAGAGCTCGCTCAGGAGCCGTTCAAATGGCAACATATCGGCAGGCATGCGGGCTATATTAACATACGCTCCTGAGATGGTAAATCGCGCCCGGCCCGACCGCGCCCGGCGGCCCGCTCACGATCCCTCGGCCCGCGAGGTCCTCGAGGATGAACGGCCACTCGCTCGAGATCCGCTTGATCCGTTCCCATTCGACGGAGAGGGTGCCCATATCGTCCGTCTTGTAGGTGAGGAGCCCGTCGCTCAGGCTGCGGATCTCTCCGGTGACCCGGTCGCCATTGGTGAGGACGATGATGTCGGTCTTCACGGCGGCGCTCGCCCGCGTGACGAACGCGAGCAGACAAGCGACGAGGAGGAGGCTGGCGCCGGCGAAGACTCCAGACCGCTCGGTGTGCATGGCTCCGCGCATTTCCGGGCTTACCTTATCAGCGGACCCGGGCCCGAGTAAATGGGACTTTGGTCCAATGGCCGGGTCGGAGGTCGGGGGTTCGACAGGCACGGCAGCATCCTATCATACCGCGCCGGACCGGTAAACGGGGTCTGGCTCACAACTCCTCATCGACATCGGAAGAAACGTATCGGCCGCCGCCGAGGACCGCGCGGATGGCCGGGACGAGATCGATCACCGCCCGCCGCTTCAGGACGAATCCCTCGGCCCCCGAGGCCAGGACATCGTCGACGACGGATCGTTCATCATGGATGCTCAAGACGATGACCTTGATATCGGGGAAACTGTCCTTGATCTCACGGACGATCCCGGCCTTCACGGAGAGGGAGAACGAGAGATCGACCAGGGCGATGTCGGGGGCGTAGCTCCCCAGCGCATGATGGAGCGAGTTCTCGTCGGCCACCATCAGGGCCGTCTCGACCTCACTCTCGAGAAGGCGGCAGATCCCTCCCAGCGCGGCGGGATTCTTGTCGACGAGGATGACCCGTCCTTGGCGCATCGCGATTCCTCTCCGAGTCCGGCCGTGCCAGAGCCTCGCGGAGGCTTCTGGAGGCGTCCCCGAGTATAGAGAGGGCGGATGACCGAAACAACTCGTAATTCTACCTGATTGGACAGGAAAATCCCCCAGCCTCGTGGCGGGACCGGAGGATGGCCGGGGCTAGAGGGAGATGATGCCGTGCCTCACGGCGTACTGGACCAGCTCGGCGTTGGACTTGATAGCGAGCTTTTCCATCATCCGGTACTTGTGAAATTCCACGGTCCGGGGCGAAATGCTCAGAATGGCCGCGATCTCCTTGCCGGATCTCCCTTCGGCCAGGAGCTGCAGGATCTCCCGCTCCCGCGGGCTTGTTTTCTTCAAGCCCTCCTTTTCCGGCGACCCCCTCTCCCGAAAAGCGCGGATCAGGTCCCCGGCGATCAAGGGCGTCACATACGTTCGCCCTTTCAAGGCCTCACGGATCGCCGTGACCAGTTCGGACGGCGCCGCGTGCTTCAGGACGAAGCCCGAAGCGCCCGCCTCGAACGCGTCCTCCGCATAAGTCGCATCCAGGTGCATGGTCAGGAACACGATCTTGACGGTCTTATCCGTCTTTTTGATCCGCCGGGCCGCTTCGATGCCGTTGAGCTGGGGCATCGAGACGTCCGTCACGATCACGTCCGGATGGAGGACGGCCGCTTGCTCGACGAGAGCCCGCCCGTCGCCCACGCTGGCCACGACCTCGAATTCGTCTCCGAGGAGGCTCTTCAATCCCTCGAGCACGATCTTGTGATCATCCGCCAAGATGACCCGCGGCTTCTTCATTCTCGCTCCTGCCCCAGGGGCGCCCTGAGGGTGATCACCGTTCCCTGGTCGGGCCGGGATTGGATGGTCAATTCCCCCTGGATCAGCCGGGCCCGTTCGCGCATGCTCAACAATCCCAGGCCCGGCTCCTCCTCGACGTCGGCCGGATCGAATCCGATGCCATCGTCCCGGATCGACAGCAGGACGTCCCGATCGAGGCCCTTCAAAGACACCGAGATGTGCTCCGCACAAGCATGTTTGGCAATGTTCCTCAGCCCCTCCTGGACGATCCGGTAGATGGGGAGGGACAGCGCGTTCGGCAAGACCCTGGGAACGTTCTCATGGCTGAAGGCGATCGCGATCCCTTCCCTGTTCGAGAAGCCGGCGCACTCCGATTCGATCGCCTTGATCAGCCCCAGGTCGTCCAGGATGGAAGGGTGGAGCTGGCGCGAGAGGCCGTGGACGTCCCGGGAGATCCTCATGACATCGTCCTTCATCCGGCCAAGCTCCGTCCGGACGGGGGCCGGCGGGTCGGGCCATCGCTTTTCGAGCCCTCCGACGTCGATCGCCAGGACCGCCAGCCGTTGCGACAGATCGTCATGGAGCTCCCGGGCCAGGCGGGCCCGTTCCTCCTCTTGAGCGAAGATCATCCTCGCCGCGAGCTTGCGGAGTTCGCGTTCGTTCTGCCTCAGGATCCTCTCGCTTTCTCGAGAGGCGGCATCCGCTTCCTTCCGTTCCATGGCGTTGACCAGGATATCCCCCAACAGGCGCAGCCGCGGGATGAATCCGTTCGGCCAGATCCGCTCCCGCCGGGTCGCCACGAGGGCGCAGGATCCCCGCGTGACCCCGCCGGCGACCAGCGGGATCGAAAGGAACGATCTCATCCCCAGGACACGGCAAGCCTGGCGCTCGCGCTCCGCTTCGGGCGGCAGATCCTCCAGGCGGCTCATGACCACCGGCTTCCCCCGGATCAATTGCCCCAGATACCAGGGCATTTGGTCCCGGCCTATGGACTCCGGGCCCGGGCTGGCCCCTGGGCGCCGATGTTCAAATGCAAGCGTCAGCCGGGTCCCATCCTCGGAAAACAGCCCGACACTGCATCGGTCCGCGTCAAAGAACTCGGCGATGCCGCGGATCCCCTTTTGGATCTCACGGTCGATCCGGTCGGACGCCACGTACACGAAACCGGCCGAGAGATCGGAGATCAGATCCTCGAATCTGAGACGTTCCTGGATCTCCAGCCGGGACCGCCGGCGCTCCAACGCGTTGCTGAACACCTGGGCGATCAGCTGGAAGCCCTTCAGGACCGTTTCCGGCCAGTCCCTCTCTTCCCGGAGGACGGCGAACGATATCGCGCCGAAGACCGGCCCGCCTCCCGCCGAAAGGGGGAACACCGCGGTGGACTTGGTGCCGAAAAGGCCGTAGCTCGCCCGATCGCGGCCGGCTTCCGGAGGCAGCTCCGAGGTCTTTCTGATCGCGACCGTCTCCCCCGCCATGATCCTCTTCAGCGTCCAGGGAAAAAGATCGCCGGCCTGGATCTCGTCGAGAGACGGAGGGCCCCCTTGGGGCTGATCGAGATGTCTCAGGTTCAGGGTCCCGGGGTCCAGGTCCGACACGAGCCAAAGAGCCGAGCGATCGAGGTCCAGGAATTCGCAGATGCGGCGCTGCGCGTCGACGATCTCGGATTCGATCCGGTCGGGCGTCAAGCTGACGAAGCGCGCCGAGGTTTCGGCCAGAAAGGTCTCAAACCTTAATCGGCCCTCCAATTCCGCGCGCAGGGCCTCGATCGATTCTGTCATTGGTCGGATCCGGCCCCATCATACCAAAGCCGGCGGGACCGAGTAAACGGACATGGACCAAGGTCCCATTGACGGGAAAGCCCGGGCCGGGCTATTCCTTTTAAGACATGGGCGAGGGCCGGGGAGAGACTCGGCAGCCGCCGGCGGTGAGGAGACAGGGATTTTTTCTTTCGAAATCCGGTAGTTCTACGAGTTGTCAGATCTCCCCCCGTCCTTATACTGGGGAACAGTCCCCGGAGGAAGTCCCCGTGGACGACGACAAGACAGCTTCAAGAACTGAAGGAGTTCGATCATGGGGTCATTGCTACTCTGTTCGTTGCTGAGCCTGGGGCAGCTCTTCGCCTCGCCGAACCTCGCCTCGCCGCAGCGAGGCCCTTCTTCGCTCCGGTCCCCCCGGCCTTCACAGAGGCGGCGGACCGGCAGAAGGCCAAGGACGTTCAAGCGCCGGCCGAGGCGGCGCCGCAGAAGGACGAGCCCACGCCTCGGATCGAGTCCTGGGGGGAATTCGAGCCCGGCGTCGGGTTTCTCATCGGCAGATCCAAGGCCGGCGAGCTGGGCATCAGCGTCTACGGCATGATGCGCTACATCAACCAGCTCCCCCCGAGCAGTCGTTCACCGACCACTTCGGCAACGAAAACCCCATCGACACGCGGAACGACATCTTCGCCCACCGCTTCATGATCTTCCTCAAGGGGTGGCTCGCCACTCCGAAGCTGGTCTACCAGGTCGTCCTCTGGACGGTCAGCACGACCGACCAGAAGGCGATCTTCGGCGTCCTCGGCTACCAGTTCAGCCGCAAGTTCAGCCTGTACGCCGGCCTCAACGGTCTTCCGGGCACCCGTTCGATCCAGGGCTCGCATCCCTTCTGGCTGGCCCCCGACCGGTTCCTGGCCGACGAGTTCTTCCGCCCCTATTTCACCAACGGGATCTGGGCCCAGGGCGAGGTGACGCCCGGGCTTTGGTACAACGTCATCGTCGGCAACAACAACAGCGCCCTGGGCATCAAGGCGACGGATCTCGACCGCAAGCTCTCGTACGGCGGGTCCGTCTGGTGGATGCCGACGACGCATGAGTTCGGTCCGCGAGGCGGGTACGGAGACTGGGAGAGGCACGACAAGCTGGCCACGCGGTTCGGCGTGGGATTCACGCAGAGCCCCGAGGACCGCCAGACCAGCGCCACGACGGGCCCCTCGAACAACACGACCATCCGGCTGGCCGACAGCCTGAACCTGTTCGACACGGGCTCCCTCGCCCCGGGGATCACGGTCCAGTCGGCCGACTACCGGGTCATCTCCGTCGACGCCGGCGTCAAATACCGGGGCTTCTTCCTCCATGCCGAGGCCTACGACCGCTTGCTCGACAACTTCGCGGCCGACGGGCTTCTCCCGGTCGCCAGGATCCACGACCGGGGCTTCCACGTGCAGGCGGCTTTTTTCCCGATCAGGCAGAAGCTCGAGCTCTACGTCGGGACCTCGCAGATCTTCGGAGACAAGGACGCCGGCTTCGGCAGCCCCGACGAGTATCTGGCCGGCGCCAACTACTATCCGTTCCATACGCGCAACCACCGGCTCAACCTCCATGTCATCAACGTGAACCGCTCGCCGGTCAGCAGCACGTTCGGCTATTACGTCGGCGGCCAGAAGGGCACGACCGTCTCGTTGGCGGCGTCGTTCTTCTTTTAAAGCTCAAGATGAAGGATCTCAACCATGAACGCCATAGATCCGTTCACAAAGGCTCGCGGGGCGTTGGCGGGCGTCCTGGTCCTCGTCGTGGCCGGGCCGCCCTGATCGCCAAGGGCCCGGCGCCGAACGGCGCCGGGCTCCGCGACGACCGGGTCGTCCGGCTATATCCTCAACGACGGCCACGTCCACCTGACCAACTACATCCAGGAGGGCCCGACCGCCCGCGAGTTCCTGAAGGTCATGGGCGACAAGGTCGGCCGGGCCACGCTCTTCGGCCTGCCCCTGCAGCAGATGTGGGCCTACGGCAACACGGGCGATTACGCCCCGACCTACTACCTTCAGACCGACGCGCCCCTTTACTACTACTCGTTCACCGACGCCTGGATCGCCATGCAGTACAAGTCCCTGACGCCCAAGGAACAGGCGCGGTTCGATCCCATGATCACCGGCTTCAATCCCGCCGACATGTACGCGGCGGACCACATCCGCCGGGTGCTCCGGACCTTCCCCGGGGTCTTCGTGGGGATCGGCGAGTTCTCGATCCACAAGGAGTTCGTGTCGGCCAAGACCGCCGGCGGGCCGGCCAGCCTCACGGATAAGGCGCTGGACAGGATCTTCGACTTCGCCGGCGAGGTCGGGCTGGTGACGCTCCTGCACAGCGACGCGGACGTGCCGTTCCCGAAGCCGAACCAGGAGCCGTGGCAGATCCTCCAGATGAGGGACCTCTTCCTGCGGCACCCGAAAACGGTCACGATCATCTGGGCCCATATCGGCGTGGGCCGGGTCGTCCGTCCCGTCGACGACCAGATCGGCATCGTCGAGAAGGCCCTCAACAATCCCGCCCTCAGCCATCTCTATTTCGACATCTCCTGGGACGAGGCGGCGAAATACGTGGTCGCGACGCCGGAGATCGATCCAGAGGGGCGCCGACCTCGTCAACCGCTTCCCCGACCGGTTCCTCTTCGGCACGGACGAGGTCGGCCCGACCGATCAGGCCAAGTACCTGAAGACCTACGACATCTACGCGCCGCTCCTGGCCAAGCTCACCCCCGAGGCGCGGGAGAAGCTCCTCAAGGGCAATTACGAGCGCATCTTCGACCAGGCCCGCCGCCGGGTCCGGGCCTGGGAGAAGGCGAATCTGAAATAGATGAGACAAGGGAAAGTGCAAAAGGAGAAAGAATGAGAGACACGAAGGACATCCGTCATACCGCGCTCCGGCTGTTGATGGTCGTGCTGCTCGTGGCCGCCGCCCTGCCGGCCCTGCGGGCCGAGGACACGACGGCGACGGCCGCGGCCAAGAAGGCGGAGGAAGCCAAGGCCGTCGGGCCAAGCGGCGCCGCCCAGGAGACGACCGAGGCCAAGCCCCGGCTCGAGATCTACGGCGCGGCCATGCTCGACATGGGCTACGAGACCGGCATCAGCGATCCGAACTGGTTCGATGTGGCCCGGCCGACCAAGCTCCCGTCCTCGCAGGCCAAGCGGACTCGTGGGGCAAGGACGGCCACTGGTTCATGGGCGTCCGGCAGAGCCGCCTGGGCTTCAAGGGCTACCTGCCGACCAAGCTCGGCGAGATCAAGACGATCTTCGAGTTCGAGCTCTTCGGCACGGGCGTCGACGCCGGCCAGACGACCTTCCGGCTCCGCCACGCCTACGGCGAGCTCGGCCACTTCGGCTTCGGCCAGACCTGGAGCCCGTTCATGGACCCGGACGTCTTCCCCAACTCGCTCGAATACTGGGGACCGAACGGCATGGTCTTCTTCCGCAACGTCCAGGCGCGCTGGATGCCGATCATGGGCGCCACGACCGTGACCATCGCCCTCGAGCGGCCGGGCGCCAGCGCCGACCAGGGCGTCTACCAGGACCGTGTCGAGCTCCAGGGCGTCAAGGCCCGCTTCCCCCTGCCCGACCTCTCCGGCAGGTCCGGCGCGCCGGCAAGTGGGGCCACATCCAGCTGGCCGGGATGCTGCGCCAGATGAGATGGGACGACATGAACGACGATGAGTACGACCTTTCCGGCAAGGCCACGGGCTGGGGGGTTCACCTCAGCACCAACCTCATCGTCAACAAGGACACGCTCCGGGCCTCGGTCGTCTACGGCGAAGGCATCGAGAACTACATGAACGACGCCCCCGTGGACGTCGGGATCCAGAACAACTTCACGAATCCGCTGACCCCGATCGTCGGCAAGGCCCTGCCCATCTTCACCTTCGTCGCTTTCTTCGACCACACCTGGAACGACAAGTTCACGAGCACCGTCGGCTACTCGATGGCCGACATCAGCAATTCGGACGCCCAGGCCGCCGACGCCTTCAAGCGCGGCGATTACGCGCTCGTGAACCTTCTCTACTACCCGGTGCCGAATTTCTTCTGCGGGCCGGAGCTCCAGTGGGTGCGGCGCGAGAACTTCCGCGACGGCTGGAAGGTCGACGATTTCCGCATCCAGTTCTCGGCCAAGTACAGCTTCAAACTCTTCACGGTAGGAGGAAACTGATGAATCGCAAGACCCTCTCTGTCTTTGCGCGGCCTTCCTCGGCGTGGCCCTGCTCGCCGGCACGGTGGCCGCCCAGACGGAATCCGAGATCAACGCCGCCCTGCAGGCCGCGTACGCCAAGTACAAGGACCTCCAGGAAGGCAAGAACGCCGACTACATCCCGGCCCTGGCCAAGGTCGACCCCAAGATCTTCGGCATCGCCCTGGTCACCCCGGGCGGCAAGGTCTACACCGCCGGCGACATCAAGTCCGAGGTCTCCATCCAGTCCATCTGCAAGGTGTTCACCATGGCCAAGGTCATGGAGGAGCAGGGGCCCGGCGCCATCGAGAACACCATCGGCGTCGACTCGACCGGCATGCGCTTCAACTCGATCGTCGCCATCGAGTGGTCCCAGAAGCTGCTGAAGTCCCCCGAGATCAATCCGCTCGTCAACCCGGGCGCGATCGTCGCCGCCAGCATGCTCAAGGGCGCCAACCGCGACGCCATCTGGAAGAGCCTGCTGGGCTTCTACTCCGACGCCGCCGGACGGTCTCTCGGCGTCAACCAGGAGGTCTTCAAGTCGGAGAGCGACACCAACCAGCGCAACCAGGCCATCGGCTACCTGATGTACGCCTATGAGTGGATCAAGTCGGAGCCCATGCGGGCCACCGACATCTACACCGAGGCCTGCTCGGTGAGCGTCAACGCCAAGGACCTGGCCATGATGGCGGGCACCCTGGCCAACGGCGGCAAGAATCCCGTGACCGGCAAGCAGGTCATCAAGCCCGCGAACGTCCCCCACATCCTGGCCGTCATGGCCACCGCGGGGCTGTACGACGATTCGGGCAAGTGGCTCTTCCACACCGGCCTGCCCGGCAAGAGCGGCGTGGGCGGCGGCATCATCGCGGTCTCCCCGAACAAGTTCGGGATCGCGGTCATCTCGCCGCCTCTCGACGACGCCGGCAACAGCGTCCGCGCCCAGAAGGCCATCGCCGACATCTCCAACGCGCTCGGCGGCAATCCGTACGCGGTGAAGAAGTAGGGCCGGCGGTCGTTAGGTTCGTATTCCGGAGCCCGGGGAGGCCCCGCGGAAACGCGGATCCCTCCCCGGGCGTTTTATTTCCCCCATTCCCCGGCCCCGGGAAAGCCGCCCCGGATCCTGTCCTTCAGCCTGAGGCGAAGGAATTGACGGTGCCGCGGCCCGATGGTAACATCCGGAACGGTTGAGCAGTCCCGTGCAGAAGGAGAGAAGCGACATGGGCGCACAGTTCCTCGGCATCGACGGCGAAGTTCTGACGATCAAGGTCTCCGGGCGGCTCGAGCGGGCCGAGCTCGCGGAAGCGCAGAGGCTGGCGACGGAGGCCATCCGGAAGCACGGCCCCGTCCGCATCCTCGTCCTGAGCGAGGATTTCCGCGGCTGGGCCAGGGGCGGAGACTGGGGCGACCTGTCCTTCCAGATCGTCAACGACGCGTCCATCCGGAAAATGGCCGTCGTGAGCGACGAGGACTGGAAGGACTTGGTCCTCATGTTCACCGGCCAAGGGCTCCGCAGCTTCCCGATCGAGCACTTCCCGCCGGCCGACGAGGCCAAAGCCCGGACCTGGCTCGCGGCCGGATGATCCTCCCTTCATCCGGGGCACTCCGGACCTGATATCCGGAGCCGTCGGCATTATACTTCCTTTATCCCGGATCCCCGTCGATTCTCTCGAGAGAAGCCCTGAAAGCTCGCCTGGTTCTCCCGGTTAATTCCTACTTATTTCCTAGGGAATGAAACCTTTCGATGCGTCGTTGCGTCTAAATGGATGGAAAGAACAAAGAAACGAACTAGAGAAAGAGGTAAATATCATGAAGATCAGCACGAAATTAGCCATTATGATGGTCGCCGCCGTCTTATCGCTGGCCGGATTCGGCATCCTCGCCACTTCCCTCTCGGCGGACAAGATCGTGGCGGACCTGACGCCAACGACCTCTGTCAGTGTCAGCATAAACGGCTGAGCCCGTCTCACCCACGGCCCCCCGTTTGACCCCCCCGCCGGGCCTGGATTATCATAGGCCCGCGGGGGAGCCGTGAAAGAACGCCGCCTTTCCATACCCGGGTCGACGGGCACTCGACTTCTGACCCGCCGCGAAGCCCTCCGCCTCGGACTCGCGGGCGGCGCGCTCGCCTGTCTCGGCCGGGCCTGCCAAACGGGATCGAAGCCGCCCGAGCCTCCGAAGCCCCCGCCCGGCGACGAGCCCGTCTACGAGCTCACTCCGGGCGACTCGCTCTACGATGACTTCGACGGTCACGGGTGCTTCCAAACCTATGAGGGCCGCGACCTGGCCACGGCCGGCGCGCTCTACGAGCGGATCTGGGTCCACGACGACGGATCGCGGGTCGTCGACGCCGCGATCCTCTCCCCCGGTCCGCCGGTGTCCCCGGGCGGCGAGAGCTTTTTCCAGGCCCCGAATTACGTCCTCGAGATCGGCTGTGTCGGGCAGATGCTGGCCTATGCCTGGCTCAACAGTCCCCGGGAGATCACCTTCGCCGATTTCGGCTCGCTCCGCGCCGACGTCAGGCTCTCCTCCCGGTCCACGGCCCCCCACCCCAGCGCCGGCCTGAACTTCCACACGACCATCCCCGAGCAGCCGCCCGGTCGCAGCTGGTGGGTCGGGATCTCCATCTTCAAGGACCCCGGCGGGTCCGGCGCCCTCGTCATCGGCCAGTACAGCAACCTCAACCTGGGCATCCTCCAGAACGACACGCTCGGAGCGGTCGGGCTCGACGAGTGGCACGCCCTCCGGATGGACATCGTGACCAAGGCCGAGGATCCCGGTCTCGGCGCCCAGGACCTCCGTCTCGACTATTACCTCGACGGCGAGCGCAAGGCCTCCCGGATCCCGGAGGACAGCGCCATCCTCATCGATCCGTCCCGGACCGGGCTCGGCCCCCACCGCAGCCTCGTCGTCACGCGGAACGGATACGAGGGCGACGCCTTCGGGTACTTCGACAACGTCCGCGCCCTCTACAGGGACCGGATCGCCTGACCGGGGCGGACGGATCGGGATCGCCGCTGGGCTCGCGGCGGGTTAACTGCCTGCCGCGGCGACCACGGCCGCTTTGGCCGCCTCGATCACGTGGGCGACCGCGCTGCCGACCGGCTGGCCCGCGCTGATCTCCTTGGCCCTCTTCTTCGCCTCCCGGCGCTCGCCCCTCTCGAAGAGGGTCCCGGTCAGGTCGCAGGCCTGGACGAGGCTGATCAAGGCGGCCGTCCGCTCGTCCGGGGGCGTGAATCCCCGGAGCGCCTGGCGGACCCGCTCCCGGATGCCGTACTCCGGCATGGGATTGGTTTGCGGATAACGCCTGGTCGGGAAGATCAGGAGCAGGCGGTGCTCCTCCTTCTGCAGGATCCTCTTGTCGACCAGGCGGTCCGCGAGCTTCCGCCGGATCCGGCCGCCCGAGCGGCCGATCTTCCCGACCCAATGCTTGGCGTCGCGCGTCCGCGCGGCGGAGCGGATGACGCCGAGGACCTCGTCGAGGATCTCGTCCCCGGCAGATCCGCCCGGCGTCGCGAGGAGGTCCTTCCCCTCGAAGCGAAGGTGTCCGGCCTCGACGAGCTCGATGAGGAGCGCCCCGGCCAGCCCGTAGGAGCAGACCCATCGATCCCGCCATCAGGACCGTGCCTTTCTCGTCGTTCAGGGCCAGCAGCAGCAGCTCTTCGGCCAACGTGAGTCTCGGTTCCATGACGCGAATGTATTCCAAGGAGGAAAGCCTTGTCAACCTCGACCGGCCGCCGGGCATCCGGACTATTGAAATGAGCAGGCGATCTGCACTATAAATTGTCTGCGATCGCGCTCGCCGGGACCCGGTCCCGCATCCTCGACGAGAAAGGCGCCCCATGATCGGATCGCTCTCGGGGTATCAAAAGAGCTGGCTCCGCTACGACCTCCTGGCGGGCGTATCGGTGGCCGCGGTGGCCGTGCCGATCGCCATCGCCTATTCGCAGCTGGCCGGCGTCCCCCCGGTCTACGGCCTCTACGCCAGCCTCCTGCCGCTCGTCGCTTACGCCTTTTTCGGCTCGTCCCGCCAGCTGATCGTCGCGCCCGACGCCGCCACCTGCGCCATCGTCGCCGCCGTCGTGGCGCCGCTGGCCGGCCAGGACCTGTCGCGATACCTGTCGCTGACGGCGGCGCTGGCGATCATCACCGGCGTCTTCTGCATCGCGGCCGGCCTGGCCCGGCTGGGATTCCTGACCAATTTCCTGGCCCGGCCCATCCTGACCGGCTACATCAACGGCATCGCGATCTCGATCATCGCCGGCCAGCTCGGCACCCTGTTCGGGTTCCGGTTGGAGCCGGCCGGGGTCTTCCGCCTGCTCTGGAGGTTCTTCTCGAAGCTGGGCGAGACCCACGCCCCGACGCTCGCGGTCGGCGTCACGATCCTGGCCCTGCTGCTGCTGCTCTCGCGCGTGGCGCCCAAGGTGCCGGGGCCGCTCGTGGCCATCGTGCTCGGCGCGGCCGGATCGGCCGTCTTCGGGTTCGCCAGGCACGGCATCAGGCTGCTGGGCGAGATCCCCGCCGGGCTTCCGGCCCTCAAGATCCCGGCCATCGGCCGGGCCGACTGGCAGCCGCTGGCGGTGGGCGCCGTCGGGCTTGGCGCTCATCAGCTACAACAGCGCCATGGTCACCGCCCGGGGGTTCGCGGTCAAGAACCGCTACGAGATCGATCCCAACCGGGAGTTCATCGCCCTGGGCGTGGCCGACATCGGGGCCGGCCTCCTGCAGGGCTTCGCCGTCAGCGGGGCCGATTCCCGCACCGCCGTCAACGATTCGATAGGAGGCAAGAGCCAGGTGACCGGGCTGGTGGCGGCGGCCGGATTGGCGTTGACGCTGATCTTCCTCACCAAGCCCCTCGGCGGACTGCCCATGGCCGTGCTCTCGGCGGTCCTCATCAAGTCGGCCTTGGGCCTGTTCGATCTGCGCGCCCTGGACGCGCTGCGGCGCGTCAGCCCCGGGGAATTCCGGCTCTGCCTCCTGACCCTGCTCGGCGTCGTCACCGTCGGCGTGCTGCCCGGCGTGATCGTCGCCGTCATCGCGGCCCTGGGACAGCTCCTGGTCCGGGCGTCCCAGCCGCATGACGCGGTCCTCGGACGCATCCCGGGGACGAACGATTACGGCGACATGACGAAACACCCCGGGGCCGAGTCGTTCCCGGGCCTCGTCATCTACCGGTTCGACGCGGCCCTGGTCTTCTTCAACGCCGACCACTTCAAGGCGCGCGTCAGGTCGATCGTCCGGAACGCCCCGGCGCCGGTCCGGGCCTTCGTGCTCGATGCCGGGAGCATCCCGCAGCTGGACACCACCGGGACCGCGGTCCTGGACGACTTGCGGAGCGATCTCGAGAGGGCGGGCACCGCGTTCGCCGTGGCGGCCGCCAAGAGCCCGATCCGGGCCATGCTCGAACGGACCGGCTTTGCGAGCCGGATCGGGGCGGACCGGCTGTTCCCCTCGGTCCACGCCGCGGTCATGGCGCTGCGGAAGATCGGACCCTGAAATGGGGCCGACCGTCGGAAATGCGCGGACCTCGACCTCCGGTTGTCGAGGATCGGCAAGTCGATAGGAGGAACGATCATGGGAAGATCTCGTGCGAGATGGTCCGGGTTCTTCGTCGGCCTGTGCTCGCTGGCCATGGCCGGTTGCGTCAGGGTGCCCGCCGGGCGGATCAACACCGACCGCATGGATTTCGGGCAGGTCATCCAGCAATCCTGGAAGCGCCAGACGCTCCTGAATATCGTGCGGATGCGATACGGGGACGCGCCCATGTTCCTGGACGTCGCGTCCGTCATCAACAGCTACACGCTCGGCGGCAGCGTCTCGGGCGGGGCTTCGCTCCAAAAAGAGCCGAGCGCGGACTCCTTCTCGCTGGGGGCGGGCGGCCACTGGTCCAACTCGCCGACCGTGACCTATCAGCCGTTGATGGGCGACCGGTTCACCAGGTCCCTCCTCCAGCCGGTCGCGCCGGCCGCCATCTTCCAGCTGATGCAGGGCGGGCTTTCGCCGGATCTCGTGCTCGCGACCCTCGTGCGCTCGATCAACGGGCTGCGGAACGATTCGTTCGGGGTCGCCGGCGATCCCGGCTTCCATGAGCTCGTCGGCGCGTTGGCCCGCATCCAGCGCGCCGGGGCCCTCGGCAACCGGCTCGAAGCGCGCAAGGACGGCAGCGCGCTCATCCTGATCTTCCGGCGCGAGAGCGCGGGCGAGGGCCCCCTCCAGGACGTGCGCCGCGTCCGCGAGCTGTTGGGGCTCGACGAGAACCTCAGCGAGATCGAGGTGGTCTTCGGCCTGGCCCCTCGGACCGGCTCCGAGATAGCCATCGTCACCCGGACGATGCTGGGGATCATCACGGAGCTGGCCATGGACGTCGAGGTCCCGGCGGCCCATCTGACCAAGGGCTGGTCGTTCTCCGTCCCCCTGAAAACCGGAGACGCCCGGGCGGCCACGCGCGTGCGCGTCCGATCGGGGGAGGAGGTCCCTGGGAGCGTGTATGTGTCCGTGCCCTATGAGGGGTACTGGTACTGGATCGACAACGCCGACCTCTCGAGCAAGCGGACCTTCACCTTCCTCCTCATCCTGTTCTCGCTCGCGGAAACGGGGCAGGCGGCGGGCGTCCCGGTGGTGACGGTGCCCTCGCGATGACCCGGCGGTCGCCGGGCCGGCGGCCGCGGCGCCGGCCTACTTGGCTTCCGGGCGTGGGCCGCTTCGAAATAGATGTGCAGGATCGCGTTCAGGGCATAGAGGTTCCTGACCGACGACCGCGAATCGTGCTGATAGGTAATGTTGGTCTCCAGGGCCAAAAGCCGCGACAGGCCCACGGACACCCCCCCGATCAGGCGGACGCGATTCAGCACGTCGTAGCGCGAGTCATAATACGCTTCGCCGTTCACGTAGGGAACGACCGAAGTGCGGCCGATCAGGTATTCCTTCTCCACCATCAGGCGGTACCTCAATCGGGTCGAGAAGACGGGGTCCTCGCCCAGCCAGCGGAGATCGGATCGCAGCCGGTGCGACACCAGGACGCCGTGCCTGAACGGGGTCCTGAAGTGCAGTTCGAGGAGGGCCGTCTTTTCCCGGTACGCCTGACCGTCATCATCAAGGCTGCTGCCGGTCAGGTATCCGCCGCGGACCAGGAACCGCCTCATCTCCCGCGCCCGGGTCTCGTCCAGCATACGTCGCTTCGGCCCGTGCTTGATCCTCCCGAACGCATAGTCCGCCTGAACGATCAGGCTGCCCTCGCGATAATCGGTCTCGATGTTCTTCGATAGGGCCACGAAGCTCGAAAAACGCCAGGCGGGGGAGAGGCGGAACCAGATATCGGTCTCGGGCCAGAACTCGGTCGAATTCCCGTCATCCTGGCCGAAGGCGGCGCCGGCCGCCCCCAAACAGAGCCCGATGGCCAGGCAAAAAGGGAGGAGCCGGCGTAACGATCTCATTTTAATTGATTCACCAGCGGAAAATGACCGAGGCCATGGCCAGGAGGCCGAGGACGGAGATCATGGCCGACACGAGCGAGGACAGGGAGTATCGGGCTTCCGGATGGAGGGTCCGCATGGTCTTCCGGTATTGCACGTTCTGCAGTGTCGCCGCGACGAGCGCGAACAGCCCGATGGCGATCATGAGCAGGGCGAACTCGCGGGGACCGATGACTTGATGGATGGGCGGTTGGCCTTTGCCTGAGAGCTCGAGGGCGAAGAACTTGTAGATCGTGAAGCCGAAGGTGATCAAAGAGACCGCCGTCCTAAGCCAGGCCATCAGGGTGCGTTCGTGGGCCAGGACGGTGCGCTCATAGGCCAGCCGCGTGCCCTCGTCCAGGCGAGGCGCCGGTTTCCCGGCCAAATCGTCCGGCGTTGTTTGTGTCGGGATCGCCATGGATCACTCTCTCCTTTGCCGGGCCTGCCCCCTCCCGGCCGAGGGCCGAATCTCACGGGGCGGGCGATCCGCCTGAGGACCGATGCCCGCCCCGTTCTTTACCTGCGCCAGCCGGGGCTTCTCCGTCTCAGTGATGTCCTCCTCCGGCTGCGTCCTTCATCCGCTCCAGCAGGCCGTCCAGGTTGAAGGAGCCCGGCTTCTGCCGCGGCGGGAAGTCCACGAAGCTCTGGAGCATCTGGGCCACCATGGCTTGGGCTCCCCCGATGACAAAGGTGCGTTCGAGAAGCCAATTCCAGTAGCCGTTGGAGTCCGTATCGGCCCTCTCGAAGGGGTCCCGCCTCAGGTGGAAGATCTTCGGCAGGCGCAGATGGACGAACGGCTCGGCCCAGCAAAGCATCTGTTTCGCCCGCTGTTCCTCGAAGACGATCTTCCAATCGCCCGTCCGCGCCGCCACCATGGCGCCGTCGTCGTTGACATAAGCGAAGAACTTTCGCGGGCCCTCGTTCGCCTGGCCGGTGAAATGCGG
>CAVSCD010000001.1:0-68138 GCA_963726335.1 Candidatus Aminicenantota bacterium | reverse complement strand
CTCGTCGCCGTCCGGGTTGACGACTGGAAGGTCGTCTTCGAGGAGCAGCGGGCGAAACAGATGGCCTGCTGGGCCGAGCCCTTCGTCCATCTGCGCCTGCCGAAGATCTTCCATCTTAGGCGGGACCCCTTCGAGAGGGCCGATACGAATCCCAACTGTTACTGGAATTGGCTCCTCGAACCACCTTTGTCATCTGCCGGAGGCCAGGGCTTCGTGGTCCAGCTGATGCAGAGCCTCATGGAATTCCCGCCGCGGCAGAAGCCGGCCTCCTTCAACCTGGACGGGGTGATGGAGCGGCATGAAGGATGCCGCGGGAGGAGGGCACCACTAATGAGGAAGGAGGGCTAACTCCGATGGCCAACCCGCAGGAGGCGACGGCGGCAGAATTGTCGGGGAAATCAAAGTCTCCGATGGACGACGGCACCTGGCTGGCTTATGAGCGCACGATCCTTGCCCATGAGCGTACCCTTATGGCCTGGCTGAGGACGGCTGTTTCGTTGATCACTTTCGGATTCACCCTCTACAAGTTCTTCGCGCTCGAGCTGGGGTCCAAGGCCCAGGCGGGGATTCGCCAGGTCATCGGCCCCCGCCAGTTCGCCATACTGATGATCGTGATCGGCCTGTTCGCGCTCGCCGGCGCGACAGTCCAGAACGTTCAATACAGGCGCCGGCTGAGGAAAGTCTCCAAGGAAGCCGGGTACTCGCTGTCCTCGCTGGTATCGGCCTTGATCGCCGTCCTCGGACTCCTGGCCCTGGCATCTGTTCTCTTCAGGTGGTAGGAGCGCCGGCAATGCTCCAGCCCGGCGCGGACACAGCCTGAGGTGAAACCACCGCCGCCGGCGGCTGGCGTTCTTTGCCTCTCCTGGTCTGGCTGGGGGCGGCGGCGCCGCAGCCCAAGACGAGCCGTCGAAGGAGTTCTGGCCCGAGACCGATATCTGGCTGCGGCTCTCGCCCGCCTGGCGTCTTTCGATGTACCTTCCGATATCGAAGAACATCGAGACCAATTACCGGGAGGGGAACGTGGTCTTGCAGCTGGACTACGCCTGCGGGAAGATGAAGCTGATAAAGAAGCGACGGTTGCTGGATGAAACCCGGGCGCGGGAGATGAAGCGCTTCCTCCTCCGCGGCGGCTATCTCGGCGGGAAGAGCCTTGGAGACGAAGGCCAGGCGTACAAAGAAAATACGGCTTTCTTCGAGCTGCACTTGAGAACCCCGCTCAAAGGCCGCGTCCTCCTGTCGCATCGGCTGCGCACCGACCTTCGCTGGCTAGGCGACAGCCCAGGAATTCTCGACCCGGCTGCGTTACCGCCTGATGGTGGAGAAGGAGTTCGAATCCGGACGCGCTTCGATCGTCCCCTATGTGAACGTCGAACCCTATTATGATTCGCGTTACCGACCGTGAACCGCGTCCGGCTGATCGGCGGCGCCACCGTGGCCTGGTCGCCGCACTTCGCGCTGGAGGCAAACATCACCTATCAGTACGACTCACGGTCATCGGTGACGAACCTCTACGCGCTGAACCTGATTCTGCACCTGTATTTGGAAACAGTCCGGCGCCCGGGAGCCGAAATAGAAGCCCGCGGCCCATCCCAGTCATCGCGAGGGCACCGTCACTACGGGGACGCCCGCGGCCTGCCCTGTTTCCGCGAGGGAAAACAAGATGAGCAGGAACGTGAAGGTCCGCTTGCTCGGGATGTCGGCGCTGTCGATCCAGTACCAGAACCCTTCATAGGGCACGGCGGCATAGGCATGCTCAGGCGCCGCAGACCCCGATCGGATACGCACGTGAGGAGCGGCCGGCACCTCGCCGGCCTGCAGGGGAACGGTGAACGACCAGCCTCTCTTGAGATGGTCCGCAGGCACATCGACGTCCATCGCCAGCTCCGTGATGATCCCGAGCATCGTGCGGGTGATGACGGCCACCTCCGAGCCGCTCCGCGGGGCCAGGCCGTAGATGACTTCGATCTCGCTCGTTTCCTCCTGGAGCCCCAACAACTCCCTTGCGCGGCGCACGTCCTCATGGGCCTTGGCGTCCGCGCTCTCCCGCCGGAAGATCAGGATGAGGGCGCTGCCGTCTTTGCGGGCCTCGACCCGGTTGCCGAGAGCGCCGGCGCGTTGGATGCGGGCCAAGGCGCCGACGAGCTCGCGGAAACCGGGATCGCCGGCGACCCCGAAAGAATCGTTGCGCAGCCCGTTGATCGAACGGACCAGGGTCATCATCACGAGCTCAGGCGAGAGGCCGCCCTGCATCAGCTGGAAGAGGGCCGCGGGCGCGACAGGTTGGAGTAGGGACCTCGTGAACCGGTCGCCCATCAACGGCTGATAGGTCACTGTCGGCGTGTTGGACCAGTAGCCCCCGGCGCCCAGCGAGAACGAGTTCGCGGCTGGGTCCTTCTCGAGCGATGCGCCTCCCGACGCGCTGCCGCCGAGCGAGTAGCTGTTGATGACGGACGCGACATCCAGGAACATCGGCGCGTCGGCGTAGCGCATCCGGACGATGTTCAGGAGCGTCTGGCGCTTCCAGGATTCCTGGATGACCTGTCCGAAGTCCATGCGGTCGGCGGTGATCCGTCCGGCGGGCACCCTGACGCAGCCCGCCCATGCCGGCAGGGACAGGGCCACCCAGAATCCGGCCCATTTCATGGAAGGTGTTCGCATGTGTCCGCCCCTCCTCGCTGGCGATGCGGCCTACTTGTCCTTCGATTTCCCGCCCATCGGAATCCCGATGTAGACCTGGACAACGGAGTTCCTGACCGAATCGCCTGAATTGTCCTTGAAGATATCCACCAGGCCGAGGTAATACCTGAGGCCGACCTGGATGGCCCTTTTTTTCATCAGCCTGTATTCCAGGTTGAAGGCCAGGGCGAAATCCCACGTGTTCAGCTTGGACTTGATGTCGTCTTTGAAGACGAGGTCATCTTCCTCATAGACTTGGGCCACATATTCTTTCCGGGCGCTGCTCAGATAGCCGATCTGTGGCCCGAAGCCCACGCTCAGCTGGGGGGTCAGGGAGTACTTGAGCAGCACGGGGAGGGAAACGTAGGCGAGCTTCGCCGTCACCGAAGCGTTTTCGAGAAGGGGGTCCAGATCAGGGTTCCCGAACACATCTCGAGAGAGCCCCTTGGCGCCGCGGGGATCCTTGAAGAGAAGTTCAGGCTGGAGGGAGAACCCTTCGCTCAACTTCAGGGTGCCGTAGATCCCAAACCCGACGGAAAACCGGGCGTCGGTCGACCCCAAACCCATGAGGTTCTGCCAGTTGCCGGCCAGTCTTATGCCCAGCTCGAATTTGTCCGAATTGAGCTTATCCCCGACCAGGAGAGCGATCAAAACCTGAGAATGGGCCAGTGGCGCGGCGAAGGCGACCAAGAGGATGAAGACGGCGATTTTTTTCATGCCGGATCTCCTCCCGTTTGAGAGATGGATTCAGTGATGAAGATATATCATCCCGGCCTTTAAAGGCAAGGATTTACGGCTTGACCGTCTTCCCCAACACCTCGACCGCCGCAGGGACCGTGGGGAACAGCCGGTCGGGCCCGATCCGCTGCGCCAGACCGGTTCGCTCGAGCATGGCGCGGACGGGGCTCTTCGCCGCCGCCACGGCCAAAGTGATGCCGTTCCGCTCGAAATCGCCGTGCAGCCGATCCAGGACGGCGGCCCCGGTCGTGTCCAGATAAGGCATCGTCCCGGCGTCGAGCAGGAAGACCCGAACCGGCGCCGGCGCATCCCGGACTACGGTCGTTGCGCGAGTCTTGAAATGGTCGGCGTTGAAGAAAACCAGGGAGGCGTCGAAGCGGTAGATGACCAGGCCCTCGAACGTCTCGGCCTCAGGGCGGGTCGTCTTGTCGAAATAGTCGTTGGTCCCCGGGATGCGTCCGAGCACCGCGTCGTGCGGCCAGGATTCCCTCATCAGGAGCTGGACGATGGCCACGCCGACCGCGACGACGACGCCGGGCAGCACGCCGACCGTGATGACGCCGAGCAGCGTGATCAGGCAGAGCCGGAATTCCTTGGGGCTGACGCGCCGCAGGACGGCCAGGGCGCGGAGGTCGAACAGGCCCAGGGACGCCTTGATCAGGACCGCCGACAGCACGGCCATGGGCAGTCCGCCGAGCGGCCCGGTGAGGAACAGGAGCGTCAAGGCGAGCACGGCGGCGGCCACCAGCCCGGTGACCTGGCTCTTCCCCCCCATCGCATCGTTGACGGCCGTCCGCGAGTCCGCCCCGCTGACGGCGAACCCCTGGAGGATCCCGGACCCGATGTTAGCCACGCCCAGGGCGATAAATTCCCGATTCGGGTCGATGTCGTAGTGGTTCTTCTGGGCGAAACCTCGGGCGGTGACCATGGCGCTGTTGTAGCTGATCAGCGCCAGCCCGGCCGCGCCCACCGCGAGGGGCTGCCAATCGGGCCCGTTGATCTGCGGGATCGTCAGGGCCGGCAGTCCCGGGGGGATCATCCCCAGCAGCCTCACCCCAGACTTCGCCAAGCCGAAGACCGCCGAGCCGGCGACGCCGAGTGCGACGGCGACCAGCGGCCCGGGCACCTTGGGCGCCAGGCGCCCGAGCAACAACAGCAGGGCCAGAGTCGCCAGGCCGACCGCGAGTGTCGGTCCGTGGGTCTCTCCCAGCCTCGAAACGAACTGCCAGAGCGAGCGAAAGAACCCGGCGGGCGCGAGCCGGAATCCGAACAGGGTTCCGAGCTGGCCGGTGATGATGCCGATGGCGATGCCGTTGAGATAGCCGATCAGGATGGGCCGGGCCAGGAGATTGGTGATGAATCCCAGGCGCGCGAAACCGGCCGCGATGCAGAAGGCGCCGGTGATCATGGCCAGCGCCGCCGTCAGCGACAGGTAACGCGCCGGATCCTGGCCCGCCAGCGGGGCCACGACCGCCGCGACGATCGCGCAGGTGGCGGCGTCGGGCGCGACGATCAATTGGCGGGACGAGCCGAGCAGCGCGTACGCCACGAGCGGCAAGAGGCTGGCGTACAGCCCGTAAACCGGAGGAACGCCCGCCAGCTGGGAATAAGCGATGGCCACGGGCAAGGCCACCGCGGCCACCGAAACACCCGCCAGAAGGTCGTGGCGGAACCAGCTTTTTGGGTATCCTGACAGCCGACTCTTCATGGGGCGCCCCTCCCGACGGCGGCTTTCTTCTTTCGTGTTATCGGCCCAGCTTGGCCTTTTTGCCAATTTATGTGATTTGCGGGGAGCGCGTCAAGAGAACCTCGAGGAACGGTTACTTCAGCCAGGCGCTGCCGAAGACGATATAAAAGGCCCAATCGTCGTTGCTGAAGGCGACGTCAATTCCCATGTTGGTGCCCAATTTGCGGGCGATCATGATACCGGAAGCCGGCCCCCAGCGTGCGGACCGATTTCCCCTTGTCAAAATCGCTCGAAGCTCCGAGAAAGCGTTGCCGATGCCCGTGAAGCCCAGCACAGTCCACCGCTTATAAACGTTCCAATCGACCTGCGCTTCCATCGCGACCGTGTTCTTGTTCTGGTATTTCACGAGCGGAGCGCCGCGCATGGTCGACCCAGGGCCGGGCCCACCAAGGCACGTCGCCCAGGGAGAATTGCGGTATCGTATCGGATCCCGAAGTTGACCTTGTCGCCGGCGGGAAAAAAGCCCAGGCCGATCGCCTGGATCCTCCCGTAGAGAGCTTCGGCTCCGAACCAGGTGTCGGCAGTAGGTTCCGGACATTTCCAGATAAACACCCCTGGTCGGCGTGAAGATGTTGTTCCGGGTGTCGTAAATTAGACCAGCGCGGAAGCTTCGCTCAACGTCGATTCGAACCCCTGGCCTTCAAACTCCGGGATTTCTATGGGGATCTCCAACATAATCATCCGTCGGCATGTATTCATGTACCGGACCCCGGCAAAGAGGTCGGATTTCCCCAGCCGGAAGGTGAGTTGTTGGCTTAAAAACCAAGGTATCGAGCTTCGGCATTAATGGATTTGTCGCCCAGTCATTCCGTAGTTCCCCGAACCGTAATAAGCGAGATTCAAACCGGCCTTGACGAGGACCCCCTTATAGCGTATCCGGTCCTGCTTCCAGTACCCTCGAAATGGAAGAGTCCGGCTCCCCAGCTCTCGTTTTCCGTCGCCCATCCCGATGACTCCCGACATGCTGGGCGGATGCTCTTGCTCGCCATACGACGAATGGAACCAGACGAGCGCCAGCGCCAGGCCGTAGCCGACGGCCGGCTCGGTAATGATCGTCGGATTGATGAGGAAGCCTTTCTTATTCAACAGATAGTCGCTCATATCGAAGGCCCCATCCTCGCTGTCTTTAAAACCCGAGAATAACCCCTTCTTTTCCTGGGCCTGGGCGTTGATGCCGAGAAGAACAACCAGAATGAGGATTGAGGAAGCTTTTGATTTGATCGCCCACATGAATCCCTCCTCCTGATCACCGATCGGGCACGATCAGATTCTTCGAAATAGAGCGAGTCAGAGGCGCCTCAGGCCGGGTCTGTGAAGCCCCGGCGGCCAAGTCATAGAAAGGAAATCCCTTTTGGGCGCGTTGCGGAGCACAAGCTCTGCCGCTATGAAATTGGCGTCTGCCATCCCGAAGTGATGTTATTCCCGTCCGCAGACCAGTGTCAAGAATTAAAAAGCCGGCGCTCGCGGCCCCGGCGCGGCCGCGAATCGGCGGTCATCCGGAACGGCTATTTCAGCCAGGCGCTGCCGAAGACGATATAAAAGGCCCAATCGTCGTTGCTGAAAGCGACGTCGATTCCCATGTTGGTGCCCAAGTTTGCGGGCGATCATGTACCGGAAGCCCGCCCCCAGCGAGCGGACCGTTTTCCCCTTGTCAAATTCCTCGAAGCTCGAGTAGGCATTGCCGATGCCCGTGAAACCCACCACAGACCAGCGCTTGTAGAGATTCCAATCGACTTCCGCTTCCATCAGGGTCGTGTTCTTGTTTTGGTATTTCATGAGCGGGACGCCGCGCATGGAGATGATGGGACGAGCCCAGAAAGGGACCTCTCCCATGGAAAAGCGGCTTTCGTATCTGATCCCGATGACAACCTTACGGGCGGCGGGAAAAAAGCCCAGGGCGCTCGCGCCTATCCTCCCGTACTGGTCCTCCCCTCCGAACCAGGTATCGCTGTATGTTCCGGACAATTCCAGGAAGACACCGCGGGTCGGGGTGAAGACATTGTCGCGGGATTCGAAATTCAGTATCATCGTCGCTTCGCTCAACGTCGAGGAGAATTCCGTTCCGTTAAATTCCGGGATATCAACGGGGATCTCAAACGTATTGACCGTATCCAGATACAGGTAGCTTCCTCCGATAAAAAAATTGGAACGCGCGATTCTGAACTTGATCTGTTGCAGAAGAACCCAGGCGTCGAGATTCAGGCTGATGGACTGGTCGCCCATGATGGCGACGTCCCCCGAACCGTAATAAGCGACATTCGCATACATCCTGGCCAGGACTCCCCGATAGCGTATCCGGTCCTGTTTCCAGATGCCCTCGTGAAAGACGCCGCCCGCCCAGGTACCGTTTTCGGTCGCGCCCCCGAAGCCTCCGGTCATGCTGGGCGGTCCGTTCTTCTCGGAATACGCCGAGTGAAAATAGACGGCCGCCGCCGCGGCGCCGTAGCCGACCGACGGCTCCGTGATGATCGTCGGCACGACGAGGAGCCCCTTCTTTGTGATCAGCCAGTCGCTGATGTCGAAAGCCCCATCCTCGCTGTCGCGAAAAGCCGCAAAGAAGCCCTTCTTTTCCTGGGCCTGGATGTTCAAGCCGAGGAGAACAGCCAGTAGCAGAATAAACGAAGTCATTGATTTGACCGCTCTCATGCGTCCCTCCTCATAGTCGCACGCCTGTCCTGATGCCGTCGTCGTGTCACGCCCGGCCGAATGACCTTGGCCATGTCGGTATCCCAGCCTTCCCGATGACGGGTTTCCTCACGAGTATAAACCGCAGCCGCCGGGTTCACGGCCTGACTTTAACCCGGCTATATCCATATTCCAGGGACAGGCGGCCGTCAATAGGACTTTGGGCCAGGCCCGAGAACACTGTTAAGCGAAGAGAACATAGCACCGGCCGACCAGAACTCAGACAGACGGCGATCGTTACCAAGTATCGTTTCCTGAAGTTCATCATTCCCCTACAGTGCTGCCGTCCGCGCCTCCTCCGCCTTGCGACGCAGCGCTGACGTTGAGCCGCGCCGCCACCGCGAGCCAGGCGCCCGCGAGGACGCACGTTCACGGCGGCGAACCCCGGCACCGCGAACGCGAGGCGTTCGCCGGCGAACACGACGCCGGCCTGGATCGACGTCGCCCATCCGCACGAAGAACGAGTCCACCGCCTGCTTGGCCTTGTACTTGGCCTCGCGGCTCGTCGGCAGCCACAGCGCCTGCTTGGTCGTGTTGCCCAGCGAGTAGTCGATGCTGTTGTCGGCGATCTTCAGCATGCTCATGAGCTGAAGCGAGGGCGCCCGCAGCATCAGCAGGTAGCCGGCCAGCGCCACGATGGGGTGGATGAACAGCGCCTTGCCCACGCCCAGGCACTTGAACAGCGCGCGAGACGACGAACATCTGCAGCAGGAAACCGAGCAGGTTCACCGTGCTGAACAGCTGGCTGTAGGTCTCGCCGATGAACCGTTCGCGCGCGGCCGCCTGCGTCGGCGCCGGTCCCGTGGATCGCGTTGGCCTGCTCGACCACGTAGCGCCCGAACAGGTACTCGCCCGACGTGTTGACCACGTTGAGCAGGACCGTGCATGCACGGCGATGAGCAGCAGGTAGCGGTCCTTGCGGATCAGCTCGAAACCGCCCTCGCGTGCCGAGAGGCTTGCTCGGCGGCCGCGGCCGACCTCGCGCGGCTCCGCCCGCCTCGACACGCGGCTCACGAGGCGGGCCAGCAATACGCAGACCACGAGCACGACGCCGGCGCCGACCAGAGCAGGCGGAGCGGGCCCTACGTCCCCACGAGCTGGCCGGCGCGCACGGACCCGACCCACGCGCCCAGGCTGCTGCCCACGCCGATGAGCGGGAAGAGCCGCTTGCCCTGCTCCGGCGTGAAGAGATCGTTGGCGAACGCCCAGAACTGCGCGATCACCATCACGTTGAAGATGCCGATCCAGAGGAAGTAGGCGATGCCGATGTGCAGCCCGGCCTGGTACGCGCGCGGCGAAGAGCAGCACGTTGGCGACGAAGAACAGCGTCACCCACGTGACGAGCCGTTTGCGGTTCACTTTCGATGCGAACGCGCCGTAGGCCGGGACCAGCACGAGCAGGAGCAGCGCCTGCCCGGCCGCCGAGTAGCTCTTCACCTCGGCGCCGCCCTCGCTGAGGATGAACACCTCGCGGGCGGTCTTCAGCACGTAATACGCGGCCAGGATGAGGAACATCAGCAGCGCCATCAGCAGCGCGCTCGCCGCCTCTTCGTGGCGGACGTCGGCGATCGGCGACAGGAGTCGCTCGACGAGCGTCTTCGGACGTTGCTCCGCCGGGCTCATAGCTCCGATCCCTCCCCGCAGCGATTTGGCCCCGACTCCTAACGGTCCGGGATGATAAAGGATGGCGTCTTTGGATGTCAAGTCGAGTGATGGACCCGTTCGATATCAGCCGAGGGAGCGGCGTCAGCCGAATAGAAGGGCCGACAGCCCAATGGCCAGAATATAGCCGACCGGGAAAAGCCAAAGGATAAATTTATCAATGCGTTTGGCGCGCTCTTCTTTGGCGGCCGCCTCGAGCCGTCTCAGGTAGACGTTCACGATGACGATCAGGATGGTGACGATAAAGGCCGAGACGAGGATGGCGTCCATGAGCGTCATGTAGCCGAGGCGGGGCAGGTCGTTGGAGATCGTGAAATTGAAGGCGACCAGAACGAAGAGCAAGCCGCTCGAGACGTCGATCCTCTTTCGATAATCCCGGAGGAAAAAGGTCACCCAGGATACCGTCAGGATCAGCAGGAGGGGCAGGAAGATGCGGAAGAGATAATAATTGAGATGGCGCCGCGTCACAAACCGGAAAGAAAACCTGGAAAACACCTCCCCGAGAGCCCCCAGCCAGGTCGTGATGTCCGTCCCGGACTCCGAGACAACGAACTCGGCGTGGCCCAGCTTGGCGCCGACCCGCGTGTAGCCGGGCAGATCCTCGAACACGAAATATTCGCGCGGCAGCGTCGTATCCAGATGAAAGGCGAAAACCTGCCGATCGAAGGGGAATCTCCGGAAATCGAGGTCCGGGGCCTGCAGGGTCACCGAAAAGCGTTCCGCATAGATGACGTCGCCGCCGGGCCAGACGAAAACTTGGAGGTTCTGGGTGTTGCGGCGGCCCTGCTGGTTGAAGTAGAGAATACGTCGGCCAGTCGGTCCCGCATTGAGAAGCGTACTTGGCGAAACCGCTTTCATCGAATCTTCTTGAAGCGGCACTGACACGTCTCGGAACTGAAAGCCAGGGCCCGATCCTGCCAGCGCATCTGCAGCGTAGCGGCCACGCCGATATTCTGTTCTTTCTGGTTGACGCCCGTGATCTGATCGAGCTGGATGCCGATCTTAACGGCCGTCGGGCTGCCGGAGGAGCGGCGGTCCGCCCGTGGCGGCCGTTCCCTCCAGCACTTCGGGCGAATTCAATCCCGCGAGAAGCCTGAATTCTCCGGAGGTAGTCTGTCCCGTCGTCGGCGCCGGCCGGTGATCCGCAAGCTAAAATTGGGCGCATCCTCGCGGAACGTGTATTTCAGGACGGCTTGGGATTGCCGGCCCGAGGAATTGCTGCTGAGAAGCGGCTTGTCGCCATAATCATCCAAAAAAAGGCCCGGTTTCAGGTCCCCTGAGGTCGCCTCAACCCGGACATACAGCGTGTCGTTGACCGAGACGGGGTTCAGTCGGTAAAAGGTGGCCGGTTTCCCGGCAGGGAGAGTCCCGTTGACTTCCTGGACTGTCACGTCGAGCCGAGATGCTTTTCGATCGAGGAAGGCCAGGCGTCGACCCATGTCCTTGGCCTCGCCGCTCAGGACCTCGGGAGCATTGAGGCCGACGATGAGGCGGTAGCCGCCGTAGGTCGGACCGGCCAGAGTGCTTCGAACCACCAGCCTGTAATCGCCGTCCGTCGGCACATTGAACGTTATGGCGGCGGCGTATCCGGAAGAAGCGTCATCGTTCCAGGCCAGGCTGATCTCAGCCAGCATTTCGGGGGCGACCGACAGCAGGTCACGGCCCGAAGCTCTGGCCTGTTCCACCTCGGCGAGGAACTTCTGTCCCAAGGTCTCGAAATCGACCCCCGGGCGGAGGAGAAAGAGCAGCGGGTCGAAGTTGCCCGATATCCCCTGGGCGCGCACTAATAACTCATCCCCGTGTTTCAGGCCGGCCAGGGTATAGTGGTGGCCGGTATCGGCATCGACGCGGCCGGTCATGACCTGAACGCCTTCCCGCCTGCTCCAGGCAGCGGCTGGATAAGGAAGATGAGCACCAGCGCTACACCCACCCGCGTTTTTTGGACGCGGCGACCGGCAAGCTTGGCTATCAAGAAATCAGGAAACCCGCTGCCCGCCATGCTCTCTCCTGTCATATTTTAATAGCAAATTCCTTTTTTCGTGCCGCGCGAAACTCACGCCCTTTGAGCCTGATTACCGCGCCTACCCTCACGACGCGATGATATTCTCCGCCGCAGACACTTGTCAAGAGCTCAGAATCCGTGTCAACGCAACATGAAGATGTCCTATTTTCGCCTCGAGTGCAGGAGATCTCAACCGGCCGAGCTCTCCTCCACAATTCCTCCTTAAACAATCACCGTCGCGGGCTCCAGAGGCTTATTCAATTGAAAGATACGCTCCAGGGCTGGTATATTGATGGCGAGAAGGTCATGGACAATCATCCCCCCGTCAAACTGCCGCCGCTGCCGGAAGGCTCGAAGCACCGCTTTCACGCGATGGTCAAGCCGATCGGCTCGATCTGCAATCTCAACTGCACCTATTGTTACTACCTGAACAAGGAAGAGTTGCTCGGGCAACCGGGCGTCCCGAGAATGTCCGATGACATGCTCGAGCGGCACATCCGTCAGTACATTGAGGCGCAGACGGGCGACGAGGTGGTGTTCTCCTGGCAGGGCGGGGAGCCGACTTTGCTGGGGTTGGATTTTTTCCGCAAGGTGGTCGCGCTGGAGAATAAGTACAGGAAACCTTTCCAAAACATCGAAAACGACCTGCAGACCAACGGCACGTTACTCGACGCCGAGTGGGCCGTCTTTCTAAAACAGCATAATTTCCTCGTGGGCTTAAGCTGCGATGGGCCAAAACGACTGCATGATCGTTATCGGATCACCAAGGGCGGCGAGCCGACCCATGATCGAGTGATGGCCGCGGCCGGACGGCTTCGAGAACACGGCGTGCCGTTTAACGCGCTGTGCGTGGTTAACCGCGAGAACGCCAAGTATCCGCTTGATGTCTACCGGTTCTTGACGCGGGAATTAGGTGCCCGGCGTGTTCAGCTGATCTCCTGCGTGGAACCTAAAGTTTTTGGCCGTGTGGCGCCTCAGAGGTGGGACGAGGCCGGCCGGCCGGTCGTCGATACGCCGGAAGCCAAGCCCGGCAGGCCGCATTCGGTGGTCACAGACTGGTCGGTCGATCCGGATGATTGGGGACGCTTTCTCTGCAAGGTCTGGGATGATTGGTACCGACGTGACTTCGGCAAGGTTCACGTCGATCTCTTTGAGACAGCGATAGCGCAATCCATGGGCTTGCCGTCACAACGCTGCATCACTTCGGAGTTCTGCGGCAAAAACATGGTGGTCGAGCATAATGGCGACGTGTTCGTCTGTGATCACTATGTCTATCCCGAGTATCGGGTCGGAAACATCAGCGAAACACATTGGGGCACAATCGCGTATTCTGACCGGCAAATTCATTTCGGGTTTGCCAAGAGGGACAAGCTGCCGCAGTATTGCCGTCAGTGTCCGCATTTGAAACTCTGCTGGGGCGAATGTCCCAAGAACCGTTTTGTCCGCGCCCCTGACGGCCAGGCCGGCCTGAATTATCTATGCCCGGGATTGAAACAATTTTACGCGCATATTCAAGGCGACATGCCGGAGATCCTGCGCCGTGTGCAAGCCCGCAAATCCCCTTGATTTGTGCTCAATACGGAAAGAAAGTCCCGCTGGTCGAGGCGCCGGCGGAGGCCGCCGGCGGCCGGGGGGGTCCGAAGCATGGTATTGGACTAAGGTCCAATTGACGCTGGCAGCCAAACTGGACTATTATTTTAAAAATGGGCTCAAAAAAGTCAAATCTCAGAAAGGAGGCATGCTCATGAAAGGAATCGTAACGATCGTCATGGTCGCCCTGCTCGCGCTCGCCGGATGCGCGCCTGAAAAGGACACTCCCGAGCTTCGACTCCAACGGGCCGAGGAGGTCGCGGCGCTCGAGGATGAGCACGGGGCATTCGACAGCGCTCTCGACCGGGGAGCGAACATCGCGCTCACCGAGAGCCTTGCCACTCTGGGAGAGCAACTGGGGCGGCCGACGACGGAAACGGACAAGGAACGCCTGTTCGGTATTCTCCGCGAGGCGTTGGCCGAGTTCATGACCAAGGAAGCCTGGATGAAAGTCGAGTCCGGCGTGTACGCCGCTCATCTGACGGCGTCCGAGCTCGGCGACCTGGCCGCGTTCTACAAGACGGCCTCCGGCAGCAAGCTCCTGACCGTCCAGTCCGCCTTGATGACGGAGATGAGCGAGGCGGCGGGGAAGCTGTTCGCCGAGAACAGGGAATCCTTCGAGAAGCGCGTGGCCGAGGCCGTGGACAAGGCCTATCCAGAGCTCACCCAGGGAGTGAAAAAATGAGCCGGCCCGCGACGATGAATCGTTCCGGATGGCTGGCCCTCTCGGCCATGGTGATCGGTATGATCCTCATGGCCGTGTCCCTGGCGGCACAATCCGGCGCGGTCGAGAGCGTCAGCTATGGGACCATCGTTTCGGCCAAGCCGGTCCAGATCCAGGGCGGCCCGACCAAAAGCAAGGCGGGGGCGGGAGCCGCCGTCGGGGTCGTCGCCGGGGCGGCCATCGCAGGGCCCGGCCACCACTTCGGCGGCGCCGTAGTCGGCGGGTTGGCCGGAGCGGCCATCGGCAGCGCCGCCTCCCAGCCCCCTCCGCCCAAGCCGGGAACGGAACTGGTCATCAGTCTCGAAAACGGCCAGGAGATCGCCATCACGATCCCTGGACAACAAGCGTTCATGCCGGGCGACCGCGTCCGGATGATCAGCGGTTCGAGTGGGACAAGAGTCGAGAGGGCCGAATAGGATAAAGAGCAGCCGTTGAATTAGACCGAGCCAACAGAACGAGCCAGTTCACCCTCCATGAAGCCTCCGCTTCAGCGAGGAGGCATGAGGCTCAAATAGAGTTCGTTAAACAAGGAGCAGGCCATTGGCAAATGAATTAAACGACACTCCATCCAAAACGGCACCGTCGCATTGGAAAACGGCGTGGTACCCCAGTTGTCCATTGGCTGCCGCCGCCGATTTCGACCTCGTGCCCGACCTATCACGGGACGGCCCGGCAGCCGGTGAGACAGGGCAGGACTACAGGCTCGGTCCAGGCGACATCAAGAATGAATTCCATGTCCAGCCTTGGGCCGCACCGGAACTCTCTGAACTGTCGGAGAAAGAACTGCTTGAAGAGCTCTGGCGGAAGCTGACCGCGAATAAGTCTCCCAAGGCGTCTGCTATGGAGCGCTCGTCGCGCGCCCCGGTCAAGAAACGCGGCAACCTGAGTCGGTTGCTGAGGATGCTGGGCATCGTCGGCATGGCCGCGGCGCTCGCCGCGCCCGCCATCGCGGCCGCCGCCGACGCCCCCCGCCGGCCGAACATCGTCATCATCCTCGGCGATGACATGGGCTTCTCCGACATGGGCGCGTTCGGCAGCGAGATCAAGACGCCGAACCTCGACTCCCTGGCGAAGGACGGCGTCCGCTTCACGACCTTCTACACCCACGCCAGCTGCTCGCCCACGAGATCCATGCTTCTGAGCGGCGTGGACACGCACCTGAACGGCCTCGGCAACATGAGCGAGTTCACCGCGCCCAATCAGATGGGCGTGGATGGCTATGAGGGGGACCTCAACGACAAGGTCGTCACCCTGCCCCAGCTCCTGAAGGACGCCGGCTACCACACCTACATGGTCGGCAAGTGGCACCTGGGGAAGTCCCCCGATACAGATCCCGGCCGCGCGGGGCTTTGAGCGCGACTTCACCCTGCTCGACGGGATGGGTAGCTACTGGGATATGTGGAACTTCTCGGCCGCCAACCCCCAGTCGCTCTACACCGAGGACGGGAGCTATCTGCCGCGGCTTCCCAAGAGCTTCTACGCGACGAAGACCTACACCGACAAGCTGATCTCCTACATCGACGCCAACCGCGCCGACGGCAAGCCCTTCTTCGCGTACGTCTCCCACCAGGCGCCGCACGAACCATACCACCTGCCCAAGGAGTGGCGCGGCCGCCACGTCGGACAGTACGACATGGGCTGGGACGCCCTGAGGCAGGAGCGGCTGAAGCGGCAGGTCGAGCTCGGCATCATGCCCCCGGGTACCCAGCTCGCCGAGAGAATGTGGTTCATTCCCGATCCCATCCTTTTGGCCCCGGCCGCTCGCGCGTTCTTCGGCAAGAAGATGGAGATCTACGCCGGAATGGTCGAGAACCTGGACTACCACGTCGGGCGGCTCATCGACCACCTCAAACAGATCGGCGAGTACGAGAACACCATCTTCATCGTCTTCGGCGACAACGGCGCCGAAGGGAACGACCTCCACGCCATGATCGCGGGCGCGCCCGGCACCCGCGACTTCCTCTTCGCGTCGGTCCACTGGTCGCAGACCCACCCCAACGCGTGGGGCGACCCCGGCTCCTGGCTCGCCTACGGGCCCATGTGGGCGCAGGTCTCCATGACCCCCTTCAGCCAGTACAAGGCATGGCTCGCGGAGGGCGGCATCCGGAACGCGCTCATCGTCAGCGGGCCCCTGGTTCAGCGGCCCAAGGGGAGCATCGACCACCAGGCCGTCATGCACGTGGCCGACATCATGCCCACGCTGCTCGAGGTGGCCGGCACGAGCTATCCGAAGACCTACAAGGGGAAAGACGTGCCTCCGGAGCTGGGCAAGTCCTGGGTCCCCGTGCTCGCGGGCCAGGCCGAGTCGCCCCGGACGGACCAGGATGTGCTCGCCTGGGAGGTCTTCGGCAACCGCGCCGTCCGGCAGGGGAACTGGAAGCTGCGCTGGGAGTTCAAGCCCCTCGGCAAGGGGGACTGGGAGCTCTTCGACCTCTCGACGGATCCGGCCGAGCTGAAGGATCTCGCCGCGGACCATCCCGACAAGCTGAAGGAGATGGTCGCGCTGTGGGACGACTACGTCCGGCGGGACAACGTGGTCCTGCCCAACCGCTCGCCCTTCGAGACTCTGGAAGACCAGCTTCCGCCAGCGGGTCCCGGTCCAGGCCGGCTATCCGCCGCTCAACCTGAAGAGGCAGTACGTGCCGCCCAAGGACATGATGGCGGATCCGAAGAGCGTTGAGCGTGGCCGGTCCGAGAAATTTACGGAGCAAGGTGAGAACCCATGAAAATCGATGGAGGTCCGAATGAAACCACGTTGTCTTGCGTTAGGCTTGATCGTCGCAACGTGCTCGCCATGGGCGCGCTCTGCCCGCTGCAGGCCCTGGCCCAAACGGCGCGCTTCTACTGGAAGTCCCTGTCGAGACGCGATACGGGATACCGCTCATCTACCAATCGATGAGCGGCAACACGAACCCGTTCGACCCGTCCCATAGCGTGGTCCCGGGCGCGAACTTCAGCGCCACGCTGGCCATGGCGGGCGTCGCCCACACCTTTTCCCTGTCCGACCGCGCGGCCTCGCTCGCGGTCATCGTGCCCATGGGCAGGATCTCGGGCGAGGTCATGGCGGGCGGCCGGACGATCACGCAGCAGGCCGGCGGGTTCGGCGACCCGATGATCGAGTTCGACATCAATATCATCGGCCCGCGGGCGCAGAAGACCATCCCCGACGCCCTGCGCTATGAGCCCGGCTTCTCCGTCGACCTGCTCGCCGACCTGGCCGCTGCCGATCGGCGAGTACGACAGCGAGCCAGCCCCTGAATATCGGGCAGAACCGCTGGTACGGGCGTGTGGCCATGCCCGTCGTCTGGCAGCTCGGCCCGTGGGTGCCGGGCCGGCGCACGACCCTGGAATTTCTGCCCGCCTGTGGCTTTTCGGGGACAACAACGACTATGTCGGCGGGCAGACATTGGAGACCGACCCCACTTTCCAGCTGGAGGCGCACCTGACGCGCGACTTCACCGAGCACTTCTGGGGGTCGCTCGACGCCGTCTGGTACGCCGGCGGCAAAGCGAGCATCAACGGCGTTTCGAGGAGGAGAGCCTCAACAACGTCGGCCTCGGATTCACGGTCGGGTACACGATCAACGACAACCTGGGCCTCCGCTTCGGCTACAAGTCGACCGTTAACGACCGCGCTCCCGAAGACCTTCGGATGGACGTGTTTACGGTTTCGCTCGTGTTCGGGTGGCACCCGATCATCGAAGGCTCGCGGCGGCTGCGGGGGCAGGAATAGGGAGCGCCTCGATCGTTCTCCAGGCGAGCGGCGAGCCGCGCCATGATTCGCGCTGAACACGATCCGGCGCGCGGCTTTCGAAAGGGCCCGGGCCCGAGAACCGGTTTGAACGTCCGAGCAAGGGAACTCATGGACACAAGGAGAGGGACGTTGTTGGCCGTTCTGGCGGCCGCCGCCCTCCTGTCCGCCGGCTGTCAAGACCGGACGATGGCCAGATCCCTCCAAGGTCGATGGACGCGGCCCGACGGCGGCTATGTCCTCGAGATCAAGGGCGTGGCGGCAAACGGCAGGCTGGACGCCGCCTACTTCAATCCCCGGCCGATCCGCGTTGCCGAAGCCCGGGCGTTTCGGGAGGGCTCGACCATCAAGGTTTACATCGAATTGCGCGATGAGAACTACCCTGGTTCGACCTATAACCTGCGCTTCGATCCTCAGAGCGGCCGGCTCAGCGGCGATTATTACCAGGCCGTCGCGCGGGAGCACTACCCGATATTCTTTGTGAGGATGAAATAGGTCCGAGAACGGCGAAAGAGGGAAGGTCATGCGAAAACGTCACGTCATGTTCAGGGAGTTTCTCGGTGTTCTGCCTCTCCTGGCATTGGCCGGCTGCCTTCGCGTTCCCGCCGGGCGGGTCACGATGGACCGCATGGACTATGGCCAGGTGATCGCGGAATCCTGGAAGCGCCAGACGCTGATGAACGTGGTGCGGCTGCGATACGCCGACGCTCCGGTCTTCTTGGACGTCTCGTCCGTCATCAACACCTATTCGCTCAGCGGCACCGTGTCGGCGGGCGGGTCGGTGTCGAATGGCCAGCTGGGGGATGCCATCTCGATGGGCGCCGGGGGCGTTTGGTCCAATACGCCGACCGTGACCTACCAGCCGTTGATGGGCGACCGGTTCACGAAGTCCCTGCTCCAGCCGATTCCGCCGGCGGCTGTCATGCAGCTGATGCAGGGCGGCTGGCCCACGGATCTGGTTCTGAAGACCGTTGTCCGCTCGATCAACGGGCTGCGCAATGACTCTTTAGGAGTCGCCGGCGACCCCGGCTTCCGGGAGATCGTCGAGCTGTTGTCCCGCCTTCAGCACGTGGGCGGCCTGGGCAACCGGGTCGAAGCCCGCAAGGACGGCAGCGCGGTCATCCTGGTGCTCCGGCGGGCGGGCCGGGTTTCCGGAGAACTTAAAGACGCGGGACGCGTGGCGGAGCTGCTGGGGCTTGAGGAGGGCGCCAGCGAGATCGAAGTCGTTTATGGCTTCGCTCCGCGGAGCGGCCGCGAGGTGGCCATGATCACGCGTTCGATGCTGGAGATCATCATGAATCTGGGAGTGGGCATCGATCTGCCCGCGGGCGACGCGACGAGCGGCCGGGTCTTGCCGGGCCCCCGGCAGGCCGGTGAAGAGGCGGCGACGCCGCTCGTGCGCATCCGATCAGGGGCGGCGGCGCCGGAGGTGACATACGCGGCGATGCCCTACAAAGGCCACTGGTACTGGATCGACGACAACGATATCGCCAGCAAGCGCACCTTCACGTTCCTGATGATCCTGTTTTCGCTCGCGGAAACCGGCCAGGTCCCGGCCGCCCCGGTCGTGACGGTGCCGTCGAGATGACTGGGAGAACGGCCGGGCTCGGGTGGCAACCGCTCGAGGACGGATCGCGACGGCAGGACGGGGAGAAGTGGGGCGGAGGTTCGCCGCAGGAAGGCGATCCTGACGTTTTGAAGCCCGATCCCATGAGACGCTTCAAAGACGGAAAGAAGGCGGCCGCCGGGCACGCCGCCCGGCGCCTGATTTGTCTGGCTCTCATGCTCTGGCTGGGGGCGGCCGGTGCCTTCGGCCAAGACGACACGACAACCGAGATCTGGCCCGAAATCGATACTTGGCTTCGGCTCTCACCCGCGTGGCGTCTTTCGATGTTCGTTCCCATATCCAAGAATATCGAGACCGCTTACCGCGAGGGGAACCTGATCCTGCAGGCCGACTATGCGTTTGGGAAAATGAGGCGGCCGGAAAAAAGACGGTTGGTGGATGAATCCCGGGCGCAGGAGATGAAGCGCTTTCTTGTCCGCGGCGGGTATCTCGGCGGGATGAGCCTTGATGACCGTGGTGACGTCGTACAAGGAATATGCGGCGCTTACTCGAACTTCACGTGAGGACACCGTTTAAGGCCAGGCTTCCTCCTGTCCGGTCGGCTGCGCACGGATCTTCGCTGGCTTGGCGATAACCACGAGTTCTCGACCCGGTGGCGCTACCGCCTGATGGTGGAGAAGGAGTATCCGGTCGGACGGACTTCGATCATCCCCTATGTGAGTGTCGAACCATATTATGACTCCCGCTACTGATCGGTGAATCGCATTCGGCTGATCGGGGGCGCCACCGTACTCTGGTCGCCGCGATTCGCGCTGGAAACGAATATCACTTATCAGCACGACTCGAAGTCGTCAGTGACCAACCTCTACGCGCTGAATGTGATCCTGCACGTGTTTTTCGAGACGGCCCGCGCCAAGAAGCCGCAATAAAAGGCGAGAATTCAGAAGGCGTGGCCGAGCGAAAAAACAAAACGATAGCGCTCCTCGCCCTCTTCCGGATCGAGGACGTAAGCCAGGTCGAGACGGATGGGGCCGAAGGGAAGGAGATAGCGCAGCCCCGCGCCCGCGCCATGACGGAGGGCGGCGAGACTCATCTTGCTGGCGAACATGAAGACGTTGCCGGTATCGTAGAAAACGCCTCCGGTGAGCGATTTATACAAAGGAAAGCGCAGTTCCTGGTTGAAAACCGCCAGGGCCTGGCCGCCGAGCGGCTCGCCCAGGTCGTTCTTGGGGCCGAGCGAGTTCAGGGCGAACGCCCGGACCGTTGACGGTCCTCCGGCTTTGAATCGATCTTCGATGATCAGGAACGGGTTCTCTCCCGGGACCACGCCCAACCGAAGGCCGGTCACCCAGATCACGCTCTTCGCCAAAGGGACATACCAAAAACCCTGCCCGTAGAGCTTATTGAAATCGACATCGGAGCCCAGCCAGGTGCGGGAAAGCTCAAGGCTGGCGCTCCAGAAAGTTCCCCGGGTCGGGTTGATGAAGCTGTCCCGCGTGTCGCCGATCAGCGACAGCGAAACGCTCCCCCTGTCCGTATTGACAGGCTCGAGGTCGGTCTCATACATATCCAGACGGATATGCCGGAAGCTGTAGTTCCATTGGATGCGCAGCTTTTCCGACCAGCGCGCCCCCTGGAAAGTCTCCCCCAGGCGATAGTGCTGCTGAAAAGTCAGTTTCTGGATGTTCATTTCCAGGCCGGATATCTCCAGCTCCCTGTTCTCCTCGGTGGAAGCGTACACTTGGGTGGGAACCGGCAACCTGAAAAAAGTCTCGGTTTCGAAAAAGACCCGGCCCGATTGCTGTTTTCCGAAAAGATAGCCGTTGATCCCGTAGCGGTTGACGCGTCCGAAAATATTCTGCAGCTGAACCTGCCCGCCGACCTCCAGGGGGCTGTAGTTATCGGCATCGGAGCTGTCCGCGTAGGATGGCCCTTCGATCTCATAGCGAAGACCGTAGTTGAGCTCGACATCCTTCTTTTCGATCAGGTCAACGACGAGATCCCGGGTCCCCGGATTTCCGGGAGCCTCGACGGCCTGGATGTCGACCGACTTGAAGGCGCGCGTATCGAAGAGACGCTTGCGGCTTCGGTCGAGCTCGGTCGGCAGGATCAAGTCTCCCTCCTTCAGGGTCATCAAGTTTCTCACGGAAGCTTCCCTGGTCCTCCCCGGACGGGCCAGGCGGATATTCCCCACCCGGGGCCGGCCGGCTTCGTCCACGGTGAAGATGACCGACACTTTGTCTTCCGTCGGTTTCAGGACCCCGGCGACGCGGGGTTCGGCGAATCCCTGCTCTCGATAATAGCGGCTGAGCGCCGAACGGTCATGAAGGTACTGTTCGATGCGAAAGGGCTCCCCCACTTTCAGCTGGAGGTCCGGGGCTTCCGGTCCGGACAGGCCGGAGACTTCCGGAGGCAGAGTGATGTCCGCCACCGAAGAGAGAGTCCCTTCCGCGACGGGAATGGTCACCAGATACTCCCCCGTTTCCTTGTCGTACCCGGTTTCGACGGGCAGGACCTCGGCCTGGAGGTAGCCCTCGGCGGCATAACGGATGCGCAGGGAGTTATGGAGGGTCGAGGCGTTGCCTTGGATGGCCTCGAAAAAGCCGGGTTCGCCGGGCGCGGGAAGTAACGCCGCGAGTTCTTTTTCCGAGAGAACTTCATTCCCCCTGAACCGGAGGACAACCCGCTGACCGGGCGGGCCCTTCCTAACCAGGAGAGTGACGGTCACCTCTTCCTCGGTCGCCGTTTTGTCGACCTCGACCCGGGCAAGATAAAATCGGTCCGCCCGCAACAAGGACTCCGCTTTTCTGGCCATTGTTTCCGACGACGATGTCCTCTGAGGCCGTGGCATTCCAGAGGGCTTCGACGGCTTTTCGGGTTTTCTTCCCGACCGCGTCTCCCTGCCAAACGAGCCGGACCTTTTTTCCGGAATCGATCGAGAACGTCACATCCCGCGTTCCCGGGCCCGCGGGCGCGGTCTCGAGCTCGACCCTGGCACTCCGGTAGCCGAGCTTGGCCAATTCTTTCTGGAGCCTGTCCGCGTCTTTCTGAGCCGCCCAGGCATCGTATTTCTTTCCCGGTTTCAACTTGATCCGCTTGAGAAGCGCCCTCTCGTCAAGGGGGGACGATCCCTGGAAAGACAACCGCCCGATGCGCTCTCGGACCGGCCGTTCTCCGCCGCCGCCCTGGGGGGCTCTCAGCCCGATTTCCAGACGATGGTTGACCTCGAGCATCGTCCGGCCGTCATCCTCCCCGATCAGGCGCAAGCGAACGGGTCGCTCCTTTGACATATAGCTGAACACGACGCGCTGGCGGGCGCTGGCGAGGTCCTTCTCGTAGATCACGTAGAAGCCGGGGAGGACTTCCTTACCCAGGCTGAACCAGGTCGTCGGGTCGGTGTCATAGCTGTAGAAAGACTGGTCGGAAGAGACATCGATATAGACGGTCTCTCCGGCGCGCTTCTGGAGCTGATCCCCCACGGCTCCGGCCAAGCTTTCGGCCGCCACGGTGCCGGCTTCGGAGACCGCCGCTTGAGAGGTGCGGCCGGTCATCAGAAGCATTAACAGATCTCCCTGGGTGAGGTCGGACCGATGGGGCGCCTGGAGCTGGGTTTGAAGATTATCGAGAGGTCCCTGGACTCTCAGCTCGATAACCACCCCGCTGATCCGGGTGACACCGCCGACGTCGAGCGTGATCGTTCCCTCGGGATAGCTGTCGAGGATGACCCGTCCGTCGGAGATCCCGATCTGGGCACGGCCCAGGTTCAGGGATCCTCCCGCATCGACGGTGATGCTGCCGCCGACCTCAGGCCTGGAAAGGGTTCCCTCGGCGGTCAGAACGCCTTGTGCCGAGAGCTGGGCCAGGCTGTTGTCGACGCGAAAGCCGCGGACTTGGATTTTGACGTTGAGGGCGATCCGGTCGGCCAGGGAAGACTGGCCTTCCAGGATCTTGAGCTGCCGGTCGATCAGGGACAGCGATTCGCTGGCCGCATCCATTTCCTTGCGGAAAAAAGCGCGGGGAACAACAAGATCACCCGTCAGGGCATATCGGGATGAATCTCCCGCCAAGCGAAGTTGTCCGGAGACGACCGAAAAGATCCCTTCTGCGGGGATGAGAGGAACGTCCGCCAGGGCCACCCTGAAGTCCGCGCGGGGGGGAATTCCCGGCTCCCCGAACTGAATCCGTCCGGAGGCTTCGGCGCTTCCGGAGCTGATCCTGCCCTTGAGGCTGGTGACATCCAGGATCCGGCCAGCCAAGGACAATTGAGCCTGGATCTGCGATATCGAAAAAGGAGGATCGGCGATCTGGATCCTCCCCCCGTCCAAAGAAACACGCCCGGAGAGAGTCCCGGATTTTCGCCCGATCTCCAGGCTGATCGTTGTCTGGTCGGAAAGCCGAACCCCCGATCCGGGGATCAATTGACCGACGGCCGCCGCATTGAGAGTCCCGGATATCCGGGCATTGAATTCAGGACGAGGTTCGATCGCCGAGGTCTTGATAAAGAGTTCCAGGTCCGTCTTTTCGCCGGCCAGCCGGAGCGGAGAATGGGAGAAATTCCCTTGGTCAAAGATCCAGTCGACGGCATTCTGGAGAGAAATCGGGGGCCGGCCGAGATTCGTGCTGATTTCGGTTATCCGTCCCTTGCCGTTCAGGGAAGTCATCTTGAAATCAGGAAAGGCGAGCCGGCCCTTCCCGCTGAAGCGTATGGACGGGCGCTTTGGGTTGGACTCGGGGGAAAGCAGCAAACCCGCATCCAGGCGATCCCATTCGAAATCGGCTTGCCCCCCCCGGCTCTCCGGGATCAAGGAAAGAATTCCGTTGGCCTTCACCGCACCGCCGAGGACCTGGAGAGACAATGCCTCCACGCGCACTTGGTCCTTATCCGCTTGAACCCGGAGCTCGAGGTTCTCCCAAGGTTGGCCCCGGAACCGTCCGCTGCCTTGGGTGATGGCCAGGCCTCCTATGAGAACGGGCCGGCTGCGGGTCCCCCGGATATGAAGTCCGAGCCGGGCGGATCCTGCGGCATCCAACGCCGGGAAGAAAATCGAGAAGAACTCCAGTCCGATTTGGCCATCGAGCTTCAAATCGATCATCCCCTCCCTGCTCAAGGGAAGGGTACCGTCCATGGAAAGAGAGCTGTAAGGCCCTTGGATCCGGAATCCGCTCAGGTGGAGCGAGGACCGGCCGCCCTCGACGGCACAGGGACCGATTGTCAATTCTTGCTTATCGTGAGACCCTTTGATTTCATCGATCTCCGCCCGCCAGCGGACACCCGAAAGATCCTCCAGGTCAAGGTCGAGCTGGACCCCCCCGGCGGCGGAGGCGATCTTGATCTTGGAGAGAGCGGGAAAAATCGCGAGCAGTTCATTGTAGGGAAGTGGAGAAAGGTCAGCCTTCACCTGGAGAGCGTAAGGCCGCTGGAGCCGGCAGGACCCGGTGAGATAAGGCAGGGGGGCAAACCCCGTGAACCGGGCCTGGTCGTTCTCCAACCTGATGTCCAATGATTGTTTCGGCACCGGAGAGCCGTTGATTGAAAGATCGTCGAGTTCAAGACCGAGATGGCCTTGCCTCGCTCCCGGTTTTCCGCTCAGCTCCCCGGCCAGCGACAGGACGCTTTTCAGGCTTCTCAAATCCTCGGGAAACCCCGGGACGTCCTGGACGCGGATCCCGGTTCCGCTGACTCGGGCGCTCAGTTCGCCGGAGTCGAGCCGGTAGGAGCCGGAAGCGGCCAGGGTTCCGCCTCCCAGATCCGCGCTGATCTCATCCAGGCTGATCACGTCCTTCTGCCCGTGGGCCTGGAGGGAAATCGTCGCTTGCGGGGATGATCTCTCGCGGTCCTCGAGCGAGACCTTCAAACCGGCCGTCCAGTCCGGAGCCCGGGCGGAGCCTTGGATGGCCAGGGAGCCGTCGGCCAGAGCGGAGAATCCTAGACTCCGCATAAACGGCGACAGGTCGAAAGATTCCATCGTCGCCGTAAGATCCCATTGACCTGTCGGCCCCGACAAGGGAAGAGTGCCCTGGATCTTGAGATCCCCCGATCCGGTGTTGACTTGAGCGGAGTGGACGAGAAGCCCGGCCTTCCCCCATTCGAGCTCCGCGCCGAGCAGCGAGCTTTTCCGACTGAACCGTCAGCTCTTCACTTTTAATGGAAGACGTTGCGGAAAGATCTGAATAGGCGCCCTTTACGCTGCCTGAGGCACTCAAGGACCCTCCCCAGCCCGCCCGGGAAAGTCCCGGCAGATAGGTGCTCAGAATGCTCTGCAGTCCGGCAGCGGGGAATTTCAGACTGTACCGGGCGTCGATGCCTCTCTTATCCAAGGCGGCCTTCAAGCCGGCCGATCCCTCCGCGATCCGGAGCCCTTCGGAGAGGATGTGCAGCCGCTCCTCCTCGAGCTCGACATCCACTCTTCCCGACAGGGGAAGCCCGCTTTCCGGCGTCGCCGCCAACGTGAGCCTCCCCTTCCCTCTCGCCCGGGCGAGCTGCCAGTCCTCCAAGGACACTCCACTTCGGCTCCCGCCCGCGCCGCCAGTTGAGGCAGCGCCTTGGTCCAGGTCGCCGCCAGGGCATTGAGGTCGATTCCGGCGGCCTGAACCCGGACATCGATATTCCCATGAGCGAGGTCGATGCGGCCCTGCGATTCGACCGACCCGCCGTATCCTCGCAGATTGAGCGGCTCGACGAAGACGGCTTTTTCCTGAAGGCGGGCCGTTCCGGCAACCGTCCAAGGGCCCGTGCCGGCGATCATCAGGCTCGAAGAGGCCAGCTCAACCCGACCTCGGAGCGCGGAATCAAGGGCTTCGAAACTGAAACGGACCGGTGAAGGTCCCCTGAACAGGCAGTTCCAGGCCGAGAGTCTTGGCCAACAGAGTACCGACCCGGACCTCCCCATCCATATTTCCCTCCAGGGGATGGGTCTGCCGGAATACGCCGCTGACCGTCAAGGAATTTTCGGCCGAGCTCAGGTGAACGGTATTCAGGCGGAGGCCCTGGCCCTCGAGACCGAGGCCGCCTTCTATGTCCAGAGGTACCGGGGAATGGCCGGCCGACTGATGGTTCAAACGGCTTCGGAAAGACCATTTCCGCTGACCGTCTCCTTTTTCGTCATCCAGACGTTCGAGGGCGATGGAACCCGAGACAGTCCTCCCGGAAGGCCCCCCTTTCCACTCGACAAGCCCGTCGGTAACCTTGACCTCTCCCAGTTTATTAAGGAATGACCAGGGGTAGGACGGCCCCGGACCGCTTTGCTTTTCTTGGGCCGGTGCCGGTTGCGGGGAAAGGGTCGCTCGGACTCGATCCGCCTGCACGGAGAGCCCATGTTTCGAGAAAAAGGCGACTTTTATCCGGTCGGCACGCAGCTCAAGGCCGGGGAGCTTAAGTTCGACGTTCCTGAGCTCGGCCGCGCCTCGCCAGAGCTGATAATTCAGCCGGCCGACCTCGATCTGTCCGTTGACCTGCTTTTCCCCGAGACGGGTGAGGATTCCCCGCAACAGACTTCGGGCGGGCGGTGTGTGCAGCACAAGCACCAGGATGATCAGACCGCTGACCGTCCAGATAACCTTGCGAACGACTCTGCCCAACAGCTTCATGACAGGGGAAGCCTCTTCGACGCGACGCTGCCACAGCGATAAATAATAGTCAAAAGAGACAGACTCTTCAAAAAAGGCCGAATGAAGTCCAAGCTCCTGAAAAACGGAGAATTCAGGGGCAACGGCCTTAATTTGGAATACATTCTATGTGAGGCCGCCGCGGCCCGTCAATGGGACCTTGGACCAATCCCGGGATCATGGACTGACAGGAGCCGGACTGGCTATCGGGTCGGGATAGGCCTAAAGTCCAGTTGCGGGAAATCCGCCGGGATGATATTATTCAATTTCAGTTCATGCTATGAACCTTTCAGACCGGAGGGCAGAATGCCGATCAGCCGCCTGAGACGCCAGTTGACGGGTGCCGCTATCGTTACCCTTGTGCTCACGGTGCTGGCCGCCGTCCCAACCGCCTGGGGACAGGATGTTGCGGGACAGGCGGAGCCTATGGTGCCGGCCAAAGACATCTTTGACGTCCTGACGGCAACTCCTCCACAAGAAGTCGTCAGAAAAAGCCCCGGAACCGGCTGTGCAGCAGCCCGGGACCACCATGGCCGCCTACGCGCCCTACATCGCCGCCAACTCCTCGAACGGGTTCATCATCGGCGCCGCCGGCAACGTCGCTTTTTTCATGGGCGACCCGAAGACGACCAGGCTCTCGACGGCGGTGGTGAGCCTCTCCTACACCTCAAAGGGCCAATTGCTTTTATCAGCCAAGCTGGCCGCTTTTTCCAAGAACAACAGGTGGCTTCTCAACGGCGATAACCGGTTCAACTGGACGTCCCAGAAAACCTACGGTCTCGGCACGAGCACCGACCCCAGCGCCGAGGTCGATACGAAGTTCAACTTTTTCAGGATCTATGAGACCCTTTATCGCCAAGTTTTTCCGGGGTTCTATCTCGGTGCCGGCTTCCTCTTCAGCTCCAACACCGACGTCCGGCCGAACTCTTCCGCGGAGGCCGTCTGGCCCGATTCGCCGTACGTGGTGTACTCGGAGCAAAACGGCTTCGATCTCGCGTCCCAGACCTCCGCGGGGACCAGCCTCAACGTGGTTTTCGACAAGCGCGACAGCTCCATCGACCCCAGCCGGGGCTGGTACGCGAGCGCCGATTACCGCTTTTTCTTTAACGGGTTCCTGGGCGGCTCGTCCGCCTGGCAGGAATTCCAAACGGATTGGCGGACATATTTCCGGCTGAGCCGGGACGCCCGGCACAAGCTCGCGCTCTGGTTTTACGGAGACTTCGTCACCCAAGGGACGGCCCCGTACTATGGCCTCCCGGCGACGGGGATGGACACCTATGGCCGGACGGGCCGGGGCTATCTCCAGGGACGCTATCGCGGCGAAGAGATGGTTTACGGAGAGATCGAGTATCGCTGGACCATCACCCGGGACGGTTTGCTCGGGCTGGTCGTCTTCCTGAATACCGAAACCCTGAGCGATAAACAAGCCGGCGAGCAGCTCTTTGACTCGTTCGCCACCGGCGGCGGCTTCGGTCTCCGGGTTCGCCTGAACAAGGGCTCGAAGACCAACATTTGCTTTGATTTCGGCTTCGGCCAAAAAGGATCGTCGGCCTTTGCTATCGGAGTTCAAGAAGCTTTTTGATAACGACCGGAAGGAGGTCAATTATGAGGATTCAAAGATTGGCGTCAGTTATTCTGGGTGTTCTTTTTCTCCTGGGTGCCGGTGCGCTCCTGGCGAGCGCCGCCGACAATCCTCAGGAAAAACAGGAGCAGGAAAAACAGGTCAAAGAGGAGTTCGCGGCCTGGATGAATAACCCGATGGGCACGATCAAGACCGGTCAAGTCATGATCACCATCGACCGCTGGTCCACGCCCGAGGAACGGCAGGAGCTTATCAAGGCTTACAAGGAGGGCGGCAATAAGGCGATGTACAAAGTGCTGATCAAAATGCCGAGTGTCGGCTACATCAGGATTCCGCGGACGACCGCCTGGGAACTCCATTATGCGTACCAATTTCCCACCTCGGACGGCGGCCGGATCATCGTCATCTCCACGGACCGCAAAATCGGTTTTAACGAAGCGAGTATGGACGTCATGAGCATGGATTACCCCTTTGAAATGATCCAGATGAAGCTCGACGCGCAAAATAAGGGTGAGGGCAGGCTCTCCATGGCCACCAGGATCTTGGTCAGCAAGGACGGCAGCGGCTTCGAGCTCGAGAACTACGGCCAGGAGCCCGTGGCGTTAACAAACATCCATCACAAGACTGAGAAGGACAAAGAACCCGAGAAATAGAAGCGACCGGCCTCCCGGCGACGGGTCTGGCTAAAAATAAAGCTTGAGGCTCAGAGTCAGCGTCAGGGCGTCGAGGCTGATGAGGTCGACGTCCTCGGGATTGACTTCGCCGATGCGGCCTTCCCGGGGCAGCTCCTCCACCCAGGTCGTGGCGATGCTGTATCTGGCGTCGGCGTTGAGGGCCACCGCCTTCGAGAGCGCCCATTCCAGGCCGGCGCCGAAGTGGGGAGCAAAACGGTTGACGACGTCATGGTCCGGCTCGGCGGCCTCATCCGCCGGCCAGAAATGATAGAAATCGAACTCGACCCCGAAGATCCCATACGGAATGAACCGGCCGTCTTTAAGGAAACGATATTGACCGCTCATCAGGAGCTGTGTCATGGACAGATTCCCGGCGCCCAGGCCGGCCGGCGGCTCATTCATCCGGACCCTGTTTCCCGTCACCAGGAAGTCCAGGCCGAGGCGGGACGATATCAGGGTGAATAATCCTCCGCTATAAAGAAAACCGGGGTCGAAGTCCTGGCCGGTGTAAAACGCCGCGCCGGCCCCGATCTTGAAGGCCGTCCGTTGGCGTCCGGCCTCGTCTCCAAAGCTGAGTCCCGGCCGAACCAGGACGAGCACCAGCAAACCGGCCAGAACGGCGGCCCCGCCGGCCCTTCCCTGTCGTGCGGTTTGTCTCATGGGATTCTCCTCTGGCTGCATTTCCGGCCGCCGCTAAAACCCGTAGGATACCTGGGCCCGGAACCCATACAGGAATTTCTTGACATCGGGGTAATCGCGATAGTCCGAGCTCCGGCGGTAGTGGCTGTACTGGACCCCCAGCATGACCTGCTTCCAGACCGGGATGCGGTATTCCCCCTTGAATACGTTCAACCGCTCCGTTCCCTCGGCTCCTTCCAGGACATAGATCGTATAGTGTGCCCAGCGAAAAAGCAGATTGCCGTATTTCTGAAGGTCGAGCAGGCTGTCGAGCTTGGCCGTCACCCCCGTCCCGTAGTTATAATCCCGTTTGTCTTCGAGGACGTATTCGTTGTTGCTTGCGCCGAGGATCATCCAGCCGAGTTGGGGAGTGAGGCTCAAGCGGGCCGACTTGGAGAGGTCGAATCGCGAGACGAGCCCACCGCAAAGAGAGGACCCGCCGAGCTCGATCGTCTCGGCGCGGATATAATCGTAGTGCTGGAAAAGCCCGAGCAGGTGATTTTGATTGCTCTTAGCCCCCAGCTCCTTGCCGAAAAGCAGGCCGTACCCGTAGATCGTCCCGTAAGCCGTGTTGTCGTTGAACCTCAGGCTGAATTCGACGGGAAAGTAATCGAAGGGCTGCCGGGCTTGTCCTCCCGTGAACGGAGTCCCGTAGACGAGAAGAAAGTCGGCCGAGGGCCCCGTCTTGCCGTTTTCCAGGTCGGCGTTCTGGCCCCAGGCCTGTCCCCCCAGGGTGATGCTCCCTCTCAGAGGAGATTGGCTCGCGGAGATGCCTGACGGCGGGCTCGCCGTGCTCACTTGGTCGCCGAAGATGAGACGGTTAACCGCGCCCGACGGATCGAGGAGCGCGCTCACCGCCCCGCGCCAGACCCGTCCGAACCCCCTGGCATTCTTATCCCGGATCAGCGATGTGTAACGAAACATCGCCTCGCCCAGGAACATCCCTCCGGTCGTGGTCATGATCAGGTCGTTGAAACTCGGCCGATGCCGCTCCATCAGCGTCTCCCACATGAAGCTCCCGCCCAGGGCGTTCAGCCCGGATTGCCAGTAGTTCAGGCCGTTGGAACGGGCGGCGTTGAAGTACAGGGAGCCGTGATAGGGATGGGCGAAGAAATTAGTCCGGAAATGGTTCGGATCCCATTCGAACCAGTATTTGAAGCTATCGGCCATGGTTTCGTTGCTGATAAAAGCGTGCTGCGCATCCATGACATAGGCCGCCATCCAGATCAAGACGTTGATGCCGGCCGCCTCGGCCGCCGCGACCAAGTGGCCTTGGGGAGAAGGATTCGGAGGCCGACGCAACGGCTCCGGCGGCCGAGAGGGAGGATCTTTCGGGCTCGCGCGGAGAAACGGGTTGAACGAGTGAGAAACCGGCGATCGCCGCCCGGCACGGATCCTCGCCAGACCCGTTCTGATACGCCGCCTCACCCGCCTGAGGGGAAAGCGATAAGGCCAAAACAGAGACGGAAAACAGAAGGACTCCTGTTTTACGCGACATGAGATCCTCCATGGCTCAACCGATGTGGCGAATGACCATCGGCCGAAATCTTCGGCCGACTGAGATGCCGGCAGCCATCTGAAAAAAGCGCCACAAATAAAAAGAATTCTGCTATGAATCCGAGAGCCATGTCAATGGATATTTGGCTCAGAAGACGTAGCCGGTTTTCCAGGTCATCCGGGTCTCCCGGCGCTGCTCGCGGATGTCGAGAAGGCTGCCCCGCCGGTCGACGCTTTCAGCGTCGAAACCCAGTTCGATGGGCAGTCCCGGGATCCGGTAGGCCAGCTCGAGACGCCCCACCAGCCGCGAATCGTGGAGCCGAAAATCGTCGGTGACGACGCCGAGGTATTGAAACCGGTCCAGACCCTGGATGGAATCATAAAATTGATACCGGACCGACCCGCGCAGGCGCAGTCGCCGCCAGTCGACGAGAAGGTCGGAGGCCATGGTCATGCCGGCGGCATAGTAATACCCCCAGTTGAGCAGCGTCGTCTTCACGCCGCTCGTGTCATGGCTGGCCGTAAAACGGTTATAAGCCAGGGCGTTGGCCATGGCGAAATCCCCGTAGAGCTCGGCCGTCCATCGCGCGTGGAGACGCGGCCCGAACCGGCTCAGCGTGAGCACGGCACCGAGGGGGCTGACTGTCGATATTTTGTCGGAGAATTCGGTCGGCGTGAGGCGTTGAATCCGGGCGATGGATTGTGACGACCCGCTCGACTGTAATTTGCTACTGCCGGATTGCCAGGCCGCCTGCCGCTGGCGATGGACCTCGAACGCCGTGCCGAACCCGATCGAGCCGCCGCTCCCCTTCAGAGTGTCGGCGGATTCGCCCTGCATCGATTGCCAGGCGCGGCCGAAGTGCACCGCCCCGGTGCGCAAGTTCCATTCCTCCCATCCCTCAGGACCGAAGCTCATGTCGAAATAGATCCGCCCTGAGAGAGTGCCCGGGAGCGAGACGTTAAAAGACTCGCCGCCGCCGTAGTCGGGCGTAGCCGTCGTTTCCATATCCAGACCGGTTTTGAACCCAATGCGACCGGCCGCTTCCGGCGCCGGCGCCGCCTGTCTGGCCCCGGCGAATAAGCGGAAACCGTGCCAGGATGGCGGAGGCGCGCTGTTCTTGCCCGTGCCGCCCTTGCCGTCGATCCAGTTGTTGAGGGCGAGAAAGGGGTTGCAGAGGAGCTCCCCCAACCTGTTCCAGGTCCCGGGGCGGCGGCTGAAATAGGACGACATCTGGTACAGGGGCTCGCCGACGGCCGGCCCGCTGAAAGAGGTGAAGATCATGTCGTTGATGGCGATGACTTCCCGGTGTTCGCTGAAGACTTCCCAGAAGGTCGCTCCGCCGATCGAAAAGAGAAGCGAGGAGCCGGTGCCGTACCCGTTTGTCCTGGCGATGCTGTAATATCCCGCCCCCGACAGGGCATGGGTCCAGTTGGTATCGAAATTGTTGGAGTCCATCCTGGGGGACTCCGCCGAGAAAAGCCGCCGGTGCTGGCCCTGAAAGGTCAAGGGGAACTGCCAGTCTTCGCGGAACCTTTCGTAAGTCAGCCAATAGTAGGTCGTGACCCCCCCCACCAGGCACGCCAGCTCGAAATAAGTCCGGTCCCTTCGCGGCGGCCGGGTCTGATCTGCCGCAGGAGCTCTCAGGGTGCCGGCTTGGCTCGCGGGCGGATCCTCGGCCCCCGGGGTTGCCGACGCCCAAATTCCGGACGGGGAAAGAGACGCCATCAGGGCGGCCGCCGCCAGGGAAACGAATTTTCTTTTTACGTTAGTCATAAGATCAGCGCCGGACAGACTCCAAGAACGCCAAAATTATAGCCGAGGTCAATAAAAAATGGTAGCCCCGAGGTCGGCCCGGCAAAAACAAAAAGGGCCGGCGACGCCGGGCGCCGCCAGCCCTCGGGATTCCGGATGAGTTTACCGGGTTAGCCGTCGATGGTCTTGAACTCGACCGTTCCGGACGACCCGCTAAAAGCGGAACACCAGCCCGCCCGTGAATTCCCACTGGTTCATGTAATTGTTGACCGGAACGACCCAGGCGTATCCCCACCAATCGACCCAGATCTCGCTCGTGGTGTTGATGTAGGTCGGGAACCATTTGGCCTGCAGCTTGATGCCGATCCTCTCGCTGGCGCTGATGAGGACGCCGCCCCCGAGAGACCAGGAAAAGCGGGACGCCGCCGAAGGGTCGATGGTCTGGCCCGAGGGGTTGATACCACCGTCGCTGAAATCGGTGGCCTTGGGATTGGCGATCGTCGCTCCCAGCCCGAGCAGAAAGTACGGACGTGCCTTGTACTGGTCATTCAGAGCGAAGAAAAGAAAATTGGCGTGGATGGCATCGGTGGCGATCTTGGCCAGTTCCTCCTCGCCCCCCCCGCCGACGCGCGCCGTGACCTGGGAATCGACCCGGCTCCAGAGCACTTCCATGGTCAACATCTGACTCGCTCTGTAACCGAGGCTCAGACCGTAGGCCAGCCCGTCCGTGATGCTGAATTCGCTGAGCTCCTGGATGGCGCCATCGATGTTGCCGGTCGTGCGATAGCCGACAAACGGCGTGATCTCGAACCGGGCCTGGCCCCAGGCCGCCGTCGATGCCAGAACCAGCGCCAGGGCGAAGATCAGTGCTTTAGTGTTTTTCATCATAAAACCTCCATTAATAAATTTCCGGATACGCGTGCTATTTTGATGAGTCGAGGCGTCCGCCGTCAATTGGACCTTAGTCCAATATAGGCCGGGAGCCTATTTCCGCAGGAGGGCCATCGTCAGGAAAGGAACATAGGTGATCAACAGGACGGCGGCCAGCCGGAAGAGGAGAAACATCTGAATATCCTTGTAGATCCTGACCAACGGTTCGTTGAACCGGTAGGAGGCGAGATACAGGTTGATCCCCACCGGCGGCGTGAGATAGCCCAGTTCCAGGTTGGCCAGGAAGATGATGCCCAGGTGGACGGGGTGGATCTGGAAGAGGTTTCCCAGGGGAACGATGAGGGGCACGACGACCAGGATGGCCGAATAGATGTCCAGAAAGCAACCCACGACCAGCAGGGCCAGGTTGAGGATCAGGAGGAAGACATACTTGGACGAGACCGCCGCCTGGACCCAGGTCGTCAGCTGCGCCGGGATCTCGGCGTCGATGATATAGTACGAAAGCGCGTTGGCCAGGGGGAGGATGGTCAGCACGCCGCCGATGATGGGAAGGGACTTGCCCAGGGTCTTGGGGAGATCCCTTATTTTCAGGTCCCGATGGATCAGCATCTCGGCGATCAGAGCGTAGATGACCGCGACGGCGGCGCTTTCCACGATGGACAGGCTCACGCTCGAGGCGGCCGCGAGCAGGGCCAGGAGGCCGGCCACAAAAAGCACAAACCTGGCCAAATCGGCGGGAAACCCGCGGCGGCTCGAAGCGTGATGCGGGGGGCGGATCAGCGCCAGACCATAGCCCGCCGAAACCGCGGCGGCCATCCCTATCGTCAACCAGCCGACCGAAGGCAGAAGGACAAGTGCGGTAAACACGGCGGCGACCGGAAGGTAGATCATCAACACGCCGGCCGGTTTCCGCCGTATTGTCTCCAGACGCGTCAGGAGTTCGATGACCAGGATAAATATAATCGCGGCGGCGAGTCGCTTGACGATCGGGCCCTTAAGGCCAAAATAGCCGATGAAGATGATGACCGGAAGCAAAATTTCCCAGACGGATTCGCGGAAAGAGGCGAGCGTTTCCCTGGGGTTGAACGGAACCCGCTCCACGCCGGCCTTCAGGGCATAGACAACCGCGATGGCCACGACCGTCAGGACCATGGCCACTCCCGGAAGGATGCCTCCGATGAACATCTCCTTGATGCTGACCTGGGTCGTGACGCCGTAAATGATGACCGGGAGGCTGGGCGGGAAAAGGAGCCCGATGCTGCCCGAGGCGGTCAACAGGCCGACGGAAAACACCTTGCTGTAGCCGGCATTGGCCAGAATATAGTAAAGAAGGCCGCCCAAGGCCACGATGGTCACGCCGGAAGCCCCGGTGAAGGTGGAAAAAAAGGCGCAGACGATGATCGCCATCACCGCCAGGCCGCCCGGAATCCAGGAAAAAAAGGCCCTGAACAGCTTGATCAGCCGCTCCCCGGCCTTGCTCTCCGAAAGGATAAATCCTGTGATTGTAAACAGAGGGATAGCGGCGATGGCGTAGCCGGTCAGCATGGCATAGGCCTGGTTCGGGACGATCTCCAGGGGAAGCCCTTGGCGGGCAAAAAGGAGATAGCCGGCCCCCCCCAGGACGATAAAAATCGGCGAACCGAAAAACGCCGATATAACCAAAATGACGATCAAGGGAGAAACGATCCTCGCCAGGGCCGCCTGCAACGGGCCGGCGAGGGAAATCAGGAAAGCGGGAGGGGAAGCCGAAAGGGCGGCGAAAACCTGGACGATGGAGTTGAAAGCGAGAAAACTCCCGAAGGCGGCGGCCAAAGCCAGCCGGAGCCAGTGTCCCCTCTTGGAATCCAGGCCGGTTATGAATCGAATTCCCATGACGAGATAGCCCAGGCACATCACCAGCACCACCAGGCGCAGGGGAATGACGCCGAGCTTCTGCGAGGATTCAAACCCGTTGAGGGCGAAACTCAAGGCGCTCCAGGCAAAGGCGATGGTCACGCCCGCGCACAGGACCTGAACCGTCCTCTGGACGATATCTTTCAGCCGCGGCTTCAGGCGAAAGTCCACCGCGAGCGACAGGTGCCTCTTCAGGCGCGAGGTGATGCCGCCCGCGATAAAGGTCGCCACGAGGACGAGGTGCTGGGCATAGTCCGTCGAGTTGGGCACGCCGGTCTGAAAGAATTCGCGCGCGATCACCTCCAGGACTGGAAACAAAGCCAGCAGAAAAAGGGCACCAAGGGCCAGCGAGTCTTCCAGGGAATGAGCGAAGCGGGCGAGCTTACCGGGCACTCTGCTGCCTGAATTCCGCGATGAGGGCCAGGGCTTTTTCGTAGATCTCTTTGGAGAACGCCTTCTCCGTGAGCACATCCGTCCCCTTGGCCGCCACGGCGCGCCACTTGGCCAAAGCGTCAGCCGGGGCTTTTTCAACGATCAATCCGTTATCCATCATCGTCTTGATGGCCTCGTTTTCCAGCCCCTTCGTCTCCTGGGCAAGGCGATCCGCGGCCCTGGCCAGAGCCTCCTCCATCGGCTGGCGGAAGGCTTCGGGAACGCTTTCCCAAGCCTTGCCGGTCAGCACCAGGCCGCCGATCAGGGGTCCCAGCTGCAGGTCCAACATGTGGGGAGCCATGGCAAAATACTGGCCCGAAGCGGCCAGGAGCGGAGTCAGAAAGAAGGAATCGACCAGCCCGCTCTGAAGCCCGATCATCAGGTCCTTGAGGTCGTTCGGGACCATCTGGTAACCCATGCTTTTCCAGGCCTGCTCCATCTCCGGCTCGCCGGTGACGAAGGAGATCTTGCACTTCTTCAGGTCGTCGGGATAAAGAACCTGGCCCTTGGTGAAGAAATAGGTCCACCCGGCATGCGTCCAGAGGAGAACGCGGTAGCCTTTGTCCTCGATCTGCTTCCGGAAGACGGGCTTCATTTTATCGAAAACATGCAAAAATTCCGGCTCTGAATCCCAGAGAAAGGGCGTGGAGAGCACAAACACATCGGGGTTGATCTTGACCATACCGAAGGCGGTGAAGACGGCGCCGCCGAGCGTCCCCAGGCGCATTTTGCGAAGCATGTCTTCTTCGCTCCCGGCGATGCCGCCGGCGTAGATTTTGAGCTCGACCTGGCCGCCGGAGATCTTCGCCCAATCCGCGGCCACCTCCTGCAGCGCCTTGTTCCAGGGAGACCGTTCGGGCGCGATATTCCCGATCTTGATGACCGTGACGGCGTGAGCGTTCGCTCCACCGAGCAGCCAGCGCCAATATCAGCAATCGTCGATGATTCACTGTTCGTCCTCCAGAAGAAAATAATCGTCCTGATGATCGAGAAGCCAACGCGCTTTCCTCTGGTTGAGGGTGTTGACCAGCCGGTTGTCCGGGTCGGCGTCGGGGTCGATGTCCAGGACTTTTTGCAGCAGGGACCGGAATTCTTCGACGTTCTGTTCTTTCGTCTCGACGGTCGTGGCCAGCGAGATAAGAGGCGAGCTGTCACGGCCTCCGGATGCCTCCATGGCCATCCGGAAATGCTCCCGGGCTTTTTTCACGTCACCGCCCATATAGTCCGGAAGCGAACCGTAGTAAAGAACGTAAAAATTATGCACCGCACCCTGAGAAAAACCGGGGTCGAGCGCGGACACCCGTCCCATGATGGCCGCGGCCTGCGGCAGGGTCACCCCGAGCTTCAAGTCAAAGGGATCGATGCCGAAGGCTCCCACCCAGCCGGCGGCGACCCAGTAGAGGGTGGGCACGTCTTTTTTGGTGAAAACGGCGAGCGCCTGGCTGTATTTCCGGTCCTTGAGCTGCTGGAGAAGCGCCGGATTCTTTTTTTCGAGGCCGACGAGCAGCATGTCTCTGCCGCGGAGATAGAGGTTCTTTGACCGGCCGAGCATGAGCTCCTTCTGCTCAAGTTGTTGCCCGGACATCATGTCCGCCGGAGTCTGGAGAAACGCGTTGGCGTACATGATGTACAGACTTCCCGTGCGCAACCGCAGTCCCTCATGGTCAGGCATGGACGCCAGGAGGGACTCGTAGAGCTTGATGGCGAACGGCAGCGCGTCGCCCACGAGCTCGGGATCGTTGTCTTGAGTGAAGACGTTGTTCCCGGAAGGCGCCGACAGCATGCCGGCCACCTTGTTCATGGCCAGCTTGTTGAGGGAACAGGCTCCCGAGGCGGCCAGCCAGAAAGCCAGACAGGAGATCCCTGAGTATAATCGACTTCTTCTTTGACGGTGTTTCATGCCGGCACGGCCCTTCGACCAGGGCGCGTGAAGAACTTGGTATTCAAGAGCGTCTATCATGCCACAAACATTCTTAATATGGGAAGAGTCCACGTCCGCTCAATTGGGCCATAGCCCAATGTGATTGACTTTCCGTTTATGCCCGCGACCCAGAATCCCAGCAGGGCGTAGATCTGGAAGCCGCTGATCCGGCTGTCGATCAACCCGGAGAAGTCGCAGATCCCGCCCTCCACTCCAGTTAACCGGAAAGCGACAGGTCATCGAATCCGCCGCCCCGCCGCGAGGAACGCGCCCCCGCCGGTACGGTTCCGGCGAGGGCGGCATAAGTCAGGACAAGATGCGGGCGGCCGTCTGCATCTCCGTTCCGGTCGCCGGTCTTCCTCTTATTCCGATTTCTTGGCCAAGGGAAGCTGAGAGGCGATCTGGAGGTCGAGCGCCGCCGTGATCTGCCGCTCGATCTGCATGTATTTGGCGGCCAGAACCGGGTTCAAGGCCTTGGCGAACTCATTGTAGTACTTTTCCTGGAGCTTAAGCCTGGCCCCGTGGATCGCGAAGACCTGTTTTGTCAAAGCGTCGGCCTTGGCATCGGTGATCTTCTCGTAGTTCTGGGCATAGTCCTTGATCAAGGCGACGGTCTGGTCGTTGAGGGTCGTCAATTCGGCTTCGTACTTCCGGTAGATCGGCCAAAAAACCTGGCCCTGAGCGTCGGTGAGCGCCATGTTCACGGTGACGACGGCCAACTTTTGGGTCCTCAGATCGGACCGCAGCAGCTCGAGGTAAGTCTCCTGCTGAGAGTATAAGGCCGTCCCGGCCAGTAACACCGCCAAGAAAAGAATCACGGCTTTTTTCATGTTTGTCTTCCTCCTGAATCTTCGGCTTTTCACCCCCCGGAAAAATCCCGGTAAGATCAGCCTTGAGCACATCATCAAGGGGCACCCTGGGGTGCCCCTTTAATGTCTTCGTGTAATGTCTTCGTTCTTCCTTTTCCGGACGATCCGCTAAAAGCGGAACACCAGCCCGCCCGTGAATTCCCACTGGTTCATGTAATTGTTGACCGGAACGACCCAGGCGTATCCCCACCAATCGACCCAGATCTCGCTCGTGGTGTTGATGTAGGTCGGGAACCATTTGGCCTGCAGCTTGATGCCGATCCTCTCGCTGGCGCTGATGAGGACGCCGCCCCCGAGAGACCAGGAAAAGCGGGACGCCGCCGAAGGGTCGATGGTCTGGCCCGAGGGGTTGATATCACCGTTGCTGAAATCGGTGGCCTTGGGATTGGCGATCGTCGCTCCCAGCCCGAGCAGAAAGTACGGACGTGCCTTGTACTGGTCATTCAGAGCGAAGAAAAGAAAATTGGCGTGGATGGCATCGGTGGCGATCTTGGCCAGTTCCTCCTCGCCCCCCCCGCCGACGCGCGCCGTGACCTGGGAATCGACCCGGCTCCAGAGCACTTCCATGGTCAACATCTGACTCGCTCTGTAACCGAGGCTCAGACCGTAGGCCAGCCCGTCCGTGATGCTGAATTCGCTGAGCTCCTGGATGGCGCCATCGATGTTGCCGGTCGTGCGATAGCCGACAAACGGCGTGATCTCAAACCGGGCCTGGCCCCAGGCCGCTGTCGATGCCAGAACCAGCGCCAGGGCGAACATCAGTGCTTTAGATTTTTTCACCATAATACCTCCAATAAGAATTTTCCGGACACGAGTGCTATTTTGATGGTCGAAGCGCCCGCCGTCAATTGGACCTTAGTCCAATACTCGTTCAGCGACGGACTCGCCTACCGCCGGCGGCGGCCGCCGCCGGCGGAGCGATAGCCACCTGAGCTGAAACCCTGTGTCCTGGCCTGCCCCTGCGACCGAGCCTGCTGCTGCCTGTCCAATTGCGAAGCCTGCGGCGTCGCGGAAGGCTGCCTGTCCGATTGAGAGCCTGAAGTCGTCGGCGCGGGGCGATTTGTCGAGCTCCAGCCGCTCCCGGAATTCTGCTCCCAGCCGTTTTCACCCTTACGGTAGACCGTCCCGTCCTTGCCGGCGTAAATGTCATCTCCGACTTTCGCCACGCCTCCCTGCTCGCCGCGGAGCCAAGCCGCGCTCGTTTGGTCGCCCGTGCGGATGTTGCCCACGGTCGCCTGGCCGCCGGTTACGGTTCTGCCCGAGCCCACGTTGGTCACGGTCCCCCGGCTCCCGTAGGCGTAGTTGCCCGAATAGACATTGCCAACGGCGGCTCTCTGTCCGGCGGCAAGGTTACCGGTTTTGGAGTTGTAGGACATCCCCACCTGGTTGGCCCAGCGGTTGCCGGTCCAGGCATTGTAGCCCCCGGATCTCCGCGTTACCCCCGCGGTGCTGCCATACCGGTGGTAGACGTTGCCGGTCGTCGCCGCCCAGCCCCCGGGGCCCCAGGCGGCGGCTCCGCGCACGCCCCAGGCGACGCCGCCATACCATCCGTAGGGCGGATGATAATAGGGATAAGGATAATAGTACCCCCAACCGACGGGCCCCCACCAGGGGTACATGCCCCAGCCCCAGCCGACGGGAGCCATCGGCATGCCCCAGTGCCAGCCGAACCCGAACCCGTAAGTCCAGCCCGTCCACGGGCTGTAACACATGCTGCAGCCGAAACCGTAGGTCATCGGCGGGCCGTACCAGACGGAACCCACCCAGGGCGCATAACTGTAGCCGGTGCCGTAGGCGACGACGTAGCCCGAGCCCCGCGTGACGCAGCTCCCGTAGTAGCCGGGCGTATAGCCCACGTTCACGGTGTCCGCGTTCGCCGAGTAGACCTTGACATAAGTGATGAAATGCAGGGGCGAGCTCGGGGGGATGGTGTAGATCGCCGTCGGCACCGAGTCCGCTACCGCCCACGGCCCGTCGACCGACGCCGCCTTGAACCAGATGCCGTTCTCGACCGCGTAGAACGTCCGAGCGTCAAGGCGAACGATCGGCGTCGCGGTATTCACGACATACTCGAGGTCCGTTCCATCGACGCCTTTGAAAACCGGCGGGCCGTCGAACTGGGGCGGGTTCAGCTTCGCCTTCGCGCGGTCCACGTCGGCCGTCTGAGGAACGTGGTTGGCGATGACGGCTTCGATCGCTTGCGGCGTGTCGGGGACGGAGGCCTTCACGTTTTCTTTTGGACTGTCGTCGGGGATCTTGGCGAAATCGGGCGGGAGGTCGCCATAGGGAGCGAATTCCCAGGGCCCGTTCGTGGAGGCCGAACGGAACCATCGCCCGGAAACGAGCACGTAGAATTTCTGCTGCCCGCTGTGTTTAAAAACGTTCCCTGTCGTATTCTCCGCATAAAGCAGGGAGGTGCCGGGGATGGCGACATACTGGACTTCGCCCTCGGTGACGATGAGCTCCGTGGGCGAAGTTGCAGCGATGACCAGGGGAACCGGCCCCTTGGCCAAAGTCGGTTTTTCTTCCTCCTGCTCGGGGTCGCTTTTCCCCTCGAGCAGGTCGACCTGCCCGCCGGCGATCGCGTCTTTGAGGGCCTTATCGAGGTCGCCCGGCGGCGCCTGGCATACGGTCCAGGGGCCGGTGAGCGCCGGCGCTTCCAGCCAGCCGTCAAACAGGTGGAGATAGTTCTTGCCTTGGGTATCCTTCAAGACCAGCGGACGGGTGTTGATGACGCGCTGGAGCTTCAGGCCCTTGACCGGGCGGTAGGCCGGATCGCCGTCGATGTACACCAGGATCGCGGGCACGGTCGAGAAAACGATGCGGGGCGGGTCGTTCTTGATCGGCACCGCCTCGAACTTCTTGGCGGCCTCGTTGATCGCGAGATCGGCCTCCAGGCGGTCCAGGGCGATGAGCCTCGTCTTGGGAACCACGCTTTTCTGAAGCGCCTGGAGGTAGAGCGGTTCCCTGTCCGGCGTCGCCGGAAAAAGGACCTTGACGATCTTGAGGTCGTCCAGAGTCACCATCCTGTTCACCTTATCCACTTCGGTGCGGGCTGAAATCAGGGCCGCCCCGTAGGAGGCACCTTCGGTGCTCGCGACCGTGACTTCGATGGCCACATAGGCCTGGAGCAAGACGCCGTCCCAAGACTCGAGCTGGGGCTGGTAAACCTTGAAGTTGACGGCGCCGCTCTTCGCCTCCCGCGGCCAGCCTTCCTGAACGTCGGAGGGTGCCGCCTTGTCCGGTGCAGTTTTGGCCGGCGGCTTCTGCGCTTCAATCGGGGCCCAAGTCCAGGCGGCGCCCAAAAGCACGAGCAGGCAGAATATCCAAACACGCCTATAACTCAAGTTGTTCATGGATACACCTACCTTCTCGATCCTCGGCATAAACGCCTGAAAAATGCGAAATCCCAGGACTCTTGTCCTTTCTATTATAAAGCTTGACGAATGCCGCCGCAGGTCAATTGACCCTGAGACCAAACCCCATCAATTCTATTTTGGCGCCTGGGTGAGAACCACTTCCACCCGGCGGTTCTTGGCCCTGTCGGCCTCGGTGTCGTTGGCCGCCACCGGGTTGGCCGGCCCGAAGCCCTGGTACTTCATCCGGCCGGCCGCGATCCCCTGCGCCTGCAGGAAATCATACACGGTCTTGGCCCGGTCATTGGACAGCTTCATGTTCAGGTCCTCGGTCCCGGTCGTATCGGTGTAGCCCTCGATGCTCAGGTCCATGTTCCGGAAGACCGTGAGGATCCCCGCCAGCTTGGCCACGCTCAACTGGGCCGCCGGCTTCAGGGTCGCCTGATTCACATCGAAGAGGATGCCGGACAGGTTCACGATCACCCCCCGCGCCGTCTCGTTGGTATCCGCCACGCTCGACAGCGCCTCCTTGAGCATCTTCGCCAGCTCATCCCGCTCCTGCTCGACGGCCGCCCGTTCCGTGTCCACTCTGGCCAGGTCCGCTCTCACCGCGTCCCGCTCCAGACGCCAGCGCCGCCCGCTGCGCCTCGACTTCCTTCAGCAGCAGCGCCGTCCGCTCGGCGTCGCTCTCAGCCGTCGCGGCGCGGTTCTCCAGGGCGGACTTCTCCGCGGCCCGCGCGGCCGCGGCATCGGCCGCCGCCTTGGCCTCGTTGGCCCGGGTGGTGTCCCGGATGGCCTGGGAAGCCAACTCCACCGCCCGCCGGGCATAGTCGGTGATGACCTTTTTGCTGCCGCCGGCGTTGGCCGTGCTGTTCGCCTTGGCGAAGGCCGTGTTCGCGTCGCGGACGGCGGCCGGATTCACGTCACCCGCTTTCATGGCCTCGGCGAGCTCGAGCGCTTTCTGGGCCTGCTTGATGGCCACCGGAGTATCGTCGTTATACTGGATCCCGGCGATGCTCTCGAGCCCCGGCCTGGCTCCCGTGCCGAACCCGCTGAACTTGAACGGCGTGCTGCCCGCCTGTCTTGGCCGGCACCTGGCCGGAGGTGAAAAGCACCACGTCCGTCGGCCGGGTGACCACGGCCAGCGGCTCCCCCGTGACCATCAGGGCGAAGATCTTCTTGCCGGTCGAGTAGGACTGCGTGCCGGAGCACTCCTTCCGGTCGACCAGCACCTCGCCGAGGTTCTCGGCCAAGCCGTCGCTCGTGACCGCCCAAAGCACATAGGCCGAGATGTCTCCGCCGAACAGCACCGCCGGCTCCATCAGCTCGAACTTCAGGTCGATGGCGGCCTGGCCTTTCTCGAACTTGAGGGCGGCGGCCATCGTCGCCTTGGCCGGCGCCCGCTTGGTCGGGGCGAAATTCACGGTCAGGCTCTTCCCCTCGGGCAGCACCAGCGCCGTGAGCGGGATTTCCGCCGCCAGGGCGGCGGCGGCCATGACGCTCGCCATGAGCAGCGCCAGCGCCAGTCTGAGCCCTGGGTGCATAAGTTTTCGTTTGATCATGTGTCGACTCCTTTCTATTGTGTGAACCCAGTATGCGGGGATTGGAAAGCGAGTTCAATGGGACCTTGGTCCCATGTCTTATGAGCTGGAGCTCTCCCCTTTCAACCGCCAGCCGGCATCTCCCCCGCGGTCGTGAGGGGGAATGCAGGCCCGATTGCCAAGGCGGCCTGCTTATGTATAATGATGGCCAAGCCCAAACGATTTAAGAAACCGGAGGAAGCTCCCATGTTGGGAAACATCTTGTATCAATCCAACCCGCTCCTGATCTGCCTGGTTCTTATGGGCGTGCTGATGCTGGCCGTGGAAATCGGTTTTTGGGCCAAAAAGGCGGGGGGAAAAAGTAGCCCAGACGGCGCCGAAAAGGGAGATATTGCGTTCTTGTTCGCCGGAGTCATGACCCTGCTGGCACTCTTGCTGGGGTTCACCTATTCGATGTCGGCGGGCCGCTTTGAACAACGAAGACAATTGGTTATCGAAGAGGCCAATGCGATCGGCACCACCTATCTTCGGGCCAAAACATTGCCCGAGCCTCGGAGTTCCGAGATCCAGGAATTGCTGCGCCAATATACGGCACTCCGGGTGGAGATCGGGAGCACGAGGGCCCCCGGTCCGGAGAAAATCCGCGAATGGGACAACCGGGCCAAGCAGCTGCATGGTTTGCTTTGGTCGCCCGCGGCCGTCCTCGCCAGGGAGAGTCCCAGTCCGATCATCTCGATATTTCTTGTGACCCTGAATGAGATGATCGACCTTCACGCCAAAAGATTGGCGGCCTTCAGGAACCGCGTTCCTTTCTCCATTTACCTCGTGCTTTTTATCGTATCCACAACCTTGTTGTGGTTAGTCGGAAGTTATTTTGGGTCGCAACGAAGAAGGATGCGCCTGCTGACAACAGCGCTCGCGCTGCTCGTGGCGGCGGTGATGTGGCTCATTTTGGATCTTGACCAGCCCGTGCAGGGAGCCATCAAGACAAGCCAGCAGAGCATCATCGAGCTCCATCGGGATCTGAGCCAAACGACCGGAGATTCAACCACAGAATCTCATTGACCCGGCAATCCTATTTCTTGCCCGCCGCTTCGTCTTTGGCCTTCTGACGCTTCTGCCTGTTCTTCCATGTACATCTGGTAGGCGAGATAGTACTTGTAGATGTTGGCGACATACTGGACCGTCTCCCGCCCGATGGACTCGGCCGCCACGACCTCCACGTTGTTGAACCACTTGTTGGGGTCGAGCCCGCGTTCGGCGGCGCGCTTGCGCAACTGGCTGATGCGCCCGGGGCCGGCGTTGTAGGCGGCGAAGGCGAACAGGCCCTTGTTGAGCTTGTCCATGGGCTCGTTCGCGTAATAGTGGTCCATCATGTAGCGGATGTACTTCACACCGGCGTGGATGTTGGGCTCGACCTGCGTGATGTCCCCGACCTCCAATTCCTGTCCGGTGGCCGGCATCACCTGCATCACGCCGATCGCCCCCACCTGGCTCTTGGCGTCCTGGTCGAGCTGCGATTCCTGGTAGCCCTGCGCCATCATCAGCAGGTAATCGATCGAGTATTGCTCGCCGTACTTTTCGGAAGAGGGCGACGGTGCTCTCGAGCTTGGCTCTCTCCGCTTCGGACGTCGCCTCCTTGGCGTACTTGACGCTTTTGAGATACTTCTGAAACAGCATGTTGCGCTGCAGCGAACCTGCGGGATAGCGCGCCAGAAACTCGTTCAATTCGGCCTTGAGCTGCGGGCTGTTCTTGCGGATCATCATCGCGATCTGGCCGTCGGTCTTCGTGGCGGCCCCCCTGTTGAGGACGATCTTCGGAAAAACCTGCTGCCAGAACTCGGCGATGTAGTCGTAGGCGAGGGTGGCCTTGACCAGGCCGGCGTTGACCATCTCGAGGATATCCTCCTCGGCCAGGACCTCGGGTGCCGGCACGATCTTCACGGGCGCCAGGCCTTTCTTGGCCAGTTCGGCGTTGAAGCGTTCGATGCCCTGGGGACTGACCAAGGATAGCTGGAGGTAAACTTCTCTCCCGGCGAGGTCGTCAACCGTGTTGACCGGCGGGGCGCCCGGGCCGGTGACGACAATGGCCGAAACGCCGGTCCGGGTCGGGTTGGCGAAATCGACCTTCTCCTTGAGCGGCTCGGTGACCATCCTGCCGGTCACGATGTCGCCCCGGCCTTCCAGCAAGGCCGGGATGAGCTCATCGTGCGAGACCGGCAGGATGAGCACTTGCACCCGGATGTGTTTGTTTTCGAGTTTTTTGTTGAGGTCGTCCTCCAACAGGCTGACGGTGTCGTAAACCAGACCGCGCTGGGTCCCTTTGTCGACAAAGTAGTTCGTCTTGGAGTAGGTCGTCAGGACACGGATGATGCGGCGCTCGATCATTCCGTCCAGGTCACCGGTCCACTTGGCAAGAGTTCTTTCGCGCGCCGTTTGCTGCTGGGAAGCGGCGTCCTGTCCAGGCGTATCTTTCTTGGAGGCGGCTGCCGGCAGAAGTAGAAAAATGCCGAGAGCCGCCAGCCCGGCTCTTTGTCTCATGGCCTTCAGCTGAATCTTCATGGATTCCCTCCAGGCCGTCGTGGGCCTCGAAAATGTTCGGAACCTGAAATCACAAGAAGCCGATCTTATCGCGGATGATAAACCGCCTCCCGAGAGGTTGTCAAGAATCCCGCGGCTCGATCTCGGAAATGGGACAACGCCGGGAAAACCGCTCGAAGCCGGCGTCGAAATTTGATCCGCGCCGTCCCGACTTCGGGCTGGCCTAAGGTCCCATTGACGGATATTTCCGCAAGCCATAGAATCGGAGCGAAGGACCCGAAATCCGGAAATAACGTTAAGGCTCTTTAGAACGGAGGAGGAAACGATGTCTCACAAAGTCAATTCGGCGGCGCTCGTCGGTCTCGCGCTGATCCTGGCGGCGTGCGCGGCGGGCACGTCCTTTGTCTCGACCTGGGCGAACCCGAACCTGCCCGCGATAGAGAGGGCGAAAGGCCAGACCGTCATCGCCTGTGTCGTGGCCAAAGATAAATATATCCGGCACGACGCCGAAGACACGCTGGCGGCCGAGCTGACCAAACGCGGCTCCATCGGCGTGCCGAGCTACACGCTCCTGCCGCCCGGCGTGGAGGACGAAGCGCTGGCCAAAGCCGCCTTCGAAAAGTCCGGCGCCGTCGGGGTGGTCGTTATGCGCCCGGTGGCGGTCGACGAGCAGACTTCGGTGACGACGGCTTCAATGTACGCGGGACCCCATTATGGAGGATACTGGGGCGGCTACTATGGCTATGGCTGGGGCGCTCCTTACGCGAGCTCGTATGTCACTACGGACACCATCATCGTCGTCGAAACTCTTGTTTACTCGCTCAAGCATAACGAACTGGTCTGGTCGGGCCGCAGCCGGACGACGAACCCTTCCCAGGTGGCCTCGTTCGTCAAGGACCTCGTGGCCGCCGCGGCTTGGGAGATGAACAAAGCCGGCGTTTTCAAGTGATCGGCGGCGCGGGACCTGGCCATGCAGAATGGCGCCGCGGGATATCTTGCAGAAACCCTTTGCCGCGGATTCTCTGATGGAATTGGTGCATAAGTAAGAAACGGATTATCCCTCACGAACCGGCCAACCCCGGCTTGCCGGCCGCGCCTGAGGTCTTCATGTCATAGACGGCTCCCCTGCCTTCCAGCCAGGCCGCCCCGGGTGGTACGGCGGCGCCGGAAGAGAAGAAATCCGGGGACGCGAATGCTCCGGCAGTCTCCTCGCCGCAGGCATCGTCTCCCGATAAAGCCGGGACGGGACAGCGGCATCGGTATTCTTCTGAGGCGGAGGAGGTTGAGCATGGTCCGCGCAAAGAACATGCGGTCTCTCGGGGTGCTGGCTGGCGCGCTTATCCTCGGACTGGCAGGATCGAGCCCGCTGGCCGCCCAGACGCCAGCTCGCGATTGGTCAAGTTACGCGGTCCACGACGGCCACGTCCACTTGACGAACTATATCCAGGAGGGCCCGGACATCCGCGACTTCCTGAAGGTCATGGGCACGAAGGTGGGCCGGGCGACCCTGTTCGGTCTTCCCCTGCAGCAGATGTGGTCGTTCACGAACACGGGCGATTATGCGCCGACCTATTACCTGCAGACGGACGCTCCCCTCTACTACTACTCGTTCACGGACGCCTTTATCGCCATGCAGTACAAGTCGCTGCCTCCGAAGGACCAGGCGCGGTTCGACCCGATGATCACCGGCTTCAATCCGCTCGACATGTACGCGACGGACCACGTCCGCCGGGTGCTGAAGACATTTCCGGGGGTCTTTTCGGGGATCGGCGAGTTCACGATCCATAAAGAGTTCGTGTCCGCCAAGATCGCCGGCGGGCCGGCCAGCCTCACGGATGCGGCCCTCGACCGGTTGTTCGACTTCGCCGGCGAGGCGGGGCTCGTCGTGCTGCTTCACAGCGACGCCGATGTGCCTTTCCCGAAGCCGAACCAGGAGCCGTACCAGCTCCTCCAGCTGAGAGACCTCTTCCTGCGGCACCCGAAGACGACCATCATCTGGGCGCACATCGGCGTGGGGCGGGTCGTCCGTCCGGTGCAGGACCAGATCGGCATCATCGAGCGGGCCCTCAACAACCCCGCGCTCAGCCATGTGTATTTTGATATCTCTTGGGACGAAGCGGCGAAATACCTGGTCGCGACGCCGGAGACGATCCGGAGGGGGGCCGACCTCGTCAACCGCTTCCCCGACCGCTTCCTGTTCGGAACCGACGAAGTCGCCCCGACCGATCAGGCCAAATACCTGAAGACATATGACCTCTACGCGCCTCTCTTCGCCAAGCTGACGCCCGAGGCGAGCGAGAAGGTCAGAAAGGGCAACTACGAGCGCCTCTTCGACGAGGCCCGCCGCCGGGTCAGGGCCTGGGAGAAGGCGAACGTTCCTAATAAATGAACGATGAAGAATCATCTTTGGAACAGGGATTTGTGAAAGGAGAAAACATGAGAAAGAAATCGCGACATAGAGGCCACCCCGGCCTCCGGCTGTTGATGGTCGCAGCGCTTGGCCTGGCCTTCTTCCCGGCAGTGTGGGCCGACGGGACAAGCGATGCGACAAAGCCCAAGCCGGCGGCCGAAACCAAAGCGACGGTCGCCACGGCCACGCAGGAAGCCGCGACCGAGGCCAAGCCCCGGCTGGACATCTACGGCGCCGCCATGCTGGACATGGGCTACGAGACCGGCCAGAGCCATCCGGACTGGTTCGACGTCGCCCGGCCCACCAAGCTTCCGGCGTACAAGGATGAATTCGGCAAAGACGGCCGCTTCTTCGCCGGCGTTCGGCAGAGCCGCCTGGGCTTCAAGGGCTTCATCCCCACGAGTCTGGGCGAGTTGAGGACAACCTTCGAGTTCGAGCTGTTCGGAACGGGCACAGACGCCGGTCAGACGACGTTCCGCCTGCGTCACGCGTACGGGGAACTCGGCCATTTCGGGGCCGGACAAACGTGGTCTCCATTCATGGACCCGGACGTCTTCCCCAACTCGGTCGAGTACTGGGGCCCGAACGGCATGGTCTTTTTCCGCAATGTGCAGGTCCGTTGGATGCCGATCATGGGCGATACGACCGTGACCTTCGCCCTCGAGCGCCCGGGCGCGAGCGCCGACCAGGGCATCTATCAGGACCGCGTTGAGCTCGAGGGCGTCAAGGCGCGTTTCCCCCTGCCGGACTTCTCGGCGCAAGTCCGGAGGAGCGGCAAGTGGGGCCATATCCAGTTCGCCGGGATGCTGCGCCGGATGCAGTGGGACGACATGAACGACGACCAGTTTGATCTTTCGGGCAAAGCCACCGGTTGGGGCCTCCACCTCAGCGGCAATTACAAGATCGCCAAGGACACAGTCCGAGCCTCCCTGCTTTACGGCGAGGGCATCCAGAACTACATGAACGATGCGCCCGTGGATGTCGGGATCGAGAACAACTTCTCCAACCCGATAACCCCCATCGTCGGCGTGGCGCTGCCCATCTTCACCATGGTTGCGTTCTATGATCACACCTGGAACGACAAGTGGACGAGCACGATCGGCTACTCCTACCTCGATATCACGAACTCGGACGGCCAGGCTCCCAGTGCCTTCAAAACGGGCCAATACGCGCTCGTGAATTTCCTCTACTACCCGACGTCCAATTTCTTCCTGGGCCCCGAGCTCCAGTGGGTGCGGCGCGAGAATTTCAAGGACGGCTGGAGCGTGGACGATGTCCGCATCCAGTTTTCGGCAAAATTCAGCTTTAAAACTTCGATAGGAGGAAAATCATGAATCGACGCGGAGTCTCTTTCCTTTTTTCGGCTCTCATCGGTCTGGCGCTGACCTTCACGCCCCTGGCCGCCCAGTCCGAGACGGACATCAACGCCGCCCTGCAGGCAGCCTATGCGAAGTACAAGGACCTCGCCGAAGGCAAGAATGCCGACTACATCCCGGCCCTGGCCAAGGTCGACCCGAAGATCTTCGGAATCGCCCTCGTCACCCCTGACGGCAAAGTCTACACCACCGGCGACATCAAGTCCGAAGTCTCCATCCAGTCCATCTGCAAGGTGTTCACGATGGCCAAGGTCATGGAGGAACAGGGACCGGACGCTATCGAGAAGACGATCGGCGTCGACCCGACCGGCATGCGCTTCAACTCGATCGTGGCCGTCGAGTGGTCCCAGAAGCTGCTGAAAAACCCCGAGATCAACCCCCTGGTCAACCCCGGCGCGATCGTCGCCGCCAGCATGGTCCAGGGCAAAAACAGAGCCGAGATCTGGAAGAGCCTCCTGGGCTTCTATTCCGATTGCGCCGGACGTTCCCTCGGCGTCAACCAGGAGGTTTTCAAGTCGGAATCCGACACCAACCAGCGCAACCAGGCCATCGGCTACTTGATGTACGCCTATGAGTGGATCAAGTCGGAGCCGATGCGGGCCACCGATATCTACACCGAGGCCTGTTCGGTGAGCGTCAACGCGAAGGACTTGGCGATGATGGCGGGCACGCTGGCCAACGGAGGGAAGAACCCCGTGACCGGCAAGCAGGTCATCAAGCCCACGAACATCCCCGGCATCCTGGCCGTAATGGCCATCGCCGGGCTGTATGACGATTCGGGCAAGTGGCTCTACCACACCGGCCTCCCCGGCAAGAGCGGCGTGGGCGGCGGCATCATCGCCGTCTCACCCGGAAAATTCGGGATCGCGGTCATCTCGCCGCCTCTCGACGACGCGGGCAACAGCATTCGCGCCCAGCGGGCGATCGCCGACATCTCGAACGCCCTCGGCGGCAACCCGTACGCCGTCAAGACAAAGTAAGCTCTCGTTCAGGAGCTCGCGGAGGGCGGGGAAAGACTTGCCGCCCTCCGCGGGCGCTTTCTTATTTCGAAACCGCGCCCGAGAGCCGGGAACAGGTTCCGTCGGTCTTGGACTAAGGTCCTATTGCCAAAGCCTCAATTTTGTCTAGAATGAGATCAGGTGCCGCCTGTCGGCGCGAAAAAAGGATACTCACTCAGGAGTGAACCCGCGATGAGCACACCAGAACCCAAGCTCGGCGATGTCCTCGCCCAGAAGCGCACGGACCTCGCCAAGGATCGCACCGACCTCGCCGTTGACGGGAGCTTGATGGCGGCCGAACGGACTTCCATGGCCTGGACCCGCACCGGCCTGTCCATGATCGGTTTCGGGTTCACCATCTACAAAGTCCTCCAGGCGATGCTCAAAGAGGGCATCCAGCTCACCCTGAGCGTCAAGGGGCCGCGGAACATCGGCCTGTTCCTGATCGGCCTGGGCACCCTCTCGACGCTCATGGGCGGCGTCGAATACTGGAGTCAGGCCAGCCACCTCCGGAAGAAGTTCGGGGCCGCCATCAGAAAGTTCCCGATCATCCTGTCCGGCCTGATCTTCATCTTCGGCCTGTGGCTGTTCGTTAGTATCATCCTCAAAGCAGAGCTTTTTTAGGAGTCCGCCATGCCGTTCGAGATCGGACCGCTGGCCGCGGCCCTCGTGTTTTCGGCCATCTTCCTCTTTGGCAGCAACGTCTTGCTACCCGAATCCCTCCGCCGCCACAAGCGAAGGGTCCTGTCTTTCGGGGCCGGGGTGACGATCGCCTACGTCTTCGTCCATCTGCTGCCCGAGCTCGAGGCCGCGAGAGAGGTCCTCGGCCATGACGAGGCCCGAATGGCCCTCCCCTTTTCCGCCTTGAGGGTCTATTTGGCGACCCTCATCGGGTTCATGTTCTTCTACGCTCTCGGGCAGATGATCGCGCACGCCGGCCACCCCGGCGGCTCCGAAGCGGTGCACGGCGAAGACAACCGTCTCCGCCGTTCGCTCCATACCGGCGCCTTCCTCATCTACGTGTGGCTGGTCGGCTACCTGGCGGTCCGGAGCCTCGAAGAAGGATCGGCTCCGATCACCCTCTTCGCGGTCGCCCTGGGCCTCCACTTCCTCTCTCTGGACTACACGCTTTTTCGCGAATACGGTACGTGGTACAAGCGTTCGGCCCGTTACGCCTTCGCCGTCGCCCCCCTGGCGGGCTGGGCAGCGGGGATACTCGTGGAATTCAGCCCCTTCTTCACGGCGGCCCTCCTGGGATTCATATCGGGCGGGATCATCCTGAACGCCATCGCCTCGGAATTGCCCAAAGAGCAAGAGAGCCGGATCCTGTCGTTTCTTTTCGGAGGGGCCTTCTATACGGTCCTGCTTATCGTTCTATCGTGAGCTATAAAACAAGATAATAGAAGGAGGTGGATGTGTTTCTCCTGGACACGCTGACGAAAACCCTTTTCTATACCTTTCTCGCGGGCTCGATGCTGGGCATCGGGCTGAAGATCAACAAGGACGATCTCCTGGCGGTCGTCCGCGACAGGAGCTGGCTCGTGCGGACGCTCATCGTCAATTTCCTCCTGATCCCGGCCGTGGGCGTCCTGGCCGCCAAGACCTTCGCGCTGAAGCCGGAGAACGCGCTGGCGCTCATCCTCTTGTCCTGCGCCCCGGGCGGATTGGGCGCGCTCCAGTTCCTGACGAAAACGCGCGAAGAGAAAATACTCGCCTACTCCGGCGCGACGGCTTTCCTGCTCTCGTTCCTCTCGGTCATAGTTTCCCCGTTCCTCATCTCGTTCGCCCTCCCCAAGGGCCTGACGCTGACCGTCCCTTACCTGAATGCCGCTCTGTATCTGATACTCTTTGCGATCCTCCCGCTTGTCCTGGGGATGGTCGTCAACGAAAAGGCCGAGGCGGTCGCCCGCAAGTTGGCGGGGCCGATCACCTGGATCGCGACCCTGGCCTTCATCGGCGTCATAGTCAAAACCCAGGCCCTAACGAAGTGGGCGAAGGCCGAGAGCGGCGCGAGGGTGCTCATCGGTGTCATCCTTCTCATTCTCGTTTCGATGCTCATCGGCTGGATCCTCGGGGGGCCGCGGAAGGGGACGCGGGCGGTCTTGGCCACCGCCAGCAGCATGCGCAACGTCGCTTTGGCCATGGGCATCGCGGCCAGGAGCTTTCCCGATCTCCCCGTTCTGACGCCGCTCGTGGTCTTCGCCTCCGTCATGGCTCCCGCCAATTTGTTGCTCATGGCGGTCTTGAAGGTGGCCGGGAAAAGGGGGAAGAAGCCGGCTAAGCACAATCCGCCCGGCCGCGATCGCGTTGACTTTTCCCGGGTTCGACAAGATAATAGGCGCGGAAAACGAGAGGGCTGGTGGGCCACGGAAAAGAATAGGGGACAAAGAAAGGAGAGCACGATCATGGCGAACAAAAAGCCGAATATTCTCATCATCTGGGGCGACGACATCGGCTGGTTCAACATCAGCGCCTACAACCACGGCATCATGGGGTACAAGACCCCGAACATCGATCGCATCGCCCGGGAAGGCGCGCTGTTCACCGACTGGTACGGGCAGCAGAGCTGCACCGCGGGGCGGGCCGCGTTCATCACCGGCCAGTCGCCGATCCGCACCGGTCTGACCAAGGTCGGGCTCCCCGGGTGCGAAGCTCGGCCTCCAAAAGGAAGATCCGACCATCGCCGAATTGCTCAAGCCGCTGGGTTACATGTGCGGCCAGTTCGGCAAGAATCACCTCGGCGACCGCGACGAGTTCCTGCCGACGGTGCACGGGTTCGACGAGTTCTTCGGCAATCTCTACCACTTGAACGCCGAAGAAGAGCCGGAAAACGCCGATTACCCGAAAGACCCCGAGTTCAAGAAGAAGTTCGGCCCGCGCGGCGTTCTTCAAGTGCCAAGCGGACGGCAAGGGCGGTCAGACGATCGAGGATACCGGCCCGCTGACGAAGAAGCGCATGGAGACCATGGACGAGGAGATCACGGCCGGCGCGCTGGACTTCATCGAACGCCAGACACAAGGCCGGCCAGCCGTTCTTCTGCTGGTGGAATTCCACTAAGATGCACGTCTGGACGCATCTGAAGAAGGAGAGCGAGGGCAAGACGGGGCTGGGCGTGTATCCCGACGGCATGGTCGAGCACGACGGCCACGTCGGACAGCTCCTGGCCAAGCTCGACGAGCTGGGGATCGCCGATAACACGATCGTCATGTACTCGACCGACAACGGCGCCGAGGAGCTGAGCTGGCCCGACGGCGGGACGACACCGTTCCGCGGCGAGAAGGACACGAATTGGGAGGGCGGCTGGCGCGTGCCGTGCGCGATCCGCTGGCCCGGAATGATTAAGCCCGGCACCGTCAGCAACGAGATCTTCTCGCATCAGGACATGCTGCCCACGCTCGTGGCCGCGGCGGGCGAACCGGATATCGTCGAGAAATGCCTGAAGGGCCACAAGGCGGGGGACAAGACCTTCAAGGTCCATCTTGACGGCTACAACCTCCTTCCGTTCTTGAAAGGTCGAAGTGGAAGAAGAACCCGCGGCCGGGCATCCTCTACTGGAGCGACGAAGGCGACCTGATGGCCATCCGGTATGGGATGTGGAAGTGCCATTTCATGGAGCAACGCGCGGAAGGACTGCTGGCGTGGCAGGAGCCGTTTGTCCCGCTGCGCTTCCCGAAGCTTCACAATCTGAGGTCCGATCCGTTCGAGAATGCGGATGTCTCCGGCGATCTGGGCTACCAGCGCTGGCGCGCGGACCGACTCTTCGCCCTCGCGCCTTTCGGCGCGCTCGTCGCCGTAGTGGATGCAAACCCTGGCGGAATTCCCGCCCCGGCAGAGCCCGGAAAGCTGGAGCCCTTCGGCCATGATCGAGAAGCTCAAGGAGAAGGCGGAGGCCTTGGAGAAGGCTGTCCGCCAGAATGCCTGAGGCAAGCCCGGAGTGAGGGTCATCAGGCAAGGACAGTGAAGAGATCCTCCGGTCGGACCATGCGTCCGCCGGGGGGATCCTCGATAGGCAGGCGGGACCGGCCAGAGGGGATGAAACGACGGATTTCCGGAGGAACCGCCGGCACGTAAAAGGGAGGTCGAGACAAGCGCCATGAGACCCGGAACATTCTCGCGTCGCAAATTCATGTCCCTCTCGGCGGCGGCCGGGGCGGCGGTCCTGACAGGAGCGCGGCCCAAACCGGCGGAGGAAAACGGGATGAAGGTGATCCTGTACCATTCTGCACACGAACGACCTGCACTCGAACTTCGTCGGCATGGGCCCGGCCTCGGACTATACGCCGTTCACGCTCAACGACGACTCGACCCGGGGCGGGTACGCACGGCTGGCCGCGTTGATCGCGGCGAGGCGGGCGGCGCGAGAGAGCCAGGGGCCCGTGCTGGTGCTCGACGCGGGGGACTTCAGCATGGGGACCGCGTTCGCCGCCGCCAGCCGCGAGATCGGCGGCGAGCTGCGACTGATGTCGCGGATGGGTTACGACGCCACCACCTTCGGCAACCATGAGTTCGATCTCGGGCCCGACGGTCTGGGCCAAGCCATCGGCGCGGCCAGCCAGGCCGGCCGGATCCCGGCCGTGCTCTCCTCGAACTCCAGCTTCGTGGGGGACGATCCCACGCTGGCGGGTCTTCAGCGGCTCTCCGAGGCGGGGCTGATCCGTCGTTCTATGGTGATCGAACGCGGCGGTCTCCGGTTCGGCCTCTTTGGGGTGCTCGGCAAGGAAGCCCAGATCTATACGAGCGGCGGCGCGGCCGAATTCCCCGACCCCCTCGAGGCGGCGGGAGAGATGGTCAAGGTCCTGCGCGAGACGGAGAAGGTGGATGTAGTCATCGCCCTCAGCCACGGCGGCGTGGAGAAAGGCTCGGACGGGCGTTACACCGTCGGCGACGATGTGCGCCTGCCCAAGGCCGTGCCGGGCATCGATATCGTCATCGGCGGCCACAGCCACACCGACCCTTCGGGAAGCGATCATGGTCGACGGCCGCACGCCGGTCGTGCAGGCCGGATTGGAAGGCCGAAACCTGGGCGAGTTGGTGATCAGTCTGGAAGGCGGCCGGCTTAAGGTCGAGTCCTATCGGCTCTATCCGGTCGACGACAGCATTGCCGGCGACCGCGCCATTCAAGACGAGATCGACCACCTTAAGGCATCGGTCAGCGCGGCCGTGTTTGCCTCGCGTGGCTACCGCGTCGACCAGCCGCTGGCGCTGACGCCGAAAGATTTGCCCAACACCTTTACCGACATCGGGGCCGGCACGATCCTCGCCAACTCCTCACTTCTTTTCGTGCCACGCCGCTGCATCGCCTTCACCGCCAACGGCATGATGCGCGCCCCCCTCAAGCGGGGGAAGACGGGCGTGCTGACGGTCTATGACGTATTCGCCGTCGCGCCCCTCGGGGCCGGCGTCGTGGATAAGACGGCCGGCAGCGCCCTTGTCACCGGCTACTTCACCGGCCTCGTAGCTGAAGAACCTGCTCGAGTTCTTCCTTGTGGACAATCCCGACCCACCCCGGGGAGTACTTTCCCCGCACCTCCGGCATGCGGTTCCGCTACGATCCGGCGCGCCCGAAGTTCGACGTCGTGACGGCCATCGAGCTCGGGGACCTCGATCGCGGCTACCGGGCAATCGACATCACCGGCCGCGACGCGCGCTTGTACAGTCTCACCTGCCCTCTGATGCTCGGCGTGATCCTGGTGGCCATCCCCAAGTACTCCAAAGGCAAGTTGCCGCTCGTCGCCAAGAACAAGGATGGCCAGCCCCTCGGATCGAGGGCTCGAGGCGCTCGACGCGCCCCGCGATAACTCGGGTTACCTGCTGGCGCCGCCGGGCCACGTGGATAAGGCCAGCGTCGCCACGGGGGTGGGCCAGGGCGCCGTCCGGGAGATCAAGGAGTGGCAGGCGATCATGGATCACCTCCGCGGCCTTCCGGTCGAGGGATCGGGCGAACTCCCCATTATCCCGGTCGACCCGCGCGCCGCGGAAGTGCGTGCGATCAAGGTTGCTTAGGCAAGAATAACTGTGAGCTTGCGGAGGGAAGGTGCCATGCCTGGTATTTTAACTCATCGCCTGCGTCCTCTTCTGGTTTGTTTAGCTCTCTGGGGCTGGCCGCGGCCGTGTTCGGCCAGGATCTCGAACCGCGGACCTATTCGGCCTCGCCGGTCGGCGCGCGGTTCCTGGTCATCGGCCCGGCATACTCCGCCGGCGGCGTCCTGCTCGATCCCTCGGTGCCGATCACTGACGTCGATGCCAAGATAGGCGCGGTTGCACCCGGCTACCTTGAGACCTTCAGACTGTTCGGACGCACGGCCAGCCTGGCCATAGTTCTCCCGTACGCCTGGGGCAAAATGAGCGGCCAGGTCGGAGAAATCGTGGATCGCCAGACGGTCACGCGTTCCGGATTTGGTGACATGCGGGTGCGCATGGCGGTGAACCTGCTGGGCAACCGCGCCCTGACGCTCCAGGAGTTCGCCCGCCGCCAGCCGGCAACGACGCTCGGGGTGAGCCTGGTCACCGTGATGCCGACGGGGCGGTACAATCCGTCGCTCCTCATCAACATCGGGACGAATCGATGGGCTTTCAAACCGGAGATCGGCCTGTCGCATCCGATGGGAAAATGGGTCCTGGACCTGGCCGGGGGCGTGTGGCTGTTCACCGACAACCCGAATTTCTATGGGGGCCAACTGCGCACCCAGGCCCCCCTCTGGGCAACCCAAGGGCACGTGAGCTACAGCTTCCGTCCCGGTCTGTGGCTGGCCGCCGACCTGACGTTCTATGCGGGAGGCCAGAGCAGCCTCGATGGCGTCGTCAAGGATGACCGGCAGGGAAATACCCGGGGCGGTCTCACGTTGGCCGTCCCGTTCGCCAAGGCGTATTCGCTGAAGTTCAGCTGGTCAAGCGGCGTGGCCACGCGCGATCGGCGGAAAGTTCACCACCTACGCGGTGGCGTTCCAGTACCGCTGGTTCAGCCGCTGACCCGGAAGCGCAGGCGGCCGTCGTCGCGGGAACCGTCAGCCAGGTCCGCCTGGGGCCGCTGGTAGGGTCCCTTTCAGACGGAATGATTTTATAGTGGCGTCTCCAGGATCGTCTCCAGGATCGTCTCAATTCCGCCTCAGAGGCGTCCTTCGGAGCATAGGACCAAGGTCCAATAGACATCGCTTATTCTTCAGGAGCAGAATGCCTGTTGCAGCTAGGATTGACCTAATGATGACAGCAAAGGCTTATCTGAAAACAGCGGCAGATTTGTCGCTTGACCGATACTCAAATATCGAATTCATGGAGGAGCCAACATCATGAGTCAGCAAGACAAGAAACACCGTTCGCATCTGCCGATGCCGAACACGGCGCCGGCACGGTTCATCCCGTACGACGCCAAGGACCCGGACATGGTCAAGACGCCGATCGAGCAGCTGCGCCCGCCCAAGGGCGCGCCCAACGTGCTCATCGTCCTGATCGACGACTGCCGGCTTCGGCGCGTCCAGCGCCTTCGGCGGCCCCTGCCACACGCCGGCGGCGGAGAAGCTGGCGGCGGGCGGCCTCAAGTACAACCGCTTCCACACCACGGCGATCTGCTCGGCGACGCGGCAGGCCCTGCTGACCGGCCGCAACCATCACTCCGCCGGCATGGCCGGCATCACCGAGATCGCCACCGGCGCAGCCGGGCTACTCCTCGGTGCTGCCCAACTCGATGTCGCCGCTGGCGAAGACGCTCAAGCTCAACGGCTACAACACCGCCCAGTTCGGCAAGTGCCACGAAGTGCCGGTGTGGGAGTCGAGCCCGGTCGGGCCGTTCAACCAGTGGCCCACGGGCGGCGGCGGCTTCGAGTACTTCTACGGCTTCATCGGCGGCGAGGCGCACCAGTGGTACCCCTCGCTCTACGAAGGCACCACCCCGATCGAGGCGCCCAAGAGCGCCCGAGGAGGGCTACCACCTGTTGGAGGACATGACCGACAAGGCCATCGGCTGGATCTCGCAGCAGAAGGCCCTCGCCCCGGACAAGCCCTTCTTCGTCTACTTCGCGCCCGGCGCCACCCACGCGCCCGCACCACGTGCCCAAGGAGTGGGCCGACAAGTACAAGGGCAAGTTCGACGCCGGCTGGGACAAGCTGCGCGAGGAGACCTTCGCCCGGCAGAAGAAGCTGGGCGTCATCCCGGCGGACTGCCAGCTCACCCCGCGCCCCAAGGACGTCCCGGGCTGGGACGACATGCCGGAGGAGTTCAAGCCGGTGCTGCGCCGGGAGATGGAGGTCTACGCGGGCTTCCTGGAGTACACCGACCACCACGTGGGACGGCTCTTCGACGGCATCGAGAAGCTCGGCATCTTCGACGACACGCTCGTCTACTACATCATCGGCGACAACGGCGCCTCCGCCGAGGGCTCGATCAACGGCTGCTTCAACGAGATGAGCTACTTCAACGGCCTGCAAGCGCTCGAGACGGCCGAGTACCTCACGGCGCGGCTCGACAAGCTCGGCGGGCCCGATTCGTACAACCACTACGCCGTGGGCTGGGCGCACGCGCATGAACACCCCCTACCAGTGGACGAAGCAGGTCGCCTCGCACTTGGGCGGCACGCGCAACGGCACCATCGTCCATTGGCCGAAGGGGATCAAGGCCAAGGGCGAGCTGCGCACGCAGTTCGCCCACGTCATCGATGTGGCGCCGACGATCCTCGAGGCGGCGGGCATTCCCGAGCCGGTTTCGGTCGACGGCATCCAGCAGGACCCGATCGAAGGCGTCAGCATGCTCTACTCCTTCAACGACGCCAAGGCGGCGGAGCGCCACGAGACGCAGTACTTCGAGGTCATGGGCAACCGCGGCGATCTACCACAAGGGCTGGAGCGCCGTGACGAAGCACTACACGCCCTGGATCACGGGCCCGAGGCCCGCGCTCGACGACGACGTCTGGGAGCTCTACGACACCACCAAGGACTGGAGCCAGTCCAAGGACCTGTCCAAGGAGATGCCGCAGAAGCTCAAGGAGCTGCAGCGGCTCTGGATCATCGAGGCGATCGCGCTACAAGGTGCTGCCCCTCGACGACCGGATGTTCGAGAAGATCAACCCGGACACCGCCGGCCGGCCGGTGCTGCTCAAGGGCAAGACCCAGCTCCTGTTCGGCGGCATGGGGCACCTGTCGGAGAACTGCGTCCTCAACGTCAAGAACAAGTCGCACTCCGTCACGGCCGAGATCGTGGTGCCGGAGAAGGGCGCCGAGGGCGTCATCATCGCCCAGGGCGCCGACATCGGCGGCTGGAGCCTCTACGCCAAGGACGGCAAGCTCAAGTACTGCTACAACTGGGGCGGCTTCAAGCACTTCATCATCGAAGGGGCGACGAAGCTGCCGCCGGGCGAGCACCAGGTGCGCATGGAGTTTGCCTATGCCGGCGGCGGCCTGGGCAAGGGCGGCAAGGTGACGCTGTACCTCGATGGCAAGAAGGACGGCGAGGGGGAAGTCGGCGCGACGCTGGCGATGATCTTCTCCGCCGACGACGGCTGCGACGTCGGCAAGGACGGCGGCTCGGCGGTCTCCCCGGACTACAAGCCCGGCGACAACGCCTTCAACGGCAAGGTCAAGGGCGTTCAGCTCGCGATCGCCGAAGCGGCGAGAACGGCGAAGCACCTGGTCAACCCGGAGGACGCGATCCGCATGGCGATGGCGCGGCAGTAGGATTTATCACGGACCGGATGGAATGGATAGATAAGGAGCAACACACATGAAACTGTCAAAACTCGTTCTTTTCGTAACACTCGCGGCGCTCGGGACGATGGCGCTCGCGGCGGCTCAGGCGCCGACCTCCGAGGAGCGCGTCGCCGCCCTCAAGGCGAACCTGGCCACGAGCCAGACACTCTTAAAGCAGTACGAGTGGATCGAGGTCACCGTCCTGAGCCTCAAGGGAGAGGAAAAATCCAGAACCGAGTTCCGCTGCTACTGGGGCGCGGACGGGAAAGTCCAGAAGGTTCCGGTGGGCGCGACGCCGAGCACGGACAAGAAGAGGGGGCTGCGCGGCAAGATCGTGGAGAAAAAGAAGGGCGAGCTCGGCGAGTACATGGATAGCGCCGTGGAGCTCGTGAAGTCCTACGTCCCGCCCGACCCGGCCCGTATCGAGGCGGTGAAGAGCGCCGGCAAGATGTCCCTCACTCCGGCCGGGTCCCGCATGCGGATCGACTTCGCCGATTACCAGAAGCCGGGCGACAAGCTCAGCGTCGAGCTCGACATGGCGAAGAACACCCTGCTCGGGCTGACGGTCGCCTCGTGGCTGAAGGATGCCCAGGACGTGATCAGCCTGAAAGCCGGATTCGGCTCGCTCAACGACGGAGCCACGTATCCCGCGGAGATCACCCTCTCGGCGCCTTCGCAGAACCTTGAAGTCAAGATCACGAACTCCGGCTACAAGAAGATGTAGGCCGGCCGCCGGCAATTTTCGCTTCCGGCGGACCTTCTGAGCCGGCCGACGGCGGCCTGGGCAAGGGCGGCAAGGTGACGATGTACCTCGATGGCCGGAAGGACGGCGAGGGGGAAGTCGGCGCGACGCTGGCGATGATCTTCTCCGCCGATGATGGCTGCGATGTCGGCAAGGACGGCGGTTCGGCCGTCTCCCCCGACTACAAGCCCGGCGACAATGCCTTCAACGGCAAGGTGAAGGGCGTCCAGCTCTCGATCGCCGAGGACGACGGGAAACACGTGGTCGACCCTGCCGACGCGATCCGCATGGCGCTGGCGCGGCAGTAGAGCTCGTTGCGAATGAAGAGCCACGACGGTGGGGCCGCGCCCATCTTGACCGCGCCGTGGGCGATCCTGGATCCTTCCCAAGGGGCGGGAATGGCCAAGACCAGACCGGCCGTCATCGTCAGCCCGGACGAATTGAACGCCCGGCTTTAAACCGTGACGATCTGGCCGGCAACCAGCCGGCTCCATCCGGCCTGGCGATGCCGGCTGCCGGTTCAATGCGCGGGCCGGCCTGCCGAGATTGCCGTCGACCTGATACGGACCGTCAGCAAGGCCCGCCTGGGTCCGCGGATCGGATCTCTCTTCGACGGCGAAGCCGCCGCCCTCAGACGGCTCATCACCGAGATGTTCGGCGACTGAGATCCGGATGATGGCTTGGCACGCCGGTACTGTACGCCGGCGGAGGGCGACCACCTGACCGAGGACCTTGTCGACAAGGCCATCGGATTCATTGCCGACTCCAAGCAGGTCGCGCCGAACAAGCCGTTCTTCAAGTACTTCTGACCCGGCGCGGGCCACGCGCCGCACCACGTGCCGAAAGAGTGGGCCGACAAGTACAAGGGCCAGCTCGATGATGGCTGGGATGCCTACCGCGAGAAGACGTTCAAGAGGCAGAAAGCGCTCGGGATCGTCCCGCAGGAGGCCCAACTGTCGCGCCATGATCCCGACGTGCAAGACTGGAACACGCTCTCGGCCGACGAGAAGAAGCTGTACGCCCGCATGATGGAGGTGTTTGCCGGATTCCTGGTCGTCGAAGAGAACGAGGAAGCCGACATTCTGGGTTTCTTCCAGCAGCTCGGCCTGGAGCTCAAGCCGAAGAAACTAGCGAAATAGAAGCTGAGAAGATCCCCTTAAATCGCTCGTCCTTTTTTATGTGGTCGAGCGCCGCATATCTGCTCGCAGCGGATCACCAACGGAACGGTCAACCGATCCGGCTTGACATTGCAGTATCATAATAGTATCATTCAAATGCCGAGAAAACTACGAGAGTTGATCAGGGAACTCGAGATGGCCGAATTCATCGACCGGGACGGGAAGGGCAGCCATCGCAATTTCATCCACCCGTCGGGCGTCATCCTGACTCTCTCAGGCCGTCCCGGTGACGATGCCAAGCCCTATCAGATCAAACTCGTCCGTCAGAAGATCGAGGAGGCAGGCCAATGAAACCGCGCGACAGATACCTCAAGATCGTGAGGTGGTCGGAAGAAGACCGGCTCTATATCGGCTCCGTGCCGGGCTGGATCGGCGATTGCTGTCACGGCGACGACGAGGCCGGCGTTTACCGGAAGCTTTGCGAGATCGTCGACGAGTGGGTCTTGATCTATCGTAAGGACGGTCGTCCCCTCCCTCCCCCGACGAACAAGGACTACTCGGGCCGGTTCGTCCTCCGGGCAGGCCCGGACCTGCACAGGGCCCTGGCGGTCAGGGCCCTCAGCGACGGCGAGAGCATTAATACCTTCGTCATCAAGTCCCTGAAGAGGGCCGTCGAGTCAGCGACTGACTGAAGCTCTACGGTATTTCCGGCCGGTCGTTCAGGGGGTAGTCGAGCGCTATAGGGATAAATCTGCCCCTCCGGACTCCGGCCCGCCGAATTCTGAGTTCTTGACAGCCGTCCGCGGCGGGAATAACATCGTTTTTTGAGTGTAGGGGTCAATTTCAAGCTCAAGAAGAGTGATCCCGCGCCGCGAAAAAAAGGAATCTCCTATCAAAACGCCGTAAGGTTTGGCCTGTTCCTATCGGTCTCGGGATATTGATTATTTCAATATTCTTTATAGAATCAGCGATATCGGCGATGAAACGCTTAGGATCAAAAACGACCCTGGGAAGGCGGCCCCATGAATAAGCGCAGTCAAACAGCGGCATCGGAGAGGAGCCTAGAGGAACGGCTGAGGTTCGAGACGCTGCTGTCCGAAATCTCGACGCGCTTTATCAACCTGCCCGCCGACCGGATCGACAGCGAGATCAAAGACGCCCAGCGCCGCATCTGCGAGCTGCTCGGTCTCGACCGCTCCACCCTTTGGCAAGCCCCTGAGGGAGCGCCCGGGGCGATGCATCTGACACATTGGCATCTTCCTCCGGGAAGCCCGTCACCCCCCGAGGGGATGGATGCCAGCCAATTCTTCCCCTGGACGACGCAGAAGGTCCGGGATGGGGAGCCGGTCATTATTTCGAAATTGACCGATTTCCCGCCGGAAGCCGGCCGTGATCTGGAGAGTTTTCGCGCCTACGACACCAAATCCACTGTGTTGGTTCCGCTATCGGTTGGAGAAGGCCCTGTCTTCGGGCTGTTGGGCTTCGCTGTCATGCGCGAAGAGAGACGCTGGACGAAGACGGACGTGACCGAGTTCAAGCTCGTTGCCCAGGTGTTTGCCAACGCGCTCGCCCGCAAGCGGATGGAGGAGCAGCTCAAAGAACACCTCAGTGAGATCGAGGAGCTCAAGCAGCGGCTGGAAAAGGAGAACATCTATCTGCAGGAGGAAATCAAACTCCTGGTCGAGCATACGGACATCGTGGGACAAAGCGCTGCCATGAAGAAGGTCCTGACCCAGGTGGAGCAGGTCGCCCGGACGGATTCCACGGTTCTTCTTCTTGGGGAAACCGGGACAGGCAAAGAGCTGCTGGCCCGGGCCATCCACAGGCTGAGTTCAAGAAAAGACCGGCCCCTGGTGACGGTCAACTGCGCCTCCCTGCCGCCCACGCTGATCGAAAGCGAGCTGTTCGGCAGGGAAAAGGGAGCTTACACGGGCGCCCTGACGCGGATGGCCGGCCGCTTCGAGATGGCCGACGGGTCAACCCTGTTTCTCGATGAGATCGGCGAACTGCCCCTCGAGGTTCAGAGCAAATTGCTCCGGTTCCTCGAGGAAGGCAGCTTCGAGCGCCTGGGTTCGACGAAGCCCCTGCACGTCGATGTCCGCATCATCGCCGCCACCAACCGGGACATCGAGCAGGAAGTGAAAGACGGCAAATTCCGGCGGGACCTCTTCTACCGGCTGAACGTGTTCCCCATCGTGATCCCACCCCTCCGGGAACGTCCTGAAGATATCCCTCCCCTGGTAAGGGCGATCGTCAAGGAATTCCAGAAGAAGATGGGAAAAGAGATCGAAAGCATTCCGAAGAAGACCATGGAAGCCCTGCAGACCTATTCCTGGCCGGGCAACGTCCGGGAGCTGAGGAATCTGATCGAGCACGCCATGATCTTGAGCAAGGGTAAAACCCTGGATATTCCGTTGCCCAGTCGCGCCTCTTCAGAAACATATGCCGCCGGCAAACTCAAAGACATGGAGCGGATGCATGTGATGGCCGTGCTGGAGAAGACCGGCTGGCGCATTTCCGGCCCGGGCGGCGCCGCCGAGGTTCTCGGCCTGAAAAGAACGACCCTCCAGGCAAAAATGAAGAAACTGGGCATAAAGCGATCTCGCACAGCCATGCCCAAATAATGTCACGTGCCAATATATTGGCACTTAATCCCTCCGCTCTGTTTTTAGTCAACCGCGCCGCTTTTTCTACAGATCTCATTTATTTACACCGACTTGACGATCTGATGTAATCCGCTTTTTATTTGGCACATAGTTGGCATCATTATTTCATGCCCATGCAAAAAGCCCCCGAAAATTCCCGACCAAGACAGGAAAGCCGCGTGAGCCCTAACCACCAAAGGCCCGTCAGCGGAGTTTCAGACTGGAGAAGCTCATGATCCAAGCGACCATCAGGATGACGATCCCGCCCCAGAAGAGTGACGCGGTATTGGGAATCCTCAGGTCGGTGCTGGAGCAGTGCCGGGACAACCCCCGGTGCCTCGGTTGCCACCTCTACGGGGACCTGCAGGAAAAGAACGTCCTGATGCTTGAGGAAGCTTGGAGCGCCCAGGAAGATCTGGACCATCACCTTCGCTCAGACGAATACCGCAACCTTCTCCTGGCCCTGGAGCTGGCGGTCAAGCGGCCCGAGATCAAGTTCAACGTCGTCTCGACCTCGACGGGTATCGAGACCATCGAAAAGGCCAGAGCCAAGCATGATCAGGAGGAGAGGGAATGATCGTCATCATCGTTCCGCGGCACCTAGGCCCGAGGTCCAAAGGACGATTCTCTCTCGAAAGAGTTAAACTGACGATCATCGGCAAAGGAGATTAGCATGACCGAACAGAATGCCGCCTTCCCAAAGGAAAGCAGACGGTGCTGGGGCTCTATGTGACGGCGAAGGAGGCCTACGAGAAGTGGAAGGCCGAGCCTGAGAAGGTGATGATCATCGACGTCCGCACCCCCGAGGAGTATCTCTTCGTCGGCCATCCGACCATGGCCTGGAAGATCCCCGTCGCCGCTCAGGTCGTATGAGTGGGACGCCGGGAAGGGACAGTTCCCCATGAAGCCCCTCCCCGATTTCGTCTCCCGGGTGAGTGAGGTGGCCAAGCCCGACGACACGCTCCTGGTCATGTGCCGGTCCGGCGGCCGCAGCGCCATCGCCGTCAACATGCTCGCCAAGGCCGGATTCAAGAACGTTTACAACATCATCGATGGCATGGAGGGGGATACGGTCGAGGATCCCGGCAGCGTCTTTCTGGGCCAGCGGCTGAGGAACGGCTGGAAGAACTCGGGTGCCCGTGGACCTACAAGCTCACTCCCGACCGGATGGTGCTTCCCAAGGCCAGGTAGCCGGGCTCATGGAGGGAAATCCATAATGAAATAAATGAAAATGAACAAAAAGGAGGCGAAGATCGGGGTAACGTCAAGATGTTCGAGCTCCATCGGGTTTGTCCAGGCGGCCGGGCCTGGCTTAAGGGAACAGGCCATCACCGCCGGTCCGGTGATGAGCACATCAATCAAAAGGAGAGATGTGATCATGGCTGACAAAACAACAAAAAGCGGAGATCGCGACAGCCTGTTCCCGGGGGATCTCTCAAAGACGAAAGTCAAAGAGACGACTTTCGAAAATACGAAATTGAACGTCGTTCCTTTGAATTGGAAAGAGGTCTACTACACCAATTGCCCGCTCGTGTCCGCCAGCAATGTCGACCAGGAGCTGGGGTGGACCCGGGAGGAGTTCAAGAAGATCGGCGTGACGTACGCCTTTCTCCGCTCCACCCGCGAGAATGACTGGTATCCGCACTACATCCACAACCTCGACAACCTCTTCCGCTTCGGCGGTCTGTTCCCGCCCGTCCACGTCCACGCCGACATCCGCAGGACCGGCTCCTGGGCGTGACGCACGCGCCGAACGAAGGCGGCTGCATGATGGTGCGCTCCAGGGACGACATCTACCTGATGAAGGACCTGAAGGGCAAGAAGATCGGCCTTTCCAAGAGCCTGAACAAGGTCAAGAACGACTGGTGGCGCATCCAGGAACATCAGGGCATCGAGCTGATGCTCCGGATGAACGGCATGACCATGGACGACGTCCAGATCGTGGAATTCCCCTATGCGGATGACTGGTACAACGATCCCAAGATGCTGGATCCCATGGAAAATCCGTCCGAATTGTGGCTCAAGCGCGACCACAAGCACGACCTGGCTTTCCGGCCGCTGGAGACGGCGCTGGGAAAGGGCGTCGTCGATGCGATCTATACCCAAAGCAAGCCCTTCCAGCACCTCCAGGAGGCGACGGGCAAGTTGAAGGCGATCGAGGACCTGTCCAGGTATCCGGACTGGACCCTGCAGGTGGCCAACATCCCCGCCGCCATCACCTGCACCGACGTCATGGCCGAGAAGCACCCCGAGCTCGCCGTCACGTTCATGAAGGGCATGATCAAGGTGGGACGCTGGGCCAACGAGCACAAGCACGCCGCGGCGGCGATCCTCGACAAGCAGACCTTCTACCTGGACGTCGAGGATACCTACGAGGGCATCAAGCACATCGACATGGTGCCCAACCTGTCGCCCCAGAACCTGGCCTCCGTCGAGATCGGCAAGGACTTCATGCTGAGCCACGGCTACATCAAGAACGACTTCGATGTGGAGAAGTGGGCCGCGCCGGAGTTCCTCGAGCAGGCGGCGAGAATACTGCTCGAAGAACAGTGGACGAAGACGACCTCGGCGAAGCTTCCCGATACGACGAAGCTGTTCGAGGAATCCAAGCGGATCGGGTAGCCGGGAGGACGCTCAGGAAAAGGAGCGCAACGGCGCTCCGGGGAATCGCAGAACTTGCACTGAGGGAACAAACACCATCGCCCGCCGGCCTCCCAAGTGGAGGCCGGCGGGAAATTGAGCAGATCGATCCAGGCTGGCGGTCCGACAACCAGCGACGACATATCCACCCGGCTGCCG